>NZ_JAGGMQ010000001.1 GCF_017875465.1 Winslowiella toletana
TACCACCTTCAGGCTGATAAAACCCGCCAGCGCCCAGCCAGCGAAGGAGAGTATGGCCATTGCCAGCGCCAGCATTTCATGCGCCCCATACAACGGGTGATGGATAATCCCCCAGGGAGCCAGCGCCAGTAACAAGGTAAGGACACAGGCCAGGCCAAACAGAATATTAATCCACGCATTCACTTTCAGGATGCGGCTGCCTTCGCGTGCCAGCCGACAGCCATACGCGGCCATCAGCAGGGCCAGCGGTGCAAAACACGGCAGAATATAGGTCAGCAATTTTCCTTTCGCAATACTAAAGAAAAGTAACGGAACGACCACCCAACTCAACAGATACAATCCGCCGGCAGATTGCTTGCGCTCTCGCCAGCCCTGTTGCAGCGCGCCTGGCAATAATGCCAGCCAGGGCAGCGCGCCCAGCAACAGAATCGGCAGGTAATACCAGACAGGCGCTTTATGCTGGGCGTCCGATTCGGCAAAGCGCCGGATATGTTCGACCCAGAAAAAGTAGTGCCAGAAGTCAGGTTGTTGTCGATGGATAGCGATCGCCCAGGGGGCGCTCAGCAGCGCGGCGCTGACGACCGCCAGTGGACCGTAAACCAGCAGTTCGCGCAAGCGATGCTGCCAGATCGCCCAGGGCGCAATCGCCAGCACCGGCAGCGCCAGTGCCAGAAAACCTTTGGTCATAAAGCCCATACCGCAGGTCAGGCCCAGCAACAGGTAGCGCAGCACCCGCTGCTTTACCGTTGTAGCCTCGCTGGCAAACCAGTAACTGCACATGGCAGCAATCATCCACATCGCCAGCATCGGGTCGAGCACCGCATAACTGCCAACACCATAGACCAGCAGCGATGTCAGAAAGATTATGCTGGCGGTCAGCGCCACGCCGCGTTGCGGGAATATACGCCGCCCCAGCCAGTAAACCAGCAGCGCACTTATCAGCGTAGAGAACACGGAGCCGATGCGCACCGCAAAATTGTTGTGGCCGAAAATCGCCTGACCGATATTGTTAAACCAGTAACCGGCAATCGGTTTCTCGAAATAACGTAAATCAAAAAAATGCGGTGTGATCCAGTTGCCGCTTTGCAGCATTTCGCGGCTGATTTCAGCATAACGCGTTTCGTCCGGCTGCCAGAGATTACGGAATTCAAGGGGAATCAGATAATAGAGGATAAAAAGCAGTGCAAGTATCAGGCTCTTATTGGTTGTCGTCATTCCATTAACCCTGTCAGTTGTTCACATCCCAGCCACCCTTCACGACCGGCAATATGTCCGCGCACGATTTTTCCACTGGGCAGCGTTGCCAGGTCGTCCGGCAAAAGTTCACTAAGTGGACAAAAATGCAGCCCCTGCTGCCTGCCACGTTGCAGTAATTCCGCAAAGGCGCTGAGCTGGCTGATCCCCTCCACTTCCGCATGAATGGTATACACCGGCGTACCACTGTCGGCCTTAATCCGCGCCAGCAGGTAATCGTTGAACTGACCAGCGCTGATGGCCGGACCAACCACCTCATCCCAGGTGGGTAATGTCACCGGGATCTGCACCGTTCCCAACTGACCATTGCCCAGAATCGGTCGAAAGGGCATCGTGCCACGGCAGTCGCTGTTATAACGAAAACCGAATCCCTGCTTCACTTCAACCACCCGGCCATCGGCACGCCAGCCCGCTACCGCCGAACAGGTTATGCTCTGTCCGACAATCGCTTCCAGCGCATCGCGCCCCCGCGCAATATGCTGCTCAAGCTGCTCTTTCGGCCAGACGCCTGCCCAGGTTTGCCAGGCAAAGTGGTCCCAGGCATGCAGGCCGACTTCGTGATGATCGGCCGTCGCGCTGATGATATTGCCGAGGCCCTCACCGATCAGCCTGCCCGGCCATGCCGTGCCCGCGAGCAGAATATCCCAGCCATAGAGCGATGCGGCGCGCGAACGCAGCATTTTCCACAGGAAACGTGGCTTCAGCAGACGCCATAAATGGCGTCCCATATTGTCCGGCCCCACACTAAAGAAAAACGTTGCCTGGAGATTATGCTGACTGAACAGATTCAGCAGCGCGGGCACGCCATATTGTGTGCCGCGCCAGGTATCGACATCGACCCGCAGACCGACTTTTCTCATTGCTTATCGTCCGGCAGCTCAACAGTACGCAGAAAGAAATCAAGCGTGTTATCGATGGTGGTGCTCATTTCCACCGTTGGCGTCCACGCCAGCAAACGTCTGGCGTTGCGGATTGACGGTTTACGGTGTTCAACATCCTGATAGCCTTTACCGTAGTAACTGCTGCTTTCAACTTCGCGGAAACCGGCAAACGGCGGGAAACTGGCGCGCAACGGGTGACGTTCGAAGCTGGCCAGCAGGCGCTCAGCCAGCTCCTTAATACTGGCTTCATTCTGCGGATTACCGATGTTAATAATCTGCCCGTCGCAGTTATTGTTTTGGTTTTCGATAATACGAAACAGCGCTTCAACGCCATCGCTGATATCGGTGAAGCAGCGTTTCTGGCGACCACCGTCAATCAGTTTGATCGGCGAGCCTTCAACCAGATTCAGGATCAGCTGAGTGATGGCGCGCGAACTGCCGATGCGCGCGGCATTAAGGTTATCCAGACGTGGCCCCATCCAGTTAAACGGACGGAACAGCGTAAAACGTAACCCCTCTTTCTCGCCATAAGCCCAGATTACGCGGTCCAGCAGCTGTTTCGACACCGAATAAATCCAGCGCTGTTTGTTAATTGGCCCGACCACCAGATTGGAATGATCTTCATCGAAACTGGCATCGGTACACATGCCATACACTTCCGAGGTCGATGGGAAAATGATGCGTTTCCTGTACTTGACGCAGTCGCGGATAATTTTCAGGTTCTCTTCGAAGTCGAGTTCAAAAACACGTAGCGGATTACGGGTGTACTCGATTGGCGTGGCGATCGCCACCAGCGGCAGAATCACATCGCATTTTTTAATGTGATATTCGATCCACTCGGAGTGAATGCTGATATCGCCTTCAACAAACTGGAAGCGCGGATGGCCGATAAAACGGCTGATCGCATCGGCGCTGATATCCAGACCAAAAACGTCAAAATTGTCGTCCTGTAGCAGGCGCTCGGTCAGGTGATTGCCGATAAATCCATTTACGCCAAGGATTAACACCCGCGTGCGGCGTTTAATCGCCGTCACTGGCTGAGAATAGAGCAGCGCGCCAGCAACCATGCCGAGGCTTTGCGCCAGCTGGCTGCCATTCACATAGACGCCATTATCTGTTTGCCCCGTCAGCACTTCCAGCGCGCCTTCGCCACAGGCAATAACGAACGGATCGGCGGATAATACGGTGCCGGGTTTGGCCCGGGTATTATCCGGCAGCACTTTTGCTTTCCAGACAACAAACTTCGCTGTACCGGCAAAGGCAAACGCGCCAGGCCACGGCTGGGTTACGGCGCGCACCAGATTATTAATCTGCCGGGCAGGCAGTGACCAGTCGATACGGCCATCTTCCGCAGTACGACGGCTGACCACGGTGGCATCCGCCTCAATTTGTGGCGTGCCGGTAAGGCGATCCTGGCTGATGCGTGGCAAGGTGGTTTCCAGCAACTCGCGCGCGCATTGCACCAGCTTATGATGCAGGGTGAGCGCATTGTCTTCATCTGTAATGTTCACGCTTTGCTGAGCAATAATCTCGCCAGCATCCGCACGTTTCACCATGCGGTGCAGCGTAACCCCCGTCTCTTTCTCGCCATTCAGCAGCGCCCAGTTGAGTGGCGCGCGGCCACGGTATTTCGGCAACAGCGAACCATGCAGGTTAAATGCGCCGCTCTTCGCGCTGTTAAGAATCTCATCGCACAGCAGGTTGCGATAATAAAAGGAGAAAATAAGCTCCGCTTCCATCGCTTTAATGCGATCAATCCACAGCGGATGGTTGACGTCATCGGGCGCATACACCGGAATGTTGTTTTCCGCCGCAATCCGCGCTACCGAACCAAAAAAGGGATTTTCAGACGCCGAGTCGACATGGGTGAAAATCGCGCTGATGGAAAAACCAGCCTGCAACAACGCGTTGATACCTGCACAACCCATGTCGTGATAAGCAAAGACAATAGTTTTCATTACTCGGTTTCCTGTACTGAAGCGTCGGTCTGAGGATGGATAACGCGTTGGATAAAATAACGGGGTCTGGCGCGCACATCGTTATAAATGCGGCCAATATATTCGCCGAGCAGCCCCATGCCGATAAACTGGGCACCGGTGAACATAAACAGTACGGCGAACAGCACAAATACGCCGTCGCCTGCCCATGCAGCGCCAAAGAACAGGCGCAACACGATCAATACCAACGAGAAAGCAAAACCCGCCAGCGCAATCAGGCTGCCAAGCACGCTGAGCATGCGCAGCGGCGTGGTCGTCAGGCAGGTCACCAGGTCGTACATCAGGTTAATCAGCCGCATAAAGCTGTATTTAGAATTGCCAAACTCGCGTTCCGCATGCGTGACCGGCAGTTCAATCGTCCGCCGTGCAAAGGTGTTGGCAAGAATCGGGATAAAGGTGCTGCGCTCATGGCAGTTGAGCATGGCGTCGACGATATGGCGGCGATAGGCGCGTAGCATACAGCCGTAATCGCCCATGGCTTTGCCGGTTACCCGCTGGATAAGATGGTTAATGGCGCGCGACGCGCGGCGGCGGAACCAGCTGTCCTGACGGTTTTGTCGCACAGTGCCCACCACGTCATAGCCTTGCTGCGCGGCGGCCACCAGACGGGGGATCTCTTCCGGTGGGTTCTGCAGATCCGCATCCAGCGTGATAGTCAGATCGCCGCTTACATGGCTGAAGCCCGCCATAATCGCTGAATGCTGACCATAATTGCGGTTAAGCAGCACAGCAACCACATGGCTGCCCGGCGCGTTCGCCGCAGCGGCGATCATCTCTGCTGAAGCATCCTGGCTGCCATCATCCACCAGTAAAATTTCATACGCCAGCTTAAGGCTATTACAGGCTTCACTGGTGCGACGAATCAGCTCCGGCAAGCTTTCCTGTTCGTTATAAACCGGGATCACTACCGACACTTTTTCAATCTTTTTATAATCAGTCACTTAAGCTCCTGCAAGGCCGCGCAACGCCGTAATTACGCGTTCGACGTCACTGTCAGTCATATCGGGAAATAGCGGAATGGAACAGATGCGTTCACTGTTCCATTCGGTATGTGGCAACGAGAGGTGTGGATAGCGCACGCGGTAATATTTGTGGGTATGTGCGGCGCGGAAATGCAGGCCGGTGCCAATATCCTGCGTTTTTAACGCCTGCATCAGCGCATCGCGCGAGATGCCGCAGGCCGCTTCATCAACGCGAATAATAAACAGATGCCAGGCATGCTGATGTGGCCATTCCGGCAACGCTAATGGCCTGAATGGCGTCTCTTTTAGCGCCTCAAGGTAGCGCTGAGCGATAGTGGCGCGACGCGCATTGATTTCAGGCAGCCGGGCCAGTTGCACTAAGGCGATGGCGGCGCTGATATCCGGCAGATTGTATTTGAAGCCTGGTGTAATCACTTCCGCCTGCGGCTGACGACCATGGGTCTGCCGATCAAAAGCATCGACACCTAAACCATGGAATTTCAGCATGCGGATGCGGTCGGCCAGCACCGCGTTGTCGGTAACAACCAATCCCCCTTCCGCGCAGGTCATATTCTTGATGGCGTGAAAAGAGAAAATGGCGATGCCGCGCTCGCCGACATGGCGTCCCTTATACCCGGTCCCTGCTGCGTGCGCCGCATCTTCGATAACCGCAATGCCGTGACGCTCACCGATGGCCCGAATGGCGTCCATATCCGCAGGCGCGCCAGCGTAATGTACCGGAATAATCGCTTTGGTTTTGGCGGTAATTGCCGCTTCAATCGCCTCAGGCGTCACCATCAGGTTTTCGCGGTCAACATCGATCATCACCGGCGTCGCGCCCAGCAATGTGATGATGTTAAGCGTGGAAACCCAGGTGAGCGACGGCGTAATGACTTCATCGCCCGCGTTAATATCCAACGCCATCAGCGTGACATGCATTCCTGCCGTGGCGGAACTGACGGCGATAGCGTGTTGATTGCCGGTTAGCTGGCAAAAGGCGCGCTCAAGTTCGGCACACTTTGGCCCGGTGGTAATCCAGCCGGATTCAAACACCTCCAGCATCGCGGCCAGTTCCGTTTTACCTAACGCCGGTCGGGAAAAAGGAAGAAAAGGCATTCAGAAATTTCCTTAATGTATTTATCTCTTCAATTTAGCAAAAAATGCTACACCTGATCTATAACTCAGACCCAAAACACACCTGCAATGCAATTTCCAGGTAACAGGTGAGCATCTCAGTTGTTGATAACAGAGACAGAAGCCTTAAAAACTCTGACCGATAAACGCATTATCAGCAGAGGCTACATCCAATAGCATAGCGACCGTTCCTTAACTGAACATTAAACTTAACCAAGTTAGTTAAAAACTCACCAAATTTATAAATTAGTGATATTTATCATCATATTATATAAATGACATATCAAAAATGATGGTAATGAGATTATTTTTTAAACTTTTCTGACGATCGACCTTGTCGCAGTAAACGAAATTATTTTACAAATTAACACTGGCGGCAGAGGTAATTTGAGACGTTTGTGAATGACTAAAAAATTGATGGTGCAGGCTGGTGAGGGATGTCTGACAGGGATGAAAGCTAACGATTTCAGCTGTGAAAGTGCACTTAATACCTTTACGTAACTACTAAATTTTTCTTACCTTGTAGAAAGTAATTGTAAATTTAATGGAAACCTCTGCAATGAATTTTTTTGCGCCTCCGCTAAAGGCCCTGCAACAGCAGGGCATCATCTTCGACAATCAGGATTTTATTTAAGGTTGACTCCGACATGCCGTCAGGATGTCGTCAGCAGGTTGATACTCTTTGGTTACCGTACCGGTTAAGCCCAGCATGGTTGAAAACAGATTGTCCTGCGAGAACTCGCCTGACTTCGCCAGATTATTCAGGCACTGGCTGTTAACCGCGTAACGTTGCTGATAATCAGGAGAGAGCCAGATTAACATTGGTACATGTTTCTGCACCGCTGGCGCAATGGCGTACGGCAAACCATGCAGATAGGCGCCATTTTCCCCCAGCGATTCGCCGTGGTCTGAGAGATAAACCAGGCTGGTGGTAAACTGATCCTGATGCGATTTCAGCGTATTAATCGCTTTATCGACGATATAATCGATATAGAGGAGGGTATTGTCGTAAGTATTGATCAGCTGCTGCTGCGAACACTCCTGAATCTGATTAGTATCACAGGTGGGGGTAAATTTACGGAACTGTGGCGGATAACGGCGCCAGTAAGTCGGCCCGTGACTGCCGATGGTGTGTAATACAATGACGCCATTACCTTTTAAATTCGCAATGTACTCTTCAAGACCATGAAAGAGTACGTCATCATAGCACTCCCCATTAATGCACATATCCGGCAAGTTCAGGCTGGTCACATCCTGATGCGGCACGCGGTCGCAGGCGCCTTTGCAACCACCATCGTTATCATTCCACAATACATTGATGCCTGCACGTTGCAGGATATCGAGTAACCCCTCCTGATGTGCGGCGAGAGCATCATCATAATGCGCACGCGGCATATTGGAGAACATACAAGGTACCGAGACCGCGGTTGCCGTACCGCAAGAGGTGGTGTGTGGGAAATAAGCGACATCCTCTTTTGCCAGCAGTGGATTAGTTTCACGCGGATAGCCACCAAGTGAAAAATTATCGGCGCGTGAGGTTTCACCGACGATCAGAATAGTCAGGTTTTTCTTACCCCTGGTCATGGCAGCAGATTGATGCGCATCTTCGCCAATCTTCACTAATGGCATATTCGCCATACGCTGATGCGAATAATAAGACCATGAGGCCACAATGCTGTTCGACGGAGTTAACGATTTCACCAGCTCTTTATTATTGCGAAACAGCGAGGCGTAATCTTTATAGAACAACAGCGCCACCAGCAGAATAAGCGCGACAGATATCGCCACATTGATCAGCCGGTAAACAGCGCTTTTCCAGACAGGCTGGCTCTGTTTAATGCGGATCCAGAATGCAATTATCACCATCAACACGCCAGTCAGCAACAGCGTGATAACCATCTTCGGCGTCAGCAGTGCAAAGGTTTCCGAGGCGGTAGTATCCAGCATATTGGTGATCATTGAACGGTCGAGAACAATGCCGTAGTTCTGGATAAAATATTGCGCCGTAGCGGATACCAGAATAAACAGCGCAATCAGAATACGATCAAGCCAGAAGAAGGAAGCCAGCGTGGTAATAATATTAATCACACTAAAAGCCACCACCGGCATCGAGAGAAATACCAGTGTATTGTGCAGACTATCCAGCGGCATATCCGCCAGTACCTGGCGGTAATAAGCGAAGTTCAGAAAAACAGCGATATAAACCGAAAAAAGAATCAGGAAGGAGACACGGCTTAGCGTCGGTCTCTTCAGTGACAGCAAATTCATCGTAAAGGGCCAGTTAATAAAACCAGTCCTTAATTTTGCATTTCAAGCTTAGGAGAACATTAAGAAACGCCAGAATTAACCGTTGGAGCATAAGCGCAGGCGAATCTTAATCTCCCGGTTCTCCGCCCTCTTTTATCGACTTACGCTAAGTGAAAATTCACTATCAGGCCTGCAACCCGAAACGTTTAAAGCCTCCGCGGCAACCTCAATAAACAGTTGCCGGAACCAGGCGGCGCTTCCCTTTACATCATCAACTTTGCGATAAAGCATTGAGATCGGCTCAGCCGGAAAGTCGAGGGGCGGAGAGCTGACACTCAGGCCATACAGCTGCGCCATACAATGCGCCACTGTCTCCGGAACAGTAGCTATCGCTGGCACTGCCTGCAATACAGGGCCGACCGCCGAATAGCGCGATACGCTGGCAACCACCTCACGCTTTATTCCCGCGTGTTGCAGAAAGATATCAACATCTCTGGCATCATTGCCCGCGGATGACACGATGACGTGCGGCTGGCTGGCATACTCATCAATACTGAGCGGCAAAGTAAGTTTCAGCCGTTGGGGATCGTAAAGGCACTTCAGATGCTGCTCAAATAACGGCTGGCGGATATGCCAGGATGCCGGTTCCCCATGCACAGCAACACTGAAATCATATGCCCCCTCCTCCAGCAGCTGTACCGAATCACGCTTAGTCGCGGCAACCGCCACCACGCGCGCATGCGGCGCTAACTCGCGAACCCGCGCAGTTAATACCCCGAAAAAGGCCATCTCAAGGTTATCGCATAGCCCAACGCGAAACTCCCCTTGCCAGCTTGCCGGATCGAATGCATCTGGCGGTTGCACCGTACGCTCAATCGTGGCTAACGCTCTTGCGATATCCGGTGCAATCGCCAGAGCACGGGGCGTGGGCTGTAACTTTCGCCCCACCCGGATAAACAGCTCATCGCCCAGTGCTTCGCGCAGACGGCGAAGAGCACTGGAGAGCCCAGGCTGGCCGATAAACATCCGCTCTGCCGCGCGGCTAACGTTCAGCTCTTCCATCAGGATGGAAAAGGCATACAGCAGGTTCAGGTCAAGATTTCTTAGCGTCGGTGTTTTCATCATTTTCAGAGATAGTTGGTATATCTGATATCAATTTCCCAGATGTCATTCAATTCGTCAATATCCCTCCATCGCCCGACAGCTTATAACCGCCCGGCTTACTCCCCGACGATCAATCCCGTCCAGCCTGCGGATAAAAGGAGGTTTTATGCTCAAATTTCACACGACCACTCAATCCCCGCATCAGGGATTCACCTTCACTTATCCGGAGGTCGCGTAATGACCGTTCCTGCTGGCAACCCCGCCGCAAAGCTACCAGACGGCCGCGACCTCAGTCACGGACAGGTGCTGATGATGTCCGCCGCGACCGGAATCGCCGTTGGCAGCCAGTATTACAATCAGCCTCTGCTGGGCATGATCGCTGATGATTTTGGCGCCGCCTCCGGCCTGGTCGCCACAACAACCCAGATCGGCTATGCCCTCGGCCTGATCCTGCTGGTGCCGCTTGGCGATAAGCTGGAGCGGCGCGCGCTGATATTGCTTCAGTGTCTGGGCCTGACATTAGCGATGGTGGCTGCCAGTTTTTCCCCAGGCTTGTACAGCCTTGCCTTCTTCTCCGTGCTGATCGGCGTGTTCGCTACCATCGCTCAGCAGATGATCCCCCATGCCGCCGGACTCTCATCGCCCCTCCAGCGTGAACGCGTGCTTGCCACCATTACCAGCGGCCTGCTGGTGGGCGTGCTGCTGGCACGCACCGTCAGCGGCTTCGTGGCGGTCTGGTATGGCTGGCGTTCGGTCTTTCTGCTGGGCGCGATGCTTTCTGTACTGATGATGGTATGTCTGGCGATAAAGTTGCCGCGCAGCCTGCCGGAATCCCGACTGCCCTATCACCAGTTGCTGCGTTCGTTGTGGGTTCTGGCGCGCAACGAGCCGGTGCTCAGAAAGGCGGCGCTGACCCAAAGCCTGCTCTTTTTCGCTTTCAGCGCATTCTGGACGATTCTGGCTTTGCTACTGCAGACGCCCCGCTTCGGGCTGAACAGCAGCATTGCCGGCATGTTCGGCATTGTGGCGCTGGCTGGCGCCGTGCTGGCGCCCTTATGTCTGCGCATCGCGGGCAAACAAGGTCCACAGGGAGCCGTACGTCTTGGTGTCCTGCTGGTGGTCGCCAGTTTTCTGCTGATGATACCGATGGTGAGTCTTGCCGGGCTGGGCATCGGCGTGATTCTGATGACCACTGGCCTGCAAGTTTCGCTCATTGGTCATCAGACTATGGTGCTTGGCGCGGCAGGCAGCGCCCGTGGTCGCTTTAATACCGTATTTATGGCTGCGCAGTTCGCTTTCGGCGCCGCCGGCTCAGCGAGCGCCAGCGTTGCCTGGGAATATGGCGGCTGGACAGCGGTGATGATGATGTCGGCCACGTCATCACTTCTCGCTTTGTGCTGGCAGTCGGCCCGCGATGCAAAACCTTAAAGACAACAACTCTGACGGGCACAGCTGCCCCATCCATTTTTTTTGATACCACCAGGAGCATCACATGACTGAAGAACATCAGATTGGCGAATTTACCCTTATTACCTTGCTGGATGGGATTTTCCTTTGCGACACCGATTTTATTCCTGCATCCAAATCCAGCGCAGGAGAAGCGCTGTTCAAAAGTGTCGGACTGCCTGCCAGCGGCCCATCGCCGGAACCCATCAACGCTTTTGCCCTGAAAAAGGACGATCAGCTGTGGCTGATTGACGCCGGGTGTGGCAGGCAACTGGGGCCACGCTTTGGCAAAGCACCGGCTGCACTACAAAGCGCAGGCTTCAGCCTCGATCAGGTCGGGGGGATTATACTGTCCCATCTGCATGAAGATCATATCGGCGGGTTAATCAGGGAAGACGGCACAGCGCTTTATCCGCAGGCCACCCTGTATCTGTCACAAGAAGAGCTGGCATTCTGGACCAGCCCAACTTCAGCGGAACACTATCCACAGCTGGCGCAGACGGGGCTTTTCACGCTGATCGCTACAGTGCTACAGGCTTATAACGGCTCGATCACAGCGGTTGCCGCGCGCGGAGAGGTGATCCCGGGTGTACATCTGGTTCCGCTCTATGGCCACACACCCGGCCATAGCGGCATTGAAATCAGCGCTGGCGACCAGCGTTTACTGATCTGGGGAGATGTTATCCATTCGACGTTGCTCCAGTTACGCTATCCTCACTGGAGTATCGGCTTCGATATCGATCCCCCTCAGGCGCTGGCGACCCGCGAAAAGTTGCTGGCCCGGCTGGCGACTGAAGACACCCTGGTCGCAGGCCCGCATGTGATGGGCATCGGCAAGATCCGCGACTGCTGTGACGGCGGTTATCGCTTGCATCTGCATCGCCGGCGTTGTCCGCTTAAGTCTGCAGTCGCGCAGTAGCGGGGACATCAGATTGATGAAAAAGCTGAAGCCGTCGTACTGCCGTTAAACAGGGCTCCGGCCATCGGTGGAATAGGTGACAGCGGCACGCCATCGCGTTCAAATCCCGCGATATTGCGCATGACCAGGGTGACACCGGTGCGTTGTGTCTCGATGGAAACCCCCGCTGTATGAACGGTGAGTACCGTTTTATCAGACAGGCGTAACGCTTGCGGAATAGCAGGCTCCGTTTCGAAGACATCGAGTCCTGCGCCACCAACCGCACCGTTGTTTAACGCAGTAATAAGCGCTTGTGTATCAACGATACTGCCGCGTCCCACATTGACTAAGTAGCCCTGGCTACCCAGCGCATCCAGCACCCGGGCATTAACCGCATGAAATGTCTCTTTACCCCCCGGCGCACAGCAGATAAGGAAATCAACCTGACGCGCCAGTTCTTCAAGCGAATCGATATATTGCCAGGGAAGCTGCGGCTTGGGTGTGCGGCTATGGTACATAATTTTAAGGTCAAATCCGGTTGCCCGGCGCGCAATGGCTTCACCGATCTGCCCCATACCAAAAATGCCGATTTTTTTGCCAGCGACCATCGGGTATGGCGAGAAATCGGTACGCCATAAACCATCACGCGCTTTGCGGTCCTGCAGGCTGATTCCCCTGACAATATCCAGCAACAAGCCCATCGCCTGGTCGGCAACCGCCGCCGCGTTGTCACCCGCCCCGTGAGAGACATAGATGCCGCGCCCACGCGCAACCTCATGATCAACATTTTCAAAACCGGTTCCGGCACAGCAAATCAGTCGTAATGCGGGCATCAGACGCATTTGCGCGCCGCTAAAGCCGGTAAAGCCGGTGGTGACCACATACTTCACGCGCTGCAAAACCTCTTCAGATAACGATTCGAGGCCCGTTGATGCATCATGGACGGTCGCGTGCTGACGGAGCAATGCCAGATATTCAGGCGCTTCGTACAGCATAACGATTTCGGGTTTATTGCTCTGATTCATTGGCGTTAACTCCATAATGATTGAACCGCTGCCAGCCATCTGCGGCCTGCGGCTGCGTTTACGTAAACTATAAAATCCGGCCACCACGGCGAATACGCTGGCCGTGATGCCGCTTAAAGGTAATGCCAGACTGAAATCCGCCATCAGTAGCATGGCGGCCACCGCGCTGCCCAAAGACTGCCCCACCATCCTGGCCGTGCCAAGACTGCCGCTGGCAGAGCCGGCGCGCCCTTGCGGAGCCGCTGAGAGCAGCAGGCGATTGTTCGGCGTCTGAAATAAACCGAAGCCCAGCCCGCAAAGTATTTGCGACAGGATGATTAACACCGCAGAACTCGCGGCAGACAGGAAGACCAGCATAAATACCCCAACGCCAAACAGCGTCAGTCCATATACACATAATTTCTTGGCCGGGACAGACTCTGACAGCGCGCCAGAAGCTAATGCCGCCAGCATCGAACTGGCTGGCCAGGCCGCCAGCAACCAGCCAATCTCAGCAGCAGATCGGCCGGTCTCATGAGACAGCCAGAATGGCAGGATGGTCAGCACGATAATTTGTGCGCAAAACGCCAGCATTGAGGCGAACACCGAGGCGCGGAAATCGGGGATTTTAAACAGATCAATCGGGATCAGGGGCACGTGGCGGTATTTTTCCCGTCTGATATAGATCAGCGCCATGCCGGTGCCGATAAAAATCATGATTAACGCCTGTTCAGGGCGGATATTTATGGCAGTGAAATTAAGGCCGCTGGTTAATAATGCGAAAGTGACAATATGCAGAGTAATACTTGTCCGGGACAATTTATGGTTCGCCCGGCTGGTGTGCGGAATGGCAAAATAACCAATGGCGCATGCCAGCAGACAAAGCGGTACATTGACCAGAAATAACCAGTGCCAGCTGGAAACCGAGAGAATAAGCGCGGCCACCGGCGGCCCCAGCGCCATCGAGGTTCCCGCCATAAACGCATTAAGCCCCAGCCCGCGGCCAAAGTGCCGACGCGGATAAACAAATCGCAGGATCGCTGTATTAACACTTAATACCCCTGCTGCGCCCAGTCCCTGAATAAACCGCCAGGTTACAACCTCAATCACACCGTTCGAGGCTGAGACCATCAGTGATGCCAGCGCGAATATCAGCAACCCAGGTAAATAGACTCTCCGGTAACCTAAAATCTCCCCCAGTCCTGCCAGCGGCAGCAGCCCCGCAACCATCGCGATCTGATATGCCGACACAATGGCCACGGAATAACCTGGCGCAATCGCCAGGGCTTGCGCCATCGTCGGCAGCGCCACATTCACGATGCTCATCCCCATGGAAGAGGCAGCAGTGGCTAAGGTGATGGTGAATATACACAGCAGCCGGGGGTACAGGCGCAATCCGTCCGCAGAGAGATTCTCCTCTCTGCTTCGCGTCAATTTCAGGTCTTTCATGTCGTTAGCTCAAAAGCGTCTTACGCGGCAAAATAAATTATTATTTACGCATCAGGTAGCAGCCAGGCGCCATCAGTATGCCAGCTGGCGATAACCGCATTGCCTGGCATCAGAACATCATCCACTTTACCGCCAGTACGATTGGGTACGTAGGCTAATAACTTATGCCCGTTAGTTCTGCGCATTTTTATATGCGAGACCTGGCCACGATAAATAACTTCTTCAATCCAGGCCTGCGTCCAGTTATCTGCATTCTGCACCGTACCTTCAGGTTCGATAACAATCGCTTCTGGGCGGACAATAAACGTCATTGAATTTTGCCATGAAACAGCCCCCTGATGGCGTATTTCGCCCCCCCCTTCCAGCGCAATAATATCGGTATCATTATCGCGGCGCGTGACGCTGCCGGTTAAAAAATTAGACGCGCCAATAAAATTGGCGACAAACGCATTTGCCGGGCGGGAATAGATCTCTTCTGGGGTTCCCACTTGCTCAACACGCCCCTGATTCATCACCACAATTTGATCGGCCATGGTTAAGGCCTCTTCCTGGTCATGGGTGACTAACACCGTGGTGATACCGAGCCTTTGTTGCAGCTGACGAATCTCAATCTGCATAGTTTCACGCAGCTCTTTATCCAGTGCGCCAAGAGGTTCATCAAGCAGCAGCAGTGAAGGTTCAATCACCAGCGCTCGTGCCAGAGCAATGCGCTGCTGTTGCCCGCCCGAAAGCGCAGAAGGTTTTCTGTCTGCCACATGCGCCAGCTGTACCAGTTCGAGCGCCTCTTTCACCCTCTTTTCACGTTCGGCTGGTTTAACTTTTTTCATCTTCAGGCCAAATGCCACATTTTCCGCGATGGTCATATGCGGGAACAGCGCATAACCCTGGAATAGCATGCCAATATTGCGCTGATGGGCCGGTTTATCTGTCACCGTCATACCATCAATCACCACATTGCCTTCTGAAGGCGCAGTAAGACCGGCAATCATACGCAGCGTGGTGGTTTTGCCGCAGCCGGAAGGGCCGAGAAAGGCCACTAAATCGCCCTGCTTCACGCGTAAAGTAATATGTTCCACCGCAACGGTAGAACCATAGGTTTTTTTTAATCCCGACAATGCCAGGTCTGATTGCTTGCTCATCATTACGCTCACAGGAAGGTTTGGTTAAATTTGTCGATGATTGCGCTGCGTTTTGGATTAATAAAAGACCAGTCGAGATTGATCATTTTCGCCAGGCTCTCTTCATCGGTTTTAACCAGTTTTGCCACCTCTTCCGATAGCGTAATACCCGGCAGTACTGGTGCG
Organism: Winslowiella toletana; assembly: GCF_017875465.1. Taxonomy (NCBI): domain Bacteria; kingdom Pseudomonadati; phylum Pseudomonadota; class Gammaproteobacteria; order Enterobacterales; family Erwiniaceae; genus Winslowiella; species Winslowiella toletana. The sequence goes on from NZ_JAGGMQ010000001.1 coordinate 15,681, forward strand.
GTGAGTGTTGCATCAGCCATCAATTTTTGTACTTCAGGTGAAAGAATACGATTGATAAATGCAGCGGCTAATTCAGGTTCAGGGGCGTTATTTACCAGCGTAATAGCATTCACGCCAGCAAACGCGCCTTCTTGCGGATCCATCATTTCCAGTGGCGCGCCTTTCACAATATAGGGCAGCACCGATTTAGAATGGTCAGGGCCGCCGATATCTGCCTGGCCTTGCACCACTTGCAGTATCGCGGAACCGGGGTTCTCATGGATGCTGAAAATATTGGGCACCAGTTCCGCCATGCGCCCCCAGGCATTATCGATATCGTACTGGGCCTGCAACGGGGGTTTTCCGCTCACCTGACTGGCCGCCATGGTTAAAATGGCGAGTGAATTCGTCCACTTTGGCGTGACCATAATAAAACGCTTTCTGAATTTCTCATCCCACAAGTCCTGCCAGCTGGTTGGTTTTTCACTGCCGATCGCCTGGGTGTTATACCAGGGCACAATGCGTGAGATGGAAAAGGCGGCGCCATATCCCTCTTCATAGACGTACTGCTTAAAAACCTTCGCAAGGTTAGTCACGCTGTCAGTGGGAAACTGTGCAATCAGTCCCTCACGCCTGGCGATCGGGATGGCAACATCGTCCATCATCGCCACTGATAACTTAGGATGATTTTTCTCTGAACGCAGTCTGGCGATAGTTGGCAGTGTAGTGGTCTGGCTCTGGAATACCTTGCAGCGATAATCTTTTTCAAATTGCGGGATCACCTGGTTAGCAATCACCTCACCCTGAACACCTTCGTATGTACTCACATATAATGTCTTTCCTGCCGCCCATGCATTGCCACGTAATATCACTGGCGCAGCAAGGATTGCCCCGGCTCCCAGCACAAAGTTGCGGCGTGAAATACCCTGTGTTTTGTTTTCTTTTAAATGAGTCATATCAGATATCCAGATTAAATGAATTTGTCAGCCCAAAATAAGTAAAACCGTCAGATCCCCATCGCTTTGCGAATACCGACAAAGCGTTCGAGCGCAAGAATAGTGACGACACTGGTTAATATCATCAGGCTGGAAATAGCCGCAATTGAGGGGTCAAAAACACGCGATAGCGCATGATGTAAATATATCGGCAAAGGTTCGGTACCTGCATCGGCAAGCCAGAATGAAACCGGGAAATCATCAAAGGAGACCAGAAAGGCAAACAGGCAACCGGCAAAAACACCGGGCATAATCTGTGGCAACGTGACATGCCAGAATACGGCGATGGGTGAGGCGCCAAGCGTCGTCGCCGCTTCTTCCAGGCGGTGGTCAATTTGCTTAAAGCTGGCCAGTAAGGTGCGCAGCATATACGGCATAATAATCAGGATATGACCAATATAAAGATTAAGCGGGACCGAATACATCTGCGCGAGCGAGAAGAATTGCAGGATTGCCAGGCCGGTAATCAGGATCGGTAAGATCATCGGTGATAACAGCAGGGTCTCCAGCATCTGGCAGCCGGGTAAATCACCACGATGAATAACAATGGCAGCTGGTGCGGCCAGTAATAGCGCGGTTAATGTCGACGTTATGGCCAGCACCAGGCTGGTGGTAAATGCGTGCTGAAATTTCGCATCGGCAATCACGCGACCATACCATTCAAAGGTAAATCCCTTTGGCGGAAAGGTCGCCAGGAAATTATCTGAAACCGAAATGGAGATCACCACCAGCAACGGCGCCAGCATAAAGATTAATAAAACCGGGGTGATTGCCTTCACAAAACGGCTATTCTTCTGACCATTCATGCGCTGTCTCCTGCGGGCAGTTTCCTGCTAACTACACGCGGTGTGGCTGACGTTGTACTGGCAAATCGCCGGGTCAGCGCATTACCACCAATATGGCCGGCTAAAGCGATGGCGACCATAATAAAGCCGATAGTGGCGCCCATTGGCCAGTCGTAAACGGTGTTGATTTGCTGTTCAAGCAAGACTCCCAGCATCATGCCGTCTGGGCCGCCAATCATTGCAGGCGTAATATAGGATGCCGAAGTCAGCGTAAATACAATCGTCACACCCGCCATCAGACCAGGCAGGCTCAGCGGCAGGGTAATGCGCAGAAATGCCATCAGCGAGGTAGCGCCCAACATTTGTGCCGCTTCAAGATAGCCCGGTTTAATACGCGCCAGAGAACTGGCCAGAGGCAATACCAGCAACGGCAGAAATACATGGGCGGAGGCAATAATAACCGCCCATTTGGTGTTCAGTAGTGTGATAAGTGAGGTAATTCCCAGCTGATGCAGCAGGAAATTCAGCCCGCCCTGCGGTCCGTTCGACAGTAATATTTGCCAGCCATAAGTGCGGACAATCACACTCACCATCAGCGGAGCCACCACCAGAATAATCGTGATGCGGCTCATTAGTTTAGAGCCGTTAGTGATGGTCAGCGCAAGCGGGTACGCCATCAGGATGGAAAGCAGTGATGTGGCTACGGCAATAAACAGCGTCTGATAAAAGATGCCGAGATAAGTCCCCCCGGCAAACAGACGCCGATAATGCTCCAGCGTCAGCGGCAATCCAATCGAACCATTATCAGATTGCGTCATCAGACTGTAACTCAGCAAAATGGCAGCGGGCAGCGCCATAAAAATTAATAAAAAGCTTAACGAAGGCAGCGCCATAATTGCCGCCAGCACCTGCTTTCGTCGGCGCGGATTTACTGAGCTACTTTTTAGCGTGGTCGTTGAAGCGTCCATACGTCGATCCTCATCTGGCGCTGCACGGGTGATTAGTTAAACATTTTGTCGAGCGGCACCACGTTGTGGCCATTCTTCTCGACGGTTTCGCGCACCATGCGGGCAATATTTACCGCTCCCTGGGTATCGCTATGAATAAGGACACAGTTAGCCTCGACCTTAATCACTTTGCCCGATAATGCGGTGACTGTACTGTCGCTGAGAAACTGTTCCATACGTTCTTTAACCGCACCGAGATCCGTAATCATCGCATCAGGTAATTTCCGGCTCACCAGCAATCCGTTATCGTCGTAGGCACGGTCGGCAAAGATTTTGCCGACACAACGCATATTATTATCCCGGGCATAGCGTTCTCCCGACGTATTAACGCTTGCCGCAACAATAATGTCGGGATCGAATGAGCGAAATGCGCCGTAAATGTGTTTCATATAATCCGGATTAGTGCGTTCCATCATGCCCAAAGCGCCATGCCCGCTGGCGTGCGTGACTTTACAGCCCACCGAGTGGGCAATGGCCGCCAGCGCACCAATCTGATACAGCGCCACTTTGCCCATCACCGCGGGATCGATATCCATAGAGACGCGACCAAACCCCCATAAGTCCGGCACGCCGATATGGGCACCCAGCGCCACGCCATTCTTAACCGCCAGTTCTGCATTACGATGCATAATGATTGGATCACCGGCGTGAAAACCGCAGGCTACATTTGCCGAGGAGACGATTTCCATCATCGCTTCGTCGTCACCCAGTGTCCATTTGCCATAGCCTTCACCCAGATCGGTATTGATATCGATGTTCATACGCTATCCTCAGTCATTGAATGCGATTGATATAATTAACGCTTACTTCGGCGTGGCCATTGCGCTGTCGCTGCATTGCCGGCTTCGGATCAGCCAGTGGATATCGCGCAGATATTTGTCGATTTCCGCCTGGGCGATCTGACCGTCTGCCTGAGTGGCAGGTTTAAATTTCAGCACGGTCCCCGGTCGGGCCTGCGCCAGTCGCCAGAGATCGGCTTCAATCACGACGCCCATTTTTGGATAGCCTCCGGCAGAATTGGCATCGGCCAGCTGAATCATTGGCTGACCAGACGGTGGAACCTGAATAACCCCCGTCGCAATACCGTGAGATCGCATTTCAGTTTTCTGCTGGATTTGCATCGGCTCGCCCTCAAGGCGGACGCCCTGGCGATTGCTGGCGGTTGTCACCTTCCAGCCGGCGGAAAAAAAACGCGCTTGTGAATCTGGCGTATAAAGCGGAAATTCTGCGGCAGGAATAACGCGCAGAACAGTCTCACCCGCCTGTGCCCTGTTGTGTATGGCAGCGGGCAGCATACGCGGCGCGGGGACGACGCCAAATTGCCCTTTGATATGGCAGTCAGCTTGCGGGAAACGAATGCGCAAACGATCGCCGGGTTTAAGCACGCGCCCTTCCATACCGCCAAAACCGACCCGCAGATGAGTGGCACGCGAGCCGAGAACCACAGGAACATCCAGTCCTGCACCGGAAAAGGCGATATAACAACGCATCCCGGAACGTCCCGGCACCACGTCAAGCTGCTGGCCGGGTAGTACCGGAAAACTCCACCACGGCGCCAGCCGCATGCCATCCAGATAGATCTCACCATAGGCGCCCGTGACAGCAACACGCATTGGATGGTGAAAGCGCATACGAATCGGCGGCATTTCAATTTCCAGCCCGGCAGCAGTCGGTTCATTGCCCACCAGCAAATTTGCCGTCGCCATTGCCACGCGATCCATTGCGCCACCACGGACAATCCCCAGACTACGTTGCCCTTCCCGGCCCAGATCCTGCACCGATGTAAAAGGGAGTGTTGAGAGAATCTCAATCATGCAATCACATCCGTCAGCAGAAAGCGGATCCTGTCGCCTGGCGACACCAGTTCCGGTGGCTGACGCTGCAGATCAAAGGGGTCGGGCACCACCGGCGCGTGACCAATTGCGTGCCATCCCGTCACTGAATTTTCAGAACGCCCGGCTTTTTTAGGCGGGCTGATATTAGTCTGCGCGCCACCAATCAGTAAGGTGGCGTTGGCTTTGCGGGTGACGGGAACATCCCGGCGTGGCGTGGCAAGCCGTGGGTCGAGGCCAAACAGATATCCGAACCCCGGAATAGTGCCTGGAGCAAATACCACATATTCCACTGCTGAGTGAAGGGTGGCGACGTCACGCGGTGTCATGCCATGCACAGCCGCGAGATTTTCCAGGTCACAACCGTATTCACCGCCATATACCACCGGTATTTCGAGAGCAGTATGGCTTTCCCAGCCAGGACGCAATTCAGCCCATTGATTTAACAGGTATGCCGGCAAATCGTCGCCAGCATTGAGGCTGCCATCAGTAATAATCAGCAGATTATTCATCCCCGCCTGCGCGTCGAGCACAAAATCCTGATTAAGGAGTGAGCGGGTTAATTTCCAGATTTTTTCCTGGGTCGGCAGACACATTTCACCTTCGGCTTCAAATAAAAAACCTGAGCTACCACAAGGCGTTATCCGCGGCTTAACTAATACACCCGATTTTCGTGTTTCGTAATCAGGAGCAAAAAATTCAGCTTCATCCGTTTTTTCTTCAGCGTTTACTGACATCGCATAACCCTTCAATGCAGAGCTTATCCTGATAACCATGGCGACCCGGTAGCGATCAGGCCCCCATCATGGTGCGAAAATCTGAAACTTATGACTCATCGTGGTGCGATTACACGCGATACTAATCCTGAGCGGCACCGCTCACTGATGCCTGCTGTGGACAAAATTACTTATACTTCGCGCATTGATTCCCTCCAAGATTGCAAAATTGCTGCAACTGATAAGTTTTTGACTCAGATGCAAAAATCCCTGCTGAGCGCGATAAAAAACCAATGGCAAGCCACTGTTTTTACAGGTTAATATTTTAATCGCAATGCTTTTCACACCTTATATTCAGCGCCGAAAGAGAGGAGGTATCTTTTGGAGAGAATATTGCATAGTAATTTTATGCAACGCTTTCACACCGTCCGTTCAGTGCAGCTGAATATATTCACGGCATGAAAGTTTTTTGACGGAAAGAATGTAAATTGATGGGAACAAGAGGATGCAAAAAACTGCTTTTCCAAACTTAAGACACATCAATCTTGCGTTAACGATACTGTCAGGTTCCAGCCTGCGTAGCGCCGCAAAACTTTGTAATATGACTCAGCCTGCCGCGTCATTAGCTATTCACTCGTTAGAGGAATTATTAGGTGTAACCCTGTTTGAACGCTCGCCGAGAGGGTTTGTCGCCACCCCGTATGCCAGGGTGATATTGCAACGTGGTAACCGTGCATTCAGCCTGTTAACCGAGGCAATGAGCGTGGCATGTGGTGAAGGTGCAGAGGCAAGTCTTATTGCGCGTAAACTTTTGGGAATGACAACGGCGCAATTAATTGCGATAAGCGCACTGCAATGCGCGCGTAATTTTAATGCTGCCGCCGCAGAGCTGGCTATGCAACCTCAGTCATTAAGGCGCACATTAATAGCACTGGAAGGCTGGTTAGGCTTTCCGATTCTGAAAAGCGATGACACCGGTTTTATCCTGACGCCAAAAGGTCAGCAAGTGGGGCAGCTGATCTCCAGGGCGGTTGCGGAGATTAAATCTGTCAGAACTGAAATTCGTGAGATGGACAGCAAAATTGATGGCACGGTGGTGATTGGCAGCGTACGCGCCGCTGCTTCCCATTTAATCCCCGAAGTGATACTCCGTTTAAATCAGCAATATCCCTGTGGCCGGTTTAACGTTATCCGCGAAAGTTACGACGTGATGATGGAAGGGCTTGAAGCCGCCAGGCTCGATTATGTCTGTACCACCCTGCGACCTAAGCTCTCCCCCGGGCTGACTGGTCAGGTGCTCGCCACTTCGCAACTGCGGGTGCTCTGTTCTGCGAACCATCCGTTAGCAGGAAAAGAGGTTAATATCACCGATCTGATTGACTATCCGTGGGTGGGGCCGACGGGCGAGACCGAAGCGGCAATGACTTTCAGGCAACTGTTTGAGCAGCAAGGGCTTACTCCCCCTGAATTTGCCATTGAAACGTTTGCTACCGAGTGGACACAGGATTTGGTGATGCGCAGCAATTATCTGTTACTGTGCCGGACCACCCCCTTTAGCGGAGAAATCCCGCCTTTAGGCATGGTCTATCTCAAAGGTATTGTGATTGGCGACCCCCACCCCATCTGGTTAATTCACCGCAAAGACTTTCGGCCAACACATTTTCAGACCACCTTTGAAAACATTTTAAACTCGGTGTGCAACGCTTCCCCTGTATTGCTGACAGGTTAACGGATTTAGCAGGAGACCCGCGCTTTTACTATGGAACTGGGTGATCACTCAACATCCACGCCAGGACGTGGATGTTGAGTGATCAGGTCGCGTTTTCCACTATTCAGGAGCCGCCGCCGCGGTTATCGCCGCACTTTTTGTGTCCTCTTTTACCCGAACTGGCGTCACGAATCCTAACCTTCTGTAATCCATAAGCGAATTTGCCAACTGCGTTCCCTTGCTTGTAACCGTGATATAGAAGGATAATCGCCTATGCTGAGTTATACGCACCTGTCTTTCCTGCGGAAAGGGTATACGCAAAATCGGTGAATTAAAGCTATCCACACGGCACCAGCATCAGGCATGATAGCGCGCAGACTTAACGTAAGGCATTGATATGAAGCAAATATTCAAACAAAACCCCAACATCCGGAATGGATATCAAGTGATAATTTATGCCCGTCGATAATATCTACGCCGAAAAACGGCTGCCGAGTCCGTTCCGTCATACCTGGCGTCTGTTTTACCGTGACACCACGGCGATGATTGGCTTTTACGGTTTTATCGCCCTGCTGCTGCTGTGTATTTTCGGCGGCCTGCTGGCGCCTTACGGGCTCGATCAACAGTTTCTCGGCTATCAGCTTCTGCCGCCCTCCTGGTCACGCTATGGCGATGTTTCCTTCTTTCTCGGCACCGACGATTTAGGCCGCGATGTGTTAAGCCGTTTACTGAGCGGCGCAGCGCCCACGGTCGGATCCGCTATTCTGGTCACGCTGTTTGCCGCCCTCTGCGCCATGGTGCTCGGCGTGCTGGCGGGTTTGACTCATGGTCTGCGCTCGGCGGTGATGAATCACGTACTCGATACGCTGTTATCAATTCCGTCGCTGCTGCTGGCGATTGTGGTGGTGGCGTTTCTCGGCCCGCGGCTTGAACACGCCCTGCTGGCGGTATGGCTGGCGGTATTGCCACGGCTGGTGCGCGCCATCTACAGCGCGGTTCATGATGAACTGGAGAAGGATTATGTGATCGCCGCCCGTCTTGATGGCGCCAGTAGTTTTAATATTCTCTGGCATACCATTCTGCCGAATATTTTATCGATTCTGGTAACCGAGTTTACCCGCGCACTGTCGATGGCGATCCTTGACGTGGCGGCGCTCGGCTTTCTCGATCTCGGCGCGCAGCTGCCCTCGCCGGAATGGGGCGCGATGCTGGGCGATGCGCTGGAACTGATTTATGTGGCCCCGTGGACAGTGATGCTGCCCGGCGCGGCGATTATGATAAGTGTATTGATCATTAACCTGCTGGGCGACGGTATCCGCCGCGCCATTGAAGCGGGAGTGGAATAATGCCGTTACTTGATATCCGCAATCTGACAATTGAATTTATGACCGCCGACGGGCCGGTAAAAGCGGTCGATCGCGTCAGCATCACCCTTAGCGAAGGCGAAGTGCGCGGTCTGGTGGGTGAATCTGGTTCGGGTAAAAGCCTGATCGCCAAAGCGATTTGCGGCGTGACCAAAGATAACTGGCGCGTGACCGCCGACCGTATGCGTTTCGATGATATCGATCTGCTGCATCTTACGCCGCGCGAACGTCGCCGGATTATTGGTCACAACATCTCAATGATTTTCCAGGAACCACAATCCTGCCTTGATCCCTCGGAGAGTATTGGTCGCCAGATTATGCAGGCGATCCCCGGCTGGACTTACAAAGGCCGCTGGTATCAGCGCTTCCACTGGCGTCACCGTCGGGCGATTGAACTGTTACACCGCGTTGGCATTAAAGATCACCGCGATATTATGCGCAGCTTCCCCTATGAGCTGACCGACGGCGAGTGCCAGAAAGCGATGATTGCGATTGCGCTGGCCAATCAGCCGCGTTTGCTGATTGCCGACGAGCCAACCAACGCCATGGAACCGACCACCCAGGCGCAAATTTTCCGCCTGCTGTCGCGCCTGAATCAGAACAATAACACCACCATTCTGCTGATCAGCCATGACCTGCAGATGATGAGCCATTGGGCGGATCGGATTAACGTGATGTACTGCGGCCAGACGGTAGAGACGGCGCAGAGTGAAGACCTGATCTCTGCGCCGCACCACCCTTACACTCAGGCGCTGATCCGCGCGATGCCCGACTTTGGCCGCGCGCTGCCGCATAAAAGCCGTCTGAATACGCTGCCGGGGGCAATTCCGTCGCTGGAACATCTGCCGATTGGCTGTCGCCTCGGCCCACGTTGTCCATATGCGCAGAAGACCTGTATTGATACACCACGTCTGACCGGTAGCCGTTCACATCTGTACGCCTGCCACTTCCCGCTTAATATGGAGGGGCAGTAATGGTCGATACCCTGCTTGAAGTGCGTAATCTCAGCAAAACCTACCGTTACCGCACCGGTCTGTTCCGTCGCCAGCATGTGGAGGCGGTGAAACACGTCAGCTTTACCCTGCGCGAAAAGCAGACGCTGGCGATTATCGGCGAGAACGGTTCGGGCAAATCGACGCTGGCGAAAATGCTTAGCGGCATGATTGCGCCCAGCGAAGGCGAAATGCTGATTGACGATCATCCGCTGGAATATGGCGATTACGGCTATCGCAGTCAGCGCATTCGCATGATTTTCCAGGATCCCTCAACTTCACTGAATCCGCGCCAGCGCATCAGTCAGATTCTGGAATTACCGCTGCGGCTGAATACTGAACTGGATGCCGCAGAGCGTGAAAAACGGATTATCGCTACCCTGCGCCAGGTCGGCCTGCTGCGTGATCATGCGGCTTACTATCCGCATATGCTGGCACCGGGTCAGAAGCAGCGTATCGGTCTGGCGCGCGCGCTGATACTGCAACCCAAGGTGATTATCGCCGATGAAGCGCTGGCGTCACTGGATATGTCGATGCGCTCACAGCTGATTAATCTGATGCTTGAATTGCAGGAAAAACACGGTATCTCTTATATTTATGTCACCCAGCATCTCGGCATGATGAAACATATCAGCGATATGGTGATGGTGATGCATCAGGGCGAAGTGGTGGAGCGCGGCAGTACCGCCGATGTGCTCGCCTGCCCGCTGAATGATTTAACCAAACGCCTGATTACCAGCCACTTTGGCGAGGCATTAACCGCTGATGCCTGGCGACGCGATCGTTAAGCGGGCGGTGGAAACAGCGCCCCTGGGCTAGTTCGAAGACTCGTGCTAGAATGCCGGGTCGATTAACGTCGGTCGCTTATTTATTGTCCAAAAGCGGCCGCCAACAACAAATGACCATAAGGATTACAGCTATGGGTTTTCTTTCCGGTAAGCGCATTCTGGTTACTGGCGTTGCCAGTAAACTCTCTATCGCATACGGTATTGCGCACGCGATGCACAAACAGGGCGCTGAACTGGCTTTCACCTACCAAAACGACAAACTGAAAGGTCGTGTTGAGGAGTTTGCTAAAGAACTGGGCTCTGACATCGTTCTGCCTTGTGACGTTGCTGAAGATGAGAGCATTACAGCGCTGTTTACTGAGCTGGCAAAAACCTGGCCAAAATTTGATGGATTTGTACATTCCATCGGCTTCGCACCGGCTGACCAGCTGGATGGCGACTATGTGAACGCGGTGACCCGCGAAGGCTTTAAAATCGCTCACGATATCAGCGCTTACAGCTTTGTGGCGATGGCGAAAGAGTGTCGTGCGATGCTGAACCCGAACTCCGCACTGCTGACCCTCTCTTACCTCGGTGCTGAGCGTGCGATCCCTAACTACAACGTAATGGGTCTGGCGAAAGCCTCGCTGGAAGCTAACGTACGCTACATGGCGAACGCGATGGGTCCGGACAGTGTGCGTGTTAACGCCATCTCTGCCGGTCCAATCCGTACGCTGGCGGCATCAGGCATCAAAGATTTCCGTAAGATGCTGGCGCACTGCGAAGCGGTTACCCCGATTCGCCGTACCGTGACCACTGAAGATGTCGGCAACTCTGCGGCCTTCCTGTGTTCCGATCTCTCCGCTGGTGTGACCGGTGAAGTTCTGCACGTTGACGGCGGTTTCAGCATCGCTGCCATGAACGAGCTGGAACTGAAGTAAGTCTGACGGGCGAGGCTTGCCTCGCCCTACTCTGCGCGTCAATCCCCCCTGCTTATTCTGTTATAGCCTAAATAATGTAAAGTATGACGGGCATATACCTTCCTGCTATTAATTATCACTTTTCATTCTTTCATTCACAGGCCCTGTTACGTCAGGATAGTTAAGCCTTCCAGGCCCGGCGTATCTGGTTTTTCCCTTTTTATCGTCGAACGTCCGGGTCAGTTAACGTGAAAAAGGAATGATCATGGAACAACGCCGTTATCCCGGCAATAATCACTGGTATCACGAAACACAATCCAGTGTTTGTGCTGAGCAGGAGTCGCCGCTGGTTCCCGAAGCTGCAGAAATAGAGGACCGTTTTTTACTCGGTCTGCAGCAACAGGCGACAGGACCGTTGCTGAAGACGCTACAATCTCAACGCCCCGCTCTGCAGGCTTCACGCGACCTCAGTAAAATTCTGTTGCCTGATGCGCTGAATACCTCGCTTACCCATACGCTGACACTTTACGACCGTCTGTGTACCGCCCTGACTGTGGCGCAGGTCACTGGCGTGCAGCGTTTGTGCAATCACTATGCGGCGCGCCTGAATCCGTTGCCAGGCCCCGATTCATCACGTGAAAGCAACAACCGTCTGACACAAATTACCCAATATTCCCGCCAGCTGGCGAGCGAACCAACGCTGATTGACCGCGCGGCGCTGCAACGGCTGGAAGAGGTGGGTCTTACCGAACCCGATATTATTACCTTTAGTCAGCTGATCGGTTTTGTCAGTTATCAGGCGCGCCTGGTGGCGGGTGTTCAGGCGCTGATGGCGCTGCCGGTACGCTGGATACCGGGCATCACCACCCCTGCCGATGCGGATGCGGCGCGTTTTGCTCAGCCGCCGCAGTGGCAGCCGCAACTGCCGCCGGTAGAGCTGCGTTATGCCAGTGCGGAACAGCTGGAAGTGCTGACTTACTGTCAGGCGCAGCAGTCACTGCAACACAGCGCCTGGCTGTTTGCCCATGATGCGCGGACGCTGTATGGCTGGTCGCAGCTGCTGGCCAGTTTGCGGCAGCAGCAAACCGCGCAGGATCAACTGGCCGCTGCGGTCACCGCGCGGATTAACGGCAGCGTCAGCTGTTTTTATGATTATCAGGGGGAGTGGCGCGACCTCTTGATTGAGGGCATCGATGAGGCGCTGGAGGCCAGCAAAACTCAACCGCAGGTGCAGGCGATAATCCAGGCGGCGGCGCAACTGACCCGCTCACCCGAACGCTTCAGTGCCGCGCATCTGCAACCGCTGGAGGAAGCGGGCTTAGCGCCAGCGGCGCAGTTCCGCCTGATCCAGAGCGTGGCTTTCGCCAGCTGGAACAACCGCCTGATGCAGACCCTCGGCAGCTAAGCCAGCTTACTGCTGGCGCTGCGGCGCTTCGATTAACCAGCGGCGCACTTCATCGAAAAAGTGCTGGGCCAGCGGCGTTGCCCGTCCAGGCTCAGCAATCACCACCGCCGCATGGCGCGACATCGGTTCAATCAGCAATTTGCGTCGTTGTAACTCAGGCGTCATCGCTGGCAGCAGATGGCCGACCGGAGCAATCAGACATCCCAGCCCCACCTGTACCGCCTGCATCAGCTGAAAAATCGAGGTGGTTTCCAGCACCACACGTAGCGTCAGGTCGGCGGCGCGGAAATGGCTGTCGATATAGCGGCGGAAATAGCGTGTTGGTTCCGCCAGACATAGCGGGTATTGCGCCACCTGTTCCAGCGTTAACGGCGTATCATTTTCCGCCAGCTGGGGGAAAGCGTGCGGATGGAACAGCAGCTCAACACCATTATCCTGCAACGGCTCAGCCTGGAAATGCAGTTCACGCAAGGTCGCCAGTTCAAAGAAACCGATGCCCACATCCACTGTATGGCTGTTTAACGCGTCAAGCAGCTGATCGGCACTGAGCACCGCCACGCGGTAATCCAGCAGCGGATAGCGGTCGCTAATCGCTTTTAGCACCAGCGGCAGCGAGATACTGCATTGCGGCACCACGCCAATACGCAGCGTGCCATTAACGCCATGCTTCAGCGATTCGACTTCCAGCTTCAACCCCTGATACACCGAGACAATTTCGCGCGCCCAGACCAGCACGCGCTCGCCTTCAGCAGTAAAGCCGGCAAAATTATTGCTGCGATTAATCAGCGACAGCCCCAGTTCACGCTCAAGGTTTTTCAGCCGCATTGACAGCGTCGGCTGGCTGACAAAACTGGCTTCCGCTGCGCGACCAAAGTGGCGCTCGCGCTCAAGATTGCACAGGTAGATGAGTTGTTTTATATCCATTTTTCAACAAGTTATCCGCAGAGAGCATAAACCCACCGAATGGTGGGCTTAGTTTACAGGCAGTGCATACTTCGAAATGATCGCCAGCAGATGCTGATAGTGTTCAGGTTCACCCCATAGCCACTGCTCATAGTGCCCAATATCATCATCAGACAGAACATCCACCAGTTCGCAGCTTAACATATCGTAAGCATAGAGTTTTAAGCCATAAGCCAGCGCCGATTAGAGGGCACGGTTATCCGCGCTTTCATTCCAGATGTGCGAAAACGACGTTAACTTTGATTGCATTCACCAATCTGGTTGGCATCGATGCCCCTCACAAACTGCGTCCGACGGTATTGAATATTTATCAGACCATTATCGCTGATCTGCGGGCGAGGATCCAATAGCCTGCTTATGGCTGCACCAGCTTCGAGCAATAAAAAGTGTGTATTATCTTTACTATCAGTTAGCGATATTGAGGACGATTGAAAAGTTCGGAACTGATAAAACTATTAGAAAAAAATGGATGGAGCCTTTATAAGTGTGAGGTAAATGCATGTTGTATTCGGCATATATTCACGTTGATGCAGATGGCTCGGCAAGTGGTTACTTTCCTGACGTGACTGGCTGTTATTTTGCCGGTAATTCGCCTGCTGAAACCCGGTCTGATGCCAGATCGGCATTACAGGCTCATTTTGAGCTAATGGCGGAGAAAGGATTAACTATCCCTGAGTCTTCCGGCGAATGGAATCTGAATATCTCTGCGGACAACGGCAGCAAGGAGGATGATAAAAAAGGCATCTGGATCTATGTGGATATTGATATTACTAAATATCTCGGTAAATCTGAGCGTATCAATATCACCATGCCACACTTATTGATTGAAAAGATCGATAAAGCCGTGGGCAAGACCGCACGCTATTCCAGTCGCAGCCATTTTCTTGCAGAAGCGGCAAGAAAAGAGCTTTATTCGCTGTAATCTTCGCGTTTTTTCAGGCCACCAGCGATGGTGGCCTTTGATCTTCCCCCTACCCCAGATACTCAATAATCGACAGCCCGCCGTTATAATCGGTGCTGTAGATAATCCCCTGTGCATCGACAAACACATCACAGGACTGGATGACCTGTGGTCTGCCGGGGCGGGTATCCATCATTTTCGCTGGCGCCGCAGGCACCAGCGCCGCGGTTTCCACCGGGCGATACGGGTTGCTGATATCGTAAGCGCGCACCCCCGCATTCTGGTAAGTGGCAAAAATCAGCGTTGAACTGATAAAACTGCCGGGGCGGTTCTCATGCAGGTTATGCGGACCAAAATGCGCTCCTTTCGCCACATAATTCACCTCGTCCGGCTGCGGGAAAGTCGCGATGCTGACCGGACTGGATGGTTCACGAATATCAAACAGCCAGATAAGCTTTTCGCCATCCTGCTGATTATCAAGCACCGCTTCATCCAGTACCACCAGCAGATCGCGGTCCGGCAGCGGTAAAGCGGTGTGAGTGCCGCCGCCAAAGGGGGGACTCCAGTTGCGATGGCTGATCAACTTCGGCTGGCTGCGATCTTTCACATCAAGAATAGTCAGACCACCGTCGCGCCAGCTGCCATAAGCGGTATCACCGCTGATAATCGCATGATGCAACGCGTAGCGCTTACCCTCCGGCCAGGCGGCACGTTCGCCGTCAGCCTGGTTCATCCCCGGCAGCCACCAGCGCCCCGCCACTTCCGGCTTACGCGGATCGGCAAGATCGATAGTCAGAAAAATATAATCGCTAAAGCCCTCAATCAGCGCCGAAACATAGGCCCAGCGTCCGCCTACATACCAGATGCGGTGGATACCAATGCCGTTCAGTGACAGAAAGCTAATCTCCCGCGGCTTATCCGGCGTCGAGATATCGAATACGCGCAGGCCAGCACTCCAGCCACGATCGCTGATATCGCTTACCGTTTCACCAACAGAGCGGGTGTAATAGACTTTTTCATCGGCGAAACGCGTATCGGCAAACAGGTCGCGTGCGTTAATCACCAGCAGCAGATCGTCATGAGCCTGCAAATGCACATTCCAGGTGCCTGGCGGCGCAGCAACGTAGCCCACGGTTTTCGGCTGCTTCGCATCGCGCACATCAACAATTGAAAAGCCCTGCGACACCATATGACCGATATACGCAAAGCCGCGATGCACCATCAGCTGCACACCGTCCGGCCGACCGCCCTGATCGCTGTGGCCAATTAACCGCATATTGCGGCTGTAATCGGGACGCGGTAGTTCACTGCTCATCACCGCTCCTTATTGGTTATTTGCCTGCAGGGTGGCAAACCACGGCTGGATAAAATCTTCCGTCTGCCCCCAGCCCGGAATGATTTTGCCCAGACCCGCCACGTTTACCGCGCCCGGCTGGCTGACCAGCAGCGCCTGCGGGATCAGCGCCGCCTTAAAATCGTAAGTAGCAGGCGTCGGCTCGCCAGCGATCTTATTGGCAATCAGGCGCACATTGGTGGCGCCAATCAGCTTCGGATCCACCGCCACGCTCACTTTCCACGGGCTGCCCGCTTCACGCATCAGCTGCAAATCCTGGTTAGAGACATCAATACTGTAAAGTTTGATCTCAGTTCGACCGTTCTCCTGTAGCGCTTTATACGCCCCCTGACTGAAGGCATCCCAGCTGCCCCAGATGGCGTCGACTTTCCCTTTCGGGTATTTCGCCAGCACCGCGCCCACTTTATTGGCGGTATCACCCTGCACATCGGAAGAGACCGCGCCGATTGATTCCAGCTCATGAATCCCCGGGTTCTGTTTCAGCAGCGCCTGATAAGCCGCCTGACGGCGCTCCATTGGCGGGAAGCCCGCCACCCACAGCTTGATAATATTAGCCTTGCCATTGAAATCTTTAATCAGCTGACCGACCGACAAAGTGGTCAGCGACGCGTCGTCCTGCTGGGTGACGGTAACCCCGGGAATCGTACCGTTAACCGCGGTATCAAATACCGACACCGCAATGCCAGCCTCAGCGATCCGTTTTACCAGCTGCGTGGAGTAAGGATCACGCCCCTGTGAAAGAATAATGCCGTCATATTTCTGGCTAATGGCCTGATTAACAAAGTCCTGGAAACGGGCGTCGTCACCGTTACTGAGAAAAGTACTGACCTTAAAGCCGAGTTTTTTGCCTTCCTGAATCGCACCAGCGACAAACTGGGTGGTGTTATCATCGGAGCCAAGATTGCGAATCACCGCGATGCGGATCGGACCGTTATGGGCGGCGATCGCCTGAGGCACCGGCGCCAGCGTGGCGGCAAAACCTGGCAATGCGCTGAAGAGCCCCAAAGCCAGTAAAGAGAGCGAAAGCGTTTTCATTATAATGTCCTGTTTGCTGTAATGACGTCCCCCTGCGGACGCGGCTGGTATCAATAATGAATTGATTCCACACATATTTCATAACGCCGGGCAACAGGCAATGACCGAAAAGGCATAAGATAAAACCAAAGGTTATTAGCCATCCGGATGTCCAGATATAACATCGGGTTAGTAAATTTATCTGACGGCGCACTTTTTATCATCAGGCACAGCGTCGTCCTGACGTTCCATATAACAAGGACTTAACATGAGCAATACCGATATTCGCGTGGTTCCCGGCCCGGCTAACTACTATTCACACCCTGGCGCACTGGCGCGACTCAGTGAACTATACTCCGACGTGACCCTGTCACGCGCGGTCTGGGTGTATGGCGAACGCGCCATCGCGGCGGCAACCCCTTTCCTGCCTGCGGCATTTAATGCGACGGGCGCTAAACACCTGCTGTTCAAAGGCCACTGCAGCGAAGGCGATGTCGCGCAGCTGGCGGCAGATGCAGGCGCGGACCGCTCGGTGGTGATTGGCGTTGGCGGTGGCGCGCTGCTGGACAGTGCGAAAGCGCTGGCACGCAAGCTGGGCCTGCCGGTGGTGGCGATCCCGACCATCGCCGCGACTTGTGCAGCGTGGACCCCGCTATCGGTATGGTACAACGATGCCGGTCAGGCACTGGGCTATGAAATTTTCAATGACGCTAACCATCTGGT
Source organism: Winslowiella toletana (assembly GCF_017875465.1). Taxonomy (NCBI): domain Bacteria; kingdom Pseudomonadati; phylum Pseudomonadota; class Gammaproteobacteria; order Enterobacterales; family Erwiniaceae; genus Winslowiella; species Winslowiella toletana. Next base: position 33,106 of record NZ_JAGGMQ010000001.1, read on the forward strand.
GCTGGTGGAGCCGCAAATCCTGCTGGAAGCCCCGGCGGAGTATCTGCTGGCCGGTATCGGCGATACGCTGGCGAAATGGTATGAAGCGGTGGTGCTGGCGCCAGAGCCGCAGGCGCTGCCGCTTACGGTACGTCTCGGACTCGATGCAGCGTTGACGATCCGTGATGTCCTGCTGGATCACAGCGAAGCGGCGCTGGCAGATCAGCAGCGCGGCGTGCTGAGCCAGGCGTTTCGTGATGTGGTGGATGCGATTATTGCCGGTGGCGGTATGGTGGGTGGCCTTGGCGAGCGTTTTACCCGCATTGCCGCCGCCCATGCGGTACATAACGGCCTGACGGTGCTACCGCAGACCGACAAGTTCCTGCATGGCACCAAAGTGGCGTACGGCATTCTGGTGCAAAGCGCGCTGCTTGGTCAGGATGAAGTGCTGGCCCGGCTGATTGCCGCTTATCAGCGCTTCCATCTGCCGACCTCGCTGGCGCAGCTGGAAGTCGATATCAATGACCATGAAGCACTGGACCGGGTAATTGCCCATACCCTCCGCCCGGCAGAATCGATACACTACCTGCCGGTAACCCTGACGGCAGAGAGATTGCGCGCCGCATTTGTAACAGTGGAAGCGGCAGGCCGTCAGGTCTGAATTACCGCTTTGAACCCTTTTCAGTTACAGGAGTAATAATGAACCAGACAGCTACCTTAAAAGCAGCACCACTGTCATGGGGTCATGGACCCGCTGTGTTTGAAATATTCCTTGAACCCACCTGCCCGTTCTCGGTGCGCGCCTTTAACAAGCTGGATGCACTGCTGGCATTAGTGGGTGAAGATAAGGTGACGGTAAAAATTCGTCTGCAATCGCAGCCCTGGCACCTGTTCTCAGGCGTGATTGTGCGCTGCATTCTGGCGGCATCAACCCTGCCGGAAGGCAAAGTGGCCGCGCGCGCGGTACTGAAGGCGGTCGCCGATCATCGCGAAGAGTTCGAATTTACCGATCATGCCAGCGGCCCGAATATGGACGCCACGCCGCAGGAAATTATCGAACGGATTGAAAAGTACAGCGGCATCAAACTGGATAAGGCGTTTGCCCGTCCTGAACTGCAAAGTGAAATTAAATGGCACTGTAAATATGCCCGCCAGAACGGGGTTCATGTATCACCGACCTTTATCGTCAAAGGTCTGGTGCAGCCTGATCTCGGCAGTGGCGATGATATCAGCGTCTGGGCCAAACGTATTCTGGCTTAACCCTGCTTTAACCGCGCCCAGGCCACGCCGGGTGCGGTTTTTACCAGATTTATGATCCCGCTATCCTGTCACTTTACCTGGGGTAAAGGTGACTACCCCGATGCAAATCGTATTGTACAAAAAATGGTATCTCCTGATACATGCCTCGATTATGCAAGGTGTGACAGGGATTTAATCGTTTTTTATAAATGTTACTTAGCGTTTTTATTTAGTATTTTCTGAAAGTGTAATCAGGAAAAGCACCATGCAAATCTTAAATCTCTCACGAGCAGTACTGTTTAACAGTAGCCAGGCTGCATATAAATTAGTCTTAGAGAATCCAAAATTTAGCGCATTGGCTACCCGAATAATCGCGGTAAAAAATGTAACCGCTCAATACGAACTCGACCGTGCTAAGCCGGATGCCCGGCAAAAAGCAGAGTTAAAGAATAATATATCGAGGTATATGGAATATCTGAAAAAAATAGAATTCCTTAATTTTTAACAACACCAGGCAGAGTTTCATTCTATGGTCTTCGTCTCCCCCATTCTGAGCGATCAACCCCGTTCAGGCCACACCGAGCGCGGTTTTCACTTCATTAGCGATTTTTTCCACCTGCGGGCCATAGATCACCTGGATATCATGATCGTTCACCCGATTAACGCCATTAGCGCCAGTGGTCATTAACGTCTGATCCACTACCTCTTTCATATCTTTCACCCGCACACGTAAGCGGGTAAAGCAGCAATCGACATCTTCAATATTGCCCTCGCCACCCAGCCCGCTGATAATCACTCTGGTACGCTCATCCGCCGTCACCGCAGGCGCGGTTTCCACCTCTTCAGACTCGCGCCCCGGTGTTTCCACATTCATACGGCGAATAATAAAGCGGAAGCTGTAGTAATAGACCGGCACGTAGATCAGCCCCAGCAGGATGCTCCACCACCACTGGGTTTTGCTGCCGCCAAGTATGCCAAACACCACCAGATCGATAGCGCCGCCCTGTACATTGCCGATCATCAGATGCATCACCGACATCAGCATAAATGACAGCCCGCTCAGCAGCGCATGCAGGATATACAGCAGCGGCGAAACAAAGATAAAGCAAAACTCCAGCGGCTCAGTAATACCGGTGGTAAACGAGGTTAAGGCACCTGCCAGCACCAGCGCCTTGACCCGCTGCTTATGTTCCGGCCGCGCACTGTGGTAGATCGCCAGCGCCGCCGCAGGCAGGCCAAACATCATTACCGGAATTTTGCCCTGTGCCAGAAAGCGCGTGGCATCACGGATAGTATCATCAGGGATCAGACCGGGATGAGTCAGCGCAGCATTAAAGATATTCAGCGCGCCGACGATACTCTGATTATCGACATTAGCGATGCCGCCAATCGGCGTAAAGCGCACGGTCTCGTTAAGAATATGGTGCAGACCGGTAGGGATCAGCAGGCGTTCAAAAGTGCCATACAGAAACGCGCCATACTGCCCGCTTTTACCAATCAGCTCGCCAACCCAGGCGATGCCCGCGCCAATGGTTGGCCAGATGGTTGCCAGCAGCACCCCGACCAGCGGCAGCACCACCACGGTGACAATCGGCACAAAGCGCCGTCCGCCGAAAAAGCTGATCGCCGTCGGCAGCTGCTGGGTATAAAAGCGATTATGAATCGCCACGGTGATTAACCCGGCGATAACCCCGCCCAGCACGCTCATGTTGTAGGTAAAGATGCCGAGCATGTCGATATATTCTGCGGAAGTCATCATCGCCGCAGTCTGGTCCATACCGGACTTTTGCAGTGCTTCGGCGGTGGTAGTTACAGCGGTCAGCCCTTTCGCCCCCAGCGTCGCGCTGACGCCAACATGCATGGCGATAAAACCAATCACCGCGGCAAAAGCAGCGGTCGGCTTTTCAGCTTTCGCCAGCCCGATGGCGCTGGCGACCGCAAAGAACACCGGCAGATTGGCGAACAGCGCCCCGGCGACCTTACGGATAAAGCCGATAATCAGTTGTGGGGTATGCAGTTGTGCAAAGGCGTCACCGGTTATCGCCGGGTTTTGCAGTGCGGCGGCGACGCCAAGGAAAATCCCGGCGGCGGCAATCACCGAGATCGGCATCATCAACGCCTTGCCGAAGGCGTGAACTTTACTGCCAAAATCTTTCATAACCAGCCCTGTATTATCCTGTTAAAGACTAATTATTAGTCAACATATTGATAAGGGGGTGGCATTACCGCCCAATTCCACGGCAAAACTTGAACAGTGTCACAGTTTTATCCGTCTGGCGATAAACGTTAACTATCGCACCATTCAGTCAATCAATTAGACAAACCTGGCGTGCAGTCGCAGACTTTGCGCCTAAAGCAGTAATAATTCATTAACAACTAAGAAACATTAAACCTGCATCCATTATGAAATTTAAATCAGAAATTAAGCCTTATAAGGCCGCTGCGGGCGGCTGGGGTTCACTGGAAGCCACCACCCGTTTTGTCTTCGACAGCAAGCAAGTGCTGAAAAACATGCGCAACCTGATGCGTATGAACAAAGCAAAAGGCTTTGACTGCCCGGGCTGCGCCTGGGGCGATGACAATAAAAGCACCTTCAGTTTTTGTGAAAATGGCGCCAAAGCGGTGACCTGGGAAGCCACGCGCCGCTTTATTGATGCGGAATTCTTTGCGGCGCACAGCGTTTCAGCGCTGTATCAGCAGAGTGACTACTTCCTTGAATATCAGGGACGCCTTACCGAGCCACTGCGCTACAACCGCGCCACCGATCACTATGAACCGATCAGCTGGGACGATGCCTTTGCGCTTATCGCCCGCCACCTGCATGCCATGGATCATGTCAATCAGCTGGAACTCTACACCTCCGGCCGCGCCAGTAACGAAGCTTCGTGGCTGTATCAGCTGTTTGGCCGCATGTTCGGCACCAATAACTTCCCGGACTGCTCCAATATGTGTCATGAAGCCAGCGGCACCGGCCTTAAACGCAGTATTGGCGTCGGTAAAGGCACTATTCGTCTGGATGATTTCGATCAGGCCAATGCGATTTTTGTGTTTGGCCAGAACCCGGGCACTAACCATCCGCGTATGCTGCACAGCCTGCGTCACGCGGCAGACCACGGCGCGAAAATCGTCACCTTTAATACCCTGCGCGAACGTGGACTGGAGCGCTTTGCCGATCCACAAAAGCCGCTGGAAGTGGTTACTTCCAAAGCTGGCACCATCAGCTCCACCTATTACCAGCCTAACCTTGGCGGCGATATGGCGGCGGTCCGCGGCATGGTGAAAGTGCTGCTGGAAACGCATCATGCACGGCTTGCGGCGGGCGAAAAAGGCCTGTTTGACGACGCCTTTATTCAGGCCAATACCGAAGGAGTGGAGGCTTACCTGGCGCAGGTCGCCGCCACCGAATGGCCGCAAATCGAACAACAGTCTGGCCTGAGCGAGCAGCAAATCCGTGAGGCTGCGGCGATCTACCAGAGCGCCGAACGGGTGATCTGCACCTGGGCGATGGGGATTACCCAGCATAAGCATTCAGTTGATACGGTGCGTGAAATCGTTAACCTGCAGCTGCTGTTTGGCCAGCTCGGCAAACCTGGCGCGGGTCTTTGCCCGGTTCGTGGTCACAGTAATGTGCAGGGCAACCGCACCATGGGCATTGATGAGAAGCCGACCAAAGCGTTTCTCGACAGTATGGCCAGCCATTTTGGCTTCGAACCACCGCGCAATATCGGTCATAACACGGTCGAAGCGCTGGAAGCGATGCTGCGTGACGAGATCAAAGTCCTGATCGCGCTGGGTGGTAACCTTGCCGCTGCGGCGCCGGACAGTCCGCGTACTGAAGAAGCGCTGAGCCGCTGTCAGCTGACGGTGCAGATCAGCACCAAACTGAACCGCAGCCATCTGGTGCCGGGTCATGATGCGCTGATTCTGCCAACGATTGGCCGTACCGAGCAGGATATCCAGGCCAGCGGTCCGCAGTTTATTACTGTGGAAGACTCCTTTAGCATGGTGCATGCTTCGGAGGGCGTGGGTAAACCGATTGCCGATACCCAGCGTTCAGAAACCTGGATTGTTGCCGGTATCGCTAACGCGGTGCTGGGCAGTGAGAAACTTGACTGGCTGGAACTGGCGGGTAACTACGACAAGATCCGCGACCATATCGCCGCCACCATTCCGGGCTTTAAAGACTTTAATCAGCAGTGCGAAAAACCAGGAGGTTTCTATCTGGGTAACGCCGCCGCCGAACTGCGCTTTAATACCCTGCATAATAAGGCGCAGTTTAGCGCTGCCCCCCTGCCCGATTCCCTGTTCCCGCAGCTGGGTGAGGTGAACGTGCCTTTCACCCTGCAAACCCTGCGTTCGCACGATCAGTACAACACCACTATCTACGGTCTTGATGATCGCTACCGTGGTGTTTACGGTCAGCGCGAAGTGCTGTTTATCCATCCGGATGATATGGCCGAGCTGGGCCTGACGGCGGGTGAAAATGTGGATATCGAAACGCTGTGGAACGACGGCATTACGCGTAAGGTCAGCGGCTTTAAGCTGGTGCCTTACGCCATTCCGCGTGGCAATCTGGCCGCTTACTATCCGGAAACCAATCCGCTGGTGCCGCTCTCCAGCTTTGGCGACGGCAGTGGTACGCCTACCTCAAAATCAGTGCCGGTAAAAATATCTTTATCGCCAGTGGTTGTCAGTCAGCGTATTGCCTGACCCGCATTACCGTTACTTCTGCCGCAGGTCTGGCCAGCCAGGCCTGCGCTGAAAACCGCAATTCACCCTTGCCCGCAGACGGTTAATCGCGTAAAACTGTCAGCCGCTCTTAGGCCACGAAAATAACTTATTATGTTCCAGGATAACCCGCTGCTCGCGCAGCTGAAACAGAAGCTCCACTCCCAGACCCCGCGTGTTGAGGGTGTGGTAAAAGGCACTGAAAAAGGATTCGGCTTTTTAGAAGTCGATGCACAGAAAAGCTATTTCATCCCGCCGCCGCAGATGAAAAAAGTGATGCATGGCGATCGGGTGATTGCCGTGGTGCAGACCGATAAAGAGCGTGAAATTGCCGAGCCGGAAAAACTGGTTGAGCCTTTCCTGACGCGTTTTGTTGGACGTGTACAGAAGAAAGACGATCGTTTATCCATTGTTCCCGATCATCCGCTGTTAAAAGATGCCATTCAATGCCGTGCAGATCGTCGCGTTGAGCACGATTTTCAGGCCGGTGACTGGGCAGTAGCGGAAATGAAACGCCATCCGCTGAAAGGCGATCGCGGTTTTTACGCCGAATTAACCCATTTTATTACCACTGCGGATGACCATCTGGCACCGTGGTGGGTCACGTTGTCACGCCATAATCTGGAACGCGAAGCGCCGGAAGTGGCTGCACCAACCGAGATGCTCGACGAGCAGCTGGCGCGCGAAGATCTGACCGCGCTGGAGTTTGTCACTATCGACAGCGCCAGCACCGAAGATATGGATGATGCGCTCTATGTTGCAGAGAACGCCGACGGCTCGCTGCTGCTGACCATCGCCATCGCGGATCCTACCGCTTATGTGCCGGTAGGTAGCGAGCTGGATAAGATCGCCGCTGAGCGTGCTTTCACCAATTATCTGCCGGGCTTTAATATCCCGATGCTGCCACGTCAGCTGTCGGATGACACCTGCTCGCTGCGCCCAATGGTGCGTCGTCCGGTGCTCGCCTGCCGCGTGACGGTAGCTGCCGACGGCACCCTGTCTGACGATATTCACTTCTTCGCCGCATGGATCGAGTCAAAAGCCAAACTGGTTTATGACAATGTCTCTGACTGGCTGGAGAACAGTGGCGAATGGCAGCCGGAGTCCGGGGCGATTGCCAGTCAGATCCGTCTGCTGCATCGTCTGTGTCTGGCGCGTAGCGAATGGCGTCAGAACCATGCGCTGGTATTTAAAGACCGTCCTGATTACCGCTTCCTGCTGGGTGAAAAAGGCGAAGTGCTGGATATCGTTGCCGAGCCGCGCCGCATTGCCAATCGCATTGTCGAAGAAGCGATGATCACTGCCAATATCTGTGCGGCGATTGTGCTGCGCGAGAAACTGGGCTTTGGCGTCTATAACGTCCATCTGGGCTTTGACAGCACCAATGCCGAGCAGGCAGCAGCGATTCTGGCTGCCAACGGCGTGACCGTCGATCCAACGGCGATTATCAGCCTGGAAGGTTTCCGTGCGTTGCGTCGTGAGCTGGATTCCCATCCGACTCAGTTCCTTGACAGCCGTATCCGTCGTTTCCAGTCCTTCGCAGAAATCAGCACCGAACCTGGCCCGCACTTTGGTCTGGGTCTGGAAGCATACGCCACCTGGACTTCACCGATTCGTAAGTACGGCGATATGATTAACCATCGCCTGCTGAAAGCGATCATCAAAGGTGAAACCACCGATCGTCCGGTGGATGAGCTGACGGTGAAAATGGGTGAACGTCGTCGCCTTAACCGTATGGCTGAACGTGATGTCGGTGACTGGCTCTACTCGCGCTACCTGCAAAAATCTGCCGGTACCGATACCCGCTTCAGCGCTGAGATTATCGATATCTCACGCGGCGGTATGCGTGTACGCCTGCTGGATATCGGCGCAGTAGCCTTTATACCTGCGCCATTCCTGCATGCAGTGCGTGACGAAATGGTCTGCAGCCAGGAAAGCGGCACCGTGCAGATTAAAGGCGAAGTGGTTTATCGCGTTACTGATGTGATTGATGTCACCATCGCTGAAGTGCGTATGGAAACCCGTAGTGTGGTTGCACGTCCGGTCGCATAAGTATGACTATCGCGGGATAACGCCTGTTATCCCGCAGTTTTATTTCCCCCTCCCTGATGAAACCATTAAAAACGCCTGAGACTTCACATTTTCCCTGCGCTTAACTTTCTTAAACAAACAATTACATTACTTTTAACTTGTTGCTCACCCTGAGCCTTCCCTCTGGACCAACAAGGAGTTCTGTGATGAAAAACGTCAAGACCGGGGTTATCTGGTTAGTGGTGGCGTTAATCGGTGCTTTTGCCTTCGGCATGCTGGCGCTGAGTCGCGGCGAACATGTCAATGCCGTCTGGCTGGTGGTGGCTGCGGTCGCCTGTTACAGCATCGCATACCGTTTCTACAGCCTGTTTATCGCCCGCAATATTTTCGAACTGGATGACCGTCGCCTTACCCCTGCCGAACGCCATAATGACGGGCTGGACTATGTGCCGACCAATAAATGGGTGCTGTTCGGTCACCACTTTGCCGCTATCGCTGGCGCCGGGCCGCTGGTCGGTCCGATCCTTGCCGCACAGATGGGCTTTTTGCCGGGTACGATCTGGATTCTGGTTGGCGTCATGCTGGCGGGCGCGGTGCAGGATTTCCTGATCCTGTTTATATCCACCCGGCGTGATGGTCGCTCACTGGGCGAGATGGCAAGACAGGAGCTGGGCGCGTTTGCCGGGGTGGTCACCATGCTCGGTGCGCTGGGCGTGATGATTATTATTCTGTCAGCGCTGGCGCTGGTGGTGGTTAAAGCGCTGGCCGACAGCCCGTGGGGCCTGTTTACCATTGCCGCGACCATTCCAATCGCGCTGTTTATGGGCGTCTATATGCGCTTCCTGCGGCCGGGAAAAATTGCGGAAGTGTCGATTATCGGCTTTGTGCTGATGATGGCGGCAATTATCTATGGCGGCGATATCGCCCAGCACCCGTACTGGGGCCCTTTCTTTACCCTGAAAGGCACCTCGCTGACCTGGGTGCTGGTGATTTACGGTTTTGTCGCCTCGGTATTGCCGGTATGGCTGCTGCTGGCGCCGCGTGACTACCTCTCCACCTTCCTGAAAATCGGCGTGATTATCGGCCTCGCCATCGGCATTGTGTTCGCCATGCCGGAAATGAAGATGCCAGCGGTATCGCGCTTTATCGACGGTAGCGGTCCGGTGTTCGCCGGCGCACTGTTTCCTTTCCTGTTTATCACCATCGCCTGTGGCGCCATCTCCGGCTTCCATGCGCTGGTCTCCAGCGGCACCACCCCCAAATTAGTGGAGCGCGAAAGCCATATTCGCTTTATTGGCTACGGCGCGATGCTGATGGAGTCGTTTGTGGCGATAATGGCGCTGATCTGCGCGTCGGTGATTGAGCCGGGGATCTATTTCGCCATGAACTCACCGGCGGCGCTGATTGGCACCACCGTGGAGAGCGCCTCGCAGATGATTAACAGCTGGGGCTTTGTGGTGACACCAGAGATGCTGGCCGCCGTAGCGCGCGATGTGGGCGAGCACTCGGTGCTGTCACGTGCCGGTGGCGCGCCAACCTTTGCGGTTGGCATGGCGCATATTATTACCGAAGTATTTAACAGCCGGGCGATGATGGCCTTCTGGTATCACTTTGCCATTTTGTTTGAAGCGCTGTTTATTCTTACCGCCGTTGACGCCGGTACCCGCGCCTGCCGTTTTATGGTGCAGGATCTGGTCGGCACGGTGGTGCCATCGCTGGCGAATAACCGCTCATGGCTGGGCAATATGGCCGGTACTTCCGTTGCAGTCGCCGCGTGGGGATTCTTTGTCTACCAGGGGGTGATCGACCCGCTGGGCGGCATTAATACCCTGTGGCCGCTATTTGGCATTGGTAACCAGATGCTGGCCTCGATGGCGCTGATCCTCGGAACGGTGGTGCTGTTTAAAATGAAAAAACAGCGTTATGTCTGGGTTACCATTGTGCCCACCATCTGGCTGTTTATTACCTCAATGACCGCAGGCTGGCAGAAAATTTTCCATGAGAAACCGGCAATTGGTTTTCTTGCTCAGGCGAATAAGTTTTCGAAAGGAATTAATGAAGGTGTGGTGATCGCGCCGGCAAAAACTATCGCTGATATGCAGACCATTGTGCTGAGCAACCAGATTAACGCCGTCCTGTGCGGCTTCTTTATGCTGGTCGCCGTTACCATGCTGGTGTCCGCGTTGTTTGTCATCCGCCGTGCGCTGAGAAGTCATACACCCACCACCCATGAAACTGAAGTTTCACTGCGTAAGGAGGCCCGCCATGCCTGATGCCATCCATGCACGCCGGCCACTGACCAACGTGCCACAACTGAAGCGCTGCCACCCGCTATGGAGTGCAGAACAGCCAGCGGAGCCGCTATCGCTGCGGCTGATTTGCAAACGGCTGGCGCAAAGTTTTCGCCTGATGGTGGGCGTGCAGGATTATCAGAACTATCTGCGCCATATGCAGGCGCAGCATCCTTTAACAGTCGCGATGAGTGAACGTGAATTTCATCGCTACTGCCTGGAGGCTCGCTACCCCTCGAAAGGCGGCAAAATGGGGAAATGCCCCTGTTAGCCATGGGTAAATAACCGTTCAGTTAAAGGCGGTGAGATACAACAGCGCAGCTTATGCTCACCGCTTTTATCCTGCTGCCCTCTCTTTTTTTTACCCACTTTCAGCCTGGCTGCAGCCGATTGCAGCCAGGTTAATTTGCACATCAAAAAAATATATCTCGTTTGCAGCTTGTGCTTATGCATATTGCCGAATACTGTTGCTAAAATAAGAAGATACTGCCTGCAGAGCATTCCACAGGAGGACGTTTTTAATGACCGATGAACAAGGGCAAACGTTGCTCTATACCTTTTTTGGTACCTCCAGCCCTCACTGGCATCTCTCTGCTGATAGTGATGCACTTAACTTTGCCGAAGACGAAAATGCTGAAATCAATCTTGCCGTTCCACTGACGCCATCACAGGTCAGCCTGATACGTTGCATGACAGTGATTACCTCCAGCGTGAATCTTACGGTGTCACTGCGCGGCACAACGGTGGCGATGCATCTGGTGGGTCGTAAAGTGAACCAGTCCACCTGGGCTGGCACCGCATCGGCCTGGGGCGATACTTCATCGGTCGCACGCGATTTAACGCTGGGCCTCTCCTTTGCCGAACAAGTGGTTTCCGAAGCGAATTCGGTGATTGTGATCCTTGACCAGCAGGGCAACATTCAGCGTTTTAACCGTTTAAGTGAAGAGTATACGGGCCTGAAAGAGCAGGAAGTGATTGGCCGCAATGTGTTCCAGCTGTTTATGACTAAACAGGAGGCGATCGCTTCACGTCGCAATATCAGCGGTTTTTTCCGCAATGGCAGCTCGTATGAAGTTGAGCGCTGGATCAAAACCAAAAAAGGGCAGCGGCTGTTTCTGTTCCGCAATAAATTTGTCCATAGCGGCAGCGGCAAAAACGAAATATTCCTGATCTGTTCCGGTACTGATATCACTGAAGAGCGACGCGCACAGGAGCGTCTGCGTATCCTCGCCAACACCGATACCATTACCGGGCTGCCGAACCGCAACGCCATCAACCAGCTGATTAGTCAGTCGCTTGAGCAGCGCAAAGAGAGCCAGCTTGGCGTGGTCTATCTCGACCTCGATAATTTTAAAAAGGTTAATGATGCTTACGGTCATATGTTTGGCGACCAGCTGCTGCAGGCGGTATCACTGGCCATTCTTAGCTGTCTGGAGAAAGATCAAACCCTCGCCCGCCTCGGCGGTGATGAGTTTATTGTGCAGGCGCAGAATACCAGCCAGCAGGCGCTGGAAGCGATGTCCACACGCATTCTTGAACGTCTGCGCCAGCCATTCCGCGTTGGTCTGATTGAGGTCTATACCGGCTGTTCGATCGGCATCGCTATCGCGCCGCAGCATGGCGAAGACCGCGAGAGTCTGCTGCGTAATGCCGATACTGCGATGTATACGGCAAAGGAGTCCGGGCGCGGTAAGTTCTGTATTTTCTCCGCCGAGATGAATCAGCGGGTTTTTGAATATGTCTGGCTGGATACCAACCTGCGTAAGGCGCTGGAACATCAGCAGCTGGTGGTTCACTATCAGCCGAAAATTGCTAAAGACGGCAAAGTTCGCAGTGCCGAAGCACTGGTGCGCTGGCAATCCCCGGAACGCGGGCTGGTGCCGCCAGGTGATTTTATCTCCTATGCCGAAGAGTCAGGACTGATTGTCCCGCTGGGACGCTGGGTGATGCTGACGGTGGTGGCGCAGATTGTCGCCTGGCGTAAACAGGGCATCGATTTACGCGTCGCGGTGAATGTCTCTGCGCGGCAGCTTATCGATCAGAGTATCTACTGCGACCTGCGTCAGGCGCTGCTGGATAGCAATATAACCGGCTGCCCGATCGATATTGAACTGACCGAGAGTTGCCTGATCGAAAATGAGCAGCAGGCGCTGAATCTGATGCAGCAGTTTCAGGATCTGGGGGCAGAAGTGCATCTGGATGATTTCGGCACCGGCTACTCTTCGCTGTCACAGCTGGCGCGGGTACCCATTAATGCCATCAAGCTCGACCAGAGTTTTGTCCGTGGCGTCAATAATCAGGCGGTTTCTCAGTCGCTGGTGCGCGCGATTGTCGCGGTGGCGAAAGCACTGGATTTGCGGGTAATTGCGGAGGGTATTGAAACTGCAGCCGAAGAGAAATTTGTGATTACCAGCGGTGTCGACCTGCGTCAGGGCTACTACTATGCGAAACCAATGCCCGTAAGCGAATTCGAGCACTGGTTTGCCCATTACAAGGTTAAAAAATAGTTAGCCTGCTTTACGCAACTGCGAGCTGTGACGATTTTGCAGCTGTACCAGCCGCTCCATATATGCCAGGTCTTTCGGCTCGAGGGTAAAGGCAAAGTCGACCCAGTCCTCAGTGATATCCATCAGTTCAGCTCGCGTCAGCTGTAATACCCGCTGACGCGCTTTCAGCATCGCTCTGATCCCATTAAGTTTCGGTTTCAGCGTATCAATCAGGGTACGGGTGGCGCGATAGGCATCCCCTGGCTGGAACAGACGATCCACCAGACCGCGCTGTTCAAACCATTCGGCAGTATGCGACTCCCCTTCGCAAATCAACTCCTCCGCCAGTTTCATCCCCGAACGACGCGCCACCAGCGAATAGCCCCCCATCCCCGGAAATAAATTAAAGGCAATTTCCGGAAAACCCATACGCGCATTATTTTGCGCAAGGATAAAATGGTGAGCCAGCGCGGCTTCAAAACCACCGCCGAGGGCGCTGCCTTCAATCATCGCCATGGTTACCGCACCGGTATCAAACCCCTTAGCGGCGGCATGAATGCAGTCTACGCAGGCGCGGGCATAAGAACGCAACGCTTCGCGCCGTCCGTTCTTTATCGTTTCGACAAAGAAGCTTAAATCGCCTCCCGCATTGAACATTGATGGCACCAGTGAACCGGTGACCCAAAAATCAATCTGTAAACCGGAACGCTGTGCGGCATAACTCAGATTCATAATCTCTTCAATAAGCGCATGATTAAAACATGGTCGTGGCTCCGCCCGTAACAGCATCCACATTGTGCGCCGTTCCTCCTCATAGTAGGCAGCAAGTTGAGTGGTATGTCCGGCTTCGGTGAAAAGTCTGCATGTTGCTTGGTTAATGACTGTCATGGTCTGAACCCCTGATTATTTGATGCGTTAAATGCATATTTAGCGTAATCCAGAGTCAGGCCGCATTAAATGAGATACTGATTTTTAAGATAAAATCCATTTTTTCTGCCAAACCGGGTGATGCGAAAAAAGTAAAAAATATTATTCTGTTGCCGCCTGCTGGCTGGCCGGAAGTTGAGCGCACTTATCCCGCCCCGGCCCGGTCAGCCGCAACATTATGGTTCTGTAACTCTGAATATTCCGTTTCACCTGACGCCAGCGCCGACATAAAACAAGTTGTTCAGGACTAATCGGTACAGTGAAATATAGGGTTCCCGGTGCAGTCAGCTAAATAAGCCATCCGTTAAAGGTGGCGAGATAACGCACAACAACTTATTTTCCCCCTGCGTGATCACCAGACCATGGCGAGTATCACTCAGGACATTGAGCGTATTTAAGGCTATTTTTTGCCATGCTTCACTGCCGCCAACCGGTTGATTTCTGACGCCAATGGCTGAACCCCAGCTGGACACCACCATGACATGGCGCATAAAGAATTGATCATCCGCTGCGTCTGATTTTTCCATAAATATCAGACGTGAACCTGGCGGCGCATTTAATAATTCCTGTTTGCTGCGCACCAGCTGAGAACCGGTGGCCATATATAGCCTAAAATGGTCTTCACGCGTCTCTTTTCGCAGGCGGTTAACATTTTCGCGATTCAGCATTCCGGCATGTGAGTAGAGCATCAGCACCTCCTCCCATGAAGAGTTGATGCCAATCATCGCGCCAGGTTGCGATATATACTGCTCCGCCAGCGTAATGACTTTTACCGCATCTTTATGTAATTCTGGCGCCCTCACCGGCATCACCGGCGGTATATGTGGCGAAGTCTGTATATGCAGGCTGTATAGATGATGATCGTAAGCGAGTACAAAACCATAAGTTTCGTCATTGACCCAGTTCGCGGTTTCCAGCCAGACAATCTCCCAGCCTTTTCCGCCACCGATTAGCTGATTATTCGCGCCAATCGCCTGCCCCTCTTCCAGCTGCATCAATGCATGTGACATTGGCGGTTTGCCCGGCCCGGCAGTCTGGTCCAGCAGTATCAATCGCGCGCCTGGCTGCATACGCTTCAGTTGCGCCGCATCCTCAATACGTGATGCCCCCTCACCAATAAAACAGTGATAATTATCGCTGCGGGTTTCGTCCCTTAACTGCTGCGCGGCGGAAAAGTTAATCAGCTCATGAGTCAGTTGCAGCTCAATAATCGGTAACCAGAATTTCTCCGTATCATTATTTAATGACAGGCGCGCATTGGCCTGCGCAGGAAATAACGCGTACTGATAGGCCAGGTCGAGGGTTTTTCGCCACTCCGGTTTGTTCTGAATTAACAGCGGCGTTACCACCAGCGGCCTGGCGCGGATTGATTGCATAATATCCGTCACCGTGTCGTTCTGGCTGGCCGGGGTGATGACCATGGCGATAGCATCAGCCGGGAAAGTCGCGGGCAACAGGTTGTCTGTCCCGCTGGCGTTATCGCCAAGCTTACGGATATCAATTCCCAGCAGCAGCGGCACGCGTGCGCCTTCGCTGCTTTGATTCAGCCATCGCCTGTTTTGATCCAGCCGTTCAATGCGTTTTTGTATCAGCGTATTGTTCGCATGGCGCTTTTGTCGCAGCAGCTGCTGATCTATTGCCGGATTATAGAGAATACTGCTGACAGATTGCCTGACGGCGGCGGTGATATTGTCTGGCAACCAGCTTTGTACCCGATCATTTAGCAGCACATCACGCGGCGCGGCATAATTGGTTACGGTGACATTGCCTTTATCGTCACTGCTCACCCCCATGAGTTCAGTGGCAACCATCCTGATATTACTGTCCGGAAAAGGGGTCGCGACCCTGCTGATATTTTGTCGCACCAGCAGATCGAACTCTTCTGCGAGCAGATCCACTCCGGCGATGGAACCCGTAGTATAAAGATAACTGAGGTTAAGGCTTAAGCTGTCCAGTTTAAGGATCTTTACATCCTCAAGAGATTCTTCGGTTTGTAAGGCATAGATATCTTGCAATACTTTTGACTGGCGGCGGTCGAGATCTTTTAATACATCTGCGGTAATCGCCCGGTGATACCAGGCAGGGCGAACCCGCAGACTGCGTCTGAGCATTTTAATGCTGCCACCGCGGCCGCCAATAAATGAGTGATACCAGTTTTTCGCCTGCTCCATATTATCAAACCATTTTATGCCGACGGCTTTATTGTGAAAGCGAGGCGCTATTTGCAATGAATTCAGCCATGTTTCTTCATTGGTAATCACATGTTCAATCCGCTCCGGTGTGGCATGCGAATCCAGACATATATTTTCGGTTGCCGTATAAACCGAATCGATATCCGGGTCCGGCGATATGATACGGATAAAATTGTGTGCACTGGGTTTCTTGTCAAGGTAATTACCCCAGCTTAACAGTGTGCCAATTTCCGTACGACGCCCCTTGCTGGTAAAGTAATTACGCAGATGTTCCAGGATTTTGTCCCGGTTGCTGAAGAGTGAAACCAGTTCTTTGTTTTCTGTGATCTGCGATTTTAAATAGTCCGGGAACTTTTCAATCTCATCTTTGATCAGCTCCACCGGAGCTGGTGCTTTGCTATCGATAAAGGGCAGTTCATAAGCATCGCCTACCGCAGGTGTCACCTCTGGAAAATCAATCGTGCGCATTAAAATATTTTTATATGCGGCGAAAAAACGCTTCGCGTAATCTTCGATTTTAATGGTGAAACTGCCTGGCAGCTGATGATAGGGAATCGAGACCGCCTTTTTTCCCTGATGCACCATACCCATAATCATCCTCGCACCGTGCTGGTTAAGCAGGTAACTTACCCCTTCAGCTGCGATGCTGAGTAAAGCCTGCATCAGCGCTTTATGCTGTTCCTGTGGTCGGTCAGCAATACGCCACTGAAACAGGCGGGGAAAAATCGTAAACGCCGTATTTAACACCGCGCTACTGCGCCAGCTGGAGATTTCCGCCAGCAATTTCGACGCGGTGCCAACCCCACCGCTGGCCGAGGTAATTGCTACCGGAATCGAGAAGAAACTGATTAACATGCCAATTGTATCGAAAGTTTCAATTAAGGTATTGATGCGATGCTCTTGATCGGTTAAGACAAGAAAATTCATATCCTTTTTTAATCCTGCGGCTAAATTAAGCAGCAGATCTTTCTCCAGCCATGACGTTTTTAGCAGTTTGAGAATGCATTTATCTTCACTGGCTTCTAACCATGTTTTTCTGATAAACGCTTTGCCATGAAACTCTACCTGATAACGACCGGATGTATTAATAATGATAGTGTTGTCGTAGATGCCTGATTTATTATGCGCCTTTTCCCTGCCCGCGATGGGCAGACTTTTCTCCAGTAGCGCCAGTAGCGCCTGCGCTTGTTTCTTGTCATAAAACGAAATTGCAGATAATCGATCAATTTTCACCGGGAAGATGCGGTTATCCCATAATGAGATAATAATTCCGTTATCGCTGCCGTTTTTTTCAACCCCGATATACACCATATTATGTAAGGGATAACCAAACCAGCTTAGCTGATAAAACTCACCCTTTTTGATGGCGTCATGGATCGCAGCAGCGGTAAAAGGGATTTTATTCGCTCTCTGCTGCTGCCAGACATGTTCGAGGGCATTATTAAACAGAGTCTCATATAAACTCAGCATGCCTTTTCTGATGTCATTATCGGCAAACGTCTGCTGTAGTTCCTGCATAAACATGGACTGCAAATTGATATCCAGTATCTCTTTTTTCAGCGCGTCATCGACGCCAGCTGGAAATTCAATCAGCATACTTTCGGGGCGCACCGGGCCACGCTTATAAGCATCGGTAAAAATATCCTGCAACGTCCAGTCGCCCCCCTCCTCGTTTAACAGCGGTTGCAGCGTACCATCATAAGTGGCATTGATCGGGATATGCTGTCGGCTAAGGGTCGATGGCATACGCAGATAAATTTTGACTTTCGTGTCAGCTTTCAGCTGGTTCGGATCCGCGCCATACAGGGTGACAATCGTGCTAATTTTATTGCTGATCCAGGTCCGGGCATCCCAGACTGGCGATTTCAGCCGCTGGGTAATTTCGGCCATTTTTTCCATGCTTAAGCGCCCCAGCCCCACGCCTAACTGCCATGCAGCCCATTGATTTTGCGGGGTGTTCCACTCCATTGGCGCTGAAGCATTATAGGCTGGCCAGGCATTACCACTCAGATGATGATGAACATCATCCGCTAAGTGTTTACTCCAGCCCGGATGAAAATTAAGTAGCAGTTGCGGATTATCCAGTTCGGCTTCATCTATTAACTGTAGTGCCTGCTCCAGCGGCACCTCCCTGTCCAGCACCTCACGGATGGGTCGCCGGTGTACTTGTGAAATGATGACATTCGGATAGCGTTCAATCTGTTCAGGATACTTAAAGCGCAGCGATGCCATAAAGTCGTCAACGTTGATCTGTTCGGTACTGCTATTCGCGACTTCAGCTGGCCACAGGGAGGACGTGGCGTTTAATTCTGTTGCTGACAGTCCGGGCAGTGGCCATGCCGATGCACTACCGGTGTTGCCGGGCGTTAACAGCCATGTCGCCAAAACTGAGAGCGTGGAGGTGAGCTGATGGCCCCATCCCGATACTGCTGGCGGCAAAATATTGGTCACGGCCTGCAATTTTGCCGTCACAGGTTCGGTTTGCGCCAGCTGTTGCTGCCCTCCTTTGATCACCAGCGCCGCCAGTTCATCGTCACCACGTGCGACAGCATCCGTTGCCAGCATGGTTACCATGTCGTCTGGACCGGCTAATAACTGCAACGCCAGCGGACGCACCTGCGCCGGGAGGGTTACCCCCTGCAATATCATCGGTGTGTCTCCACTCTCCAGTTGCAAACGCGTGTACATCTCTCCGCGTTCTCCCAGCACCAGTGAACGTGACAGCTGCGCCCCCTGCCCGCCAGTGGTGTTCAGCGACGGCGTGCCGAGCTGAGCGGCGCAACCCACCGCAATATTGACTGGCCACGTCTCTGGTTTCAGCAGCTCATAGCAATGTTCAATCTGCACCAGCAACGCGTGATTTTGCTGCGCCGCCATATTTATTGCGCTATTCACCTGCCATTGATGCGCAGCCATCACCGCTAACAAAGAAGCAGTCTCAGGCTGCGGCGCGACAGATTCGGTTTTTTTGCCGCTCAGCGGCAGAGATTTTTCCAGCCAGCTATTCACCATGCCCCATAGCTGTTTATCACTTAGCGCGCTGCGTGAGAATTCGGTTGCTGGCTGAGCGCCATCCAGCCGCATCAGCCAGTGATGAAGCTGTATTTTCAGTTCACTGCTCAGCGCATTGAGTACGCCCTGCTGCTGGATTTGCCACAACAATTGCGTGGCCCACAGCGCCACCGGCAGCAATGGGTGCAGGCGAGTGAGAGAATTGAGCACAGCGGGCAAGCGCAATAATTGTGGCAACAGCACAGCGCTGATGTCTGTCTGTCGTTTCGCTCTCGCCTGGCAGATTTCATCAACCAACAGGTTATACAGTTCCGATCGGTTGCGTTCGATCCATGCAAGATTCAGCTGTGGAAGATTTAGCGCATAACTGGCCAGCTGCCGCAGCTGCTCGCCGTTCAGCACCGGCTCAATCATCGCTGGCAACCAGTGCCCAGGTTGTACCGGATGCTGTGCGCCAGGCTGCATTAAATGCCGGGCACTGGCGTCACCCAGCCGCTGACGCAGCGAGCGGACAAATTCTCCGGCGGTCTGACACTGAGTAAACGAGAGTTCGCAAGCCTGCCGCCAGGCCTGCTCCTGGTCGGGGATCGGCGCCGCAAAAAGCTGGCAGGCGGTATTAACCACGCGTTTTAATAATCCGGGATGGGAGTTACTGCTGGCCGGGGTCATTTCCGGTGCTGCTGCCGAAGCATAGAAAGCGGTGTGATCTGGCTGTTGATTGATTTCGTTCAATGTCATCGTCCCTGAAGATTATTGATATCCTTTCTGCACAAAGCTCCGTTGTGCAGTAATAAAGATAGTCGGAAATAACGGTTCTTCCAGGCACTGATATTCTCAACAGATTATTCCGGCAGGATGTTGCTTTTCCGACCCGCAGGTCGGAAAAGCGTTAAATACGACTATTTAATTGCGGCATGCTGACTGGAGGAGGCTTTCGCGGTTTTCACCCGTTTCGAATACATCGCCGTGAGAATTGGCACCAGCACGGAGGTGACAATCACCGATGTGGCCACCAGTGCGGTAGCGGCAGGCGCGACCGGCTTAAACTGCGGCACCATTTCGGCAATCAGTACCGGCGTGGCCACCGCTGCGCCAGCGGAACTGGATGCGGCGATACCGGCAGTACCATCGCCACCGCCAATCAGGCGATCGGCCAGAATCAGCGGAATGCCGGTAACAATAATTACCGCAATGCCCAGCGCCACACCCAGCAATCCGGTCTGAGCGATCACCGCCAGATTGATGGTGTTGCCCAGCGCAAAAGCAAAGAAAGGAATCAGCGTATGCACCGCTTTACTGAAGAATTCGCGCAGTTCCGGATCGAGATTGCCTAACGCAAAGCCGACCAGGAATGGCAGCACCGCACCGACAAATACGTGCGGTTCAAAAGAGGCAATGCCCGCCGTGCCAAGGATCACCATGGTCATCAGCGGGCCGGACTCTAATGACATCAGTACAAAGGCGCCCGCCTCTTCTTTGCTGCCATACTGCTGCATAATTGAGGCATACAGACCGCCATTGGTCATATCCATGGCGGCCACCAGCGCCAGCGTAGAAAGTCCGGCCAGCATACCCACTTCAAAGCCGTTTTCCGGGATCAGGTGCGAAGCAATGGCCGCTACCACCCACGCCACCGCAATTTTCGTTAATACCAGCGTGCCGGACTTACGCAATACGGTGCCGGTGGCGCTGAGCTTAATCGACGCCCCCATACAGAAAAACCACACCGCGAGGATCGGCACAGTGCCGGTCATCAGCCCATTGGTGAATGACCCAAAGTATTTCCCGGAATCTGGCGCGAACGTATGGCAGACAGCGCCAATAAATAGCGGAATCAGCATCATTCCGCCGGGGATTTTGTCTATTGCTCTTTTAATTTGCATGTTGTTTTTTCACCTGCAATGAGAAGGAAAAAAGATTATTTGCATCTGCCCAGTGGGCCGGTGACAGCAACATAGCGTGAAAAAAAAGGCAGAAAAGTGATCTCATCGATATTTATGAAACATCGTTTCATATTTAAAGGAAGAGAATTTCATTTTATTGATCTGACAGGGGTAAAATGCATCATCACTCGGGTTGACCACGACAAAAAAGGGCAGCCTGATGGCTGCCCTTTAGCATGATATGGCCGTTTATTTCTGTCCGTACCAGGCATTAGCGCCATGCTTACGCAGGTAATGTTTATCTAACAACGCCTGCTGCATCGGTGGCAGCTCGGGGGTCAGTTGCAGACTGAAGATGCCCATATAGGCCACTTCTTCAAGTACCACCGCGCTGTGCACCGCATCACTGGCGTTTGCGCCCCAGGCAAAAGGGCCATGAGAGTTGACCAGTACCGCCGGTACTTCCAGCGGCGAAAGCTGGCGTTCACGCAGTGTCTCGATAATCACCTGTCCGGTTTCCCATTCATAACGATCGATGATTTCACTGTTATGCATTTTACGCGTACAGGGGATATCGCCATAGAAATCATCAGCATGCGTGGTGCCCCATGCCGGAATATCCCGACCGGCCTGCGCCCAGATGGTGGCATGGCGGGAATGGGTATGCACAATGCCACCAATTTCCGGCCAGGCAAGGTAGAGCGCGCGATGCGTATCGGTATCAGATGAGGGGCGTTTGCTGCCTTCGACCACTTCGCCGCTCTGCAGCGCCACCACCACCATATCATCTGCCGTCATGGCCTCGTAGCTGACACCGGAAGGCTTGATCACCAGCAGACCGCTGCTGCGATCGATTGCGCTGACGTTACCCCAGGTAAAAGTCACCAGCCCGTAACGTGGCAGCGCCAGATTGGCTTCCAGCACCTGTTGTTTCAGTTGTTCCAGCATCACAAAACTCTCCATTGACCACATTAGCTTTATTCTGGTGGGGCTGTGCGTTACTGGCTATGGAGCGGATGGCTGTATTAAAGGGAGAAAGTGGCTGTCAGCGCCATTTTCTGCAGTGAATTGAGAATTTTTACCCTGTCAGAGGTATCGCTTATGGCTAAACTATTCATATGCAATAGCCCATAGGGTGATAGTTACCCTGCTAACATTTTTCCCCTGGGTATCGTTGCTTGCTGTCGCTGCAAAATAAGACCGCCAGTTATTGAGATTTTTTTCAGTTTTGATAGCAAGGACAGGGAACTTGATCGTTCGAAATATGCAGCCAGCGGACCTGAATACAGAGAACGCCAACTATACTGAAAGGGTTGCCTCTGTGAGTAACAATTAAGGAGAAGTCATTATGTCAATTAACGCCAAACGCATCACTGCTGCTGTACTGGCCGCTACTCTGGTTCTCTCGTTGAGCGCCTGTTCCAACTGGTCAAAGCGTGATCGTAATACAGCAATTGGCGCCGGTGCCGGTGCTATCGGTGGTTCAATCCTGACCAACGGTAGCGGTTTAGGTACCATCGGTGGCGCTGCGGTGGGTGGTATTATCGGTCATCAGGTCGGTAAATAACCCTAACCAGATCCTCATCATAAGAAAAAGCTCTGGCTTTACGCAGCGCATCTACCTTCAAGGCCGCGATATCGCGGCCTTTTCACGGCTAACCGCCAGCCAGCTTAACCTTCATCCCTCTGGCTTCCAGCAGGCTTTTCAGTAAGTCACGTTTATCGCCCTGAATCTCAATGATGCCCTCTTTGACCGCGCCGCCACAGCTGCATTTTTTCTTCAGCTCTGCCGCCAGTTTTGCCAGCGCGTCATCATCAAGGTCAATCCCGCTAATCAGGCACACGCCTTTGCCCTTTCGTCCGCTGGTCTGGCGCTGAATGCGCACTATACCGTCGCCTTTGGGGCGAGCCACTTTTTCCTGCGGCTGCTCAATACGCCCGCTGTCTGTCGAATAGACTAAGCGGCTGTTATTGTCATTCATTATGCCCCCTGCAGCTCAGCAAGAATGGTCTGTAGCTTCTGCGCCGGATCGTCAGACTGGGTCAGCGGACGGCCAATCACCATATAGTCCACTCCGGCCTGCTGCGCCTGCTGCGGCGTCATAATCCGGCGCTGATCGTCGGCGGCACTGCCAGCCGGACGGATGCCCGGCGTGACCAGTTTAAAATCTGCGCCAAATGCGTTTTTAAATCTGACCGCTTCCTGCGCCGAGCAGACTACCCCATCAAGGCCACAGTCGCGCGCCAGACGCGCCAGGCGTTCGGCATGATCCGCCGGAGAGAGGTCGATACCGATATCGCGCAAATCATCTGCATCCATACTGGTCAGCACGGTAACCGCAATCAGTAATGGAGCGTCTTTACCAAACGGCAGTAAAGCTTCACGCGCGGCATTCATCATCCGCGCCCCGCCGCTGGCATGAACATTCACCATCCAGACGCCAAGTTCAGCGGCGGCGGCGACGGCATGAGCGGTAGTATTCGGGATATCGTGGAATTTCAGGTCGAGGAAGATGTCAAAACCGCGCTGCTGTAAATCACGCACCAGCTGTGGACCAAACAGCGTAAACATCTCTTTGCCCACTTTCAGGCGGCAGGAGGCCGGGTCCAGGCGGTCGACAAACGCCATGGCGCGCTGGCGATCGGCATAATCCAGCGCCACCAGAATCGGCGACCCGGTAACAGTGTGAGATGGTGACATGAGTAATCCCTCTGACAGTGAACTGTGGAGCACCGGCACGGCGCGACAGGCAAACGGCAAGCATTCTACATGCGCTCTCCGTCAGGCACCAGCGCAAAGCCGATATTAATTTAAACCCTGGCCACCCCTGCCAGACGCTGGCATCGCGAGGTTTAAGCTGCCCGCTAAGTAGTAATAGTTATAGTATGTTGTAACTAAAGTCGGCGCAAAAAAACTCCCGTTCCCGGGAATTTCTGTTACTGGCCATCAAGACCACGAATCGGTTTCACTGAAGACCAGGCCCGGCAGGATGGACAGTGCCAGTAAAGCGCATGAGCGGTAAAGCCGCATTTATGGCAGCGATAGCGCGGCTTGGTGCGAATCTGCTCGCCAACCATATCGCGCAGCACCATCAGGCTATCTTTCGCCCTGCCATCTTCCGCTTCATGCAGGTGGAAATCCATCAGACGGTGGAACACACGCATGGTGGGATGACGCTGCAACTGGCGGTTAATATATAACTGCGCCACTTCCGCCCCCTCATGCTGTTCGAGGATATCGGACAAATAGAGTTCAGCCAGCGCACCGGTATTCTCTTCCACGCAGCGGCGCAGATAATCGGCCCAGGCCTGCGGTTGATTAAGACGCTGAAAACAGGTTTCCAGCATCTCCAGCGTTTCACTGACCAGCTCTTTATCCTGTTCAATAACTCGTTGCAGATGGTTCAGCGCTTTGGCGTCTTCACCCTGCGCCATCAGAATACGTCCCATCATAATTGACACGCGCGCACTCTGACGATCGGCCGCCTCGGCTTTTTTCAGCAGGTTCATCGCGCGATCGAGATCGTCGCTGCCCATCGCCTGTAGCGCCAGTTCACAATAGAAGTGGGCGATCTCCATTTTCTGACGATCTTTGCCCAGCTTTACCAGCCGTTCGGCAACATCAATCGCTTTTTGCCAGTCGCTGGTGGCCTGATGGATCAGCAACAACTGCTGCAACGCGCCAATGCGGAAATCAGTTTCATCAATCAGCTGGGCAAACATATCTTCGGCACGGTCATACATCCCGGCGGCCATATAGTCGCGACCAAGCTGCTGCACCGCCAGCAAGCGCTGATCATAGGTGAGCGAGGCACTCTCCATTAATGACTGATGAATGCGGATGGCGCGATCGACCTCCCCCCGTGAACGAAACAAGTTGCCGAGAGTCAGGTGAGCTTCCACCGTCCCGCTGTCCTCTTTCAACATATCAAGGAACAGATCGACCGCTTTATCCTGCTGATTGGACAGCAGGAAGTTAACGCCAGCAACATAGTCACGTGACAGACGGCTTGCTTCCTGTTGCTTATCCTGTTGCGCACTGCGGCGCCCCATATACCAGCCGTAAGCGGCAGCAACAGGCAATAACAGAAACAGCAATTCCAACATAAGGGGTTATTCCTTGACGGCAGGGACACGTGACGTTGTCACGGGTGCTTCTGCCTCGCCCAGCTGCTGCTGAAGACGTTTAAGCTTGCGTTGCGAATTAGCCAGAGCAACGCGGACACGCAGCCAGAACAGGCCGCAAATCGCCCAGCCCAGTAAAAAACCAACGGCAAAAAGCGTGGCCAGCAGGGTCGAAATCCGATACTCACCGGCAGCCAGCAGGAAATTAAAAGGAACCACCTGGTCGTTGTGCGCACCTAACGTCACCGAGATGACGAAAACCACCAAAACCAGTAAAAAAATCAGCAAATATTTCACATTTCATCCCGTAATTTGGTGTTAACCAAAGAATTATGCCAAAAATCTCGCCCGGATGCTGCATGTAAAATGGCTTTAGCGATCCTGGCGGCGAGGATTGCGCCTTCAGTCCCCACTTCATTTAACTGTTATGGGGGCGCAATACCCCATTTACAATCGTGGCTATTCATCCTCGCGCTGACGTATCTCCTGCTGCTCCTGCGGCGGCACGGTGAGCGGTCCGCAAACCCGTTGCGCCAGCCAGGTGGCCAGCGTCACCAGTAACCAGCTAATCAGGGTGGCGACCACCAGATCCCGCGGCCAGTGCATTCCCAACAGCATCCGGCTGCCCATTACTCCACTCGCCCATAACAGTAGCAGCACCACGGTTTTTACATGACGCCGTGGCCACAACAGACCGACGCCGAGTAGCGCCCAGCTGGCGGCAAACATAGTATGGCCGGAAGGAAAGGCAAAGCCCGTTTCAAACGCCCAGTGTTTCTTCAGCCATACTGGCAGCTGTCTGTCATCTTCCAGCAGCTGAGTCACCATTTTGCCGCGCGCCTTGCGTTTCAGCTCATAAAAGGCGTTTTCATTGACGCCATGGCTCTTTTCCAGCCACAACACATAGGGACGCGGCTCCTGCACACGGTCTTTAATAAATGATTTGGTGTACTGGCCGGCAAGGATGGCGGCGACCATAATCACTAACAGAAAGATGGCCGGTTTAAGGCGAAAACGCAGGCACCATAGAAACCAGCCACACAGAATAATACTGGTGACCACTCCCCACGGGCTGGTCACCGTTTCGGTCATCCAGAACAGCACGCGCAGGCCAAAGCCTGCTGAACCAGGCTGCCACTGCCAGCCGGAAATCCAGACACCCAGCGGCATAAGTAATAACAACAGCGCACCGAAGGCAGTACGCTTAGCAATATCTAACATGATGCATCCTTGTGAAGAAGACGGTTCCGGCATAACTTCTTGCTTAAAATTAATAAGCTAACTATCAGGTTGCTTATCGTGCCTTTGTGCATTTAAATTAGCGCAATTCTGAGAATGAGCGTGACAATTATGGCAAAATAGTCGGGTTTTCATGAATCATTTTGCCAGGGCCCGAACGTGACAGACGGGTCTGATACGATGTTTGCGGAGAGTCACATGCAGCTTAAACGGGTGGCAGAAGCCAAACTGCCAACGCCATGGGGAGATTTCCTGATGGTAGGTTTTGAAGAATTGGCAACCGGGCATGACCATCTTGCTCTGGTTTATGGCGATATTGCTAATAACGATCCAGTACTGGCGCGCGTTCACTCCGAGTGTCTGACCGGGGACGCCCTGTTCAGTTTACGTTGCGATTGCGGTTTTCAGCTCGAAGCCGCGTTAAATACGATTGCCGAAACCGGACGAGGTATTCTGCTCTATCATCGCCAGGAAGGTCGTAATATCGGCCTGCTGAATAAAATTCGCGCTTATGCGTTGCAGGATAAAGGCTACGATACCGTTGAGGCCAATCACCAGCTCGGCTTTGCCGCAGATGAACGTGACTTTACCCTGTGCGCTGATATGTTCAAATTGCTTGGCGTTAATGAAGTGCGCCTGCTGACCAATAATCCACGTAAAGTGGAGATCCTGAGTGAAGCCGGGATTAATATTGTTGAGCGTGTACCGCTGATTGTCGGACGTAATCCGAAAAATGCCCATTATCTCGATACGAAAGCGGCTAAAATGGGCCATTTATTGCCGAAAGAGTAAGCTATTTAGCCGGGCAATAACTGCCCGGCTCTGTTGCCTAATCGCGCAACATATTGCGAATCACATAGTGCAGAATGCCGTCGTTGCGGTAATAGGTCAGCTCATTACCGGTATCAATACGACAACGGGTATCAATCAGTTGCTGGCTGCCATCGGCCCGCGTCAGCCTCACGACCACTGAGCCCCCCGCCTGTAACTGCGTCAGATTTTCCACATCAATTTGCTCATCACCGGTCAGGTTCAGCGTTTTACGCGTCATACCTTGCGGGAACTCCAGCGGCAAAATCCCCATGCCAATCAGGTTAGAACGGTGAATACGCTCGAAAGATTCGGCGATCACCACACGTACGCCCAGCAGGCGCGGCCCTTTCGCCGCCCAGTCGCGGCTGGAACCGGAACCATACTCTTTACCGGCAATCACCGCCAGCGGCACGCCTTCCTGCTGATACTGCATCGCGGCATCATAGATATCCAGCGGCTCATCGCCCGGCACATGCCGGGTCACACCACCTTCAACCCCCGGCACCATTTCATTGCGGATACGAATATTGGCAAAGGTGCCGCGCATCATCACTTCGTGGTTGCCGCGTCGTGAACCGTAGGAGTTAAAATCGCCACGCTCAACACCATGTTTCAGCAGATAGCGTCCTGCCGGACTCTCCGCTTTAATGCTCCCTGCCGGCGAAATATGGTCAGTGGTGACCGAATCGCCGAGCATCGCCAGAATGCGCGCGCCTTTAATATCTTTCACCGCTTCAGGCTGTTTACCCATATCGTCAAAGAATGGAGAGAGACGGATATAGGTGGAATCTTCATCCCAGTCATAGGTGGCGGCTTCACTGACCTGAATCTGCTGCCACTCCGGGGTGCCTTCAAACACTTCCGCATACTCCTTGCGGAACATATCGGTCGATACCTGCTGCACCGCTTCGGCAATCTCTTCCGGGGATGGCCAGATATCTTTCAGATATACCGGCTTACCGGTGAGATCTTCACCCAGCGGCTCGCTCTGCAGATTAATATTCATATTTCCGGCCAGCGCATAGGCCACCACCAGCGGCGGCGAGGCCAGCCAGTTGGTTTTCACATAAGGATGAATGCGCCCTTCAAAATTACGGTTGCCGGAAAGTACCGCGCCAACCGTCAGATCGCCCTGCTTAATCGCCCGTTCAATGGCGTCCGGCAGCGGACCGGAGTTACCAATACAGGTGGTACAACCGTAACCCACAAGGTTAAATCCCAGCTTATCGAGATAAGGTGTCAGCCGCGCCACCGCCAGATAATCGGAAACCACTTTCGAACCTGGCGCCAGCGAGGCTTTGACCCAGGGTTTACGGTCCAGTCCCCGTTCCAGCGCTTTTTTCGCCAGCAGACCCGCCGCCATTAACACGCTGGGATTGGAAGTATTGGTACAGGAGGTGATTGCGGCGATGACCACCGCGCCATCTTTCAGCTGATGCTGCTGGCCGTTATCACTGTAACTGACTGCGGTATGCGGCTTCAGCGCCTGATTGACTTCCAGCTGATTGCTCTGCTGAAAGGCGCGCGGCACATCGCCCAGTGATACGCGATCCTGCGGGCGTTTGGGGCCGGCGAGACTCGCCTCAACCGTCGCCATATCCAGCGCCAGCGAACTGGTAAATACCGGCTCATCGCCATGATTGCGCCACATGCCCTGATGCTTAGCATAGGCTTCAACCAGCGCCACCTGCCCGGTGCTGCGTCCGGTAAGCTTCATATAGCTAAGGGTAATGTCATCAATCGGGAAGAAACCGCAGGTGGCGCCATATTCCGGCGCCATATTGGCGATGGTTGCGCGATCCGCCAGCGGCAGATCGTCAAGACCATCACCATAAAATTCGACAAATTTACCCACCACGCCGTGTTTACGCAGCATCTGGGTGACGGTCAGTACCAGGTCAGTGGCGGTAATGCCGGGCTGAAGTTTGCCGGTAAGCTTAAAGCCGACCACATCGGGGATCAGCATCGATACCGGTTGTCCAAGCATCGCGGCTTCCGCCTCAATGCCGCCCACACCCCAGCCCAGTACGCCCAGCGCATTGATCATGGTGGTATGGGAGTCGGTGCCGACGAGGGTGTCGGGATACGCGACCTCTTTGCCATCGAGTTGTTCATGCCAGATAGCTTTACCCAGATACTCAAGGTTTACCTGATGGCAAATACCGGTGCCAGGCGGCACTACGCTGAATTTATTGAACGCTTTTTGCCCCCAGCGCAGAAAAACGTAGCGTTCATGGTTACGTTCCATCTCCAGCCGTACGTTCTCTTCAAAGGCATTATCATCGCCAAAACGGTCAACGGTGACCGAGTGGTCAATGACCAGATCAACTGGCGACAGCGGATTCACTTTCGCTACATTGCCGCCGAGGCGTTTGACCGCTTCACGCATCGCCGCCAGATCAACAACCGCTGGCACGCCGGTAAAATCCTGCATCAGCACGCGCGCCGGACGATAGGCAATTTCGCGGTCGGCATGGGCATCTTGCAGCCAGCCCACCAGCGCCTGAATATCTTCACTGGTAACGGAATCGCCATCCTGCCAGCGCAGCAGGTTTTCCAGCAGCACTTTCAGTGATTTAGGTAAGCGGGAGAGATCACCAAGCTGTTGCGCGGCGCGTGGGAGACTAAAAAAATGATAGCGCTGGCCATCAACGTCCAGTGTGTCCTGGCTGGTTTCGCGTAGGGTTAACGACATAACTCCTCCTTATAATTATCTGGCAACAAAAACCCGAGTGATTACAGGGTTAGTCTTAAAGATAGTATAAACAGGCGTTAACGTTTTGATAACAACACGAAATGACAACAGAAGTAACATTCGTTAAAACTAAAACGCCCCAATGAAATTAATCATTGAGGCGCATCTTTAACATTTAATGCAATTTTATTGCATTATTACCCACGCGACGCTAGCCCAAATAGCCAGAGAAAACGCGAAAGTAGTAAACCAGGAAATAGGTGCAATATTCATTATTAACTCGCTAAGACCGGTGTCCGGTCAATCGGGTGTACAACATAAATCAAATTGCGCCAGGCAAATCTGATTTCACCGTTTTAGTGCAAAGGGCTGTAAGCAGCCCGAGCCGAAAGCAAGGCTCTGAATTGGGTAAATCTATTTGAATTGTTATGTCAGCCACGCGGGGTGATGCTGATAATTGCTGCTATTTACTTTTTTTATCGTCGATCATTGATTCGATAAAGCTGCGTTGCAAGTTGCTCAGACTCCAGGAGTCCGGGATGCAGACGTCTTCATCGGCTTTATGATTGCTTTTGCAATAACCGGATTTCATATCACGTACTTGTTGAGGCTTACGTATCAGTGCCTGTTCAAACATGATTCAACCCTCACTAGCTCCAAATCATCCATGCAACAACAACCCAAAACAGCGCTGATGCAGCAAATACCGTCAACCATGCAAGACGGCGAGTATAACTACGACGTTCATGTCTGGTCGCTTTCTCCCGAATCACGGGCTGTACAGTTAATCTAGTAGCCATAGTTTTTGATAATCACTCTCATTAGAAACGATTGTTAACACCAATCAAGATTTAGGACGAATCCTAAACAGTTTGTTTCTCAAAATCCAGCTATTTTTACTGCGCCCATCGATTAACACTATTTATCAAAACTAAACCGGCCGATAAGCGAAATTAAAGTTACTGACAAAATAAAAATATAACTTTAACTCAAATATTTTCCGGATAATTCGAGATTAGTTCCATATTTTAATGGAGTCTTTAACTTACCTCCTTTCCTGATATGGCTCTGTATTCTCTTGATAACTGGAGTATGGGAATTATCCTGGCAGCGCGCAAAGACTGCCATTGAAAAGTGTGTACTGTTTCGCATTTAGAAAGAAACAATAGGAAAACATGTGATACATGTTTCATTTACAGAAAAATAGTAACTGGTGTTTATCTTACCAGCACAAAGTCGTACCAATGGTTATAAAAAAAGGCCGCTTTGCGGCCAGTTCGACGGATTGAACAAACGCAGCGGCTATTTCGCCGGCAGTTTGATGTCCTTAAACATCGCTTCAATATCTTCATTGGAGCGCAGCGCAACCGCCGTATCCACCACGTCACGCGTCAGGTGTGGCGCAAAGCGCTGAATAAAATCATACATATAGCTGCGTAAAAAGGTGCTGCGACGGAAGCCTATTTTGGTGGTGCTGTAGGTAAATATATCGGTCGCTTCAATACGCACCAGGTCCGGATCGGAGACCGGATCAACCGCCATGCTGGCAATCACCCCGACGCCCAGTCCTAAACGGACATAGGTTTTAATCACATCTGCATCCGTGGCGGTAAACACGATACGTGGCGTCAAACCCGCGCGGTTAAAGGCGGTGTCCAGTTCAGAGCGGCCGGTAAAACCGAAGGTGTAGGTCACTAATGGGTATTCTGCAAGTTCCTCGATTGAAACTTTCGTTTTACCCGCTAATGGATGATCGGGGGTCACCACGATAGCGCGGTTCCAGTGGTAACACGGCAGCATAATTAAATCGTCGTATAAATGCAGCGCTTCAGTGGCGATGGCAAAGTCAGCATTACCTTTGGATACCGCTTCCGCAATCTGTGTTGGCGATCCCTGATGCATATGCAGTGACACCCGTGGGTAGCGCTCAATAAAACCTTTAATCACGCCGGGTAGTGCGTAACGTGCCTGCGTATGGGTGGTCGCGACATACAGCGAACCTTTATCTGGCCAGGTATGCTCACCGGCAACCGCTTTGATCGCATCAACCTTGGACAGCACTTCACGCGCGATGCGGATAATCTCCTCACCGGCAGGCGTTACCTGCGTCAGGTGTTTACCGCTACGGGCAAAAATCTGGATGCCCAGCTCATCCTCCAGCATTCTCACCTGCTTACTGATGCCAGGCTGGGAGGTGTAAAGCCCTTCAGCGGTTGAAGAGACATTCAGATTGTGGTTAACCACTTCAACGATATAACGCAGCTGCTGCAATTTCATTGTTCGATTCCATCCAGGGTTAAGCAACACGCCGAATACCTGCGAAGACCGCAGCAGTGTGTGTTTACGCGGAGGAGATCGCTGAGGTTGACGTTTAAATGCACTAAGAGTGGGGGTAAGTCTGTATCTATAACAACTATATCATTTTTCTTAAATATGTATAGCTTTTCGCTATAAGGGGGGGTGGGTGCCACTGGCACGGGCGGCGATAACGCCGCCCGTATCAATTACTTCTTCTTAGTCACCTGCCATTTGCCATCAACAAAGAACGCGGACCAGCCGGTGGCTTTGCCCTCTTTCTCTGAACTGACGTACTGCTGTTTAGTTTTGCGACTAAAGCGTACTACGGTGGCATTGCCTTCGTCATCGGCTTCCGGCGCATCGGCCAGATAGCGCAGTTTCTCCGGCAGACGGTCTTTAAAGCGTTTCAGCTCAGCCACCAGTGGCGCACGGGTTTCACGAGATTTCGGGAAGGTATTCGCCGCAAGGAACACTCCGGCAGCGCCATCACGCAACACAAAGTAAGCGTCCGACTTCTCGCACTGCAGTTCTGGTAACGGCACCGGATCTTCTTTCGGTGGCGCAACATCACCATTGCGCAGGATCTTGCGGGTGTTTTTACAGTCGTCATTGGTGCAGGCCATGTATTTACCGAAACGTCCCATTTTCAGGTGCATTTCAGAACCACATTTCTCACACTCAACAATCGGACCGTCATAACCTTTGATGCGGAACTCACCCTGCTCGATTTCATAACCGTCACAGCCCGGGTTGTTACCACACACATGCAGCTTGCGCTGGTTATCGATCAGATAGCTGTCCATCGCGGTGCCACACTTCTGGCAACGATGGCGGGCACGCAGGGCGTTGGTTTCCGCATCATCCCCTTCCAGAATATTGAGAACTTCATTTTCCGGAATCAGGTTGATGGTCTGCTTACAGCGCTCTTTCGGCGGTAAAGCATAACCGGAACAGCCAAGGAACACGCCGGTGCTGGCAGTACGGATCCCCATCTGGCGGCTACAGGTCGGGCAGTCGATAGTGGTCAGCACCATCTGGTTTGGCTGCATGCCGCCCTCTTCAGGATCTTTTTCTGCCTGTTCAAGCTGCTGACTGAATTCACCAAAGAACTTATCCAGTACGCCTTTCCACTGCGCCTGATTGTTCGCCACTTCGTCGAGGCTGCTTTCCATATGCGCGGTGAAGTCGTAATTCATCAGCTCACGGAAGTTAGACTCTAAACGGTCAGTAACAATCTCACCCATTTTTTCCGCGTAGAAACGGCGGCTTTCAACGCGCACATAACCGCGATCCTGAATGGTGGAGATAATCGAAGCATAGGTCGATGGACGGCCGATACCGCGTTTTTCCAGCTCACGCACCAGCGAGGCTTCGCTGAAACGCGCAGGCGGTTTGGTAAAGTGCTGACTGGGTTTCAGCTGTTGCAGGCTGAGCTCTTCGCCAACGTTTACTGGCGGCAGGGTACGATCTTCATCGCCCTTACGCAGTGCTGGCATTACTTTAGTCCAGCCATCGAAACGCAGCGTGCGGCCTTTCGCCTTCAGTTTAAAATCACCGGCGGTTACGGTCAGCGTGGTGGAGTCATACTGCGCAGGCATCATCTGACAGGCGACAAACTGGCGCCAGATC
Source organism: Winslowiella toletana (assembly GCF_017875465.1). Classification (NCBI taxonomy): domain Bacteria; kingdom Pseudomonadati; phylum Pseudomonadota; class Gammaproteobacteria; order Enterobacterales; family Erwiniaceae; genus Winslowiella; species Winslowiella toletana. Next base: position 66,673 of record NZ_JAGGMQ010000001.1, read on the forward strand.
AGCTGATAGAGTTTTTGCGCATCAGCTTCCATATCTTTCAGCTGTTCGGCCTGCACATTCACATCAGAAGGACGAATCGCTTCGTGCGCTTCCTGTGAATTATCTTTGCTGGCGTAGGTGAGCGCATCTTTCGGCAGATATTTCGCGCCGAAACTCTCTTTCACATAATCACGCACCATCGCCACCGCATCCTGACTCAGGTTGGTGGAGTCAGTACGCATATAGGTGATATGACCCGCTTCATACAGGCGCTGCGCCATCATCATGGTTTTCTTTACGCCGAAGCCCAGACGGGTGCTCGCCGCCTGTTGCAGCGTCGATGTAATATAAGGTGCGCCCGGCTTGCTGCTGGTCGGCTTATCTTCGCGGTCAGATACCACATAGCGCGCTTTTTCCAGCAGGCTGACGGCGGCGTGGGTCTGCTCACCGTTAACCGGACGGAACGGCTTATCACCCTGATGGGTGACCTGCATCGGCAGATCGCTGCCTTTCGGCGTGGTCAGATCGGCATCCAGTTCCCAGTACTCTTCCGGAACAAAGGCTTTAATCTCGCGCTCACGCTCCACCACCAGACGCACCGCAACCGACTGTACGCGGCCAGCGGAGAGTCCACGGGCAATCTTTTTCCACAGCAGCGGCGAGACCATATAACCCACCACGCGGTCCATAAAACGACGCGCCTGCTGAGCGTTAACCCGATCAATATTCAGCTCGCCCGGTTTCTCGAACGCCTGTTGAATCGCATTTTTGGTAATTTCGTTAAATACCACGCGGCTGTAGCGTGATTCATCGCCACCGATCACTTCCCGCAGGTGCCAGGCAATGGCTTCCCCTTCGCGGTCAAGGTCCGTTGCGAGATAGATATGGTCAGCATTTTCAGCTAACGATTTCAGCTCGGCGACCACTTTCTCTTTACCGGGCAAAATCTGATAATCGGCTTCCCAACCATGATAAGGGTCGACGCCCATACGGCTGACTAATGCCGCTTTTTCGTCCTTCTTAACCTTTTTCTTGGGGGTTTTACTGGTTGTAGAGTCAGCGCTCTTTTTAACTGTTGAACCACTGGTCGGCAAATCGCGTATATGACCGACGCTGGATTTAACCACGTAGTCATTACCGAGATATTTATTGATTGTTTTGGCCTTTGCCGGGGACTCAACTATTACGAGAGCTTTACCCATATTTACCTTTACCTAATGAAAACTTCCGAATGTAGTGGCGGCGCTTATCGGGACATTTGCAGCGCGATAATGATATTGCAGCGGTGCTGAGTCATTTCAACCCTGCGACGCCAGACTGCATATTACCGTAAATGCGTCACTCCAACCCGCTGATTAACGACATCTTTTAGCTTAACACTCGCATCTGCTGGTTCATCAATAAACCCTGTTTTACGCCCGGAACCAGAAACGCCCACACTGTACCTGATAAAATCTGATACGCAACTTAATTAGCATCTCAGGCAAGTTTATGCCAGTCAGCGCCCCGTTTTGCGCCGATGAAAAACCGCGCACAGGGTTTGCCGATTTCGTTTGCAGGCAAGTAATATAGAAGGAAATCACGATTTGTAAAAAGGAGATTAAAATATGTACGCTGAAACACAGCCAATTGACGCTGCGGCTCTGCTGGTAAAAGCCAATACGATGATCGCTGAACATGAGAACTATTTCGCTGGCATGGAAGCCACCGCCGTCGAACAGAATGGCAATATTCTGGTATTTCGCGGCAACTATTTTCTCGATGAACAAGGCTTGCCCACCAGCAAAAGCACCACGGTATTTAACGTGTTTAAATTTCTGGCGCTGCAACTCTCCGCGCAGTATCACCTGAAGGAAGAGTAAGGCCCGGCAAACCGGGCCTCAGTGATTACAGCAGTGGCTTTTCACCGCGCTGCCAGAACTTTAACAGCAGACGCTCAGCACTGGCTGCAGCGCTGCTGGTAAAGCGGTCCATCATGCGTTTACGTCGTACGTAACGCACCGCAATCACCTCAAACTTATCCATTTCGGCGATAATCAGATCATCGCTGGTGCCGATATTGTCAATCAGACCCTTTTCCAGCGCCTGGCGACCGTACCAGTGCTCGCCGGTTGCGACCTGATCGATATCCAGTGACGGACGCATCTCATGAACAAACTGCTTAAACAGCAGATGGGTTTCATTCAGATCTTCACGAAATTTCTCACGCCCCTGCTCGGTGTTTTCACCAAACAGCGTCAGCGTCCGTTTGTATTCACCGGCGGTATGCAGCTCCACATCAATATCGTTGCGTTTCAGCAGGCGATTAAAGTTCGGGATCTGCGCCACGACGCCAATCGAGCCAATAATCGAGAACGGCGCCGCGACGATGCGATCGGCCACACAGGCCATCATATAGCCGCCGCTGGCCGCCACTTTATCCACCGCCACGGTCAGGCGAATGCCCTTCTGCCGTAATCGCTCCAGCTGCGAGGAGGCCAGACCATAACCGTGCACCACGCCGCCCGGACTCTCCAGCCGCAACAGCACTTCGTCACTGGCGCTGGCCACCGCCATCACCGCCGAAATCTCTTCACGCAGTGAAGCCACTTCGCCGGCATCCATACTGCCTTTGAAATCCAGCACCCACAGCGTGGACTTGCCGCTTTCACTCTTCAGGCCCTGCTTTGCACGCTGTTTAGCGACTTTTGCTTCCTGCTTATCCTGCTTCTTACGCGACTTATGCCACAGTTTCTGATCATGATGCTTCATCTTCGCCAGCATCAACTGATCTTTCATCTCGCGATATTGATCGCCCAGATCGGTGACCTTTAACTGTCCGCTTTGCGCGCGTTTGCGCTGTGCCAGATTGACAAAAATGATCGCAATGGCAGCAATCGCCACGACCACCGTCACTGTTTTGGCTAAAAACAATCCATAATATGAGAGTAATTCCACTCAATCCGCCTTGATTTACATAGCATTAGGGGCCAGCCCTTAGTTTAGCTGACTGGATGCGCTTCGTCGCCTGATTCAGTGTGTAACAGCCCGAATTGCCCCCTGTCAGCATTGAACTCGCTGCTTTTTTCAGGCATAAAACACTTTATTCATGACGCGCCACTCTCTATTGCCAGAGTTATTTATGTCAGAGGAACATGCTGTGCACTATCAACCGAAGAGCGATCTGCTTAACCACCGAATTATTCTGGTCACCGGCGCCAGCGACGGTATTGGCCGCGAAGCGGCGCTGACTTACGCGCGCTACGGCGCTGAACTGGTGCTGCTGGGCCGTAATGCACAAAAACTGCAACAAGTCAGCGACGAAGTGAATGCGCTGGGCAAGGGTTCGGCGCGCTGGTTTACGCTTGATATGGAACAGGCAACGCCGGAGAGCTGCCAGCAGCTGGCGGAAACCGTCGGCCAGCACTATCCGCGTCTCGACGGGGTGCTGCATAACGCCGGGGTGCTGGGCGATATTGTGCCGCTGGAACAGCTGCAACCGGCAGTGTGGCAGCAGGTGATGCAGGTGAATGTCGATGCCACCTTCTTTCTTACCCAGGCGCTGCTTCCCCTGCTGCTGAAATCAGACAGTGGTTCGCTGGTATTTACCAGTTCCAGCGTGGGCCGTACCGGTCGTGCCGGCTGGGGCGCTTATGCGGTATCTAAATTCGCCACCGAAGGCATGATGCAGGTACTGGCCGATGAGTATGACAGTCGCCACCTGCGCGTTAACTGTATCAATCCCGGCGGTACACGCACCAAAATGCGCGCCAGCGCCTTCCCGCAAGAAGATGCGGCGAAGCTGAAAACCCCGGCGGATATTATGCCGCTCTACCTTTATTTAATGGGTGATGACAGCCGCCGTAAGACCGGCGTCAGCTATGATGCGCAGCCAGGCCGCAAAGCGGGAGCAGCGGAATAATGGCCGCTGACGATCGTCATCAGCAGCGCCAGCAGCGTCTGAAAGAGCAGGTCGATGCGCGCGTTGCCGCCGCAACCACCTCGCGCGGCATTCTGATGGTGTTTACCGGCAATGGTAAAGGGAAAACCACTGCGGCCTTTGGCACCGCCACGCGCGCGGTTGGTCACCAGAAGCGTGTCGGTGTGATCCAGTTTATTAAAGGTGAATGGCCGAACGGCGAGCGTAATTTACTGGAACCTTTTGGTGTTGAATTTCAGGTCATGGCCACCGGCTTTACCTGGGACACACAAAATCGGCAAACCGATACCGCCGCCTGTTTACAGGTGTGGCAGCATGGCAAACGGATGTTGCAGGATGAAACGCTGGATTTAGTGATTTTCGATGAGCTGACCTATATGGTCAGTTTTGACTATCTGCCGTTAGACGAGGTGCTGACAGCATTGCAGCAGAGGCCTGCGCATCAAAGCGTGATTATCACCGGACGTGGTTGTCATCGTGAGATTCTGGAACTCGCGGATACCGTCAGCGAGATGCGGCCGGTTAAGCATGCGTTTGATGCCGGTATTCAGGCACAGCAAGGGATTGACTGGTAATAAAAAAAACGGGCGGTAAAACCGCCCGTGATGTACTTAACCCTGACGGCGTCTGCCGCCAGGTTTTGCCGCTTTAGCTGCTGAACGACGATTACTGGTGGTGCTCACCTGCGTATGACGTTTCACCGCACGACGAATCTGATTCGCTTTGGTGCGACGACGATCTTTCTCAACCGCTACTTTGGTAACGGTTTCCGGCGGCAGACCCACCAGCTCACGTAAGTAGTTGGTCGGTTGCAGTTCCAGCTCGGTCCAGCCGCCACGTGGCAGACCTTTTGGCAGATTGATATCGCCGTAGCGCACCCGGATCAGACGACTCACCTGCACACCTACCGCTTCCCACAGACGGCGCACTTCGCGGTTACGTCCCTCGGTCAGGGTAACGTTGTACCACTGGTTAATCCCTTCACCACCGCCAAACTTAATGGTTTTGAATGCCGCCGGACCATCTTCCAGTTGAACGCCACGGCTCAGCAGACGAATTTTATCTTCATCAACTTCACCAAATACGCGTACGGCGTATTCGCGTTCAACTTCCTGGCTTGGATGCATCAGACGGTTGGCCAGTTCACCATCAGTGGTGAACAGCAGCAGACCACAGGTATTGACATCCAGACGACCGACGGCAATCCAGCGCGCACCACGCAGTTTTGGCAGACGATCAAACACGGTTGGACGCCCTTCCGGGTCATTGCGGGTACAGAGTTCGCCTTCCGGCTTGTAGTAAGCCAGCACACGACAAACTTCGGTGGCAGACTCATTAATAGAAACAACATGTCCATCAATACGGATCTTCAGCGCTTTATCGAGTTCGACGCGGTCGCCCAGGGTCGCCAGCTTGCCTTCGACACTGACGCGTCCGGCAGAGATCATGGTTTCGATTTCACGACGTGAACCGTGTCCGGCACGTGCTAATACTTTTTGTAACTTTTCGCTCATAGAGCAGCCTCACTGTCGCCTTCACAGGCGTCATGGTATTCTTTAAAAACAACGAGTTATGCCGAAACTCTACATAACTCACTGATATGTAAACATTTCACGGTACACAGCATGGCAAACAACATGTCACACAAGCTGTCACATACGATGATACGTGGCCGCACATACTACACGAATTTTAGATTAAATGATTCTTCTGGTTTAGTCCGGATTTCTTTAGGCACAGATAGCTACAAGATGGATGTGGCAAAAAAATTGGCGGAATTACCTCTGCCAGCTGTGGTGACCGTCAACCGGATATGGAGGAGTGGCTCTGCGATGAATGCCATGTTCGCTGGCAGGAAGCGATTAAGGAACATCATCAACAACCGCAGCAGGACGCTTAATTTGTATTAGCTCAAGACTTTTTCCGTATCTTTTTGATAAGCATCATCAAGAATGCCGCCACTATCAGCATCAGCACCGCAAGCACCCAAAGGAAGGATGGATCAGCTTCCCCATCGGCAAAACCCAACCCGGTTTGATTGAGGAAATGATTGCTAATTTGAGATAAATAATCTAATAGCCCGCCCAGAGGAAACAGCACTATAAAGAATGAAGCCACGAGGCAGAGCGAACCAGTTATGACATTAGTAATCAATTTTGCACGATGCATAATCCGTCCTTCCTGTCACATCTACACGCCCATACGCCATTAACCCCTTTCCGCCAGGCACACGGACTTTTTGCCATCTGAGCAACGATGTCCTGACCAGCTGGAACTCAGGAATGTTATAGAATGTGATACAACCCCATGATTCCCCCTCGCCATTTGGCCTCAGGGGTGAAGTCGAAAAGCGCCTCTATCCACACCATTTACAAACACGTGATCGCTCATCGTAGTGGCGTTATATAAACCAAACCACTCAGCATGATTTGTACCGTTCTTAAAATCTTTTACGGCTCTGAGCGCTCGATTAGCGAAGCTCCCTTCCGGAGCATCAACGATCCAATAAGTCCCAACGGGTAATGCTGCATTTCTTTTGAATGCACATTCTGCAATGTTGGTTACTGGCTCTATTCCTGAGAACACAGGAAAAGTTCCTACGCCATAGACGTGAAGTTTTAGCCGTCTCCGATCTGGTGATACGTCGTTGTAGTCCATTCTGCAAATTTGCATTAAGTAAAGCTCCTTTTCAGACCTATGCTACAGGATGATTATTAAGCAATCCCGCTTAACTCCATGACTTAAAACGTCGGAAGTCATAAAACCCTGAAGTGATAAACATGCAAAGCCGTACCTTTAAGCTAACCCTGTAAAAATAGGTTCCGTTCAACGGCTTTGCTGTGTCCAAACTCAGACCCTTTCGTTAGTTTTGCTTATCATAACTTTGTACTTGTTCAGCGTCCAGCCAGTACCGAAAAGTGTGTATACAATGTGGGATAAAAGATGAGTAAAATACTGTCACACAGAATGGATACATTTTTTAAAAGGGGATGGATAACAGATTGATTTAATTGGATAATATATTTGATTATTGCGCCTTCACAGGCGTCATGGTATTCTTTAAAAACAATAAGTTAAGGTTATAAAACCCTAACCACATAATTCTTCGCAGATTTTTTAAACTGCAGCAGGCCGTATCAGCCATCACACTGCATCGTGCGGGGCCGCGTATATTACACTGATTTTTGCGTAAATGATTCTTCTGGTTTAATTCGAATTCGATTGGGAACAGAAAGCTATAAACAGGCCGACTTGGTGATCAATCAGCTGCGGCCTCTCATGCCCTTTGCTTAGTCATGGGCAGTGGCTGTTGATACCTTCAAAAAGCTTGTTAGAACAGTAAGCTTGCAGATGCGCACCACTCCACTATCCACATTTCAGTTACCGCATTCTGCTACAGGCAACCTTGAAGTCATCGGGGGTATTTGTTCTAATAAAGCTCATCGCTGAAGGAGCAGACTGATGTTAGATGCCAAAGAACTTGCCAATAGAATGGCTGATGCCATCAATGTAAAAAGTAATTTTTTACGTAGTTTTGCAGGTGGCGCTCTGGAATTACCAGTCGATTTATACTATTTGGGGTATGATTTTTTTGATACAGAAAATCGTACGGCTAATAGCTACGATACCGAACGAGCTATACGATTAGTAAAACATGGACTGGCAAACAGAAAAGGCATCGAGAAGATTGCAAATATAATCATCCATCGTTATTTGGATAAAGTTGATGTTGAAAAAATTAAACATATTGGGGTAAACAGTGCAGGAAGTCTGGCTGGAAGTATAATGACCAACAGGCTAATCCTCGGCAATATTGGTTCAATGTTCGCAGCAAACTTAGTCGCGAAAATGCTTATCGGATTCTCGTTTTCTACATTGATTGGCCTTGGCGCTTTTCAGTCACGAGCAATATACACATCTCGTGAGCTTAAACAACGTGACCAGGAGTTGCAAAATTACCTTCAACGTTTGGGCGATCTTGATTTGTTGTACTTCCTTATTGAAAAAAGAGTTAAACCATTTGAAGATGTCACCGCGATATGGGCTAAAAATCGCCGTTTATTCGATGAGATATCGCAATACTTCCTCCAGAAGATGAGGCTGCAATGAGAATATTTAAGAAACTGGCATCAAGAGGTATTGCGGGCATCAGCGATTGTTTAATAATGGCTACACTATTTTTATTATTCTGGTTCATTTTTATGTCAGAATCTGAATACAGATATGTTATTGCGGGTTTTTCATGCCTGGGTTTTGTTGCCGCATACTTTGTGTATCGTTTTGCTGATAAGATACATGATGGTATATAAATAATCTTATCACTGTGCGAAAGACAGGCGTCAGGATTTTCTTCAATACTGGTTGTAATCGCGCCACCTGTTCCTGACAAATTTCGATGCTCAGCGGTTAATCGTATAACTAGTGTCCGGCCCTGGCAGATTCAATCAACATTCCGATAGTGAAATCAGGAACAACAGGCACTTTTCGTTTTGAGAAAGAGTTAACTATCTGATGTAATGGCGGATCAGGTGGATAGTAAGTCGCTAGCGAAAAGTTACCCCAGGCCACATTGAAGGTAACAAAAAAATTCCCCATCAGCTCCAGCACCTCAACTTCATCCAGTAGCCGGTCTGTATCAAAGTCCTTTTCTGGCTTCAGATCCGGTTCCTGTAAAATATAAACGCCATAATGCTGTTTAACTAATGCACAGATGCGCTGTTCAAGATCAGTTGCCATAACGTTTGTCCTGGTGACGTAAAATAAACCATGCATTGCTGACATTAATTAAATGATGAAAAATAATTATGAAGATAAGGTTGCTATCCCGGCTATCACCTGGAGACAGCAACCGAGATTTTTATCGCGTGCACTTACCTGCTATCACACCGATAAACTCTTTCACCAGACGCTGTTTTCGCACAGAGAGTTTACGTAATGACAGGATAAATTCAGGTTCGTTTAAATCCATCTGCCGGGCGGTAATTACCAGACAACCCGCCATTACGCGTACATCTACCGACAATTCGGTGTTAAATACCGCCGCTGCCAGCCTGTGACCTTTTAATGTCAGAGCAGGTACCGGAGTATAATCCGGATGCCGCCTCACATAATTCACCGTATTTCGCCGAATAATTGCAGACGATGCTTTTGACCCTGAAATATTTGGCTTACAATCCTGATTAGATTAATTTACGCGTCCATTTCGTTTACAGCCCTATTCCGGCAAGGCATTTTCACTAAACGTTCACCATACAAAAAGCCATTTCTGTCGCAACGAGACTTTACCCTCGAGAACTAATCATAAAGCCAGCGCCCGGCCCTGGCAGACTCAACTAACATGCCGATAGTGAAGTCCGTCACCACCGGCACATCAGGTTTTGCGAAAGGATTAACCATCTGGCTTAGCAAGGGATCAGGCGAGTAGCAGGTGGCGATTGAAAAATGGCCTCTGTCGACAGTAAAGGTGGCAAAGAGATCCTTCATCCGCGCGAGCACCTTATCCTCTGCCAGTCTTAAATCTGCGTCAAAATCAGTTTCAGGCTGCAAAACGGGATTATCAGGCAACCAGGCGCCGTCATGCGGCCTTACTGATGCATAGATCCACTGCTCAGGAGCAGTTGCCATAACGTTTATCCTCTCCGCTGGCTACCCTTAGTCAAGTTTCACTTACCATAACCATGTACTGACTCCGCCCTCATCCACCGCCAGAAGATGTAAATACAACGTAGCGACAACACGGGTAGAAAGCGCCATACAGAATGCAAGCAGCGCTTAATAATGACCGCCACTACAGCAGCCGCTTAGCCGTCCACAGGCTGCTGTGTTTACATGAAGCCAGATAACAGAAGCTGAAAAATAAGACCACAGTCTTGCGAACGATTCGTATTTAACGTGTTAAAATAATGAAAAAGTAGTGTTGCGAACTGGGTATTGGCACTAAAAGTGGTTGTTAGAACTGGGTAAAATAGATATTTAATTATTTTATGCTGTTTTAACATCAATAAACCAATGAATAAATATATTTAACATCCAATCGGCAGAATAACCGGATCTCAGATTGGCTTAATTCATGGATATTATGATTTTTTAGTGGGGGTTTTATATATTAGTTTTACTGACATCAGAATTTGTGTAGAATTTAATCATGTTAACGTTTCAGGAAAAATCGAAAGCGTTAATAAAACTAATATTTAAATAAAAAAATAAGCAATACAGTAAAACGTAATTTTTTTGTAAGTGATTTACCCAAAACGTGTCAGGCATGAACCTGACATTAATAGCACTGCATAAATAAGTGCAATATTTGCATATCACGAGTCTTCACCAGGGATTTCCGATATGCATCAAAATGAAGTGAAACATCATGAAAATACTGACTATTATGCCAGCATTAGCCGCGCTATTGCTGACAGGATGCTCTGTAGGGAAATATGAGTACAGCAGTGAAGCTTTAAAACGCGTTGATATGAGTTTTACCGGCGTCCCTACTGTTCTTGGTCTTGGCACGCTCGGCACCAGTATCCCCATCACTCCTGAGTACAGCCTCACAGCGGCACACGTGGCGAAGTTTGCCGTGCAGCGGGTTAAGGCTTATCACCCTTACTGTGACCTTGCGATTATTTATCATAAAAATGATATGAAAGAGTTGCCTAAATTCCGCAGCAGCGGTGTGGGCGATCCGGTAAAAATGTACGGCTTCAGTTTTATTTCCGCCATGCCAGTTGAATCGAAGGGAATTAACCTCGCCCGCACCGGAATCCGCAATGAATGGAATAAACGTCCCTGCGTAGCAATGGCGTCAAATGCCGGAGTCGTTAAAGGGATGTCAGGCGGAGCCGTTTACAACAGCGATGACAGTATCGGCGGGGTAATTGTCGGCTTTACGTCTTCGATTAAAAATAAACGCAGTGGCAAAGAAATTCTCAAGGATGTGTCGCTGTATATCCCTTATACCGATTTTAAGGACTGGCTGGCTAAATCAACGTCGTAAGGAAACGCAATAATTGGGGCCGCACGCAATATGCGGCCCGCGCAGTTTTTTCAGGCGTGGTTATTACAGGAAAGGTGTGACATCGCCGACCCCTTCACGCATCACTACTGGCACGCTCTCGGTAAGATCGATCACCGTGGTTGGCTGCTGCCCCAGATAGCCGCCGTGAATAATTAAATCCACTACTTTGCCAATACTGTCCTGAATCTCTTCCGGGTCCGACTCGGTAAAATCATTGCCTGGCAACATCAGTGATGTCGACATCATTGGCTCATTCAGCGCTTCCAGCAGCGCCAGCGCAATCGGATTAGACGGCACACGCAATCCGATAGTTTTACGCTTGTCGTTCATTAAACGACGTGGCACCTCTTTGGTGGCCTTCAGAATAAAGGTGTAATTGCCCGGCGTATTATTTTTAATCAGACGAAACGCGGTGTTATCAACATGCGCATAAGTGGAGAGCTCAGAGAGATCGCGGCACATTAGCGTAAAATTATGCTGACCATCCAGCTGACGAATCCGGCAAATCCGCTCCAGCGCGCTTTTATCCTCCAGCTTACAGCCCAGCGCATAGCCGGAATCGGTTGGATAGACAATCACACTGCCTTTATTCAGCATCTCAACCGCCTGCTTAATCAGACGCGGTTGCGGGTTTTCCGGATGAATATAGAAAAATTGACTCATAACAGACCTCTTGTCGCCCCCTGATGTCCGGGAATATTACTGTGCGATATCCGGATAACGTGTCCAGATGGCCTCAACGCCACCGGGTAACCACAGTTTTTTTCCCAATTCGATCCACGGACAGGGCTGATGAAAATCGGAGCCTTGCGATGCCGCCAGCTGATAATCCCGCGCATACTGCGCCAGCTGACTACGTTCCTGAGGTGGTTGTTGGCACTGCGCCACTTCCATCGCGTCGCCGCCAGATTCAGCAAAATATGCCATCAACCGTTTTAGCCACTTGGCTGATAAGCCATAGCGCCCCGGATGAGCCAGCACCGCACGACCACCAGAATGATGAATCGCATCAATAGCTTGTTCTATTGTACACCACTGAGGCGGCGCGTAACCGGTTTTGCCACGCGCCAGGTAATTTTTAAAAATCTGCGCCATATTAGCGCCCTTACCCTGCTCAATCAGATAACGGGCAAAATGGCCGCGGGTAATCGCGCCACCGTCGGCCAGACGCAGCGCGCCTTCCAGCGCTCCGGGGATCTGAGCCTTCTCCAGCCGTTCCGCCATCAGCTGAGCGCGCGCCATCCGGCAATCGCTCTGCCCTTGCAGAAACGCCGTCAGTTGCGGATGGTGAATATCGATACCGAGACCAACGATATGAATTTCATGGTTCTCCCACAGCGTCGACACCTCAACCCCGGTAATAAGTTGTAGCGCCAGCTGATGCTGCGCAATGGCGGCGCGCGCCTCTTCGATGCCGCCGACCGTATCGTGATCGGTGATCGCCAGCACGCCAACCCGCATCTCAGTGGCGCGCAGTACCAGAGCCTCTGGAGTAAATAGTCCATCGGAAGCGCGCGTATGGCTGTGAAGATCGTAAAGGGGGAAATTACTGAGGGGCGTTGCGGCAGTCAAAAGTGCTCCGGTTACGTTAGAGAGTAAGCTGACATGATAACGGGAATTTATCTGCGGGGGAAAAAGAGTATTGACATTTTTCCTTCGAACCAGTTAACTAGTACACAAGTTCACGCACACGGAGGATCTGACATGAAGGGTTCAATGATAAAGAGTTTAATGATGAATATGACTGGTTGGTGGCGCACTTCTCCCTGAAGGGCGACGTCGTCATGCACTTTTGAACCCGTGCAGATCCCGAGCCCGCTAAAAGCGGGCTTTTTTTTTGAGTGACAGATTAGAGAAAACATCATGCCATCTGCCAAACCTGCCCTGAAGTTGATTACCGGTAATGCTCCTTACCGCGAAGATCCGGCCGCTGTGTTCCACCAGCTGTGTGGCGCACGTCCGGCGACCCTGCTGCTTGAATCCGCAGATATCGACAGCAAACGTAACCTGAAGAGCCTGCTGATCGTCGACAGCGCACTGCGTATTACCGCGCTCGATAAAACCGTCACCATTCAGGCGCTGTCAGAAAATGGCCGGGCGCTGCTGCCGCTACTGGATGCCGCTCTGCCGGCCAGCGTCGATAACCAGCTTCGTCCTGACGGTCGCCTGCTGACCTTCGCAGAAATTAATCCGCTGCAGGATGAGGATTCGCGTCTGCAGTCGCTGTCGGTGTTTGATGCGCTGCGCCTGATCCCGACACTGGTTAGTACCCCGGAAGAAGAGCGCGAAGCGATGCTGCTTGGCGGCCTGTTTGCTTACGACCTGGTGGCCGGTTTTGAACAGCTGCCGGCGCTGGATAATCAACAACGCTGCCCTGATTACTGCTTCTATCTGGCCGAAACGCTGCTGGTGATTGACCACCAGACACAGACCTCACGTCTGCAGGCCAGCCTGTTTGCCCCTTCAACTGCCGAGTTCCAGCGCCTGCAGGGCCGCATCGAGCAGTTGCATGGTCAGATGCTGCAGCCAGCCCCGGCGCTGCCGGTACAGTCAGTGGAAAATATGGTGCTGAGCTGCAACCAGAGCGATGAAGAGTACTGCGCGATAGTACGTCAGATGCAGGAAGCGATTCGCGTCGGTGAAATCTTCCAGGTCGTGCCGTCACGCCGCTTCTCACTGCCCTGCCCGTCGCCGCTGGCAGCCTATGACACGCTGAAACACAGCAACCCAAGTCCGTATATGTTCTTTATGCAGGACCAGGATTTCGCGCTGTTCGGCGCCTCGCCGGAAAGTTCGCTGAAATATAACGCCAGTGACCGTCAGATTGAGATCTACCCGATTGCCGGTACCCGTCCGCGTGGTCGTCACGCCGATGGCTCACTGGATCGCGACCTCGACAGCCGCATCGAACTGGAGATGCGTACCGACCATAAAGAGCTGGCGGAACATCTGATGCTGGTTGATCTGGCGCGTAATGACCTGGCGCGCATCTGCGAACCCGGCAGCCGCTATGTTGCCGACCTGACCAAAGTTGATCGCTACTCATTTGTGATGCATCTGGTTTCACGCGTGGTGGGTAAACTGCGCGGCGACCTTGATGTGCTGCACGCCTATCGCGCCTGTATGAATATGGGCACCCTGAGCGGAGCGCCAAAAGTGCGCGCCATGCAGCTGATTGCCCGCGCCGAGGGCACCCGCCGCGGCAGCTACGGCGGCGCCGTGGGTTACTTCACCGCCAGCGGTGACCTTGATACCTGTATTGTGATTCGTTCAGCGTACGTGGAAGACGGCGTGGCAACGGTTCAGGCGGGCGCCGGCGTGGTACTGGATTCAAATCCACAAGCCGAAGCCGATGAAAGCCGCAATAAAGCCCGCGCAGTATTACGCGCGATTGCTACCGCTCATCATTGCACGGAGATTTTCTGATGGCCGATATCCTGCTGCTCGACAATATCGATTCTTTTACTTATAACCTCGTCGACCAGTTACGCGCCTTTGGCCATAACGTGGTGATTTACCGTAACAATATGCCTGCAGACACGCTGACTGAACGTCTGCAAGGCATGCAGAATCCGGTGCTGATGCTGTCGCCAGGTCCTGGCGCGCCAGCCGAAGCGGGCTGTATGCCGGAGCTGTTGCAGCGTCTGCGCGGCAAACTACCGATTATCGGCATCTGCCTGGGTCATCAGGCGATTGTCGAAGCCTATGGCGGTCATGTGGGTCAGGCTGGTGAGATCCTGCATGGTAAAGCTTCAGCGATTACTCATGACGGTGAAGCGATGTTTACCGGACTGAGCAACCCGTTGCCGGTCGCGCGCTATCACTCGCTGGTGGGCAGCAACACCCCGGACGAATTAACGATTAACGCCACCTTTAACGGCATGGTAATGGCAGTGCGTCATGACGCCGATCGCGTCTGCGGCTTCCAGTTCCATCCGGAATCCATTCTTACCTCTCAGGGCGCACATCTGCTTGAGCAGACTCTGGCCTGGGCGCTGGCGTAATCTAAGGAGAATCAGATGCAAAATATTCTGGAAAAACTATATCAGGCGCACACCCTGAGCCAGGCCGAAAGCCATCAGCTGTTTTCCGCTATTATTACCGGTCAGCTTGAACCCACCCAGCTGGCTGCGGCGCTGATTGCGATGAAAGTGCGCGGCGAACGCCCGGAAGAGATTGCTGGCGCCGCCAGTGCGCTGCTGGAAGATGCCAAACCCTTCCCACGCCCGGATTATGCGTTTGCCGATATTGTCGGCACCGGCGGTGACGGCAGTAACAGCATTAATATCTCCACCACCAGCGCCTTTGTTGCCGCCAGTTGTGGGCTGAAAGTGGCGAAACATGGTAACCGCAGCGTCTCAAGCAAATCGGGATCCTCCGACTTGCTGGCCGCGTTTGGCATCAGCCTTGATTTGCCCGCCGCTAAAGCGCGCCAGGCGCTGGACGATCTGAATGTCTGCTTCCTGTTTGCGCCGCAGTATCACACCGGGTTTCGCCATGCGATGCCGGTCCGTCAGCAGCTGAAAACCCGCACGCTGTTTAATGTGCTGGGGCCATTGATTAACCCGGCGCGTCCACCGCTGGCGGTGATTGGCGTATACAGCGCGGAACTGGTGCTGCCGATTGCGCAAACCCTGAAGGTGCTGGGCTATCAGCGTGCGGCAGTCGTACATGGTGGCGGTATGGATGAAGTGGCGCTGCACAGCGCTACCCATGTTGCTGAACTGCGTGACGGTGAAATCACCAGCTATCAGCTGACGCCGGAAGATTTTGGTTTAAGCTTCCATCCGAAAGAGGCGCTGGCAGGCGGCACCCCGGAAGAAAATCGTGACATTCTGACGCGATTGCTCCAGGGTAATGGCGAGCGCGCCCATGAAGAGGCGGTTGCGGTTAACGTCGCGATGCTATTGAAGGTCTTCGGACATGAAGATTTACGTGAAAATGCCCAGCGCGCACTGCAGGCCATTCGCAGTGGTCAGGCCTGGGAACGCGTCGTCGCACTGGCAGCAAGAGGATAATCATGCAGGATACCGTACTTAAAAAAATTGTTCAGGACAAAGCTATCTGGCTGGAAGCGCGTAAAGCGCAGCAGCCGCTGGCCAGCTTCCAGAACGACGTCACTCCGGCCAGCCGCAGCTTTTATCATGCACTGCAGGGAACCCGCACGGTGTTTATCCTTGAGTGTAAAAAAGCCTCGCCGTCAAAGGGGGTGATTCGCGAAGATTTCGACCCGGCGACCATTGCCGGTGTCTATAAACAGTATGCTTCAGCGGTGTCGGTACTGACCGATGAGAAATATTTCCATGGCAGCTTCGATTTTCTGCCCGTCGTCAGCGCCGCCATTACGCAGCCGGTACTGTGCAAAGACTTTATTATCGACCCGTATCAGATCTATCTTGCGCGCCACTACCAGGGCGATGCCATTTTACTGATGCTTTCGGTGCTGGATGATGAGCAGTACCGTCAGCTGGCCGCCGTCGCCCACAGCCTGAATATGGGTGTACTGACCGAAGTCAGTAATGAAGAAGAGCTGGAGCGCGCCATTGCGCTGGAAGCAAAAGTGGTCGGCATTAATAACCGCGATCTGCGCGATCTGTCGATTGATCTGAATCGCACCCGTCAGCTGGCGCCGCGTCTGGCGCCAGGCGTCACGGTGATTAGTGAATCCGGTATCAGCAACTATGCGCAGGTGCGTGAATTAAGCCGTTTCGCCAATGGCTTCCTGATTGGTTCGGCGCTGATGTCAGAAGATAATCTTGATGCGGCCGTGCGCCGGGTGCTGCTGGGTGAGAATAAAGTCTGTGGTTTAACCCGGCCAGAAGATGCGCAGGCTGCCAGTAACGCAGGCGCTATCTTTGGCGGATTGATCTTCGCCGCCGGTTCTCCACGCCAGATTGATATTACGCAGGCACGCACCGTTATCGCGGCAGCGCCATTAAAGTATGTTGGCGTATTCCGCAATACGACTATCAGTGACGTTGTCACTACTGCGCAAGCCCTGTCGCTGCACGCTGTACAGCTGCATGGCGATGAAGATCAGACATTTGTTGATGCGCTGCGTCAGCAGTTGCCGCCCGGCGTGCAAATCTGGAAAGCGTTCAGCGTTAAAGGGAGCCTGCCCGCACGCGACTGGCAGAATGTCGACCGCTATCTGCTGGATAATGGCAATGGCGGCAGCGGTCAGCGTTTCGACTGGTCACTGCTGGCCGGTGAGGCATTACACAATGTGCTGCTGGCCGGTGGTTTAGGCGCAGATAACTGTGTCGCCGCCGCGCAGCTGGGCTGTGCCGGTCTTGACTTCAACTCTGGCGTCGAGAGCGCGCCAGGCGTGAAAGACAGTGCGAAAATCGCCGCCGTTTTCCAGACGCTAAAAGCTTACTAATTGTCGGAGCCGGGTAAGCCCGGCGGCCCTCTCAACTGAGAAAAGAGACATTATATGACGTTACTCAACCCCTACTTTGGCGAATTTGGCGGCATGTATGTGCCGCAGATTCTGATGCCAGCGCTGCGCCAGCTGGAAGAAGCGTTTGTCAGCGCGCAGAGCGACCCGGAATTTCAGGCGCAGTTTACTGATCTGCTGAAAAACTATGCCGGTCGCCCGACAGCCCTGACGCTGTGCCAGAACCTGACCAAAGGCAGCAAAACCCGTCTGTATCTGAAGCGCGAAGATCTGCTGCACGGCGGCGCGCACAAAACCAATCAGGTATTAGGTCAGGCGTTGCTGGCTAAGCGCATGGGTAAAACCGAGATTATCGCCGAAACCGGCGCAGGCCAGCATGGCGTCGCGTCAGCACTGGCCAGCGCCCTGCTCGGTCTGAAGTGCCGTATTTATATGGGCGCCAAAGATATCGAACGTCAGTCACCGAACGTGTTCCGCATGCGTTTAATGGGCGCGGAAGTGATTCCGGTTCACAGCGGTTCATCAACGCTGAAAGATGCCTGTAACGAAGCGCTGCGTGACTGGTCTGGCAGCTACGAAAACGCCCACTATATGCTGGGTACGGCAGCCGGCCCGCATCCGTATCCGACGATTGTGCGTGAATTCCAGCGTATGATCGGTGAAGAGACCAAAGCGCAAATCCTTGAGCGCGAAGGTCGCCTGCCGGATGCGGTAGTCGCCTGCGTCGGTGGCGGCTCCAATGCCATCGGTATGTTTGCCGATTTTATCGATGATGCTGCGGTTGGCCTGATCGGTGTCGAACCCGCGGGTCACGGGATCGAAACCGGTGAACACGGCGCGCCGTTAAAACATGGTCGCGTCGGCATCTACTTCGGGATGAAAGCGCCAATGATGCAGACCGAAGATGGTCAGATTGAAGAGTCTTACTCGATCTCTGCTGGCCTCGACTTTCCGTCAGTTGGCCCACAGCATGCGTATCTCAACAGCATTGGCCGCGCTGAATACGTGTCGATTACCGATGATGAAGCGATGGAAGCGTTTAAAGAGCTATGTCGCGCCGAAGGGATTATACCGGCGCTGGAATCTTCCCATGCCCTCGCTTATGCGCTGAAAATGGTGCGTGATAATCCGGAAAAAGAGCAGTTGCTGGTGGTGAATCTTTCCGGCCGCGGCGACAAAGATATTTTCACCGTCCATGACATTCTGAAAGCGAAGGGAGAGATTTGATGGAACGTTATCAGCAGTTATTCACGCGTCTCGACGCCGCCAGAGAAGGCGCGTTTGTGCCTTTTGTCACCCTTGGCGATCCCACGCCAGAGCTGTCGCTGAAAATTATCGATACCCTGGTGGATGCTGGCGCCGATGCGCTGGAACTGGGCATCCCCTTCTCCGATCCACTGGCCGATGGCCCTACTATTCAGGGCGCGAATCTGCGGGCTTTTGCCGCGGGTGTCACCCCAGCCCAGTGTTTTGAGCTGCTGGCGACCATTCGCCAGAAATATCCGACCTTGCCGATTGGCCTGCTGATGTACGCCAACCTGGTCTTTTCCGGCGGCATTGATAACTTTTATGCACGTTGTGCCGCAGTCGGCGTTGATTCGGTGCTGGTTGCCGACGTGCCGATTGAAGAGTCAGCGCCTTTCCGTCAGGCCGCGCTGCGCCATAATATCGCGCCAATCTTTATCTGCCCGCCAAATGCAAATGACGATCTGCTGCGCGAAATCGCTTCCCACGGTCGTGGTTATACCTACCTGCTGTCACGTGCCGGTGTTACCGGCGCCGAAAATCGCGCCAGCCTGCCACTGCAGCACCTGGTCGACAAACTGCGTGAATACCATGCCGCGCCGCCGCTACAGGGCTTTGGTATCTCTGAACCATCGCAGGTAAAAGAAGCGATTGCGTCTGGCGCTGCCGGTGCGATTTCCGGCTCCGCGATTGTTAAAATCATCGAGAAACACCAGGCGAATCCGGACGCGATGCTGGCGGAGCTGCATAACTTTGTCAGCAGTCTGAAAGCCGCCAGTCGTTAATCTCTGCATAAAATGCCTTATTATCTGATAAGGCATTTATTTTTTTATTACCCCGGCTTTAATCTCCGTCTGGTTTATTAAACGGCCCCCGTTTCAGCGCGAATCCCTTATTACCGTCACGCTTGTGATGAGCAAAAAAACACCTACATTTATTTACATCACCCCCTTAAAGAGATTTTTCCTGAGGTATTATCATGATTAGCTCATGGTGTGCGACGATGATGCGCTGGATAAGTGTGGGCGTGCTGTTGTTTATTGCCACTGTTGCCTGGTCCGCAGATAATGCTCTGTTTTCCGCCCCGCTAAGCAGACTTGATCCTGATAGTTATCGCTTTCTTGAGCAACCCTCGACGCAGGCGATTACCATCATGCGCGCCAGAGCGGCCATCCTGGCGGACGATACCCAGGATATTGCGCTGGAAGTTAAACCGGATGAAATATTAATTGCGCATAAAACGGCTTTCACACTGGATAGCGATGGCCTCGCCATCTGGCAGGGGGCAATTAAGGCTTCGGTTAATCCCTCCCCCGATGACGTACTGATAAACCAGGTTATTCTGGTCAGAGACGGTGACAATATTACCGGCGCCATCCATTACAACGGAGAGCTGTATCAGATATTTCCGCTGGGCGAAGGTAACCACGCGATTATCCAGACAGACAGTGACCGTTTGCCCTGGACTGACAATGATACCGTTGAAGCCGCCGCCAGCAGCACGCTTCCCCCGCCCACCACATCATCCGATCAGGGAGAATTAATCAAGATCCGGGTCATGGTCGCTACCACCAATCAGGCTCGCGCCAGAGTGAATGATATGCCGGCGCTGGTAGCGCTGGCGATTAGCGATGCAAATCAGGGCTATAAAAATAGCGATATTCATATTGAGCTGGAAAACGCCGGTATTCTCAATGTTAATTACGATGAGGAGGGGTTAAACCGCGATATGCTGGCGCAAGTACGTAATCCGCAGGATGCGAAGCTGGGCGCCATTGTCCATGCTTTTCGTGAGCAACATCTTGCTGATGTGGTGGTGCTACTCAGCAATGATTTTAAATCCAGTTGTGGTATCGCTTACGTCCACGCCAATAAACAGTCGGCGTTTGGCGTTGTGGCATGGAGTTGTATTAGCGATCATATTTTCGCTCATGAAATAGGCCATAATCTGAGCGCCACTCATAATCCGGAAAATGGCAATAACGCCCTGTTTGCTTACGGACACGGTTACCGGCAAACCGCACAGACGCCGCGATGGCGTACGATTATGTCCTATCCCTGCACTCCTGCGTGCCCGCTTATCAATCTCTGGTCCAATCCTAATAAGCAGCACCTCAATTTGATTGCCGGCAGCACCACGACTAATGACAACGCCAGGCTGCTTAACGAACGTCGACAAGCGGTGGCTAATTTTTATCCACCACTCACGAACTGGACCCAGGTGGGTGAATTGCTGTCTCAGGCTGAACTACCGCCACGGCAATTTTTTGCGGTTCAGCTCAAAGATACGTCAGGCAATCAGGTTCTGTCAGCGTTCGATTTCCCTGCCAGCAAAACCGGTCAGTGGGAATGGCCAACGCGCCTCGCCGAGGATATTAACCGCCATTTTCCGGCGAATGTGGTGCGCGCCGGTGAAATGAACAGCAATGGTGATATCCAGATCGTCAACGGGTCTGGCTACAGAAATAAGTTGTGGCTATATAATACCCTGGCCAGTAAACAGTATTTGCAGTTAACACGTCATACGCATGCGTTGATAAATGGTGAAAACTGGTACAACATCGGTCAGCTTTTCGGGGAAAACCCGGCGATACCCGGCACCATAAAACAGGCGGTGCTGCGCAATATCCTTAGCGGAGAGGAGCTGGCACGGGTTTCATTGCCCATTACCCCGCAGAATTACGATAAATACAGCTGGCCGTCACAGCTGGCGCAGGCGATCAATACCGCCACACCAGGCAAAATGCAAGCCGGTGAAATGCGTAGCGACGGCACTGTGCATCTTGTCCCTTCCAGTTCTTACCGCAATTTTATCTGGGTTCCACTGGCGCAGCGGCTGCAACTGGCCTTCAGTGTAGAGACCATCACCCCCGAGCCAGAGCCGGAACCGGTTATCCCCGTTCCGCAGCCTGAGCCTGTGGTGCCACCACCTGAACCAGAAGTTCCGCCACCACCAGAACCCGTGACGCCACCTGAGCCCGTGACGCCACCACCAGCGCAATATGAATATCGCTATCCCGATCAGATAGACAAATATGTTGAAGGAACGCGGGTGCTCGGCAGTGACAACCATATTTATCGCTGTAAGCCCTTCCCCTTCAGTGGCTGGTGCCGGATCTATTCGCCATCGGCTAACCACTACCAGCCGGGAGTGGGCTCTAACTGGCAGGATGCCTGGACGCGGGTTGACTGACAGGCAGGATCGACAGTGCGTTATTATGCTATAAGGCACTCTTTCCTTTCTCTTTTTTACGCTTTGACATTGGTAAATCTGACAATTATGACCCACAATCATTAAGGCTTCCGTTATTGGTAACGGAAATATCCATTGATGGTGACAGGGAGATAAACAATGAAGTTATTTAAAGTCGTCAGCGGTGCGATTATCGCTGCGGTGATTGCGTTAGCAGTAAGCGCCTGTGCGCCAACATCCACCAAAGAAGGAACCGGCGGCTATCTTGATGATACTGTTGTCACAACCAAGGTGAAAGCTGAGTTACTTGGTGATAAGTCGCTGAAATCGACTGAGATCAATGTCGAAACCTTTAAAGGCCGTGTGCAGCTAAGCGGCTTTGTCTCTTCACCGCAGGCAGCCAATCGTGCCGTGCAGGTGGCCCGCAGCGTGCCGGGCGTCAAATCTGTGGTTAATAATATGCAGATTAAGTAGCACTCAAACTGAGATATCTGTGATGGCCGGGCAATGCCCGGCCATTTTTTTGCTGCATATTAACTCTGCACAGTAAGCGTATTATAAAACCCGGATTACAGGTATGACACCCAT
Organism: Winslowiella toletana; assembly: GCF_017875465.1. NCBI lineage: Bacteria > Pseudomonadati > Pseudomonadota > Gammaproteobacteria > Enterobacterales > Erwiniaceae > Winslowiella > Winslowiella toletana. Next base: position 89,009 of record NZ_JAGGMQ010000001.1, read on the forward strand.
CAGAAGATGTTGCCTGGGAGAGGTGTGATTGATCTGACGAAATATGAAACGGAAGCCATTAAATTCAATTTCACCATGCCCGGCAGCCTGATTACGGCAACAGACCGTTATACTGCGCAGTACGGGCATTATAAAAATCGCTCCGCGTTTCTTTCCACGCCCGCCCGCCATGAGCTGGTGCGCGGCTAACCAGCAGGGCCACCGTTAACAGCGGTGGCCTTTGTGCCATCAGAAACGGTATCCCAGACCAAAGAAGAATACCCACGGGTCGATACGGGTATTGATATTCTGCTGTTCGCCATTGGCTTTAAATTTCACTTCGGTGTCAATGTCCATATACCAGACGGACATATTGATCAGCCAGTCATCATCAACTTTATAATCCAGCCCCACCTGACCCGCCATGCCCCAGGAATCCTTCACGCTCAGATCGCTGAGACCCGCATCGCGTCCGGTCTGATTAAAATCGGCATCATAAAAGGTGGTGTAGTTAATACCGGCGCCAATATAGGGACGCACCTTGCTGCTGCTGTCAAAGAAATACCACTGCGCCATTAGCGTGGGCGGCAGCTGTTTGACCGTTGCCAGATTGCCGGTGGCGGCAAGACCGACTTTATGGCGGAAAGGCGTCGCCGCCAGCAGCTCAACACCGATATTATCGGTCGCCATATAAGTGAAGGTCAGGCCGAGCTGGGTATTGTTATCCACGCTAAATGAGCCCATACCCAGCACATTATCCGAACCTTCCGTTGGACGTACCGTTGCGGAACCGGCACGCATAAAGAAGTCTCCCGCCTGATGCGCACCTGCTACCACTGGCAGCAGCGCCGCCAGCGCCAGAACTACTGTTGACAACTTCATATCCACTCCTTTTTTATTAATTTGCGCGCCTGCCAGCTGTTTTGCGCCGGCTCGTTTTTGCTTCGGGAGACATATTTACACCGAACATCACAAAGATCATGTGAATCAATTCTTTTAAACTCCTTAAAAAACAATGAATTGATTTGGATCAAACTTTTGAGATCCCACGCACGTAAATAGCCATTGAACAAACTCCGTCAAGCGGATATTTTGCTCACTTGTGCCTGGTGATTTTGGTTCGAAGCCTCAGGAGGGGTGGGCGATCAAATGAGCGATATTCTAAATCCATGTGTGACCTGTGGCGCCTGCTGCGCCTTTTTCCGCGTCTCTTTTTACTGGTCTGAAGCCGATGATGGCGGCGGTTGCGTGCCGGTCGAACTGACCGAGCCGCTGACCCCTTTTTTGCGCGCCATGTCTGGCACCAACAGCAAATCTCCTCGTTGCAGCGCACTGAAGGGAGAGATTGGCGGCTGCGTGACATGCGCCATTTATGACCAGCGACCAACACCCTGCCGTGAATTTTCAATGTCCGGAGAAAATGGCCAGCCTAATGACGCCTGCGATCGCGCGCGGGCAAAATATGGTCTGCCGCCGCTTTTTCAGCCGTCATTACCAGCAATAACCGAAAGTTATGTAAGTCAGGGTGCCAGCTTACTGTCAGACCATGTACAATCGCCGAGTCTATAAATATGGTTTACCCAAGGAGAGTACATGTCTATCACGGCGGGTTCGTTGTACCGTGACACGGGAAATTTTTTGCGTCATCAGCTGATAACCATTGTGTTGATGGCATTGCTGACCTCCTTTATTACAGTCATGATCGGCCACGCGTTAACGCCAGGTGCCGATCAGCTGTCAATACTAGGCGAAGGCGACAGCGGTAGCGCAACCACCCTGTTTGAGATGGTGCAGAGCATGACGCCAGAGCAACAGCAGGTGTTATTACGCGCCTCTGCTGCCGGTACTTTCGCCTCGCTGGTGGGCAATGTGCTGCTGTTAGGCGGCATGTTATGTCTGATCCCAATGGTATCGTCCGGGCAACGTGTCAGCGCCCTGCGCGCGATTGGCGCTTCCGCCCCGCTGCTGCCACGTCTGCTGCTGCTGACCTTCCTGGTCACGCTGGTGGTACAGCTGGGTTTCATGGTGGTGGTAGTACCCGGCGTAATGCTGGCGATCCTGCTGGCGCTGGCGCCGGTGATTATGGTGACCGATAAAAGCGGCGTATTTGCTTCAATGCGCACCAGCGTGCGCCTGGTGTGGAGCCAGATGAAACTGGTGGCGCCGGCGGTGATCTTATGGTTGCTGGCGAAGGTGCTACTGATGTTACTGGCGGCGTCATTTACCATTTTACCGGCCAATGTTGCATCAGTGGTATTTAATGCGATCAGCAATCTGGTTTCAGCCATATTGATTATTTATTTGTCGCGTTTATATATGCTGTTACGTTGATGATCAAGGCATGCCCTGCACGGGCATGCCAGATTCTGCACAATGCCACATCCGTGATTTGGAAACCTTTATGAAGCAGTTACTCGATTTTCTCCCACTGGTTGTTTTCTTTGTCTTCTATAAGCTTTACGACATTTTTGTCGCATCGGGCGCGCTGATTGTCGCTACCGGGCTGGCGCTGGTGGTCAGCTGGGTGCTATATCGCAAGCTGGAGAAGATGACCATTTTCACCTTTGTGCTGGTAGCGGTATTTGGCACCCTGACACTGGTGTTTCATAACGATGAGTTTATTAAGTGGAAAGTCACCGTTATCTACAGCCTGTTTGCTGTCGCCCTGCTGTTCAGCCACTTCTGGATGCAGAAGCCGCTGATCCAGAGCATGCTGGGTAAAGAGATTCAGTTACCAGAATATGCCTGGCGCAAACTGAATATTGCCTGGGCGCTGTTTTTCCTGCTGTGTGGCCTGGCAAATATTTACGTCGCTTTTTGGCTGTCGCAGGCGTTTTGGGTTAACTTTAAAGTATTCGGCCTTACCGGCTTAACCTTGCTGTTTACCCTGTTCAGCGGGGTTTATATCTACCGTCTGATGCCACAGGAACAAAAATAATTATTCTGTGCCCGGCTGTTCAGCCGGGTAATTTTGCGCCAACCGGCCATATTTTATAAGAAGCGAAGCAATGGACGACAAACAGAAATCCCCGCAGGGCGAAGTTGTGCTGCGTACGCTGGCTATGCCCGCTGATACCAACGCGAATGGCGATATCTTTGGCGGCTGGATCATGTCACAGATGGATATGGGTGGCGCCATTCTGGCGAAAGAGATTGCCGAAGGTCGCGTGGTCACCGTGCGCGTCGATGGTATGACCTTTCTTAAGCCAGTGGCGGTGGGTGATGTGGTGTGCTGCTATGCGCGCTGTATGCGTACCGGCACCAGTTCGATTACCATTAACGTCGAAGTGTGGGTGAAAAAGGTCTCTTCAGAGCCGATTGGCCAGCGTTATCGCGCCACCGAAGCGGTATTTATCTATGTAGCGGTGGATCCTGAGGGCAAGGCACGGCCTTTGCCGGAGGGTAAAAGTCAGTTCAGCTATAACAGCGAAGCATAAAAACAGGGCGAAATGTCGCCCTGTTTTTTATCGTCGCTCAGATTATTCGAGGCTGGCGCCGCCATCAATACGGAAAACAATATTCATAGTGATATTGCTGCCCGGCTTACCACTCTCATAACGCCATTTTTTCATCGCCTGCTTCACTTCACGCTCAAACATATTGCGCGGCTCAGCCGAAAGAATACGGATATTGTCCACCTGGCCGCTGCCGTCGACATCAAACTGCACGCGAACCTTGCCTTCCACCCGTAGCGCAAAGGCGCGTGCCGGATAGGCTGGCTTGCCAACATTCAGCGCACGTGGGCCGGTGGCCACCGCTTTAGAAGGCGCTTCCGACAGCTTCGGCGCGGTAGAGGGTTTTGCCACTTCCTTTGGCGCCTCTTTGTCGACCGGTGCGGCCTGACGCGGCTGCGTTTTCGGCTTCACCTCTTTCGGCTTCACCACCTCTTTTTTCACCGGCTTCGGCTTTGGCTTCGGTTCGGGTTTTGGTTCCGGTTTGGGAATCGGTACAGGCTCCGGCTTTGGTGGCTCCGGCACCGGTTCTGGCTCAGGCTCTGGTTCTGGCTCAGCAACAGGTTGTGGCGCGGGCGTGGGTTCTGGCTGTACTTCAGGCGCAACCATCGTCACGCTGATCGGCTGAGACGCTTTAGGCACATCAATAACCTGGTGGAAAGAGGCATAAAGCAAACCCGCAATCACTGAGCCATGCAGCACCACGGAGAGCAGCAGCGGCAATGGCGAAGGTCGGGGTAATGTATTCATTAGCGTCGTCATAGTTAATCAGCTATTTTGAAGAAGCGACAATAGTAAATGCAAATAGCAATCAATTTCAATAAGCATGCCGGTTAAAGCCGGAGAAAAGTGTAAATTCGTCGCTCACTAATCAGCACGACGGCATATCTGCCCCCATCTTGCATGTCGGAGTAGCCAGCAGAATCTTCCATGTTATCACCACGAAAAGCCGATTGTTATAAATGCATCCTGGCCGCAAGACTATCTTTTAATCTGTGGTGCCCCGCCATTATCAGCAAGGAAACTCTGTGTATGGTCTGTAGCATAAATACTAATTCATCGCCGGATGAGCACGTTTATGTATGAGTCCTGGGATCTTCATTCGTCTGTTCAACGCACTCCGGCTGATTCTGTCAGCTTCACCAGTAATGCTCAGACCACTCTGGTCGCAGGGGCAGTCAGCGAAGTCACGCAGTCAACGGCAACCCTTACGTCATTTACATCCTGTAGAGAGGCGAGCAACGGAACAACATTGCCAGCGGATCTTCAGGGATGCAACCCTATGCAGGGTCTGGTCATGACGGAGACAGAGCACAATTTATTACTCGAAGAACAGAACAGCAAAAATCAGTGGCCGCGTCGTCAACAACAGCCATTAATGCAGGCTGCTGCCGCTGCTAATGTGGAAAGGGGCGTCAGCAGAGATATGGCTATCCAGACCACCTCCGATCCCTGGGCCACCAGCCAGCCCGGAAGAAAGCGAACGGCAAATACACTGGATGCCCCGACACAATATTATCAGCACTCTCTCTGGCAACATCCACAGACCGCTCCTGGCCTTTTCCCGCCGATTAACAACGAATGTTCAGCACAGGCGGCAACAACATCCGCCGGGACAGCCCCGTACTGCTTGCAGGAGTGCAATTCTGATCTGATGTTTAAGGACAGGTTATTGCATTGGGTACGTAAATTTAAGGGTAACTATAAAGGAACGTCGTCCCTCGATTGCTGTATATCCCTGTTCAGCAAGCCAGAAATGCCACGTGGCGCGACTTGTGCATTAATGCAGGAGGTGCTGCAGAATGTATTAGCAATCGAGGGTATCCGTCCTATGCCCAACTCATCTACTATCAGAGTTGCCTTAATGGCGACGCGAGATGTTAATTATCTGCCTGATACGGCAAGGGTGCTGGTACAGCTGCGGGGGATGGTTCCGGAGTACCAGGGCTATAATTTAGAAGCGCTATTAGTGGCATTGCTTAATAAACTTGCTACTAAAGAACCTGTAGCGGGAAATGTCCTGTTTTCGATTTTGTATGAGTTTTACCGGCGATATAACGCGGGCCAGCGGGGCTATGAGTTTATCAATACGCTACTGAAAGGCAAAGCGCCGTCCATTGATACCGTCAGATTTGCGGCTAAAGTTCAGGGAATCAAAGTCAGTCAAACACTCGTTGACTGGCTAAAACCACAATTATTAACTGGGCCAGATAGCAACCCCATAAAACTTACCGGGGATAAGATAAAAGCGATTTTTGCTCATCAGAATATCCCCGGGGATTTGAATGGCAGAACGTTTTATGAGGCGCAACGGCAGATTTTACAGGGACATGCGTTAGGTAGCAGATTCGTTTTCAATATGTTAGCGCCAGATAACCAGCAGAAGCGGGCTCCCTCATTCTCCAAAATAAATCTAAGAAAACAAGCTGAGGCTGGCATCGGTCTCCACCCACAGGCTGAGGCACTGATTAAGCAGTTTAACTGGTCAACTCTGACCGGCAGTAATGAGAAAAAGCTGATCTCCTTACTGCTGTTTTTGCAGGAAAACAATGTAAAGCTGGAATCTAAACAACTGTATATAGCCTTGTGGTCTGAGCTGGGTGAACAGACGCCAAGCTACAATTCCATAACGAAGATCCATTCCCGCTTTAATGCTAAGGTGCCTGAACAAGTGTTTAATTGGGTGAAGAACAACTTAACTTTACTGGAAGGTCTTGAGGCAAAAGATATCGTCGGGAAGCTGTTTGAACTGGAACCCAAACCTCATAGCGTTAGCGCTGCCAGCATTTACAAAGCCTTACTTAAGCTACTGCGCGACAAAGAACCGGGCTTTAGCATTGACAGAATGCCAGCCATTGATTATGTCTATCAGTCACACAAAGATTATTAACCGGCAAGAGCACAGATAACAGAAGCCGAAGTGTTCAGGCAATCGTCCTCGTAAGCGTCTGGCAAAAATCCCCTGAACAACCCGTAGCGCATATTTAGGTTTCAATTGCACTCTGCTCAGCGATGACTTAACGTAAACGCCGAATCTCAATGACCCGACAGGAGTTCTGAACGTGCTCTATGTAATTTACGCTGAAGATAATGCTGACTCTCTGGAAAAACGTACCGCCGTGCGCCCTGCTCACCTGGCACGTCTGCAACTGCTTCGTGATGAAGGTCGCCTGATTGTTGCCGGTCCAATGCCAGCAGTAGACAGTAATGATCCTGGCGTTGCAGGATTCAGCGGGTCGACGGTAATCGCCGAATTTTCATCACTGGAAGAAGCGCAATCCTGGGCAGAAGATGACCCGTATATTGCCGCTGGCGTCTATAAGCAGGTGGCGGTAAAGCCGTTTAAGCGCGTATTTTAAGCGCACAGCCGAACGGGGCCAGCTGCTGGCCCCAACCATAATTAATTATACTGAGTAATAAATAGCAGAGAACGACGCTGCTGCTGGCTGACCTGATGTCGAAATGAGTGCATACGACCATAGCGACGGGACTGCCCTTCTAACCAGCGCGCTCTGCGACGCTGTGTCTGGCGCATCATCCGCCACCGTGCTACTTCGTTTCTGCTTCGTCTCATCTCATCCTCATCGGTCAATAAAAACACGCGCGGTAGTATAGTCCTTTGTCGCGTCGTGCCTGCTCCGATGTGTTAAACGCTGAAAATATCGCGACAGGGTTTCGCCTGTTGTCATCTGCACGTAAACTCCCTGAACCATGAGCGTGAACAGGACTTCCACTTAATGACCACTTTTTACACCTTAATCAGTTGGCTGCTGTTATTTGGTTACTGGTTACTGATTGCCGGTGTGACGCTGCGTATTCTGATGAAGCGCCGGGCGGTGCCCTCGGCGATGGCCTGGCTGTTAATCATTTTTATCCTGCCACTGGTCGGTATTATTGCTTATCTGTCATTTGGCGAGCTGCATCTGGGTAAACGTCGTGCGGAGCGCGCGCGGACAATGTGGCCATCTACGGCCCGCTGGCTGAACGATCTGAAAGTCTGCAAACATATTTTTGCTACGGAAAACAGTGACGTTGCGCGTTCACTGTTTCAGCTGTGTGAGAACCGCCAGGGTATCGCCGGGGTGAAAGGCAATCAGCTACAGCTGTTAACTACCGCTGAAGATACGATGAAAGCGCTGATTCGCGATATTCAGTTAGCGCGTCACAATATCGAGATGGTGTTCTATATCTGGCAACCCGGTGGTATGGCTGATGAAGTGGCCGAATCGCTGATGGCCGCTTCGCGCCGCGGGGTGCACTGCCGCCTGATGCTGGACTCCGCGGGCAGCGTCGCTTTCTTCCGCAGCCCCTGGGCGGCAATGATGCGTAATGCCGGTATCGATGTGGTGGAAGCGCTGAAAGTCAGCCTGTTACGTGTATTTCTGCGCCGGATGGATCTGCGACAACATCGCAAAGTGGTGCTGATCGATAATTATATTGCCTACACCGGCAGTATGAATCTGGTGGATCCGCGGTACTTTAAGCAGGATGCCGGCGTGGGCCAGTGGGTCGATCTGATGGCGCGCATGGAAGGACCGGTGTCGACCACCCTTGGGATTATCTACTCCTGCGACTGGGAAATTGAGACCGGGAAGCGTATTTTGCCGCCGCCGCCGGATGATAACATTATGCCTTTCGAGCAGGAGAGCGGCCATACCATTCAGGCTATCGCCTCCGGCCCGGGCTTCCCGGAAGATATGATCCACCAGGCGTTGTTAACAGCGGTCTATTCGGCGCGCACGCAGCTGATTATGACCACCCCCTACTTTGTACCGAGCGACGATTTACTGCACGCCATCTGTACCGCAGCGCACCGCGGCGTGGACGTCAGTCTGATTGTTCCGCGTCATAATGACTCGGTGCTGGTTGGCTGGGCCAGCCGCGCATTCTTTGCCGAGCTGCTGGAAGCCGGGGTGAAGATTTATCAGTTTGAAGGCGGCCTGCTGCATACCAAGAGCGTACTGGTCGACGGACAGTTAAGTCTGGTCGGCACCGTCAATCTCGATATGCGCAGTTTGTGGCTGAATTTTGAAATTACTCTGGTGATCGACGACGACGGTTTTGGCAGTGATTTAGCCTGTGTTCAGGATGATTATATCGCGCGTTCACGTCTGGTTGATGCCAAACGCTGGTCGCGTCGTGCCTGGTGGCAACGTATCGTTGAACGACTGTTTTACTTCTTCAGTCCGTTGCTGTAAAACGTGCGAAATTGCAATGTGCCCACAGGGCAAATGGGATCAATCATGGATTTAAATAACCGCCTTACCGAAGACGAAACCCTCGAACAGGCTTACGATATTTTTCTTGAACTGGCGGGCGATAACCTCGATCCGGCCGATATTCTGATTTTCAATCTGCAGTTTGAAGAGCGCGGCGGCGCTGAGCTGCATGATCCGGCCGAAGACTGGGCGGAACATGTGGATTTCGATCTGAACCCGGATTTCTTCTCAGAAGTGGTGATTGGCCTCGGTGATGCAGATGGTGAGCCAATTAACGATATCTTTGCGCGTGTGCTGCTTTGTCGCGAAAAAGACCATAAGCTGTGTCATATCTTGTGGCGTGAATAACGAGCACGGGCGGCGAGAACGCCACCCCTACGGGTTACGGGAAACCATTAACACGGGCGGCGAGAACGCCGCCCCTGCATATTTCGTAGGGGAGCCGTTTTCGGCTCCCGTTTTTATTACAGCGGTTCGACCTTCAGACAGGAAACCGCATGGCGGAAACTGCCCTCCAGTAAGGGGCGGGTTTTCGCGCACTCGGGTCCGGCAATCGGACAGCGGGTACGGAATACACAACCGGATGGCGGATTAATCGGCGAAGGCAACTCCCCCTCCAGCAACTGAATCACTTTCTGCTTCTCCAGATCGGGATCGGGGATCGGCACCGCCGACATCAGCGCTTTGGTATAAGGGTGTTGCGGATTGGTGTAGACATTGTCATAGGTACCCAGCTCTACCGCATGACCGAGGTACATCACCAGCACACGATCTGAGATATGCTTAACCACCGCCAGATCATGGGCGATAAAGATCAGCGACAGACCCATTTCGCGCTGCAACTTCTGCAACAGATTGACCACCTGCGCCTGGATCGACACATCCAGCGCCGATACCGGCTCATCACAGATAATCAGTTTCGGCTCAAGGATCAGCGCGCGCGCAATACCGATACGCTGACACTGACCGCCGGAGAACTCGTGCGGATAACGGTTAATCAGGTTCGGCAACAGGCCGACCTTAAGCATCATCGCCTTCACTTTCTCTTTGACTTCCTGCCGCGCCATTTTCGGATGATAGGTGCGCAGCGGCTCGGCAATAATCTCACCGATCGTCATACGGGGATTCAGCGAGGCCAGCGGATCCTGGAAAATCATCTGGATATCGCTGCGCGCTTTACGCCACTCTTCCGCGTTCTGCCCGAGCAGATCGCGGCCTAACCAGGCCACCCGCCCTTCGGTGGCTTTTACCAGACCGATAATCGCGCGCGCCAGCGTCGACTTGCCGCAACCGGATTCACCCACCACGCCAAGAGTTTCCCCCTCATACAGCCGCAGGCTGACGCCATCAACCGCTTTCAGGGTTTTCGGCGGCTGCCAGAACCACTGTTTGCCATCTTTAATCTCGAAATGCACCTTAAGATCGGCGATCTCCAGCAGCACTTTTTTCTCAGCTACCACGCTCATACTAACTCCTCCACCGGCTTAAAGCAGGCGCGTAACCGCCCCTGACCAAAGGCTTCCAGCGGCGGTGCGCTGGAACAGATCTCCATCGCGTGCGGACAGCGCGGCTGGAACGGACAGCCCTGCGGCAAACGCAGCAGGTTCGGTGGATTGCCCGGAATGGTGGTCAGCGTCTCGGTAGCAAGCGCATCGAGCCGCGGCACCGCATTCAGCAAACCGATGGAGTACGGATGCGCCGGCTGATAGAACACATCACGCGCCTGGCCATACTCCATGGTGCGACCGGCATACATCACCAGCACCTTATTGCAGATACCGGCCACCACGCCAAGATCGTGGGTGATCATAATAATTGCGGTATTAAACTCGCGCTTCAGTTCATTCAGCAGGGTCATAATCTGTGCCTGAACGGTTACATCCAGCGCGGTGGTTGGTTCGTCAGCAATCAGCAGTTTCGGACGGCACAGCAGCGCCATGGCGATCATTACACGCTGACGCATCCCGCCGGAGAACTCATGGGGATACATCTTCATGCGTTTGCGCGCTTCCGGCATTTTCACCGCATCAAGCATACGCACTGACTCTTCAAACGCCTGACTGCTGCTCATCCCTTTATGCAGCTGCAACACTTCCATCAGCTGCTCGCCCACTTTCATATAGGGATTCAGCGAGGTCATCGGATCCTGGAAAATCATCGCAATCTGCTCAGCGCGCAGCTTGTTAAGCTGTTTCTCTGGCAGATTCAGGATCTCTTTGCCATTAAACAGCGCCGAACCACCAATGCGACCATTGCTGGCCAGCAACCCCATCAGGGCAAAAGCGGTCTGCGATTTACCGGAACCGGACTCACCGACAATGCCCAGCGTCTCACCGGCGCTGAGGCTGAAATTAAGATCGTTTACCGCAGTGACATCACCATCTGGCGTGCCAAAAGTGACGCGCAGATCTTTGACATCCAGCAGTGCTGCGCTTCCCGCAGTGGTCGCCATTGCTGGCTGTGTTTCAATAATACTCATCGGGAAACTCCTTAACGATCTTTCGGGTCGAGGGCGTCACGCAAACCATCGCCAATAAAGTTAAAACAGAACAACGTCACAACCAGAAAGCCCGCAGGGAACAGTAACAGCCATGGTGACACTTCCATCGAGTTGGCGCCGTCGCTCAGCAACGCGCCCCAGCTGCTCAGCGGCTCCTGGGTGCCGAGACCGAGGAAGCTAAGGAAGGATTCAAACAGGATCATGCTGGGAACCAGCAGCGAGGCATACACCACCACCACGCCCAGTACGTTGGGGACAATATGGCGCACCACGATATTAAAGGTCGAAACTCCGCCAACCTGCGCCGCTTCGATAAACTCTTTGCGCTTCAGGCTCAGGGTCTGGCCGCGCACAATACGCGCCATATCCAGCCAGGAAACCATACCGATCGCCACAAAGATCAGCAGGATATTCTGACCAAAAAAGGTCACCAGCAGGATCACAAAGAACATAAACGGGAAGGAATTAAGGATTTCCAGCAGGCGCATCATCACCGAGTCGGTTTTACCGCCAAGATAACCGGCCAGCGAACCATATAGTGTGCCGACCAGCACCGCCACCAGCGCGGCGGCAATGCCTACCATCAGCGAGATACGGCCGCCAATGGCGACACGCACCAGCAGATCGCGGCCTGATGAATCAGTACCAAAATAGTGACCAGAGGTCATATCCGGTGTCGCCGACATCATCGCCCAGTCGGTATCATCGTAGGTAAATGATGACAGCATCGGCGCCAGAATCACAAACAGCGCGATTAACAGCAACACAAACAGGCTGGTTAATGCGGCGCGGTTATGAATAAAACGACGGCGTGCATCCTGCCATAAACTGCGCCCTTCCACTTCCAGCTTTTCACTGAATGTATCAAGAGCTTCGCTATTTTTCTTACTTACTAACATGGCGAGCTCCGCAATCAATAACGAATTTTTGGATCGATAACGGCATACAGCACATCAACGATCGCATTAAACAGAATGGTTAACGCACCGACCAGAATGGTCAGACTTAACACCAGCGAGTAGTCGCGGTTCAGCGCGCCGTTAACAAACAGCTGGCCAATCCCCGGCAATCCATAAATAGTTTCGATCACCATCGAACCGGTGATAATGCCGACAAACGCCGGACCAAGATACGAAAGTACCGGCAGCAGCGCGGGTTTCAGCGCGTGGCGCAGCACGATACGGTGCATCGGCAGCCCTTTGGCGCGTGCGGTACGGATAAAGTTGGAGTGCAGCACTTCAATCATCGAACCACGAGTAATACGTGCGATGCTGGCAATATAGGCCAGTGACAGCGCCACCATCGGCAGGATCATAAACTTCAGTGCCCCGCCATTCCATCCACCGCCAGGCAACCACTTCAGCATAATGGCGAAAACCATCACCAGCAGCGGCGCGACGACAAAACTGGGGATCACCACCCCGGTCATGGCAATGCCCATTACCGTGTAGTCCCATTTGGTATTTTGATTCAGCGCGGCGACCACCCCGGCGCTGACGCCAAGCACCAGCGCAAAAATAAACGCTGCGGCGCCAAGTTTAGCGGAAACCGGGAAGGATCCGGCGACCAGATCGTTAACGGAATAGTCTTTATATTTAAACGACGGACCGAAATCGCCATGCGCCAGCTGCTTCAGGTAACTGAAGTATTGCGTCATGATCGGATCGTTTAAGTGATATTTGGCTTCAATATTGGCCATTACTTCTGGCGCCAGCGTGCGCTCACCAGTGAAGGGACTGCCCGGCGCTAAACGCATCATAAAGAAGGAGATGGTGATAAGAATAAATAACGTCGGAATCGCTTCCAGACAACGACGTAATATGAACTTTAACATTGCCCGTACCTACCTGGCTCTTACTACAGTATCAACGCAGTGACCGGAAAAGCCCGGTCACTGTAAGCTATTACCCTGATAAATCAGGAAATACAATTAAACGTGGGCGGACCAGCCGCCCAAAAAATTAATGTTTAATGATGTACAGATTTTTGTCGTAGACGTTATCCTGCGGATCTTTGCCGGTATAACCGCCCACGTACTGTTTCACCAGACGGGCATTCACGTAATAGTAGACCGGTACAATGACTGAGTCTTTATCGAGGATCTTCTCAGCTTCAGCGTAGAGTTCACTGCGTTTCTCTTCGCTCGGCGCCTGCAGCGCAGCCGCGATCGCTTTGTCGTAATCCGCGCTCTTATAATGCGAGGTGTTGTTGCTGCTGTCAGACAGCATGGTGTTCAGGAAGGTAGTCGGTTCGTTATAGTCCGCACACCAGCCAGCACGCGCCACATCAAAGGTGCCCTGATGACGGGTATCGAGGAAGGTTTTCCACTCCTGGTTCTGCAACTTAACGTTCACACCGAGGTTTTTCTTCCAGATGGAAGCCGCAGCGATCGCCAGTTTTTTATGCAGATCGGAAGTGTTATACAGCAGATCAAAGGTCAGTGGTTTATCAGCGGTAAAGCCAGCTGCTGCCAGCAGTTTCTTCGCTTCTTCATTACGTTTTTCCTGTGACCAGCTAAACCACTCTGGTGGCGTCAGCTTGATGCCATCGGTATACGGCGGGGTGTAGCTGTAAGCCGGCAGATCGCCCTGGTTTTTCACTTTGTTGACGATAATATCGCGGTCGATACCCAGTTTTAATGCGGCACGAACGCGTGGATCGTTAAACGGTGGTTTCTGGTTGTTGATTTCGTAGTAGTAGGTGCAGAGATACGGATCAACATGCACCTCTTTCGGGATCTCTTTTTTCAGCTTCTGGAACAGTTCGATCGGCATATTGTTATAGGTCATATCGCTGCCGCCGCTGCGATAGCGGTTAACGTCAGTGACTTCTGAAGAGATTGGCAGGAAAGTCACTTTATCCAGTTTGGTCGCTGCGTTGTCCCAGTAATCAGGGTTACGCTCCAGCACAATGCGTTCGTTAACCACCCACTCTTTCAGTTTAAAGGCGCCGTTACCAACCCAGTTTTCTGGCTGCGTCCATTTTTCACCGAATTTATCCACCGCAGGCTTATATACTGGCGACATTGACGGGTGAATCAGCAGTTTAAAGAAGTAAGGCACTGGCTCGGAGAGCGTCACTTCCAGGGTATTGGCATCAATCGCTTTTACACCCAGTTCGGTGGGTTTTTTCTTACCGGCGATAATGTCATCGATATTGGCCAGATGACCATACTGCAGATAGCTGGCATACGGTGATGCAGTATTTGGATCGGCCAGGCGCTGCCAGCTGTAGACGAAATCTTGCGCGGTCACCGGCTCGCCATTTGACCATTTAGCATTTTTACGCAGGTGGAAAGTCCACACCTTGCTGTCTTTATTGTCCCAGCTTTCAGCCACGCCAGGAATGGGATGACCCTGCTCATCACTGATAATCAGACCTTCAAGCAGATCGCGGTTAACGTTGGATTCCGGCACGCCTTCAATTTTGTGCGGGTCAAGTGATTGCAGTTCTGCGCCATTGCCTTTTACCAGCTCTTGTTTAGCGGCTAATTCCACGCCTGCCGGCACAGTGGCCGCCAGCGCCGCATTGCCGGTCATAGCGCCCAGTGCTGCCATCACCCCAAGGGCGATCAGGCTTTTTTTCGTGATGTTGGTCATACTCTGAATACTCCAGTTATTATCATTGCTGATGCAGTGCGCTTTCAGCGATCCCCCGTTAACCGGGTAAACTGCTGAGGAGCCTGGAACGGCAAACTCCTCAGCAGCGTGTGCGCTGCGCCCGGGCTGTATCGCCCGGTGCGCAGCAAATTAATGTTTAGTGATGTAGTAATAATGTAAGTCGGTCTGATCCTGCGGATCGCGGCCGGTATAGCCACCCACCCAGGGTTTCACCAGACGTACGCTGACGCGGTAGTAGACCGGAATAATCGCCGAATCACGATCCAGCTGACTTTCTGCGCGTTGATAAAGTGCGCTACGACTCTTATCGTCAGGCGCACTCAGCGACTGCGCCATCAGGTTATCGAAGGATTTGCTTTTATAGAATGCGGTATTGGTCGACGAATCACTCAGCAGCATATTGAGGAAGGTTGACGGCTCGTTATAGTCCGAGCACCAGGTGGCGCGCACCACGTCATACTGTGCGTTATGCCGGGTTGCCAGCATTGTTTTCCACTCCTGGTTTTGCAGGGTCACATCCGCACCCAGATTCTTTTTCCACATCGATGCAGCGGCAATCGCCTGCTTTTTATTCTGATCAGAGGTGTTATACAGCAGGGTAAATTTCAGCGGCTTACTGGCGCTGTAGCCAGCCTGTTGCAACAGCGACTTCGCCTGGGCGTTGCGCTGCTGCTGGGTCAGGGTAAACCACTCTGGCGGCGAGAAGCGCGCACCGGCGGTGAAAGGGGGTGTCAGGCCGTAAGCCGGGATCTGCCCCTGCCCCATAATTTTGTCGGCAATGATTTCGCGATCGATGGCTAACTTTAACGCGGTACGCACGCGCACATCGGTAAAAGGTGCGCGCTGGTTATTGATTTCGTAATAGAAGGTGCAGAGATAAGGACTGATATGCAGCTGCTCACCCAGCTCTTGTTTCAGCATCGGAAAGAGATCCGGCGGAATCGCACTGTTGGTGATATCAATTTCACCACTGCGGAAGCGATTTACATCACTGGTTTCCGAGGCTATCGGCAAAAAAGTGCCCTGTTCAATCACGGTCTGGCGGTTATTCCAGTAACCAGGATTGCGCTTCAGCACGATATTCTCATTTACCACCCAACTGGCAAGCGTGTAGGCGCCATTGCCAACAAAGTGCTCCGGACGGGTCCAGCGATCGCCAAAAGTTTCAATCGCGTGGCGATTCACCGGTTTCATCGGGGTATGCGCCAGCATCGCCAGCAGATAAGGCACCGGCTGGCTGAGCGTTACCTGCAAGCGGTGATCGTCGAGCGCTTTAACGCCCAGCGCCGTGGCGGGCTGTTTACCACTGATAATCTCATCGACATTAGCGATATGTGCATACTGCACATAGCTGGCATAGGGTGAGGCGGTTTTCGGGTCGACCAGACGTTGCCAGCTATAAACAAAATCCTGCGCCGTCACCGGCTCGCCGTTGCTCCATCTGGCATCGGCACGCAGCCAGAAGGTCCAGACTTTACCGTCACGATTCTCCCAGCGCTCGGCGACGCCCGGCACCAACTGACCGTAATTGTCACTGGATACCAGCCCTTCCAGTAAATTAAGCAGCACATTGGTTTCCGGCACACCTTCGGTTTTATGCGGATCCAGCGATGCGACTTCGCTGCCATTATTAATGACAATCGCCTGTTCGGGCGCCAGCTCAATTCCCTGCGGGACGGTGGCGGCGCTGGCGGAAGCGGTCAGACCCGATAAAAGGATAAATAGCGGCGCATTAGTCAATTTCATAAAACCTGTACTTATCCTTATGGGTGGATCTGCCTGCCACTGACGCTGCGTGCTGAACAGGAGCGCAAGCTAAATGAGAATAAATCCTGATTAGCAGGCGCAAGCCTGAATCAGAGGGAAACTTACCGCTTTAATAATTAGCTATTAAGTTATAAGCAAAATTCATTCTCATTTTGCATGCAGGGCCAATTTTTTTCATATTGCGTCGGAAATTAGCAGATGGCGAGATGATGCGCCAAAGCAAAAAGGTGAAAATGTTAACTAATTCTCTTTTATCACGTTAACAATCAGGGCAAAAGTGTTATTTATTAACCAAAAATAAGGCATTATTCGCTATATATCATAGCGTTACAATTAAAATCCGCATTTTGGTTGTTGATAAAAAAATCTGCCTGCGCACAAAATGCACAAATATTTAGAAAATATGAGCATATCAGTACAATCTGCTGCATTAAATCGATATTCAATCGCAACCAAACCGGCAAATGTGATTTCAACGCCAGACAATTGTGTGAGAAAAGTAACAGCCAGCAGCGAGTGAGAGATGATTGGCTGAGCGCCCAGAAATTAACCTTATCTCAGCTTTGTTTGAATAAGCAAAATGAATAATTGCACTATAGTTGTGCATTATTTTCACATACCGCACTACAATGGGGCGCAAATGGGGTGATGGACAAAAAATAAGCGCACATTGTGCGCTTATTTATGCCGATATCAGGGAGGAAAAGAGTTAGCCGACTAAGCCGGGGAACAGTGCTTTGATACCGGTAACAACAAACTCAATGCCAAGAGCCATTAATAATAATCCCATAATACGGGTTATCACATTTATTCCGGTCTGGCCTAACAGACGCACCATTAATGGCGCAGCACGAAACAGCAGCCAGCAACAGGCGGCAAATAGCGCAATCGCCAGACTGAAACCCAGCAAATTTTGCCAGTTGTGATAGCGGGTGCTCCAGACAATGGTCGAACTGATCGCGCCCGGTCCGGCCATTAGTGGCAGCGCCAGCGGCACGACGCCAATACTCTCGCGAATGGCAGTTTCCGATTTCTCCTGCTTGTTCTGTTTATCCTCGCCCAGCTTGCCGCTGATCATCGACATGGCAATGGTCACCACCAGAATCCCACCGGCAATGCGGAAAGAGTCAATGGAAATACCGAATACATGCAGGATGGCATCACCGAGGAATAACGACGTCCACAAAATAATCGCTACTGCCAGATTGGCAGTCAGATTGGTTTTATTACGTTCAGCTACCGGCTGATAGCTGGTCATGCTGATAAACACCGGAATAATCCCGACGGGATTAACCAGCGCAAACAGCCCAACAAAAAATTTAATATAGCCGGATAAATCAAGAATTGCGGGGTTCACTCAGCGCTCCAGACCTGAGCCAGTTTCAGCCGCCTAATCTAATGGAAAAGTGTGGTGGATTCCAGCGACGATAGCAGCATAACAGTCTCGATTTAAACATAAAACCAGCATAACGCACCAGGTTTCAGCATTCTGAGCAGTCGCATGGTTTGGCAGAAGGTTGACCTGCTAAGGGAATATTAAATTCTTTGCGCTGGATCAAACTCAGGGCAGTGCTGAATGGAGTCAGCTTGCATAAATATTGATGCAGATCATGAAATTTCGCCCACCGCCGGGGTAAGCTCAGTGACATTAAGAAAGTAAAGTAAGTAAGCGCGAAAGCGTAACATCAGACAGCAAATGCAGCAAAACTGTTTTAATAAATGAACATGATTTGTAAGGGCATTCTGGCAGACGGTCACAGCAGTACAACGACAGTCAGCAGCCCTCTGACTATACTCCGTAGTCGAAGTTTGTTTACTAAAAAAGTTTAACTTCCATCAGGAGATGCATTATGGCCGTTACCAATATCGCTGAACTTAACGCACTTGTGGAGCGCGTTAAAAAAGCCCAGCGTGAATACGCCAACTTCACTCAAGAACAAGTAGACAAAATCTTCCGCGCTGCCGCACTGGCGGCTGCCGATGCCCGAATTCCGCTGGCCAAAATGGCTGTCGCCGAATCAGGTATGGGTATTGTGGAAGATAAAGTAATCAAAAACCACTTCGCGTCTGAATATATCTATAACGCCTATAAAGACGAAAAAACCTGTGGCATCCTCGAAACCGATGAAACTTACGGCACCATCACCATCGCTGAACCAACCGGGATTATCTGCGGGATTGTACCTACCACTAACCCGACTTCAACCGCGATTTTTAAAGCACTGATCAGCCTGAAAACCCGTAACGGCATTATCTTCTCACCACATCCACGGGCGAAAGACGCCACTAATAAAGCCGCCGATATTGTATTGCAGGCAGCGATTGCCGCCGGTGCGCCAAAAGATATTATCGGCTGGATTGATGTGCCGTCGGTCGAACTCTCCAACCAGCTGATGCATCATCCGGATATCAATCTGATTCTCGCCACCGGTGGTCCGGGCATGGTAAAAGCCGCTTACAGCTCCGGTAAACCCGCCATTGGCGTTGGCGCCGGTAATACGCCGGTGGTCATCGATGAAACTGCGGATATTAAACGCGCCGTCGCTTCTATTCTGATGTCAAAAACCTTCGATAATGGCGTGATCTGCGCCTCCGAGCAGTCCGTTATCGTCGTGGATTCCGTATATGACGCGGTGCGCGAACGCTTTGCCAGCCACGGCGCTTATATGTTGCAGGGCAAAGAGCTGAAAGCGGTGCAGGATATCCTGCTGAAAAACGGTGCGCTGAATGCCGCCATCGTCGGTCAGGCGGCAGTGAAAATTGCCGACATCGCCGGTATCACGGTGCCTGCACATACCAAAATTCTGATCGGTGAAGTGAAGCTGGTGGATGAGTCCGAGCCATTTGCGCACGAAAAACTCTCCCCTACCCTTGCCATGTACCGTGCTAAAGACTTTGAAGATGCGGTCAGCAAGGCGGAAAAACTGGTCGCCATGGGCGGTATCGGCCACACCTCCTGTCTGTACACCGACCAGGATAACGAGCGTGAGCGCGTCAACTTCTTTGGCGACAAGATGAAAACCGCACGTATCCTGATCAATACCCCGGCTTCACAGGGCGGTATCGGCGACCTGTATAACTTTAAACTGGCGCCATCTCTGACGCTGGGTTGCGGCTCCTGGGGCGGTAACTCGATTTCTGAAAATGTCGGACCTAAACATCTGATCAACAAGAAAACCGTGGCCAAGCGAGCAGAAAATATGTTGTGGCATAAACTTCCGAAGTCTATTTACTTCCGTCGTGGTTCACTGCCTGTCGCCCTTGAGGAAGTGGCGACCGATGGCGCCAGACGCGCCTTTATCGTCACCGACCGTTACCTGTTTAACAACGGTTATGCAGACCAGATTATCAATGTGATGAAAGCGCATGGCGTGGAAACTGAAGTGTTCTTTGAAGTGGAAGCGGACCCAACCCTGAGCGTGGTGCGTAAAGGCGCCGAACAGATGCACTCATTTAAACCAGATGTGATTATCGCGCTGGGCGGTGGTTCACCGATGGATGCGGCGAAAATCATGTGGGTAATGTACGAACATCCGGAAACTGCCTTTGAAGAGCTGGCGCTGCGCTTTATGGATATCCGTAAACGCATCTACAAGTTCCCAAAAATGGGGGTGAAAGCGAAAATGATTGCAATTACCACCACTTCCGGCACCGGTTCTGAAGTCACCCCGTTTGCGGTGGTGACCGATGACGCCACCGGTCAGAAATATCCGCTGGCCGACTACGCGCTGACCCCGGATATGGCGATTGTCGATGCCAACCTGGTGATGAATATGCCGAAATCGCTCTGCGCCTTCGGTGGCCTGGATGCGGTAACCCACTCGCTGGAAGCCTACGTTTCCGTGCTGGCCAACGAGTACTCTGACGGCCAGGCGTTGCAGGCGCTGAAACTGCTGCAACACAACCTGCCAGCCAGCTACCGCGAGGGGGCGAAAAACCCGGTTGCCCGTGAACGTGTGCATAATGCGGCCACGATTGCCGGTATCGCTTTTGCCAACGCCTTCCTCGGCGTATGTCACTCAATGGCGCATAAACTGGGTTCCGAGTTTCATATTCCGCACGGCCTGGCGAACTCGCTGCTGATTTGTAACGTGATTCGCTATAACGCCAATGACAACCCGACCAAGCAGACCGCCTTCAGTCAGTACGACCGTCCGCAGGCCCGCCGCCGTTATGCCGAGATTGCCGACCACTTAGGGTTAAGCGCTGCGGGCGACCGCACCGCGCAGAAAATTGAAAAACTGCTGGCATGGCTGGAAGAGATGAAAGCTGAACTGGGCATTCCGAAATCTATTCGCGAAGCAGGCGTGCAGGAAGCAGACTTCCTCGCGAAAGTCGACAAACTGGCTGAAGATGCTTTCGATGATCAATGTACCGGTGCAAACCCACGTTATCCGCTGATTGCTGAACTGAAACAGATTATGCTGGACAGCTTCTACGGCCGTGATTTTGTCGAACCTTTCGCCACTGTTGCGGAAGCGGTGAAAGCACAACCGGTGAAAAGCGAAAAGGTTGAGAAAAAAGTAAAACACTAAGCGCTAAATAAGCTGTAAAAAAACCCGCCATGGCGGGTTTTTTTATCACGGATAATCACTAACCCACTATTTCTACAGTGAAATGTGCAGGCCACCGTTTGCGCAGATTTAAGCTGAGGTAAACAATGACTTATTGGGGCGATGTGCGTTCACCATATATTGCGCTATGAGCACCACTATACAACGCCTCTTTATAGTGCTTACGGCAGACTGAGACGTAGCGTTCATTGCCGCCAATCACCACCTGCTCACCCTCTTTATATGGCGCACCATGACTGTCGAGACGTAATACCATACTGGCCTTGCGACCGCAGTGGCAGATTGTTTTTAGTTCAACCAGTTTATCTGACCACGCCAATAAATACTGGCTACCGCTAAACAATTCACCACGAAAATCTGTACGTAATCCATAACAGAGTACAGGTATATCAAGATTGTCCACCACGTCTGAAAGTTCTTTAACCTGTTCTCGCGTAAGAAATTGGCTTTCATCCACCAGCACGCAATGCACGGTCTGCTGTTGGTGTTCTGCGCTAATTTCCTGCAACAGTGAAGTGTGGTTATTATAAAGTTTTGCTGGAGATGAAAGGCCAATACGTGAGCTCACTTTCGCGACGCCAAAACGGTTGTCAATCTCAGCGGTATAGATCAGCGTACGCATCCCTCTTTCATGATAATTATAAGATGACTGTAACAGCGCAGTGGATTTGCCAGCGTTCATCGCCGAATAATAAAAATAAAGCTGAGCCATCAGCCCGAACTCCATGAAAGGTTAACTGTGTATGTCCGGGATTGTATCACAGTATCACGCAATATTGCGGCACCCGCATCTCAGCCTCGCCTGATGGCCGTCGGCATCAGGTTAATTTCGCCCCTGCTGTTTAAAGCAACAATCTCACGGTGCGGAAAGCGCATTTAACGGTAAAAATGCAATATAGAAAGCGTTAATATCGCCGGACTTTTTCTCTATTTTAGTTTGCCGCCTGCCGCTTTGTAAGGCCATTCTTAGCTTACCGCCATCGCTATTTGGCTTAGTGACAGTCGCAAAATCCTGCCTGGCGCACAGTTATGGTGCTTTATTTTTTATCAGATGGCATATTTCTGCACCAATGGGCTTTAAATTTTTGCTAATAGCGTTATGCTAATCCCACTTTAAATAGTTATTTTGAGTTTCTTACAAAATTAACTATTGCAGTTCCTATTTACGGCCTCTATTATTATCAGGCAGAACATTTCTCCCACCCAATATAATGTCGAGAGTTAGGACAATGAGCGAAGCACTTAAAATTCTGAACAACATCCGCACTCTGCGTGCCCAAGCCAGAGAATGCACCCTTGAGACTCTGGAAGAGATGCTGGAAAAACTGGAAGTCGTCGTTAACGAACGTCGCGATGAAGATTCTCAGGCTCAGGCCGAGATTGAAGAACGTACCAAGAAGCTGCAGCAATATCGTGAAATGCTGATCGCTGATGGCATCGATCCTAATGAATTGCTGCAGACTATGGCTGCAACAAAAGCTGCGGGCAAAGCAAAACGCGCTGCGCGTCCGGCTAAATATTCATACATTGATGAAAATGGCGAATCCAAAACCTGGACTGGCCAGGGTCGTACTCCGGCCGTGATCAAAAAAGCTATCGAAGAGCAGGGAAAACAGCTGGATGATTTCCTGCTGTAATAGCTGTTCAGGGTGCTTCCCAAATAACCCCATTTGTTAAAAATGGGGTTTTTTATTTTTGCCTCGATTGAACATTTGTGACGCCAGGTTACGCAAAAAACAAAGGAAGCCAGTGGCTTCCTTTTTTGTTATCGGTAGCAATTACTCATTACACCTTGTAGAACGCCCTGTACCACGCCACAAAGCGTTTAATCCCCTCTTCCACACCAGTACGTGGCTTAAAGCCGATAACGTCGTACAGCGCTTGTGTGTCCGCACTGGTCTCCAGTACATCACCGGGCTGCATTGGCAGCATATTTTTGTTTGCGCTCATGCCCAGCGCGCTCTCCAGCGCTTCAATGTAAGCCATCAGCGTAACAGGCTGGCTGTTGCCGATATTATATACGCGGTAAGGCGCCGAACTGGTGGCTGGCGAGCCGGTTTCTACCGTCCAGTTTTCATCTTTTACCGGTACGATATCCTGCAGGCGAATAATCGACTCCGCAATATCGTCAATATAAGTAAAATCGCGACGCATCTGGCCATGGTTATAAACATCGATACTTTCGCCAGCGATAATAGCGCGGGTGAACTTGAACAATGCCATATCGGGACGTCCCCAGGGACCATATACAGTAAAGAAGCGCAATCCGGTGGTAGGAATTCCGTACAGATGGGAATAGGTATGCGACATCAGCTCATTGGCTTTTTTGGTCGCCGCATAAAGTGAAACCGGATGATCAACCGAATCATCGGTCGAGAATGGCATTTTTCTGTTTAGTCCATACACCGAGCTGGAAGATGCATATAACAAATGCTCAATGTTATGGTGGCGACATCCTTCCAGCACATTTAAATGGCCGACCAAATTGGCATCAGCATAGGCGTGGGGATTATCGATTGAATAACGTACACCTGCCTGCGCCGCCAAATGAATCACACGCTGAAAACCCTGTTCGGCGAATAATTGCGCCATTCCCTGGCGATCGGCCAGATCGCAGGTGACAAATAAGAATTCAGGATGAGATTTAAGCAGATCAAGGCGGGCTAGTTTGAGGTTTACATCGTAGTAATCATTCAGGTTGTCGATTCCGACAACCTGGTGACCGGCTAACAACAACCGTTGGCTAACGTGAAAACCAATGAAGCCTGCTGCGCCGGTGACCAGATATTTCATACATTCCTCGTTAATTATGCAATTTCAATAGACGCTCCGCGGCCGATTGCATAATAAACAAAACCGCGCTTGCTGACTCTTTCTGGATCATACAGGTTACGACCATCAAAAATCACGGGTTCTTTTAAGGCATTTTTAATCACATCAAAGTCTGGCGCGCGGAAGTTTTTCCACTCAGTACAAATGACCAGACCATCAGCGCCCTGCAATGCCGCTTCTTTGGTGCCCATCAGCTTCAGATCGGCACGATGACCGTAAATACGCTGTGCTTCGTCCATCGCTTCAGGATCGAAAGCCTGAACCGTCGCGCCCGCCTGCCATAATGTTTCCATCAGCACACGCGCAGAAGCTTCACGCATATCATCGGTGTTCGGCTTAAACGACAGACCCCACAGAGCGAAAGTTTTGCCCTGCAGATTTTCACCAAAGTGGCGCTTAATAAAGGTCGGCAGTTTGTTTTTCTGCGCGTCATTAACTTCTTCCACCGCCTGTAACAGACGTGGAGTGTAGCCAATGGACTGAGAAGTACGGATCAGCGCCTGCACATCTTTCGGGAAGCAGGAACCACCGTAACCGCAGCCAGGATAGATAAAGTGGTAGCCGATACGTGGATCGGAACCAATACCCTGACGTACTTTCTCAATATCAGCGCCCAGCAGTTCCGCCAGGTTCGACATCTCGTTCATAAAGCTGATTTTGGTCGCCAGCATACAGTTTGCGGCATACTTGGTCAGCTCGGCGCTGCGGATATCCATCAGGATCATTCGATCATGATTACGGTTAAACGGCTCGTAAAGTTCACGCAGCAGTTCCACCACATCCTCATTATCGGTACCGACAACGATACGCTCAGGACGCATACAGTCATTGACCGCTGCACCCTCTTTCAGAAACTCAGGGTTGGAGACCACATCGAAACTGATGTTGCGGTCACGCGCCTGTAAGGTTTCAGTCATAACCGCACGGACACGGTCAGCTGTGCCTACCGGTACGGTTGATTTGTCGATAACGACTTTATGCTCGTTCATATGTTGCGCAATAGTGCGCGCCACGGCGGTAACATATTTCAGATCCGCTGAGCCATCTTCGTCCGGCGGCGTTCCGACTGCAATAAATTGCATTACGCCGTGATTAACGCCTTCTTCGGCGTTAGTGCTGAACTTCAGCCGACCGGCTTCGTAGTTCTGCATAACGAGAGGTGTCAGACCTGGTTCAAAGATCGGAATGATTCCTTTCTTAAGGTTTTCAACTTTGTTCTCGTCGACATCGATACAAAGAACGTCATGTCCGACTTCGGCCAGTACCGCAGCCTGAACCAGACCAACATAGCCGATACCAAATACGGTGACTTTCATTGATTTATCCCGCTTTAAAATGAATTACTTTTTATTACCGACGGTGCTTTCCAGCCACTGCTTGAAATCGCTGCCCAGTGATTCGTGACGCACACCGTATTCAACGAAAGCCTGCATGTAGCCGAGCTTGTTACCACAGTCATGGCTGACGCCTTTCAGGTGATATGCTTCTACCGTCTGTTTTTCCATCAACATGGCGATGGAGTCAGTCAGCTGAACTTCACCACCGGCGCCCGGAGGGGTTTTCGCCAGCAGAGGCCAGATATCCGCAGAGAGGACGTAACGACCGACTACTGCCAGATTAGATGGTGCTTCAGCAGCTTTAGGTTTCTCAACCACACCCACCATCGGCGCGCTTTCGCCTGGAGCCAGTTCGCGACCTTCGCAATCCACCACACCGTAAGCCGTCACATCTGCTACCGGCTCAACCATAATCTGGCTGAAACCTGTTTCATCGTAACGCTTCACCATATCGGCGAGGTTTTCGCTGCTCAGATCAGATTCATACTCATCGATGATCACGTCAGGCAGGATGACCACAAACGGCTCGTCGCCAACCAGTGGCAGCGCACACATCACCGCATGGCCAAGGCCTTTGGCAATACCCTGACGCACCTGCATGATGGTGACATGAGGTGGACAGATAGACTGAATTTCATCCAGCAGCTGGCGCTTAACGCGTTTTTCCAGCATCGATTCCAGCTCAAAACTGGTATCAAAATGGTTCTCGATGGCATTTTTGGAAGAGTGCGTAACCAGCACAATTTCATTGATTCCTGCTGCGATACACTCGTTAACGACATACTGAATTAACGGCTTATCAACCAAAGGCAGCATCTCTTTAGGAATAGCTTTGGTGGCTGGCAGCATACGCGTCCCCAGCCCTGCTACAGGGATTACCGCTTTTTTTACTTTAGACTTATAGGCAGACATCAAGATACCTCTCTTTAGGCCGTTCAAGTTATTACTTGATATGTCGATTTAAAAAACGAAATGAGTATATCAGTTCAGGGACGCAGGATTTATCCTGGTTAACCAAATTCCAGTTAAATTAAGACTATTACCCAAGTGTAAAGCTTATAGCTGGCGCTGTCGTCGGCATGGCAAACAATAATATTATCTGTTTATTATTCAGTCGACAGCATCAGGCGAAGCCTGCCACCCGCGCCCCACACCTGACATTGCCATGCGTCACAGCGCTGACTTATTTGATTAAGATGTGTGCTACCGAGGGTTCCCAGCGGGACACCATTATTTAACTGAATTTGATGGGTGTTGATGTTAAGCGTGGCATTCAATCCGGCTGAGACGAGGATCAAATTTTTCAGGCTCTGATGATAATAACCAACCAATAAAGGAAATTGACCGTTCAGATTCGCCTGACGCAATAACAAATTCACCTGTTTTAACAAGCCGCCTAATTCTGGCAAGCGCGGCCCCTGCCCCGATAACTGCTCCTGAAGCAGACCATTAAACAAAGCGCGTAATAAAAGCGCAGCCAGCACGCCATTGTCACCGGCGCGGGTCACATCCAGGCAGTAAAAGGCGAGATCTTTCTCCGACAACGCGGCAATATCCAGCACCAGACCTGGCTGTTCCGCCATGGTTAACTGACGATAATTAATGCGGCAATTGGCGATCACCTGCTGTACCGGTGGCTGCAACTCTTTAAGGAGTTTAGCCGCCGCGGAGGGATCGCGCACCAGCGCATCCCAGTCCTGGAACAGCTGTTCATCTTCTTCCACTTTGGAGGTGAACATCGACGGATAGAGGCACTCATACACCGCCTCGCGCAGCCGTTCGAGATCTTTAACCGGTTTCAGCAGCACATCCTGCACGCCAAGACGCAGCACATGGGCGATATCGGACATATTTTCGGTAGCGGAGACAATAAGAATTGGTAAGGTATTACCGCGGGCGCGCAGATGCTCTACCAGCCTGATGCCATTCATACGCGGCATATCCAGATCGCAGATCATCATATCGGGCGCATGGTGCTGCAGGGCATCCAGCGCTTCAAGGCCGTCACCGGCGGCGACAGTCATCGCGCCCAAAGCCTGAAGGAAATTTTCCAGCAGGGTACGGAAAACCAGCTCATCTTCAACGATGAGTATCTGTTTCCCGCTTAATGGTTTTTCCATTGCTCCCCCTTGTGCGCCAGATAATTCAATAGTGGTTCATAAAACGCACTTATGCCTGTCAGAATTGCCTGAAGTCACCTTAATGGCAGTGACAGGCTTGATTATCTGTTTCGAACAAGCGGTAAAAGCTCATCCATTTTTTTCTCGACGGCCTGTTTGCCTGCCGCAATCGCTTCTTCAGCACGATGAAAATCGAGCGTGGATATCTGCGGGCAAAAAGGTTGAATTAGTACATCAGGCGGATCGCCGGCCATGCGGTTACGCTTAACCCGGTTTTCTAAAACCTGGATGGAGGTGGTCATAATTTCCATCGCCCCTGGCGTCTGGTTAATGCGTCGGGTCGCCATTTTTGACAGCTGCTGACGCAGTTTTCCACCCCAGCTGGCCACTGGCTCACTCTCCTGCTCCGCGCTTTGCGGCGTTACCGACAGCAAATCCTGCTGCATCAGGTGCGCATCATGTTGTAAATCGACGGCAATAACAATGTCAGCGCCTAATGCACGCGTCAGCGAAATCGGCACCGGATTCACCACGGCGCCATCAACCAGCCAGTAGCCATTGTAGCCGACAGGCGCCAGTAAACCGGGCATACTGCAGGAAGCACGAATCGCCTGATGAAGATCACCTTCCGTCAGCCAGAGCTCACGGCCGGTGCTGAGATTGGTCGCCACCGCACCAAAACGCATTTTACACTGTTCAATATCTTCATGCGTAATCAGCCGACGGACATGGTTAAATACCCGTTCACCCCGCAGCAGGCCGCCGCGACGCCATGAGAAATCCATTAGCCGGATAACATCCCAGTAGCTGAATGAGCGTACCCACTTCTCCATCACCGGCAGGCGTTCGCTGGCATAGGCGGCGCCAACCAGCGCACCGACCGAACAGCCGGCGACGATATCCACCTTAATGCCTGCGCGCTCAAGGGCGTTAATCACGCCGATATGGGCCCATCCTTTGGCGGCGCCCGAACCCAGCGCCAGTCCAATTTTTACCTGTCTCATTCAACCTCTGGCGATAACTCTACGTGCAAATGGCTAACCGCTTGCAGCTCGGTTAACATAACGCTTGTTTTAACTTATACCTGTTGTCTGTCAACCCGGAGTTCATGTGACTGAAAAGTGTCCGTGCTGTAGCGGAATGCAGTATAGCCTATGTTGCGAGCCGTGGCTGAATGGGTCGGGATTTCCGCCCAGCGCCGAAAAATTAATGCGCTCACGCTATACCGCCTATGTTAAACAGGATGCGGCTTATCTGATTGCTACATGGCACAGTAGTGTCCGGCATCCACAATTGCAAAGTGTGCTTGAAGAAAGTTTTGCTAACACCCGCTGGCTTGGTCTGAATATTACCGCGCAACAGGCGGGCAAAGATGACGATGAAGCCTTTGTTACCTTCTTCGCTCGTTTTGCTGAAAATCAGCGCACATCGGCTATCCATGAACGCTCACGCTTTCTTCGGGACGATCAACGCTGGTACTATATCGACGGAATCGCACCGCAGGTGGGTCGAAATGATCGCTGCCCCTGCGGCTCCGAAAAAAAATACAAAAAATGTTGCGGCCAATAGAAGTCCACCCAAAATAATTCGCGTTGCAGGAAGGCGGCAAACCCGCTTATCCCCGGATGCATAAAAGCTATGTGACAGGGGAACGCACCTGCAACTTGAAGTATGAACGGGATATTGCCGTTTGATTTGATGAAACATATTAATGCTCCACAGGATCGATAACGATATGCAAGCGCAAACTCTGCAACGAAAAGTTTTACGTACCATTTGCCCTGATGCGAAAGGGCTGATCGCCAAAATCACCAATATTTGTTACAAGCATGAGCTGAATATCGTGCAGAACAATGAATTTGTTGATCATCGCACCGGGCGCTTCTTTATGCGCACCGAGCTGGAAGGGATCTTTAATGATAATACCCTGCTGGCCGATCTCGACAGTGCATTGCCACAAGGCTCGGTACGCGAACTTGGCGCTGCTGGTCGTCGTCGCGTGGTGATTCTGGTCACCAAAGAAGCACACTGCCTTGGCGATCTGCTGATGAAGAGCATTTATGGCGGTCTGGACGTAGAAATCGCGGCGGTGATTGGCAATCATGAAACGCTGCGCACGCTGGTGGAGCGTTTTGATATTCCTTTCGTGCTGGTCAGCCACGAAGGGATGACGCGCGAGCAACACGATAACAATATGGCGGCGGAGATCGATCGCTATCAGCCGGATTATGTGGTGCTGGCGAAATATATGCGCGTACTGACGCCGGCATTTGTACAGCGTTATCCGAACCAGATTATCAATATCCACCACTCTTTCCTGCCCGCCTTTATCGGCGCGCGTCCTTATCACCAGGCTTATGAGCGCGGCGTGAAGATAATCGGCGCCACTGCGCACTACGTGAACGACAACCTCGATGAAGGTCCGATCATTATGCAGGACGTGATTCATGTCGATCACAACTACACCGCCGAAGATATGATGCGCGCTGGTCGTGATGTGGAAAAAAATGTGTTGAGCCGGGCGCTGTATAAGGTACTGGCGCAACGCGTATTTGTTTACGGCAACCGCACCATTATTCTGTAAACGCCGTCCCCGTATGCTGTTTTGTGCAGCAAAGCAGCATCACGGGTAAAAAAACGGCAAACGATAAACTTTGCGTTATCCAGTGCTTTACAGCCACGCTTCATTTGATATGATGCGCCCCGCTTACGAGCATAGTGTTTCAGGCCAGTGGTGGGGTTCCCGAGCGGCCAAAGGGAGCAGACTGTAAATCTGCCGTCATCGACTTCGAAGGTTCGAATCCTTCCCCCACCACCATTTGCATTGCGCAGCATGTAAATGATATCCCGCTAGTCTCATTTACCCGTTGGGGAAGGATGAGAAGCTTCGACCTCGGAGGTTCGAGTCGAGCGCCAGCGAGACAACGCCGCCTGCGGCGGTAATCCTTCCCGCACAATGGTAAGGCTTTATCTGGTAATACACTGTAAGTTTGTAACACGCTTCCCCTGGTGGGGTTCCCGAGCGGCCAAAGGGAGCAGACTGTAAATCTGCCGTCATCGACTTCGAAGGTTCGAATCCTTCCCCCACCACCATTTCAGTAGTAACCAATCTTTTGTCTTTGCACTCTCAGTCATTTTCCCGTTGGGGAAGGATGAGAAGCTTCGATCTCGAAGGTTCGAGTCGAGCGCCAGCGAGACAACGCCGCCTGCGGCGGTAATCCTTCCAGGCATTATCCGCTGAAACGTAACACGCTCCCCCACCACCATCCTGATCCCATGCTTTTCACCAGCCGTAATGACATACCCTGCCCAAATCTGCTACCATCCGGCCATCTTTTTCTTCGCGAAACGGCAACTGAAATGAAATTTGTTTCTTTTAATATCAATGGGCTACGCGCCCGCCCGCATCAGCTTGAAGCCATTATCGAACAGCACCAGCCCGATGTTATCGGTCTGCAGGAAACCAAAGTTCATGATGATATGTTCCCGCTGGAAGATGTCAGCAAGCTCGGTTACAACGTCTTTTATCACGGCCAGAAAGGCCATTATGGCGTGGCGCTGCTGACCAAAGAGCAGCCGGTTATGGTGCGCCGCGGTTTCCCTGGTGATGATGAAGATGCGCAACGCCGTCTGATTATGGCTGAACTGGCGACGCCGATGGGCAACCTGACAGTGATCAATGGTTATTTCCCGCAGGGCGAAAGCCGCGATCATCCGACCAAATTCCCGGCGAAAGATAAGTTCTACCGCGACCTGCAAAATTATCTTGAGCAGCATCTGCAACCGGCGAATCCGGTGCTGATTATGGGTGATATGAATATCAGCTCAACCGATCTGGATATCGGCATCGGCGAAGATAACCGCAAGCGCTGGCTGCGCACCGGCAAATGTTCGTTCCTGCCGGAAGAGCGCGAGTGGATGGATCGTCTGATGAACTGGGGACTGGTGGATACCTGGCGCGCACAGAATCTGGAGACCAGCGACCGTTTCTCCTGGTTTGACTATCGTTCAAAAGGCTTTGACGACAATCGCGGTCTGCGTATCGATCTGGTGCTGGCGAGTAAACCGCTTGCCGATCGCTGCATCGCGACCGGCATTGATTATGATATCCGCAGCATGGAGAAGCCGTCTGACCATGCGCCAATCTGGGCGCAGTTCAAACTGTAATGCCGCACACGCTGGCCGCGACGGCGGTCAGCGTTACTGTTTGATCATTTGCCAGATCAGGTTATTGGTGCCCAGCGAGGCTTTATCACGCGCGCACTGCAACAACACGCCTTCCTGCTTAATCACCGACCCTTCGCTGTAGTTCTGATTACCATAGGTACAGCAGCGCGCGCAGGGCTGGTTTTGCTGATTGCTGTTACCCTGCGTCCAGACTTCGGGTGGCAAATCGACCACCACATCAGTATTGCCGCCGGGACGCGCGTGGTTTGATCCATACTCCTGCGACTGCCCCTGCGCCAGTGCGGCGCTGCTCAGCAGCCAGCCGGCACACAATAATACGGCTGATAATTTCATTACCCGGTTTCCTTTGCCTTTGCCGACTTACGCGGCGGTTTTTTGCTTTTACTGCTGCTCGCGGCGGGCAGACCGCGGAACGCATGCGCGGCAGGTTGCTGACGCGCCTGATTAATCAGATTGTAGAGCGTTTCCACCAGCGGATGCATAAAGCCCTGGTAGCTGCACTGTTTCTCACTGATTTTGGTCAGCGTCGATTCCCACTGCGCGGTCATATCCGGTCTGGCGGCCATCTCCGGTAACGAGTGAATTAACGCCCGCCCGGCTTCGCTGGAGTGGATATAGCGACCTTTCTTATAGAGAAAGGTGCGCCTGAACAGCAGCTCAATAATCCCGGCGCGTGTAGCCTCCGTTCCTAAACCATCGGTCGCACGGAGGATTTTCTTTAGATCTTTATCCTGCACAAAGCGTGCAATGCCGGTCATCGCTGACAGCAGCGTGGCATCAGTAAAAGGTCGCGGCGGCTGAGTTTGCTTCTCTACCACTTCACCGCGTTCGCACAACAGTTCATCGCCTTTCGCCACCACCGGCAGCGGCGTGCCGTCATTCTCTTCGTCGCGCTCCTTGCTGCCCAGCAGCGCCCGCCAGCCCGCTTCGGCCAGAAAACGGGCCTTAGCGATAAATTTGCCGCCGGCGATATCCAGATCGATGACACATTTGCGGTATACCGCATCCGGGCAGAACTGCATCAGATATTGCCGCGCCACCAGACGATAAATATTGGCTTCATTCTCGCTAAGCCGGGTCTGACTGCTGCGCGCAGTCGGAATAATCGCGTGGTGGGCATCAACTTTTTTATCGTCCCAGCAGCGATTTTTACGGTCAGTGTCAAAATCCGCTGGCGGCGTTAACTCGGGCTGATGGGCATTAATAGCGTTAAGCACCGCATGGCGACCGGCAAAGTGTTCATCCGGTAAATAGCGGCTATCTGAACGTGGGTAAGTGATAAGCTTATGGGTTTCGTACAGTTTCTGACAGGTATCCAGCACCACCTGCGCGCTAAGGCCAAAACGGCGCGCGGCTTCAATTTGCAGGCTGGAGAGTGAAAACGGCAGCGGCGCGGTGTCGTTTTCACGCTTGTCCTGATACTGGGTGACGATAGCCGGTTGTCCGCCAATTCGCGCGACAACATGGTCGGCCAGCGGACGATGCAGTAGCCGCCCCTCTTCATCCTGATAAGGCTCGCAGGAGTCACTCGGCTGCCACAGGGCGACAAAGCGCTCCTCTGCTGGCGTGACGATATGCGCTTTGACTTCAAAAAAATCCCTGGCGACAAAGTTTTCAATCTCTTCATCGCGGCGCACCACCAGCCCCAGCACCGGCGTCTGCACACGGCCAACCGACAGTACGCCGTCATAGCCAGCATTGCGTCCCAGCAGGGTGTAAGCGCGCGTCATATTAATGCCGTACAGCCAGTCGGCACGCGAACGGGCCAGCGCCGATACACACAGCGGAATAAATTCACGGTTTTCGCGCAGGCGACTCACCGCGCGCTCTACTGCGGAGGGGTTAAGATCGTTAATCAGGCAGCGCTGCACTTTTTCGCGCTTTTCAGCCGGCAGTTCCAGATAATCGAGCACTTCATCGACCAGCAACTGCCCTTCGCGGTCCGGGTCACCGGCATGAATCACTTCACTGGCCTGCGCCAGCAGACCTTTAATCACATTCAGTTGTTTAGCGACGGAAGGACGTGGCTGTAACTGCCACTTTTCCGGCACTATCGGTAAATCAGCCAGCGACCAGCGCGCAAAGCGGCTGTTATAGCTATCAGGCTGCGCCTGCTCCAGCAGGTGCCCGACGCACCAGGTGACCATCTGATCGTTGCCACAGGCAATAAAACCATCGCCACGACGATGTGGCTTCGGCAACACGTCGGCAATAGCACGAGCAAGGCTCGGTTTTTCGGCAATAAACAGGCGCATTATTTCGTCTTAACCCTTTGCTTCACGGTTGAATCCGAAGATGCACGGGAGTGCCATGCCAGCGTGTGGTTCATCAGTCACTCCATCGTCGCATAATCGCCGCTATGTTAGCGTGTTCAACCGGCAGTGATAAGCTTATCGTCACTGTCCACGGCTTATTCGCTCATAATGCCGACGAAATGCAGGGTTGCTCACAACCCTGCATGCAGCAATGCAAAAAGTCACTCAGAAATAACTGACAAATGGCGCGCTATCCGGGGAAATAACGGTAGTGGAAGATTTTAACTGCGGCGTGCCGAGATAGAGAAAACCGACAATGGCGTCCTGCTCGCGGCAGTTGAACGCATCGCGTACCGCCGCGTGTTCGGTCCATGCGCCGCTGCGCCAGATGCCGTTAAAGCCCTGCGCCACGGCAGCCATCTGCATCGCCATTACCGCACAACCCGCGGAGACGACCTGCTCCCAGCGCGGTACTTTAGGATCGTTTTCACAGTGAGCCACCACGGTGATAATCATCGGCGCGCGGAACGGCGCCTGCTGCGCTTTGTTGATCGCTTTCTCATCCAGTCCATCATCACGGGCCGCTTTTTCCAGCAGCTCACTGAAACGCTGACGTCCTTCATGCTCAACCACAATAAAGCGCCACGGCTGTAATGTGCCATGGTCTGGCGCACGCATTGCCGCACGCATAATATTCTCTAACGCCTCGCCCGCCGGTGCGGGTTCTGCCAGGCGTGATGCCGAGCGACGGTTCAGTAATAAATCCAGAGCATCCATTGACGCCTCCTGATAATGAGTAGCATTTACGACTTGGCAAACTACCACAGGCTGACCTTTTGTTACAGCATAGTGCTTTTTCCTGCTGACAATTGGGCTGTCGCTCTTTAGGATGAGCCATCCCCCGCCAGCCAACCGCTTTCGGGTATTACTCTGCGAATATGGAGATGACATGCGCACTTTGTGGCGAATTATCGCTGGTTTTTTTAAATGGACATGGCGTGTAGTGAACTTTGTCCGTGAGTTCATTCTTAACCTGTTTTTGCTGTTTTTAATTGTGATTTGCGCAGGTATCTGGTTCCAGATAAACAGCGCCAGTTCCCCGGCTGAAGTACCACGCGGCGCATTGAAAGTGGATCTGGCCGGTGTGGTGGTGGATAAGCCGTCAGTCAGCAACCGTCTGAGTAAACTGGGTCGTCAGTTACTTGGCGCCAGTAGCGATCGTCTGAAAGAGAACTCGCTGTTCGATGTGGTAAATGCCATTCGTCAGGCGAAAGATGACAAAAATATTACCGGCATGGTGCTGGATCTGCGCGACTTCGCTGGCGCCGATCAGCCTTCACTGCAATATATCGGTAAAGCGCTGCGCGAATTCCGCGACAGTGGCAAACCGATCTACGCCACCGGCAGCAGCTACAGCCAGGGACAGTACTACCTCGCCAGCTTTGCTAATACCGTGTATCTCTCTTCGCAGGGTGCCGTTGATCTGCACGGTTTTGCCACCAACTCGCTCTACTACAAGACGCTGCTGGATAAACTGAAAGTCACCTCGCATGTCTTCCGTGTGGGTACCTATAAATCGGCGGTTGAGCCATTCCTGCGCGATGATATGTCCCCTGCCGCACGCGATGCGGACAGTCGCTGGATTGGTGAACTGTGGCAAAATTATCTGAATACCATTGCCGCTAACCGCCAGATTACACCTGAGCAGCTGTTCCCTGGCGCGCAGGGCGTACTGGATGGTCTGAAGAAAGTAGGTGGTGATACTGCGCAATATGCCAAAGACAATAAGCTGGTCGATCAGCTGGCGTCACGCGCGGCAGTGGATCTGCAGCTGGCGCAAAAATTTGGCTATAACAAGCAGGAGCATGATTACAACAACATCAGCATCTATGACTATCCGCTGAAAGACACCACCGCCAGTGATGGCAATATTGCGGTAGTGATGGCAAATGGCGCGATTATGGATGGCGAAGAAGCGCCTGGCACCGTTGGCGGTGACACCACTGCGAAGCAGATCCGCGAAGCGCGCCTCGATCCTAAAATCAAAGCGATTGTGCTGCGCGTCAACAGTCCGGGTGGCAGCGTTAGTGCTTCCGAAGTGATTCGTGAAGAGCTGGCGGCGGCGCGTGATGCTGGTAAACCGGTCGTCGTGTCGATGGGCGGGATGGCCGCTTCCGGCGGTTACTGGATCTCTACCCCGGCCAGCTATATCGTCGCCAGCCCAACCACGCTGACCGGCTCAATTGGCATCTTCGGCGTAATCAATACCGTGGAAAACTCACTTGATGCGATTGGCGTGCATACCGATGGCGTGGCAACATCGCCGCTGGCGGACATCGCCTCCACCAAAGCGCTGCCAGACGAAGTGCAGCAGCTGATGCAGCTGAGCATTGAGAATGGCTATAAAAACTTCCTCGGTCTGGTGGCAAAATCGCGTAATAAAACCCCGGAACAGATTGACCAGATTGCACAGGGTCACGTCTGGACCGGCAGCGATGCTAAATCCAATGGTCTGGTGGATGCACTGGGCGACTTCGACGACGCGGTAGCCAAAGCGGCGGAGCTGGCGAAACTGCAAAATTATCAGCTGCAATGGTCACAGGATGAACCCACGCTGTTTGACGCCCTGCTCAGCCAGATGGATGTTTCCATCCGCGCCTCACTGCCGGAAGCGCTGAAGGCGTATCTGCCTGCGCCAATGGCCGATGTGATGGCGGATATGAAGAAACAACCTGGTTTGTTCGACGATCTTAATGATCCACAGAACCGTTATGCACTCTGCCTGACCTGCGGCGACGTGCGTTAATCCTCTCAGCCCGGCGTTTGCCGGGCTGCTTTTCACCGTATTTCCTTCTATACTGCGCCCTTTATGGCAAGTCCCGAGTCCCTGAGTCTATTTTATGCAAAAAAAA
The DNA here is from genome assembly GCF_017875465.1 of Winslowiella toletana. Taxonomy (NCBI): domain Bacteria; kingdom Pseudomonadati; phylum Pseudomonadota; class Gammaproteobacteria; order Enterobacterales; family Erwiniaceae; genus Winslowiella; species Winslowiella toletana. Next base: position 125,764 of record NZ_JAGGMQ010000001.1, read on the forward strand.
TCTATCTATGTTGCCTACACTGGCGGCACCATCGGTATGCAACGTTCTGAACAAGGCTACATTCCGGTATCCGGTCATCTGCAAACCCAGCTGGCGAATATGCCTGAGTTTCACCGCCCGGAAATGCCTGCCTTCACCATCCATGAGTACGCGCCATTGATGGATTCTTCGGATATGACCCCGGAGGACTGGCAATCGATTGCGGAAGACATCGAGAAAAATTACGATAACTACGATGGCTTCGTGATCCTGCATGGTACTGACACCATGGCCTTTACCGCTTCCGCCCTCTCTTTTATGCTGGAGAATCTGGCGAAACCGGTCATTGTGACCGGGTCGCAAATCCCGCTGGCTGAGCTGCGTTCCGATGGTCAGCAGAACCTGCTGAATGCACTGTTTGTCGCGGCCAACTATCCCATCAATGAAGTTACCCTGTTCTTTAATAACACCCTGTTCCGCGGCAACCGCACTACTAAGGCCCATGCCGATGGTTTTAACGCCTTTGCTTCGCCAAACCTGGCGCCACTGCTGGAAGCCGGGATCCATATTCGTCGTCTGAATACGCCAACCGCCCCGCAGGGCAGTGGCCCGCTGATTGTCCACCCGACCTCACCGCAGCCGATTGGCGTGGTCACCATCTATCCGGGGATTTCTGCCGAGGTGGTGCGTAACTTCCTGCGTCAGCCGGTAAAAGCGCTGATTCTGCGTTCGTATGGCGTCGGTAATGCGCCGCAAAATGCCGAGTTTATTAACGAACTGAAAGATGCGGCCGCGCGCGGCATTGTGGTGGTGAATCTGACGCAGTGTATGTCCGGCAAAGTGAATATGGGCGGCTATGCTACCGGTAATGCGCTGGCGCATGCGGGTGTGATAAGCGGTTTTGACCTGACGGTGGAAGCGGCGCTCACCAAACTGCATTTTCTGCTAAGCCAGAATCTCTCCAGCGCCGAAGTGCGCCAGCAGATGCAAACCAATCTGCGCGGTGAGTTAACCCTTTAACACAGTGAGAAACTGATGAAACGAGCTTTATTGCTGATCGACCTGCAAAATGACTTTTGTCCCGGCGGTGCGCTGGCGGTCAATGACGGCGATGCCACCATTGCGGTCGCCAATCGCCTCGCCAGTGAGTTTCGCCAGCGTGGCGATACGGTAATTGCTTCCCAGGACTGGCATCCGGCCGATCATGGCAGCTTCGCTTCCGTTGCCGGTCAGCCCGCTTTTACCGCTGGTATGCTGAATGAACTGCCACAGACCTGGTGGCCGGATCACTGCATTCAGGGCACGGCTGGCGCAGAGTTCCATCCGCAGCTGGATGTTTCGCTGATCCAGGGCGTATTTCACAAAGGTCAGGATGCGGCGATCGACAGCTACAGTGCGTTTTTTGATAATGGCTATCGCCATAAGACTGCACTGGACAAGTGGCTGTCGCGACGTGAGATTCAGTCGCTGCTGATTATTGGTCTGGCGACCGACTACTGCGTAAAATTCAGCGTGCTGGATGCGCTGAAGCTGGGATATCAGGTTGAGGTGCTGCGTGAAGGCTGTCGCGGCGTCAATCTGCAACCTGACGACAGTGAACAGGCGTTTGCCGCCATGGCCGCCGCAGGCGCAATCATTCGCTAAACTGATTACGGGCTGAAAACACCAGCCCGTATTATCGCGGCTTATTGCAGCGTAATGCGCGTCACTTCCGCAGTGATACCAAACTCTTCTTTCAATTGCTGCTTGGTTTTGGTGACAATCTGTCCGTCCTGGCCAATGCTCATATGCTGCGGCTGGTGGTTATACTTCGCCTGCCACAGCAACACCAGTTGCAGACAATTTTCTTTCTGCTCCGGCGTCAGCGCGACGCCATCCGCCCACTTACCGATTTCAACCGCCGTCGCCAGCCGCTGATAGACATCCGGCGTCATTGCGGCGATTATCTCGTTAAGATCTTTTTGCATCGCATCAGCCTTTGGTTTGCTTGCCGTCATCATCGGTAAAGCTGAGTGAGGCAGAGTTGACACAATAACGCTCGCCGCCGGGTTGCGGGCCATCAGGGAAAACATGTCCCAGATGCGCATCACAGCTGCCACAGCGAATTTCAATACGCTGCATACCGTGGGTATTGTCATCCAGATAGCGGATAGCGTCGTCACTGTAAGGCTGGTAGAAGCTCGGCCAGCCGCAACCGGAATCGTACTTGGTTTCGGACAAAAACAGCGGTGCGTTGCACACCAGACAGTGGTAAATACCCTCGTCTTTGTTATGCAGCAGTGCGCCGGAATACGGTGGTTCGGTCCCGCGTTGCTGCGTCACATAGCGCTGCATCTCGGTCAGTTCAGTGTCGGGTGTGATAAAATGTGTTGGTTCTTTAGCCATTTTGGTCGTCTCTGGCAGTGTTATTCTGAAATTTTCAGCTAGTATTCTAACAAACACTTAACAACTTCAGGTGATTTTTTCGTGCCCTGACGTGTCATCATCTCAGGCGTAGTTAAAAGTGTGACTCAGATCACTCTTCGAAACTCACATCCCTTTAGATTCAGGGATCGCGCCCCAATATACAGAACTAACTGTCGTCACGGAGTCGGTTTTGCTTCGCATAATTCCTGCTCACTGGTTTGATTTGTCGCAACAATTGACACGATTCCGCTTGACGCCTGGTATGGTTTTTGTAATTTTACAGCCAACCTTTTATTCACTAACAACAGCTGGTGGAATATATGACTATCAAAGTAGGTATCAACGGTTTTGGCCGCATCGGTCGCATTGTTTTCCGTGCTGCTCAGGAACGTTCTGATGTAGAAATCGTTGCAATCAACGATCTGCTGGACGCAGAGTACATGGCTTACATGCTGAAATATGACTCAACTCACGGCCGCTTTAACGGCACTGTGGAAGTCAAAGACGGCCATCTGGTTGTTAACGGCAAAACCATCCGTGTTACCGCTGAACGCGATCCAGCTAACCTGAAGTGGAACGAAGCCGGTGTTGATGTGGTTGCTGAAGCAACTGGTATCTTCCTGACCAAAGAAACCGCGCAAAAACATATCGATGCTGGCGCGAAGAAAGTTGTGCTGACTGGTCCATCTAAAGATGAAACCCCAATGTTCGTTATGGGTGTAAACCATGACAAATACGAGGGACAGACCATCGTTTCCAACGCTTCCTGTACCACCAACTGCCTGGCGCCGCTGGCTAAAGTAATCAACGACAACTTCGGTATCGTTGAAGCGCTGATGACCACAGTGCATGCTACCACTGCTACCCAGAAAACCGTTGATGGCCCGTCTCACAAAGACTGGCGCGGCGGCCGCGGCGCATCTCAGAACATCATCCCTTCCTCTACCGGCGCGGCTAAAGCTGTAGGTAAAGTGATCCCTGAGCTGAACGGCAAACTGACTGGTATGGCGTTCCGTGTACCAACTCCTAACGTTTCTGTGGTTGACCTGACTGCACGTCTGGCTAAACCAGCCTCATACAAAGAAATTTGTGCTGCAATTAAAGCTGCTGCTGAAGGCGAAATGAAAGGCGTTCTGGGTTACACCGAAGATGAAGTGGTTTCTACCGATTTCAATGGCGAAACCCTGACTTCCATCTTTGATGCGAAGGCCGGTATTGCCCTGAGCGACACCTTTGTGAAACTGGTTTCCTGGTACGATAACGAAACTGGCTACTCTAACAAGGTGCTGGATCTGATTTCTCACATCTCTAAAAAGTGATGCTGACAAACTGATTATGAAGGGCGACTGCGGTCGCCCTTTTTTATCGTCGGAATCTTAATTACACAGGATTCATTATGAGCGAAAAACTTTTTAACCTGCCTGTCGTTAACCAAATCACCCCTTATCTTTCCCTGCGCCAGATCGACCAGCTGCCGGTTATTGTGATCAGTCACCCGAAAGTGCGTGCTGCAATTACATTACAGGGCGCACAGCTGATCGCCTGGCAGCCGAGCGGTGAGAAGCCGGTGATTTGGCTTAGCGAGAAAACCCCCTTTACCCCGGGTAAAGCGATTCGCGGCGGCGTGCCGATCTGCTGGCCATGGTTCGGTCCGGCCGGTGAACCCGCCCATGGCTTTGCCCGTAATCTGCCCTGGACGCTGTCGGCACACGATGAGAATGAAGATGGCGTGATACTGACGCTGGTGCTGGAGAGTAATGAGCAGACCAAAAAGCTGTGGCCGCATGATTTCACCCTGTTCGCCCGCTTCCGCCTCGGTGAGCGTTGTGAGATAGAGCTGGAAGCCCATGGCGATTATGAAGCTACTGCGGCGCTGCACAGCTACTTTGCGGTCGCGGATATTGCCGGCGTGGAAGTCAGCGGACTGGGTAAACAGTTTATTGATAAAGTGAATAACGGGGTGACAGGCGAAGCGGAAAACGGCAAGCAGCGCTATCCGTCACGCGTCGATCGCATTCACACGCAACCAGAAGATTGCAGCCTGATCGATGACAGCGCGGGAAATCGCGTAATTGAAGTCTATCATCACTATCAAAGTGACGTTGTCACCTGGAATCCGGGCGCGGAACTCTCCTCCAGCATGGCGGATATGGCCAATGACGGTTATAAAACCTTTGTCTGCGTTGAAACGGCGCATATCAGTCAGCCGATGAAGAGCGCGGGTGAAAAGCCAGCACGCCTTGGGACGACCCTGCGTCTGCGTAAGAAGGGTTGATTAGCGGGCGGCGAAAACGCCGCCCCTACAAAAGATCTGAAACTCCTGTAGGGGTGGCGTTCTCGCCACCTGTGTCGGTGATCTACACCACATCCAGGGGCATCTTTCCGGCTGGTGGCGGAAACTGCTGATTGATCGCCGCCAGCTCTTCACTGCTAAAACTGATATCCAGCGCTGCAGCATTTTCCTGCACATGCGTCACCGAACTGGCTTTGGGAATCGCCATCACCCCGTCCTTGCGGATCACCCACGCCAGCAGCAACTGAGCAAGCGTAATGCCCTTTTGTTGTGCAAGCTGAAGCAGGGTCGCGTTACCAAACAGATCGCGACGCAGACGTCCAGCCTGCGCCAGCGGACAGTAGGCCATCACCGGGATCTGCCGCTGCTGGCACTCTGGCAACACCGCATATTCGATACCGCGCGAAGCCAGATGGTACAGCACCTGATTCGTCGCACAGGCGCTGCCGCCTGCTTCCTGCCATAACTCCTGCAAATCATCGATATCAAAATTCGACACGCCCCACTGGCGGATCTTGCCCTGCTGTTGCAGCTTCTCCATCGCCCGGATGGTCTCTTCCAGCGGCACGCTGCCGCGCCAGTGCAGCAGATAGAGATCGAGGTAATCGGTCTGCAGACGGCGCAGGCTACGCTCGCAGGCATCAATCGCATCCACCTCGCCGGCATTCCACGGGTAGACCTTTGACACCAGCCAGGCGCTGTCGCGTCGCCCCTGCAATGCCTCACCCACCACCTGCTCTGCACCACCGTCAGCATACATTTCGGCGGTATCAATCAGTTTCAGGCCACACTCTAATCCGGCCTGCAACGCCGCGATTTCATTTTTACGCTGGCCGGGATCTTCCCCCATATACCAGCTGCCCTGTCCAATAGCCGGCAAGGTGATTGCCTGCGGAAAAGCCACTGTTTTAGTCATAACGGCCCCCTTGCACCAAAATAAAACATGCGATCAAAAAAAGGGGCAATCATCGCCCCTTTTTTGTGCAGCGCTTGTTGCTAGAAGTTATAGCTCAAACCGGTCCAGACCATTGCCTGGGAGTTTTTGTCCACCATCGGGCTGTCTTTAATCTCATCACCGAGACGGGTATAGCGTCCGACGAGGCTGGCGCGCCAGTTCTGGCTTACTTTATAGTCGAAACTCAACTCAACGTAAGGACTCCAGCTATCATCCGGATCATAGCTGTTCAGACCACTGCGCGCCGATTCCGACCCCGAGATACCGTAATAATAACGGTTCTGGTTCGCACTGTTCCACAGCACACCGAGGCCTGGCGTCACGCTTAAGTCGTCGCCAAATTTAAACGGATAGAGGTAGGTTAAATCCCAGATGATACCGTTACTGTTGTTCAGCACGTCACCCACCAGCGTGGTGCGCACGATGCCCCAGTCGGCTTTATGGCGGTAAGAGGCGCCAGCCATCACGGTCATACGACGTTTATCCAGCGCTTTCATATCGCCGTCATCACTGTCATCAGGATCGTAGTTCTGCGGTGAGCCGAGAACCGTCAGCGACAGCTGGTCCTGCTGGTCTTTCCACAGGTAGTAACCGGCGGCCAGGCTGCGGAAGTAGAAATCCTCACCTTCATAATTAATGACTGGCACCGGATAGTAACGATCCTGGCCACTTTTATATGGACTTTCTGAGTAAATAACGGACATCCCCAGACTAAGTGGACCCGCACTGGCAGAAAAAGCCGTAAAACAACAAGGTAAAAGCAGAGCAAGCGCGCTAACTTTGAAATGGTTCACAATTTATTCATTCCATAAATATAACAATCAGGCTACACAGTGTAACCACTGACAGGCGTGCTGTTGAGAAATTTACATATTCGGTAGCACTCAGAATCAATTTAATGCGCAAAGCCTGCGCGAAGATTGTCATTGCTTATTTACAATTTTCTCTCAGCCCGCGTCAGCTGAGGGATTTGCGTTAGATGGATTCTGACTTTGTTATTGAAATTTCATCGAAAACTGCAGAGGACTGAGGAAAAATCTTAAATGCCTTCTACAGTTAAAAGTAAGACGCTAAATTTAAGCGAGCAGAGTAACCATAAGAATTGTGTATCCCGATAAAAAATCGTCAGGTTGGCATAAGGGTTGCTGTACTCACATTAGAGAATATCTTCCGGGAGCAACCAGATCTTTTTTTAAGCTCCTTTTACCTGTGCTAAAAACGAAAGGACGGGCATCGCTATGAATATATTCGATCACTATCGTCAGCGTTATGAAGCAGCCAAGGACGAAGAGTTCACACTGCAGGAATTTCTTGCTATTGCTAAGCAAGATCGTAGTGCATACGTTAACGCGGCAGAACGACTGTTAATGGCTATCGGAGAGCCAACAATGGTTGATACTGCTCTGGAGCCACGCCTTTCCCGCCTGTTTTCCAATCGCGTCGTGGCACGTTATCCGGCCTTTGAAGAGTTTTATGGCATGGAGGAAGCGATTGAACAGATCGTCTCCTACCTGAAACATGCGGCGCAAGGGCTTGAGGAGAAGAAACAGATTCTGTACCTGCTGGGTCCAGTCGGTGGCGGTAAGTCGTCGCTGGCCGAGCGGTTGAAATCACTGATGCAACGTGTACCCATTTACGTCCTGAGCGCGGATGGCGAACGCAGCCCGGTCAACGATCACCCGCTGTGTCTGTTTAATCCGCAGGAAGACGCCAATATTCTGGAAAAAGAGTACGGCGTGCCGCGCCGCTACCTCGGTACCATTATGTCGCCGTGGGCGGCGAAACGTCTGCATGACTTTGGCGGCGATATCACCCGCTTTAAAGTGGTGAAAGTATGGCCGTCGATTCTGGAGCAGCTGGCGATTGCCAAAACTGAGCCTGGCGATGAGAACAACCAGGATATCTCCGCGCTGGTGGGTAAAGTGGATATCCGTAAACTGGAAAACCATGCGCAGAACGATCCTGATGCTTACGGTTACTCCGGCGCACTCTGCCGTGCTAACCAGGGGATTATGGAATTCGTCGAGATGTTTAAAGCACCGATTAAAGTGCTGCATCCGCTGCTGACCGCCACCCAGGAAGGTAACTACAACGGTACTGAAGGGATCTCCGCCCTGCCGTTTAACGGTATTATCCTGGCGCACTCCAACGAATCTGAGTGGGTGCAGTTCCGTAACAACAAAAACAATGAGGCGTTTCTTGACCGTGTTTACATTGTCAAAGTGCCTTACTGCCTGCGGGTTTCCGAAGAGATTAAAATCTACGAGAAACTGCTGAATCACAGTGAACTGACCCATGCGCCTTGCGCGCCAGGCACCCTTGAGACGCTGGCCCGTTTCTCGATTCTGTCACGCCTGAAAGAACCGGAAAACTCCAGCACCTACTCGAAAATGCGCGTTTACGATGGTGAAAGCCTGAAAGATACCGATCCGAAAGCGAAATCCTATCAGGAGTATCGTGATTATGGTGGGGTGGATGAAGGGATGAACGGTCTGTCGACGCGTTTTGCCTTTAAGATCCTTTCACGGGTATTTAACTTCGACCATGTGGAAGTGGCAGCCAACCCGGTGCATCTGTTCTACGTACTGGAACAACAGATAGAACGCGAGCAGTTCCCACAGGATCTGGCGGAGAAATATCTTGAACATCTGAAAGGCTATCTGATTCCGAAATACGCCGAGTTTATCGGTAAAGAGATTCAGACCGCTTACCTCGAATCCTACTCCGAATACGGACAGAATATTTTCGACCGCTATGTGACCTATGCGGATTTCTGGATTCAGGATCAGGAGTACCGCGACCCGGATACCGGTCAGCTGTTTGACCGTGAATCGCTAAATGCGGAACTGGAGAAAATTGAGAAGCCTGCCGGCATCAGTAACCCGAAAGACTTCCGTAACGAGATCGTCAACTTTGTGTTGCGCGCCCGCGCGCATAATAATGGCCGTAACCCTAACTGGACCAGCTACGAGAAGCTGCGCACGGTTATCGAGAAGAAAATGTTCTCGAATACCGAAGAGCTGCTGCCGGTGATTTCATTTAATGCCAAAACGTCCACGGATGAACAGAAGAAACACGACGATTTTGTTGACCGCATGATGGAGAAAGGATACACCCGTAAGCAGGTGCGCCTGCTGTGCGAATGGTATCTGCGTGTGCGTAAATCGTCTTAACTTGACTGCCATGTAAGCACAGAACACGCAAGGATGCGAAATCGGAAAGGTCGGGCTTGCTGCCCGGCCAGCTTGCAATGTTGTGTGGGGGAACTATGGCCTATTTTATCGATCGGCGACTTAACGGTAAAAACAAGAGCGCGGTTAACCGCCAGCGCTTCTTACGCCGCTACAAGTCGCAAATCAAGCAGTCGATCTCCGAGGCCATCAACAAGCGTTCGGTTACCGACGTTGAAAGTGGTGAATCCGTCTCCATTCCGGTGGATGACATCCATGAACCGATTTTTCATCAGGGACGCGGCGGCCATCGCCATCGTGTTCACCCCGGTAACGACCATTTTGTGCAAAATGACCGTGTGGAACGACCACAGGGTGGCGGCGGTGGCGGCAGCGGCCAGGGTAATGCCAGTCAGGATGGTGAAGGCAGCGATGAGTTTGTCTTCCAGATCTCTAAAGATGAATACCTTGATCTGCTGTTTGAAGATCTCGCCCTGCCCAACTTGCGCAAAAATCAGCATCGTCAGTTAAATGAATACAAAACCCATCGGGCGGGTTATACCGCTAATGGCGTACCGGCGAATATCAGCGTGGTGCGCTCGTTGCAGAACTCACTGGCGCGTCGTACCGCGATGACTGCCGGTAAGCGGCGGATGGTGACGGAACTGGAAGAGGCGCTGGCGACGGTGGAAAAAGCCGAACCTGCCCAGCTGCTGGAAGAGGATCGCCTGCGTAAAGAGATTGCCGAGTTGCGCGCGCGCATTGCCCGCGTGCCGTTTATCGACACCTTTGACCTGCGTTATAAAAACTTTGAGAAACGCCCGGAACCTTCCAGTCAGGCGGTGATGTTCTGTCTGATGGACGTTTCCGGTTCGATGGATCAGGCCACCAAGGATATGGCTAAGCGATTTTATATTCTGCTCTACCTGTTCCTGAGCCGGACTTATAAAAACGTCGAGGTAGTCTACATCCGCCACCACACGCAGGCGAAAGAGGTGGACGAGCAGGAGTTCTTCTACTCTCAGGAGACCGGCGGCACCATTGTTTCCAGTGCATTAAAGCTGATGGATGAGGTAGTAAAAGAGCGTTATGACCCGGCGCAGTGGAATATCTATGCGGCGCAGGCCTCCGATGGTGATAACTGGGCGGATGATTCACCGTTATGTCATGACATTCTGGCGAAAAACATTCTGCCGGTAGTGCGCTACTACAGTTATATCGAAATCACCCGACGTGCGCATCAGACGTTGTGGCGTGAGTATGAACATCTGCAAGCCAATTTTGGCAATTTTGCCATTCAGCATATTCGTGAGCCGGAGGATATTTACCCGGTGTTCCGCGAACTGTTTCATAAGCAGGCTGAAGAGAGTTATTAAGGTTAAGCGTAGTGATGATCACAACCAGCCCTTTGCGGCTGGTTTTTTATTGGCTGCACGCTAAGTTAAGACATTAAGTTACTCGATTAACTACATGATAAATAACGAAATTTTCTTGAAAAAAACTTCAGGTCGGGATATTTTGTCACCGTCAAAGGACGCCTGGAAGGTATGATGGAAAGTAACGAAGCAAAGGGATATAAAGGAACAGCCGCCTCGGTTTTATCGCTGCAAAGGGGGGTATGCAGGAGCAGAACAGAATATGACAACATCATATGGTTCTTATGCTTATAGTTTTTCACCCGATTTAATGGGTGAAATTTTACCGTTTAACCATGTTCAGATACCACACAGGAATGGTGGAGGAGACAACATGTCGGAGCGATTAGATCGTCTCGAAAAGAAAGTGGACACCATAGAGTTAAACCTCTCAAATCTTACTGAAACTGTGATTCGGCTTGAGGCTAAAGTGGATCACCATGCAGAAAGGTTTGAAATAAAGCTGGAGAACTTAAGCAAAAGTGTTGACAGTAAACTGGAGAACTTAAGCGAGAGATTTGAAACCAAACTGGAACGGCAAGGTGAAAGATTTGAAGCCGCGCTGGCGCTTCAATCAAGTAAACTGTCATCAGCGCTGGAACTTCAGTCACAGAAGCTTACCGCAGCTATTGAAAAGCAGGGCATTGCCTTCGACAGCAAACTCAAAGAGCAAAAAATCTCGATCATTCTGTGGATACTGGGTGTACCGAGCCTGCTATTTGGTCTCTATCAGCTTTTTGAACGACTCGCACCGCTGTAAAAACGTCATAAAGCCAGATTCCCCCGCTGGCTTTTGCTATATCCGCCCTTTGAAACCGCAATCCCTCTAATAAGCCACAATATTTATCCGCTGGCAGCCGTTTGATCGTCCCGGAAATCTGATATTTTGTTCTGCGCATCGCATTTTTCTGGTGTAAAACATCGCACTATGAATAGCTTTTGACATTTGTCGCCACGTTTAACACACTGTAAAAATACCCACCATTCTCAGGAGAGCCGCCCATTGGAAGCCAGCGCGATTTACAGTCTATTTATCATCGGTTCCGTGCTGGTCGCGTCGAGCATTCTGTTAAGTTCATTCTCCTCAAGACTTGGCATTCCGATACTGGTGATCTTTCTGGCGCTGGGTATGCTGGCGGGTGTCGACGGCATTGGCGGCATTGCGTTTGATAACTATCCGGCGGCTTACCTCATTTCCAACCTTGCACTGGCGATTATTCTGCTGGATGGCGGTATGCGCACCCAGGCCAGCTCGTTTAAGGTGGCGTTAGGCCCGGCGCTGTCGCTGGCTACCGTGGGCGTACTGATTACCGCCGGATTAACCGGGGTGATCGCCGCCTGGTTATTTCACCTCGATTTGATGCAGGGCTTTCTGGTCGGCGCGATTATCGGCTCTACCGATGCCGCCGCAGTGTTTTCCCTGCTGGGCGGCAAAGGACTGAATGAGCGCGTCAGCGCCACGCTGGAGATCGAATCCGGCAGCAACGACCCGATGGCCGTGTTTCTGACCATTACCTTAATTGAGATGATCCAGCTGGGACAAACCGGCCTCAGCTGGATGTTTGTGGTACACCTGATTCAGCAGTTCGGATTGGGAATTGTCCTCGGTCTCGGCGGCGGCTGGGCGCTCCAGCAGCTGGTCAACCGCATAGCGCTGGCCAACGGTCTCTATCCGCTGCTGGCAGTCAGTGGCGGTATCCTGGTGTTTGCCCTGACCACGGTACTGGAAGGCAGCGGCATTCTCGCAGTCTATCTGTGTGGTTTTGTACTTGGCAACCGTCCGATTCGTAACCGTCACGGTATTTTGCAGACTTTCGACGGTATGGCATGGTTAAGCCAGATTGGCATGTTCCTGGTGCTCGGCCTGCTGGTCACCCCCTCCGATCTGTGGCATATCGCCATTCCGGCGATGATCCTGTCATTGTGGTTAATCCTGGTGGCACGCCCGCTGTCGATTCTGGTCGGTCTGCTGCCGTTCCGCGGCTTTAACATCCGTGAACGCTTCTTTATCAGCTGGGTTGGCCTGCGCGGCGCGGTGCCAATTATTCTGGCGGTGTTTCCGATGATGGCCGGACTGGAGAACGCCAGGCTATTCTTCAATATCGCCTTTTTTGTGGTGCTGGTCTCTCTGATGGTGCAAGGTACTTCGCTCGGTTTTGCCGCCCGCAAAGCGCGCGTCGTGGTGCCGCCAACCGGCGTGCCGATTAACCGCGTGGGACTGGATATCCATCCGGAAAACCCATGGGAACAGTTCGTTTATCAGCTTAGCGCCGATAAATGGTGTGTCGGCGCGGCACTGCGCGACCTGCAAATGCCGCGTGAAACCCGTATTGCCGCCCTGTTCCGTCAGAACCAGCTGCTGCACCCGACCGGCAACACCCGCCTGCGAGAAGGCGATGTGCTCTGTGTGATTGGTCGCGAACGCGACCTGCCTGCCCTCGGCAAACTGTTTAGCCAGTCGCCGCCGGTTGCCCTCGATCAACGCTTCTTCGGCGACTTTATCCTTGAAGCGGATGCCCGGTTACGCGATGTCTCGCAAATCTATGGTCTGGAGCTGGATGCGGATATTGATGACCAGCAGACGCTCGGTCAGCTTATTCTCGGCATGATTGGCGGCGCGCCAGTGGTGGGTGACCAGGTGGAATGGAAAGAGCTGGTATGGACGGTGGCGGAAAAACAAGATAACCATGTGATCAAAATCGGCGTACGTGTCCCTGAAGACAAGGAATAATCCGAAAGCATATCGCTCGATTTTCTCCTCTGAGCGACTACGCTTAATATTCACGTCTTTCCTGATGGGAGAAGTAACATGGGTCATGTACTGAAAATTGGTCGCTACGAGATTATTGATGCTGAGATGGATACCGACAATCTGGATACCGTCAGCATCCCCTGCCAGACCAATCCCGGCCTCAGCTACCAACTGGACGGTTGGGACACGGAGACCAGCGTTCCCGCGTGGATTGACGGCAACCCGGTGGATCTCGATGTCGGTCACTATGACAAGCAACAGGACCGCTGGGTATTGAAAAAACCGGCCTGATCCCCCCTGCCGCCCTGATAATATTATGGCGGCATTTTTCTGCCGGGATAAATTTTAGTCATAAACTCAATCTGCTGAATTGTGGCAATAATATTTAATTGCAGTCATTTAATTAGACTGCTGTCTATTTCTTTTAAGACTATTACCCTATTAACTAATTAAGCTTAATCCTGCATACTGATGGCCACTACTTTAATGAAAGTGAAATAAATCACTGTAGGACATTACCTCAGTCGGCCAGACTCGCCGCAAATAACGTGTAATTCACTATCCGGATCCTGAAGAGTCTGTGTGTTCAGGATAGCCCTTACTCGGAATAAGAGAATCGCTATTATGGAAGATATGAATATCATCAACCATAGCCGTCGTCATAATGATGGCACGCAGAAGATGCCGGTAACCACTTATGGTTTTTCCCGCCGTTCTTCGCAATTGATGAAACGTACCTTTGATGTGCTGGTTGCCTCACTGTTGCTGCTGTTCCTCGCCCCGGCGCTGCTGGTGTTGTGGTGGATGGCATCGCGTGACGGCGGCAACGCTATTTTTCGGCAACAGCGCATCGGCCAGAACGGCAAGCTCTTTACCTGTTTTAAGTTCCGCACCATGGTGCCGGATGCCGCACAGCGTCTGACGCTGCTGCTGGCGACCAGTGAGCAGGCGCGCCGCGACTGGGAAGATGATTTCCGTCTGGAGCAGGATCCTCGCGTCACCGAAAACGGACAGTTCCTGCGCAGTACCAGCCTCGATAAATTGCCGCAGCTGTGGAATGTGTTGCGCGGCGATATGAGTCTGGTCGGCCCGCGTCCGGTGATGGAAGTGGAGCTGGATCGCTATGCCAGCCAGGCGAACTACTATCTGGTGGCCAAACCGGGGATCACCGGTCTGTGGCAGGTAAGCGGACGTAAAGGCAATGACTACGCCACCCGTGCCCATTTTGATGCGTTATACGTTAATAACTGGAACTTCTGGTCCGACAGCCGCATTCTGTGCAAGTCTGCCAGCGAGTTAGTACGCGGTAAAGATATCCAGTAACCACGCTGATGTTAATGCACGTTGCAACAATGTGCATTAACATCACCGCCATCGCACCAATTAACCATAAATTCCCCTTTTCTTTTCTTTAAGTTAACTCTACCCTGTGCGGCTTGTTGTTATCGGATGTCGCGCCCTGTTATGCAAAAATTCACCCTGCTCCTGTTGAGCCTCGTTCTGCTGGCTCCGCTGGGCATCGATCTTTATCTGCCTACCCTGCCACAAATTGCCGACGGCTTAGCCACACCAGTGAGTAATATCCAGACCACCATCCCGCTGTTTCTGCTGGTTATGGGACTGGGTCAAATCGTCGCCGGTCCGCTGGTCGATAACTTTGGCCGTAAACCGATCGCCATTATTGGTCTGCTGCTGTATATCACCGGCAGTGTGGTCGGCGCGATGGCGGTCAACTGGCCAATGTTCCTGGTGGCACGCCTGATTCAGGGTATCGCTGTCTGCTGCACTGCGGTGGTGGCGTTTAGCGGCGTGCGTGACCGTCTGAATGGCGAGGACGCGGCGCGCGCCTACGGCTTTCTGAACGGCGCGCTGAATATCGTGCCAGCGCTGGCGCCGATGCTGGGTGGCTTTCTCGCCGATGCCTTTGGCTGGCGCGCGCCTTTCTGGTTCCTTGCCAGCTATGCGCTGTTTATCGGCGTGATTGTGCTGTTCTTCCTGCCGGAAACCCGTCCAGCGGATACGCAGCCGGTTAAAGGCCTGCCGTTGCGTCAGTACTGGCAGATCTTCAGACAGCCTCGTTTTCTGGCGTTTGCCTTTGCTAACGCCGGTGCGCTGGGCATGGTGCTGACCTATGTCTCTCTGGCGCCGCAGGTGCTGATGACCGAAGGCAAACTCAGCGCACTGCAGTTTTCTGTCGCCTTTGGTACTAACGGTTTCTGGATTATGCTGGTCAGTGTGCTGGTCAATAAAATGATCCGTAAACTGGGCCGCCCGATCTGTCTGGCGATTGGCAGTATCACCATGTTCATCGGCGCCATTACACTGTATGGCGGCGTATTGCTGCTGCCCGCCGCGTGGCAAACGCACTGGGCGCTGTATATGATCCCGGTAGGGATTTCAGTGGCAGGCCTGGCGTTTACCGTAGGCCCGGCCACCAGCTATGCGCTGGAACCTTATCAGCAGCAGGCAGGCGTCGCCTCCGCGCTGGCCGGTTTTATTCAGATGGCCGGGGGTTCATCCGCAGGATTATTTATGATGGCGTTGCCGTTAAGTGAGAAAGCGGCGCTGTCATTGATGATGCTGGTGGGTGCGGTGCTGGCGTTCACCGCATGGCGCTGCAGTAAAGCAGTGCGCGGCCGTATCACCGCGCTCTGAAGGTTTAACGAATGTTTACCGGTACTCGTGGGGCGAGCGCGCACATCAGCTCATACCCCACCGTACCGGCGGCACTGGCGACATCATCGATTTTCACGTTATTGCCCCACAGCTCCACTTTGCTGCCAATACCTGCCTGATGGCAGGGAGTCAGATCGACCATAATCATATCCATCGAAATCGCCCCCAGTGTCTGCGTCAGCACGCCATCCACCATCACTGGCGTTCCGGTTGGCGCATGACGCGGATAGCCGTCAGCATAGCCACAGGCGACGACACCAATCCGTTGTTCGGCCTGCGCGCGATATCTGGCGCCATAGCCGACGCAATCATCAGCTTGCAAATTCTGCACCGCAATAATCTCGCTGCTCAGCGTCATCACCGGTTGTAAACCACTGCTGGCGATATCCTGCCACTGGCCGCTGGGTGATGCGCCATACAGCACAATGCCGGGACGCACCCAGTCGAAATGGGTCTGCGGATGCCACAGCGTGGCCGCAGAGTTGGCCAGCGAACGGGAACAGTTCAGCCCTTCCGCCGCACGCTCAACGCGTTGCAACGGCGCGACAATCCCTTCAGCTTTCTCCGCTGCGGCGAAATGCGCCATTAACGTCATCTCACCCACATTATCCAGCGCACGCAGTTTTTGCCAGGCGTTGTAAACCTGATCGGGCTGGAAACCGAGCCGGTTCATCCCGCTGTTAACTTTCAGATAAATATCGAGCGGCGCCGCCAGTTTAGCGTTAGCAATCGCCTGAATCTGCCAGTTGCTGTGGACGCTGGTGGTTAAGCGGTAGCGATCGAGAATCGCCAGCTCATCGCTGTGAAAGAAACCTTCCAGTAACAGGATCGGTTTTTTCCAGCCGCGCTCACGCAGCAGAATCGCCTCTTCCAGATTCAGCAGCGCGAAGCCGTCCGTCTCTGACAAACTCTGCCAGACCCGGTCAATACCGTGGCCATAGGCATTCGCTTTGACCACCGACCAGATACGGGAATCAGGCGCAGCCTGGCGAACAATCGCCAGGTTTTGTCGCAACGCGGCAGTATCAATGGTTGCGACAATCGGACGTGACATAACCTCTCCTTGTAAAGCCTTAACGCGTAACGTCAGCACGGTGTAACGGGGTGCTGTTGGATGCGGAAAAACCCGGCAGATAGCGCATGACCGACAGATCGTCAGCGGCGATGGCCGGGGTTTGTGCGGAAATAATATCAGAAAGTAGCTGGCCTGAACCGCATGCCATGGTCCATCCGAGCGTTCCGTGACCAGTATTGAGGAAAAGATTTTTCAGCGGCGTACGGCCAACAATTGGCGTGCCGTCCGGCGTCATCGGACGCAGGCCGCTCCAGAAGCTGGCTTGCTCGATATGGCCACCGGTGGGATAGAGATCGCGCACCACCATTTCCAGCGTTTCGCGCCGCGCAGGCAGCAGCCGGTTGTTATAGCCGACGATCTCCGCCATGCCGCCGACGCGGATACGGTTATCAAAACGGGTAATCGCCACTTTATAGCTTTCGTCCAGCACCGTAGAAACCGGCGCGCCCGCGGGATCACTGATGGGGATCGTCAACGAGTAGCCTTTTAACGGATAGACCGGAATATCGAGGATATTGTGCAACAGTGAAGTGGAGTAAGAACCAAACGCCACTACATAGGCATCGGCTTTAATCACTTCCTCCCCGCACTTCACGCCATAAATATGGTTGCCGTCACGCAGCAGATGATCCACCGGGGTGTTAAAGCGGAAGTTGACACCAGCCGCCGCAGCCATCTCCGCCAGACGCTGAGTAAACAGCTGGCAGTCGCCGGTTTCATCATTAGGTAAGCGCAGACCGCCGGTCAGCTTATGGCTGGTGGCAGCCAGCGCCGGTTCGACGCTGGCCAGTTCGCTGGCTTCCAGCAGCTGATAAGGTACTCCCGCCTGCTGCAATACCGCGATATCTTTTGCGGCGCTTTCATACTGCTGCGCAGTGCGGAACAGCTGCAATGTGCCGCCCTGCCGTCCTTCATAGGCGATGCCGGTCTGTTCGCGCAGCGTTTTCAGACAGTCGCGGCTATATTCGGCAATGCGCACCATGCGACTTTTATTCTGCTGATAGTGGCGCATATCGCAGTTACGCAGCATCTGCCACATCCACTGCAGCTGAAAACTGCTGCCATCAAGACGGATAGCCAGCGGCGCGTGGCGCTGAAACATCCATTTAACTGCCTTTAGCGGTACGCCTGGCGCCGCCCATGGGGCAGCATAACCTGGCGAAATCTGCCCGGCATTACCGGCGCTGGTTTCCAGCGCGGGCCCTGGCTGACGGTCAATTACCGTAACCTCATGCCCCGCTTGCGCCAGATACCATGCACTGGCGACTCCCACCACCCCACTTCCAAGAATGACAACTCGCATAACCACTCCACGGCAGTTAACAAAAGAACAATATACTGTTTTGACAGCCTGATTTCGGATGAACATACCGGCAACCCGCAAGGCTGTCGCGGTGAACTATTTCACATCTTTTTTACCTTATGGGTAACTAAAAACAAGATGAGAGGTTCAATTTAGAGCAAAATATTGCCATCTGGCGCTTTGCAGCAGCAAATTATTACAAACCCGCATAATCCGCGACTTGTCAGCAGAAAAGAAACTGCTCATACAAAACCCTTATAAACAGCATATTATGCTGGCTAAGCGCTAATTAATCGCATCTTTTAATATTTGAAAATTCTTTTTTGCCGCGCGCTCTATTTTCTGCCAAATATTTCGTTTGTGTTCCTGTTTCGGATGAGTGACAGTGAACTATCATTGAAGTATTCGCTCAGATTTTCGGGCTTTCTTTGTCGGAACCGACAAGCAGGAAAACTCAGATCACCATGAATCGCTGTTTAATGCTGATTCAAATAAGAGGGGTGCGCTATGACGACTATTTTTGACGATGCGATCAGGCACAATAAACGACTCAGCGATGGTCCGGACTGGACCTTTGAACTGCTTGATAGCTACCTGGAAGAGATCGACCGTGTCGCGAAACTCTACCGGCTCGATACTTACCCGCACCAGATTGAAATCATCACCTCCGAACAGATGATGGATGCCTATTCCAGCGTCGGGATGCCGATCAACTATGCCCACTGGTCGTTCGGTAAGAAATTTATTGAGACCGAGCAGCGCTACAAACATGGTCAGCAAGGGCTGGCGTATGAAATCGTCATTAACTCCAATCCCTGCATCGCTTACCTGATGGAAGAGAACACCATCACCATGCAGGCGCTGGTGATGGCCCATGCCTGCTATGGTCATAACTCATTTTTTAAAAACAACTACCTGTTCCGCAGCTGGACCGACGCCAGTTCAATTGTCGATTATCTGCTGTTTGCCCGCAGTTATATCGCCAAATGCGAAGAGCGCTATGGTGTTGAAGAGGTCGAACGACTGCTCGACTCCTGCCATGCGCTGATGAACTACGGCGTCGATCGCTATAAACGTCCGCAAAAAATTTCGTTGCAGGAAGAAAAAGCGCGACAGCAGAGCCGTGAAGAGTATCTGCAAAGCCAGGTCAATACCTTGTGGCGCACCCTGCCGCGACGCGAGAAAGAGGAAGTGCAGGCAGAAGCGGCTCGCTACCCTTCTGAGCCGCAGGAAAACCTGCTGTACTTTATGGAGAAGAATGCGCCGCTGCTGGAGTCCTGGCAACGTGAAGTGCTGCGCATCGTACGTAAGGTCAGCCAGTACTTCTATCCGCAGAAACAGACCCAGGTGATGAACGAGGGCTGGGCCACCTTCTGGCACTACACCATTCTTAATCACCTGTATGATGAGGGCAAAGTCTCCGAGCGCTTTATGCTGGAGTTTCTGCACAGTCATACCAATGTGGTCTATCAGCCACCGTATAACAGCCAGTGGTATAGCGGAATTAACCCGTATGCCCTTGGCTTTGCGATGTTCCAGGATATTAAACGTATCTGTGAGTCGCCGACAGAAGAGGATCGCTACTGGTTCCCGGATATCGCCGGTAAAGACTGGCTGGAGACGCTGCATTTCGCCATGCGCGAATTTAAAGATGAGAGCTTTATCAGCCAGTTCCTGTCACCGAAAGTGATGCGCGACTTCCGCCTGTTTACAGTGCTGGACGACGATCGCAATAATTTCCTGGAGATTGCCGCAATCCACGATGAAGCCGGTTACCGCGCCATCCGTCAGCAGCTTTCCGCGCAATATAATCTGAGCAATCTGGAACCCAATATTCAGGTGTATAGCGTCGATCTGCGTGGCGACCGTTCATTAACCCTGCGTTATGTGCCGCAGGAGCGCGCGCCGCTGGATAAGAGCCGTCGTGAAGTGCTGAAGCATGTGCATCGCCTGTGGGGCTTTGATATCCATCTTGAGCAGCAGAATGAAGATGGCAGCGTGGAGCTGCTTGATCGCGTTCCGCCGCGTCCTACCATGCTGTAACTGACGGGCGGCGAGAACGCCGCCCAAATGATTAACGACGCTGCTGATGCGCTAAATCGGCCGGCATGGTTTTCTGCATGCTGTGCCAGATCTCACCACTCTGACGACCATAGTCGCGTACCGCATCGACAATCAGATCAAACTGCTGTTTCTGACTAATCACCATCAGTTGCTGATAGAAATTCTGCGCCAGTTTCCGTGCTTCGGGATTGGAGAAATAGTAACGTCCGACGCGGGTATATAACCCTTTCAGGCCATTCAGAATCAGACCATATATCGGGTTGCCGGAAGCAAAAGCCAGCCCGCGGAAGATATTATAATCCAGTTCGGTATAAGCTTCGGCGTGGTCTTCCACATGGTTGGCGGTATCCAGCACCTCCTGCGCTTTATCCGCATGATGACGGATGGCGCGACGAATAAAGATCGAGGAGATATTGGTGCGCACAGACAGCAAATTATCAATCAGCTGTGGCACGCTGTCATGATCGAGACGCGCCAGCGTTTCCAGAATATTCAGCCCGGAAGTTTCCCAGAAATTATTTACCCGGGTCGGTTTGCCATGTTGAATAGTTAACCAGCCATCGCGCGCCAGGCGCTGAAGCACTTCACGCAACGTGGTGCGGGTGACACCGATTAATTCAGAAAGCTCACGTTCTGCGGGCAAAATGGAACCGGGTGGAAAGCGGCTATTCCAGATGCTTTCAATAATATACTCTTCAGCGAAACCCGCTGGGCTCTGCGCCTTAATGACCATAACAATTTTTCTCGTCGCTTTCATATACCGCAAAAAATTCAGCTCATCATACCAGAGGCCCCTGGCGGGACATAGTCTGTAAAGGGGTGAAAAAGCGATCGCGACGTGAAAATAACAAAATTATCCCATCCATTAGCAAGATAATCATATTGCCTACAGCCCTCTGCCGCTTTACCCTCTGTTTATATTTATATTACATAGCAAAAATAAGGCTGATATCACTGATGGATATTTCTGTCACCGGCGCGATGACGCGTAATTTTCTCGGGCAGTCGCCCGTCTGGTACAAAGTTACCCTGCTGGCTTTTCTGCTGCTGAATCCGCTGCTGTTCTTTTTTGTCAGCCCGTTTCTCGCCGGCTGGCTGCTGGTAGCGGAGTTTATTTTCACCCTTGGCATGGCATTGAAATGCTATCCGTTGCTGCCAGGTGGTCTGCTGGCGCTGGAAGCGATTGCGATTGGCATGGCCAGCGCCGGGCAGGTAAAGCAGGAACTGGCTGGTAATCTGGAAGTGCTGCTGCTGCTGATCTTTATGGTGGCCGGTATCCACTTTATGAAACAGCTGCTGCTGCTGGTGTTTACTAAACTGTTGCTGAATATCCACTCGAAGGTACTACTCGGACTGTCATTCTGTCTGGCCGCCGCTTTCCTCTCAGCGTTTCTCGATGCGCTGACGGTTGTGGCGGTGGTGATTACCGTGGCCAGCGGTTTTTACGCGATTTATCATCAGGTGATCTCGGGTGGTAATAAAGAATCTCATCATGATGACAGTGATATTGCCGAACAGGAGCATCGCCAGACGCTGGAGCAATTCCGCTCCTTCCTGCGCAGTCTGATGATGCAGGCCGGCGTCGGTACTGCACTCGGTGGCGTGATGACAATGGTCGGCGAACCGCAAAACCTGATTATCGCCAAGGCCGCCGGCTGGAATTTTGGCGAGTTTTTCCTGCGTATGGCGCCAGTAACCGTACCGGTACTGATTTGCGGCATCCTCACCAGCATCTTAATTGAGCGTTTTAAATTATTTGGTTATGGCGAGCCGTTGCCGGCGCCGGTGCGAGACATTCTGCTGGATTACGATCGCCAGTCTGGCGCCAGGCGCACACGTCAGGAGAGCGTACGCTTATGGGTGCAGGCGCTGATTGGCCTCTGGCTGATTGTGGCGCTGGCATTTCATCTGGCGGAAGTGGGCCTGATTGGCCTGTCAGTGATTATCCTCGCGACGTCACTGTGTGGCGTAACGGATGAGCATGCCATCGGTAAAGCCTTTACTGATGCGCTGCCGTTTACGGCGCTGCTGGCGGTATTTTTCGCCATTGTGGCGGTGATTGTTGAGCAGCAGCTGTTTAGTCCGCTGATTAACTTTGTGCTGCAGGCCGAGCCCGCCTCGCAGCTTAGCTGGTTCTATGTGTTTAACGGCCTGCTGTCATCGATTTCCGATAATGTGTTTGTCGGCTCGGTGTATATCAATGAGGCGAAAAATGCCTTTACCAGCGGCGCTATCAGCCTTCAGCAGTTTGAGCTGCTGGCAGTAGCAACCAATACCGGCACCAACCTGCCCTCAGTCGCCACGCCAAACGGTCAGGCGGCGTTTCTGTTCCTGCTGACCTCGGCGCTGGCGCCACTGATCCGCCTCTCTTATGGCCGTATGGTGTGGATGGCGCTACCCTTTACAATCGTCTTGTCGCTGGTAGGGCTGATTTGCATTATCTATTGTCTGGAACCTGTGACGGCATACCTGATGCAACATGGCTGGATCAGCCTGCCACATCCATAAGGCGGAAATTTGACGGTTACTTAATTTAAGTCACTTATCTGATTAATTTTTTCGTAGCTGAGGCTGGCAGCGAACGCCTTTTGGTTTACACTGCGCTATCAAGGTTTCTTGCATGGAAAGACTATGTTGCGATATTTAAATCAATGCTCCAGAGGACGCGGTGCCTGGTTATTAATGGCTCTGATTGCTCTCGCCCTGGAAATGGTAGCGCTATACTTCCAGCATGTAATGATGCTCAAGCCTTGCGTGATGTGCATTTATGAACGTTGCGCATTGTGGGGCATTGTTGCGGCAGGCATCGTCGGCGCGATTGCCCCTAAAAGCCCGCTACGTCTGCTGGCGATTGTCGGCTGGATTTACAGCGCATGGGAAGGTATGCGGTTAGCTTACCAGCACACCATGATTCAGCTGCATCCGAATCCGTTTGTCACCTGTGACTTCGCCGCGCGTTTCCCGAGCTGGCTGCCACTGGATAAATGGCTGCCGTCGATGTTTGTCGCCAGCGGCGATTGCGCTGAGAACCAGTGGTCTTTCCTGACGTTAAGCATGCCGCAATGGCTGGTGATTATTTTTGCTGCGTTTCTGCTGGTGGCGGTACTGGTGCTGATCGCCCAGCCGTTTAAACCCAAACGCCGCGATCTGTTTTCACGCTAAGCGATAAAAAAACGGGCCGTCAGGCCCGTTTTTTTTACTGCGCCCACAACGGGCGATTGAGAATATGATCTTCCCAGTCCACAACTTCACTTTCGCGCACCGCGATATGACGCACGGAGATCCGTGCCGCATGCATCGCCGCTTTCGAACCGCTGCGTAACGGATGCCATACCGGCAGCGATTTGCCTTCAGCCAGCAGGCGATAAGCACAGCTTGGCGGCAGCCAGGAGAACGTCGGCAGATTGTCGCGTGTCAGTTTGATGCAATCCTCTTCATACTCGAAGCGACGCTCATAGTTGCGACACTGGCAGGTTTTGATATTGAGCTGGTTACAGGCGACGTTGGTGAAGTAGATTTCATCGGTATCTTCGTCCTGCAACTTATTCAGACAACACTGGCCACAACCATCACACAAGGACTCCCATTCCTTATCGGTCATTTGCTCAAGCGACTTTTGCTGCCAGAAAGGGGTATCGGTCATGGTCTGGTCCTGTTTTTATGAAAGCCCGCACCTTATAAACAGTTCGGGCTTCAGATGCAACCTTTACAGTACGCGCGTCGACACGCCATGGCCGCCCAGCGACAGCTCCAGCGTATCGCCGGAGGCCATCGGGCCAACGCCTTCCGGGGTGCCGGTTATCACTACATCGCCAGCGCGCAAGGTAAAGTACTGGCTCATATAGGCAATCAGCGGCAGAATTTTGGTGATCATATCAGAGGTATTGCCATGCTGACGCACTTCGCCATTGACCACCAGTTTCAGTTCGCTGTTCTGTGGATCGCCGTCAAATTCGCTGACCGGAATAAAACCTGACAGCGGGCAGGAGTTATCAAAACCTTTCGATTTCTCCCATGGCTGACCGGCTTTCTTCAGACCCGCCTGCAGATCGCGCAGTGTCAAATCAAGGGCGATACCGTAACCGGCAATCGCTTTCGCCACATGCTCTTCGGTGGCCTGCTTTAGCGTGGAGCCAATCAGCACCGCCAGTTCCACTTCATGATGCACAGAGCCAAAGGCTTTCGGGATCGAAATTGGCTGACGCAAATCGCACAGTGCGGTTTCCGGCTTGATAAACACCACCGGCTCTTCCGGCGTCGCGCTGCCCATCTCTTTAATGTGTTTAGCATAGTTGCTGCCGACACATACCACTTTGCTTACCGGAAAATCTAACAGTGCGCCCTGCCAGTTACGATGCTGATACATGCTTTTCCCCTGCTTACTGTTGAGTGGCAACGCCAGCAGCCGCTGGCGTTAGTCAGTTAATCACTTACTGCCCGATAGCATCAGCCATTTTGCCGATACTGATAGCGAAATAATAAGATCGATTCCAGTGCATTATTGTGCGGAAATTGTCATAAACCATAAACGCGCGCCCTTCCATATCATCCGGCAGGATGATCCAGGCGCGCTGAGCGTTGTCCGGCAGCGCCACGCTGTTGGTCATGCGGATGCCGAGCTTCTGCCATTCGCCGACGCTTTTCGCCTGCGTATCCTTCAGACCGGCCTGCTCTTTCACAAAGTCCACCGGCAACACCACTTCGCGGCCCCAGCCTTCGCCAGCACGCCAGCCCTCTTTAGCAAGATAGTTGGCGGTCGAGGCAAACACATCATCAATATTGTTCCAGATATCGATTTTGCCGTCGCCATCCGCATCGGCGCCATAACGCAGGTAAGAGCTTGGCATAAACTGATTCTGGCCCATCGCGCCAGCCCAGGACCCTTTCATCTCAGCAGCGCTGATATGGCCCTGCTGGACAATATTCAGCGCGGCAATCAGCTCTTTTGTAAACAGTGCTTCACGCCGTCCTTCAAACGCCAGCGTCGCCAGCGCCGAAATCACATCTTCGCGGCCCTGAATCTTGCCAAAATTACTCTCCATCGCCCAGAGCGCAACGATATATTGCGCCGGCACGCCGTAACGCTGGCTGACAGATGCTAACTGGCTCTGATAACGCTGCGCGTTTTCACGCGCCTGAGTGATTTTCGCCGCGGTGATGGTGCGCGCCAGATAGTCATCCAGCGTGACTTTTTTCTCCAGCTGATTGCGATCCGATTTAATCACCCGATCAACAAAATGCACGTTGGCAAAAGCGCTATCCAGCGTGCTCTGAGTAATCCCCTGCGCGCGCGCTTGCGCTTTTAATTTTTCCACATAAGCCGGAAATTCAGCCGGATTGCGCCCCTGTTCCGCCAGGGTAGTCGCAGGCGCGGGCTGCGAGGCGGCAGGCAATGGGGCGGCGCTGTTTTTACTGGCACATCCGGTGAGCAAAAGCGCGAGGGTAAGAGCACTGAGGGCTGTCTGCTTCATGCGGGCATCCTTTTTAATCGGGTTTATCCGCCGCAAATATTAATCTGCATCGTTAACAGCGTGCGGCGGAGATATTTACAGAGGATTCTTAATTCACCTCATTTACTATTTTCCAGATGCATTTTTAGCAGACTTTCAAGCGGAGGTGGCAGCTGCAAATAATAGCCCTGCTCTTTTAAAGCCGCGGCCACTTTCTCAAGGTCGGCATTGACCAGTTTCTTACTGCCATCAAGTGGTAACAGCATTGCCAGCTGCGGCTTGCCAAAACCACGGAGCAGTTCTGCGGGCACGCGCGAGAAATCGTCTTTTTTTTCTACATAAAGATAAGTCTGGTCGCGCTGCGGGCTTCGGTAGATCACACAAAACATATTTTTTACTCGAATTAACTGGGATGGTGGCTTGCCTGAATATAGCAGTAACTATAACATGCTTGCAGTACTTCGGAATATTGTCCCGCTTTGATTAAGTGATGATAAAATTAAGCTTAATTGAGTCGGGTGAAACACAACAGGACTGAGTCAGGACAGATGTCGCAAACGCCAATCGAGTTAAAGGGCAGTAGTTTCACACTGTCTGTTGTTCATTTACACCACACTCAACCCGAGGTGGTTCGTCAGGCGCTTCAGGACAAAATTGACCAGGCTCCAGCCTTCCTGAAAAATGCGCCCGTGGTGCTCAATGTTGCGACGCTTTCTGGTGAAGTTAACTGGAAACAGATGCAGCAGGCGGTGATCTCAACTGGCTTGCGCATCATCGGTGTCAGCGGCTGTAAAGATGAAAGCCTGAAGCGTATGATCACGCGCGCCGGTTTACCGGTTCTGGCCGAAGGGAAAGAACAGAAGAAGGCGGCAGAAGCCGCGCCGCTGATTCAGGCGGTGCAACCGCTGGAAAATCTGGTGGCAAAAACCCGTGTCGTTAACACGCCGGTTCGCTCCGGACAGCAGATTTATGCGCGCAACGCTGACCTGATTGTCACCAACAGCGTTAGCGCCGGCGCCGAGCTGGTGGCCGATGGCAATATCCATATCTACGGCATGATGCGTGGACGCGCGCTTGCCGGCGCCAGCGGCGACCGTGAGTGCCAGATTTTTTGTACCAGTTTGTCTGCGGAACTGGTGTCGATCGCCGGTGAATACTGGATGATGGACCAAATCCCTGCTGAATTTTTTGGCAAAGCCTCGCGCCTCTGCCTGAAAGAAGGCGCGATAACCATACAGACATTAAATTAGGCCTGTTTTTACGTCGTCAGCGATGCCCGGCGCGTAAAAAGCCTGTTGGAATAGACTCAGCCCCTTTGTTAAGGAATTAATCAATATGGCACGCATTATTGTAGTTACATCGGGTAAAGGGGGCGTTGGTAAGACCACGTCAAGCGCGGCCATCGCTACTGGTCTGGCGCAGAAAGGCAAAAAAACCGTGGTGATCGATTTCGATATCGGTCTGCGTAACCTTGACCTGATTATGGGCTGTGAACGCCGTGTGGTGTATGACTTCGTCAATGTCATCCAGGGCGACGCCACGCTGAACCAGGCGCTGATTAAAGATAAGCGCACGGAAAATCTGTTTATCCTGCCAGCTTCGCAGACCCGTGATAAAGATGCACTGACCCGCGAAGGCGTGGAAAAAGTGCTGAATGACCTGGATGCCATGGCATTTGACTTTATCGTCTGTGACTCCCCGGCGGGTATTGAAACCGGCGCATTGATGGCGCTCTACTTCGCCGACGAAGCGATTATTACCACTAACCCGGAAGTCTCTTCGGTTCGTGACTCCGACCGTATTCTGGGCATTATCGCCTCGAAATCACGTCGTGCGGAAAACAGTCAGGATCCGATTAAAGAACATCTGCTGTTAACCCGTTACAACCCGGGCCGCGTAAACCGTGGTGATATGCTGAGCATGGAAGATGTGCTGGAAATTCTGCGCATTCCACTGGTTGGTGTTATCCCGGAAGATCAGTCCGTACTGCGTGCGTCCAACCAGGGCGAACCGGTGATTCTTGATGGCGAGTCCGATGCGGGCAAAGCCTATGCCGATGCCGTAGACCGTTTACTCGGCGAAGAACGTCCCTTCCGCTTCATTGAAGAAGAGAAGAAGGGTTTCCTGAAACGCCTGTTCGGGGGATAAACCATGGCCTTACTCGATTTCTTTTTATCCCGTAAAAAGAGCACAGCAAATATAGCCAAGGAACGGCTGCAAATCATCGTGGCGGAACGCAGAAGGGGCGACAGTGAGCCCCACTATCTGCCACAGTTGAAACGCGACATACTGGAAGTGATCTGCAGATACGTAAAAATTGATCCGGAGATGGTGACCGTGCAGCTGGATCAAAAAGGAGATGACATTTCGATTCTGGAGCTGAACGTTACGCTGCCAGAAGTGGAAGAACCGACGAAATGATGGTTGATTACTCCTGAATTTCCCCTGCGCTGTAGCAGGGGAAACCGTTTTATGGCGACCCTGGCGACTTAATACTCCGCCAGCAGTTGTGTAATGCCCTTTTCCATCAGCTCACCACGCCAGCCTGCCAGCAGTTCCGGCAAACGCTCACGCGGCTTAATACGCCAGTGCCAGCTTAATAACTGGTTAATCTGCCGACGTGAAGCCAGCAGTTCCGGACTTAAGCCTGAGCTTTCACTCACTTCCTGCACCAGCGCCTTCAGGGCTTTAAACGCCTGTTTATAGTTCGGCTGATCGATAATATTGCTCAGCGGCTCCGGCAGTTCCTCTTCCGGCAGCGCATTGGCCTGCGCGACAAAGCTGACCAGAGTTTTACCGTGGAAACGAATTTCATGGCCATTTAAGCCAAGATGATCCAGCTCACCGAGTGAACCCGGCATAAAGCGCGCCACTTTCCACAGATTCTCTTCGCGCACCACAAAGTTAACCGCCATATCTTTTTCACGCGCCAGCTCCAGACGCCATGCCGCCATCAGCCGCAGGGCCGCCAGCTGACGCGGGCGCAGCTGCCAGGCATTGGTAATCTCACGCCAGGCATCTTCCGGCAGCAGGATATCGCTACGACGCTGACACAGCAGCTGACACTCACTCAGTGCGGCAGCCATCTGCCCTGCGGCTTCGGTTTCCGCCACCAGCTGTTGGGCGATCGGCAGCAGATAGAACACATCGGCGGCGGCATATTCACACTGACGTTCGCTTAACGGGCGCGCCATCCAGTCGGTACGTGACTCACTCTTATCCAGGGCAATGCCGGTAAAGGATTCGACAAGGGTGGCAAAACCGCAGGAGAGCGGACGTCCGCTAAAGGCAGCAAGGATTTGCGTATCAATCATTGGATCCGGCATCACGCCAAACTCGTTGATAAACACTTCCAGATCTTCGCTACCGGCATGCAGGAATTTGATCACCTGCTGATCGCTGAGCAGCGCTTCAAATGGCGTCCAGTCGCTGATCGCCAGCGGATCGATTAACGATACGCGTTCGCCGTCATACAACTGGATTAAACCTAAACGCGGATAGTAAGTGCGTGTACGGACAAATTCAGTATCCAGCGCCAGCGCAGAAAACTGGCGCGCCGCCTGACAGACCTCAGCCAGCGCCTCGTCGGAAGTGATTAATGTGTAATTCAAATTGTTTTCTCTCGCCGCCTGCAAACTCATCAGGCAGTGTTCAGGTGTTGATAGCAATAAAAACGCCGGACTCACCGGCGTTATGTAATCTTAGTGCAGTGCGTTTGGCTGCGTTATCCGCCGCTTTTCGCCGCCTTAATCGCTTCGTCACGCAGCTCGCGACGCAGGATTTTACCCACATTGCTTTTTGGCAGCTCGTCACGAAACTCGACAATTTTCGGCACTTTATAGCCGGTTAACAGGCGACGACAGTGCGCAATCAGCTCATCTTTGGTCAGTGAATCATCCTTTTTCACTACGCAGACTTTTACCGCTTCACCGGACAGATCGCTCGGCACGCCAATGGCGGCCACTTCGCGCACTTTCGCATGCTGCATCAGAACATCTTCGATCTCATTAGGATAAACGTTGAAACCGGAGACCAGAATCATATCCTTTTTACGATCGACAATCCGCAGAAAGCCTTCATGATCAACGGTAACAATATCGCCGCTGTGAAGCCATCCATTTTTTAATACTTCATCAGTGGCCTGCGGATGCTGCCAGTAGCCGAGCATCACCTGTGGCCCTTTAATGCACAGTTCGCCAGGCTCCCCTTCGACTACGTCATTACCGGCGTCATCGACCAGTTTGATATCGGTGGAGGGCACCGGCAGGCCAATGCTGCCATTATGACAGGTAATATCATAAGGATTAACCGACACCAGCGGCGAACATTCGGTCAGGCCATACCCTTCCAGCAGATAGTGGCCGGTCAGCTTCTCCCAGCGCTCGGCCACCGCTTTCTGTACCGACATACCGCCACCGGCGGACAGACGCAATGAAGAGAAGTCCAGCCGGTTAAAATCTTTGTCATTCAGCAATGCATTAAACAGCGTATTGACCCCGGTGATGGCGGTAAACGGATATTTGCCCAGCTCTTTAACCAGCCCCGGGATATCGCGCGGGTTGGTAATCAGCAGATTGCGGCCGCCCAGCTCGACAAACAGCAGGCAATTTACCGTCAGCGCAAAGATATGGTAGAGCGGCAACGCGGTGACCACCGTTTCGTTACCGTCCTGCAGCAGTGAGCCGTAGGTGGCTTTGGTCTGCTCCAGATTAGCCTGCATATTGCGATGAGTCAGCATTGCCCCTTTCGCCACGCCGGTGGTGCCGCCGGTATATTGCAGGAAAGCCAGATCTTCATTAATTACCTGTGGCCTGACATATTGCAGGCGGTAACCCTGATGCATGGCGCTGCGAAAGGAAATAGCGTGCGGCAGATTATATTTCGGCACCAGCCGCTTAATATATTTGACCACAAAATTGACCAGCGTGGCTTTGGCGGGCGACAGCTGATCGCCGAGTCGCGTCAGGATCACATGTTTCACCTGCGTCTTATCAACCACTTTTTCCAGCGTATGAGCGAAGTTAGACACCAGCACAATGGCGCTGGCGCCACTGTCATTCAGCTGATGCTCCAGTTCACGCGGGGTATAGAGCGGGTTGACGTTAACGACGATCATGCCAGCACGCAGCACGCCGAACAACGCAATCGGATACTGCAACAGATTGGGCATCATTAGCGCGACTCTGTCGCCCTTCTTCAGTCCCAGTCCTTGCTGCAGATAAGCGGCGAAGGCGCGGCTGCGCTCCTCCAGCTTACGGAAAGTCATCATCTGACCCATATTGATAAATGCCGGCTGATCGGCATAACGTTTTGCCGCTTGCTCAAACAGATCAACTAGAGATGTATAACGGTCAGCATCAATTTCAGCCGGGACATCGGCCGGGTAACGGTTAAGCCAAACTTTCTTCAAAGATTCGTCCTGGAAATCATATTTCATTGTCATAGCAGCCTCACCGTCACGCTCTGTTAACAATATTTTAACTCAGCGTACCAGTTTACTCATTACTCGGTGGCAGGCTTGCGAAGCCCATCACTAAATTTCTCATTCCTGAGAGAAAAAAAACAAAACGGCCCGGTCGCAGTATGTCGCGACCGGGCCGCAAAATGAATGAATACCGGGTGACTAGTTTACTACTGGTTACTCAGTGAGGATAGTCTGCACCTGACCGGGGCTGTTATTATACCAACCTCCCCACGGTCCTGGTCCCCAGTAACCGCCATGACGACCACGCGGTGGACCATACCAGATCCAGGGATCAATCGGCTGCGGCGGCATCACCACCTGCTGCGTCAAATGCCAGCGCTGATAACCGGTAACATTGACCACTACAAAATTATAAGCAGCCTGACCAATTTCCCCTTTTTCGGTACCTTTGATCGGTCCGATGACGGTGACCATCTGGTTATTCATATCGACCGGATCGATAAAGCCATTGATGTCAGCATAGATACGACCGACGGAAGCCGCGCCAAGAATCGGTCGCGCAGAGCTGTCCAGCGGTTGAGTGGCGATTTCAAGACGCGTTCGGCCGGTCAGATTAGTGACTTTCACCACCTTACCGCCAAAACGCGACTCCTGGCCGACATATAACTGCGGCGCATTCATCACGCGCAGTAAATCCTGTTGGGGGACGGGTGAGGTTCCTTTCACCGAATCGGGGATGGACACACAGCCGGAAAGGAAAACAGTTGCCAGCAGCAACAGGCTGGCCGGGCTAATAAAACGTTTACGCATAATTAACTCTCCCTGATACTGTTTTTTTAGACTGCCGTTCGGCTAATAAGTTGCCGTTTACTGACGTCCAGGCAATTTTTTCCATGTCACTTCATTGCGCAGATAGGTGGGTTCAGCATGCTCTACCGCCACGCTGTTACCTTTTGCCAGCGCCAGTGCGGCCAGCGGCAACATATCCTCAGCGGCGGGCAGTTCCACAGCAGTCGTCATTAAGTTTAGTCCACTTTGCGCCGCCAGCGCTGGCCACGCCTGCCAGCCAGTGCCGACGGTCGCCCATGTGCCATCCAGCAACGCCATTCGCGCCAGCGCCGCTTCTGGTTTCAGCACTGCTTCGCTGCTCTCGCCCAGCCAGTTGCCCAGCTCATCGCGCTGATACTCGGCCCAGTAGACTTCGCCCATGCGCGCATCAATCGCCGCCAGCACGCGGGTGGCGCCGGTCAGACGCCAGGCGCCCTGCGCCATAGTGGCCAGCGTTGAGACGCCAATTAGCGGTAACCCGGCGCCCAGCGCCAGACCCTGCGCAATACCGATGCCAATCCGCACGCCGGTAAAACTGCCGGGTCCGCGACCGTAGGCCAGCGCATCCAGCTGGGTTAATGCCAGCTGGTTTGCGGACAGCACCTGTTCAACCATCGGCAGAATACGCTGCGTATGTTCACGCGGACAGAGTTCAAAGCGGGCATCAATAGTGTCATTATTTAACAGCGCAACTGAACAGGCTTCAGTGGCCGTATCAATGGCTAAAATTCGCGTGGACATAGCAACCTCAGGCGGGATCAACATTTTTTCGGCGGCATCTTAGCACATGGCGGCGGGAATTACTGCGTCGATGCCGCAGTAAGAAATTCCACCGCGCGCTGCAGATCACGGGTACGCGGCGTCGGCGGCAGGCTGTTAAGAAACACCGCGCCGTAAGGTCGCATCACCAGACGGTTATCGCAAATCACCAGCACGCCGCGGTCGTCAACGTCACGAATCAGGCGACCCACGCCCTGCTTCAGCGTGATAACCGCATCCGGCAGCTGCACATCATCAAATGGCTCACCGCCGCGTAGCTTACAATCTTCCATCCGCGCTTTCAGCAGCGGATCATCCGGCGAGGTAAACGGCAGTTTATCAATAATCACCAGCGACAGCGCATCACCGCGCACGTCGACCCCTTCCCAGAAGCTGCTGGTGGCCACCAGCAGAGCATTACCGGCGGCGACAAACTGCTTCAGCAACTGACCTTTACTGGTTTCACCCTGCAACAATACCGGCAGCTTCAGCGAAGCGCGGAATTCGGCGGCGAGGTCGCGCATCATCTGATGCGAAGTGCAGAGAAAGAAGCAGCGGCCATTATTGGCTTCAATCAGCGGCAGCAGCATCCGCGCCAGCTGACGCGCGCCGCCGGGTTGATTCGGCGACGGCAGATTGCGCGGTACGCACAGCAGCGCCTGACTGGCAAAATCAAACGGACTGTTAAGGATCAGCGCTTCAGCGTTGCCGACGCCAAGGCGTTCAACAAAGTGATCCATCTTTTCGTTAACCGCCAGTGTGGCCGAGGTAAAGATCCACGCCGCCGGACGTTCATCCATCACTTCACGAAAACGTTCGGAAACCGATAGCGGCGTCAGCGCCAGCACAAAGTGGCGCGAGTTACACTCATACCAGTAGCTGAAACCCGGCTGGGAGATATCTTTCAGGCGCTTCAGACGGTTGCGATACAGCGCCGCGCGCTCAAAGGCTGCATCCAGTAACGCCGAACGGCCCAGCGACATCTTCGCCACGTCATAGCACAGCTCCAGCGCGTCATCGAGCAGCGTCAGGGCGCGCTGGATATGCGTATCGCTTAATACTTCCCGCAGATTGCCGCGATAACCCGGATCGCCCAGCGCCAGACGAAAATCCTGCGCACACTGTGCAAGGCGGTCCGCTGACTTCTGTAACTGCTGGGCATCACGCACTTCGGTGCGGTAAGCGATGGTGATATCTTTCGCCAGGTCAATTAACTGGCGGCTGGAGAGCTGCTGACCAAAATACTGGCTGGCGATATCGGGTACCTGATGAGCTTCATCGAAAATCATCACATCGGCTTCCGGGATCAGTTCAGCGAAGCCACTCTCTTTGACCACCATATCGGCGAGAAACAGATGATGGTTAACCACCACCACATCGGCGTCCATCGCGCGGCGACGCGCTTTGACGACAAAACAATCTTTATACAGCGGGCAGTCGCTGCCGAGGCAGTTATCGTTGGTGCTGGTAACCAGTGGCCAGATGGTGCTGTCTTCCGCCACGCCACCGCAGGTGCTGATATCGCCATCAACGGTTTCGTTGGACCAGCCGCGCAGATGCACCAGGTCACTCATCGCCTGCACCGCCAGTTCGCCACCGGCCATCGACTGCTGCTCGAGGCGTTCCAGACACAAATAGTTGGAACGCCCTTTCAGCAGCGCCATCTGACCTTTAAATTTCAGAGCGCGCGCCACGGTCGGCAAATCGCGGCTGTAGAGCTGATCCTGCAGCGCTTTGGAACCGGTAGAAATAATCACTTTCTTACCGCTGCGCAGCGCCGGCGCTAAGTAGGCGTAGGTTTTACCCGTGCCGGTACCTGCTTCCACCACCAGTTCGCTGCGGCGGCTAATCGCATCGGTTACCGCTTCCGCCATTTGCCGCTGTGCTTCGCGCGGTTTAAAACCCGGAATTTCCCGCGCCAGTGCGCCTTCTGCTGCAAAATCGTCTGCCACACACCCTCACTGCCTGAGTAAAAAACACTGTAATTATGTCAGTATTCTGCCACGCTCTCCACAACAGATGACAGCAGGATTATTTCTGTGTCAGGCTAATGGCCAGAATCGAACCGAGAAAGGAAAACGTGATGAGCATTACCCGTATTGATCCGGAGCACCGCATGTCTGAAGCAGTGATCCACAACCAGACGGTTTATTACACCAGTGTACCGGAGAATCTGGACGAAGATGCCGAAGCGCAAACCGCCAATGCGCTGGCGGTGATCGATCGTATCCTGCAACGTGTCGGATCCGACAAAAGTCGCATTCTGGATGCCACGCTGTTTCTGGTTAATCTGGAGGATTTCCCGGCGATGAACCGCGCGTGGGACGCATGGGTATCACCGGGTAATGCGCCGGTGCGTTGCACCGTGCAGGCGAATCTGATGAATCCGCAATATAAAGTTGAAATCAAAATTATCGCCGCACTCTGACCTGACGCGGCGCGTTACTCTTCGTATTCGTCGTCTTCTTCGTCGTCGTAACGCGCCGTATGGTTCTCTTCTTCTTCTTCTTCGTCTTCATCTTCAAAACGCGCGGTGATCATTTCACCGGTATGGCTTTCGCGGATTTCCTGTGCGACCTGCTGAATCGCCTCACCGCTGCTCATCCCTTTTGACATCAAATCCTGAATGCGCTCAACTGCCTGTTCCTGCTGCGCATGTGACAGTGACGGTAAACCTGTGCTCATAGTGACTCCTTACTCGGTAAGTGAAAATTATTTCACGACTAACTAACAGATGCCAGCAAGAGAAAAATATGCCAGGCTTGCATCTTTATGCTGTGATGACCTGCTAAACACCATGCCGCCTGTTTATACCCCGATAGAGTATACGCCTGACGCCCTGCATAATCTGTTTGCGCGCGCTGCCCATCTGCCCTGGGCAATGCTGCTCAGCTCCGGATTTGCCGAACATGCCGATAATCGTTTCGATATTATGGTCGCCGACCCGTGCGCCACGCTGCAAACCCACGGTGACCGTACACGCTGGCAACAAGGTGACGTTGTCACCGAATCCGTAGCCGATCCGCTTGCGCTGCTGCAACAGGCGCTGGAACAGTTAAATCTGCACGCCACGCAGCATCCGGACTTTCCTTTCCAGGGTGGAGCACTCGGGTTGTTTGGTTATGATCTGGGTCGACGCTTCGAAAAGTTGCCTGCAATCGCGCTGGCTGAGCTGAAAACCCCGGATATGGCGGTCGGGTTGTATGACTGGGCAGTGATTGCCGATCATCAGCGCCAGACGCTAACGCTGGTGACCCACCAGCCAGCCGAAACGCGTCTGAACTGGCTGATGACCTTGTCTGCTGATGCCCGGCCGGAAAGTTTTAGCCTCACCAGCCAGTGGCAGTCCAATATGACGCCAGAGCAGTATGGTGCGAAGTTCGACAGCATACAGCACTATCTGCAGGCAGGCGATTGTTATCAGGTCAACCTTGCCCAGCGTTTTAGCGCCAGCTATCGGGGCGACGAGTGGCAGGCTTTCACCCGGCTAAATCAGCAGAACCGCGCGCCGTTCAGCGCGTTTCTGCGTCTGGAGCAGAGCGCGATCCTCAGCCTGTCGCCGGAGCGTTTCCTGAAACTGCAACAGGGCGAGATTGAAACCCGGCCGATTAAAGGCACGTTACCGCGGCTGAAAGATGCCGTAGCCGATCGGCAGCAGGCTGAGAAGCTGGCCAGCTCGGCCAAAGATCGGGCGGAAAACCTGATGATTGTCGATCTGCTGCGTAATGATATTGGTCGTGTCGCACAGCCTGGCACCGTCAACGTGCCCGAGCTGTTTGTGGTCGAACCCTTCCCGGCGGTGCATCATCTGGTCAGCACCATTCGTGCGCGTTTAAAGTCGGGACTGGCCGCCAGCGATCTGCTGCGCGCCTGTTTTCCGGGGGGATCGATTACCGGCGCGCCAAAAGTACGGGCGATGGAAATTATTGAACAGCTGGAACCGCAGCGCCGTAACGCCTGGTGCGGCAGCATAGGCTATCTCAGCATCTGTGGCCGCATGGATACCAGCATTACCATTCGCACCCTGATTGCCGAACAGGGCAAACTGTTCTGCTGCGCCGGTGGCGGCATTGTCGCCGACAGCAATCAGCAGGCGGAGTATCAGGAAACTTTCGACAAGGTAAACCGCATTTTACCCTGCCTGCAGGATTTCAGTGATGACCGCTAATACGCTGACGCTGGCGCAATTCCTTGCCCGCTTTACGCTTCAGCTGCCCGAGCGCCGCTCTGTTACCCTGCCCACACGCCACGCGGCGGTGCTGGTGCCGATTATCGCCCGTCCGCAGCCAACACTGCTGTTGACCAAACGCGCCAGTTCGCTGCGCAAGCATGCCGGTCAGGTGGCCTTTCCCGGCGGCATGATGGACAGCAGCGATGATTCGCTGATTGTTACCGCCCTGCGTGAGGCTGAAGAAGAGGTGGCGATCCCGCCAGCGCTGGTCAGGGTGATCGGCGTGCTGCCTGCGGTAACCAGCAGTACCGGCTTTCAGGTTACGCCGGTAGTCGGCATTATCCCCGATACCATCACTTATCGCGCCAGCGAAGATGAAGTGGCGGCGGTATTTGAGATGCCACTACAGGAAGCCCTGCGCCTGGGCCGCTATACGCCACTGGATATTCATCGTCACGGCATGCACCATCGCGTCTGGCTATCCTGGTTTGAAGATTATTTTGTCTGGGGCATGACCGCAGGCATTATTCGCCAGCTAAGCCTGCAGATCGCCGCAGATTAGCGCCATCTTATCCTCACCGTCAAAGGCGCCTGATTATTGCGCCTGACATTATTTTTCACTGGTAACCAGCCAATTGGCGATCCAAATCACTGCATGACTGGCCATTTTCATTTATATTCCACTCACTATTAAAGTCAGTTATGCTATGCGCCCCGCTCTGGCGGCTGGCAATAGTTTTACTGTCGTTTTCGATAAGTTTTTTTCATGCGATATGCCTCTTAATTTACCGCATGATGAAGATATAACCCTCTGCTCACCCGAGACCAGCAGCAGAGCGTCTCTCTATTAAGGAGTCTGTAGCGTGATTAGCGTTTTCGACATGTTTAAGATCGGCATTGGCCCTTCCAGTTCGCATACGGTTGGTCCGATGAAAGCCGGCAAACAGTTTGTCGATGATCTGGTGGCAAATGGCCAGCTTGCTGCGGTGACCCGCGTTGCCGTGGATGTCTATGGCTCGCTGTCGCTGACCGGCAAAGGCCACCATACCGATATCGCCATTATTATGGGGCTGTCAGGCGCCACGCCGGACAGCGTCGACATCGACAGCATCCCGGGATTTATTCGCGACGTTGAGCAGCGTCAGCGTCTGCTGCTGGCCAGTGGACAGCATGAAGTCGATTTCCCGCGCGAAGGCGGCATGGTGTTTCGCAGCGATAATCTGTCGCTGCATGAAAACGGCATGCGTATCCATGCTTTCGCCGGTGAGCTGCTGATCTACAGCAAAACTTACTACTCCATCGGCGGCGGTTTTATTGTCGATGAAGAACATTTTGGTCAGTCAACGCTGACTGAAGTCAGCGTGCCTTATCCGTTTAACTCCGCCAAAGAGATGCTGGCCCACTGCCATCAGACCGGTCTGTCGCTCTCCGGCATGATTATGAAAAACGAACGGGCGCTGCACAGTCATCAGGAGATCGAGAACTACTTTGGTGATATCTGGCAGGCAATGCGTGACTGTATCGATCGCGGCCTGAACACCGAAGGGGTATTGCCCGGTCCGTTGCGCGTGCCGCGCCGCGCTGCATCGCTGCGCCGCCTGCTGGTCTCTTCCGATAAGCTCTCCAGCGATCCGCTGAACGTGATTGACTGGATCAATATGTTTGCGCTGGCAGTCAATGAAGAGAACGCCGCCGGTGGCCGGGTGGTGACCGCCCCGACTAACGGCGCCTGCGGCATTGTTCCGGCGGTGCTGGCCTACTACGATCACTTTATCGAACCCGTCAGCCCGGATATTTTTATCCGCTATTTCCTCGCCTCCGGCGCGATTGGCGTGCTGTATAAGATGAATGCGTCGATTTCCGGTGCGGAAGTCGGTTGCCAGGGTGAAGTGGGTGTCGCCTGTTCGATGGCGGCGGCAGGTCTGGCTGAACTCCTTGGCGCCAGCCCGGAGCAGGTGTGCGTGGCGGCAGAGATTGGCATGGAACATAATCTTGGTCTGACCTGCGATCCGGTTGCCGGGCAGGTGCAGGTGCCCTGTATCGAACGTAACGCCATTGCCGCGGTGAAAGCGATTAACTCCGCGCGCATGGCGATGCGCCGCACCAGCGAGCCGCGCGTCTCCCTGGATAAAGTGATCGAAACCATGTACGAAACCGGCAAAGATATGAACGCCAAATATCGTGAAACGTCACGCGGTGGTCTGGCCATTAAAGTGCAGTGTGATTAATTTTTCAGCCGTACAGTACCACGCAAAAAAATAGTTCCTGAGCGGACTATCACCCGTCTGAGTAAACCGATACAGTGGTTTCGCGCGGCCTGATTTGAGGCCGCGCTTTCATATCCTGATTCCGGCGCTTTTTGTCTATTAGTACTAAACTAAGTCTTCTTTTTGTCGATAACTGGTATTCGAAATCTCATTTTGCGCGCTTTTTTAAGGATGGTTACTGATGCAAGTGTCCCAGCAAATTGTTGGACAGTTTCGTCGCAAGCGGTTGTTAATCGCTTCGATCGTCGCCGCGTTAGTGCTCATTCTTACCCTTACCTTTCGTTTCTTCGAAGAGAAAGGTCGTATTGAGCAGCAGTCGCATGACTTTGCTAACAACGCTATACAACGTTTTGACCGCATGTTTTCGCCACTGGATGTGTCAGCCAACAATACGCTGGCGCTGGTTGGTTTAGAGTGTCGCGATGTGCGCTATCCGCTGGTGGAAAAAGTCTCCACCCTGCAGACCGTACGCGCAGTGTTGCTGGTCGATAATGATCTGGTCTACTGCTCAAGCATTTATGGCGAGCGCGCCATTGTTTTTAGTGACAAATGGCCGGAACTGGCGGTCAATAATCAGCGTATGCTGCTGACAACCGATGATTATCTGTTAAAAGGCTCGCCAATATTAGTACTGTGGACGCCCAAATCACTGGATAACCGCGCCGGGATCCTGCAGGTCATCAATATCGAACTGATGAGCAATTATCTGCTGGAGCCAACCCTGCCATGGGTTGAACGCGCCATCTTTAATGTCGGCGGCAAAAGCCTCGAATATGGCAATCCGATGATTGAACACGCGCTGCCTTCGGAAGATGAAGTCAGCTATGAAGAGTCATCGCTGCGCTATCCGTTCTCGATTACTCTGTTTGGCCCAGCACCTGCCCGCCTGGCGCTGATGACCGTCCCTTCTCAGCTGCCGCTGGCGCTGTTGCTGAGCCTGCTGATGGGGTATATCGTCTGGCTGGCCACCGCAAACCGCATGAGTATTGCCTGGCAGATTAGCTACGGCTTATCGGCGCAGGAGTTTATGGTCTACTGTCAGCCGCTGATTAATGGCCGTACCGGCGCCTGTGACGGCATTGAGTTGCTGCTGCGCTGGCACAACCCGCGTCAGGGCTGGATCCCACCGGATGTGTTTATTCCGATGGCCGAGCGGCAGAATCTGGTCGCACCGCTGACGCGTTTCGTACTTAATGAAGTGGTCAGGCACCTGCCGGTACTGCCGGACTGTCCGACTTTCCATATTGCGATTAACGTTGCCGCCAGCCACTTCCGCGATCGGGCGATTATCGACGATCTGCAACGCCTGTGGTGGCCCGCCAATCCGCGACCGCAACTGGTAGTGGAGTTAACCGAACGGGATGCCCTGCCGGTAGTGGATCAGCGAGTGGTATCCCATCTGCATAAGATTGGCGTAAAACTGGCGATTGATGATTTCGGTACCGGCCACAGTTCACTGGCCTATCTGAAAACCCTCAGTCCTGATGTGCTGAAAATCGATAAGATCTTTACCGCCGCCATTGGCACCGATGCGATAAATGCAACGGTGACGGATATGGTGATCTCTCTCGCCCAGCGCCTGAATATCGCGCTGGTGGCGGAAGGCGTGGAGACCGCCGAACAGGCGGCTTATCTGCGTGAACGCGGCGTCGATACTTTGCAAGGCTACTTCTACGCCCGTCCGATGCCAATCGCCGATTTCCCGGCATGGCTGAATGCCCATCAGCCGGGAATGAATGCATAAAAAAGGGCGGCATATCGCTGCCGCCCTTGTCATTGCCCGCAATAAATCAGGCCTCTTCTTCATCCATCTGATTACGCTCTTTGGTCACACGCACCAGATCAACGCGGTAATCTGTCGCTTCAATAATCTGGAAGCGCAGTGGCAACAGCTCAATCACTTCACCTGGTACCGGCAACTGCCCTTTCTGCGCAATCAGCAATCCGGCCAGTGAAGCATGGTCATCCTCGGCTTTGACCAGCTGCTGGGTATCAAGCAGTTGCTGCAGCGAGTGCAGATCGGTGCCGCCTTTAACCAGCCAGCCATCACCATCGGCAATAATATCCGGGGTTTCATCTTCATCAGGGAATTCACCGGCAATCGCTTCCAGCACATCCAGCGGGGTAATCAGCCCCTGCACCACCCCAAACTCGCTGGTGACCACCACAAAGCTGCCCTTGGCGCGGCGCAATACCCCCAGCAGATTAATCGGGTCCAGCGTATCAGGCACAATAATCGGCGGTGTCGCTGCGGCGAAAGTCGCCACATCGATGCCATGATCCAGCGCCACCAGCAGCTCTTTGGCGCGCACCACGCCGATAATCTCATCCAGCTCACCGCGACAAACCGGGAACAGGCTGTGCGGCGTATCCAGCAGCTGGATGCGCACTTCATCCAGTGGGCGTTCAGCATCGACCCACGAGATCTCGCCACGCGGCGTCATGATGCTGCGCACCGAACGCGATGCCAGCGTCAGTACGCCATTAATCATAAAGCGCTCTTCATCTTTAAAGGCTTCCTGCGGCATCACCGACGCCACTTCACTGCTGTGTTCACTGCTGGTCTGCTGCGAGCCGCGGCGTCCCCCCATCAGACGTAAGATCGCTTCTGCGGTACGTTCACGCATCGGACGATGGGACTGATGGCGAATAAAGTTGCGCCGGGCAATCTGGTTAAACAGCTCGATCAGAATCGAGAAGCCAATCGCCGCATACAGGTAACCTTTCGGAATATGGAAGCCAAAACCTTCAGCCACCAGACTCAGACCGATCATTAACAGGAAGCTCAGACAGAGCACCACCACCGTCGGATGGGCGTTAACAAAGTTGGTCAGCGGTTTTGACGCCAGCAACATGACGCCCATGGCAATCACTACCGCGGTCATCATAATCGCCAGATCGTTCACCATCCCGACGGCAGTGATTACCGCATCAAGTGAGAACACGGCATCCAGCACCACAATCTGGATCACTACCGCCCAGAAACTGGCGTAGGCACGATTGCCATCGGTTTCAAGCTGGCGATTTTCCAGCCGTTCATGCAACTCCATGGTCGCCTTAAACAGCAAAAACACCCCGCCAAACAGCAAAATCAGGTCGCGACCAGAGAAACTGAAATCAGCTACGCTGAACAGTGGTCGCGTCAGCGTCACCATCCAGGAAATCAATGACAGCAGTCCCAGACGCATTAATAACGCCAGCGATAAACCAATCAGGCGCGCTTTGTCACGCTGCTTTGGCGGCAGTTTATCGGCGAGGATGGCGATAAACACCAGGTTATCGATACCCAATACGATCTCAAGAACGATAAGCGTCAGCAGACCGGCCCAAATTGAGGGGTCCAGAAGAAATTCCATTACAGACTCCGGAAAAAGGAACAGGACAACGCCACGACCGTGTTAGCGGACGCGCGACAAGGATAACGACAGGCAATAGTGCGTGATACGCCGAACGGCGTCAGTAAACAAGCCGGATGACCCGGTGGCATGGATAAACTACTTCGGTGACAGTCCATAGGGGGGCTGAGGCCCGTTACTCCGGTAACAAAAAAGGAACTATTACTCTACCAGCAGAAACATTGTCGTCAAAATATTTTCTTACAGTTAACTCTGGTCGTGAGTATCTGATGCGGTTTTCGTGAGCAGAAAGGTAAATCAGCAGGTTATAGGTCTCAATTACTGAGCGTCGTCACATAATTTATTTTTTCACAGACTAAAATAATTCGCGGCATGACAGCTTTAGATCCTGACACTGCACGAAATCTTATCGGACCCGCGCAGCGTTTAATTTGGGTAAGTTCATTTGAGTTGAGTTTAGCTGAAATGACCTCGTTGGCGCATCAGTGCACTCGCCTGACACGCTCAATATTGTAAAAGGAGGTAGCAAGTGAGTATTGCTATTGTAATCGGCACGCATGGCTGGGCAGCGGAGCAGCTTCTTAAGACCGCCGAAATGCTATTAGGTGAGCAGCAAAACGTCGGATGGATCGATTTCGTTCCCGGCGAGAACGCTGAAACCTTAATAGAGAAATACAATGCGCGCCTGACGGAACTGGATACCGGTGAGGGCGTGCTCTTCCTCGTTGATACCTGGGGTGGAAGCCCATTTAACGCCGCCAGCCGTATTGTGGTTGATAAACAAAACTATGAAGTGATTGCTGGCGTTAATATTCCGATGCTGGTCGAAACGCTAATGGCACGCGACG
This sequence comes from Winslowiella toletana, assembly GCF_017875465.1. Lineage (NCBI taxonomy): Bacteria > Pseudomonadati > Pseudomonadota > Gammaproteobacteria > Enterobacterales > Erwiniaceae > Winslowiella > Winslowiella toletana. The sequence goes on from NZ_JAGGMQ010000001.1 coordinate 168,956, forward strand.
ATAACCCGTCATTTGACGAACTGGTGTCGGTGGCGGTGGAAACCGGTCGTGAAGGGGTGAAAGCGCTGAAGGCGAAGGAGCCGGAAGCGGCAACTGTTACTGCGACAAAACCAGCGGCAGCGGCGGCGCCGTTGAAACCGATGGGGCCGGACGACCATATGAAGATTGGTCTGGCGCGTATTGATGACCGTCTGATCCATGGCCAGGTAGCCACCCGCTGGACCAAGGAAACCAATGTTAATCGTATTATTGTTGTCAGTGATGAGGTCGCTGCTGACAACGTACGTAAAACATTACTCACCCAGGTGGCCCCACCCGGCGTGACCGCACATGTGGTCGATGTCGCCAAAATGATTCGTGTCTATAACAATCCGAAATATAGTCAGGATAAGGTGATGCTGTTATTCACCAACCCGACCGATGTCGAGCGTGTTGTGGCTGAAGGGGTCAATATTAAATCCGTAAATATCGGTGGCATGGCATTCCGTCAGGGGAAAACCCAGGTCAATAATGCCGTTTCCGTTGATGAAAAAGATATTGCAGCTTTTAAAAAACTCAATGAGCGCGGTATTGAACTCGAAGTCAGAAAAGTGTCATCCGACCAGAAGCTGAAAATGATGGACCTGATAGCCAAAGTAAATCAATAAGTTGCTATGTCCGCAGGACATAAACTCATTCATTGCCTGATGCGTCAGGTTTAACTCAGATTGCAAATGTCAGAAGGAGTTGTGCAATGGAGATTACCACTCTTCAAATTGTACTGATATTTATAGTGGCCTGTATTGCAGGTATGGGATCGATTCTTGATGAGTTTCAGTTTCACCGTCCGCTGGTGGCCTGTACGTTAATCGGTTTTGTGCTGGGAGATATGAAAACCGGGATTATCATCGGTGGTACGCTGGAGATGATCGCGCTGGGCTGGATGAATATCGGCGCCGCCGTGGCGCCAGACGCCGCCCTCGCCTCCATTATCTCCACCATCCTGGTCATTGCCGGTGGACAGAGCGTTGGCGCCGGTATTGCGCTGGCTATCCCGCTGGCCGCCGCCGGTCAGGTGCTGACCATTATTGTGCGTACCCTTACCGTCGCCTTCCAGCACGCTGCCGATAAGGCCGCCGAGAAAGGCAATTTAAGCGCCATCAGCTGGATTCACGTTTCGGCGTTAATTCTGCAGGCGATGCGTATCGCTATCCCGGCAGTGATTGTCGCGGTTTCCGTCGGTACCAGCGCAGTGCACAATCTGCTCAGCTCGATTCCGGAAGTGGTTACCAATGGTCTGAATATCGCTGGCGGCATGATTGTGGTGGTCGGTTACGCGATGGTCATCAATATGATGCGTGCCGGTTATCTGATGCCATTTTTCTACCTTGGCTTCGTTACCGCAGCATTTACGAACTTTAACCTGGTTGCGCTTGGCGTGATTGGCGTGGTGATGGCGGTGCTCTATATCCAGCTGAGTCCGAAATATAACCGCGTAGCGGGCGCGCAGGCCGGCCCGTCCAATAACGATCTCGACAACGAATTAGACTAAGGAAAAGGTGAGAGAAATGGTTGATACCACTACCACTACGACGACCACTGCCGCCAGTGCGACCACGCAAAAGAAACTGACGCCGGCCGACATTCGCGGGGTGTTCCTGCGCTCAAACCTGTTCCAGGGTTCGTGGAACTTTGAACGTATGCAGGCGCTGGGTTTCTGTTTTTCCATGGTGCCAGTGATCCGTCGCCTGTATCCGGAAAATAACGACGATCGCAAAGCGGCGATTAAACGTCACCTTGAGTTCTTTAATACTCAGCCTTTTGTCGCCGCACCGGTTCTGGGTGTGACGATGGCGATGGAAGAGCAGCGTGCGAACGGCGCGCCGATCGATGATGCCGCGATTAACGGTATCAAAGTCGGTCTGATGGGCCCGCTGGCCGGTGTCGGTGACCCCATCTTCTGGGGTACGGCGCGTCCGGTATTTGCGGCACTCGGCGCCGGTATCGCGATGAGCGGCAGCCTGCTCGGTCCGATACTGTTCTTTGTGCTGTTTAATCTGATTCGTCTGCTGACCCGTTACTATGGCGTGGCATATGGCTATAAAAAAGGCATCGATATCGTTAGCGATATGGGCGGCGGCTTCCTGCAGAAACTGACGGAAGGAGCGTCCATCCTCGGCCTGTTTGTCATGGGGGCACTGGTTAACAAGTGGACGCACGTCAATATTCCGCTGGTGGTGTCGCGCATCACCGACCAGACCGGGGCGACCCACGTCACCACGGTGCAGACCATACTTGACCAGCTGATGCCGGGACTGGTGCCGCTGCTACTGACCTTTGGCTGTATGTGGCTGCTGCGCCGCAAAGTGAATGCGCTGTGGATTATTATGGGCTTCTTCGCCATTGGTATCTTCGGCTACTGGATTGGTTTACTCGGACTGTAATTTGTCAGACCGGGAGCGCAGGCTCCCGGTTTTACTTCAGAGTCGCCTCTTCAGCGTTTATCCTGAGCGCTGACGAAACGACTTTCAGGGAGCTGTAGTATGTCTTTAACCGATTATCTGATCCTCGCCCTTCTCGCCCTGTTCCTGCTATATGCAATCTACGATGAATTCCTGATGGAACGTCGGCGCGGGGAAACCCGGCTAAAAGTACTGCTGCAACGCCGTAACAAACTGGATAGCCTGATCTTTATCGGCCTGATTGCCATTCTGATTTACCACAATGTCACCGCTCCAGGGCCGAAAATCACCACACTGCTTTTAATGGCACTGGCTTTTATTGCCCTCTATACCTTCTGGATCCGCCGCCCCAAATTGATCTTCAAACCACAGGGCTTTTTCTTCGCTAACGTCTGGATTGATTATTCGCGCATCAAGGGCATGAACTTATCTGAAGATGGGGTTCTGGTGATGCAATTAGAGCACCGCCAGTTACTTATCCATGTAAAAGAATTAGACGATCTGGAACGAATCTATAAATTTATGATTGAAAATCAATAAGATAAAATATAGCACAGGGTATATTAAACACAGACTCTATACATCCACTTATTGTCAGGATATTATTTTCCAACAAAACCATAATAACATTATGCTTAATATTTTCCGGTTGTTAAAAATCACATAATTAATGAAAAGCGTTATCATCCAAGGCCAGAAATAACGTATTTAATTTTGTCTTACTTTCCTGTTGTGATAATGTAGCCTGCGTCATTCAGGTTGGGGTGGCGAGAAATTTAATAAATCTCCCGGCCGAGGTTTACGACTTCGATGAACATTTCCGCAACGCTGATTCTGGCCTTAGGTATGTCGATGGACGCTTTTGCCGCGTCTGTCGGGAAAGGCGCTGCCCTGCATAAACCACGCTTTTCTGAAGCCCTGCGCACCGGATTAATCTTTGGCGTTATCGAAGCCATTACCCCACTAATCGGCTGGGGCTTAGGTCAGCTGGCCAGTCAGTATGTGGTGCGCTGGGATCACTGGATCGCCTTTGTGCTGCTGGCGTTTCTCGGCGGCCGTATGGTGCTGGAAGGATTGCGCGGCGCGAAACTCGATTGCGCACCGGTTTATCGTCATGGATTCTGGTTGCTGGTAATGACCGCCGTCGCCACCAGCCTTGATGCCATGGCGATTGGCGTCAGTCTGGCTTTCCTGCAGGTGAATATTATTCAGACCGCGCTGATGATTGGCGCCGCGACCTTAGTGATGTCAACCACCGGGATTATGGTTGGCCGCTTTATTGGCCCGATGCTCGGTAAACGCGCGGAAATCCTCGGCGGTGTAGTGCTGATCGGCATCGGCTGCAATATTCTCTATTCCAGCCTGGCTTAATCCCGCTGCCATAATGTCAGCACAAAATCGGTTTCACAGACAAAAGCCGTCTCTGCCGCCAGTTGCTGCCATACCTCGTCACGCGCCCGCCAGGCGAATGGCGTCATCTGCAACAGCGCGGCCGCCTGCTCGCCATTTAAGGTCATCGGATAACCGAGGCTGCTCTGCTCCACCCGCGTAAAACCTTCCGGCTGCTCTTCGCTCTCATCATGCAGTTTTGCCTGCTGATAAATCAGCGCCTTAAATTGCAGTAAATGGCGTGGCCCCGGCGCGACGGTGAGCAGATAGCCACCCTGGCGGATTACGCGCGCCAGCTCAGCGGCTTTGCACGGAGCGTAGATACGCAACACCGCATCCATCGACGCATCGGCGAATGGCAAACGATGGCTGGATGCCACGCAGAATGCAATTTGCGGGTAGCGTTTAGCGGCATAGCGGATAGCCACCTTCGCTACGTCGAGACCGTGCACTTGCGTCTCCGCGCGCCGCGACAGGCGCTGATTAACGGCCTCAGTATAGTAGCCCTCGCCACACCCGATATCCAGCAGCCGGATGCGCTGCTGCGGCAGCACGTTATCCAGCAATTCAGCCACCCGCTGTTGCAGTGGCTGATAATGTCCGGCATCAAGAAACTGACGGCGCGCCTGCATCATCTCAGCGCTGTCACCCGGCTGTTTAGAGCGTTTATGCTGTACCGGCAGCAGATTGACGTAACCCTCTTTGGCGCAATCAAACTGATGCTGATTGTTGCAGCGCCAGCTGCGCTCGATAAGGGCCAGCGGCTGCTGACAAAGTGGACAAAGGTACGGCATGCAGGCTCTCCGGCAAAAATTCAGGGCGGCAGTTTACACCTTTCATGCGCGTGACGCGTCAGGAATCCATCAACAATTTTGTCTTACGCCGCCGCCGCGAACAAAGAAAAAGCCCCGTCACAGCGTGACGGGGCTTTAACTATTCAGATTCAGCGGCGTTATGTATCGCGACATAACGCTGTGGCTGAGATCAAAATCAGATTGCAGTTACGTTAACTGCAGCTGGGCCTTTCTGGCCGTCCTGAATTTCGAACTCAACGTTCTGGCCTTCAGCCAGAGTCTTGAAGCCATTGCCCTGAATTGCAGAGAAGTGTACGAACACATCTTTGCTGCCATCAGCAGGAGTAATGAAACCAAAACCTTTAGACTCGTTGAACCACTTAACCTGACCTTTAATCTTTGCCATTTTGCAAATTCCTTAGAGTGTTTTATTCGCCCGGAGGCTTACTTACTGAGAAACCAGAGACATTACTGAATGAGGCACTAATTTAAGGTTCGGCAAGGAAGCGGTATTCAACGTCAACGTTTTTACTCAGAACTTCTTTACTGAAAATGCCACACATAAACAGAACTGTACCTCGTTTTGCCCAGAAAGCGTTATCACATATCCGTTAATTAATGGCAAGCCATTTTTAAACAGTGATAGACGTGTCGCACATTATTGAAACGACTAATGGCACACTTTGCACATATATGCAGACTTTCGGCTAACGGTTACATACAACTATGGCAGCACAGGCCCATTCAGCATCCCTCTAACATCAGGATTACTTTAACCTAAAGAACAGGCTACGTCTAACCCGACGTCAGGCTAACTCATTACTAATCAGCATAATTATTGCATAAATATTGCAAAAGAAAGGTCATTTTTTTGACTGAGCGCAATACAACTATTGTTAAATGGTTGTGGTGCTAACTTGTACACTAAATGCGGGGTGGTACACATTAATCATTAAATTGCACCAAAATCAGGAGACTATATTGGCCCTTGCCCCAATTAAATGCAGGGGCATCAGATTACGTTTTTATTCGATCCATTTGAACTTATCGTTATAAAAAAATATTCTTTGCGAACCGTATCAGTTTTTATCTTTTCCTTTAGGATTATTCCTGGTCGATATTATTAATTAACTTTCTGGCGCCTATTCTCCACGCCTGAAAACGCCGCGCTTCAAGCCCGGCCGCCTGCATTGATTGCGCCAGTTCCGCTGGCGGCGCGTCCAGCGACTCATCCGCCAGTTCAAACACCCCCCAGTGGATCGGAATCGACAGCGGACAGCCCAAATCGCGATGCAAAGAAACCGCCTGTTGTGGGTCCATGTGTTGTCCGTGCATGAACCATTTTGGTGCATAGGCGCCCACCGGCAACGCGGCTACATTAAACGGCCCCAGCCGTCGCGGAATATCCAGCAAATTTTCTGTATAACCGCTGTCGCCGGTAAACCAAAAACTCAGATTTCCCGCACTAATTGTCCAGCCACACCAAAGTGAACGGTTACGATCTTTTAACGAACGCATGCTCCAGTGGCGGGCAGGCACCGCATGGATTTTCATATCCGTCAGCGATGCGGCTTCCCACCAGTCAAGCTGAATCACATGTCTGGCGCCCTGCTTTTCGAACCACGGCTTCAGGCCAAGCGGCACCACAAACTGCACCGCCGGGAAACGACGGAGAATCTTCCTGATAGTCGGGCGATCAAGATGGTCATAGTGGTTATGTGAGATCAGCACTGTATCCAGCGCGGGTAAAGCATTGATATCCAGAGGTGCTGGCGTCTTACGCGCCGGGCCATAAAAACGCAGCGGCGACGCACGTTGTGACAGCGCCGGATCGATTAACGTATAGCGCTGATTGATGCGCAGCATCAGACAGGCATGACCCAGCCACCAGATAGCATCCTCACTGCCGGAGAGATCGGCAGGCTGCCACCATTGCGCAATAAACGCCTGATAGCCACCTGCTGGCGGAAACGGCAATCCCTGCGCTTTACGCTCCTTCTGCCAGCGTCTTAAATCACCCTGCTGGCGTAAATCGGCTTCCGGGTTGCGGAAGCCTTCTGGCGTGTGGTGGGCTTTCGCAGGGTCATACCAGGGGTTTTTCCAGACCATCGGTGAATCTCCTTTATTGCCCGCTGCCAGGTTTAGCGCTCGGGGATCAGACGGGTAAAATCTTTGTCATCTTCATTTTCAGCCGCCGCCTTGCTCTTCTCGCCACCGCTGACCGCGTCGGTCAGACGACGCAGCATCGCATTTTGCTTTTTCTGTTCGTCCAGCAGCGCTTCAAGCAGACGAATCTGCTCACTGGCGCGCACGCTGGCGCGATTGACAAAAAACCATGCGATCAGGCCAACGATCACCAGCGCAGCAATAAATCCCATTGACGCTAAACCCATTGCGCCATTTGCCATCTCATTCATACATGCCTCAGTCTTGCGCTACTATCAGTGGTCGCAGCAAAGTGCGCGACGCAACCTGCCAATTTTACCTGCTCAGGCGTGAATTGATAGATAGCTCACACAAATTGATCCCTTAACAGCGCCCCTTTCGGCATCGTCTGATCGACGACAAGCTTGCTAATCGGCATTCTGCTATCCTCAGACACGACGTCACACCGGGGAAGTCGTCTTACAAGGAGACAAAAATGAAAATTGTGATACGTATTGTTGCCGTACTGGCGATTATCTGGCTTGGAATGTTACTGACTGGCTATGGCGTACTGACGGGCAGCAGCAAAAATGCTGCCGGACTGGGTTTACAGTGTCAGTATCTGACCGCACGCGGCGTGGTTTCGGCGCAGTATCTGCACACCGACAGTGGCATTGTTGGCGTAACGGATTGTCCGATTCTGAAGAAAAGCAGTGAAGTGGTCGATAACTAAGCGACACAAAAATCAGCGGGTGGCGGGCATAAAATCCCACCCCCCGTTTAAAGGGTATCAGAACGGATAGTCGTGGAACCCCATTTGCGATGACAGTTCACGCGCCGCACGGTGCAGCATAGCAACGTAGTCGCCTTTACTCTCTTCCGAGAAGCGAATGGTTGGAAACGAAATACTGAGTCCGGCAATCACTACGCCAAAACGGTCAAACACCGGTACGGCAATACAACGTAAGCCCTCTTCCTGCTCTTCATTGTCCTCACCAAAACCCTGCGCTTTAACCTTATCCAGCACTGGCAACAGCTCTTCGGCGCTGCCGACGGTACGCGATGTGCTGCGTGTAAACTCAACATGCTGCAGGATCTCCTGCACTTCCGTCGGCTCGCGCCACGCCAGCAGCACTTTGCCGATGGCAGTACTGTGCAGTGGATTGCGGCGGCCAATGCGCGAGTACATACGCAGGTTGTACATCGAATCGATCTTATGGATATAGACGATGCTCTCTTCTTCCAGCGCGCCAAGGTGAATGGTCTCTTTAGTCAGGCGCGACAGTTCGCGCATCTGAATATCCGCGCTGCGGATCAGATCAACGTTCTGCAGGGCCTTGGCGCCCAGCTCAAACAATTTCAACGTCAGCGCATATTTTTCTGACTCACCTTCCTGGGAAACGTAGCCCAGGGATTTCATGGTCTGCAGAAAACGGTAAACGGTACTTTTGGACATCATTACACGCTGCGACAATTCGGTAATGCCGTGCTCGCGATCTTCGCCCAGCGCCTGCAAAATACCAAACACTTTTAGCACCGAAGAGACAGAGTCGGGCTGTTTATCAAGATCTGCATTGGCCATAAATCACAACCTTTCTGAAATTGTTTTACAAAAAATGGAACACCATTTCCAGTATACGTGCGCCAGCACTATTATCGCAATCCGGCAGACCACTTTTTGCTGATACATTTGCACAGAATTAAGCGGCTAAATTCAGTGCATTAATGCGCAACAATCATTAGCATGGTCATATTCACACTTATGATTACTCGCCTGCTATGTCACCAACCGCTCAAACCGATGGCTTACCGCTTCCGCAACGCTACGGGGCAATCCTTGCTATTGCCTTAGGGATCACCGTGGCGGTACTGGATGGCGCAATTGCCAATGTCGCGCTGCCGACCATTGCCCGCGACCTGCATGCCAGTCCGGCGCAATCGATCTGGATTGTAAATGCCTACCAGCTGGCGATTATTATTTCGCTGCTGTCGCTCTCGTTTCTTGGCGATATCCTTGGCTATCGCCGGGTTTATCAGTGTGGTTTAGTGCTGTTCGGTTGCACTTCGCTGTTTTGCGCCCTTTCCGGTTCGCTGGAGATGCTGACCTTTGCCCGAGTATTGCAGGGCTTTGGCGGCGCGGCGCTGATGAGCGTTAACACTGCGCTGATACGGATTATCTATCCGCAACGCCATCTGGGACGCGGTATGGGGATCAACTCATTGATTGTCGCCGTCTCCACCGCGGCGGGTCCGACGGTGGCTGCCGCGGTGCTGTCGGTGGCTTCGTGGCAGTGGTTATTCTTTATTAACGTGCCGGTTGCCATTGCAGCGTTCTGCCTGGCACTGCGTTTCCTGCCAGATAACCAGCAGAAAGCCCAGGGACAACGTTTCGACATCCTCAGCGCGATAATGAACGCCCTGACCTTTGGCCTGCTGATATCGGCGCTGAGTGGCGCGGCGCAGGGTCAGCGCTGGGAAATTATTCTGGCGGAAGTGGCGGCGCTGCTGCTGGTGGGTTATCTGTTTATTCGCCGTCAGCTGCGGTTAACCTTTCCGTTATTGCCGGTCGATCTGCTGCGCATTCCGATTTTCTCGCTGTCGATCTGCACCTCGGTTTGCTCATTCTGCGCGCAGATGCTGGCGATGGTTTCGCTGCCGTTTTACTTACAAACCGTGCTGGGGCGTGATGAAGTGGCGACCGGACTGTTATTAACACCATGGCCGCTGGCGACCATGGTCATGGCGCCGATTGCCGGCAGGCTGATTGAACGCTATCACGCCGGGTTGTTAGGCGGTATCGGACTGGCGATGTTTGCCGCCGGACTGTTTGCGCTGGCGTTGCTGCCGTCGTCGCCGGGCGACGTCGATATTATCTGGCGCATGATGTTGTGCGGCGCCGGTTTTGGCCTGTTCCAGTCACCTAACAATCACACCATCATCTCCTCCGCGCCACGCAATCGCAGTGGTGGCGCCAGCGGTATGCTGGGGACTGCGCGCCTGCTGGGGCAAACCAGCGGCGCAGCGCTGGTGGCGCTGATGTTTAATCTGTTCGGCAGCCACGGTACTCATGCTGCGCTGATTATGGCTGGTTGCTTCTCCAGCGTGGCCGCGGTAGTCAGTATGACGCGTATGACCCAGCCCGGCGCCAATAAAAAAGGGAGCCGATAAAAAAGGGAGCCGAAAACGGCTCCCCTACAACAGTAATCGCCCCCGGCGATTACTTCAGATATTCACCGCTACGCAGTGCTTCAATACGTTTATCCAGCGGCGGATGCGACATAAACATCTCGCTGAACGATTTGTTTTTGCCATTGATGCAGAATGCCATCATGCTGCTGGCTTCCTGCGGCTCGTAGCTGGTCTTCAGACGCTGCAATGCGGCAATCATCTTCTCACGACCCACCAGCCGTGCAGCGCCAGCATCCGCGTGGAATTCGCGGTGACGCGAGAACCACATGGTGATGATGCTGGCAAGAATACCAAACACCAGCTCCAGCACCATCGACAGAGCAAAGTAAACCATCGGGTTACCGTTGCTCTCGCCTTCGCCATCACGGTTGCCTGACAGGAAACCTGAAGCCACCTGCGCGATAATACGCGAGATAAAGATAACGAAGGTGTTCACGACACCCTGAATCAGCGTCATGGTCACCATATCGCCGCTGGCGATATGGCTGACTTCATGCGCCAGCACCGCTTCGGCTTCATCGCGGCTCATGTTCTGCAACAGGCCGGTGGAAACCGCAACCAGCGAGGCGTCACGACGTGCGCCAGTGGCAAAGGCGTTAATGTCCGGTGCGTGGTAGATAGCAACCTGCGGCATCGCAATGCCCGCCTGCTGAGCCTGACGGCCCACAGTTTCCATCAGCCAGCGCTCCGTCTCATTGCGCGGCTGTTCAATCACTTCTCCACCCACCGAGCGCAGCGCCATCCATTTCGACATCAGCAGTGAAACAAACGCACCGCCGAAGCCAAACAGGCCTGCCATAATCATCAGGCCCTGAACACTGCTTGACTGGATCCCTGTCAGGCTGAGAATCAGCCCGAAAACCAACATTACGCCAAGGTTGGTTAGCAGGAAAAGAGCAATACGCATCATAGAATTTAATCTTCCTCAGTTAACATAAGTACCGGTATTCGGATATACATCGTATGGGTAACCAGCAGCATTTCAAGCGACCTTAACGTTTAAGTGCCTAAAAAGACATAACTTTACATTTTGTCGCATTTAGCGCGCGGCGGGATAAGCAAAGTGGATTCAGCCCGGCTGGCGGAGAGTACCGCCCCAAGAAAAAGGCACTGCCTGGGCAGTGCCTTTTTACTTACTTGCTGACGGCGCTATTGGCTGCCGGCTGCCCGCTTTCGAGCTTCGCCAAATCGTTGGCGACCTTCACCGTCTCATCGAGATAAGGATCCGGCTCTTTATAGTCTTTCGGCAGATCTTCGATCTTCGCCAGCGGCTTTTTACCTTCCAGTTTCAGACGCGCGTTGACCCGCTCAAGACGAAGCGCATCTTCTTCGTGGTTCTCTTTCTCGCGCTGAGCGAGATTGAGCGACACGTTGTTGCGCTTCTCTTTCATCGCGTTAAAACGCGCGATGTCTTTGATGATGTACTGGAACTCAGGATCGTTGTCGATACGCGCCTGATGCGCTTTCAGCAGCTGCGGTTCCAGCGGTTTGATATCGCCGGTCTTCACATAAGTGGCCGCATTGATGCTATCCCACGGCAGGGCGTTATCTTCAAACTTCTCGCCGGTTTCCACCGCTTCCACACCGGTTGGCATCAGCAAGTCCGGCGTTACACCTTTACGCTGCGTGCTGCCGCCGTTAATGCGATAGAACTTCTGGATGGTGTACTGCACGGAGCCGAGCGCTGGCCACTCCGGACGCAGCATCTGGTCGTAGATGCGGTTCAGCGAACGATACTGCTGAACGGTGCCTTTACCGAAGGTAGGCTCACCCACCACCAGCGCACGACCATAGTCCTGCATCGCCGCCGCAAAGATCTCGGAAGCTGAAGCACTGAAGCGATCGACCAGCACCACTAACGGACCTTTGTAGTAAACAATGCCGTCGTTGTCGCTGTCCTGACGCACTTTGCCGTTGTTATCACGCACCTGTACCACCGGGCCACTCGGAATAAACAGGCCGGAAAGCGATACCGCTTCAGTCAGCGCGCCGCCGCCGTTGGTACGCAGGTCAATAACAATGCTGTTAACATTCTGCTTCTGCAGTTTTTGCAGTTGCGCTTTCACATCATCGGTCAGGCCAACGTAGAAACCGGGAATGTCGAGCACGCCCACTTTCTCTTTGCCAACCTCTTTCACCGACATTTTCACCGCGCGATCTTCCAGACGGATCTTCTCACGCGTCAGGGTGATAATGCGGGTTTTCGTACCCTTGCCAGCCGGTAAGATCTCCAGGCGTACTTTGCTGCCTTTCGGACCTTTAATCTGCGCGACCACGTCGTCAAGACGCCAGCCAATCACATCCACCATAGGCTTATTGGGCTGGCCAACACCGACAATGCGGTCACCAACAGTAATCGATTTGCTTTTCGCCGCCGGGCCACCGGCCACCATCGAATTGATCACGGTATAGTCGTCATCCATCTGCAACACGGCACCGATACCTTCCAGAGACAGGCTCATTTCAGTATTAAACTGTTCGGTATTGCGCGGCGAGAGATAGTTGGTGTGTGGATCAATCTCATGGGCGAAAGCATTCATCGCCAGCTGGAAGACATCTTCACTGTTGCTCTGCGCCAGACGGCGAATCGCAAACTGATAGCGTTTGGTCAGGATCTCGCGGATCTCTTTCTCATCTTTGCCCGTGAGCTTCAGACTCAGCTCGTCATATTTGACTTTGGCATCCCATAACGCATTGAGCTCGGCAACGCTTTTCGGCCATGGCGCTTTGCCACGATCGAGATCGATAGTGTCGTTACCGCTAAAGTTCATTGGGCGGTTCAGTACCGTCAGAGCGTACTGATAGCGCTCAAACCGGCGCTTCTGCGCCAGATTGTATAAATCGTAAAACACCGGCAACTGGCCGGATTTAAATTCTTCACCAAGGATGGTTTTCTTATCGGCATATTGCGTCACATCTGAGGCCAGCAGCACGTTATGGCTGTAGTCCAGCATATTCAGATAGCGGTCAAAAATTTTGCCGGAAAAGTCTTTATCCAGATCGAACTGACGATAATGAGAACGGGTGAACCGTGACGTCACACGCTCACTGACGGTGGCGTGTTGCGGTTCCTGATGGAGCTGTGGAATCTGATCGGCGCGCGTAATGTTCTCGGCGGCGAATGCATGGCCTGCAAAAAGCAGGCCCGCAATAATAGTCGTTCTAAAAATGTTGTTCATGCCCTGGTTGGCCTCCGTTTCAGAACTGCAAATGTTCTGCGCGTACGATCATTGCCAGGCCGGAAACCAGTTGCACACGAACGCCATCTTTGGAAATTTCCAAAATAGTGGCGTCCATAGCACTTTGACCTGCTTTGACTTTAATGTTCTGGCCGACTTGCAGTGCTGAGGTATCGGTAACGGGTTGAGTGCGCGGTTGGCTTTCAGCTGCTGGTGCAGATGCTGCACGCTCCTGAGCAGGGCGTGGCGCCTTCGGGCGCGCCTTACGTGGCTGCTCCCCTTCTGCTGCGGGTTTACGTGGCGCAGGTTTACGCGGACGACGTGGTGCGGCCTCTTCACCGGCTTCACGTCTTTTCGCCTGCTGCGCCTCGCGCTGTGCCTGAACACGCGCTTTCGCTTCTTCAAGCTGTTTACGCGCATGCTCTACGTGCTGTTCATCAAGAACACCACAGGCATTACCATCCAAATCGACACGTGCTGCGCCAGCTTTGATACCGTAAAGGTAACGCCAGCTGGAGGTGTACAGGCGCAATGCTGAACGAAGCTGAGTTTTGCTCAGACCCATTTCGCCTTGCACGCGATCGACTAAATCCTGAAAGATACCGATTTTGAGCGGGCGTGCTTCGCCTTCGGCGCTAAAGCATTGTGGGAACCGCTCTGCCAAAAAGGCGATGACTTCTTTACTGCTATTCAACTTAGGTTGATTTTCCATGAAATTTCCTGATTACAACGGGTTTGCCAACCAGCGCAGGCATGAACAGGCGACATTATAATGAGCCAGTCGGCAATTGCTACGTGATCCAGCGCTTTAGGTGCGTTTCATGTGAATAAATTTTTCCACATCAGTGTCCGCAAGGACCTCGCACAGCCCGTCAGTAAGGGTTTTCAGGCCAATTTCGTCGATGCTATCGAAACGGTTATAAACCGTGCTGTCGATATCAAGCACGCCGATAACTTCGCCATTTACCACCAGCGGCAGCACAATTTCAGCATTACTGGCGGCATCGCAGGCGATATGCCCCGGAAATGCATGCACATCGTCAACACGCTGTACCTGATTATCCGCGACGGCCGTGCCACATACGCCCTTCCCGACAGGAATGCGCACGCAGGCGATTTTGCCCTGAAAAGGGCCCAGTACCAGCGTGTTCTCTTCCGTGAGCAAATAAAACCCTGCCCAGTTAACGCCATCAAGACGTTCATACAAAAGCGCGCTACAATTGCCCATGACAGCAAGAAAACTGCTTTCACCGGCAATTAAGGCGCGCAAATCACGGTTCAGGTCCGCATAAAACTCTTGTTTGTTCATTTATTAACCATTGTAAAAACTATTGAGCGACACCATTTTAGCGCATCACTCGTAAAATAAGCATTATTTGCCCAGGCCAACAAGATGAATCATGCTGTTAGTTCAGATAACCTTAGGATCTTGTGGACCTGTTTGCAGAACAATTTATTATTGCCACGCCATAAAACGGGCCGTGATTGATAACCTTTTCTGCTTATTATTTGCATTACATGGGCAACGCATCATCATAATAATATGAAAATACTCGCCATCAGCCATGCTCTGCCCCAAGAACGTTATCAGCGTTGTCCGCAATGCGATACCCTTTTTTCCTTACCAGATGTGAAATCCTCTCAGACGGCACACTGTCCGCGCTGTAATGCAAAAATTCTTAACGGTCGTGACTGGTCAATGACCCGCTTAACGGCGATGGCCATCACGATGATCCTGCTGATGCCGTTTGCCTTTGGCCAGTCGCTGGTGGATATCCGTCTGCTGGGCACCAATATCAGCGCCAGTCTGGCCGGTGGCATCCTGCAAATGGCGGAACAGGGCAATGTCATCAGCGCGTCGATGGTGGCGTTCTGCACCATTGGCGCGCCGGTGACGCTGGTTGTCTCAATTATTTATCTGTTTTTTGGTCAGCGCCTTGGCATGAATCTGCGTCCGGTGCTGCTGATGCTGGATCGCCTGAAAGAGTGGGTGATGCTGGATATCTATCTGGTGGGGATCGCAGTCGCCTGCATTAAGGTGCAGGATTATGCCGATTTGCAACTGGGCGCAGGACTGGTGGCCTATCTGGCGTTAACCCTGCTCAGTCTGGTGACGCTGATTCACCTGAATGTCGAGCAGCTGTGGCAACGCTTCTATCCACAACCGCAGGCGCTGGTCGCCGATCCCGCTTTACAGGTCTGCCTTAACTGCCATCATACCGGTTCCGCCGATGAACGCGGCCGCTGTCCGCGCTGCCATACGCCGCTGCGTTTACGTCGCCGCCACAGCCTGCAGAAATCCTGGGCGGCGCTGATTGCCTCGATTGTGCTGCTGCTGCCCGCCAATCTGCTGCCGATATCGATTATTTATCTCAATGGTTCACGTCAGGAAGACACAATCTTTTCCGGTATTCTTTCGCTGGCTGCCGGCAATATTCCGGTGGCGGCGGTGGTATTTATCGCCAGTATTCTGGTGCCTTTTACCAAAGTGATTGTGCTGCTGACCTTGCTGCTCAGCATTCATTTTAAGTGTCAGCAAGGTCTGAAGACCCGCATCCGCTTATTACGTGTCGTCACCTGGGTCGGGCGCTGGTCAATGCTCGATCTGTTTGTGATTGCGTTAACCATGTCACTGGTTAATCGCGATCAACTGTTAGCTTTTACTATGGGACCGGCAGCCTTCTATTTTGGCTCGGCGGTTGTTCTTACTATCCTTGCCGTTGAGTGGCTGGATAGCCGTTTACTTTGGGATGCTCATGCAACAGGAAACGCCGATTATACCGACTAAAGCCCAGGTCAGGACTAAGCGCCGCATATCGCCCTTCTGGCTTCTGCCATTAATCGCGCTGCTTATTGCCTGCTGGCTGCTCTGGACTAACTATCAGGAGCGTGGTACCACCATCACCATTGATTTCGTTTCGGCGGACGGCATTGTGCCGGGCAGAACGCCGATTCGCTATCAGGGAGTCGAGGTGGGTCTGGTGCAGGGCATCAGTATGACTGACGATCTGCGCACCATTAAGATCAAGGCCAGCATCAAAAGCGATATGAAAGATGCGCTGCGCCAGGATACGCAGTTCTGGCTGGTCACGCCAAAAGCGTCACTGGCTGGCGTCTCCGGCCTGGATGCGCTGGTCGGCGGTAACTATATCGGCATGATGCCAGGTAAAGGCGAACCGCGTGAGAACTTCGCCGCGCTGGATACCCAGCCAAAATACCGCGTTAATACCGGCGAGATGCTGATCCATCTGCAAACCCCGGATCTCGGCGCGCTGAATACCGGTTCGCTGGTCTATTACCGCAAAATTCCGGTGGGTCGCGTTTATGACTACAGTATTAACCCGAATAACCAGGGTGTGACGGTCGATGTGCTGATTGAGCGCCGCTTTACCAATCTGGTGAAAAAACAGAGCCGTTTCTGGAACGTCTCCGGAATGAAAGCCGATGTGGGTCTTAGCGGCGCCAAAGTGCAGCTGGAAAGCCTGGCAGCGCTGGTCAATGGCGCCATCGCTTTTGACTCTCCCGGCGGCTCCGAACAGGCGGCGTCCGAAGATAACTACACGCTCTACCCCGACCTGGCGCACAGCCAGCGCGGTGTGGTGATTGCGCTGGATTTACCGAATGGCAAAAACCTGAAGCAAGGCACCACGCCGCTGATGTATCAGGGGCTGGAAGTCGGCACCCTGACCGCCATGACCCTGCAACCGGGTGGTAAAGTCAGCGGTGAGCTGACAGTCGATCCTTCCGTCGTCGGCCTGATGCGTCAGGGCACGCGGATTGAAATGCGCAGTCCGAAGGTCAGCCTGACCGACACCAGCCTCAGCAGCCTGCTGACTGGCAACACGCTGGAGCTGATTCCGGGTGAGGGGGAGCCGCAGGACCACTTCCAGGTGCTGGAAAGCAATCAGTCGCTGTTACAGCAGCCGGATGTACTGACGGTAAAACTAAGCGCGCCGGAGAGCTACGGTATTGATGGCGGCCAGCCTGTGGTGCTGCATGGCATGAAAATTGGCCAGGTTATCGGCCGCAAGCTGGACACTAAAGGGGTTAACTTTGAAGTGGCTATCGCACCGGAATATCGGCAGCTGGTGCATGGCGACAGCAAATTTATTATCAACAGCCGCCTGAATGTGAAGCTCGGTATCGACGGCATGCAGGTGCTGGGCGCCAGCGCCCGCGAATGGGTGGATGGCGGCATTCGACTGGAGCCGGGCAACAAAGGCGCAGTGAAAACCAGCTATCCGTTGTACGCCGATAGCGAAAAAGCCGAGGAAGGCATTACCAGCGATCGACCACCGACGACCATCATGCTGACCGCCAACAGCCTGCCGGATATTCAGGCCGGTTCAGTGGTGCTGTACCGCAAATTCCAGGTCGGCGAGATTGTCGATGTGATCCCCAAAGCCAATGAATTTGATGTTGCGGTGCATATCAAGCCGGAATACCGCAAGCTGCTCAGCGAAAATAGCGTGTTCTGGGCGGAAGGCGGCGCGCGGGTGCAGCTGAATGGCAGCGGACTGACGGTACAGGCATCGCCGCTAAATCGGGCCTTAAAAGGGGCAATCAGCTTTGATAACCTGAGTGGCGCCAGCGCCGGTATCAGCCGCGATCAGAAGCGCGTGCTCTACGCCTCCGAAACCGCCGCGCGTGCGGTCGGCAGCCAGATTGCACTGCATACTTTTGACGCCAGCAAACTGTCAGCAGGGATGCCAATTCGTTATCTCGGCATTAATGTCGGCCAGGTTGAATCCCTGGCGCTAAGCGCCGATAAAAACCAGGTGATTGCTAAAGCAGTGCTGTATCCGGAATATGTTAACGATTTTGCCCGCGCAGACAGCCGTTTCTCGGTGGTATCACCGGAAATCTCCGCCACCGGCGTCAATCATCTGGAAAGCCTGTTGCAGCCGTATATCAATGTTGACCCGGGTCAAGGCCGCGCCGGACGCCGCTTCGAGTTGCAGGAATCTACCATTACCGATTCGCGCTACCTTGATGGCCTGAGCGTGGTGGTCGATACCCCGGAAGGAGGATCGCTGACCGTCGGCACACCGGTGCTGTTCCGCGGTATTGAAGTCGGCACCGTGACCGGCACCTCGCTGGGCAGTATGGCGGACCGCGTGCAGGTCACGCTGCGTATCAGCAAAAAATATCAGCATCTGGTGCGTAATAACTCGGTGTTCTGGCTGGCTTCCGGCTACAACCTCGAGTTTGGCCTGATTGGTGGCGTGGTGAAAACCGGCACTTTCCAGCAGTTTATCCGCGGTGGTATTCAGTTTGCCACCCCGCCGACGGTGCCGCTGGCGCCACAGGCGACCTCCAACAAGCACTTCCTGCTGCTGGATGAAGAGCCGAAAGAGTGGCGTACATGGGGAACCGCGATCCCACGCTAACCCTGCTTGCGGGCGGCGCGCGTCGCCCGCAGCTTTTTCGTGTGCTAAACTCCCGCCTTCACTTTTTGTAACGGAACCCTTCAGTGGCTCACTCTTCCCGCGTCTATTTTCCTGAATCCTTTCTCTCTGTCATGCGCGATATCCTGCCAGACAGCGCTGCCTTCGATGCCTTTATTGCTATCAGCCAGCAGCCGCTGCGCCGCAGCCTGCGGGTTAATACGCTTAAGATCAGCGTGGCGGATTTTCTCCGGCAAGTGGCGCCCTATAACTGGGCGCTGACGCCGATTCCGTGGTGTGAAGAGGGATTCTGGATCACGCGTGACGATGCCGATACGCTGCCGCTCGGCAGCACCGCCGAGCATCTCAGCGGCCTGTTTTATATCCAGGAAGCCAGTTCGATGCTGCCGGTCAGCGCACTGTTCGACGCCGTACCGCAACCGCAACGGGTCATGGATGTCGCCGCCGCGCCCGGTTCCAAGACTACCCAGATGGCTGCGCGCATGGGCAATCAGGGCGCGATTCTGGCTAACGAATATTCCGCCAGCCGCGTCAAAGTGCTGCATGCTAATCTCAGCCGCTGCGGCGTCAGCAATACCGCGATGACCCACTTCGATGGCCGGGTCTTTGGCCCGGCGTTACCGGAGTGTTTCGATGCGATTCTGCTTGATGCCCCCTGTTCCGGCGAAGGGGTGATCCGTAAAGACGCCGATGCGCTACGTAACTGGTCACCCGAGAGCACACAACAGATTGCCGCCACCCAGTGCGACCTGATTGACAGCGCCTTCCATGCCCTGAAGCCAGGCGGCACGTTGATTTACTCCACCTGCACGCTAAACCGGACGGAGAATCAGCAGGTAGTGGCATGGTTGCTGGATCGCTATCCTGACGCCGTTGAAGTCCTGCCGCTTAACGGTTTGTTTGAGGGTGCCGATCAGGCGCTGACCGCGGAAGGTTATCTGCACGTCTTTCCACAACTGTTCGACAGTGAAGGATTCTTTGTTGCCCGTCTGCGCAAGACCGGTTCGGTGCCGGCAATGGCCAGACCTGGCTACAAAGTGGGTAAACTGCCCTTCTCGCCACTCAGCCGTAAGCTAAGTGAAGAAGTGATAGCGGCAGCCAATAAATCCGGACTGCACTGGGACAGCTCGCTGGCGCTGTGGCAACGCGATAAAGAATTGTGGCTGTTCCCGACCGAAATTGAGCCGCTGCTGGGCCGCGTGCGTTTCTCGCGCATCGGGCTGAAGCTGGCGGAAACTTTCCCAAAAGGCTATCGCTGGCAGCATGAAGCTACCGTCGCGCTGGCGCGTGCAACCCCGGCTAACAGTGTCGGGCTGACCGAGGATGAAGCCGAAGAGTGGTATCGCGGTCGCGATATCTATCCTGAAGCTGAATTACCGCGCGATGAAGTGATTGTCACCTGGCAGCAGCAACCGATTGGGCTGGCAAAGAAAGTCAGTAACCGGCTGAAGAACAACTACCCGCGCGATCTGGTACGTGATGGCAAACTGTTTAAGGCCTAGGGCTATTGCAACTGGAGTAAAGTCAGACGATTACCAAACACCGCGCCGGTATCAATAAAGTGCTGATTCCAGGCGTGAAGCGGATTTTTCAGCGGCGTATGACCAAAGTAAAAATCGTCGGCGCCGTTGATCGCCGCCCCTCTGCCGCGCTGCAACTGAGTAATGCGCTCACGGGACCAGACCACCTTATCGAAATCAACCTGCTGCCCCCAGGCGTAATGCGCTGCGGGGTAGTCAGCATGGGCCACCACCGCAATGCGCTCTTCCAGCGTCAGATGCAGGATTAGCGGTAAATCGCGACACTGGCTCAGGGCATGACGCGCACTCACCAGCGCAGCGCCACTCAGCCGGTAGAACCAGTCACCACCGTTCATTTCCCATAAGTCGCGTTCACCAGCAGTAATCGCCGCCAGCGCCATCGCCTCATGATTCCCCAGCACACAACGAAACCATGGCTCATTTAATAAAGCCAGGCATGCCAGGCTGTCCGGACCGCGATCGATAATATCGCCGACAGAAATCAGCAAATCCTGCGCGGTGTCGAAGTGGCAAGCGATCAATTGTTGATCTAACAGCGCCCGGCAGCCGTGCAGATCACCAACTATATAAATATGTCGCCACTCTTCACCATTAAGATATTGATACATCATGACAACAACCCATACAGCAATATCTGCGATATTGATGCTCTGTTTAAGTGAATACGCTTAAAGTATAGCAACCGCAGGTATACAGCAGAAGGTTTCTGTAATAATGGATGATCGTAAACAGTTTATTCTGACATTAGTCCTCATATTTACCGGTAGCCTGTTGTTGCTCGAAGTATTAGCCCGCCTGGTACATTTCATTATTGTTGGCTAATTATTTAGTCAGCATTCGACTCATATTATAGCCGGTTACCTGGAACTGACAGGCTTCATACAGCGCCTTCGCGCGGCTGTTATCCGCCGCTACACGTAAACGGATTTCCGCTACCCCCTGCTGTCGCAGCAACACCTCAAGATCACGCAACGCCTGCCTGCCATACCCTGCTCCACGGAAAGCGGCAAGCACCAGAAAATCCAGAATATACGCACTCTGCTCATCACGCTGAAACCACAAATAACCGACTACCTGCTGCTGTGCTTCGATACACAGCAATACCTGCTGTGCAGTTTCCAGTCCCTGCGCCAGATAATTATCGAGGGTTTGCTGCGCGCGCTGGCGAGCTGACAGCTCGCTGTAGCCTGAATTGGCGCAAAGATCCGCGGCATATTCATCGATGAAAAGTTGTTGCCAGACCGCATAATCCGCTGGCTGCATCTCCCTTAACATTACGCTATCTCCTGATTACTGATTGAATAATCAGCATAATAATCCTCCAGTGTGTTAATGGACAGGTAATAATTTGAAATGACACCCTATGGCGACAGTGAATGATGCCTGCCATACTCATTATCAGAATAATTTAACAAACAGAGATAAGCGGGAAGAGTCTATTCAGACCTGTAAATAACTATTGTTTATACCTAAAGCATTGATCAGACCCGATTCCAGCCCATTTTTTGTCGTTATCCTCAGGCCAGTGAGACCCGCATCATCTTTTTTTGCGGTTTTTTTACGAAAACCCTTAAGTTCGGCGCTTTTCAGCCGTTATCCATAGAAAGGCCGCAGTTAGCTCAGCGTTGGCCCGCTGCGCTGCGGATGAAAATATCGACTAAAAATTAGGGAGAATGTAATGCTTACAAAACGAGCCGCATGGAGTCTGGTGTTTATCTGTTGCGCCATCTTCTGGCTGCTGGTGGCCGTCGCATGGATTATGTATATGTGATTTAAATCACAAAATGATAATCAACAAAATCACAATCTCCCCCTCCCGCCATGTCTCGCGCCGCTCATCCAGCGGCCCTGTTTCGTTAAGTTTTAGCAAAATAGTGCGTTAATTGCCGCCGTAATATGTTAGAAATACGGGCATCTGTTTTCGAGACCTTAAGTCCAATGAAAATCCTGCTTATCCGCCGCGACAATATCGGTGATCTGATCCTCACCACTCCGCTTATCGCCACGCTGGCCAAAGCGCTGGACTGTAAAATTGATCTGCTGGTTAACACATATAACCAGCCAGTTCTCGAACACAACCCGCATGTGGGTAAAGTGCATACTTACAGCAAGTTACACCATCGCAAGCCGGGTCAGTCGGCTGCCAGCGTGATTTTTCGGCGTTTTAAGACGATGTTTGATCTTCGATCTAAGGCGTATGACCTGGTCATTATTGCGGGTGGACCGCGGGATAAGCGATCGCTGCAATGGGCCAAATTCTCCGGGGCCAGACGTATCCTTGCTATCGGCGAGAATGGCCTGCCAGCAATCACCGAGCTGATTCCGCCCCCTCACGAACCAACCCACATCGTTGAACGGCTGAACCGGTTTGCACAGGCGATGAATATTGATCAGCTGCCTGGACCGCTTGAACTCTATGTTTCCGATCAGGAACTGGCCGCAGCCAGACAGAAAGTAGCGCCGCCGGCTGGCGTGCCGTTGTACGGTTTACAAATCAGCGCGCGTAAGCCGTTGCAGCGCTGGCAGGCAGATAAATTTATTGAGCTGGCGCATCGTCTGGCAAGTCAGCATAAGTGTCACTTTCTGCTGTTCTGGTCGCCTGGCAGCGCTGATAATCAGCAGCATCCCGGCGATGACGAAAAAGCACAGTATATAATCGAGCACTGCAAAGATCTGGCGATGACACCGGTAATAACCAGCACCTTGCGTGAATTAATGGCGTCAGTGTCGTTATGTGATCAGATGGTGACCAGCGATGGCGGAGCATTGCATATCGCCGTTGGCGTCGGGAAACCGGTGGTGGCATTATTTGGTAACAGTGACGCCTGGTTCTGGGGTCCATGGCAGGTGCCAAATCGTGTGATTGCCGCAGAATCGAAGGATGTCGGTGATATCACCGTCGATACGGTGGAACAGCAATTCCTGCAACTGCGCGATAGCGTGGTTGCTGCTGCACAATAAAAACTGGCTTACTCCCGGCGCTACTGACACCGGGAGCATTTTCAGTACCAGCCAGACTGGAACGGTTATCGGCTCAGATATAAGATTTTTTCTTGATACTTAGCCGCGGTCTGCTGAACAGGAAATCGGCTCTCCAGCGTTTCAGCACATAAACAGCAATAACCGGTACAATAATTCCAGCCAGAGTGCCGAACAGTACATGGGCAGTCCAGCTGTTAGTATGCAACACTTTATTCAGCACAATCCTCATGCCACTCCCTGCCAGAATATGCATTAAATAAATATACATGCTGAGCTCACCGAGGATACGGAAGAGTTTTAAATCCATTTTTGACAGCATTGATGCCAGCATCACAATAAAACCTATCGATATAACTGCCAGCAGTACGCTTAACATGCCGGTATGAGTATAGGTATATCCCAGCCCCCAGTGAAAAAGATACTGAGATAATATAAACAGTATCGCAACCCCGCCAAAAACCACTTCATTCGCGTTGGCGGTAATTTTCCCTGATACTTTATAAAAAAGAATGCCAAGCATAAAGAAGAACAAATAATTAGTGATAAAATCCAGATGGAAATTATTGGTCAATTCTTCCTGCCAGACATTCATCACCAGCGACAATATCAGCAGATAAGGCAGGTATTGGTTAAAATATTTTCGATGCCAGAGTACAGCCGCAACCGCAAAAATCATAAACAGCGCATAGAGGAACCAGAACTGGGCGCGGGGATAGATCAGAAATGCCAGCACCTCACCAAGGCTGGTTTTACTGTTGGTGTAGTTTGACAGTACAACTTCAATCCCTCCCTGAATTAATGACCAGACCACATAGGGATAGACGATGGTATCTGCTTTACTGACAATAAACTCTTTTTTACCCTTTCTCTCAATAGATTGCAGAAAAAACAATCCAGCCAGAAAAAAGAACAATGGCATATGAAAACTATAAATAATGCTATCAACTAACGTGTAAGCGCCTTCGGAAAGATAAACCCCGGAACTGTATAACCCTCGATTAACATGACCAAACACCACCAGAGCAATACCGATGCCCTTTGCATAGTCCACCCAGAGATCTCTCATATGTCACCTGTAAGATTTGATTGGAATTGTTTTTAAAAGAAAAAGTAATAATTTCGCTCCATGAAATAAATAAATTATAAATTTTATTTTTTGAAACTAGCACAACAACCCCGGACTAAAAAGCGATATAAATCACTTCATTTAGCCCTGGGCAAGACCATTATTTAAGACAGAAAAGAGTGAATGAAAAAAAAGTGAAGAAAATAAAACTCAAAATCTCTTTGCTGAATCTTATTGATATAGATTCAAAAAGCAATCGATACTCAGGCGGTATGGCATTGTGAAAAATTGAGAAAAGTAGTGTAAAGCTTCTGTAAGTTGCGCTAATAGCAGGATTGTATGGTTCGCAAACTAACTAAAATTGATGCTAATTTTCAGATAATCGCCATAGACGCGGGTTGGGTCTGATTGTGACTGGCACTAAAATTGGGAGGTAAGGATGAAATGATGGTGACTGGTTTGTTAGCTGGCGTCTGAATTGGCTTCACTGCCACAGTATGGCATGACGGAGAAGAGCGGGTTCCGTGCGCTTTTTTAAGGGATTAGGTTTACGACGGGCGGCTCAAAGATCATACTCAGCAACTGTCTTTTCTACCTGCTGATTGCCCTGATACTTTTGCTTTAATCGCTTCTGTTGCTGCCGGGCAGCACTACAGTATTTATCGATCTCAGCTTCTATTTCCTTTTGCCGGCGGAGTGAAAGTGAGCTATCCCATTCGCCACTAAGGTGCTGACAAGTTCAGCATTTTCCTGGAAGGCTTTGATATCGGGTTGTATTACCTTTGCCTGCGACCAGCTGCAACTAAGGGTTAACATTAGCACTATCAATGTGGGGATGGTTTTGTGCATTTTATCTATTATCAGATAATTCATTGGGATCTATAGATGATTTCAATCGAACTCTTTGAGTTCCCACTCGGTACTATCGTAAATGCTTAAACACATAATCATGTCATTACTTTCAGCTTCCAGTGAATCATAATCAACAGGTTGCTTTACGGCGGCCAAAACGCACGATTTTACGTCGTGAAGTGATTGGCTAAATTCTCTCAGTTCATCCCATGTAAAACCAAAACCGTATTTTTCTGATGCAACCCGATCTTCAAAATCAGGCATCGACATATCATAAGGCGCTATCCCGCACCCTTCGAATTCGTATAACCGCCAATCCCAACTATTAGATGGAATCCTGTTCAGCAATTCAGATAACGTCACTTTTACACCATTACTTTCGAACATATATCCACTTTCTTTTTTCATTTTGGCATTTCCAATTTTTTTGCTGGCCCATGTTGTAACGCGCCCCCGATCGGGTTGGCAATATAATCATGCTGATGAGGGTTCGGATGATTTCCAGGCCTGCCATGATCGGTAAAATCAATATCTCGCCTGGGCACAAGACTGTTCTGCGAATCATACCCCCACTCTCTGGCCTGAGTGTAGTCGCCACGACGCCCGGACTTTGTTCCTAACTGCGTGTGGGGAATATCTGTATCAGGTTGAGGATTACCAAATTTATCGCGTGGAAGTGACCTTGCAGGCCTGTATTTTCCAAACCCTGCCGCACCTTTGGTACCGAAAATGATGGCAGAAGCGGTGAAAATTGTCCCAGACGTCTGCTCATTTAGCACCTGATCAAACCCTTGTGCAGCTTCACCACCCAACTTACGTGCAGTGTCCGCAAACATTTCCGGGTTCTGGTTATAAATACCACCAGCAGCCAGCAGTCGCCCCGCCATTTTACTGTTTATCATGTCGTAGGTTTGCGGTTTCTTCACTTCCTGAGCAAACGTGTCTGACGCTTTCACCTGACTGAAACCGAATAGGATTACCTCTGTTGCCCGAGGTTTAGCGCCACGCTGCCGGTAATCACGGCAGGCCACAGATTTTCGGTATTCGCGGAGAATAGTTTCCCATCCGCTAAACCTGAAGGCGAATATATCCCGGCAAATCAGTTCGCCTTTATCATCAATGTAAAACAGCTGACCTGGCAAATTTTTGCGATCAAGCATAACCACATTGCCACACTCTACCAGGTATCTGAGATTACGTTCTGTGTCGTTTTCCGTTCCCCAGCGTCTGTCAGGCTGCTATCTCGGCTGATAACTAAGTTTCGGCCTTAACCCCTGAACGTAATAATGATCACGATAGTGATCATCAAATTCATACTCTTCGCTAATATGACGCCAGGTGTCGGAAGGCCGGGCTATAAGCTCAAAGCGTTCAGGTTCAAGGTTATCGCGTGAAAGGTAAAACAGGTCAAAACCTGGCAGGCTGAAACTCATTACTGTTCCCTCAGTAAAGTTCTCTGGAATGAAGTTTACATTAAGCATGGGCAATGAGTAATCCTGTTTCTTAAACAGTATTATCGTTAAAAATCTTTCACTTAGCTCACTTACCAATAATACAAATATAATCAGACCGCGAATGGAATAACGAGGATTTATTTCAGTGAACAGAAGCCGGAATGCTTAAACCAAAGATTGAAATTTCGAGCAATTTAAGAAGCTGCAAACGAGTCTGCGAATTTCTAGAACAAAAAAAGACCGAATACGTTTTCCGGTCTTTAAAATCAGTTAGTTAAACTAATGCATGGCGACAAAATGGCTACAACTCTTGATGAGAGCTACCTGCAAGACCTTTTTTTCGCAAACTTTTGGGGAAATAAACATGATGGTTTTTCCCAAATGCACCACCAGGAACCTTCCTTAAACTAAGTGCCTTTCTGTTTTTTTCAATTTATTCATCTGAAACAATAAAATAGCTAAAAAATGAGTAATCCACCTCGAATAAATCAGACACAGTTGCTTTATACTTGTCTTCTAATCTTTTGATAGGTAAATGCTCCAACATTTGATACCTACTTAAAAGATCACGGAATTCCCCAGAATCGCATACACCATGATAACAATTAAGCAAAAGGATAATTAATTCATTAGATGAGAGCTGGGCTCTTAATGTATGACAATACTGTTTTTTTTCCACTTCTGATACATAATTTTCTGGCAGACCATCTACTATCTTCATTATTCTATAGAAGTTTCTAAAGTAATGGCCAAACCATTCATTTTTGTTATTGTTTATTTTTTTATATCTTTCAATAAGAGTTTCCTGATCCGGACAATCACTAGCCAATAGCTTAATTAACCCCCTAAAACAGTCTCGACCAAAAAACTCATGCTCTCCGATGGAAACCTTTTCCCTCCCTGTCATCAACTCATATTCAGAACCTAGGAGATTTAAGTCAATCTTTAAATTGTTTACAATCTCATGATGAAGACTGACACCATTATAAAATGTACTTTCCACGCTTTGTATCTTCAATACTCTTTTTGTCTCAGCATATTCTTTTCTGGTCAGCAACAATTCATCCCGTTGCATGAGGATATTTTTTATGAGGCATATAAAAGTCAGGAATGTAAGTAATGGATTAGCAACACCACCAATAAAATCCCCAAACGGGCCTAAATTGGCACCCCACCCAAAATAAAGGCTAATTAAATTTACAACGAATAATAGCCATAATATAACAGCTATTACAATGGCATATTTGACTAAAACTGCCCCACTATCATCATTTAATATGCCGTCAATAAAAGAAAATGGTTTTTTATCATTTTTCATAAAAGTCTTCTTTTAAGAATCGGAGTAAATTCTTCCAATTTAAATTAAATAACTTCCATCTCAGCCGCCCAATGATATGCGTCCATCGCCTCACCGGTATCGCGCAGGATCACATCCCCTTCAACACGGTCAATTCTGAAAGTTTTGAACTTACTTGAAAGGTGACAATACCCCTCAATGTAATGACCATCGAATTTCTTAACGTCAACATCGCGAAAACTGCTTTCACCGCTGCCGTTTACATAGTAGAAGGCGACTTTTGTTAAACCGCTGGCATCTTTACCTTTAGCAAAATTTTCAGTGCGATAGGTGTCTCGTTCATCTTTATTCTGCGTTAAATCAAAATCCTTTAGAGCTGCAGCATGCTCGCGCAGGATCTCGTCGTTGCTGTTCTTTGGCGCTTTATAAGCACGATTTGAATACAGTACGACAGCAACCCCAACCAGCATCATAACGATTGCGACAAGAATCTTATCTTCTTCTGTTGCTCCCATCCCGCCAGCCGTAAGAAAATACCAACCTGCGAAAATGGATTTGCCGACCTTCTTACCAGAACTTTGTTGCTTTAAACAAATACTGCGTACAGCCCATGCGCCCAGAATCAAACCCAACAGCGCTAAAATGGTTCCCATGCCCAATCCTTTTAAAAATTATAATCCATCGTTAAAACTACCTTCCCGGCAGTATTTACCTCATCAGCACCACAAGTGAAGTTAGAAGCTTTACTCGTCACGCTAATTTTTCGCCCCGGTAAAAGCGCAATATCATAAACATCGTATTTATTATCGATGCCAAGAAGCCAGCGACCATTACTGATTTCAGTCACACCTGTATCTACAATCCACGAACATGTGTTACTGAAGACAAAAACCGGCTCAATAAGCGTATGGGGGATATAGCTTAAATCGGTGACCCAATTGCCAGCATCATGCAAAACACCTGCTGTCAGATTTTTGCGTGGAATTGCCCCTGCCTTACTTGCTTCCGAACTGTCACTTTGCTGCGCCCCTTTCCCTGTTGCCAGCCACTGAAGAGGAACACCGGTATCGAGCGCACACGTCACCACCACATCACCTGGAAAGTAATTTCTACGTACCCATGTACTGACGGTGCCGGATGAAATCCCCAGCAGCTCACAGAGTTGTTTTTGCAGGGTGAATCCGTAGGCGTCCATGATGCGGCGCAATACTGGCTTGCCACCGTTTGAAATGATCTCGTTATAGAGGACTTCACCTTTATGGGAGTCAGGCATACCTTCAAAACTTGCTTTTGCAAGTTCACCAGTTACCAGCCACTGTAAATCAGCACCGGTATCTAATGCGCATTTGATGATGGCATTGCCTGGAACACTGTCGCGCTGCGTCCAACCACTGATGTTATTTGCTGGGATATCCAGAGCCGCAGCCAAGTCTTTCTGCGTATTCACGCCATACGATGACATCAATCTTTCGAGAATCTGGACGCTTCCGCCCTTATCTTCAATCATAAAAACACCATTAGGTGATAAATAATTATTTACCTAATCGTTTTTACGATCTACAGTATCATCACACCACATGAAACACCGTAGAACAAAACGACCCAAAGGAGATACTGCTTTATGCATACTGAAAATGCAAACAGTCAAAATGCATTTGACCTGCTTCAGACGCCAGAACTGATCGCGAACATCGCATCAGTTTTGATGCCCGCGCTCAGCACTGCTGTTAACGCCGCAGTAGAGAAAGCACTGGCGATCAACACCTCTGCAACCATGTCTAAAGAGGACTTCGCTACCGCCAACGGTATCAGTAAGTCGGTGTTAGAAAAGTGGATTGCTAACGGCGTTGTCCTTCTCGCCCCTACCCCAACCAGCACAGTTACCCGCACCATTGAGTGTAAAAAGACCGGCCAGACTCGTACAGACGTGATGGAAAAACACGGTAACGCGCTGGTCAATGTTGCCGCATGGCGTGAGAAAAACCTGCAACACGCAATCAACTGCCGCTATATCAAACGCTAATTTGATTTTGCAAGTTTTGAGGATCCGAATCATGTTTGATTTTCAGGTTTCTAAACACCCTCATCTCGATAATGCCTGCCGTCAGTTTGCGCAAAAGCACAACCTGAAAGAGCTGGCATGCAACATCGATATGAAAGCGCAGGTACTGCGTAACAAGCTGAACCCGGAACAGCCACACCAGTTAACGGTCACTGAGATTCTGCTGTTAACCGATGCATCTGAAGATGCTGCGCTGATTGACGGGCTGCTGGCACAACTTAACTGCCTGCCCTCTGTACCGGTTAATGAACTGGCCTCAGAGAAACTGGCTTCCTATGTGTTGAACGCTACCGCCGCAGTAGGCCAGGTCGCTGCCGGTGCAGTTTCTTCCGAGCGTATGACTCAGTCACGTAAAAACGCTTTCGTCGATAGCGTCAATTCAGGTATTCGCTGCCTGACGCTGGCAGCAATGGCAGTTCATACGCGGATCCACAGTAACCCGGCGATGTCCTCCACTCTCAATGCTGTCAGCGGTCTTGGCGCATCTATTGGTTTGAGCTGAGGTGACGATGACGTTTTCAATTGCACCGCTGTTAAAGCGCCAGAGTCCGTCACCGTCATACGGTCATGGCTGGATCATGGGTGAAGACGGTAAACGCTGGCACCCATGCAATGACCAGAAAGCGCTTTTACGTGGCTTGTCGACCAACAGGCCGAGCCGATTTAAACCTTTTCGCATTCTGTTGGGGGAATAATATGGCCCGCCTCGCACAAGCAGCACCGGCTACCAGCAAAGCGCCTTTCAGTCATATTCGTTTGATTCATGCCCGTACCGATCAGGTTGAATCAATGACGTTTGAAGAGTTTCAGCAGCGCTGGCGCCAGATGCGTAAGAACAATGAAAACCCTGCCCTGCGCTATTTCAACCGCCAGAGCGATGATTTTAAGTTCTGCGTACTGACACTGGCTAACCGCGAACAGCCTGCCGCTTTTAAGCAGGATGAAATCGGCAAGCCGTTCGAATACTTCGACAAATATCACCGCGAACTGATTATTAAGGCCATGAACAAAATGTCGCGCTGGGGCGAACTGCTGCCGCGTCGATTCTCAATCTCAGACTGTTTTCTGTCTGAATAACTGACTTAACCCAAACACAATGGCGTCAACTCGCCGGGCATTCTTATGCCTGAAACAAGGAAATATCTATGCGTAACGTAGAAGTAAAACAGATGGTAATTGGTGCTGACTTTAACACTGAGACACTGCTGAATGCCGCCCGCAACGACGAGCGTAAAAACAAAGCACTGGCCGTATCAATCCGTATGGAAGCGCTGGCCATTTTTATCACCCGTACCGAAATGAGCGGCGCGGATGCGGCTGAACTGTTACGTCAGGAAGCGCAGCGATTTGAGCATGAAGCGCTGGAGTTTCACTGATGGCTGACTCAATCGATATCGCCCAGCAGCGCGAGGCTGAGAATCTGGCGCGTTGCCTGGCTAACACTATCCACCGTTCTGTTGGTGTCAGCGCGACATTCTGCGAAGTCTGTGATGCCCCGATCCCTGAAGCGCGTCGTAAAGCACTGCCAGGTGTGATGACCTGCATTCACTGCCAAACCATCCAGGAGCTTAAAAGCGCTCATTTCGGTAAGCGTCAGTGATAATTGAATATGCCTACCCGTGGAACAAGCCACGGGCGGCCATTGCCAGCCCTTACCTCACCTATAAAGAAATCCATCGCCGCGATCAACTGATTGCGGCTGAGGCACATCTTGCGCGCCAGCCTTCACTTGTCCGTCAAAATGTTAATCGTCGCGTCAATGAACTTAAAAAAAGTCATGGTGTTCTGCGAGGCAATGCCTATCTGACGAAGTCTTTCTTCGGGCGGGCATTGCCGCGTCTTGAACTGGTGGCAGATAAATACCGCCTGCAAATTACAGCATCCCCTTCTACTGAGGAGCTGCTGCCTGATGTTCCCCGCGCCTCATCAGCTATACATGATGTGCAGTTAGTTATCCTGATGCGCCGCTTTAACCGCCTGCCTGATATGTCGCGCAGTGATATTGATTTGCTCGCCGGTGATATCAGCAACTTTATTACCAGTGAATTGATTCAGGTTAACAGCGAGATCGGCGAAGTATCGGAGTATCGCGCACTATGGTGCCTGTATCGTACTGCAGCCAAAATCACCCGCGTCTTAGGTCAGGCTGCACCTGCCTGGGACAAAGTAACCACGCGCTTTTTTAGTGAAGACGATGCCGCGCCGGCGATCCACAAAATGAAAGCCGAACGTTGGTGGAAAAACCTTTTACGCCGTATTGCCGCTGAATGGCGTGAGCATTTACATATTGCTCTGGCTAACGTCAGCAAAAAGCATACTCCCTATGCCAGCAACATGGCCGTATATGAATGGCGCGAACAGAAGCGACGCACGCGCGAGTTTCTGAAAGGTATGGAGCTGGAAGATGAGGACGGCAACCGCATCAGTCTGATTGATAAGTTTGATGGCAGCATTGCCAATCCGGCGATCCGCCGCTGTGAGCTGATGACGCGTATTCGCGGCTTTGAAAACATCTGCAACCAGCTCGGTTACGTCGGCCAGTTCTATACCCTCACCACTCCCTCGAAATATCATGCGACGACCAAATCCGGCTACCATAACCGAAAGTGGAATGGCGCCAGCCCTGCGGCAACACAGGCATATCTTTGCGGTGTCTGGCAGAAGATACGCGCCAAACTGCATCGTGAAGAATTGCGCATTTTCGGTATTCGTGTTGCCGAACCACACCACGACGGGACACCTCACTGGCATATGCTGATGTTTATGCGTCCTGAAGATGCCGCGCGCGTGACCGCGATCATCCGCAGTTATGCATACAATGAGGATGCCGCAGAGTTGAAATCAGATAAGGCAAAGAAAGCGCGCTTTCACGCTGAAGCCATTGACCCGGATAAAGGCAGCGCTACCGGTTATGTGGCGAAGTACATTTCCAAAAATATCGACGGCTATGCACTTGATGGCGAGCTGGACGATGAAACCAACAAACCGATTAAAGAAACTGCGGGCGCAGTGTCAGCATGGGCGGCACGCTGGCGCATTCGTCAGTTTCAGTTTGTCGGCGGTGCGCCGGTAACAGTTTATCGTGAACTGCGCCGTATGGCTGACAGCGAAACCGCTCAGGGGCTTAGCGTTGAGTTTGCAGCAGCACATGATGCCGCTGATATCGGTGACTGGGCTGCATATGTTAACGCGCAGGGCGGCCCGTTTGTGCGTCGTGACGAGCTTGCAGTACGCACCTGGTATCAGCCCGCTGCGCAACTTAATGAGTACACCGAAGAAACATTCAAGATTCAGGGTGTTTATGCAACAGCCGTTGGCGCAGATACGCCAATTCTGACCCGTCTCAAGCAGTGGAAGATTGTCGCAAAACGCGCTGTTGATTTGGCCGTTGACCTGAAGGACGCGTCTGCGTCCTCTCGGAGTTCTGTCAATAACTGTACGGGGCAGCAAACTGAGCCGCAGGAAATTGACTTCAATAAACCGCCGAGCCGGGCAGAACGGCGCCGAATACTGGCACGGATCCGCAGTAAAGACACAGTTAAGTCGGGCGAACCGCCACTCACCCACCCAGGTAACAGCGATGCGAGGCTTAAGCTGCGTGAAATGGTCAAAGACATATCCGATATCGTGCTGACTGAATCAGAGATAACCAGAATGATGGGCGGTGGCAAAGTGACGGTGAACGGCCAACCATATTTTAGCGGTCCGGCGGGTAATCTGTATCAAGCGGCCAGAGCATCAGAAAATCCTCTTAAGAACTTCCGACTACTGGCTAAAAAGGTTACTGATAAAGCTAACCGTATGAAAAACAGGCACTCGGACTAATCTTATTGATACGAATCTTTACGCTTCCTTAACGCCATGATACTGTTTATACATACAGTAATATGAATTATGCAGGAGATAAGAGACTGATGGAGTTGGATAAATTGAATGAAACAATCGCACGTATACAGTTCATAGCGGATGTAGCGCTTATCGCACAGTGCAAACCTGATGAACTGAAGCTGGCTATGTCTTTGGTTGGTGACCTTGCTCGCGAGATTGA
Source organism: Winslowiella toletana (assembly GCF_017875465.1). NCBI lineage: Bacteria > Pseudomonadati > Pseudomonadota > Gammaproteobacteria > Enterobacterales > Erwiniaceae > Winslowiella > Winslowiella toletana. The sequence continues at coordinate 202,803 of NZ_JAGGMQ010000001.1, forward strand.
TACCTCCAGACTGCAGGATGCAATTTTTTACCAGGCTGAGTAGCTAATCTGCAAGGTTGTACCTGCCATAAACGAGACATAACCCAGCCGCCAAATCAGGCGGCTTTTTGCTGTCTGTAAAACGCATTTTCACGCATTAGATCGCATGATCCAAAATGGATCCCCTGCCCCGGTGAGAGCTAGTACAGGCGCGGCTTGGGGCAAGGCATGCAACTGCATGAAAAGCGATGCATAAAGCGGGCAGGCGTGGCGGGGAAAGCATTGCGCGCGGGGATTAGAAAGAGTTTGTTTAGTAGCAGTATATCAAAATCTATATGCAAGCAAGATTTATGGTGTAAACTGACTCCACAAGGAAGTTTAGGTGCGTTTTTTGACAAAAATCGTCAAAATTAAACGTTTAAATCCTAAAAAAGCAATTTTAGGTGAGATTTAGAGCTTAGGAGCATAAAAATGTTGATCGAATTCTCAGTAGAAAACTATAGATCGATCTCAGAGCGCCAAACATTAAGCATGGTTGCGCAAAAATCAAGAGATAATAATGACAATGTGATGCCTTTAGATGACTCAGGCAAGGTTGATATTGTTAGAAGTGCAGCTATTTATGGGCCTAATGCGGCGGGAAAATCAAATCTTGTAAGAGCCATTACAACTATGGCTGATATCATTGTGCATTCTGCAACAATGACTAATACCCCGGATAAAATTCCGGTCACTCCTTTCATGCTAGACTCTAAATTTACAAATTCGCCATCAGAGTTCGAAATTATCTTTTCTTTTGAAGGGGTTAGGTACCAATATGGATTTTCAACTACTGATGAGAAAATTTTAGCAGAGTGGCTGTTCGCTTTTCCTAAAGGCAGATTGCAGCGCTGGTTTACTAGGATGTGGGATAACGAAAAAAATGAATATGAGTGGGAATTAGGAAACTCTTTAGTTGGAGAAAAACAGACATGGGTAAAAGCCACAAGAAGTAATGCATTATTTCTTTCCACTGCTGTGCAATTAAATAGCAAGCAGCTATCTCCAGTATATAATTGGTTTTACTATAAATTAAAATATACTGAACTTGCCGGATGGAATGATGATTACACGTCACGACAATGCTTTAAAGATGGAAGCGAAGAGATCCTACGTTTTCTAAAGGCTGCTGATGTCGGGATTGATGACATTCAAGTTAAAAAAGAAAAATTTAACCCAAATAGTCTTCCTGATGATATGCCTCAGGAGTTCAAAGACCTTATTACTAAGCAGTGGCAGGGCAAAGATAGCTACATCGTTAAAACATTGCATAAAGGGGCCGATGGCAATCTTGTTGCTTTCGACTTAGATGAAGAATCTGAAGGGACAAGAAAAATTTTTAATTTCGCAGGGCCTTTAAATCATTCACTGAAAGAAGGCAATGTAATCATCATTGATGAGTTAAATGATAACTTGCATCCTAAACTAGTGGAATTTATTGTTAATTTATTTAACAACCCTTTAACTAACAAAAATAACGCTCAGCTTATTTTCACTACACATGAGACTAGTATTCTAAGTCAAGATGTATTCAGAAGAGATCAGGTCTGGTTTGTTGAAAAAGACACTGACAACACCACCAAGCTCTTTCCGTTATCGGACTTTAGCCCAAGAAAAGGAAGAGAAAATTTAGAAACAGCTTATCTTGAAGGGAGATATGGTGCATTACCCATTATTAAGAAGCTGGAGAAGATGTAATGGCATCAGACAAACTATTCAATAAGATGAAGGCTCGAAAAGCATCCGATTTAAAAAGGAAAAATGCGAGCCGTAAAGCTATGGAAAAAATACTTATAGTATGCGAGGGAGAAAAAACTGAACCCGAATATTTTGATGAAATAATCGCTCATTACAAGTTAACATCTACAGATTCAGTATTTATCACTGGAGACTGTGGCTCAAGCCCGAAAAGTGTGGTTGAACATGCAAGAGAAGTCGATCGAAAAGAAAGCAAAAAAAGCTCACCATATGATTTAGTATATTGTGTTTTTGATAAAGATTCACATGCCGATTATAACACAGCCATCGAGCAGGTCAGGCAATTGAAACCTGCTGGGAAGTTTCATGTAATAAATTCAGTTCCTTGTTTTGAATATTGGTTTTTTTTACATTTCACAAATTCAAGAAAATCATTTGTGGGTGATAAAAAAAATAGTGCCGGAATGCAAATGCAGAAGGAGCTTAAAAGCCATATTCATGATTACCAAAAGAATAAAAAAGGAATGTTCGCCTTATTACATGATAAACTACAAGATGCAATCAATAATAGCATTAAAGTTAGAAAATTAGCCGAGCAAGATGGTAACGAAAACCCTTCAACTAAAGTAGATATTTTAGTTGAAAAACTCATAGAAGTAAAAAAAGGGTTTTATGGTTCTTAAATAAAACAGGCCATCATAGTGCGAACTGGTGGCCAGTCCGTAAGGAATTTTAAGAATCAAATTGGTACGTTTCAAATCTAACTACTTCATGTCTAATCCAAGCGTTTATCTCTTTAATTCGTTCCTGCAAGGGCGTTAACTCATTACGTACAAATACCTGCGAAGCCTTCACCGCATCACCAAACCCGCCCGAATTATCAGGAATAATCCCCATCATCTGCGGCGGCACCCTATGCGCACTTAGCAGATCATCCCGGCTCGCCTTCTTGATATTAAAGAAATCATCTTTAGTCGCCACTTCGCTCAGCGGCACAATCTTGATGCCATCCGGCTTACCGTTCGGCGCATACATAAACAGGTTGCGGAAGTTACCCAGCCCTTTTGTATCGCGCATCGCTTCACGCATGCGGTCGATATCGGTACTGCTCTGCGCCGCATCGGTCATATACAGGATGTAACCGGCATGGGCGCCGTTCTGGTAATACTTGCGGCGGAACAGCGTCGCCGCCTCATTCAGCCAAGCGGAGTTAAGCGCGCTGAGATATTCCGGCAGGCCATACAGCTCCTGGTTAATATCCGGCTCAACCAGATGGAAAACACTACCCGGCTCAAAGCGATGCGCCTCTTTCCAGTTCTGTACAAACCAGTAAACGCCCTCCTCTACACCGCGCCGGGTATATTTCGCCGGCACGCACTCCAGCCGCATTGGTTCACCTAACGCATTCTTGCGCAGCTCCAGAAACGCATTACCAAATACCAGATAATCCAGCGCAAACTTGCTGAATTCCTGCTGACTCAGCAGCGGATGCGGGACGAAAGTCGACGCCAGAATATTGCGCTTAACGTAAATCGGCGAACTGTGATGCACCGCCGAGCGCAGGCTGCGCGCCAGCCCGTCAAAACTGACCGGCGGCTCATACCAGCGCCCGTTATGTATGCACTCGGCGTAATCCAGTATTTCACGCTTATCAAGTACCGGTGTCGCATCGCCAAAGCTGAACGCCTGCGCGGACGCCGCTGGCTGCTGCAGCGGTTCTGATTTAGTGGCGAATGCCTTGCGGCCCTTGCGCTTGCTCATTAATAAAACTCCACAAAGTTTGGACTCATACCACCGGCGGCGGCGGTAAGCGGTTCGTTAAGTAAGGCGTGCATAATCGCCCAGGCGACGTCGGCGTGGCTGGCGTCCTCGCTGCGGCTGGCTTCATAGGTGGAACGGTTACCGCTGGCGGTCATGGTTTTGCGGATCGCCATAAACGACTGCGTGATATCGGTGTGACCGGCGTCGTATTCGAGGCGCCCGCTGCCGATGGTGTCTTTTGCCTTCAGCACCATCGCGGTTTTCACTTCCGGCGAGTAACGGATTTCGCGCGCCGCCGGGAAAAACTGGCGTACCAGCTGGAAAACGCCCTGGCCGATGCCGGTCGCATCCACGCCGATATATTCGGTCTGATATTTTTCGGTCAGCTCTTTAATCGACTGCGCCTGCGCGGCGAAATCCATGCCGCGCCACTGATGGCGCTCCAGCACACGGAACTTGCCACCGGCAACCAGCGGCGGCGCGATAACCGCACAGCCCGCGCTGTCGCCGGTGTGGGACGGGTCATAGCCAATCCATACCGGGCGATAATCGAACGGCCGCAGCGCATACGGGTTGAAGTCTTCCCACTCTTCCAGGCTGTCGATCATGCAGGTCTGCAGTTCGGCGAACGGGAACACGCTGGCTTCATCGTCAACGAATTCACACATCAGCAGGTTCTGGTACTCCGACGGGCTGTATTCAAGCGCCAGCTGATTGATATCGAACAGGTTACAGCCGCCCGCCAGCGCATCATCCACGGTGACAATCTGGCGCCACTGACCATCACCACACAGCGCACCGTCGGCCAGATGGCTGTGACTTAAATCCAGCTCAATGCGGTCATTTTTGTTGCGGCGTCCGCGGTTAAACAAGTCGCCAGACCAGAACGGGTACGCGCTGTGCGAGAGGCTCGACGGCGTTGAAAAGTAGGTGGTGCGCCATTTCTTGTGCAGCGACATGCCGCTGGCGACTTTGCGCAGCTCCTGAAACTTGGGTATCCAGAAATATTCATCAAGATAGAGATTGCCGGTATAGCTCTGCGCGGTGCGGACGTTGGTGCCGAGGAATATCAGGCGCGCGCCGTTCGGCAGCACAATCGGATCGCCTTTCAGGTCAACATCCACCTGGCGGGCAAAGTCGATAATGTAGTTTTTAAACACGTGCGCCTGCGCCTTACTGGCCGACAGGAAAATCTGGTTACGCCCGGTGGTCAGCGCATCAATGAGCGCCTCACGGGCAAAGTAAAAGGTGGCGCCAATCTGGCGCGACTTGAGGATATTGCGGATGCGGTACGCCAGCCCTGCCCGATGCCAGCCGAGCTGATATTCAAAGCAGTTATCCATAAACAGGCCGGTCAGCTTTTCGATGGCCTCATCACTGAAGACATTTTTAATCACCGGCGCGCGCTCGCCCTTATTGCGGTTACGCACGTTGGGATTGAGATCGGCCTCATTGCCGCTGTCCTTATAGCGGTTGACGCGGGCGATGCGTTCAATCTGGCGGCCTAACAGGTCAATCTCCTTGTAATCCCCTCCACTTTTCACCTCTTTGGTTATCAGCTGAATTAACCGCGCTTCCATGCTGAATTCCACACGACTGATGGGCGCGACGCTGTCCCACGCGTCGCGCAGTTTCCAGCTCTGTACGGTCGGCGTTTTGATGCTGAGCGAGTCCGCAATCTGGCGCACCGACCAGCCCTGCCAGTAAAGCAGTGCCGCCTGTCGCCGTGGGTCGCTGATGATGGTTGTCGGTGTCATGTTCATGGCGATAAGGCTACCGGTGCCACTGATGCCGCGCCTGCACTCTCTGTTGTGCAGCGATTCACCAGACCGGCATTCATTGAGAGGAGTTGTAAAGGTGGCGAAACTGGCCCTGAACCGAATCAACCCCAAACGGAACCGATCACGAATGCCTAAATTATCGAAGTTTTTCCGCGTCGCTGTCGCCGGTGATACCTGTGATGGCCGCAACATCAGCGACGCCGATATTCAGCAGATGGCTGACTCCTTTGACCCGCGCGTTTACGGCTGCCGCGTCAATCTTGAACACTTTCGCGGCCTGTTTCCCGACGGTGATTTCCGCCGCCTCGGCGATGTGACCGCGCTGAAGGCTGAGAAGATTGATGATGACTCGGCGCTTAGCGGCAAGCTGGCGCTGTTTGCGCAAATCAGCCCGACTGACGACCTGATCGCCATGACCGGCAAAAAACAGAAAATCTACACCTCCGTTGAAATCGGCACCAACTTTGCCAACACCGGCAAAGCCTATCTGGTCGGTCTGGCCGTTACCGATGACCCGGCCAGCCTTGGCACTGAAATGCTGGCCTTCAGCGCCCAGGCTGAACACAGCCCGCTGGCCAGCCGTAAAAAAGCCCCTGAGAACCTGTTCTCTGTCGCTACCGAAACCGAACTGAGCTTTGACGATATCGCCGACCCGGCGCCGTCGGTACTGGCACGCGTTAAGGAACTGTTCTCCGTGAAAAAGAAAACCGATGACGAGCGTTTTACCGACGTTAATGCGGCGGTGACCGTGGTCGCCGAACAGGTACAGACCAACTTTGATACCACCGCGCAGAAGTTTGACGCCCTGAATGACCGTCTTGCCGCACTGGAACAGGAAACCGGCAACGACCGCACCACCGTGCAGACGCTGACGCAGAAGCTGGAAACCACCGACGGCAGTTTCAGCCGCCGCCCGCTGGCGAACGGTGGCGAAAGCAAAACGGCGGTACAGACCGACTGCTGATCGGGCTTTGCCTGCGTAACCAAACCAAAAAAACTGATAACAGGAACACCAATGCGCCCGAACACCCGTTTTAAATTTAATGCTTTCCTGACCCGCGTCGCCGAGCTGAACAACGTTGATACCGGCGATATGAACAAAAAATTCACCGTTGAGCCATCGGTCAGCCAGACGCTGATGACCCGCGTGCAGGAGTCTTCGGACTTTCTGACCCGCATCAATATCGTGCCGGTATCGGAAATGAAGGGTGAGAAAATCGGCGTCGGCGTGACCGGCTCGATTGCCAGCACCACCGACACCGCCGGTGGCGACGAGCGTGAAACCGCCGACTTTGCCGCGCTGGATGCTGAAGGCTATGAGTGTGCGCAGGTTAACTACGATTTCCATATCCGCTACAACACTCTCGACCTGTGGGCGCGCTATGAAGATTTTCAGGCCCGTCTGCGTGACGCCATCGTTAAGCGCCAGGCGCTGGATCGGATTATGGTCGGCTTTAACGGTCTGGCCCGTGCGAAGACTTCTAACCGTGCCGCTAATCCGTTACTGCAGGATGTCGCGACCGGCTGGCTGCAGAAGTACCGCAAAAATGCACCGGCCCGCGTGATGAGCAAGGTGCTGGCCGAGGATGGCAGCACCGAGTCTGAAATCATCCGCATCGGCACCGGCGGCGACTACGCCAACCTTGACGCGCTGGTAATGGACGCAACCAACACCATGATTGAGCCGTGGTTTCAGGAAGACCCTGAACTGGTAGTTATCTGCGGTCGCCAGCTACTGGCCGACAAGTATTTCCCGCTGATTAACCAGAGCCAGGCGAACACTGAGACGCTGGCCGCCGACATGATTGTCAGCCAGAAGCGCATCGGTAACCTGCCTGCGGTACGCGTGCCCTACTTCCCGAAAAACGCCCTGCTGATCACCCGCCTCGATAACCTGTCGATTTACTGGCAGGAAGGCACCCATCGCCGCCTGCTGGATGAAGTGGCGAAGCGCGACCGCATCGAGAACTACGAATCGATTAACGAGGACTATGTGATCGAGGACTACGCGGCGGGTTGCATGGTGGAAAACATCGAACTGTCAGATGTGCCGGAAGAAAAGAAAGATGGCGCCACCACTGTAACCGGTGACACACCGGAAGCCGGAGAGTAACGCATGTTAAGCCCTGCCCAACGTCACATGATGCGCCAGCAGGCGGTCGAAGCCGCACAACAGCGGGATAACCCGCTGCGCCATGCCAACGGTTATGAGCTGATGCTGATGAAGCTCAACGAAGATAAACGGCAGCTGAAAAAGGTGCGTTCGATTGAGCGTAAAGCTGAGCTGAAACGCCAGCTGCTGCCCGCTTATCTGCCGTGGGTGTCGGGCGTGCTGGAAAGCGGCAAAGGCGCACAGGATGCCATCCTGATGACGGTAATGATCTGGCGTCTTGATGCCGGTGATATTCCTGGCGCGCTGGAAATTGCCCGTTATGCGCTGCAGTTCGGCCTGGTGCCACCTGATACTTACAAGCGCAACAGCACCGCCTATCTGCTCGCCGAAGACGTTGCCGAAGCGGCTACGCGGGCATGGACGGCAAAGGAGCCGGTCGCTATCGACCCGCTGCTGGCAACGCTGGAGCTGACGAAATCCGAAGATATGCCGGATATGGTGCGCGCAAAGCTGCACAAAATTACCGGTTATACCCTTCGTGATGCGGGCAGGGCTTTGGATGCGATGGAACACCTGAAACGTGCGCTGCAGCTCGATGGCCGCTGCGGCGTCAAAAAGGACATTGAACGGCTGGCGAATGCCATGAAAAAGCAGGCTCTCGCCAGCCGCTAACGAACGCGCCCCGCGCCGGGCGGCACGGCTGTTGCGATCCGTTTTACGGTATCAATGCCGCCGTCCACCGCCCACCTATTCAGAGGTCACTATGAGCACGGTTGTTATTCCCGCACCGCGACCGGCAGACACTGCCGAGCCGCCGATCACTAACACCTTTTTCTGGCCGGACGTTGACCTGCAGACCCTGCGCGACAGCCTGCGCTATGAAGGAACGGTGACCGCCGTGCGCCTGCGTCTGGCAATCAAAACGGCAATGTCAGAGGTCAACGCCGAGCTGTATGACTACCGCGAACGCCAGATGCTGGCCGGGTTTAAAACGCTGGCTGACGTACCGGCGGAAACCATCGACGGCGTGAGCATTAAACTGTCGCACTATTTCGCCGCCGTCAGCGCGCTGACCGCCGCGACTATCGTTGAGCGCTATCGCGGCTATGATGCCAGCGGCACGCGGACGGCCAGCGAGATCGAATCCAGCGCCGACGAATACTGGCGCGATGCCCGCTTTATGATTGCGAAAATCGCCGGTCAGCGCCCCTGCATTATCGGGCTGCTCTGATGCAGGTCTATGCGCAGCAGGGCGACACGGTAGACGACATCTGTTTTCGCCATTACGGGCGCACGCAGCAGGTGGTCGAAATGGTCTACGCAGCAAACACCGGCCTCGCCGCACAGGGGCCGGTACTGCCCCACGGCTACCCGGTAGAGCTGCCCGACCTGCCGGAGTCCTCCACCCGCGACACCCTTCAACTGTGGGACTGAGCCATGGAAAAAAACAGCTCCATTATCAGCTATCTGATCGGCCTGCTTATGATGTGGGCCAGCAGGCATTCGGTGCAGGACATTGCCTTTATGACCGGCACCGTGGTTGCGCTGGTGACGCTGGTCATTAACGTGGCGAACTTTTTTATTAACTGGCATTACCGCCGCAAAACCTACCGGCTGCTGAAACAGCAGCAGATGCCTGACGAGGTGGCCGATGAGTTCCTTCGCTAAACGCTGCTCGGTGGCGGCAGTGCTGGCAATCGCCGTGCTGCTGCCGCAGTTCAAGCCCCTGAAAACCTCTGAGGCCGGGCTTGCGCTGATTGCCAACCTCGAAGGCTGTCGCACGTCGCCGTACCAGTGCAGCGCGGGCGTCTGGACTAACGGCATCGGCCATACCGCAGGTGTGACGGCGGCCAGCGTGATCGGTGAGCGCACGGCGGCGGTTAACCTGGTGTATGACGTGATGCGCGTCGAGCGTGCGATTGATCTCTGTATGCCGGTCGCGATGCCGCAGGGGGTTTACGACGTGGTGGTTTCCTTCGCTTTCAACGTCGGCATTACCGCCGCCTGCAGTTCCACGCTGGCGACATTTATCAACCGGCAGCAGTGGCCGGAAGCCTGTGGTCAGCTCAGCCGCTGGGTATATGTGAAGGGGGTGATTATCGCCGGGCTGGTTAACCGGCGCGCCACCGAGATGGCGTACTGCCTGAAGGCGGCAGCATGAACCGGCTGCTGCTGTCACTGACGGGGCTGCTGATTGCGGCGCTGGCCTTTACCGGCTGGCGCGCGTCGCATCTGGACGGCGAACTTGCTGCCGCCCGGCGGGTTATCGGTACGCTTTCAGCGGGTATCGAGAGCCGGGATAACGCCATCAGCCGCCTGCAGAGTGAGGCCGGTGACCGCGAACAAAACGAGCTGGCCCTGCGCACCGATTTGGGTAAGGCCAGCGCGCTGACGCTGACCCGTCAGTTTAACGATCAGAAGGTGACTGATTCCGATGAAGCACTGCAAAAGTGGAGCCGTACTCCTCTGCCTGATGCTGTTATCAGGCTGCACCGGCGTCCGGCCTTCGCCAGCGCCGCAGATTATTTACGTTGGCTGTCCGAGAGTGACAAGCTGCCCGATACCGGGCAACGACCTGAAAACCGAGGCTGATCTGCGCGCCGATAATCGCCAGCTCGAAACCGCGCTGCTGATGTGCGGCCTGCAGGTTGAAACCATCAAAACATGCCAGGAACAACACGATGCTAAAACCGGCACAACTCCGCAGGGCGTTAACAGACAGCGTATCGATGCTGGCGCGCAGCCCTGACAGCCTGAATGTATTTATCGATAACGGGCGCATTGTCTCCACGCTGGCACCGTCGCTATCGTTTGAATACCAGTACCGGCTGAATCTGGTGATCACCGATTACGCCGGTGACGTCGATTTGCTGATGGTGCCGGTGCTGGCCTGGCTGCGAGAGAACCAGCCCGATATTATGGCGACCGAAGAGAAACGCCGCACCGGCTTTGTGTTTCAGGCTGATGTGATTAGTGATGCACTGAGTGATATCAGTATTGAGCTGCAACTGACGGAACGTGTGATCGTTAAAGATATCGACGGCGCGCTGCACGTTAACCATGTTGGCGAGCCGCCGCTGCCGGAAGGCGCTGCACGTCCCACGCAGATGTATGCTGGCGGTGAACTGGTCAGCGGGTTGCAGCTATGAGCGAGCTGCAACCTTTTATCGACCGGCTGTCGGCACTGATTAATAACCTGTCACCGCAGGCACGCAAGCAGATAGCGACGGCTGTCGCGCGTAAACTACGCGTCAGCCAGCAGCAGAATATTAAACGTCAGCAGGCGCCGGACGGTACGCCGTTTAAGCCGCGTAAGACTCAGCCCATCCGTAAAAAGAAAGGCCGTATCAGGCGTGAAATGTTCGCCAAACTGCGCACGGCGAAATATATGAAAGCCAAAGGCACCGCGAACGATGCCACTGTGGAATTTGCAGGGAGGGTGCAGCGTATGGCGCGGGTGCATCATTATGGACTGCGTGATCGTCCGGTGCGTGGTGCGGAGGATGTGCAGTATGAGGCGAGGCCGTTGCTGGGCTTTAATGAAAATGATATTCAAAAAGTACAGGAAATAATTATTCAGAAATTAGCCAGCTCTAATTAAGAGCTGGCCAAAAGCTTATGAGGACCAGACATTTGCACTTTTAGCATCATAGAAGAATACTTCCAAAGTGCCTTTCTTCCTATTAATAGCCATTAGATTAGCTCTAGTTATTATTTTTGCATTTAATTCCGAATCTGCATCACCATAAATACCAACATAAAGCTGCCTTATTTTTCCTTGTTCTATTTTCTTTAAAAAATGCTCATCATTTTCCGCCAATGAATGGCCATATATAAAAAGGGCGCCACCTATTTCAACAAAACTACGATAAGCTTTTGCCAAGTAGTCATTATGTCGAATTCTTTCAATTTTTTCTTTACTCTTACCCTCTGACACAAAAACTGGAAAGAGATTGTTGCTTATAGCTGTTCTTATTTGGTCTATTAATTTTACATTTGTGTTAACCCAAGTATATTTTCTCAACTCATATCCTGCATCAAAAAGATGCAATGCTCCGTGCAGGAAAAACATACTTTGCTTATGAGCATTAGTTGGTTCCCACGTTACATAAGGCGCATCATAATTTTGATATGCTTTTCTAAACCCATCATCACATGATGGTTCTTCCCCTTCAGCACAATGCATACAAACCCAATAAAGCAAGAGGTCATAATTTAATGTATATATGCGGTCAAAGTTTTCCAAAAAAGATTTGCAGTGCTGGTACTCAGACTCATCTAGTTCTCCCGGATGGGCTGGGTGGCTCAAAGCTAAGGTTTGCACTAATAGCTCCCTCAAGGCTAATGCATCACTATCCATGGAGCGGATTAACTCATCATTATCTCCAGTGTAAGCCGTTAACGCCAAGCATGAGTCTTGCAATGTACTAATTACTTTTTCAAAGTCTTCAGTTTTCAAATTTTCGAAAACTTTTTTTGCAGATGGTGATAGCTTTGAAAAATCGGCTTGTTCAAAAAGTTTTCCATAGAGAAAGATTTGCGGCCTACAAGCTATACTAAACCCGTTGCCTAATAAAGCACGCCTCGCATGTCCAGATGATTTTTCCAAGGCTTGTTTAAACGTGAGCATATCCATTATTACTCCTGATTCATTTTAATATTGATTTTTTACGTCAGCAATAACCACCCAAGGATTTTAAGCCTTCTACATATTAAAATTTTAAGTTGTTGTGTCGACAGCCACAAAGCAGAGCTTAGTTGTTAAGAGGTAGTTCAACATAGCATCATTCAAATATGAAAACATCAGAAAACCTCAGCGAAACCCAGCGCCTGCTGCGCAACCTAATCCGCATCGGAACCGTGACAGACCTCGATCTGGATAACGGGCTTTGCCGCGTACTGACCGGCGCTAACACCACCGACTGGCTGCACTGGCTTACCGGCAGCGCGGGCAATGTGCGCTCATGGCGCGCGCCTTCCATTGATGAACAGGTGCTTATCCTGTCGCTCGGCGGTGAGCTTGATTCCGCCTTTGTGCTGACCGGCATTTTCTCTGATGACTTCCCGGCCCCGTCAGCCTCTGCCGATGCGGTTCACTTTACCTTTCCCGATGGTGCGGTGATCGAGTACGAACCGGCAACCGGCGCGCTAACCGCTACCGGCATAAAAACCGCCACTATCGAGGCGACAGATTCCGTCAGCGTTACAACTAAAGTGGTGCTGGTGAATGCCAGCGAAAAAATCACCCTCGATACGCCGCTGGTTGAATGCACGCAGAAACTGAAAGCGGCCAGCTTTGAGCTGACCGGCGGCGGGAGCATGCGCGGTGATATCAGCCACAGCGGCGGCAGCTTTACCTCAAACGGCGTTGTCGCTCATACCCATCAGCACGGCGGTATTGAACGCGGCGACAGTCAATCGGATGGCCCTCAATGAGCAATGAAAAATTCCTCGGCATGAACCGCGACAGCGGCAGGCAGATTGCGGATATCGACCATATCCGCCAGTCGGTCAGCGACATTCTGATGACGCCGGTAGGCACGCGCGTTATGCGCCGCACCTATGGCTCGCTGCTGTCCGCCCTGATTGACCAGCCGCAGAACGCCGCCCTGCAGCTGCAGATTATGTCGGCCTGCTATATGGCGATCCTGCAGTGGGAGCCGCGCGTACAGCTGACGGCTATCGCTTATGAATCTGCCGCTGACGGCAGCATGGTTGTCGAAATCACCGGCAACCGCGCTGACTCAGGCGCAGGCTTTTCCCTGACCATTCCCGTGAGCTGACACTATGGCAACCATCGACCTGAGCCAGCTACCCGCGCCGAGCGTGGTTGAAGCGCTGGACTATGAAACCCTGCTGGCCGAACGCAAAGCCACGCTGATATCGCTTTACCCTGCGTCGCAGCAGGACGCCATCGCCCGCACTCTGACGCTGGAATCTGAACCCATCGTTAAGCTGCTGGAAGAAAACGCCTATCGTGAGGTCATTCTGCGCCAGCGTGTTAACGAAGCGGCGCAGGCGGTGATGGTGGCCTATGCGATGAACGGCGATCTGGATCAGCTGGCGGCGAATAACAATGTGCAACGGCTGGTGATCACCCCTGCCGATGATGAGGCCGTACCGCCGGTCGCCGCCGTGATGGAAAGCAACGCCGACCTGCGCCAGCGTATTCCTGCCGCCTTCGAAGGGATGAGCGTGGCCGGGCCAGCCGGCGCCTATGAGTTTCACGCCCTCAGTGCCGACGGCAACGTGGCCGACGCCTCGGTTATCAGTCCTGCCCCGGCAGAGGTGACCGTCAGCGTGCTGTCACGCACCGGCGACGGCACCGCATCAGCTGAGCTGCTGGCCGCCGTCAGCGCAGCCCTGAACGATGAAACCGTAAGGCCGGTGGCCGACCGCGTCACGGTGCAGTCGGCGCAAATTGTCGATTATCAGATTGATGCCGTGCTCTATGTCTATCCCGGCCCGGCGGTCGAGCCAATCCGCGCCGCCGCTGAACTGCGCCTGACCAGTTATATCAACGAACAGCGCCGCCTTGGTCGCGATATCCGCCGGTCGGCCATCTATGCGGCGCTGCATGCCGAGGGGGTTCAGCGCGTTGAGCTGGCATCACCACCTGACGATGTGGTGCTGGATAAAACCCAGGCGGCCAACTGCACCGCCTGGCACATCAGCATCGGCGGTTCGGATGACTAGCCTGCTGCCGCCAGGTTCTACACAGCTGGAGCGGCGCGCGGCTGCAGCCTGCGCCGGTATCAGTGATTTAAGCGTGCCCCTGCGTGATTTGTGGAACCCGGACGCATGCCCGGTGAAGTTTCTGCCCTATCTCGCCTGGGCGTTTTCCGTTGACCGCTGGGATGAGAAATGGTCTGAGGCGGAGAAGCGCAGGACAGTTAAGGATGCGTTTTATATCCACCGGCGCAAAGGTACCGTTGCCGCCATCCGCCGCGTGATTGAAAACATGGGCTACACCATGACGCTGGCGGAGTGGTGGCAGGTTGCCGACCCCGCCGGAACGTTCCGCCTGACCATCGACCTGATGGACGTCGGCATTACGGAGGAAATGGTCAGCGAGCTTGAGCGGCTGATTGGCGATGCCAGACCGGCGAGCCGCCATATCGCGCAGCTGACGCTTTCGGCGGGCATGACGGGGGCGGTTTATCACGCCGCCTCGCTGTGCGACGGCAGCATTATCACGGTCTATCCGCAGGGCTATCAGCCTGACGGCAGCAACCGGTATGACGGTTCGACCCACTATGACAACAACTATCACTATTCCGGGGAAAGAGATGGGAAAAATTAACGAGCAAACCCAGTGGGAACACGAGGTTTATCAGGTGGCCCGGATGGACAAAATCGAGGGCGGCCGCACCGGCATTGCCAACCTGCAGGCGCAGCAGCTTGGCAACCGCACGCAGTGGCTGAAAACCATGCTGGAGTCGGTCGAGTACATCCGCGCGCGCACCTTTTTTAAAACCAGCGCAGACCCGGACGGCACGATTGCCGGGCTGGCGGCAACTCCTGCCGGGCAGGTGTTTCAGGTGGCGCAGGGGGTGGACAGCATCACCTCATTCACGCTGTATCTGAATGACAGCGGCGCGGCAAAGCCGATAGCGAACCCCGCCGGGATGGCGGCCATTCAGCAGATTTCGCAGAACGTGACGGACGTCAGAAGCAACGTAACGGAGGGTGAAGCGCAGCAGACAGCAAGGGGTGAAAAAGTCATTGGCGGCCTGACCGATGAAAACGGCAGGTCGACCCTGTACATGGCCGAAAACGGCGCGGTTTATGCCGGTGGCGCGCGCATGGGAAATGAACGCGTCGCCGCCGAGGCCGGGCTGTTATGGGCGCTGGCTGATGACACCCCGGAAGCCACGCCCTGGCTGAAGTTCTACGCTGACGGCTGGGTTGATCCGCTGTGGCTGGAAAACCCGTTACCGCCGGTGGCCGTGCGCAACCTGACCACCGTCGGGCCGTATGGCTCGACCGGCAATGCGTTTGACCCGGTTAACCTGGCTATCCGTGAGAAGACGCTGAAGCCGGTCAACGACTTTAACGACCAGATTGCAGCATGGTCAGGCGCGTTCCTGTTCGACGGCGACTATGCGCGCGGCCGGGCGGCTGCCGACTGGATGCTGCGCTGGGCGCGCTTTAATGCCCTGACCGGCTCTAACGCAGCCGTGGGTATTGCGGATTACGACCGTCACTGGCGGGCGGTCAATATCGGGCTGACCTACTGGAAGCTGGATAAGGTGACGCCGCTTGGCTGGCGTCCGGCGCTGCTGCGCTGGCTGAATCTGCTGGGCGATGCGGTATCTGAACGCATGGAACTGTACGGCAACAACAATCATAAAACGTGGGCGGCCTGCGCGCTGCTGTCCCTGTGGAACGCCACCGGCAGGCAGGAATTTTACGACAAGGCCGCCGCGCAGTTCCTGACCGACCTCGGCCATATCAACGTCAACGGCACGATTAACGTTGAGCTGCTGCGCGGCAGCAAGGCGCTGCACTATCACCATTTCACCTTTGGCCCGCTGGTGATGATGTGTGAGATAGCGCAGCTGCACGGCGAAGACTGGTATGCGCTGGACGGCGGCAAAATTCACCTGCTGGCCGAAACGGTGATCCACGGCATTAACGATCCGGCATGGTTTCGTACCCTCAGCGGCGCGGGCACTCAGGACATTTCAGAAATGGGTCACGGCTGGGGCGGCATGCCGTTTTACGTGCGGCGCTTCCCTGACGTCGTGGCCGGAAGAATGCCGGAAACTGCCGACCACTACGTGGATACGTGGATGGGCGGCGACTGCAATAAACTGTCAACACTGTGGGTGAAATAATGGCTCTTATTCTCGGCGCAACCAAAGCACGTATTACCAATCCTGACGCGGTGACGATTTTTATCCGGCCTGACAGCCTGCCCGCCTTTAACGGGCGCATGATTTTTCGCGACTCGCCTGCCAGCATTTCGGACGTTTCCGCCAGCGGCATGACCGGCGAGACCAGCGGCACCGGCGTTATCTGGCTGCCGGACGGCGTACAGGTCAACCGGCTGGCCGGGATTAACCTCGACAAGCTGCCGGCGGCGACGCACTCGTTTTACAGCGTGTTTCGCATGATTGTCAGCGGTGCCACCGAGTTTTACCCGCTGCATAACTTTTCTGCGTATGCCACGCCCGGCCCGATGGGTGAAGCCATCACCGAACGCACGCCGCGCGCAAGTTCGCCGGAGGAGTATGGCGCGCTTCGTTACACCAACGACGCTGGCGGCCAGGGCACGCTGGCGAGTACCGCTGACCCGGAGCTGGCGCGACCGGCGCGGGGTGATTTTGTCTTCAGGATGGCGGTGTTTGACGCCACGAATTACCAGTACCGGCTGTATACCGGCAAGGGCGGCACGCTGACGGAAGATATCGTCTCCGCTGCCACCGATATCGCGAAGCGCGACCTGAGCCGCCCGTTCCAGGTCGGCATCAACTCCACGGTGTCATTTACCGGCCTGACCTCTTCAGGGGGGGTGAGTGAAGTCGGATTCTTTGATGACGTGGCGCTGGTCGCGCGGCAGGTCGCCGCCGTATATGAAAGCGTGCGGGTTGACGCCCTTGAGCGCGGTATCAGCGTTTAACCCTGATGACAGGCAGGAACTGAGGTGAAAAAGTGACAGGTAAAAAATTCAGCGCGGTGCTGACCGCCGCAGGAGCCGCCCGGCTGACGGCGGCGGCCCTGTCCGGCGTGCCGGTAGGGTTTTCACAGATGGCGGTTGGCGATGCGAACGGCGTGCTGCCGGTGCCCGACCCGCAGCAGACCGGGCTGATTAACGAGCGTTACCGCGCGCCGCTGAATCGTCTGTCGGTGGCAGACCAGGGTGCCAGCATTATCGAGGCGGAGCTGATTATGCCGCCACAGGTCGGCGGCTTCTGGCTGCGCGAGGTGGCGCTGTTCAGTGAGGATGACGTCTGTCTGGCCGTCGCCAATATGCCGGAGTCCTACAAGCCGCAGCTGGCGCAGGGAGCCGGACGCCATCAGGCGATCCGCATCTGGCTGGCGGTCAGCAGCACGGCAGACGTGCAGTTTATTGATAATCCGGCGGTGGTGCTGGCGACCATTGATGAAGTAAACCGGATTAAGAGCGAGGCGCAGGACTACACCGACGAGATTGCCGGTAACCTTGATGACGCGATGAAAAGCGCCATTGCCGACGCGGTTAAGGGTGCGCTGCGCGACGCCTGGGAAGATGATAACCCGGTCGGCGAGGTGCGGCTGTTTAAGGATAATGTCGACCCTAACGCGCGCTGGCCGTGGTCGGAATGGAAGTATCTCGGCGAAGATAAAACCATCCGGCTCGGCAAACAGGACGGCTCTGATGTGATGGCAACTGGCGGCAGCGACAGCATCCGGCTTGCCAGAAACAACCTGCCTGCCGAACAGATTAACGTGACGGGTGACACGTCCAGCCATGATTTCGGCACCCTCAATACTGAGGATGGCGGCGCGCACGATCACGAGTATGACCAGTGGGGTACAGGCGGCACGGCGTCCAGGTTCTCACTTGATGACGTCTGGTTCGGAAATAAGAAAGCCAGAACAGCGGCGGCAGCGGCCCATAAGCACGCGATGAAAATCCCGGCGCATAAACATACCGTGACGGCAAAGACTGAACAGCTTGGCGAAGGGAAAGAAATCAGCGTGGTAAACAGCTATATCAGACTGATGGCGTGGTATCGGGCGGCGTAATTTTGTCCAGAAATCTGTAGCAGACCGCTGTCATTGTATTGCAGCGGCCTGCGGTCATTCAGGTAAAAGAAAACTCAAAGGTCATACTCTGCCAGTATCTCTTCTACTTGCTTATTACCCTGATATTTCTTTTTTAACTGCTCTTGTTGCTTACGGGCAGCACCGCAATATTTATCCACTGATGCTTCAATCTCTTTTTGCCGACTTTTGGGAAGAGTGCTGTCCCACTCACCAGCGAAGTGCTGACAATCCTCGGCATTATCCTGAAAGGCTTTAACATCAGATTGTGTCGGTTCAGGCTGCGCAGCGGAGCAACTTGCGGTTAGCAGTAAAACTGCCAGGGCGGTAATCGTTTTTTTCATCTTATCTTCCATCTGACGACCAGTGCGGCTTATCCTTCGCACCGGCGTGAAATTTAATCACTCCATAACTTCGCCCTACCTGATGGAGATCTGTATTCATTCCATCTCTGGGCGATGATTTGATAATGACGGAATTATTGCTTTTGTCGATAATATTAAGATCGCCAGACCAGGAAATATTCATATCGATAGCTTTTCCTTCAGTATGGCGGCTGCGTAAAGCTGGAGCCACATGTAGCCCAGTCATGCCATATGCAGCAACCATAGCGTTAGCTGCTTGCAAACTTTTTGCATCATTTTTGTGATCCCACTCAATATTTACACCGGCCATAACTGGAACCTCTGACGGTCGCACCAATCGGCGGCTAATTTTCCAGCTCCAGTGCATCAGGTAAGCTCTTTCTGGCGGTCGCAAAGTTGCAGAAATTGTTACTTTTGCACCTGCCTGTTTTAAAGCGCTTAGAAATTGCTCAACGTATGTTCTGAATGGGTAACTTAATGTCTGCGATGACGTGCTTCCCTGAAACTGCTGCACCCAAGGCGCGCCGCTTAATTGCCTCATTATTTTCTCCTTTTATTTTTCCATGGAGACCACAGGCTAAATTAATAATTAAATATTTGGAAGATACCAGCCCAGCTTTAATTTGATTTACATTAAAGAAACCGTAGATAAATAATAAGGAATAATTATTATTTCGCGCAGTAACTTTAACGGGCCGACTATTATTTCCTTCAGGTAATTAGAGGGCTAAGAAATAAGCCTTATCGACAGAGTCATGTTCTTTTGTCCTGTCAGCGACCAGCAAACCCTGATCGCATGCACGCCCCCGCCTGAGCTGACAATCTGAGCGCACCCTCAATACGGAGTGCATCAGATGTCTGATTATCATCATGGTGTCCGCGTCGTCGAAATTAACGACGGCACGCGCACCATTTCCACCGTTTCAACCGCTATCGTCGGCATGGTCTGCACCGCGGATGATGCCGATGCGCTGACCTTCCCGCTCGATACGCCGGTGCTGCTGACTAACGTGCAGTCCGCCATCGGCAAGGCCGGTAAAATGGGCACGCTGGCGGTTTCGCTGCAGGCTATCGCTGACCAGTCAAAGCCGGTTACCGTTGTGGTGCGCGTGGCGGAAGGCAACAGCGAAGCGGAAACCACCTCCAATATCATTGGTAAAACCGACGAGAACGGACGTTACACCGGCATGAAAGCGCTGCTGAGCGCGCAAAGCGACCTCGGCGTGAAACCGCGCATTCTCGGCGTGCCGGGGCTGGACTCGCTCGAAGTGGCAACCGCGCTGGTGATCTGGCCCGATTTTATTGCCTGGAACACTACGGCGAACGCCTCCGAAACCGCTTACGCCACGGCGCGGGCGCTGGGCCTGCGCGCCAGAATTGACAACGACACCGGCTGGTATAAGACCCTGTCTAACGTTGGCGTTAACCGACTTGAGTGACAGGCCATCGCGCACGATATCCAGCACATCCATCTGATCAATCTCTACCAAGCGGCGTAGAACATAAGCAGCATCAATGTTTACATGCTCATTGCGTTGTACTTTGAGTTCAGCGATTCTGTTTTGGATAACAAGTTTTGACAGGTTCTCAGATACGGTGCGATTTGCGGTATTATCGCTGTACCCCGCTCTGATAGCCCCTTGCGTGGCATTCAACATAATGAGGTACTCGCGACAAAACATTTCTTGTTTGTTGGCGAGTGCCATTTTATAACCTTTGAAAAGGAGTATTAAATGATAATCGATAAGCCGTTGTGCAATAAAATTCTTAAAAGCCTTTTGGAAGACTACCCCTCACACATGTCCGCCTCATCCTGGGAAAAAGCGACAGAAGGCGAAACTGAATTAAAGAAAGTTGCAGCGCAGTTTAAATACCTCCAAGAAAGAGGATATATCGACACGTCGATTACTGAAGATGAAGAATCCTCAGGGAAAATAATTTTTTATGTGAATCTGCCTTTCACTATTATCACTTCTTACGGTATAGACTTTATCGAAGAAGGCGGCTTCACAGCTTCCAGTAACTGATCATTATCGGAGCCGTTCAATGAGTGGCTTCTGTAAAAATAATCTATTTTTTGTCGGTGAGTGATATATTTCACCTTACTAAAGAGAATCATATTTATGGAAAATCATGACGAGTCAATGCAGGTAAATTTCTCGCATTTTGAGTTTTTGACTATGCATACAGGACAATACTCTAATTTTTTAGCTGCCTGCCAGACTGAAGATGATATAGGTGCTGTGCTGAGGTTACATTTGCTATTGGAAAAGGATTTGGAAGTTTGGTGCGCATGCTCGTCTGAGAATGGGAAAATCTTCGCCGGGTTTGGTGAGAATCTTTCTCTAGAATTCTCAGCTAAAAACCAGCTCGCATATAATTTCGACCTAAGTGAAGATCTTTACAAAGTAATAAAGCGATTTAATAAAATTAGGAATGTTAGGGCTCATCAAGTTGACAACTTTGCAATAACCGACGCAGAGATAGACTCACTGACTTCATTAATTGGTGTTAACTATCCGTCTAACCTTTTAGCTATTTCAGATTTTGGTGTTCAGGTTAATGGTGGCGAACATCAATTGTTCACAAGTAAAGGCACTCCAAACAGGCTTAAACTTATAATGATTTATTCGATGCTCAAAATGCGCATGTGTGACGAAGCCTTGCGCAAAATCGGTAGAAGGATGTAACTATTATTAATAGCTGCTCAGTGAGCGGCTTTTGTAATAATGACTTCACACATTGTTCCCGTATGTACTGCTGAAGGCCAGCTATTTGCTTGCCTGCAATTTCAATTCGCTTTCTGAGGATGAAATAATCCCATTCAGCGGCGTCATTAAGTCGGGGGCTGGCACTGACGGGGCCATTCTTTGAACTGGTGGCGTTGATGCGCAGCCCACATTTACCAGAACTAACGCACAATTGAAGAGCATCAAGCTTAGCTTTGGCATCTGCCTGTCCTCTGGTGTATTTAGCATCCAGCGCAGCAACATCGCGCGGGCGTGTCTACATATCAGTGATGGTTTCAAGCGCCAGATTAAGGCTGTGTTCTGCAGTGCTCACCTTGTCATAGTAGTAATCGACAGCATAACCAAACAGCACCACGCAGGAACCACATCAGGCTTCGCCAGTTATTTGCTAGCCATATCATTTATCCGGCCCCAGCATGTAAGCTCTGACTCATGATCGCGCCGCTCCACCTGCCCTTTTGTCAGCCGACAATCGCGGCTACGGTCATGCATCCACCAGCGAGTCGCCTCACACGCGCCTTTTCGGTCGCCAGCATTCAGGCGCTTATAAAACGTGGACAGGAAGCACTTATCAGTGCCCGATATTATAGGGGCAGAAAGAAGCGATACCGGCCTTCTGCGGTTCGGTCAGGCGAACAAGGCTAGATGCGTAAGAAATACGGTGCGCTCGACAAGTAACATGGCGCTATGATACCCGCGCTGGTTTCAGCGAGGCGTTTAGAGTACTGCGGCCACACGGCCCCCTTTTATTCAAATGGAACGAAACACAGATTCCGGTCCGTCAGGTAATCGCACTCACCGATCAGAAACCTACGGTCTGGCAGCATACCGGCAAAGATGACAAGACATACTGAATTTTATTTCTGAAGGAGTCATGCAATGGCTAAAACTACTGCCGCCGAACGCAAAGCCTCGCAGCGCACCCGTCAAGCCGCTGCTGGTGAAAAGAAACTGGAGCTGATGCTCGATGCGTAGGAACTGGCAACGCTCGACCACGACTGCTCAGCCCGGCGGCTAGGGCACCAGCCCTACGACCGCGGCGAACTGGTGGCGCTTATGATCCGTAAGTACCTCGCCAAGCCGCTGGCGACACGCCAGGAACTTAGTAAGCGAAAGTGCGGTAAATGCAAAGACCCGCTGCCCGTTCAGTAATGCAGCTTTAAAACCGAAGAGGCGTGTTGGGTAAATTTCGGATGGCATGAGACGAAACTGGTGGTATAACTATTGTGACATGTCACAGAAAACGCCCCTTTCCAAATTGCATAATATCTTCTAACTGCGAGGACATTAATGAAAAACTACAAACAAACTCTGGAAGACTTCGAAATAGATGATTTTAAGGTTGATTTAGCCATTAAGAATGACGATCTGGCAATAAATGATTTCGGGGATTTGCTATTAACTGATACTGAAACTGATTCTCTCTACAGATTCATTCAAAAATGGAGATTTCAAGAACCAACTATAATCAGTCTTTTTAATTTATGGAAAGAGAAATATTCCGAAAGACAAAAAATTAAAATCAACAGTAAAAACTGGTCATTAAATGATCGCATTGATAATGCAGAAGCTCTAGAATCTTATCTAGAAGCTGAGGCAGCTCTGGCGGGAAATATTTTTATTTTGCTTTTCACCCTTATTTCCATCCCCAAGAAACCAACCATCACCGAAACAAAAGTAAAAATAATCGGAATTAACATTGATGAATTAATTCAATCTTCTGCAAATAACTTCAGACATTATGATGAATGGTCAAAAACAACTAATTATACTAATAAGCAGCTTAAATCCGTCAATAAATTAGCTTTAGTCCTTTCACTTGACACAACATCAAGGAAAAAAATTATAACTAGCAATGTATGTTCAGAAGTGTTAATGAAATTAAGCAACTTGCAATATGAAAATTTATTCTTATTATTAAAGGGTTTTATAATTGAATGTTGGCACGAAATAAAAAATCACACTAAAAATTAATCATAATCACTTTAAAATTACTTTTTCATTTTTAAAACCGCCCGGTAACTGAACTGCACCCTAAAAGTTGGACACCAACGAGTAGGGGCACAGTCGTTGATGGGGGATGGAGCGGAATACTGTTGAACCAACCAGAACACCAGCGCCAGAAGTTAAGAGGGAACGACTTTCGCTTGAGCAGTTCATGTCGATCTGGCTGGCTGCGGTAAATATGGGTGGGTGACTGGCGTTTTCAATGGATATAGAACTGATTGCCGGTCAGCGGCGCGAAGATATAACGCTCATGAAATTCAGCGATATTAGTGACGAAAGACTTTTCATAACGCAAAGTAAAACGGGTCACGAGCTGGCGCTGCCATTGAACCTAAGTTTGATGGTGGCATCACTTTCACTTAGTCAAATTATTGAAATGTGCCGGAGTGGTAACCCCTCAGACAATTTAATTTATTCAGCAGTTCGTCGTGGTGGAAGAATAGCCGGTGCGGTGAAACCGGATGCGCTGACGAGCGCATTTGCCGAAGCGAGGGATTTAAGGGGTATTGAATTCGCGACAAACCTTCCAACTTTCCATAATAACAGAAGCCTTGAAAGCAGGCTATATAAAATGGAAAATGATGCAGAATTCGCGCAAAGATTACTCGAACATAAAAACATAACTATGACTAAAAAAACCTGGATTCACACCACCAAGAATACGTAATGTTTTACGTCCGGATATTGAAATTTCGGACATAATTCAGACATTTTCGATAGTCATAAGTAAATCGTTAAAAATTAACAAGTTAAAAAAAGACCGAATACGATTCCTATATTCGGTCCAGGGAAATGGCTCTTGTGGAGCCGTGCGCTAAAAGTTGGCATTAATGCAGGCGATGTCGCCTTGCCCTTTAAAGCGTAGACAAAACCGATGGAATTTCCACCAGGTTGTAAATGGCTTGCAAGAAAGAAGTTAACTCTGTGATCGTGATGGCAGAAATCCGAATGCGGCCTTTCGCGTAGGAAAAGTTTCGACTAGCAGAACAGTGCGTTAACCGGCAGCGCTCATGCTGGCGCAGGCGCTGCCGGTTATTTTAAATCAATCAGTTGCAGAGTTTATCCGCGCGCTCAATATAGGGCGCCAGACTCATTTTCTGCCCCGGATTTTTCGGGTCATCAATCTGAATCACACTGATGGGTTGCCCTTTCGCCTCACCCGCTTTCACCAGTTCACTGGCTTTATCATTGAGCGGATACTGCACCAGCGTGCTGGGATTGATGGCGAACAGCGCATGATCTTTACCGCATGTCAGCATCACTTCTTCACGATCAAATGCCCACTTCTCTTTACCAATCTCAAAACGACTGACGGTAATGATTTGCGATGCAGCGAATGCGCTGCTGCTGATGCCCATAGCGAGCAATATACAGACCAGTTTTTTCATCGAGTTTCCTGCGCTCAGTGAACGCGCCCGAACAGTCAGGCGCAAAATAAATTATGCCGGGGCCAGGGTAGCGAAAATACTGACCAGCAACAGCACTACGCAGCCAACAAATAACTCCAGCTGGGTCATGCGGATAAAGATCTGCTGTGCCTGCTCTCCTGCCCGACGAAAACGCGGTACCAGCCAGTAACGATTAATCAGCGCCACCAGCACCATCAATCCCACCAGCAATATTTTTGCCAGCAACAGCTGGCTGTATAACGCAAAACTGGAAAGCGGCCAGCCAAGTATCATCAGGGAGTTGATCATACCGGTGATAATCACCAGTGCAACCGCCAGATGACCGTAACGTGAAAAACGCATCATCGCGCGGATGGCGTCGCTGCGTAACGCAATATGGCGCGCATCGGCCATCAGTACCAATAATGGCAGCAGACCCCCTACCCAGAATGCCGAAGCAATCAGATGCAAAGCGTGATTAGTGCGCTGCACAGCGCCGGGCCAGCCATCCAGCATCGCCGCATGGCCGACAAATGCCAGGCCACAAAGCTGCGCCACGCCTGCCAGCAGTAACAGCCGCTGACAAAGCTGCCCTCGCAGCGTAAATGCCAGACAGGCCAGCAGCGGCAATACCAGCTGCCAGCGCCAGGCGCGGCCAAATCCGGTATCCAGCACCGCCTGCCAGGTTTCAGCATCTGCGATATTGCGCCAGTCGCCACTCATCAGGCCGGTCTGCGCGGCAAGTAACGCCACCGCACTGGCCAGCGCAACCACACTGCTGGTGACTAATAACGGCTGTAGCCGTCGCGCCAGCTGCGCTTTATAGCGTTTGGGGGCCAGTACGGCGCTGTAAAAGGCGCTGCCCGCCAGCAACATCACGGCGGCGAAATGCAGCCAGCGGCAAATAATAAACAGTGTGCTGAGAGACATAGGTTACTTCACGCTAAAGCGGTAGTTCCCTGTGGTTTTATGACCATCAACTGACAGAACATGCCATTTAACCTCATACTTTCCACCCGGCAGCGGCTTTTCCAGCGGCACAATCAGCTGGTTTTTCTGCGCGCCATTACGCTGTGCTTTCGCTACCGGCATTGCCTGATTATCAGCACCGGCAATCTCGAGGCCACTAAATGCGGGTTCAATATCTTCCGAAAAAGTGAGCGTCAGTGCTTGCGGAGAAGCATCAACATGGGCATTCGCTGCCGGATACTGATTTTTCAGATGCGCATGCGCCAGTGCCGACGGCGAAAACGCCAGTGTCAGCAGCAGCGCAGCCGCGCTATAAACAGGGGAAAATTCAGAGTTAAACATCGTCTTGTCCTTCCGTGTTGCAGCCTCCCCGGCTGCCGATGGAGTCGAAGAATACTCTCCTGCAACCAGGCTGTCGAGGCGATAACGGCTATCCCACGGCCTCAGGGCTTGCCAATTGCGCCAGTCTGCATTACTTTTTGCCGCAAAGCGGAAGGAGAACAAAATGAGTCACAACCTGGCAATACTGTCGAAAGAAGAAAAAGATAAGATCAATGTCGATTTGGCTGCCGCAGGCGTAGCGTTTAAAGAACGTTACAATATGCCGGTGATCGCCGAAGTGATGGAGCGTGAACAGCCAGAAGCCCTGCGCGAGTGGTTTCGTCAGCGTCTGACGCATTATCGTCAGGCTTCACTCAGTCTGTCGCGCTTGCCTTATGAACCGAAACAAAAATAATGCGTTAACATCTTGAGATAAGTGCAAAATTGCGTTGATATAGCTGCTTTATTAAGTGAATTCAGGAGCTAGCATGCCACTCTGGAGTGTTGCCGCTGCGCAGTATGCTTCCCGCGCCCGCGATATTGACGCCAATATTTCCCACCACCTTCGCTGGATCGAGCACGCTGCCGCACAAGGTGTCGATCTGCTGCTGTTTCCCGAGCTGTCGCTGACCGGCTACGAGCTGGAAGCCGCGCCTGAACTCGCCATGTCTCCCAATGATCCGCGGCTGGAATTGCTGGCCAGCGCGGCACGTAATCATCATATGACAGTGATCGTTGGCCTGCCGCTGCGCATGGATCATGCTCAACATATTGCGGCCATGAGTTTTTTGCCGGATGGCACCCGCCTCAGCTATGCCAAGCGTCAGCTACATGGTAGTGAACAGGCCTTTTTTGCGCCGGGCCACGGCGGCCCGTTATTTGGCGTGCCGACGCGTAATGTGGCGCTGGCGGTCTGTGCTGATATCGCCGTTGAACAGTTCGCCCGCGAAGCTGCCGAGGGCGGCGCTGACCTCTATGCTGCCGGCGCGCTGCTTTCGGAACAGAGTTATGACAACGACTGCCAGCTTCTTGCCCGCTGGGCCACGGCTTACAACATGTCGGTGTTACTGGCCAACCATGCGACGCCAGGCGGTGGCTACCAGTGTAATGGCGGCAGCGCATTCTGGGATGCCAACGGCAAGCAGGTGATACGCGCTGGCGACGGTGAGTTGTTAATGATAGCCAGGCGCAATGCCGGGGGTTGGCAAGCCGAAGTCCATCCGTTAGGCTAGCGGCAATATTGGTCAGCAAGGTGAGTCATGTTACGCGTTATTGATACCGAAACCTGTGGTCTGCAGGGCGGCATTGTCGAAGTCGCCTCGGTGGATGTGGTTGATGGCCGGATTGTTAATCCAATGAGCGATCTGATTGCGCCGGACCGCCCTATCAGCCGTCAGGCGATGGCGATTCACCGGATTACTGAAGCGATGGTCAGCGGCAAGCCACCTGTTGAGCAGGCAATCGGTCGCTATCTGGGCAGCCGCTACTATGTGGCGCATAATGCCAGTTTTGACCGACGTATGCTGCCGGAGATGCAGGGCGACTGGATCTGTACCATGACACTCGCGCGTATCCTGTGGCCAGGACTGAAGTATGGCAACCAGGCGCTGCGCGAAACGTTGCAGCTGGATGTTACGCCCCCTGCCGGTCTGCATGCGCACCGTGCATTATATGACTGCTACGTCACTGCCGCGCTGTTAATCCGCATTATGGAGACTTCCGGCTGGGATGCGGCGCAAATGGTCGAACGCATGCAGCGTAAAAGCAGCGGCGACAGCTTTCCGTTTGGCAAATATCGTGGACAGAAAATTGCCGATGTGGCGAAACGCGATCCGGGTTATCTGCAGTGGATGCTGAAAAACATCCCGGATCTGAAAGCCGATCTGCGCAGCGCGATGCTGCGCCATCTGGCGGACTGATTAGCTGGCGCTACCAGAAGTTAAGGTCTCCTGTGCCAGCCCGATCAGAAACGCATATTCCAGCGCCACCCCTTCATAGGCTTTAAAGCGACCGGATTTACCACCGTGGCCAGCATCCATATCGGTACACAACAGTAACAGGTTGTCGTCAGTTTTCAGCTCACGCAGTTTTGCCACCCACTTAGCCGGTTCCCAGTATTGCACCTGGGAATCATGCAGGCCGGTGGTCACCAGCAGATGCGGATAATCCTGCGCGCGCACATTATCGTATGGGCTGTACTGGCTGATATAGTGGTAATAAGCCTCATCATTTGGATTGCCCCACTCGTCATATTCACCGGTAGTCAGCGGGATCGACTCATCCAGCATGGTGGTCACCACATCGACAAATGGCACCTGCGCCACCACGCCATGCCACAGCTGTGGCTCCCGGTTAAGCACCGCACCCATTAACAGTCCGCCCGCACTGCCGCCCATGGCATATAATCGCTGCGGATCGCCATGCCCTTGTGCCAGCAGTGCGTGGGTGACGTCGATGAAGTCATTAAAGGTGTTCAGTTTATTTAGCAGGCGGCCATCGTCGTACCACTGCTGACCCAGTTCGCCACCACCACGAATATGCGCGAGGGCAAAGACAAAGCCGCGGTCAAGCAGGCTGAGACGGCTGCCGCTAAAGTCGGCATCCATACTGCTGCCATAAGAGCCGTATCCATAAACCAGCAGCGGGTTTTTCCCCGGCTGATAGTGTTCGCGGTGATAGACCAGCGACACCGGCACCTCAACGCCATCGCGCGCTTTCACCCACATATGTTCGCTGCGATATTTGCTGGCATCGAAGCCCTTCACTTCCGACTGCTTCAGCACCAGCCGTTCACCGCTGTCCATATCCAGCTCAAACAGCGTGGCAGGCGTGGTCATCGAAGAGTAACCATAGCGCAGCTTGCCAGTTTCCGGGGTCGGATTGTACGCCAGCCAGGTGACATACGCCGGATCGTCAAACGCGATGCCGAAGGTTTCGCCGCTTTGCCAGTTGATCTGGCGCAGACTGGTCAGCCCGCGCTGACGCTCTTCCAGCACCAGCCAGTCACGAAACAGCTGGAAGTCCTCCAGCACAATATGATCGCGCGGCTCGACTAGTGTCTCCCAGCGCGAGACATCTTTATAGTCGGTACGATACAGGCCAAAATTTTTGCCTTCACGATTGGATCGCACATAAAAGTGGTGATTGTAGTGATCGAGGGTGTACTCGTGGTCTTTGCGGCGCGGACAGAACACCTGCGGTTCCGCCTCGGCATATTCACCATCCAGCAGCAGGATTTCACTGGTGGTGCTGCTGTTGAGCGCAATCAGAATAAAGTGCTCAGAGGTGGTTTTATGCACACTGACATAGAAGGTATCGTCCAGCTCTTCATACACCAGCTGGTCGGCGCTCTGCGGTTCGCCGATGGTGTGACGCCAGACCTGATACGGCAGCAGCGTCTTTTTATGTTTCAGCACATAGTAGAGCGTGCGTGAATCATTGGCCCAGACAAAGCTGGATGAGACATCCTCCAGCACTTCCGGATACCAGCTGCCGCTGCTGAGATTGCGAAAACGAATACCGTAGATCCGACGTGAAAGGAAATCTTCCGCCAGCGCCATAATCTGGTTATCCGGACTGATATCCAGTGCCCCCATGGTATAGAACTCACTGTGTGAAGCGCGCTGATTGGCATCGAGCAGCGTTTCCCACACTTCCGGCGTGTCGCTGTCGGCAGGCTGGCGGGTGTAGATCGGATATTCATTGCCGGTTTCATAACGCCGCTGGTAGCGAAAACCATGCTTCACATAGGGAACAGAGTGGTCCTGTTGCGGGATACGTCCCACCATCTCCTGCAACAACCGCTCCTGCAGCGCCTGTTGTGATGCCATCACCTGCTTGCCGTAGTCGTTTTCAGCATGCAGATAATCCAGCACCGCCGGATCTTCGCGCTCATCGTCGCGCAACCAGTAGTAGTCATCCTGACGGCTTTCACCGTGGAGGGTCATGATATGGGGAATTTTTTTAGCTTTTGGCGGAATCATAGAACGTTAACACCATTAAGACAGATTATCTTAAGGGTGGCAGCTAACTCGATGATTGCCAAGTGCTAAACCGCAAGAAAATAGTGGGAAGGATCGTACCAGGCCAGCTTGCGCCGGCCCGGTTAATTATGCGGTGAGCTTTTTTTTCTCTTCACGAATATCATTTTCAATACCGTCACGCACATCCTGGGGGATTTTCAGCGCGTCGCCCAGCGCCTGCAAGTAGCTGCGCTCCATAAAGTGGTCGACATCAATTACCGCATTGCTCAGGAAGTAGAGTTCCAGCGCTTCTTCTTCATTTTTAATATCACGGGCCAGCAGCTGGGGATCCAGCGGCTGATCGATCGCCTGCTGAATCAGCTTTTCACCCTGCGCGCCAAGACCGAGCTGGTGGACATTCTGTTCAATCGACTTACGCTCTTCACCGTCAATATGGCCGTCGCTTTTAGCGGCAAACACCAGCGCAGTCAGTAAGCGTGCGGCACGGGCATCCACCGGGCTTTCACTCTGGCCGAACTGCGGCTCATTGCTGTGTGTTTCGCTGACGCGCTGCTTGTACTTATTCCACAGCACGGTGCCTGCTACCGCCCCACCACCGATAATCAGGGCATTTTTACCGAATTTGGTCAGCAGACTGCGCGATGACTTATTGGCAATCAGTAATCCCGCCAGACCGCCGAGCGCACCTGGCGCCAGCATCTTGCTCAGGCCTTCGCTCCCTCCCTTGCCTGCGCTGCTTTTACTATTGCCTAAAACGGATTGAATTTGCTGTAGCCAGTTGCTCATCTCTTTTCCTTCAAAAAATGCGATGAGTTTCAGAGTAGAGGAACGGGCGTCAAGAAGCGTAAGGAGAAGAAAAGACGGGAAAACATTGTCTTCCCATCGGGCAGCATCAGGCCGCTTTTACCGCGCGCATCGGTTTGCTTTTACCCTGCTCGCTGTCGGCAACGCTTTCATCTGCGACTGCGCTGTCATCGCCAACCGTGGCATTATCAGCAGTCACTTCCGGCATTTTGCTGGTGCGCAGGATATGCTGCACCGCATCCTTGTTTTCAGCAAGATACATGCCCAGCGCTTCGAGCTGATGCTCTTCCAGCCCGGTATTACTGGTTACCAGCCAGTCGGAGAAGACTTCCGCCATATCAAGCATCTTGTCATATGCATCCGCTTCTTTTTTGCTGGCAAACGTCATCTTTTCCTCACCTTTTCTGACAACGACATATTTTACTTCAACAGCCATAATTTTTGCCTCAGCTACCTGTGTTTATATCCAGTATATCAGCCGATTTTTTTGTAAGCAAGCGGGCAAAGCAGATGCCTGCGCAATCGTTTTCGTTTATACTGCGCGCGAATTTTTCATCTCTATCAGGTAGGAAATATGTCGACTCTTGGAACCGCGCTGCGCCCTGCGGCAACTCGCGTGATGCTTTTAGGTTCAGGTGAACTGGGTAAAGAAGTGGCGATTGAGTGTCAGCGCTTAGGCGTTGAAGTGATTGCCGTCGATCGCTATGCCGATGCACCGGCTATGCACGTCGCTCATCGCAGCCATGTGATTAACATGCTGGATGGCGAAGCGCTGAAGGCGCTGGTTGCGCAAGAGCGTCCTGACTATATCGTGCCGGAAATCGAAGCGATTGCCACTGATATGCTGATCGAGCTGGAAAAACAGGGCCAGCGCGTGGTGCCGACCGCCCGTGCTGCGCGTCTGACCATGAACCGCGAAGGCATCCGTCGTCTGGCGGCGGAAGAGCTGGCGCTGCCAACCTCCAGCTACCGTTTTGCCGACAGTAAAGAGGCTTTTCTGCAAGCCGCCGGGGAGATTGGTTTCCCGTGCATCGTGAAACCGGTGATGAGTTCATCCGGTAAAGGTCAGAGCTTTATTCGCACAGCCTCACAGCTGGATCACGCCTGGGATTACGCGCAACAAGGCGGACGAGCCGGTGCGGGTCGGGTGATTGTTGAAGGCGTGGTTAACTTTGATTTCGAAATTACCCTGCTGACCATCAGCGCCGCAGATGGCATTCACTTCTGCGCGCCAATTGGCCATCGTCAGGAAGATGGCGACTATCGCGAATCCTGGCAGCCACAGCAGATGAGCGATCTGGCGCTGCAACGTGCCGAAGAGATCGCGCGTAAAGTGGTGAGTGCGCTCGGCGGTCACGGCCTGTTCGGCGTTGAGCTGTTTGTCTGTGGTGATGAGGTGGTGTTCAGTGAAGTGTCACCTCGTCCGCACGATACCGGCATGGTGACACTGATCTCACAGGACCTGTCTGAGTTTGCCCTGCATGTGCGCGCCTTCCTCGGTCTGCCAGTGGGTGGCATCCGCCAGTACGGTCCGGCGGCTTCGGCGGTGATCCTGCCTGAGCTGGACAGCGATAACGTGCAGTTTAGCGGTGTGCCTGCGGCACTGGGCGCGGGTCTGCAACTGCGCCTGTTCGGTAAGCCGGAGATCCGTGGTCAGCGCCGTTTAGGTGTGGCGCTGGCGACCGGCGACAGCATTGATGACGCCGTAGCACGCGCTGTCGCCTGTGCTGCCAGCGTGAAAGTTAGCGGCTAAAAAAAGGGGAGCCGGTAACGGCTCCCCTGCAATATTTCAGAGATTAATGATTAACGCGCGCCAGCCACCGCTTCACGCGCCAGTTCGGTAATCCGCGCATAATCGCCCGCTTCCAGCGCATCTGCTGGCACCAGCCACGAACCGCCAATGCACAGCACGCTTTTCAGCGCCAGATAATCACGATAATTGCTCAGTGAAATGCCGCCGGTTGGGCAGAAACGCACCTGCGGGAAAGGTCCGCCAATCGCCTGCAGGGCTTTTACGCCGCCGTTGGCTTCCGCCGGGAAGAATTTAAATTCACGCAGACCGTACTGCATGCCGAGCATCAGTTCGGACACCGTACTGATCCCCGGAATCAATGGAATCTGCCCTTCAACCGCCGCCTTCAGCAGCGATTCGGTCAGCCCCGGGCTGATGACAAATTCTGCTCCGGCTTCGGTCACTTCCGCCAGCTGCTGGGTATTCAGCACCGTACCGGCGCCAACAATTGCTTCCGGCACTTCCCTGATAATCGCGCGCAGTGCATCCATCGCCACGGGTGTACGCAGGGTCACTTCCAGCACACGCACACCGCCAGCAACCAGCGCCTTTGCCATCGGAACCGCATGCTCCAGTTTATTGACCACAATCACCGGCACCACAGGCCCGGTTGTCAAAATCTGTTCAGCACTCGTTTTCCAGTTCTTCATTACTGTCTGTCTCCCGATCGGGCCGCTCAGCATTACGGTGGCTGCAGCTGGCAAAAGTGACGCGCATCCGGCGCCAGGAAAGTTATCGCGCATCTACCATACATGATTTCTCTGCACAGCGTCCATGCGCTAACGCAATTTTTAAAACTGCGGTTCATTTTACGCTATGGCCGATGAGTGCCATAAAAAAACCCGCTTACGCGGGTTTAGTCTGAGGTTATCAATTACTCGAACTCGTTCCAGGAACGGCCATCGCGGGTAATCATCGCCACGGAAGCCACCGGGCCCCAGGTGCCAGCCTGATAAGGCTTCGGCGCTTCGTTATCCGCAGCCCAGGCATCCATAATCGAGTCGACCCATTTCCATGCCTCTTCAACTTCATCACGGCGCACAAACAGCGCCTGAATGCCGCGCATGGTTTCCAGCAACAGACGCTCGTAAGCATCGGCCAGGTGCGACTGGTTAAAGGTTTCGGAGTAGCTCAGATCCAGCTTGGTCGTCTGCAGATTGTGTTTATGATCAAGGCCTGGCACTTTATTCAGAATCTGAATATCCACACCTTCGTCTGGCTGCAGGCGGATGGTCAGTTTGTTCTGTGGCAGCTCCTGCCAGGACTCTTTAAACAGGTTCAGCGCCGGGTTCTTAAAGTACACCACCACTTCCGAACATTTGGTTGGCAGACGTTTACCGGTACGCAGGTAGAACGGCACACCAGCCCAACGCCAGTCATCGATATCCACACGGATTGAGACAAAGGATTCGGTATTACTGGATTTGTTGGCGCCCTCTTCTTCCAGATAGCCCGGCACTTTTTTACCCTGCACAAAACCGGCGGTGTACTGACCACGTACGGTTTTATCGCGCACATTGCTGTGATCGATACGGCGCAGCGAACGCAGCACTTTGACTTTTTCATCACGAATGCGGTCGGCTGAGAGATCGGCCGGTGGCGACATGGCAATCATAGTCAGAATCTGCAACAGATGGTTCTGAATCATATCGCGCATCTGACCGGCCTGATCGAAGTAACCCCAACGGCCTTCGATACCCACCTCTTCCGCCACGGTGATCTGCACGTGGTCGATGGTGCGGTTGTCCCAGTTAGAGGCGAACAGTGAGTTGGCGAAACGCAGCGCCAGCAGGTTCAGCACCGTCTCTTTACCCAGGTAGTGGTCAATACGGAACACCTGGCACTCTTCGAAGTACTCGCCCACCTGATCATTGATTTCACGTGAGGTGGCAAGTGAGGTGCCCAGCGGTTTTTCCATCACCACGCGCGCCGGCATGGCGTTCAGTTTAGCCTGACCAAGACCTTTGCAGATCGCGCCGAAGGTGCTTGGCGGCATAGCGAAGTAGTTGATGGTAACGCGATTTTTCTGATCCAGCATCTTGCCCAGTTTCGGGAAGTGGGAGGAATCATTGACATCAAGGTTACAGAAATCGAGGCGGCTGCTCAGTTTGTCCCAAAGCGCTTCGTCGATTTTCTCTTTCATGAAGGTTTCCAGCGCTTCACGAATCACCTTGGTGTAGGCAGCTTTATCCCAGTCAGCGCGTCCGACCCCGATAATGCGCGAGTCTTCATGAATCTGTCCGGCTTTTTCCAGCTGGTACAGGGAAGGCAACAGTTTCCGGCGTGCAAGATCGCCTTTGGCACCGAAAATAACCAGATCGCACGCCTGGGCTGTTTGTGTTACCGCCATTTTAATCTCCTCGTTGCAGGATGAATCTGACCTGCGGGTTCCGTAATCAGTCAGATTCTTATTGTAATTTTCTTTCAATACAATGTACTTCTTTTGGCTATTGCGCGTAAACCGGCGCAGTGTCCGCCAGGGCAATGTATTTACCGCTATTCAATTTAACGGCTGTTATAATCAACAAGTACGTCAGTTTGTGCGTAATTTTTCGACTTTTTTGTTACTGTTTTACAGTAATGAAAATCAGACCCAGCTCAAACTCTGGCAAAAAATGTCTGTTTCGCCCGCGATGGCTCTGCCCGCCGTCTGCTACGGCATTGTATATTCTCTACAAATCGACATCGATTTCTCCTTTGAATGAAATCGTCAGAATTGATGAGTGGTCATCAGCCTATGAATATGCTGGAAAAAATTCACACTTTCCTCGAACAACTTAGCAAATCTGAGCGCAAAGTCGCCGATGTGATCCTTGCTGCGCCACAAACCGCGATTCACTCCAGCATTGCCCTGCTGGCACGCGCCGCAGAGGTAAGCGAACCCACGGTTAATCGTTTCTGCCATCGCATGGAAACCAAAGGCTTTCCTGATTTTAAACTACAACTGGCGCAAAGTCTGGCCACCGGCACTCCGTATGTCAGTCGTCATGTCGCCGAAGATGACAGCGCCGAAGCCTATACGGCAAAGATTTTCGAATCGGCGATGGCCGGTCTCGATCAGGTGCGCCAGCATCTGGATATCAGCGCCATTAACCGCGCTGTCGATATGCTGACCCAGGCGAAAAAGATCGCCTTTTTCGGTTTAGGCGCCTCGGCTGCGGTGGCACACGATGCGATGAATAAATTTTTCCGCTTCAATGTTCCCGTCATCTATTCCGATGATATTGTGATGCAGCGCATGAGCTGCATGAACAGCGCAGAAGGTGACGTAATGGTGCTGATTTCTCACACCGGCCGCACCAAAAATTTAGTCGAACTGGCGCAGCTTGCACGGGAAAATGATGCCACGGTGCTGGCGATTACCTCGCCGCACTCGCCGCTGGCGCTGGAAGCCACGCTGGCGCTGACGCTGGATGTTCCGGAAGATACCGATATTTATATGCCAATGGTGTCGCGTCTGGCGCAGTTGGCGCTGATTGATGTGCTGGCCACCGGTTTTACCTTACGCCGCGGGCCAAAATTCAGAGATAACCTGAAGCGCGTCAAAGAAGGTTTGAAAGAATCGCGTTTAGATAAGGACGCGACGATAACTCTCTTTCCGCGATAGCCTGCGGTTACTCGCCATGTAATTAGATCGCATGCAACGGCGATTTGTTATATAAATGTTATATAAAATATAGCTATTGCAGTCAGGCATGCAGCACAGCAGCATCAGGGCAGAAACCGCTGTAGCCAGTGCTCCCAGGGGCATAAAGAATTCACTGTGATTGCAATGGCAACACCACGTTAAAGTCAACGGAGTCCTACATGTCAAGACGTCTCAGAAGAACCAAGATTGTAACTACTTTGGGTCCGGCAACCGATCGCGATAATAACCTTGAAAAAATCATCGCTGCTGGCGCTAACGTTGTTCGTCTTAACTTCTCACA
The DNA here is from genome assembly GCF_017875465.1 of Winslowiella toletana. Taxonomy (NCBI): domain Bacteria; kingdom Pseudomonadati; phylum Pseudomonadota; class Gammaproteobacteria; order Enterobacterales; family Erwiniaceae; genus Winslowiella; species Winslowiella toletana. The sequence goes on from NZ_JAGGMQ010000001.1 coordinate 239,234, forward strand.
CGGTACGCCGGAAGATCATCAGCTGCGCGCCGATAAAGTTCGTGATATTGCCGCTAAACTGGGTCGTCATGTGGCGATCCTTGGCGATCTGCAGGGTCCAAAAATCCGTGTATCGACCTTTAAAGAGGGCAAAGTGTTCCTCAACCAGGGCGATCGCTTTCTGCTTGATGCCAATCTGAGTAAAGGTGAAGGCGATAAAGAGAAAGTCGGCATCGACTATAAAGGTCTGCCGGAAGACGTGGTGCCGGGCGACGTACTGTTGCTGGATGATGGCCGTGTTCAGCTGAAAGTGCTGGAAGTCCAGGGCATGAAAGTGTTTACCGAAGTCACTGTTGGCGGACCGCTTTCCAATAATAAAGGTATTAACAAGCTCGGCGGCGGTCTTTCCGCTGAAGCGCTTACCGAAAAAGATAAAGCCGATATCCTGACCGCGGCGAAAATCGGCGTTGATTATCTGGCGGTCTCTTTCCCACGTTGTGGTGAAGATCTGCATTATGCCCGTCGCCTGGCGCGTGAAGCCGGTTGCGATGCGATGATTGTCTCCAAAGTGGAGCGTGCGGAAGCGGTTGCCTCGCAGGAAGCGATGGATGATATTATCCTCGCCTCCGATGTGGTGATGGTGGCACGTGGTGACCTCGGTGTCGAAATCGGCGATCCGGAACTGGTCGGTATCCAGAAAGCCCTGATTCGTCGCGCGCGCCAGCTAAACCGCTCGGTGATCACCGCGACTCAGATGATGGAATCGATGATCACGAATCCGATGCCAACGCGTGCGGAAGTGATGGACGTGGCGAACGCGGTGCTCGACGGCACCGATGCGGTAATGCTGTCGGCAGAAACTGCAGCCGGTCAGTATCCGGCGGAAACTGTGTCAGCGATGGCGAAAGTGTGTCTGGGCGCAGAAAAGATCCCCAGCATCAACGTTTCCAAACACCGTCTTGAGGTGCAGTTCGACAATATCGAAGAAGCGATTGCCATGTCGGCGATGTATGCCGCCAACCATCTGCAGGGCGTTAGCGCAATTATCACCATGACCGAATCCGGTCGTACCGCGCTGATGACTTCACGTATCACTTCCGGCCTGCCGATTTTCGCCATGTCGCGTCATCAGCGTACGCTGAATCTGACCGCGCTCTATCGTGGCGTTACCCCGGTTTACTTCGACAGCAACAACGAAGGGGTTGTCGCCGCTAACGATGCAATTAATCTGTTGCGCGACAAAGGCTTCCTGGTGTCAGGTGATTTGGTTATCGTTACCCAGGGCGATGTGATGAGCACCGTCGGCACCACCAATACCAGTCGCGTACTGCGCGTCGAATAATTCCCGTCTGTTTCAATTCCGGGCTGCGCCTGACGGCGTGGCCAGGAATTTCGTCTGCCCTTCCCCGCTGCCTGACAAAAAACCTGATTAACCAGATAATCACTCTGCCTATCCCTGCGACTTAATGTGATCCAGATCACACTTCTAACATCAATTATACTTATATTTATCCTGTAAGAATAAACTTATTGAATGCTAATGATTACTATTTATAATCTCATTAACATCAATAATCGCAACATGCATGTTACAAGTTGTGATTTAACACCATTAAATGAGGGTTTATTGCCTGTTTCAGCTAACTATCTCAGTTATCACGATATTTACTGAATGACAGGCATCGACAGATAAACGTTAACCACGCTTAACATATCTCCACATATTTTGCAGGGTCACGGCTGTCATTTGCTTATGGCGGCGGGGTTTCTTACGTCCAAAAAAAGGTACAGAGTATGGTCTTTGGTTCGCAAACGGCACGCGCTGCCACACAGATTCAACCACAGCCCGGGGAAGCAGCAGCTGAATTGCTGTTTAACGCTGCCCAGCTCGACGCTTATTCACAACAAACACTGACGGCGCTGGAGTTAATCAGCAACACCATCCAGCAGGTCGAAAAACCTTTTAGCGGTATTCTCCCGCATGAACTGGCTCCGGCCTTTAATGCCGTCGATCTTAACGTGCCGCTGCTGGATAATCAGGCGGCGCTGGATGAACTGTCACAGCTCTATTTGCGTGATGCGGTTTACTTCCACCACCCGAAATATATCGCCCATCTTAACTGTCCGGTGGTGCTGCCATCTCTGCTCGCCGAGCAGATTATGAGCGCGGTTAACAGTTCGGTCGATACCTGGGATCAGAGCGCCGGCGGCACCCTGATTGAGCAGAAGGTGATTGACTGGACGCTGAGCCGTATCGGCCTGCCCGTCAGCGCCGACGGCATTTTTACCAGCGGCGGCACCCAGTCCAATCTGATGGCGATGTTGCTGGCGCGTGACAGCTGGTGCGCCAGCCATCGTCCGGGTCACCTGATTAAGCAGAAAGGATTGCCGCCGGAAGCCAGTAAATGGCGTATTTTCACCTCGAAACTCAGCCACTTCAGTATTCAGAAATCGACAGCGATCCTTGGACTCGGGTATGACGCGGTGATCGCTATCGATCACGATGAGCATTACCGTATGGATGCTGCGCAGCTGGAGCAGGAGATCCAGCGCTGTCAGCAGGAGGGGTTGATTCCGATTGCGGTGGTCGCCACCAGCGGCACCACCGACTTTGGCAGTATTGATCCGCTGGCCTCAGTGGCCGCCATTTGCCAGCACTATGGGCTGTGGATGCATGTCGATGCCGCCTATGGTTGCGGCCTGCTGGTTTCGCCGCAGCATCGTCAGCGCCTGCAAGGCATTGAACAGGCGGATTCCGTTACCGTCGACTATCACAAATCATTCTTCCAGACCGTCAGTTGCGGCGCGTTCTTTGTGCGTGACCGCCAGCATCTCAGCCATGTCACGGTGCATGCGGATTACCTTAATCCGCTGAGCGCGCAGCAGGAAGGCACGCCAAATCTGGTGAGCAAAAGTATTCAGACCACCCGCCGTTTTGACGCGCTGAAGATGTGGATGACGCTGCGCATTATGGGTCCGGAAGCGCTGGGCAATGCCTTTGACAGCCTGCTGGCGCTGACGCGACACGCTCATCAGCTGCTGGCGGCCCATCCGGCGATTGAAGTATTGCATCAGCCAGAACTGACCACCCAGATTTTCCGCTATATCCCGCGCCCCGGCATGAGTGACGCTGCTGTCGATGAAGTCAATGCGCAGATCCGCAAATCGCTGTTCCGCTCAGGCAATGCGGTGATTGCCGGCACCAAAGTGGATGGCCGTCAGTATCTGAAATTCACCCTGCTAAACCCGGCGGCGACCAGCGCCGATCTGGAAGACATTATCGCCCTGATCGTCCATTACGGCCGTGAACTGGCGCGAAGTCAGAATGTCAACGCCGCTAACCAGTGAGAGCATAACGATGAATAGTCCTGTTTATGATTTTATCGCCATCGGCGTCGGCCCGTTTAACCTTAGTCTGGCTTGTCTGACCGATCCGATTGACGAGCTTAACGGCGTCTTTCTCGACCAGAATCCAGGCTTTGACTGGCATACCGGCATGATGCTGGAGAGCGCCCATCTGCAAACGCCGTTTATGGCTGATCTGGTGACGCTTGCCGATCCCACCAGCCGCTTCAGTCTGCTCAATTATATGAAGCAGACCGGCAAACTGTATCGTTTTTATATCCGCGAAGACTTCTTTCTGATGCGCAAGGAGTACAACCAGTATTGCCAGTGGGCCAGTGCGCAGCTGAGTAATCTGCACTGGAATACCCGCGTGGAGTATGTCAGCTATGACGACGCCCTGCAGTGCTACCGGGTACGCAGCAGTTCCACGGTGACCGGTGAGACGCAGAGCTGGCTGGCGCGCAAACTGGTGCTTGGCACCGGGCCATCCGCGTGGATGCCGCCGTGCAGCCGTCAGCATCGTCAGCGCCTGACCCACTCCAGCCACTATCTGGCGGATAAGCCGGCATTGCAGCAGAAAAACTCGATTACCGTACTCGGCAGCGGCCAGAGTGCGGCCGAGATTTTCTACGATCTGCTGGGCGATATTGACCATCATAACTATCAGCTTAACTGGGTGACGCGCGCCCCACGCTTCTATCCGCTGGAGTACACCAAGCTGACGCTGGAGATGACCTCGCCGGAGTGGATTGACTACTTTCACGCGCTGCCCGCCAGCAAGCGTGATGAGCTGAATACCAGACATAAGAATCTGTATAAAGGGATTAACGGCAGTCTGATAAATGACATCTACGACCTGCTGTATGTTAAACAGCTGGATGGCGATCTGAACGTTAATCTGTTTACCCATTCCGAACTGACCGATATGCGCTGGCTGCCAGAGGGTGAATTTGAACTGTCGCTGCATCAGCAGGAGCAGGGCCAGCACTATACCCGCCGCAGTGAAGGAGTGGTTATGGCGACCGGTTATCAGTATCAGCCACCGATGTTTGTCGAAGGCATTGCTGACCGCCTGCGCTGGGATGATAAAGGCCGATATGACGTACAGCGCAACTACAGCATCGATCAGCATAACCAGATCTTTGTGCAGAACGCGGAGCTGCATACCCATGGCTTTGTCACCCCGGACCTGGGGATGGCCTGTTATCGCAACTCAGTGCTGATCCGCGAGCTGGTCGGGCGCGAAGTCTATCCGGTGGAACGACAGATTGCTTTCCAGACCTTCCCGGCGCAGTCGGAGGTGAAAAATGAGCGCTGATGCCCTCTACAGCTGCGCGCGCAGCGCCGGTGAGTTCACCTTGCGCCCGATGCAGCCCGAGGATGCCGGGCTGGTTTATCGCTGGGTGACCCAGGATTATGCCCGCTTCTGGGGCATGCAGGACGATTCGTTCGATACGGTCGCCAGTTTCTACCGCAATCTGACGCGTGATAACCCTAATGCGGCGCTTATCGGTTGTTGCAACCAGCAGCCGGTATTCCTGATGGAGTTCTATCAGGCGCAGCAGGATCAGATAGGCGAATTCTATCCGGCTCGCGACGACGATTACGGTATGCATATCCTGATCGCCCCGGCGGAAAAACCGATTCGCCAGTTTAGCTGGCAGGTGTTCAGTACGGTAATGGATTACATGTTCAGCCTGCCGCAGGTGGCGCGGGTGGTGGTGGAGCCGGACGTGCGCAATCACAAGATTCATCCGCTGAATAAGCGCGCAGGCTTTCGTTATCAGCGCACTATCGATATGGGACACAAGACCGCCTGGCTGGCTTTCTGCCAGCGAGACGATTATCAAAAAGCTTTATTGCAGGAAACCCTGAATATGACCAATACCTCAACGCTTCTGAACGGTAGCCATCTTGCCAGCGACCACTGGGCACAGGCCAACCGCATGCTGATCCGTAAAGCGATTTCTGAATTCGCTCATGAAATGCTGATTGAACCAAAAAAACTGGCCACCGGTGATAAATGGGACAGTTACAGCCTGGCGGTGCCCGGCAGTGAAGCGGAATACCGCTTCAGCGCCGTGCGTCTGGCGCTGGATCACTGGGCGGTCGATGCTGAGTCGCTGCGTAAGCATCAGAATGGCGAACCGCAAAAGCTGGATGCGCTAAGCTTTATCGTCGAGTTTAACCAGCAGATCGGTATTCCGGCCACTATGCTGGCGACCTATATGGAAGAGATCACCAGCACCCTGTGCAGCAGCGTATTTAAACTGCAGAACAATGTGCCGGACAGCGCCGCGCTGACCCGCGCCGATTTCCAGACGGTGGAAGCGGCGATGACGGAAGGCCATCCCTGCTTTGTCGCCAACAATGGTCGTATCGGTTTTGATGCGCGCGATTATCTGGCTTATGCGCCGGAAGCCGCGACACCAATCAATCTGGTGTGGGTGGCGGTGCATCAGCGCAACGCGCACTTCTCCAGTATTGATCAGCTGAGTTATGAGCAGGTGATGCGTGACGAACTGGGTGACGCGACAGTGGCTGAATTTAATGCGCATCTGGATAAGCTGGGGGTGGCGCGCGCTGACTATCTGTTTATGCCGGTGCATCCATGGCAGTGGCAGAATAAGCTGTTAACGGTATTTGCGCCGGATATTGCCGCACGCGATATTGTTTATCTTGGCACCGGCGACGACCAGTATCAGGCGCAGCAGTCCATCCGTACCTTCTTTAACCGCAGCCAGCCAGATAAGCGCTATGTCAAAACCGCCTTGTCGGTACTGAATATGGGCTTTATGCGCGGCCTGTCGCCTTACTATATGGCCACCACACCAGCAGTAAATCAGTGGCTGGAAGGTCTGGTGAAGAATGACAGCTGGCTGCAGAAGTGTGATTTCCGCATCCTGCGCGAAGTGGCGGCTATCGGCTATCACAACCGCTATTATGAGCAGGCGATCAGCGGAGACTCCGCCTATAAGAAGATGTTTGCGGCGTTATGGCGTGATAACCCGGTCGTCAGTCTGCAACCGAATCAGCGCCTGATGACCATGGCGTCACTACTGCATGTCGATCATCAGCACCAGCCGCTGCTGCCTGCGCTGATTGCCGATTCCGGTGTCAGTGCCGAAAGTTGGGTAACCGCTTATCTGCGCTGCTATTTAAGTCCGCTGCTACACTGCTTCTATCAGCACGATCTGGTGTTTATGCCGCACGGTGAGAACCTGATTTTACTGCTGGAGAATAACCTGCCGGTCAGCGCCTATATGAAAGATATTGGTGAGGAGATCGCGGTGCTGAACCCGGATGCGGTACTGCCAGAGAAAGCACAGCGCCTGGCGGTAGATGTGCCGGAACACCTGAAACTACTCTCGGTGTTCACCGATGTGTTCGACTGTATTTTCCGCTTTATCAGCGCTATTCTGGCCCAGGATAATACCCTGCCGCAAGAGGTGTTCTGGCGCTGCGTGGCGGATTGCGTTAAGGAGTATCAGCAGGCGCATCCGCAGCTGAACAGCAAGTTTGCCCGTTATGACCTGTTTATGCCGGAATTCCAGCGTTCATGTCTCAATCGTCTGCAACTGGCCAATAACCAGCAGATGATTAACCTGTCGGATCCGGCGGAGAACCTGAAGTTTGCCGGTACCTTAATTAACCCTATTGCGGCATTTGCTGACAGACGATAGTTCATCAAACCGTCGTTATTCTGTTTTACTCTGAACGCGATCGCACTGGCGATCGCGTTTTACGTTACTGGAAACAAGGAGCCTGGATGGCGTCGTCGTATACCCCGGTGTCGAATCTTACTTTACGTCACCTGATTTTTCCCCTCTCACTGGTGCTGTTCGAGTTCGCGACCTATATCGCCCACGATATGATCCAGCCGGGTATGTTGCTGGTTACCGAAGAATTTCGCGTCGGACCGGAGTGGGTGTCTGCTTCGCTGACCGGCTATCTGATCGGCGGCATTGTATTGCAGTGGCTGCTGGGACCGCTGTCGGATAAATATGGCCGCCGCCCGGTGATGCTGGTCGGCGTCGCCTTCTTTGCCCTCTGTTGCGTGGTGATGCACTGGGTGAGCAGTATTGAGCAGTTTATCGCGCTGCGCTTTTTGCAGGGCATCAGCCTCTGCTTTATCGGCGCCGTTGGCTATGCTGCAGTGCAGGAGGCCTTTGATGAGACACTGAGCGTACGCATTGCTGCCCTGATGGCCAACGTTGCGTTGCTGGCGCCGATCCTCGGTCCGGTGGCGGGCGCCGCCTTCCTTGGCTTTAGCGGCTGGCGCAATATGTTCTATCTGTTTGCCGTGGTCAGCGCCCTCGCCTTTATTGGCCTGTGGCGCACCATGCCGGAAACCGCGGGTGATCGAAACCATTCCATCTCGCTTAAATCAATGGGCAGTGGCTATCTGGCGCTGGTAAAAGATCGTCAGGTGATGAGCGGTTCACTGGCGATTGGTCTGGTGATCACCCCGATGCTGGCGTGGGTTGCGTTGTCGCCGGTGATACTGATCCATGACGCCGGTTTAACGCGGATGACCTATGCCCTGTTGCAGCTGCCGATTTTCCTCGCGATGGTGGTCGGCAATCTGACACTCGGTAAACTGGCGGGACGTCTGCCGATTGAACAGCCACTGCGTCTCGGCGCCTGGCCAATTATGCTCGGTCTGCTGGTGGCGCTGATCAGTACGCTGGTGGATAACCATAACTACTGGTGGCTGATTGCCGGACTGAGCTTCTACGCCTTTGGCGCCGGGCTGGTCAATGCCGGACTGTACCGTCTGACGATGTTCGCCAGCGAGGCAGGCAAAGGCAGCGTGGCGGCAATGGTCGGGATGTTCAGTATTGCGGTATTTGCGGTTGGCATTGAGGCGGCCAAATATGCGTATTTTGCGGGCGGCAATCTGCTGTTTAGCCTGGTCAATACGGTTTGTGGCATTCTCTGGCTGGTGCTGGTGCGGGGCTTTTTGCGCGAGCGGAAACGTCGTACGGCGATTAAAGCGATTCAACCATAGCGGGCGGCGATAACGCCGTCCCTACTACAGAGTATCAGGAACGCCGTACGGGAGCCGTTATCGGCTCCCGTTCAAATGGCGTTGTCGCTGCCAGTTCATATTATTTCTTCGGATACAGCTCGTCGCGCTGATAAGGTTCTGGCTCTCCCTCTTTGCGCGTTTTCAGCAGCTTCAGAATCCAGGCGTATTGCTCCGGATTAGGCCGCACAAAAATTTCCACCTCTTCGTTCATCCGCCGCGCCAGCGTGACATCATCAGCATCGAGCAGATCGTCCATCGGCGGACGAATATGCATATGCAGCTGATGGGTCTTATTGTCATAAGTCGGGAACAGCGGCACCACTTTGGCGCGACATACCTTCATCAGACGACCAATTGCCGGTAAGGTGGCTTTATAGGTGCCAAAGAAATCGACAAATTCGCTCTGCTCAGGACCGTGATCTTCATCAGGCAGATAGTAGCCCCAGTAACCCTGCCGCACCGAACTGATAAACGGTTTAATCCCGTCATCACGCGCATGCAGGCGACCACCGTAGCGACGGCGCACTGCGTTCCACACATAATCCACCAGCTCATTACGCTGATGATGGAACATACCGGCAATTTTCAGCCCTTCAGACGCCATCAGCATCGCCGGAATATCAATAGCCCAGCCGTGCGGCACGAGGAAAATCACATTCTGCTCAGTGTCGCGCAGCTCATCCATAATTTCGCGGCCGTGCCAGACAATGCGATCACGCATCTTTTCCGGCTTACGTAACGCCAGCTCAGCCACCATCGCCATTGACTGCGGCGCGACAGCAAACATCTCATCGATAATTGCTTCACGCTGTGCTTCAGACAGCTCAGGCATACAGTAGAAGAGATTGATCTGCGCCCTGCGCCGCGCGCTACGGGCAAACTTACCGGCAGTGCGCCCAAGTGCGCCCAGCATGGGATCTCGCACGCTCGCCGGTAGCAGCGCGATACCTGCACAGGCGCCAATTGCCAGCCAGGCGCCCCAGAATTTCGGTTTAAGGAAAGCCTTTTGAAAGACGGGAATAAATTCACTATTACTTTTTTTACTGTTTTCCATGCACTACCCTCAACCATAACGGGGTAATGATAGTGCTAATTAATTAATTTTCAATCATTAAGCAAGGCTGTTAAAAAACCGACGGGCTTTTCGTCGGTTTTCCGGGCAACAACAGAGGCTTGTGGTCAGCGAAATAGCCGCTACTCAGGATACAAATCCTCGCGCAGGTAAGGCTCTGCCTCCCCCGGCTTACGCGTTTTTAACACTTTCAGAATCCAGGTATATTGTTCAGGGTGCGGCCTGACAAGGTTCTCAATCTCCTCATTCATCCGGCGTGCCTGGGTAACAGCATCAGCGTTCTGCAGATCGTCCATCGGTGGACGAATATGCATATGCACCTGATGACGCTTACTGTCATAGGTCGGAAACAGCGGCACGACTCTGGCGCGACACACTTTCATCAGACGGGCAGCTGCCGGTAACGTCGCTTTATAAGTGCCAAAAAACCCGACAAACTCACTCTGCTCAGCCCCGTGATCTTCATCAGGCAGATAGTAGCCCCAGCTGCCGTTACGAACGGAATCGATAAACGGCTTAATCCCGTTATTACGCGAAAACACGCGGGCGCCATAGCAGCAACGCACTTTGTTCCAGATATAATCCACCAGCTGATTACGCTGATGCTGGATCAGACCGACGCCTTGCACTCCTTCAGCGGTTATCAGCATAGCCGCGATATCAATTGCCCAGCCGTGAGGCACCAGAAAAATCACGTTCTGCTTGCTGGCGCGCAACTCATCGATAATTTCGCGGCCATGCCAGACCACACGCTTACGCAATTTTTCCGGCTGACGTAGCGCCAGCTCGGCCACGACCGCCATTGACTGCGGCGCAACGGCAAACATCTGGTCGATAATGTCTTCACGCTGCGTTTCTGTTAGCTCTGGCATACAGTAATAGAGGTTGATGCGCGCGCGCCGCCGCGCCCGACGGGCAAATTTACCGACGGTGCGGCCCAGTGCACCGAGTAATGGGTCACGAAGCGTGACAGGCATCAGTGCGATACCGCAACAGGCGCCCAGCGCTAACCATGTTCCCCAGTATTTCGGCTGCAGAAAGCGGTATTGAAATACAGGTCTGAATTCCATTTTCTTATGCATGCTATTTTCCATTAGCACCTTACCCTACAGTGTTCGGTCAACCTTCCTTTGACTGAAGCGCTGACAATGACTCCACCACTTATTTTATCTCAGTTAAGACGAAAAAACCGCCCCTGTAACAGGCCGGTTTTTATTGGTAATCACGCGAATATCAGTTGAAGCTGAGCTGCGGAGTAACCTCTCTGACCTGCGCCAGATAATCTTTGCGATCGCTACCTGTCAGCCCTTCAGAACGCGGCAGTTTGGCGTTTAACGGATTCACTGCCTGATTGTTAATCCAGATTTCATAATGCAGATGCGGACCGGTTGAGCGGCCGGTATTGCCGGACAACGCGATACGATCGCCACGCTTCACCTTCTCGCCAGGTTTGACCAGCAGTTTTTTCAGGTGCATATAGCGGGTCATATACTGACGACCATGACGAATCGCCACATAGTTACCCGCGCCGCCGCTGCGTTTGGCGACCACCACTTCACCGTCACCCACGGCCAGCACTGGCGTACCGACCGGAATGGCGAAGTCGACGCCTTTATGCGGCGCAATACGTCCGGTAACCGGATTCAGGCGGCGCGGATTAAAGTTGGAGGATACACGATACTGTTTCACCGTCGGGAAACGCATAAAACCGCGCGCCAGACCGGAACCGCTGCGATCGTAAAACTTGCCGTCTTCGGCGCGAATCGCATAGTAATCTTTGCCGCCGGTGCGCAGACGGACGCCTAACAGCTGGCTCTGCTCACTTTTGCCATCCATCATTTCGCGTGACATCAGTACCGAGAACTGATCGCCTTTACGCAGTTTGCGGAAGTCCATCTGCCATTGCAGCGCTTTAATCACCGCGCTGGTTTCACCGCTGGTCAGTCCGGCGCGCTGCGCGCTGGCGGCAAAGCTGCCACTCAGCTCACCGCGCAATACGTTGTTCTGCCATTCACCCTTCTGCATTTCGCTGGAAGCTTTAAAACCGTTGCCGGAGCGATCGTAGGTGCGGGTTTCACGGCGCGACATTTCCCAGGTCAGACGCTGTAACTGGCCGTCATCGGTTAAAGTCCAGGAAATTTGCTGACCGATTTTCAGATTAGTCAGATCCTTATCGGCTTTCGCCAGCTGATTGATATCAGCCATCTCAATGCCGTACTGATTAAGGATGCTGCTTAAGGTGTCACCGGTCGATACCGTGTAATCGTGAGTGCCGGCTTCATTTGGCACATCCTCATCGATTTCATCTTTCGGGATATCTTCTTCCGGTGCAGGGGTTGGCTGATCGATAGGTTCACTGGCTTCCGGCAGCAAGGTACGCAGCTCGTTTTTATCCAGCTCGATATGTTTAACGATCGGGTTTTCGCTATCAACAGGGTGATAAACGTATGGCCGCCATACAGCGACGGCCAGGGTTACGACAGTCAGCGACCCCAGCATAACTCGATGGGGACGCGGTAAGTTGTTGAACGCCATGGCGACAGAGCGGGCTATCTGCTGCACTTTTTACTATTCCTCTATGCTCCTTTCAGGCAGCTCACATACTGGCTCGACAACTGTGAGAGGAATTTCACATAGCTGTCTTTTGTTAAGCTGATACCCATTCCCAGCGGATCTAAGGTGCCTTTTCGCACAGAGGTTCCGCGGGCAACGGCATCGATGACGGCCGGCCTGAATTGTGGTTCAGCGAAAACGCATACGGCTTTCTGCTCAACCAACTGTGTTCGAATTTGATGTAAGCGCTGGGCGCCCGGTTGGATCTCAGGATTTACGGTAAAATGCCCGGCAGGCGACAACCCGTAGTGTTTTTCAAAGTATGTGTAAGCATCATGAAAAACGAAATATCCCTTCCCTTTTACCGGCGCAAGCTCGGCACTAATCTGCTGGTCAGACTTCGCCAGGCTAACTTCGAATTGCTGGAGGTTAGCGTCTAGTTTGTCTTTGCTTTGCGGCATAAGTTCCAATAATTTTTCATGGATTGCAACCGCCGATTGCCTTGCTATCTCTGGGGATAACCATAAGTGCATATTGTACTCACCGTGGTGGTGGTGGTCATGCCCCTCTTCTCCAGGCTCAGAATGACCCTCATCATGGTGCTCATCCTCTTCGCCACCGCGAATCAGCAGGGGTTTTACTCGCGGTAATTCAGCCAGTTCGAGGTTTTTCTGCGGCGCTAATCCGGCCGCTGGCTTGGTTAAAAAAGCTTCCATTTCAGGGCCAATCCACACCACCAGATCCGCGCTCTGCAAGCGTTTAACGTCAGATGGGCGCAAGGCGTAGTCATGCTCTGACGCACCATCAGGAAGCATAACCTCAACCGGGGTGACACCGTCGGCAATCGCTGCGGCGATAAAACCGAGGGGTTTAATTGAGGCCACCACCGCCGCCGAGGCAGGCGCAGCAAGCGAAGCGGTGAATCCCAGCGCCGCAAGGGCTGAAAATAAACGTTTTTTATTATGTAACATAATGCGTCAATCCATCGTGATTAGCTGATGGAGTGTGATATTATAACATTCGATATCTTCTGCAACCTGTAATTGATGATGCCCTCACTTATCACTCTGGAAAACATCTCGGTGTCCTTTGGTCAACGCCGCGTGCTGTCTGATGTTTCATTAAAACTGGAACCCGGACGCATTCTTACGCTGCTTGGCCCCAATGGCGCCGGAAAATCGACGCTGGTGCGCGTGGTGCTCGGCTTAATTGCCCCCAGCGCCGGTAAACTCGATCGCCCTGCCGGTTTGCGTATTGGCTATGTGCCGCAAAAACTGCATCTCGACTCCACCCTGCCGCTGACGGTCGATCGCTTTATGCGCCTGCGTCCCGGCGTGAAGCGCGCCGATATTCTGCCTGCGCTGAAACGCGTGCAGGCCGGGCATCTGCTGGAATATCCGCTGCAAAAACTCTCTGGCGGTGAAACGCAACGGGTGCTGCTGGCGCGTGCGCTGCTGAATAATCCGCAGCTGCTGGTGCTGGATGAACCGACGCAGGGTGTCGACGTCAATGGCCAGGTCGCGCTGTATGATTTGATCGATCAGCTGCGTCGTGAGCTGAACTGCGGTGTGCTGATGGTTTCCCATGACCTGCATCTGGTGATGGCGAAAACCGATGAAGTGCTGTGTCTTAACCAGCATATCTGCTGCTCCGGCACCCCGGAAGTGGTATCTACCCATCCGGAGTTTATTTCGATGTTTGGCCCGCGTGGTGCCGAGCAACTGGCGATTTATCGCCATCATCATAATCATCGTCACGATTTGCAGGGACGTATTATTTTGCGCCGGGGACAGGGTCCGTCATGATTGAATTGTTACTGCCTGGCTGGCTGGGCGGCGTGATGCTGGCCCTTGCCGCCGGTCCGCTTGGCTCGTTTGTAGTCTGGCGTCGTATGTCCTATTTTGGCGATACGCTGGCGCATGCTTCGTTGCTTGGCGTCGCCTTTGGCCTGCTGCTTAATATCAACCCGTTTTACGCGGTGATTGCGGTCACGCTGCTGCTGTCATTTGGTCTGGTATGGCTGGAGCGTCGTCCGCATCTGGCGATCGACACCCTGCTGGGGATTATGGCGCACAGCGCCCTGTCGCTCGGTCTGGTGGTGGTCAGTCTGATGTCGAACGTGCGCGTCGACTTAATGGCCTATCTGTTTGGCGATCTACTGTCGGTAACGCCGGTTGATCTAATCGCCATTGCGCTCGGCGTCACGCTGGTGCTGGCGATTCTTGGCTGGCAGTGGCGGGCGCTGCTGTCGATTACTATCAGCCCGGAGATGGCGCAGGTGGATGGCGTCAATATTCAGCGCACCAAACTGCTGCTGATGCTGGTAACCGCCCTGACGATTGGCGTATCGATGAAGTTTGTCGGTGCGCTGATTATTACCTCACTGCTGATTATTCCGGCGGCCACCGCGCGGCGCTTTGCCCGTTCACCGGAACAGATGGCGGCAGTGGCGGTAGCGATTGGCGTGCTGGCGGTAACCGGCGGGCTGACCTTCTCGGCGTTTTACGATACGCCTGCGGGACCATCAGTGGTGCTGAGCGCTGCACTGATGTTTGTGATCAGTATGGTGAAAAAGCCCGCGGTTTAAATATCGCCTTCCCCCACATGGTGGGGGAAGGAAATATCAGAATTCGCGGGTAATGCCGAAGTGTTTATAGGCGTGCTGAGTGGCGATACGTCCACGCGGAGTACGCTGAATAAAGCCCTGCTGGATCAGATACGGCTCCAGCACATCTTCTATGGTTTCGCGCTCTTCACCAATCGCCGCCGCCAGGTTATCCAGCCCCACCGGGCCACCGGTAAACTTATCAATAATCGCCAGCAGCAGTTTGCGGTCCATATAGTCAAAGCCCTGGGTATCGACATTCAGCATATCCAGCGCTTTCGACGCTACATTGCCACTCAGCTCGCCGTTGGCGCGCACTTCTGAGAAGTCACGCACCCGGCGTAGCAGGCGGTTAGCGATACGCGGCGTGCCACGGGCGCGACGCGCAATTTCCAGCGCGCCCTCTTCGCTCAGTTCCAGTCCCAGCACCGCGGCGCTGCGGCCAACGATATACTGTAGATCTTCAACGCGATAGAACTCCAGGCGCTGCACGATACCAAAGCGATCCCGCAGCGGTGAGGTTAACGAGCCTGCACGGGTAGTAGCGCCGATCAGGGTAAACGGCGGCAAGTCGAGTTTAATCGAACGCGCGGCCGGACCTTCGCCAATCATAATATCCAGCTGATAATCTTCCATCGCCGGATAGAGCACTTCCTCGACCACCGGTGACAGACGGTGAATCTCATCGATAAACAGCACGTCATGCGGTTCGAGGTTGGTCAGCATTGCCGCCAGATCCCCGGCTTTCTCCAGCACCGGACCGGACGTGGTACGCAGATTGACGCCCATCTCGTTAGCGACAATATTGGCCAGCGTGGTTTTACCTAACCCCGGCGGGCCAAAAATCAGCAGATGATCGAGTGCTTCACCGCGCATTTTCGCCGCTTCGATAAAGATTTCCATCTGCTCACGCACCGGCTGCTGACCGACATATTCCGCCAGCAGCTTAGGACGTATCGCACGGTCAATTACCTCGTCTTCAGAGATAATACCCGGCGATATAAGGCGATCGGCTTCAATCATGCATTACCTCAAATAGCTGCGCGCAGGGCTTCACGGATCAGGGTTTCGCAATCCGCACCGGCACGACCCACTTTGCTGATCATCCGGCTGGCTTCCTGCGGTTTATAACCCAGCGCCACCAGCGCGGAAACGGCCTCACCTTCAGCATCATTGGCGGCTGGTGCCGGACTTTCACTGGTCAGCGCAAAGGTTGAATCGGTGGCAAACAGATCGCCATGCATTCCTTTAAAGCGATCTTTCATCTCCACCACCAGACGCTCAGCGGTTTTCTTGCCAACACCCGGCAGTTTCACCAGTGCGGCGATCTCTTCCCGCTCCACTGCGGTGACAAACTGCTGCGCCGACATGCCGGAGAGGATCGCCAGCGCCAGTTTTGGTCCGACGCCGTTCACTTTAATCAGTTCGCGAAACAGCGCGCGCTCCTGCTTGCTGTTAAAACCGAACAGCAGCTGCGCATCTTCACGCACCACAAACTGAGTGAAGATAATCGCTTCGTGATTCAGTTCAGGCAGCTCATAAAAACAGGTCATCGGCATATGCACTTCGTAACCCACGCCATTGGCTTCAATTAATACCTGCGGTGGCTGTTTCTCAAGAATAATGCCTCTCAGACGACCTATCACGTTAAGCTTCCTTTGGATAATGAGGGAATGTGCTGTTTATAACATAAAAAAGGCTGGATGAATATCCAGCCTGTTAAGGACGCAGACGCCCGCGCGTCAGCTGCAATCGGGTTTCGCTGAGCCGGTTAGCGTTCTGACTGACGTGGCAATGGGTAATCGCTATCGCCAGCGCATCGGCGGCATCCGACTGGGGATTGGCCGCCAGTTTCAGCAGGGTTCGCACCATATGCTGAACCTGGCTCTTTTCGGCGCTGCCGATACCCACCACCGTCTGTTTAACCTGACGCGCTGCGTACTCAAATACCGGTAAATCCTGATTGACCGCCGCGACAATCGCCGCACCACGCGCCTGCCCCAGCTTCAGCGCTGAATCGGCGTTCTTCGCCATAAACACCTGTTCGATGGCAAAAAACTCCGGCTGAAACTGGGTAATGATTTCACTGACGCCAGCATAAATCAGTTTCAGCCGCGTCGGTAGATCCGGCACGCCGGTACGAATACAGCCGCTGCCGAGGTAGGTGAGCTGCCGCCCAACCTGACGAATCA
Source organism: Winslowiella toletana (assembly GCF_017875465.1). NCBI lineage: Bacteria > Pseudomonadati > Pseudomonadota > Gammaproteobacteria > Enterobacterales > Erwiniaceae > Winslowiella > Winslowiella toletana. Next base: position 256,012 of record NZ_JAGGMQ010000001.1, read on the forward strand.
CACCGTAGCCGGTTACGCGTGAGCCAGGGTCAATGCCCAAAATAATTGCCATCACGCGTCTCCGGTGGTGTGCTGTTGCCTGCAGGGTAACGCCATTACAGCGTAGCCGCCACCTCATCGGAAATTTCACCGTTATGGTAAACTTCCTGCACATCGTCACAATCTTCCAGCATATCAATCAGACGCAGCAGTTTTGGCGCAGTCTCTTCATCCATATCTGCTTTGGTCGATGGGATCATCGTCACTTCCGCAGAATCCGCCGTCAGACCCGCCGCTTCCAGCGCCGCTTTCACCGCACCGAGGGATTCCCATGCGGTAAAGACGTCGATGGCGCCGTCATCATAGGTGACGATATCGTCAGCACCGGCTTCCAGCGCGGCATCCATCACCGTATCTTCATCCAGACCGGGTGCGAAGGTGATCACCCCTTTTTTGGTAAACAGGTAGGCCACGGAACCATCAGTACCGAGGTTGCCACCGGTTTTGGTGAACGCGTGACGCACTTCACCCACAGTACGGTTACGGTTATCGCTCAGGCACTCGATCATCACGGCAGTGCCGCCAGGACCGTAACCTTCGTAGATAATGGTTTCCATATTGCTGTCGTCTTCGCCGCCAACACCACGGGCAATCGCACGGTTCATGGTGTCACGCGTCATATTGTTCGACAGCGCTTTATCCATTGCCGCACGCAAACGCGGGTTAGAGTCCGCATCGCCACCGCCCAGTTTCGCCGCCGTCACCAGCTCACGAATGATTTTGGTGAAGATTTTACCGCGTTTGGCATCCTGTGCCGCTTTGCGATGTTTGGTATTAGCCCATTTACTATGGCCTGCCATTATTGCATGTCTCCTCGAAACAAAACTTACATTACAAATTCTTCTATCGCCTGGCGATTACTCCAGGACTTAGTCAGCTGCGCGGCGGCGGCGGCATCAAGCCATTGATACGCCAGATGCTCGCTAATCGCCACGGCGCGTTCCGTCGGCAAGGCCAGGGTAAACCAGTGTTCCTGATTATGCGTCACACCTGGCGCATAGCGATGACGAAAGTGACTGAAGATTTCAAATTCTATCTGACGCTGGCAGTCGACAACTGTGAGCTGCTCAGCGTTGATATCAATTGCGACCTCTTCCTGCACTTCACGCCGGGCAGTTTCCGGCGGCGTTTCTCCGGCTTCCACACTGCCGGTGACCGACTGCCAGAACTCAGGGTCGTCGCGACGCTGCAGCATCAGCACCCGCCGGGTGTCACGGGCGAAGATCACCACTAACACCGAGACGGGCCGCTTATAGCCCATACTATTCGTTCTCTAAACTCTGTGGCTTGTCCTTCTTCACCACCTGAATCGCCAGCTCGCCCAGCGAAGCCGGATTGGCGAAACTTGGTGCATCAGTCATCAGATCGGCTGCTGCGGTGGTTTTCGGGAAGGCAATCACATCACGAATATTGTCGGTGCCGGTCAGCAGCATCACCAGTCGATCCAGACCAAAGGCGAGGCCCGCATGTGGCGGCGTACCGTATTTCAGCGCATCCAGCAGGAAGCCAAACTTCTCACGCTGTTCCACTTCGGTAATACCGAGGATGCTGAATACGGTTTGCTGCATCTGCCCCTGGTGGATACGCACTGAACCACCGCCTACTTCGTAACCGTTGATCACCATATCGTAAGCGTTGGCAATCGCGGTTTCCGGCACCGATTTAAGCTGTTCCGGCGTCATCTCTTTTGGTGCGGTGAACGGATGGTGCATGGCGCTGAGGCCACCTTCGCCATCTTCTTCGAACATCGGGAAGTCCACCACCCATAACGGCGCCCATGCGGCATCGCTGGTGATATTCAGGTCGCGACCCAGCTTCAGACGCAGTGCGCCCAGCGCATCGGCAACCACTTTACCGCTGTCAGCGCCAAAGAAGATCATATCGCCATCAGCCGCGCCAGTGCGCGCCAGAATCGCTTCAACGATATCCGCATCGAGGAATTTTGCTACCGGGCTCTGAATACCTTCCAGTCCTTTCGCCCGCTCATTGACCTTGATATACGCCAGGCCTTTCGCGCCATAAATTTCGATAAACTTGCCATACTCATCGATCTGCTTACGGCTCAGCGTAGCGCCGCCCGGTACGCACAGTGCGGCAACGCGGCCTTTGGCATCATTCGCCGGGCCGGAGAACACTTTAAACTCAACGTTTTTCAGCAGGTCGGCGACATCCACCAGCTCCATCGGGTTACGCAGATCGGGTTTATCCGAGCCGTAACGACGCATCGCTTCAGCAAAGGTCATCGTCGGGAAATCGCCCAGCTCAACACCTTTCACTTCCAGCCACAGTTCGCGTACCAGACGCTCCATCACTTCACGCACCTGAGGCGCGGTCATAAAGGAGGTTTCAACATCGATCTGGGTAAATTCAGGCTGACGATCAGCGCGCAGATCTTCATCACGGAAGCATTTGACGATCTGATAGTAACGGTCGAAGCCGGACATCATCAGCAGCTGCTTGAACAGCTGTGGTGATTGCGGCAGCGCATAAAACTTGCCTTTATGTACGCGGCTTGGCACCAGATAGTCACGCGCGCCCTCCGGCGTGGCTTTGGTCAGCATTGGCGTTTCGATATCCAGAAAGCCGTTGTCATCCATAAAACGACGCACAAAGCTGGAGATTCTGGCGCGCGTTTTCAGGCGACTGGCCATTTCCGGACGACGCAGATCCAGATAGCGGTATTTCAGACGCGCTTCTTCGGTATTCTCATGATTTGAGTCCAGCGGCAGTGGCTCAGAGCGGTTAATAATGGTCAGTTCGGTGGCAAAAACCTCCACTTCACCGGTGGCCATCTCGCTGTTTTTGTTCTTATCATCACGCGCACGTACGGTGCCCGTAATCTGAATGCAGAATTCGTTACGCAGTTCAGAAGCCAGATTAAATGCGTCCTGACGGTCTGGATCGAAGAACACCTGAACGATGCCTTCACGGTCGCGCATATCAATAAAGATCAGGCTGCCCAGATCGCGGCGACGATTGACCCAACCACACAGTGTCACTTGCTGGCCGACGTGAGACAGATTGATCTGTCCGCAATACTCAGTACGCATAACGATATCCTTTTAACTTCACCGCTGCTGCACGCGCAGCATTTTAGGTCGTCTTTTGTTATTACCTCATCGGGCAATCGCCGGAGGTAGTGAGCAGACGCTGCCCTGAAAAAGGCAGGCATTATAATGTAAAATCGGCAGGGCGATAAGTGCTGAGCGGCATAACCGCAGCAGATTGCCGTGATTCGTCACTGCCCGATGCCGGTTTATCACAAAAAGTAACAAAATTCGCTGCGTTACGACACCTTTCGCCTCGCCGCTGGTAACAGTTTGTCGCTACTCTCTCCCTTTTCCCTGCCACTTTGGAGTCGATAATGACGTTGAACCCTGCTACTACCGCGCTGGTATTAATCGATTTACAGGAAGGTATTCTGCCGTTTGCCGGTGGCCCGCACAGTGCCGATCAGGTTGTCTCGCGTGCCGCCACGCTGGCGGAGAAGTTCCGCGCGGTCGATGCCCCGGTGATTCTGGTGCGCGTCGGCTGGTCAAAAGACTTTGCCGAAGCGCCGAAACAACCGGTGGATGCAGCGAATCCGGGTGCAGCGCTGCCAGATAACTGGTGGGTTTATCCTGCCGCGCTTGGCGTACAGCCGGGTGATATTGAAGTGACGAAACGCCAGTGGGGCGCGTTTTACGGCACCGACCTTGAGATGCAGCTACGCCGTCGCGGGATTGATACCATTGTGCTGGCCGGTATCTCGACTAATATTGGCGTCGAATCCACCGCGCGTAATGCCTGGGAGCTGGGCTTTAATCTGGTGATTGCGGAAGATGTCTGCAGTGCTGGCAGCAGCGAACAGCATCAGGGTAGCCTGAACTGGATTTTCCCGCGCATTGCGCAAGTTCGTCAGTCTGCAGAGATTATTGCCGCATTATAGCGGCTGCCGGACAGGGAATGTCCGCCACATGCACAGAAGAGGGATACAATGATTTGGCTCGGCTTACCACAATGGCAGCATCCACAATGGAAAAAGCGGGGAATTGAAACCCTGGCGGATTACGCGCGCTATTTTAACTGTGTTGAAGGCAATACCACCCTCTACGCCCTGCCAAAAGCGGAAATCGTGCAGCGCTGGCACGCGATGACCGATGACCATTTTCGTTTCTGTTTTAAATTCCCGGCCACCATCAGCCACAAAGCCGCTCTGCGTCACTGTGACGATCTGACAGAAGAATTTTTCCGTACGCTCGATCCGCTGGCGCGACGGATTGGCCAGTACTGGTTGCAGCTGCCCTCCGCTTTTGGCCCTGATGAACTGCCGGTTTTATGGGCGTTTCTCGATAAACTGCCGCGCGCGTTTCAGTACGGCGTTGAAGTGCGCCATCCGCAGTTCTTTGCTAAAGGTGAAGCCGAGCAGGCGCTGAATCGCGGCCTGCATCAGCGTGGCGTTAACCGGGTGATGCTGGACAGCCGCCCGGTGCATGCCGCCACCTCCGGAACGCCAGCGCTGGTTGAAGCGCAACGTAAAAAACCGAAACTGCCCGCCCATGCGGTGATGACGGCGAATGATCCGATGGTGCGTTTTATCGGCGGTGACGATCCGGCGGCCAACCTGCCGTTTTTTGCCGACTGGCTGCGAAAACTACCGGCGTGGTCGCAGCAGGGCCAGCCGTGGCTGTTTATCCATACCCCCGATATCGGTGACGTGCTGACGCTGGTCCAGTATCTCTGGCCACATCTGCAACAGGCGTTGCCTGCTATCGGCGCGCCGCCGGACTGGCCGCAGCAGGCGCAGCTGTTCTGACCGGAGCGCTGAATAAACACTAAACAGTTGCGTGGCCGAACGGCGACACTCTTCAGTTTCCCGGCTATGATAGGCGCAGCAACAATTTTTCCTCGATGGAGTTCAGCATGGTCAGCGCGCTTTATGTCGTGCTTGGGGCACTGTTTTTAATTAAGTTTTCAGTAGATGTGATACGCCTGCGGCGTTCTTATCGCGTCGCGCATGGCGACGGCGGTTTCTCCGAATTACAGATTGCGATGCGGATTCATGGCAACGCGATGGAAAATATTCCGGTGGCCCTGTTGCTGCTGGTGATGATGGAAATGAATGGCGCCGATATCTGGATGCTGCATCTGAGCGCGCTGTTTTTCTTTGTTGGCCGCGCCATGCATTTCTGGGGGATGCACCACAGCGTGATGTACTGGCGACGTAACGGTATGCTGTTAACCGGCCTGTCATTGATTGCGATGGTGATTTTTAATCTGCTGTTTATGCCCTGGGATTTAATCCTGACGCTGCATTAACCCCTCATTCTGGCAAAGCAGGTGCAGCCTGCGCTGCTTTCTGCCAAAATAGTGCCCTTCCCGTTATTCACCGGATTTACCGTTATGTCTGACCGCGATACGCTTTTCTCCGCGCCAATTTCGAAGCTTGGTGACTGGACCTTTGATGAGCGCGTAGCTGAAGTTTTCCCCGATATGATTCAGCGCTCGGTGCCAGGTTACTCCAATATCATCTCGATGATAGGCATGCTGGCGGAACGTTTTGTGCAACCCGACAGCCGGGTTTACGATCTCGGCTGCTCGCTGGGCGCCGCCACGCTTTCCGTGCGCCGTAATATTCAGGCCGCTGGTTGCCAGATCATTGCCGTGGATAATTCACCGGCAATGGTGGAGCGCTGCCGCCGCCATATCGACGCTTTCCGCGCTGATACGCCGGTAGAGGTGATTGAAGCGGATATCCGCACAATTAATATCGAAAACGCCTCGATGGTGGTGCTGAATTTCACCCTGCAATTTCTGGCGCCGGAAGAGCGCCAGCAGCTGCTGAATACCATTTATCAGGGGCTGAGGCCGGGCGGCGCACTGGTGCTGTCGGAAAAATTCAGCTTTGCCGATCAACAGGTTGGCGAACTGCTGTTTAATATGCATCACGACTTTAAACGCGCTAATGGCTACAGCGAACTGGAAATCAGCCAGAAGCGCAGCATGCTGGAAAATGTCATGCTTACTGATAGCGTGGAAACCCATAAGCAGCGTCTGCACACTGCGGGTTTTGAACACGCAGAACTCTGGTTCCAGTGTTTTAACTTTGGCTCTTTGATTGCTGTGAAAGCGAGTGATAAATGATCGACTTTGGTAATTTTTATCAGTTAATTGCCAAAGGCCCGCTGGCGCCCTGGCTGGAAACCCTGCCTGCGCAAATTGCCAGCTGGCAGCGTGATAATCTGCATGGCAGTTTTAAAAACTGGCACCGGGCGGTGGAGTATTTACCGCTGCTGGAACCCGAGCGCCTCGACCTGCTGCACAGCGTCACCGCTGACAGCGATAATCTGAGTGAGCGCCAGCGCGGCGGTATCAATAATTTACTGCGCAACTTAATGCCATGGCGTAAAGGCCCTTACTCGCTTTACGGAACAGAGATCGACACCGAATGGCGCTCCGACTGGAAATGGCAGCGCGTGTTGCCGCATATCTCGCCACTGGCAGGTCGTACGGTGCTGGATGTCGGTTGTGGCAGTGGCTACCATATGTGGCGCATGCTCGGCGCAGGCGCGCAGCTGGTAGTCGGCATCGATCCGATGCAGCTGTTTCTCTGCCAGTTTGAAGCGGTACGTAAGCTGCTGGGCAACGATCAGCGCGCGCATCTGCTGCCGCTGGGGATTGAGCAGCTGCCGGAATTAAAAGCCTTTGATACGGTGTTTTCGATGGGCGTACTCTATCACCGCCGTTCACCGCTTGATCATCTGTTCCAGCTGAAAAACCAGCTGGTCAGCGGCGGCGAGTTAGTACTGGAAACGCTGGTGATCGAGGGTGATGACCAGGCGGTGCTGGTGCCGGGCGAGCGCTATGCGCAGATGCGTAATGTTTACTTTATCCCCTCTACCGGCGCGTTAAAAAACTGGCTGGAGAAATGTGGTTTTGAAGATGTACGCATTGTCGATTACTCGCTGACCAGCACCGATGAACAACGTCGCACCGACTGGATGACCAGCGAATCACTGGCGGAATTCCTCGATCCTGCCGATGCGAGCAAAACCGTGGAAGGTTATCCCGCCCCGCTGCGTGCAGTGCTGGTGGCGAGAAAGCCATAAACCGTACGCTGCAAATCATTGATACGGGCGGCGAGAACGCCGTCCCTACATCAATATATCCGTAAGGGCGGCGTTCTCGCCGCCCTTATAATTTAACGTTTCGATAACGCCAGTCTGGCGGCAAAACCGATAAATACACAACCAGTCAGGCGGTCCATCACACGCATCACCAGCGGTTTACGTAACTGGGCGGCAAAATAGTGGGTTGAGGCAATCAGTGCACAACTCCACAGCGTGCCAATCACCACATGGGCCATCGCCATGCCACAGCACCATAAAGGCACCGAAGCACCGGCCGGAATAAACTGCGGCAAAAACGAGACGTAAAACACCCCGACTTTTGGGTTCAGCAGATTACCCAGCACACCTTTAATAAAGAAACTGCCATAACCGCGATGTTTACTGCTGGTTTCCACCGCGGCAGAGAATTGATTGCGCGGTTGCAAAATCAGACCGATTCCCAGCCACAGCAGGTAGGCTGCACCCAATATTTTTAACAGGTTATAAGCCATCTCCGACGCCAGTAACAGGGCGCCCAGGCCAAACCCCACCGCCATGCCCCATAACAGGCAACCCGCATTAATGCCCAGCGCAGTCACCAGCGCTTTTTTCCAGCCATTAGCGGCAGAAGTACGCAGCACCAGCGCGGTATCAAAACCCGGGGTTAAGGTCAGAATGGTAATGGCGATAAAAAAAGATAACAGTGAAGCGGTCATAGCCAGCAGCTCCGGATAACAGAAATAGTCAGTAACCTGGTCATACTATTGCGCCGCAGCCGGCCAGTACTCAAAACGATAGGCGGTGCTGATATGACGTTTAACCGTATTGTTATCGAACACTTCCGTTTCACGACCATAACTGAGAGTGCAGTTGCCGATATCATCCCAGGACTGACACTCATCAACCGTCGTAATCGTGCTTACCGCCGTGGTGGCGACGCTATGCAGTCCCAGTTCGCGTTCCTGCTTATCGTAGCTGTAGGTCTCTTTGCTCTTCTCCGAGGTGGTGGTAAGCAGATTACCTTTACGATTCCACTGATAGCGATATTCACCATTGCTCAGATGATCGGAGCTACGCGCCACACTTTTCAGCAAACGAAAATGCCGGTCATGGCTGTAGGTGGTCTCAGTAAATCCTTTTTTGCCCATCAGGGTAAACACATCGGTGGAGCTGGTGATATTACCGTTTTTGCCCGGCTGGTAGTTGATGGTGCCCTGTTTATTACTGACCTCCACCATTTTCTCCTGCTGTTTCACTTTAACGGAAATCACATATTCCGCCTGCCAGCCACCGGGGATGCGCACCACATGCTGCTCCATGTTCAGCAGCACATTGCCTTCATTCTTATCGAAACTGCTGTCAGCAATCAGCAGATTGCCACAATTGTCGAACTGCCCCAGCAGACGCTTTTGCAGATCGACATCTTTACCAAATCCGCCGACCACTACCTGCTTAAGCGGCCCCCTCGCGGTGCCGCCCAGCATAATAATCGCGTTGCTGTCGTTAACTGCTTTACTGTGCAGCGGACACTGCTCAGCGGCCCTGGCGGTAAAACTGAGTAAGCCGCCACATATCAGCACCGTCGCCACGCCAGAAATCGTTTTAATCATTCTGTTCCCCGTAAGACCTGAATCCCTGATGATTAAGATAAATGTAAATGGCATGGGTTACACGCTCATACTGTGCGGAGAATAATTTTTTATGCTTAAGCCTGCACAAATAACAAGGCTCACCGGGGTGGGCCTTTCACAAGATTGTGACCATCAGGCCATCATGACCTCTTGCGCGCCATTTTTCATCGCGTTTTGCCACTCTCCGCAATGACTACTTAAGTCTGGCAAATGCCGCCTTTAACTGACTGCAGGCTAAATCCAATAAGGCATCGTCAATGGCATAAGCGATACGCAGAAAGCCGGGCATACCAAAGGCCGAACCCTGTAACACAGCGACATGTGCATTATTCAGCAACCATGCCGCCAGTGCTTTATCGTCGACTAATTTTTCACCCTGTGGCGTGCGCTGGCCCAAAAGCTGCTGGCAATTGGCAAACAGATAAAATGCCCCCTGAGGCGCGCTGGCGCTTAACCCGTCGACCTCATTAACCATTGCCAGCACCGTGCGGCGACGCCGGTCCAGCGTTTCAATCCACCCGGTTAAAAAATCAGCGGGCTGATTCAGTGCGGCAACTGCCGCCGCCTGAGAAATACTGCTGGGATTGGAGGTACTTTGTGACTGCAAAATCTGCATGGCTTCAATCAGCCAGCCAGGTCCGGCAGCATAGCCAAGTCGCCAGCCGGTCATGGCGTGGCTTTTCGACACGCCATTGACCGTTAAGGTGCGATGCGCCAGATGCGGCGCAACCTCAGCAAAAGTGGCGAATGGCGTCTGGTCATAGCGCAGCGGCTCATAAATATCATCCGCCATAATTAATACCTGCGGATGATCGGCTAACACCTCCGCCAGCGCGCGCAGTTCCTGTGCGCTGTAAATCGCCCCGGTTGGGTTGCCGGGTGAGTTAAGGATCAGCCAGCGCGTCTGCGGGGTTAAGGCTGCCGCCAGCTGCCGGGGTTGCAGTTTCCAGCCATGCTGTTCGTCACAGGGGATAATTACCGGTTCACCTTCCGCCAGCGTCACCATATCCGGATAAGAAACCCAGTAGGGTGCCGGAATAATCACCTGCTGTCCGGCATCCACCGTCGCCAGCAGTGCATTAAAAATCAGCTGTTTGGCACCGCTGCCGGCGATAATCTGCTCCGGCTGAAATTGCAGATGGTTATCGCGGATAAACTTGGCGGCGATGGCCGACTTCAGCGCCGCCGTACCGGCAACCGCCGTGTATTTGGTCTGCTGCTGTACGATCGCGGCAATACCGGCGTAACTGATGGTTGACGGGGTGGCGAAATCCAGCTCCCCTTCGCCTAAATTGATGACCGCCTTGCCAGCGGCTTCCAGCGCCCTTACCTGGTCTGAAATCGCCGCCGTTGGTGAAGGGCGGACTCGCTGCATACGTCGGGCTGTTTGACTATTATTCATAAATCCTCTTTTGTATATCATGATTCAATTAATACAATTAACCACCCATCATCAGCAGGACATATGCCGTGTTACCGATTTTCATTCTAGATGACTCACCCGTTCCGGCTTGCTTTGGTTTAACCGCCAGCTTATGGGCCAACCAGCTTAACCTCCCGCTGTGGAGCCTGCGCCCGGACTTTACCGGCGATTTCCCTGACAGCTATCAACATGTGATTGCCGCTGGCTACTGTGTCACCAGTGGTCTGTATCAGAGTGATACCCTGCAACAGGAAGTCACCCATCCTGCGGAGCTTCCGCGACAGGATGCGGTGATAGTCGTGTCGCTCGCGCAAAAAGCGCGTATTGCCGCGCTACCCGGACCACGGCTTTACAGTCAGTTCAGCGCTGAGAAGTTGTCGTTGCATGATCAGCAGCAGCTGTTACTGGAATACGCCCTGCAACCGACCGCTCCGCGGCAAAACCGCGCGCTGCCCCTTGGCGTGGTGGGTCGCGAAGCCGATCATCGTCAGGCCTGTCCCGCGACCTTAGCCGCTCTGGATCATGCCGCCATCGCCCTGGACCTCGGTATTGAAATACGCTTTCTCGATGCCGCTACCCTGCCCGCCGATCTGCATCAGCTGGCGGGTCTGGCTGGCGTGGTGCTACCGGGCGGCGCGTCGATGGCGGCCGTCGGCGGTCAGATTAAGCTGGCGGCAGCAACGCTGAAGAGCGGGTTGCCCACCCTCGGTTTATGCCTTGGCATGCAAAGCATGGCGACCGCAGCCGTGCATCTGTCAGAAGGCTATCAGCAGGCCATGCTGGCTGAAGTGGATCCCAGCGCGCCACTGCACAGCTTTATTCGTTTCAGTGATGGCCGCCATCGCTGCGGCGTACTGCCCTTCGCTTCCACGCTGCTGCCTGCTTACCTCAGCCGGATGCACTACAACCATCGTTACCACTTTAACCCGGCGCTGTTACCCCAGCTGGCCGCCAGCGGTGTGCAGATCAGTGCGGAAACGGCTGGCATCGTTGAGGCGATTTCTCAGCCGGATTTACCGTTCTGGCATGGGGTTCAGGGACATCCGGAATTACTGTCACGCCCGGATGCCCCTCACCCGCTGTTCACGGCGTTTTTACAGGCGGCAATCAGCCAGTCAGCTTAATGCCGCTACGGGGATCGCTGGCCAGCTGCTGCATAACACTGGTCAGCGCGGCCAGTGCTTCGCCGGATATCGGTTTAAGCGGTGCGCGTACTGTGCCGCCGTTAAAACCGCGTAGCGCCATGGCGGCTTTCACTAACTGCGGCTGACCGTGCTGACGCGCCAGCGCGCGATAGTCATACCAGAGCTGGTGCAGATCGCGCGCCGTGATCGCATCGCCCCGCTCCAGTGCGCGGTAAGTGCCAAGGATTAACTCCGGTAACGCGCCGCTATTGGTGGTGCTGATGCCATCAAAACCCGCCATCATCGGCCCCAGGAACGCGAGGTCAGAAGCGCAGAACAGACGCAGGCGGCCACGCAAGCGACTGGCGATCTGATCGATAGCGGTCGGGTTTAAATCGCCCTGCTTGATGCCAACCACACCCTGCACATCAGCCAGCTGTTCCAGCAGCGCAGGAGACAGAGTAATGCCAATACCCGGCGCGTTATAAACCAGAATCCCGGTGCGCGATAACGGCGCCATCTCTTTGAAATAGTCGAGGATTTGGCTTTCGGTGATTTCGCTGACGAAAGGCGCGGTAACCATTGGCAGGCCGCCCAGCTCCCCGGCCAGCATCGTCAGTTCCCGCGCGTCACGCGGATCGGAACTGGCGCTGCACAGCATCACCGCGATGCGATCCTGCACCACATCCATCACTTTGATAAACAGCTCGCGGCGTTCAGCCAGCGACATCACCGGAAACTCACCATACGTGCCGCCAATCAAAATACCGTCATATCCCAGTCCAATCACCCGCTCGATATTTTCACACAGCGCGGGATAATCGATGGCGCCCTGAGCATCAAATGGGGTCACGGTGATATTAAAAATGCCACGCAGACGTTCACGGCATTCAATAATGTCTTTCATGTCAATTCCTTACAGCAGAGTTAATGGACGGGCCAGACTACCGAGCTGGCGATAGCCCGTTTCAGTCACCACCACGGTTTCACTGACGCCTACGGTAAACTCGCCGTAAATGCGCAGGGCCGGGGGAATATGGAAAGTCATACCGGGTTGCAGTTCGGTGGTGACGCCGCTATACAGGCTGAGAATACCGCCCTCGCCCCAGTCCGGCGCAAACGAGACGCCAATCGAGTAACCCGTGCGCTTTTTGAAGTTGTCGGTAAATCCGGCGCGATCAATTACCTGCTGACAGGCAAGATGCGGCGCTTCACAGGTCGCCCCCGGACGAATAGCGTCCAGCGCGGCCTGCAACGCTTCCTGACACACTTTTTCCATCTCAATGGCGACAGCCGGTGGACGTCCCAGCCAGGCCGAGCGCATCAGTGCTGCATGATAGCGATCGTGTGCGGCGGCCATTTCCAGAAATACCGGATCGTTATCCTGCATCACGCGCCGACGCCAGGTGCCATGAGGAACGCCGCTGCGCGGGCCGCTGGAGACCAGAGGTTCCATGCCGACATATTCAGAACCGGCCGCGATCGCCGCACCCATCATTGCCGACACCAGCGCGTTTTCATCGGCGCCGCTGCGAATAGCCGCCATACCGGCACGCATCCCGGCATCGACATAACGCGCCGCGCTGGCAATTTTTTCCACTTCCGCTGCCGATTTCACCGCGCGCAGCGGCTCAATCACCCCTGCGGTATCAGCAATATTCCCCAGCTTACTTTGCAGCGCTTCATACACCGCCACCGGCAAAAACCAGCCACGCTTATCCAGACCAATGCGTTTGTTCAGCCAGCCCTGCTGCTGTAGTTTGCCGACCAGAAACTCCACCGGGTTATCCCCGTCCTGATAAATCGCGGCATCAGAGATAAAGGTGTTGGCGATAAAGTTGAAATACTCCAGCTGGCGGATAACAAACACCGGCTCGCCTTCCACCGGCAACAGCAGTGCCTGAAAGGTGTAATAACCAGGGGTTTGCTGCCCGGTCAGCCAGAAGATATTTTCCGGCCCGGTAACGATCATCACCTCGACACCTGCGGCGTTTAAGCGCTCGCGGGCACGCTGTATGCGCTGGCTATACTCCCCGGCGCTAAAAGCAGATTCACTACCCTGAATCACATTATTGTGTTGTTGCATCACTAAACTCCTGAAGGAAAATGGCGTGTGCGGCATCGAAATGCACGCCCAGGCCGGGAGAGTCAGCCACGGCGATATGCCCGTGGCGATAGGTCAGTCCGCTGACCGGATCATTGGTTAAGCCGTCTGCGCCATACAGTTCGGCAAAGGCGGGCTGCACGACGCGACACAATTGCAGCGCCGCAGCTGTCGCCGCATGGCCTTCATTCATCTGACCGATCATAAAAGGCACGCTGGCCATCTGCAGACGTCGTGCGGCGGCCAGCGTGGGGGCAATACCGCCCAGTTTCACCAGTTTCAGATGGCCCCAGATCGCACCGTTCTGCGCGGCAAGCCATGCGATTGCGGCATCGCTGTTAAGACTTTCATCCAGCATGATCGGGATGCCGTAGCGCGTCAGCTCAGCAAGCTGCTGGTCGTCTGCCGGGGCAAGAGGTTGCTCGATATAGCTCAGCTGCAGCGTCTTTAACTGCGTGATGGCATAATGCGCATCCGCCAGCGACCACTGACCATTAACGTCGATGGCCAGTGAGATGCGGTCGCCAAACACCTGCCGCAGCCGCTGTAGCCGCGCCATATCAGTGGCGAAATCCCCGACGCCGGTACGCAATTTCAACTGGGTGAATCCGCGGGCAACATATTGATGCGCCTGCGTCAGCAGCTGCGTTTCGCTGCCCCAGAACAGTGTCTGGTTGGTGCCGTAGTGCGCGTCAGCCAGCGGTGCGCCAAGCCAGGCGGCGAGGCTTTGCTGCTCGCGGCGCGCCAGTAAATCGTGCAGCGCCATATCCAGCAGCATACGCGTCGGCGCCAGCAAGCCGCTTTCCGCAGCATGGACCTGCTGCAACAGCGTGATGGCGTCGCAGCGCCAGTCCCATTGCGTTAATGCCTGCCTGACATTGCTCAGCACGCTTTGCGCGCTGTAACCATGCAGATACTGAATATTGAGACGCACCTCGCCAAGCCCTTCAACGCCGTGATCTTCCAGCGTCAGCCACAGGGTATCCAGCGCATTGACCGCTCCGGACGCCGCGGTATGCAAGGTCACACCGGCATAATGCAGATCACCACGCCATAACCGCGCTTTCACGATTGCGGCTCCTGCAGCATGGCAATGGCGATATCCAGATAAACAGACGCCGCGGCAATAAACTCCTCAACCGGCACAAACTCATCCGGTTTATGCGCCATGGCCAGCGAGCCAGGGCCGATGACCACGCCTTTTGCCCCCAGAGCGCGAAAATGCACCAGATCGCAGCCCCCCTGAAAACCGAACGGACCCGCTTCTGGCTGACCATGGCGGCGACAGGCGTTCAGGCTGTGCTGTACGATCGCTTCGCTAGCGTCGGTTTCCGTTGCGCCGCCGGTGGTTGGCTGCCAGGCAACGATTTCCGCCTCTACACCGCTCTGTTGACAGGCATTGTTCAACAGCTGCTGCAATTCGGCTTTCACTGCGGCTTCGTCTTCGCCGGGCACCATGCGGCGATCAAGCAGCAGTTCACAACTGTCCGGCACCACATTGTCAGCATGGCCGCCCTGAATGCGGGTGACGGTCAGACTGGCGTTACCTACCAGCGCATGGCAGCGGCAGCGCACCTGCTGATGATGTGCATCTTCAATTAACCCCAGCAGCCGCCCGGCCTGGTAAATGGCGTTAATACCCAGCTCCGGTGTACCGGAGTGCGCGGTGACGCCTTTCACCCGCACGCGCGGTCGCAGGCTGCCTTTATGCGCGGAAAAGGTGGCGTTTGAAGTTGGCTCACCGATCACCGCGTAATCAATAGCGGGCGGCGCATCTTTGACGTAAAACTTCGCGCCCTCACTGGCCACCTCTTCATCGGCGGTAAACACCGCCATTAAGGTGCCAGACCAGTTTTCACGCCGCGAGGCCAGCAGACGCAGCGCCTCAACCATCGCCACCAGCGGGCCTTTCGCGTCACAGGCGCCGCGCCCGTATAAACGCCCCTCACGCTCCGTTAAGGTAAAGGGATCGCTGCTCCAGCCCTGCCCGGCAGGCACGGTATCAAGATGAGTATTAAAGGCAAAACACGGACCTGGTCCATTCTTCAGCACCGCAATCACATTGGTCCGGCCTGCCGCATACTCACTAAAAGAGAGATCAAAACCGGCCGCGCGCAGCCAGCCCGCCACACATTCGGCAGCCTCGCGCTCCTGACCCGGCGGATTCTCGGTATTAATGGCAACCAGCGTGGCTAAATCTTTTTTCATCCGTACGCTGTCAACCTGGTAAGTCGTCATAACCACTCCACTATCAATGTAAAATCTGGTCGAGAAAACGCTGCGCGCGCTCGCTGACCTGGCCGGTAAAAAAGTCGTGGGTATTGGCCCGCTCGATAATTTCTCCCTCTTCCATAAACAGGATTTGGTTGGCGGCACGACGGGCAAACCCCATTTCATGGGTCACCACCATACTGGTCATGCCTTCGGCGCTGAGTTCGGCCATCACATCCAGCACCTCGCGGATCATTTCAGGATCCAGCGCCGAAGTAGGTTCGTCATACAGCATCAGCTCCGGCTTCATGGCCAGCGCACGGGCGATCGCCACGCGCTGCTGTTGTCCACCGGATAGCTCATCGGGAAAGTGATCGGCGCGTTCATTAATGCGCACTTTTGCCAGCAGATTTTCCGCCAGTTTGCGTGCCTCAATACGGTTGATTCCTGATACCGTCATCGGCGCCAGCATGATGTTCTCGGCGGCGGTGAGGTGTGAGAACAGTTCATAGTTCTGGAACACCATGCCGATGCGCTGCCGTAACTGATGGGGCGGCACCTCTCCACGGCTGACGTTCTGGTGGCCGAAAAACACATCGCCGCTGTCGGCCGGTGATAACAGATTTACACAACGCAGCAGCGTGGATTTCCCTGAACCGGAAGGCCCGATCAGCACCACGGTTTCACCCTTGTTGACGCTGAGCGAACAGCTTTTCAGCACCATCTGGCGGCCAAATGTTTTGTCGATGCCGATCATCTCCAGCAACGGTTTTTGTGCATCACTCATGGCGCCTCCCGCACGGATTCAGGCAGTTTCATCAGGCGGGACAATGCTTTCTGGCTTTTAATCCGCCGCTGTCTGGGATCAAGCACGCGTTCAAGCCAGGAC
This sequence comes from Winslowiella toletana, assembly GCF_017875465.1. Classification (NCBI taxonomy): domain Bacteria; kingdom Pseudomonadati; phylum Pseudomonadota; class Gammaproteobacteria; order Enterobacterales; family Erwiniaceae; genus Winslowiella; species Winslowiella toletana. The sequence goes on from NZ_JAGGMQ010000001.1 coordinate 272,521, forward strand.
TGGAAGATCATAAACAGCGTGGTCAGCAGCAGGTAATAGATGCCTGCGGCGCACAACGCTTCAAAGTAGCGAAAACTGGCGCTGGCCGTCTGGTTCGCCACCAGCAGCAGTTCCTGTACCGCGATAACGGAGACCAGCGCGCTCGACTTCAGCATGCTGATCATCTGGTTACCCATCGGCGGTAACACAATTCGCGCCGCCTGCGGCAGTACGATCTTGCGCATAATCTGCGCATTGGTCATCCCTAATGCCTGCCCGGCGGTGCGCTGACCACTTTTGACTGCCTGCAAACCTGAACGCAGAATCTCTGCCATATAGGCGCCTTCATTAAGAGAAAGCGCCAGAACCGCACAGGTAAACGCGGAAAAACTTAAGCCGAAGCCAGGCAGCACGTTGTAAACAAAAATGATTTGAAACAGCACCGGCGTGCCGCGAAACAGCCACAGGTAGAAAAACGCCAGCCCTTTTGCGGCACGGAACGGCGCCTCCTGCAGCAAGGCCAGCACCAGTCCAAGCACCACGCCACACAACAACGAGCACAAGGTAATTAACAGTGTCATCCAGGCGCCCCGAAGGAACTCGGGCGACAGGAAGTACTGCCACATTAAATCAATCGACATAGCATTCTCCGGTTAACGGCTGAAGCGAATTAGAAAATGGCAACGGAGTCCGGGAAGTTCCACTTTTCAATCAGCTGCCGATAAGTGCCATCCTTTACCAGACTTGCCAGCCCCTTCTCCAGTTGCGCGCGGGTTGCGCTATCCCCTTTACGGATGGCGAAAGCGATATGGGTATCTGCTTCAAACTCAGGACCGACGGCTTCGAACATCCCCGGCTTCTCGCTCAGCAACGCCACTGAACCGGGCGTAGAAAGGAACTCAGCATCGGCGCGACCCTGCGCCACAGCGACGGCGGAGTCGGTAGCGGCCGGAAAGGTCATAACATTAATCGCCGGCTTTTTCGCTTCAAGGCAGTGGCTGTTATCCACTCGCGCCTGACTCTCTTCGATGCCCCCCAGAGTGACCGCAATATTTTTGCCGCACAGCGACAGGTCACGACCGGTAATGCCCTCCGGGTTGCCTTTGCGCACCACTACGCGGCTGCCGATTTTCAGGTAAGGCACAAAATCCACCTGCGCCGCACGCGTCGGGTTGACGTACATCGCGGAGTTGATAATGTCGAGCCGCTTGCTCTGCAGTGCCGGGATTAACCCTTTAAACTCCATCGGCATTGGCGCAGGCGTCAGGTTGATCCGTGCCGACAAGGCGCTAATCAGATCGATATCAAATCCGCTGAGCTTGCCGTCTTTCACATACTCAAACGGCATAAACGTGGCCGCGGTGCCATAAGTCAGCTTGCCTGGACTGACACTTTGCGTCGCCGCCTGGCTGAATAATGGCGACAACGCAACGGCCAGCACTACTCCGCTGAGGCGGAACTTTACATTTATGCGGTTCATCTTTGTCTCCTGGTGAGCGATTAAATTGGTTTTTATGAATCAATAAATACAATCATGGCGACAGCTACTTGTCTCTTTTTAGTGCACCACGCACAATATTTGTGCATACAATGCCTAATTACGTTGCAAACCTTACCCCATATTATTGTATATTCAGAGCACAATAATGCACTTCTGGGAACAGTTACTCATGCAGCCTGACTCTACTGCCAGCAGTCGCCGGATAGCCCGACAACTGCTTGACCTGATATATGAAGCAAGATTCGATCCAGGTCATCATTTACGTGAACAACATCTGGCCGATGCGCTGGGTGTTTCACGTACGCCGGTGCGGGCCGGCCTGAAAGAGCTGACGCGTCTGGGAGTGGTCGAATCCCGTCCTAATCAGGGGTTCTATCTGGTTAAGAGCGGCGATCAACTGCAACAGCTGACCATTGAACAGACTAAAAGCAATGACCAGACGTTGTATGAACTGCTGGTGCGCGATCGCCTTGCCGGTACGCTACCGGAGTCATTTACCCAGACTGAAATCAGTCAGCGCTACGATGTCGACCGCGGCGTGCTGACGCGTACGCTGGTTTTGCTGTCGGAAGATGGCCTGATTGCGCGGAATGCAGGCCATGGCTGGCGTTTTCAGCAGACGCTAAATTCAGAAGTGGCGTTGCGAAACAGTTATGGTTTCCGCCTGATGATTGAACCCGCCGCGCTTCTGACGCCACAACTCAGGATGGACCGGCAGTTGCTGAAACGCCTGCGCGCCCAGCATTTACGGCTGATTACCCATGCGGATATTACCCAGGTTCCGGCTAAAGATATCTTTGAAACCGATGCCTCTTTCCATGAGTCGCTGGCGGAAGCCAGTGGCAATCTGTTTGTTATCCAGGCGATTCAGCAGCAGAACCGGCTGCGCCGCCTGATGGAATTTGGCAGCTATCACAATAAACGCCGCGTGAAAGAGTGGTGCGAGGAGCATGTCGCGATCCTGGATGCGTTACGTGATAACAAACATCAGCTGGCCGCCGAATTAATGAGAAAGCATCTGCAAGTGGCCTGTGACCTGGTACAAATTAAACAGCCCGGTGCATAACCGGCACTATTTTTGCACATTCAGATCCTGATAATACAATCAGGAGTGAATATGGATTTGCAAATACAACAACGGGTCGCACTGGTTTGTGGCGCGGGCAGTGGCTTAGGCCAGGCGATTGCCCTCTCGCTGGCGCAGGAAGGTGTCAGGGTGGCGGTTACCGGCCGTAATCCCGACAAGCTGGCCGAGACCGTCGCATTAATTCAGCAGCAAGGCGGCACCGCACAAGCCTGGCGCCTGGATCTGGCTGAACCACAACTGTTTGACCAGGTGCTTAATGCTATTCGTCAGCACTGGGGCGATATTGATATTCTGATGAATAACTCGGGTGGCCCACCGCCAGCCAGTGCACAAGGCACTGACGCCGCATTGTGGCAGCAGCAGTTTACATTAATGGTGGGATCGCTAATCGAGCTTACTGATAAGCTACTGCCCGCCATGCGCCAGCGCCGCTGGGGAAGAGTGATTACCAGCACCTCTTCAGGCGTGATTACCCCGATTGCCGGGCTCGCGCTCTCTAATGCGCTGCGCATGAGTCTGCTGGGCTGGTCAAAAACCCTGGCCAGCGAAGTCGCCAGTGAGGGGGTAACGGTCAATATTATGGTGCCAGGCCGTATTGCCACCGATCGCGTCAGCCAGCTGGACGCGATTAAAGCCAGACGCGAAAACAGCAGCGCAGAAGTGGTGGCGGAAAAAAGCCGGCAAAGTATTCCTGTCGGCCGCTACGGCCAGCCGCACGAGTACGGTGCGACTGCGGCTTTTCTTGCCAGCCAGCAGGCCAGCTATATTACCGGCTCGGTCATCCGCGTGGATGGCGGCATGATAGATGCCATTTAGTTTACATTAAGGGATCCCCTGTGGCCCCCTTAATGCTTTAACTGACTGACAGAAAGAAAAAAAGCCCCAACAAGTCGTTGGGGCCTGGTACTTGCAAACATCACGTCATCATAACGGCGTGCTGCGCGGCAAAATCGGTTGTGATAGTCAGGCTACACGTACGGAATTCATATTAATGATCCCTTTCATCGCTTCCACCACATCGCCATCGACACAATAACGGCTGAATTCATCGGTTTCGGTATCAGAGCACATCGAAACACCGGCTTTACGGTAACGCATCGGAGAGGCCACCAGACGACTGGCCGAGCTGTGCAGCTCTGCAATGCCAACGTCGAGGAACTTTTGCAGATTACTTAACCGCACTCCTGCACCTGCCATAATAATTGGACCTTCGCTGCTGTGAGTTAGTTCCTTCAGTAATGCAATTCCGCTTTCCGCACTTTGTTGCTGCCCTGAAGTCAGAATGCGCGCGACGCCGAGTTCGGTCAACTCCTGAAGTGAACGTTTCGGACTATGGCACAGGTCAAAAGCACGATGAAAAGTCACCGCCATCTCACCACACAACGCCATAATCTGACGCATTCTGGCCATATCAATATGGGCATCTTCATCCAGCATACCAATCACCACACCGGGGAAACCCAGATCGCGGATTGCCGCCACATCAGATTTCATCGCGGAAAACTCGCTGGCGGAGTAACAAAAATCACCACCGCGTGGACGCACAATCGGATGAACAGGGATTGATACCAGCTCTCGCGCCATTTTCAGGCTGCCAAATGATGGCGTTAGCCCGCCCTCCTTAGGGGCGGCACAGAGTTCAATGCGATCGGCACCGGCTTGTTCTGCAGTGATCGCACAATCCACTCCGTAGCAGCATACTTCCAATTTAGTCATCACATCCTCCTGTTTAATGACTGCTGGCTGGTAATCAGAATCTCAGTTAGGCTGGTTTAGCGGGTTATATTAACGGGAATAGTAATCATGGCATTCAATTTTGATCAATGGATAGACCGACGTCACAGCGATAGTGTTAAGTGGCACAAATATGGCGATCGTGATGTGCTGCCTTTATGGGTGGCTGACAGCGATTTTCGTTCGCCTGATTGTATTATTTCTGCGTTACAGCAACGCGTTGAACACGGCGTATTTGGGTATGGCGACACACCGCATGAGCTGATTAATATTGTGATTAAGCGCATGGCTGAACGTTATGACTGGCAGGTGGAAGCGGAGTGGCTGGTGTTTCTGCCCGGCGTCGTCAGTGGGTTAAACCTCAGCGTGCGCGCCTTTACCGGCGTGGGTGAAAGCACCATCGCCCCGACGCCGATCTACCCGCCTTTTCGCCATGCGGCGAAACTGGCTGACCGCCGCCAGCTGAACCTGCAGATGCGTCTGGAACAGGGCCGCTGGTTAATGGATCTGGAGGCCGCGGCGCCGCAACTGGATGGCAGCGAAAAACTGCTGATGCTGTGTAATCCGCAAAATCCGGGTGGCACCGTCTATCGCCGCGCCGAGCTGGAAGCGCAGCTGGCGTTTGCCCGCCGTCACGATCTGATTGTCTGTTCCGATGAGATCCACTGTGACCTGCTGCTGGAACCCGGCGTACAGCACATTCCCTTTGCCAGTCTGAGTGAAGATGCCGCCCAGCGATCCATCACCCTGATGTCGCCGTCAAAAACCTTTAATATTGCCGGACTCGGCGCTTCACTGGCGATTATTCCCAATAACGCGCTGCGCGAACGCTTTAAACAGGTACGCAAAGGCATTGTGCCGGATGTCGATATTCTGGCGCTGGTTGCCGCCACTGCGGCGTGGCGCGACGGTCAGCCATGGCTGGATGCCCAGCTGGACTATCTGCGTGAAAACCGCGATCTGCTGGCAGAGCACGTTAATGGCATTGATGGCTTATCGATGGTGCCGCCGGAAGGCAGCTATCTGGGCTGGATAGACGCCCATAAGCTGGCGGTCGCCAGCCCGGCGATCTGGTTTGAAAAGCACGGCCTTGGCTTTTCGCCTGGCCGCGACTTTGGCGATGATGCGTTTGTGCGTTTTAACTTTGGCTGTACCCGCGCCACGCTGAAGGAAGCCATCAGCCGTATGGAGCGGGCAGTCAGCACCCTTTAAGCGCCCTGTTCGCTGGCAACAATCTCCTGCAAACTCCATGGATGGAATTTGATGGTGATGTTGCCATCGGTCACCGCCAGTGTCGGATTCGGCAGGCGTTCGTGCTCACCTTTAGGCGAACTGGTTTTGATCGAAATCTCGCGCCGCGCCAGCCCCTCATCCGAGAATAACGCCAGCGCCCGCGCGCCCAGCGTCTCCACCTCACCGCGCAACACAATTTCCACATGTTCCCAGCCTTCATGGCGGTACAGCGTCTGACCAGGCCACGGCAGTTCAACCACACTTATCTGCCATGGGCCAACCTGTAACGGCTGCGCCAGCGCAAACAGACAGATTGGCCGACCATTAATCATATTTTGCGAAAAAAGTTCGCCAACTTGTGACAAACCCTGCTTCCAACGCTCTGCGGTAGTGTTCTGATGACAACGTACGGCAATATGATCGGCGACCAGATCGGTTAAAGATAACCCCAGCGTCTGTGCCAGGCTGCTTAACGCCTGCTCGAAGCGCGGTAAATCGCTAGCAAGATCATTTAATTCTTCTACACATTTCCATGTCGTCACTAAATTTACCTCGTATTTAAACAGTTTTATTAATCGTTACCGCCCAGTGACGATGCCGGACGGGGGCCAGTTGACACTTTAAAATATGACTTTCCTGTAAATTTTCTTTAGTAAACTGGTTAATTTGCTGGATTACCGTCCAGTTTACGGCGGTACAGGTCTAGAAAAAATTTTATAAAGCCAAACTTAACCTTATGTTTTACTTTAAATTTATTTACTCAATACGAATATTCTTAATTGCAGGGCGCGCAATTGCAGCCTGGCAGTGTTTCTTATAGATTTGTCTCACCATCACACAAGGAACAGCTTTATGCTTATGTTAATCGTAGTCGCAGTCCTGGTCGCGCTGATGGGTTTTGCTATTACTCGCCACTGGAAGGTGCGCAGTGATAAAACGGTGAGCAATCCCTATCGTCACCTCCGCCGACGTTAAACATTCCGCTTTTTTCGGGGGAAACATCTGCAGCAATGTTTCCACCCTGCCCCTCCGGCTACTGACGCCATTTAACAAATACAGTATACTTTTGCTCTCACTTTTCCGCGCCGCCATTGTACAGCATCACGATCTGCTGTCAGGCGACGCGATGACGACGGCTCGATCTGCCTGCAGATGGGCCTTTTCAGCTTATTAAGGTAATTCGGTGAATATTCAGGCTCTTCTTTCAGAAAAAGTCAGTCAGGCGATGATCGCCGCAGGCGCAGCCGCCGATTGTGAACCTCAGGTTCGTCAGTCAGTGAAATCTCAGTTTGGTGATTATCAGGCCAACGGCATTATGTCGGTGGCGAAAAAACTGGGCCAGCAACCGCGACAACTGGCAGAACAGGTGTTACAGCATCTTGATCTGAACGGAATTGCCAGCAAAGTCGAAATCGCCGGTCCGGGCTTTATCAATATTTTCCTCGATCATCAGTGGCTGTCACAGCAGGTTGATGCCGCGCTGGTTGCCCCGCGTCTGGGTGTGGCGACGGTAGAACCACAGACCGTGGTGATTGACTACTCAGCGCCAAATGTGGCGAAAGAGATGCACGTCGGCCATGTGCGTTCCACTATTATTGGTGACGCCGCGGCACGTACGCTGGAGTTCCTTGGCCATAACGTGATCCGCGCTAACCATGTCGGTGACTGGGGCACCCAGTTCGGCATGCTGATTGCTTTCCTCGAAAAGCAGCAGAACGAGCATCATGAAGATATCGCCCTCGCCGATCTGGAAGGGTTCTATCGCGAAGCGAAAAAGACCTACGATGAAGACGAAGAGTTTGCCCTGCGGGCGCGTAGCTACGTGGTCAAACTGCAGGGTGGCGATGAGTATTGTCGCACCATGTGGAAGAAGCTGGTCGATATCACCATGACGCAAAACCAGCTGATTTACGATCGTCTGAACGTGACGCTGACGCGCAAAGATGTGATGGGTGAAAGCCTGTATAACGATATGCTGCCAGGCATCGTTGCCGATCTGAAAGCCAAAGGGCTGGCGGTAGAGAGTGAAGGCGCTACGGTGGTATTCCTTGATGAGTTTAAAAACAAGGAAGGCGAACCGATGGGCGTGATCATCCAGAAAAAGGATGGTGGCTATCTCTATACCACCACCGATATCGCCTGTGCGAAATACCGCTATGAAACCCTGCATGCTGACCGCGTGCTGTACTTTATCGATTCACGTCAGCACCAGCACCTGATGCAGGCATGGACCATTGTGCGTAAAGCGGGTTACGTGCCGGATACGGTACCGCTTGAGCACCATATGTTTGGCATGATGCTGGGTAAAGATGGCCGTCCATTTAAAACCCGCGCCGGTGGCACCATCAAACTTTCCGACCTGCTGGACGAAGCGGTTGATCGCGCAACCAGGCTGGTTGCGGAGAAAAACCCGGATATGCCTGCCGACGAACTGAAAGCGCTGGCGAACAGTGTCGGTATCGGCGCGGTTAAGTACGCCGACCTGTCGAAAAGTCGCACCACCGATTACATCTTCGACTGGGACAATATGCTGGCGTTTGAGGGTAACACCGCGCCCTATATGCAATATGCCTACACCCGTGTGCTGTCGGTATTCCGTAAAGCGGGCATCGAGCTGTCTGGCGTTAGCGGTAAGGTCAATATCAGCGAAGATCGTGAAGCGGCGCTGGCTACCCGTCTGCTGCAGTTTGAAGAGACCATTACTCAGGTCGCACGCGACGGTATGCCGCATGTGATGTGTAGCTATCTCTACGATCTGGCCGGACTGTTCTCAGGCTTCTACGAACACTGCCCGATTCTGAGCGCGGAAGATGAAACTACCCGTCAGAGCCGCCTGCAACTGGCGCTGTTAACCGCGAAGACGCTGAAACAGGGACTGGATACGTTGGGTATTGAAACCGTCGAGCGGATGTAACAACAAGTGCGGCGAAAACGCCGCCCCTACACCAGATTAATGTAGGGGCGGCGTTCTCGCCGCCCGTATTGATAATTTGTCACGATCCTGATGACGGCGTTTTCGCCGCCCTTTTTAATGATTACTGCTGACCACCAATGGTGGCGGTCATGCGGATCTGACGGTTATCGGTCAGCTCCAGGTTGGACAACACCATCAGCTGCGGCAGATTACGGCGCAGGAAGCGCGCCAGTAACGCACGTAACGGATGATTAACCAGCAACACCGGCGGCGCGCCCAGCGACTCCTGTCGTTGCAGCGCCTGCTGCGCCTGCGCCAGCAGACGATCCGCCAGTCCTGGCTCCAGACCACCACCGCCCTGCAGGGCCTGCAACAGCAGACGTTCCAGCGTGGTATCCAGACCAATCACCTGCACTTCATCGTTACCCGGGAACCACTGCTGGGTAATCGCACGGCCCAGCGCCACACGCACCACCGAGGTCAGCTCATTCGGATCCGGCTGTACTGGCGCATGCTCCGCCAGCGTTTCAATAATGGTGCGCATATCGCGAATCGACACCCGCTCGGTTAACAGGTTCTGCAGTACTTTATGCAGAGTGGTCAGCGTCACCACACCCGGCACCAGATCTTCGGTCAGCTTCGGCATCTCCTGGGTAACGCGATCCAGCAACTGTTGCGCTTCCTGGCGGCCAAACAGCTCGCTGGAGTACTGGCCAAGCAGATGGTTAAGATGCGTCGCCACTACGGTACTGGCTTCCACCACGGTAAAGCCCTGAATCTGCGCCTGCTCTTTCAGCGCGCTTTCAATCCATACCGCCGCCAGACCAAAGGCCGGATCAACCGTCGCCTCACCTGGCAAACTGCCTGCGGCGGTGCCCGGGTTAATCGCCATCCAGCGGCCCGGATAGGCGTCACCGCTGCCAATCTCTACGCCTTTCATCAGAATACGGTAGCGCGCAGGCGGCAGTTCCATATTGTCACGAATATGCACCACCGGCGGTAAAAAGCCGATCTCCTGAGCAAACTTCTTACGGATACTGCGGATACGCCCCAGCAGCTCGCCATCCTGCTGTGAGTCGACCATCGGGATCAGACGGTAGCCGACTTCCATGCCCAGCGAATCTTCCATCTGCACATCGGTCCAGGAGGCTTCCAGCGCGGGCGAGGCGTCCTGCGATTTAGTCAGCGACGGCGCGGCGGCTGGTTTTGGCTTCATTTCTTTGCCACGCATATACCAGGCCAGCCCTAACAGCGCGCCGGTAAACAGCAGGAAGACAAAGTTTGGCATGCCCGGCACCAGGCCCAGCAGACCCAGCACCCCGGCGCTTAACATCATCACCCGTGGATTAGCGAACAGCTGGGTGACCATCTGCTCACCGACGTCCTGATCGGTACTGACGCGGGTCACAATCACACCGGCGGCGGTGGAGATCACCAGCGCCGGGATCTGGGCGACCAGACCGTCACCGATGGTTAACAGGGTGTAAGTTTCAGCGGCGTGACCCAGCGGCATACTGTGCTGCACCACACCGACAATCAGTCCACCGATGACGTTGATCACCATGATCATAATGCCGGCGATCGCATCACCGCGCACAAACTTACTGGCGCCATCCATGGAACCGTAAAAATCGGCTTCCTGGGTGACGTCAGAACGGCGCTTTTTGGCTTCATCTTCGCCAATCAGACCGGCGTTTAAGTCGGCGTCGATGGCCATCTGTTTGCCGGGCATTCCGTCAAGGACAAAACGCGCGCCCACTTCAGCGATACGTCCGGCGCCTTTGGTGATAACCATAAAGTTGATCAGTACCAGGATGATAAACACCACAATACCGATAGCAAAGTTACCGCCAACGAGGAAGTGACCAAAGGCTTCAACCACCTGACCTGCTGCGCCAGCGCCGGTATGACCATCCATCAGAATGATACGGGTAGACGCGACGTTCAGCGCCAGACGCAGTAACGTAGAGAACAGCAGAATGGTCGGGAAAGCGGCAAAATCCAGCGTGCGCTGGGTGAACATCGCCACCAGCAGCACCATAATCGACAGAGCGATGTTAAAGGTAAACAGCAGATCGAGAACGAACGCCGGTAATGGCAGCACCATCATCGACAGAATCATCAGGATCAGTACCGGACCCGCCAGCACCTGCCACTGCGTATCTTTAAAGTTGCCTGGTAACCGCAATAAAGTGGCCAGATTAGACATCAGTTTTCTTCTCTCCAGCAAAGTCCAGTGCTTCCGGCACCGGCAGACGTTCAGGTTTCTTCGGCATCAGGCCGCCTTCGATTTTCCAGCGGCGTAGCTGCCAGACCCATGCCAGCACTTCCGCAACCGCACCATACAGGGCGCCAGGAATATGTTGACCAATTTCACTGTGACGATAAAGCGCACGCGCCAGTGGCGGCGCTTCCAGCACCGGTATCCGGTGCTCCTTACCAATCTCACGAATACGTAGCGCAATATCTCCCGCCCCTTTCGCCACCACTTTCGGCGCACTCATTTTCTTTTCGTCATACTGTAATGCGACCGAGTAGTGGGTCGGGTTAGTGACAATCACATCGGCTTTCGGGATATCGGCCATCATGCGGCGCTGTGCGGCGGCACGCATTTGCTGGCGAATGCGCCCCTTAACATGCGGGTCGCCCTCTTGCTGCTTATACTCGTCACGAATATCCTGACGGGTCATCCGCAAGTTTTTGTAGTAGCTGTAGAGCTGCCACACCACATCGTAGGCCACCATCGGGATCAGCCCGAGCAGAATCAGCAGTCCACAGATGGCGATCATATTCAGCGCATGGTGCAGCGCATCGAATGGCGATTCCGTCAGCAGATGCAGCATATCTGACCAGTGACTGTGCAGGTACCAGCCGGTAACGCAACCGACCAGAATCGCCTTCAGAATCCCTTTTAGCAGTTCGCTCCACGCCTGCGCGCTGACCATCCGGCCGAGCCCTTTGATCGGGTTCATTTTGCCGAAATCAAATTTTATCGCTTTGCCGCTGATCACCAGCCCGCCCAGCAGCATCGGCGCGGCAATCGCCACCACCACCAGCCCGGCCAGCACTGGCAGCAGCGCCCAGATGGCCTGACTGATCAGCGCGCTGATATGACGAACAATCTGTTTATCATCGCTGATAATGCCGTGGTCGAAATGCAGACCGGCAGAGACCATAGTTGATAACTGCCGCGCCATATTCTCACCGCCCAGCCAGAGGATCATCAGGCCAATCAGCACCATTAATACGGAGGTGAGTTCGCGCGAACGCGGAATCTGCCCCTCCTCTCGCGCTTTTTCAAGCCGGTGGGCGGTGGGGGATTCTGTTTTTTCCTCATCGCTGTCTTGGGACACGGCAGCCAACCTTGATACACGGAATTTCAGGCATCAGCATGCCAAAACCGCGCCGGTCTGATGGCGGGAGTAAAGCGGGAAAATAGCGGCTATTTTGCGGATAGGGTGAAAATCCCCTTATCCGGCCCCTCCCCCCAGGCGGGCGGAGGGCAGGATAAAGGGCAATGCGTAACGACGGAGCGGATTAAAACCCGAGGCTGTCCAGCAGATCGTCAACCTGATCCTGGTTAGCGACCACACCGGGTGCATCCGAATGGATCTGCGGACCATTTAACAGGCTGCTGTTATCTTTCTTCGGACGCTGACTGCCTTCCGGCATATTGTCGATCAGCACCATCAGCAGCTGGCGTTCAATCTCCTGCACCACATCCATCATACGTTTGATTACCTGACCGGTAAGGTCCTGGAAATCCTGCGCCATCATGATTTCCATCAGCTGGGCATTGGTAAACGCAGTATGGGTCGGCACCACTTCCAGATAACTACGAGTATCCGAAACCAGTGAACGTGCATCGGAAAGCTCAATAGGATTTTCAAACCACTCATCCCAGCGACCTTTCAGCGCTTTGGCGCCATTTTCAATTTCCGTCTGACGTGGCTGAGAAGCTTCCACGCAGTTTAAAGCGCGTTCGGCCGCTTGCGCCGTCATCTGTACAACATAGTCAAGACGATCACGGGCATCCGGAATCGCTTCCGCGGCTTCGGCAATGGCCTTATCAAGACCCAGTTCACGCAGACTGTCACGTAACATACGCGTCAGAGAGCCAATCTGCGTAATAATATCTGGAGCAGGCGCCGTATTGTTGCCTGGTTTCGGAAGTTCGCTCATCAGCTCTCCTTACATACCCAGTTTTTCGAAGATTTTACCTAACTTCTCTTCCAGGGTTGCAGCTGTAAAAGGTTTAACGACATAGCCACTGGCACCCGCCTGCGCAGCCGCGACAATATTCTCTTTCTTGGCTTCTGCCGTCACCATCAGCACCGGTAGTTTCGCCATGCCACCATCAGCACGAATGGTCTTCAGCAGTTCAAGACCGTCCATGTTCGGCATATTCCAGTCGGAAATGACAAAGTCAAATGCGCCAGCGCGCAGTTTGTTCAGTGCATCGGCACCGTCTTCTGCTTCTTCGACGTTATTAAAGCCAAGCTCTTTCAGGAGGTTACGCACAATACGACGCATCGTATTGAAATCGTCCACTACCAAAAAGCGCATATTTTTATCAACCATATCAACTCCTGTGTTATCTCGACCCGCGGGACGGGCTTAGGTTAAATACGTAATGCCTGTCCGGCGCTAATTTTCGCCAGCATGTGCTGACTGATTTGGTGGAGATCCACCACCTCACTGGCCGCCCCGTGGGCAATCGCCTCACGTGGCATGCCGAAAACCACACAACTTGCTTCGTTCTGCGCAATGGTCCAGGCGCCTGCCTGATGCATCGCTTTTAATCCTGCCGCGCCGTCATTGCCCATACCCGTCAGGATCACCCCGACGGCGTTGCGGCCGGCAAACTGCGCCACGGAGTGAAACAGCACATCCACCGACGGCTTATGACGATTCACCGGTGGGCCATCATTCAGTTTCACCTGATAGTTAGCGCCGCTGCGCGTCAGCTCCATATGCATCGCGCCCGGCGCGATATAGGCGTGACCCGGCAGAATACGCTCGCCGTCTTCCGCCTCTTTCACCGTTATCTGACACAGCTTGTTCAGACGCTCGGCGAAGGAGCGGGTAAAACCGGGTGGCATATGCTGCGTAATCAGCAGCGCCGGACTGGTGGCGGGCAGTGGCTGCAACACATGGCGAATCGCCTCGGTGCCGCCGGTTGATGCGCCTATCGCAATCAGCTTCTCGCTACTTAACAGCGGACCCGCCTTTAACATCACCGGCGGCGCATCGCTGCGACGCACATGCAGTTTCGCCCGCGACGCGGCACGCACTTTATCGGCGATCATCTGGCTGTAGGCCAGCATGCCTTCGCGGATCCCCAGCTGTGGCTTGGTGACAAAATCCACCGCCCCCAGCTCCAGCGCACGCAGGGTCACTTCGGAACCTTTACCGGTCAGCGACGACACCATCACCACCGGCATCGGCCGCAGACGCATCAGCTTTTCAAGGAAGTCGAGGCCATCCATCCGCGGCATCTCGACATCCAGCGTTAACACCTGCGGATTAAATTGTTTGATCAAATCGCGCGCGGCCAGTGGATCCGGTGCAGTGGCCACCATCTCCATATCAGGGTGGCTGTTAATGATCTCGGTCATTAACTGCCGCATTAGCGCTGAGTCATCAACGCACATGACTGTGATTTTGCTCATTATCTTTCCTTAGTCAGTCCATAGACTGTCTGTCCACGCAGATAGAACTCTTTACTAATCTGGCTGAAGTTTTCTGAATGTCCGGCGAACAGCAGACCGCCAGGTTTCAGCAGCGGAACAAAACGCCGCAGGATCTTCTCTTGTGTCTCTTTATCGAAGTAGATCATCACGTTACGGCAGAAAATAACATCAAACGGGCCGGGTAATGACCACTCCGGCGCCAGCAGGTTAAGCTGGGCATAATTGACCATCCCGGCCAGTTCCGGACGCGCCCGCACCATACCGGTATGGGGGCCGGTGCCGCGCAGAAAGAAGCGCTGCAACTGCTGCGGTGAAATCGTGCGCAACTCTTCCTGGCGATAGACGCCCGCCAGCGCTTTTTCCAGCACCTGGGTATCGATATCGGTGGCATGCACCTGGAACTTCCCCTGTCCGGCGCCCAGCGTTTCCGCGAGGGTCATGGCGATGGAGTAAGGTTCTTCACCGGTTGACGCCGCCGTACTCCAGACGTTAAAGCTACCGCTACGCTGTTTGGCGTGTGCAGCCAGAATCGGGAAATGGTGCGCCTCACGGAAAAATGCCGTCAGGTTTGTGGTCAGCGCATTCACAAACGCCTGCCACTCTGCGCTATTCTGGTCATGCTCCAGCAGCGCCAGATAACGACCAAAATCATCAATATTTAACGTACGTAACCGACGCACTAAGCGGTTATAAACCATCTCCCGCTTGTGATCGGCGAGAACAATGCCAGCTCGTTGGTAAATAAGCTGGCTGATACGCCGGAAATGCGTATCTGATAATGGCAGCCGCTGTACCATCTGCGACAGCAGCGTGGGGTTTTCAGGCGGCGCTGCCAGCAACGTCGATTTTTTCATCTAAGGCCACCCAGCAAAAGGCTGATTAAGGGGTTAATACGATGCCACTTCCCTTGATGCCACTCAGGAGTGCGGGAAAACGGCGGGTTCGGCGGCAGTATCGAGCGTAAATCTCGTTACTGCTTCGCTGAGCAACCCGGCCTGTGATTCCAGCGCCTCGGTGGCGGATGCCGCTTCCTCTACCAGCGCGGCGTTCTGTTGCGTGACCTGATCCATCTGACTGACCGCCTGAGCGACCTGTTCAATGCCACGACGCTGTTCGTCAGACGCCGAAGCAATTTCCCCCATAATGTCGTTCACACGCGTGACCGACTGAACAATCTCCTCCATGGTTTCCCCGGCGGATGCCACTAACGTGGATCCCTGGTCAACCCGATTGACTGATTCTTCAATCAACACTTTGATCTCTTTTGCCGCCTGCGCGCTTCGTTGCGCAAGGTTGCGCACTTCGCCAGCGACCACGGCGAAGCCGCGTCCCTGCTCGCCTGCGCGCGCCGCTTCTACCGCCGCGTTCAGCGCCAGAATATTAGTCTGGAAAGCAATACCGTCGATCACACTGGTGATATCGCCAATCTTCTTCGAGCTGGTGGCTATCTCATGCATAGTGCTGACCACATTGCTGGTCAGCGTGCCGCCTTTGTGCGCCGTGGTGGAGGCGTCACGCGCCAGCTGCGACGCCTGGCGGGCATTTTCCGCATTACCGGTGACGGTGGCGGTTAACTGCTCCATGCTGGCGGCGGTTTCGGCCAGCGAGGCTGCCTGCTGCTCGGTGCGGGCGGATAAATCGTTATTGCCAGCAGCAATTTCGCGGATGCCGACATGCATATTCTGGCTGCCGTCGCGTACCTGCAGTACGGTTTCCGCCAGACTGCTCTGCATCACTTTCAGGCCATCAAACAGCTGGCCAATCTCATTGCTGCCGCTCTCATCAATGCGCCCGGCAAGATTGCCGGAAGCAATGCGTTCAAAATGGCGCCGCATACGCGTCAGCGGCGCGATTAACGCCAGCTTCAGCCACCACAGCGCCGCCGCAGTCGCCAGCAGTGAGAAGGTCACCGCCATGGCGAAAATCCATTTCGACTGGCTGTAGAAGCCGCTGCTCTGCTGTTTCGCATGATCGAGGATGTCATCGATATGCGTCATCCAGCGGTTATAGTGCTGCAGAAAATCATCCTGAAACGTCTGTGTCGGCGAATCGAGAAAGTCCTGCAGCTGATTGTTCTGCAAATAAGCGATCAGCTGTGACAACTCATGGTGATAGCTATCAAAGCTCACTTTCATCGCCTGCGTCAGCCGCTCACCTTCCGGTGTCACACGCGGCAACGCCATAAACTGCTGAAAGCTGACGGTGGCGGCATCCAGATCCTTCTGCGCGCTGCTCATCAGGGTTAACACTTTGTCACGCGGTGCGTTTAACGCCGCGCGGGTGCCGGCCCGGCTCAGGGTAACGCGGGTACTGAGCAGCAGAGCCCAGCTTT
This sequence comes from Winslowiella toletana, assembly GCF_017875465.1. Classification (NCBI taxonomy): domain Bacteria; kingdom Pseudomonadati; phylum Pseudomonadota; class Gammaproteobacteria; order Enterobacterales; family Erwiniaceae; genus Winslowiella; species Winslowiella toletana. The sequence continues at coordinate 288,994 of NZ_JAGGMQ010000001.1, forward strand.
CGCTTAGCGCATCACGCTGCTGTCCACTGACGGCAACCTGATGCAAATTATTCGTGTCCAGCCGGAAAGAGTTGAACGACAAGCCACTGCTGACCAGTTGCATCAGGCAGAACACGGCAAGAATAAAAATCAGCGCACTTGAGACACGAATACGGCTATACATCACTTCCTCCGGCCAGGCCGCCCAATGCGGGCGGCAAACATGTACTTATCAGAATGTTTCCCAGTTACTGTCGGAAACCTTATTGCCCGCTTTTTGCGATGCTGCGCCGGAGCCAGCGATCAGAGCGGTTTTGGTTGCTGTAATAGTGTTAACGGCGCGCGACGGAATTTCTTTACGAATTCTGAATACCGCTACCGCTTGCGACAGTCGGCTGGCCTGCTCTTCCAGCGCTGCAGCAGCCACCGCAGACTGTTCCACCAGCGAAGCATTCTGCTGAGTCACCCGATCCATCTCGGTGACGGCAAGGCCAATCTGGTCGATACCACGGCTCTGTTCATCAGATGCAGAGGCAATCTCGCCCATAATGTCGGTAACACGGGTTACCGCACTGACGATATCGCCCATGGTTTCGCCAGCGCTTTCCACCAGCACAGATCCGGTATCGACCCGGTTAACCGATTCTTCAATCAGCGTCTTAATTTCTTTTGCTGCCTGCGCGCTGCGCTGGGCCAGACTACGTACTTCGCCCGCCACCACCGCAAAACCACGGCCCTGTTCACCGGCACGCGCCGCTTCAACCGCCGCGTTCAGCGCCAGGATATTGGTCTGGAAGGCAATGCCGTCGATAACGCTGATAATATCGGCAATCTTACGCGAACTTCCGGCAATATCGCTCATCGTGCGCACCACGCCATCCACCACTTTGCCGCCCTTCTGCGCGGTTTCGGAGGCGCTGAGCGCCAGCTGTGACGCCTGACGGGCGTTTTCGGCGTTCTGTTTCACCGTGGCGGTCAGCTGCTCCATACTGGCCGCAGTCTCTTCCAGCGAGGCCGCCTGTTCTTCGGTACGCGCCGAAAGATCGTTATTACCGGCGGAGATTTCGCTGGCGCCGGTAAAGATCGCATCGGAACCATCACGAACATCACCCACCGTTTTCACCAGCTCCTGCTGCATATGTTGCAGGCTGGAGGCCAGTTCAGTCATTTCGCTACGCCCTTCCACCAGGATCGGCTGCGTCAGGTCGCCGCTGGCGATATGACGGATATGATCGATAGTGCTGTTGAGAGGACGTAACAGGATAAGGTGCATGCCGCGCCACACCAGCAGCATAATCGCCAGCAGAATCAGCACCACAATGCCAATCACCCACATCGCCTGCTGATACGCGCTTTCATTTTGCGTCGACCCCTGAGCAAACAGATCGGCGGTGTTGTTCAGCCAGCTGCTGTAAGCGGCTTCAAAACCATTCTGATATCCCTGCGTCGGTTGATCGACAAACCCCTTGATATTGCCGCTGCTCAGCATCTGAATCAGTTCGGTCAGCGCGTCATGCAGAATGACGTAGTTGTCCGCAACCGCTTTCACATGGCTGAGGGCTTTTACATCATCAGGCAGTTCGGCGTTATACAGCGCATATTGCTGCTCTGCGGTGGCCAGCTGGGTTTTGGCCAGGTCTAATAATTCCTTCATCCCTGCCCCGGTGCCGATCTGATTGCTATCGAGCATATAGCGCATACCTGCGCGATTAAGGGTATTACGGGTCTGGATCAGCGCAATCCACGAGGCAGTCAGATTGGTCTGCTCGCGACGGAGTTGCTCTGTGAGGGTAAAATTCGCTTTATCACTTTTTAACGCCTGGAAGAAAAGACCGCCGGACATTAATTGCAGTGCGCCAAAAACCACCAGCACTAAAATCAGGCTGGTAACCACTTTCATACGCTTAAACATACGATCCCTTATGACATTGCCATTACTGAACTGGATTGCTCTCTGCAGGGGATTATCGGCAGCGACAGGTGAACCTTTACGGTGAGGGCGGCACCGCCGCCCTCAGAGGGTTAAAAGGTTTCCCAGTTGTTGTCTGCGCTAGCAGGCGCCGCTGCTTTACGCAGTGCTGGCGTCGCTACAGCGCGTGACGCGGGCTGGCTGGCAGCCGCCATCACTTTATCTGCGCGCACTTTAAATACCGCCACCGCCTGGCTCAGACGACTGGCCTGCTGCTCAAGCGCCGCTGCCGCTGCTGCGGACTCTTCCACCAGCGAGGCGTTCTGCTGGGTCACACGGTCCATTTCGGTTACCGCCTGGCCCACCTGGTCAATACCACGGCTCTGCTCATCGGAAGCTGAGGCGATTTCACCCATAATATCGGTGACGCGGGTTACCGCACCGACGATATCGGTCATGGTTGAACCGGCGGTTTCCACCAGTGAAGAACCGGTATTGACGCGGCTGACAGAGTCTTCGATCAGCGTCTTAATCTCTTTCGCCGCCTGCGCGCTGCGCTGTGCCAGGTTACGCACTTCACCCGCCACGACGGCAAAACCACGACCCTGTTCACCGGCGCGCGCGGCTTCTACCGCCGCGTTCAGCGCCAGGATATTGGTCTGGAAGGCAATACCGTCGATAACACTGATAATATCGGCGATTTTCTTCGAACTGGTGGCAATTTCACTCATGGTTTTCACCACGCCATCAACAACCTGACCACCTTTCTGCGCGGTTTCAGAGGCGCTCAGCGCCAGCTGCGACGCCTGACGGGCGTTTTCAGCATTCTGTTTCACCGTGGCGGTCAGCTGCTCCATACTGGCTGCGGTCTCTTCCAGCGAGGCCGCCTGCTCTTCAGTACGCGCCGAGAGATCGTTGTTACCGGCAGAAATTTCGCTGGCGCCGGTAAAGATCGCATCAGAACCATCACGCACATCGCTAACGGTACGCATCAGTTCCTGCTGCATATTCTGCAGGCTGGCAGCCAGCTGCGTCATTTCACTGCGGCCTTCCACGTCGATACGCTGGGTTAAATCACCGGCGGCAATATATTTGATATGGCTGATAGTCTGTTGCAGCGGTTGCAACAGGATGCGTTGTAAACCGAACCAGCACACCAGGATAACCGCCACCACCACCAGCATAATGCTGGCGAGGATCCACATCATCTGCTGATAAGCCGACTGGTTCTGCTCAACACCGGCAGCGGTCAGCAGCGCCTGCGCTTCACGCCATTTGCCATAGATCGCGGTCATATCATTTTGTTTCTGTTCAACATTCAGGCCAAACATCTCTTTCAGCTGATTGTTGGTCATCATCGCCAGCATCTGCTCCAGCGTGCCGCTGTAGATGGCGTAATTCTTTTCCAGCTCTTCGGTCAGATGTTTATCAAGGCCCGGGGTATCTGGCGTCGCTTTATATGCAGCAAAATACTGTTTACCCTGCTCCAGCTGTTTATTGCCCTGCTCCGCTAATGCCGCCAGTGATGACGTGTCATTGCTTTGCATACGCAACATGCCACGGTTCAGAATAATGCGCGTCTGGTTAAGGGCAATCCATGCATCAGTAAAGGTTGCGACATTCATACTTGAATTTTGCGCAACGGCGAAATTGTCTTTGTCGGTTTTTAATGCATTAAAGAACAGTCCGCCGGACACCAACTGCAAGGCACCAAAAATCATCAGCACCAGAATTAAACTGGTGACCACTTTGATACTTTTAAACATGTTTACCCTTGATATGTGCTAAGTGAAGTTACAACTCTGTTATCGGCATGGCGATGGGGGGAGTTTATTTGCGCTCTGCATTTTTCAGCTAAAGTAATTATTGTTATTGCTGCTCAATAATAATAATCGGGGCAGTTTTGCGCTGCCCCGACTTTTTTTAATTATGCGCTACGCAGCGTATCCATCAGTTCCATCTCTTCACTGCTGAGCAGTTTTTCGATGTCAACCAGGATCAGCATGCGGTCGCCCAGTGCGCCGAGTCCGGTCAGGTACTCGGTGGACATGGTGACGGCGAATTCAGGTGAAGGACGGATCTGCTCCTGGGTCAGAGACAGCACGTCAGAGACGCCATCCACCACAATGCCGACCACGCGATGTTCCAGATTCAGCACGATTACCACGGTGTTATCGTTATATTCAACACCAGGCTGGGCGAATTTAATACGCAGGTCGATAATCGGCACGATCACGCCGCGCAGATTTGTCACACCTTTAATAAACTGTGGGGTGTTTGCAATGCGCGTTACCTGATCGTAACCGCGGATCTCCTGCACCTTAAGAATATCGATACCATACTCTTCATCACCGAGCGTAAATACCAGGAACTCCTGTCCTACGCTTTCGCCAGTGATTTTAGTGACATTTGCCAATCCAGTCATAAGTCTACCCTTAATCGGTTACAATTAAGCTGCGGCGCCGGCCACACGCTTTTCTCGGTTTAAAGATTGCAGTGCAGAGACGTCAACAATCAGCGCCACACTGCCATCGCCGAGGATGGTGGCGGCTGAGATACCCGGCACTTTGCGATAGTTGCTTTCCAGGTTTTTCACTACCACCTGATGCTGACCAATCAGCTGATCAACTAACAGCGCATAGCGTTTGCCGGCACTCTGCAGGATCACTACGATGCCCTGGGTTGCTTCCGTTTTGGCGCCCTGCACTTCAAATACATTCCACAGCTCGACCAGCGGCAGATATTCACCACGCACTTCCAGCACGCGCTCACCGCCTGCCAGTGGGTGCAGATCTTCCGCCAGCGGTTGCAGTGATTCCATCACCGCATTCAGTGGCAGAATAAACACCTCTTCCGCCACCCGCACTGACATACCATCGAGGATCGCCAGCGTCAGCGGCAGCAGAATGCGAATCGTGGTGCCTTTGCCCTGCTTCGAACTGATTTCGACATGGCCACCCATCTCCTGGATGTTTCTTTTCACCACATCCATGCCCACGCCACGACCGGAAACGTCGGTAACCTGCTCGGCGGTGGAGAAGCCTGGCGCGAAAATCAGCATACCTACTTCTTCATCGCTCATCGCTTCACTGACCTGCATCCCCGAAGAGAGTGCTTTCGCCAGGATACGTTCACGGTTGAGGCCCGCACCATCATCGGTCACTTCAATGCAGATATTTCCGCCCTGATGTTCCGCTGACAGCGTCAGATTACCGGTGGCTGCTTTGCCGCTGGCCACGCGTTTATCCGGTGATTCAATACCGTGATCGAGACTGTTGCGCACCAGGTGCGTTAACGGGTCAATAATACGTTCGATCAGGCTCTTATCCAGTTCGGTCGAGCTGCCCTGCAGCGTCAGTTCCACCTCTTTACCCAGCTTGCTGGCCAGGTCACGCACCAGGCGTGGGAAGCGGCTGAACACATACTCCATCGGCATCATACGAATCGACATTACCGATTCCTGCAGGTCACGCGCATTGCGTTCCAGCTGCCCCATACTGTTCAGCAGTTCGCCATGATTAACCGGGTCGAGTTCGCTGGAGCGCTGCGCCAGCATCGACTGGGTAATCACCAGCTCGCCAACCAGGTTAATCAGCTGATCGACTTTCTCAACCGCCACACGAATACTGGTCGACTCGCTGCCACGTGCTGGCGCGGCCTTTTTGCTTTCGCGTTTGGCGACCGGCGTAATATCACTGACGGTCGCCAGCTGCGGCTCCTCTTCAGCCACGGCCGCCACCTCGGCTGCTGCTTCAACCACCGGTGCAGCCGCAGCCGCTGGCTGATCGATAAATTTGATCTGCGCTTCATCAATGACAAAACAGAGCACCGCAACGATATCATCCTTATCTACCGATGAATCGAGCGTCACTTCGACTGAAGTCTGGCCTTTAGTGATGTCGCTGATGGTGCCGAGGTTACCCAGCTCCTCCAGCATCAGATCCACTTCCGTCGGCTTCAGATCGACCAGCGCCAGGCGCAGACCGGCGGCAGCTTCAGGCTGTGCAGCTTCAACGCCAGCCAGAGTTTTTGCTGGCTCGATAACTTCGCCTTTTGCTTCCAGCGCCAGCTGACGCAGCGCCTGACAGATATACTGAAAGGTCTCGGCGTTAGGCTCGGTCGCGGTTTTATAGGCATCCAACTGTTCCTGCATAATATCTTTGGTTTCCAAAAACAGGTTGATGATATCGGTGCTGAGCTGCATTTCACCGCGGCGAGCCCCGTCCAGAATGTTCTCCAGAATATGCGTGGTTTCCTGTAATACAGTAAAACCAAAAGTACCCGCTCCGCCTTTAATCGAATGGGCCGCACGGAAGATGGCGTTTAGCTGTTCCGAATCGGGTTCCTGTGGGTCTAACCCCAACAGGTGTTGTTCCATGTCAGCCAGTAACTCATCGGCTTCATCGAAAAACGTTTGGTAAAAATCGCTAATATCCATGCTCACGGTATCACCTCGGCTGTGAGTCGCGATTAGGCTGCGACGGACTGACAGGCGCGGCCGGTAACGTGGTTACCGGTTGCGGCTGCGCGTTCGGTGCGGCCTGTGAAGGTTTAGGGTCTGGTGTTAATGCCGCGGCTGAAGGTTCGGCCGGTGCGGTAACTTGTTTAATACTCATTGCATCGTTGATTTGTACTGCATCACTCTCAGCGTTCTCTTTTTCAATCTGCGCCTCGGTATCATGGTTCAATACCAGCAGACTGATACGACGGTTTACCGCATCAGTGCCCACGCGGTTTTTCAACTTCATGGTGTCGGACATGCCCACCACGCGCAGCATCTTGCTGCTATCCAGCCCGCCAATCACCAGCTCACGACGAGAGGCGTTGGCACGGTCTGCCGACAGCTCCCAGTTGCTGTAGCCACGATCGCCACTGGCATACTGGAAATCATCGGTATGTCCCGCCAGACTGATGCGGTTTGGAATATCGTTGAGGATCGGCGCGATCGCCCGCAGGATATCGCGCATATAGGACTCAACTTCCGCACTACCGGTCTTAAACATCGGGCGATTCTGACTGTCGATAATCTGAATACGCAGCCCCTCCTCTACCATGTTAATGATCAGATGCGGACGTAACGCACGCAGACGCGGGTCAGCTTCAATCAGCTGGTCGAGTTTTTCACGCAGACGGTTCAGGCGGATTTCATCCAGCTTGCGTTTCTGCGCATCCATATCGACCACTTTTTTAACTTCACCTTCCTGCTGTGTCGGGTCATCGCCGCCACCCGGAATCGGACTTTCGCTGTCGCTGCTGCGTTGCCCACCGGTCAGCGCCACTTTTAATGGAGTACGAAAATACTCAGCAATCTGTACCCGCTCCTTAGGGCTGGAGATCGAAATCAGCCACATCACCAGGAAGAAGGCCATCATGGCGGTCATAAAATCGGCATAAGCGATTTTCCATGAGCCATGCGCGCCCCCATGATGTTTCGCTTTGCGCCGCTTAACCAGCACGATGGGGTGATTGCTATTCTTCATGCATCTTGATCCGAAGTCTGTTGCGCCGGTGATTTGGCATTACGCACATGCTCTTCCAGTTCGGTAAACGACGGTCGATCGGTGGAGTACAGGGTCTTGCGACCAAATTCCACCGCGATCTGCGGCGCATAACCATTCAGGCTGGACAGCAGCGTCACCTTAATGCACTGCATCATCTTGGTGGTTTCCGCACATTTCTGCCGTAACACTGGGGCTAACGGCGAAATAAAACCGTATGCCAGCAAAATGCCGAGGAAGGTTCCGACCATCGCATTGGCAATCAACGCACCCAGTTCCGCTGCCGGACGGTCCGCCGCTGCCAGCGTATGCACAATGCCCATTACCGCGGCGACGATACCGAATGCCGGTAACGAATCCCCCAGCGCCGACAGGCTTTGCGCCGGAACCTCGCATTCGTGTTCGTAGGTTTCAATCTCTTCATCCATCAGCGCTTCGATTTCAAATGCGTTCATATTTCCGCTCACCATTAACCGCAGATAGTCGGTAATAAAGTCGACTAAACGGTTATCGGCAAGAATGCGCGGGTAATTAGCAAAGATTTCACTTTCGCGCGGACTTTCAATGTCCCTTTCCAGCGACAGCATGCCCTGCTGCCGTGATTTCGCCATCAGCCGATATAACAACGCCATCAGATCCATATAGACCGCTTTGTTATATTTTGACCCTCTCATTAACAGGGGTAAGGCTTTCAGGGTGGCTTTAATTGCCTTGCCATTGTTGCCGACAATAAAAGCGCCGATGCCCGCACCGCCGATAATGATCAATTCCGAGGGCTGATAGAGGGCGCCAAGATGGCCGCCGACCATCATATAGCCCCCCAGCACTGAGCCTGTTACCAGCAAATATCCCAATATAACCAGCACAATAAATCCTTACGTCGCAAACAACGTGTGGGTGGAAGTTAAGCCAGAGAGCCGAAGGCGTTATTCGTTAAACGTGACGCAAAAAAAAAGCAGCGGTTAAAAACCGCTGCTGGATGTCATTCCACGTTTCGAACAATCTTAAACGGCGCGTTTAACCTGTTCATCCAGCAGTTGTGGATTACTATCGGCAAACTCCGCAGAAAGTTTACGTCTTTTTACCGCTCGTGATGGCGGCTGGCACAGGCTGCAGACGAAGCTGCCGACTGGCTGATGAGCATGAGTAATAAAACTACCGTTACAACATTTGCAGCTGGAAAGTTCCAGCATATTGCTTTCAACAAAACGCACCAGCGTCCAGGCGCGGGTCAGCGCCAGCAGAGGGGCTTCATCCGCATGAGGGCACTGCTCCAGATAGAGACGGTAAGCTTTAATCACCGCCTCCACACCGCTGCATAATCCGGTTTTCAGTAAAAACTGCCACGCATTGCAAAACATCGTTGCATGGATGTTTTGCTCCCAGGTCATAAACCAGTCGGTCGAAAATGGCAGCATGCCTTTCGGCGGAGGACTGCCGCGCAGTTCTTTATATAATTTAATCAAACGGCCGCGACTTAGCTGAGTTTCACTCTCCAGCATCTGTAATCGCGCGCCAAGAGTAATCAGTTCCATCGCCAACTGAATATCACGCGCTTCACGAACAATACTTTTTTCGGTCATTATCCCGCCCTCTTTTTCGGCAACTCTTCGCTTGCAGAAGCGTCGCGTAATAAACGGCTGGATAACAGAATACCGGTATGGATTTGCTGTAAATCATCCACACGAGATTCTTTGGTCAGACGATTAATAGTCTGGTGATCGTTAAAACGGAACTGGCAAACCAGCTGATTCGTCTCAGCCAATTTCACCATTTCAGGTAAAGTCAATTTCGCCAATGTATCTGCCATTGGTTCGTCGATACCCAGACGAAACATTGCAGAGGCTTTTTCCTGGTTAATTAAACGTTGTGCAAGCAATAAATAGGACAAGTTGATGTCGTAAATATGTTTGAGTAATTCTGATGTACCCATTGTTTTTTCCATCCTGACTGACACTACTTTTAACGTGTGCGGAATGAATCCGCTACCTTGGTTGCTGGTTGGTAAATCTTAAGATGGCAAAAACATGTGGCTGTAGCCGAACGTTCACTGAAACACACTTTAGTTTCTGGCCGCACACTGTCTCAGTAAGTCGTCTTTAACCCATTTTGCCGTCACTCTGGCCTGAGCTTTAACAATCTTCCGTGACGTCCGCTTACATCGCTTTTAAGAATATTCCGAAAGCAACGCAACTCTATCCGCTCTGATTTCTACATACAACGAGCGAGCCACCTAATTTTAGATAAAGTGTGATCCAGATCACACTTTTAAGCCAAATCTTTTCACCTGACCCATCAGCACCGCTTTTGAATCGCTCAAAAAAACGTCCAATTACCCCATTTTTTGCTAAAATTCACCTGCGTGGGTAATTTTTCCGCCAAAAATGCTTATATATTGATCCAATCAAAACAATCAGATGGTTAATTGCTTATATGTGCATATTAAAGGCTAATAAAAGCAATAGTTTCAGAGTTAAGTGCTAATTAATTGGCGTAACTGTCGCGGCAATAGTTAGTAACATAATGAAACTATTTTACCGGAAATCAGATTTAAATTGTGATCAACAGCAGGGTTTACGCAGCGTAGCGCAATGATTTGTTAACTTTTTAAGAGGAGTGTTCAGGAGCAGACAAAACATGTAACAGGGCATTACATTAGCAGAGTGAATGTTTAATGGTTGAGGCAGGGGATACAAGCTAACTATCGGCAGCGGTTCATTATTCTTTAGAAAAAAAGTAGCTTTTTTTTAAAATGGCCCTGAATAAGCTATTTTTAAGGCAAATTTAGACCCTAATCTCACTTTTATTCTGTTGCCATACTTAAGCGATGCGCAGTTTTTTTCACCGTTCCGTGAAATGTGGCATAAAAAAAATTATCGCCAGCAGCGCTTTTATCTCGCAGGACGTTATGACGCACGCATAAATGCAGGGACAACATAAAAAAGGGAGCCAAAAATGGCTCCCTGGGTTGCAGACGCGTTTTACGGCGCTTCAGGCTAATCGTGGAAAGGTCGCGACCTTATTGGCCACCTCGTGATCGTCGGCACGCGGTGCAATCGCCTGCAAATCTTTCAGGAAGGTCTCGCGCCAGTGCGTAATGTCGTTTTTACGCAATACCGCCATCATATCGTTATAGCGCGAAATACGTTCGGTACGCGGCATATTCAGTGCCCGGTCGAGGGCCGCCGCCACTTCATCGCGATCATAAGGATTGACGATCAACGCGGAGGTCAGCTCATTGGCGGCACCGGCAAAGCGTGACAATACCAGTACACCTGGATCGTCCGGGTCCTGCGAGGCCACATACTCCTTCGCCACCAGGTTCATCCCGTCGCGCAGTGGCGTTACCAGTCCGACATCGGTCAGACGGAAAATTTTCATCAGTAAGCGGCGGTCAAAGTGCTGGTTAAGATAGTAGAGCGGCGTCCAGCCCAGCGTGCCATATTTACCGTTAATCCGGCCGGCTTCGGTTTCAAGCTGGTGACGAATATCCTGATACGCCTGCACATCGCCACGAGAGGTCGGCGCAATCTGTGAATAGCGAATATTGCCACGATGCTCCGGGAAGTTCTCCAGCAGGGCTTCATAGGCGAGGAAACGCTCCGGCAACCCTTTCGAATAGTCCAGACGTTCGCAGGCGATAATATTTTTTGCATCACCCAGCTCACGCTTCATCGCCGCCATTTTCGGCGGCAGCGGACCTTCAGCCATCTCTTTAATGCTTTCCGGCTCAATACCGATGGGATAGACCTCGGTGACAAACTCGTTGCCAAACGCCCGATGCTGTTTCGGCCCTTTATTCTGCACCTGAGTCAGCAGCGACAGGCTTTCCAGGAAAGCGGTACGGTCACTTTCGGTCTGGAATCCCAGCAGATCATAATCACACATCATCTCCAGCAGCTCTTTATGCGGAGGCAAGGCGTTGAAAATTTCCGGGGTGGGGAAAGGTATATGCAGGAAGAAGCCAATACGGTTTTTCAATCCCAGTTTACGGCAGGCAGCGGCAAACGGCAGCAGATGGTAATCGTGGATCCACAGAATATCATCCGGCTCCACCAGCGGTTGCAGGCGCTCGACCAGCAGCTCATTTACCCGGCAATAACCTTCCCAGGCTTCACGCTGGAACTGCACCAAATCGAGACGGTAGTGAAAAGCGGGCCAGATAACAGTGTTGGAAAACTGGCTGTAGTAGAGGTCGTAATCATTCTGGCACAGGCTAAATGACGCATAGGTGATACCGTCTTGTTTAACGACACCCAGCTGTTCGTCATCATCCTCTTCAGTAATGGTGCTGATTTCACCATTCCAGCCAAACCACAATCCACCTGTTTTCTTTAATGCGTCCAGAATACCGACTGCCAAACCACCTGCACTGGCTTTCGAACCATCGGGTACAGCGATACGGTTAGATACGACCACTAAGCGACTCATAACCTTTACTCCTTACCGACGTTGTCTTGTCTTGATCTAATTGTAATTTCATCTGTTCCAGCCAGACATACACCTCATCCACGCCCTTCAGGCGGTAACGTGCATGGCTGGAACCTTCACCGACCTTTACTGATAAGCCATTCATGGCGTTTACCACCAGAAACCCGGCTTCATCAGTCAAATCATCACCAATAAACACCGGAATGCGTCCGGCAAAAGGCGCTTCCTGCATAAAAGTACGAATCGCCGCACCTTTATCGATACCTGCAGGTTTGAGCTCCACCACACATTTGCCCGGCTGTAGCGCCAGCATCGGGAAATGTTCCACCATGGACTCAGCCAGCTGCAAAATCTGTGCTTCATACTGCATGCCCTGACGATAATGCAGCGCAAACGCCATGCCTTTGGTCTCCAGCTGTGTGCCGGGCCAGTTGGCCATGCTGCTGCTTAGCGTCGCTCCGAGAGCATTGACTACCTCTTCGGGTAACACCGTACGATGTGTTTCACCGCTGGCATCACGCCGTTCAGCGCCATGAACACCGGCAACCGGTACCCGTAGCGGCGCGGCCAGCTGGTCCAGCTGTTCAACTGGACGACCAGAAACCAGCGCCAGCGCGCCATGGCTAAGCGTGGAGATTGATTGCAGGGTATGAACAACCTGCTCCGGGATCGATACCTCATCCGGGCGCGGTTTTATGGCAGCCAGCGTGCCATCAACATCGAAGAAAAACGCGTAGAGGCCGCCACCTAAAGAAGGGAATACTTCGGAATCTATCGTCACACTTTCCTCCTGTCTGCATCGGATCGCGCATACCCTCACTGGATATCTTGTGCGCGAACATCTGTTATGGCGGTCAGAGACAGTGCTGGTTTTCTGTTGCCCTGGCGGCAGGAATGGAATAAACCGTAAAGTGGAGGGGGCGTGGCAATTGACCTGGAGCGACTGATTACCGGGTAATTATCATTGTACTGCGGTGTGTTTCTCCTGTCCTGACCCTTCACTTTAAGCCCTGATAACTCATTTTCTCTGACTAAACTGCGCATAACATCACAATTTAGTATAGCCGCTATTTCTGCTTCTGCCAGAGCATTGGGCTTTTAAGAGCAATCCGAAGTCATCAGCGGTCACAGAAAAAGTTCTGCCGGTAATTTTCTATTCGCTAATTCTGGCAAAGCAAAGTCTGAAAAAGCATTTAATTATTCAACATATATTATTCCAATAAACACGTTTCAAATTTCTGCCAGTCCGGCAGGATATTGTTTTTCCAGCTGGCGAAAAACGCCTTTCGTCCTTTACCTTTGCGGATAAATACAATGAACAGCAAAATATACTCACCATGGCATCTTGTGGCTGGCACACTGACCGCCTTCAGCTTACTGGTCAGTTCAGTCAGTGCGCGCGCCGAGGGAAATATCAGCATTGCGCAGCAGTTTGGTATCGGCTATTTAATTCTCGATGTGGTGCGCGATCAGCATTTAATTGAGAAACAGGGTAAAAAACAGGGACTGGAGATTAAGGTTGACTGGCGCACCCTTTCCGGCGCCACGGCAATGAATGAAGCGCTGCTGTCCGGCCACCTTGATGTCGCCTCCGCCGGGGTGCCACCCATGCTGACCCTGTGGGACCGTACCCGTGGTCGTCCGCAGGAAGTGCGGGCTATCGCCTCACTCGGCTCGATGCCCAATTATCTGCTGTCGAACAATCCGGCGGTAAAAACCATTGATGACCTGAGCAGTAAAGACCGCATTGCAGTGCCGGCTGCCGGGGTCGGTTTCCAGTCGCGCACCCTGCAAATAGAAACCGCCAGACGTTATGGCAATGCCGAATATAAACGCTTCGATAATATCAGCGTCAGCCTGCCCCATCCGGATGCTACTGCGGCATTAATTGCCGGTGGTTCTGAAATCAATACCCATTTCTCCAGCCCCCCTTTCCAGTATCAGGCGCTGGAGCATAACAATGTGCATAAAATTCTCAGCTCTTACGATGTCCTGGGTGGTGAGGCGACATTTAATGTGCTGTACACCACCAAAAGATTCCATGACCAGAATCCAAAAACCTACCGCGCCTTTTATGATGCATTAAATGAAGCGGCGCAAATAATTAATGCGGATAAAGCTAAAGCGGCGGAAACCTATATCCGTGTGGAAAAATCCCGTCTGCCGCTGCCACTGGTGCAAAAAATTGTCGCCGACCCGGAAATTAATTTCACCGTCTCGCCAGAACGCACCTTTGTCTACGCCGAAAAACTGCATGAGTTAGGCGTGCTGAAAAATCGTGCTGCTTCATGGCAGGACTATTTCTTTAATGAGGCCTGGGAACAACCCGGCAGCTAGCGCAGGAGAAGCCACCGTGACTGAACAACAATCCGCCGCTCCCCTGCTACAAGTGGCAGGTGTCGGGCTGGAGTATCGCACCGGCCAGCGTCTGATACGCGCGACCCATGACGTCAGTTTTGATGTCTGGCCATCCGATCGCTTTATCCTGCTTGGCCCCTCCGGCTGCGGCAAATCCAGCCTGCTGAAAGCTATTGGTGGTTTTCTGCCGACGACTGCAGGCACTATCCATCTTGATCAACAACTGGTCAGCCAGCCTGGACCGGACCGTATGATGGTGTTTCAGGAGTTCGATCAGCTACCGCCGTGGAAAAGCGTGCTGGAAAATGTAATGTTTCCGCTGATTGTCAGTGGCAAAGCGCGACGCCGTGAGGCACGGGAGATCGCCCGCCATTTTCTTGAGAAGGTCGGACTGTCCGGTTTCGCCGATGCGCTGCCGCATACATTATCGGGCGGGATGAAGCAGCGGGTGGCGATTGCCCGCGCGCTGGCGATGAAGCCCAAAGTGTTGCTGATGGATGAACCTTTTGCCGCACTTGACGCCCTGACCCGCCGCCATATGCAGGAGGAGCTGCTGAACCTGTGGGAAGAGGCGCGCTTTACGCTGTTATTTGTCACCCACTCGATTGAAGAAGCGCTGGTGGTCGGCAACCGTATTCTGGTGCTTTCGCCGCATCCGGGCAGAGTTCGCGCTGAACTTAACTGCCATCAGTACTCGCTTACGCACGCTGGCAGTGAGTCGTTCCAGCACGCCGCGCGCCAGATCCACCAGCTGTTATTCCCGCAACAGGGGCAAACTGTTGCGCCTGCCGCTTCTGAACAGGATAAAAATCATGTCAACCCTGCCCCCCATCCGTCCCGAGTATCAGCGTGAACTGACGCCGTTGGAAAACTTTGCGCTGGAGGTGCCGCTGCCGTGGCCGCAGCGCCTGTGGAATCAGACCTGGCTGCGGAAAACGGTGATCGTCGCTTTTTTGCTGCTGCTGTGGGAAGCAGCAGCGCGCTGGCAGAATAACGACCTGATGCTGCCGGGCGTGATTCAGACCTGGCAGGCGTTTGTCGCCGATATGGCCAGCGGGGAGCTACCGGCGCGTATGGCGATCTCGCTGTCGCTGTTGCTGAAGGGCTATCTGACTGGCAGCGTGCTGGCGCTGCTGCTGAGTGCGCTGGCGATCTCTACCCGCTTTGGCCGCGATCTGCTCAGCACCCTGACCGCGATGCTCAACCCGTTGCCCGCCATCGCGTTGCTGCCGCTGGCGCTGCTGTGGTTTGGCCTCGGCAATAACAGCCTGCTGTTTGTGCTGATCCATTCGGTGATGTGGCCGATCGCCCTCAGCACCTGGTCCGGTTTTAGCAGTGTCTCCGATACCCTGCGCATGACCGGTCGTAACTACGGGCTGAAAGGACCGCGGCTGGTGCTGAATATTTTGATTCCGGCCTCGCTGCCCGCCATCCTCTCCGGCCTGAAAATTGGCTGGGCCTTTGCCTGGCGCACGCTGATTGCCGCCGAACTGGTCTTTGGCGCCTCCAGCGGCCAGGGGGGGCTTGGCTGGTATATTTATCAGAACCGTAATGAGCTGTTTACCGACCGGGTGTTTGCCGGACTGGTATCGGTGATTGTGATTGGCCTGCTGGTGGAAGGGCTGATATTCGCCACCATTGAGAAAATCACCGTTAAACGCTGGGGGATGCAGCGCTAAACCATCACAAGGTGCTGATCTCAGCACCTTCACTGCCCCTTCAGCGATAGTACACCGCAATATACTGGTTATTAACCTGTTCAATGGTCACTTGCGTATCAAAGATCGCTTCGATAATCTGCGGATGCATAATCTGCTGCGGCGTACCACGATAGATCACCTCGCCCTCTTTCATCGCAATAATATGGTCCGAATAAGCAGAGGCAAAATTGATATCATGAATCACCAGCACAATGGTTTTATTCAGTTCATCCGCCGCGCGCCGCAACTGTTTCATCATCGCCACGCTGTGCTTCATATCCAGATTATTCAGCGGTTCATCCAGCAAAACATACTGCGTATCCTGGCACAGCACCATCGCTACCCAGGCCCGCTGGCGCTGACCACCGGATAATTCATCCAGATAGCGATCCTGTAATGGCAGCAGATTAAGAAAGCTCATCGCCGCAGCGATATGCTGGCGATCGTCAGCAGTCAGCCGTCCTTTACTATGGGGATAGCGGCCAAAGCCCACCAGATCATACACCGTCAGGCGACTGGTAAGATGATTCTCCTGCCGCAGCACCGACAGAATTTTCGCCAGCTTGTCGCCAGGCGTTTTCGACACGTCCAGTCCGTTAAAACTGACATTGCCGCCGTCTGGCGTCAGCAGACGACTCATCACCGATAGCAGCGTCGACTTACCCGCGCCGTTAGCGCCAATAATCGACGTCACTCCGCCTTGCGCAATGTTTTCGGTGACCTGATTCAGCACCGGCGTATCGAGGTATTTTTTTACCACCGCATTTATTTCAATCACAACGATGCCTTTTTCAGCAACAGGTAAAGGAACAGCGCACCGCCGGTAAATTCAATCACCACGGACAGCGTACCCGCCATATTAAAGATACGCTCAAGGATCAGCTGCCCGCCAACCAGCGCTATTACCCCGGTCAGCACCACCCCGGGCAGCAGATAGCGATGACGATGAGAGCCGATCAGCTGATAGCTGAGATTAGCGACCAGCAGACCGAGAAACGTCAGTGGCCCCACCAGCGCCGTGGAGACCGCCACCAGCACCGATACCAGCAACAGGATAATCATTACTTTTTGCTGATAAGGCACTCCCAGATTGATTGCGCTATTGCGTCCCAGCGCCAGCACATCCAGCGTAAAACGCATGCGCCAGATAACGATAGCCACCAGCAGCACAATGGCGGCGGCTAAAGCGATTATTTCCGGCGCGGCGCGGGTAAAGGTGGCGAAAATACGGCTTTGCAAGACGGCAAATTCACCGGGTGACAACAGACGCTGCAGCAAATTCGACAGGCTGCGGAACAGCGTGCCGCACACCAGCCCCACCAGCAGTACCTGATGCAGATTGACGCCGCTGCTGTTTAACAACCAGCGATACAGCAGCAGTGAAAACAGCAGTAACAGCAGCGACTCACAGATAAATTTGCCGCTGATCCCCAGCACGCGCAGCCCGTCGGCATCAATAAAAAAGATCATTGAGGTCTGGATCAGTACAAACAGCGCTTCCAGTCCCATCACTGACGGCGTCAGAATGCGGTTATTGGTCACGGTCTGGAACAGCAGCGTCGCCACGCCGGAGGCAAAGGCCACCAGCAACATGGTGGCCAGAATCAGACCGCGATGCACAAGAATATAAGCAATATTGCCGTGCAGATTGATGGTCATAAACAGCGTAACCGCCAGCAGCGCCAGCACACCCAGCAGCAGCAAACGCCGCGCGGGTCTGCTCAGGCCAGCGCCTGCAACAGCGGTCTGCTCTGAGGATAACGGATTAACCTGCATGGCGTTTTGTCCTGAGGATCAACAGCAGAAAGATCAGCGCGCCCATCGCGCCGAGAATAACACTGGCCGGAATTTCAAACGGATAGCTGACCAGCCGGCCGATGATATCGCACAGCACCACCAGCGCGCCGCCACCGATCGCCACCCACGGAATGGAGCGCCGCAGATTATCGCCCATCGCCATACTGACAATATTCGGTACGATTAAGCCGAGGAACGGCAGTACGCCCACCACCACCACTACCACGCCGCAAATAATGGCGATAATCGCCATACCGATCAGCATCACATGCTGATAGTTAATGCCGACATTCAGCGAGAAATCCCGGCCAAGACCGGCGACGGTAAAACGGTCGGCAATCAGCATCGCCAGCAGCGTCAGTGCGCCAACAATCCACAGCAGTTCATAGCGCCCCTGCAATACACCGGAAAAATCACCCGACTCCCAGCTGCCCAGCGACTGCAACAGATCAAACTCCATCGCCAGAAAAGTGGTTACCGCGCTAAATACCGCGCCCAGCATAATGCCGGTCAGCGGCACCATCAGCGCCGACTTAATCCGCATACGTTGCAGCAGTAACATAAACAGTGCGGTGCCGCCGAGCGCAAACAGCACCGCCACCACCATTTTCACCAGCACCGACGCCGACGGGCTGATAACCATCACCAGCAGCAGGCCAAGGCTGGCGGACTGGGTCGTACCGGCAATCGACGGTTCGACAAAGCGATTCTGCGTCAGCATCTGCATAATCAGACCGGCGACGCTCATCGCCCCACCTGCCAGCACCAGCGCCAGCGTGCGCGGCACCCGGCTGATCAGGAAAATATCGCGCATATCGGCATCGGACCAGAAGCCGTCAAGCGTTATATAGCCCGCACCAATACACAGGCTGCAGATCATCAGGCCCAGTAATCCGGCCAGGCCAATAATTAAATGAAAGGTTTTCATCGCCGGTCATTACAGCTGCGGCTGCTGATCCAGCGTCGCGCTGATTTTGTCCATCAGCTGACTGTAGCTTTGCACTCCACCGGCGATATACAGCGCGCCGGAGTCGAGATAAACAATATGTTTATTCTGCCAGGCCGCGGTTTTACGGATCAGTGGGTTATCCAGCACCTGCTGAGCAGACAGCCCCTCTTTGCGGCCAATGGCATTATCGCGATCCAGTACAAACAGCCACTGTGGATTCGCCTGCAAAATAAACTCGGAAGAGACGACATTACCGTGGCGGCCAGTCTGCGGGAAACGGGTGGCCGGTTTAAAACCCAGCACATCAAACACAAAACCAAAGCGTGAGCCTGGGGTATAGGCAGACATCTTGCCGCCATTCACCATCACCACCATTGCCGTACCGGCATTCGCCGATTTCACCTTCAGGTCGGCGATTTTCTGTTTAAAGTTATCCAGCAGAATGCTGGCTTGTGGCTGTTTACCAAACAGAGCCGCCAGTTGTTCAGTGCGCTGTGACAGGCTGGCGACAAAGTGCTTCTCATCAATATCAAGAGAGATAACCGGCGCAATGGCGCTCAGTTTTTCATAACTATCACGGGCGCGACCGCCAGCAATAATTAAGTCAGGTTTAGCGTTACTTAGCGCTTCATAATTTGGTTCAAATAGCGTGCCGGCGTTCAGATACGCACTTCCCTGATATTTAGCCAGAAACGGCGGCAGATGAACGCTGCTTTGCGGCACCCCGGCAACCGGGATCTGTAACGCATCAATAATATCCAGCGTGGCCGGATTCAGGACAATCACCTTAGCAGGATTGAGCGGTACCTCGGTGACGCCCTGCGCGTGTTCAATCGTCATACTCGGTTTTTTTACTTCGGCGATTGCCGGGGCGACGCCACTGACGATAAAGGTCACAGCCACCAGCGACGCAGCCAACGCTAAACGTAATTTCATTTTCTCTCCTGAAAAGTAAATAACTGTAACCGCGAATTAAAACAGTAACGATTCTTATTACCAATTGTCACAATCATACGCGATAGCGCAGCAGAATAAACACAGCTGGCAGGTGGGGTTTTAAGCAATGGCGTGACGGGTATCGGGATTCAGGCAGGAATGGCGTTTTTTTCTGTGCGGCGCAGATTACTTAACCCGTTGTATCTTGGTAATAAAATATTAACGGGTTAATTTTATTGTCTTTTTTATAACCAATCATGGAGATTCTGTGAAGGCTTTTGCCCGCTTTGTATATAAATGCAAATTATCACAGCGCAGGCTGCAGCCTTTTCTGCGCTTCAATTTTCATCAGAAAATCATAGAGCGGCGCCAGCTGCTGGAAGCCAGCCGCTAACACCGGCACCAGCTGCGGCGAAAACAGTAGATCCATCTGCCGCTGCTCACTGATTAATGCCCAGGATTTCTTGTTGTACCATTGCGACAGCTCCGGCTGCATGCCCTTTACCAGCTCACGCTTATAACTTTCACCTTCCAGCACAAAGTTATCCGGGATCGCGGCGCTCATATTAAGAAAAGCAGCAGGGTCCTGCAGCAGACGCTCCCGGAACAGATTCATGGTGATACGTGAAGCGCTGTAATAGCCGAGGCCATAGCGCCACCAGTCGGGGCCAAACTCGAAAAAATAGGTCGGTGCATCGGTCCAGTTTTTGCGTGACCGTTTAAAGGTCAGCCAGATATTGCTGCGATACAGCGACTTATCGCGGGAAAAACGCGTATCGCGATGCATACGGGAAATGGTCTTGCCAACTGCCGGGCGTATCTCAAACAGCTCATCGATAATCAGCATATCCTGCGCTAAATCGGCGACCAGCTGGCGTACAGGCTTTAGCAGCTCCTCGTCATATATCCCACGATGCTCGTCGAACCACTCTTTATTATTGTTCTGGCTCAGCTGTTGTAAGAATGTCAGCCCGCGCTGGGTAACACCGCTAAATTCGCTCATGATGATCCTCTTCGCCATTAAGCGATAAAGCTTATCAGAACAGACAGCAGGTTTTAAATCAGCCTGCGCCATACGGAATTTGATCGCTTCTGCAGGATCTGGCGAGCTGACCGGATAGTGTTTATGTTGATCATTTTCGCTAAGAGTGATCAAGACAATCCCCCTCCTCGCCGTCAGGCTGCGGATCGCGTGCAAAAATGGGCGTTCAGGCTTACCGCGCAACAGGTAATCCCGCATAACGGGTCGTATACGCTGGCGAGAGCATCTCACGCTTCATCGCCCAGGGCTTCTGAATGCCCTGTCCGGCAAACCAGACCCTGCTATTGGTTTTCTGATTAATATTATCAATAACCTGCATTAACTCCGCATGGTTAACCCGTGGCGGATAGTTATCAAACAGATTTAACTGCGCAACGCCGTGACTGAAAAAGTCACCCAGCATTACCCCGGCTTTCATATAACGATGACCATTGATCCAGATACGATCGAGGCACTCCATCGCCGCGCGGATAATATCGCGCGTATCACTGGTCGGTGTCAGCACTTTCACCATCGCCTGATTGCCATAGAAGGTTTCCCCCTGCGCATGGGGGCTGGTGCGCACAAACACCGATATTTGCTGGCAATACTGATGCTCTCCCCGCAGCTTTTCCGCCGCACGCTCCGCGTAGGCGCATACCGCTTCGCGCATATCGGCATACTCGGTAATGCGGCTGCTAAAGGAGCGGCTGCAGAGAATCTGCTGTTTAGGCGGCGGGCACTCGTCGGTTTCCAGACAAGGTTCACCACGCAGCTCACGTACCGTACGCTCCAGCACTACGTTAAAGTTTTTGCGGATAAAGCTCGGGGTGGCTTCCGCCAGATGCAGGGCGCTTTCAATCCCCATCAGTTGCAGTCGCTTACCGATACGGCGCCCTACGCCCCAGACATCGCCGACCTCGACCAGACTGAGCAGCTTACGCTGGCGATCAATATTCGACAGATCCAGCACGCCGTTGGTTTTGCTCCATAGCTTGGCGGCATGATTCGCCAGCTTAGCCAGCGTTTTGGTCGGCGCAATACCGACGCCAACCCGCATATGGGTTTCACGCAAAATACGTTGCTGCACCTGCTGGCCGAACAGCTCCAGCGACATGCAGTTACTGACGCCGTGCAGCACCAGGAAGGCTTCATCAATCGAATAGATCTCCACCTGCGGCGCCATCTCTTCCAGAATGGTCATCACCCGCTCACTCATATCGGCATACAGCGCATAGTTGGAGCTGAATACCGTGACCTGATGGCGCTGAAACAGCGCTTTCTGTTTGAAATAAGGATCCGCCATGGTGATCCCCAGCTTTTTAGCTTCTGCGCTACGCGCAATCACACAGCCGTCATTATTACTCAGCACCACCACCGGTTTACCGCGTAAATCGGGACGAAACACCGTCTCACAGGAGGCATAGAAGCTGTTGACATCGACCAGCGCATACATAGTTATTGATAGTTTCCCGGGCTAAAAGTGCATGACAGATAAACTGTATATATATACAGTATTACCAATCGCAGGTGGTGATCAAGCAACTTGTGGCAGAATTTCACGAAGGGGTTGTTGTTATGGGGGATTTATCTGTGTCAGCCAGGCTAACAATCGCTACTTCTTCCTTCGCAAAAGCGGGCTATGCCCGCCCTTTTGCAGTTTTGAATGGAACTATACTTGTGGAGGTGGGTTCATCGCTCGCGTCCACAGAGGATCAGAAGCCCATCCAGGGATAAAACCCATTTTTTCCCAGGTAACACAGTCCGGCTTTTCGGCCATCACTCCATTAAGTTGATTTTTCAGGCCATCCGACCACGACACCTGATCTGACAGGTATTTAAGGACAACGAGTCGGCTGTACAATGTCTGGGGATTAGACATGTGATGCTCATAGCCATTAAGCCGGGAAGGAGGAAAGGCCTTAAAGACCCTGTTCAAGATACGGTTATGGTGTGCGGCCAGGTTTCGAAAATGGCTAAGGGTATGAAACCAGGAAGTCATGACTTCAGTATTACGAATATTAAATTTTTCGGCAATTTTCTTTTGATCATAGTGATGCAGATTTTTATATATTCTTGACCATGCGCCAAAGCTCAGGGTTTCCGTAATCATCCATGAAGGAGGATATTTAGGGTGGCCATATTTTTCTTTATAGTGATCAATAAAGACCTCCTTCGCCTCTCTTATCTGGCCGAAAAAACCCTCATAGTCGTAATCATTATCTAAGTTTGTTAAGTCCATAAACCAGTGACTACCATACTTAGCACACATATATTCTGATAAACAGGTACGTAAACCAATTTCTACTTTCTGGATTTGTTCAAGGACGATCAGCCTCAGTTTCCTGTCAAATTCATATAGTGCAATAATGTCTTCTAATCGCGTTCCAGAAATAAAGGTTTTTGGTTCTACTAATCGGGGATAACTTTCCTGCATAACCTGATAAAAAGGTATGCAATACCCTCTCAGACGAAAATAACCAATAAACGTAAGAACGGTAACTGCTGCGTTTTCATCATTGATAATCAGACCGCGTCGTCGGAGCCTGGCGGTTAATGCAGGGATAGTTTCTGGCGGTTTCTGATACAACCTGAGTCTGCTGTTCTGCTGGCGTCCCATGGAGTCCTTTCCAGTATGAGAAATTTAGCAAAAAAAAAACCCGCCATAATGCGCATCTCTGGGAGACTAGGCGTGGCGGGTGTACTTGCAATAAATGCTACCCAAATTTCACCCACCCGTCAATCCCGTCAGCTCACACTTCATTCAGTATGATGCGGTAAGCGCCGCAATTTTTCAAACAGCCAGAAGAACGCTGAGGAGCAAATATTCAGCGGCGATATCACGGGTTATCCGCAGTTTTCCCGACTGCATGCGCTTGATCGAAGACGCGGCAGTAAGAAAGGGGGCGTAACGCCCCCCTGCTAACAATATTATACGGTGATAAACACCCGGCCAATGCGGCCGCGCTCTTCCGCGCGACGATGGGCGGCGGCGGCTTCCGACAGCGGGAAAGTGGCATCAATCGGTAGCTGCAACTCGCCATGCAGTGCTTTTTCCAGCAGATCGGCGACCAGCGCCCGCGGCTGCGGATCACCCATTTCCGGGCCAAACAGACAGCCGATAACGGTTTTGCGATGCATCAGCAAATGCCCGGCATCAATTGGCTGGTTACGTCCAGCCAGTACGCCGATCAATACCGCGCGCCCCCCTTCTCGCAGCGCCTCGATACCATCGCTCAGCTCCGGGCCGCCAATATTATCAATCAGCAGATCGACCGCATTGCCACCCAGCAAATCACGCAGCTGGGCGCTGGCAGTACGGGAGCCGGTAACAATGGCGTCGGTTAAACCATACTGGCGCAGCTTTTCCAGGCTGGCGAGACTGGTGCCGGTGCCAATCACGCGTGCGCCCATTTTTGCCGCCAGCTGTACCGCAGCAATACCCACGCCGCCAGCAGCGCCGAGAATCAGTACCGTCTGACCGCGTTGCAGCGCACCAAGCTGTAACGCCCAGGCCGCAGTACCCGGCCCGACCGGAATTGCCGCCGCAATCCGCATATCCAGCCCCGGCGGCACTACAAAGCAGTTTGTCGCCGGAACCACGCGCAGTTCCGCGTGCGACCCTGTCCAGTAAAAGGTGGTGACCTTCTGGCCCACCGCAAATCCCTCTACCGCTTTACCAACCTGCAGCACTTCGCCCGCAGCTGCATATCCGAGGATAGCGTCCGCGCCGCCGGCACGATATCTGCGTCCGACCAAATCGCCACCTTCGATACTGATCGCTTCAACGCGGATCAGTAACTCAGTATCCGCTGGCGTCGGATCGGCAACGTCCTCCAGCCGTAAAACTTCCGGCTCGCCGGGCTGGTCATAGATTATCGCTTTCATCTGTTTCTCCATCAGTGTGCTGTAATAACAGAAATAACAGAGTGATAGCCAACAAAGATACCCTCATAGTGCTATTGGGCCATTTAACGATGGGCGGTTGTCAGTCAGCCACTGTGCAACATCGGTCACCTCAATGCCGTGCCGGGCATTAAAACTGTCTGCTTTTTCCCACGCCACGCCCTCCGCACGCGCAAAAGCCAGCCGGTAAGCGGCGGCCAGATCGCCGGGCGTCGCCGCCGCCGTCTGCTGCAGGCTCTGATGACTAAGCACCTGCAGAGTGAAAGGTACGCCATAGTGCTCACTCAGCACACGGGTCAGCTGGCGATAAGTAAGGGTATCGCCCGCGATATATACCACTGCGTTGTTAAACGCTGGCTGATGGCAGAAGATCTGCGCGGTAAGCTGACCAATATCTTCCGGCGTGGTCAGCGTAAGCGCATAGTCAGCAGCGCCCGGCGCATAAATCCGCTGCTGCTGCCAGTCGACAATGCCGAAGCTCGGTTCAAACAGATAGCTGGTAAACATGCCGGTGGAAACAATTACCCACTGCGTCTGCTGCTGAGCACGTAATATTTCGCGCACCGCCAGCTGTTCATCCCATACCGGCTGCCCGCTGCCTTTACCAATCTGGTCGTAATCGACACCAAACTGCCACGGGAAATAGCGTGCGACACCGGCATCCAGCACCGCCCGGGTGATCTTCAGCTGAGTGCCTGCGCCGCCAACAAAACCACTACAGTTGATAATCGCATCAAAAGGCGCAAAACAGTGGCTCAGTTCCGCGGTGGTTTGCCGGGCAAAATCCGCGGTAATCACCGTAACGCCCCACTCCGCAAACTGCTTTAGCCGCGCCTGGCTGGCCGGGTGCGGATTGGTTAACGATGCCGGACGCAGCAACACACTCAGCCGCAACGCGGGATGCTGCTGACGTTGCCGGATAAAGCCAGCCAGCATCGCCATACCCAGTTCGCCCGCCCCCAGAATCAAAATATTTTGCCATTGACGCATGTCAGAATCGTTCATACTCTCCTCCTGTTGTTGCGCCCTATCCTGCCAGCGCCGGGGGGAGGCAACAATCAGGTACACGCGTGATACCAGGGGAAATAATGAAGTTAAGTGCAGAGAGAATCAGTCAGTTCGCGGCAATTTGTGATGCGCTCAGCGATGAAGATGACAGCATGAAGCGCGAGATCCTCACCCATACCGGCAACCGCTGGTCACTGGGAATTGTCTACGCCTTAGGTACGCAGGGCGCACTGCGCCATGGCGAGCTGGCGCGCGAGCTGAGCGGCATCACGCAACGCATGCTGACCCGCACGTTGCGCCAGCTGGAACGTGACGGCCTGATTAGCCGTCATGACTACCAGCAAAAATATCCGCATCCGCGGGTCGAATATACGTTAACGGCTTTGGGCGAAGGGATGTTGCTGAATATGCTGCCGTTATGGAACTGGCTGATGGATAACGCGGCGGCCTTTCGTAGCGCCCGCAGCCGTTTCGCCGCCAGCCATCCGGCAGATAATGTGCCGTGATACGGAGATTACTGCATATTTTTAATCACAAATGTCACCACCCCGAACACATCGAGCCGATCTTCGCTACCGATCATAATCGGTGAGTAAGCGCGGTTCATCGGCATCAGTTGCACGCGCGGCTTCAGCAGTAACTTTTTTACCGTAAACTCGCCTTCCACCGCCGCCACCACAATGCTGCCATGAGTAGCATTCAGCGAACTGTCGACCACCAGCATATCATCGTCACTGATCCCGGCTTCGATCATCGAATCACCAGACACTTTGACAAAATAGGTGGCGCTGGGATGCAGGATGCAGTGCTCATTTAAATCGATCCGTTTTTCGACGTAGTCCTGGGCCGGAGACGGGAAACCGCAGGGAACCTTTTCCAGAAACAGCGGGAGGGAAACAGCGGGAGGAATATCTGCCATGCGTAAGAAAGTTATCATGCTGACCTGCAAAATATCTGTATATACATACAGTATTATCGTTCACAACAGCAGTGACAACTGGATTTTTTCGGAAACCGGCTAGCAGACTGATTGTGCAGGAGATTTAGTTAACCGATCTTTCCGCTCGAATTGATGGCCTTGAACCTCAGCGGATGCGGAATACATTGCCCCCCAGCGCTGTGGTCAACTCAGCGACAGAACGGGTGCCGCCGGACTGCCATTCTGAGTTGTTATTTAACTTTAGTTTCCCCCCCTTACGCTACGCTGGCGTCGGTCTGATATTCAGAACATGCCAGTTTAATTACGCTAAGGGGAAGGATTTCTATGCGCCAGTTTAATTTTGTTAAAGAGAGGATCTCTGTACGTCAGTATAGTGATGTAAAAACCCTTCTCTTTTTCACCATTTTTATTATCATTTACCTGTTACCTGGAATATATGGTCATACACCATGGAAACAGGACGAAAATTATAGTTTTGGCATCATTCAGTCTATGTATGAAAGCGGTAACTGGCTGGTTCCCACCAATGCTGGCGAACCCTTTATGGAGAAGCCCCCCCTTTATTACTGGGTGGCGACTATAATGGTACATCTGTTATCCAATCTATTACCATTGCATGATGCTGCCAGAACAGCGACGTTTTTATTCTCAACACTTAATTTTTATTTCTTTATTCTTCTGGCTAAAAGAGTATTTCAGAGTAAAGATCTTTCTGACTATCGCATTTGGTTAGCCTTTGCAGTTTATATCTGCGCCCCTGGAGCATTACGTCACAGCCATGATATGTTTACTGATACAGCATTAACCGCTGGCGCAACGATTGGACTGTATGGCCTGATGGGCCTGATTCGCCAGGAGAAAGTCTCTGCGTCAGCGCTGTGGCTTTGTCTGGGAACGGTTTTCACCATGTTGTCCAAAGGGGTTTTTATTCCAGGCGTATTATGGATTTCGTTAATCCTGAGACCTCTGTTTCTGCCTCAGTGCCGATCTAAAAATTTCTGGCGCCCTTCTCTGATTGCCGGGGGGGTTGCATTACTCCTTATTCTGCCATGGCCAGCACTGCTTTATTTTAAACACCCCGATCTTTTCATGGTGTGGTTCTGGGATAATAATATTGGTCGTTTTTTAGGGTTTTCGGTCTCCTCTCTTGGTGCAGGAGCCACACCGACCCTGATACCTGAGGCCATTGTCTTTT
Source organism: Winslowiella toletana (assembly GCF_017875465.1). Classification (NCBI taxonomy): domain Bacteria; kingdom Pseudomonadati; phylum Pseudomonadota; class Gammaproteobacteria; order Enterobacterales; family Erwiniaceae; genus Winslowiella; species Winslowiella toletana. The sequence goes on from NZ_JAGGMQ010000001.1 coordinate 316,621, forward strand.
TTTCTCTGCCGTCAGGGATACTGGCAACACTCTATTTCCTTCGTCATCCTGTTAAGCGATTGTTTAATCAGGACGAGTATGCCATTACTATGTACTCTTTATCAGGGTTAATATTACTGCAGATATCAGCAACCAGCCGGGCTCTTTATCTGCTGCCATTTATCGCACCAATGGCAATACTTGGTTCCCGGCTGCTGCTACAAATAAAACCAAAGCCATTACAGTATTTTTCTTATTTCGCTTCTATTTTCTGGTCCGGACTTATTCTGCTTCTCTGGTGTGTTTATTTTCTCAAGCTGACCCACGACCAGAAGGAGTGGCTGGCAACATTCGATCGCTGGTTGCCGATGGGCTATGAAATGCATTTTTCGTGGCTACCCTTTATCTTCGCCTTTACAGTAACCGTTCTCTGGTTTTGTCGCAGATACCTGTATGGCTCAGCGAACCAACCATTACGCGCGGCGCTGGACTGGGGGGCCGGGATCACCGCTACCTGGGGGATATTGTTTACGTTATTTATTGGCTGGATTGACTATGCTAAGGGGTACGAAGGTGTCTTTTCAGCTCTGAGAAATCAGCTTGTGGGCCAGTATCGGGAAAGTGATTGTATGGCCTCTTACAAGATTGGTGAATCAGAAGCGCCCATGCTGTATTACTTCACCGGTATCCTCCATCAACGCCAGACAATGTTTGAACAACCGGAGCACTGTCGTTGGTTGATAATACTGTCTGATCATATCCCCCCGCCCCCCGAAGGGATGGAACTATTCTGGTATGGTAACCGGCCAGGTGAAAAACGTAATAATTTAGTCGTTTACAGAATACTGCGCCGCTAAAAAAGCAGGGTCGAATAATAAACATCTGGCACAAAACGGGGGTTTTCTGGTGATCTCTCATTCCTGTGAAAGCTGCGCCAGCCACTCGTCGCGGGTGATCTCCCATACTTCTGAGTCCAGTACGCCCGCGACATACTCTTTTTGCCCGCGGCTGACTAAGCGCATTCCACTCTTAATCGAGATTTTCCTTGAGCCGTTATTCACACCGGCTTTCGGCGCACGCAATACCGGGCGTTGCAGCTGGTTAAACCAGAAATCAGTGACGATCCGGCAGGCCTCCGTCATCAGGCCCTGACGCTGCCACTCCGGCACCAGCCAGAAGCCGCGATTATTATCCGCATCATCGGACAGACAGATCAGGCCAATCATCTCTGCAGGCGCGGCTGTACGCCGGATGGACCAGAACCATGCGGTTCCGGCCGCCACCGCCGGAAGTGCCACCTGGTTAACGTAATGTTCCGCGCCATTGTCCGGAAATGGCCAGGGCACCGTGGCCGCCAGATGACGGACAATTTCCCAGCGCGGAAATATCTGCTGCATCTGCCGGGCATCTTCTGCGGTTAACGGCAGTAAAATCAGTCGCTCAGTCAGCAGCGGTGGAGTGGCCATGGTTTATCCTTGTCAGATGCATAAACAAACATCATGCCGTTAAAGCAAGCGCGCGGGCAACAGCAGTCTGTTTTTTCCATCATCACTGGCAATTCTGCGCACTTTTATCACACTTAAGGCTGACCTGAACAACCGGAGAAGCCGCCATGAGCAGCACTAACGCGAAAATCGATTTCCCGCCACAGAACGTCAGAAAATATCTTGAGCCAGGCCCGGTGGTGCTGATCTCTTCGCAGTGGCAGGAAGAGCACGACATTATGACTCTCGGCTGGCATACCATTATGGAATTCTCGCCGTCGCTGGTGGGCTGTATGATTTCCGCCATGAATCACAGCCATCAGCTGATCCGCGCCAGCGGTGAATGCGTGATCAATCTGCCAACGGCGGATCTGGTCGATAAGGTGGTGGCGATTGGCAACAGCAGCGGGACCAGGATCGATAAATTCAGTGCCAACCAGCTGACGGCAGCGGCCGCCAGCAAGGTGCAGGCGCCGCTGATTGAAGAGTGTTACGCGAACTTTGAGTGCCGGTTATACGATGATGCGCTGGTGGAAAACTATAACTTCTTTATTTTTGAAGTGGTGAAAGCACATATCTGTCGTCAGCCGGAATACCCACAAACCCTGCACTATACCGGCGACGGCATCTTTACGCTTGCCGGTGACCAGCATCTTGATAAAAGCGCGGATTTTCGCCCGGAAATGCTGTAGTTCAGCGGCTCATGCTGGCGGCGTTGTCGGGTAGCGTGCGGTCCCCTTCGCCCAGCTCGCGCTGCAGGAAAACGGTATCCAGCCACTGACCGTGCTTCAGCCCTACCGAATGCAGGGTGCCGCACAGCGTGAATCCCAGCGATTCATGCAGCGCCAGCGAACCATGATTTTCGCTGTTGCCGACATTGGCAATCATCTGGCGATAACCCTGCTGTTGCGCCCAGTCAATGGCATGCTGCAACAGGGTCTTACCCACGCCGCGCCCCTGATAATCGGCAGCGACATACACTGAATCTTCCAGCGTGTAACGATAGGCATAGCGCGTGCGATAAAATGACAGATAACAGTATCCCATTACGCAGCCATCCATTTCCGCTACCAGCCAGATCAGCCCTTCCTGCTGTACTTTGGCAATGCGGCTGGCCATCTCTTCAGCGGAGGGCGGCAGCGTTTCAAAACTGCCCAGACCGGTGCTGACATGGTGGGCGTAAATCGCCTGAATGGCGGCAATATGATTTTTATCGGCGTTAAGGATGTTCACGGTTTTTTTCGCAAAGATTAATCTGGATGTCTCTGAGAATACCGCAATCCTGTGATGGCACTAAATAGCTAATACTTATAACGTTTACGCCGTCAACAACCGTTTTTTTGTAAACCGACGCTGGTTGCCAGCGGGCAGATATGCCTACAATAGAAGATATGTATTAACAGGCAGGAGTTTTACGATGGCGATTGAATACGCAATTATTGCCGGTGGCTGTTTCTGGTGTACCGAAGCGGTATTTAAAGATGTAATCGGCGTAGAAACCGTCGAAAGCGGCTATATCGGTGGCCACACCGCCAATCCGACCTATGAAGACGTGTGCAGCGGCACCACCGGCCATGCCGAGGGTATCCGCATCGGTTTTGACCCGGAGAAGCTGAACTATGGCGATTTACTGGATATCAGTTTCGCCACTCACGATCCTACGCAGCTAAACCGCCAGGGCAATGATATTGGCACCCAATACCGCTCAGCAATTTTCCCGACCAGCGAGGCGCAACGTCAGGAAGCGGCTGCGGCCATTACGCGGGCGCAGCAGGATAATCAGCAACCGGTAGTGACGACGATTGAAAGCGGTGAATGGTATCCGGCGGAAAACTACCATCAGGATTACTGGAGTGGCCGTGGTCAGCAGAACGGTTACTGCATGGCGGTGATCCCACCAAAACTGCAGAAGCTACGTAAAAGCTATGCAAACCGGGTGAAATCGCTGAATCCGTAGCAGTGACGGCAGGTTTTTTGCCTGAAAAAATCGTTAATGGTTACGCCTTAACCGAATATAACGAAAGGGAAAAAATCTGCTTGACCGTTACCGCCCGACTCCCTATAGTAGCGCCCCGTTGCCCTCTGCGGAGGATGACGTGAAAAAAAACGGTGAGGTGTCCGAGTGGCTGAAGGAGCACGCCTGGAAAGTGTGTATACGGCAACGTATCGAGGGTTCGAACCCCTCTCTCACCGCCATCTTAAAAGAGAAAGTCTGAACGCAAGTTCAGACTTTTTTTTGTCTGAAGTTTATGCAGCGAGAGATTTGCCTCATCGTGTCAGACGTCGGGGGGCTCTATCAGGTCAGAGGCCACGGGAACTAAACCTTTCACTAATTCAGTCCGCAGTTCTATCTCTTTATTCAATAAGTCATTCAGCCGTTCATTGTCCTTACTGGTGACCAAATACCCAGGCTGGTTTACTTTAAAATACAGTGACCGTATTTTAGCCTGCACCTTAACCAGTTGCGATTGTCCCTCTGTACTTGCATGACTAGTCACAGGCTGCTCCGCTTCGGTTAGTGTCCGCATAAGCTGCTCTCCACACTGCTGGTTCGATGCAAATGAGGCGAAAAAGCGCTGAAAATCTTCCGCGCTTGATAGTTTTTGCGCAGCTGAACTGATAACTGTGCTGCCTTCAAGGCTGGATTTAACCACCGCCAGCCCTTCGCTGAGCGTGGAAAAGCCGAAGGTATAAGCGGCAATAATTTTTTTTTCCTCAGAAACCATCATCACCGACAGGAACAAAAGTTTATTTTCCGCCATAAATTTCTGTATTTCAGTGCCATCATGTTCACGAAATGCTTCAGCTAATGCTGTGGGCATAACCCTGACTTCAGAACCTTCCACTGGCTGACCTAACAGATGTACAGCATTTTGATGTTCAGCGGTTAACACCGAGACAGCGCTAACCAGAGCCGGTTGATCAAATTGCATGTTGCGTGACACGCCACTGATATCTGACATAAATTCTGCCCTCTGAAGATCATTAAAAATCAGAAAATGTCATAATTATTTATTCAGTTCTTCTAAATTTTGACTTTCCTGAATGGATATTGATGAGCAGAATACTGTGTTTTAGCCATAAAAAAGCCCGGACTTACGTCCGGGCTTGCGGCTACATACTAACTCAACTAACTATAAGCATGCAGCGTGCGCTGACAGAGCATCGAGCGCACACAGTCATCTTTACCAAAACGTACGATGCCAATCATCTCATCTTCCTCGAAGCGCGCTAAAGCATCGCTGAGGCCCGATTGCACATGGGACGGTAAATCACACTGAGTGATATCACCGTTGACGATAACCGTCACGTTTTCCCCAAGGCGTGTCAGAAACATCTTCATCTGAGCGGCGGTGACGTTTTGCGCCTCATCAAGGATCACCACGGCGTTTTCAAAGGTGCGTCCACGCATATAAGCAAAGGGCGCGATTTCGACCTTACCGATTTCAGGTCGCAGACAGTACTGCATAAAGGAAGAACCCAGACGTTTAACCAGAACGTCATACACCGGCCGGAAATAAGGCGCGAACTTCTCTGAGATATCACCTGGCAAAAATCCCAGATCCTCATCCGCCTGCAGTACCGGACGCGTAACAATAATCCTGTCGACATCCTTATGTATCAGGGCCTCGGCCGCTTTCGCGGCACTGATCCAGGTTTTACCGCAACCTGCTTCGCCGGTAGCGAAGATCAGTTGTTTCTTTTCTATGGCATTGAGATAGTGCGCCTGAGCTTCATTTCTGGCTTCAATCGGTGAATGGTCGCGGGTATCACGTGCCATGCCAATTGAATCCAGCCCACCCATCTGCACCAGCGAGGTGACCGATTCTTCTTCACGCTGACGATGACTGCGTGAATCGCTACGAAGCACACGTTTTGCTTCACGACGCGCTTTGATCACTGCTTTCTGTCTTCCCATAGTGGCACCTTACAGTTGGTTTCATTTCCCGCTGCTCTTAACATTAAGAGAAGCGATTACGTGAACGCTTTAGAGGTCGTGGCTTCCTTTTAAGCCTTGAATAGCCGTTGAGAAAAGTGCGCACAGAGGCCATAGCGTATTACGCACCGGGTAATGCATATCAGTTTGAATAGGGCGTTGGAAACAGAAAAGAGAAGAGAATATTGTTGAGGAAGAGACACCCTCGCGAGGAAAAGCGCTTAAACAGCCACTAACATTTAATTGTCCTGATACTGCTTTTTCCATTCGCGATCTCCATGGTAATTCATAAACACATCTGACTACCGCTAAGATTAAAGTGCATCAAACCACGATCAGATTGCAACATTATTTTCACTTCTTATCGCAGAAAAAAGCATAGATTTTATCGGCAAATTAAGCGCTAAATTAAATTCCCCATATAAAACAATGGGTTTTATCAGGTCATTATTGGGGGAATAAATCAGAGGATCCGCAGCTGATAAGCACAACAGGATCATTAATAGAAAATTAGATTAAAAACTAACCGCCACTTCCCGGCAGGGAGTGGCGGCCAGAGTGGCTATCAAGCTTCGAGTAAACTTTGCGCCAGATAATGTTTATCATCCGGCACACCTGGCAAGGCGAAAAAATAACCGCCGCCGACAGGTTTGATATACTCTTCCAGCGCTTCGCCATTTAAACGCTTTTGCACCGTCAGAAAGCCTTTTTCTAAATCATGCTGATAACAGACAAATAACAGCCCCATCTCCAGCTGGCCGGAATTTGACACTCCCAGCGAATAGCTATAACCACGACGCAGCATCAGGCTATTACTGGTTTCCGCCGTACGTGGATTCGCCAGGCGAATATGCGCATCCAGCGGGATGATATTACCGTCCGGGTCTTTAGCGTAATCCGGTACATCATGCTCATGCTGCATGCCCAGCGGCGCACCGCTATGCTTTTCACGGCCAAAAATGGTCTGCTGCTCGCGTAACGGCGTACGGTCCCAGAACTCAACGCGGAACTGGATTATGCGCACCGCCTGATAACTGCCGCCCTGCGTCCATGCCGGTTCTCCCTGCGCGCCGCTGACCCACAGAACGCGATCCATCAGCGGTTGATCGGCGGTATCCGGGTTAGCGGTACCATCTTTAAAGCCCAGCAGGTTAATCGGCGTCTCTTTACCGCGGCTGCGCGCTGCATGGTCGGATATAAACCCTTCCCTGCGCCAGCGCACACTCAGCAGATCCGGCGAATGCTTAATAATATCGCGCAGCGCGTGGATCACCGTATCGTTGGTATTGGCGCAAATCTGCAACAGCAGGTCGCCATGACAGAGGCTGGCATCCAGCGCATCATTGGGAAAACGCGTCATAGCTTGCAGCTTATTGGGTTTCAGCTGCTGTAAACCAAAGCGCTCATCAAACAGCGATGCGCCGAGCGATACGGTGATAGTCAGATTATCAGGGTAGATATTGTCGCCAAGGATGCCGGAATCCAGCGGCGGCAGCTGTGGATTACTGACCAGAGGCGCTTTACCGCCTTTGGTTAAAAACGCAATGCGCCTGGTCAGCAGGATAAACAGGCGTTGCAGATCGTTTTTATCCGCCGCCAGCACATCAAAAGCCACCAGCATCATGGCGGCCTGTTGTGGGGTGACGATACCGGCCTGATGCGAACCGTAGAAAGGCTGCTCCTCCATCCGCGCATTCGGCGGCAAGGCGCCAGGCGAGAAGGATTTCTCCTGCTCCGCGGCGGCGGCCACCGGGCAACCGCCAGCTACTACCAGGGCACCACTGAGGATGCCCATCCCTTTCAATAATCGCCGACGCGACGGCATCGTCGCATCATACTCTTTTGCCATTTGTGCTTAATCCAGGCCTAAGGTACCGCGCAGCAGAGAGAGATCTTCAGCCAGGGAAGTGATCGGTCCTTTCAGCGCATTACGATCGGCAGTAGTGAGTTTATCGTAGGACTCATAGCCCTCTTTGGTACGATACTTATCAAGGATCGTATCCACTTTTTTGAAGTTGCCATCCACTTTCGCCAGCAGCTCGGGATTGGCTTTGACCAGCAACGGACGCAGCAGGTTAACAATTTTCTGCGCACCGTCGACGTTGGCGCGGAAGTCCCACAGATCGGTACGGCTGTAACGATCTTCTTCGCCGGAAATTTTACTGGACGCCACTTCTTCAATCAGACCCGCCGCGCCGCCCACCACTTTACCTGGCGGGAATGCCAGTTCGTTGATGCGGGTTTGCAGATCCAGCGTGTCTTTATACAGACGGTCAGCAAAGGCTTCCTGTCCTTTGGTGGTGTTGTCGGCAAACAGCGCTTTCTCCAGACGGTGGAAACCGGTGAAGTTAGGATCTTCTGCTTTCTTCTCGAAGTCATCTTCGCGCGCATCGATGCTGCCATCAAGATCGGAGAACAACTCGGCGATAGGCTCAATGCGCTCGTAGTGCTGACGGGTTGGTGCAAACAGCGCTTTCGCTTTATCGAGATCGCCGGCTTTTATCGCATCGGTAAAGGCTTTGGTACCGGTTACCAGCTGCTCAACTTCTTTGGTGACATACACTTTGTACTCAGCAATCGGGCCGACCAGCTGCAATACATCCGGTTTACCGTCATTCACTTTGGCGCCGCTATCTTTGACGATCAGCTTGCCTTTCGGATTGCTCAGCAGGCCACAGGTCATATCGTACTCGCCGGCTTCCAGATTGGCGGTCATCTTCTGGGTGAAACCAGGGGCGATATTCTCACGCTCCTCCACCACCATCACCCCTTTCAGAATCTCCCACTCCAGCCCTTTCTGGCTGTCGTTTTTGATAATAAACTGGGTTTTGCCGGCGTTTACCGTCAGGGTCATCGGCTCACACTGTTTGTCGTTAACGCTAATTTTTACCTGTGGAACATCAGCAGCCTGCGCAGCGGAGGCGGCGGAAATCGCCAGCAGCGCGACGTACAGCGCCTTACGGCGAAAACGAGTAGTCATACAATTTCCCTTTTAGGTCGTTTAAATGCGCGTCGCAAAACGCGCTGTCACCCAGCTTAGCGCGTTGTTCTCGCCGCCGAAGCCGATGGACGTGCTGGCATCGCAAACAGCAGCAGCGCCGGAATCAGATAGATAAAGTACACCGCCACTTCACTGACGGTTGGCGTCTCCTGATAGCCCAGAATCCCTTCCAGCAGCGTGCCGAACAGGGTGTGGGTGGAGAGGGAATTGCTCAGATCGAAGGCGATATCCTGGAAGTGGTTCCACAGACCGGCTTCATGAAAGGCACGGATCGCGCCCGCCGCCAGACCGGCGGCCACAAACAGAATAAACAGGCTGCTCCATTTGAAAAATTTCGCCAGGTTAAGACGCACGCCGCCCCAGTACAGCAGCATGCCGAGGATCACCGCCACCGCCAGGCCAAGCATTGCGCCAACTGGCGGCGCCATCCCGACATCCTGCTGGAAAGCCGCCAGCAGGAAAAATACCGATTCCAGCCCTTCGCGCGCTACGGCGAGAAACACCATCAGCACCAGCGCCCAGCCGTTGTTATTCCCCTTCTGCAGCGCATGGTCGACGGCGTCTTCCAGCTGCGCTTTGACATTGCGGGAGACTTTGCGCATCCAGAACACCATATAAGTCAGGATCGCCACCGCAATCACCGCCACGATGCCTTCAAACAGCTCCTGCTCTTTCTGCGGAAATTCACCGGTGGTTTCATTAATAAACACGCCGACCGCCAGACAGAGCGCCACCGCGATAAACACGCCAATCCACATCGCGCCAAACCATTTCGCCCGTTGGGTACGCTTCAGGTAGCTGGCAATCAGGCTGACAATCAGCGCCGCCTCTAATCCTTCACGTAGCATAATAAGAAATGGAACAAACATGCCTGACACCTCGAATGTGAAACGCGGTCAACGGGGGTAAAGAAACGTAAATCAAAACGATATCGATTATCATTATCGCCGCTAAAAATACAAGAGGGTGCTGCGGTATTTTGCGTATTTGCCCGGTTTTAGCTGATAAAAAAACCCCGACTGAGCGGGGTTTTTAACGGGATGCTGGCCGAAAAAGATTTAAGGCGCGTTAAACTCCGCCTCGGCGGCGGCGAAACGCTGCTGCGCAGCCTGCGACGGCGCACGTCCCAGCAGGCTGAACAGCACAATCGCAATACTGGCGAAGATAAAGCCAGGGATAATCTCGTACAGTCCCAGCCAGGCGTACTGCTTCCATACCAGTACCGTAACCGCGCCGATAATCATCCCGGCCAGCGCGCCATTACGCGTGGTACGTGACCAGCAAACCGAGAACAGCACTACCGGACCAAAGGCCGCGCCAAAGCCCGCCCAGGCATAACTGACCAGCCCCAGCACACGATTATCCGGGTTGGCGGCCAGCGCAATGGCGATCACCGCCACCAGCAGCACCATCATGCGCCCTACCCACACCAGCTCACGCTGGCTGGCATCTTTGCGCAGGAAGCTTTTATACAGATCTTCGGTCAGCGCGCTGGAACAGACCAGCAGCTGGCAGCTCAGCGTCGACATCACCGCCGCCAGTATCGCCGACAGCAGAATACCGGCAATCCACGGGTTAAACAGAATACGCGCCAGTTCGATAAATACCCGCTCGCCGTTTTCTGTAACGCCACCGGCCAGTGCCGGGTTGTTCTGGAAATAAGCAATACCAAAGAAGCCCACCGCCACCGTGCCCGCAAGGCAGAGGATCATCCAGGTCATGCCGATGCGGCGTGCGGTACGAATCGAGCGATGCGAGTCCGCCGCCATAAAGCGCGCCAGGATATGTGGCTGACCAAAGTAACCCAGCCCCCAGCCCAGCAGCGAGATTACCGCAACAACGTTCAGGCCTTTCAGCATATCAAGATTCTCAAGGCTCTTCGCCTCAATCACCCGCAACGAATCACTGATGCCGCCCACCGCGAAGATCACCATCACCGGCGTCAGGATCAGGGCGAAAAACATCAGACCGGCCTGCACGGTATCGGTCCAGCTTACCGCGAGGAAACCGCCGACAAAGGTGTAGATAATGGTCGCTGCGGCGCCAGCCCACAGCGCGGTTTCGTAACTCATACCAAAGGTGCTTTCAAACAGGCGCGCACCGGCGACGATGCCGGAAGCGCAGTAGATGGTGAAAAACACCAGAATCACAATCGCCGAAATCACCCGCAGCAGCTTGCTTTTATCTTCAAAGCGGCTGGAGAAGTAATCCGGCAGCGTCAGCGCATTGTCGTGATGTTCGGTTTGTACCCGCAGGCGTCCGGCGACAATTTTCCAGTTCAGCCACGCGCCCAGCGTCAGGCCAATGGCAATCCAGCTCTCCGAAATCCCCGAAAGAAAGATTGCGCCAGGCAATCCCATCAGCAGCCAGCCGCTCATATCGGAAGCGCCCGCCGACAGCGCCGTCACCACGCTGCCGAGACTTCGTCCACCTAAAATATAGTCATCAAAGTTTTTAGTAGAACGGTAAGCAAGAAAACCGATCAACACCATGCCAAGAATATAAACCGTAAAGGTCACCATCATCGGTGTACTTATCGTCATCCAGGATCTCCATTTTTTATCAATTTTTTAGCGGGGAGAGAGCCCCCCGTTTGTTACCGCCGGAACGTAGCGGTATCACCACCTCAACCCCCGAGGCGCGGTATCCTGCCGGAAACCGGTTATGCACACAATGGATTTAACACATTCATTACTGCCACTTCACCTTCGCTGTGACAAAAAAAGCCAGCAGGTTGCACCCGATCACAGTTCCACCGGTTGCACCTGATAACAACCCGAATAATATTACGGATTTACAGGATAGTCAGAACTGGCGAGGATTTTGCAGCAATAACCATGCCGCTTTTCAGGCGTTAACATTTAGAGGAATTATCAGCTTGCTATCCACGTCACAATTAACACGGTTGCACAAAGTTGCAACATCAGTGATATTGCTGCTGATTATCATCATTTTTCATTTTGAGGAGTGTTTCTAGCATGGCAACAACCACGATGGGTGTCAAGCTTGATGAAGCTACGCGTGATCGGATTAAACTGGCCGCACATAAAATCGACCGCACACCGCACTGGCTTATTAAACAAGCCATTTTCAATTACTTAGCCCATCTTGAAGCGGATGATGCCCTGCCGGAACTGGCGTTACTGAGCGCCGAAAATGAAGCGGATGAGCAGCCGGTGGAAGAGTTCCACCAGCCGTTCCTCGACTTTGCCGAACATATTTTGCCGCAGTCGGTCGGCCGCGCGGCGATCACCTCCGCCTGGCGTCGTCCGGAGAGCGAAGCGGTGGCAATGATGCTGGAGCAGGCGCGTCTGCCTGCCCCGCTGGCAGAGAAAACCCATCAGCTGGCGTACAGCCTTGCCGAGAAGCTGCGGCACCAAAAAGGGGCAACCGGACGCGCCGGTATGGTGCAAAGTCTGCTGCAGGAGTTCTCCCTCTCTTCGCAGGAAGGGGTGGCGCTGATGTGCCTGGCGGAAGCGCTGCTGCGTATTCCGGATAAACCGACCCGCGATGCGTTAATCCGCGACAAAATCAGCAACGGTAACTGGCAGTCGCATCTCGGCCGCAGCCCGTCGATGTTTGTGAATGCCGCCACCTGGGGATTGCTGTTTACCGGCCGTCTGGTGTCCACCCATAATGAAGCCAGTCTGTCGCGCTCGCTGAACCGGATTATCGGGAAAAGTGGCGAACCGCTGATCCGTAAAGGCGTCGATATGGCGATGCGCCTGATGGGCGAGCAGTTTGTTACCGGCGAAACCATTGCTGAAGCGCTGGCCAACGCGCGCAAGCTGGAAGAGAAAGGTTTCCGTTACTCTTACGATATGCTGGGTGAAGCGGCGCTGACCGCCGAAGACGCGAAAGCCTACCTGCACTCTTATCAGCAGGCGATTAACGCCATTGGTAAAGCCTCTAACGGTCGTGGCATCTATGAAGGTCCGGGCATTTCCATCAAGCTGTCGGCGCTGCATCCACGTTACAGCCGCGCTCAGTATGATCGGGTGATGGAAGAACTCTATCCGATCCTGAAGTCCCTTACCCTGCTGGCGCGCAGTTACGATATCGGTATTAATATCGACGCCGAAGAGGCCGACCGCCTTGAACTGTCATTAGATCTGCTGGAAAGACTCTGCTTTGAACCGGAGCTGGAAGGCTGGAACGGTATCGGCTTTGTGATTCAGGCCTATATGAAACGCTGCCCGTTTGTTATCGACTCGCTGATCGATATGGCGCAGCGCAGCCGTCGTCGCCTGATGATCCGTCTGGTAAAAGGCGCTTACTGGGACAGCGAAATCAAACGCGCCCAGATGGAAGGACTGGAAGGCTATCCGGTGTATACCCGCAAGGTCTATACCGATATCTCCTATATTGCCTGCGCTCGTAAGCTGCTGGCGGTGCCAAATCTGATCTATCCGCAGTTCGCCACCCACAACGCCCATACGCTGGCGGCGATTTACCAGCTGGCGGGCAATAACTACTATCCGGGACAGTATGAGTTCCAGTGCCTGCATGGCATGGGCGAACCGCTGTACGAACAGGTGGTGGGTAAAGTGGCCGACGGCAAGCTGAACCGTCCGTGCCGCATCTATGCGCCGGTCGGCACCCACGAAACACTGCTGGCCTATCTGGTGCGTCGCCTGCTGGAAAATGGCGCCAATACCTCGTTTGTCAATCGCATTGCCGATGCCACGCTGCCACTGGATGAGCTGGTCGCCGATCCGGTGCTGGCGGTGGAGAAACTGGCAGCCGCTGAAGGCGCGGTGGGTATTCCGCATCCCAGGATCCCGCTGCCGCGCGATCTGTATGGCGCAAAACGGCAGAACTCCGCCGGACTGGATCTGGCTAACGAACATCGCCTGGCCTCGCTCTCCAGCGCCCTGCTGAACAGCGCCAGTCAGGCATGGCAGGCGCTGCCGATGATTGACGGTGAGCTGACTGGCGGCGCCACCCAACCGGTGATCAACCCGGCGGAACCGAAAGATATTGTCGGTGAAGTGCGCGAAGCCAGTGAGCAGGAGGTTTCCACTGCGCTGGATGCCGCGGTAAGCGCCGGTTCCATCTGGTTCGCCACCCCGCCGCAGGAGCGCGCCGCAATCCTCGAGCGCGCGGCGATGCTGATGGAAGGCCAGATGCAGCAGCTGATGGGGATTCTGGTGCGTGAAGCCGGAAAAACCTTCAGCAACGCAATTGCCGAAGTGCGCGAAGCGGTCGATTTCCTGCACTACTATGCCGGTCAGGTGCGTGACGACTTCGATAATGAAACCCATCGTCCGCTGGGACCGGTGGTCTGTATCAGCCCGTGGAACTTCCCGCTGGCGATTTTCAGCGGCCAGATTGCCGCCGCGCTGGCGGCGGGCAATAGCGTACTGGCGAAGCCTGCCGAACAGACGCCGCTGATTGCCGCTCAGGCGGTACAGATCCTGCTGGATGCCGGTGTACCGGCTGGCGTGCTGCAATTGTTGCCGGGCCGCGGTGAAACTGTCGGCGCGCAGCTGACCGGTGACGATCGGGTACGTGGCGTGATGTTTACTGGCTCCACCGCCGTCGCCACCCTGCTGCAACGCAATATTGCCGGACGCCTCGATCCCCAGGGTCGCCCGACGCCGTTGATCGCCGAAACCGGCGGCATGAATGCGATGATTGTCGACTCCTCCGCCCTCACCGAACAGGTGGTGACCGATATCGTCGCCTCAGCATTCGACAGCGCCGGACAACGCTGCTCGGCGCTGCGTCTGCTGTGTATTCAGGAAGATGTCGCCGGACATACGCTGAAAATGCTGCGCGGCGCGATGGCCGAATGCCGGATGGGTAATCCGGAACGCCTGTCGACCGATATCGGCCCGGTGATTGATGCCGAAGCTAAAGAGAATATCGATCGCCATATTCAGGCGATGCGCGCGAAGGGTCTGCAGGTCTGGCAGGCGGCGCAGGAGAACCCACAGGACAGCAAAGAGTGGTCGCAGGGTACCTTTGTGATGCCGACGCTGATTGAGCTGAATACGGTGGAGGATCTGGATAAAGAGGTGTTTGGTCCGGTGCTGCATGTGGTGCGCTTCCAGCGCAGCCAGCTGCCGTCACTGGTGCAGCAGATCAATGCCTCCGGTTATGGTCTGACGCTTGGCGTACACACCCGCATTGATGAAACCATTAATCAGGTAACGCAAAGCGCCAAAGTCGGCAACCTGTATGTGAACCGCAATATGGTCGGCGCGGTAGTCGGCGTGCAGCCATTTGGTGGCGAGGGACTCTCCGGCACCGGGCCGAAAGCCGGTGGCCCACTGTACCTCTATCGCCTGCTGTCGCATCGTCCGGATGGCGCGTTGCGTGTCACGCTGGATCGTCAGGATGCTGAACGTCCGGTTGATGCTACGCTGCGTCCGGCATTACAGGCGCCGCATCAGGCGCTCAGTGACTGGGCGGCGGATAAACCGCAGCTGGCGGCCATCTGCCAGCGCTATGCCGAACTGGCGCAGGGCGGCACGCTGCGCCTGTTGCCAGGCCCGACGGGTGAACGCAACAGCTTTGCCCTGCTGCCGCGCGAACGTGTACTGTGCCTGGCGGATAACGATGAAGACCGTCTGGTGCAGCTGGCTGCGGTAACCAGCGTTGGCAGTCGTGCGCTGTGGCCGCAGGATGCCGCCTGCCGCGCGCTGTTTGATACGCTGCCACCGCTGGTGCAGGAGCGTATCGACTTTGCCGCCGATGTGCTGGATAAGGATTTCGATGCGGTGATCCACCACGGTGATGCTGACCAGCTGCGCGAGCTGTGTGGCCAGGTGGCGGCGCGTGACGGCGCGATTGTCTCGGTGCAGGGCTTTGCCCGCGGCGAAAGCAATCTGCTGCTGGAACGCCTGCTGATCGAACGTTCACTGAGTGTCAATACCGCTGCTGCTGGCGGCAACGCCAGTCTGATGACCATCGGTTAACGCTGTTGTTACTGACCGCCAGTGATCAGACTGGCGGTCATACCCATCAGTGATCAAACTTCATACGCAATAATTTCGGATAGATAAACAACGATTTGCCCATACCACGATTAAGCAGCGTCCAGACCGCCATTGAGCAGGCGGAACAGAGCGCGACCATCGCAATCGGGAAACCAGTCGCCCACAGCAGAGAAAACAGACGATGGCTGAACAGCTGATGTTGCAGCGCAAACAGAATGGCCGTCATGCCAAAATACTCAATAAAAATACGGTGCAGCACATAAATCTGCAGGGTATTTTTCCCCATCCAGTTCAACAGCCTCATATCAAAATGCTGATTCAGCTTCCGGGTGATGGCGATGCAACAGGCGATCGCCAGCATGCAGAGAAAGATGCTCTTATCCAGTCCCAGCCAGATATGCACGCCAGCCAGCGCCACTAACCCCAGCCACGGCAGGATATTGCTGCGATGCCATTCGCTCAGGCGAATCATCGCGGTACTGTAAAACGCGCCGAGCAGGAAGTAGATAAAGTATTGCGACAGGCTCTCCGGCCCCCAGCCAGGAATAATATTATCGACCGCCGCATAGTTCAGTAGCAACGCGCCCGCCATTAACGGCAGACGTTGCTGATGGAACAGTTTAGCCAGCAGGAAAAACAGCCCGAGCGCATACAGGTACCATGAGCTGCTCATCGCCAGCAGCATCAGCTTGATAAACTCCAGCGGCGACTGCGAGTAGGATGAATTAAGATTCTGCGAAATGCGATGTCCGGTAATCCCGGTGGAGATACTGTAAATCGACAGCCACTGAATCACACCCCATAAAATATAGAGATAGAACAGATTGGTGACGCGACTGGTAAATACCTCTTTCCACGGCTTATTAATAATCGCGTTGGCTGCCAGCAAACCGGAAACAAAAAAGAAAGCGGGCATCCGCAGCGGCGATAACACCGTATTGAATTCAATCCACAGTCGCGCGGGAATAATCCCCGCCGTCAGATATTGCAGCGTACCCTGATATCCTGGTAATACCACGTGATAAAGCACAACCAGTAATATGCAGGCACCTTTAAGCGTGTTGACCCACAGAATCTCTTCTGTTTTGTTATTATTCATGGTGTTAACTCCAGCTATGTGTAGAGTGAAATACGCATTCTGCGGCGCTATTATTATTTTAATCATTAAGGAAATTATTAACGGAACGCGCAGCGAATAGCTTTAGCGTTTATCTTAAAGAGGATGCGCTGGCCCGGATAATAACTAAAGTTATGTCAGGATGGGTGTAAAGAGTGAGTATGGGCGGCGAAGCGGCGCCCATAGGGTGAAGACTTTTCAGATTTCCCGTGCTGTCAGCAAACCAGTTAATTATTGAGGAATTTTTCCAGAAACTGACGGGTTCGGGCATGCTGCGGATTGGCGAACAGCGCTTTTGCCGCGCCCTGCTCGACAATTTTGCCCTGATCCATAAAAATCGCGCGGTCCGCCACATCGCGGGCAAAGCTCATTTCATGCGTGACGATCACCATGGTGCGCTTCTCTTGCGCCAGCGCGCGAATGGTGCTGAGCACCTCGCCGACCAGCTCCGGATCCAATGCAGAAGTCGGTTCATCAAACAGAATCACAGCAGGACGCATTGCCAGCGCACGGGCAATCGCCACACGTTGCTGCTGGCCGCCGGACAGACGGCGTGGATAACTCTCTTCTTTGCCCTGCAGACCGACTTTTTCCAGCAGCTGACGCGCACGCGCGACGGCTTCAGCGCGGTTCTCGCCTTTGACGATCACCGGCCCTTCAATAATATTTTCCAGCACCGAGCGATGCGGAAACAGATTGAAACTCTGGAACACAAAGCCCACCTGCTGACGCAGCTGGCGTACTTTCTCTTTCTGTTTGCTGATCGCCATAGCGGCGTCAATCAGGATATTGCCCACCTTGATGGTGCCGCTGTCTGGTACTTCCAGCAGATTGATGCTGCGCAGCAAGGTGGTTTTACCGGATCCACTCGGACCAATAATCGCCACCACTTCGCCGGAGCTGACTTCCAGATCGATGCCATGCAACACCGTCTGACCATTAAACTGCTTCACCAGTTTACTGACTTCAATGGCGCTCATTTTGACTCCCGATCCTGACGATTAACATGATCTTCCAGCTTATTTTGCAATGCCGACAGCAGTGTCGCCATCACCCAGTAGATCAGCGAAGCCGCAAGATACATGGTAAACACTTCCAGCGTGCGCGAGGTGATTAACTGCGCCTGACGGAACAACTCAGGCACCTGAATGGTGGCCGCCAGCGAGGTATCTTTCACCAGACTGATAAAGCTGTTGCCCAGCGGCGGCAGCGCGGTGCGCGCCGCCTGTGGCAGAATAACGCGTCGCAGGGTTTGCCACGGCGACATGCCGATACTGGCCGCCGCCTCCCACTGACCGCGCTCGATAGCGGCAATCGCGCCACGTAGTGACTCAGAAGCGTAAGCGGCGGTATTCAGCGACAGGCCAATCATTGCCGAAGGAATCGGATCCAGCTCAATGCCAAACTGCGGCAGGCCGTAATAGATCATAAACAGCTGGGCGATCAGCGGTGTGCCGCGGAAAATCGAGACGTAAAAACGCGCCAGCCAGCTGACTGGCCAGAAGGTCGACAGCCGCATTAATGCCAGGATAAAACCGAGGATCAGGCCAAAGAACATGCCGCCAATACTCAGTTGCAGGGTAAAGACGGCGCCTTTCAATAAAAAAGGTGCTGAATCCAGCACCAGTTGAATACTCTCTTGCATTATTTAGTGACGTCCGCGCCAAACCACTTATCAGAAAGTTTAGTGAGCGTTCCGTCTTTTTGCATCTCTGCAATCGCGCCATCAATGGCTTTCACCAGATCATCATTGCCTTTGCGTATCGCTACGCCCGCCTCCTGCCGCGAGAAAGCCGGACCCGCAACCGCCAGCGTGGCGCCGGTTTTCTTCACCAGATCCAGCGCCGCCAGGCGGTCCACCAGAATGGCGTCAATACGGCCAACGCGCAGATCCTGATATTTGGTTGGATCATCATCATAGGTGCGGATATCAGCATCTTTGACGTTTTCACGCAGCCACTGCTCATAGTTAGAGCCAAGGCCAACGCCGACTTTCTTACCGTTAAGATCCTGCGGTTTGGTAATGCTGGCCGCCTGATCTTTTTTGGTCAGCGCCTGAATACCCGAGATAGTGTACGGCGTGGAGAAGTCATATTTCTTTTTACGTTCATCCGAGATGGTGACCTGGTTGATCACCACATCAATCCGTTTCGAATCCAGTGACGCCAGCATGCCGTCCCATTTGGTCGGCTTCAGACTGGCTTTTACCCCCAGATGCTGCGCCAGCGCATTGGCAAAGTCGACCTCAAAGCCGGCCAGCTTACCGTTCTCGTCCTGGAAGCTGAATGGCGGATAAGTGCCTTCCAGCCCGACCAGCAGCGAACCGCGCTGTTTCACTTTATTCAGCAGATCTTCAGCCGCAAAGGTTTTCGCCTGAAAACCCGCCAGCAATGCAACTGCCATCACCCCCATCGCCAGCTGGCGACGCACCAGAGAAAATTTCATAGCAACCCCATTAATTATCAGTATAAGCGTGCGGATTATATTCCGTTTTTCGCCCTGACCTTAGACCGAAGGATGATAAGCAAATAACGCCGGTGAACCACCGGTATGCACAAACACAATCGGTCCCTCGCGGCGGAAACGTCGCTGGGCAAGACCATCAATCAATCCTG
Organism: Winslowiella toletana; assembly: GCF_017875465.1. NCBI lineage: Bacteria > Pseudomonadati > Pseudomonadota > Gammaproteobacteria > Enterobacterales > Erwiniaceae > Winslowiella > Winslowiella toletana. Next base: position 335,698 of record NZ_JAGGMQ010000001.1, read on the forward strand.
CCATTGCCTTACCAGTGTAGACCGGGTCGAGCATAATTCCCTCCAGCCGTGCCAGCAGTTTTACCGCTTCCATGCCCTCTTCATTCGGCATGCCATATTGCGGAGCAAAATAGTCATCCCACAGAGTGACGGGCGCGCTGGCGGTCAGTTCCAGCGACTGTGCCAGCGCCTGTTGCAGCTGCTGCACTTTCGGTAACTGAGCGGCGACTTTACGCGAAACGGTCACGCCCACCAGCTCGGTATCCGGCAGCAGCTGTTCCAGACCGACCGCCAGCCCGGCATGGGTCCCGGCGCTGCCTGAGGCGACCACCACCGCAGCGATATCAATAATGCCTTCACACTGGTGGACAATCTCCTGCGCGCATTCGACATAACCGAGTGCGCCAAGCGCATTGGATCCGCCAACCGGGATCACATACGGACGGAAGCCCTGCGCTTCCAGCAGTACGGCCTGCTCTTCCATCTGGCGATCCGGCGCATCAAGCGCATCGACCATCACCACTTCGCAGTCCATTAATGACAGCAGCAGGCGATTACCATTACTCAGGTAGTTTTCGGCGCGGGTGGCAATCGGATTTTCCAGCAGCGCGACGCATTTTAAGCCCAGTTTAGCGGCGACGGCGGCGGTCTGGCGGACATGGTTGGACTGAATCGCCCCGGCGGTAACCAGCACATCGGCGCCCTGGCGCAGCGCATCGGCAGCGAGAAATTCCAGCTTTCTCAGCTTATTACCGCCAAGCGCCAGCGGCGTGACATCGTCACGTTTGATAAAAATATCGCGGCCAAGATAGTCAGAAAGACGTGGGAGGTGCTCTAACGGCGTCGGGGCGCCAATAAATTCAAGACGGGGAAATTGCATTAAATGGTGTAAGGACAACGGAGCCTCCGCAGCTACGGTTTCAGTTATCCTTACAGTCTTGCAGAAGATGACCGGATGGTCATCTTCCATTTACGCACAATGCTAACTAAGCACTCTGCCAGCCAAGAAATTGATCGTATTTGCGCAGCGCGATGCGATAGTTGTCATGACCCGCATCCGGCAGGTCGTTTTCCAGACATTCACGCCAGCTATTGCCCCGCAGTTTATCCGCCGGGAAATTACGTTTTGACAGCATATCGTCGAGGCGGCGCAAGCGCACCACATACTCGCGAATCGTGCTGTGGCTCATTTCGGTCTGCTCAAACAGGTACTGTTTGAACGCCATGATGTCAAAGTAATTAGGATGAGTATTGCAATAAATATCACTACAAAAACGGCACAGCGCCGTAAGTTCATTTTGCAATTTCAGCCAGACCTGATCGTCTATTAGCTGGTCCATCCGGGCGATGGCCTCTTTATTTATTATCTGACCACGAAACACCAGTGCCATTCTGTCTAACACTTTACTGCAATGGGAACAATGGCTCTGGCTGTGCTTGTAGTCTTTCAAATATCGGCTTAAAGGCCTTGTTTTAGTTTTGGATCCCATTAGGAATTCCCCGGTTGGTGTTTGAAAGCGAGAACTGACTCTGTCAGCGCGCTCCCGACAACCGGGCGCGCAGGCGTTTTATCGCCTGACTGTGCAGCTGGCTGACCCGGGACTCCCCGACCTCCAATACCGCGCCAATCTCTTTCAAGTTCAGTTCTTCCTGGTAATACAGTGTCAGCACCATCTTTTCGCGATCGGGCAAAGCCTCGATGGCTTCAATGACACGTTCACGCAGATTCCCTTCCATTAACTGATGCAGCGGGTTAGCCTCTTCATGCCCCTCTGTCACCAGTTCCGCGCTGTCGCCATGCTCTTCACGATATTCGTCGTAGGAAAAAAGCTGGCTGTTGTTGGTATCCAGCAATATCTGTCGATACTCTTCCATCGATAAATTCAGCTGAGCGGCAACCTCCTGTTCGGTGGCCGTTCTGCCCAGCTGCTGCTCTACCTGATGCATGGCGCCGGCAACTTCACGCGCGTTGCGACGAACGCTACGCGGCGCCCAGTCGCGACTGCGCAGCTCATCCAGCATCGCGCCACGAATTCGCTGCACCGCATAGGTGGTAAAGGCTGTCCCCTGCAACGCATCGAAGCGTTCCACGGCATTTAACAGGCCGATACCCCCCGCTTGTAGCAGATCGTCCAGTTCGACGCTGGCTGGCAGCCGCACCTGCAGGCGCAATGCTTCATGGCGCACTAGCGGTACGTATCGCTGCCACAGCGAATGTTTATCCATCACGCCGTCGGCGGTATATAGATCGTTCACTCTGACTTTCCTGCGTTAATTAAGTTATCGGCATGATTATCCGATTCTGTAGGGATATCGATTGGCGGAATAGGGATAAAAAAGGCGGGTTATTTCGTTTTTATGGCGATTTGGATCCCGCGATTGCATCAGAGCAACAGCGGGATCCGGGTAAAACCAGCAATCAGGGTTTGCGCCCTAAACGCTGACGGGTATTGTCCGGCACCTGCGACCACAGCGCACAGACTTTGCCTTCCAGTTCACGATAAAACGGCAGCAGCATTTGATCTTCGAGCAATGTCTGACGCAAGTGCACCGTGCCGGTTAGCGGATCGATTGACAGGCGCTGACTGGCGAACAGACGCTGCAAGTCGCTGCGTAAAAACAGCCCGTTGTCAGTGCTGTTATCCTGCAGAAAGCCCAGATCGTTCTCGCTGGTATCGATATGGCAGGCTTCCACCCATGGCCAGGCCTGTTCATCGGACAAGCGCGTTCCGGTGATCACGCAAGCGCCATAACGCGCACGCACCGCCTGGTTAAACTCCGAGTGGCTGGCGCGCTGCCATAAGCGCGCCTTGACGCGCCGTCCGACCTGGGTGCCAGGTATGACTGCGCCAGGCGGCGGCAGCAGCGCCGAGGAGAGCACCACAATAAACTGCAACTGGCGCGAGTACTCAAAGCAGGACTTCGACTGCGGATCAAATAACTGCCAGTACTCATCCTCCTCATCACTGCGCATCAGCGTCAGCGTATAGCCGCGCTGTTGCAACAACGACTGCGCCATGATCGACGCAGGATCCAGCATCGCCAGCACCTTGCTCTCCCCCAGCACCTTCCAGCTGTTCCAGGGTGCAGGTTCCTGGGCGCGGCGAAAGTAGAGGAAACTCTCCTGATTGTGCAAGTAGTGTTCAAAACGCGACAGATAGTTTTTGCGTTCGTTATCACCACTGATAAACAACAGATCTTCCAGCGGAATATGACCATCCTTGCTGGCGAAAACAGCGCGGATGGTCAGACTCTTACTGGTTGTGGAAGGACTCAGCAATCCACGGGTGGTCAGTAATTTGTCATCAGGGTATTTCTGGCTATAGCGTTCGCTGATCTCATCGAACGACAGCACGTCCCCAGGTAACAAGTCATAATTGAAGCGCATAGCACACTCCACAACAAATAAGAAAAAAGGAAAAATAACGCAATAACTTCACTGGTTGTTATCGGCAACGGCGAGATTTTCTACAGCGTCAGGCGGGTAAAGGGGGATTACTTTATCGGCAGGAAAAGAAAAACGCCCGCTGCTATGCAGCGGGCGCTCATTATTAACGCGGTAACCAAGCCTGTGCCCAGTCATCGATACCATGATCGCGCAGCATCCAGTCCTTGTGCACTGCGTCACGCAGCACATCGCCATTACGCGCCAGCGCATCCATATCGGACAGATGCTCGCGAATAGCCTTCATCCAGTCTTTATAGCGATTTGACACACAAGTCACTGGCAAGTTGCAGCGGTAAGGTTCAATATCGGTACAGATTACCGGTACACCCAATGCACCTAACTCCAGCAAACGCAGATTACTTTTACACTCGTTAAACTGGTTTATTTCGAGCGGAACCAGCGCCAGATCAAGGTTTAGCGTGGAGAGTTTTTCCGGGTAGTAATCGAAAGGCACACCGATATGATATTCACATTTGATACCCTGTGGTTTCATACCCATAAATACCCAGTCGACATCGTTTTCCAGCTCCTTAATAAAAGGCAGCAGAATTTCGAGGTCACCAGTGTGGCTACTTCCCCCAGCCCAACCGACGCGTGGTTTTTTTCCCTGACGACGGGCACTGGTCAACGAGCCCCACAGCTCAACATCCAGACGGTTTTTCGCCACGCGGATATCATGATGAAAAGGGGCATAAGACTCCGCCAGGGGTTCAGTGGAAACCACCAGCCAGTCCGCTTGTTCAATAGAACGGCGTAAACGGCTCACTACATCTTTTGGCACTTGTTTGCGGAAGGCGCTTTTTAGTGGCAAATTAGGCAGATAGTCATCATATTCCATAATGATTTTAGTGTTGCTTACCTGGCGATACTGCTTAATACGCTGCGAGACTTCTGGCTCAACAATCAGCTCCAGCAGCAGGATATCGGGCTGAACCTCAGCAACTTCCATTACCGACGGAAAACCATGGGTCAGCCCCCCTTCCAGCACCAGATTGTGTTCCAGCGCCTTAAACGGCATGATCACGCGATAATTACCACAACCGGTAAAGTTCTTATTACAGGCCATCATCACTGGCAATGGGCGCCCCGGTAGCGGCTGTTGATATTCCGCCTGGCGCGTGCCCAGCCGGAAATTGCTGCCCACTTTCGCCAGCTGGCGGTTATAACTGATATCGCTACTCAGCGCGTTACGCCATTTTTCACGCAGTACATCAAATATCTCCCCAGCGGGGAACGATGGCACACCAATTTTATCACCCAGTACACGAGTAGCGCCGCCCATATGTTGTAAGCGGGCATAAGGTGTCCAGACGGTAAGATAACCGGCATCACGAGCTTTCAGCGCAAAATCAACGTCGCTAAGGTATACCGGGAACTGGACATCATCGAGACCAGCCAGCTCCTGATACACTGACTTACGCACCATCATACATGCGGCGCTCACGGCGGTGACATTGTGGATCGAATTCAGGCGCTGCATATAGCCAGGGTTATCGCCCGGCGTCCCTTCATAGACAGGTCCGGCACCAAGGCCGACCCCGGTGGCAATACCCGCGTGCTGAATACGACCATCGTGAAACTCCAGACGCGCCCCAACAATCCCCACCTCAGGACGCAGTGCGTGTTCCACCAGCGCCTCAAGCCAGTCACCATCAATAATTTCGATATCGTTATTCAGCAGTAACAGTAACTCTCCGCGCGCCTGTTCTACTGCAAAGTTGTTAATGGCCGAAAAGTTGAAGGGATGAGGCCAGCGCAACACTCGCACCTGTGCCAGATCCAGCGCTTCCAGCTGCCCAAGATACTCGCAGGCATCTGCATCCTGTGAACCATTATCGACGATCAGCAATTCATACTGCTGCCAGCGGGTCTTTTCCATCAGACTTTCGATACAGCGCCGTAGTAATGGCAGGCGATCGCGCGTCGGGATAATGATCGACACCAGCGGTCGTTCCTGATGGTGGAAACGTACGCGTTGCAATCCTGCCGCCAGTCCCGGGCCAACGTCGGCAGGCAAGCCACAGCGCGCAAGATGGGCAGTAGTAAGTTTCAGGTTTTCTGCAATTACCCCCGGCAGCATTAGCCAGCTATCGTAAGTTGTCGGAATCTGCATCAACACGTCCGAGATATGACCGATATGCGCGGTGCCCCGGGTTTCGATGATCTTCCAGACTAAATCCAGCAGCGCCAGCTGTGGCAAGCTGGCTTCCAGCTCGCCGAATTCACGCACGGCAGCCAGATTAACCAGCAATTGATTGCCGATATAGGGTTGGCTGCGTAACAGATCGAGGTTGATATCAGGTTTTAACAACATTTCCGCATTCTGCAGGTGGGTGCCGTTAATAGTGTCACAATACCAAACCGCTACTTCAGGCTGACGCAGGCAATGTTCGGCAAACAGTAATAGCGCCTGCGGCTGCAAAACAGTTCCTGCATTGATCACTAACAACGATGTCCGCTCGCTCGTCGCGAACAGCGCGCTCAGGTCGCTTGCTTCAGCCAGCAACACCTGCTGCGCCGCCAGTTGCTGGGTTTGAAGCGAAGCGAGTGACGCTTTAACGGCATCCTCCTCACCCGGCTGCTGCACAATCACCACGCCAATATCCGCAGCCGCAGGTGACTGCTGCAGGAAAGAACGCAGTACTTCAATACGTGTCACTGATGGCTGACGGGTTTTCAGCCAGTTTTCAAGCACGCGTGATTTCTCAGCGTCCTCAGCGACCACTTTACGGTGTAATGTCAGGCTCGCCGCCTCGCTCTGACTAATTGACAGCGGTTTCGCTTCCGGCAATTCCTGGACAATCTGCTCCAGATGCGGGTTTAACCCCCAGCGAGCAATCGCTTCCTGCCGCCAGCCACGCGCCCACAGCTGTGCTGTAGCGAAATGATCAACAATATCAGCGGCCCACGCTTCCGTACTGGCAATCTGCATATCCACATCGGCAAGAAAATGACGATCAAGGTGGGTTTCCAGATTATGCTGGCTGACATAACCACCGCCATAAAAGGTATCGGTAACATACGCAGGCAGACCCAATGCCAGCCCCTGGGCAATCAGTCGCGATTCGCCCATGACGGCCTGATAGTCCTGTAAATATTCAGGGGTCACTTCAACTTCACCACGGCCAGTATTGAGGCAGTCAAGGACAATCCCCTGTTCCGCCAGTAACGAGGTTAAGGTGGTAACTTCTTCACTTTTGTCTGCTGAGAGCAGCAAAATGCGGGTAAGCGCTTGTGGTGCAGGCATGGTTAATGGCTGACAAAACGCCTCACTAACCAACAATGGAAAAATCTTGAGTTTGCGCTGGTCAATCCCCTTAAGCGCCATTTTGGTGGCGGAGACGTTGGATACCGCCAGACTGCGCCACGCGAGTTTGTTCTCGAGTGAGGCGCCATACGGCAGATCCTGATCGGCATAGTTGAAATAGTGATGAAAAACGCAAACGCCAGAGAGTTCACCGGCTTGTAGTGCGGAAATCATTGCGGCGCTCATATAACCCTGACAAATCCAGATCAACTGATAGCTCTGCGCCAGCGAATGCTGGTCTTCAGTGTAATAGTTGACCTGACCTTGATCTTTGAACTCGCGCAATTGCTTAAGGAAATGGCCATCGACAATACGGGTGACAATATCTACCTGCCAGCCCTTATGATGAAAGTGTTCAACAATATCAAGGAATGTTGTTTCACAATCAGTAAACCGGTTAATTTTATCAATCGTTAAAAGGATCCGTTTCATCTATTTTCTCCGCGCCATCGAATGTGGGCTTAAGCAAAAAAAACCCGGCCTTAGCCGGGTTCGTCTTTTAACTTTAGAACAATTACTGCAGCAGAGACAGTACGTTCTGAGTAGTCTGGTTGGCTTTGGACAGTACTGAGGTACCAGCCTGCTGCAGAATCTGCGCACGAGACATGTTAGAAACTTCAGTAGAGTAGTCAGCATCCTGGATACGTGACTGAGACGCAGACAGGTTGGTCACAGTGGTGTTCAGGTTGTTGATGGTAGATTCAAAACGGTTCTGAATCGCACCCAGGTCGCTACGTGCGCTGTCAACGTTTTTGATGCGAGCATCAAGAGCAGACAGGTCACCACCAGTTACGGAGAATGATGAACCCAGAGTAGAAGCCTGGAAGCCTGAACCTGACAGAGCGATAGAGATAACGTTCGCACCAGATGCATCATCTGCACCAACCTGAATTTTCACGCTGCCAGTGCTGTTGAAGATTGAGGTGCCGTTGAACTTGCTTGCTTCACCGATACGGGTGATTTCAGACAGACGTGCATCAACTTCAGCCTGGATGGAGGTGATGTCGTCAGCGCTGTTGGTGCCGTTTTTCGCCTGAACAGTCAGCTCACGGATACGCTGTAAGTTGGTGTTGATTTCGTTCAGTGAACCTTCAGCAGTCTGCGACAGAGAGATACCATCGTTGGCGTTACGTGCTGCCTGAGTCAGACCTTTGATGTTTGAGCTCATGCGGTTAGAAATTGCCTGACCTGCTGCGTCGTCTTTAGCGCTGTTGATACGCAGACCAGAAGACAGGCGCTCGATGGCGGTGCTCAGAGAAGCCTGTGATTTGTTCAGGTTGTTCTGAGTAGTCAGGGACATGATGTTAGTATTGATAACGGCCATGGTAGTATCCTTTAAATTCAGTTGGGTTTAGGTATGAGCCTTACAGCTCACGGCGTCTCTCACCGTCAACCAAATTATCGGAAGCCTGATTCTGATCTTTAGAAAAAAATGAAATTAATTATTAAATCACTGAATGTTAAGTGTTTTTATTTAAAATATTTAAACCACTGGCTATTCAATGCATGACTACATTAGCAGATTGATAGCAAATCAGGGAAAGAGAACCGTAATTTTACCGCCAGATTTATCTGTTAATTCTTAATCTCAGTGTGGATATCATGCCCACTATTTTACGTTGCGCTCCAATATGACAACCGCGAAGAAAACCCCTTAGGCTGCAGATACATTATTTCCCCTTCTGATCCGGCCTTCCGCCACGCAAAATGTCGCCTCTTCAGGCCTGCCAGTTAATATTTTAAGACTATCAGTCAACCCCATCAATTTTCCTGAATGGCAAAAATAGCGGTATTGAGACGTTTTTATCTACCGATTGCTCACAGATAACCCCGATAAACTGGTATGTGAGAACACATTTAGGAACTCAACCATGAGCAATGACAAGCGGATTAGCTCCGTTGCCGTTGATATAGATTACCAGTCAACACAGCGTTTCTTCGAAGCGCGCGGTAACGCTGAATACGACAACCCGCTAAGCGCCACGATGTATCAGGATCAAAACCCTGACTTAGTGAGCCAGCGAGACAGCACTGAGAAAAAGCTCCTGCTGGAGCATCTTGCGCAAAATATGCCAAGCCGTGTCTTAGAACTAGGCTGTGGCATTGGGCGCTGGAGTTGGTTTTTTGCGGCGCAAGAGAAAAAAATCACTTATTTAGGCATCGACTTTTCATCTTCACTGATTGAACAGGCCAAAAAGCTGGCGAAGGAAAATGTTGCTCATGAATCGCATTTCCAGGTGATGTCTGTCACTGAGATGAACGATGAGTCGCTGCTGCTCACTCCGCCCTTCGATTTGATTATCATTTCGGGCCTGATGCTCTATCTGAATGATGTCGACTGTCAATCTGTGTTGCGAAATGCAGCCCGGCTCTGCACGCCAGGTGGCAGCATTTATATTCGTGAGCCTCTGGCTGTCAGCGATCGCCTGACATTAAAAGAGTTTTACTCAGAAGAACTTAAAGATAACTACTCAGCTATTTATCGTTCAACCAATGAAATGGACGAAATGATTATCAACATCATGCCTGCTGAGAACTATACGCGCTTGCCCTGGCAGTCTCCTTTTGGCGAAGCACTCGCTAACCGAAAAGAAACCCATCAATTGTTTACCTTAATTAGCCGCAGAGGTAATGCATGACAACTGCATACTGCTTTGACCTGGACGGCACGCTTACCCGTCAGGAACTGCTTCCGCTGATTGCATCATCAGTCGGGTTAGATGATGAGATTTCAGTTTTGACTGAAGCTACCATTGCGGGTCTACTGCCGTTCGAAAAGTCTTTTAAATTGCGCGTGCGGCTATTAAAAGACGCCAATCTGGGGTGGATCCATGATGCGCTGGAAACACGCGTAGAGTTTCAGTCAGCCATTCTTAACTTTATTCAACAGCATCCTGGTCAATGTTTTGTTATCACCGGTAACCTTGATCTGTGGGTCAAACCGCTGTTAAACAAACTTGGCATCCAGAGTTTTACCTCTATTGCCGAACTGAATCAGGGTGGCCAGCTTTGTGGCGTTAAACATATTCTCAATAAATCGGACGCGATCCGCACGCTTCGTCAGCATTTTGACCACATCGTGGCGGTAGGCGAAGGGATGAATGATGTTCCGATGTTTGAAGAAGCTGACTGGCGCATCGCATTTGGCGCTACGCATGAACCCAATAAAGTTTTATGCAAGTTAAGTGACTTTATCGTGTATGACGGGAGCGCATTATGTCGTCTGTTAAACATGTTGTAATTAGTGCCGCGGGCATTGGCTCTCGTCTTGGTCTGAACCGCGCCAAATGTATGGTCGAAGTTGCCGGGAAAACCCTGCTTCATTATCACCTTGAGCGTTTGCAACAGATTGAAAACGTGTGGATTGTAGTGGGGTTCCAGGAAGAAGACGTTATTCAGGAGGCAAAGCGTCTGCGTCCCGACTGTATCATTGTTCGTAATCCTGATTATATGAAAACCAATACGCTACAAAGTATCTGGCGTGTTGCTCGTCATTTATCTGAGCGTTTCCTGATCATTGATGCGGATACCGTGGTTGAAGACGAGAGTTTTGCACGTTTTGTTTCCGCGGGTGAACAGGAACATGTTTTGATCGGCGTGTCCTCTTATACCACCAGTGATGGCGTAAGAGTATGTGTTAACCCGCAAGGCAGTGCAGTGACAAATTTTACGCGCGAAACTGAATATCCACTTGAATGGACTGGAATCGCGATCATCACCCCTGAAATGGTTGTTGATGAGCCAATATTCGTCTACGAGTCACTGACATCTTTTTTACCGATGTCGCTGTTTAATATAAATGCATTTGATATCGATACCATTCAGGACCTGGATATGGCGAAAGATATTACGACTAATGGTTGGGGAAGATCATGATAGTCAGCGAAAAAAAAATCAACGACGCCAATAGTGGCAATGAGAAATGCGCAATGGGCATGAAGAAATTTGATTTTTCATTACTCTCGGTCGAAAAAAATAACTACATAGAGTTCGATGGTGGCTACGGCGATCTCGCTCTGGACGCTGCCGCCTGCTTTAATCAGGTCGTCGTTTTAGATAGTCGCCTCCCCAGCATCAATCACATATCGTCGCAAGCCAGCCACTCCAGTCTGGATAATATTACATTACATAATCAAGCCATCCTTGATTACGAAACCGAGCAGAAATATGACTGCGTGGTCTTCTCTGATGGCCTCAGAGGCTTTAGCGACGATACTGTCAGGTTGCGCGTACTGCTTCGCGCCACCACCTTTATGAATGACAATGCCCTTCTCATCTTAGCGGGCAGAGATGATGAACTTGAAACCTGGCAATCATTTGCTGGCCTGATGGGATTTCAGTACGAAGGTTGCCAACTGATTTCCCCGGCGGAAAACGCAGCAATTTTTCGATTAACGCGACCAAAAGCTTTCGATGGCGTCAACCACACTCTTAAAGTTGCCTGTCACGGCAGTATGCCGTTTCACTTCCGCTCACTGAAACCCCTCGCTGCGATGTTTAGCGACAGTATTGTCACGCTATCCATTGATGAGATCATGGCTTATAAGCCCGATGTGATTGCCGTTGCTGATGGCTGGGGCGCTGAATATTGGCGAGATTACTGCGACACCTATAATGTTCAGTTAATTGGTATGCGCCATGGTTCTGTAACACGCTATGGTTTTGCAGAAAGCCAGTACAATTATGCCGATTACCTCTGTGGCAGCCCATGGGATATTGAAGACACGCTGCAATCCAGTGTATTACCGCGTAAAGGTTTTCTGATAACCGGCAACTCCTGGGTCGATCAGGTTTTCCAGATTGGCAAAAAAGAGGTCGACCATAACAATCTCACCATTCTTTTTGCGCCTACCTACAACCCTGAAATCAGCGCAGCCGTATTCTTTGGCGAGCGCGTGGTTGATTTGATTCGTAGCGTTTATCCGCATGCGCGGATAATCATTAAGCCACATCCGGCGATCGTTCAGCATGAACACACCTTTGTTATTGATAAAGCCATTTTCGCCAATCTGATGAGTAAATGGCGGGAACAGTGCCAGCAAGATCCATTAGTTGAACTCGTCGATAATCCGGAAGCAAGTATTGCTGACAGCTTTGCCCGGGCTGATATTCTGCTTGCTGACGCATCGTCTTTAATTTATGAATTTATGACGCTTGACCGACCTGTTATTCTCTATTCAGCCGAGAAAAGGGTTTCGCATTGGGAATACAACCCGAACGCACCGGGCAATGCATGGCGTGATATTGGTCTTGAATTCAATGATGACGAAACGTTTATCAGTCATCTGCGTAATGTTTTTCAACATCATAAACAGTACTGCAGTAAAGCTCAGGCGAACCGAACCGCGTTTTTACATGGTATCTTCCAGGATGGTCGCTCCACTAACCGGGTCGCGACGACAATCATCGACCATCCCCCTCTCGATGTGGTTATTTACGGGGAAAACACCGCCTCTTCTGACAAAACGCTACTGGCTGCGCAGATTGACAACTGGCTGGCCTTTTCGCGTATCACCGTTATTAGCGATGACAGCAAAGGCGACAATATTTATAAGTCCCTCAATGACTGGCAACAAACGCTGGAAGAAAAACCTTACCGTCATCATGCTGTACTGTTTATTGACGCCGATAAAGGTCTGATTCCAACCAGCGCTCATCAAATAACGCGTGGGTTGCAGGAGCTTGCCCGCGGCAATTTCAAACGCCTGGTTATGCGTTCAGCAGATCAGCCCGCGCTGGTTTTAATGTCTGCGCACGATGCCGTAACATTTGATCCACTCAAGCTCAATGCGGCTGATAGCCATGAATCCAGATGGCGTGACGATAAGTTTAATGCAACACCGTTAGACGGCCTGGTCCGTAAACCAGGACAGCCCTGGTTTAAAGTCAGCGACGATGCGCATTTGTTACTGACTCCGGCCATTATCGGCACGACGCCGAAAGAGACGTCTCTGAAGTTAAATATCACCGCTATTCCGCCAGAGGGATATGATCAATTTCCCTTCTCGATTAAGGTAGTCGTTAACGGTAATATCGTTAAAGAAGAACTGATCGAAAGCACGCATGAGCGTGTGCTGGACATTCCCTTTATCGCTAATCAAGAGGGACTGTGTGATGTCAGAATCATCAGCAGCGCTAGCGTCCGAACGCCAAATGACTTTATCGATAACATCGCGTTTTTCATGCAGTCAGCTCAACTGTCACTGCTTGAGCCGGTCGTACACTCTTCAGGCATGAACGAATGGCTGGCGGCTCGTACGCCGTCTGCAGCACAGATACGATTTATTGATGAGCATGAACAGCTTCATCCTCAGTTAACCAGTCTTAACTGCTTAATTCTGGTAAATAACTTGCAGGATAATCTTCATTCAACGTTGAACAATCTGGCGAAGCTGAATCAGCAGATGGGTTCGCTAACGCTGAAACCGGTCATATTTAATTTGACTGGCGAAACGCTGCCTGCGGTTGCAGATCATAATATTTATACAGTAGACAAAACGGAACTGGCTGCGTCGATTAATCAGTGGGTGCTGGGAAATGAGCATGACTGGTTTGTTTTGCTCAATGCGGGTGAAAGATTAACGCGTAACGGCACGCTGGTTGCCAGGTTACAATTACCCATGGCTCAGGCTTGCGCTGCTGTCTACAGTGACGCCGTTCTTGCCGAGGGCGACGAGATTAATAGTCTGGCGTTCTTGCCTGATTTTAACCTCGACCTGCTATTAAGCATGCCTGGCATCATGGCGCAGAACTGGCTGTTCAATCGCAATACGTTTATTGAACTCGGCGGTTTTTCGCAAGAATGGCCCGATGCAATGCAATTTGAATACATAACACGCATTATTGAGCAAAAAGGCATTGCGGTTATCGGTCATCTGGATGAGCCGTTTGTTGTGCGCCTTCCTTATACGTTGAACCATTGCGAACAGCAAAAAATGATTCTGGAGAAACATCTCTATAATCGTGGCTATGAAAATGCAACAGTCAATGCCCAGTACCCTGGTGTATGGCGACTGAAATACAATGTACCGTCCGAACCTCTGGTGTCGATTATCATACCAACCAAGGATCAACTACCGGTACTTATTACCTGCATTATTACGCTGTTGGAAAAAACCACCTATTCGAATTATGAAATTCTGATTGTAGATAATAATAGCGAATCAGATGAGACCAAACAGTGGCTGGAAAATATTGCGCAAGTTGACCCGGATCGTCTGCGAGTGCTCCCCTATCCGTTGCCGTTTAACTACTCAGCCATCAACAATATGGCGGTAAGAGAGGCGCGCGGTGAATACCTTGTTCTGCTCAACAACGACACCGCGATTATTCAGCCAGACTGGCTGGAAAACATGCTTAACCATGCGCAGCGCCCGGAGGTGGGGATTGTCGGTGCAAAACTACTCTACCCTGATGGAAGTATTCAGCATGCCGGCGTGGTGCTTGGTTTACGTGGCCCGGCTGACCATCCGTTTATCGGCAGATCGGGTGACGAAACAGGGTATCTTAACCGCCTTATCGCCGACCAGAACTACACCGCCGTAACCGCTGCCTGCATGATGGTGCGCAAAGAGGTTTACGAGGCAGCTGGCGGCCTTGATGAAGAACAGTTCCGTGTTTCCTATAACGACGTTGATTTTTGTCTCAAAGTCCGCGAACTTGGTTTTATGACGGTATGGACGCCTTATGCCATGTTGATGCATGAAGGCAACCTCAGCCAGAATAAAGTTGACACCGCCACCGCTGAGGCGAAACGCAAACGCTTTGAGGATGAACAGGATGAGATGTATCGTAAATGGTTACCCCTTATCGCGAAGGATCCCTCTTATAACAGTAACCTGACCTTGAGTGGCGAAGGTTTTGCACTGTCAGATGACAGCAAACACACCTGGCGGCCGGTTTACTGGGATCCGGTTCCCACTGTGATGGCGCATATGGCCGATTTGGCCGGTAGCGGCCACTACCGGATCATTCATCCCTTTGAGGCGATGGAAAATGCGGGTCTGGTGCAGGGTACATTATCAGCACAGTTGATGAGTATTCCGCAGTTTGCTCAGTTCAAAACTGACAGCATTGTGTTTCAGCGCTTAATGACGCCAGAGGATCAACAGTGGCTGGCGCGTATTAGTAAGTTTTCGCATGCCTTTAAAGTGATGGAGTTAGATGATTACCTGCCAGCCCTGGCGCAGCAGCGTGGTGGGCAAAGCAATATATCGGTGGAAATGCTGAGCTCAATCCAAAAAAGTCTGAGTATGGTTGACCGTTTTGTTGTTGCCACTCCGATGTTAGCTGAACGCTTTGCCAACGCGCATACAGATATACGGATTGCTGAAACCCGGCTCCCGGTCGGAGAATGGGGACATTTGGCCCCTCTGCGGGCTCAGGGCAGAAAACCTCGCATTGGCTGGGCCGGTGGCGTCAATGATATGCTTGATCTGGAGATTATTAGTGATGTTGTCCGCGCGTTAGCCGATAAAGTTGAATGGGTATTCGTAGGGATGTGCCCTGCCCATTTACGCCCTTATGTCTATGAATTCCACGTAGATATGAATGTGCATAATTATCCGGCTAAACTGGCATCGTTAAATCTGGACCTCGCGCTGATTCCGCTTGCAGACAACCTGTTTAATCGCTGCAAAAGTCATGTGCAGTTGCTCGAATTCGGCGCCTGTGGTTATCCGGTTATTGCCAGCGATCTGGAGTGTTATCGCAATAATCTGCCAGTGACGCTGGTGCGCAATCGATCTCAGGCGTGGAAAGAGGCGATCGAAACACACCTGAGCGACCGGGAAGCCTCATGGCGTAGCGGCGATGCTTTACGTGAAGCCGTACTCAGAGACTGGATGCTAACCGGCGAACCACTTAAAAAATGGGCAAAAATCTGGCTGCCTGATTAGCAGGATAGCCCCCGGCCCGCTCAGCGATGATCGGGCCGGGAAATGCGTTTTCCCGGCAACTGGGGTTGGCACGCATTTCTGACCACTGCAAAGCATCACGATGGTTGCTGTGTTTATGCTTACAGGTAACTGACATCCGCGTTTTTTTTGCCGCGAACGCTATCCCGCTAATTACCTATAAACAAGTACGTTATTCCGCCCATCATTTTTCGCCAGCAGATCTAAACTTTTCCCCATTAAGGCCGATATGCCTCTCGTACATCCGTTTAACCTGAGGATTAATTATGGCGACTGTAAGTAGTCTTGGTGTAGGGACCAGCCTCGATCTGGATACGCTCTACACCTCTTTAGAAACAGCTGAAAAAACCAAATTAACTGCGATCACCACGCAGCAGTCCAGCTATACATCGAAACTGACTGCTTACGGCAAGCTCTCAAGCTCACTGACATCATTGCAGACCGCGGTCGCTGCGTTAACCAAAGCCAGCGCGTTTACCGCGACTTCGGTAACCAGCAGCAACACGGCATTTACCGCGACGACTGACGCCACCGCCAGTACCGGCGATTACAGTGTCTATGTTCAGCAGATCGCCAAAGCGCAGTCACTGATTTCTGGTTCTTTCAGCAGCAAAAGTACCCAGCTAGGTGAAACCACCACCGACGGCACCCGTACGCTGTCGATTAGCCAGGGCAGCGGCGATCCGCTGACTATTACGCTGAAAGACAGCCAGACCACGCTGAGTGGCATTGTCAGTGCGATTAACAGCAGCGCGGGTAATGTCAGCGCATCTATCATTACCGCCAGCAACGGCGACTACCGCCTGCTGCTGAGTTCGAAAACCAGCGGTACCGATGGCGATATTACCCTTTCGGTTAGCGGTGATGACACACTGCAAGGTCTGATTGGCTATGACTCAACCGCAACCGGCACGCAAAATATGTCGGTACAGACCGCTTCCCAGAACGCCAAGCTGACGGTCAACGGCGTGGCGATGGAACGCAGCAGCAATACCATCACCGACGCGTTAACTGGCGTCACGCTGAACCTGAAATCCGCCAGCAGCAGTACCGATGGCGAAACCCTGACCGTCGGCGCATCAACTGATACCACGTTGACGGCGATTAAAGCGTTTGTGACAGCCTATAACTCGCTGCAGTCAACCATCGCCTCAGCCACAAAATATACCGCAGTATCCTCTGGTGAAGACCAGTCGAGCACCAATGGCGCCCTGCTGGGTGATAACGTGGTGCGTACGGTGCAGACCCGTCTGGCCAGTATGCTGACCACGGTACAGAGCGGCGGCTCTTACTCTATTCTGGCGCAGATGGGTATCACCATTGATCCCACCACCCAGAGCGATGGTTCTACCGGTGCGTTAACCATTGACGAGACTAAGCTGACCACTGCCCTGACCAACAATCCACAGGCAGTCAGCAGCTTCTTTATCGGCGACGGCTCGACCACCGGCTTTGCCACCACCATGAATACCAAGCTGACCGATATGCTCAGCACCACGGTGGGCAAAGAGGGCATCATTAAAAATGCCCAGGATGGTATTCAGACCACCATCGATGATTTAAGCGATCGTTACGATGCAATGGAAGCCAGTATCGAAGCGACCATGGCGCGTTATAAGACTCAGTTTACCAATTTAAGTACGTTGATTAACTCATTGACTAACACGTCGACCTACCTGACGAGTCAGTTCGAGAGTAGTTCTTCTTCAAGCTAAGGATTGAAAAGGTTGTTACATGTATAAAAATTCGGGGGCGCAGCTCTACCAGAAAGTGGAGCTGGAAAGTGGCGTCATGGAAGCAAGCCAGAGTCAGCTACTGATTATGTTGTTTGACGGGGCGCTCAGCTCGCTGGTGCGCGCCCGTCTGTTTATGCAGGATGGTCAGATTGATGGCAAGGGAAACGCGATTTCTAAAGCCATCAATATTATTCAGAATGGCCTGCAGGTGGGACTGATTAATGAGGCGGGTGATGAGCTCGCCGATAACCTGCTCGCTTTATACGATTACATGGTGCGTCGTCTGCTCCACGCTAATTTGCGCAACGATATTTCCGCCATCGAAGAAGTTGAAGAACTGCTGCGTGGCATTGCCGATGCCTGGAAAGAGGCATCAACTTTTCCGAGCCCCGTTCAGGACGTTTCATAATGAGTCATTTGCCACACGTGTTTGAAACCTATCAGCATTTACTGAGTCTTAGCCAGAATATGCTTCGTCTGGCGAATGATGGCGAATGGGATGCGCTGATCGCGACAGAAGTTGACTATGTTAGCGCAGTGGAAAAACTGGCGGTTGTGACGCAGAACAATCTGATGTCTGATCGCACGCTGCAACAAATTCGTCCGGTGTTGCGCCATCTGATCGACAACGAAACCGAAGTAAAAAGATTGCTGCAACAGCGGCAGGATGAGTTAAGCCGCCTGATCGCCGGCTCGACGACGCAGAGAAATGTGCTGCATGCCTACGGAAATTTATCCGGGCAGTTACTGATGCCGCACGACAACAATTAATTCCCCTCATTTCCTGAACCCAGGCCGGTTGTCAGTTCACTGACAACCGGCTTTCTTTTTATCCGCCTTGCACCATACTTCATTCTCCCTGCGGTGGAAAATGGAACAAAATGATGCGCAATCCCACGCTGTTGCAGTTCTTTCACTGGTATTACCCGGACGGCGGCAAACTGTGGCCCGAAGCGGCCGAACGCGCAGCATGGCTGGCGGAAATCGGCTTTACCACCGTCTGGCTGCCGCCCGCCTCAAAAGGTGATGCTGGCGGCTATTCGGTAGGCTACGACAGCTATGATCTGTTCGATCTCGGCGAATTTGACGCCAAAGGCAGCCGCGCCACCAAATATGGTGACAAACAACAGCTGCTGGCGGCGGTTGAAGCACTGAAATCCCACAACCTTGGCGTACTGCTGGATGTGGTGCTGAATCATAAAATGGGCGCCGATGAAAAAGAGGCGGTGCAGGTTAACCGGGTCAATCCGGATAATCGCGAAGAGATCGATGCCGAAGTGGTGACGGCGGAAGCCTGGACGCGCTTTACCTTTCCGGTACGTAACGGCCAGTACTCAAAATTTATCTGGGATTATAAATGCTTCAGCGGCGTCGATCATATCGAAAACCCCGATGAAAACGGCGTGTTTAAGATTGTGAATGACTACACCGGCGACGGCTGGAACGATCAGGTTGATGACGAACTGGGCAACTTCGACTACCTGATGGGCGCCAATATCGATTTCCGCAACCGCGCGGTAACCGAAGAGCTGAAATACTGGGCGCGCTGGGTGATGAATGAAGTCCACTGCACCGGTTTTCGCCTCGATGCGGTTAAACATATTCCCGCCTGGTTTTACAAACAGTGGATCGACCACATTCAGGAAGTGGCCGAACAGCCGATGTTTATTGTGGCGGAATACTGGTCTCATGAAGTGGATAAACTGCAGCAGTATATTCATCAGGTGGAAGGCAAAACCATGCTGTTTGATGCGCCACTGCAGATGAACTTCCATATCGCATCGAAGCAAGGGGCCGAATACGATCTCAGCCAGATCTTTAACGACACGCTGGTCGCCGCCGATGCCTTTCACGCGGTGACAATTGTCGCCAACCACGACACCCAACCATTGCAGTCGCTGGAAGCGCCGGTCGAGCCCTGGTTTAAACCCCTCGCCTATGCCCTGATTCTGTTGCGCGAACAGGGTGTACCGACGGTGTTTTATCCGGACCTGTTTGGCGCCAGCTACAGTGATAAGGGCAGCGATGGCGAAGATCACACCATTGAGATGCCAGTGATTGCGGAACTTGAAGCGTTGATCCGCGCACGTCAGCTGTTTGCTCATGGCGTGCAGACCGATTACTTTGACCATCCGAACTGCATCGCCTTCAGTCGCAGCGGCACCGAACAGCAGCCCGGCTGTGTGGTGGTGATATCTAACAGCGAGGAAGGCGCGAAAAGTGTCGCGCTGGGCGAGCATCGCGCTGGCTCACAGTGGTATGACTGGCTTGGCCATCGCGAGCAGATCATTACCTGCGATCAGCAGGGGAACGGGCAGTTTTACTGCAACGCAGGCAGTGTCAGCGTCTGGGTCATGCAGCAGGATTAACACCGCTGGCCCGGAGAATGCTCTCCGGGCGCAATAACGCTGTCGTTAAGGTGTGGTTTTCTTCACTTTCATCAGCGCCGGTTCAATATTTTGCAATACTGTCGCATCAGGCTGACTCTGCAATGCATCCAGCGCCTGCTGGCACTCAGCCGTCGGGTGATTCATTTTCTGCATTTCCAGTTTGTCATACCGCAGCGTCGTGCCTTTTCTCTCCAGCGGCATCACACGCAACGCCCGGTTAACGTTGACATATTCACCACTGCGTACCGTCAGTTTGCCCGGTTTGGCAATCACCCGCTGCCACTGGCGACAATCCAGCGTATCTCCCTCAGGAGTAATAATCAGACTGGCCACCGCCTCATCGCTGATTAACCCAGACTGAGGGGTGACCGTTTGCCAGATCCCCTGCAAATCGGCCGGAGCGGGCGTCTTAACCGCCTGATCATAACTGGTAATTTGCGTACAACCGCTTAGTGCTAACGCACAAAGTGCAATCCACTTCTTCATTTTAATTCCCTGTCTTCGATGCGTACGCCGGTACGGTATAATCTTTCCGGTAATTTCTGCAAGAAACATTCGCCAAATTTCCAACCGGCCGGGCCGCCGGGGGAGCATCTGCGGTTTATCAAGTGTAAACTATGCCGATTGAGTCAAAAGGATAATCAGTATGAAAACCCCTGAAGAGTATTACACCCTCGCCCGCGCCATGTTCTTGCAGGCGCATCCCGATTTTAACGCCGCGATGGAAAAAATCACGCCCCAGGACGCGCAGTCGATGGGGGTGTCGCTGGAAAAACTGAAAGAGATTCAGGCCGATCGTATCTATGCCGCCTTTCTGCGGGCAAAAAAACAGGATGCGATGCTGTTCTCTATCCAGCTGGCTGAACCTGACAAAGAAGTCGCGGCGCAGGCGATTGAAAAATATCTGCGGTCGCATGCCAAAGCACTCGGTATGACCTGGGAAGCGTTCTGCATTAAAAACGAGTTATAACCACGCCCTCACCCAGAGGAACTGACTGTTAAGCGTTAAATAAAAATACTTTATCGTTTCAACAAGCTTTGCTTAATTAAAGTTGTACAATATCGCAAATTTTGTATAGATTAAATGCGCGACTCAGGTCGTGCTGTAACCTTATAACGAATCGTGCGCTTGCACGGCCTCTGGAAGTGTCACTGGATTTCCACCTCCAGAGGTTAATTTTTCGCCCCTCCCCCCTGAAGCAACATTTATAAACAACTGATACCGCGGTCTTTGCCGCTGATGGTCTACCCTTAATGGTGTCACGTAATGACGACTCAACAGATTATTAAGGAGAAACTATGTTTGACCAGGCTAAAGACAAAGTTGATGAAGCTATCGGTGCAGGTCAGGAGCAGTTTGGCAAAGCGACGCGTTCACCAGAACACGAAGTGAAAGGCGCGGTGCGCAAGCAGCTGGCGCGTGGCAGCTATGCTGTGGATGATCTGGTTGATTCGGTAAAACAGCAAACCAAAAGTTCACCGCTCGGCGCGCTGGCCATTGCTGCGGGCATCGGATTTGTGCTGGGAAAAGTGATTGGCCGTAAATAAATCGCTATTGAGCTCGCTGCGGCGAGCTCAACACGCGCTGACAGGTTTATGCTTCAGATTTCTCATCAACATGACGCGTCACCGCCAGCAGGCGATTGACATGGGTCAGCAGCAGATCGACATCGGACTGTAAAAATGACGCCGGAGATTCCGTCGCCATCTGCACAGCATTCTGAATATTCTGTGAGATATTATTCGAACCCTCTTTACCTGCAGTCAGCAGCAGCGCCGCAATCAGCAGAGACTGCGCTTCAACCTGAGCCGTCAGCTCTTTGTTATCCACGTCCATCTTCGCCAGCTTCATTAAAATATCGATAACCAGTTGCTTCATAGGTATTCCCCTGTGTATTAACCATAAACCCCGACCTGGATCAGGTGGCGCTCATCGCCTTAATCCGTGAATAGCCATAACTGAAGGTCTGATCACCAGGACAAACCAGTACTAACACATCACCGGATTGCGCCTCGCCGAGCATTTCATCAAGTTCGCTATCAAACTCTTTACTCAGATTGGGTAACGCCATAAACATTTCACCGGGATAATCATCGTTATCATCGGGCGGCATATCTTCAATCCGCGCGCCTTTAACCACATAAATAAGCAGTTGCTTACCCTCATGCAGCACTTCTGCCCTCAGGTGTTTACCCGTTGGATGCTTAGCCATACTCACTCCAAATCTGTTATGTCCCCCCACGCGAACGCTAAAGGCTACCACTGTCTCACCGGTTTCAGAAAGACTGTTGCACGCAGGAATGATAATTATTGCGACAATCGCCGTGAAAATCACCAGTTGAATGCGGATAGCCATTGATACTGTATTATTATCCAGTATTATTGGCGAGCAAAATGATCACCCAGGGATCCCTAACCAGAGAGGTTTACAGTAATGTTCGTCGAGTTGATTTACGATAAGCGCAATGTGGCAGGGCTGAATAACGCCAATGAAATGATTCGGGAAGAGCTGGAAAAGCGTATTCACCGCGCATTTCCGCAGGCGCTGGTGAAAGTAAAGCCGATGCAGCGTAATGCCATCGACACTGACGCCAGCAAAAGTGATAAGGCGATTATGGCGCGTATTATTGAAGAGATGTTTGAAGAAGCAGATATGTGGCTGGTTGCGGATATGTAAGCGGATTACGCCTGAGATTAATGCGGGCGTTAGCATGCTGTCCGGCGGAGATAAAACGAGCTATTGCCCGGCCGCGGGCGTAAACTGAGCTACCTGTGACGAGTGAGATAACCACCATGATAAATCTCGACAGTTTACTTTTCTTTCGCTCCGGCACCCGGCAGATAAAATGCCCCGCCTGCGCGCATTCTCATAAGCAACTCGCGGCGAAAGTCAGCAAAAATCAGACGCTGATTTGTCCACATTGCGGCCACTATTTCACGGCTGCAGCGCGCAATAGCGAAAAAACGCCTTAATAAAACCACGAAAATAATATTGTCAGCCGCAATATTATTTTTTTGTCTGCATTTTTCCTCTTTGTAACAGCCTGTCAGTGACACTGTTACTGAAATTCAGACGCAAAAAAACCCGCACAAGGCGGGCTTTTTATTACAGGCTGTAGACACTGCTCCGGCCGGGGCCATCATCGCTATCGTCATTAAGCTTGTGACGTTATTGCTTAGCGTGCAACAACGTTGGTCGCTGAAGGACCTTTAGCGCCGTTCTCAACAGAGAACTCTACGCTCTGACCTTCGTCGAGGGTCTTGAAGTTATCACCCTGGATTGCAGAGAAATGTACGAATACATCTTTGCTGCCATCGGTAGGAGAGATAAAGCCGAAACCTTTCTCAGCGTTAAACCATTTTACTAAACCAGTCATTTTGTTAGACATAATACTTTCCTCTGAATTTCAAAGCCCGTAAACAGGCGGACAGGATTGCTTTGCAGATAATACTTATGAGCAAGGTAATAAGAAGATTCAGGAAAAGAGATATCTGAGATAACGCTCGAACTGAGAACTGCTTTAATAAAACCGCTTGGCATAAATAGGTCTGTACCACAAACCGATGCGCTATTTACACATGGAACACTTTTTTAAGCAAGCACTATCATCGATTTATTTTTAACAGCCGTAACCTGGCTGCAACAATTCCTGACGGTTAACCGGCAAAAAAAAGACCCGCAATATGCGGGCCCCGGCAGTTATCAGGCTTCATTTTCGATGCGATTCGCTTCGATTTCGAGATCCTGCACGGTTTTTTCCAGAGTTTCGAGCACGGCGCCCTGCTGAGTAAGCAGATCGTTTATCGCCGCAGCGAATTCCTGATTTTTGTATTCGCCGGCATCAAACGCCAGCCAGTGTGCTGACAGCGTTTCGGTATTGGACTGTGCATAGTGACGCATCTCTTTCAACTGCGAAGTCACATCACGTAAATAATCGGTCTGCGTTTTCGGGGTTTCATTATCACTCATGCTGTTCCCTTTCTGGTTAATTAGCGTAAAGAAATCACACTACACAGTTAAATGTAGTGCAAAATTGCCAGTTAACCTTAGGAATAATCGGAAGATGCATTTGCCGCATCGTTTAGCGCCAAAAAAAGCCGCCTGACAGTGCAGGCAGCCTTAACAGAACAGGGGGGTGACCTTTCTCCGGCGCTTATCTCCGGCGCTCACATCGCTGTGGCGTTAGCTCTGCGAAAGGTACAATGCAGAGTAGCAGCTTCTTTCTTAACAGCAGTTATACCATTTGAAGATCATCAGGATTAACGAGAGGCTTCATCCATTACCCGATGCAGCACCGCAGACAGCTCATTAATCTCAAACTTCGCCACATAACCATTGGCACCCACTTTACGCACATGGTCTTCGTTAGCGCTGCCTGACAGCGACGAGTGGATCACCACCGGCAGCTGTCTTAATACCGTATCGGTTTTAATATTGCGCGTCAGGGTAAAACCATCCATCTCCGGCATTTCCAGATCGGTCAGCACCAGCGAGATCTTATCGCTAATTGGCCGCCCTTCCGACTGCGCCTCTTTTGCCAGCAGTTTGATTTTATTCCAGGCTTCCAGTCCGGTGTTATGCAACTCCGCCGGAATACCCATAATCTTCAGCCCCTGTTCCAGCATGTTGCGCGCCACTTTGGAATCTTCCGCCACAATTGCGACGGCGCCAGGCGTAAACTTAAAGAATTTTTCCTGAATCTGCTCCGCCGGCACATCGCGCACGGAAGGAATGATGTCATGCAGAATCTGCTCAACATCCAGCACCAGCGCCATATTATTGCCGTTGCCCTGCTCTTCATCATCAAGCAACGCAATGCTGGTGACATTACGGCTGCTGACGCTGGCGTCGGCCGGATGCACCTGGCTCCAGTTCAGACGGACAATATTATCCACGGACTCCACGGCGAAGGCCTGAGTGCTGCGTGCGTACTCGGTCACTAACAGCAGGTTCAGACCGGTCGTCGGTTCACAACCTACCACTGCCGGCATATCAATCACCGGGATCAGCTGACCACGAATGTTGGCCATGCCCAGCAGTGGCGATTTCATCCCCGCGGCGCGGGTAATTGGCGGCATGGGGACAATTTCACGCAGCTTAAAGACGTTAAGACCAAACAGCTCCGATTTCTCTTCCTGATTCGCTTTTCCCAGACGGAATAATAAAAGTTCGAATTTATTTGATAATGTCAGATTCGCCCTTTCATCGATCTCTTTCTGAAAGTTATCCATCGTTAACCTCTAAGCAATTATTTATTAATGTAAACTTACATGTGATATCGATGATGAGCTAAAGCAGTAAAGCCTGCGCCTTCTCACGAGCATGCGTGCTGTTGTAATCACTGTTAAAGGTTATCGGCAGTGGTGAGAAAAAATAGAGGCCTGAAAGCGGAGAATAAGGATTAATTTTGCAAAACAGTACGAGGAAGTTTGACGGGCTCAGAACAGCAGTTTAGCAAGCGCCACGGTCAGACCGGCGGTACCAATAATAATCGAGGCGATCCATTTGGTCTGCTTGTTTATCTCTTCATGCAGATCGGCTCTGGTGCAGTAGTTAGCTTTGATTATCGCAATATCCATTTCAAGCTGTGTAATTCTTTGCTCCATAGTCTCTTCTCCTTGATGTTACAGGGTTGTGCCCCATCCTCGTATTGTTAACGTTGATTTTATCACCAGCAAAACCACCGGTGAATCACTTTTTTTGTCAAGGTTACCAAAGATATGTCAGGTGAAAGGATGGAGGACACACAGCAGAAAAAAGAGCAGAGCCGGGGGCACAGATATCTCGCCCCCACAGGGTTAGCTGATGTCCACTAGACCTGCATATTCATAATGTCCTGATACGCCGACACAAGCTTATTGCGCACCTGGATGCCCATCTGCATGGAAATTGATGATTTTTGCAGATCGACCATCACATCATTCAGCGCCACACCGGGTTTACCCAGTTCGAAGTCCTGAGCCTGCGTGCGCGCCGCATTCTGCGTTTCACTGATTTTACCTAATGCCGCTTTCAGCTCACCGGCGAAATCGGCATGCGTGGTGCTGTCACTGCTTTGATTGCTGGCCTGCAACATCGTTGTCTGCAACTGCTGAACAACACTCTCAATGCCCTGAATTGCCATCTTTTTACCCCGGTATAGATGATGGTGATTTTTTGATGTCTGCAAACTTATCACAGTGTCAATAAGACAAAGCCTCTAAATAGCAGCAAAAAACACAGCTTATTCACCCATCGAATTTTACGATTCAGAAAATAATGGCAATCCATTGAGGTGGAACTTTATTTATTGCAAGCCGCATCAGGGAGTCAGTTTTGCTACCACACAACGTGAAACCTTCAGGTCAACTGTCAGGCAGGAACCGGTCATGAATGCTACTACACAGGATTCAGCAGAAAAGAAAGGCATTAGTGACCTTTTGGTTCGCCTGCGCGCAAACCCTCGCATTCCTTTAATTATTGCCTCCGCGTTTGTTATCGCGGTGGTCATTGCCATGGTCCTGTGGGCGAAAGCACCAGATTATCGTGTCCTTTATAACAACCTCACCGACGAAGACGGTGGCGCAATCGTTACGCAGTTAACCCAGATGAATGTCCCCTACCGTTTTGAAGAAAACGGCGGCGCATTAATGGTGCCAGCGGAGAAGGTTCACGAACTGCGTCTGCGTCTGGCGCAACAGGGTTTGCCAAAAGGCGGCGCGGTAGGCTTTGAGCTGCTGGATAAAGAGAAGTTTGGTATCAGCCAGTTCAGCGAGCAGGTTAACTATCAGCGCGCCCTTGAAGGTGAACTGGCCCGCACCATCGAAACCTTTGGTCCGGTCAAAAGCGCACGCGTCCATCTGGCGATGCCAAAACCCACCTTATTTGTCCGTGAGCAAAAATCACCTTCTGCTTCCGTAACGCTGAATCTGCAGCCGGGCCGTGCGCTCGATGAAGGTCAAATCAGCGCGGTGGTGCATATGGTTTCCAGCAGCGTCGCTGGCTTACCGCCAGGCAACGTGACGGTAGTCGATCAGGCTGGTCGTCTGCTGACCCGCGCTGAAGCCGCTGGACGTGACCTGAACGATGCTCAGCTGAAATACACAACCGACGTGGAAAACCGTTACCAGCAGCGTATTGAAGCAATTCTGGGTCCGATTGTCGGCCAGACTAACGTTCACGCTCAGGTTACCGCGCAGATTGATTTCGACAGCCGTGAGCAGACCGACGAACAGTACAAACCGAATACTGACCCAAGTAATGCGGCGATTCGTTCTCGTCAGAGCAGCGTCAGCGAACAGCTGGGTGGACAGAGTGCAGGCGGCGTACCAGGCGCGTTATCGAATCAACCGGCGCCGGCGAATACCGCACCGATTTCAACGCAGAACACCGCGCCTGCCGCAAATGGCACCGCGAATGCTAATGGCAACAACGCGAATAACCCGAACAACGCGAATGCTGCGGCGACCACCAGCGCCAACAGTGCACGTGCAGTGCCGTCGAACACCCGTAAGGATGACACCACTAACTACGAAGTCGACCGCACCATCCTGCATACCAAAATGAATGTCGGCAACGTGAAACGCCTGTCGGTCGCGGTAGTAGTTAACTATCGCGCCGATGATAAAGGCAAAGAGATCGCGCTTAATGAGCAGCAGATTAAGCAGATCGAAGACCTGACGCGTGAAGCGATGGGCTTCTCTACTGACCGCGGTGATAGCGTCAACGTCGTTAACTCACCGTTTACGCAGAGTGATATCAGCGCCGCTGAGCTGCCATTCTGGCAACAGCAGTCGTTCTTTGACCAGCTGATGGTCGCCGGACGCTGGCTGCTGATTGCACTGGTCGCCTTTATCCTCTACCGCAAACTGGTGCGTCCGCATCTGGTGCGTAAGCAGAAGCTGGAGAAAGCGGCGGAAGAAGCGGCAGCGGCCAAAGCCCAGCAGCCAGTTGAAGAAGATTATAAGGTCTCGCTCAGTAAAGACGAGCAGGACCAGGAACGTAAGTCTCAGCATCGTATGAGCGCTGAGGTCCTGAGCCAACGTATTCGTGAGATGTCTGAAAACGATCCGCGTGTGGTGGCCCTGGTTATTCGCCAATGGATGAGTAACGAACTATGAGTCTTACCGGTACTGAAAAAAGCGCCATCCTGATGATGACAATTGGCGAAGAACGAGCAGCTGAGGTGTTTAAACACCTCGGCACCCGCGAAGTGCAGCATCTGAGTGCGGCGATGGCCAATATGAAGCAGGTGTCGCACAAACAGCTGACTGACGTGCTGCGTGAGTTCGAAGCTGATGCTGAACAGTTTGCGGCGCTGAGCCTCAACTCCAATGATTATCTGCGTTCGGTGCTGACTAAAGCGCTGGGAGAAGAGCGTGCCGCCACCCTGCTGGAGGATATTCTCGAAACCCGCGAAACCACCACCGGTATGGAAACGCTGAACTTTATGGAACCGCAGGCAGCGGCAGACCTGATTCGCGACGAACACCCGCAGATTATCGCCACCATCCTGGTGCATCTGAAACGTGGTCAGGCGGCGGATATTCTGGCGCAGTTCGACGATCGTCTGCGTCACGATGTGATGCTGCGTATCGCCACCTTCGGCGGTGTACAGCCAGCGGCGCTGGCGGAGCTGACCGAAGTGCTGAACGGCCTGCTCGATGGTCAGAACCTCAAACGTGCGAAGATGGGCGGCGTAAGAACCGCAGCCGAGATTATCAACCTGATGAAAACGCAGCAGGAAGAAGCGGTTATCGAAGCAGTACGCGAATTCGACGGCGAGCTGGCGCAGAAAATTATCGACGAGATGTTCCTGTTCGAAAATCTGGTGGAAGTGGACGACCGCAGTATCCAGCGCCTGTTGCAGGAAGTGGAGTCCGAGCAGTTGCTGGTCGCACTGAAAGGTTCCGAACAGCCGCTGCGCGAGAAGTTCCTCAAGAACATGTCTGCCCGTGCCGCCGATATCCTGCGCGACGACCTGGCCAACCGTGGCCCGGTACGTATGTCCGCAGTGGAAAACGAACAGAAAGCGATTCTGCTGATTGTTCGTCGTCTGGCGGAAAGCGGCGAAATGGTGATTGGCGGCGGCGAGGAAACTTATGTCTGATGCCTTTTCTTCCCGACCATGGCAAGCCTGGCAGCCTGATGATCTGGCGCAGCCGGAGAAGCCATTAGTTGAAGAGTTTGTGCTGCCGCAGATAGTGAGCGACGACGCCGACGAAGCCGATGAACAGCAGAGCCAGCTGGAGATGTTGCAGGCGCAGATCCGCCATGATGCGCAGAACCTGGGTTATGCCGAAGGGCATAAAAAAGGCTTAAGCGAAGGCCAGCAGGCCGGTTATGAAGCTGGCTTTCAGCAGGGTCTGGCGGAAGCCCAGCAGCAGCAGGCGCCGTTGCAGGCGCGGATGCAACAGCTGGTGGCCGAATTCCAGCATACGCTGGAAGCGCTCGACAGCGTGATCGCCGCGCGTCTGATGCAGATGGCGCTGGAAGCCGCACGTACGGTGATTGGTCAGGCCACCGCCGTCGACGGCACTGCCCTGCTGCGTCAGATCCAGCAGATGATTCAGCAGGAGCCGATGTTTAGCGGCAAGCCGCAGCTACGGGTGCATCCGGACGACTTACAGCGCGTCGAGCAGACGCTGGGCGCGACGCTGGATCTGCATGGCTGGCGCTTACTGGCCGACAGTTCGCTGCACCCTGGCGGCTGCAAAGTCAGTGCGGAAGATGGCGACCTTGACGCCAGCATCGCCACGCGCTGGCATGAATTGTGCCGCCTGGCCGCACCGGGAGAATTGTAATGACGACGCGTCTTTCACGCTGGCTTGGCACTCTCGACGCCTTCGAGCAGCGCATGGCCCAGGTGCCGACAGTACGCCGTTATGGCCGTCTGGTGCGCGCCACCGGACTGGTGCTGGAAGCCACCGGCCTGCAACTGCCGCTGGGCGCCACCTGCGTTATTGAACGTCATGACGGCAACGAGGTTTCCGAAGTCGAAAGCGAAGTGGTGGGTTTTAATGGTCAGCGACTGTTTCTGATGCCGCTGGAAGAAGTCGAAGGCATTCTGCCCGGCGCGCGCGTATTTGCACGCGTGGCCGGTGATAACCAGCACAGCGGCAAACAGCTGCTGCTGGGACCTGAGCTGCTGGGTCGCGTGCTGGATGGC
Organism: Winslowiella toletana; assembly: GCF_017875465.1. Lineage (NCBI taxonomy): Bacteria > Pseudomonadati > Pseudomonadota > Gammaproteobacteria > Enterobacterales > Erwiniaceae > Winslowiella > Winslowiella toletana. The sequence continues at coordinate 365,622 of NZ_JAGGMQ010000001.1, forward strand.
GCGGGCCGTCCGCTGGATGGTTTACCGGCGCCGGATACCGGCTACCGCGCCCCGCTGATCACCCCGCCTTTTAACCCGTTACAACGTACGCCAATTACCGATGTACTGGATACCGGCGTACGCGCGATCAACGCCCTGCTTACTGTCGGTCGCGGTCAGCGTATGGGTCTGTTCGCCGGTTCCGGCGTCGGCAAAAGCGTGTTGCTCGGCATGATGGCGCGCTACACCAAAGCGGATGTGATTGTGGTCGGGCTCATCGGTGAACGTGGCCGTGAAGTAAAAGACTTTATTGAAAATATTCTGGGGGTTGAGGGGCGTTCCCGGGCGGTGGTGATTGCCGCGCCTGCCGATGTCTCTCCCCTGCTGCGTATGCAGGGCGCCGCCTATGCCACGCGTATCGCCGAAGATTTCCGCGATCGCGGTCAGCATGTGCTGCTGATTATGGACTCCCTGACGCGCTATGCGATGGCGCAGCGTGAAATTGCGCTGGCGATCGGTGAGCCACCGGCCACCAAAGGCTATCCACCCTCGGTGTTCGCCAAACTGCCAGCGCTGGTTGAGCGCGCCGGTAACGGTATCGACGGCGGCGGCTCGATCACCGCGTTCTACACCGTTCTGACCGAAGGCGATGACCAGCAGGACCCGATTGCCGACTCGGCGCGCGCCATTCTTGATGGCCATATTGTGTTATCACGTCGCCTGGCGGAAGCCGGTCACTATCCGGCGATTGATATCGAAGCCTCGATTAGCCGTGCAATGACCTCGTTAATCGACGAAATACATTACGCCCGCGTCAGGCAATTTAAACAGTTGTTGTCGAGCTACCAGCGCAACCGCGATCTGGTCAGTGTCGGCGCCTATGCCGCCGGTAGCGATCCGACGCTGGACAGAGCGATTCAGCTCTATCCGGAACTGGAAGCCTTCCTGCAACAGGGCATTTTTGAGCGCAGTCAATATGATGACGCCAGCCTGCATCTGCAGGCCATTTTCGGTTAATGATAACCGCCGATAACATCCGTTGAGACCAGCATGGCGAAACAGAATACACCGATAGAGACGTTGCGCGACCTGGCGCAAAAAGACGTCGAGAAAGCCGCTGTGCAGCTGGGCGATGTACGCCGCGCGCACAAGCAGGCCGACGAACAGCTCTCGATGCTGCTCAACTATCAGGATGAATATCGCAATAAGCTCAATAACGATATGTCGGGCGGTATCGCCAGCACCCGCTGGCATAACTATCACCAGTTTATTCTGACGCTGGAAAAGGCCATTGAGCAGCACCGTAATCAACTGGCGCAGTGGAACGTCAAACTGGAACAGGCTTTACAGCTGTGGCGCAATAAACAGCAGCGGCTTCATGCCTACGAAACACTGCAGGCCCGCGCCGAGGCTAACGAATTGCTACAAGAAAACCGTCTCGATCAGAAACGGATGGATGAATTTGCCCAACGGGCATCATTGAGGAAAGGCGAATGATTACGCTGCCAACACTTCCCACTTCAGTCACCTCGGACACCAGCGTGGATACCTCAGCCAGCGGCGAAAGTCTGCTGGCCGCGGGTGATACGCCAAAAGCGTTTTTAACCCTGCTGGGCAACCGTCTTCTGACCCTGGCGCAGCAGTCAGGCAGCGCCGCGACCGACAGCGCGCAGCTGGGCAAAGGCGAAACCAAAGGCCAGCAGCAGCCGGTAGCCGAGCTAAGCGCCCTGATGGCGGCGCTGGATAAACCGGAAACCTTAAATGCCTTGTTGCAGACTGAAAATGTTAAAGGCGACAGCAAATCCGCCGATGATAAAGATAAGTTAGCCGCAACTGATCTAAGCGACAGTGATGTGCAGACGTTACAGGCGCTGTTTGCCATGCTGCCACAGGCGCAGATGCAGCAACTGGCTACCGCCCCTGCCGCCGCACAGAGTGCGCTGGCCGGTAGCGGAACGGTAACGGGCACTGGCGGCAGCACCGATAAAAACGCGATGCTGGCGGCGGCGCTGAGCAGCCTGAGCGCGAAAACAGCCGCTGGCGAGGATGCCAGCAATAGCGCGACGGCCACGCTGACCACCAGCAGCAGCGCCAGTGACGGTAAAAACGCCACCACTGCGTTGCACAGCATGTTCAGTGCAAGCAGCAGCAATCAGGCGGCAACCGATTTATCGGCCAGCAGCCCTTTCCAGCAGGCATTAAGCAACTTCACTAAAGAAGAGCCGCTGGATCAGAGTACGCAGCAGGCCAGCAGCGTTAACCTGAGCGCCGTGGTCTCCAGCGCCAGCGTCGTCACCACGCCGACCGCCTCAGCCACCAGTCTGACGCCGGTCACGCCGCAGCTGAATTCACAGCTCGGCAGCCCGGAGTGGCAGCAGGCATTAAGCCAGCAGGTGCTGATGTTTAGCCGTAATGGTCAGCAGAACGCCGAGTTACGCCTGCATCCGCAGGATCTGGGCAGTATTCAAATCAGTCTGAAACTGGATAACGACCAGGCGCAGCTGAGTATGGTTTCCGGACACAGTCAGGTGCGCGCCGCGCTTGAAGCCGCCCTGCCGCAACTGCGCACTGCGCTGGCGGAGAGCGGCATCAACCTCGGACAGACCAATGTCAGCAGCGATGCCTTCCCACAGAGCCAGACGTTCAGTGGCCAGCAGGAATCGCGGCGCGACAGCGGTAACGGCAGTTTTGCCCAGGCCATGGACAGCGATAGCGAAATAACGCCAATCGCCGTTCCCGCCGCCTTACAGGCGCGCGCGGCAGGCAATAATGCTGTCGATATTTTCGCCTGATAGCAACAAACGCAGAAGGTAATAGCAAAACGCGTGTCTTTTCCCCCCATTGAACGGCGAGAGACGCGGGATAATCTGACCTGGCTCGCCGGCTGGCGTCGCTCAAATAATTCACAGGAAGTTATTGCAACATGTCTGATAACGCGAAAGCCAAAAGCCGCAAACGTTCAATTATGATCCCGCTGTTACTGGTCGTAACACTGGCCGCTTGTAGCGCGGGCGGCTACGCAGTCTGGCGCATGATGCACAAACCTGCTGACACAGCTGATGCTGCTGCTGAAAAGCAGGAACCGCCGGCAGCGCCTATATTTTTAGCACTTGATACTTTTACGGTTAACCTGGTCAATGCTGACAACGATCCCGATCGTGTGCTGTACGTAGGCTTTACCCTGCGTGTGCCCGATGATGAGACTCGTCGTCGCATGAACGACTATCTGCCTGAGGTCCGCAGTCGTTTGCTGTTACTGCTGTCTCGTCAGAACGCTGCGGCGCTGGCGAATGAACAGGGTAAACAGGATCTGATGACGCAGATCAAACAGGTGCTGGCGCCTCCGCTGGTGAAGGGTCAACCTCCGCAGGTGGTAAACGACGTACTGTTTACTGCCTTCATTTTGAGGTGAGTCAATGGGCGATAGTATTCTTTCCCAGGCTGAAATCGATGCGCTACTTAACGGCGACAGCGACAGCGCGGAAGACGTAAATATTAAAGGTAAGGGCGAAAGCGATATTCGTCCTTACGATCCAAACACCCAGCGTCGCGTGGTGCGCGAGCGTTTACAGGCACTGGAAATTATTAATGAGCGCTTTGCGCGTGCATTTCGTATGGGGTTATTCAACCTGTTACGTCGTAGCCCGGACATCAGCGTTGGCGGCATTAAGATTCAGCCTTACCATGAATTTGCCCGCAACCTGCCGGTACCGACTAACCTTAACCTGATACATCTGAAGCCTTTACGCGGTACGGCGCTGTTTGTGTTCTCTCCGGGTCTGGTGTTTATCGCGGTGGATAACCTGTTTGGTGGCGATGGTCGTTTCCCGACAAAAGTTGAAGGTCGCGAATTTACCCATACCGAGCAGCGCGTTATTCGCCGCATGCTGAAACTGGCGCTGGAGAGCTACAGTGACGCATGGAAAGCGATTTACCCGCTCGACGTAGAGTATGTGCGTTCGGAAATGCAGGTTAAGTTCACCAATATCACCACGTCACCGAACGATATCGTGGTTACCACCCCCTTCCAGGTGGAAATTGGCAACCTGATCGGCGAATTCAATATCTGTATTCCGTTCAGCATGATTGAACCGCTGCGCGAACTGCTGGTTAACCCGCCGCTGGAGAACTCGCGGCAGGAAGATCAGAGCTGGCGTCAGACGCTGGTGAAGCAGGTGCAGCACTCAGAGCTGGAGCTGGTAGCGAATTTTGCCGACGTCTCACTGCAGATTTCGCGCATTCTGAAGCTGCAACCCGGTGATGTACTGCCGATTGAAAAGCCCGACCGTATTATCGCGCACGTCGATGGCGTGCCTGTATTAACCAGTCAATATGGCACGCTGAATGGCCAATATGCGCTGCGTGTAGAACATTTGATTAACCCGATTTTGAATTCGCTGAACGAGGAACAGCCCCATGACTGACAATAAACCGTCCGACGATAACGGGTCCGCGGACGATCTGTGGGCTGAAGCGATGAACGAGCAGGCGTCGTCATCCAGCGCGCCATCACCGGAAACGGTGTTTAAGTCGCTGGAAAGCAACGACGTGGTCGGTTCAATGCAGGATATCGACCTGATTATGGATATTCCGGTCAAGCTCACCGTTGAGCTGGGCCGCACCAAGATGACCATCAAAGAGCTGCTGCGCCTGTCACAGGGTTCGGTGGTGGCGCTGGATGGTCTGGCCGGTGAACCGCTGGATATCCTGATCAACGGTTACCTGATTGCCCAGGGTGAAGTGGTGGTTGTGGCGGATAAATACGGTGTGCGTATTACCGATATCATTACCCCGTCTGAACGTATGCGTCGACTGAGCCGTTAAATGAAAAGCAGCACCCAGCAGATCCAACAAACGCCTTCAGCCCCACCCGCAGCCTCTGCGGGTTCAATGCTGACCCAGGTCAGTTCAGTACTGGCATTTATCGTGTTACTGATTCTGTTCTGCGCCTGGCTGGCGCGCCGTTTTGGTTTTGCGCCAAAAAAGGTCGGGTCGCAGTCGCTGAATATCAGCGCCAGTGTCAGTGTCGGCCAGCGTGAACGCGTGGTGATTGTCGATGTTGACGATGCGCGTCTGGTGCTGGGTGTTACTGCACAAACTATTACGCATCTGCATACGCTGCCGCCAAAGGCTGCGGATGAAAATCCGCTGCCAGCGGCAAAAGCCGATTTCCGCCAGATGTTGCAGACGTTGACCAAACGCCCGGGAAAACCGCAATGATTCGTCGCCTGTTAACCCTGTTGCCACTGTTATTGCTGGTGCTGGTGCCTGAGGTTCATGCCCAATTACCGGGTCTGGTCAGTAAACCCCTGGCCAACGGTGGCCAGAGCTGGTCACTGCCGGTGCAGACGCTGGTGTTTATCACCTCGCTGACTTTTTTACCGGCCATACTGCTGATGATGACCAGCTTTACCCGCATCATTATCGTGTTTGGCCTGTTGCGTAACGCCCTCGGCACCCCGTCAGCGCCGCCTAACCAGGTGATGCTTGGTCTGGCGCTGTTTCTGACCTTTTTTATTATGGCGCCGGTGTTCGACAAGATTTATCAGGATGCTTATCTGCCGTTTAGCGAGGATAAGATCAGCATGGAAGTGGCGATTGATAAAGGCGCGCAGCCACTACGTGAGTTTATGCTGCGTCAGACGCGCGAAGCTGACCTGGCGCTGTTTGCCCGTCTGGCGAATACGCCGCCGCTTGCCGGTCCGGAAGCGGTGCCAATGCGGATCTTGCTGCCCGCGTACGTCACCAGCGAGCTGAAAACCGCGTTTCAGATTGGCTTTACCGTATTTATTCCGTTTTTGATTATCGATTTAGTGGTCGCCAGCGTACTGATGGCGCTGGGAATGATGATGGTGCCACCGGCAAGCATCGCCCTGCCCTTTAAACTGATGCTGTTTGTGCTGGTCGATGGCTGGCAACTGCTGGTCAGCTCACTGGCGCAGAGTTTCTACTCTTAGTAACCTGGAAAACACAATATGACACCTGAATCGGTAATGGTCCTCGGCCAGGAAGCGATGAAAGTCGCGCTGGCGCTGGCTGCCCCGCTGCTGCTGGCGGCGTTAATTAGCGGATTGCTGATTAGCCTGTTGCAGGCGGCGACCCAGGTTAACGAACAGACCCTCTCTTTTATTCCAAAAATCCTCGCCGTGGCGTCTACCGCGGTGATCGCCGGTCCGTGGATGCTCAGCCTGGTGCTCGACTATATGCGCACCCTGTTTAGCAACCTGCCTTACATTATCGGCTAATGCTGACCTTCGACAGCAGTCAACTGCTTAGCTGGATCGGCCAGTTCTTCTGGCCAATGGTACGTGTACTGGCGCTGATTGCCACCGCGCCAATCCTCAGTGAGCGTTCAGTCAGCCGCAAAGTGAAACTCGGCCTGGCGGCAATGATCACCTGGGTGCTGGTGCCGTCACTGCCGCCAACTGACGTTACGCTGTTTTCAGTCGGTGGCTTCTGGCTGTTAATCCAGCAGATGCTGATTGGCATTGCGCTGGGTTTAACCATGCAGTTTGCTTTTGCAGCGGTGCGAACCGCCGGGGAAGTGATTGGTTTACAGATGGGGATTTCATTTGCTACCTTCTTCGACCCGGGTAGCCGCCTGAATATGCCAGTGCTGGCGCGTTTTCTCGATATGCTGGCGATGTTGCTGTTTCTCACCTTCAACGGCCACTTATGGTTGATCTCGTTACTGGCGGACAGTTTTCATACCCTGCCAATTGGTGGCGATCCGCTTAACGCGAATGCTTTCCTGGCCCTGACGAAAGCCGGTGGATTAATTTTCCTTAATGGCATGATGTTAGCGTTACCACTTATCACTTTGCTGCTCACCTTAAATATGGCACTGGGTTTGTTAAACCGTGTTTCACCACAGCTGTCGGTTTTTGCGATTGGCTTCCCCATTACCTTATCGATCGGAATTCTGACCCTCGGGGTCATGATGCCGCTGCTGGCCCCCTTCTGCGAACATTTGTTCAGCGAAGTGTTTGATTTGCTATCCGACATCCTCTCAGAGATGCCTGGAAAGTAAACATTAGCCCGACAAACACAACGCCACCCCGATACTTAAGCATCCAAAATCTATATGTGCATTTTTCGAACCATTTTTATCAGAATTCAACTAAGGAAATTCTGATAAATGCATTTCACCGATGAAAATTATTCTTATTAAATGGCGCTTCGCGTATTTTAAAAATGAAAACCCAAACTGAGCGGGCTCAGGTTTACTGCGGTCATACAGCGTAAATTGGTGTTTTAAAAGGAATTTTTATTTAGTTTTTTTTCCTTGCCTAAAATTGTTTTTTGCGGCATTGTCAACACTCCTCGGGGTGCAAAACATTCGGAGAGTAAATGAATTTAAGAATTGTCCTATCAGCAACAGACTAGTTCTGCGCGATAGTGGCAGCGCTTTCAAAAAATTGCAGTGGATATTATGGAATGGCGGGCTGCCAGCGGGTCGTTTTGATCGGCACCATTTCCCTGCGTTTAGACAGAGCACTACGTCTCCCAAACCCAACTATGCAGCAATCAGCAAGGATAAAAAGAGGGTCCAGGCTTAACATCGCTACGGAATCCTGACAGCTGAGCAACAATAAAAACTAGTGATAACAATCTTTCTCGTACCGCGATACGCGTAATTCATCGTTGATTTAACGGATAACAATTTGGTGAGGGTCGCTAACATGCCAACGATTATTATGGATTCATGCAGCTATACACGACTTGGTTTAATGGACTACATGGCGTTAAAAGGAGTTAAGAAAAAAAATATCTCCTCTGCCAGTGATATCGACCAGCTTCATAATAAATGCCAACAGGTTAAACCTGGCATTGTATTTATTAATGAAGAATGTTTTATTCACGAAGCAGATGCCAGCCAGCGGATCCGTAGTATTATTATGCAGCATCCGGATACGTTATTTTTCATCTTTATGGCCATTTCTAATATCCATTTTGAGGAATATCTCTACGTTCGCAAGAACCTGATTATTACATCAAAATCGATAAAGCCATCAACTTTAGATAATCTGCTGAGCACCTATTTACAAAAAAAATTCAGCACCACAACGCGTATTTCATCTGGTCTCGATGTGCATCCACTGACATTAAGCCAGACTGAATCAAATATGCTGAAAATGTGGATGTCAGGTCATGACACTATTCAGATCTCTGACAAGATGCAAATTAAAGCCAAGACAGTTTCATCGCATAAAGGCAATATCAAACGCAAAATAAAAACACACAACAAACAAGTTATTTATCATGTGGTTCGTTTGACTGATAATGTCACCTCGGGCATTTATGTTAACGTGAGATAATCACGCAATGAAAAGGTCGGCGCCTGCCGGCCTTTTTGTTAACTTTTTTTCGCTGGTTTTGCGACGCAGATCCCACTTGCCCCCCTAATGTTTCTCCCCTGCTGGCCGATGTCTGGATCGATTACCGGAGCGATGCTTCGCCCTTCATCTGACAGAGAGCTACAGGATATGAAAGCTAATCAAGAGCCCGAACAGGGTGGGATACGTTTCTGGCAGAATCTGCGACTGGTTCCTTTGTTCGCAGTGATCTTCAGTGGGATTCTGCTGTTATTTGCGTTGTGCATTGGTCTTTCCAGCTATTTTCTGGTTAAAAGTAATCAGTCATTAAATGACGCTACCCAGGAAATCCAAATCCGCATGGGGCTGTCTAATAGCTCCAACCATTTGCGTACCGCCCGTCTGCTGGTCATTCATGCTGGCGCGGCAGCACGTATTGGTGAAATGGATGAGTTTAAAGCTAACCTCGCGGCCACCGAAAAACGAATTAAACAGGCGCAGGATAACTTTCTTATTTATATGAACCGTGGCAATAAAACGGCTGAAGGAATAAGCCTTGATGGCCCGCTAAAAGAAAAATTTGATAACTACGTCAGTAAAGGGTTGCAGCCGATGTTAAGTTCGGCCAGCCAGGGCAGTTTTGAAGGCGTGATTGCTCAGGAGACCGATGTCACGCGTAAGCTCGATAATGAATATAATGAAGTGCTGCTAAAGGCAATTAAGATTCGCACCGACCGTGCGGAACAGATTAATAGTGTGGCGCAGCAGCAGTCACGCCTCGGCTTTATTATGATGGGCGGCGCATTCGCTTTAGCATTGATTATTACCTTAGTGACCTTTATCTTCCTGCGGCGGGTGATTATCAACCCACTGCATAACGCCGTGGGTCGGATCGAATTGATCGCCAACGGCGATTTAACCGCTCCGATGCAGTCGTGGGGACGCAGTGAAATCGGCGCTCTCAGCCATAACCTGCAAATTATGCAGCAGGCGCTGATGAAAACCGTCGGTACGGTGCGCGAAGGCGCGGTGGCGATCTATCAGGGTTCGAGTGAGATCTCTGCGGGCAATACCGACCTCTCCTCGCGCACCGAGCAACAGGCGGCAGCGCTGGAGCAGACCGCCGCCAGTATGGAGCAGCTAACCGCAACGGTGAAGCAGAACGCCGAAAACGCCCATCACGCCAGCCAGCTGGCGGCAGACGCTTCCGGTAAGGCCCGTCAGGGCGGCGATATCGTGACCGGTGTGGTCAGCACCATGAATAATATTTCCAACAGCTCAAAGAAAATCGCCGAAATCACCACCGTTATCAACAGTATCGCCTTTCAGACCAATATCCTCGCGCTTAACGCCGCGGTAGAGGCGGCACGCGCCGGTGAGCAGGGACGCGGCTTTGCCGTGGTGGCCAGCGAAGTGCGCAGCCTGGCGCAGCGCAGCGCGCAGGCGGCGAAAGAGATTGAAGGTTTGATCTCAGAGTCGGTGGACCTGATTGGCAAGGGGTCATCACAGGTGGGACACGCGGGCGATACCATGGGCGAAATTGTCGATGCCGTACGTCGCGTCACCGATATTATGGCGGAAATTGCCGCCGCCTCAGATGAACAGAGCCGGGGTATTGAGCAGGTCAGCCAGGCGGTTACCGAAATGGATAACGTCACGCAGCAGAACGCCTCACTGGTTGAAGAAGCCTCAGCTGCGGCCTCTTCACTGGAAGAGCAGGCTGGCCGCCTGACGCAGGCGGTCGCCGCCTTCCGTCTCAGCGATCAACAGCATCTTAGCGGCAAAAAAATGCCCTCAGCGACGCCAGTCAAAGCGCCGCGGGCGATCGCCGGACGCCCCGCCCTGAGTGGTGGTGATAACTGGGAAACCTTCTAGCAATAATACGGGAGCCACCGTTTATATTTTACGAAATGGCTCCCCTACAGTTAACCGTCGTATGGCACGGCAAATTAAGACGGGAACCGAAAACGCTTTCCATACCCGTAGGGGCGGCGTTCTCGCCGCCCGGATAAATGCTAATCGCCGCACGGCTCGACAAAGATTCCATCCTCATGGCCCTGTTCATTAAAGAACCAGATGCCCAGCGGATAATCATCCAGCGCCACCAGATACATGGTGCCTTCGCTAAACTCTTCCACTGCCAGCACGTTGCCCGCGCGGCGTGGCCCGCCATCTGTCTTAACCGTTACCCGATCATTAACCTTCATGCGCTTCCTCCTGCTGGATACCCGCTGAAGTTTAACTGAAAACGCGGCGGGTTTCCTGACCTTGCGCAATCAGTTAACGACGAGCGATCACCCATACGGCATGCACGATACCCGGAATATAGCCGCAGAGCGTAAGCAAAATATTCAGCCAGAACGCGCCGCCAAAACCGACCTGCATAAAGACACCCAGTGGTGGTAACAAAATAGCGATAACAATACGCAGAAAATCCATAATGACTCCTGTTGGATAAATAGTCCGTACAACATTTTTTAATCTGACCGCTAAAGATAGCAGTTATCTCGCCTGTTGCTCTGTTAGCCGTGTAAAACATCGTAAGTTCGTACACGCGCAGCAAGATTTTCGATTTCTTAACAGTTCGCAACGAGATTTTTGACACCCGCTGGCGCTACAATTTCTCTACTGCACCAACCCCAAAGGCGCAGTCAACCTAAAAGTAACAAGGATTTTTGCCCGCGCAGCGCGGGCTTTTTTTTAGCCTTTTTTCACCCTGCCCCCTGCTGCTGAGCGCGTCTATACTTACAGAACAGTTGCTCTGTGAGGGTATGGCAATGACGACGGCGAAAGAGTACAGCGATAACATTCAGCGCGAAGTTGGCATTGATGTTGAGGCGTTACTGGAGGCGATTCAGCGTCGTGCATCCGGTGAGGTGCAGGATTTTATCGAAAGCGATGATGCCCATCACTTCAAAGTGGACGGCAGAGCGTATCACTCCTGTAGCGAGCTGGCGGAAGCCTTTGAGCTGGATATCCGCGACTTTTCAATCAGTGAAGTGAACCGATGAAATCGATTTCAAAAAAATCCCGACCAGTGGTCGGGATAAAAAACGCTTCAATGAAATTTGTTACACCAGGGACTTCCTTAACTTAATCAGATTACGCTTTAACCATTCTAAGACAAGTCTGATGTTGCAGCAAAAATGCGACAATTCCCGCAACAATTGTCCATAGCGACGGCGGGAAGTCATGATAATCGCGGCTTACGCGGCGATGATGATAATTTCTCAGCGTGATAACCCCCGCTCCGCTTTAAGATAAATCCTAATCAATCAGCTTCTCTCCCCCCTCAGCCACTAATACCGGTGGTTACATTCCGCCCGCCGCAGAGTCCGTTATACTTAACGATTAATCAGGAAGTTATCTTTGTCGTCTGGCTTATATTTGAGGTACGCAACATGCCCGGTTTGCATGACTCGTTAATGATAGTGACTGATTTAGATGGCTCGCTGCTGGATCACCATACTTACAGCTGGCAACCGGCGCAGCCGTGGCTGGATAAAATTGTTCAGCATCAGATTCCGCTGGTGATCTGTTCCAGCAAAACCGCCTCCGAAATTATCCCGCTGCAACAGCAGCTGGGGTTTAGTGGTGCGCCTTTTATTGCAGAAAACGGTGCGCTGGTGCAACTGGACCGCGCCGATGGCGAAAATATGCGCCATCACGCCGGTAAGGATTACAGTGAAATCTGCCACTGCCTGCGCCGTTTACGCCAGCAATATCAGTTTCGTTTCAGTGGCTTTGCCGACTTTACCGATCAGGAAGTGGCCGATATTACCGGTCTGACAGTGCGTAATGCCGCCCTTGCCCGCCGCCGCGAAGCCTCGGAATCGCTGGTATGGCGCGACAGCGAAGCGCAGTTTGCCGCTTTTGCCGCGGCGCTGGAGCAGGAGGGATTAGCGCTGACGCAGGGTGGCCGTTTCTGGCATGTGATGGCCAGCGGCAGTGGCAAAGGCGCAGCCCTGGCATGGCTGTTGCAGGCATATAAACAGGATAAACGGTTCAGTCAGCACGATTTTATCACCATTGGCCTCGGCGACGGGCCCAATGATGCGCCGATGCTCGACAGTGTTGACTACGCGGTGGTGATTAAAGGTCACAGTAAAACGCCTGTCACTTTAACGCGTCAGGATCAGCACAATATCTATCATACTTCAGCTTATGGCCCTGAAGGCTGGCAGGAAGGACTGCAACATTTTATCGCGCAAGATTAGCCAAAATGCTGGCAAGCCGTACGCTGTTTAAAGGGGAATGCTATGAGTGATTTTTACCAGAATGGTGTTATTACCAATTTCCATAATCTGACCGGCCGACGCGTCAGCGAGCTGGAACAGGATCTGATCGCGTTTTCGCAAAAACGCAAAATGGGGCTGATACTGCCCTCGCTGTTTTCCGAACTGGAAGGCCCGGCGCTGGATCATATTGTTGATGAACTGGCGAAAGTGCCCTATCTGGAAGAGATTGTTATCGGGCTTGATCGCGCCGACCGCGATCAATTTCTGTATGCGCGGGAATTCTTTTCGCGTCTGCCGCAGCGGCATCGTATTTTGTGGAACGACGGTCCGCGCCTGAAAGCGCTGGATGCCGAGCTGGATAAAGAGGGATTGTCCCCTGCCCAGCCCGGTAAAGGGCGCAACGTCTGGTTCTGTACTGGTTACACACTGGCATCCGACCGCACCAGCTGCGTCGCGCTGCATGACTGCGATATTGTCACTTATGAGCGCGGCATGCTGGCGCGCCTGCTCTATCCACTGGCGAATCCCTCCTTCCAGTATGAGTTCTGTAAGGGCTTCTATGCGCGCGTGGCGGATAACAAACTCAATGGCCGCGTCGGTCGTCTGCTGGTCGGGCCACTGCTGCGCTCGCTGCAAAAGGTGTATGGTCACTCTGACTACCTCGACTATCTCAGCAGCTTTCGCTATCCGCTCTCCGGTGAATTTGCCATGCGCACCCATGTGCTGAACGGCATCAAAATTCCCGGCGACTGGGGGCTGGAAATTGGCGTACTGTCAGAGATCTATCGCAACTACACCACGCGCCAGAGCTGTCAGGTGGAGATTGCGGATAACTATGACCATAAACATCAGCCGCTATCAGAAGAGGATGGCACCGGCGGGCTGCGCCGCATGAGTAATGATATTGTGCAGTCACTGCTGCGTAAAATGGCTACCATGGGGGTTAATATCACCAGTGACTCTTTCCGCGTGCTGAAAGCCACTTACTATCGCAACGCGCTGGATATGATGGAAGTCTATAATCACGAAGCGGCCATGAATGGCCTGAAGTTCGACCAGCACGCCGAAGAAGCGGCAGTAGAGATGTTTACCCAGTCGATTCTTGAAGCGGGCCAGTCGTTTATTGAACGTCCAAACGAAAAGCCGTTTATTCCCAGCTGGAGCCGCGTGCAATCCGCTTTCCCGGATATCCTGCAACGCATCTATCAGGCGGTGGAAGAGGACAACACCGGCGAAGTGTAACGCCCGGCTTAGTGCGGTTGCTCTTTATCTGGCGGCGGCAAACTGTTCTTCACCTTCTGCAGCGCATCGGCGTCCAGCCGTTGCGCCAGTTGCTGTAAAATAGCCGTGCGCTTACGCTGTTCAGTACGGTTATCACGCCAGATCATCAGCCCGCGTAACAGGGTAAAAAACACTCCGAGTAAATAGCCCCACTCCTGCAGACTTAGCCGGGTTAAGCTACTTCTGGCGACCCCGAGCAGCAGCAGTAGCGCATTCATTATTATTTCCATTGGCTTCTCCTGTTAGTCAGCAGATGGAATAATAATGAACTTAAAGTTCACATTCAGCAATTAAGATTACGCATTTTGTTAAGCGGATCGCTTAACCTAAATTTTCCCATTTCGCTTCGACCACGACGCCGATAATGCGGCAGTTATCGCTGATTTCCTGCATTTTGTACTCAGGATTAAGCGGTTTCAGATACTTACGCCCGCCATCTTCAATATATTTTTTAAAAGTGGCTTCGTTATCATCGGTCAGGCGGGCAATCACCAGCTTACCGGAGCTGGCCGCCACCTCCGGATCGACCAGAATCAGCATCCCTTCCGGAATACTCAGCCCCACCGGCGCGGTCATTGAGTCGCCTTTCACCTCCAGCCAGAAACTGCCCTCACTTACGTGACGGCTGGTGGCTGGCCAGCGATCGATTTCATCACGCGACCACGGTTCTATCGCCTCACTCCACAGTCCGGCGCTGACCCAGCTAATCAGCGGATAGCCGTTATAAGCGGACGGCTGCGCGACGGCTTTAACATTGTTATCCCCTACGCTGCTGCCAAGTTGCAGCCATTCCAGACTGACATCAAGGAAGCCAGCCAGCGCCTGTAGCTTCGCCTGACGTGGTATTGCCTCGCCATTCAGCCACTTACCGACTGCACGCGGCGTCACGTCCAGCGCACGCGCCAGCTGCACGCCACGACCATGCGCATCAAGGGATTTTAGCCGGCAGGCTTCGTTAAGGCGGGCGGAGAATGCCCTGCGTTGCTGAAGTTGTTCCAACATAAGTTCACCTGGTTCATATCACCGCCATAATGAACTTAAAGTTTATACTTAAACCGTGCGACTGGAAAGCTGCGCCGCCTGCGGGGGAGAGAAATGACAGGCGGCGCAGAGTCTAACTGGCAAGCTGACGTCCGGAGGAGAGCGCAAGCAGTTCATCTTCTCTGAATGCCTCACGCCTGACGCTGTGGCCATCATACCAGCGGCACTCAACCATCCCACTGGCGAAACCGGTCACAATCATGCGGGGTCCACCATTTTTAAGCTGTACTTCATCACTGACAAAAAAGAACATCATGCGCCTCCATATCAGGGTGAGATAAACATACCTGCAAAAATATAGCAGCCGCGTTTGATTTCCGCCTGCGACCAGCGATACAAAAATGGACTTAGCAAGAATAACCAGTAGAAAATATCGATATTGTAGTGGTTTAGCCAGATATAGGATTTTATGATGACTATTTGCGTAAATTATCAAAAAAAGGGTAAAAAAAAACGGACAACCGCAGTTATCCGTTTTTAATGAAACCGTTAGGCCTGGAATCAGATTTTGCAGCCTTCACAATCGGCTTCATCGCCCAGATCGGCGGGCACTTCGCTGGCTTTTTTCTCGGCATTTGCTTCAGCCTGTTCCAGCTGTGCATCAATATCAAATTCAAAAATATCGTCGTTCATGGTTTACTCCAGGTTTTAGTCTTACAGATACTTGCGCTCTTTATACTGATTTAGTGCGCATCTTCGCAATCATATTTACGACAAACAGCACAATCGAACCAATGATAAAGCCGATGACTAAATTGGCGCCATTGCTGATCAGCGCGGCCACCAGCCCGTTAAATCCGCCGCTAAAAGCGTCGATATGGTGATGCAGCCAGGCGATGCCATGCACCACAATGCCGCCACCGACCAGAAACATCGCCAGCGTGCCCACTACCGACAGGATCTTCATCAGCCATGGCGCCGCCGCCAGCAGAGCACGGCCAGTGGTCTGCGCCAGCGCAGAGCTTTTCTCTGACAGCCACAATCCCAGATCATCGAGCTTCACAATCCCGGCGACGATGCCATACACCCCGACCGTCACCAGAATGGCAATGCCGGAAAGGATCAGCACCTGATTCAGCAGCGGCGCATCAGAGACAATCCCCAGCGTAATGGCGACAATTTCCGCCGACAGGATAAAGTCAGTGCGCACCGCTCCTTTAATCTTCTTCTTTTCAAATTCCGCCGGATTTTTATCCGCGGCTTTTAACAACCGCTGCTGGCGTGCTTCCGGTGACTCCTGCGATTTATCGCGATGCAGGCTATGCATCACCTTTTCCACCCCTTCATAGCAGAGGTAAGCGCCGCCGACCATTAACAGCGGCGTAATCGCCCAGGGCGCAAATGCGCTGATCACCAGCGCCAGCGGCACCAGAATCAGCTTATTGAGGAACGACCCTTTCGCCACGCCCCAGACTACCGGTATTTCCCGATTGGCTTTAACCCCGCTCACCTGTTGTGCATTCAGTGATAAATCATCACCCAGTACCCCGGCGGTCTTCTTTGCCGCCAGCTTGCCCATAACCGAAATATCATCGAGCAACGTGGTGATATCATCTAATAACGTCAGTAAGCTACTTCCAGCCAAAGTGGATTCCTTGATTAATGTTCGTGGTGCTGACAGCAGGGACAGACCTGCACTTCAGCGACAGCCATATCAGCAATGCCATCGCAATCCCATTCCACCCGCACCGGCTGCCCCTCGGCCTGATCGTGATGCAGATATTTACTCACCGGACTTTCCGTCATTCCGGCGATCTCTTCTGTGGCAATCAGGGTGTCGCCGACATAAATACGCGCGGTTGCCTGAGTATTCACCAGGCGCTGGTCGCGCAATTTATACAGACGTCGTACGGTCAGCTTAATGCTGGACATAGGTTCACCGTGGGCGTGTTAGCAATGGAACGGCAGATCTAAACAATTATGGGTCACAATGGCAATCTTTGTAATCGTTAACAGTTGATTTAATCGGCAACTTTTTCCGCCGGGACGCGAATCTCTGGAGGTGAAATAATTTTAACGTTAATGTATTTCCCCTGTTAATCCACCGGAATGGATCATGTCACGCTTTACTGCCCCCGTTGTGCTGTTAATCGCTTCACTTTTCACGCTGTATATTATCTGGGGTTCTACCTACTACGTTATTCGCCTCGGCGTGGAGAGCTGGCCACCGATGATGATGGCGGGCTTACGCTTTCTCACCGCAGGAATCATTCTGTTTAGCGTGTTGCGCCTGCGCGGGTATCCACTTCCTGCGCGTCGGGCAGTGGTGAATGCCGCGATTGTTGGCGTGCTGCTGCTGGCGGTCGGTAACGGGCTGGTGACCATTGCTGAACATCAGAATGTGCCCTCCGGCCTTGCAGCGGTAATGGTCGCCACCGTGCCGCTGTTCGCGCTGTGCTTCAGCCAGCTGTTTGGTATCGCCACCCGCTGGATTGAGTGGCTGGGGATTGCGGTCGGCCTGAGCGGTATTATTTTGCTAAACAGCGGCGGTCATCTGAGCGGCAACCCATGGGGTGCGCTGATGATTCTGCTGGCGGCGGTCAGCTGGGCATTTGGTTCGGTATGGGGCTCACGTATCGAACTGCCCAAAGGGCCGATGGCGGCAGCGGTTGAGATGCTGGCGGCAGGCGTAGTATTGCTGACAGCCAGCACCCTCAGCGGGGAGAAGTTACAGGCGACGCCAGATTTGCAGGGCTTTCTGGCGCTGGGTTTTCTGATTGTTTTCGGCTCGATTATTGCGATTAATGCCTATATGTACCTGATCCGCAATGTCACACCAGCAGTGGCGACCAGCTACGCCTATGTCAATCCGGTGGTCGCGGTGCTGCTTGGCACCAGTTTTGGCAACGAAACCCTGTCGCCGCGCGAATGGCTCGCGTTAGGCATTATTATCTTTGCGGTGGTGCTGGTGACGCTGGGTAAATATCTGCTGACGGCAAAAGCACGCAATCAGCCAGCGTAAACGCACAGCTAACAACGGTGAATGCCCTGATGATCAATCTCGGCATTACCGTTTCCGGCAATAATCCACTCCTCCAGCCGTGAGGTTATCGCCTCATCATCCAGCCGCAGTTTGCCGCGTAACGCACATTCCCAGACAATCAGCACCTGCCAGCCCGCCGCGGTTAATTCGGCGCTATCGCGCGCATCGCGCGCCACATTACGGTTAATTTTCTCCAGCCAGAACTCTGCCCGTGTCGCCGGGAGCCTGAACAGATGGCAGTGGTGACGATGCCAGAAACAGCCGTGGACAAAAATAATCGTCTGATGGCTCGCCAGCACAAAATCAGGCCGCCCCGGCAGGCTTTTATCCTGCATGTGATAGCTAAATCCCAGCGCATCCAGCAATGCCGCCAGACGCTTTTCAATCGCCGTATCCTGCGTGCGAATGGCGCGCATATTTTTACTGCGGATGGCGGCGGAGTGAACATCGGCCATACTCTCTCCTTCTCGGTAGTGGCGCATGCTGCAATTTTTTACAAGCCAGCGACCCGGCTGCCCGGCATAGTGCATGTATATTTGCTTAATAAAGAGTACATGATGACTGAACTGATTTGCCGTAGCCAACCCGATGCGGTCAGCTGCCACGCCAGCGTAATCAACTGCGGCGACGATGAGAAAGGCCAGTGGGTGCAGGTCGACCGCACGGTATTTTACCCGCAGGGTGGCGGCCAGATGTCCGATCGCGGCACGCTACAGTTTAACCAGCAGCGCGTTAATTGCCAGCAGGTGCTGGTGCGTGATGGCGAAGTGCGTCACTACCTCGACAGCGCTGTCGCATGGCAACCTGGTGACCCGCTGGAACTCACTATCGATGCCGGTTTCCGCCAGCTGGCATCACGCGCGCACAGCGCAGGCCATCTGATCTCGCATGTGGTGGAAACCCTGATGCCAGCGCTGGTGCCGGCCAAAGGCCACCATTTTCTGCCGGGCGCGTATGTGGCTTTTACCGGTGAACTGACGCAGGATGCACAGGCGTTTTTGCCGCAGGTACAGCAGCAGCTCGATGCCGCCATCGCCGCCAGACTACCGGTGACCATCAGCAGTGAAAGCCTGGCGTATATCACTGCGCTGCGTCCCGAGCTGGCGGGCGCGATCCCACAAACTGATGAAATTCGCCTGGTGACCATCGGCAGTTATCGTCCCTTTGCCTGTGGCGGCACCCATATCAGCAACACCGCCAGTTTGCAGGCGGTGCAACTGACGAAGATTAAACTGAAGGATGGCGTGCGCATCAGCTATACGCTGAGCGCCAGTTAATCAGTAAGCGGAAGGGGCAACGCCAAATGCCTGGCGAAAGGCGCGGTTAAAGTGGCTTTGATCGTAAAAACCAACAGCGGCAGCCACCTCTGCAATCGGTCTGCCGCCGTGATTCAGGCGCTGACAGGCGAGCTCCAGCCGCAGACGCAGCAGCCAGGCATGCGGCGTCATGCCCACGCGCTGACTGAAGCGACGTAAAAACTGAAAACGGCTCAGATCACACAGCGCCGCCAGCTGAGGCAGCGTGAGGTTGTCGCTGATATTGGCATAGCAGTAATCACGCACCCGCCGGAAATCGCGATCGGACAAGCCCCCCTTCACCGCCTGCGGTTGCAGAGTTTTCAGCTGCACCAGCAGCGGCTCCAGCGCATTAAGATAGTGTTCATCGACCAGCGGCTGGCGGGTTGACTGCTGGTGCAGCTGCTGCAGCATGCGGCTCAGCCCGGGAGCGGTGACAATCGCGCCGCCAAACGCCAAATCCACCGTTTTGCCCGCAATCTCATCCGCCAGGCTTTGCAGCAACTGCGGCTTTACACGGAAGGTATACAGCGTATATGCGCTCTCGCCTTCGCGCGTGCCGGTATGTACTTCGCCTGGCGGCATAACCGATATCCGCCCCGCCGCCAGCAGCTGTGAACTGCCGGCAAACCGCTGGCGCTGCGCGCCATCGCTTACCACCCCGATGTGGTAATCAAGATGGTAATGCGGCGCAAAGGTAAAGTCAGAAAAGCGCGCTTCACCCAGCACCATGCCTGGCATTTCCGCCGGGTGATAGTAACGCACCTGTTGCTGCAGCATAACGCGGGCCTCTTTAATCGCTTTACTTCTGTCCCAGGGAAGTCGTTAACGGCTCCCGTTTAAATGGCAGGCATCTTGCTAACCACTGGCACGGGTGGCGATAACGCCGCCCCCTACGTTTCGCCTGTGATAAGCATTGATACTTTACCACAATGAAAAGCTTCACTAAGCTAAGCCAAACGGTCAAATCCACACAAACGGTCACAAGCGGTCAGCCATTCATTCCATATGCGACCATCACACGCCGTAGCAGATCGGTTAAAAGTTAGCCTTTAATCGAAATAAATGTGATGAGCATCAATATTTAACTGTAATCACCATTAAATTTCACAATAAATCTTCGTATTTCATCACCTGAAACCGGCAACAGATTTCTTCGTATCAGAGTGCCATGCAGCACACGTTCTTTACGTCTGATTTTCCTTAATCTTAATGTCAACCGGAGGTCACCATGATGCCAATTGAACGCCAGCGCCTGATTATTGAAGAACTCAATAAAGATGGCCGAATTCTGGTTTCAGAGTTAGTTGAACGGCTCAAGGTATCGCAAGAGACTATTCGTCGTGATTTAGCGGCATTGCAAAAAAAAGGCTTACTGAACCGCAGTCATGGTGGTGCAGTAACCGCCCAACGCAGTGTGGGTAATTTAGCCGCCCCGGTCAGCCGGCCGGAAGAACATGCTTTATCATTCAGCCAACGGATGAATGATAATGTGCAGCAAAAAATGCAGATTGCGAAACGGGCGCTCGATTTTATCAGCCCCGGCGACTGTATATTACTGGACAGTAGCACCACCAGCTGGTTTCTGGCGCGCCAGTTACCGGATATAGAATTAACTGTACTGACGAATTCGTTACGTAATGTTCAAACGCTGGCACCAAAGGGAAATATTCGCACCATCTGTCTCGGGGGCGAATACTCAATACGTTATGAAGACTTTAATGGTTTAGTCGCAGAACAGCCATTAAAAGACTTCCTGATCAATAAGATCTTTTTTTCCTGTCGTAGTCTGGATAATGACGGCTACTTGCGTGAAGGGCATGAAAACAATGCCCATCTGAAACAGCAGATGTTGCTGGCCTCGGAGCGCAAGTTTCTGTTACTGGACTCCAGTAAGTTTCTTAACCCCTCATTCGCGCGTATCTGTCATTACCGCGAAGTGGACTTCCTTATCACCGACAGTATGAAAGACAAAGAATTAAAACAAGAATTAGCGTGGAACGGCGTCAATATTATTGACTGCTCCCAACGTCCGCAGGCCACGCAAATAATCAATTACTGATCCGTTGTTAAAATAATATTATCCATACTACCTGGAGTAGCCACTTCAGGTACGCCGGGTATATCGGAGAGAAAATGAAAAGAACACTTATTGCCTGTACCCTGATGTCGTTATTCGCTACTGGTTTCGCTCACTCCGCAGATAAATTGCGTATGGGTATCGTGGTTAAAGTTGGCGGTATTCCATGGTTTAACGCCATGGAAAGCGGAATTAAAAGTGAAGCGGCCAAACGCGGTATTGATGCATGGCAGGTTGGCCCGACGTCGGCTGACCCGGCATTACAGGTACGTGCCATTGAAGATTTAATTGCGCAGAAAGTCGATATTATCGGCGTGGTGCCCAACGACCCTAAAGTGCTTGAGCCGGTATTAAAACGCGCGAAAGAAGCCGGTATTCTGGTCATTACCCACGAATCCCCGGACCAGAAATATGCCGACTGGGATTTCGAGCTGGTTGATTCAACCACCTACGGCATCACCAATATGAAAAAACTTGCCGAATGCATGAAAGAAGAAGGCAAATACGCCATGTATATCGGCGGCCTGACGATTCCGCTGCATAACCAGTGGGCGGATTCAGCCATCGCTTATCAGAAAGAACACTATCCAAAAATGCAGCTGGTCGGTGACAAATTTGGCGTCGGCGAATCACTGGATGACTCCATTCGCACCACCAATGAGCTGATGTCGAAATATCCGGATCTGAAAGGTCTGATGGCGTTTGGCTCCAGCGGCCCGATTGGCGCCGGTCGTGCGGTGATGAACCGGCAGAAGATCGACAAGGTGTGCGTAATTGGCGCCTTCAGCCCAAGCCAGGGTGCCTCACTGGTCAACCGTGGCGCAATTAAAGGCGGTTATATCTGGAACCCACTGACTGCCGGTGAAGTGTTTATCCGCATCGCCGATATGGCACATAAGAAAGAGGCGTTTACCGACGGTATGACCATTGAAGGGCTGGGCAAAGTGAAAGTGGATGAGAAGACCCACACCATCCTCGGTAACAGCACCGAGAGCCTCGATAAAGCTAACCTGCCGAAACTGGTCAAACTGGGACTGTAAGCTATGAAGCCAATCGAACCACGCCAGCTCATTGTGCTGGAAAACCTGTCAAAAACCTTTGGCGGCAACCGGGCATTAAGTGAACTGTCACTTTCGTTGATGGCTGGCGAAGTGCATTGCCTGGCCGGCACAAACGGCTGTGGTAAGAGTACGCTGATTAAAATCATCTCCGGGGTGCATGCCCCGGATAGCGGCAGCACCATTACGCTGGGTAACGGTGAAAGCTTTCCGCGTCTGACGCCGAAAAAAGCGCGTGAGTTTGGTATTCAGGTGATCTATCAGGATCTCTCATTATTCCCTAATCTCAGCGTGGCGGAAAATATCGCCTTTGAACATAACCTGAATGGCCTGCTGGGCTGGTATAACGCGAAACAGCTGCGTCAGACCGCTCAGCGGGTAATCGACGAACTGCAGTTTAATCTGCAACTGGATGCCAACGTTTCGGCGCTGTCGATTGCACAGCGCCAGCAGGTGGCGATCTGCCGCGCGCTGGTCGCCGATGCGCAACTGGTGATTATGGATGAGCCGACCGCCTCCCTCACCCGTACCGAAGTGAATCAGTTATTGCGTACCGTACGCTATCTGAAAGAGAAGAATATCTGCGTGGTGTTTGTCAGCCATCGCCTTGATGAAGTACTGGAGATCTCCGACCGCGTCACGGTGATCCGCGATGGCCGTAAAATCGGCACCTGGCCCGCCTGTGAAATCGACAGCCACCGCCTTACCGAGCTGATGACCGGGCTGAAACTCGATTATCAGCTCAAAACCCCCAACGCCGTCGAAGGCCGGGTATTGCTGGAAGTGGAAAATCTGTCGCGCAGCGGCCAGTACAACAATGTCAATTTCACATTGCGCGCCGGTGAAGTGCTTGGCCTGTGCGGCCTGCTCGGTTCCGGACGCACCGAGCTGGCGCTGTCGCTGTTTGGTATGACGCAGCCGGACAGCGGCAAAATCTGGCTCGACAGTAAGCCGGTAAAATTCCGTGGTCATGAAGATGCGATTAAAAGCGGTATCGGCTATGTCTCCGAAGACCGCCTCACCCTTGGCCTGATCCAGCAGCAGTCAGTGGCCGACAACATGGTGCTGTCGATTCTCGACCAGCTGCGTAACCGTTTCCATATCATCGATGAATACCGCAAAAACAAGTTAATCCTTGATTGGATCAATCAGTTAGGCGTGCGCGTTGCCGACCCGAATAACGCGATTTCCACCCTTTCCGGCGGCAACCAGCAAAAAATTGTGCTGGCGAAATGGGTGCTGACGCAGCCGAAAATTTTGATTCTCGACTCTCCTACTGTTGGCGTCGATGTCGGGGCCAAAGCCAGTATCTACCGTCTGATCCACCAGCTGGCGCTGGAAGGATTAGCCATCATTCTTATTTCCGATGAAGTGCCTGAAGTCTATTACAACTGCGATCGCATTCTTCATTTCCGCGATGGCACGGTAACTGCCGAGTATCAGCCAGGTAGCGTCGCGCAACATACGCTTGCAGAGGTGATCAATGCCTGATTTATCCTTCTTTAAACCGCAGTCCAGTCAGGGCTGGCTGGCATGGGTGTTGGTGTGCTGCTTCACGGTTTTCTCTTTTTCCAGTGACCAGTTTCTCACTATCCAGAACTTACTCGATCTGACGGAGACTTATGCGGTCACCGGCATCTTCGCTCTTGGCCTGTTTGTGGTGCTGGTTACCGGCGGAATTGATATCTCCTTTGCCGCCGTGGCTTCAGTGGTGCAGTACTTTATCGCCACCCTGTTTATACAGTTTCAGTTTGATAGCGCGCTGCTGAGCATTACGCTGGCGATTTTAACCGGCATGCTGTTCGGCATTATCAATGCCATCCTGATCTACTCGTTACGCATTGTCTCGATCATTATCACCATCAGTATGCAGTCGCTGCTGTTTGGCATGCTGATGTGGCTGACCGATGGCCGCAGTCTCTACTCCCTGCCGGAGTGGTGGACGACGCTGCGCAGCGTGCTGCCGTTTGAGGTAAATGGTCAGAGCTTCCAGATCGGTCTGCCGCTGCTGGTGATGCTGTGTATCGCCGCGCTGACCTGGGTATTACTGAATAAAACCCATCTTGGCCGTCAGCTGTATGCGGTTGGCGGCGACCAGGAGTCGGCGCGCCGCATTGGCATCCGCGTCGGCCTGATCCATATCTTTGCTTACGGCTATCTCGGCGCGCTGGCGGCGATTGGCGGCCTGGTGCAGGTTTACCGGATGGGCGAAGTGGTGCCGAATGCGTTAGTCGGCGGTGAACTCGACGTACTGGCGGCGACGGTATTGGGCGGCGCCAGTCTGATGGGCGGTAAAGGTACGGTCACCGGCACCCTGATGGGGGTATTCCTGATTGCCATCCTGAAAAACGGTCTCAATCTGATCGGCGTTTCTGACTACTTTATGAATATCGTTATTGGCAGCGTCATTATGTTAGCCATCGCTATTACTCACTATAAAAAGCGTAAAGAGACCGACGTCAGCTTTATCTGACATCGAGGAGAGGTAAATGAAACGACTGCATATGTTTAAACCTGACGGTGTTCAGGGCGGTTTGCTGCTGCTTATTGTGCTGGCGGTATTAACCTTCAGCCTGTTATTACCGGGACGCTTTTTAACTGCGCCAACCTTTATGAGCATTGCGTTTCAGCTGCCGGAAATTGGCCTGCTGACGCTGGCGATGTTTATTGCCATTCTCAGCGGCGGACTGAATCTCTGTATTATCGCCACCGCTAATATTACCAGTCTGTTTATTGCCTGGATCCTGATCAGTTATTTACCGGCTGATGCCAGTATCGCGATGCAACTGCTGTGGCTGACCCTCGGTATTATTGGCGCGGCGATGATCGCCACGGTGATTGGCGTGATTACCGGGCTGATGGTGACGCGGATTGGCGCGCACCCGATTCTGGTAACCCTCGCCACCATGATGACGGTAAAAGGGATTGGTATTTATCTGACTAAAGGCACTTCAATTAGCGGCATGCCGGAAGTGGTGCGCATCTTTGGTTCCGGCACCCTGCTGGGCATCCCGCTGCCGCTGTATCTGTTTATTATCGCCGCTGCGGCGATGGCGCTGTTCCTTGGCAAAACCCGCGCCGGTAAATGCATCTATATGGGCGGCAGCAATATCAACGCCACCTGGTTTAGCGGCGTCAATACTCACCGTATGCTGATTATGGTGTATGTCATCTCCAGCTTGCTCTGCGTGCTGGCCGGTCTGGTAATGATGGCGCGCTTTAACTCGGCGCGTATCGGTTACGGCGACTCGTATCTGCTGCTGACCGTGCTGGCGATTATTCTCGGCGGCACCGATCCCAATGGGGGATTCGGCAAGGTCACCGGCGTGGTGTTATCGCTGATCGTCCTGCAGGTATTATCCACCGGCTTTAACCTGATGAATATCAGTCAGCATTTTAGTCTCGCCATGTGGGGGGCGGTGCTGATTGTGGTGCTGGCAATCAAATATTTTAATTCTCATTATGCAGCACATCGTGCAATGCGTCGCAGTGCGCAATCTGCCCAACAGACTGCTCTGACTAATAAAAAGGAAATCTGATGCGTACTAAAATCTCCCCTTCTCTGATGTGTATGAACCTGATGGAAATTAAGCAGCAGCTGCATGTGCTGAATACGCGCGCTGATTTCCTCCATGTTGATATTATGGATGGGCACTTTGTTAAAAACATTACGCTGTCGCCCTTTTTTATTGAGCAGATCCGTCCACACACGCCATTGCAGATCGATGTCCATCTGATGGTGGAACAGCCGACTGATTTTATTGACGCCGTGGCTAAAGCGGGCGCCGATTATATCTGCCCGCATGCGGAAACCATTAATAAAGATGCCTTCCGGGTGATTAACCAGATCCGCGCATTAAATAAAAAGGTTGGCGTGGTATTAAACCCGGCAACCCCGGTCTCCTTTATCCATCACTATATTCATCTGCTGGATAAAATCACCATTATGACTGTCGATCCAGGTTACGCCGGTCAGCCGTTTATCCCGGAAATGGTGGAGAAGGTGGTCGAGCTGAAAGCGCTGAAAGCGCAGCACGGTCACAAATACCTGATTGAAATCGACGGTTCCTGCAACACCAAAACCTACTCCACCCTGCTGGGCGCCGGGGCGGAAGTACTGATTGTCGGCACCTCCGGTCTGTTTAACCTCGACGATAATCTTGAAACGGCGTGGGACACCATGAGCCACAACATTCAGCAGGCTCAGAATGCGCCAGGAGCGACCGCATGACACAATCCTGGCTGGGCATAGATATTGGCGGCACCAGCACCCGGTTTCAGATTATGGACAGCGATCGCCAGTGGCAGGGATTCGATAAAATCGCCACCCGCAGCTGGGCAACCGCTGATGATGCGCTGTCGACCCTGGCCGGGCTGATTCGGGCGGCGGTGGCAAAACAGCATATTCATGGCGTGATGCTGGGTCTGCCCGGCATCCTCAGCCGCGACCGCCGTCAGGTGCTGTCGCTACCGTTTATTCAGGCGCTGGACCATCAGCCCATCGCTCAGCTGCTAAGCGAACAGATCGGGATTCCGGTGGCGATGGATAAAGATGTTAACCATCTGATGCTGTGGGATCTGATGGAGCTGCCACAGCTGCCGGATAATGCGGTCGGCATCTATCCGGGCACCGGGCTGGGCAACAGCCTGTGGCTGAATGGTCAGTTCTACCATGGCCAGCACGGCAGTTCCGGCGAATTAGGCCATATTCCGCTGCTGCACAGCGCTTCAGCCGCCACGCCGCTGCCCTGCCCCTGCGGCAATCATGGCTGCGTGGAGACGGTGACCTCCGGCCACTGGCTGAGTAGCTGGGCGCAACAGCATGTGCCGGATACCGCAATGGCGCAGCTGTTTAGCCGCCATCATGCGCACCCTGATCTGCAGGCGTTTGTGCAACGTCTGGCGCAGGTGATTGCCATTGAGATAAATATTCTCGACCCGGAGTATCTGATCCTTGGCGGCGGCGTGCTGGGGATGAGCGACTTCCCGCTGGCCAGCCTGCGCGAGCAGATTATTCAGCATCTGCGTCCGCCCGTCACCCGTGATGGGCTAAAGATTATTTTCAGTAAAGCCACCGACTATACCGGTTGTCGCGGCGCCTGTTATGCAGCAGAACGACATTTCAGGAGGGTGTTATGAAAGGCAGAGTATGTGTATTCGGCTCTTTTAACCTGGATATTGTCGCCGGTATGGCGCGCTTTCCGCAGCCCGGTGAATCACTGGTGGCCCATAGCAGTATGATGGGTGCCGGAGGCAAAGGGGCTAATCAGGCCACCGCGGCGCTGCGCGCTGGCGCGCGGGTGCATTATATCGGCAAAATCGGCAACGACGATTACGGTATTTTTGCCCGCCGCCACCTGGAAAATACCGGTTTTGACGCCATCACCCTGTTTACCTGTAAAGAGAAACCCACCGGCAACGCGCTGATCTTCGTCGCCGGTGATGATGCGGAGAATATGATTTCGGTCTATCCGGGAGCAAATTTAACCGTCACCGCCGCCGAAACCCAGCGCTGCCAGCCGACGATTGCCGCAGCAGATATTCTGCTATTACAGCTGGAAAATAATCTGAGCGCCATTCAGCGCATGATCGATATCGGGCGCGACAGCGGCACCTTTGTGATTCTCAATCCCGCGCCATGGCAGAAAGTCAGCGATGCGCTGCTGAATAAAGTCAATCTCCTGACCCCCAACAGCACCGAGGCTTCGCAGCTGAGCGGGATTACCGTCAGCGATCTGGCCAGCGCACAACGGGCGGCGATGATCCTGCACGATAAGGGGGTTGGACAGCTGATTATTACGCTGGGGATGCAGGGCGCGCTGCTGTCAGTTGACCGCGTGATGTCACTGGTGCCGGTTTATCCGGCGCAGCCCAAAGATACGACCGGTGCTGGCGATGCGTTCAATGGCGCGTTAGCGGCGCGTCTGGCTTCGGGGGATGCGCTGGAAACTGCGGCGCTGTTTGCCTCGGCTTATGCCTCGGTGAGTGTGGAAAATATCGGCGCCGCGCAGGGGATGCCGCGTTATGCCGAAGTACTGGAAAGAATGCAACAGTATCCGCAGTTAAAGGTGAGCGCGCTCCAGGGCTGCAATGGGGGGAGGAATCCCCTCCCCCACAGCCCGCAAACAGCGGCAGATTAACAACTCACGATCAGGGGCAGGTATTATTGACGGCATTCTTCGCCCGCCATGCTCCCCAGGCGCCGCCGGTGCCTGGCTCTTCCTGGCCCGGGTTTACATACCACTGGTTCTGCCAGATTTGCCCTTTGTAGCTGACGCTGGTGCATTTGCCGGGGTAGCTGATTCTGGCGTTATAGCCTTCAGCATCGCCAGGTGGCGTTAATGCCGGCACCGTGATGCTCTGCGCCAGTTCGCGGGACTGGCTGCCTGCGCTGACCTTCACTTTCACCTGCAGATTCTGCACCTGACTGGTTTTACTCAGCGCAAAGTGCTGCTGCGCTGCGCCCTGACTCCCCCCCTGAGCGCCAGACGGCAGTGTCCACTGGTACAGCGGGGTGCTGGTTGGCGCTGTATCAGAACTCGCCCCGCCACTGAACGTGACGCTGGCGTCGCTGTCGGTAGCCTGCATCGCCAGTTTCAGCCCCGCAATAAACGCCTGGTCATGATTCTCCACCGCTGTCGTGACTTTCACCGCATGGGTGCTGGTAGCGGAACGCTGCCCTCTTTCACTCGATGCAGTAACTTCTGCGATATAGTCGCCAGCTGCCAGACCAGATGCGATCAGCCCCTGCTGACTGATACCGCCACTAATAACCTGATTAGCGCGCAGCAGACGCCATGTATAACTCTCATTCGCGAAGTTAGCTTTAGCCTGCAATTGCAGCGGAGAAGCCGCAGGCATGCTGTTGCCGCCAGTAATGCTGACGGCCGGTTTCTCCACCGTCAGAGTAGCAATCGCCTCACCGGATTTTTGCTGGCTGTTAGTGGCAACCAGACGGTACTTAGCGGATACGCTATCAACGCCTTTCGGCACCACAAATTCCGCTGAAGCGCCGTTATTCTGGAAATCTTTCAGATAGATGCGCTTATCGCCTTCAACAAACTCCCATTTCCAGTTCACACTGCTTTGATCGCTGCTGCCGGTAAACCGGTAACCCCATGCCCAATCTCCGGTACCCACGACGCTAAGTGCGTTTTGGTTTAAGGTGACTTTTGGCGCCTCTATCACCTCTTCAATCGGGTTATCGCCGTCAAACTTCACATCAATCATCTGGTAAAAGGCATTACCGGTATCCCGTACCCGCCATACCGCATAAATTTTTTGCTCACCGCTACGCTGAGGCACGTTGCAGGTGTGGGTGGTATAGGCCACAGGCATCGACTGGTCGAGAGCCGGCGTCGGTGAATAAGCGTAAATTTTATGGCAGAACGGCTTATCCTCAAACATTTCGCGGGTCAGTCTTTGACCGTAACCCGGTTTGGACTTCCAGTCGGGTTTGGTTATGTAATAGGTGAAGTAGGTGGTTCTGTGCATCGCCTGCAGATGCCATTTAAATTGCTGCTCACCCGCTTTCATCGGGCTCATGCGCCACGGATAGCCTTCATTATCCATTTGTGAACGACTGGCGTTATTACCACTCGCCAGCTTGCCATCGGCGGGGAATTCAAAACTATTTTCAAACGCATTCTCAGCCGCCATCGTGCCACCTGCAGGCAATTTCGGCGCTTCAATTTCATTAGCAGGCCAGGGTTTGGCATAAAACTGATAAGAGCGGCTCTCAGGACTCATCACATAACCATGGGCGCCCGCAGTTGCAGAATATCCTGCACTCAGCGCCAGGGTTATTGCGACAGGCAATAACTTTACTTTGACTGTATTCATATTAAATCTACCAAAATTAAAAAATAATTAATTAAAAGAAACTTCCGCATGAATTAACTGACTATTCTCCCCGACAAAAATAGTGTTTATCTTTTCACTTTCGGGAACAATATCGCCATTCTCATTCAGCACGCCAGCGCGGATATTGTTGTATTTTTCATTAATTGCGCGGGCAAGATGATATGACCAGTCAGATTCTTCACCAGGCAAAATAGTCAGCCTGACTTCCATCGCCTGTAACTCACCTTCATGACTAAAGAAACGGGCGCGAATAACATCCCCAGCCTTGACCAGGACCGGGCCGTTTGTATCGGCACGATCGATAGTGGCGATCTCTTTTTTCCATGGCGTATTTATATCGCTGTTGCTTCTGGCCGTAACATCCGCAATATCAACGTCAACCACGTTATAGATACTGCGGCGGCTGCCATCAGCGGCCGCTGCAAGATCGGCAACCGCATAGATCACCTGATAACCATCGCGCTCAGGCAGTTTACATTGATGCGTGATCATTCCCTGATATTGCTGCTGTGCCTCCCCCTTAATTTCACAGAATGGCTCGGCGTCGAAGCTTTCCCGCGTCAGCGGATGCTGGCCATTGACGCCGTCGCGCCAGTTGGCCTGCGTAATATAATATTTCCAGCTTACGATTTTTGCCGGCGAAGTGAGCTGCCAGCTGATATTAATATTACCTTTATTGATCAGCGTCTTTTTCCATAGCCCCTCATCTTCACGATTAAGTGACTGATAATCTTCTAAGCCACCAGCCGGTATATGACCATCCGCGGGAAAACCGACAGCATTAGTTGCAGCCACAATATAATCGCTGGCATAGAGCGATGAATTATCGCAGTTCTGGTTCTCGCCTTTTTTACAGAGAAAATTACGTGCGGGAGGATCGGAGACATAACCGGTTGCAAGACATTGCGTTGCCCACATTAAACCAGGCAGCGCGAGTGGGATCATCACGGCAAGTGTATTTTTACGCATAAATAACTATTCCTGAAAAAATAATATAGATTTCATACAACATAAAATCATATTCAGAAATAATCAGAAATAAGGCTATTCTTTACCCTGTTAAGAATTAAGGAAGCGAGAGTATTGGGGCGAGATTCTCGCCCCCGCAGTCACGCCAGAATCGTTGCGACGATATCCCGCACTGCCGCCTGACCGTCAACCCCGGTACAGACACGCATATTGGCCGGTTGATCGCGCAGTGGCACTGTCTGACCCAGCGTCAGCCTGCCCTGAGTCTCGACGGCGATCGCCATCGGCGTAAACTGGCCCAGCGCCGGATCGGCAGCCACGGCGACCGCCAGTGGATCATACAGCACACATCCCTCGGACCATTCAAACATCGGTGCATCAAGAAACGTGGCGCACACCTGTTTAAACATTGCCGCCAGCGGTGATGCTGCGGCATTGATATTTGCCACCGGCTCTTTCGCCAGCACCAGCCCGGTCGCCGGGTTAGTTACATCGAGGCCGACCATCGTTAAATCGACGCCCGAGCGAAATACAATATCCGCCGCCTGCGAGTCAAACCAGATATTACATTCCGCCACCGGGGTAATATTGCCGCGGCCATGTTCGGCATTAAAGCCCAGCGCGCCGCCCATAAACACAATCGAATGCAATGCCGCGCAAATTTTTGGCTCTTTCACCATCGCCAGCGCAATATTGGTCTGCGCACCGATGGCGACAATCGTTACCTCACCCGGATGCGCCAGCACTGTCTCTATAATAAAGTCGACGGCGTGCTGATGATTATGCGCATCCTCCAGCGCAGGCAGCGGGATCGAACCCGGCTGACCGCGTGCGCCAGCATAAGCCTGTTGCAGCAACTCCGGCAGATCACCGCCCATGCGCGTCGCCATTCCAATTGCCACCGGGATATCGCTTCTGCCAGCGGATGCCAGCACCTGAGTCGCGCAACGTGCGCCTAAATCCGGCGGGCAGTTGCCAAAAATGGTGGTCACGCCCAGCAGCTCAAGGCGCGGATCTTTTACTGCCAGCATAATGGCTATCGGGTCATCCGCATCGGTGCCGGGAATACCAATCGCCGGGTCAGTATCGAGGATAATTTTTCTTCTAAAGTCTGCCGTCATCGGGTTTAACTCCACATTTTTTCAGGGCGCAGGTTCTGTGTTTTCAAACCTTTAAATTAAGGGGAATAGCAAAGATAAACCGTGAACTGATCAGGAGTTTCTCTGCCACAGAACGGCAGACAGAATGAATACATGCGATGTCGTCGGCAACGGACTTAAAACCGCGGAATAGCGTAAGAAAAGGTGATCTGATTCGCATAATTATCATCAGCACGGCCGCTTTTTCGCATCGGTGCATGAAGAAATGATGACCGTTAATGACCGAATCTGACCTGATGACCGAAAACAGAATGTTATTTTGCGGATAATGAGCCCGCAGACAAAAAATCGTCATGCGGGCCAGCGTCGTGTGGCAGGGAAAATTAACTGACTGCGCGGCCGGTTTCACGCTCAAAAATGGCGGCCATCTTATCCCATGCCAGCGTAATATCTTCATCCAGATTAAATAATCCGGATGTGCCGACAATAAATACATCCACCCCGGAATCAGCGACCTGATTAAAGGTTTTCTCATTACAGGAACCATCAATCTCGGTCAGATAGTGCAGACCATGCTCGTCACGATACCTCACCAGCTCGGCAATTTTATTCAGTGTTTCCGGAATAAATCGCTGCCCGGCAAAACCGGGATCCACCGACATAATGGTAATTTTATCCAGCAGGTGAATATACTCTTTAATCGATGCCACGGAGGTGGCCGGATTAAGCACTACACCCGCTTTTTTTCCGGCATCATGGATTTCATTAATCAGGCGGAAGATTTTATTATTCGCCGTCTCCGGATGGAAACTGATATAATCGGCGCCCGCTTCCAGGCACATCGGAATAATCTCTTCCGGATTTTCCACCATCAGATGCACATCAATCGGAATGGTGCTGACCTTCTTTAGCTGCTCAATAAAGAACGGCGACAGCGTGATATTTTTAACATAGTGGCCATCCATAATATCCACATGATAAAAACTTGCCCGGCTGTTTAATGCAGTAATTTGCTCACTGAATTTGGTCAGATCCATACACATCAGTGAGGGATTGAACATGGCGCTCATGACAGATTCCTTAGCTAATTAATTCAGACTTATCGTCAACAACGATTAATTGAAGATCTTAATCATATTGCCCAACACAATACCCACCACACCAAAGTCAGCATCACCAAAGGTGGTCGAGGCAAAACCAAGGTCGCCCATTAGCGGTAACAGAATAGCGGGCAGGAAGGAGATAATCAGTCCGTGGACAAAGGAGCCAATGACCGCACCACGGCGTCCACCGGTCGCATTACCGTATACGCCAGCCGTCGCACCACAGAAGAAGTGTGGCACCAGCCCCGGCACAATCACGCTCAACCCCACCAGCGGCAGAATAAACATGCTTAACAGACCGGCGCCAAAGCTGCACAGGAAGCCGATAATCACCGCGTTTGGCGCAAACGGGAACACCGTCGGGCAGTCCAGCGCCGGTTTAGCGTCTTTCACTAATTTATCGGCAATCCCTTTAAACGCCGGTACGATTTCCGCGATAACCATACGTACACCGGCCAGAATGATATACACGCCACCGGCAAAGGTAATCGCCTGAATCAGCGCAAACACCAGATAGTTCTGCCCGCCGCTGACCTGTGATTCGGTGTATTCCTTGCCGGAAACCAGCACTAACACCAGAAACAGAATGGTCATCGTCAGTGAAATCGCCACCGATGAATCACGCAGGAAGTTCAGCGACTTCGGAACATTCAGCTCTTCCGTCGATGAACTGCCTTTACCCACCAGCTTGCCGACTAACGCCGAGCAGAGATAACCGGTTGAGCCAAAGTGTCCCAGCGCCAGATCGTCGCTGCCGGTAATTTTACGCGTAAACGGCTGCAGAATGGCTGGCGAAATCACCATCATCGCACCAAGGATCAACGAGCCAATCGCCACCAGCCAGAATCCGCTCACACCGCCGCTGGAGAGGATCACCGCCAGCATCGCCGACATATACAGCGTGTGGTGCCCGGTAAGGAAGATATACTTCAGCGGCGTGATGCGGGCCAGCAGGATGTTGATCAGCATGCCGAACACCATAATCATCGCGGTAGCGGCGCCATAATTCTTCTGCGCCAGCGCGGCCATCGCATCGGTGTTCGGCACCACACCCTGAATATTAAATGAGTGCTCAAACAGCTGACTGAAGGTCGTCAGGGTGGTCGCCACCAGCGCGGCGCCGGCAATCAGAATAAGAAAGCCCATAATGGTTTTAGTGGTGCCGGAAATCACCTCCGAGAAGGACTTTTTCTGCAGCAGTAAACCAATAAGCGAGAATAACCCCACCAGAATCGCTGGGGTACCCAACACGTCCTGCATGATAAAACTAAGCATCATATACTCCGGTATTTATCGAAAAAACTCACAGATTCTCAGCGAGTATTTCTTTAATCTTATTATTATCGAGTAAGTTTTTCAGTCCAAATACCAGACGGCTGCCATCATCCAGCTGCGAGATAATATCCTGGGCGCCAATAAAGATATCGGCCTTCTCAGATTTTGCCGAGGTCAGATCGGTATGGGAAACTTCCGCCTCTTTACCTAATTCCTTCACGATTTTTTTGACATTCATCTCCACAATAAAGCTGCTGCCGAGACCATTACCACAGACGATAAGAATTTTTTTCACAGGCACCTCAGATAACATGGGTTGACAGGTAAATTAATATTTCGCGATTAAGGCATCAATCGCTGACTGATTATCAGCGTTTAACAGCGCAGCCAGATCCTCTTCATTACTGAACAGTTCAGCCAGCTGGGAAATTAATGACAGGTGCTCTTCGCCGCTTAACGCACAGAGGAAAATAACCATATAGACCGGATCATTTTCATCAGCAGCGAAACTGACACCCTGTTTAATATGCAACAGTGACAGTGCGGTTTTATACGCGCCCTGCTCCGGCCGGGCGTGCGGCATTGCCAGCCCGGGAGCCAGAACATAATAAGGTCCGGTCTCATGATGCGAACGAATAATAGCGTCGATATAGGCTTCACTGATTGCGCCGTCGGCCAGTAAGGGTTCGGCGCTAAGCTTTATTGCCTCTTCCCAGTGGGTGACCTGATCAATGATTTTAATTCTTTCTGGTGTAAGCCAATTAGATAACATCGCTGGTCTTCCCTTTTTTGCTGATGCTGTGCATGTTGACGAATTCAGCCGCTAAGATCCGTGACAATCCTCACAAAGTTAGCGCTAACATCGTTTTTTGTTAAAATATTTGTTAGCGCTAACACTTTTAATGTTTAACAACTGTGAGTAAGATTGGGACGTTATATCCGCCAGGCTAATTACCCGCCGGTTAAAACCGTGGAATTGCTATTTAAATCATCAGCTTTGTAACGCTATTATCCGGGCGAAATCACCCTATGGTATGATATGGCGCATTTTGCAAAAATGACCAAATTGCGTAATTACGGGAGTGTACATGGAAAGTAAGCGGCGGCCTGGAACAGGCAAAAGCACGCTCGCAGATGTGGCCAAACTTGTCGGTGTCAGTGCGATGACCGTTTCCCGCGCCTTAAGAGCGCCGGAAAAAGTGTCAGATCAGCTGCGCGAGAAGATTCAGCAGGTCATCGCCGAGCTGGGCTACGTGCCCAATCTGGCGGCCAGCGCTCTGGCTTCCGCCTCCTCCCGCCTGATAACCTTAGTGGTTCCATCCCTGAAAACCCCGGGCTGCGCGACGATTTTTCACACCCTGCAGCAGGTATTACTGCCGGAAGGCTATAATATTTTACTCTCCGAAGCCGACCATTCGAACGCCAGCGGCAGCGATCTGATCGAGACGCTGCTGGCTTATAATCCGGCGGCGATTATGCAGTATAACTTCGATAACTCGCCTGGCGCGCAGAAAGTCCTGTCAAACGCCGGGATCCCGGTGGTGGAGATTGGCGGTCTGAATAAATCGCCGATCGGCATCAGTGTCGGCTGTGATTATGCGCTGGCGATCAAGATGCTGGTCACTGAGATGCAGCAGCAGGGCTACCGTAATATCGGCCTGCTCTGCTCCCATGATGAGCAAAATATCTTTCAGCAGATGCTGAGCGGCTGGAATACCTCAATGCTGGCGGTTAACCGTTCGCCGCACCGGGTGGTCAGCACCCCGCTGCCGCCGACCTTTACCACCGGACACAGCCTGTTGCCGGAGATCCTGCTCACCTGGCCGGAGCTGGATCTGCTGATCTGCACCGCCGATGATGTGGCCTGCGGCGCGATTTTAGCCTGTCACAATATTGGCGTTGCGGTGCCGCAACAGCTGGCGATCGCCGGTATCGGCGGCAGCGAGTTATCGGCCATCTGCTCACCGGCATTAACCACTGTGGCGGTGGCGTATAAAGAGATGGCCAGTATCGCCGCCGAAAACTTATTGTCGCTGTTAAAAGGCAATGCGGTGGCCGATGTCAGCGCCACGCCTTCCCGCTTAATCAAACGCGCCAGCACCTGACCGTGACATTTTCGGCTCAGGCTTCTAAACTTGCGCTGTTTTCGTTTAAGGAGCCTGACAATATGAGCGCAACGCCGCGTACCCCGTTAACTCTGCCTGATGGCGCCGACAAACTGCTGCTGCACTCCTGCTGTGCGCCCTGTTCAGGTGAAGTGATGGAAGCGATTCAGGCTTCCGGCATTAATTACACTATTTTTTTCTACAACCCCAATATCCATCCGCAGAAAGAGTATCTGCTGCGCAAAGAGGAGAATATCCGCTTTGCTGAGCAACACGGCGTGCCTTTTGTTGATGCCGACTACGATACCGATAACTGGTTTGCACGTGCCAAAGGCATGGAATGGGAGCCGGAGCGCGGCGTGCGCTGCACGATGTGCTTTGATATGCGTTTCGAGCGCACCGCGCTGTACGCCTGGGAACACGGTTTTTCGGTGATCTCCAGCTCACTGGGTATTTCGCGCTGGAAAAACATGCAACAGATTAACGACTGCGGACAACGCGCCGCCGCGCCCTACCCCGATATGGTTTACTGGGACTATAACTGGCGCAAGCAGGGTGGCTCCTCACGGATGATTGAGATCAGCAAACGCGAACGCTTTTACCAGCAGGAGTATTGCGGCTGTGTCTACTCATTGCGCGACAGCAATCTGCATCGCAAATCACAGGGTCGCCCGCTGATTAAGCTGGGTGTGCTCTATTACGGTGATGAAGAGTAAACACGACGGGAAAGATAAAGGCCACCGGGTGGTGGTGGCCTGAGAGATCACAGAATACGACTTACTTTTTCTTCTTCTGCTTTTTCAGTAAAGCGCGAATCTGTTTTAATTCGCTGTTGCTCAACTGTACAGGCGTCTCTTCCACCGCTTCTTCGGCTTCCGCCGTATGCTGGCTGTCAACCGCCGGGTGCTCAATAACAAGCAGACTGGCTTGCAGCCGCTGGCTGACTTCCTGACTGACAGAAACTTGATTTTCCAGCGCCAGGTTTTTCAAAATCTCTTTCAACGCGGGATCGATTTTAATCGTTAAGCTAACGGTGCCGGTCATATCTGATTCTCCTGATGATATTCTTCAACACGGTAGCCTAAGCCGCTGTGGTTTAACACACTGTCACAAAAATTTAATATTTCAGTCCATCCGGAGCGAAATCGCGTAACACCGACTGATCCAGCTCACAGAGTTCACCCTGCAACTCGGCGCATAATTTGGCGACAAAGGTCACCATGAAATGCGCGTTATGCTGCGCCAGCCGCTTGCCCTCTGCGGTTTGCATGGTATCGGGCAGCGTAAACAGTTTTTTCTGAAAATGGTCCAGCGTCCAGCGGCTGTCATCCAGTTCACGTTGTTTGCCCAGAGGATCGCTGCTGTCGAATAACGGACGTCCCAGCGCGCCCGAGGTGTAGAATACCCGCGCCAGTCCTATCGCCCCCAGTGATTCCAGCCGGTCTGCATCCTGCACAATTTTCGCTTCCAGCGTCTGTGGCGTGACGCCAGCGCTAAAGCTATGCGCATGAACCGCGTGGGCGACTGCATCAATCAGGCTCGCCGGGAAATCCGGAAATTCATCCTGCAAAATGCGCCGCGTTTCCACCGCCGCCTGACTGGAAGCAAGATGGCGATCGGGATGATTTTTCGGCAGGTTAACCACGTCATGAAAGTAGCAGGCGGCCAGCACCACCAGCGGATTGGCCTCGCCGTCACGCATAATGCGCTGTGCGGTCTGCCAGACACGTTTCATATGCGCAACATCATGCGCCTTATCATCCTGCGGCCAGCTCTGGTGCAGCCAGTGTTCAAATCGTGATTGCCAGGTTTCGAGGGACATTGATGACATAGACTTCTCCCTGTGTGCTTTTATGACCTTTACAGTCGTTATCACTGTGCTGCCGATCAAGCGCACAGCCAGCTTATTCTGCTGCCGGTAATCCGTTTATAGTCGATGACTGATAACACTTTTATGACACGCAACGAACACCTTATGCAAGAGATGAAACTACACCCTTCAAAATGAGATCCTCATCAAGTTAAACCGCCGCAGACGGTTATCCACCCGCGCTGTCGCATAAATCAGTCGGTTCTCGCTCAGACTCATCTTCCGGAAAGGGAAAAAACATTAGAAAAGATTACGATGATATGAGATAAGTCTTAAATAGTACCGTTTGATATTATCTCTGGTAAATCGATTACACTTAAGTAATGCGTAAACTCAAATAATCAGTCTTAAGTGATTCCCATACAGCAATTATTGCCATAATATTTCATTAAATCAGTAATCTATGCACCCGATCTTCAACCCGGCAGGTTGACAGTTCAGTGCCAGCTATTGTCGCAGTTAAGGGGTATCCTGGTTGTCGATAAAAAGATGCCTTTTCACTGCAGCATTTGATTAGCTGCTCTCATCATTGCTTGCTCAATGCCAGGATCTTTTGCAAAAGTGATGTTTAGAATGGTCTGGCTGCCGATAACTATAGTGATGACCGGGAATTTCAATAATAAGTACAATGAGGTAATTCATGAAAGAGCGGCCAATTCTTTTTTCTGACCAACGAGTTCGCGCTCTGTTAACAGGACAACAGACTCAGACACGCCGGATAATGAAATCGCTGGCATTCACGCCAGGCCAGGATAACCACGAAGGTTGCTACGGTTTTGACGTTATCAGCAACCAGATGCGCGGGCGTCATGTGATGGAGATGTCCGACCTCAGTTATCAATGTCCGTTTGGCCAGCCTGGCGACCGGTTGTGGGTACGCGAAACCTGGCGCGGACCGGTGGTGCCTAAAGAGCAGATGGCCGATTACGCCAAATCGCCTGAGGCTTATCGCAGCACACGCTATTGCCAGTATCGCGCCGACAGCAGTGAGCTGGGATCATCGCTGGATGAAGATAACGAACAGTCCGGCTGGCAGACCGCCATTCATATGCCGCGCTGGGCCAGCCGGATTAACCTGCAGATCACCGGGGTGCGGGCGCAGAAAATCCAGGATATCAGCGACGACGATATTATGGCGGAAGGGGTGCAAACTGACTCGCACTTTCTTAACAACTTCTTCACCCTGAAAAACGACTCAGTGGCGCCAAAAGAGGCCTATATGAAAGCCTGGGAAAAGCAGTATGGCGGCACCAGCTGGGAAGTGAATCCGTGGGTGTGGGTGATCGAATTTAGTCGCATCTGACACCACGCTGACGCCGGGATTATCGTCGTTTTTTGTTCACATTGCGGCGTTAATCACAGACATTTATAGCAGTAAGTGGTTGAATAATCGCACTCAATTCCGCTTCCTCTCAGGATGGAATGCTGCGATCCCTCGCCATGCTGACTAGTTATCTCTGCTGCTGATGGTGATAATTATTGCGGTCAGGCCCGGGCTGCGGCATGTTAGTAACAGCTGCAGGCGGGCAACCACAGTGAGCAGAATAATGATTAAATGGCCGTGGAAAGCAAATACCGAAGAGTCCCTCTCATCACTCCCCTGGCAACGCGCGCTGGCGGTGCCGATCTTCGCCCCACTCTCTGCGGCGGACCAACAAGCGCTGCAAAAAATGGCCGCGCGTTTTCTGCAACAAAAACGCCTGGTGCCACTGCAAAACTTCGTACCTGAACCGCTCAGCGTCGCCCGTATTGCCCTGCTGTTCTGCCTGCCGGTATTAAAGCTGGGGCTGGAGTGGCTGGATGGCTTTTATGAAGTGATGATCTATCCTGGCCCGTTTGTGGTTGACGATGAGTGGCAGGATGATTTTGGCCTGGTGCACAGCGAACGTATGGTGCAATCCGGCCAGAGCTGGCAGCAGGGACCGATTGTGCTGAACTGGCTTGATATTCAGGACTCTTTCGACCTCTCCGGTTTTAACCTGATTGTGCATGAAGTGGCGCATAAACTGGACGCGCGCGGCAGCGGCCACGCCAATGGCATCCCGCCGATTGCGCTGCGCGATGTCTCCGCCTGGGAGCTGGATATCCGCCTGGCGATGGAAAACATTCAGGAAGAGATCGATCTGGTGGGCGAGAACGCTGCCACCATTGATGCTTATGCCGCCAGCGATCCGGCAGAGTGTTTTGCGGTGTTATCAGAGTACTTTTTCAGCGCGCCGGAATTACTGCATGAACGTTTCCCGTCGCTTTATCTGCGCTTCTCGCGCTTTTATGGGCAGGATCCGTTAAAACGCGTCGAAAGCTGGCAGCAGCGGCGTGACAATGACGCAGCTGTTCATTAAGCGATCGCCTTGCTGAAAACGCAGCCAGTTGAAAGCTAAATGTTTTTTAGCTGTTGACAGTCTGACGGCCACTCGCTAATATTCGCCCCGTTCCAACGATTCCTCTGTAGTTCAGTCGGTAGAACGGCGGACTGTTAATCCGTATGTCACTGGTTCGAGTCCAGTCAGAGGAGCCAATTTCCTGTTTTTATGCATCCTTGCGAATTCCTTTCTGATATGGATTCAACAGGTTGGCGTGAAAAGTCTTCCCGGTGCATTTTGATTTTACCCTCTGCATCGGGAAAAATTGGTGGTCAAATCTGGGGTCAGGTTAGTTCGATAATGGAGTGACCCCCATATGTCTCTTACCCACGCGAAAATTCGCACTCTCAAGCCTTCTGATAAACCCTTTAAAGTCTCCGATTCCCACGGTCTGTATCTGCTGGTCAAACCGGGCGGTTCACGTCACTGGTATCTCAAGTATCGTATCAGTGGTAAAGAATCCCGCATTGCACTGGGTGCCTATCCTGCTGTTTCCCTGTCTGATGCCCGCCAGCAGCGTGAAGGTATACGCAAAATGCTGGCGCTGAACATCAACCCTGCTCAACAGCGGTCTGCTGAACATGGCTCACACACACCGGAGAAAATATTTAAAAAGGTGGCGCTGGCGTGGCACGGGAGTAATAAAAAATGGTCGCAGAACACCGCCGACCGTCTGCTTGCCAGCCTGAACAATCATATCTTTCCGGTTATCGGCCACCTGTCAGTCTCAGAGCTTAAACCCCGGCATTTCATTGACCTGCTGAAAGGCATTGAGGAAAAAGGCCTGCTTGAAGTTGCGTCCCGCACGCGGCAGCATCTCTGCAACATCATGCGCCATGCCGTCCATCAGGGATTCATCGACAGCAACCCGGCGGCAAACCTTGACGGTGTGACAACACCGCCCGTCCGACACCACTATCCCGCCCTGCCGCTGGAGCGGCTGCCTGAGCTGACTGAACGCATTAAGGGCTATCATCAGGGCCGTGAACTGACCCGCCTTGCCGTCCTGCTGACGCTGCATGTGTTCATTCGCTCCAGTGAACTGCGCTTTGCCCGCTGGCGTGAAATTGATTTTAGAAACAGAATCTGGATGATACCCGCCACCCGTGAAGCCATTGCAGGCGTGCGTTATTCAGGGCGTGGGGCCAAAATGCGTACTCCGCATATCGTGCCCCTTTCAGAACAGACTGTCGCCATTCTGAAAAGGATTAAGGACATATCCGGTGAATATGAACTGGTCTTTCCCGGCGATCATAACCCGTATAAGCCGATGTGCGAAAACACCGTGAACAAGGCACTGCGCCTTATGGGATACAACACTAAACAGGATATCTGCGGTCATGGGTTCAGGACAATGGCATGCAGCGCCCTGATGGAGTCCGGTTTATGGTCGCAGGATGTGGTGGAACGCCAGATGAGCCATCAGGAGCGCAATACAGTGCGTCTGGCATACATTCATAAGGCGGAACATCTTGAAGCCCGACGGGCAATGATGCAATGGTGGTCGGATTATCTGGGTACGTGTCATAAATCTTATATCCCGCCCTATATCCTTGGACGAGAAAAGCGCGGTACCGCCGCCTGACATATGAATTATTAATTCAGGAAAATAGAATCCCTGTCAGTCTTGACTGACAGGGATTCTATTTTAGAAGCAATACAGAGGTGCTATAGTCGAGACTAGAACACAAGTGATAAATATATTCTTTTATAAAAATTCTCAGTTATGCTTTCACTCCCTAAATAGCTGCGCCTAATACCGCTCCACTTTTGCCAGACCATGTTTTCCTCCGGGGAATGGGCTGGCGGTTTCCATAAAATGCCGTACCTTTTTCAGCAGTTGCCACATCGTACGGCATTGATGGTTGCGCGTTATCGTGTCGTGCAACGCCTGCCATAACCGCTCAACGTGATTCACCCACGGCGAGTAAACCGGCTGATAAATCACCCTGAACTTCGGGTTCTCCTTCAGCCAGCGCTGGGTTTCCCGGCTTTTGTGGATAATGTAGTTGTCCACGATCAGCGTGATGGTTTTTGCCCGCCGGTACGTCGCTTTAAGCCGCTTCAGCAGGCTGATGAACAGCGCCGAACTTTTGCTGTTGCCGCCCACGTAGCTGACTTTGCCCGTGCCGCAGTGCAGTGCTCCG
Source organism: Winslowiella toletana (assembly GCF_017875465.1). Classification (NCBI taxonomy): domain Bacteria; kingdom Pseudomonadati; phylum Pseudomonadota; class Gammaproteobacteria; order Enterobacterales; family Erwiniaceae; genus Winslowiella; species Winslowiella toletana. The sequence goes on from NZ_JAGGMQ010000001.1 coordinate 408,687, forward strand.
GCCAGATAGTATTTTTCGTTCTGTCCCGGCGTCACCACGCGTTTTTGCTGCCCGCGCAGCTGCCAGTCCGCACCGATTTTGGGATTAAGATGGATATCCACCTCATCTTCATAAAATACCGGATGCTCTGCGCTGCATTCGTCCAGTGCTTTGTGGATTGCCGCCATCTTTTCATCCTTATGCGGGTCACGGATACGCAGAGTTGGCGCGGCCCTGCGCCATACCATCCCGGCCGATGGCAGCCAGCGGCGAAGGGTCCCGGCATGTAACTGACATCCGGTTATCTCATTGATTTTTATTGCCAGCAATTCGGTACTCCAGCGTGAACGCTGATAGCCAAAATCACCGGGAGTGTGTTTTATCAACTCACGTAATAACGTGCAGATATGCTCAAACGGCCAGCGACGGGAACGTCCTGCGGGTAAGGATTGAAGGCCTTCGACACCCGACAACGTAAACCAGTTAATCCAGCGCCCGACGGAGGAACGGGCGCAGCAGAGCGTTCTGGCGACATCGCTGACACGGTCTCCCCGGTGCAACATCAGTATGGCTGTGAGTCTGCGTGCATGATTTTTATCGCGCGTTTTATGGATAGCTTTCTGCATCAGTCGTCGTTCGTCGCGAGGAATGGGTGCTATGATCGGCATTGCTCAGTCCGGTTGGTGATTTGTGATGTTCAGCGATTGATCAGATCGCACAATCCGGACTGAGTTCCCTCAAAGTGATCTACTATTCCGCGCAGCTATTTAGATAACATTGCCATTGCTTCCTCTGGTTTCGCAGAAAGAAATCCCCTGACTCCCTTGTTAGATACAATCGCCAGCATACCTGCAAAAGATAACATAGACAGAACCAAAAAAATATTATACACACCCAAGGCATCCATTAAACCACCAAATATAAGCATTGCTAATGGCATGTTAATCATAGCAAAAAACATAAGATTTGATAAAACTCTTGTCCTCAGTTCTTTAGGCAGGTTAACCATTAACAGTGAATCAACAGTTACATTTATCCAGTTCCTGGACAAACCAATAATAAATTGGCCTATAAACAACACAACAACGTGATGATATACACCTACCAACAATAATGACAAGAAAAAAAGAGTCGATGATAGATATACTATATATTTACTATCAAAAACCCTTTTTAAATAAGGGAGACATAAAGAGCCTAATATAACACCACTCCCCATACTTGTTGTTAAAAATCCGACAAAAAATGGGGGGAGACCATTTATCTCCTTTATTATATATGGAAACGCCAATGTCATTGGAGCAAAAGCAATGCCTATAATAATGCTGTATATAAAAAAACCAGAAACAACAGGATTTTGTATTGTATATCTAAATCCCTCTTTAACATCATTCATCCACGTTGATATATTAGCACCTGCATTTTCACTTTGTGCTGAATAATGTATCAACATACAAAGAAGAAACGCCACGAGCAAACAGGCCGAAAGAAACAAGAAGGAATTTGCCACTCCTAAAAATGTGACCATCGAACCACCGAGTGCCCCCCCCAGTATCGACATTACAGAATTAATTCTCTGAGTAATATTTATGCCATCAGGAATATCATTTTCTGAAACAAGATGAGGAAGAATACCAATGGAACCCGAGTTAAAAATGATTTTCCCTGTCGTTGACAACATTTCAAATGCAATCAAAACAGCAATATTCATTTTGCCGACAATGAAGATAGCTGCAACGATGAGATAACTGACAAATTGTATACCCAGCCCATATTGCAGCAATCTCTTCTTATTGAATCGATCACCGAGAGGGGCAACTAATGGTTGAGATATCGCTGAAATTATTAAAGGAGGAACAATAATATATGATACGTATATCATTTTTTGATACTCACCTAAAACCCACCAGATAACGGCAATGGATGATGCACTATATCCCAAAGCGGTGGCTATCTGCCCACATCTGTAGATCCAAAAATTTCTGCCAAGTCTGCTGTTCATCTGCCACCTCGAACTTTGCTGGAAATCAATGTCACACATCACAACACAGAACAAATTGTACGTTTTGTGATCAAAATCAACAAACCCACACAAATTTTGTGGATTATAGCTATCGCGCATTAATTTGCGCATTGAAATAGTTCTGGAACTATCATCTAGTTTAACTTAACTAATCAGTGAAACGTGAGGTAGTAGAAATGAACGTACTTTCGAAAATCCTTAAGTTGTGTGTATCACCAGTCCGGCACTTCGGTGTACATAACGGGCTCAACGGACACCTGGTAGATAGCGCTGATACTGGTCCTATCGGGGGTTAAGTGGAAGCTTAACTGACGTTGTATACAGACCAGGACTCAGGTCCTGGTCTTATGCCCTTGACTTTAACTACATGACGCTCATAGGATTCGTATGCAATTAACAGAAAAATATAATTCACCGCATCGTTTGCATTTGGAAACAACGAAGCGCTGCAATCTGCTTTGTGAACATTGTTATGTTTCAGCCTCAGATAATTTTGAGCATCACAAATTAAAACAACTCAAAAAAACAATTCTTACGACTTCTCAAAAAGGAGCCACTCGCATTACTTTTACTGGTGGGGAATTTTTGATGCGCTCTGACAGCAAAGAGCTCATTGAATATGCAATTTCTGTAGGTTATCGCAACATATACTTTATAACAAATGGAATTTACCTGAAAAAAAGTATACTCGAGTGGCTTGCCCATTTGAAAGTTAAAGAAACCATAAAATCCTTGTTCAGCACAATTTTAGGTAAAATGAGCCCTTTGACCATAGGCCTGGGAATTAGCCTTGATGGCCTTGAGGGTAATGATCTGATCAGAAAATATAAAAATGGCAAACCTGTCAGCCATAAAAAAATTCTCGAAAAAATAAAGCTCGCTACAGAATATGGATTATATGTAACTGTAAACACTACCATTTGCAACAAAGTAACAGCAAAAGAATTGTATTCACTATATAGAAAATTACTCGCACTTAAAGTCGACAGATGGCAGATTGATCAGGTATTCATGAGTGGTAGAAGCACAACAAGTTACGCAGTACAGAATAAAGAAGAATGGCTTGATATTGCCAAAGAATCTTATTATCAAATTATCAGAGATTACCTTTCAACTTACCCTCGCTATACAAACATGCGTCTTGAAATCGTTCAATTATTTAGATCTTCAATTCTAGATAATGGCTTTAAAATTATCTCTAGCGATGTTTATCATCCATGCTCATATCAATTCGGAAGTGTAATAGTTGAAGATGGTAACAAAATTAGATTTTGTCCATCACTCAGATATAATGAGGCTGTAATTTTCAACAATGAAGAAAAAAAGATAAGTAGTGTATCATATGATGAAAATGAAGAATTCAAAAAATTCTCCGAAATGACAATACATGATCTCCCCTGTAAAGATTGTAGATATAAATTTATTGCACATGGAGGATGCAGAGGAAATAGCGTTTCTTATAGCAATGGATTATTTTCTAAAGATCCAGTATGTTGTGCACTTGCTCCATTTCTTGAGCAAAGAATAATACCTCTATTGCCTTACGTAATACAAAAACAATATAAGAATGCTATTTTCATTGAAGGAAAAATGCCAGAAGAAATTATTTAAGAAAAATTTCAATTCTGATTGAATCAGAAATACGGTCAAGTATTCAAGGTGTTGATCAGGAAGTAAGATCTCTCTTTTTGCTGAGTGTATCGAATGGCTAAGTTGACGTAAAATGCTCGTTTTGTGGTCAAACCGAGGCATTTAAAAAGCATGGTCTGGGAAAAGCTAAACATCAGCGCTATCGGTGCCAAATGTGCAGCCAGACTTTCCAGCTTGATTATGCTTATCGTGCCTACCAGCTTGGCATCAAAGAGCAGATTGTTGACCTTGCTATGAATAATGCGGGCATCCGTGGCACCGCACGGGCGTTGCACATCAGCATTAATGCCGTTGCGCGCACGTAAAAAACCCTCACCACGATGCGTAACCGCTCTGCCTCTGGATAACCTACAAATCCAGCTCATCAGTGAAGTTGATGAAATGTAGTCATTTGTCGGCAACAAAAAGCCACAGCGCTGGTTGTTGTATGCATGGGAGCCTCGTCTCAAACGTATTGTTGCTCATGCTTTTGGTCGCCGAAATAAAAAGATATTTCGTAAGTTATTGAAGCGGTTATCGAGACTTAGTGTTGCCTTCTTGTGCACAGATAAATTCATCGCTTACGACATACTGCCGAATCTAAAACACATCACAGGTAAGCTTTATACGCAACGCATCGAACGTAAAAACCTGAATCTCAGGAACAGACTGAAACGACTCAACAGAAAGACTCTGGGGTATTCGAAATCCACAGAAATGCATGACAAAGTGATTGGTACATTTATTGAGCGGGAGCATTACCTGTAATAACAGAAATCACACTTTGAATACATGACCAAATTATACCTACAATAGATTATTGCATTTTATCATATCTAACAAACCACTTTTTTGCACAATCACAAATGATAACTGAAATGGAGGCATTCGTTAAAGCAACTTATCCACCTGATATTACTATGAAAAAAAACAAATAACGTTTACTTACTAACAAAACCCAAAAGCCATTCTCGCCACTCTCTTTTGTAAATCTCCATTTTAAGGAGAAAAGACCTATTTAACAAGTGAATAGCACGATCACTTAACAGTATGAGAACGACCTGTATATTATCAACCGATATTCACTATCACCACCGTCTTATTCTCTATCAGATCATTGACAGATAAATACCTGCACTGTTGGCGTGGAAGTTATTGTTTCGGTAATCCCCCCGAAAAACCGGTGTGTTCATAAGTAGAATTTTCTCGTAACCTGAACCGGGGAGATCTCTATGAAAAAATCACGTTTCACTGACAGCCAGATCATGTCCATCCTGAAGCAAGCCGAGGCAGGAACGCCGGTGGCCGAACTGTGCCGCGAGCATGGCATGAGCAACGCCAGTTTCTATAAGTGGCGTTCACGCTTTGGCGGGATGGATGCTTCCATGATGACCCGCCTCAAAGAACTGGAAGAGGAAAACCGTCGCCTCAAAAAAATGTATGCTGAAGAGCGTCTCAAGGCCGAAATTATTCAGGAAGCCATGGCAAAAAAGTGGTGAAGCCATCGCGTCGAAAGCAGATGGCGCAAGAAGCCGTCAGGAGCCGAAACGTCAGCGTGCGTTTTGCCTGCCGGCTGTTTGTTGTCAGCGAAAGTTGCTATCGCTACCAGCCGCAACGAAATGAAGAAAATGACGTCATCGCCGACTGGCTGCTCCGTATCACTGACAGTCAGCGTAACTGGGGATTTGGCCTGTGTTTTCTGTATCTGCGTAACGTAAAAGGTTTCCAGTTTAACCATAAAAGGGTGTACCGGATTTATTGCGGGTTGTCGCTTAACATGCGGATCAAGCCGAAAAAACGACTGAAACGGGATAAACCTGAGCCACTGATGGTGCCTGAAAGTGGCAACGAATGCTGGTCGATGGATTTCATGCATGATCAGCTATCGGATGGACGTTCTGTTCGTTTACTGAATGTTATCGATGACTTTAATCGGGAAGCGCTGGCGATTGAGGTGGATTTTTCCCTGCCAGCGAGTCGGGTGGTCAGAACGCTGGAGCAGCTCATTGAATGGAAGGGAAAACCAGCAGCTATCCGGTGCGATAACGGGCCAGAATATACAGGCAGGATACTGATGTCATGGGCGGCCCGACAGAATATAACCCTGCGTTTTATTCAGCCCGGTAAACCTCAGCAGAACGCTTATATTGAGCGATATAATCGTACAGTACGCTATGACTGGCTAAATAGCTGCGCCTAATACCGCTCCACTTTTGCCAGACCATGTTTTCCTCCGGGGAATGGGCTGGCGGTTTCCATAAAATGCCGTACCTTTTTCAGCAGTTGCCACATCGTACGGCATTGATGGTTGCGCGTTATCGTGTCGTGCAACGCCTGCCATAACCGCTCAACGTGATTCACCCACGGCGAGTAAACCGGCTGATAAATCACCCTGAACTTCGGGTTCTCCTTCAGCCAGCGCTGGGTTTCCCGGCTTTTGTGGATAATGTAGTTGTCCACGATCAGCGTGATGGTTTTTGCCCGCCGGTACGTCGCTTTAAGCCGCTTCAGCAGGCTGATGAACAGCGCCGAACTTTTGCTGTTGCCGCCCACGTAGCTGACTTTGCCCGTGCCGCAGTGCAGTGCTCCGGCCAGATAGTATTTTTCGTTCTGTCCCGGCGTCACCACGCGTTTTTGCTGCCCGCGCAGCTGCCAGTCCGCACCGATTTTGGGATTAAGATGGATATCCACCTCATCTTCATAAAATACCGGATGCTCTGCGCTGCATTCGTCCAGTGCTTTGTGGATTGCCGCCATCTTTTCATCCTTATGCGGGTCACGGATACGCAGAGTTGGCGCGGCCCTGCGCCATACCATCCCGGCCGATGGCAGCCAGCGGCGAAGGGTCCCGGCATGTAACTGACATCCGGTTATCTCATTGATTTTTATTGCCAGCAATTCGGTACTCCAGCGTGAACGCTGATAGCCAAAATCACCGGGAGTGTGTTTTATCAACTCACGTAATAACGTGCAGATATGCTCAAACGGCCAGCGACGGGAACGTCCTGCGGGTAAGGATTGAAGGCCTTCGACACCCGACAACGTAAACCAGTTAATCCAGCGCCCGACGGAGGAACGGGCGCAGCAGAGCGTTCTGGCGACATCGCTGACACGGTCTCCCCGGTGCAACATCAGTATGGCTGTGAGTCTGCGTGCATGATTTTTATCGCGCGTTTTATGGATAGCTTTCTGCATCAGTCGTCGTTCGTCGCGAGGAATGGGTGCTATGATCGGCATTGCTCAGTCCGGTTGGTGATTTGTGATGTTCAGCGATTGATCAGATCGCACAATCCGGACTGAGTTCCCTCAAAGTGATCTACTATTCCGCGCAGCTATTTAGGGCAGTACCTGTTTTCCTCGCTGGATGAATTGCAGGACTATGCCACACGCTGGCAATGGTTTTATAATCACGAGCGTCCGAATATGGCATTGAATGGCTACACGCCGATGCAGCATATTCAACGCATGACCTGATTCTACTTATCACCTCCGTTAAAAATGGGAGGATTACCTTTCTTAATTTTTCTGATAATATACATAAAGAGGTGATATCATGCCAAAAACCGCTCTAAGATTAACTATCGATAATAAAATGCCCGCTTGGGTTACTATCCCAGAAGCCGTCGAGATCGCGACAGAATCAGCAAAGAAAAAGATCACCCCCAGCGATATCTATCGTCATGCCTTAAGCGGAAATATTATTCTTTCAATTTATTTCCAGTCACCCGTCATACTTAAAAAAATACAAATCAGCAATGGAAAGTTAAAATTCAGACAACTGGAAGGGGAATTGATTGACAAACTGTGTCTTCTTGATAACAGAGGGTTTACTTACGGAAAAAACTTGATTCTAAGCACAGAAGATAAATATATTCATCCCATGCAACAGATTATTGATACGACACTAATGGGTTATGAATATGTTTTGCTGCAAAGAATGCTGGCACATGAACTTCATTTTTCCCTACCGATTACTGGAGGAAAAACTTCCAACTACGGCATAACTGTCAATTTTCTAGGAGAGGCATATCAAATCTTTGAGAAGATGACCTGGGTAAAACGTGCTAAAAAACAAATTGCGAGATTACCTCAAGATATCTCACATAATCTTATTGCTCAGATATCTGAAAACACTCTCAGAAAATATCAGCAAAATGGGTATTTCCCTCTACATGACTTACCACCAGATGCTCGTTTTGTCATACGTCAGGAGGAAGTTGAGAAACTAATTAATTTAAATATAAAGAACAAAGAATTGCCTAACTCATCAACACGTATGACTACCCCCTTATCCCGCTTGTTCTGGCTGGCCTGCAAACATAATGATGCAATCAGCCCACTGCTGAAACATCCATATAAACTTATCTCTATTTTTGAAATATGGGCATCAGATGACGGTATCACAGAATCTTTGAGCGCTGAAACTTTGAAAAATGCTCTGGAGCGTGGTGCTCCTCCCTCAGCATTCTTATCCCGCTAAACACATCCTTACATGATTAAACCCAAAACCAATAATAAGGGTGTCATGAGCCTTATTAAGGGATTACCTGCTTTCCAGAGTGTGAATACTATGTCTTTTATAAACTCCAGCTGTTATCAGGTTCTTTTAGTCACAGGAGAAAAATATGACTTCTCATCATTTATTACGACTCAAACAAGTTGAAGAAAAAACTGGTCTGAAACGTTCTCAGATATATCTATACATGAAAAATGGCTCGTTCCCTCGGTCAATTAAGATCGGCCCATCCAGTGTGGCATGGCTGGAATCTGAAATTGATGAGTGGGTCGACGTCAAATTAGGTAACCGCAAGGGTTAATTAATCGTGAACGATGAACTTGCCTTTCGAAAGGCTTTTTCATCTTACATTCACTCGAATTTAATTATTTATTCTTATTTCCTGAAATATAGCGTGAGGAGACGACAGGATGATCCCGTCACTGAATTACGCCGTCTTAACCGACGCTTTAAATGCTCTCAAAGAGGGCGATATTCGCCACTGTGAGTCTCTGGGATTCACGTTTGACGAAATGAACGCTCTTAATCTGTTATCGCTTGATGAACTGTTTATGGTCAGCCGGGCTGCGGCACCTTTTGTTTCCGTCAGTATCCGCCATGATGTTCTGCTTCATTTACTGGCTCGGGCCCGACAAGAGCACAAACGCCAGGAACAGATTAACCAGGCGATCCGACTGGGCGGGTCGATAGCCCTGCTTAACCAGTATTTTGGTCTCACCTCCAACGAAACATGTCTTCGTCGCCGCTTGCTGAGTGTCAGCGTGCCGTATGGCCGGACGCCTGAACCAGATGAAGAGACAGATGCCGAAATCTGGCGGCAATGGCAAAAATGTCGGGTGGATAACCTTGAATCCTCCGACGCGCTGGCCGCCATGATGCAGGTGACGGAAAAGCTGTTGCCGGACGCCGAAGGTCTGTCTCTCACCACCATCTGGAAGCGCATCACACTCTGCGAAAAGGAAGCCGCCAACAGGAGGGCATCAAATGCCGGATGAGATCGACCGCGATCAGGAGTTCAATGAACAACGACTGGAAGAGATGATTGAACAGAGCCGTTTCAAACCAGGAACAACACCATCATTATTCCACTGCCGTTTGTGCGGTAAACCTATTCCTGAAAAACGACGGCAGGCGCTACCAGGCGTAACAAACTGTACGGAATGTCAGGATAAACTTGAACGCCGTCGTTGTTAAATGTGAACCAAAAGACGTATGAGTAATAAATGCTCATACGTCTTTATCTGTATCAGAAAATAAAAATAAATCCCCATAATTTACTTCAACTTCATTTCCTATTCTCCCATTTCTTTATTTATCCATCCGGCTAACTCTTTCATTTTTGTTTTGAGTTTATCGTTTATGACTCGATCCAGACCTCTCATACTGAACACGCCATTACAGAATGGTTGCCCTAATGGACGTTAATTCGTCCGGGCCGGGTATTGCTCTTTAATAATACGGAACGGGCTGTCACAAAACCACAATTCAGGATGCCGCTGAATGTTCTCGCTGACCCGTTAAAACCGGAATGCAGAATCGGGACGTGATCGAAAAATATTATTTTCTACCATTTATTACAAGGGCTCATCATGAGAAAACCCGATTATTATGCATATGTTGCCCAGGAAAGTCAGCCGGCTACTCAGGGCGAGAAAAATACGTACTGGACAAAAGTCGGCGTTGCCTTTGCTCACCACGGTAAAGCCGGTCTGAATATTGTCCTGACGCCCGGTATTGCCGTCTCCGGCAAACTGGTCCTGCTGGAACCCCGCGAGGAAAACAGTGCGCAGCAGAGTACGGCTCCTGTCGAAACCGCGAAGTAATCCCTTTGATTCTGACTCCACAGCATGCAGCGTCTGTAGACCCTGCATGCTGTCTGCTCTCTGAGGCCCATCATGCTTTCCACCACTGCCTTTCTGGCGGCGGCCATGCAGTGCGCCACCAGCATTCATCCGTCCACGGCACTCGACGTGGCGCGGGTGGAATCCGGTTTTAACCCGTATGCCATCGCCGAGATTGTTCCGAACTCCGGAGAATCTTCCGGCGATAAACACGTTAATTCTCACCAGCCAGTCAGTCGGGGAGAGGCAGAGCATATTCTCCGCCGCCTGATGTCTCAGGGCCGCCGTTACTCTGTTGGACTGATGCAAATCACCAGTACTAATTTCCGCCATTACGGCGTCACTGCCAGCGCCCTGCTTAACCCTTGCATCAATCTGTCGGTATTTGAGCGCATTCTCGCCGACTGTTACCGTCGCGGCGGCACCCTGAAACGGGCGCTCAGTTGTTACTACTCCGGCAACTTTGAAACCGGCCAGCGACCGGAATCCGCCTTTAACCGGACAAGCTACGTGCAGCGCATTGGCTATGTCGTCCCGTCCACCCGGGAAGACCGGCAGCGTGACCCTGACCGGAACGCGCAACCACCTGTCCGTTATCCCGCCGTTGTGCTGCGTGGCGAGCCTGCTAGTGCCACTGCGCCGGTCCTGACTTCCCTGCATTATCCCGGTTCCGTCATTCGCGGCGCTATCCCTGTTATCCCTGATGAGGAGAAATGATCATGCGTAAGTGCCGTTACTCCGTTGTTGCTTCCGTGCTGCTGCCTGCACCGCTGCTGGCGGCAGACAGCGGATTTAACAAGGCCAATGAGACACTGAGCAATACCTCGACCGGCCTGCTGGGACTGGCCGCTGTCACTATCACACTGGCGACCATGTGGGTGGGCTACAAGGTGCTGTTCGACGGCAAGAGCCTGCACGACATGCGTAACGTCATCATCGGCGCGATCCTGATTGTCGGCGCGTCCGGCTTCGGTGCCTACTGGGCATCATAAGCGAGGTAACGATGGCTACGCTGAATAAAGCACTCACGCGGCCTGCCGCCATTATGGGTATTCCTCTTGTGCCGTTCGTTCTCGTCAGTGGGGCCATCGTCCTGCTGGCGGTCTATGCCAGCTATTACCTGGCGCTGTTACTGATCCCGGCCTGGGCGGAAATGAAAAATAAAGCCCGAAAGGACATTCATTATTTCAGTCTGCTCTGGCTGGCGTTTAAAACCCGTGGACGACTTTTCACCAATACCCATTTTGGCGCGAATGCCCTTCTGGCGAATCAGTACGATAATGTTGATGTCTCGGAGTTTATTCAGAAAATGAAATTAAACGAGCGTATTACGCTGGATAAATATATTCCGTATTCCTCCCATATTCACCCCTACGTCATCAGAAATCGTCACCGTGATTTTGTTGCCACCTGGGAGCTGGGCGGCACAGTCTTTGAATGTGAAGACGAACAACACCTGACCCTGATGGCCACGCACCTGAATAACGTTATTCGTTCGTTTGAGGGGCTGCGGGTAACATTCTATATTCACCGGCTCCGTGAAAAATATCATGATGTCTTTGAGGCGAATTCCGGCATTCCCTTTTCCGATGAGGTAACACGTCGGTATTACCAGCCGGTAAAAGAAAAACCGTTCTGGCGGCACCGGCTGTTTTTCACCGTCTGCTACGCGCCGTTCTCTCAGATTGAGAAGAAAACCATGAAAGCGCAGTCGCACGGTAAACGCCAGGCAGCACTGGATGACGCACTCAAAATCATGCTGGAATACCGTGAAGCACTGGAATCCTCATTATCCCGTTATATGGCAACGCCGCTGGGGATATATGAAGAAAACGGGCGAGTGTATTCCTCGCAACTGGCGTTCTTCCACCGCCTGATCACCGGACAGTGGCAGAAAGTGGCCGCAACGTGCTCGCCGTTTTATGAAACATTAAGCACGCCGGACGTGTTTTTTACCACCGACACCGGTGAATGCCAGACGGTCAGCGGTTCCCGCTTCTTCCGCAGCCTGGAGATTAAGGATTATTCCCCGGAAACCCATACCGGTATGCTGGACGCACTGTTGTACGCCGAAAGCGAGTATGTTCTGACTCAGTCCTTTACCTGTATGGCACGGGATGAGGCGCAGAATCATATCCGGCTGGCGGAAAAACGGCTGAACTCCACGGACGACGACGCGATTTCCCAGCGCGAAGAGCTGATTGTCCTGCGCGACCTGCTGCAGTCCGGACATGTGTCGTGCGGTAAATTCCACTTTTCCCTGCTGATCTCCTCAGAAAGTCCCGGACAGGTGGTGAAGGACACTAACGTTCTGGCCCAGCCCTTCGCCGATCTGGGTATTATGACGACGCTCTCCACCCTGTCACTGCCCGCCGCATATCTGGCGCAACTGCCGGGCGTCTATACGCTGCGTCCCCGACTGGTGGCCGTCAGCAGCCAGAATTTTGCCGATATGGCCTGCCTGCATAACTTCCATCCCCACAAACGCAGCGGTAATCCGTGGGGAGAAGCCATCGCCATCCTCACATCTCCCGGCGGTGGCGGGTATTACCTGAACCTGCACGACAGCCAGGCCGGGCGGGATGACACCGGAGAGAAAACGCCGGGGAATACGGCGATTATCGGAAAAACCGGCTCCGGTAAAACCCTGCTGATGACTGTCATGCAGCAGCTGATGCAGAAGTACCGCAACCCGGCAACGTTTGCGCCTTCTGCCACCATCAAACGGCTGACCACGGTGTATTTCGATAAGGACCGGGCGGCGGAGATGGCGATCCGCCAGGCGGGTGGACGATACTTCCGCATCCGTACCGGCGAGCCCACCGGCTTCAACCCGTTTGCGCTGGAGCCAACCCGCCGGAACATCAGTTTCATCAAACGGCTGGTGCGCATGCTGTGCCGCCGCAACGGTAAGCCGCTCGATCCGCGCGATGAGGAGCGGATCAGTGCCGCCGTTGACACCATCATGCTGGACTATCCGCCGGAGTACCACCGGTTAGGGATCACCCGGCTGCTGGAAGTGCTGCCGGAGCCGCCGACTACAGATGCCCGCACCAACGGGCTGCGTATTCGCCTGAAACAGTGGGCGCAGGGGGGCGAGTTCGGCTGGGTGTTTGATAACGAGGCCGATACATTCACCATCAGCGATGTCGATAACTTTGGTATCGACGGCACCGAATTTCTGGATGATGACGATATTCGCGGCCCCATCACCTTTTACCTGCTGTATCGCGTGACCAGCCTGCTGGACGGTCGCCGCCTGGTGATGTTTATGGATGAGTTCTGGCGCTGGCTGGCCGATGTCGAATTTTCCCGCTTCTCCCTCAATATGCTGAAAGTCATCCGCAAGCTGAACGGTATCTTCGTCCCGGCAACACAGTCACCGGATGAAATCGTCAGACACCCCATCGCCCCGGCGATTATTGAGCAGTGCGGCACCCAGATTTTCCTCGCCAACCCGAAGGCCAGCCATACGGATTACGTGGAGAAAATGAAAGTGCCGGACAGCGTTTATGAGACGGTCAGGAATCTGGATCCAGGCGAGCATTATATGGTCATCCTAAAAACACCGCTTCGGGCCGGGGAAACCCGCCCGTTTGTGGCAATGGCGAAAATGGATCTGTCCAGACTGGGTAAACTCACCCGGCTTCTCAGCGGCAGTGAGGACAACCTGAAAATATTCGATGCCATTTATCAGGACGGTATGCGACCTGATGAATGGAAAGAAACCTTCCTTGAGCGGGCAATCTAATATTCATACGGAGGTCATTGATATGCGGACCCGATATACCTTTCTGGCATTATCGTTATTTTTCTCGACGCAGGCGTTCAGCGGCGGAATACCGGTTTTCGATGCCGTGCAGAATACCGAATCCATTAACCAGTGGATGCAGAAACTACAACAATGGGAGGATACGGCTACCCATTATAAAAGTGAACTTGATGCATATAAGAAGCAACTGGCTACCGCAACCGGTGTGCGGGATATTCAGGGTTTTCTCAGTGATGCCCGAAGTCTGAAAACCAATATTGATAATCTCCGTAAGAGCGGTATTTCACTGGATGATCTGCTGACCACGCAAAACAGTTCATATTCTTCTGAACTGCAAAACCTTTACAATAAATACAAATCGTTCAGCGTATGCAGCGAGGAACAGGAAGGAATAAAATCTCAGGGCCTGGCCGACAGTTGTAAACAGATGATCCTCAATCAGGCAATGGCGATTGAGAATACCACTGACGTTGAAAACAGGATCAACAGCACACTCAGCGACATATCAGACTTATCTGACCGTATATCGAATGCGCAGGACTCGAAAGAGTCTCAGGATCTGGCTAACGCCATCGCGGCGAAAAGCGTACAGTTAAATGCGCTGACGAATCAGTGGGAGATGTCTGTCAGACAGGCTGAACAGCGAACGACATTGCTGGAACAGCAAAGACAGAAAGCCTTTGAACAGCAGCAGCTAACGGCACCTGTTGCTGACCTTAATAATTTATAAGGAGGTTATCCGTGCTCAGATCCTTATTCACCTTATGCACACTCTCAGGCGTGATATTACTGTCCGGCTGCAAGGAAACCAAATCCGAAGCCTGGTATAAGCAGCATCCTGACGAAACATATGCGGTTTATACGCAATGCCTGAAGGATGGCGAGGCAAGCGATAACTGCGAATTTGCCCACCGGGCAGCACTTATGTTTGCACAGGAAGGCCAGCCCGGGGTTAAGGAGAAATTCGGGGCGATATTTCAGCAGGAAGCTGAAAAACGAAATGCAGTGACACAGTAATTTCTCCTCCAGCAAAACAGGGAATTCTCCCTGTTTTTATTTCCTTTCTTTATATATCAGGTGAGGCATCATGTCCGGTGGTATTTTTGTTGGTATGGACAAAAACATCATGGATGGACTGAATGCCGTACTGGAAGGTCAGTCTTCCACTTACGGCACGATGATCAGCGTCATCATCGCCAGCTCTTTTACCTTATTTATACTGTACCGCGGTTACCAGACACTGGCTGGCAAACTCCGGACCCCGGTTGAAGATGTCGTCTGGGATGTGGGGCGAATGCTGCTGATCACCACCTTTGCGTTAAACCGGGATGGCTGGCTGGATTTGGCGGTAGCGGCTATCCAGGGACTCAAAGACGGTATCAGCGGCGATGATAACGTCTGGGCGCTGCTCGATACCGTCTGGGAAAAGGCACAGGCGCTGGGGCAAAAGTTATTTAATATGGACACCTCAACTTACGTCAAACTGAATGGCGGCCTTGCCGAAGTCCTGGTATGGGGCGGCTCTGTTGTCCTGCTGATGGCAGCCACCTTTGTGAACCTGCTCGCCGAAATCACCATCCTGTTAATGACGACCACCGCGCCGCTCTTTATTTTCTGCCTGTTGTACGGTTTTCTTAAACCGATGTTTGATAACTGGCTGAAAACAATTTTCGCGGCAATATTAACGATCATGTTTTCTGCCTTATCCATCCGTATTGCCATTAATTACCTGAATAAGATACTGGATGCTGCAACAAAAACATCCGCTGAAACCAATATGGTAACACTGGCGGCGCAGTGCCTGCTGGCCGGGATAGCGGCAGGTGTGGTGGTCTGGTTCTCCGCGAAACTCGCCAGCGCACTCAGCGGGGCCGCCGTACAGGCGGTGCTGCAGGGTGCAGCCATGAGTGGCCTGAGCGGACTGGCAAAGAAATCCGCCGACCTCACCGGTCCGGGTGTAAAGGGTGGTGCCCGCCTGGCTGCGAAAGGCGGCATGGCCGTCGCCGCGGCGACCGGCAGACTCACCGGCGCAGGCGCGGGTAAAACCGTGAGTGCCTGGCAGAAACGCGCCGCCGCCATCGAAAGTATGAAACGCCTGAACCGGCAGCGTCACCGTTAATCCTCCCGATCCTTAATTTTCTTTCCCCGTCACGCCGTGGCCTGCGCCACCGGTGGGGCATTCCTGCATCCATACGATAAGGGGCTTCCATGAAATTCAGAATCATCCTTCTGATGCTGTGCGCGCTCACGGGCTGCGCACGGCATCAGGGCGACCTCCCGTCGGTATCCGGCGAACCCGAGCCAGTGAATTCCCCCGCCATCATTCAGGAGCTGACTCACCATGTCTGATATTCAAAACATTGTTAATGTTTCCCGCTCTTTTGAATCCATCCTGCTGGAAAAGGAAGAGCGTTCCCGAAAAACCGCCTGGCGGGTGGCTGCTGCCGGACTGATTCTGGCCGCAATGGCGATTGCGGCCATTATTATCCTGCTGCCGCTTAAAACCACCGACACTGAATTATGGTCAGTGGATAAACAGACCGGTCGCTATGAATATATGACCCGCGTGAAGGAGCGGGATATTTCATCTGAAAAAGCGCTGGCGCATTCACTGGCAGCACACTATGTCAGACTCCGCGAGGGATATAATTATTTCTCCCTCCAGCGTGATTATGACGACGTGCAGTTATTTAACAGCGACAGCGTGAACCGGGACTATCTGGACGGGTTTAACGGCGACCAGGCACCGGACGTGATTTTTAACAAGGCGGAATATGTTGTTGATATCGACATTATTTCCAATGTACATGCGCCTGCCACCGGGCCGGATAATCTGGCAACCCTGCGTATCAAGCGCGCTATCCGCCGTATTGCTGATAATTCCGTGAAAACGGATGTCTGGAATATCCGCCTCACCTACCGCTACGTCCCGCACCGGCAACTGACCGACAGCCAGCGCGAAGTGAACCCGCTGGGCTTTATCGTCACGAGCTACCAGCGCGACAAAGAGCTGAGGGGGGAATGATGCTGAAACATACCCTGCTCCTCTCTGGCTTAATAATGTCATGCGTGGCATGGAGCGCAGCGACACCGCGCGGCAGCGCGTATGACAGCCGGATGCAGAACGTCACATACAACAACCAGAACGCCACGGTCGTCAGTACCCGCCCCGGCTACGTCACCATGCTGGTGTTTGACGATGATGAACCCGTTATCGATGCGCAGGCGGGTTTTCCCAGAGGCTGGACCGTGACGAAAAGCGATAACCGGGTGGGCGTCAGCCCGAACCCGATTACCCAACCGGTCACGGATGCCAGCGGCAACAACGTCAGCCAGGTGTTTCTGCCGACGGCAAAAGACTGGAAAACCAATCTGTTCGTGGTGACATCGAAGCGCGATTACAGCCTGGAGCTGAACGTGCTGGATAAAGATTCGCCCGCTCAGGCCTTTGTTATCCGCTACCGCTATCCCGACGAACTGCGGAAAAAGTCAGCCGCCGCTAGCGCCGCCCGTCAGCAACATCAGCAGGAAACACTGGACCGGCAGCGGATAGCGGCGGCATTCGGGCAGACCACCACGCCGCGCAACTGGCGCTATACAAAACGGGTGGCAGCCGGTTCCGCCGCCATCGCCCCGGACTTTACCTGGGATGACGGTCGTTTTGCGTATATCGGTTTTTCCCCCACAAAAACCCTGCCTTCAGTTTTCCGGGTGGTTAATGGTCAGGAGCAGGCGGTCACGCCCCAGACCATTAAACAGGGCAACTACACCGTGATGGCGGTTCCGGCATCGCCGCAGCTGGTTCTGCGTTACGGTACCTCGGTGGTGGGGATCGAAAACAACGGATTCGGGCGTATCCCACTGACCAGCAGTGACACCGTTTCGCCGTCCGTTACGCTGGAGGCAAAATGACCGACAAATCTTTCCCGGACGAACCGGAAAAAACCACCGCAGAACGGGAAGCAGAAGCCCGCGAACGCGCCCGCGCGGCAATGGCATATCAGGAGCCGGAGCAGAAAACGCCGCCCGGCCAGCCGGAAGTGACCCGTTTCCGTAAAGCATCTGATCGCCGCACGCTGATAGTCAGCCTGCTGAGTCTGGTCCTGGTCATCGCGCTGGCATCCGGTGGCGATCGTTTTCTCAGCGCCCTGAAAAGGGGTGATGAGAAAGGATCTGACACCGCGCCGCCCTCCTCCGGGGCAGTGCTGCAGGAGCGTAAGAATCTGGGCATGGACAGTAACCCGTTTGGCCTGTTCGGGCCAGGGAGGCAGGAAAGCGCAGGCCCTGCCAGTCAGAGCGCCCCGGCCACTCCAGCTCTGCCGCCCGGGCAGCCCACCCTGAACAAGGCGGCAGCACTGGCAGACGGGCTGAACAGCGGCAGTACAGGGTCAGGGGACAATACACGCACGTCCCGAAGAGGAGTGCGCAGCAACACGGAAACGTCGGGCAGACCGTCAGCCTCCACGGCGTACACATCCTGTCAGTCTGTACTGGTCAGTGGCGAAGATGGACGCCTGCGCTGCCCGGATACGACAGCACCGGCAGGCAGCAATAACAACGACAATCCGGGCGTTGCCCGCGTCACCGGTGTCAGGCGGCTGGGCCTCGATCCCGATCTCTATATCCCGGTGGATCGTTATATTCCGTGTTCGATGATGCGGCGCTTCGTATCCGATGTTGGCGGTCATATCTCCTGCCTGATCAGTGAGAATGTCTGGAGCGCCAGTAACCATGTGAAGCTGATCCCGGCAGGAACGGTCGCCCGTGGCGTCTACCGCACCGGCGCACTGCAACACGGGCGCAGCCGGATGTTTGTGCTGTGGACGGAGCTGCGCACACCGGAGCCCGGCAGCCTGCAAATCCCTCTCACTGATACGCAGGCCACTGGCCCGCTCGGTGAAGCAGGGATCGCAGGCTGGATCGACAGCCATTTCTGGGAGCGTTTCGGCAACGCCCTGATGCTCAGTACCGTGCAGGACGTGGCGGCAGCGGCATCAGATGCTGCGCCGGGTAAAGACCGCAATACCGACTATACCGAAAACACCCGCGCCGCCACGGCGGAAATGGCGAAAACGACGCTGGAAAACAGCATCAGTATCCCGCCCACGATGTACCTGAACCAGGGCGATGTGATCGGCATCATGACCGGCACGGATATTGATTTTTCCTCTGTTTATCAACTACAGCTAAAAAAGAAATGGTATGAGCGCTGAAAACCTGTCACTGGATTTTATGAAAAATCAGCTGTTCGGTGATTATCTGCCAGTCGAAGGGCTGACCGAAATCGCGATTAACCGACCGGGGGAACTGCACACCAAAATAAAGGGGGCATGGCAGCAGCGTGAATCCCCGATCACGCTGCGTCATTGTTACGCCTTTGCCAGAGCACTGGCGTCCTGGCATGACGATAATATTGACGATACGTCACCGATACTGTCGGCCACGCTCGAATCCGGCGAGCGTATTCAGACGATTATTCCCCCGGCCTGTGAGCGTAACACGGTATCCATTACGTTACGCAAACCCTCGTTTGAGCGGAAAACACATCAGTCATGGATTGATGCGGGATTTTATCAGCGCGTGGCCGGTCAGGAAAATACGGAAAGTCAGGATAATGCACTGATCCGGTTATACCACAGCGGAGATATTCCCCGCTTTATGGAAAAGGCGGTGGAATACGGCAAAACGATTTTTATTGTGGGTGAAACCGGCTCCGGTAAAACCACCTATATGAAAACGCTGCTGCATTATATTCCACCGCATCTCCGGCTGGTTACAATTGAGGACAATCCCGAAATCCGCTTTTATCACCACGCCAATTATGTTCATCTTTTTTACCCGGCGGATGCCGGGGACAACGCCATTGTCACGCCTGGCAGGCTGATCCGGGCTAATTATCGTATGAACCCTGACCGGATATTACTGGCAGAAATTCGTGGAAGGGAGGCGTGGGACGCGCTGAAAATTGTCGGCTCCGGGCACGAGGGATTAATCACCTCCCTGCATGCGGGCAGCCCGGAAGAATGCATTGAAGGGATCATTGACCGCTGCTATGAAAACCCGGACTGCCGGAACATTCCTTTCGATGTGCTGTTACGCAAGGTACTTAAAAGCATTGATGTCATCGTCAGTATTGATATACACGGCGATGTGCGCCGGATGCGCGACATTTACTTCAAACCAGTTCATTTAAACAGCATGAAAGAAACATTCAGAAAATAACTCCGGCAAATAACATTACCCAGGATACGTAACCTTTCATTAATCATAATGGTAACTGAAATGCAAAAAGCAATATCCTCCGTATTATTGTTCTGCGTTATTGCGTCATGTTCAACATCCGCAATGGCCGCTGATGCATGCGAAGTGGTTTTATGCATGTAAATAGCTGCGCGGAATAGTAGATCACTTTGAGGGAACTCAGTCCGGATTGTGCGATCTGATCAATCGCTGAACATCACAAATCACCAACCGGACTGAGCAATGCCGATCATAGCACCCATTCCTCGCGACGAACGACGACTGATGCAGAAAGCTATCCATAAAACGCGCGATAAAAATCATGCACGCAGACTCACAGCCATACTGATGTTGCACCGGGGAGACCGTGTCAGCGATGTCGCCAGAACGCTCTGCTGCGCCCGTTCCTCCGTCGGGCGCTGGATTAACTGGTTTACGTTGTCGGGTGTCGAAGGCCTTCAATCCTTACCCGCAGGACGTTCCCGTCGCTGGCCGTTTGAGCATATCTGCACGTTATTACGTGAGTTGATAAAACACACTCCCGGTGATTTTGGCTATCAGCGTTCACGCTGGAGTACCGAATTGCTGGCAATAAAAATCAATGAGATAACCGGATGTCAGTTACATGCCGGGACCCTTCGCCGCTGGCTGCCATCGGCCGGGATGGTATGGCGCAGGGCCGCGCCAACTCTGCGTATCCGTGACCCGCATAAGGATGAAAAGATGGCGGCAATCCACAAAGCACTGGACGAATGCAGCGCAGAGCATCCGGTATTTTATGAAGATGAGGTGGATATCCATCTTAATCCCAAAATCGGTGCGGACTGGCAGCTGCGCGGGCAGCAAAAACGCGTGGTGACGCCGGGACAGAACGAAAAATACTATCTGGCCGGAGCACTGCACTGCGGCACGGGCAAAGTCAGCTACGTGGGCGGCAACAGCAAAAGTTCGGCGCTGTTCATCAGCCTGCTGAAGCGGCTTAAAGCGACGTACCGGCGGGCAAAAACCATCACGCTGATCGTGGACAACTACATTATCCACAAAAGCCGGGAAACCCAGCGCTGGCTGAAGGAGAACCCGAAGTTCAGGGTGATTTATCAGCCGGTTTACTCGCCGTGGGTGAATCACGTTGAGCGGTTATGGCAGGCGTTGCACGACACGATAACGCGCAACCATCAATGCCGTACGATGTGGCAACTGCTGAAAAAGGTACGGCATTTTATGGAAACCGCCAGCCCATTCCCCGGAGGAAAACATGGTCTGGCAAAAGTGGAGCGGTATTAGGCGCAGCTATTTACTGTAAAACAACGGGAAACAGCGGCGGCAGTGAATGTCACTCCGCTGAACGGGCATTCTTTAATATCGTGAAAAAGAATAAACACGGCTTTCTTCCTGACCATACGGCCGATGCCAGAAAATCATTTTTGAGTGAATGTGATTCGGCAGACCCGGCGACTATCGATCAGATCATCAGTAAATATGGCCGCGTTCGTGGTTAATACTGGCGAGACCGGCAAAGAGCGTGACGGTTTTCAGGTTTTTACGGCTTCTGTTTTTCGCGGATTAAGGAGCGAAGAAACATGGGCCGTAAAAATGAGGCAGCGGACAGAAATATTTTCGCGGGTTAAGGAGCGAAAATAATTCAGGCACCGCGCCTCACCTGCAAACAGCCGCGCCCACGCGGATTTTGCAGGCCGGGGGGAGCCGGATAAATTTCGCCGCCCCAGCGAGCGAAAAGCTGTCGCCCACGACAGCGATTTATTTGGGGGGCATCGCCCCGCACACCGTCGCAGCTAAGTCTCCGGCCAAAAGCCGGTAGCGTGGCGCGACCACCCTCTTTAAAGGTCAGCTTCCCTTTTATTCCCGCTACGAGGAACGAGTAAAGGGAAGAAAAAGGCGAAAGCGACCGTCTTAAAGGGGGTGGTCGCGCGTAGCGGGCGACGGTGTGCCGCCTTTGACGTTGGGGGTTTTGGTGCGGCGTCCAGCCGCGACATTCCCCCCCATGCAACAGGCAATAAGGGCTTCCAGCCCGCATGAACTGGCGCATGCCGTTTCGTACCGGGAAGCATGCTTTCCGGCACATGGCCGCACAGCGGCCACCTTCTTTACCCCATACGCTCGCCCCGCCTTTTCGCCCGACACCGTGGGGCGAATTGACGGGGCTATGTCATGGGGCAAATCGCTGACGAAGGAGGCACGATGATTTTAAATAAGCTTGCCGCTTCACTGTCGCCGATAGTGAACGGGATGCTGGCGCTGCTGGCTTTTGTGCAACAGCAACAACTGATGCTGGCGTTATTAGCGGGGCTGACGATGCCGTTTTTTGCATCAATAAAAAGCGATGAACGGCAGAAAGCGCCGCTCTGGAAAAAGCTGATTATTGCTTTTTCCCTGCTGTGTTTTCTCTCCGGCACACTGGCTCCGGTCGTAATCGGATCCTTTCAGTGGCTGTATAAGATCAGACCCACCAGTGATAATACGGTACTGGCGTGGTCAGTACGGATTGCTTTCACTGTAACCGGGATTATTTTTCATATTATGCTTCGCCGGATAATCACACCGGAACTGGACAAAATAAAGAAACGCCTTGTTAAAAAGACCACCCTTGAACGGGAATTGCGCACCGATGTCCGCACCGTAAAGTCTCTACTGCCGGAAACACTGCATTATAACCCGCTGGATTATATCGACCTGAATAAAGGCATTTTTACCGGCATGAGCAGGGAAAATGAACCAATGTATCTCCCGTTAAAAGACTGGCAGAAACAACACGCGGATATTATCGGCACCACAGGGGCCGGTAAAGGGGTAGCCGCCGGCATATTACTTTATCAAAGTATTCTGGCCGGTGAAGGTGTTTTTGTTATGGACCCTAAAGACGATGAATGGGCACCGCATCTTTACCGCAAAGCCTGCGAGGATGCAGGCAAGCCTTTTGCCTTAATTGACCTGCGAAAACAGCAATACCAGTTAAATCTGATTGAAGATATCACGTCCGATGAGCTGGAAGAATTGTTTGTTGCAGGTTTCAGCCTGGCAGAAAAAGGGCAGGAATCTGATTTTTATCGCATTGATGACCGAAAAGCCGCCCGTATAGCCGCACAATTTGTCAGCGATAATCCATCGACAACAATCCGGGATGTTTATAACGGTGATTACGTTCAGAGTATTGCCGAAAAGATCAAAGCCTTTTTCGGAAAAATTGAGGAACTGGCATTACTCAATGCCATTAACTCACCAGAAGGCTTTTCGCTTAAGCACATATTTGATGAGGGCGGCTGCTGTTATGTTGTCGGCTCCATGCGAAACAGCAAAATTATTACCGCCCAGCGCATGCTACTGGTTCGCCTTTACCAGCTGGCAGAAAAGCGCGATCGAGTAACAGACGTCCCCCGCCCCATTGCTGTTTATCTTTCCGAACTGAAATACCATTTATCCAGGTCAGCACTGGAGGGATTAGGAGCAGCGCGGGATAAAGGCGTGCATATTATTATGGACCACCAGTCCATTGCCGATTTAAAAGACTGCCCGGCAGATTTGAAAGATGACGCCGTTGTCGGTGCGGTCGTAGAAAATGCCAAATTCAAACTGGTTTACCGGGTTATGGACCCGGATACAGCGGAATGGGTAGCGAGAATGTCAGGCACTATTCTGGTAGATGACGAACTCCGTAAGGCTAAAACAGATAATATGCTCACGGAGACCATCGACAGTGAGCGCACAATCCGCCAGGCCGAACGTTTCTTTATTGACAACAATATGATCCTGAACCTACCCGATTTTGTCAGCTTTATCTTTACGACAAAAACGCTACCTTCTGCTTCACTGATCTCGCCGATAAAGGTCAGAAAGCGTCAGCTAAAAACTTTTTCGGTTTCCCCTGATATTGCCGTAGCGGTAGCCCCCGTGAAGATCATGCTGGATTTTTGCGAGGATGATAAACCCGCCATGTCGGATGTGACGACAACACACCCGGCACTTTTCTTCGACGAAAGCGAAGTCAAACCGGTAAAGCCGAAACCTGATGATGAAGAACACCTGTCCCCGCTTGATTTTTAAGGAGCGCTTATGCTGATTTCATCATTTCACGAGCGCCAGACGCGTAACAACGAAAAAATAAAACGACTGCTGAACTTCCTGAAAGAAGAAACTTACAGTGATTTTAAAACTCTGATGCTGTTATTTGGTTTCCAGGATCATAAGTCGCTTTATTCGCTACTGGCAAAAACAGAGCGAATGGAGTTAATACAGAAGCATATGCTTGAATCACGAACAATAAAGATTTCATTATGGGGGATCACCAGCGACGGGCTGGCGGTGGTGTTAACCCCGAATGATAAAATCTTTCCTGCGCGGTTTGAACCATCAAAAATCACCGGTTGGACGCTGGAGCACCATCTTGATAATCAGGCCACCAGGCTTATTCTGGAGAAGAAAGGCGCTTCGGGATGGATTAACGGCGACCGGGCCAGCTTTCTCAACCAGTATCAGGTAAAACATCGCCCAGACGGATTACTGACGCTGCCCGACGGTAACGTTATTGCTATTGAAACTGAGCGCCGCCTGAAAACCCGAGCCCGTTATCAGTCGATCATGGCAAGCCACCTGCTGGCACGTACCCGCAAGCAGTGGATTTACGTTTTTTATGTTGTGCCCGATCCACAGAAGAAGCGTGCGCTTGAACTGCTGTTCGACAGCATCAGACATGTCATCATCAACCATCAGCACGTCCCGCTGGAAGAACGTCACCGCCGGGTGTTTCGCATTTATACCCTTGATGAACTGAAGCGCCTGTCATTAGACAGTTATACGTAAGCTTTGACTCAGGGCATCGTGACGGCTTCACCGGCCTGGCGGCGATACCGCCAGGCCGGACGATTTTTTTATTCCACTGCGAGGCGCAGACTGTTCGGTACTCGCTGTGCTGCGTTCCGCCTCAGTCTGCGCCTTGCAGCGTTGCCAGTAAAGCAATGTAACCGCATTCCCTTGCGGTTTTTCGGCTCCAGCCTCAGAGTTTATCCATCAGATAAGAACGCGCTTTGGAGGCTGCGCTGGCCACTTTGAAAATATAGCGCTTGTCGTTTTTCAGCGCTTTCAGCCAGGAAGCAATATAGCTTTCATGTTGTACCTCTCCCTTAATCCCCAGGTCCGCCATCAGAAAGGCACTTCCCAGCTCCGCCACTAATTCCTCCTCCGCGTAATCTGCACTGCCAAACTTCCCTTTCATTTCACGGTTCAGGCGTTTTTTACCCCCACTCCAGTGAACCAGCTCATGCAGGCCAGTGGCATAGAAATTAGCTGCATCTGAAAACAGATGGCGCTCCGGTAGCCAGACTTCATCAGTTGAGGGTCGGAAAAAGGCATTTTGTCCTTTCTCGATGATGTTTGCACCGCTCTTCCTGAACAGGCTTTCAGCCTGCGGCAACGGGTCAAAGGTTGTGTAAGCATACCTGTTTTAGTTCCACACACTTTTTGAGAGTTCCGGTTTTTCAGCCATCAGCCGGTATTCTTCCGGCGTCAGGTTATTCAGGGATTCATGAGGCCGCTCGCTGTTGTATTCCGTCAGCCAGCGCTCTGTGATTTCCCGTGCTTCATTCAGCGTTCTGAACAGATAAAAATCCAGGATTTCTGTCCGGTACGTCCGGTTAAAGCGTTCGATAAAGGCATTCTGTGTCGGTTTGCCTGGCCTGATAAATTCCAGCATCACGCCATGGTCCTCAGCCCATTGTGCCAGAGCCAGTGATATCAGCTCCGGGCCGTTATCCATCCGCATCTTCAGCGGATATCCACGGTTTGCCACTATCCTGTCCAGCACCCGCACAACCCGCTGCGCCGGGATATTCAGGTCAATTTCTATGGCCAGAGCCTCACGGTTAAAATCATCCACGACGTTGAAAGTCCGAAAACGTCGCCCACATGTCAGCGCGTCGTGCATAAAATCAATCGACCAGCTCTGGTTGAGTGCTTCCGGCGTTGCCAGAGGAGCCGGATTGCGCACCGGAAGACGTTGTTTCCCCTTGCGGCGAAAATTGAGTTTCAGCAGGCAGTAAATCCGGTGAACACGCTTATGATTCCAGGCGTTACCCTGCCTGCGAAGTACCTGAAAAAGCTTCTTAAATCCGTATCGCGGATAGCGTTCTGCCAGTTCAGTCAGCGCCAGGATCACCGGTTCATCACGCCGGGTATCGGGCTGATAAAAATACACCGTCCTGCTCAGCGATACTGTCCTGCATGCCTGGCGGATGCTCATGGAAAATTGTGCAGTCAGATAGCTGACAAGCTCCCGCTTTATCGCTGGTTTTAGAGCTTTTTTTCGATAACGTCCTTCAGCGCCCGGCATTCCAGACTCAGGTCGGCGAACATCTGCTTCAGGCGACGATTCTCGTCTTCAAGATCTTTCATCTTTTTGATATCTGAAGCCTCCATTCCGCCGTACTTTGCTTTCCAGTTGTAATAGCTGGCTTCGGATATTGCCGCTTCGCGGCAGACGTCCTTAACGGTACGTCCGGCTTCGACAGACTTCAGAACGGCAATGATCTGGTGTTCGGTGAATCGGGCTTTACGCATGGCGATCTCCTCAGAGGACATAATCAGTATGTCGGAAGATCTCTAAAAGTGAATGGACCGTTTTATCGGGATACTTACACTACTAGAACACCTAAACTTTCCGTATTGGCTAAATATCCATTATTAAAAACCAGAGCACTCTCTCGCTGATAAAGATCGGCCAATCTCTTTTCCAGAGCTACGTGCGCCAAGGTGTTCCCCGAGATATTACGTGACCCCCCAGAACCCGCACCGTACCTGCTCAGTGATGCCTTGAAGTCATTAATAACTTGCTGATCCTGCCCCATTCCCAGATAGTCGTTACTGCACCAGACTTCAATCTTTTCATTCTGATAATCGGCCAGAGGGAAATGGCCGGCACTGCGAGAGAACTCGAGGAAGTGACGATATGCTTCCGTAGATTTCAAATGCTGCAATGTATGGAAAAAGATATCACTATAAATATCTTTATTCTCAACCTCAATTATCGACATGGCTCACCTCTGTTATAAAGTACACCCGCTAATAAAGCACACCCCTTTACAGTTCGACGATACCCCTTAAGTTAAATTTATTTAAATAATTTTAATAGATAAGCATTATTATTTACCACAAAAGATAATAACATTAAGAATTAATGACTAATTGCAGACAAGTGCAAATAGCGCAATGTAAATTGCGCTATTTACTTACCTATTTATATCATTACTCTATACTGACGATCGCCTTACCAATATTTCCACCTTTAAGCATGGAAAGAAAAGCGTCTACAATATTATTAAAACCGTGGGTAACAGTGTCTTCTGGCACCACCCTTCCACTTTGAATGTGAGGAATAATGAATTCCTCCAGCTCGTCCTGAAAATCTTTATAGTCGCGCACCAGGAAGCCTTGCAGAGTTAGGCTCTTACCCACAATATCAAACAGGTTATAAGGGGCAGTGGGCGGCGTTAACGCGCTGTATTGCGCGACCGCGCCGATAAGTGCCGCGCGCCCAAAATCTTTAAATGCAGCAATAGCAGCCTCGAGCTGTTCACCGCCCACATTGTCCAGATAAACATCGATGCCTTCAGGAATGACATCACGTAACTGCGCGCTTATCTTGCCAGATTGATAGACAAACGCATCGGTATAACCGAGTCTCTCAGTCAGAATTTTAGACTTTTCAGCATTACGTGTGCTACCAACTATGCGTTTTGCACCAAGCAGTGCCGCAAACTGGGCTGCTGCCGAGCCAACTCCGCCTGCCGCCGAGGAGATATAAAGTGACTCACCGGGCTGCAAACGAGCAATTTTGGTCAGTGCCACCCAAGCGGTAAGTCCAGTACCTCCTAGCAGACTCAGCCATGCCCGTAACGGGGGCAATGACGCGGCCTTCCTCCGGCGTCACCTGTGCATAGGTCCGCCAACCTTTGCGATGAAATACCCAGTCACCTGAATGCAGGGCTGGCGTATTCGAGCGTATCACTCGCCCAATCGTTCTGCCTTCTAATGGTTCGTTTAATTCCCAGTCACCATCCATACACTCCCGCATATAAGGATCGACCGAGAAGTGGACGTTCTCGACCCATGCAGCCCCTTCTCCCAAGGGTTCCAGCGGCTGCTCAACGAAGCGGAAGTTATCTGCCAGAGGTTCGCCGTGGGGCCTGGAAATTTGATGAACGAAAATATTATGCTGACTTATAAATTTATCACTACTCACATTAACTACCTTGTTAACATTTAACCAGAAAGGTAACTGTAGTATCGGCTGGGCAAGGAGTTAAATGCGGATTAAGCAATAATTATTAAGTAATTTGCATAAACCTGCTTTATCAGGGTCTTTACGCTTTTACTGCCCACCACTTTTTTTTGGATTAAGGAGTGAAGGAATGCAGGCAGTAACAATGAGGCAGCGGACAGAATTATTTTTGCGGGTTAAGGCGCGAAAATAGTTCAGGCACCGCGCCTCATCGGCAAACAGCCGCGCCCACACAGATTTTGCCGGCCGGGGGGAGCCGAATAAATTTTGCCGCCCCAGCGAGCGAAAAGCTGTCGCCCACGACAGCGGTTTATTTTGGGGGGGCATAGCCCCGCACACCGTCGCGGCTATGTTACAGGCCAAAAGTCGGTAGCGTGACGCCCCCCTCTTTAAAGGTCAGCTTCCCTTTTATCGTCGCTGCGAGGAACGAGCAAAGGGAAGAAAAAGGCGAAAGCGACTGTCATAAAGGTGGGGCGTAACTGGCGACGATGTGATGGTGAGATCTGAACGACTGTGTAGAAGCGGGTCAAGTATTCAATCTGTTGACAGATGTTTATAATTCATGATTTTACGGTTAAGGATTTATGGCTCTGGTTGACGTGAAGTGTCCTTTTTGTGAAAGCTTATATGCTGTTAAAAAACAGGGCAGCGGTAAGGTGTTAGTACCTATGTAAAAATGGGTCTTCCACGACTCGGGTGGATCTGTTAATGCAAGAGGACTCATCACTCGCCGTCTCAGCAACTCGAACCCGGCACGACCAAACATTTGACGTTTCAACATATTCAGTCGGTTTACATGCCCCTCAACAACTCTGTTACTTCATCTGCAACTGATCGCTTTTACTATTGCGGCTGCGTCAGATTCCATTCCTGCTGCAACTCATTGCAGATCAATCAAGTCCGCTTTCGCTTACTTTGATGAACCACAGTTTTAACATTGTTTTATTTTCGTTTTCAGCATCCTGTAGAAGTCGAGGGCCAGTTGCTGCGCCATTTTCAGTTGGGGCTCTTTTTCGCACACTATAACCCGATGAACCGTGATGGGTAGTTTTCTTCCCCTTTGATTATTCTCCATGGCATCAACCAGCGACTCAACCTTAAGGCTGAGGGAAGACGGACCAAAACCGTAACCGGATCTGGTAAACCTTTACGCCATCTGGCAATGGCATCTCTGACCGTTGTTTCACTGCCGGTGAAGCTCATAGCTACCATTTCACGCCATATCTGGCTGGCGTTATGGTTGACATTTTCCCGTTGTTGTTCCAGCCAGCCACACATGGGTCAAGAAGACCGGGCTTTGGTGGACTAGGTGATATCTCAGGGAACGTAACCTGCTGTATTAATTTATTTTGCGACAACGCCCTTGCGGATCTGCAGGAACTGGTCAATCCAATCCTGCAGTTCAGAGCCAAATAGCACTTTTGTTGAAAGCATCTTAATTCCATCAGAAGTATCGACTTCGAGTAGTACAGCCTCAGTTGCTTTATAACGGATCCTGACGGCTTTAATAGCCCGAGGCGATTCACATCTCTCTTTGGAAACAATCTCGCATAGAACATACTTTTTGATGCTCGTTCAAGCGCCCCTTCCTTTGCAGAGAACGTCGTAGAACGATCAACCCATGAAGCGAAGTATTTAAACCGGCTTTTAGTAACCAGTAACTGTTGGTGGTCATTCTGGTGGTCTTGACAGGAAAGCGATTCTGATTTAGCTTACTTATTAGCCAGTTACTGGCAAAGGCGATCCCAGTCAGAGGAGCCATATTAGAGAAGCCCGCTCAGGGAAACCTGAGCGGGCTTTTTGCTTTATCTGGCACGACTTACCGGCGTCGATGATAAGCGAGGAGCAGACGTTAACCTGACACGCATATAATCTGCTCTCAAGATGAAGGGTCGGATTAAAGAAACACTTTGCTTTCAATTGCAGCAATGATTGCGGCTTCTATTTTCTCCGGGGTAGAGATCGGTGCAAAACGCCTGAGCGGTTTGCCGTCCCGCCCGATCAGAAACTTAGTAAAGTTCCATTTGACCCGCCCGCCCAGAACGCCGGGCAACTCATCCTTCAGGTAACGAAACACCGGGTGCGTTGCGGCGCCGTTGACCTCCACTTTCTCGAACATCGGGAAACTCACACCGTAGTTGATATGACAGGTCTGCATAATTTCGTCTGTACCGCCGGGTTCCTGCTTACCAAACTGGTTGCAAGGGAAACCAAGGACTATCAGCCCCCTGGCGGCGTATTTCCGGTAAAGCGCTTCAAGGCCAGCCATTGTGGCGTGAATCCACAATGGCTGGCGGTATTAACCACCAGAACCAGCTTGCCAGTGTAGTCGGCCATAGAGATGAGCTGACCACGCAGGCTGATGGCATTAAGTTGATAAAAGGTGGTCATATCGGAATCCTCAGAGCAGAACCAGTTCGGTATCGACATTGCCACACAGCGCAAAGCTGTGGCTCATGGGTGGAGAGTGACTGATTAGGTGGCAGTAATTACTGATGGCATTCGGCAGGAGCTCTGCCCGCAAAAACGATGCCTGCCGGGGATCCAGCCACGTTGTTGATTTCAGAAATCACCTGCATCGTTGCGTCTTCGATCGTTCCTTCATTACGGCATAAAACCCAGCCGTGATCGGCAATTTCTCGCTCGAACGCCTCGGTACAAGCGACATGCTCTTCCAGCTTATGAATTACCGTACTACTCAACCCACGCGATCGGGCCGCAGCTCTCGCCCATGAAATATCAGGCGCAGTAACAACACCGATATGCAGGTCTGGCGTGCGCACGTTGCGTTCAATGTTAAGCTGTAAAATCTCTGCGAATGGAATCATCCGGCGAAACGCGGCATCAGACGGGTACCAGCGATCCATCAAAATAATGCTGTCCGGAGGTTGTTTAGTCAGCACATGCCGGGAAATCCATGCCCGGCTATCAGCAAACCGCTCACAAATCTCCAATTCCAAATCCAGGGTGGGATTTCTGACCAGCTTGTTGACGAGAGCCATGGTTTCTCTCCTGTAGGGATCGCTTTTTTTCTCGCAAAGTCGGATCACCTTCTTGTTGTCTGCCCTTAGTACTTTCGTAATGGCCTCCAGCAATGTGGTTTTGCCGGTACCCTTGGGCCCATCCAGAGAAACAAACAGCTGACGGCTCATTCCTGAAATGACGATTGACATACTGTTTTTGTAAAACTCAATTCTGAGAAAAACATCTTACTTCCTTCGTATCAACAGCTGACCACCCTTTTCGCACCTTCGGTGCCGCTTGGCACGTCAGCGCGAACCAAATGGAAGTCGCTTATAAAAACATGCTGGCAATGGTTCTAAATCACGGGTCTAAAACCCAGGATTACAGTCGTTTATGGTCATTGCGCGTATAGGGTGACCTGCGCGGTGTAGTTTAAGGGATCCGCTTATAAAACGGAAAACATCTCACGCAAGTCTGTTTTATCAGCAGACTTGCGCTGACGGGCAGCTTTGAGCGAAAAGCGGACGTTAGATTTGATAGGCGGTTTTATAAAACGGCGTAAGAACCGAACAGTTGTCGCTATCCGGTTATAAGCAATTAAAGGCCGAATATGGCCTCAATTTCTATCAAGAGATCAGGTGAAAAGAGGCGGCTGACTTCTACGAGCGAGCTGGCTGGCAAGTGATCACCATAATTTCGGTACAATACTTTGCGTAGCTCGTCGATCTCCTCAAAAGAGGTAATGAATATTGTCACTTTGATTAGGGCTGAAAAATCCGAGCCTTCTACGCTGATAATTCTCCTGATTTGACTGAATATTTCTTCAGCCTGCTCAGGCATGCCCTTATGTTGGGCCGCTGTGCCAAATGCAGTCAGTCCTGAAATGTAGAGCGTACTATCATGTTTTACAGAATGAACATAAGGAGCCTTTACTTCACCTAACTCAGGATAATTCTTCCGTAACAC
Source organism: Winslowiella toletana (assembly GCF_017875465.1). Lineage (NCBI taxonomy): Bacteria > Pseudomonadati > Pseudomonadota > Gammaproteobacteria > Enterobacterales > Erwiniaceae > Winslowiella > Winslowiella toletana. The sequence continues at coordinate 440,904 of NZ_JAGGMQ010000001.1, forward strand.
ATTGTTCATAATGAGATCCTTTTTTTGAAGTTGGCAAACAACAACCTTACCATCCTCCTTTTAATGCTCAACCTTGATTTAAATTATGAAACGCGCAATGTCCACTTCTGGCACGAAGCGGACAAGCGCCGGGTGCTGAACGTGCGCTCTGGGCGATAAATGGAGCTCATCACATAAAAAAATTTATAAGCATTTAACCTGCCGGGTATGGAGTCAAATAAACAGGAACAGGATTTGAAATCAGATTACTTTCAGACTAAACAACCGGGAGATTGCATCCCTGCCTGTACTGGTCACGTTTATTTCACGATAGCCCGGTACGCGCGTTATCCATTCTTTTTGCAGAAAAAATGTTAAAAGTGCTGAACCGGCCTCACCGCCGAGGTGGAAACGTCTCTCACTCCAGTCAAGACAGGGGCAGCAGCGCTTGCGGCGCGTGCGTGCGTTAATTTCTATCCCCAGTTGTTCAAAATGCATTTTGCCAGAAGCTGTCAGTGCCGAGCCATCTGCTTCAAGCCAATTGTTTCGCAACATACATTCATAAATATTCACGGCAAGCTCGCCTGCCAGATGGTCATAACAGGTTCGGGCAAAGCGTAAATTTACCGGCGTCCGCGGCTCAGGGGAGTTGAAGGTATGCATCGATACCCCCATCAGGTTTTCCAGCAATCCGGCGATATGATGACCCGCCAGGCTGTAATAACGGTGGCGTCCCTGCGTCAGGCATATAACCAGTCCGTTGTTGAGAAGCCGGTTAAGGTGCCCGCTGGTCGTGGATGCTGCAATGTCAGCAACAGCACTGAGTTCTGTTGCTGTCCACGCACGTCCATCCATCAGGGCGCATAGAATACTGACCCTTGAAGGGTCAGCGATGGCAGAAGCAATCAGAGACATTGATTTTTCGAGAGAATCATCCGACTCACTGACGTATTCCGTTTTCAGAAACTTCATTTAAGGGGTAATGCCCATTTTTGCGTCACTTCCGCTGCCAGGGTATCGTCATCTGTCAGAAGAATGAGCCGGTTGCTGTGATCGCTGTACTGTACCAGAATGTTAATTCCATTCCTGGCGATTGTTTCTGCTATCTCTCCCAGTTCCCCCGGGCGCTCCTGCGGTAACTTTCTTATTACAGGGCGGGATATTTTTTGCACATCAAATCCAGCTTCACACAGAACCTTGCGGGCCTTCTCGCCATTCTCAACCAGAAAATGTGCATGTCCCGCTTCGGGTGTTGAAAATACACCGCCCCCTTCAAGACCAACACCGTTTTTACCCAACACGCTGCCAAGTTGTCCAAGCGCACCCGGAGTATTACTCAGGATTATGTGAATGTTATACATACTGATGTGCTTCCTTATCAGAAGAGTAGTCACGGAATACGTTTGCAACGCGGATTCTGTAATATGAAAAAATCGATTGTTTTCCTTCTTTCTGCGCCGCCAGATGCATGACATTCTGCTTCCATCCAGCCACCGATTTCTCATCCTCCCACCATGAAAGAGAAAGTATTTTCCCGGGCGCACTCATACTCTGGAATCGTTCAATAGAGATAAAGCCCGGCGTGTCTGACAATAAGGGCTTGAGATCAGAAGCAAGTTGAAGATAGCGTTCCTGCGCTTCAGGTAACGCATCTGCTTCAAAAAGTACTGCAATCATCGGTCTGCTCCTCAGTTAATTTTCAGAAAGCTTATACCCCACTAAAAGCTGATACTTCGGTCCGCACCGAAATATGCCAATTTGTGGAAACCAAAGTTTTGCGACCGATGAAAAATTACTGAGCGGCGAAAGAAAGACTGAGTCTACAGCTGGATACAACAGCGGGCGATCTTGCTAAAACTAACCATTTGCAACGTCTGTTTCTGAGACCAGGTGAATAGCCGAGCAGGCAAAGTCGCGTGTTTACGAAAAATGGCCTGACGTCTATGCTGGCAGTGCGGAACTGTAACCTGCGCAATCCTATGCATTTGTATCCATCCCTCAATGATTTTATCTTTTATGATAGCCCCTTCTGTCAGCCTGCCCCGGTTTAAAAGGGACAAAATAATAAGGAACACACTCATGGGAATAGCTATCCGGACGCCATTGATACACTCACTGCCATTAAGCCAGCATTGCGGGTGCAACATATGGCTTAAGATGGAATCCTCTCAGCCGACCGGTTCGTTTAAGCTCAGAAGTGCTGGCCATATTTGTCGCTATTACGCAGAAAATGGAGCAAAGGCGTTTATCAGTTCATCCGGAGGTAACGCAGGTATCGCGGTGGCACACAGCGGCCGTAATTTGGGGTTGCCGGTAACTGTAGTTGTGCCGGAAACCACTTCAGCCAGAGCAAAACAGCTTATTGAGCAGGAGGGTGCCAGGCTGATTGTGCATGGTAAAGTATGGAGTGAAGCGAACGATTTCGCCCTGTCACTGGCGACTGATGAGATCATCTATGTGCATCCATTTGATCATCCACTTTTGTGGGAAGGCATCAGCACAATCGTGGATGAAGTCATCAGCGAAGGTGTAAAACCTGATGCGGTAATTGTGTCTGTTGGCGGCGGAAGCATGCTGTCCGGCATAGCTCAGGGTCTGGAACAACATCAACTTAGCAGTATTCCGATTTACGCCGTTGAAACTCACGGCACGGCCTCTCTTAACGCCTCGCTTAAGGCCGGTAAGCTGGTGCGCCTTGATAATGTCAGTGGTATAGCCACGACGCTGGCCGCAAATCAGGTGTGTAATAAAGCTTTTGAAGTGGCGAGCAAACTGGATGTCAAAAGTATGCTGGTGTCTGACACGGAAGCGCTGAGTGCCTGCCGAAAATTTCTTAATGACCACCGCGTGCTCACTGAACCGGCATGCGGTGTGTCGCTTTCTGTCTTGTACGACAAAAAAATCAGGTTTAACCCTGCTGATAATGTACTGGTCATTGTTTGCGGTGGGGCATCGGTCACTCTGGAAAGCATTACAGGCTGAAATATGAAGCCCGCTTATGGCAACTTAAGCGGGATTTTTGCTTTTGCTCATTCCCCCGTGCGGTTGCAGTAAGAAACACCACAAGGCATGATGCTCCCTTGTTTCTTAAGGAGTTGTTATGCAGGAATTGATTTCCATCCTCAGACAGTTTGGCATTGAGCCGGACCATCCCACATCATTAATGGTGATTTTCGCCATCATCTTGCTGACGGCAGTTGTCGTCCATTTCATTCTGCACCGCATCGTCCTGCGTACGTTTGAAAAGCGCGCCCGCGCCAGCGCGCGTCTGACTCTGCAGATTATCACGCAGCATAAACTGTTCCAGCGGCTGGCTTTTGTGTTGCAGGGAATTATCGTCAATGTGCAGGCGGTACTCTGGTTGCAGAAAGGCAGCGATGCGGCGGCGATACTGACCACCTGCGCCCAGCTGTGGGTAATGCTCTACGCACTGATGTCATTCTTCTCGCTGCTGGATGTGGTGTACGAGCTTTCGGCGAAGTTCGCAGTGGCTTCACAGTTACCGCTAAAAGGGATTTTCCAGAGTGTCAAACTGATCAGCGCCATTGTGATTGCCATTATGATGATTTCGCTGCTTATCGGTAAATCGCCTGCCATTCTGATCAGCGGACTTGGCGCCATGGCCGCGGTGCTGATGCTGGTATTTAAAGATCCTATTCTGGGTCTGGTGGCTGGCATCCAGCTTTCCGCCAACAGTATGCTGAAACTGGGCGACTGGCTGGAGATGCCAAAATATGGCGCCGACGGCGCGGTGACGGATATTGGCCTGACCACGGTAAAAGTACGTAACTGGGACAATACCATTACCACCCTTCCCACCTATGCGCTGGTGTCCGATGCGTTTAAAAACTGGCGCGGAATGACTGACTCTGGCGGACGACGCATTAAGCGCAGTATTAATATTGATACCACCAGCATCCATTTCCTCACGGATGAAGCGCAGGAGCGCCTTATTCAGGCGCGCCTGTTGCAACCCTATATGGCGGCGCGCCAGCAGGAGATCAGCGCCTGGAATCAGGAGAATGCCGCCACGCCGTCGGTGCTTAACCGGCGCAATATGACCAATATCGGCACTTTCCGCGCCTACCTGGCGGAGTATCTGCGTAATCATCCGCAAATTCGTCAGGATATGACACTGATGGTGCGCCAGCTGGCGCCTGCGGCCGAAGGTTTACCGCTGGAGATTTATGCTTTTACTAACACCGTGGTATGGCTGGAGTATGAAGCTATCCAGGCGGATATTTTCGATCATATCTTTGCGGTAATTGAAGAATTTGGTCTGCGTATTTATCAGACGCCGAGCGGCAATGATATCCGCGCGCTGGCGGCGGTGGTGTCAGGCTGATGCTCTCGCCTGCTTAGCTGCGCCGCGGCTAAGCAGGCGCTGTCAGGCCGCACTCTTCAGTAGCTGAATCCCCTGCTGCATATCCTGCAGCACAAACTCATCGGTCTGCTCAAACGGGTAGATCATCTCCAGCAGGTATGTCTGATCGGTTAACTGGTTATCGCGCCAGAATGCGCTCAGTCGTTGCGGGGTGACAATCCCCGGCTGGGTAAAACTCCAGTGGCGATCGAGCAGACCATCGGTTTGCTGGATATGATAAGCGGCGATATAGTCGCCACACTGCGCTATCCAGTGCTCCATATTGGCGTGCTCGCCGAACAGCGGGGTAAACAGCGCATGGCCCCAGTCCACCAGCAGTCGCACCGGGATATCGGTTTCGCCGTCCAGATCGGTCATCAGACGCAACGCATCCTCCGCAGACGACGGGAACTCAGTAGCAAGCGGCACCGGCTCAATCAGCAGGGTCGACAGACCACGAATTTTCGCATAGCGGGCGACATCCACCAGCGATAGCAGCGCCCGCTGATAAATCTCCTCGCGTCGCACCGGATCCTGCGCGTCCTGCGCCGAATACGAACCCAGCGGCATTCCCGTCGCTGCCACCTCCATCTCGGCGGTCATATCAATCGCGCGTCTGAGATGCTCCTTGCCGAGATTACGCAGAGTGGCGCTGGGCGCGAGGAAATGGTTGTAACAGTAGGAAGCCAGCCCGCCGAAGGTGCTCTCGACGGTGATACCGGCGGCGCGAAAGGCATCGGCATATTCGCGCGCAACCGCGTTACGCTCGGATGCTGGCCACCAGGGATCGACTAAATCCCAGGTAAACTGCACACGATCGATCTGCAGATCCTGACTGACCACTTTTGCCAGCTGCTCGCCGCCCAGCCAGCGTTTGATGGCAAATGAGAGATTTAATCCGAGTTTCATCTTTACCTCCGCACATATGCACGCCGCGACGGCGTATCACTCTTCTTTACGGATATAACGCCGCGAAATGGCGTCGAAAGAAATGGCGACCACCACCAGCACACCGCTGACAATACCCTGCCAGTACGGCGAGACGCCGAACAGCACAATAATATTTTCGATAATGCCGATAATGGTCGCGCCGATAATCGCGCCAAACGGTGATCCGACGCCGCCAGTGGTGGCGACGCCGCCAATCACCGAAGCAGCAATCGGCGGCAGCACCCAGCTTTCACCGATCGAGGGCTGAGCGGTGCCAAGGCGCGCCACCATCAGAATACCGGCCAGCGCAGCGAGGAAACCGGCGCAGGTGAACACCAGTATCCGCACCCGGTCGACCTTGATTCCCAGCATCCGCGCCGCCGCCGCATTATTGCCAATGGCATACATATAGCGTCCGAACGGTGTCCTGAGGGTGATAAAGCTGGCCATCGCCAGCACCACCAGCATGATAACAAAGGGCACCGGCAGGCTCAGAATATCGCCGCGGCCAAAATACTGCAGGCTGGACGGAATACCGGTGATGGCAACACCGCGGGTCAGCACCAGATTGGCGCCGCCGAAAATCCCGGCGGTTCCGATGGTCAGCACCAGCGAATGCAGCCGCAGTCTGGTCACCAGCAGGCCATTAATCAGACCAAGCGCAGCGCCAAGCCCCAGCGCCATCAGACAAGCGATAGCGGGATGAATACCGCTATTCACCATCAGTATCCCCGCAGTAACGCCGCATAAGCCGCCAGTCATGCCGAGAGAGAGATCCAGCTCGCCGAGAATCAGCAGCATCGATTGCCCGACGGTAATCAGCCCGATAAACGCAAGGGTTCGCGCCACTACCGACATATTGTAAGGCGAGAGAAAATAAGGTGAGGCGAATGATGACAGGATAAAAATAATCACCAGCGCCACCAGCACTCCGGCCAGCGGATTTGTCGCCAGAATGGCCAGACGGCTACGCGGCATACTCATTCTCCGGTGCAAAAATCGCCCTGACCAGCGTTTCGGTATCAGTAGTGGCGGTGGGAAAATCACCGGTAATCGCGCCGTTATGCATGGTGATAATGCGGTTGGCGCATTTATATAACTCCTCCAGCTCCGATGACACCAGAATAATCCCGACGCCGTTTTCGCACAGTAAGCGCATGATTTTGTAGATTTCCACTTTGGTCATCACATCGATGCCTTTGGTCGGCTCATCAAAAATCAGCACCTCCGGTCGGGTGGCCATTGCACGTCCGATAATGGTTTTTTGCTGGTTACCGCCGGAGAGATAAGTAATGCGGGTTTCGATATTGGAGGTTTTCACGTCGTAGGCTTTAATTATTTTCCTCACCAGTGACTTCTCTTTCCCGGCGGCAATTCCTGACCATGACAGGGTCTGTTTAATCACCGCAATACCGATATTTTCCCGTACGCTCAGCAGCGGCAAAATGCCGTGGAGCTTGCGCTCTTCCGACAGATAAAGCATGCCGTTTTTCACCGAAAAAGGCGGGCTGCCCAGCTTCCATGGCTGGCCCTTCACCATCACACGGCCGCCGCTGGCAGGCAGATAACCAAACAGGGTCTGCATCACTTCACTGCGTCCGGCGCCTACCAGTCCGGCGAACCCCAGAATTTCCCCGCGTTTCAGCGTAAAGGAGACAGCGTTAAACCGCCGACCGCTAAGCTGCTCCACGTGAATAATGGTTTCCTTCTGATCCGGCTGCGGCGGCGAAATCGGGCGAAAATGCGCGTTGATTTTCATATCCGCGCCGGACATCGCTTTAATCAGTCCGGCTTCGCTGGTCTGGTTGATCTGGCCGCTTTCGATAATTTCACCATTTCGCAGCACGGTGTAATCGTCACCAATGGCAAACAGCTCATCCAGCTTATGTGAGATAAACAGTATGGCGAGATGACGCGCTTTAAAATCCGCGATAACGCGGAATACCCGCTCAACTTCGGTACGGGTGAGCGAAGAAGTCGGTTCATCAAGGATTAACACCTTCATCTGCTTACTGGTGGAGGCGCGGGCGATTTGCAGCAGCTGCTGATCGGAGATCGAGATATTGCGCACCAGCTCCTCCGCCCGCGCCTCGATCGAGAATTTATCGAGGTACAACTGCGCCGCACGGTTAATCGCCGCAAAGTTGATATAGCGGCCGCTGAACCCCGAGCGGGCATAGGGGATAAACAGATTCTCCGCCACGCTCATATGGGGAAACAGACTCAGCTCCTGCGGAACATAAGCTACCGCGTTAAACAGCGCGCGATTTGCCAGCGGATCCTCGCCGTCAATCCTGATAACGCCACGGTCTGGGGCATAAGTGCCGGTCAGCAGCTTTACCAGCGTCGATTTCCCGGCGCCATTCTCGCCAGCAAGAATATGCACCCGACCGGATTCAAAACTCAGACTCACGTTATTCAGCGCCGTAACGCCCGGAAAATCACGGCCGAGGTTTTCAACTTCGAGGATAGCCATGCTGTGCTCTCCTGGGCAGCGCGATTATTTCCCGACATTGCGCTGATTGATAATCGCAATGCCGGTATCGATATATTTCGGCGTGGGGATCCCCATCGCCTGCTGCCACATCGCCATCACCGCCCAGTAACCCTGCATTTCCGGTTTGGTCGACGAGGAGCTGTCGGCAACGCCGTCGCGGATCAGCTGGAGCATTTCCGGCAAATTGTCCAGACCGACCATAATCACCTTATTGGCTTTATTGGCCTCTTTAATCGCCTGGCCGATACCGATAGGACCTGCCGCATCGCAAGCCACCCAGCCCTTAAGATTGGGATGGGCCTGCATAATAGCGGCAGCCTGTTTTTGCGCGGTTTCAATATCGTCGTTATCAATGCCGGTGGCGACCACTTTAATCCCGGGTGAGCGGGCAAAGGTTTCCTGATGGCATTTGGCGCGAATCGCATGGTTAGGCGCGCTGGGGACGCCCATCATAATCGCCACTTCGCCCTGCCCTTTTAACAGTTCGACCAGCCGTCGTGAGGCGATTTGCGCCTGCTCACAAAAGTCATTGCCGATGCTGGTCAGATTCATATCAGCAGGTGGCACCGAGTCAAAAATCGTCACCGGGATCTTCTGACTGACCGCTTCCTCCAGCGAAGCCCGGTTGCCCTTCTCATCCAGCAGATCGATGGCGATGCCATCAGGGCGGGTGGCGATCGAGCTTTCCAGAATCTGATTCTGGATCACCACATCAGCCTGCTGCGGCGCACTGTAGACAATCTGCACGTCAGAGCCGGTCTGCGCTTTAATCACTGCCGCCGCCTGTCTGGCGCCGTTGTTAACCTTGTCAAACCACGGATGGACAACTTTGGGAACAATAACAAAACGGTAGCTATCTTTTTTTTGCAGACCGGGCTGCTCGTCCTGTGCAGAAGCAACAAGCGGTAATATCAGAGCGGCGGCGGTCATAATACCCAGAGTTATTTTATTCATCATTCACTCCATATTAACCCGGTATTTCGCACGGGAGATTGCAGGACCAGTTATTAACAGAGAGAACCAGCATCGCTGACAGCGACTATGTTTAAATAATAACTATCTTTATCTCTTAGTTTTGTTTTCGCACTTTAGCCGGATTTAATCTGCGTGCAGGCTCACATAACTATCGCCCAAACCTGTCGCCTCGGTTAATAAACAGCTTATTAATATGTTCACTCCAGATTGGTATGATTAGCGGACATCACCGCTGCGGAAATCGCCAGCGCTTGTTGTAACTGCACAATAATATTCTCAAACAGCAGAAATAACGCGCCCTCATATAACGAGCCTAACGGCAATACCGACCCCGCAGTATCTTCTGCGTCGGCCATGGTTTGCGCGGGCAGCGTAATAATCCGGTCGGCTTTTAATGCACTGACTCCCGCAGGCTGAGCGGTGATACACAGCGTCGCCGCCCCGGCCTGACGGGCGGTGTTTAACAGCGCATCGACCGTAGAAAACCAGCCCGGCCCGGCCGACACAATCAGCAAGTCGCCCTGCGCCAGCGGCGGCGTGGTCATTTCGCCCACCACTGACGCGCGTAGTCCCAGGTGATAAAGACGCATGGCAAATCCCTTAATCTGCAACCCTTCACGACCCACGCCATACAGGCTGATGCGCCGCGCGTGTTGAATCAGATCCAGCCCCTGCTGCACGGTATTTTCATTTAAATTTTCCAGCACCACGGCCAGTTCGCGCAGCGCCTGTTGATAAAAAACGTTCATGGCTGACCTCTTAATTAAATAATGCCGTTTATTACTGCGGTAGCGAATTAGCTTCAGATAAAGATTAATACTTCTTTTTTGGCAGCGGATAATGCGAGTCAGCTATCAGAACGTTTAATTACCGCGATAAATCGCTGTTTTATGCGAGGCTACTCAAATTTTCACTACGGTAAATTACATATAAACTTCACACTCGCGCGACGAGTTAACCTGCTGGAGGAAACATGTCGTCTATTGCGATTGGCAGCGATGATGCCGCAACAGAATTAAAAGATACCCTGCTGACATTCCTGCGTAATAAAGGCGTGGAAGTCACAGATTATAGCGATACGGGTAATTTATATCCGGATATTGCCGTTTATCTGGCGCAGCAGATTGTTAATGGCGCGCATCAGCGCGGCATTCTGTTATGCGGCACCGGCATCGGCATGTCGATCTCCGCGAATAAAGTACCGGGTATCCGCGCCGCGCTGTGCCACGACAATTACTCTGCCGAACGGGCGCGCAAAAGCAACGATGCGCAGATCATTACGCTCGGCGCGCGGGTAATCGGCCCGGAACTGGCAAAAAGCATCCTCACCTCGTGGCTGGCGTCTGAGTTCGAAGCGGGCGGTTCGGCAGCAAAAGTGGCGCGGATCGACTATTACGACCAGCAGTTCCATAAGCAGGCAGCGGGAGCCGATAATGCGAAAAGCTAAAAAATTACTGAATCATCCCGCCGATGTTTGCCAGCAACAGCTTGACGGTCTGATTGCCGCCTGCCATGGCAATATCCAGCCCGTCACCGGCGTCAGCGCGGTGGTGCGCAGCGATTTACCCGATGCGCAGGTGCTGATAGTGACCGGTGGCGGCAGCGGGCATGAACCGATGTTCGCTGGCTATGTCGGCGACGGGCTGGCGGATGCCGCAGTGCAGGGTGAGATTTTCACTTCTCCGCCGCCTGACGCGATTATGACGACGGTAAAGCATGCGCGTCCCGGTAAAGGGGTGCTGTTTATCTACGGCAATTATGCCGGTGACAATATGAACTTTGCGATTGCCGCCGAACTGCTTGAGGAAGAGGGCATTGCCAGCCGCAGCGTGCGGGTCAATGATGATATCGCCTCGGCTCCCGCCGATCGCCAGCAAGACCGGCGCGGCGTGGCCGGGGATATGATGGTGCTGAAAATTGCCGGTGCCGCCGCGCGTCAGGGCCTGCAGCTGGATGAGGTCTGGCGGCTGGCCGATAAAGCCCGTCAGCACAGCCGCAGCATTGGCGTGGCGTTATCGCCCTGCTCGCTGCCGCAAACCGGCGAGTTTACTTTTACCCTTGCGGACGATGAGTTTGAGCTGGGTATCGGCGTTCACGGCGAGCCGGGTGTACGCCGTCAGAAAATGATCCCCGCCGATCAGCTGGTCAGCGAGCTGGTGGAAAGCCTCTGCGCGGATCAGGCACTGGCAGCCGGTGATGAAATTTGCCTGCTAATCAATAATCTCGGCGCAGCCACTTTCAGCGAACTGCTGATCGCCAGTCGTAAAGTCCATCAGCTGCTGGCGCAGCGCGCTATCACTATCCACGACACGCTTATTGGCAGCTACTGCACCTCGCAAGAGATGTCCGGCTATTCGCTGACTTTTTTCCGGCTGGATAAACAGCTGAAAGCGCTGTATGACGCGCCCTGCCATAGTTTTGCCTGGAGAAAACCATGAACGCCAGTGAGCTGTCGCGCCTGATGCACTTTGTTGCCCGCCATATGATAGCCAGCGAAGCGCAACTGACAGATCTGGACAGGGCGACTGGCGATGGCGACCATGGCACGGGTATGCAGCGTGGTTTTAGCGCGGTGGAAATATTGCTGACGCAGGAACCGGGTGATGATATCGGCATCCTGTTAACCGATATCGGCAGCAAGCTGATGTCGAGTATGGGTGGTGCATCGGGGGCGATTTTTGGCACCCTGTTTCGGGCAGGCGGTAAAAGCCTGAGCGGTGAACAGGTTCTGACAACACCGCTGCTGGCGCGTTTTCTCCGTAGCGGTCTGGAGGCGGTAAGCCAGCGCGGCGGCGCCAGACCCGGGGATAAAACCATGGTCGATGCACTGGTGGCGGCGGCCGACGCGGCGCAGTTGCTGATATCCGAACCTTTGTACGATGCACTGCCGAAAATCGCGCAGGCGGCGAGATCGGGCAGCGAACAGACGCGCCAGATGGTGGCGAAATTTGGCCGCGCCAGAGCCCTTGGCGAACGCGCTATCGGCCATCTTGATCCCGGTGCGGTCTCAATGTCGCTGATTCTGATGTTTATGGCGGAAGGCATTAAACGGCAGGAAGAGTGATCAGGCTAAATCTGCGGCTATTTGCTGCCTTGCGGCATATCAGCAGGAGCGCAAGGCGGCAATAACAACGTCATACCGCAATCAGCCTTCTGCGCTGCTTTCCACAGCGTCTGTTTTGTAAGGCTTCTAATTCTTTTAGTAATTTCATATCTACTGAGGTGCCGGGATCTGGCATTTCTCCCGATACCATCATTTGCGCGCGAATACGACGACCTTCCTGGATATCTTTATTAGTTAGCGGAATCATAATTAACCTCGTATTTTTTTTGCTCACCCCGTAAAAAGGGAATTGCAACATCACCATTCAAATTATAGGCATTCAGCAGATGAGGAGCAAGCGACCTTCCGGTGCGCGCCAGAAACTTACACATTGAGCTGAAAACCTTGTCAAAATCAGCAGTTAAATCCAATATCACTTTTTCATCCACACGAGGGTTTGCAGGATCTCGGACGTCAGTCGCAAATAAAACAATCTCGCTGGTAGCTGGATCGATCAATCGCGGTTTATGATATACGACACAAAGGTTAGAACCTGCCGACACTCTGACGTTAGACAGGGCTCGATGATAGTTAAAATAACTAAATAAATAAGCCGCAGCACTAATAGCAAAGCCACTAAAAATCAGTTCGACTTTTATATTTTTTTCATTCGCCATTTCTACTGCTGTTATGAATTTTTTCATAACAGTGATATATCCGCCATTATGCGCGTAAACAGTGATCTTTAAGATTACTGGCCGGTTATGGCACGATTCTTTAATGAATTTCGCGAGTCTCTCCATCTCCCGGTCATACCGATGAAATTGCCATGAAAAAAGAAACTTCTCCTCTCTTAGCGCAACACTCCCTGTCATGGGTTCTCTCCATAGCTGTCTTAAGTTGCGCAATTATCACCCCATCACGGATGCGCTTTCTATTATTTTTACTATAATTTTCATTATGTTACACCAACAAGTTACAATATCGCTTGCGATGAAAATCGACTGTCGTTCCGCGCGGCGCCCCCCGCAGCCATTGAAATCAAAAAATGAATACCGTATAAATATCTGCTCCGAGGGGTGTCCTGTAATGGGCTGAGATGGCGTAAGCCGGACCCTTTGAACCTGATCTGGGTCATGCCAGCGAAGGGACGGGCTGGTAGTCTGCATTTGCCATTCACCTTATCGCACCCGGATCTCCACGTACTATTTTGGAGGTCGCATGTTAAGCATCAACGTTAAACATTCCGCTGCATCCTTGCCGGTTATTCCGCGAGGCGCCCTGTGACGAGCATTGATTTCGACCAGGGTCTCTACGGACGTTTACGTCTGCAGGCTGGCGCCGACTGGCAGGCCTATATCCATCACCCCTTTATCCAGCAGCTGGGGGCCGGAACGCTGGCGGAAAGCGCTTTTCGCCGCTATCTGACGCAGGATTATCTGTTCCTGATCCATTTCGCCCGTGCTTACGCCCTGCTGGTGTACAAAATGCGCACCCTGCCAGAGATTCGCGCCGCCGCCAGCTCACTGCAGGCAATAGTCGCGGAGCTGCCGCTGCATGTCGGTTATTGCGCTAACTGGGGACTGAGCGAATCAGAGATGGCCAGTGAAGCCGAAGCGATGGAGACGATTAACTACACGCGTTATGTGCTGGATATTGGCCAGTCCGGCGATGCGCTCGATCTGCTGGCGGCACTGCTGCCCTGTGTCGCGGGCTATGCGGAAATTGGCCTGCGTCTGCTCAGCAATCCGGCAACGGTGATTGACGGCAATCCCTATGCTCCATGGATAAATAATTATGGCGACGCGCACTATCTGCATGGTGTGCAGGCGGCCATCGATCTGCTGGAACAGGTCGGTGATCAGCGTGGGGCTGAGAGCCGGTTTGATGCGCTGGCGGCAATCTTTACCACCGCCACCCGGCTGGAAGCGGCATTCTGGCAGATGGGATTAAATGCGCAATGAGCAGCTTCTCACCCCCCGGCATTCTGGTCGAAGATTTAGCCCTGCGTTATGGCCGCCACACCCTGTACGAACGGCTTAATTTCAGCATCGAAGGCGGCAGTTTTGTTGCCCTGCTTGGCGCCAGCGGCGTGGGTAAAAGCAGTTTGCTGAGAATTATCGCCGGGCTGACGCGGCAGAACGCAGGCCGGGTTGTCGGCAGCGACGGTCTGCCGATTGCCGGACGCATCGCGTGGATGGGGCAAAATGATCTGCTGTATCCGTGGCTGACGGTGCTGGACAACATCACCCTTGGCGCGCGCCTGCGCGGCGAGAAAGCCGACCGCGCCTGGGCACTGCATCTGCTGGAGCGCGTCGGGCTAAGCGGCCAGGGCAATGCGCGTCCGGCGACACTCTCTGGCGGCATGCGCCAGCGCGCCGCGATTGCGCGCACCCTTTATGAACGCCAGCCAGTGGTGTTAATGGATGAACCCTTCTCGGCGCTTGATGCCATTACCCGCGCGATGATCCAGGAGCTGGCGGCAGAGCTGCTGGCCAGCCATACCGTGCTGCTGATTACTCACGATCCGCTGGAAGCCTGTCGCCTCAGCCATCGTCTGCTGGTGCTTAGCGGCCAGCCGGCGCAGATTACCGATAGCCTGACCATTGCCGGTCAGCCGCCGCGCGCGCCAGACGATCAGCACCTGCTGCATAGCCAGGGAGAGCTGTTACAGCAACTGATAAGGGCAGCAGGATGAAGGGGCTGACGGTATTCGCTGGTTTTGTATTGCTGTGGTGGCTGCTCACCCTTAGCGGTATTCCGGCATTTCTGCTGCCCACGCCGCTGGCGGTAGCGGAAGCGTTATGGCATAGCCGATCGGTGCTGGCCTGGCACAGCCTGATCACCGCCAGCGAGATGCTTAGCGGCCTGCTATTGGGCGTGCTGCTTGGCGCACTGCTGGCGCTGGCGATGATCTACTCTCCCCGGCTGCAACGCTGGCTGATGCCGGTGGTGGTCACCAGTCAGGCGATCCCGGTATTTGCGCTGGCGCCGCTGCTGGTGCTGTGGTTTGGCTTCGGCATCAGCGCCAAAGTGGCGATGGCGGTACTGGTGATTTTCTTTCCGGTGGCATCCAGCTTTTTCGACGGACTGCGGCGCGTCAGTCACGACTACCTCGATCTGGCGCGCACCATGGGCGCATCGCCGTGGGCGCAACTGCGTCATGTGCGGCTGATGGCGGCGCTGCCGGCATTTGGCTCCGGATTACGCATGGCCGCCGCTGTCGCCCCGATTGGCGCGATTATCGGTGAATGGGTCGGCTCAGCGGAAGGTCTGGGCTATCTGATGCTGAACGCTAACGCCCGTATGCAAACCGATCTCTGCTTTGCCGCGCTGTTTATCCTGGTGCTGATGACCCTGTTGCTGTGGAAAACCGTCGATGTCCTGCTGCGCCGCCTGATTAACTGGACGCCAGAAGCCCGCTCACATTCGTAAAATAAAAAGGTCAAAACCATGATACCGAAATCCCTGCCCGCACTGACGCTCGCCGCGCTGTTTGCCGCTCAGGCCAGTGCTGCCGATAAAATCACCCTGATGCTCGACTGGTATATTAATCCCGATCATGCGCCAATTATGGTGGCCGAACAGATCGGCGCTTTTAAACAGGAAGGGCTGGAGGTCAAAATCGTGCCGCCGTCCGATCCGGCGCTGCCACCCCGCCTTGTCGCCGCTGGCAAGGCGGATCTTGCCATCACTTATCAGCCGCAGCTGCACTTTTTCGCCGATCAGGGACTACCGCTGATGCGCGTCGGCACCCTGATTAACTCACCGCTGAATACAGTGATGACGCTGGATAAAAACATCACGTCGCCAGCCGATCTGCGCGGCAAGAAAATCGGTTATTCGGTCAGTGGCATTGAGGAGGCGACGCTGAGCGCCATGCTGCGCCAGCAAAAGCTCAGCACCGGCGATGTGAAAATGATTAACGTTAATTTCCAGCTTACCAGCGCGCTGCTGGCGGGCCAGGTCGATGCGATTATTGGCGGCTATCGCAATATTGAAGCGCTGGAACTGGAGTTACAAGGCAAAAAACCGGTGGTGCTTAATGTCGAGGATTATGGCGTACCGGCTTATGACGAGCTGATTATTGTCGCCAACAAAGCCGAGGTTAATCAGCCGAAAATTAAGAAGTTCCTCGCTGCGCTGCAGAAAGGCGCCCGCTATTTACAGGCCCACCCTGAGCAGACCTGGAGCAGCTTCGCCAGCAGCCATCCGGAGCTGAATACCGAGCTGAACCGCCGTGCATGGCAAAAAACGCTGCCGCTGTTTGCCCGCGATCCGGCGCAGCTGGATAGCGCACGTTACCAGGCGTATGAGCAATTTCTGTTTGATCATAAGCTGATCAAGAAAATCACTCCGGTCAGCGACTATGCCATTGAAATAAAGTAATGTTCAGCCGCCGCCGGGGGATGGCCCCCGGCGGCATGACAGTTACCAGGCGCTGTTTTTAATATCGATCACAAAGCGATATTTCACGTCGCTTTTCAGCATGCGGGCAAACGCCGTTTCAATCTGTTCGCCGGTAATTAACTCAATATCGGCGGTGATATTGTGCTGACCACAAAAATCCAGCACCTCCTGGGTTTCACCAATACTGCCAATTGAGGTGCCGCTAATACTCAGACGGCGGAACACCATTGGCGTCACATCCGGCGCCGGATGACGGCTATCCGGGATCCCCACCAGCACCAGATGGCCATTGGTTTTCAGCGTGCGCAGATAAGCATCAAGATCGTGCGGCGCAGCAACACAGTCAAGAATCAGATCGAGATGATTAGCCGCATCCGCCATCTGCTGTGCATCGGTCGACACCACCACCGATGTCGCGCCAAGGCGTCGGGCATCCTCACCCTTGTGTGCGGAGGTGGTAAACAGCGTCACTTCCGCCCCCAGCGCGCTGGCCAGTTTCACCGCCATATGGCCGAGACCGCCGAGGCCAACAACGCCAACTTTATCTCCGGCCTTCACATTCCAGTGACGCAATGGCGACCAGACGGTGACTCCAGCGCATAACAGCGGTGCTACGCCACTCAGTTCGAGGTTCTCCGGCACAGACACCACAAACTTACTGTCGACCACCATGCTCTGCGCATAGCCGCCATAAGTTGTGCCGCCGGTGTACTTATCTTTGCCATTGTAGGTGGCGGTAAAACCGGATTCGCAGTACTGCTCTTCGGCGCTGGCGCAGGCTGCGCAGTGACCGCAGGAATCAACCATCACGCCGACGCCCACCAGGTCGCCCGGTTTAAAACCCGTGACGTTATGACCGCTTTCCAGCACGCGGCCAACAATTTCATGGCCAGGCAGCATCGGATAGTTGCTGACGCCCCACTCATTGCGCGCCATATGCAGATCGGAATGGCAGACGCCGCAATAAAGGATATCAATGCAGATATCATCAGGTTGCATATCACGCGCATCCAGCGTGGCGGTAGCAAGGGGCAGATGAGCGGCGCTGGCGACAAGGCCTTTAATTTTCATAGGGCAATCCGGGTCAGTAAAATTTGCGGGGAGGCACTATAGACAACTGGCGTCACTATTGGTAGTAGTTACCCTTTTGGGACATAGATACCAAATGGTGACCATATGCCTGTAATGGTGAACGGCAAAATGATGTTTTATGCGGACTCAGAGCCGCGCCGCTTAATGGAATTGTTCTCGGTAAAATGGACCTCTATGGTGATCCATGCGCTCTATCACTGGCCTGGCGGCAAATGCCGCACCGGCGAGCTACAGCGCAGCCTTGATGGCATTTCGAAGAAGATGCTGGTGCAGTCATTACGCGAAGTTGAACGCCGCGGCCTGGTGACGCGCAATGTGTTTAATGTGGTGCCACCGAAAGTGGAATATGAATTAACCGCGCTGGGACGTACTTTTGCCGAACCGATCGAACTGATGTATCAGTGGGGGCAGGATAATAAAGCCGCGCTTGATGCGATGGAAGCCAGTTATCAGGCGACAGAAGCAACAACAGGAGGCGCAAACGCCGTCCCAGGAAAAGATTCCCCCCATCTGTAGGGGCGGCGTTCTCGCCGCCCGAGCGAAACGCTTACTGAATCATCACATCCAGCGCACGCAGATGGTGCGGCTGCCAGGAGAGCAGCACTTCATCACCTGGACGCCAGCGCGGATCAATTTTCGCCGGCGTCAGTTTCACCATAAAATTGCCCTGCCCGGCGACTTCAGTCAGCATGCGTACATGGTCACCGAGATAGATAAACTGCTGAATCCGCGCGCGAATTTGCTGATCGCCCGTTTCCGGCGCATTCACATTCACCCGCTCCGGACGGATACTGAGCTGGATCTTTTTACCCGGTGAACTGGGACGCACTTTCAGCGCATTCAGCTGCGTTCCGTCATCCAGTTTCACCTGATAATAATCACCGCTAATCCCCGCCTGCGTCGCCAGCAGTGTGTTATTTTCGCCGATAAACTGCGCCACAAAGGCGTTATTTGGCTCTTCATACAGTTTGCTCGGGCTGTCCATTTGCTGGATCATGCCGTCATTAAACACCGCCACGCGATTCGACATGGTCATCGCCTCGCTCTGATCATGGGTGACATAGACCACCGTCAGATTTAGCATCTCATGCAACTGTTTGATTTCCATCTGCATATGTTCACGTAACTGCTTATCCAGCGCTCCCAGAGGTTCATCCATCAGCACCAGTTTCGGCTCAAACACCAGCGCACGCGCCAGCGCCACACGCTGCTGCTGGCCGCCTGACATCTGCGCCGGATAGCGGTCTGCCAGATCGGTCAGTTTCACCATATCCAGCACGCGTTTTACCCGCTCCTGCGCATCGGATTTATTCATGCGGCGAATATTCAGCGGAAACGCCAGATTTTGCGCCACGGTCATATGCGGAAACAGCGCGTAATTCTGAAACACCATGCCGATATCGCGCTGATGCGGCGGCAGAGTGTGCAGTGGCTGGTCGCGCAGCAAAATCTCGCCGTCGGTGGGGGTTTCAAACCCGGCCAGCATCATCAGACTGGTGGTTTTCCCGGAGCCGGAGGGGCCAAGCAGAGTAAGGAATTCTCCCTCTTCCACATCCAGATTGAGATTACGAACCACCAGCTTATCGCCGTCGTAGCTCTTTTTGATATTGCGGAAACTGACAAATGTTCTCATCGCGCTCTCTTCTCAAATGCGTTGGCAATTAATCCGGCATGATTCCTGCATCATCCGGCTAATGCGAACTTTCCGGTGGCGGGTCTTTTTTTAGGATTACCACCGAAAATTTGCCGAAACAAGTAGCATTTGACAAAAAATGCGAAAAAAAAGCCTGAGGAATATCGCTTCAGGCTGTTGTTTTCTATTGTCTTTTTAAAATACCCCATCAGGCGGCCGTGTTATGCCGCGAACAGAATCAGGCAATCCCCGTTGCGCGGCAATCCCCTCACGCCGTTGCCCCGTCACGATGCAAATGCCGCTTCAGACAGTGCGCAATCGGCGCAAACGTCTCCGCCATCTGCGCCTCGTCAACGCAGGCGTAACCCAGCAACAGGCCACGCCGTTTAGCGCCGGACATGTAATATCCCGACAGTGCGCGCGTCAGTACGCCAGCCTGTTCCAGCTCGGCGCTGACCGCCACATCGTCGATGGTATCCGGCAACACCAGCACCAGATGCAGCCCGGCGTTGTTCTGCAGATTCAGAAATTGTGGCCCCAGCTCGCGGGTAATCGCCGCCACCAGCGCCGCGCGGCGCTTGCTGTATAACTGGCGCATGCGGCGCACATGGGCGGCGTAGTGTCCTTCGCGAATAAACTCCGCCAGCGTCAGCTGCACCAGACCATTGCCGCCACGATACAGCTCGGAGTGCGCCATCTTCATCCGCGGCGCCAGCTGCTTCGGCAGCACCATGTAGCTGATACGGATGCCGGGATAGAGGGTTTTGCTGAAGGTGCCGAGATAGATCACCGGTGCATCAGGCGCCAGCCCCTGTAGCGCCGGAATCGGGCTATCGGCAAAGCGGAATTCACTGTCGTAGTCATCCTCCACCACCCAGCTGCCCCACTCGCGCGCCAGACTCAGCAGACGCTGACGGCGTTCCAGACTCATCACCACCCCCAGCGGATACTGATGCGAGGGCGTGACGCAAATCAGGCGTGGCGGCGGTAGCCCGTCATCCTGCGGTGTTGGATTCATGCCGCCGTTATCAACCGGGGTGGGAATAATTTTCACCCCGTTTACCGCCAGCACATTGCGGATCCCCCAGTAACCTGGCTCTTCCATCCATGCCGTATCGCCGGGGTCGCAAAGCATCTTCGCCAGCAGATCCAGCGACTGATGGGTTCCGGCGGTAATCACAATCTGGTCCGGCGTACACACCACCGAGCGCACCACGCGCAGATAGTCCGCCAGCGCCTGTTGCAGTTCAAGGCAGCCACCGTGCGGCGAGTAGGTCAGTGAGGCAAACGGCATCCGGCGGCTGAGACGCAGCTGAATTTTGCGCCAGATATCATGCGGCACATGGGTGACATCCGGTACCCCCGGCATAAACGCGCCCCACTGGAACGGGCCGACACCGCTGCGGCTCAGCAGCGTGTTGCCGCGTTTGGAGAGTCGCAGCGGGCTGAATGGCGTACTGGATGGTTTTTTTGTCGCATCCTCCGGCGTCGGGCACAAATCGGGCAGCGGATCGCTGACGAAGGTACCACTTCCGGCGCGGGTCGCCAGATAGCCCTCGGACTGCAACTGTTCGTAGGCCGCCAGCACGGTATTACGTGATACGGAAAGCTCCGCAGCGAGATCGCGCGAGGCCGGCAGCCGCGCGCCGGGGGCAATCGCGCCCTCCTGAATCGCACTCTGTAAAGCGTCGTACAAACGCTTGCCGAGAGCACCGACGGTCATCCTGCCTAAGCGGTGGGCGAGCAGGTCGCCAAGTAACGATCGCAAATTGGTACCTCGAAATAATTAAAACTGGCTCTGGATAATACAACCGCCGGAAGGCTAAAAAGCAAGGGCAGCATACGGAATCAACGCGGAATAACCGCAGCAGGAACTGAGTGAGGTAAACCTATGAGCATCAGTGAAGTTCAGCAACGCCGTCTCGACGCCACGCCCCGCGGTGTTGGCGTGATGTGTGATTTCTTTACCGCGAAAGCGGAAAACGCCACCCTCTGGGATCAGAATGGCCGTGAGTATATCGATTTCACCGCCGGTATTGCCGTACTGAACACCGGCCACCGTCACCCAAAAGTGCTGGCCGCCGTACGTGAACAGCTGGAGTGCTTTACCCATACCGCTTTCCAGGTCCTGCCGTATGAAAATTATATTGCGCTGGCCGAGCGCCTGAACACCATCGTGCCGATCGCTGGCAAAGCGAAAACCACCTTCTTCACCACCGGCGCCGAAGCGGTAGAAAATGCGGTGAAAATTGCCCGCGCCGCCACCGGACGTCCGGGGGTCATCACCTTTACCGGCGCCTTCCATGGCCGTACCCTGCTGACCATGGCGCTAACCGGCAAAGTCACGCCGTATAAAACCGGATTTGGTCCGTTCCCCGCTTCGGTATTCCATGCCCGTTATCCCAATCAGCAACAGGGTGTCAGCGTTGCCGACGCGATGCAAAGCCTTGATGATATTTTCCATTGCGATATCGCCCCGCAACAGGTGGCGGCGATCCTCTACGAACCGATCCAGGGTGAAGGTGGCTTTAATATCGCTCCGGCAGAGTTTGTCACTGCCCTGCGCGAACTCTGCGACCAGCACGGTATTCTGCTGATTGCCGACGAAATCCAGAGCGGCTTTGCCCGTACCGGTAAAATGTTCGCCAGTGACTACTACGATGTTAAACCGGATTTGATCACCATGGCGAAAAGCCTCGGTGGCGGCTTTCCGCTCTCCGCCGTTGCCGGTCGCGCCGCAGTGATGGACGCGCCGCTGCCCGGCGGCCTCGGCGGCACTTACGCCGGTAGCCCGATTGCGATAGCCGCCGCCTGCGCGGTGCTGGATGTGATTGCCGAAGAGCAGCTGTGCGAACGCGCGCTGCAACTTGGCGCTGAACTGACCGCCAGCGTCAAAGGTTGCCATAACCCGGCGGTCGCCGATGTGCGCGGCCGCGGTTCGATGGTGGCGGTAGAGTTTAACGATCCGGCCAGCGGCAAACCGTCGGCGGATATCGCGCGCAGCGTTCAGCAGCGCGCGCTGGCCGCTGGCTTGATTTTGCTGACCTGCGGCACCCACGGCAATGTGATTCGTTTTCTCTATCCACTGACCATTCCCGATGCGCAGTTCCGCGAAGGCCTGAGCCGCCTGACCACTATTCTGCAAAGTTAAGCACGCAGCGGCGGGGATTTCGCACCAGGCTGGTGCAGGATCGCCGCCGCTGAACGCATACGCAGGGCTGTGTGCCGCAGGATGCGTTATGGCACAAATAATGCAGTACAAAATCCATGTAAAAACATGATGCATCATACATCTGATTTTCACGCCGTTTTTCGGCCATCGAATTTTTCACCCATTACCGGGATACCGAGGAGTCACAGCATGCATAAGAAATTGGCCGCTCTCGCCGTGTTAACCACCATGGCCTTTGCCGCGCAGGCGGAAACGCTGACCGTGGTCTCTTTTGGTGGTCTGAACAAGGACGCTCAGGATAAAGCCTTTTATAAACCTTTCGCCGCTACCGGCAAAGGCAGCGTTGAGCCAGGCGAATATAACGGTGAAATGGCGCGTATCCGCGCCATGGTGGAAACCGGTCAGGTCGGCTGGGATGTGGTGGAAGTGGAAAGCTCGGAGCTGGTGCGTGGCTGTGACGAAGGGCTGTTCGAAACCCTCGACTGGAGCAAACTGGGCAATAAAGATGATTTCGTGCCGGGCACCATCGTCGGTGAGTGTGGCGCCGGGATTTTCCTCTGGTCAACGGTGCTGACTTACGATGCTCAGAAACTGAAAAAAGCGCCAACCGACTGGAGTGATTTCTGGAATGTGAAAGAGTTTCCGGGCAAACGCGCAATGCGTAAAAGCGCCAAGCTGACCATGGAAATCGCCCTGCTGGCGGACGGCGTCAAACGTGAAGATATCTATAAAGTGCTGGCGACGCCGGCCGGTGTCGAGCGCGCGTTTAAAAAACTCGATCAGCTGAAACCCAATATTCAGTGGTGGGAATCCGGTGCGCAGCCGCTGCAGTGGATGGTTTCCGGTGATGTGGTAATGACCACTGCCTATAACGGCCGCATCAGCGCCGCGCAGAAAGAGGGACATGACTTTAAAGCGGTGTGGAATAACAGCCTGTATGACCTCGACAGCTGGGCGATTGTTAAAGGCAGCAAACATAAAGCACTGGCTGAGGACTTTATCGCCTTTGCTAACAAGCCGGAAAATCAGAAAGTTTTCGCTGAAAACATTCCTTACGGTCCGACCAATAAAAACACCACGCCGCTGATTGATGCCAGTATCCTGAAAAACCTGCCGACGGCGCCGGATAACCTGGCCGTCTCTTTGCAAGTGAATACCGAGTTCTGGATTGAACACGGTGAAGATCTGGAGCAACGTTTTAACGCCTGGGCGGCGAAATAACCTGTGATGCGGCCTTCACCGGCCGCATCCTGCCGATTTAACCCGTAAAGGAGCCAGCCATTGAGCCAGAATCCCGTGATGGACAACGCCATCAACAATGCCCCTGATACCGACGGTCCGACCCTGAACCAGCGGTTGCGCAAAGTCGATGCCGCTAAAACACGCCGCTCACTGTGGCTTATCGCCCCGTTACTGGCTTTTGTGGTGGTCTGCTTTTTATTCCCGATTGGTTCGATTCTGATTAAGAGCGTGCAAAACCCGGAACTGACCAGCACGCTACCGAACAGCGTGGCGGCGCTGCAAAAATGGGACGGCGTCAGCCTGCCTGACGAAGCGCTGTTCGCCACCCTCGGCAACGAACTGGTCGCGGCGCGCGAGCGCGGGCAGATTGCGGCGGTCGCCAAACGCATGAGTTATGAAGACAGCCGCTTTCGCCGCCTGATTGTCACCACCCCGCGTAAAATGCCCAAAGATGGCGCGCCGGTAAAAGAGACATTAATCGCCGCCCTGCCCGACTGGGGCAAGATCAGCACCTGGCAGGCGCTGCAACGTGCTTCGGCCAGCGTGACGCCCTACTATTTATTGTCGGTATTTGATCGCAAGGTCGATGTCGACAGCGGCAAAATCGAAAAGCTGCCCGCCGATCAGGCGCTGTACTTTAATGTGCTGCTGCGCACCTTATGGATGGCGACCGTGGTGACGCTGTTTTGCGTGGCGCTCGGTTATCCGCTGGCGTACTGGTTAGCGAAGCAGCCGGTGGGCCGCGCCAATCTGCTAATGATTATGGTGCTGCTGCCGTTCTGGACCTCACTGATTGTGCGTACCGCCAGCTGGATCGTACTGTTACAGTCCGGCGGCCTGATCAACAGTTCGTTACAGTGGCTGGGGATTATCGACCATCCGCTGGCGCTGGTGTTTAACCGTGTTGGCGTTTATATCTCAATGACCCATATTCTGCTGCCGTTTATCGTGCTGCCGCTGTATGCGGTGATGAAAGGCATCTCGCCAAACTATGTGCGCGCAGCGGTCTCCCTTGGCGCGCATCCGTTTAGCGCCTTCTGGCGGGTCTATGTGCCGCAGACTTACGCGGGCGTCACTGCCGGGGCGCTGCTGGTATTTATGATGGCGATTGGCTATTACGTCACCCCGGCGCTGCTTGGCGGACCGGAAGATCAGATGGTCAGCTACTTTGTCGCCTTCTTTACCAATACCACCATGAACTGGGGTATGGCCGCCGCACTGGGCACGCAGCTGCTGATTATCGTTATCCTGCTGTATATCGTCTATATCCGCGTCACCCGAACCTCTGCGGAAGCAGCGCGTCATTAATCACGGAGAAGCGTAATGAAACAACATGGCTCGCAACTGTTACGCCTGTGGAAATATGCCTTTAATTTCTATGGCGCGGCAATTCTGCTTTTTCTTATCATACCGATTCTGGTGATCGTACCGCTGTCGTTTAATGCCGGTTCCTTTCTCAGCTATCCGTTAAGCGGCTTCTCCCTGCGCTGGTACCAGACCTTTTTCCACTCGCAGGAGTGGCTGGGCGCGCTGGGTAACAGTCTGTTAATCGCCCCGCTCGCCACCCTGCTGGCCACCGTACTCGGGGTGCTGGCGTCGATGGGGCTGGTGCGCGGCGAATTCCGCGGTAAAGGGCTGGTGATGGCGATAATTATTTCGCCGATGGTTGCGCCAGTGGTGATTATCGCCGTCGGTATGTTCTTCTTCTTTGCCCGTCTGTCACTGCTGAACAGCTATGCCGGTCTGGTGCTGGCCCATGCGCTGATTGGCGTGCCGTTTGTGGTGATCACCGTTACTGCGGTGCTGAAAAACTACGACACCAATCTGTCACGCGCCGCCGCAAACCTCGGTGCCAGTCCGCTGCTGGTGTTTCGTAAAATCACCCTGCCGCTGATTGCGCCAGGCGTATTTTCCGGCGCGCTGTTCGCTTTTGCCGCATCCTTTGATGAAGTGGTGGTGACGCTGTTTCTCGCCAGTCCGCGCCAGCGTACACTGCCGATTCAGATGTTCGCCGGTATCCGCGAAAACCTCGATCCAACCATCGCCGCCGCGGCCAGTCTGATGATTGGCGCATCGCTGATACTGTTAATCGTGATGGAAGTTCTTCGCCGCCGCAGCGAACGCCTGCGCAGCTAATCACAATGGAGGTTCAGTTATGCAGCAGCAGAAAAAGACCCTGCTTCTTACCGGCGCCAGTCGTGGCATCGGGCATGCTACGGTAAAACATTTTCACGCCGCTGGCTGGAAAATCTATACCGCGTCACGGCAGAGCTGGGTGGAGGAGTGTCCGTGGGCTGAAGGTTTGCTGAACCATATCCATCTTGATCTGGAAGATATCGATCAGATCCACAGCAGCCTGCCGATGATTAAAAGCCTGCTTGGCGGACGGCTGGATGCGCTGGTCAATAACGCCGGGATCTCGCCAAAAAATGCCGCAGGTGGACGCCTCGGCATTCGCGACACCGATTACGCCAGCTGGATGAAGGTGTTTAACGTTAATCTGTTCTCGTCGGCGATCCTCGCCAGCGGCCTGTTTGATGAACTGAAAGCCTGCCAGGGCAACATTATTAACGTTACCTCGATCGCGGGCAGTAAAGTGCATCCGTTTGCCAGCGCCGCCTATGCCAGTTCCAAAGCCGCGCTCTCTGCCCTGACCCGTGAAATGGCGCATGAATTTGGCCCGGCGGGCATTCGTGTTAATGCCATTGCGCCGGGCGAGATCGAGACATCAATTCTGTCACCGGGCACCGCCGAGATTGTCGATCGCAGCGTGCCGTTACAGCGTCTGGGAAAACCTGAGGAGGTCGCCTCGCTGGTGTGGTTCCTCTGTACCCAGGGGGCGTCCTATATCAATGGTGCGGAAATTCATGTGAATGGCGGTCAGCACGTTTAAACCGCGCCGTCAGGCAGGCTGCATCTGCAACGCGGCCAGCGCCTGACCGGCGGCAATCACCGGATTAATCACCGGCAATCGGGTATGCGGCGCCACCAGCGCCGCCACATCGGTAGTAGCCATACCGGTACAGGCCAGCGCAATCACTTCGGCGCCATCCGCTTCACAGGCCAGCACCGCCGCGATAATCGCCGCTTTGCCCGCATCAGTATGAATATCATGGGTGCAGTTCACGCCATCCGGCTGATGATACGCCAGCAGTTTAGCGCCCAGCACCTGATGAAATATCGCTGGCGCCTCCGCTTCAATACCAATTGCCCCCACCTTGTTACTGTGCGTCAGCGCCTGCCGACAGCAGGCTTCGCCCGCACCAATCACCGGAATCGTCAGCTGCGCGCGCAACCCGGCGACGGCCGGATCGGCGGCGCAGCTCACCACCAGCGCATCATACTGTTGCTGCTGAAACTGCTGCC
The DNA here is from genome assembly GCF_017875465.1 of Winslowiella toletana. Lineage (NCBI taxonomy): Bacteria > Pseudomonadati > Pseudomonadota > Gammaproteobacteria > Enterobacterales > Erwiniaceae > Winslowiella > Winslowiella toletana. Next base: position 467,606 of record NZ_JAGGMQ010000001.1, read on the forward strand.
CGAGCGCCAGCAGTTTAGGTTCGGCCAGCGCCAGCGTTGCCTGATTATGGATGCCGTCTGGCTGATCCGGCAGACAGCGCGTGGTGAATTGCGCCGTCGGGCAGACAGTGGCGATCAGCGTCTGATGCATATCAAGGAAATGCTGATCGGATGAAGTAACAACACGGATAACGGCGACTTTGGCTGACATAACGAGCGTCTCTGGAAAAAAGTGATGCAGATAACATAACCATTTTCAGCCAGAGGTATAGCGTTTATTTGCTTTCAGCAACAGCATCATCCCGGTCAGGATCTGCCAGACAGTAATCGGATAGACCGCCGCGCGCTCAATCAGGCCGACTGGCAGCCACCCCTGGGGGATCGCCAGCATGCACAGCAAACCCAATATCCCGGCGAGCAGGCTGAGCCAGCTGTAAATCCGCGATTCGCCGCGCCGCAGCAGCCATGCGCCGACACTTATCAGACAAAGATTGCCGCCGCCGATCGCCATAACCGCGCCCGCCTGATGCAGCGTCACACCTTCTGTTGCGCCGCCGCTATGAAACAGTGCAATCATCACGCCGCCGACCGCGTGCAACAGACCGGTAAGCAGCAACAGCGTGCGTCCCCAGCCGCTAAACAGCCCACGCAATAACCAGCAGGCGCTGAAAAACAGGATGCCTTCCAGCGCAAAGCCACTGTTCATCACCGCATACAGCGGGGAGCAGATCTGCGGCCCGCACTGCGGGATCCCCAGATCGCTGATATAGTTCTGGCGGTAGAAATAGCGCGGCTGCTGCCACGCCAGCGCAGTGACGCGTTCCGCCAGTAAATATTGCAGCCCGCCGAGGGTAAAACAGCACGCGCCGATTTTTTGCCATCTGCTTAGCAGGTTCATGGTTACCGGATATCAGTGAGTGTGTGGTAATCCTGGCTGATGTTACTGATATCTGCTGCTTTATTTAACAATACACATCGGCATCCCGGAAACCGGATCGCAGTGGATCTGCGCATCAATCTGAAACACCTGCGCCAGCAGTTCAGGAGTCATCACCTGCTGTGGTGTGCCCTGCGCCACCACTCGCCCCTGCGCCATCATCACCAGATAATCGCAGTAGCGACTGGCCTGATTCAGGTCGTGCAGCACTGCCACCAGGGTTTTGCCCTGCTGATTCTGCTGCCGCAGCAGCGCCATTAACTCCACCTGATGGTTGATATCCAGATACGTGGTGGGTTCATCGAGCAGCAGCAGCGGCGTATCCTGCGCCAGCACCATCGCCAGCCAGACCCGCTGGCGCTGGCCCCCGGAGAGTTCACTGACCAGCTTATCGCCCAGCGCGTCGGTCTGCGTAGCCGCCATCGCCTGATCAACCAGCACGCGGTCCTGCTGTGTCAGTCGTCCCCACAGATTGAGCCACGGACTGCGGCCATAGCCTACCAGTTCACGCACGCGGATCCCTTCCGGCGCAATATGTTGCTGCGGCAACAGAGCCAGCTGGCGCGCCAGCTGACGGCCAGAGAGCGTCGCAATATTGTGTTCGCCCAGTCGCAGTTCACCAGAAACTGGCGTCAGCAGACGGGAAAAACACTTCAGCAGAGTCGACTTACCGCAGCCGTTGGGGCCAATCAGCGCGGTAATTTTGCCGGCCGGCACCGTCAGTGACAGCCCGTTAAGAATGGTTTTATTGCCATAACCGGCGTACAGGTTCTCGCTGGAAAGTTGCATCATTAACGGGTTCTCATCAGTAGCCAGAAGAAATAAGGCGCGCCAGTTACGGCTGTTAATACACCTGCGGGCAGCTCCAGTGGCGGATGCAGGGTACGCGCCAGCAAATCGGCCAGCAATAAAATCAGTGCGCCGACCAGCATGGAGGCCGGGATAAGCCGCCGGTGACGACCGCCCACCAGCTTGCGCGTCAGATGCGGCGCGACTAAGCCGATAAAGCCAATCGGCCCACAGCAGGCGACGCCCGTTGCCGCCAGCGCCACGGCCAGCAGCAGCACCAGTAACTGCACCCGGCGCAGCGGTATGCCCAGCGTGGCGGCGCTTTCATCCCCCAGCGCCATCACATCCAGGTCGCGACAAAACCACAGGCTAAGCGGTAGCAACAACAGCAAGGGCGGCACGATCAGCCAGACAAAATTCCAGCCGCGCCCCCACAGGCTGCCGGTCAGCCACAGCATGGCGTTATTGATCTCCAGCGGATGCGCCAGCATCAGATAGTCACTGAGGCTGGCGTACAGCGCGGTTAACGCCACGCCCATCAGCGCCAGTCGCAGCGGCGCACTGTTGCCGCACAGCAGACGCAGCAGCAAAAAGGCCAGCCCGCCACCAATAAACGCCAGCAGCGGCAGCCACAATACCGACAGCGCCGGAAACAGCAGCAGCGCGCTGACCGCCGCCAGCCCGGCAGCGTGATTAACGCCAAGAATATCCGGCGAGGCCAGCGGATTGCGGATCACCCCCTGCACCAGCACCCCGGACAGCGCCAGCGCCGCGCCCACCAGCATCGCCAGCAACGCACGCGGCAAACGGTAGTTAAACAGCGCAAAATGGTGCTGGTCGCCGGGCGTCAGCGCCAGCTGCATCTGTTGCAGACTCAGTGTCTGGGTGCCATAGCGCAGCGACAGCCACAGGGTGATCAACAGCAGCGCCAGCAGCAGCATAAAACGCTTCATGCACGCCTCCGTACCAGCCAGACAAAGAACGGCGCGCCAATTAACGCCAGCACCGCACCGGCCGGTAGCTCTCCCGGCCAGGCGAGAAAGCGCGCCAGCAAATCGGCCAGCAGCATAAGTGACGCGCCAAACAGCATGCTGATCGGCAGCATCCGGCGCAGATCGTAACCGATCCAGCCACGCGCCATATGCGGCACCAGCAGGCCAATAAATGCCGGCGGCCCGGCGACGCTGACGCAGGCGCCCACCAGCAGCAACACCAGCAGATTAATCATCAGGCGCATACGCGGCAGATTGACGCCCAGTGTATGGGCGCTCTCATCGCTGACCTGTAACAGATTCAGACGGCTGGCGAGCAGCATGCAGATCGGCGCAATAATCAGGGTGAAGGGAAACAGCTGCCAGAACGCAGGCCAGCGTGCATGGGCCACGCCACCGGCCAGCCAGTTGAGAATGCCGTACGCGTGATCTTCCGACAGAATCAGCGTGGCTTTGGTCAGCGCCGCACAGAGCGCGGAAACCGCCACCCCGGCGAGGATCAGACGACTGCGGTCTCCCGCCTGCTGCCAGCCACCGCCAAGCAGCATCACCGCTCCCCAGCTGAGGCCGCCACCCACCGCCGCCACCAGCGCAATGCTGTAACCGGAAAACAGCTGCGGACTGAAGGCGCTGACCAGCACCATCGCCAGCGACGCGCCGGCATTGATGCCAAACAGCGAAGGTGAAGCCAGCGGATTGCGCGTCAGCGTTTGCAGCAGACTGCCAGCCAGCGCCAGACTGGCGCCCAGCAGCAGCGCCACCAGACTGCGCGGCAGGCGTAAATTAAGCACCAGCGCCTGCGCCAGTGTCGGCGGTTGCCCGGGCAGCAACGCGCGCAGCGCCTCCAGCGCGCCAATCGGCACCGCCGAACGGCAGAAGAGGGTTAACCAGAAACTGATCGCCAGCACCAGCAAAGGCAGCGCCCAGCGCACTGCCGTTAAGCGACGTTTATCCGCGCTCATGGCGTCGCAGTCAGCGCCTGTTTATGCAGAATAGCCACCAGATCGGCAGCAATTTTCTCCGCCGCCACCAGACCACGCATCCGCGCCCAGGTATTGCTGTCGACTTCAGCCACCTGATGTTGCTGCGCCGCTTTCATCACCTGCCACAGCGGATCCTGCTGCCACTGGCGCACAATACTTTCCTGACGATAATGGGCGACAATCAGCCAGTCCGGGTTGATCGCCAGCAGCTGCTCCAGACTGATGCTGGCTAAAGCCTGCTGATTCACCGGCGCAGGAATATCCATCCCCAGCGCGGTCAGCACGCTGCCGGTATAAGAGTCACGTGTATGCAGATTAAACTGCTGCTCGCGTGACGTGCCAAATACCAGCTTAGTACCGGACGGCAGCTGGCGGGCAAAGGCCTGCATCCGCTGATGATGTTCCGCCAGTCGCTGCTGCATTTCGCTATCTTTGCCCAGAACTTTGCCGATAATCGCCGCCGATTGCAGATTTTCGTTATACGTTTCGTTACGTGATTTCAGCAGCAGCGTTGGCGCGATACTTTTCAGCGCGGCATAAATCCCGCTATGGCGGCTGCTGTCGGCAATAATCAGATCCGGCTTCAGCGCGGCAATCGCTTCCAGGCTTGGCTGTGAACGGCTGCCGACCGATTGCCATGGCGCAATACGCTGGCGCACTTCCGGCAGAATGCGCGCGATATCATTATCATCAGCTACCCCCAGCGGGCTGACATTAATCGCCGCCAGCGCATCGACAAATGAGAGCTCCAGCACCACCACCCGTTGCGGTGTACTGTTGATGGTAAAGCTGCCCTGCTGGTCCTGTACCGTGACGGCTTGCGCAAAACCACTGACCAGCACGCTGAACAGCACTGCAAAGCGAATAAACAACGACATATAAACTCCTGGCGTTAAGCAAAAAAAAGCGGGCAGCGGAGGCTGCCCGTTACGGCTGTCAGAACTTCAGGGAGCCCTGCATATACAGGGTGCGCGGCTGACCGGCATAAATGCCTTTGTTGTTGTCGTCATAAGCGCGGGTGAAGTAGTGCTGATCAAAGATATTTTTTACCCCGACCGCCAGATTGAGATTGGCCATTTGCGGACCAAAGTTGTAGTTAGCGCGTGCGCCCCACAGCATAAAGCCCGGGATACGCCCGGTGCTGCCATCGGCGCTCTCTTCCACCGTATTCTGATTGTCCGCATACTGGCTGGACTGATATTCGCTATTCAGGTTAAAGGTCCAGCTGCCCGGGGTGTAATCAACACCAAGGGTGCCTTTATGTTTCGGCGAGAACGGCACCTGCTTGCCGTAAGTGTCGCCATCTTCGCGGATCACCGCATTGACGTAGGCATAACTGGCGTAAGCGGAGAAGTCATCCAGCGCTGGCGAGAGTTGCGACAGATCATAACGCAGCTGGCTCTCCAGTCCGCTATGGCGGGTTTTGCCGCGTGAGGTCACGGTATCGTTGGTCTGGTTGGAATCGTACTGATTATTAAAGTTAATCAGGAACAGACCGACTTCCGCCTGAATATCGCCGTTATCAAAGCGGGTGCCCAGCTCCCAGGTGCGCGCTTTTTCCGGCTCCACGCTGCCGCTGTTTACCGCTTTACCAATCTGGCTGTACTGCACGGTGCCAAAAGAGCCTTCGGTATTGGCATACAGATTCCAGGACTCATTCAGATGGTAAACCACATTCAGCGCAGGCAACGGCGCATTATAGCTGATCTCCTGCTTGCCGCCTTTGTAGTAATCATTCTGATACGACTGAATATGCTCATAGCGCATCCCCGGCGTTACGGTCCAGTTGCCGATATCGACGCGGTCATCGATATACCAGGCGTGAGCCTGGGTGCCGGACTGAGTGTCACGGTCGTACGGGCTGCTGCTGGTTGGCAACACGCCGCTGCTGGCCAGACTGGTGTAGCGCACTTCATGGGTCGACTCGCTGACATAGCGATAACCGACGCCCACTTCATGGGCGGAAGAACCCCAGTTAAAGCTCTGGCTGTAGCGCGGCTCAATACCGCGCACCCAGTATTCACGCGGCGACAGGGTAAGATTTTTACCCTGGTCAAGGTAGCCGCTGCGCAGGGTATTGGTGTAGAAGCCGAGGATATTAAACTTATGCTGCTGATCAGGCTGGAACTGATAGCCCAGACTGGCTAACTGGCGACGTCCCCAGAATTCATCGTAAGGACGGGTGGACTGAAAACGGTCGGCGTTATAATCGGCGCGCGACAGGCCGCCCGGCATCTGCGCCCGGCCTTCGTAATACTGCAACAGGCTGGTAAAAGTATGCACCTCATTCGGCGCATAACGGGTTTTCAGCATCACATCATCAATTTTGGTGGAGCTGTGTTCGCGCCAGTCACTGCCACGGGTGCCAGAATAGAGTAACGCCGCACCGAAGCCATTGTCCGCCGTGCCGCCGACCATCAGATTGCTGGTGCCTTTCGGGTCATTCTGGCTGGAGGTCGGGGTTAACATCCCTTCAATCCCCGCCGCAATACCAAAATCTTTCGGGATTGCACGGGTAACAAAGTTGACCACCCCACCGACACTTTGCGGTCCGTAACGCACCGCACCGCCGCCACGCACCACATCAACCGCATCCATATTACCCAGCGACACTGGCGCCAGCGAAAGCTGCGGCTGGCCGTAAGGGGCAAACGGCACCGGAATACCGTCCATCAGGACGGTGGAACGGCTGGCAAGACGGGGATTGAGGCCGCGAATACCAAAGTTCATCGCCATATCATGGCTGCCGGTGCCGTTGTTTTCCGGCGCGTTCACCCCCGGAATACGGTTCAGCGCTTCACGCACGGTGGTGGCGCCGGTTTTGGCAAAATCTGCGCGCCGCAATACATCACGCGCGCCCGCATGTTCAAACACATCGTTTTCACGCGCGTCAGCCAGCCAGTCGCCGACCACGGTTAAGGTTTCCGTCACCGGAACCGCAGCCGCCTGCGGCGTCAGGGTATACGCGTTATCGCCCAGCGTTTTCACCTGTAAACCGCTGCCGCTTAGCAGGGTATTCAGCCCTTCTGCTGGCGTATAGTTGCCCTGCAAACCACGACTCTGTTTGCCGCGCGTCAGCGAAGCATCCACTGACAGCGTCAGACCCGCCTGCGCCGCAAACTGATTAAGCGCCTGATCCAGATTACCGGGCGCGATCTGATAGCTGGCCTGCTGACTGGCGGCGATCGCCATCACCGGCGTCAGTAACGCCGCCGGGATCAGCGCGCAGTGAATCGCAATGGCCAGAGGAGTTGTTTTGCTGAAGGCGCGCAGCGTGCGTGCATAAGAACTGGACATACCGTCTCCAAAAGTAAGTTATTTTTTTGCTGTATTACTCAGGAGTCGGATGAGAAATCAAAAGGGACAATTGCGAATGCGATTTTTTATCATTTTTATTTAGCCTGGTGCTTTACGCGGCAACCACTTTTACCCAATAGCGCGTTATCGTCTGCACTTTAACCGGCAATGTCTGCGCCAGCAGCGTCAGAATACGGTCGGTATCACGCAGCGGGAAGGTGCCGCTGATACGCAGATCCGCTACCGCCGCATCACAACTCAGATGCCCGTGCCGGTAACGGCTAATTTCTTCAATGACCTCGGACAGCCGCCAGTCGCTGACGCTCAGTAATCCCCTGGTCCAGCTGCCGCTGCCCGCCGCTAACGGCAGCAGCGGACCCGCCTCGCTGGCGCTAAAGCGCAGTTGCTGCCCGGCGCTGACCTTAATCGTCGTCTCTGGTTGCGCCTGTAACCGGACCTCCACCGCATGCTGCATCACCGACAGCAGCGTGCTGTCACCGCTTTCGCGTACCACAAATTCGGTACCCAGCGCACGCAACATGCCCTGTGCGGTCTGCACAAGGAAAGGTCGTGGTTGCGGTTGCGCATCGGCGGCAGTGGTAATGCTGATTTCACCCTGATGCAGAAAAATCAGGCGCTGCTGTGCGCTGAAGCGGATATCGGCGGCGCTGTTGGTATTCAGCGCCAGCTGAGAACCGTCGCTCAGGCGCAGGCTTTTGATTTCGCCGGTGGCGGTGCGACTGTCGGCACGCAAGCCCTGGCCGACCGGTGACTGCCATAACTGCCAGCTGCCGCCAACGCCCAGCAGCAGACAGAGACTTTTCAGCACCCGCCGACGGCTGACCGCCGAGTGCTGACGCGCATGCTCCAGCGTCTGGTAGCTGAAGCTGCCAGGCATACTGTGCAGCTGTCCCTGCAACGACTCCACCCGCTGCCACGCCCAGCGATGATCTTCATGCTGCTGATACCAGAGCTGCCACTTCTGCGTCTGTTGCGGCGATACCTCGCCCGCACAGAGTGTGGCAAACCACTGCGCCGCCATTTTCAGCGCCAGACGTTGATGATCGCTAAGCGGTGTGGCGCTCACGACTGTTCCAGCGTGAATAACAGGCAGTGCTCGGTGGCTTTCGCCATATATTTTTTTACCGAACTCACCGATACCTGCAAACGTGCGGCAATCTGCGGATAGGTCTGCCCTTCCAGCTGCGACAACAGAAAGGCCTGCCGCACTTTCGCGCCGAGACCATCCAGCATCGCGTCAATCTGTTGCAGGGTTTCCAGCAGGCAGTGACGCTGTTCGGGAGAAGGGACATGCTCTTCCGGCAACAGCGCCAGCATCTCGAGCCAGGCGCGTTCAAGGGCATTACGGCGGAAGAAGTCCACCATCACCCGGCGCGCGACGGTACAGAGAAAGGATTTTGGTTCGCGGATCTGCGCGGCGCTGTCGCCCGCCAGAATGCGCATAAAGGTGTCCTGCGCCAGATCGTCCGCATCATGTGCCGATCCCAGCTTAAACTGGAGCCAGTTTTTCAGCCAGCGATGGTGCGAACTGTATAACGTCTCAAAGTGACGAGCGGATGCGGCAGCAAGAGTGGACATATCAAGTTACATAACCAGACCAGAAATTCACAACGGGATGATAGTTGATAATGGTTATCATTACAATATCAGCATCCCCCCCGTCGCCACGCGGGGGAGTAAGGTGCTCAGAACTCAAAGGTTGAGGAGAGCAGCAGCGTTCTTGGCATACCGACCGCCAGCTGACCACTGCCCGCGGCGCTCCAGTAGCGTTTATTGGTCAGGTTATTTACCGTCGCCTGGAAGGTGGCTTTGGTATCGCCAAGTTTAGTGCTGTAGCCAACACCGGCATTATACGTGGTGTAGCTGGCAACCTCGGCCTGATTACGGGCATTCACCGGCCGCGAACCGACATAATAAGCCGCGCCATTGACCGACAGTCCCGGCACCCGCGCAATCTGATGATTAACAAACAGGCTGGCGACTTTATCCGGCGTATTCTCCGGCGTTTTGCCGAGGATACTGGCATTGGTTGAGGAGATCACTTCCGCATCCATCAGCATCAGCGAACCCATCACCGACGTATTGTCAGTCATATCGCCCTGCAAGGAGAACTCGCCGCCGCGATAACGTGCCTGGCCATTAATCGCATAGATATCGTCATCACCGGTGCTGGCCGAAGCCTGTTTCAGCTCAAACCACGCCGCCGACGCATAGAGTTCACCCCAGACGCGGGTGCGAATCCCGATCTCCTTCTGACGGCTGACCACCGCTTTCAGTGACTGACCGGCATTGGCGGCAGTGGACGGCGCCACACCGGCCGACTCCAGACCTTCAACATAGCTGGCATACAGGCTGATATCCGGTGTCGCCTTATACAGCACGCTAAATGCCGGGGTGACGGCGCTGACCTGTTCATCGGCGCTGTCCAGCTGCTTACTGCTGTATTTGCCGTAGCGTACCGCGCCGGTCATCTGCCACTGATCGTTAAGCGTGATCCAGTCCTGCAGGAATACCCCACCGTCACGCACTGTCTGTTCCTTAAAGCTGCGATCTTTCAGGGTGTTTTTGCTGTTAGTCCCGTTGCGGGTCAGCGAGGTAATGGTGGATGGCGAGTAGATATTCTGCGCCGCCAGATACATATAAGTATCGAAACTCGGCTGGTAGAGGCGGTTCTGGCTGGCGCCGATCAGCAGCTCATGGTCAATCGAGGCGGTAGAAAATGTCCCTTTCACTTCGGCGCGCAGATTCTGGTTAAGGTAATCCTGTCCCTTCTGATCCGCGCCATATACGGTGCCGTCGCCGCTGCTGGCGTTATAGTTGTCAAACACCCACAGCCAGCGGTCACGTTTAGTACGTGACTGCCCGGCGGTGAACTTGCCGCTCCAGTCGCTGTTAAACGCATACTCTGCCTGCAACAGATGGGTTTTGGCTTCCGAATGAGTATCCTTGCCCTTCATCGACAGCAGCTTGCTCGGGTCGGGAATATCCGGCATGGTCATCACGCCATTGACCGCCGTCGGCGTGGCAATCGCCGCCTGTTCGGTAATCCGCGCGCGAATATATTCATAATCGTATTTTAACAGCAGGCGATCGTTAACCTGCCAGTCCAGTGCGGCGCTAAACATCCGGCGATTGCCATTGTCGCCGTCAATCGGCGTATGAATATTATTGCTGACCGCGTTAACCCGCACGCCAACACGGTTTTCATCACCAAAGCGATCGGCAAGATCAATATGCGCCAGCGCCGAGCCATTATCATCGGTCGAGAAGGTCACGGTTTTAACCGGCGTCGCGCCAGCGCGTTTCGTCACCATATTCACCACGCCGCCCGGTGCAACAAAACCGTAATAGAGCGCCGACGCGCCTTTCAGCACTTCCATGCGCTCTTTATTTTCCATCGGAATCGGCAGGTTATTATCAAACGGCAGCACGCCATTAAACATATAACTCGAACGGTTATCGAGGTTAATACCGCGCACCGACAGCTGATCGTAAGCGATACCGCTCTGCTGCTGGCGCACCACGCCAGCGACATTGCGTAACGCATCATGCAGTCCGCTGCCCTGCTGGGCTTCGATCACCTGATGTGGCACCACGCTGACGGAAGCCGGAACATCCATCAGATCGCGTCCCTGATAAGTTCCCGCATCGGCATAGCCCGGCACATAGCCGGAAGGCGGGCGGGTATCACGCTCTGCGGTGACCACCATATTCTGCTCGCTGCTGCTGTCGGATTTCGTTTCACTGCTCTCTGCGGCCAGAGAAGTTTTCACCGGCAACGGCAGCAGAATACCGGTAATCAGTAACGCTAAAGTCTTGTCGGTTATTTTATTGAAAATCATATTTCCCCAGAAATACTGCGTAAAAGCGTTCTCACCACAGCCTGTCTGCGTGGAGGTTTTGCACTTATTTAATTGGAATGATTATCATTCAAACACAGCATTCTGTAGTAGTAAACGCTGTGAAATAACCGGAAAGAAAACCTGGAAAATCAGGGGGCACTGTCTGGCAGAAACATAATAAACATCTGTTTTATCTGATAATTAATATTAACCTGCCATTAACGCCGTTTTACTTAAACACACGCATATCAGCCCCTCCGGCAAAGAAATTGACTACTACAACTACATTCCCCATCATGGCGCCACTAAAGATAATGATAATCCTTATCATCATCGCGCGAACGAACATGCAGAGGGTGGAACAGTGAATTCAGATGGCGTGAACCGCATCGTGGGCACGGCGCAGGCAGAGACAATGCTAAAAAATGTGCTGGCGGCCTGCAGCACTCAGCACCCGGACATGGCGTTCGCCAGCGATCTGCGCGGCGAAGCCAGCGCCTTTGCGTTGCTGATTAATGGCCAGGCCAGCATGGCGCTGATCGAGCGTGAGATCACCCCGCCGGAGAGCGTGCCGTACCGCAAGCAGACCGCCACCAGCCCTTTTGCGCTGCGGGTCGCTATCAGCGCGCACGCCACAGCAGGCGTCTATGTCCATCGCAGCAATCCCTTGCCGCAGCTGACCCTTAGTCAGCTGGCGCAGATTTTTACCCAGGGCGCAGCCGCAGGCAACCTTTCCTACTGGGGGCAGCTGGACCTCGATCACCCGTGGCGACAGCAGCCCATCTGTCCGCTCAGTTACGCCGAAGATAGCGCGCTGATGCACTATCTGCAGCAGCACCATTTTGCCGGACGCGAGCTGAGTGCCCACAGTGAGTACTTTGCCGATAACGACGCACTGCTGAAGCGGCTGGCAGAGTGTCCGCAGGCGATTGCCATCGCGCCAGCGGGTGGCGAGAACGCCGCCATACGCCTGCTGCCACTGGCGGCGGATAACGCCACCACGGCGCAGCACCGGCTTAGCGACCACTATCCGCTAACGCGTTATGTTTATCTCTATCTGTCACCCGACGCCGACCCGCGCCTGGCGCAATTTATGCTGTCAGCGCCGGGTCAGCAGATCATTGGCCAGAGCGGCAGCGACTTTTTCGCGCTCAGCGCCAGCGAAGCCGCACATCAACAATCACGCCTGCTGGAGCCACGATGAACCGCGCGCAACAAACTCTGCCGATTGTCGGCAATGATGGGATGGCCTCGCTGGTCGCGCCATGGTGTGAACTGTTCCGTCAGCAGCAGCCACAAATTAAGTTCAACTGCACGCTGGAGGGATCGTCCACCGCGATTATGGCGCTGGCCGCCGACGCCAGCTGGCTGGCGCCAATGTCGCGCGCCCCCTGGCCACACGAGCTGGCGGCATTCTCTGCGCTAAAAGGTTATCTGCCCACCGCAGTGCATGTGGGTTATACCGGTCACGGGCCGCGTCCGGGAGCCAAAAGCCCGCCGGCGATCTATGTGCATCGCGAAAATCCGTTAGCGGGCGTGACAATGTCTCAGCTGGCGGCGATCTTCTCGGTTGCCGCGCCAGCAGGCGACATCACCCACTGGCAGCAGCTGAACGCTGACGGCAAATGGCAGGCGCGCCGCATTCATCTGTATGGCCTGCGTGATAACGGTAAATACGCCACCGCGTTTCGCCATGCGCATCTCGCTTCACGTCACTATCCCGGCCACTATGAAGCGCTGGCCGATCGCCAGGCGGTGATTGAAGCGGTGGCGCAGGACCCCTTTGGCATCGCCGCTCTCGGCTGGTGTAATGCGGCGCTGTTTTCGACTGAGGTGCGGATGCTGGCGCTGGCCAGCGACGCGCAGCCTGCGCAGTTTTACTCACCGCAGCTGTCGGATGTGGCGCAGGGGAACTATCCGCTCTCCAGCTATGTTTCGCTGTATATCGATCTGGCGCCAGGCGCTAAACTGGATGCGCTGCGCAAGGCGTGGCTGCTGTCCGCGCTGTCGTCCGACGGCCAGGCCGTGGTCGCTGCCCAGACTCACAGCGCGGAAGGCTATGTTCCGCTGGAGAAACGTGCGCTGGACGCACAACGTGAAGCCGTGACGCGACTGTAGCGCCCGTCAGGCATCCGCATTAACAGGTTAAAATGTGACCACCAACAATAAAAAAAAGCGCGCACCACAGGATCTGTTTGGTGAACGCTTCCGCCAGCGCAAACATCTGCTGTCGCCGCGTCTGCACAGCGTGGCGCTGTATATTCATAAACATCGCGGCGCGATCCTCGATAAAACCGCGCTGGAAATCGCCGAGGAAACCCATACTTCCGACGCCACAGTGGTGCGTGCCATTCAGGCGCTGGGCTTCTCCGGGCTGCGCGATCTGAAAAATGTCCTTGCAGGCTATCTCGGCGAGACGCTCTCCTCTGCCGCGCGTATGGCCTCAACGGTCAACGCGCTGACGCCTGATACTAACTCCAGTATCGACTTTGTGCTGGAGGGTTACCGGTTTGCCTGTCAGGTACTGGCGGAAGAGAAAAACCGTCTGGCGCTGTCACGCGCCACCAGCCTGCTGCAGCGTGCGGCCCGGGTGGCGGTGTTTGGATTGGGTGCATCGGGAGTACTGGCGGAATATACCGCGCGGCTGTTTAACCGTAACGGCACCCGCGCGTATGTGCTGAACCGCACCGGGGTTTCGTTAACCGAACAGCTGATCGCCATGGCGCCGGGCGACGTCTTAATTATGATGGCGCAACGCAGCGCCCACCGTGAAGGGGTGACCACCCTGAGCGAAGCGCGGCGACTTGGCATTCCCACCATTTTACTGACCGGCTCCAGCGACTCGCTGTTTATCAAAGAGGCCGACACGGTTATTTTTATCCCGCGTGGGGTGGAAGCGGAGAAGATCCCGATTCATGGCGCGCCACTTATTTGTCTGGAAATTCTGGTGCTGGCGCTGGCCGCCTCCGCGCCTCAGCTGCCGTTGCAGACCATGAACCGGCTGTATGAACTGAATAACTCGATGGCGAAAGCGAAAAAGCCACTACGTTAGCGCGCTTTGCTGCCGGCACTTTTACCGGGCACAAAAAGGCCCGGTACTTTAAGTGCGGTCAGAAATCAACCGCCGCCTGCAGATACATTACGCGTGGCTCCCCTTCAATCACCCGCAAATTACCGGCACTGGACTCATAATATTCCTTGTTAAACAGGTTCTTAATATTGAGTTTCAGCTGTGCATGTTTACCAATCAGCGTATTGTCCCAGGCGACAAAAGCATCCGCCACGCTATAGTCCGGCATGGTAAAACTGTTCTCAGGATCGCCTGCGCGGGTACCGACATAACGGCCACCGCCGCCGAGGCGCAGTTCACCCGGTAGCCAGCTAAAACGCAGGGTATGGCTGAGGTAGAGGCTGGCCATATTGCGTGGCGCATTCACCAGACGGTTACCCACATTTTCGGGGTTAACATTATCTTCGGTGATTTCCGTTTTGTCGTAACTGTAGTTGGCGATGATATTCCAGTCTGGCGTCAGTTCGCCATTTAGCTCCAGCTCAACGCCGCTGGAACGAGCCTTCGGGATGCTGCGGGTCACGCCGTTAATAAAGATCGACATATCCGTTTCATCAATCTGGTACAGCGCCAGCGTTGCCGCCAGCGCCGGGCTGACCTGCCATTTACTGCCCACTTCCCAGGTAGTGCCCTTCTCGGTTGACGCCACATTGCCGTCATCATCCGTCTCGGTTGACGGCGTAAAGGATCGGCTGTAGCTGCCATACAGCGACAGGTCCGGCGTCACTTTATACACCAGCCCGGCCTGCGGTAAAAACGCATTGCCGCGATCATTCAGGGTGCTTTCCGGCGTAATAAAACCGTTGCTGGCGGTTTGCGTAAAGCGCTGGAAACGTCCGCCCAGCACCGCGATCCATTTGTCGTTCAGATGGATGCTGTCTTTGGCAAATACCGAGCGGCTGTAGAGATTGGTACGCAAATTACTCAGCGAATCGCGGTAAGTGCTGTCATCCAGCACCGGCTCTTCACCGTATACCGGATCGTACATATTAAAGGATTTCGACACCGTGCCGCGCCATGAACCGGCTTTATAGGTTTCGTTCTGCTCATAATCAGCGCCCAGCATCACATCATGCTGCATTCCGCCGATCAGCGGGCTGCCGCTGATATCCCATGAGGTATAGTGGGTCTGATGGTTAAAACCACGGTTGGCGTCCGCACGTCGTGAGACGATACCGGTGGTGGTATCAATTGCCGTGGCCCTGACTTCATTGCTGTCATAGCGACGCTGCATCCACGCGTAATTGACGTGCGTCTCCCAGGTATCATCCAGCATCAGGCTGTAGTTCACATTCAGCCGTTTATTTTTGCCCCAGGCGTGATTTGCGCTGTCATCCAGCCGCTGGTTATAGGCAATATCGACCGGTTTGCCGTCAATAAACGCCGTGCCGCGATCGTAAGGCACATCAAACTTATACTCGACATAGCCAATATTGAATGACGCCCGCTCGCCGTACCAGCTGAGCGAAGGCGCCAGTAACGTATGTTGATTAACGCCAAAATTGCGCCAGTAATCTTCGCGCTGACGCTCGGCCACCATACGAAACGCAAAGCCATTGCCTAACGGCCCCGTAACATCAATCATGCCGGATCCGCCGCCATAGCTGCTGCTTTGCCCGCTGATACGGGTATTCCACTGATATTGCGGTTTTTTACTCACCAGATTGATGACGCCGCCAGGATTAAGAATGCCATACATCAGCGATGCCGAGCCTTTCAGCACTTCCACCCGTTCGATGGAGGCGTCCATTGCCAGTCCCTGATTGCTGCGGATGCCATCGATAAAGATCGAACCATCGGTATTCGAGCCAAAACCACGTTTCACAAAACCATCCTCGGTGCCGCCCAGCGTATTACCCTGCGTCACGCCGCTGACAAATTTCACCGCATCATTGACGCTTCTGACCTGATAATCCTGCATTACCTGCGGCGTCACCACGCTGACTGATTGGGGCGTTTCGTTGCGCGGCGTAGCAATACGGCTGCCGGTGGTGGCTTCATCGCTAGCGTAGCTGCCTGCCGCCGCCGCATCAGGCGTGGCGGCAGTCACCGTCAGCGTCTGCTCAGCGGCAGACGCGCCAGCGGCGATCAGTAATGCGCTCAGCACGACGATTTTTTTCGTTTTAACCCCGGAAACCGCAAGATTACGGCATAAAAAATTACTGATAATCATTTAGTTAGCTTTATAAGCGGAGTGAGTGCCTGCATTATAAACGTAGTAAATGTAGTAATGAAAATTATAAGCATTCTCAATTACACACTGTTTTACAGCGATGCTAAAACGCCATCTGCAACCAGTGATATACTGAGCGGAAATCCGTATTAAGGAGCGAATATGAACGGTTTAACCGTCAATGAGGCACTGGATAAGCTGGAGTCGATGTACGATGCGGCAGTGAACGCCCTGCGCGATGCCATCACCGCCTATATTGAGGATGGCCGCCTGCCGGATGCCGCGCTGCGTGCAGGCGGGCTGTTTGTCTACCCGGAACTGCGCGTCAGCTGGCAGGGCAACGCCGCCGATCACCGTCTGTCACGTGCCTTTGGTCGCTTTACCCGTGCCGGTTGTTACACCACCACCATCACCCGTCCGGCGTTGTTTCGCGCTTATCTGCAACAGCAGCTGGAAATGCTGCACAGCGAATACCCGATTACGCTGGAGGTGCAGCCGTCCACGCAGGAGATCCCCTTCCCTTATGTAATCGATGGTTCCGGGCTGATGCTGGATCGCACCATGAGCGCCGGTATCGCCCAGCACTTCCCGACCACCGAACTGTCGCAGATTGGTGATGAAAATGCCGACGGCATCTTCCATCCGGGCGAAACTCTGCCGCTCTCCCATTTTGACGCGCTGCGCAGCGATTTCTCCCTTGCGCGCCTGAAGCACTACACTGGCACACCGGTGGAACATTTTCAGTCATGGGTGCTGTTTACCAATTACACCCGCTATGTCGATGAGTTTGTACGCTGGGCCTGTGAGCAGATTGCCGATGCCGGTTCGCCGTATCAGGCGCTCTCCTGCGCTGGCAGTATTGTGATTACCGCTGAGACCAGCAATCCGCAGCAGACCGTTTCCGATCTGGCGTGGAAAAATCATCAGATGCCCGCCTGGCATCTGATCGCCGCCGATGGCCAGGGTATTACACTGGTGAATATCGGCGTCGGCCCGTCCAATGCCAAAACCATCTGCGACCATCTGGCGGTATTGCGCCCGCACGCCTGGCTGATGATCGGCCACTGCGGCGGTCTGCGCGAAAGCCAGACGATTGGCGACTATGTGCTGGCGCATGCCTATCTGCGTGACGATCATGTGCTGGATGCGGTGCTGCCGCCGGATATTCCAATCCCGAGCATTGCCGAAGTGCAGCGTGCGCTGTTCGACGCCACCAAAATGGTCAGCAATATGCCAGGTGAAGAGGTTAAACAGCGGCTGCGTACCGGGACGGTGGCGACCACCGACGACCGTAACTGGGAGTTGCGTTATTCCGCGTCAGCGCTGAGATTTAACCAGAGTCGCGCCGTCGCGGTGGATATGGAGAGCGCCACCATTGCCGCGCAGGGTTATCGCTTCCGCGTACCTTACGGCACCCTGCTGTGTGTGTCGGATAAGCCACTGCATGGGGAAATTAAACTGCCTGGTCAGGCTAATCGCTTTTATGAAGGGGCGATCTCAGAGCATCTGCAGATCGGTATCTGCGCGATCGATCTGCTGCGCGCCGAGGGCGATCGCCTGCATTCGCGTAAGTTGCGCACCTTTAACGAGCCGCCGTTCCGTTAAGCGTAAAGGATTATGAGAACGTATTTAACGCCGCTGCAAATCATTGATACGGGCGGCGTTCTCGCCGCCCGTGCAGATACGGATTACCAGCTGTAGCTCACCGAAGCCACCATCGTACGACCACTGCCATAGAAGCAGGCGCTGTCGTTGCTGCAGGAGGAAACGTAGTGCTCGTCAGTCAGGTTATTGACATTAAATTGCAGGGTAGTGCCCTTCAGTGCCGATAAAGCCTCACCCAGTTCATACTTCGCCATCGCGTCATACAGGGTGTAGTGCGGCACCGTAACCCCACCAACCGAGTCCCCCCAGGCCACGCCGGTATAACGCACGCCACTGCCTAATGTCAGACCGTTCAGTACCCCGTCACGGAAGCGGTAACTGCCCCACGCTGATGCCGCATGACGCGGAATAGTCGATGGCGTATTACCCACCTGTCCGGCGATGCTGCTCTCTTTGGTCACCGCATCCGTGTAAGTGTATGCCGCCATCAGATTAATTTCCGGCGTCAGCTGGCTGTGGATCTCCGTCTCCACCCCTTTGGACTGCACTTTGCCAATCTGCTCGTTATAGCCCAGCGTACTGTTGTACTGGGTAATATTTTTCTGTGTAATATCAAACGCCGAGACGGTAATCATCGTCTCGCTGCCCGGCGGCTGATACTTCACGCCTACTTCAGTCTGCTCACCGGTGGTCGGCTTAAATGGATTGCTGCCTGGCGCGCCGCTGTTCAGGTTCGGCTCAAACGAGGTGCTGTAACTGATATAGGGTGAAACACCATTAGCAAACGCATACAGCAGTCCGGCGCGACCGGTAAACTTATTGTCATTTTGCTGGGAATGCGTATCGGAGGTGCGATCAAGGGTGCGGACTTCCGCCCAGTCATTGCGGCCTGACAGCAGCAGATTCCAGTTATGCCACTCCAGCTGGTCCTGCAAATACACGCCAACCTGATCGAGCTTCTTACGGGTATCGGTAGAGAGGCTCATGCTGCTTTCGTCAACGCTGATGCGGCTCGGGTTTGACCAGTTCAGATTGTACTCATCACCGCGCACCAGCCACATCTGGTTATCAACATCACTCCACTTATAATCCAGCCCGCCCAGCACGGTGTGTGTGACCTCTCCGGTGTCAAACAGTGCCTTCAGCTGGTTATCAATCCCCAGCTCTTCTGATTCGATTTTATCGTGTTGCGGACGGCGACCAATTACCCCTGGCGAACCGGCAACATCGCTGGTGTAGACCAGATATTTATATGACTCGCTCATGTTGCTGTAGCGGAAGTTCTGCGTAAACGACACGCCGTCGTTAAGGTTATGTTCGAAGATATAACCCACGGAGGTCTGTTCGCGCTTCGCTTCGTGATAGCTGGTGTCGCTGACATTAAAGTCATAAGGAATGGTATTGCCGTTTACCGGCACCACGGTTCCGGCATACGGCAGAAAGTTACGGTAGCCCGCTTCCGGCTCATTGGTGTAGCTGGTTAACAGCGTGATGCTGGTGTCTTCGTTCGGTAACCAGGTCAGCGCCGGGGCAATCGCCATCCGTTGCTGTTTTTCATTCTTAACAAATTCATGTTTAGTGCTGGCGATGCCGTTCAGCCGGTAAAACAGGCTGTAGTCATCATTCAGCGCACCACCGAAATCAAACGCTGCCTCAGCCAGGTGCTGATTACCGCTGCTGAATTTGACTTTATGCATGCTTTCCGCCGTCGGACGCTTGCTGGTCATATTGATCAGCCCGCCGGGGTTAACCTGGCCATACAGCACCGATGCCGGACCGTGCACCATTTCCACCCGCTCCAGCAACCAGGGATCCACCTGCCCGGCTGCGCCGCCCTGCCCTGACAAGCCATAGCTCAGGCCATCAAGGAACTTAGGAGCATAACGGAAACCACGGCTGATCACTTCATCGTTACGGTTGGAGTTGCCACGGTAATTGGTCATCACACCGCTGGTGTAACTTAACGCATCGGAAACTGAAGGCGCCGCCTGATCGTCCATCTGCTGGCGGGTGATTACCGAAATCGCCTGCGGGGTTTTGCGCAGCGGCGTGGCGGTTTTGGTGCCAGACGCACTCTCTTTTGCCACACTGCCTTTTAGCGGAGAAGTGACACTCTCCCGCGCTGCGGCAGTGACGGTTAACGTCTCTTCGCCTGCCGCCGTCGCATGGGCAAACGGCGCCATCATCAGCGCTGAAGCCAGTATCAGGTGCCTGCGCGCGCTGTCCGCCCGCACGGCGCAGCATGCTGCTTGCTGTTTTTTTATACACTTAAACATTTTTTTATAATCCCTGTAGGTACTGAATGCATATCATCAGACGGCATTAGCCACTTCTCCTCCCGCTTGTGACGATAACCCCTTGCCATACAGGGAAAATATCGCGTCCAGCGGAATGCCAGGCATGCTATTGCAAACACAAATGCTTCTCAATAACATTCGTATTAGTATTTCTTAAGCGAGGTTTTGACAACAAAGTGTTAGTCTCTGTCGCGAAAAGTAACGAAGGACAAGTCGATGATAAAGCGAACAAACCTGATGCCAGCCCTGCAACCGGCCGGTACGCTGACACAACTGCTGGCCGCCGCCAATGTCGGCCAGCCAGACTGGTGGCGACAACTGGCGGAGATCGGCACACCGCTGGTTGAACAGCAGGCGGGAGGTGACGTCAGGATGAGTTATTTCTGGCGTGACAGCGGCGGCAACCAACAGCAGTCGAAAACGGTGCAGGTCTATATTGATGTCGATGGCGTCACCGATCACCACAGCCAGCAACCACCAGCTATGCAGCGCGTAGCGGACACTGATGTCTGGTACTGGTCAACGGCTATCGATCCGCGCTGGCGCGGCAGCTACAGTCTGATTCCGGTGGATGCCAGTCAGCTGCCGCCCGATTTTAGTCAGGATGCCGACACGGCGCGCCAGCAACAGCGCCAGTGGTGGATATCGCTGTTCCCGCTGGCGATCGCCGATCCGCTGAATCCGCTGCGCCCTCATTTCACCAGCCGCCGCAAAGCGCTCTCCGCCGCCCATATGCCGGAAGCGCCGGTGCAACAGGGCTGGCAGAAATTTGACAGCGGCGCTGATATCGCGGCCGACGCTACACGCCTGCACCGTTTTCACTGGCAGAGTGGCTTACTCGGTAATCAGCGCCCGATCTGGCTGTATACCAGTGGGGAAAGCGCACTGCCAGCGCAACGGCCGCTGATTATAGTGCTTGATGGCCAGAACTGGGCGCAGAATATCCCAATCTATGCCGCTATTGACCAGCAAACCGCCGCCGGTCTGCTGCCTGCCGCCTGCTGGTTATTTATTGATGTGATTGATATGGCGCACCGCGGGCAGGAATTGCCCTGCAATCCGCATTTCTGGAAGGCAGTGCAGCAGGAGCTGTTGCCGCTAAGCCGACGCGTCACCCCTTTCAGCGACGATGCGCAGCGCACGGTGGTCAGCGGTCAGAGCTACGGTGGTCTTGCCGCACTGTATGCCGGACTGCACTGGCCGCAGCGCTTTGGCCGTATTCTCAGTCAGTCGGGATCATTCTGGTGGCCGGATGTGAACATTATGCGTCATCCTGACACTGACAATAGCGGCTGGCTGACAAAGCAGGTGGCGCGGCGTCAGCAGTCGGCGGCGACACTGAAGATTTTTATGGAATCCGGCAGTAACGAAGAAGATATTGGCTTTGTGAATCAGCAGATGCTGAGCGCGTTACAGGAGGCCGGGATACAGGTGGCTTACCGCGAATATATCGGCGGTCACGACCCGCTCTGCTGGCGGGGTGGCCTGATTGACGGCGTGCAGGCGCTGCTGAAAGATACGCTGTAACCGCCCTTCCGTCCGGCGCTTAACGCGCCGGTGCCGGATGGAAACGACCGCAGGGAACAATCAGCGGCGTATGCGATACCGGGTCATCAATAATCACGCTGGTCATGCCAAACACCTGCTGCACCAGCTGCGCGCTGATAATCTCCGCAGGTTTGCCCTGCGCCACAATCTGCCCGCTGTGCATCACAATCAGGTTATCGGCATAGCGGCAGGCCTGATTCAGATCGTGCAGCACCGCAATCAGCGTATGGCCCGACTGCTGATTAAGCTGACGAAACAGATCCAGCAGCTCAATCTGGTGCGCAATATCCAGCCAGGTGGTCGGTTCATCCAGTAACAGCAGCGGCGTCTGTTGCGCCAGCACCATTGCCACCCATACCCGCTGACGCTGACCACCCGACAGCTCATCCACACTGCGTGCGGCAAGATCGCTGACATGTGTGGCGGCCATCGCCGCATCTACTGCCTGACGATCGGCTTCACTCCACTGCTTTAACAGACTCTGATGCGGATAGCGGCCACGCGCCACCAGCTCCGCCACGCTAATTCCCTCCGGCACAATGGCATGTTGCGGCAGCAGTCCCAGCTGGCGCGCCAGCGCTTTGGTGCCCAGCTGATGAATATCTTTACCGTCCAGCAGCACCTGGCCCGCACGCGGCTTTAACAACCGACAGAGCGCACGCAGCAGCGTCGATTTGCCGCAGGCGTTAGGGCCGATAATCACGCTAAACTGCCGGTCAGGCACTGTAACGTTTAGCTCACGGGCAATCACTTTTTGCTCATAAGCCAGCGTCAGCGCGGCAGCCTGTAAACGATGGTTAAGGTTACTATTGGTCATTTGCGACGGGACTCACGGATCAGCAGCCAAATCAGATACAGCCCGCCGATACTGACAGTCACTGCGCCAACCGGCAGCTGCACGCCGTTGAAGCTGTGTTGTGCCGTCAGATCAGCGGCCAGAAGTAATAGTGCCCCGCTGGTCGCCGCCGAAAACAGCGGCACGGAGCTGGCGCGCGTCAGACGGCGCGCAATTTGCGGTGCTGCGAGGGCGATAAACGAGATCGGTCCGGCGCTGGCGGTGGCCACGGCGGTGAGGATAATACCGAACAGCATCAGCCACAGACGGCTGGCTTCAGCATTCACCCCCAGCGCACGCGCGCTGTCATCGCCCATCTCCATCAGTTGCAGTCGTTTTCCCAGCAGCAATATGGCGATAATGGTCAGCGGCATGCACAGCAGCGCTGGTTGCCCTTTCGCCCAGGTCATACCGTTTAGCGAACCTGCGCCCCACAGCGCGGCGCTCATCGCGCTCTCCAGCGAACCGGTGATAATCAGCCAGCTGTTAAACGCTGACAGCAGCGCCGCGACCCCCAGCCCGACAATGATCAGGCGAAAACCGGCAATGCCATCGCGCCACGCCAGCAGCCACACCAGTGCGGCGGCGGCGATACCACCAATCAGCGCGCCGCTGGCGATCTGATAATAGCTACCGTTAAGCAGGATAATGGTTACCAGCACCCCGGTGTAGGCGCCGGTATTAAAGCCGACGACGTCCGGACTGCCCAGCGGGTTGCGGATCACCGACTGAAACACTGCGCCACTGACACCGAGGCCTGCGCCCAGCACCAGCGCCAGCACAATACGCGGCGCACGCCACTGGCTGACTACCGTGATCACTGCCGGTTCGCCGCTGCCCTGCAAGGCACGCCATACCTGTAACGGCGTCAGGCTCAGGGTGCCATAACACAGGGCAAACAGCGCCAGCAGCAGTGCCAGCAACAGTAACAGGCCGTTGGTCAGCATCACACGCAATGAAATGCGACCATTGAGCATGCCACCGGGATCACCCAGCAGCACGGTTCTGGCTACCACTCTGCTCTCCTTAATATTTACGTTGCCGTACCAGCCAAATCAGCACCGGCGCGCCGATAAAGGCGGTGACAATCGATACCCGCAGTTCACCCGCCACCAGCAGGCGGCCAGTGATATCGGCGGTCAGCAGCAGCAGCGGCGCCAGCAGAAAAGAGGCGAGCAGAATCCAGCGCTGATCTGAACCAAACCACCAGCGCGCGACATGCGGGATCATCAGGCCAACAAACGCAATCGGCCCGACTAATGCGGTGGTGGAACCACACAGCATCATCACCGCCACTACCGCCAGCAGACGCACCAGCAGCACTCGCGTACCCAATGCCGCCGCCATCTCTTCCCCCATGCTCAGGCTGTTGAGCGCGCGCGCCGACACCAGCGCCAGCAGACAGCCAGCGAGTATAGCCGGGGCGACAAAACAAAGATTGCGCAGGGAACGGATATCGAGCGTACCCGCCTGCCAGATACGCATCTGGTCAAACGTTTGCGGATTCAGCAGCGCCAGCGAAGAGGTCATGCCGGTGAGTACCGCGCTTAGCGCCACCCCCGCCAGCGTCAGACGCACAGGATTAACCCTGCCGCCACCCAGTGAGCCAATCAGCCATACCGCAATACTGGCCAGCAGCGCGCCGCCCCAGGCAAAGCCCAGCCATCCGGCCATGCCGCTGACGCCAAACAGGCTGATACCGATAGCAATGGCAAAGCTGGCGCCGGCATTGACGCCTAAAATGCCCGGGTCGGCCAGCGGATTACGGGTTAACGCCTGAATCACCGCGCCCGCACCGCCGAGCGCCACACCGGCGAGGATCCCGGCAAGGGTGCGCGGCAGACGTGCATCGACAATAATTACGCTGTCGCCATTTTGCAGCTGTCCGCTCAGGCTATGCCAGACATCCGCCGGGCTGATGGTTTTCGCTCCCAGCAGCATACTGGCGCCACTGCACAGCAGCAGTAACAGCAACAGCATGCCGAGCAGGCTGAGCTGACGTTGCGTACTGTATTGCGTCATGGTCTGGACGTCGCAAAATGCTGCTCAATACTGTTGAGCATATTGCTGGCGCTGTAGTAATCGAGGCGGAAAGTATCCGGCCCCATCGCATACACCCGTTGCTGCTGCACGGCGTCGAGATGGGTCAGAAAAGGATTGGCGCTGACGCGTTTCACCGTCTGCGCATCGGCGGAGAACAGCAGCAGCGTATCGCCATTAACACCGGAAGCCATATTCTCCCCGGATAACTGGATAATATCATTGCGCTTACCCATACTGGTTTGCGCATCAATATTGCCTGGCAGCGTGGCCAGCGTAAAGCCGAGTTCGCTTAACAGCTGTCCCTGCGCCGAGGCGGGGGTCCAGAGGTTAACGCCACGTCCGTCTTCATAGTAGACCAGCGCCGATACCGGCTGCGGTGGCAGCGTAATGGCCTGCTTCACCGCCGCTACCCGCTGCGCAAAACCGTCAATCCGGCGACGTGCATCGGCTTCATGACCAGTGACAGCGCCCAGCTCGGTCGCCAGCTGTTGCCAGCTTTTATTGCCGTAATCAATCACCAGCGTCGGCGCGACAGCCGACAGCTGATCATAAAGTTTCAGTGCCGAATCGCCACCGGTAGCAGCAATCACAATCAAATCCGGCGCTTCAGCAGCGATCGCTTCCGCATTCGGCTCGGTGATATAGAGGGGTTTCACATGACGCGCTTTGGCCTGCGCGCCCCACTGGGTAAAGAAGCCCTGCTCATCCGCCACGCTGCTGTTGCGGCTGGTGGCGCCGGAAGCGATCACCGGCGCATCAATCGCCAGTAAAGTACCGGTCAGCGTCACGCTGGTAGAAACAATCCGCTGCGGCGCGTGATCCAGCGTCAGCGGCCCTTTTGCCGTCTTCAGCGTGCGTGGCCAGTCGCCCTGCTGTGCGCCCGGCGGGCTTGCCACTGGCTGATCGCTCTGATTATTGTCACAGCCCGTCAAAATCAGGGCCAGCGGAAACACAAGCAGCGCAACCCATTGCGATGCGCGTTTTGACAGCAAATTTTTCATTTATTAACGAATTTAATGTAAATGAGTATTATTATCATAGCGCTAATCCTGTTGAATTTAAACCTGTTTACGCCCGGCCGTTACAGTGGATAAAGCGCGTCTGTCAGTAAAAAAGGACTTTTTGTGCGGTGCCAGATAAATAAATTGATTATTGTTCAGCCCTTAACCATCCTTGCTTTACTCCCCCCGTTTTCTGATGTTGCCGGAACTCACTTGCAAAAGCTGTACACCAAACTGCTGCACGCCATTCAGGGCACCGCCTGGTATCCTAAACGGCGATCCTGGTATGTTCTGCTGCGGCGTGAAATTACTCCGCTCGCGGTGCCGATCTTCTTCGAGAATATGTGTGTACTGCTGATGGGGGTGCTGAGCACCTTTCTGGTCAGTCGTTTAGGTAAAGAGGCGATGGCGGCGGTCGGACTGGCCGAAAGCTTTAGCATGGTGATTATCGCCTTTTTTGCCGCCGTTGACCTCGGCACCACGGTGGTGGTGGCGTTCAGTCTGGGCAAGCGTAATCGCAAGCGCGCGCGCGCCGCGACCCGTCAGTCGCTGGTGCTGATGACGCTGGCCTCAGTGCTGCTGGCGCTGGTAATTGAATTTTGCGGTTCAGCGATTATTGATGTGATTGCTGGCGCTGCCGAACCACAAGTGAAAGAGTTAGCGCTGATCTATCTGCGCATTACGGTCTGGAGCTATCCGGCGGCGGCTATTGCCTTAATTGGCTGCGGCGCACTGCGTGGCGCGGGCAATACCAAAATGCCGATGCTGATCAACGGCGGCATGAATATCCTCAATATTATTATCAGTAGCGTATTAATTTACGGCTGTTTCTCCTGGGACGGACTGGGTTTTATTGGTGCGGGCATTGGCCTGACGCTGTCGCGCTATATCGGCGCTGCGGCGGTGATTTATGTGCTGATGATCGGCTTTAATCCGGCGCTGAAGATCACCCTGAAAAGCTACTTTACGCGTATGAACGGCTCGATTCTGATGGAGGTGCTAAGCATTGGTCTGCCCGCCAGTATTGAATCGGTGCTGTTTAACGGCGGCAAGCTGCTGACGCAGGTGTTTGTCGCAGGCATGGGCACCAATGTCATTGCCGGTAACTTTATCGCCTTCTCGATTGCCTCACTGATTAACCTGCCGGGCAACTCGCTGGGATCGGCGTCGACCATTATTGTCGGCACCCGGCTCGGCAAACAGCAGATCGGTCAGGCGGAGCGTCAGCTGAAACATATCTTCTGGTTATCGACTCTCGGCCTGTGCTGCCTGGCGCTGATTTCGGTGCCGCTGGCGGGCGTGCTGGCCTCGTTTTACTCCAGCGAACAGGATGTGATTGATGTGGTTAAAGTGCTGGTGTGGCTCAATGCCGCCTTTATGCCGATCTGGGCCGCCTCATGGGTGCTGCCTGCCGGGCTGAAAGGCGCGCGCGATGCGCGTTACACCATGTGGGTATCGATGCTGAGTATGTGGGGTTGCCGGATTGTGGTGGGCTATACCCTCGGCATCGTGCTCGACTTTGGCGTCGTCGGTATCTGGCTCGGCATGTTCTTTGACTGGATTGTACGCGGCATCTGTTTCTACTGGCGGATGGCCAGTGGTCGCTGGTTATGGAAATATCCGCGGGTGCGGTCGCAGGAGTAACCTTCAGCCGCGCGGGTTAACGCCACGCGCGGCAATTCTGCGGCGAATGCCGAAAAATCCACGCGCCACCCGCGACCCGTCTCACAGTTTTATCGCCTGCCCCGCACGCAGATTATCGGCTCAGATACACTGCTTTTTAACCTGTCTGCAACCTGTGAGGTCGCTGCGATGAAACCCGCCATTCTGGTGGTTGACGACGATAAAGCCATCTGCGAGCTGCTTAACGATGTGCTGAGTGAACATGGTTTTACCCTCTACAGCTGCCATTGCGGCGCGGATGCGCTGGACTTACTGGCGTGCCATCGCGAGATCGCGCTGGTGATGCTGGATATGATTTTACCGGATACCAATGGCCTGCTGGTGCTGCAGCAGATGCAGCGCACACGTCCCGATCTGCTGGTCATTATGCTGACCGGCATGGGGTCGGAGTCAGATATCGTGGTCGGTCTGGAGATGGGCGCAGACGACTATATCGCCAAACCATTTAACCCACGGGTGGTGGTGGCGCGCGCCAAAGCGGTGTTACGCCGTAGCGGTTTCTTATCGGTGGAGAATCCATATACCAGCTGGCGTGGCTGGCAGTTTAATGGCTGGCGGCTGGATGAAAATCGCTGCGTGTTGCTGAATCCACAGCGTGAAGAGGTGGTGCTGACGCAGGGCGAATATACGCTGTTGCTGGCGATGATCAGTCATGCGCGCAAAGTGCTGACGCGCGATCAGCTGCTTGAACTGACCCACAGTGAAACCCTCGATGTATTTGACCGCACCATTGATGTACTGATTATGCGGCTGCGGCGCAAAATTGAAATCAACCCGCACCAGCCGACGCTGATCCGCACCATTCGCGGACTGGGTTATGTGTTTTCCGCTGATGCGGTGCGCCCGGACGCAGCGCTGATTAACAGTCGTATTGCCTGATCCCTTCGGTTTTATTATCCGGCCGTGGCGCTGTGTGGCGCGAGTTATGCCACCGTCTCCGGTGGCAGGACAGGTGATAGGTTCAGTGATCTTCGGTATACTGTATGCCGCAATGGGCGCAGCCATAGCACTGACGATATTTGCGCTGCTCTCCGCGCTGATGATGTGTTTTGTCCCGCCGGAAATCCATGGCAAATAAAAGGCATGAATTGAAAATATTCATTAAGCCAGGTTAACATTCAGGCTTAATCTGAAGGATTGGTCCACATCAAGGAAGGATAGCAGCCATGACATTTGCCACGTTCCCTCAAAAAATTTTTGCAACTCGTCGCAATTTTAATGATTACGGCGCTGACGATATGAGATATGGAGACATCACTGAGGAGAGGTTGAAACGAGAGTTTAACCTAAGCAACATCTCAAATTTAGTTGATCCCTATACATTGACTCGTTTAACACCATTCAACAATCCACAGTCAAGATTCTCGGGAGTCTATGGAAGCAAAAAAGGGGAATCTGTAAGCGTTCAGGAATGCGCCAGATTGCTATTTACTGAAATGCAGGTAACCTCACTTCCCTACGCTTTCTATGGATCTTACAGACACTTAATCAACAAAATGCTTACTCACCTGCAAAAATCGACCGGCAACCCTTTCAGAGATATGCAACTGGATAATGCTTATAAAAAACAGATAATTAATGATAGCTCAAAAAACAGCTCGCGAGTTGCAATCATAGATGCAATTAATAAATTTATTGACTATTCAGGGAAAGGATATCCGGCGAGTAAAATTAATGCATTAACAAATGCAATCGGTGATACTGCTTTACCAAAATTTAACTCTTTAATTCTGGATAATATTAATGGTCTAGGTATCACCATCCATGATGTTCATGCTACACAGATATATTTACAAAGTTTGGAAGTAAACGAAAATCATTGGCGAGCAAAAAATAAAATACATCGGTCAGGACCATTTTGGATTAGATACTGAAGATATCAGAAAAAACAAGTTTAAGCAGTTTCAGTTTTTCAGGATCTGGTTTATATTACAAATATTCAATAGGTTTGAATTTAAGCCATTTTTCACTAATATGGAAGCCACTATTGATATTGAAGGCGCTAACCAATGAATAAATTAATTAAAGCATTACTCGCATTAGCTATTTTAGGTTTTGCTTTATATCTATACATGGATAACAGAAAAGTAAATATTGTTGACGCCCATCACAACCAATATACGGCTGAGATACTGGTTAATACCCTTCCTGTATCAGATTCGGCCAGTATTCAATGGTGGCAGAAGAACCAATCAGAGATCTACGCTAAGTATAATATTTCAACAGCAGAGAGCGGCGGACCATACTCTGTAACCATTTATAAATTTGGCGAAGGCTATAAAGAAGAAGGCAATGAGGATAGGTTATGTTTTGATGATATACCTGCGCAAAAAAAATGCATTGATAAAAAAATTATCATGCGGGTGGTATATTTGCGAAACGGCAATACAAAATTTAGTTTTGAAAATGCTGTATATATCCTTAAAGCCGATGGTGAAATTAGCAAATCTGCTCATAACTAAAACCATTTTTTGTGGCTGGTCAGCGGTGGCCCAAGGGGCGTGGGCGTGCAGGTATTTGCCGCGCCCGTAAACCAAAGCTAATAAACAATTTATGGCAGATAGCGCCCGTATTCATTACACAGTAACCAGCGCGGCGCTTCGTCATCTTCCACCGGATTAAAGCGCGCTATCGGCGACAGAAAAAAGTTATCGTGTTCGTCATCGTTAATCATCGATACCTCCCCTACCAGCACATCACCCAGCCCGGCCTCACTCCAGAAACTGTGACAGATGCCAGGCGGCAGTGTGACGCTCTCACCGGGCGATAAACGGATCTGCGTCCCGGCGGCATGGGTCTGACGGAAACCGTCAATCACCACCGTTACCGGGGTATTCGCCAGCGCCTCGCCGTCACGGTTATACAGCTCAACAATCAGGTTGCCGCCCGCGCGATTAATAATGTCTTCACGTTTGCGCCAGTGGAAATGCAGCGGCGTCACCTGCGCTTCACGGCAGTGCATCATCTTTTCGGCATAGCATTTGGCATAGGGTGCGCCGTCAGGCGAACCGTTACGCAGGGTAAACAGCGTCAGCCCCTGCTGCTGAAAATCGTCACTGCCGAAAGAGGTAACATCCCAGCCCAGCTTCAGATCAAACACCTCCCGACACTCCTCACGCGCCCGTTGCCGCCACTGCGCCAGCGAGAACTCAGCCCAGCGCGGCAGATGCACATCCTGACGGGCAAAAAATTCGTGGGTTTGCTGCAAAATCGCATTGACCTCAGAGCGCTTCATCAGCTTATCTCCTGTTGAATCAGGCAGGCAGCGATTGCGCTGCCTGCCACGGAGGCGCTTATTTCACCGTCCAGCCTTTATATTCGCCGATATTGTTACGGTCGATGGTTTTCACCGGGATCAACACCGTCTCTTTCGGCGCAGGTTTGCCCTGCAAAATGTCATAGCCAATCTCCACCGCCCGTGCCGCCATCACCTGCGGATCCTGCGCCGGGGTGGCGACAAACAGTGAGTTTTTACGTTTCAGCGCTTCTTCACCATCTGGCGAACCGTCAACGCCGACGATAAAGAACTCGCTGCGCTGCGCCTGTTTGGCGGCCAAATCCGCGCCGATGGCGGTCGGATCATTGATGGCAAATACCGCGTCAAGTTTTGGATGGGCCGAAAGCAACGAGGTCATCACTTCCAGCCCGCCTTCACGGCTGCCTTTGGCGTTCTGATTAGAAGAGAGCACTTTGATATCCGGATGCTTTTTAAACTCGCGCATACAGCCGGATACCCGGTCCTGAATCGAAGAGACCGGCGGACCGTTGATAATCACCACATCGCCCTTATTCTTCAGGCGTTCAGCGATATACTGGCAAGCCTGGCTACCGGCCTGGGTATTATCGGAGGTCACCGCGGCATCGGCGCCATCGGCGGTCACGTCAACCGCCACCACCACAATCCCGGCATCACGCGCGCGCTTTACCGCAGGCGCAATCCCTTTCGAATCGGCAGCGCCAAGGATAATCATATCCACCTTCGCGGCGATAAAGTTATCAATCTGCCCCACCTGCTGACCAAGGTCATAGCCGCTGGAGACCAGTGTGACATTTACATTGTCACCCGCCAGCTCCCGCGCCTTCATCTCAGCGCCTTTCGCTATCTGTACAAAAAACGGGTTGGCCAAATCCCCCACGGTCACGCCAATGGTTTTCAGTGGCTTTGCCTGCGCCAGTGGCGCGGCCACCAGCATGGTGGCGGTCAGCAGCCCGGTGATAATCGGATTTAAACGCATGGACCTTCTCCTGTATCGGTTGTCGCCAACAGCAGAATGGCGTGTCAGTTATGTCGGGAAATCCTCAGTTCGCCTGGTGATGGCGGGTGCGATATTTATCAATCAACACAGCAATAATGATCACCGCACCTTTGATCACCAGCTGCCAGAAATAGGAGACGCCCATCAGCGTCATACCGTTGTTGAGGGTGGCGATAATCAGCGCGCCAATTAACGTTCCGGTGATGGTGCCGATACCGCCAACAAAACTGGTGCCGCCGAGGATCACCGCCGCAATCGCATCCAGCTCATAGCCGACGCCCAGATTGCCGTTGGCGCTATACAGCCGTGAAGCGCTCATCAGCCCGGCCAGCCCGGAGAGCAGTCCGCTGGCGGCATAGACAAACAGCAGCACGGCGCCCACCTTAATCCCGGTCAGACGCGCCGCCTGAATATTGCCGCCCACCGCGTAGATATGAACGCCCAGCGTGGTGCGGCGCAGGATAAACCAGCAGATGGCGATCACCGCAAAAGCGATCACAATCAGCCAGGGGATCGGGCCGAGATAGCCATTGCCGATCCACTCAAAATTAATACTGGAGTTAATCACCGTGGTGCCATCCGCCAGCAGATAGGCAGCGCCGCGCATCGCGGTGTAGGTGCCAAGGGTGACAATAAACGGTGGTAGTCCGGCCCAGGCGACTAACACGCCGTTAAACAGTCCCATTAGCAGTCCGGAAAACAGCGCCGCCGGAATGGTCAGATTCGCCAGCGCCGGATCGAGCGACGTGACCATCGCCACCACCGCAGTTGCGCCGAGCATTGAGCCTACCGACAAGTCGATACCGCCGGTCAGAATGATAAAGGTCATCCCCGCCGCCAGCACAATATTGATTGAAGCCTGACGCGTAATATTCAGCAGATTCGATTCGGTAAAGAAGTTGGGCGTCGCAAAGCCAAACACCACCACGATCAGGATCAGAATCGGCAGAATACCGATGGTTTGCATCATGTCAGCCATCAGTACGCGCTTCAGCACCGGGGTTTTGCTGCGTGCAGGGACAGAGTTAGTCATGGATGGCTCCTCAGACGTTAACCGGTTGCGGAAGATCAACGCCGGTTGCCAGCGTCATAATATTCTCCTGGGTAATGCTGTCGCGTTGCAGCTCTCCAGCGATCGCCCCTTCACGCATCACATAAACCCGGTCACTCATGCCGACCACTTCCGGCAGTTCGCTGGAAATCATCAGGATCGCCACCCCCTGCTGCGCCATGCGGTTCATCATGCGGTAGATCTCGCTTTTGGCGCCGACATCAACGCCGCGTGTTGGCTCATCCAGCAGCAGAATGCGCGGACCAATCGCCACCCAGCGCGACACCAGCAGCTTCTGCTGATTACCGCCGGAGAGTCCGCCAGCCCGCACCTGCGCATGCGGAACGCGGATATTAAGCGAGTGGATGGCGTCACCAGAGATTTGCTGCCCTTTGCGTCGATCCAGCAGGCCGTAATGGGCATCGCGTTCAATGGTGGCCATGACGATATTTTCATGGGCGGCAAGCTCCAGAAACAGCCCCTGCTCTTTACGGTTTTCCGGCAGATAGCCGATGCCAAGGGCAATCGCTTCACGCGGCGAGGAGATATGCACCGGCTGCTGATCGACCGCCACCGTGCCGTTAGTGGCTTTGTGTACGCCGAATATCAGCTGCGCCAGCTCGGAGCGTCCGGCTCCCACCAGTCCGGCGAGGGCGACAATCTCCCCGGCGCGCACTTCAAGGCTACAGGGATGGATTTTGCCGCCGTCAGTCAGACCATCCACCGTCAGCCGCGGCGCGCCATCGCTAATCGACGGCTCTTTGTTAAACAGATCGCTGAGCGGACGACCCACCATCATGCGCACCAGTTCGCTGGCATTCAGATTGTCACGCGTCAGACTGCCGACATACTGACCATCGCGCAGTACGCTGACGCGATCGGAAAGCTGATACACCTCGGCCATACGGTGACTGATATAGATAATCGCCATCCCTTCGGCGCGCAGCCGTTTAATCAGCGCAAACAGCTGTTCGGTTTCACGCGACGACAGCGCCGCCGTCGGCTCATCCATGACTAAAATCCGGCTGTTACGGTGTAAGGCGCGGGCAATCTCCACCTGCTGCTGTTCAGCGATACTCAGCCTGAACACCCGGTCAGTTGCCGAAAAACGGGCATGCAGACGGTCAATCACCTTTTGCGCTTCCTGCGCCATCTGCCGCCGTTTCACCAGCCCGTAGCGCTGGATTTCACTGCCAAGAAAGATGTTTTCAGCCACCGTCAGATTAGGCGCCAGATTCATCTCCTGGTAGATCAGCGTAATACCGGCTTCCAGCGCATCCTTTGGCCCTTTAATCATTTTCGGCTGACCATCAATCAGAATCTCTCCGCTGCTGGCGCTGTAAGCACCGGCCAGAATCTTCATTAAGGTGCTCTTACCGGCGCCATTCTCGCCCATTAAGGCATGCACTTCGCCCGGCCAGACCGTCAGACTGACATCTTTTAATGCCCAGAACTGACCAAAGCGGCGCGAGATATTTTTCATTTCCAGAATTGCTGTCGCTGCCATGCCATGCATCCTGTTCGCCGGATCATGGCAGCAGTAAAACAGGATTAAATAAATGGAAAATGTCAGCGCTCATTCATCTTTGTCATAGTGTTAAACCCCGCCACTTTTATACTCGCCGCACAGTCTCAGCGATGTTGCGGAGCCACTCTATGTCCACTGAAACGGTTTACCCCCGACGACTGGCGGGCGCACGTGGCCGTCTGCTGATATTTAATCTGCTGGTGGTGGCGGTTACGCTGATGGTCAGTGCGGTGGCGATTATTGGTTTTAACCATGCGGGCGCCATTCAGGAACAGGCGCAGGCGCAAACCCTTGATGATATGACCGGCAGTCTGGCGCTGGCGCGCGATACGGCGAGTGTCGCCACCTCGGCGGCGCGCCTGTCGCAGGTGGTGGGCGCGCTGGAATATCAGAGTGAAGCAGCGCGATTACGGCAAACTCAGCAGGCGCTGCAACAGTCGCTGCTGCGCATCGCCGCCGCGCCGCTGGCCAGCCGCGAACCGCAGCTGGTTAGTCGTATCTCACAGCGCAGCCTGACCCTCGAACAGAGCGTCAGCAGACTGCTTACCCGCGGCCATCAGCGCCATCTGCAACGCAATATGATGTTAAGCGGCCTGTATCAGGCCCAGCTGCAGCTGCACCATATCAACGACATTATGCGGCGAGACCGGCTCACTCAGCCGCCGCTGCCGCTACGTCAGCAGATCGATCGACTGATTACTGTCGCCACCCTGACACCGTCACCGTTACCGGCGATTCAGCAGTGGCGGCAGGTAATGCTGCAATGGCCGCAGCACAGCAGCAATACTCTGCTGAACGATAAAATACAGCGACTGCTGGCGACCGGGCGTTCCCTGCCGCCGCTGGCGCAGCAGCTGGCCGACAGCGATCTGGCGATTGCTTACCACACCTACCAAATCAAAGCGCTGGTGGCGATGCTTAATGAGGATATCACGCTGTATGTCGGCAAAGTGGCGCAGGAAACCACGCTGCGTACCGCCGCCACTCATCATGAACTGAATCTGATTATTCTGTTTATCACCCTGTTTGCCCTGCTGTCACTGGTGATCACCGGCTTTGCCGGATTCTATATCTACCGAAATCTTGGCTCGAATCTGACGGCGATTGCCAGCGCCATGACCCGGCTGGCGCAGGGACAGCGCGACGTCAGCGTTCCGGCGCTGCAACGGCGTGATGAGCTGGGCGACCTGGCGCGCGCCTTTAGCGTATTTGCGCGTAATACCGCCTCGCTGGAACACACTTCACGGCTGTTAAAAGAAAAAAGTAATCAGCTGGAGTCGACTTTTCTGGCGATGCGCGACGGTTTTGCGCTGTTCGATGGCAGCGGGCATCTGGTGGTGTGGAACTCGCAGTATCCGCTGCTGCTCGGGCTGGCGGCGCAGCAGCTGCATCGCGGGCAGCACTATCAGCAACTGCTGCGGCAACTCGCTCCGCAGTCAGCGCTTAATCTCAGCCACGACCTGCCGGAGCCGCAGGAGCTGCGGCTGCATGATGGCCGGGTGATCGAACTGCGCTTCAGCCCGGTGCCGCATCGCGGGATGGTCAATACGGTGCTGGAACGCACCGAACGCAAGGCGCTGGAGGAAGCGCTGGTGCACAGCCAGAAGATGAAAGCGGTCGGTCAGCTTACCGGCGGCCTTGCCCATGATTTTAACAATCTGCTGGCAGTGATTATTGGCAGCCTGGAATTAATCGATCGCGCCAGTGTTGATGCGCAGAGCGCTCAGCGCATCAGCCGCGCACTAAAAGCCGCCGAACGCGCCGCCCAGCTGACCCAGCGCCTGCTGGCGTTTTCGCGCAAACAGGCGCTGCATCCGCAGGCGGTGCAGGTCGCCAGTCTGGCGGAAAATCTGCAAGAGCTAATGAGTCATTCGCTATCTCCCGGCCAGACGCTGGCGATTGAGGCGCAGCAGCCGGGCTGGCTGGCATGGATTGATGCCGGTCAGCTGGAGAACGCGCTAATCAATCTGGTGGTCAATGCCCGCGACGCGCTGGGCGAGAGTGACGGTGAGATTAAAATACGCATTTATAATCAGCGGGTTGAAATCAGCCCGCAGGAAAAAAGTGACCGCGTCACGATTGAGGTTATCGACCACGGGTGCGGTATGTCCGAGGAGGTCCGCGCACAGGTTTTTGAACCCTTTTTCACCACCAAAGCGCCTGGCAGCGGCAGCGGTCTGGGGCTGTCAATGGTATACGGTTTTGTACGTCAGTCTGGCGGCGGCATTCAGCTGGAGACTGCCCCGGGTCAGGGCACGCTGGTTCGTTTGCAGCTGCCGCGCGCACCGGCGCAACTGCAACCCGCCAGCCGCACACCAGAGCCAGAGCAGGCCGGACAGCATGACCGTCTGGTGCTGGTGCTGGACGATGAAGCAGACGTACGCCAGACACTGTGTGACCAGCTGCATCAGCTGGGCTATCTGACGCTGGAGTGCACCACCGGCGACCAGGCGCTGACCCTGTTGCAGCGAACTGCGGATATCAGCATGCTGGTCAGCGATCTGATGTTGCCAGGCGGATTAAATGGCGCCGAAGTGATTCGCCAGGCACAGAGCGCTAATCCGGCGCTGGCTACCCTGCTGGTCAGCGGTCAGGATCTGCGGCAGCAGCAGCAAGGCGCGCTACCGCTGTGCGAACGGCTGGCGAAGCCCTACAGTCAGTCGCAGCTGGCGCAGGCGATGCGTCGGGCATGGCAGCGCAGTCTGACGGCGAGTCGCCTGCCGCTGCCAGCCGATCACCCGTAATTTTAAGGCTGATACAACGGAATCGCTTTACCAGTAATATAGCGACGACGCAGACGGGTGGAAATCGCATCCATAATCATCACAATTACCACCATAATCAGGGTGATAAACATCACCACATCCCAGTTCCATAGCCGCATATTCTCGGCGTATACCAGACCGATGCCTCCGGCGCCGACAAATCCCAGCACCGCTGCCGAACGGGTATTGGATTCAATTTGATACAGGCTCAGCGCAAGAAACGTTGGAAAGGACTGGGTAAAAATACCATAGCGATGTTTCTGCAGGCTGTTAGCGCCAACCGCATTCAGACCACGACCCGGCGAGCGTTCTACCGCTTCATGCCCTTCGGCATACAGCTTGCCCAGCAGCCCAATATCCTGCATCACTATCGCCAGCACCCCGGCCAGCGGCCCCATGCCCACCGCACGGACAAAAATCAGTCCCCAGATCGCCATATCAATGCCACGCAGAATATCCAGCAAACGCCGCACCAGCAGCGCCAGCGGACGCAGACCGCGGCTGGCCATCACATTGCGCGCGGCAAGAAATGATAGCGGTAACGCCAGCACGGTGGCGGTTAAGGTGCCGACAAATACAATCGCCAGCGTAATCGCGATCTGCGACAGGTAGTAGCCAAACGGCCAGCTGGCAAAATCGTGCCAGACAAACATGCGCAAGAAATAGCGGCTAATCTGCTGGCAGCCATTCACCCACTGCGCCCACGGAATACCAAACATCTGAAAGAACCCGAGGTAGAACAGCGCCACCGCCAGGGCCAGCAGCAGAATACGCCGCAGATAGCGACGCTGCAGGTTAAACAGCGGCGCGTGTTGCTGCCGGATTTGCGCCAGATCCCGTTCAGTATGCAATGTAATCATGCAGCTTGTCCCTCAACCACCCAGCGGCGTAAACGTCCGGAGAAAGTATCCAGCAATGACACCACCACAATAATCAGCAGCAGGGTCATACTCACCTGGTCATAGCGATCCAGCTTGATATTGGTCATCAGCTCCTGACCAATGCCCCCGGCCCCCACCAGCCCTAAAATGGTCGACTGGCGGAAATTCACTTCCATGCGCATAAAGCTGTAGGAGAGGAAAATCGGTTTTACCTGTGGCCAGAAGGCAAAGCGCATCCGCTGTATCTTCGTCGCGCCGCCAGCCGCAAGGCCGCGCACCGGCTTATCGGAGGCGGATTCAATCGCCTCATAGAACAGTTTGGTCAGACTGCCGATTGAGTGCAGCGCCAGCGCCAGAAATCCCGGAATAGCGCCAATACCAAACGCCATCACAAACATCACCGCCCATGCCAGTTCCGGCATGGTGCGTAAAAAAGCCACCACCGTGCGGATCGCCAGCCGCAGCGCCGCCGGGCTTTGCGTATTGCTGGCGGCAAAAAAGGCCAGTATTGTCGCTACCATCACCGACATCAGCGTGGCGGCCAGCGCCAGTTGCAGCGTCTCCCAAATCAGCGGCAGCTGAATATGCAGACGATAGCCCCAGTAAGCGAAAGAACCTTCGGTATGACCATCAGCAAATAACAGTGACCAGTGCAGCACCGGGATCGTTTCATGCAGGTAGTCAAAGAAATGCGGCAGGGAGACCCAGACGGTATGCAGATTGAATTCCGCTACCTGACCCGCTCCCAGATAGAGCAGCACCAGCAACAGCGACCAGAGGATTGTGTCACGCTTCTGGCGGCCTTTTATCTGCTGGTAATAGCGTTCAAAGTCGTTATGCATAAATATCCATACAGACAGAGGCCCGCCCTGGCAGGCGGGCCACGGGGTTTAGCGGTCGCCTTTGGTCAGCTCACGTTTCATATCAATAATCTGCTGGTAATCCGCGACCGTCGCCGGGCCGATATGCTGCTTGCCACCCACCGCTTTCACGAAGCAGCTGTGGTTTTCTGTATCCAGCTTCTTAATCGCCGCGATCACTTTCTGCTTAAAGTCCGCCGGTAATTTATTGCTGACCAGCACCGGTCCGTTCGGGATCAACGGTGACTGCCAGATAATGCGGATCTGCTTCATCAGGTCCGGATGGTCCATACGGATCATGCGGGTGAACGCGCCGCTGGTATAGCCGGTGTTGTAGTCGCCAATCATTGAAGCCCAGGTTACGGCGCCTTCAAACTGGCCGTTTAACACGCCAAGCACGTCCTGCTCATGACCACCGGAGAAGGTGACGCTGCTAAAGGTGTTGTTGTATTTGTTATCGCTGCTGCCGCCAAACATCTGCTTAAAGGTCTGGTTCGGGATCAGGAAGCCGGAAGTGGAATCCGGATCCGCAAAACCAAAGGATTTGCCTTTCAGATCTTCCAGTTTTTGGTACGGACTGTCCGCTTTCACCACTACCACCGAGTGGTAGCCGCGCGACTGGTCGGTATCATCAACCACGATCCCCACCACATCGACCGCTTTCGGGTCCTTGATATACACCGACGCAAAAGAGGATGGCGACATACTCAGCACCATATCGATTTTACCGCCGAGCAGTCCCTGGATTACCCCTGAGTAGTCTGACGAGTTACGCAGTCTGGTATCGACGCTGAGTTCTTTATCGAAGAAATCTTTTACGCACTGGTTATCACCGATCTGCTGCGTGGCGTTCTGACCGCCCAGAATACCGAGGTTTAATTCTTTCGGTGCATCCGCTGCCACCGCGCTGAAAGTGATCGCTGCGCCGGTTAAGAGTGTTGCAAGACCCATGGTTTTTTTCATTGCTGTCGCCATTAGTTAAGTTGACTGATTTCATCGCCATACAGCGTATGGAGAAGTGCTTCATTAAGCTGCGCGGGATGGCCATCAAACACGATGCGGCCATGTGCAATGCCAATTGCCCGCGTGCAGTACTCTTTCACCAGCTCGACCGAATGCAGGTTGACCATCACGCTGATGCCGTTATCACTGACCTGACGCAGAACATCCATAATGCGTCGGGTGTTTTTCGGATCGAGTGACGCCACCGGCTCATCAGCCAGCAAGATTTTGGGGTTTTGCATCAGTGCGCGGCAGATGGCCACGCGCTGCATCTGCCCGCCGGAGAGATTTTCCGCGCGCTGTAACGCCTGCGGCAGCATATTCAGCCACTGCAGTAAGGCGATGGCGCGGGCGCGGTCTTCGTCGGGGAAAATTTTGAAAAAGGATTTCAGCGTTGAGATCTGACTGAGACGCCCCAGCAGCACGTTGGTCAGCACATCAAGGCGCGGCACCAGACAGAAGTCCTGGAAGATCATGCCGCATTCGCTACGCCACTGACGCAGCTGACGGCTGCTTAGCTTAACGATATCCTGCTGATCGCCCTGCTGGCGGTAATTGACAATCGACCCTTCGCTGGCGGGCAGCGTGCCGTTCAGCACATGCAGCAGGGTCGATTTACCCGCGCCGGAACGGCCCACCACCGCCACCAGTTCACCGGCATGCAGATCAAAATTGATATCCTGCAACACCGGTTGCCGGGCGGAATACGATTTGCCTAATCCCCGCACGGCGAGGACCTTTTGCTGCCGTACCGGCTGCAAGCGCACCTCAGTTTCAGGAGCGGATTTCAATAGTGCCTGTGCCATATTTTTATCCGTGTCTGGTCAGTGGGTTCATGGATTTGCACGCTTATTAAGGGCACGGGGTGTGAATCCCTGATGACAGGCGGATGATAAAACGATGACGACGTTAAAAGTGCTGTGCCTCCAGCAGCGCGCGAAACTGGCGCAGGGTGTCACTTAGCGCGCCATCATTATTCAGGCTGAGGCACGGTTCCGGCGCCCCCTGCTGCGCACGTTGCAGTCGCCGGGCAATCTCCGCTTCGCTTTCGCGCCCGCGCTGACGCAGACGTGTCGCCAGCACAGCCGGAGAGACCTGCAAACAGACGGGCAACAGCTGCCCGCCATAACGCTGACGGACGGCGCTCAGATGCAGCCGCGAGCCGTTAACCACCACATCAATACCCTGCGCCAGCCAGAGATCGATCTCGATCCCCAGCGCGTAATAGTGCTGATGCGCCTGCCAGTCGATAGCGAACAGTCCCTTGCCGCGACGGCGCAGGAACTCTGTTTCACTGAGGGCAATATGGTTTTCGCCGCCCGCGTCAGCAGGCCGGGTGATATAACGGTGCGCCACCATAATCCCTTCCGGCGGCTGCTCACGCAGCGCATTTAACAGGCTGTCCTTGCCGGAGCCGGAGGCGCCCATCAGCCAGATCAGCCTGGCCATCAGTACACCGTCCTGCCCTGCGCCCAGACATGGCGAATATGCACATGGCCATGGTCGGTATGCGCCAGCAACAAATCGGCGCGCTTGCCTTCGGCAATGACGCCACGGTCGTTAAGCTGCAAGGCGGCGGACGGATTGGCGGTAACCAGCGCCACGGCGCGCGGCAGGTCGTAGCTGTTGGTTTCATCCTGCGCCAGACGGAAGGTGGCATCCAGCAGGCTGGCCGGATAGTAGTCGGATGACAGAATATCCAGCAGGCCGCACTGCGCCAGACGGTGCGCCGCAACATTGCCGGAGTGCGAACCGCCGCGCACAATATTTGGCGCGCCCATCAGGATCTGTAACCCCAGCTCACGCGAGCGCCGGGCGGCAATTTCGCTGGTCGGGAATTCGGCAATGACGCTGCCAATGGCATGTGACTCGTCGACGTGGGCAGCGGTGGCGTCATCATGGCTGGCCAGTGCAATACCCTGCTCGCGACACAGCGCGGAAATCGCCGCGCGATTCGGCTGCGACCAGCGCTGCGCCAGCGCGATCTGCTGCTCTTCATATGCCGCCATTTCGCTGTCGTTGAGCTGATATTTGCCCTGGAAGTAGGTGCGATAACTCTCCAGCGAGGTGTACTGACGCTGGCCCGGCGAATGGTCCATCAGCGATACCAGCGACAGTCCCGGCGTCGCTTTTAACTGCTCAAACAGCGCCAGCGTGCCGTCGAAAGGCAGTTCACAGCGCAGATGGATACGGTGCTCGGCGCGGTTCAGCCCGAGGCGCTGGCTGTGAGTAATCGCATCCAGCATTTTAGTCAGATTATCGAGACGGTGGCCGCCGTCACGCACATCACCGACGCCAATCGCATCCAGCACGGTGGTGATGCCGCTGGTGATCATCAGCGCATCGTGGCTGCTCATCGCCGAATGGGCGGGCCAGTCGACTTTGGGACGCGGCGTAAAGCATTTGTCGAGATTATCGGTATGCAGTTCCACCAGCCCCGGCAGTAAAAAACCGCCTTCGCCATCCAGCGCCGCAGGCAGCTGACTGACCGAGTCGCTAAAGCTGCGGATTATGCCGTCGCGCATCTCCAGCGAACCGCTGACAACCTCGTTTTCCAGCACCAGCCGGACATTATTGATGATCATATGCGCGCTCCTGGGCGGCGGGTAACATCAGATGCAGACGATCGGCAACCCGTTCGCGCACCGTTTTATCATGGAAAATACCAACGATCGCCGCACCGCGTTCGCGGGCTTCTTCGATCAGTTGCACCACTGCCGCGCTGTTGCTGCTGTCGAGCGACGCGGTAGGTTCATCCAGCAGTAAAATTGGATAGTCAGCGATAAAACCGCGCGCAATATTGACGCGCTGCTGTTCTCCGCCGGAAAAAGTAGATGGCGCCAGCGACCAGAGGCGCTGCGGCACATTCAGGCGTGACAGCAGATGACGCGCCCGCGCTTCGCAGATTGACCGTTCCACACCGCGCTCCAGCAGCGGCTGCATCACCACTTCCAGTGTAGAGATACGCGGAATCACGCGCAAAAACTGGCTGACCCAGCCGATCGTCTCGCGGCGCACCGCCAGGATCTGCCGCGCGGGCGCGCTCACCAGGTCAATCCATTGCTGCTGATGACGCAGCCAGATATGACCGCTTTCCGGCAGGTAGTTGCCATACAGCGAACGCAGCAGCGTCGATTTGCCGCTGCCGGACTGACCGTCCAGCACCACGCATTCGCCCGCATCAACCGTAAAACTGGTCTCACGCAGTACCGGCAACACCACGCCATGCTGATTATGCAGCACAAAAGTTTTACTGAGATTCTCAACCCGAAGTTGTGTATTCATCACTTGTCTTGTAAGTATCCCGATAAAACGGTCCATTCACTTTTAGAGATCTTCCGACATACTGATTATGTCCTCTGAGGAGATCGCCATGCGTAAAGCCCGATTCACCGAACACCAGATCATTGCCGTTCTGAAGTCTGTCGAAGCCGGACGTACCGTTAAGGACGTCTGCCGCGAAGCGGCAATATCCGAAGCCAGCTATTACAACTGGAAAGCAAAGTACGGCGGAATGGAGGCTTCAGATATCAAAAAGATGAAAGATCTTGAAGACGAGAATCGTCGCCTGAAGCAGATGTTCGCCGACCTGAGTCTGGAATGCCGGGCGCTGAAGGACGTTATCGAAAAAAAGCTCTAAAACCAGCGATAAAGCGGGAGCTTGTCAGCTATCTGACTGCACAATTTTCCATGAGCATCCGCCAGGCATGCAGGACAGTATCGCTGAGCAGGACGGTGTATTTTTATCAGCCCGATACCCGGCGTGATGAACCGGTGATCCTGGCGCTGACTGAACTGGCAGAACGCTATCCGCGATACGGATTTAAGAAGCTTTTTCAGGTACTTCGCAGGCAGGGTAACGCCTGGAATCATAAGCGTGTTCACCGGATTTACTGCCTGCTGAAACTCAATTTTCGCCGCAAGGGGAAACAACGTCTTCCGGTGCGCAATCCGGCTCCTCTGGCAACGCCGGAAGCACTCAACCAGAGCTGGTCGATTGATTTTATGCACGACGCGCTGACATGTGGGCGACGTTTTCGGACTTTCAACGTCGTGGATGATTTTAACCGTGAGGCTCTGGCCATAGAAATTGACCTGAATATCCCGGCGCAGCGGGTTGTGCGGGTGCTGGACAGGATAGTGGCAAACCGTGGATATCCGCTGAAGATGCGGATGGATAACGGCCCGGAGCTGATATCACTGGCTCTGGCACAATGGGCTGAGGACCATGGCGTGATGCTGGAATTTATCAGGCCAGGCAAACCGACACAGAATGCCTTTATCGAACGCTTTAACCGGACGTACCGGACAGAAATCCTGGATTTTTATCTGTTCAGAACGCTGAATGAAGCACGGGAAATCACAGAGCGCTGGCTGACGGAATACAACAGCGAGCGGCCTCATGAATCCCTGAATAACCTGACGCCGGAAGAATACCGGCTGATGGCTGAAAAACCGGAACTCTCAAAAAGTGTGTGGAACTAAAACAGGTATGCTTACAGTCTCTGCCTCAACTCAATACCGACGACACCAGTAACTGGGTATAGGGATGGTGCGGATCGTCCAGCACCCGATCGGTCAGCCCGCTCTCCACCACCCGCCCCTGCTTCATCACCAGCAGACGGTGCGCCAGCAGACGTGCGACGCCCAGATCGTGCGTCACAATCACCACCGCCAGATTCAGTTCGCGCACCAGGGTGCGCAGCAGATCCAGCAGACGCGCCTGCACCGAGACATCCAGCCCGCCGGTCGGCTCATCCATAAACACCACGCGCGGATGCGTCACCAGGTTGCGCGCAATCTGCAAACGCTGCTGCATGCCGCCAGAAAAGGTCGTCGGCAGATCGTCGAGGCGCTCCACCGGGATCTCCACATCCTGCAACCACTGGCTGGCGCGCTGGCGAATATCGCCGTAATGGCGCTCACCGACCGCCATCAGGCGCTCACCGATATTGCCGCCCGCCGACACCTGCGGTCGCAGGCCATCCAGCGGATGCTGATGCACCACGCCCCATTCGGTACGCAGCAAGCGACGGCGTTCACTTTCACTTAACGCATACAGTTCATTTCCCTGATACAGAATGCTGCCCTGCTGCGGCGTCAGACGCGCGGAAATCGCCTGTAACAGGGTGGTTTTGCCGGAGCCGGACTCACCGACAATCCCCAGCACTTCACCGGGATACAGCTCAAATGACACCTGCTCAAAGCCTTTGCCCGGCGCGTAGAGA
Source organism: Winslowiella toletana (assembly GCF_017875465.1). Lineage (NCBI taxonomy): Bacteria > Pseudomonadati > Pseudomonadota > Gammaproteobacteria > Enterobacterales > Erwiniaceae > Winslowiella > Winslowiella toletana. The sequence goes on from NZ_JAGGMQ010000001.1 coordinate 512,272, forward strand.
TGCGTCAGGTTATCCACTGCAAGCAGCGGTTGTTCACTGTTCATCGGTTGTTTCCTGCTGCTGACGGCAAAAATCGGTATCGGAACAGACAAACATGCGTGTACCGCTATCATCCATCACCACTTCATCAAGATAGCTGACATGCGAGCCACAGATCGCGCAGGGCTGATCCCACTGCTGCACGCTAAACGGATGGTCATCGAAATCGAGACTTTCCACTTTGCAGTAGGGCGGCAAGGCATAGATGCGTTTTTCGCGACCGGCACCGAACAGTTGCAGCGCCGGCATCATATGCATTTTCGGATTATCGAATTTCGGGATCGGCGACGGATCCATCACATAGCGATCGTTGACTTTTACCGGGTAGGCGTAGGTGGTGGCGATATGGCCGTAACGGGCAATATCCTCATACAGTTTCACCTGCATAATGCCGTACTCTTCCAGCGCGTGCATTTTGCGCGTTTCGGTTTCGCGCGGTTCGATAAAACGCAGCGGCTCCGGAATCGGCACCTGATAAATCAGAATCTGATCTTCGCTTAACGGGGTTTCCGGAATACGGTGGCGGGTCTGGATCAGGGTGGCGTCGGCGGTGCGCTCGGTGGTCGCCGCACCGCTGACGCGCTGGAAGAAGCGGCGAATCGATACCGCGTTGGTGGTATCGTCCGCGCCCTGATCAATCACTTTCAGTACATCATGCTGACCAATAATACTGGCGGTTAGCTGAATACCGCCGGTGCCCCAGCCATACGGCATCGGCATTTCGCGTCCGCCAAACGGCACCTGAAAACCGGGGATCGCCACCGCTTTCAGGATCGCGCGGCGTATCACGCGCTTGCTTTGCTCATCAAGGTAACCGGGATTATAGCCGATCAACTCACTCATCGTTTTTGCACTCCTGACGGGTGTTACGCAGCCGCTTCAGCAGTTCCAGTTCGGCCTGGAAATCGACGTAATGCGGTAATTTAAGGTGCGAGACAAAACCGGCGGCTTCAACGTTGTCGGCATGGGATAAGACAAACTCTTCGTCCTGCGCCGGACTGGTGATGCGCTCCTGATATTCGGCAGTCTGCAATGCACGATCCACCAGCGCCATCGCCATCGCCTTGCGCTCCGCACGACCAAATACCAGCCCGTAACCACGGGTAAAATGCGGCGGTTGATCGTCCGGCACGGTAAAGCCATTGACCATTTCACACTCGGTCAGCAGGATTTCGCCAATCTCCAGCGTAAAGCCCAGCTCTTCTGGCTCGATTTCTACCGTGATAGCGCCAGTACGAATTTCACCGGCAAACGGATGATTACGTCCGTAGCCGCGCTGCGTCGAATAGCCGAGCGCCAGCAGAAAACCTTCATCACCGCGCACCAGCTGTTGCAGCCGCGCGGATCGCGGTGACGGATAAGCAGGCGGTTCGCGGGTAATATCCAGCGGCTCGCTGCCATCATCCAGCTCCTGCGCCGCTAACCCTTCGCGGGTCATCAGCTCAAACATATGCGGACAGCGACCGTCCAGCGGCTGATCGGCACGCGGCGCGGCAGGCGCCTCGCCATTGGCCAGTAAGGTAAAATCGAGCAGACGGTGGGTGTAATCGTAAGTCGGCCCCAGCAGCTGGCCACCCGGCAGATCTTTGTAAACCGCCGAGATACGGCGTTCAAGGCGCATCTCGCCAGTGGCCAGCGGCAGGCTGTCGGCCAGTCGCGGCAGCGTGGTGCGGTAGGCGCGCAGCAGGAAAATCGCTTCCACCAGATCGCCACTGGCCTGCTTAATCGCCAGCGCCGCCAGCTGACGGTCATAAATACCGCCCTCGGTCATCACCCGATCCACCGCCAGCCCCAGCTGTTGTTCGATCTGCTGACACTCCAGCTCTGCCTGCTGTGGGTCGCCACGTCGCAGGCTCTCCTGCAACTGATGGGCATTGGCTATCGCTTTTTCGCCCCCTTTAACTGCGACGTACATCAGCACACCTCCACTTGGGTGGTACGCGGCAGCGCCATCATCGCCTGGCCACAGGTAAAGATCAGGTCGATACCCTGCGGGAAACGCTGCTGGCGTTCGCGTAGCGCCTGCACTACGCGCTCCGGCAGCTGCGGCGCAATGGCACGCGTCTCCATCAGGCCGGGACCGCGCAGGCGCAGCGTCAGCCCGCCATTCAGTGACGGCACTTCAATAATTACCGTGGTGCTCTTTTCCGGCGTCATATCGTCACCGGGGGCAAAACAGTGTGGATCGATTGCTGAGTGTGCATGCAGTAAAGCAAAAGGCGCATCGTGGCGATCGGTGACTGTCGCGCCGGTATGAAAGCGCAAATTAGAGAGCAGCACCTCATCGTGCAGCGCGTCATCCAGCCAGAGCGGGGTTTCGCGATCGACCAGCGTCAGCAATACCGAGGTTGCCGCAGGCGAAATCGCGCCCCAGCCATGCTGCATCGGCAGCGAGACCATGACGCCAGGTTCGCTCATCGCCTTCAGAATGCGGCGGAAAGCGTGCTGCGCATCGGCCACCGGATGGTTAAAACTTGCCAGTAACGTCATTAATTATCTCCCCGAACCAGGGTAAAGAAATCCACGCGACTGCTGGCGATTTCACGCGAGCGCAGTTGCTGCTGCTCCGCGCGTGCCGCCGCCAGCGGCGTGATCAGATGCTGTTGCAACAATTGGTGGGTTTCCTGCTGTTGCAGTAAGCCGTCAATCAGCGCGCAGCGCTCGGCGTGCGCTTTGTCGCGTCCGGCGATATAGCTGTAGCCACAGGTGCCATCCGCCAGGCGGATCACCGCACGCGTCACGGTCATATCGCCGAGGATAAAGCGTTTACCGCTGCCCCCCATCCGCCCCTGCAAACGGGTTAAGCCGGTTTCGGCAGCGCGTAACAGTTCATAGTGCGGTTGCAACTTCAGCGCCTGCCAGTGCTGTTCCAGCTGCTGCGGCTGGCTGTGCGCCAGCACCGACAGCCAGTGTTGACGTGCTTTTAACGCTTCCATTGATTAATGCTCCAGCGTCAGTTCAATCATATCGGCGCGCGTCAGGCTGACGGAGTACTCCGCCATCGCGCCACCGTCCATCACGTTTAAGGTACGTACACACAGCAGCGGCGCCTGCAGGCCAATTTCCAGCAGCTTGCTCTCTTTGGCTTGCGCCTTGCGTGCGCTAATCCGTGTCTGATGACGCGTAAGCTGATGATTAAGTTGTTGATCGATAAATTCGTGCAGGGAGCCGCTATGGAACTGTTGCAGCTGCGGCCACCATGTCAGGTGGGGAATAAAGTGGTTAATTACACAGACCGGCACGCCATTGACCCGTCGTAACGTACGCAGATAGATCACATTCGCGCCTTCCGCACAGGCCAGCGCCGCCGCGACCTCGCTGCTGGCCGGGCGCAGCACCGCCAGCAGACGTTCGCTGGTGGGATGACTGCCCTGCTCCAGCAGGTTTTGACTGAAGCGCGCCTGCGAGTGCAGCGGATAATCGTAAGGGCGCATCAGCACCAGGATGCCAATACCGTGACGGCGTTGCAGCAGCCCTTTATTGACCAGTTCATCCACCGCACGGCGCAGTGTGTGGCGGTTGACCGCATAACGGCTGGCCAGTTGTTGTTCCGAAGGAAGGTAGTCACCGCAGCGGTAACCCTGGCGCAGCTCTTCTTCAAGTTGCGCGGCGACGGCCTGATAGACAGTGGTCGGATGTCTGGATAAGTTCATCATAAGCGTAACCTCCGTAACACGGGGATGGCGAAAATCGCGTTCCGTCACCGCTGTTAACTGACTCATCGGTTCTGGTGTGCAATTACCTTGCCGTTATCGTGTGACAGGGAGGTTAAAGTGAGATTGCATACTGATGAATTTGCCGTGCAGGCTGTGGTGCAGATTGACTCTTACTGCCAAATGGCTAAGATAGACTATGTCAAATGGCAGTAATGAGGTCGACAATGAAAACCTATTCTCTCCCGCTAAAAACCGAGACGCCCGCCAGTTTATGGGTGGCGGCGAACCTGCCGGATGCCTCCGGCCCGGAGCTGCGCGGCCTGATGTCACTGGGTTTGCAGGTCGGGGTGATCGATAATATCCGCGATATCGTCGGATTTAAAAAAGAGGAGTTTCTCGCAACCCTCGGACTGAGCGCCCGCAGTATCGCGCGCCGTAAAGATCGGCTGTCGCCGATTGAGAGTGAATCGATTACCCGCTATGTCACCGCTTTCGACCTGGCGTTATCGATGTTTAACAACGATTATCAAAAAACCATTAACTGGATGGATACGCCCGCCCGCGTACTGGGTGGTGAAACGCCAAATCAGGCGATGAAGACCGAAACCGGCGCGCGTGATGTGATGAGCCTGATCGAAGGCATTAAACATGGCGTGGTAATGTGATTCTGTATCGCTTCTGCCAGAAAAAGTGGGTAGCCACCGCATGGAGCGGCGTCGGTGCGGTCAATAACAGCCTGGCGCGCTGGAATATGCCGGGGACGCCGATGGTCTATCTGGCGTCTTCAGTATCGCTGGCGATGCTGGAAATTCTGGTGCATGTACAGGATGAATCGATTCTGGAATGGTATCAGCTGATGAGCATTGAGATCCCCGATGCGCGGATCGCCAAACTGGATCCGCACGATCTGCCCGCTAACTGGAATTCTGAGGTGCCAGGTCGCGCCACCAAACAGATTGGCAGCGGCTGGTTCAGCGGAGCATCGAGCGTGGCGCTGATGGTGCCCTCCGCGATTGTGCCAATGGAATACAATGCGCTGCTGAATAACCAGCATCCCGATTTTGCCGCCTGCCTGAAGACGGTAAAAATGCTGGATTTCGCTTTTGATCCGCGGTTGACGATGCCGTAATTAACACGGGCGGCGAGAACGCCGCCCCTACATTAGTATGACCGTAGGGGCGGCGTTTTCGCCGCCCGCGACTATTCCGGGAAATCCGTGCCCAGCGTCGTCTCCTTCCACTGCTCAATTTCCGCCAGACGCTGTTTTAACTTACTGGTTACCGCCTCAAAACCAAACTTGCCCATCACCAGATGGCGTGGCGGATTGTCCTGTTGCGTAATGGCAATCATCGCCTGCGCCGCACGTGCCGGATCGCCAGGCTGCTTACCGCTATACTGCGCGGTATTGTTCATCCGCGCCGCCGAGGTTTCCGCATAATCCGCAATCTGGCTGGCGGTCTGACGCAGCGATCGTCCGGCCCAGTCGGTACGGAACGGTCCCGGCTCGACGCAGGTCACCTTAATCCCCAGCGGCGCGCCTTCAGCCGCCAGCGAATCTGACCAGCCTTCAACCGCATGCTTGCTGGCGGAGTAGTAACCGGATCCCGGAAATCCAATCAGACCGGCAACCGAGGTGATATTAATCACGTGCCCGCTGCGCGCCTTACGCATCGCCGGTAACAGCGCGCGCGTCATGGCAAACAGACCAAAGACATTGGCGTCGAACTGAGCACGGATTTCCGCCTCAACCCCCTCTTCCACCGAGCTTTGATAACCATAGCCAGCGTTATTCACCAGCACATCAACCGTGCCGAATTTCTCCAGCGTCTGTTTCACCGCGCGGGCAATATTTTCGCTATCGGTAACATCCAGCGTCAGCGCCAGCGTGCTGGCGTCATGACCGGCCACCAGATCGCTAATCTGCTGCTGATTACGTGCGGTCACCACCACGTTAAATCCTTGTGCAATGGCCTGCTGCGCAAGTTCACGGCCAAAGCCAGTGGAACAGCCGGTGATAAACCAGACAGGGCGTTTCTCTGCAACCATAGTGTTATCCTCATCAGAATCAGTGGTGAATCATCGTAAACAGATAAGAGCCCGACCACGAATGCGGTCGGGTTTGATGGTAAACAGCATAGTCACTAACGAAGAGGGCTGGCGTGGCGGTTTGTGCGCAACGGTAAAAGGCGTCAGGTCAGCGCCGGAAAACGCTGGCGCAATTCGGCAAATAGCGTGGCCATCTGCGCAACCAGCGGCTGATCGGCATGCTGCCCGGCTTTTACCGCCGCAAACAGCTGATGCTTAAGAAAATGACGCCACACCACTGGCGACGATGCAAGAAATGCAGTCAGCAGCTGATAGCGTTCAGGCGTCCACAGCGCTTCGAATTCACGGCGCGCCTCGCCAACATCAAAGTGTTCAGCCGGATCGCGCGCCACCATCGCCGCGCGCCGCTGCTCCGTCTGTGCATAGTCCACCTCATCGTTAACAATTACCACGCCGTAATCGCGCTGCGCCGCCTGCAGCGAAACAAAACCGCAGCGTACATCGCGCAATACCGCCAGCGGCTGGCGCTGACTGGCTGCGCCATAGCCGCCCGCTCCCGGCCCTTTAATAGCAATCACATCGCCGGGACCGCAATGGATCACATCGGTATTGCCATGCTCAGTAGTACCGGTCGCCGAACGGGTGCGAAACCACGAGGTGGATCCGGCACGACCACCCGCCGCGCCCGCCGAGGCAAATACCGAACGGTTGCGGTTACGCGCCGTAATGGTGGTATTGGGCGCAAAAACCTCAAACGCCATTTCCGTCGCCAGCCCACCGCGATACTTACCGGCGCCAGCACTGTCGGCCACCAGACCGTAACGGTGGAACAGCACCGGCACTTCGGCTTCGTTAATTTCAATCGGCGTATTTTTCAGGAAAGCAGACAGGCCGCCGGAACCATCCGGGCCATCATGCTGCGGCGTGCCACCGGCTCCGCCACCCACCGGCCCGAGTGATGCCACCACGGTGCGGCTCTGCTGGTCAACCGTACGGATATTGATAATCGAATTGCCGCCCGGTGAGTTAGCCGGTAAGCGCTGCGGCATCGCCAGCGAGAACGCGCCGACGGTGGCAATTTGCGACATCGCACAGGTCAGCGAGCGCATCCCGACGGCGGCGGGCGCTTCGCAGTTCATAATGGTGCCCGGCGGCAAAATCGCCCGTGTCGGGCGCAGCGTACCGGCGTTCAGCAACAGCGATCGATCCAGCGTCGACAACACGTAGGTCACCCCCACCAGCGCCAGCGGATGACGTTCACGACCACCGGTCGGCATATTGAGCGACGACATCAGTTGCGGATCGCTGCCGGTGTAATCCAGCGCCAGCGTTTCACCGGTTACGCGCAGGGTCACCGCGATACGGCAGGGATAACCTCCTTCGCCATCTTCATCGGCATAGTCGGCATAGAAATAGTCGCCATCAGGAATGGTGGCGATAATATTGCGCGCCTGCTGTTCGGCGTAATCAAGGATGCCTTCGATACCGCTAATAAAATCATCGACGCCAAAGCGCGCAATAATCTCCTGTACCTTGCGTTCACCGATATTCACCGAAGCGATTTGCGCATTAAAATCGCCCCAGTTCTGCTCCGGCGCGCGCACATTCAGCCGCATAATGCGCGCCACCTCTTCGTTCAGCTGGCCGCCAGCGATAATTTTTAGCGGTGGAATGCGAATTCCCTCCTGCACAATATCGGTCAGCGAACGCGACAGCGACGCCGGCACCGCGCCGCCCACATCGGTGTTATGAATATGGCCGACCACAAAGCAGACGATCTCGTCCTGATAAAATACCGGCTTCCAGATATGAATATCCGGCGAATGGGTCGCCACATTACCGGCGTAGGCGTCATTGGTAATGCAGATATCCCCCTGCTGATAACTGTCGATCAGCGCCAGCACCGGGCCATAATCGATGCCACTATACCAGGGCGCGCCAAAGCTGCGCGGCGAAGCAAACGCCAGTCCGCTGCGGCTGACAATCTGGCAAGAGAAGTCTTCGGTCTCTTTGACAAACGTAGAGTGCGCGGTGCGCATCAGGGTAAACGCCATTGCATCGGCGGCGGCCGCGCAGTAGTTGGCTAAAATTTGCAGATTACGACCATCAATCGCCATGATGCGCTCCCGGCAGCGGAGTAATAAGTAAGTTACCAAAGTCATCGACACGGACCTGCATCGCTGGCGGCACACAGGTGGTGCAGTCATCCTGCGCCACAATCACCGGCCCGGTGAACTGATGGCCGGCGCGCAGCGTAGCGCGCTGCATCACATCCACCGCCCACCACTGACCATCGATCCACGCCTGTACCTGTTTCACCACCTCAACCGGTTTATCCGCCTGTGGCAGACGATTAAGCCGTGGTTTTGGCGTCGGCGATGACAGCACCAGCCGCAGACTGATCATCTGCACCGGCGCGCTGGCATCGCAGTGACCAAACAGCTGGGTATGCCGCCGATCAAATGCCGCACGCATCGCCTGCACATCACCCTGCTCCAGCCAGTTCTGCTGTAATGGCACCTCAATTTCAAACGACTGACCGCGATAGCGCATATCGGCGGAGAACTGCAAGCTGCGCGGCAGCTGTGCGCCATGTTCGCTATCCAGCCAGCCTTCCCCCTCGGCGCGCAAAGCCGCGCTATGGCTGATTAGCGGTGTGGCCATCGCCTGATCGACCTCGGCGTACAGCGTGCGAATAAAGTCATTTTTGATATCGGCCACCAGCCCGCCAAGCGCCGACAGCACCCCCGGCGTAGGCGGCACCACTACCCCCTTCATATTCAGTTCACGTGCAAGGAAGCAGCCCATCATCGGCCCCGCGCCACCAAAGGCAAGGAACCAGAACTCGCGCGGATCGATACCAAAGCGCGACAGCAACCCGCTGGTATCGCTGTACATACTGGAAACCGCCAGCGCGATAATGGTTTCCGCCGTCTCTTCCACCGTGATGCCCAGCGGTTGCGCCAGCTTATCCACTGCCGCGCGCGCCGCCGCCACATCCACCTGCACCGCGTTATAGCCCAGCCCGCCATGGCCGATCAGCCCACAGGCGGCAAATGCATCGGTGGCGGTTGCTTGCGTGCCGCCGCGCTGAAAGCAGACCGGCCCCGGCAGAGAACCGGCGCTGTCTGGCCCCACCTGCAATACGCCGAGAGGATCCAGCCAGGCAATCGAACCGCCCCCCTGACCAACGGAAGTCACCGATACTGACGGAATAAAAATCGGGAAATCGCCAATAATCTCGCCGCTGCCATATTCCGGCTTACCGTTGATGATCACCGCCACATCGGCGCTGGTGCCGCCAATATCCAGACTCAGTAATTTGTCGAAACCACAGCTTTCAGCAATATAGCTGGCGCCAATCACGCCAGATGCGGTGCCGGAAAGCACCATCTGCACGCACTCATCTTTGGCCTGCGCCACGCTCATTACGCCGCCATTGGATTTGGTGATACGCGGCGGCACCGGCACCCCCATGGTGCTTAGTGCCTGTTCAAAAGCCTGCAGATAGTGGATCACTTTCGGCTGTACATAGGCATTAATCGTGGCGGTAATGGTGCGTTCATACTCACGAATAATCGGCCAGATATCGGCGGAACAGCAGGTCAGCAGCTCAGGCGCCAGTTCCGCAATGATCGCTTTCACCTGCGCTTCGTTTTCGCGGTTGCGATAGCTGTGCAGCAGCGAAACCACAATGCCCTCACAACCTGCCGCACGCGCGGCGGCAATCGCCGCCGCCACGCTCTGATGATCGACGGTTTTCAGTACCTTACCATCGCTGCCGGTGCGCTCCTGAATCGGGAATACCCGGTCACGGGAAATTAACGGATCAGGGCGACGCGAGAACAGATCGTGAATATGGGGAATTTTCAGCCGCGCCAGCTCCAGCACATCGCAGAAGCCCTCGGTGGCAAACAGCGCCAGCCTGACGCCTTTGCGCTGGATCACCGCATTAACTCCCACCGTGGTGCCATGGGTAAAGTAGTGAATATCTTGCGGGGCGATGCCGTCACGCTGCTGCAACTGCATCAGACCGGTGGTGATTTCACTGCCGGGACTGTCGGGACGCGACAGCACTTTCAGCGTACGGATGCTGTTATCACGCTCATCCAGCAGGGCAAAATCGGTGAACGAGCCGCCGATATCGACGCCAACACGGTAGCTCATTATGGCTGCTCCTGACGGTCAGCTCTGGCGTATTCCATCAGCCGCTCAGGTTGCGCCACCGCGCGCCAGCCCGCCCGGCGATAGACTTCATGCGCATCATCAGTCGCCAGCAGCCAGCGACGAACGGTTGGTAAATCGGGATGGGTCACCACACTCTGCGCAAACCAGCGGCCCAGACCACGCCCGCGATGCTCAGCGTCGATAATCACATCGCTCAGATAAGCAAAACGGGTGTAATCGGTAATCAGGCGGCCAAAACCGACCTGCTGCCGTTGCCAGTAAATACCGAACGGCAGCGACCCGGCAAGCGAGCGCAGCGTCATCTCACGTGGCTGATCTTTGGCCCAGTAGCTATGTTGCGACAGCTGATGGTGAATCCAGTCGATATCGAGTTTTGCCGCATCGCTACTCAGTAAATAATCATCGCGCTGCCATTCCGCCAGCTGCGGTGAAAAAGGTAAAAACATGGTGGCTCCTGGTGACTGAAAAACAGACACTCTGAGTTTACGAAGTTAGCGGCGGGTGTTTTTGGCGAACGAGGGGCGGCAACAGCGAATTTATGGCGAAATTTGCGGCCAGAAAAAATTTTCTGCCGGGGGGATTTTTATTGCAAAGGTCAGACAGCTAACACGGGCGGCGGGGAGTGCCGCCCTTGCGTAGCTCACTAAAACTCCACCTGCGAATGACGTGAAATCAGTGAGCGCAGCGGCACGCTGCTTTTCATAATCGGCGACTTAATCACGATATAGCTAAAGTACTTATCGATACCGACTTTGGCATCCAGCAAGCCTTCAATCACTTCCTGATAGTGCTCAATACTGCGGGTGATAAAGCGTAACAGATAGTCATAACCGCCGGTGATCAGATGGCATTCCATCAGTTCATCCACTTCGCGAATCGCGTTCTCAAATTTCTGGAAATCTTCGCGGCGATGGCCTGCCAGCGTCACTTCGGTAAACACCGTCACTGAATCGGTAATTTTGGTCAGATTGATATGGGCTTCATAGCCGGTAATAAAGCCCGCGGTCTCAAGACGTTTTACGCGCTGTAAGCAGGGACTGGGCGAAAGCCCAACGGCGTCGGCAAGGTTCACATTGCTGATGCGGCCATCTTTTTGCAGTTGCACCAGGATATTGATGTCGATGCGGTCCAGTTTCATTAAGCCGTTCATAGAACCCCTCATTGTTACCCAATTGTGCGCGCCTCGCTTGATGGTATAACACGCTTTCTGGTCAGCGCGCCAGCGCTAAGCGGAGCCAGACCCTTGCGCTGGCGGCCATGATAACTTCAACAATTTCAATGAGGAAACTATGACTAGCCTAAACGACCAGTCGCACGCGCCAGCGCAATATCGAAGATATGCAACGCCTCTTCCAGCTGCGAATCACTGGTCACCAGCGGCGCAAGGAAACGCACGGTATTACGATGCAGGCCGCATTTAATCAGCAGCAGACCTTCCTGACAGGCGCTGTCGAGGATCTTCTGCGTCAGCGCCGCATCCGGTTTTTTGCTCTCAAAATCGATAATTTCCACCGCCTGCATAAAGCCAATACCGCGCACTTCACCAATACAGGCGTATTTATCCGCCAGCTGCTGTAAACGCGCATTGAGCTGCGCACCGAGTATATTGGAACGCGCCAGCAGATTGTCATTCTCCAGCAGATCGAGCACCGCCAGCGATGCCGCACAGGCCAGCGCGTTGCCGCCATAGGTGCCGCCGAGCCCGCCAGGGGCTGGCGCATCCATAATCTCCGCACGCCCTACTACGCCTGAAATCGGCAGGCCGCCACCGAGACTTTTCGCGACGGTGACCAGGTCCGGGGTAATGGCAGAGTGCTCGAAACCAAACATTTTGCCGGTACGGCCAAAACCGGTCTGCACTTCATCACAAATCAGCAAAATGCCATGACGCTCGGTGATTTCGCGCAGCGCATGCATAAAGCTGGCGGGCGCCTGCAGAAAACCGCCGTCGCCCTGCACCGGCTCAATAATTATCGCCGCAACGCGTTCCGGCAGGATCTGCACCGCAAACAGATTATCCAGCGCCGCCAGACAATCCTCTGGTGAAATATCATGGAAAGCATTGGGGAAAGGCACGCGATAAATATCGCCAGGGAAAGGACCAAAATTCTGTTTATAAGGCTGACTCATACCGGTCAGGGTGACACCTAATAAGGTGCGGCCATGAAACGCCCCGTCAAAGGCAATAATTCCCGGACGACTGGTATAAGCGCGGGCGATTTTTACCGCATTTTCCACCGCTTCGGCGCCGCTGGTGAAAAATACACTTTTAAACGCCTCATCGCCGCCGATTAATTTATTTAGCCGTTTTGCCAGCTCAATATAACCGGGATAGGCCGCCACCTGGAAACAGGGGTGGGATATCTGCTGTAACTGCTGCGTCACCGCATTAATCACCGCCGGATGGCTGTGACCGACATTCAGCACGCCGATGCCGCCAACAAAATCTAAATAGCGATTACCTTCCACGTCCCAGACTTCAGAGCCTTTCCCTTTGGCGATCACCACCGGGTGAGCGGTGACCACACCGCGCGGCACATTCTCTTCGCGTGCATTCAGAAATAGTGCGTTATCAGAAAATGTTTGCTGCTCAGCCATTAAATTTTGCATCTCTCTACCTCATCGACGTAACGATAATATGGGTCAAGTATCGCAATAAGCCCTTTCGCTAAGCTGCCGTAATTCCCACGGCAGCAGCATTTACTTTCGAATTCAGCGGGAATCAGTTAATTAAATTTTCACCCCAGCGTTTCGCGCACCACTTCGCAAAACCAGCTTACGCCGAACGGGATCACATCATCATTAAAGTCATAGGCGGAGTGGTGCAGAGGACGGCTGTCGGCAGAGCCGAGCCACAGATAAGCGCCGGGACGCGCCTGCAACATAAATGAGAAGTCTTCCGAGGTCAGCGCGGGCTTATCGGCTTCCGTGACCTGCAGCCCGGCATGCTGCGCCGCCTGTAAGGCAATCGCCGCTTCCGCTGCGCTGTTAATGGTCGCCGGATAGTAACGGTTATACTGCACTTCCGCCTGCAAGCCGTGGGCGGCACTGACATGTTCCGCCATCTGCCGCAGACGCTGCTCAATCACATCCTGCACCTGCGGATTGAAGGTGCGCACCGTACCGGTAATCTCCGCTTGCGCCGGGATCATATTGTGCGAGAAGCCACCCTGAATGCGCGTCACCGTCAGTAATCCCGGTTCGCAGGGATCTATCGCGCGCGCCACAATGGTATTCAGCTGCACCACCAGTTCACTGGTGGCTAACAGCGTATCCGCACTGAGATGTGGCTGCGCCGCATGACCGCCACCGCCGGTTAACCTGATATCAAAACGGTCGGCGGCGGCCATAATCGGTCCCGCACGGGTTTGCGCGCTGCCAGTCGGCAGTTCCGGCCAGTTATGCACCGCGTACACCGCATCGCAGGGGAAGCGCGTAAACAGACCGTCATCGATCATCGCTTTCGCGCCCGCCAGCCCCTCTTCGGCAGGCTGAAAAATAAAGTGCACCGTACCGTTAAAATCAGCGGATTTTACCAGCGCTTCCGCCGCGCCAAGCAGCATCGTGGTGTGCCCGTCATGGCCGCAGGCGTGGCTGACGCCAGCATGGCAGCTTTTCCATGGCTGGCCACCGCCATCATCCATCGGCAGCGCATCCATATCGGCGCGCAGACCGATGCTGCGGCCGCTGTCGCCGCGTCGCAAGACGCCGACCACGCCAGTTTTACCGATGCCGCGATGCACCTCAATGCCCAGCGCGCTAAGGAACTGCGCCACGATCTCCGCAGTGCGATGCTCGGCAAATCCCAGCTCCGGATGGGCGTGCAGATCCCGTCGCAGCGCGACTAAATGTGACAACGCCATATTAATACCCTCTCTGTCTGTCGATCACCCCGACCATCGCCTCACCGGCTTCAAAACGCCGGATATTGGCCAGCAGCGCTTCGATGGCGGTGTCCGCCATACTGTGACTGGCAATATGCGGGGTTAACCAGATGGCCGGATGGTTCCAGAACGGATGTCCGGCGGGCAGAGGCTCCGGATCGGTAACATCCACCACCGCCGCGCTCAGCTGCTGGCTGTCCAGCGCGCTAAGTAAGTCGTCGTGATTAAGCTGCGCGCCACGGCCGACCTGCACCAGCGCCGCACCGCGCGGCAGCTGGTTAAAGCAGTCGGCATTCAGCAGCCCTCTGGTGCTGTCGGTCAGCGGCAACAGACAGATTAAGATATCGCTGCGCGCAAGGAACGCCGCCAGCTGATCGGGGCCAGCCCAGCACTGCACGCCCTCAATATCACGCGGCGTACGGCTCCAGCCGCCACAGTCAAAACCAAATGCCTGCAACGGTTTCAGCACCGCTTCGCCCAGACTGCCCAACCCCATCACGCCGACACGACACTTCGTCGCCGAACGCATCAGATGTGGCTGCCACTGCTGCGCACGCTGCTGCTGAAAATAGCGCGGCATATCGCGATGCAGGCCGAGCACAGCAAAGGTGACGTACTCCACCATGCCATTAATCAGGCCCGGCTCCACCATACGCACCACCGGCAAATCGGCAGGCAGGCGCGCGTAATCAAACTGGTCAGCGCCAGCGCCGACGGAGAACAGCACCTTCAGATTCGGGAACTGCTGCATAATATCCGCTGGCGGCTGCCAGGCGACCAGATAGTCGACTGTCGTCGGGTCGCCGATATCCGGCCACAGGCGAAAACTGGCATGCGGCACCTGCTCTTTTACCAGCGCCGCCCATTTGCGCCCGCGCTCGGGTTCAGACTTATAGACAATATTCATCAGGCCATCGCCTGGGTCATTAACCCAAACACCTGCATAGCGCCCGCTGCGGGCTGCCAGGGTGTTCCCTTAATCATGGTGGTTGGCGCATCGACTTTCGCCAGTCCCTGCGCGGTTAACCAGTCTCCCAGACCACTGGAGGCATCGGTATCTACTCGCACAAACTGGCCGCTGACTTTGCTGAGCAGCTGAGTGACCAGCAGTTTCGCCGACGCCAGATCGCGGGCAATCACCGGCCCGATCGCATAGCCATGACCAAAGCGACGCAAACAGGCGAATCCCTGCGCCTGACCACTCTGCTCCAGCAGCAGCAACGGCTGTCCGCTGGCCAGCAGGGCGGCGATAAGCTGTGGACGATGCTGACCATGCGCCTGCTGATCGAGCGCCGTCAGCAGCGCCGCATCTTCTGGCTGCGCCTGACGCAGCTGCTGATCGGCAGCGGGCGCTATCGCCGCAATATCCGCCAGTTCACGACACTGATGCTGCTCAACATTGCCGGTGGCGACAAAGCCGAGTTTTTCATATAACCCTCTGCCCGCCTCGGTGGCATGCAGCCGCACATTGCTGCCGGAAAGTTTCTCCAGCACTGCCAGCATCAGCTGTTTGCCAATCCCGCGCCCCTGTGCGGCACCATCAACAATCACCAGCCCGAGGGTGGCGTAGTCGCTGCCCCAGCGCCAGCAGAGCGCCGTCCCGATCAGCTGACCATGCTCTTCCGCCACTACCCCTTCGCCCAGTTGCAGCGCCTGCTGCCAGTCGGCGCGACGATGCGGCCACTTCATCTGCTGGGTCAGCGCAAAAGCGCCGTCCAGATCGCGCTCACTCATTGCGCGTAGTTGGATGCTCATCGCTTCTCCTTACATCATGCCTGGCGTATCAAGACCGGATCCATCGACCAGTCGCGAATAACGATACGGTGTCGGGTCGACCACCGGTTGCTCATTCATAATCAGATCGGCGGCCAGTCGTCCGGCCCCCGGCCCGATACCAAAACCATGTCCGCTATATCCGGCGGAAATCACCAGTCCCGGCAGCTGCGGCACCGTGGAAATCACCGGGATCGCATCCGGCGCGCTGTCAATCATGCCACCCCACGCCTGTACCATGCGCAGATCCGCCAGCGCCGGATACTCTTTGCGCATGGCGGCAATGCCTTCCTGCACCAGCGCCAGATCGGCATGCGGATCGAGAATCCGCACTTTTTCAAACGGTGACACCGCGTCGAACTGCCAGCGGCCCAGCGCTTCCGGCCCGCGGTAAAAAGGCGCAAGACCGAGACGGATCTTCAGATTTTTACGCCGTGCTTTAAAGGTGGGATAGAACTGACGCGCATAACGCAGCCCCTGCGCGCCCGGCTCTAAGCGGCCACGACCTGAAACCGAGACCGTATAGCTGCCATCCAGCTGCGGACGGCAGGCAAAGCCCGGGGTATACAGCGGCATGGCAATGGCCTGCTCAATCGGTGCGGTGCGGAAGGCGGTGCCAATCACATTGCCCAGCGGCAGATCGATGCCATGACGGCGGCAGAACATTGAGGTCCAGGCGCCACCGGCACAAATCACGCTGGCGGTTTTAATCAGTCCGCGTTCGGTCCAGACGCCGCTGACGCGGCCCGCCGCGATATCCAGCCCACGCACCGCGCACTGCTGAATCACACAAGCGCCGAGACGCTGCGCGGCAATCGCCAGACCCGGCGCGGCGAGTGACGGTTCGGCATGGCCATCCGTCGGCGACGATACGCCGCCCAGCCAGGCGGTGGTGCTGCCGGGCGTCATCGCTTTCGCCTGCTCCGCGTTAAGTATATCGCTGCGCACATCGTAGCTTTTCGCCATTTTGCCCCAGTTATCCCAGGCATCAATTTCGCTCTGATCGCGTGTGGCGTACACCAGACCGGTGCGACGGAAACCCAGCTCTTCACCGGTTTCCTGGCTCAGCTCTTCCCAGCGCCGCAGGGCATAGATAATCAGCGGTAATTCACGTTCGTCGCGGTTCTGCTGGCGGCACCAGCCCCAGTTACGGCTGGACTGTTCGCCGCCCACCAGCCCTTTCTCCAGCAAAACCACTTTTACACCCTGTTTTGCCAGTTCATAGGCCGCTGCGGCGCCAGCGATACCACCGCCGATCACCACCACATCAGCGGATTCAGGAAAATATGCATTATCCTGTACATATCGAATCGGTGCTGGCATTGCGTGTATTACCTCATATGCAAATTTTTGGCACGGGCGGCGAGAACGCCGCCCCTGCATCGGTTTATTTGTGCGTAGGGGAGCCGTTATCGGCTCCCGCATCGACGCCGTCATTACAGGGCGATATCGCCCTCGTCATGCTCATCCAGCCAGCCCTGACGTAGCTCCGGCACCGCCCGTTTCAGGCGTTCATAGTAGAGATCGCTGGACGGTTTGTCATAATCGGCGCGCGCCACCTGGGCCACCATGCGGCCACTTTTCACCACAATAATTTCATCGCACACCGAACGCACCGCATGCAGATCGTGACTGATAAACAGCACCGACAGCCCCAGCTCACGGCGCAAATCGGTAATCAGATCCAGCACCGCTGCAGCCACCACCGTATCCAGCGCCGAGGTCACCTCATCGCACAGGATCAGGTCCGGTTCGGCAGCCAGCGCCCGCGCCAGGTTTACCCGCTGTTTCTGGCCGCCGGAGAGCGCCCAGGGCCGTCGCCACAACACGCTGCGCGGCAGACGCACCAGATCCAGCAGCTCAAATAGCCGTTTTTCCAGCGCCGCACCGCGTAAACCGTGAAACAGTTTCAGTGGACGCGTCAGAATATTTTCCACGCTGTGCGCCGGATTTAGCGCGGTGTCCGCCATCTGAAACACATACTGAATTCGCCTGAGTTCATTTTCCGGCCGCTGTTGCAGCGCCCCGGCGATATAGTGACCATTAAACAGGATATGGCCGCTGGACGGTGTATTAATCCCGGCAATGGCGTGAGCCAGCGTGGTTTTA
Organism: Winslowiella toletana; assembly: GCF_017875465.1. NCBI lineage: Bacteria > Pseudomonadati > Pseudomonadota > Gammaproteobacteria > Enterobacterales > Erwiniaceae > Winslowiella > Winslowiella toletana. Next base: position 529,967 of record NZ_JAGGMQ010000001.1, read on the forward strand.
CCTGAGCCGGATTCGCCGATAATGCCAATCGCCTGACCGCGAAACAGTTTGAAGTGAATATCCTGTAAGATTTTGATTTTCGGCTGGCCATCGCTGTCCAGCGGGCCGTAACCGGCAGAGAGATCCCGCACTTCCAGCAGCGGATGAATACCCGCTTCTTCCGCATGCCAGGCGCTGTCGCGGGTTTTCTGCTGCGCGGCGTCCAGCAGCAACCGCGTATATTCCGCCTGCGGCGCCGCCAGCAATCTGTCGGTGCTGCCGTATTCGGCAATTGAACCTTTCAGCAGTACCAGAATCCGGTCTGCCATCTGCGCCACGACCGCCAGATCATGACTGACATAGATCGCCGTGGTGCCGCGCTGACGCACCACGCGGCGAAAAGCTTTCAGCACTTCCACCTGAGTGGTGACATCCAGCGCGGTGGTTGGCTCATCAAGGATCACCACTTCCGGATCACCTATCAGCGCCATCGCCGTCATCAGACGTTGCAGCTGACCACCAGAAACCTGATGCGGATAGCGATCGCCAATGGTGTCCGGATCTGGCAGCGCCAGTTCGCGAAACAGCTCCAGCGCTTTCTTCTTCGCCGTGGCGCGGCTCATCAGGCCATGGATCACCACCGGCTCAATCACCTGGTCGAGGATTTTCATCGCCGGATTAAATGAGGCCGCCGCGCTCTGCGCAATATAGGCCACTTTATTACCGCGGAATTCGCACAGCTGCCCCGGCGTCAGCGCGGTGACTTCGGTATCGGCAATATGAATCGTGCCTGCGGCGATATGGCAGCCATGGCGCGCGTAGCCCATCAGCGCCAGCGCGATGGTAGTTTTGCCGGAACCGGATTCCCCGATTAGCGCCAGCACTTCGCCCTTCTGCACGGTAAAACGGATATCAGAAACCAGCGAAACTTCCTGGCCGTCGTCGGCTTTAGCGGTCACCCGCAGGTTTTCCACCGACACCATCGGACGTGCGCTATGTGGCGTAATATTCATGCAACCCCCTTCACCCAGTTTATCGGACGCATCGCTTGTAAGCTGTCGATAAACAGGTTCGCGCCAATGGTCAGGCTGGCGATCGCCACCGCTGGCATCAGCACCGCCGGTGAGCCATCAAACAGCCCTTGCAGGTTTTCGCGCACCAGCGTGCCCCAGTCGGCATAAGGCGGCTGAACGCCGAGGCCAAGGAAACTCAGGCCACTCAGCATCAGCACGATATAGACAAAACGCAGACCGAAGTCGGTCAGCATCGGATGCACCATATTTGGCAGAATATCGTGGATGGCGATATACCAGCGGCTTTCACCGCGCAGCCGCGACGCCTGCACATAGTCCATCGAGCGCAGGCTGGAGGCCATCGCATAGGCGATACGGTAAGCGCCCGGCCAGTAGGTAAATACTGCGGTGATAATCAGCATCGGCAGCGAAGAGCCGAATACCGCCACAATCATCAGCGCCAGAATTTTACCCGGCAGGATCAGCATCGCATCGTTGATGCGTCCAAGAATTTCTTCCAGCCAGCGTCCGGTGACCGCCGCCAGCAACGCCAGCAGGGTGCCGACAATACTGGCCATCAGTGCGGCGCTCAGCGCCAGACCAATCGAGTAACGGGCGCCATACATAATGCGGCTGAGAATATCGCGGCCAAGATAGTCGGTGCCAAACCAGAATTCAGCGCTAAAACCGCCAAACATCGGGCCGCCGCCAATATCTTCCAGGTTGTGCGGCGCCAGCGCGGTGCCGAATATCGCCATAAAAATCCAGAACAGCGTGATCAGCAGGCCGAGGCGGCCAGCGTTATTCAGCGACTGGATAAATCTTAAGGGCAACAGAAGCGTATTCATCAGCCCCTCCACTTGGGATTAAATGCAATCGTCAGGATATCCGCCGCCAGCAACAGCACCAGATAGCAGACGGCAAAGAACATCACACACAGCTGCACCACCGGCAGATCGCGGTTACTGACCGCATCCACCATCTGGCTGGCCAGCCCCGGATAACTGAAAATGCTTTCAATAATAATCACGCCGCCAAACAGATAAGAGAGGCTGAGCGAGACAGCATTGGCAATCGGTCCGACCGCGTTTGGCAGTGCGTGACGCAGCATAGCGCGCAGCGGCGAAACCCCTTTCAGCAGCGTCATCTCCAGATAAGGGCTGTCCATCTGATTGATAATCGCCGCCCGCGTCATGCGCGCCATCTGCGCCACCACCACGCAGCACAGAGTCAGCACCGGCAGCGCGTAGGTACGCAGAAAACCCAGCAGATCCTGATCCGGCGAGCCAATCGACATCGCTGGCACCCAGTGCAGCTTCACCGCAAAGATAATCACCGCAATGGTCGCCACCAGAAACTCCGGCACCGCCACCACCGCCATGGTGCTCAGCACCAGCGCACGGTCCAGCAGCGAACCGCGTTTCATCGCGGCGGTGATGCCAATCACCAGCGCCAGCGGGACGGACACCAGCGTGGTGGTGGCCGCCAGCTGGAAGGTGGCGGGAATGCGCTGCGCCACCAGCTGTGTCACCGGTAAATTACTGGCGAAGGAGGTGCCAAAATCGCCCTGAAGCATACCGGCCAGCCAGCTGAAATAGCGTAACACCAGCGGCTGATCAAGCCCGAGCTGCTGACGCAGCGCGGCAATGGTTTCCGGGGTGGCCCCTTGTCCGAGGATCATCTGCGCCGCATCGCCCGGCAGCATACTGGTGATCAGAAACACCAGCGCCGAAACGATCAGCAGCGTTAATAAGCCGGAGCCGAGGCGCCGTGCAACCAGTGTGAAAATGGTCCGATTCATCGCCGTTCTCCTTAATCAAATCAGGAAGCGAGCCAGGCAAACTCGTGGAAGCGATAGCCCATCATCATGCCTGATGGCCAGGCTTCTACCCCTTTCACTTTATTGCTGTGTCCATCCATGGTGCTGATAAACACCGGGATAATGGTGCCGCAGTGGTCATGCACCAGCTTCTGCATATCGCCATACATCTGCTTGCGTTTGCCCTGATCCTGCTCGCCGCGCGCTGCCGTCACCAGCTGGTCAAACTGTTGATTTTTCCAGCCCGATTCATTCCACGGCGCATCGGAGCGGTAGAACTGTGAGAACAGCATATCCAGCGTCGGACGCGGGTTGACCGAACCATAGCCAATCGGATCTTTCATCCAGTGGGTCGACCAGTAACCGTCATACGGTACGCGGCGCACATTGACGTTCAGTCCGGCGGAACGGGCAATCTGCTGAATCAGCTGGCCGCCTTCCACTGCGCCTTCGATATTCGGCGTGGTGATAATTTCGACTTTCGCGCCCACCATATTGGCTTTCTTCAGATGGAATTTAGCCTTGTCGAGATCCAGCGGGCGCTGCGGGATATCTTTGTTAAACATCGGATGCCACGGCGGCACTGGCGTGTCGTTGCCGATATCGCCATAGCCCTGCATCACGGTTTTTTGCATCATTTCGCGCGGCTGCATATATTTCATCGCCAGCACAAAGTCAGGATTGCTGCCCGGCTGCTGATCGGTACGCAGAATCAGGTCGCTGTACATCCCTGATTTGGTCTCCATAATGCCGAACTGCCCGCTCTGCTTCAGGCGCTTAACATCATTGGCCGACAGGGTGGAAACGATATGCAGATCGCCGGACATCAGTGCGTTAACCCGTGCCGCTGGATCGGTGACGCCCATCAGATCGACCTCATCAAGGTGCGGCAGTCCCGGCTTCCAGTAATTTTTATTTTTGCTGCCGACGGTGCGCACGCCAGGCTGGAAAGATTTCAGCACAAACGGACCGGTGCCGATGCCTTTGCTGAAGTCTTTGGTGTTGTTCTGCACAATCAGGAACGAACTGGTGGCGAGAATCGATGGCAGGTCAAAGTTGGCCTGCTCAAGGGTGATCTCCCGCTCGGCTGGACTTATCGCTTTAAAGGTTTTCATCTGTGAAGCGAGGGTGATCACCGTCGACGCCACCGCCGGATCTTTATGGCGGCTTAGCGAGTAAATAACGTCGTCGCTGGTCAGCGCCTTGCCGTCGTGGAAGGTGACGCCAGGACGCAGTTTAAGATGCCAGAGAATACCGTCGCTGCTTTCAATCGACTCCGCCAGCGCCGGTTGCGCGACCAGGTTTTTGTCGAGTTCAGTCAGCCCGCTGTAGAACATAAACTGACGGCTGTAATCGCCGCTGTTGCTGCCTTTTGCCGGATCCAGAGTATCGGTTGCAGAGGAGTTGGCCACCGCCGCGCGCAGCTTACCGCCGGCAACCGGCGTTTCTGCGGCATAGCTAAATTGAGGGAAACCCACCAGGCCACTGCTCATTACGGCGCCTGCTGACAGCAGCTTCATCATGCCGCGCCGGGAGATCGACACATCGTTAATTGCCTGCGTGATTGCAGGATTAACCGGGCTAAATTCTTTACGAAATTTACTCATCTGCACACCCTCAAAAGTAAAACGTTCAGTGACTCAGGAGAGCCGATCCATAGCCTTGTAGTACAAGCCCGCCACGGGCAAAAACCAGGGTTTACCAAAGTAGCCCGGTACGGCTGGCCAGCTGGCCCGCTGCCACGGATTCTCAGGGCTTTTTTCGGCGATCAGATCCGCCATAACGCTTCCCATCCACACCGACATCTGCGTGCCGTGGCCACTGTAGCCGAGTGAATAGAACACGCCCTCGTGTTCACCGGCATGTGGCAGGCGATCGGCGGTCATATCCACCAGCCCGCCCCAGCAGTAGTCGATAACTGGCGCGGTCAGCGCCGGGAACATTTTTTTCATTCCCGCTTTCAGCACATCGCCGCTGCGTGCATCCGAGGTCGGATTGCTGATGGCGAAACGGGCGCGGCCGCCAAAGACCAGACGGTTATCCGCAGTGGTGCGAATGTAATTACCCAGGTTCAGCGAGGTGACATAGGTGCGATTCTCAGGCAACAGCTGCTGCAACAGATCGGCTTCCAGTGGCGCGGTGACCACCACAAAACTGCCAACCGGAATAATGCGGCGCTGGAACCACTCGAAGGGGCCGATATTGGAGCAGCCGGTGGCCATCAGCACTTTTTCGGCGATAATCTCGCCGCTGGCGGTGCTGACGCGATGGCGATAACCATCCAGACGGGTTAAGCCGGTGACTGCGGTCTGCGGATAGATTTTCGCGCCGCTGCGCGCGGCGGCATTAGCCAGACCGATACCGAACTTGCCCATATGCATCTGGCCGCCATGCTGTTGCAGCAGGCCGCCGTGAAACGCCGGAGAATCAATCTCGCGGCGCACCTCATCGGCGCTCAGCAGTTCGACGTCCGGATCCACATGGCGACGCATCATCTCGCAGGCCGCTTTCAGCGCTGGCAGATGCGAGGCTTTACTCGCCAGCTTCAGCTTGCCGCAGCGGCGGAAATCGCAGTCGATCTGTTCGCTCGCCACCAGCTGCTGCACATAATCCACCGCACCGGCAAAGGCGCGGTAATAGCGGCTGGCCTGCTCAACGCCCTGGCTCTCTACCAGCGCGGAAAAGTTCTGCGCCACGCCGGTATTACAGTGCCCGCCGTTACGCCCGGAGGCCTGGCTCATCACCTCGCCAGCTTCCAGCAGCACCACATTGATGCCGCTGCGCGCCAGGTTCAGCGCCGCTGAAATACCGGTAAAACCGCCGCCAATCACCACCACATCGGCGGTGGCGGGCAAATCGCCTGCAGCTGCGCCGTCAAAAGCGGGCGCCGTTGCCTGCCAGAAGGATTCCAGTTTCATCGCCTGCTCCCGTGTCCGCTTACAGTCCGACAACCGCCGGAAGGCCGCCGATATCTTTAATTTCGCTGTAACCAAAGTACGGGTTACCGGCATCATGCCCGCGCGCCACCCAGACTTTATTTTTGATGCCGAGGTCATGGGCGGTCATCAGGTCATAGCGCAGGCTGGAAGAGACATGCAGAATCTCTTCCGGTCCGCACTCCAGCTTATTCAGCATGTATTCAAAGCCCTTCATCTGCGGCTTATACGCGCCCACTTCTTCGGCGGTGATGGTCATATGGATTGGCGCGCCAAGACGTGGCACATGGTTTTTAATCAGTTCGTCGGTGGAGTTGGTCAGCAGCACCAGCGGAAACTCTTGCGCCACTTTTGCCAGTCCGGCAGGGACATCGGCATGTGGCCCCCAGCTGGCACAGGCGGTCATCACTGCGGCGCAGTCCTGTTCGGTACATTCGACGCGCCATTTATTGCAGGTGCGATACAGCGCATCCGCTACCACCAGCGGATAGAGTTTAAAAGCGCCCAATACCTCATCCATGCGGTAGCGGGCGAAATCGGTGGTAAACGCCGTCATCTGCTCAGGGCTGACGCGATCGGCAAAAATTGCCGCCGCCGCACCGGACATATCAAAGTTGATCAAGGTGCCGTAGCAGTCGAAGGTGATGTATTTCGGTTTAAACACAGCCATTGCGCGACCTCTTCAGATTGTTGAATTACATTGGGATTAAAAATCGATCAATACGCTTTTGTAGCGCTGACAGGCTTCGAATGCCTGACGGCCTAAATCTTTGCCGATGCCGGAGCCGTGGAAGCCGCCGGTGGGAATAATAAAGTCGCCGGAGCGGCCATAACGGTTGATCCAGACGGTGCCTGCGGCGATACCGCGCATCGCGCGCAGGGCGCGATCGAGACTACGGGTATGCACTCCGGCGCACAGGCCGTAAGTGGCGTGGGAAGCCAGCGCCAGCCCCTGCTCTTCGTCATCAAAAATCTGCACCGTCAGCACCGGGCCAAAAATCTCCTCCTGCACCGCCGGATTATCACTGCTGACGCCAGCGATCAGCGTCGGCTGCCAGAAGTAACCGTCGCCGGTATCGGCGAAACGTTCGCCGCCCACCAGAATTTCACCGCCCTGCTGCTGCGCCGCCACAATAATCTGCTGCACTTTCGCTGCCTGGCGGGCATCGATCATTGGCGCATAGCGACTGTTTTCATCCCAGGTGACTCCGGCACGAAAGCCCTGGCAGAGCAGCACCAGCTTTTCGATCAACGCTTGCGCAATACCGCGCTGCACCAGCAGCCGGGTGCCCGCCACGCAGGCCTGGCCGCCATTGGCGGTAAAGCCGCGCAGAATACGTCCGGCCACGTCGGCAGGATCGCCGGCATCATCAAACACTAACTGCGGACTTTTACCGCCCAGCTCCAGCGTGACCGGCTTCATGCCGTTAAACGCCGCATCACTCATAATGCGCGCGCCGGTCTGCGTCGAGCCGGTAAAGGAGACTTTGCGCACCAGCGGATGGGCCACCAGCGCACTGCCGGTTACCGCCCCGCCGCCCTGTACAATATTCAGCACGCCAGCGGGCAGTCCGGCCTGGATCGCCAGTTCCGCCATTCGCACCGTGGAGAACGGCGTCAGTTCAGAAGGTTTCAGTACCACCGCATTACCTGCCGCCAGCGCCGGGCCGCATTTCCACGACGCCATCGACATTGGAAAATTCCATGGCGTAATCGCGCCGATCACGCCATAAGGTTCCGGCACCAGCATGCCAAGACTGGCAGCGCGGGTAGGCAACAGATCGCCGCTATATTTGTCTGCGCATTCGGCATAGAAACGGATGGCTTCGGCGGTAAACGGAAGTTCATGATGGATCACATCATGGATTGGACGTGTTGAGCTTAAGGCTTCGAGCCGTGCCAGAGTGTCGGTATCGGCAGCAATCAGATCCGCCCAGCGGCGCAGCACCGCGCCGCGCTCTCGTGGCGGACAACTGGCCCAGCCGCTCTGTTTAACCGCGCGGTCGGCAAGGGTCACTGCTTCATCTACCAGTTGCGCATCCGCTTCGTACAGGTCGGCGACGGGCTGGCCGTCAGAAGGCCGTTTCACCAGCAAAGCGTTACCCTGACCACGCAGATGTTTGCCATTAACATAATGACCGGCTGGCAAAGTAACTTTATCGGGATCGAAACTTAACATGGATAAACCCTTATATTTAGCGGGCCTGCAGAATAAGCGCCGAGTTTTTTATTTAGCCTGCTAACCAAATAATTTTTTCATCTGACTTATTCACTGTTATTTAGCTAATGCAGAAAGTATGCCAGCCCGCTAAAAAATAAAAATGCGTAAAGAAGGCGTGAAAAAAATTTTCTGCCGTAAATAAAGGCAAATTTTTCCAGATAAACCGATTGTGTAACCAGATGATTTACATCACATTATAAGCGCACCAGCATAGAGCAAAGCATGCTAATGCTGCACCAAAACAGCGAGCGGGAAATTTAACCAGGATGGGGTAGCGCAGAATAAATAAACAAAAAAACGCCGGCGATTTATTTATCGTCGGCGTTTTTCAGGCAGTTATCGGTTATTTTTGCTTACAATCCACCGAAATGAAATGCCTTGGTTTCGAGATATTCATCAATGCCATGATGGGAACCTTCACGACCAATACCGGACAATTTAATCCCGCCGAAAGGCGCCACTTCCAGCGAAATGGATCCGGTGTTAAATCCGACCATGCCAAATTCCAGCGCTTCGCCCACTCGCCATGCGCGGCGAATATTTTCAGTAAAGAAGTAGGCACCTAAGCCAAATGGCGTGTCGTTGGCCATCGCTATCGCTTCATCTTCTTCATCAAAAATAAACAGCGGCGCTACCGGGCCAAAGGTCTCCTCAGCGGCGATCAGCATTTCGCGCGTCACCTCGCCCAGCACCGTCGGCTGGACAAACGTGCCTTCCCCCTGACTGATCCCGCCGCTCAGCAACGTTGCTCCTTTGTTTAACGCGTCGGTAATATGCGCATTCACTTTTTCGACGGCGTTCTGGTTAATCAGCGGCCCCAGCGTGCTGCCGTCGGCAAAGCCGTCGCCGACCTGCAGTTTCGCTACCTCCGCCAGCAGACGTTCGGTAAAACGCGGATAGATATTGCGCTGAACCAGGATGCGGTTGGCGCAGACGCAGGTTTGTCCGGCATTGCGAAATTTACTCAGCATCACGCCACTGACCGCCAGATCGAGGTCGGCATCATCAAAGATAATCAGTGGCGCGTTGCCGCCCAGTTCCAGACTGAGGCGTTTAATGCTGTCGGCGCTCTGCTGCATCAGCAGCTGACCGACGCGAGTGGAGCCGGTAAAGGAGATTTTGCGTACCGTGCGGCTGGCGGTCAGTGCACTGCCAATCTCCTGCGGTAAACCCGTTACCACCTGCAATACGCCCGGCGGAATACCGGCGCGCTGCGCCAGTTCCACCAGCGCCAGCGCTGAGAGCGGCGTCAGTTCAGATGGCTTAACGATAATCGGGCAACCGGCGGCCAGCGCGGGTGCCACTTTGCGGGTGATCATCGCAATCGGGAAATTCCACGGTGTAATCGCCGCCGCCACGCCCACCGGCTGCTTCAGCACCAGAATGCGTCGGTCATCGCCTGGCGCTGGAATGGTTTCACCATAGATACGCCGCGCCTCTTCGGCAAACCATTTTACAAAGCTGGCGCCATACAGCACCTCGCCTCTGGCTTCCGCCAGCGGTTTGCCCTGTTCAGCGGTCATAATGATTGCCAGATCGTCGGCGTGCGCCACAATCAGCTGATGCCATTTCTCCAGCAGAGTCGCGCGCTGCGCGTTCGGCGTTTTTCCCCAGCTGATTCGTGCGGCTTCCGCACAGCTAATCGCCAGTTCCGTTTCCGCTTTACCCAGCGCCGGAATGGTGGCGATGGTTTGCCGGGTGGACGGATTGGTGACCGCCAGTGTCTCGCCACTGTGCGCGCCCTGCCATTCACCGGCAAAGAAAGCCTGCTGACGCAACAGGCCAGCATCTTGTAAACGTTGTTCGAGCATAGCATCCCCTTTTGTCTGATGACTTCACTGTAACCAACGGGGAAAATCAATGCTGCGTTATGCGGGGTCTGCTGATGCTGGCGATAAGGAATTTGCGCAGGAAACGAAATTTTATGCTGCATGCGTTGGGCGGCGAGAACGCCGCCCCTGCAGATGTATGGAATCTTTTGTAGGGGAGCGGTTTGCGGTTCCCGTAATGATGAAAGCAGAAAAGTCAGATCTGGAAATCAATAACCGGCTGCTCTTCTTCGCCAACCGACAGCGCCTGGCGCTTAATCTCCTCCAGCGACAGATTAGCGTTACATAGCTCCAGGAACTGCCAGACATAATTACGCTGCAGCTGACCGCGCTTTAGCCCCAGCCAGACAGTATTCGATTCAAACAGATGTTTCGCTTCCAGCCGTGTCAGAGTGGAATGCTCATCCAGTTCGCAGGCCTGATCGGCCAGCACGCCAACCCCCAGACCCAGCTCAACATAGGTTTTCACCACATCAGAATCCTGCGCGCTGAGCACGATATCGGGTTTCACCCCGGCGGCATGAAATGCCCGGTCAACCCGCGAACGCCCGGTGATCCCCTGACGGTAGGTGATTAAAGGATAACGACTCAGGGCGTTCAGCGTCACCGGCTGCTGCTGCTCCAGCTCATGGCCTTTCGGCACCAGCAGCGCATGATGCCAGCTAAACCACGGGAACGCCGCCAGCGCCGGGTTGTTGACTACCTGCTCACTGGCAATGCCGATATCCGCCTCGCCCGCCACCAGCATCGCCACAATCTCCTGTGGGGAACCCTGATTCAGCTCCAGACGCACATTCGGATAGAGCGCACGGAACGCTTTTATCACCCGCGGCAGGCTGTAACGCGCCTGGGTATGGGTGGTGGCAATCGTCAGCACCCCGTTCGATTCATTGGTAAACACATCCGCCAGGCGGCGCACTTTTCCGGCCTCATCGAGGATGCGTTCAGCAATCGTCAGCAGCGCTTTACCCGGCTCGGTCATGCCTAACAGCCGCTTGCCACGACGGATAAAGATTTCCACACCCAGTTCATCTTCCAGATCGCGAATGTGGCGACTGACGCCCGATTGCGAGGTGAATAGCGCATTAGCGACTTCGGTGAGGTTAAATTCGCAACGGGCGGCTTCTTTAATGATTTTAAGTTGCTGGAAATTCACGCGCTTTTCCCCTCTGTTATCTGCTAAGTTGCCTTTATGTTAAGGAGGCAAATTGATAGCAACAAATAATAAAAAAGGGTTTGTTATGCGATTTAGTGATAAGGAGTGAGCCGCTTCCGTGCGCGCCCAGGATCTGGAGGGATTTTAATTAGCTCACTAACATCAGTTCACGATCTTCAACCAGCGGTTTATTCAGCAGCGACAGCAGAATATTTTTCACTGCCTGAGCGGAAGGTGAAAGCGGCAGACGCGCCGAAACATTCAGTGACAGCGGCAGGCTGAGTGACGGACTGTTAATCCGCGCCATCCACGCATTGGTGGCGCTAACCAGCGCACGCGCGGCGGATTCAGGCAGCACGGTGACGCCCATTCCGCTGGATACCGCGGCAGTCAGGGTAGCGATCGATTCGATTTCACCGATAATACGCGCACTCAGGCGACGCAGTGAAAACGCTTCATCAACCCGTTTACGCACTGCGCTGTAGTCGCGTGGCAGGAACAGATTCATCAGCGCCACATCGGCGAGATCGATAGTCTGGCCCGGACAGGTGGTCGCGCCAACCAGATAGAGCTCTTCTTTCATTAATGGCATGCTGGTGATACCGGCAGTCGGTGCACGGTCATAAAGTACCGCCATGTCAAGCTGACCATTCATCACTTTTTCGTTTAATGAAGCGCCGCTATTTTCATGCAGGTAAACCAGAACTTCCGGGAACTGCTCACGCACGGTTTGCAGTAATGGCATGGTCAGCGATGAGGCGGCAGTGCCTGGCGCCAGACCGATAGAAACCTGGCCATTAAGTGACTGGCCGGCATTAATTACTGCGGTTTGCGCCTGCTCGCACTGGCGTAAAATGGTGCGCGCATGAGCATATAAAATCTTGCCCGCTTCCGTTGGCGTCACGCCACGCTTGGTGCGGATCAGTAGCTGCTGGTCCAGTTCATTTTCCAGAGTCGCAACCTGCTGACTAAGCGCAGGCTGTGCAATATGCAACACTTCTGCTGCCTGAGTCAGGCTGCCGATATCGACGATTTTCACGAAATATTTGAGTCGTCTTAAGTTCATTTTGCCTCCGTAACGGATCCCCGAATGCCTGAATGCGGCTGTTAGAATTAGCTTTAACACTGGTGCAGCCATAAGATTGCAATATGCAGGCCAATTATTTGTTAAGCGCATAAAGTAAAAAGCGCAGCGGGCTAACAGACGGGAAAATAAGCGTTTCTGATTACTGGCTGGCGGATAATCAGTACCAATAATAGTGATCAGGTCAGAGGAGTGCGCTATGACGCACCATCGGGGTGCAGTAAATGCGTTAGTGATGTGCAGTGTAAACGGTACCAGTGGATAAAAAATCGCCATAAAAAAGGCGACATCACTGTCGCCTGACGATATATGATCAAACTCAATCAGCGTTTCTTACGGTTACGATGCATATCGATAGACACTGCCGCCACAATAATCATCCCTTTAATGATGTCCTGCACATAGGCGTCGACACCGACAAAGGTAAAACCGCTTTTAATCAGACCGAGGATCACCGCACCGATCAGCGTACCGGTAATACGACCGACACCGCCCATCAGGCTGCTGCCACCGATAACTGCAGCCGCAATCGCATCCAGCTCGTAGGAGACGCCCATACTTGACTGGCCACTGCTGACGCGCGCCGCCAGCACCACGCCTGCCAGGCCAGAGAGCGCACCGGCGATGGTATAGACAATAATCAGATACTTATTAACGTTAATCCCGGACACTTTAGCGGAGGTCATATTGCCGCCAATGGCGTAAACATATTTACCGTAGCGCGTATGTTTCAGCGCGATATGGAAAATTACCGCCACGACCAGAAAAATAATCACTGGCATCGCGCCCTGGCCGATGGCGGTAAAGCCGTCAGAGAGGAAGCTGATAGGATTACCCTGCGTGTAGTACTGCGCCAGGCCGCGCGCCGAAACCATCATCCCCAGGGTGGCGATAAACGGCGGGATACCGGTTTTGGTAATCAATACACCGTTAAAGATGCCGCACAGCAACCCGACGCCAATACCGGCGACGATTGGCACCACGGCGGGCAGATTAACCAGTGACGGGAACATCGGCGACAGACTGTCAGAGGTTTGCGCCAGACTGGCGGCGACCACTGCACTGAGCGCAATCAGCGAGCCTGAAGAGAGGTCGATACCGGTGGTAATAATGACCTGCGTCACCCCCACCGCAATAATGCCAATAATCGCGACCTGCAGAACAATCAGCACCAGACGGTTTGGGTTCATCAGAAAGGATTGATCACGCACATACCAGCCGGCAATTTCAAAAATCAGCGCAATGCCGACCATTACCACAAAGATACCGGTATCTTTCGGCAATTTGCTTTTGATATTGTCGTACAGTGAAGTGCGCTCTGCAGGTTGCTGCGAACTGACTTTTACGTTACTCATAATTTTCCTCACGCCTTACTCAGATGCCAGCGACATTATGGTTTCCTGATCGGCGTCTTCTTTATCGAGAATGCCGGTAATACGACCTTCATGCATCACCATTACCCGGTCGCTCATGCCAAGGATTTCCGGCAGTTCAGACGACACCATAATGATGGCGACACCGCGGTTCGCCAGTTCACTGATCAGACGATAGATTTCTGCTTTCGCACCGACATCAATGCCGCGCGTTGGCTCGTCAAGGATCAGGATTTTTGGTTGCGCCAGCAGCCAGCGTGCAATCAGCACTTTCTGTTGATTACCGCCGCTGAGGTTGTTGATAATTTGATCCATGGTGGGGGTTTTAATATTGAGCCGGCGGATCTGCTCCATGCAATCTTTCGCCATCTGCATATGGCTGACAAACCCCGCCTTGCCGATATATTCCGGCATATTGACGATGCTCATATTTTCCATCACCGACAGCACCAGAAACAGGCCCGACTTTTTGCGGTCTTCGGTCAGAAACGCCAGCCCTTTTTCAATCGCCACCGACGGTGACTCGATACGTGTTGGCACGCCATCAATCAGCACTTCGCCACTGTCATACGACGCCATACCAAACAGACTTTCCATCACTTCGCTGCGTCCGGCGCCAACCAGCCCGGCGACGCCAAGGATTTCGCCACGGCGCACGCTGAAACTGATATCGTGAAATTTATCCTTCAGCGTCAGGTTACGCACCGTCAGCACTTCGGCGCCGATATCATTATTAAATTTCGGGAACAGCTGGGTTAATTCACGGCCTACCATCTGGGTAATCAGCGACTGACGCGTATAGCTGGAAGTCTGATCGCTCGCCACCCACGCGCCATCACGGAACACGCTGACTTCATCGGTAATGGCAAAGATCTCATCCATTTTATGGCTGATATAGATGATGGCTTTGCCCTGCGTCCGCAGGTCACGAATAATGGTAAACAGATGCGCCACTTCCCCTTCGGTCAGCGCGGAGGTTGGTTCATCCATAATGACAATGTCAGCATTCCAAGACACCGCTTTAGCGATTTCCACCATCTGCTGAGCGGCAATACTCAGTTCGCCCACCATCTGATGGGCTTTAAGGCGAATATTCAGTTTGCTGAGTAGCTCAGTGGTCATTTTATTGAGCCTGGCATGGTCGACAAAACCGTACTTCATCGGTTCACGGCCTAACCAGATGTTCTCGGCTACCGTCATATGCGGCACCAGATTAAGCTCCTGATGGATCATCGAGATGCCAGAACGTAGTGCGTCCATGGTGTCATCAAACTGCACCGGCTCGCCTTTAATGCGGATGATGCCGTCATCGGGACGGTATATCCCGATGAGGCATTTCATTAAAGTCGACTTACCCGCGCCATTCTCCCCCATCAGAGCATGAACCGTTCCTGGCTTAACGCGTAACGACACCTTATTCAGGGCTTTTACACCAGGGAAAAACTTGCTGATGCCTTCGGCTTCAAGCGCATAAGCGGTCATACATCACCTCCGTACAGCTGGGTCAGGAACGATTATTTAAGGTTCTTGGTGGTGAATTCGACGTAGTTGTCTTTGGTGATCAGCTGATAAGGGATCATCACGTTTTTCTGCACTTTCTCGCCTTTTACCAGCTTGATTGCCGTTTGTACGGAGCCTTCACCCTGTCCTTTCGCATCCTGGAAGACGGTGGCGACCATTTTGCCGTTCTTGATCATCTGCAATGCGTCCGGCGTGCCATCAACACCGGCAATCAGCACATTGTCGGCATTTTTACCCAGCGCCTGCAGCGCACCAATCGCCATTTCATCGTTGTTAGAGGCAATGGCGTTGATCTGATCCCCGGCAGTCAGCCAGTTACTGACCACATCTACCGCGTCATTACGCTGGAATTTTGCGGTCTGCTTCTGCACGATTTTGATATCAGGGAATTTTGCCGCGACGGCTTCCACACCTTTGGTACGGTCGCGGGTCGCTTCGTTCGCCAGATCACCCAGCAGAATCGCCACGTTGCCTTTGCCGTTTAACGCTTTCGCCAGCGCTTCCATCTGCAAGCGACCAGCCAGTTCGGAGTCGGAGCCGACATACGCCATTTTATCGGTCAGCGGCGCCTGCGGACGGCGGTTAACAAACACCAGCGGGATACCCGCTTTGGTGGCCTGATCCATAATCGGTTTCACCGCATTGGTATCTACCGGGTTGACGATAATCGCGTCCACGCCCTGACCAATAAAGTTTTGCACCTGTTGCAATTGTTGAGCAACGTCGCCTTTGGCGTCTTCAACCTGCCCTTTTACACCATCTTTCTGCATCTCTTTCTGAATCGCAGTGCGCACGATAGTCAGAAAGTTGTCATCAAATAGCGCCATGGATACACCAACCTGAATATCTTTGGCAAAGGCGGCTGCTGGCAACATGCAGGCTAACATCGACGTTACGATCGCTTTTTTGAAGTTCATGGGTAACCCTTATAATCGTTAACATGCGAAGGCTGGGCTGGACGACGAATGAAAAATATCTTTTACATTCACACAACGTCACCGTCGACTTTATGAGTAGGGAGAGGTCAGACTCTATGATTCTGCTGCTAAAATTACTGCTTACTTCTTTCGTTCAACTGATTGTTAATTAAAATTTTAATTTCAAAACTTTATTTCACTTTGCTGACAAAAGTGACCTGCGTGACTATTTTAGTTCATTTATTTCATAATTAACTAGTTTGAAACTTTCATAATAAAAGCACTGAAACACGCGTTTTAAAATCGACAAATAACAAAAATTTGACACACATCTAACATCTGCACTGAAATCGCTTTAAAGTGGGATCCAGTCAGCAGATTAGATTTCAGCCATATCAGACGGAAAAACAGCAATTCGCTGTTTTTGCCAGCAAACGCACTGAAAAGGTGAATTCCGCCTTTGACATTCACCAGCGGCATCGCTAATATTCGCCCCGTTCCAACGATTCCTCTGTAGTTCAGTCGGTAGAACGGCGGACTGTTAATCCGTATGTCACTGGTTCGAGTCCAGTCAGAGGAGCCATACATAGAAAAGCCCGCTCAGGGAAACCTGAGCGGGCTTTTTGCTGTCTGTTCGTTCATCACTATCTCGCCAACAACCGGATGCAGGCACTCTGCTTCATCCAGCCATTTACCTCTGAAGTTTTTTCAGCAAATGCCGATAACCCTGCAAGGCTTTGTAACGAAGCCGTTATCAGTTCCTTTTTTGTAGTATCGAACAGGAGAGCAAAATGGATGTATCGCAAATTGCTTCACTGGCTACCAGTCTTGATAGCCTGGATTTGAATAGTAAGGTGAGCACCCTCGTACTGAAGAAGACACTGGATAACCAACAGGTTGCGGCAAACGGGATCCTCGAATCGATCCAACAGTTGCCAGCTAACCCGGCGATCGGAAGAAATATCAATACTACCGCCTGAGCCGCCGTTTATTGACTCACTCATGTCATCGTCTGCGGCCTTCAGCACTTCCTTCTGCGGGGAGCGAGATGCTCCCCGGTTTATCTGCGATTCGATAGTCAGTTGTGCAGCCCGCTAACCTGAGAAGGGGCGGTTTGCTATAGCACATCCCGCCATGCCACAGCCCAAAATACATCTAAGCTTCGCTCTGAAACGCGTTTCCCTCTTTTATCTACCTTCAGGAGCAGAGCGATGAAATATAGACCCCTTTTTGCATGGCTGTTATCCATCTTGCTGTTTGCCGGTGCGGCTTGTCCCCTCACCGTCACGGCCACTGAACAGAGTGTCAGCTGGGGCCAGCGCTGGCAGCATCTGCCGCCAACGCCTGCGCCGGTCCGTGGCCTGAAAACCGGCTACGCCAAAGTGAACGGCATAGATCTCTATTACGGTGTGATCGGCAAGGGTTCGCCGGTAATCTTTATTCACGGCGGGCTGGCGAATTCTGATTACTGGGGCAAGCAGGTGCCGGTGATTGCCCGCAACCACCAGGTGATCGTGCTGGACAGCCGAGGCCACGGTCGCAGTACGCGCAGCAGCCAGCCTTACGGCTACGATTTGATGACCGATGATGTCGTGGCGTTGATGGATCATCTGCATCTGCAAAAGGCAGATATTGTTGGCTGGAGTGACGGCGCGATTATCGGTATCGATCTGGCGCTGCGCCATGCCGGACGCATCAATAAAGTCTTTGCTTTCGCGCCCAATACCACCACGGCGGGCGTACGCGCCGACGTCGCTGAAAATCCGCTGTTTGCCTCCTATATTGCCCGCGCGGGTGAGGAGTATCAGCGGTTATCCAAAACCCCGGATCAGTACAACAGCTTTGTTGAACAGATTGGCCATATGTGGGAAACACAGCCCAACTGGAGCGACAGCCAACTGCAAAGCATTCGTACGCCGATTCTGGTGGCCGATGGCGATCATGATGAAGGGATCCTGCGTCCGCATCTGGAGCATATTGCCGCCACCATCCCGCAGGCCGGTCTGCTGATTATTCCCAATACCAGCCATTTTGCCTTTATGCAGGCGCCAGATGAGTTTAACGATGCGCTGGTCAATTTTCTTGATCGGTAAATTAACTGCCCGCGTTGGTCAGCGGGCGTTTTACTTTTCATCACTGTAGCAACCACTCTGCGAGCCCCCTCGACTTTTTAAACTTTCCTGCGCTGCAACATGTTCAGCGCATAGCCTCCCCTGCTCTGCTGCCGCTAAAATCCTCCGCAAGAAATCGCTGCTGGCATCTTGCATGTACGCCAATACTCGTACAAAATAATGGAGGCATTATGGGATTCAGGGACGTAAAACGGGAAGCGATACGCTGTCTGCTGGATGGCGCTTATGACCATGAGAACCGTATCAATATCAGTGTCAAAAATATGTTTGCTACCGGCCAGATTGATCAGGCCGGAGTTATTGAGTTAATCAGGAAAACCAGCGGAGAGGACTATCTCTGCACGCCACACCACCAGAATGCGGATATTGATGTTCATATCCTCAGACCGTGGAAATCGGGTTGCTACTGGTATGTAAAATTCTACTTTATCGAACCTGATCTTATCTTTATTAGCGTCCACCGCTAATCAGCAAAGGAGTGTTCCGTGAGAATTGTAAAAGAAGGCGATACACGCAAAGTGCTCTGCCATCAGTGTGGCCAATCAACGGCAACTTATCGCTTACGCGATGTCAACTTCAGCGATGGCAGCGGCATGGTAAAAAATATTCTTGCTGGCGTCTGTGATCAGTGTGACGAGGTGGTCAGCATACCGGCGCAATGTACGCCGCAGATTAAAACCGCGTTTGAACAGCGAAAACTGCCGCTGGAAGTCAGAGTGCCAGCGCACTATCTCGACATTCTGAATGTGGCGACGCAGAAGATTGATGCATCGCTAAATGAGGATTTTAATAAGGCGCTGATTCTTTACTACCTTCATGCCCTGACCACCGGCCACTACCCGCAGACACAGCTGAAAATGCTGTTAAGCAGCGACCTTGCGGATGCCAAATCATCAAAACGTATTTCGATGAAAGTCAGTCAGCGGCAGCTGGAAGAGTTAAATGCAATTATGCAGCAGCAAAGCATGAAGAAGAATTCTGATGTGGTAAAAGCGGTGATTCTGAAGATCCATGAAGACATTATTCAGGAGAAAAATCTGGCTGTACTGCCCGAACTGCGCGGTGTCGCCGCCGCGTTTGGCTGACATCGACAGGTATGCGCTTAACGCCCATACCTGTCAGGAGTAACCCTATGCGCCGCTCGCCGCACCAAGCACATGCGACAAGCCTTGCGCCGCCTCCAGCAACAGTTGCTGCGTGGCAGCCTCTTCCGGGTTAAAACGGCTGGTAGGACCGGAAATACTCAGCGCGCCAGCCAGCTGGTTGTTATGTTTAAACACTGGCACCGTTATCGACGCGGTCAGCAGGCTGTTGGTTTCCAGCCGGTTGAGACCCGCGCCGCTTGAGGTAAACACACCATCCTGATAACGCCAGCGCGCAGGCATTCCCTGTTCAAACTGGCGCAGTACGCTGGCAGCGGAGGTATCGTCCATTGCCAGTAAGGTCCCGACCGGTACACTGGATTTAATATGTTGCGGCGAGTCTTTGCGCAACAGGCACATACGAAAATCACCATCACGCACATAAAAAGTGCTGCTCTCCAGCGTCGCGGCGGTCAGTTTTTCCAGTACCGGCATCACATGGCGGTGCAAATCAAAGGTGCGCTCGTAGACACACCCCAGCTGAAACGCGCGGGAGCCTAATTCATAGCATCCGTCCGCGCGCTTAAACACATAGCGCTCGGCTTCCAGCGTCAGCATATAGCGCAGAATCACGCTCTTAAACAGACCGGTTGCCGCTTCGAGTTCACCCAGCGTAATCCCGCCCGGATGTGGAATAAAAGCATCAAGGATCGCCAGCGTGCGCTTAACCGCTTTGACCGAACGATCGACATCAGTACTCTTTTGTCTCGACATAACTTCCCATTCAGTAAGCCAACATGACGATTACAGATACGCAGTAATGTACAAAAATTACTATGCCCTGCCAATCAATGGACTACCGGCGAAGTAACGGATTACGTTATCCAGCATCCGCTGCTGCTGCGCCTGTTGCGCCGACCAGGTATTAGCGGCGATATGCGGCGTCAGAATCGCATTTGGCGCGGCGCGCAAGCGGGCGGAGACCTCAGGCTCAAATTCGTAGACATCCAGTGCGGCGCCAGCCAGCTGTCCGGACTCCAGCGCATCACAGAGCGCATTTTCATCGACCAGCATACCGCGGGCGATATTAATCAGATGGCCGTCAGCGCCCAGTAAGCGCAACACTGCACCATCGATAATATGGTAGTTTTGCGGCGTACCTCGTGCGGCCACCACCAGCACATCGGCCCACTCCGCTAACTGTTCGAGGCTCTCGAGGTAAAGGTAGTCACCGGGCTTGCGCGCGCGGCTGTGATAACCTACCGCCATATTAAATGCCTGCGCCAGACGCGCAATCTGCAGGCCGATTTCACCCAGACCGTAGATGCCGATCTTTCGGCCCTGTAAGCCAGCCACCAGCGGATAGCGCTCCACACTGTTGCCCTTCCATTCACCGCTACGTAAAAAGCGGTCGCCGGACAGAATATGGCGGCAGCTGGCGAGGATCTGGCCGAGAGCGAATTCGGCGACGCTGCTGGCGTTAGAGCCGGAGGCATTGGTCAGCGCGATGCCTTTTTGCTTTAAATAGTCGCTGTCGACAAACTCCATGCCGGAGCCATAACAGATCACCAGCTTTAAGTTTGGCAATGCATCAATCAGCGCGCGTCCGGTCTGAATGCTGCTCATGGTTAACAGCACTTCCGCGCTTTCCGCGCCTGCGGGCAGATCGCTGCCGTCCAGCGCACTGACTGGTCCCATCAGATTGCAATGCATGTTTAACTTTTCCACCAGTCCGGCGGGCAGCATGCGTACCATTAATACGTTCTTTTCCATTATTGTCTCATCTATTCAGTTGTCGCCGGATTGTGTTGTTTCCACTTCAGCATGCCCCACTGGCCGCCGAGTAATGCCGCCAGCATCAGCGACATCAGCAGGAAGGTCAGCATGATGTTGCCCAGCGATGCCAGCATGCCAACCAGCAGATTGCCGATCGGCATGGTGCCCTGAAATGACATGCCATACAGGCCCACCACGCCGCCGCGCAGCTCTGGCGGACTGTGGTGTTGCAGGGTGGAGTTGATCATGGTGGAGAAAAAAGTCAGTGACAGCCCCAACCACAGAAAGCAGAAGCAGGTCAGTAACGGCGCCGAAGAACTGGCGATACCGCCCAGCGCCAGCACCGCGGACCAGGGCGCAACCTGCAGCCACTGCACCAGACGCTGATGGGAGATACGCGCCGAGATCAGCAGCGCCGCCAGCAGCGAACCAACACCGGCGCTGCTAAAGAACCAGCCGGTAAAGCGCGCGGTATCATGGAAACTTTGCGCCGCCAGCACCGGAATCAGTGACTGATAGGAACCGGCAAAGATGCCCATAAACGCCAGCATCGGTAAAAAGCGCATCGCGAAGTCATCATTTTTCACATAGCGCAGCGCATTGCGCATGCCACCGGCGCGGCGGCCGCCCGTTTCGCTTGCCACCACCTGCATGCTGCGCACCGCAAACCACATGGTGATCAGGCCGCAGAGGGAGATAACGAACCCTGCCGCCGCGCCGTAGTGATTAAAACTCCAGGCCGCAATCGCCGGGCCAAACATCCGCCCGATATTAAACACCATGGTGTTCATGGCGACGGCGTTATACATCAGCGACTTATCCTGCAGGCTGCTGGTCAGCAACAGATGTCGCGTCGGCAGTTCCATCGACGAGACACAGCCCGCCACCGCAGCGATCAGCAAAATAAACGGCGGCGAGATAAAACCAAACAGCACGCTGGCCAGCAGCAGGCTGCTGATGGTCATCGACAGGCAGAGGATTTTCATCATGATGCCTTTCACCCGTGCAGGGGTAAGGCGGCTGCCAAACAGCAGCGGCACAATCAGCGCCGGGCAGTAGAGCAGAAAATTAAGCACGCCGAGTAACCATGGCGAATGGCTCATCTGCCACAGCAATAAATTCAGGGTGACGTTTTGCGTCCATAAACCAACAATGGATGCCGCCTGTCCCATCAAATACCTGCGCGTCATCCGTTCTTTAAAGACAGGAAAAGTACCAGCCAGAATCATGCGACATCCTTGACGGTGGCGGGATAAATCCACCACCGATAAAAATCGTCAGGTGCCGGGTGAGTAATCTCACCCGGTGTTGAGCAAAACGTTACTTCAGGCTGGCGCAGAAGCGCTGAATACGCACACAGGCTTCCTGCAGCTGCGTCATCGACGCGGCATACGAGAGGCGGAAATTCGGCGCCAGGCCAAATGCAGCGCCATGCACTAAGGCCACGCCTTCACTGGCCAGCAGCGCCTCGGTGAAATCTTTATCCGTATGCAGCACCCGTCCCTGCGGCGTGGTTTTATTCAGTACGCCGGCGCAGGAGGGATAAACATAGAATGCCCCCTGTGGCGTCTGACAGTGCAGACCTGGCGCATCATTCAGTGCCGCCACCACATAGTTGCGACGCTCAACAAAGCTGGCGCGCCACTCAGCCAGAAATTCCTGCGGCCCGGTCAGTGCGGCAACCGCGGCCCACTGAGAAATTGAAGAGACGCCGGAGGTGGTCTGCCCCTGAATGGTTTCCATCGCTTTGATCAATGGCGCCGGCGCAGCACCGTAACCGACACGCCAGCCGGTCATCGCATAGGCTTTTGAAACGCCGTTAATAATCAGTGAGCGTTCGATTAACGCCGGTTCAACCTGCGGGAAGGTGTAAAACTGGCTGTCGTCATACACCAGCTTTTCGTAGATATCGTCGGCCATCACCCAGACGTGCGGATGGCGCAGCAGCACATCGGCCAGCGCACGCAGTTCCTGATGGCTGTAGACCGCGCCGGAGGGGTTGGACGGGGAATTAAACAGCAGCCATTTAGTTTTTGGCGTAATCGCCTGTTCCAGCGCGTCGGCGGTCAGCTTAAAGCCATGTTCCGCACTGGCGGAAACAATCACCGGCGTACCGCCGCACAGCGACACCATTTCCGGATATGACACCCAGTAAGGCGCCGGAATAATCACTTCATCACCCGGATTAAGCGTGGCCATTAGCGCATTGGAGATAATCTGTTTGGCGCCGTTCGAGACGATAATCTGCTTGCTGGTGTATTCCAGCTGATTGTCGACGCGGAATTTATTCACCACCGCTTCGCGCAACGCCGGTATACCGGCAATCGGCGGATATTTAGTTTCGCCGTTATTCATTGCCTGTAACGCCGCCTGCTTAATATGATCCGGGGTATCAAAATCCGGTTCGCCCGAGCTGAGCGCAATCACGTCCTTGCCCTGGGCTTTCATCTCACGCGCCAGCTGGCTGGCGGCATTGCTGGCTGAAGGTTTAATACGGTTGAGGGTCTGAGAAAGAATGTTCATATCCGGAGTCCTGTCAGTGACGAATATCGGCAACAAATTTTTGCGCACGAGGATGTTGTGGTTGATGGAAAAAGCATTCGGGTGTGGCGCGTTCAATTATTTCGCCCTGATCCATAAAGATCACGCGGTCGGCGACTTCGCGGGCAAAGCCCATCTCATGAGTGACACACACCATGGTCATGCCCTCTTTGCCCAGCTGCTTCATAACCTGTAAGACTTCGCCGACCATTTCCGGATCAAGGGCGCTGGTTGGCTCATCAAACAGCATCACCGGCGGTTTCATCGCCAGCGCGCGGGCAATCGCCACACGCTGCTGCTGGCCGCCAGAGAGCTGATGCGGGTAGGCCTGCAGTTTTGCCGCCAGCCCCACTTTCTCCAGCAGCGCGGTGGAGATTTCATCGGCCTCGCGCTTACTGCTTTTCCGAACCCGGCGCTGCGCGAGGGTGACGTTTTGCAGCACCGTCAGATTGGGAAACAGATTGAACTGCTGAAAAACAAAGCCGATATTGCTGCGAAACTGGTTTAAATCGACGCCCTGATCACGGCTGTCAACGCCGTTAACCAGGATGCGTCCGTGCTGAATCTCTTCCAGGCGGTTAATGGTGCGGATTAAGGTCGATTTCCCCGAACCAGAGGGGCCGCACACCACCACGACTTCGCCTTTGGCGACCTGCTCACTGACGCCATTCAGCACCTTATGCGCGCCATACCATTTTTCGACATTTTCAAGTGTTAACATCTCAGCTCCCTACAGCTTAATCTGGCGCTTACGTTGAATAACGTTTTCCAGTTTTCCGACTAACTGCGTCAGTGAAAAACAGACGATAAAATAGATAACCGCTAAAACGCCAAAGACCTGTAGCGGTTTGGTCAGTTCGAGGGTATTAATCTGATAAGCCGAGTAGGTTAATTCGGCGACGCCAATCACATAACCCAGCGAGGTGTTTTTAATCAGATTAATAAACTGATTAAGGATACTGGGGATCATAGTAAATAACGCCTGCGGTAAAATGATCTCCAGCATGGTGCGTGAATAACTGATCCCCAATGTGCGTGCCGCTTCAATCTGACCGCGTGGCACTGACAATATACCGGCGCGGACAATTTCACCGAGAAACGCCATCTCATAAATAATTAACGCTACAATCAGCGTTTTCACCCCGGAGATGGAGTGGCCCGAAATTAGTGGCACCGCAAAATATGACCAGAACACCAGCATCAGTACTGGCAAACCGCGGATCACACTGGTAAACAGGGTGACCGGCAGATAAATAATTTTAAATTTGCTGGTACGCGCAATACCAATGAATATCGCCAGCGGAAAAGCACAGACTAACCCCGCAGCCGCAATAAACAGCGTTAATGCCAGCCCGCCTAACGGACCATTGGGATAACTGCCGCTCAGCAGTAAATCATGATAGTTGATAACAATATCGAGCATATCGTTCATCTTATCGACTCCCGGCGCGGAAAATATAGCGGTCATAAGCAGAGCCGACGCTGGTAATCAGCAGTGAACCGATCAGATAGATCACCGAGACAATGGCGAAAGCCTCAAAGGTGCGAAAGGTTTCATTCTCAATTTGCTTCGCCGCATACGTCAGTTCCGCCACGCTGATGGCCATCGCCAGGCTGGTGGACTTATACAGCGACAGCGACTGCCCCAGCAGCGGCGGAATCGACACCCGAATCGATTGCGGCAGAATAACGTCACGCATCGCCTGGGCAAAGCTTAGCCCCAGCGCGCGACAGGCTTCCATCTGCCCGCCGGCGATCGAGCGTAATCCGCTGCGAATATCCTCCGACATAAACGCGGCGGTATTTAGCGTCAGGGCAACATAAGCAAAAAAGAACTCACTGCCATGCTGATTCACCCATTCCGATAATGCATAAGGCAGCACGGCCGACAGGCCAAAATACCACAACAGTAACTGCACCAGCGCCGGTACATTACGGTGATATTCGACATAACACACCACAAACCAGCGCAATGGCGCGATGCCGGAAATACGCATGGATGCCAGCAGCAGGGCTAAAATAAAACCAGAAACCAGACACAGAAAAAACAGTGTCAATGTGGTTTCCAGCCCGGTAATTATCCACTGCAAATATTGCCCTTGCAGTAATGTTATTGGGTCAAAACTTATCATCAGACTCGACTCCCTGGAGCAGGCATAGCTAAAAAACCATGATGCAGTCATGTTTTTATTGCGCACCGGGTAGAAAATAAAAGCACTCTTACAGATTTAATTAATTTTTGATGACCGGCAACGATGACGCCGCGACAGTGGCGACCACGGCGCATAGCCTGGTATCATTAATAATTACTGCACACTGCTTCTGACCTGTTCAATCGGCTCTAACTTATGTTCACGTTTAATTTTATATACCGTTTCTGAACCCATCCATTTATTCCAGATGGCTTCCAGCTGACCATCCTGCTCCATTTTTTCCAGCGCGCCATTGACTGCCGCCAGCAGCTCAGGCTCATTTTTTTTAATCCCCAGCGCATTAGGCTCCCAGCTGATAGCCTGGTCAATAAATGCGTATTTGCCTTTTCCGGCTTGCAGATAACGCATCCCGGATGTCTGGGCAAAGGCCTGACCGCTAATTTTACGCTGTTCCAGCGCCAGAAAACCGGAAGGAGAATCGTGATAAGTCACCACGCCAATTTTCGGGAAGGATTTCCGTAACCAGTATTCCGAGGTGGAGCCCGAGGTCATGCCCACGCGTTTACCATCGAGATCGGCCAGCGTTTTATACCCTGCCGCCACCGGCGCCAGCACTTTTAACGGCACCTGGAAGTGTGAAGAGGAGAAATCGATCTGCTTTTCACGCTCGGCGGTATAACCCAGCGCCGCAGAGAGCACATCGACACGGCCAATCTGTAACTCCGGAATGCGTGCTTCCACCGACAGGCTTTTTTGTACCATCTTCACCCCCAGCTGGTCGGCCAGCCCCTGACAGATATCAACATCAAAGCCGACAATCTTGCGGGTTTTCGCATCGGTAAAGCCCAGCGGTTCGGTGGTGGCGAGCGTGCCGCACACCAGTTCACCGCGCGCTTTAATATCCGCCAGTTGATTAGCGGATGCAGCGCCACTGAATGCGAGCAGCGCCAGCAGGGTGGTGCCAATCAGTTTTCGTTGCAGAGCAGGGTTGGTTACATTTCTGGCCACAGGTAATCCTCCAGGATTAAAAAACAATTGAGAAAGTCGTTCCTGTCAGTCCGGACAACTTCGTTAACACCCAGTCAGTCACATGTGCATTTTCATAATGACATTATGATTTATGCATATTCTCTCTGAAGCATAAACGGTGCCAACTTCTCTCAACCGATGCAGACGGCAAAAAAAAATGCGTATATTCAATCAGGTAAATTTTTTATCATTCTGGTTATAAGTAAATACTCTGACCCGTGAGCGGTGTATGGCGTCACGGCAAAAGCAATTACAGAACAATCTGATGCACTGTTTCAGGGAAAGATGATCCATCGTGGGGAGAGTCCGGCATATCTCCGGGAAGTGTCGTAACGCGTAGTTTAGTGACTATGTCGTCTCCCGGTTGTGTCCGCCGGGCAGGAAAGATACTCTTAGCTCCCCTGCCCTGATTAATCTCCGGATGCCCTGACCGCTATGTCTGTTGTCGCCAAAAGAAAGAACGATCCTGAAGGACTGAAGAAACGCATTATTGCCGGCGCGCTTAAGGCTTTTGCGGAGTTTGGGATGCAGGGCGCGCGGCTGGAACAGATTGCGGAACATGCTGAAACCACCAAACGTATGGTGGTTTATCACTTTGGCAGCAAAGAAAAACTGTATATCACGGTGCTGGAATTGGTTTATCAGCAGATTCGCCAGCATGAAACCGGCCTGAATCTGTCAGCACTGCCGCCGCAAGAAGCGATGATTAAACTGGTGGAAGAGAGCTTTGACTATCACGCCACCCACCCCGACTTTATCCGTCTGGTGTGCAGCGAAAACCTGCTGCGCGGCCGTTATATCAGCCAGTCGCCACATATCCAGACACTGAATAAAAGTGCGCTGGATGTACTGGATGAAATTTTAGCCCGCGGGCGCGCCGCAGGCCTGTTCAGCGATGAGGTGGAAACCATTGATGTCCACCGGCTGCTCAGCAGCATCTGTGTCCACTATGTCTCGAACCGTTACACTTTCAGCACCCTGTTTACCCGCAATATCAGCGACGAAGAGAATGCGGCCCGCAATCGCCGGTTAGCGGTTACCGCCACGCTGCGCTATATCCGCCGCGATTGATCCCACCCCTTTATTTCCCCACCGCCTCTGTAACCTCTTACCTGATGGAAATGCAAATAGTCTACGCTTAAACCAAACGGTGGCTTCAGAGCCACCTTTTGGTTAATGCTCGTCAGGGCAATTCACAGACCTTAACAAAGGAACGCTGTAGTGAAAGCAGAGGACGAACAATTTCCGCTAAGACACACCCAGTCTGTGCAGGGTGATACGCAACTATGGAACTGGGCGCAAAATGCCCAACTGGGTGCCCAGCAACAGCTGTATATGCCAGCCAGTGAAGCCGAACTGCAACAGCGTATTGCCAGCCACAGTGGCAAAATACGGGTGATTGGCAGCCGCCTGGCGCCTGGCCGGATGCTGAAGATTAGCGATGATGGCGATCTGTTGCTGGATCTCAGTCAGTTAACCGGCCTGATGGCGCAGACCGATAACAGCGTCACCTTTGCTGCGGCGACGCCGTTACATGAGGTGTATCAGACACTGACCAGAATGGGCCGGATGCTGGCCTCTTCGCCCGGGGTTATCGATATTCAGACCCTGGCGGGCGCAATGGCTACCGGTACGCATGGTCAGGGACTGCAACAAAGCTCACTGGCTGATGAAGCGTTATCGATTCGTATGGTGCTGGCCGACGGCACTGTCACTGAGTTTGATCGCCAGCACCCGTGGTTTGGCGCGGCTCAGGTGGCGCTGGGCGCTCTCGGCGTGGTCACTGCAGTCACGCTAAAAACCATTCCGTCGCGCATTTATACCTGCTTTAAACATGCCGTTAGCGCCAGCTCACTGGAAGCCGATCTGTATGGCTGGAACAATAACTATGCCTTAAGCAAAGCCTGGTGGTTTGTCGATGACGATCAGATGCATGTCTGGCGCGCGCGTGAAGCGACCCGCGAAGAACAGCAGGCGTATCAGCTTAACCTGGGCGAACTGGTTAAACAGCCGGACAGCGACAGCTCACTGAATAACACCATTGAGCAGACGCTGGAACATATGCATAACGACACCCAGATTCGCGGCGATGGCGGTAAACAGTTTAAAACCGTTACGCGCTTTAAAGACTTCTCGGATGTCACCGGCGATATCTATCAGGTGTTCTGCCGCGGTATCGCCGTGCCGCAAATCAATGTTGAAATCGGTATTCCGCTGGCGCGCGCCGCCGAAGTGATTAGCAAAATCAAACGCTGGTACGCGCAAAATCATCCACATATGCACTACCCGATTATCCTGCGCTGCACCGGCCCTTCTACTGCCTGGCTGAGTCCGGCTTATCAGCAAGCCACCTGCTTCTTTGGGTTTGTGGTCTATTACGCCGATGACGGCACGCTGTCAGCGGAAGGCTGCCATTTCCTTAGTGAAGTGGAAAAACTGCTGGCGGCCGAAGGCGGTCGTCCGCACTGGGGAAAATATTATCATCAGCCGCTCTACCAGTGGCCGCAGGTCTATCCGCAGTGGGATGCCTTTCGCGATGTGCGTCGACAGCTCGATCCAACGGGCAAATTCAGCAACCACTATCTTAGCCAGCTTTTTGACTGACTTTTCTTACCAGGGGGACACTCTATGTCAGCATGGATCACGTTACTGACTCAGCCCGAATATCTGACTGGCGTGCAGACCCTGCACCAGTCTCTGCGCCAGAGCAAAACCGCTTATCCGCTGGTGGTGATGGTGACGGAAAATATCGCTCCGGCGATTTGCGCACAACTTAAAGCCGACGGCTGCGAGGTGATTGCCGTCGCGCCACTTAATCCGCATCCCGATCTGACGCACCACTATGCTTCCGCGCAGTTCGCCGAAGTGTGGACCAAGCTGCGCGCCTGGCAGTTAACCGATTATCAGCGGCTGGTATTTCTCGATGCGGATATGCTGGTGGTGCAGAATATGGATGAGCTGATGACGCTCGAACTGCCGGAAAACGGCATCGCCGCCTGTCACGCCTGCCGCTGCAATCCGAACAGCATCGCCAGCTACCCAAAAAGCTGGGTGCCGGAAAATTGTTTCTACACCTGGCAGGATCGCCAGCAACCCGCGCCCGCACAGCTTGATGCCTATTTTAACGCCGGTTTTCTGGTGCTGACGCCAGACGCGGAGGTGTTCAGTGCGCTGGAAAGCCGTATCGCCGCGATTGACGATCTGTCCCGTTATCAGTTTTCTGAACAGGATCTGTTAAATGAGCACTTTCACGGACGCTGGAAAGGTTTACCTTATATCTATAATGCGCTGAAGACGCTGTCAGTGCAGCATGCGGCCACATGGGATATGGCCCAGGTGAAGAATATCCACTACATCCTCGCCAAACCCTGGCAGCGCGACTGGCAGCAACCGGCAGCGCAACGTGATCGCTACTATGATCTTGACGTTTTATGGCAGCAGATCGCCAGTCAGGTCGACCACAAATAAGGAACAGGTGATGCGAATTGGATTTATCGGTCTCGGATCGATGGGCCAGCCAATGGCGGAAAATCTGCTGCAGGCCCATTACTCTCTGAATGTCTGGAACCGCTCTGCCGCACCGGCGGAAGCGCTGGAAAAACTCGGCGCTACCGTCTGCGAATCACCGGCGGAGGCGGCGCAGTGTGATGTGCTGATCAGCATGCTGGCGGACGATGCAATAACCCGACAGGTGATTGTCGGCCATGGTGCGCTGGAGTCACTGGGTGATGGCGCTATCTGGATCAATATGGCGACGGTTTCTGTCGATTTTACCCATGAGATGCAGACCCATGCCGCGGCCAATGGCGTCAGCTATCTGGCGGCGCCGGTACTGGGCCGTAACGATGTCGCGGCTGCCGGTAAGCTGAATATTCTTACGGCTGGCGACAAAGCGCTGATTGCCCGCGTGCAGCCGATTTTCGATATTCTCGGTCAGCAAACCTGGTATTTTGGCAGTGAGCCGACTCAGGCGGTCACTGCCAAGCTGGCGGCAAATTTTATGCTGGGCAGCGCCATTGAAGCGATGGCGGAAGCCTCGGCACTGGTGCGCGCACACGGTATTCCGGCCGCTGATTTTCTTGGCATGCTGACCAGCACGCTGTTTAATGCCCCGGCATACAAAGGCTACGGCGAGTTAATCGCGCAGCAGCGCTACTCTCCGCCAGGTTTTAAGCTGCGTCTGGGGTTAAAGGATATTCGTCTGGCGCAACAGGCGGCCGAGGCGAAAAATGTGCCGATGCCGTTTGCCAGCGTGATCCGCGATAACTGCGTTGATGCACTGGCGCACAATGAAGGCGATCTGGAGTGGGCGGCGCTGGCGAAAGTCGCCGCGCGCCGTAGCGGACTGAAATAATCTGGCACGGGTGGCGATATAATATAAACCGGCCACAAAGCTAACACGGCCGTAATATCCCTTAAAAAACAATGCCGGTTACCTTAAGTGACCGGCATTATCCTGCGGGGTGACTTTTTTGTGTGTGATGGTTTAGTATTGGATGATGAGTAATCAATGGAGATTAATAAAAATGGAACCGATACTTGTATACTCAACACAGAGACGATTTAACGATAGTAGCTCTGATGACATGCAGCATGGGGATTTAACAGACTCATTCCTGCAAAACCATCTTAATCTTCGTGATGTGTCTACTGTGGTCAACCCCTACACAATGGAACAGGTCTCACCCTTTAACCATCCTCAGAGCCGTTTTTATGCCCCAACATCAGGGAAAAAGATCAGTAAACAGGAATGTGTGAAATTGATGTTTGATGACCTACGAAAACTGACTCTACCATTTTCATTTTGGGGTCCTTACAGTGACATCATCAAGCAGATGTTCATCCATATGCAAATAACGAACGGTCACAGTTTCAGTAATGCAATGCTGAATTCGGCACTCAATCACAATATAACCTGTGATTATTCTTCTAATAGTAATCTGAAAAGGATTAAAGAAATCCTTGATAAAAACATTGACTATGAGAAAAAAAACATTACCCGCTGAAGCTATTCCTCAGATAACACTAAATATCAAAAGTGGTATATTGCCTAAATTCACACGAATTCAGGACAGCTTTAACGGGCTGGGTTTGGCTGTGCATGATACATACAGCACAGATATTTACATTAAAGAACTCGACATAAGTCAAAATGAATACAGGGCTTTGATTAGATATAAGGTGCAGGATCATTTTGGCTTAGATCAGGATGATATCAAAAACTGGAAATTCAGCCAGTTCTACTTTTTCAAAACATGGTTTGTTTTACAGAGATCTCAGGATTATGGGTTTAAACCATTTTTCACTGACATGGAAACTTTTGTGGCGATAAAAGGAAAAAGAAATGCTTAAAATAAAATATATAATAGCTCCATTAATAGCAATTGTTGTTATTGCGGGATATCTTAATTTTGTCCGAAAGCCGGAGATTGTGCTAACAGATCAGGAACTTAATTTTTCAAATCTGGCTGTTAAAGAACTCCCACTCACCGAGAAAGGGAAAATAGCCTGGTGGAAAAATAATAAAGGAAAAATAAAAAGTGAATTCGACATTCCTGTTCCCGCTAAAAATGGTGACTGGTATATTAATGTATGGAATTATGGCAATGGATTTAAAGAAAAACCTAAAGGTGATATAAGAATATTTAATGCAGAAACACAAGATATGATGTGTTTTAATAATGACAACGGAAAATGCATAGAAAAAGATCTTTTGATGAGAATTGAAAACAATAAAGATGGAACTGTTAGCATTGAAATAGGCAATAACAAAGTAGTAGTAAAATAATAACGACTAAACCCCTTTATTCAGGGGTTTTATTAAAAGATGACTCACTTTTGCGGTACATCCCATAACGCAGCCCACAAATGATTACACCTTAATCCAGCGGCGTTCCACCGCGGACACCGCAATTGCTTCCAGTACCTTCGACACCTGCAATCCCTCGGCAAAATCCGGCCACATCCGGTCGCCGCCAGCAATACCATTAATCAGATCGCGGATTTCGACGGTTTTCTGATCGTTAAAGCCAATACCGTGCCCGGCGGAAATACAGAAAGCGGCATAGTCCGGATGCGCAGGCCCGGTCAGAATGGTTTTAAAACCCTGACGCCCGGCCGGATCATCGTGCAGATAGAGTTCCAGCTCCGCCATCCGCTCCTGGGTGTAGCGCAGCGCCCCTTTGGTGCCGGTAACCACATAGGTCAGCCCCATTTTACTGCCACAGGCGATACGCGAGGTTTCAACCACGCCATGCGCCCCCTGGGTGAAGCGCAGCAAGGCGCTGGCCTGATCTTCATTTTCCACCGGCAATAAGCGCGTGGTATCTTTTGGATCCGGACGCTGCTTAATTACCGTCAGCATATCGCCACTGACTTCCTCAATATCCCCCACCAGATAGTGCGCCATATTCACGATATGCGCCGCCAGATCGCCCAGCGCGCCCAGTCCGGCCAGCGCTTTCTGGCAGTGCCAGTCGAGCGGCGTTTGCGGGTTCGCCAGGTAATCTTCATTGTGTGTGCCGTAGAAATGCACCACTTCGCCAATCTCGCCGCGCGCAATAATCTCACGCGCCAGCTGGCTGGTCGGGTTCTTCATATAGTTGAAGCCCACCAGCGTTTTAACCCCGGCCTGCTGCGCGGCGCGGGTCATCTCTTCGGCATCAGCGACTGACAGCGCCAGCGGCTTCTCGGAATACACATGTTTGCCATGGCGAATCGCTTCCAGCGCCATCTCTTTATGCAGAAAATTGGGCGCGCAGATATCCACCACATCGATATTGGGATCGCTCACCAGCTCGCGCCAGTTGCCGGTGGCACGGCTGAAGCCAAATTCATCAGCCTTGCTGCGCGCCAGTTCCGGCGTGACCTCCGCCAGCATCTCCCGCACAATTTCGCCTTTCAGCTTAAATACGGTGGATGCCTGTGCATAGGCGATAGCGTGACAACGCCCGATATAACCCGTACCAATAAGCCCGATTCTTACCTTTTCCATGCCGGTTTCCTGTTCGCAGATGAACGATTTATTCGGAATGTATATTTCAAAAAAGGCTTACACAATCAGGAAATGAAATAAACGTGATCATTCTGCAGAATGATGGCAGTAAAGATGCAACGACACCGTCAGTTTGCATAACGAGGGCGATTAAGATCACAATATTTTACTTTGCTTAGCGATATTAGTTATCGCTGCCTGTCATGCGCCAGGCTGCAGTGGATAAACCTTTTGCTGATGCAAAGCACAAATTCAGGCCAATCCTGCGCCAATCGCTGCTTTATTCGGCAGTCAGCAGCATCAGGTGAAAACAGGCTTTGACAACCTGGGGCACCCTCGATATCATGCGCCCCGTTCCAACAATTCCTCTGTAGTTCAGTCGGTAGAACGGCGGACTGTTAATCCGTATGTCACTGGTTCGAGTCCAGTCAGAGGAGCCATACATAGAAAAGCCCGCTTAAGGAAACTTAAGCGGGCTTTTTGCTGTCTGGGGCTTGATGGGGATGAAAGGAGCGGATGTTTTTTGCTGTTCAGGGCGCATTGTCGTCAGCGAAACTGACAATATTGCTCCCTGAAGCTCATCAGAAAATAATGCCCTGGCGCATAAAATGGCCTTTAGCGTTATTCATTGCCCCACTGATTCAGGAACGTCGCTATCTCATCAATACGCTGCTCGCCGATAGCCGCTTCAGCAGCCATCTCTTTCTGCGCATTCTCACTGATTTCTTCGTTATTCATTAAGCGGGTGATTAACAGCTGGAAGTAGCGCGCCAGCGGTTCACGTTCTGCCTCACTCACCGGCTCTGCTGATTCCTTCGTGTACTCATCCACGATATCAAAAAATTTAAGCGGTACTTCGTTGTTCATAAATAGCCCCACAAGGTTTAACGTCCAGGTCAGTGACTGCCTGCATCTTCAGGCCTGGATAATGTCATGCTTATTGCGTTTTTTCTGTCATCTGCCGGAAGGTAGTGTACTGCGCAATTGCATCTGATCTGACAGCTTTTCGCATTTTACTCGATCACCCGTTCGCAAACTACCCGATTGCTCCCGGGCAATTGTGATGCGATAACCCACTGAATCAAAAGTTAATCATAGAGGTTTTCTTAGTGACTGGCCACCGGGCCAATCTTGTGAAATTTACCAGTAAAAAAATCAACATCGTCTTCGTCTGTCATTTTTCCTTCTGTTCCGTTATGGGATATATTGGCAGCACTATTGTGAAATTATATCTTTTTAACAGGTAACATCGGCCATGGCTCTGATTCCCAAAAATTACATGCGGCTGGAAAGCGGCTACCGTGAGAAAGCACTAAAAATCTACCCGTGGGTATGTGGGCGCTGCTCGCGTGAGTTTGTTTATTCAAACCTGCGCGAGTTAACCGTCCACCATATCGATCACGACCATACCAATAACCCGGAAGATGGCAGTAACTGGGAGTTGTTGTGTCTCTATTGTCATGACCACGAACATTCAAAGTACACTGAAGCTGACCAGTACGGCACTCGCGTTGTGGCGGGTGAAGATGCGCAAAAAGATGTTGGTGCAGCAACCTGGAATCCCTTTGCCGATTTAAAGTCGAGGCTTAACAAGAAGCAGTAACATCAGAAAAGCCCGCTTCTGACACACTGCTGGAATCAAACGGAAATTAATGTACCCTGTCGTACTCACATACTCGTTTATGGGTTCAGAAAATGACTTTCTCCACCATTGAAGATGTCAGAAGTCGCATCGATCAGATTGATAGCGAGCTGGTCAAAATCATTGCTCAACGTGCCGAATGTGTTAAAGCTGCCGCTGCGTTCAAAGCTGATCACTTGGCCGTTCGTGCCCCGGATCGCGTGCAACAGGTCATCGACAAGGTACGTGAGAAAGCAGCTGAAGCAGGACTTCCCGAAGTGATTATCGAAAAAGTCTACCGGACTATGACAGATGCGTTTATCGAGTATGAGCTTGAGCAACATGGCCAGCTGCGACAGGAAAAACGTTGACATATCGTGCGACAACATTCCATTTAGTTTCTCCCGGTTACCGCCAATAAACCAGTCGCTTATATTGGTGAGAGTAAACTGGCTGAAGAGGTCCCGACACACTCAGCTTGCAGCCGAACGTCGGTCCATCACTTCTTTCACATAGTGCTCAATAGCAATATGATTCTCGCGGCTCACTCGCGCAATAAACGCCTGGAGAACGTCGGACGTGGAGTGAAGCGTATCCGCGACAAGGCTATCGAAATCGCTTTGCGTAAAGCGGTCATTGCCCCGCAGCGTCGAACGCTGAAGCAGTGTATGGGCAGTGGTTTCGAGAACGGCGCGCCTGTAGTCATCGGCAAGCAGGACATCCACATCGGCCTGACAAATTTCAAATGTGAAGCTGAAGCTGGCAAACCCGGAGTCGACAGGCAGATCGTAGGTCAACCGCTCGCCTGACTGCTCAACATAAGGTTCATATCCGTCACCCATTAGCCGTACTGGTTGCATATCGATCCCCTCTCCTTTCAGCCGTTGACTATACACAGAGACACACACGGATGCCCTTCTTATAAAGCTAAGGGGCGCTGGCGTTAACGCCGGTCAGTTAGCATAACCGGCGTTATGCTGATAACGGTTCAGTCAGGCCTGTTTACAGGGTTTCAAGGAAATCACCCAGCGCTGATGTAACCTCATCAATCCGCGGTTCACAGCGCCGGTAATACGTCCACTTACCCACTTTGCTGGCTTCAAGCAGCCCGGCATCCTGCAGAACTTTCAGGCATAGCGATGTAGCGGGCTGAGAAAGCCCGGCTTTATCCTGAATCAGGCTGGCGCAAACCCCATACATATCGTAGTCATAGAGCTGGGTATAGCCTGTAAACGCTTCGCCCGGATTTTTCAGCCATTTCAATACTGACAGACGGGTTGGGTTGGACAGTAATTTCATGGCATTTTCAGGCGACATGCAGCCTCACAAGGATCAGGAATGGTAAACAGGATAGTCAGTATATCCTTTACGGGTTCCACCATACAGCGAAGCGCTATCTACGGGGTTCAGACTGGCATGGTGTCTGAATCTCGCTGGCAAGTCCGGGTTTGCAATAAAGGTGCGACCAAAGCCAAATAAATCTCCCCATCCCCTGCTCAGCACATACTCAGCTTTCTCCCGGGTATATCGTCCTGAATACATAATGGGGGATCGGAATGCCTCGCGCAGCGCAATGCGAAAATCTTCAGGCATCTCCGGGCTATTGTCCCAGTCAGCCTCGGCAATCGAAAGGTAGCCGATGTTGCGTTCATTTAACATTTGCGCAGCGGCAATATAGGTCGCATGCGGATCGCTTTCTACCAGCCCCAGATAAACGCGCTCCTCATCAGTGCTGGTAAACAGTGGCGCAAAGCGGACGCCAACTTTATCGCTGCCGAAAACAGAACTCACTGCAACAATAATTTCCTGCAGAAAACGCAGTCTGTTTGCTAAACAACCACCATATTGATCGGTACGGAAGTTGGTGTGTTCAGAGATAAACTGGTTAATAAGATAGCCATTTGCCGAGTGCAGCTCTACACCATCAAACCCCGCTTCTTTAGCATTTTCTGCCGCCTGCCGGTAGAGCTCGACGATATCTTTAACTTCCCCGGTGCGCAATTCCCGTGGCATGCTCGGTGAGGTCAGCATCCCTGCAGCTGGTCCGGTTTCGATAAATACGCGGACACCTTCAGCAGCAATGGCAGAAGGTGCAACCGGCGCTTGTTTTTCCGGTTGCAGCTCATTGTGAGAAACGCGGCCAACATGCCAGAGCTGGCAGAAAATAACCCCACCCTGCTGATGAACAGCCTCGGTAACTTTTTTCCAGCCGGTGATCTGTTGCTTACTGTGAATACCCGGCGTCCAGGCATAACCCTGGCCCCGTGGCTCAATCTGTGTGCCTTCGGTAACCATAAATCCGGCGCTGGCACGTTGACGATAATACTCCACCATCATTTCACCCGGAATATTGCCAGGTTGTTCGCTGCGACAACGTGTCAGCGGAGGAAGAGCAATACGATTACGTAGGGTGAATTCTCCAAGCTGAAGTGGGGTGAAGAGGGTTTTCTGGCTCATAAAAATCGTTGTCCGTGATGTAAAAGAAGTGGTTATTATATTTATACATTTAAATACGTAAATGTTTAATTGAGATGGAAACAAATCAAAATTTAAAAATGATTTAATATCAATTAGATACAATAAAATCAGGCAATCCTCGCTGAGGCATATCCTGTACAGCCAGCTTATGTATCAGTAAAAAGCGCAAATTAACCTGTTAAAATTTTATTCGTCCGTGCGCTTCCCATTTAGCCGTAAATATGGCAAATTCCAGGAAACGATCGTTTCCTAAATGGTGAGAATGATGTCAAAGCAACCACGGACAGTCAGTGAGCGTGGACGTCCCCGTCAGTTTGATGCCGATGCTGCGCTTGATCTCGCCATGCTGGTATTTCGTGAAAAAGGTTACCACAACGCCTCGATCAGCGATCTCAGTGAAGCCATGCAGCTCACCGTCGGCAGTATCTATAAAGCCTTTCACGACAAACGTGGCCTGTTTTTGCAGGTGTTTGCGCGCTATACCTCGCTGCGCAATCAGGCGCTACGCCAGCGGCTGGCGCAACAGGCTAATGGTCGGGCAAGGATCGCCGAACTGCTGCGCTTCTATCTTGAATCTGCCAGTGATATTGAAGGGCGGCGCGGCTGCCTGGTGGTTGGCAGCGCCATCGAATTGCAGCAGCTCGATGCTGAACTTGCCGGACTGGTGCGTGCTGCGCTTCAGCGTAATCAGCAATCTATCCGGCAACTGATTGCACAGGGTCAGCAGGATGGCTCGGTTAATCCGCAACATGATGCTGAAGCGCTGGGCGGCGTGCTGCTGTGTCTGATACTGGGTATGCGGGTGGCAGGAAAGATGCAGGACTTACCGGCACACAATCGGCTGATAGTTACCGCACTCACACTGCTCGATTAAATTTTTTATCCATTTAGGAAACGATCACTTCCCAAATAACTGGAGGTTTAAATGTCTGACAATGCAATCGCACAATCCTGGTCACAACCGGTCGCCAGCATACCTGGCTTTGCGCATTATTACGAGACGGTAGAGGGCGTTCGCCTGCATTACGTCAGCGGCGGCAACCCGCAGGGTGAAGTATTGCTGCTGCTGGCGGGCTTTCCGCAAAGCTGGTACGCATGGCATCAGGTAATGACCCTGCTGGCCGATCGTTATCTGATCATCGCACCGGATCTGCCGGGACAAGGCGACTCCGACAAGCCGCAATCCGGCTACGATACCCAGGCGCTGGCGGAGAAGGTGCAGGGGCTGATGCAAAAACTGGCGATTAAGCGCTATTACCTCGCCGCCCATGATGTGGGCGCGTGGGTGGCCTGGCCTTACGCTATGCGCTATAGCCAGCAGGTCATCAAGCTGGCGCTGCTCGATGCTGGCATTCCGGGCATAACTCTGCCAGATGCCTTACCTGCCACGCCGGATAAGGCATGGAAAACCTGGCACTTCGCTTTCCATCTGTTACCCGATCTGCCGGAAGCCTTAATAACCGGCCGTGAAGAGATTTATCTGGAGTGGTTCCTGCGGCGCAAAACCGCCAGTCCAATGGCCTTCAGCGCCGCTGATATCGCGGAATATATACGGCTGTTAAAACAGAACGGCGCACTGCGTGCCGGACTGGCTCCCTACCGCGAGGTGACGACGTCTGCTGCGCAGAATCGGGCGCTGCTTGAAGCGGGCAAACTTGCGCTGCCAGTGCTGGCGATCAGCGCCGATCAGGGTTCCATCGCCGATATGGCTGCGCCGCTGCGCCAGTTTGCTGATAACGTCAGCGGCATCACCATCGCGCATAGCGGTCATTTTATCCCGGATGAACAACCTGCGACGCTGACTGCGGCGCTGGCGAAGTTTTTCCGTTAGCGAGCAATGTCGGTGATAGTGGCCGGTAAAAGTAAAATGACGCAAACAGATGTCACCGGAAGCACCTCATCAGGAATTTCATCAGTAAGCCGGCCGCTTTATATTAAAAAAAAGCAGATCCCCCGGGCAGCTGCTTTTTTACTTTACGGGTTATGAAAAATTCATCGTTAAAGTCGCATTAACCTTGCGCACTTCAGGCGCCGCCCCCTCTTTAATGGTGGCTTTAATCACTGGCGTAACGGTTTTACTCTCGCCATTGATTTTTCCTGCCGGATATTTTTGCTCGCCATCAGCCAGCCACTCGTTGCCTTCCTGAGCCGGGACATCACTGCCATACAGCATTTGCAGCGTCAGGTTATCATCTTCAAGCAGATGTCCATGCGCATCATGCGCATCGCTGGTCAGCGTCAGGGATACATCCGGGATAAACTGAAACTGATCGGCTCGTTCACAGGTCAGTTCTACCGGCAGCGCCACCCTCGACTGCGGATTTTTCCTGGATACGGCTGGCACCTTAATGGTCGCAGGCACCGTTATCGAACAGCTGGGTCGTGGCACCTCAATGGTGACAATCAGTTTTGCTATCAGTTTATCTTTGATTGAGACCGGGTAATATTCCGTACCAAGCAGATTGCATTCATACACCTGGCGTTTAGAGATTATCTCCTCCGATCTTTTCCTGGTAATGGTTATCCATGCGCTGGTCTGGAATTGCGCCTCACCCGGTTTCAACTGATAACTGTCATGTACCTCTGGCAAATCGCGTAATCCGATGAGTTGCACATCAAAACCGGACGAACCGCCCTGTGCTTTGCAGCCAGCCCACTGCACCTCAACGCTGGCGGACTGGCCAGCCAGTATTGACTCATCAACCCGAACGATTATCTTTTCATCCAGCTCAACCTTTTCATGATTAATATATCGTTTAAAATTCGTTTCATTAATATGCAGCTGCGTCTCCGGAACCGCGCCAAAAGCCAGAAAGGAGAGGCTTGCAAGGAGTGCGCCCACTATTACTTTTATCATGATTTCATCTCTCAAATAATAACCTGAGCACACCCCTTGATTAACGCCTTGGGGAATACGCCTGATACCTTTACCGTTTTCTTATTCGTAGTTAATTTGCATAGTAACAACGCTTTTTACATTACCCGCCGTGACAGTAGCAGCGCTGCTTTGTTCCAGTTTGGCGGTAAAATCCATATCCACCTTATGGCCAGTCACTTTATATATCACCGGCGTGGCGCCATTGGGGGTTATCTTTTTATTCTGCCCTTCGCCGCCATACAGCAGAATTGCTACGCCGCCAGCACCACCCGATTCAGTACTCAGTGTATTGGCGAAAGCATCAGCATCCCCCGAATCCACCATTCCATTGGCGATCACAGTCACCTGAGAGGCAGCATCACCACAATCTTTCAGCTTTAAGGTGAAAGGTTTAGTCAGCACCACCTTTCCTTTACCGTTAAAATCATGCTGCGAGGCTTTGCCCATCTGTACATTAACGTCTGAACTTCCCCATTCCGGCGTACAGGTATTATCAGCGACTTCCGCCGTAATATTTACCGTGGCGCTTTCCGACGCTGCCTGTGTATTCAGGGAGACAGTAAACAGAGCGACAACCACAGAAGCCAGAGCCGCCATTTTATTGGTGATTAAAGACATCGATATTTCCTTTTTTGCTAAGAGGTAGTTATTACCTCGGTAGATTAATAAAAATATTACTTACAGGTTTCCTGAATCTGAATTAACGACTGATGCAGGTTATTTTCATTTAACTGGTAATGCGCGGCACATTGCTGGCCCGTTTCATTACCCCATTTTGCGCTGATAATGCCTTTGGCCGGCAGACCAGATAAATAGACCTGCCCCTCATCCCCCACCAGACCGCTGCTGGCGGCGTCACCGGCGTTAACGGTGGCGCCAAAAGGAACCGGCTTGCCGTTATATAACAGTGTCACCAGCGCACGAACGCCGGTATGGGCGCTGAAGTCAGCACGCACCAGAGCTCCACGCGTCGGAATAACGCGGGTCACCGCATCATCAATATCGACATTGTCATCCAGGTGACTGACATCCAGCGTAACCCGGTTCTCGCGGTATACACTGGCATAAGGCACCACGGTGTACCCCCGCCAGTCGGTGTGGATCCCGGTTTCATTTTCGACCGGCACCCCCGCCGCGCCTGGCACTGCAACTAATACATTGGTGTTGCCCAGTGGCTGCCCCAGCGTTACTCCGCTGCCGGTAGCGACTATCCCGCCGGAAGCGCCGTAACGCAGCTGGCGATAACCATTGCTGATGCCATAACCCGCAGCAACGTTGCCATAAGTACCTTTGTAATCCAGGCTGACGTCGCCATTTGTCCCTTCACGCTGTCCGTAACCCTGCGACACACTCCAGTTCAGATTATTTTCTTCCAGCGCCGTCCCACTAAGTCCCGTCTGCTGATTAAGATTACCGCCTCCGTCACGACTGGTGGTGGAGGTCGCCCAGATCTGATGCTGCTTGCTGCTGTCCTGCGCCGGACCAAACGTGAGCGGCACCGAGAGCGAAAACAGCACCGCTTTATCGGGCTGCGGCTGCCCGCCCTGCTGGCTGTAGCTGTACGCCAGCGTATAGCTGACACTGCCCCAGTGGCTGCTAAAACCGGCCTGCAACGTGTTCGTCGCCGCCGCGTTACGCCAGTATGTCTGGCGACTGCCAGTGACCGTTAACGAACCCAGCTCGCCAACTTGCTGGGAAATATTGACCTGAACACGTTCACGCTTGCTGCTGTGCAGGTTGTCATATTCACCACTATTCGGCTTCAGCGCCGTCTCTTCCAGCGTATGGAATCCCTGGGTTGAGTAACGATAGCCCGCCAGTTGCAGCGTGGTGCCGGTAGACGCCAGCGTCCGGCCATACAGAAAACGCAGCGACTGACCACCCTGCCGCGAATCATCCGCCAGGGTACTGTTCGCCTGGGTCACATCAGCGGATAACGCGCCCAATACCTCAAGATTAATTCCCGCGCCCAGCGCCAGCGCCTGATACCTTTCAGCCAGCTGGACACCGCCATAGGCAGTAATATTGTGCGGCAGTCCCCACAACAACGTGCCCTGCACAAATGACGGCGTGGCATAATTGTCGCCGCTCCGGCGATATTCTCCTGCAGTCAGCGCATAACGAATATGCCCCTGCCGTTGCAACACCGGAATCGATGCGTACGGAATGGTATATACCCGTACCGAGCCATCGGCTTCCTTCACTTCCAGCTCAAGATCGCCACCAGTTGACACCGGAAACAGATCGTTAATCACAAAAGCGCCGGGGGCGACAAACGTCCGGTAAATCACATTCCCCTGCTGCAGAACGCTGACCTGAGCATTGCTCCTGGCGATGCCTTTGATCTCCGGC
Source organism: Winslowiella toletana (assembly GCF_017875465.1). NCBI lineage: Bacteria > Pseudomonadati > Pseudomonadota > Gammaproteobacteria > Enterobacterales > Erwiniaceae > Winslowiella > Winslowiella toletana. The sequence goes on from NZ_JAGGMQ010000001.1 coordinate 572,851, forward strand.
GCGTAGCCGCGCTGGGTATCCGGATACATATTGTCATCCGTGGCCAGCTCAGCACCCCGATACGAAACCGCATCGAAAACCTCACTGCTGGTGCTGCTTTCACCGATTGTCAGTTCACTACGCAACGGGATAATCGTCCGCTGAACCGAGGTACTCAGATGCTGCCAGCCACTGTGATATCCGTCGCGACTTTCGTAATCGCTCCAGGTGCTGTTATCCCGCAGACGCCACGGCCCGAGGTTAATGCCGCTGTTCAGATTCAGGTAGTGGCTGCTATTGCCATAACGGCCAGCGTTTTCACTGCCACTAAACTGATAGCTGAGCAGCGCGGCATTAACGCCTTCATCCCAGCGTTCCGGCGCTATCCAGTCGTGCGGCTGAGTTTGCATCGCTGCCTGCGGCATGCTGATATCCAGCCGCATCTTGCTAAAATCAAATGCCGTATAAGCACCCGGAATATCTTTCCCCAGTACGACACAATAATCATCCGCCCGCGAACTCAGCGCGGCAAAGGCAGAAGTATTTACCCCTGTCGCCGCCAGATCTTTTATTGTCAGGCAGGCGACCAGACCGGTGGCATCATGGACCTCTGCGCTATTTTGCGCGGGCATAAAACGCACGACCCGGCTGGCGGCATTATTGCCATTTACATAGATATCGACCGGATAAGCACCCGCCAGCTGAGTCCCTTCGCGTTCAAACTGCGACAGGTCGGAGACTGAATCAGCATTACCGTCAATCATTGATGGATCAAAATGTAACTTCGCCATGGCAGAAATCGGAAACAGCAATATCAGCGACCTGGCCATCAGCGATAAAGAAAAACGTGAACAGATCAATTTATATTAACTCATGCATTATTGATGGCAGATTTAATTCCGCCAGCTAATTAAATAACTGCGTTATTTTATCTCTTTCGTTTCCGCTTTTGTGACCGCACCATGATCACTGATCGTACTGAATGTTATTGATCTGGCGCTGCCTGGCGGTAATAGCATCAGTGCATGGCTTTTCGGCGCGACCATAATATCTTTAAGCCCTTTACCCTCGTACACTATGCGCGTCAGGGTAATATAATAAGGGGTTGGGTTATCAATATTCAGCTGATTACCCTCATGCTGAAAGCGGAGATAACCTGGCGCTTTATCTGCCTCGGGCGCCAGCCCGGCAGGCCGTACAAACAGCTTGATACGGCTGGCGGTGGCAATCTGCAACACACTCTTATTCGCGCCGCTGGCCTCATCCACTGACGGAATCGCCTTGACTATAAAGTAATACAGCGATTCTCTGTCCTGCGGTAAATTGCCATTAAGCTGCATCAGGCGCAGGATATTTTCATTCTTCGGTCCGCTAAGATATAACGGCGGCGTCACCACAAAATCTTTACTTTTTTTACCGATTGCATCTTCTGTCCAGGACTGCACCAGAAAAGAGTCCGTAGCAGAGGTATTGCTGACCGTGATATTTTCCTGTTTTGCATGCAGGGGATAAACAATCCGGGTTCCCTGAACAGATATGCCACCCTCTGCTAAAGATGAAAATGCGGTTATATATGATGCCGCAATACCCAGCGCAATCAGTACCTTTTTATTAAAAGTAATAGTCATAATCCCCCCACCATTGGTAAATACGAATTAACGTTATTATATTAACCATAAGATTGCTGGCGTCTGCTATCTTGATTACAAGATTATCTGTAGCTGAATCACAGCCAGCCGTCAGGTACAGACAGAATATTCATTCTGCAGCCAGTGCCGAATCTTTATTTAAATAAGAAATTACTCAATTTCGATGCAGAGGATTATAAGCCAGCGTTGCGGAAAATTGATATACCCCGCTAAGACAAAACCCTTAAAATCAGACTGGTCAGATAAATCAGCCCATTCCAGTTTTCGGCTTATTGTCCGGGGGTATTAAAGAAGTGATATAGCAATGTCTTTATCTGGCGATAAAGACATAATGAATATAACGCGCTGATGGTAATAGCATTAAAGCGGCTGACGTTTCAATAAACGCCCTTGCCGGCCTTTCACCTCGCCATCCTCATAACTCACTACCCCGTTAACCACCACCAGATCGATACCCGGCGCTTGTCGGCAGGGATCGCTGTAAGTCGCCACATCTTCAATCCGCGCCATATCCACCAGGGTTAAATCGGCAAAGGCGCCTTCGCGCACCGCGCCGCGATCGTGCAGGCGAAAACGCGCGGCCGACATGCCGGTCATCTTGCGCACCGCTTCGGCGAGGCTGAACAGTTGCAGATCACGACAGTAGTGCGCCAGCACGCGCGGGAATGTCCCCCACAGCCGGGGGTGAGGATTAGGATCGGATGGCAAACCATCCGAACCAATCATCGCCAGCGGATGCGCGAGGATCGTGCGCACATCGTCCTCATTCATCATCGAATAAATCGCCCCGGCCGGGCGCAGGCGCTCAGTCGCCTGCCACTGATCTACCCCCCATTGCGCGGCAATCTCCTGCAGCGTCTGTCTGGCCATTTCCGGATGCGGCTCCGACCAGGTGATATAAATCTCCATCTGCCCGTCGACACGCCAGGCGTCAAGGGTGGTGGAGCTGCGCGAGTAGGGATAACAATCGCAGTTACATGACTGCTCGCTGGCGGCTTTTTCCAGCGCCGCCAGCGCCAGTGACGCACGACCCCAGTTACCCGCCCCTGCGCATTTCAGATGGGAGATCACCAGATCCGCCCCGGCATGGCGGGCGGTAGTAAACGACTCATCCAGCGACGCCAGCAGACCGTCATGTTCGTTACGCATATGGGTGGTGTACAGCGCACCCTCTGCGCCAATAATATCCACCAGCGGCTGCATCTCCGACGCTGGCGCCTGTTTCGCATTAGTATACGCCAGCCCGGAACTAAGACCGATAGCGCCGTCATCAAGCGCGCCCTGTAACGCCACGCACATTTGCGCCAGCTCCTCTGCCGTCGCCGGGCGATCAAATTGCGCCATCACATTCGCCCGCAGCGCGGTATGGCCGATCAATGCCGCCACATTGACACTGGGGCAGGCGCGCTCAACCGCATCGGCATAGTGCTGAAAGGTGGGATAGATAAAGGCCTCCTGCGCGCCCAGCAGATTTAGCGGATCCGGCGGCGGGCCTGATAAACTCACCGGCGAGGCGCTGATGCCGCAATTGCCGACAATCACTGTAGTCACGCCCTGCGAAATCTTCGCCAGCATCTGCGGCTGATCAATCAGCGTGGTATCGTCATGGGTGTGAACATCAATAAAACCCGGCATCAGGCAACGTCCGTTGCCCTCGATCACCCGCTGAGCGCGCTGATCGGCCAGATTACCGATAGCGGCAATACGGTCGCCACTGATTGCCACGTCCGCGACATAGGGTTCAGCGCCGCTGCCATCCACCACCGTGACGGCATGAAACAGTAAATCAAACGCCATATTCAGATCCTCCGTCCGGCAGCGAAATCCCAGCCTTTGCCAGGCACCGCATCCATCAGTTGTTGGGTATAGGGATGTTGCGGCGCCCCCAGCACATCGCTTGCCGCGCCATACTCAATCACTTCGCCGTGCTGCATTACCAGCACGTCGTCGCACAGCTGCGCCGCCACCCGCAAATCATGGGTAATAAACAAAATCGCGATACCCAGCCGGTTTTGAATCTCCTCCAGCAGTTGCAGCACTTGCGCCTGTACCGAGACGTCGAGCGCCGACACTGCTTCATCGGCGACAATCACATCCGGCTCCATTGCCAGCGCCCGGGCGATGGCGATACGTTGCCGCTGGCCACCAGAGAACTGATGCGGAAAACGGTCGATGGCATCAGCTGGCAGCCCGACCAGCTCCAGCAGCTGCTGACCACGGGCCCAGGCCTGCGCCCAGGAGACGCCGTGGTTCATCGGGCCTTCAACTAAGCTGTTGCCAATACTGATACGCGGATTAAGCGAACGGTTGGGGTCCTGGAAGATCATCTGAATGCGTTTGCGATGCGGCTTCAGTCCGGCGCTGGAAAGCTCCGAAATATCGTTGCCGGTGATACGTATCGCGCCTGCGTCAGGCATCAGCAGACGCATCACACAGCGCGCCATCGTCGATTTGCCAGAGCCGCTTTCGCCGACAATGCCCAGTGTGCGGCCACGCTTCAGGCTGAAGGTCACATCATGCAGCGCACGCGTACCTTCACGCCGCTTGCCGAACCAGTTAAGCCCGCCCCCTTTCGGCGGATAGATTTTTCCCAGTTCCACCACATCCAGCACCACCTGGGCGCTAATCGGCTTGCGCGCAGGCCGCGGCGTCAGGCCAGGCACAGCGGCCAGCAGGGCTTTGGTATAATCCTCGAGCGGTTGCGACAGCACCTGTTGCAGCTCGCCGGATTCAACGATATTCCCCTGGCGCATCACGCAGACGCGGTCAGCGATGTCGACCACCACCCCCATATCGTGGGTGATAAACAACACCGCAGTGCCATGCTTTTGCTGCAGTTCGCGGATCAGTTTGAGGATCTGCTGTTGCGTGGTCACATCCAGCGCGGTAGTTGGCTCATCGGCGATTAACAGACGAGGTTCAAGCACCAGCGCCATGGCGATCATAATGCGCTGCCGCTGACCGCCGCTCAGCTGATGCGGATAAGCGGCGTAAACCCGGGCGATATCCGGCAGATGCACCTGCTCCAGCGCATCCATTACACGCGCATGACGTTGCGCCGCGCTGAGGCCAGTGTGCGTTTGCAGCACTTCATCGATCTGCCTCCCTACCGTCAGCACCGGATTAAGCGCGGTCATCGGCTCCTGGAAAATCATCGCCATCCGGCTGCCGCGCAGTGCTTTCAGGCGTCGGTTGCTGACCTGCAACACATCTTCGCCATCCAGCATAATGCGCCCGCTGGTGACGCTGAGCGCACCTTTAGGCAGCAGGCCCAGCGTCGTCAGCGATGTCACCGACTTGCCCGAACCGCTTTCGCCGACCAGACACAGCGTCTCGCCAGCGCGAATGCTGAAGGAGATATCCTGCAAAATTGGTGCGCCCTGCGCAGTGCTCACCGACAGACGATCCACATGCAGAATATCGTTTTGCGCTTCGCTCATGCGCCACCTCTTTTCTTCAGTCGCGGATCGAGGGCATCGCTTACCGCATCGCCCAGCAGGTTAATCGATAAAATACACAGTGAGAGCACCAGACCCGGCCACAGCACCAGCGACGGCTTGAGCTGGAAGTAGAGGCGGCCTTCGGAAATAATATTGCCCCAGGTCGGAATTTCAGTGCCGATACCGGCGCCAAGAAATGACAGAATCGCTTCGGTCAGGATCGCCGACGCGCAGATATAGGTGCTCTGAACAATCAACGGCGCCAGCGTATTCGGCATCAGATGGCGGGTAAGCACCTTAAAGGTGGACGTACCCATTAATACCGCCGCCTCGACGTAAGGCTCTTCACGCGCCGACAGCACCCGTGAGCGCACCAGACGTACGACCTGCGGTATCTCCGGCACCATAATCGCCACCATCACCGTCCAGATGCCTGCGCTGCTCAGCGAAACGATAGCAATCGCCAGCAGGATGCCAGGTATCGCCATCAGGCCATCCATCACCCGCATCAGCAGCGCATCCAGTCCGCGAAAGTAGCCTGCCAGCAAGCCTAATGGCAGGCCAATGATTACGCTCATCGCCGTCACACCCAGCCCGACCATCAGCGAGATGCGCGCGCCATACACAATGCGTGAAAACAGATCGCGCCCGTAGGCGTCGGTACCCAGCCAGAACGTTTCTCCGGGCGGCTTCAGGCGAAACGCTGGCGACAGCGCCACCGGATCGTGACTGGCGATCCACGGGGCAAATAGCGCCATGCTGACAATCAGCAGCAGAATGACCAGCGCAATCGCCGACATCAGCGGGATGCGCGGCAGGGTGATAAAACGACGCCGCGGGGTCGGCAGCATCGCAGATACAGGTTTACTTATGCTCATGCCATACCCTCAATAACGAATGCGCGGATCGCTCAGCGCGTACGACAGATCGATCAGCAGATTGATGATCACATACACCCCGCTGGTCAGCAGGATCATGCCCTGAATCACCGGGTAGTCACGGGCCAGCACCGCATCGACAATCAGCCGCCCCAGTCCCGGGATATTGAACACACTTTCGGTCACCACCACGCCGGAGATCATCAGGGCGAAGCCGGTGCCAATCACCGTCAGAATCGGGATCATCGAATTGCGCAGCGCATGGCGGAACAGCACATGGATTTCCGACAATCCCTTGGCGCGGGCGGTGCGAATATAGTCTTCACCCAGCACTTCAAGCACGCTGGCGCGCGTCATACGCGCCACCAGTGCGATATAGACCGAGGACAGGGTCAATGCCGGTAAAATAATCCGCTGCGCAAACGGCCAGACGCCATTGCTGATGCTGCTAAATCCCTGTACCGGCAACCATTTCAGTTCAATGGCAAACAGCGTACTCAGCAGATATCCAATCACAAACACCGGCACCGAGAACCCCAGCACCGATGAGGACATCACCAGATTGTCGATCCAGCTGCCGTGTTTCCACGCCGCCAGCACCCCGAGCGGCACCGAAATCAGGATGGTGAAGCCAATTGCCACCAGCGCCAGACTCAGGGTCGGTTCAAGACGCTGACCAATCATGGTCAGCACCGGGGTCTGAGCCATCAGCGAGGTGCTGAAGTCGCCCTGCAACAGCTGTGAAATCCAGACAAAAAATTGCTGGTACAACGGCTGGTTCAGTCCCAGACTTTCACGGATTGCCGCCAGCTGATCTGGCGTCGCCATATCACCGGCAATAATCGCCGCCGGATCGCCCGGCGACAGTCGCAACAGCAAGAAGACAAACAGCGCCACCACCAGCATTACCGGGATTGCCGCCAGCACACGGCGAATAAAATAACCCAACACAGGCACCTCCTGAGGTCGTATTTAGCTGGCAATTAGTCGCTTTTCTCGACGTTCCAGAACACCGTAGAAGGCCCGGTCATCAAGTGGCTGATATGGTTGCTCCACGCCGCCACATCATAGAACTGCCCCAGCGGAATGTAGCTGACCTGGTCCATCGCGTGCTTCTGGATCTCAACCGCTATCTGTTTCTGTTTCGCCGCATCGGTAGCGGTAGCGAAATCGACTTTTAGCTGATTCATCTGAGGATCGGTCGGCCAGCCAAACCATGCGCCTTTACGTCCGCCACCATCGAGCATCGGATTAACCACCGGGTTCCAGATAGTTTCTGCATTCCAGTAAGTGAAGAACAGGTTCCAGCCGCCCTGTGACGGTGGATTCGGGTTGGCGCGGCGCGACACCAGCGTCTGCCAGTCCATCGGCTGCAAATCAACTTTGAAGCCCGCCTTACGCAGCGCCTGCGCCGCCACTACCGGTTGTGACGCCTGGCTCGGCACATCGGTCGGCTGCATAATCACCACCGGCGTACCGTCGTAACCAGCCTTTTTCAGCAGCGCTTTGGCGGCATCAAGATTACCGCCATTCAGCAGTGATTCGCCGCCCGCCTGGGTCTCCAGCGCCGTGCCACAGCCGAACACCGATGCACAGAGTTTGAAGTACTGCGGGTTACCGACCAGCGCGTCGAGTACATCTTTCTGATTCATCGCCAGCAATGCGGCGCGGCGGATATCCGGGTTATTAAATGGCGGATAGAGGAAATTCATGCGCCCGCCGGTCATCGAACCGAGCTTGCTCAGGGTACCGGACTTAAGGTTTGGATCGGCCTGCACCATCGGCAACAGGTCGATCGGCAGCTGTTCGATAAAGTCGACATCACCGGATGAGAGCGCATTAATCGCTGTCATGCGGTCCGGCATATTGACCCATTCAACGCGATCAACCTTCACTACTTTGCCGCCCGCGGTGCCGCTGGCTGGCTCTTTGCGCGGCACATATTGCTGGAATTTTTCGTAAACCACGCGGTTGCCGGGATCAAATTCGCTGGCGACAAACTTAAACGGGCCGGAACCGGTGTAATCGGTGATCATTTTGCCATCCGGCGTATTCGCTACCCGCTCCGGCATCATAAATGCCGCCACCGATGAAGGCTTCGCCAGTAGTTGCAGCACATAGCCGAAGGGTTTCGCCAGCTTCAGCGTGATGGTTTTATCATTGGTGGCGGTAATGCTGTCGGTGTACTTCATCATTAGCTGGCCGCCGACATCGTAGTGCGCCCAGCGTTTAAGCGAGGCGACGCAATCGGTGGCGGTCACCGGTTTACCGTCATGCCACAGCAGACCGTCACGCAGCGTAAAGGTGTAAGTCAGGCCATCGGGTGAAACGGTCCAGTCAGCCATTTGCGGCCTGGGGGTCAGGTTTTCATCCATGCCAATCAGGGTGTCATAAATCATATAACCGTGATTACGGGTGATCTGCGCGGTGGTGGCAATTGGATCCAGCACGCGCAACGATGAGGACATTACCGCATGCAGGGTTTTCTCCGCCGCCATCGCCGACGGGGCGGTGATGGCGGTGCTCAGGCCAATCGATAACAGACAGGCGATCAAAGAACGGGACGGATATAGTTTCACGCTTAACACTCCAGTAAAGAGCAATCCCTGGTGTCGGGAGTTGCGGTGTATGCAATGTAATAAGAGAACGCCGGATGCCTGAAACCGCGGCCTGCCGCCGTCAGGCAGTTAGCGCCAGCGCATGGTCGATATACAGCTGACGTAAACGCCGGGTCAGCGAGCCAGGCTTGCCGTCGCCGATGGCATGGTCATCGATGCTGACCACCGGATAAATAAACGAGGTGGATGAGGTAATAAAGGCTTCTGCGGCGTCCCTGACCTCATCCAGCGTGCAGCCGCGTTCTTCAAGACGCAGGCCATGCTCACTCAGCAATGCAATCAGCGCGCCGCGGGTGATACCGGGCAGCAGAGAGCGGGAAAGCTCACGCGTCACCACCACGCCGTCAGCGGTGACGATAAACGCATTGTTAGACGTGCCTTCGGTGATCAATCCCTCCTTCACCAGCCAGGCGTCGTCGGCGCCGCGTTGTCTCGCCTGCTCTTTCGCCAGACAGGCGTAAAGCAGTTGAGTGGTTTTAATGTCACAGCGCCCCCAGCGCAGATCCGGCAGGCTGATAACTTTTATCCCCTGCTCTGCCTGTGGGCTGGCGAGGATATTTTTCGCCTGGGTATAGAGCACCAGCGTTGGCGGCGTGCCCGCAGGCGGGAAAGCAAAGTTGCGGTCTTCAACGCCACGGCTCACTTGCAGATAGATCAGGCCCTCCTGCAGCTGGTTGTGGTCGATCAACGCCTGATGGATCGCCAGTAATTGATCGTTATCGACCGGCAAATCCAGCGCCATCTCGCCCAGCGAGCGGCGCAGGCGGGCAAGGTGCAGATCAAAATCCACCAGCTTGCCTTGCAGCACGGCGGTGACTTCATAGATGGCGTCGGCGAAGGTGAAACCACGGTCGAAGATCGAAATCTTCGCCTCAGTTTCCGCTATAAACTCACCATTCAGGTATACGGTACGCATAACGCGAACTCTCCAGGTTAAGGGCGTTCAACGCCAGTCTGGCGGGTGATAATGCCGTAGTGTTCAATGCGACGATGACGCGCAAAGTCGAAGATGGTGGTTTTGCCGAACTGGCACAGGTCCATATCGCAACGATGGGAAATCAGCTCATCGCCCTGCCCGCTGGCTCTGGCTACCACAAAACCGTTGGGATCAACGATCACGCTGCCGCCCATCAGGGGGAAACCATCCTCCACTCCGGCTTTCGCCACCCCCACTACCCAGGTAGCGTTCTGGTAAGCGCCCGCCTGCATACAGAGTTCAGAGTGGAACAGTCGCTTGGTTTCGCCTTCCCCGCGTTCCAGGGAATTGACTGAAGGGGTGTTGTAACCCAGCGTGATCAGCTCCACGCCCTGCAATCCCATCACACGGTAGGTTTCCGGCCAGCGGCGGTCGTTGCAGATGCACATGCCCATTACCGCGCCCTGGTTTTCCCAGGTCTGAAAACCGAGATCGCCGGGTTCGAAATAGCGTTTTTCCAGATGCTGGAAGTCACGATGGGGGTCGAATTCAACATGACCTGGCAGATGCACTTTGCGGTATTTACCAACGATATTGCCCTGGCGGTCGGTCATAATTGAGGTGTTATAGTGGTGTCCATCCGGGGTCAGCTCGGCATAACCAAAGGTGATGGCAATCCCGTGTTCGCGGGAAAAATCGAACAATGGCCGGGTCGCATCACTGGGCATTTCGCGCTCAAACCAGCTATCGACTTCGTGCTGATCTTCCATATACCAGCGGGGGAAAAACGTTGTCAGCGCCAGCTCAGGGAACACCACCAGTTCGCATCCCTGCTGACGCGCCTGCTCCAGTAACGCCAGCATCCGCTGCACCACACTTTCTCTTGAGTCGCTTTTTTGGATTGCACCCAACTGAGCGCCACCAATAACAATTTCGCGCATGCACTACTCTCCTCCACAAGGCCGACCCGGTGCCGGCTACCCTTTTGCATTGCTTAAGGTCATTGTGTGAGGTTCAGCGCCGTATGTCGTATACCAATATGTGGTCCTTGCTTAACCTGAAGTTAATCCATATTGAACAGGTGAAAACCGCTCGCGCTCAGCGCGCCGCGCAGATGTTCCACAAACCCCTGCGCAAACTGCGCCAGCGGTTCATGCCGCAAGTGCACCAGGCTGATGGTCAGACGCTCTTCGTTGAGGATCGGCAGTACCGCCATCCGTTCAGCCCCCGATGCACGGAAGGAGATCTCATCCACCACCGAAAAACCGGTGCCGTTTTTCACCAGTGCGCAGGCATGGTGCGGAGAATCAACATCAATACTCGGCCGGTAAGGCAATCCGACGCGTTCGAAAGCCTGCTTCATAAAGCTGTGGAACGGCGTATCAGCGGAATAACCGATAAACGGCACCTCCGCCAGCGCATCAGGCAGCTCGTGCGCGGGCACCCGGGTCAGCGGATGATCCGCCGGGCACACCACCATCACCCGGATATAACTCAGCGGCACAGCGCGCAGGTTGGGGTGCTCAATCGGAAACAGCGAGATGCCAAGGTCTGCCTGCTGGTCAAGCAACCGATCGCGTAACAGCATATGGCGCAGACATTCCAGGCTGACGAGAATCTTTTCATTGCACTGCCGGAAAGCACCAATCGCATCTGGCACCAGCTGATGCCCCAGACTGGGGCTGCTGGCAATCCGTAATACGCCGTGGCGCTGCTGGACCAGGTTATGCAGCGTGGTATTAACCCGCTGGATATCGCGGTATACCGATTCGACGTCACTGAACAGGCTGCGCGCCTCCGGTGATGGATAGAGCCGCCCCTTTACCCGTTCGAACAGCTGGAAGCCGATACGCGCCTCGGTGTGGGAGAGCATCCGGCTGACCGCGGGTTGGGAGACATACAGCAGTTGCGCGGCGCCGTTGATCGAACCGGTGATCATCACCGCGCGAAAGACTTCAATCTGACGCAGATTAAGCGACTGCATTCGATTTACCTCTGAAGAATGAGTGGGGTGCGCATAACGCTAAGCGCTTAACACCAGGTTATAGGGTGTTAGCAATTAGTATGCCAATGGCATCAGTGTCGCGAAAATTTCGCTGACAGCGAGGGAAGGCTCCGGTATTAATATCATTCGCCTTTTTTTACCGGAGCCTTTTACTGTGACCGTGCCACAAACCATCCTGCCTGTGTTTCTGTTGATTATTCTGGGTTATGTTCTGGCCCGCCGGGGGGCGCTCGATCCCCATGCCAACAAAGCGCTGGGCGGTCTGGCGTTTAAACTGTTTATGCCGATGGTTTTGTTTACCGGGATGGTTAACGCGCCGCTGCACGACGGTCTGAATATCAGGATCCTCGCCGCCTACTTTGTTCCGGCGCTATTGATTTTCGCGGTGGTCAACTTGCTTGCCCACCGCCGTATCGGGCATCCGACCCCTTTCGGCCTCACCGCCTCCTTCTCCAATAACGCCCTGATCGGTCTGGCGATGGTGGCAGGACTGTATGGCAACGCGGGGCTGGTATTGCTGTTTACCGTACTCGCCGTACATAGCCTGCTGCTGTTCAGCTTTCAGAGTCTGTATAGCAGCCTTGCTGGCAGTGAACCGTTTAAACCTGCGGTGCTGGTGACCAGCCTCGCCAATCCGATGATCGTCGGGCTGCTGCTGGGGGCGGCGGTTAATCTGTCAGGTCTGATGCTGCCGGACTGGAGTATGAAACTGGCGACCTGGCTGGCGCAGGCAGCGTTGCCCTGTGCGCTGATCGTGCTGGGAGCTAATCTCTCCGGCTATCGGCTGCGTCCCAATGCTTATGTGGCCGGCATCACCTTCGCCAAACTCGCCGCCATGCCACTGCTGGTGCTGCTGGTATGTATGGCGCTGGATATCAGCGGCATGCCGCGCGGGGTACTGGTACTGATGGCCGCCAACCCTTCCGGCGTTAACGTGCTGGGGTTTTCGCGTTCACAGCAAGACACGCAGATAACCAGTTCGGCCATCTGCCTTACCACGCTGCTGTCGATGGCGACACTACCGTTATGGATGTGGATTAATAGTTTGCTGTGAAGCGGCGTGGGATCAGGTGCCTGAGCTTGCGGAACGGATTGGCGTTAGCATCGTGGCCGGGAAAAACTAAACCGACGGTAGGTGACAGGTAGGCGATATCAGGTTCACGAAACTGAACGCTCAATGGACTCTGAAGTAATACGCTCATGGCATTCCCTCCAAATGCAACATACACGCATTAATTATGCACCCATATTGCGAGCACTATAATTCCGAGGGCTGTAAATTTTATAAATGCGCACCTGACGCTTGTTCCAACTTGCTACACCCCAACCAGATACGCACTCATCACCTCAGAATTGCCCAGCCCCCAGCCCTGAAACTGACTCAGGCTGTTTTCCGCAGATAAACAAAAGAGAGTATCGACAACGCCAGGGCAAGTATTACTGAGGAACCCGCCACTACAGCGAAACCCGATGCGAAGGCGGCGGTTGCCTGCTCCCGAAGATACACACCTTCCGCCCCTCCCTGCAAGGAGGCTTCTGTTATCGCCACCGAGAATGAATGCACCGAATGTTCAATAACCGAGCTATCCATGTCGCTATCAATAAGGTGACCTGCCAAAAATCGCTGGTAGATAGCGGCTCCCAGCGTACCGAAAATGGCGATCCCCAGCCCCATACCGAGTTCAGTCGCAGTTTCTGACGCCGCACTCGCTGAAGCACTCTTACCTTCAGGAGCCAGGGAAATGACGATATCAGTGCCGAGTGCATCGAATGGACCACACCCCAAATACACCAGGACAAAACCGGCCACCACCCACACCGGCCCCAGTTGAACGCCAAAAGCGATGGTAATAAGGCCTGCCGACATCACAAGAAAACCTGTGCCAATCACTGATCCACTGCTGCCCATTTTTCTCGCCAGAGCGGGAGAGATAAGTGCGCCAATAATCAGTCCAACAGATGCTGGCGCAATTGCTGTCCCCGCAGCAACAGCACTTAATCCGTAAGTCAGCTGAAGATACTGCGGCACAAACAGGGTTAAGCCGCCGACAATTGCAGGCCCCAATAAAAGTATCGTCAGGGCGGTCGCGACCTCTGCATTGGCTACAATCAACTTAAGATCCAGCAGGGGGTTGCTGACCTTAAGTTGACGCATCACGAAAACGCTACCGAGCAGTATTCCCCATAATAAACTCAGCGAAGCGCTTAACGTTTGTTCGGTAATAGCAAGTTCTTTTAGTCCATAAACAAAAGGAAAAATAGCCGCAAGAAAGAGTATGCTGCTCAGCCAGTCGTAACGAGTCTGGCTTTCAGGTCTGACACCTCGCGGAAAAATTATTGGCCCGGCGATGAGCAGAGGAAGTATCACCGGCAGCGCCAGCAAAAAAATCGCCCCCCATGCAAAAAACTCCAGTAATGCCCCGCCGATTATCGGTCCGAGTGCGAATCCGGCCATAAATGCAGCAGTCCATATCGAAATCGCTTGCCTGCGATGTTGCGGATTTTGGAACAGTTCACTGATCAAGCCAAGGGTAGCGGGCATCAGCGACGCCCCGGCAATGCCGAGAGCAGCCCTTATGGCGATCAGCGCAGTGGCCGTTGGTGCCATGGAGGCAATTGCCGAAAGTATGGCGAAAAAAGTGGAGCCGATAAGTAAGACACGACGATTGCCCCAGCGATCCCCCATCCCGCCCATCGGGATCAGGAAGCCAGCAATCATTAACGGGTAGATATCCAGAATCCACAACTCTTCTACTGAGGTGGTATCAAGGGAGGCAGCGATGTGAGTAAGAGCCAGATAAAGTGCGCTCATATCAAGAGCAAGTACAGCCGTTGGAAAGCAAAGCAGGCAAAGCGCCAGCCAGGCTCGGGGGGCATCCGCATGAATGGGTTGATCCGATTTTATTGACATTACACGAGCTCCTTCTCAATTTACTTCAGCATTCAGGTTACAGGGTATTCAGGAATATCCAACTCAATCCATGCTCCAGCCCGACAACTGGAACGGTATGCAGCATCTATAGCCGCCGATGTCACCAGCGCCTCAATGATTAACGGAACACGACGTTCGGGATGGCAAACTAACGCTTCAAAATCACGAAACATATCCCGAAACCAGTTCTGATGTGATGGGTCATTGAATTCAGAATTTATTAACTTTTTATTCACTTTTCCCTTTGATGACCAGCTAAGCTCATCGTCATCAACCATTAATGACCCATGCGTTCCCGACAGGCTGTAACAGGTGCTTCTGTGGCTTGCCGACCAGGATAATGTGAAGCTGACCTCGACATCATTGGTGCACTTCATGCGAACGAGCGCGGTATCCTCAGTTTGCGGAAATCCCTTAGCAAACCGCCCGGTAATACATGAAATTGACAGAGGCATTGAGTGGGTCAGATGCATTGCGGTGTAAATGCTATGTGGGCCATGATCACGAAGAATGCCACCTTTTGCGATGCTCATTTTCCTGCGCCAGTCGGGCTGCCACTCTTCTACACCTAAGGCGTGACCAGCACGGAACGTTTTAAAATCCGCGCGCACAATTTTCCCCAACGTCCCACCTTGTACGATTTTTTTTACTTCGCTAAGTATTGGCGAAAATTTGTAGACGTGACAGGGATAAAAAAGCTGATTGCTTGAATTTATTTGGGCTATTTGATCCTGATATCCCGACCGATCGGGCAGAAACACAGGTTTCTCGCATAACGTATGAAAGTCGCCATCCAGCGCTTGTGCGCTATAGAAGGCATGAGTATCTGGCGGCGTACATACGTCGATGAAATCAAGATCTTGTGATGCCACAAGTTGTTTAAAGGTGGAATAAGCTGCGAGTCCAAAACGCTCCTCCGCCAGACGCCGTCTTTTGGGAGAGACATCGACAATGGATGTGATTAAGAGTCCATCGCACTGTCGGTACCCGGCAAGATGTCCGGCTGCTATCTTGCCAAAACCTATTATTGCACCTTTCATATTAGTTACCTCATGGGCTATGGAACACATAAATGCAACTGACTCATTAATAACAGCCATACGAAACTGCATAACATGAGCACAATAAGAGATTTTAAATACATTTATAATTATTGTTATGTTTATTATTAAATTACTTTACTTATCGCAGTTTTATTATTTTTTCCGTTATGTGCAGGGGCTATATCTTTAAGTGATGATTAAATTTCGGTGATATTGCCGGTGCAGCACCAATCACAAAATCACCTTGCACCCGTATATCAGCCCCGGCTTCGCTGGCTATTAATGCACCTGCGGCATAATCCCAATAGCGCAGGTCATGTTCGTAGTACGCATCTACTTTCCCCGCCGCCAGCCAGCAAAGCTCTAAGGCAGCCGAGCCACAGCTTCGAATATCCCGCACTTCGGTCAAAATCCTCGCAATTATTTCAGCTTGCTTTCGGCGAATTTCAGGCCTTATCGAAAAACCCGTCGATATAATAGCATCTGATAGTTCGAAAATGTTACTCGACTTAATTTCATAACCATTGCATCTGGCTCCCATACCGAGACCGGCCGTAAAAACATCCTGATGAGTAGGATCATAGATAGCCCCCGCAACAACATTACCACCGACTTCTGCTGCAATTGAAATAACATAAGCAGGTAAGCGGCGTGCAAAATTTAGTGTCCCATCGATGGGATCAACTATCCATTTAATTCCAGACGTTCCACAGCGGTACCCTGTCTCTTCTGCCAGATATCCGTCATCTGGTAAAAGTAAATGACACAGAATTTTTTTTTCGAGTTCTTTATCATATTGGGTGACCTCTTCGCGATAAACGCCTTTCTTCGCAGACAATAACCGCCTCTGATCCGAAATAAGCGGAAGATATCTGGCAGCCTCACTGGCAGCTATCGTACAGCGTGAAACCAGGCTGGTAATCATTTCTTTTGTAAGGCAAGCAGGCATATTTTATCCTGACTCAAATAAGGCCAGAGAACATTGCATTCACATGTAGAGATAGCGATTTATCTCGTTCAATCCCTATCCAACAACGCTTAAGCCGATTCGCAGCATGGCAAGTGGCGCCCGTGCCGGCAAAAGGATCCAGAATGGTCTGCCCAGGCACCGTCAATAGTTCAATCAAAAAAGCCGGCAGAATCGCTGGCCAACGATCCGCGTAGGGGCTTTCTCCCCTTTGAGCCAGAAATCGCTCATACTGTTGGTCGTATTTATCCGAGGTGTCAAATTCCAACAAGTTTCCGCGAATATACTGTGCATAGGGCGCACGCTCAGCGACGTCCGGCTGGTAGTTTCCCGTATACCCCCTGCTCACCAGCCAAATCGGAGTAATCGCATCAGGCAGCCTTGATAACCCCACTGCAGGCTGAGGACGAAGCAGTTGAGGATTAAAGTAATAAAGCTCCTGAATGAGTTTCCATCCGCGTGAAATCAGATACCGCAAGAAAGAGGCGTGTTGCACAGACTTGCCCGATGCGTCATCAAGCCACAGACTACCGAGCTCAAATGCTACGACGCCCTGAGAGGGTAATATTCTCTCGAACTCACCGATGAAATCAGCAAACCATCCGACAAATTGATCTCCCAGGCGGTCAGCGTCGCGAATGGTGCTCTCCCCTTCAAATGGCGGCGAGCAAATCACCGCGTTGACACTGCTCGCCGATATATTACGCATTTCAGCTAAACTGTCGCCCCATAGATACTTGCCTGACTCCGTCTCGATAGCTATTTCTCCGCTCATAAAATATCCCTCTTGTCGCAATTATGATCATTCCATGTTTGACCATCTAATGGCCTCGTCCGTCCATACTGTATCGCCACTGTTAGAATACCCGCCCAGGTAATAACGCAAGGTAGGCAGATGAGTACATGACAGTCTTACTCCGCGTTCAAGTAACGAGTAAAACAGCTTGTCATCCTCACTGGTAAGGGTGCGTGCATCATCCAGAGAGAAGTTTTCAGCAAATGGCACCGACAACAGTAAATTCCGCGCCAAAAGCCAGGCGCTGGTATCAACTGGCACGTCGCGAACTTCAGGCCGGTCATAAATAATATTGGTTCCCGGAATTAAGACACCCTGCGCCACATAATCCCAGTACTTGCGTTCGCCTTCCTCAAGCGAGCTCGCCCAGGGCCATCTGTGTTCGAGCCAGGGTTCCCCTGTAGCCGTTACCAGGGCGACTTCGGAGTAGACCGCAGGAGAATCTATCTGGCAGGCAAGTGTCCTCAGCGACGAAAGATGATTGGGCAACCATTCATTATCATCATCAAGGAAGGCTATCCAGGGATTCTCCGCCATATTTATCCCAAGGTTGCGCAAAAAAGACGAGCGGGCGGGGCCAGACACATCCCCTGAGGTACGAGGCACAAGATGAACTTTACATCGTTCAATGCGATGAGCATCAATAAACCTGATGACGCTTTCCTCAATGCTGTTATCACCATCGATAAGCACAATATGTTCCGCAGCAGGCTCAGTCTGTTGCTGCACACTCAATATCGCCCTTCGAACCTCCAAAGGCCGGTAACGCGTCAGTGTAATCACTGAAATTCCAGACATAATCTACTCCCTCAGGTAACGTTCGGATGACAGCAAACAACCATCATCGGCTGCTATGTCTTTTCGGCAGACCTCTAAGAACTCACGGCTAACCAAATCTTCATATTCCCCCAGCGGACGCCACTCACCTTTGCGTAATTCAGTATGTAAATGAAGTTTCCCGACACTGCCCAGACAGTAGTGGCAAGCCTTAAGCGGTTGCCGGCGAGTCAGAAATTGATACAGTGTTTCTGCGAATCCCGGTTTATCAATAATTCGCAAACCATCTACTTCGTTATTCCAGCCCCCTGCTACTGCTTGCTGTGGGATAAAAACACTCTGAGGACAAAGAAAAAGCATGCCGTCTATAACCGTGTGTGAATGCCAGAGATGAGCCATTTTGCAAGTATCGTAAACATCCTGGACCAGATCGTTATCACCATTTATTTTTTCTGAATAACTAAATCGGAAATTGCCGTAATAGTTAATCAATAATTTTACGTTATGTAGATCAGCCCTGGACTTGAAGGATTCAATCTTATCCGCATCAGGTATCCTGCCCGGGTAAAGTGAAAGCTCAAGCCGGTCTATGACGTCCCACAAGGCTTCCGGGGATTTATGAAGCAGTGTTCCGTTAGTAGTTAACAAAATTTCATCGGCAACACCGGAAGCGGCAACCGCGTTGATTAACTCTACTAAATTTTGATGTAGAAGTGGTTCCCCTCCCATAATCTTCACATAAGATGCGTGATACGAACGGCTAAGAATTTCTAAATCCCGACGAACACTCTCAGGCTCAGCATTTGTCTTGCGAAACAGAGGCGATAAATGCGCGCAAGACTTACAAGCCATATTGCAATGCAAGGTTGCATTAATCTCAATCCCATCAGGGTTAAAAACCTTACCCTCAATAAACTGGATGCTTTTCATTATCAGCCTCGTAGTTTGTCCATGCATCTTAATACTTTTAACATTGCGTTTATAATGTCATCCATATCTTTAGTGGTGCCAAGAAGAAGGTGATGGAGAAATGCAAAACTACAATTATAAGCCTGATGCGCAAATGGCAAATTAAACCGTTTCGGTTCTAACTGGCGAATTAACTCCTGCGTATTGACAGTTTTCGCTAAGAGCGGATTATAGAGAATATTTGCGTTCATTGGTGCATCCAGGGTTTCAATAAATGTACCCAGCTCTGCGGCCATAGCTTCGACCACCCGATGTATCAGAAATGGCCCTGTAATATCGGCATTCAGTTGAATCACGTAATCATAATATGTCCGACGGGTCAGCCCGGCAGGAGGAATAATGGTGTTCACGCCAGGGATTTTTTCCAGTGCATGGGTTAAGTATAAAGCATTAGCCTCACGCACGGTATTTTGTTCATCTAATAATTCGAGCTGAGCAAGTGCAATTGCCGCGTGAATTTCTGACATAGCGTGATTGGTACCGTATACTTCTCCCACGTCAATAAGTTCCAATTGTCCTGCCAGCGGATGAGTGGTGTAAATGCGACCATTGGCGCGGTGCTGTTGAAGACGGCGATAAGCGTCGGCGGCACTGCACGTGACAACTCCACCCTCACCACAGGTTAAAACCTTCGTTTGCTGCAAACTAAAAACGCCAAACTGCCCCAATGAACCCAACTTTTGTCCTCTCCACTCGGCACCATGGGCTTGTGAACAATCTTCAACCAACGCGATACCGGCGCGATTTGCAAGCTCGACAAAACCATCCATATCAGCGGCAGAGCAGTAGGCGTGCACCACAAGGACCGCCACAGTTTTATCACTGAGGGCCGACTCTGCGGCCTGAACAGAAATGCTGAGCGAATGCGGGTCAATATCAACCAGCACGGGTACTGCACCCAGCTCAAAAACCATTGCTGCGCAAGCTACCCAGGTCAGCCCGGGAACAATAACTTCGGTTCCCGGCCCGACACCTACCGCCATCAGGGCTATTTTGATCGCCGCCGAGCCGTTAGTCGTAGCAACAGCGTAAGAAGAGCCCTGATAATCAGCAAATGCCTGACAGAATCTTTGCTCATAGCCCCTCGCTCCGGTGTAACATCCGCTAATCGCCCAGCGGCCTGAGGACATTACCGCTTCAAGGTTTGTCATAGTGTGTTTCGTCGCTACTGGCCATGTGGGCCATGGCGAAGTGCGAACAGCGTTTCCACCATTTATTGCCAATTCAGACGTGTTCATAATATTTTCTCCTGTCGTTCGAAACAGCCTAAAAAACGCAGGCGGGCTTCTTCAATACAATATTGAACCTCTGATTCATCGATCTGATAATTAGCAAAGTCATTTATACAAGCCATGCCTGTATCAGCGATTTCCCACGCCGTATCCAGATCGTAAAACTGGAAGAGATAATCAGCGCGATCTATCAGTTCACGCCCTTTGGCTAAATCGCTTCTTTTATGGGTAATAGCAATATCTGAGCGAACAGGTAACGCGTTGATCGACTGTGTTGCGAGCTTCTGAACCTCATGGGAGGCTAAATACAGTAAAAAATCGCCAGCATCTTGCGGGTGATTTGAACGTCCGGCAGCAAAAAAACCATCAATCGGGGTGTCTTCTCCGATTGCCACATTTTCATTGATAACTGGAAATCTGAAAAAATCTAATTGCTCATCGCAATCAGGGGGTACATATTCATCCCGGGCATAGCTGCCGATCAAGGTCATTCCAGCTTTACCACTCAACACTGCCGCAACCGCTTCTTCTTCATCATAAGAATCGGCCTTCCCCAGAAACCAGCCGTTGTCCTGCAACTTTCTGAAGAAGGTAAGAACGGTTTTAATTCTTTCATCCGTATAAGGTATTTTCAGCTCCATTAATTGCTGATGAAAGTGCGGACCATTTAACCGCATATTAAGGTAGTCGAACCATGCCGTCGCTGGGCAACGATAACGCGAACCTAACGCAAAAGGGATGATACCCACTGAAAGTAGCTTGCCAGCCACAATGGTGAGGTCATGCCAGTTGTTGACTGGCATCTTTATTCCTGCCTTTTTAAAAACCGATGGACGATAATATATTGCCCACCAGAAATAGGAGGTCGGAATGCAATATTGCGCATCCCCCGTAGCAAACATATTCTGAAACCGGGGTTGCAGCGACGCATAAAATTTCGCTATCCCCTTAATTGAATCCGTTTTGATCATCAGTTCGCGGTTTATAAAGGATTTCATCCGATTTCCGGCAAACCAGGTCAAAACGTCAGGTGGGTTTGCGCAAGTAAGGTAGTGCTCCAGCGAGTTTCTAAGCTCCTCATGATCGAGGAAAGTGAGAATAACCGGCCTGGCCGATTGGTTTTTATTCCATAAGTCCACCACCTGATTGATAAATGAACGGGTTACAGGCGAAGTCTGGTCTGTAATAAATGAGATCGTCATATTTCCCCTCCTGGGTTATTGCTGCTTAATATGCGTAATTGTGATAAAAATGCGTACATACTTTCCTTGCTTTCAAACCTTTCCTCTATTGAAATACTATGACAACCAATTTCCTGTAGTTTCCTTAAGAAGGCACATTGATACTCTTCGTAAAATAATCCCGACCCACGCGGCAGGTATGATGTATGAGCATGCATTATTTTACTGTTATCCAGCTCATCATCAATACTCAATTTCTCGCTACAAATATGGTAACAATCAACTGTTATAGCAACTTCAGAAATACCGCTGATTAACTTTTTGGCCTCAGCACAAGAATTGATAAAATTTGTTTCGCCACGATGTAATGGCTCTATACTGAGTTTTTGCTTTCTCTCCATACTGATCAGACTGGCTTTTTTTATAAATGCGATAAATTGCTGGCAGGCCAACTTACGCTGGAAATAGTGCGGTATATTACGTGCCTGCCCGCAACCCAGAACGATTTTGCGCACGCCAATCATCGCGGAGAGATCTAGCATCTGAGTTAGAATTTTTAGGGCGTATTTATGATCCGCGTCATTGCCTACAATCCTTGCCCCTAGCTCTCGTGGTAACGGCGAAGTCATTGCTTCGAAAGCATAATGCTCTAACGCTGACAAATTATCGCGACTATCAGCTCTGGACAGTTGGAGAATAAAATCCCCTTTGGCTTCTAAGTAATCAAAGTCACATTCTGCAGCCCACGCCAGTTGGCTGCTATCAGAAATAACACACCCAATGCGCATAATAGTTAATCCTTATAAGGATAATTTTCAACAAACTGTGCAAGACATTGAAGTTCACTGTACAGGGTTAGCAAGCCCTCTTTCAGATCAGAATCATTGATCGATAGGGGCGGATATAATCTTATTCTGCTCCCATACGCCATGGCGATAATACCGCGATGAAGTACAGAGGAAAAAAAATTACGCATCACATCAGCAGATAACGGACGATTTGTGCCTGGATAGACTAACTCTAAACCTATCATCAGCCCGGATATTCCAGTATTACCGATGACAGTCAGCTCCCCAGACCAGGATTTCATGATACTTTCGGCTAACTTGCCTGATTCACAGCTTCGTTCGACCAGATGTTCATCGCGGATAATTTCAATCGTTGCTAAGGCTGCTGCACTGGCTAAAGGGTTGCCGCCAAATGTTGAAGAGGCCGCACTTGGCAGAGAAAATGAAGTATTTTCTACCAGGGCCGCATCGCTGATGACTGCGCTGACCGGCACGCCGGAACCCATCGCCTTACCAAGCACCAGGATATCAGGCACCACATCTTCGTGTTCAAAAGCGAAAAATCGCCCTGTCCTGCCAAATCCAGTAATTACCTCATCAAAAATGAGTAACGCGCCAAATTCGTCTGCCAGTTTACGTATCTCTTTAAGATATCCCGCGGGAGGAACGATATTGCCATTTGTGCCTTGTACTGGTTCAATAATGATGGCAGCAACATTATTTGCTGTGCTCTCTTTGATGCTATTTCTTGCAAGTTCAACACAGGCATAATGGCACCCGGGGAACTTGAGGTTTAAAGGGCAACGGAAACAATAGGCGTAGGGAACATGATGGGAGCCTGTCGGAAACGGGCCGGCATCTCGCTTACGCGGCCCGGCATGGAGGCTCATCGCTCCCTGGGTCTTGCCGTGGAACCCCCCCCAAAAACTAATTATCTCTTCCCGGCCGCTTGCAGCCCGCGCAAATCGTACAGCAGCTTCTACTGCCTCACTACCGGTCGAATACATATGTATGTGCTGCAAATTTGATGGCAATAGCGCCGCCAGGCTTTGCTGAAGTTGCGCGCGTACCTCGGTGTAGAAACTGCCGACCGTACATCGGGCCAATTGTTTGCTCACAGCTGTCAGAAACTTCGGGTGAGAATGACCAATATTACTCACACCGACTCCAGTGAAAAAGTCGATATACCGATTGCCATCAGTATCCCAAATGTATGCGTTCTCAGCATGATCAATGACAATATTTGAATACTCATTTATTGCTGCCCCCCCAGGCAGGGAGTGTTGCAATAAATTCGATATTATTTCCCTGGTTGTTGACGATCGAGACGGCTTCATTCTGTTACCCATATCTCCCCCTCGGGTGTCAATCAGCTTTATATGCCCTGAGCTGTTGTGCCAGGGCTTCACCGCCCAGACCTTGCGGCTGATAAGCTGCCAATATTAACTGAAGTAATTTAATATCTGCTTTGGCATCTCTTACATCAGTAATCACACGTTTATTAGTGGTAACACACTGATAGAAAACTTTTAGCTCTTCTTTAAAAGCATTATCATAAGATACTTCTACCTCGCTGGTGATCAGCTTCCCGTTCTGCATATGTACGTGTGACACTAGAGTGGGTCTGTTTTTCAGAAATGGAGAACTAAAACTTACCTTTAACCGTTCTGAATCTGAATATACCGAGAACTCTTCAACATAATTCCTGACGCCGGATAAGTACGACCAGGTAAATATTATACGATGTGCTTCACCATAATCTAACATCGTCGTTATGGTCGGATAACAAGAGTGTGCCGGCCATATGTTCGTTGACAGTACGCTAACGGGTTCGCCAAAAAAAGCACGGATGAGATTGACATTATGAATCATACTACCCAACATGGCATCGTAATAAACGGTTTTAAGGTTATCAGCAATATCGCCCACCGCATTAGTTAGAATTCTCAACTGTTGCCGGGCATTGGCTTTATTCACCTCTTCAGGTACATCATCGAAGCGGGGAACACTATATATATCAAAATACTGCTGTTCTTCCGGGTGGAGTACTGTCACTTGTGTATATCGGGGATGTTTAATCTTTCTGGCAATATCAAGCGCGTAGTTAAATCCGCTATCGTAACGTTTCATATAACCAACCATTAACACCTTACCTGAACTCTCCACTATTTTTTCAATTTCTTCAGCTTCTGCCACAGTAAAACAGAGTGGCTTCTCACAAAAAACATGTTTCCCGGCCCTCAAAGCCTGCACAACAAGCGGAGCATGGGAACCTTCGGTTAAAACAAATACAGCATCAGTATCAGACGCAAGAAATTCTATATAGTCCGAATAGCGATTATTAACATCAATACTATATTTTCTTCCTATATAATGCAGAAGCTGAATAGAATGATCACATATCGCTTGCAGATCAAAAAGTTCACTGAGATCTTTTAGATGCGCAAGGTGCATAATTTGGGCAATAGCACCACAACCCACTACACCTGTTTTAATGCTAACCGTCCCTTGCATTATTCTCTCTCCGTATTGATTAAGGTTAAAAACAATAATAAACCTCACCATAATGCATAGCGCGAGAAATTATTAATATTAAGGATTAATAGCCTAGTTAAAATCTGAAGTGCTATCCAAAAAAGCTGACGTTTCAGATACTGGCCTAACGATTTCTTTGGAAAATAATGAGAATTAAGATGTTTTAACTATTTGTTTTATGCGTAAAAGAATAATAATAAAATTTTCTTTACACTCTCCTTGCTACAGTTATGGTCTGGACATCGTTACATTGAGTGGTTATATTGTGAACTAACAGATTAAACTTTGACCAACTATAAATGACAGTTATGTTGTTTACCAGAATATTTTTTGTTGAAGTTGGTTTGCACTGTCCGTAGTCAAAGATTTGCATGGGGCTGACGAAAGATTAGCATCTGGCGCTGGAATGTTATTCAGCCATTAAGGAAGCTGCTGGTGAAATAGAGGGAAATTTCAATGAAAAATGTCACCGTTGTTGGAGCAGATGGATTTATTGGGAGCGCTGTAGTCAAAGAACTCTGTTTAAACGGCTACAGCCCCATCACTGTCACCCGAAATAGTAAAATCGACAAAGACATTAATAATATCAATATCGTGTTTTATCTGGCGGGTTCGTGTACGCCACATAACGCAGCGGATAATGCCGTACACTCCAGGTTTGATTTAAAGTCTCTTATGCAATTTCTGGATAATTTAAAAGGAGTTAAAACACGCCCTTTATTCGTCTTCGCTTCTTCAGCGGGGACAGTATATGACCCTGCCGGACCTCAGCCTTACAGAGAATCCTCTTGGTTGAAAGCGGTAAACCACTATGGACAAAGCAAGCTAGAACAAGAAAACGTGGTGCGAGAAGCCAGCTGGGTGGAGCCTCTTATACTAAGACTTTCAAATATTTACGGCCCGTATCAAAAGGCCAAACCGGGATTCGGTGTTATAGCCCATTGGGCACAAAAAATATCCAGGTATGAACCCATTGAAATGATGGGGAATTCAGGTCGGGATTATCTCAACATCGCTGACCTGGTAGACATCTTTCTAAAAATCGCGCATAACTCTCCAACGCGTTATACGGGGCTAACTGTCAATATCGCCTCCGGGGAGACGATTACGCTTGAAGAGCTTTATCACGTTTTTACCAAAGCAACCGTTCGCCCCATTGAGATGATTAAAAAACCTGCCAGAGCCTTTGATGTAAAATATGTTTCAATCGATAATTCCTTAGCTAAGGAATTATTTAACTGGCAGCCTGAAATTACACTTATTGCAGGTATAAAAGCTGTCTTAACGGCTAATTACGCAGCTAATAATAAAAACATAGAGACATGATTACTGAATGTGATTTTTACCTGATATAAAAACACGCCTGCTTATTTCATCTTCATAGCAATGTCTCATTCCCGGTGTTCTGTAGGGAGTAAATAACCTGATGCTCGTTAGATTCATCACAACGACCATTGGATTTCATCAAAAGGAGTTTATAAGGAGAAATATGATGAGTACAAACAATCCTATTCGTGTGGCCATTGTCGGCGTTGGCAACTGTGCTTCTTCGTTGGTCCAGGGTGTTGAGTACTACAAGAATGCACCAGATGATCAGCCCGTTCCGGGTCTGATGCACGTACGGTTCGGTAAATATCACGTCTCTGATATTAAATTTGTGATGGCCTTCGATGTCGACGCAGCCAAAGTCGGGCTTGACCTGTCGGCGGCAATTTATGCGTCGGAGAACAATACGATAAAATTTTCCCCAGTGCCATCCACCGGCGTAACAGTGCTTCGTGGCCCAACGCTGGACGGGCTGGGATATTACTACCGGCAGCTTATTCAGGAGTCTGACGCACCTCCGGTTGACGTCGTCACTTCATTAAAAAATGCTAACGTCCAGGTGCTGATCAATTATCTTCCGGTTGGTTCAGCAGACGCAGCCCGCTTCTACGCACAAGCGGCAATTGATGCGGGGGTGGCCTTTATCAATGCGATACCCGTGTTTATCGCCAGCAGACCCGAATGGGCAAAAAAATTCACGGACGCCGGAATCCCAATTATCGGCGATGACATTAAATCCCAAATTGGGGCGACAATCACCCATCGCGAGTTGGTAAAGCTTTTTGAAAAACGAGGCGTGGTTCTCGATCGCACATACCAACTGAATGTCGGTGGCAATATGGACTTTAAAAACATGCTGGAGCGGGATCGGCTGGAGCTTAAGAAGATCTCCAAAACCCAGGCTGTCACTTCAAATACTTCAGCAATATTATCGGCGAGGAATCTGCATATCGGCCCCTCTGATCATGTCCCATGGCTGGATGACCGGAAGCTGGCCTTTATCCGTCTGGAGGGACGTAACTTTGGTGATGCTCCAGTCTCGCTAGAATGTAAACTTGAGGTTTGGGACTCGCCTAATTCAGCGGGTGTAATCATTGATGCCGTGCGGGCAGCGAAAATTGGCTTAGACCGCGGGCTTAGAGGGCCTCTGGTTGCCCCTTCCAGTTACTTTATGAAGTCGCCAGCAGAACAATTTCCTGACGATATCGCCCATGAAAACGTTGAGGCTTTTATTCGCGGTGAAACAGGACATTGAACTTTTCGTTGAAAACCATCGGCTGCGGGCGGAGGCAGCCCGCAGCCGATGGTCTTACACCCCACCCAAATAAGCACTTCTCACTTCAGGATTCACCAGCAATTCCTGCCCGCTGCCAGTCAGGCGGATCTCGCCGTTAACCATCACATAAGCGCGATTTGATAACTTCAGGGCGTGATTAGCATTCTGCTCCACCAGAAACAGCGTCATCCCCTGCTGCGTCAGCTCGCGCAGAATCTGAAAGATCTGCTTCACCACAATCGGCGCCAGCCCGAGACTGGGTTCATCCAGCAACAGCAGTTTGGGCCGGCTCATTAGCGCGCGGGCAATCGCCAGCATCTGCTGTTCGCCGCCTGACAAGGTCATTGCGCGCTGACTGCGTCGCTCTTCCAGTCGCGGAAACAGCTGATACATTCGCGCCTTATCCTCCTTCTGATAGCGGCTGCCGATGGCGATGGTGCCCATCAGCAAATTCTCCTCGACCGTCATATCCGGAAAAATCCGCCGCCCTTCCGGCGCCTGCGCAATACCGTTACTGGCGATAAAGTGGGTAGATTTCTGGCTGATATCTGCGCCGCGATAGAGGATCTGCCCGGCGGCAATACGCGGCTGACCAAAGATCGACATCAGTAAGGTCGATTTCCCGGCGCCGTTCGCGCCAATCAGCGAGACGGTTTCACCTTCATTGACCGTCAGCGAAATGCCGTTCAGTGCCTGAATCGGGCCATAAAATACATCAACGTGGCGAAACTCAAGTAGTGGCTGGCTCATCCGGCGATCTCCTCTTCGTCGGCGCCCAGATAGGCGGCAATCACACTGACATTGCGCTGAATCTCTTGCGGCGTACCGCGGGCAATCACATCGCCATGGTCGAGGACAATCACCTGATCGGAAATCTCCATCACCATGCCCATATCATGTTCAATCAGCAGCACCGTGACCCCGTGTTGCTGCCGCAATGTCCGCACGATATGGCTCAGCGCGCGGGTTTCCACCGGATTGAGGCCCGCGGCTGGTTCGTCAAGACAGATCATCTCCGGCCCGGTGCACATCGCGCGGGCAATCTCCAGCCGCCGCTGCTGACCATAGGAGAGCGTACCCGCCAGACGATTGGCGCACTCCACCAGATCTACCACTTCCAGCCAGTAGAAGGCCCGATCCAGCGCCTGATTTTCCGCCCGGCGATAACCCGGAGTATTGAAGATCCCGGCGATCAGATTGCGATTGGCCTGCATATGCTGGGCCACCATCAGATTTTCCACCACTGACATCTCACGGAATAAGCGGATATTCTGGAAAGTGCGCGCCAGCCCGGCGCGGTTCACCAGGTGCGTGCCGCCAAACATTTTATACCAGATACGTGACCCCAGTCGGGCCGGATGGAGAAAATCCGCCGGGCGAATTTTCTGTCCCAGCACCTGAATCACATCAGTCATGCGTGATTGTGCATTAAGCATAATCACGCCGCCAGAAGCCTGATAAAATCCGGTCAGGCAGTTAAATACCGTGGTTTTCCCCGCCCCGTTAGGGCCAATCAGCGCGGTAATGGAGCCGCGCTCCACCTCAAGGTTTACATCGTTCAGCGCTTTGATGCCGCCAAAGTGCATCATCAGATGTTCCACACGCAGAATGCTGTCACTCATGGCGCGACTCCTTTGCGTACCACAACACCGGTGCGGCTGGTACGTACCAGTCCGCGCGGTCGCCAGATCATCATCAGCACCATCAGTACGCCGAACAGCAACACGCGATATTCGGCAAAACTGCGCAGCAGTTCAGGCGCTACAGTCAGCACAAACGCCGCCAGCACCACCCCCAGCGTCGACCCCATCCCCCCCAGCACCACAATCGCCAGGATCAACGCCGATTCAAAGAAGGTAAAAGAGGTTGGGTTCACGAATCCCTGATAAGTGGCGAAAAACACCCCGGCGACACCTGCGGTCGACGCCCCCAGCATAAAGGCGGAAAGCTTAACCAGCACATGGTTCAGCCCCAGCGAGCGGCAGGCGATTTCATCTTCGCGCAGTGCTTCCCATGCGCGGCCAATCGGCATCCGTGTCAGGCGGTGCTTAATAAACAGCACCAGCAACACCACCAGAATCAGCACCGCGTAGATAAAGATAAATTTCAGGTTGGGATTGTAGGTGGTATGAAAAAATTCGTGGAACGGCACGCCGCCGTCTCTGGCACGGCGCGCGAACTCCAGGCCGAAAAAGGTCGGCGCGGGCACCGATACGCCATTCGGCCCACCGGTAAAACTCAGCCAGTTAGTCAGCACCAGACGAATGATTTCGCCAAACCCCAGTGTGACAATCGCCAGATAGTCACCATGCATACGCAGCACCGGAAACCCCAGCAGCGCGCCCGCCAGCGCCGCCAGAATCGCACCCAGCGGCAACATCGCCCAGAATCCCAACCCGAGATATTGATAGCCGAGCGCCAGCCCGTAAGCGCCAATCGCATAAAACGCTACATAACCAAGATCGAGCAGCCCCGCCAGCCCCACCACAATATTCAGCCCCAGCCCCAGCAGTACGTAGATCAGGCCAAGAATCGCCACGGTCAGCAGATACTTAGTGGCGATAAACGGAAACAGTATCGCCAGCAGCAGCAGCAGCGGAATAATCCAGCGCAGACGCGACTGGTAGCCGGCCGGGCGGACATAGACGCCATCATCAGCGCCCTCAAAACGGCTGATAAATTGGCGCCCGCGCTGGCTTTGCAGCGTCAGGCTGAGCAATAAGCGCCCCACCATCACCACGCCAACCAGCAGCGCCACGCGTCCAGGCGAAAGCGTAAAACTGTACCCTTTTAAAATGACGCCAACGATCGGTCCAAACACCACCAGCGCGCAAAGTCCGGCCAGCACCATATCGACCAGGCATTGGCGGATATTCAGCCCCGGTTTGATAGCCCTCTCTGTCATCGTTTATCCCTCAAACCTTCGCGACCATCGGACGGCCCAACAACCCCTGAGGGCGAAAAATCAGGATGACCACCAGCAAGCCAAACGAGAAGACATCTTTATAATCGGAGTTCACCAGCCCGGCGAATTGCGCTTCGGCAATGCCCAACAGTAAACCGCCGAGCATCGCACCGGGTAATGAGCCAATGCCGCCCAGCACCGCAGCGGTAAACGCTTTGATGCCAATAATAAATCCGGCATAGAAATCAAAGGTGCCGTAGTTCATGGTCACCAGTACCCCCGCCAGTCCGGCCATCGCCGCGCCCATCACAAACACCAGTGAAATCACCCGATCGGTATTGATGCCAAGAATCGAGGCCATTCGCCGGTCCTGCTGCGTCGCGCGGCAGATGCGCCCGAGGCGGGTAAACTGAATAATCCATGTCAGCAGCGCCATTCCGGCCAGCGCCGCCAGCAGAATAAATATTTTGGTCCAGGTGATTTGCACCACGCCGTCACCGACATCGAAGCGTAATACGCCGGTCAGCAACGTCGGGATCCCCTGCTGATTCGGTCCCTGACTGATCTGGACGTAATTCTGCAGGATAAGTGACATACCGATGGCTGAGATCAGCGGCGCCAGCCGCGTTGAATTCCGCAGCGGCCGATAGGCGATACGCTCAATCGTCCAGCCGTAAACACCGGTCACCACGATGGTGAAGATCAGCGTGCCAAAAATCAGCAGCGGAAAGGAGTGAATGCCAAAAAAGGAGAGCAGACCGAGGCCGATGGCGCAGAGGTAAGCGGAGATCATATAGACTTCGCCGTGAGCGAAGTTAATCATGCCGATAATGCCATAAACCATGGTGTAACCGATGGCGATCAGGCCATATACCGCGCCCAACGTCAGCCCGTTAATCAGCTGTTGCAGTAAGAATGCATCCATTGTGAACAGTCTCGCCTGTGATAAGGCAGCAGGGCGACAGGCCCCGACTGCCTTCGGTGTCGCGACGTCCCAACCCGGCGGCAGGACGGAGAGTCAGTACCGGTGCAACAGGGTTACAGCTGGTGATATTTGCCCTGATCATCCCATTGATAGACCACATAATCCGACACTTTCAGGTCGCCCTTGCCGTCCCAGGATTTCGGCCCCATCACGGTATCGACAGTATGGGATTTCAGCCATTCACTGGCTTTTTCATTGTCTTTGCCGGCGCCGTTATAGGCCGCGGCGATCGCCTGAATGGAGGCATAGGCATACAGGGTGTAGCCTTCCGGCTCAAATCCGCTGGCGCGGAATTTTTCAATCACCGATTTACCGGCAGGAATGGTGCGCGGGTCATTACCAAAAGTCATCAGCACCCCTTTGGTATACTGCGGGCCGCCGGCAGCGGTAACCATCTCGGCAGTGACCACACAGTCACCGGAGAAAAATTTCGCCTGCACACCCTGCTCACGCATCTGGCGCACCAGTGGGCCAGCTTCCGGATGGCAGCCGCCGAAATAGACCACATCCGGCTTCAGAGCGCCGATTTTGGTGACCAGCGCGTTAAAGTCTTTTTCACCGCGCGACAGGCCTTCATACAGCACCTCTTTGGTGCCGCGTTTTTCCAGCGCTGCTTTGGTCGCATCGGCCAGCCCCTGCCCGTAAGTATCTTTGTCATGGATAACCGCAATTTTTTTCGCTTTCAGCACATCCAGCATATAGTTCGCCGCCACCACACCCTGCTGATCGTCACGGCCACACATACGGAACATGCCTTTCATACCGCGTTCGGTAATTTTCGGGTTGGTCGATCCCGGGGTAATGGTCAGCACACCGGCTTCGTCATACACTTCCGATGCCGGCATGGTTGAGGAGGAGCAGAAGTGTCCAACGACGGCAGAGACTTTAGATTCATCCACCAGGCGGTTAGCCACCGCCACCGCCTGCTTGGGTTCGCAGGCGTCATCGCCCTGCACCAGCACGATTTTTTCGCCTTTAATACCGCCTGCGGCATTAATATCGGCGGCGGCTTGTGACGCCCCTTTCCAGTATTGGGCGCCATAGGTGGCATTAGGACCGGTTAATGGCCCGGCGATGCCAATTGTCACATCCGCATGCGCATACAGCGCGGTACTTAAACAACCAGCAATAGCCATCTGAAGCGGTAACTTAATCATTTTCAAAGACATTCGGATATTCCTCAGCACTGTTCAGAACCAGGCGCCAGCATCTGGCGCGGGAAAAATCACGGACTTCGTCAATACAAGGTGCTTTCAAGCGGGCCGCGAACGGCTTTTGTTGCTTCGGTTACTACGGTTAATTAAGAAGATAAGCAAAAACTCCGCCAGAAAGAGCAGAAACCGATAATTTCTTTCTGATATGCGACGCAACAGGCAGTAACCGGGGAGTTATCCGCCCGTGTTTTAACTAACAGGGTGTTAAGTAGCCATCATATGGCTGGCAGGGATGCGCGGTGTCCGGACCGTCCTGAATCTTAACTATAGTGGCATGAAACTCAGGCTGCGCACGCTGATGGTGCAAAAATGCGGCGAAGATCACCAGGGCGAGGCGTATTTCGCCCTGCTTCAGGCAAACAATAATAGAGTGGCCTACCCGCGACAGTAGTGTTGTTATTTGATTTCCTTGCTTGATTTACGTCCAATTTATCAGCCGTAAAAAGGCTAATTGCAGGAGGTCTGTTATGATCAGGAAAAAAGCCGTTGAAGAGTCTCAGACTACCGCACTTACCCCCGAGCAGTGTAAGAAAATTGCAGCAGATTCACGTAAAGCTGCTGCCCGTGGTAGCGAAAGATTAAAAAAGCACCTGGAAGCGATGAACGTTAAAATTGGCTGATTTTGTTATGGATAAATGCGATGAGCTTTGAGATATGTTTTAGTTCCGCCAAAGAATTAGCAGAAGATCCTGATTTTTAATCAACGCATCAGGAATTTATTCAATATAAAATTAACAGCGATAGATCTGAACACTCTCGTCCAACGAATAAAGTTCAGCAATCGCGGCCTTCGTTATCCTCACTTTTTTGGCAGAGACTGACAATTTATTGATCCTGCCTTAACTGAGAGCCGGGAAACACTAACCCATCTGCATGTTTATCAAAATACAGAAGATTGCATTGACTGGTTCGATGATTCCCTGTCCAGTGATGAGAAAAGAACTGAAGGCATCCTGCATCAATGGTACTGCACCAGCGACAGTTATCTTATTTATTCTTATTTTGTCCATAATACTAAACGTTATTATTATGTGATCGAATATATTATCGATGATACACATAGTTATCTTGATAATAAAGATGCTCGCAAATTATGGACTGATGCAGCATTGACATTCAGATTTTCGATCACAGGTAAATAAATAACCTCGCTGCCAGAGCAATAGTTAGCCAATGACGTTACCAATACAACATATATTTTAAAACCCCGATCAGATTTCCCTGAGCGGGGTTTTTACTTACCACTCGACTACACCTTTTTTTTAATAACGCCAGCGCCAGACTACAGCGAAAATCCTGCCCCTGATAATTATCGTCCGGCAGGCGCCGTTAATGCAGTTCAGGCCACCTCCTGTCGGCGCGCACGACTAAACTGATTTTCCGGTTCCGCCAGCCCGAGATTTTCACGCAGGGTCGCGCCTTCGTATTCACGGCGATAGATACCGCGCTGTTGCAGCAGCGGAATTACCTGGTCGACAAAATCCTCAAAAGCGTTTGGCGTACCGCCGCGTACGATAAAGCCATCAGCCGCCCCCTCCAGGAACCACTGCGCCAGACCATCCGCTACCTGCTGAGCAGTGCCAAGGAAACCGGGACGCGGCGTAGCGGCTTCCAGCGCCACTTCGCGCAGCGTCAGGTTGCGTTGACGGGCATCGCGTTTGATGGTATCGGTCGTGCTGCGGAAGCTGTTCTGGCCCAGTTCGCCAATATCCGGGAACGGCGCATCCAGCGGGTACTGACTGAAATCATGATGCTCAAAGTAACGTCCCAGATACTCCAGCGCCTTATCGATACTCACCAGTTGTGCGGTCTGCTGATAACGCTGCTCAGCGTCGGCTTCGTTATCGCCAATAATCACGCTGATGCCCTGAAAAATACGAATATCGTCGGCCTGACGTCCGCGATCCACCAGGCGGCGGCGCACATCTTCGCGGAAGGCGCGCGCCTGCGACAGGGTTTCATGGCGGGTGTAAATTGCATCGGCGACCTCGGTAGCAAAGGTTTTTCCGGCCTCCGATGCACCAGCCTGAAACACCACCGGTCGCCCCTGCGGTGAGCGCCCGACATTGAGCGGCCCCTGCACCGAGAAATATTTGCCTTGATGGTTCAGGGTATGCAACTTGTCAGCGGCGAAAAACTCACCGCTGGCTTTGTCGCGCACAAAAGCATCGCCTTCCCACGAATCCCACAGCCCGGTCACTACCTGCAAATATTCGCTGGCGACCCGGTAGCGTTCATCATGTTCCGGATGACTCTGGCGCGAGAAGTTTTTCGCCGAGCCTTCCAGCGGCGAGGTCACCACATTCCAGCCCGCACGCCCGCCGCTAAGATGATCGAGGCTGGCGAACTGACGCGCTACGGTAAAGGGTTCGCTGTAAGAGGTGGAGAGAGTGCCTACCAGCCCGATGTTTTGTGTCACCAGCGCCAGCGCCGACAACAGCGTGATCGGCTCAAAACGGTTAAGAAAATGCGGGATCGACTGCGGGGTAATAAACAGACCGTCGGCGAGAAACAGGAAATCAATTTTGCCCTGCTCAGCTTTTTTCGCCAGCTGCTGCACATACGCAATATTGATGCTGGCATCAGCCACCGCATCGGGGTGACGCCAGGCGGACATATTGCCGGAGACGCCCTGAATAATGGCGCCGAGGCGCAGCTGAGGTTGTGTCTGACTCATAATTCACTCCTTGCAGATAAAATGTCAGGCGACCTGCTGCGGCAGAACCGGCAGCGCCTGTAAAAGTTTTTGCGTCCAGGGGTGCTGCGGCGCAGTGAACACCTGACTGATATCGCCGCTCTCCACCACTTTGCCGTCCTGCATCACCAGCACCCGATCGGCCAGATGCTGAATCACACCCAGATCGTGTGAGATAAACAGCAGCGCCGTGCCGTGTTGTGCCTGCATATCGGCCAGCAGATCGAGAACCTGCGCCTGAACCGACACATCCAGCGCGCTGACCGGTTCATCAGCGACCAGCAGCGCCGGGCTGGGGGCGAAAGCGCGGGCAATCGCCACACGCTGGCGCTGTCCACCGGATAACTCACGCGGGTAGCGGGTTAAAAAACGATCGCCGAGCTGCACTTCATCCAGCAACTGGCGTACCCGCTGGCGGCGCGCATCACCAAAGATGCCGACGCTGTCGAGGCTCTCGCCGATAATTTTATCTACCGTGTAACGTGGATCAAACGAGCTGAAGGGATCCTGCGAAATCAGTTGCAGCCGGGCGCGGCGTGGTCGCCGCGCCGACTCCGTCAGGTTGTTCCATGGCTGACCATCCAGTAGCAGCACGCCGCTGTCCGGTTCGCTCAGTCCCATCACCACCCTGACCAGTGAGGTCTTGCCGCTGCCGGATTCTCCGACCACGCCAAGGGTTTCTCCGGCATGCAGGGTAAAGTGGATATTGTTCAGCACCTGACGTTCGCCATACGCCTTGTTCAGCGCTATCGCCTGCAACAGCGGTACTTCGCGCTGGATAACTTTGGCGGCTAACGGCATCGGTTCCGCGCTTGCCAGCCGTAAGCCGCGCGTCTGCGCAGTCGGCACAGCGCGTAGCAGACGCTGCGTCCAGGCGTGCTGCGGCGACTGCAATAGCTGCCGGGTTGGTCCCTGCTCCACCACTTCGCCATCACGCATTACCAGCACTCTGTCGGCCAGCTCCGCCACCACCGCCAGGTCGTGACTGATCAGCAACAGCGCATGGCCGTCGCGCTGGCGCTGCAGCAATAATTGCAGGATCTGGCGCTGGACGGTCATATCCAGCGCCGTAGTCGGTTCATCGGCAATCAGTAACCCCGGTCTGTTGGCCAGCGCGGTGGCAATCAGCGCGCGCTGGCGCTGGCCGCCGGAGAGCTGATGCGGATAGAGCGCCATCCGGCTCTCCGCATCGGCGATACCTGCCGCATGCAGCAACGCCAGGCTGCGTTCGCGTAATACTGCGGGCTGGCGGATGCCCGACGCAGAGAGCGCATCCGCCAGTTGCTGTTCGATGCGCCGCAACGGATCGAGGGAGATCAGCGCGTCCTGCAATACGTAGCCAATACTGCGACCGCGTAGCGTCCGCCACTGACGCTGATCCGCATTCAGCATCTCGCGCCCGTCAATCAGAAAGCTGTCGGCGCTGAGGGTGGCGTCATCCGGCTGTAAACCCAGCAGACTGCGGGCGGTCAGGGTCTTTCCACTGCCGGACTCCCCCACCAGCGCCACCGATTCGCCCGGCCAGATTTGCAAATCAATATTTTTCACCACCGTCACCGCGCCGAAGCGGATGGTGAGATGACGGATATCGATAAGTGGTTTACTCATGGTTGCCTCCCTTCAAAACGTGCCTGCCAGTAGCGCCCGAGAGTATTGACCGCCACCACCGTCAGAGTGATAAATACCCCTGGCCAGACGGCAATCCACCAGGCATTGCGCAGATAATTGCGCCCTTCGGCCAGCATCAGCCCCCACTCCGCAGTGGGCGGCTGTGGCCCCATCCCAAGGAAGCTTAACCCGGCAGTGCCAATAATCGCGGTGCCCAGTCCGAGCGTGGCCAGCGCGGGCACCTGCGCAATCGCATGCGGCAGCACATGGCGGCTAATCAGAGTGAATCGCCGCAAACCAAAGGTGCGTGCCTGTTCAACATAACCGGAAGAGAGCACCAGAAAGGTCTGGGCGCGCACGACCCGGGCAAAGCGCGGCACCGAAGCAACCCCCAGCGCAATAATCAGATTGCTGGTGCCGGGGCCGGTAAAAGCAATCAGCATCAGCGCCAGCAACAGATCGGGAAATGCGGAGATCACATCTACGGTACGGCTCAGCAGCTCATCCGCCACCCCTCTGGCCAGCGCCGCGAACAGACCCAGTAAGGTGCCGGCCACCACCGCCAGCGAGATCGCCGCCACACTGATTAACAGCGAGTAACGGCTGCCATAGATAATCCGGGTCAGCAGATCACGTCCTAACTGATCCGTACCCAGCCAGTGATGCAGTGAAGGCGGCAGCTGGGCATTGACCGGATCCGCCAGCAGCGGATCGTTTGCCGTCAGCCAGCCCGGCACGATCACCGCCAGCGCCACCAGTAGCAGAAAGCCCAGCGCTGGCCATAGCGGCCACGGCAGCGAGGGGCGCAGACGCAATGCTAAGCTGCTCATCGGCGCGCCTCCCCTGGCCCCTGCCGTAAACGCGGGTCAATCAGCAGGTAGAGAATATCCACCAGCGTGCTCATCAGCACATAGATCAGCGCCGAGAAGATCGCTACCGCCAGCACAACCGGCAGATCCTTTGCCAGCACCGCGTCGACCGTCAGCTTGCCCAGTCCAGGACGGCCAAACACCTGTTCAGTGATCACCGCGCCGCTCAGCAGGCCGCCAATTAGCCAGCCGGTCAGGGTCACCGCCGGTAGCGCTGCATGACGCAGGGCATGACGCAGACGGATACGGCGCTCACCTATCCCCCAGGCGCGCAGCGTCAGGGTAAAAGGCTCATCCAGTGCCTGTTCCAGCCCGCGTCGCAATACCTGCGCCACCACCGCCCCCTGCGCCAGCCCCAGCGACAGCGCGGGTAGTACCAGTGCCGACAGATGCCGATCCCCCGCCACCGGAAACCAGCGCAGTGTGAAGCTAAAAATCGCCAGCAGCACCAGTCCAAGCCAGAACGATGGCATGGAGGCCAGCAGCAGTTCAATGCCGTTAGCAATACGCCGTCCCCAGCGCCGGTGGGCAGTCGCCACCGCGACCCCAACGGCAAAGATCAGGCTAACCAGCAGCGCCGCCAGCGTCAGTTTCAGCGTCGGCCACAGCTGTGACAGCAGCAGCTGACTGACATCGGTATTGAGGATATAAGAGCGCCCCAGATCGCCATGCAGCAGCCGCCACAAATAGTGCAGATATTGCCACCACAGCGGCTGATCCAGCCCCCACTCGGCGCGGATCGCCGCTTCAATCTGCGGCGTGGCGATCTGCTCGCCAACCAGCAGGCTGACAATATCGCCGGGCGCCAGATGCACGCCGAGAAATGCCAGACTGATCGCCGCCCATAACACCAGCACGCCGCCCAGCAGGCGTTCAGCGATGCGTCGGGTTAATCTATTGCCGCCAAAAGGGGGCGTGCGACGCGACTGCGGTGCGGTAACTGTGCTCTCCAGACTCATAATTACCTCCGGCAAATTAGTGGTCACTGAGCCAGACGTCGTAGGCGTTTTCCGGCATCTGTTTGTAACTGCGGAAACCGACGCCATGCACATAGCTGGCGGCGGCAATCTGATCTTCCGGCTCGTACAGCGGCACCGCCACCGCCTGCTCAGGCAAGGCGTACTGCTGCAACTGACCGTAGAGACTGCGGCGTTTAGCAGTATCCAGCGTGCGCGAAGCCTCATCCAGCCAGTACTGAATTTGCGGACTATTAACGCGGCTGTAATTTATCGAGCCACCGGCATTCACCGGGCGATAGTGATTTTCGATATCAATGCCATCAGTTTCGGTATTGGAGTTAGCAATCGAACCAAACTGACCGCTTTTGCGCACTTCGGCATAGGTGCCGGAATCGACATAGCGGATATTCAGCTCCACGCCCAGACGCTGCCGCGCCTGCGCCTGGATGGCCTGTAACAGCACATCGCGCTGGTCGCGCACCGTGGCCTGCGCCTGGATAATCTCCACACTCAGACGTTTACCCGCTTTGGTGCGAAAACCGGCGCTATCACGTACCGTCCAGCCCGCCTCGTCGAGTAGCTGATTCGCTTTATCCGGCTGATTGCCATACTTCTGCTCCAGCCCCTTGTCATACAGCGGATCGACCGGCGACGTGATGCCCCACGCCCGCGT
This sequence comes from Winslowiella toletana, assembly GCF_017875465.1. Lineage (NCBI taxonomy): Bacteria > Pseudomonadati > Pseudomonadota > Gammaproteobacteria > Enterobacterales > Erwiniaceae > Winslowiella > Winslowiella toletana. The sequence goes on from NZ_JAGGMQ010000001.1 coordinate 612,066, forward strand.
GCGCTCGCCGCGATAAACCGATTTCAGGATCGGATCGATATCCAGCCCCTGTAGCAACGCCTGGCGCACGTGCAATTCGCGCGTCGGGCCATAGTCAACATTCAGAAACAGCGAATAAGGGGTGCCAGTATTAAGTGCGTGCTGATAGGTGAAATCGTCGTTATCTTTGAACTCTGTGGCGTCGTTGCCGGAGATCCCTTCAATCACATCCACCTGGCCGGAGAGCAGCGCGCCACTGCGCACCGATGATTCCGGCAAGAAACGATAGATAACTTTATCGAGGTAAGCTGGCCCCTGATGCTTTGTTACCGCTGGCGCCCAGTTGTAATGCGGATTTTTCACGAAGGTCACCTGCTGACCTTTCTCATAACTTTCCAGAATAAACGGACCGGTGCCGGCAATCTCTTTGCCGCCCGCTTTCAGTTGCGTTGATCGCCAGCTGGCGGGAGAGAGCTGTTTCAGTGATGCCGCAAACGAGAGAAAGGGGGTGTAAGTCTGTTTAAGCCTGATCACCAGAGTAAAGTCATCGGGCGTCTCCACGCTGGCGATACGCGCCCCCATGGCGCACAGGCTGGATCCAGCGCAGTAAGCGGCATCCTGAGTATGCAGAAAGTTCTGTGCTACCGCCTGAGCGTTAAATTTTTCCCCGTTGGAAAAACTGACATCCTTGCGCAGCTTAAAGCTGAAAGTTTTGCCGTCATCGCTGACCTGATAACTTTCCGCCAGCCAGGGCACATAATCGCCATCGGCTTTACGCGCCAGCAATGATTCCCAGGCGACGCGTAAGATCAGTTCGGCCTTTGATTGTCCGTTCAGCTGCGGGTTAAAGGTATTGGGTTCAGTCTCAATGCCCCAGGTCAGCGTGCCGCCATTACGTGGTTGTTCGGCGGCAAACGAAAAATGGCTGATCCCCAGCGCGCAGGCAATAACCAGCGCAGATTGCAAATAATTGGCTTTCATATTGTCCTTAATTAATTTAATGGCGGAAGATCTTTTTTCAGATAGACCAGCTCTTCACCCAGTGGATTCACCTTATGGTAAAAACAGTGATAACCACGTTTCTGATAGAGCTGGGTCAGCCAGGGATGTTTAATTGCCGTTGCTAAATAGACTGCGGGGGCTTTAAGCTTTTCGGTTAATAAATTCTTTTCGGCCCAGGTTAATATCTGATCGCCAAATCCCTGACGTTTATATTCCGGCGCAACCGCAAACCAGTGAATAAAAGGCAGCGCCGGCAGTCCGGCGGGGTTGTCCCCTTGTGGCAGGCGGACGGTGACGGTAGCGATGGCTTCTCTCTGCTGACGCAACACCAGCACTGTCTCTTCGCGGATGGCTTTCTGCACCACATCAACAGAGGCGCGGGTAATGGTGAAGTTTACATTCAGATCCAGCAGTGCTGCATAAGCGCGTTGCAGCAGGTTATATATCTCTTCCGCATCTTGTGGTTTAGCAATCTGAATGGTGCTGTCCATTATTCGTATCCGTTTTATTGATCCGGATTAAATTATTAAAGCACTGTTATTCGATTGTAAAACGACAATAGCGAGAATCTTTTCCCTGATTGTGAAATAAGATGAAACGCTTTAACCGCTATACTCTTTTTGCGATAAGTATCGATTAATTTATTATAACGTTTTTTAAGCGGCGGGCGTAATAGCGCTCCGTTATCAACGGAGCGCTAAACACTATTCGGTTACGAACGCCAGCCCATTGCCGGGGCAATATGTTGCAGGATCGATTCAATCACATGCGCGTTATAGTCAACGCCCAGCTGATTCGGCACCGTTAACAGCAGGGTATCCGCCTCGGCAATCGCTTCATCCTGCTTCAGCTGTTTGATCAGCAGTTCCGGTTCGGCGGCATAGCTACGGCCAAAGATCGCCCGGGTTTTCTCGTCGAGATAGCCCACCTTATCCCCTTCCTCTCCGCCACGGCCAAAATAAGCCCGATCGCGATCGTCCATCAGTGCGAAGATGCTGCGGCTGACCGACACCCGTGGGGTACGCGTATGACCCGCCTCAGCCCATGCTGCACGGTAAGCGCGGATCTGCTGCGCCTGCTGCACATGGAATGCTTCACCGGTTTCGTCATCTTTCAGCGTCGAGCTTTGCAGATTCATGCCCAGCTTCGCCGCCCACACCGCAGTGGCATTTGAGCCAGCGCCCCACCAGATGCGATCGCGCAGCCCCGCCGAGAAAGGTTCGGTACGCAACAGTCCTGGCGGATTGGGAAACATTGGCTGCGGGTTAGGTCTGGCAAAGCCTTCGCCACGCAGCACCTCCAGCAGCGCCTCGGTATGACGTCGGCCCATATCGGCATCGGTCTCACCTTCAGCAGGCTGATAACCAAAATAACGCCAGCCGTCGATCACCTGCTCCGGCGAACCTCGGCTGATGCCCAGTTGCAGGCGGCCACCGGAAATCAGGTCGGCGGCGCTGGCGCTTTCGGCCATATACAGCGGATTTTCATAGCGCATATCGATAACGCCTGTACCAATTTCAATGCTACGGGTACGTGCGGCAACCGCAGCCAATAACGGGAAAGGGGAAGCCAGCTGACGGGCAAAATGATGCACGCGGAAATAGGCGCCATCGGCGCCCAGCTCTTCAGCTGCGACAGCAAGATCAATAGATTGCAACAGCGCGTCGGCGGCCGAACGGGTGCCTGATTGTGGTGAAGGCGTCCAGTGACCAAACGACAGAAATCCAATGTTCTTCATGGCGTATTTGCCCTTATATGCAGAAAAGTTTACTCAGCATGCCATTATTCCATCAGCAATAGTTAATCCTTTCCTGCGTATTAACCGCGCCGGTCATCACGGCAATAATTCGATGGCTATATTGCCAGCAAACACCCAATGCGAATACGTATCATTTATTTTACCATTGCGATTTGCAGTGCTAAGATGCGCCTTATCCAGCGCAGGTGGGGGGTTCACCTGCCCGCCCCGCAGCAACCGGACCAGCATGAACACACAGCGACCCGCACGGCAGGAACAGCATTTCTCTGTGGCGAACTTTCTTGATTATGGTCAACGCCACGGCATTGATTACCGTTTTCCGTCGCTGATGGATCCGGTTGCGCGCCCGGCGCAACATACTGTGGTGCAGGGTCATGTTGATGAAATTTTACTGCCGTCAGGCATCAGTGTGACCTGCTCGGATCTGCGCGTGCTGGAACCTTATGAAACCACCTCCGTCGGCAGCTCTCCGCTCTATATTCTGGTGATGGTTGAAGGCAGCGTAAATTTGTGGCTGAACGGCGAAGCGCAATATATGCAGCCCGGTATGGCGCTGGCCACCTGCATCGGTGAACAGCTGGTGCTGAATGCCCGTCATCAGCAGGATCAACATCTGGTGACCATCTCCCTCGGCATCCAGCCCGGGCGTTTTCATCCGCGCTCGGAAATCGCCACCCTGCTGACCGCCTGGCAGCAAAAAAATCCTGCGTCAGCCGTGTGGCGGATACCCGATCATCTGTTAACCGGGCTGCGTTGTGTGCTGCAACCCTGCGCGAACCCGGTGGCGCGTCAGCTGATGCTGGAGGGATTGCTGCTGCAACTGCTGGCGCAACAGCTGCTGGCGCCGTCGCTTCCTGACACTCACGTAATCCCGGACAACCAGATTATCCTGCCGCCAGGCGAGCGCAGCCGGCTGGAGCAGGTACGCCAGTTACTGTCAGATTCTCCCGAACATCCCCATACGCTGGATGCGCTGGCGCGTATCGCCGCCATGAGTCCCAGCAGCCTGCGCTGCAAATTCCGTCAGACCTATGGCGACTCGGTGTTTAACTATCTGCGCGATTGTCGGCTGGCGCTGGCGCGGCGTTATTTACAGCAAGGACACAGCGTGCAGCAGGCGGCATGGATGTCCGGCTACCAGCATGCCAGCAATTTCGCCACCGCCTTTCGCCGCCGCTACGGGGTTGCGCCCAGCGCGCTGCACTCCGCTTAACGCCCCCTCCCGCTCGATTAGCACCATTTTGTCATCTCTCATACATAACCCGTCATTGTGCATAGCTGCCCGCACGCGCTGAAAGATAATAATAGCCGCCAGGCACCTTATAAAAAAAACGCGAGAAACAGATTATGACCAGGCACAGTTACGCACATTTTTCCCTGCTGGCGCTCAGTATTGCCGCCGCACTTTCATCCCAGGCCCGGGCAGCAACGGAGCAGAAAACAGACAGCACGATGGTGGTTTCGGCACAGGGTGACGGCGGCGATAACAGTGTCGCGCCTTACACCAACAGCGCCACCAAATCCGCCGTGCCGGAAAGCCGCACCGCGCAAACCATCGATACCATTGGTAAGCAGGAGATCGAAAAACGCCACGCCACCTCACTGAATGAAGTGCTGCGTTATGATGCGGGCGTCTCCAGCGAAATGCGCGGCTCGACCACTTATATGAGCGAATATAAGATCCGCGGCTTCAGTGCAGAACATGAATACTATAACGGCCTGCAACTGCCGTATAACGTCAGCGGCAACACCAAAGCCAGTATTGATCCGATTCTGATTGAGCAGGTGGATGTGCTGAAAGGCCCCTCTTCCGTGCTGTACGGCAATGCATCACCCGGCGGCCTGGTCAATATTCAGGGCAAAACCCCGCAGAAGCAGCAGAGCACCGAAGTTGGTTTTAACAGCGGCAACCGCAATCTGCGCGAAGGCTACCTCGATTCCACCGGGCAGATTGCCGACAGTGACTGGAACTATCGTTTTATCGGCAAGGCCAGCGCCAGTGACGATCAGCCGGAAACCACCCAATATGAAAGCTATCTGCTGGCCCCGTCAGCGACCTGGCAGCCCTCTGAGCAGACCCGTCTGACCCTTGACGCCATTTATCAGAATCAGCCGAGCCTGACGCCTTCCAACCCATTGCCACTGGCTTATCTGCGCAGTGGTTATGCTTCCAGCCGCGACTATGCCGGTGACAGCTGGAACGGTTTCCAGCAGCGCCAGACCCTGCTGGGCTACAGCTTCGAGCATCAGTTCGACAGCGGCTGGGGCATTGTGCAGAAAGCGCGCTACGCCACCGTCGAGACTTATCAGCGCAGCATCTACTCCACCGGCACCAGCGGCAGCAATACCGAACTGTCGCGCTTTGGCTACACCACCGATGAAGATCTCGACAGCTTCAATATTGATAACCAGCTGAAAAAAACCGTCGGGCTGGGCGACTGGACGCACCATCTGTTAGCCGGATTTGACTACCAGCACCTGAATTCCAACTTTAAATATGATTATGGCACCGCCTATCCGGGAATTGATATGCTCAACCCGGACCATAATCAGTTGACCGATGACAATCTTGGCCTGTATACCGCGACAAAGCAGCGCCTGAGCTTTAATCAGGCGGGTTATTACTTACAGGATCAGCTGGTATTCGGTGGTCTGAACCTGGTCGCCAGCCTGCGCTATGATGATTACCGCTCCACCACCACTAATCAGCTGGATGGCGACAGTAAAAGCTGGGTCGATCAGCATCGGGTGACCAAACGTCTTGGAGCGCTGTATCAGTTCAGCAATGGCATCGCGCCGTATATCAGCTACGCCGAAGGCTTTATGCCGGTTTCGCCACAGGGCACGCTGACCGCCGATCAGGCCAAACCGACCACCAGCGAACAGCTGGAAGGCGGAGTGAAATATCTGCTGGCGAACTACGCCACCACCCTGACGGCATCGGTATTTAAAATCACGCAGAAAAATGTGCTGACCACCGATTACACTTACGACGCCAACAGCCAGCTGAACTACCGTCAGACCGGCGAAGTGGAGTCCAGAGGTTTTGAATTTACCGCCGTCAGCCGTCCGCTGGACAACCTGAACCTGCTGGCAAGTTATGCTTATACCCATGCGATTAATACCGAAGATGACCTCTACCAGGGACAGCGCGCGACCCAGGTGCCGGAAAACGCACTTAAGCTGTGGGCTGACTACACCTTTGATGACGGCATACTGAATGGATTGATGCTGGGCGGCGGTATGCGCTACCAGGGTAAAACCGCCATTACGCCGGACAACTCTGAGCCAGCGATGGGCGGCAATACGCAGTATGACTTAGCCGTGGCTTACGATATGGGCGTGCTTAGCCCGAGTCTGAAAGGATTAAGTCTGAAAGCCGGTGCGCAGAACGTGACCAATAAGTTCACCTATACCTGCTACAGCAGCAGCTACTGCTGGATTGGCCGCGACCGTACCTGGCAGGCGGGCTTGAGTTATCGTTTCTGATTTAACTGACGGGCGGCGTTATCGCCGCCTGCACTATCACTCCACCTTACCTTTCGGCAGCGCTGCAAAGAAATCCGCATGCGGCGGCTGACGCGTCTGGCGCAAAATTTCCTCCAGCATTTCCAGCGGTGCATCCGACCAGTCGGCACGCAAATCGACACTGGCGTACTCGCGATCATGCCAGATTTTTAATGCCGCCGATTTCAGCCCGCGACGATCGCCACCGGCAGCGGCCCCGGCCTGCATCGCCGCCAGCAGCCGGTCGGCAAAAGTCAGATCGTTCCGCGTCTGAAAACTGTTTAACATCTGGTTCAGGGTATTGATCCCGCTTAGCAGATTGCCGCCCACCGCACAGGTTGCACCCTGCTGGCTGGCGGCAAATTCACCGCACTGCTTACCGCTCCAGTGCGCAATATCGCCGTAACGATCAATGATCATCACCTGCCGTCGTGCGGCATCGGCATCAGTCGCCAGCAGCAGCTTCAACGTCTCACTGGCGCAAATGCCTTTACGCAACAACGCCAGGCCACGAATACCGTATAGCGGATTGGTCATCGCCTGAGTCGCTATCGCTCCACTGCTGGCGCTGCCATGCACCACCAGCGCACCCACCGCCGGACCCGCCGTGGCAGTGGCCACACCCAGCGCGCCGGTAACGGGATCACGCGCGACTATCGAAAAAGTCATCTCAGCTCCATCCGGGTCAGATTAAATTTATATGCATAAATTATTGCAATAATGTTTATTTATACGCATAAATAAACAGCAGGACAACGCTTATTCTTTCACCAGAAACTGATGAGGCCGCTATGCTGAGTGCGCGACAAAGAGATGTGTTAATCAGAAAAGCCCTGCCGCTCTGCCTGCTGCTCGGTATGGGTGGCATCGCCACCGTCGAGGCCGCCACGCCTGCAGATGCCCTGCTGATTGGCCAGGTGGCGGAGCCGCAATCGCTCGATCCGCAGGTGGCAACTGCGGCCAATGACTCGCGTATTCTGGTGAATGTCTATGATGGCCTGGTGCGTAATGGCGCAGGCAAGCTGGATATTGAACCGGCGCTGGCCACCAGCTGGCAGATTAGCCCGGATGGCCTCACTTATCGTTTCCAGCTGCGCGAGAACGTGCGCTTTCAGGATGGCACGCCGTTTAATGCCGATGCGGCAAAATTTACCTTCCAGCGCATGCTGGATCAGCAGAATCCCTGGCATAATACCGGCCCGTTCCCGCTGTCGTTCTTCTTCTCATCGATAAAATCGATCGACACCCCTGACGAACATACGCTGGTATTTCACCTCAAGGAGCCGTTTGCGCCGCTGCTCTCTAACCTCGCCACGCCAACCGGCCTGATCGTTTCACCTGCGGCGGTAAAAAAATATGGCAAGGATTTTGGCCGTCATCCGGTGGGCACTGGCGCGTTTCAGTTCGCTGAATGGCAGGCCAGCCAGCGTGTGGTGGTCACGGCAAACAGCGCTTACTGGGACGGTAAACCGGCGGTCAATACCGTGGTATTCCGCCCGATTACCGATGGCAATACGCGCGTGGCGGAGATGCTCTCCGGCGGGATCGATGCGATGGTGGAAGTACCGCCCGATACGGTGAAACTGTTTGCCAAAAAAAGCAAACGCTTCCGTCTGTATGAAACCACTGGCCCCCACGTCTGGTATGTGATGCTGAATACCCGGGTGCCGCCGTTTAATGATCTGCGGGTGCGCCAGGCGGTGAATTACGCGGTGAATAAGCAGTCGCTGGTGGATAATATTTTACAAGGCTCGGCTGGCGTGGCCGACGGCCCGATACCCGCCGCCTTTCACTGGGCCACCAGTCAGGAGGTTACCGCTTATCCTTACGATCCGGCCAAAGCCCGCCAGCTGCTGAAAGCTGCCGGTGCCGAAGGCGCGACGCTGACGTTTTACGTCACGGAAGGCGGCTCAGGGATGCTGGATCCGGTACCAATGGCCACCGCCATTCAGGCGGATTTAAAAGCGGTCGGGCTGAATGTCAATATCAAAACTTATGAGTGGAATACCTATCTGTCGAAGGTCAATGCCGGACTTGATAACCAGACTAATATGGCGGAAATGGCGTGGATGACCAACGATCCCGATACTCTGCCATTCCTCACCCTGCGCAGCGATGCCTGGCCGCAAAAAGGCGGCTTTAACTCCGGTTATTACAGCAATCCGCAGGTCGACAAGCTGCTGGAACAGGCGCGTCTCACCACCGACAACGCCGCGCGCGGCCAGTTGTATCGCCAGGTGCAGCAGCGGGTACATAACGATGCGCCGTGGATTTTTGTCGCCAGCTGGAAGCAGAATGCGGTGACCTCAACCCGCATCGGCCACTTTTCCCTGCAACCCAACTTCAATCTGTTACTCAACCGGGTGACGAAACAGTGATTATTAACGCGGAGCATGATTATGTGGAGTTACCTGCTGAAGAGGCTGTTATCAGTTATCCCGGTGTTTATCGGCCTGTCGCTGATTGTCTTTCTGATTATGGCGATGATCCCGGGCAATCCCGCCGAGGCGCTGCTGGGCGCCTGGGCCACCCCGGAAAATGTCGCGCGGATTAACCAGCAGCTGGGGCTGGATCAGCCGTTGTACCGCCAGTATCTGATCTGGGCGGGCAATATTCTGCACGGTGATTTCGGCCGCTCATATGTGCTGAACCGTCCGGTGCTGGATGAGGTGATGCAGCGTCTGAGCGCCACGCTGATACTGGGTGGCAGCGCCCTGCTGCTGAGCACCGTGCTGGGTCTGCTGGCCGGTACGCTGTCCGCGGTACGCCAGTTTGGCTGGGGCGATCGCCTGATCACCCTGCTGGTACTGCTTGGCATTTCACTGCCCTCCTTCTGGATTGGCCTGCTGATGATTATGCTGTTCGCCGTACAGCTGCAATGGTTCCCGGCCTCCGGTATGTATGCCATCTGGGGCGGCGGCGGCTGGCTGGACCTGCTGCATCACCTGGCGCTACCGGCAATCACGCTGGCGATTGTCGCCACCGGAGTGATTGCCCGCCTGACCCGCACCGCGATGCTGGAAGTGCTGCGGCAGGACTTTATTCGCACCGCACGGGCGAAAGGTCTGTCGGAACGCAAAGTGATTTACCGTCATGCCTTTCGTATGGCGCTGGTATCGGTGATCCCGGTGATCGGTATTCAGGCCGGATTTGTGCTGGGCGGCGCGGTATATATCGAGACGGTATTTCAGTGGCCCGGTCTCGGCGCGATGCTGGTAAAAGCGGTCTCGACCCGCGATCTGTTACTGGTGCAGGGCGGCGTGCTGGTCGCAGCGGCCGCTTATGTGCTGATCAACCTGTGCGCCGATATCCTTCAGGCCCTTCTCGACCCGAGGTTAAAATCATGAGCCAGACGCTGAACTCTCCGGTAACGCGCCATCGCCCGTCGCCGTGGTCGTTATTGCTTGCCAACCGGCTGGCGACGCTGGGGCTGATTATTCTGCTGACCGCGCTGATTGCCGCGTTATGCGCCCCGCTACTGCCGCTGGCCGATCCCGACGCCACCGATTTACTGCAACGACTGTTACCGCCGCTATCACCAGGCCATCTGTTAGGGACTGACCCGCTGGGGCGTGATGTGCTGTCACGGCTGATTTGGGGTACCCGCATCTCGCTGGCGGTCGGCATCAGCGCCACCCTGCTGGCGGCGTTGTTCGGTACGCTGATCGGTCTGATTGCCGGTTACGCCGGAGGCAAAACCGACAGCCTGCTGATGCGTCTGATCGATATGCTGATGGCGTTTCCCTATATTCTGCTGGCGCTGGTGATTGTTGCGGTGCTTGGTCCGGGCCTGCTGAATGCGCTGTACGCTATTGCGGTGGTGAATATTCCGTTCTTCGCACGCAATATTCGCGGTCTGACCGTGGGTTTGCGTCAGCGTGATTTTGTGCAGGCCGCCCGTCTGTCGGGGAAAAATCACCGCCAGATCCTGCTTAGCGAAGTGCTGCCGAATGTGCTGCCGGTCATTGTGGTCACCATGTCGACCACCGTCGGCTGGATGATTCTGGAAACTGCCGGGCTGTCGTTCCTTGGGCTTGGCGCCCAGCCTCCCGCCGCGGATCTCGGTTCAATGCTTGGTCAGGGACGCGCCCAGATGTTCAGCGCGCCACATGTCTCGCTGGTGCCGGGGATCATGATTTTCCTGCTGGTGATGAGCTTTAACCTGCTCGGCGACGGCATCCGCGATCTGCTCGATCCACGGCTGAAATCCGGCGTATTGCAGCGCGCCAGCGCGGTGACCCGCGTCAGCCGTAAAACCATACCGGCAGCCATTCAGGGCGATAATGCGCTGCTGGAGGTGGTCGATTTGCAGGTCAATTTCCGTTCCGGCATTAAAACGCAGGCGGCAGTAAAAGGCATCAGTTTTTATGTTAAAGCCGGCGAATGCCTCGGCCTGATTGGCGAAAGTGGATCCGGTAAAAGCGTGACCGCGCTGTCGGTGATGGGGCTGGTAGCCTCGCCGCCGGGAGAAATCAGCGGTGGCGCAATCTATGTCGCCGGTGAGGAGATGCTGTCGCTGTCGCAGCAGGCATTGCAACAGCGCCGTGGCGCGCGGGTGGCGTATATTTTTCAGGATCCGCTGACCACCCTGCATCCGCAAATAAGTATTGGCGCGCAGTTAATCGAAGCTATTCAGGCCCATCAGCCGCTGTCGAAAGGCGCGGCGCAGCAGAAAGCACTGGAATTGCTCGACAGTGTCGGTATTCAGGATGCCGCACAGCGCTTCCACGCGTATCCGCATCAGCTCTCTGGCGGTCAGCGTCAGCGCACCGGTATCGCCATGGCGCTGGCCAATGACCCGCAGATTATTATCGCTGATGAACCCACTACCGCACTCGATGTTACCGTGCAGGCGCGGATCCTTGAGTTACTGCAACAGCTGCGCCGTGAACGCGGGCTGACGCTGCTGTTTATTACCCACGATTTCGGCGTAATCGCGCAGATTTGCGACCGCGTGGCAGTGATGCGCCAGGGTGAAATTGTCGAAACCGGCGACACCACCACGGTACTCAATGCACCACAGCATCACTACACCCGGCGACTGATTGCCAGTGTGCCGAAGCTGGGCCACGGACGGGAGTTTCTGCAACAGGTGGCAAAACTCTATCCGCCACGCCAGCCGCAGCAGGAGACACTATGAGCTATGTGATTGAAGTCGATAACCTGTATAAAACCTTTGGCCGTAAGGCCAGCTGGCTCTCTCCGGCGCGTCATCAGGTGCAGGCGGTTAAAGGGGTATCATTGCAGCTGTCCGCCGGTGAAACCCTGGCGGTGGTCGGCGAAAGTGGATCGGGCAAAAGCACCCTGGCGCGGATGCTGGTCGGGCTGGAGACGCCCACCTCCGGCAGCATCAGACTGATGGGCGAAACCGTGCAGCGGCGTGACGCAAAAGCATTGGGTAAGCTGATTCAGTATGTGTTTCAGGATCCGGTGGCCTCACTTAATCCACGCAAAACCATCGCCGGGATTCTCGACGTACCGCTCAGCCATTTATGTGGCTATCGCGCAGCGCAACGTAAAAGCCGCATGCTGGAGCTGATGGAGGCGGTGCAGATGCCCGCCGATGCGCTGCTCGGTTATCCGCATGAGTTTTCCGGCGGCCAGGCCCAGCGGCTGGCTATCGCCCGTGCGCTGGCGGCGGAAGCGCGGATTCTGGTGCTCGACGAACCGGTCAGTGCGCTGGATGTCTCCGTGCAGGCGCAGGTACTGTTGCTGCTGGATCAGCTTAAGCAGCAATTTGCGCTGTCATATCTGTTTATCAGCCACGATCTGGCAGTAGTCGAATCCATCGCCGATCGGGTAGCAGTGATGTATCGCGGAGATTTGGTAGAATGTGCCGATAACGACGCCCTGTTTCGCGCGCCGCAACACAGTTACACCCAGAGTCTGCTGGCCAGTGCGCCGCGACTGTAAGGATAAAAAGTCTATGAGCAGTGCAACTCCGGCAACACCTGAACCGCTGCGTCGCAAGCGTACCGATGAAATCGTTGATGCCATCAAAGAGAGTATTATTCGCGACAATCTGTTGCCGGGCGACCGCCTGCCGCAGGAGAAAGATCTGGCGACCCGTTATGCAGCAGGCAAAGGGACGGTGCGTGAAGCGCTGAAGTCTCTGGAAGTTCAGGGGCTGATTCGTACCAAGACCGGCCCTGGCGGCGGCGCATTTATTGATTCGATGACCGAAACCCGTGCCATCAGTCTGTTGTCGAACTATCTGTTTACCCGCCAGCTGTCGATTGCCAATATCTATGCCCTGCGCAAAGCCCTCGAACCGCTGGTTGCAGTCAGTGCGATTGGCAATATTGACGCCAAAGGCTTTGAACAATTGCATCAGCTGATTGCGGTGTATGACCATGAACCGGCGGACGATGCCGAACGCTGGGAGCAGCGCATGGCGGAGCTGGATTTTCATGCCGTTGTCGCCAGCTACTCTGACAATGTGCTGCTGGCCTTTATCTGCCACTTTCTGCAACGTCTGCTCAAAGACCTGGCGGTATGCAAAGATATCTACCAGCGTCCGCAACCGGTGGATCGTAGTGTGGGTATCGACTATCAGTACCGTCTGATTGAAGCCATGCGCCGCAAAGATGCCAGCGCGGTCGAAACGATTATGACCGAACATATGCAGCATGCCGAAGATGCGATGCTTGGCCTGGAAGCAACGCTGGAGGAGCGGTTTTTAAAGTGATAGCCAGCGATGAAACACAAGGAGTGTGGCAGTAGCGGCCCAGGACGGTGAAGAAATATGTTTAATAGTTTATTATTTTAAAGCATCAGCCTCTGATTTAAGCTTAACTTCAGATGAGGCAATCGGGCTATTAAACATATTCTGAACACGCCCCCAAAAGCTGTTCAATACTCCAGCTTTGATTTCTTTATCAGAGGACCAATATGCAACAGAATGCAAAATAAAGATCAATACAAACACGGCAACCACACTCTGATAACCATTCCACACCCACAGGAACATCCTTTTCTTCAATGAGTAATGTGTTAACGGCCAGGCTTTCATTTTTGTCAGCAGTTCTTTCTGGGTTGCCGATTTTGTTTCAGCCTTACATCTGCCGAGTGCTTTTTTACAGGTTTGCTCTTTCTGCTGAAGAACATTTTTATAATGATCTTCAAGGAGATTTATCTCTTCTTTATGCTTATCGATTAATCCCTGGTCCAGACTTTCGGTGAGAGCCGTCATAACGGCTAAACCTTTCTCTCTAAATTTTTCTAATTGCCCTTGCGTAACGGATACCGCATGGAATTGTTTTAAGGCGTTTGCAATATCATCTGCGGTTTTTTTGGCGTTAATTAAATCCCGTGCAAGTTTATCTTTTTCGAGTTTATAACATGCATATGCCAGAAGCCCCTGATAATCATGGTCATTACTCACCAATTCTTTAAACACCCACTGTCTGGACTCCACGAAGCGCTCTCCCAAAAAGCATCAAGGATGAATTATTATTTCATAACTACAGAGAAAGCTTTTTCAAACATTAAATTCAGCTCCGCAGCTGAACGCTTAGCTGAACGCTGTCTGGCAAGTCGCAAAGATGAAGCACTCACATTAATAGAATCATTAATACCGGTGTTATAGTTTGCATATTTAGACGCCACAGCCAGGGCCACAGCATAAGCTCTGTCACTTGCAGTTTTAACTATTTTTCCCATTCAATATCTCCTTATCGAAGTCCAAAATTATTTATCATAATCTGGCAGTCGGTTCAAGTTGCTTAGCTTAAATTTAAATATGGATATCGAATTCATAATTTAAATTTAAATGATTAATTTTAAATTCAATAATTCTGTCGGCCGTGCCCTGGTTTGCCTTGCGCAAGATCTGGCTGGCGTATCGCGACAGCTATCTGCAACTGAATCACGGCTTTCTTACCCGTGGTTATCGCGAGTGGTTACGGCGCTTTCTGTAGCGTTCGGTTAAGGTGGAAATGCATCCGACCATGGCAGGCAACCCTGTATAAAAGCCCGCTCAAAAATCCCGGATCAATGCTATGTTATGCCCGCAACCTGATGCCAGACGGAAGCAGCAATGAACGACAAACAACAGATTCTTAATATCCTGCATAGCGCCGTGGAATCACGGGTCAGCATGACCAGAACGTTGCAGATCACCAGGGCCTGGGTCACCAAGCTGACCTCATCCCTGCTGGAAGCGGGGATTATTGAAGCGCGCGAAGTAAAAGATTCGCCGTTTGGCCGTCCGCAGCAGATGCTGGCGGTAAAAGCGGGACAATTTTACAGCCTCAATATTATGCTGCGCAGCCATGGCTTGCAGGCAACCCTCAATGATTACAATACACTGCAACCGACAGCCGCCGCCGTTGAGTATCCGCTGCATGCACCATTAAGCGCCGATCAACTGGCCGACACGGTCAATAATCTGCTTGCTGAACTCTGCGGCATGGCGGCAGTCGATGCCAGCCAGGTCAGACATATTGGGTTAGCCCTTGGCGGCGGTATCGAACAGCATTCCGGCGTGGTGAGATGGAGCCCGGTGCTGAAGGAGCAGCACTACAATCTGCGTGAGCGGCTGCGTCAGACCACCGGCATTGCCACTGCAGTGGTCAATATCGCCTGGTGCTCCTGTCATATGATCAACAAGCGCATTGATTGTCGTGACTCCTGGATCGCCCTGATGCCGGGATTCGGCAGCCTGGGATATGGTTATTGCATCAATGGTAAGCCGGGACTCGGCGATAATGGCTTCTATCCGGAAATCGTCCATCTGCCATATGCCGGTGGGCTGGAAAATGCGCTGCAATTCGATGAAACTGCCGCACAGCAGTCAGCTGAGCGCGCGGCGGCGGCGCTCTGTTTCGCCATCTGCTGTACCGCGCCAATCCACAATATAAAACGCGTCATTCTTAGCGGTGAGCTGTTTGAAGATCATGCCGACCTGATTATTCCGCTGACGGCGAAATTGCTGGCCGACAATCCCAGTGAACATATCAACACAATCCGCCTCGAATATATGCCAGCCCCGTACAACTACAGCATGTTTGGTCTGGTGCAACTCAGCTCAGACGCCATTACCGATACCCTGATTTAATTCAGTCACCTACTTTTTGTGATGCTGCTTACAAAAACGGCTTTTATTTTTTACTTTGTTTCCACTGTTAACTAATGTGTTTTTTGTTCGGTTACTGCATGTCATAAAACCAATAAATAACCATAACTAACTTATTTTTAAGGACTAAAAGTAAAATGTTAACGCCACTGCCCAATCCCATCACCAGAGCGCTGTTGCTTACCCTGCCACTGCTATGTGCCACCTTGCCCGCCACCAGCGTTGCTGCAGAGACGCTGCAGCAGATCGCTGGCAAAACCATTCCGTCGCAGACTAAGCCGCGCGTGTTTGTGCTGACCGATATTGGTAACGAGCCGGACGATCAGATGTCGCTGACCCGTTTCCTGCTATACAGCAATGAAATGACGGTCGAAGGGCTGGTAGCGACCACCTCCACCTGGCAGCGGGAAAAAGTGCATCCCGATATGATTAACCTGGTGCTGGGTCACTATGCGCAGGTGCAACCGAATCTGCTCAAACACGATAAGCACTATCCGCCTGCGGCAGATCTGAACGCGCTGGTGGCCTCCGGCCAGCCCGCCTGGGGTATGGCCGCCACCGGCAAAGGCAAACAGAGCAAAGGTTCAGATCTGCTGCTGAAATCGATTGAGCGCAGCAGCGATGCGGCTCATCCACTGTTTATCAGTCTCTGGGGCGGCGCTAACACCCTGGCGCAGGCGCTGACCGATTTATCGGCGAAATACCCGGCGGATAAAGTGCAGGCGCTAACCCGCAATCTGATTGTCTATTCGATCTCCGACCAGGATGACGCCGGTTACTGGGTGCGTCAGCACTACCCGCAGATTACATATATCGTTGATCCCTCCAGTCAGAACGGTGACGACTATGCCAGAGCGACCTGGACCGGCATCAGCGGCGATAAATATTACCGTAATGCGCCCGGCGCCGATTTCACCACCGTTTCACAAAGCTGGCTGGATAAAAATATCCGCAGCAAAGGGCCGTTAGGCAAAGGTTATCTGCAATATGCGTTTATTATGGAGGGCGATACGCCAGCCTTCCTCGGCTTAATCCGTAATGGACTGAACAGTGAAATGAACCCTGGCTGGGGCGGCTGGGGTGGGCGTTATATCGTGCGCCAGCCGCAGAATGAATCCCATCCGATCTGGAGCAGCGGTGGCGATTTCTATCCGGGCAATGCCAATGCCGCCGATACGGTGACCGGCAGTGACGGTAAATCTTACACCTCCGGTCAGGCGACGATCTGGCGCTGGCGCGAAGCGTTCCAGCACGATTTTGCCGCCAGAATGGACTGGAGCATCAAGGATTATGCCGCCGCCAACCACAATCCGCAGGTGGTGGTAAATGATAAAGCGGGTAAAGAGGTGCTCAACCTCAGCGCCACAGTCGGCGAAACCCTGACGCTAAGCGCCAGAGGTTCGCAGGATCCGGATGGTAATAAACTTAGCTATAACTGGTTCCTTTATCCGGAGGCCAGTTCAACCCAGTCGCAGCCGGTGGCGCCAGAAAAAGTGGTCGGCAAACGTGGCGAGGAGTTGTTACAGGCGCCACCAGTGTTATCACTCAGCAATAATGGCCAGCAAACAACTGAGGTAAAACTGAAAAATAGCGGTACCGGACATATAATTCTGGCGGTGACCGACGATGGTACGCCAGCGTTAACCTCTTATCGCCGCATTATTATCACCGCGCAGTAACCCTCTCAATAAGTCAGGAGAGGCGACTCTCCTGACAAATACCTCTCTCCCCGCGCGACAAAGATAATGATAAGCATTATCATAAATAACACACTTCACAGCGGGACAGATCAGATGCAGCCGGTATCAGCGCAAAGCTTAAGCACGGATTGTTGTATTGTTGGCGGAGGCCCGGCCGGACTGATGCTCGGTTATCTGTTTGCCCGCGCGGGCATCAGGGTGGTGGTGATTGAGAAACACGGCGATTTTCTGCGTGATTTTCGCGGCGATACCATTCACCCCTCGACGCTGCAAATTATGCATCAGTTAAGCTTGCTGGAAGAGTTACTGCGTCTGCCCCATCAGCGGGCGGAAAAGTTACAGGCAGAAGTCGGTGGTGAAGAGGTGACGCTGGCGGACTTCACCCGCCTGCCGGTGAAATGCCGCTTTATCGCCTTTATGCCGCAGTGGGATTTCCTTAATTTTCTCGCCCGCAAAGCGGCTGAACTGCCGACTTTCACCCTGCTGCAATCCACCGCTTTTGATGACCTGCTGTATCTGCATGGCGAAGTCTGCGGCATACGCGCCACCTCCAGCGCAGGAGAAATGACTATCCACAGCCAGCTGGTGATTGGTGCTGATGGCCGCCATTCACAGGTAAGGGAGAAAGCTGGATTACCCGGTCAGTCGTTTGGTTCGCCGCGTGACGTACTGTGGCTGAGGTTAAGCAAAGCGGACAGCGACCCGCAATGGGGAATGGGCCATAAAGGGCCGAAGCAGAATTTTATTATGATCGATCGCGGCGAGTTCTGGCAGTGTGGCTATTCGATCACCAAAGGTGATTATCCGGCGCTTCAGGCGGCGGGACTCGATGCGTTAAAACGCCAGATTGCCGGCGTCGCGCCCTTCCCGGCTGAGCGGCTGGCGGAGATCAGCAGCTGGGATCAGCTAAAACTGCTGGTGATCCGTATTGACCGCCTCGATCGCTGGATGAAACCCGGCTTGCTGTGCATCGGTGATGCGGCGCATGCGATGTCACCGATTGGCGGCGTCGGGGTTAATCTGGCGATTCAGGATGCGGTAGCCACTGCCAATTTGCTGACGCCCGCGTTGCGTAAAGGCGAGATCAGCCTGCATCAGCTGGCAAAAGTGCAGAAACGGCGTCAGTTTCCCACCCGCGCCACGCAGTTTTTACAGATAAAAATGAGCGGTAAAAAACGCAAAGACAGTCAGGGCAGTCCGCTACCAAAGCTAATCAAGCGCCTGCCGTTTCTGCCTTATGTTTTTGGCTGGATTATTGGGCTGGGCTTCCGCCGCGAAAAACCGCGTAACTTTAACTGAGCGGCGCCACGCCACTGTTACGACGATACAGGCGACGCGGGTGCCCGACTTTGCCATACAGCATCTCGACGATCAGGATGCCTTTATCGACGCAGTGTTCCAGATAGCGCCGGGTGGTGGTTTTACTCAGTCCGGTTTCCGCCGCCACATCAACAATCGAATAGCAGTGCTGATCGTTAACCGTGAAAAACTGCTCAATACGCTGCAGCGTTTTTTGCTCGATACCTTTACTGCCTGCGTCCTGGCCCGTACCCGCCGCCTGTAACTTATACAGATTATCGACGTTCTGCTGATCCACCACCTTCCAGGTGCGCTGGGTTCGGCTAAACTCGACAAAGCGCGCCAGCGAGTGTTGCAGGCGACGCCAGGAGACCGGCTTCAGAATATAGTCAAAAGCACCGCAGCGAATCGCCTGGCTACAGGTATGCATATCGCTGGCAGCGGTAATAAAGATCACTGAACACTTCAGTGATTTAATCAGCTCGCTTTCAATCAGGCTAATGCCCTTGCCATCCGGCAGATAGTTATCCAGCAACACCAGTTGCGGGCGTTTTTCCTCCAGCATGATACGCGCCTCACTTAATGTCGACGCGATGCCGCACAGTCTGAGCCAGATGTGATTTTCCACCAGATCGGCATGCAGCTGCGCCAGCTGACTTTCATCCTCAACAATCAGTACATCTATTATTTCAGGTTGCATAAATGTCATCTTCCTGGTGATGTGGTTTATTATCCGGAATAAACAGTGAAAAAACGGTGCCGCGCGGCAGGTTCTCCGCCACTTCAATCGCGCCTTCAGCCTTGCTGACATAACTGGCCACCAGATGCAGGCCCAGCCCGTGATCCCCCTGCGGTTTAGAGGTGACGCCAAACGTAAACAGATCGTCCCGCAGCGCGGGGGCAATACCGCAGCCCCGATCCGCCACTTCTATCACCAGTTCCCTTGCGCCACTGGCGATATACACTTCGACCGGCGCCCACGGTGGTTCACTTATCAATGTCGCTTCAATCGCGTTATCCAGCAGGTTGCCGATAATTGACATCAGCTCGGTTTCCGTCAGCCGTTGCGGCAGAGAACTGATGCGACAGGCGGGATCAAACGCCAGCGCCACTCCCTTCTCCTGCGCGCGGGCATATTTACCCAGCAGCAGACCACACAGCATCGGCGAACAGAAGCGGGCAGAGATAAAATCCAGTACCTCCTGCGCGCTTTCCGACTGCGCTTCAATATAGCGGATCGCTTCGTCGTAACGCCCCATATGCAGCAATCCGGCAAGGGTAGCGGTCCAGTTAAGCTGCTCATGACGCATAATGCGCAGATTGTCGGCATAGCGCTGCACCTGACTGAGCTGAATACTTAACCGGTCAATCTCATTGCGGTCGCGAAAGCTAATCACCCAGCCCTGCAGTTCATCCTCCAGCAGAATACGCACCCGGCTGGCAATCACCGTCAGCTGGTTAAACAGGCAGATCTCATCATGGGTATCTTCCGCCAGCATCTGCGTCGGGTCGAAAAATGGCACCGGTCTGATCACCTCAGCCAGCGGCTTGCCACGCAGTGTCGCCGATGGCGCGCTAATCCCCAGCAGGGATTTCGCCGCCTGGTTAATCACCGCAATACGCAGCTGATCGTCAACCGCGATCACCCCTTCATAGATCGACTCCATCAGCGCCTTCTGCTGCCGCACCAGCAGCCCAATCTCGCGCGGCTCCAGTGAGAACATCTGCTTTTTAATTCCGCGCGAAAAGAACCAGCAGAGAATAAATAACGCGCTCAGCACCACCACGATAGTCAGCAGAATATTGATCACTTTGCCGCTGGTGACATTGTCGATATGGCTGGTCAGATAGCCGACGGAAACAATGCCAATCACCGTGCCATCCTTATCCAGCACCGGCGCTTTACTGCGCAGCGAAATACCGATGCCGCCCTGCCGCACAGTCGTGGTGCTCTTCCCCTGCAACACCCCGCTGTTATCGCCGCCGACCAGCTCTTTGCCCACTCTTTCACTGTGTTGCGAATGATAAAGATGCACCGCATGGCGATCACCAATAACAATAAAACTGGCGTCGCTGTGATGGGTGATATTATTCATCAGCCGGGCGATCGCCGCGATATCGCGCGTTTTAATCGCCTGATTCAGATCGGGAATCACCGCGATCTCTTCTGCCTGAATTTTCGCCCGCACGCCCATCTCATCATAAAGCTGACGATCAATATCCAGGTAATAATAGAATCCCAGCAGGGAGAACAACAGCAGGAAAAACGCCGTCAGCCAGAGGAAAAGTTTTATCTGGAAAGAGATCTTGATGCGCATATTCAGGCCAGACGCCGAAAAACCAGCCTGTAACCCTAACACGTAACCCACTGTCTGACTGCGACTTTAGCGGAAAGTTGTGATCTTCCCCACAGTGATATCATGGACGTTACCGGCATTACTTAAGGTAATATAAATATAAAAACCGACCACAACATAACGCTCACAGTTAATTAACAATAACTATTTTACGCCAGAATAAATAACATTAATAACAACGCCATTCGCGAAAATAATAAAAACCATAAACTCCACATATTTATTGCTTTATCTGCACATTAATAAAAACCTTAAAAACCATAGAAACCTTTAAAACACCCCTTTTAATTTGCGACGCTTCACATCCCTCGCCTTTCTGAACCATTAGTCTGGACCGACATAATGACAAAAGGGGCTTATAGCATGAGCACAACTGATGATTCTTTCTCTGTACCACAAACCGAAGAGCCGATAACCCTCAAGCAGACCAGCGTGAAAGAGAAATGGTGGCATATTCTCGATACCTGGAAGGTAGGCATTATTCCGCTGCCGCTGTTTGTGCTGGCCGGTGCGCTGATTGCCATCGACTGCCTGGGTGGCAAATTACCGAGTGATATTGTGGTGATGGTCGCCACTCTCGCGTTCTTTGGTTTTGCCTGCGGTGAATTCGGTAAACGCCTGCCGATTGTTGGCAAAATGGGCGCGGCGGCGATCTGCGCCACCTTTATTCCATCGGCGCTGGTCTATTACGGCTTATTGCCGGATGTCGTCGTCGACTCCACCACTAAATTCTTTAAAAGCACCAATATCCTCTATCTGTATATCTGCTGCATTATCGTCGGCAGCATTATGAGTATGAATCGCACCACTCTGATTCAGGGTTTCCTGCGCATCTTCTTTCCGATGCTGTGCGGTGAAGTGGTCGGCATGTTTGTCGGCATGGGTGTCGGCATGGCGCTGGGTCTGGAACCCTTCCAGATCTTCTTCTTCCTGATCCTGCCGATTATGGCCGGTGGCGTCGGTGAAGGCGCCATCCCGCTGTCGATTGGTTATGCCGCATTACTGCATATCGATCAGGGCGTGGCGCTGGGCCGTATTCTGCCGATTGTGATGCTCGGCAGCCTGACCGCCATTGTGATCTCCGGCTGCCTTAACCAGCTGGGCAAACGCTATCCGCATCTGACCGGTGAAGGCGAACTGATGCCCGCCAGCGAAAAAGAGCGCAAAAACAGCACGCCACTTAACGCGGTGTTTAGCGGTAAAGCCGATGTCACCACCATCGCTTCCGGCGCGCTGCTGGCGGTACTGCTATATATGGTCGGCATGTTAGGTCACCGCATTATTGGCCTGCCCGCGCCGGTTGGCATGCTGTTTGTCGCGGTACTGATCAAGCTGTGCCACGGTGTCTCACCGCGCATGCTGGAAGGCTCGCAGGTGGTGTACAAATTCTTCCAGACCTCCGTCACCTACCCGATTCTGTTTGCAGTGGGCGTGGCGATCACCCCATGGCAGGAGCTGGTCAACGCCTTCACCCTGTCAAATCTGCTGGTAATTGTCAGCACCGTCTGCGCACTGGTCGGCACCGGTTTTCTGGTCGGTAAAAAGATCGGTATGCACCCAATCGATGTGGCGATTGTCTCCTGCTGCCAGAGCGGCCAGGGCGGCACCGGCGACGTCGCCATCCTGACTGCCGGTAACCGCATGGTGCTGATGCCATTTGCGCAAATCGCCACCCGCATCGGCGGCGCGATTAACGTTTCGGTTGCGCTGCTGGTTCTCGGCAACTTCCTTATTTAATCCTCAACCTGTCAGGCACACGCTATGAAACTTGCAAGCTATCTTCATCAGGGCATTCGTCGCTACGGCATTCCCACTGCGGAAGGGATGATCGATTTACATGTCCATCTCGGCCATCTGTTTCCGGATCTGAAAGCGCTGCTGGCCAGTAATGGCTTAGCGCTGGCGCAGGAGCTGGCGCATCTGCCGCCAGATATCCGCTTCGATGAGCTGACTTTTCTGCCGGTGATTGAGCATCCGGAAAAAATCCTTTGCGTCGGGATGAACTACGCCGAAAAACGCAAAGAGTTTGACCAGCACAACCCGGCGCCGACGCTGTTTGTACGCTTTGCCGATTCACAGACCGGCCACGCGGCGCCGGTGATTAAACCGCACTGCTCCAGCGAATTTGACTACGAAGGCGAGCTGGCGGTGATTATTGGCCGGGGCGGCGAAAATATACCACGCGCCAGCGCACTGTCGCATGTGGCCGGTTACAGCTGCTATATGGATGGCTCGGCGCGCGACTGGCAGCACAGCTGGTTTACCGCCGGTAAAAACTGGGCCAGCACCGGGGCATTTGGCCCATGGATGACCACTAGCGATGAGATCCCCGATCCGCAAACCCTGGGCATACGCACCTGGCTGAATGGCGTGATGGTGCAGCAGGACAACACCAGCAGCATGATCCATAACGTGGCGGAGCTGATTGAGTACATCAGCACCTTTACCCATCTGAGCGCGGGCGACGTGATTATTACCGGCTCACCGGGCGGCGTCGGCAAAAAACGCACGCCGCCGCTGTTTATGCATCCTGGCGACCAGATCGAAGTCGAAATCGACAAAATCGGCCATCTCAGCAATGTCATTGTCGCCGCCGTTCAGCCGCAGAACGCGCTGGCATAACTGACCGATGACCTTTTCCGGGCGCACGCCGCCCGGCGTTTTTTACCCGCAGCAGGGACAGAACTATGTTTAACCGTGATTCCATCGACTTTAGTGTTATTGACGTTGTGCGGCAGCCAGCGGCGCTGGATGACGTGCGCGCGCTGCTGGAACAGAGTCAGCTGGGCATGGATGATGATATCGAACGGTTTGTGGTGGCGCATCACGGGCAGCAGCTGGTCGGTTGCGCCGGGCTGGTGAGTAATATTATTAAATGCGTGGCGGTTCGCGCGGACCGGCGCGGCGCTAATCTCAGCGCGCGCCTGCTGAGTGAGGTGGAAAATCTGGCGCTGAGTAACGGCCATTTTCATCTGTTTCTCTATACCCGCCCCTGTAATCTGGCGCGCTTTCGCGGCTGCGGATTTTACCCGCTGGTACAGTGGGACAAGGTGGCGGTGCTGATGGAAAACTCCCCGGTCGGCATTCAGCACTATTGCCAGCGGCTGAAAGCGCAGGCGCAGCGCGGTGAGCGCATTGGCGCGGCAGTGATGAACGCCAACCCCTTTACGCTTGGGCACCGCTATCTGGCGGAACAGGCCGCCGCAGCCTGCGACTGGCTGCATCTGTTTGTGGTGCGTGAGGATGTGTCGTTTTTCCCGTTTCGCGCCCGGCTGGAGATGGTGCAGCAGGGAGTGGCCGATCTGCCAAATGTCACCGTGCATGCCGGATCCGAATACCTGATCTCGCGCGCCACCTTTCCGGGCTATTTTCTGAAAGACGCCGGGCTGGTCAGTCAGACCTGGAGCGCAATGGATCTGCTGATTTTCCGCAACCATATCGCCCCGGCGCTTGGCATTACCCATCGTTTTGTCGGTACCGAGCCTTTCTGCCCGGTCACCCATCAGTACAACCTCGATATGCAGCACTGGCTGGCAGACCGCAGTCGCTCGCCGCTGCCGCCCGTTGCGGTGGTCGAAACGCCACGCAAGCGCCATCCCTCAGGTCGGGCGATCTCCGCCTCCGAGGTTCGCGCGCTGCTTAAAACCCAGCAGTGGACGCGCATCGCCGAGATTGTGCCGCCAACCACGCTGGCGCATCTGCAACAGCACTACTGCGTGGCGGTGGCTTAACTAATTTTTATTAATCAGGACAGTAATTATGAGAATCATTCAGGAGGCACTCGCCGGTACGGTGGAATCCAGCGATCTGCTGGTGAAAATTGCACCCGCTGAGGGCGAATTTAACCTCGTTATTAACAGTGAAGTGATGAAACAGTTTGGCGATCAAATCCGCCTGGTGGTCAGCCAGACGCTGGCCGCGCTCGATATCCGCGAAGGGCTGATTCTGATCGAAGATAAAGGCGCACTGGACTGCGTTATCCGCGCACGGGTGCAAAGTGCAGTACTGCGCGCCGCGGGTGTCGATGAGATCAACTGGGAAAAACTACAATGAAAAAACTCCGCCGCAGTATGCTGTTTTTGCCCGGCGCCAATGCCGCCATGCTATCGACCGCGTTTATCTACCGTCCGGATTCCATTATGTTCGATCTGGAAGACGCGGTGTCGCTGCGCGAAAAAGACAGCGCACGCATTCTGGTGTTCCATGCGCTGCAACATCCGATGTATCAGGATATCGAAACCGTCGTCCGTATTAATCCGCTGAACACCCCGTTTGGTCTGAAAGATCTGGAAGCTGCGGTGCGCGCCGGTGTGGATGTTATCCGCCTGCCAAAAACCGATACGCCGGAAGATATCTATCAACTCGAAGCGCATATTGAGCGCATTGAGAAAGCCTGTGGCCGCACCCCCGGCTCCACGCAAATTATGGCGGCGATTGAATCGGCGACTGGCGTGATCAATGCGGTGGCGATTGCCCGCTGCTCGCCGCGTCTGATTGGTATTGCCCTCGCCGCTTTCGACTATGTGATGGATATGCAAACCGAACGTGGTGACGGCACTGAGCTGTTCTATGCGCGCTGCGCCGTGCTGCATGCGGCGCGCGCGGCCGGTATCGATGCCTTTGATGTGGTGTGGTCCGATATTAATGATGAAGCCGGTTTCCTGCGCGAGGTCGATCTGGTGCGCAAAATGGGCTTTAACGGCAAATCCCTGATCAATCCACGGCAGATCGAACTGCTGCACAACGCCTATGCGCCCACCCAGGAAGAGGTCGATTACTCACGCCGGGTGATTGCCGCCGCCGAAGAGGGAGAACGCAACGGACTGGGCGTGATCTCGCTGAATGGCAAAATGATCGACGGCCCGATTATCAATCATGCACGGGTGGTGCTGGAACGTGCATCTGCCTCCGGCGTGCGCCGCTAACGCTGCGAACCTATAACAGGAACGAGTAATGAGTAATCTGACTGAAATGCTCCATATGCAGTACCCCCAGCTGCGCGATCTGCGCCCGTTTGACTGCGCCCATAGCAGCACGCCATGGCTGGACGACGCCGCTGGCAAAAATCAGCGTAAGTTATGCGCCAGCCTTGAAGATGCTGTGGCGCGCTGCGGCCTGCGCGATGGTATGACGATCTCCTTTCATCACGCCTTCCGCGAAGGCGATCGCACCATTAATCGCGTGGTCGCCACCCTTGCGCGGCTGGGATTTAAAAATCTGACGCTGGCTTCCAGCTCGCTGATGACCTGCAACGAAGCGCTGATCGAACATATCGAGGCTGGCGTTATTACCCGCATTTACACCTCCGGTATGCGCGGCAAACTGGCTGATGCGATATCCCATGGCCTGATGGCCGAGCCGGTACAGATCCACTCCCATGGCGGCCGCGTCAAACTGCTGCAGGACGGCGAGCTGCAGATCGACGTGGCGTTTCTCGGCGTGCCGTGCAGCGACGAATTTGGCAATGCCAATGGCACTCAGGGAAAATCCTGCTGCGGCTCGCTGGGCTATGCGATGGTTGATGCGGAGTATGCCCGCCAGGTGGTGCTGCTTACCGAAGCGCTGGTGCCTTTCCCGAATATGCCCGCCAGTATTATGCAGGATCGCGTCGACTATATTGTGCAGGTGGAAGAAGTGGGCGACCCGGCGAAAATCAGCGTCGGCGCCGCCCGCGTGACCAGTAATACGCGCGAACTGATGATTGCACGCAGCGCCGCTGAGGTGATCGAACACTCGGGCTATTTTCGTCAGGGTTTCTCAATGCAGACCGGCTCCGGCGCGTCCGCTACCGCCTGCACCCGCTTTATGGAAGAGAAGATGGAGCGCCAGCAGATTGTCGCCCGTTTTGCGCTGGGCGGCATCACCGGCAGCCTGGTGGATTTACACGAAAAAGGGCTGATTGAGACGCTGCTGGATACCCAGTGCTTTGACGGTCAGGCCGCCGCTTCACTGGCGCGCAATCCCGGACATATTGAGATCTCAACCAACGTCTACGCCAACCCGGCGGCGAAAGCCACCAGCTGCGATCAGCTGGATGTAG
The DNA here is from genome assembly GCF_017875465.1 of Winslowiella toletana. Taxonomy (NCBI): domain Bacteria; kingdom Pseudomonadati; phylum Pseudomonadota; class Gammaproteobacteria; order Enterobacterales; family Erwiniaceae; genus Winslowiella; species Winslowiella toletana. The sequence goes on from NZ_JAGGMQ010000001.1 coordinate 638,785, forward strand.
TGATCCTCAGTGCGCTGGAGATCGATATCGACTTTAACGTCAATGTGATTACCGGCTCCGACGGCGTGATGCGCGGCGCTTCCGGTGGCCATTGCGATGTCGCCAGCGCCGCCAATCTGACCATTGTCGTCGCTCCACTGCTGCGCAGCCGTATTCCCACCGTGGTGAAGCGCGTCACCACCCGCGTGACGCCCGGCGAAAGCATTGATGTGCTGGTCACTGACCACGGTATCGCCGTTAATCCGGCGCGACCGGAAATTCGTCAGCGCCTGGTTGCCGCCGGACTGAAAGTGATGGATATCGACACCCTGTATCAGCGCGCCATTTCGCTGACCGGTGAACCAAAACCCATCGCCTTTACCCAGCGGATTGTCGGTGTGATCCGCTATCGTGACGGTACGGTGATCGATGTGGTGCGTCAGGTTCAGGAGGAGTCATAATGTCAACGATTACGCCCGCACATGCGGGCGTTACCCTGTCGGCACTGCTGGACGCCAAAGAGGCGCGCGCGCAGCGGCAGTCCGGCTGGTTAACCGATTACGCCCATCCGCTGGTTTCCCTGACCTTAGTCACGCCCGGCGCGGTAAAAGATAACAGTCGCTATCACCGCACCATGGGCATTGCGTTGCAGGCCTGCGATCAGCTGTTCTGGCAGCATCACTGGCGCGTTGTCGCACGTCAGGTACTGTGGCTACCGACCGGCGCTGAAGCGCTGTGGTGTATCGATCACGGCGCGCCGGAGATCAAAGCCGCCACTGTCGCACTGGAAGCGGAGCATCCCCTTGGCCGTCTGTGGGACATTGATGTGATTTGCCCGCAGCAGGGAGTGATTGGCCGCCGCTCACTCGATGAAGCCAGCCGCCGCTGCCTGATTTGCGACGGTCCGGCGCACGCCTGCGCCCGTTCGCGCCAGCATCCGCTTGAGCAGGTGGTGAACAAAGTGGAGGGGATTATCGATGCCTGGTTTACCCGTGATTAACCCGGCGCTGGCGTTAACCGATACTGCACTGCTTTCCGAACAGGCGCTGTTGCAGGAGGTGTGGCTGACGCCGAAGCCGGGGCTGGTTGATGCCAGCAATAGCGGCGCGCATCGCGATATGGATCTGCCGCTGTTTCTTGCCAGCATCGCCGCCATTGCGCCGTGGTTTGCGCAGTTTGTCACTGCCGGACAGCAGGCGGCGGAACTGCCCGCCATGCAGGCGCTGGCGCAGGTGCGGCCGGTCGGCATCGCCTGCGAACAGGCGATGTTTAGCGCCACCGCCGGCGTTAACAGCCATAAAGGCGGTATCTTCTCGCTGGGTCTGCTCTGTTTTGCCGCCGGACGGTTAACTCAGCGTGCGCTGCCGCTCAGCCAGGCCTCATTATGCGCGGAAGTGGCGGCGCTGTGTCGTGGCCTGGTAATGCGCGAATTACAGCAGTCAGGTCGTCAGGCGACGGTCGGCGAACGCCTTTATCAGCGCTACGGCCTGAGCGGCGCGCGCGGCGAAGCCCAGAGCGGGTTTGCCACCGTGCGGCGCTATGTGCTGCCTTACTGGTATCAGGAACAGGATGCCAGCCGACGCCTGCTGGCGGCGCTGTTGCGCCTGATGGCGGTGAATGCCGATACCAATCTGGTATCGCGTGGCGGCCTTGCTGGCTTGCGCTATGTGCAGCAATCCGCACGCCAGTTGCTGAACAGTGACTGGCAGATTGCCGATCTGCAGGCGATGGACCAGCAGCTGACGCTACGCAATCTCAGTCCGGGCGGCAGCGCCGATCTGCTGGCGGTCAGCATGGTGCTGGCTGCCTTTCCGGCATGATCGAGTTTCTGCTGGTTCCCGGTCTGCGTGACAGCGATGCTGGTCACTGGCAAAGCGCATGGCAGCAACAACATCCGCACTGGAAACGCATTACCCAGCGTGACTGGAGTCAGCCGGATCTGGATGGCTGGTGTGATGCGATTAGTCGCCAGCTGCCGCCACAAGGTTCGCCCGCGCTGCTGATTGGTCACAGCTTTGGCGCGCTGGCGGCGTTAAGCTGGGCGCGCCGTCATCCTGAACGCGTTGCCGGTCTGGTATTAGTGGCGCCAGCAGAGCCGCTGCGTTTTCTGGTCGGGGATCGCATTCTGCCGCAGCCGTTGCCCTGCCCCAGCCTGCTGTTCGCCAGCCATAACGATCCGCTGCTGCCGTATGCCCGCGCCGGTTTCTGGGCCGCGGCCTGGGGCAGTACGCTGCTGGATATTGGTGAAGCGGGACATATTAACAGCGAAGCTGGTTTTGGCCCGTGGCAGTGGGGACTGGCGCAGGTTATTGATTTTGCCGCCACGCTTTGCCCACGGACGTTGGACTGATCGCTGTCGCTCTGTTATAGATCACAGCATGCAGCAGGGAACCGATAAATAAGGCTGGCAATGACGTCTTTCGAAAAAACCGTGGTGGTGGCATTCAGTCAGCAGCAGATGTATCAGCTGATCGCCGATGTGGCCGCCTACCCCGACTTTCTGCCGTGGTGCCACCGCGTCGAGATCCTCGACAGCGGTGAAAACACCAAACGGGTACGCATTGGTCTGCAACACAAACCGCCGTTGCAACTGAGTCTCACCACCCTTGCGACCTTTGACCCCGATAACGCACTGCATCTGAAGCTGAGCGAAGGCTCGTTTCTCTCCGCCTTTGAAGGTGAATGGCGCTTTACGGCGCTGTCGGAGCAGCAATGCAGCATCACCTTCACCGTCGGCTATCGCTTTGCTAATCCGTTGCTGAAGCTGGCGCTGGCGCCGTTTTTCAGTATGGTGGTGCGCATGCTGCCGGGGCTGTTTATTCGCCGTGCGCAGGATATTTATCCACAGCCGCCTCACCAGTGACGTTGCGCCACCGCTTCCGGTAAAGGACTCTGCGTTAATAACTGAAACGCCGCCTCAACCTCTGCCGGAATATCCACGTGGGCAATAAAGTTTTTTCCCTGCGGACCATAGCCACAGGCATCATCCCTTAAGCGTGGGATTTCCCCCAGCAGCAGTGACAGAAAGCGATCCAGCGACCAGATGCCTGCGCCAGGTTTGCCGCTGAACTGTGCACCGCCATAATTCAGCTCAAGCTGCGGCACCAGCACCGGCCAGTTTAAAAAGGTTGCCGTCAGCCCGGCCTGCTGCCAGTGATGGCTAAAGGTGGCAAATGTGCGCCGCTGCATCAGTGGATCCTGCACCAGCACGATACGCTGCGCGTTAATCGCTTTCTCCGTCAGCAGCTGACAGCTAAAAGCAGCGTTCTGTCCGCAGTTGGTCGAAGCTTCTTCGCTTAAAATCCTCTCCGCCGGAATATCAAAGCACTCCAGCGCAATAGCACGCAACATCGCCGCTTCTGATAATCCATTAGTGTGCAGATGCTGATAACGCGGATGCGCCGCCATCGCTTCGGCGAGAAAAACCGTCGAATGACCGATACCGCCGCTCAGCAACAGCGGCAGCTGATATTCGCGCGCAAGGGTGAAAGCCCCTTCGATATTCGGTAATACCGCATGCCCCGCCAGCACCAGCAGATCAGCCTGTAGCGTCGCGCGCTGTGGTGTTACATCATCCAGCGCCAGCCAGCGGGCAAGGGTATTAACCGCTGCGCATTGCGCCGGATCCATTGCTGTCTGCGACATTTCAGTTTCCTTAAGCAACATCATAGTGATAGCTATCATCAGATATCTGACCTGTGCTGTAAAACCCTGCGCGACCATTTTCAGACTACGTGCATTATTTGCTACACTCGCGCCAACATATTCAGGAGATAGCCATGACATCCCGTTCGGTGACCCTTGAAGACGTGGCGAAACTGGCCGGCGTCTCCTATCAGACCGTCTCACGCGTGCTGAATCATTCGGCCAAGGTTTCCGCCGCCACACGCGAAAAAGTCAGTGCGGCGATGCTGCAACTTAACTATGTGCCTAACCGCGTCGCCCAGCAGCTGGCAGGCAAAGCCACCCGCTCCATCGGGCTGGCCACCACCGATCTGATGCTGCTGGCCCCGGCGCAAATTGCTTCAGCGATTCAGCATCGCGCCGCCGCTCTCGGTTATCAGCTGGTGATTGCGATGGCCGACCTGCCCGGCTTCCCCTCCGCGCAGGCGGCAGTAAATGATTTACTGGCGCAGCGCGTCGACGGATTGCTGCTGAATCTGCCGTTGCAGAATGATGAAGCGCTGGCGCTGGATAAACTGACGGGTCAGCTGCCCTGTCTGTTTATGGATGTCGCCAGTGACGCCACGGTTAATCGCTGCCAGTTCAGCGCCAGCGAAGGCGCGCGCCAGGGTGTGGAACATCTGTATGCCCTGGGCCACCGCCAGATTGCGCTGATTAATGGTCCGCTCACCTCGGTTTCCGCAATGCAGCGTTTTCAGGCGTGGCAACGTGCGCTGGCCGGATATCAGCTGGCGCCCCATTCGGTGCATCAGGGAGACTGGAGCGCGCAGTCGGGCTATCAGGCGGTCAGATCGCTGCTGCCGGATAATCTGCCAACGGCGCTGCTGGTCGCTAACGATCAGATGGCGCTGGGTGCGATGCGCGCCCTGCACCAGCATGGTATCCGCATCCCGCAACAAATCTCAGTGGTTGGCTATGACGATACGGCGGAAAGCGCCTGGTATCAGCCACCGCTGACCACCATTCGTCAGGATATTCGTTTACTGGGTCAGCAGAGTGTTGATTGCCTGGTAGCGGCGATGCAGAGTCAACAGGGAGAGCAGCTTGCGCCATTAGCCACCGAACTGGTGGTGCGCGAAACCACGGCCAGCGTGGATCAGGGAGCGGATATTCGCGAGGTCGCCGACCAGTTAGCATCACTGGCGCAGCAATTAAGGCGGTTGAAGATTAAACCGTAGGGGCGGCGTTCTCGCCGCCCGTATCACAGGTTAGCACTGTGCCTGCTATTTGAGCGGGAGCCGAAAACGGCTCCCCTACGATGTTGCAGATTGTCAGGGGAACGTTATTCCTGTGGCTTCGGCTCGCCCATCGCTTTCAGTTTCTTCGACAGTTCGCGACGCTCTTTCGACAGGTCGGCGTTTTTGATGATGTAGTCATCAACGCGATCTTCATAGTCGCTACGCATGCTGGAGATAATCTCCTGAATCGCTTCAATGCTCATACCTGGCTTGATATATTCGCCGAGGTTATCCAGCAACAGCACACGTTTCTGGTTATCACGAATTTTCTTTTCGTTGTCGTGAATTTCACGCTGCAGTTTATTCTTACGACGGAACATACGTACGAACTCCAGCACGTCCTGAAAAGATTGCTTTGCGTTTTCCATGATGACACCCTTCATTGGGCCTGCAGAGGCAGGCGTAATTGTCGTAGCCTTCAGCTTAGCGGCTCACTGTCGCCGTTGGCAATTCTTCACATTCAAATTCGGACAGGCGCTTATCTTAGCGCGAAAAGTGCCAGCGGCGCAGTAAGTTGTTGTTAAAGCTCTGCCGTCGTCACTTTGATCATCTACTTCCGCATCGCCAGCCGAATCAGATCCGACAAACGTTCCAGCTGACGCGTCAGCTCCAGGCTGAGCCAGACATAGCCGTGAATCTGGGTTTCTACCCGCGGGTCGCTGTTGGCTTCGGCGATCAGCTGTTTCAGCTCCTGCGAGATTTCCGCCATTTCGGCGCTGGTCGCCGCCAGTTTGCTGGTATCGGCGCTTAGCAGCGCCGCCGACAGCGCCTGTAAAGTCTGCCCGGTCATCTGCTGGGTACGACGCAGAGTCTGCGCATTCAGCATCAGCAGGTGACTCTCACGCGACGACCACCAGGCATTGATTTGCAGTTCCAGCGTACACAGCATATTGCGATTAACGGTCTGGATGCCATCCAGCACTGACTTCGGTATGCGTGTCTCTTTGCTGGCGGGATCAAGGAAGGCGCGCATTTTCACCACGTCAGTCAGCAACCGCTGCATATGTCTGGTCAGCCGTGGTTGTTCCACCAGATTTGGCGAGAAACCGGCATGATGCAGTTTCGCCATTGAAGAGAGCGCGTCGGAGAGTTTAATGCGCCAGTGGGTATAGGCCTTCTGCGGATAGATACTGCTAAACAGCAGCGCCAGCACCGAGCCGAGGATCACATCGCCACCGCGCCACAGCGCCGTTTCGAAATCACCTGCCGGTGCGCCGCAGACCACCGCGAGAGTAATGCCGATCAGCAGCGCCATATAGGGGTGTTTGCCCAGCGCCAGGTAACCGCTGAGAAACACCACCACCGCGCACCATGCCAGCATCCCCGGCAGCGAGATCAGTTCCAGTTTCAGCGCAATCAGGCCGGAGATGGAGCCAAACAGCGTGCCGCCAATGCGCTGCACCGCTCGCGGCAGCACGTTACCCCACGACGAGATGGGCCCCATCACCACCACCAGGGTGATTAATGGCCAGGTGCCTTCGGGAATATCCAGCCCGCGCACCAGTAAAAAGGTCAGCACAAACGCCAGTGAGATACGGCAACCATGCACAATCCGGTAATGCCGGTAAATGCTGAATTCAATGGCCGAAAGCGGCTTGTCGGGGCGCAAAGGTGTTCTCCGGTGAGTAATAAGGATTTCGGGGCTTATCATAACCGATCGATTTGTACGGTTTTAAACCCATTATCGCTATTTCAACACCGTTTTTGCCGGTTTTACCTTATTGCCTGGCTTAATTAACACTACACCAACAGGCCATTAATCTTTGATTATCAACTGGTTTGGCAGCTATTCCTGCGGCTGGCGGCACGCTGTTCAGGATTTAATCACCGGCACACAAATCTCAAATTCCCAGATGCCGCTAAGCGATCCATCATTCAGGTAGCGATCGAAACAGGGAGCATCGGCTTTGTGGTAATCGCTGCCAGCCAGCCACGCAAACATTGCCAGCCAGGGTTTGGCAAAATCACCATCCTCAACCCGCACCTGCGCTACCGCATAAGTGCCAGCCGCCAGATGACGAATCTCCACTTCATCGCTGTGCGACGGCAGCACAAAATCATCAGGCACGCTGATGGCGGTATCAATACGCAGCGCCTCTTCCGGCACCACTTCCGGATTATCGTAGTAAACCGCCAGCCAGTCGCCGCCGACAATCTGATGTTGCTTGACCCAGTGAGATAATTTTTCAAAACCCGCCGGCGCCGTCTGCGGCCAGGGACCAATCAGGCGATAACCCGCAATGGTACGCTGCGGTAGTTGCATAATCTGAACATTCATCTGTTTGCTCCTTATATTGGCTGATTAGCCATCGATAATAGCGTATGGCGCACAGCGCAATCTCCGATCGCGGCGGCAATAATCAGATAAGAGGATCAGGGAAGGGGTAATACGGGCGCGCAGTTCACGCGCCCGTGAACATCAGAATGTCAGTTTCAGATAATCTTCAATACGGGTCACGATACCTGCGGTGGCGACGCCCTGCAATGTCATCAGCGGATAGCTGGCAATCGGCTTATCACCCGCCATCAGCTGGATAGTGCCAATCTGTTCATGGGCTTTCAGCGGCGCTTCCAGCTCTTTGCGGTCGATAACGTATTTCGCTTTAATACTTTTCACCTGGTCGCGCGGCAGTGACAGATAAATATCGTTGTCGACACCAACGTCTACCTGATGCGGATTACCGTACCAGACGGTTTCATGGCCGATAGCTTTACCGGCATGGAACAGCTGTACGGTATCAAAACTGTTCTGGCCCCAGGTCAGCAGCTTACGCGCCTGCTCTTCACGGCCTTTGGTGCTTTTACCGCCCATCACAACCGCAATCAGGCGGCGCTGCCCTTCAACGCTGGAAGCGATGATATTAAAGCCCGCGCTTTCGGTATGACCGGTTTTCAGCCCGTCTACATGCAGGGTTTTATCCCACAGCAGACCATTACGATTCTGCTGGGTGATGCCGTTCCAGGTCAGGGATTTCTCGCCGTACATCTGATAGAAATCCGGCTCCCCCTGGATAATCGCCCGGGAAAGTTTCGCCAGATCGCGCGCGGTGGTGAACTGTCCCGGCGCGTCGAGTCCGTGTACGGTTTCAAAATGGGTATTGGTCAGACCGAGTTTAGTCACATACTCATTCATCATTTTAACGAAACCCGCTTCGCTGCCGGCGACATAATCCGCCAGCGCCACACAGGCATCATTACCAGAATCGATAATTACCCCGCGGCTGAGGTCACGCACCGTCACTTTCTCGCCGGGTTTCAGAAACATCAGTGACGAACCTTTAAATACCGGATTACCTGCGCCCCAGGCATCGTTACCCACTGTTACAATATCGTCACGGGTGATATGGCCATTATCAATTGCACGATCAACCACATAGCCGGTCATCAGCTTGGTCAGGCTGGCAGGATTACGCCGCTGATCGGCATTGCCCTCGGTAAGGATCTGGCCGGTGGTGGCATCCATCAGCGCCCAGGAGGCCGCATCAACGGCTGGCGGGGTTAACGGGAAAGGCATCGCACTCTCATCGGCATGCGCCAGGGAAACAAAAGCCAAAAACAGACTAAAACTTGCAAGCTGACGCCTTTTCAACAGTTCATCCTCTAATCAAAAACATTTCGTTAATCAGGGCGATGTTTTACGGTAATCATCCTGTGATTGCGTTAATCAATTGCAAGTAAATATGAATAATTTTCCGTACCGCTTCTGCACTGTTTTTGTAAGAAAAGCGTCAGAAACAGGTTGAAGTGGTACTCATACACCCAGGGATAATCCGATAATTTTCTTTTTAAGAATCATCAACATTGTTAAGAATTCCTAATCAACTACCCTCGACCTGTGGATTGTAAATTATTCTGAGGTAGAGATGTCGACATCAAGAGGATGGTCAACAGAGTTAGAGGGCCTGCGAGGATTCGCTTCGCTATGGGTGTTGCTGGGACATGTCAGCTTGCTGGTTCACTGCACCATCCCAATCATTTCGATGCCCAGCATGGGGGTCGATCTGTTTATCTTGCTGTCAGGTTATCTGATGGCGAAAAACTATATTGAACGTCAGCAAAAAGAGCCGTGGAATAGCGTAAGTACCGTTAAGAAATTCTGGATCCGACGATTCTTCCGTATTGCTCCGCTCTACTACCTGTTGCTGATTGTGGCGATGGTCAATGGTCACTGGTACGGCGAGATGCGCGATACCATTGCGCAATTCTTCCCCTCTACCGCGACTGAAACCTCCCGTTATGCCGACCAGTCACTGGGCAATATTGTTTCTCATCTCAGTTTCACCTTTGGTTTTTTACCGGGTTACAGTTTTAATACGGTATTACCGGACTGGAGCATCGGCCTGGAAATGCAGTTCTACCTGCTGTTCCCGTTTATTATGCTGCTGACGCTGCGTCTCGGTTATATCCCGACGCTGCTGGTCCTGATGGCGGTGTGCGCCGCAGGACGTTTTGCCCTCGCCAGCTACTATGAAGCCTTTGCCATGCCGTCGATGATTCTGATTAAACTGCATATGTTTATGGCGGGTATGCTGCTGGCCGAAGCGGTGCGGAAAAAACATCCCGGTTATCTGCTGGCGGCATTAATTGCGCCGGTGCTGAGTGCGGTGATTAGCAGTGATTTAAGCAAGCTGGCTATTGTGATGGAAGCAGTGATGATTATCGGTATGGCCGCCATTTTATGGCAATACCGGCCGGGCGCGATGATGCAGAAAGCCATCGCGCTGCCGCGCGCCATTCTGACCAACCGCTTCAGCACCTGGCTGGGTGATGTCTCTTACTCGGTCTATCTGTTGCATCTGTTGATTGTGGTGCCTGCTATCGCCCTGCTGCTGCGTGACTACCATATGGATGGCGTCAGCGCGCCGCTGCGTTTCGGCATTGTCTGCGCCATCTGTATTCCGCTGACTTACGCCATTGCCACCCTGCTGTATCGCTTTGTTGAGAAGCCAGGCATTCTGCTGGGTAAACGCGTGCTGGCGCCGCGTCCGGCCGCCTCCGATATCGCCAGCTAACGCTGGCGGAATACGCGATAAGATCCGCAGCCCTCAGGGTTGCGGATTTTTTTTGGCGTTATTTTGCGCATCAAACAGTCTTACCCGTGAGGAAGCCATCACCATTCGTCGATGTTGTCCTGCGGCCGTTTCGGCAATGCGTGCCTGGCGGTTAATTTCCGGTTCCGGCGCCGCCTGGAAACCTCCGCGGCCAAAAAACTGCAGACGAAGGTCGCGTATCTGTTGCGGGCTGGGGGTTTCGGGCGCTGGAGCAGATGAAGGTCGTGCCGGGGGGCGGGTGCTGATACGCAGGATCGCCTCGGTTATCTGCGGCTCAGGGGCGGGTTCGTGGCTTAGCAGTTCACTCATCGTCCTGATATTGGTTCCACTGTGTGGCAGATGATTGAAGGGCTGAGCAGGAACGGGGGCAGTCCACTGCCTGCCCTGCGGTGGTCGTTGTGGCAGCGAGCCGGGCGGCAGTAGTTGCGTCACCGTTCCCCCGCCGCCGCGGTTAATCATCACACCGCTGCTTACCGCAACGGCCCCCGCCTCGCTGACGGGTGCGGGCGCAATGCTGACACATTGCGCCGCCTGCTGCTCAGCCGCTGGTTGTTCAGCAACCGCGTTACTGCCAGTGGCATCACTCGCGCCCTCACTGATGCCGTGATCATCGGTCAGCCACACCAGATGCTGGCGACGCCCTGCCCGCGGCTCATTACGCCCCGCCAGCCACTGTTGAACTTCAAAGCTTAAGTTCTCCAGTTGACTCTGGACTTGCGCCATCAACTCCTGCGCCCTGGCATCACGCATCGCCCGCTCTCTGTTTTTTTCTTGCTCCGTTTCTTTATCACGCTGCAGGCACTGCTGCGCAAATTCAGCGGAAAATGGCGTGCGGGAGATCATCTCAATAGCGCCGTCAAACGCCAGGTTCAACATATCCGCAAAGGAGTCAGCACTTGACGCTGGCGGAAATGACGGAGCACGGTTTTCCGCCATTGTCCGTTGCTCAGCTGCGGCATACTTACGTATCCGGGCGTAATAACGTGCGGGCGCGCCATCTCCGCCCTTACTGCTCTTTGAATGGATTTTACCTTTGGTTTTAAGCGTAAGGCTTATCCCCTTTTCGCTCTGTGCCTCAATCTTATTAATTTCGCGCTGGCAGGGAGCCGAGTTCTTTTTATCTCGCGGGTTCTGCCTGTAACTGCGCCTCAGACCTGACGAACATTGTCGCATCTGATGAAAAACATTGGGCAGCGTATTAAAATGCTCCATGCGCAGATCAATCCCCTGACTGCTGCTTATCTGTTGCAGTTGCGCTTCAATTTTTTTTATCCATCCGGCGATGGCGTTTAAGTCAGCCCTTTCAGCGCCACTTATTTTGCGCGCAGCCAGTTCCTTTACCGATGTTTTAATCATGTACAGCGGCCCCTTCCTTCCCCGATGAGTAAACCGGTTATCCGCCGTCATTTCCTCCAGGTACTTATCTAAATAACGGTGAATTTTCTCAGCATGTTTGTGAATCTGGCTGGTATTATTCGGGCCAGCCAGCCAGCTGGTCGCTGACATTGCTGCAGCTGGCACAACGGCTTCCGTCGCGGGCTGAGCGGGGATGTTGAGCGATATCGCTCTTAGAAATTGCTGATTGATCATCGGTGGGTTAGTTAACGGATAACCGGTAAGCTGCTGCACTCCGGCAATCAGCGCAAGATTATCCCCCGACGGCCACTGACTACTGCCCAGATCGCGCGGTCCCTCGGCTGTCTGCAGATACAGCTGAAGCGTATTGCCGCGAACCACCAGCACCCGTTCGTTATTCTCCAGCTGCGGCGGTTGCGCGCTGATATCATTGCCCTGCGGATCAAAGAAATATTGCATCTCCCCGTCTTCATTTTCCCCGACGACAAACCAGCGATGCTGCGTTGCCAGCCCCGCCAGCATATCCGCCAGTTGCAGACGCTGAATCTGTTCTTCATTAATGATATGTCTGAACTCTCTGACATAATTCAGGGTGCTGAAGACATCCATCACTGCCTGCGGCGGCGTGGGGTCGACGCTAAGCGGCACGAGGCTGCGAATATCGAACGCCAGTTGATAGCTGAAGGGGATCAGACCGCCCTGGATCATCATCTTCAGGGTATTAATCACCTCCGGGTAACTGTCGCTGTAAGGGGCAATGTCGCGCAGCTGATTGGCCAGCGCTTGCAGAAACGCCCGCCCGCAGGGAGAGGAGATAAAATCATCCTGATAGCTGTGCCGGACCGGCCAGCGCAGCAGGCTCAAACAGTCCGCGACCAGTTGCTGCCATGCCAGTAGTTTGCCCCCACACCAAAAGTGACTGACGACGGCATCGCACAGTGACCAGCCCTGATAGCGGCAACCTGGCAGGATAATGTTCAGAATCTGCCCTGGCGTCATCAGCTTTTCCGCTAACATTTTTCTCAGGGTGGTGAGAAACAGGGTGGTGCTGATCTGCGGCAGCGCTGACTGCTGGCCCGTCAGATAACCGAGACGCGTGGCAATTCTCGCTGCTGTTCGCGCCAGAAAACGACCAACAGCCAGCATATCAGCGCCTTCAGCCTGCCGGGTGTCAGCCAGAGTGGTCGCGGCCTGCGCCAGATCCTCCAGCGCGCAGTGCAGCTGGTAAGGCGTGAGCGTCTCGGGATGCGCCAGCGCGGTATAGCCGGGTTCCGACGTCATGCTGGTATCCGATAACGTATCAAAACTATCTGACGAGACATTGGGCCGAATAAACCGGTGTCCCTGGCGGTCTAACTGCCTGGAGAGCTGCTCATCGTAACTGATCACCAGCGTGACCAGCGAGTCGGCATTTTGCAGAATAACCTGTAATAACAGCTCTTTATCGGCATGAATACCCGCCAGTAAACCCGCAGGGCTGGTTGGATTCAGGCCGCTGACCAGCGCAAGCTGACTCCAGACACGATTGGTATAAATCTCCAGGCGCAGCGTGTTTAACCACTCCGCCGATACCGGATAATATTGCTGTGCGTAGCGCAGAAATTGCTGCCATCGATCATCGTCCAGCGCCGCGCCTCTTATACGCTCCAGCATTTCCAGAAACTGCGTCCTGCGCATCCCCGCTGGCGACCCGGTGTTCATCATCAGGTCATCACAAATTTTCGCCAGTATCAGTTCGGTAAACCCCTGCAGTGATCCGCTCTCTTCCTCCTCTGCTACCATCGCGGCGATGCCTGCGGTTGTGCGCCGCAGCTCCTCAGGCGTGCCATAGCTAAAATCATACCAGTAGTCATTAGTCGACTCCCTGTCGTCCGGCAACATATGACTGATTTCATGGGGCACCACCTGCAATATCTCCAGAAATACGGCCTCATGATTAATCGTGGTAAACACGATACGGTTTTGGCTGTCACAGGGAAACGCCTGCGCGCTAACCCCCCGGCGCTGGCTATTTGGCCGCGAGAGCAAAAACTGGCTGGCGTCCTGCTGCAGATAGCGCTGGGTAAGGCGATGATAACTGACGAGACGCGTACGGGCCTTTTCCAGCATCGCAGGTGTGACCTGATTCGGGCGGATCCCCAGTCGTCGCGCAAGGATCCCCGCCAGACGTGAGGTATTTTGCGCGCTATGGTTCAGGGTGTAGAGCAAACTGTTATCAAACAGCACCAGCGCTTCACGGATTTGCGGCAGCTGACGATAAACATCCTCACCGCGCGCGATAATCGAAAAACCGATGGTGGAGAGATAATGCTCAAAATCGTCGTTATTGCCGCGATAAGGTGGCGTGGCAACCGGCGCTGCTGGCGCCCAGTGGTAAAAGTGTCGTTCGATAAAATCACGACAATGTTGATTATGTTCCAGGGTATACAGCAGCTGCTGCCGAAAGCCGCCCACTTCATGGCTTCCTAACTGACCAGGCAGCAGATCAAAATTTGCCGCATAGAGCGCGGCTAAAAAGTGGTCGCCATACTCACCGGTCGTGACCTCCTCAAAACGTTGCCCCACCAGCGGCTGATAAAATAACTGACCGCGCTGATTTTGCTGCTGACGCATTACAATCAGCATATTGGCTTGCTCCCGCATCGCCGGTAAAAACAGCACGCAGCGACTCTCCTCGTCTTCAATGCGCAGCGCAACCTGTTCCCAGCCGGGGAGATTCAGCGCAATAAAAGGCGTCAGCTCCATTACCTCCGTGTTCCATAATCCGTTATGACCTAAATCATTGATTATTGCCCCATAGCGTTCCGCGCTTAACGTTGACAAATAGTTTCCCGACGGGGCCGCAGGGGGGGGTGAAGAGACCACAACAGGTGGACTGACGGAGGAACTGTTTCTGCTAACAGAGCCATGACTGGCAGAAGCAACGGGATACATAATCACTCCTGATAACGGGATATATATCAGCAAGCTGTTTCGAAAATACCCAGTTGCTGTTTGCGCACGCAGGCAGCAACGGGTTAATAACGCAGAATGACGCTATTCGCTTCCAAAAATCACCTGGCGGTGATCAACAGACGAAAAAAAACGCCCGATAAAATCGGGCGTTTAAGGTTACAGCCTGTCAGTTATTTCTGGTCAGGCAGTGCATAAGCCACAATATAGTCGCCCAGCTTAGTGCCAAATGAACCATGACCACCGGCAGCAATCAGAACATATTGCTTACCGTTCACTTCATAGGTCATTGGCGTCGCCTGTCCACCTGCCGGCAGACGTGCTTCCCACAGTTGTTTACCGTCAGAGACGTTAAAGGCGCGCAGATAGTTATCCGCTGTTGCGCCGATAAAGAACACGTTGCCTGCGGTGGTCATTGGCGCACCCAGCATCGGCATGCCCATCTTAAATGGTAATGGCACCGGAGAGCTGTCACGTACGGTACCGATGCGTTTTTTCCACACGATATCGTTGGTTTTCAGATCTACCGCGGAGATATAGCCCCATGACGGTTGCTTACATGGGAAGCCAAGCGGCGACAGGAACGGATTCAGCGTCACGCCGTAAGGCACGCCGTACTGCGGCTGAACGCCGGATTCAGTACCGGTGCCGCCTTTATCGTTCTCATCAGGCTCCATAGGATTGCCCGGACCACGTGGGATCAGTTTTGATACAAACGGCAGCGCCATCGGGTTAGCGATTGCCAGCTGACGGTTGGTATCTACAGAGATGCCACCCCATTCGAACATACCGAGGTTACCCGGGAATACCAGCGTCCCCTGCTCTGAAGGCGGTGTAAACGGACCTTCATAACGCAGGCTGTGGAACATCACACGACAGATCAGCTGATCGTAGATGGTCGCGCCCCACATATCTTTACCCTGCAGATGCGCTTTCGGACGGAAAGAGAGCTCAGAGTAAGGCTGGGTTGGTGACAGGCGGTCGCCTTTAGCGGGTCCCTGCGGCACCTGCATTTCCGGCGCTGGCGTGACAGGTTTACCGTCGCGACGATCGAGCACAAAGATATCGCCGGTTTTGGTCGGCACATAGACGACCGGAACCTTGTTACCGTTTTTATCATCGATATCCGCCAGCGTCGGCTGAGCCGGAACATCCATATCCCACAGATCGTGGTGAACGGTCTGGTAGAACCATGCCAGTTTGCCGGTAGTAGCGTTCAGCGCCAGCAGACCGGTAGCATAACGCTCCATCTCCGGCGTACGGTTGCCGCCCCAGATATCAGGGGTCGCGACACCAATTGGCAGGTAGACGATATCCAGCTTCGCGTCATACGCAGCTGGCGCCCACGAGTTTGGTGAGTTCGGCGTATAGTGCTCATCCACTCCCGGCACTTTATTCGGATCTTTCGCGCCGGTATCGAAGGCCCACAGCAGTTTGCCACTGTTAACATCAAAGCCACGGATCACGCCTGACGGCTCACGCGTTGAGTAGTTATCCGTTACCGCACCGGCAATCACAATCACCTTGTCGGTGATTACTGGCGGTGACGTCGGCTCATAAGCGCCTGCGCGGGCATTTGGCATATTGGCTTGCAGATTCACATCGCCGTTATCACCAAACTCTGCACAGCGTGCACCGGTTTCCGCATCCAGCGCATACAAATGGCCATCATTGACCGGCAGGATAATGCGACGCGCGCAAAGTGCCGGTTGCGTGCCTGCGGCTTGCGCCTCAGCGACAGCCGGCGTTTCATGATAAGAAACGCCACGGCAGGTCACATGCTGGAAGGTTGGATTGGTTTTCAGCTGCGGATCAAAGCGCCATTTCTCTTTACCACTGGCAGCATCCAGCGCAATCAGCTTCTGGTGCGGGGTACAGAGATAGAGGGAATCGCGGATTTTAATCGGCGTCACTTCGTCGGTGATTTCACCCGGATCGTTAGCGGTTTTCAGATCGCCAGTGCGGAAGGTCCATGCCTCTTTCAGCTCACCGACATTTTTATCGTTAATCTGGTTCAGTGGCGAATAACGCGTCCCTTCCTGGGTGCGACCATAGGCTGGCCAGTCACCGTCAGGAATACCCTGTGCATTCTTCTCAATCGCCGCGGTCTGATCTGACGTCAGAGTGCCATTGATCTCTTGCGGATCGTTGAACACGGAGTAAGCCAGAACAATTACCGTAAACAGCAGCGATGCCGCCAGCGCGCCACGCGCCAGCTTGCCGCCAGACGGCAGACCGCGCCAGATCAGCGGTAATACAATCCACAAGCCGAAGAAGAAGGTAACGTCCAGACGCGGCGTCAGCGCCCAGAAATCAGAACCGACTTCCCACAATGACCAGACGGTGGTGCAGAGCAGGAAAATCGCGTAGAGCAGCAGCGCGACGGTACGACGGCGGAACAGCAACCAGGCAGTGATTAGCATCACCAGACCAGCCACGATGTAATACAGTGAGCCGCCCAGTTTCGCCAGCCAGATACCACCGACTAACAAGTACACACCACTCAGGGCTGCAAACAGCACCGTGAGTATCAGCAGAACTCGTGATAACGAAGTTCCATTTTTCATATTTTTACCTTACCAAAATTTAACATCGTCGATTTAGAGATTAAGCTAAATCTTCAAAAACGCCCGGTTTGTGTCTGATTATCCATCCGGGCGTTTCGCACCGATCACAAAACGCGATCGGCTTGCTGGATTCTGTTAGCGGCGTATCAGCCGCTTTTACCCTAAATAATTCAACTCGCATCAAGGCGGCAAGCGAACGAATCCCGATGAGCGTAGTTAACTACGTGATTCGGGTGAGTGAACGCAGCCAACAAAGATGCGGCTTGAAGTATGACGGGTAAATTATTCAAAGCTGTAAGTCAGCGTCGCGCCGCCGCCCCAGTTGCGTCCCGGCGCCGGTTCAAAGTAACGGCCATTGCCTTCATTGACGATTACTGAACCGACATACTGGCGGTCAAACAGGTTATCTACCCGGCCAAACAGATCGAGCGACCAGCTGCTCCAGTTAAAACGATAGCCGCTGTTCAGGCTGGCAACGGTATAAGACGGCGCCTGCGCGCTGTTTTCATCGTTAACCTGAATATCGCTCATATAACGGATATCCGCACCGGCGTGCCAGCCCGCTTCCGGCGCCCACTCCAGCGAAGCGTAGCCCATATTGCGCGCAATACCTGGCAGACGGTTGCCGGACGGGGTACAGCTGACGCCACAGGTTTCATTACGGAAAGTGGCATCCAGCAGCGTCCACGCCATCTTCATGCGCCAGTCCATGCCAAACTGTTGATCGACGCCCAGCTCAATGCCGCGACGACGGGTTTTACCGGCATTGGTATAGCTGGCGCGCCCACCGCTGCTCTCCGCGACAATCAGTTCATTGTCGGTATTGGTCTGAAACAATGCTGCGGTGATCAGGCCATTGCCGACACGGTTTTTGCTGCCCAGCTCAAAAGTATCGCTGGTGGCAGGCTGCAATCCGGTATTCAGGCCGGTCTGACCATCGGAACGGTAAGAAAGCTCATTAATGGTTGGCGTTTCGAAACCGCGTCCTGCCGAGAAGTAGAGATTCCAGGCGGGTGTCGCCGCATAGTTAATCGACCCCATTGGCAGCAGTTTGTGATAGCGAGCGCTGCCGCTGTCGTCGCCATTGCCATTGGTGATGTAATAATCTTTGGAGTCGAAATTCACTGTGCTGTAACGCACACCGGCATCCAGCGTCCACTGTGAAGTCAGATTCCAGCTGGTTTGCAGATAGGGATCGAGATTCCACATCTGGTTCTTTTCGTTACGACGCTGCGCGCCCTTCTCACCATACTCCACCACGCCGTTGTTCAGATTATAGTTCTCGAAACCCTGACGACGTTCAGTCATGGTTTCGTAATCAATGCCGCCGGTCAGGCTGAACGGCACTGAACCGATACTGTCCTGATGCTTCCAGCGCGTATCGATCCCCTGATATTTTCTTTCCAGCACAATCACCCCGCCCGCATGGCCTGGGTTTAACTGAGGCGACATCGGGATCGACTGATACTGAGTGGTATGACGCTCGCCGTGCCACGCCATCATCGTCAGCTCGTCGTTTTCGCTTATCTGACGCTGATAGCGCAGACCAACCTGCGTTTGATCGAGGGATTTACGGGTATTGTACTGATCGCCGCGCGGCGACTGACGCGGGTTATCTTTCCATTCGGACTCTGACAATCCACCGGGATCGTTAGCGTCAACCGAGACGCTGTTAAACAGCAGCGTCAGGGTGCTGACATCATCAAGGCGCACGCCAAACTTACCGTTGCCGAGGCTCTTCTGCGTGCCGCTATGGTCGCGATAGCCATGGGTGGTAAAGCGCGAGCCGGAAATCGCATAATTAACGTCGCCAGCATGGCTGCCGTCGCCGGTGGCACCGGTAGCTTTAACACTGTTGCGAACACTGCCGTAGCTGCCGTAATACGTACCGGCCTGCAAGGTGGTTGGCTGGGTGCCGGTTTCAGTATCGATATTCACCACGCCGCCGGAAGCGTTGCCGTACAGTGCAGAGTAAGGTCCGCGCAGCACTTCGACCTTGTCGACAGAGTTAATATCGATATTGGAGGTCTGCCCCTGGCCATCCGGCATGGTGGCCGGAATACCATCAACATAGATACGCACCCCACGCACGCCATACATCGAACGGCTACCGAAGCCGCGTACTGACAGTTGCAAATCCTGCGCATAGTTCTGGCGGTTCTGAATTTGCAGGCCTGGCACGCTGCCAAGGCTTTCCGACAGGTTGACCTGCGCGGTGCTGTTACGCAGATCCTGGCCGTCAATCACGCTGACAGCGGCCGGAGTGTCCAGCTCGGATAAGCCAGTGCGCTGTTTAATAACGATCAGAGAAGAGCCCTGCGAACCGGCGGGTTCGCTGGCGGAGGTGGCAGAAGACTGCGCATAGCTGACAGAAAAGGGTTGTAACAGAAACAGCGGAGTCAGAATAAAAGCAGAGGTTTTATTGTTCACTGGAATGATTCATTTTTAGAGTTAACACTTCAACAATTCTTCTCAGGACAAAAACCCGGAGAGAAGTCACCCGCTCTTCATCAACACAGCACTGAGCAGCCACGGCGTATCGCCGCTGCCAAAAGTATAAAGGCAGTTGCTTAATTTGCCTGGTTTTCAACCCACTGGCATCTGCTCCGGGTCACCGACCGCGGTGCGACAAGGGCCTTCAATGCAAACGAAAATGAGATG
Source organism: Winslowiella toletana (assembly GCF_017875465.1). Lineage (NCBI taxonomy): Bacteria > Pseudomonadati > Pseudomonadota > Gammaproteobacteria > Enterobacterales > Erwiniaceae > Winslowiella > Winslowiella toletana. Next base: position 658,273 of record NZ_JAGGMQ010000001.1, read on the forward strand.
TTGCAGAAAAACGTGATCATTGTAACAGTTATTGATTTGCTTGCGAACTGTTTAGCGGGGGAAAGGCTGAATTGATTCAGCGGGGAAGTTTAAGGAAATGTTACAATCAGCGAATAAGAAATTAACCCTTTTATTCGTGCGAAAAAATGCATTATTAGTAATTGTGCTTACAACAAACAGCTGACTTGCGCAACCTGTAGTAATCTATATGTCTATACACAACATCATGTTACCCTATCTTGATAGAGTATCTACGTTTTCGCACAGTGTGAATTTTTACTTCATAATTTGGAGCCCAGCATGTCTAAAATACTTATCGCAGGAGCCGGTGGCGCGCCTTCTGAAGGTGTCATCAACTCTCTCTTAATGGGTCGTAAAGATGAAACTGTTATCGGCATGGGTTCAGAACCTACCGATCTCGCGTTATCAAAAGCGAGCAAGAAATTTTATATTCCCTATGCAAACACTCCTGAGTATAAAGATAAGCTAATTCAAATCCTTAATGCAGAAAAGCCAGATTTATTGCACTTTCAGAATGATCTGGAGATTTACCATGCCTCTCTTATTCGTGAAGATATTCTCGCAACAGGCACAAAACTGTATATGCCTGATCATGACGTCATTGACACCTGCGTACATAAACATAAATCGTATACAGCGTTTAAGGATGCTGGCATCCCGGTTCCTCGTAATATTATGATTAATGACGAGAATGATCTGCGCGAAGCGTTTAGCACGTTAGGCCACGGCGATGGGAAAATTTGGCTTCGTGCATCCTCAATCGGCGGCGGTGGTAAGGGTTCTATCCCGACAGCAGACTTCTCTCTCGCTAAGGCATGGATTGATCACTATAAGGGTTGGGGTGATTTTGTAGCGGCCGAAATGTTAGAGTCGCAAACTATCACCTGGCTCTCAATCTGGCATGAAGGTAATCTCGTCGTAGCGCAGTCACGCGAACGTAGCAGCTGGACTCATGGCAACAGAAGTATCTCTGGCGTTACCGGCGTAACAAAAGTCGGTGTGACATGCACTAACGATCTGGCTACTGAGATCGCCACCAATTGCGTAAAAGCCGTAGATAAAAAGCCGCATGGTATTTTTGGGGTAGATATGGCCTATGATCGCAATGGTGTGCCAAACCCGACTGAAATCAATATTTCACGCTTCTTTACCACTGTGCAATTCTTCGCAGAAGCAGGTTTGAATATGCCTGAGATTTTCAAAGATATTGCACTGTACGGCGAGTTCCCGGAGCTTAAGACCAGGGTGAACCCTCTGCCTGATGGTTTGATGTGGCTGCGTGGTATGGATACCCCACCTAAACTGACCACATCAGAAGGTATCCAAAACGAGATTACTTTCCTATGAAAGTATTAATTACTGGAGCATCGGGTTTTATTGGTGGAAAACTGCTTGATGCTGCAATCGCGGCGTGGGGCGACGGAAATGTTGTCGCCTTCAGTTCACAGAAAAACACCAAATGTACCAGCATTGTTTATCAGAGAGAATTAGTTGATTTTGGGTTGAGTGCGCCTGATATAACACTACTCGAGACAATTGAAACCATCCTTCATATTGGTGCTTTTATCCCTAAAAATGGTGGCGAAGCGAACGCCATCAGTGCCTGTAATGAGAATATTTTCTTTACTGAGCAATTGTTGAAGTTACCCTTTAACAATCTTAAAAAAGTCGTCTTTACCAGCACTGTCGATGTATATTCCGCAGAACCAAAAATTTCTGAACTCACGCCAACACAACCTGCGACGTTATATGGCTGGTCAAAGCTATACTGTGAGCAGTTGGTTTCCATTTTCGCGGCGCAAAAAGGCATTTCAAGCCAGATTCTACGAGTTGGTCATGTCTACGGTCCCGGTGAGGAAAAATTTGCCAAGTTTATGCCCAAAACCATTAAAAGCATCGTTAATGGTGGAGGGGTCGAACTGTATGGTGATGGCTCAGAGTTAAGAAGCTTTATCTATATCGACGATGTCATCAAGGCGATTTTGGCTAGCGTAAATCTGGATGAGAATGCAGGAGTAATCAACCTTGTTGGTGGTCATGCCGTGTCGATTAAAGAGGTACTTGATAAACTCATACTGTTAAGTGGCAGATCGGTTGAAGTAATTGCGAAAGATTTTAACGGCGTAAAACGGGATCTCGTTTTTGACAACGAGAAACTAAAAAAATACTTACTGCCAGCTGAGACTGATTTTACAACTGGATTAAGCACAGAGTTTGCTTATTTTGAAAATCTAAAATGAATATTATATTTGATCTGGACGGAACGCTGATCGATTCAAAGCCGCGGTTGTATACTCTTTTTCAGCAACTGGTTCCGGCTTCGAAGCTGACATATCAACAATACTGGGATTTTAAGTATGCCAGACTTTCGCACGAGGCTATTCTATCGCGTGAGTTTGGATACGGTGAAGACGAGATTGCCGGGTTTTCCAGGCAATGGATGAGCCTTATTGAAAGCCCCGAAATGCTCGCTTTGGATCTTAACTTCAGCGGCATGCACAAGGCGCTGGAGAAACTAAAGCTTGCGGCTAATCTCCATGTATGTACCGCCCGGCAACTGCGTGATCCTGTACTAAAACAACTGACCAGCCTTAATTTACTGCAATATTTCGATGAAATAATGGTTACCGAACAGAAGCACAGTAAGGAATCATTGATCAGTGAACATATCGCTAACCTGGCAAGCCACGACTGGATGATTGGCGATACCGGTAAAGACATTCAGGTCGGACGCGCATTAGGTATCCGGACATGTGCAGTGCTAAGTGGCTTTATGACCAGGAATTCCTTAACGGAATATCAACCGACCTGCATTATCGAGTCAGCCACTGCGCTGGTGCAAGAGTTACCAAAGGGTTGAACTCTCACTGCTATCATAAAAGCACTGCCTGCAATCTGACGGTGCTTATATGAATATAATAGCTTATACAAGCCATTATCTCATCTCTCAACAACTCTGCAACTCTGCAACTCTGCAACTCTGCAACTCTGCAACTCTGCAACTCTGCATCTCATATTATAATCGATCCCAGTTAACAAAAGTCCAGTGCAAGCCAGAAAATATCGCCCTCCAGCCTGCCGCAAACAGATTTTACCCTACATTATCGGTAAAATGGGCTTTTCCCAAATACTGCTAGCGGGCAGCTTAAGATAAAGTTGGAATTTCATTGATTAATTAATTGATATAAAGTGTTCATAATAGCATAATGTAGAAACAACTGTTCATTTATCTGGCATGGTATTTAATGAATAAGAATCGTCTGTTCTATATAGATTTTATTAGAGCCATATCTCTGATAATGGTTATAATATTTCATTTTTTCATTCAGATCTCTATAGTTAAAGGTGAGAAAAAAATAGACCTTGTTTCAACCTTTGATAAATCTACAGACTTGGGTTCAATTGCCGTTGGTGTTTTCGTGATAGTGTCTGGTTTCTCCCTAATGAACAGCAACCTTAACAACCCGAATTTTAACCCGGGTGACTTCTATTTAAAAAGGTTCTTATCTATATACCCTTCATTTTGGTTGAGTTATTCCCTGGCTGCCTTATCCGGGTACATTTATTATGGTCATCTGCCGAATAACGCACAAGCCTGGACTTTAATATTTTCATTCATCGGGCTGGATGGACTGATAAACCAAATAATCCCAACTTATTATATGGTAGGTGAATGGTTTTTAGGGATGATAATCATACTTTATATATTATTCCCATTAATGTTATTCCTTATAAAAATAAACCCACTACTCCTTACGATATCAGTATTAACTATTAGCATCATTACAAATTACTATTATACTGAATTATTCACATTGAAAAAATGGACAAATCCGATATTTCAGGCTAATTTAATGATATTCGGGATGAATTATTGTTATTATTCACTATCAAAAAACAACCAGATAAATGCAATATTATTCATAACAGGATTTACAAGTTTATTTATTCTTGAACCGCTAGTTAAATCGTTCATTTACCCATGTCTTTTGTTTATATTACTTGCTTACCTCGGTAATCATTTACTTATTGATAGAAACATTGCAAGAGTGATAAGTTTTATAGCAAAATACTCTTTCGCGACTTTCTTGGTTCATCATAAGGTTATTTTTTATATTTCACAATCATTTAACAACATCAATAACCCTATAGCTGTACCTATTGCGTTTATAACTTCAATTATAATTTCTCTAGTTATAGGTTTTTGCGTCACTAATTTATGCAATAAAATAGTTAAAAAAATATTAAGTTAAAAAATTTCGAGCCTGGTCAGATATCGTTAAGAACAGGATCTTCTAATTCACTCAAGTCTGCCCGTTTGCCTTGTGGAACAGTCATCAGCATCTGTTGCTTCTGGACTTTCTGAATTTGGTTTACCATGTAACAAGCGGATTTTAGTGTCACTGAAAGCCATAATAATATTATGCACGCGATATTACATGCACTGAAGTGAACTATAATGACTGCGTTTTCATAAAGTTAAACAACATAAATGGACAGATAAAAACAGTGAAAAACGAAGCTAAACAGCCCACCTTCCTCTTTCACGACTACGAGACCTTTGGCAAAAGCCCGTCTCTGGATCGTCCGGCGCAGTTTGCCGGTGTGCGAACCGATATGGATTTCAATATCATCGGTGAGCCGGAAGTCTTTTACTGCCAGCCAGCAGATGACTATCTGCCGCAGCCGGAGGCGGTAATGATCACCGGTATCACCCCGCAACAGGCGAAGGCGCGTGGCGTCAGTGAAGCTGAGTTTGCACGGCGTATTCATACGCTGTTTAGTGAAGCCAACACCTGCGTAGTGGGCTACAACAATGTGCGCTTTGATGACGAAGTGACACGCAATATTTTTTATCGTAACTTCTACGACCCCTACGCCTGGAGCTGGCAAAATGGCAATAGCCGCTGGGATTTGCTGGATGTGATGCGCGCCTGCTATGCGCTGCGCCCGCAAGGGATCAACTGGCCAGAAAACGACGATGGCATGCCGAGTTTCCGTCTGGAACATCTGACCAAAGCCAATGGCGTCGAACATGCCAATGCCCACGATGCGATGTCCGATGTCTATGCCACCATCGCCATGGCAAAGCTGGTAAAAGAGCAGCAGCCCAGGCTGTATGACTATCTGTTAACCCATCGCACTAAGCAGAAACTTACCCCGCTGATCGATATCCCGCAGATGAAGCCGCTGGTGCATATTTCCGGCATGTTTGGCGCGTTTCGTGGCAATACCAGCTGGATTGCCCCGCTCGCCTGGCATCCGGATAACCGTAATGCGCTGATTACCTGCGATCTGGCCGGGGATATGACACCGCTGCTGGAGCTGGATGCCGATGCCCTGCGCGAGCGTCTGTATACACGGCGTGACCAGCTGGGCGATGCCGCTGCGGTGCCGGTTAAGCTGGTGCATATCAATAAATGCCCGGTACTGGCGCCCGCCAATACTCTGCGCCCGGAAGATGCGCAGCGCATCGGTATCGACCGCCAGCGCTGCCTGGATAATCTCGCCCTGCTGCGTCAGCATGCGGAAATTCGCGAAAAAGTGGTGACGCTGTTTGCCGAAGCCGAACCTTTTGTCGCCGCGGATGATGTTGATGCGCAGCTGTATGATGGCTTCTTTAGTGATGCTGATAAATCGGCGATGAATATTATTCTGCAAACCGAGCCAGCCAACTTACCGGCGCTGGATTTGACCTTTAACGATAAACGGATTGAGAAACTGCTGTTCCGCTATCGCGCACGCAACTTCCCCGGCACCCTTGATGACGCCGAGCAGCAGCGCTGGCTGCAACATCGTCGCGAAGCGCTGAACCCGGAACGGGTACAGAGTTATGTACAGGAGCTGGAGTCGCTGGCTAACTTATATGAAGGGGATAGTGACAAAATAGCGCAGCTGAAAGCGTTGTTTGATTATGCCCGCGAGCTGGTTTCCTGAATAAAAAAGGCGGCTATTTAAGCCGCCCTTACTTTTGATATCAGATTACATCAAATCTTCACTGCACTGTGGCACCGGATTACGGAACACGCGGGTGACAAACGCCAGGTAAGTCAGACCAATCGCCCCCCACACCAGGCCGAGAATCATCGAACTCTCTTCCAGGTTAATCCATAACGCCCCTACCGTCATCGCGCCCAACAGCGGCAACAGCAGGAAGTTGAAATTATCTTTCAGCGTCTTATTGCGACCTTCACGGATCCAGAACTGCGAAATTACCGACAGGTTAACAAAGGTAAACGCCACCAGTGCGCCAAAGTTAATCAGCGCGGTGGCGGTTACCAGATCAAAGGTCACCGAAGAGAGCGCAATCACGCCCACCAGCAGCACGTTCAGCGCCGGGGTGCGCCATTTTGGATGAATGTAACCAAAGAAACGCTCCGGGAAGACACCATCACGGCCCATCACATACATCAGACGCGATACGCCAGCATGAGCCGCCATACCGGAAGCCAGTACGGTCACGCAGGAGAAGATCAGAATGCCAAACTGGAAGGCTTTGCCTGCCACATACAGCATAATCTCAGGCTGCGATGCGTCCGGATCTTTAAAACGGCTGATATCCGGGAAGTAGAGCTGCAGGAAATAGGAGACCAGAATAAAGATCACGCCACCAATCAGCGCGGTCAGGAAGATCGCTTTTGGGATCACCCGGCCTGCATCTTTGGTCTCTTCGGACAGCGAGCTGATGCCATCAAAACCTAGGAACGAGAAGCAAAGAATGGTTGCGCCGGTAATCATCGGCACCACATGGGCATTTTCAGACCAGAACGGACGGCTGCTGACCAGCGTCCCTGCCCCTTCGCCATGGGCGACACCGTAAACCACCATGCCCATAATCGCCACCATCACCGCCACCTGCAGCACCACAATCACGCTGTTAAAGTTAGCAACGGTTTTAATGCCTTTCAGGTTCGAGATGGTCATAAAGCCCACCAGCAGCACGACAAAGATCCATGAAGGAATGCCGGGCACCAGCGCTTCGAAATAAATTTTTGCCAGCAGAATATTGATCATCGGCATAAACAGATAATCAAGCAGCGATGACCAGCCGACCATAAAGCCGACGTGCGGGCTGATCGCTTTCTGTGCGTAGGTATAAGCGGATCCCGCCGAGGGGAAGCGGCGTACCAGCTTACCGTAGCTTAACGCGGTAAACAGAATCGCAATCAGCGCAAAAGCATAAGCGGTGGCGACATGGCCATCGGTAAGACCTGAAACAATGCCAAAGGTATCGAACAGCGTCATCGGCTGCATATAAGCCAGACCCATCATTACAACAGGCATTAGCGTCAGTGTTTTTTTCAGGTGCGCGCGCGGCTGTGGCGCAGAGGTAACGTTATCAAGCGACATGATTCAGCCTCCCCATAGCGCCAACCTTTCTGGGTTGAACCACAGGGAAACTTCGCGAGGTGCGAGAGAGACTCTTCAGAGGGGAAACAGTGGAGCAGGCAGGTGAAAGAGCTGCTGCAGCGGCGCCGTAGTCATCACGTTGGCGAATACCGGCGGGAACCGGTGCAAAGTTAAGGTGTTGCCCCATCTTTCTTTTCCTCAAAAATCACGTTTATACGTGCTAAAAGCGTATAGGTATCTCTATCCGGAAACGGATCCGGCCCCTGTAAGTACTGGTTTGGTTGATTGCAAAAAAATAACCGGCGCGATAAGCGTCGGTTAGGGTTGCTGTTTTGCAGGGCGCATATTCTGCACTATCCGGAGGGAGGATGACAAGATGTTGAGACCTTCAGTAACAATTTCTTTGTTAACCAACCATCACATCAGGCGTTTTTTAACATCCAGTCGATTTCCGTCGCGGTGATCAACCGCTCGAAATGCATCAGCTCATGATGCTTACAGCTGTGCCAGACAAAACCAAATCGTTCACCCAGCAGTTTCTGTAACGCCGCGCTCTGCTCAAACTCATACAGCGCGTCGCTCTGGCGGATCGGCAGTGGATTACCTTCAGCCTCATGACCATTACCGGTGACGGCATGTGGCAACGGTAGCGGGTTATCCATGCCGTGCAGCATCCCGGCCAGAATCGCCGCTACCACCAGATAAGGGTTGGCATCAGCGCCGGCAACGCGATATTCAATACGGTGATTGTCGATATCGCCACAGGGAATGCGCAACGCCACGGTACGATTATTATGTCCCCACGAAGCCTGCAATGGCACAAAGGCATCAGGCAGAAAACGGCGGTAAGCATTAACGTTTGGCGCCAGCAGCGCCATTGAGGCGGGCATCAGATCAATCATGCCCGCAAGGGTACGTTTCAGCAGCGGCGAGTCACTGCCATCATCGGTGGCAAAAGCATTCTGGTCGGCGGCATCCAGCATGCTGATATGCACATGCATTCCGCTGCCCGCATACTCTTCGTAAGGTTTAGCCATAAAAGTGGCGTTCATGCCATGATTTTCTGCCACCTGACGCACCAGCCGTTTCAGCTGGATTGCGTGATCGCAGGCGCTTAGCACATTACGCGTATGATGCAGGTTAATCTCAAACTGGCCCGGCGAGGCTTCCGCCAGCGCGCCGTCGGCAGGAATGCCCTGCAAACGCGCCAGTTCATCAATATCACTCAGCACCTCAGAGAAATGGTCAAGATTATCGACGGAGTAGACCTGGCTTTGCATATTACGTTCGTCGCTACCCGGCGCGCACGGCGGCTGAATATAGCCTTCGGCGTCACGCTGTTTATCGACCAGATAGAACTCCAGCTCTACCGCTACCACCGGAAACAGACCTCGATTGCGCAGTTGCTGCCAGAGGTGATTGAGGACATTTCGGGGTTCAACGTCAAAGGGAGTGCCATCTTGATTACGCATGGTCAGCAGCACCTGCGCAAGATGTCTGGGGTCGGAAGCAGAAGGGATAAGTGTGCCGGAAACCGGAATACAAATATTATCGGGTTCACCCAGCGCCTGGCCTAAACCGGCTTCTTCTACGGTATTACCGAGGATATCCATGGCGAAAACTGACGCCGGGAAATAACAACCTTTTTCAACTTTTGCCAGACTGGCGAAGGGTATGCGCTTACCGCGAAAGACACCATTAAGATCATTAAGAAGAATATCGACATACTGCGTTTCAGGATGGCGTTCCAGATAGGCCTTGACCTCATGCTGGAACGCGCTGGTTCGTTGCCCTTCACTGTGTCTCGTGAAGTCTTCTACTTCCACCAGATTCGTCATAATTCACCCGCCGTTGACCTGTAATTTATCGGTTGTGCGTGATGCTCAAAATAACAGCCACATTTCTAACATAGCTCCAACACAAAAAGTGTGCAAATGTTACATTTCAGTTTGAATAATGAACAAGCGATTGCTAGATTGAAAATATATTGCACAGTTTCGCGCCATGAGCGCCTTGCCGGTTAATATTTTTGACAGCGTAGCGAGGATGAGATGGGCATTATTTTTAACAAGCCGTTGATTGGCGTAGTAATGTGCCAGATCGATAAAGATGGCCACCCCACCCAGATGGTGCATAACAAGTATCTTGACGCCGTGGCGCTTGCCGGTGGCGTGCCGCTTGGCCTGCCCCACAATCTGATCAGCCAGCCCGATCTATTGGAAAACGCTATGGCTGCGCTGGACGGCATTTTGCTTACCGGCAGTCCGAGCAATATCGAGCCATGGCACTATGGCGAAGAAGGTAGCGAGAGTTATGCTGATCCAGGCCGCGACCAGCTGGCGTTTGCTTTAATTACGCAGGCGATTGTCCGCCAGATGCCGATTATGGCCATCTGCCGCGGCTTGCAGGAACTGGTGGTCGCTACCGGCGGTGCGTTACATCGTCAGTTACACCTGCAACCCGGTTTTCAGGAACACCGCGAAGATGAATCGCTGTCACTTGACGAGCAGTATGCTGACGCCCACCAGGTATGGGTTGAACCCGATGGCCTGCTGTCAGGATTAGTTAATGGCAGCAAAACGTTATGGGTGAACTCGCTGCATCAACAAGGTATTCGCAGTTTAGGTCCGCAACTCCGCATCGAGGCGCGCGCCGCCGATGGGCTGATCGAAGCGGTCAGTCTGCAACAACATCCTTTTGCTTTCGCCGTGCAGTGGCACCCCGAATGGCATTGCGATGCATCGGCGCAGTCACGCCTGTTGTTCGATGGCTTTATCAACGCCTGCAACAGGTATCAAAAGGAATCACGGCTATGAGCGAAGCCACTCTGGCGCCCGGACGGCGTTTATCGCAACTCCGGCAGCAGATGGGATTGTCACAGCGGCGCGTCGCCGAACTGTCGGGACTGACGCACAGTGCTATCAGCACCATTGAACAGGACAAGGTCAGTCCGGCAGTCAGTACCTTACAGAAGTTATTAAAAGTTTATGGTTTATCGCTGTCGGAGTTTTTCTCCGAGCCGGTGATCGCCGAAGAACCGAAAGTGGTGATCCAGCCGTCTGAACTGATCGATATCGGCAGCCAGGGGGTGTCACTGAAGCTGATCCATAACGGCAATGCCGAACGTACGCTGGCAATGCTGCTGGAAACCTATCAGCCTGGCGCCACCACCGGGGAAAAAATTCGCCATCAGGGCGAAGAGACCGGCACCCTGCTGGAAGGTGAAATTATGCTGGCGATTAGTGGTCAGGTTTATCATCTGCATGCCGGTGAAAGTTATGTGATTAATACCGGTAACCTGCACAGTTTTACTAATAACTCGACCCAGCCTTGTCGCATTGTCAGTGCGCATACGCCAGCGACATTTTAGAACGATATTTTTTAAACCGTGCCAGGAAGGTTGTATGAAACATGTGGAAAGCTATTATGCAGCGACCGCTAACCCGCACGCTGACTGGCCCCAGCTGGAAGAGAGCATCCAGTGTGATGTCTGTATTATTGGCGGCGGCTTTACCGGCCTGTCATCGGCGCTGTATCTGACCGAAGCCGGTTACGATGTGGTGCTGCTGGAGGCCGCGCGCGTAGGTTACGGCGCCAGCGGGCGCAACGGCGGCCAGGTAGTGAACTCTTACAGCCGCGATATTGATGTGATCCAGCAGCGTTATGGCGTTAACGTCGCCAAAATGCTGGGAAGCATGATGTTTGAAGGCGCCGATATTATTCGTGATCGTATCGACCGCTATGCGATTGACTGTGATTATCGTCCTGGCAATATTTTCGCTGCGCTGAATAACCGCCAGATGGGCCATTTGCGCGCGCAGAAAGCGTTATGGGAAAGCTATGGCAACCAGCAGATCAGCCTGCTGGATCAGAGTGGCATGCGGCGTGAAGTGGCCAGCGAACGCTATGTCGGCGGCCTGCTGGACGAGCGCGGTGGTCATCTGCACCCGCTGAATCTGGCGCTGGGCGAAGCAGAGGCGATTCGCCGTCACGGCGGCCGTATTTATGAGCACTCGGCCGCCACTAACGTGCTTTATGGTTCGCCCAATGTGGTTAAAACCGCCAAAGGTGATGTCAGGGCGACATTTGTGGTGTTCGCCGGTAACGCCTATCTGGCGCCACAACTGGAGCCGCGCCTGGGCAGAAAAAGCATGCCCTGTGGTTCACAGATTATTACCACCGAACCGCTTAGCGCCGATACCGCGCTGTCGCTGCTGCCCAATAATCGCTGTGTCGAAGACTGTAATTATCTGCTCGACTACTTCCGCCTGACTGCCGATAACCGCCTGTTATATGGCGGCGGCGTGATTTACGGTGCGCGCGATCCGCAGGATATCGACGCACTGATCCGGCCGAAACTGCTAAAGACCTTTCCGCAGCTGAGCGGCGTCAGTTTTAGCTATCGCTGGAGCGGCAATTTCCTGCTGACGCTGTCGCGTATGCCACAGTTTGGCCGGCTGGAGAATAATGTCTATTACATGCAGGGTGACAGCGGACACGGTGTCACCTGCACCCATCTGGCCGGTAAACTGATTGCCGAAACCCTGCGCGGCGATGCCGAGCGTTTTGATGCTTTCGCCACCCTGCCGCATCTGCCCTTCCCGGGCGGACGCCGTTTTCAGATCCCGTTAACGGTAATGGGCGCAGCATGGTATGCGCTGCGCGATCGGTTAGGGGTATAACCATCAATACGGGCGGCGAGAACGCCGCCCGTATTGCAATAACCCGGATTAAGCCAGCGGCATTTTCTGTGGATCCGGCCAGCTGTACTCAAAACCCAGCTCGCTACAGATCTTATTACCGTCAATGATTTTGCCGCTGGCGGCTGTCTGATCGTCGATAAAGGTGGGCGGCGTCAGGCCCAGCTGACTGGCGACGGCCGGATAGAACTGATTACGTGGCGGATGACCGGGCGCGCTAAGATTGTAGATATGGCCGCCTTTCGGCGTCTGCAATAACAGTGCGATGGCTTCCACCACATCATCCAGATGCACTAAATTAACCCCCTGATCGCCATCGGCGACATCGGTTTTACCGGCGAGAAAACGCCCCGGATGACGATTTGGCCCCACCAGCCCGGAGAGGCGCAGAATATCCACCGAGGTCCCCGGCAGAGCGTGTAGCCAGTTCTCCAGCTCCACCAGCGTCTGACCGGCGACCGTTTCCGGCAGCAGCGGGCTGTTCTCTTTCATCACGCCGCTGGCTTTGCCATACACCGAGGTGGAGCTGGTAAAAACAATGCGCGGAACACTGAACGCCAGCGCGCTGTCGACGATTTGCTGTACCGCCTGCACATAATGCGCGCCGCCTTCCACCGTGCGGCTGGCCGGCAGCGTCACCACCAGCGCATCGACACTTAGCAGCGACTCCAGATCGTCAGCATCGCAGATCAGTTCTGGCGTCAGTTCCAGCTGATAGCCGTCAATGCCGCACATGCGCGCCGCCTCAACGCCGTCCGGCGTGGTTTTACTGCCGGTCACCTGCCAGCCACGTGATGCCAGCGCCATTGCCAGCGGCATCCCCAGCCAGCCCAGCCCCACTATCGCGACTCTCTTCATGCCCTTTACTCCCACGCAGTTCCGTCCAGATCATTAAGGCTACGCCACTGTTTTCAGACTGACAATCTCTGGCTGATAAGAGAATATGCCATCACTGACAAAAAAGGGTTGCCATCAGCGCCCATCTTAGTTAGGTTATTTACACATTAAATGAATACACATTCATCTACGGAATTTATATGACACGCGTTCAGTTCAATCACCATCATCACCATCACCCTGACTAGTCTTTCAGGCGATGAGTGCTGGAAGACGTTTAGGATCTTCCAGTGGTGCAGAACGCAAGAGAGCCCCCGGAAGATCACCTTCCGGGGGCTTTTTTTTTTTGGACTTTACGCGCATCAAAAACGTTTCATTGCTAACCAGCAGCTAAGAGTTAAAAGAGGACAGGACCGATGTTAGATAACACCCGTTTGCGCATAGCTATGCAGAAATCAGGCCGTTTAAGCGATGAATCACGCGAATTACTGGCGCGCTGTGGCATCAAGATTAATTTACAGCAGCAGCGTCTGATCGCCTTCGCTGAAAACATGCCTATCGATATCCTGCGCGTACGTGATGACGATATCCCTGGCCTGGTAATGGACGGTGTGGTTGATCTCGGTATTATCGGTGAAAACGTGCTGGAAGAAGAACTGCTGACCCGCCGTGCGCAGGGCGAAGACCCGCGTTACTTTACGCTGCGTCGCCTTGATTTTGGCGGTTGCCGTCTGTCACTGGCGATGTCAGTGGATGATGAATATAGCGGTCCGCAGTGCCTGCAAAACAGCCGTATCGCTACCTCTTATCCTCACCTGCTGAAGAAGTACCTCGATAAACAAGGCGTTAACTTTAAATCCTGCCTGCTGAACGGCTCTGTCGAAGTGGCACCACGCGCCGGCCTGGCCGACGCCATCTGCGATCTGGTCTCTACCGGCGCCACGCTGGAAGCCAACGGCCTGCGTGAAGTCGAAGTGATCTACCGCTCGAAAGCCTGTCTGATTCAGCGCGATGGCGAAATGCCAGCAGCAAAACAGGAACTTATCGACAAGTTAATGACCCGTATTCAGGGGGTGATTAAAGCACGCGAATCCAAATATATTATGTTGCACGCGCCAAGTGACCGTCTGGACGAAGTCATTGCCCTGCTGCCAGGCGCCGAGCGCCCAACCCTGCTGCCGCTGGCTGGTGATAAGAGCCGTATTGCAATGCATATGGTCAGCAGCGAAACACTGTTCTGGGAAACCATGGAGAAACTGAAAGCGCTGGGCGCCAGTTCCATCCTGGTGCTGCCAATTGAGAAGATGCTGGAGTAAGCCCATGAGCGCGTTCAATACGGTAATCGACTGGCAGGCATGCAGTGCCGCACAGCAGCAAAACTTGCTGACGCGTCCGGCCATCGCCGCTTCTGAGAACATCACGCAGACCGTGCGCGGGATTCTCGACAAGGTTAAAAATGAAGGTGACGCGGCGCTGCGTTACTACAGCGCCACCTTTGATAAAACCCAGGTTGACGCCCTGCGCGTCAGCGCGGCAGACATCACCGCCGCCGCTGCGCGTCTGGGTGATGATATCAAACAGGCGATGGCGGTCGCGGTGGGCAATATTGAGAAGTTCCACCTTGCCCAGCAGCTGCCTGCGGTGGATATCGAAACCCAGCCCGGCGTGCGCTGTCAGCAGATCACCCGTCCGGTGGCCTCGGTGGGCCTCTATATTCCTGGTGGATCTGCCCCGCTGTTCTCCACGGTATTGATGCTGGCCACCCCGGCGCGCATCGCCGGTTGCCAGCGCGTGGTGCTCTGTTCGCCGCCGCCGATTGCAGATGAGATTCTCTATGCTGCGCAGCTGTGCGGCGTGCAGGAAGTGTTTCAGGTCGGCGGTGCGCAGGCGATTGCCGCGCTGGCGCTGGGCACCGAATCAGTACCGAAAGTGGACAAGATTTTTGGCCCGGGTAATGCCTGGGTTACCGAAGCAAAACGCCAGGTGAGCCAGCGTCTGGATGGCGCCGCTATCGATATGCCAGCGGGTCCGTCGGAAGTGCTGGTGATTGCCGATGCTGAAGCAACGCCGGATTTTGTCGCCTCCGATCTGCTGTCGCAGGCAGAACATGGCCCGGATTCACAGGTGATTTTACTGACGCCGTCGCGGACGATGGCTGAAGCGGTCGCCGTGGCGGTTGAACAACAGCTGACACAGCTGCCGCGTGCAGAAACTGCGCGTAAGGCATTAGAGAGCAGCCGCCTGATTGTGGCGCGCGATCTGCAGCAGTGCGTGGAGATCTCAAACCGCTATGGCCCGGAGCATCTGATTATTCAGACGCGCCAGGCACGCGATCTGGTCGACAGTATTACCAGCGCCGGTTCAGTCTTTCTTGGCGACTGGTCACCGGAATCCGCGGGTGATTACGCTTCCGGCACCAACCATGTGCTGCCGACCTACGGTTATACCGCCACCTGTTCCAGCCTCGGTCTGGCAGATTTCCAGAAACGCATGACGGTGCAGGAACTGACGCCGCAGGGCTTTCTCAATCTGGCGCCCACTATTGAAATTCTGGCCGCTGCCGAGCAGCTGACCGCCCATAAAAATGCCGTGACATTGCGCGTAGCCGCACTGCGGGAGAAAGCATGAACAGCGTAAATATCGAAGATCTGGCGCGCGCTAACGTCCGCGCCCTGACGCCTTACCAGTCGGCGCGCCGTCTCGGCGGCAATGGCGATGTCTGGCTGAATGCCAATGAGTACCCGCTGGCGGTGCCGTTTGAACTGTCGCAGCAGACGTTAAACCGTTATCCGGAGTGTCAGCCCAAACGGGTGATTGAGCGTTATGCCGCGTATGCCGGCCTGACGCCGGAGCAGGTGCTGGCTTGTCGCGGCGCAGATGAAGGTATTGAGCTGTTAATGCGCGCCTTCTGCGAGCCGGGTAAAGACGCGGTGCTGTTCTGCCCGCCAACTTACGGCATGTACAGCGTCAGCGCTGAAACCATCGGCATTGAATATCGTACCGTTGAAGCGCGCGAAGACTGGCAGCTGAATCTGCCGGCGATTGCCGACCAGCTGGAAGGGGTAAAACTGGTTTATGTCTGCAGCCCGAACAATCCAACCGGTAATCTGATCAACCCTGACGATCTGCGTCAGTTGCTGGAGATGACGCGCGGTAAAGCCATCGTGGTCGCGGATGAAGCCTATATTGAATTTTGTCCGCAGGCGACGCTGGCAGGCTGGTTAAAAGATTATCCGCATCTGGTGGTGTTACGTACGCTGTCAAAAGCCTTTGCGCTGGCCGGGCTGCGTTGCGGTTTTACGCTGGCCAATAAGCCGGTTATCGACCTGCTGATGAAAGTGATTGCGCCTTATCCGCTCTCCACTCCGGTGGCCGATATTGCCGCCCAGGCGCTTAGCGACCAGGGCATCGCACTGATGCGCGAGCACGTCGCCGCGCTGAATGCCACCCGCGACTGGCTGGCTGGCGCCCTTAAGGATTGCGACTGCGTGGAACAGGTGTTCGCCAGCCAGACCAACTATCTGCTGGCGCGCTTTAGCGCTTCCAGCCAGGTGTTTAAAACGCTCTGGGATCAAGGCATTATCTTGCGTGACCAGAATAAACAACCGGGGCTTGCCGGATGCCTGCGCATCTCCATTGGCACCCGTGAAGAGTGCGAACGAACTGTCGCCGCACTGAAACCTTTACCCGGCGCAGCTGTATCCAGGGAGCAAGCATGAGCCAGAAGACGCTTTTTATTGACCGTGACGGCACCATTATTTCTGAACCACCCGCTGATTTTCAGGTAGACCGCATGGATAAACTGGCCTTTGAGCCGGAGGTGATCCCTGCGCTGCTGGAACTGCAAAAAGCCGGTTACCAGCTGGTGATGATCACCAATCAGGATGGTCTCGGCACCAGCAGCTTCCCGCAGGCCGATTTCGATGGCCCGCACAATCTGATGATGCAGATCCTGACCTCTCAGGGTGTGAAGTTTGACCAGATCCTGATCTGCCCGCATAAGCCGGAAGATAACTGCGACTGCCGTAAGCCAAAGGTGCAGATGGTTGAGGCCTGGCTGGCGGAAGGCGTGCTGGATAAAGCCAACAGCTATGTAATCGGCGACCGCGCCACCGATATCGAACTGGCAGAGAATATGGGCATCAGCGGCCTGCGCTATGCCACAGACGGCCTGAACTGGCAGCAGATCAGCCAGCAGCTGACCAGACGTGACCGTTATGCGCGCGTAAACCGTAATACCAAAGAGACGCAGATTGAGGTTGAAGTCTGGCTGGATCGCGAAGGCGGCAGCAAAATCAACACCGGTGTCGGCTTCTTCGACCATATGCTCGATCAGATCTGTACCCATGGCGGCTTCCGCATGAATATCGATGTAAAAGGCGATCTCTATATCGACGATCACCACACGGTGGAAGATACCGGGTTAGCCCTCGGTGAAGCGCTGCTGAAAGCGCTCGGCGACAAACGTGGCATTGGTCGCTTTGGCTTTGTCCTGCCAATGGACGAGTGCCTGGCGCGCTGTGCGCTGGATATCTCTGGTCGTCCGCACCTTGAATACAAAGCCGAGTTTAGCTACCAGCGCGTTGGCGATCTGAGCACCGAGATGGTGGAGCACTTCTTCCGCTCACTCTCTTACTCGATGGCCAGTACCCTGCACCTGCGCACCAAAGGTAAAAACGATCACCACCGCGTCGAAAGCCTGTTTAAAGCCTTTGGCCGCACGCTGCGTCAGGCGATCCGCGTTGAGGGCAACACCCTGCCGAGTTCGAAAGGAGTGCTGTGATGAACGTCGTTATTCTTGATACCGGCTGCGCCAACCTCTCTTCGGTGAAGTGGGCGATTCAGCGTCTCGGTTATCAGCCGCAGGTCAGCCGCGAGGCGGATGTGGTGTTAAATGCCGATAAGCTGTTTCTGCCCGGTGTCGGCACCGCACAGGCAGCGATGGATCAGCTGCGTCAGCGTGAGCTGATTGAATTAATCAAAGCCTGCACCCAGCCCACACTGGGGATTTGCCTTGGCATGCAGTTGCTGGGTTCCGGCAGCGATGAGAATGGCGGTATTGAGACACTGGGCATTATCGACCAGCCGGTAAAGCTGATGAAAGATTACGGCCTGCCGCTACCGCATATGGGCTGGAATCAGATTACCTCCCAGGCGGGTAACCATCTGTTTCGCGGTATCGAGGATGGCAGCTATTTCTACTTCGTCCACAGCTATGCCATGCCGGTAAATGAATTTACCATCGCGCAGTGCAACTACGGCGAGCCGTTTACCGCCGCAGTGCAGAAAGATAATTTCTTTGGCGTGCAGTTCCACCCTGAACGTTCCGGTGCTGCCGGCGCACAGCTGATGAAGAATTTCCTGGAGATGTGACAGCGATGATTATCCCGGCATTAGATTTAATTGATGGCAAAGTGGTGCGTCTGCATCAGGGCGATTATGGTCAGCAGCGCGATTACGGCAGCGACCCGCTGCCCCGTCTGCAGGACTACCAGCGTCAGGGCGCACAGGTATTGCACCTGGTGGATTTAACCGGCGCAAAAGACCCGCAAGCACGCCAGATCCCACTGCTGCAAAAACTGCTGGCTGGCGTCACCATCCCGGTCCAGGTTGGCGGCGGTATTCGTACGCAACAGGATGTTGCCGCGCTGCTGGCTGCTGGCGCCACCCGCGTGGTGGTTGGCTCCACGGCGGTAAAACAGCCGGAAGAAGTACAGCAGTGGTTCCGCCAGTATGGCGCGGAAGCGATTGTGCTGGCGCTGGATGTGCGCATTGACGCCAGTAATCGTAAAGAAGTGGCAATCAGCGGCTGGCAGGAAGCGGCCGGTGTCACACTGGAGCAGGTGATTGAACAGTATCTGCCGTTCGGCCTGAAGCATGTGCTCTGCACCGATATCTCCCGTGACGGTACCTTAAGCGGCTCGAATGTTGAGCTGTATCAGGAAGTGACCACGCGCTACCCGCAGATCGCTTTCCAGTCTTCCGGCGGCATTGGCTCGCTGGATGATATCGCTGCCCTGCGCGGCTGTGGCGTGCAGGGGGTGATTGTTGGCCGCGCCCTGCTTGAAGATAAATTTACGGTTACGGAGGCAATTTCATGCTGGCAAAACGGATAATTCCTTGTCTCGACGTGCGTGATGGCCAGGTCGTGAAAGGTGTGCAGTTCCGCAACCATGAAATCATTGGCGATATCGTGCCGCTGGCGCAGCGCTATGCGCAGGAAGGCGCTGACGAGCTGGTATTTTATGATATCACCGCCTCTTCGGATGGCCGTGTGGTTGATAAAAGCTGGGTATCACGCGTGGCGGAAGTAATTGATATCCCTTTCTGCGTCGCGGGCGGCATCAAATCGGCGGAAGATGCTGCGCAGATCCTCTCGTTTGGCGCGGATAAGATTTCGATTAATTCCCCGGCGCTGGCCGATCCTGAGTTAATCACCCGTCTTGCCGATCGTTTTGGCGTACAGTGTATTGTGGTGGGTATTGATACCTGGTTTGACGAGCAGAGTGGCAAATATCACGTCAACCAGTATACCGGTGATGAAAGCCGCACCCGCGTGACCCAATGGGAAACGCTGGAGTGGGTTCAGGAAGTGCAGAAACGTGGGGCTGGCGAGATTGTACTGAATATGATGAATCAGGATGGTGTGCGTAATGGCTACGATCTGGTTCAGCTGAAAAAGGTACGTGAAGTCTGTAAAGTGCCCCTGATTGCCTCCGGCGGTGCGGGCACTATGGAGCATTTCCATCAGGCATTCCGCGACGCTGATGTCGATGGCGCACTGGCAGCTTCAGTGTTTCACAAACAGATTATTAATATCGGCGAACTGAAAACGTTCCTGATTAAGCAAGGTGTGGAGATTCGCGCGTGTTAACACAACAACAACTGTCCAGTCTGGATTGGGTAAAAACTGACGGCATGATGCCGGTAGTGGTACAGCATCGCGTCTCCGGCGAAGTGCTGATGCACGGGTATATGAATCAGGAAGCGCTAAGTAAGACCCTGAGCGAAGGCAATGTGACCTTCTTCTCGCGTACTAAACAGCGCCTGTGGACCAAAGGCGAAACCTCCGGTCACTTTCTCAAAGTTGCAAGCATTACGCCGGATTGCGATAACGATACGCTGCTGGTACTGGCGGATCCGATTGGGCCAACCTGCCATAAAGGCACGTCCAGCTGCTTCTCGCCTGCCGCAGCGGACTGGACCTTTCTGTATCAGCTGGAGCAACTGCTGGCGGAGCGCAAGCATGCGGATCCGGAAAGCTCTTACACTGCGCGTCTTTACGCCAGCGGTACCAAGCGCATTGCGCAGAAAGTCGGCGAAGAAGGCGTGGAAACCGCACTGGCGGCCACCGTTAACGATCGTCATGAACTGACCAACGAGGCCTCTGACCTGATTTATCACCTGCTGGTGCTGCTGCAGGATCAGGAGCTTGACCTGAGTACGATTATTGCCAATCTGCGCGAACGTCATAAGTAAGCGGGATAAGGGAAATGGAGGCCGGGAAACCGGCCTTTTGCTTTTCAACGGTTTGCAGACGAAAAAAAACCCGGCAATCGCCGGGTTCGATAATCGGGCTGGTATTTAGTGGGTTTCGCGATAATGGCGTACCATATTGCGGCCAAGTACAATTGCTGAACCTGCAATTCCGCCTAATATAATAGCAAGAATCATAATCAGGGCTTTTTTCGGGCTATCACGACGAATTGGCAGATCTGGCTGCATTATAGCGCGATAGGATTGCAGATTATCTACCTGGATATTCAGATTTTCAATCGCCAATAAAGCACGCTGCGTTTCATAATAATAGTCGTCAAATACTAATGGTTTAGTATTTTCATTATCAATCATAGAGCGCAGAGCATCAGAACCTAATAGATATAAAGTATCATCAGAAAGATATTCGGCCTGCTGCAACTGGGACTTTTCAATCTTCGCCGCTTCAGCAATTCTCAATGCCTGTTTTATCGCATCAATTCGTCGTTGTTTCTTATCTTGCGCAACCTTAACCTGCAACGCCAGCGACTCACCTAGCTCACGTTGTTTAATTGCCAGGCTACGCATAATATCTGCGCTGTAATCATCTACAACCTGGGCATTGATGGTCTGAATATATTTGGTCAGCTCCTGCTGTGCTTTTTTGGCAGTTTGATCAGAAAAACTGATTGTCAGCGTATCATTCTGGTCTTTCACCAGCTGCTCAACTTTAAGGTCGAGTGGGACTTCAAGATTATGTAATGAGCCAGAAAGCGCTGAAATCGAAGCGCCAAACCGACTGAAAAGCTGGCGCTGTAAATCGGTAATCGCTAATTTATCCTGTGGATACTGTGAAGAGAGTGCATTTAGTGCAACATTGTAATTGGCAACCTGCCCTGCGCTGGGCACTGTGACTATTGATTTCGACGTCCATTGCTCTTTAACGACAGAAACATAAATTGCGGCCAAAACAGCCATCATGATAACGACAGCAATGATAATAATCTTACCTCGCCATAACTGAGCAATAATATCGAGCATATCAAGCTCATCATCACTATTGTAAAAATTTTGGCGTAAAGGAGATTGCTCCGGTGTAACAGATTTATTATTACTCATAATTTCCTTGAAACATCACTAAACTATGACTGACAGCATTATAAGTCAGTATAAAGTTTTTTGCCAAAAAGGTGAAAGAAAACAGCAGGAAAAGGTGCAGTGAGGTATATGACAAATAATTCTAAATAAAAACTCCCGCCAAAGCGGGAGTTGCAGTGATAACTTAATCAAGCCACTCGGTGTGGAACACACCTTCTTTATCAGTGCGTTTGTAAGTATGGGCACCGAAGTAATCACGCTGAGCCTGAATCAGGTTAGCTGGCAGTACCGCTGAACGGTAGCTGTCATAATAAGCAATCGCAGCGGAGAAAGTCGGCGTTGGAATACCGTTCTGAACGGCATAAGCCACCACGTCACGCAGCGCTTGCTGATACTCATCTGCGATGTTTTTGAAATATGGCGCCAGCAGCAGGTTCGCAATGTTAGCGTTATCAGCATAAGCATCGGTAATTTTCTGCAGGAACTGAGCACGGATAATACAACCAGCACGGAAGATTTTCGCAATCTCACCGTAATGCAGATCCCAGTTGTTCTCATCAGAGGCAGCTTTCAACTGAGAGAAGCCCTGAGCATAGGAAACGATTTTACCGAGATACAGCGCGCGACGCACTTTCTCAACAAATTCAGCTTTATCACCGCTCACAGTCTGAACAGTTGGGCCACTCAGCACTTTAGATGCCGCAACGCGCTGGGTTTTCAGTGAAGAGAGGTAACGTGCAAACACTGATTCAGTGATCAGTGACAGTGGCTCACCGAGATCCAGCGAGCTCTGGCTGGTCCATTTACCGGTGCCTTTATTGGCAGCTTCATCCAGAATCACATCAACCAGGTATTTACCCTCTTCATCTTTCTTGGTGAAGATATCTTTGGTAATGTCGATCAGATAGCTGCTCAGTTCGCCTTCGTTCCACTCACTGAAGGTTTTAGCCAGCTCTTCGTTGCCAAGATTCAGGGCGTTTTTCAACAGTGAATAGGCTTCAGCAATCAGCTGCATATCGCCATACTCAATACCGTTGTGTACCATCTTAACGTAGTGACCTGCGCCGTCCGGCCCCATATAAGCGACACAAGCTTCGCCCTCAGCAACAGCAGCAATCTCGGTAAGAATTGGCGCAACCAGTTCGTAGGCTTCTTTCTGACCGCCAGGCATGATGGAAGGACCTTTTAGTGCACCCTCTTCACCACCGGAAACACCAGTACCGATAAAGTTAAAGCCCTGCTCAGATAGCTCTTTGTTGCGACGGATAGTATCTTTATAGAAGGTGTTCCCGCCATCGATAAGGATATCGCCTTTATCGAGGTGAGGAGTCAGGGAAGCAATGGTTTTGTCAGTAGCTTCACCCGCCTGCACCATCAGCAGGATACGACGCGGTTTTTCCAGTGAATCGACAAAGTCCTCAACACTATAGTGAGCGACCAGGTTTTTACCCTGATTCTCTGCAACCACTTCATCCGTTTTTTCGCGTGAGCGGTTGAAGATAGAGACTGAATAGCCGCGGCTCTCAATATTGAGTGCCAGATTACGGCCCATTACTGCCATACCTACAACGCCGATCTGTTGCTTGGACATACCTACTCCTGTCTAGGTGAGAAAACCAGCAGTTCTGTGACTGCGGTCAATGTTCTGAACATGTTAACTCAGGTTTAGGGGGGGATGGTAGTAATTGGTGCGATAGCTGGTAAGCAATTTTCTGAAAAGTAAATATGTTAACAATGACTTTCGCACATGTACGGATTAACGGGCCAGTTTATATAAAATTTTTCTTATAAAAACGGGCATAAGTCTCAGCACTACACGCCCGGCAAAATTATATATATATTGATTCCAACTGATAAATTTTATCTTCCGCTGGAAATTCAACACAGATAACTCATATTTAAGATGTCTGAAACCTCTTCGCTTCTGGAGATCATCTCCCGCACGCATATTGACTAGTACGACAGGAATATTAGCAAATTTAATATTTTTAGTGATTAACAGGCTCCATAATGCATAGTCCTGTGATTTACGAAAAAGAGGGTATCCGCCATTGTCGATGACCGCTTTTTTACGAAACATCACGCTTGGGTGACTCATCGGGCTGCGGCTGCGCGCGAAGTAACAGATATCGTCATGCTCAATGGGAACCTTCCGGCAAGCGACCACATCCAGGCTGCGGGCATCGACTTCGTTAATATAGCCACCACATACTGAAACAGATGCATTATTATTGAAGAAACTTATCTGCTGCTTAAAACGATCAGGCAAAGATAAATCATCCGCATCCATTCTTGCAACAAGATCATAACTGCAATTTTCAAGACCAATATTAAGGGCTTTCGCTAGCCCAACATTTTCTTTTAACTCAATAAAAGTGGTCGTTCTGTCAAATTTTTCGATAAAGCTTTGTATAACAGAAATAGTATCCTGAGGTAAGGGGCCATCGGCCACGATGATAATTTCATCAGGTTTCAATGTCTGTACGAAAGATATACTTTCCAATGCTTCAGATAAGAAATCCGCATGGTCATCTTTATAAACACTAATGAGGACAGAAAATTTATGCGAAGAAGCTTCAACGTTTTCCATATTCACCGGTGCGATTCCTTAACCCATCCCAGATGCCTTGAGTAATAAAAATCAACCTTTTTTTTCCATCGGGTAAAAAAACTGGATAGACAACCCACTTAAATAATATTTTTGCCAGACTACTTAATTTCCAGTAAACAGGAACATAGTTTCTGCGCATTAATATTAAAGCATTGCGTACTGCATAATAATGTCTGAATGGGGATGGCATCCCTACGTTCAGAATATTAAGAATCTTAAATTTGCCATCACCTAAACGATGGCCCAGCAGCGCTCTCGTGTTACGCACAACTTGAAATCCGGCACGTTGTAGACGCCAACAATACTCATGGTCAACAGCATCTATGAAAAGTTCATCTGCCATTCCTCCCACGGCCATCCAGGCATCTTTAACTATCAAGCTGCCTGAACTAAGCGTACAACTCACCTGCATGTAATGATTCTGAACGACGGGTTTGCCTTTTTTTACTCTGGCTTTATTAACTTCGTTAGTATATCGATCGAAATCCTGTGCTCCTACCAGGCCGACTTTTACATTGTGTGCAGTGAGTTCGTTATAAGCCGACAGCAATTGCTCGACCATATCCGGCTTTGCTAAACTATCCTGATCCATCTGCAGAACGAAATCAGCATTCTCTTTAACAAAAGCGATCTCCATCCCTACACTTTGAGCAGCAGCAATACCAATATTCTTCCCATGCGAAATGATAATAATACGTTCATCTTTTGGCAAATAATCAGCATTCAATGAACCATCAGAGTTATCGCAAATAATAACCTTATCAGTTTGTAATAACAGATTGTCAACACTTTGATTTAATAAGGTCAAATCCGGGTTAAAGGTCACTAACACAGTCACAACTTTAGTCATTTTTTACATCCTGAGCGTGTCCCTTATCCATTTGGAACATTTGCATAGTCAATCTTGACAAAACCCATAGGGGTATAAAAACAATACAAATTGAGAGATATTGACCCAGAGCGAATGTGGTATCTTGCTCGATATATAGAGTATTCGCCGCTATCAATACATAAAAAATCATACTAGCAGGTGATGCGGACAGTTTCATCAGCATTTTGTTCCTGATATAACTCACAGAGAACCCAACAATAAAAGAATAAAAAATTGAAAGGTAAGGACCAAGGTAAAACAGACCAAAAACATTATGCCGTGGGTTAGGCCCTTGGATTTGATTGCTGTCGTACACTGACCAGAATATTTGCAAGCCAAGGTTAGTGGGTAGATTAGCCCAATCCACTAATCTGAACGCGCCAAAGAAGTCTTTAAACAAGGCCAAAAAGAAATTAGCAGGCATCAGCTGTTCTAAGGTCCCATTGATGTAGGACATAAAATATATATCACCGGTATTTACGAAACGCATCGCTAATACTGAAAACAGGTAGCTAAAATTATCACTATTTGTTTGATAAGAAATAGTTATTAACGCTGCCATAACACCAAGAGAAAGAAAGATCAGGAAAAATCTTTTTATTTTCTTGTAAATCGTCCTTTCGACATCGAACTTGTTCACAAAAAGCAATACATAAAACATACTGAACACCATCAGTAATATTGAGGCTTTTGCGCCACTAAGTATTGCAGCGACCAGACAAAAAACAATGACAAAATAGTCAACTATGACAGAAAAGCCTTTTCTCTCAACAAAGAAGAGGCGATAGAAAGCAATTGCGCAACTTGCAATCTGAGTAACGAAAATAATCCTGTTAAATATACCGTATCCGTCCCCGCCAGAAAAAATCGCCAGACGAGATGCAAAGAAAAGAGGAATACCACTCTGATAATAGATAAATAGTTGTGAAGACATAAACAGAAAGATGCTTGCGGGGTACAGGATCTTTATCGTGCCACCGTAATACGGTCGCCGCCCCTGCCCACTCAAATTGATCTTTTTAAAGGATGGTCGTCGATTGCAGAGAAAACCAATAAAAAAGGCTGATTGGGTAGCAAGAAATGAATAAAAATAATAACCTTTAATTAGACCATTCAGATATAGTATAAATACCACTGAATAACCGGAACCAGCCATCAGCACAATAAAAACGATTGGATCATACAGCATATATATGTGTTTACGGAGTATCAGATACGTACAAAAAACACTTAAAAAAGTTATGATCAGAGACAAAAGCAAATTCTGAGAGTACAGTTCGAGAAATGATAATTTTGTCATTTTTTGATTACTTTTATTTTAAAATCATAAATAACCTTGAAGGTTTTACGTAAAAGTTTTGGTAACGGATTAAGAAAGCCAACCATATCGATCCTGTAAGTCAGGAGATACCATCTGGCTAATCCAGAGAAGGCCATAGCGTGTCTGTAATTCACATTAGCAAATTCTTTTTCAGCATTTTCAAGATATAGTTTACTGCGAGAAGCATTCTGTAAATGCACACGATAGTTTGCTAATTTTTCCTGATTGAAAACCACATTGCATTGAGATACGAGTCTTAGATAAAAATCTCTATCTTCAGCACGAAGCGTTTCATCATATTCTCCAGTCTTCGCATAGGCTTCTCGTTTAATAATTAATGCTGGACCCGGCACATTCCAGTTGAAAACCAATTCATTTGCTAATTGAGTAGTTAATAGCTGTTTTTTATTAGATTTTCTGAATTGGAAAAAACAGCTCTCAAACAGAGTGTTGTTGTTACCATCGATAACCTTGCAATCATTGATCACTGCATCAGCACCGGATTTTATCAAAAATAATAAAGCAGTATCCAGCGCTTTTTCATTAACAGAGTCATCACTGGCAATAATATACACATAATCATAAGCACAATAAGACAGGCAGTGATTAAGTGATGCTGACACACCTTTATTGCATTCATTGATTAATATCTGATACGACAATAGTGGATTGAGTTCACTTGCCAGTTCAAGTGATGATTTCAAGGCTTCTAAGGAGTTGTCTGTAGAACAATCATCACAAGCAATGACGTTGATAATTCCAGAATATGAACGTGACAAACTCATTATACAATTGTTAATATATTTGCAATGGTTATAAGTTGGTACAATTATATTGATCGGTGGGAAGCCAACTTCGCTTAAATTATGCATTTACTTTTCCATGCAGAAGCTTATCAAGGTTTTTGAAAACCAAGATATATAAAGTTATAAAGTACAGGAAATAAGTAATAAGATAGGAAATAGTCGCACTCTCAAGTCCAAGTTTGCCGACAAGTATATAGGTCAGTGAGAAGTAAATAAATTGGAAGACAATTTCCGTTACGATAAATAATTTAACCATCGCTTTACTGAGCATTATATATGATAATACCCAACTCAACATTTTGAAAAAATCCCCTAAGACTTGCCATCCCATGACTTTAGTAACAGGAATAAAATCTTCGCTAAATAACAATGTTATGATGTGGCTTCGAAAGAAATAGATAAACATCGAAATTAAAACCAATACGGGGATCAGTATCTTGTAAAAAAATACAATTTCATGTTTGATTTCACTGGCATTCAAAAGAGATGATAAACGAGGTAATAGATACACACTCAATGTAGTGGTGAAAAAAGTAAGATATGCGCCACTTAGCCTGTTTAATGATTCCCAATATCCGGCAGCTTCAATATTTATACTGTTTGTTAATACATACCTGATGCCAATAAGCACCAATGGTGATAATATGCTTGAAACGATGGCCATCAGAGCAAACTTAAACAAATTTGTGGCGATAGCTTTATCTATACCCTCAATAAAGTTGCTTATTTTAAATATCTTTTTCCTGATGCATATTATAAATGTAGCAATAAAAGCAAATGATTGGTTAACTGCCAATGCAATAAGAGCGCCGGTCAATCCCAGCTTCGTTGCCAAAAGCGTAGTGATTAATAATGATAATAAACTTCCTAAAATATTCGCCAGTACAAAGCTTTTTATTTCCCTTAAGCCATTTAACACTGCAAGCATAAAGGCATTTCCTACAAAAAAAACTAATGTCGCTGAAAAAATAATAAATACGTATTGATATTTTTCATTATTTAAAAAAAAGTTAGCCAGACTATTACTAAACAATGCTAAAAACAACGCAAACACTAGTGAGCTGATTAAACAAATCGAGAATGAAGTTGCCCACAACGCATTTAGTTTCTTCTCATCATCGGCGTATTCAGAAGTATATTTGACGATACCATTATTGACAGCTCCGGAAGAAAACGCAGTAACAATTGTCACTGCGTTTTGAAACTGCCCCATCAAGGCGTAACCAGATGGACCAACAGTTATGGCCAGGATTTTATTTAACCCCAGAAGTGTTGCCATCCGGATAATAACTGCAATACCACTATAAAAACTTGTTTTTATTAAATTCATATAGTATATGCATTTATAATTTCAATAACTTTATCAATATCATTATCATCCATAGTAGGATCTAATGGCAGCGACAAGACAGATGAATGTATTGATTCAGTGACAGGTAAAATAAGATTATTATACTTTTTATAGGCTATCTGTTTATGCGGTGGAATTGGGTAGTGGATCAATGTCTGCACGTCATTTTCATCCAAATATTTTTTCAGGCTCTCTCTATCTTGACTCTGGATGACATATAAATGCCATACATGCTCTTTTTTATCCCTGACATATGGCAGTTTGATATGTTGGTTTTTTATGCCTGTATTATATTTCTCAGCAATCTTTTGTCTGACAGTAGTATCAAAGTCGAGATATTTTAGTTTTACGTTGAGCATCGCGGCCTGAATTTCATCCATACGACTGTTTAACCCAACATAGATATTTTCGTATTTTTTATGTGATCCATAATTTCTCAAAGCAACTAGCGTTGACGCCAAAGTGTCATCATTTGTCGTTATTGCACCAGCATCACCCAAGGCTCCAAGATTTTTACCCGGATAGAAACTAAATCCGGCAGCATTTCCCCACGATCCTGCTGGTTTTCCATCGATCAATGCACCATGCGATTGAGCGCAATCTTCCAATACTAAAAGATTATGCTGCTGAGCAATTTGCATTATTTCCCTCATAGGTGAAATTTGGCCATACAAATGCACAGGAAGTATAACACGTGTCTTTTCGGTGATAGCATCTTTGATGTTTTTTGCATTCAAATTAAAGCTGACTTCGTCAGGTTCAACGAATACAGGAACTAAACCATTTTGAGTTATGGCTATTATCGAAGCAATATAGGTGTTTGCCTGAACAATAACCTCATCGCCTGTTTTAATGTAACCTAACTCTTTCCACGCGCACAGAGTAAGGATAAGAGCATCAAGCCCATTGGCTACGCCAATAGCATATTTTGTCTTAACATAAGTAGCAAAATTTTTCTCGAAGTTTTTCAACTCTTCACCGAGGATATACCACCCCGACTCAATAACCCGAGAACAAGCTTCCTTCAGCTCAGTTGAATAACGTGCGTTTATTGCTTTTAAATCCAGGAAGTTAATCATTTTTCAGCCACTAATGAGTTTGCGAGAGTCGTTAAAAAAATGTCAATAATAACTATTACTAACGTGAAGATAAAAACTCATCATAATCACGGATATAATCGGACTCATCGTATAGACAGTCAGCCAGCACCATCAGAACACAATCCTCCGAAAAATCATACATCTCACGCCAGATGCATGAATCAATTAATAACCCTTGCGCAGGATTATCTAATAAAATTTCAATTCTTTCATTACCGTCGTCAAGCACAAAGCGACAAGATCCACGTACAGCTATTGCCACTTGTTTTAAAATTTTATGTGCGTGAAATCCACGACGTACATCGTTCTTTGTCTTAAACATGTAGTAAACGCGTTTAATTACAAAAGGAATATTTTTTTCTTGCTCTAAAGCAATTAAAGATCCTCTTTCGTCGCCATGCATTTGCAGCGGTATTAATTTAACATCCATTTTAACCTCACTTATACTCAGTGATATCTTTGAGTGAAGGTGCCAGTTCATCCTTTTCTGAAATGCAGGAAGCAGAAATTGGCCAGAGTATATTGAGTTGTTTATCATTCCATTTAATAGATCTTTCTGAGTTCTTATTATAGTAATTATTGGTTTTATATAAAATTTCCACACCATCCGTCAGCGCAATAAACCCATGAGCAAATCCCTCAGGAATCCACATCTGTTTTTTATTATCAGCCGAAAGATTAGCGCCAACCCACTGACCAAAACTTGCAGATTCCGGACGAATATCCACAGCAACATCAAAAATTTTACCAGCAATGCAACGAACTAGTTTCCCCTGAGCATGAGGAGCGAGCTGATAGTGGAGACCACGCAGCACCCCCTTAGAGGATTTGGAGTGATTGTCCTGAACAAATTCTACATTTCTGCCCACTGCTTGCTCGAAAGTTTTTTGATTAAAGCTTTCAAAGAAGAAACCACGATCATCCCCGAACACCTTAGGTTCGAAAATCAGCACATCTGGAATTTCTGTTTTAATAACATTCATAGAAATCAGAGTCCTTTGATCATTTTGAGCAAATACGTGCCATAATTATTTTTTGCCAGTGGCTCAGCAAGTTTTCGCACCTGTGCAGCATCAATAAAACCTTTACGGTAAGCAATTTCTTCCGGACATGAAACTTTTAAACCCTGGCGCGCTTCAATCGTTTGAATGAAATTACTCGCCTCAATCATGCTCTGATGCGTACCGGTATCCAGCCATGCAAATCCTCGTCCCATAGTGGCGACTGACAGCGTGCCTTTTTGCATATAAAGATTGTTAATATCAGTTATTTCCAGCTCCCCGCGCACGGAAGGCTTCAGACTTTTGGCCTTTTCCACCACGCTGTTATCATAGAAATAGAGTCCGGTAACGGCATAATTACTTTTCGGCTCTTCCGGCTTTTCTTCCAGAGAGATCGCTTTACCGTTGTCGTCAAATTCCACCACACCATAACGCTCAGGATCGTTCACGTGGTAGGCGAACACTGTTGCACCGGATTCCTGGGCTACGGCAGCTTCCAGCTCTTTAGGCAGATCGTGACCATAGAAAATATTATCGCCTAATACCAGCGCACAGCTATCTTCACCAATAAACTCTTCACCAATAATAAACGCCTGGGCCAATCCATCAGGGTTTTCCTGTACTTTATATTTCAGGTTTAGCCCCCACTGACTGCCATCCCCCAGCAAATGCTCAAAACGTGGCGTGTCCTGCGGAGTACTGATAATCAGAATATCGCGAATACCCGCCAGCATCAGAGTACTCAGCGGATAATAAATCATTGGCTTGTCATAAATTGGCAACAACTGTTTGCTTATTGCCATAGTAACAGGATAGAGGCGAGTGCCGGATCCACCAGCCAGAATAATACCTTTACGGTTCATATAATTATTCTCAAAAGGTTTAGCTCAGAAACAAACATGAGCGATTAAAAGAGTTATCAGACAGCGAGGAGTTCGTCCAAAACGCGTCGTACGCCGATTTGCCATTCAGGCATTGTTAAGCCAAATGTCTGCTCGATTTTGTTTAGCGCCAGTCTCGAATTCAGAGGGCGGCTCGCAGGCGTTGGATAAGCACTGGTTGGAATAGCACTCACGTCCTGCACGGCCAACGCAATATTATGCTCACGGGCAATATCGAAAACCAGCTTCGCATATTCATACCAGCTTGTGCTGCCCTTCGCGGCAAGGTGATAAATACCCCTTACCTCAGGATGTCTGAGCGCATGACGGATAGCATGAGCAGTAGCATCTGCAATTAACTCCGCACCGGTCGGCGCACCGATCTGGTCATTTATGATCGATAACTTCTCTTTCTCTTGCGCGAGTCGCAGCATGGTTTTAGCGAAATTGTTGCCTTTCGCGGCATACACCCAACTGGTGCGGAAAATAAGATAGTTGCCAGCCGCCTGTTCAATTGCCTGCTCTCCTGCTCGTTTGGTCTGCCCGTAGATATTAGCAGGGGCCGTTTGATCCTCTTCACCCCATGGCGTATTGCCGTCGCCTGGGTAGACATAGTCTGTTGAATAATGAACAAGAAGCGCGCCGATAGATTTAGCTTCAGCAGCAATCACCTCAACAGCATCCGTATTGATCAGTTTTGCCTGCAATGCATCCGTCTCAGCTTTATCCACCGCTGTATAGGCCGCAGCATTAACAATGATATCCGGGCGCAAGGTACGGATCGTGGCAGCTAACTGCTCAGGTTGACTGAGATCACCACACCACTGGGTTGATTTTGAGTCGAGCGCAATCAGTTTTCCCAGCGGAGCAAGGGAGCGCTGGAGCTCCCAGCCCACCTGACCATTCTTACCCAGTAACAGGATGATCATTACTGGCGCCCCTGATAGTTTTGTTCGATCCATGATTCATAATTCCCGCTCTTCACATTTTCAACCCATACAGTGTTATCCAGATACCACTGCACAGTTTTGCGGATGCCACTCTCAAAGGTTTCCTGAGGTTGCCAGTTGAGTTCACGGGAAATTTTGCTGGCGTCGATGGCGTAACGTCGGTCATGGCCTGGCCGGTCAGTGACATAAGTGATTTGCTGACGATAGGCACTATTTTTAGGTACCAGCTCATCAAGCAAATCACAAATCGTCTCTACCACTTCAAGATTTTTCTTCTCGTTGTGGCCACCGATATTGTAAGTTTCACCAATGTTGCCCTTGCTCAATACGCGATACAGCGCGCGGGCGTGGTCTTCGACATACAACCAGTCACGAATCTGATCTCCTTTGCCATACACCGGCAGTGGTTTACCCTCAAGTGCATTCAGGATCACCAGCGGGATCAGTTTTTCAGGAAAGTGATAAGGACCATAATTATTTGAGCAGTTGGTCACCAGCGTTGGTAAGCCGTAAGTCCGCAGCCAGGCACGAACCAGATGATCGCTGGACGCTTTCGAGGAGGAGTAAGGGCTACTTGGTGCATACGGGGTTTCTTCAGTAAATAATGGCAGCTCTTCTGTCGACTGCCATTCATCCGGATGCGGCAAATCGCCGTAAACCTCATCAGTTGATATGTGGTGAAAGCGAAAAACCGCTTTACGAGCAGCATCCATTCCATTCCAGTATGCGCGCGCGACTTCCAGCAGCGTGTAAGTGCCGACCACATTAGTTTCAATAAACGCTGCCGGCCCGGAGATAGAGCGATCAACATGACTTTCTGCCGCCAGATGCATTACAGCATCAGGCTGGTGACGATTGAACACCTCGGACAGCGCCGCATGGTCGCAAATATCGACTTGCTCAAAAGCGTAGCGTTCAGAAATGGCTACATCCGCCAGTGACTCCAGGTTGCCTGCGTAAGTAAGTTTATCTACATTAACGACTGCGTCCAGAGTATCCTGAATAATATGACGTATTACTGCCGAACCAATAAATCCAGCGCCACCAGTTACCAATATTTTCACGTTAATCAATCCTATGCTTGTCGAAACAACAACATTTATTTAAAGGCGAGTCGCTTTTCGTATGTTGTTTGCATTTTTATAGCGGGCCGCATTATTAATGGGATGAATTCCTGAGGGCGTTTACGGTTATTGAACTTATCAGTGAAGCCAGCCTTGTCCGCGAATTTTCATCAGAGAAAATCAGATCCAGGTGTCGGGGAAAAGTCAGAAATCTGTTATATGGATGTACCATCAGCAATTTCTTAAGCTATAACCACGCTACCGCCCCTGGCTCCCAGCAACCAGTTGCTGAAATCTCTCCAGCGATGCAAATCAGGCAGCAAAGTACGTCAGTTATCAGGGGATTTACCTGAAATCCACCCTGAATGGCAGCCATCGTTGCGCTGCGCTAAACCGTAATTCTCGTACTAACCTGCGTTACAGACAAGCTTAGATTAGGCAAGTTTTGCGGCAACCCCAAGAAGAATCTCCAATTCATCAGCCAACTGGCTAATTCACACACGATCCAGAGGTTTTTACTGTGAGCTGACAGGCAAAAAACAGCGGGTTTTGGCGGCTTAAGAAGCAAAAAAAAAGCTCCCCTTTCGCACTGCAAAGGAGAGCTTAATTTAAAAGATTATTTGTAGCCTTGCGGATTCTTCGACTGCCAGTTCCAGGTATCACGCATCATCGCATCGATACCACGGGTAACACGCCAGTCCAGCTCTTTGTCAGCCAGCGTGGCATCTGCCCAGAATGCGGCCAGATCGCCGTCACGACGTGGCGACACCTGATACGGCACGGCACGGCCAGAAGCTTTCTCGAAGGCTTTCACCATCTCCAGCACCGAGAAACCGGTTCCGGCGCCAAGATTATAAGCTTTGTAACCTTCGACAGCCGCCAGATGATCCAGCGCCTTAAGATGCCCTTCCGCCAGGTCAACCACATGGATGTAGTCACGCACGCCAGTGCCATCTTTGGTGTCATAATCATCACCAAAAATACCCAGTTTTTCCAGACGACCAATCGCGACTTGCGCAATGTAAGGCAGCAGGTTATTGGGAATACCGTTCGGATCTTCACCAATCTCGCCGGACTCATGCGCGCCAACCGGATTAAA
Organism: Winslowiella toletana; assembly: GCF_017875465.1. NCBI lineage: Bacteria > Pseudomonadati > Pseudomonadota > Gammaproteobacteria > Enterobacterales > Erwiniaceae > Winslowiella > Winslowiella toletana. Next base: position 692,810 of record NZ_JAGGMQ010000001.1, read on the forward strand.
GTAGCGTAGCGCGATAGTCCTGAAGTTGCTGTCTGCTTTGGCATAGTCCTGCAGAATCTGTTCAACCATCAGCTTGGAAGTGCCATAAGGACTGGTTGTGCCACCAATCGGCGTCGTCTCGACATAAGGCACCGGTGAGTTGGCGCCATACACGGTAGCACTTGAGCTAAAGATAAACTGGAAAATGCCGGCATTACGCATCTCTTCCAGCAACACCACGGTGCCGGAAACATTATTCTCATAGTACTCAAGCGGCTTGCGCGTTGACTCGCCAACGGCCTTCAGGCCTGCAAAGTGAATCACTGCGCTAATGCTGTGACTGGCAAAGATATCGCGTAAACAGGCACGGTCAAGAATATCGCCTTCGCAGAAAACGGCTTTTTTACCCGCCAGTTTTTCCACCCGGTTCAGCGACTCACTTGAGGCATTGCTCAGATTATCCAGAACCACAACATCGTCACCGCGCTGCAACAGCGCCAGTACGGTATGGGAACCGATATAACCCGCTCCCCCCGTTACCAAAATAGCCATCTGAACTCCTTTCAGCCGCAGCGTAGTACGGCGTTAAGATTGAATTATTTCGCCAGTAGCTTCTGAATCTGTTCGCGGAACTCACGCCCCTGGGTGTTATTGCGCAGACCATAAGAGACAAATGCCTGCATGTAACCCAGTTTACGTCCGCAGTCGAAGCTTTGGCCAGTCAGCAGGCAGGCATCAACCGGCTTTTTCTTGCTGAGATTGGCAATCGCATCCGTTAACTGGAAACGACCCCATGCACCTGGCTCTAACGTCTCCAGCTCTTGCCAGATATCCGCAGAGAGTACATAACGGCCAACAGCGGCAAGATCAGAGTCCAGCGTCTGTGGATTTTCTGGCTTCTCAACATATTCGGCGATGGCAGCGGTGTGGCCTTCGTTATCCAGACTCTCTTCGGTCACAATGATCGAGTATTCAGAAAGATCGGAATGCGGCATATGTTTCGCTAATACCTGACTGCGACCGGTCTCTTCAAAACGCGCCACCATCGCAGCGAGGTTATAACGCAACTGGTCGGCGGTAGAATCATCTAACAGCACATCTGGCAGAACCACCACAAAAGGATTGTCGCCAATCATCGGACGTGCGCAGAGTACCGAATGACCAAGCCCCAGCGGCTGCGCCTGACGTACGTTCATAATGGTCACGCCCGGCGGGCAGATGGACTGCACTTCGCTCAGCAGTGAACGCTTAACACGCGCTTCCAGCAAGGCTTCAAGCTCGTATGAGGTATCAAAATGGTTTTCAACCGCGTTCTTGGACGCGTGGGTGACCAGCACAATTTCCTTAATACCTGCCGCAACACACTCATCAATGATGTACTGAATCATTGGCTTATCAACGATAGGCAACATCTCTTTAGGAATGGCTTTTGTAGCAGGGAGCATATGCATACCGAGACCCGCAACGGGGATAACTGCTTTAAGCTTGGTCATATTTTTTCCATATTATGTTGTTTAAACATTTCGAAACTATGCAACAAAATTATTTAAAAGAGTATAATCTTCATCTGAAAAAATGAAAGCTGGTTATCTTTAGCACAACCACTGTGTGGTGCTGAATAGCGCCGAAGTAGAGATAACCACTCTTATTGTTAAAACTTTTTGTCCACAGCTGCGTTTACTGACCCAAAGTTATTAATCCTGATTCCATGCCTGCCAGATTATTATTATATCTACCACTATTCATCGTGGTGCGTAGGGCAAAGGCAATTGTAATTAGCTGGCTACCTGTTTAATTTTTCTTAAACCAAAGCGAATAACGCGATATAAGAAGAAATTCACACCGGCAACCTTACTCATAAAGTTGGCATGCTTATCACAAATCGCATTATAGCGTCTGCGGGTATCAGCACTCAGTTTTACATCGGAAGATTTTTTCATCAGTGTAATATTGATGATATTTAAAATAATCCGCTGTTTAAGATTGCTGCGTGTTGTCTCATTCTTTGCCGACATCGCCAGTGATTCAAGCGTATCAATACTGCAAAGATAACCGGTAATATTTTTTTCCGAGCGCGCGCTATTCATAATCGAGCCGGGGCGGACACGACGCTTAAAATAGATGCGGTCGGTGACGACGGTTTTTCCGGCCACCAGGAACATGCGCGGGGTAAACTCTTCGTCTTCGTGAATAATCGGCTGGAAAAATAGCTGATTCTTTACCTGCACAGGTCTTGCATAGATATAAAGCCATGCATTGGGGTAAAACACCTGACGCAGCGAAAGATCGTTAAAAGCTTCTTCACCGGTACTGAATACCGACTCAGCTGCACGCCGGTAAACCGGTAACTGAGCCTTATCCGCTGTTTCCGCACTGTCAGCCAGTGGATCGAAAAATGACTCCGCAGAGAAAGCAAAGACATCCAAATCAGGTTCTGTTTCCAGAACCTGGAAGAAATCTTCCACCAGGCCAGGAAACAGCAAATCATCTGAATCAAAATAGTAAATATAGTCACCAGTAGCGGCACGGGTGCCGACATTGCGGGCTTCTCCAAGCCCCTGGTTTTGCGTGTGAATAATCTTCACATGGCTTAAATGACCATAATGTTTTTCAGCTAATTCTCCAGAGTCATCGGTAGAGCCATCGTTCACGATGATAATTTCATCAGCCTGAACCGTTTGCTCCAGAACGGAATCCACTGCCAGGATGAGATATTTACTCACGTTATAGACAGGGATGACTATTGATAAAGTTGCTTTTTTTTCTAATGCATTCATAAAGTTATCAACTCGCACTCGGGAACGTCCTTGGTCCATGCTTGATAATAGCCTGAGTTTTTACCATAGGAATTGTCTAATAACTTCGTTTTAACCCCGAGCAGGCAGCAAAGAATATGGCCATGCATTCGTGAAGTCACTACGGTGTCATAAGACATAAAGTAGTTGTTCACACGGGTGACTAATTTGTCAGTATAGTTTTCCCAGATAGAGGAAGTACCAATCAGGCCGCTGCTAAAGGTTTTATTAATTCGCTCGGTGCGTTCCAGCATCTTCAGCATTTTACGGTCTTTATCGCTGCAAATATCTTCCCAGTCTTCGTACTCATTGGCTGAAGGTAAATCAATATCGCCGGAAACCTTACCGCCTTCGATATCTTTCCTGATCATCCATAAGGTTTCATTTGGCACTGACGCGCGTTCCTGATTAGGGAAAACACCCCACAGAGCGTGAGCCATATCCGGGCACATCACCACGTTATCGCAGAAATGCTCTTTAAAGATTTTAAAGCTGCGCTCATCACGACAGAAAATGGTTAAATCTTTATGGCTGCGGATAATATTGCCTGATTTAACCAGTTCATCATGGTCTTCAAAATGCAGAGTCTGCGGCAGGAACACCACTTTATTATTTGGGAACTTCTTCACCACCGCTTCGCGCAGGCGCTGATGGTGAACATACAGATCGCCGAAATTACCACCACCGTGTAACAGAATAATAGTATCCGCTGGCAGAGAACGTGTCTCTTCAACGTATTTCAGGCTGCTTTTGTCAGTACGACGCGCCAGCACCTTGTAGTTCTGCTCTTTAAAAAACTGCTCTGTACCCTTATAGATCAGCAGATCGCCGACATTAAGATGAAGAGGAATATCGAGATAAACCACCTTGCTGCCACGTGGTACAACACTATCAATCACAGACAGCTTTTGTTTCAGAAGACTCATAGGATGCATATATTGTCACGCTCTTAATAGTTTACGGAGTTTAGGGTTTTTAAACAGTTGCTGCTTTATTTCAGTAATTAACGGCGCTTTGCTGACCATCATGGTGATGGCGAACACAATCACACCCGCTGAAACTTGCAGCATTAACATTGCGGCTACGGGCAAATGTAAGCCCGGAATAAATGCTATGCCATACGCCACGGCGATGGTCGGTAACGACAGTAACAGTGGCAGCCATATGCTATTGATATATTGTCTGTAACTACTCCCTAACACTGGTTTAATCAAAATAAAGTAACTCAGGTAAGTATTCAGTACCTGAACGGCCAGGAAGCCAAGCGCAGCCCCGATGCCTCCGGCAAGATGGGCGCCAAGCCAGATACTTGGAATAAACAGCACCAGTTTGAACACATTGAATTTAAAGCTGATATCAACGCGCGCTTTGGCCATCAGCAGCGAACCAATCGGATTACCAATCGAACGTAACAAGCCAACTACACATAAAATTTGCAGAATCGGCGTTATAAAGCGCCACTTCTCACCAAATAACACCAGCACAAAATTGTCAGCCACCACCATCAGTCCCAGTAGCGCCGGGAAGTTGATTAAGCCAACCAGCGACAGCAACTTATAGAAGTTTTCACTGAGCTTTTTCTGGTCGTCCTGAATCTTGGCGAATGCCGGGAATAATACGCGGGTAATAATCGGATTTAAGCGCGTTGGCGGTAATACGGCAACGTTAAACGCCAGGTTGTAACCACCGGCGACAATCGCACCAAGTGAACGCGACAACACGGCGGTAGCGATATTGGAGTTGAGCTGATTAATCAGCGCATCCGCTGTCAGATAGAGACCAAAACGCAGGTTAGACTTCACCGTTTTCAGTTTGAAAATAAAACGCGGTGAATACTGCTTTCTGCCGACCCACGACAACAAGATGGTTCTCACCGTCGACATCACCAGATAGCCCCACATGGCGCTAATGGCTAATGGCTTAAACCAGGCGCTGATCATGGTGACGCAGAAACCAGCGACAATCGCCAGTGTTTCAATGGCGCCGATCTTGGAGAATTCCAGCTCTTTCTGCAGCAACGCCCTGAACTGCTGACCATGAGGAATAATCAGGAAAGCAAACGCCATGGTGGCAATCAGAGATTCCAGATCAGGTTGCTTCAGCAGCAGCGCAATAGTGTGACTGAAGAAGAAGGTGCCACAAAACACCACAATACCGATGGCGATATTGATCCAGTAAAGTGTGGATAGCTCGACTTCCGTGATGTCCTTACGCTGGATAATCGAGTTGGAAATGCCGAAATCACTCAGAGTGTCGGCAATAATGATCACCACCATCGCAATGGTCAGCAATCCAAATTGATGCGGCTCCAGCAGCCGCGCCAGTAAAGTAATCTGTAAAAAGTTAATCCCGATGCTGGCGGCAGTCGATATTGCCGACCATTTGGCACCCTTTACCGTTTTCTCTCTTAAGCTCATAGATATCTTCTTTTTTATTCGATATGGAGGCCTGAATGTTCTCCCCTTAAACATTCAGGCCTCGTACTTAACATCCCTGATAGGCACGTTTTATCTTCACGTTGCCTGGCTCAGGTACGGGACTCAGAGACCACGATAAAACGTTGGTGCGGCCTGCAGACAAAGCCTGGCTGCCACACCTCTCCCCTCTTATCCTCAAATCAGTTCAGTACTATGTAAAACACGCTGCGTTCGCAGCTCTGACACCCTTTGCTCAGCAAATCACCGGCAACGTTAATCGTACTGACGCCATTGGCGGTTTTCACCGGCAGTTTCTGTTTAGCACCGTCAGCAAAATACAAGGTCGCTTGCGGATTCTGTTTCAGACTCTTCAGCTGGTACTGATAGTTCTGCTGTTTATCTTTCGGCTTGTACGTCGAGGTAATCACCTGACGCTGCTCACCGACGTTAATGGCAAAATACTTAGTCCATGAATCGTTATTGGTGGCTGGCTGCTTAATCAAATTCTCTCTGGCCAGCGGGCCGCCGCTGAAGAATGAGTTGAGCAACAGCAGCTGTTTACCATTATCGGTGTATTCCACGCTGCGGTCAGATGCGGTCACGGTCATTGAGCGCAGCGGCTTTTTATTCCCCTGCCATGCCGGGAACCAGAAAGCCTTGTACTTCATCGGGTCATCCCACTTGTGCGTGGTCGCAAAGTCGAGGATGTAGGAATAGACCAGCGCCACAGACTCCGGCTTCGCGGTGTAACCCAGCTCGGTCTGCCAGATACCATCAACCTTGCCGGTGGCGACATAACGGTCATACAGCCACTGATAAGGACGCAGATTGCCGTAGTGGAAATCGATAATATCGGTGTATTTAATCGCATCGTGATACTCAATGGTATCAGCAAATTCCTTAAGTCCATTTGAAGCAGGCCAGCCACCAAAAACCACTTTACCCTGGTGATTTCTGATGATTTTTGCCGCCGGCAGATAAATTTTATCGATAAAGTCCTGATTGGAACCCAACCAGTAGCTGGCTTTGCGTGTTGGTTCATTCCAGATCTGGAAATACTTCAGGTTAAAAGGCGCTTTGCTGTAGCGGTCAACCGCAGCCTGCACAAAGCTAACCCATGCCTGATAATCTTTCGGCTCTGAGCCGGTGGTCTTAGGGGTGACACGGTTCCATGCCGGGGTATAAGCCAGCAAAGGCAACACTTCAACACCCTGGGCATGCGCGCTTTGCACTTTTTTATCGAGCTGCGCCCAGTTATACGTTCCCTTAACTTTTTCTACCTGCGCCCAGCTGAAATCTTCACGCACCCAACCGATGCCTAAATCTTTCGCCGTCTCCTTACCAGGAGGCAGATAGTTCGTTCCAAACAGGTCGCGGAAGTAAACATCCTTTGCCACAGCCTGGAATGAACCAAGCAACAGCAGTGCAAGGGTAATACTTTTTCTGAAAGGCATATGCAGCATTGCCAGCTCCTTAAAGAGGATCAGAGAGAAAACAGAGAGTCATCTCTGTTTAAGAGTAAGTTCCCGGAAGAGGTAAGATGTTTAATCTCGGTGGTGACCGGTGGTGGCGGGTATTAACCGTTATGCGCCACAACGCATAAAAACGGTCAATGACCTGAAAGTCATTGACCGTTTAACGTCAATACGCCGTTTTACTGACAAACCCTTTAAACAGGGTAAAGAAGACAATGCGTAAATCGAGCCAGATGCTCCAGCAACGAATATATTCCAGATCGTATTCGACGCGTTTTTCCATCTTGTCTAAAGTATCGGTTTCGCCACGCCAGCCATTCACCTGCGCCCAGCCGGTAATGCCCGGCTTCACTTTGTGGCGCAACATATAGCCGCGAATCAGATTACGATACTGTTCATTGTGTGCAACCGCATGCGGACGCGGGCCAACAATCGACATATCACCAATTAACACATTGAAGAACTGTGGCAGCTCATCCAGCGATGTACGGCGCAAAAAACCACCGATTGGCGTCAGACGTGCATCACCTTTGGTTGCCTGCACCACTTTATCGCCGTTTTCCATCACATTCATCGAGCGGAATTTCCACACCTTAATCGGCTTACCATCCATGCCGTAGCGTACCTGGCGGAAAATAACCGCGCCCGGCGAGGTCACTTTCACCGCGATAGCGATGGTAATTAACACCGGTGCAATAAACAGCAGAATCAACGAAGACAAAATAATATCTTCCAGGCGCTTCAGCACCATATTCATACCGTCCATCGGCGTATCAATCAGTGAGACCATTGGCACACCGTTGACTTCTTCACTGCGCGACTGCAATACGTTGAAGGTGAAAATATCCGGGATCAGCATCACCGTACAGGTGGTGTCGGTCAGCAGATCGACCAAATCGCGAATTTTCTGTTCTTCGCTCATTGGCATCGCAACATACACTTTGTCGATACGTCCCTGACGGGCATCTTCCAGCATGGCGGTAAAATCACCACCAAAAGGAATATCTTCATCATCGTAGTCACGGCTTTCACCGTAAATACCGGCGACTTTAAAGCCTAACCACGGTTGATCAATAAATGAACGCGCCAGCGCCAGTCCCTGTGGCATATTGCCGGCAATCGCCACATAACGCAGGTTGTAACCGCGTTTACGGAAGATTGCGGTGATTGAACGGATAGTGCAACGCGCAATCACCAGCCCCACCGCCACCAGTAAATACCAGGAGAGGTAAAAGCTGAAAGGTAAATCTACTGCACGAAACAGTGAGACAAACCCTACGGTTAACAACAGGCTTAGCGTCCAGTTCTGCAGAATAAGAAACAGCTCACTGGATAATTTAATTCCACGCCATGAACGATAAAAATCGGTTATACCGCCAAGCATCTGGAATACAACCAGCGCGCCCAGAATCAGCAGCGCGTGAATATAGTTAAATTTTTCATTATGGATAAGGCATATCAGGTAAATCCCGACGATCATAATTAAAATATCGGAAAACCTTTGGGTAATCGATATTAATGATGCGTTAGTCGGCGATCTGCCTCGGCTCAGCACTGACATAAAATCACCTGTATTCGGTAGTTAAGCTTGAGAAAAACCGCATTGCCTTGTTGGCGGCAATTGATAGTCACGATCTCAATAACTCCAGGATCTCATCAGTTTTTTCCTTAACGGTTTGCGTGCACTGTTTTGCTTCAACATTAAGGCGTACAACCGGCTCAGTATTTGAACTGCGCAGGTTAAAACGCCAGTTATCGAATTCAAGGCTGATGCCATCAGTATGATCAATTAACGTTGCCTGCGAACTGTACTTTTGCAACACACGATCAATTGCCGCTTTCGGATCCTGAATGACACTGTTGATTTCACCTGAAGCTGGGAAAGCAGCGACACGGTCAGCCACTAACTCACCCAGCGTCTGGCCTTTAATTGACACCAGTTCAGCAACCAGTAACCAGGGAATCATTCCGCTGTCGCAATAGGCAAAGTCGCGGAAGTAGTGATGAGCACTCATCTCACCACCGTAAATAGCATCTTCGTTGCGCATTCTTTCTTTAATAAACGCATGACCGGTTTTCGACATCACCGGCACGCCACCGGCGCGTTCTACCACATCGATAGTGTTCCAGCTCAGACGCGGGTCATGGATAATTTTGCTACCGGCATTCTTCTGCAAAAACGCCTCGGCCAGCAGGCCGACAATGTAGTAACCTTCGATAAAGTTGCCTTTCTCATCGAAGAAGAAGCAGCGGTCAAAATCGCCATCAAAAGCGATCCCCATATCCGCACCGTGCTGACGTACCGCGTTTTCAGTATCAGCGCGGCATTCTGGTAACAGGGGGTTAGGGATCCCATTCGGGAAATTGCCATCCGGCTGATGATGCACTTTAATCAACTCGACCGGTACATTCAGCTGCGCAAAGCGCTGCTCCAGTTCATCGATAACATGACCTGCGGCGCCGTTACCGGAGTTAACCACCAGTTTCAGTGGCTTAATATTGGCGGGAGTAATATAGCCCAGCAGATGATCAACATAGTCTTTGATCACTGACAGCTGACGATAGCTGCCGCGTTTCGCTGCATCGACCGGTGGAAAGTTGTTCTCTTCCGCGCGCTGCTGAATCTCTTTCAGACCGGTGTCGCCACTGATTGGGCGTGAACCTTCGCGCACCAGTTTCATGCCGTTATAATCCATCGGATTATGGCTGGCGGTCACTTCAATCCCACCATCGGTTTCGAGGAAGAAGGTGGCGAAATAGACCTCTTCGGTGCCGCTCATGCCAATATCGATTACGTCAGTGCCGGCATCCTGCAAACCCTGCGCTAAAGCAAGTTTCAGTTCTTCACTGCTCAGACGAATATCACCGCCAATCACCATCGTCTTCGACTTCAGATATTCACCGCAGGCGCGTCCGATACGGTAAGCAATATCAGCATTCAGTTCTTCGCCCAGGCGGCCACGAATATCATAAGCCTTAAAACACGATAATTTGTTGCTCATAGTCTGAAATGTCCTTAATGTTAATTTTATATTATTAACAAACTATTTTCTGTTAAATTCTGCCATAACGGTCTTCAAAACGAACAATGTCATCTTCTTCAAGGTACGCGCCAGAGCGAACCTCAATTAAATGCAATGGTATTTTTCCTGGGTTTTCCAGTGAGTGTTTTGACCCCAGAGGAATATAAGTCGACTGATTTTCAGTCAATAAGAATTGTTCTTCACCACGCGTCACCTTTGCGGTACCGGCAACCACAATCCAGTGTTCCGCACGATGATTGTGCATCTGTAATGATAACTTCTCACCCGGCTTCACCGTGATGCGTTTCACCTGATAACGATGCCCGGCATCGATTGAGTCATATTTCCCCCACGGACGATAAACTTCGCGGTGAATATAGTGCTCCTTGCGACCAGAGGTTTTAATCTGCTCAACAATTTTCTTGATGTCCTGCACTTTGTCCTTGCGGGCTACCAGCGTCGCATCCTTGGTCTGCACCACCACCAGGTCGTCAACCCCGACCAGTGAAACCAGTGATGACTCCGCGTAAACATAACTGCCGGTGGAGTCGTGACTGATCACATCGCCCTGCAATACGTTGCCCTGTTCGGTCTTCTCACTGATATCCCACAGTGAAGACCAGGAACCGACGTCATTCCATTTCGCATCCAGCGGCACAACCACTGCGCTGTTGGTTTTTTCCATCACCGCATAGTCGATCGACTCATCCGGGCAACGGGAGAACACCTCTTCGTTGACGCGAATAAAATCAAGATCCGGATCCACTTTCGCCACGGCGTCACAGCATGCTGAATAAATATCCGGGCGGTATTTTTTTAATTCTTCCAGATAGCGGCTGGCTTTAAACAGGAACATGCCGCTGTTCCAGTAATACTCGCCGCTACTGACATATTTTTCAGCGGTGGCGCTATCTGGTTTCTCAACAAAACTGTCAACTTTAAAACTATTTCCGGCGTAAACTACATCCGTATCGGCAGCTCCATCTTCATCAATCGCCTCACTGCGCTTAATATAGCCGTAACCGGTTTCCGGATACGAGGGAACAATTCCGAAAGTGACCAGATGACCTTTTTCCGCCAGCGGTGTGGCTTTTTTCACTGCGGCCTGGAAGGCGGCGATATCTTTAATCACGTGATCCGCCGCCAGCACCAGCAATAATGGCTCCTGATCATCACCTTCAGCCTGCTGCTTCTGCAGCGCAACAAACGCCGCCAGCGCAATGGCCGGTGCGGTATTGCGACCAACCGGCTCAAGGATAATGTTGTTACTCAGGCTGTTCATCTGGTTCAGTTGCTCAGCCACGATAAAGCGATGCGCTTCGTTAGAGATCACCACCGGCGCGCCACAACCCAGGCCATCGAGACGCTGAATGGTCTCCTGCAGCATTGTCTGTTCGCCATTCAGGGCGAGGAACTGCTTCGGATAGAGCACGCGAGATAAAGGCCATAAGCGACTACCGTTACCGCCCGCCATAATAACCGGATGTAACTTAGACATTTTCTGCTACCTCTTTAAGAGTGACGATGCCACGCTCGGCCTGAAACTGATCCCAGCGAGTCATAACATATTCGTGTAATTCGTGGTGGAAGCGTACGGTAGAGAATTTTTCCGCATTATCGCGACAGGCCGCTGGTGTGATTTCATCAGCCAGCGTTTCAAAATGGTTTACCGCAGCGCAAATGGATTCAACCGTCTGCTCAGTAAAGAATACTCCGGTTGGATTTTCTTTGCCCAGTGGACGCACGGTTTCCAGCGAACCGCCTTTACCAAAAGCAATCACCGGCGTGCCACAAGCCTGCGCTTCAACCGGAACAATGCCGAAGTCCTCTTCCGCCGCGAAAACGAAGGCGCGGGCGCGCGCCATATGGTCTTTCAGCACGTCAAACTTCTGATAACCCAGCAAGGTGATATTGTCTTTTGCCGCTGCTTTGACTTTATCAAACTGCGGTCCTTCACCAATCACCACCAGTTTCTTATCCGGCATTTTGCTGAAGGCTTCGACAATCAAATCGATTTTCTTGTAAGGCACCATACGCGAAGCAGTGAAGTAGAAGTCCTCTTTCGCTTCCTGCACGGCAAAATCTTCAACGGCAACGTTGGGATAAATCACATCCGCTTTACGGCCGTATACTTTCTTGATGCGGCGTGCAATATAACCGGAGTTCGCGACAAAATAGTCGACGCCATTGGCGGTACGGTAATCCCACAGACGGATACGATGCAACATCCAGCGCGCCAGCATGCCTTTCAGACCTTTATCGAGATTGGCCTCTTTCAGGTACTGATGCTGCATATCCCAGGCATAGCGAATCGGTGAGTGGCAGTAGCAAATATGCAACTGGTCCGGACCGGTAATAATCCCTTTTGCCACCGCATGGCTACTGCTGATCACAATGTCATAAGCAGAGACGTCAAGCTGCTCGATAGCATAAGTCATGAGTGACAGATAATTACGGTATTTTGTTTTGGCTTTTGGTAAGCGCTGAACAAAAGTGGTGGTCACTTTCTTGTTGTGAATAATTTTACGCTGATCTTCCGGCAGAAAATCCACAACGCTGAACAGATCCGCGTCAGGAAAAACGTTAATAATCTCCGAAAGAACTTTCTCTCCCCCACCAGAAACGACTAACCAGTCATGAATAATAGCAACTCTCGGTAAGCCCATGCTAAATCTCCTGTTATTTATTATTGACGAGCTGCGTATAGATTTTTTCCAGGCTCGACTTATAGGCTTCAAATGTAAAAATGGTTTTATCTTTCAGCGCGTTGGTTTTCCGCTTTGCAAATGCCTGCTCAAGCTTATCGTTAAGGTCATTCTGATTATAATCAAACAGAACAGCATGTTGCGTCAGCGCCGCCATCTCCTGCAATCCACCGTAACCGGGTACTAATACCGGCAGACCGGCATTCGCCGCTTCAACGATGGAGATTGGCGCATTTTCGTACCAGACCGAAGGCAGCACGAAAATATCATATTGCGCTAAATGACCGGTGACCTCTTCTCGCGGTTTAAAACCATGGAAAATCAGTTTCAGCCCCGCACGCAAAGGCATGGCTTTAAGCTGCTCTTCCGCTTCTCCCTGGCCATAAATATTCAGGTTGATCGCGCCATGGCTCTGTTTATTGAGCAACTCAACAAATTCGAGTAACCCTTTTTCAACCGAAAGACGGCCAATAAACACTAACTCTTTTGCCCTGCTTTCATCAGCAGCAGCAGACGTTTCCAGCACAACGGGTTCTGACGGTAAGAATTCGACAGGATTGCGAACAACGGTGACAGGCTGCTTAACGCCCCAGGCGCTAAACACTCTGCTCAGGAACTCCCCGGGTGAGATAATTAAATCAAAAACACCGCTTAATTTAAGCAAGCGATAATTAATAAAGTGTTGCATGCATTTTAATAACGAGTGGATGACAGAACGATGATCAAAGCGCTGCAAATAACTTAAGTTGCTTTTCTGCGGATTAAAGTTGGTCCTTTTGCCCGCAGTAAAGTGCTGAAAACCACTATTAGGACAGATCAGATGATAATCATGCGCTGTTAATACGACTTTGAAATGATGCTTTTTCTTCGCATCGCGCAGTGCTTTCAGCACTGAAGGTGTCAGATAATGATAGTAATTATGCAGGTGAACGATATCCGGAGAAAACTCGGTTATCAGCTTCAGAGTTTCCCGATAATACTTTGACGAAAAGAGATAGGACAGCGGATTGGTTTTCCCGTCCGAAAAGAGCATTTTGGTTTCATAACCTAACTCTTCAGTCGCCTTAATCGTATCGCGAAATACTGACTCTGCCCCACCGCCCTCATACTTATCATTAATATGAAGTACTTTCATTTGTTTCATCTTATTCCCGCGGTTCAGGCACGAAAGAGCATGGCTTTCAGGAAAGGCATTTTCTTTCTGACTTTATATTTCACAAACATCGGCACAACAGGTTTTGAAAAGTGCTGGAATAACTCTTTCAGACTTACATCCTGATTACGGTTAATGCGGTCCTGCAGGAACAGGCTGTTACGATGACCGCGCTGAAGGATATCTGCATACTTTTCAGTAAACATTTCATAACCCTTTACCGCTTTCGGCGAGTTGGTAATGCGGTTCTCTTCATGGTCAATATTCAGCTGGTAAGTGTACTTCTCCAGACGGTAGCCCGGACCACACTTCAGCGCCATATTCACCCATGCATCGTAATCCTGCCAGGCCGGCATTCTGTCATCAAATGCCCCCGCTTTAATAAAGTCGGCAGTGCGGGTAAAGATCTGGTTACCGGCGAGATTTCGGTACAGCAGCTTATCCAGCGTCATCTCTTCTTCGCTGATTTTCTGGCGGAAGAGATGCTTACTGTTTTTCACAATCTGTCCGGCGCTGAGCCACGGATATTTTTCGCGCATCGGCGAGTTCATAAACTCCTCGACGCGGGTTGGCAGAAATTCATCATCGTCATCCAGACCAGTGATAAATTCGCCGTCGGCGCGGTGAATCATTTTATTGCGCGCCACGCAGGCGCCCTGCGGTATTTCATTGCGCAGAAAGACGAAATCGTCGAACTGGTTTTTATACTCTTCGACGACTTCAGCATAGCTCTGCGATGAGCCATCATCGCAAACCAGCACCTGCAAGTTTTTCCAGCTTTGTTTTGTCAGCGACGATAATGCGCGCGCCAGCATCCCAGGTCGGTTATGAGTAGGAATATAGATGCTTACAGTCTGATTCATCGATATTGATCCTTAATCTTACGTCAGAAAAAAGTGTGGCCATAAGCCACACTTTGATTTCAAGAAAAGTACAGACAGCAGGGTCATTTGAGGTAAGTTGCTTTTATCACCCAGTACAATAATGACTTCATGTTACCGGCTTACCTTCTGATGAAGCAGGCGGCTTAATTTTTGCTGCATGATGAGAAAGTGTTTCAGCTTCTCTTTTTTTACCGAAATACTTCACATAGCCAATACCAAACAGCGTAAAGAACGGAATCATCTGCGCTGGCGTGGTAATGCGGTGCTCGGTGGCGGAAGAGAATACGCAGGTCCAGAACGAAAGCTGGAGGGCTAATGCCAGACCCGGATCAAAGTCCTTCATCTTCCTGATTTTTGCCAGCATCTGACCAAACAGCAGCACAAACAGGGTGTAACCCACCAGGCCCAGCTCAGCCAGAATGGTGAAGGTTGAGTTGTGCGCATGGGAGTCAGTATGGCGCAGCAACTGATGATCCTTCAGCGTCAGGATATGCGGAATGACGGTGGTGTAGCGATACCAGAGATCATCAAAGCTACCAAAGCCCATGCCAAAAATCGGCGAGTGCAGGAAGTTATCAAACGCGCGTGGCCACAGATAATAGAGGCGGTCGATAAAGGTACCGGCACGTTCGAAGTCCATATCCTGGTTAATGGTAAAGTTGGCGCCCACCGACATAATTTTGCCCATCGACAACCATACCGGATAGGTATCGAGCACCACCAAAAACTGTACGGCGAGGAACAGGCCAAACACTAAACCCGGACGCTTAAAGCGCAGGGTCAGGCCATAACCGATAGCGGCGATAATCGCCAGCACGCTGCCCCTTGAATCGGTCTGATACAGGAAGAAGACAAACGCCAGGCTGTACAGCAGATAGAGCGGACGTCGTTTAACCCACCACAACCCTAAACAGGCGGAGGCCACCACGGAGTAGAAGCCGCCGGCGGCATTGTGTGACACAAAGAAGAAGCGATAGACCCCCTCCTCCAGTGGCATGCCAACAAATCCGATACAGGATAAGCCGAAGAAAATGGCGAAAATAATATAAAACGCGCGGTCGACATTAATATTGACGGCCAGCGGCAGAAAGATAAAGACGAATAAAATCAGGTAGCTGATGATAAAGTTGCCATCGCGTCGATAAAAATCGAAATCCCCGAGGGCAGATTTGTTATACAGCACTGTAGAGATGATGACGTAGCTGAACAACAGAATCAGGTACAGCTCAATTTTTTCAAAGCGCAGAAAATCTTTGCGATAAAACAGGCCGATCAGAGCCATTGGCAGCAGCACAATCATAATGACGCTGGCTGGTACCAGATTGGTTACTGTGCAAACCAATGAAAACAATATCAAGAACTTAAATATATGCCTCACAGTGTTTTCCTTGCCGTGTTAGTGACATAGCGTTCCCGAACCGCTTGCGCGATTCGGGAACTCCCGGCCATTTTTATGCAGAGAGAGGACAATGACACCGGAGTGGTCTCTTTCTGTGAAAACTATTTTTTGGCATCACCGTATTCATACTGATAGTAACTGTAACCGCCATTGCCGTACTGGCTGGCTGCACGCTGTACCGCCAGGTTCAGAATCACGCCTTTGATTTCCACGCCATTCTGTTCGAAGCGACGAATACTGACATCAACCTCTTTCGCGGTGGTTTCTTCAAAGCGCGCCACCAGCAACGAGGTGCCACAGCTGCGACCACAGATAGCAGCGTCAGTTACCGCCAGAATCGGTGGGGTATCAATCAGTACGATATCGAAGTTCTTATTGGCCCAGTCCAGTAATTCATCAAAACGTTTGTTCATTAACAGTTCAGATGGATTGGGTGGAATCTGACCACGGCTGATCACCGACAGATTTTCAACTTTACTGACCGGCTTCACCGCATCTTCAACCGCTAAGCGACCAGAGAGAATCTGCGACAGGCCTTTATCGCCATCAGCTGCTTCCAGCAGGGTATGCATATAGCCTTTGCGCATATCCGCATCAATCAGCAGTACACGCTGCCCTGCCTGCGCCAGAATCGCCGCGAGGTTAGCACTGATAAACGACTTACCAATCGACGGACTCACACCACTGATCATCAGGATGTTGTTTTGCGACTCCATCATGGCGAAGTGCAGACTGGTACGCAGACTACGAATCGCTTCCAGCGCCAGGTCAGTGGGATTGCCCAGCGCCAGCAGATTCTCCTGGCGTTGCAGCTTGCCACCGGCTGTCGCCAGCGTGCGGTTTTGATCCTGCTGCCATTTAGACAGTGGGATACTGGCATAGACGTTGATGCCCATGCTCTCCAGCTGGTCCGGAGACTCAATACCTTTATGCATCGCTTTACGCGCCAGAACCCAGGCACAGGCGAGGAAACCACCAAAGATTGCCGCCAGCAGCACGATAACCGCTTTCATCGGCTTGACGGCGCTTAAGCGGGTCATTGCCGGGTCGATAATACGCACATTACCGACGGTGCTCGCTTCAGCAATTTTCAGCTCTTGCTGACGGTTCAGCATCTGCATGTAGACCTGCTGACCCACTTCAACTTCACGCGTCAGGCGCAGAATCTGCTGCTGGGTTTCCGGCAACGCCGAGACTTTCTTATTCAGCTCATTACGCTCATCTTCCAGAACACGACGCTTCTCGACCAGCGCTTTATATGCCGGGTGCTGCTTGGTATACAGCTTGGAGATATCGGTTTCTTTAAAGGTTAACTCGTTCAGCTGACCTTCCAGCTGCACCAGCGTATCCAGCGTCGATTTGGCTTCCAGTGACATATCCACTGAATCGTTCGCACGGCGATACGCATTCAGTTTATCTTCGTCGGAATCCAGTTTGCCGCGCACTTTAGGCAACTGATCGGCGAGGAATTGCAGGCTTTTCTGCGCTTCCGCCGTTTTGCGGTTAACGTTTTGCAGCTGATAGTTGTCAATAACGCTGTTCAGCACATCGGCGGCTTTCTGCGGGTTGGTATCGTCATAGCTGAGGTTAATCACGCCAGTGTCTTTACCGGCATCGGCGACCTGCAGCACACCGTAAATGGTGTTGTAAACCGACAGCAGTGGGTGTTTAACCACGGTGAATTCACGGCCTTCTTTTGATTCCAGCGCCGAAATCAGCAGGCTGTAACCTTTCCCTGTAACACGCTCACCCACTTTGCCGGAGAGGATCTCACCCTGATCATTGCTAAGGGTGTAAGTGTCAGCGCCGGTAACGGTTAAGGTGAAGGGTTGATTGATGCTGCTTTGCGGCATGGTGAAAGTCGTGATGGTCACCACATCTTTATCATCACCGGTTAACGCCGCATATCCCTTACCAAATACCGGGAAGTAGTTACGTGCGACATCATACTCCAGGTGAAGATCATCAATGGTCTGTCCCAGCACCATACGTGACTGGATCAGGGCGATTTCCGTTGATGAAGCCGGTTCTGAATCTGGCATCATGCTGCTGATAGTCGAAATCAGTGAGCTGCCAGGGGCTTTCTCAACCTGCACAACGGCATCTGCGCGATAAACGGGTGTAGTAAATAGAACGTAAATGATGGAAATAATGATAAAGAAAAGTGTGATAGTCAGAATCAGCCACTTGGCATCAACCAGACTTCCCCACACACGTCCTAAATCAATCTCATCACGATTGTCGCTGATGCCTGGCAGCGATAATTTATTTTTCTCTGTCATTGCGGTCCCTGATTTATTAGTTAAGTGCCTGAGCCCACTTTTGTGCGGATTGATCTAAGAGCAAATACACGGACTGAAAATATTCTTCACTCTTCCGATAAGGATCGGGTATTTCCTTCGACAACCAGTGTCCGAAAAGCATAACTTTTCCTCTTACTTGAGAAGATACCTGACATACAGCATCAATATGATTCCGTTCCATAACCAGGATAAGGTCGCTGTTATGGCAAAGTTCCGGTTTTAACTGACGTGCAATATGCCCATCAAGCGAAAGTTGATGCTTTGAGGCCACCTCAGTCGCACGTTTATCGGCAGAGTGACCCACCATCGCGCTAATGCCTGCCGAGGTAATCACTTTGTCGGGCGCATACTGTTTAAGTAATCTCTCAGCAGTAGGCGACCGACAAATATTGCCAACACAGACAATCAAAATTGAATCAAACATACTCATTACCAGTTATGCAGTTGTTGAGTAGTGCTGACCCCGTAACGAAGTGTGTTAATTGTTGGCAGCAACTGGTTGATAACACGGTTCCAACGGGTCAACGGCGTTGCGGTGACATAGACAATGTCGTAAGGCTGCAACTGGAACTCAGTTCCCATCACCATCGCGGTCGCATCAGAGGTATCTAACTGATAGATGTTGGCCATTTTGCCGCCCTGTCCACGGTTAGGACGGATAACAAATACGCCGGTAGCATTGGCGGCGGTCTGATCCAGACCTTCTGAATTACCCAGCGCCTCGGTCAGCGTCATCCCGCTGCGGTCCATCTTCAGCGTCTGCTGTTTATTCACTTCACCCATAACAAAGACTTTCAGGTCATCGTTACGCGGCACATAGAGAATATCGCCCGGATAGAGCAGACGGTTCTGCGTCAGATCGCCGTTCTGCATCAGGGCCTGCAACGAAATACGCTGTTCACGACCGTTATGCGTCAACACCACATTACGCCAGTCAGCATTCTGACCCATACCGCCTGCGCGGTTGATGGCGTCAAGAACCGTCAGCGGAATGTTGGTGATGGCTTGCTGCCCGGAGGTGCCGACTTCACCAGTCACATAGACTTTCTGCGAGCGGAAACCGGCGATATTGACGTCAACCTGCGGACTTTCAATATAGGTGGTCAGGCGGTTTTGAATTTCATTGCGGACTTGCTGAATGGTTTTGCCGACGACATTAACCTTACCAATATAAGGATAGAAAATCGTGCCGTCAGAGTGGACCCAGTTGCCGGTGTCACTGGCGCTACGATACTGACCCGCTGGCGTGGTTAACTCCGGATGATCCCAGACGGTAACGCTAAGCACATCGCCCACACCGATACGGTATTCATAGGCAGCCAGCTCCTGGTCGAGCTGAGGGTTCGGTCGCGCGGTGACCGGCGCCTGACGCATCTGCTCAATCAGCATTGGCGTCATCGGGAAGACATTGACCATTTTATCAATATCATAATCAGCATCTTGCTGTTTAATAACATCCTTACCGCTGGTTGAAACGCCTTGGCCTGGAACAATGGTACAGCCACTGATAAGTGTTATCGACACCAGCAAGGGTGCCAACTTGAGTTTTGATTTCATCATTGAATTATCATCGCTATTGCTGATTTATTGTCTAAAGCGGTCAATGCCGCAAAGTGTTCGTGAATCGTGTCTCACCCACGTCCAGCTTTATCCCCAACTATTCTCGTTCCGTCATCAGATATTCGCCCTCGAAATTGCGCACAAAAGTTGCTGACTTAATGCAGCCTTTTAAGAGTTTTGACAAGATTCACACCACCGGACCAGGGGAAGTGTAGCAACATGCGGCGCGCCGACAAGCTGTAACTCTCCGAATCCCCTGATTTTTCCCGAACTTATTACCGTAAACAGGTAGCTGAGTTCAGTAAGAAAAGGTTAATTCCGCAGATTTAACTGGCATTAATCTTAAAATAGCGCAATTAACGATATTTATGTTGACGTGCATTATTTAATATACATCGTCGATTTTAAGCACGCTACCGCCCCTGGCTTTCAGCTACCAATGCTGTTAAATCCGGAACAGTGCTATTTGTGAGTGACGAATAAGTGAGCTTTTATTACCCGAGCTTAAAAATCGCCAATAAAACTTTTGGTAATCACTACTGTCAATCAGACAGAGGTAATCAGTAACTGGCGACTAATGTTATGGCTAGATTTTTATACTATTGATCGTTCGTTACAAGCTTGAGTATGCAAAACCAGGGCACTTTCAGAATAAGACTAACAAAATCAAAATTTAAATGTTATTTTTCAAATACTTACATAAAACCGCAAAGCGGGCGATTTCCAGAGTAATCCATGTTGATAATAATATTTTTGCGATTTCAATCTTTGTTTGCTGTAATTTCCACCGGTTATAAATGCACAGACCATATAAAGGCGTAGAATGGTTATACAATTTCCATGCCCCTTTATGGAGCTAACATCTTAGTGCCAGTGCAATTGAATTTATTTTAGGAATTATCTTATACTGCATTGCATTCTGGCTATTCTCACTTCACTATCAGCATTAATCTGATTAATGTTCTGCAATAAGGTAAATTACGTCGTATGGAATGGATCGCTGATCCTTCAATTTGGGCCGGTCTGGTCACGCTTATCGTGCTGGAGCTGGTTTTAGGCATTGATAACCTCGTCTTTATCGCCATTCTGGCGGAGAAACTGCCACCGGCACAGCGTGACCGCGCGCGCGTCACTGGTCTGTTGCTGGCTCTGGTTATGCGGCTGTTGCTGCTGGCCTCTATCTCCTGGCTCGCGACCCTTACCGCGCCGATTTTCACCATTGTGGGGCACCCTTTTAGCGCACGTGACCTGATTATGCTGGTCGGCGGGGTATTTCTGCTATTTAAAGCCACGGTGGAGCTTAATGAGCGGCTGGAGGGCAAAGACGAGGAGCAAAATCCGCAGAAACGCGGGGCGCGCTTCTGGCCGGTCGTGGCACAGATCGTCGTACTGGATGCCGTGTTTTCGCTGGATTCGGTGATCACTGCGGTTGGTATGGTCGATCACCTTGCGGTGATGATGGCCGCAGTGATTGTGGCGATTTTCCTGATGCTGCTGGCCAGCAAACCGCTGACGCGTTTTGTGAACAGCCATCCGACGATCGTCATCCTGTGCCTCAGTTTTCTGTTAATGATTGGCTTTAGTCTGGTGGCTGATGGTTTTGGTTACCATATTCCCAAAGGCTATCTCTACGCCGCCATCGGCTTCTCAGTGATTATCGAAAGTCTGAACCAGCTGGCGCATTTTAATCGCCGCCGCTTCCTGTCAGCAAAACTACCGCTGCGCAAACGCACCGCGGAAGCCGTGCTGCGCCTGCTGCGTGGTCATCATGAGAATGCCGAACTGGATGCGGAAACCTCTTCACTGGTGGCCGATCACCATGAGAGCAATGGTATTTTCAATAAGCAGGAACGGCTGATGATCGCCCGGGTGCTGGGCATGGGACAACGCAGCGTCAGTAGCATTATGACCTCGCGCCATGATATTGAAAATATTGACCTCAGTGATCCGCCGGAAGAGATTATGGCGCAGCTGGACCGTAATCAGCACACGCGCATTATTATCACCGATAACAGTGATGAACCGCTGGGTGTGGTGCATATCATCGATCTGCTGCACCAGTCGTTGCATGAGAACTCACTCGACCTGCGGGCGCTGATCCGTCAGCCGCTTATCTTCCCTGAACAGTTACCGCTGTTGCAGGCGCTGGAGCAGTTCCGCAGCGCGCGCACGCACTTTGCGTTTGTGGTCGATGAATTTGGTTCGGTCGAAGGAGTGGTAACGCTCAGTGACGTGATGGAAACCATCGCCGGAAATCTGCCGAATGAAAATGAGGAGCTGGATGCGCGTCATGACATTATGCAGAACGAGGATGGCAGCTGGACCGCCAACGGCTATATGCCACTGGATGACCTGGTGATGTATCTGGCGTTACCGCTGGATGAGAAACGCGAATACCACACCATCGCCGGGCTGCTGATGGAGCATCTGCAACGTATTCCGCAGGAAGGAGAGGAGGTGCAGATTGGTGATTATCTGTTCCGCACTTTGCAGGTTGAAAGCCACCGCGTGCAGAAAGTACAGATTATCCCGGTGAATATGCCGGAACCGGATTACGAGGTGTAGTTGGCGGGCGGCGAAAACGCCGCCCCTGCCATTGTGCACATCCGCAACACGGGCGGCGAGAACGCCGCCCCTACTTCAGTAACTTCTTCGCATCATCGTTATATTTGCTGTCCGGATTACGCTGGATCCAGTTATTCAGCCGCGATTTCGCTTCATCCTGAATACGCTTACGCAACAGCTGATCGACCGGCAGCGAATATTGCAGTCCATCCCATGCCCCGTACAGACGCAGCGGCACGGCGGTATTGCTTAGTGTCTGCACCAGCGCATTATCTCCCTGCCAGCCGCTGATCACTTTAATATTAAAGGTAATATCGCACTGCTGTTTATCAAGATCGATAACCCCTTTCCCTGCCAGATCGAGCAGCGCAGAGCGCCCTTGCAGGTTGACCAGCGCCATGGATCCATTATCCAGCTGCAGCGAACCTTTTAACTGCTGAACTTCGGTATAGTTGGCTTCACTGGCGCTACCACGCACCTGATCGCTGCTGCGCTCTACAGCGCGCTGCACCATCTGCTGGAAGTTAAGACCGGCCAGCCGTGCATTATCCATGCTGATTTCGGCATTACCGCGCCAGTTTTGCTTAAAGTCGGCGACGCTTAAGCCATTGCCACGCAGATTACCCGCCATCGACAGCTTGCCGCTGACGGTTTCCGGTAATTCAAAGCCTTTTAACAACGGGGCAAGTTCAATCGCATGCAATTGTGGCTGAAACGCCACTTTGCTCTGCGCTCCGCTCAGGCTAATGATGCCCGGCACCGAGAAATCACCGCTGCCTGATTTGCCGCTCAGAGTATTAATCGCAATCTGGCCACGATCATTACGGGCGGCAAACATCAGCTGATTAAAATCCATGCCGCGCCAGCGCAAGGCATCGATCTGCATTTTTACCTCTGCGGTAAAATCATTAAGCGGCGTGTTGGCGCTGTTGCGATCGGCTGGCTGGGAAATCACCGGCGCGCGACCGGAAAGCTGGGCCTGTGCCGTTGGACTATTCTCTCCCTGCGCAGCGGGATCATGGCCGGTCAGCGCATCCACATCCAGCTTCGCGGAATGCAGATCGATATTCAGATTCGGCACCGCGCCCAGTTTGCCGGATATCGTGCCGTTCAGCTGACTGTCGTTAACCGATAGCGCCAGATTTTTCAGCGTAAATTGCTGGCGATCATTCAGCCATTCGGCCAGTAAACTGCCCTCACCTTTCAGACCCTGCGGCGGCAGATCGGCGCCTTTTAACTCCCAGCTTAACTGCTGAATATTGCCGGTAAGCTGCTGCGGATACTGCGCCACATTCATATCGCCTTTGAGCGCCAGCTGCAGTTCACGCTGGTCACGGCTGACGCGGGTGCTTAGCTCCACGCGCGCCTGTTTGCGATCGTCCTGTGACAGATCCAGATTAATATCGCGGAAATTGATCTGTTCGCCGCCAGCCTGCTGCCAGACCAGCAAACTGTCCACCACCTGCAACTGGCCAATATCAAATTTCCAGCCGCTAACTGCTTCAGGCGCAGGCGTGTCAGAAGGGCCAACCGGTGCATCCTGCGGACGCTGCGCATCACTTTCCGGCGTCAGGCGCACCACCGCATTTTTCAGCATCACCTGTTTGACGCTGAGCTGATGGGAGAATAACGGCAGAAGATTAACATCGAGGCGCATATTTTCCGCAGCAACCAGCGGTTGCTGCGCCCCGGGCGCGGTAATGGACATACGGCCGGCGAGAATACTCAGCTGTGGCCAGACGTGCCAGCGCAGATCGCCTTCCAGCGTCAGCTTATAGCCGCTACGCTGTTCAACCTGCTGAACCATATAGGCACGAAAATCGTTGGGATTCACCAGCAGTACCAGCGCGGACATTCCTGCCACAATCACCACCAGCAAAATGCCCAGCGCGGTAATCAATCTTCTCATCCGACCCTCTTATTTCACCTGAACACCCAGGCTATTAATCTTTGTCAATCCGACTGGCATCCGCGCCCTGCTGATCCCTGTATTTCGCATCCTGACGACGGTTATACGGACGCGCGGCCGGACCTGAAAGTGGTTCGAAACTCAGCGCGCCAATCAGCATCCCCGGACGTAACGCCAGCGGCAGCTTACCGGAATTATAGAACTCCAGCACAATACGCCCCTGCCAGCCGGGATCAATACGGTGTGCAGTAACGTGAACCATCAATCCTAGTCGCGCCAGCGAAGAACGGCCATCTAACCAGCCTACCAGATCATCAGGCAGGGTGACGGATTCATAGGTCACCGCCAGCGCCAGCTCGCCAGGATGCAGGTAGAAAGCCTCCCCTTCCGGCAGCACAATTTCATCGCTCATCACGCGATCCAGCGCGGCGCTGACTTCATCTTTAGGACCGCTTAAGTCAATAAAGGCAGCGGTATGACCGCGAAAGGTGCGAAATTTATTGCCGAGGCGCACATCCACAGTGGCGCCGCTGATGCGCTCCTGCGGCGGACGTGGCGTAATGTCCAGCTTGCCACTGTCAAGCCAGGCTTCGATGTCGCGGTCGCATAATCTCATCGTCGTCTACTCCCTGAACGGATTAAAGGCATGTTATTCGAAGAACTGATTAATCTTCGCTTTCAGAATATCAATCGCGATACGGTTTTTGCCGCCGCGCGGCACGATAATGTCAGCATACTGCTTGGAAGGCTCAATGAATTGCAGAAACATCGGGCGTACCGTCTTCTGATATTGCGCCATCACCGAGTCCATGGAACGCCCGCGCTCATTCACATCACGCTTCATACGGCGCATCAGGCAGATATCCAGCGGCGTATCGACAAAAATCGAGAAATTCATCTCCTGACGCAGGCGCGCATCGGTCAGCAGCAGAATGCCTTCAAGGATAATCACTTTTTTCGGCTTAAGATGGATGGTCTCTTTGGTGCGGGTGTGATCAACATAGCTGTAAACCGGCAGTTCAATATCCTGACCGGACTTCAGCATCTGCAAATGTTGCAGTAACAGATTGTGGTCCATCGCACTGGGATGGTCGTAGTTGGTTTTAACCCGCTCTTCCATGGTGAGGTGGCTTTGGTCTTTGTAGTAGCAATCTTCCGGGATCACGCCGATATGTTCGTCGCCAACCTGGTCACGCACTTCACGGTACAGGGTACTGGAAATTAAACTTTTACCCGACGCTGAAGCGCCTGCGATTCCTACAATGACGCATTGGTGAGACTTGTCAGTCATATAATTAAAGACCTGATAACTATGTGACAAATCGATAAGGCAGCACTACAGTGCCCGGCCCTATTGACTGGTCAGGAATGAGAGGGGTGATTCGCTGGCAATTATAGGGATTTAGCGGATTTGATGCCAGAAAAAAGCAGCATCCGGCTTTTCAGACTTTCCCTTTAGGGAAAAACACCGTTCACCAGTAAACTACTTAGCCGGTATTCGGATGTTATTTATCCGCATTTGATCGATTCCGCACCGTCCGGCCTGCAGTAACCGTGCAATTAACAAGGAAATCTATGTCCTGGAGAACGTTAACCTATTTCGGTGACAGTATGCTGCTGATCCCCACCGCAGTGATTATTGCGCTGGTGATGCCGTGGAAAAACGACGATCGGCGCGCCGTATGGTTCTGGATCACCACTTTCTGTCTGGCCGGGTTAATTGTCAGTGTGTCGAAAATCGCTTTTATGGGCTTCGGTATAGGCAGCGCGCGCTTTAATTTTACTGGTTTCAGCGGCCATAGCGCGATGTCCGCCACCCTGTGGCCGGTGATGCTGTGGCTGCTTACTGGCCGTCTGCCGCTGTTCTGGCGTGCGATGGCGATTGGTGTTGGTTATCTGATCCCACTGCTGGTCGGGCTGTCGCGGCTGGTGCTGCATGCGCACTCCACCAGTGAAGTGATTAGCGGCTTACTGCTTGGGTATACGCTCAGTAGCGCATTTTTAGTCTCGCAGCGCAGCGCCCACCTGAAAAGCTTTAGCGTGATGCAACTGGGCGTCGCGCTGCTGTTGCCACTGTTGCTGTTAGGCCATGGCCGCATTGCCGGTACACAAGATTTCCTCGCGCAACTGTCCACCAAAATTGCCGGGGTAGAGAAACCCTGGACCCGCCACGAGATGCTCAAACAGGCGCGTCAGTCCCACTCTGTCAATGAATGGCGCTGAAAAGCGCCGTCAATCGGTCGAATAACGCATAAATTTGATTTGCCACAGGCATTGCACAACGGATGTGCTAGCATGCAAATAGATTAATTATTGTGATAGATTCGGCCTGTTCGGCTCTCAGGCACGCAGCTGGAACCGTTGATGACGACAGATATTTTACCCTTCCGACATACCACGCCACTCTGGCGCACAGCTTTCATTCTGGGAGCATTAAGCTTTCTGCTGACGCTATTCTGTCTTGAACTGATTATGATCAGTGGACATATATCACCGCTGTGGTTTCCTACCGCGTTAATGACTGTGGTGATATTCCGTTATCCTGCCCGCGCGCTGCCGCCGATTCTGCTGTGTTGCATGGTCGCCGTTATCGTGGCTAATGCGCTAATCTTTGGCCCCTCCAGCGCCAGTATTACTTTCCCGATGGTCAATTTGCTGCAGGCGCTGATCGGCGGTTTTTTGCTGCGTCTGCTGCTGGACCGCCAGAATCCGCTAAACTCGCTGACCAGCTGGTACAAAATGATGCTGGCGGTGGGCGTGCTCACCCCATTACTGGGCGGCTTAATGGCCAGCGCGTTATTACCTCAAACCCACACCACCACCCTGCACTTTTTTATCACCTGGGTGATTTCAGAAGTGATCGGCATGCTGTCGCTCGGCCCGGTGGCGCTGCTGTGGCAATCTGGCTACTTCCGCAAACAGCTGCGCAGACCGGCGCGTATTGAGGCGGCGATTATCCTTGTGGTCACGCTGGCGCTAAGCTATATCGCGCTACGCTTTTTGCCATGGCCTTTTACCTTTGTCATCGTGATTCTGTTCTGGAGCGCAGTGCGCCTGCCGCGGCTCGAAGCTTTTTTAGTCTACCTCGCCAATATCGCCATGATGTCACTGATGCTGGCGCTCCATTTACTGGATCTGCGCGGGGTTGGTGTCAGCCAGGCCTTTATCGCCACCGCGCCCTGGCTGCCGTTTCTGCTGGCGCTGATCCCCAGCCATATGATGACCATGGTGATGTACGCCTTCCAGGAAGAGCGCAGGAATATCAGCGACAGCGAAAACCGTTTCCGTAGCGCCATGGAGCATTCGGCGATCGGTATGGCGCTGGTCTCCACCGAAGGCGTCCTGATGAAGGTAAACAAATCGCTGTGCCAGTTTCTTGGCTATGAGCCTGACGAACTGCAACGTCTCTCCTTTCAGCAGATTACCTATCCTGACGATCTGAATGCCGACCTTGAACAGTTCAGCGCTATGCATGAAGGTTCGATTGAAACCTACACCATGGAGAAACGCTACTATCGCAAAGATGGCCAGATTGTCTGGGCACGCTTGTCGGTCTCGATGTCGCGCGACGCTGAGCAAAATCCGCTCTACTTTATTTCGCAAATTGAAGATATCACCGAGCTGAAACGGTCGACTGAGGTCAACCGCCTGCTAATGGAGCGGATTACGCTGGCCAATGAAGCCGGCGGCATTGGCGTCTGGGAGTGGAATTTCGTTGATGACATGATTAGCTGGGATAAGCAAATGTATGAAATCTTCGAACTGCGCAACGGCGAACGTCCCACCTATGACTTCTGGCTGTCACGCATTGTGCCGGAAGATCGCGAAATGGCGGCGGAAGCGGTGCAGCGTGCGCTGGATCAGCAGGAAACCCTGAATGTCGAATACCGCGTCTTCAGCGCCAGAGGGATTCGTTATATTCGCTCGCAGGCTAACCGTATACTCAGCCGCGAAGGCCATATTGAGCGCATGCTGGGCGTGGCGCAGGATATTACCGAAGTGCGCGCGCTTAACGATGCGCTGTTCCAGGAAAAAGAGCGCATGCTGATCACCCTCGACTCGATTGGTGAAGCGGTTATCAGTACCGACGAAGATATGCTGGTGACCTTTATGAATCCGGTCGCCGAACGCATCAGCGGCTGGTCACAGTCTTCCGCCGCCGGTAAGCATCTCAGCACCATTTTGCATATCACTCACGGCAGAGACGGCCCGGAAATGGAGAGCCTGCTGCTGTGCGATTTACCGGCGGTAAAAACCACGCCTGACTTCGATCACGATCTGGTGCTGCATAATGCCAGCGGCGAGCAGTTTGATATTCATTACAGTATCACCCCGCTGAAAACCCTCGCCGGACGCAGTAAAGGCAGTGTGATGGTGATTCATGATGTCAGTGAATCACGGGAAATGTTAAAACGCCTCAGCTACAGCGCCTCGCACGATATGCTGACGCGTCTGCCCAACCGTTCCAGTTTTGAACATCAGCTGAAGCGGCTGCTGGTTTCCGCCAGCGAACATCAGCAGCAACATGTACTGATCTTTATCGATCTGGATCGTTTTAAAGCGATTAACGATACGGCTGGGCATGCTGCGGGTGACGCCCTGTTGCGTGAACTGGGCAAATTGATGCAGTCGCAGCTACGCAGCAGCGATCTGCTGGCGCGCCTTGGCGGTGATGAGTTTGGTTTACTGTTCAGTGACTGCGCGCTCGATCACGCTAAAGAGGTGGTGCAGCGTCTGGTCACCAGCATTAATGAATACCGTTTCCTGTGGGAAGGACGGCAGTATCGCGTCGGTGCCAGCGCCGGATTAACGCAAATCCGGCGCGACAACTGCAGCAGCAGCGACGTAATGGCGCAGGCGGATCTCGCCTGTTACAACGCCAAGCACAGTGGGCGCGGCCAGATTTCAGTGTATGAAGCACGGCTGCAACCCCAGCTGCGTCCGGTGATAACCGATGACGAAATAGTGCACATTATTAATGATAGTCCGTTGCGCTTACTGGCGCGGGCAGTCGCGCCGCCACGTAAAACCCAGTCGGTCAGTTTCTGGCTGGCGGAGCTGCAACTGTTCTCCAGCACCGGACAGGTGGTTGATGAAGCCGAGTTCCGCGCCAGCCTGCACGAGTCACAGCAGCATATCGCGCTGGATCGTAAAGTGATCAACAGCTTCTATGCCGATTATGCCGAGGGGATCGCCAGTAAATCGACTGGCATTGCCCTGCCACTCTGCGGATATAGTTTAAAAGATAACGCCTTTATTGATGAGCTGGTCGCCACTATCAGCAGCGGTAAGGTCAACGGCAATCTGCTGTGGTTTATGCCGGAGGCCGATGCCTTGCTGGAGCAGCATGAGGGTCTGCATGCCAACGTTGCCCGTTTGCGCAAGCTCGGCTGCGGCATCATTCTGTGCAATTTTGGTCGTAACCTTGACGCCTTCAATGTGCTGCACGCCGACGAAATTGACTATCTGATGTTCAGCGCCGATCTGATTGCCAACGTCCACTGCAATCTGATGGATGAGATGATGGTGTCGGTCATTCACGGCCATGCGCAGCGGCTGAATATCGCCACCATGGCAGGCCCGGTAAAATTGCCGGTAGCGCTGGCCACGCTGGCGACTATCGGCGTCAATGTCGTCTGGGGCGAAGCGATTAGCAGCAGCGAAACGCTGAGCGCCCTGTTGTCCGATAGCTATTTCGCCAGCAAATAACTGTCCCTGCCAGCGTTGATCTGAAACAGGTCAGATACCGTTTGCCATGTTCCACGGGCTGCGCTAAAGTCGCCCCCTTTTTTCGACATTGGGAGGGTAACCATGTTTATTGGTTTCGATTACGGCACGGCTAACTGCTCGGTAGCAGTGATGGAAAATGGCGCGCCACGTCTGTTGCCACTGGAAAATAACTCGCCCTGGTTGCCCTCAATGTTATGCGCGCCAACCCGTGAAGCGATCAGCGAATGGCTGTTCCGCCACCATCAGGTTGCCACGCCGGAGGCGGAAAACCAGGCGCTGTTGCGCCGCGCCATCGCTTTTAACCGCGAAGAAGATATTGAGGTCAATCCAGACAGCGTGCAGTTTGGTCTGGCATCGCTGGCGCAGTATATGGCTGATCCGGAAGAGGTATGGTTCGTTAAATCACCGAAATCCTTCCTCGGCGCCAGCGGCCTGAAGCCACAGCAGCTTGCGCTGTTCGAAGATCTGGTGTGCGCGATGATGCTGCATATCCGCCAGACTGCCGGAGGCCAGCTGGGTAGCCAGATTGAACAGGCGGTGATTGGTCGTCCGATTAACTTTCAGGGGTCAGGCGGCGACGACGCCAACCAGCAGGCGCAGGGGATCCTTGAGCGCGCTGCGCATCGCGCCGGTTTCCGCGACGTGATCTTCCAGTTTGAACCAGTCGCCGCGGGCTTAGAGTTTGAAGCCACTCTGCAACAGGAGACGCGGGTGCTGGTGGTCGATATCGGCGGTGGTACTACCGACTGCAGTATGCTGCTGATGGGCCCGCAATGGCACGCCAAAGCGGAACGCAGCGCCAGTTTACTCGGCCACAGCGGTTGCCGCGTCGGCGGTAACGATCTCGATATTATGCTGGCGTTTAAAGAGCTGATGCCGCATCTCGGCCTTGGCGGTCAGACGCAAAAAGGGACTGGTCTGCCGGCGCTGCCATGGTGGAATGCCGTCGCCATTAATGATGTTCCGGCGCAAAGTGATTTTTATGCCGCCGCCAGCGGTAAGCAGCTGCAGGATCTGATTCGCGATGCGGAGCAGCCTGCGGTGGTAAAACGCCTGCTGAAAGTGTGGCAGCAACGCCTGGGTTATCGTCTGGTGCGTACCGCCGAAGAGAGCAAAATTGCGCTGTCGGACAGCAATCAGACCACCGCTGCGCTCGGCTTTATCGAACCATTGCTCAGCAGTGAAATCAGTGTAGAAGGATTGCAGGCGGCGATTGCGCAGCCGTTAGCCCGCATTCAGGAGCAGGTGAAACTGGCGTTAGCCACCAGCGGCACCCGTCCTGATGTGATCTATCTTACCGGGGGTAGCGCCCGCTCGCCGCTGCTGCGTCAGGCATTGCAGCAGCAACTGCCGGATATCCCGCTGGCCACCGGCGATGATTTTGGTTCCGTAACCGCCGGTCTCGCGCGCTGGGCGCAGGTGATGTTCTGAAACTGATTAACGGCTGGCTTCGGTCAGCTGTTCAATCTCGGCAATATTCAGCTTCAGACTGGCCGCTTTCACCAGCTCTTCCAGCTGTTCAAGCGAAGTCGCGCTGACAATCGGCGCGCTAATCCCCGGCTGTACGATCTGCCACGCCAGCGCAACCTGCGTCTGGCTGACGCCACGGCCATCAGCAATCTGATCCAGTGCGGCCAGAATCTTCAGCCCGCGCGGGTTAAGATACTTTTGCACCACGCCATCACCACGTTTACTTTTACTGGCATCCTGCGGCGTACGGTATTTACCACTGAGAAAACCGCTGGCCAGTGAATAGTAGTTAATTACTCCCAGCTCCTGCTCAACCGCCAGCTGTTGCAGACCGTTTTCATAGCCCTGACGATCATAAAGGTTATATTCCGGTTGCAGCGTCTCATAGCGCACCAGATTATGCTCTTTACTGACTTTTAGCGCTTCCGCCAGGCGCTCAGCACTATAATTAGAGGCGCCAATTGCCCGTACTTTGCCCTCTTTCACCAGCGCGTCAAAGGTCGCGAGGGTTTCAGCCAGCGGCGTATCCTGATCGTCACGATGGGCCTGATAGAGATCGATATAATCGGTTTGCAGACGGCGCAGCGAATCTTCTACCGACTGACGAATATAGTTCGCCGCCAGCCCGCTTTTTGCTGGCCCCATTTCCATCCCGACTTTGGTCGCCAGTACAATCTGCTCACGTTTACCGCTACGCTTTAACCAGTTACCGATAATGGTTTCTGATTCGCCGCCCTGATTGCCTGGCGCCCAGCGTGAGTAAACATCAGCCGTATCAATAAAATTGAGTCCCTTCTCTACCAGTGCATCCAGCAGGGAAAAGGAGGTGGTCTGGTCGATGGTCCAGCCAAATACATTGCCACCAAAAGTAAGCGGAGGTACCTGAAGTTCGCTGCGGCCAAGCTGGCGTTCGGTTAACTGACTCATACTTTTTTCTCCTGAAAGGGGTTTTTCCTGTGCGTCAGTGAGCTTAGCAAACTTTTTTCGCCGCGCTTTGCGCAATTCTGGTGAAACAATTTCAGTTACGCTTAATCCGGAATTTTCGCAGGCAGCGGCAGTACAATCGCCGCGACACAACCAAACTATACAGTTATCCTTAATTCCTTCATTTTTGTACCGTAGCAGATGACTACACTACTGTTTTTGCGGATTGCCGGTTTTTTTTAATCCGCGTGAATGCCTGGCCACACAGCTGGAGAGCAACCCATCCTTATGAATGCCCGAAAAACGACACTGACCCTTGCTGTTATCGTAGTGATTGCCGCCGGTGCATTCTGGTGGTGGCAGCACAGCAGTTCAACTGGCGCAGAAAGTGGCGCACAGCCTCAGCAGCAGCAACGTGGTAAAGGTGGACGCCGTTCCGCTGCGCTGGCGCCGGTGCAGGCCAGCAGCGCGCTGAAGCAGAGCGTACCGCAATATCTTGCCGGACTCGGCACCGTTAGCGCCGCCAGCACCGTCACCCTGCGCAGCCGCGTCGATGGCGAGCTGATGGCGCTGCACTTCACTGAAGGTCAGCAGGTGACGGCGGGTCAGCTGCTGGCGGAGATCGATCCGCGCCCTTATCAGGTGGCGCTGACGCAGGCGCAGGGCCAGCTGGCGAAAGACCAGGCGACACTGGCCAATGCACGCCGCGATCTGGCGCGTTTTGAAAAGCTGGCGAAAACCAGCCTGGTATCGCAGCAGGAGCTGGATACCCAACGTTCACTGGTCAGCGAAACCCTCGGCACGATTAAAGCCGATGAGGGTAGCGTGGCCAGCGCCCAGCTGAATCTGACTTACAGCCGTATCACCGCGCCGATTGCCGGCCGCGTTGGCCTGAAGCAGGTCGATATCGGCAACTATATCACCAGCGGTGATACTACCGGTCTGGTGGTGATCACCCAGACTCACCCGATTGATGTGGTCTTCAGCCTGCCGGAAAGCAGCATCACGCCGATATTGCAGGCGCAAAAAAGCGGCCAGTCGCTGCTGGTGGAAGCCTGGGATCGCAGTAACAGCACAAAAATCACCGAGGGCACGCTGCTCAGCCTGGATAATCAGATCGACAGCACCACCGGCACCATCAAGCTGAAAGCGCGCTTCACCAATAGCGACGATCAGCTGTTTCCCAACCAGTTTGTTAATGCCCGCCTGAAGGTCAACACCCTGCATGACGCCATTGTGATCCCGGCTGCCGCGTTGCAGATGGGCAACGAGGGCCACTTTGTCTGGGTGGTAAACAGCGAGAATAAAGTCAGCAAAAAACTGGTGAGCGTCGGCACGCAGGACAGCAAACAGGTGGTGATTAAAGCAGGACTTGACGCCGGGGAACGCGTGGTTACCGACGGCCTTGATCGCCTGACGGAAGGCGCGAGCGTCGAAGTGGTGGCGCCGCAAACCACGCCGCTGCCTGCCGGGAAAACCGCGCAACCGGCTAAAGGAGAGCGTTCCTGATGCAGGTGATGCCTCCCAACGCCAGCGGCGGGCCTTCACGGCAGTTTATTCTGCGGCCGGTAGCCACCACGCTGTTAATGGTGGCGATTCTGCTGGCGGGCATTATCGGTTATCGCGCGCTGCCGGTATCGGCATTGCCGGAAGTCGACTACCCGACAATTCAGGTGGTCACTCTCTATCCCGGCGCCAGTCCCGATGTTGTCACTTCGGCAATTACCGCGCCGCTGGAGCGCCAGTTTGGCCAGATGTCCGGGCTGAAGCAAATGTCATCGCAGAGCGCTGGCGGCGCATCGGTGGTCACCTTACAGTTCCAGTTAACGCTGCCGCTGGATGTCGCCGAACAGGAAGTGCAGGCGGCGATAAACTCCGCGACCAACCTGCTACCCTCCGATCTGCCTAATCCCCCGGTCTACAGTAAAGTCAATCCGGCGGATCCGCCGATTATGACCCTCGCGGTCACCACCACCAGCATGCCGATGACGCAAGTGCAGGATATGGTGGAAACACGAGTAGCGCAGAAAATCTCGCAGGTCTCCGGCGTCGGTCTGGTGACACTTTCCGGCGGCCAGCGTCCGGCCGTGCGGGTGAAGCTGAATGCGCAGGCGCTCGGTGCACTGGGCCTCGACAGCGAAAAGGTGCGTACCGCCATCAGTAACGCCAACGTTAACTCGGCGAAAGGCAGCCTTGATGGCCCGGAACGTTCCGTTACTCTCTCCGCCAACGATCAGATGAAATCGGCGGAAGATTATCGCCAGCTGATCGTGGCGTACCAGAATGGCGCAGCGGTGCGACTGGGTGATGTCGCCACCGTCGAACAGGGCGCGGAAAATAGCTGGCTTGGCGCCTGGGCCAACCGCCAGCAGGCCATTGTGCTGAATGTACAGCGCCAGCCTGGCGCTAATATTATTACCACCGCGGACAGTATTCGGCAGATGCTGCCAGCGCTGACCGCTTCGCTGCCAAAATCGGTCGATGTGCAGCTGCTGTCGGATCGCACCACCAATATTCGCGCCTCGGTGCATGACGTGCAGATGGAGCTGATGCTGGCGATGGCGCTGGTAGTGATGATTATCTATCTGTTTCTGCGCAACGTGCCCGCCACCATTATTCCGGCGGTGGCAGTGCCGCTGTCGCTGGTCGGCACCTTTGCGGTGATGTATTTCCTCGACTTCTCAATCAACAACCTGACGCTGATGGCGCTGACCATCGCCACCGGCTTTGTCGTCGATGATGCGATTGTGGTGATTGAGAATATCTCACGCTATATCGAAAAAGGCGAAAAACCGCTGGCGGCGGCGCTGAAGGGGGCCGGGGAGATTGGCTTTACCATTATCTCGCTGACCATTTCGTTGATCGCCGTGCTGATCCCGCTGCTGTTTATGGGCGATATCGTCGGGCGACTGTTCCGCGAATTTGCCGTTACCCTGGCGGTGGCGATTCTGATTTCAGCCGTAGTGTCGCTGACCCTGACGCCAATGATGTGCGCGCGGATGCTGAGCGCCGAATCGTTGCGTAAACAGAACCGTTTTTCGCGCGCCAGTGAGGCGATGTTTGAACGCATTATTGCCGCTTATGGTCGTCTGCTGCAAAAGGTGCTCAATCATCAGTGGCTGACCCTAAGCGTGGCGATCGGCACCCTGCTGTTAACCCTGCTGCTGTGGACGCTGATCCCGAAAGGCTTCTTCCCGCTGCAGGACAACGGCATTATTCAGGGCACTTTGCAGGCGCCGCAGTCGGTCTCTTATGCCAATATGGCGCAACGACAGCAAACCGTGGCGTCGATTATTATGAAAGATCCGGCAGTGCAGAGCCTGACCTCCTTTGTTGGCGTCGATGGCACCAACCCGGCGCTCAACAGCGGGCGTTTACAGATCAACCTTAA
Organism: Winslowiella toletana; assembly: GCF_017875465.1. Lineage (NCBI taxonomy): Bacteria > Pseudomonadati > Pseudomonadota > Gammaproteobacteria > Enterobacterales > Erwiniaceae > Winslowiella > Winslowiella toletana. The sequence continues at coordinate 728,492 of NZ_JAGGMQ010000001.1, forward strand.
GCCGCTGGATCAACGCGATGATCGCATCCCGGCAGTGATTGCACGACTGCAGGATGAAGTAGCGAAGGTGCCGGGCGTCGCGCTCTATCTGCAACCGGTGCAGGATCTGACCATTGATACCCAGCTCAGTCGCACGCAGTATCAGTTCACCTTGCAGGCCGGTTCGCTCGATGCCCTGAGTGAATGGGTGCCGCAGCTGCTGGCGCGGCTGCATCAGTTACCGCAGTTGCAGGATGTCAGCAGTGACTGGCAGGACCAGGGGCTGGAAGCTTACGTTAATGTTGACCGCGACAGCGCCAGCCGTCTCGGTATTTCGATGGCGGATGTGGATAACGCACTGTATAACGCCTTTGGTCAGCGGCTGGTTTCAACGATTTATACTCAGGCAAATCAGTATCGGGTGGTGCTGGAGCAGGATATTCAGCATACGCCAGGGCTGGCGGCGCTCGACACCATTCGTCTTACCAGCAGCGATGGCGGCAGCGTGCCGCTCAGCGCCATTGCCCGCGTTGAGCAGCGCCACGGTGCGCTGACCATCAATCATCTCGACCAGTTCCCTTCGACCACCTTCTCGTTTAACGTCAGCGACGGCTATGCGTTAGGTGAAGCGGTGGCGGCGATTACCGCCGCCGAACAGCAGCTGGCGATGCCGTCAGATATTATGACGAAGTTCCAGGGCAGCACGCTGGCCTTCCAGGCGGCGCTGGGCAGTACCGTCTGGCTGATTGTCGCCGCAGTAGTGGCGATGTATATCGTGCTCGGCGTGCTGTATGAAAGCTTTATCCATCCGGTGACCATTCTCTCCACCCTGCCCTCCGCCGGTGTCGGCGCGCTGCTGGCGCTGATGCTGAGCGGCAATGAACTGGATGTGATTGCCATTATCGGCATTATTCTGCTGATCGGCATTGTGAAAAAGAACGCCATCATGATGATCGACTTCGCGCTGGCCGCCGAGCGCGAGCAGGGGATGACGCCATATGATGCAATTTATCAGGCCTGTCTGCTGCGTTTCCGCCCGATTCTGATGACCACGCTGGCGGCGCTGCTGGGGGCGCTGCCGCTGATGCTGAGTAGCGGGGTTGGCGCTGAGCTGCGCCATCCGCTGGGGGTAGCGATGGTCGGAGGCCTGATTGTCAGCCAGGTGCTGACGCTGTTTACCACCCCGGTGATCTATCTGCTGTTTGACCGCCTGGCGCATGCCACACGCCGTCGTCTGAAACGCCCGGAGAGTGCGTCGTGAAGTTCTTTGCGCTGTTTATCCACCGCCCAGTAGCGACCATTCTGCTGACGCTGGCAATTGCGCTGGCCGGTTTTCTGGGTTTCCGTCTGCTGCCGGTAGCGCCGTTGCCGCAGGTCGATTATCCGGTGATTATGATCAGCGCTTCTCTGCCGGGCGCTTCGCCGGAAACCATGGCCTCCTCGGTGGCGACCCCGCTGGAACGCTCGCTGGGCCGTATCGCCGGGGTCAGTGAAATGACCTCCACCAGTTCGCTGGGCAGCACGCGCATTATTATGGTGTTTGATTTCGACCGCGATATTAACGGCGCTGCGCGTGATGTGCAGGCGGCAATCAATGCCGCGCAGGCGCTGCTACCCAGCGGTATGCCCGCCCGTCCTACCTATCGCAAAGCGAACCCTTCGGATGCGCCAGTTATTATTCTGGCGCTCAGCTCGGATGTGTGGTCAGCGGGTCAGATATATGACTTTGCCTCAACGCAGCTGGCGCAAAAAATATCGCAGATTGACGGCGTCGGTGATGTCGCGGTTGGCGGCAGCTCGTTACCGGCGGTGCGTGTGGCGCTTAACCCGCAGGCGCTGTTTAATCAGGGAGTGTCGCTGGATGCGGTGCGCACGGCAATTGCCAATGCCAACGTACGAAAACCGCAGGGGGTGACAGAAGATCAGCAGCAGCGCTGGCAGTTAAAAACCAATGATGAACTGCAAACCGCCGCCGAATACCAGCCGCTGATCGTGCACTATAACAACGGTGCCGCGGTACGCCTGCAGGATGTCGCCAGCGTCGAAGATTCCGTACAGGATGTGCGCAACGCCGGGATGTCCAATGCGCGACCGGCGGTGCTGATGCTGATCCGTAAATCGCCGGAAGCCAATATTATCCAAACCGTGGATCGCATCCGCGCGCAGTTGCCGGAATTACGCGAGATGATGCCCGCTTCGATTACGCTGGATACTGCGCAGGATCGTTCACCGACGATTCGCGCCTCACTGGCCGAAGTGGAGCAGTCGCTGGTGATTGCCGTCGCGCTGGTGATTCTGGTGGTATTTCTGTTTCTCGGCTCCGCACGCGCCACGCTGATCCCGGCGGTGGCGGTACCGGTATCGCTGATTGGCACCTTTGCCGCCATGTATCTGTGCGGCTTTAGCCTGAATAACCTGTCGCTGATGGCGCTGACCATCGCCACCGGCTTTGTGGTCGATGACGCGATTGTGGTGCTGGAGAATATCTCGCGCCATATCGAGGCCGGTATGAAACCGTTGCAGGCGTCGCTACAAGGGGTGCGCGAAGTCGGCTTTACGGTGTTATCAATGAGCGTATCGCTGGTGGCGGTGTTTATTCCGCTACTGATGATGGGTGGCATGGTGGGACGGCTGTTCCAGGAGTTTGCCGTGACGCTGTCGGTGGCGATTATGATTTCGCTGGCGATCTCCGTCACCCTGACGCCGATGATGTGTGCGTATCTGCTTAAAGGCCATCAGGTGCGCAGCCAGCCGCGTATTCGTGGATTTAATAAGCTGCTGCTGAAGATCCAGCAGGGTTATGGCTCTTCACTAAAGTGGGTGCTGGACCATGCGCGCTGGACCCTGCTGCTGCTGCTGGCGACCATCACGCTGACGGTTTATCTCTATATTTCCATTCCGAAAACCTTTATCCCGGAGCAGGATACCGGCCGCATTATGGGCAATATTTCTGCCGATCAGAGCATCTCGTTCCAGGCGATGCGCAGCAAACTGGAAGATTTTATGAAGATTGTGCGTGAGGATCCGGCCGTCACCAACGTCAGCGGCTTTACCGGTGGCTCGCGCACCAACAGCGGCACCCTGTTTATTACGCTGAAGCCGCTATCCGAACGCAACGAGAGTTCGCAGCAGGTGATTGCACGACTTCGCACTAAACTGGCGAAAGAGCCGGGCGCCAGCCTGTTTCTGATGGCGATGCAGGATCTGCGTCTCGGCGGACGTGAGTCAAACGCCGAATATCAGTATTCGCTGCTGTCGGATAATCTTGATGACTTACGTGAATGGGAACCGAAGATCCGCCGCGCCTTTGCCGCGCTGCCACAGCTGGCCGATGTAAACTCCGACCAGCAGGATAAAGGCTCGGAGATGGCGATCACCTACGATCGCGAAAGTATGTATCGTCTTGGCATCAGCGTGGCGGATGTTAACGGACTGCTGAATAACGCCTTTGGCCAGCGGCAAATCTCCACCATCTATCAGCCGCTGAATCAGTATAAAGTGGTGATGGAGGTCGATCCGCGTTATACCCAGGATATCAGCGCGCTGGAGAAGATGTTTGTGCTAAACAGCGACGGCAAGCCAGTGCCGCTGTCGTTCTTCGCCAGATGGCAGCCTGCCAACGCGCCGCTGTCGGTAAATCATCAGGGGCTGTCAGCGGCAACCACCATCTCCTTTAACCTGCCGGAAGGGGTATCGCTGTCAGAAGCCTCCGAGGCTATCGATCGCACCATTACCGGACTGGGGGTGCCAGCCAGCGTACGCGGCAGCTTTGCCGGCACCGCGCAGGCGTTTCAGCAGTCGCAAAACAGCCAGCTATGGCTGATTCTGGCCGCCATCGCCACCGTCTATATCGTGCTGGGCATTCTGTATGAAAGCTATGTGCATCCGCTGACCATCCTCTCCACCCTGCCCTCGGCGGGCGTCGGCGCGCTGCTGGCGCTGGAGCTGTTTGATGCGCCCTTTAGCCTGATCGCGCTGATTGGTATTATGTTGTTGATTGGTATTGTGAAAAAGAATGCCATTATGATGGTGGACTTTGCGCTTGAGGCGCAGCGCAATGGCGATCTGAGCGCACGCGACGCCATTTATCAGGCCTGCCTGTTGCGTTTCCGTCCGATTCTGATGACCACGCTGGCAGCCCTGCTCGGCGCGTTACCGCTGGTGCTGAGCAGCGGCGATGGCGCGGAACTGCGGCAGCCGCTGGGGATTACCATTGTCGGCGGACTGGTGATGAGCCAGCTGCTGACGCTGTATACCACGCCGGTAGTCTATCTGTTTATGGATAAGCTGCGGCGGAAAAAGGCGTATCAGCCCCAGCTGACGGAACAAGGATGACATTATTGGCACGGGCGGCGAAAACGCTGCACCTGCGATGGAGCATCTGCAATTCCGTAGGCGCGGCGTTTTCGCCGCCCGTATTTAAACATCCAGGAACCATTTCCCATGAGTAATACCCCTGCGACGGTGCGCTGGCAGCTGTGGATTGTCGCTTTTGGCTTTTTTATGCAGACGCTGGATACCACCATCGTCAACACCGCACTGCCGTCGATGGCGCGCGATCTTGGCGTCAGCCCGCTCAATATGCATTCGGTGATCGTCTCCTATGTGCTGACGGTAGCGGTCACCCTGCCGCTCAGCGGCTGGCTGGCCGACCGCTTTGGCGTGCGCAATATCCTGTTTGTCGCCATCCTGCTGTTCAGCCTGGGTTCGCTGCTGTGCGCCCTCTCCGGCACCCTTGATCAGCTGGTCATGTCACGCGTGGTGCAGGGTGTTGGCGGTGCGATGATGGTGCCGGTCGGACGCCTGACGGTGATGAAAATTGTGCCGCGCGACCAGTATATGGCGGCGATGACCTTTGTTACCCTGCCCGGCCAGATTGGTCCGCTTATTGGCCCGGCGCTGGGCGGCGTGCTGGTGGAATATGCCAGCTGGCACTGGATCTTCCTGATTAATATCCCGGTCGGCATTATCGGCGCTATCGCCACCATGACCCTGATGCCCAACTATACCCTGCCCGCCAGACGCTTTGACTTCCTCGGTTTTGTGCTGCTGGCCGCCGGGATGGCGACCCTGACGCTGGCGCTGGATGGTCCGCGCGGCTCGGGAATTTCACCGCTGCTGCTGGGGATGTTTATCCTGGTGGGGATGTTTTCGCTGCTGTTCTATCTGCTGCATGCCCGCGGCAATGACCGGGCGCTGTTCAGCCTGAAACTGTTTGATAATCGTATCTACTCGATTGGCCTGCTTGGCAGCCTGACCGGGCGCATCGGCAGCGCTATGCTGCCGTTTATGACGCCGCTGTTTCTGCAAATTGGTATGGGTTACAGCCCGTTGCATGCCGGTTTGATGATGATGCCGATGGTGCTGGGCAATATGGGCATGAAACGCATCGTGGTGCAGATCGTCAATCGTTTTGGCTATCGCAATGTGCTGACCGGCTCGACCATCGCGCTGGCGCTGGTGGTGGTGCTGTTCCCGCTGGTGGCGCTGCTGGGCTGGTTCTGGCTGCTGCCGCTGGTGCTGTTCTTACAGGGGATGGTCAATGCGATACGCTTCTCGGCGATGAATACCCTGACGCTGAAAGATCTGCCGGATGAGCTGGCCTCCAGCGGCAACAGTCTGATGTCGATGGTGCAGCAGCTGTCGATGAGTATCGGCGTGACGGTGGCGGGCCTGCTGCTTGGCGCTTTTGGCCATCATGCGGTGGCCGACAGCGCCATGGCGCATCAGACCTTTATCTATACCTACCTCTGTATGGCGCTGGTGATTATCTTGCCAGCGCTGGTGTTCTGGCGGGTGCCCACGGATATCAGCAAAAATGTGACGCTCGCGCGCAGGAGAAAAAACCAACCATGAGAAAAATGCGTATCGGCATCAGCGCCAAACTGTTCCTCGCCATCTTCTCCACCTGCATGCTGGTGCTGATTATTATGCACTGGGGCGTACGTCTCAGTTTTGAACATGGCTTTATTGATTATATTAAGCGCGGCAATGAGCAGCGTCTGGCGCTGCTCAGTGATGCACTGGCCGATCAGTATGAGCAGCACGGCAGCTGGGATTTTCTGCGTAACAATAACAAGCTGGTATTTACCATTTTGCGCTCGCTGGAGCAGAATCCGGATGCCAGTAATTCGCTGCCGCCGCACGGCTGGCGCACCCAGTTCTGGATTATCGACCAGCAGTATCGCGTGCTGGTGGGACCGCGTGCGCCAGTCCCGCAGGAAGGCACCCGGCGCAATATCACCACCAGCAATAATAAAGTGGTTGGCTGGGTGATTGGCTCGCCGTCCGAGCGCATTACCCGCAGCACCGATATTAACTTTGACCAGCAACAGCGGCGCACCAGCTGGCTGATTGTCGGTCTGTCGACGCTGTTAGCCGCCGCCGTTACCTGGCTGATGTCGCGCGGCCTGCTGGCGCCGGTTAAGCGGCTGGTCGAAGGCACCCATCATCTGGCGGCCGGTGATTTCGCCACCCGCGTTGAGGTCGGCAGCCGTGATGAACTGGGACGGCTGGCGCAGGACTTTAACCGGCTGGCCAGCTCACTGGAGAAAAACGAGAGTATGCGCCGCGCCTTTATGGCCGATATCTCCCATGAACTGCGCACGCCGCTGGCGATCCTGCGCGGTGAACTGGAAGCGATGCAGGATGGCGTGCGTAAGCTGACCCCGGAGGCTATCGCTTCGCTACAGGCGGAAGTGGTGACGCTGACCAAACTGGTGGACGATTTACATCAGCTGTCGCTGTCGGATGAGGGCGCGCTGGCTTACCGCAAAGCCGCCACCGATGTGGTCTCGCTGCTGGAAGTGGTCGCCGGAAGTTTCCGCGCCCGCTTTGCCAGCCGTCAGCTATCCTTAACCCTGTCGCTGCCGCAGCAAGCGCCGCTGTTTGGCGATGCCGATCGCCTGATGCAACTGTTCAGCAATCTGATGGAAAACAGCCTGCGCTATACCGATGCCGGTGGCGGGCTGAAAATTTCGCTGCAACAACAGCCCGGTAAAATGCTGCTACATTTTGATGACAGCGCGCCGGGCGTCAGCGATGAGCAGCGGCAGCAGATTTTTGAGCGCTTTTACCGTACGGAAAGTTCACGCAATCGCGCCAGCGGCGGCTCCGGGCTGGGGCTGGCGATCTGCAAAAACATTGTCGAAGCCCATGGTGGTACACTCAGTGCAGACCACTCTGATTTGGGCGGCTTGCGTATTACGGTAATCTTGCCGCCTGACTCCAACTGAATATGAGAAGATGACTGAATATCACGAACCGATGATTCTGGTAGTGGAAGACGAGCCGAAACTGGCCCAGCTGTTAATCGATTATTTGCAGGCTTCGAACTACCGCACCCATCATATTGCCGATGGCGCTCAGGTCATCAGCTATGTGCAGCAGACCCCTCCCGATTTGATCCTGCTGGATCTGATGCTGCCCGGTACCGACGGCCTGACGCTGTGCCGTGAAATCCGCCGTTTTTCTGAACTGCCCGTGATCATCGTCACCGCCAAAACCGAAGAGATTGATCGGCTGCTGGGACTGGAAATCGGTGCGGATGACTATATCTGCAAACCTTTCAGCCCACGCGAAGTGGTGGCGCGGGTGAAAACCATTCTGCGGCGGGTAAAAAGCTCGCCGGAAGAGGTGCAGAAAGCCTCACTGCTGGTGGTCGATGAGGGGCGCTTTCACGCCAGCTGGCGCGATCGCCCGCTGGATCTGACCCCGGCCGAGTTTCGCCTGCTGAAAACTCTGGCGCAGGAACCGGGCAAGGTGTTCTCACGCGAGCAGCTGCTGAATCATCTGTATGACGATTATCGCGTGGTGACTGACCGCACCATCGACAGCCATATTAAAAATCTGCGCCGTAAGCTGGAAGCGCTCGACAGTGAGCAGCCATTTATTCGCGCGGTCTACGGTATGGGCTACCGCTGGGAAGCGGATATCTGTCGCCTGGTTTGATCCACGTCAATTTACATAACCTTCTCAACCTCCTACAATCCCCGCACATTTTGTAAGGCCGACAGACTCTCTGTCGGCTGGCGGCGATCTGCCGTTCTGACCTGACATCAGACTGAGAAAAACATGTTTAAACCGGAACTCCTCTCTCCGGCCGGTACGCTGAAAAATATGCGTTACGCCTTTGCCTATGGGGCAGATGCGGTGTATGCCGGTCAGCCGCGGTACAGCCTGCGAGTGCGTAATAACGAATTCAACCATGAGAACCTTGCCACTGGCATCGCTGAAGCGCATGCGCTGGGCAAAAAGTTCTATGTGGTGGTCAATATCGCGCCGCATAACGCCAAGCTGAAAACCTTTATCCGCGATCTGCGTCCGGTGATTGAGATGGCGCCTGATGCGCTGATTATGTCCGATCCCGGTCTGATTATGCTGGTGCGTGAAGCCTTTCCACAGATGGCGGTGCATCTGTCGGTACAGGCCAACGCCGTTAACTGGGCGACGGTGAAATTCTGGCAACAGATGGGGCTGACGCGGGTGATTCTGTCACGCGAACTGTCGCTGGAAGAGATTGCGGAGATCCGCCAGCAGGTGCCGGAAATGGAGCTGGAGATCTTTGTCCATGGCGCGCTCTGTATGGCCTACTCCGGCCGCTGCCTGCTGTCTGGCTATCTGAATAAGCGCGACCCGAATCAGGGCACCTGCACCAACGCCTGTCGCTGGGAATATAACGTGCAGGAAGGTAAACAGGACGAAGTCGGCAATATCGTCCATCAGTACCAGCCGATTCCGGTAAAAACCGTCGAACCGACCCTCGGCGTCGGTCAGCCAACCGATAAAGTCTTTATGATCGAAGAAGCGCAGCGTCCGGGTGAATATATGTCGGCGTTCGAAGATGAGCACGGCACCTATATTATGAACTCGAAAGATCTGCGCGCCGTCGCTCACGTTGAACGCCTCAGCAAGATGGGCGTACATTCGCTGAAAATTGAAGGACGCACCAAGTCATTTTACTACTGCGCGCGCACCGCGCAGGTCTACCGCCGCGCGATTGACGATGCCGCCGCCGGTAAACCATTTGACCCCAGCCTGCTGGAGACCCTGGAAGGGCTGGCGCATCGCGGCTATACCGAAGGTTTTCTGCGCCGCCACACCCATGACAGCTATCAGAGTTACGAAACCGGCCACTCGCTGTCGGATCGTCAGCAATTTGTCGGCGAATTTACCGGCGAACGCCGTGGCGCGCTGGCGCTGGTGGATGTGAAGAATAAGTTTCTGGTTGGCGACAGCCTTGAGATGATGACGCCAGCGGGTAATGTCACCTTCTGTTTGCAGGAGATGGAAAACAGTAAAGCGCAGCCGGTGACCGTCGCGCCAGGCAACGGTCATTTTGTCTGGATCCCGATCCCGGACGAGATCGATCTCAGCTACGCACTGCTGATGCGCAATCTGCCAGCATAGCTGGCACTACACCATATGTGAGATTACGCCAGGTTTAATTCACCTGTTGTTACAGATATTAGAATTTGATCACATTACCTTGCCGCTTTTGTCGCTACTATCTCGCCTGCTACAACGAGCAATAAAAAAAGCAAGGTTTTACAGGAACCACCTCATTCGCCCGCCCGGCTCCCCCGTGCGGGTTTTTCTTTTTCTGTCGCAGATAACGCTGCCGTCTCTTGCGGTAAACCTTTCCTCCCCGATGTGCTATACATCTAATGATTTCAATTTTTTCGGCCATTATGGCCAGCGCAACAAAAGGGATAACGATGGAAAAGCAGGCACTTACGCTGGTGATTTTAAATGGCAAAGGCGCAGGTAACGAAGATCTGCGCGCAGCGATTACGACTTTGCGTGATGAAGGCTACGACATTGCGGTACGTGTCACCTGGGAACAGGGTGATGGCGCGCGCTATGTGCAGGAAGCGGTGCAGCTGAACGCCGAAACAGTGGTCGCCGGTGGCGGTGATGGCACGATTAATGAAATAGCCACCGCGCTGGCGCAGCTGGAGAATACGACACCGCCGGTACTGGGAATTCTGCCGCTGGGCACCGCCAACGATTTCGCCACCAGCGCCGGAGTGCCCGAAGGCATGGAGCAGGCACTGCGTCTGGCGATTGTCGGCAAAGCGGTTGATATCGATCTGGCCTGTGTGAATCAGCAGCGCTACTTTATCAATATGGCTACCGGCGGCTTCGGCACCAAAATCACCACCGAAACCCCGGAAAGGCTGAAATCAGCGCTGGGCGGCGTCTCCTACTTTATTCATGGCCTGATGCGTATGGATCAGCTGAAAGCGGACAGCTGCGAAATTAGCGGCCCGGATTTCAGCTGGCAGGGTGATGCGCTGGTGATCGGTATTGGTAACGGGCGTCAGGCGGGTGGCGGACAGCGTCTTTGTCCGGGCGCTCTGATCAATGATGGCGCGCTGGAGCTGAGTATTGTGACTTCACAGGAGATCTTACCAACGCTGCTGCACACGCTTACTCGTGACGATGATAATCCTAATATTATTTCCGCTTCGCTGCCGTGGCTGACGATCCGCTCACCCAATGAGATGACGTTTAACCTGGATGGCGAGCCGCTAAGCGGCAGTGAATTCCGCATTGAAGTGCTGCCAAATGCCCTGCAATGTCGTTTACCGCCGTCGTGTGAGTTGCTGGCTTAGAATTTCCCCTGTTTATTAACACGGGCGGCGAGAACGCCGCCCCTACTGGCTATTTATTGTAGGGGCGGCGTTCTCGCCCCCCGTATTGAAGAGTTGCACAAAGCATGACGACGGCATTCTCGTCGATCTTCCTCACAAACATCACAACGTGATCCCTGCCGCAAAATCCAGCCATCGAACTTGTATGGTAGTATAAAGGCGCGTAATTTTTCATCATCGAATGCTGTTACAAGGTTGTGAAGATGAAAATTATTAACGCAGAAGTGTTTGTCACCTGCCCCGGCAGAAATTTTGTCACGGTAAAAATCACCACCGATGAAGGATTAACCGGTATTGGTGACGCCACGCTCAATGGCCGCGAACTGCCGGTGGCCTCCTACTTAAAAGATCATGTCTGCCCGCAGCTGATCGGCCGCGATGCCCACCAGATTGAAGATATCTGGCAGTTTTTCTATAAGGGTGCTTACTGGCGTCGCGGTCCGGTCACCATGTCGGCCATTTCTGCGGTCGATATGGCGCTGTGGGATATCAAAGGTAAAGCCGCCAATATGCCGCTGTATCAGCTGCTGGGCGGCGCCTCACGCACCGGCGTGATGGTCTATTGCCATACCACCGGTCACACCATCGATGAAGTGATGGACGACTACGCCCGCCATAAAGAGATGGGGTTTAAAGCGATTCGCGCCCAGTGCGGCGTGCCAGGAATGAAAACCACTTATGGCATGGCGAAAGGTAAAGGCCTGGCCTATGAACCCGCCACCAAAGGCAACTGGCCGGAAGAGCAGCTGTGGTCGACGGAAAAGTACCTCGATTTTACGCCGAAGCTGTTTGCCGCCATCCGCGATAAGTTCGGCTTTGACGAACATCTGCTGCACGACATGCATCACCGCCTGACGCCCATTGAAGCGGCGCGCTTTGGTAAAAGCGTCGAAGATTATCGCCTGTTCTGGATGGAAGATCCGACCCCGGCAGAAAATCAGGAGAGCTTCCGCCTGATCCGCCAGCATACCGTTACCCCGATTGCGGTCGGTGAAGTGTTTAACAGCATCTGGGATTGCAAACAGCTGATTGAAGAGCAGCTGATTGACTATATCCGCACCACCATCACCCACGCCGGTGGTATTACCGGCATGCGCCGCATCGCCGATTTCGCCTCGCTGTATCAGGTGCGCACCGGCTCACATGGCCCTTCCGATCTGTCACCGATTTGTATGGCGGCAGCGCTGCACTTTGACCTCTGGGTGCCGAACTTTGGTGTACAGGAGTATATGGGCTACTCCGAGCAGATGCTGGAAGTATTCGGCCACAGCTGGAGCTTCGATAACGGCTATATGCATCCAGGCAATAAGCCAGGCCTCGGCATTGAGTTCGACGAAAAGCTGGCGGCCCGCTATCCCTATGAACCCGCTTATCTGCCGGTGGCGCGCCTCGAAGATGGCACCCTGTGGAACTGGTAAAGGAGCAGATGATGAACTCAGTAGTCATTGAACGTCCGGGCGCGCTGACGCTGGAAAAACGCGATATCCCGCAGCCCGCGCGTGGCGAAGTGCGGGTAAAAGTGCGTTACGCCAGTATCTGCGGTTCCGATGTGCATATCTGGCATGGTCACAACCCCTTTGCCCGCTATCCACGGGTGATTGGCCATGAGTTCTTTGGCGTGATTGATGCCGTCGGTGAAGCGGTTGATGCGTCCCGCCTCGGCGAGCGAGTGGCGGTTGATCCGGTGGTCAGCTGTGGTCACTGCTATCCCTGCTCTGTCGGTCGCCCGAATGTCTGTAGCGAGTTGCAGGTGATTGGCGTGCATCGCGATGGCGGCTTTAGCCAGTATGCGCTGGCGCCAGCCGCTAACGCATATACCCTGCCGGAGAGCATTCCCGATACGCTGGCCAGCCTGGTGGAACCCTTTACCATTGCCGCCAATATCACCGCGTTTCTGCAACCCATGGCTAACGATATCGCGCTGATTTACGGCGCCGGACCGATGGGACTGACCGCCATTCAGGTGCTGAAAGGGGTGTATGGCGTCCAGCAGGTGATCGTGGTTGATCGTCTGCCGGAACGCCTGGCGCTGGCCACCCAGAGCGGTGCCGATCGGGTGCTGGATAACAGCGAACGGCCGCTGGCAGAGCAGCTTGATGGCATCCAGCCAACGCTGATTATCGATGCCGCCTGTCACCCGGCGATCCTTGCCGAAGCGGTGGCACTGGCCTCCCCGGCAGCACGCATTGGTTTGCTCGGTTTTTCCGGCGATCCCTGCACGCTGACACAACAAAGTCTGACCAGTAAAGAGCTGTCGCTGTTTACCTCGAGGCTTAACAGTAAGCGTTTTCCGCAGGTAATTAGCTGGATGGAACAGGGGCTGATTCACCCGGAAAAACTGGTTACTCATACCTTTGCGCTGAGTGATGTGGAACAGGCGATGACGTTGTTTGAAAAGCAGCCCCGCAGCTGCTGCAAGGTGATTTTAAAAGTGGATTGACACAACAACTTACCGGGCCAGTTACCGCTGGCCCGTACCGGGAAAACTGTACCTGCATATTATAATTATTACGGAGTCATTATGTTCAAGAACCTGCGCTGGACTATCGTACTGCTGCTGTTTCTGGTCTACATGATTAACTACCTCGATCGTGTCGCCCTCTCCCTGACCGTACCGATGATTGAAAAAGATCTGCTGCTGAATGCAGAGCAGTTCGGCATGATTTTCGGCAGCTTCTTTTTCGGTTACGCACTGTTTAACTTTATTGGCGGCCTGGCTACCGATAAATATGGTCCGACGCTGGTGCTCGGCGTGGCGGTCGGTATGTGGTCGCTGTTCTGCGGCCTGACCGCCGTCGCCACCGGCTTCTGGTCGATGCTGATTCTGCGTGTGCTGTTTGGCATGGCTGAAGGACCGATTTGCGCCTCCGCCAATAAAGCGATTAACGGCTGGTTTCCGAAGAAACAGGCCGCCACCGCCATGGGCTTCCTCAGTGCCGGTTCACCTTTAGGTGGCGCGGTAGCCGGACCGATTATCGGCTATCTGGCGCTGTCGTTCGGCTGGCGTCCGGCGTTTATGATTATCTGCTGCATCGGCATCGTCTGGATGGTGGTGTGGTTCTTTATCTCGGCAGACAATCCGGCGAAAAGTAAGCATGTTTCCGCCGATGAGCGCACGCTGATTGAGAAACTGAAGCAGGAGCAGATCAGCGCCGAGGAAGATCTGGCGCAAGCCGCTCACGGCCTTGGTTACTATCTGCGTCAGCCGATCATTCTGGTGACCGCGTTCGCCTTCTTCTGCTACAACTATATTCTGTTCTTCTTTCTCAGCTGGTTCCCGGCTTACCTGGTGCAGGCCCATGGCCTGAATATCAAGGAGATGAGCATCACCACCATGATCCCGTGGATTGTTGGCTTTGTCGGCCTGGCGCTGGGCGGTCTGATCTCCGATAAGATCTTTAAGGTCACCGGTAAGCTGTTGCTGTCGCGGAAAATTGTGCTGGTGGTCTCACTGCTGGCGGCGGCCATTTGTGTCGGACTGGCGGGTACGGTAAAAGAGGTCACCTCTGCTGTGGTATTGATGTCGGTATCGATCTTCTTTCTGTATATCACCGGCGCTATCTACTGGGCGATTATTCAGGATGTGGTGCATAAAAGCCGGGTCGGCGGCATCAGCGGTTTTATCCATCTTATCGGCAGCATTTCCGGCATTATCGGCCCGATTGCCACCGGCTATATCGTGCAGAACACCGGCAAGTTCGACAGCGCCTTTGTACTGGCTGGGGTGGTTGCCGCCCTTGGCGCCTTCCTGGTGCTGTTTTTGATTAAAAGCCCGAAAGCCAGCAGCGGAGACGCCGTTTCGGTCTGATCATTCAGGGCGCATTCAGCGCCCTTCTCCCGACAAGGATTGACTATGCTAAGCCTCGAACAGCTCCCGCCAGACGTCCGGCGCCCCGATTACGATCGCTCCCGTCTGCGCACCCGCATGGTACATATTGGTTTTGGGGCGTTTCATCGCGCCCATCAGGCGTTATGCAGCGATAAACTGGCCAGCGACCACGGCAGCGACTGGGGTTACTGCGAAGTGAATCTGAACAGCGGTGAACTGATTGCAGTACTGCGCGCGCAGTCGCTGCTGTATACGGTTTCGGAAATGGCCGATGACAGCCTGTCGACGCGGGTGATCGGCGTAATCAATGCCGCGCTGCACGGACAGAGCGACGGTATTGAAGCGGTAATAGAGGCGATGAGTGCGCCGGATGTGGCTATTGTCTCGATGACGGTAACCGAAAAAGGTTACTGCCATCACCCTGCCAGCGGCACACTGAATCTTGACCATCCCTCTGTTCAGCACGACCTCGCCCATCCGGACAGCCCGGTTTCACTGCCTGGTGTAATACTGGCGGCGATTAAACGCCGTCAGCAGCGCGGCCTGCCGCCTTTTAGCGTGATGTCCTGCGATAATATGCCGGAAAATGGTCACGTTACCCGCGCGGTGATTACCGAACTGGCGCGCCAGCAGGATGCAGCACTGGCAGAGTATATCGTCAGCCATCTCAGCTTCCCGTCGACCATGGTCGATCGCATTGTTCCGGCAATGACGCCGGAAACTCTGGCCGCGCTGAGCGAAAAACTGGGCTGTCGCGATGAGGCTGGCGTGGTCGCTGAGCCATTCTTTCAGTGGGTGATTGAGGATAACTTTGTCAGCGGCCGCCCGGCATGGGAAAAAGCGGGCGCCGAACTGGTAGCCGATGTGCTGCCGTTCGAAGAGATGAAGTTGCGCATGCTTAACGGCAGTCACTCGTTTCTGGCTTATCTGGGTTACCTTGGCGGCTATCAGCATATCAGCGACTGTATGGCGGATCAGAATTACCTGCTTGCCGCGCGTCAGCTGATGCTGGCGGAACAGGCGCCGACATTGCGCACCCGGGATGTCGATCTGCCGGCTTACGCTGATTCACTGATTGCACGCTATCAGAACCGCGCGATTAAACATCGCACTTACCAGATTGCCACCGACGGCAGCCAGAAACTGCCGCAGCGCTGGCTCGACAGCATTCGCTGGCACCTGAAAAACGGCAGCTGCTTTGATCTGCTGGCGCTGGGCGTGGCCGGCTGGATGCGTTATGTCAGCGGGGTTGATGAGCAAGGCGCGGCAATAGTGATTAACGATCCGTTAAAAGATGAAATCGCCCGGCGGGTGGCCGAAACTGCGGAAGGCCCGCAGCGGGTCGCCGCCTTACTGGCGATAAAAACTATTTTTGGCGACGATCTGGCGGCACAGCCGCTGCTGGTGGCGCGGGTAAACCACTTTTACCAGCAGCTGCAAACTCTGGGGGCCAGAGAGACGGTAAAACAGCTGATCGCCAGCGACTAATGCTGGCGCTGGCGCAACGGGCTGTTTAGACTGAAAGCTTTCCAGCAAGGTTGACCTCTGTGTTAGCCGCAAAAAGGATGTTGCTGAATGTCGATCTCTTACACCATAACTGCCAGCGAACCGGTAAATCAGCAGATTTACCGCTTTTTGCGTCAGGATATCGTCACCTGCGTGATTCATCCGGGGGCGCTGCTGTCAGAAAAAGAGGTTTCCACCCGCTTTAACGTCTCACGTCAGCCGGTGCGCGAAGCCTTTATTAAGCTGGCGGAAGCCGGGCTGGTTCAGGTGCTGCCACAGCGCGGCACCTTTGTGCGCAAAATCTCTGCCCAGCGCGTGGCTGATGGGCGTTTTATCCGCGAAGCGGTGGAAGTCGCGGTGGTACGTCGTGCGGCGCTGGAAGCCACTGCGGAAGCACTGAGCGAGCTGGAGCATAACTTACAGCTGCAACGGCTGGCGGCGCAGCGTCATGACAGTCAGGCGTTTTTACTGCTGGATGATGAGTTTCACCGCCTGATAGCGCAAAGCATTCGCTGCGAGCTGGCGTGGGAAACAGTGGAAAATATCAAAGCGACCATGGACCGGGTGCGTTTTCTCACCCTGAGCGAAGTCTCGCCGCCGGAACGTTTAATTGAGCAGCATCAGCAGATTTATCAGGCGATTATCGATCAGGATCCTGACGCCGCCGAAAGCGCCTTACGCCATCACTTGCAGGAGATGATCTTCTCCATTACGCCGATTGCTGAGCAGAATAGCGACTGGTTTGAGCAGGCTTAACTCATTAATATGCGGGTGGCGAGAACGCCGTCAATACGTTCGTGAAAATCCGTAACACGGGCGGCGAAAAGCCGCCCCTACGGGATTGATTACAGGGACGGCGTTCTCGCCGCCCGTCTGTCAGGCAATCGTCACATCTTTCGACAGATAAACATCCTGCACTGAATTAATCAGCGCCACGCCCTCTTTCATCGACTTTTTAAACGCCTTACGACCGAGGATCAGGCCCATACCGCCAGCGCGCTTATTGATTACCGCAGTACGCACCGATTCGGCGATATCGGTATCACCGGAAGCTGCGCCACCGGAGTTAATCAGACCGGCACGTCCCATATAGCAGTTGGCCAGCTGGTAACGCACCAGGTCAATCGGGTTGTCGCTGGTCAGCTTGCTGTAGACGCGTTCATCGGTATAACCGAATTTCACCGCCTGATAGCCGCCATTATTTTCCGCCATTTTCTGCTTCACAATATCCGCGCCAATGGTCGCCGCCAGATGGTTAGCCTGACCGGTCAGATCCGCACTGGCATGATAGTCAGTACCGTCTTTTTTAAATTCGTTATTACGCAGATAGGCCCACAACACCGTTACCATGCCCAGTTCATGGGCGCGTTCAAAGGCGGCGGAGATCTCTTCAATCTGACGACGCGACTGTTCGGACCCAAAGTAGATGGTCGCACCAACCGCTACTGCGCCGAGGTTAAACGCCTGCCCGACGCTGGCATACAGGGTCTGATCGTACTGGGTCGGCAGACTCAGGGTTTCGTTATGATTCAGCTTGACCATAAACGGAATACGGTGTGCATAGCGACGTGATACCGATGCCAGCACGCCATAGGTGGATGCCACGCAGTTACAACCGGCTTCAATCGCCAGTTCAACAATGTTTTTCGGATCAAAGTAGAGCGGATTGGCGGCAAATGACGCCGCGGCAGAGTGTTCAACGCCCTGGTCCACCGGCAGAATCGACAGATAACCGCTGCCCGCCAGCCGCCCGGTGTTATACAGGGTTTGCATATTGCGCAGTACCGCAGGAGAACGGTTATTATCAATCATTACCCGATCGACATAATCCGCGCCTGGCAAATACAGGCTTTCCGCTGGAATGGTCATGCAGCGATGTTGCAGAAGGTCATCAGCTTCTTTGCCCAATAACTGTACGATGTCCGTCATGTTAACTCCTGAAAAAATGAGTGATGGGCCAAAACGGTTCAGCCGCTTCAGCCCGACCATCGGCTTGCGCCGACCCACAACAGCCTGGACCCAATCGGGTCCTTAAGGCAAATTGCTGACTCCATTTTTCAGAACGATCCGCAGTAAAAAAAGCATCAGTCTGGCATTACGCCCTACCACCAGCGATAAAAATGGTGCACCGGCCCAATCCCCTGCCCGACTTCCAGCGAGTCTGCATGCTCCAGCGCGCCCTGTAGCCACTGTTTCGCTTCTGCGACGGTCGCCGGCCAGCTGCTGTGACGCGGACGCAGCGCCGCCAGCGCCGCCGATAAACTGCAACCGGTGCCATGGGTATGACGGGTTGGCACGCGCGGTGCGGTAAAACGCTGCTCCAGATCGCCGGTAAACAACCAGTCCGGGCTTTCCCGCTCACTCAGATGGCCACCCTTAATCAGCACCGCCTGACAGCCAAGATCTAACAATGCACGCCCCTGAACACACATCTCCTGCTCATTACGCGCCACTGGACAATCCAGCAGCGCCGCCGCTTCCGGTAAATTAGGCGTAATCAGCGAAACCAGCGGCAATAAATGCTGTCGTAAAGATGCCACCGCCGCCGCCGACAACAACGGGTCGCCGCTTTTCGCCAGCATCACCGTATCCAGCACCACCCATGGCAGCGCCGCCTGCTGCAAACGACCGGCAACCACCTCAACAATGTCGCTATCCGCCAGCATACCTATTTTGGCGCTATCGATACGCAGGTCGGACAACACCGAGTCGAGCTGCGCGCCAACAAACCCGGCATCAATGCGATACACCGACTGCACGCCACGAGTATTTTGCGCCACCAGCGCGGTGATCACGCTGGCGCCGTAAGCGCCAAGCGCCGAAAAGGCTTTTAAATCCGCCTGAATCCCGGCTCCGCCGCTGGGATCGGTACCGGCAATGGTTAAAGCGTTGATTCGTTTCATTGCAGCGCCTCCGCATCCAGAAGCCAGAGCGCATCAAGAAAGGCAGGAATAAAACTCCCCGGCCCCTGCGCGCTGGCCGTGGCGCGCTCACCAGCGCAGGATATCACCCGGCAGGCGCTGGCAATATGTTGCAGGCTATCGCCCGGTAAGGCGGCAAAACCGGCTACCACGGCGGAGAGGGCACAGCCAGTGCCGACCACCCGCGTCATCAGCGATGAGCCACCCGCAACCGCCAGCGTGCGTGCGCCGTCGGTGACATAGTCCACCACCCCAGTCACCGCCACCACTGCGCCGCTGCTGCGCGCCAGCTGCTGCGCGGCGGGCAGCGCCGCCACTGAATCGTGTAAGCTGTCGACACCACGCCCCTGCCCGGCTTGCTGCGCCAGTGCCAGAATCTCCGAGGCATTGCCACGAATCGCGTGCGGTCGCAGTTGCAGCAGTTGCTGACAAAACGCCGTGCGCAGAGTCAGGCCGCCGACAGCGACCGGATCCAGCGTCCAGGGTCTGTTTAGCCGATTTGCGGCATCGACTGCCGCGCGCATCGCGCTAGCGCGTTCAGCGGTTAAAGTGCCGACATTAATTAACAGGCCATCGGCAATCGCGCTAAATTGTGCGGCTTCCTCAGCATCAATCACCATTGCCGGTGACGCGCCCAGTGCCAGCAGCACATTGGCGGTAAAGGTTTGCACCACATCATTGGTCATACAGTGCACCAGCGGTGCGTGCTGACGAAACAGAGAGAGGGATGCGGCGACAGTGGCGCCGCAGACAGAGTCAGGTTGATGATGCATAACTACTCCCAACCGGCGATCGGGAAGAGGATGCGAACAGGCATCTGACTTCCCTCCGCTGGCATTATCCAGTTCAGGTACAACGGGTTTTTCTCAGCCGGTTCTGGTTAAGGAACGGCACCCCGAGTCATTGATAAATCTGTAGATTGTTACTGACAATTACGCCAGCCAGCCCTCAGGATAAAGCGCTGTCCGCATATTGTAAATGTCTTGCCAGCCTGCATTAACCTGTGATAACACCTTTCTGCTGGCTTAAATGCTTAACTCCCTGTAATTGTTAAACACATATTTCAACTTGCCTGTTTAACGCAGTGCAGAAATGATAGGGAATCGGGGACCGCAACAGGCTCAAGCTGAGCTACCCCCTAAAAAACGTGGAGAAGGTATGAGAAAAACAAAAATGATACTGCTGGCTGTATTACTGACCACGGCGAGCACTGCCTTTGCCGCGCCGCAACTGGCCACGCCATCAGCGGAGGCGCAGAAGTATGAGTTGCAGGAATTTGTCGCCGACTTTATCAAATACACTATCGGCGACACGGCGCCGGCGCTGTATCGCAGTCAGAAATACAATATTAAGCAGTGGCAGGCGCGTAATCTGCCAGCCCCGGATGCGGGAACTCACTGGACCTATATGGGCAGCAATTACGTCCTGATTACCGATACCGATGGTAAAATTATCAAAGCCTATGATGGCAATATTTACTATCAGCGCTGAATCATTAACGCACTCCGGACCTGAAAAAGGAGTGCGTAACTCCCGGTAGTCACAGCAAAATCTCCGTTTTCCCGCCAGTCATGATTAATACTCCCGTTTTTTATTTCACCGATACGGCGTGGCCTGCCTAAAGTTCGGTCACTATATCGTCGATAAATGATCGTACAGGTCTCCTCCTCTTACGAGTCATCGTTATGCTAAAGAACATAAAAGTTGTTACGGCTATCATCCTTATCCTGGTGATATTCAGCGGGCTGCAGCTGGTTTCTGGATCGCTGTTTCTGAAAGCTATCTATGGCGATAAAAACAATTTCGCCGCCAATAGCGTGCTGTCACGTCAGCAGAGCCAGCTGGGCGATGCCTGGCAAACGCTGGTGAAAACCCGTGTCACCATCAACCGGGTAGCCATTCGTTTTCTGAAGAATCAAACCGATCCGGCATCAGTGGCCGCAATGCAGAAACTGCTGGCAGCGGCGGACGATACGCTGAAAGATGCCGCTCAGCATTTTGCCAACTATCAGGCGTTGCCGCTGGTCGCGGGTCAGAGCAGCGACGTTGCCAGCGATGTTGAGAAAAAATACCAGGCTATGTATGACGTGATGAAAATGTCTGGTGAGTATCTGAAAGCTAACAACTACGCGGCTTACGGTAACCTGGAGGCGCAGGAAGCGCAGGACAACCTCGAAGCCAGCTATGAAAAATGGCGCGCACAGAATGAGCTGCTGATCGATGCCGGTATTGCCAACAATGAGAGTGGTTTTGCAACGATGGTCGGCGTGCTGACTGGCATGGCGCTGTTAGTGCTGGCATTGGTTGCTGCGGTATGGATGCTGGTGCGCAGAATATTGCTGAAACCGCTGGCGCAGCTGCAAACGCAGATTCAGAACATTGCCGCCGGAGATCTCTCGCGTCAGCTGGAACTGAGCGGACGGAGTGAAATGGCGATGCTGGCGCATAATCTTAATGAGATGCAGCAGGCGCTGATTGTGACTGTCAGCAATGTGCGTGACAGTTCCGATGCCATCTTCAGCAGCGCCAGTGAAATCTCTACCGGTAATACCGATCTGTCGTCACGTACTGAAGAGCAGGCCGCTTCCCTTGAGCAAACCGCCGCCAGCATGGAAGAGTTAACCGCAACGGTGAAACAGAACGCCGACAACGCCCGTCAGGCAGCGCATCTGGCGAAATCCGCCTCCGAAACTGCCGATAAAGGTGGCAAAGTGGTTAGCGGTGTGGTGAAAACCATGCATGATATTGCCGACAGCTCGAAGAAAATTGCCGATATCACCAGCGTCATCGACGGTATCGCCTTCCAGACCAATATCCTCGCGCTGAACGCTGCGGTAGAAGCCGCACGTGCCGGTGAACAGGGGCGTGGCTTTGCGGTAGTGGCTGGTGAAGTGCGTAACCTGGCGCAACGCAGTGCGCAGGCGGCCAAAGAGATTAAAGCGCTGATTGAGAACTCGGTACAGCGCGTGGATGTCGGATCCAGTCAGGTTGCCAGCGCCGGTGAAACCATGCAGGAGATCGTCAGCGCCGTGGTACGTGTCACCGATATTATGGGCGAAATCTCCTCCGCGTCAGACGAGCAGAGCCGCGGTATCGATCAGATTGGCCAGGCGGTTAATGAAATGGATCGTGTGACCCAGCAGAACGCCACGCTGGTGCAGGAATCAACCGCGGCTTCAGCGTCGCTGGAATCGCAGGCCAGTCGCTTGTCACAGGCAGTGGCGGTATTTAAAATTGCGAAACATCATCATGTTGCGCCGGTAGCGGTTGCCGCGCCCGCGCCGGTAAAAATGGTTAAAGCGCTGCCAGCCAGCGTCGAAAACGGTAACTGGGAAACCTTCTGATGCCGAAGGCGTCCGTTTAGCCGCAGGGGAGCTCGCTCCCCTGCCCGCTATCACCTAGCGCGCCAGCGCCACCGCTTCACCCAGCTGCCAGACTGCCATCGCATAGTGATTACTGTGGTTGTAACGGGTAATCACATAAAAATTCGGTAAGCCGAACCAGTACTGGTACGAGGTTCCCATATCAAATTTCAGCAGGCTGACCTGCTGATTATCCTGCAATGGCGTTTGCGGGTTAAGTCCTGCTTTTATCAGTGTCGACGGGCTGTAACGCGTTTTAAAACCACTCTCCAGCCCCGGCGCCTGACCGCTGGCAGGCACGGCAATCGAGCGGTTGCTCTGCCAGCCATGCTGCTTAAAGTAGTTCGCTACGCTGCCGATGGCATCAACCGGATCCCACAGGTTTATATGGCCATCGCCATTGAAATCCACCGCGTAATCTTTGAATGATGACGGCATAAACTGCCCGTAGCCCATCGCCCCCGCAAAGGAGCCGCGCAGATCCAGCGGATCGTCCTGCTCGTTGCGCGCCATCAGCAGGAAGGTTTCCAGCTCGCCGCTAAAGTATTCCGCACGACGCGGATAAGCAAACGACAGCGTCGCCAGCGCGTCAATGATCCGGGTGCGCCCCATTACCCGGCCCCAGCGCGTCTCCACGCCGATAATACCGACGATTATTTCTGGCGGCACGCCATACACTTGTTGAGCGCGTTCCAGCGCGTCCTGATACTGATTCCAGAACACCACGCCATTTTTGACGTTATCCGGCTGGATAAATTTATCGCGGTAACGGATCCATGCCCCGTTTGGTCCGGACGGTGCCTGATAGCTCGGCGCCTGGCGGTCCATTAGCCGCAACACATTATCGAGGCGTTTGGCCTGCCCCAGTACATCATGCAGCTGCTGACGGTCAAAGCCATGCTTACTGACCATTTTATCGATAAAACGCCCGGCCGCCGGGTTGCCGGCAAAATCACCACCTAAAGGGTGAATATTGTGCGAGGGCTGGAGGATAAATCCGCCGCCAGGCGCCGTGGCGGCGGAGCCACTAAACGGATTTCCGGAGCGCTGCTCCGCCGGGGGAGTGGGTTTGCTGCTACAGGCAGCCAGTAGAGTGATAAGCGGTAAAAGTGTGACAAGTGAGCGCATGCAAAATCCAGATAACCGGGCCAAAAATTGTCAAAACTATACTATAGATTATGGAGCCGTGCTCATACCACTGCCCGGATGGTCGACGGCAGAAGAAACATATAGTAATTAGGTGGAGTTCGCGGATGAAAGTGGTCAAGTCTCTTTACTGATGCACCTGGCGAACATGACTTAAATCGCACACATCATATTAACTGCAGCGTGATCTTTATCGTTCATTGCCATTGTTTCTGGATAGCATGCTTTGCATTTTTCGCACCCATTTTTTTGACAACATTTGCCATATGAAACTTAACCGTACTGAGGGAAATTTGTAAAATACCAGCCACTTCAGAATAGGTTTTCCCTTTACCGCTCCAGTAAAGTACTTCAGCTTCACGCGAAGTAAGTAGATTTTTAGCAACGCCACTATTCTTTTGGTAAAGATGAAGCAACATTTCATGGATATAAATCAACCCTCCCTGAATTTCATCTTTATACATCTCAATGTCAGCTTCAACCTCAGCCATGAAGTGCTTATCAATTAATAATGACAACACTGCCAAATTATCATACTGATCATGCAACACAAAAGCATAGCCGCTGATAATATTATAGGGTTTTACTGGTGCAAAAACTTTCCTGGATGTCCACTGCGAATCAATTTTCAAGTTTTCAAGTTTTCATCCCAGGCAAAAGGCGAAAGGCGATTTAGTGCATTAATAATAACAGGATCAACATTCTGGAATTTTTCATTAAGATAGTTATTAACGACACTATCAGGCATATCACTAATCAGGATCATTTTATCCGTATTTTCCTTACTCATTACACCGTATGCATAATTTATATTTCTGTACTTCCCCAGGTGGTTTTTTAAAACGCCATTTATATATTTATTTTTTTCAGCATTCTCGAAAAAGACCTTACTCATTGATTCCCTCTTCTTACTGACGTTGCGAATTTTAAATTGTTAGCATTCATCCTTTGACGCGCCAGTAATTATATAGCAACCTTGCTAATTGCGACACATGTCCTTTACACCCAATCATATAAATAGAAATTAAGATGAATATCTATCTGATAACCTCAGGAGAAAACATGCATATCCGCCCCTTTACCGAAGCCGACCGCCCTTTTTTACGCACGCTATTTTTGGCCTCACGCAAGGCCAGCTGGCACTGGCTGGACAGCAGTGACTGGCGACTGGAGGATTTTGACCGCGTAACGCTGGGAGAAGCGATTCTGGTGGCGGAAGAGGATGGGCATCGTCTGGGTTTTGCCGCCGTACTTAACAATGATAATTTCCTGCACAGCCTGTTTGTTGACCCCGACGCTCAGCGCCGTGGCGTCGGCAGCGCGCTGTTACAGGCAGTTGAGCAAAGTTTTAGCTCGACCGGCGCGCTAAAATGTCTGGCGGCGAATCAGGCGGCGCGACAATTTTATCTGCAGCATGGCTGGCTTGAGGTGGCGACGGGCGAGGGCGAACAGGGTGAGTATGTGTTGATGCATCGTAAACGGGCATAAATGCGGGACGCCAGGCGTCCCGCACGATAATCATACGGCCCTGAAAGCAATATCCGCCGGAATCACTTCTCCCTGCCAGTACAGCTGTGCGGCAACGGCGCCAGCCAGCTGGCGGTAAAGCGCGGTGAAATCACTCTGCGGACGGCGAATGACTGTTGGTTCACCCCGGTCGAGATCTTCACGCAGGGTGATATGCAGCGGTAACTGACTTAACAGACGCGTGTTATAACGCTCAACCAGTTGCTGCGCGCCGCCGCTGCCAAAAATCGCTTCATGATGGCCACAGTGGCTGCAAATATGTACGCTCATATTCTCCACCACCCCAAGCACCGGCACACTGACCTTCTCAAACATCACGATGCCTTTACGTGCATCAATCAGGGCGATGTCCTGCGGTGTGGTCACCACAATCGCGCCGGTCACCGGCACGTTTTGCGCCAGCGTCAGCTGAATATCGCCGGTGCCTGGCGGCATATCGAGGATCAGATAATCCAGTTCCGGCCACAGGGTTTCATTCAGCAGCTGCATCAGCGCCTTACTGGCCATCGGCCCGCGCCACACCATGGCGTTATCATCAGTAACTAAATAGCCAATCGAGTTGGTCGCCAGTCCGTGCGCCATAATCGGCGCCATATGAGTACCGTCAGGCGAGGTTGGGCGCTGATCTTCAGTGCCCAACATATTAGGTACCGAAGGCCCGTAGATATCCGCATCGAGGATACCAACCTTCGCCCCTTCGGCGATTAACGCCAGCGCCAGATTCACCGCGGTACTCGATTTGCCCACGCCACCTTTGCCGGAACTCACCGCAATAATATTTTTCACACCGTTGACGCCAGCATGGTTTTTCACCCGCTTAAGGGTGGCGATCTTATGGCTTAAGCGCCAGTTAATCGCGCTGGCGCCGGTGATACGCAGTAAATCGGCACTGCTGCGCTCTTTTAACGCATCGAATCCGCTCTGCCAGGCAAACGGCATCATCAGTTCGATATGCAGCGTATTATCCATCAGCGCCACATGGTGCAATGCTTTCAGTTTGGTCAGAGTGTGTTGCAGCGTCGGATGTTCAAATGCGGTCAACACGCCCATTACCATGGCGCGCAGTCTTTCCGGCGTGTGCTGCCCCTGGCTTCCTGAGTTCATCCCGGCTCCTTGATAACCTGGTGATAAATGTTGTTGCTGTTGCTAAGCATACCAGATGTGGCTGTAATGGCATGGCAAGCCATGGAAATTTAAGCTTTACCGCCGGTACGTCAAACCCTTTGTTTACGCAGGGTCGGCCTTTCGGTTACCATCTAAAGCCCTTTTTAAACCAGAAGAAAGCAAGTTCTACTATGACTCAAGTCGCGAAAAAAATTTTGGTAACGTGCGCACTGCCGTACGCCAACGGTTCTATCCATCTCGGCCACATGCTCGAGCATATCCAGGCAGATATTTGGGTCCGTTACCAGCGAATGCGCGGCAATCAGGCTTATTTCATCTGTGCGGATGACGCACACGGCACGCCAATTATGCTGAAAGCACAGCAGATGGGCATTGCGCCAGAACAGATGATCGCCGAAATGAGTCAGGAACATCAGACTGACTTCGCGGGCTTTAATATCAGCTATGACAACTACCACTCGACGCACAGCGATGAGAACCGTGAGCTGTCATCGTTGATCTATGGCCGTTTAAAAGAGAATGGTTTTATTAAGAACCGCATCATTTCGCAGCTGTACGATCCGGAAAAAGGCATGTTCCTGCCGGATCGTTTCGTCAAAGGCACCTGCCCGAAATGTAAGGCTGTCGATCAGTATGGCGATAACTGTGAAGTCTGTGGTTCGACCTACAGCCCGACTGAACTGATTGAGCCGAAATCGGTGGTTTCCGGCGCGACGCCGGTGATGCGTGACTCTGAGCACTTCTTCTTTGATCTGCCGGAATTCAGCGCCATGTTGCAGGCGTGGACCCGTTCCGGCGCGCTGCAGGAGCAGGTAGCGAACAAAATGCAGGAGTGGTTCGAATCGGGTCTGCAACAGTGGGATATCTCCCGTGATGCGCCTTACTTCGGTTTTGAAATTCCTGATGCGCCGGGCAAATACTTCTATGTCTGGCTGGATGCGCCAATTGGCTATATGGGTTCGTTTAAAAACCTGTGTGACAAGCGTGGCGACATCGATTTCGACGCCTTCTGGAATAAAGATTCCGATGCCGATCTCTATCACTTTATCGGTAAAGATATTGTCTATTTCCACAGCCTGTTCTGGCCAGCGATGCTGGAAGGCAGCAACTTCCGTAAACCGACCAACCTGTTTGTCCATGGTTATGTGACGGTAAACGGCGCGAAAATGTCGAAATCGCGTGGCACCTTTATTAAGGCCAGCACCTGGTTGCAACATCTTGATGCTGACAGCCTGCGCTACTACTACGCGGCGAAACTCTCCTCACGTATCGATGATATCGACCTGAATCTGGAAGATTTCGTCCAGCGCGTCAATGCCGATATCGTTAATAAAGTGGTGAATCTGGCGTCGCGTAATGCCGGCTTTATCGCTAAACGTTTCGGCGGCAAGCTGTCGGCTGAACTGGCGGATCCGGCACTGTACAAAACCTTTTCCGATGCTGCAACCAGCATCGGAGAAGCCTGGAACAGCCGTGAATTCAGCCGCGCGATTCGCGAGATTATGGCGCTGGCCGATCTGGCTAACCGCTATGTCGATGAGCAGGCGCCGTGGGTGGTGGCGAAACAGGAAGGCCGCGATGCTGACCTGCAGGCAATCTGCTCTATGGGGATTAACCTGTTCCGTGTCCTGATGACCTGGCTGAAGCCGGTGGTACCTTCACTGGCGGAACGCGTTGAAGCCTTCCTTAATGTGGAACTGAGCTGGGAAGGTATTCATCAGCCGCTGCTGGATCACGATATCGCTGGCTTTAAAGCGCTGTACAGCCGTATCGAAATGGACAAAGTTAACGGCCTGATCGAAGCATCGAAAGAAGATGCGGCGGTGGCGAAACCTGCGGCGACCGGTCCGCTGGCGGACGATCCGATTCAGGACACCATTAACTTTGATGATTTCGCCAAAGTAGATATGCGTATTGCGCTGATTCAGAAAGCAGAATTTGTTGAGGGTTCTGACAAATTGCTGCGTCTGTCGCTGGATTTAGGTGGCGAAAGCCGCCAGGTGTTCTCCGGTATCCGCTCCGCTTATCCGGATCCGGCGGTTCTCGAAGGTCGCCTGACGGTGATGGTGGCCAACCTGGCGCCGCGCAAAATGCGCTTCGGTATTTCGGAAGGTATGGTGATGGCAGCTGGCCCTGGCGGTAAGGATATCTTCCTGCTTAGCCCGGACAGCGGCGCACAGCCGGGTATGCAGGTTAAATAATCTGCTTCCTCCCTTCCCCCGGCTTACGGAGGAAGGGAGGAACATACAATCGCTATCCCCACCACTAAACTGTGATCGGTAGCACACGCGTATATTTCATCGTATGATGAAGGCTTATAAAACAGGAGCCTGTCATGCTCAGCGTGCTATCTGTCTGCTGGCGTTATTTTCGTGCTTTCGCCATTATCTACCTCTGTCTCTATGCCGGAAACGGCCTCTCTGCCCTGCTGCCGATCACTATTCCTGGCAGTATTCTCGGCATGCTGATTCTCTTCGCCCTGCTGGCATCGCAAATTGTGCCGGCGAAATGGGTAAAACCCGGCTGTCATCTGCTGATTCGTTATATGGCGCTGCTGTTTGTGCCGATTAGCGTCGGCGTGATGAGCTATACCGATATTCTCAGCGCGCAGTTTGGCCCGATAGTGGTCTCCTGCGTGGTCAGCACGCTGGTGGTGCTGGTGATTGTCGGCGTCTCATCCGAACGTATGCATAACAAAGCGCTAAGCAAGGAGAGCAAGGGTGACTGATTTCTGGTGGTCGCTACCGCTGACGCTGCTGGTGTTTTTTGCCGCACGCCGGCTGGCGGCGAAGACGAAAATTTCGCTGCTTAATCCGCTACTGGTGTCGATCGCCGTCATTGTGCCGATTCTGCTGCTGATCAATATGCCTTATGCGCGCTATTTTGCCGGTAGCGCAATGCTTAATCAGCTGCTGCAACCGGCGGTAGTGGCGCTGGCGCTGCCGCTGTATGAGCAGATACACCAGATTCGCGCGCGCTGGAAATCGATTATCAGCGTCTGCTTTATTGGCAGTATTACCGCGATGATCTCCGGTACTGCTATCGCGCTTTGGCTGGGCGCCACGCCTGAAATTGCCGCCACCCTGCTGCCGAAGTCGGTGACCACGCCGATTGCAATGGCGATTTCCGCCTCGTTGCAGGGCATTCCGGCGATCAGCGCGATTTGCGTGTTGCTTGCCGGGCTGCTTGGCGCGATATTCGGCCATATGATATTGAATCTGCTGCGGGTGCGCAGTAAAGCCGCGCGCGGGCTGGCGATTGGTAATGCCTCGCATGCGCTGGGCACCGCGCGTTGCGCCGAGCTGGATTTTCAGGAAGGGGCATTCAGCTCGCTGGCGCTGGTAATCTGCGGGATTATCACCTCGCTGCTGGCGCCGTTTATCTTCCCGTTGCTGCTACAGATCTGGGGCTAAAACTTGCGAGAGATCGCGCATTTTGAAATTAACTTTCATGGATTGCATTGATACAGCGATACAGATCACATATAACCTGCTGACAGCACCGTAAAATCGGTGGTCAACGACGCCAATAAGAGGCATTCAATGCATCCACGTTTTCACACCGCCTTTGCGGCCCTGACGCCCGAATTACAGGCTGCGCTTAATCCGATCCTGACCGCGAGTGATTTCAGCGCCAGCTTTAGTGCGCAACATATCGCCGCCATCCGCCAGCAGAGCGGGCTGGACGAGGATGCGCTGGCCTTTGCCCTGCTGCCGCTGGCGGCGGCCTGTGCGGTTGCGCCCCTTTCCAGCTTTAACGTCGGCGCGGTGGCACGCGGCAAAAGCGGTAGCTGGTATCTGGGCGCTAATATGGAATTTGTCGGCGCAACCATGCAGCAGACGGTGCATGCCGAACAGAGCGCCATCACCCATGCCTGGCTGAAAGGTGAAACGGCGCTGGAAGCCATCACGGTCAATTACTCACCCTGTGGCCACTGCCGCCAGTTTATGAATGAGCTAAATAGCGGCACCGCGCTGCGCATTTATCTGCCTGGGCGCGAACCGGCCACGCTGGGTGATTATCTGCCGTATGCCTTTGGCCCGCGCGATCTGGCGATTGAAACTCTGCTGCTGGATCCGGTTGATCACGGCTACACCCTGAGTGGCGATCCGCTGGAGCAGCAGGCGATTGCCGCCGCTAACCAGAGTCATGCTCCTTACAGCCAGGCCCATAGCGGCGTGGCACTCGAAACCAGCAGCGGCCATATCTTTGCTGGCCGCTATGCGGAAAATGCCGCGTTTAACCCAAGCCTGCCGCCATTGCAGGCGGCGCTGATCCTGTTAAATATGGTTGGCGAAAGCGGGATGCAGATTAAACGTGCGGTGCTGGCGGAAAGTACCGGCGGAAAGCTGAGACAGCATGAAGCCACTGAGGCCACGCTGAAGGCTCTGGGTTGCGCTGATTTCCGCGCCATTGCGTTGCAAAAAACGTAACGGTTGCCACATTAACTCGAGAAAGTTCGCAGCTTTTGTTTTCAATAGTTAACAAAGGCTGTACTTCTGCGTGAATTCTCTTAGGATCCCAGGTCACAACATCACGAGCCTGGGGCTATTTTTAAATGGAACTCGAGTACGAGAGTAAAAGACCGCTATATATTCCTTACGCCGGACCTATTTTGTTAGAGTTTCCGCTGCTGAATAAAGGCAGCGCATTCTCAATCGAAGAACGTAATGATTTCAACCTGAACGGTCTGCTGCCTGAAACCGTTGAGAGTATTGAAGAGCAGGCCGAACGCGCCTGGCGTCAGTTTCAGGACTTCAAAAACGACAACGACAAACACGTCTACCTGCGCAATATCCAGGACACCAACGAAACGCTGTTCTACCGCCTGCTGGATAACCATCTCGAAGAGATGATGCCAATCATCTATACCCCGACGGTCGGCGCTGCCTGTGAGCACTTCTCCGAAATCTATCGTCGCGCCCGCGGTCTGTTTATCTCCTACCCGAACCGCGCCAATATCGAAGATATGCTGCAGAACGCCACCAAACAGAACGTGAAGGTGATTGTGGTCACCGATGGCGAACGTATTCTCGGTCTCGGCGATCAGGGTATCGGCGGCATGGGCATTCCCATTGGTAAGCTGTCGCTGTACACCGCCTGTGGCGGCATCAGCCCGGCGTATACCCTGCCGGTAGTGCTGGATGTCGGCACCAACAACCAGCAGCTGCTAAATGACCCGTTGTATATGGGCTGGCGTCATCCGCGCATCACTGGCGAAGAGTACGAAGAATTCGTCCATGAATTTATTCAGGCGGTTAAAAGCCGCTGGCCAAATGTGCTGCTGCAATTTGAAGATTTCGCGCAGAAGAACGCGATGCCGCTGCTGGAGCGTTATCGCGATGAAGTCTGCTGCTTTAACGATGATATTCAGGGCACGGCGGCGGTCACGCTGGGTACGCTGATTGCCGCCAGCCGCGCGGCGGGCAGTAAATTACGTGAGCAGACCGTGGTGTTCCTTGGCGCCGGTTCCGCCGGTTGTGGTATCGCCGAGCAGATTATCGCCCAGATGAAATCAGAAGGTCTGAGCGACGAAGAAGCCCGTGGCCGGGTATTTATGGTTGATCGCTTTGGTCTGCTGACCGACAAACTGCCAAATCTGCTGAATTTCCAGGGCAAGCTGGTGCAGAAAAGCGAAAATCTCAGCGGCTGGGATGTCAGCACTGACTCGCTGTCACTGCTGGACGTGGTGCGCAACGCGAAGCCCGATATTATGATCGGCGTTTCTGGTCAGCCAGGTCTGTTTAGCGAAGAGATCATTCGCGAAATGCATAAGCATTGCCCACGCCCGATTGTCATGCCGCTGTCGAATCCAACTTCGCGGGTTGAAGCAACACCGCAGGATATTCTGGCCTGGACTGACGGCGCGGCGCTGGTCGCTACCGGCAGCCCGTTTGCGCCAGTAAGCTGGAAAGGGAAAACCTATCCGATTGCCCAGTGCAACAACTCCTATATCTTCCCGGGCATTGGCCTTGGCGTACTGGCGTCAGGCGCAACCCGCGTGACAGACAGCATGCTGATGGCGGCAAGCCGTGCGCTGGCCGACTGTTCACCGCTGGTTAACGATGGCGTCGGTGCAGTGCTGCCGGAAGTTAAACATATTCAGGGCGTGTCCAGGCTAATCGCAATGGCGGTGGGTAAAGCTGCGCAGTTGTCTGGCGTCGCAGTGGTCTCTTCAGAAGACGTACTGTCGAAGGCTATTGCCAGAAACTTCTGGTTGCCGCAATACCGTAACTATCGTCGTACTTCAATCTAAACTCAGCTGCCGGGTACGAATGTGCCCGGCACTGCGCAAAAATGCGGCGTCCGGGGGTGCTTTGCTTGCTTCGTAACCGCGGGTCAAGTAGCCTTGAGTCACCCTGTTCTCTTGTCCGACTGAGCGCCCTGAAGCATGTTAAAACGCTTGATTTATAGTCTGATTATCATCATTTCGTTGATGGTAATAACTGCGCTCGGCCTGGATCGCTGGATTAGCTGGAAAACCGCGCCTTATGTGTATGATGATTTAACCTCGTTGCCCCATCGCCAGGTGGGTGTGGTGTTAGGTACCGCCAAGTACTATCGCACCGGGGTGATTAATCAGTACTACCTGTATCGCATGCAGGGGGCGATCAACGCCTACAATAGCGGTAAGGTAAATTACCTGCTGTTAAGCGGCGATAATGCCCAGCAAAGCTATAACGAACCGATGACCATGCGCCGCGACTTAATCGCCGCCGGCGTGGAACCTGCCGATATCGTGCTCGACTATGCTGGCTTCCGTACGCTGGATTCGATTGTGCGCACGCGCAAGGTATTTGATACCAACGATTTTATTATTATTACCCAGCGTTTCCACTGTGAGCGCGCGCTGTTTATTGCGTTGCATATGGGCATTCAGGCGCAGTGCTATGCGGTGCCATCGCCAAAAAATATGCTCAGCATCCGTATACGTGAAGTGGGCGCCCGTCTTGGCGCGCTGGCCGATCTCTATCTGATGAAGCGTGAACCCCGCTTTCTCGGTCCGTTAGTGCCAATCCCGGCGTTATATGAAGTTCCGGAAAATACGCAAAGCTATCCGGCGGTGACCCCGGAGCAGCTACTGGAGTTACAGCAGAAGCTGGAGAAGCGATAATTAACTACCTAACGGTATATACGGGCTGGGATTAATAAATTTGTTGGGTGCAAATTTATCATAGCCTGCATTCCGGCAATACTCGATTAGCTGACTTAACGCACTTACATTGGTTTTTTCATATATTGTATGAAGATAATTATCTACAGTTTTATAAGAAATATTTAGCCGCCGGGCAATTTCTTTGGCGCTTAATGATTGCAGAGCGAAGAAAACCACATCAAACTCGCGGTCAGTAAACAGATCGGTAGGGTTTCCGAACGATAAAGATTCCGGGCATTTATTATTTTCAAGATGATACATCGAATAGATTTCCAGCTTTTTAGCCCTGCCAACCACACCGATTGATTTACCGTCCTTAATCAGTGGCGTCACATCGGCCATAAAAGGCTGAATAAGCTTTTCCCTGCCGCCGTACATAAAGGTAATCAGCGTAGGAATGACTTTCTGGCTGTCCATCACATTCTTATCGTTAGCCTGAATGATATCGGCGATCTCAGACCAGTAAACCGGACATTCGCTGTCCAGCTTTCCTTCTACGTTAAAGCCTTTTGGCAGTCCGCTGTAGTGTAAGCCGTAATCATTCATATAGATAAACCGCGATTCATGGTCTTTTATGTACCAGAATTCATTGCTATTTTCCATATATGAGATCATTGCTTCAAACGTTCGTGAGCGAACATCCATGTCTTTATTTACTGAGAATTCCATATAATTGCTCTCCATAACATCCTCTTATTGAGCTTGATACGGAGATAAGTCTACCACTTTCTTTATACAAATAATCTGATTCAGCTCTCTATTTCTCTACGGCGTCTGCCAGCATTGGCCGATGGCCAATGCTGGCATGCCGCACGGTAATTACTTCTTACGCGAATACTTCAGTGAATCCAGCGCAACGGCGAAGATAATAATTCCGCCTTTAATAATATACTGCCAGTAAGGGTTCACGCCGATATAGGTCAGGCCGTAGTTAATTACCGTAAAGATAATAACCCCGGTAACCACACCAGCAACCGTACCGACACCACCGGCAAATGACACGCCGCCGACCACGCAGGCAGCAATGGCATCCAGCTCGTACATAAAGCCGAGGTTATTGGTGGCGCTGCCGATACGGCCCGCTTCCAGCATACCGCCGAAGGCATAGAACACACCGGACAGCGCATACACCATAATCAGGTTTAACGGTACGTTCACGCCTGATACTTTTGCCGCTTCCGGGTTACCGCCAATTGCGAAAATGTTTTTACCAAAGCGCGTTTTATTCCACAGCACCCAGACAAAGATAATCGCGATAATCGCATAGAAGGTGATATAGGAGAGCTTAAAGTCACCAAAGCGCAGGAAGCCCTGAGCAAAGGTAGAGAAGCCCGAATCAAAACCGGCAATCGGTGATGCGCCAACATAATCGTAATAGAGCGAGTTAACGCCATAGACGATAATCATGGTGCCAAGGGTGGTAATAAACGGCGTCACTTTCAGATAAGCGATAATAATACCGTTAATCAGGCCGATAAATGCACCGATAACACAGACAGTCAGAATAACCAGTGGGATCGGGATAGTATCGATATTCGGAAATACTTTATTGACGTTATCCATCGCCTGCAACATGGTTGCCGCAACTACCGCCGCCAGACCAACCTGCCGTCCGGCTGACAGGTCCGTCCCCTGGGTAACGATCAGTCCCGCCACACCGAGGGCAATAATCACACGCACGGAGGATTGCGTCAGAATATTACTTAAGTTCATTAAGCTGAGGAAGGTTGGATCCTGGAAAATAATAATTGCCAGCAGCACCAGCAACACGACGTAAATACCACCCTCTTTTAACCAGGTGAGCGCACTTTTCTTATTAACTGCTTTCATGGTAACAGCCCTTACATCATTAAAGGTGTAACGATGCCAAACGCAATATTTCGTTCTGCGTGGTGTTTTTCGTTTCGACAATGCCCGCAACCAGGCCATTACTCATTACCAGAATCCTGTCGGTAATCCCTAAAAGCTCCGGCATTTCGGAAGAGATGATGATAATCCCCTTCTCTTTCTTCGCCAGTTCAGCAATCAGCTGATAAATTTCAAACTTCGCCCCAACGTCAATACCACGCGTCGGCTCATCCAGCATTAAAATCTCCGGCTGAGTCAGTAACCAGCGGCCAATTATCACTTTCTGCTGATTCCCCCCGGATAGCGAACCAATAGAGGTGTGATGGCCTGGGGTTTTTACCCGCATCGCATCAATAACCCATTGGGTATCGCTTTTCATCCGGCTGTTATCCAGCAGGCCAATACTGTTTTTATATTTACGGATATTGGCGATCAGCGAGTTAAAGCCGATATCCAGATAAGCATAAATACCGGTAGAGCGGCGCTCTTCCGTCACCAGCGCAAAGCCGTGATTAATCGCTTCATTGGCGCTGTGGTTATTAATCGCTTTACCATGCAGCCGGATAGTACCGCCTGATTTGTCGCGAATACCAAACAACGTTTCGACGATATCAGTACGTTTTGCCCCAACCAGACCGGCAATACCAAGGATCTCGCCTTTATGCAGATCAAAGGAGATATCACGAATCGACGGCTGGCTGCGGGAGGTTAAATTGCGCACCTCGAGAATCACTTCGCCCGGCACATTGCTCTTATCCGGGAAACGCTGGCTTAGCGAGCGCCCCACCATCATCGCGATAATCTTATCCATATCCAGCCCTTCCAGCGACTGGGTGGCAATCCACTGCCCGTCACGCAAAATCGTAATTTCATCACACAGCTGGAAAATCTCTTCCATCTTGTGCGAGATATAGACGATGCCACAACCGCGATCTTTTAATTTACGGATAATGGTAAACAGATGGTTTACCTCTTTTTCCGTTAATGATGAGGTTGGCTCGTCCATAATGACGATTCTGGCGTTATACGAGAACGCTTTGGCGATTTCGATCATCTGCATCTGCGAAACAGAGAGTGTCGCCACCTTGTCGCGCGGATCGATATCAATATCTAATTCGTCAAATATCGCTTTGGTATCGCGATACATTTTATCCTGGTCGACAAAAAATCCTTTGCGTGGATAACGGCCAAGCCACATGTTATCCATCACCGTACGCTGCAGCACCAGGTTTAACTCCTGATGCACCATTGATACGCCGTTTTCCAGGGCCTCTTTGGCGCTGTTAAAATTAATTTCCTCACCCTGAAACAGGATGCTCCCCGAGTCTTTACTGTAAATGCCAAACAGACATTTTAATAACGTCGATTTACCCGCGCCGTTCTCACCCATCAATGCATGAATAGAGTGCGGTCTGACTTTTAAATTAACGTTGTCGAGTGCTTTCACCCCTGGAAATGACTTATTGACGTTGGTCATTTCCAGCAGGAATTCTCGCTGCGGTATCGTATTATCACTGGCCATAATTTACCTGGCTGAAAGAGTCAATCGGGCAACTGATGCATACGGGCGGCGAAAACGCCGCCCCTACGTTGGGGGATCTGAAACACCGTAGGGGAGCCGTTATCGGCTCCCGGCAGAGCCCCCCTCTGCTTTATTTCGCGAACTCGGACAGATTGTCTTTATCTACCGCAACATAAGGTACGCGGACGATTTTGTTTTCCACTTTATAGTCTGTGCCATCAGCCGCTGGCTTGCCGTCAGCGAGGTTTTTCGCCATCAGGAAGGTGGCGCGCGCCTGGTTTTTCGCGTCATTCAGCACGGTACCGGCCATCGCGCCGGATTTCACCATCGCCAGCGCTTCTGGCAATGCATCAACGCCAAATACCGGAATAGAGGATTTATTGTGGGCTTTCAGCGCTTCAACCGCGCCCATTGCCATAGCGTCATTGTTGGCGATAACCACTTCAATTTTGTTACCGTTCGGGCCAGATAACCATGCATCCATTTTATCTTTCGCCATCGCGGTATCCCACATAGCGGTATCTAAATGCAGCTGCTGGGTTTTCAGACCGTCTTTATTCAGCGTATCGATCACATATTTGGTACGGGCTTCGGCATCCGGATGGCCCGGCTCGCCTTTCAGCAACACAAACTGAATCTGACCATCTTTGTTCAGATCCCAGCCTGGATTGGCTTTCCAGTGTTTCTCAATCAGCTCGCCCTGCTTCACGCCAGACTCTTTAGAGTCAGTACCAACGTAGTAAGCTTTATCGTAACCGGCCAGCACTTTCGCATTAGGTTCTTTGTTAAAGAAGACAATCGGTACATCGTTACCGCGCGCTTTATCAACAATCACCGCCGCCGCCGCCGGATCCACCAGGTTAATTGCCAGCGCTTTCACGCCTTTGGCCATCATTACATCAACCTGATCGTTCTGAGTTGACTGACTGTTCTGCGAATCATTCATTAACAGCTGCACGCCGGAAGCCTGCTTCGCTTCTTTCTCAATGTCTTTACGCACCACGGACATAAAGTTGTCGTCGTATTTATAGATGGTGACGCCGATACGGGTATCTGCTGCATGAGCCGTTGCTCCAAACATCATACTGGCAACCAGGGCTGTGAGGGTAAATGCCTTCTTATTCATAATATCTCCGGGTTTTGGCAGGGTAAGGCAATAGATGATTAACAGTCGGTAACGGCATTGTTATCAGAAAGTTACACGCCACCAACAAATTGCTAATACATAACCAGACGTCCTTGTTGACGAATACTTCCTTAAAAGATGTTTGAAACTGTTTCGCAGCGG
Source organism: Winslowiella toletana (assembly GCF_017875465.1). Lineage (NCBI taxonomy): Bacteria > Pseudomonadati > Pseudomonadota > Gammaproteobacteria > Enterobacterales > Erwiniaceae > Winslowiella > Winslowiella toletana. Next base: position 766,356 of record NZ_JAGGMQ010000001.1, read on the forward strand.
CGATATGGACACGTGAATACTACAGAACCTCGAGTTACATTATGTTTCAGCCCCTGCATTGCGCTGTCATCATAGAGAGCGCGTTGTTAATTAACTGTGAATTTACTCACAGATTGGAAACGGTTACATGGGGGAATCGCTTGAATTAGTGACCGGCTCCACACTTTGTCGAACAGCGACCGAATGGCGGCGCACCAGCGTCGGCATAAAACAGTGTTGCGCGGTGTGATCCTGCTGCCCGGCGGCGCCTTTCAGCGCCAGTTCAGTGGCCATTTTAGCCATGGAAACAATGGGATAGCGGATCGTGGTTAATTGCGGATCGGTATAACGTGACATCGGAATATCATCAAACCCGACGATGGAGACATGCTGCGGAACCAGAATCCCGTTATCTTTCAATGCAGTTAGCGCGCCAGCCGCCATGCTGTCGTTATAAGCGAATACTGCCGTCAGGTGCAGATTGCGCCCCAGTAGTTCAACCATCGCCTCTTCACCGCCCTGCATATCGGGTTCACCATTGGCAATCCAGCCTTCCGGCGGTGTGATACCCTGCTCAGCCAGCGCCTGCTGCCAGCCGTCACGGCGTTGCGCCACGTCCTCAATCGGATGGCTGGAACCGAGATAACCGATACGCGTGTGGCCCTGCTGTTGCAGCATACGCGTCGCCATCAGCGCGCCGCTAACATTATCGAGACAGACACAGCGATGGGCATAGCCCGGCACAATGCGGTTAATCAGCACCATCCCCGGGATCTGGTCCATAAAGTGCGCCAGCTCGCCATCTGAAAGCGTTTTCGCATGCACAATAAGGGCGTTACAGCGCTGGCGAATCAGCACTTCAATCGCATGGCGCTCTTTTGCTTCCTGATGCCAGGAGTTGCTGATCAGCACATGCTTATTCATCTGCTGCGCCACAGTATCTACCGCTTTCACCAGTGCGCCAAAGAAGGGATCGGAAACATCCATCACCACCACGCCGATGGTGTCACTGACCTGCGTGGCCAGTGCCTGCGCATTCGCATTGGGCCGGTAACCTAATGATTCTACTGCCTGTAGCACAGTGTCACGGGTTTCCGCCGTCACCGCGCTGTTATTATTCAGGACGCGAGAAACGGTTGCCACTGAGACGCCAGCAAGGCGTGCAACATCGCGGATGGTAATCATGGACGCCCGCCGTTGAAAATAGGTAATTGCATCGTTCTTCCCGACATCTGAAGGTGTTCTGTCGGCTATTTTGTCAGGCGCGGAAGGTCAGCAGCGTGAATCTCGTCACACAGATGAAAACGGTTACATACAATTCTGTAACCTTTGTGATGGCCGTCATTATCCGGCGCGGGATTTCTCAGGCTGGGCGCCAGCGGCAAGCGCGGTCAGTTTACGCCACAGCCACTCCAGTGGCCCCTGGCGGAAATAGCGCAGCCACAGAACGGAGAACAGGATATTGATGGCCCAAACCGCCACCACCACCGCCAGCAGTTGCAGCCGATCCAGCTGCATAAACCAGCCGAAGCGATAGAACAGCGTGGTGCAGATTAGGGTCTGCATCAGGTAGTTGGTCAGCGCCATGCGCCCCACGCAACTGATGGCGTGAGTGAATTTCAGTTTCGCCAGCTGCGGCCAGTACGCAAAGCAGAGCGCGGCATAACCCAGCGCCTGCAATGGCCCGGCTAAATCACGCGGCGCCTGCAACAAAAAGCCGCACCAGCGGAAATCCCAGTGCAGATACCATTGCAGCCAGATACCCGGGAGCTGAATCAGCAGCGCCAGACTAAGCAGTATCCATGCGGTGCGGCGATAGTGCTGCGGGCTGAATTCGCCTTTCAGCCAGCCGCTACGCATCAGCGCGCCACCCATCATCATGGCGCCCGCCAGCTGCCAGCCATATTGCGCGCCCAGCGCCAGCAGGCTGGAGGAGAGATGATCGAGACGCGCCTGCGCCGCCAGCCAGCCGCCGGACAGCTTCCAGAACGCCTCATATTGCAGATCGGCTGCGCCCGGCAGCCAGGAGCTGTTTGGCTCGCCGCTGGAGATCATACTGAAAATAATCAGCACGCCAACGCCGACCAGATACAGCAGCGCACCGGTATGAAACAGTGAGCGCGTGGAAGGCACATCGCGGATCATACGCCAGGCAATCAGGCCGACGATGGCGTAATCCAGTAAAATATCGCCTTCCCAGAAAAACACTGCATGGATAAAGCCGATAATCGCCAGCCACGTCAGGCGCGACTGTAGCCAGCGCTTGCCGCGTGGCAGCAGCATTTGCAGGCCGGCGCCAAACAAAATGGCAAACAACGTCAGAAATTTAATCTGTGCAAACAGATCGAGTGTCGCCCAGGTCCAGAAATCGGACGCTGATGGCATACCGCGCCAGGCGGGATTGAGATAGGCAGCTGAAGGAAGCGCAAAACCACTGATATTAAGTAACAGGATACCGAGAACGGCGAGACCACGAATAAAATCCAGCGTGATATTGCGTTGCATTAAGCCTTCCCGTTAGCAAAGAACTGCCCTCTTACCGACGGCAAGAGGGACAAAATCAGAGACAGGCGTCGCTAATTAGCTATGACGCACCGCGCGTAAAAATTCCTGACGCGTATTCTGGCTGGATTTAAACAGGCCACCCAGTGACGTGGTGGTGGTGGCGCTGGTGGCGTCGCGAATGCCGCGTGCTTTCACGCAGTAGTGTACCGCATCAATCGAGACAGCCACATTGCTGGTGCCGAGCAGAGTCTGCAATGCCACTAAGATCTGCTGGGTCAGACGTTCCTGCACCTGCGGACGGGAAGCAAAGAACTGCACAATGCGGTTGATCTTCGACAGACCAATCACTTTCTCTTTCGGGATATAGGCTACAGTCGCCTTGCCGTCGATAATCACAAAATGGTGTTCGCAGGTGCTGGTCAGCGTGATATCACGCACCGTCACCATTTCGTCGACCTTCATCTTGTTTTCAATCACGGTAATCTTGGGGAAGTTGGCGTAATCCAGACCGGAGAAAACTTCATCGACATACATTTTGGCGATGCGATGCGGCGTCTCCGCGAGGCTGTCATCCTCCAGATCCAGATTCAGCAACTGCATGATTTCCGTCATATGACCGGTGATCAGGCGCTTGCGCGTTTCGTCGTCCATTTCACGCACTGGCGAGCGTAACGGGGTTTCCAGTCCACGCGCGAGCAGCGCGTCATGAACCAGGGCAGCTTCCTGACTTAACGTCGTCATAATGATGATTTTCTCCAGCAGGTGTTTCACCCGCCCGATGCAGCGATTCATCGGGCGGACAGGTTTCTGAAGGCGTATTCTGGAACACTCCGCCAGGTTAATCCAGTAAATCAATCTAAAATACCCAGGGTATTAGCAGGAAGACGTGTTTCATTTACCCTTACGCACCACCAGCAAGCCCGCAACCACCAGCCCGGCACCAGCCACATACAGCGCCGGTTCCAGCCGGTGGGTCAGCAGGGTGGAGAGCGCCGACAGCATCGGCCCCACCAGCTGACCGATGGCATAACCGGTGGTCAGTAAACCCGCCAGATAGCGCGCATGTTTTGGCGCCAGCTCACGGCCATACTGCAATGACAGCTGCACCACACTCAGGAAACCGCCGCCAATCAGCACCGCGCCGATCACCAGACCGCCCATGCCCGGCAGCAGGTCGGCGGCAAATACGCCCAGCGCCTGCGCCCACAGCGTGATCGCCAGGCGGGTATTTGCCGAAGAGTAATGCCGGGTGATAATCCCCAGCCCGATGCCGATCACCGCTGCGCCGCCAAAAATCGGCCAGACAAACTGCGCAAACGCGCTATCCGGGAAACGCGCCGCCGCCATCTGCGATAAAAAGGTTGCCGGCAGAATATAACCAAAGCCCGCCAGGCTGTAGCTCAGCACCAGACGTTTCAGCCGCGGCGTCAGCACCAGCGGTTCTGGCGCGCTCTCCGGGCGATGCAGCTGACCGCTACGCGGCAGGTTACGCGCTATCAAGGCAATCAGGATCAGCGCCAGCAAACCATACGCGCCCCAGGCATAGGCCGCACTGACATCCAGCGCATGCAGCAGTACCGCCAGCATTCCACTGATAAAAATCCCGGTGCCCGGACCGGCAAACACCGCCGCCGATAAGCCTGGCCGACCGTGATGCAGCAGCTGCTCATTGCTCCACGCCGCCACCAGCACCATCGCCCAGCCGCTGGCCCAGCCAATTAAAAAGCGCACCACTCCATGCCACCACGGCCCCTCAATACAGGCGGAAAGCAGGGTCAGCGCCACCGCTCCCCATACCCCGCCCTGCAGACGCCACTCCACACGGCGGCTGGCGCGCATCGCGTCATAAGAACCACACAGGTAACCGAGATAGTTAAATGCCGCGACCAATGCCGCACTGGTTAAACTAAGCTGATGTTCGTTAATCATCAGCGGAACTTGCGGGGTGAAAGCAAAACGGCCAATGCCCATTGCTACAACCAGCGATAAAAATGCGCTCAGTGCCACGCGCAGTGCCATAGATCTCTCCTGTAAAGCCGAATGCTGATTGCCACATCAGCAGGTTTTTTTTATATCAGTCTGTGTTAATGGTTGCCAGTATGATGCACGATGGTTAAAATCACAAAAAGTGAATAATCATAAGCAAGTTGCTGACGGAAAAAGAACGGATGGATTTAACCCAGTTACGCATGTTTTGTTCGGTGGCGGAAACCGGCTCGGTTGCACGTGCTGCGGAACAGCTACATCGCGTGCCCTCTAACCTGACCACCCGACTGCGTCAGCTTGAGCAGGAATTGGGCACCGATCTGTTTATCCGTGAAAAACAGCGCCTGCGCCTGTCGCCGATGGGCCATAACTTTCTCTGCTACGCCCAGCGTATCCTTGCGCTGAGCGAAGAAGCGCTGAGCATGACGCGCACCGGTGAACCGGCGGGCAACTTCGCGCTCGGCTCGATGGAGAGCACCGCCGCCACACGTCTGCCAGCTTTACTGGCCGCCTATCATCAACGCTATCCTGCGGTGGCGCTGTCGCTGATGACCGGCACTTCCGGTGAAATCATCGAACGGGTGCGCGCCGGTACGCTGGCCGCCGCGATGGTGGATGGCCCGGTGGCTTATGATGAACTGAATGGTTGTGTCTCCTTTCGCGAACAGATGGTGCTGATCTCCAGTGTCGACCATCGTGCGATTCACAGCCCGGCCGATGCCAGCGGCGATACGCTGTTTGCCTTTCGCCACAGCTGTTCCTATCGCCTGCGCTTCGAATCCTGGTTTCGCGAAAGCGGTGTACAGCCCGGCAATGTGATGGAGATTCAATCCTATCACGCGATGATGGCCTGCGTGGCCAGCGGCGCTGGTCTGGCGATGATCCCCTGGTCAGTACTGTCGCAGATGCCGGATCAGCAACGGGTACAGGTGCATCCGTTGCCGCCGCAGTATCGTGACAGCGCCACCTGGCTGATCTGGCGTCGCGACGCCTTTACGCCCAATGTGGAAGCGCTGAAATACCTGATTATTGAGCAGTTCGACGATAAGCCAGAAAGCGCTTAAATCTGGTCCATAATTATCTGACTAAACTATTAAACAGACCAGGCGTTGCCGTCTGGCATGATTGCCAAAAAGAGGAAAATATCCGTGGAAATGATTAAAACAAGGGCAGCCGTCGCCTGGGCGGCTGGTGAGCCACTGAAGATTGAAGAAGTGGATCTGATGCCGCCACAGAAAGGTGAAGTGCTGGTGCGTATCGTGGCGACCGGCGTCTGCCACACCGATGCCTATACCCTCTCCGGTAAAGATCCTGAAGGCGTATTCCCGGCGATCCTCGGTCACGAAGGCGGCGGCATCGTTGAAGCGATTGGCGAAGGCGTCACCAGTGTGGCGGTCGGCGATCATGTGATCCCGCTCTACACCCCGGAATGTGGCGAATGTAAATTCTGTCGCTCCGGCAAAACCAATCTGTGCCAGGCGATCCGCAGTACTCAGGGTAAAGGTCTGATGCCGGACGGCACCACCCGCTTCTTTAAAGACGGTAAGCCGATTTTCCACTATATGGGCACCTCCACCTTCTCTGAGTACACCGTATTGCCGGAGATCTCGCTGGCGAAAATCAACAAAGAAGCGCCACTGGAAGAAGTGTGTCTGCTGGGCTGTGGCGTGACCACCGGTATGGGCGCGGTGATGAACACCGCAAAAGTGAAAGAAGGCGACACCGTGGCGATTTTCGGCCTCGGCGGCATTGGTCTTTCAGCCATTATCGGCGCCACCATGGCGAAAGCCGGTCGCATTATTGCTATCGATATCAATACCAGCAAGTTCGATCTGGCGCGCAAACTGGGTGCAACCGACCTGATTAACCCGAAAGATTACGATAAGCCAATTCAGGATGTGATTGTTGAACTGACTGATGGCGGCGTTGACTTCTCTTTCGAGTGTATCGGCAACGTCAATGTCATGCGTTCTGCGCTGGAGTGCTGCCATAAAGGCTGGGGCGAGTCGGTGATTATTGGTGTGGCCGCGGCCGGTGAAGAGATCTCCACCCGTCCGTTCCAGCTGGTGACCGGTCGCGTATGGCGCGGTTCCGCCTTTGGTGGCGTCAAAGGCCGTTCACAGCTGCCGGGTATTGTTGAGCGTTATATGCAGGGTGAGTTCCAGCTGAACGACTTTATTACCCACACCATGCCGCTGGAGCAGATTAACGAAGCATTTGACCTGATGCATGAAGGTAAATCGATTCGTACCGTGGTGCACTTTAATAAGTAATCAGGAGGATTAATGCCATCCACGCTGGAGTTACTGGAAGAGCATCGCATGTTTGGCGGCTGGCAGCAGCGCTACCGCCATCCGTCATCGACGCTGAACTGCGCGATGACGTTCAGCATTTTTTTGCCGGGTCCGAAGCGCGAGACGCCACCGCCAGTGGTGTGGTTTCTCGCCGGGCTGACCTGTACCGATGAGAACTTCGCCACCAAAGCCGGCGCGCAGCGTGTCGCCGCCGAACTGGGTCTGGTGCTGGTGATGCCGGATACCAGCCCACGCGGTGAAGGCGTGCCAAATGATGACAGCTACGATCTCGGTCAGGGCGCGGGTTTCTATCTGAACGCCACACAGCCGCCGTGGGATCAGCATTTCCGCATGTTCGATTATATTAACGATGAGCTGTCGGCGCTGATTGCGGATAATTTCAATGTCAGCGATCGTCAGGCGATTGCCGGTCATTCGATGGGCGGTCACGGCGCGATTATGCTGGCGCTGCGCAATCCGGGAAAATATACCTCGGCTTCGGCCTTCGCCCCGATTGTGAATCCGTGTCAGGTGCCCTGGGGGCAAAAAGCCTTCAGTCACTATCTGGGTGAGGATCAGCAGAACTGGCTGGAGTATGACAGCTGCTGGCTGATGCGTCAGTCAGCACCGGGCTTGCCGATTCTGATCGATCAGGGCGACAGCGATCAGTTCCTTGCCGATCAACTGCATCCTGAACGTTTAGAGCAGGTAGCCAAAGAGACTGGCTGGCCGTTAACCGTGCGTATTCAGCCCGGTTATGACCATAGCTACTTCTTTATCGCCAGCTTTATTGAAGATCATCTGCGTTTTCATGCAAAACATCTGCTGGTGTAGACCATCAGTGTGAACCAAGGAGCCACTTATGGCTCCTTTTTTTTATCAGAAAGAATAGTCCATCGCGAGGAAGTAGCGGCGTCCATCTTCGCTGTAACTGTAGTCGTCGCGGTTCAGCTGTTTATCGATAAGATTTAACACCCCGGCGCGCAGATTCACGGCTTTGCTCGCTTGCCAGCTGGCGCCGGTATTCCACAACACATACCCCCCAGGGGTGGCGCCATCGTTAGTCAGGGTGCGACGCTCACCCGAGTAATTAGCCTGCAGATAGAATGACCAGTCCTGCAACGGCATCCAGTCCAGCGTGCTGTTAGCGGTATGCAGCGGCATCTCTTCCAGTGGCTTATTGCCGCCGCCACTTAAATCACGCCCATCGGTATAGGTATAATTTAGCGTCAGCTTCCACTGGTCGTTAAACGGCACTTTCAGCTCGGTTTCAATCCCCTTGATTCGTGCTTTATCAACATTGTAGTAGCGAAAAATCGGACGTCCGCTGCTGTCAAACCCGACAAAGTTTGGATAGCCTGGCGCCAGAGCCGCATCGGCGGTGCGCGCAATATTGATCATATCGTCGACATTATTCTGGAAGGCGGTAACGCTGCCCGTCACCCCGTCCAGCCAGCCTTCATCGCCGGCATAGTAAAGACCCAGTTCAAAACTCTCACTGGTTTCCGGTTTCAGCTCCGGGCTGCCCACCACCGCACAGCTGCCGCGACAGGAGTTGGTCTGCCAGTCAGGACTCAGTTGCAGCAGCGACGGCGCTTTAAACGCATTGGCCCAGCCGCCCTTGACGGTAACGGTATCAGTCGCGCTATAAACCAGATAAACACGCGGGCTCCAGTGGTCGCCATAGGTTTCATGATCATCAAGACGTACGCCGGTGGTGAGTGCCAGTGGTTCAAAAATCCGCCACTCATCTTCGACAAACAGCGCGTACTGATTAGCGGAAGTGCTGGTGCCATTACCGCCGGTCAGATTAACCGGATCGCTTAACTTATCGTGACGCCATTCGCCGCCAAAGGTCAGCAATTGATTGATATCACCCAGCGGCAACACCAGCTTGCCATCCAGCGAGCTATTTTCCGAGGTAATAGTGCTGGTGGTAAAGTTATCGACTTTGTCACCGTAGAAGCGCAGCTCGGTATTACCAAAATCCCAGCGCCCGTCATGGCTGAGTGAGTAGTTCTGCCGTTCGAGACGGTTTTTATCCAGCGAATCAGAATCACGATCCTGACGGTTGAAGCCGTAGCCCAGCGCGATATCCTGGCTGTCAGTTGGTGTCAGGGCAAATTCAACATTGCCATTACGCGCGGTAAAACCTTCGATACCCGGAGTTAAGCCATTGGTGCCGGTTTCGGATGGCTGCTGCTGATCTTTGTCACGCTTACCAACACCGCCGTAAATCTTAACGCCGAGCAAATCATCAATCAGTGGCCCGCTGGTAAAGAAATTGCCATTATAACTGTCACCGCGATCGCGATGCTGCTGAAGGGTGGTATCCGCACTCAGCGTGCCGTGCCAGGCTTTCCCCACTTTACGGGTAATAATATTGACCACGCCGCCCAGTGCATCCGAGCCATACAGTGATGACATTGGCCCGCGCACCACTTCGATACGTTCGATGGCGTCGGCGGGGATCCAGTTAAGGTCAAAATCGTTATGGCGGAATACCGCATTACGCGAGTTAACACGTTTGCCGTCGATCAGAATCAGCGTATAGCTGCTGTCGAGGCCACGCAGGCTGATGCCTTTGCGGTTATCACCTTCATTTGTAAGCTGTACCCCTGGCACTTCGCGCAGTACATCACGCAGGTTCTGTACCGGTTTACGTTTAATATCTTCGGCGGTAATAACGCTGATACTGGCGGGCGCATCTTTCAGATTAACTTCCGTTGCCGAGGCGGTTACCACCATCGTCTCTTCATTTTCTTTCTCACTCTCAGCCGCCGCGACCGGCAAACTTAAGGCGAGCGCAGACGCACAGAGGCCCCCACGGACCACAGGATTCAAATGGAACATGCTTTTCTCCAAAGGTAAAAAATAAATATAAAATTGAACAGGTTTACGTTCAGGGCCGTTATTTGCTCACAATAAGGCGGCGAGATAATCTCGCTTATTTTTTTCCGGTTATATTCCGGATTAGGATAATAAAAGACAATTCTTTACATTAGCGGGAGGGGGTTATGCCTCCCGAATTTAATTATGCTATTTTTGACGACTAATAATAATTGGTATTATTGATGTCTTTACACTGCCGGTTCCGGTTCTGCTACCAGACCATCGATCAGCACCTGCGGTGTACCCTGCGAGCAGCGTTCAATACGGCCTCTCACGCCATATACCCGCGCCAGGCTTTCCGGTGTAATCACCTCGATCGGCTGACCATCAGCAATTAATTCCCCGTTCTGCAGCATTAATACATGTTCACCATGACGCAGGGCGATATTAATATCATGCACCACTACCACGGTAACCATATTGCGCTGCTGCGTTTCGCGACGCACTAAATCCATTACGTGAAACTGGTAATTTAAATCCAGCGCACTTAATGGTTCATCCAGTAATAATAACTCCGGGCGACGAATTAATGATTGTGCTAATCCAACCAGCTGCTTCTGGCCGCCGGAAAGTTGATCAAGATAGCTGAGCGCCAGATGGGCAATCCCCAGCTGTTCCAGCAGCGCCATTACTTCACTTTCGCTGCTGGCGCTGCTGCGCCCGCCGGAAGCACGCTGCGCCACGATAATCGACTCCAGCACATGCAGGTGCACGCCAGCTGGCAGCGACTGCGGCAGATAGACCACTTTACTGGCGCGACGTGCAAACGGCTGAGCCATCAGCTCTTCACCGTTCAGCCACAGCTCACCCTGGGCGCGATTCAGACCGGCGAGAGCGCGCAGCAGCGTCGATTTGCCACAGCCGTTAGGCCCCAGCAACACGGTAATTTTGCCGCGTGGCAGCAAAGGGACATGCAGATTTTCAATAATCTTGCGCTTGGGATAACCGGCGTTAAAGCCGCGAATCGATAAACCCTGCATCAGACGTTCCCCCGATGACGTAAAATAATACTCAGGAAGAACGGCACGCCCACCAGCGAGGTGACGATACCGACCGGGATAATCACGCCAGGAATAATATTCTTCGACGCCACTGAGGCCATCGACAACACCAGCGCGCCGGTCAGGGCGCTGGCCGGTAAATAGAAGCGGTGATCTTCACCAAATATCATGCGCGCAATATGCGGCGCCACCAGGCCAATAAAACCAATCGGGCCGACAAATGCTACCGCCAGCGCCGACAGAATACTGATGCGCAGCAACGTCGCCAGACGCAATCTGCGCACATCGATACCAAAACTCACCGCGCGATCTTCACCGAGTCGCAACGCCGTCAGCTTCCATGAGCTCATCATCGAGAATGGCACCACTATCAGCAGCGCCAGCAGCAGCACGCCGAGCTTCTCCCATGAGGCGCGCGCCAGGCTGCCCATGGTCCAGAACACCAGCCCCTGCAAGGTATCTTCACTGGCGATAAACTGCATCATTGATACCAGCGCATTAAAGGTAAATACCAGCGCGATACCAAACAGCACCACGCCGGAGGTCGCCACCCGCGTCCAGCGTGTGACGCCATCCAGCATCAGGGCGGCAAACAGCGCGAAAACAAAGGCGTTGGCGGAGATAAACCACTGATCGGGAATGCCCGGAATACCAATGCCCAGCACAATCGCCAGCGCCGCGCCAAAAGCCGCCGCCGAAGAGACGCCAAGGGTAAACGGACTGGCCAGTGGATTATTGAGGATGGTCTGCATCTCAGCCCCGGCGAGTCCCAGCGCAATGCCGACCACCACCGCCATCAGGGCGTAAGGTAAACGAATATCCCAGACAATCACTCGCGTACCGGCATCCACGCTATCCGGTTGCGTCAGCGCATGCCATAAGGTGTGCAGGGAAAGACCAGAAGGACCGAGGGTAAAATCCAGCACCAGCGACGCGAGGATCGCCAGCAACAGCACGCCCATTATCAGCAGGCGATGACGTAACAGTTGTTGATAGCGTCCCATCACGCTCTGAACCGGATTTTTCTTCGCGTACGGCATGGGCTCGTGGGTAACACTCATTATTCTTTTCTACCTGTTATTTCTGCGCTTGAGTCAGCATTGCTGAACTCACTGGCAAAGTTCTGGTGGCCCGGAATATTAGATGAAGAAGTGTAAAAGTGATGCCGTATCAGGTAACCGCATCCTTCATTTACCCGGTGCAGGGCCGAAAAAGTAACGCCGGTAACAATAACGAAAACGATAATAGTTATCAATCAAATTTGTAATCGTGGCTGACAGAGGCAAAAAAGGCGCGGAAACCGCGCCTTAATCGTTTTTAGCAGAGAAATCAGTCTTTAAACGTCGGGAAATCCATTTCACTGTATTTAACAAACCGACTGCCGCGACTCAGCTTGTAGCCCAGCCAGATAATCAGGAACAGCGGCAGACCAATATAGGTCGCGGCTACGCCATACCAGTCGATACGATCGGCGAGAAACGCCTGATAGTTCTGACCAAGGGTAATGATTAAGCACAGCACAAAGGCAAAGATCGGCCCGAGCGGGAAGAAACCGGAACGGTATGGCAGATCGGCAATATTATGCCCCTGCTTCACATAACCACGACGGAAACGGTAGTGGCTGATCGCAATCCCCAGCCAGGCGATAAAGCCGGTCATGCCTGAGGTATTCAGCAGCCACAGATAGACTTCCTGGTTGCCAAACATCGAGGTAAAGAAGCACAACATCGCCACTACGGTGGTGGCATACAGCGCATTACGCGGCACACCGCCTTTGGATAATTTAGCGAAGATACGCGGCGCTTTGCCTTCTGACGCCAGGGTGTAAAGCATACGGGTGGAAGCATACATACCGGAGTTACCGGCAGAGAGCACCGCCGTCAGGATCACCGCATTCATTACCGCCGCCGCTGACAGCAGACCAGCATGCTCAAATACCAGGGTAAACGGACTGACGCTGATATCTTTGACGTCGTTACGCAGCAGGCTGGGATCAGTGTAAGGAATAATCAGGCTGATAATCAGAATCGCAAACACATAGAACAGCAGAATACGCCAGAACACCTGACGCACCGCACGTGGGATATTTTTCGCTGGCTCTTCCGACTCGCCAGCGGCGATACCAATCAGCTCGGTGCCCTGGAAGGAGAAGCCGACTATCATCGCCACGCCAATCATCGCGGCAAAGCCTCCGGCGAATGGCGCCTCACCCACCTGCCAGTTATGCCAGCCCGCACTCTCCGCGCCGCGCATAATCCCGCTGATCATCAGCACGCCGACCGCAATAAAGATAATTACGGTGACCACTTTAATCAGCGAGAACCAGTATTCCGCTTCACCGAAGCCTTTTACGGAGATGTAGTTCAGCAGGAACATCAGGCCAAGGAACAGCGCGCTCCAGATCCAGCCTGGGGTGTCCGGGAACCAGTAGTTCATCACCAGTTGTGACGCCACCAGATCGACCGCGATGGTTACCGCCCAGTTGTACCAGTAGTTCCAGCCCAGCGCGAAGCCAAAACCCTCTTCCACATATTTGGAACCATAGGTTGAGAATGAACCAGACACCGGCATAAAGGCAGCCAGTTCGCCAAGGCTGGTCATCAGGAAATAGACCATCAGGCCGATCAGCATATAAGAGAGCAGCGCCCCACCCGGCCCCGCCTGGGAAATCGTGGCGCCGGAGGCGACAAACAGGCCAGTACCGATCGATCCGCCGATGGCGATCATCGTCAGGTGACGGGCCTTTAACGCGCGTTTTAACGCAGGCTGTTGTGTTGTTTTTGTGTCCTGAATCATGAAGAAACGCTGTCCTGGGTAAAAATGAGGCGCGATTGTAGCAAATCCCCCCCTCAGGTATAGCGATACCGCGAGGTTATAAGTTAGCTTCATAATCCGGCGCGGATCATTAGCAAGCCAACGTCTTATTCCACACAATAACTCAGGAAACGCAGCAGCGCTTTTGACATATGCTTCTGCCGGTGCTGGATCCGGTACAGCGTGCGTGACAGTTTTGGCAACGGGATCTTCACCTCCACCAGCGAGCCAGCTGCCAGCTGATCGGCAATCACCCGTCGTGATAAACAGCTGATGCCCATTCCGTGCCGTACCGCATGTTTAATCGCTTCAGAATTACCCAGCTCCATCGCCAGCTCAAAGCGTGGCAGATGCGACAGCAGCAGATAATCGACAATCTCGCGGGTGCCGGAACCATGCTCACGCAGGATCCACTGCATCGCCGACAGGGTTTCCAGCGTGACCGGCTGTTGCAGTATCGGCGCATCAGGCGCGGCAAACACCACCAGCTCATCCTCCAGCCAGGGTTCGCTAATCAGCTCGGTCATATGACAAGGCCCTTCAATCAGCCCGACATCAACGCGAAAATCCGCGACCGCATTAATGACGTCCTGACTGTTGCCAACACTGAGTTCCAGCGGTAAATGCGGAAAGTCACGGCGATAACCGGCGATCATCCCCGGCAGCAGATAGTTGCCAATGGTGCTGCTGGCGTAGATGCGGATCGCGCCATTATCTTCGCGGAACAGCTGCTCAATCTCTCCCGCCTGTTCCAGCAGGCCCACCGCCCGGGGATAAAGCAGGCGGCCATGCTCATTGACCACCAGCCGCTTACCGACGCGATCAAACAGCTGTACGCCTAACTGCCCTTCGAGATCCGCCAGCGCGGCGCTGACAGCCGACTGCGACAGCGCCAGAACCTGTGAAGCCTGGGTGGTTGATCCACTCTTCAGCACTTCGGTAAATACTTCAACCTGACGCAAAGTGATATGCATCGTGATTCCTTACGACATCCAGTGAAAAATGGCATAGCCCATCAGCAGCAGCCAAAGTACCAGCATAACCAGCAGCGTGTTGGTCAGCCCTTTTCTTTTATTTGCGGGCGCAGCCTGACGCCGCATCGCGTCGCTGCGCACCTCTTCAGGTAGCAGCTTCAGCAACATCGCAATACCCAGTGGCACCACGATGGCATCGTCAAGCCAGCCGACCAGCGGAATCACATCGGGGATCAGATCCAGTGGACTGACCAGATACACTGCGATCGCGCCCATCAGGCCTTTAATATACAGCGGCGTGCGCGGATTGCGGCAGGCATACCACATCATGATCAAGTTGCTTCTGAACTTTGCTATACGTCTGAACATCCCGTGACCGCCTTATCACCTATTCCGGTTAATTATAAATATATAATCAATTTCTCTTTTAAGCCAGTTAACCCCACACTAGCCGTAATGAAATCGGAGGTCATCTATGGCTGAACTTACTGTGACTGAAACCCACCGCGCGCCGGGCAGATACCTGCCCGGCTTACTGCTGGCGGCGGCTATCGCCGGTAGCGCGATCTGGCTGGGCAATCAGCCAGCCGTCGCTTCGCTCGGACTGGGTGCGCTGACGCTGGCGATTGTGGTCGGTATGCTGGCTGGCAATACGGTCTGGCCACGTCTGCAACCCGCGTGCGATCCCGGTATCCTGCTGGCAAAACAGCGTCTGTTACGGCTCGGTATTGTGTTGTACGGTTTTCGCCTTACCGTACAGCAGATAGCTGATGTCGGCCTGAGTGGCGTAGTGATTGATATCATTACGCTCTGCTCTACCTTTGCGCTTGCCTGCTGGCTCGGCCGCCGGGTATTTGGTCTTGATCGCCAGACCCGCTGGCTGATTGGCGCTGGCAGCAGCATCTGCGGCGCGGCGGCAATTCTGGCAACCGAACCGGTTATCAAAGCCGATGCCGCCAAAGTGGCGGTGGCGATTGCCACCGTGGTAATTTTTGGCACCCTGGCGATGTTTATCTGTCCGCTGCTGTACCCGCTGGCGCTGACGTGGTTTCCTGCGGTAACGCCAACCACATACGGTATTTTTACCGGTTCTACCCTGCATGAAGTGGCGCAGGTAGTGGCTGCGGGCCACGCCATTAGCCCGGAAACTGAAAATGCCGCAGTGATAGCCAAAATGCTGCGCGTAATGATGCTGGCGCCGTTTCTGCTGTTTCTTGGCGCGCTGCTGCGCCGCGACGGCAACAGCTCGCACGGCGCGATCAGTTTCCCGTGGTTTGCCCTGCTGTTTATTGGCGTGGCGCTGTTTAACTCGCTGCACCTGCTGCCGCCATCATGGCTTGAGAACATTAACCAGCTGGACAATCTGTTGCTGGCGATGGCAATGGCGGCGCTGGGCTTAACCACCCATATCAGCGCGCTGAAACGCGCCGGGGTAAAACCATTATTGATGGCGCTGCTGCTGTTTATCTGGCTGATAGTCGGTGGCGGCGCGATCAATCTGCTGGTTCAGCATTTGATGGGCTAGTCGCTTCGGTTATCATGGATGGCTTACGGCATCACCAAGCCATTTACAGGAGAACGGCATGAAATATATCGGCGCCCACGTCAGCGCAGCAGGCGGCGTAGACCAGGCAGTCATTCGCGCGCACGAACTGGAAGCCACAGCATTCGCGCTGTTCACCAAAAATCAGCGCCAGTGGCGCGCGGCTCCACTAAGTGCTGAGGTGATTTCCGCCTTTCGCGCCGCCTGTGAGAAATATAACTACAGCTCACAGCAAATTCTGCCGCACGACAGCTATCTGATTAATCTTGGCCATCCGGTAGAAGAAGCGCTGGAGAAATCGCGCGCAGCCTTCCTCGATGAGATGCAACGCTGCGAGCAGCTGGGCCTGTCGCTGCTGAATTTCCATCCCGGCAGCCATCTGCATCAGATTGAGGAAGCGGAGTGCCTGCAACGTATCGCCGAGTCGATTAATATCGTGCTGGATAAAACCCAGGGTGTCACCGCCGTCATTGAAAATACCGCCGGTCAGGGCAGTAACCTTGGTTTCCGTTTTGAGCATCTGGCGGCGATTATTGCCGGTGTGGAAGATAAATCGCGTGTCGGCGTCTGTATTGATACCTGCCATGCTTTTGCCGGTGGCTACGATCTGCGCAGCGAAGAAGAGTGCGTAAAAACCTTTGCAGAGTTTGAGCGCGTGGTCGGTTTCCAGTATCTGCGTGGTATGCATCTGAATGATGCGAAAAGTGAGTTTAACAGCCGCGTCGATCGCCATCACAGCCTCGGTGAAGGCAATATCGGTAAAACGGTGTTTAGCTGGCTGATGAAAGACAGCCGCTTCGACGGTATCCCGATGATCCTCGAAACCGTCAATCCGGATATCTGGAAAGATGAAATTGCCTGGCTGAAGTCAGAGCAAAAATAATCAGGGTGCGGGGATCTGCACCGCGTCTGCTATCTGAACGGGAGCCGAAAACGGCTCCCCTACATGTTTTATGTGTCCTGAAGTAGGGGCGGCGTTCTCGCCGCCTGTGCCAGATTTTTTACTATGTTACATCCTGCCCTCTAACCACGTCTGATAATGCCCTGGCCATTCCATCGTCGCGGTCCCTGCCCTTCCCATAGCAAAACCATGCCCGCCCGTAGCATAACGGTACATCTCTACCGGCACAGCTGCCTTACGGCAGGCGGCAGACATAATCAGCGTGTTATCCGGACTGGCTATCGGATCATCCAGCGCCTGTACCAGAAACACCGGCGGCGTATGCGCATTAACAAAATTCTGCACCGACCAGGCGGCATTATCAGCGGCGGAGGCATGCGGCCCGACCAGCAGACGATGCGTGGAAGTATGGCTCCAGGGTTTTTCCAGCGTAATAATTGGGTAAATCAAAGCCGCACCATCAGCATACGCAGGCCTGCTGTCGAGCTGATCTTGTGGAGAATACGAGGCGAAATCCGGGCGGGTGATCGCCAGCCCCAGCAGATGACCACCGGCGGAAAAACCCAGCACGCTGAGGTGCTGCTCGCGCTGCCGGATAATTCGCAATGCCCGCTGTGCATCCTGTAATGATACCAGGTTGCCACCCCCCCAGCCTTCATGCGGCAACCGGTAACTGAGAATATACGCGGTATAACCTCGTGCCGTCAGCCATTGCGCTGCTGGCCATGCCTCACTCGCCATCTGGATGCGCTTATAGCCCCCGCCTGCGGCGATCAGTACCGCATGACCATTGGCATGTTCGGGTGTCAGTACCGTCAGTGCAGGCACCGCGATATTGCTCAGCGCCCCTTTTGCGGAAAGGATAGCGCTGCCGGACGGCCCGCCGCCGCCAGGAGCCGCCCCGCTCCACAGTGGGATGCTAGTCTGCCGGTAATTTACCGCGCTGGCGCGTGCGGTGCGTATGGCAATAGCGGTGACGGCGAGGCCGGTGAGAAAATCACGACGATTGATCATTTCACCTGTCCCGCCCTACTTCCAGGGGTTTGAAGCATAAGCATTCAGATCGATACGGGGCATCACTGGCGTTCTGTCGTCGTAGTAAAAAGCCGAGTTAGAAAAGGAGTACACTTTTCCCGTCAACTTTACCAGTACGTGATCACCAATAGCCGTAACGTTGGCATCACCGATATCAGCCTGAAGAAAGGGGGCGCTTTTATTCAGCACCTTCATTGGATCGCTGAGATGTTTATTCAGATAGTAACGATAAACGTCAGAGTCAGTAGCGCCGGCATCCTGATATTGGGTCACGTACAACCAGACATCCTCTGACAACTGTTTCTGACTGACTACGCGATCATCGCGAGGAGCGTTCCCGGAATACCATAGCAGGCCGCCGACAATAACCATAAGTAACAGGACAACCGTTAGCGTCCTGTGCCCCCATTTAATAGCGGTGTTGATTGACATAGTCTGTTCCGGGGCATAAGCGGGATAACAGCCATAATATTGAGTCTTCCTGACAGAATTAATAAGCCGAACTAACACTATCAAAAAGTCGTGTGGCATTACAGATTTGCGCGCAGCAAAAACATAAAAAAAGGCGCGGAAGCCCGCGCCTTTTTATCATCCGGAGGACACTAATCAGGCTTTCGCCAGTTCAGCTTCCGCTTCCGGACGTTTCAGAATCGCATAACCCAGACCCGCCAGCAGCGTACCGGCGATAATCGCCAGCAGGTAGCCAACCACCGGGGTGATAGCACCAGGGATCAACAGCACAAACAGACCGCCGTGCGGCGCCATCAGTTTCGCGCCGATCGCCATCGAGATCGCGCCGGTCACCGCGCCGCCAACGATACAGCATGGCAGTACGCGCATCGGATCACGCGCCGCAAACGGAATCGCACCTTCCGAGATAAAGCACAGACCAAGAACCAGCGCCGCTTTGCCGCCTTCCTGCTGTCCTTTATTAAACTTACGACGCGCAACCAGCGTTGCCAGACCCATCGCCAGCGGTGGAACCATACCGGCCGCCATAATCGCCGCCATCGGCGCATAGGTTTGCGAACTCAGCAGACCCACACCAAAGGCATAGGCGACTTTATTTACCGGCCCCCCCATATCGGTACACATCATGCCACCAAGGATCGCGCCCAGCAGTACCGCATTCGCCGTACCCATATTCGCCAGCCAGCTGGTCAGACCGCTCATAATGCCCGCAACAGGTTTACCCACCACATAGATCATCAGTAAACCGGTGATCAGGCTGGCAAACAGCGGGATAATCAGAATCGGCTTCAGCGCTTCCATACTTTGCGGCAGTTTGACCTTGCCGCTAATCAGTCTGGCGGTGTAACCGGCAATAAAACCGGCGATAATACCGCCGAGGAAACCGGCATTAATACTGGTAGCCAGCATACCGCCAATCAGTCCTGGCGTCAGACCCGGACGGTCAGCAATCGAGAAAGCGATATAACCCGCCAGCACCGGCACCATTAAGGCAAAGGCGCTGCCGCCACCGATTTGCATCAGCGCAGCGGCCAGCGTTCCCGGTTCTTTAAAGGCGGTAATACCAAACGCAAAGGAGAGCGCGATACACAGACCACCGGCCACCACCATTGGCAACATATAAGAGACGCCGGTCAGCAGGTGACGATAAGCGCCTGTACTCTCCTGTTTCTGCTCGCCCTGTGATGCCTGGTTGCCGCTCTTCGGCTGATAAGGTCTGGCTTCCGCCACCGCTTTATCCAGCTCCTGCGCCGTTTTCTTCAGCGCCAGACCGGTTGAGGTGCGATACATCGGCTTACCGGCAAATTTCGCCAGATCCACTTCAATATCCGCCGCCACAATCACCAGATCGGCCGCCGCCACTTCTTCAGCAGTAATCGCATTACCGGCGCCGACTGAGCCGCGGGTTTCCACTTTTACCCACCAGCCGCGTCTGGTCGCTTCCGTCTGGATCGCTTCCGCGGCCATAAAGGTGTGCGCCACACCGGTAGGACAGGCGGTAATCGCCACAATACGTTTCGGGCCAGTCGCGGAAGGAGCCGCCACCGGCGCCGCAGCAACCGCTGCTGGCGCCTGGTAAGGTTTAGCCTGCGCCTGCGCGGTAGCAAGGAACGCTTCCGGCTGACGTAGCGCCTGTTCGATATCGCCCAGATAGACCGCTTTGCCGTTTAGCGCGCCGTCAGCAGGTACGGTTTTACCCGCCACTGCCACCAGCCCGGCTTCTGCCGGATTATCCGTCAGCGCCAGGCCAGCTTTCGCCGCCGCTGCGGTAAGTAAATTTTTTGCCAGGTAGCTGGTTGCCAGGCCCAGCGAGGTATCGATTATCAGCAGCGTTTTCATTTTGCCTTCTCCTGCTGTTAGTTAAAGGGTTTCAGGTCGACGCGCGCCATCATTGCGGCCAACTGGGTACGATCGGTAACACCAACATTACTTTGACTGACGGCCATCGCCGCAACGGCAGTTGCCAGCCGCAGCGTATGCTCACTGGACTCACGCATCAGCAGACCATAAATCAGGCCACCGACCATCGAATCGCCAGCACCGACGGTACTGACCACTTCACAGGCTGGCGGTTTAGCAATCCACTCGCCGGAAGCATTCACCCACAGCGCACCTTCGGCGCCGAGGGAAATCACCACATGGGCAATGCCCTGCTCACGCAATGCATGGGCAGCTTCAATCACATCCTGCAGCGTCGGCAGTTTGCGTCCGGCCCAGATTTCCAGCTCACGACGGTTAGGCTTCACCAGCCATGGCGCCGCTTTCAGTCCCGCCACCAGCGCTTCGCGGCTGCTGTCGAAAATAATGCATGGACACAGCGTGCGCAGGGTTGTCATCCATTCGGTAAAGGCTTCCGGCGCCACGCCAGCCGGTAAACTACCGCTGACGCAGACCATATCAAACTGACCAAGCCAGCTTAATGAATCGGCACTGAAGCGCTCCCAGTCCTGCGCACTGACATCAAAACCAGAGAAGTTCAGATCAGTGACATCGCCGCCTTTCTCGGTCAGCTTTACGTTGATACGGGTACGGCCCGCCACGACCTGAAAACGGTTAGCAATACCTAACTCGCTGAACAGTTGCTGGAAGCCATCCTGATTATCTTTGCCGAGAAAGCCGCCAACAGTGACGTCAATGCCCAAATCTTTCAGCACCTTCGCTACGTTAATCCCTTTGCCTGCGGCATGCAGACCGGTGGTTTTCACCAGGTTAACTTCACCACGTTCAATCTCATCGGTATAACCGACCAGGTCATAAGCCGGATTCAGGGTAATAGTTGCGACGCGTCTGCTCATGCTGCCCCCTCGCCCAGACCGGCGGCGATGGCTTCTTCAATGGCATCCAGCGCCTGCTGTGCATCTTCACCGCTGGCGGTAAAGCGCAGGCGGTGACCTTTTTTCACCCCCAGCGCCACCACTTTCATCAGGCTGCGACCGTTAGCTGGTTTACCGCTGCCATCAAGGTTGGTCACGGTGATATCGCTGTTAAACTGTTTGATCACGCTGACCAGCGCAGTGCCCGGACGCGCATGTAAACCATGCTCGTTGCGGATCGTAAATTCTGCAGTCAGCACATCCGCCTGCTCGTCGACTTCGCTGGTTAACAGCGCCAGTACCCCGGCGGCATCAGCGGTTAGCAGACGTTCGGCTTTCTGATTAATCAGCAGATCGCTTAAATAGTTCAGCACTTTCAGCGGCTGGTCATCGGTGACCGCAACGGTAATCAGCAACGCGGCTTTTTCACCCGCCACATCAAAAGCGTTCGCGGCACGACTTACCGCCACGGCGCTGACCAGATTACCGACTGTACTGTCGCTCAGCCATATACCCTGCCCCAGATTCAGCGGCTGCGAGGAGATCACGCTGCTGACAAAGCTGGCGTCCACCGCACCCGCCTGTTGCAGACGACCGGCGTTCAGCGCCTGTAACGTCATCAGATCGCTGGCGGCGACATCAAGCGCAATCAGGCTGTTATCAAATTTAAATTCCGCAGCCTGTTTCTCGCCCATCAGGATGCTGCGCAACTCTTCAGCGGAAGTGGTGGTTTTCAGCTGTTCAGCTACGCTGTCATCACTCAGCACGTGAGTCAGCTGACGCAACAGCGCCAGATGCTCATCGGAGCGCGCGGCTATACCAATCGCCACATAAGCAGTCTGATCGTCTCCCCAGGCGATGCCCTGCGGGAACTGGAACACCTGCACACCGGTCTCCAGCACTAAATCGCGGGTATCGGTGGTGCCATGCGGAATGGCGATGCCGTTACCAAGATAGGTGGAAGTCTGGGTTTCGCGCGTCAGCATGCCGTCAACATAGGCTTCGCTGACGTTGCCGGCAGCGGCGAGCGCGGCGGCAACCTGACGAATAGCGTCTTCTTTATTGGTGGCGCTGGCGCCAGTATGAATGGCTTTCAGATCTAGCTGGAACATAGTTCTCCTCTCCCGCTGAAATTGAATCGTTTCAGCTATTATGAGAAAAAAAGCGTCATCTTCTGACGGGCAACCGATTGAGACAACGCTGAAACGTTTCAATGAGTTTGGTACAGTCATCGTCTTGCTGGCAAGATTTACTGTAAACGATGTAGCAGATTTTTGACGTCACGCACATTTCACTTAACTTTTTCAGAGAAATGCCGCCGCTGCCAGCCGGCTTGCTGAAGCGGATTTGACTCAGGGTGCGTTTTAACCCAACGCGGTCAGCAACTTCAGCTTTTTGCTGCGGATGGTGCAAAAAATGCGGAAACCCTCTGCAGCCTTCACAGTTTTTTTTGAAACGGGTTTTTAAAAAATAGCGCAACGGCGTAGAATTCCCCCGTCCATTTCTGCCGGTTAACCCTCACTTATGCAAACATCTGGTGCCACTCTTCGCCGCCTGCCTGACCTGCGTTCGGCTGCCTTTCTGCTGGTCGCATTTCTCTCCGGCATCGCCGGGGCGCTGCAGACCCCGACCCTCAGCCTGTTTCTCTCTACGGAAGTGCATGCGCGTCCGTTTATGGTGGGACTGTTTTTTACCGGCAGTGCTTTGATTGGCATTGTGGTGAGCCAGCTGCTGGCGACCCGTTCCGACCGTCAGGGCGACCGCAAGACGCTGATCTTTCAGTGCTGCCTGCTGGGCGCGGTTGGCTGCATTCTGTTTGCCTGGAATCGTAATTACTTTGTCTTGTTACTGGTCGGCGTACTGCTCTCCAGTTTTGGCTCGACCGCCAACCCGCAGATGTTTGCGCTGGCGCGTGAACACGCCGACAAAACCGGCCGTGAAGCGGTAATGTTCAGCACGATTATGCGTACCCAGGTTTCGCTGGCATGGGTCATTGGCCCGCCGGTTGCCTTTGCGCTGGCGCTGGGGTTTGGTTTTCAGGTGATGTACGCCTGTGCGGCGGTGGCATTTGTCTGCTGCGCGGTGATTGTCCGCTATCTGCTGCCATCCATGCGAAAGACCGTGCTGCAAACCACCACCATGTTGCAGGCGCCACGGCGCAACCGCCGCGATACGCTGCTGCTGTTTACCGGCTGTACGCTGATGTGGGCCTGCAACAATATCTGGCTGATTAATATGCCGTTGTATGTGGTGCATGAGTTACATCTGCCGGAAAAACTGGCGGGGCAATTAATGGGGCTGGCGGCGGGACTGGAAATCCCGGTGATGCTGATTGCTGGCTACTACGCCCGCCGCTTCAGCAAACGCGCGCTGATGCGCTGCGCCGCCACCTGCGGGCTGCTGTTTTACGCCGGGGTATTGCTGATCAATACCGCCATCCCGTTACTGCTGATCCAGGGACTGAACGCTATCTTTATTGGCATTCTGGCTGGTATTGGCATGATCTATTTTCAGGATCTGATGCCAGGCCAGGCAGGCGCGGCGACGACGCTGTTCAGCAACTCAACCCGTGTCGGCTGGATCCTCGCCGGATCGCTGGCCGGTCTGGTGGCTGAATTCTGGAGTTACCATGCGGTGTTTTACTGCGCGTTGCTGATGAACGCTGGCACTCTGTACTGCATGTGGCGGATCAAAAACGCCTGACGCCTGTTCAGCTGGAGGTATCCGCTTCCAGCTGTAACAGCCAGGTCATCGCCTGCAGGCGGCTGCTGCCACACATTTCCGCGTCAGGCTGCAATCCCGCGCAGACTTTTGGCCGCAGTGGCGAGCCAAAAATTTTGCAGCGTTGGCGGGCGTCAAGCTGTACGCACGGGGTATTCGCCGGTTTGCCCTGCGGCATACCTGGAATCGGGGAAGAGATCGAAGGGGCCGTGCAACAGGCACCACAATCAGGACGACACTGCATCTGCACGCTCAGGAGCAACGTAAAGCGCGACAATAGCAGTGGCAAAAGGTGAAAGCTATACTCAAAATTATTCAGGCTGCAGATCTTGCCTGAAAGTCGCGCCGCGAGTAACTTGTCGCGATTAATTCAGCGCAGGCTTATTGAGAACCTACCATGGCAAGAGCAAACGAAATCAAACGCGGCATGGCCGTCAGCTACAACGGCAAATTACTGCTGGTGAAAGACATTGATGTGCAAAGCCCCAGCGCCCGTGGCGCCTCTACCTTATATAAAATGCGTTTCACTGATATCCGTAGCGGATTGAAGGTGGAAGAGCGTTTTAAAGGTGATGATATTATCGACACCATCGCCCTGAGCCGCCGCCAGGTCACCTTCTCTTATATTGATGGTGACGAGTATGTGTTTATGGATGATGAAGATTACACGCCGTATAACTTTAAGCAGGAGCAGATTGCGGAAGAGCTGCTGTTTATTCCTGAAGGTGGCATGCCAGGCATTCAGGTTTTAACCATGGATGGCCAGATTCTGGCGCTGGAACTGCCACAAACGGTCGATATGGAAATTGTCGAAACCACGCCGGGAATTAAAGGGGCATCCGCCAGTGCACGTAGTAAACCCGCTAAAATGACCACCGGTTTAGTGATTCAGGTTCCGGAATATCTCAGTAATGGTGACAAGATCCGCATTCATATTGCTGAACGTCGCTATATGGGGCGCAGCGAATAATTGCTCTGCTCTCTTATCGGCGATGAGAGGATGCATCGCCGATAATGTTATGTTATAACAATTAACAAGCCATTATTATCAGTAGTAATTAACCGTAAGCATCCCCAGCGCTTTGCTGCGATCAATCCACGCAAACTGGCTGGTGCCCTGACTTAATGGCAGTTTTTGTTGCTGTGTCAGATTCAGCTCCGTGATGCTGATTGCTATCCTGCCGTTCTGATGACAGATGGTTTTCAGCTGATTATTAACGCCAGGGCTGATCACACAGCCGCCGTCAACAATAGCGCCGGAAAAACGAATGGTGCCTGAGCTGGCTGATGCAGTGCCACTCCCGGCGATGACGCTGCTCGTCCATGAGGCAAAAAGCATTATCAAAACAGCTGATTTAATGCCGTTCATATCAACCTCACTTATTGACCAACTACAGGTTAAAGGTAGCTGTTTTATTGTCCTGATGATTAAAATCGGCCTGCCACAGCCTGAACTTTAATTTCAGCACGTGAATATCCTGATGGAGGAGAACCTGGTGACAAAGGTCAATCTGATTACTGGCTTTCTGGGCAGCGGAAAAACCACTACCTTGCTTCACCTGCTGGCAATGAAGCCAGAAAATGAAAAATGGGCGATTCTGGTCAATGAATTTGGCGAAATTGGTATTGATGGCGCCTTGCTGCAAGGCCGCGGCGCGGTGTTAAAAGAGATCCCCGGCGGCTGCATGTGTTGCGTCAATGGACTGCCGATGCAGGTGGGGCTGAATATGTTATTAAAGCAGGCGAAACCCGACCGGCTGCTGATTGAACCCACAGGTCTTGGCCATCCAAAGCAAATTATCGCCATGTTAAGCGATGCGGTGTACCAGCCCTGGCTGACGCTGAATGCTACGCTGGCGCTGCTGGATCCGCGCCAGCTTAGCAACAGTAAAATCACCGACAATGAAAATTTCCGCGATCAGCTGGCGGCAGCCGATATTATTATCGCCAATAAACGGGATCGCTGGCAGCAGCAAGACCTTCAGGCGCTGGACGCCTGGCAGCAGCAGCATCTCGGTGAACGCCAGTGCCTGACGGCAGCATTTGGCAACATCGACCCTGCCTTGCTGGACGCGCCACGCCATAACCTGCGTCAATTGCCAGATGCCCGTCACCATACGCACAGTAGTGCGAAATCGGGGCTGGCCGCCCTGCGTCTCGACAGCAACGTCCGCTGGCGCCGCGCACTAAACCAGGGTCAGGGTTACTATGCCTGCGGCTGGATCTTCGATGCTGAGACAGTGTTTGACACCATTGGCGTGCTGGAGTGGGCCAGACTGGCGCCGGTGAGCCGGGTCAAAGGCGTGCTGCGCATTGCCGAAGGGCTGCTTAGCATCAATCGTCAGGGCCAGGATCTGCAAATCGAAACCCGCCCATCTTCCCCGCCGGACAGTCGTATTGAACTGATAAATGAAAACGATTTACCGTGGAATGATTTGCAAGATAATCTGTTGAAGCTTCGTTTAGACAGTGTGGCTTAGGCTACGCTGTTATTTTTCAACCCGACAGATTTCCCCCTATGAATGCAAAGCGCTTCGCGACCATCATTGCCTTAAATATTGCTGGCATCGCCCTGTTTTTATCCTGGTATCTTCCTGCCGGACATGGCTTTTGGTTTCCGTTCGATAAATCGATCTTCTTCTGGTTTAACGATCATATGGTCAACAGCAAGCCGCTGCTGTGGCTGATTGCCATTACCAATTTCCGTGGTTTTGACGCCGTATCTCTGCTGGCGATGGGTTCGCTCTGGCTGAAATTCTGGCTGCGCGAAACCGCAGAAGGGCGCCGCCGCCTGATCACTATCGGCGTTACCATGCTGATTACTGCGGTGGTACTGAACCAGCTTGGCCATTTGCTGCCGGTAAAACATGTCAGCCCTACTCTGTTCTTTGACCATGTGCATCGGGTTGCTGAACTGACCGGTATTCCGGCGAAAGATGCTTCACGCGACAGCTTCCCTGGTGACCACGGTATGATGCTGATGATCTTCGCCTGCTTTATGCTGCGCTATTTTGGTAAAGGCGCGTTTCTCACCGCCACGCTGATCTTTGTGGTGTTTGCTCTGCCGCGTGTCATGGCCGGCGCACACTGGTTTACCGATATTGCCGTCGGTTCGCTGTCGGTGGTAATGGTGGGTCTGAGCTGGTGGTTACTGACGCCAGCCAGTGATTATTTAGTTAACTGGCTTAACCGAAACCTGCCGGGAAAATATAAACCGCTGCGTTAAAATCTATTCCACAATTAAGGCAAATTGTATTAATTGATTACAGCGCGGGCTGGTACTGAATTGATAATTAGCGTGCTAATTTTTTATCCGTGAAAAGAAAATATTATGATAACCGGGGCGGGAAAATGCCTTTTCTGCCCCGTTGTCCAGCGGTAAAACTCCTGGTTCTTATGTTATCCCCTGAAATAGCCGCTTAAATTGCGCTTAATCCAGCGATTATCGACTGCTAATTGTTGATAATTTAATCTAAGTGTTACCCATTTGTTTCGCATCAAAAAAACCTATAAGAAAGACGCTAAAACCCCTCGCCACGGGGCTTTTAATCGGGTAATCTCAATTCGGATTAGGCAAAAACGGTGATTTTTTTCTTTTTTTACAATTAAAATGTGCTCGTTAACACATTTTAATGATTTAGGAATTGTCTCACGCGCCTGCACTAATTAATTTCATTTTCGTTTCGCAACTTAGCTAACGACCTGTGTCGTTAAGGACCCCAAGGGATAACAAACATAATGGTCAAGTCTCAACCTATCCTGAGATATATTATGCGGGCCATACCCGCCGTCGCACTCGCGACACTGCTTTCGGCATGTACTACCAGTAACGATCACAACGCACAAACTGAGACTCATGCAGTTAAAGGCCAGAACGGCTTTTTACTTCAAGCGTCTCAGGATGAATTCGAACAGATGGTTCAGAGCGTGGATATTAAATCACGTATCATGGATCAATATGCTGACTGGAAAGGCGTTCGTTATCGTCTTGGCGGCACCAACAAACGCGGCATCGATTGCTCCGCTTTTGTTCAGGTGACCTTCCGTGAACAGTTTGGTCTCGATCTGCCGCGCTCAACCTCAGAGCAGCAGGACAGTGGTAAAAGTATTCAGCGCAGTAAGTTACGTCCCGGTGATCTTGTGCTGTTCCGCGCCGGTTCGACAGGGCGACATGTTGGCATCTACCTCGGTAATGACAACTTCGTTCATGCTTCGACCAGCAGCGGTGTAATGATTTCCAATTTGAATGATTCATACTGGAAAAATCGTTACCGTGAAGCAAGACGCGTACTGAGCCGTACACAAAGCTGATCTTTATCCCTTGAAGTCCGCGAAATGAGAATAATAAAAACGCTGCTCCGGCAGCGTTTTTTTATGCCTGAAATTTGCCTGACTACGCGCTGACGATTTGGCATGCACCAGAACAATCCGCCAGCAGTCAGGACAAAAATAGTTTTGCTTATCATAATAATATCGAGACAGGACCCCCGACGACGTTATATCCTGCTGTGCTTATTCCCGGAAAATGGCAGTGCATAATTCCAACAAAAAAACAGGCTAAAGCGGGAGATAAAACGCAATGCCACTATCAACTCTGGTTAAACACCCTCTGACCAATGCGCGCAAAATTGCGTGGGTCAGCGCGGCGGTTGGTTTGATCTTTTTTTTGTTTTTTACTGCCATCACTATGAGCATCGCCTGGCATAAACGCGCCAGGGGCAACGACCAGCTGCTGTTATATACGCAGAATTTTATTGTTAAAGGTTTTGGTCAACTGAAGGAGTCGCTGGATCCCCTGCGCAGCCTGACCATGTCTGAGTGTTCGCAGGTCAATACCCAGCTCACTTCACGCGCAGCATTTATTAATGAAGTCCGCGCCATCCTGCTGGTGCGTAATGGCATCGCCTACTGCTCCTCCGCCACCGGCGCCTTCAGTCTG
Organism: Winslowiella toletana; assembly: GCF_017875465.1. NCBI lineage: Bacteria > Pseudomonadati > Pseudomonadota > Gammaproteobacteria > Enterobacterales > Erwiniaceae > Winslowiella > Winslowiella toletana. The sequence goes on from NZ_JAGGMQ010000001.1 coordinate 795,224, forward strand.
CCGGTAAGCGCTATCTCCGCACATACTGACCTGAATAAAGATTTCGACCTGACGATGATCGCCGGTACCCCGATGCTGCCAAAGCAACCGGCGATTGTGATGTGGCTAAAACAGCCGGGTTCAGACCGCAGCGGTGTCCTCACCACCCTGAATATGAATATGACGCCTTACCTGCTGCTGGCGTCACGCCAGCTGGAAATCAGCGGTATGGCTTTAGCCAATAAAGACAATGCGGTCACCACCTGGAGCGAGGAGATGATCCACACCCGCCAGCTGCCCGCCAGTCCGCTGCGCATGACCCATGTTCCCGGCTATCCTCTCAGCTTTTACCTGTATGGCAATAATCTGCCGCAGCGCGACATTCATCTTATTCTGCTCACCGCCCTGCTACTGGCAGTGCTGGTCACCTCCGGCTGTTTCCTGATCCTGACGCTGCAGGTGCGCCCGGGCAAAGAGATTACGCAGGGGATCAAGCGTGGTGAGTTTCATGTCGAATATCAGCCGCTGGTAGAAGCGGCTACCGGCCGGGCCTACGGTCTGGAGGCGCTACTGCGCTGGGTGCATCCCGTCGCCGGCAATATTCCGCCTGATCTGTTTATCAGTTATGCCGAAGGGCAGAATTTAATTGTTCCCCTGACACGTCATCTGTTTGAACTGGTGGCGCGTGATGCGCATAAGATCCGCCAGGTGATTCCGGTGGGCACCAAAATGGGGGTTAATCTGTCACCGCTGCATCTGTTATCTGACAGCTTCCGTGATGACGTTAACCACTGGGTGCGGGCGATGCCGGAAGGCCATTTCGCCTATGTGTTTGAGATCACCGAGCACACTATGGTCTCTGGCGGCAATACCAGCGAGATTTTCGACTGGATCCACGATAAGGGCTATAAAATTGCCATTGACGACTTTGGCACCGGGCACAGCGCCCTGATCTATCTGGAGAAATTTAAGTTCGACTACCTTAAAATCGACCGTGGATTTGTGCAGAGCATTGGCATGGAAACCGTGACCTCACCAGTGCTGGACGCGGTGCTGAATCTGGCGAAGAAACTTAACCTCAGTACCGTCGCCGAAGGGGTGGAAACCGAAGAGCAGGCAATGTGGCTGGTCAATCGTGGGGTAAGCCATATGCAGGGCTACTTCTTTGCCCGGCCAATGAACGTTTCGCAGCTGATTGCTTATTTTCAAACGCGCCAGCCCGCTTTGTCCTGATCAGCGGCTAATGGCATAATAATCTGGCATAAACCAGCCAGAAACAGAGCCTGGCGGTGAATACTGCTACGCTGAATGACAACTGATTTACTTTTTTCGCTGCAGGAGCCAACCAACATAATGCTATTGCGCCTGGTGACACTTATGCTGCTCAGTGCTGTCGGCTTATCAGCACAGGCAGAGAATATTAACGAGAGCTATGCGTTCTCGAAGCTGGGCGAACCCAAGTACGCCACCCATTTTACCCATTACGATTACGTTAATCCCGCCGCGCCAAAAGGCGGAAAGATGACGCTGGCGGTGGTTGGCACCTATGACAACTTTAACCGCTATGCTTCGCGTGGTTATCCCGGCGTCGCCACCGATGGCTTATATGACTCACTGTTTACCACCTCCGACGATGAGATTGGCAGTTACTACCCCCTGATCGCCGAATCGGCACGCTACCCGGATGATTTCCGCTGGATGGAAGTCAGCATCAATCCCAACGCCCGTTTCCAGGATGGCTCACCGATTACCGCCAGCGATGTGGCCTTTACCTTTACTAAATTTATGACCGAAGGCGTGCCGCAATTTCGTGTTGCCTATAAAGGTGTAACGGTGAAAGCCATTGCGCCACTGACGGTGCGTATTGAGCTACCTGAGCCGGATAAAGACCAGATTCTCGGCCTGTTATCCCTGCCGGTGCTGTCGCAGAAATTCTGGCAGAGCCGCAAATTTAACGAGCCACTGGGCTACCCCCCTCTTGGCAGCAGCGCTTACCGTGTCAGTGCTTATAAAGTTGGCCAGTACATTACCTATTCACGGGTAAAAGATTACTGGGCGGCCAGTCTGCCGGTTAACCGTGGACGACACAATTTTGATACGCTGCGCTATGACTACTATCTTGACGATAATGTCGCCTTTGAGGCATTTAAAGCCGGTGCTTTTGACTTCCGCACCGAAGGCTCGGCGAAAAAATGGGCCACCCAGTATCGCGGCAAAAATTTCGACAATCAGCAGATTGTCAAAGACGCCAGACCTAATACGGTGGCCACAGATACCCAATGGCTGGCGTTTAATACCGAAAAAACGCTGTTCAGCGACCGCAAAGTGCGCGAAGCCATCAGTCTGGCGTTTGATTTCCAGTGGATGAACAAGGCACTGTTCTACAACGCCTATAAACGCACCGACAGCTATTTCCAGAATACCGAATATGCCGCCAGCGGCTATCCGGATGCGAAACAGCTGGAAATTCTGGCGCCGCTAAAAGGCAAAATTCCGGATGAGGTGTTTACCTCACGCTATCAGCCGCCGGTATCGGACGGCAGCGGTTATGACCGTAAAAATCTGCTGAAAGCGCTGGCGCTGCTAAAACAGGCAGGCTGGGAGCTGAAAAATAAACAGCTGGTCAATACCACCAGCGGTAAACCCTTTAGCTTTGAACTGCTGCTGAACAGTAGCAGCAGTAGCAGCATCCAGTGGGTGCTGCCGTTCCAGCATAATCTGCAACGGCTGGGGATCCAGCTGGAAATCCGCCAGGTGGACAGCTCGCAGTATCTGCGGCGTATGCGTGAGGGGGATTACGATATGATCCCATCGCAATATTACGCCCAGCCGTCACCGGACCCTTCGCTGCGTATTATCTGGGCTTCCGAATATATTGAATCCAGCTGGAACCGCCCACGGGTTAAAAGCCCTGAAGTGGATAGTCTGATTGCGAAAATATTGCAGCATCAGGGCGATAAAGACGCACTGCTGCCGCTTGGCCGCGCCCTCGATCGGGTGCTGCTGTGGAACTACTATATGATTCCGATGTGGTATAACGCCGACGATCGCTACGCGTACTGGAATAAATTCTCCATGCCGGCCATTGCGCCGACGTATTCCCTCGGCACTGACAGCTGGTGGTACGATGTTAACAAAGCCGCACAGTTGCCGGCCCAACGACGTTAAGGAGTAGATTTGGGCGCTTATCTTATTCGTCGACTTTTGCTGATTATCCCTACCCTGTGGGCGATCATCACCATTAACTTTTTTATTGTGCAGATTGCGCCCGGCGGTCCGGTGGATCAGGCGATTGCCAGCGCCCAGTTTGAGCGCAGTTCCGGCCTGCCCGGCGGCGACACGGGCATCAGCAGCGGACGCAGCGCGTTAAATAACACTAATCCCGGTGACAGCCAGTATCGTGGCGCGCGCGGGCTGGATCCTGAAGTGATTGCCGAAATCACCAAACGCTACGGCTTCGATAAACCGCTGCATGAGCGTTATTTTAAAATGCTGTGGGATTATGCGCGCTTTGATTTTGGCGACAGTCTGTTCCGCAGCGCTTCGGTGATCCAGCTGATTAAAGAGAGTCTGCCGGTGTCAGTCACGCTTGGTCTGTGGAGTACGCTGATTATCTATCTGGTGTCGATTCCGCTCGGTATCCGCAAAGCGGTACATAACGGCAGCGCCTTCGATATCTGGAGCAGCACCCTGATCATTGTCGGCTACGCCATTCCCTCGTTCCTGTTCGGGGTGATGCTGATTGTGCTGTTTGCCGGCGGCAGCTATCTCGACTGGTTCCCGCTGCGTGGATTAACCTCGCCGCAGTTTGACGCCCTGCCGTGGTACGGCAAGATTACCGACTATCTCTGGCATATCACCCTGCCGGTGCTGGCGACGGTGATTGGCGGTTTTGCCACCCTGACGATGCTGACCAAAAATTCCTTTATGGATGAGATCCGCAAACAGTATGTGGTGACCGCGCGCGCCAAGGGGCTGGATGAGAAAAAAATTCTCTATCGCCATGTATTCCGCAACGCGATGCTGCTGGTGATTGCCGGATTTCCGGCCACCTTTATCAGCATGTTTTTTACCGGCTCGCTGCTGATTGAAGTGATGTTCTCGCTAAACGGCCTGGGCCTGCTGGGTTATGAAAGCACCATCCAGCGCGACTATCCGGTGATGTTTGGCACCCTGTATATTTTCACCCTGATTGGCCTGCTGCTGAATATCGTCAGTGATATTACCTATACGCTGGTTGACCCGCGCATCGATTTTGAGGGACGCCAATGAGCCGCCTGAGTCCGATTAATCAGGCCCGCTGGGGCCGTTTCCGTCATAACCGCCGTGGCTACTGGTCACTGTGGATCTTTGCCGTGCTGTTTGTACTCTGTCTGTTTGCCGAGCTGCTGGCGAATGATAAACCGCTGGTGGTGCATTATCAGGATCGCTGGTATGCGCCCGTGCTGTTTGACTATACCGAAGCCGATTTCGGCGGCCCGCTGGCCACCAGCGCCGACTATCAGGATCCCTGGCTGCGACAGCGCCTCGATAATCAGGGCTGGACGCTGTGGGCGCCGATTCGCTTTGCCGACAGTACCATTAATTTCGCCAGCAGCGACCCCTTCCCGTCGCCACCGTCGGCCAAAAACTGGCTCGGCACCGATGCCAATGGCGGCGACGTGCTGGCGCGCATTCTCTATGGCACGCGTATCTCGCTGCTGTTTGGCCTGATGCTGACCATCGTCTCCAGCGTGATTGGCGTCGCCGTCGGCGCAGCGCAGGGCTATTTCGGCGGCAAAGTCGATCTGATCGGTCAGCGCTTTATCGAAATCTGGTCCGGTATGCCGACACTGTTTCTGATTATTCTGCTCTCCAGCGTGGTTCAGCCCGGCTTCTGGTGGCTGCTGGCGATCACCGTGATCTTTGGCTGGATGAGCCTGGTCGGCGTGGTGCGCGCCGAGTTTCTGCGCGCACGCAACTTTGACTATATCCGCGCCGCGCAGGCGATGGGCGTCAGCGACAGCCGTATTATGCTGCGCCATATGCTGCCGAATGCGATGGTGGCGACGCTGACTTTTCTGCCGTTTATTCTTTGCGGCTCCATCACCACCCTGACCTCACTGGACTTCCTCGGTTTCGGTTTGCCGCTCGGCTCGCCTTCACTCGGCGAGCTGCTGCTGCAGGGCAAAAATAACCTGCAGGCGCCGTGGCTGGGACTGGCCGGATTTTTCTCGCTGGCGATTTTACTGTCGCTGCTGATTTTTATTGGCGAAACCGTGCGTGACGCCTTCGATCCCAGCAAGGTGCATTGATATGAGTACGCCACTTCTTACCATTAAGGATCTCAGTATCGCCTTTCGCCAGGGCAATGTGCAGCAGCAGGTGGTGAATCGCCTGTCGCTGTCGCTGGAAGCCGGGGAAACGCTGGCGCTGGTAGGGGAATCGGGATCCGGCAAAAGCGTTACAGCACTGTCGGTGATGCGCCTGTTGCCAACGCCGCCAGCCATTTACACCGGCGGGGAGATCCATTTCGGCGGTCAGAATGTGTTGCAGGCCGATGAACGCACCCTGCGCGGACTACGTGGCAACCGGATGGCGATGATTTTTCAGGAACCGATGGTGTCGCTCAATCCGTTGCACAGCATTGAAAAACAGCTGTATGAAGTGCTGTCACTGCATCGCGGCATGCGTAAAGAAGCCGCACGCGGCGAAATGCTTAACTGTCTTGATCGGGTTGGCATTCGCAACGCCAAAAGCCGTCTGAATGATTTTCCCCATCAGTTATCCGGCGGTGAACGTCAGCGCGTGATGATCGCCATGGCGTTGCTGACCCAGCCGGAACTGCTGATTGCCGATGAACCGACCACCGCGCTTGATGTTACGGTGCAGGCGCAGATCCTGAAGCTGCTGAAAGAGCTGAAGCAGGAACTGAATATGGGACTGTTGTTTATTACCCATAACCTGAATATTGTGCGTCAGCTGGCGGATAACGTCACGGTGATGCAAAACGGCGAGGTCGTGGAGCAGAGCAGCACCCACCAGCTGTTTAACGCCCCGCAGCACGGCTACACACGTAAATTACTGGATGCCGAACCGGAAGGCCGCCCTTCCCCGGCCGACAGTGCGAAAGCGCCGCTGCTGCGGGTGGAAAATCTGCAGGTCTCCTTTCCGATCAAACGCGGTCTGCTGCGCCGGGTTGTCGATCACCATCATGCACTGAAAGCGCTGAGCTTCGAGCTACGACCAGGGGAAAGCCTCGGACTGGTAGGTGAGTCAGGATCGGGAAAAAGCACCACCGGTCTGGCATTGCTGCGCCTGATACAGTCACAGGGCGATATCTGGTTTGATGGTAAGCCGATTCATGGCTGGAATCGTAAGCAGATGCTGGCAGTACGTCCGCGCATTCAGGTGGTGTTTCAGGATCCAAATTCGTCGCTTAATCCACGACTGAACGTGACGCAGATTATTGCCGAAGGATTGCAGGTGCATCGCCCGCAGCTGACGGCAGCGCAGCACGACCAGCAGGTGATCGCCGCCATGCAGGAGGTGGGACTCGACCCCGCCAGCCGCCATCGCTATCCGGCGGAATTCTCCGGTGGTCAGCGTCAGCGTATTGCGATTGCACGCGCGCTGATCCTGCAACCGGAGCTGATTATCCTCGATGAACCGACCTCTTCACTCGATCGCTCGGTGCAGAAACAGATTCTGACATTGCTAAAAGATCTCCAGCAACAGCACCGGCTGGCGTATGTATTTATCAGTCACGATTTGCAGGTGGTGAGATCGCTGTGTCATCAGGTGGTGGTGCTGCGTCAGGGAGAGGTAGTGGAACAGGGTGACTGCGAGCAGATTTTTGCCGCGCCACAGCAGGAATATACCCGCCAGTTACTGGCGCTGGCCTGAGCGGGTTTCAGAAAGGATTGCTGGCGGAAAAGGCTTCAGCAATGGCGACGCCCTGATTTTTCAGGCGGCAGTTGGTCGCGCTTTCATCATTGCGATGCACAAACAGGCAGGGTTCGCCCTGCCACTCCACTACCGCGCATTCCACCTGGATTTCGTTCAGCGCGGTTTTTAATATCTGCATAATATCCCACGCCGACTCGCCGTTATGGCTTAATAATTTCAGGCCAATCAGGTCGTTATCATTGGTTAATCCGCTGATCTCCAGTGGCTCGATGGTTCCGCCACTCAGACCAGCCGACCAGCGATAGCTCTGCGGCAGGCGATGGACAACTGAAAGCTGTAACGTATTCAAATCAAATCCCCAGAACGTTGAGCAGGAAACACGGTTGTCTGGCTGCGTGAAGCAGCGACCCGAATCCCTGGTCAGCAACTGCAATAAGCGTCAATGCAAACCGTCGCGTTTTTTAACATTTCATATTTACGACGTAATTTTTGAGAGTCAGCTCTCATTTTATTGTTATATGTACCGCGTTCATAAAGTGATCACAACCATTATTGCTGCAATATTGTTACTTTTATATGCGCTAAATTTCACAATAAAGCAACATTGTTTGCATGGAATAGCGGAATAAAGGCGGGACGGGCGGCGATAACGCCGCCCCTACGAGTTATGATGTTTTTTGTAGAGGCGGCGTTATCGCCGCCCGCAGGCAAAGGGATCGGCGGGGAACAATTACGCGGCCTTACGTGGCCGGCTGGCATAGAGGAAAAGCAGCAGTGATACCGTGGCGCACAGCGCAATCGCCCACACCATCGGCCAGGCGCTGGTAAAGGTCGCATTCGACAGCAGCATGCCTGCCAGTGCGCCAACACCAAAACGCAGCGTGCCCGCCAGTGACGACGCGGTACCCGCCATATGCGGAAACTCATCAAGGATCACCGCCATCGCATTAGACGACACCATCGACACGCAGCCGATAAACATCGCCACGCCAAACACCAGCGGCAGGAAGCCGAGATTTAATGCGCTGACCACCAGCAACCAGATGCCCATCGCAAACTGAATCAGCAGACCGAGACGGAACATCGCCAGCGGTCCAAAGCGGCGCACCGAACGGCTGTTAATCAGCGTCATTACAAACAGGAAGACAATATTCAGCGCAAAGTAATAGCCAAAGTGCTGCGGCGAAATATGGTTGATTTCGATATAGACGAAAGGGCCGGCATTAAGAAACGAAAACAGTCCGGCAAAGGAGAAGCCGCTGGCCAGCATATAGCTGAAGGCGCGCTTATGGCGAAACAGTGACAAAAAGTTACCCAGCATGGTGCGCAGGTGAAATTTCTGCCGTTTTTCTGGTGGCAGCGTCTCTTTGATCTGCGTAACAACCAGCACCGTGGTCACCACCGCTGCGACAGAAATCACCCAGAAAATGGCGTGCCAGCTCCAGAACAGCAGCAACCAGCCGCCGACAATCGGCGCCAGCAGCGGCGCGATGGTGGTCACCAGCATCACAAATGACATCATGCGGGAAAACTCCTCTTTCGAGTAGCTGTCACGCATCAGCGCGCTGATCACCACGCTGCCTGCGGCCGCTGACAGGCCATGCAGCAGACGCATATTGATCAGCTGATCGATGGTTTGCGACATGGCGCAGGCTGCGGCGGCGATGGCGAAAGTCAGGGTGCCGAAAGTAATCACTGGCTTACGACCAAAGCTGTCGGCCATCGGGCCATAAAACAGCTGGCCAAGGGCAAAACCCATAATATAAATGTTAAGCGTCATCTGCACGCTACCCGCCGATACGCCAAACTCGGTGGCGATTTGCGGCAGCGCTGGCAGATACATATCGATTGATAACGGCATCAACATGGCCAACAGGCCGAGAATAACCACTAATCCCAGTGAAGAGTTCTTATCCTTCCGCACCCATTGCCCCTTACTTGTTATTATTTATATGATTATTGCGGTATCACCACACTGGCGATCTCTTCTGCAGTCAGCGCCCGGTATTCACCCGGAGCCAGATCGTCATCCAGCGCAATTTCACCAATACGTTCACGATGTAACGCGACAACCCGGTTGCCCACTGCGGCAAACATACGTTTTACCTGATGATAACGCCCTTCACTGATGGTCAGACGCACCTGGTGCTCGCCGATCACTTCCAGCGTCGCCGGTTTGGTCAGACTTTTTTCGTTATGTAGCTGGACGCCATCGGCAAACTGCTGCGCCGTATCCTCAGCCAGTGGCAACTCCAGCGTCACCAGATAGGTTTTCTCGCAGTGATGACGCGGGGAGGTAATACGATGTGACCACTGACCATCATCAGTCATCAGCACCAGACCGGTGGTATCAATATCCAGTCGCCCGGCGGCGTGCAGTTTGTAAGCCGTTGGCTCTTCGAGAAAGTACAGCACGGTAGGATGATCGGGATCGTCTGTCGAGCAGACATAGCCTTCGGGTTTATTCAGCATAAAATAGCGCGGCCCAAACTGCTGTTGTAACGGATTGCCGTCATATTCAACCTGGTGCTCGGGTTCCAGCTTAAACGACGTGTCACGCACGATCTCACCATCAATGGTGACACGTTTAGCGCGAATTTCGCGTGCGGCGATTGCCCGGCTAATTTCCAGTTGCTGAGATAAAAATTTATCGAGTCGCATTAAATCTGCTTTGCCTGTGTTCTTGAAATGAAATCCGACGTCATCTTGCGATAGACGTTTGAAAAGCGCCTGCGCGCCCGGGAAGGTATTGCTGAACAGTATAGCGAGTGTTAAGCGCGCCTGACAGAGGGGATCGCACCGTTCAGCGGCTTTCATGGCATAATACGACCCTGTTTCCAGAATTGTGCCTTGTTATGTCGTTTACTCTTCGTCCTTATCAGCAGGAAGCGGTGGATGCCACGCTCACTTACTTCCGTGGTTCGCAGCAACCGGCAGTGATTGTACTGCCCACCGGCGCGGGCAAAAGCCTGGTGATTGCCGAACTGGCAAGGCTGGCGCGTGGGCGCGTGCTGGTGCTGGCCCACGTCAAAGAGCTGGTGGCGCAGAATCACAGCAAATACCAGGCTTACGGGCTGGATGCGGATATCTTTGCCGCCGGACTGCAACGCAAAGAGAGCCACAGTAAAGTGGTGTTTGGCAGCGTGCAGTCAGTGGCGCGCAATCTGGAGCAATTTGACAGCGCATTTTCGCTGCTGATTGTCGACGAATGCCACCGTATCAGCGACGATGACGACAGTCAGTACCGCCAGATTCTTCATCATCTGCGTCAGCATAATCCCCAGCTGCGCCTGCTGGGGCTGACCGCCACCCCCTACCGGCTGGGCAAAGGCTGGATCTATCAGTTCCACTATCACGGCATGGTGCGTGGCGATGATCAGGCGCTGTTTCGTGACTGCATTTATGAACTGCCGCTGCGCTATATGATTAAGCATGGCTTCCTGGTGCCGCCGGAACGGCTGGATATGCCGGTGGTGCAATACGATTTCAGTCGCCTGAACGCCCAGCCAAACGGTCTGTTTAGCGAGGCCGATCTTAATCGCGAGCTGAAACAGCAGCAGCGCGTGACGCCGCATATTATTCAGCAGATCGTTGAGTTCGCTGCCGACCGCAAAGGGGTGATGATCTTCGCCGCCACTGTCGAACATGCCAAAGAGATCCTCGGTCTGTTACCGCCGGGTAAGGCGTTAATCAGCGCCGACACCCCGGCGGCGGAGCGCGACGCCACTATCACCGCGTTTAAAGCGCAGCAGTTGCGCTATATGGTGAATGTGGCGGTGCTGACCACCGGTTTTGATGCTCCCCATGTGGATCTGATTGCTATTCTGCGGCCTACCGAGTCCGTCAGCCTGTATCAGCAAATTGTTGGTCGCGGTTTACGCCTGTGTGAAGGGAAAAGCGACTGCCTGATCCTCGACTATGCCGGTAATCCGCACGATCTTTTCACGCCGGAAGTGGGCGCGCCAAAAGGCAAAAGCGACAATCAGCCGGTACAGGTGTTCTGCCCTGCCTGCGGCTTTGCCAATACCTTCTGGGGTAAAGCCACTGCCGACGGCGCCATCATTGAACACTTTGGCCGTCGTTGTCAGGGCGTGATGGAAGATGACGACGGTGAGCGCGAGCAGTGCGACTACCGTTTTCGCTTTAAAAGCTGTCCGCACTGCAATGCCGAGAACGATATTGCCGCACGCCGTTGCCATCAGTGCGACGCGGTGCTGGTTGATCCTGACGATATGCTTAAGGCCGCGCTAAAACTGAAAGATGCGCTGGTGCTGCGTTGCGGCGGGATGGAACTGACGCATGGCAGCGATGAAAAAGGCGAGTGGCTGAAAGCCAGCTATTTTGACGAAGATGGCACCAGCGTCAGCGAACGCTTCCGCTTAAAAAGCCCGGCGCAGCGTAAGGCTTTTGAACAGCTGTTTATGCGTCCGCATCAGCGCGCGCCGGGCGTGCCGCTTGGCTGGCAAAGCGCCGCTGATGTGGTGGCGCTGCAACCGCTCTTGCGCCATCCTGATTTTGTTGTCGCCCGTCAGCAGCGCCATTTCTGGCAGGTGCGCGAGAAAATTTTTGATTACCAGGGCCGCTTTCGCCGCGCCAACGAGCTGAGTTAACGACGGTATTGTTTGCCCGCACCGGCAAACGCGGCTATAATGCCGCCCGCTTTTGCGAAAGCCTGAGCACACTATAGTACGAACAATCCAACCTGTTACTGGGTCGCCTGTAGCAGGAACATTTATTGAATGAGAAATAACATGTTCACTATCATTGCAGAAGAACGTAAACAGCAGGGTAAGGGTGCGAGCCGCCGCCTGCGTACAGCTAACAAATTCCCGGCAATCATTTATGGTGGCGCGGAAGCAGCTGTAGCTATCGAACTGGATCATGACTCAGTGATGAACCAGCAGACCAAACCAGGTTTCTACGACGAAGTTCTGACCCTGGTTGTTGATGGCAAAGAAGTTAAAGTTAAGATCCAGGCTGTTCAGCGTCATCCGTTCAAGCCAAAACTGCACCACATCGACTTCGTTCGCGCTTAATTGCGAATCAGTTGAAGAAAAAACGCCGCATATGCGGCGTTTTTTTTTGCTTTATTTACCGCCAGTGCGGCGCTGAAGCTGATCGCGCAGATTAGGCGGCGTGCCTTTAATGGTCAGCGTATCGGTCGCCGGATCCCAGAAAATACGTTCGCCCAGCAGCATGGCGTCAAAATTCAGCGTTAATCCGCCGCCGCTGCCGGCAAATTTGGTCAGCTGACGCAGGGTGCTGCGGTCCGCCGGGAAAGTCTCTTCCAGCTCATAGCCCTGATCCTGGGTAAAAGCCTGGAAACTCTTCTCACCTAATGGCGGCAGTTCGTTTGACAGATCTTCCAGCGCAATCTCTTCACCCGCCTGTAACTGCTCATTACAGTAGCTGTAAACCTGCTGACGATAGTTCTGCCGCTCGCCTTTATCCAGTTCGGACTCTGCACAGTAGTCATCCACCGCCTGCAACAGACCGCGGTTCTGCGCCTTGGTGTCCAGACCGACGCTGGCGCCGAGGAAATCCATAAAGAAGTCGGCAACTTTGCGCCCCACGCGTCCGCGCAGAAAAGTCAGATAACGGGTCGACTCCGGATTGGTTTCCCATTCAGTCAGATCGATACGCGCGACAATGTCCGCATGGTTGATATCGAGGTAGTGCGTCGAGCTGATATCCAGCTCTTCATTAACGCGCATACTGTTCTGGCTGCTCAGCACCGCAATCAGCAGATACTCCACCGCCAGGTAACGATAGTGGCAGAACAGCACCACTCCGCCTTCGGCAAACGGATATTTGGCCAGTTCATCACGCAGACGTCCGGTGGCGGCGCGGCTAAAAGCGAGGAAATCATCCTCCCCTTTACGGCAGTTGCGCAGCGCATCGGCCAGCTCGCTCTCTTCGTTAAACAGGCCGTAGGCTTTGCTTTTTGCGCTATAGACGCGGTGTAACTCTTCCACCATCGCCTCAACTGTGGCGTTAGTCGGCAGCAACGACGCGCGCAAAACCAGCTCCAGCGTCTGTTCATCGCGCTTAATCAGCTGGTGAAGGGCAATCTGATCGATATCCAGACTCATGGTAAACTCTCCTTAATGGCTCAGGCGCGTATTCAATCACTGCGCGTCGTCGCGATCAACCAGCATTAACACGCCGCTTACGATAAAAGTGCGGAAAAAATCGCGCTGATACGGTAAGATACCGCCCTTTAATACTTGAATAATTCGACGTTATGCCACAATCATCCCGTTATAGTGACGAACGCGTGGAGAAAATCCTCGCAGAAATGGTCCAGGTGCTGGAAAAAAACCAGACGCCAACCGATCTTTCCCTGATGATCCTCGGAAATATGGTGACCAATTTAATCAATACCAGCGTGGCGCCTGCACAACGCCAGATACTGGCACGTTCCTTCGCTGATGCACTTCAGGCTTCTGTTCGCGAAGATAAAGCCCATTAATGTGATGATCCAGACCCCATTATGGTAACCAACCGGCAGCGCTACCGTGAAAAAGTCTCCCAGATGATTAGCTGGGGGCACTGGTTCGCTCTGTTTAATATCATTTTTGCCTTTATCCTGGGCAGCCGCTTCCTGTTGCTTGCCGACTGGCCTGCATCGCTGGGCGGTCGGCTCTACGCCTTTACCAGCTGGATCGGCCACTTCAGCTTTCTGGTGTTTGCCGGTTATCTGCTGATTATCTTCCCGCTAACCTTTATTGTGATGTCGCAGCGGCTGATGAGGCTCCTCTCCGCCATTGTCGCCACCACCGGAATGACACTGCTGCTGGTCGACAGCGCGGTGTTTAGCCGTTTCCATCTGCACCTTAATCCGGTGGTGTGGGAACTGGTGGTCAACCCCGATCAGAGTGAAATGGCGCGTGACTGGCAGCTGATGTTTATCAGCCTGCCGCTGATATTCCTGGTGGAGATGCTGTTCGCCACCTGGAGCTGGCAGAAGCTGCGCAGTCTGAATCGCCGCAGCTTCGGCAAGCCGCTGGCCGCGCTGTTTATTACCGCCTTCTTTACCAGCCACCTGATGTATATCTGGGCTGACGCTAACTTCTATCGCCCGATTACCATGCAGCGCGCTAACCTGCCGCTCTCCTATCCGATGACCGCACGTCGTTTCCTTGAGAAGCATGGTTTGCTGGATGCGCAGGAGTATCAGCGTCGTCTGGTGCAGCAGGGGAATCCGGAAGCGCTGTCGGTAGCCTATCCGTTAAGCGATATCAGTTTCCGCGACGGCGGCACGCGCCACAATCTGCTGGTGATTACCGTCGATGGGCTTAATGAAGCGACCATGGCGAAAGCGCTGCCGAATCTGCAACAGTTTGCACAGCAAAACGTACGCTTCAGCCAGCACTTTAGCGCCGGAAGCTCAGATGATGCCGGTTTGTTTGGTCTGTTCTACGGTATCTCGCCTAGTTATATGGATGGCGTGTTGTCCTCGCGCATCCCGTCAGCGCTGATAAATGCCCTGAGTCAGCAAGGCTATCAGTTTGGTCTGTTCGCCTCGGATGGCTTTAGTTCACCGTTGTACCGTCAGGCGCTGCTGGCAGATTTCTCCCTGCCCTCTTCTGAGAACCAGCCGAACGCACAAACCACCAGCCAGTGGCAGCAGTGGCTGGATGGCCAGAAAGAAAATCGTGCACCGTGGTTCTCCTATATCTCTTACGATGGTCTGAGCGATCTGGCGGGCAATGCCGAGGATAGCAGCCGTCGTTATCTGCGCGGCGCGGCGCGGGTTGATCAGCAGATTCAGCAAGTACTGGATCGCTTAAAAGAGAAAGATCTGCTGAAAAATACCGTGGTGGTCATTACTGCCCAACGTGGTGTGGCGCTGGATGACAATACCAGCGACGGCAACCGTGCGCGTTTACAGGTACCGCTGGTAGTGCACTGGCCAAATACGCCAGCGCAGCAGGTCAACAAACTGACCGACCATCAGGATGTGATGACCACATTGATGCAACGTCTGCTGCATGTCAGCACCGCATCAGGGGAGTATTCACAGGGTGAAGATCTGTTTGCCGCGCAGCGCCGTCATGACTGGGTCGCCAGTACCGGGGAAGATCGCCGTCTGGTGATCACTACACCGCAGAGCACGTTGATCCTTGATAATAACGGCAGCTATCAGGCATTTGGTCAGGATGGTAAGCCGCTGAAGAACCATAAACCGCAACTGGCGTTGCTGTTGCAGGTGCTGACGGAAGAGAAAAGATTCATTGCTAACTGATTATTTTTAAAGCGGTTAACGCATCAGTGGCTTGCAATCAAAAACGAAAACGGTACTATTATTGTACTGTGTCGGCACGTAGCGCAGCCTGGTAGCGCACGGTCATGGGGTGTCCGGGGTCGGAGGTTCAAATCCTCTCGTGCCGACCAAAAAACCTTTTAAGAACCAGCCTTTTATGGCTGGTTTTTTATTGCCCGGGATTTGGTGATGGTTTCGTGCGTTAAGGAAGGCTTTATGGAATATAAGAGGATAGCGGGCAGTAAAACCCGCCGATACACGCCTTATTCGCCATCAAAAACCTTCAAAGAGTTCTGGTGGCATAGCCTGCGTGTCAGTTTTCGCCCTGGCAAGTAAGGTGTCCCAGTCACTGGGCGGATCACCAAGCTTTAACATAGCTTCAAATATCTTGTAGGCGTCTGTCTTACTACCGTAAGCACGTAAGGTGTTTTCATCATTTACCCATCCGATGACAATGGCTTTATGCTGCTCGCTGCAGCGATAAAACAGACGGTACTGCTGCAAAAATTTAGCGCGGAACCAGTTTTTATTATTTACTCCCAACGTATCACCCTGCCGGAATTGCGATCCGAGAGGGTCAGAAGCGATCCGCTCTATCACCTGTACATACGCCGCTAACAACTTTGTCTGGCGCTTCTTGTGGTAATTATCTTGATGATTCGCTTTGAGTGCAGCCACCGCCTGATATAGCGGCGTTAACTGAGAGATGAAGCACGAGTAAAAATAAACCTTCCAGCCATTAATTTCCAAAAAATCCACACCAGCCTCCTACTCGTCATCAGTAAGCGGCGCGTCTAAATCAACCATAACTCCAGCAGTAAGTTCTTTAATGTCCGCCCAGAAAGCCACCGGCACACGGTGAATATTCTGCGGGTTTTTCAGCATGTCATGCTCCATAAACATGAGAAATTGAGCTACCACCGGGTCACTCTGCTCCTCACTCTGCCGGGACATGATGACCTGACCACCTGACAGCAGGGAATATTTAATAACTTCGCCTGGCTTCAGATGCAGCGCATCTCGAATCGCTGCGGGAATAGTGGTCTGACTGCGCTCGGTGAGCCGCGATTCAGCGCGCAGTGACACTTCCGCCTGGTTTAAATCAATCATTTTTAATACTCCGGTTTTGACACATCAGGCATTGACCATCGCTGAGTTCAATTGCTCTCGACAGGCATAACATAATGCATATGCATTGCCAATGCAATCGCATTACTTCTCGCCAAAGTTGAATCAGAGAAATGCTCACCCGCCAGTCTTTTCACTAATGCCCTCCTCCGCACCCGGAATGCAGACCATTCTAATACAGTGCAAAATACTGGCAATAACGCTCCCACTAACAACTGCTTAACATCCTTGCCCACCATGCAGAATTTAATCACGCAGCAAAACCACAGTGGCGGGTCAAAAATCTTGTTCTAAAATCATATCAGGCCAACCATAACGGGATGATTGCATGAGCAAAATCGTTGTTTCCGTAAACATAATGGCGATAAGCGCCCTTATTCTGCTGATGAACTTTAAGTATGACTGGTGGTAATGCAGAAAAATAAGATCGCCTGATGCCAGAGGCGTTAATCTTCAAAGCCAGCTATTGCAGCTGGTTTTTTTAGCGCAGCATCGCAACCAACAAGCCGGACCCGGCTTTAGCAACGATCAGCAATAACTGCCGTTTTGCCGCACAAAGCGTGCGCTGCGTTGCAAACTATGCTGGCATTAATCTTAATTCATCGACCTGAAATAAAATTGTCATATAAATTTCTTATTCTGGCGTCTCAAAATTGCCAACACGGAACCATAACCATGGTTGTTATGAAAGCAAAAAACGACAAAGACGCAGAAGAATTATTGCATTCAGGGATTAATAAAGTCGAACTGGCCTATGATATTGGCAGTGACGATTTCTTCCGCCTCGCCAGCCGCTGGTGCGAAAAAGGCGCCAAAATCAGCAAAGGAAGCCAGCACTTTATTGTGTCGTTAAAGGGCTTCGCCATTCCGCCAAACGATTAAGTTACCCCCTGTTTGATGACTCAGGAGTGTGCTCCTGAGTCACTTCTCTTCCGCCACTTCATTGAATTTATCGACTATTGCTGCTGTAATTTGCCCACCGCTTACTCACACTGTGCAGGCCATGCTCAACGATTTCATTAGCTTGTCTTATCCGCCGACGCCGTTTATCCGCACCTTGCGCGAGATAATGCTGCCGCAGTTCTCATGGCTGAGGCTGACAGAGATACGTTTTGAACTGCACCATTTTGACGATTCGCTGTTCGCCCTGCTGGCGGTCGATCCCCCTGCGCATCTGAGTAAGTCGGTAAAAAAACGCCGTGCGGAATACCTTGCCAGCCGCTATGCCGCGCGCCGCGCACTGGCCGCTGCTGGAGTGGACGATTTTCTGCTGCTGAATGATGAACAGCGCGCGCCGATCTGGCCGCCAGGGTTCTGTGGCTCGCTAAGCCATACCACGCAGCGGGCGGTAATTGTTACCGCTGCGGCGCAACCGGGTCGCCAGATTGGCGTGGATGCGGAACAGACAATGCAGGCGCAGAGCGCATCTGAACTGAGTGAAATGATTGTCTCCGCCAGCGAATTGCAGGTATTAAAACAGTGCGGATTGCCGCTGGCGCAGGCGCTGACGCTGACGTTTTCTTTAAAAGAGAGTTTGTATAAAGCGCTGTTTCCGCTGCTGCGGCAATTTATGGATTTTCACAGTGCCGAAATTGTCGGGCTGGAGGGAGCTACGGGTCGCGCGCAGCTGAGGCTGACGCGCGATTTCAGTGCCGGACTGCAGGCCGGACGCCTGTTTAACGGCTATTTTCAACAACAGCAGGATGAGATCACCACCTTGATTATTGATGAGCTCTGACCTGCCGTCGCCTGCGCCACGCTGTAACTAGCGAGGTTCAATATCGTCGCGCTGCGAAGGCAGCCCATGAATATCAACACCGTACAGCTCGACCATCGGCATCATAGCTTCAATGATCCGACAACTATCCAGCGTTGCCATACCAGAGGGTACATGGAACATACGGGTAAAATGCAGCCATAAACCTTTCATCGTTTCACTCCTCTGTAAATGAAGGTTCATTAAAACCCGCGTAATCCCCCCCCGACAAATGCCAATTTGTGCCAACCAAATCTGCCAGCAAGCAATAGCGCTAATCCCGTTTAATCGCTACATAAAGCAAAATTTGTTGTTTTACAGGAATTGTTAGCGACTTCAATAATTGCCGACACCAACAGTAATTAAGGAATCGCTACTATGGCCTATCGACTGAGCCTGCTGGATAAAAGCCCGGTTGCCGACGGCGAATCGCCGTCGCAGGCGTTAGCCCGTACCCTGGAACTGGCAAAGCGTGCTGAAGAGTGGGGTTTTCATCGTTTCTGGCTGGCGGAACATCATAATACCTTAGCGCTGGCCAGCCCGGCGCCCGAAGTGCTGATTGCCTGGATTCTGGCGCATACCCGGCGTTTGCGCGTGGGTTCCGGCGGTGTAATGTTGCAGCACTACAGCCCGTATAAAGTAGCGGAGAACTTTAATCTGCTGGCGTCGCTGGCGCCTGGCCGCGTTGATCTCGGCGTTGGCAAAGCGCCCGGCGGTCTGCCGCTCGCCACCCGCGCGTTACAGCAGGGGTTGCATCAGGCGGAAAAAGGCGATTTTGCCGCCCAGCTGGAGCAGCTTGATCGCTGGCTGCGACCTGACAACAGCGCGCCGCAACAGGATAAGTTGCAGGCGACCCCGCTGCCCTCCCAGCCGGCGCAACGTTTTCTGCTGGGCGCCAGCGAAAACAGTGCCCGGCTGGCAGCCAGTCTTGACTGGCAGTTCGTCTTTGCGGCGCATATTAATGGCGATATTGATGAGCTGGCGCGCTCACTGGAGGCTTACCATCGCCACAGCGGTGGTCAGCGCGCATTGCTGGCGGTACAGGTTATTACCACCGACTGCGCGGCAGAGGCGGAACGGCTGGCCAGCGACCTGCAACATTATCGTGTACAGACCGCTGATGGCCAGAGTGTCACCGTCGGCAGCCTGGAGCAGGCCGATGCCTTTATTCGCCAGTCTGGCGCAGAAAATTATCGTATAGAACCACGCGTCTCTTCCGTAATAAAAGGCAACGCCAGCGAAGTGCATCAACAGCTGGATGCTTTACAGCGCCGTTTTAATATCGATGAATTTATTATCGATACACCAGTCAGTGACGGATATCGCCGTATCAGGTCGCTGGAATTACTCGCCGGTCATCAGTTAGCCACCGCATAACCATCAATAAATACCGCCCGGGAGGTTAATGATGACGGCAATCGGTGGCCGTCATCCGCGATACGCCCGGCGTTAAAAAATTCACCTGCTGCTGCATCCTTCACACAATAAGAGTCTGAGATGACAAAAACGAATCCACTATTTACCCTCGCACTGCTCTGCGGATTGCTGAGCAGCGGCTTCACTGCTGCCGAAGAGGTCAATCTCAACGGCCAGGGCGTCAGCGTCGAAGCCAATAAAGTGCCGGTGAATACCGGGAAAAATCCGCAGGCCATCGCCAGTATTCCGGCCGCTCACCGCTTTGCGGTACCGGGCAAATTTACCGTGGCGATTGCCGGGCTGAACTCACCGCCGTTAACGCTGTTTTCCGATGATAATAAAACTCTGCTCGGCAGTGAGGCGGATATCGCCCGCCTGGTGGCTGACAGCCTTGGCCTGGAGCTGAATGTGGTCGCCACCTCGTGGGAAGACTGGCCG
Organism: Winslowiella toletana; assembly: GCF_017875465.1. Classification (NCBI taxonomy): domain Bacteria; kingdom Pseudomonadati; phylum Pseudomonadota; class Gammaproteobacteria; order Enterobacterales; family Erwiniaceae; genus Winslowiella; species Winslowiella toletana. The sequence goes on from NZ_JAGGMQ010000001.1 coordinate 815,095, forward strand.
CTGGGCGTGGCATCCGGCAAATATGATGCTGCTATCACCAATGTGACGGTGACCAAAGATCGCAAGGAGAAATTCGATTTCGCTACTTACCGTAAAGATTCACTCGGTTTTTATGTCAAATCCACCAGCAAAATCAGCGCCATCACTAAAGCGGAAGATATTGCCGGGTTGCGGATTATCGTCGGTTCCGGCACTAATCAGGAAGCCATTTTGCTGGCGTGGGATCAGGCCAATCAGGCTAAAGGGCTGAAAGCCTTTACCCCGGTTTACAGCAAAGATGATGCGGCGCAGACGCTGGCCCTGCAGTCGGGCCGTGCGGATGCTTACTTTGGTCCGAATGTGATTGGCGCATGGAAAGCCGCGCTGACCGGCCAGACCAGACGCGTCGGCAGCGTTGACGGTGGCTGGCCAAAAGCGGCGCATATCGCCGTCACCCTGAAAAAAGGCAATGGCCTGGTGGATCCGGTCAATATTGCGCTGAATGGCGTGATTAAAAATGGCAGCTACGACAAGGTGCTGAACCGCTGGGGTGAAGGCATTGAACGCCTCGACCATTCCGAAATCAATCCACCAGGCCTCGGCGATTAAGGGGGTAACCATGAGTCAGACACAATTTCGCGAGCTGTCGCCGGAAGCGGAGGAGCTGCAACCGATTCTTAGCGGCCTGTTTGGTGAATATGAAGCGCGTTACGGCGACTTTTTTTCCGCACAACAGGAGCAGGAGCTGACCGAGTGGTATCTGCCGCCGCAGGGACTGTTTATTGTGCTGGAGCGCGACGGCGAAATCATCGCCATGGGCGCCTATAAAGCGTTTGATGCGCAAACCGCCGAGCTGAAACGCATCTGGACGCGCCGGGATGTGCGCCGTCAGGGACTGGCGCTGGTGATCCTGCAGGAACTGGAGCGGCGCGCACTGCGCGCCGGTTATCAGCAGCTTTATCTGACTACCGGCTTTCGTCAGCCCGAGGCGGTACGGCTCTATCTGGCGCATGGCTATCAGCCGCAGTTTGATATTACCCGCGATGCGGAAAGCTACGCCCTGCCGCCTTATGATGGCCGTCTGCGTTTTACCAAACCGTTAACCGTTACGGCAAACGCCGATGCCAGTTAAGGAGCGGTCAGTGAAATTAACTACAAAATTACGCGTGGTGCCCGCACGTTATCCGCTGCGCCATTTCGGCGCATTACTGGCGCTATTTATCCTTGCAGCGGTGATCCAGTCGGTGGCGCTGAATCCGCGCTGGGAGTGGTCGGTGTTTGCCCGCTGGTTCTTTGATCCGGTGATTCTGCACGGGCTGGCGCAGACCCTGCTGCTGACGCTGCTCGGCACTCTGTTCAGCATTCTGCTCGGATCGGCACTGGCGCTGGCGCGCCTCTCGCCTTCGTGGTTACTCTCCAGTCTCGCCTGGGGCTATATCTGGCTGTTTCGTTCGCTGCCGCTGATTGTGGTGCTGATCATTCTGTATAACTTCTCATACCTGTACGACACGCTGTCGCTGGGTATCCCGTTTACCCCGCTGGTATTCGCCAGTTATCAGACCATTGATGTGCTCGGCCAGTTTCCCACTGCGGTTATTGGCCTGACGCTGGTACAGGCGGCCTATACCGCCGAAATTATTCGCGGCGGCATTCTCGGTGTCGATGAGGGGCAGTTTGAAGCGGCGATGGCGCTCGGCCTGCCAGCGCGCCGTCGCACCATGCGCATTATTTTACCGCAGGCGCTGCGCGCGATTATTCCCACCGGTTTTAATGAGGTGATCAGTCTGGCGAAAGGCACCGCGATGGTTTATGTACTGGCGATGCCAGAGCTGTTTTACACCATTCAGATGGTCTATAACCGCACTCAGCAGGTGATCCCGCTGCTGATGGTGGGCGCGGTATGGTATCTGATCGTCACCACCGTGCTGTCGGTGATCCAGCACTACGTTGAACGCTGGCTGGCGCGCAGCGCCACTCGCAGCCAGCGACCGCCACTGTGGCGTCAGATCCGTCAACGCCTGCAACGGCGCAGCCTTGCTCAGGGAGTCAGCCATGTCAGAAGCCATTGATTACGCAACAAACACGGTGCGCGGTCAGATAAGCATTACCCAGGTCAGTAAAAGCTTCGGTCGCCATAAGGCGCTGGATGAGGTGTCGCTGGAGCTGGATCCCGGCTCGGTCACGGTGATCCTTGGTCCGTCAGGATCCGGCAAGTCGACGCTGCTGCGCGCCATTAATCATCTTGAGCGCGTGGATGAAGGCTATATTCAGATTGATGGTGATTATATTGGCTATCAGCGTAAAGGCGATCGCCTGCATGAGCTGAAAGAGAAAGCCATTCTGCGCCAGCGCACCGAAGTGGGCTATGTGTTTCAGAACTTCAATTTATTCCCGCATCTGACGGTACTGGAGAATATTATTGAAGCGCCGATTGCGCACAAAAAGCAGAGCCGCGCGCAGGCTATCGCGCTGGCGTATCAGCTGCTGGACACCGTTGGCCTGCGTGAAAAAGCCGATGCCTGGCCGCGCCATCTTTCTGGCGGCCAGCAGCAGCGTATTGCTATTGCCCGCGCGTTAGCACTCAATCCCCGTGTCATGCTGTTTGATGAACCAACATCAGCGCTGGATCCCGAGCTGGTCGGTGAAGTGCTGGATGTGATTAAAAAACTGGCGCGTTCCGGCACCACTATGGTGGTGGTGACCCATGAGATTGGTTTTGCGCGCGAAGTGGCGGACCGGCTGGTCTTTATGGTTGATGGCAAGGTCGTCGAGCAGGGACAGGCGCAACAGGTACTGAATCAGCCGCAACATCCGCGTACCCGGCGTTTCCTCGCCAGCGTACTGTAACTCTCCGCATTTTAGCGATAAAAAAGCCGGTTTATCAATGTGATAAACCGGCGTTAACCATTTGGCAAGACGACAGAAAAGTTCAGGAAAGACGGCAGGCTGCTGATGCCCGGGTCTGAAAAGAGCTTAGCCTTTTGCTATCCCGCTGACTAATAACAATATCTTCAAAATAAATGCATTTAACTCATCAGGACTCACCGCTACGCAGCATAATACGCAGCACCGGCGCAGACTGCTCTGGCGGCAGCGCCATCACGCGCTGATAAAGATCGCTGATAATCCGGCACACCTGCTGATGATCGACATCATTACGCTGCGGTGGCACCAGCATTTTCAGGTCATCGCCATACTTCTGTCCCAGCTGTTGCGCAATCTGCTGCATACGGGCATTAGCCTGCAATGTATCCTGCTTACTGTTGCTTTGCGGCTGCTGATAAGAGGCGAGCAGCAGATGGTTATCCGTTTCCACGCGCTGCATTAACACTTCTGCCGAATTATATTTCGTCGGGTCAATGCCACCCGCGGTTTGTGGAAACAGGAACTGAAAGCACAGGCTACCGCCCTGCTGTTGCAGCTCGCCAAGCTGTAACAGCGTGACCGCCATATACTGATTGATATCACTGTCCGGCGCGTAATAGACCCGCCTGCCAATCACTTCGGCGATCTCAGCCTGCAACTGCCCCAGCGCCTGATGCCTGCTCATACCCTGCTCAATCGCCGCCAGTACCGACTGTTCCAGCGCCAGACGGGTTGCCGGATCCTGCTGTTGCAGGGTGACCATCACCGGCAACTTATCGAGGCTTTCACTGACCTGCTGGTGCACACTGCGGGTGCTGTCAGCGTCTGAGTTAAGGAAATCACTGCGCGCCACCTGGCTGCACACCAGCATCAGCGCGGTAAACAGCCCTGTCGCCAGCCACTTATCAATCTTTTTAGCTTTCACCAGCCAGCAGAGCCATGCGGCAGAAAGAGACCCTGTGGATATTAACAACACCATCTGTTGCATATTCATCATGTCTCCTCAGCAGGCAGAAACCTTAGTGTGCGGTATCGGTGCGTTTTACCGCGTCGAGCGTCGCCTGCTCACGTTCATGGCCGGTCAGCTCACTCAGCTGGCCATCGCGCATTTCCAGCAGACGGTCAGCATGGATAAAGTAGTGATCGTCATGGCTGATGGCAAATACCGTTTTCCCCATTCCCTGTAACCACGGCAGCAGTTCGCGGTAGAAGATGCGGCGGAAATGCGGATCCTGATCGGCAGCCCACTCATCCAGCAGCAGAATATCGCGCTGCTCGGCGGTGGCCAGCAGTAGCGCCAGACGCTTGCTCTGTCCCTTGGACAGTTGCAGATTCAGCACCTTATTGCCTTCCAGCTTCAGTTTATCCTGCATTTTCAGGCGTTCCAGCCACTGTTGCACCAGCGCCGGATCGGCAGGCACACCGTCGCGGCCAATCAGGCGGTCAAACAGATGAACATCGGTAAACACCGCCGAGAATAGCTTACGGAATTCATCGAGGCGTTCGCTATCAATGACTTCGCCATCCAGTATCAGCGCACCGGAGGCGGGCTGATATAAACCGGTAAGCAACATCGCCAGCGTCGATTTACCGCTGCCATTGCCGCCAATCAAAAACACCAGTTCACCGCGCTTCAGGGTCAGATTGATCGGACCGACGGCAAAACCGCTGTCACCGTAATGGAACACTACATCGCGCAGTTCCAGCGTCTGCCAGTTTTTCGACGGCGGCAGTGTGCTGAACGCTTCACGGTAGTCCGCCAGCTTAAAGGTATTAAGCTTATTAAACGCTACCTGCGCACTCAGTAAGGTTGGCAACGCGCCCACCGCCTGCAACAGCGGCGTACGCAGAAACAGCAGCGTCAGTGAATAGGTGGCGGCCACGGCGGTATCTGCCCAGCCAAGACTGTTGGCCATAAAGAAGGCAAGGCCAATCGCGCCAAGCATCATAATATTCGACCAGTTGACCGCGCTCAGATGGAACGTATCGGCACGAACAATATGGTGACGGTAGGTTTTCGCGTCTTGCTGATAGACATCTTCGAAGATCTGTTGCGCGCGTTCGCGGTTCAGCGCCAGCTCTTTGCGGCCATCGATCACCGTCTGATAATCTTTATACAGACGATCTTCGGTTTCACGCAGCGTCGCCAGATGGCGGTAAACCCGTGACACCAGCAACCAGCCGCCAACCACGGTGACCGCCACCCAGACAGTGGTCACCATCATCATTTGCGGCGAAAGCCACGCCAGATAAGCGGCGCAACCGATGGTGATAATAATCCCCTGAATCAGCTCCGGCAGGCGCACAAACGCCAGCGTAATATTGCGCACATCGCTGGTTAACCCCGCCAGCAGCTGGGCGTTACCAATCTGTTCGATACGTTCAACGCGGGTATCCAGAATACGTTTTATAAATTCGCCGCGCAGACGATAAATAAAGTGATGTCCCAGCTGGGTAAGCGCCAGCTGAGCGCCAAAAGTGACCGCCATCAGCAGCAGCAATAAACCCAGGAACTGAGGAAGCACCAGCAGCGACGAGTTAACATTCACAATTAACTCACGGTTAATAAAAGCAATCAGTCCAATCCCCAGCACAGCACTGAGCAGACTGAGGATCATTACCAGGATAAACGGCCAGCGGTACTGCTTATAAACAACGTAAAGCAACTCCATAACAACTTCCTGTGTTTTTTAAAATAATCAGAAAAACAAAAAGAACAAGCTGCCAGCAGTTTAATGAGAAGCGATTCGATAGCAATAATAATTCTCATTCTGCTATCGGTTTTCGGTTGTGGGGGCAATTATCGACACGGGCGGCGAGAACGCCGCCCCTACGATGTTGTGGGGGGGGGCCGTTATCGGCCCCGGTCAATGCGCGCGACGAAAAGTAATATTGTAGCGATAAGCGCCGGCAAGGGGATGCACGCCGGCTTTAAGCGGCAGAATGCCATGAAAGCGCAGACGGGACGGGCCACCCCATACCACCACATCGCCATGCTCCAGCAACACGCGCTGCGTGGCGTCACCACGCTCAAAACCGCCAAACTGGAACACCGCCGGCAGACCCAGTGAAACCGAAACTATCGGCTGGCGCAGATCCTTTTCATCCTTATCCTGATGCAAGGTAAGTTTCGCGCCCGGCTCATAGCGGTTTATCAGGCAGGCGTCAGGCTGGAAATCAGCAAACCCCGCCTGTGCGGCAGCGGCGGTCGCCAGCTGACGAAAGCGTGGCGGCATCGGTGGCCAGTGTCGTCCGGTGGCCTGATCCTGTTCGGTATACTGATAGCCACGCGCATCGGTTGACCAGCCAAGATCGCCGCAATTGGTCATCGCCACCGACATGCGGTGGCCACCCGGCGTAATGCGGTGATGAAACGGATTCTGCGCCGCCACGTCCAGCACCAGTGCCAGCAATTCCGCCCCCTCATCACGCACCAGACGACGTAATATCACCGCGCCCTCTGCCAGCGGCTCCGACCAGGGCGCATCATCAGCGAACAGATCCAGCATACTTTTCTCCTGCACCGCTTAGCGGCGGCGCTATTGTTTCTGAATAAAGGCCGCAAACTGCGGCGACATCCAGCTGGTGAAACCGTCATCCTGCTTACTGATCAGATATACCGCCAGTTTTTCGCGTATCGCCAGCTGTCTGGCTTTTTCCGTACCCAGCACCATCAGTCCGGTATCCCAGCCATCCGCTTCCAGCGCGGTGGTGGCGATCACCGTTGCTGATACCAGCTTATGCTCAATCGGGCGTCCGCTCACCGGGTCAATAACATGAGAAATACGTTTCCCGTCCAGCTCATAATAGTTGCGATAACTGCCGGAGGTGCTGATGCCATGCCCCTGTAAATCGACCACCGCCTGCACAGCACTCTGCTGATCGGTAGGTTTCTGGATGGCGACGCGCCAGGGTTTATCTTCGGCATTTCTGCCGCGCGTCAGCACCGCTCCGCCGACGGAGACCAGATAGTTATTAATCCCCTCTTTCTCCATCAGTCGCGCCAGATGGTCAGTGGCAAAACCCTCACCCATCGTCGAGAGATCGACATACAGCGCTGGCAGATCTTTTTGCAGCCATTGTCCTTCACCGGTCTGGATCACCTTCAGATGCTGTAAGCCGGTCAGCGCGCGCGCCGCATCAATCTCCGCCTGGTCTGGCGTATGAGTTGGCTGCCTGTCCGGCCCAAAACCCCACAGATTGACCAGCGGCCCGACGGTAATATCCATCGCGCCGCCAGTTTTAATGCCAATCCGCAGCGCCATGGTGATGATATGCGCCATATTGGCGCTGACCGGCTGCGGCTGCGAGCCGCGATACTGATTAAAACGGGACAGTACGGAATCGGTTTTCCATGTTGACAACTGATGATCGTCCTCATCAAGTTGCTGCTGAATCGTCTGTTGCAGCGCGGCGCCACGCGTGCTGTCGACCCCCGCGAGGCTGACGCGCCAGAATGTGCCCATGGTTTTACCTTCCAGCACCAGCGGAGAAGCCGCCAGCGCCTGCGGCCTGTCACAGGACGCTACGGTTAAACATGCCAGTAAAAACGCCCCTCGCAGCAGATAACACTTCATACTATTTCCCTGTTGTTGCTCTTTGTTAACAAAAATTGCCGCAGTTAAAGCATTTGTAAATCAGCCAACGCCCCCTTGACCCCAGCGCTTCGCCTGACCAGAATGAATGTCCGAGACAGCGATCTCACTCAAGCTATTTGCGTATGACAACAAGCTATAAAGGAGACTTATATGCAAAATATCGTGCTCCTCGTAGTGCTGATTGGTCTGGTGATTTACTCAGGCCATAAATATTATAAACAGACTCGAGCTAAAACTCTTACCCGCCAACGCCATCGCTAGCATTCCATTAAGGCCCCGTTTATCGGGGCTTTTTTGATCTCCGCACGCAAGCACCATTACGGAACAAGCTGCACCAAAGCGATGCTAGCAATCCGGTGCGCCAGCGATAAATCCCTTGTACAGCGCCAGCAGTAAACCTGGCACAACTTCTGCTTAATGTTTTTTATCTTGTATACAAGTGTACACAACATTGAGAAGCTGGGAGCTGGCTATGAGCGAAGATAAAAAAACGGTAAATATTGACCTGTTGCGCCGCCGCCTGATGAAGTACTCCGCCCTGACCCTCGGTGGCGTGGCGCTGGAGGGCATGCTCGGCAGTCAGCTGGCCTTCGCCGCCGAAGAAGAGATTCGCATCGGCTACTGGCCGATTGTCGGCGGTTTACCCCTATATGTCGGCGTCGAGCGCGGTCTGTTTAAGCAGGCCGGACTCAATGTTAAAGCGGTAAAATTCGCCAGCGCACAACAAGTGGTCGAGTCGATGATCACTGGCCGCATTCACGGCTGCGCCAACGGTACTGCTACTGGCGCACTGGGACTGGGTGAAATCACCAGTCCCAATCTGTTTAAAATCATCTGCGCCAATCCATCTAATGAAAAAATGGTGCTGGATGAATTTCTGGTGCCACTCAATAGCACAGTACAAAGCATCGCAGAACTAAAAGGCAAAAAAATTGCCTGCGGCCCCGGCATTCAGAACGTCACTATGGCAAAAATCATTCTGGAAAAAAATGGTTTTACCGCGCCACAGGTGATGGAGCTGCCGGTCGGTCAGCATGCCCCTGCCCTTGCTGCCGGACAAGTCGACGGTGTCTATACCCTCGAACCCACCGGTACCGTGGGCCGTATGAAAGGTCTGGCGCGGGTGCTGGAGACCGGCGTGATTTCCAGATATGTGCTGGGCGATGCCGCCGCGCCATGGTTTGGCGGCGCTGCCGCGCTGACCAGCAGTTTTATCAGCAGTGAAAATGCGCAGGCTACAGCCTTTATCGCCGCCTATGGCAAAGCCGTTGAATTTATTCAGCAAAACCCGGATGCCGCGCGTGAAAACGTCGCAGGCTACACCAGCATTGAACCGGCACTGGTGAAAGAGGTGCCGCTGCCGGGCTTTGTGATGTACGACCAGCTTACGGGCAATAATCTGCAATGGTTCCAGAAATTTTATGACGTGTTTAGCGAGCGTAAAATTTTCCGTCAGCCAGTAGACGTCGCCAAAATTATCTATCACGCCTGACAGGGAGGTTATATGTCATCACGCTGGTCACGTCGCCTGCTGCCGTTTATCGGCCCGGTGGTACTGTTTTTGCTGTGGCAAACGGCGGTAAGCGCCAGATGGCTTAATCCGGTGCTGCTGCCTTCGCCTGGTGAAACCCTTGGCTATCTGTTTTCGATGCTGGGTGACGCCAGCATGATGCAGGATATTGGCGCCACGCTGTATCGCACGCTAATGGCGTTCGCTTTTGCTGCGGTGATTGGCGTGCCGCTCGGCATCGTGTCAGGCAGCAGCGAAAAAGTCTACCGCAGCGTCGAGTTCCTGATCGACTTCTTTCGTTCTACCCCCTCGTCGGCGCTGATCCCGCTATTTATGTTAATTTTCGGCATCACCGACGCCAATAAAATCGCGATTGCCGCCTTTGCGGCGGTGCTGGTGATCCTGTTTAACAGCGCTTATGGCGTAATGAACGCCAAAAAGACCCGGTTAATGGCGGCGCAAGTGATGGGAATTTCACGCTGGCATATTTTTAAAGACATTATGCTGATGGAGAGCCTGGCGCAGACTTTTGTCGGCCTGCGTACCGGCGTCTCCATGGCGCTGGTGATCGTGATTGTCTCCGAGATGTTTATCGGTTCCGAAACCGGGCTGGGACACCGCATTATCGACGCCCAGCAGGTGTTTAATATCAAAGATATGTACGCTTCGATTCTGATTACCGGCGCTTTTGGCTACCTGCTAAATCTGGTTTTTCTGCTGATTGAGAAAAGTTTCGTCCACTGGAGTGGCAAAGCATGACGACAACGGAAATGATCTATCCCGCCCGTAACACCCACGTCACTATTCGCGGCCTGTATAAATCTTTTGCCGGTCAGCCGCTCTATCAGAACCTCAATCTTGATCTGCCAAAGGGCAAGATTGTCTCGATTTTCGGCCCGAATGGTTGCGGCAAATCAACGCTGATGAATATGGTGGCCGGGCTGATCCCGCCCGACCAGGGTGAAGTGCTGTTTGATGGCAAAACCCTTGCTGAAACCACCATTGGCTATGTCTTCCAGAACTATCGTGAGGCGCTGTTCCCATGGATGAGCGCATGGAAAAATATTGCTTATCCGCTGCTGCGCCGCGGCATGAGTAAAAGCGCGGTGCAGGCGCGGGTGCAGGAACTGGCGCAGATGTTTGATATCCGCTTTGATTTGCAGCGTTATCCGTATGAGCTGTCGGGTGGACAGCAGCAGACGGTATGTATTATGCGTGCGCTGGCGCCTGGCCCGGAGGTGATGTTTCTCGATGAGCCTTTCTCCGCGCTGGATTTTGAAATGACGCTGTTTATTCGTGACAAGCTGCAGGAAGTGCAGCAGGCCACCGGGGTGACCATGCTGATTGTCTCTCATGACCTTGAAGATGCGGTGTTTCTCGCTGACGAGATCCTGCTGCTGACCCGGCGGCCCACCAGCGTCGCCGAAATTGTGCCCTTTACCCTGCCGCGTCCACGCGGTGCGGAAGCGATGAGCGATCCGGAGTTTATCCGCGTCAAAGCCCATACGCTGGCGGTATTTAAACGCGAAATGGCGGCAGGCTAAGCCATCTCAGGCTCTGTCGCTGGCGGCAGAGCTGATTATTAACAACCCAGTTCACTTAATCCCGGATGTTCATCCGGGCGGCGCCCCAGCGGCCAGTGAAACAGACGATCGTCCGGCTGAATTGGCAAATCGTTGATGCTGGCGAAACGCTCGGTCATCAAACCTTCCGCATTAAAGCGCCAGTTTTCATTGCCGTAGCTGCGAAACCAGTTACCGCTGTCATCATGCCATTCATAGGCAAAACGCACCGCAATCACATCGTCGCTACAGGCCCACAACTGCTTGATTAAACGATACTGGTGCTCTTGCGCCCATTTACGGGTCAGAAAGGCAACGACCTGATCGCGACCATGGATAAACTGCGCGCGATTACGCCAGCGCGTGTCCGGCGCATAAACCTGCGCGACGCGTTGCGGATCGCGTGAATTCCACGCATCCTCGGCCATACGCACTTTTTTGCTGGCGCTGGCATTATCAAACGGGGGAACTAATGACATATGGCCTCCTGAAGTAAGTAGACAACTCTGTCTACCTGTATTACTCTGCCGTATGTAGACAGAGTTGTCTACCACCATCTGAGGAATTTGATGCTGATCTCCGAACCTTGTAATGCGCAAGCCAGCGCCCACGATCGTATTCTTGCCAGCGCCCATCGCCTGTTTTATCAGGATGGTATTCGCGCGACGGGCGTTGACAAGATTATTGCGGCGGCTGGCGTCACCAAAGTGACTTTCTATCGTCATTTTCCGGCGAAAAACGATCTGGTTCTGGCTTTCCTGCAGTTGCGCCATCAGCGCTGGATCGCCGGTTTTCAACAGTTGCTGGCGGCAGAACAGTGCGCAAAAAATCCTGTCCGGGCGTTAACCGCGGCATTCCACCGCTGGTTTCAACAGCCCGACTTTCGCGGCTGCGCCTTTATCAATGCCGCCACCGAACTGGCCGATACGCTGCCAGAGGCGCTGGCTATTGTGCAACAGCATAAGCAGCAAATGTGCGCAGCGATTGCCGCGCATTTACCCGCAGAGCAGCAGAGCCGGGCGGAGCTGGTGGCGATATTAGTGGATGGCGCGATTGTGCAGGTGCAGATGGGTAAAGATATTGAGCGAACGGCGTTACTGCTGGAGGAGGCGCTGGGGGCGATACTGGCGCGATAGCGATCAGTGCTTGTAAATATTGCAGGCCTGATTCCCATCGGCCTGCTCAGAGTTTATACTGCTCACGTAGATTAACGGAGGCTCTTTATGAAACATTCTCCAAAGCAGAATGCTGCAATTCTTAGTCTCGATGCTCCGACTGTAAGGCTTACCGGGACGCGTAAGCAGAAGACGGCTCAGCTGAGTAAAATGTTTGCTCAGGCTGAAGAAAGGATTCAGGGAGAAAACAAACATCGTGGCGATCGAGAAACGCTTTATAGCAAAAGTTGAGTTCAGCGAAGAATTTGCTTACGCCAGTGCCAGACTGGAATACGGCACTGAAAAAATGCATAAAATGAATTTTACTCTTGGTGAAACACTTCTCCAGACGGTGATCAGGCTCACTGATCATATCGAAGACACTCACACAATCTCTCTATATTCTGGCGACGATTCACCCGGCTGGGGACGCGTTAAAGCCATGGATACCTTTGAAGCTGCTGACGGGCGTGTAGCTGCTGGCATCGGGTATTATGTTGGTTTTTTTCATGGCCGAATTATTGCTGGAAAACATGACCCCCTGATCATTGTTTCGTTTCGCGGAAAGATGGTCGATATTCCCATTGGCTACGACAGCGCCTGGGAGGTAGCAATCTTCCATGGTGTCAGCGATCACAAGGTTCTGTTCGGTGAAGGTAGTGAAAAGTATGATGAAGATTTTATGCGCAAAAAGCGCGAGAAAATCTCAGACATCCTGAATTTTCACGCTCATTATCCAGGCTGCGATAGCGCAGCAGAAGATCATAACACTCAAGAATAAACAATGATAAAGCCAGCAATGCTGGCTTTATTTATATGAATCACCAGCTAATTACGCTGGCATTTTGGTTAAGGCAGGAGCGGGAGCGCACTGCGACGCCCCCGTTGACACTTAGAACTGGTAAACCAGACCCAGCGCCACAATATCATCAGTATTCACGCCAGCATCCTGGGTGAACTGATTGTCATCCAGCATATTGATCTGGTAATCAACATAGGTGGACATGTTTTTGTTGAAATAGTAAGTCGCGCCCACATCGATGTATTTTTTCAGGTTCTGTTTGCCATAACCTTCAACATCGGTACCGCGTGAGGTGACGTAAGCCAGTGACGGACGCAGGCCGAAGTCGAACTGATACTGCGCCACCAGTTCCCAGTTTTCTGCTTTATCCGCATAACCGTATGCGCCGGAACCACTGGTGCCGAAACGGGTTGCGTTATAGGACTTGGTATACATCGCCGCCAGGTAGATATTATTGGCGTCATATTTCAGACCACCGGTATAAGCGGTCGCTTTATCACCGCTACCCAGCGTGTCTGGGGCGTTCTGGTCTGTCGTACGGTCAGAGGAGAACATGGAGGCGCCGATACCGAAGCCAGAACCGATATCGTAAGTGGTGGACATACCCCAGCCATCGCCATTCTGGCCCAGAACATCACGGCCGTTTGGCGATTCCGTGGCGCTGCTGTTTTTGCCCTGATACTGAACCGCGAAGTTCAGGCCATCGACCAGACCAAAGAAGTTGCTGTTACGGTAAGTGGCCATGCCATTACCGCGCTGGAACATAAAGTTGTCAGCGCCGTAGGTGTCGCCGCCAAACTCTGGCAGTACGTCGGTCCATGCGCCGATATCGTACGCCACACCGTAGTTACGACCGTAATCGAAAGAACCCGCATCACCGAATTTCAGACCCGCAAATCCGACACGGGTATAGCTGTTTGCGGTGCCTTCTGACTCCGCGTTGTTCAGTGCAGCCTGGTACTCCCACTGGCCGTAACCCGTCAGCTGGTCGGAAACCTGGGTTTCACCTTTGAAACCGAAACGAACATAGGACTGATCGCCATCACTGCCGTCGTTATCGGAGAAATAGTGCAAGCCATCGACTTTACCGAAGAGATCTAATTTGTTGCCGTCTTTATTATAGATCTCTGCTGCACCCGCTGAGCCGGCGATCAGCATCGCGGGGACCATCAGGGAAAGAACTCGAAGTTTCATTTTATTACCCTCTAGTTATGTGCCTTATTTGCCACTGCGTGCTGAACGTTTAAAATTCAGCCGGCAAGCTATTGTCAATTTGAGGGAACTAATATGCTATCGGGAAAATGCTACTGAATCTCCGAAACTGTTTCAAACTAAATGATACATATTTCAAAATGTAATTTTTGCGGAACTTTTACACAGCACTCATAGCTAAAAAATATAGCACTTAATGCACCAAAATATATTAAACCTTATAAATCATTGAATTACATAAAATTACATTTTAAGCACTGAATGATAAAAATAATCTGCCATCAGGTTATAGAATGTACCCGCTATCATCATTTTATTTGATTATTACCTTCATTCACCCCGAATGAGATGTTATACCGTTATTTCCCGCCGAACGTTATTTGTTCGGCATTTTTTTTGCCCGTTTTCCGCTGATTATCTGATCGTCATTAAACGTAAACCTGTTTTACACGCGAAAAATAACCGCTCTTTATTAGCGCATTATTTGCATCTTTTAGCACGCAATGCTCATTTATAAGCGGCAATTATTTCCACTTATTTATTTTGTGGAAATAATCGACGTCTTAATTATTGCTGGCGCTATTTCCTAGCGTTCGCGCATTGATTCTTTAACTTTATTCAGCGGCTTAATCAGATAATCCATCACTGATTTCTGACCAGTTTTAATTTCAACACTGGCGACCATACCGGGCACTATCGGGAAGGTGCGTCCGGCGCGATTGGTTAATTCGGCCTTTTGTGTGCGTACATAGATGCGATAGTAGTATTGATCACGCTTCACCTCATCCTGCAGGGTGTCCGGTGAGACACTCTCCACATCGCCCGTCAGATTGCCGTAGATTGAGGAGTCATAAGCGGTAATTTTCACTGTCGCCGGCAGTCCTGGCCGGATATAGGCGATATCGCGTGGGTTGATGCGGGTTTCAATCAGCAGCTGATCCTCCAGCGGCACAATTTCCATCAGCTTGCCGCCCGGCTGGAGTACGCCGCCGACGGTGGTAACCTGAATATCTTTCACAATTCCGCGCACCGGCGAATAGAGCACCGCGTGATTCAGCTGATCCTGCTTACCGGTCAGCACCTGCAATTGCGCATCAAGATCGGCGTTATTCTTCACCTGCTCTTCACGCGCGCGCACCGCATAGTCATTGGTCGCTTCATCGATTTTACCGCGCAGTTCTGCCACCTGGCGCTGCAACCGAATCACCTCAACCTGTCCGGCCGCTCCTTTGGCGACCAGCGGCTGCGTCATCCGCAACTCATCCTGCACCAGTTTCATCGACTGCTGCAGATTTCTGACGGTCTCTGTCAGATTACGGCGACGTGACTGATAGAGCTGTGTTTCGCGCGCCACCAGCTCCGGCTCCTGCAGGGTTTCAGCACTAAACTGCAACGGCGCGCCGGTAAGTTCTGAACGCAGGCGCTCAGCTGAGGCGCGTAAAGTGCGCGCTTTGGATTGCGCTTCGCCAAAGTTGGACTGAAAACGGGTCGGATCCAGTCGTCCAAGAACCTGGCCCTTCTCGACAATATCCCCTTCATGCACATTCAGTTGTTCCACAATACCGCCATCGAGACTTTCAATCACCTGCGCGCGGGTGGAAGGCGTCACTTTACCGGTGCCCACTGTCACTTCATCGAGGATGGCGAAGTGCGCCCAGACCAGAAACAGCACCAGCGCGGCGGTCGAAATCCAGATAATCGCCGAAGTGCGTTTTTCATTTCGCTTTAGATCGCGGTCAATCAGAATCAGGCTCATGCGGCATCTCCCGCCCTGGTGGCGCCGGGATTAGTTGGGGTGACCGCACGCAGAATCTCATCGCGCGGACCGTCGGCAATAATCCGCCCGTTATCCATCACCACAATACGGTCAACCAGCTTCAGCAGCGCCGGACGGTGGGTAACCAGCACCAGCGTGCGTCCGGAAAGCCAGCCCTGCATCTGACGAATCACATGCTCTTCCAGCTGCTCATCCATTGACGCGGTCGGCTCATCCATCAACACCACCTGCGGCTGACGCAGGATCATGCGGCTTAACATCACCATCTGCCGCTGCCCGCCGGACAGCCCGCGCCCGCCCTCATTAATAATGCGGTCAAGACTGGCGGCATCCTGCTGCACCAGACTCAGCGCGCCGCTGATGCGCAGCGCCTGCAACATCTCCTGCTCGCTGGCATGCGGATTGCCCAGCATCAGGTTCTGCCGCAGGGTGCCAAAGAATAAGCGCGAATCCTGCGATAACCAGCCCAGCTGGCGACGCAAATCCACCGGATCAATCCGGCCAATATCCACGCCATCCACCACCACTTTGCCCTGGGTGGCGCTGGCCTGACCGGCCAGCAGTTTCAGCAGCGTTGATTTGCCGGCTCCCACCTTGCCGAGCAGGGCGATACGTTCACCCGGCTTAATTTGCAGCTTCGCCACATTGAGCACGTTTTTCACGTTCTCTTCATCATAGGTGTACTGCACATTGCGCAGATCGTAGTGGCCGGTCAGGGTTGGGCAGTGGGCAACTTCGCCCTCTTCCGGCTGATCCAGCGGACGTTTTAACAGCTCATCAAGACCGTTCATCGCGCTTTTCGCATGTTGCCAGCGCGAGAACACCATCGTAAGCTGCATCAGCGGTGCAATCGTCCGTGATGACAACAGGCTGCTGGCCACCAACGTCCCGGTGGTGATATCGCCACTCAGCACCAGATAGGTGCCGAACACCAGCATGCCGGCATAAGTCAGCTGCTGCACCGATGATGCCCAGCCGGTAAGGCGCGCGCCCCACAGCCGCTGTTTCATCCCTATCGCCGCGCTGACTTCGTGCGTCTGCTCCCACTGGCGCTGGAAGTAAGGCTCAGCCTGCAACGCTTTGATATCTTCAATCCCTTCAATGGTTTCCACCAGCACCGCATTACGCAGCGCCCCTTCGCGCATCCCCTCTTTCGCCAGCTTAGCCATCGGGATCTGCAACAGCAGGCCGGGGATCACGATTAACGGGATGGCCAGCAGCGGAATAATCACCAGCGGGCCGCCGATAAACGCCATAATAAACAGGAACAGGATCACAAACGGCATATCCGCCGCCGCCCCGACGGTGGTGGAGGTCAGCAGTTCACGTACCTGGTCGATTTCACGTAGCTGCGAGATAAAGGAACCGGTGGATTTCGGTCGCGCCTCGTTGCGAATATTCATCGCGCGGGCAAACAGCATTGACGACACTTTTAAATCGATGCGCTTACCCATCACATCCGACACCTGGGTACGCATCAGGCGGATCAGGTATTCAATCGCCGCCGCAATCAGCACGCCGACAAACAGCACCCACAGCGTCGATTCCGACTGCGCCGGGATCACCCGGTCATAGACCTGCATCGAAAACAGAATACCGGCCAGCGCCAGCACATTACCGACGATAGACGCCAGTGAGATCTCGGCAATACGCCGTCCCATGCCGCGAAAGTTATGCCAGAACCAGTGCTTTTTATAGGGCTGCACAAATTCGTCGATACGCGCATCACGCCCGCGCGCCGCGACACCAATAATCGCCACCTGCTCCTTACTCTGCGCCAGCAGCAGCGCCAGTTCGGTTTCGCGCACCACATCGCCGCCGTCGCTGATCCAGTAACGCGCATTGCCTTCCGCATCAATGGCTTCGACCACCGCCACGCTGCCGTTTTCCAGAATCAGCACCACCGGCGTCACTTCCTGACGCCAGCGAATTTTATCGCGCGGCATCATCGTCAGGTGCAGACCAAGCAGGCCCGCCAGTCGTTCCAGCTGCTGGCTGGCGCTCAGATGCTCAAACCAGCGCATCTGCTGGCGCAGGGTGTGACCTTCGGCCGGTTTACCAAAGCGGGCGGCTACGCGCAGCATCGCCTCAATCCAGTTTTCGGTGCTTGCGGTTTGTGTCGTCATCATTACTGCCTTTTATTCGTGGTACGCAGGTGAACCATTACAACGCAGGCAGGGTTTGCCCGCTGTTCGCTTCGCGATC
The DNA here is from genome assembly GCF_017875465.1 of Winslowiella toletana. Lineage (NCBI taxonomy): Bacteria > Pseudomonadati > Pseudomonadota > Gammaproteobacteria > Enterobacterales > Erwiniaceae > Winslowiella > Winslowiella toletana. Next base: position 832,759 of record NZ_JAGGMQ010000001.1, read on the forward strand.
GATCCCCATAATATCGAGCAGATTGTCTACCGCCGCGGCATAGCGTACGGTGGCGTCCCAGCCGTCATAGAGCGCTACAGTGCGCATACTGTCGGCCTGGAAGACATCCTGTTCGACGCTAAGCAGATCGTTCAGGCTGCGTTTATTCAGTTTGTATTCATCGGCATAGACCGAGCGGGTATGATCGGCGCTGGCCAGCTGATCCTCCCCCGCCTGCTGACGCTGCTGGGCGCCAATCATATCGGCATACGCGGTGGATGCCCGCTGGTTGATATCCAGCTTTGACTGTTCAATCGCCGCCAGTGCGGCTTCGCGTTCGCCTTGCGCCGAACGCGTTTTGGCGTTAACTAAACCGCCCTGATAGATCGGCGCTTCAACCCGTAACTGCAGCTGATCGTCCCAGTAAGAGCGGTTGTCGTTTTCATAGCGGGTGCGCCCCGCCTCAACTTTGATGGTGGGCCAGTGGTTGGACTGCGCCTGACGGACACGATCGCTGGCCGCTTCCTGTTTGGCCTGCGCACTGCGCACTGCGGCGCTTTTTTCGTAGGCAATTTTGTCCAGCGTGACCTGCTGTTGCAGCAGGCTTTGCGGCAGTTCCGGCAGATTGTCCGAAACCACCCCGGTCAGCACCGTCAGCTGCGCCTGCGCCGAGCGCTGCTGCGCACGATACTGTTCCAGTGTGGCGCGCATCCCGGCGATACGGGTTCCCGCCTGCAATACATCGGATTGCGAACTGAGTCCGGCATCGGCGCGCATCTGGGCAATATCGCGCACATGTTCCAGTGAGGCGATATTGCTGCGCGAGGCGAGTGTCAAAGCCTGATAGCGCTTCACCTCGAGATAGGCCTGCAGGGTATCCTGCGCCACGGTGGTCATGGTGTCGTACAGACCAAAGCGATAAGCATCAGATAATGCATGCTGTTCATCGATCGCCCCGCCGGTACGGCCAAAGTCATACAGCAGCTGGCTGAGCGTCAGCCCCCCGGAGGCATTATTATTCAGGCTGCCCGCCGAGTCGGTCTGGTTGGAGCGTCCGCCGCTGGCCTGCAGCGAAATTTGTGGATACCAGGCGCTTTTTGCCGCATCCAGATCGGCCTCACCGACGCGGATCTGCGCAGCGGCTTCGGCAATTTTAGGGTTGCGCGCAAAGGCGCGCAAAATCGCCTCGCGCAATGTCAGGGTGGCAATTTGCTCCTCGGTGGGCGCCGCTCGCCAGTTAAATTCTGCCTTGGGTTCTGCCGCCGCAACGGCATACTGTGTCGACAGGCTGCAAAACGCGCCAACACACAACGAAACCAACACTCTGTTCATGATTAACACCACAGCTTTAGCGTTTGTTGTCGGCTGTTAACGGTATAGCCCGTCTCAGCAAAAATGGGGAGCAGCGAGGTTTGCATCATGCCTGGTTCCTTATACAGCGATAAGTCCATTACGGACGGTTAGCAAAGTATCAAACGCATCCATTCGATAAATTAAATTAACTTTTCAGCGTTGTTTCCCTGTCCCGGGAAATTTTCACTACCATTAAATTAATAGAACAGTTTGGCCAATTTTTCCTGTCCAAACAGCCTGTTATTTTGATATCACCCGCACTCCGGCAGCACAGAGTCGCCCGCCACAGGCTAAAAACGGGCGCTTTTCCGCTAAAATTCAGCCAGTACCGTTTAAATCAGGCGTATTAACCAGTTTTAGCGGGTTACTGTTTATTAACTGCCACGCTTTTTTTTTCATATGGCGCAAACAGTTAAACCAGATTCATCAAATTTACCGTTGGTGAGAAAAAAAAGGGCCACGCCTGGCGTGACCCTGTTAAGTACTGCATTAATCCATCAGACGACATGCACCTGCAGATTATGTTGCACCAGCACATCACCAAGGCTGTTATCGCTGGTCAGGGCTGAATTGTGATAAACATCAAATACCTGACCATCGACGGTACGCTGACCTACCGTCGCCCATACGCCGCCATCGGTATTGCTCAGGGTCACCTGGCTGCCATCCGCACCTTTAATCAGCAGATCCTCATTTTGCGTATCCGTCAGTTTCAACGCTTCATTCAGATCCAGCTTGACGCTGTTGGTGCCCGATGCGCCGAGATCCAGCACTTCGATATGCTCCACTTTCAGACCCAGCGCCGTCAGATCGAGCGCCATATGCTCACCGCCCAGCACCAGCGTATCGGTACCCGCCCCGCCATCGATATGCTCGAAGTTAAGGTTATTAACGGTGACGGTATCATCACCCAGACTACCGGTGACCGTTGCCCCCTCATGGGTGGTGCCATCCGCCAGCGTAATCACCACGCCGCCGATGGTATAACTGCTGTCATCAGCCGCCGTGCTGGCCGTTTCATCTGTAGTGGCAGTGGTGCTTTCACTACTGGTGGCCGTTGCCGCGCTGGTTGCGCTATCCGCATCGGTGGTTAGCGTCGACTCAACCGTGGTGGTAGCCGAGGTTTCGGTGCTGCTGCTCGCTTTAGCGGTTTCCTCATGGCTGGCCGCGGTGGCGGCTAACGCATGTGTATCGACCGAGGTCGCATCATCGGCCGCCACCGAGAACAGCGCCAGCGATGAGGTTGCCGCTGTGGCAACCGGCAACAATGAACCCAGCAACAGGGTGGTAGTGGTCGATGCCGGGTTACCCGCGACGTCAACTGCCGTCACCGTGACAATCGAATTCAGATTCAGCGCGGTTAACAGTCCGCCAGCGAATTTAACGCTGTAGCGGCCCAGCGCATCAGTGGTGGCCTGCATGGTTGAACCATTCAGGGTCACATTAACGCGCGTACCCTGCGCCAGATTCAGTGTGCCGCCGGAAACTGTCAGACCATTCAGCAGCACATTAACCAGCGCAAGCACCGGATCGACGCCGACAACCGGCAGATCGTGGGTTTTCGCGGTAAAGCTGCTGCCCGCCACCGATGTGTTACCTACCGGGTCGGTCAGCGTCACCAGTACCGTGTGGCTGCCATCAGAGATGCCGCGCAGTGTCGAAGATGGCACGTTGACGCTCCAGGTGCCATTTGCCAGCACCGTGGTGGTGTACACCGTGCCCGCCACATCAACCGATACCCGGCTGCCGACCGCATTGGTCGACGTCCCGGTGATGGTTTCAGTGGCAGAGGCTTCTGACAGATTCAGATAGCCGTCGGTGAACAGCACGCCCAGCGCGACCGATGGCAGACTATGCGTAATCACACTGGCGCTGCTGCTGCCACTGCCGCTGTTACCTGCGGCATTGGTCACCGTAGCCGTGACGTTTTGCGTACCATCAGCCAGCGCAATCAGGCTGGCGGACGGCACACTGACGCTCCAGGTACCATTCGCAGCGACCGTCCCCGTCAGAGTTAACGAGCTGCCGACTTTCACCGTCACCGTCGACCCTTCAGCATTGGTGGTGGTACCGGTAATGGTCTGCGCACTCTGCGCATCCGTAGCATTCAGCAGGCCATCGCCAAATACCGCGCTGATACTGACCGTTGGCGGCGTATTGGTAATCACACTGACGGAACCACTCTTCGTCGCCACATTGCCGTAAGCATCGGTGGCCGAAGCATTTACCGTCAGATTACCGTTGCTCAGTAACGCGAGATCCGCTTTAGACACGCTGACTGACCAGGCGCCACCGCTGGCCACCAGGGCGCTGTAGCTTTTGCCGCCAAGCGTCACGCTGACCGTTGAACCAACCGCCAGATTACTGCTGCTGCCGCTGATGGTTTGCGTCGAGTTCAGATCGGCGGCGCTCAGTACGCCATCGCCAAATACGGTATTCAGCGTCAGGGTCGGTGGATTACTGATACCCACCTGTACGCCAGCACTGACACCGGTGGTATTGCCTACCGCGTCAGTCACGGAAACACCGACGGTCAGGTTACCGTTCAGCAGCGTACCGAGAATATCGGGCGCTACCGTCGCACTAAATTTACCGTCGCTACCGACCTGGGCGGTGACGGTGGAATTACCGATATTGATTCTTACTGTCGAGCCAGCCGCATTGGTCACCGTACCGGTAATCGTCTGAGTTACCAGTGATTCCACCAGATTCAGAATGCCGTCGCCAAACAGCGGATTAAGCGTAATCACCGGCAGATTATGAATACCGACGATGGCGCCGGCCGTCGCGCTACCGGTATTTCCGGCGCTATCGGTTACCGCCACACCCACCGTCAGGTTGCCATCCAGTAATCCCTGCAGAATCGCTGGCGTCAGCGCCAGGCTGAAGCTATTACCGGTGGTGGCGGTAACAAACTGTTGCCCACCGATGGTCACCACTACCCGGGAACCGGCTTCCGCACCGCTGACCGTACCGGTGATGGTCTGGGTTAACAGCGCATCAGCCGCATTCAGCAGTCCGTCGCCAAACAGTGTGGCAAGGTTCACCACCGGACGGATAACGTCAACCACCAGTCCCTGTGAAGCGGACGCGGTATTGCCCGCTGCATCGGTCACGCTGGCGGAGATGGTTAAATTGCCGCTGGTTAAAGTGCCGAGAATATCCGGCGAGACGGTAGCGCTAAAGGCGCCATTGGCACCGACCTCCGCCGTCACCGTATTGCCGCCAATGCCCAGCGTAATGGTGCTGCCCGCAGCCACATTATTCACCACACCGCTAATAATCTGACCGGTGGCAAGGTCGGCAATATTCAGAATGCCATCGCCAAAGATCGGGCTGAGGGTAATAGAAGGCTGCGCGGTAAAGATGCCGACATCAACCGAGGTCGAGGTGGTATTACCGGCCGGATCCACCACTTTCACCCCCAGCGCGAGGGTGCCATCGGTCAGTGCGCCGAGATCCAGCGGCGGAATTTTGATACTCCATTCACCCAGCGCATTGACCGTCGCCGCGTAGGATTTACTGCCCAGGGTTACGGTGACCGTTGAGCCGGTCGCCGCCGTCACTACCCCTTTCACGGTCTGTTCCACGGTGGATTCGACAATATTCAGCAGATTATCACCGCCAAACAGGCCGGTCAGCGCGCCGATCTGCGGCAGGTTATCAACAATCGCGGTAAAGGTTTTATCGACAGTACTGGTGTTGCCGTAGGCATCGGTTAGCGTCAGCTGGAGTGCGATATTGCCATCGTTAAACACATCCAGCAGCGTTGGCGGTACAACAATCGCCCACTTACCATCCTGCCCCACCGCTGCGGTAAGCGTGGTGCCGCCAATGGTCAGCGCCACAGTAGCGCCGACCCCGGCAGAGGTGGTGATGCCGCTGATCGTTTGCGCGACTGCGGTATCGGCGGCATTAAGGAAGCCGTCGCCGAACAGCGTATCCACCACCAGATTCAGCGCGCTGTTAACCACTTTATTAACGGTTAACGTCGCGTCCGTCTGGTTACCGGCCGCATCACTGACCCGCACGCCAAATACCAGCGCGCCGTCTGTCAGTGAGCCAAGCACTTGCGGTGTCAGGTCAATCGAGAAAGTGCCATTGGCATTGACCACTGCGGTGGCAATTGGCGCGCCGTCACCAAGATAGAGGCCGATGGTCTGCCCTTCGGCGCCAGTCGCACGGCCGGTTAAAGTCTGAGTTAACAGAATATCGGCCGCATTCAGCACGTTATCGCCAAGCAATGCATCCACCTGCAGCAGCGGTGCGCCAGTATCGACAGTAATCGCATGGGTCGCGGTGCCGGGATTGCCCGCCGCATCACTCAGGGTGGCGCTGATGGTCTGCGCCCCCTGTCCCAGCGCCTGCAAATCAGCCGCCGGTACTGCAGCCGACCAGCTACCGTTGGCCTGCACCACGGCAGTGTAGGTTTTGCCGTTTAAAGTGACACTCACCGTGCGCCCTGCTTCACTCAGCGAGGCGGTGCCATTAATGGTCTGCGTGGCGGTGGCTTCACTGCCATTCAGCACATTATCGCCGGTGAAAGCGCCAATGGTCAGCACTGGCGGCACGCGATCCACCACCACGGTTGAGTTGCTGGTGGCGGAGCCATCCAGCCCGCTGGCGGTAACACTGACCACCGCATTGCCGTCAATAAAGCTGGTATTTGGCACGCTGATGCTCCAGCTGCCATCATCAGTGGAAACCACGGCTGTACCGGCCAGCGCACCATTGATGGTTACGGTGACGGTGCCGCCCGCGGTACCGATATTGCCGTAGGTCCCTGCCAGCGTCACATTACCGGTGCCATCGGCCACATTGATGATATTGTCGCCGCCAACTGGCGTCAGCGTAACCAGCGGTGCTGGCGGCGGCGTCAGATCGACCGTCACCGTCGCGCTGGAATTACCGACGTTACCGGCGATATCACTGACCGAGGCGCTGATGGTGCCGCTGGTGGTACCCAGCTGCAGCATCGCCGCCGGCGTAACATTCACCGTCCAGCTGCCATTCGCCTGCACCACTCCGCTCAGGGTTGCAGTGCCAATGGTTACCGTCACTACCGAGCCGATGCTCGCGCCGGTCGTGGTGCCGCCCAGGGTCTGAGTGGTTAAACTTTCCAGATAAGTCAGCGCGTTATCGCCGGTAAATGGCGTAATGGTGATGGTCGGTACTTGCGTATCCACCGTAAAGCTGCCATTAATCGCGCCGACGTTACCCGCGCTGTCGGTAGCCTGCACCGCCACGCTGGCCGTACCCTGGCCCAGCGCAGAGAGCACGCCGCTGCCGACATTCAGCGTCCAGTTACCGTTATTGTCAACGGTAGCGCCGGTATAGGTGGTACCGGCAATGGTGACACTGACGGACTGACCCGCGCCGGTGACGCCGGTTTTACCACTTAACACGCCTCCTGCCAGCGCTTCGGCGGCGTTAAGGTAACCGTCGGTAAACGGCAGATTCAGCGTCGGCACCGGCGCCGTCAGTGAGGCGGTAAAGTTCAGGCTCTCGCTGTTGGTATTACCGGCACTGTCGGTGACCGTCACGTTGATAGTGTGGGTTCCGTTGGTTAATCCACTTAATGCCCCGGCCGGAATATTCACCGACCAGTTACCACTGGCATCGACGGTGCCGGTATAGCTGATACCGTTAACATCGATTTTCAGCTGTACGCCCTGATTAAGTCCATCCACCCCGGTTCTGCCGGTTAAGGTCACCGCCGCTCCCGCTTCAGTGATATTCAGTACGCCATCAATAAACGGCGTATTGATCACCGGTTCCGGCAGGGTCAGCGCAGTGGTGACATTCAGCGTCTCCACATCACTGTTGCCTGCGGCGTCTCTGGCGGTCACGGTAATGCTGTGTGTACCATTCGCCAGTGTCGCCAGCTGGGTTGGCGTAAGCGACAACGACCAGTTGCCATTAGCATCAACCGTGGCGTTGAGCGGATTATCACCATTAAAGCCGCTAATCAGTACGCTGACGCTTTGACCCGCGCCCACCACGCCGGTTTTACCGCTAATCAGCTGACTGACTGCGGCCTCGTCAATATTCAGTGCGCCATCGCCAAATGGCAGATTGATGGTCGCATTGGGCAGACTATTTACCGCTACTGTCAGCGAACCACTGGTGTTGCCGACATTACCAGCCGCATCGGTTACCACCACGCTGATCGGCAGATTGCCATCCTGCAGGCTCTGCAACAGACCGCTGCTCAGCGGCAAATTCCACGCGCCGGTCGTGGCATCCACGGTGGCGTCATAGGTGGTGCCGTTTAGCGTAACCTTCACGGTTTGCGCACCGGTGATACCGGTGGTGCCGGTCAGTGCTCCATTAACTGCCGCTTCCGCTGCATTCAGGAAACCATCAACAAACGGCGTCGCCAGCGTTGGCTGCGGCAGACCGGTGATAATGGCGTTGAAGCCGAGCGTCGTACTGTCGCTGTTCTGCGCGCGGTCAGTTACGGTGACGTCAATGGTATGGGTGCCGTTGCCCAGCGCCGCCAGCTGCGTTGGCGTCAGGGTGGCGCTCCAGTTGCCATTTTGATCGACGGTGGTGGTAAAGGTGGTGTTATCAATTTTCAGCGTCACCGTCTGGCCGCTACCCGTGATCCCGGTAGTGCCGCTGATCAGCTGATTAACGCCTGCTTCCGCCGCATTCAGTAAGCCGTCAACAAATGGCGTCAGAATGGTGGCATCCGGCAAGGTATTGATCAGCACATCGGCGCTGACCGTGGCGGTCGCCGGGTTACCGGCAGTGTCAACCGCACTGACTTCAACCTGTAGCTGGCCATCGCTCAGTCCCGCCAGACTGCCCGCCGGGATATTGACACTCCAGACGTTATTCGCAGTGACCGTGCCATTAAAGGTCAGTCCGCCAATGGTGACCACCACCGCAGTACCCACCGCAAGATTGCTGGATGTGCCAGTGATGGTCTGTGCCACCAGCGATTCCGCCGCGTTTAACAGGCCATCGACAAACGGAGTGGTAATATTCAGCACTGGCAGCGCATTAATCAGCACATCAAGATTGACCACGTCGGTGCTGGTATTGCCCGCACGGTCAGTAACCGATACGCCAACCCCCAGCTCGCCATCCTGCAATAACAGCAGGTCGCCGGATGGAATGGTCAGGCTCCAGGCGCCATTAACGTCCGCCGTGGCGCTGTACTCTTTATTGTTCAGCGTGACCGTGACGGTTAATCCCGCTTCGGTCTGGCCGCTGACCAGCAGTCCGGCCAGCGCTTCCGCCAGATTCAGCACATCACCCGCATCCAGCGTGACGCTCAGCAACGGCTCGACCGTATCAACGGTAAAGTTGTGGCTGGCGTTAGCCGGGTTACCGGCGACATCGGCCGAACTGGCGGTGACGGTATTGCTGCCCTGATCCAGTGCGCGCACATCGGCAGCCGGCACAGTGGTGCTCCAGTTGCCGTTAGCATCCACCGTGGCGTTGTATGTTTTACCATCCAGCGTCACCAGCACGTTGCCGCCAGCGGGTATACGCTGACTGGTGCCGCTGATAATCAGATTACTGTTGGATTCCTGGGCATTGATAATGTCATCGCCGCTGACCGGATTAAAGTTCAGCGTTGGCTGGTCCGCCGCCGCCGCAATCACCGTAACGTTATGGGTATTGCTGGCCGGATTGCCTGCGGTGTCGGTGGCTGAGGCGGTAATGGTTTGCGCACCGTCGGCCAGCGCGCCTGCATCGGCGGCCGGTACATTGGTGCTCCAGCCGCCGCTGGCGTCGACCGTCGCGGTATAGGTTTTGCCATTCAGCACCACGCTCACCGTACGACCCGCTTCCAGATTGGTGCTGGTGCCCGAGATCGCCAGCACCTGACCAGCCTCAGCCTGATTAATATAGTTATCGCCAGACACCGCGCTGATGGTCAGCGTTGGCAAAGTTGCCGGGCTGGCATCAATGGTGATGTTCTGCGTCACGCTGGTGCTGTTCAGCGCTTTATCACTGAGTTCGGCGCTAACCGGATAGCTGCCATCCGCCAGCCCCTGCAACGCACCCGCTGGCAGGTTGACGCTCCAGCTGCCGTCACTCTGCACCAGCGTCTGATAGCTGACGCCATTAAAGGTCACGGTCACCTGCTGACCCGCCTCAGTTACCGAGGCAGTACCGCTGACTGCCACTACCTGCTGGTACTCGGCGGCATTAATAATATTATCGCCAGCAATGGTGCTGATAGTCAGCGTCGGCGCCTGGAAATCCACACTGGCGGTGCTGTCGATCACCCCCTGATTGCCGGACCCATCGGTTACCGTCACCACAATCGGCAGATTGCCGCTGCTCAGATCCTGTAGCGTGGCTGGCTGCAACACCAGTGACCAGTTACCGCTGGCATCTACCTGCGCGTTGTAATCAGTGCCGCCAATATTCACCACCACCGATTGTCCGGCGCCGCTAGCGCCGGTGGTGCCAGTCAGCGTCTGCGGCTGCTGAGCTTCAGCACTGTTCAGATAGCCATCAGTAAATGGCGTATTGAAGGTTGGCACCAGCGCGGCGGTTTCCACCGTCACCGCACTGCTGCTGCTGGTCGGATTGCCCGCCGCATCAGTGACCGTCGCAGTCAGGGTATAACTGCCATTACTGATCCCGGCCAGCGCGCCAGCAGGCAGATCCAGTGACCAGACACCGCTGGCATTAACGGTGGCGGTATAGCTTTGTCCATTAAGGGTAATGGTAACAATCTGCCCCGCCTGTGCAGTGGTGGTGCCGGAGATGGCGATCGCCGCCACCGATTCCGCTGCATTGACCCGGCCATCACCGGCAATGGTATCGATGGTTAAGGTTGGTGGAATAAGATCGACACTAAACGGCGCGCTGACCTGATCCTGGTTACCCGCAGCGTCAGTGACCGTCACCACCATACTGCCTGCGCCCAGTGTCTGTAGCACCGTCGGTGACAGACTGACCGTCCAGTTGCCATCGCTGTCTACCAGCCCGTTGTAGTCAACACCGTTAATATTGACGCTGACCTGCTGACCGTCCCCCGCTTTGCCGGTGCTGCCACGCAGGGTCTGCGTGCTGCCCGCTTCCGCCGCATTCAGGATGCTGTCGCCAAATGGCGGCAGAATGGTGGCATCTGGCAGTTCATTAATCTGCACATTCAGGGTGGCATCACTGGATACCGGATTACCCGCCGCATCGGTAGCGCTGACGTTGACGGTCGTCGGGCCATCCGTCAGACCTGCCAGCGCGGCCGGTGGGATCGCCACGCTCCAGACGCCATTGGCGCCCACTTCAGCGGTAAAGGTCTGATTATTAAACTCGATGGTTACCGTACTGCCGGTCGCCACATTTTGTGAAGTCCCGCTGATCAGCAGATCCTGCCCGGCTTCCGTGGCATTCAGATAGCCATCGCCGCTGACTGGATCGACGGCCAGTCCGGACAGCGCATTGTTTACGCTAAAGTCGAGAGTGTTGCTGATACTGTTACCTGCAGCATCACTGACTGCCACTACCAGGCTGTTGTCGCCATTAGCCAGATCCTGTAAAGCGGACGCCGGAATCGCTATGCTCCACGCGCCGCTCGGCTGCACAATCGCGGTATAGATAGCGCCATCAAGAGTAATGGTCACCGTCTGACCCGCTTCAACGTTAGTAGTAACCCCCGAGAGAGTCTGCGCCGTTTGCTGCTCGGCGCCATCCACCACATTATTCCCGGCAAAGGCGTCAAAGCTGATGGTCGGCAACGAGGCCGCGTCGGCTTTCACCGTAAACGAGGCTGGCTGCTGCGTGCTGTTGCCCGCGCTGTCGGTAGCGGTCACCGTCAGATCGTAACTGCCGTTAGTCAGACCGCTCAGGGCATCAGCCGGGATATTAAGCGTCCAGCTACCGTTGGTGTCTACCGTAGTGGTATATGGCGTGCCAGCAAAGCTGACGACAATAGTCGCGCCATTTTCACCGGTGCCGCTGACTGCCAGCGGCTGGCCCAGTTCGGTGGCATTAACCACGCCATCACCGGACAGCACCCCCACCAGCAGAGCTGGCGGCAGCGTATCCACCAGCACGCTGCCGTTGCCGGTCGCGGTATTACCCGCTACATCGCCGACGGTAACGGTAAAGCTGGTGGTGCCCTGTTGCAGCTCCTGCAACGCCGCAGCAGGAATGGAGATGGTCCAGCTACCGTCGCTGGCTACGGTTCCGTTGTAAGTCGTACCGTCAAAGTTAACGCTAACCGTCTGACCCTCACCGGCAACGCCGGTGCTGCCGGTCAGCGTGCCGTTCGCCGCGATATCATCGGCATTCAGCGAGCCATCACCAAATGATGGATTAATGGTTACCGTCGGCAGGGTATCTGCCAGCACCGTTACGCTGCTGGTGCTGGTAACCGGATTACCGGCCGCATCGTTTACCGTTGCGCTGATCGCTAACGGACCGTCGGCCACCAGGCTCAGCGCACCGGCTGGCACCGTTGCTGTCCAGCTGCCATCGGCGTTCACCGTTGCGTTATAATCAACCCCATTCACCGTGACGACCACGATGCTGCCAGCAGTGACATTGGTGCTCTGGCCGCTGATGCTTAGCGCTGCCCCTTGTTCACTGGCATTCAGATAACCATCGCTGACTGGCGCAATCGCCAGGCTGCTGCCGCTGGTGTTAATGGTGTAGTTGTCGCTAACGCTGGTGCTGTTACCGGCGGCGTTTGTGACGCTGACCGCCAGCGTCTGGCTGCCATCGTTTAAGCCAGCCATTGCCCCCGCCGGGATGGTGACATTCCACGCGCCCCCCGCCAGCACCAGACCGCTATAGCTGACGCCATTAAGCGTCACGGTTACCGTTTGCCCGGCCTCTGCGTTGGTGGTGCCACTCAGAATCTGATCGACCGCGCGCTCTGCGCCATCAACAATGCCATTACCGGCAAAGGTATTAATCGCTACCGTCAGTGTTGGCGCAGTGGTATCCAGCGTCAGGCTGCTTTGTACCGTGGTGATATTGCCTGCGCTGTCGCGGGTGGTGACGCTAAGCGGATTAGCCCCTTCGCTTAACCCTGCCAGATCGACGGCAGGCACTTCCAGCGACCACTGGCCATTTACGCCAACTGTCGCCTGATAGCTTTTACCGTTAAGGCTGACGGTGATGTTATCGCCAGATTCTCCGCTACCGTTAAGCAGCAGCGGCTGTCCCTGCTCTGCGCTGCTGAGAATGCCATCACCGGAAGGCGGATTCAGCGTCAGCGCCGGAGGGGTAATATCTACCGGCAGGCTGACCTGCTGGGTGGTGCTGTTACCTGCGGCATCGCTGACGGTGATGCGAACCGGATAAACGCCATCCGTCAGGGTTGCCAGATCGGCCGCCGGAACATTGACAGTCCACTGGCCATCCGCCCCCACGGTGGCGCTATAGCTGTTGCCATTCAGGATCACACTGACGCTGTCACCGGCGACGCCGGTACCATTGATCGCCAGCGGTTGTGCCTGTTCGCTGGCATTCAGCGTGCCGTCACCGGCAATAACCGCGACGGTAAAGGCTGGCGCACTGGTATCCAGCGTGACCGGCGTCAGCACGGTGGCGCTGTTGCCATTCGCATCCGTGGCAGTGATGCTGATATCGTATTTGCCGTCGGTCAGCGCCTGCAATGCGCTGGCCGGAACCGTGGCGCTCCAGCTGCCACTGGCCGCCACAATCGCCGGATAAGCGATGCCATTCAGGGTCACCACCACCGTGCTACCCGCTTCGGTGCTGCCGCTGATCGCCAGCGGCAAGCCCTGTTCAGTGGCGTTAATTATGCCGTCGCCAGAGACCGGGTTAAGCGCAATATCCGGCGGCGTGCTGTCCACCACCACCGGCGTGGTTAAGGTATCGCTGTTACCAGCCACATCGCTGACCACCACTACCACCACATTGGCGTTGCCGTCAGGCAGATTTTGCAGCGTGGCGGGCGGGATAGTGACGGTCCAGTTACCCTGGCCATCGACCAGCGCCGCATACTGCACACCGCCGACGGTGACAAACACTTGCTGCCCATCGGCAATCACGCCGGTGGTGCCGCTCAGCGTCTGCGGATTCTGCGCTTCATCCGCACTGAGCACGCCATCACCAAACGGCGTATCCAGCGTCGGCTGCGGCAGCGTATTGATCGCCACATTTAGCGTATTTTCGCTGGTCACCTGGTTGTTGTTGCTGTCAGTGCTGGTAGCGGTAACCGTCAGCGGGCCATCCGGCAGCACCTGCAAATCCGCGGTCGGGACGATGATGCTCCATTTGCCGTCTGCATCAACGGTGCCGGTGTACGCAATGTTATTTAACGTAACCGTTACGGTCGTGCCCTCGGCAACATTATTTGAACTGCCACTGATGGTAAGATCGGATTGCGCCTCAATGGCGTTGAGGTAATCATCGCCACTGATAATGCCAATCGCCAGTGCGCTGAAGCTGTTATCGACGGTAAAGGTTTCACTGCCGGTGGCAGGATTGCCGGCGAGGTCACTGACGCTGACATCAAAGGTTTGCGTACTGTTTTGCAGACCGGCAAAAGCGCTGGCCGGGATATTGACACTCCAGGCGCCACCGGCTTTTACCTCGCCGGTATACGGCACACCGTTAAGGAGCACAGTTACCAGCTGTCCGGCCTGCACATTAGTGGTGGTACCGGTCAGAATCTGACTTTCGCCCTGCTCCGCGCCGTTCAGCTGGCCATCACCGGTAAACGGATCGACACTGATGGTCGGCAGATTAGCCGGATCGGCGGCGACGATTAACGGGCTGGTGCTGGTATTGGTGTTACCCACCGCATCCACTACCGTCACGCTGACGGTATAAGGACCATCCGGCAGCAACGCCAGCACCGCAGGCGGGATTTGCACCGACCAGTTACCGTCACTGTTTACCACCGCCGGATAATCGACATTATTCAGCGTCACCGTGACATTATCGCCAGCGTCGCCGGTGCCGTTAATCGTCAGGTTTTCGTCGCGCTCCTGATTATTGAGGTAACCATCGGATACCGGCTCCACGGTTAACGCTGGTGTAGCGGTATCAAAGGTCAGATTACTGCTGGTGCTGCTGCTGTTGCCGCTGGCGTTAGTGGCGGTCACGGTAAGCGGATAAGTGCCATCGGCGATAGCCCCCAGCGCGGAAACCGGAACACTGACGCTCCACTGGTTATCACTGCCAACGGTGGCGGTGTAGTTCTCACCATTAAGGGTGAGGCTAATTATATCCCCGGCGCTGCCACTACCACTGATCAGCAGCGGCTGCCCCTGTTCGCTGGCATTTACCGTGCCGTCAACCGCAATCGGATTCAGTTCCAGCGCTGGCGCGGCGGTATCAACCAGCAGGTTGGTGCTCTGCGTGCTGGTATTGCCCGCCGGATCGCGCGCCTCCACCGTCAGCGGGTTATTGCCGCCGGGCAGGTTCGTCAGGTCCGCCGCCGGAATTGTCACCTCCCACTGACCGTTCTGGCCAACAACCACACTATATTCGACCTGATTCAGGGTGACGGTAATCGTATCGCCCGCCGTGCCGTTGCCACCGACAATTAACGGCTGCGTCTGTTCGCTGGCATTCAGTATGCCATCAACCGCAACCGGATTAAGTGTGACGACCGGCGCGCTGGTATCAATTACCAGCCCGGTTTGCTGCGAGGCGCTGTTGCCTGCTGGATCGGTGACGGTGACCGCCACGGTGTAGCTGCTGCCGTTATTCAGCGCCGCCAGATCGCCGGTCGGGACATTGACCGACCAGTTGTTATTGCCATCGACAATGGCGCTGTAACTTTTGCCATTCAGCGTAACCTGCACGCTGTCGCCCGGCGTACCGGTGCCGTTCAGTTCCAGCGGCACGCCCTGCTCAATACTGTTAAGCATGCCATCACCGGCGACTGGCGCGAGAGTAAAGGCCGGGGCGCTGGTACTGAGAATAATGCTGCTAAGTTGCGTGGTGCTATTGCCAGCGCTATCACTGGCGGTGACGCTGACCGGGTAGGTGCCATCAATCAGCCCCTGCAATACCGCAGACGGCACATTGACCGTCCAGTAGCCGCTGGCATCAATAGTCGCCGGATAGTCGACGCCATCAAGGGTAACGATGACTGTCGATCCTGCTTCCGCATGACCTTCAATCAGCAGCGGCTGATTCTGTTCGCTGCCATTAACCCGGCCATCTTCGGAAATTGGCTCAATATCCAGCGCTGGCGGCAGCGTATCCACCCGCACCGTGGTGGTTGAGGTATTGCTGTTACCCGCCGCATCGCTGACCGCCACCACGATGGTAGTCGGGCCTTCCGGCAGGTTCTGCAAGGCGGTCGACGGCACCAGCAGGCTCCAGCTGCCATCTGTCGCCACCTGCACGGGGTAATCGACGCCGCCAATGGTCACCGTCACCGTCTGTCCGTCACCGGTCGCGCCGGTGTTGCCGGTCAGCGTCTGATCGCTCCTCGACTCATCGCCGCTCAGGATCGCGTCAGTAAACGGTGTATCGATATTCGCCTGCGGCAGATCGTTAATCGCCACATTTAATGTCCCGTCCGCGCTGATCGTGGCGCCGTTTGCCCCCGGGGTGGTAGCGGTAATGGTTAACGGACCATCGGGCAGATTAGCCAGGACAGTGGACGGAACCGTGGTGCTCCAGCTGCCATTGGCCTGCACAATCGCCGTATAGGTGGTGGTGCCAATCACAAAGCTGACGGTACTGCCCGCCGCCACATTGCTTGAGGTGCCGCTGACGGTCAGATCGCTTTCCGCCTCCAGCGCATTGAGATAGCCGTCGCCACTCAGGGGATCAAGCGCAATCGCGCCGACGGTGTTATCCACCACAAAACTGCCCGTGTCGCTGGCATTGTTGCCCGCTGCATCGTCGACGCTGACGGTATAGTTCTGCGTGCCGTTAGTCAGCCCCTCCAGCGCGCTGGCCGGGATACTGACTGACCAGGCACCGCTGGCCTGCACCACGCCGGTGTAGCTCTCGCCACCCAGCGTAACGGTAACCACTTGTCCGTGCTGTACATTGGTGGTGGTACCGGTAAGGAACTGTTCGGTTTGCTGCTCTGCGCCATCCAGCACCCCGTCGCCAGTCAGCGGATCGACCGTGAGGGTCGGCTGATTAGCCGGGCTGGCAATAACCGTCAGCGGGCTGTTAACCGTAGTGGCATTACCCGCACCGTCGGTGGTGGTGATCGCCACGTTATAGCTGCCATCGCCCAGCGTATTTGCCGGGACGGTGACTGACCACTTGCCGTCACTGTCCACCGTAGCAGGATAATCAACCTCATCAAGGGTGACGACGATATTCGCGCCCGCTTCACCGCTGCCGGCAATAATTAACGGTTCGGCCTGCTCCTGCTGGTTAAGATAACCATCACCGGAAATTGGCGTAGTCAGCGCCAGCGGAGGCGACTGGGTATCCACCACCAGCGGCGCGCTGGTGGCGGTGGTATTGCCCGCCGCGTCGCTGGCGACAATACCAACGCTGTAGTTACCATCGGCGATATTCGCCAGATCGGCCGCCGGAATGGTTACCGTCCACTGACCGCCGCTGGTGACCGTGGCCGGGTAATCCACCCCATTCAGCGTAACCACAATGCTGGTATCGGCTTCGCCGCTGCCCACAATCACTAACGGCTGCCCCTGCTCCAGCGCATTCAGATAGCCGTTACCGGAAATCGGATCGTCGAGTCCCAGCGCTGGCGCCACCGTATCCACCAACAGCGGCGTAGTCGAGGTGCTGGTATTTCCTGCTGCATCAGTAACCGCCACCACCAGCGGATTGTTGCTGCCCTGCGGCAGATCGCCCAGATCCGTAGCCGGGATAGTCACTGACCAGTTGCCGTCGCTGCCCACCAGCGCGGTGTAATTATTGCCGCCGAGGGTAACCTGCACCGTCTGACCGGGCGCATTCACCCCGGTATTACCGCTGATAGTCTGATCGGTACTGACTTCGTTGCCGTTCAGCGCGCCGTCACCGCCAAATGGCGGATCGATAGTGGCCGCAGGCTGACTGGCGATCACCACATTCAGCGTGCCGTCCGCCGTAATAGTGGCGCCGTTAGCGCCCGGCGTGGTGGCGGTAATGGTTAACGGACCATCGGGCAGATTAGCCAGAACGGCAGACGGAACCGTGGTGCTCCAGCTGCCATCAGCCTGCACAATCGCGGTATAGGTTGTAGCGCCAATCACAAAGCTGACCACACTGCCCGCCGCCACATTGCCTGAAGTACCGCTAACGGTCAGATCGCTGGTCGCTTCCTGCGCATTGAGATAGCCGTCGCCACTCAGTGGATCAAGCGCAATCGCGGCGAGAGTGGTATCGACGTCAAAACTGCCATCACTGGTGCTGGTGTTGCCTGCCGCATCGTTAACGCTGACGGTGAAGTTCTGCGTGCCGTTGTTCAGCCCCGCCAGCGCGCTGGCGGGAACGCTGACCGACCAGCTGCCATCCGACTCGACAATGCCGGTATAGCTGGTATTGCCCAGCGTGACGGTAATGGTCTGCCCCTGCGGCGCATCAGTGGTACCGGTAATAAACTGCTCAGTCTGCTGTTCAGCGCCATCGAGTATGCCGTCGCCGGCAAACGGATTAAGGGTGATAGTGGGGAAATTAGCCGGATCGGCAATGACCGTCAGCGGGCTGTTAACCGTGGTGGTATTGCCTGCGCCGTCGGTTGCGGTGATCGCCACCGTATAGCTGCCGTCAGCAAGGGTATTGGCAGGAACAGTGACCGACCACTGACCCGTGCTGTCCACCGTTGCCGGGTAGTTAACCCCCGCAAGGGTAACCACAATGCTGGCGTTGGCTTCTCCGCTGCCGCCAATAATTAACGGCTGAGCCTGCTCCTGCTGGTTAAGATAGCCGTCACCAGAGATCGGTACACCTGGGGTCAGCGCCGGTGGCAAGGTATCCACCACCAGTGGCGTCGTCGAGGTGCTGGTATTGCCCGCCGGATCGGTAACTACCACTATGATCGGGTTAGCGCCGCCCTGCGGCAGGTTACCCAGGTCTTGCGCCGGAATGGTGACGGTCCAGCTGCCGTCATTAGCCACCGGCGCGTTGTAATCGTTGCCGCCAATGGTCACCACTACCGTCTGGCCGGGGCCGGTCACACCGGTATTGCCACCGATGGTCTGATCGTTACTGGCCTCATCGCCATTCAGCGTGCCGTCGCCGCCAAATGGCGGATCGATGGTGGCGTCCGGTGAGCTATTGATCAGCACATTGAGCTGACCACTGTTGCTGATCAGATCGCCATTGCTGTCGGTGACGCTGGCGCTGACCGTCAGTACACCATCAGGCAGTGCGCTCAGCGCCGGGGAAGGAATGGTGGCGCTCCAGCTGCCATCGGCATTGACGATGGCGGTATAATTATTGCCGTTGAAACTGACAGTCACGATGCTGCCCGCAGTGACACCGGTAGTGGTGCCGCTAATCACTAACCCGGCGGCCACTTCCCCGGCGCCGAGATAGCCATCATCGCTAATCGGCTCCAGCGCAATACTGCCTGCAGTATCCGGCTGAACCACCAGAGCACTGCTGTCACTGGCGCTATTGCCTGCAGCATTGCTGACGCTGGCGCTGATAGTGGTGGTTCCCGCCGTCAGCGCTTCCAGCGCGGCTGACGGCACCAGTACACTCCAGCTGCCGTTAGCCTGCACCAGCGTGCTGTAAGTCTGACCACCCAGCGTAATCGTAACGGTTCGGCCTGCCTCGACATTGGTCGTCGTCCCGCTAAGCAACTGATCGATTTGCTTCTCTGCGCCATCAAGCACATTGTCGCCAGCAAAATCATTCAGGGTAAGTGTGGGTTGCTCATTATCACCACCGGTCACCGTAATCGCCTGGCTGTCGCTGGCGGTGGCGCCCGCGCTGTTGCTGACGCTGGCATTGATGGTGGTGGCGCCTTCGGCCAGCGCCTGCAAGGCGGTGGAAGGTACGTTGACGCTCCAGCTGCCATTGGCCGCCACGGTGGTGGTATAGGTCACACCACCAAGCGTAATGGTGACCGTGCGTCCGGCTTCAACATTGGTCGTGGTGCCGGAAATCGCCTGGCTGCTGCCTTTTTCATCGGCATCAAGAATATTATCACCGGCAAAGGCGCCGATAGTGATGGTGGGAACCTCCACTACCGGACCGGTGACGGTAATCGCCTGGGTGTCGCTGGCGGCAGTACCGGCAGCATCGGTAACGCTGACAGCAATGGTGGTGCTGCCGTTGGCCAGCGCCTGTAACGCGGCCGGAGGAACCGCGACGCTCCAGCTGCCATCGGCCGCTACCGTAGTGGTGTAGGTCACGCCACCGAGCGTAATGGTTACCGTACGGCCCGCTTCAACATTGGTGGTAGTACCGGAAATCGTCTGGCTGCTGCCTTTTTCACCGGCATCAAGAATATTGTCACCAGCAAAGGGATTGATGGTAATCGTTGGCTGAACCGGTGTTGGCGTTGTGTCGCCCCCACCTCCGCCACCACCACCTCCGCCACCCGCTGCGGCGACTCCCAGCCCAACCAGGCCCAGCGCGCCGATACCGGCGGCGGTGATTACACCACCGGAAATTTCGTTATCGGCCAACAACAGCGGTTCAAGGTTACCCAGTGATTCGTACGTTGGGGTAATCGCCATCGCGGTCGTCGCATCAGTCATCTCGGTGGTGACCGGGAACAGCGCATGTTCAGGCGGGTTGACGCCGTCATCGAACACCAGCTCACTGTGTGAACCATCGACGTCATCGAAGAAGAACTGCTGGTAACGCACAACGCTTCCATCGCGCATGTGCAGGATCAGATCGTTTCCCTGCCGCTCAAACTCCACGACCATCGCACGAGTGCCGTTTATCTTCACCACGCTAGGCTCAGTCAGCATTACCGTATGGTTAGCGCCGCCAGTCGCCTGGGAGATCAGCGTTCCGTTATCGCGTGAGATAATATCGACGCGGCCTTCATTGAGCTGTGCCATCTAAGTAACCCCTTACACACCAGTTGGGTAAACGCCACGCAAGAAACTACAGAAAATCTGCAGAATCCTGGTGATTACGAAATCATTAACTTTCACCTTCGTGAATATTTATTGACCTGGTGTTTATCAGCGAAAAAAAGCAAAAAAAGTCGTGCAAATGGCTTAAACAGTGCTATGAGGTGTTATTTCCTCTTTCTTTCATTATCCAGATATAAGCAATTAAGCGGCACTAAGTCGTGATGAATATTTATCTTATCGATAAATTAATTTAATTTCACAGTTTAGAAAAAATTATCATATTGCTCCAATTATTTCTGAATAAATAATAAACTACACACCTAATGATTTGATTTTAATCAGGCTGGCGACGATGACTTAACGCCGATGGCAGAGCGAAACCATGGTGAAAAATACCAAATTCCACATAATTTACAGGGGAAAATAATGAATATAATTCACAAGGATTTGTGATTGCCCGCACAAGCAGAGCATGCTCTGGGTGGCGAAAAGTTAAGCGGCAGAAGCGAAGCGCGGGAAAGGGTTAAAAATAAACGTTTTCAATAGCTGACCTCTTATTTTCGTTTTACGAACCTTTATGCCCCTGCCAGGAAATATCTGGAAATTGGCCTTAGTGCGGAGAATTAAGTTAACACTGCCGTTTTTATCGGTTAATTACTCTCTGGCTTACATTAAATGCCTGCTGGCTGCGGGTGGCAAAAGGTTCACTACGACTGTTTACATTCTAAACGCGCCATTTATATGGTAAAAAGAGCACCTGAATAGTTGAAAATAAAAGCATATTAATGACCAGTACGGACTCCGTCATTCCGCGGCAACAGTCGCCCGCCACGCAGCTGGCCACCCGCGTGATATTTTTTATTGCCGGGCTGGGCATGTCCGCCTGGGCGCCGCTGGTTCCCTACGCAAAAATCCGTATTGGCCTGAGTGATGCCTCACTGGGCGCGTTGCTGCTGTCGCTGGGCTTCGGCTCGCTGGTCGCCATGCCGCTGACCGGCAAGTTAGTGGCCAGGTATGGCTGCAAGGCGCTGATTGTCTTCGCCAGCCTGACGGTGATGTTGCTGCTGCCGCTACTGGCCACGCTGTCGACGTCAATTGCGCTGGCAATCACGCTGATGATTTTTGGCGCCGCCATCGGCGTACTGGATGTGGCGATGAATATTCAGGCGGTCGAGGTGGAAAAAGCCTCCGGTCGCGCCATGATGTCAGGTTTCCACGGCTTCTTTAGTATCGGCGGCATCGCCGGCGCCGGTCTGGTCAGCGCCCTGCTGTGGACGGGCCTGATGCCGTTGCATGCGGTGCTGATGGTGGCGGCACTGATCTTTCTGCTGCTGTTAAGCAGTCAGAAGCATCTGTTAAGCCAGCGTCTGCATCAGCCTGATACGCCGCTGCTGGTGCTGCCGCGCGGCTGGGTGCTGTTCCTCGGCATCTTGTGCTTTATTCTGTTTCTTACCGAAGGGGCGATTCTCGACTGGAGCGCGCTGTTCCTGACTAACAGCCGCGGCATGCCCGCATCGCAGGCCGGTCTGGGCTATGCAGTGTTCTCCGTCGCGATGACCATTGGCCGTCTGACCGGCGATCGCACCGTCAGTCGCTTCGGCAGCACCACGATTCTGTTCTGTGGCAGCCTGAGCGCTGCGGCCGGGATTTTCCTTGCGGTCAGCGTAAACGACGTGACAGTGACATTAGTGGCGCTGTTTCTGGTGGGGCTTGGCGCATCGAATACCGTACCGATCCTGTTCAGCGCGGCCGGAAAACAGGATGCGATGCCGGTCAACCTGGCGATTTCGGCCATGACAACCATCGGATATGCAGGTATTCTGGCAGGTCCGGCACTGGTCGGGTTTGTTTCCCAGTGGTTTAGCCTGACGACGGCCTTTACAGCCATCGCGGTACTGCTTTTAGCTGTTGCTGCCAGCGCCCGGCTGGTTACACGATAATTTTGGGTGTCACGTTAAGCTATGGTGCCATATAAGTTTCCCCTCACCTCAGGCAATGTCACGCGCTTCTTTGTGATGTTCATTTTGGTGCTACTGCTGGCGTTAGGATTTATGATCCATAACGCGGTTAACGCGTGGCTGACGGAAAAGCGCTACGCGATGTCCGATATCACCCACAGCATGCAAAAACGCATCGACACTTATCGTTTTGCCACCTGGCAAATCTATGAAAATCTCGCGGCCAGCGCCGCCGGGACGCCGCCAAACAGTTTGCAGGAGACGCGGCTGCGCCAGGATGTTTATTATCTGGAAAAGACGCGCCGTAAAACTGAAGCGCTGATTTTTGGTTCTCACGACAGCAGCACGCTGGATATGACCTTGCGCATGTCCAACTATCTCGACACGTTGTGGGGGGCGGAAAACAGCACCTGGTCGATGTATTTCCTTAATGGTCAGGACAACAGCCTGATTCTGGTCTCCACGCTGCCGTTAAAAGATATGGCCACGCGTTATAAAGAGAGCGCCATTAACAGTATTGTTGATGCACGCCGTGCAGAGATGTTGCAGCAGGCCAATGCGCTGGACGAGCGCGAAAGCTTCTCGCCACTGCGCCGCTTTACCTGGCAGAACGATAACTATTTTACCGTGCGTACCACCTTTAATCAGCCGGGCCATCTGGCGACGGTGGTGGCGTTTGATCTGCCGGTAAACGATCTGATCCCGCATAATATGCCGCTGGAAAATTTCCAGCTGAAACAGGACAGCACTGTCACCAGCGAAGGCACGCAAAGTGATGATGATGCGCAGAACACCCGGATCTCGCTGGTTAATCCGAATGTCGAGATTGCCTCTTCGCTGACCAGCACCCCACTGCAGCTGGTGTATCGCGTGCCGATTAGCAGCCTGGTGTTCGATACCTTACGTAATCTGATGTGGCCACTGCTGGCTAATCTGCTGTTGCTGCTGATGTCACTGGCCGGACTGTTTCTGCTGCGACACCAGTCGCTGCGTCCGAGTGAGAATCAGAGCGCCGAACTTGATGCGTTGCGGGTGCTGAATGAAGAGATTGTCGCCAGTCTGCCGGTCGGCCTGCTGGTGTATGACTTTGCCACTAACCGCACCATTATCAGCAATAAAATTGCCGAACATCTGCTGCCGCATCTGAACCTGCAAAAAATCATTAATATGTCTGATCAGCATCAGGGCGTGCTGCAGGCGACGGTCAATAATGAAGTGTATGAAATCCGCCATGCGCGCAGCGTAGTGTCGCCGCATACTCAGCTGTTTATGATGCGTGACCAGGACCGTGAACTGCTGGTAAATAAAAAGCTGCAAAAAGCGCAACAGGTGCTGGATAAGAACCATCAGATGCGGCAACAGCTGTTGCAGAATCTCGGTCATGCGCTGTATCGTCCGCTGGGTAATGTGGTGGAGCATATCCAGCAGCTCAGCATACACAGTGAAGATGACGCACAGCTGGACATATTGCAGGAAACCCAGGCGCTGCATCGTCTGGTCGAGGATATTGTGCTGCTGAACCGGCTGGAAACCCATGACTGGACGCCGGATGCCACCTCTTTCAATCTGCAAACATTGCTGGATGATGTGGCATTAGAGATGCTGCCGCTGACGCGCCGTAAAGGGCTGACGCTGCTGGTGCGCAACCGCCTGAGCAGCGACGAAATGCGCTTTGGCGATCAGCGCGCCATTCGCAAGGTACTGACCACGCTGCTGCACTATTCACTGACCACCACCAACTGGGGCAAGATTACGCTGGATATCGACTCGCCGGCAGAGCGCCCCGATCGTCTGACGATTCAGATCGTCGATACCGGTGCCGGTTTAACCGTCGATGAACTGGGTAATACCGATTTCCCGTTCCTTGGCGAAACCTCGCAGGATCGCTTTGGTCAGGCATCCGGCCTCGCCTTCTTCCTGTGCAAGCAGCTGTGTAAGCAGCTGGGCGGCCATTTAGAAGTGCATGCCAAACCGGATATTGGCACCCGCTACAGTATTAATTTGCAGATGCCGCTGGAAAACCAGCAGCCGCAGGAAGAGAAACTGCTGGAGGGGCTGACCGCATTAATTGAAATTACTGTTGATGACGTACGCAAAATTGTCTGTCATCAACTGGAGAACTGGGGCGCCAACTGCATTACGCCGGATGAGCGCTTCTCCGGCCAGGATCATGATGTTCTGGTCACTGACGATCCGGCGCGTTTAACGCCGTGGTCACTATTGCTCACGGATGATGAGATGGGGTTCCGGGCGATTAGCGATAATCAATACCGGGTCAACTTCAATATCAGTAGCGCAGTGCTGGATGCATTGTTGCAACTGATTGAACAACAACTGGCGCAGGATGTGCCTGGTGATGAACCTGTTGAAGAACAGGATGACACACCGCTGTTAAATAGCGGTTATTACCAGCTATTTGTCGACACAGTACCGGATGATGTAAAGAGATTGTATAATGAGTCGGCGAACAGAGATTACAGTTCGCTTGCTCAGACAGCGCATCGCCTGAAAGGCGTGTTTGCCATGCTCAATCTGGTACCAGGCAAGCAGCTTTGTGAAACGTTAGAACAGCACATTAAAGAGTGTGACGATTCAAACATTAAAAATACCACCAGTAACATCGACGCTTACGTCGATGAACTGCTGCAGCAAGGTAACCAATAAGATGAATAATTTGAATGTAATTATTGCCGATGACCATCCGATTGTTCTTTTTGGCATTCGTAAGTCACTTGAACAGATTGAATGGGTAAACGTTGTTGGTGAGTTCGAAGACTCCACAGCATTGGTTAACAGCCTACCGAAGTTAGATGCAAATGTACTGATAACCGATTTGTCGATGCCAGGCGAGAAATATGGCGACGGCATTACTCTGATCAAATATATCAAACGCCACTACCCGGATCTGTCGATTATCGTTCTGACGATGAACAACAACCCGGCGATCCTCAGCGCAGTACTGGATCTGGATATTGAAGGGATCGTGCTGAAACAAGGCGCGCCAACCGACCTGCCGAAAGCGCTGGCAGCCCTGCAGAAAGGCAAGAAGTATACGCCGGACAGCGTGGCGAAACTGCTGGAGAAAATCAGCGCGGGTGGCTATGGCGATAAGCGTCTGTCACCAAAAGAGAGTGAAGTTCTGCGTCTGTTTGCAGAAGGTTTCCTGGTAACAGAAATTGCCAAAAAACTGAACCGCAGTATCAAAACCATCAGTAGCCAGAAGAAATCAGCGATGATGAAACTGGGCGTGGAAAACGATATTGCACTGCTGAACTATCTCTCTTCAGTCAGCTCAATGCCGGTCGAGAAAGACTAAGTTCTGATGATCACGGGCGGCGATAACGCCGCCCCTACCCAGAACCATCCGTAGGGGCGGCGTTATCGCCGCCCGTATTGCGAATTTTGCACCATCTGTAATGACGGCGTTATCGCCGCCCTGGTTTTACCCTTCCCTGCCCTTTCTTACCCGCTCCGCATAAAACGACAAGGTCTTCTGTAGCGTATCCAGCGTCACCGGTTTCGACAGACAGTTATCCATCCCCGCTTCCATACAACGCTGCTTCTCTTCCGCCAGCGCATTTGCCGTCACCCCAATCACCGGGAACGTCTGTCCCAGCTGGCGTAACCGTTGCGTCAGGCGATAACCATCCATATTCGGCATATTGACGTCGCTCAGTACGATATCAATCTCGCTACGGCTAATCACATTCAGCGCATCGACACCGTCCTGCGCAGTTTTCACCCGGAAGCCCAGCGAGGCTAACTGATCGGACAGCAGCATACGGTTGATCGGGTGATCGTCGACAACCAGGATCAGAATATCCTCGTTATTGACGCTCTCTTCCGCTGCCGGCATCAGCGCCAGACCTTCCGGCACATCGAGCGGTACGCGATAGATACGGCCCAGCAGCGCCGGTAATTCGTGAGGCGTGGCGGTGCTGTATACCCAGCGTCCGCTGCTGACTTCCTGCGGCATATCAATATGCAGGCCATCAAACTCAATCACCGCCCGCACCTGACGCTGTGCGACAAAATCATAGTCGGTAATAATCACATCATCGCTGCCATAACGGCTTTCGTCATAGCGATAAACCTGAATACCGTGCTCATGCAGCAGGCTTTCAAGGAAGCTGGCGAGATACTCATTGCGCAGTTCCAGCCAGACCTGTTTATCCTGCAAACCTTCATGCAGCGGTGGCGCTACTACCTGACTGTTATACAACGGAATGCGGATAATAAACTGGCTGCCCATCCCCGGCTCGGAATCCACCTCGATATCGCCATCCATCATATTGATCAGCTTTTCACAGATCGCCAGCCCTAAGCCGGTGCCCTGGAAGTTACGCTGCACACCGGTGCCGACCTGGAAGAAAGGATCAAACAGGCGGGTAATCTCTTTCGCCGGAATGCCGACGCCGGTATCGCGCACACGAAACGCCAGATACCCCTCTTTGACATAGGCGTGGAGAATAATGCAGCCGGTATGGGTAAATTTAATCGCGTTATTCAGCAGATTAGAGATTACCTGCTGTAAGCGCAGCGGATCGCCATCCAGTGAAATCGGCACTTTACTGTCGATAAAACAGTAAAGTGTCAGGCGCTTTTTCACCACCAGCGACAGATAGTTGGAGGCGATATGGGTAATGATCTCGCGCGGTGAGAATTCGCGCGGCTCAATACGCAGCTGTTCAGATTCGATTTTCGAGAAATCGAGAATATCGCTGATAATTTTTAGCAACAGGCTGGAGGAATTCGTCATCGCGGTAACCAGCGATTCAACGCCTTTTGGCAGCGCTTTGGTCTGTAACAGATCGAGGTTACCGATAATGCCATACAGTGGGGTGCGCAGTTCATGGCTGACGGTAGCAAGGAACATCGATTTCGACTGGCTGGCCTGCTCTGCCGCCTGCGCCATCTCCTGCAGCGACTCTTCCATTTTCACGCGTGCGCTGACATCCACCAGTACGCAGATCGCTACATTTTCATTGCGATAGCGGGAGTGCACAAAGCTGATTTGCAGATTGGTATTGCTGCCGGTCAGCACATCGACAAAGTTAACCTGCTGGCCGCAAATAATCTCGGTCAGGCGCTGGCGATCTTCCTGGGTCAGCAAACTCAGATAGTTATGCGCCAGTTCATTACTCAGGATATTGGTGCCGTCGCTGGTGCGCAGAATACAGATCCCGACCGGCGCCGAGGCAACGATCTTACGGTTAAACTGCTCATGCTCTTCCAGCCGGTGAGCATTATCCTCCGCGGGCAGAAACATGCGGCGCTCAAACAACCACGCCAGTGAAAACAGCACAATACCGCTTAATAAATTCAGCAACAGCGCATTGATAATCAGCATTTTCAGCTGACTGACCAGCACATCAGTGGAGATGGAGTAGACCACGCTCAGTGATGAGGGCTGTAGCGTTTTCTTCATAACCAGCTGCTTATAACCATCGAGGTAGCCGAACCACGCTTTATCTTCCGGCAAACTATCGGTAGCAAAGCTGGCGCCATTGCGCGCCGACGAAAGAATCGGCTGATTATTCTGGTCAATAATGGTGGCCACCACCGGCAGATTGCCCGGCGCAATAAAGTCATCCAGCCGGATATTCTGCTCAATCCCCAGCAGCGCTTCCAGTTTATTGGCGACATACACCGGGGTGATCATATAGAAGTAGCCGACGCCTGGCTGGGTAGCAGAGGCGATCCAGTACAGGCTGTTTTTACGCTCATCGGTATTACTGTTGCGGTAGCGCAAGATGCGCTCATTCAGTGATTTCAGCGCCCGCTCACGATCGATCGAAGCGCTGCCGATAGCGAAATCCGCCAGACACAGGCTTTCGCCGCCGATAAAGAACACCCGGTTCAGTTCATAAGCAGATGAGAAATTGGTTTTCCAGTAATTCAGAAAATAACTCAGTGACTCCAGCGAGCTGCGCCAGCTGCTGCTCATCGATGAACAGTCGGAATCCGCATACAGCGGGTAAAACTGTGGCAGCGTAGTTTTGCCGGGGAATACGCCATTCAGCATACCGAGGCCGTTGGCGGAAGCGTTAAGACGGTTTTCCGCAATATATTTCAGCTCGCGCGTGACGTCGGTGGAGTGATGGATATACCACTGCGCCTGATCGTAGTTGGCGCTGAACTCCTGACGCACCTGCGACTCTTTCTCGTGTAAGACGTTAATGATAAAAAAGGCGGTCAGCAGCGCGCCCAGCGTCCATAGCATTAATGCCAGCGCCCGAAACAGGTAGCGGGAGATCCTTAACGTAGTGCGAAACGAGACAAGATATTTCAAGAGGAACCTATGGCGGCAAAGTGTCGGCGCGGTTTTTGCGATCCCGATACAGTAGCTGCACTGGTAATAAAAAGCCAGAACTGGCGCTGCTGTCAGCAGCGGGTTCCGGATATATTGCCCGCCACAAACTGTGCAGTGCGCCATTGCGATGGCGTTTTACCGGTAATACGCAAAAACTCGCGATTAAAATTCGATTTAGTGACAAATCCTGCCGCTTCCATAATCTCGATAATCGGTAATGAACTGTGACTTAGTAGTCGACAGGCCTCTTCAATACGCCACTGATTGACGTATTGCGATACGCTCTGTTGACGCATCAGATTGATCGCGGCTGACACTTTACGTGACGGAATACCGCTTTTGCGTGCCAGCTTCGCCAGATTTAGCCCGCTATCGCGATAGAGTGCATGGTCGCGCATTAACTGCTCGACGGCCGCGAACACCTGCTCATCATTTTCGTCAGCCTCGCGCGATGAACTTTCCGGCTTAGTCAGTGAAACAACGGGGGTAATGGCCAGCGCCAGGCCGATAACCAGACAGAGCAGCACCTGACCCGTCAGCAATAATGCGCGCTGCCACAGACCATCGGACAGCGAAATATCGGCGGTGACCGCCAGATCCAGCAGCGCACAGCAAATCAGCATCACCGCGATCAGACGCCAGCTGCTAAGCGCCAGCGTCTGTGGCGCAAAAGCAGCCTCGCCTTTGGCTAATCCGGACAGCATCGCCGCGGCGCAGGCCAGATAAGTCACCAGCAGCAACGCATCAATGCCCTGCGGCCATTGCCAGACACAAAGCGCCATCAGGCTGAGCGGCGCCTGCAGCCATAACAGCGGCGCCGACTGCGCGCCAGCCTGACGTAATGCCAGCCAGCATAATAACGGCAGCGCCATCGCTGTCACCGGCAGTAAGCGCACCACGAAAGCATGCGGACAGATTTCGCGAACCCCTGCCAGCAGGTAATGCAGTATGCAGAGCACCAGCAGCGCAACAAAGAATCGCGCGTCCCGCTGGCGTAATAACGTACGCAACAGCAGCAACAGAAAACAGAAGCTCAGCATAAAATTGACAGGAATCAGCATATTTCCAGGGTGCAAATCGTGATCGAGGACGAGGATTAATCGGATTCACGGGATGATAACGCTTTAACCTGAAGGAATTAAAGCTATGCGTATTATTTGTCTCCTCTTTACCCTGTTATTCAGTCACTGTAGCTGGAGCTATAGCGTCGGTAACCAGACACAGACCATCACTACCGCCGATCTACAACGCAACCTGTCGCTGCGTTGGTTCTATCCCACTGAATCCGGCGCGTTGCCGACCCCCCAGGCAGCCAATGCCGTATTCCAGGGTTTCTCTGCCATCCCCGCAGCCTCGCTGGCCGCCGGTAAGTTTCCGCTGGTGATACTGACGCACGGTAGCGGCGGCAATAATACCAGCCTCGCCTGGCTGGCGACGCAGCTTGCCGCCAGGGGCATGATAGTGGTGGCTGCCAGTCACCCCGGCAGCACCACTGGCGACTCCAGGCCCACGATTGATATCACCCTGCAAACCCGCGATATCAGCCTTATGCTGAATGCGATACTCGGCAGTAAACAATGGGGCAGCGCCATTGATGCA
Organism: Winslowiella toletana; assembly: GCF_017875465.1. Lineage (NCBI taxonomy): Bacteria > Pseudomonadati > Pseudomonadota > Gammaproteobacteria > Enterobacterales > Erwiniaceae > Winslowiella > Winslowiella toletana. The sequence continues at coordinate 862,878 of NZ_JAGGMQ010000001.1, forward strand.
CAGAGAGTCGGTGTTATTGGTCACTCTAAAGGCGGCTATAGCGCGCTGGCGCTGGCTGGCGGCAGAATTACCCGCCAGCGTTTTGTTGATTACTGCCGCACTATGCCGCAAATGCCGGACTGCCAGTTTTACGTACAGGGTAAACTGAACCTTCAGCAGCTGGACGTTGCACGGCTGGCGGCCAGCTATCGCGATCAACGGGTAAAATTTGTTATCGCGCTGGATCCGGGAATGGCTTATGTCTTTACGCCACCAAGCCTCGCCAGCATTGATATACCGGTGCTGGTGCTGGCTGCCGGATATTATATTCACGCCGCAAAACCGCTAAATCTGGGGAGCGATACGCTGCGTTTACCGCAGCAGAAGCTGACCGATGCCGGACATTTTGATTTTCTGCCATTGTGTCAGCCACAGGCGGCGCATATTCTGGCGGAAGATGGCGAAGCCTTTATCTGCGACACGGCGACAAGCCAGCGTACCGCCATTCATCAGCAGGTGATTGCCGCCGTGGAGAATTTTTTGCAGCACAACCGGATTATAGTGATTAGCGACGCGTCTCGCTGATACCGAGCCACTGGGTAACATTTAACAAACATAGAAAACAGGGTTTACAGTCAATTTAAAGGGATTTAATGCAGATATATAGCCCTGTACAGGAAGTGCAGGATGTGGCGCAGATAGTCTGGTGCAGAAATTACAAGGTAACGTAATGACCCAGTTAAGCTGGACGGGTAAAGCCGCGATATTACTAACGCCAAAGGTGAGCGAATTTCCGTGGTTATTCCCGTCGCATTTTTCGAAATACTGATTGCAGAGCGGGAACGGGACGAACGCTATGAATCCATCCAGGATGAAGCTGGCGCAAGCGATAATGTTAAATATCCCAATGAGGTGATTAACATTTTCTCCGCTAAAAATTGCACTATGCAGGCCGCCTGGCGCCTCTACCGCGGCATGACGCAAAAACAGGTTGCGGAGAAACTCGGTATCACCCAGGCATCAGTATCCGTGTTTGAGAAATCGGAGAAACCACGTAAAGAGAATCTTGAGCGCCTTGCCGCCCTGTATCAATGCACGCCTGAACAGCTGACACTTGAATAACTCAGCCCCATAAAAAAGGCCAGCAATCAATGCTGGCCTTTTTATCTCACGCTTAACGATTACTCGTCGTCGCCTTCCGGGATATCGTCATCGCTTTCCACTTCTGGCGCGATCTCGTCATCACCTTCCGCCACGCTGCCGTCGATAGCATCAAGTTCTTCTTCTGCTACCGGCTCTGCCACACGTTGCAGGCCCACGACGTTTTCATCTTCTGCGGTACGAATCAGGATCACGCCCTGGGTGTTACGCCCCACGACGCTGACCTCAGACACGCGGGTACGCACCAGCGTACCGGCATCGGTGATCATCATAATCTGATCGCCATCGACCACCTGCACCGCACCGATAACCGGTCCGTTACGTTCGGTGACTTTGATCGAGATAACGCCCTGAGTGGCACGCGACTTGGTCGGGTATTCGCTGTTACTGGTACGTTTACCGTAACCGTTCTGCGTTACCGTCATAATCGCGCCCTCTTCACGAGGAATGATCAACGACACAACGCGGTCGCCTTCTGCCAGCTTGATACCACGCACACCAGAAGCGGTACGGCCCATGGCGCGTACTGCCTGCTCGGCGAAGCGCACCACTTTACCGGCGGCGGAGAACAGCATCGCTTCATCGTTGCCATCAGTCAGCGCTACGCCAATCAGTTCGTCATCGTCACGCAGATTGACGGCGATAATACCGGCGCTGCGTGGACGGCTGAACTCGGTCAGCGCCGTTTTCTTCACGGTGCCGCTGGCGGTCGCCATAAAGATATTCAGACCTTCCGCATATTCGCGCACCGGCAGGATCGCCGTAATACGCTCATTCGGCTCCAGCGGCAGCAGGTTGACGATTGGACGTCCACGCGCACCACGGCTGGCTTCCGGCAGCTGATAGACCTTCATCCAGTAGAGACGGCCACGGCTTGAGAAGCAGAGGATGGTGTCATGGGTGTTGGCCACCAGCAGACGATCAATAAAGTCCTCTTCTTTAATACGTGCGGCCGATTTACCTTTACCGCCACGACGCTGCGCTTCGTAATCAGTCAGTGGCTGATACTTAACGTAGCCCTGGTGCGACAGGGTAACCACAACATCTTCCTGATTAATCAGGTCTTCGATATTGATATCGGCGCTGTTAGCGGTGATTTCGGTGCGGCGCGCATCGCCAAACTGATCGCGGATCAGTTCCAGCTCTTCACGAATCACTTCCATCAGGCGCTCAGCACTTTCCAGAATGTGCAGCAGCTCTGCAATCTGCTCCAGCAGCGCTTTGTACTCGTCCAGCAGTTTTTCATGCTCAAGACCGGTCAGTTTCTGCAGACGCAGATCCAGAATCGCCTGAGCCTGCTGCTCGGTCAGATAGTATTGACCGTCGCGAATACCAAATTCTTCTTCCAGCCACTCCGGACGTGCAGCGTTATCACCGGCGCGTTCCAGCATCGCCGAAACGTTGCCCAGATCCCATGGACGGGCAATCAGGCCAGCTTTGGCTTCAGCTGGGGTTGCAGCACCACGGATCAGCTCGATAATCGGATCGATATTCGCCAGCGCAATCGCCAGCGCTTCAAGGATATGGGCGCGATCGCGCGCTTTGCGCAGTTCGAAAATGGTACGACGGGTCACCACTTCACGACGATGGCGCACAAAGGCGACGATAATATCCTTCAGCGGCATAATTTTCGGCTGGCCCTGGTCCAGCGCCACCATATTGATACCGAAAGAGGTCTGCAGCTGCGTCAGCGAGTAGAGATTATTCAGCACCACTTCGCCAACCGCATCGCGTTTAATTTCAATCACAATGCGCATGCCGTCTTTATCGGACTCATCGCGCAGCGCGCTGATGCCTTCCAGACGCTTCTCTTTCACCAGCTCGGCGATCTTCTCGATCAGGCGCGCTTTATTCACCTGATACGGAATTTCATTGATGATGATGGTTTCGCGACCGGTCTTCGCATCGGCTTCCACCTGGCCACGGGCGCGGATATAGATCTTGCCGCGACCGGTGCGATAGGCTTCTTCGATCCCGCGACGACCATTAATAAAGGCTGCGGTCGGGAAGTCTGGTCCGGTGATGTGTTCCATCAGCCCTTCAACGCTGATGTTTTCATCGTCGATATAGGCCAGACAACCGTTAACCACTTCAGTCAGGTTATGTGGAGGAATATTGGTCGCCATACCGACAGCAATCCCCGACGCGCCGTTAATCAGCAGGTTGGGTACTTTAGTCGGCATCACTTCCGGGATCTGCTCGGTGCCATCGTAGTTAGGCACATAATCGACAGTCTCTTTTTCCAGATCCGCCAGCAGTTCGTGGGCGATTTTCGACATGCGAACTTCGGTATAACGCATCGCAGCCGCGGAATCGCCGTCGACGGAACCGAAGTTACCCTGCCCATCGACCAGCATATAGCGCAATGAGAATGGCTGCGCCATACGCACGATAGTGTCGTACACCGCGGTATCACCATGTGGGTGATATTTACCAATAACGTCGCCGACCACACGGGCAGACTTTTTATAAGCTTTATTCCAGTCGTTACCGAGAACGTGCATGGCGAAAAGCACACGACGGTGGACCGGTTTCAGTCCATCCCGAACATCTGGTAATGCGCGGCCAACGATGACCGACATGGCGTAATCAAGGTAAGAGTTCTTTAACTCTTCCTCAATATTGACCGGTGTAATTTCTCTGGCAAGGTCGCTCATAGAGCCGCTATCCCTCTACATTAGTCCCGGATTCAAAGGTGCGAAAGTATATCACATTGCGCCGAAACGGTGAATGGAAAGCGTCGTAATGCCGCGCTTTATTCCCGTCAGGGCGGCTTCGTGCCCTTCGCTGGCGAAAAGGTTATACTGAGGAGAAAATTTTGTAGCCGGAGTCCAGATTCGATGAATGTAAAGCCAAAACCCGCCGCACCTAATGTTGATCATGCTGAAATCGCCAAGTTTGAAGCGGTCGCCTCGCGCTGGTGGGATATGGAAGGTGAATTCAAGCCACTGCACCGCATTAACCCGCTGCGTCTCGGCTATATTGCGCAGCACGCCGATGGCCTGTTTGGTAAAAAGGTGCTGGATGTGGGCTGCGGCGGCGGGATTCTGGCGGAAAGCATGGCGCGTGAAGGCGCGGTGGTGACCGGTCTGGATATGGGCGCCGAGCCGCTGGAAGTGGCGCGCCTGCATGCGCTGGAAAGCGGCGTTAAAATTGATTATGTGCAGCAAACCGTTGAAGAGCATGCGGAGCAGTTTGCCGGTCAGTACGATGTGGTGACCTGCATGGAGATGCTGGAACATGTGCCGGATCCACGCTCCGTGGTGCACGCCTGCGCGCGTCTGGTAAAACCGGGCGGCGAAGTGTTTTTCTCCACCCTGAACCGCAACAGCAAAGCCTGGCTGATGGCGATTTTCGGCGCGGAATATATCCTGCGCATGGTGCCGCGTGGCACCCACGATATTAAGAAGTTTATCCGTCCGGCTGAACTGCTGAACTGGGTGGATGAAACCCCGTTGCGCGAACGTCATATTATTGGTCTGCATTACAACCCACTGACCAATAAATTCCGTTTAGGGCGCGGTGTGGATGTCAATTATATGCTGCATACCCATCGCGTAGTTGAATCCTGATCCTGCGGGCGGCGAGAACGCCGCCCCTACAGGTTATGATGGTTTTTACAGGGGCGGCGTTCTCGCCGCTCGCTCCCCTGACATCCAGCTGTCATACTTTTTTCTTAGCTTATCCCCCGCCAGCCAGATCTTTTTCCTTCTGTACGCATACCAGCCTAAATTATAGGGTGTTTATGACTGGCGATAAAATCGTCTGTCTTATGTTAGCGGAGCGATAAAATCGCCCTGCTTAGACCACTTTTGCGACAAAGAAAAGTGGCTGGAATAAGCAATGGATAGAAAACCAGCGTTCGATCAAATAATTCATTTTTTTATCATAAGGATTGACAGGCCGACGAGCCTTGAGAAACGTGGACTTAGGAAAAAAGCCAGCCCCTGAACCGCAAATCCATTCAGAAATCAACTCTTGTTATACGCGCATAACTTACTAGAATACTCACCATCTAGTTACACATTCATCCCCTACCCCCTATATGTAGTGTTTATCCACAGAGTTACTCACAATGAGATTTCTGTGTATAAACCGGGGATAATTTCACGGACAGGTAAAACGCGACATGAATCAGAGTCTGCTCGTCACTAAACGCGATGGCCGCACAGAACGTATTAATCTTGATAAAATCCACCGGGTTCTCGACTGGGCGGCGGAAGGCCTGCAAAACGTCTCTGTTTCTCAGGTTGAACTGCGTTCGCACATCCAGTTCTACGACGGCATCAGAACGTCCGATATCCATGAAACGGTGATCAAGGCGGCTGCCGACCTGATCTCGCGCGATGCGCCTGACTACCAGTATATGGCCGCGCGCCTGGCGATTTTCCATCTGCGTAAAAAAGCCTACGGCCAGTTTGAACCGCCAAAACTGCTCGATCAGGTCACGCGAATGATCGAGATGGGTAAATACGACAAACATCTGCTGGAAGACTACACGGAAGAAGAGTTCGGGCAGATGGACGGTTTTATCGACCACTGGCGTGATATGAACTTCTCCTATGCCGCAGTTAAGCAGCTGGAAGGCAAATATCTGGTGCAGAACCGCGTCAGCGGTGAAATCTACGAGAGCGCGCAGTTCCTCTATATTCTGGTCGCCGCCTGCCTGTTCTCCGGCTATCCGCGCGAAACCCGTCTGGATTACATTAAGCGTTTCTACGATGCGATCTCCACCTTTAAAATCTCGCTGCCAACGCCAATTATGTCCGGCGTGCGTACGCCGACCCGTCAGTTCAGCTCCTGCGTACTGATTGAGTGTGGCGACAGCCTCGATTCAATTAACGCCACCTCCAGCGCAATTGTGAAATACGTTTCGCAGCGCGCCGGTATCGGCATCAACGCTGGCCGCATTCGTGCGCTGGGCAGCCCGATTCGTGGCGGCGAAGCGTTCCACACCGGTTGTATCCCGTTCTACAAACACTTCCAGACGGCAGTGAAATCCTGTTCGCAGGGCGGCGTGCGCGGTGGCGCGGCGACGCTGTTCTACCCGATGTGGCATCTGGAAGTTGAAAGCCTGCTGGTACTGAAAAACAACCGTGGCGTGGAAGGCAACCGCGTACGTCATATGGACTACGGCGTGCAGATCAACAAGCTGATGTACACCCGTCTGCTGAAAGGTGGCGATATCACCCTGTTCAGCCCGTCAGATGTGCCCGGCCTGTACGATGCCTTCTTTGCCGATCAGGATGAGTTTGAGCGTCTGTACACCAAATATGAGAACGACGACAGCATCCGCAAACAGCGGGTTAAAGCGGTCGATCTGTTCTCGCTGATGATGCAGGAACGCGCTTCAACGGGTCGTATCTATATCCAGAACGTCGATCACTGCAACACCCACAGCCCGTTCGATCCGGCTATCGCGCCAGTGCGCCAGTCCAACCTGTGCCTGGAAATCGCGCTGCCGACCAAACCGCTGCTGGATGTGAATGACGAAAACGGTGAGATTGCGCTCTGTACTCTGTCGGCGTTTAACCTCGGCGCGATTAACAGCCTCGACGATCTGGATGAGCTGGCAACGCTGGCGGTGCGCGCGCTTGACGCCCTGCTGGATTATCAGGACTACCCGATTCCGGCCGCGCAGCGCGGGGCGATGGGTCGTCGTACCCTGGGTATCGGCGTCATCAACTATGCCTACTACCTGGCGAAACACGGCGTACGTTACTCCGATGGCAGTGCCAACAACCTGACGCACAAAACCTTCGAAGCGATTCAGTTCTACCTGCTGAAAGCCTCGAACGAACTGGCGAAAGAGCAAGGCGCATGCCCGTGGTTCAATGAAACCACCTATGCGCAGGGCATCCTGCCAATCGACACTTACAAGAAAGATCTGGATGTTATCAGCAACGAGCCGCTGCATCTGGACTGGGAAGCGCTGCGTGAGGAGATTAAAACTCACGGCCTGCGTAACTCCACGCTCTCTGCGCTGATGCCGTCTGAGACCTCTTCGCAGATCTCAAACGCCACCAATGGTATCGAGCCACCACGCGGCCATATCAGCATCAAGGCGTCAAAAGACGGTATCCTGCGTCAGGTAGTGCCGGAGTATGAGCGTCTGAAAGACAACTATGAGTTGCTGTGGGATATGCCAAATAACGACGGTTATCTGCAACTGGTGGGTCTGATGCAGAAGTTTATCGACCAGGCGATTTCGTCCAACACCAACTACGATCCAACGCGCTTCGCCAACGGTCGCGTACCGATGAAGCAGCTGCTGAAAGATCTGCTGACCGCCTATAAATTTGGCGTGAAAACCCTCTATTATCAGAACACCCGTGATGGCGCAGAAGATGCGCAGGACGATCTGGCACCGTCGATTCAGGATGATGGCTGCGAAAGTGGCGCCTGTAAGATTTAATTCGCGACGGCTTGCTGTTCCGTAATCCCTGATGGCCGGGCACTCCCCGGCCATCACATTAGCTAACTGGATTTACACCATGGCTTACACCACTTTTTCGCAGAACAAAAACAACCAGCTGAAAGAACCAATGTTCTTCGGTCAGCCGGTTAACGTGGCACGTTTTGACCAGCAGAAATATGACATTTTTGAAAAGCTGATTGAAAAACAGCTCTCCTTCTTCTGGCGCCCGGAAGAAGTTGACGTCTCACGCGACCGCATTGATTATCAGGCGCTGCCGGACCATGAGAAGCATATCTTTATCAGCAACCTGAAGTATCAGACGCTGCTCGACTCGATTCAGGGCCGTAGCCCTAACGTCGCGCTGCTGCCGCTGATCTCGATCCCGGAGCTGGAAACCTGGGTAGAAACCTGGGCGTTTTCCGAGACCATTCACTCGCGCTCATACACCCATATTATCCGCAATATCGTTAACGATCCGGCGCTGGTGTTTGACGATATCGTCACCAACGAGCAGATCCTGTCGCGCGCCAAAGATATCTCAGGTTACTACGACGATCTGATTGAGATGACCAGCTACTGGCATCTGCTGGGCGAAGGCACCCACCAGGTTAACGGTAAAACCGTTACCGTCAGTCTGCGCGAGCTGAAAAAGCAGCTGTATATCTGCCTGATGAGCGTTAATGCGCTGGAAGCGATCCGCTTCTATGTCAGCTTCGCCTGTTCATTCGCTTTTGCCGAGCGCGAGCTGATGGAAGGCAACGCCAAAATCATCAAACTGATCGCCCGTGACGAAGCGCTGCATCTGACCGGCACGCAGCATATGCTGAACCTGCTGCGCAGCGGTGAAGACGATCCTGAAATGGCGGAGATTGCCCGCGAATGTCGCCAGGAGTGTTACGACCTGTTTGTGCTGGCGGCGCAGCAGGAGAAAGAGTGGGCGGAATATCTGTTCCGTGACGGCTCAATGATCGGTCTGAACAAAGATATTCTGTGGCAGTACATTGAGTACATCACCAATATCCGTATGAATGCGGTTGGCCTCGATCTGCCATTCCAGACGCGTTCTAACCCGATTCCATGGATCAACTCCTGGCTGGTGTCGGATAACGTGCAGGTGGCGCCGCAGGAAGTGGAAGTCAGCTCCTACCTTGTCGGCCAGATTGACTCCGAAGTCAACGGCGACGATTTCAGCGATTTCCAGCTGTAAGCCATGAGCGCGTTGACCATTACCCTGCGCACTTCCGGTGCGCAGCTGCAATGCGATGAAGACTATCCGTCACTGCTGGTCGCGCTGGAAGCCAATAAAACGTACCTTGAATATCAGTGTCGGGAAGGTTTTTGTGGTTCCTGTCGGGTGCGCCTGCTGAAAGGCGAAGTCTGCTATGCGGCAAAGCCGATTGCATTTGTGCAGGAGGGCGAGATCCTGCCCTGCTGCTGCAAGGCGAAAGGCGATATTGAGCTTGAGATTTAACCGTTGCGTGGCAGGCGGCGAGAACGCCGCCGCTACAAAAGATCACCGTTTCCTGTAGGGGCGGCGTTCTCGCCGCCCGTGTCGATGGTTTGCATTCTGCGTGATGACGGCGTTCTCGCCGCCCGCACCCCATCCCCTAAACCTTAATCGTCTCCAGCACATCAATCCAGCCATGGCCGGTCGTCACCGCTTCACCTTTCAGCCAGCGACGCAGCATATTCATCGCCATCATCGCCACCACTTCCTGACGGGTTTTCAGACCGTGACGGCTGACATTAAACTTCACCAGTTGCGCAAAAGTGCCGTCCGGCGTATGCAGCGCAAAGCCCAGCAGATCGTCATGATAACCGCCGACCACCAGTGCCAGCGATGAGCCATTGCTCTGCGCCAGCCCCTTGCTGCGAGCGGCGATAGCCTGCAATGACTCCGGTTGCGACGGCAGAACGTTGCCAGCCGCTAACGTCACCGCGGCGGAGGCCAGCTGCCACTGCAGCAAACCGGCGGTAAACTGCTCACTGACGCTTAACGTCAGCTGTTTCTCATTCAGGGTCCGCGCCAGCAGCGCTGGCAAACCTTCGGTGCCTTCAAAAATAGTGCAGTCCGCTACCATCGTCCGCACCTGCTGCCAGGCCTGCTCCATCGCCGCGCGCTGCGCCGCCGGACCGGTCAGTTTCAGTTCGATAATCGGCATTGAAGAGCGATAGCCCAGCACCGAGCCTTCCGGCATGGTTAACACATCCAGTTCGGCCGCCAGATCGCTTTCGCCACGGCCAAACGTGGTCAGACGTAAACAGATCGGCGGTTCAGGCAAGGTATAGCGCTGCTTCAGTCGCGGCAGGATCTGCTGCTCGACCATCACTTTAAATTCTGACGGCACGCCGGGGGTAAAGAAGATCCAGCAGCGGTTAAGCTGAATGGCAAAACCACAGGCGGTCCCCACCGGATTATCGATCAGTTCAGCACCAGCCGGAATCTCCGCCTGCTTGCGGTTACTCGGCGCCATTGGCTTACCGCGACCGGCAAAGAAGGCTTCCATCTTCTCCAGCCACGCCTGATGAATCTCCAGCTCCACGCCCAGTGCGGTAGCCGCCGCCAGGGCGCTCAGATCGTCGCTGGTTGGCCCGAGGCCGCCATTAACAATCAGCACATCGGCAATCCGGCTGCGTTCGGTCAGGGCGTTAACCAGCGCCTGCAAACTGTCGCCAACCGTCGATCGCCCGGTCATCGGCAAACTATGCTGGAACAGCATATCCGCCAGCCAGGCGGCGTTGGTATCAACAATCTGTCCGTGCAGCACTTCATCGCCAGTTGAGAGCATTTCCACTCTTATCACTGTATTCTCCAGTCAGGTTCGCAAGCAGTGATTTAGCCTGGCCGGATCTGACAATGGCGTCAACAGTTAAAAGAGCCATCCGGCTGATAACGACAACGCGCCACCGCCGCTAACCAGCCCTGATAGTTTTGCTGCATCAAGTGCACCTGCGATTCGCGCGGATAAATTGTCGAGCCACCCTGTAATGCGCTTAGTTCGCTGCTTGCGCGCCACCAGCCCAGTTCACGTCCGGCTAGCACCGCGGCGCCCAGCGCTGAAACTTCCGCTGTTGGCGCTTTAATTAACGGACGTTGCAGCAGATCGGCCTGAAACTGCATCAGCCAGCTATTTTCCGTAGCGCTGCCGTCGACACACAACTGCGCCAGCGGCTGGTCACTGGTCTTTTCCATAGCGAAAAACACATCGGCAATCTGAAATGCCACCGACTCCAGCGCCACCCGCGCCAGCACCTCCGGCGTGGCGGCATCGGTCAGGCCGCAGATCAGCCCGCGCGCCTGCAGATCCCACCAGGGCGCCCCCAGCCCTGACAGCGCCGGAACAAAGTAAATGCCCTGATTGCTGTCGCTGCGCTGCGCCATCTCCGTCAGCCGCTGCGGATCGTTCACCCCCAGCATCCGTGACAGCCAGGCGGCGCCGGAGCCGGTATGGGTAATATTACCTTCAAAAGCGTAGCGTAGCTGACCATCATGCCAGGCCAGCGTAGTGCTTAAGCCGCCATCACCGATCACCGCCTGCGGCATCGACATCATCAGCGATGAACCGGTGCCATAGGTAGCTTTAATCACTTCGCCACGGGCAGTGCGCTGCGCGTAAAGCGCGGCATGCGAATCGCCAATCAGCGCCAGAATCGGCGTACCGACCGCCAGCCCGGCAATATCCTGTCGCTGCACCGTGCCATGGTGCGCCGCCGAGGGCTGCACTTGCGGCAACGCCTGGTGCGGCACCTTAAACAGCCCGAGCAGGCTGTCATCCCACTGCGCCTGGTGGATATTAAACAACTGGGTGCGCGCTGCATTGGCGTAATCGGTGACAAACTGCTGCCCGGCGGTCAGCTGCCAGCATAGCCAGCTATCAACCGTGCCGATGCACAGCTCACCTGCCGCCGCACGCTGATAACCATCATGGAGCGCCGCCAGCATGCCGGTCACCTTGGCGGCGGGAAACATCGGGTCCACCGCCAGCCCGGTCAGCGAGGAGATCAGCGGCTGCTGCCCGCTCTGCTGTAATTCACGACACAGCGCTTCCGAGCGGCGATCCTGCCAACTGACCAGCGGCGTCAGCGGCTGGCCGTCGCGGCGCTGCCAGATCATAATCGACTCACGCTGATTGCTGATTGCCACCGCCGCCACCGTTGCGCCGTCACACTGCGCCAGACAGTCGCCGATCGCCTGACGCACCGCCTGCCAGATCGCCAGCGGATCCTGCTCCGCCAGACCTGGCTGCGGATGGAAAATCTGCAACGGCTGGCTGGCGCGCGCCACGACCCGGCCATCACCATCGACGGCAATGGCTTTAGCATTAGTGGTACCTTCATCGATTGCCAGAATTAGCGGGCCGCACATGATTATTCTCCCTGGCACACCTGCACGGCGCTGTTGACCACACCGGCAGCATCAATGCCGTGACGCGCGCGGGTTGAAGCGCGATCGCCGGCAATAGCGTATTCACCATCGGCGATCCCCAGCCGTTTCAGTCTGGCGCCACAACCGCCCTCCGCCAGCACTTCCGCCACCAGGCTGCCGACGCCGCCGTTAACGTTATGTTCTTCAACGGTGATGACATATGCATACTGATTTAACAGCTTGCGCAGCGCCTGGGTATCACAAGGTCTGATCGATGCGATACTGATCACAGCTGCCGAGATCCCCTGCTGTTCCAGCGTCGCTGCGGCGTCGACAATCTCATGCACCGTCGAGCCCATCGCCACCAGCGCGATATCCTGGCCACTGCGCAACTGATCAATATGGCCGGGGACAAAGCGGTAGCTGTCATCGTGCAGTTCCGGCAGCGCCTTACCGTCGAGGCGGATATAGACCGGGCCAACATGCTCCAGTGCATAGTCAATAATCTGGCGGCACTCCAGCGGGCTGGAAGGGGCATAGATTTCGATATTGCCGAAGCCACGCATCACCGCAATATCGTCGATACTGTGATGGGTGCTGGCCAGCGGGCCATAGCTGGCGCCGGCATTCAGACCGAACAGCTTAACGTTGGTGTTGTTGTAGCAAATATCGACTTTCACCTGCTCGTTCGCGCGTGAGATCAAAAACGGTGCGGCATTGCAGGTCACCGCCACTTTACCGCCAATCGCCAGCCCCGCTGCTGCGCCCACCAGCGTCTGCTCGGCGATGCCGACATTGACCAGCCGTCCGGGAAACTGCTTAATAAATGGTGAGATTTTGGCGGTTGAGGTCGAATCGGCCACCACCGGCACCAGATCAACCCCGCGCTCTACCGCATCGATAAAAGCCTGTACCATTACGTCGGCCAGATGTGCTGAATTACTCATCTTTCAACTCCTCCATCGCCTGCTCAATCTCGTCGCCTTTTGGCACCCGGTGATGCCACTCGGGCTTACTCTGAATAAACGAGATGCCAAAGCCTTTTTCGGTATGGGCAATCACCACATTCGGCTTGCCGTTGGCGGGCAGATTTTCCAGCGTTTCCACCACCGCACGCATATCGTTGCCGGCGCATTCAGTAACGTTCATGCCAAATGCCCGCCACTTCTCATCCAGCGGATCGGTATTCAGAATGTCGCTGGTCGCGCCCGCCAGTTGCAGTTTGTTTTTGTCATTAATAATCGTCAGATTATCGAGGCCGTAATGGGCCGCCACTAACGCCGCTTCCCAGTTACTGCCTTCCGCCAGCTCGCCGTCGCCGGTGACGACAAACACCCGCCGCTTGCTGTTATCTTTCTTCGCCGCCAGCGCAATGCCGACGGCCACCGGCAGGCCGTGCCCGAGCGCACCGGTATTCAGTTCAATGCCCGGGGTTTTATGTTTCACCGGATGGCCCGGCAGATGGGAATCGGCGTGCTGATAGGTCGGCAGCCAGCTTTCCGGGAAATACCCCGCTTCTGCCAGCACACAGTAGTAGCCGCCCACCGCATGCCCTTTTGACTGGATATAGATATCGCGCGTCGCATCCTCCGTCCGTTCCGGTGCGCAATCAAGCAGACGGAAGTAGAGCGCGGTGAGAATTTCCACCTGCGACAGATCGGCGCCGGTATGCCCGCCCGCCGGGCTGTTGGCATTCAGCATGATGATGCGACGGCGAACAGCCCGCGCTTTCTTTTCCAGCTGTTCCACAGAGAGTCTGAACGGATTCATAGCAACCTCTTTGAATTTAAAATCAATTACGAATATATATTCAGTTGATTTAAAAAAATTTGGGTAAAAAAATTAAACTAAACCGCTACTCACGGCTTACTTCACCCTGCTGTATCACCGCTTTCTGCGCCACCACTGCGGCTTTCTGCTGCATGCGGTTTTGCATCTGATCGATAATGACCGCCACAATAATCACGATGCCTTTAATCACCATCTGCCAGAATTCACTAACGCCCATCATAATCAGGCCATCGGCGAGAAAGCCGATCACAAATGCACCAATCAGCGTGCCAATAATGGTGCCGCGTCCACCAGCCAGCGAGGTGCCGCCCAGCACCACTGCGGCAATTGCATTCATCTCAAAGGCGGTGCCGTTCGCCGGATGGCTGGCTACCAGCTGCGATGACACCACAATGCCGGCAATAGCCGCGCAGAAACCCGACAGGGTATAGACCAGAATTTTGACCTGTTTAACCCGCACGCCGGACAGCTCCGCGGCCTTTTCGTTATCGCCAATCGCATATACCTGGCGACCAAACGGCAGCCGTTTCGCGACGTAGCCAATCACCAGCGCCAGCACAATCATCATCCAGATGGCATACGGCAAACCAAACAGCGTACCGGAGCCAATCACCTCGAAACCGGTATTCCCCAACTGCGGATTGCCCCCCAGCGCGGGAAACGTTTCCCCACCCGAAGTCAGCATCGCCGCGCCGCGCAGGATATACATAGTGCCAAGCGTGCAGATAAAGGGCGCGACGTTATAACGGGTAATAATCCAGCCATTACCCGCGCCAATCAGCGCGCCAATCAGCAACACCACCGGCACAATCACCCAGACGCTGGGGAAAATCGCGATACCAAACATCGGCAATACAATGCCTTTGGTAATCAGCCAGCCCGCCACCATGCCGCACAGCCCCAGCGTGGCGCCGATCGACAGATCGATACCAGCGGTAATAATCACAAAAGTGATCCCCAGCGCGAGGAAAGCATTGATGGCGATATGTTTAATCATGATCACCATGCTGCCCAGCGCGAGAAAGTCCGGTACGGTAAAGGCAAAGAAACCGACAATCAGAAACAGTGCGATAAAAGTCCGCATCTTTAACAACAGTAAAATCAGGCTTTCGCGCGAATTAAACGCTTTGACCGGATGCGCTGCCAGCGCAACGTTATGGCTATTCTTCATTGTCAAAACCCCTGGGCGCTTGCTTTCACCAGTGCCGACTCTTCCGCGCTGTCACGCGGAATATCAGCGGTAAGCTTCCCACCCGACATCACCAGGATACGGTCGGAAACTGCCATAATCTCTTTCAGATCGGAGGTGGAAAAAATCACCGCAATCCCCTGTTCTGACAGCTCCACCATCATGCGAAACACATCGGCCTTCGCGCCAACATCAATGCCGCGACTCGGCTCATCCAGCAGCAGCAATTTCGGATTGGTCAGCAATGAGCGACCAATTACCACTTTCTGCTGGTTGCCGCCGCTAAGCGCCTGAATCGACACCTCCGGCGAAGAGACCTTGATTGACAGATTGCCGACGGTGCTGGCTACTACCGCCTGCTCTTCACGCTGCGCAATCGCAAAGCGCCAGGAGAGGCGACGCCATAAACTGGCGATAGTGAGATTACTGGCCACCGATGACACCGGAAAAATTCCGGTGCGTTTGCGATCTTCCGGCACCAGACTCATTCCCATACGAATCCGGTCAGCGGTCGACAGCCGGTTCGCCAGCGGTTTGCTGTCCAGCCACAGTTTGCCGAGATAGTTGCGCTGGGTGCCGAGCAGACACTCAAACAGCTCGGTACGCCCGGCGCCCATCAGGCCATAAATGCCGACAATCTCTCCGGCGCGCACATTAAACGACACGTCATCCACCAGCGTATTACCGGCGCTGTTAACACAAGTAATATGCTCCGCTTCCAGTACCGGCGCGCCAAACTGACGGCCCGGTTTAAGGAAGTTACTGACCGGTTCGCTGCCGAGCATTTCGCGGACAATCCACGGCACATCGATATCCCCCACCTGCGCCTCGGCCTGGAACTTACCGTCACGCAGGATGGTGATCACATCGCCAATTGCCATCAGCTCTTCCAGCCGGTGCGAAATATAGATAATCGTCACCCCCTGACGCGTCAGCTCGCGGATCACGCGGAACAGAATCGCCACTTCGGTTTTACTGAGTGCGGAAGTCGGCTCATCGAGAATCAGAATATCGGCGTCTTCCGCCAGCGCTTTGGCTATCTCCACCAGCTGCTGCTGACCGACTTTCAGGTTGGCCACCAGCTCACGCGGCGAAATCGGCTGATCCAGCCGCTGTAGCAGTTCAGCGGTACGCTGCTCCTGTGCCGCCTCATCGATCGGCATCAGGCCGCGCTGGATCTCGCGTCCAAGGAAGATATTTTCAGCCACGCTCAGGTTCTCAAACAGGTTCAGCTCCTGATGCACCATGCCAATCCCCAGTCGCGCCGCTTCACGGGTATTAGCCAGATGCACCTGCTGACCATTCAGCCAGATTTCGCCACTGCCCGGCTGCTGTACCCCGGCGAGGATCTTCATCAGCGTCGATTTTCCGGCGCCGTTTTCGCCAATAATCACGTTAACTTTGCCGCGCCAGACGTGATAATTGATGTTATCCAGCGCCAGAGTGCCAGGAAACAGCATTGACACCCCACGCGTTTCCAGAATCAGATCGCGGTTTTCCGCTGTCATGGCGCCTCCGGCGTTAACGTCAGCGCCACCGCATCCTGCACCCCTTGCGCAGTCAGGGTCACCGCCAGCAACGTATCGACGGTTTTACCCTGCCAGCTGGCATCCACCGGCGGTAACTGTTTTACCGTCTGGCGATTTAGCGCTTTGGTCAGCTGGGCAAACTGTACCTGGTTGGTGAAATCCTCAAAATTAAAGCCTGCGGCGTCACGAATCGCGTTACTGCGGATCACCGGCCCCAGCTGCACCTCGACCGGCGTGCCGTTAACGTTGATCGCCAGAGTACGCTCGCGCTCACTGACGCGGTTAAACGCCGTCACCTGGCCACTGGCTTTAACAAACACGCTCTCACTGCTGCCCGCTTTCAGCGTGCGGCTCTTTTCCTGCATCGCGGCCCAGTCGAGGGCGTGCTGTTTCGCTGTTGACATCACTTTGCTGTCCCAGTTTTCCTGCACCACCTGCTGCGGAGTTTGATTGCTGTAGCTGGCTTTGGCATTGGGATCCGGCGGGATAATCGGCTTACCGTCCGCATCCAGATCCACCACTGTGCAAGCTGTCAGCAACAAAGAGGCACATAACAGCACGTTTATGCCCCAATGTTTTTTCAACATAATCAGCCCCTCAGCGCTATTTTGTCAGTTTGAACACTTTCAGCTGGCGCGCATTGCTGTCGTCGATCAGCACGCAGTCCATCAGTTGCTTCTCTTCTTTCTGCGCTTTGCCATTTTTCAGATAGTAATCAACCTGTTCAATCGCCATCTGCGCCTGGTCCCAGCCGGGTTGCAGCACCGTGGCTTTAATATTGCCTTTGTTAATAATCGAATCGCGCACATAGTCGCTGCCGTCAAAACCGACGACAATAACATTGGTTTTACCAGCGGATTTCAGCGCTGCTTCAGCCCCCAGCGCCATGGTGTCATTTCCGGAAATCACCCCGACGATATTGGGATTTTTTTGCAGAATGGTTTCCATGCGGCTGAAGGCTTCGGTCTGACTCCAGTTAGCGCTCTGCTGCGCCACCATTTTCAAATCCGGATAGTCATCAAGCACATCGTGATAACCCTGGGATCGCACGCCCGCATTGGTATCCGACTCTTTACCCAGCAGCTCGACATACTCCCCTTTGCCGTTCAGCAATTTGGCAAACTTTTCAGCGCCGAGCTGCGCCCCCTGGTAGTTATTGGAAACAATCTGCGCCACTGCGATTCCGGTTTTATTGATTTCGCGATCGATCAGAAAGGTCGGAATACCGGCATCTTTCGCTTTCTGCACCGGCCCCACGGTGGCGTCCGCACCCGCGTTATCCAGCACAATGGCTTTGGCTTTGCGCGCGATGGCGGTTTCGATTAACTGGTTCTGCTTACTGACATCATCATCGTGCGACGCCACCAGCGTGCTGTAGCCAAGCTCGGTCGCTTTCGCTTTGGCGCCCTCTGCTTCAGCTTTGAAAAACGGGTTGTCGTGAGACGGGGTAATAATCGCAATCATGCCTTTATCTGCCGCCAGCAGAGAGGAGGAAAAAACCATTGCCGAGGCAATCAGTGACATTTTCAGTAGGGTACTTTTCATTATTATCTCCACGTTGAATATATATTCACTCATGACTTATTATTCATTATACTATGAGCCTGCCCTGTGGCTTTGTCGAATGACAAAACCAGGAAAAGCGAAAAGGATCACAGTTTGTTGATTTATTGCTCTGGTCGGGCGGCGAAAACGCCGCCCCTACAATCGATCCCGTAGGGGCGGCGTTTTCGCCGCCCGTGTTGATAATTGGCACCAGCCGTAATAACGGCGTTTTCGCCGCCCTTATCACACTGCTATACAGCGGTTGGTATTTGCATGACAATACTGAGGTCGTCTGGAAGGAGGTACTATGTCAAAGCAGGATGAGCAGCGGCTGATGGTGAAAATCGCCACGCTCTATTACATGGAAAATCACAAGCAGTCTGATATCGCCCGTTCGCTCAACTTGTCGCAATCTTTTGTGTCACGCATTTTAAATCGCAGTCTGAAAGAGGGACTGGTTAAAATCAGCGTGGTGCAACCAGCCAATATCTTTCCGGCGCTGGAAAAAGCCATCGAGGAGAAATATGGCATTCAGCAGGCGATTGTGGTCGATGTGCCGGAGGACGCCACTGCCCATCAGGTGAAACAGGCGATTGGCTCGGCGGCGGCGCACTATATGGAAACGCGGGTGCGGGCGGAAGAACTGGTGGGTCTCTCCTCCTGGAGCAGCACCATTCGCGCCATGGTCGATGAACTGCACCCAAACAGCGTCAAGGCGCGCGGCGTGATTCAGCTGCTGGGCGGCGTTGGCGCTAACGGCAATGTACAGGCGACGATCCTGACCCAGACTCTGGCGGCGCACCTTAGCTGCCCGGCATGGCTGTTACCGGCGCAAAGTATCGAGCGGGCAGTTGATGAACGCGCGCGGATGGTCTCCACCGCCGATGTGGCCGAAGTGGTGGGCAAATTTTCGGAAGTGGATGTGGCGGTGGTGGGCGTTGGCGATCTGGAACCTTCGCAGCTGCTGCGTAACTCCGGTAACTACTACGACGAAGCAATGCTGAAAACTCTCGCTGAGCGCGGCGCGGTCGGCGACCTCTGCCTGCACTACTATGATGCTGACGGGCATGCGGTATTAAGCAAAGAAGAAGATCCGGTGATTGGCATGGAACTGGAGCAGCTGCGTAACTGTCCGCAGGTGGTGGCGCTGGCCGGCGGCAAAGAGAAGGCCAACGCCATTCGCGGGGCGTTAAAAGGCGGCTATATCAATGTGATTGTACTGGATTACCCGACGGCGCGGTTGCTGGTTTAACCATGGTTTCCCCCTGATCCGGCGCCCCTTTTTTTTCGGGCAGGGGGGAGTTCGGCAGGTTCAGCTTTAATGACCACATCCTCAGGATGTGCGGTCTTAACTGCGGTTTTCAGTTCAGTGATTTTTTCATCGATCATATCCGTCCCGCCCTCCTCATTTATCGCTTTCGCCAGCGCATAATAGAGATGGTCATCGCCTTCATGCCGGTTAACGATTTTTTTATACCCTTTTTTACTGATTATATCGTAGTGAATAATATACCTTTCCGCTAAACGCTCTTGCAGGATGCTGATCATTGCCCCTTTGGGGATATTTCTCGGACTATCCAGCTCACCATCCGGACCGAATATCTTGATGGGTTTTTTCGCGGCATTGCGGATAACAAAATATCTGTTTTCATGTCTGGCAATAATATCAATCATGTCATAATTTAACGCCGTCTGAATATTATATTTCGGATTAAAGTTATCACCATATGAAATCAACAACTCCTTACCCACGTCAATATCCTTGATGGTATAGTAGAACGGCAACTTACCGTTTATATAACCAACCGCCAGATTATTTTCGCCCAGTTCAGGAAACCCTTCAATTCGACCGGTATTAATTAACGAAAGCATATTAGCATTTTGATAACCACTAACCGCCCCTTCATCCTGATATGTTCCCCAGAGTTTAGTCAGCACCTTCTCAGAGCCTGTCTTTCTTAATTCCACACTCAGGGAGTGTTCCGTGGGATGCCAGACGCCGCTGTATCCGCCGACAAAGCGCCCGGCGGGGATAAATTTCTTCGCCACGACACCCAATCCCACTCTCCCTTCAACCACCTCCAGATACTGTTGCGAAAACGGCGCCATACTTTTGCCATCACTTGCAATCAGCTGCTGCGCCCGCACGGAAAATTCTTTTTTAACCTCTTTCCACCTTGCTGCTGACATACCTTGCGGTATCTCCGCCATCCCGCTAAGCCTGATCGGCTGCTTAATCACCTCTGCCGTCACACTACGTTGCGGATTGCTGGCATCCACCAGCAGCGCCCGATACTCCTGCCATTGTGCACGCAGTGGCGCGTTATCCGGATCGGGCTTCAGTTTTATCGGTAAAATCCCGTCAAAATCACGCTCCCGGGCCTGCCTGAAAGATTGCAGGGTGACTTTGGCGTAACCAGCAATATCTTTGTCGGTCACCAGCCATTTCATCTGTTGCCCATCACGCGCTTCCGCCACGCGTCGGGCATATAACTGGTTGCGTAACTTAATCAGGTCATCATCAAGATCGCTATCTGTCTGCTCATCCATTTGCCGGGGTATATTATCGAACCAGCGACGTTGTTCATTTTCAACGATATCCTGCAGAGTCTTCGGATGCAGAACGCTTTGCCGGGCGATAGCATTCTGGCTAACGAAAATTGTTTGCGGTGATTCAAAACGTTTCCTCAGCAGGCGCAATGCATAGGTTTTTCTTTTATTAAAACTGGCCTCCTCGCTGTCATCGGTTCTGCGCAATTCGTCTAATTGACGCCGGTTTTGCAAAAACCACTCATCTTCGCGTTTTTTTATTTCCGACACCAACGAAGCCAGTGACTCCTGACTATAACCGGCAATATGCGCTTTGGTAATTTTTACGCCGTTAAGCGCGCCTGTCGCCGTCTGCTCTTCCAGCGCGTTCAGCAGCCGGATGGTGTAGTCAATCCTCTCTTCGCCGCGCTGACGCGGCTGCTCCTTTAGCCACTGCTTTTCCAGCGCAGTTAACGACGACTGCTGCGCCAGCCATAACTCACTGAGTTTATTGGCCAGCGTAAACTCATCGACCCTGGCTTTCAGGGCGATAGCCTCCAGCTTCTCACTCGGCAACCGCCTGCCATTAAGACGCATGGCGTAATCAAACGGATCTTCATCTTGCTGCCGCGTATTAAACAGCTCCTGCTCCAGGTTTATTATGGAGCCTCTGGTGTATTTTTTTCGTTTAAACTCACCGCCAGGCTGTTTAGCCTTTTTCGTGTTTGACGATTGTGGCGGTTGCGACTCACTGATTAACAAAAGATCTTTTAGCGAAAGATTTGCATCTAAATTGCCGCGAATAAGGCTTTCTGAGGTCCCGGTATAGCGCGCAATATCCGCGACAGTCACCTGTTGGGGTAAATTCTGCCGCCGCAATGTCTCCAGCTGTAAGGCATAGTCGAGGCGGCCCTTGCCGGCAGTCAGTGGATGCTGCCGCAACCACTGCCATACCGCAGGTGCGAACTCGCTGCTTCGCTGTTCGTCGGGCAGTTGAAAAGTCCCCTCAGTATCAGAGCTGCTGCCCGCGACAGAACAAGGCATATCGTCGGCGCGTTTCGCCCGCCGACAGCGCGCCAGCTCAAATTCATCGTTATCACGGTTATAACGAAACTGCCACAGGCTTTCCGACTGATCATCCTCTGCTAAGCGCAAACTGAACAGGTCAGGGTCAGCCTGATCCTGTTCAACACGGATATACTCCGGTTCACCCAATTTATTCGCGCCAGTGTGGATATAAAGTTCCCTCCCACTGAGATACAGATGCTGATAGCCGCTAACGCTGTAATCAACGGAAAACGGATTGGTGAGATGCACTTTCACCGCCTGCGGCAGACCCGCAAATGCCTGCTGGGTTAACGGCACAAACTGCCACTCTTTTAGCTGCTCGTCGTAACGAAAACGTAAATCATCAGCACCAGGCTCTTCAGGAAAATAGTCGCCGGGATGGTCGCCCGCCAGCAGGGGCAGATAGTGCATCTCGCCTTCCGGTGTGTTACGCCAGCGCAGAACATAATGGTACCCGAGATGATACAGACCGGGACGCTTTGCGACAGGCGTCAGCGCTTCAGGCGCTGGCGCCTGTCGCAACCATGCGGTATCAATTTTCCCTTCCGCCGCCTTTAATAAGCTAAACGGCGACTGCGCCTGATGCCATTTTTGCGTGGCCGCCTGCCACTGCAACACCGGCTGCTGATGCGACAACGCCTCTCCCGCCCCCTTGATGGTGAAAAAGTCACCCTCCGGCCAGCCCTCGATATAGCCGATATGTTCATTATTCGGGTTGTCCGCCTGCGAACGCACTTCCAGATAATATTTGCCCTGCTCGGTTTTCCATACCCGACGCTCAGCGCCAAACTGGGTGCTCAGCACCCCCTGGCGCCCCGGCTCGGCGGTGATTAACTCCTCCGCAAGCAACGGCATCACCCCGGCGTGCAGATGGGTGTTGGCGGTAAAAAAACGCGTCCATTGCTGCGTTTGCGGATCAAAATAAATTTTCTGACCGTCCGCCAGTAGCAGTGTGCCATCATCGGCAGAGGTGGTGACCGGCAGGTAGTCGTCACCGTTTTTGACAAACAAATCCGGTGTGGAGTGATGGGTAAACCGGTGCTCACCCGTTACCCCCTCAATCCGCCACTGACTGCTGTGCGGATTGAATGTCGCCGTGCGCGTTACCGCCTCTGGTGCACCGACCTCCACGGCCGTAGCATGTAGCGAGCCCTGCGGAAACAGATGCCAGCGTACGCCGGAAATATCGCTTTGCAGCACCGACCGCGCCGTTATGCCGCTGGGCGGATGGGTGATAACGGCGCCCGGCAGCTGGCGAACCGGCTTGAAGGCAGGCGCAGGCTTAAAAGCGAACGCGTGGCCCGCTGCCCGTTCCGGTAGCAACACCATATTTGACAGCCGCAACAACCGTTCGCCGTTTGTTTCGCCAGGCTGACGCTGAAAGATTTCACCGGTATAGATTTCACCAAGGGTACGGGCGAAATAACCCACTAT
Source organism: Winslowiella toletana (assembly GCF_017875465.1). Taxonomy (NCBI): domain Bacteria; kingdom Pseudomonadati; phylum Pseudomonadota; class Gammaproteobacteria; order Enterobacterales; family Erwiniaceae; genus Winslowiella; species Winslowiella toletana. The sequence continues at coordinate 885,887 of NZ_JAGGMQ010000001.1, forward strand.
CGCTTCGACCCCGCCAGCCATAAAATGGTGCAGACTGAGCTTGTCGATGCTCTGCTGAAACAGCACGTAACTGTTGGCGGTTTGCTGGTCTCCCCAGGCGATGATACGTGCGCCAATACTGTCAGACGCCACCTGGTTATCCCTGATCGACATCTCATACAGCCGCAGGCGATATCGCATCTCATCTTCATGCGCCCGCTCCTCGCGTCCTCCGCCCGTTTCGGGCGCAGGGATCAGCATAATCTCGGTGTCTGCCAGACTGGCGAGTAATTGTTGCCGCAACGCCGCATCCTGCGATAGCCCCAGATACCCCAGCAACTCATCAACCAGTTGCAAGCGGAGCAGTTCACTGTCCGCCGGGTCAGTCAACCCGTCAGTGGCATGTTGCCCGTCAGCGCCCGTAACGTTCGCTGTCGAAACCGGGGCGGGCGAAATTTCCTCAGCCAGCGCCGCCTGCCACGGCAGCAGGCCGTTAACGATACGGTCTACCGTCTGGTCCACCTTCTGCAGCGCGGGCGCAGCTGGCGCAACATAGCGGGCATAAGCCTGACCCGGCTGTGTAAACAGTACCGCCACCGCTTCTATCATCCTGGCAAGCGGTTTAACTGGCGGCGGAGAAATTTGCGCGTCAGCCGGCAAAATCCCCTGCCCGGGCGGTACCCATATTATCTCCTGCTTACGCTGCTGGAAGGTAGGGTGGGGTAATGACGAATTGGAAATGTTTTTGAGGGCTTTAAAACGCGAAGAAAATAACGGGTCAAATTTATTACCGGTCCCTAAATTATTTAAACCAAGAAAGAAGTCTGTCAGTAATTTAAGCATAAGCACATTCCATTGTTAGTTTGCAGACGGGATATCACTCAATAGTGATAAATTAAGATAAACCGACAATCAGACGAGCAATATTTAATCATTAAACAGTCAGTACAATACTCACGGCAACAGTAATTAAATCTTCCGCCCTGCTCTTCAACAAAACGCCGGAAACATCAAAAATTAATCATCATTAATTACCTGATGATAAGTAGTTAATCATTATTTATCGCCTGATTATTTGCCCAATAAATTAACTCTTTACGCGGCAGCTTAATGCCGCCAGCGCTGATATGGGGAGGCAAACCATACCATGCTACCGGCAGCTGAAATTTTGCCAGCTTCTCCGTGGCCCATAAGGCAATCGCCTGCAAAGACACCTGCCGATCCCATTCCAGTAGCGCGACCGGGCGCTGGCCATACTCCTTATCTGTCCGCGGGACAATAAACGCCAGCGAAATCGCCGGATGGCTGAGCAATAAGCGTTCAATCTGTTCCGGCTGGATCCCTTCGCCACCGCTGAAAAACTGATTATCCAGCCGACCGGCCAGCTGTAGTTCGCCCTGTCGCCAGCTTGCGGCGTCACGGGTATGCAACCAGCCTGCGCTATCCGTCAGTGGCAACAGTTCGCCATCCTGCCAGTAGCCGCAGGCCAGAGCCGCTGAGCGTAGCCAGATTTCGCCGTCCACCAGCTTAATCTGCGCATTCCCCAGCACCTGCCCAACGCCGTCACTGCCATTGGCGCGCTTTGCCGCAATAGTCGAGGCGGCCTCCGTCATGCCGTAACCACACCAGCAACGAATACCTGCCGCTTCCGCCCGCGCCACCAGTTCACGTGGAATGGTAGCGCCGCCCAGCAGTACATTCTGCAAGCCAGCGGGTAAAGTATCCTGCTGCAGCAAACGCCATAACTGCGTCGGCACCAGCGAGGCAAAGCTGCAACCCGCCAGTGCCTGCGCCAGCGGTAGCTGTGGGGCAACCTTTAACCTCGCGCCGGTCAGCAGCCAGCGCCAGATAATCCCCTGGCCGGAGACATGATACAGCGGCAGCGACAGCAGCCAGCTGTCATCCGCGCCAAACATCATCAAATCCACCACCCCTTGCGCGCAGGCAAGATGGGCATTAAAACTGTGCGCTGCCGCTTTCGGCACGCCAGAGGAGCCAGAAGTCAGCGTCAGGGTCGCCAGACTTTCCCCCTCCCACTGGCACGATAAACAGCCGCTGGCGCTGTTCATCTGCAACGCCGTTAAGGGATAATCTGGTGGCGATGCCGCCAGGCTGAGGCTAAATTCAAGATTAAGCCGCGGAAGCAGCCCGTCTAACTGACCATCCGGCAGCTGAGGATTAAGCGGCAGCAGACGCGCGCCGCACTGCAACAGCGCCAGATACGCCAGCAGGGCGGGTTCGCTGTTCTTACTCTTTAACAGCACGCCGCTGCCGGGCTGCACGCCCTGCTGACGAAATCCCACTGCCAGCGCGTTAATCCGTTGCGCCAGCTGCTGCCAGCTCAGTGCACCGCTGGCGCAGATTAATGCCGTTTCTGCACTGCGCAAATGCGCCCAGTGTTGCCAGGGCCACTGCATTAACGGCGCCATATCGCCTCCCGATCCGCCAGCGTCTGGAGTGATAACGAACTACCCGGCCAGCGGCGCTGCAGCTGATGCTGCATCAAATCCAGCGTATCCAGCCCGGGTAAAACCTGCGGCGTCAGCCAGTTTGTCAGCCGCGCCAGTTGCGTCAGGCCGAGACTCGATTCAATCGCCGAACTGATCACCACCGTCAATCCCTGCTGCTGCGCCGCGATGATTAACTGTTGCAGCTGTCTGATACTGCCGGTCAGCGTGGGTTTGACCACCAGCGCAGTAACCCCCGGTTGCGCCGCAACCACAAAATTCGCTTCGCGCACGCTCTCATCCCAGGCAATAGCAATGCCTGTTGCGGCGCTAAAACGGCGGGATTGATCAGGTGTGCGGCAAGGCTCCTCGAGAAAAGCGATGCGCTGGCGTAGCTCAGGCTCGACCGCGCGGGCAAACTGCCACGCCTTTTCCGGCGTCCAGCTGCGATTGGCATCCAGCCGCAGTTGTAAATCCGGCAGCGCCTCAAGTAGCAGGCTGACCAGCATGCCATCACGGATCGGCTCATACAGACCGACTTTCATTTTGGCGACCTGATGCGGTAACGCCTGTAAGCGCGCAAATAGCTGATCGGGATCGCCGACACAGAGCGCCGCCGGGTGGTAATTTCCCGCGGCGGGCAGCGTGCCATCCAGCTCAGCCAGCGCACAACTTAAGCCAAATGCCACCGAGGGCAGAACGCTTTCCGCCGTCGCTTTTCCGGCGCACCAGCCTGCCAGCCAGCCTTCTGCGGCCTCCTGCGCCTGCGGTAAATCCTCGCGGCTGAATCCCGGTAACGGCGCGATTTCGCCCCAGCCTTCCGCCGATCCGTCCCGCAGCCTGACCACCAGCCCGCTGCGCAGCTTAACGCGCTGGTCGCGCAACACCACGCCCGCCTCCAGCGGGATGGTATAGCGCCAGAGGCTTGCTGCGCGCATTATGGATTACGCCGAAACTTGCTGAAATCGGGCTGGCGTTTCTGATTGAAAGCATTGCGTCCCTCCTGCCCCTCTTCAGTCATATAGAACAGCATGGTGGCGTTGCCTGCCAGCTCCTGTAAACCGGCCTGACCATCGCAGTCGGCATTTAGCGCCGCCTTCAGGCAGCGCAGCGCCATCGGGCTGTTCTCCAGCATCTCCCGGCACCAGCGTACCGTCTCCTGTTCCAGCTGCGCCAGCGGCACTACGCAATTGACCAGCCCCATATCCAGCGCCTGCTGCGCGTTATACATCCGGCATAAGAACCAGATTTCACGCGCTTTTTTCTGGCCGACAATCCGCGCCATATAAGAAGCGCCCCAGCCGCCGTCAAAGGATCCGACTTTCGGCCCGGTCTGGCCAAACTGCGCATTGTCGGCGGCAATCGTCAGATCGCAGATCATATGCAATACATGGCCGCCACCCACCGCATAGCCCGCCACCATCGCCACCACCGGCTTCGGACAGGTGCGGATCTGGCGCTGAAAATCGAGCACATTGAGGTGATGCACGCCGCTGTCATCCTGATAGCCGCCGTAGTCGCCGCGCACTTTCTGGTCGCCACCGGCGCAGAACGCCAGTTCACCGGCACCCGTCAGGATAATCACGCCGATGCCGTCATCATGACGCGCATCGTTCAGCGCCTGCATCATCTCTTTCACCGTCAGCGGACGAAACGCGTTGCGTACCTCGGGACGGTTAAGGGTGATTTTTGCGATGCCATCCAGCGACTTATGGTAGTGAATATCGCTAAAGTCACCGCTGCAATCGCGCCACTCAAGCGGGGCGTAAAGTTGCTGTTCGTCAGGATAGATCATGCTTATTCCTTAAAATACGCGCAATCCGCCAGCTGAAAGCCGCGGGATTAGCGCGATGGCTGTTATGACCGGCTGCGGCGATAGTGCTGAGCGGCAGCGCTTTAAGTTGCGCCAGCCGCTGGAATTTATGGTCCCACTCACCGCACAGATAATGGAAAGGCAGCGTCAGCTGTTGCAGTTTTGGCAGTAAATCCGGTTGCTGACTGAGAGATGTGGCTTCCAGCATCGCCGCCAGCGCCGGGGCATAACTGTCGGCACGCGCCTCGACAAGTTGCTGGCGCTGCAAGGCGCTGAGTTCGGCAAACAGCGGCTGGGCATACCACTGCGCCAGCGTCTGACGCAGCGGCTGCGAAGCAAAACGCACGACCCAGCAGCGGTCGTTCCGCTGACGCTCTGCCCGCTCCTCCGCCAGGCTTAAGCCGGGATGTGCGGCCTCAACGATTACGCCCCGCAGTCCTGGTAGTGCAGCGTGACAGGCGTAATACATCGCCGCCCGTCCGCCCAGCGAGTAACCAATCAGCCAGTAGCGATCCACCTGATGAGCCAGCAGTGTGGCGCTGAGACGCTGACAGAGATCGTCAAAACCGCTGACGCTCTGCGCGCCCGAGCCGCCATGGCCAGGCAAGTCGATACTCAGCAACGGCCAGTCGCTAAATGAGCGCTGAATCTCCTGCCACTCTGCGGCGTTGCCGAGAAAGCCATGCAGCCAGACCAGCACCGGCTTGCTGCTATGGTGATGTCCCTGCCAGCGCGCATGCAGCATCACAATGCCGCCACCTGGTTGCTCAGCTGCTTCAGCGTGTCAGCGCCGGCTTGCGGCTCGACCACCAGTTCGATCAGCGTCACACCTTCATGCTGCCAGCCACTGGCGACACTCTGTTGCAGCGCCTGCCAGTCTTGCGGACAGGCGTAGCGCAGGCCAAACATTGCAGCGGCATGTTCAAAATGGAGATGCTGGGGCATACAGAAAAAGCGTTCACGCTGGGCGGCCGGGGTCGGCAGTAACGAGAAAATCTGGCCGCCATTATTGTTGACCACAATCAGCACCAGCGACGCCGGGGCGTTGCGCAGTAACGCCAGCGCATTCAGATCATAAAGCGCTGAGATATCGCCAAGGATCACCAGCGTTGGCACGGCATGACCACGCTGGACTCCGGCGGCAGTTGAGAGCAGGCCGTCGATGCCGCTGGCGCCGCGGTTGGCATACACCGGGTAGCCCACCGGTAGCTGCGCCAGCGCATCCACCAGCCGCACCATCAGGCTGTTGCCAATAAACAGCTGCCCACCTTTCGGCAGCAGCTGCGGCAGCCGGTGCGCCAGTTGCGCCTCGCCAAAGGCTTCACAGGCGGCGACAATCTCGCGCTGCGCCCGTGCCACCAGCGGCTCCAGCGCTCTGGCCCAGCGGGTATGACACTGTGGCGGGTGCTGATCGAGCCAGCAGTCAATATCCGCCACAATGCGATCACCACGCAAATTGGCCGCATCGCGCCGTCCCGGCAACGGGTCAATCAGCCAGAAAGCCGCCCCCCGCAGGCTGGCCTGCCACTGCAACAGGCGTTTACTGGTCAGCTTGCTGCCAAACTGCACGACGATCTCCGCCTGCGCCAGCGTTTGCTGCGCCAGTGGATTACCCAGCCAGAGATCGGCGGCGGGCAGCGGTGAACCGGTTTGCGACTGCACATCCGCCAGCAGCGGCCAGCCAAGTTGTTGCGCCCAGCTGACGACACGCTTACCCTGCGCAGCCGTCAGCCCGCCGGCAATCACCACACCGCGTCGTTGTTGCCAGTAGCGCCATTTCTCCTGGCTTTCTGTTGTTTCCCACTGGCGGTGTGTGACCCACGGACGCGATCCCTGCCACCAGTCAGCCAGATTATCTCGCCAGTTCATATACTCCCCGTTATCCTCGCCATACAGCGGTTCTGCCAGCGGCACGTTAATCTGCACTGCGCCAGCACGCTGGCGGCTTAACAGCTCGTCCAGCGCCGCCACCAGCCAGGGTGCGGAAATCTCTGGCGTCGGGCGCGGCAGATTCAGGGTTTCGGCATAACTGGCAAAAATCCCCAACTGATCAATGGCCTGATTAGCGCCACAGCCAATCAACTCCGCAGGCCGGTCGGCGCTGATCACCGCCAGCTTTTCACCGGTTAAGCGTGCTTCAATCACCGCCGGATAGAGATTGGCCAGCGCGGTGCCGGAAGTGACAATAATCGCAACCGCCTCGCCGCTCGATTTCGCCAGCCCGAGCGCCAGATGGCCGAGACCGCGCTCATCAAAATGGGTATGGCATAACAGTTTAGGATTGGCGGCGGCGGCCAGCGTCAGCGGAGCGGAGCGTGAGCCAGGCGCAATGCAGATATGGTGAACACCATGCCGCGTTAAGGTTTCAATGATCACTTCCGCCCAGCGGCGATTAAAGGTGCTTATCGACATAACCCGGTCCCGATCAACAACACGAAACTTATTATATGAAGGTAAAATATACAGGATGTTGATTTGAGCCAGGTTTAACGTGAGTCTTCACTAAGTAATGTCGCCAGCGCCGCCGCTTTATTGTCGATCTCCTGCCACTCCTGCTGCGCATCGGAACCCGCCACAATCCCCGCGCCGGCATACAGGCGTACCCGACGATCGTCGATCTGCGCACAACGCAGCGACACGCTAAACTCACTCTTCTGGCGCGACAGATAGCCCAGCGAGCCGGCATACCACTGACGGGTAAAGGGTTCATAACGGGCAATAAATGCTCGCGCGGGCTGGCGCGGAAAACCGGCAACCGCCGCCGTGGGTTGCAGGTGACTCAGGCAGAGTTCATCACTGCGCTGGCGCAGTTCACCGTGAATGCGGCGGCGCAGATGCTGCACGTTACGTAAGCGAACCACCTCCGCCGGCATCACGTCCAGCCCGGCGACCATCCCCTGTAATCGCTGACAGATATCATCGACCACCAGCAGATTTTCCCGCTGATTTTTATCATCCTGACGCAGCCAGTCGGCATGGCGCGCGGCCACGCGATCATCAGCATCGCTGGCGACGGTGCCCGCCAGCGCTTCAGTCAGCAGTTCGCTCTGCTGACGCAGATAGAGCCGCTCCGGTGTGGAACCGATAAAAGCATGATGGCCGTCAAAGGCCAGCATATAGTGGTAGCAGTGATGATTTACCCGACGGCTGGCGGCCAGCAGCGCCGCCGCACTCACCGCGCGCGAGAACCAGAGATCGGTGACACGGGCCAGCACCACTTTATCCATCTCTCCGGCGGCAATCGCCGTGAGCGCCTGGTCAATCAGTCGCGACCAGCCGGCACGGTCCGGGGTATGCTGGCTGAGCAGCAACGGCGCGTCGAGCGGCGCCAGCGGGCGCAGCGGCTGGAGTTCGGCAAGAAACTGCAACGCATGCCGGGCGTCTTCATGCAGCGAGCTGTCGCTGCAAAGATGCAGCTGTAGCTGACAACCCGTTTCGCTGCGCCGCCAGACGATGCGCGGCAGAAACAGATAGCTCTGCCCGGCGGAGAAATCATTGGCTCCCCAGATACGCCAGTCGGCCGGCAAACGGTTGGCCGCCCGCTGCGCCTGCTGAATATCGCTGAAATGCTGTACTTCGCCGCAGGCCGCCACACTCTCTTTGCCATTACGATGTTGCCACCACAGCTGTGGCCAGCACTGCTGGGCGTTTAGCCAGCACAGGGCATCGCCGCTGTCAGCGATTCTGACGCTCAGTCGCCGGTAACCTGGCTGACGGCTGGTGATCTGTTGCAGGTCGTGGCGTAACTGATTAAGCGCTGCGCTGAATGCCATCATGCTGACCTCAAAATTGAGCAGGAGTCAGTTATGTTAGGCGCGGTGACATTCGGAGTTTTTGATTTGAGGCAGTAAAGCGAGGATTGTTAACCAAAAGAGAAGGGCCGGTTATACCGGCCCCGGGGCAATACTAAACGCGGAGATTAACGACGCGACAATAGCAGACCAATCACCAGTCCGGCCGTGGCGCCAACGCCAATCCCATGCCAGGGTTTTTCATGCACATAGTCGTCGGCGCGGTATACCGCTTGCTTCGCGCGGTAGTAATACGTATCCGACGCCTGGCTGACGCGCGATTTGACATCATGCAGTGCCTGCTCTGCTTTAGCCTTGAGCTCAATGTACTTCTGATCGGCAGGATCGCCCGACGACTTCAGCACCTGCTCCAGGGTCTCAGTCAGCAGTGTCAAATCGTCATCCAGTCGGGTTTCATGCGGTTCATCAGGTATAGCCATTTTCTTCCTCCGTGGGCGAAAACACATGTATGTCCATTAACTATAGACAGTTTTCACAGCTCTGTGAGGAATGGCGACCAGGAATAGACTGAGAATGGTGGCAAGAGTTAACAAGCTGGAATGTTAGCCATCAATACCAGACCTCATTGCATCACCACCGTGCCGCCGGCCCCCAATCCACGTTTAAAAATCAGACAAACGTAAAACCGCTTAAATCTCGCCTTGTTTCAGCGGAAAAGCGTACGTTTATTTGATTAATCTGATAAATTTTCTGAGATTTGAATTTTTGTATCAGCAAGCTGTCGTACCTCCCTGTAACCCTGGCAGCGCCAGGCGATGTAAATGGGTGATTAGGCACGACAGTCACTACAAACTCCGTTCAGCAAAGGAAATGACCTCTGGCATGAATCGAAGAATGTTTATGAAAGCGTCAATGGCGTTCGCCAGCGTAAGCGGGATGTCTGGCTTATCCACGCTATTTGCACAGTCAGCATGGGCAGATACCGATATTGCCGACGGCACCGCGATGCGATTTGATTTTGACGTTCTGAAAAAAATGGCCGCCAGTATGGCGAAGCAACCGTGGGGCGGCGCACCAGGCGCGCTTCCGCAGACGCTGGCGACCCTCACTCCGCAGGCGTATAACGAAATTCAGTACGACGCCAACCACTCATTATGGAACGGTACTGCCGACCGCGAACTGGATGTGCAGTTCTTCCATGTCGGTATGGGTTTTAAACGCCGTATCCGCATGTTCTCGGTCGATGAAACCAGCCGTGAAGCACGTGAGATTCATTTCCGCCCTGAACTGTTTAACTACAACAACGCCAAAGTGGATACTAAGCAACTGGATGGCAAAACCGATCTGGGCTTTGCCGGCTTCCGCGCGTTTAAAAAACCGGAACTGACCAGCCGCGATGTCGTCTCGTTCCTTGGCGCCAGCTATTTCCGCGCGGTAGATGACACTTATCAGTACGGCTTGTCCGCGCGTGGTATTGCGGTTAACACCTTTAGCAACGGTCAGGAGGAGTTCCCGGACTTCACCGCTTTCTGGTTTGAAACACCCAAAGCAGAGGACACCAGCTTTACGGTGTATGCCCTGCTGGATGGCCCAAGCGCCACCGGCGCGTATAAATTTATTATCGACTGTGAAGCCAAACGTGTGGTGATGGAGATTGAGAACCATATCTTCGCGCGTAAGGATATTAAGCAGCTCGGTATCGCACCGATGACCAGTATGTTTAGCTGCGGCACCAATGAGCGCCGCATGTGTGACACCATCCATCCGCAAATCCATGACTCTGATCGCCTGGCGATGTGGACCGGCAGCGGTGAATGGATCTGTCGTCCGCTGAATAATCCGCAGAAGCTGCAATACAACGCGTATGAAGACACCAACCCGCGTGGCTTTGGCCTGTTGCAGCTGAATCATGATTTCAAGGATTATCAGGATGTAATTGGCTGGTATAACAAACGCCCAAGTCTGTGGGTGGAGCCAATTGGTAAATGGGGTAAAGGCGCCATCAATCTGATGGAGATCCCAACTACCGGTGAGACGCTGGATAATGTGGTCTGCTTCTGGCAGCCGGAAGAGCCGATCAAAGCGGGCAGCGAATACAGCTTCCACTACAAACTTTACTGGAGTGGTTTGCCGCCGGTACGCAGTGGCTTAGCGCGTGTCGACGCGACCCGCACCGGCATGGGCGGTTTCCCGGAAGGCTGGGCGCCGGGCGAACAATACCCGGATGTCTGGGCGCGCCGTATTGCAGTTGATTTTGTTGGTGGCGACCTGCAGGCCGCCGCACCGAAAGGTATTGAGCCGGTAATTAATGTGTCGTCAGGCACCATTAAGCAGGTTGAGATTCTGTTTGTTGAGCCGATGAATGGTTATCGCATTCTGTTTGACTGGTATCCGGACAGTAACGACACCAAACCAGTGGAGATGCGTATGTTCCTGCGCAGCAAGGAGGAGACGCTGAGCGAAACCTGGCTGTATCAGTATTTCCCGCCACCGCCAGATAAGCGTAAGTATGTGGATGATCGCCAGATGCATCCCGATTAAGTGGTGATTAAGCCGGGGCCAGCCCCGGCTTTTTACGCGTTATGCGCGCTGCTCTTCCAGACGGAAATGCTCCACCGTCTGCGCCAGCTGTTCAGCCTGATCCTCCAGCGAACTGGCTGCCGCCGACATCTGTTGTACCAGCGCCGAGTTCTGCTGGGTGACGCCATCCATTTCATTGACGGCAATAGTGACCTGACTGATACCTTTTGCCTGCTCATCTGAGGCGGCAACAATCTCACCGATAATACTCTGCACAGAGCTGACCGCCTGCGTCATATCCTGCATGGTTTTACCCGCGTCACGCACCAGCTGCACGCCGCTCTCAACGCGGTGCGTAGACTCTTCAATCAGCGCAGCGATATCTTTTACCGCACTGGCGCTGCGCTGCGCCAGATTACGCACTTCAGAAGCCACGACGGCAAAACCACGCCCCTGCTCTCCGGCGCGCGCCGCTTCTACCGCCGCATTCAGCGCCAGAATATTGGTCTGGAAGGCGATGCTGTTAATAATGGCGGTGATATCACCAATTTTCTTCGCACTGTCATCAATCTGCGCCATGGTCTGTACCACCTGGCCGACCAGCGACTCACCGCGGCTGGCAATCCTGGTGGCGTTCTCCGTCAGCGTAGTCGCCTGATGCGCATTGTCGGCATTGTGTTTCACCGTGGCGGTGATCTGCTCCATACTGGCGGCGGTCTGCTCCAGCGCGGCGGCTTGTTGTTCGGTGCGTGAAGCGAGGTTAAGGTTGCCACTGGCAATCTCACCGGCCCCCTGACGTACCGAATCACTGGCCTCTTTGATCTGTCCGACAATATCGCGTAAACGCTCCTGCATGGTATGCAGCGCAAAGAACAGACTGCTGCGATCCTGCGGCCTGACGTCAATACGGTTGCCCAGCTGCCCGTCGGCGACCGCCAGCGCAATAGTGGCGGCATGCAGCGGCTCGCCGCCTATTGGTTTCAGCACTTTACGGCTAAATACGATGCCCAGCAGCGCACTGACCAGCAGGATACTCAGCACCATCAGGATCAGCGCATTGGTTAACTGGCGGTTGGCGGCGGCCATCACCTGACTGACCGGCGCCGCGACGCCGAGATACCATTTCTCACTGCTGTTGCCGATGGTCACCGGCTGCCAGGTGACTAATGCATCTTCACCAAGGATGGCATCGGCTTGTTCTACCACTGCGGCGCTAAAGTTGCCGCTCTGGGCCGGCAGCGCTTTGCCGGTCAGGTTTTTATCCGGATAAGAGATAACCTTGCCTGCGCCCGACAGCAACATGGCGTAGCCCACCCCTTCCCACGGCTTAATCTGGTTTACTTTCTGCTGTAACGAGGCAAGCGAGATATCTGAGGTCACTACGCCCCACAGCTTGCCGCCATCAACGATCGGCGCGGCCACTGAGGTCAGCAGCGTGGGCACGCCGTTATAGGCGTAGCTGTAAGGCTCGGTCAGCGTATCTTTCTGCGTTTTTTGCGGGATCAGATAGTAGTCGCCCTGCCCGGGCGTGAGAATGGAAAGCAGCGGATGCATGTTAAAATTACCCGCCTGGTCGCGATCGACAAAAAAGGCATAACGGCCATTTGGCGCCTGGCCCGGCTTACCGGCAAATTCCGCATCACGCCCGTCAAAAGCATTCTGTTCGAAAATCACCGATATCGACAGATAATCGGGGTTATCGCGCAGCGCATATTCAGTCAGCTTATCCACCACCGCGCGATCGTTAATCCCTGCCGCCGGCAGCGCTATCAGGCTCTGGCCCAGGTTACGCGCCACGTCGCGGGCGTAGTTTAGCTGATGCTGGATTTGCAGCGCCTGGGTTTGAGCAATCTGTTGCAGATAGTTTTCAGCCAGTGATTTTTGTTCACGGCTGGATTGCCAGCTGAGGACACCAATAGTGACCACAAAACCTAAAGTAATCGTCAGCGCGCCGGTCAGTAACATCTGGGCGCGGGTGCTCATGGTTTTTTTCTTGATTAGTTGCCTGGCCATTATGGCGCTCCTGGAGTTACCTGATAACAGAATCAACAAATCCATTACAAAAAAAATCCCTGCCATTCACCTATCGGCGCTTTTTTTTTGATCTTTAATGGTTGAGGATTTTGCAACGTTGTCAGATTTAACGATCAGGTACAGCGCCATACGGCTAAGCCCTTAATAGCAGACCTTAATTCTGCATACCGATATGCGGAATATCATCTTCGAGATAAATCTCGCCTACCGGTTTAAAACCTAAACGGCCATAGAATCCCTGCAAATGGGCCTGCGCGGAAAGATAGATCGATATCCCCGGCCAGTGCTGTTCACAACTGGCAATCGCCTGTTCCATTAAGCGATAACCGAGGTTTAAACCACGCGCTTCCGGCGAGATAATCACCCGGCCAATGCGCACTGCTGGCTGCGCAGTTTCCGGCGTCAGGATACGGGCATAGGCCAGCACTTTATCATCCAGCATGCCGAGAATATGGCGGTTATCCAGCAGCAGATCGCCGCCATCAATGTCCTGATAAATACATTGCTGCTCAACGACAAACACCCTGCTGCGCAACGCCAGAATGTCATACAGCTGCGCAACGCTCAGTTCGGTGTGGTGTAAATCCTGCCATAACAGATCCATTGTTTCTCCCCCCCTGATTAATCGACCAATAACTATACCCTAAATCGTTCGCGTTGCCCGCAGCGCAAAAAGCGTAAAGAGAGCGCAGCATAATGCCGCCATCAACGGTAAACCGTGCAATGTCAGCGACATCGCGATACCGCCAAGGGTTGGCCCCAGCAACGCGCCGACGCCCCAGCCTACCGACAAAATAGCATAGGCCCCTGTCAGCTCGGCGCCGCGAAAATGCTGACCAGTCAGGGTGATGATCACGGTATAAATACCGACAAATACCCCGCCCCACAGAAACAGCAGCGTACGCGCCAGCCACAGTTCGCGCAGCGCCAGCGGCCAGATTAGCGCTCCGAAGGTAGAGAGCGCCGCCAGGATAACAATCAGCCGCCGCCGATCGACCCGGTCCGCCAGCCAGCCAATCGGCAACTGCAATACAATCGCCCCCACCATCAGGATTGTAATCAGTGAGGTGGCATCAGCTTCACGCCAGCCAAGATTGATTGCATACAGCGGCAACAGATTCATGCCTGCGCACTCCAGCGCAGCATTCAGCACCGTTGCGCTGAGCGCCAGCGGCAGCATTTGCAACCAGCGCCACAGTGAGCGTTTTATTTCCTGTTCAGCGGCGATCGCCCCGGTCTGCGCCAGCAGCATCGCGGCCGCTGCGGCCAGCGCAATGATTGCGCCGAGCATAAAGGCGCCGCCGCCGCTGCCATGCAGGCTGAGGATTAGCGGCCCGGCGGCGAAACCCAGTGACAGCATTGCGGTATACAGCGCCAGATTTTTTGCCCGGTGCTGTTCTACCGTAACCTGATTTAACCAGGTTTCGGTTACCACCAGAATCACTTCCGTCGCCACGCCCAGCAGCAGGCGTAGCAGAAACCAGCTGGCCACCGGCAGCACGGGAAACAGCATCAGCAGCAGACCGGCAGCCAGTAAGGCAGTAAACATCAGCTGGCGCGTGGAAAAAGTGCGGCATAACCCTGGCAACGCCGGGGCAATCAGCAGCACACCCAGCGCATGCATCGCCGCGTTAATGCCAATAAAGGTTTCACTGTAGCCACGACTGTCCAGCGTAAGCGCAATCAGCGGTGCGCTCAGACCGTAAGTCAGACCAAAAATAGTGACCGCCGCAATCACCGCGGCCTTCGCGCGTAATTCAGCTCTCATGCTGGCCGCCACCTGCCTTTCTCTGCGCTCTGCGCTGTCGCGCTTGTTGCTTAATCATCCTGCGCCGGAGCGCGAAAGCTTCACGCACCCGCTTATGCCATGCGCGACTGTGAACGGGCGTAATCACCGCGTTCAGCAGGCGGACATAATCCAGCGCCAGGCCTGGCGTCCAGGTCATCTGTTCCGCACGACCGCGCACCAGTCCCAGCAGCCAGAAATTGGGGTCAAAAAACAGGCGAACGCCGGGGAACAGATAGCGCCCCATCGCCCCTTCTGTCGCGACATCCAGCGCCTGCACCACCGTCGAAGAGCAGTTGCGTGAGGTAAGGTTGTAAGTGCTGTCCGCTGAGAAAGCCTGCCAGTAATTACGCAACGCCGCGGCATTGTAATACGTAAACAGCACCTGCTGGTCCGGTTCGCACCAGTCGGCAATCTCCTCTTCCAGCGAGGTCAGAAATCGTCCGGCAACATCGTTCTCCTCCCCGGCACGTAACATAGCGCGGAAATTACCGCTGTCGCGGTCGATATCATCAAACGGATAGTGGCTGATATAGAGGTCTGGCAGCATTTGCAGCGCGGCATGGCCGGTGGAGATTACGCCGTTTTGATCAACGGCGGCAATATAGCGATCGATAACCCGCCGGCGGTCGGTCACCACCGCCGTGCCCACTGGCGTCCATACCAGCACCGTAAGCGGTTGCGGCGGCGGATCTTCGGGGAATGGCGGATGCTGATATGTTACTTCACGCCAGTGGCGCAGCCCACGCGAGGTAAATAGCGGCAGCGACATCACCGACGTGTTGTCCGGCAGCAGCAATACCTGACGCGCCATCAGCATTAATGACAGTCCGGAGGTTATCAGCAGCAGAGCAAAACAGAGCGGTACGGTGACATGGTGATGGAATGGCCAGTTGCTGAAAATCAGCATACTGAGTCCAATCTCAATTACGCCAGAAATAATCTGACGCCGCCATTTCGGCGTGCGCAGCACCAGTGACGAGCAAATACGAAACAGCCCGTCGCCAAGAAACGCCACGCCAA
This sequence comes from Winslowiella toletana, assembly GCF_017875465.1. Classification (NCBI taxonomy): domain Bacteria; kingdom Pseudomonadati; phylum Pseudomonadota; class Gammaproteobacteria; order Enterobacterales; family Erwiniaceae; genus Winslowiella; species Winslowiella toletana. Next base: position 901,241 of record NZ_JAGGMQ010000001.1, read on the forward strand.
ACAGCAGCGAGGCAAGAATATTATTATCCCAGGGAAGATCGAACACCAGAAAGGCAATAAACAGGAAACCCACGCCTTTCAGGATACCGGGCCAGTGAATGCGGATATCAATAATCAGCGCCGCAGCAATCTCCACCAGCCCTTCCACCACCAGCAGAATTGCCAGCATATCCAGCGGCACGGATAAGCGACCATCATCGGCGATATCGATAAATATCACGATACCCAGCGCGATCCAGCACAGTCCGAAAAGCCCCATCAGCAGCCAGCGCGACTTCAGCACATGCGCGCCTGACAGTAAGAAAATCAATCTTATCAAGTGACATCTCCGCCGCAATTGAGATGTCTTTAAATTAGCAACAAGCCAGAAAGCGTACAAAGTAAACGATGCAATATTGTGCAGTAGTAAAAATTTTGCAAAAAAAAAACAGGCCCACATCGGCCTGTTTTTCATTGTGCAACTTATCAACACGGGCGGCGAGAACGCCCCCCCTACAGGGGTCGCTTGTAGAGGCGGCGTTCTCGCCGCCCGCAAATGATTACATCAGCGGCTGCGCCATTTGTACCAGATGGATCAATGGCTGCGGATAGATACCCAACAGCAGCACCAGAATCGCGGAGATCAGCACCACCACCCCACCGGCAGTAAATGCCCAGTTAGCGGGCGTATCACGCTGCAACAGTTCTGGCGGGCTGAGATAGAGACTGACCGTCACGCGCAGATAGTAGTAGAGACCAATTGCACTGCCGAGTACCACGGCACCAGTCAGCCACCATAAATGCGCACCGACACCCACGGCAATAATGTAAAACTTGCCGATAAAGCCCAGCGTCATCGGGATACCCGCCAGCGACAGCATCATCACCGTCATCACCGCCGAGAGAATCGGACGATGCCAGAACAGACCACGGTAGGAGTAGAGTGAATCCGCATCCGGGCCACGGTACGGGCTGGACATCAGACTCACTACGCCAAAGGCGCCGAGGCTGCTGAACAGGTAACCGGCCAGATAGACACCGACAGATTCCAGCGACAGCTGATGCGTCTGAATCGCAATCAGCGCCACCAGCAGATAACCGAGGTGGGCGATGGATGAGTAACCCAGCAGACGCTTGATATTGCTCTGCGAGATCGCCATCAGGTTACCGAACAGGATCGAGGCAAAGGCGATAATGCCCAGCACGGTACGCACTGCTTCGCTGTCGGTCACCGGCGCATACATAAACAGACGCATCACTACCCCAAAAATAGCGATTTTGCTGGCGGTAGCGAGGAAAGTGGAAACCGGTGCTGGCGCGCCCTGATAAACGTCCGGCGTCCAGAGATGGAACGGCACCAGCGACAGTTTAAAGCCGAGGCCGACAATCATCAGACCAAGCCCCACCAGCAGCAGCGGCTGCGTCAGCATGCTGTCATTCAGACTTTTGCCGAGCGCCACAAAGCTCAGGTTACCGGAATCGGCATACACCAGCGCCATACCAAACAGCAGGAATGACGATGCTGCGGCAGAGAGAATGGTGTACTTAATTGCCGCTTCCAGCGAGCGTTTCTGACGGAAAGCATAACCAATCAGGCCAAACAGCGGCAGCGAGATCAGCTCAATACCGATAAACAGCGCAGCCAGGTGGTTGGCGCTGGCCAGTACGATGCCGCCGAGCGCCGCAATCAGCACCAGCAGGTAGAACTCTTCACGGTTGTCGGGATAACCCTCCAGCCATGGGTAAGCAAAAGTACAGGTGGCAAGACTGGCGAGGATCACCAGCCCGGTATACAGCATCGAGTAACCATCTACGCGCAGTAGTGGCGTGACATCCATCGGGCCAGCCTGGCCGACAAAGAACAGTGACAGTAGCGCCACGTTCAGACCGATCACCGTCAGCGTAGCGTTGACGAAGTGGTTGCGTCGCCACGCAATGGACAGCATCACAACCACCACCGTCAATCCGACGATCAACAGCGGCAGCAGCGCGATCAAATGTTGAGGAGTTATTGTCATGGCGAATTACGGCCTTGTAGTTGAAATTGAAGCGGTAAACCACTGCTGAATATTGCTCATCGCAGCATGTGAGGTGTCCAGAATCGGCTGTGGATAAACGCCCAGCAACACCAGCAGAACCACCAGCACCATAATCATCAGGAATTCGCGCGGTGACATGCCTGGCAACGGCGTGTCGGATTTTGCCGGACCGTAGTAAGCGCGTTGCATCATAATTAACGAATAAACCGACGCAAAGACCAGACCGAAGGTGGCGATAATAATCACCACCGGCGCAACCTTGAAGCTGCCGGTCAGAATCATAAATTCACCGACAAAGTTACCGGTACCTGGCATGCCGAGATTGGCCACCGCAAAGAACAGCGACAGACCTGGCAACCACTTGATACGTGACCACAAGCCGCCCATCTGGCGCATATCACGGGTATGCAGACGTTCATACAGCTGACCGCAGAGGATAAACAGCGCCGCCGCCGACAAGCCGTGGGCGATCATCTGAATTACCGCGCCCTGGAACGCCAGCTGGCTGCCGGTATAAATCGCAATCAGCACAAAGCCCATATGGGAAATCGAGGTGTAAGCAATCAGACGTTTGATATCGTACTGGGTGAAGGCCATCCACGCACCGTAGAAGATACCGATAATCCCCAGCCCCATCGCAACTGGCGCGAACTCAGCGGATGCATTCGGGAACAGCGGCAGGCTAAAGCGTAACAGGCCGTAAGCCGCGGTTTTTAACAGGATCCCGGCGAGGTCGACCGAACCGGCGGTTGGCGCCTGGCTGTGAGCATCGGGTAACCAGCCGTGCAGCGGCACTACCGGCATTTTCACCGCAAAGGCGATAAAGAAGCCGAGCATCAGCAGATATTCAACACCGTGTGACATCGGCGTTTTCAGCAGTTCGGTATAGTTGAAGGTCCAGACGCCGGTGGCATTATAGTGAACAAATACCAGTCCAAGAATGGCAATCAGCATCACCAGACCGCTCGCCTGGGTGTAGATAAAGAACTTGGTGGCGGCGGTAATACGGGTTTTACCGTCGGATGCCTTATGACCCCAGAGCGCGATCAGGAAGTACATCGGCACCAGCATCATTTCCCAGAAGAAGAAGAACAGGAACATATCGATGGCAAGGAACACGCCGATTACGCCACCGAGGATCCACATCAGGTTGAGATAGAAGAAGCCCTGATTGTTCTCAATCTCTTTCCACGAACAGAGTACCGCCATCAGACCGAGCAGGCCGGTCAGCACCACCATCAGCAGCGACAGACCGTCGAGCGCCAGATGGAAATTAATGCCGAAACGGGGGATCCACGCGGCGGAGAATTCAGATTGCCACTGTGGCAAGCCTGCGGCCTGTGTCAGCGAGTAGCCGCCCTGCATCCACAGTTGCAGCGACAGCACCAGCGTCAGACCCATGGTGATCAGCGCGATCCAGCGCGGTACTTTCGTACCAAAGCGCTCAAACTGCCAACACAGCAAGCCACCGACAAAGGGTAACAATATAAGCCAAGGCAATAACATGGCGAGTCTTTCCCTTACTTGGGCCCCTCATGGGCTATCTCACTCACGGTTTTGCTTCCCGGCAGTGCTCGCAATCCTCACATACTGAAGTATGCTGCGGTTACTGTGCGCTGGCGGTAAGCAAACTCGTTTCGCCGATAACGCCCATCCATCTGGGGTTTATTTTCAAATTTCTTATTCTGGGATGAGGCTTGCCCCACCCCGCTCACTAACCTTAAATCACCAGCAGCAGGGCCAGCACCACCACGGCGCCGACACTCATGGAGGCGATATACCAGCGCAGATAGCCGTTTTCACTGACCACAAGTCCCTTGTTCGCGAAGCGCGACAGGATTGCCGGGGTGTTCATCAGACCATTCAGCGGATCGCGTTGCAGTAGCCAGGCGACAGCAAGATAAGGTTTCACGAACACTTTGTCGTACAGCCAGTCGAAGCCCCATGCGACAAACCACCAGCTGCTGAAGAAGCGGCCAACCGGGCTGTTAGCGACCGCGATCACCAGTTTACGTTTGCCCAGCCACAGCGATGCGGCCAGCAGAATACCGGCGATAGCCACCACGCCAGAGGTGATTTCCAGCGTCAGGACGCTGCCGTGCGACAGTTCCGTGGTATCAGGCAGCACGCCCTGCAACGGCGGAACAATCATCGCACCAATAAAGGTTGAGAGAATCAGTAACACAATCAGTGGCAGATGATGGGTGATGCCTTTACCTGCATGCGCATGGATCTGCTCTTCACCGTGGAAGGTGATAAAAATCATACGGAAGGTATACAGCGAGGTCATAAATGCCCCCACCAGACCGGCAACCATCAGATTCAGATGACCGTTTGCCAGCGCTCCCGCCAGGATCTCATCCTTACTGAAGAAGCCTGCGGTTATCAGCGGCAGTGCTGACAGCGCCGCGCCACCCACCAGGAAGCAGACATAAACTAACGGGATGCTTTTACGCAGGCCGCCCATTTTGAAAATGTTCTGCTCGTGATGACAGGCCAGAATGACTGAACCGGAAGAGAGGAACAGTAACGCTTTAAAGAAAGCATGGGTCATCAGATGGAAAATCGCCGCATCCCACGCCTGCACGCCAAGCGCGAGGAACATATAGCCAATCTGGCTCATGGTGGAGTAAGCCAGCACGCGTTTAATATCGGTCTGCACCAGCGCGGCAAAACCTGCCAGCACCAGCGTAATCGCGCCGATAATCCCCACCAGATGCAGCACTTCCGGCGTCAGCAGGAACAGGCCATGTGAACGGGCAATCAGATAAACCCCCGCTGTCACCATGGTCGCCGCGTGAATCAGTGCGGAAACCGGCGTCGGGCCAGCCATCGCATCGGCCAGCCAGGTCTGCAACGGCAGCTGCGCGGATTTACCTACGGCACCACCCAGCAGCATCAGCGTCGCCCACTGCAACATATGATTGTCAGCAGCAAAGTGCGCTGGCGCCAGTTCGACCATTTCGCGGAAGTTCAGCGTACCCAGCTCGTTCCACAGAATAAACAGTGCAAAGGCAAGGAACACGTCACCGACACGGGTGATGATAAACGCCTTCATCGCCGCCGCGCCGTTATTCGGGTTGGTGTAGTAGAAACCGATCAGCAGGTAGGAGCACAGCCCCACCCCTTCCCAGCCGAGATACATCAGCATCAGGTTATCGGCCAGCACCAGAATCACCATGCTGGCGATAAACAGGTTGGTATAAGCGAAGAAGCGCGAATAGCCCTCTTCACCACGCATATACCAGGAGGCAAACATATGAATAAAGAAGCCAACGCCGGTGACCACCGACAGCATGGTCAGCGACAGGCCGTCCAGCGTCAGATTGACGTCAATTTTAAAGTTGCCGACCTGCATCCAGGTCCACAGCGCCTGATTAAATGCCTGCTGACCGTGATTAAAGAAATCCACTCCGGCGAACAGCGTCACCAGCGCGGCCAGACCGACCGAACCGATACCAACAGTGGCGGAAAGATTTTCTGACCAGCGACCGCGGGAAAATGCCAGCAGCAAAAAGCCAATCAGCGGGAACAGAATAGTTAAGTAAAGAAGATTCATCCGCGCATCTCGCTTACTGTGTCAATGTTCAGAGTCTGACGACGGCGATGCAGCTGCAGTAACAGCGCGAGGCCAATACTGGCTTCCGCCGCCGCGAGGCTGATTGCCAGGATATACATCACCTGACCATCGGCCTGTCCCCAATAGCTTCCCGCCACCACAAACGCCAGTGCCGCAGCGTTAATCATGATTTCGAGGCTAATTAACATAAACAACAGGTTGCGGCGCAGCACCAGTCCGGTTAGTCCGAGAACGAACAGAATAGCCGCCAGAATCAGTCCATGTTGCAGAGGGATCATGCTTGTTCCTCCTTGTTACTTTTTGCCGCATCCGCCGGGCGGTTGCTTAACAGCTCACCCTGGCGATCTTCACGTCCGACGTGGAATGCCACCACCAGGCCTGCCAGCAGCAGCATCGACGCCAGCTCAACCGCCAGGACATAAGGGCCAAACAGACTAATGCCGACCGCTTTCGCATCAATCATGGTGCCTTCGATACCCTGATCGTTAACGGTGCTAATCGCGTAAATCAGTACTGCCAGCAGCAGCAACGCCATCACCCCGGGTCCGATCCACAATGTCGGTTTCAGCCACTTACGCTCCTGCTCCTGCACCGCTTTACCGAGATTAAGCATCATTACCACGAACACGAACAGCACCATAATGGCGCCAGCGTAAACGATGATCTCCAGCGCACCGGCAAAGTAAGCGCCCAGTGAAAAGAACACCCCGGCAATCGCTAACAGTGAGATGATCAGATACAGCAACGCATGTACCGGATTAGTGTGGGTGATGACGCGTAATGTCGTCAGTACCGCCACCAGTCCGCAAATATAAAACGCAAATTCCATGCCTGGCTCCTTAAGGTAACAAGCCTTTGACGTCGATAGGTTTGGCTTCGTTTTCGGCGTCGCCCTTGTCTTTACCCTCGATCGCCATACCCGCCATACGATAGAAGTTATACTCCGGATATTTACCCGGGCCTGAAATCAACAGGTCCTCTTTCTCGTACACCAGATCCTGACGCTTAAACTCACCCAGTTCGAAATCCGGGGTAAGCTGGATTGCGGTGGTCGGGCAGGCTTCTTCACACAGGCCACAGAAAATGCAGCGCGAGAAGTTGATGCGGAAGAATTCCGGATACCAGCGGCCATCCTGCTGCTCCGCCTTTTGCAGCGAAATACAGCCAACCGGACAGGCGACAGCACACAGGTTACAGGCCACACAGCGCTCTTCGCCGTCCGGATCGCGCGTCAGCACGATACGGCCACGATAGCGCGGCGGCAGGTAAACCGGCTCTTCCGGATACATCAGCGTTTCGCGTTTGGCGAACGCATGCATCCCGATCATCCAGATGCTGCGTACCTGGGTCGCGAAACCAACCACTATCTCTTTCAATGTCATGGTTATTTAACCCCTTACTGCGCGGTGTACAGAATCACTGCGGCAGTCGCCAGCAGGTTCAACAGCGTCAACGGCAGACAAACTTTCCAGCCAAAAGACATCATCTGGTCATAGCGCGGACGCGGTAACGCAGCACGAATCAGAATAAACATCATCATAAAGAACGCGGTTTTCAGCGCAAACCAGATAAACGGAGGCAACCAGGGTCCGTGCCAGCCGCCAAAGAACAGCGTCACAATCAGCGCGGAGACGGTTACGATGGCTATATATTCACCCACAAAGAACAGACCGAACTTCATACCGGAATATTCGATGTGATAACCATCGGCCAGTTCCTGCTCGGCTTCCGGCTGGTCAAACGGATGACGGTGACAGACCGCGACGCCAGCGATGGCGAAGGTCAGGAAGCCGAAGAACTGCGGGATAATATTCCACACATGCGTCTGGCTGTTGACAATATCGGTCATATTAAATGAACCCGCCTGCGCCACCACGCCCATCAGCGACAGGCCGAGGAACACTTCGTAGCTCAGGGTCTGCGCCGACGCACGCATCGCGCCCAACAGGGAATATTTGTTATTGCTCGCCCAACCGGCAAACAGCACCGCGTAGACCGCCAGACCGGCCATCATCAGGAAGAACAACAGACCGATATTCAGGTCGGTCACCACCCAGCTCGGGCTGACCGGCACAATCGCAAACGCCAGCAGCAGTGAGGTAAAGGCGATCATCGGCGCCAGCGTAAAGATCACCCGATCCGTAAATGGCGGGATCCAGTCCTCTTTAAAGAACATCTTCAGCATGTCAGCCACCAGCTGCAGCGAGCCGCCCCAGCCGACACGGTTTGGCCCGTAGCGGTTCTGGAACAGACCGAGCAGACGACGCTCACCAAAGCTCATAAAGGCGCCGCAGATCACCACCACCAGCAAGATCACTACCGCTTTCAGGATACTCAGCAGGATGTCGATAACATCCGGAGTTAGCCAGCTCATTGCGCCGCCTCCCGCAGATTGTCAATATTCGCACCTGACAGGTACGGCGGAATGCCCGGCAACCCGATCGGCAAACCGACCTGTCCGGCCTGCAAAGCATCAGAGAAACGCACCGGCAGACGCAGGTGGTGACCCGCGCAGCTGAACTCCACCGCGCTACCGGCATTAACGCCCAGTTTTGCGGCATCAGACGGGTTGACCATCACATACGGCTGCGGCATGCGCGTCTGAATCACCGGCGCACGCTGGGTCATCTCTTCACTGCCGAACAGATGGTAGTAAGGCGCGACGCGCCACTGATGGTCACTGCCGCTAAAGGCGGCTGGCACCTGTTCAAACCACGCCAGCTGACCTTCGCTGGCTTCAAACAGACGCACACCCGGATCGCCATGACGCAGTTTGCCGCCCACTTCTGCCTGGAACTTGTTCCACGCCTGCGGTGAGTTCCAGCCTGGCGCCCAGGCAAACGGAATCTGCTGACGATCGGCCAGTGGGTTGTTGTTCCCTTCCATTGAGAAGGAGAACATGCTGTCTTTATCCTGCGGCTGACGCGGTTCATGCACGCTGATATTGGCGCGCATCGCGGTACGGCCACTGGAGCGATGCGGAGAACGCGCCAGTTTCTGACCACGAATACGGAAGCTGGCATCCGGCGCCGCTTGTTTGATCGCCGCCAGCTGTGGCAGCGCCGCGACCGCAGCGTCAATCACATGGTCCAGCTGCGTCCAGTCAACACTGCGACTCTCAACGGTGCTGTGCAGCGAATGCAGCCAGCGCCAGCTTTCCAGCATCTCCACCGTAGTGTCGTAATAGGCCGGGTCGTAAACCTGGAAGAAGCGCTGCGCGCGGCCCTCCTGATTGACCACCGTGCCATCACTTTCGGCGAAGCTGGCGGTAGAGAGAATCAGACCGGCTTTTTCCATGGTGGCGGTACGCTGGTGATCGATCACAATCACATTCTGCGTATTGTTCAGCGCCGCATCGACCTGCGCGGCGGGCGCCTGACGGTAGAGATCGTTTTCCATAATCACCACCGCATCGGCGCTGCCGCTGGCCAGCTCTTCCAGCGCGGCATCCAGCGATTTGCCGCCGATCATACTGAGTCCGACGCTATTCGCTGCCGAGGCCAGCAGGGTGATACCGACATCGGCACCACGCCCTTTCAGCGCTTTCGCCACGTTAGCGGCGGCTTCAATCATTGCCGGGCTACCGGAATGAGTGCCGGAAATAATCAATGGCTTACGCGCACCGGCCAAAGCCTGCACGATGACATCAATTTTGCCTGCCAGACTGCGCTCAATCCCTTCCACCGCCGGCGCGCTGTTATCCAGCGCATGGGCAATGGCAAAGCCGAGACGCGCCTGATCTTCCACTGGCGCGCGATAGCTCCACGCCGCGATATCATCAAGACGGGTTTCATCGACGTTAGTGACAAACAGCGGGTGTCTGGCGTTCTGGCCGATATTCAGGATCGCCGCGATCTGCCAGTCAGCCACTTTCTGCGCTGCCGCCATTTCGCGTGATTTGCCTTTTACCGCCTGACGCACCGACAGCGCCACACGGGCGCCGGTCTGGGTTAAGTCTTCACCTAATACCAGCACCGCATCGTAACTTTCGATATCGCGCAGCGCCGGGGTATGGATTCCGCCTTCGCGCAGCACTTTCAGCATCAGCTCCAGACGGGTTTGCTCCGCTGCCGGGATACCGGTAGAAAAGTTTTCCGCGCCAACCAGCGCACGCAGCGCAAAGTTGCTCTCGACGCTGGCGCGTGGCGAACCAATACCAATCACTTTTTTCGCCTGACGCAGCACGTCCGCTGCGCCCTGCATCGCCTGGTCGGCATTCAGCGCAATCCAGTCGTCGCCGCGACGCTGCATTGGCTGGCGTGGACGATCTTTCAGATTGACGTAACCATAACCAAAACGACCACGGTCACACAGGAAGTAGTGGTTTACGGTGCCGTTATAGCGGTTTTCGATACGACGTAGTTCGCCATAGCGCTCGCCCGGGCTGGTGTTACAGCCGACGCTGCACTGCTGGCAGATGCTTGGCGCAAACTGCATATCCCATTTACGGTTGTAGCGTTCGGAATGGGTTTTATCGGTAAACACCCCGGTCGGACAGATTTCCACCAGGTTACCGGAGAACTCACTTTCCAGCGTGCCATCTTCCGGACGACCAAAGTAGACGTTGTCATGCGCGCCATACACCCCCAGATCGGTGCCATCGGCATAATCTTTGTAGTACCGCACACAGCGGTAACAGGCGATACAGCGGTTCATTTCATGGGAAATAAACGGCCCGAGATCCTGATTGCGGTGGGTGCGTTTGGTAAAGCGGTAGCGGCGGAAGCTGTGGCCGGTCATCACCGTCATATCCTGAAGATGACAGTTACCGCCCTCTTCACAGACCGGACAATCGTGCGGGTGGTTGGTCATCAGCCACTCCACCACACTTTCGCGGAACTCTTTCGCTTCACCGTCATCAATTGAGATAAAGGTGCCGTCGGAAGCTGGCGTCATGCAGGACATGACCAGGCGACCACGGGTATCTTCGGCATTTTGATATTGCTTCACCGCACACTGGCGGCAAGCACCTACGCTGCCCAGCGCCGGGTGCCAGCAAAAATAAGGAATATCGAGCCCAAGGGACAGACATGCCTGAAGCAAGTTGTCTGCGCCGTCGACCTCATATTCTTTACCGTCTACATGAATTGTAGCCATAGTGAACATGCTTCCGTAAGGCCTGAGTTATCAGGCGTTAAACACAATTCTTTTAATCGGGTAAACCGCGCGAATTTTTATTTCCCTAACCGTTACCAGCGTGCTTTTAACAGGTTTGGCTGAATACCGCCGATCGATCGGGCGTTGCTAAAGACCTGTGGCGCGATGCCAGCTTCAAATTCTTCGCGGAAATATTTAATCGCGCTTTGCAGTGGCTCTACTGCACCTGGCGCGTGGGCACAAAAGGTTTTGCCCGGGCCGAGCTGACGGCAAAGCTGCTCAAGGGTTTCAATATCCCCCGGCTGACCTTTACCCTGCTCCAGCGCACGCAGGATTTTGACGCTCCACGGCAGCCCGTCACGGCATGGCGTACACCAGCCGCACGATTCGCGGGCAAAGAACTCTTCCAGATTGCGCACCAGCGACACCATATTGATCTCGTGGTCGACCGCCATTGCCAGCGCGGTGCCTAAACGGCTGCCAGCTTTACCGATGCTGGCGAATTCCATCGGCAGATCGAGATGGCTTTCGGTCAGGAAGTCGGTGCCTGCCCCGCCCGGCTGCCAGGCTTTAAATTTCAGGCCATCGCGCATGCCGCCAGCATAATCTTCGAGGATTTCGCGGGCAGTGGTGCCAAATGGCAGCTCCCAGACGCCAGGGTTTTTCACCCGACCAGAGAAGCCCATCATTTTGGTGCCAGCATCGTCGCTGTTGGAAATACCCTTGTACCACTCCACGCCGTTGGCAAGGATCGCAGGCACATTTGACAGGGTTTCAACGTTATTGACACAGGTCGGTTTGCCCCAGGCGCCAGCGGATGCCGGGAACGGCGGTTTGGAACGCGGGTTGGCGCGACGGCCTTCCAGCGAGTTAATCAGTGCCGTCTCTTCACCACAGATATAGCGACCGGCGCCGGTATGCACGATCAGCTCAAAATCAAAACCGGTGCCGAGGATATTTTTCCCCAGCAAACCCGCCTCGGTGGCTTCGGCAATTGCGCGACGCAGATTGACCGCCGCCTCGATATATTCCCCGCGCAGGAAGATGTAGCCACGGTAAGATTTCAGCGCAAAGGCGCTGATCAACATCCCTTCCACCAGCTGATGCGGCATCTGCTCCATCAGCAGGCGGTCTTTGTAGGTGCCCGGCTCCATCTCATCGGCGTTACACAGCAGGTAACGGATGTTCATGCTTTCGTCTTTCGGCATCAGGCTCCACTTCAGACCCGTAGAGAAGCCCGCGCCGCCGCGCCCTTTCAGGCCGGAATCTTTTACCAGCGCCACGATCTCGTCGGGCGCCATACCTTTCAGCGCTTTTTCCGCCCCGGCATAACCATTTTTACTGCGATACTCATCCAGCCACACCGGCTGTTTGTCATCGCGCATCCGCCAGGTCAGCGGGTGCATTTCGGCAGTACGAATGATCTGTTTCATTGATACTGCTCCAGTAAAGTGGCGATGGTTTCCGGCGTCAGATGCACATGAGTATCTTCGTCGACCATCATGGTTGGGCCTTTATCGCAGTTACCCAGGCAGCAGGTTGGCAGCAGGGTAAAGCGGCCATCGGTGGTGGTCTGTCCTGGCTTGATATGCAGATTCTGCTCCAGCGCCGCCTGAATCCCCTGATAACCGGTGATATGGCACACCACGCTGTCGCAATAACGAATCACATGACGCCCCACCGGCTGGCGGAAGATCTGGCTGTAGAATGTCGCCACACCTTCGACATCGCTGGCCGGAATCGCCAGCACTTCGGCAATCGCATGGATTGCGCCATCCGGCACCCAGCCACGCTGTTTCTGCACGATCTTCAGCGCTTCAATTGAGGCTGCGCGTGCATCTTCGTAATGATGTTTTTCATGCTCAATTGCGTCACGTTCTGTGGCGCTCAGCACAAAGACCTCATTCTCATCGATCGTTTCGATCGCAATTTTTTGATCGTGCATAATTAGCGGTCCACGTCTGACATAACAAAATCGATACTACCGAGGTATACGATCAGGTCGGATACCAGGCTGCCTCGGATCACGGAAGGAATCTGTTGCAGGTGCGGGAAGCTCGGCGTACGCACACGGGTGCGGTAGCTCATAGTGCTGCCATCACTGGTCAGGTAGTAACTGTTAATCCCTTTGGTCGCCTCAATCATCTGGAAGGATTCGTTGGCCGGCATTACCGGCCCCCAGGAAACCTGCAGGAAGTGAGTGATCAGGGTTTCAATATGTTGCAGGGTGCGCTCTTTTGGTGGCGGCGTCGTCAGCGGATGGTCAGCCTTAAACGGACCTTCCGGCATATTCTTGTAGCACTGCTCAAGAATGCGCAGGCTCTGACGCAGCTCTTCCACTTTCAGCATCACACGGCTATAGCAGTCGCTCACGCCATCGCCGATCGGCACCTCGAAATCAAACTGCTCGTAGCCAGAGTACGGACGCCATTTACGCACATCGAAGTCGACGCCGGTGGCGCGCAGGCCAGCACCGGTGGTGCCCCATGCCAGCGCTTCATCACGGCCATAAGCCGCCACACCTTTGGAACGACCAATCAGGATGCTGTTTTTCAGCGCCGCTTTCACATAGGAATCAAGACGTTTTGGCATCCAGTCGAGGAATTCGCGCAGCAGACGTTCCCAGCCTTTCGGCAGGTCATGCGCCACACCGCCAATACGGAACCACGCCGGGTGCATACGGAAACCGGTGATCGCTTCCACCAGATCGTAAATTTTCTGACGATCGGTAAAGGCAAAGAACACTGGCGTCATTGCGCCGACGTCCTGAATAAAGGTGGAGATATACAGCAGGTGACTGTTAATGCGGAACAGCTCGGAAAGCATTACGCGGATCATATCCACGCGTTCCGGTACCTTAATGCCCGCCAGTTTTTCAACCGCCAGCACATACGGCATTTCGTTAACGCAGCCGCCAAGGTATTCAATACGGTCAGTGTAGGGAATGTAGCTGTGCCAGGACTGGCGCTCGCCCATTTTTTCGGCGCCGCGATGGTGGTAACCGATATCCGGCACGCAGTCGACGATCTCTTCACCGTCCAGCTGCAGAATAATACGGAACGCCCCGTGCGCCGAAGGGTGGTTCGGGCCGAGGTTAAGGAACATAAAGTCCTCATTGGCGGTGCCGCGCTTCATGCCCCAGTCTTCCGGCTTGAAGGTCAGCGCTTCCATCTCGAGGTCCTCTTTCTGCTTTGTCAGCTCAAAAGGATCGAACTCAGTGGCGCGCGCCGGATAATCTTTACGCAGCGGATGCCCTTCCCAGGTCGGCGGCATCATAATGCGCGTCAGATGCGGGTGACCATCAAAGGTAATGCCGAACATCTCCCAAGTTTCACGCTCATACCAGTTGGCGTTCGGGAACAGTCGGGTGAAGGTCGCCACATGCAGATCGTTTTCGGACAATGCCACCTTGAGCATAATGTCGCGATTACGTTCAATGGAGATCAGATGGTAGAAAACGGAAAAATCTGCGGCCGGTAACCCGTCGCGGTGCGTACGCAGACGCTCATCCATACCATGCAGGTCGAACAGCATCACATAAGGTTTTGGCAGTTTGCGCAGAAACTCGCCGATTTCCAGTAATTGTTCACGCTTAACCCAGACCACCGGAACACCGGTGCGGGTTGGCTGAACGGTAAAAGCATCTGGCCCAAAACGATTACGCAGCTCGCCGATCACCGGGTCATCCTGGTGATCCCGGGTTTGCCATGCTGGCTGAGCGAGATCTTGCGTGGTCAAATCTGTCATAAATTGTTCACCATTCTGGCCTGTCGCCAGGCGCACAGTGTTGGCGTCAGGTTGCGGTTCGCGTGATAAATTGTGTTTTTTTTACGCGAGTGTCAGGCCGCAACCATATTTAAATTTCGTCAGGCGAACGCAGGTTCGTCACTGCGATGCGCTCTTCGCGTTTCCGCTCACGCTCTGACTGCATATTGGCGCGATAAACACCCTGGTCACCCACCACCCATGAGAGTGGACGGCGCTCTTTGCCGATCGACTCCTGCAGCAGTAACAACGCCTGCATATAGGCTTCAGGACGCGGCGGGCAACCCGGAATATAGACGTCTACCGGCAGGAATTTATCCACGCCCTGTACCACTGAGTAGATGTCATACATACCGCCAGAGTTGGCGCAGGCGCCCATTGAGATCACCCATTTCGGTTCCAGCATCTGATCGTATAAACGCTGAATAACCGGGGCCATTTTGGTAAATGGCGTACCGGCAACCACCATAAAATCTGCCTGGCGTGGAGAAGCACGAAGTACCTCTGCACCGAAACGCGCCACGTCGTGAACGGCAGTGAACGAGGTCACCATCTCCACGTAGCAACACGAAAGACCGAAGTTATACGGCCAAAGAGAGTTTTTGCGACCCCAGTTCACCATGTCATGCAGGGCATTTTCGAGTTTGCCCATATAGACACTGCGGTGAACATGCTGCTCCAGAGGATCGGTAACGATCTCCTGTTTTTGCAGGGGATAACGGTCGTTCTCACCGTTTGGGTCTATGCGGGTGAGCGTATAGTCCATCTTAATGCCTCGCTGTTACTGCGTATGACGGTTGGTGTTGTTGTGGCTGATAACGTCGGTTTTCACTACTACACGGCGACGTGCAGGAGCCCAATCCAGCGCACCAATGCGCACCAGATAAACCAGTCCAGCCAGCAGCACCAAAATGAAAATGGCGGCTTCGACAAAACCGACCCAGCCGCTTTCGCGAATAGAGGTCGACCATGCGTATAAATAGAGGGCTTCGACGTCGAAGATAACGAAGAACATCGCTACCAGATAGAATTTGGCAGAAAGACGCATTTGCGTGCTGCCAACGGGGTCGATACCAGATTCAAAAGGTGTGTTTTTGTGCCTTCCGTGGGCTCTTCCGCCCAAAAACCATGCGCCAGCCAACATCAGGCAACAAAGACCCATAGCGACGATCAGGAAAACAGCAAATGCCCAGTGATGAGCGATAACTTCAGTGGTTGTTGACATACACTCTGCTTACTTATCAAAAGTGGTGCTCAGCGTCCTGCTCTGATAACGGCAGTTAACACACCACATCGATTCAAGGGAAGGATGAAAAACCTTATAAATTTTGCCGTCTTTAATGAATAAGCAGCAATTTTATGGGGTTTTTTACCCCTTTCTATAACCTTTTGTCAACTTTGACAAAAGTATCTACACCTTATTTTACAGTTGCAGCATTTTTTTAACATATGATGCGCAGATATTGAGCTAAATCGAGTCAGTATACCCCTACAAATTATAGTGTAGCTGCAAATCCATAACAGGGATCGATGATTTAACAATCGTATTTTGACAGGAATCCGCGCTTTTTCCTGCCCCTTAATGGGGTTATTTTTATGATCCAGAACACACTTTTAGCCTTTATGATAAAAAAACAGCCAGCTTCCATAACAATTACTCACGATGTGCAACCACTATTAAAGTGATTTCACAGGGTTATATTTACGCAACAAACAATAAAGACTGAAATAAAACAAAATAAAACGGAAAGGGGTTAAAACACGGGGAACGGCGATGAAAAGACCAATAAAAAAGCCTCTTATCAAGATATCCTGATAAGAGGCTTGTTTTTTGCAGTTAATCAGACGAAAGCTGCATTTTAATGATAACGGGTATCGTTTCGGTTAACGATATTACTCTTCGTCATCCAGCAGGACTGCACCGTCCTGACCCGCAACAATCAGATTATAGGGATCGTTGCTGGACTCCATCGCATTAAAAATGGCCAGAGCCAGTTCGTTATCACTTTCCGGGTTGCGACACAGCAGATACTGCGTGTCTGGCAGCACTGGCAGGCCTTCCGCTGCACCCATTACGCGCAGTTCCGGGCTCATCATTTCAACCGGACGCGCCGTGACGCCCAGCCCCGCTTTTACCGCAGCGCGTACTGCCGCCAGGGTAGAAGCGACATAGGAGATACGCCATGGAATACCGGCTTCGTTAAGATGGTCGATAGCCATATCACGATACGGACTTGGTTCGTCGAGCAGAACCAGTGGAATCGCTTCACCACGCTGAAAAATATAGTCAGCGGCGCAATACCACAGCGTTGGCGACGTACGCAGAACCTGATGGGTAAAGTTACCTGGACTGGAGGTGGTGACCACCAGATCCACTTCACCCTGGTTCAGCATCTCCATCATAAATGGATTACGCTTCACACGGACATCAATCGCCAGCTTCGGATAGACCGACGTGACGCGGTTCAGTAAGAACGGAAGAATGGTGTCGGAGGTATCATCGGATGCGCCAATGGTCAGCACGCCCTGAATATTACTGTACATCAGCGAGGTACAGGCTTCATCGTTGAAGCGCAGTATCTTTCTGGCATATCCCAGTAACTGGATGCCGTGTTCCGTCAACAATTTATTGCGTCCATGCCGGGCAAACAACTCTTTGCCCACCAGTTGCTCCAGACGCTGCATCTGTTGGCTTACTGCTGATTGCGTTCTGCATACTGCGGCGGCGGCGGCCGCAAAAGTATTGAGATCCGCAACCGCAACAAACGTCCTCAGCAGATCGAGGTCAAGATTAAGTATTGGACGATTTGCATTAGTCATGTTTTTTCTTCACTTATTAGATTTTTTTACAAACAGCTACCCTGGTGTTACTACTTACTTTATCCAACGGATAAAGCGGTGACAAAACGAGAATGGCGAGAAATTGAACAAGAATCTTCCTCAACACATTACGTTGTCGGCTAACGTAAGAAGCTCCTTTTCGTGATACCGGTCCCGTCGATCTTTCACAATCAGGCCCGCAAATAAATAGTATCTTTCGTCTGATAGGTTGTTAATGCTCGCAGCACTAACCCATAAGTTGCAGGAAGCTGCGACGTAGTCGTTAATTAACATGGCAGCAACTTGAAAAATGGCTGGCTGCACAATTGCAGGTTTGAAACGACTCACCTGAGTTGACTTTCCAGAACGTTGCACTCACAACGCCAAATAGTAAATAGTACTTAATGTTTTTTACCGTAAAACGGCTTTTTTTATCACCAGAAACTTCGCCATTTTAGCGGAGAAGTCCCTTGACGGTTATCCTGGCATACTGTCGATTATTTTTTAAGCCCCAATCCTGCTATTCTTATCACTAAAGCAGGATTTTATCGATGGCAGCGCATTTTATCGTACCATCGAAGGCAAATACCGGCATTCAGAAAACATTCATAACCGGGGTAGCGACGTTGATGCGAATCAACCTCATCACCAATCTCACGCCAGCGCTGGTCGCACCAGATGACAATTATGCCATTTCTATAAGAATCATTTGACTATTTCTCTACTCATCTATCCACCTTTTTCTATCAAAAATAGTAAAAAAACATTGCTGAGCCCGACAAAATTATGGATAGCCTGCTTTACAGCACAAGATACGTGGCAGCAGGTAATCCTGATAAGGCGGCGACAGCCAGTGTATTACGCCAGGCAAAGTACAGCGGCTAATGATGCATGCCGCTGCGCTGATAAATAAATCGCTATCACGCCAAAACCGAACACAGCCCTTCAAAAGCGCTGAACAGAAGAGTAAATTGTGCGAGTTATTTTCCACGGCAGGAACGCGGCTCTGCCAGTTAAGGCGATGTAGATGAACTTTCAAATTGATAAATCAGGAAAACTGGATAACGTCTGTTACGACATTCGCGGCCCGGTGTTAAAAGAAGCAAAACGTCTGGAAGAGGAAGGCAATAAAGTCCTCAAACTTAATATCGGTAACCCGGCCCCCTTCGGCTTTGAAGCGCCCGATGAAATCCTGGTCGATGTGATTCGCAACCTGCCCAGCGCACAGGGTTATTGCGATTCGAAAGGTCTCTACTCCGCCCGTAAAGCCATAATGCAGCACTATCAGGCGCGCGGCATGCGTGAGATTACCGTGGAAGATATCTATATCGGTAACGGCGTGTCAGAACTGATTGTGCAGTCCATGCAGGCGTTGCTGAACAGCGGCGATGAAATGCTGGTGCCTGCGCCTGACTATCCGCTGTGGACCGCTGCGGTCTCCCTTTCCAGTGGCAAAGCGGTGCATTACCTGTGCGATGAGTCGGCGGGCTGGTTCCCGGATCTCGACGATATCCGCAGCAAAATCACGCCGCGCACCCGCGGCATTGTGATTATTAACCCGAATAATCCGACCGGTGCGGTCTACAGCAAAGAATTGCTGATGGAAGTGGTCGAGCTGGCGCGCCAGCATAATCTGATCATCTTCGCCGACGAGATCTATGACAAAATTCTTTATGATGCGGCGCAACATCACTCTATTGCCGCACTGGCGCCGGATCTGCTGACCATTACCTTTAACGGACTGTCGAAGACCTACCGCGTGGCGGGCTTCCGTCAGGGCTGGATGGTGCTTAACGGACCGAAAAAACACGCCAAAGGCTATATTGAAGGGCTGGAGATGCTGGCGTCGATGCGCCTGTGCGCCAACGTACCGGCACAGCACGCTATCCAGACCGCACTCGGTGGCTATCAGAGCATCAGTGAGTTTATCGTGCCGGGTGGCCGCCTGTATGAGCAGCGCCAGCGCGCCTGGGAGCTGATTAACGAGATTCCTGGCGTCAGCTGCGTGAAACCGCAGGGCGCGCTGTATATGTTCCCGCGCATCGATGCGAAGCGTTTTAATATTCACGATGACCAGAAAATGGTGCTGGATTTCCTGCTACAGGAAAAAGTGCTGCTGGTGCAGGGCAGCGCATTTAACTGGCCGTGGCCGGATCATGTGCGTATCGTCACCCTGCCGCGCGTGGATGAACTGGAAATGGCCGTCGGTAAATTTGGCCGTTTCCTGGAAGGCTATCGTCAGTAACCGATCTGCAACGGGATGGGAGCCGATACCGACTCCCGTGGAAAATTCCTGTAGGGGCGGCGATTACGCCGCCCTTCTGCTTAACAGGAGAGATATTTATGCATCAAAGCCACTTTTTCGCCCACCTTTCCCGCCTGAAATTAATCAATCGCTGGCCGCTGATGCGCAATGTGCGCACCGAAAATGTCTCTGAGCACAGTTTGCAGGTGGCGATGGTCGCCCATGTACTGGCGCTGATTAAAAATCAGAAGTCTGGCGGTCAGCTGAATGTCGAACGCATCGTGCTGCTGGCGCTGTATCACGACGCCAGCGAAGTGTTAACCGGTGACCTGCCTACCCCGGTGAAGTATTACAATGCGCAGATTGCGCATGAATATAAAAAGATTGAGAAAATTGCCCAGCAAAAGCTGATTGAGATGCTGCCGGATGATTTGCAGGAGGCGTTTCGGCCATTACTGGATGAGCATCGGCATGCGCCGGAAGAGACCGCCATCGTGAAACAGGCCGATGCCCTTTGCGCTTATCTGAAGTGTCTGGAGGAGCTGTCGGCGGGCAATAATGAGTTCCGTCAGGCTAAAGCACGCCTGGAGAAGACCCTTGAGCAGCGCCGCAGTCCGGAGATGGACTATTTTATTGAGGTGTTTGTGCCGAGCTTTAACCTGTCGCTGGATGAGATTAGCCAGGATACCCCGCTCTGATATTATGGGCGGCGTTTTCGCCGCCCGCCTTCTTAATCAAAACGGAAACAGCAGCGGCACCAGCAACACGCTTACCACCAGCACCAGCAGCGTAAAAGGCACGCCAATTTTAACAAAATCGCTAAAACGGTAGCCGCCTGGCGCCATCACCAGCGTATTCACCGGCGAGGATACCGGGGTCATAAAGGCGGCCGACGCAGCGATGGCGATAATCATGGTAAACGGATAAGGCGACAGCGCCATCTGGTGCGCGGCGGCAATACCAATTGGCGCCATCAGTACCGCCGTGGCGGTATTGGAGATAAACAGCCCGATGGTGGCGCAGAGTATAAACAGACAGATCAGCATAATATGCGGGCCGCTGCCGCCTGCAATATCCATTAACCCCTGCACGATTAGCGCCACGCCGCCGGTTTTCTGCAGCGCAATGGCAAACGGCATCATACCGACAATCAGAATAATGCCCGGCCAGTGGATAGCGCGCAGCGCACTCTCCATATCGATACAGCGAAAGCGTCCCATCAGCAGGCAGGCAATCAGCGCAGCAATCGGATTGGGGATCGACTCTGTCAGCATCATCGCCACCATCAGCGCCAGACAGAACAGCGCATGGGGCGCCTGACTGCTGGCCGGTGCCATATCGTCGACTTCTGCTGGCAGATTCAGCACAATAAAATCACGCTTCTGCTGCTGTAACTGCATAATCAGTTTCCAGTCGCCAATCACCAGCAAGATATCGCCCAGCTCCAGCGTCTCATCGACCAGCGAACCGTCCAGCACCTCGCCGCGACGACGAATACCCACCACGCTGACGCCATAGCGGCTGCGGAACGCCAGCTCGCGCAGAGTTTTGCCTGGCAATTCTGAATCCGGTATCAGCGAGACTTCGGCCATACCGACATCGCGCGCGCGATCGGAAAAATAGTCACCACGTAACACCAGCGGCTCCAGCAGCTGTTCGGCGCAGAACTCGCGCAGATCGATATAGGCAGCGGACATATCAATCAGCAGTACATCACGCGCGCGGAACTCGGTGCTGCCGGTAACCGCCACCATCACCCGGCGGAATTTATGCCAGCGCTCCAGCCCCACCACATTGGCGCCGTAGCGCTCGCGCAGTTGCAGATCGTCAAGCCGGTGCCCGATCAGCGGGGAACCGACACGAACCGACAGGCGTCGCGCGCGTCCGGTAAGTTTGTAATCCCGGATCAGATCGCGGAAGGTGCGACGATGACGGGCGGCGCTCTGCTGATGCTGTTCCGACGGCAGTACCAGCCACCAGCGCGCCACCAGCATATACGCCACACCCAGCAGTAAAACCACCAGCCCAATCGGCGTAACGGCAAAAAAGCCAAAACCCGGCAAACCTTCGCGCTGAAGCTCGCTGTTAACTACCAGGTTGGGCGGCGTCGCCACCAGCGTCATCATGCCGCTAATTAAACCAGCAAAGCTTAGCGGCATCATCAGGCGTCCTGGCGCAGCGCCCATTTTCGCCGCCACACTCAGCACCACCGGGATAAAAATTGCCACCACGCCGGTGGAACTCATAAACGCTCCCAGTCCGGCGACGGTAAACATCAGCAGGATCAGCATTTTACTTTCACTGCTGCCCGCCATTCTAACCAGCCACTCCCCCATCTGCACCGCCACCCCGGTGCGCACCAGTCCCTCACCAATCACAAACAGCGCAGCAATCAGAATCACATTGGGATCGCTAAAACCGGCGGTAGCTTCCTGCAGCGTCAGGGTGCCACTCAGCACAAACACGATAATCACCAGCAGCGCCACCACATCCATGCGCAATTTGCCGCTGACAAACAGCAGGATGGTGACGATCAACAGCGCAAGCACCCAGATAAGTTGGTTATTCACTTCAATCTCTGCAATGGAGGGAGGTTATGCAGAGGATGCCATAAAATTAACCCCGCTGGTGCGGGGTTAAATCATGCTTAGTGCTTGCGGTAGACATCTACCGTGCCGTCAGCATTTTTGTTGATAATCAGCTCCTCCAGCGAGGCGAGCACCATATCGACATCTTCCAGACGCGGCGCATGCGCCGGTGGATTTACCGCAATCACATGACTGCCTGCAGCCAGACCGGAGAGAATACCGGCGCCAGCATCTTCCACTACCACACACTCTTCCGGCTCCAGTTCGAGCAGCTGCGCACCGAGCAGGTAGGCATCCGGCTCCGGTTTACCGCGCAGCACACGCTCAGCGGTAACAAACACTTCCGGTTCTGGTAAACCGGTGGCGGCACGGCGCGCAGAGGCCACCGGCACTGAACCCGAGGTGACAATCGCCCACGGGATCGCCAGCTCATCCAGCGTCGCCAGCAGCTGCTGCGCCCCCGGCAGCGCTACGATACCGTCAGTGTCTTCCGCTTCAATTTTTTCCAGTGCCAGAAACTCTTTCTGGATTTCGTCTTCAGACGCACCAGCCATAAAGTGACGCAGTGAGGTAATCGCCTGTTTACCATGGATAAAATTCAGAATCTCTGCGGCATCAATTCCGTGTCTTTTGCCCCAGTTGCTCCATGCGCGTTCGACAGCAGGTAATGAGTCAACCAGGGTGCCGTCTAAATCAAACAGAAAACCTTTACACTTCACTTGCGTTTCCTTCTCAGGCGTTAATGATTTGCGCGATCTCGTTCGCACTCAGATGGTACTGACGAGGACAAGTTTGCCATACCGTCAGCATACGATGGTATTTTTCCCACATCGGGGTTTGTGCATTAAAGCCATGGGTGCCGGAATCAAACTGGGTATAGCGCCCTTCGACGTTGACCATAAAACGCACATAGCCGAGATAACGCGCTTCTGTCGCCGCATCAAAACCGAGGAAAGCGAGACGACGCTCTTCCAGCTCGCGACTGTCTTTCAGATTGGTCCAGGAAACATGCATCGCGTGATGCATTTCCATAATATTGATAATGGTGCGACACACCTCTTCGCTCAGTTCACCGAACTCGCGATCCAGCTCGCGCATCTGCAAACCGTATCCACGCTCAACAATCGTCTGCTGGCGGCGATAGCGCTCGCCATTATCAGGATCGAGCATGGTCATCATCTTGTACTGATTGGAGAGGATCAAACGCTGGGCATTGGTCATTTCCATTTTTAACTCCTGTGTCACCGGGGACAGTAGTAAATTTATGAGAGATGACCAAGGATCGCACAACGGAGAAAAACGCGGTATCGCAAGCCGATGCTTCTTTGATTTGGCGCGGGGTTTCCACCTTTTTTTAACGGTGGAGACCCCTGCTGCAGCTCAAAGATCGTCAAGAAAGGTTTTGTCGAGCTGCTTAAAAGCACGTTTCAGCACTTCAGCCAGCGACTGATAGGTGGGTTTACCTTCGACCGGCGCAATCGCCTGCCCGGCTTCCTGTAATTTGCTGCGCACTTCATGAAACCAGTTCAGCAGGGTTGGCGGCAATGGCGTTACGGAGCGTTTACCGAGCCACCATAGTCCCTGCATAGGCAGGGTACAGGCGAACAGCGCCGTCGCCACCGCCGGGCCAAGCTGGCCACCGAGTGCGATTTGCCAGGTCAGGGTAAACACCGCCAGTGCAGGCATAAAGCGAATCGCAAAGCGCGTTGCCCGGCTGATACGGTTTTCCGGAAACACTGGCGCCAGACGCTTATCAGCAGGCCATGTTTTCATATAGTGCTGGCCTAGCTGGAACACCTTGAACCAGCTGACGGACTCGGATTGATTAGCCATGGCAAACCTCAACTTCATCGATAAAGTTTAAAAAAATCACGTAACCAAACAACTTTACATTACACACTTCAAAATATTTTGTCTTTAAGAGTGACTGTCAGGTATTCTGAGCGCGAATTTTCGCACCCTGGATAGTGAGCAATCCATGTCTGCCGATGGCAAAGCCATCATTAGTTAAGCCCGATTTCAAAAAAAATTGCAAAATCACCAAGTTTTTTTAACGGGACAGCCCTTCTTTTCCCGTCAATATGATTTTAATCATTAATCTACCAGCTTTCATGCGCTACGCTGATAGTCTGATCGAGTTTATTTTAGCCACTTTTAATCAATAGGTACTTCCATGTCGAGTAAGTTAGTACTGGTTCTGAACTGCGGTAGTTCTTCCCTGAAATTTGCTATTCTCAACCCGGCAGACGGCGAAGAGTATTTGTCTGGCCTCGCCGAATGTTTCCACCTGCCTGAAGCACGTATCAAGTGGAAAATGGACGGCGCTAAACAAGAAGCGGCTCTGGGAGCGGGTGCAGCACATAGCGAAGCACTCAACTTCATGGTTAAAACTATTCTGGCACAAAAACCTGAGCTTTCTGCACAAATTGCTGCAATTGGTCATCGCATCGTTCATGGCGGCGAAAAACTGACGCAATCTGTCGTCATTACTGACGCTGTGGTTCAGGGCATCAAAGACGCTTCTTCTTTTGCACCGCTGCATAACCCGGCGCATCTGATTGGTATCGACGAAGCGATGAAAAACTTCCCGCACCTCTCTGATAAGAATGTCGCAGTTTTTGATACGGCTTTCCATCAGACTATGCCGGAAGAGTCGTACCTTTACGCCCTGCCGTACAAACTATACAAAGAGCATGGCGTACGTCGCTACGGCGCACACGGCACCAGCCACTACTATGTGTCACACGAAGCAGCCAAAATGCTGAACAAGCCGATTGAAGAGCTGAACGTGATCACCTGCCACCTCGGTAACGGCGGTTCGGTTTCTGCTATTCGCAACGGCGTATGTGTGGACACCTCAATGGGTCTGACGCCGCTGGAAGGTCTGGTGATGGGTACCCGCAGTGGCGATATCGATCCGGCGATTATCTTCTTCCTGCATGATACGCTGGGTATGAGCGTGGATGCGATCAACAAGCTGCTGACCAAAGAGTCTGGCCTGCTGGGCCTGACTGAAGTCACCAGCGACTGCCGTTATGTCGAAGATAACTACACCACCAAAGAAGATGCTAAACGTGCAATGGACGTATTCTGCCACCGCCTGGCAAAATATATCGGTTCTTACAGCGCACTGATGGATGGTCGTCTTGATGCGGTGGTATTCACCGGTGGTATCGGTGAAAATGCCGCGATGGTGCGTGAACTGTCACTGGCGAAACTGGCGCTGCTGGGCTTCGAAGTCGATCATGAACGCAACCTGGCCGCACGCTTTGGCAAATCCGGCTTTATCCATAAAGAGGGCACCCGCCCTGCGGTGGTGATCCCAACCAACGAAGAGTGGGTCATCGCTCAGGACGCCGCGCGTCTGACTGCTTAATGCTTCTCCTCCGTCAGCCCAGGCTGACGGAGTTGTTTTGAACACCACGCAACACCTGAGAGGTTAACCGTGTCACGTACTATTATGTTGATTCCAACCGGCACCAGCGTCGGCCTGACCAGCGTCAGCCTTGGCGTTATCCGCGCGATGGAACGTAAGGGCGTTCGTCTCAGCGTCTTTAAACCTATCGCGCAGCCGCGCACCGGTGGCAATGCACCAGACCAGACCACCACCATTATCCGCCGCAACTCCTCTATCCCGGCAGCCGAACCGCTGCAGATGTCACGTGTGGAATCCCTGCTGGGCTCGAACCAGCAAGACGTGCTGATGGAAGAGATCATTGCCCGCTATCATGAAAATACTAAAGATGCGGAAGTGGTACTGGTTGAAGGTTTAGTGCCAACGCGTAAACATCAGTTCGCCAGCGCGCTGAACTATGAAATCGCTAAAACCCTGAATGCGGAAATTGTGTTTGTTACCGCACTGGGTAACGATTCACCTGCTCAACTGAAAGAGCGTATCGAACTGACGCAAAGCAGCTTTGGCGGCAGCAAAAACAAAAGTATTACCGGCGTGATCATCAACAAACTGAATGCACCGGTCGATGAGCAGGGTCGCACCCGCCCCGATCTGTCAGAAATTTTTGATGACTCCAACAAAGCCAGCGTCGCGAATATCGATCCCAAGCAGCTGTTTGCCAACAGCCCGCTGCCAATTCTTGGCTGCGTGCCATGGAGCTTTGAGCTGATTGCTACCCGCGCTATTGATATGTGCCGCCATCTGAATGCGCGCATTATCAATGAAGGGGATATCAACACCCGCCGTGTAAAATCAGTGACCTTCTGCGCCCGCAGCATTCCGCATATGCTGGAACATTTCCGCCCGGGTTCACTGCTGGTGACCTCGGCGGATCGTCCGGACGTGCTGGTTGCCGCCTGTCTGGCGGCGATGAACGGCGTGGAGATCGGCGCGATTCTGCTGACCGGCGGTTATGAGATTGACGACCGTATTAATAAACTCTGTGAGCGCGCGTTCCAGACCGGTTTACCGGTATTTATGGTGAATACCAATACCTGGCAGACCTCACTGAGCCTGCAAAGCTTTAACCTGGAAGTGCCGAGCGACGACACTCAGCGTATCGAGCGCGTGCAGGAGTATGTTGCCAGCCATATCGATGCCGACTGGATTGAATCTCTGACCGCCGCTTCCGAGCGCAGCCGTCGCCTGTCGCCACCAGCCTTCCGCTATCAGCTGACCGAGCTGGCGCGTAAAGCCGGTAAACGCATTGTGCTGCCGGAAGGTGAAGAGCCGCGTACCGTGAAAGCCGCCGCGATCTGTGCGGAACGTGGTATCGCCCACTGCGTGCTGCTGGGTAATCCGGAAGAGATTCAGCGTGTCGCCACCCTGCAGGGTGTCGAACTGGGCGTCGGCATCGATATCGTCGATCCGGAAGCGGTGCGTGAAAATTACGTTGCCCGCCTGGTCGAGCTGCGTAAGAGCAAAGGGATGACCGAAGTGGTTGCCCGTGAGCAGCTGGAAGATAACGTTGTGCTGGGCACTCTGATGCTGGAGCAGAGCGAAGTTGATGGCCTGGTGTCAGGCGCTATCCACACCACCGCCAACACCATCCGTCCACCGCTGCAGCTGATCAAAACCGCGCCAAACAGTTCACTGGTCTCTTCGGTGTTCTTTATGCTGCTGCCGGAACAGGTTCTGGTATATGGCGACTGCGCCATCAACCCGGATCCGACCTCTGAACAGCTGGCCGAGATTGCGATCCAGTCTGCTGACTCCGCAGCGGCATTTGGTATCGATCCACGCGTTGCGATGATCTCGTACTCAACCGGCACCTCTGGCGCCGGTAGCGATGTGGAAAAAGTGCGTGAAGCCACGCGTATCGCACAGGAAAAACGCCCGGATCTGGTGATTGACGGTCCGTTGCAGTATGACGCGGCGATTATGGCGGATGTCGCCAAATCAAAAGCGCCAGACTCACCGGTTGCCGGTCGTGCTACGGTGTTTATCTTCCCGGACCTCAACACCGGTAACACCACTTATAAAGCGGTGCAGCGCTCTGCGGATCTGATCTCCATCGGTCCGATGTTGCAGGGTATGCGCAAACCGGTCAACGATCTGTCACGCGGCGCGCTGGTTGACGATATCGTCTATACCATCGCTCTGACGGCGATTCAGTCTGCCCAGGCTGAAGGCTAAGTTGTAAAAAAACCGCCTGCGGCGCCGCAGGCGGTTTTATTCGTTATTCCTGTCCTGGCGTAGTTATGCTTTATGCTCGCTCTGCCCTAACTTACAAATCGCTTTCCCCACCGGATTGGGCACATTGTCACAAAGTTTAATACAGATTTCAGCAGCAATTGTCGGTAACACCATACAGGCAAGTGCATTGCCGGTACCTGCCAGTCCACTGATTCCCAACAGCATTAGTGCAATTATTTTTCTGTTCATAATGTTTATCCTTGGCTGATGTAAAATGAAAAATAAAAATACTTATCGTTATTATGATTGACGACATATAAATCGCCCACAAATACCCCGACGCAAGGGCAGACCTTACGTCGGGTAAATTTTATTGATGTGAGGGTTTACTACCCAACTCGCAAATAAAGCGGGAAATATCCGACGTATTATATTTACAGTGTTCGTGGCAGTAATCCGCCGCATGAGGCCAGGTCAGATTACATGCATAAGCGCTGCTGAAGCTGGCTGCGCCGGCCATCAGTACCAGAAAAAGGCCGATAATTTTGCGTGTCATATTTATCATCCCTATAATATTAAATATTGTGAATACCACTATCCCTACCACGCAACCATAATCCAGCCTTTATATGCTGGCAATATTTAGTTAATTAAAAAAGAGGGTTATTGATAAACGATTGAGCGAGGGAAGTAACGTTATTTAATTTACAATTATCAGGATAATAATATTACCCGACCTTATCCCTCCAGCGGAGGGATAAAGCCTGCGCGGCTAGTTTTGCTCTTTATTACGGCTGAGCCATAATGCGAGCGCTTTCAGTGAATCCGGGGTGAACTCATCACAGCGGCTGGTGATCTCTTCCGGCGTCATCCAGAAGATCTCCGCCACTTCTTCTTCCTGCATGGCAAAGGGGCCATGAGAAACACAACTGAACAGCCCGCCCCAGACGCGACAATGGCTATCTTCGAAATAGAACAGACCATGCTCGGCAAAAGGCACATCAGCGATGCCAAGCTCCTCTTCTGCTTCACGACGTGCAGACTCCAGCAGTACTTCGCCACTCTGCACCACACCACCGGCGGTAGCATCCAGCATCCCCGGCATAAAATCTTTGCTTTCGGTACGGCGCTGCACCAGTATTTTACCCATACCATCGTGAACCACGATGTAGGTCGCACGATGACGCAAACATTGTGCACGCATCTGAGCCCGACTTGACTGGGCAATAACCTCGTTATCTTCGTTAACGATATCGACCCACTCTGTTCCGGCAGCCTGACTTTGCTCCACCATCAGTAACCCTTTTCTGTTCTGCGCATTGTTGCGCGTATCATTGTCGCAACCGCCTAAAATAATGGCTAATCTTTCCGGACGCAATATGCGATGCACTGAGTTAGCGTGTTTTGCCCGATTCCGCCAACCACAGCTGCACAGAGGCACGTTGCCACTGGAAAAAGGCGTAGTCGGCGAGCTTTTCAGGTAAAGCGTCGCCGTGCAGCGCCAGACGGTTGATCATAATCGCTAAATCGGTGTCGGCAATGGACCATTCGCCAAACAGATTCTGCTGTCCGTCCACCAGCAGACGCTCTGCGACAGCAATCAGTTTCTGCGCTGCATGGCTGCCCGCAGCGGAAAGCGGGGCAAATTTTTCGCCGGCAAACAGCACTTCGGTCGGACGTTCCGCGCGCAACGCCAGTAAATCACTGCGTAACCACGCCTGAATCTCACGCGCCCGCGCCCGTTTCTCAGCATCACGCGGATAGAGCCGATCAAACTCCGGCGCCGGAAAACGCTCTTCCAGATACTCCGCAATCGCCGAGGACTCGCTTAACAGGAAGTGGTCCAGCTGCAAAGTCGGCACGCGGGCGGTCAGCGAGATCTGACGATAACCACTACCCAGATGTTCGGCAGCAGCCAGATCGACAGCTTGCAAAGAAAAGGGGATCCCCTTCTCGGTTAAAGCCACATACACCGACATAACATAGGGGCTGAAGAAACTGGCATCTGACCACAGGGTAATATTCGGATGATCCATTTCGCTTCCTTTACGCTGACTGATAACTGATGACTGACGCATTTGTCACACCTGTTTACCGATTTTTAGCCCGGAAGGCAATCAGCATTAAGGTGAATTTTCAGCGTCTGCAAGCCGCACAAACGCGCCTTTAAACCCGCGGATAATTGCTCTATATTGCTGAAGAAAGAACCGTTAACGTCTGATTTTATTCGGAGTGAATATGATTGACCTCTATTATGCCGGCACGCCTAATGGCCACAAAATCACCCTTTTTCTTGAAGAAGCGGGCCTGCCTTACCAGCTTCATCGGGTGAATATTGGCAAAGGCGAGCAGTTTACGCCCGAATTTCTGGCTATCGCCCCAAACAACAAAATACCGGCCATCGTCGATCATCAGCCGGTTGATGGCGGCGCCCCGATTAATCTGTTTGAATCCGGCGCGATTTTGCTCTATCTCGCCGAGAAAAGCGGCAAGTTCCTCAGCGCCGAACTGCGTGAACGCACCGCCACCCTGCAATGGTTATTCTGGCAGATGGGCGGCTTTGGTCCGATGCTCGGTCAGAACCACCATTTCAACCATTTCGCACCACAACCGGTACCTTACGCGATTGAACGTTTCCAGGTTGAGACACAGCGCCTGTATGGCGTACTGAACAGCCAGCTGGAGAAAAAGCCGTGGATCGCCGGAGAACACTACAGCATCGCGGATATGGCTATCTGGCCATGGGTTAACTCGCACGAGCGCCAGCGCATCGATCTGGCGGACTATACGGCGGTTCGCAACTGGTTTGAGCGCATCCGCATCCGTCCGGCGACACAGCGCGCACTGGCGCTTGCCCGGATTTAATAGCCATCTCTGACGAATATCACACTCTTCTGGCGGTTCTCTTCTATGCTGAAAACATGCTGTCAAACAACGCATAAGGATATTCAGCATGCATATTTTACTGACTGGCGGTACCGGCTTAATCGGCAGCCATCTGATACCTCGTCTGTTGCAATCCGGCCATCAGGTCAGCGTGGTGACGCGCGATGTGGCCGCTGCACGCGCGAAGCTCGATGCGGCGGTGACGCTGTGGTCGGGCCTGGCGCAGCAACAGGATCTTAATGGCATCGACGCGGTAATCAATCTGGCAGGCGAACCTATTGCCGATAAGCGCTGGAGTGATCAACAAAAACAGCTGCTGTGTGACAGCCGCTGGCAGATCACCGAACGGCTGGCCACGCTGATTAAGGCCAGCAGCCAGCCGCCTGCGGTGCTGATCTCCGGCTCCGCCACCGGTTTTTATGGCGATACCGGCGAACTGGTGCTGACGGAAGACGATCCGGGGCATGATGAGTTTACCCACCAGCTCTGCGCACGCTGGGAAGCGCTGGCGTTAACCGCAGAAAGCGAACGCACCCGCGTCTGCCTGCTGCGTACCGGCGTGGTGCTGGCAAAACATGGTGGCGCGCTGGCGAAAATTAAGCTGCCGTTTAAGCTCGGCATTGGCGGCCCGCTCGGCAGCGGCAAGCAGTATATGCCGTGGATTCATCTCGACGATATGCTGAACGCTATTCTCTGGCTGCTGGATAATCCGCAGCTGCGCGGTCCGTTTAATATGGTTGCGCCTTATGCAGTGCGCAACGAACAGTTTGCCGCCACCCTCGGTCATGTAATGCACCGCCCGGCCTTTATGCGCACCCCTGCCAGCGCGATTAAGCTGATGATGGGTGAATCTGCCGTGCTGGTATTGGGTGGTCAGCATGTGCTGCCAAAGCGGCTGGAGGAGTCGGGATTTGGTTTTCGCTGGTTTGAGCTGGATCGGGCGTTAGCCGATGTCGTTTAGGGGCGGTGTGCCCGCCCCGCAGAATTACTTTAGTGCGCCGGATAAAAACTGCTGCAGACGGGTGCTCTTCGGATTATTAAACACTTCATCCGGCGGGCCCTCCTCTTCGATTTTCCCCTGATGCAGGAAAATCACATGGCTGGAAACATGGCGCGCAAACTCCATTTCGTGGGTGACCACCACCATGGTTTTACCCTCTTCCGCCAGTTTCTGCATAATGCGCAGCACTTCGCCCACCAGCTCCGGATCCAGCGCTGAGGTCGGCTCATCAAACAGCAGCACTTCAGGCTCCATCGCCAGCGCACGCGCAATTGATACACGCTGCTGCTGTCCACCCGACAGATGCGCCGGATATTTGCCACGCGCCCGCTCGTCAATGCCGACCTTATCGAGATAGCGGATAGCACGATCGCGCGCTTCCTGCTTGCTCAGGCCCAGCACCTGAATCGGCGCTTCCATCACATTCTCCAGCACCGTCATATGGCTCCAGAGATTGAAGTGCTGAAACACCATGGTCAGACGGGTGCGCAGCATCCGCAACTGCTCTTTATTCGACACTTTCAGCTGACCATCGTGGTCACGCACCAGCGTGATCATCTGGTTATTCACCGAAATGGTGCCTTCGCTCGGTTTTTCGAGGAAATTAATGCAGCGTAAAAACGT
Source organism: Winslowiella toletana (assembly GCF_017875465.1). Taxonomy (NCBI): domain Bacteria; kingdom Pseudomonadati; phylum Pseudomonadota; class Gammaproteobacteria; order Enterobacterales; family Erwiniaceae; genus Winslowiella; species Winslowiella toletana. The sequence continues at coordinate 933,454 of NZ_JAGGMQ010000001.1, forward strand.
ACTTTTCCCGGATCCTGATGAACCAATAATACTGATGACGTCACCGGCCTGCGCCTGCAACGAAACGCCCTTCAGCACCTCATGTTCCCCATAACGTTTATGGAGTTCAGTTACCTGTAATTTATTTTCGGCCATAGTGATACTTACTCAATGGGTCGATGAGGGTTTAACATGCGCCAGCCAGCGCTTTTCCGCCAGGCGGAACAGGCTGATTAACACATAAGAGATAATCAGATACAGCACGGCAGCGATACCAAAGGCGGTAAACGGCTGATAGGTCGCCGAGTTGATATCGCGCGCCACTTTCAGCAAGTCCGGCACGGTGGCGGTAAACGCCAGGGCGGTGGAGTGCAGCATCAGAATCACTTCGTTACTGTATGCCGGCAGCGCGGTACGCAGCGCGGAAGGCAAAATAATGCAACGATAGAGTTTAAAGGTTGAGAAGCCGTAAGCGCGCGCCGCTTCAATCTCACCGTGCGGCACCGCGCGGATCGCGCCAGCAAAAATCTCGGTGGTATAGGCGCAGGTGTTTAGCGTCAGCGCCAGCAGCGTACAGTTCAGGCCGCTACGGAAAAAGGCGTTGAGCAACTCGGTGCCCTTCACCACTTCCAGCGTGTACATGCCGGAATAGAACACCAGCAACTGCACATACAGCGGCGTACCGCGGAACACATAGGTAAACAGCCATACCGGAAACTGCACCGCGCGATTAGACGACACGCGCGCAATCGCCAGCAATACCGCCAGACAGCCGCCGAGCACCACCGAGATAATCAGCAACCACAGGGTGATGGCGACGCCGGTAAAGCGGTAACCGTCGGTCCAGAGCAGGGCTTTCCAGTACTCATTGATAATTTCGATCATAACTCAGCCCTTCTTACACCCACCGAGTAGCGACGTTCAAGCCACCACAGCACGCCGTTAGACAGCGTGGTAAACACCAGATAGATCACCCCGGCGACAATCGCAAACCAGAACGGTTGCCAGGTACTTTTCCCCGCCAGCTGCGTAGCTTTCACCACATCTTCGAGGCCGAGTAATGACACCAGCGCCGTCGCTTTCAGGATAACCTGCCAGTTATTACCGATGCCCGGCAGCGCAAAGCGCATCATCCCCGGAAACAGAATGCGCCGGAACACTTGTGAACCGGTAAAACCAAACGCGGTTGCCGCCTCGATCTGACCTCTCGGCACCGCCAGATAGGCGCCACGGAAGGTTTCGGTAAAGTAGGCGCCATAGATAAAGCCAAGGGTAATAATACCGGCCACCATCGGGTCAATATCAAATTGCGACAGACCTAATGCATCGGTGAGTTGGTTGAGGGCGATCTGCAAACCGTAGAAGATCAGCAGCATCAGTACCAGATCGGGAACACCGCGGATCAGCGTGGTGTAGCCTTCAAAAATCAGTGCAACCAGACGGTTTTTCGACAGTTTGGCGCCGGCGCCAATCAGTCCCAGCACCACGGCAATCAGCAACGAACTGAGCGCCAGCTCCAGCGTTACCGCTGCGCCTTTCAAAATTACTTCGGAGTAACCATACAGCATGGATATGATCCTGTCGTATTAAGTCGGAGATGCAAAGTGACGGCTGCTGCGCAGCCATCACTTTGACGACAGGTGTTACTTAGCCACCGTATACATCAAAATCAAAATACTTCTTCGCCAGCTTGTCGTAAGTACCGTCTTTGCGCATCTCAGCAAACGCTTTATCGATTGCCGCTTTCAGCTCGGTATCATCTTTACGCATGCCCATACCGGTACCCACGCCGAAGATGGCGTTATCTTTTACTGCCGGACCGGCGAACGCATAGTCTTTGCCCACTGGTTGTTTCAGGAAGCCTTCGCTGGCGGCGACTTCATCCTGGAATGCGGCGTCGATACGACCGGCGGTCAGATCCTGATACACCAGATCCTGGTTGGCATAAGGAGTCACTGTGATGCCTTTTGGACGCCAGTACTGATTCGCGTAGGTTTCCTGCGTGGTGCCCTGCAGCAGACCGACATTTTTGCCCTTCAGCGACTCGATAGTCGGCTGAATTGGCGAACCTTTCGGCGCAATCAGACGCGAGTTAGCCGCGTACAGTTTTTCTGAGAAGGCAATCTCCTGCTGGCGCTTTTCGGTAATCGACAGTGAAGAGATAATCGCATCGATCTTCTTCGCTTTCAGTGAGGGGATCAGCGCGTCAAAATCGCTTTCGACATAGGTACATTTGGTTGCAATGCGTTTGCAAATCTCGTTGGCCAGATCGATGTCAAAACCGACCAGCTGACCCTGCGCGTTTTTTGATTCAAACGGCGCATAGGTCGGATCGGTTCCGATACGCAGATTTTTTGGCACGGCAGCGAAAACACTGCTTGCGCTGGAGAAGGCCAGCAACAGAGAAAGAGCCAGGACCTGCTTTTTCATAGATTACCCTCAAGTAAAGTGCTTTTTGTTATGGTTTACGTGATGTGTTTGCGCTCTTTGTTTTGCAGATTTCATGCCAGTTCTGTGGCTTGACGCGGTACAAAGAGCTTCAACTCAGCGTAAGGCGAGAAAATGGCTCAAACGCTTAGTATGTCGAGAAAAATATAACAGGGTTGTAATCATGAAAAGGGAATTATGTTGCATTTTGGTGCGTGCGATGCACGAAAAGTGATCCACCCCAAAATACTGCACTGAAATGATGCAGGCGTTGCACCACTATGCTCCCTGCCATCGCGTAAACAGATCCTGTGGCAGGGAAATATCAAACTGATCGAGCACCCGATTAAGCGTCTGGTCAATAATCTGCTGCACATTTTCCGGCCGGTGATAAAACGCCGGCACCGGCGGCATAATAATCGCGCCCAGTTCCGCCGCGCTGGTCATCAGGCGTAAATGGCCAAGGTGCAGCGGCGTTTCACGCACGCACAGCACCAGCCGACGGCGCTCTTTTAGCACCACATCCGCTGCACGCGTCAGTAAGCCGTCGGTATAACTGTGGACAATGCCGGAGAGGGTTTTTATCGAACAGGGCAGGATCATCATGCCATCGGTTTTAAACGAACCGGAAGAGATAGTGGCGGCGATATCACGCACATCATGCACCACATCGGCCAGCGCCTGCACATCACGCACTGAATAGTCGCTTTCCAGCGCCAGCGTCTGCCGCGCCGCCTGACTCATCACCAGATGGGTTTCCACTTCCGCGACCTGCTGCAGGATCTGCAACATGCGCACGCCATAAATCACACCGCTGGCGCCGGAAATGCCAATAATGAGTCGCTTCATAGTATTGCCTTGTATTGTAGGGGAGCCGTTTTCGGCTCCCGTTTAGCTGGCGAGCATGGTGCAAGCCAAAAAAAAGGGCGGCGAGAACGCCGCCCCTACAACTGTACAAAATTAACCTTCGTTGTGCATCTCAAGGTTTTCCACTTCATTCTGACGCGCCATCGCTTTGGCATCGTCATTACGCAGGGACTGGAGATACTCAAGATACTGCTGATCGACATCTTTGGTGACGTAGATTCCGTTAAATACCGAGCACTCAAACTGCACGATATCCGGGTTCTCTTCACTCACCGCGTCAATCAGGTCGCTAAGATCCTGGAAAATCAGCGCATCAGCGCCGATGATCTGGCGAATCTCTTCCACTTCACGGCCATGAGCAATCAGCTCGGTGGCGCTGGGCATATCGATACCATAGACGTTCGGGAAGCGAATTTCCGGCGCCGCAGAGGCCAGATAGACTTTCTTCGCGCCAGCTTCACGCGCCATCTCGATAATCTGCTCAGAAGTGGTGCCACGCACAATGGAGTCATCCACCAGCAGCACGTTCTTATCACGGAACTCTGCACGGTTGGCGTTCAGCTTACGGCGAACCGCGCTGCGACGCTGCAGCTGACCCGGCATAATAAAGGTACGGCCAACGTAGCGGTTCTTCACAAAGCCCTGACGATAGGGCTTATTCAGAATTCCGGCAATCTCCAGCGCGATATCGCAGGAGGTCTCCGGAATCGGGATCACCACATCGATATCCAGATCTTCCCATTCACGCGCAATCTTCGCGCCCAGCTTGGTGCCCATGCGAACACGGGCGCTGTAGACGGAAATTTTGTCGATAAAGGAGTCCGGACGCGCAAAATAGACATACTCGAACAGACACGGATTACTTTTCGGGTTTTCCGCGCACTGACGGGTTGAGAGCTGGCCTTTCTCAGTGATGTACACCGCTTCACCTGGCGCAACATCGCGCAGGAATTCAAAGCCCAGCGTATCCAGCGCCACGCTTTCGGAGGCGACCATATACTCAACGCGTCCATCGTTCATCGCGCGCTTACCGATCACCAGCGGGCGGATGCCGTTTGGATCGCGGAAAGCCACCATGCCGTGGCCGATAATCATTAACACCACAGCGTAAGCGCCGCGCACCTTCTGATGCACAGCCGCCACCGCTGCAAAAATGTTTTCTGCTTCCAGTGGGTAGTGCTGGAAGCGATCCAGTTCCTGCGCAAAGATATTCAGCAGAATTTCTGAATCAGAAGTAGTGTTGACGTGACGACGACCGCTCTCAAACAGCTGCTTACGCAGTTCATGTGCGTTAGTCAGGTTGCCGTTATGTGCAAGGGTAATGCCGTAAGGGGAGTTAACGTAGAAGGGCTGCGCTTCAGAAGCACTGGAGCTTCCGGCGGTCGGATAACGGACGTGACCGATACCCATATTTCCCTGCAGGCGCTGCATATGACGCGCTTCAAATACATCGCTGACCAGACCGTTAGCTTTACGCAGACGGAAGCAGTTCAGTGCATCGATGGTAACGATGCCTGCCGCATCCTGGCCACGGTGCTGAAGCACCGTTAACGCGTCATAAATCGACTGGTTTACCGGCGCGAAACCGGTGATACCGACAATACCGCACATGTTGTCATATCCTCATAAGCCGCACTCCCGGTGCGATTACCGGGGTAAAAAACTCGACGTGCTTTGCAGGTAGTCAAAGAACCACCTGATGATGTAACTGAACTGGGGAACCAGCTGAGACTGTTGCCAGTCCGGGCTTTTGGAGAACCCGGTGAATGTGTCGAGGAAGAACAGCATAGCAGATACAATCAGTACGCCACGCAGTGCCCCGAAACAGACGCCCAACACCCTGTCGGTACCTGACAGGCCGGTCTTTTCGACCAGGGAGCCAATCACATAGTTCACTATCGCACCTACAACCAGCGTAGCGATAAAGAGTATGCCAATGGCAATTCCATTGCGAACCAGTTCGTCTTCAAAACCTGTGAACCAGACGGCAAGAAAGGAGTAGTAATGACTGGCGACAAAGAATGCGCATCCCCAGGTGACGAGAGATAACGCTTCCCGAACAAACCCACGGATCAGGCTAACCAGAGCCGAAAAACCGACAACCGCAATAATGACGTAATCTATCCAGACCATGAACTCTTCCAGTGACAATGCCCCTGCATCCAGTTCGGGGCGAATTCTAACAGAAAAAGAAAACGTTTGCGTAGCGTTTTCCTTTGCCAGGCCAAATAAAAAGGAGCGGTGAAAAAAAGCGCATTTAGTGCAAATTATCGGCACAACTGCGATAACCCGCCCCTGCGACCAGCATATCTGGAACACCGTAGGGGAGCCGTTATCGGCTCCCGTTGTTAACGCGCGCTGTAGGGTTTTACAACCCCGCCAAGCCCGGAAATCCCCTGCAATTCGCCGACTGCCGCCTGCATCTTCGCTTTCGATGCATCCGGGCCGACATAAATGCGGGTAATCTGCCCCTGCACCGGCGTTGATGGCACGGTGTAAGCACGATATCCCGATAAACGCAGCTGCGCGACAATCTCATTCACTTTGCTGGCGTTTTTCAGCGCCCCCAGCTGCACCACATATGCCTGACCGCCCGGCGCCTGCTCCTGCGGCTTCGTTTCCGGTTTAGTTTCCGGTTTCGGCTGCTCAACCGGTTTAGGCTGCGGCTGAGGTTTAGGCTGCGGCTGAGGTTTTGGCTGCTCCACCGGCTTCGGCTTCGGCGGCGTCAGCGGTTTCGGCTGTTGCTGCTGCTGCGAAGACTGCATCGGCGGTGGCGAAACCACCGTCGGCTGACTGTGGCTCTGCGGCATAGTGGCGCCGCTGTCCGCCGGTTGCGACGCTTCGTCGCTATCGCCAGCCACTGCGTCGCCCGCACCTTCCGGCGGCTGGGCAGGCAATGACTGACTTACCGGTGGCACCATATCGGTATCCTGCTGATCATCCGGTTTTGGCACCAGCGGGATCGCCGCAAACTCCTCTTTGTAGTGCTTTTTCTTGCCGTCCAGCAAACCGGGCAACACAATTACGCCCACGGCGACCAGAATTACGGTTCCGACTAAACGGTTCTGAAACTTACTTGCCACTTCCGTTCTCCGTTTCCATCGCTTCCATTACCTGTGCCACGGTGTGGAACGACCCGCACACCAGCACAATATCGTGTTTCTGCGCCTGCTGAAGCGCCGCCTGCCAGGCATCCGTGACGCTGGCAAAGCCCTGCGCTGCCGGCAGATGCGCCATCAGCTGCGCGGCAGTGGCGCCGCGCGGCCCTTCAAGTGGCGCACAGTACCAGTTATCCACCTGCGGCATTAAACACGCAAGGGTTCCGGCAATATCTTTATCATGCAGCATGCCGACGACCGCATGCACTTTGCCCTGCTGCGGCAACTCCGCCAGACGAGCGGCGAGATAGCTGGCGGCATGGGGGTTATGGGCCACATCAAGGATGACGCGCGGCTCAGTGGCGACGGTCTGAAAACGCCCCGGCAGAATCGCTTTATCCAGCCAGTTACGGATCAGGCTTTCATCCACGTTAAGCGCCGAAGCACGCAGCGCGGCTAAGGCAGTGGCGGCATTCGGCAGCGGCACCTGCGGCAACGGCAGATTCGCCAGGCTGCCATGGCGGTCACTGAAGGTCCAGCTATTGCTCTCCCGCGTGTAATGCCAGTCACGATCGCGCTGCAATAAGTTAGCGCCAACATCGGCGGCAATCTGTGCAATGGACTGCGGCATCTCCGGCTCGCCAACGACCGCCGGTTTGCCAGCACGAAACACACCGGCTTTTTCACGGCCGATGCTTTCACGGTCCGGTCCCAGCCAGTCGGTGTGGTCGAGCGCAATACTGGTGATCACCGCCACATCGGCATCGACAATATTGGTGGCGTCAAGACGCCCGCCCAGCCCGACTTCGAGAATAACCACATCCAGCGCCGCCTGCTTAAACAGCATTAATGCCGACAAGGTGCCGTACTCAAAATAGGTTAAGGAGGTTTCACCGCGCCCGGCTTCGATAGCGGCAAAACTGGCGGTATGCGCTGATTCAGCCAGCTCTGCGCCCTGAATGCGCACGCGCTCGGTATAACGCAGCAGATGCGGCGAGCTGTAGACGCCAACGCGATAGCCCGCGGCCATCAGCAGGGTTTCCAGGGTGCGGCAGGTGGTGCCTTTGCCGTTAGTCCCGGCAACGGTAAACACCATCGGCGCAGGTTTTAACAGGTCGAGTTGTTGCGCGACGCGCTGAATACGATCCAGCCCGAGTTCGATAGCCTGAGCATGTAAATGCTCAAGATAATAAAGCCACGTGGCCAAAGGCGACGTGGCTTGAGGAAGGTGAAGATTATCCATGTGTCCCGTTCACAACGTTACGGTTCATTGGTGAAAGGTACAGCATCGCCGTATCGACAAACACTGCACCTCTCCATCATCTGTCAGGCCTCGTGGCTCTCGGAGGACGCCTCAGCGGCAACCTCTTCCACATCTGGCTGCGGCTGTGGCAGATTCATCAATTTCGCGAGGATACTGGCCAGCTTCAGACGCAGTTCCGGACGACGCACGATCATATCAATCGCGCCTTTCTCAATCAGGAACTCACTGCGCTGGAAGCCCGGCGGCAGTTTTTCACGCACGGTCTGCTCAATTACACGCGGGCCGGCAAAGCCGATCAGCGCTTTTGGCTCGGCGATATTCAGATCGCCCAGCATCGCAAAACTGGCGGAAACCCCACCCATGGTAGGGTCAGTCAGTACCGAAATATACGGCAGACCGCGTTCCTGCAATTTCGCCAGCGCTGCGCTGGTTTTCGCCATCTGCATCAGCGACTGTAACGCTTCCTGCATACGTGCGCCGCCACTGGCCGAGAAACAGATCATCGGACAGTTATCTTCCAGCGCCTGCTCAACCGCACGCACAAAGCGCGCACCGACCACGGAACCCATTGAGCCGCCCATAAAGGAGAACTCAAAGGCCGCTGCGACAATCGGGTTGCCATGCAGCGTACCCTTCATCACAATCAGGGCATCTTTCTCGCCTGTCTCTTTCTGTGCAGCCGCCAGGCGATCTTTATATTTTTTTGAATCCCGGAACTTGAGCAGATCCTTTGGCTCCAGCTCGCTACCCAGCTCTACCAGCGTACCTTCATCCAGTAAACTGTGCAGACGATCGCGTCCATGCATACGCATATGGTGATCGCATTTCGGGCAGACTTCCAGATTGCGTTCCAGCTCGGCGCGGTAGAGAACCTGACCACAGCTGTCACACTTTGTCCAGACCCCTTCAGGAATACTTGCCTTGCGCGAAGGGGTGATGGTGCTCTTGTTGAGAATTCGTTCAATCCAGCTCATTGATGACCTTTCTGTTTGAACCTGGTGAAACCAGTTTTCTTGTTGCTGCTGAAAGCGACTTCAGCAGGCCGTAAATGTGGCTCATTAAACCATAACCTGCCGGCGCTGTGGATAGAAATCTGGTCCGTCCGGCTCAGTGAGGGTTTTTTAAGCGTTATTGTTTCTGCTGACGCGCGGCGCGGCGATGGCGGATCACTTCGATAACGCCGGGTAAAATCGACACCACAATAATCGCCACAATCAGCAATTTCAGGTTCTCCTGCACGATCGGTAAATCACCGAACAGATAGCCCGCATAGGAGAAGAGTAACACCCATAACAGTGCGCCACTGACGTTAAACAGCGCAAAGTGACGATAGGACATATGGCCCATACCGGCAACAAAGGGCGCAAATGTACGCACAATCGGCACGAAACGCGCCAGAATAATGGTTTTTCCGCCATGGCGCGCGTAAAACGCATGGGTTTTATCCAGATAGCTGCGACGGAAAATTTTGGAGTCCGGATTACTGAACAGCCGTTCACCAAACAGTCTGCCGATGGTGTAATTCACCGCATCGCCAAGGATAGCCGCAATCACCAGCAGGGCAACCATCACGTGAACATTAAGATCGTTCCCCGGCAACGCTGCCAGCGCGCCAGCGACAAACAGCAGCGAGTCGCCCGGCAGGAACGGCGTCACCACTAATCCGGTTTCACAGAACAGAATCAAAAACAGAATGGCGTAAATCCAGATGCCGTATTGCGCCACCAGCTCCGCCAGATGAACATCAATGTGCAGGATAAAATCGACAACGAAACGAATTAAATCCATAACTCTCCCTAAACCCTTCAGCTCAGTTTAATCACCGAGGAACAATGGCCCCATCGGCGGACGTGGTAAGGCAAAACAGTCAGGATAATCGACCGCAACCAGATACAAACCTTCCGCTTTCGCGGTTGCCGCAGCCAGGGTTCGATCCTTCGCCGCCAGCAGTTCAGCCATCCAGCCTTCATGCTGATTGCCGCAACCAATTTCCATCAGACTACCTACAATATTGCGCACCATATGATGAACAAAGGCGTTGGCCTTGATATCCACCACAATGTAACTGCCATAACGGGCAACATTCAGATGCATCACATTGCGCCATGGCGTGCGCGACTGGCACTGCACGGCGCGAAATGAGGTAAAGTCATTTTCGCCAATCAGACACTGTCCGGCGCGCTGCATTTTATCGGCATCCAGCGGATGATAAAAATGCGTGACCCCTGCGCCTAAAATTGCCGGGCGCAGCCGCTGGTTATAGATCATATAGCGATAGCGGCGTGCGGTAGCGCTGAAACGCGCATGAAACTCATCAGGCACCTGCTTCACCCAACGTACGGCGATATCATCCGGTAAATTGGCATTCACCCCCAGCGTCCAGGCGGCATCTTTGCGCGCGGCGGTGGTTTCAAAATGCACCACCTGGCCGGTGCCATGTACGCCGGCGTCAGTACGTCCGGCACAGAACACACTGACCGGATGATCCGCGACCTTTGACAGCGCCTGCTCAAGGCGCGCCTGCACGCTGCGCACCTCCTGCTGCCGCTGCCAGCCGTAATAACGGCTGCCATCATATTCCACGCCGAGCGCCAGCTTGATGGTGCTGGCAGCCTGCGGCAAAGCTCCTGCGGACATCAGTACATATACTCCTGCACCAGCTTCTCAGCAGTTTTGATCGCCATCAGCGCGCCGCCGAAGCGGATATTGTCGGCTACCGTCCAGAACTGCAACAGTTCCGGTACGCCGTAATCATTACGCAGGCAGCCGAGATTCAGCAGATCGTTACCAGAAGCATCACCAACCTGGGTCGGATAATTATCCTCGTCTGACAGCACGATATCTTCCGCACGCGCCAGTTCATCGCGCGCCTCTTCCGCCGATAACGGACGTAAACCTTCCATATGCACGATCTGCGCATTGCCGTAAAACACCGGCGACTGCACGCAACTGACCGCAACCGGCAAGCCTTCGTCCTGCATCACTTTACGCACCTGATCGACCAGACGACGCTCCTGCATCACGCTGCCTTCGCTGTCCGCCAGCAGTGGCAACATGTTGAACGCCAGCTGGCGGCCAAAGTAGTGCGCTTCCGCTGGCAGACCGTTAAGCAGGCGCGCGCTTTCACCGGCCAGCGAGTCCACGCCCGCTTTGCCATGCGACGACGCTGACAGCAGATTGGTCACCTGCAGACGGCTGAGACCGGCCTGCTCGACCAGCGGTTTAATCGCGCACAGCAGCTGGCTGGTCAGGCTGTCTGCCACGCTGATAATATTGCGGTTACGGTAATCGGCCAGCACCTGGGGATTAACATCCGCCACCACTAACGGCACATCCGCTTCCAGCGCAAACAGATCGCTGCTGTCGATCACCAGACAACCGGCGCTGGCGGCCTCTTCGGCGTAACGTGCGGAGGCTTCGCGACCGGCAACGAAAAACGCCAGCTGTGCCTGCGACCAGTCAAAGTCGGCGGCATCATTGACCAATAACGTTCGGCCTTCAAAGCGCTTGTTTTCACCTGCGCTGCGTTCGCTGGCCAGCAAATATAATTCACCAACCGGGAACTGGCGTTCCGCCAGCAATTCCAGTAAAGCGTTCCCTACTGCGCCTGTTGCGCCTAAAAGCGCAATATTCCAGCCGTCAGACATGTTGGTTTACTCCAGACAATGACACAAAAACAGAAGGCGGTGATGACACCGCCCGTTGATTCAGATTTTTCCGCATCACGGGTGGCGATAACGCCACCCCTACGCCATTATTCCCATGCAGGGGCGGCGTTATCGCCGCCCGTTTTATCATGATGCACCGCATTAAAACCGAGCTTCGTCAGCATTTCAGCGGCAGCGGCGTTATCGCACTGCACGTACAGCGACGACCATTCGCGGCGCTCCTGATAATTCTTGCGCAGACGGTCAAACTCACCGGCAATCGCGGCGACATGACGCAGTGGCGCGTCATCGCGGCGCACATCATACACCAGATGCACCAAACGTTTCAGCGTTGCCTGATTTAACCCGCCATGCAACGTAATGCGACCAAACTCCGGCGCCGGTAACAGCGTATCCAGCGCCACCTGCTGCGGCTGGCCAATAAACTGCGTCCAGGCCTCAAACACCTGGGTGGTGCCGCGCGCTTTGCCTTCCAGCGTGTAACCGGCGATATGGGCGGTGCCGATATCGACTTTCGCCAGCAGCGGCAGCGACAGTTCCGGCTCCGGCTCCCAGACATCCAGCACCACACTGAGATCGTCGCGCTGATTGAGTACCGCCAGCAGCGCACTGTTATCCACTACTTCGCCGCGGCAGGCGTTAATCAGAATGGTATTCGGTTTGAGCGCCTGCAACAGCGCAGCATCGGCCAGATGCAGGGTTTTATACACGCCATCTTTAAACAGCGGGGTATGGAAAGTAAGAATATCGGCTTCGGCCACCAGCTTATCCAGCGAATGGAACTCTCCGGCGTCACCGCGATCGGCGCGTGGCGGATCGCATAACAGGGTGCGTACGCCCCAGGCTTCCAGCCGCGCCTGCAAACGACCGCCGACATTGCCAACGCCGACAATCCCCACGGTACGGTCGGTGAGCTGAAAACCGTCGCGTTCGGCCAGCAGCAGCAGCGCGGAGAAGACATACTCTACGACCGCAATGGCGTTGCAACCTGGCGCCGCCGAGAAGGCAATGCCCTGCGCAGCGAGAAAATCTTCATCAATATGGTCGGTGCCAGCAGTGGCGGTGCCAACAAATTTCACCGCTTTGCCATGCAGCAGCGCGGCGTTCACTTTAGTGACCGAGCGCACCATCAGACCCTCAGCGTCGTTCAGCTCGGCTTCAGGGATTGGACGTCCGGGTACCGCAACCACATCGCCGGTACGGCTGAACAGCTCGCGGGCGTAGGGCATATTTTCATCTACGAGGATTTTCACGCTTTGTTTCCTGCATTCACAGAGTGAGGGGCAATATTCTGCCATATTGTCGTCATTCGATACAGCGTCACGCCTGGCCCAGCCGCTGACGATAACGCTCCGGCGTCATGCCGCTCTGCTGCTGAAACATCACGATCAGCGCCGAAGAGGAGCTGTAGCCGAGATCCAGCGCCACATTCTGCACCGACATTCCCTGCTGCAACCTGGCGATGGCATGTAAAAAGCGCAGACGCTGACGCCATTCGCTAAACGACATGCCGAGCAGCGCCTGACAACGACGCGACAGCGTGCGTTCGGTGGTATAGACCCGCTGCGCCCACTGCGCCAGCGTGGTGTTATCCGCCGGGTTCAGTTCCAGCGCCTGCAGAACCGGCGCCAGATACTTATCCTGCGAACGGGGTAAATAGCTCTCCTGCACCTCTGCATTGCGCAGCTGATCGAGCAGCACTTCACATAAGCGGAGATCGGCGCTGGCCTGCGGCGCCAGCAGCTGACGCCGGGCGCAGTCATCGATAATCGCATGAACAATTGGCCCCACGGCCAGCAGGCAGGCTTTGTCGGGCATTCCCTGACAGAGGTCGGCGGCGATATTAAAGGTGCGGAAGTTCGCCTGCTTATTGTTATAGCTGGCATGCTGCTTACCGGGCGGGATCCAGATCGGGAATTCCGCCGGTGTCAGCAGCCGCTGATCTTCCACCATCATCTCCAGCACACTGCTTTTAACAAAAATCACCTGCCCCCAGTGATGGGCATGCGGCAGATATTCGGTTCGCGCATTGGCCAGTTCATAACGAAAGAAAAAAGGCGCATCTCTGGCATGTAGCGGATCCTGGTAAGTAATTTGCTGGATCATTCTGTCCGCTCCGCGATTAATATTGTCTGATTTTAACTATATGGAGAAAAGCCGACAAGCGTACACTGCACGCTTCGCGTTACTGCACAGCAAAAGTGAGAAGAGTCTCAGCATGAATTTCCTGTTTCCCCTGTTTGCCGTACTGATCTGGTCGATTAATGCGGTGGTAAGCAAATTGTCGGCCACGGCGATCGATCCGGCAGCTATCTCCTTTTATCGCTGGGTGCTGGCGTTGCTGACCCTGACGCCGTTTGTATTGCCGGGCGTCTGGCGTAATCGGCAACAGATTAAACAGTACGGCTGGAAACTATTAGTGCTTGGCCTGCTGGGCATGGTGCTGTATCAGAGCCTCGCCTACTATGCCGCGCACAGCGTCAGCGCCACCTTTATGGGCATTATCAGCGCGCTGATCCCGTTGCTTACCGTATTAATCAGTCTGGTGCTGCTGCGGCTGGCGCCCACGCTGGGGATTTTGCTCGGCAGTATCCTGTCGTCTGGCGGGCTGGTATGGCTGGTCAGCGAGGGGCAACCGCGGTCGCTGCTGAGTCACGGCTTGGGCAGTGGTGAACTGATGATGCTTGCCGCCTCCATTTCTTACGCGCTATATGGCGTGCTGACCAGACGCTGGGCGATCCCGCTGCCGCGCTGGCAGAGCCTGTATATGCAAATCGTATTTGGCGTGCTGCTGCTGACGCCAGAGTTTCTTGCCGCCGGAGATGTATCCCTGACGCTGCATAATATTCCACTGGTGATTTTTGCCGGGATCCCGGCTTCGATTATTGCGCCATTCCTGTGGATTGAAGGCGTGCATCGTCTCGGCGCAAACACTACCTCGATGTTTATGAATCTGACGCCACTCTTTACTGCGCTGATTGCCGTGCTGTTTCTGCATGAATCGCTGTCCGGTTATCACTATATCGGCGGCGGCATCACGCTGGCTGGCGTGTTGCTGGCGCAGCGCCTGCGCACGCCACTGCGCCGCGCCAGCGCGGCCACTCCCCCATCAGTCGGAGGCAGTAGTTAATTTTGCTGGCCTCTACCGATTCAGCCACGGGATTGTTATCATAGCGGATTACTATCCTGTTCCGGCGCGCCCCGGATGTTGACCTGTTTGAAGGATTACGCCATGCAACCTATCAGTGGCCCAGGTGCGCCGCTTCCCGGCGATCGTGCCGCATTAGCGACACAACCAGGTCAGCAACGTCCAGGCGGCGCAGGCGATCAACCGCTGTCGCCCGCTCAGCGCACCACGCTTGAGCGTCTTATCGTACGGATTATGTCGCTCAGCCCGTTGAAATCAGCGGAGATTTGGGCGGGATTACGTCATGAAGTGGGGGTCAAAAGTGATGGTGAACTGCTGTCGCGCCACTTCCCGGCGGCTGAACAGTTTCTGAATACCCGCCTGGCGCAGGTACAGAATACCCATTCCACCCGTCAGCTGTTTCAGCAACTTACCGATCTGCTGCCGCAGGGCAATAACCGTCAGGCGGTCAGTGACTTTATCCGTCAGCAGTTTGGCCATACGGTATTAAGCTCGCTGACACAGGATCAGATGCGTCAGGTGCTGACCATGTTGCAGAATGGACAGCTGGCGATCCCGCAGCTGCAACGCAGCAGCACCACCGACCGCACGCTGTTACCTGCCGAGCACCACAGTCTTAATCAGCAGGTCGCCCGGCTGGCGGCAGCCACCGGCGAACAGCCGGTTAAAATCTGGGCGTCAATGCTACAGTTAATCAGCCTGAAGAGCGGCGACCCAATACCGTCGCGCCACTTCCCGCTACTGACGCAATATTTGCAGGCCAGCCAGACCTTAAGCCAGCACAGCGCGCCAACGCTGATTATGCTGGAGACCGCGCTAAAGCAGCCGCCAAACCATGCAGAACATCAGATGCTGGAACAGTACAGTCAGCAGCGTTTTCAGGCGACGCCGCAAATGATCCTCACTGCCGCGCAGGTGCAGGATGTGCTGAATTATCTGTTTACGCGCCGTGCCGATAAACTGCTGGAACAGCCGCTGGCGGACAGCGAAATCAACCCGCAGCCGATTTATAATCCGCTGGCGGGTTCGATACCTTCAGTACTGCAACCGCTGGCCAGCCGTCCGGCGTTTACTGCGTTTGCGGTAGTGATGCTGGTGATTGTGCTGCTGTGGATTATTCTCTGATTGAACTGCCGCGGCCTGGCTGGATTTTAGGCTTCTCCGCACTGACACGCGCGGAGATTATGCAGGCCGTCGGGAAACTGGCGCAGCTCGATTACCGATCGCGGAAAAACAGCAGTGTCAGTAGCAGACCACTGGCTGCCGCCAGCGCGCCGGCGATAAACACCGCGCCATAACCCGCCGAGGTCGCCAGCATACCGGTCAACGGGCCGCTGATGCCGTAAGCGATATCCTGGAAAGCCGAGTAGCCACCCAGCGCAGTGCCACGCACCTGCGGCGCTACCCGTTTGATCACCTCAACCCCCAGCGCCGGGAATACCAGTGAACAGCCGCAGCCGGTCAGCGCCGCGCCAAGCAGCGCCAGCATGGCATTGGGCGCACCGCCGAGCAGCAGCAAACCGCAGGTTTCAATCGCCAGCGAAATTAGCGCCACGCGTACGCCGCCAAGACGATCCGGCATCCAGCCAAACAGCACGCGGATCATCACAAATGACAGGCCAAATGCCGTCAGCGCAAAACCGGCGTTACCCCAGTTTTGCGCGGCAAAATAGAGCGAGACAAAGGTGCCGATCACCGCAAAACCGACGCCCTGAAGCGCCAGGCCAAGCCCGGGCTGCCAGATCTGTCCCACCACCCGCCATAGCGACGGACGCTCCCCCTGATGAGTGGGCACCGCACGGACCCGGTAGCTAAACAGCAGCGCACAGAGCGGCAGCAACATGGTGCTGACGCCAAGCGCGACAAAGCCCCACCGGCTGTTAAGCAGCAATCCCAGCGGCGCACCAGTCGCCAGCGCACCATAAATTGCCATCCCGTTCCATGACATCACCTGGCCGGAACGCTTCGGTCCGACTAATCCCATTCCCCAGGTCAGATTACCGGTCAGCAACTGGCTTTCGCCAAAACCGAGGATCAGGCGGCCAGCCACCAGCAGAGCAAATTTCGCCATCACATCAACGGGCAACAGCGCCGCCAGCAGATAAGCAAAACCGGCCAGCGCGCAGGAAGCCATACCCTGCAGCGTGGTACGTCTGGCGCCGCGCTGATCCGCCTGCCGCCCGGCGTAGCCACGGGTCAGCAGTGTCGCCAGAAACTGAATACCGACCGCCACACCGACCATCACATTGTTCAGACCCAGTTCGTGATGGACATACAGCGGGATCACCGGCAACGGCAAACCGACCGTCAGATAAGTTAAAAATGCGGAAAAAACGATAGTGGCCAGCGATGGAGTGTTGCTCTGCGCACTGGCGATGCTTTCTGAACTGGACATCGGTCACGACTCTCCCTGACTTACATAAAGACTTATGCAATATCATGACTACATTTCGGAATGGATATTTTAAACATAAAAACAATGGCAATTTTATGCCGAATTGTAAAGGCTGTGACAGCGAAACAGCAGGATGTAAATAAATTACGTTAGTCGGTAACGCTTTCACCACGTCTTCAACGCCACAGAGCGCGGAAAAAATGCGCGATATCTCGCAGAAAATCGCAAAAGTACAGATAAAGCGTCAGTGCAAGCGGCAAAAGAGGCTTATAAAACCACGCAGTTCACATCATTGTTAATTAAATGGACGCAAACCGATATTAATTAACATTGTAATAACATTAACAAGACGGATTATTCCTTCACTGAACGTTAGTTACACATAAATTTAACCATACAAGCGATATAAATTAACATAAAAAGTCAGCGGTCACATTTCGCATCAAATTCCGCCATTTCCTGCCCAGCTGATTGCTATCGTGATATCGGGATATCTGCCCTGCCCCCGACAATAAGTTGGTCGTCACCAACACCTATAACAAAGCCCTACGACAAAGGTACTGCTATGAAATTTAACCTCGCATTACTCAATGCATGTGTGGTTTCAGCATGCATGCTGTTATCAACCCCTTCTTACTCAGCGGAAAAACATGATATCGCCGTGGTGGCCAAAGTAACCGGCATTCCATGGTTCTCACGGATGGAAGTCGGCGTTAACGAGGCAGCGAAAAAGTTCGATGTTAATGCTTATCAGGTTGGCGGCTCTACGCCGGATCCGGCGCAACAGGTTAAAGTAATTGAAGATCTGATTGCCAAGAAAGTGGATGCCATCATCGTGGTGCCAAATGACGCCAAAGTACTGGAACCGGTGCTGAAAAAAGCCCGCGCGCAGGGCATCGTGGTGCTGACCCATGAGTCACCGGACCAGCCGGTTGCGCAATGGGATGTAGAAACCATTGATAGCGAAAAATATGCGCAAAAAAATATGGATGAGTTAGCGGCGGCGATGGGCAACAAAGGCGGCTATGCCATCTATGTCGGCTCACTGACCGTGCCGTTGCACAATGCCTGGGCCGATGCGGCAATCAAATATCAGAAAGCAAAATACCCGGAAATGCATGAAGTCACCTCGCGCCTGCCGGTGGCGGAAAGTATCGATAAATCCTACGCCACCACCCTCGATCTGATGCGCACTTACCCCGATCTGAAAGGCATTATTGGCTTCGGCTCGCTGGGTCCGATTGGCGCCGGTCAGGCGGTGAAAAGTAAACGGGCGAAAAACAAAATAGCGGTGGTCGGTATCGCCATGCCAGCGCAGGCCGCACCTTACCTGGCGAGCGGCGATATTAAGAAAGTGCTGTTATGGGATCCCAAAGACGCCGGTTTTGCGCTGGTTGCCCTCGCCGATCAACTGCTTGACGGCAAGCAGGTTGATAAAGATTTCACCATCGAGGGCTTTGGCAAAGCGGATGTGGATACGGAGCATCATGTCATTCGCTTTAACCGCATTCTCGAAGTGACCAAAGATAATGCCAAATCCTTAGGTTTCTAACTTTCCGCATCATAATTCAAGCGGCAGATGCGCGGGCTTGCCGCCTTCCTGCCACTGGAATTATTTTGCGGAACCATCCGGGCCGACGCGTTCGGCCCCTGAGAGGAATGCGGCGATGGCAATGCAAGATGTCTTTATCACGCTGGAAAAAATCAGCAAAACCTTCCCCGGCGTCAAGGCGCTGGACAATATCGCGCTGACGTTAAGAAAAGGCGAGGTGCATTGCCTGGCGGGGCAAAACGGATGTGGCAAAAGCACCCTGATCAAGATTATCTCCGGCGTGTATCAGGCCGATAAAGGCGCGCGGATCACGGTTGACGGCAAGCTGTTTCACCATCTGTCGCCACAGCTTTCGGCCTGGTACGGCGTGCAGGTGATCTATCAGGATCTGTCGCTGTTCCCCAATCTGAGTGTCGCCGAGAATATCGCCGCTTATCGTCTGCTGCCCGGTAACAGCTTCTGGGTAAAGCGTTCGGCGCTGCGCAAACTGGCGCTGGAAACCATGGCGCGGATCGGTATCCACCTCAATCCACAACGCAAAGTGGAAAAACTATCGATCGCTGACCGCCAGCTGGTGGCCATCTGTCGCGCGCTGGCCGCCGATGCCAGCCTGGTGATTATGGATGAGCCGACCGCTTCGCTGACCCGCGTTGAGGTCAACGGTCTGTTACGGGTGGTCAATGAACTGAAAGCCGCCGGGATCTGCGTAGTGTTTGTCAGCCATAAGCTGGATGAAGTAATGGAAGTGGCCGACCATATCAGTGTGATGCGCGACGGCAAACTGGTTGGCACCTGGCCCGCCAGCGAGCTGGATAGCGACGAGCTGGCGTTCCTGATGACCGGCCAGCGCTTTACTTTTAGTCATCTGCCGCAGCTGGCCGACAACGCGGAAACCCCGCTGCTGGAGTTGCGCCACCTGTCACGGGCCGGACAGTATCATGATATCAGTCTGCAACTGCGTAACGGCGAAATCACCTCTATCGTCGGTCTGCTGGGCGCCGGACGCACCGAGCTCTGCCTGTCGCTATTCGGTATGACGCAGCCCGACAGCGGTGAGATCGTGCTGGACGGCAAAACGGTCAGACTGCGCAGCAACCGCGACGCCATCGCCCATGGCATTGCCTATTTGTCAGAAGATCGGCAGAGCCAGGGGCTGATTATGCAGCAGTCGATTTTTGATAATACGCTGGTGGCGATTTTTAACCGCCTGCGTACGCCGCTGGGCCTGCTTAATCAGCAGAAAGCGCGCGCTACCGTGGCAACGCTAATCCGCGAGCTGAATATTAAAGTCTCCGACAGCCAGCTGCCGGTGCAAACTCTCTCCGGTGGCAATGCCCAGCGGATTGCAATTGCCAAATGGGTGGCAACCGCGCCGCGTCTGCTAATCCTCGATTCGCCCACCGTTGGCGTTGATATCGCCAATAAAGAAGGTATCTACCGCATCGCGCGCAATCTGGCGGAGAGCGGTATGGCCGTACTGATGATCTGTGATGAGATCCCGGAGGCGTATTTTAACAGCCATCGCGTGCTGGTGATGCGTAAAGGGGAGCTGGTCGCCAGCTTTGCGCCGCATAACAGTGAGCAACAACAGATTGCCGGGGTGGTAAATGAATAACCGACTGCGCCATTTAATGACTTATCACGAGTTCTGGCTCGGGCTGCTGATCCTGCTGCTGGCGGTATTCCTCAGCATGCGCACCGCAGAGTTTATGACGCTGGGCAATCTTACCGATGTCGCCACCAGCTATGCCATTCTCGGCATTCTCGCCTGCGGACTGTTTGTGGTGCTGATTGCCGGTGGCATCGATATTTCGTTTCCGGCGATGACCGCCATCGCCCAGTACCTGATGGCCAGCTATATGATCGCCCACGGCGGCAATTTCCTGCTGGCGTTTGCCCTCTCCATGGCCTGCGGTTTGCTGCTCGGGCTGTTGAATGGCTTTCTGGTCTATATGCTGCGCGTACCGGCGATCATTATCACCATCGCCACCCTGAACCTGTTTTACGGTCTGCTGGTGTGGTTTACCCAGGGCACCTGGCTGTACGGTTTTCCCGAGTGGTTTATGAATGGCATCAACTGGCTGTCATTTACCGCCGCCGATGGCTACGAATATGGCGTCACCCTGCCACTGCTGTGCCTGCTGGCGGTGTTTATCCTCACCGGCGTAATGATGAATTACACCCGGCTGGGCCGCCAGATTTATGCGATGGGCGGTAATCGCGAATCGGCGTCACGCCTCGGCATTAACCTGATGGCGCTGCATTTTTATGTCTACGGCTATATGGGCCTGCTGGCCGGGATTGCGGCGGTGGTGCAGGCGCAAATCACCCAGTCGGTGGCGCCTAACTCGCTGGTCGGCTATGAACTGACGGTGCTGGCAGCGGTCGTGCTGGGCGGCGCCAGTATGACCGGCGGACGCGGCTCGCTGACCGGCACCCTGCTCGGCGTACTGCTGCTGGCCTTTTTACAAAACGGCCTGACTCTGCTGGCGGTGTCATCATACTGGCATATGGTATTTAGTGGCCTGATTATTCTGGTCAGCGTCAGCGCCACGGCGTGGAACGAAAAACGCAAACTGGCGAGGGGATTGTAATATGAACAGCTTAACGCGCATTTTACCTGGCGACCGCATTATCCGTCTGCAGCTGGTGATGATTGCCGTGGTGCTGGCGCTATTCTCATTAACCCTTGGCGCGCGCTTTTTCAGCCTCGGCAATTTCCAGTCAATCGCCACGCAGTTGCCGGTGCTCGGCATGCTGGCGCTGGGGATGGGACTGACCATGCTTACCGGCGGGATTAATCTGTCAATTATTGCCAGCGCCAATGCCTGCTCGCTGCTGATGGCGGCGATTATTGTCGCCCATCCCGAACAGCCGCTGTTTCTGCTGCTGGCGCTGCTGGCCGGATTATTGCTGGCAATCGTCATTGGTGCGCTTAACGGCCTGCTGATCGCAGTGATTGGCGTGTCGCCGATTCTGGCGACGCTCGGCACCATGACGCTGACTGGCGGGCTGAATATTTTGCTCTCCAATGGCACGGTGATTTCCGGTTTCCCGCCGCTGATCCAGTTTCTCGGCAATGGCGATCTATTCGGGATTCCGGTCGCCATGCTGCTGTTTCTGCTGGTCGCTTTATTGCTGTGGGTGCTGCTGGAAAAAACCACGCTGGGCCGCAGCATCTATCTGATGGGCTCCAATGAACAGGCCACCCGCTTCAGCGGCGTCAACACCCATCGCGTGCAGATTACCGTCTATATTCTCTCCGCAGTACTGAGCTGGGTGGCGGCGCTGTTAATGATGGCGATGTTTAACTCGGCGAAAGCGGGTTACGGCGAATCGTGGCTGCTGATTACCATTCTGGCGTCGGTACTGGGCGGGATTAATCCCGACGGCGGTTTTGGCCGCATTATTGGTCTGGTACTGGCGCTTATCGTGTTACAGATGCTGGAGAGCGGGCTGAATTTACTGGGCGTAAGCAGTTATCTGACCATGGCATTATGGGGTGCGGTGCTGATCCTGTTTATCGCCCTTCAGAATCGCAGAAGTTAAATTTTCGAGGGATAACAGATGGCGAGCTATTACATTGGCATTGACGTTGGCACCGGAAGCGCACGCGCAGGCATCTTTGATATCACCGGCCGTATGATGGGCCAGGCCAGCCGCACCATTGAAATTTATCGTCCGCAGGCCGATTTTGTCGAACAGTCCTCCGACAATATCTGGCTGGCGGTATGCCAGGCGGTGCGTGACGCCATCAACCAGAGCAATATCAACCCGGTGCAAATTAAGGGGCTGGGATTTGACGCTACCTGTTCCCTGGTGGTGCTGGATAAGCAGGGCAAGCCGCTGACCATCAGCCCCTCGGGACGCGATGAGCAGAATATCATTGTGTGGATGGATCACCGGGCGATTGTGCAGGCCGAGCGCATCAACGCCAGCCAGCATCCGGTGCTGGATTATGTCGGCGGCATTATTTCGCCGGAGATGCAGACGCCCAAGCTGCTGTGGCTGAAACAGCATATGCCGAACACCTGGCAGAATATCGGTCATCTGTTTGACCTGCCGGACTTCCTTACCTGGCGCGCCACCCAGGATGAGACCCGCTCGCTCTGTTCGACGGTGTGTAAATGGACCTATATGGGCCATGAGAATCGCTGGGACGACAGCTATTTCCGTCAAATCGGGCTGGAAGATCTGCTGGCGCATGATGCGGAGAAAATTGGTCGCGAGGTGAAAACCATGGGCGAGCCGCTGGGCCGCGGCCTGACGCAGCGCGCCGCCAGCGAGCTCGGCCTGCTGCCAGGTACCGCAGTCAGCGTGTCAATTATTGACGCTCATGCCGGCAGCCTTGGCACGCTGGGCGCCTCCGGGCCTTCCGGGGAACACGCAGACTTTGACCGGCGTATCGCGCTGATTGGCGGCACCTCCACCGGTCATATGGCGATCTCGCAAGGGCCGCGCTTTATCAAAGGGGTCTGGGGACCTTACTATTCGGCGGTGTTGCCGGGCTTGTGGCTCAATGAAGGCGGTCAGTCGGCGACTGGCGCGCTTATCGACCATATGATCCAGTCGCATCCCTGCTATGACACGCTGCTTCAGCAGGCCAGTGCACGCGGTAAAACCATCTATGAAGTACTGAATGAACGGCTGCGCAAGCTGGCTGGCGAACCGGAGAAAATCGCCTTTCTGTCGCGGGATATTCATATGCTGCCCTACTTTCACGGCAACCGCTCGCCGCGCGCCAATCCGACCTTAACCGGCACCCTGACCGGATTAAAACTGTCGCGCACGCCGGATGATATGGCGTTGCACTATCTCGCCACCATTCAGGCCATCGCTCTGGGCACCCGCCATATTATCGAAACCATGAATCAGAGCGGTTACAGCATCGATACCATTATGGCCAGCGGCGGCGGCAGCAAAAATCCGATTTTTGTGCAGGAGCATGCCAACGCCACCGGCTGTGCGATGCTGCTGCCGGAAGAGAGTGAAGCGATGCTGCTCGGTGGCGCGATGATGGGCACCGTGGCGGCTGGCGTCTATGAGTCGCTGCCTGAGGCGATGAACGCCATGAGCCGCATTGGCAAAACCGTCACGCCGCAGACCAATGAAATTAAACGTTATTACGATCGTAAATACCGTGTATTCCGTGAGATGTACCACGACCATATGAAATACCGGCAGATGATGCAGGAGGATCAATGAGTGCGGAACAGGCCTGGCGGCAGGCGCAAACGGGCTGGCAGATCTATGCGCGCACGCTGGCGCAGCTGGATCAGCATATTGACCGTCAGCAGTGGCTGGCTGTGCTGGCGCTGATTGCGGGCTGCCGTGGCAAAGTGGCAGTCACCGGCGTCGGCACCTCGGGCATTGCCGCGCGTAAAATTGCACATATGTTTTCCTGTATCGAGCGTCCTGCTGTTTACCTGAATGCCACCGATGCCGCCCATGGCGATATCGGTTTTCTCACCGCCGATGATTTGTTGATTATGCTGTCGCGCGGCGGCAATTCGGATGAGCTGACGCGTCTGCTGCCAACGGTAAAAAGTAAGGGCACGCGGCTGGTGGTGGTAAGTGAGAATCCGGCTTCGGCACTGGCGCTTAACGCCGGGCAATTACTGTTGATGCCAGAAAGTGAGGAAATTGACCCGCTCAGGATGCTGGCAACCACCTCGATTATTACCGTGCTGGCGCTGTTTGACACCATGATGACGGCGTTAATGACGCAGAGTGGTTTCGATCAGGCGACGTTACTGGCGCTCCATCCGGGGGGAAATGTCGGTAAGCAGCTGCGGGAAGGGGGTGGAGATTTGTAGGGGAGCCGTTATCGGCTCCCGTGCAAATCAGCAATACGGACGGCGAGAACGCCGCTCCTACAATTTACGCATGACCAGCGTGGCGTTGGTGCCGCCAAAACCGAAGCTGTTCGACATAACCGTCGTCAGCTGCTGCTCGGTCGGTCTGGTCACAATATTCAGACCTTCTGCCGCCGGATCCAGCTCATCAATGTTAATGCTTGGCGCAATAAAGCTGTTTTCCAGCATCAGCAGTGAGTAGATCGCTTCCTGCACGCCTGCCGCACCCAGCGAGTGACCGGTCATGGCTTTGGTAGCAGACATTGCTGGCGTGGTATCACCGAATACCGCGCGAATCGCACCCAGCTCTTTCACATCACCAACCGGCGTGGAAGTACCATGGGTGTTCAGGTAATCGATTGGGGTATCAACACATTCCATCGCCATACGCATACAGCGTGCAGCACCTTCACCAGATGGTGCAACCATATCCGCGCCATCAGAGGTCGCGCCGTAGCCAACCACTTCAGCATAGATATGCGCGCCACGCGCCAGTGCATGCTCCAGTTCTTCAACCACCACCATACCGCCGCCGCCTGCGATAACAAAGCCATCACGGCCTGCATCATAGGTACGGGACGCTTTTTCTGGTGATTCGTTGTTTTTGGTCGACAGTGCGCCCATCGCGTCGAACTCACAGGACATTTCCCAGCACAGCTCTTCGCCGCCGCCAGCAAACACGATATCCTGCTTGCCCAGCTGGATCTGCTCAACCGCGTTACCGATACAGTGTGCAGACGTCGCGCAAGCGGAGCTGATGGAGTAGTTCACACCGTGGATTTTAAACGGCGTTGCCAGACAGGCAGAAACACCGGATGCCATCGCTTTGGTCACCATGTATGGGCCAACGCCACGCAGGCCTTTGGCGCGCATGCCATCAACGCTGGCAGCCTGGTAGAATGGAGAGCCGCCGCCGGAACCGGCAACCAGACCGACACGCGGGTTGCTCTGGTACTGTTCTGCCGTCAGGCCGGAATCTTTGATCGCTTCCAGCATCGAGATATAAGCGTAGATTGATGCATCACTCATAAAGCGCAACACTTTACGGTCAATGAGGCTGGTGATTTCGTCTTTAGACAGCTTAACGTTACCCCAGACGTGACTACGCATGCCGGAATCTTTCAGCTCTTGTGAGAAGGTAATGCCTGAACGCCCCTCACGCAGAGAAGCCAGGACTTCTTCCTGGTTATTGCCAATGCTGGAAACGATCCCTAAGCCAGTAATCACTGCACGTTTCATTCAAATACCTCTTCCACTTCAAATTAGGATACGACGAGCACTCTAGCTTACACTTGTACGCCGAACAAGTCCGATCAGCTTTTAACTTTTGTAAATTTGCGTCATCCCGGTGACATCGCTAAAATCGCGCCACTGCCTGATTAATGAGCCCTTGCCGTGAAATTATCCCCGGTTGAACATGCCGAGTTGTCCTGGAATGATCAGGGTACACCTGTATCCCGAGCATTTGACGACATCTATTTTTCCAATCAGAACGGCCTTGAAGAGACGCGTTATGTGTTTCTGGCGGGCAATAATTTACCGGCTCGCTTCTCCGATCACCCACGTGAACTTTTTATTACCGCCGAGACCGGTTTCGGCACCGGACTCAACTTTCTGGTGCTGTGGCAGGCCTTTGACCAGTTTCGCCGCGAGCAGCCGCAAGCGACACTGCAACGCCTGCATTTTATCAGCGTTGAAAAATATCCGCTGACCCGCGCCGATCTGGCTGCCGCGCAGGCGCACTGGCCGGAACTGGCGCCCTGGGCGCAACAGTTACAGGCGCAGTGGCCAATGGCGCTGCCGGGCTGCCATCGTCTGCTGCTTGACGGCGGGCGCATCACGCTCGATCTGTGGTTTGGCGATATTAACCAGTTAATTGACCATTTTGATGACAGTCTGAATCGTCAGGTGGATGCCTGGTTTCTTGATGGTTTTGCGCCGTCAAAAAACCCGGAGATGTGGACGCCGCAGCTGTTTGCCACCATGGCGCGGCTGGCGCGTCCGGGGGGCACCATGGCCACCTTTACCGTCGCCGGTTTTGTGCGCCGCGGCCTGATTGACGCTGGTTTCGCCGCCGTGCGCCACAAAGGCTTTGGTGAAAAACGCCATATGCTGATCGGTACGCTGAACGACGCGCCGGAGATTGCCGCTACTGCGCCCTGGTATGCGCGTCCGGCGGCGGTCGGTGAGGATATTGCGATTATTGGCGGCGGCGTGGCCAGCGCGGTACTGGCGCTGGCGCTGCTGCGTCGTAACAAACGCGTCACGCTCTATTGCGCCGATGAAGCGCCGGCGCTCGGCGCGTCTGGCAATCGCCAGGGAGCGCTCTATCCGCTGCTAAATCATCATGACGAGGCGTTGAAACAGTTTTTCCCGGCAGCCTTTACCTTCGCCCGTCGTCTGTATGATGCTTTACCGCAGACCTTTGAACACCAGTGGTGCGGCGTCACTCAGCTTGGCTGGGATGAGAAAAGCCGGGAGAAAATTGCGCAGATGGCGGCGATGGGGCTTCCCGCTGAACTGGCGCAGATTATTGATCGGCAGCAGGCTGAAGCGCTGGCAGGGGTAACCACCGGCTGCGGGGGTATCACTTATCCTGACGGCGGCTGGCTGTCGCCAGCGGAACTCACCGCCACGCTATTTGATCTCGCTAACCAGCAGGGTTTGCGCATTCACTGGCTGCACCGGCTGGCGCAGCTTGACCGGTTACAGCCGGGCTGGCAGCTGACCTTTGCCGATGGCAAAAGCGTCACGCACCAGAATGTGGTGCTGGCTACCGGCCATGCGCTGACCTCGCTGCCGCAGAGCGCCCAGCTGCCGGTGTATGCCGTTGCCGGCCAGGTCAGCCATATTCCCTCACAGGGCGAACTTAGCGCGCTGAAACAGGTGCTGTGCTACGACGGTTATCTCACGCCGCGCAGTGCGCAATTTGGCACCCACTGCATTGGCGCCAGCTACCGTCGTGGCGAAGTTACCACTGACTACCGTGACGCCGATCAGCAGGAAAACCGCGAGCGTTTAATCCGCTGCCTGCCAGATTGCCACTGGCCGCAACAGGTGGATGTCAGCGCTGCCGAAGCCCGTTGCGGCGTACGCTGCGCCACCCGCGATCATCTGCCGATGGCCGGTGCGCTGGCGGATTATCAGCAGACGTTAACCGAATATGCCGGGTTACGCGATCGGCTGGCGGCGGGCGAGGAGATCGTCAGTGCGCCACTGTGGCCACAGCTGTTTGTGCTGGGTGCGCTGGGTTCGCGCGGATTGTGCAGCGCGCCGCTGGCGGCGGAAATTCTGGCGGCGCAGCTGTGCGCCGAACCGATACCGCTGGATGCCGCCACGCTGGCCGCACTGAATCCGAATCGCTACTGGGTAAGAAAGTTACTGAAGGGAAAAGCGGTGGTGTGACAGGGTGAGGGAAGCGAAGTCGTGGTTCCCCCACCCCGTCCCTCCCCCATTTTATCGGGGAGGGGCACTATGCTGACTGGCGGGCTTGCAGGTAGAGGTTATCCCACATCCCAATCACCAGCGCCTGATCGCGTGGCGACAGTTCACCGGCGTCAATGGCGTTATGCAGGCTTTTCTGCACCTGAATCTGTAAGGCTTCCGCCGTATGCTCCCCGGTCAGCTCCACTTCGGCAACCGCCAGCGTGAGGTGACCGCGCAGATAACCGCTGGCAAACAGCTCGTCGTCACTGGCGTGTTCAACCATATCGTCAATCAGGGCCAGAATACGCGATTCAAATTCTGCGATCATGTCTCTTCCTCTTCTTCAAAATTCACTCCCCCGCTCAGCTCAGATCTTCCGGCCAGGGAAACTGGGCTGCCGTCAACGGGGGCATGGAGTAATACGAACGAAGTGCTGCAATAAAGCGTGCCGGACGGGCTGGAATGCCCTGTTCCAGGTAAGTCATCACCTGAGCATGCACCTGACGCTGAAATGCAATGCGATCAGGTTCACAATCTCCGCTGAGATTGTCACAACTTACATTGAAGGGAAACCCTGCCGCAACACAAAACAACCATTCCAGCGCCTGCGGTTTAATTTCCACTGCTTCAAACTGATGTTGCGTGGTGGCGTCACGGCCATCCGGACAATACCAGTAGCCAAAATCCACCCGCTTGCGGCGCTCCGCACCGGCAATACACCAGTGCGAAATTTCATGCAGCGCACTGGCATAGTAGCCATGCGCAAACACCACCCGGTTCCATGGCGACGCCTCATCGGCAGGAAGATAGATCGGTTCGTCGTCGCCTTTAATCAGGCGGGTCTGAAAGTCCTGCATAAAGCAGTCGTCAAACAGGCTAATCAGTTGCTGATAATCGTGTGTCGTGGTCATTGAAGTTATCATCAGGAAAAAATCGAGTGGAACCATGCGCCGATCTGCGCGCCATGGCTGTCGTACAAGAGCTTGCTGCTCATCACTGCCGAGACAATCACCACCATCGGACGGATTAGCGTCTGGCCGCGACTTAATACCAGGCTGGCGCCGAGTCGCGCACCGCAGAAAGCGCCCAGCAGCATCACCAGCCCTGTGCCCCACACCACTTTACCGCCAAAAATAAAGAACAGCAGACCACCAAAGTTGGAGGCGAAGTTCAGTACTTTGGCATGAGCGGTAGACTTGGCAAGGTTATAGCCACACAGGGTGACAAAAGCCAGGGCATAGAACGAACCCGCGCCGGGGCCGAAAAAGCCGTCATAGAAACCGACGCAGCCACCGGCCACCAGCGCAAAGGGTAGGCCATGCAGACGGCGCACGCGGTCTTCTTCGCCAAGGCGTGGCATCAGCAGGAAATAGAGGCCGATGGCGATAATCAGCAGCGGCAACACCTGCCGCAGCAGACCAGGCTCAATATGCTGAATCAGCGTCGCGCCGACTACCGAACCGCCAAAAGCCATGGCGATATTCAGCTTCTGTTCACGCAGACTGACCGCTTTACGCCGCACAAAATAGAGGCTGGCGGAGAACGATCCCCCTACCCCCTGCAACTTATTGGTCGCCAGCGCCTGCGCCGGTGACATGCCAGCGGCCAGCAGCGCCGGAACGGTAAGCAGTCCGCCGCCTCCGGCGATGGAATCGATAAATGCCGCCAGTACCGCCACAAAAAACAGCAGCCCGACCACAAGCGGGCTGACAACAAACCAATCCATCTCTGTTCCTAAAGTAAATGCTTATCCAGCAAAGACTGACATGAAGGGGGTAACGGCGGTGGTTCACGCTTCACTGGCGCGCCACTGCCTGGTTTCTTCGGCGCAAACCAGCTTTGCAGCTCAGCGCCGCAGCCATCGCCTGGCGGTGGTGGCGCCTGCTCTTCACACTCCAGACTTTCCGGCGGACAACGCAGACGTACATGCATATGGGCGCGATGGGCAAACCACGGACGCACTTTGCGTAACCAGTCACGATCGACGCCAGCATCGGCACAAAGCTGCTTTTTAATCGCCGGATTGACGAAGATCCGCGTAACCTCGTCATCTTTCGCCGCCAGTTTGATCAGGCTGTCGATCTCCGGCTTCCAGTGACGCGCCACCACGTTGCGGTCATCGGCGCTCACCAGATCGAGCGGTTGCGGCTTCAGCAGCATCTGCGAGGTCCAGCGGGTTTTCGGCAACTGCAGCCAGATATCGACATCAAGGCCGGACTGGTGGCTGGCGTGACCGCTACTGAAGCGACCGCCCGCCGCCATGCCCATATCGCCAATCAGCACTTCACCCAGCCCCAGGTTATTCACCTGAGTGCTGAGGCGCTGAATAAACAGAATCAGATCGGGATGGCCGAAGTAGCGGCGCTGATCCTGCCGCATCACCTGATAGTGAGCGGCATCCAGCGGCAGCGGTTGCGCACCGACAATACAGCCATTGGAAAAACCGCCAATCGACAGCGGGCTACCGCTGATCGGCTGGACAATATTTTGCCACGGCGTCGCGGCCAGCGCCGACACGGAGATCAGCAGCGCGCACAGAGTGAAGAGCAGTTTTTTCATCGGCTTACCAACGCGGAATGTCGCTGTTAACGTCAGCACAGTGGGCGCGCTGACGCATCAGATGATCCATCAGCACAATCGCCATCATCGCTTCGGCAATTGGCACCGCACGAATACCAACACAGGGATCGTGGCGTCCTTTGGTGATCATCTCCACCTCTTCACCAAAGCGGTTAATGGTTTTGCCCGGCACGGTGATGCTGGAGGTCGGTTTCATCGCCAGGTTAGCAATAACTGTCTGACCGCTGCTGATACCGCCAAGAATGCCACCGGCGTGATTACTCTGGAAACCACTGGCGCGGATCTCATCGCGATGCTGGCTGCCACGCTGGTTCACCACCGCAAAGCCATCACCGATCTCCACCCCTTTCACCGCATTGATGCTCATCAGCGCATGCGCCAGATCAGCGTCCAGACGGTCAAATACCGGTTCGCCCCAGCCGGCAGGGACGTTTTCCGCCATCACCGTAACTTTGGCGCCGATAGAGTCGCCCTCTTTCTTCAGCGCGCGCATCAGTTCATCCAGCGCGTCCAGCTTATCCGCATCCGGGCAGAAGAACGGGTTTTGCTCAACCAGATCCCAGTCCTTCAGTTCACAGGCGACATCACCAATCTGCGCCAGGTAACCGCGCACTTTGATACCGTGTTTCAGCTCGAGATACTTCTTGGCAATCGCCCCCGCCGCCACGCGCATCGAGGTTTCACGCGCAGAAGAACGGCCTCCGCCACGATAGTCGCGCAGGCCATATTTCTGTTCGTAGGTATAGTCAGCATGACCCGGGCGGAACACATCTTTGATTGCGCTGTAATCCTGGGAACGCTGGTCGGTATTTTCGATCAACAGCCCAATCGGCGTGCCGGTGGTGACACCTTCGAATACGCCCGACAGAATCTTCACCTGGTCCGGTTCGCGGCGCTGGGTGGTATAGCGCGAGGTGCCGGGACGGCGACGGTCAAGATCATGTTGCAGATCGGCTTCCGTCAGTGGCATACCGGGCGGCACGCCATCGACGATACAGCCCAGTGCAATACCATGGGATTCACCAAAAGTCGTGACCCGAAACAGTTGTCCAACAGTATTACCCGCCATGCTCTAGTCCTTGTAAATTTTGAAGTGGTCCGCAGCATTGATAATCTGCTGTCTGGTCAGCATAAACACACCGTCGCCGCCGTTATCAAATTCCAGCCAGGTGAAAGGCACATCCGGATACTGATCGATCATATGCACCATGCTGTTGCCCACTTCGCAGATCAGAATACCGTTATCGGTAAGATAATCCGGGGCGCAGGCCAGAATACGGCGCGCCAGTTTCAGACCATCACGACCGGCCGCCAGACCCAGTTCCGGCTCATGGCGATATTCATTCGGCAGATCGCCCATATCATCCTCATCCACATACGGCGGATTGGTGACGATCAGGTCGTACTGAATCTTTGGCAGATCGCGGAACAGATCGGAACGCATCGGCGTAACATGGTCAATCATGCCGTGTGCTTCAATATTCTGCTCAGCTACCGCCAGCGCATCGACAGAGATATCGACCGCATCCACTTCCGCATCCGGGAACGCGTAAGCGCAGGCAATGGCAATACAGCCGCTGCCGGTACACATATCAAGAATATGCTCAGGCTGATGGTCGATCAACGTGGAAAAGTGGCTCTCTATCAGCTCGCCAACAGGCGAACGCGGTACCAGCACGCGCTCATCGACATAGAATTCGTGGCCGCAAAACCAGGCTTTGTTGGTCAGATAAGCGACCGGAATACGCTCGTTAACGCGGCGAATCACGCGTTCAACGATACGGTGGCGCTCGCTGGACGTCAGGCGCGCATTGCGCATATCTTCCGGAATATCCAACGGCAGATACAGCGTT
The DNA here is from genome assembly GCF_017875465.1 of Winslowiella toletana. NCBI lineage: Bacteria > Pseudomonadati > Pseudomonadota > Gammaproteobacteria > Enterobacterales > Erwiniaceae > Winslowiella > Winslowiella toletana. The sequence goes on from NZ_JAGGMQ010000001.1 coordinate 965,566, forward strand.
GGCAAAACCAGCTGAACGGCTTCGTCCCACGGGTTGTCGGTGCCGTGACCATACCAGATATCGGCAGCGCTAAAACGGCTTACCGCCCAACGCAGCATGTCCTGAATGGTATGCAGTTCGTTCACTGCCTCATCGACGAAAATTTTATCCAAGTTGCCCTCCGCAGGCGGTTCTGAAAACCCGGGCGCTAGTTTGCCACGAAGCCGCCAATAATTCAGCGCAGAGAGGCGAAAAAGCTGACTTTTGTTGCGGCTGCGCGTTAAGGTAGGGATCTGACGAGTCGCGGCCGGTAAACAGGCTCGCCTTAAATTAACATCACTGTGAAGACTAATGACCAGCAAAGAGAAACTTAGCGCGGACGATAAGGCATTGTTTCGTCAGCTAATGAGTGGCACGCGTAAACTGAAGCAGGACACCATTGTGCATGCGCCGCAACGCAAAAAAATCAGCGAAGTGCCGCAGAAACGGTTGCTTTCGGAGCAGGCGGACAACAGCCACTACTTTTCTGATGAATTTCAGCCGTTACTGGCGACGGAAGGCCCGGTGCGCTATGTACGCAGCGATGTCAGCCATTATGAAATGAAGAAGTTACGTCGCGGTGATTATACGCCGGAGATTTTTCTCGATCTGCATGGTTTAACGCAGAATCAGGCAAAGCAGGAACTGGGCGCGCTGCTGGCCGCCTGTCGCCGCGAGCATATCTTTTGCGCCAGCGTGATGCACGGTCATGGCAAACATATTCTGAAGCAGCAGACACCGCTGTGGCTGGCGCAGCATCCGTATGTGATGGCCTTTCATCAGGCGCCAAAAGCGTTTGGCGGCGATGCCGCGGTGCTGGTATTGATTGAAGTGGAAGAGTGGCAGCCGCCGGAGTTGCCTTAGGTTGAGGCTTGTACAAAACATCTGCGCGGGCGGCGAGAACGCCGCCCCTACAGTATGCAAGGCGTTCTCGCCGCCCGAGGGGTTAAATCACATCGCTTTCGCTAATTTCTTCGGGCTAACCTGCCACTCCAGTTTCCCTTCGCAGCTCGCCGCATCAAAAGTGATACAGGCAATCGCCGAGGTGGCAAACATTGGCGGCGCTTCCTGCGGACAGAGTTCGGAAACCAGGTATCCCACCAGCGGCAGATGTGAAATCACCAGCACCGATTTTACTCCCTCGTTTGCCAGCGTCTGCAAATAGCAGGCGACTAAGCCCGGATCGCCGCCAGGGGTCAGCTCCGGCAACACGTCCTGCTCTTCTGGCAGCGGGAGTGCTTCGCGAACCGTGGCAAGCGTCTGCCCGGCGCGGAGGTAGGGACTGACAAGAACGCGCTCGATATCCAGCGCCTGGCCGTTAAGCCAGCTCGCCATCTGGCGAGACTCATCACAGCCGCAATGAGTAAGAGGTCTGACTGAATCACTGGCTGCATCTAATGCCGCATCGCCGTGACGCATAATAAAAACTTGCATAATGCACCGCTGTTGTTAAAAAAATCGCCGCGAACAGAGGTTCGCTGACTCTTCATTCTGCGAATGAACGCTGTGTTGTACCGCAATGCCCTGAGCATAGTCAACCGATTGTGCATTTAATAAGCGCTTATCAGAACAGCGCCATCACTGACGCTGTAACCGCCCTCTGCTAAGCCACTGAATCAATATGGGTATCAGTAACCGGCTCTGTTTTGTAAAATTTGTCATCCTGCTCCGCCATCCGTCGTAACGCATCGCAGGGGGCAAAACGTTCGCCATACTGATGCATTAAACTGACTAATGTATTTACCACCATGGTGGCGCCCAGCGTGTCGATATAATGGAATGGCCCACCCAGAAACGGCGGGAAGCCGATGCCCATTACCGCACCGATATCGCCATCGCGTGGGCTGCGGATCACCTGTTCATCATGGCAGCGCACCGCCTCATTCAGCATCATCATCACACAGCGCTGGGCGATAAGCGCCCCTTCCAGCCGGGCTTTCGGTTTCACCTTTATCAGCGGATAGATGCTGCTGTCGACCTGTTTTTTATGCAACCACGACGCGCCTGCATAGCGATAGAAACCGCGCCCGTTTTTGCGCCCTTTACGGTTGTCCTGCAACACTGCGCTGAACGCCGCCGGAGCGGTAAAGCGATCACCGTAAGCCTGCTCAAGAATCGGCATAATCTTCAGGCAGACATCAATGCCGATCTCATCCACCAGCTGAATCGGCCCGACCGGAAAGCCAGACTCCATCAGCGCATTATCAATCACGTCGATCGGCTCGCCTTCCAGCAGGCAGCGCACCGCTTCATTCAGATAAGGCGCCAGAATGCGGTTAACATAAAACCCGGCGCGATCCGCCACGACAATCGCGGTTTTACCCTGTTTTTTCGCCAGCGCCACGGTGGTGGCGATGGTCTGCGCGCTGGTGGCGGCGTGCGGGATCACTTCCACCAGCGGCATCTTGTCGACCGGGCTGAAGTAGTGCAAACCGATCACATTCTGCGGACGTTGCGCCTGAGCGGCGATATCCGCAATCGGCAGCGATGAAGTATTGGAAGCAAAAATGGTATCCGCTGAGCAGTGCTGCTCCACCTCGGCCACCATTTTCTGTTTTAACGCCAAATCTTCAAATACCGCTTCAATTATCACATCGCGATGCTGAAAGCCGCGAAAGCGCGTATCACCACTGATCAAAGCCATCTGCCGCAGGCGTTCGGCCGGTCTGATATGGCCTCTTTTCACCTTTTTACCCAGCGTATCCCAGCTGTACTTCAGCGCGTGGTTAATCCCTTCAGCATTGATATCTTTAATCCGCACCGGCAGACCCGCACGCGTGGCGGTAACACAGGCGATACCACCGCCCATCAGACCACCGCCAAGCACGCCAGTCGCGCGCAGCTTATGCGGTTCAGCCTCTGCGCCATGCTCTTTTTTGATGGCGGTAGTGGCAAAGAACAGGCTGCGCAGCGCCCTGGATTCTGGCGTCATCACCAGCTCGCCAAAGGCTTTCGCTTCCGCCGCATAACCACTGCTGCTGCCCTGTTCCTGTCCGCTGCGCACCACCGCTAAAATACGCTCGGTGGCCGGATAGTTGCCTCTGGTCTTCGCCCGCGTCTGGCGCGTGGCCAGCGTAAACAGCAGCGCGCGTCCCAGCGGACCGTTAATCAGCCGTTCGCGCACCGGCAGACGCCCGCGTGGCTTCTGTCCCTGTAATACCCGCGCAATCGCGGTTTCCAGCAGAATACTGTGTGGCACCGCCTCATCCACCAGACCGATTTTCACCGCCTGACGCGGACGCAGCGTTTTGCCGGTCAGCATCATATCCAGCGCATTCGATACGCCAACCAGTCGTGGTAAACGCTGTGTTCCGCCCGAGCCGGGCAGCAGGCCAAGTTGAACTTCCGGCAGTCCCAGCCGCGTTTTATCATCCAGCGTACAGACACGCTGGCCGCAGGCCAGCGCCAGCTCCAGACCACCGCCAAGACAGGCGCCATGAATCGCCGCCACCACCGGAAAAGGCAGCGCCGCAATATCGCTCATCACTTTTTGCCCCTGCTTCGCCAGCGTTTCCGCCTGCTGCGCACTGTGACAGGCGGCAATCATGCTGATATCGGCCCCGGCAATAAACGAGTCCGGTTTGCCGGAGATAAGCACTATGCCGGCAAGATGCGGATTTTCCCGCGCGCGCTGGATAACCTGGCGAATTTGCCCGGCAAAGGCCGCTTTCAGCGTATTCATTTTCTCGTCCGGCACGTCGATGGTGATCACCGCGACATTATCCAGACGCATCTGTAAGTGAAATGCAGATGGCTGATCCATTATTCGGCCTCCAGAACCATTGCCGCACCTAAGCCTCCGGCAGCACAGGCCGTCACCAGCCCGAGTCCGCCGCCGCGTCGTTTCAGTTCATTCAGAGTTTGCGTAATCATGCGCGCGCCGGTGGCGGCAAAAGGGTGGCCGTAAGCGATCGACCCGCCCAGCACATTAAATTTCTCTTCATTAACTTCGCCCAGCGCATGGGGACGTTTCAGCACCTCGCGGGCAAAACGTTCGTCACTGAACATTTTCAGATTAGCCAGCGTCTGGGCGGCAAAGGCTTCATGCATATCGATTAACGTCAGATCGTCGAGCGTAATGCCCGCCCGGTCAAGCGCCAGCGGAGAAGCATACGCGGGGCCGAGCAACATATCCTGCCAGACATCAATAGCGGTAAAGGCATAGCTGCGCAGATAGCCCAGCGGCACGATACCCAGCTCGCGCGCGCGCGATTCGGTCATCATGATCACCGCGGCGGCGCCATCGGTTAATGGCGTGCTGTTGGCGGCCGTGACGCTACCGTGTTGACGGTCAAAGGCGGGACGCAACTTCGCGTAATCTTCCAGCTTAGAATCGCCACGCACGTTGTTATCCTGCTGCAACGCGCCGCGCCATGGCGGCACAAATGCGGTCATCACTTCATCCGCCATCTTGCCTTCATCCCAGGCTTTGGCGGCGCGCTGATGCGAGCGGTGCGCCAGCGCATCCTGTTGCTGACGGGTAATACCATGGGATTTCGCCATCTGCTCGGCGGTATCGCCCATCCGCAGGCCGGTGGAGTATTCGGCCACTGCCGGCGGCACCGGCAGCAGATCGCGGGGTCGCAGCTGGCTGAATAGCTTAATTTTTTGTGACAGGCTGCGCGCTTTGCTGAGGTCGACCAGCACGCGTCCCAGCTTTTTACTGACGCCAATCGGCAGCACCGAGGAAGAGTCGGCGCCACCGGCGATCCCCGCCTGAATGGCGCCCGCCAGCAAGCTTTCAGCGATATTCGCCACCGCCTGGAAACTGGTGGCGCAGGCGCGGCTGACACTATAAGCATCGGTATGCACACTCAGGCTGCTCCCCAGCACAATCTCGCGCGCAATATTTGGCGCTTCCGGCATCTGCACCACCTGGCCAAATACCAGCTGTTCAATAATTTCCGGCGGAATATCGCTGCGCGCCAGCAACTCGCCAATCACCATCTTTCCCAGTTCCACCGCCGGGATACCATGCAGCGCTGTGGCCTGGCGGGCAAAAGGAGTGCGTAATCCGTGTGTTATCGCGATGCGTTCGCCCTGACGCGTCAGCAAAGGTAGCGCTTTGCTCATTATTGTCACCTGTTAACCGAGATCGGAGGCATCATTGCCAAAAGAGGTCAGACCTGATCATCAGTGTTAACCACAATGTTACATTGCGCCAAGCACAGGGTGAGAAAAATGAGAGTGGAGACACGAATTTGGCGATGCGGGAGCCGAAACCGGCTCCCGTGGGGATTAACGCAGGCCGAGCTGAAAAATCATCGTCTCCGCCTGGCAGGCAAAGATAAAGTCGATATCAAGCTGCACGCCATCCGGCAGTTCAGTAAAGCGGGCATTAATCTCACAAGGTTCAGATTCTGTTGCACGCGCTTTGCTGGTTAATGCCGCCAGCGTCGCTTCAGCTGCTGCGCGATCGGCAAACACCCGGCTGTAGGAAGCGGTGCAGTCGGTGTTATCCATAATGGTGCCAACATCGACACAACAGCAGGCTGCTGTTTCATTCGCGCTACATTTATTAATGGCATCGGTCATGGTGATCTCCTGATTCATGCCGCCGCTGCGGCGGGCAAACTAATTCAACTCGTAATAGTTTACGCCTGCGTTATTTACCACACTACCATTACCCTGCTATGAAGCCGTTAAGTGACGAATATCACAGTTAAAATTGATCCAGAACAAATTAGAATATTTGCTACAATTTTATCCGTCATGAAAGAGTGCATTTTTTGTTAAGCGGATCTTATTTTTAGTATCAATTTGGCAATATTTTAAAAACAATATTGCAACATGTGTAGAGGTCAGACCTATACTTGGCGCACTGGTCTGATTTGTTAGCCGTCTGTCAGTCCCTACAATCCGCGATCCTTGTTACGCTATGTAACAGAGTTTAATAAAATCAGATAATGAGGTTATGGTCATGAACCATAAAAACCTGTTTGCAAAGTCAGCTGTGGCAGCTGCAATGGCTCTCGTTTCTTCACAAGTTTATGCTGCGGGCTTTCAGCTTAATGAGTTCTCTTCAATTGGGTTAGGTCGCTCTTATTCCGGCGAAGGCGCAATCGGCGATACCGCAGCCTCAGCCAGCCGTAACCCGGCTACCATGGCGTTAATGGATCGTCCACAATTTAGTATTGGCGCCGTATTTATCGATCCCGATGTCAATATTTCGGGTGAGAGTAATTCCGGCAACAGCCTCAATTCGGATAATATTGCGCCAACCCAGTGGATTCCCAATATTCACTATGTGCAGCCAATTAACGATCAGTGGTGGGTCGGCGCCTCGATCACCAGCAATTATGGCCTGGCCACCGAATTTAATGACGGTTATACCGCAGGCGGTTACGCCGGTAAAACCGACCTGATGACCGGTAACTTTAACGTCAGTACGGCGTACCGCCTTAATCAGCACTTCAGTTTTGGTATCGGTTTTGATGCCGTCTACGCCAGAGCGAAAATCGAACGTTACGCCGGTGAATCCGGGGCGTTGCTGGGTGTACCGGCAGATACGCAAATTGCCCATCTGAAAGGTGATGAATGGGGCTACGGCTGGAACGCCGGCATCCTGTATGAAGTGGACGATAACAACCGCTTCGGTTTCACCTACCGTTCAGAAGTGAAAATCGACTTTGACGGCGACTATAAGAGCAGCCTGCCTTCAGCACTTAACGGTACGCCAGCCTCCAGCGCCTTTGGCCTGCCTTACGGCACCGACGGCAATACCATTCCGGGCGCGCTGACCCTGAACTTGCCGGAAATGTGGGAAGTGTCCGGTTATCATAAGGTGGCGCCACAGTGGGCGGTGCATTACAGCATGGCTTACACCAGCTGGAGTCAGTTCCAGGAGCTGAAAGCGACGGGCAGCAACGGCCAGACGCTGTTCTATAAAGATGAAGGCTTTAAAGATGCATACCGCATCGCGCTTGGCGCCAGCTACTACTATGACGATAACTGGACTTTCCGTGGCGGTATCGCCTTTGATGACAGCCCGGTGCCTGCGGATAAACGCTCCATCTCAATTCCGGATCAGGATCGTCTGTGGCTGAGCGCCGGGGCTTCTTACGCGCTGAACCAGGATGCATCTGTGGATGTGGGGATCTCTTATATGCATGGTCAGCATGTGACGGTGCAGGAAGGGGATTATACCTTTGAATCTGAGGGCAAAGCCTGGCTGTACGGCGCAGGCTTTAACTACAAGTTCTGAGTTTAATGGCGGCGGGAACGCCGCCGCTACCGGCCCTGTAGTGGCGGCGTTCTCGCCGCCATTTTTATTTACTCAGCGTCGATATCGTTCAGCTCACCCTGAATCGCCGAAGCATTCGGGTTCTCTTGCGGCTGCAGCTTACCGCCGTTCGCCAGGAAGTCATGGCGCTGGAAATAAGCATTACGCACAAAGGCGTAAGGATCTTTGGTATTACGCAGCATCGCATCGGAATCCAGCAGCTGGGCGCGCGTTTCAACCCCTTCAAACACCCATTTCCCTGCCGACATCCAGAAGGTCAGCCAGCTCAGCGCCGGATAGAGATTATCCACATAGTCGCCGCCATCTTCACGCGGCGTGACGCTACCATAGGCAGGCAACACCACATAAGGGCCATAACCAACACCGTAAGAACCCAGTGTGCCACCAAAGCGTTGCGGCTCTTCACGCGCCAGTTTCGGGTTCGCCATTCCGGCGACATCAATAAAGCCGCCCATCCCTAACAGGGTATTCAGGAAGAAGCGGTTAAAGTGGATCGCCCCGCGATACGGGTCGCCACGCAGGAAGGAGTTCACCATCGCCGCCGGTTCATCCAGGTTACCAAGGAAGTTGCCCAGTCCGGTACGCGCAGGCGTCGGCACATAATCACGCCAGGCCACCGCCACAGGACGCAAAACATAGGGATCCAACAGGTTATAGTTGAAATTAAACATGGTGCGGTTAAAACCTTCCAGCGGATCGGAACGCCCTTGTGGCTCGTTCGCATCATTGGAACTGGCGCAACCCATTAACAGCACACTTGCCAGTGCCAACCCCGTCAGGCGGTAATTCATGTTGTTCTCCCTGTATTCTCTATTTTAAGGCGCTTCAGGGCTGCTGCCGATCGATGGCAACAGACAGCTGCTGATGACCATCGTATGGCGTCGCTGCACTTTCACCCAGCCAGTCGCCCGACTGAGGATTGGCGCTGCCATTGCGCGAAATGCGAACCCGTACCCTGACCTGATGCTGCGCCGAAAGCAGGCGATCCGGCATCATGGCGTTGCTGTCATCCAGCGTCAGCGATAACGGAAAATGACTCAGCGGCAGTTTTTTCACCGCCACCGGTACCGGTGAAACCCCGTCAGAAACAGAAATATACAATACTCCGCCTTCGGGTAACATTTTTTCTGCCGCCGCTGACAGCTTAACGGTCAGCGCCAGCTTGCTATTTTGCTCACCTGAATCAGTTTTCGCCTGCTCAATGCTGCGCTGGATCATCTCAATGCGACGGTCTCCGGCTGGCAACAGCGTCAGCATCTGCTGCCATCCGGCGATAGCGCGATCGTAATGCTGTTGCTGGTAAGCATTGAAAGCTAACAGGCCCAGCACCCGCAGATTCTGGCTATCCTCTTTCTGCATCGCCAGCAGCATCACTTCAGCTTCACGATTGTCCTGCGCATCGCCGGAACGCGTCAGTACTTCAGCATAGCTGAGTTTAACTTCCTGATTGCCCGGCGACAGTTGCAATGCGTGCTGAAATGCCTGGCCTGCAGTGGTGGGGTTATTCAGCACCATGCCGATGCGTCCCAGCATCATCCAGTCATCAAGATTCGTGGGATCGGTTTGCAGTTCGCTGCGAATACCCAGACCGAGGCGCGCCAGCTCTTCCATTGATAACGGCCTGCCATCAGGATCCATCACCCGCCCACGCAGCGCCGGCAAATCGTTTTTCACCTGCTGCCAGGCCATTAACTGCGGCAGGCCGCCAACGTTAAAATAGAGTGCAAGGCTGACGATAAAAATCAGCAGCACGCCTGGCAACAACACCCAGCGGCTGACGCTGCGCGCCTGCGGATAAGCGCCATCCGGAATATCGGTTAACAGCGTCTGTTGCAGTTCCCGCACCATCTCAGGCCGTTCCGCTACCACGCCCTGCGCTTCATCCTGTTCCAGCTCCTGTAAACGCTGATGGTAGAAAGCGGTATTCAGCTTATCGCGCTCTGCTGCACTGGCGTTACGGCTGCGCCAGCCGGCGATCAGCAGCAGCGCGCTGGCAGCCAGTAACAGCGCGATAAGAGTTAGCCAAAACCCGCTCATGATTGCTTCCTGTTGTTCTTCAGTAATCTGTCCAGACGCTGCTGTTCTGCAGCATCAAACTGCGCTTGTTGCGTCGGTTGCGGTCTGCGGCTGCGCAAAATAATCACCAGCGCGCCCAGCAGCACAAACAGCACCGGGCCGGCCCACAGAATCAGGGTGGACGCGGTCAGCGGCGGCTGATAAGTAACAAAATTGCCATAGCGCGCCACCATATAGTCGGTGATCTGCTGCTTGCTCTGTCCCTGCTTCATTAGCTGATAGACTTTCAGGCGCATGTCACCAGCGATCATCGCATTGGAATCGGCAATACTGTTGTTCTGGCATTTCGGGCAGCGCAGCGATTCGGTCAGCTGGCGATACTGCTGCTCCTGCTCCACCGAATCAAACTGCAGGGTATCGATAGCGGCAAAGGCGCTGAAGCTCAACACCATCGCCACCAGCAGGGTCATTATGGCTTTCATTTAACTGACTCCTGGCGATATTTATCCCATAGCGGTTTGACTTCCTGCTGCCAGACGCGCTCATTCATATCGCCCGCATGGCGATAGCGGATAATGCCGTTGCCATCGATCAGAAAGGTTTCCGGTGCACCATAGACGCCGAGATCCAGCCCCAGCATACCGTTGCCGTCATACAGACTCAGCGCATACGGATTCCCCAGCGTGTTCAGCCAGTTCACCGCTTTTTGCCGGTTATCTTTATAGTTAAGCCCCACCACGCGGATCCCCTGTTGCGCCAGCGTATTAAGATATTGGTGCTCAGCGCGGCAGGTCGGGCACCAGGTCGCCCAGACATTCAGCAGAATCGGCTGGCCATCATTCAGTACTGCCTGATCGTAGATCTTGCCAGGCTGATCGAGGGATTCCAGTTTAAATTGCGGCACCGGTTTACCTATCAGCGCCGACTCCAGCAGCGTAGGATCGTCACCACTGGCATTTCGCGACAGCTGGTATAACAGCGCCGCCGCCAGCAGCAAAAACAGTACCAGCGGAATATAGAGAATATTCTTATTCATGCTGGCTCCTGCTGCACTTTTTTACGCGAGCGATAACGTGGATCGAGCAGACACAGAATGCCGCCCAGCGCCATAAACAGGCCGCCAGACCAGATCCAGCGGACAAAAGGCTTATAGTAGATGCGCACGGCCCACGAATTATCGTCCAGCTCTTCGCCCAGCGCGGCATAGAGGTCGCGGGTAAATCCACCGTCAATCGCCGCTTCGGTCATCATCGATCGCGTAACGCTGTAGAAGCGTTTCTCTGCATGCAGCGTCGCTTCATGTTTGCCATTGCGTGTGACATCAATCAACGCCACGCCGCCGCTGTAGTTGGCGCCCTGCAAACTACGCAGATCGCGGAACACAAAGTGGTAGTTATGAATATCAACGCTGTCGCCCGCTTTCATACGCACATCGCGTTCAACGCTGTAGTTCTGACTAAAGGCAATACCAATAATCGTTACCGCCACGCCGAGATGCCCCAGCACCATTCCCCAGTGACTACGCGAAAGATGACGCAGTCCGCGCAGCAGTGAGTGGCGATGAGTGGCGCGTTCATGCAGTTCCATCAGCGTCAGAATAATCACCCACAGCGACATCATCAGCCCGACGACCGTCATCGCTTCAATACGGTCCTGCATCAGCCACGGCAGCAGAATCGATAACACCAGCGTGGTCAGCATCGCCAGCGCCAGCCGCTTCCACAATTTTTGTGGCTCATCGCGACGCCAGCGCACCAGCGGACCGATACCCAGCGCCAGCGCCAGCGGCGCCATCAGCCAGCTGAACATGGTATTAAAGAAGGGTTCGCCGATCGAGATGGTTCCCAGTCCCAGCTGCTTATGCACCAGCGGCAGCAGGGTTCCCAGCAACACCACCAGCATGGCGGCAATCAGCAATACGTTATTGCCCAGCAGGAAAGATTCGCGCGACCAGATTTCGTTCAGCACCCGGCTGCGTACCTTGCCACCCTTGATGGCGTACAGCAGCAGCGAGCCGCCGATCACAATCACCAGGAAAGCGAGGATAAACATGCCGCGCGCCGGATCCGAGGCAAAAGCATGTACCGAAACCAGCACCCCGGAGCGCACCAGGAAAGTGCCCAGCAGGCTGAGCGAGAACGCAGTAATCGCCAGCAACACCGTCCAGGCTTTAAAGGTGCCGCGTTTTTCAGTGACCGCCAGCGAGTGAATTAGCGCGGTACCGGCCAGCCATGGCATAAACGAGGCATTTTCCACCGGATCCCAGAACCACCAGCCGCCCCAGCCCAGTTCATAGTAGGCCCATGCCGATCCCAGCACGATGCCAATCGTCAGAAACACCCAGGCCGCAGTGGTCCATGGCCGCGACCAGCGCGCCCAGGCGGTATCAAGACGACCGGCCATCAGCGAGGCGATAGCAAAGGCGAAAGCCACTGAGAAACCGACATAGCCCATATACAGCAGCGGCGGATGGAAGATCAGGCCGATATCCTGCAACATCGGATTCAGATCGCTGCCGTCAATCGGGAAGTCCGGCAGGGTGCGGGTAAAGGGATTGGATGTCAGGGTGATAAACAGCAAAAAGCCGAGGTTAATCATGCCCATTACCGCCAGCACGCGAGCAATCGCATCCAGCGGCATCGCGCGACTAAACAGCGCCACCAGCAACGTCCAGCCGCTCAGCAACAGTACCCATAACAGCAGCGAGCCTTCATGCGCCCCCCAGGTAGCGGCGATACGATAGTAAACCGGCAACAGGGTGTTGGAGTTAGTGGCCACATAAGCAACGCTGAAATCGTTGATAATAAAGGCATGCACCAGCAGCACAAAGGCGCCGAGAATACAGGCAAACAGCCCGTAACTTAACGGACGCGCCAGCGCCATCAGCCGCGCATCCTGACGACTGGCGCCCCACAGCGGATAGATACTTAACAGCAGTGACAGCGCCAGCGCCAGGCAAAGCAGAAAACTGCCGATTTCAGGCATCATGACTGGCCACCTTGCGCCTGCTGATACGCATCAGCCGGGCGTTTATGATTCTTTTTCATTGCGTCTTCGATTTCCGGCGGGGTGTATTTTTCATCGTGTTTGGCCAGCACCTCTCTGGCATTGACCAGATTGCCCGGCTCCAGCACCCCCTGCGCCACCACGCCCTGCCCTTCGCGGAACAGATCTGGCAGGATGCCTTCATAGCTGACGCTGATCACGCCATTGGCGTCATACAACTTAAACGACACGCGCAGGGTCTGCGGATCGCGTTTTACGCTGCCCGGCATCACCATGCCGCCGACGCGTAAACGCTGTCCTGGCTCGGGTTTTTCCTGCGCCTCACCTTTGCCATTAATAATTTCACCGGGGGTATAGAACAGATCGATATTGGCGCGCAGCGCATACATCACCAGTGCGGTGGCCAGGCCAAGACCGATTAATATCGCCAGCACCAGATATAAGCGATTTTTACGACGGGTATTCACTGTTGCTCTCCAGCTGTAGCAGAGGCGGATGGTCTGTTTTTGGCCGCGCGAATACGTTGTTCACGCGACTGACGCTGGCGAATTTCCGCCAGCAGACGACGACGCTGTAAACCGGTGTGCAGAAACAGCGCGCCAAGGGGGATCAGGGTAAAAGCCACCGCCAGCCAGACATAAAAGGCATAGCCGCCCATCGCCAGGAAATCGTGCCAGGAAGAGAAAGCCGGGGTCATGCTTTACGCCCTCCCTTTGCCGCTACGGCGGCCACCCACGGACGGTGGCGCTCGCTCAGCAACAGCAGATTGCGCAGACGCATCAGCGTCAGGGCGATAAACACCAGCAGATAACCGAGGATCGACCAGCGCAGCGGAGTACGCATACTCGGCGCAATCGCCTGTTGCAACATGCCGGAAGATCCCTGATGCAGGGTATTCCACCACTGCACGGAGTAGTGAATGATCGGCAGATTCACCACGCCGACCAGAATCAGGATGCCGGCAGCGCGTCCGGCAACGCGGCGATCGTCAAAGGCGCTATAGAGCGCAATCACGCCCATATAAAGGAACAGCAACACCAGTTCGGACGTCAGCCGCGCATCCCAGATCCACCAGGTGCCCCACATCGGCTTGCCCCAGGCAGAACCGGTGACCAGCGCGATAAAGGTAAATACCGCACCGACTGGCGCCATCGCCGCCGCGGCGAGATCGGCGCTTTTGATCTGCCACACCAGGCCCACAATCGCCGCAAGCGCCATTGAGGCATAGATGCCCATCGACCACATCGCCGCAGGCACATGGATATAGATGATGCGATAACTGTCACCCTGCTGATAGTCGGCTGGTGCGAAAGCAAAGCCCCAGACCCAGCCAAGCAACAGGCTTGCCAGACCGGCAATGGTAAACCAGGGTGCCAGTTGCCCGCTGAGCTGATAAAGCCGTTCGGGCTTTGCCAGCTGATGTAGCCATTTCCACATGATTTTTAGCGCTCACAATAAAAAAATAAAATTTTAGTTTTTATAGTTCAGACGGTTAATGCACGCTGATCCGTAATGCCGCCGCGGTGGCAAAAGGCGCCAGCGTCGCGCTGCCAGCCAGCATCGCGCCAAGAATCGCCAGATAACCATCAACCGGCAGTCCCATTGCAGCAGCATCAATCGCCGCAGTGGCAAAAATCAGAACCGGTATTGCCAGCGGCAATACCAGCAAACTTAACAGTACGCCGCCACGGCGCAGGCCAACGGTTAACGCCACGCCAATCGCACCGAGAAAACTTAGCGTCGGGGTGCCAAGCAGCAGCGTCAGCGCCATCGCGCGCCAGCTGGTAAAATCCAGTGACAACAATAGCGCCGCCAGCGGCGACAGCAATAACAGCGGCAACCCTGTAATCATCCAGTGCGCCACAATTTTGCCTGTCACTATTATCGGCAGTGGCGTCGGTAACAGTAAAAGTTGCTCCAGCGACCCATCAACAAAGTCGTCGCGGAACAGACGCTCAAGCGCCAGCAAAGAGGACAGCAGCGCCGCAACCCAGACAATGCCCGGCGCAATCCGCGCCAGCAGCTGCGGCTCCGGGCCAATCCCCAGCGGAAACAACGTAATCACAATCAGGAAAAACCACAGCGGATTAATAATCTCCGCACTGCTGCGAAAGGCGATTTGCAGTTCACGTTTAATCACACGCCACAGCATCAGATCGCCCCCGCACTGGTCAGCTGGATTTTGCGTACCGCCTGATAAGCGGCCGGAAGATCCTGGTGAGTAGTGACAATCACCGCCCCGCCCTGCTGCGCATGCCGGATAAACAGGGCCATTAATTTTTCCACGCCGGATTTATCGATAGCGGTTAACGGTTCATCGAGGATCCACAGCGTCGCGCGGCTCAGCCATAAGCGCGCCAGGGCAACCCGTCGCTGCTGTCCGGCGGATAGCTGGGCCACCGCCACATCCTCAAAGCCGACCAGATCGACGGCTTCCAGCGCGGCAAACAGTTGCTGCTCAGTGCATTGCGGATGGTAAAAGGCCAGATTTTCCAGCGGCGTCAATACCGCTTTTACTCCGGGCTGATGGCCAAGATAGAGTAACTCTGCATGCCACTGTTCGCGCTGATAACGAATATCCTGCTGACGCCACAGTACATTGCCGCTTTCGGCCTGACTCAGGCCCGCTAACAGACGTAATAAAGAAGTTTTGCCAGCGCCATTTGGCCCTTCAATCTGCACAATATCGCCAGCTGAAACGATAAAGTTCAGCTCGCTGAACAGAAATCGCTCATCACGCAGGCATGTCAGATTTTTTGCTTCCAGCATCGGGGAGAGAGTCACACTAACAATGAAGATCAGAATAGTAACATAAGCAATGGT
Source organism: Winslowiella toletana (assembly GCF_017875465.1). Lineage (NCBI taxonomy): Bacteria > Pseudomonadati > Pseudomonadota > Gammaproteobacteria > Enterobacterales > Erwiniaceae > Winslowiella > Winslowiella toletana. The sequence goes on from NZ_JAGGMQ010000001.1 coordinate 980,672, forward strand.
TAGTTAGCAGCCTCAGCATCCATCTCCATAAGCATTGCAGGGCCATTTAATGCTTAATTATGCCGTTTTTGCTGAAAAAATCGCCAAAGTTAAAGCTTTGTTACCTTTCTTATAGTTTGACGTTACATTTCTTCAGCCCGGTAAAAAACCGCTACGCTTAACACAGACTATTTCAGGTTATTTCCGGGGAAAATCATGGCGGCAGATAAAAACAACGATCAGGAAGTTGAAAGTGAAGAGCACGAACAGGGAAAAGAGATCGAGGTAGATGAAGAGGCACTGCCCTCCGCAGCGGCGGCGGTGCATGAGCAGATTCGACAGGACGGGGAAAAAGAGCTGGAACGCGACAGCATGGCGCTGTTGTGGTCAGCGATTGCCGCCGGATTATCGATGGGCGCGTCGCTGATGGCGAAAGGTATTTTTCAGGTACATCTTGCCGGTGTGCCGGGCGGTTTTCTGCTGGAGAATCTCGGCTACACCTTTGGCTTTGTTATTGTGATTATGGCGCGTCAGCAGCTCTTTACCGAAAATACCGTTACGGCGGTATTGCCGATTATGCATAAACCGACCGGCAGTAACTTTCTGCTGCTGTTCCGGCTATGGGGCATTGTGCTGGCAGGCAATCTGGTGGGCACCGGCCTCGGCGCGCTGGCCTTTAATCATATGCCCATCTTTGATGAAGCCACGCGTGCCGCCTTTACTCATATCAGTGAAAAAGTGATGGAAAACAGTCCGGGGGAGATGTTTGCCAATGCGGTAATTTCCGGCTGGATTATCGCCACTATGGTGTGGATGTTTCCCTCCGCCGGTTCGGCGAAAATTATCGTGATTATTATGATGACCTGGCTGGTGGCGTTGGGAGATTTAGCGCATATCGTGGTGGGATCGGTGGAGGTGCTGTATCTGGTGTTTAGCGGCGCCATCAGCTGGCATCAATTCTTCTGGCCGTTTGCGCTGCCGACGCTGGCGGGTAATATCATTGGCGGCACCTTTATCTTCGCCCTGATTAGTCATGCGCAGATCCGCAATGAAATTAGCCTGAAAGCGAAGGCAGAGGCGGCCGCGAAGAAGAAACAGGCCGCTGGTAACGAGAAGAACGCGGAAAATAGTCAGTCGTAATTGCTGACAGAATGAGCAAACAGGCGGGTAAGTGGTTAATCTGCGTGTAAAAACGCGCTATACTCCCCCGCCTTGGTCCCCTTAGTTAAATGGATATAACGAGCCCCTCCTAAGGGCTAGTTGCAGGTTCGATTCCTGCAGGGGACACCATGTTCGAGTAACCGCGCATTGCCCACCGTCACCAAAACCCTCTTAACTGAAGCACTCATGCGAAATCATTGTTACCCGAGATTGCCCGGAAGTAAGCCTAACGAAGACTCGCACTAAACAGTCTCAGGACAGAATGAAACTCCTGATTGAGCTGCGTAAAGCTCATTCATCACACTTCAAAATATATATACAGTATTATTAATTAATATGATCGTTTAAATGGCTTGTTGCGGCAGGTCGGTAGGAGATTGAATGGCAGGAATATTTATTTGATGGAAGTGCCCGGCGTTACCGGGCTATGAATTATGCGGCTGGAGAGGCAGGCCATGCAGGAGGGTTTTCAGCAGAAACTATAGATGTGTTAACAGCAGACAGGGCGTCACTATAATCCAGCCAGGCGTTAAGTGATTTGGTTTCTGCGTCAGTTAACTTCCTGTCCATCAATAACTTAGTCTGCCATACAGCAATCGAATTGGCTACGTTGTCCAGTTGATACTTTTTATCTGCCTCAGCACGGGCAATCATTTCTTCATCAGAGTTTCAACAACGGGAGGGGGTGAAAAAACACCTTCATTAAAAGTGTCTCCAATCTGACATAGCTGATTTCCACAAAAAATAGCCTCGAATCCATCACCGGGGAACCATTCAGGCTGCGCATCTTTATCCCACAAGACGGTATTAACTACATTATTTTCGCTGTTAATTACTGCAAAAGCTTCTACTGACATTATGCATACTCCTCTATAATAACCACTCCCGCAGTCCCAGCTACGCCTGAGTTTGCAGCCAGGCCTGGGCCAATAGAAATTCCGCTGGCACCTGAACCATAACCTGTACCTAAACTCGGCGCTGGCGGAAATCCTTGACCAAATCCTCCCGCCCCAACCAATGAATTACCGCCGGATCCTGCAATGACGTTTCCTGACGGGAAAATAAATGCATACCCGCCTGGTGTACCGCGCACATTTAAAATTGTCCCGCCAGTTGCAATAGCACCCGGTGCGGCATTTCCTGTCACCGCAGTACTACCACTTGCTATTGCTGGCACACCTGCTGACCCCGAACCGCCTGGAGCGGTGATAAGCGAACCAAAAATTGTCGCGCCTCCTGTACCTCCTGGGTTATTACCAGCTGCACCAGCGCCTCCTGCGCTGCCGATGGTACATAAAACAGGAGCAGATACCGAGTAAAAACCCACTGCCGAACTACCGCCCGCTCCGCCGCCAGATGCACAGTACTGAGTAGATGATGTAGCTGCCACGCCGCCGCTACCTCCGCCGCCACCGACTGCCGTTACTTTAATTTTTTTGGTTCCTGTAGTTGGTGTATAAGTACCTGATGAGGTAATCACAGCAATATTTAAAAGCCTTCCAGAATAGCCAGATGTATCGGCTAACCCGAGATTTATACAGGCCGCGCTCTTTGCTGCTGCACTCGAAAACTCAGAGAGATTATTCGTTTTTTGCAGGAAATCATTCGCTGAATTTGCCTTAAGAGCCGTGATAAAATTAGCTAATAGTGTGGTTGCACTCCCATTATCAAGAACATCAACACCTGCTTTATCTGAAATAAATTGCGCCAATACAGAAGCAACAAATGTCGACTGCCGAAGTGCTTTATTGATTTGCGCTGAGGATGCTTTACCAGCTTGAAAACCAGTAACAAGCGCTGCCAGCGCTTCATAATCCGTCTGTGAAATGACGTTTGCACCTGAGCCAATAGCAAAGGGTTTTATATTGTTTACAGCCATTATAGTGTATTCTCCCATGCACCAATATCGAATCCCGAGATGTACTCGTTATCCATATCAAAACCAAAAAATTTATTTCCTTCCGATGGTGTTTCAATGGAAGGGGTTTGAATATCTCCGGCCCACACACCCGCAGCCTTGACCGTTAAATATCCCTGTTTAATGGCAGCGATTAATTCCAGAGATACATCAGAAATATCGTTCTCAGGAAAGACCCAGACTGAAATGGTCATATCCTGATTATCAACAATCTGCATACGCAAATCGGAGCCGCTAAGCGCAGTGTCAAGAATCAGCGGCAGTGAGTCGTTACTGCCATCCCAGTTATTAATGGCGATTTTCGCCTTCAGAATAACGCGATAGGTTTCATCACTCAGGCTGGTATAACCGCTGTCAGGATCGTATGGTCCCTGCCATACCCCCTGGTCATAGCCGAGTCCATCGACATCCAGAGAAAAATAGACCCCGGCAATTGGCTGACTGACAACCCGGCTGCGCCCAATCCACTGCCCCAAAATATCCAGTTGCACACCGACGGCTTCATCAATATCAAAAGCAGTGATAAGGGATTTTGCCGTGGTTAAAGTGTCGGTCAGTGGCCGGGTGGAGAGATCGAGATGGTCAACAAACAGCGGTTTACCGCGGTGATAGTTGCTTATCAGGTCAGTATATTTGCTCATGAAGTCACCGTGAGGGTGATATTCGCAGTTGAGCAGGATGCTGACTGATTAAAGGCGATATCAATATTCGCTGCCGCGACGCTGGCGGCAGACTTACCGATACGCAGATCGGTAATATCGTAATAACGACTCGCCCCGCCGCTTACCACCCCAAGATTTGCCGGTGACCAGAGCCGACTGAGCAGCACATCATCGCCAATCGCCAGCGAATTAATCCAGGCCGCCATCGCCGCTTTAATCTCTTCACCAACCTGCGAGGTATAACCGGTAAAAGCGCGCAGAGTCAGGATGATAAATACCGGTACGTCACTTGAGCGCGAGAAAGCGATGCTGTGCGGGTTGCCGTACAGATCGTTTACCATCACGGAGGTCGTGCCGAAAGTCGCGACCCCTTGCCCTTTTTTGCTGCGCAGCGTGCCGGCAATCGCTGTCGCATCGCCACCGTCGACAATCGCCGCAATGGAGTGCGCTGGTAACTGGTTGGCATCCATGCTGCTGGTATCGTTCTCGTAGAGCTTATGACGCGTGACCCCGGCGATATTTGCCAGCGCGCCGTCAACCGCGTCAAACGGCGTCAGCGACGGCAATGCCACGCTCTGGGTTTGCCGTCGCCGCAATTCGGCATCAGTTTCCGCAGCGCTGCCAATAGTGGCAGCCGTCGCATTGCTGACCGATGTCCAGCCGCGTGTCGGGGTGTTGATTTGATTCACCGATCCAATAGCTGCCGCTATGGCGCCGGATATGGCGCTGGTGGCGGTAATGGTCACCGATCCGCTGGTGCCAATCGTCACGCTGGCGGGCAGATTCCATACCACCCTATTGGCATCCATGACCGAACCATCGACGATAGTGACGCCGATGGTTCCGCTTAGGGTGACATCTACCGTGGAATGGGTGGCGGCCTGACGGGTAATACCGTTAATTTTTACATTACGACTCAGCGCGTCAGACATCGCCGTTGCAGGAGAGAATGAGTTATAGCAGGCAATAGCGCTGTTATTGGCATCGTGAATCGCCAGCGCCACCAGCGCCACCATCTGACCATCCTTGCTGTCTGGTTCGAGGTAAACATCGGTGCCGTAAATCTGCTGAAAATAACCGGTTATCGTAGTGAGTATTGTCTGATAATCGGGCGCACTTATCCCTGAGGCGGTCACCGTAGCGGAGAGCCCCAGCGTATCAAGATTGAGAGCCATTATGCCTCGCTTGTGACGGTTGTCGTACCGTAGAGAGTGTCGATGGTGGCGCTAAATACCACCCGACGTGAGGAGCTATTAACCATGGTGTCGAAGGCAATGATGGCGTTGACGCCCGGCGTCTCCAGAATGCGCTGGCGGATCGCCAGGTTGTAGCTTTCCGCCTGCTGCTTACCCAGTACCGACTGCATCCAGGGTGTGCCAGCCGTGGTATCGAGAAACCACTGTCCGGACCACAACAGAAAACGCGTTTTCACCGCCTGAGCCACACACTGAGGTGAGTTAATCAGCCAGCTGTTGTCACCCTGGCCAAAGCTGTAATCACCGGCTGCGTCTTCGCGTCGATATCTCATTGTGGCCCCCCGGTATTGCTGCCGCCGGATTGCACGCCACCATGGGTATGCCCGCTCTGACTGATACCGGCAGCAATCTGATCGCCGCTGGAGGTGACAGATCCATTTACCTGCAGGTCGCCTTCGATGGTAACCAGCGCTGATTTGATCGTCACCCGCCCGCCCTGCGTCAGTTCGATAAAGCTGTTGCCGTCATCGGTTCTGACTTGCACGGCGCTGGTGCTGATATGGCTGATTTTCTCGGCCTGCGACTGCGGGCCAACCAACGCAAAAGCATCAGAGAGATCGTGCATGCGTGGATCAACCGGTTCCTGAATGCCGCCGTTCTGCCACCAGAAATCGATACAGCGATCGCTAAACAGCACCAGACACTCATCGCCTTTATTAACCGGAAAGGTCATCGTGCAACCGCCGCCGCGCGGGAAGACTACCGGCACATCCAGCAACAGCGGCAGTTCAGTGGACAACGTATTTCCCAGTTGATCAGGCGCTGAGCCTTTAATCGCCGGTTGCACGGTGCAGGTGACGGTTTCGGCATTAAACGACTGAATAATGCCGGGCAGTGACACCCGCATCATTGAGAAAACAGAGTTCGCCAGCGCGTCAAAGGATTGCTGTTGACCGCCAGCCGGTATTTGTAGGGAAACGGGCATATTTCCTCCAATAAAAAACCCGCCGCAGCGGGTCAGTGAATAATATCGGTAACGCAATAATGACGATTTGATTAGCTGGCTGCTGGCTGATTAGCGCTGCTGGTTTGCGCTTCCGCCACGCCACGGGCGCGACAGACCAGGCTCATCTTCCAGTCATTACCGCGGGTATCACCGTTATAAGTGATGGCATCAACGATATAGACGCCATCTGCCGCGACGGCGCGTGGCTGTTGTTCAGCGCCGCTAACCGTGGAATTACCGTTGCTCTGCGTTTCCCGCAATCGGGGACCTTGCTTTCTGATATCACTGTCATCAAGAGCGGTGCGATAAACCGATTCCTGACGAATCTCAACCAGACCGTTGACCCGGATATTGGGGTTAATCAGGCATTCGGCGTTAACGCCTCCCGTCATGGTCTGTTTTGGCATACCGATTAAGCCGCTGCCGCGATTAAGGATAATGGCTTCATAGATATATTTATCGGTGGATACCAGCTGTACCTGACCATCAACAAACTGCCAGCTGGCGTGACACTGCGCAGCGATATTATTCATTGCATCGCGTGACATACCATAAAGCGCCCTTCCGCGCGGAAATATCGTCTCCGGCATGCTACTGAAAATACCAGCGGTGACGCCAAAAGGATTAAAAGAGCGCATTGTCAGCTGACCGACATCGGCCAGCTTATAACCCGCAGCAATCGAGCTATTTACGTGGGCATAATTAAAGGCGTTAAGGCCGTCAATCGCCTGAATCAGAATATAGGTATCCGTGGGGTTATCGCGTCCGGTAATAGTAAAACGAATATCACCATTAAATATCTCGCCAAAATTCGCCCCAGACTCCCGGTTATTATCGTCAGATGGCAGGCCATTATAGCCAGCAATAATCTTTATTTTGTCAAACTGATTACCGAGTATGCTGTTAGCCGTATCGTCTGCCAGATTATAGATTTTTACCGTCGCCACCCGGGGCCAGGAGGATTTCACCCAGTCAACTTTAAAAGTCACCTTAAAGTCATCAAGACGGACCTGATTGCCGTTATTGCTTTGCAGCCACAGCTCAAAATGACGCATCCAGTTCTGGCTCATAATCACTCCGTGACCACATAGAGGTGGCTGTTGCTGCCGAGGTCAGTTTTCGTCGCATATTGCTGCGTATCAACGTCACTGAGGAAATAGAGTGAGAAGCCAAAGCCGAGTGAGTTGTATTGCGCCAGAAGATCGACGCCCGACACTAACGGAATACCAGAAATAATCGCGGTTCCATCACTTTGTTGCAGATCCATTATCCAGCCAGCGTCATCACGCCATAACAGACGAATACGCCAGCTAAGATTACCGATTAGAATAGTGAACTGCTGATTATCGGGCGTAAGGGGGATTTCACCGTATTGCATTTATCCTCCGGTTATCCGATTAGCCACCTGATTACCCGCTGGCCGGACTGATTTGGCGCCGCTGTTCTGCACCGACGCGGTACTGACACCGTTTTGCATATCAGCTTTCTCCGCCACATATTTTTTACGTACCGCCGAGATAATCACTTCACGCAGCGTGAGCGAGGCTTTCAGCACATTTTCGCTGTCTTTATCCGTAGTAACGTCTATTACGCGGATCAGCATATTGCGATAGATGCGCTTGCCGGTGACCACCTCAAACGGCTGGCAACTGCGCTGCAAATCGCGCAGCTGCTGGTAGGTCTCAGCTGGGCTTAAGCCGAGATGGTAGCCGCTGGAAGTGGTATCGTAAAAATCCAGCAGGGAGCCGCCAGCCGAAAATCCTACACTCATCACCAGTTCAGCGGGTTTCATATAAGCGTGATCGGCCACCGGTGCGCCAGTTTCAACCGGATGCTCGGTGATCTCCAGCGTGTCAGTATGTTTTTCAGAGATCACCACATCCGGGATGAGCAGCCCGATTTTCCGGTTCTGTTGCGAAAACAGCGTCGAAAGAATCTCCATTAGCTTATCCTTGTGTTGAGTGACTGAATCATCTGCGAATTAACCCCCAGTTGCAGATCGGCAATTTCCTGCCCGATCTGATGGCCACCAGAAGCGTCATAAATATTGATATGGGTTTGCTGGTTAATGGTGGCGTCACCACCGGGCGAAGCGCTGGTAATATAGACTGGCGACGTCGGCAGCATCTGATCCATGCCATAATTCTGGATATTATCTATCGACGCTGGCACCCATTTATTTTGCGATAACCAGTCACGTGCATTCAGCGCGCTACTGGTCACGCCTGGCAGTGCATCCGGGTTATCACGCCCCTGACTGAGCAGCTGTTTACCGACGCTAAGGACATCAGACCATCGTCCCTCATTCAGCGCATTTAACAAATCACCAATCAGGTTAAGCATTTTTACCAGCCCACCAAGATGCTGAGTCAGGTTATTAAACTCCCACTTAAGGCTCCACTTCTCAGGATCGATGCCGAGAAGCGTGGCCATCTCCCTCCCCAGCGATTTGATGCAGTCGATTATGCCGCCAATCCCTGCCAACGCAGACTTGATGCCCGGCTCCCATGCCCCCCAGTCGATAAGCGAGTCACCACCCTCCTGCCACTTTTTGTAATCGTCATAAAGCGCAATAATGGCAAGCGCAAGCGCGCTAATAATCCCGATTGGTGACGCAAGGAACGCGCTGTTCAGCACTAACCAGCCAGCCACCAGCGCGCCGAAAGTAGTGATTAGTTGCTGGCTTCCTTCATCCAGCGAACTCCACCACTGCTGGATATCACTGGCAGCCTGAATAACGCGGTAAACCACCACGCCGATCACCTCAGCAAACCAGATCAACCCCTCAACCACGCGAGTAATGGTTTGCTCAATTTTTGGAAAGTTATCGAGTATCTGCTGACGCAGATTATCCAGCGGAGCCGACAACCCCTCCGCCAGACCGGAGCCAATTTTATCCTGCGCCATGCCGGTCATTAAATTAAATGAACGCAGCGAAGTCATAAACTTATTGGAACTGACTGCCGCGCTATCGGCATTAAAACCCATCGCCTGCGCCATCTGCGAGTATTCAGCCTGAAACGGTGCCATGCCGCCCCGCATAGCCATCAGCGTGCTGCTGTCGATGCCAAACATGGTTGCGTACTGGCTGGCATCAGCGGAGGGCATGCCCGATAGCGTCTGACCGACACGGGTAAAAATATCCGCCATATCGCTGATGCTGCCGCTGGCGTCACGCGTCTGCACCCCCAGACGATTAAGAAAGCCTTCGGCTCCCGGACTGGTACGCAGAAAGCCGGAGAGATTCTCCAGCGAACTGCGTGCGGCGTCAGCGGTTGATCCGGCCTGCGAGGCGGCGTAGCTCACGGCCTGAACGCCTTTTGCCGCGGCACCGCTACGCTGGGATGACCAGTAGAGCTGATCAAGTCCATCGGCAATGCGGGTGGTGAAGCCGACCACCGTTTGCGCCGCGGCCACCACATTACCGCCCATTTTGACTACGCTGGCGGTGGCACCCGCCACCACGGATTCAAACTTGCGAAAACTTGCTTCATCCACCTGAAAACCGAGGGAGACGAAGAACTCCTTGAGGGTTTCAGCGCTCATTGGCCTGCCTCCATTTATCGATGCGGTACTGGTTATCGGCTTTCAGATCCAGCCAGTCGTTCATTCTGGCAATATCCGCGAGGTCGACTGAGCCATCCTTCAGCGCCGGATAGCTGATGTACCCGGCCTCCACCGGGCGCATCAGAAAATCCTCGCCATCAGGAAGGCTATCAAGTGTCAGGCCGCTGCCTGGGATGTCGTCTCTTGCGCGGGGAGTTCTTGCAAAAAATTTCCCAGGCTGTCGCCCACCACCCGACCGACTATCTGCAGCATGCTGAACAGTTCGATGTCATCGAACATCAGTGCGCCCTGCGTAAATAGCGGCGTCCATCCTTTGCCATGCTGACGCGACACCACCGACAGGCAGGGAAAGATAATCGCATTGGTATCCTCTTCGCTCATCTCCGCCAGCGCATCAGCAATTTTGGGTAACACGGCCTCGATTGCCTGATACAGATCACCGCCCTGCGCGACAGCTCTCACCGCCTGAAAATCCGCCAGCATGCCCGCCAGAACCGGCAACAGCTTGCGCGATACTTTTAGCTGGTCGAAAACACTGAGTTTCGCCGCGCGATACTGCTGGCCTTTCAGTTCAAATTCCATGGTTTAAAACTCCCCCAGTACCTGATCAATTTTGCCGCCATCAAAGGTCCAGGCCACCACTTCAGGTGTGGTGGCGTTTTGCCAGTCAGGCTGCTTCTTAAATGCCGCGGCGCGCACCGTGACAATATCGCCGGAAGCGTGGTTGCGGATCACAAACACATTTTTGCCCCACAGCGCCGATGACTGGCTCTGGGCGTTATACGCCAGCGACAGCATTTTATTCATCGGTGAGGTTTTCAGCAGATTGATGGTTACGGTGCCATGTTTGCTGGCGCTCATGTTATGCATCACTTCGCCATCAGCACCGATAGTCATACTGTTTTTATCCTCCGCCATCGCGACGGTAATCCCCTCGGTAGAGTTGGCTGAGCCTGCACCCAGATCAAATGCACCGGTCGGACCAACCATAGAGGCGGAAACATCCATAAAAGAATAAGTAGCCATTTATTTCTCCTTAACGAACCACATTGATTTGCACATCAGCGTAATGAACCGCACCGGCCAGCTTGCAGGCGACCTGAATCAGCGGTGCTTTACGCGCTTCACGATCGGACTGCGCCTGCGTCGCCAGCGGCGTGGCGTAGACGTAGTAGCCTTTAGTCAGCACATCACCGGAGAGTAGCTGGCCGATTGGGCCGCCATTCCATACGCCAGCAGCCATCAGGCCATTGCTGACCGCCTGATCCATTGACTGCTCGACATTCGCCAGCAGTCGGGTGACGCCCGCTTCGGTCTGTGGAACTTTGCTGGTTGAGGTGTACAGCAGGTTAAACAGGTTGGTCTGCACATAGTTTTGCAGCCAGTCCAGCCCGTGGCGTTCGTCGAAGAAATCGCCATTCGCCATCACCCCCTGCTGCAGGATGGCGGTGTCATTGGCGTACCAGACGTAGACGTTGGCGTTTTTCGCATCGACTGCCGCCGCCTGATTACTGGTCAGTGTTTCGTAGCTGACACCCGGTTCAGTTTTAAACTTCAGGGTGATAGTGGTGTTATTGCCGGTAAAGTTGACGGTAAATGCCCGGCCAAAAGCAGAAAGCGCGGCATATTTGCTGCTGGTTGAATACTGAATAAAGGTGCGACCGTAACCAGCGGTTTTCAGTTTGCTCGCCAGGTCATCCGTCGCGCTGCCGGACAAGGTTCCGGCATCGTCAGTGGTCACCGCAAAGATGCGGCTCGTGCTGGCGGACTGAATCGCCGCAGCCACCGCAATAATATCGGCATCAACCAGATCATCCGTATCGGCGATGGCCAGGCCATACCAGTTGGTGAACTGCAACACCGCATTGACTGCCTGCAGCAGAGTTTCCACCTCGCCACTCTCGGCGTCAGCCAGGGTTTTCGCCCAGCGTCCGATATACACTTCGGTTGGCGCCGGTGACTGTGCAAAGTAGATCGCCGCTGCCGCATATTCCGCACTGTCAGTACCGAAATCTGCGCCAATATCTTCAGCCGCAGAGTACAAACGGACACGTTCTGCGAGCGGGATCACCGTGGAGCTGCCGAGGATCAGCAGAGAACCAAAATTGCGGCCTGATGCGGCGGTGGGCGATAAGATCACATCTACATTTACTACATTGGATACAGGTAAGCCCTGAGCCATAGGTTATTCTCCAAAGAAAGTGACTGGCGCGTCTGCCAGCGTTTTAATGCCGTACTCGCGGATAATTTTCCGCCCAAGGCGCAACGTCATGTCATAACGGCGCTGCCACTGGTTGTTAACGAGTTCGGGGGAAGAGGTAAGTTTTGAGCAGTCAAGCAGCGACATACCCATGGTGTTGAATGTTGCACTGTTCTGGCTGACGGTGACGCCATCGCGAAACCGGGTGGCAATCTGCTGACCATTTGCGCCATAGAAGAGAGCCTCACACTCGATAACTTCCTGACACTGCAGTTCGCCCCCCGCTGCGCCTTGCTGGACAAATGCCGGATTAGCGTCGCGGTCGAAACTGATAATGCCAAAGGCGCACCAGTCCACTTCCGCTGCGGGTTGTTCCGCTTGCGTTGCAGGCCAGCGTGGCCTGACCCGATCCGCAGCCAGGCCGCTAAGCGCCTGAATCCACTGACCCAGCTGTTGCTCTAATGCCTCGTCGTAATCCGCGTCGGGAGTGGTCGGGGTAAGGTATCCCGGCGACGTCGTGTCATTGCTGCCGTTTGTAGCCATAGACTCCTCTTTGTTATCAACCTGCTGAACACAGGCGAAAAAAAGCCCCGCGATAGCGAGGCTGTTACTGCTTCAGGCACTGCGTGTGGATGTATTGCTGCAAACCGTTTATTTGTGTGCCGGCGAGTTCGATACGTCTGCGGAGAGTGAAATAATCCCGTTGAGCGGCGTCAGCAAGTCGGGCGCGGGTTGCATCATCCACGCTGGCGGCGGCTGAGGCGCTGCGCTGCTGACAGGTGGCGTTGAGCCGCAGCCGACGATGGCCAGCAGCGATATCGCGCTCAAGCTGGTCAATACTGGCTTGTGCATTGGCTAACTCCTGTGTGTATTTGTGATCAAGAGCAGCGACGCTTTTCTGCCGACGCTGCATATCGTCGATGGTCTGCTGCCGGAGCAACGCCTGCTGTTCAGCCCGTTGAAACTGGTGGTAATAGTGGCTGACCGCCTGCGCCAGGCAGGCAATCAGCGCCATCAGACAGACGCCAGCCAGCAGACGCCAGTACTTTAGTAGCCAGATCATTGATCTATCCCCCAGCAGCTCAGCTCTGCTTCCTGATCGCGGCGTTCCACCTGGCCATAGCAGCCATTGGCCTGGCCGCGGGTTAACCGGCAGTCGCGTCCGCCATCATGTACCCACTGTTTGATCGCCGCGCAGGCGCCGCTGCGGTCACCCGCATTCAGCTTGCGATAAAAGGTGGAGGGGAAACATTTTCCGGGACCAATATTGTAGGGACAGAAGGAAGCGATTCCGGCCTTCTGCGGTGCAGTGAGCAGCACCTTCACATTGCGATCCACCCAGGCGATGGCTTTGCGGCTTTCAGTGGCATTCACTTCATCACAGCGGGCCTGCGACAATCTCAGTCCTGCTGTCACCGGCCTGCCATTGACACGGGTCACGCCGCGACAAATGGTCCAGATGCCCGCGCTGTCACGATAAGCCGTGCGATAATTGCCCTCTTTCTCATTGAGAAACTGGTCGAGGATCACCGGCGCCGAAGCACCGCTGACCAGCAGAGCCACCACGGCTGCGCTGAGTTTTGATTTCAGTTTTGCCATTTACGCCTCGGTTTTTGTCATGGCGTCAGAAATGACCGCGATGGCGCCAGGACGCTGTTCACAGGGTTTTTCCTGTGCATCGCGGATATAGTTTTCAATCAGTTGCGTGCGGCGTGCATCTTCCCGGCGCTTTGCCCGGGCATCAAAACGCCCGCTGATATACGACGCCACCGAGATTGCGACACCGAACACACCAAAAATAAAATAGGCCAGATCCTGCGTCGTCCATCCCAGCGCCGCCGCAATGGTCGCCAGCCACGCAAAAAACTGGGTGACAATATTTCCGGAATGGGCGTTCATTTTGTGATTTTCCACCTCTGATTTTCCGTTGTGCTGTGAGCAGAAAAAATCAGGCAGCCTGCGGTCCGTTAGTTTAACTTTCAGCAAGTTGCTTTCGTGGTAACGAGTACCCGAAAGAAACTTTCGCTAATGAGCAGCATTGCCGTTCAACCCTGAACCCGCCGCGCTCCCGACGCATGGTTTAATGTCGCGCCGTTCGACTTATCTTCACGCTGTTGCGTTTCGATGAGTCAATTTAAAACCAAAGTTGTAATCATGTCAACAACCATGGTTGTAATTAAAAATATAAATGGGATAAATGGTTGTTTTAAATATAATTAAAGTTGTAATTTATTTTTTTGACGGTTGTTTTTGTGCGTCACAGAGACAAAAAAGCCCGGCATTTTCGCCAGGCTTAATCGTTAATCAGCGGGGGGTTTACCAGAGGGTTGATGACCAGAACACACGGCCAATCACTTCAATGCCCTGCATATCAGCTTCTTCATCCGGATATTCAGCGCTGTTATAGCTTCGGATCGCCAGCTTTTCCGGCCCGGTGCGGTACAGGAGTTTCAGTCGTTTCCAGCCGCCCTGGCTGATGGCGTAGAGTTTACCATCGACAATCTTCTTATCATTACAGTTCACGGCAACCACTGTCCCCTCAGGGATCACGGGTTCCATGCTATTACCATGGGCAGGAAAACATAATACGCCAGAACCATCTGTATTTACGCCGCTCCGGCGCATTGTCGCTTTAGAAAAACGCAGCATAAATCCGTTATAATCCTCATCCGATACGCTGCCATCGCCACAGGCAAATTCGATATCCTTCAGAAAAGGAACCTCGATTTCATCGTCATCCAACGGGGTGTGTTTATCCCACGGGCTGACCGGGATCCATTCCGATTCCGGTGGTATGGTCGAGGATGCGTGATGGCCGCCATCGTCGTTACCGCGCATAGGGCCAATTTCATCCGCGAGCCAGTCAGTACGCACATCAAGCGCGCGCGCGATATCCCCGATGCGCGTCGAGCTTTTCGCTTTACCGGAAGTTAATTTTTGAATGGCGGCCTGAGTCACGCCAGCGCGCTGCGCCAGCCCGGTCTGGGTAAATCCCGCTTCTCGCATCGCGAGTTTCAAACGTTCAGCAAGTGTCATTTTCATGCCATAAAAATACAACCAAAGTAGTAGCCAGTCAAACAACTAAAGTACAGGGATATATAACGACGGTTGTAAAAAATTACAACCGTCGTATCTGTCAGCGTTCGATCATTTACAGCAGATCCAGCTGCCGGTTTTCATCAGGTTTTTTACGCTTTTTCGGCAGTTTTTCCGCTGGCACGGGTCGCTGCATTTCCCGCCGCAGCCAGCATACAATCACCCCGACGACATAATCCTGCTGTGCAGCGCTCATCGTTTGTTGCGACGGAATGCCATGCCATTTACTCAGGCAGCCGCGGCAACAGGTGGCAGTTGCATGCTGCGCAACAAACACCGGATGACCGCGCATCGGCGTCTGCTTGCCATCATTTTCCGGTTGCTCAGGGGCCAGCCGCTGCTTAATAAAATCAGCCGCATGTTGCCTGACCACCTCTTCGCCCTTTTGCAGGCAATAGCTGTATTCAGCCCGCGCTAAATGGAATCGCTGGCGAAAAGGGGAGCGGGATAGCCGCAAAAACAGATCATCAACAGAGGACATAGCAGTAAGACATGGGTGGCAGAGACAATAGTCTGATGATAGCAGCAGAGACGCGGTTGTCATCACTCAGTCAGCGACCGAAAAGCGTTACAGCATGCTTGATTATTACGCAACAAAGAGGATAATCACCGCGTTTACAATGACCTGGCTAAACAATAATGAGTACACTAGCAACTTTGGTTCTGGTTTTTCCTGCCGCATTTTTGTTGGGTTTTATCTACGGCGGACTTTATACACAGCGAAAAATGAAAAAAACCAGCCAGTCTGATACTGCAGAATAATGCACTGGCGGCCTTAGCGGGAGGGTAAGCACTGGCGTCTGCGGCAGTGATCCCTCCGGTTACTAAATGCTATCCCTTAATTAACCTCTATTTTAACCGTCATTTAACAGCCATCAGATTCGCCAGTGTTGTATTAATATGCAAATGAACATTTTTTTGGCTAATTGAGACTGCCATATATTTTACGTACCTGGGTTAACACTATGTTGGCTAATCAATAATATTGCTGATAATATCCCGCCGTTCAATTTATGTACGTTCCCAACTCTCTTTCAGGCGTCAGCAACCCTGTAAGGGCGCTCTGCTGGCCGATCAAAAAGAGACCGCTTTCCCGCGCCAGCCCTGCTGCCTGCGGGACTTCATAGTGCTGAAAGCGTAAATAATAAATAACACACCATTCGAATAAGATATTTTGCGAATCTCTTGCCCGAAGCAGCTAAACAGGTTACGATGATTTCAACCTATACTTAAGGACAGGTTTTTAGCCTGTCCCGACGATTTCCCTGGTGTTGGCCAAAGTGGCAACCCCTTACCTCAGGTAAGGGGATTTTTTTTGCCCAAAAAAAAGCGCTGCCATTGCGCTAACCTTATAAATCACCACTGCGACTATACCAGGCAGTAAAATTATAAGATTAGCTTTCAGCGATTTATTACAGATGATAACCCTCGCCGTTTATATGTATCTATTACTCACTTCATTAAGAATAAATTACTCACAATAAATTCTGCCAGTACAAAAACGGTGGCGGACTCCCGCCTCTATTTTTCCCGCATAAGTCACAATGCCAAACTCCAGCTCACGACTGTGACCAGGAAAGGCCGCAATCATCGTGACAGCCATCAGATTTAGAAAGCGTTATCTTTATCTGAATAGATTGTTATTTTTGCGGATGCCTGCCAGAGTTTTAACGTCGCAGTATCGAAGGGGCATAACCAAACACGGTCTTAAAGCGGTTACTGAAGTGGCTGGCGGAGCTAAAGCCGCAGGCCAGCGCAATCTCGGTGAGAGGCAGTTGCGTATTCCGCACCAGCTGTTCAGCTTTTGCCATCCGCCGCTGCATCACATACTGATGTGGCGCCAGTCGGGTAGATTGCTTAAACATGCGCGCGAAATGGAATTCGCTTAAGCCTGCCTGCAACGCCAGTTCCGCCAGCGTCAGCGGCTGATCCAGCTGATCTTCTATCCACGCCATGCTGTTACGCAATACCGTCGGCGCCAGTCCGCCGCGCACAGCGGGCAGCTTCCACAGCACTTCACTGTAATGCTGGAGAAGATGGGTCATCAGGAGTGTGGTGGCGCTGCTCAGGGTCAGATGATTAGCGGCTTGTTGCCAGTCGCAACTCAGTAAAAACTGGCGATACAGCTGTGCAATATGGCTGTCGCTGCTAAAGACTTTTTCCTCAAGAGTGATAGTTGCCGGACTGCGATCCCAGATCTGTTCCGCCAGATGACGTAAATGCGCATCGGTGCAGTAGAGATGGACAAAAGAGAGTTTCGAACGCACATCCCAGGTGGTTTCACTCTGTTCCGGCATCAGACAGAAGCGATCCGGCGCGCCGCCATTACGCCAGCCGCCAGGCGTTTTATGCCAGGTATCCTGCCCGCCATCGACATACAGACTCAGCGTATGGTGATCGCTGTATTGCGTCACGCAATCCCCGGCATTCGACCATGCCGCCAGTTGAATGCCCGAGCCAAGCTCAACGCTGCCATGCAGGCGCGCTTTATGCTGGCGTAGATTTTCAAAAGCGTGGTATGGCTTATTCATGCGGGCCTGGCTGAGGATGAAACAGGCGTCCAGTTTAAGCAGTGGCGCGCCCGTCCGCCAGCGCCAGCAACGGGGGACGCAGAAAAAAGCGCAAGAATTTGCAAGTGAACGCAAGCAGCTGAAAGTTTTGCCGCGCCTGAATCACGATAATGGCGACAAATCCTGTCTGAACGAGAAGCGATATGAACGCCCTGCTCTATATTCTGGTGGTGGTGATCTGGGGAACCACCTGGATTGCGATATTTATGCAGCAAGGGGTGGTGCCGGTTACGGTATCCATCTTCTGGCGCTTTCTGGTGGCGGCGCTGGCGATGTTTATCGTCCTGACACTGCTGGGACGGCTGCGCCGCATCAGTCTGCGCGACCATCTGTTTTGTCTGTTGCAGGGCTGCTGCGTGTTTGGTTTTAACTTTCTCTGCTTTTACCATGCTGCCGCCTGGATCAGCAGCGGGCTGGAGTCGGTGATTTTCTCAATGGCAGTGTTGTTTAACGCGATTAACAGTATGTTGTTTTTTCGCCAGCGTCCACACGCCAACTTGCTGCCTGCCGCGGCTCTCGGTATCGCCGGGGTGATCGCACTATTCTGGCACGATCTGACGGCCACACAGCTGGCGCCGTCACTGCTGTCCGGTATCGGCCTGAGTGCCTTAGGTACCTATGGTTTCTCACTGGGGAATATGATTAGCGCACGCCATCAGCGACGCGGTCTGGAAACGCTGTCGACTAACACTTACGCCATGTTTTATGGTGCGCTGGTGATGGGCGCGATTAGCCTGCTGCAAGGCGACAATTTTATGCCGGAGCTTAATCTGCGTTACCTCGGTTCGCTGTTCTATCTGGCTATTTTCGGCTCGGTGATTGGCTTTGGCGCTTACTTCACCCTGGTCGGACGTATTGGCGCCAGTCAGGCAGCTTACAGCACGCTGTTGTTTCCACTGGTAGCCCTGACGCTCTCCACGTTGTATGAAGGCTATATCTGGCACGCTAATGCAATTGCTGGACTGGTGATGATTCTGCTGGGGAATTATGTGATGTTTGCCAGGCCGGGAAAGCTGATTTGGCGGGGAAATAGGGCGGCATAAATTAAGTATCTGGTTCGCGGCAAGCATCCCTGCTTGCCTTTTTTGCTACTGAGTATTCGCCCAGCGCGTAACACCAATATTGAACTTATGGGGCTGAGTGATAGCCTTCCGTGCTATCCAGTAGAGAATCACTTTCTCTTCATCGGTATCCCGATCGGCCATCGACAGTAGTTTCAGCGACAATGTCGATTTATTGACGGGTTGATGTGCATCACTTAGTTCAATAACAGCCTGACCGATTAAACAGCAGACCTCGTCCTCGTTTGATGCGGATTCATATGCTCGGTCTTTCATATATCCTCCTGTTGTGTGGACTATAAGCCTGGCAAAGGAATCTCTTTCGCGACGGAATAATTGCCGCTAAGCAACATTTTGATACTTTATTCGGAGCAATCTGTGCGCAACTGGCGCAAAAAAAGAGCCGATTAAAACCCTGAAGGGTATTATTTAAACCATCACTATTTGTTCCGTGTTTAACCCGCTACTCTCTGATTTCATCTTCAGGGAGGTCGATATGCAATCAACCAGCAGCTTTTTACAGCAGTTACAACACACCTGGCGGCAGGAACCACGCCCTGAAAAGGTAACGGGACGGTTTTACCTGACGGCAGAACAGCGCATCGCTATCGTCCGGGAACTCTTGTATCCGGTGGCAGTAAAGTAAAGCGCACAGAGCTGGCAGCGCGCGGTTAACTACGGCGCTGCTACGGCTCGCTGAAAAAGCCCACCTGCATGCTACAAAAAGATAACATTCATTTATACCGGTACCCCCCATCCCCACTGCATTTCACGCCAGTAAATTCATTTCAATGCCGTTAATGCCGTTTTCAATGCAATTCATTCCGTCACTGCGTCAGTTCATGCCGAATTCCCCTGTTTTCTGCGGCCAGCTCATATCATTACTGCAATTTCAGCATTCCCCACCGGGAGAATAGTTATGAGCACGCAAACCACAGTGAATCCGCAGAATCATGTACGCTGGCTAACGCTTTTCGGCACCATTGTTACTCAGTTCGCGCTGGGTTCGGTGTATACCTGGAGCCTGTTCAATAGCCCGCTGGCGCATAAACTTGATGCGCCGGTCAGCCAGGTGGCTTTCTCATTCGGCTTACTGAGCCTCGGTCTGGCTCTTGCCTCCTCAGTAGCCGGTAAGTTGCAGGAACGCTTTGGTGTACGCAATGTCACTATCGGCGCGGGTTTACTGATGGCGGTGGGCTTCTTCCTGACCGCCCACTCCAGTAATCTGTATATGTTGTGGTTCAGCGCCGGTTTACTGGTCGGTCTGGCCGATGGCGCAGGCTATCTGATCACCCTCTCCAACTGCGTGAAGTGGTTCCCGGAACGTAAAGGCCTGATCTCCGCCTGTGCGATTGGCGCCTACGGTCTGGGCAGCCTCGGATTTAAATTTATCTGTAGCTATCTGCTGAGCGTAAACAGCCTGGAAACTACCTTTATTATCTGGGGTGGGATGGCGATGGCGCTGATTATTGCTGGCGCGATGCTGATGAAAGACGCACCAAAACAGCAGATAAACAGTGCTAAAAGCGCCGAAAACGTGCGTGATTTTTCACTGGCCGAATCCATGCGTCAGCCGCAATACTGGATGCTGGCGCTGATGTTCCTGACAGCCTGTATGAGTGGTCTGTATGTGATTGGGGTGGCGAAAGATATCGGTGAAAGCCTGGTGCACCTCAGCACCCAGACGGCAGCCAATGCGGTAACCATTATCGCCATTGCCAATCTGAGCGGACGTCTGATTCTGGGTGTACTGTCAGATAAAATGGCGCGTATCCGGGTGATTACGCTGGCGCAGGTGGTCTCGCTGGCCGGTATGAGTATCCTGCTGTTTACCAGCATGAATGAAACCACCTTCTTTATCTCGATTGCCTGCGTCGCCTTTAGCTTTGGCGGCACCATTACCGTCTACCCATCGCTGGTCAGTGACTTCTTTGGCCTGAATAACCTGACCAAAAACTATGGCGTGATTTACCTCGGCTTTGGTATCGGTAGCGTGATGGGTTCACTGATTGCTTCACTGTTTGGTGGCTTTACCGTGACCTTCAGCCTGATTATGACCCTGCTGGTGATTTCACTGATACTCTCCAGCACCATTCGCCTGCCACATCAGCCAGCAAAAGTGAAAGCGGCGTATAAACACAGCGAAGCCTGAGTTTTACACCAGCATTAAAAAAGGCCTCATTACGAGGCCTTTTTGCTGTCAGAACGATGCCCAGTCCTGATTTCCTGCTTTTACATAGCTCTGCTTCGCCGCTGGTTTCTTTTCCCGCCGCGCCGTAGCAACGTTGGTGCTTCCCGGCAGTTTAAACACCGCGACCACTTCGTTCAGATGATGAGCCTGATCTTCAAGTGAAGATGAGGTTGCCGAAGACTCTTCAACCAGCGAGGCGTTCTGTTGTGTTACGCCATCCATCTGGGTAATCGCCACGCCAACCTGCGAAATACCCTTGCTCTGCTCACTGGAAGCCGAGGCAATTTCTGTCATGATATCCGTAACGTTGGTCACTGATTTCAGGATGTTCTCCATCGATTTGCTGGCAAGCTCCACTTGCTGATGGCCGGTGGTCACATTAACCACTGACTCATCAATCAGCGTTTTAATCTCTTTCGCCGCCGATGCGCTACGCTGTGCAAGATTACGCACTTCGCTGGCCACGACCGCAAAGCCACGTCCCTGCTCACCGGCACGCGCGGCTTCAACTGCCGCATTCAGCGCGAGGATATTGGTCTGGAAAGCGATACTGTCAATAACGCTGATAATGTCAGAAATTTTTCGTGAACTCTGACTGATGCTCTGCATACTGTGGTTAACCGCCTTCATTACCTCGCCGCCATTGTTGGCTGCTTTCGAGGCATCCTGCGCCAGGGTACTGGCCTGATGGGCATTATCCGCATTCTGCTTCACTACCGCACCGAGTTGCTCCATGCTGGCGGCGGTCTGGCTGAGGGCTGCGGCCTGCTCTTCGGTGCGTGAGGATAGGTCAGTGTTGCCTGCGGCAATTTCGCTGCTGCCCTGATAGATTTCGCTGGCAGCCTGGCGGATTTCACCGACGGTTTTTACCCAGTTGCCCTGCATGGTGCTGACAAAGGGAATAAGTTGCCCTACTTCATTACGCCCCATATCCTCAAGGCTGGTATCCAGCTCACCATTAGACAGTTTTTGCAGGTGCGCCTTAACTCTCTCCAGACGTTGTCCCATCAGCATCGCAAGGTAGCGATCGGTGGCAATCAGCACCACTACGCCGATCACCATCGCAATCACCAATATCACTTTGCACCAGTAAACCCATGCCAGAATACGCACCTGAGCACTGGCCTTCAGCGTACTGATGGTCTGGTTGTATTTTTCGATAGCAGTACTGAATTTCAGGCGCAGCGGGTTAAATTTCTCGCTGAACAGTTTGTCATGAGTCGCGCGGTCGTGCTTTCTGGCCGCATCCAGCATCGGCA
The DNA here is from genome assembly GCF_017875465.1 of Winslowiella toletana. NCBI lineage: Bacteria > Pseudomonadati > Pseudomonadota > Gammaproteobacteria > Enterobacterales > Erwiniaceae > Winslowiella > Winslowiella toletana. The sequence goes on from NZ_JAGGMQ010000001.1 coordinate 1,002,538, forward strand.
CAATCGCTTCGGTATAAAGCTGCAAAGAACTGTTGTAGATATCATCAATCGAGTTGCTGTCGATATTGGCATGATCGGTGACTTTGAACTGCGCCAGCCCTTGTTTCAGAAAGTCGACATCCTTTGTCGCTTCTTCCAGTCGGGCAGGATCACTTTCGGCACCGGAAGAGACGATACCATTCATATTCATCGCAACTTTATAATAACGATCGCTGGCGCCATTAATAATATCGCCATTTAATTGCTGAATGTTAGTTAACTCAATTTCCCCGGTCATATTATTAAGGGAATATAGCGAGAATACAGATACACCGCCCCATAAAAGCGTAAATACCACCAGAATGGTGAGTATCATACGTCTGATACGGACGTTATTGATAAAGTTCATACGGTTACCGCCTCTAAAAAATGATAATGTAATTTTAAACCTGAGTATCTGCCGTTAAGTTACCCTCTGATTTCGCTGAGCTCCCCTCCCAGACAAAGGTACAGCAGTAATATCGGCGACGCAGAAATTATCTTTAATCATCTTTTATAGCGTGATTTTAAGCCGTTTATTTTTTGCAGACGGCAAATATAAATTTTGCAAATATAAAAATATATTAATAGTTATCAGCGGGAATTATCCCGCCGATTAAAGTATCGCTTAGCACTTCCGCCAGCAATATTTACTGTTCAGCAATAAACAGCGGTTCCGCTACGCCAGCCACCGCCACCCGCACCGCAAACAGATTACCGGACTGCGGATAACGCGCCAGCTCCTCTTCACTACGGTTTTCGCGTGAACTGGTGATATACAGGGTTTTTAAATCCGCGCCGCCAAATGCCACCATGGTTGGCCAGCGCACCGGCAGCAGAATCTCATCAACAATCTCGGCAGTTTGCGGATGGATGCGCACCACGCGGCCGCCATCAAATAACGCCGACCAGTAATAACCTTCGCTATCCACCGCTGCGCCATCCGGCAAACCGCCCTGCTCAGGATCGAAGCGCTTAAATACTTTACGCTCGCCCACTTCCCCGCTGTGCGGATCGACAGGATAGCGATACAACACCGCATTCGGCGTATCACTGTGATACATCCAGCGACGATCGGCAGAAAAAGCCAGACCATTGGAGATCATCACATCTTCCGCCATCACTTCAAGTTGCAGCCGGGCATTCAGGCGGCAAAGTTTGCCGCCATTACGATCCTGTGGCTCCCACAGGCTGCCACACCAGAAGCGGCCAAAGCGATCGACACGTCCGTCATTAAAGCGGCTTTTACTGGCTTCACCGGGATTGTCGGCAACTTTCTTCTCAATCTTACCCTGCTTATCCAGCAACCAGACACCGCTGCGTAACGCCGCCACAATGCCGCCGCTGGCGCGCAAGCCGATGCAGCCGACCTCCTCAGTGAGTGGAAAGGTCTGCAGATCGCCGCTTTCGGGATGATAGCGATAGATTGCTGGCGCCAGAATATCCACCAGCCATAGCGCCTGCTGCTCCACCGACCATAGCGGACATTCACCCAGTTCCGCCTGAAGCGGCAGCACGGTTTCAACCTGATAACTCATATTTCCCCTCGTTATTCGCTGCATAATGACTGAAATGATTAACTGTAGTCGCAATCTGATGCTCGCCGCGCTGGCGTGCGCGGTTTTCTACTATAGGGCAGTTACCGGGAACAGCCAAAACGGCATGCAGATAGCAGAAAAGGTAATAGCCGCTGATGTCCTGCGGATAAGGTTATAAAACCGATGCGGCCACGATCACAAAAATTTAAACAGAATATAAAATCCATATGTAATTTTCGGCGAGATGAAATATAGTCATCGCGTTCAATACTCTTAACCATTAAGAAATATAAATATAATGAGCGTGATAAGAAATATTTTCACCTTAAGACGACCGTTTTAATATTTAACTTAACTAATATGCATAGCTTATTTCAGGATGAAATAAGTGTCCTCAGGACAATACCGCATCTCATCATGCGGCTAAGGAAAAGGAAAGCCAGATGGTTCATCAACACTTCCCCTCGCCCCGAGTATTTCGTCTTTCAACGTCTGCAGGAGCATGCGCCACCAGCAACCCGGGCGATATAAAAGCATTGCAGCATTTAATGATAAATGCAGGTTACCGGCAGGCGACAGGCCGCACACTTGACGTTAATGGCCAGTGCAATCAGGCAACTATTGAGGCCATCCGCTGGTATCAACGCTTGCTGAATATGCATCCATCCGGAATTGTTTCTCCGCTGGACAGCTGGTTTATAGAGGCGCTAAATAACGCGACTTCTCCACACTGGCGACCTCAACACAAAAATGGCGGTCTCTCGGTTCAGCACGGTCAGCTTACTTTCGATGCTGAAGGAGTTGATTATATTACTGCTGTCGAACCATTCAGGCAGCGCCGGACGCCCAATTTTTCACGTATTCTGCAATGGCCACAAGCCGGTAACTCTGGTGTTACGCTGGGCCGGGGGTACGATATGGGTAGTCGTAGTAGAGGAGAAATTTTTGCCACGCTGCGGCAGGCAAAAATCGAGGAGTACAAAGCGGTGCTGTGTTCGAAAGCAGCATTTCTGAAAGGTCATCAGGCGGGTCAGTTTGTAAAGGTCTTCGGGCCCCTGGTAGGCGAAATTACCCATTATCAGCAAATCTGGCTGTTTGAAATTGTCTACTCTGTAAAACTGGGCGAGACTGTAAGCCTGTACAAACGTTTATCCCGCAACATACCGCAAGCCCCTCAATGGGATTCGCTGGATCAGAAAATAAGAGATGTTATTGTCGATATTTTCTATCAGGGTGTTCACAATGTCAGCGGGTTGTTCGAAGCTGCGATAAAAGGGAAAAAAGAATTGATATCCCATATAGAAAATGACCCGGTGTATATGACATTCGAAAAACACAGAAACAGAATAAGGTATCTGCAATGAGTAAAAGACTTTTAGCATTGCTATTCCTCAACATCTTCCCACTAGCCTCAAAGGGGGAACTTTCATGGGGAGAAGAAAGAGATAGCTGCTTTAAAAAAGAACAGAGTATTGCACTGGCTTATAACTGTCTGGCAGAGGACAGACAACAAAGCACAAATAAAGTGGACGCCTTAATTGCAGAAACCAACAAACGAATAAAAGCCAATAACATTGGCCCTTTTAATGGCAAAGAGGATGCAAAAGAGACGTCAGGGGATGTCTACAGCAAACGATTTCTTGAGGCGCAAAAGGAGTGGAAAAAATACCGGGACAAACTCTGTCTTGCCATCGCCAGCGAACTTGACGAGGACGCTTATGATTATCAGTCGTATATCGATCAATGCACCATCAATCTGAACAAACGGCACATTGATGAAATTAATCTGATGGGGCTTCCTCCTGCCAGCTGATGTGCCACTGCGGGGGATATATTGTCCCCAGTTCTTAACCAGCCCGGGGAGGACATACTGTGGATCTGGCTAACTGAGAATGATAATCTTATTTTTATTGCTTTTCGGAAAAATCCATTTATTATGGTCTCGCATTCAGTCGATTCTTATTTTTTTCATTCTCTTCCTGCTAATGAGAATGCATCTCTGAAATATTTATTAATACCTTATTAAATAACTCTACAAAGCCGGCATTATTCCTCCACTTTTCTCTTGTAAAGTTGTAGTCATTGAAAAAGAGAAAGGATGTAAACCATGAAAACAATAATTAAAGCGGTTTCAGTGATTGCGCTGATGACAATGCTAAGTGGTTGTATTGTTGCCCCTGGTCATCATGATAGCGGCTGGCATGGCGGCGGTGGCGGATATGGACACAGTCATGGCGGCGGTCACCATCGTGGCTGGTAATAACCGAATTTAAGAAGAATATGGGAATGCAACACTCCCCATAGGGTAGTAACAGGCAAAGCCTGCACACAGCAATATAAGAAAGAGTAGAAAAACATTGGGCGGGAATTTTCCTGCCCATTTTTTTTTGCGCATTATCGGCTCAGCAATAAAAAGCCCGGTCAGCCTTTAATGCTATAGTTGCACTGATACCATACTTTCTTTAATCCCGGCAGATGACTGTCCTGCTCCGGTAACGGCTCGGCAATATCAAAGCCACGGTTTCCGCAGTAAGTGGAAAGATCGTTCAGCATTGCATCACGATTAACTTTCTCGGGATTAAAACGGTACTGCACGGTATTTGATAGCGGGTCTTCATCGATCTTTTCAAAAGCACCTGGTTTGCTGGAAGTACAGCCAGCTAATAAAAGCAGCGTCAGTGCGCTGACAATCTTGATCTTCATCACTTTTCCTCATTTTGATGCGGCATGATAGCAATCCAGCCGAAGTCAGCAATCGGAATGAGGCTTAATTGCTTCCGCAACTATAATCTTTTACCAATTGAATCGATTCACTTAAACGAATAGTGCTATCCGCATACTGATGACATTATGCATTCAGACAAACAAAGGTTGTCTGTGCCACACCAGGTTTATTAACATAATTACAATGGCTTGACTGATTTATGCCCGCGGCGAGCGGGCTTTTTTATGTCGGTTATCCGGCGTTGGCGCTGAGCATCATACGTAAAACGTTGGCGGATTGTTTGGTCGGAAGTGCCAATATCGCCTGATACAGATCGATGGTCATATCGCACATATGGCTTTGATCAACGCGACTGTCGGTTGGCGCATTGAGTAATTGCAGCTCAGCGCCCCATTTGGCATACAGCGATCGTACAATCACTTGCAGGCTGCGGCGCGATTCAGCTAAATCTATCGGCTTATCCGGTCCGTTACTGGCTTTTAACAGCGCTTCCATCTGTTGCAGATCCTGCTGTTGCAATGCTAACGGCAATACCTCCTCGGTATTGACCCCGCCACTGATTTGCGGAAACAGAAACTTAAAACAGAGCGCACCGGACTGCTGACGCAGGCTCTGCATCTGGCGCACTGAAAGCTGCATATAGCTGATAATACTGTTGTCTTCCGCGCGGCCAATACGCTGGTTGAGCAGATCCGCCAGCAACGGGCGCAGCTGACCAATGGCGCGCGCGGTCGGCGTGCCCTCGCGCACCGCGGCCAGCAGCTCATCATTCAGCTGCTTATACAGTGCGGGTTGCTGCTGTTTAATCACGCGATAGGTTGGCGTAGCCGCCAGTTGCTGTTGCGCGGCGGCAATTTTTGCCGCCTGCTGTTGTTGCGGATAAATCCAGCCCAGCCAGATAATATTGCCCGCCAGCAGTGGGGCAATCACCATCAGCACCGCCATCCGGCGTTTGATTTTGCCTTTTTTTACCAGCAGCAGCGCCATCAGAGACAGAACCAGCAAGGCGATAAGCGAAGGGATAATCGTTGGGTTATTCAAAACAGTTTCCAGTTATCAGGTTAGTCGGCGCGCACATCCACCAGCACCGGGCAGTGCGCGCGCTCAATCACCGCTGCGCTGACCGACCCTTTTAATAAACGATTAAACGGCGACAGATGGCGACGCCCCATAATAATCATTGCCGCACTCAGCTCATTGGCCTGCGCCACAATCGTTTCGGCGGATTCACCGGCAATCACGCGGCCACGCGCGTTCACCCCGGCGCGCAGCAACTCCGCCAGCGCATGACGCACCACCGCTTCTGCGGTATTTTGCTCATCCTGAGCGACGCCAAAATCGGCCGGATCTTCACCGGCAGTAATCTCCAGCGGCGCACTGCCTGCGGAATAGCTGGTATCCACGCAGCACACCACCATCACCTCAGCCTGCTGCGCCAGCGCCTGCTCAATCGCCAGCGCAACCACCTTACGGGCCACAACAGAATTATCGACAGCAACTAACAGCGTCTTCATTTTTTTCTCCGATTAATCGCGGGCAGTGATTTTGCCAATCTCACGCGTCATGGCCTCTTTGCATTTCAGGATTTCAGCACGATAACGCACTTCATGCTTCTGAAAACGTGTGCAGGGCACCAGCAGAGAAATACAGAAGCGTCCCAGTACGGTATCAATCGCCACCGCCATCGTGGAAATTCCCTCAAGGGTTTCTCCACGGTCGTAAGAGACGCCGGTTTTTCGCACCTCTTTCAGATGCGCCAGTAACTCAGGCAGTGCTTTAACCGTGTTTTCGGTCATCGCCGGGAAGGCTTCGCCGACTAAAGTACCGACATCTTCATCACTCTCCAGCGCCAGCAAGGCGCGACCGCCGGAGGTGCTGTAGAGCGGAAGATTCAGTCCCAGACGCGGCACCACGCGCAACTCCCCCTCGGCGACCACATAATGCACAATCGCCAGCTGAGTCCCACTGGCTCGCGATAATGCCACCGTCTCACCGGTCGCATCAGATAACGCCTGCAAATTAGGCCGCGCAATATCCACCACGTCAGTATGTACGCCAGAGATTAAACGCAGCAGCGCCGGTCCAAGACGTACGCCGCCTGCTCCCTGAATACGGATCATCTGTACTGAATCCAGCGCCGCGACGATGCGTTGTACCGTAGAACGCGGCAAATCCACCGCATGGGCGATCTCGCCAAGGCTCATGCCATTGGGCTGCTCACCTAAAACATTGAGGATTTTCGCCGCACGCGTAATGACCTGAATGCCACCCGCCTTGTCATCGTCACTGCGTTGAGGGTTGTCGGACATGATGTTCTCTTCCTTGTTCGGGGCGCGATTATTTTAACGCTAATTGCGCACTTTTTACAGCCTGTACCACATTGCAATACATTAAACCGCGATGTAATATGCGCGTCGCTGTATCACATCGCAATACAGTGCATCAAATATAAGAATTTATTATGGAGCATCTGCTATGAACGGCCAGCCCGCTGCGGCTCCGGTCCCCCATCCTTTTACTCTGCGCCTGGCGCTGGGTTTAGTCGGGGTGCTGATCGCAGCGCTCACCTCGGGTTTAAACGATCGCGTTACTGATATCGCGCTGGCGGACGTGCGTACAGCACTCGGCATCGGCTTTGACCAGGGCAGCTGGATTATTGCGGTATATCAGGCAGCCGAAGTCGCGGCAATGATGATTGCCCCCTGGTTTGCCGTGACCCTGTCGCTACGACGTTTTACCGTCGGCGTGGCAACTGGCTTTGCGCTGACTGGCGCACTGCTGCCGTTTGCCACTGACCTGCCGCTGTTTATAGCTCTGCGGACGCTACAGGGGATTTTTGGCGGTGCGTTGCCGCCGATGCTGATGACCGTCGCCCTGCGCTTTCTGCCGCCGCCGATCAAACTGTTTGGTTTAAGCGCCTATGCCTTAACCGCGACCTTCGGCCCCAATATGGCCGCTTCACTGGCGTCATTCTGGACCGATGCGGTTGGCTGGCAGTTTGTTTTCTGGCAGGTGCTGCCACCGATGCTGATCGCTGCGGTGCTGATTAGCTGGGGACTGCCACAGGATCCCACCCGCTTTGAACGTCTTAAGCAGATCGACCTGTTTGGTATGCTGACCGGTTGTAGCGGTATGGCGCTGCTGGTGATGGCGCTGGTGCAGGGCGAACGACTTGACTGGTTTAACTCACCATTAATCAGCGCCATGCTGCTGAGCGCCTGCGCCCTGCTGATAGTGTTTCTGATTAATGAATGGTTCCATCCGCTGCCGCTGTTCCGTTTACAGATGCTGGCGCGTAAAAATCTGGCGCACGGCTTACTGGTGCTGGCCGGGGTACTGACCGTGGCGCTTTCCGGTTCGGCGCTGCCTTCCGCTTATTTCGCCCAGGTGGAGGGATTCCGCACCCTGCAGTTTGCGCCACTGGCGCTGACCATCGGCCTGCCACAGCTGATTATTGCCCCGCTGATTGCCGCGCTGCTAAATCTGCGCTGGATTGACTGTCGCTGGGTACTGACCTGTGGCGCCGCACTGATGGCAGGCTCCTGTCTGATGGGCGCGCAGCTGACCAGCGACTGGGCGCGGGAAAATTTCTGGCTAATCCAGATGATGCAGGCTTTTGGTCAGCCGATGATGATTATTCCGGTGCTGATGAGCGCCACCAGCGTGGTGTTGCCGCCAGAAGGCCCTTTTGCTTCAGCGATGTTTAATACCGTACGTGGTTTCTCCAGTGTCGCAGCCGGCACGCTGGTGGAGTGCTTCCTTAGCCACCGCGAGAAAATCCACTCACATAACCTGCTCGATCAGGCCGCCAGTCGCGCCTGGCTAATGAGCGCCGAGTCATCAGCCACTGCCAGCGCATCAGCGCCGCTGCTGCCCGATGGCAGTATCAGTTCCAGTGAAAATATTGGCCACTTCGCCACGCTGGTGAAACATCAGGCGATGGTACTGAGCATCAGTGACAGCTATCTGATGCTGATTAGTTTTGCCATCCTGTTGGTACTGCTTACCGCCTGGCTGCCAAAACGCGTCTGGCCGCCACAAACCCTTATTCAACCTGTCACGCACACCCCGGGAAAATGATTATGCGTTTCACACCTGCAAAACGAACTCTGCTGCTGGCTCTGTTGCTGGTCATTCTGCTGACGATGGCGCTGTTTACCTGGTCCACGCTGCATCGCAATAACTATCGCACCAATGATGCTTATATCACTGCCGATTACACGCTGGTGGCGCCAAAGATCGCTGGCTATATCGCCAGCGTTAACGTCAGCGATAACCAGCAGGTCAAAGCGGGCGATCTGCTGGCAACGCTCGACGATCGTGACTATCGGGTCGCGCTGGAAACCGCCGAGGCGAACCTGCAAATCAGCAACGCCAGGCTCACCAGCATTGAAGCCCAGCTGGAACAGCAGCAGGCGGTAATTAATCAGAAGCGCGCAGCGGTGACCTCAAGCCAGGCAACCCTGAGCTACGCCGGTCAGAATGCCGATCGCTATCGCCGTCTGTTAACCACCGGTACCGCGACGGCTGACGAACAGCAGAAAGCCAGCTCCACCATGCGTTCCGCCGCCGCTCAGGTGCAGCAGGATCAGGCCGCAGTGGTGGCCGCCGATAAAGAAGTGGGAATTTTGCAGGCCAGCATCAAACAGGCGCATGCGGATATTGCCGCGGCTCAGGCCAGCGTCGATCAGGCGCAGCTGAACCTCTCCTACACCCGCATCACCGCACCGGTGAATGGCACAGTGGGTCAGCGCGCAGTCCGTCAGGGCGCATTTGTTTCCGCGGGCACCCGCTTACTGGCGGTGGTGCCGTTACAGCAAAGCTATGTGATCGCTAACTTCCTCGAAACCCAGCTGGCGAATGTTCATAGCGGCCTGCCGGTCAGCATTACTGTCGATGCCCTGCCCGGCGCGGAGTTCCGTGGCCATGTTGACAGTGTAGCGCCCGCCACCGGCAGCACGTTCTCGGCAATTACCGCGGATAACGCCACCGGTAACTTCACCAAAGTGGTTCAGCGCCTGCCGGTGAAAATCGTGCTGGAACCCGGCCAGCCGGACCTTCCACGCCTGCGCGTCGGCATGTCAGTCGTACCGCATATTCTGGTTAATTAAACGTGAAGAGTGTCGCAGAATAAGTCTGTTTATTTTGCTGAGCTTTCAGCGTAGATTAGTCGCGATCCTGCTTCGGGTTACCTGGAGCGACCCGGGATGAAAGCGTGATGCACCTTAATAAGCACATCTTTCACTCCCGTTCTGTTTGTGTTGCGCAGGTCTGGGATCGCCGTTGTCGCAGCCGATCAGAGGAGTTATCTGGTGAAATACGCTTTAATGGGAATCTCTTTCTTCCTGTTGATCTGGGTTGGCACCTTTGTGCTGATGGTTTAAAGGCGGCATTAAGCCTCCATTACCTTGCAGTGGCGGCGTTCTCGCCGCCCGTGTCAACGGGAGCCGAAAACGGCTCCCCGGGAATGTTTCAGATAGCCTGATTTTCCGCACTGTTCACCGTTCCCGGCAGAATACCGTCGGCGCGGAACATCGCTTTAATCCCTCTTACCGCCTGACGAATGCGATCGCTGTTTTCAATCAGCGCAAAGCGCACATGGGTATCACCATAATCGCCAAAACCAATACCTGGCGAGACGCACACTTTCGCTTCCTGCAGCATATGTTTGGCAAACTCCAGCGAACCTGAGTGCGCATAGTGATCGGGAATTTTCGCCCAGACATACATTGATGCTTTCGGCAATTCCACCATCCAGCCTGCTTCGTGCAGACCTTTCACCAGCACATCGCGCCGCCGCTTATACTGTTCGGCAATATCACGCACGCACTGCTGATCGCCTTCCAGCGCAGCAATCGCCGCCACCTGCAGCGGGGTGAACGTGCCGTAATCGTGATAGCTTTTAATTCGCGCCAGCGCATTAACCAGTTCTTTGTTACCGACCATAAAGCCGATACGCCAGCCCGCCATATTGTAGCTTTTCGACAGGGTAAAGAACTCCACCGCCACATCACGCGCACCCGGCACCTGCATAATCGATGGGGCTTTCCAGCCGTCGTAGACAATATCAGCATACGCCAGATCGTGGATCACCAGCACGTTGTACTGTTTCGCCAGCGCAATCACACGCTCGAAAAAGTCCAGTTCAACGCACTGCGCCGTCGGGTTGGACGGAAAACCAAGAACCATCATTTTCGGTTTTGGATAGCTTTCGCGGATTGCGCGCTCCAGCTCATTAAAGAAGTCGACGCCTTCCACCAGCGGCACCGAACGCACCTGCGCACCGGCAATCACTGCGCCATAGATATGGATCGGATAGCTGGGATTGGGCACCAGCACCGTATCGCCATGATCCAGCGTCGCCAGCATCAGGTGCGCCAGCCCCTCTTTGGACCCGATGGTGACAATTGCTTCTGATTCAGGATCGATATCCACCTGATAACGATCGGCGTACCAGCGTGAGATCGCGCGACGTAAACGCGGAATACCGCGTGAGGTTGAATAACCATGGGTATCTTCGCGCTGGGCGACAGTACAGAGTTTTTCCACGATATGCGGCGGCGTGGGGCCATCCGGATTGCCCATACTGAAATCGATAATATCTTCGCCGCGCCGACGCGCAGCCATTTTCAGTTCAGCAGTGATGTTAAAAACATAGGGGGGAAGGCGTTCAATACGGGAAAAACGGCGAGTTGAGCTGTTGTCAGCCATAGCATCCTCTGATTTACGTAAGCGCCCGGACCGTCCGAGCGACGCTGACCACTGTGGTGGTCGAGGATTGAACATATCGCACTCTTTCCCGGCCTGTCGAGAGGCAGGATAAAATTTTTTTAACTGACGTTATTCAGCCGGCCGAATACCCAATCGTTTACCCACTGCTCACGTAACAGATAATTATCCCGTAGTGTGCCTTCCAGCAGAAAACCATTTTTCTCCAGCACCCGGCGTGACGCCCAGTTGCCCTCCACCACCGAGGCGGTGAGTTTATGAAACTCACACTCGTTGCTGAGAAACTGACAGAGCGCCGCCAGCGCTTCACTGGCGTAGCCGTGGCCCCAGTGCGCGGTCAGCAGCGAGTAGCCGACTTCCACCTGACGATGCGGCAGCCATGACGGGTTGGCGCCGAGCATCCCCACCGCTTCACCGCTCGCCTGCAAACGAATCACCAGGCACAGCATATGGTAACTGGTGGTTTGCCAGGGGGCGAGACGCTCGTTAAAGCGCTGATGCACATCACTCACGGTCGGAATCGCGCCGATCCAGCGCATAATCGCCCGATCGTTATGCACCGCCTGAAACAGTTGCCAGTCTTCCGGCTGCAATTTGCTTAGCCGCAGCCGCTCGGTTGTCAGATGCATATCACTCTCTCTAAAACGGGAAGTTTCATTTTAAACCCAGCCCTGTTTAATTCCGCTTTTTTGCGTTGTGATAAACGCGGAACTGAGCCGTATATAACAACACTCTTCTTACCCTGCCAATAACTGGAGAACATCTTATGTCATCTCTGCATATCGACGATATCCCTGCGGCCATCCGCGCGATAAAAACTAAACTACGCCGCGAGTTACCCGATTACCGTGCAGTGTTCCGCCAGGTTGAAGCGGATATGCAACAGCAGATTAACGCCCTGCACAACGCGCAGGCCAGCGGCGAGCATCCGGTGCCACAGCTGGAGGCTGAAGACATTATTCAGGGTCGCATCAGCGTCCAGCAAAAACAACAGATTCGTCAGCGCGGTTGCTGTACTGTGCGCGGCGTCTTTCCCCGGCAGCGCGCCAGTCAGTGGAATCAGCAAGTGGGCGATTATCTGCAAAGCAATAACTTCGTTGAGCGCCTGAAACATGCGGCGGAGGATAACTACTTTGGCGATCTGCAGGCCGCTAAACCGCAAATCTACGGCATCTACTGGTCGAGCCCGCAGGTGGAAGCGCGCCAGGACGCGCGGATGAATGCAGTACAGGTGTTTCTTAACGCCTTGTGGCTGAGTGAAAGCCACGGTGTGCAGCATTTTGACCCGCAGCGGGTGGTGACTTATGCCGATCGCACCCGTCGCCGTCCACCCCACTCCAGCTCCCTCGGACTGTCGCCGCATGTTGATGGCGGCTCGATTGAGCGCTGGCTGGATGAGAATTTCCGTTATGTTTATCGCCAGATTTTTAACGGCAACTGGCAGCAGTACAACCCGTTTGATGCCGAAAAGCGCACTGAAGTACGCGAATTCCCGTCCCCTGCTGTCTGCTCAATGTTCCGCACCTTTCAGGGCTGGACCGCGCTGACACCGCAGCGCAAAAATGGCGGCACCCTGCGTCTGCTGCCGGTGGCCAACGCGATGGCCTATATTCTGCTGCGCGCGTTGCAGGACGATGTCGCCGAAGACGATCTGTGCGGCGCCGCGCCGGGACGCGCGCTTTCGGTCAGCGAAAAATGGCATCCCCTTTTAGTGAGTAGGATTTCCTCAATTCCTGATATGGAGCCGGGTGACACCGTTTTCTGGCACTGTGATGTGATTCATGCAGTGGAGAATGAGCATCAGGGTGAGTTCGACAGCAATGTGATGTATATCGCCGCCGCGCCATGGTGTGAGAAAAATGCGGCTTATCTGCAACGCCAGTGGCCAGCATTTGTTGAAGGCCGCTCGCCGCCGGATTTTGCCGCCGATGATTTCGAGGTGGATTTTGCTGGCCGTGCCGGAGAAGGGGTGCTGACGGCATTGGGTAAATCACAACTGCGCGGATAAGGTAGCCACGGGCGGCGAAAACGCCGCCCCTACGGGCAAAATTGATCTAAACCGCCTTTCCGCCACACTTCTGCGTGCTTGCTGGCACATTACCGTTAGTTTCCTTATTATTGGGACTTCAGCCTTAGCCTTGCGGGATGCCTGTGCAATCCATTTTCGATATGCTGCTGGCGGTTTTTGACCGCGCGGCGCTGATGCTTATCAGCCTGTTCTTTATGACCCGTACCCGTCAGTTTCGTCAGTTACTGCAAAAAGATGAGCATTCGCGTCAGGAGCTGATTGCGGTCACCGCCATCTTCTCGCTCTTTGCCCTGTTCAGTACCTGGACCGGTATCAATGTCGATGGCTCGCTGGTCAATGTGCGGGTGATCGCTGTGATGTCCGGCGGTATTCTGTTTGGCCCCTGGGTCGGTATCGCTACCGGCGTGATTGCCGGCGTACACCGCTTTCTGATCGATATCGATGGCGTCACCTCAGTACCCTGCTTAATTACCAGTATTGCCGCCGGTTTTATCTCCGGCTGGATCAATCTTAAAGTGGCGAAAGATAAACAGTGGAGCGTCGGCATCTTCGGCGGCATGCTGTGTGAATCGCTGACCATGCTGTTGATTGTGGTATGGGCGGAACCTAAATCGCTGGGACTGGCGATTGTCTCAGAAATTGCCATTCCTATGATCCTCGGTGCAGTATGCATCGGCTTAATCGTACTGCTGGTGCAGAGCGTCGAAGGAGAAAAAGAGGCGATTGCCGCACGCCAGGCCAAGCTGGCACTGGATATCGCTAACAAAACCCTGCCGCTGTTTCGCCAGGTCAACAGCCAGTCGTTGCGTAAAGTGTGCGATATTATTCGCAGTGATATCGATGCAGATGCCGTGGCAATGACCAATAAAAACCAGATCCTCGCCTACGTGGGGTTTGGTGAACATAACTATCGCGACGGCGACGATGGCATCAGCCCGACCACTGCGCTGGCGATCTCCAGCGGCAAAATCATCATTAAAAATAATGATGAGGCCCATCGTACCCCGGAAATTCACTCCATGATCGTGATTCCGCTGCGCGAGCAGGGCGAAGTAACCGGCACGCTAAAAATTTACTATCGCCATGCGCACCGTATCACCTGGTCGCTAAAAGAGATGGCGGTGGGACTGTCGCAGATTATCTCTACCCAGCTGGAAGTCTCGCGTGCCGAACAGCTGCGCGAGATGGCGAATAAAGCCGAGCTGCGCGCGCTGCAAAGCAAAATTAACCCCCACTTTCTGTTTAATGCGCTGAACGCCATCTCGGCGTCGATTCGCCTGAATCCGGACACTGCACGGCAGCTGGTGATTAACCTGTCGCGCTATCTGCGTTATAACCTTGAGCTGAACGACGACGATGCGATCGACATTAAAAAAGAGCTGTATCAGGTGAAAGATTATATCGCCATCGAGCAGGCGCGTTTTGGCGATAAGCTGACGGTGATTTACGAGATTGACGAAGATGTCGCCTGCAAAGTCCCCAGCCTGTTGATTCAGCCATTAGTGGAAAACGCTATTGTGCATGGCATCCAGCCCTGTCGTGGTAAAGGGGTGGTGGTGCTGGCGGTACAGGATCAAGGCGACCGGGTGCGTATCTCGGTACGCGATACCGGCAACGGTATCAGTGATGAAGTGATCGCGCGGGTGGAAAATAATGAAATGCCCGGCAATAAAATCGGCCTGCTGAATGTGCATCACCGCGTACGCCTGTTATATGGCGAAGGGTTACAGATCTATCGTCTTAATCCTGGCACCGAAATTGCCTTCTATATCAGTAAAAATGGCAGTTCACTGCCTGAGAATAATGTCTCACTTTCGGTCTGACCGACCGCCGCTATCGGGGAAATGCCTGTGAATGCGATTATTGTTGAAGATGAGTTTCTGGCGCAGCAAGAGCTGAGCTGGCTGATTCAACAACATAGCCAGATAAAGATTGCCGCCAGCTTTGATGATGGCCTCGACGTGCTGAAATACCTGCAAAATCATCAGGTCGACGTTATCTTTCTCGATATTAATATTCCGTCGCTGGATGGCGTGCTGCTGGCGCAGAATATCAGTAAGTTTGCCCATAAGCCGCTGATTGTGTTTATCACCGCGTATAAAGAGCATGCGGTGGAAGCCTTCGAGCTGGAAGCATTTGACTACATTCTGAAGCCGTATCATGAGTCACGGATTGTCACCATGTTGCATAAGCTGGAGAGCAGCCACCAGCAGATCCAGCAGGCGCAAACCGCTGGCGCTCATGCGCCGCGCAATGCCGCGATGACCATTAATTTAGAGAAAGATGAGCGGATTATCGTCACCGATATTGATGATATCTATTATGCCGAAGCGCATGAAAAAATGACCTTTGTTTATACGCGTCGCGAAGAGTATGTGATGTCGATGAATATCACTGAATTTTGCAGCCGCCTGCCGGAGGAGTATTTCTTCCGCTGTCACCGCTCATGGTGCGTTAATCTGAGTAAGATCCGCGAGATTGAACCCTGGTTTAACAACACCTATATCCTGAAGCTGCGCGATCTGGATTTTCAGGTGCCGGTTAGCCGGAGTAAGGTAAAGGAATTCAGGCAGTTAATGCGATTATAACCGAAGCAACGCCCTCCCCGCTACGCGGAGAAGGCGTCTGGCGGTTTAAATTACGCGGCCCAGTTTCTGACGCAGATGAGCGCCAGCACCCAGCAGGCCCGGTTGATCGTGGGTGATCATATAGACCGGAATTTCTGATACATAATCTTTAAAACGACCTTTATCTTCAAACGCCGCACGGAATCCGGAAGCTTTAAAGAACTCAAGGAAACGTGGCACGATGCCACCGGCAATATACACGCCGCCAAAGGTGCCGAGCGTCAGCGCCAGGTTGCCGCCAAAACGCCCCATAATCACACAGAACAGCGACAACGCACGACGACAGTCGATGCAGCTGTCTGCCAGTGCGCGTTCACTGACATCACGCGGCTTCAGGTTTTCTGGTACACGGTCATCTGATTTAACAATCGCCCGATAGAGATTGACCAGCCCCATCCCGGAGAGCAGACGCTCGGCGGAGACGTGCCCCAGTTCCGGACGCAGAATTTCCAGAATCAGATCTTCTTCTTCGCTGTTTGGCGCAAAATCAACATGACCGCCTTCACCTGGCAGGCTGACCCAGCGCTGATCGACATGCACTAAATGCGCCACGCCCAGCCCGGTTCCGGCGCCATAGACCGCAATCGGACGATCTTTGATCGCCGCTTTACCGCCAAACTGAATGACATCCGCCGCGGTCAGCATCGGGATAGCCATTGATACTGCGGTAAAATCGTTGATCACTTCCAGATGTTGCAGACCCAGATTGGCCTTCATCTGTTTAATGGAAAATGCCCAGTCATGGTTGGTCATTTCAACCCAGTCTTCGGTGACCGGGCAGGCAATAGCGATGCAGCCGTCTTTGATATCCTGCTTCTGCTCATCAAGATAGACCCGAATCACTGCTTCAAGGTTGGCATATTCTGATGTCGGGAAAGTCTTAGCCTGTGAAACGCTGCCGGTCTCCAGTTCGCACAGGGCAAGGCGCGCGTTGGTGCCACCAACATCACCTACCAAAGCATATTTGGTCATTATTCTGCTGCTCCGTTTGAGTCAATGTGTACCACTATAAATTTCCCCCGATAAAACGACAACGCTCACCGGGAATAAAGGTGAGCGTGTAGTCAAAACTGCCAGCTTTAAAGGTGTATACCTTAACGGTACAGCGGCCTTCTGCACAGCGGCATCTTTCTGAATTCATCATCGCCGGAAAAATCTGTAAGTTGCGATCCCCCGCGCGGATCCAGTTAGTGTAAACGCATACACTGCTATGCTGTATCGGTTACTGACCCTCAATAAGCAGGATTAAAACATGCACTATCTTCCCGATGCCGGGCGCTATCAGCAGATGGAATATCGCCGCTGTGGACGCAGTGGCCTGAAACTTCCGGCAGTTTCTCTCGGTTTATGGCATAACTTTGGCGACACCACGCTGGTGGATAACAGTCGTAATCTGCTGCGCCACGCTTTTGATCGTGGCATTACCCATTTCGACCTCGCCAATAACTACGGCCCACCGCCGGGTTCGGCGGAAGAGAATTTTGGCCGTATCCTGCGTGAAGACTTCCGTCCGTATCGCGATGAGTTAGTTATCTCGTCGAAAGCGGGCTACACCATGTGGGAGGGGCCGTATGGTGACTGGGGTTCGCGTAAGTATCTGATTTCCAGCCTTGATCAGAGCCTGAAGCGGATGGGGCTGGAATACGTCGATATCTTCTATCATCACCGCCCGGATCCGGAAACACCGCTGGAAGAGACCATGGCAGCGCTGGATCATCTGGTGCGTCAGGGTAAAGCACTGTATGTGGCGATATCTAACTACCCGGCAGAAATGGCGGAACAGGCGATTGCCATTCTGCGCGATCTCGGCACGCCGTGCCTGATTCACCAGCCGAAATATTCAATGCTGGAACGCTCGCCAGAAGCCGGTCTGCTGGATGTGCTGCAGCAGGGTGGCGTTGGCAGTATCGCTTTCTCGCCCCTGGCGGGTGGTGTGCTGACCGATCGCTATTTACAGGGCGTACCTGAGGACTCGCGCGCCGCCAGCGGCAGCCGCTTCCTGAACAGCGACCAGCTGACTGAAGAGAAGATGGCGAAAGTGCGTCAGCTGAATCAGCTGGCCAGCGAACGCGGTCAGAAACTGTCCCAAATGGCGCTGGCATGGGTATTACGCGGCGACCGCGTCACCTCGGTATTAATTGGCGCCAGTAAAACCAGTCAGATTGATGATGCGGTCGGTATGCTGGCCAATCGTCACTTTAGCGATGCAGAGCTGCAACAGATTGACGCCATCTTAATGTAACCGTTTACCCGCCATCGACGATGGCGGGCTTTCCCGCCAGATAATTCTCAAATCAGACTTTCCTTACTCTTTTCAGAATCAGACATAATGCTAACCGCCCGCGCTGCCGATAGTCTTGCCTGACACAACGATGCGGTCAGTCGTTGATAAGGAGATAATATGAAACGTGCCATTATTTTTGCCGCCTTGCTGGCAAGCTTATCGCCTTTGGCTCTTCACACAGCACAAGCCAATAGCGCCGAAATCAATTTAGCCCCTGGTGTTACCCTGCATCTGGGCGATCGCGATAACCGCGGTCAGTACTGGGATGGTGGCCGCTGGCGTAACGATCGCTGGTGGCGCAATAATTATCGTTACAATGAGGGGCGCTGGTGGCGCCACGAAGAGTGGCGACGCCACCATGAATGGGAACGCCGGCGCGCTCATGAACGCGATCGTGAATGGAAGCATCATCAGCGCGATCGCCGCCATGAACGTCGCGACTGGGAACATCATCACCGCCACGACCATTAAGCGAAAAGGCAGGAACTGTGGTTCCTGCCTTTTTTGCGCAGAGCCAGAGCCTGGCTATAAAAATTCCACGCGTCCGCCATCCAGATGGTACATGCTGCCGACAATTTTTATTTTGCCCTCAGTTTCCAGTTTCTTCAGTACCGCACTGTGCTGGCGGATATTGTCGACGGTGATTTGCACATTGGTTTTTGCCACCGCATCGACGAAATCATAATTGTCGCCGCTTCTTTTTCCCTTATAGGCGGTTCTGGCAATCGCAGGTTTAATTTTACTAAGCAGGCCGGTGAGATTGCCCAGTTCTGCATTATTAATTGCCCCTTTCACCGCACCACAGGATGTATGCCCCATCACCAGCACCAGTCTGGCGCCCGCAACGGCACAGGCAAACTCCATACTGCCGAGAATATCCTCATTTTCGATATTGCCAGCGACGCGTGAATTAAAAGTTTCACCGATACCGGCATCCAGTAAAATCTCCGCCGGCGCACGCGAGTCAATACAACTTAAAATCACCGCCACCGGATATTGCCCGGCCCGGCTCTCGCGCTTCTGCGCCAGATAGTCGTGCTTTAACATTTTGCCTTCGCGGAAGCGCTGGTTTCCCTGACGGAAACGGGCGATGACCTCGTCGGGTGTCATTTTATCGCGCTGCTCTTTGCTCATTGCCGCAGCAAAAGAGACGGTGGTCAAGGTCAGCCCGGCGATGCCGCTGACAGCCAGTGCAGAGACTACCGCAATGTTCTTTAAGACCTTACGACGTTCGGGTTCGGTTGAATGTTGTTGGTTCATGGGTGCAGACCTCACAGTGTCGCAATTGGACGGTCGCCTCCCTTAAACGCTAATGGCCATGTTTAATGAAGGCATTGTGCCCCCATCCGGCTGGGAATAACCCCTGTAAGCAGATAGCAGACTGCATTTCCTGATGTTGTCGTTATATCTTCGTGCGAGGCACCGGGAACGGGACTCTCCCGGTGAAGAGAACCATGCTTACTCAGATAGCATAGTTCTCTTTTTTAAGATGAGCAGAAGCAGGGGAAAATATGGATTACAAACCTAACGCCATCCCCACCAGCAGGTAGAGATTCAGCGCCACCACCAGCAGCACAATCAGTTTTCCGGCGTTTTGCATCAGCCGCGAGTTAACCATATCGCCCATCAGCTCACGATTACCGGTAAAGGACAGCAGCGGCACCAGCGCCAGCGCAATGCCAAAGCTGAGCAGCACCTGGCTCATCACCAGAATGCGTGTCGGATCCCAGCCCGCCATAATGACGATAAACGATGGCAGCATGGTTACCACGCGCCGCACCCATAGCGGAATATGGAAGCGGATAAAGCCCTGCATCACCACCTGACCGGCGAGGGTGCCGACCACGGTAGATGACAGACCCGCCGCCACCAGACTCAGGCCAAACACTGTCGCCGCCGCGTGGCTCAGCAGCGGTTCCAGTGTCAGATAAGCTTGCTCGAGGTCGGCAATACCGGTATGGCCGCTAAAGTGGAATGCGGCGGCGGCGGTGGCCATCATCGCCAGGTTAACAAATCCGGCAATGGTCATGGCGATCGCCACATCCAGTTTGGTGGAAGAGTAGCGCTGCGCACGTGAATCTTTATCCCCGACCTGAGTCAGCGCCGAGTGCAGGTAGATCACGTGCGGCATAATGGTGGCGCCCAGCACCCCGGCGGCAAGGAAGACCGCATCCGACGTCGGCAACGACGGCAATGCCATGCCCTGCAGCAGATCGACCATCTTCGGCTGGGAAAAGAACAGCTCAACGATATATGCTGCCGCCACAAACAGCAGCAGACCGGCAATCACCAGCTCCAGCGGCTTTTGCCCGCGACTCTGTAACATCAGAATCAGGAAAGTAGCGATACCGGTCAGCACTGCGCCCTGCAACAGGGTGACCCCCAGCAGCAGCTTAAAACCAATCGCCGCGCCGATAAATTCCGCCAGGTCGGTCGCCATCGCGATAATTTCCGCCTGCACCCAATAGAGCCATACCGCCGGGCGCGGAAAGCGGTCACGAATATGTTCCGCCAGATTCTTACCGGTGGCGATTCCCAGTTTGGCCGACATCAGCTGGATCAGCATCGCCATCACATTGGCCCACACCACCACCCACAGCAATTTATAGCCGTAAGACGCGCCAGCCTGAATATTGGTGGCAAAGTTGCCGGGATCGATATAGCCGATAGCGGCAATAAATGCCGGTCCCAGCAGAGCCAGCTTCACTCTGCGAGCTCCGCGTGCTACCCGGTCCGCGGTGCGGCTTTCTAACATAGTGGTGACCCTTGCCTGAAAACGCTCGATTCACCTCAGCATAAGGATCCTCAAGCGTGATGGAATTCGATTATGGTTATCGCTGTGATAGCCAGCGCTATAAAGTATAGCCTTTGCTATATCACCAGTGACAATAAACCAAAGCTAAAAAATGAGCAATTGATTTCACTGTAAGTTAAACCGTTACGCTTAACAACCGTCGTTACGCCTGGTCGTAACGCTGAAAGATGTGATCCATCAGGCTTTTCTGAGCAACAGTTGTAATAGGTTATTATTATAATGTGGCGAAGATCTCGTTTTTGCGCGCGTCGTTACATAGAATACACAGCGAAATATAACCTGCCTCAAATTTGGAGCACACATGTCCCGCATTCTGCACTTTGCTTTGGCGCTGGGAGTTGTCGCGTTACTGGCCCTGTTGGTCAGCAGCGATCGCAAAAACATCCGCGTTCGTTTTGTCATACAGCTACTGGTTATTGAGGTTCTGCTTGCCTGGTTCTTCCTGAACTCGGAAATCGGCCTCGGATTTGTACAAGGCTTCTCGGAGCTATTTGAAAAACTGCTCAAATATGCAGCAGAAGGGACAAACTTTGTCTTTGGCGGCATGAACGATAAAGGCCTGGCGTTCTTCTTCCTGAACGTACTCTGCCCTATCGTGTTTATCTCGGCGCTGATTGGTATTCTGCAACACTTCCGCATTCTGCCGGTAGTTATTCGCGCGATCGGTACTGTGCTGTCGAAAATCAACGGCATGGGCAAGCTGGAATCCTTTAATGCGGTAAGCTCGCTGATTTTGGGACAATCAGAAAACTTTATCGCCTATAAGGATATTCTCGGCAAAATGTCGCAGCGTCGCATGTACACCATGGCGGCCACCGCAATGTCGACCGTATCAATGTCGATAGTCGGCGCTTATATGACTATGCTACAGCCGAAGTATGTGGTTGCCGCGCTGATCCTGAACATGTTCAGCACCTTTATCGTGCTGTCGCTGATTAACCCGTACCGTGTCGACAATGAAGAAGATCTGCAGCTCAGTAATGCGCATAAAGGCCAGAGCTTCTTTGAGATGCTGGGCGAATATATTCTGGCCGGTTTCAAAGTCGCGATTATCGTTGCCGCGATGCTGATCGGTTTTATCGCGCTGATTTCCGGTCTTAATGCGCTGTTTGCCGCCATTTTCGGTATCAGCTTCCAGGGCATCCTCGGCTATGTGTTCTTCCCGTTTGCCTGGGTGATGGGTGTTCCGGCCCATGAAGCGTTGCAGGTCGGCAGTATTATGGCCACCAAACTGGTTTCTAACGAGTTTGTCGCCATGATGGATCTGCAGAAAATCGCCGGTCAGCTGTCACCACGCGGTGAAGGCATCCTGTCGGTATTCCTCGTCTCATTTGCTAACTTCTCTTCTATCGGTATCGTTGCCGGTGCGATTAAAGGTCTGCATGAAGAACAGGGCAATGTAGTTTCCCGCTTTGGCCTGAAACTGCTGTACGGTTCAACGCTGGTAAGCGTACTGTCAGCATCGATTGCCGGTCTGGTACTGTAAGCCGCAGGGGCCAGGTTTAGCCTGGCCCCTTCAGTTAATCGGACTGACCTGCAACTGCTTGTCATGCTGCTGCGACACGGTAAATGAAGTGGTGAAAATCCTTGCCGGTTTACCTGTCTGCTGACTTGCCTGAGTTTCTAAATGCGCTGACACGCCATAGGAATGGCCCGATTCAAACCAATAACCATAAAGCGGGACACATTGATTCTGCGACAGATAAACAGGTTGTTCGGTAGCCGTTAAATATTTTCGCAGTCGTTTAGCGTCTCCAGTCCCCTCCACTTCCAGGGCAACAAGAAACTCCTCGTTTTCGGCCGGAACTAATACGCACACAGCATTATCCCTGACGACGACTTTGGCAGGATAAATTTTTGGCCTTGGGTCACCTGATTTACAGCCAGCAAGAAAAACCAGAAGTAGCAGCGGGGAATATTTAATAGACAGGTCACTTTTATGCCAGAAACGAAGAAAAGAGTACCTTGAGAATGAAAGGAAATCTGCCGCTTATTCCCCCTTCACCGCATTAAGATCAACAAAGCCCTTTGCCTCCACCGCATGGCAGCTGCCAGCCAGGGTGACCAGTAACAGAGATAAGGTGATCAGGGATTTTCTCACAGTCCGGCGCCTTAAAAAGAGAAACCCGAGCCTGCCACAGGTTTTGTTATAATCTAAATGCATTTTATGCCGGATAAACATGCTAAAAAATCATATTAAACTCCCCCGCGCCGCTCTATGCTGACACTTTCCCGACTGACGAAACAGGCTATGAAACTCGAAGACCTCCAGGCTTTTGTTACCCTGATCCAGCTGCAATCAACGCTGCAAACCGCGGCAAAACTGGGACTGACCCAACCCGCGGTGACGCGTCGCGTGCAGAATTTCGAAGAGTCACTTGGCGTGGTACTGCTGGATCGGCAGACCAGGCCGCTGCGCCCCACCACCGTCGGTTTGCAGGTTTATCAGCAGTGCCAGCGCATCGTCAGCGAGGTAGATAATCTGTTACAGCTGGTAGCCGATGATACGCCGCCGCAAGGCGTGCTGCGTCTCGGCATGCCGCACAGCCTCGCCGACGACAGCATGCTGCCCGCGCTGGCGCGGCTACAGCAGCGCTATCCCGATTTGCAGCCGCGTCTCAGCAGCGGCTGGGGTAATCAGCTGTTGCAGCAGCTGCAACAGGAACAGCTTGATGCTGCCCTGCTGCTGTTCCCCGCCAGTAAAGTTTTCCCGGAAAATCTGCTGGTGACAGCGCTGGGCAAAGTTGAACTGGCCATCGTCGCCGCTGACGACGGACAACCGCTGCCTGTGACGCTGGCCGACTGCTATGATCGCGGCTGGATCCTTAACCCGGATGGTTGCGGTTTCCGTGCGACAATTACCCGCGCACTGGCCGATCGCGGTTTGCCATTGCAGCTTAATATGGAAGTACAGGGCAGTGCTTTGCAGCTGGCGCTGATTGCCGCCGGGCGCGGACTGGGCATGATGCCGCGAATGCTGGTGGATCGCGCCCCCGCGTCGCTGCGGCTGAAGGTGGTGGAACTGAGGGATTTCACACCGCTTAGCGAGCTGTGGCTGGTGCAACGCACGCTGCCTGCCAGCCAGCTGGCGGCGCTCGCGCAGTTTGGCTGCGATATGGCGGCAGAATATGATTTGATGCCGTCAGCAGACAATAGCTAATTTTTATATTAGTAACGCACAATAATGAATTTCACACATATTAAAATCAGCTTTAGGGTGGGTTCTCTGCCGGATTTTCTCCGGCCGCTACCACGGAGAACCCCCTATGAGCATTCAGTTTCTCGGCATGATTGGCCATCGTCTGGCATCAGAAATCATTCCGGCCAGCGGCCCGCTGTTCGATAAAAACTATATTGCCGATTTCGCCCGTGCCCACGAGCAGGCGGGATTTGACCGCATCCTGGTAGGCTACTGGTCCGATCAACCGGACGGTTTTCTGGTTACCGCCCATGCCGCCGCCCATACTACGCGCCTGAAGTTTTTACTGGCGCACCGCCCCGGTTTTGTTTCCCCGACACTGGCGGCGCGCAAACTGGCGACGCTGGATAATCTGACCGATGGTCGTCTGGCGGTGCATATCATCAGCGGCGGCAGCGATAGCGAACAGCGCCGTGATGGCGATTACCTCGATAAAGCGCAGCGTTATGCACGCAGCGATGAGTTTCTTACTGTGCTGAAACAGAGTCTGGAGTCCGACACCCCTTACGATCATCAGGGAGCGTTTTATCAGGCGGAGCAGGCGTTTTCAGCCATCAAACCACAGCAGGCGCATCTGCCGGTTTACTTTGGCGGCTCGTCCACTGAAGCAATTGATGTCGCCTCGCGTCACGCTGATGTATTTGCGTTATGGGGCGAGCCGCTGGCCGGCGCCGCCGAGACGGTGAAAACGGTGCGCGCCGCAGCCGCCAGATATAACCGCCAGATTAAATTTAATATCTCCTTCCGCCCAATCCTCGGCAGCACGGAAAAAGAGGCCTGGGAGCGCGCCGAATATATCCGCGAAACCGCGCGCCAGCAGCTGGCAGCCAGCGACTTCCGCTTTGGTAAACCGAAGCCGCAGAGTGTGGGGGCGCAGCGCCTGCTGGCGGCGGCGAACCAGGGCGACCGCCTCGATAAGCATCTGTGGACCGGCATCGCTAAACTGGTCAGCGGCGGCTATAACTCAACGGCGCTGGTCGGTACGCCGGATCAGATTTCCGACGCGCTGCTTGAGTACTATGACCTTGGTATCGACAGTTTTCTGATCCGCGGCTTTGATCCGCTGAACGACGCCATCGAATATGGCAAGGAGCTGCTACCGCTGACGCGGGAGAAAGTGGACGCCAGACACGTTAGTGCAAGGAGCGCCTGATGAAGATCGGCTCGATAGTTGCGGCTATTTTGCTGAGTATCAGCGCCAGTAACGCACTGGCTGCCGGACAGGTGACGCTGCGTCTGGGTGATGTTAAAGGTGATCGGTTTGTGGCGCTGAAGGCATCGGGCCAGCTGGATAATCTGCCTTATCAGTTAAAACTCTCCTCATTTGATTCCGGCGCACCGGTGCAGGAAGCGCTGAATGCCGGTGCGCTGGATGTCGGCTTTACCGGCGATCTGCCGTTTCTGTTTGTTTATGCCGCGGGCGCGCCGGTAAAAGCGGTTGGCGCCTGGCAGAATAATCCCGACAGTATTGCGCTGTTAACCCGACCTGATAGCGGGATTAAGCAGCTGAGCGATCTGAAAGGTAAGCAGATTGCGGTTAATCGCGGTGGCTGGGGACACTATCTGATCCTCGGCCTGCTGGAACGCGCCGGACTGACGCAAAAGGATGTCACGCTGCGCTTCCTCGGTCCGGTGGATGGCCGCGCGGCGCTGGCCTCCGGCGCAGTGGACGCCTGGGCGCCGTGGGAACCCTATATCGCCACCTCAATACAGGTCGATGGCAGTCAGCGCGTGCCGCAGGGCGGCGGTAAAGGGATTATGTCCGGCTACTCCTATGCGCTGGCGCGCGAAGAGGCGATTAACGACCCGGCCAAACGTGCGGCAATCAGCGATCTGCTGGCGCGGCTGGCAAAAGCACAAATCTGGGCGCGACAGCATCCACAGCAGTTTGCCGCCACGCTGGGTAAAAGCCTGAAGATGCCCACCGCGATCACTGAAAAATGGATCGCCGATGCGCAGATCCGCCCGGTTAACTTTGATCAGCGGCTGGAGGTTACGCTGCAAAAATCCGCCGACTTCTTCCTTAAATATCAGGTGTTACCGAAAGCCGTCGACGTTAGCCAGGCCTTCGATTACAGCCTGGCTGGCGCGGCTAATCAGGTAGCAAAACAGCAACCGGGAGCGACGACACCATGAGTATTCTGCAATCACACCGCCTGCGTGACTTTGTTGGCGGGCTGGCGCAGTTGCTGGATGAGACCAGCGATGAAAGCCTGATTCTGCCGCGCGGCGCGCAGTTGCTGCAAAAGCTGATCCAGTACGATGACTGGCTGGATGAGGCTTTTACCCTGCCCGACCCCGCACGCTATCAGCAATATCTGCTGCATGCCGACGCGCGCCAGCGCTTCTCGGTAGTCAGTTTTGTCTGGGGAGCCGGTCAGTCGACGCCGGTACACGATCACCGCGTCTGGGGGTTAATTGGCATGCTGCGCGGCGCGGAGATTTCGCAAAGCTATCAGCGCGATGCCAGTGGCTTACAGCCCGCTGGCGCGCCGGTTCGCCTGGAGCCGGGCAACGTTGAATCGGTATCACCCAATACGCAGGATATTCATCGCGTCAGCAATGCGTTTAACGATCGCACCTCTGTCAGCATTCATGTTTATGGCGCCAATATCGGCGCGGTGCAGCGCGCCGTTTACCGCGAAGACGGCAGCGAAAAAGCGTTTATCTCCGGTTATAGCAACCGTTACTTGCCTAATATCTGGGATCTGTCACATGACTAATTTCTCTTATCAAACCCGCAGCAGCAGTGAGATCCGTCAGGCGCTACGTCAGCACCAGGAAGTGGCGCTGATTGATGTGCGCGAAGAGGCCGCCTTCGCCACCGGACATCCGCTGTTTGCCGCCAATATCGCGCTGTCGAAGCTGGAGCTGGAAATACTGAATCGCATCCCCCGTCTGAGCACACCGGTGACGCTATACGATAATGGCGAGGGGCTGGCGGAGGTGGCGGCACTGCGTCTCTCCGCAATTGGCTATCAGGATGTGGCGCTGCTGGAGGCCGGACTGGCGGGCTGGCGCAACAGCGGCGGCGAACTGTTTATTGATGTTAACTCACCGAGTAAAGCCTTTGGCGAGCTGGTAGAAAGCCGTAACCATACTCCATCGCTTTCCGCCGAACAGGTTAATGATCTGCTGCTACAGAATAAGGATGTGGTGGTACTCGACAGCCGACGCTTCGATGAGTATCACACCATGAGTATTCCGCGAGGCATCAGCGTGCCGGGGGCCGAACTGGTATTGCGCGTGCGCGATTTGGCGCCGTCGCCGTTAACCACGGTGATAGTTAACTGTGCTGGTCGTACCCGCAGTATTATTGGCACACAGTCGCTGGTTAACGCCGGTATCCGTAATCCGGTCTATGCCCTGCGCAATGGCACCATCGGCTGGACGCTGGCGGGACTGGCGCTGGAGCACGGGCAGAGTCGTCGCTATAGCGATGTCAGCGAAACCGCCCGGTTACAGGCGGCGAAGAGTGCGCGTAGCGTGGCCGACCGTGCAGGCGTGGCGCGAGCCAGCAAAACGCAGCTGGCAGAGTGGCAGCAGCAAAATACGCGCACGCTTTATCTGTTCGATGTGCGCGATGCTGATGAATATGCCGCCGGTCATTTTGCCGCCAGTCGTTCGGCACCTGGCGGTCAGCTGGTGCAGGAGACCGACCACTACGCCAGTGTACGCGGCGCACGCGTGGTGCTGATTGATTCCGAGGGTGTGCGCGCCAATCTGAGCGCCTCCTGGCTGGCCCAGATGGGCTGGGAAGTGTATGTGCTTGACGGGCTGACCGCGGCTGATTTTAGCGCCACAGGTAACTGGATCCCGGCAGTTCCGCCCCTGCCCGCACTGACTGAAATCGACACCGCAACCCTCACCGCCTGGCTACAGCAGGGCAATACGCAGCTGCTCGATTTTACCGCCAGCGCTAACTACGTGAATGGCCATATTCCCGGCGCCGCCTGGCTTCAGCGTTCATTGTTAACCGAACATGGCGCAGCAGCGCTGCCACCGGCGCAGCGCTATGTGGTGACCTGCGGCAGCAGCCTGCTGGCGCGTTACGCAGTGGCGGAACTGGAATCGCTTACCGGCAAACCGGTGTCGGTGCTTAACGGCGGCAATGCCGCGTGGCGGGCAGCAGAATTGCCGCTGGAAAGCGGAGAAACTCAGTTGCTGCAGGCGCGCACTGACCGTTATCGTCGGCCTTATGAGGGTACCACTAACTCCGCCGCAGCCATGCAGGCTTATCTGGACTGGGAGTATGGGTTGATTGCGC
Source organism: Winslowiella toletana (assembly GCF_017875465.1). NCBI lineage: Bacteria > Pseudomonadati > Pseudomonadota > Gammaproteobacteria > Enterobacterales > Erwiniaceae > Winslowiella > Winslowiella toletana. The sequence continues at coordinate 1,030,769 of NZ_JAGGMQ010000001.1, forward strand.
AGCTGGATCGCGATGGCACACACGATTTTACCGTGCTGGCGCAGCCGCAAAAGGCGAGTGCTGAACGGATATCCTGAATAGTGCAGGCCGGGTGCAGATCCGGCCTTACTGCGTAGCAGAGATTAAGTATGCGTTTATATCAACCAAAAAGTGACCGCAAACGCTAATGCTGCAAAAGCAACCGTCGAACGCCAGGCAAAAGCGGGCCACCAGGTTACGGCCAGCATGCCAAAAATAAGGATCAGCAGAATGGGGACAAATGTGCCTGCAAAGTATCTCAGCTGACGCTGCAACCATCCCTTGAAGAATTTTTTCATTAATTGATTAACCGCATGGCGCTGAGGCGATCAGGAAATACATAACTAAGGGGGAATTCCTGGGCACCGGTGTTAAAAAACGGCTGCGGTGATGACCATCAATAGGGAGAATAAGATAACCGGGTTGAGTAGCCTCGTCCATGCTCTGCAGCCCTGTCTGAATTTCTTAGCTCTGCACGCCCAGTTTAGCCAGTTTCTCTTTCATCTGGCGTGCACGCTTACAGACGGAAAAAGTTAGTCTTTAGGGTATATTCAACCTTTAGTTGAATATCTGCGGGAATGCATATAAAATTATTTAACGGATGGTTACAGGGATTTCGGCAGCGAGATCGCATCCCACTTCCTGGCAACAGGTTCGTCCATGACGGTAAAGTGTCCTGACCCGCCGAAAGGCGGCTGAGACCCCCGAAAGGGGGTCGCTACTTTTTAGGTTAGGCCTTATCAAACGTATTTACTACCATGTCCCTTACTCGCTCCCCGCCCCCCCTGTCCGTGCCCAGTTCGCTCTGTACTCAAGCCGCTAATTATTTGATACCGTGCACCGGTCTTTAATGCATAGCCGTTATTGGTGTCTGTTGTTGGCTTCTTTCGGCACGCGTGCATGTTTTTTTCTAGCTGCGGTGTCAGTCGCAACTTTAAAAAAACTAACTGAGTTATTCGGGATTACTTCACCCGGAGCCCCCGGACCCGTTCGGGCAAAAAAAGCTGACAGGATGTGCATCCGTAGCAGACGCTTCTCTTTATAAAACGCTATGCAAATCTTATATGGCTCAATCTGCCCCGTGGCACTATTCAGCATTTCCAGCGTAAAAAACTTCTCTGCCGTTGTCTGGAATAACTTCATCGCTGGTAGATTAGCCAAAATCTGGCGTATATGCTTTGACGCTTCGTAACGCTCCATGCAAATGGTCAGCTGCTCACGCCCGTCTTTATAGACAAGCGGAATATTGAAAGCCGTGACATCCTTCGCGAAGCAGTGAAGACCGTAAGTCACCACAAACCTGAAATCCTGCTTCTCACCTTTGTATGTGATCTCGTGTACGTCGAGGTGAGAAAGCGAGTACGACACTCCACCGTGCTCGAAGGGTTCCCAACTTTGGATTGAGTCTATTTGATACTTTGCCAATGTGTGTTATCCGCCACCAATTTAATGAGAGCGCTACCCATCTTTATACGGTAACGATTGACCAGATGTTACTGCTTAAACATCAAGCACATCAATATAAATTTGATATAAAACAGCGTGTTGCTCGATAAACTTGAACTTGAGCGGCGAAAAAACCTACAACGGCATGAGGTTTCACAAGATTAGCGTAACGAAAAAAATCAGAGTGATTTAAAATTCTGGAGAGTAATACTGTTTCATTTCGGGGGGATATCTGAGACGCTGGCTGGGCTTGCACTGGGTGTATGAGTATTCTGACCGCCATAAAACCTGTTTATCGCCTGCACTGTCATCACAACAGGCAGCATTAAAGAGGTATCGTGCTGAAATGCACTTCACTGAAAGTTTGTTGAACGAGATTTCAAAACAGCTGGCACGTCATTAGCATTCGAGTTGGCTATCTAAGCTCACTATGAAAAAACACGATGGCAGATTTTGAGAAAGGTATTAAGTAAACTGATAAAGATCAAAGAAGATTTGGTGGAGATAAGCGGGATCGAACCGCTGACCTCTTGCATGCCATGCAAGCGCTCTCCCAGCTGAGCTATACCCCCACTACAGAGATGCGTTTTTCAGTTCCAAATCTGCTGGATAGATTTGGTGGAGCTAAGCGGGATCGAACCGCTGACCTCTTGCATGCCATGCAAGCGCTCTCCCAGCTGAGCTATAGCCCCAAACCGAAAAACAGTGTCGTATCGACGGACGGCATAATATGAGACCGCCACCAGGGTGTCAACGGCAAATTGGTATTCTGTGGTCAATCGCTGAAAAAGGCGTCAACCTGCGACGAATTGACTGAATTTCCTCCGCTTACTACCTGCTTACAACCAATCCCGGTAGTGGATGTTACTCTCAGGTTAAAAATGGCATAAAAAGTCGCTTGTTTTTGTTAATTCACCGTGCAAAACTTCGCCCGCTAATTATTTAACCAATACCCCCCAGTTGTGCGCCCTGCGTACCCTGGCGGATACCAGCGCCGGATATTGGCTATTTTTATTAACCGCTTTTTATAATTAACTACACCAGAGCTACTATGTCCTTGCATACACCTAAAGAAATCGCCGCCATCGCCATCCAGGCGGGCGTTGCCAAAAGTCATGCTTCTGTCTCTACCTTAATGATCCTCGGCTTTCTGGCTGGCGCCTTTATCGCCACCGGCTTTCTGCTGGATATCCATGTTATCTATCAGCTCCCCGCAGAATGGGGTTCATTCGGCGGCCTGTTAGGCGCAGCGGTGTTCCCGGTAGGGATCATTCTGACAGTTCTGGCCGGTGGCGAGCTGTTAACCGGTAATATGATGACCATGCCAATTGCCTGGTTTGCCCGCCAGATCAGCGGTATTAGCGTGCTGCGTAACTGGTTCTGGGTCACCGTCGCTAACTTTATCGGCAGTCTGGCCGTCGCCTGGTTCTTTGGTCATATGCTGGGCATGACTGAAGGTGCGTTCCTGAAAAAAACCGTCGCCATTGCTACCGCTAAAGTTAACGCTGACTTTACTCAGGCGTTTATTTCCGGCATCGGCTGTAACTGGCTGGTGTGTCTGGCAACCTGGCTGGCTTTCGCCAGTAAAGATATGGTCGGCAAAATCTTCGGTATGTGGTTCCCGGTGATGGCGTTTGTGGCGATTGGCTTCCAGCACGTGGTAGCAAATATGTTTATCATTCCGGCGGCGATTTTCGCTGGCTACCTGAGCTGGGCTGAATATCTGCCAAACTTTATCGCCGTATTCCTCGGTAATGCTGTAGGTGGCGCCGTATTTGTCGGTCTGGCCTACTTCCTCGCCTTCCGCTCTGCAACAGAAAGCGTTAAAGCCTCCCGCTAGTTCCTCCGCCCTTTATCGCCGGTAGAGGGCAAATTTTTTTGCGCCAGATCTCATTTTTTTATCCATTAGTTATTCCTTTACCGAATTATTGTAAGATGTTCTGCTAATACATTCGTTACAGGGACTGAAACGTGAAAAAGGACTGGTTAACACCTGAAGAGCTGGCTAAGGTGACGGGCTATAGCCGTCAAACCATCAACAAATGGATTAAACGAGAAAGCTGGACCACTGCGCCAAAGCCCGGAGTTCAGGGTGGTAAAGCGCGGATGATTCATATTGATGAGCGGGTAAAAGAGTTTCTGAAATCCACGCGTCATGCCGCAGAACCTGCTGCATCCTATGTGGTAAATCAGAATCCATTACCAGGCTTATTAATCACCTCTTTGCAACAGATGACGCCAGAAGAGCAGGCGAGACTGTCGGCATTGCTGGTACGCGAAGGTATTCAGGGCATTTTGCAGCGTCTGGGTATTAGCGAAGGGTAAAAAAAACCCCGGAAGCAGCATTGCTGTTTCCGGGGTTTTATTAGTAACGCGATTACGCCTGGGCTTCGCGTTCCGCGATATAAGCCAGCGCCTGTTCAATGCGCGCCACAGAACGTGACTTACCGATAGCATGCACGGTGACGTCCAGACCCGGTGACTGACCGGCGCCAGTTACCGCAACACGTAACGGCATACCGACCTTGCCCATTCCCACTTCCAGTTCATCAGCGGTCGCCTGAATCGCATGGTGCACATTCTCTGCCGTCCATTCGCTGATAGCGGCCAGTTTGTCGCGCACCACTTCCAGCGGCTGACGCGCTACCGGACGCAGATGCTTTTTCGCCGCGTCGGCATCGAACTGCTCAAAGTCTTCATAGAAGTAGCGGCACGACGCAGCCATCTCTTTCAGCGTCTTACAGCGCTCACCCAGCAGTTTAACCAGCTGCGCCAGCTCCGGGCCGGTGCGGGTATCGATATTTTCCTGCTCAATATGCCATTGCAGATGGGTAGCCACATATTCCGGCGCCAGTGAGTTGATATAATGGTGATTCAGCCACTGCAATTTTTCGGTATTAAAGGCGCTGGCCGATTTGCTTACCGCGTTAAGATCAAACAGCTGTTTCATCTCGGCAATGCTGAAAATCTCCTGATCGCCATGGGACCAGCCCAGACGCACCAGATAGTTCAGCAGCGCTTCCGGCAGATAGCCGTCATCACGATACTGCATCACACCCACCGCGCCGTGGCGTTTGGAGAGCTTTTTGCCGTCGTCGCCGAGGATCATCGAAACGTGGGCATAAACCGGCACCTGTGCGCCAATCGCTTTCAGGATGTTGATCTGACGTGGGGTGTTGTTGATATGGTCTTCACCACGGATCACATGGGTGATCTCCATATCCCAGTCATCGATCACCACGCAGAAGTTATAGGTTGGCGCACCGTCGGTACGACGGATAATCAGATCGTCCAGCTCCTGATTGCTGAATTCAATCGGGCCACGAATCTGATCGTCAAAAATTACCGAGCCTTCCTGCGGGTTACGGAAACGCACCACGCAAGGTTCATCCGCAGCATGATGCTCATGACTGTCACGGCAACGACCGTCATAGCGCGGCTTCTCGTTATTGGCCATCTGGTTTTCACGCAGTGCTTCCAGACGCTCTTTCGAGCAGTAGCATTTATAGGCGGTGCCCGCGTCGAGCATCTCATCAATCACGGCGTTATAGCGGTCAAAACGTTTGGTCTGATAGTACGGACCCTCATCCCAGTCGAGGCTCAACCAGTTCATACCGTCCATAATGGCGTCGATAGCCTGCTGCGTGGAGCGCTCCAGATCGGTATCTTCGATACGCAGAACGAACTCACCGCCCTGATTACGGGCAAACAGCCAGGAATAGAGCGCGGTACGAGCGCCACCAACATGCAGATAGCCGGTTGGGCTGGGGGCAAAACGGGTTTTGATTTTCATTAAACGGTGCCTTATTACGCGAATGCGCTGACAAATTACAAAAGTGACTCATTTGGCGCTTTATTAATTGCCTGCATTCTATCATCTGACAGCGATTCCTCAACGGCCTTACCTTGCCTGTCGAATTGATATGGCGGAATATCGCGCAAGAAAACAGAGGTTTTGCTTAAAACGGCGACATCCTGACTAAATTTAAGCCGAACAATCATTTTCGTTTTAAAAAGCGTTGACTCATTTCGCCGGATCCCTATAATGCGACTCCACACAGCGGGGGTGATTAGCTCAGTTGGTAGAGCATCTCCTTTACACGGAGGGGGTCGGCGGTTCGAGCCCGTCATCACCCACCATCTCTAAGATGGCCGCAGTGGAGCAGGAAAGTTGAGACATGGGCGATTAGCTCAGTTGGTAGAGCATCTCCTTTACACGGAGGGGGTCGGCGGTTCGAGCCCGTCATCGCCCACCATGACTCAACAGCACGAAGGTGTCTTGCTAAAGCAGTAACGAAATGGGTGATTAGCTCAGTTGGTAGAGCATCTCCTTTACACGGAGGGGGTCGGCGGTTCGAGCCCGTCATCACCCACCATTTCGGGTCGTTAGCTCAGTTGGTAGAGCAGTTGACTTTTAATCAATTGGTCGCAGGTTCGAATCCTGCACGACCCACCAAATTCAGAAAAAAGCACCCTTTGGGTGCTTTTTTTGTTTCCGAGCTCAGCAACTTATTCGTGCGGGGTTCGAACCTGCTGCAGGTTCGGGTCGAGCGCATGCGAGACAACGTTGCCTCCGGCAACGGCCCGCAGGGCGAGGCCTTTGGCCGAGTTATCCTGCACGACCCACCAAATTCAGAAAAAAAGCACCCTTTGGGTGCTTTTTTTGTTTCCGTGCCGCAGAACTTCGCATGCCCTGCCCAATGCGACATTCATCACAAATTCACATCAAGTTTTCCGCCCCCCTGCCGATGTAACAGCCTCGACGAGCGTAATTTATGCTCCCGACACCCGTTTAGCATTTTATTTATAAAAACAGCGAATTATCGCGTATCAACGGTTTTCTGCCGATCCGCGGTGCTGCATAAAATTCAGAGGGAAACATGTAATGGCATCTGTGAAGAATATGAAGGTCGGCGTTCGCCTTGGCGCGGCATTCGGCTTAGTGATACTGCTGCTGATTATCGTCAGTGGCACCGCAGTCGTAAAGATTGGCAATATCAACAGTGCGATTGACAGCATTGTGAATGACCGTTACATCAAAGTCCGCCTCGCCTTTGATGTGCGCGACGGCGTCAATGACCAGATCAAATTTTTACGTGGCATGGTGATTGATACGACCAGACCGGAAAACAATGTAAGCCGTGTTACCCAGCTCAATGCCGCAACCAAACAGACCAATGACGCCATTGAGAAGATTTCAAAACTGCAAACCACCGAGATTGGTCAGAAGAAAATCCAGGCGGTAAAAGATGCCGAACAGGCTTTTGAACAGGGTAAGGCGGAGCTGCTGACCCTGGTCCAGGCGGGTAATCCGGATGTCGCAGCGCAGTATGCACTGAAAAAAATCACCTCAGTGCAAAATACGTTTCTGGATATCGTGGTGAAATTTGCTGATTCCCAATCGGCACAATTGCAGTCAGAAGGGACCGAAGCCGTTGCTGACGCCTCAACCGCCATCACTATCACCTTAGTGTTCTCTGCGCTGGCAATTATCGCTGCGGTTCTGCTGGGCTTCTTCCTGACGCGCTCAATTGTTCGTCCACTGCGTGAAGCCGTCAGCATCGCCGAAAACGTGGCGGCGGGCGATCTGCGCACCACCATTCGCGTCACCTCTGCTGATGAGACCGGTCAGCTGATGCAGGCGCTGAAAAATATGAATGACAACCTGCTGCAGATTGTCACCGAAGTGCGCTCCGGCACCGATTTGATTGCCAACGCCTCCGGTGAAATTTCGGCGGGCAATATGGATCTCTCTTCCCGTACCGAGCAGCAGGCAAGTTCTCTGGAAGAGACAGCCTCAGCAATGGAACAGATGACCGCCACCGTGAAACAGAACGCCGATAACGCCCGTCAGGCCAATCAGCTGGCGGCGCAGGCATCGAAAGTCGCGGTGCAAAGCGGCGATGCGGTGAAGCAGGTGGTCAGCACCATGGATATGATTAATGGTTCTTCGAAGAAAATCGTCGATATCATCAGCGTCATTGATGGCATTGCCTTCCAGACCAATATTCTGGCGCTGAACGCTGCGGTGGAAGCTGCCCGCGCCGGTGAACAGGGACGCGGCTTTGCCGTAGTGGCTTCGGAAGTGCGTAGCCTGGCGCAGCGCTCCGCTTCTGCTGCGAAAGAGATTGCGCAGTTAATTGAAGATTCGGTAGCTAAGGTTGATGAAGGCGGCAAGCAGGTTGCAAAAGCGGGCGCGACCATGGAAGAAGTGCTCGCCAGCGTGAAAAGCGTCACGGCGATTATGGGTGAGATTTCGATCGCCAGTTCCGAACAGAGCACCGGCATTGATGAAATCAATATGGCAATTACCCAGATGGATCAGGTGACGCAGCAGAATGCGGCGTTAGTGAATCAGTCTGCGGCGGCGGCTCAGTCGATGCAGGAGCAGGCCGAACAGCTTTCTCAGGCTATTCGGGTATTTAAAACCGCCTGATCATTTTTTGCTTAGTGTCAGGGGCGGTTTTCGCCGCCCCATCTTTACGCCTTCCTTGCAAAACTTTAACACTTTCAGCGCTCAAGCTTTGACTTCCCCATTCCGATACTCGTAGTGATGAACTGTAACGGAGGAAAATATGTCATCAACTATCTCAATCAGCACCAGCACCGGCATCGGTCAGAGCAGTGGTAGCAGTTCCAGCGGCGGCAGCAGTGTTTCATCGCAAATCGCCGCGCTGACCAAACAGATCCAGACGGTTACACAGCAAGTAAAAGATCTGGCGACCTCTTCAGATCTCACCACTGAGCAAAAAGCGGAACAGCAGCAGTTGCTGGAAGCGCAAATTGCCCTGTTGCAGGCGCAGCTTGCACAGCTGCAACAGAAGCAGGCAGAAAAAGCACAGGCTGATACTGAATCCACGCCACCACCAGAAGCACCTAAAGCGGATGGCGTTAACCGTCCAACCGCGACCAATTCACTGAACGTCTACGTCTAGAACGCTGGTGAATTTTCTCTCTGACGCGTCAGCAGGGCTGCCTGCTGACGCACTTCCTGCCAGATCGCTTCTGCCGCTGGCGATAACGAACGGTTTTTACGCCGTATCAGCATCAGGGTGCGATTAATTTCCGGCAGAATACGCCTGACCATCAGTGGCCTGCCCTCCGGCAGCGGCAACGCCAGCGCCGGTAAGATACTGATGCCAATCCCGGCTTCCACCATCGGAAACAGCGTAGCCGGATGGCCAATTTCCTGGACAATTTCCGCCTCTACCTGCTGGTCGCGCAGCGCTTCGTCAATCAGCAGGCGGCTGCCTGAAGCATAATCCTGCAAAACCATAGTGCGGCCATTCAGCATGCCCCAGCCGATCTCTGGCGCGCTGGCCAGCGGGTCATCACGGCGACACAGCAGCAGAAAAGGCTCAGCAAGAATCGGTTCACACTGAAAATCAGGTGACTGTAGCGGGCCAATAACAATGCCAAAATCCACTTCCGCATTACGCACGCTTTGCAGAACCCACTGCTGCGGGCGGTCGCGTAGCATCACTTTGATATCGGGATAAGCCTGCTGGCTGGCGGCAAGACATTGCGGCATCAGATGCGCGGAGATGGTCTGACTGGCGGCGACACGCACTGTGCCGCTGCGCTGCTGGCCATAGCTGCGCACTTCCAGCAGCGTGGTGTTCAGCTCCTCCAGCAGTCGTTCCACCCGCGAGGCAAGTTGCTGACCGGCTTCGGTAAGCATCACTTCACGGGTAGTGCGGTCCAGCAGGCGGATGCCCATCTCTGCCTCCAGCTCTTTAATACTGTGGCTGACCGCTGACTGACTGAGACCGATACTCTGACCGGCCTGACTGAAACTGCCGTGCTGAGCAACCGCGACAAACACGCGAAGCTGGCGAATAGTGTAATTCATCGATTTTATTCATATATGAATTCAATAAATCAATTTTATTTCTAAACCGGGTCAGCGCACAATAGCCGGATATTTATTTAACCAGGCGTTAATAATGGGCATTTTCAGAATCGATCCACTAATGGTAAAACTGATTATCACCGTGCTGCTGGCCAGTTTCCTGCCCGCGCGCGGCGATTTCGTGGTGTTTTTCCACTGGCTGACTACCGCAGCGATTGCGCTGCTGTTCTTTATGCACGGCGCCAAGCTGTCGCGCGAGAAAATCATCGCCGGTAGCAGCCACTGGCGGCTGCATCTGTGGGTGATGTTCAGTACCTTTGTGCTGTTCCCGATTGTCGGCCTGCTGTTTGCCTGGTGGCATCCCGTTAACATCGGCGAAGATATCTATACCGGCTTTATGTATCTGTGCATTCTGCCCGCCACGGTGCAGTCGGCTATCGCCCTCACCTCGCTGGCGGGTGGTAACGTCGCGGCCGCTATCTGCAGCGCATCGGCTTCCAGCCTGCTCGGGGTGTTTATCTCCCCGCTGCTGGTTGGTCTGGTGATGAATGTCCACAGTGACAGCGCCACCAACGGTTTAGAACAAATCGGCAGCATTATGCTGCAACTGCTGCTGCCATTTGTCGTCGGTCATCTGTCACGCCGCTGGATTGCCGATTGGGTGGAGAGACATCGCGGTTTAATCGGCAAGACTGACCAGACTTCGATTCTGCTGGTGGTCTATTCCGCCTTCAGTGAAGCCGTGGTTAATGGCATCTGGAACCGCGTCGGCGTCACCACACTGCTGTTTATCCTCGCCGTCAGCCTTGGTCTGCTGTTTGTGATTCTGACGATTAACCTGCTGGCTGCACGCCTGTTTGGCTTTAATCGCGCCGATGAGATTACCATTCTGTTTTGCGGCTCGAAGAAGAGTCTGGCGAACGGCGTGCCGATGGCCAATATTCTGTTCCCGGCGTCCGCCGTGGGGATTATCGTGCTGCCACTGATGATTTTCCACCAGGTGCAGTTAATGGTCTGTTCGATGATCGCCCAGCGCTACAAGAAAAAAGGCGAAGCGGAAGCCGCGAAAAAGCTGGCGGCCAGCAGCAATAAAACAGTGGTTGAATCGCAGAAGTGAGACAAAAACGGCTCGTGAACACGAGCCGTTTTTTTCAGTCACGCTTTAAGGGCGTCACCAGTCCTTCAAGTCCCTCAATTTTAATCGCCAGCGTCAGCTGCATCAGCTCGCCGAGGTGCCCGGCAGGAAATTCATCCTTGCGGGCAAACCACAGCAGATAAGGTTCCGGCAGATCAATTAGCCGCCGCCCCTTATATTTGCCAAATGGCATCACGCTGTTGGCAATCTCAATCAGGTTCTCTTTTTCCATATTAATCACCCAGTAAACGAATCATTTCGGCTTCGTCAATCACCTCAATGCCCAGCTCCTGCGCTTTCGCCAGTTTAGAGCCTGCCGCTTCACCGGCAATCACCAGATCGGTTTTCTTTGATACGCTGCCGCTGACTTTCGCCCCCAGCGCCACTAATCTGGCTTTGGCATCATCACGCGCCATAATATTCAGTGAGCCGGTCAGCACCACCGTTTTACCGGCAAACGGGCTGTCGATTTCCGCAACATTCACCACTTCCACCGCCGGCCAGTGAATACCGCTATCCTCGACCAGCTGACGGATCACTTCACGGTTGCTCTCTTCTTCCATAAAGTTGCGCAGATGGCTGGCGACCACCGTGCCGACATCCGGCACTGCGATTAATGCGTCCAGATCGGCATCCATAATCTTTTCCAGCGTGCCAAAATGGGCGGCGAGATTCGCCGCTGTGGCCTCGCCGACTTCACGAATGCCCAGCGCATAGAGAAAACGCGCCAGCGTGGTGTGCCTGGCTTTATTCAGTGCATCGACGATGTTCTGCGCTGATTTGGGTCCCATGCGATCCAGACCGGTCAGCACGCCTGCCGTCAGACGGAACAGATCGGCTGGCGTTTTAACATACTCCTTCTCCACCAGCTGATCGATAATCTTGTCGCCCATACCGTCCACATCCAGCGCACGACGGGAGACAAAGTGTTTCAGCGCCTCTTTACGCTGCGCAGCGCAAATCAGCCCGCCGGTACAGCGCGTGACCGCTTCACCTTCAACCCGCTCCACATCTGAGCCGCAGACCGGACAATGACTGGGGAACAGGATTTCACGCGTATCGTCAGGACGTTCAGACTCCACGACTCCGACAACCTGCGGAATCACATCACCGGCGCGGCGGATCACCACGCGGTCGCCGATGCGCAGACCAAGACGCTCAATCTCATCGGCATTATGCAACGTGGCATTGCTGACCATCACCCCCGCCACCAGCACCGGCTCGAGGCGCGCGACCGGCGTGATCGCGCCGGTACGGCCAACCTGGAACTCGACGTCGCGTACGCTGGTCATCTGCTCCTGCGCCGGGAACTTAAACGCCACCGCCCAGCGCGGCGCGCGGGCGACAAAGCCCAGCTGTTCCTGCAACTGCTGATCGTCGACTTTAATCACCACCCCATCGATATCAAAGCCGAGGCTGGGACGCTCAGCTTCAACCTGACGATAAAACGCCAGCACCTCTTCAGCGCTGTGACACAGGCGGATACGGTCGCTGACCGGCAGGCCCCAGGCTTTCAGCTGCTGCAAACGCTGCCAGTGACTGGCAGGCATTTCGCCGCCTTCCAGCAGGCCAAAACCGTAGCAGAAGAAGCTCAGCGGACGTCTGGCGGTGATACGCGGATCGAGCTGACGCAGCGATCCCGCCGCGGCATTACGCGGGTTAGCAAAAATCTTATTACCGGTACGGCGCGCTTCGTCATTCAGCTTTTCAAAACCCGCCTGTGGCAGAAATACTTCGCCACGCACTTCAATGCGCGCCGGAATATTATCCCCCTGCAGACGCAGCGGAATGGCGCGGATAGTACGCACATTGGCGGTAATATTTTCGCCAGTGGTGCCATCACCGCGCGTGGCGGCGCGCACCAGCAGACCATTTTCATACAGCAGGCTGACCGCCAGACCATCGAGTTTCAGCTCGCAACAGAAGGTAATTTCATCACTGGTTTTTAGTCGATCCTGCACCCGCTTGTTAAACGCCAGATAAGTGGCCTCATCAAAGGCGTTATCCAGCGACAGCATCGGCACTTCATGGCGCACCTGCTCGAAGGCGCTGAGCGGCGCGGCGCCGACACGTTGCGTCGGCGAATCCGGGGTAATCAGTTCTGGATGTTGCTGTTCCAGCTCGCGTAGTTCGCCCATCAGGCGGTCGTACTCTGCGTCCGGCACTTCCGGCGCATCCATCACATGATACAGGTATTCATGATGAGCAAGCGTGGTTCGCAAATGGGTGATTTTGTCTTGTATGGATTCCATAACGCACCATCGGAGATAAAAAACCCCCGGCTAGCGGGGGTTCTGGGGGGATATTAATAACAAACAGTCTTCAGGCGTTCGCGTCGATGACATCGCGAATACGCGCCTTGTAGGTTTCCAGCTTCTGCGGCGTCATCATGCGACGCTCATCATCCAGCACCACGCCACCGACATCGTCGGCAATACGCTGGGCAGATTGCAGCATCAGCTTAAAGTTCTGATGCGCGTCGCCATAGGATGGCACCATCATAAAGATCGACACGCCAGGCGTGGAGAAATCAGACATCTCATCCGGATTGAAGGAGCCGGGTTTCACCATATTCGCCAGGCTGAACAGCACCGGACCGCTGCCCGCCGGGTTCAGATGACGATGGAAAATATTCATTTCGCCAAACTGGAAACCGGCCTGCAGAACCCCCTGCAGTAAGGCTTCACCGTTAAGCACGCCACCGGCATGCGCCGCAACATGCAGCACCAGCACCGTCTCTTTACTGCGCTCTTTTGGCGGCTCCGGCTGGGCGACAGGCTGCGGTGCAGGCGTTTCCACCTCATCCTCTTCCGGCTCATCGTCTGACAGCGGATCAAATTGTGGCTGCGCCTTCACCGGCTGTTTTACCGGCTGCGGCGCAGCAGGTGCGGCTTTTGGCTGCGCAGTGTACGGCGGTTCAGCATCGAACAGCGGATCAAGTTCAGGCGGCTCTTCCACCGCCGGCACATGACGCGCAGGTTCAGGCTGTTTGCGTGGCGCAGGCTGACGCGGCGGCACGTCGTCGTCAGCCGCATCAAAGCCACCAAGCGACGGCTCATCATGCTGAGGTTGTGAACGGCGCACGCGCACTTCACCGACGCCTTCATCTTCGTCGTCGGCTGGGCCCTGCTGTTTATCTTGCTTTAAACGCTTGTGCGGGCGATCGCGAAAAACGGATGAGCGCTCTTTACGGCTGGTCCACAAGCCATGAAGAAGAAGCGCTATTATGGCGATCGCGCCAACAACGATTAATATCAGACGCAAATCCTGCATCATTGTATTCTCTGTTGTTCCAATACCTTGCCACCACGGCAAACTTTATCCTCTAACTGTATTTGCCCCGCTACACAAGTGCAAGTCTGCGCACTATTTTCTAACAAATTAGATAGCCAAACCACGCTTTTTTGTTGTTTTTTCATCCAATCGCCCGCTAGTCAGCGTAAAAAGCTGCGTTATGATAGCGCTGCACTGCCACCAAAAGGAGAGACGCTGTCGATGGCAACCGAGAAAAACCTTAACACGCATAATGGTATTTACTACTTCAGACAGGGCTGGAACCTAATCCGCCTGCCTGGCATTCGCCGCTTTGTGATCCTGCCGCTGCTGATTAATATTTTACTGATGGGCGGCGCTTTTATCTGGTTGTTTGAGCGTCTGGGCCACTGGATCCCGGCGCTGATGGGCCATATTCCCGACTGGTTGCAGTGGTTAAGCTATCTGCTGTGGCCGCTAACCGTGATTTCAATTGTGCTGGTGTTCAGTTATCTGTTTTCCACCATCGCCAACTGGATTGCCGCCCCGTTCTGCGGTCTGCTGGCCGAACAGCTGGAAGCACGGCTGACCGGCAAACCGCTGCCCGATAGCGGCTGGGCGGGCCTGGTAAAGGATATCCCGCGCATTATGAAGCGCGAATGGCAGAAACTGGCTTATTACCTGCCACGCGCGCTGGGACTGCTGCTGCTCTATTTTATTCCCGGTTTTGGCCAGACGGTCGCGCCGGTGCTGTGGTTTCTGTTCAGCGCCTGGATGCTGTCGATTCAGTATTGCGACTATCCGTTTGATAACCATAAAGTGAGTTTTCAGCAGATGCGCAGCGCGCTGCGTCAGCATAAAACCGACAATATGCAGTTTGGCGCGCTGGTCAGCCTGTTCACCATGGTGCCGCTGCTGAATCTGGCGATTATGCCGGTGGCGGTGTGTGGTGCCACCGCGATGTGGGTTGACCGCTATCGCGATCGGCTGGGGGCGGTAAGCGGGAGCCGATAACGGCTCCCCTACATTTAACCTGTAGGGGCGGCGTTATCGCCGCCCGAATTAATGCACTCCCCCGCCTTATGCCATTTCAGCAGGCCTTATTTCAGACAATCATATACATATACGATTTCTTTCCTTCCGTGCTGAAATTGAAAGGGTATGCTCTTAGGGTTGCCAAAATTTCATACAGTTAAGGACGGGCTATGAGTAAGATCTATGAAGACAACTCTCTGACAATCGGTCATACGCCGCTGGTTCGACTGAACCGCATCGGTAATGGGCGCATTCTGGCGAAGGTAGAATCCCGCAACCCGAGTTTCAGCGTCAAATGCCGTATCGGTGCCAATATGATTTGGGACGCTGAAAAACGTGGCATTCTGAAACCCGGCAATGAGCTGGTTGAACCCACCAGCGGAAACACTGGTATCGCACTGGCTTATGTCGCTGCGGCGCGCGGTTACAAGTTAACCCTGACCATGCCAGAAACCATGAGCGTCGAGCGTCGTAAACTGCTGAAAGCGCTGGGTGCTAACCTGGTGCTGACCGAAGGCGCGAAAGGCATGAAAGGCGCGATTGCCAAAGCCGAAGAGATTGTGGCGGGCGATCCGGATAAGTTTGTGTTGTTGCAGCAGTTCAGCAACCCGGCCAACCCGGAAATTCATGAAAAAACCACCGGCCCGGAAATCTGGGAAGACACCGATGGCGAAGTGGATGTGTTTATTGCCGGTGTCGGCACCGGCGGTACGCTGACGGGTGTCAGCCGTTATATTAAAAACACCAAAGGTAAAACCGATCTTATTACCGTGGCGGTGGAACCGACTGACTCTCCGGTGATTGCTCAGGCGCTGGCCGGTGAAGAGATTAAACCGGGTCCGCACAAAATTCAGGGTATCGGCGCGGGCTTTATCCCCGGCAACCTTGATTTGAAACTGATCGATCGTGTTGTGGCGATTACCAATGAAGAATCAATCTCTACTGCGCGCCGCCTGATGGAAGAAGAAGGCATTCTGGCCGGTATCTCCTCCGGCGCAGCGGTGGCAGCCGCCCTGAAGCTGCAGGAAGATGAAGCTTTCGCCAACAAAAATATCGTGGTGATCCTGCCCTCTTCCGGCGAGCGTTATCTCAGTACCGCACTGTTTGCCGATCTGTTTACCGAAAAAGAGCTGCAGCAGTAAGATAATCTGTCGCGGCAGGCGCTTTTTTGCCCCAGATGACGCGACACAATTGCGACAAAACGCTCCTCTGCGGAGCGTTTTTTTTTGCTGCCGCGGATTAGTCTGATTTATGCAAAAAAATGCGCTTAATTTTGCGCAATATGATGGCTTAAAAATGGTCTGATTTGATGTGGCTATCGGTGCTAAACGGCCCTTTTTTGTGACCTTCATCATACTTTAGTGGGGATGCAGATTGATTTTACCCCGCCAGGTCTGGTATTTAAGCTGGCAATTATTTCGATCCACAAAATTAATCGTCGCGCGATTGGATCTAGCTGAATCGATTTACCGGTTTGGCGATGCAGTACAAAGCGCGGCATAATGGTAAGTGGACCAGCGGCGCTCAGAGCAGGTTATTGCGACGCTGCATCTTTTACCCTTAATTGCGCATTTTTTGGCGAGTCCTGTACTCAAGCCAGCGCGACCAACACAGGCTAAAGTTCGGCCCCCAGGCTAGACTTTAGATCCACAACACCAAACCAATTAAGTTGGGGAAATATAATGTTCCAGCAAGAAGTTACAATTACCGCACCAAACGGTCTGCACACTCGCCCGGCTGCTCAGTTCGTGAAAGAAGCGAAAGGCTTCACCTCTGAAATCACTGTGACCTCTAACGGTAAATCCGCCAGTGCGAAAAGCCTGTTCAAACTGCAGACTCTGGGTCTGACTCAGGGCACGGTTGTGAACCTGTCTGCTGAAGGTGAAGATGAGCAGCAGGCGGTTGAGCATCTGGTTAAACTGATGGCTGAGCTCGAGTAATTCGCCCGGTCCGTCGGGGCAAATGTTTCATCAGGCAGAAGTGAGTGCAAACATTTTGATCGCGGACATCACGTCCGCGTTGTTGCTTTCGTAAAGTACACTTTTGCAACTCTGGCACCGCGTTTTGTCGCCTAATAAGCCATCGTTATAAAAAGGTAAGGTTATGATTTCAGGCATTTTAGCATCACCGGGTATCGCTTTCGGCAAGGCACTTCTGCTGAAGGAAGATGAAATCGTTATTAACCGGAAAAAGATTTCTGCTGAAGAAGTCGATCAGGAAGTTAAGCGCTTCCTTGATGGCCGTAGTAAGGCCGCTGAGCAGCTCGAAGCAATCAAAATCAAAGCCGGCGAAACATTCGGTGAAGAAAAAGAAGCGATCTTCGAAGGCCACATTATGTTGCTGGAAGATGAAGAGCTCGAGCAGGAAATCATAGCCCTGATTAAAGACGAGAAAGCCTCTGCTGACGCTGCGGCTCACACCATCATTGAAGGCCAGGCCAAAGCGCTGGAAGAGCTGGACGATGAGTATCTGAAAGAGCGTGCAGCTGATGTGCGTGATATCGGTAAACGTCTGCTGCAGAACATCCTTGGCCTGCATATCGTCGATCTGAGCGCGATTAAAGAAGAAGTGCTGCTGGTGGCGAAAGATCTGACGCCTTCAGAGACCGCACAGCTGAACCTGGACAAAGTGCTGGGCTTTATTACCGATCTGGGTGGCCGCACTTCGCACACCTCCATTATGGCGCGCTCCCTGGAGCTGCCTGCCATCGTCGGTACCGGCAATGTCACCTCGCTGGTGAAAAATGATGATTATCTGATCCTTGATGGCGTTAACAATAAAATTTATGTTAACCCGACTGCGGACGTTATCGAGGAACTGAAAGCGGTACACAACCAATATGTTACCGAGAAAAACGATCTGGCAAAACTGAAAGACCTGCCGGCTATCACCCTGGATGGACATCAGGTTGAAGTGTGCGCCAATATCGGTACCGTGCGTGATATCGCCGGTGCAGAGCGCAACGGCGCAGAAGGTGTTGGCCTGTATCGTACTGAATTCCTGTTTATGGATCGCGACTCGCTGCCAACCGAAGAAGAGCAGTTCCAGGCGTATAAAGCGGTAGCCGAAGGCATGGGCTCGCAGGCAGTGATCGTGCGTACCATGGACATCGGCGGCGATAAAGATCTGCCGTACATGAACCTGCCAAAAGAAGATAACCCGTTCCTCGGCTGGCGCGCTATCCGTATCGCCATGGATCGTAAAGAGATTCTGCATGCCCAGCTGCGCGCTATTCTGCGTGCTTCCTCATTCGGCAAACTGCGCATTATGTTCCCGATGATTATTTCAGTGGAAGAAGTTCGCGCGCTGAAAGTCGAGCTGGAGCTGCTTAAAGCGCAACTGCGTGACGAAGGCAAAGCTTTCGATGAGACTATCGAAGTAGGCATTATGGTGGAAACACCCGCCTCGGCAGTGATCGCCCGCCACCTGGCGAAAGAAGTCGATTTCTTTAGTATTGGGACAAATGACCTGACGCAGTATACTCTGGCGGTAGATCGCGGCAACGATCTGATCTCCCATCTCTACAACCCGATGACGCCATCCGTCCTTGGTCTGATCAAGCAAGTTATTGATGCTTCTCATGCTGAAGGCAAATGGACCGGTATGTGTGGTGAGCTGGCAGGTGATGAACGTGCTACACTACTGTTATTGGGAATGGGGCTGGATGAATTTAGTATGAGTGCCATTTCTATCCCAAGCATCAAGAAAATTATTCGTAATACGAATTTTGAAGATGCGAAGGCATTAGCAGAGCAGGCTCTGGCTCAACCGACCGCGGAAGAGTTAATGAACCTGGTCAACAAGTTCATTGAAGAAAAAACACTCTGCTGATTCCGCGAGACGCTGGCCCAATATTACTGCTTAGGAGAAGATCATGGGTTTGTTTTCTAAACTTTTTGGCGATAAATCAGAAACGACGTCTGGTGCCATTGAGATCGTTGCACCACTGTCTGGCGAAATCGTAAATATCGAAGACGTGCCGGATGTTGTGTTTGCAGAGAAAATTGTTGGCGACGGTATCGCCATCAAGCCTGCTGGCAACAAAATGGTAGCGCCGGTAGACGGTACCATCGGTAAGATTTTCGAAACTAACCATGCTTTTTCTATCGAATCTGACAATGGCATTGAGCTGTTTGTCCACTTCGGTATCGATACGGTTGAACTGAAAGGCGAAGGCTTTAAACGCATCGCTGAAGAAGGTCAGAAGGTTAAGAAAGGTGACGTGGTCATCGAGTTTGACCTGGCGCTGCTGGAAGAGAAAGCGAAGTCTACGCTGACTCCGGTAGTGATCTCGAATATGGATGAGATCAAAGAGCTGATCAAACTTACCGGTAGCGTAGTTGTGGGCGAAACCCCAATTATCCGCATCAGGAAGTAACTCAGCGTTGAAGTGAAAACGGTGCTCAGGCACCGTTTTTTTTGCCTTACACCACCCAGTGCGGCAGGCGAATGGTCAGCTCCAGACCGCCCTGTTTGCCGTTAACCGCATGTACTTCACCCTGATGCGCCAGGACCACCTTACGCACAATCGACAGCCCTAAACCGTAGCCCTTGCCCATCAGCGGCGAGTTAACGCGGACAAAAGGATCAAAGATGCTGGACAGTTTTTCCGCTTCAACCCCCGGGCCATTATCACTGACGCAAATCTCCAGCCAGTGGCTCTCCTGACGTAGCGTCACCCTCACCTGCTGCCCGTGTAGTGAGAAACGCAGCGCATTGCGCACCACATTCTCCACCGCGCGGCGGATAAGTTCAGCATTGCCCTTCACGGTAAAGTCTTCTTTGCGGCTGGCATCCAGCAGAATCTCCACGCCCGGCACCTGCGCTTCATAGCGCGCATCGTTGACCACCGCCTCCAGCAACCCCAGCAGATCGAAATACTGCTCATCAGGCATGGTCTCGTTCTCGGCGCGCGACAGCGTCAGCAGCTCGCCAATCATCTTGTCCAGCCGACGCGCTTCCTCATCAATACGATCGAGCGAGCTTTCAACGGAAGCGGGTGTCTGGCGCGCCAGTCCGGTCGCCAGTTGCAGGCGCGCCAGCGGCGAACGCAACTCATGGGAGACATCATGCAGTAACTCTTCACGCGCCCGCACCAGCACCGACAGGCGCTCGACCATCGCATCGAAATCACTGGCGACAATTGATAACTCATCGTGGCGGCGACGCATCGTGGGATAGAGCCGCACCGACAGATCGCCGTTCGACACTTTGGCGAAACCTTCGCGCAGCTGACGCATTGGCCGCGTCAGGTTCCACGCCAGCAACAGGCTAAACAGCAATCCCGCCACGCCGGCGAAGATAAACATCGGCTCCGGAATATTGAGAATATTGCGCGGATGGCCGCCCATCGCGCTGTCTTCACGTAACCCCCTGACGTCATAGCGCAGCATATACTGCTGACCATCAGCGCCGGTGACCCATTCAACCACTTCACTGGGAAACGAACCGGGCGTCAGCATATGGTCCAGCTCTTTGCGTGAAGTCTCCTGCGGCGGCATCGGCATCGGCTCCACCGAGAAGAAACGCCGGTCGCCCGGCGACCAGTCAGCCATCATATCGTTAAGCGCCGTCAGCCCGCCGCGCTGCAATACCGATACTGCTGAGGTCATTTGCAGGTTAACAATACGGCGTACGGTGATATTTTCCGGCGGTTCATGATGCTTACCATTGAGCGTAAAGCCGAGCCATAACAGCTGGCTGATCACCAGAAACACCAGCCAGAAGCCAAACAGGATCTTCCAGAACAGACGACCACGAAAACGACTATTCATCGAATGCGATAACCGATGCTGCGCACCGTCTCAATATTGATGGTATCACCTGTCAGCTGGGCCAGCTTCTGACGAATATTACTGATATGCACGTCGACGCTGCGGTCATAGGCTTCACGCGGACGTCCGAGGCCTTTTTCGGACAGCTCATCTTTTGATACCACGCGATCCGGCGAACGCAGCAGCAGATCGAGCAGATTGAATTCCGAGGCGGTAAGATCAAAAGGTTTATTTTTCCACTGGCTGATGCGGGTGGCTGGATTTAGCGCCAGATCCCCCCAGGTAATCAGATCTTTCTTTTCCGGCGCCGGAACCTGCTCTTCGAAACGACGCAGCACCGCACGCAGGCGTGCTACCAGCTCACGCGGATAACAGGGCTTCGGCATATAGTCATCAGCGCCCATCTCCAGACCGATCACCCGGTCGATATTGTCCCCTTTCGCCGTCAGCATAATCACCGGCAGGCGGCTGTTCTGGCGTACCTGACGCAGCACATCAATGCCGCTCATATCCGGCAGCATAATATCGAGGATCATCGCGGTATATTCGCCGGAAAGCGCACCTTCCACGCCCGCTTTGCCGGTCAGCACCAGCGAAGCATCAAAGCCTTCGCCGATCAGGTACTGGCTGAGCATGGTGCCTAATTCAACATCGTCGTCGACTAATAAAATTTTCATTGTGCTTCTCTCGATCATAGTTGACGCTATTTTCACCTGTGGCAGGTTGTTTAGCAGCTGATTTTACTTAATCCTTACAACTCAGACAGCAGATCCTTGAACGCCGGTTTAGCTTTGCAGGCGTAAAGTTTTGCGTTATATCTGCACTGCCCCCGGATAAAGGAATCTTTTGGTTATGGAATTACGCCGCGCTTCAGGCCGACGCTGGATCATTATTATTTTGCTAATTGTGGCAGTTGTTGGGCTGTTTGGCTGGTTTAGCCTGCATAAAGTTCAGCAAAAACCCAATTATATTACGGCACTGGCGCAACAGCGCGATTTGCAACAGACAGTGCTGGCCGATGGCAAGATTACCGCCAGCAAGCAAGTAAGCGTCGGCGCGCAGGCATCAGGCCAGATAAAATCGCTACAGGTTACGCTTGGCGAACAGATCAAACAGGGCCAGCTAATTGCGGAAATTGATAACCTGACGCAGCAAAACGAACTGCGCAATGCGCAGGCGGCGCTGAAAAATATCCAGGCGCAGCGCGCGGCTAAGCAGGCGGTGCTGACCAACTATAATGCCGCATTCTTACGCCAGAAAGCGATGCTGGCAAAGAACCTGACCGCGAAAGCGGATTACGATGCCGCACTGGCCAATCTCAACAGCACGCAAGCTGATATCCAGGCGCTGGATGCACAAATTATCCAGTCGCAGATCCAGGTCGATACCGCGCAGGTCAATCTTGGCTACAGCCAGATCCTTTCTCCTATGGATGGCACCGTGGTGTCAATTCCGGTTGAAGAGGGCCAGACGGTTAACGCCGTACAGAGCGCGCCAACCATTGTTAAAGTCGCCAACCTCGATACCATGACGGTTAAAGCGCAGATTTCCGAAGCGGATGTGGTCAGCGTCCGGCCTGGCATGCAGGTATGGTTTACCATTCTCGGCCAGCCTGATAAACGCTACAGCGCCACCCTGCGTGCAATTGAACCTGCGCCCGATTCGATTAATACCGACAGCAGCCTCAGCGCCAGCAGTGGCAGCACCTCCAGCGCGTCATCCTCCAGTGAGGCGATTTACTACTACGGTCTGTTTGATGTCGCTAATCCGCAACATACGCTGCGCATCTCAATGACCGCTGAAGTGCATATTGTGCTGGGCGATCACCCGAACGCCATTGTTATCCCTTCGACTGCGCTGGATACGCTCAACGGTAAAACCAGCGTGCAGGTAGTGGATGACCAGCAGCAGATAACGCGCCGTGAAGTCACAGTCGGTATTAATAACAATATCGAAGCGCAGATTACTGCGGGCCTGAAAGCCGGTGAACAGGTGATTATCAGCCAGGGAACCGCCTCAGATGCCGCACACCCGGTGGGGATGTAACGGATGGCGCTTCTGCAGCTGAAACAGATTAACCGCGAGTTTAGCAGCGGTGAACAGCGCGTGCGGGTGTTGAAAAATATCAACCTGTCGATCGAGGCTGGCGAGTTTGTGGCGATTGTCGGCGCTTCCGGCTCCGGTAAATCGACGCTGATGAACCTGTTAGGCTGTCTGGATAAAGCCAGTAGCGGTGATTATCTGGTGGCGGGCAAAGCCACCGCCCGGCTCGACAGCGATGCGCTGGCCGAACTGCGTCGCGAGCACTTTGGGTTTATCTTTCAGCGTTATCACCTGCTCGGTGAACTTAGCGCGCTGGGCAATGCTGAGATCCCGGCGATCTATGCCGGTAAAAGCCACGCAGAACGCCGTCAGCGCGCCACGGCGTTACTGACACGCTTAGGGCTGGGTGAACGCCTGCACTACCGTCCGGGCCAGCTCTCCGGCGGTCAGCAGCAGCGTGTCAGTATTGCCCGTGCGCTGATGAATGGCGGCGAAGTGATCCTCGCCGATGAACCGACCGGGGCGCTGGACAGCCACAGCGGCGAAGAAGTGCTGAATATCCTGCGCGATCTGCATCAGCAGGGACATACCGTGGTGATCGTCACTCACGATATGCGCATTGCGCAAAACGCCGACCGGATTATCGAAATCCACGACGGCGAAATTATTGCCGATAACCGCAGCGAGGGTGTACCGCAACATCAGCGGATTCAGTTCAGCCCTCCGGTGGTTCCGCACCCCTGGCGCGCACTGCGCGACCGTCTGAATGAAGCCTTTAAAATGGCGCTGGTTTCGATGATGTCGCAGCGGTTGCGCACTTTCCTCACCATGCTTGGCATTATTATTGGTATCGCTTCGGTGGTCTCAGTGGTGGCGCTGGGGAAAGGTTCGCAACAAAAAATCCTGCAGGAAATTAGCTCAATGGGCACCAGTACGCTGGATGTGTTCCCCGGCGCTGATTTTGGCGATATGAATTCCGCACGCATCCAGACGCTGCGCCCCAGTGATGCCGATGCACTGGCGCAGCAGCCCTATGTCCACAGTGTCACCCCTTCGATCACTAACAGCACCACACTGAAATACCGTAACCAGGCGCTGACGATTGCGGTAAATGGCGTGGGTGAGCAATTTTTTGCCGTCCGTGGCTACCGCTTATCGCAGGGAATGGCCTTTAATCGCGCCAGTGTTGATGCGGTCGCGCAGGAAGCGGTGATTGATGAAAATACGCTGAAGAAACTGTTTCCCAACAATGAAAATCCGTTGGGTCAGGTGATTATGCTGGGCAATATGCCGGTACGGATTATCGGGGTTGCCACGCGCCAGAGTAGCTTTGGCCGCGACAGCAACCTCAATATCTGGGTGCCTTACACCACCGCGATGAAGCGCATGATTGGCAAAACTTACCTTAGCGGCATTACGGTGCGGATAAAGGATAATATTGACCTCGCGGTGGCGGAACAGGGGGTCACCAAACTGCTGCAACAGCGTCACGGCAGCAAAGATTTCTTTATTATGAACACCGACAGCATTCGCAATGCGATTGAGAGCACCACCAATACCATGACGCTGCTGGTGGCGGCGATTGCGCTGATTTCGCTGCTGGTTGGCGGCATTGGCGTAATGAATATTATGCTGGTATCGGTAACTGAAAGAACGCGGGAAATTGGCGTACGTATGGCGGTGGGCGCCCGCGCCAGCGATATTATGCAGCAATTTCTGATTGAGGCAGTGCTGGTCTGTCTGACCGGCGGCATTATTGGCGTACTGCTGGCGCTGCTGCCAGGTGTCTTGCTGGCGCAGAGCAGCAGCAGTTTCGCTATGATCTATTCGCCGTTCTCGATTATTGCCGCTTTTATCTGTTCCAGCCTGATTGGCGTGCTGTTTGGCTTCTTTCCCGCCCGCCGCGCCGCACGGATGGATCCGATTCATGCGCTGGAGCGGGAGTAAATCATTTACACGGGCGGCGAAATGCCGCCCCGACCTCAATCAACCGCAGGGGCGGCGTTTTCGCCGCCCGTCCATCAGTTATAAACGCCAGTCGAGAGATAACGATCGCCACGATCGCAGATAATCGCCACCACCACGCTGCCTGGCTGCTCACGCGCAATCCGCAGCGCCCCCGCTACCGCACCGCCGGAACTGACGCCACAGAAAATCCCTTCGCGTTGCGCCAGCTGACGCATGGTCTGCTCCGCTTCGTTCTGCCCCATATCGATAACCCGATCAACTAATTCAGGACGGTAGATGCCAGGCAGATAAGCGGCCGGCCAGCGGCGAATACCAGGAATCGCACTGCCCTCTTCCGGCTGTAGCCCGACAATCTCAACACCATGGCCCTGCTCTTTCAGATAGCGACCGACACCGGTAATGGTACCGGTAGTGCCCATGCTGGAGACAAAATGGGTCAGGCGTCCGTCAGTCTGCCGCCAGATTTCCGGGCCGGTGGTGCTGTAATGCGCCAGCGGATTGTCCGGGTTATTAAACTGATCCAGCACTTTGCCTTCACCACGCGCCGCCATCTCCTGTGCCAGATCACGCGCACCTTCCATTCCCAGCTGTTTGCTGACCAGAATCAGCCCGGCGCCATACGCTTTCATCGCCGCCTGACGCTCAATGCTCATATTGTCCGGCATCAGCAGTTTCAGCTGGTAGCCTTTCATCGCTGCAATCATCGCCAGCGCAATGCCGGTATTGCCACTGGTGGCCTCAATCAGCACATCGCCCGGATGGATTTCACCGCGCTGTTCCGCCTGCTGAATCATCCACAGCGCCGCGCGATCCTTTACCGATCCGGCAGGGTTATTTCCTTCCAGCTTCAGCCAGATTTCACTGCCATTCGCAGGCGTCAGGCGCTGGAGTTTAATCAGCGGGGTGTTACCGATGGTCTGTTCGAGTGTCGTCACTGTGGCTTCCTGGCTGGCCGATGCATGGCGCGATAAGGCTATATGATGCACAAAGAAAGAGGCGGGATAAATCCCGCCTCTTTCTTAAATGGATTATGCCAGAAAATATCAGGCGCTTTCAGCAAAGGCAACCGCGCGTAATGGCACATCGCCGTTATACAGACGCGCCTGTTGCAGGCCGACAAACAGACGCTCACCGCGAATCGGGGCAACATTGTCGCCCTCCACCACCAGCGTCACCGGATCGAGATGCCAGCCCGCAGGCTGAGCCACCACCTGCCAGTAATGACCGCGCGGGCTGACTTCCAGCACCTGCACCGGCAGCGGGGTTTCAAGACTGCTTTGACGACTGACGTCGATTTCCCACGGACGCAGGAACAGTTCAACGTTGCCCTGATGCGCTGGTGCATAACCCAGTGGCCAGTGATGCGCGCCAACATGGAACTGCGAACCGTGAATTTCACCGTCAAAACGGTTTACTTCACCAAGGAACTCCAGCACAAAGCGCGTCGATGGCTCGCGCCACACTTCATCCGGGGTGCCAACCTGTTCAATATTGCCCTGGCTCATCACCACCACGCGATCGGCGACTTCCATCGCTTCTTCCTGATCATGGGTGACAAACACACTGGTGAATTTCAGTTCTTCGTGCAGCTGACGCAGCCAGCGGCGCAGCTCTTTACGCACCTGTGCATCCAGCGCGCCAAAAGGCTCATCCAGCAATAAAATCTGCGGCTCAACGGCCAGCGCGCGCGCCAGCGCCACGCGCTGCTTCTGACCACCGGACAACTGCGCCGGATAGCGGCTGGCTAAATGGCCCAGTTGCACCATCTCCAGCAGTTGCGTCACTTTCTGTTTAATCACCGCAGCAGAAGGACGCTCACGCCGTGGCAATACCGTCAGACCAAAAGCGATATTGTCGAAAACCGTCATATGGCGGAACAGCGCATAGTGCTGGAACACAAAACCAACCTGGCGGTCGCGCGCATGCAGGCGGCTGACATCTTTACCATGAAAACTCAGCTGACCGCTGTTCTGATGCTCGAGGCCAGCGATAATCCGCAGCAGCGTGGTTTTACCGGATCCGGAGGGGCCAAGCAGCGCCACCATCTGGCCAGAAGGGATATCCAGCGTAATGTCATTCAGCACTTTGGTACGGCCAAATGATTTATTGATGTAGTTAATCTCAATGCTCATGATTTCCCTCCTGTTGCAAGCGCTTGTCCTGGCTCTCTAAACGCCATTGCAGCGCGCTTTTCAGAAACAGTGTCACTATCGCCATCAGGGTCAACAGCGCAGCAGCAGTAAAAGCGCCGACGCTGTTGTAGTCCTGATGCAGTAATTCAACTTGTAATGGCAGCGTATAGGTTTCGCCGCGAATCGATCCCGAAACCACCGAGACCGCACCAAACTCGCCAATCGCGCGCGCGTTGGTCAGCACAATGCCGTACAACAATGCCCAGCGAATATTCGGCAGCGTCACGCGCCGGAACATCTGCCAGCCGGAGGCGCCTAACAGCACCGCCGCTTCATCTTCATGACTGCCCTGGCTTAACATCACCGGCACCAGCTCGCGCACGACAAACGGACAGGTGACAAACACCGTCACCATCACCATGCCCGGCCATGAGAACATCAGCTGGATATTATGCGCATCCAGCCAGCCGCCAGCCGGACCGTTGGTGCCGTAAAACAGCAGATAAATCAGGCCAGCAACCACCGGCGATACCGCAAATGGCACATCAAACAGGGTCAGCAGCAGCTGACGTCCCGGAAAGGTAAAGCGCGTTACCAGCCACGCCAGCAACGTGCCGAACACCAGATTCACCGGTACGGTAATCAACGCCACCAGCACCGTCAGCCAGATGGCGTGCAGCATATCGGGATCCTGCAGGTTGCTGAACACCGCGCCAATCCCCTGGGCAAAAGCCTCAGCAAAAATGGCAATCAGCGGCACCACCAGCAAACCAAGCGAGATCAGCATACCCAGACCAATCAGCAGCCACTTGCTCCAGTTGATACGCGGACGCGCGACGCCGTTAAATTCAGATACATCAGCCATTACTGACCTCCCAGGCGACGGCCAAACCGGCTCTGCAGGGTATTAATGCCAAACAGCAGCAGTAACGAGGCGGCCAGAATCACCGAGGCGATGGCACTGGCGGCCGGATAATCAAACTCCTGCAAACGCACAAAAATCATCAGCGAGGTCACTTCGGTTTTCCACGCGATATTACCGGCGATAAAAATCACCGCGCCAAACTCTCCGAGACTGCGGGTAAACGACAGCGCAGTGCCGGCCAGCAGCGCAGGCGCCACTTCCGGCAACACCACGCGGCGGAAACTCTGCCACGGACTGGCGCCAAGGGTTTGCGCCGCCTCTTCATACTCCGGGCCTAACTCTTCCAGCACCGGCTGCACGGTACGCACCACAAACGGGATGCTGGTAAAGGCCATGGCGACGGCAATACCGAGCCAGGTGTAAGAGACTTTAATGTCATACTGCGCCAGCCATTCGCCATACCAGCCATTTACCGAAAACAGTCCGGCCAGGGTTAAACCTGCAACGGCGGTTGGCAGCGCAAATGGCAGATCCATCAGGCCATCAAGCAGCGCGCGCCCCGGAAAACGGTAGCGGGTCAGGATCCACGCCATCAGCATGCCGAAAGCCGCATTGAAAAGGGATGCCACACCGGCGGCCAGCAGCGTCACCTTATAGGCCGCCACCACCTGCTCGTTGGTGATCACTTCCCAGTACTGCGCCAGCGTCATCTGCGACAGCTGCATTAACAGTGCGCTCAGCGGTAACAGTAACACCAGACAGGTGAAAAACAGGCTACTGCCAAGGCTAAGTCCAAATCCGGGCAGAACCCGCTTACTACTTCCTGCAAACATCACCCGCGCCCCACCGCTAACAACTTATCTAACTCACCACCACTGGCGAAATGGGTTTTCATAACCTGATCCCAGCTACCGAAAGCATCTTCCACCCGGAACAGCGCCACAGGCGGGAAACGCTCTTTCTGCTGCGCCATCAGCTCAGGATTGTGCACGCGATAGTAGAACTGCGTAATAATCTGCTGCGCCTGCGGCGAATAAAGGTAGTTGAGATACTCTGTGGCGGCGGTAGTGGTTTTATTTTGTTCGATATTTTTATCGATCCAGGCCACCGGGAACTCCGCCAGAATATTGGTTTTCGGCACGATCACTTCGTAATCATCTTTGCCGTACTGGTTACGAATATTATTCACTTCAGATTCAAAGCTAATCAGCACATCGCCCAGTCCACGCTCAACAAAGGTGGTTGTCGCGCCGCGACCGCCGGTATCAAATACTGCGACGTTCTTCAGAAACTGCGTCATCTGCTGTTCAGTTTTCGCTTTGTCCTTGCCATCCG
Organism: Winslowiella toletana; assembly: GCF_017875465.1. NCBI lineage: Bacteria > Pseudomonadati > Pseudomonadota > Gammaproteobacteria > Enterobacterales > Erwiniaceae > Winslowiella > Winslowiella toletana. The sequence continues at coordinate 1,059,624 of NZ_JAGGMQ010000001.1, forward strand.
CCTGATCAAACGCTCCCCACGCCGCTAAATAAGTGTAACGCGCGTTGCCGGAGGTTTTCGGATTGGGGAAAATCAGTTTCACGTCGCTGCGCACCAGATCGCTCCAGCTGTGAATATTTTTTGGATTGCCCTTACGCACCAGGAAACCCATGGTGGAGTAAAACGGCGAGCTGTTATTCGGCAGTCGTTGCTGCCAGTCGGCGGCGACCAGCTTGCCGCGATCGTGCAGAATCTGCACATCAGTGACCTGATTATAAGTCACCACATCGGCTTTCAGCCCCTGCAAAATCGCCAGCGCCTGCCTGGAAGAACCGGCATGCGACTGTTTAATCGTCAGTTTGTCACCAGGATGCTGCTCTGCCCACTGCTTCTCGAAAGGGGCATTCAGCGCGACAAACAGCTCGCGTGAGACGTCATAAGAGCTGTTAAGTAACTCCGTCGCCTGCGCAGCGCTCGCCAGCAGCAGCGATAAGGCTGCGCCGCTTACGAATTTGTTTATCCTGGAAGAAGTCATTTAGCACCCTGAAGTCAGCATCTGGCGAATGCCACCAGTAACCATCAGTGTATTTATAACGCAGTGAAAAGCTGTAACGGTTTTATATACCGTTTGGTGATTTGGAAGTCTAAAAAGCTATAAGCGATCGGCAAAAGTTATGCGCCAGGCGGAAATCGACACCTCCGGCAGCGTGGTGAGCGGCGGATACAAGGAGCGCATAAACCGTTTGCCGAAGCCGCGCAGGGCTGTATATAATTCAATCACCGCCAGCAATTAAATAGTAAATATTTTACGGAGATATTTAATCAGCGAATCCTTCGCTGGTTTATTTATGCACAAGGAGAATAGCCATGCTAAGTGCCAGATGCGCCCTTTCTGTTGCGCTGTTTATGATTAGCGCTACATCTACCGCCGCCGATTTACAAACTATCTGCCCGGAGAATAAAGATTTTAACTATGTATTATCCTGCTACCGACAAAAGCTGGAATCATTACCTTTAAATTACAAATTAATTAAAACAGAACAATTAGACAAAGTAGAACTTCGCCGTTATCAACTGACCTCACAATCCTGGCCGGAAGATAAATCGGCGCAAACTGCATGGCAGCATGAAGTCGATATTTATATTCCTCAGCACCCCCTGTCGTCACGCGCCCTGGTGTTTATTAATAATGGCATTAACCATAATATTAATGACGCCGCGCCTGAGCTGCCGTCAGATATGAGTGAAGCATCGCTGGCATCATTATCGCGTCAGACACAGACCATCGTGATTTCGCTAAGCAATATTCCCAATCAATATCTTACCCTGCCCGGCGACAACACAGCACGCAGAGAGGACGACCTGGTGGCGGTGAGCTGGTCACAGTTTTTGCAGGATCCGGAAAACAACACTGAGATGCCATTACATATTCCGATGACCGCCGCCGTCTCACAGTCGATGTCGCTGGCGGTACGGGAGTTAACCTCCTGGCATATTGATAAGTTTATCGTCGCCGGCATCTCAAAACGCGGCTGGACCACCTGGCTGACGCTGCTCTCCGACTCGCGTGTCGACGCCATAGTACCGATGGTCTTCGACTTACCCGACATCCGTCCGGCGTTAACCCATATGTATCATTCCTATGGCAATAACTGGCCTGCCGCCTTTTATCCCTACTATATGCAAAATATTGACACCAAAATCGCCACTGCATCGTTTGCCAGACTGATGAAGATTCTCGATCCGATGCAATATAGCGGTAATGATTTTTTCCCCAGGCTGTCAGTTGCAAAGTATATTATTAATGCCAGTGGTGATGATTTTTACGTCCCTGACAATACACGATTTTATTACGACCATTTACCCGGCGTAAAATCACTGCGGGTAGTGGCCAATAGCGGGCATTATGATATTAAAAAATATGCTGAATCCTCCCTGGCGGCATTTACCAACCGTCTGCAACACAACAAAGCATTACCGGTAATCAATACACAACAACAAAAACAGAAACTGTTAATCTCATTTTCTGAAAAACCTGAAACTATTAAACGCTGGAGTGCGGTGAATCTTAATGCACGCGACTTCCGCTACGCCTGTGGCATCCGTTATACCTCGGCGCCGATCAAGGTCAGCGATAATATTGAGGTGACGCTGAACAGACCGCAACAAGGCTGGGAAGCCAGCTATGTTGAAGCGACCTTCAGTGATGGCTATGTGGCGACGACGCGGGTGTATATCACCCCGGATGAGGAGTATCCGACCACCGCACCAACCTGCTTATCACTGCCAGGGCGAGGTCTGGGTGATGGAAGTCTGAGTAATGGAAAACGTGCGCTAAAAAGTGAATAACCACCGGGGGGCAGATGCTGCCCCCCGGCTGATTACAACGCCAGCAACTGCTTAAGCGATGGCGCGTAGAAATAGCTGCCAGTAACCGGTTTGGTAAAGCGCAACATGGCATCGTATTTGCCGTCGCGTTCACCAAACATACTGAGCAACTGCTGTTCAATATTGTACAGCGTGGCGCAGTAAGCGATAAAGTACAGGCCATTAGCGCCGCTGACCGTGCCATATGGCAGGCTCTGGCGCAGGATTTTCAATCCCTGGCCATTCTCTTTTAAATCAACGCGACTGATATGCGAGGTAGCCGGACGCGTTGCGCTGTCCAGTTCTTCATTACTGAGCTTAGTGCGTCCCATCACCTGCTCCTGCTTGCTAACCTCCAGACGCTGCCACTGTTGCAGATTATGCTGCCAGCGCTGAGTAAACACATAGCTGCCGCCGCGATCGTCGCCATCGGCGATAATCGCCACCTGCTGACGCTTTTCGCCCTGCGGGTTTTCAGTGCCATCGACAAATCCAGAGAGATCGCGATCTTCCACCCAGCGGAAGCCATGGGTTTCATCTTCGACGGTGATGGCGCCGCCAAAGGCCGCCAGAGCCGCCTGCGCCAGGCTAAAGTTCACATCGTGACGCAGTGACTGGATATGAATCAGCAGATCGCGCTGGGTAGCCGGTGCAATACCTTTGCCCAGCGGCTGGAAGGCTTTCAGCTCCGCAGCGCCTTGCCCGGCGCTCAGATCGCGCCACAGCGCATCGCCAAAGGCCAGCACTGCACCTGAACCGGCATCCGGAAACTGCTGTTGCAGTTGTGTCAGCTGTTGCAGAAACTGTTTACTGCCGCTGCGAATCGCGTCTGTATCACCCTGAACGCTGGCTTCGAGGTAAATCGCAAAACGGCGATGTTCAAGTAAAATGCCGCTCTGAAACTGAGACATGCGGAGGATCTCCTGAGTATGATAGTAAACGCGAGTCGATTTAAGCGCTTATCATACGCGATGTTTCAGACCGCATCTTGCGCCACGGCAAAAATTACCGCACTTTCACAGGGTACTCAGCTACGCCAGATAATTTTACTCAGCGTCCAGTTTTTCAGCGTGTCATCGGATGGCATTAAGCCTTCCGGACCATGCCAGTCACCACTGTAGACATAGCTGATATGCTGGCTGCCAGGCGCTTTACATTCGACGGCGCTGCTGTCCAGCCCCGCCGCCTTCTCGCAAGCGCCAAAGGCTTTGCTGTAGCGCTCGCTGAACTTGCTGCCGATTTTAGCGCCATCGCTGCTGGCGACCGCTTCATCCATCACCTCAACGCTGGTTACGTTGCTTTTACCGTTAATCACCAGCTTCACCTTGCCGTCGTCGAGTGCCTGCCAGAAAGAGACGACATTGCCATCGCTGGTGCGCATCCCCTGCCGCAGCGTGTAATGACCATCCAGACCTTTATCGATGGCGCTGGCGTTCATCGCCGTGCTGCCATTGATCGCGCCGACGCCCTGCTCATTCACTTCAAGTGAGGAACCAAACCAGTTAAGCGGTGACAGGCTTGACCAGGATACTTTGGCAAACGGGTTCCACCAGCTGCCTTCAGACGGCGCGCTGGAGCCGGAACTGGCGCAGCCGGTAAGTAGTAATGCGGCCGTCATTAACGCCGGATAAACAGATTTCATTGCAACTCCTGTAGTCAGCACGAAACGCGTGCGAGTCAGCTTTGAGTGCTGAATGGGGGAAAAGTTTTATTCCACCGCGTTAAGTGTTGGATCGAAACAGTTACGGACCCGCTGACTGAACAGCAGATAGCCCAGCGCCAGCAAATCGAACAGCATAAACAGCAGCATCAGCGGAGAGAAAGCGTCATCCCCCTGCCACAGCGTCACACCCTGCAATAACATCATCGCCAGCAGATCGAGGCACAGTACCCAGCGCCAGCTCTGCCACAGACGCGGCAACCGCTGGCGATAACCGGTCAGCAGCAGACCCAGGGCCGCCGGAACGCCTGACGCCATGCCAATCCAGAACGCCTGGCGATCCGGGTATAACAGCTCCAGCAGTTCGGCGCCCTGCTGACGTGATGCACCAGCCATTACAAATAACAGCCAGGTGCGCGCCTGTAACAGCAGAATAATCCAGAAAGTCAGCGGCAGCCGCAGCTGGCCTTTATGGTCGTAATCGTCGGGAGAGATCATAGATAAACAGAAGTACCGCACAGAGAGGACCAGATGGGCGGGCAAAGTCGCCCGCAGCAGAATTAATATTCGCGATCTTCAATCAGGCGCTTGCCGAGACATACGGAATCCTGCATTTCGTAATCAAGTTTTTCATAAAACCCCATTACTGCATCATTCTCTTCACGCACCATCAGGTTGATTTTCGGGCAACCACGCGCAATCAGCTTTTTCTCCAGCCGGTTCATCAGCGCATTGGCAAAGCCACGGCCACGATAATCCGGATGCACGCCGAGATAGTAGGCCGACCCGCGATGTCCGTCGTAACCGCCCATCAGCGTACCCACGATTTCACCGCCCACTACCGCCACCAGAAACAGGTCAGGGTCATGATTCAGTTTACGTTCAATATCCATCTCGGGATCGTTCCACGGGCGTAACAGGTCACAACGCTCCCAGAGGGTGATGACTTCTTCAAAATCGTCCTGGAGGAATACGCGGATTTCCATGGAGTATTCTCAAATGTTTCGCACAATCTGCTGATTATCACGCATTCTTTGCATGGCGCAAGGGGCGAATCCCTTTGCGGGGCAAAAAAAATGGTTTTCCTTAATTAGCGTACTGAAATAAAAAGTAAAATGCTGACATAGTTCCGTGGTCGCAGTCGGCGAATTGATACGATATAACAATACTCTCTTTATATGCCGGGCAGGACTACGCAGGATTACCATGAAAAAATTCTCACCACTGACGCCGCTGGCATCGCGCCGCCAGCTTTTACTTTCCGGCCTGGCGCTGGCGCTATTCTCCGCAAAAAGTGTACAGGCGAAAGAGGCGGCGCTGAAAACCACCACTGACCATCGTCCGGCAGCCCCTGCCAGCAGCGGCAAAAAAATTGTTATGATCGATCCGGGACACGGCGGTATTGATTCCGGTGCGGTCGGTCATGAAGGCTCCGAAGAGAAACATATCGTCCTTGAGATCGCCAACCATATTCGCCAGCAGCTCAGCGAACATCCGCATATCGACGTGCGGCTGACGCGTGAAAGCGACCACTTTATTCCGCTGTTTCAGCGCGTTGAGATCGCCCACCAGCATGGCGCCAGCCTGTTTATGTCGATTCATGCCGATGGTTTCACCAGCCCGGACGCCAACGGCGCGTCGGTGTTTGCCCTCTCTAATCGCGGCGCCAGCAGCACCATGGCGCGCTATCTGTCGCAGCGGGAAAATGCCGCTGATGATGTCGGTGGCGTCAAGGCCGCCGATAAAGATCACTATCTGCAGCAGATTCTGTTCGATCTGGTGCAGACCGATACGATTAAAAACAGCCTGACGCTGGGCAAACATGTGCTGAACCAGATCCGCCCGGTGCATCATCTGCACAGCCAGCATACCGAGCAGGCGGCATTTGCGGTGCTGAAATCACCATCAATTCCTTCGGTACTGGTGGAAACCTCGTTTATCACTAACCCGGATGAAGAGCAGCTGTTAGGCACCACCGCCTTCCGGCAGAAGATTGCTGGCGCCATTGCTGACGGCATTGTCAGTTATTTCGATGATTTTGATCGTCACAATCGCCGCGCGGGTTAGGTATAATCAGGCAAAATGATTAACAACGGCATGCTTATGAACTCTCCCGATATCGCTCGCGTAAAACAGTTTCTGCTCTCGCTGCAGGATCAAATTTGTCAGCAACTGGCGCTCGCCGATGGCGCGGCGCAGTTTGCGGAAGACAGCTGGCAGCGCCCCGGTGGCGGCGGTGGACGCAGTCGCGTGCTGCGTAATGGCGGAGTCTTTGAGCAGGCTGGGGTCAATTTCTCCCATGTGCATGGCGACACGATGCCCGCTTCCGCCACTGCGCATCGTCCGGAGCTGGCGGGCCGCAGCTTTGAAGCGATGGGGGTTTCACTGGTGATTCACCCGGAAAACCCCTATGTGCCGACCAGCCACGCCAATGTGCGCTTCTTTATCGCCGAAAAGCCGGGTGAAGAGCCAGTCTGGTGGTTTGGCGGCGGCTTTGACTTAACGCCGTTCTACGGTTTTGAGGAAGATGCGGTGCACTGGCATCAGACCGCGTTTAACCTCTGTCAGCCCTTTGGCGACCAGGTGTATGCACGCTACAAGAAGTGGTGTGATGACTACTTCTGGCTGAAACATCGCGATGAACAGCGCGGTATCGGCGGCCTGTTTTTTGACGACCTGAATACACCAGATTTTGATTACTGTTTCGACTTTACCCAGGCGGTGGGTCGTGGCTTCCTTGATGCTTATCTGCCCATTGTTGAACGCCGTAAAGCGTTGCCGTGGGGCGAGCGTGAACGTCAGTTCCAGCTCTATCGTCGTGGCCGCTATGTGGAATTTAACCTGGTATGGGATCGCGGTACGCTGTTTGGTTTGCAGACCGGCGGTCGCACCGAATCAATCCTGATGTCGATGCCGCCGCTGGTACGCTGGGAATATGATTATCAGCCGGCAGCGGGGTCGCCGGAAGCTGCGTTGTACAGTGATTTTATTAAGGTCCGTGACTGGTTGTAATCGGCTGAGCATGGGCGGCGAGAACGCCGCCCCTACAAGAAAATCATATCTGTAGGGGCGGCGTTCTCGCCGCCCGCACATTTCACAACGGCTGCGTCTGCGCTTCAACCACCGCCAGCGCCACCATATTAACGATCCGCCGCACTGAGGCGATGGGCGTCAGTACATGCACCGGTCTGGCAATCCCCATCAGCACCGGCCCGACGGTAACCCCTTCCGAGCAGGAGACGCGCAGCAGGTTATAGCTGATACGCGCCGCTTCCACATTTGGCATAATCAGAATATTAGCGGCGCCTTTTAACGGACTGTCCGGCATCAGATCGTGGCGAATACTCTCCACCAGCGCCGCATCGCCATGCATTTCACCATCAATCTCCAGTTCCGGCGCGCGGGCTTTTACCAGTGCCAGCGTATCGCGCATTTTGCGCGCCGCGGGCGCATTGGAGGTGCCAAAGCTGGAGTGCGACAGCAGCGCCACCTTTGGCTCGATACCAAAGCGGCGCACGGTTTCCGCAGCCATCAGGGTTAACTCCGTCAGCTCTTCCGGTGTCGGATCTTCGTTAACATAGGTATCGGCGATAAAAGTATTGCCGCTTGGCAGCAACAGCGCATTCATCGCTCCGGCCATCTTCACATCGGCACGGAAACCAAACAGTTTCTCCACGATATCATAGTGCGATTTATAGTCGCCGATGGTGCCGCAAATCAGCGCATCCGCCTCACCACGATGAACCATAATGGCGCCAATCAGCGTCGGATTGCCGATTACCGCGCGCTGCGCCTCTTCGGCCGAGACCCCGCGGCGTTTCATAATCTGGTAATACTCACTCCAGTAAGCTTTAAAACGCGGATCGGATTCGTTATTCACCACTTCAAAATCTTTACCGGCTTCAATTTTCAGCCCGAGTTTTTGCAGCCGCATCTCAATCACACTCGGACGGCCAATCAGAATCGGTTTCGCCAGCCCTAAACTGATCAGTTCCTGCGTCGCATGCAGTACCCGCGCCTCTTCACCCTCGGCCAGCACCACCCGTTTTGGATCCAGCCGCGCCTGCGAGAAGATCGGTTTCATAAACAGATTGGTTTTGTAGACAAACTCCGTCAGTTTCTCACGGTAGAGATCAAAATCGTCTATAGGGCGTGTGGCGACGCCGGACTCCATCGCCGCCTTCGCCACCGCCGGGGCAATCTGCACAATCAGGCGCGGATCAAAGGGTTTCGGGATCAGATAATCAGCACCAAAGCTCAGCTCCTGATCGCCATACGCCGATGCCACCACTTCGCTCTGCTCCGCCAGCGCCAGTTCCGCAATCGCGTGCACCGCCGCCAGTTTCATCTCTTCGTTAATCGCGGTGGCGCCGACATCCAGCGCGCCACGGAAAATAAACGGGAAACAGAGCACGTTATTGACCTGATTCGGATAGTCCGAACGGCCGGTGCAGATAATCGCATCGGGACGCACTGCTTTTGCTAACGGCGGCAGGATTTCCGGTTCCGGGTTGGCCAGCGCCAGGATCAGCGGATTGGGCGCCATCCGGCTGACCATCTGCTGGGTCATCACTTTCGGTCCGGAACAGCCAAGGAAAATATCCGCGCCGGTAATCACCTCGTCGAGAGTGCGCCTGCCATCATCCACGACGGCATAAGCCGCTTTGGTTTCCGCCATTGGCGTTTCGCGTCCCTGGTAAATCACCCCTCTGGAATCGCAGACCACGATATTGTGCTTCTGCATGCCGAGCGCCACCAGCAGGTTCATACAGGCGATGGCCGATGCCCCCGCGCCGGACACCACCAGTTGCACATCAGAGATATTTTTCTTCACCACCCGCAGGCCATTCAGCACCGCAGCGGTACAGATAATCGCGGTGCCGTGCTGGTCGTCATGAAATACCGGAATTTTCATCCGTTCACGCAGCGCTTTCTCAATATAGAAACACTCCGGCGCTTTAATATCTTCAAGGTTAATGCCGCCAAACGTCGGTTCCAGCGCGGCAATTACATTAATCAGCTTGTCCGGATCCTGCTCGTCGATTTCGATATCAAACACATCGATACCGGCGAACTTTTTAAACAACACACCTTTACCTTCCATTACCGGCTTGCCCGCCAGTGCGCCGATATTGCCCAGTCCGAGCACCGCGGTGCCATTAGAGATCACCGCCACCAGATTGCCACGAGCGGTGTATTTATGCGCGGCTAACGGGTCTTTGGCGATTTCCAGACAGGGCGCAGCCACCCCCGGCGAATACGCCAGCGCCAGATCGCGCTGGGTCGCCAGCGGCTTGGTGGGGGAAACCTGAATCTTGCCGGGGGTGGGGAATTGGTGAAAATCGAGCGCACTCTGCTTCAGTTGATCATCCATCGTCAGAATCCCTTATTGGTTATCACGAAGTCCGGGTCGACAGTATAGAAGCGGCAAACGGCGGAAAAACATGAACCGCTTCAAACTTTGCAGTGGCAAGGAGGGATTATGGAAATAATTTCCAAATTTTCCGGGGGGAATGTTCAACAACGGCGGCGAGAACGCATTTACACTGGTGTAAATCATTAATACGGGCAGCGATAACGCTGCCCCTATTTGGTCATATTTAATAATGTGCGCACGTTCTGCGCCGAGGTGGCAATAATATCAATCGCCCCGGTGCGCAATGCGCCAAGAATCGCCATCGCTTTGGTGTTTTCCGAGGCGATAGCAATCACACAGGGGATTTTGCGCAGCTCTTCGATACTGACGCCAATCACGCGATCGTTCATCACCGTATCAACATGTTCGCCCTGCGCATTAAAGAAGTCATAGCCCGCCACATCACCGGTAACGCCCTGATTCAGACTGGCATCAATAATTTCATGCGGACTGAACCAGCCGAGCTTAACCATATAGCTGTTTTCGTTCATATCGCCAATACCGACCAGCGCGATATCGGCTTTACGCGCGCGATCCAGTGTCTCTTTAATGGTGCCGTTCTGCATAAAGGCTTCTTTTAACGCACGATTTTCCACATACGCCGGGGCATACAGCGTTTCGCTGATGCCGCCAAATTTCTTCGCCAGACGGCGGCTGATATGATCGGCATTGATTGCGTCACCAGGCCGGTGAGTGCCGCCAATACCGCTGATAAAGTGGCAGTTGCGCGTCGGCACACTGCCCGGATGATCGGCGACCGCCGCCACGTTGCGCCCCTGTCCCACCGCCACCACTGAATTATCTTTTAACGTTTGTGACAGGTGCATCGCCACCAGCGCCGCAACCTGACGTCGCTGCTCTTCATCATCGGGATGGTCAAGAGCAATCAGCGCGCGTTGTAGTGAAAAACGTTGCAGCAGCTGCTGTTCAAGACGGGTGCTGAACACCGGATGGTAGCGGACATTGATCTCAACGATGCCTTCCTCTTTGGCGCGTTTTAATAAGCGTCCGACTTTAATGCGCGAGATACCAAACTTACGCGCAATCTCTTCCTGAGTGATCTCATCCTGGTAATAAGCAACCGCAATTTCCGTCAGCAGCTCGATGTCCTGAGATAACGTGTTTTTTTCCATCCGGGCTGTCGTCTCTTGATCGATTTTATGGGCGGGCGCGCACTGAGCCGCCGCGCCTGGGGCAACAATTTATACCATTTTCTGGCGCTCAGCTGGCGAATTTCTTTGTCAGATCATCATCTGACATCACGAAAATGATGGCGTGCCAGCCAGGCGACAGGCTGACACATCCGGGAAGGAATCAACGACGAATGGCGTCGATTTTCAGCATGCGGGCAATCACGATATCCAGCTCTTTCTGATCGAAAATCTGTTTCCAGTCGGGTTTCACAATTTTCTCGCGGCCATATTCCATGGCGATCATGCAGGCATCAGAGAACGGGTTAGTGGCGCGGAACGCCACCGCCAGCGCGATCTGAATATGGCCGTAGAGCATCGCTTTTGCCGCTTCTTCCGGCACGCCTGAATGTTTCACTGTCTCATCCAGTGCTTCTTTCATAAAGGCCCCGACCATACAGGCCACGGTCTCCACCAGTGTCGGTTCCAGATAAGCCAGCTGGGTTACCGTGACCCAGTGCACCTGCTCAACCGGGCCGTACATCACGCTAATCACTTTGCTCAGCTCCGCTTTCTGCGCGTCGCTGCCGCTCTCAAATGACGCCGCGACATGCTGAATCGCCGCTACGCCGCCAAAAGCATCCGCATGCTCTTCTTTGGTATAACGCTCAAGGAACACTGACGGATGGCACGGGTGTGCTACCGCGTAATGAATGCCGTCGCGCAGCGCAATCAGGTTGGCATAGGCTGCCGCCGGATCGAGGGTTAACAGTGTGGCGCCTGCTTTCATCTGCGGTACCACCAGCTCAGAAACTTTGCCCAGCACGATGTCCGGTACCGCAAGGATCACCACATCACTTAATGGCACCACGGATTCAGCATCAGAGATCTCACGCCCCTGCGCGGTGACCTGCGCCTGCGCTTGTGGCGCGCTCTCACAGTAAAACAGCTGATAGTCGCTGTTCTGCAGGTTGGCGGAAATGCGCATGCCCATTTTGCCGCCTGCGCCAATCACGGTGATGGTGGTTAATTGTGTGCTCATCAGTTACTCCTGGGGTTGTCTGTGACGTAAAAAATCAACGCTTTGTTGGGTCCACTCCGCTTCGCGCTGGCAGGTGCTCTGTGCATCCTGCTGCCACGGCAGCCAGTGTTCTACGATTTGGTTAATGCCGCGCTCATCAGGGCGCACCTGCGCAATCAGCAGGTCATAGTCGAGCAGTCCCTCACCCAGCGGCGCGCCAGCCAGCGTAAAGCCAACCCAACCCTCCTGCCGGCTAAAGGCAAAATCTTTAATATGCAGATTCAGCACCCGCCCGGCGGTATTGGCGATCACCTGTTGCGGTTGCTCCAGCGCTGCGACACAGTTGGCGGGATCAAGACAGACACCAAGGTAAGCGGAAGGAAAACGCGTAATCACCGCCATCATCTCGGCGCTGTTCACCTGTTCATAGGTTTCCAGGCACAGTTTTACCTGCTGCCTTTCAAACTGCGGCAGGATAGTCTCAATCAGCGCCGCCGCTTCCACCAGCGTCGGACGATGACTGGCGCTGTTAAACATTGAACGAATCACTGTGACCTGCAGAATGCTGGCCAGCTGCAAATAGCGTTGCAGATGGGAGGTTTGCAGTCCGCGAGTGCCCAGCTCCAGTTCAATACCGAGGCGGTCGGCCTGCTGGCGCAGTGCCTGTAACTCAGTGTCGCTCCAGCTTTCAATCTGCGGGTAATCACAGATCTGAAACAGCTTCACCCCCATGGCGGCGGTCTGTTCCAGCATCTGCGCCAGGTTCAGTGGCGCCGGAACCCGCGCCGAACTGCGCCAGAAAAACGCGTAAGTGCTTAATCCGATAGCCATTTATGCCTCCGTAGCTGATGGCGAGGTGGCGGCCAGCGCGGCAGCCTCATCAATAATCTGGCGCAACGCCGTGGGCTGATGGGCAAAGCGTCCGAGGAACAAGCCGTTAACCTGATGGCCGAGACGGCTCAGCAGGCCAGGTCCGGCGCTGCCGCCATAAATCACGCGGAAACGGAAATCACCGAGGTCGTGAAGCTGACGCAGCCCGTGACAAACCTCAGCAATAAACGCGTCCGGCGCCGGGGCTGGCGCGCCAATCGCCCATTGCGGCTCCCAGGCCAGCACCACATCGCCACTCAGCTGCTGACGATTCGCCTCGCTTAACGCGGCGATCAGCTGCTGGCGGCAGGTTGCAATCGCCTGATCTGGCGGCAGCTGCTGCGCTTCGCCAAAACACAACACCGGCGTCAGGCCATTGCGCAGGGCAGCGGCCAGCTTGGCGGCAATCTGCACATCGGTTTCGGCAAAATGGCGGCGGCGTTCGGCATGGCCAATCTCCACATAACGACAACCCAGTTCGGCCAGCATCGGGCCGCCAACTTCACCGGTCCAGGCGCCGCTATCTTCCCAGCACAGATCCTGCGCACCGATACTGACCGCAGTAGCAGAGAAGATCTGCCCAATCGCCGCTATCGCCGGAAAGGCAGGCAAGACAAACAGCCCCACCTCGCCGTTTACCATCGCCGGATGATGACGGGCAATCTCCGCCACCTCCTCACTCCATGCCAGCGTCTGCTGATAGCTGAAGTACATCTTCAGACTAACGCCCAGCGTAATACGCGGCTGTGTCATTCGTTGATCTCCTGTAACTGCGGTACTGACGCGTTGGCCTGTAATACGCTCAGCACTTTATTAACGATCAGCGCCAGCGACACCGCACCGGCATCCGCAGTCCCGAGGCTTTTCTCCGCCAGCGGCCGCGCGCGACCCATTTTTGGCAGCAGCCGGGCAGTATCTTTGGCGCTCTGCGTTGCCTGCTGCGCTGCAGCGGCCCAGGCATCCACTAAACTGTCACCGGCATTTACCCGGCTGGTCAGGCAGTCACTGAATGGCACCAGCACATCCACCAGCGTTTTATCGCCAGGTTTTGCTTTGCCAAAGTGCATAATGCCCTCTTTCGCATGCTGCACACCCAGCGCCACCCGCTGCGCATTCGGCGCCTGGCTGTCGCCCAGCGCGGTGCCAATCGCGGTCAGCGCCACGCCCCACAGCGCACCGGAGGTGCCGCCCGCTTTATCGGCCCAGGCGTCAGCAGCACGACAAAGTAAGGTGCCAGCACCCGCATTACGCTGCTGCATTTCACGCGCTTTCTCCAGCGCACCCAGCGAGCCACGCTCCATACCAATGCCATGGTCGCCGTCACCGGCCACCGCATCGATACGACCCAGCTCAGTGGCATTGACTTCAATCACTTCGGCAATCGCTTCGATAATCGCCAGCGTGCAACGGGCGGCTTGCTGTGAGACCTTGCTGGCTTCAGGTACCTGGTCAATCTCAGGCAGCTGCTGTTCAACGGCGCTCAGCTGCTCGGCAACGATCACACTGCCTTTGCGGAATGCCGGCGCATTGGCCGGTGCGCGCCAGAAGCCTTCCAGCTGCTCATCCAGCCACATCAGCGTCAGCGAAGCGCCCGCCATATTAAAGCTGGTGACAAATTCACCCACTTCCGGCTCCACCACCTGCAAGCCTTCGTCGGCCAGCAGTTGCGCCACGCGGCGATAGACAACAAACAGCTCCTCATATTTTACCGAGCCGAGACCATTAAGGATCACCGCCACTCGCTGGCCGCGACATGTGCTAATTTCCTGCGGACACTCTTTCATCAGGCTGCTGACAAACAGCTCCGCCAGCGCATCGGCGGCCGGGATATCGCACTCCTGAATACCCGGTTCGCCATGAATCCCCATGCCCAGCGCCATGGTGCCGCGCGCCACCTCAAACAGCGGCTGCGTGGCGCCCGGCAGCGTACAGCCAGAGAAAGCGACGCCAAGCGAACGGGTGCGGTGGTTGGCATGACGCGCCAGACGGGTGACTTCCGTCAGCGAGTAGCCCGCTTCAGCAGCGGCGGCGGCGACTTTAAATACCGCCAGGTCACCCGCCACGCCACGACGTTTCTCATGCTCATTCAGTTCGGCGCTAAAAATATCGTCAGTCACCGCCAGCAGTTCGCAGGGAATACCTTCGGCTTTCAGCCGCTCGCACGCCTGGCCAAAATGCAGCACATCACCGGCATAGTTGCCGAAGGCCAGCAATACGCCGCCACCGTTATCGGCAGCGCGCGCCACGTTATAGATCTGTTGCGCCGACGGTGAAGCAAACAGATTGCCCATCGCCGCGCCATGCGCCATCCCCTGTCCTACCAGGCCGGAAAATGCCGGGTAGTGGCCGGAGCCGCCGCCAATCACCAGCGCCACACTGCCTGGCTGGCTGCGGGTACTGCGCACCACGCCACCTGCCACCTGGCGCACTTTATCGGCGTTGGCGGCGACAAAACCTTCAATCAGTTCACTGGCAAAGGCGGAGGGCTGATTAAACAGATAGGTCATTGGGTGTGCTCCTGTGGAATGTGGGCAGACTGAAATCCTGAACGTTTAGCGTTAAGTAACAGCATCAGTAGCGCGGAGAGCAGCATAAAACCGCCCACCACCATCATTGAAACGGTGTAACCCCCGGTGACATCGTGCAGCATGCCGGTGAGGTATCCGGCGGAGAAACCGGCGACATTGCCTAAGGTGTTAATCAGCGCGATCGCCGCCGCCGCGGAAGCGCCGGTGAGGAACTGAGTTGGCAGCGTCCAGAAGTTAGGCAGGGCGGCAAAAATGGAACTGGCGGTGATCGAGATCACCAGGATAGTGGCCAGCGGTGATTCCATATACAGCGCCAGCGGCACGCTGATGGCACCGGTCAGTGCTGGCAGCGCGATATGCCAGGTTTTACAACCGCGACGGGTGGCGTCCTTCGACCAGAAGAACATCACCACGGCGGCAAACAGATAAGGCACGCCGGTAATCAGCCCTTTCTCGATCACGTTAAACGAGGTGCCAAACTGCTGCTGGAAGCCGGAAATAATCGTTGGCAGGAAAAATGCCAGCGCATACAGGCCGTAGATAAAGCCAAAGTAGATCAGGCACAGCATCCAGACACGGCCGTTAAACATCACGCTGCGTAAGCTGGCATGCGCGTTGCCGCCTTTCTCACGCTGCTCTTTTTCCAGCGCAGTGGTCAGCCACTCTTTCTCCTGCGCATTAAGCCATTTGGCTTCGCGCGGCGAGTCCACCAGATAGAACCAGGCGACGATGCCGATAATAATCGCCGGGATCGATACGCCGAGGAACATCACGCGCCAGCCGGAAAGACCAAACAGACCGTGTTGCTCAATCAGCGCGGCGGCCAGCGGCGCGCCCAGCACCACCGTCAGTGGCTGCGCCAGATAGAACAGCGACAGCACTTTGCTACGGTGTTTCGCCGGTACCCACATGCTGAGAAACAGGATTGCGCCCGGGAAGAAGCCCGCTTCGGCAATCCCCAGCAGCAGACGCAGCGTATACAGACCTTCCACGCTGCTGACCCAGGTAAACAGTAATGAGACGATGCCCCAGCTGACCATAATACGCGCCAGCCATTTGCGTGCGCCGAAGCGATGCAGCGCAAGGTTGCTCGGCACTTCCAGCAGGATATAGCCAATAAAGAAGATGCCGGATGCGAGACCAAACTGCGCCGCATGCAGCCCCAGATCCTCGGTCAGGCCATTAGGCCCGGCAAAAGAGATGGCGGTACGGTCGAGGAAGTTGATAAAGAACATCAGCGCGACAAAGGGCACCAGTCGCAGTGACACCTTACGGATGGCGGATTTCTCGACGGCATGTTGATCGATCGCGTTCATTGAGCACCTCCGGCAGAGAGCTGCCGCGCAGGCTGCATAAACGGGCGCCCTGGTGTGGGGGCATTACGGCGATGTTTCGCCTGTGATAAACCAGGCAGAAGGCAGATTTGACGCATGGTTTGAGTCCTCAGTGGGTCTTCTTGTGCATTGCATCAATGCGTGAACATATGAACACTATATGAATTTATGTTCAAACCCCAGCGCACAAAACGAAAATTGTGACCCAGCTCATAACCTTCAATTCCGCTTTTAAATGCTCATATTCACGCACCGCAGGCGCGTAAAGGGAATAAAGCGGCAAGCGACGCGGTAAAAAGAAAACAAACAAAAGAACACCTATTGAACAAATGAACAAAAGTGCGTTAGGGTAATAGCGAACCGCCGCCCGGGATAACTTTTTGCCCCCCGACTCTGCGGCCCTGTTAACCCAGCGGAGTAACCCTATATGTCTTCTATTGCAATTGGCGCCGACGATGCAGCTCTGGAACTGAAAAATCTGATTAAGCAGTTCCTGCAGGAAAAAAATATTGCTGTCAGCGACTACAGTAACGACGCCCAGGCGGCGAAACCGCTCTACCCGGATATTGCCTGGACGCTGGCCAACGCTATCCGCGAAGGCAAACATCAGCGCGGTATTCTGATCTGCGGCACCGGTATTGGCATGGCGATTGTCGCCAATAAAGTACCAGGCATCCGCGCCGCCCAGTGCCACGACACCTACTCCGCCGAGCGCGCCCGCAAAAGCAATAACGCGCAGGTGATAACCCTCGGCGCGCGCGTAATTGGCCCGGAGCTGGCGCGCAGCATCGTTAACAGCTGGCTAAACTCAGAATTTGAAGGCGGCGGATCGTCGGAAAAAGTGGATAAAATCAGCTACTACGAGCAGAGCGTCTGCGCGAAATAGTCCGGCACTGCGGCGCACCGAAGGTGTGCGCCGTCACAGTTTTTTGCGGAACTGCTACACTTTCAGTTGCGGCTTTTTTTATTGTCCGCTACACGGCCATTGAGCGAACCCATCGCAACAATCAGAGAAAACGCATTTCTATTCCCGAACGTCTGATGCAATGTTTCGCCTGAAAACACTTAGCCGTGTCGGTCAGAGTCGTCGTGCCGTCGTCGTCCTGCCGCCTGAAGACAGGCGCGGGCAGTGAAACGTCACCCCCGGACGCCCGCAGGTTTATAGCGCACGCCCCCGAGACAACGCCCGCCACGGCTCTATTCGCATTAGCGATTGCTTATCAAGGAGACAAGAGATGAACCAGCTAGAGGCATTAAAACAGTTCACTACCGTTGTGGCAGATAGTGGCGATATTGAATCGATTCGTAACTACCATCCTGAAGATGCCACTACCAACCCGTCACTGATTCTGAAAGCCGCCGGTCTCGACTCCTACAAACACCTTATCGACGATGCGATTGATTACGCCAAAAAACAGGGCGGCAGCAAAGAGACGCAGATTATTAACGCCAGCGATAAAGTGGCGATTAACCTCGGGATGGAAATCCTGAAAAGCGTCCCCGGCCGTGTTTCCACTGAAGTGGACGCCCGCCTCTCGTTTGACCGTGGAATGTGCGTCACCAAAGCGGAAAAACTGGTGAGAATGTACGAAGATCACGGCATTGATCGTTCACGTATCCTGATCAAACTGGCTTCTACCTGGGAAGGGATCCGCGCAGCGGAAGAGCTGGAAAAAAATGGCATCAACTGTAACCTGACGCTGCTGTTCTCCTTTGCGCAGGCGCGCGCCTGCGCTGAAGCCGGTGTGTTCCTGATCTCGCCGTTCGTCGGTCGTATCTATGACTGGTACAACACCCGCAAACCACTGGATCCGTACGTGGTTGACGAAGATCCGGGCGTTAAGTCTGTGCGCGATATCTATGAATATTACAAACAGCATCGCTATAACACCGTCATTATGGGCGCCAGCTTCCGTAAAGTTGAGCAGATCCTGGCGCTGGCAGGCTGCGATCGTCTGACTATCTCCCCTAACCTGCTGGAAGAGCTGCAGGCCAGCGATGCACCGGTTGAACGCAAACTGGCGCCGTCGACCGAAGCCTTCCATCAGCCAGCCTCGCTGTCTGAATCAGAGTTCCGCTGGGAGCATAATCAGGATCCAATGGCAGTAGAAAAACTGGCGGAAGGTATTCGTCAGTTCGCCGTCGACCAGCAGAAGCTGGAAGATGTGCTGGCCGCTAAGCTGTAATTCAGCCGCATTATTACTGCGCTAACAGCACGCACGGACGACAATCTCGTCGCCCGTGCTTTATTCCCGAACCAAAAACAGGGGAGAAGATATGTCTTCACGTAGAGAGCTTGCTAACGCAATTCGTGCGCTCAGTATGGATGCCGTACAGAAAGCCAAATCGGGCCATCCCGGTGCGCCGATGGGCATGGCAGACATCGCCGAAGTGCTCTGGCGCGACTTCCTCAAGCATAATCCGACCAATCCGGCATGGGCCGATCGCGACCGCTTTATTCTCTCTAACGGTCACGGCTCAATGTTGCTGTACAGCCTGCTGCACCTCAGCGGTTACGATCTGCCGATGGAAGAGCTGAAAAACTTCCGTCAGCTGCATTCAAAAACCCCGGGTCACCCGGAAATTGGCTATACCCCGGGTGTGGAAACCACCACCGGCCCACTGGGTCAGGGTCTGGCTAACGCCGTTGGTCTGGCTATCGCCGAACGTACGCTGGGCGCGCAGTTTAACCGTCCTGATCACGATATTGTCGACCACTTCACCTATGTGTTTATGGGCGATGGCTGCCTGATGGAAGGCATCTCCCATGAAGTCTCTTCGCTGGCAGGTACGCTGGGTCTGGGCAAGCTGATCGGTTTCTACGATCACAACGGCATCTCCATTGATGGTGAAACCGCAGGCTGGTTTACCGATGACACCGCCAAACGTTTCGAAGCCTATAACTGGCATGTGGTGCATGAAATTGATGGCCACGATCCTGCCGCAGTCGCCGCCGCGATTAAAGAAGCGCAGAGTGTCACCGATAAGCCGTCACTGATTATCTGCCGCACCATTATTGGCTTTGGTTCGCCAAATAAAGCCGGTAAAGAGGAAGCGCATGGCGCGGCGCTGGGTGACGAGGAAGTGGCTCTGACGCGTAAAGCGCTGGGCTGGAATTATCCGCCGTTTGAAATTCCAAAAGAGATTTATGGCCAGTGGGATGCCAAAAGCGCCGGTCAGGAAAAAGAGAAGAGCTGGAACGATAAGTTCGCAGCGTATAAAGCGGCTCATCCTGAACTGGCGCAGGAATTTGCCCGCCGTATGGATGGCGGTATGCCAGAAAACTGGCAGACCGCAGCGCAGAAATATATCGCCGATCTGCAAGCGAATCCGCAGAAAATCGCCAGCCGTAAAGCGTCGCAAAACGCCCTCGAAACTTACGGTAAGTTACTGCCGGAGTTCCTTGGTGGCTCCGCTGACCTCGCGCCTAGTAACCTGACCATCTGGTCTGGCTCAAAGTCGATTAAAGATGATATCGCCGGTAACTATATCCATTACGGCGTGCGTGAGTTCGGCATGACGGCAATTGCCAACGGTATTGCCCATCATGGCGGCTTTGTGCCTTATACCGCGACCTTCCTGATGTTTGTCGAGTATGCGCGTAATGCCGCACGTATGGCGGCGCTGATGAAGGCGCGTCAGATTATGGTGTATACCCATGACTCGATTGGCCTTGGCGAAGATGGTCCAACCCACCAGCCGGTTGAACAGCTTGCCAGCCTGCGTCTGACGCCAAATATGAGCGTCTGGCGTCCGTGTGACCAGGTTGAAACCGCCGTAGCGTGGAAACATGCGGTCGAGCGCCATAACGGCCCGACTGCGCTGATCCTGTCACGGCAGAATCTGGCGCAGCCGGAACGCAGCCAGGCGCAGCTGGAGAATATTTCGCGCGGCGCTTATATTCTGCAGGATGCAGACGGCACGCCGGATGTCATTCTTATCGCCACCGGTTCAGAAGTGGAGATCACGCTGGGTGCGGCGCAGAAACTTAGCGCCAGCGGCCATAAGGTGCGCGTAGTGTCGATGCCATCCACCGATATGTTCGATAAGCAGGACGTCGCATACCGTGAATCGGTACTGCCTTCGACGGTCAGCAAGCGTGTGGCGGTAGAAGCGGGGATTGCCGACTACTGGTACAAATATGTTGGCCTGAACGGCGCGATTGTCGGTATGACCGGTTTTGGTGAATCTGCACCAGCCGATAAGCTGTTTGCTGAGTTTGGCTTTACGGTGGAAAATATCGTCAGTAAGGCAGAAGCATTGTTGAAACCGCACTGATTAAGCGGGCGGCGAAAACGCCGTCATCACGCTAAATGCCAATCATCGACACGGGCGGCGAGAACGCCGCCCTATTTAATGCGTAACCCATAATGTCGGCCACTCGTCGCTACCGTGCCAGTTATCGCAGGTTGTCTCTTCAGCATAATCCGCCAGCACAAAACGTTGGCCGTTAAATTGCCAGCGCGATGTATTGCCACAATCGCCCAGCCCACGTCCTTTGGAAAAAGTCATTAACTGGCCGCTGGCGGCGTCATATTCAGCGTTAATCAGCTCCATCTGCTTCTCGGTGCGATTCGGCGGGGTAAACGGCAGCTCAAGGCTGATGCCGCGCGCCACATACGGCAGCGTGCGCGTCACTTCAAACGCTAAATAGATAATGTTGTAGGCGCCCATTTCGCAGCTGACCAGCAGCAGCGCTTTATTATCGGTTAACGGTGCAACGCTAACCTCACGGCGCATCGGATCCAGTGAACACTCATCGGTATTTACCCGCCAGGTAGCAAAATCAATCAGCCCGTTACTCTCTTCCCGCGTCAGCGGCGCCGGTGCATGTTCTGCACGCTGAAGCTGCGGCGGCGACGGTTCCGGCGGCACATCGAAAGTCACGCGATCGCCGCGCCTGACCCAGGCGCTCATGCCATTGACCCTGCCCTGAATATCATCCATCAACAGCAGCGCCGCTTTCATTCCGTGCAGCGAGATCGTCGCCTGCGGGCGATAAGTCAGCTGTATTTCATCCGCATCCATAATCTGGGCGAGAAACTCATCAATGGAGATAGCATAAGACGTGGAGAGGTGGTGCGGCTCAACCGCCCAGTGTTTCAGATCCGGACGCAGACGCTGCTGATCGAGCAGCAGATTATCCTTAAGCGAACCGCCGCTCAGTTCGCCGGTATACTGATTACCATAATCAATCCGCAGCAGCGGACGATCGTTACTGCCCGCATGGCGGGAAACGCTCATCACCAGACTGTTTTCACCGGAGGTGCTGCGCGCCTCACAAAAGTTAAGGTTATTGCAGGTCACTTGCCAGTCGGAAAATGTCTTTTGCAATGGCTCTGCCCGCACGCTCGCGACGAACAGAAAAGGCAACAAAAGCAGCGGCTTTATCCAATATGGCATTAAATAATCAGGTCCCCGAAATAATCATGCGGTGATAATAACGCAACGGCAGACGATCAACATGTCTTAATCTGTGACTCAGACCATAAAGCGGTACTGAACGCGGCCAGGACAGGCTGAAAAGAGCGTGTTGATGAATTGTTATCATCCTGACGCGGCGGCAATGGCTCAATCGGATTTGTCGGACAATTAACCAGACGGCGAAAAGAAGTGATGCAGGCAGGGGAAAAAGCAGGCGACCGGTCGTCGCCGCCAGAGAATTACGCTTTCAGCCATCCGGCCAGCTGGGCGTGTTGCAGTAACATAATGGTCTTACCGTCGCGGATACGCCCCTCTTTAACCATCGCCAGCGCCGTCGGAAAACTTATTTCCAGCACATCGATAGCTTCATCTTCCACACCGCCACCGGCGTTTGCGCGCAGTGATTCGTCATACTCTGCGGCAAAAAAGTGAATCAGCTCGGTCACGCCGCCTGGCGACATATAGGCTTCATACAGTTTTTCCACCTTACCGATCGCATAGCCGGTCTCTTCAATCGCCTCTTTACGGATGCAATCTTCCGGCGAATCGTCGTCAAGCAGTCCGGCGCAGGCTTCAATCAGCATGCCATTTTCATTGCCATTGACATAAGTCGCGATACGAAACTGCGTTGTCAGCACCACACTATTTTTTTCGCGGTTATACAGCAGGATAGTCGCGCCATTACCACGATCATACACTTCACGCTTATGACGCAGCGCCGTGCCATCTTTGGCAATCAGATCGTAGGTAAAATTGCGCAAGACAAACCAGTTTTCTGACAGGATTTTATTCTTGATGATCTCGACTTTCGTTGACATAGCATCTCCATAGCAAAGTAACGGAGCCTGTCATCTTAAGACGGAAAGCGGGGGAAAACTATCTTAAAGCAGTAATACGGGCCAGCGAAAGCTGGCCCGGTAAGCAGATTTACTCAGGTTGTTCGGTCAGCGGACGATCCTGACCATCGGCCTTGTCATGCTGTGCGTGATACTCATGCTCGGTGGCAGCAATCGCATTGACGCGTTTACGCACGCCAAACCAGCCGAGAATCAGCGCCACCGCAATAAGCGGAATCGATGCAATGGTGTAAGTGCCGTTAGGATAGTCAAACGCCATCAGCACCAGTACGCTGGCAAGGAACAGCAGCGTCAGCCACGAGGTAAACGGCGCCCATGGCATCTTAAAGCTTACATCGTCAGCTTTGCCCTCTTTGATCGCCTTGCGCAGGCGCATCTGGCACACCACGATAAACGCCCAGGAGCTGATAATGCCCAGCGAAGCGATATTCAGTACAATCTCAAACACCTGCGACGGTACGTAGTAGTTAAGAATTACTCCGATAATATACACCGCGATGGTCGCCAGAATTCCGGCGTACGGCACCTGCTGTTTACTCATCTTCGACATAAACTGCGGCGCAGAACCGCCCATCGACATCGAACGCAAAATACGTCCGGTTGAGTAGAGGCCCGAGTTCAGACTGGAGAGCGCTGCACTCAGCACCACAATATTCATAATGCTGCCGATATATGGCATGCCAAGTTTGCTGAAGAAGGTCACAAACGGGCTCTGTCCGGCCTGATAGGCATTCCATGGCAGCAGCAGCACCAGCAGCACCACCGAGCCGACATAGAACAGGCCGATACGCCAGATTACGCTGTTAATCGCTTTTGGCAGCACAGTTTCCGGGTTTTTACACTCCCCCGCCGCGGTGCCAACCAGTTCGATCGAAGCAAAGGCAAACACCACTCCCTGTACCAGCACCAGCGCCGGCAACAGGCCATGCGGGAAGAATCCGCCATTGTCAGTAATCAGATGGAAACCGGTGGCGTTGCCATCAAGGACTTTGCCGCTACCGAGAAATACCGTACCGACCACCAGGAACACCACAATCGCCAGCACTTTCACCAGCGCAAACCAGAACTCCATCTCGGCAAACCACTTCACACCGATCATATTCATGGTGCCGACTATTGCCAGCGCCCCGAGCGCAAACACCCATTGCGGCACATCGCCAAACGCGCCCCAGTAATGCATATAGAGCGCCACCGCAGTGATATCGACAATACCGGTCATTGCCCAGTTGACGAAATACATCCAGCCAGCAACATAGGAGGCTTTTTCACCGAGGAATTCACGGGCATAAGAGACAAAGCTACCGCTTGAGGGGCGATGAAGCACCAGTTCACCCAGCGCACGCAAAATAAAGAATGAGAAGATACCGCAGACCAAGTAGACCACCGCCAGTGCCGGACCAGCAGCCTGTAAACGCCCCCCCGCACCAAGGAACAGACCGGTTCCTATAGCGCCACCGATGGCAATCATCTGAACCTGACGATTCCCCATCGCTTTTTGATAGCCAGTATCATGAGAATTCAACCAGCGTCTTTTTGCAGCGCGAGCATCAGCTGCACTTCTTTTCGTAGCTTTCATTATCAGTCCTGTTTCCTGTCCAATAATAGAGCGCCTGTACGCTCTACCCATCGCCACCAGCACAACCAATCGTTTGCGTTCCACCGCTGGCAAGGGGGGGAAGTGGCTATCATCCTGTTATTTATAATGTTGCGGATGATGCTAATTTTACGGCGATGAATCCTACCCGTTCTCCGTGAACGAAGCAAAATATCCGATTATGGAATTCGTTATGATTTGTAATTATGTGGGCTGACAGCAGGAAAAGTTGCGTTTCGCTTGACCGATAGCAAAAAAAACCGACCGTAAAATTCGGTCGGTTCAGTCGATGCCCGCAGGCAAACTAAGGCTACAGGGATGGAAGGTAAAAACAGGTTTAGCGATAAATCTCGGCGGTGCCGCTCCACAGGCTGGAATCGCCTGGATTATCGACGCCAACCACACGGTAATGGGTGGCGCCCATCTCTTTAGCTTTCTGCGAAAGCGTGCGGGTCGCGTCATCCAGTGTGCCGTTAACGCCTGAAATAGAGACACTACCCATGCTCTGCAAACCCTGACTCTGCTGACGATCGACCTCAGTCGCAGCCATGGCAGTAAAGGAGGTGGTAGCAAACAGGGCTACAGCAATAATCGCAGGTAATTTAATCTTCATCAGATGCTCCTCAGAACACATTATTCGTTAGTTGATTCGTTAATCACGAGATTGATTATTACCGTTACAATGAAAGCCAACGTGAAGCGCAGGTAAAAGCATTAAAGCTTTGTGAAGAGAAGCGGCAGGAATCCAGGGAAACGTCAGGATTAGTGGTCTTTTGTGTCAACAGTAACCTGATGTGATAAATATCTGCGGCAATGACACACTTCCCTGCCCGAATGGTCAGTTATCAGCAGCGCGATCCCTCCCAGCTTTAACACACTGGCAGCGTCATCCCCTTGTGACAGCATCAGCAATTCCGCCCATCTGCTTTATAGCACTTGCTAACTAATATAGCCGATGCTATATCTGTATATAAAAGCGCCGCCCGTTGCCGGATAACCCACCACACCATTTCGGCGCGAGGCAGTGACAAAATTAATAATCAGCAAATTGCATAAGTTGAAACTGAGTCTGAGGAAAGACCTGATGAATAAAACGTCTGGAAATACGCGGTCAATTTTTAATACGTTGCTGGCAACATCCGCACTTGTGCTGCTGCTGGCTTTTAGCAGCAGCAGTGTGCGGGCAGCAGACAAATTTAAGGTAGTGACCACTTTTACCGTGATTCAGGATATCGCGCAGAATATCGCCGGTGACGCGGCAGTGGTCGAATCCATCACCCGCGCAGGGGCGGAGATCCATGATTATCAGCCAACCCCGCGTGATGTGATGAAAGCCCAGTCGGCAGATCTGATTTTGTGGAACGGTCTCAATCTGGAGCGCTGGTTCAACCGCTTCTTTAGCAATCTGCATGATGTGCCTTCTGTGGTGGTGACCGAAGGTATCGAGCCGATGTCAGTCAATGCGGGTCCTTATGCCGGTAAGCCCAATCCTCATGCGTGGATGTCTCCGGCCAACGCGCTGGTATATATCGAAAACATTCGTCAGGCACTGGTTAAATACGATCCGAATAATGCGCAAACCTATAACCAGAATGCTAAAACCTATGCGGCAAAAATCGCTGCGCTGGATGAACCGCTCCGCGCCCGCCTCGACAAAATCCCTGCTCAGCAGCGCTGGCTGGTGACCAGTGAAGGGGCATTTAGCTACCTCGCGCGGGATTATCAGCTGAAAGAGGTGTGGTTGTGGCCAATCAATGCCGACGAACAGGGGTCGCCACAGCAGGTGAAGCGGGTGATTGATACCGTGCGTAAACAGCAGATCCCGGTGGTGTTCAGTGAAAGCACCATTTCAGACAAACCGGCGAAACAGGTGAGCAAAGAGACTGGCGCCCGCTATGGCGGCGTTCTGTATGTTGACTCGCTGTCGCAAGCCAACGGACCGGTACCAACCTATATCGACCTGCTGCAGGTGACGGTCGATACCATTGCCAGAGGGTTCGGACAATGACCACACAGGCGCATATTTCGCTGCAGAATATTACCGTCACTTATCGTAACGGCCATACCGCGCTGAGCGACGCCAGTTTCGAGCTGAATGCTGGCAGCCTGTGCGCCCTGATTGGTGTGAATGGCAGCGGTAAGTCGACGCTGTTTAAGAGTATTATGGGTCTGGTAAAACCCGCCAGCGGTAAGGTGACCATTAACCAGCAACCGGTGGCGAAAGCGCTGCGCAGTAACCTGATTGCCTATGTTCCGCAGACCGAAGAGGTGGACTGGAATTTTCCGGTACTGGTTAACGATGTGGTAATGATGGGCCGTTACGGCAAAATGTCGTTTCTGCGTATCCCTTCTGCAGAAGATAAACACCTGGTGGACCAGGCACTTGATCGCGTCGGCATGCTGCATCTGCGTAATCGTCAGATTGGTGAACTCTCCGGCGGCCAGCGCAAACGGGTATTTCTTGCCCGCGCGCTGGCGCAGCAGGGAAAGATCCTGCTGCTTGATGAGCCGTTTACCGGCGTTGATGTGCAAACGGAAAATGCCATCGTCGATATGCTGAAAGCGCTGCGCGATGAAGGGCATCTGCTGCTGGTGTCGACCCATAACCTCAGTTCAGTGCCGTCGTTTTGCGATCGGGTGGTGATGATTAACCGCACCGTCATTGCCGCCGGACCGACCGCCACCACCTTTACCCATGACAATCTGCAGCGCACCTTTGGCGGCGTGCTGAGTTATCTCAACCTGCCCGCCGCTACCGAATCCGCGCTGCGTCCGCAGGATGTGCCACTGTTTGGAGGCCCGCCGTCATGATGGCACTGCTGCTGGAACCGTTTAATTATAACTATATGGTCAAAGCGATTGGCGTCAGTGCGCTGGTCGGCGCCAGCTGCGCCTTTTTATCGGCGTATCTGATGCTGAAAGGCTGGTCACTGATGGGGGATGCGCTGTCGCACTCGGTGGTGCCCGGGGTGGCTGCCGCTTACGCTATCGGTCTGCCTTATGCGCTGGGCGCTTTTATTACCGGCATGCTGGCGGCGCTGGGGATGACGCTGGTGCGCCACCTGACGCGTTTACGTGAGGATGCGATTATCGGTTTTGTCTTTTCGACCTTTTTTGCCGCCGGGTTGTTAATCATTTCGCTAAATCCGACATCGATAAATATCCAGTCGATTATTTACGGCAATATTCTCGGCATCGCTGATGAAGATGTGATTCAGGTGGCGCTGATTAGCGGCGTATCGCTGCTGGTGATGCTGATAATCTGGAAAGATCTGCTGGCGGTGTTTTTTGATGAAGGCCATGCGATTTCGGTGGGCCTTTCGCCGCTGCGGTTGAAAATTATCTTCTTCACCCTGCTCAGTGCCTCCACGGTTGCCGCCCTGCAGACCGTCGGCGCTATCCTGGTGATTGCGATGGTGATCACTCCCGGCGCGACTGCGTGGTTGCTGACCGATCGCTTCCCGCGCCTGCTGTTGATTGCCGTGGTGCTGGGCGCAGTGACCAGCGCGGTCGGCGCCTGGCTTAGCTACTATCTTGATGGCGCGACCGGCGGGGTTATCGTCAGCCTGCAAACCGCCGTGTTTCTGCTGGCCTTTGTGTTTGCGCCGAAATATGGCCTGTTAGCTGGCCAGCGTAAAGCGCGTGGGAGCACAGTATGAGCAGTATCAGTGAACTGATTACCCTGCCCCTGAGCTTTCCGTTTATGCAGCGCGCGCTGCTGACGGCAATGGTCAGCGGCGCGGTCTGCGCCATCCTCTCCTGCTATCTGGTGTTAAAAGGCTGGTCGCTGATGGGCGATGCCATTTCGCATGCGGTGCTGCCCGGCGTGGTGCTGGCATATGTGGCTGGCGCGCCGCTGGTGGTGGGTGCTTTTGCTTCCGGGCTGTTCTGCGCCATTGCCACCGGCTATATCAAAGACAACTGCCGCATCAAAGAAGATACGGTAATGGGTATCGTCTTTTCCGGCATGTTTGCCATCGGGCTGGTGATATTTTCGCGTATTGAGAGCGATCAGCATCTTAGTCATATTCTGTTTGGTAACGTGCTGGGGATTACACCGGCAGAATTCTGGCAATGCGTGGTGATCAGCGCGGTGGTGATTGTGGTGATGCTGGTGAAGCGCAAAGATATGCTGCTGTACTGCTTTGACCCGGCACAGGCGCGCGTGATTGGTCTGCGGGTTAAATGGCTGCATTATGGCTTGCTGAGTATGCTGGCGCTGACGATTGTCGCCGCGCTACAGGCCATCGGGATTGTACTGGTGATCGCCATGCTGATTACGCCGGGGATCACCGCCTTTATGTTGTGCCGCCGTTTTAGCGCGATGTTAATCTGCGCGGTGCTGACCTCGGTGTTCTCCTCAATAAGCGGCACGCTGGCCAGCTTCTGGCTGGATGCGGCCACCGGTCCCTGTATTGTGCTGGTTCAGGCGGCGCTGTTTCTGCTGGCATGGCTGATCGCCAGTATCCGCACCCCGCGCTAATCCTTACGCTGATGGCGGTCGGGCGTTTCAGTTACGCCCTGCCGTCCTTTACGACGATCTTTTACATTTTCTCCTCAATTTCTCCACGATTCTTCAATCCACTGCGAGTAAAGTGATTTATTGCCGGAGAAGCCTGAATCTACAGATAAATTTAACCCGGTAGCATCATCCCCTTCACCAATAACGCGGTTACTGGTGCATTTTCTACTGTGAGTTTTGACTAAACACTGCTGAGGAGCTGTGATTCGATGGCGAATTTCTTTATTGATCGCCCGATTTTTGCCTGGGTTTTGGCGATAATCATATGTCTGACCGGCGTATTGTCGATTATGTCACTGCCGATTGAGCAATATCCCGATCTCGCGCCACCTAACGTACGTATTACCGCTAACTACCCTGGCGCCTCGGCTGAAACCCTGGAAAATACCGTTACGCAGGTTATCGAGCAGAGCATGACCGGCATCGATAACCTGATGTATATGTCCTCGCAGAGCAGCAACACCGGCCAGGCGACCATTACACTGACCTTTACCGCAGGCACCAATCCCGATGAAGCGCGTCAGCAGGTGCAAAACCAGCTGCAATCAGCTCTGCGCAAGTTGCCACAGGATGTGCAAAATCAGGGAGTAACGGTCAATAAAACCGGCGACACCAATATCCTGATGCTGGCTTTTGTCTCTACCGACGGCAGCATGGATAAACAGGATATCGCCGACTATGTGGCCAGTAATATTCAGGATCCGCTGAGTCGCGTCAGTGGCGTGGGCCAGGTGGATGCCTATGGTTCGCAATATGCGATGCGTATTTGGCTCGATCCAAACAAACTGATCAACTATGCGATGACCACTCAGGATGTGGTTGATGCGATTACTTCACAGAATAGCCAAATCGCCGTCGGCCAGGTTGGCGGCACCCCTTCGGTGGATAATCAGGCGCTGAATGCCACCATTAATTCGCAATCGTTACTACAGACTCCCGAGCAGTTTAAACAAATAACCCTGCGCACCAATCAGGATGGCTCGGTGGTTACGCTGGGCGACGTCGCCGAAGTCGCGCTGGGGGCAGAAAAATATGATTATCTCAGCCGCTACAACGGTCAGGCAGCATCAGGTTTAGGAATTAAGCTGGCGTCCGGCGCCAACGAACTGGAAACCGATAAGCTGGTACGAGCGCGTATTGCTGAACTGACGCCTTTCTTCCCGCATGGTCTGGAAGCCAAAGTCGCTTATGAAACCACACCTTTTGTCACCGCATCGATCCATGACGTGGTGAAAACGCTGTTTGAAGCAGTGCTGCTGGTCTTCCTGGTGATGTATCTGTTCCTGCAAAACTTCCGCGCCACGTTGATCCCGACCATCGCAGTGCCAGTGGTGCTGCTTGGTACCTTTTCAGTGCTCTATATCTGCGGCTTCAGCATTAATACCCTCACAATGTTCGCTATGGTGCTGGCCATCGGTCTGCTGGTGGACGACGCGATTGTGGTGGTGGAGAACGTTGAACGTATTATGAGTGAAGAAGGCCTTTCACCGCGTGATGCGACACGTAAATCCATGGGGCAGATCCAGGGCGCGCTGGTAGGCATCGCGCTGGTGCTCTCCGCGGTGTTTATTCCGATGGCGTTCTTTGGCGGCACCACTGGCGCTATTTATCGCCAGTTCTCGATCACCATCGTTGCAGCGATGGTGCTGTCGGTACTGGTCGCTATGGTCCTGACGCCAGCGCTGTGCTCTACCCTGCTTAAACCACTGGCGCAGGGCCACCACCATGGCCGGCGCGGCTTTTTCGGCTGGTTTAACCGCATGTTTAACAGTAACAGCGAGCGCTATGAACGTGGGGTGGCGAAAATCCTGCAAAAAAGCGGCCGCTGGATCCTGCTCTATCTGGCGATTATTGGCATTATGGCGTTTCTGTTCCTGCGCCTGCCGACCTCCTTCTTACCGCTGGAAGATCGCGGGGTGTTTACCACCCAGGTGCAGTTACCGCCTGGCTCAACCCAGCAGCAAACGCTGAAAGTGGTGCAGAAAGTTGAGAACTACTATCTGACTCATGAACAGGAGAATGTGCAGTCGGTATTCGCTACCGTCGGCTCCGGCCCTGGCGGTAACGGGCAAAACGTTGCGCGCCTGTTTATCCGCCTGAAAGACTGGCCAGATCGTCCGGGCGCCGATCGTACTTCCTTTGCGATTATCGAACGAGCCACCCACGCCTTTGGCAAAATAAACGAAGCGCGCGTGATTGCCAGTAGCCCACCGGCCATAACCGGCATGGGTAACTCGGCAGGCTTTGATATGGAGCTGCAGGATCACGCCGGTATTGGTCACACCCAGCTGATGCAGATGCGCGATAAACTGCTGGAGCTGGCGGGACAGAATCCGGCGCTGGCCCGCGTGCGTCATAATGGTCTGGATGACAGCCCGCAATTGCGCATTGATATCGATCAGCGCAAAGCGCAGGCGCTGGGCGTGTCAATTGATGATATCAATGACACCCTGAAAACCGGCTGGGGTTCAACCTATGTTAACGACTTCCTTGATCGGGGCCGGGTGAAAAAAGTCTATGTGCAGGCCGCCGCAAAATACCGCATGTTGCCGGACGATATCAGCAAATGGTATGTGCGCAACAGCAACGGCGGCATGGTGCCTTTTACCGCTTTTGCCTCCACTGCCTGGGAAACCGGCTCACCGCGTCTGGAACGCTATAATGGCTATTCCGCGCTGGAGATCGTTGGTGAATCAGCGGCTGGCGTCAGTAACGGCACGGCAATGGATGTGATGGAACAGCTGGTAAGTCAGTTACCGCTGGGCGTTGGTTTTCAATGGACCGGCGCCTCTTATCAGGAACGCTTGTCCGGCTCACAAGCGCCAGCGCTGTATGCCATCTCGCTGCTGGTGGTCTTCCTTTGCCTGGCGGCGCTCTATGAGAGCTGGTCAGTGCCTTTCTCGGTGATGCTGGTGGTGCCGCTAGGGGTAATTGGCGCGCTGCTCGCCACCTGGATGCGCGGTCTGGAGAATGATGTCTATTTCCAGGTCGGATTACTGACGGTGATTGGTCTGGCGGCGAAGAACGCGATTCTGATTGTTGAATTCGCCAATGAGATAAACAGCAAAGGACGCGATCTGATTGAATCCACTCTGGAAGCATCGCGCCAACGTCTGCGACCGATTCTGATGACATCACTGGCGTTTATTTTCGGTGTGTTGCCGATGGCGATCAGCAGCGGTGCGGGTTCAGGCAGTCAGCATGCGGTAGGCACCGGGGTAATGGGCGGGATGATCTCGGCGACGGTGCTGGCGATTTTCTTTGTGCCGCTGTTCTTTGTGGTCGTACGCCAGCGCTTCCCGCTACAAGAGAAAATGACAGACTAAAAAAAACAAGGCAGCCAACAAGCTGGCTGCCTTTATTTATTTGCTGTGGTCAGAACTTACCGCAATAGATACTGTAACCGCTTTTCTTAAAGAATCGCTTACTTACGCAACATTGCTTCAATAAAGTCTTTCCAGTTCCCTAGTTCTAAATCGATCATGATGCCCTCTCTAATAATTAGCGCCAGTATACGCGGGTTTTTTATTCGGGTGAAGAGTCTGGCGCTATAATGATTATCGGCATTTTTTATCAGAACTGTAAAATTTTTTGATACTTATATCTATTTTGAATAAACTTTCGCAACCACTGATTAAATATGCCGAATGGAAAATAAAGGAGCCTGTGAATGGGTTTTATTCTCAAAACCAAAGATGACAATCCACAAGTTAACTGGCAACAGCTGGCAGAGCTGATTGAACGTGCAGGTCTGGGTACGCGTGATCCGCAGATTCTGCAACGCGCTTATCAGCACAGTCAGTTTGCCTGGTTTGGCTATATTGGCGATAAACTCATCGCAACCGCCCACGCCATTAGCGATTTGACTTATTCCTCTTACCTTTCTGACGTGGTTATTGATCCACTGTATCAGGGCCACGGCTATGGCCGTCAGCTAATGCAGGCTATCCTTGAAACCCTCTCGCCGTTTGGTAAAGTGGTTATCTACGCAATGCTGGATAAAATAGAGTTTTACCAGCACCTGCAGTTCCATCAGTTAAATAGCGCTATGGTTTATGCCCCAGAGAATGTGATTAGCCGTTTACGGAATGGAAGATTTATTGACTGAATAATAATTAACTCAATCAATAATAATGAGATAAAAAAGGGCGCCTGAACGCCAGACCACCGCAACCCGTCAGGCGGGGTTGCCCCCGCCTGTGGTTAGCTCCTAAGTTCGTAGTTTAAAAGCGCCATATCGTTATTACTTCCGTGAGTAATACGCACTTCGCATAAACGATCGCGTACCAGCCACAGGCAGGAAAGAATTGTGAGACAAAGCACAATCAGTCCCTGTAATAATGCTTTTTTGGCATTTTTATCTCCGTTGCATTTCTGCAATTAAGAGGCTATCCTGACATTGTTGGGTGTCAGGGATGGCCTCAGGTTAATAGTGATATTACCTGGGGCCTTCTTCTGCCTGCTCCCGACAATACCTGAAGCAGACAGCTTCAGGCACCCGACGCAATTCTAACCTGTCTTATTTCGCTGAGTCATTAATCGACAGACTAATAAACAATAAAATAAAAAAGGGCGCCTGAATGCCAGACCACCGCAACCCGTCAGGCGGGGTTACCCCCGCCTGTGGTTAGCTCTTAAGTTCGTAGTTTAAAAGCGCCATATAGTTATTACTTCCGTGAGTAATACGCACTTCGCATAAACGATCGCGTACCAGCCACAGGCAGGAAAGAATTGTGAGACAAAGCACAATCAGTCCCTGTAATAATGCTTTTTTGGCATTTTTATCTCCGTTGCATTTCTGCAATTAAGAGGCTATCCTGACATTGTTGGTGTGTCGGGATGGCCTCAGGTTAATAGTGATATTACCTGGGGCCTTCTTCTGCCTGCTCCCGACAATACCTGAAGCAGACAGCTTCAGGCACCCGACGCAATTCTAACCCTGTTATTTCACCTCGTCATTAATCATCCCGTTAACAAACTATAAAAATCCGAGACAGATCGAAAATAATAGTGTATTGCACACTAAATTTATTGCATGATCATCAATAACAATAAATTAAATGACTACCCGGAGAATAATGTGACTGATACAAATCAGAAGCCCGCGCTGACGATGTACGGCATCAAAAATTGCGATACGATTAAAAAAGCCCGCCGCTATCTGGAAAGCCAGCAAATTGATTTTCAGTTTCACGACTACCGCGCTGATGGCCTTGAGCGCGAATTGCTACAGGGTTTTATCGATAAACTGGGTTACAGCGCACTGCTCAATACCCGCGGCACCACCTGGCGTAAACTGCCTGAAGAACAGCGCAACGCGATTGATAATGCTGATGCCGCGCGAGAACTGATGCTGGCGCAACCCGCAATCATCAAACGCCCATTGCTCTGCGACGCCAGCGGCTCTATGCTGCTGGGCTTTAGTGAAGAAACTTATCAGCAGTTTATGCAGGAGAAGTCATAATATGTTCTGTCCGGTCATTGAGCTGACGCAGCAGCTTATTCGTCGCCCTTCCCTCAGCCCGGATGATGCCGGCTGTCAGGCTATTCTGATCCAGCGCCTGCAGGCGATCGGCTTCACTATAGAGCCGATGAATATCGACGATACGCTCAATTTCTGGGCATGGCGCGGTCAGGGCGAAACCTTAGCCTTTGCGGGTCACACCGATGTGGTGCCGACCGGTGACGCCAGCCGCTGGATTAATCCCCCTTTTGAACCAGTAATCCGTGACGGTATGTTATTTGGTCGCGGCACTGCGGATATGAAAGGCTCCCTGGCGGCAATGGTGGTGGCAGCCGAACGCTTTGTGGCGGCAAATCCTCACCATCAGGGTCGCCTGGCATTTTTAATCACCTCTGATGAAGAGGCCAGCGGCGCCAACGGTACGGTTAAAGTGGTGGAAAAACTGATGGCGCGTAATGAACGCCTCGACTACTGCCTGGTGGGAGAACCATCCAGCACAGAAGTGGTGGGCGATGTGGTGAAAAATGGCCGTCGTGGCTCAATAACCGCGAATCTGACCATTCATGGCGTGCAGGGCCACGTTGCCTATCCGCATCTGGCGGATAACCCGGTACATCGCGTCATGCCAGCGCTAAATGAGCTGGTCGCCACTGAATGGGATCAGGGTAATGAATTTTTCCCGGCCACCAGCATGCAGATTGCCAATCTGCAGGCCGGCACCGGCAGTAATAATGTGATCCCCGGCGAATGCTTCGTACAGTTCAATTTCCGCTTTAGTACCGAGCTGACCGACGCTTTGATTCAGCAGCGCGTTCAGCAGCTGCTCGATCGCCATCAGCTGCGCTATACCATCGAGTGGAAACTTTCCGGCCAGCCATTCCTGACAAGCCGTGGAAAACTGGTTGATGCGGTGGTGAACGCCGTTGAGCACTATAATGAAATTAAACCGCAGTTGCTGACCACTGGTGGCACCTCAGATGGTCGCTTTATCGCCCGCATGGGCGCGCAGGTTGTTGAACTGGGACCGGTGAATGCCACTATCCATAAAATCAACGAATGCGTTAAAGCTGCCGATCTGCAACTGCTTAGCCGTATGTATCAACGTATTATGGAACAGCTGGTCGCATAAGCGCATCGCTGGGGAGAAAAGCTCATGGAGTGGTTTAAAGAGTACTGGTGGATTCTGATTATCGTGCTGATGGTTGGCATCCTGATGAATGTCTATAAAGATCTGAAACGAATCGATCATAAAAAGTATATGGACAACAAGCCCGATCTGCCGCCCCATCGTGATTTTAACGATAAATGGGATGACGAAGACGACTGGCCGAAAAAGAAATAGTCAGCCTCACGCTCCTCTCCCGTCCGGGAGAGGAAAATCCTCTGATATCTGTTCGCTTATCGCCCCGGATGGATCGACATCCGCCAAAGCCAGACGGGCTTCCTGACGCCAGCATTGTAGTAATGCTTTACGTCCGGCTAATCCCAGCGAGCGGCATAATTCACCGACGGAGAACCGCTGAGTAATGGCTCCGCGTAGTGCGGGCAGCGGCAGCGACGAGCGCGCCAGCAGACGTCCGAGCGCAGGCATCGCGGCTTCAAACGGACGATGCGCACAGGCGAATCCGGCCACCTCCCGCCAGTCTTCACTGTTCAGTTCCTGCTGTAAATCACTGGCTATCGTCAGCGGTTGATCCAGCTGTTGCTGCAACCAGTAGTAGTCACGCGCCAGCCGCTTCACCGCACGCTGCGTCAGATCCCGCCCTGCATCACTGAGCGGCAGTAACGCCATCGCGCTGTAACAGCCGCTGCTGGCTTCACGCTGGGTGCCGATGCGCGCCAGCTGAAAACCACAAGCATGCCAGAATTGCCAAAGCTCATCGGTATAGCCGAAACTGACTGACAGAAAATCCAGCCCGGCGGCGTCAGCAATGCACTGGGTTATCAGCTGACGTCCGAGGCCGCTGCGGCGGCGTGACGGCGTAATCGCGATGCGCGACACTCGCCGTGAACGCAACTGCGCCGCCTCAGGAAAACCAGAATGCGCCGCCAGCGACTGCGCCACCAGATTGCCACGCGGACGGCGTAAGCCCGCCCAGACTGCTGCTGCCAGCTCTGCGCTCAGCCCGCCTTCATCCACCAGCCACAACGCCGCGATCACCTGCTGCTGGCAATATGCGGCAACAAAATGCATCCCCTGCGCATCCATCATACGGCGTAAATCGAGCGGTGAGGTGCGATAGTGCGCACTGGCCAGCAATTGGTATAACGCTGCCAGCGAGGCTGGCCGGGTCTGCCAGTCATGCTGTTCCAGCCGCTGAAGATGCACTTCTCCGCTGCTGCTCAGGCTGTCGCTTTCATCAAACAGCAAACTGCGATCAATAAAACGCTCCAGGGGATCACTGGGCGCCCAGCGTAACGGTTGATCGAGAGTGAAAAACTGCGCCTGTGGCAGCGCAGCACAAAACTTCAGCAGAAAACCGCGCCCGGTGCCTTCATAGCCCTGCACCGTGGTAGTCAGCAACACGCGCGGAAAATAGCTGATTAAACGCTGTAGCATCGGCGTCGGGATCGCCGCCGCTTCATCGATCAACAGCCAGTCAATCTGTGTCGGCGGCTGACTGGCACAGGCAGCCAGCAACGCATCCGGCGCATAAAACTCGAATGCGTCTCCGGCAAACTGCGCCAGTACATCGGTTGACACTTTGGCGGGTGCGGTTACCCAGCATTTTCCCGGCCAGCGCTGTGCCAGCATGCCAGCCAGTGCTGACTTACCACGTCCCCGTGCGGCGGTGAGCACCGACACACCCGGCGATGCGGCCAGCAACTGCTTTAATAGCCGTTGTTGCTGTTGTTCGCCTTCAGGCTGCCAGTCGGCTGCTGCAGATAAGGGTTGCAGAGAAAACGGCGCATCCTGGCGCAGGATCGCCACACGTTTATCACTGAGCAGTTGTTGTTGCAGATGGGTGACAAAATTAGGTGTGGCGATGGCCTCGGCGGCATCATTCCAGCGCAGTGAATCGCGGTCGATGGCGGCTGACCATGCCTGCCAGGGCGGCGCCAGCAGCAGTAACCAGCTGCCGGCCAGCAGTGTGCCCGCCAGCGCAGCAAAAGCCTCGGCATGGAAACCGTGGCGGGCATCAAACACTGCGTGACGAAACTCCTGCCCCAGCAAGTTACGCAGCGCACCCGGCGCACAATGTGGCTCCTGCGCTGCTGCTTCGCCAACCCACAACCAGTCGCCTGTCAGCTGCGCCTGCCACGTCTCCACTTGCTGCTGGCACCAGAGTGCATCGCCGCTAATCACCAGCAATCGACGCATGCCCTGGCGCTGCATCTGCACGGTAAGCTGTTGCAGATCCATCAGAAATTAACCACCAAAGGTATTACATTTGCCCGGGTCGCCATTATCGTAGCCGCGCTTAAACCAGCTGTAACGCTGCTCGGAGCTACCATGGGTAAAGCTGTCTGGCACCACCCGGCCCTGACTCTGCTGTTGCAGGCGGTCATCGCCAATGGCTTCAGCGGCATTGAGCGCTTCCTGCAGATCGCCCGGCTCCAGAATTTGCTGCTGCTGCATATAGTGCCCCCAGACACCGGCAAAGCAGTCAGCCTGCAACTCCATTTTTACCGATAGCTGGTTGATCTGAGTTTGCGAAGCGTTTTGCTGCATCTGACGTACTTTCGGCTCTATTCCCAATAACTTCTGCACGTGATGACCAACTTCATGCGCAATCACATAGCCCTGAGCGAAGTCACCGTCAGCGCCGAGTTTGTTTTTCATCTGGTCATAGAAAGAGAGATCGATATATACCGTCTGATCCGCCGGACAGTAGAATGGCCCCATCACCGACTGACCGGTACCGCATCCGGTGCGTGTAGCGCCGCGGTACATCACCAGCTTCGGCGCCTGCCAGGGTTTGTCCATCTGCTGAAACAGTTTTTGCCAGGTGTCTTCGGTCGTAGCCAGAATCACCGACGTGAACTTTGCCGCCTCATCATCATTCGGGCTGATGCTCTGTTGTGATGACTGTTGGGTGGTCGGCTGCTCACCGGTCAGTAACGGCGTCAGATCATAACCATAATAACCCGCCACCATCACGATAATCAGTAACGCGATACCGCCTTTACCACGCGGGATGCGCATGCGCCCGCCGCCCATGGAAGGCGACTGGTTGCGTCGGTCTTCCACATTGTCGCTCTCGCGACGCCCTTGCCAACGCATAGCCAGCTCCTGCAATTGTGCCAATAAAATAGATAGTAGTCGTGCCGCCAGCGAATAACCAGAGCGTAGCGCGGCCAAAGCGCGCAACAGGGCCATTTCTGAGCAGAGTGGAGGGCATTCAGACAATAAAAAGAGGCCGGGATCGACCGGCCTCTTCGCACAGAAAAGCGAGGTAAACGATTGCGCAGTTAGTCTAATTTAATGCCAAGACGGTGTGCGACTTCTTCATAGGCTTCGATAACGCCGCCGAGGCTCTGACGGAAGCGATCTTTATCCATTTTCGCCATGGTCTCTTTATCCCACAGGCGCGCGCCATCTGGTGAGAACTCATCACCCAGCACCACTTCACCGTTGAACAGACCAAACTCCAGTTTAAAGTCCACCAGAATCAGACCCGCATCAGAGAACAGCTTGCTCAGCACTTCGTTGGCTTTATAAGTCAGCTCACGCATACGCGCCAGATTCTCTTTATTCACCCAACCGAAGGTTTCGCAATAGGACTCATTTACCATTGGATCGTGTTTGGCATCATCTTTCAGAAACAGATCGAACAGCGGCGGATTGAGAACGATACCCTCTTCCACGCCAAGACGTTTCACCAGTGAACCTGCGGCACGGTTGCGCACTACGCATTCCACCGGCACCATCTCCAGCTTTTTCACCAGGGCTTCGTTATCGGACAGCAGCGCTTCCATTTGCGTCGGGATACCCGCTTCCTCAAGTTTGGTCATAATAAAATGGTTAAACTTGTTATTGACCATACCCTTGCGGTCGAACTGCTCAATACGCGCACCATCTCCTGCTGACGTATCGTTGCGGAATTCGAGTATCAGCAGGTCCGGGTTTTCGGTGCTGTAAACTGTTTTCGCTTTGCCGCGATACAACTCAGCTTTCTTTTGCATCTTGATTAACTCCAAACGTGGTAGAAATGTTGCTATACATCTGCACGGGCACAGGCCCCTGCGTCGGTTAAAGAGGTTAGTAATGAAAAAAGGCCGGAGTGCTCCGGCCCTTTTAGTTTACTTGCTAAATGCCGCCTGGAATACGGCGACCAGTGCATCATTTTGCGACTGGGTCAGCGTATGTCCTTTCGGATCGATAAACTGCAAACTACTGCGGTTATCTAAATCACCGACTTGCAGTTTGTAGTCACCATTTGGCAAGCCAGGATCTTTCGCACCCAGGTCGTCCCAGTGACCGCTGCCAGGCGACTTATAGGTCACCGCAAGGCTGCCCTGCGAGCGGTTATTATCCGTCACTGTCATGCCGGCACGCTTCAGTGCATCCGGCAAACGCTGCCAGACCGCGTTGAACGGTGCGCGCAGAATCAGATTCGGCAGGCCGGTATCATCCGCGCCGCTCTGCACATCGATTTGCGATACGCTGCGATTAGCAGCGGCATCTTCCTGCGCGGATTCAATTTTGTCTAAACCGGTACTGATGTCGTTAAGCATCTGCGCGGTATAGCGCTGAATCTGCACCGGAGAAGTGACATCTTTATCCTGCTGCTGCAGCTGCAGTAAACGTACCGTCAGCGCCTGCTGATAGCCCTGCTGCTGCACGCTCACCTGATAGCGGCCACGATACTGATTATCTTCATCCGCACGATTCCACTGTACCCAGTCGGTGGTCAGCTGCTGGCTGGCATCCTGACGATCGGCAATCGGGAACTTATACGACTGAACCACATTCACTACCTGTGACCAGACCGAACCGCTACGCCCGTTCTCCAGCAGCAGGATGCCGGTATTGCCGGTAAACTGCGTACGTGTTCCGTTCATCAGCGCCAGAGGCTGGGCTGGCGGACGAATGTCGAGCTGCTTGCCAACAGCACCGGTGCTGTTGGTGGCTGCGATCTCATAATCACCGTTCTGCAGCGGCAGAATGGTTCCTGCTGGTGCGGTTAAATCTTTCAGTTCGGTCGCCTGCAAATAAGACTCGTCGCCACTGACCTGACGCTTATAGCGCTGATCGGTAGAACAAGCTGCAAGCAGCATCACCGTTGACAGTCCAACAACTTTCACTACCGTGGACTTCTTTACTGAGTAAGCCATCAAATCTCCCTAATTTACAGCAGACCCGCATGCTTGAGCGCCTGCTCGATAACCGGACGCCCCGCGTCGGTTATTGGCGTCATTGGAAGACGCAGCGTATCGGTTGCTATTAATCCTAACTTCTTCGCGGCCCATTTCACCGGGATAGGATTGGGTTCAACAAATAACTTCTGATGCAGATGCATCAGGCGCTGGTTAAGGCGGCGCGCTTCGACAAAGTTGCCCTGCTGCGCAAGGGCGCAGAGTTCAACCATCTCGCGTGCGGCGATATTCGCCGTTACCGAGATCACGCCATGACCGCCCAGTTGCATAAAGTCCAGTGCCGAAGCGTCATCGCCGCTTACCAGCACAAACTCTTCATCAACCAGCTCTTGGATCTGGCTAACACGCGATAAGTTCCCGGTGGCTTCCTTAATCCCGATAATATTTTTAATTTTGGCCAGACGACCTACGGTTTCCGGCAGCATATCGCAGCCAGTACGTGAAGGAACGTTATACAGCATCTGCGGCAGTGAAGTACTCTCCGCAATAGCTTTAAAGTGCTGATACAACCCTTCCTGCGTCGGACGGTTGTAGTAAGGCGTTACGGTCAGGCAACCGACAACCCCGGAATTCTCGAAGCGTTTGGTAAGAGAGATGCCTTCCGCTGTCGCGTTAGCACCGGTTCCGGCAATCACCGGAATACGACCATCGGCCAGCTCCAGCGTCTGCATCACGACATCGCCATGTTCATCATGGCTGAGGGTGGCGGACTCACCGGTAGTGCCTACAGATACAATCGCTGCGGTTCCGCTAGCGACATGATAATCAATCAGTTTTTTCAGACTCGCCCGGCAGACATTACCTTTGTCATCCATTGGCGTAACGAGCGCAACTATACTTCCCGTGAACATTGGCCATCCCCTCCACAAACAAGTCCTTCATGGTACGTTTGACGGGCATTGAAAAGCAAGCAGGCAACACCCCGGAGACCCTTGGCAGAGGGTATTTTTTATGTTTACCTTAGGGTTATCACTATTGCTAATCACCATGACCGACAGGACGTATCATTTTGCCGCAGTCACAGCAACATCATTTGGTCATTACCGCGCTGGGCGTTGACCGTCCGGGTATCGTCAATGCCATTACCCGCCATGTCAGCAGCTGTGGGTGTAATATTGAAGATAGTCGGCTTGCCATGCTCGGCGATGAGTTTACATTTATCATGCTGCTTTCCGGCAGCTGGAATGCCATTACCCTGATTGAATCGACCCTGCCGCTAAAGGGCGCGGAGCTGGAGTTACTGATTGTGATGAAGCGTACCAATGCCAGAGCGCACCCGCCGATGCCCGCCACGGTATGGGTACAGGTGGAAGTCACTGACTCGCCGCATATCATTGAACGCTTTACCGATCTGTTTGATTCACATCAGATGAATATCGCGGAACTGGTGTCGCGTACTCAACCGGCACAAGAAAATCAGCCGCCATTCCTCTATATTCAAATTACCGCCCACAGTCCTGCCAGTCAGGATGCCTCATTTATTGAACAAGCGTTTAACCAGCTATGTACAGAACTGCAGGCTCAGGGCACTATTAGTGTCGTGAATTACCCACAGCATGAAGAGAAAATGGAGAGTAGTGATGAATCCACTGAAAGCCGGTGATACTGCACCGAAATTTAGCTTGCCCGATCAAGACGGCGAACAAGTAAATTTGGCCGACTTCCAGGGACAGCGCGTGTTGGTCTATTTCTATCCGAAAGCGATGACACCGGGCTGCACCATTCAGGCATGCGGTTTGCGCGATAATATGGATGATTTAAAGAAATCTGGCGTAGAAGTGCTGGGCATCAGCACCGATAAGCCAGAAAAATTGTCACGTTTTGCCGAGAAAGAGCTGTTGAATTTCACGCTGCTTTCCGATGAAGACCATCAGGTCTGCCAGCTGTTTGGCGTCTGGGGTGAGAAAACCTTTATGGGGAAAACCTATGATGGCATCCATCGCGTCAGCTTCCTGCTGGATGGCAATGGTAAAGTGGAAAAAGTGTTCGACGATTTCAAAACCACCAATCATCACGATGTGGTGATGGATTATCTGAAGTCGGCCTGAACTGCAAGCCTGTAGGGGAGCCGTTAACGGCTCCCGTCTGGATGGCAGCCATGCGACAAACCACCGACACCGGCGGCGAGAACGCCGCCGCTACAAGCGGTTAAATCACTGTTCCTCGTCGACCAGCATCCCGTCTGGCCAGGCATGCACCACCGCTTTCACCAGCGTCGCCAGCGGAATGGCGAAGAACACGCCCCAGAATCCCCACAAACCGCCAAAGATCACTACCGAAAGAATAATCACTAACGGATGCAGATTCACCGCCTCGGAGAACAGCACCGGCACCAGCAGATTACCGTCCAGCGCCTGAATAATCAGATAGACAATAATCATGGTCCAGAAATCGCTGCCAAGCCCCCACTGGAACAGGCCGACGCAGATCACCGGAATAGTCACCACCATCGCACCGATATAAGGAATTAACACCGAGAAACCGACCAGCACCGCCAGCAACAGCGAATAGTTCAGGCCAATAGCGAGGAAACC
The DNA here is from genome assembly GCF_017875465.1 of Winslowiella toletana. NCBI lineage: Bacteria > Pseudomonadati > Pseudomonadota > Gammaproteobacteria > Enterobacterales > Erwiniaceae > Winslowiella > Winslowiella toletana. The sequence continues at coordinate 1,102,645 of NZ_JAGGMQ010000001.1, forward strand.
AATCCAGGTGGCAATCCCGACCACCACCATCTCCAGCACCTTACCGCGAATATAATTGGTAATTTGCTGATTCATTTCGCTCCACACCTGCCCTGCCAGTCCGCGATTTCGCGGCAGCACCCGGCGCACGGCATTCAGCATCTGATCTTTATCCTTCAGCAGGAAGAAGACCATTAGCGGCACCAGCACCAGGTAGATCGCCAGTGTCATTAAACCGACCAGCGATGCCAGCGAATATTTCACCAGCGACTCACCGAGTCCGGTCAGACGACTACGCAAATTCTCGACGATAATATCGATAATGCCGGCATCCATCAGCGCCGGAAAACGCTTTGGCAAGCCCGCAGCATAGGTGTAGAGCTTATTCAGCATATTCGGCATATCGCGCGTCAGGTTGATGCCCTGTTGCCAGACCACCGGCGCCACCACCAGTACCATCAGCAGCAGAATACCGGCGAAAACCGTCAGCACAATACTGGTCGCCCAGCTGCGCGAGCAGCCCATACGCTCAAGACGAACGGTTGGCCATTCCAGCAGGTAAGCCAGCACCAGCGCTACCAGCAGCGGAGCCAGCAAACCGCTAAAAAAGAATAAAATACAGAACGCAGCAACCAAAATGATCAACAACGCAATGGCTTGTGGATCGCTGAAGCGACGGCGATACCACTGTATTAACAATGCCAGCATGACATTAACTTCCTTGAGTGCATTTTGGAGAAGGCAGGATTGTACTTGAAAGGCGCAGCGAACAGAAAGGCAGTCAGCAGGTTAGCGCAATTTTTGTCTGACCTGCTGACTTCTGACTTGTTTAGCCGTGTAAACGGGCGGGTGTAATCAGCAGCTGCGGTTGTTGAATCCCGGCATGAACCACACAGTTACGACCGGCTTTTTTGGCCTGATACAGAGCATCATCCGCGAGTTTAAACACCTCTTCCATACTCTCGCCATCAGGCCGCCACAGGGCAACGCCGATGGAAACCGAGACATTTCCGACCTGTTTAATCTCCGTCTGCGCCACACGCTGGCGCACGCGTTCAGCGATCATCAGTGCAGTTTCGCTATCTGCGCCCGGCAGAATCAGCAAAAACTCTTCGCCGCCATTACGGCATACCACATCGGTCTGACGCGAACTATGCTCCAGTTCACGCGCAATGCGAATAATCACTTCATCGCCGACATCATGGCCAAAGGTATCGTTAACCCGCTTAAAATGGTCGATATCCAGCGCCAGTAGCGCAAAAGGCTGGCGGGTGGTGAGGAAATATTCCATCACCGCACTGAGGCCACGACGGTTCAGCAACTGGGTTAACGGATCGGTCTGCACCTCAAACTTCAGCCGGCCAATCTTATCCTGCAGCAGGCCAATGCCAGCCAGCAGCGCACGCTTAATCTGCGCCGCTTCAAAGTACCAGGAGCGTATGCCATTAATCTCTGTCGATACGCCCTGCGCATCCATCTGGCTGGCTTTACGCGCCAGCTGAAACAGTGGCAAGGCGATCAGGCGCGCCAGAATCCATGCGGCAATCAGCGTCAACAGCGCGAAAGGCACCGAATTTTTCAGTACCTGAAGCAACAGGCTGCTAAGGGGGGCGAGTGTGGCCCTGGTAGGTTTCAGCGCCACTATCATCCAGTCAGCGGAGGGAACCATGGCATAACCCGCCAGCATCGGCTCGCTATTCTGTGGATGAATTTCCAGATAACCATTGCGGCGCTTACTTTTCTCTTCATCACTGATTAGCGGCGCAATACCTTTGCCAATCAGTTTACTGTCCTGGTGATAGAGCACCTGATTCTGTTTATCGACCACATACAGTGAAGAACCGTCGCGATAATACTGCTCGCCGAGTAATTCATTCAGAATGCTTTTCTTCTTCAGATACAGCGTGCCGCCGACATAACCGAGATAAGTGCCGGTTTTCGACCAGACAGGATAAGAGATAAACACCATAAGATTGTTCGCCGCCGAAATCGTCGGCTGGCTAATCAGCGGCTTACGCTCGGTCAACGCCTGGCGCGCTGCAGCCGTGGTCAGATGCATTCCTTTCAGCATCAACGACTCTGGCGAAATTGAGCGTACCCAGCCATTGGCGTCAACAATCACCACTGAGTTAAAACTGGTAGTTTGCTCGCGTAACCGGTCAACCTCCTGCTGCAACGCCGCATCATCATCTAAGCCATTGCTCAGGATATTCGCACTCCAGGAGAGCTGCGATTGCGCCAGCTGAAAGAAAATTTCAGTCGTTGAAGCCAGTTTCGTGGCGTAAACCCGATTCGACTCAAGCGTGTTATTAATCAACAGCTCACGCTGTACGCGCCATGTAGCATACAGTGTATTAGCTAGCGTAATCACAATGCTGGCAATCGCAAGCATGGTGATCAACGTGCGTAAGTCTGTCTTCGGCCAGAGTCGCCTTAACATAGACTTATCTCGATTTTACTGAACATTTTATTAGCGCCCTGGTATGATTTTATTGTGCGCAATTCTTATACGTGCGATGTATGCCCTGGTGAAGCACTGCACGATTGTATTCCTCCAATGGCTGCCACTGCAATTGGCTTTGACCGGCAAATGAAATATTTACTCATTTATTTCGTCAGGCGAGATAAATTACGCGAAATATATTACACCGGTAAGGATATGCAGCCCTGTTAACCAGAGTTAAGCATATCCACCTCTTTCACTATCGACCGATTAAAGCGGTAAAAAGGCGTATCCCTGATTTTCTAAAGTCGCGACGGTAGTACCGCTGGAAAGAGTGTGGATCACAGATCTATCAATCCAGTCACGTTGCAGATGATGAAATGCAACAGATTGATCACAAATCGTCACTTCTACTCCAGCTTTGCGTAATTCAGCAATTAGCTTCAGATTTGGATTATCCACGCCATACTTTTTACGAAACTGTTCATTATTCAGCGCCGCAGGTACTGCATCACTGTTGATCGATACCACAAACTGCAGTTTATCTACTGGCACCCCGGCCGCCACGTAGAGATTAGTCACGCGTGCAACCCGCTCCAGACCGAGGTTGGGGCTAATCATCTCCCCTTCGCTGCGGTTAATCTGAAACACAATTTTGTTACTCAGATCATCGCCCGGTTTGAAAGCGGCGTTATCAACATAATGTATTTTTCCATAGCCAGGGATGGCTGGCGTGGTCCAGAAATCGGCGGGTTCCGGATTATCAGCAAAACGCTGGCTTATTTTATCAGCAACTTTTGGAAACTCAGTAATATTACCGCCAACAAAACCGGCAATAGCAGCAATCAGAATATATGAGATGACAGGACGCATAGTTTATTCTCCCGACGGAAACGGAACTGATTACAGTGGTAAAAAGGCGTATCCCTGATTTTCGAGGGTAGAAACCGTGGTGGGACTGGAAAGCGCATGGACCACTGATCTGTCGATCCAGTCGAATTGATAATGATGAAAGGCCACGGACTGGTCACAGACTGAAACCACTACGCCAGACTTTTTAAGTTCATCAATCAGCTTAAGATTTGGGTTATCAAAACCATATATTTTACTGAACTGGGCATTACTTAACATTGCCGGAGTGGCATCCCCGGTAACCGAAACCACAAATTTTAATTGCTCAGCAGGCACACCAGAAGCAACATACAGATTCACTACCCGCGCCACGCGTTCAAGGCCCAGATTCGCCTCTTTCATCGACCCTTCACTTTTTGTGATTTGAAAAACGATTTTATTCGACATTGACGCATCTGGCTTAAATTGCACGTCGTTTTCATAGTGTATTTTGCCATAGCCCGCAATCGCAGGTGTCGACCAAAAACCTTCCGGGTCTGCGGCAACGGTAGCAAAGTGCGTACTCACTTTATCGTAAAGGATTGGCGCCTGACTGACAGCCGCACCAACAGAACCTGCAACAACCGCAATAAATAAACAGGAAACAACAGAACGCATAAATTGTACTCTCCGGTAAAACGACGACAGGCCAGGGAAAACAGACGCTGATTATTCGAGTCAACAAAGATGACTAATTTATCTATATCACAGCGCGTCCGGTTCAACCTTTTTTCCATCAATGCCGCAGGTGATAAATCTACTTTTCCGGTGATAATTAGCCAGGTTAAATATAAAGCCAGCGTTGTCTGTAAAGTTTCCTAAGTTTATTTAACACTGGATCTATTTATTTAACCCAATAGCAATAAAATGGCATAAATGATGGCTTTAAAGCTGAATATTTTATCCATTTAACACGCAGAAAAAGATATAATTGCGGCCAATACCTTCACCTGTCTGGCGTAAAAAAAAGGATTAAAGATTAAATTAACTGCATTAAGCGACGAATTTTTAACAGATTAACGGGCGTTTTTTTCAGAATTTTACCTGGAAAACCGCATGCCACATTCAATTTTACTGAACAGTTTTACACAACTTTAAAAAACCACGCCCACCGCTGTCAGATTAAAAAGCCGACTGCCAGCAATTTTTTACCCTTTTAGTTTCTGCTAATGTTCAGTTTTTTACGCCAACTCTGCGTTAAATGCTGTTTTACGTCACATTCCGCTGCCGCACGGTGATTTCTTTCTCAATCAGCACTCGGTAAACTGTCAACGTAAGTGAGGCACGTTTGCGCAGTCAGTAAAGAACGTTTCGTCCTGCCGCCTGTCAAAATTCTACCTTCTTGTTATGGGACTGAAGTATGTTCAACCGGTTGAAGAAAAGTCTGGTCGCTTCACTGATTACCACACTGCTGGCAGGCAGCATGCTCCCTGCCAGGGCGGATGATCTGTCCGATTCCCTGCCGGATATTGGCACCACCGCGGGCGGAACGCTGTCGATTAATCAGGAACTGCAGATGGGCGACTTTTATGTGCGCCAGCTGCGCGCCAGTGCGCCACTGATTAACGATCCGCTGCTGAATGACTATATTAACCAGCTGGGACAACGGCTGGTTGCCCATGCCAACTCCGTACGAACACCATTTCATTTCTATCTGATCCGTAATGATGAGATCAATGCTTTCGCCTTTTTTGGCGGCAATGTCGTGCTGCATTCGGCGCTGTTCCGTTATACCGATAACGAGAGCCAGCTGGCGTCAGTCATGGCGCATGAAATCTCCCACGTCACCCAGCGCCATCTGGCGCGCGCGATGGAGGAGCAGCAACGCAATGCGCCGCTGACCTGGGTCGGCGCCTTAGGCTCAATTTTACTGGCCATGGCGAATCCACAGGCGGGTATGGCGGCGCTGACCGGTACGCTCGCCGGCACCCAGCAGGGGGTCATCAGCTTTACCCAGAACAATGAACAGGAAGCGGACCGCATCGGTATTCAGGTGCTGCAACGTGCCGGTTTTGATCCACAGGCCATGCCGAATTTCCTGCAAAAGCTGGCCGATCAGTCACGTTTTGCGTCTAAGCCGCCAGAAATTCTGCTGACCCACCCACTGCCCGACAGCCGTCTGGCCGATGCGCGCAACCGCGCCAATCAGATGCGCCCGGTGGTAACGCAATCCTCGCAGGATTACTATATGGCCAAAGTGCGCGCGCTGGGTATGTACGCCACCGGACGTAATCAGCTGGGCGACGATTTATTGAATAGCTGGTCAAAAGGCAATGTGCGCGAACAGCAGGCGGCGCAATATGGTAAAGCGATTCAGTTCCTTGAAGCGAAAAGCTTCACCGATGCGAAGCGGATTGTTGAACCGCTGCTGAGTAAGCAGCCGGATAACGTCTGGTATCTGGATATTATGACGGATATCGATATTGGTCTGAATCAGGCGCCACAGGCGATTAAACGCCTGACCGCGCTACGCGCTTCAACCAGCAATCCGGTGCTGCAGCTTAACCTCGCGAATGCCTATGTTGAAGCGAAGCAGCCCGCTGCCGCCAGCCGTATTCTTAATCGCTATACTTTCTCCCATCCTGACGATCCTAACGGCTGGGATCTGCTGGCGCAGGCTTCGGCGGCACAGGGTTTACGTGATGAAGAGCTGTCCGCCCGCGCCGAAGGTCTGGCGATTGCCGGACGTCTCGATCAGGCGATTACCACCTTAAGCAGCGCCAGTGCGCAGGTTCCACTGGGTAGCTTAAAGCAGGCGCGCTACGATGCGCGTATCGATCAACTGCGCCAGCTGCAAAAACGCTTCCGCCAGTACACAAGGACATAACACCCGATGGTGACTATTTATCATAATCCGCGCTGTTCCAAGAGCCGGGAGACACTGGCTTTGCTCCAGAATCGTGGCGTCGCGCCGCAAGTGCTGCTCTATCTTGAAACGCCCCCCGATCTGGCAACACTCAAAACGCTGCTGAAGCAGCTGGGTATGAATAGCGCGCGTGAACTGATGCGCAATAAAGAAGAGATATACAAGACTCTGCAGCTGGCGGATGCGACCTTAAGTGAGACGCAGCTGATGCAGGCGATGATTGATAATCCGAAACTAATAGAACGGCCGATTGTGGTCGCCGGGGGTCAGGCGCGGATCGGACGTCCGCCTGAGCAGGTACTGGAAATTTTATAGATACTTTTAAAGGTCGAGCGTCTCTTTTACAAACGGAATGGTCAGCTTGCGCTGGGCGCTGATGGATGCACTGTCCAGCCGGTCCAGCGTCACAAACAGCGTACGCATTTCGCGATCCAGTCGCTTCAGCAGGAAACGGCCAACGTCTTCCGGCAGCTCAAAACCACGCAGATTGGCGCGCAGCTGTAGCGCCTGCAACTTGTCTTCGTCGGAAAGCGGTTGCAGCTTATAGATTTGTCCCCAGTCGAGGCGCGAAGCAAGATCGGCCAGTTTAAGATTCAGCTGACGTGGTGGACGATCGCCGGTGATCAGCAGGCGCGTCTTACCGGTTTCAAGAATACGGTTATAGAGATCGAAGATCGCCATTTCCCACAGCTCATCACCGGCGATGCATTCAATATTATCGATGCAGATCAGCGCCAGTTGCTCCATGCCATCCAGCACTTCCGGCACAAACCAGGTGCGCTTATCCAGCGGCACATAGCCCACCGCTTCACCACGTGCGGAAAGCTCGGCGCAAGCCGCGTGCAGCAAATGGCTGCGTCCGCCGCCTTCGCGTGACCAGAAATAGAAATAGCTGCCATGTTCCTGAAGCAGAGCGCTTTTTAGCGCGGCCAGTAGCGACGGATTTTCCCCCGGCCAGAAGCTGGCGAAGGTTTCGTCGTCGGGCAAATAGAGTGGCAATGAAAGCTGTGCCGGCGTGTTCAGAAGCACCTCAAGTGTGAACGGGCAGAAAACGGCAAAAGTTTATCATAACTTTCGCCATTTAATAAAACGGGCAGCCGCGCAGGCAGCATTATCTGTCGTAGGGGAGCCGTTATCGGCTCCCGTTCAGATGGCGGACACAGTGCAAACCATCGCCACGGGCGGCGAGAACGCCGCCCCTACGGTCGGATTATCTGTCGATCAATCTGGCGATTTTTCATCCGCATCAAGGATTACTTCTTCCGGACGCAGCATACTGATGACTTTAAAGATCAGGCTTAAGCCGACGCCAACAATGGTCGCCAGCGCCATCCCTTTCAGTTCCGCCGCACCGATATGCACTTTCGCCCCGCTGACGCCGATAATCAGGATCACCGATGTCAGGATCAGGTTTTGCGCTTTGTTATAATCCACTTTCGATTCAATCAGCACGCGAATACCAGAAGCACCAATCACGCCGTACAGTAGCAGTGATACGCCGCCCATCACCGGCACCGGAATGGCCTGGATTGCCGCCGCCAGTTTGCCGACGCAGGACAACATAATCGCCAGAATGGCCGCACCGCCAATCACCCAGGTGCTGTAAACACGGGTAATCGCCATCACACCGATATTTTCACCGTAGGTGGTATTCGGTGTGGAGCCAAACAGACCGGAGAAGACCGTTGAAATACCGTTGGCAAACATCGAGCGATGCAGGCCAGGATCTTTCAGCAGGTCTTTTTTGACGATATTGGCGGTGACCACCAGATGGCCGATATGCTCCGCAATCACCACCAGCGCCGCAGGCAGGATAGTAAAGATGGCGAACCACTCAAAGCGTGGGGTATAGAAAGTGGGCAGCGCAAACCAGGGCGCATCGCGCACTGGCGTCCAGTCAACAATTCCCATGGCGAAAGAGAGGCCGTAACCGACCAGCACGCCAATCAGAATCGGAATAATCGCCATAAAGCCACGAAACAGCACCTATCCAAAGATGGTTACCGCCAGCGTAACCAGCGAGATAATCACCGTTTTGCTGTCGGCTGATGCGCCCTCAGCAGGCAGCAGACCGGCCATATTTGCCGCCACACCCGCCAGTTCCAGACCAATGACGGCGACTATCGCCCCCATCGCCGCTGGCGGGAACATCACGTCCAGCCAGCCGGTACCGGCCTTTTTCACAATCAGCGCCACGATGCAGAACAGCACGCCGCACATAATAAAGCCGCCAAGCGCCACTTCATAACCCAGCGGCAACAGCAGCAGCACCGGCGAAATAAACGCAAAGCTGGAGCCAAGATAAGCCGGGATCTTGCCTTTACAGATAAACAGATACAGCAGCGTGCCAACACCATTAAACAGCAGCACCGTCGCCGGATTGATATGAAACAGAATCGGCACCAGCACCGTGGCGCCAAACATGGCGAACAGATGCTGGAAACTGAGCGGAATGGTCTGAAGCAGCGGTGGCCGCTCACTGACGCCGATAGCGCGACGAGTCATGGAATCCCCTTGAGATGTTTTCTTGCTATGAAAAACGCCATAAAAAAGCCGACTCTGCGGTCGGCTTCATTTTTTCAGAAATTATTTGGTACCGAAAATCTTATCTCCGGCATCGCCGAGGCCTGGAATAATATAGCCTTTCTCGTTCAGCCCCTGATCGATCGACGCGGTATACACTTCAACATCCGGATGCGCCTGCTCCAGCGCCGTCAGACCTTCTGGCGCCGCGACCAGCACCAGCACTTTAATACTGCTGCAGCCCGCTTTTTTCAGCAGGTCGATGGTCGCAATCATCGAGCCGCCAGTTGCCAGCATCGGATCAACCACCAGCGCCATGCGCTCTTCAATATTGGAAACCAGTTTCTGGAAATAAGGCACCGGCTTCAGCGTCTCTTCATCGCGGTAAACCCCCACCACGCTGATGCGCGCGCTCGGAACATGCTCCAGCACCCCTTCCATCATACCTAAACCGGCACGCAGAATCGGCACCACGGTAATTTTTTTGCCTTTGATCTGCTCGATCTCTACCGGGCCATTCCAGCCTTCAATCGTAATGGTTTCGGTTTCCAGATCGGCGGTGGCTTCATAAGTCAGTAAACTTCCCACTTCTGAGGCGAGCTCACGAAAACGCTTGGTGCTTACATCATGCTCACGCATCAGGCCCAGTTTGTGTTTGACGAGCGGGTGTTTGACTTCCACGATCTTCATTGTTGTTCTCCCGGAGTGGTTAGCGGCAAAAAAAATCGCCGGATTATACCGCCTTTTTTTCACTGCGCCATATGACTTAAGGCAATTAAGATCAATTCTCACTGCTTCGGCTAAGAATTGACTAAAATCTGGCTATACGCAATGTCAGCTCAGATGAGACTCGCAAACGTTTGCCTGCGCTGATAGAATTGCCGCGCTTTATTTTCAAACCACCAACCGCAACCGCGTGGGGATTTCGCAGTGACCGACAAGACCTCTCTCAGCTATAAAGACGCCGGCGTAGATATCGATGCTGGTAATGCTTTAGTCGATCGTATTAAAGGTGTAGTGAAAAAGACTCGTCGCCCGGAAGTGATGGGTGGACTGGGCGGTTTCGGTGCCCTTTGTGCGCTGCCGCAAAAATACCGCGAACCGATTCTGGTTTCCGGCACTGACGGCGTCGGCACGAAGCTGCGTCTGGCTATGGATCTGAAGCGCCACGACAGCATCGGCATCGATCTGGTCGCCATGTGTGTTAACGATCTGGTGGTACAGGGCGCAGAGCCGCTGTTCTTCCTCGACTATTATGCTACCGGCAAACTGGATGTGGATACCGCAGCCAGCGTAATCACCGGTATCGCCGAAGGCTGTCAGCAGTCTGGCTGTGCGCTGGTTGGCGGTGAAACCGCCGAGATGCCAGGCATGTACCATGGCGAAGACTACGACGTGGCCGGTTTTTGCGTCGGCGTGGTAGAAAAATCAGAAATTATTGACGGCAGCAAAGTGCAGGACGGCGACGTGCTGATTGCCCTTGGCTCCAGTGGTCCACACTCCAACGGCTACTCGCTGGTGCGTAAAATTCTGGAAGTCAGTCAGACCGCGCCAGAAAGCACCCAGCTGGAAGGCAAAACCATTGCCGATCACCTGCTGGAACCGACCCGCATCTACGTGAAAAACATTCTCAGCCTGATTGAACAGGTTGAAGTGCATGCGATATGCCATCTGACCGGCGGCGGCTTCTGGGAAAATATCCCACGTGTACTGCCGGACAACACCCAGGCGGTACTGGAAGAGTCCAGCTGGCAGTGGCCAGCCATCTTCAGCTGGATGCAGCAGGCAGGCAATGTAAGCCGTCACGAAATGTACCGTACCTTTAACTGTGGCGTGGGCATGTTAATCGCTCTCAGCCCGGCAGAAGCCGATAAAGCCGTGCAGCTGATGACAGACGCTGGCGAAAAAGCCTGGAAAATCGGCGTGATCAACGCTTCCGACGCGGCTGAGCGTGTGGTTATTAACGCATGAAAAAGATAGTCGTGCTGGTTTCCGGGAATGGAAGCAACCTTCAGGCGATTATGGATGCCTGCCAGCAGGGACAAATCAACGGCAGCCTTGCTGCCGTTTTCAGCAATAAAACCGATGCTTATGGCCTGGAGCGCGCGCAAGCGGCGGGGATTCCGGCGCACGCAATAGTAGCTTCGCAGTTCTCCGACCGCGCAGCGTTCGATCGTCAGCTGATGATGGAAATCGACGCTTACGTACCGGATTTAGTGGTGCTGGCGGGTTATATGCGGATTCTGAGTCCGGCGTTTGTCGGCCACTATCAGCAACGCCTGCTGAATATCCACCCTTCGCTGCTGCCGAAATACCCTGGCCTGCATACACACCGTAAAGCGCTGGAAAACGGTGATACGGAGCACGGCACCTCCGTGCATTTTGTTACCGATGAGCTGGATGGCGGCCCGGTTATTCTGCAGGCTAAGGTGCCGATTGTCGCCGGTGATAGCGAAGAAGCGGTGAATGCGCGTGTTCAGCATCAGGAACACGTTATCTACCCACTGGTGATCAGCTGGTTTGTCGATGGTCGTCTGACGATGCGCGATAACGCCGCATGGATGGATGGCGAAAAACTCCCGGCTGAAGGTCAGTGCTTCGAATAATGCATTTTTGGCCAGCTTAATCCTGGCCAGTCATGCTCAGCCATACCTGCCAGTAATATAATCTTCCGTGCGCCGCGCTTTGGGTGCAGTAAATAACTCGTCAGTCTCTGCAAACTCCACCACGCTGCCGTTATGCATAAAGGCGGTGTAATCCGAGACGCGCGCCGCCTGCTGCATATTGTGCGTCACCAGCACCAGCGTAAAGTGCTGCTTCAGGGTGGTCATCAGCTCTTCAATCACCAGCGTGGAGATTGGATCCAGCGCCGACGTCGGCTCATCAAGCAGCAAAACTTCCGGTTCAACCGCCACCGCACGCGCAATCACCAGACGCTGCTGCTGACCGCTGGAGAGCGTCAGGGCATTCTGCCGCAGACTGTCTTTCACCTCACTCCACAACGCCGCTGCGCGCAGCGCACGCTCAACGGCTTCATCCAGCACCCGCCGATCGCGCACGCCCTGCAAACGCAGGCCGTAAACCACATTTTCATAAATCGATTTCGGAAACGGGTTTGGCCGCTGAAACACCATGCCCACCCGCCGCCGCAGTGCGGAGAGATCGCCAGACCTCTGCATAATCGACTCTTTTTCCAGCAGAATATCGCCTTCCAGCCGACAGTCATCAATCAGATCATTCATGCGGTTGAAACAGCGTAGCAGCGTCGATTTACCACAGCCGGAGGGGCCAATCAGCGCGGTAATGCGGTTCTTTGGCAGCCGTAAGGAGATATCCTTCAGCGCCGGTTTCTCGCCATACCATAACGACAACTGCTTCAGTTCCAGCGCCGTTTCATCATCGGCAAACGCTACAGTTGAATCCATAACAGGTTCCACAGTTATTGCACCAGCGCGCGGTAGCGCTCACGCAGGCGATGGCGCAAACCCATCGCCGCCAGGTTCAGTCCTAATACGATGGTGACCAGCAACAGCGCGGTGGCATACACCAGCGGCCGCTCGGCTTCCGCATCAGGACTCTGAAACGCCAGATCATAGATCTGGAAGCCAAGGTGCATAAATTTACGGTCAAGATGCAGGTACGGGAAAATACCGTCGATCGGCAATTCCGGCACCATTTTTACCACACCAACCAGCATCAGTGGCGCAGTCTCCCCCGCCGCGCGCGCCACCGCGAGGATCAGGCCGGTCAGCATCGCTGGCAACGCCAGCGGCAGGGTGATATTCCATAGCGTTTCCGCACGAGTGGCGCCCAGCGCCAGCGAGCCCTGACGCAGCGCCGGCGGAATTCGTGACAACCCCTCTTCGGTGGCGACAATCACCACCGGCAACGTCAGCAGCGCCAGCGTCAGCGACGCCCATAGCAGGCCAGGCGTGCCAAAAGTCGGATTCGGCAGCGCCGCCGGGAAGAATAACTGATCCAGCGAGCCGCCAATCAGCCAGACAAAAAAGCCAAGACCAAATACGCCATAGACAATCGACGGCACCCCGGCCAGATTAACCACCGCAATACGTACCAGCCGGGTTAAGGCGTTGCGACCGGCATACTCATGCAGCCAGACCGCCGCAATCACCCCCAGCGGCATGACCACCACCGACATCAGCAACACCATTAATACCGTGCCGAAAATCGCCGGAAACGCCCCGCCCTCCGACTGGTTTTCGGCTGGCGAGTCGCTGACAAAGCGCCACAGCTGGCTGGCGAAATGGCGCCACTTCTGCCCAAGGCTCATGGCGTTCGGCTGCCAGGCGGCCACCACCTGCGCCAGCGGAATGCGCTGCACGCTACCGCTGGCATCACGCAGGATCAGCGCGCTACGGTCAATTTCACTGTTGAGGGAGGCCAGTCGCGTCGCCAGACGATTGAACTGGCGCTGTAACTCGGCGCGATCCGCCTGATAAATGGACTGCTCCTGCGCATCAAAGCGCTTTGCGGCGCGCAGTTCTTCAGCCTTATGTTGCAGCGCCTCCAGCTGGGCATTTATACGCGCCATCTCAACGCGGCGCAGCTCAGCCGCCTGCGCCAGCTGCTGATGTGTCTGCTGCAGACGCTGCTGCAAAGCGCGCCCCATATTATGCGCGATCAGCGGCTGTGTCCCTTCCCGCAGCCCTTCGAACCAGCCATAGGCATTGCCGCCGCTACGCCGTTGCAACACGATTATCTCTCTGGGATGCTGCCGCTCACTGATATCGCTGGATAACAATGCACGGAAATCCGGGGCGGCAAAGTCACGATTACCAGTTTTAAGCAGGTAACGCGTCACTTGCGGCGGCATATCCGCCGGTATCTGGCGCCCGCTGGCCTGCAACTGCTGGCGCGATACCTGACTACTGCTGGCCACCTCGCCCAGCAGTTGTACCCCACCAGCCCCCGGCTGATTGAGGGTAAACAGCGTTACCGGTTGCGGCCAGAAGCCACGCAATCCCTGCCAGGCCAGCAAAGTAATCAGCAGGAAAAAGGCCAGCAGACTAAAAGCGACGGCCCCCGCAGTTAACCAGCGCCAGCGATCGTTTTGCCGCGTCGGTTTATTCATCCCTGCCCCTCATGCTTACCAAAACGCTGACGCAGCCGCTGACGCACCAGCTCGGCCAGCGTGTTTACCACCAGGGTAAACACCAGCAGCACCAGCGCGCTGAGGAACAGGATACGATAGTGCGCGCTGCCCGCCGCCGCTTCCGGCATCTCCACGGCGATATTTGCCGACAGCGTGCGCAAGCCATCGAACAGGCCACCATCAGTAACCGGGGTGTTGCCGGTGGCCATCAGCACAATCATGGTTTCACCCACTGCGCGACCAAAACCGATCATCAGCGCGGCAAAAATGCCCGCTGAGGCACTCGGCAGAACTACGCGCGACAGGGTTTGCCAGGGCGTTGCGCCCAGCGCCAGCGATCCCTGCCCCAAAGAAGCCGGAACACTAAAAATGGCATCCTCCGCCAGGGTGAAAATCAATGGCACCAGCGCAAACCCCATCGCCACACCGGCCACCAGCAAATTGCGCTGCTCATAGCCGTGCGTCAGACGATCGGCCAGCCCACGGCCAAATAGCGCGCTATCCAGCAGCGGCCAGAGCCACAGGCTGAGGATGCTGACCAGCAACAGCAATGGCAGTAACAGCCAGACTTCACGCCCGTCGGCGCAGAGTCGCTGCCAGCGTGCCGGTAACCGTCGCGAACCCCAGGCGCACAGCAGCAACGCCAGCGCCAGCATAAAGGGCAGCAGCAGCACGCCCAGCAGATGATCGGCAATACGCGGCGCCAGCCAGAGTCCGGCAATTAACCCCACCACCACACTGGGCAGTGCGCCCATCATTTCAATCCCCGGTTTAACCCAGCGTCGCAGCGCGGGCGACATAAACCACGCGCTGTAAATTGCAGCGGCCAGCGCCAGCGGCGTGGCGAACAGCAGCGCCAGCGCCGAAGCTTTCAGCGTGCCGGACACCATCGGCATCAGGCTGAATTTCGCCTGATAGTGGTCGTCTGCAGCGGTGGATTGCCATACCCAGGCCGGTTCAGGATAGTTTTCATACCAGACCTTCTGCCACAGGCTACGCCAGCTAAAGTCGGGCCACGGATTATGCAAACGATAGTATTGCCACTGCCCGCTGCGCTCCACCAGCAGCCCATCGCCCTGTGGCGCAAACTCCGCATGGCGGATACCGGCGACCAGTTTCTGCGCGAAGATTGCACCATCCTGTTTACTGGCAAACAGTTGCAGCTCGCCGCGCGGATTAAGCGTGGCAAATACCCGCCGCTGCGCTTCAGTGATCAGCAGGGATGGCGTGCTGGCGCCATTAAAATAACGAATAAAATTCAGATGCGGGCCGGTAGCGCTGGCGATATCAAACCACTGCGCAACACCAGACGGTCCGGCAATCAGCAGCGAATTACCGCCACTGAGCAGCTGCATCTGCTGCGGTTTTTCTTGCAGCGTAATGATGTCGCGTAAGTTAATCTGGTCATCCGTGATGCGCCAGACGCGCAACAGATTACCGGCCAGCGCAAACAGCAGTTTGCCATCCGGGGTCAGTAATAGCTGGTCGCTGCTGGCAGCGTTAATGGTGCGAATCACTGGCGGCTGGCTGGCGCGTAATTGCGCCAGCACGATAGCGTCACCAGTTGATGCCGCCGCCAGCCACTGATCGTCGCCGCTGCGCGCCACTGCAGGATGCTGCAATCGTTGTGAAGCAATCTTCTGTGCAATATCACCCAACGGGAATTTCCAGCGCGGCTCACCGTCACGGGCAGTGAAATCTGCGCTGACCAGTTTCACGCTGTCATCAGACTGTAACAAAAGCACCGCAGATTTGTCGGCGGTAAGCGCCGCCTGCACCGGGCCGTTCGCCAGTTGCAGCGCCGGTTCAGCCGGTTCGCCGCTCAGCGGGATAAAGCGCGCCATACCCTGCTGGTCAATACGCCAGCCCCAGTTGCCGTTAAGGCCAAGCGCCACCGCGGGCTGCGGCTGCCACAGGGAAAAGGTGCTGACTGACTGTAGTGAAGGTGAAGAAAATAACGGTGTCACCACCCAGATAAGCCAGAAGAAAAGCAGCATCATCACCAACAAGATGCCGATGCCACAGGCCGTCACCACGCGACGCGTCAGCCGGTCGATAAATCGCCGGCGTTTGTCGCTGAACTGTACGGGAATATGGTTATCGATCATGCCTGCATGGGTGTCCGTTTCATTTTCAAGCCGCTATGTTGCCCGTAGCTGCCTGATAAGACAACTGTTGGGGTTGGACAATGCGGCCATACTCTCGCCATAATGGGTGTGGACATGGGGTACCCTGGTGCCAAATCAGCACAACGGAGTAAAAATGGGTCAGGAAAAGTTATATATAGAAAAAGAACTTAGCTGGTTATCCTTTAACGAACGCGTGCTGCAGGAAGCGGCTGACAAGACTAACCCGCTGATTGAACGCATGCGATTTCTGGGTATTTATTCCAATAATCTTGATGAGTTCTATAAGGTACGCTTTGCCGATCTGAAACGTCGCATTCTGATCGGTGAAGAGCAGGGGTCCGCCAGTACGCCACGCCATTTACTGAAAAAGATCCAGCAACGGGTGATGAAAGCCGATCAGGAATTTGACGGCCTGTATAACGATCTGCTGCTGGAAATGGCGCGCAACCAGATTTTCCTGATCAATGAGCGTCAGCTGTCACCCAATCAGCAGAGCTGGCTGCGTCACTATTTTAAGCATCATCTGCGTCAGCACATTACGCCAATCCTGATTAATCACGACACCGACCTGACCGAATTCCTGAAAGATGATTACACCTATCTGGCGGTCGAAATTATTCGGGGCGATGAGGCGCACCATGCCCTGCTGGAGATCCCCTCCGATAAAGTGCCGCGCTTCGTCAATCTGCCGCCGGAAGCACCGCGCCGTCGCAAGCCGATGATCCTGCTGGATAACATTCTGCGCTACTGCCTGGATGATATTTTTAAAGGCTTCTTCGATTATGACGCGCTGAATGCCTATTCGATGAAGATGACGCGTGATGCGGAATACGATCTGGTCACCGAGATGGAATCCAGCCTGCTGGAGCTGATGTCATCCAGTCTGAAACAGCGTCTGACCGCCGAGCCGGTACGTTTTGTTTATCAGCGCGATATGCCGGATACACTGGTCGAGCTACTGCGTGGCAAGCTGAATATTTCCAACTACGACTCGATAATCCCCGGTGGCCGCTACCATAACTTCAAAGACTTTATTAGCTTCCCCAATGTCGGCAAAGCTAATCTGGTCAATAAACCGCTGCCGCAACTGCGTCATATCTGGTTTGACCGTTTTCGCAATGGCTTTGACGCCATCCGCAATCACGACGTGCTGCTCTACTATCCGTATCACACCTTTGAGCATGTGCTGGAGCTGCTGCGTCAGGCCTCGTTTGACCCAAGCGTACTGGCGATAAAAATCAATATTTACCGCGTAGCCAAAAACTCGCGCATTATCGATGCGATGATCCACGCCGCTTATAACGGAAAAAAAGTCACGGTAGTGGTGGAGTTACAGGCACGTTTTGATGAAGAAGCCAATATTCACTGGGCCAAACGCTTAACCGAAGCCGGAGTGCATGTAATTTTCTCCGCGCCGGGTCTGAAAATTCACGCCAAGCTGTTTTTAGTTTCGCGCCGTGAGAACGGTGAGATTGTGCGCTACGCTCATATTGGTACCGGCAACTTTAATGAGAAGACCGCGCGCCTGTATACCGATTATTCACTGCTGACCGCTGATGCGCGCATTACTAACGAAGTGCGCCGGGTGTTTAACTTTATTGAAAACCCTTACCGCCCGGTCACATTTGAGCATCTGATGGTATCGCCGCAAAACTCACGCCGTATGTTGTATCAGCTAATCGATAACGAAATCGCCAATGCACAGAATGGTATTGCGGCTGGCATTACGCTGAAAATCAACAATCTGGTGGATAAAGGTTTGGTCGACCGTCTGTACACCGCGTCGAGTGTTGGCGTGAAGGTTGATCTGCTGGTACGCGGCATGTGCTCACTGATCCCCAACCTCGAAGGCATCAGCGATAATATCAGGGTAATCAGCATCATAGACCGTTACCTTGAGCACGATCGGGTCTATATCTTTGATAACGGCGGCGATAAAAAAGTGTATCTCTCTTCCGCTGACTGGATGACGCGTAACATCGATTATCGTATTGAAGTGGCGGTAGCGATCCTCGACCCGACGCTGAAACAGCGGATCCTGGATATTATTGGCATCCTGTTCAGTGATACCCTGAAAGCCCGCTACGTTGATAAAGAGCTGAGTAACCGTTATGTGCCGCGTGGTAACCGCCGTAAAGTACGCGCGCAGTTAGCCATTTACGATTACATCAAATCCCTGGAACAACCTGAATAATCACTATGCCAATATCCCATAAAAGTACGCCAAAACCGCAGGAATTTGCTGCCATTGACCTCGGTTCTAACAGTTTTCACATGGTGATTGCCCGCGTGGTGGATGGCGCCATGCAGGTGCTGGGACGGCTGAAACAGCGGGTGCACCTGGCTGACGGTCTCGACGCCAATAATGTGCTGAGCGAAGATGCAATCCAGCGTGGACTGGGCTGCCTCGCGCTGTTTGCCGAGCGCCTGCAGGGCTTCAGCCCGGCGAATGTGACGATTGTCGGCACCCATACCCTTCGCCAGGCAATCAATGCCGAAGAGTTTCTGCAACGCGCCGCCGATGTGATCCCCTATCCGATCGAGGTGATCTCCGGCCACGAAGAAGCACGTCTGATCTTTATGGGTGTGGAACATACGCAGCCGGAAAAAGGCCGCAAGCTGGTAATTGATATCGGCGGCGGTTCGACGGAACTGGTAATTGGCGAAGATTTTGAGCCAAAACTGGTGGAGAGCCGCCGTATGGGCTGCGTCAGTTTTGCCCAGCACTATTTCGCCCAGGGTGTGATCAGCAAAGAGAATTTCCGTCGCGCGCGCCTGGCGGCGGCACAGAAACTGGAAACGCTGGCCTGGCAGTATCGCCTGCTCGGCTGGCAGTTTGCGCTTGGCGCCTCCGGCACCATTAAGGCGGCCTGCGAAGTGTTGCAGGCAATGGGCGAGAAAGAGAAGCTGATTACGCCAGAGCGTCTGGAGACGCTGTATGACGAAGTGATCAAACATAAATCTTTTGATGCACTTAGTCTGCCGGGCCTTTCTGACGAACGTAAAGCGGTGTTTGTGCCAGGGCTGGCGATCCTGTGCGGCGTCTTTGATGCGCTGGCGATCCGCGAGCTGCGTCTCTCTGACGGCGCGCTACGTGAAGGGGTGCTGTATGAGATGGAGGGACGCTTCCGCCATCAGGATATTCGCAGCCGTACCGCGCAGAGCCTCGCCAATCACTACAATATCGATACCGATCAGGCGCGCCGCGTGCTCGATACCACAGAGCAGCTCTATCTGCAGTGGAAAGATCAGAACCCGAAACTGGCCAATCCGCAGCTGGCAGCGCTGCTGAAGTGGGCGTCGATGCTGCACGAAGTCGGCCTGACCATTAACCACAGCGGTCTGCAACGCCACTCCTCTTATATCCTGCAAAATACCAATATGCCGGGCTTTAACCAGGATCAACAGTCGCTACTGGCGATGCTGGTACGCTATCACCGTAAAGCAGTAAAAGTGGATGAGATGCCGCGCTTCACGCTGTTTAAGAAGAAGCAATTTCTGCCGCTGGTCTTTTTGCTGCGTTTAGGCGCGCTGTTAAATAATCAGCGTCAGGCAACCACCCGGCCCGAGGCGTTAAAGCTGGAAACCGACGATGGTCACTGGACGCTGACTTTCCCGACTGGTTATTTCGCCCAGAACAACCTCGTTCAGCTCGATCTTGAGCGTGAGCAGGCGTACTGGGAAGAGGTCATCGGCTGGAAGCTGATGATTCAGGAAGGGTTGTAAACACCCGGCGCACGAGTTCACTGCCGGTTATGCCATCGCGCTTAACCGGCAAGCAATGACGAATGGTTTAATAATGACAGCAGCAGACAGTGCAAAATTTTTTGCCGAAAAGTATCAGCTTAGCGCTCCCCACTCCGAAATTGTGGCCGCCGCCACACGTATCCCTGCGGGCAAAGCGCTCGATCTCGGCTGCGGCAGCGGACGCAATTCGCTGTACCTCAATCAACTCGGGTTTGATGTAACCGCCTGGGATAAAAACGCCGACAGCATTGCCACGCTAAACCATATTATTACACAGGAGTCGCTCAGCAATATCCGCACCGCCATCCAGGATCTCGATAATCTGCGCTTTAATGGCGAATACGATGTTGTCTTTTCCACCGTGGTGATGATGTTCCTGCAAGCGAACACCATTCCGCAGATGATTGCCGATATGCAGGCCAGCACCCGCCGCGACGGTTATAACCTGATTGTCGCCGCGATGGACAGCAGCGATTACCCCTGCCCCCTGCCCTTCCCGTTCACCTTTAAATCCGGTGAACTCAGCCACTATTACCGCAAGTGGCATATTGTGAAATATAACGAGGATGTCGGTCAGCTGTTTAAAACCGATGAGCAAGGTAATCGCATCAGCCTGCGTTTCGCCACGCTACTGGCGCAAAAAGCGCCGACTAAGGATTGATCTCTGCGCCACCCGCTGGCGCCAGTGTCTCCAGCCGCTGCGGCAGGCTGATGGCATAGCCCTGCAGATAATCCACCCCCATTTTCCGCAAAGCGGTGGCGATATCGTCAGATTCAACGAACTCCGCCACCACCTTCATGCGCCGCAGCCGCGCGACGCAGCAGATTGACTCAATAATATGGTAGTCCAGACTGCTGATAAGAATATTGCGCACAAAGCTGCCATTGATTTTCAGGATATCCGCCTGAATCTCGCGCAGACGGGTATAACTGGCGTAACCGGTGCCAAAATCATCGATTGCCACCTGACATCCCAGCTCACGCAACTGATTAATCGAACGATTGCCCCAGGTTAAGTCACTGAGCATATGTGACTCTTCCACCTCCACAATCAGCTGCCAGGGTTCAATATGGTAGTGGCGCAACATCATGGCGATCTCCTTCGCCAGGTGCGGACGGCACATCGTGGAAGCAAACAGGTTGACGGCAAAGCGCGCTCCGGGCAATGACTGGCGATGTTCATCAATAAAGCTCAGTGTCTGCTCCAGCACCCAGCGGTCAATTTCCCAGCTCATACCAAACTCATGCACCACCGGCAGAAATATTTCTGGTTTCAGCTGCTCACCCTGCGTATCCACCATACGCAGCAATATTTCGTGATAGTCATCGCCACGCAGCCCCTGAATGCGCTGCGCCAGCAACACGAATCTGTCGTTATCCAGCGCAAACTGCACTTCATGCAACATCGCCAGCTTATCTTTGACTTTACGCTGTACCGGGATGCCGCCCTGCTGCAGGTTTTCCGGCAACCCGCTATTCAGTGACACCTCCGCCATGGCGCTGAGTTCACCGAGCAGCTCATGCAGATGGCTGACCGGCGGCCTGACGCTGCAAAAACTCAGGCCGACACTCGGCTGTAACGGTAAACCATCCCAGGTCAGGCGATAGTTCTTCAGCCGTGCGGCAATCTCCTCCACACGCACCAGCGGGGCGTCACTCTCCAGCCGCAGAGCGAGGTCGAAGCCCGGCAACTGATACACTTCTTCACCCGCGCGCATAAAGGGGCGCAAATGGCCAGCCAGACAGCGTTTGTACTGGATACGCAGTTGCAGACCGTAGGTGCGGCTCAACAGGTCGAGTTCGGGAATACGCAAAAAACAGAGCGTCGAGTGGACACGCGCCGAGAGGTCGGCGCTGAGCGCGCGCAGATTCGGCAGACCAATCACCGGATCGGTTAACGCCGCGCGTTTCGCCTTAATAATAATCCGCCGTTGATGGGTGCCCAGCGCCGCCATCATAAAGATGGTGACGGTAAACACCAGCAGGTTGGAGGAGATAATCGCCAGATGCTGTAACTGCGTCTGCATATCGAGAAACTGCTCACGAAACTGATACAGCGCCAGCAAAATCAGCGACCAGCTCAGTGATGTCATCAGATAGCCAAAGCGCATCGCCGCCCACAGCATCAGCGGCAGCAGCAGAGTTAAGGTGTAGTCACTGGTCAGCAGGTTCGCCCGGTCGACGCGAAAATGGGTAAGCACCGCCAGCACCAGCGTCATCAGTACTGCCCAGCAGATCAACTCGCGCAGCGTAGCCTCTTCGGCAATCTGCTGCTTTAATCGCCGCCATAAAATCAGCGCAAAACGCGGATGTTTTATAACGCGAATCAGCCAGTAATAGACCTGCAACACCGAAGCGCAGGAGAGCAACAGCGCCTGAAAGTTAATCAGCGTGCGGATAGTGAAAGGATCGCGTGAGAAAATAGCGCTGGCTTCCGGCAAAACCCCCAGTGTCACCACCATTTGCAACAGAATAAGCATCAGTGTCGGCAGAAAAAAGGCCAGCCAGAACAGTCGCACTGGCGCCATACCCAGCGCACCAAAGCCAACGCCCCAGCGATTACGCGCATGCATGCGATAACCGGCCCAGCTGATACAGATTCCGGCGAGAAACAATACGCTGGCAATCAGCGCCTGGCCCGGCGGGATAATCATCGCGTAGCGAAACAGCAGCGCGATGCAGATCCCCGGCAGCGCCGCCCAGTCAAATACCATCAGCATCGCTACCATCATCGCCAGCGGCAGATAGATCAGATAAACATCACCTTCGGCAAGTTGCAGACGTGCGGAGAAATGGCTGGAAAGCGGCATCAGAATCAGCGGCAACAGCAGCGGCAGTCCCCACCAGTGTGTGCTGAAATATCGGTAACGGAAAGTTTTGCGCATATGCATCATCTATGTTGCAGAGCCCGGCGATCTGTCTCTGCCGTTGGATGCTCTTCGTCCTGAAGAAGCCCGTGAGGGCTGGCCCGCCCCTGTCCGGGGCTGCCTGGTATGCCACCAGGTCACTTTAAGTTTGACATAAATCAACAAACAGATTGATAATTTTTTGAACAACCAGCATGTTTAACCAGCGGTCAGCAACAGGATGCTATTTTAGTAGCCTGAACGGTGTGGCGGATTGACCTGATCGCTGCGCTGTGCCTAAATACCCCCATCGCTCGCAGCGCGGGCTTACGACAGGAACCCTTCGCGTGAATAACGCTATGCATATACGACGACACAAAAAAACTGGACGGATGACACGCATCGTTCTGCTGATCAGTTTTATTATTTTACTTGGGCGTTTGCTCTACACGATTCCGGGCGCCATCGAACATTATCAGCAAAAGAACACACCAGCACCGGCAATCACCGCCCCAGTAACCACGCCATAATGCTCACGTGATGACACGAGAGTTAAGTTGCCTTGATTGAGACAACTTACCCTCATTTCATATAGTTGCTTTGTCGGCTTAATGCCGCTTTGACGTGTTGCTTTACAGACACAAGGGATATCTATGTCTGCACCTGCTTCCCACGCCCAACAGCTGGCTGAGATCCGTAGCCGTATTCTCAACCTGCTGCTGAATAATAATGATTTAGTCGACACCCTTCTCGAACATCCCCATCGTGAAACCGAACAAGAGACCCAGGCGGTCGAGCAGCAAACGGCTGAACTTCAGCAGTATATCCCGTTGCTGCACGCGGCTGACCTCGCGGATATTCTCGAAGCGTTGCCGGAAGATGAACGTCTGGCGCTCTGGCGTCTGATTGAAGATGAACGCCGCGGCCAGGTGCTGGTTGAAGCATCGGAGAGCGTCTGGGAAAGCCTGATTGAGGAGATGAGCGATAAAGCGATCCTGCAGGCGATCGAGCCGCTGGATATCGACGATCAGGCTTACCTGGCCAAGTATCTGTCACGTGACCTGACTGGCCGCTTGCTGACCTCGCTGGAGCCGGGCCAGCGCGCGCATGTATTAAATATGATGCATTTCGACCGCGATCGTGTCGGACGCATTATGGATTTCAATCTGCTGACGGTCCGTGCCGACGTTACGCTGGCGACGGTGCAGCGCTTTCTGCGCCGCCAGAAGTCGGTGCCCGGCGGCACCGATAAACTGTTTGTGACCGATAAGAATAACACTCTGCTCGGTGAGTTGCCGTTAACCGCGATTCTGCTGAATACGCCGGATAAACGGGTACTTGAAGTAATGAACAGCAAGCCGACCACATTTCGCCTTGACGACAAAGCGGAAGATGCGGCAGGCGCCTTCGAACGTTATAACCTGATCTCCGCCGCCGTTATCGATCAGCAAGGTAAGCTGATCGGTCGCGTCACCATTGAAGATGTGGTGGATTTGGTAAACGAAGAGAGCGACAGCAATATTCGCAAAATGGGCGGCTTAAGCCCGGACGAAGATGTGTTTGCGCCGGTAAAAAAAGCGGTGCGCACGCGCTGGGCGTGGCTGGCGGTCAATCTCTGCACCGCCTTTGTCGCTTCGCGGGTGATAGGCATGTTTGAAGCCACCATTTCACAGCTGGTGGCGCTGGCGGCGCTGATGCCGATTGTCGCCGGAATTGGCGGTAACACCGGCAATCAGACCATTACCATGATTGTGCGCGCGCTTGCGTTGCATCAGGTGGAGCCGGGCAACTTCTCATTCCTGATTATGCGTGAACTTGGCGTGGCGCTGATTAATGGCCTGTTCTGGGGCGGCATTATGGGCATTGTCACCTGGCTGATGTATGACAATCCGCAACTGGGCGGCGTAATGATGCTGGCGATGGTGCTGAACCTGCTGCTGGCGGCGCTGATGGGAGTATTGATTCCGCTGATTATGACGCGGATGAACCGCGACCCGGCAGTCGGCTCCAGCGTATTAATCACCGCTTTAACCGATACCGGCGGCTTCTTTATTTTCCTCGGTCTGGCGACGCTGTTTTTACTGCAGTGATTAATATCCGCTGTCCGGCTTTTCCGCCGTTGCCGCGGCCAGCTGACCAATAAACGGCAAGCGCAGCGCCGGAGGCGCAATATTCACGCCGAGATTCAGGCCGAGGATATTGACCTCCAGCCCCTCCTGCGCGCCAACAGTCAGCGCCAGCACGCCCAGTAAGGAGAGCTGCACGCCTTTACCTGACGGCGGTAAGCCAATCGGGTTGGTCAGGGCACGATAATCCTTGCCGATGGCATTAGCCGGCATATTCAGCTTCAGCTCCGGCACTTCGCGGCCAATATGGGCCAGAAAGGTATTGCTGTTCGGCCCCGGCCACGCGTGATAAGTATGCGGCCACGGATAACTTTTAATCGCCGCTTCAATATGCGGAATCATCGCTTCCGCCGCCGCGCCACGATGCTCCAGCAGCAGTCCCGGCTTTGCGCCAAACCAGAAACCATCCGGCACCGTATAGTTATGGCGCACCACATCACTGCTGCCCCAGCTAATCACTTCATAGCGATGATACTGAGTTTCGCCGGCGCGCTTAAAGATAATCCACGGGTGGACGGCAAACAGTCCACGCCAGCCATAGGTCTGGGCGGTATAGACCTGCACAATCGCCAGATTGCGATACTGACGCGCATCAGGCGCAATCCCGGCAGAATCGCGGCGCGCCGTCATCCAGCCCTGAGCGCTGGTGCTTTCACCTTTACGCATCGACTGCGCCAGACTCTGACCAAATGACAGCAACAACACGCAGATAAAAACGATACTGATCACTTTAAGAAGGCTCATAGATTTCATCGGTCCAGTGGCAAGAAAAGCAGGTTAACGCCCGGTCAGCCAGTGTACTGCCAGCTGGCGTCAATTTATATCTCCTCAACTGTGCGCTGATCATACTGCGCCTGCGCTTGCATCACTGCCGCTGAATGGCTGACCGTCCACAAATACAACGCCTGAAACGGCGCTTCCAGCGTGCGCCCTAACGGCGTGATGCTGTACTCCACGGCGATCTGCGAAGCAGGGATCACCCGCCGCGCAAGAATGCCGTTGCGCTCAAGACGGCGCAGACTCTGGGTTAACGATTTTTGCGTAATACCTTCCAGCTGCCGCTTAATTTCATTGAAGCGCTGCGGCTGCTTGCAGAGCACCGTCAGGATCAGTACCGACCATTTATCGGTGATCTGATCCAGCAATAAACGGCTTGCACTGTCGCCATTGCACGCCATAACTTCTGGCCCGGGCTGTTCCGCCGTCTGTTGATTATTTGCCGACATAGTTTCCTCCGCGATACCTGATAGATTTTAAGTGCCTGATTGACACCAGGTATACAGAATATACCATGGCGCTACATTTTAAATAAGGAGTTCATTATGTCATTCACATCCCCTAATCAGGCCGCTGACCAGCTCGCAGTCGTGGAAGCCCTCTACCGCTTTGCCGCGGGTATAGATCTGCGCGATAACGCGCTACTGGCTTCTGCGCTGGCAGAAAATGCCGTATCCGATTTCCGCCCTGCGGCGGCGAAAGCGGGTTTTGACTATCCGCTGCTGGAAGGCCGGGAGAATATTGTCGCCATGCTGTCTGCCGCCCTTAGCCCGTTCGATACCACCCATTCAGTCAGTAATCCGCGCGTCAGCATCGACGGCGATAAAGCACAGCTGGAAGCGATTGTCGAAGCACAGCATCTGCCGCGTGACGATCACTCACGCCACTATCTGATGAAAAATCGCTATCAGGTCGAGCTGGTGAGGGAGGGTGAAAGCTGGCTGATCGAGCGTAATACCGTGGATAACGTCTGGCGTAGCGGTGATCCAGCTGTGCTGGCAGGGGTTTAACAGAGACTAACAGAACATTCGAGTCGCATACTGGGATCTGGCGGGTTCGTCAGGGAATTGGAGTGGCCCTGCATAACAGGGCCAGAATGAACCTGGTGTCATCACCAGTAAGGTGGCTGGGAGAGGACGTAAGCACAGAGCTGCGGTGCTGATTATATCAGCAATATATCCTGCTGAAAGATTCAGCTGGAAGAAAATGCCTGCAATCTGACCCAGTGCTTCCCACTCACCATCGTCAGCGCCACAATGGTTGCAATCGCCGCAAGGTGCATCAGTAAATCGAGTGGATGAAAATGGAGCGGATGGCAAAACGCCAGCATGGTCATCGCCATACAGGCGACGCCAAACCCCGCCATTGCCAGGCTGCGCAGCGGATATAACGTCCGCGTGCGGCGCAGAGTGGCAATAATCAGCGCGATCATCGGCAGGCTGACTACCAGCATAAACCGATAACACCCCGTCCCTTCGGCAATATTAGCCAGCAAAGGCTCTGCCGACAGATTGCTGCTGCTGGCGATCAGCCAGAGCGCAATCAATGGCGCAAAGACTTTCCAGCTCATTACGCGTCGCCCGGGAATACTGAGATTAAATGCGCTACGGATCGCCAGTACGCCCAGCAGAAATGACAGCAGCAGTTGCAGGATGGTCGGCAGCACGCCGGGTTGCGTCCAGTCGGTCAGGGTGCGTTGCACCAGCAGGCTGGCGGCCACGCCGCAAGGCAGTGCGATCGCCATCCAGCAGGCCACACGCCAGCGAGTCGGTAAAGGCCGCTTTACCGGATCGGCGGAACGGCTCAGTTTTTCAATTAACAAATCATGATCTGCCATGATGGGCTCCGAAACGACGAAGATTTTTTAACGCGCGATGCAATAACGACTTCACCGCCGCCACACTCAGGTTGTTATGCGCAGCGGCTTCCGTCAGACTCATCTCGCGCAGATGCACGTGCTCGACAATCTCCCGCTGTCGCAACGGAAGCTGACGTAAAAAGATCCCCAGCTCCTCGCGCGACTCCTGCTGTCCGGCGTTGCTGTCGGCAATATTGTCGCTCGCGGCGCTCTCTTCCGCCTCCCAGCGCTGATAACGGCCGCGACGCCGCAACGCATCCACCGCGCGCGCCGAGACAATCGCCATTAACCATGGCAGAAACGGATATTGCGGATCATAGGTGTGGCGCACCCGATGCAACGTCAGCAGCACGTCCTGAATCACATCCTCGACCAGCACCTCATCCGCGATATGTTTATGCGCCAGCGAACGAATAACCGGCACCAGCGCTTTTAACAGCTGCGTATAGGCGTGCTGATCACCCGCCTGGGCGCGTGCCATTAAGCCGGGCCAGCTTTCTCGCGCCGCATCGCACATAACCATATTTCACCTTATTGCTATGATGACAGACAGTCTGCGCGCCGCCTGACTGTCATGTCTTCTTACCGGCCGCCTGATTCAGCGCGTTGACCACAATGCCGGGGGTTAACACCTGCGGCAAAACTTTTGGCGCACTCCCATCGGCAGGATAGACCACATACAGCGGCAATCCACCCTGACCAAATTGATTCAGCGCATCATCAACATCAGGATTAAATTTGGTGGAATCCGCCACCATATACAGGGCGCCGGTTTTGGCCAGCGCGTCTTTTACCGCCGCGGTAGAGAGCGACGTCCGCTCATTAACCTGGCAGGTTATACACCAGGATGCGGTGAAGTTTACAAAGATCGCTTTGCCATGACCGCGATTGTCGTCGACATTTTGCGGCGTCCATTTTACCGGCGTTACGTTTTCCGTTAGCTGGCTGTCTGGCAATGACGCCCCCACTTTCATCATAGAGGGTAGCGGTACAATGACAGCCAGCGCCAGCGCCGCAGTGACAGCGAACAGAACTTTATACCCTTTACCCGCAAAACGCCGCAGCTGCGCCATACCGTATAACCAGGCGGCGAAGCCCAGCACCACGGAACAGGCCAGCAGGGTCGCCAGCGCGGCGGTCCCGGCCTGTTGCGCCAGCACCCATACCAGCCAGGCATACGCGCCAAACATCGGGAAGGCCAGCCCGCGTTTCAGTACATCCATCCAGGCGCCGGGCCGTGGCAGGATTTTCGCCAGCACGGGAAATAACGAGACCAGGGTAAAAGGCGCGGCAAATCCCAGCGCCAGCGCCGCGAAGATCGCCAGCGCGACCGCCGGTGGCTGCACCAGCGCATAGCCTACCGCACTGGCCATAAAGGGTGCGGAACAGGGGGTGGCGACGATAATCGCCAGTGCGCCGGTCAGTGCGGAACGCATAAACACCCCACCACCAGCGGAAACGGCGCCAACCCGTTGCACCGAAAGTCCAACCTCAAAGACCCCCAGCAGGTTGAGCGCCGCCCCCAGAATCACCAGCGCGAGAATGGCCACCACCAGCGGCGACTGCAGCTGAAAGCCCCAGCCAACCGCTGCGCCACCGGCACGAACCGCCAGTAACACGCCCGCCAGCGCCATCATGGTAACAATCACGCCCAGCAGGAAGCCCAGCCCTTCGCGACGTGCGCTGGCCGGACTGCCCTGATGCCGCAATAATCCCAGTGCTTTCAGCGAAATAATCGGGAAAACACAAGGCATAAGGTTAAGAATTATGCCGCCAATAAAGGCGGCCAGCATGGCGGTCAGCATAATTGGCCCCGGGATGATAAAGGATTAATTGGCAGCCGCGGTTTGCGGATGAGATTCACTGTAGTGCTTCACCGCGTCGAGGGTTTTCTGGATATGCGCATCGGGGTTGCGGTCGGTATAGCTCAACAGGATATTGCCATCCGGGGCGATAACATATGAGGTGCGGTCCGAGAGGGTTTTACCTTTCATCTGCATAAGCGTGTTGTACTCAGCAGCGACTTTCGCGCCCGGATCTGCTGCAACGGCAAATTTATCGCGGCATTCCAGTTTCGAGAATTCGTCGACCTGATCGGTATTGCCAGCGGTTACACCGACCACCGTCGCGCCCATTTTGTTAAAGCTGTCACTGGCTTCAGCAAACGCATGGGCTTCGATAGTGCAACCGGCGCTAAAGGCTGCGGGGAAGAAATAGAGCACCACCGGTCCTTTCTGCAACGCCTTCTGCAGGGAGAAAGTCAGCGGCTTGCCGCCCAGCGCGCCCTGCAACTCAAAATTGGGCGCTTTCGCCCCGGCGGGCAGCGCGGCTTCGCCAGGCAGCGCGACGAAAGAAAGGCCGATGGCCGTTGCGATACTCAGACTGCAAACAAGATTTTTTATGCGGTTCATCTTCTGCTCCTGCGACTGTTAACAGGTCCGGATTTGGACTCTCAATAACAGTTCGCTGTGTCGGTGCAAAAAGTTTCGCCGCAGGAAAAAAATTAACTAATCAGCCGATCTCATCAGGTGCGCACCCGCAGCGCCGCCTCAATTTTATCGGCGACTTTTGTCACTACCCAGGCAATGACCATATAGAACACGACGGCAATCGCAAAGGCTTCGAGATAGTAAAAATTCAGCGCGGCGGTTAACTGCGCCTGGGCAAAAATATCGACAACTTCAATGGCGAAGGCCAGTGAAAGCGCCTTCATAATCACCATAAACGCATTCGCCAGATCAGGGATCGCCGCGACAATAATCTGCGGAAACATCACCCGGCGAAACAGCTGAGCGTTGGTGTAGCCTAACGAGTGCGCCGCATCCGACTGGCCGCTGTCAAAAGAATTCAGCGCACCTTTAACCACCTCGGCCTGAAACGCGGCCACACAGGCGGTCAGCGCCACAACGATAATCACCCAGTTCGGCATTGAGTGGGCGTTAACCTCTACCCCCAGCAGTGAAGCGACAAAATGCAGCGCCGGTGGAATACCGTAATAGGCGAGGAAGATCACCACCACCATCGGCACGCCTTTAAAGGCTACTTTATAGGTCACAACCAGCTGGCGCAGCACTGGCAGTCGTTTGTGTTCAACCCACGCAAACAGACCGCCGATCAGTGTGGAAAAGATAAAGATGGTGACCGCCATCGCCAGCGTCACCGGCACGGCGTCCATAATGCTCCAGAAATCTGGTAACAAAACGTCGATATCAAACATAAATGATTACTCTCTCTGTCAGAGGTTCGCCGTGAACTTAATCTTCGCCGATGCGGTTTTCGAACTGTACTTTGCATGGCGCAGTTCAAAGAAACGCACAATCAGCCACGCAACCAGGCACAGCAACGAATAGAGCACCGCCAGCACCAGATAGGTGCCAAACTGATACTGGTTATAGTCACGTTCCATAATCAGATGCGCGGTGGCCATCACATCGGCGGCGCCGATATACATCACCAGCGCGACATTGTGGATCAGGTAAATAACCGCGTTGCCGTAGCCCGGCAGGCCGATATGTAACGCCTGCGGACCGACGATACGGCGGATCTTCTGGCGGAAGCTGTAGCCCAGACTGTCTGCCGCATCATGCTGACCGCGTTCAACTGCAAGGAATGCAGGCCGCATCACCTCTGACAGATAGCCACCATGGTAAAGACTCAGCCCGACCATTGAAGCGACGGTCGCCGAGAAAAAGTCGTCCACGCCAAACAGACTGCCGACCAGCGGCAGCCCGTAAAACGCGACAAAGAGCTGGAGCACCACCGGCACGCTGCGGGCGTAGGATACATAGAGATCGGCCAGCTGGCTGATAACCGGCACCCTGCGCACGCGGAAGGTTGTCGCTACCAGCGCCAGGCAGAAACCGGCGATAAGGGCGACAAACATAATCGCGAGCGTCAGCGGCAAAGCCGAAAGTAACTCGGGGATCATGGTAGATAAATCCACTGTAAAACACTCCTGATGGCAATTTCAGCTTTGACCGTTGACCACAAAACGCTGGGTTTCCGGTGAATCAGTTACTTCATATACTTGACGACTTCTTCGCCAAACCACTTCTGTGAAAGTTTGTCCAGCGTACCGTCTTCTTTCAGCTGTTTGAGCGCCTTATCGATATCGTCACTCAGCACCTTGTTTTCATCTGACTTGTGGATCAGAGCGTAGGTGTTATTGATCGCCACCGGCTCACTGGCTTTAATTTTCAGCTTCTGATTATCGATAACCGTCTGCTCACCGAGGTTTGATGGCAGGATCAGCGCGTCATATTTGCCGTTCTGCACTTCCTTCAGACGATCCGGGTAAGGAATACCGGCGCTGGAGGCTTTAATATCGACTTCTGCATCAGGGTTATCTTGCTGCCACTGCTTCACAAATTTGTATACGCCACCGCCTGCGGTAACCGGCACAATTTTCTTGCCGACCAGATCCTTCATACCATTGATATTGCTATCGTCACGGCTATAGATTTTCATCAGGCTGGCGCCCATCGGGCTGTCCGGGATCAGGAACTGTTTGCTGCGTGCCGGCGCTTTATAGTAGCCACCAGTCGCCATATCGTATTTGCCGGTGACAAGGCCGGTCTCCTGCGCAATATCCGCAGCGCCTTCCATAACAAACTTGTACTGCGGCAGCTTAGCGTTGATGGCTTTCAGCACATCTGGCTCATAGCCTTGCGGCTCAACGCCGATAGCCCCCCATGACAGTGGCTTGGATTCCGCCGCAGTGGCGATCTTGATGGTGCGTACCGATTCAGCATGGCTTAACGCGGAGATCGACAGCGCGAGGGTCATACCACCCAGCACCGCCAGGCGACGTAATGTTGATTTGATTGCAGGCATATCGTTGATTCCTTTTATTATCAGAGTACTGTTTCAGAATTAAGGAACTGCGCAAGACGTGGAAGAGTGGGATTATCGAAAATCTCCGCCGGGCTGCCCTCTGCAGCGACAACGCCCTGATCCATAAACACGATGCGATTGGATACGCTCTTCGCAAACTGCATCTCGTGAGTCACCAGCAGCGAAGTAATACCTGAAGAGGTGACATCTTTAATCACCTTCAGCACTTCCCCTACCAGTTCCGGATCCAGCGATGAGGTTGGCTCATCGAACAGAATCACATCCGGTCGCACCGCCAGCGCACGTGCGATACCGGTGCGTTGCAACTGACCGCCGGAAAGCTGCGACGGATAGTGGCCCTGCTTTGCCGCGAGGCCAACACGTTCTAGTTCTTCCATGGCGATAGCGCGCGCCTCCTCTCTGGATTTGCGCTGCACCACCACCAGGGGATCCATCACGTTCTCAAGCACTGTCATATTCTTGAACACGTTAAATTGCTGGAACACCATCGCGGTGCGCAAACGGATCGCCTGGATATCAGCTTTATTTGCTGACCGATAATCCATGCGAATCTGATCGAAAGTAATCATTCCTGATGCTGGCTTAGCCAGATAATTAATGCAGCGCAGCAGCGTGGTTTTACCGGTGCCGCTCGGGCCGATAATTGACACTACATCACCACGCTTCACTGAAAGGTTGACGCCTTTCAGGATCGGTGTGCTGCCGTACGACAGTTTTAAATCTTTTAATTCAAGCATTTATTTGTGCCCTTTAATGAGAGTCTTTATTTAACGCTTGTTGCAGGTGAAATTTCATTACGCGATTTCAGCGTGGCCAAGCACGTGCATCAGGCGATTTGCCCAGCCAAAAATAGCGATGGCGTGGATCAGATCGATAATCTCGTGGTCATCCATGCCGACAGCGCGCAACGCAGCGATATCCTCCGGCGTCGCCTCGGCAGGCGCCGCCGACAGGTTACGGGCAAAACGGTAAATGGCCGCATCACGCGCACCGAGGGTTTCAGCTTTATCGAAATAGAGTGCGCTGACTACTTCATCGCTTTTCGTCAGCTGAGCATGGCGGCGGGCATGCACTACCGCGCAATATTTGCAGCCATTGACGATCGAGGCGCCCAGCGCGCCCAGTTCGCGATCGGGGCGCGCCAGCCCGCCCTCAACATACATAATGGCGTTAAACAATAGGGTACGCGCCACATAGCTGTCAGGATCATGCGCCAGCGTACGTACATATTCTGAAATCTTCTTACTGGATGGCGTCACCTTCATCGCTTCAAGCTGTTCAGGCGTGGCGTCGGCAAGCTCTACCGGCGCGATATAAGGGTGCCAGGAGAGTGGCTTCAGGCTGACCAGCGGAATCATAATGACCTCATCAGGCGTAAACCGGCCGCAACCCGCGTCTGGAAGTTGACGAAGGCAATCAGTTCGGAAAGCGCGACGATTTGTGGATTGTTCAGCCCGGCCTGCTCCAGCAGCCGGATATCGTCGGCGACGGCCTTCACCGGCGTCAGCGTCACCAGATCGACATGACGAGCGATGGCCGCCAGCGGTTGCTCCAGATCGGTCGCGCCTGCGGCCAGCGCCAGCTGCGATTCAGTGGCGGCAAATCCGGCCAGCTGCGCATCAAAGGCGGCAATTAAATCCTGATCGGCATTGAGCGCGGCCATGCGGCGCGCCAGCGCAGCCCGTAACACCGGCGTCAGCCCCTGATCATTTGCGGGTTGCAGTACCGAAAGGCGGCAAAGCTCCGCCCCCTCAACGAATTCTGGTCGAAAACGTCGGGCGCTGAACAGTACGTCGTCCGGGGAAAGACCGGCGGCCTTGTCTATTGCGTCGATCACAACGCGTTCTCCTGTTTAATAAAGGGGGTCGAATCCAGCCACTCATCACCCTGAAGTTCCGGGTTGTTATAAGCGACCAGGCTGGCGAAGTGAGTTTTAACATCTTCGGCAAACAATGATGCGGCAATGCCGCGTACCAGACGATCGGCGCCAGCACTGACGGCCGGAATATCACCGGAGACCTTGCCATGGGTCAGCATCGCAGCATCGTTAAAGCAGTGGATATGCGCCAGCATCGGGCAGCTGCCGGAGACACGCTCACGGAATTCGAAGGCCGGCCCCAGATCTGGCGCTTCCGAAAGACCTGCGCGCGGCGCGCCCATCTCTGGCGTGTAGCGACCATCCGCCCAGTTACGAATATGCGGCGCAATGGCGCTAAACTCCGGACGACCGCTAAAGTCATTGGAAAAACCGGTCGCAGCAATCAGGAAATCGTAGCGCATCGCTCCCTGGGTGGTTTCAATCAGCAATCCATCGGCATCCTGCTTCACCGCCACAATGCCGCAATCGAGAAAGAAGCGGGCATTCGGATGACGCGACACCCGCAGCGTTGAGGAACGCGGTGGCGGTGTCTGGGTCGAAGCGGTGTAATCGACGAATTTCCATTTCCATGCATCCGGTAACTGGTGCATGCCGTGAACCACACCCTGGCTGCCGATACCGGTCATCTTATTAATACGCGGCATCTCTTTGCGGCGGATCAGCAGATCAACCGCCCCTGCCCCCGCCTCAAGCGCGGTTGCAGCGTTATCCATTGAGGAAGCGCCCGCGCCGATCACCGCCACACGTTTACCCTGCAGCTGCGCGAAATTAATATCGTCGGCAGAATGCGCCCAATAAGCACGATCGATACCCTGAAGAAAATCGGGAACGGCAAAACCACCCAGACCGGAGCGCCCGGTTGCCAGCACCAGCCGACGGGTAAGCACCCGGCCAGTTTCAGCGCCTGCAATATCGATGGCAATCAGATCGCCGACCTGGGTAATCCCCGTCATACGCACATTATTGCGCACCGGCAGATTAAGCACCTTGCGATACCAGACGAGGTAATCCATCCACTGATCTTTAGGAATTTTGTCCAGCGCCTGCCAGGCCTCAGCGCCCCACTGCGCGGTAAACCAGGCGCGGAAAGTCAGCTGCGGCAGGCCCAGCGCCGGGCCATGCAGGGTTTTCGGTGAACGCAGCGTCTCCATGCGCGCAAAGGTGACCCACGGCCCTTCACGACCGGCTGGCGACGCATCATAAGCGACAATATTGGTTATCCCGGTCAGAATCAGCTTTGCCGTAGCCGCCAGCCCGCACATGCCGCCGCCAATCACCACCACGTCACGAACCGGCACGCCATCGTGCAGCTGTTCAGGCA
Source organism: Winslowiella toletana (assembly GCF_017875465.1). Classification (NCBI taxonomy): domain Bacteria; kingdom Pseudomonadati; phylum Pseudomonadota; class Gammaproteobacteria; order Enterobacterales; family Erwiniaceae; genus Winslowiella; species Winslowiella toletana. Next base: position 1,137,997 of record NZ_JAGGMQ010000001.1, read on the forward strand.
CCCAGGGTTTAGCGGGCAGTTCAAGCAGCTCGAGATCCTGCTGAAGTTGCGCTTCCAGCGCGGAAAGAGCTGTCGACATGATTTGGTTCCTTAACGTTTGCCCGATTCCGGGCGTGTCACAGGTTGTTTGATTAAGGCGCACGGGAGCAAAAGAGGCCCGGTAGTTGTGCGTTTTTATTATCGCCTTAATGCATAATTAGTTATTCAGTATCTGTTTACTGCATAGTAAAAGACATGGCCCGGAATACTCTCTCCTCCGCACAGAGGTGTCAATAATAACGCCTGATTTTTAACCAATGGTTTTCTTATATCTTATGCATAAATTCATATATAGGATATTTTACAGGCCAATTAACAAAAAACCCTCTGTAAAAACAGAGGGTTATTTTGGATGTCGGGGTCAAGATGAAATCGCTGTTTTGACTGCTACGTCTTCACTGTTTGGGGAAAATCCACAAATCACTGGCGGGCAACGTAATATGACAATGTTGTGCGTTACGTATCTCTTTGCCATATACACGGATAGAAAAATCATCTCCTTCGGTGCGGAACAGATATTCCCAACGGTCGCCAAGATACATACTGGTCAGGAGCGGAAGCTCAAGCGAGTTTTCCGCAGGCGATTCGCTAAAATGCAGGCGTTCAACGCGAATTACGGCCGTAGCGTGCTGGCCGACGCTTACCCCTGCGCCAGCGCGCCCCCATAGCGCCCACTTCGCGCCTTCAATACGCGCCTTTCCTTCCGCCACCTCGGTAATTTTGCCATGCAAGCGGTTGTTACTGCCCATAAACTCGGCGGCGAACAGTGTTGACGGCGTGCCATACATTTCCTGTGGTGTCCCCTGCTGTTCTATCACGCCATTATTCAGCAGCAGGATGCGATCAGAAATCGCCATCGCTTCATTCTGATCATGCGTCACCATCAGTGCTGACAATCCCAGTTTAACAATCAGCTCACGCAGGAAGACTCTGGCCTCTTCACGCAGCTTGGCATCCAGATTAGATAAGGGTTCATCAAGCAGAATAACCGGTGGGTTATAGACCAGCGCACGTCCAATCGCCACGCGTTGCTGCTGCCCGCCAGAAAGCTGATGTGGGTGGCGCTTGCCCAGATGCCCGAGGCCAAGCTGGTCGAGCACGCTCTGTACCCGCTGGTTGATTTCAGCTGCAGCCACTTTACGCAATTTAAGTGGCCAGGCGACATTTTCAAACACCGTTTTGTGCGGCCATAACGCATACGACTGAAACACCAGCCCCAGATTTCGCTCTTCCGCCGGGATCTCACTGCGGGGGTTGCCATCATAGACAATATTGCTGCCGATGGTAATTCTCCCCTGGGTCGGTTTTTCCAGCCCGGCGACCGCACGCAATAAGGTGGTTTTTCCGCTTCCCGAAGGCCCAAGCAGCGATACTACTTCCCCCTTATTCAGCTGCATTGAAACGCCTTTCAGCACCGGGTTGTCGCCATAGGTCAGATGCAGGTTTTCTACCGATAGTTCAATCATGTAATTTCACTCCAAAGCGCAGAGCCACACCAAGGCCAATGACCACCAGCAGGATATTAATAAAGGAGAGCGCCGCCACGATATCAATGGCGCCAGCCGCCCACAGGGAAACCAGCATGGAACCAATGGTTTCCGTGCCGGAGGAGAGCAGATAAACCCCGGTGGAATACTCACGCTCAAAAATCAGGAACATCAACAGCCAGGAGCCAATCAAACCGTAACGCGAGAGCGGGACGGTGATATGGCGAGTTACCTGTCCGCGCGTGGCGCCGGTACTTCTCGCCGCTTCTTCCAGCTCCGGCCCCACCTGCAACAGCGTTGAGGATATCAGGCGCAAGCCATAAGCCATCCACACCACGGTGTAGGCCAGCCAGACGCTGAAAATGGTACTTCGCAACGAGCGCAGCCAGACGATCAGATGTTCACGCAGCCATTCCGCCACCGGCAGTAGCGAAAGCCAGCCATTTTTCAGCGACTGATCCAGCCACATCGGCAGAAACAGGAACACCCACAGAAATGCCAGCCCGGCCAGCAGCCCGGGCACCGCACGTGGAACCAGCACGCTGTAATCAAGGAATCGCGTGACGTTATCCTGCTTACGGTGCATGGCGATGCCGACAAACAGATAGCACAGCACGGCCAGCGCACCGCCAAACACCCCGATGGCCATAGAGTTAACGATGGCGCGCAGCAGATTCGGTTGCTGCCAGATATTGCGGAAGGTATCCAGTGACAGTTCATCCCACACTGAGACGCCGACACCCCAGTTGGAAATAAAGGCGCGCAGCACCACGCCCAGCAATGGCACGCCAATGGTGACGGTAAGCCAGGCCATTACTACCGCACCGGCCACCCAGCGCCATTTGCCAAGCGGCAGCGCCCGCGCCTGAGAGGCTTTGCCTTTCATCGTGACAAAGCGGTTAGCGGTGCGCATCAGCCGGCGTTGCAGCATCACCAGTGGGATAGTGATACAGATCAGCACCACCGCCACCGCCGCCATCAGATGGTAAGAGGGAGTGCCCAGCTTGTTGGTGAGTTTATACAGGTAAGTGGCAAGCACCATATTGCCTTCCGGATCGCCCAGCACCAGCATCAGGCCGAACACTTCCAGTCCGAGGAAAAACAGCAGCACACAGGCGTAGAGAATCGATGGGCGTACCATCGGCAAGCTGACAGCAGTCATTATCTGTAGCGGCGAAGCGCCCACCGTTCTGGCGGCCTCTTCCACATCGGAGCCGACGCTGCGTAACGCCGAAGAGATATAGAGATAGGCATGCGGTACATGCGTCAGACCCGCGATCACCACAATGCTGAACATCGAATAGATGTTCCACGGCACAAAACCAAGCAGTTGCTCTGCCCAGCGGGAGAAAAAGCCTACCGGGCCAACGGCCACCACATAGCCAAAGCCCAGCACCATCGGGGAAACAAATATCGGCACCAGAATCAGGGGTTCAATAATTCTGCGACCGGGTAAATCGGTGCGCACCATTAAAAAAGCGAGGATCCCGCCCAGAGGAATCGCGATGATCACCAGCCCAAATGCCAGAATAAATCCTGATTCCAGTGCATGCCAGAAATCGGGGTCGGTAAAAATAAACGCAAAAGACTCGAGACTGAATTCTTTTCTACGGGCAAAAAAAGGCGCAGAGAGAAAACTCTGCACGATGATAAACAGTAGCGGTATATAAATAACCAGTGCCGTTATCAATACCACTACGCCACGCGGCAACCCCTGCCACTTTCTGCGCAAGCTATTCATATGCCATCCCTTTGGTCAGATGCTTAATGCCAACCAGTTGGGTGATAAAGAGGGTTGCGCGTCATAAACACGCAACCGAAGCAGAGTTTATTTGGCCGCGGCTGCGCGCCATTGCTTAATAAACTCCAGGCGTTTTTTCGGCTCGAGATATTCCAGCAGCGACTCATCAACCGGAATCGGTTTCAACGCATTGCCGAGAATTTTGGTGATGCCGTCAATATCATTTTTGCCTTCGATATCATTCCGCAGGGAGGGAATATCGGACTGGTTGGCAAGAATGCTCTGCCCTTTTTCCGACAATACATAGTCAAGCCATAGTTTCGCGGCATTGCTGTTCTCAGCCTGATCGCTGATAAATGACACACGCGACAGCACCAGCACATAATCTTTCGGATAAGAGATGCCCAGCGATGCATCGCCTTTCGCCCGCGCTTCAGCATAGGATCCGAGGATATTATACCCAATCAGGTTTTCCCCGGAGGAGACGCGTTCCATCATCGTACCGGTCGATGACTGTACCGTCAGGCCGCCTTTTGCCACCTCGCCAAGGGTTTTGAAATAGTCCGCATCGGCCTTACGATCCTGCACAGCGAGCATAAAGCCAAGCCCGGATTTTTCAATATCATAAGTGGTGACTTTATTTTTAAATTTGTCGGTCTGACTGGCGATCAATTTTGCCAGTGCGCTATGTGAATCCGGTACATCGCCCTGGGGAATCAGACGTTTATTATAAATAAATACCACCGGCTCGTAGGTTGTGCCATACGCCTTTTGCTGCCATACCGCCCATTTCGGCAATTTATCCAGCTCCGGCGAAGCATACTCCGCGGCATAATCTGTCGCCAGTTTAAGGCCAGTATCCATTGAAGAACTCCAGACCACATCACCACTGGCGCCGCCTGAAGCCTGTTCGCTGATATAACGGTTATACAGTTCGGTACTGTTCATATCGTTATATTCAACTTTAATTCCCGGGTACAGTGATTCAAAACCTTTGATTAGAGGGCCAGCGGCTTTAGTGTCTGTGGTTGAGTAGATGACAACTTTGCCCTCCTTCACGCCGGCATCAACCACTTTCTGATAATCAGCAGGATAGCCCTGCGGAACCGCCGCCAGAATGGAACCGGAAAATATCGTCGCCAGTGAAGCAGCTATAGCACCCATTTTTTTATTCATAAGCTCAGCCCCTAACCATCGTGTTTAAACATAAAATTAACATATAGCGCGTTGCGCGCACGATGCAACGCGGTTACTTGTTTTTTTTGACTTTTGTGACGGTTATGCGTTTTAAATAAGATGAATTAAAGCCTGAGACACAGCATCCAGCGTTTAAAAACACCATATAAGTGGCTTTGCCAAATAATAATTCCGCAGTGAAATTATGCCATTTTATGATGGTAAATTCACTGCGAGGCTAAAAAAAATAACATTAAGCAGAATGCTTTACTACAATAACCACGAAATAAACCCCACTTGCAAATTAATAACACACCATTTATTACTGAGTGAGAAAAAATGCACTTACATCTTTTATTTAAAACTTAACAAGATATATCACCCCACGTTTTTCAATAGTTAATCTGACATAATCTATTTCCTGACATGGCCTGTAAACATAATAGACAGACCGCGCATGGCGTTATATTAATTGCTGTTTTAATTCCTGCGTAAGACGCCAGTGTTGCTCAATCGGCACGATGGAGCGGGAACGTTCTTCCACGGATAAATGTGGCTCGGTCCATAAAAAGGGGAAAAAAGCGTAAACCTCGTCACCCGCTGGCGGCAATGGCTCTTCACCCCAGCCATTCCAGCGAACGGTTTGGTAAAACAGCGCCAGGTCACCGCATAATGCCCATTGCAGAAAGGCCGAATAACCCACCTCAAGGCTCTCCCATTCGAGAGAATCCGGGGCAAAGTAATAAACACAGCCGATATCCTCACCAAGCCCGCCACCGTTAACAGCAAAAAAACCACCCGAGGCATCGTCAGCAATCAACAGCGCCTGCAACGACTGGCATTCAGCCTTCGACTGCGTCCACGCAGCGGGGCTGCGTGTCAGGCGGGAATGCCCTGAACCAAGAATCCGCAGCCAGCCGTTGTCGATCAGGATCCCACCCGTTTCGAATACCACAGCCCCCATCGGCGAGCGTGTCGTTACCTGAAGCTGATGTAATGCCCGCCGGGCGAGATCCGCATCACGCGGCAGAACCTCATAGTCATTGGTCGCATTGCTTAACCACTCCTGCACCATCAGCCAGGCTGGTTCCTGCTGGTCGATTAATTCAGATAACTCCCGCACCGCTTTCCCCCTATCGTTTAACCACACCTTTGCACTTTATAGCTGCATGGTCTCATTTTTTCGTCCGTTATCTCATGTAAAGTTTCGATGCGATAAGTAATCAGAGAAAACTATTCTCATACGATAATTTACGGGACGTTGCGGGAGAGAGACTTGCCTGCGCGCGCAGGCAAGCAAGGAAGCAATTAGTGTTCTTCACCCACCGGCAGAACTGTGCGAGCAAACTGTTCGTTCAGCACTTCACCCATTGCCAGGTAAATAGCGCTGGCGCCGCAGACAATACCAATCCAGCCTGCCGTGTGAATGATGCGCTGGCTATCCACCAGATGACCCATCGCCAGCAGGGCGAACAGCAGGCTCAGGCTGAGGAAAACAAATTGCAGCGCGCGGTTGCCTGCCAGGGTGCCGAAGAACATAAACAGGGTAAATACGCCCCACAGCCCCAGATAAACGCCGAGGAAGTGCGCGTTTGCCGCATCTGTCAGCCCCATCTTCGGCATCAGCAGAATCGCCACCAGCGTCAGCCAGAAACAACCGTAAGAGGTAAAGGCGGTTAAACCGAAGGTATTGCCGTTTTTATATTCCAGCAGGCCCGCAAAGATTTGTGCGATACCGCCATAGAAAATCCCCATTGCCAGGATAATGCTATCCATCGGGAAAAAACCGATGTTGTGCAGATTCAGTAAAATTGTCGTCATGCCAAAACCCATCAGACCCAGCGGAGCCGGGTTAGCTAATTTAGTGCTGCCCATAAGTCCTCAAAATCATTATTGATATGCTGAAATGGTTAAACCCACGCCGACGCTCTCAGGCCGGGCGCGAAATCATAATCAGAACTATCAACAACGACTTTGATCCAGACAGGGTGAAATTTGAAATTTTTATGCTTTCTCATTGACGGGTGCAGTCAGACGCTGGTCTGCTGCCCACTGGCAGGATTATCAACAGAGAATACATCCTGATGGCACTGCATCGTGTCGCTCTTTTCCCGATCGCGCCAGGTCTCTGGAACCCTGTGCTTACCAGTTTTTATTCTGCTGGATTTTTAGTATTTTATTATTATCCAAAACATAAGCATCACCATCTATACCAATGGTAAATTTTGTTTTCCCATCCACTCCCTTTCTAATCGTCAGAAGAAGATTTTTCCTGATGCAATTTCTATTTGTTTTCATAGCATTAAAGCAGTATAAATCATTTTTATAACTTTCTTCATCATCAATTTTCTGATGCAATATTTGCACTGAAATTCAGTCATAAATGTTTCCATTAACGGCGGCAGGGTAGAATTATTGCCAGACGAAAACATCATTGCTAATAGTTTGTATTTGCCATACAAATCTACGGCGCAGATCTGCCAGCGAAGTTTGATAACCTGTTCAATTTAACCTTTGAGGCCAAAGCCAGATATGAATTCATACACCAACAAACCTGTGCCTGACAGCGACATCCCGCCATTGGTCTGGCCAGAATTTACCGATGATAAAGCACGTCTGGAGTGGTGGCATGCCTGTGTCGTAACCTGGCTGGCACAATGGGAAAAACCTGCGCCCCTCACTCCGGTCAGCCCCAAAGCGTTGGAAGCACTCGAACAGCGTCTGGGTTGTGCCATTCCCCCGTTACTTCGCACCTATCACGAGCAAATTGGCACTCTGAACCTGGCCGAAACGCTGTGTGGCGTGACGCCTGAGAAATATGCCAACATCGAACCGCTACGCGATGCCTGGCCCGGCATTACTGACATTCTGGAAGATGCCTCCGACGCCGAGCCACAGTGGGCGCTGGTCAACCAATTGATCGTCTTCGGCGACTATCTGGGTAACGGCAATATGTGGTGCTTTCACCGGGAAACGGGCGAGGTCTGGTACTTCGATCACGACTGCTCGCCTATGCTCACGCAAATATTCACCGACGTGGGCCAGTACCTCGACGTACTGATGTTTAAGTGCCTGCTCGAAGCCCATGGCGAGGAGGAAAATGAAGACCTGCTGCGCGAGCGGCTGGGCGATGCCGTAGTGGAAAAATGGATGTATTGAGCTGGCGGAAGATCTGCTGAAAGATCCTCGCGCCGCTTCCAAAATTGATATCAGGATAGACTGCGCTGAAAAGGGAAACTTTGGTGACCATAAGATGGGATATGGGAGCTTAGAATCGATTACGGACCGGGATATCGGGTACACTACGCAATGGACGGTAATAAAATTATTCTACTGCTAGCCGATGGCGACAATTTAGCCAAAAAAGTGATTTAGATAATTCGGTTCAATACTGGCGGGATTATCAACAGAGGTAACATTATGACTATCATCACTAAATCGTCTAAATACAAAAAATCCGTTAGCCACGATGATGCATTGATAGCCGAGCTACGGGAAGATCCAGAATACGCTGAGGTATATCTTCAGACAGCATTAGAAGATATCTATGAAGAAGGCGGAGTCGGTGCGTTCCCTACTGTATTGCGCCATGTCGTTGAGGCACGTGGTGTGATTGGTGAAATAGCTAAAAAGTCAGGGTTATCCCGTCAGCAGCGCTACAGAACATTATCTGAGAATGGTAATCCAACGATTACTACGCTTACTGAGATTACTCGGGCTGCTGGGGTTAGGCTGATTCCCCACTTTCAGGATAATTAAGCATATACTGAGAAAAGCAATTGAAAATTGAATGAAAATTTAACACTGATGGAGAAATAATGAGTATAGGATTATCAGATTCATTGTCATTAGCAGCTTTAACTGTATCAGTGCTAAGTATGCTTTATGCAAAAAAACAGAGTGATTTTGCAAAAAAAACCTTTATTAATGACTATCGCTCTCATCTATCAGAACATCACTCCATGTATCAAAAAGCACTCATTGAAGTCAAAAAAAAACATAAGGGTGAAATAAAAAAACTAAGCCAACTGGCTGGTAAAACATTAATAACGATAGTCCATCACTTTGATGAATTTGATATTAATCCAGATACAGACAGGCGTTTAAGGCACTTAATTCACGAAAGTTCTGAGATGGTTTTTTATACATTCAAAGGCCAATTAGTCTGGCAAACAGCGCAAAACATTTCTCACAGACTTTACCAAATATCTAACATAGAGGACATGCTTAATCCACAAATCAACAAGTTTGGGGGGAGCTCATTTAGAACAGTTACAAAAGAAAAATACATATCAAACCCCAATTTACACATGGAGCAAGATTTAAAAAATGATATTTATTTTTGCAACATGCTGCTGGAAATGATATCAAGAATTGATCAGTCAAAACTTGATATTTTAATGACTACAATACAAAAAGAATTAAACACCTTTAGCTCTTTACATAAACAATTACAGCCATTTTTTTATAAGAGCGCCAGACATATTGAAGAATTGATAGAAGAAGGTAATAAAGAACATTTTCAACTAAAAGAGTCGCAGCAACTTTATAATGAAATGCAAAGGCGAATGACTATCTTAGGCACACTGAGCTATATTTGCCCTCCTGAAATTGACAAATCTTATTCAGGAAAGCATTTTAACTATATTTCGAAAAGCATCCATGCATGTGCCATTCTTCATGCAATACAAGGTGTACATTCGTGGGGATGGGAATACGAATGGTAGGGTTTTAATTATGTAGTGAAATTTTCGTTTATAGTGTGTCAGTGGACAAGTCCTGAAGATAAATGGTTTTGAAACTTTTGATTTGCGGCAGATATCTCTCGCCGTTCTGTTTATCTCCACGCATTTTATGGCGACTGCAATCTCATTCAGCTAAAACGGGCTTTACGCATGGTGATCTTGTAAGCATACCTGTTTTAGTTCCACACACTTTTTGAGAGTTCCGGTTTTTCAGCCATCAGCCGGTATTCTTCCGGCGTCAGGTTATTCAGGGATTCATGAGGCCGCTCGCTGTTGTATTCCGTCAGCCAGCGCTCTGTGATTTCCCGTGCTTCATTCAGCGTTCTGAACAGATAAAAATCCAGGATTTCTGTCCGGTACGTCCGGTTAAAGCGTTCGATAAAGGCATTCTGTGTCGGTTTGCCTGGCCTGATAAATTCCAGCATCACGCCATGGTCCTCAGCCCATTGTGCCAGAGCCAGTGATATCAGCTCCGGGCCGTTATCCATCCGCATCTTCAGCGGATATCCACGGTTTGCCACTATCCTGTCCAGCACCCGCACAACCCGCTGCGCCGGGATATTCAGGTCAATTTCTATGGCCAGAGCCTCACGGTTAAAATCATCCACGACGTTGAAAGTCCGAAAACGTCGCCCACATGTCAGCGCGTCGTGCATAAAATCAATCGACCAGCTCTGGTTGAGTGCTTCCGGCGTTGCCAGAGGAGCCGGATTGCGCACCGGAAGACGTTGTTTCCCCTTGCGGCGAAAATTGAGTTTCAGCAGGCAGTAAATCCGGTGAACACGCTTATGATTCCAGGCGTTACCCTGCCTGCGAAGTACCTGAAAAAGCTTCTTAAATCCGTATCGCGGATAGCGTTCTGCCAGTTCAGTCAGCGCCAGGATCACCGGTTCATCACGCCGGGTATCGGGCTGATAAAAATACACCGTCCTGCTCAGCGATACTGTCCTGCATGCCTGGCGGATGCTCATGGAAAATTGTGCAGTCAGATAGCTGACAAGCTCCCGCTTTATCGCTGGTTTTAGAGCTTTTTTTCGATAACGTCCTTCAGCGCCCGGCATTCCAGACTCAGGTCGGCGAACATCTGCTTCAGGCGACGATTCTCGTCTTCAAGATCTTTCATCTTTTTGATATCTGAAGCCTCCATTCCGCCGTACTTTGCTTTCCAGTTGTAATAGCTGGCTTCGGATATTGCCGCTTCGCGGCAGACGTCCTTAACGGTACGTCCGGCTTCGACAGACTTCAGAACGGCAATGATCTGGTGTTCGGTGAATCGGGCTTTACGCATGGCGATCTCCTCAGAGGACATAATCAGTATGTCGGAAGATCTCTAAAAGTGAATGGACCGTTTTATCGGGATACTTACAATCTCCTCAGGGACATAATCAGTATGCCGGAAGATCTCTAAAAGTGAATGGTTCGGTTAAGCGGGATACTTACACACTGAAACTTCATGTTCCCCCATAAACAAAAAACCCCTGTAAAAACAGAGGGTTTATTTTAACTTAACGCATCATGATAGCGCAGGAATTAACTAAAACTTATTCCCACTCAATCGTCGCTGGCGGTTTACCGGAGATATCATAAACCACACGGGAAATACCATTGATTTCATTGATAATGCGGTTTGACACGCGGCCAAGGAAATCATATGGCAGATGCGCCCAGTGTGCGGTCATAAAGTCGATAGTTTCGACAGCTCGCAGGGATACAACCCAGTCATATTTACGACCATCACCCATCACGCCAACCGAACGTACTGGCAGGAATACGGTAAAGGCCTGGCTGACTTTATTGTAGAGATCGGCTTTGTGCAGCTCTTCGATAAAGATCGCATCAGCACGGCGCAGCAGGTCGCAGTACTCTTTCTTCACTTCACCCAGCACACGCACGCCCAGACCCGGCCCCGGGAACGGATGACGGAACAGCATGCTGTGCGGCAGACCCAGCTCCAGACCGATTTTACGCACTTCGTCTTTGAACAGCTCTTTCAGCGGCTCCACCAGGCCCATCTTCATCTCTTTCGGCAGGCCACCCACGTTATGGTGTGATTTAATCACATGCGCTTTGCCAGTAGCAGAAGCCGCAGACTCAATCACATCAGGATAGATGGTGCCCTGCGCCAGCCACTTCACATCCTGCAGCTTGATAGCTTCTTCATCGAACACTTCAACAAATACGCGACCAATGGTTTTACGCTTCGCTTCTGGCTCATCAATACCGGCCAGCGCATCCAGGAAACGCGCTTCCGCCGCCACATGAATAATGTTCAGACCAAAATGGTCACCAAACATCTCCATTACCTGCTCTGCTTCGTTCAGACGCAGCAGGCCGTTGTCGACAAATACGCAGGTCAGACGGTCGCCAATCGCGCGATGGAGCAGCATGGCAGTGACGGATGAATCCACACCGCCAGACAGGCCGAGAATCACTTTATCGCCGCCAACCTGCACACGCAGACGCTCAACCGCATCTTCAATAATCTTCGCTGGCGTCCACAGCGCTTCACACTCGCAGATATCCATCACGAAACGCTCAAGCATCCGCAGGCCCTGACGGGTATGGGTCACTTCCGGGTGGAACTGCACACCGTAGAAACGTTTCTCTTCGTTAGCCATAATCGCAAACGGACAGGTTTCGGTGCTGGCGACGGTAACGAAGTCAGACGGAATAGCGGTAACTTTGTCACCGTGGCTCATCCACACATCCAGCAGCGGTTTACCGGCCGGGCTGATGGCATCTTCGATATCGCGAATCAGTGCGCTGGCGACATTTACTTCAACCTGCGCATAACCAAATTCACGCTCGGTGGAACCTTCAACTTTACCGCCCAGCTGCATCGCCATCGTCTGCATGCCGTAGCACACACCCAATACCGGCACGCCAGCAGTAAACACATAATCAGGCGCGCGCGGGCTGTCGTGTTCAGTGGTGCTTTCCGGACCACCGGACAAAATGATACCGCTCGGATTAAACTGACGAATTTGCTCTTCGGTGACGTCCCACGCCCAAAGCTCACAATAGACGCCCAGTTCACGCACGCGGCGTGCAACCAGCTGGGTGTATTGAGAACCGAAATCGAGGATCAGAATGCGATGTTTATGAATATTTTCCGTCGTCATTGAGGCTATTCCAGAGCGATGTAATGCTGATAATGAAATCGCCCGACTTAAGCCGGGCGGTGAATCTGAAGCGCGATTAAGAACCCATACGGTAGTTCGGCGACTCTTTGGTGATGGTCACGTCATGGACGTGGCTCTCAGAGATGCCAGCGCCGCTGATACGTACAAATTCCGCTTTGGTGCGCAGGGTATCGATAGTACCACAGCCGGTCAGGCCCATACATGAACGCAAACCACCCATCTGCTGATGAACGATCTCTTTCAGCATCCCCTTATACGCGACGCGACCTTCGATACCTTCCGGCACCAGTTTGTCAGCGGCGTTATCGGTCTGGAAGTAACGGTCAGAAGAGCCTTTGGACATCGCGCCCAGAGAACCCATGCCGCGATAGGATTTAAATGCACGACCCTGATAGAGTTCGATTTCACCCGGAGATTCGTCGGTACCCGCCAGCATTGAGCCGACCATCACGCAGGATGCGCCCGCAGCGATAGCTTTGGCGATATCACCAGAGAAACGGATGCCGCCATCAGCGATAACCGGAATACCGGTGCCTTCCAGCGCTGCAACCGCGTCGGATACCGCAGTAATCTGCGGAACGCCCACACCGGTAACGATACGGGTAGTACAGATCGAGCCAGGGCCAATCCCCACTTTCACTGCGCTGACACCCGCCTCAACCAGCGCCAGAGCGCCCGCGCCGGTCGCCACGTTACCGCCAACGATTTGCAGATCAGGATATTTGGCGCGCGTATCGCGAATACGTTGCAGAACGCCTTCGGAATGACCATGTGAGGAGTCAATCAGCAGAACGTCAACACCGGCAGCCACCAGCGCATCAACACGCTCTTCGTTGCCGGCGCCAGCACCAACCGCCGCACCGACGCGCAGACGGCCATGCTCGTCTTTACAGGCGTTAGGTTTACGTTCGGCTTTCTGGAAGTCTTTAACGGTGATCATGCCCAGCAGATGGAACTTATCGTCCACTACCAGCGCTTTTTCGACGCGTTTTTCGTGCATTTTCTGCAGAACAACTTCGCGTGCTTCACCTTCTTTTACCGTGACCAGACGCTCTTTCGGCGTCATCACCGCAGAAACCGGCAGGCTTAAATCAGTCACAAAACGCACGTCACGACCGGTAATAATACCGACCAGTTCGTTAGCGCCGTTAACCACCGGGTAACCGGCAAAACCATTACGTTCGGTCAGCGCTTTAACGTCGCTCAGAGGGGTCGTTGGCAGAACGGTTTGTGGATCGGTAACCACGCCGCTCTCATGTTTCTTCACCTTGCGAACTTCTTCCGCCTGGCGTTCGATCGGCATGTTTTTGTGGATAAAACCGAGGCCGCCTTCCTGAGCCAGCGCAATGGCCAGACGTGCTTCAGTAACGGTGTCCATAGCAGCGGACAGCATAGGGATATTCAGACGGATGGATTTTGTCAGCTGGGTACTGAGATCCGCCGTGTTTGGCAGGACGTCAGAGTGTGCAGGAACGAGTAAAACGTCGTCAAATGTGAGTGCTTCTTTCGCGATTCTTAGCATGGCAATATCTCAACCTGGGGTGAATGAGAACAGATAAAATATTGCCGCGGCATTATACAGAGCGTAATCGATTGCCTCCAGCTTTATTTAACAAAAACTCTTGATCCCCTGTACCAGCAATGTAGTATCGACGGATTAACCCTCTGATTTAAAAGTTTGATCTCCGTCACATGTCGCTACCGCCAGCAGCAAATATTTTTACCGTAAGCCGTCTCAACACCACAGTGCGTAAGCTGCTGGAAATGGAGATGGGGCAAATCTGGCTAAGCGCGGAGATCTCCAATTTTTCTCAGCCCTCTTCCGGTCACTGGTACTTTACGCTGAAAGACGAAACCGCTCAGGTTCGCTGCGCAATGTTCCGTAATAGTAACCGACGCGTCACCTTCCGGCCACAAAATGGCCAGCAGGTTTTAGTGCGCGCCACTATTACCCTGTATGAGCCGCGTGGCGATTATCAGCTGATTGCCGAAAGCATGCAGCCAGCGGGTGATGGTCTGCTGCAGCAGCAATTTGAGCAGATGAAACAGCGACTGGCGGCCGAAGGATTATTTGATCAGCAGTTTAAACAGCCATTACCCGATCCGGCACGTCAGGTTGGCGTGATTACCTCGGCCACCGGTGCGGCGCTGCACGACGTGCTGCGCGTATTACATCGTCGTGACCCTTCGCTGCCGGTGGTGATCTACCCCACTCTGGTTCAGGGGGTGGATGCGCCAGCCAGCATTGTGCGCGCCATTGAGCTGGCCAACCTGCGCGACGAGTGCGATGTGCTGATTGTCGGACGCGGCGGCGGTTCGCTGGAAGACCTCTGGAGCTTTAACGACGAACGGGTGGCGCGCGCCATTTTTGCCAGCCGCATTCCGGTTGTCAGCGCTGTTGGCCATGAAACTGATGTCACTATCGCCGACTTTGTCGCAGATCTGCGCGCGCCAACCCCTTCTGCCGCAGCCGAACTGGTCAGCCGTAATCAGATCGAACTGCTACGTCAGCTGCAATCGCAACAGCAGCGGATGGAGATGGCGATGGATTATTATCTGGCGCAAAAGCAGCGCAGCTTCAGCAAACTGCATCATCGCCTGCAACAGCAACACCCACAGTTACGCCTGGCACGTCAGCAGACGTCCCTGTTTAAGCTACAGCGACGTCTGGACGATGCCATACAGTTTCGCCTGCGTCAGGCCACGCGCCTTCAGGAGCGCACTGAGCAGCGCCTGATGGCATATCAGCCGCAGGGACGCATCCATCGCGCACAACAGCAGCTGCAACAGTGGCACTATCGTCTGCAACAGGGGATGCAAGCCCAACTTAATCGCGATAAGCAGCGATTTGGCAACCTCGCCGCTCAGCTGGAAGGCGTCAGCCCGCTGGCGACGCTGGCGCGCGGCTTTAGCGTCACCACCGCCGCCGACGGTAAAGTGGTGAAAAAAACCAGACAGCTGCAGCCTGGCGACACACTGAAAACCCGTCTTGACGATGGCTGGGTGGAGAGTCAGGTTACTGAAATTACTGCATTAAAAAAACCACGCCGCTAAAAAATCGGCGGCGGCTCCGCTCAACGTTCCGGCATCAGACGCATATCCAGACTATACTTTGCGGACACTTACCAACCGCAAGGGAGTAAGAATGCCTAATGCTGTTATTCCACCCTATATCCTGCGCAACATCATTGACCATGGCTCTGACCAGCAACAGTTCCATGCCCGGCATACCCTGACTCATGTACAAGCCCTGATGGCGGAAAACTGGCAAAAACCGGTCGCGCCACAAAAAGCCCATCCTGGTCAGGTCGACCGCGAAATCTATGACGCACAGCAGCAGCAAACTCTGCCCGGTAAGCTGGTTCGCAGCGAACAACAAGCGGCTAACGGTGATATCGCGGCAGAAGAAGCGTGGAACTATCTTGGCGTTACCTATGACTTTTTCTGGCAGGCTTACCAGCGCAACTCACTGGATAATCGGGGATTAACCCTGATGGGCAGCGTGCATTATGGCAAGGAGTACCAGAACGCTTTCTGGAACGGGCAACAGATGGTATTTGGTGACGGCGACGGCGAAATATTTAACCGTTTTACCATCGCCATTGATGTGGTGGCGCATGAGCTGGCCCATGGCGTGACGGAAACCGAAGCCGGTCTGATCTACTTTTCCCAGGCCGGTGCGCTGAACGAATCATTGTCTGACGTGTTCGGGGCGATGGTGAAACAGTTCCATCTGCAACAGAGTGCCGATCAGGCCGACTGGATTATTGGTGAAGGGCTGCTGGCGAAAGGGATCAAGGGACGCGGTTTACGTTCAATGTCAGAGCCGGGCAGCGCCTACAACGATCCGATGCTCGGTAAAGATCCGCAACCCGGCCATATGCGCGATTACATCACCACCCGTGATGACAACGGCGGCGTACATCTTAATTCCGGCATCCCGAATCGCGCTTTCTGTCTGGCGGCGAAAGCACTGGGCGGTAACAGCTGGGAGCAGGCAGGTTACGCCTGGTACGATACAGTATGCGATAAAGCTCTGCCGCAGGATGCCGATTTCGCCACTTTTGCGCAGTTCACTATCCTGCACGGCCAGCAGCGGTTTAATAAATCGGTGGCGCAGGCTATCGAAGAGGCGTGGAAACAGACAGGCGTACTGCCATGAACCCATTACCTGAACTGAGCGATGACACAGTAATTGAACTGGCGCGCGAAGGCGGCTTTGCTTATCTGCCGAAACTGGCGGCGCAGCGGCGTATTGCGCTGGCTCAGCTTGCCAGCCCACAGCGCGAGCGCGTCTGCGATATTCTGCGTAAGGCGCTGGCGCAGGGTGAACCGCCCGGGCCAGCCTGCTCTGCCGGACGGGGGGATCAGCGCTATTATCGCCTGCAAATCAGTTACAGCACCCATCAGAGCAGCGGTGATATTATTATGCTGATCCCCGAGAGCGCCGCACCACCAGAACTGGAAATGTTATGGCGCGACGGTGAGTGAACGCTTACGTTGCCCTGTATAAAAACAAACGGGAGCCTGTTAAGGCTCCCGTTTGGAGTAAGGCTTACTTCTTGCCTTTCTTCAGATGCGACATCAGACGCTTACGTTTACGCTGCTGATTTGGCGTCAGCAGGTTACGTTTACCCGCAAACGGGTTATCGCCCTCTTTAAACTGGATGCGAATCGGTGTGCCCATCACGTTAAGTGAACGACGGAAGTAGTTCATCAGATAACGCTTGTAGGAATCCGGCAGATCTTTCACCTGGTTGCCGTGGATCACCACGATTGGCGGGTTATAACCACCGGCGTGAGCATATTTCAGCTTCACACGACGTCCACGCACCAGTGGCGGCTGATGGTCTTCTTCTGCCATGGTCATAATGCGTGTCAGCATTGAGGTGTTAATACGACGGGTAGAGCAGTCATACGCTTCAGTGACCGACTCAAACAGGTTACCCACACCGCTGCCATGCAGCGCAGAGATAAAGTGAATGCGCGCAAAGTCGATAAAGCCAAGACGGAAATCCAGCGTCTCTTTCACTTCGTCACGCACTTCCTGCGACAGGCCATCCCACTTGTTAACCACGATCACCAGTGAGCGCCCACTATTCAGGATAAAGCCGAGCAGCGAGAGATCCTGGTCGGAGATGCCTTCACGGGCATCGATGACCAGCATCACCACATTGGCGTCTTCAATCGCCTGCAGCGTTTTAATTACCGAGAATTTCTCAACGGTATCGCTGATTTTGGCGCGCTTACGCACACCGGCGGTATCGATCAGAATATATTCGCGTTCGTCGCGCTGCATCGGGATATAGATACTGTCGCGCGTGGTGCCAGGCATGTCATACACCACCACACGATCTTCGCCGAGAATACGGTTAGTTAGCGTGGACTTACCAACGTTAGGACGGCCAACAATCGCCAGCTTAATCGGCAGATCCAGAGGATTAAAGTCATCCTCCACTTCTTCCGGCACCGCATCAGGATCTTCACCGCGCTCTTTGGCGGCCAGCGCCGCCCAGTAGGCTTCGTTCTCTTCTTCTTCGCTCAGCACTTTCGGATCGACCACTTCCATCCATGGCAGCAGTGCGGTTTCCAGCAGGCTGGTAACCCCACGACCGTGCGAAGCGGCAATCGCATGCACTTCGCCTAAGCCCAGGGAATAGAAATCACCCACGGCGGAATCGGCATCAAGACCATCGGTTTTGTTGGCGACAAGGAAGGTGGCTTTCTCACGCGAGCGCAGATGTTTAGCAATGGCGATATCGGCAGCCATCAAACCAGCACGCGCATCGACCAGAAACAGCACCACATCGGCTTCTTCAATTGCCAGCAATGACTGCGCCGCCATACGGGTTTCGACGCCCTCTTCGTTACCATCGATACCACCGGTATCAATCGCAATAAATTCGCGCCCTTCTACTTCGGCACGACCGTACTTGCGATCGCGTGTCAGCCCGGGGAAATCCGCCACCAGCGCATCTCGCGTATGCGTTAAACGGTTAAATAAGGTAGATTTGCCCACATTGGGACGCCCAACCAGCGCGACCACAGGTACCATATTGAAGCCTCATTACTCAAATTAAATGCCTGACGATGCATTATTATAAACGGAATAAACCGTTCTGGTCAGGCTGAAGGCGCTAAGGATAACACGCCCGCTCAGAAAAAACGAAACGGCCCCTGAGATCATCAGGAGCCGCCGGAACATTGCATTTCAGACCGGAAAATTAACGCGTAAACGCGTAAACCTCACCGTTTTTAGCCTGAATCAATAACTTATCACTGGCCACTACCGGCTCAGTTTGCAGACCAGAGCTGTCTACTTTCTGCTGGGCGACAAAACGACCATCATCGGTGTTCAGCCAGTGCAGGTAACCTTCACTGTCGCCAACCACGATATAACCGTTATACAGCACCGGCGAGGTCAGATTACGATGCAGCAGATCGCTCTGGCGCCAGATGGACACGCCACCGTCAGCACTCAATGCAATCACCCGGTCATCCTGATCAACCAGGTAGATACGGCCGCCATCGACGATCATATCATTGACTGAACCGATTTCGCGTTTCCACATAATCTGGCCAGAACGCAGATCCAGCGCAGTCAGATTGCCGTTATAAGCCAGCGCATAAACCACACCGTTGACCACCACAGGCGTGGTATCGACATCACTCAGACGATCAATCTCAGTCGCGCCACTTGGCTGCGAAATACGCTGCTGCCAAATCAGCTGGCCCTGATTCATCATCACTGCACTGACGCGGCCATTATCACCGCCAACAATCGCGGCGCCAAACGCCGTGGTAGGTGCCGACTCGCCGCGCAGGGAGAGCGCAGGCATATCGAGGTTAACCGACCATTTGATCGCCCCGCTCGCCTGATCCAGCCCTTGCAACATGCCGTTGCTGGTGTGAACCAGCACTAAACCATCACTGACAACCGGACGCGACAGCGCTTCACCAGCCACTTTGGTCTGCCAGGCAATCGCGCCGTCGGCGCTGTTCAGCGCATAAACCTGCGCACGTTCACTGCCGATATAGATATGTTCACCACCCGCCGTAACACCACCAGACAGCAGTGCAGGTCGGTTGCTGGAGAAGAATCCGGTTTTTTCCGCCAGATCGACTTTCCACTTCTCTTTGCCATTCTCAGCATCCAGCGCTTTCACCACGCCATGACGATCGGCGGCGAATACGGTGCCGTCCTGCCATGCAGGATGCAGATTGGAATAGAAGTCACCAATGCCATCACCAACTGAAGTACTCCACACTTTTTCCGGCGTGAACTGATTTTCAACTGTTGGCAACGGGGCCATTTTTACTACATCTTCTTCGCCGCTGAACAGCGAACAACCGCTGAGTAACGTGACTGAAATCAGCCCGGGCAGCAGGTATTTACGTAATTCCATGCGCTCTCTCTTGAATGGCTTAACCTAAGTTATTCATTTTCATCTGCATCATTTCTTTCAGCGCGGGAGAAGCATCAGAAGCAATACCTTTGCTCCATGCATCACGCGCACCCTGCATATCGCCTTTGCTTAACAATGCTTCGCCACGAATATCAGCAATAATCGCTACCCAGCCATCGCCTTTCACGCTGTCGAGGGTCTTCAGCGCGTCATCCGCTTTCTTCTGCTGCAACTGAATACGTGCCAGACGCAGATTCAGAACCGCCTGTAAATTGGCGTCCTGCGTCGCTTTCAGGCCGGTCTGTAATTGCGCTGCGGCTTTATCCAGTTCGTTTTTATCGACGAACTGTTTAGCCAGATCCAGTGAAGCCAGCGCACCATAAGTGTTGTTGTTTTCACTGGCAAACTTGCTGGCCGCCTCAAGGGTAGCCGGTTTGCTGGCATCAAGTGCGGTAGTCACCTGCTGATAGGCAGCAGAAGTCACTTTCGCATTACCATCCTGATGGGTACTCCAGTAACGCCAGCCCACCAGCGCGCCAACGCCTAAAACGACGCCAACCACCAACGCCTTGCCATTGTTGGCAAAGAAACGACGGAGTGCATCAACCTGCTCGTTATCGTTGCTATAGACTTCCACGCAATCCTTCTCCTTAACTTATGTCCTGCTGCACCGAAATTATTGCAAAAGCGCCGTGAGCGTCGCCGCCGCATCACTTTGCGCCAGCGTTTGCTGTTCACCGGTGCGCAGATCTTTAATCACCACCTGGCCCGCTTTCACTTCATCTTCACCCACCACCAGTGCAACGCGAGCGCCCCACTTATCGGCACGGGCAAACTGCTTCTTAAAGTTGCCGCCGCCATAGTTGGTCATCAGCTTCAGCTCAGGCAATGCGTCACGCAGTTTCTCTGCCAGCAGCATCGCTGCAGACTGCACGCCCTGACCGGAAGCGATAACATAGACATCAACAATACGCGTCGGTTCAAATTCCGGATTAACTGCCTGAACCAGCAATACTAAACGCTCAAGTCCCATGGCGAAACCAACGGCGGGCGTCGCACGTCCGCCCAGCTGTTCAACCAGGCCATCATAGCGGCCACCGGCACAGACGGTGCCCTGCGCGCCAAGGCTGGTGGTCACCCACTCAAACACCGTGCGATTGTAATAGTCGAGGCCGCGCACCAGGCGCTGATTGATACGGTAGGTAATGCCGGCGTCATCAAGAATGGCGCACAGACCGGCGAAGTGTTCGCGCGATTCGTCATCCAGGTAATCACCTAATGCCGGCGCGTCATTCAGCAGTTGCTGCACTTCAGGATTTTTGCTGTCCAGCACGCGCAGCGGATTGCTGTACATGCGGCGCTTGCAATCCTCATCCAGCACCTCTTTATGCTGCTCAAGGAAGGCCACCAGCGCATCACGATAGTTAGCACGGGCTTCCAGCGAACCAATCGAGTTGAGCTCCAGCGTCACATGCTCCGCAATACCCAGCGCTTTCCACCAGCGCGCGCTCAGCAGAATCAGTTCGGCATCGACATCCGGCCCTTGCAGGCCAAATACTTCGACACCCAGCTGATGGAACTGACGATAGCGCCCTTTTTGCGGACGTTCGTAGCGGAACATCGGACCGATGTACCACATACGCTGTTCCTGATTGTACAGCAGACCATGTTCGATACCGGCACGCACACAGCCCGCCGTGCCTTCCGGACGCAGCGTCAGGCTTTCACCGTTGCGGTCTTCGAAGGTATACATCTCTTTTTCAACCACGTCGGTGACTTCACCGATAGCGCGTTTGAATAATGGGGTCTGCTCTACAATCGGCAAACGAATTTCGCTGTAACCATAACCGGCCAGCACCTGCTTCAGGATGCCCTCAATACGCTGCCAAACCACGGTTTCAGCAGGCAGATAATCGTTCATGCCGCGAATAGCTTGAATATTCTTTGCCACTTAATGTCTCTCTAAATTGACTTCTGAATCGACGCTGGCGCCGCTTTGTCAGTAGCTTAAATACAAAAAAAAAGAACCTGACCGGCATCTTAACCCATGAGGAAGGCACCGAACAGGCTCTCTTTAACCTGACCGTCATCTTTCGACAGACAGGCTGAGGCTAATGATTATTTTTCGACCTGCTGCACGTCGATACGCTGACTGGCGTCGAGCATCGAGGCCTTGGCGCGAATACGCGCTTCCAGCTGATCGATCATATCGTCGTTATCCAGACGCTCGCGCAGACGCACGCCATCTTCATAAAAGCCACTTTTCTTATTGCTGCCAGTAACGCCAAGGGTGGAGACCAGCGCCTCACCCGGACCATTGACCACACAACCGATAATCGAGATATCCATCGGCGTGATGATATCTTCCAGTCGCTGTTCAAGGGCGTTTACCGTGCCAATCACATCAAATTCCTGACGTGAACAGGTCGGACAGGCAATAAAGTTAATCCCGCGTGAACGGATGCGCAGTGACTTCAGAATATCAAAGCCGACTTTCACTTCCTCAACCGGATCTGCCGCCAGCGAAATACGCAGCGTATCGCCAATCCCTTCGGCCAGCAGCAGGCCAAGGCCAATCGCCGATTTTACCGATCCGGCGCGCGCGCCACCCGCTTCGGTGATCCCGAGATGCAGCGGTTGCTTGATCTGTTTCGCCAGTAAGCGATAAGACTCAACGGCAAGAAACACGTCGGACGCTTTTACGCTGACTTTAAACTGATCAAAATTAAGACGATCCAGATGATCAACATGACGCATAGCGGATTCCAGCAGCGCCTGCGGCGTTGGCTCACCATACTTTTCCTGCAGATCTCGCTCCAGCGAACCGGCATTGACGCCGATGCGGATCGGAATATTGTAGTCACGCGCGCAATCAACCACCTGGCGAATACGTTCGTTATTACCGATATTTCCCGGATTGATACGCAGACAGTCAACGCCATATTCAGCAACTTTCAGCGCGATGCGATAGTCAAAATGGATATCCGCCACCAGCGGAACATCAACTTGTTGTTTAATCAGTTTAAAGGCTTCTGCCGCGTCCATGGTAGGCACGGAGATGCGCACAATATCGGCGCCTACACGTTCCAGGGCTTTGATTTGACTGACCGTCGCGGCAACATCAGTGGTGCGCGTATTGGTCATGGACTGAACGGCGATCGGAGCGCCATCGCCCACCGGCACCTTGCCGACGTAAATACGTGTAGATTTGCGACGGATAATGGGTGCTTCGTTATGCATATTCTTTCTCCACAATCACTCGAGACCAGAAAAAGATGCGTTATTGCGCACCGATGGTCAGGCGAGCAACCTGGTTGC
Organism: Winslowiella toletana; assembly: GCF_017875465.1. Taxonomy (NCBI): domain Bacteria; kingdom Pseudomonadati; phylum Pseudomonadota; class Gammaproteobacteria; order Enterobacterales; family Erwiniaceae; genus Winslowiella; species Winslowiella toletana. The sequence continues at coordinate 1,161,052 of NZ_JAGGMQ010000001.1, forward strand.
TACGGATAAAACGACCCAGATCAACAGGTTTACCCTGATACTGAATCTGTACTGCGCTCGGCGCACCAATCTTCACACGATAAGGTGCAGTACCGGCAAGACTAAGTTTACCACCACCACGCTGCATGCCGCTGAACAGTTTTTTACCTGCTGAGTCGGTGACTTCCAGCCAGCAATCGGCATTAAACTCCATCACCACCGCATTAGGATCAACTGCCGGGGTGTTCACCCCGGCATTGCCGGTAGGCAACTGACCGTTAGTTGCCTGACCGTTAGCCGCAGGCGTTGCGGCATTATTGATCGGCGCCTGGCTCGGCGATACGACCTGAGCGGCAGAATTAGCAGCCGGTGTGACACTGGTCGCAGGCGCCGGTGCGTTAGCACCCGCCGCCGAACCATTGGTTGCCGCGCTGTTGCTGTTCGCCGCGGCAGAACTGCTGTCAGCTGGCGCAACAGGCGACTCAGTCGCGCTGTCGTTCGCCGAGCTGCTGTTGTCGGTCAGGGGGATAGACTGACTGTTATCCCCTTCTGCGGCGGAGTTCTGGTCCGCCATCGACACCAGATCATCCTGCGCCGCTTTATGGTTTTGCCACCACCATGCGCCCGTCAGACCGACTACGACAAACAGAACCAACCAGGTGAAAATCATCAGCCAGCCATCACGTTTTTTACGACGCTTGCCGAGTGAGAAGCTCTGCATCGGTTCAACTTTTGCTGCACGAACCGGTGCCTGTTTGGCCATCATGGGCAGCAGCTCCTCTTCCGGAACATGCACCAGACGAGCATACGAGCGGATATAACCACGCAAGAAGGTCGATGCGAGATCGGCAGGAGACTTATCGTCCTCAAGATCGCGCACGGTAGAAAGTTTCAGGCACAGACGCTCAGCAACGTTCTGCTGGGTCAGTCCCATTGTTTCACGGGCTACACGCAGGCGTTGGCCCGTGGAATTTACTGCAGATTTGTCTTCAGTGGCTTCAGTATTCATTAGCTAAAAAATGCTGGTGCTGTATCGATTGTGGAAAATTTCGCGCCAGTTGCGTGCCATAACGCTCAATATCAGCACTACGCTTAACCAACGCGGCGAAACGAATCTCTAACCACAAGCTCTCTGCCGAAGCAGGCAAGCTGTGTTGATACACATCTAACAAGAGCCGCGACTCAGCACGTTCTCCCTTTCCAAATCGCTTTTCGGCTTCAGCCAGCACAGGCGCCCCTTTTTGTCCGTCGGCCTGAACCGCCAACAATAATGACCGCTTTGCCTGCTCAAACTCTCCAGCGTTCAGATAGCAGTAACCGGCATTCTCAAAGCTATCTGCTCTGGCTCCGGGCTGCGGCAGACGTTGTGCCTGGCTAAACTGCTGTTGTGCCGCATCATACTGCCCTAAACCGCAAAGAAACGCACCGTAATTGTTAACGACAAAACTATTTAACGGTGCAAGATTTAGCGCCCGATCATAACGCAGTTGCGCCAAAGAGTTATCGCCGGTCATCTGATAAAGACGGGCCATAGCCAGCTGCACCCGATAATCCTGTGGCAGTGCGGCTTCGGCACGTTGCAGATTACGTTGCGCGGCCGCAATATCGCCGCGCGCAAGGTATTCCAGACCAAGCTGAAGTCGCGTCTGCGCTGAGGCATTTGTCGCCTGGTCAGTGACACAACCACTTACAAGAAAAGCACTCAGCAACGCGCACTGTAATCCGTTACGCATACATAACGTCTCCCTGATGTTATGAAGCCTGGTATGTTACTCCAAACACAGCAAGCCAACATCAGAGAAATTGCTGAAAAAACAATTCAGTCTCAACTTTCAGAGCGCTTTCACAGAAATTTCTTCACCGGCCATTTTTTTGCGCAGCGTTCGCTTGGTACGGTCAACCACATCACCGGCTAACTGACCACAGGCGGCATCGATATCATCGCCACGCGTTTTACGCACAATAGTGGTAAAGCCATAATCCATCAGCACTTTGCAAAAACGGTCAACGCGGCTGTTGGAACTGCGGCCATATGGCGCTCCCGGGAAGGGGTTCCATGGAATCAGGTTGATTTTGCACGGTGTCTCTTTCAGCAAAGCCGCCAGTTCATGGGCATCATCGGTACTGTCATTGATATGATCCAGCATTACATACTCAATGGTCACGCGGCCCTGATTAGCATTTGATTTGCCAATATAACGCTGTACCGCCGCGAGGAAAGTGGCGATATTGTATTTCTTGTTGATTGGCACGATTTCATCGCGAATTTTATCATTCGGCGCATGCAGAGAGATCGCCAGCGCGACATCAATCATATCGCCCAGCTTGTCGAGCGCTGGCACCACACCGGAAGTCGACAGGGTCACACGGCGCTTGGACAGCCCGAAACCAAAGTCATCCAGCATAATTTCCATCGCTGGCACCACGTTGTTCAGGTTCAGCAGGGGTTCGCCCATGCCCATCATCACCACGTTGGTGATCGGGCGCTGACCGGTGATACGCGCTGCGCCAATAATTTTCGCCGCACGCCATACCTGGCCAATAATTTCTGAAACGCGCAGATTACGGTTAAAGCCCTGCTGCGCGGTGGAGCAGAAGGTACATTCCAGCGCACAACCGACCTGCGAAGAGACGCAAAGTGTGGCGCGGTCTTTTTCCGGAATGTAGACGGTTTCAACCAGCTGATCACCAACGCGGATCGCCCATTTAATGGTGCCATCTGCTGATCGCATCTCTTCCGCCACTTCTGGCGCGCGAATTTCGGTCAGCTCTTTCAGCTTACCGCGCAGCACCTTGTTGATGTCGGTCATCTCATCGAAATCATCGCTGCAATAGTGATAAATCCACTTCATCACCTGATCGGCGCGGAAAGGTTTTTCACCAATGGAGCTAAAAAACTCACGCATTTGCTGGCGATTGAGATCGAGCAGGTTGATTTTTTGTTTTGGCTTGACGGCTACAGGCGTTGCGGACGACGGCGTCACAATAAGTTCTGACATAATATTCTCTCGCCTCGTTATTACACGTTATGGCGTTGGGGGATGAATGATAAAAAAAGAAGCGCCCCTGATGAGCATGCTCAACGGGGGCGCATTATTGTACAAACATCATTAACGGGATGCCAGTTATCGGGCTAAAGCGCAGCAATAAATTTGTAAACTTCGCTTACCGCATGGCAATCCCAACACGAATTAACGTGTGCGCGGGCAGATTTCGCCTTCGCCAAAGAAGAACGCGATTTCACGGGCTGCAGACTCAGCAGAGTCAGAACCGTGAGTAGCGTTTTCAGTGAAGCTGTCAGCGTAATCAGCACGCAGAGTACCAGCCAGAGCGTTTGCCGGGTTAGTGGCGCCCATCAGGTCACGATGACGCTGAACGGCGTTTTCACCTTCCAGCACAGAAACCACTACCGGACCTGAGGTCATGAATTCAACCAGGCCATCAAAGAATGGACGACCAGCGTGCTCTGCGTAAAAACCCTGAGCCTGTTCAGTGGTCAGGTGCAGCATTTTAGCTGCAACAATTTTAAAGCCAGCGCTTTCAAAACGGTTGTAGATTGCACCAATTACGTTTTTTGCCACCGCGTTCGGTTTTACGATGGAAAAAGTACGTTCTGTTGTCATGTTGACCTCTGTAATTAACTTCCAGTTTAAGCCGGAGAGAAAGAATCTGGCTTCCGGCCCGAGAAAATGGCGGCGATTATAGGGGCGTGGCCAGCTATTGCCTACCTAAGATTCAACAATTCTTTAAAAAACTTTGATCGCCGTCGCGACAAACCGGTCGCATTTGCTGTTCAGAACCTGTAACAGCTTACTCAACTGTAAAAGAGGCGGTCGCTACCTGTCCACCTTCATCCAGTATCGTCAGCTGATATGCGCCCGGCTTTTCGAAAGATAACGCCTGTGATTCTGCACCACGCTGCTGCTGCAGCGGTGTACCGTTGAGGAACCACCAGCGTTGGTTTCCCTGGCCTCCCTGCACGCTGGCGGTGATCGCCAGACGTTGCTGCCCCGGTAAACGATGCAAAATCTGGCCATCACGCAGTCCGGTTAAAATCAGAGGAACCGTATTACCGGCACTGAGTGGCGGACACTGCGCATCAATCACAGGCAGGCGACTGGCGCGCCTTTCTGCTTGCGGCAACCAGGGCTCCAGCGGCAACGGCCATAATATCAGCGTTTGCGCCTGCGCCCCGCTACAGTCTGACGCCACACGCTGCCCCTGAGCGTTTAGCCAGATCGGCTGTTGCAGACCCGATACGCCTTCCTGTCCCGGCGCCAGCAGCGTCGGCGGCACGGTATTGTTCACAATCCAGCTCTGGCGACGCTGGCGACAATTGCTATCCCCTGGCGCCAGGCTTTGTCCGCCGGGCCAGCAGATGGTTGCGGCGCTCACCGAAGCGGGACGCGGATCGCCCGGTAAAACTGGCCCACGCAAACCCGGTGATGACATCAGCAAATGATGGACCTGGTTTAACACTGGCACCGCGCTGGCATAGCCATACTGACCGGCAACCGGCGTGCCATCAGGGCGCCCTACCCAGACACCTATCAGATAGCGCGCATCGATCCCCACTGCCCAGGCATCACGGTAGCCATAGCTGGTACCGGTTTTCCACGCCAGCGGCACGGTCGCCGATCCCTCGCCATCAGGCTGTGGCTGCGCTTCACCGGCCAGAATGCGGCGAATCACCCACGCCGCCCCCGGTGAAAGTAAACGGCGCTCCTCCAGTTTCTGCTCCGGCAAAAATCGCAGTGCGGCAACATTCCCCTGGCGCGCAAAGGCGCTGTAAGCTGACACCACCTCATCCATTCTTGTCCCGGTGCCGCCGAGCACCAGCGAAAGGTTCGGTTCCACCGCCGCTGGAAAGCGCAGATTGATCCCGGTATTACGCAGCGCGGCAGCAAAACGCTTCGGCCCATAGGCATCCAGTAACTGTACCGCCGGCAGATTTAACGATCGTGACAGCGCCTCGCTGGCGCTGACCGGACCATGAAAACCACTGTCAAAGTTCCCCGGGCGGTAATCGCCAAAACGGCGGGGTACATCCTGCAGCAGCGACTCGGCATGAATCAGTCCATCGTCAATCGCCAGACCATAGACGAAGGGTTTCAGAATCGATCCTGGCGAACGCACGCTGCTGATCATATCGACATGACCAAAGCGGCTGTCGTCATTAAGATCGACCGAGCCCAGATAGCCGCGCACTTTCATGGTGGTGTGATCGACCACCAGCAAGGCCAGCGAGGTACGCGGCGGCAACTGGTTTTTCCAGCCCGCCGCCAGCGCTTCCAGCTGACGCTGCAACGATGCATTGAGGGTGGAGGTCACCTTTTGCTGCGCAGAAGCCGTCAGCAACCGCCTTGCCAGCAGTGGCGCCAGTTCAGGCATCTGCCGCGGCGCCAGCCACACCGGCTCGGCAAACAGTTCAGCGACCTGCTGCTTCGGCCACACCTGATAGTCAATCATGCGCTGCAACACTTTATTGCGCGCAGCCTGCGCGCGTAACGGCCAGCGATCGGGGCGCAAGCGGCTGGGAGCCTGCGGCAGTACCGCCATAAGCGCAGCTTCACTGCGCGTCATCTGCGCCGGTGATTTACCCAGCCAGGTCCAGCTTGCCGCACCGATGCCCTCAATCATGCCGCCAAAAGGCGCGCGATTAAGGTACAGCGTCAGGATCTCTGACTTCGACAGATGCCACTCCAGCTGCAAGGCGCGCCAGATCTGCAGCAATTTACCGCACCAGGTGCGCGGTTGCGGATCGATTAAGCGGGCGACTTGCATGGTCAGCGTACTGCCGCCGGAAATAATGCCGCCACCGCGAATATCCTGCCAGGCGGCGCGTAAAATGGCGAGAGGATTGACCCCCGGATGCTGCCAGAACCAGCGGTCTTCATAAGTCAGCAGCGCCTCAAGATACCAGGGAGAAACGTCCTCCAGAGTAACCGGATAGCGCCAGATACCGTTGCGATCGGCAAAACGCCACAGCGGCGTACCATCTTCCGCCACCACCACGCGCGCAGGTTCAACCTGTTGCAGCGGCAATGGAGAGAGCCGATCAGCCAGCAGCAGCAGGATGATGAGCATTAACGGCAATAACAGCCAGCGCAAAACGCGAAAAGGTCTTTTCATCTTCAATTGAATGGCGCCCGACAGCAGGCCGGGCGCCAGCTTTTAACGCACGTTCAGGCGGCCGGGGGTAACACCCAGCGCACGCCATTGCGGCACATACATTGATTCAACCTGCGGTGCAGGAACCTGATAACTGCCCGGCGTCACTGCGCGCGCCAGATAGAGCAGCGTCACCGGACGATAGCCATCAATATCCACCGCTGCAACGAAGCGATCGTCGCGGAATTCCAGATGTTTAATACTGGCCTGTTGCATATCGCTAATCGACTCCTGCACATCAGCCGTACTGTCAGCCAGGCTGGCGCTGCTGTCGCTCAGGTTCTGGTTTTCCAGCTCCAGGCCAGCGGGCAGCAGGTCAACAACCAGCGCATCAGGAACGCGTTCACGCGCGGAAACTTTCAGCTGCACCAGCACCAGCTCTCCACTTTTCAGGTTTGCCAGCGACTTCTCTTTACCATCCAGCCCCAGATAACTGCGACTGATTTGCAGATTATTACTGTATGGCTCCGGTGCGCTTTGCGGATAGCCCACTACGTCCAGACGACCATACAGCGGAGCGCTGCCCGGATTGGTTAAACGGACACCTTCTGCCAGCTGCGTCGCTGACAGCACACCGGTATAGGTTTCCTTGCCGCTGAGCGGCGGAGTCTGGTCGTTAAGCACCGCCTGCCAGCTCTGGCCCGTGGAAGAGATCAGCACCTTGCCTGCAAGGAACAGGGCATTGTTCTCCTGCGTGGAGAGCCAGCGCTTACCGTTAAGCTGCTGCGACAACCTGACCAGCAGCAGATCCTGCTCGTTGATCAGCAGTTTATTCTCCACCAGCAGATTCAGGATCATCGCATTATCCCGCAGCGTGCTGCCGTAATCCCCAAGCCAGTAACTGTTGTCCGTACGACTGGTATCCATGCCCTGATTGATTGCGTCACTTCCGCGCGGCACGTCGCCCATCAGCCTGAGCGCGATACCCAGCTGCACCAGCGGCAAGCCTGCTTTAGCGCTGGTTTTATTGTTATACAGCGTACGCAGCGCGCCTAATGGCGCTTTTTGCTGACGCGCTAATACTAATGCGGCGTAGGCCTGCACGCTGAAGCGAGAAGCGGCGGTGTCGCTGCTGTAGTAGACCTCAATCTGATTAGCATCCTGCAGATAGCGCAACAGACGCTGATTAGCACGATCCAGCACTGTCTGCGGTACGGTATAACCCTGCTCACTGGCGCGAATCAGGAAATCGGTGACATAAGCCGTCAGCCAGAACTCTTCCTGACTCTCTTTGCCCCATAAACCAAAACCGCCGTTGAGACGCTGCATGCCGGCCAGACGATCAATACCAACATCGATCGATTCCCGACGGGCGGCATCACTGCTGCCTTTGATTCCCAGCGCCATCAGTTGCGCATGATTGGTATATAGCGACGGATAGAGCCCACTGACCGTCTGCTCAAGACAGCCATAGGGATACGCATACAGTTCGCGAATATAGCGCGCAATATTCAGCGGCGGACGGCCGCCAATCGCCAGCTGGCCTTGCAGCGTGGCTGGAGCCAGTCCGCTTAACGCTTCTGCAGGCACATTCCAGGGTTGGTCACTGCGGACCACCGCTTCAAAGTTACGCGTCTCCGCAGGCCATGCCGGCCGCACACCGATTTTCCAGCTCTGATGAACCGGCTTCACGGTTTCCCCCGGCAGATTCAGGCCGGTTATCTCAGTGGTAATTTCGCCGTCACCAAAACCGCTCAGCGCGCTGACCGGCACCAGCAAGGTGGTGCGTTCTCCTGTTTTCAGCGAAACAGTCTGCACCGCGCCATCATCCAGCTTGACCAGCCCCTGCGCCGCCAGGTTTATCTGCAAGGTTTGCGGCAGGCCGGAAAGGTTAGTCAGATCCAGCGCCAGACGCGCGCTATCGCCGCCAGCCATAAAGCGCGGGGTAGCCAGTTCACTAATCAGCGGCGCCGCGACCACCAGCTTCTGCTCACCCTGGCCAAAACTGTCGTCGCTCCACGCCTGCGCCATCAGACGCAGTTCACCATTAAACTCCGGTATCGGCAGTTCGACGCGGCCTTCGCCGTTAGCATCCAGCGTGACCGGCAACGCCTGCTGCGCCACAATATTGACGTGAGTGACCGGTTTCTGACCGCCACGCGCCAGCGGGTCATTTTCATCGCCGTCACCACCAAAGCGTAACGTCGCCTGGCGTCCCAGCCCTTCAATCAGTTGTCCGTAGACATCATATTGATCGGCGTTATAGCGCTTACGGCCAAAGAAACCGTTAAAGGGATCTGGCGTTTTATAGTCGGTGATGCTTAATACGCCGCTATCTACCGCCGACAACAACAGCTGAATGTTTTTCGGCACTGCGCCGCCCTGACGCGCCGCTTTCACTTTCACCGTCAGTGTCTGGTTTGGTCGAATTTTTTCTGGCGCATCAAGCGCGAGTGTGAGTTTGCGATCGTTATCCGCCAGCGGCAGATGCAGCAGCCCGACCGCTCGTTTTGGTGTGGCGCCTTTCTCTTTTTCGCCTGGGCGAATGACCAGTGCGCTGAGATAGAGATCGTGTCGACGCCACTCCTGATTAACCGGCACTTCAACATCGAGTCCACCGGCTGGCACATCGATTTCCTGCCACCATAAAGGGCCATTGCTGGACTCCAGCATCAGATAACCTTTGCCTGCTGCTGGTGCTTCAATATGTACACTGGCCTTTTCGCCTGGCTGATAAGCTGGCTTATCCAGTTTAAGTTTTACCTGATCCGGACGCAGTGCTCCGCTGCCTGCGGTATTATCCTGCCAGCTGTAACCAGCCCAAAAACGCACGCTGCTGAGGACGTTATTATCGGCCGTGCGCACTTCAAGGCGATAGGAGCCCCAGTCAACCGGAAACTCCACGCGTGTCGCGCCATCGGCGGCCAGTACAATTTGCTGCTGATCCTCGATCAGGTCTTTCTGCTCATAGCGCGACTGCCAGCCTTCGCCATCGGAGAAGCTCCAGTAATAGTCGCGCCGTTCGCGCACCAGACGCACATCAACATTCTGCGCCGCCAGCTTTTCACCGCGCGCATTGGCCAGCAGAATATCAAAGGCGGCATGGCTGCCCTCTTCCACCATCGGCTGGCTGTGATAGCTGTCGCTACGGTAGTCATAAACATCTTTATTGCCAAACAGCGGGCGGATCCCCGGCAGCGCATCTGCGGGCCAGATAGCCTGAGTAATGCGACGGGTCACCGGACGGCCACCGCTCTCCAGCAGGCTGGCCTGCATAATCACATTGATCGGCGAATGGACATCCTCCCAGCTTGACGGCACTGACACCGCCGCATCACCCTGCGCATCCAGCGTCACATCCAGCTCATCAAGGCTGCGTTTTAAGCCATCTTCATTGATATCGCCAAACTGATAACCTGGCAGCGCAGTAACAGCGTCGCGATTGGGACGTAAATAGAGCTGGCCCTGCAAGTGATTACCAGCGGCAGGCGCGCCATACAGATAGCGGCCGTTAATCTGGAAAGAGAGCTCATCAGTGGGTGACAGTGGATGATCGGCGGCTTTCAGTGACAGCGCCATACGTTCCGGCAGAAAATCCTCCACATTAAAACGCCAGCTGCGCGGACGGTCGTCACCTGTATTGACCCGCAGCGTCCAGCCACCGGTAGCCGCAGATTCCGGCAGGTTATAGCGATATTGATAAAGACCGTTCTCCGGTTGCCACACCTGAGTGCGGACCACCTCACCATCCGGCTTAACCACCTCCAGCTTGACGGGCTGCGGCGGCTGCGGTTTTCCGTCGGCATCGCGCAGCAGGGCATTTACGATGACCGTTTCACCAGGGCGATAAAGATCGCGCGGACCAAAGATAAACAGTTGCTTGTCATAGCCTTCCGGACCCGCAATCGCGAACTCCGCCAGATCCAGCGCCGGGCGACTGAGATCCAGCAGCGTGGTTTGCTGATCTTTAGTGGCCAGCAATAGTTTCGCTTTGCCGGATGATTTTAACTGCGCATGTCCCTGCTTATCGCTGGTGGTTTGCTGCAGCGTTTGTCCTTTTTCGTCCAGCAGGGTCAGTGTAATATCCGACAGCGCCGCGCCATTTTCCAGGCTCTGGCTAAACACATCCATCTGCGTCGGGAACTGATGCAGCGACAGGCCAATATCACTGAGGGTAAACAGGGTTGCAGCGTTACTGTAGCTGTAAGATCCGGCTTTTTTCATCACCGCCAGATAGACGCCAGGCTGTTTAAAGGCTTCGATATCGCTCAGCGGCAGCAGCATTCTTTCACGGGTATTACGCGCAGGATTGAGATCGAAACGGCCGCTGTAAACCAGATCCGCTTTATTCAGCAGCTCATCCGATTGCCAGCTTTGCAGACTGTTGCCGTACTCCCAGGAAGAGAGAAAGGCGGGCAGAGAAGTGGGTTTAACCCGAAAGAAATCCACATCCACACTGTTTACGTTTAGTGCCAGGATTGGTAACCCCTGAATAACGCGCGCAGGCAGCAAAGAACCGCGGCTGGCAAATCCTACCATCGGCTGCACATCACGCGTGGTGATCTCCTGCTCGGCTGCGCGCTCCAGTGCAGCGCCATTGAGCGCTGTCAGTCCGCTATCCACGGTGGCGATCAGCTTGCGGTTCGGCTCCAGATGGCGAAAACGCAGCTCGCGCTGATTTGCCGACAGTTCCCAGCCGCCGTCAATCGCGCCGCTTTTACTGTCCACCAGATGCAGTTTCTGCGCGAAGTTTTGCTTATCATCCAGCGCCACCGAGAAGGTCACCACCAGCGTACTGGCGCCATCCAGTTGCACCTCAGAGATATCCACGACCTGCAGCGGTTTTCCTTTATCGCGTTCCGCTTCCGCCGCGCGCCGGGCATCGCTTAAACCGTTCTCCGCCACCGCGCCGCTACCTGAAGGCGTGGCGCTTTTTTCTGCCGATATCGCAGGCTGCGCTTTTTTATCATTATCATCGCAACCTGACAGCACGGTCAGCGCCAGTAAAGCAGCCACCGCGAACCTGTTCCCCAACCCTTTCATACGAACTCCATGGCATAATAGCCTGCGAAATGAGAACAACATTATGGCGGCAAACGCCCCAAAGTGACCAACTAATTTGTTATTTTGCGAGCGGTTACACAGCAGCCAGCTTATTTGCAGTTAACGATCTAATATTCTTCGAGGCATCTCGTAAATTTCATTAAAGATCATCCGCATAATAGAAATTTTCTTGTGGTGTCGCCAGAGATCGTCGACACTCAAAGTCAGCACTTCTACGATACAGACCTATAACGAGGCCGCGATGACAACCTCCTTCTTTGTAACTGCCGACTGGCTCGCCGAACACCAGATTGAAAATGATGTCCAGGTGATAGATGCACGTATGCTTCCTCCTGGTCAGGAGCTGGTGCGTGATATTAAGGCCGAATATCTGGCGGGCCATCTGCCTGATGCGCCCTTCTTCGATATTGAAGCGCTCTCCGATCACACCAGCCCCTATCCGCATATGATGCCGCGCGCGGAGAGTTTTGCGGTGGCGATGCGTGAACTGGGCATCAGCAGTGATAAGCATCTGGTGGTTTACGACGAGGGAAATCTGTTTTCCGCGCCGCGCGCATGGTGGATGCTGCGCGCCTTTGGCGTCGCTCAGGTATCGATTCTGGCGGGCGGCCTGCAGGGCTGGAAACAGGCGGGCTTACCGCTGGCTACTGGCGAAGTCGTGCTGCCGGAAGGCGAGTTTGACGCGCAGTACGATGCTGACCTGGTGCGCCGGGTCACGGATGTGCTGCTAATCAGCCATGAAGGTACAGCGCAGATTGTCGATGCGCGCGCCGCAAACCGTTTCAACGGCGAAGTCGATGAGCCGCGCCCGGGGCTGCATCGCGGGCATATACCCAACAGTCTTAACGTGCCGTGGAACGAACTGGTGGTCGACGGCCAGCTGAAACCAGCGGCGGAACTGGAAGCAATTTTCCGGCGTCATGGCGTCGATCTGGCTAAGCCAATCGTTGCCAGCTGTGGTTCCGGAGTGACGGCGGTAGTGCTGATTCTGGCGCTGACGACGCTGGGCGTGACAAACGTGAAACTGTATGACGGCTCCTGGGGGGAATGGGGTAGCCGCGACGATTTACCGATTAAGACTAACGTCTGAGGCAAATGTCTGAGGCAAACGGCCGGGCACGCCCGGCCAGTTTATCGTACTAATTGACCTGCTTAAACTCACGCAGGAAACTGCCCCAGCGACGCTCATAAAACGGCGTAATATGGGCGGTAAAGAAATGGCTGATGCCCTTGTCGCCTTCGACAATTTCGCAGATATCTACCGGTTCATCTTCCAGTAAAGTGTCAGTCGCCACACTGCCTGCCGCACGAATAATCGCATCAATATTACTGTCAGCCTCAATACCAATCAGCAGATTCGCTGGCTGATCCGCCGACTCTTTGATATGCGCGACATAAGCGCGACGTACCTGTTTATGTTTAGTAAACAGCTGGGTCAGCGAATCGATAACCTGCGCCGGTGGCTCTGCAATTTCAGACAGCAACAGTGGCGTACCGCCCTCCAGTACCGTTTGCTGACTCAGCGCATCCCCACCCTCGCCCAGCAACCTGGCGATTTCACTCGGTGAAAACTCTTTACCGGCAGGCAGTTTGGGATTGAGAAACAGAGTTTCGCCCAGCGTCATCTCAAACAGCGTACGGACTGGCATAATCAGATACGCCTGCTCGTCACTGACAGCCTGCTGCATGGCTTCAATTGAGGTGAAGAAAGGGATAATGCTGGCGCCGTCCTCTTTCTCCCAGTGACGTAGATCAACGGCGGCGCTGGCGTCCAGTTGTCCGCTAGCGCTGGCTTCAGTGGCGCTTTCACCCGGCACCCAGACGCTGGCGCTCATCAGCAGCTCAAAAAACTCAGGCCGATGCGCAGCTTCAGTGGCTGCCAGTTTCAGCACCTCTTCAAGGCGGTTATTCGTTTGATTCATGGTTTGATTCCGGGCATTGATTTGCCGGGGCGGCAATGTCTGCTGACGCCCCGCTACCACAGGGCCGGATTGCTCCGGCCCGTTTCAGCTTATTTTAATAACAGGTTGGCAATAGTGCGTACGCCCAAACCGGTGGCGCCAGCAGACCATTGATCGACAGCGCCTTTGCGGTAGGTGGCGGAACAGTCAATATGCAGCCAGCCTTTCTGATAGTTTTTGACGAAATGCGACAGGAAACCAGCAGCAGAGCTGGCGCCAGCGGAATGTGCAGGACTGGCGATATTATTCAGATCGGCAAAGTTCGATGGCAGATGGCCACGATGGAATTCAGCCAGCGGCAGACGCCAGAATGGCTCGTTTTCACTTGCCGCGCTTTCCATCAGTTTGCCTGCCAGTTGATCGTCGAAACTGAACAGCGCGTGGTAGTCATTGCCGAGTGCAGTTTTCGCTGCACCGGTCAGGGTGGCTGCATCAATTAACAGCTCAGGATTCTGTTCACTGGCATCAATCAGACCATCCGCCAGCACCAGACGCCCTTCGGCATCGGTGTTCATCACTTCAACGGTTTTACCGTTGCGATAATGGATAATATCGCCCAGCTTAAATGCATTGCCGCTGACCATATTTTCTGCGCAGCAGAGATACAGTTTCACGCGCTTCTGCAGACCGCGGGTAATCGCCAGCGCCAGTGCGCCAGTCACCGTTGCCGCGCCGCCCATATCGGATTTCATCGAATCCATAAAGGCGCTCTGCTTCAGGCTGTAGCCGCCAGTATCAAAGGTGATGCCTTTACCGACCAGACAGGCATAGACCGGTGCATTTTCATCGCCGGTTGGATTGTAATCCAGCGCCAGCAGAGCAGAACTGCGCTCTGAACCGCGACCCACCGTGTAAATGCCCATATACTTCTGCTCACGCAGATCTTCGCCTTTGGTGATGCGATAGCTCACCTTGTCGCCGCCAACATCACTTAGCAAATCAACTGCGCTACGCGCCAGCTGGGATGGGCTCAGATTGTCCGCTGGCAGGTTGATGGTGCTACGCACCCAGTCAACCACCTTCAGACGCGCATCGAATTCTGCCTGCTCGCTGTCATTCAGCGCGGCCCACTCAACGGTGCGCTCGCCCTTAGGGCCGCGATAGCCCTGCCAGAATGCCCAGCTTTTTTCTAAATCCCAATCGGCGCCGCTGAGAACCACTTTGCGGATGCCCTGGCCATCAATTTTGCGCGCTGCGCGCTGAATGACCGCCAGCGGATCGTTACCATTCAGATGAATTGTCATGCCACTGTCATTACTGCTGAGGATCGCTTTTTCGCCCCAGCGTGCGTCTGCCGCTGCCGTTGACAGGGTGATATTCATTGCTTCTGTTGTCATCGCATGGCTCCTTGTTTTTTTATCTTCAATTTGTCGTAAAAATCATTAGCTCCGGCGGCATTAAAGCCGCCGCGCCACCCGCTGTCAGGTGAGCGAACCATGGGGTGATATCGGCAAAAAACACCCTGTATGGATCGGTAGCCAGACAAGCATCATACAATGCCTGAGCAATTTGGCGACTGTCAGTCTGATTAAGTGATCATTTTATTTCTTCAGATGTAAAACGGGCCGAATAAAAATCCGGCCCGTTCTGCTTCTGCGGCATAGATCACCGCTCTCAGACGGCTTTATGCATTTCCCATTGCGGAGAAAGATCGCGCAGACGGCTGATTGATTGACCAATCAGCGCAATGGCGTAGTCGATCTCTTCTTCAGTAGTAAAACGACCGAGCGAGAAACGGATCGAGCTGTGCGCCAGCTCATCATCAATGCCCAGCGCGCGCAGCACGTAGGAAGGCTCCAGGCTGGCCGAAGTACATGCGGATCCGGAAGATACCGCCAGATCCTTCAGCGCCATAATCAGTGATTCACCTTCAACGTAGTTAAAGCTGACGTTGAGAATATTCGGCGCGCCCAGCTCGATATCGCCGTTCAGGTAAACTTCTTCGATATCTTTAATGCCCTGCCACAGACGATTACGCAGCGTGCGCAGACGCGCCATTTCACTGCTCATCTCTTCTTTAGCAATACGGTAAGCTTCGCCCATACCGACAATCTGGTGCACCGGCAGGGTGCCGGAGCGCATACCGCGCTCATGGCCTCCACCGTGAATTTGCGCTTCCAGACGGATACGCGGCTTACGGCGGACAAAGAGCGCGCCAATACCTTTCGGTCCGTAGATTTTGTGCGCCGAAAAAGACATCAGATCCACCGGCAGCTGGCTCAGATCAAGCGGCAGCTTGCCCACACTCTGCGTGGCATCAACATGGTACAGCACACCGCGAGCATGGCAGAGTTCGCCTATGGCGGCGATATCCTGGATTACACCAATTTCATTGTTAACATGCATAATGGAAACCAGAATGGTGTCGTCACGCATCGCCGCCTCAAGGGCCGCCAGATCAACGATGCCATTGCGCTGCGTATCAAGATAAGTGACCTCGAAGCCCTCACGTTCCAGCTGCGCGCAGGTATCCAGCACCGCTTTATGTTCGGTTTTGCAGGTAATAATGTGGCGGCCTTTCTGCTGATAGAACGTCGCCGCACCTCTGATCGCCAGGTTATCAGATTCGGTAGCGCCGGAAGTAAATACAATTTCGCGCGGATCGGCGCCGACCAGTTCGGCGACCTGGTTACGGGCGATATCCACCGCCTCTTCTGCCTGCCAGCCAAAACGGTGCGAGCGGGAAGCCGGGTTACCGAAGGTGCCATCCATGGTCAGAAACTGCATCATTTTCTCCGCCACGCGCGGATCGGCAGGGGTGGTAGCAGAGTAATCCAGATAAATCGGTAATTTCATTGCGCCATAAGCTCCGTACATCGCTTCACTGTTAAATACTGCTGATACTGCTTTCTGTTTTTTTACTCTCTTCACCGCCAGGTGAAAAGCACAAATGCTTGCGGCGACCGAAGTCGCCGCATTAATCGCTTATTAACGTATGTCGTCGCGTGTGATTACGCGCGCAGATTAACGTTAATCGTTTCCTGCATACGGCCGTGCGGTAAGCGACGAGCTTCAAGGCTGTTCTGACGGTCAGCAACATCAAGGATTTCCTGATTATTAACCAGCTCAGCCAGCGTAATGTTATTCAGGAAATCACTGATACGCTCACTCAGATCGCGCCACAGTACGTGGGTCAGACAGCGCTCACCGCCCTGGCAACCCTCTTTACCCTGACACTTGGTCGCATCAACAGATTCATCAACCGCCGTAATCACTGCGCCAACCGCGATCGCACCAGAGTCTTTACCCAGCAGGTAACCGCCGCCCGGGCCACGTACGCTGGACACCAGTCCATTTTTACGCAGACGGGAGAACAGCTGCTCCAGATAGGAGAGAGAGATCCCCTGACGTTCTGAAATATCTGCTAACGGCACTGGACCATCGTGAGAGTGCAGTGCAACGTCAAGCATGGCGGTAACGGCATAACGGCCTTTGGATGTCAGTCTCATAACTTTTGCGACCTCGGTTAGACCCCAGTTGTCGGGGGCTGTTAACAAAAAGTGATGAGGCAAGTCTGACATTCCTGAGTGTTTTGGTCAACTATTTAACCGAGTAAAACACTCAAGTATTATTCTTATCGGAAAAATGCCATAAACTCTGACAAACTCCTTACGAATTAAGGTGTTATTTTTCGCCCCTGGTTTTCTCCAGTGAAGAGAACATGCCGCGCAGGATATTTAACTCGTCTCTTTCCGGGCGTGCGCGGGTATAAAGCCGGCGCATTTTGCTCATTACCTGACCAGGATTGGCCTCACGAATAAAGCCGCTGGCCACCATTAACTGCTCCATATGCTGATAGAAACGTTCGAGGTCGTCGACCAGCGGATAAGGCGATTCAGTAAACGCCGGCTGTGGCGCTTCCTGCGATTGCAAAAATGCCATCCGCACTTCATAAGCGATAATCTGCACCGCCATCGCCAGGTTCAGCGAGCTGTATTCCGGATTCGCGGCGATCGCCACATGATAGTGACACTTTTGCAGCTCTTCGTTAGTTAAGCCGACACGTTCGCGACCAAATACCAGCGCCACCGGCGCCTGCTGGCCTTCCTGCACACTTTTAATTCCGCATTCACGCGGATCCAGCATCGGCCACGGCAGCGAGCGTGAACGCGCGCTGGTACCGACGACCAGACGGCAACCGGCAATCGCTTCATCAAAGGTATCGACGATTTTGGCATCGCCAATTACATCACTGGCGCCAGCGGCGAGAGCAATAGCCTGCGAATCAGGTTTTACCAGCGGATTAACCAGATAAAGATTGGTCAGGCCCATGGTTTTCATCGCGCGTGCGACGGAGCCCATGTTGCCGGTATGAGAGGTTTCAACCAGTACAATACGAATGTTCTGTAGCATAAGAATTCAGGGGGTCAGTGAGATTATTGCGTGATACTAACATAAATGCAGGACATTTTCCGAACTCCCTGCTATACTCCGCGCCGTTTTCCCCGTTCTTTAACATCCAGTGAGAGATACTGATGCATCCGATGCTCAACATCGCCGTGCGCGCTGCGCGCAAGGCCGGAAATTTAATTACCAAGAACTATGAAACCCCGGACGCAGTTGAAGCGAGCCAGAAAGGCAGCAACGACTTCGTAACCAATGTTGACCGCGACGCTGAACGCCTGATTATTGAGGTGATTCGCAAATCTTATCCGCAACACACCATTATTACTGAAGAGAGTGGTGAGCTGGCGGGTGAAGACCAGGATGTGCAATGGGTTATCGATCCTCTGGATGGCACCACCAACTTCATTAAACGTTTACCACACTTCGCCGTTTCTATCGCCGTACGCATTAAAGGCCGTACCGAAGTCGCCGTGGTTTACGATCCAATGCGTAATGAACTGTTCAGCGCCGTGCGCGGTCAGGGCGCTCAGCTGAATGGCTATCGTCTGCGTGGCAGCAATTCGCGCGATCTGGAAGGCACCATTCTGGCTACCGGCTTCCCGTTCAAACTGAAACAGCATGCTACCCCTTACATCAATATCGTTGGCAAACTGTTCTCCCAGTGCGCGGACTTCCGCCGTACCGGTTCAGCTGCGCTGGATCTGGCTTACGTTGCGTCCGGTCGTGTTGATGGTTATTTTGAAATTGGCCTGAAGCCATGGGATTTCGCTGCCGGTGAACTGCTGGTGCGTGAAGCCGGTGGTCTGGTGACCGACTTTGTTGGCGGCCACAACTATCTCACCTCAGGTAATATCGTTGCAGGTAACCCACGTGTGGTGAAAGCCATGCTGGCGACTATGCGTGACGAACTGAGTGAAGCACTGAAGCGTTAATCTGCTTCTGACAGGCCGGTTAATACCGGCCCGTCGGCTTACAGAATACGCCTGATCCCACCCGAAATAGCTGGCTGCGCGCTCTGCCAGAGCATCACGCCGGCAATAATCAGCAGCACACCACCCAGTAAGCCAACACTCTGCAACGCCACTTTTTGCCAGCCTGAAGGTGTAGCCGCACGACTTAATCTGCTCGCCAGCGCCCTTGAGGTCTGCACCAGCAGCGCCATCGCCGAGACCGTCAGCGCGGTGCCTGATGCCATCGCAATCGCCGATAACACGCCCCAAAAATAAACCCCAATCACTTTCGCAAACAGCAGCATCATCAGTGCGCCGGAACAGGGTCGCAACCCCATCGACAGCACCACAACCGCTTTCGTTTTCCAGCCCACCACCTGTGCCAGCTGGGCATTATCGGGCACATGCTGATGACCACAGCCGCAATTTGCATGATGAAGATGATCCGCAGGACGGATTGCAGTGATCGTTGCCTGCGGTAACGGGCGCAGCAGCCGCCATAACTGACGCAGCGCGCGCAGACACAGCCAGGCGCCAAGCGCCATTACCATCAGATAACTGCCCTTCTCCAGCCAGTAACTGCTGAGATGCAACTGGCGCGATGACAGCTTCAGCACCACCAGCAACAGCGTTACCAGTGCAATCGCCATCAGCCCCTGCACCACTGCGGCAGCCAGCGTCAGTTGCAGGCTGGTTTTGACTTTCGTCGGATGAGTGGCGAGAAAAGTGGCGATCACCACTTTGCCATGGCCGGGACCGGCAGCGTGCAGAATGCCGTAGATAACGCTGAAACCCAGAAGTGTCAGCCCGGCCTGATGTGGATTGAGTTCAACCTGCTGCAGTAAGGCGGTCATCTGCTGATGCAGCGCTTTCTGCCACAATACGCTCTGCAATAATAGCTGCGGCCACTGTTGCCACAGCCATAACCCGGCGCCCGCCAGCAACAGGGTTGCCAGCAGCAGCGGCGTGGCGCTCAGCCAGCGACGCGTCGGTTTCCGGCTGGCAAAGCTTACTGACATACCAGCGTCACCGTCTGGGCAAACTGGCGGCCAAGATCCATCTCTTCCGCTGGCGCATCGGCTTTATCCAGCGACAACGCATAAGCCTGCATCGAGGCATCCGGCTTTGGCGTTTTCAGGTTGATTTTGCACTGATTTTGCAGCGTCTGCGGCAGTTGCAGTGACTCCTCGTCATCGTAAAACATATCGACAAAGTAAGTGGGATCAAAAGTCATAAAGGTATAAGTCTGTCCGGTTAGAGGTTGTGGCTCAGCCAGTGGCAGGACAAAAGTTAATACCGCCTGATGCCCTTCACGCGCAAGATGGTATTCGGTCGGTAAATTATCAAACTTCACCCGCTGACCGTTATGCCAGAATTCACTGAAATAGTGCTGACCCAGTACGTTGGCCATCACTTCCGCCGCCAGTTTTTTCCACACTACCGAATCAGGCTTTGCATCGCCGGCATCGTACAGCAGATCTGACGAGGTAATTTCATCCATCTTCCACACCATATGCAGGCCATTCAGCATGCCGGGCTGCTGGCTGACCAGCGTGGTTTTCAGTGAAATAAAACTGTGTGGATGCGCCGCTGCCAGCGGCGAAATCAGGACCATCATAAAACCAAGGGTCCGGCGCCACACAGTGTTATAATGTAACAAATTCTGCTTCATCTGCCTTCCTGAGAAAAAATTCTGTGACCCGCTTACAACGTCTGAACAAAAAACCGTGACTTACCAGTTAATGTCACGTTTGTTGACTATTCTTAGCTCTGTTATGACCAACTGGAATAGTGAATGATGAGTGATGGGCCACCAACAGCACCTCTGTTCTCCAGTTCTCAGCGTCGTTGCCATCTGCTTTTAGCGCTTTATCTGCCTGATACTGCCGTCACCCTGGATTCCCTGAGTCTGCTAAATGGTGTTGACCAGCATCTTGTCCGGCAAGATATAGCGGAGGTTGGTGAAGAAATCCAGCGTTACCATCAGCTTGATATTCACTCTCACCCGGATGGCAGTTTGCGGCTGCGTGGCGCTGAGCTGGATCTGCGACTCTGCCTGCTACACTGGCTGCGCCGTGCATTGCGGCTGTCACCGGCTTTTGTCGAACAGCAATTTGCCCCGGCAATCCGACAGTGGTTACGCGCCTGCAAAATTGAAAAAGCGGTATATGACGAGAAGAACTTGCAGGCGCTGATTCAGCATTGCGGCACGCGGCTGAATCGCAGCTTTACTAGCCGCGATCGTCAGCTGTTGCAGCTGTTTATGCAGTTTTCACTCTGCCAGCACAGTTATGCTGACTTTACTCCCGCTCAGCAACAGTGGCTGGCAGCCAAAGCCGAGCGGCTGGCGGCAGAAGAGGTGATCCGTCACTGGCAAAAGCGCTGTAAATCCGCGCCGCATCCCAACGAGATCGATTTTTATGCCCTGCTGTTCAGCATTATTCATGCGCCAGATATCGACACCATTGAGCATGAAAATGAACGCCATCTGCTGCAATCTGTGCAGTTACTGATCCAGCGTTTCCAGACCCTGTCCGGCATGCATTTTAATGATGAGGGAGGACTTACCGGCCAGCTGTATACCCATCTGGCGCAGGCGCTCGATCGCAGCCATTTTGCCATTGGCATTGATAGCAGCCTGACGGAAGAAGTTACGCGGCTCTATCCACGCCTGCTGCGCACCACGCGTAGCGCCATCGCGCCGCTGGAGAACCATTATGGCGTCAGCTTTTCGCCGCAAGAGTCCGGGCTGATTGCGATTATTTTTGGCGCCTGGTTGATGCAGGAGAGTGCAATGCAGGAGAAGCAGGTGCTGCTGCTGACCGGTGATAACGAAGTGCTGGAACAGGAAATTGAGCTGCAACTGCGCGAAATGACGCTGCTGCCGCTGAATATTAAATATCTGGATATGTATCAGTTTCAGCGCGATGGCGCGCCAAAAGATACCGCGCTGGTGATTACGCCTTATGCCACCCCACTGCCGCTCTACTCACCGCCGCTGATCCACGCAGAGTTACCTCTGAGTGAGAAACAGCAGCGGCGTATTCGCACGCTACTTGAGGCCTGAGGGTTTCGCCGCAACGCCAGGCCGCAGAAACAGAGCCGGAAGCGCCACCAGCGCCATCACCCAGAACAGCTTGCCTTGCAGAACCGGAAACAGCAGGCCGCAAACCATCGTCATAATCGCAATGCCGCCCCCCATCGCCAGCGCAGAGTAAACTGCCTGCAGACGAATCACTTCGCCCCCTTCACGCGCGGCAATAAAGCGCATTGCCGCCAGGTGGCAAATGGTAAAGCTGCCACAGTGTAAAATCTGCGCCACAATCAGCCATGGCAACGCCGTTGTGGCGCCCAGTAAGCTCCAGCGCACCAGCGCGCAGATGCCGGACAGCAGCAGCAGATCCCGCGCGCCCCAGCGGCGGAACAGACGTCCACTGGAAGCAAAGACAATAATTTCCGCCACCACGCCCAGCGACCATAAATAGCCGACGGTGCTGGCGGAATAGCCCGCTTCCTGCCACCAGATGGCGCTAAAGCCGTAATAAGCGGCATGCGCTCCCTGTAGCAGAGTGACGCAGAGCAAGAAGCGCCAGACCGCATTTTCACGCAACAGCGTGCGCCACACCTGCCAGCCCGCGTGCTGTTCCTGTTTTAGCGCGCCGTGCGGCATCACCGCCGGTCGCAGCATCATACCGATAAACAACGTGACGACACCGCCGCTAAGCAATAACAGAATCGCCTGCACCGACCAGGCGCTGACCAGCACACCGGTCAGGGCGGAACTTACCACAAACGCCAGCGATCCCCACAGACGCACCGGGCCATACACCAGCGCAATCTGGCGTTGCCAGGTGGCGGCCAGCGCGTCGCTGAGCGGCACTAACGGCGAGAAAAACAGGTTGAAACCAATCATCACCAGCAGCAGCCACAGCCACTGATGGCTAAACCAGAAGCCGAGTACAAACAGCGCGGTCATCAGCGCCAACAGACGCAGTGCGGTGACCAGTTGTGCAGGATTTTTGACCTGAGAGGCGATCAGTAAACTACCGACAAAGCGCGCGATCATCCCGGCGCCGAGCAGCAAGCCAATTTTCCTGGCATCAAGCCCGGTATCTTTTAGCCAGACGGCCCAGAACGGCAGATAGACGCCATAAGAGAAGAAGTAAGTAAAGTAAGCCAGGCCCAGCCAGTACGCAGAACGGATTGCCATATTCCCTCCGACAATGAGGGCGATACTCTGGCAGAGAAGGGATTAAGAAGCAACTTTATGCCAGGCAGAGGGCCTGCCTGGCACCGACAAACTTAAGCGTATACCGGGAAGCGTGCGCAGATTTCCAGCACTTGCTGTTTCACACGTTCGATATTGCCTTCGTCGTTGATATTGTCGAGGATATCAACAATCCAGCCAGCCAGCTGACGCACTTCAGCTTCTTTAAAGCCGCGACGGGTCACTGCCGGTGAGCCGATACGGATACCGGAAGTCACAAACGGGCTCTTTGGATCGTTTGGCACGCTGTTTTTATTTACCGTGATATTGGCGCGACCCAGCGCGGCGTCAGCTTCTTTGCCGGTCAGGTTTTTATCCACCAGATCCAGCAGGAACAGATGGTTGTGCGTACCGCCAGAAACCACTTTGTAGCCGCGATCAAGGAACACTTCAACCATCGCTTTCGCGTTCTTCGCCACCTGCTGCTGATAAACCTTGAACTCAGGTTCCATCGCTTCTTTCAGCGCCACCGCTTTACCGGCAATCACATGCATCAGCGGGCCGCCCTGGCCACCTGGGAACACAGCAGAGTTCAGTTTCTTATACAGATCTTCATCGCCGCCTTTTGCCAGAATCAGGCCGCCGCGTGGACCAGCCAGCGTTTTGTGCGTGGTAGTGGTAACGATATGCGCATGAGGAACCGGGTTAGGGTAAACGTCAGCCGCGATCAGGCCGGCAACGTGCGCCATATCGACAAACAGATAAGCACCGATGCTGTCAGCGATTTCACGCATTTTTGCCCAGTCGCAGATACCGGAGTAAGCAGAGAAACCACCGATAATCATTTTCGGTTTATGTTTCTGCGCCTGTGCAGCCAGGTCGTTATAATCAATCTGACCGGTTTCGTCGATGCCGTAAGGCACCACGTTATACAGTTTACCGGACAAATTGACCGGGGAGCCGTGAGTCAGGTGACCACCGTGCGCCAGGTTCATACCGAGAATGGTATCGCCCGGTTGCAGCAGCGCGGTGTAAACCGCAAAGTTGGCCTGTGAACCTGAGTGAGGTTGCACGTTAGCGTAATCGGCGCCAAACAGCTCTTTTGCACGGTCGATAGCCAGTTGCTCAACGATATCAACATATTCGCAGCCGCCGTAATAGCGTTTGCCCGGATACCCTTCAGCGTATTTGTTAGTCAGCTGTGAACCTTGCGCCTGCATAACGCGCGGGCTGGTGTAGTTTTCGGAAGCAATCAGCTCAATGTGCTCTTCCTGACGCACTTTCTCTTGCTCCATCGCCTGCCACAACTCGGCATCATAATCGGCAATGTTCATATCACGCTTTAACATCCGGATCTCCTGACTCAGCTAACTTTATAAAAACGGCAGTGAATGGCCCTGTAGGGCGAAGGCCAACAGTTTAAACTGTTTTACCGGCTGATGGATAGCGGCAAAGCCAGCTTTTTACGCAAACGATTGGCTCCGCAGCTGGCAAGGGTTTCTTACAGTTTTTGCAAGTTTTTCCTTCAGGATAGTTCTTCATCTGCAGATGCATTTTTTTCACGATCGTTACCTCTGTCGCAAGCGACTGAAAAACCCTTTTTAACTCGCGGTTATTTACAACCTTTAGCGCTTCGCTATAAGATGCATTTAAAATACATCTTTTAAAAATCGTGTTCGAAAGGAGCTACACCATGCTTGATAGCCAGACCATCGCTACCATTAAATCGACCATTCCCGCTATCGCCGCTACCGGCCCGGCGCTTACCGCCCACTTTTACGACCGTATGCTGGCGCATAATCCTGAGCTGAAAGATGTGTTCAATATGAACAATCAGCGTAATGGCGATCAGCGTGAGGCGCTGTTTAATGCCATCTGCGCTTATGCATCTAACATTGAAAACCTGGCGGCGATTTTGCCAGCGGTGGAACGTATCGCGCAAAAGCACACCAGCCTGAATATCCAGCCGCATCAGTATCAGATTGTGGGTCAGCATCTGCTGGCGACCATCGATGAGCTGCTGAGCCCGGGCGATGAGGTGCTGGAGGCCTGGGGCAAAGCTTATGGCGTACTGGCGAATGTGTTTATTCAGCGCGAAGAGGCGATCTATCAGCAGGCAGAGCAACAGCGCGGTGGCTGGCGTGGTACCCGCGCCTTTCGCATCAGCGCAATCCGCGCCGAAAGCAGCTTAATTAAGAGCTTTGAATTCAGCCCGCTGGATGGTCAGCCGGTGGCGGATTATCTGGCCGGGCAATATCTGGGCGTTACGCTGAATGATGCCAGCTTTGAGAATCAGGAAATTCGTCAGTACTCGCTGACGCGGGCGCCAAATGGTCGCAGCTACCGTATAGCGGTAAAACGTGAAGCCCAGGGTACGGTGTCTGGCTGGCTGCATCAGCAGGCTAAAGTCGGTGATCAACTGCTGCTGGCCGCTCCGGCCGGTGATTTCTATATTGATATCAGCGCGAATACGCCAGTAACGCTGATTTCAGCCGGGATTGGTCAGACGCCAATGCTGGCGATGTTGTATAGCCTGGTGAGTCAACGTCACGCCGCACAGGTTAACTGGTTACACGCTGCGCAAAATGGTGAGGTGCATGCCTTCAGCGAGGAAGTTGATGCGCTGGGTGCGCAACTGGCGGCGTTCAGCAGTCATATCTGGTATCAGCAGCCCGCCGCGCAGGACGCAGGCCGTTATCAGAGTGCCGGATTGATGGATATGGCTTCAGCAGGCGCGCAGCTGGGCAGCGCGGAGATGCAGTATTACCTGTGTGGACCGCTGGGTTTTATGCAGTTCGCGGTAAAACAGCTGATGGATGCAGGCGTAGCGGCGGATCATATTCATTACGAAGTATTTGGTCCGCATAAGGTGGTGTAACACCTGATGGGCGGCAAAAACGCCGCCCCTGGATCATTCCTGCGTAGGGGCGGCGTTCTCGCCGTCCGCGGAGATGATTTTACCCGAAGGTTAAATCGCCTCTTCGTCCTCTTCGCCGGTACGGATACGTACCACGCGCGCAACATCAAACACAAAGATTTTGCCGTCGCCAATTTTACCGGTTTGCGCCGTGCGCATAATGGTTTCAACGCAGGTATCGACGATATCGTCGGCGACCACAATTTCAATTTTCACTTTTGGCAGAAAATCGACCATATATTCCGCACCGCGATACAGTTCGGTATGGCCTTTCTGACGACCAAAGCCCTTCACTTCTGTTACCGTCATCCCGGTAATGCCAACTTCGGCCAGTGCCTCACGCACGTCATCGAGTTTGAACGGTTTAATAATCGCATCAATCTTTTTCATGGCAGACCCTTTTTTCTCCCTCCGTGGCCGGACGGGTTACATTCAGTATATGTGCTGCGGACAGATACCGTATGCGGCCTGTCTCTGTTCGCTGGCTAAACTAACATAACTCAGCAGCGAAGCGGCATTAAAAACTACTCTTTAAAATCGGCGGCATCCAGCTCGTGGCGCGACAGCAGCTTATAGAACTCGGTGCGATTACGTCCGGCAAGACGTGCCGCGTTGGTGACATTGCCTTTGGTCATTTGCAATAGTTTACGCAAATAGTTGAGCTCAAACTGGTTGCGCGCCTCAACAAAGGTCGGCAATGCGGTGTTTTCACCCTCCAGCGCCTGCTCGACCAGCGCTTCGCTAATAACCGGCGAGGAGGTCAGCGCCACGCACTGCTCAATCACGTTGACCAGCTGTCGCACGTTGCCGGGCCAGCTGGCCGCCAGTAAACGCTTCATGGCGTCAGTGGAAAAACTGCGCACCTGCGGTTTATGGCGATCGGCAGTCTGACGCAACAGATGATTCGCCAGCAGTGGAATATCTTCCGCCCGTTCATGCAGCGCCGGAATACGCAGATTCACCACGTTCAGGCGATAAAACAGATCTTCACGAAACTCTTTTTTCTCCATCGCTTTCGGCAAATCGCGATGCGTGGCGGAGATAATCCGCACATTGATATCCAGATCGCGGTTACTGCCCAGCGGACGCACTTTACGCTCCTGCAACACCCGCAGCAATTTCACCTGCAACGCCTGTGGCATATCGCCAATTTCATCTAAAAACAGCGTGCCGCCTTCCGCAGCCTGAAACAGTCCTTCGCGCGCGCTGACTGCGCCGGTGAAGGCGCCTTTGGCATGACCAAACAGCTCTGACTCCAGTAGCTGCTCCGGCAGCGCGCCGCAGTTGATCGCAATAAACCCTTTGCCCGCGCGCGGACTGGCGGCATGGATCGCCTGCGCCAGCACTTCTTTGCCGGTGCCACTCTGACCATTAATCAGCACGCTCACATCCGACTGCGCCACCATTCGCGCCTGCTCCAGCAGCCGCAGCATCAGCGGGCTGCGGGTAACGATAGAGTCACTCCATGCTTCGTCGGTGACTGGTGCGCTGTGCGCCAGCGCTTCATCAATCGCTTTATACAGCGCATCGCGATCGACTGGCTTGGTAAGAAAGCTGAACACGCCCTGCTGCGTTGCCGATACCGCTTCCGGAATCGAGCCATGCGCGGTCAGGATAATTACCGGCATCCCGGGGTGCAGCTTCTGAATCTCACTGAACAGCGCCAGGCCGTCCATCTCATCCATACGCAGGTCGCTGATCACCAGCGCCACTTTCTCACGGGCTAACTGACGCAGCGCCTCCGGGCCACTGGCGGCGGTGGTCACCTGAAAACCTTCACTGCTCAGGCGCATGCCGAGCAGCTTCAACAGACTGGGATCATCATCCACCAGCAGTAATCGGGCTGACTTGCGTTGTATCATGGGTTGCCGCTCTCCGTGGCGTTTTGTGCGTTATCCGGGACAGACGGCACATAGGTATCATCCGCCTCAACCGCAGGTGCGGCGTCACGCTTGTCCGCGCTATGGGTATTATCAGAAACATCAGCCGATTTACGCGATGATAACTGGCGCTCAATATCGGTCAGCGATTCCAGTTTACGCCGGGTATCGGCCAGCTCCCGCATCAGTTTGCGCTGATTATGCCGCAGCTCATCCAGCTGGTTGTCAGAGGTTTCCTGCAGTTGCGCGTAACGACCGCGATCTGCCGACAGTTGCAGTTGCGCCGCCTGGTTATCACGCCATAACTGTAACAACGGGCGAATTGACGGCGGATAATCGACGCTGAAACTGTCCAGCCGCTCCACATACTGACGCCGCTCAACCGGTGTCACATTACCGTTATTCAGCAGTACGCCCTGTTTGAAGGTATTTTGCCAGTTTCCGGCTGGCCATTGCCGCGCTTCGGCACGGGCTTCAGCGGGTGACAGGCGCGTACCGCAATCCATCGCCCGCATCCAGTAGAGGGGGTTTTTCATGCTCTCCTCGTCTTCAATCTGCCAGACACGCTCACAGCTAACCGACAGGTAATCGACGATTTTGATCTCCGGCTCCAGAACCACGTTTTTTTTACTGTTATGTTGTGTCTGGTACGACGGCTGCGCGCATGCTGTCATTAACAGCGGGAGAAACATGGCGGCGATCCTGCCAAAAGGACGCAAAGCGACGGCAGAAAAAAGTTTGAATTTCATTGGATTACTATTTCCCGGCGTTTAAATTCAATTCGATACGGAAGCAGACATCTGCATCATCGTCTGCTGCCACCAGGTGAAGATCACCCTGCATTCGCCGTATACAATCTTTGGCAATACTCAGCCCCAGACCACTGCCTTTTACCGCCCCTTTGCGTTGCAGGCTGCCCTGGAAAAAAGGCTCGAAAATCATCGCCTGCTCTTCAGTCGGGATCGGAGTGCCGGTATTTGCCACATCAATAAAAATACGTTGCCCCTGTTGGTGGCTACGCAGCCAGATCTTACCGGATTCGCTGCCGTAGTGCACCGCGTTCGAATAGAGATTATCGATGACACGCATCAGCAGTGTTGGCTCGGCATAGCACTGTGTGATCTGAAGATCGATCTCGGTGTGGATCAGCTTAGCGCGTGCGGTGAGACTGTGGGAGGAAACCACGATCTCAACGATCTGATCCAGCGCCACTGCTTCCAGTTCCGTCGGACCATCCGCCAGTTTACGGTTGTAATCCAGTAGCTGCTCAATCAGCTTTTGCAGATGGCGGCTGCTCTGGTCGAGAATGCTGACCACCTCCTGCTGATCGGCAGTTAGCGGTCCGGCAACCTGATCGGCCAGTAATTCAGTGCCCTCACGCATACTGGCAAGCGGCGTTTTTAACTCATGCGAAATATGGCGTAAAAATTCGTGCCGTTGCGACTCCAGCCACGCCAGACGTTCGCTGAGCCAGATAATGCGCTGCCCGAGGGAGCGGATCTCGCGTGGGCCTTTAAACAGTACGCTGCTGCCCAGGGGACGACCTTCGCCGAGCCGGTTGATCATGCGCTCAACCCCTTTTACCGGGCCGATAATCATGCGAGTAAACAGCAGCACTAAACCAAGGCTGACAAGAAATAAAATCAGCGCCTGCCAGCCAAAGTACTGTCCGCGGTCGGCGATTTCACGTTGCAGCTGCAGACCACGGGAGAACACCACTTCGCGCGTGGCCTGCACCATCTGGCCATTCGCATTAGAAAAGCCCTCAAGATTATCCGCCGCTGCTTTTACCGGATTGCTGTTCTGGCAGTGTAGCTGGGAAAGCTGAGTCAGAAACTGACGCAGGCTACGATAATAACGAATGTCGGGCAGTACCGGCGCATGCGCATCCAGCATCTGCGAATAGCGGCTGTGCTGAGTCTGATACAGGCGCGCCAGCATCGGATCATCCAGCACACAATACTGGCGATAGCTACGCTCCAGCTCCAGCGCAGTACGTGCCATCGCTTCGCTGCGCCGAACATCGGTCAGGGTGGTACGGTTAGTATCGGCGGCGCGTTCGCTCAGCGCTGCCAGGCTCTCCCACGCCTGCCAGGCCAGTACCAGCAACGGCAGCAGCACCAGCAAAAAAGCCATCAAAACCAGTTGCCGCAGCGAACGCGGAAAGAGACGCCATTTATTCACAAAGTTGATTCCTGTGCAAAATCTGCTGTTGATGCTAGCTGAGTGTAAGGCAGGAAGAAAGCGTGGGGACGGAAAAGAAAAACGGCAGATTCAGAGAATCTGCCGTTTTTTGTTCGCTGACATAATATCAACGGAACTGAATAGGTGGTGCCTAACTCAACGTTACGTCCGAAGCTTGATAAAGTCACAAAGTGAACTGTTATCGGTCTGGTGGACGGCAGGCACCGTATTGTGCGTCATTCGAAGTTTTATGAAGCGCTTGTCCGCTTGCGCAGGGCTGTCATAACAGGGTGAATGAGCCACTGGAGAGATTATTGCAATCGGCGTGCCACATTTAAGATATTTGTTTATTTTATTGATTTTAAAGGATTATATAATTTAAGCGTATTCGCATTGCCGCAAAAATTTTACCGTCTGGTCTGGCAGAGTGTCGTCAAAAAGTAACACCATTAGGAATTTTCGCAGACAACCAATAAAATCAACCATTTATATGTCTCTGTTTAGAGACAGCACGAACACGCTTTTGTCGTAGATTTGCAACACCTTATGACAGCAGGCGAATGCGCAGTAATAAGGAAAGCAAAATAAGCCATTTTATAATGATACCGCGGTATCAACGCGCATAGTATACGGACCTGTTGAATAATCGACGTTACAAGGAAAACGGCTATGCCCGAATTACACTGCTATTCAGGAATATTACCCTTTTCGCATACTGCTGATTTAACCGAGCAGCATAGAGCCTGGACAGTCACAAATCCGTTGGGCATCCAGGTGGGGAGTAAAAAAATCAAAAAAAACGCATTAATGCCCACCTCTTATTGTTGCTGTAAGCTGGCAATGCCTTTCAGGGTTTATCTTAAACGGAAGAAGCCCGCGACTCTTCACGATCTACAGCAAAACGTTATGCAACAACCTGACCGGTGTGCCACTGTGGATAAGCCCGTCAGGCTAATGACCAGAAGTGAATTTAACGAGGCCAACAGACTATTGAGCGAGTTCAACATCGCGCCAATGCCCGAAATAGCAGGCAAAATCGTTGAAGAGCCGATTTATGACTTTCTCCCACCGCCCAGAATCGTAGCAATTATCTACGATGTCCCGCCTCCCCCCAGACCCGTCGCGGTTCAGCAAAAACAGGATCGTTAAACCTCGCCTTGATATTAGCCTTCAGGCTAATTTAGCATTTGAGTTAATTTAGCTCAAAAGCTAAATCAGGGCAGTTATCAGGGAGATTAAACATGTTTCAACTGAACTATCATCCTGAAGCTGTCGAGGAAGTGGCAGCGTTGCCGGATAGCCTAAGAGGTAAGATGGTGCGCCTGCTGGACCAGCTTGAAGCCAGAGGGAATGCGTTGCGAAAAGAATGTGACCCGTGCCAGCTGGGATACGCTGCGTCGTTATGCTGCCGCGTGTGGTATTCATCTTGCGCTAACCGCAAGAGTCTGAATGCAAAAAAGGCCGGAATAATCCGGCCTTCTCACGATTTAGCCGTCAGCGTTTAGCCCAGCTGCTTGCGCGCATTACGGAAGATACGCATCCACGGACTGTCTTCGCCCCACTCGGCTGGATGCCAGGAGTTGCTGACGGTGCGGAATACGCGCTCCGGATGCGGCATCATAATGGTCACACGACCACTTTCATTCGATACCGCCGTAATACCGTTTGGAGAACCATTCGGGTTCGCCGGATAGTCCTGGGTCACTTTGCCGAAGTTATCAACAAAACGCAGCGCCACCAGCCCCTGATGCTCCAGCTTCGCCAGATGCGCGTTATCACGCACTTCAACGAAACCTTCGCCATGGGAAACCGCAATCGGCATCCGTGAACCGACCATACCGTCCAGCAGCAGCGACGGGCTGGCGGCAACTTCGACCAGGCTAAAGCGCGCTTCAAAACGCTCCGACTGGTTACGCACAAAGCGCGGCCAGCTTTCGCTACCCGGGATCAGTTCGCGCAGATTCGACATCATCTGACAACCGTTACAGACCCCCAGCGCCAGCGTCTGTGGACGATGGAAGAAGGTTTCAAACTCATCACGCACGCGGCTGTTAAACAGAATCGATTTCGCCCAGCCTTCACCGGCGCCCAGCACGTCACCGTACGAGAAGCCACCGCAAGCCACCAGCGCCTGGAAATCTTCCAGACCCGTACGGCCAGCCAGCAGATCGCTCATATGGACGTCGACCGCATCAAAACCGGCGCGATGCCAGGCGGCAGCCATTTCGATATGGGAGTTAACGCCCTGCTCACGCAGCACCGCGACTTTAGGACGCGCACCAGTGGCGATATACGGCGCGGCAACATCTTCTTCCGGCTTAAAGCTCAGACTAACGTTGAGGCCCGGATCGGTATCATCTTTCTTCGCTTCATGCTCCTGATCGGCACAAATCGGGTTGTCACGCAGACGCTGCATCTGCCAGGTGGTTTCAGCCCACCAGGTGCGCAGTGTGGTGCGGCTTTCGCTGTACACCGCTTTGTCACCGGCGCGGACCACAAAGCGATCGCCGCTCTGGGCCTGACCGAGGTAGTGCACACACTGCGCCAGTCCGTTGTCGGCCAGCACCTGCTCCACCAGCGCACGATCCTGCGCGGCAACCTGAATCACCGCACCCAGCTCTTCGTTAAACAGTGCCGCCAGATTATCACTGCCCAGCGCGGCAATATCCACTTCCACGCCGCAGTGACCGGTAAAGGCCATCTCTGCCAGCGTGACCAGCAAACCACCGTCGGAACGGTCGTGGTACGCCAGCAGTTTCTCATCCGCCACCAGCGTCTGGATGGCGTTAAAGAAGCCCGCCAGCTGCTGTGCGTCACGTACGTCAGCCGGTTTTTCACCCAGCTGGCGATAAACCTGTGACAGCGCAGTCGCACCCAGCGCGTTCTGCCCCTGACCTAAATCGATTAACAGCAGCGCGTTATCCTGCTGCGGTTGCAGCTGCGGCGTGACGGTACGACGTACGTCTTCGACGCGGGCAAACGCAGTAATCACCAGCGACAGCGGCGATGTCATCTCGCGCTGTTCAGCGCCCTGCTGCCAGCGGGTTTTCATCGACATAGAGTCTTTACCCACCGGAATGGTGATGCCCAGCGCCGGGCAAAGCTCTTCGCCAACGGCTTTTACTGCCGCATACAGACCCGCGTCTTCGCCCGGGTGTCCGGCTGCCGCCATCCAGTTTGCCGACAGCTTAATGCGCTTCAGCGAACCAATCTGCGTCGCCGCAATGTTGGTCAGTGCTTCACCCACTGCCAGACGGCCGGAAGCGGCAAAGTCCAGCAACGCAACCGGTGCGCGCTCGCCCAATGCCATCGCTTCACCGTAATAGCTGTCGAGGCTGGCAGTCGTCACCGCACAGTTAGCCACCGGGATCTGCCACGGACCGACCATCTGATCGCGCGCCACCATCCCGGTTACGCTGCGGTCACCGATGGTCACCAGGAAGGTTTTCTCCGCCACGGCTGGCAGATGAAGTACGCGTTTCACCGCATCTTCAATGGTGATGCCATCACGCACCAGCGCCTCGCCTTTAACTTGCAGGGTGGCGACGTCACGTGTCATCTTCGGCGTTTTACCCAGCAGTACATCCAGCGGCATATCGATCGGTTTATTATCGAAATGGCTGTCAGACAGACTCAGGTGCAGCTCTTCAGTGGCTTCGCCAATTACCGCATAAGGTGCGCGTTCGCGCTGACACAGGCTGGCGAACTGCGCCAGTTTTTCTGGTGATACCGCCAGCACATAACGTTCCTGCGACTCGTTACACCAGACTTCCAGCGGACTCATGCCCGGCTCGTCGTTAAGGATATCGCGCAAATTAAACTTGCCACCGCGCTCGCCATCACTGACCAGCTCCGGCATCGCATTTGACAAGCCGCCAGCGCCGACGTCATGGATAAACAGGATCGGGTTGTCTTCGCCCAGCTCCCAGCAGCGGTCAATCACTTCCTGACAGCGACGTTCCATTTCCGGGTTGTCGCGCTGTACCGAAGCAAAATCGAGATCGGCATCAGACTGACCGGAAGCCATAGAAGAAGCTGCGCCGCCGCCAAGACCGATATTCATCGCCGGGCCACCCAGCACGATCAGTTTGGCGCCAACGGTGATTTCACCCTTCTGCACGTGGTCGGCACGGATATTACCGATACCGCCCGCCAGCATAATCGGCTTATGGTAGCCACGTAGCTCAACGCCATTGTGGCTGTTAACGCGTTCTTCATAAGTACGGAAGTAACCATTCAGCGCCGGGCGACCAAATTCGTTATTGAATGCCGCGCCGCCCAGTGGGCCTTCGGTCATAATATCCAGCGCGGTAACAATACGGTCTGGCTTGCCGAAATTCTCTTCCCATGGCTGTTCAAAGCCCGGAATACGCAGGTTGGAGACGGAGAAGCCGACCAGTCCCGCTTTTGGTTTCGCACCGCGACCGGTTGCGCCTTCATCACGAATTTCACCGCCGGAGCCGGTAGCGGCGCCTGGCCATGGCGAAATCGCCGTCGGGTGGTTATGGGTTTCCACCTTCATCAGAATATGTGCATCTTCCTGATGGAAGTCATACACACCTTTATTGGCATCAGCATAGAAACGGCCAATCTGCGAGCCTTCCATCACTGCGGCGTTGTCTTTATAAGCCGACAGCACGTAATCAGGCGTCTGTTCAAAGGTGTTTTTGATCATCTTAAACAGCGATTTAGGCTGTTGCTGACCATCAATAATCCAGTCAGCGTTGAAAATTTTATGGCGACAGTGCTCGGAGTTTGCCTGTGCAAACATATACAGCTCGATGTCGTTCGGGTTGCGCCCCAGTTTTTCAAACGCAGCCTGCAGATAATCAATTTCATCATCCGCCAGCGCCAGACCCAGCTTCTGGTTAGCCTGCACCAGCGCATTGCGCCCTTCACCCAACAGATCGACGCTCTGCAGCGGCTGCGGCTGATGGTGAGCAAACAGCTGCTCCGCCTGATCCAGCTCGGTGAAGATCGTCTCCATCATGCGGTCATGCAGCAGCCCGCCCAGTGCTGTCCACTGTGCTTCGGTCAGCTGTGGCGCCTGCAGATAGAACGCCAGTCCGCGCTCAAGACGCAGCACCTGCGGTAAATCGCAGTTATGGGCAATATCGGTAGCTTTGGAGGACCATGGCGAAATGGTGCCTGGACGTGGGGTCACCAGTAATAAACGGCCTTGCGGCGCATGCTCAGCGAGAGACGGACCGTACTTCAACAGACGCTGAAGGCGGGCCTTTTCGTCAGCGTTCAGCGGCGCGCTGACATCAGCAAAATGGACGTACTCAGCGTAAATATCACTCACCGGCAGGTGAGCGTCCTGAAATCGGGCCAGCAGTTTGTTTACACGAAATGCCGACAGAGCGGGCGAACCACGCAGAATTTCCATCATCAAAGATCTCTCGTCTTCGAAGCGCCGGGCGACGCTTCTTTGGGCGCAACAGGGAAAGCGGGCGCTATTATAGAGAATCCGCGGCCCCAACGAAACCGTTTGCGCACAATTTCTCGGATACAGGAATTGGCTTAAAATTGCGCAAAAACTGCTGAATAAGTTGCAGCGCTGCACTTTGTTGCGCAAAATGCCCCACGCTCTGGGAAATCGACCATAACTAATACTGCCGAAAGAGACAGAGGCCTGCGGGCAACCAAGAGATAACTATTTGAAACGCCTAAAAATTAATTATCTGCTGATCGGGCTGATCACCGTGCTGCTTGCGCTGGCGCTGTGGCCATCGATCCCCTGGTACGGGGGTTCGCAAGATCGAATCGCACAGATAAAATCGCGCGGCGTACTACGTATCAGCACCATTAATTCCCCGCTAACGTATTACACCATCAATAAATCACCGGCCGGTATGGACTACGAGCTGGCAAAACGTTTCGCCGGTTATCTGGGCGTTCGCCTGGAAGTGACCGTGCGTCAGAACCTCAGCGACCTGTTTGACGACCTTGACGATGACAAGGCCGATATTCTGGCCGCCGGTCTTAACTACAACAGTGAAAGACTGGCACGGTTTCGCACCGGCCCGACCTACTATTCCGTTTCCCAGCAGCTGGTCTATCGTATCGGTAAGCCGCGCCCCAAAAATCTTGGCGATCTGAAAGGTCGTCTGACAGTGGCTTCCGGCTCCGCTTATCTGTCAACGTTGCGCAACGCCAGACAGAATCAGTATCCGGATCTCGACTGGGCCATCTCAACCGATCAGGGGCCGAAAGCCCTGCTGGAAGCGGTAGCGGACGGTAAACTTGAATATACCGTCGGTGATTCGGTAACCATCGGCCTGCTGCAACGTATTCATCCGCAGCTGGCGGTGGCCTTTGATATTACCGATGAAGAGCCGGTAACCTGGTATATGCAGCGTGACGAGGATGACACCCTTGATGCGGCGATGCTCGATTTCTTCAGTCAGATGAGTGAAGAAGGCAGCATGGCGCGCCTTGAAGAGAAGTACCTCGGCCACGTCGGCACCTTTGATTACGTGGATACCCGCACCTTCCTGCGCGCCATCGACGGCATCCTGCCCGATATCAAGCCGCTGTTTGAACGCTATGCCAGCAATATTGACTGGCGTCTGCTGGCGGCGATCTCCTATCAGGAGTCGCACTGGAATCCGCAGGCGACCTCTCCTACCGGGGTGCGCGGTCTGATGATGCTGACGCGCAACACGGCTGACAGCCTGAATGTCGATGACCGGCTGGATCCGGAGCAGAGCATTCGCGGTGGCAGCGAATATTTACAGCGCATGATGGAGAAAGTGCCTGCGACCATCCCGGAGGATGAGCGCATCTGGTTTGCGCTGGCGGCGTATAATATGGGTTATGCCCATATGCTGGATGCGCGCAAGTTGACCGAGAAGCAGAAAGGCAATCCGGACAGCTGGGCTGACGTGAAAGTGCGCCTGCCGATGCTGAGCCAGAAACGCTACTACAGCCAGACCACTTACGGCTATGCGCGCGGCCATGAGGCATACTCCTATGTGGAGAATATCCGTAAGTATCAGATCAGCCTGGTGGGGTATCTGCAGGATCAGGAGAGGAAGCTGGCCCAGCAGGCGGCGATGGAAGCCGAACTGGGTAAAGGTTATCCGACGGTGGAACCGGTGATTGCGCTTAACTGAAGATAACGGTGGCGCAGGCCGCCGTTACTGATTGAGTGCTTTACGCAGCGCCTTTTTCTGTTCGCGGCGCATACGGAAAAAATCACTGAGCATGCCTGCACACTCTTGCGCCAGCACCCCTTCGCTTATCAGTACCTGATGATTCATCCCCGGATGGCCAAGCACATCCAGCAACGAACCTGCGGCGCCGGTTTTCTCATCCCGCGCGCCAAATACCACGCGTCCGATACGGCTGTGCACCATCGCGCCTGCGCACATCACGCAGGGTTCGAGAGTCACGTAGAGCGTGGTATCGATCAGCCGATAGTTTTCCAGCACCTGCCCGCCCTGACGCAGCGCCATAATTTCGGCGTGAGCAGTCGGATCATGATGACCTATCGGCCGGTTCCACCCTTCGCCGACTATCCGGTCGCCCAGCACCAGTACTGCACCCACCGGAACTTCACCCTCATCCCAGGCGCGCTGCGCAAGGTTCAAGGCGTGACGCATCCAGAATTCATCGTTGTTGTTGCTCACCTGAGTCTCCAGTGGGGAAAAGCCGGGCATTATACCTAAAATGCTGAGGAGACTAAGTGAAACCTGTTACAGAGGGCGGCAACGCATACCGCCCGGCGATCACTCCAGCTGTTGCAACTGTCCGGTCGGCGTGACGCGCCAGCGGTGCTGGCAGAAGAACAGCAGTGGGTTATCCTGTTTGCTGTCGCTGTAACCGCTATACAGCTGCAACGGCGTGCCAATCTGGTCTTCCAGTCGCGCTACTTTTTCATGGCCTAAACAGCGCATCGCCAGTACCCGGCCGCCATAACCCCGCGCCATCTGACTGGCGATCAATTTTACCTGCGGCAGAAATGGCGAATCATGGTAGACCTGCTCCACCAGCGACTGCGGCGAGCCGGTAATCAGCCAGACATCGGCATCTTCGCTGCTCAGATAGTCGGTCAGACGCTTTACCACCACCGGGAATGCGGTCACACGCGGGCGAAACCACTGTGCAAAAGCCCGCTCACGCTGCAACAAACGCTCCTCACTATGACCAAAGGTGATTGCCCACAGCAACAGGCTCATCGGCCAGCGTGCGGCACGGCCTTTAATCAGCAGCGCCAGGCCAATCACCGGCAACAGAGGCGTCACCAGCAGCAGATTAAGCGGCTGCCGCCACAGCAGATAGCGCATAAATGTGCCAAACATATCCTGCTGGTGCAGCGTGCCATCTAAATCGAAAAATACTACGCGCCTTGGTGATCCCTTAATCAAACAATACTCCTCAGGGTAATAATACCAATTAGTCGGGCAACTGCTGTCGCCACTCTCAGAGCTACCATAACAAGTGTAGACAGAAGCGGTAAACTCAACCCGTGCTTTAGCGCATCGATCGATTTTCTCACGAGTTACTCCTTTTACCTGTTTTAATCATGGATCGCGCGGCGCGGCACGGTAGACTAAGTTATTCATATTCAGGACATCAGTTCGACGCAGGCAGGGAATTTCATGCTATCGCGTTAATCAGGGGAAAAAAGAATGAGTTCACTGCTGCGTATTCGCCAGCTCTATCCGCGGCTGGCGTTAAATGAGCGCCGGCTGGCGGATTACCTGCTGTCGCAGCCGGATCGCGCTCGTCACCTCAGCTCGCAAAAGCTGGCGGAAGAGTCCGGCGTCAGTCAGTCCAGCGTGGTTAAATTCGCGCAGAAGCTGGGTTATAAAGGCTTCCCGGCATTGAAACTGGCGCTCAGTGAATCACTCTCTGATAAAGATGCGATCACCGTTCATAACCAGATTTTAAGTGATGACCCGCTGAAAGTAGTCGGCGAAAAACTGTTTGCCGAAAAACAGTCGGCGATCCGCGCGACGCTGGATATCAACAGTGAAGAGAAGCTGATGGAGACATTGCGGCTGCTGAAGTCCGCCCATCGCATTGTGCTGGTCGGTATCGGCGCCTCGGGGCTGGTGGCGAAAGACTTCTCCTGGAAGCTGATGAAAATTGGCATCAGTGCGGTGGCGGAGCAGGATATGCATGCGCTGCTGGCCAGCGTGCAGGCGATGAAAGCTGGCGACCTGCTGCTGGCGATCTCGTATAGTGGTGAGCGCCGTGAGATCAATCTTGCCGCGCAAGAGGCGCGCCTGGCCGGAGCCGATGTGCTGGCATTTACCGGTTTTACGCCTAATACCCTGCAACAGTGCGCCAGCTTCTGCCTGTATACCGTGGCCGAAGAGCAAACCACCCGTAGCGCCGCGATTTCATCCACCACCGCCCAGCTGGCGCTAACCGATCTGTTGTTTATGGCGTTGATCCAGAACGATCCGCAGCGCGCCTCCAGCCATATTCGTCATAGCGAAGCACTGGTGAAAAAGCTGGTGTAAGGGCCTGTCCCATTCAGCTGCGTTAAGCTCCCCTTATGACGGTGATCATTGGGGACATTTTCTTTTTATGTTATTGTCCGCGACATAAAAAACTGCCTGGCAGATGCCAGTTATGGTCTGCAACAGAACTCAACCTGCTGATTTATATTAAATTTAAGTATAAGAAACTGAAATGGCTTTACTGATAACCAAGCGCTGTATCAACTGCGATATGTGTGAGATTGCGTATTTATATGCTATAAATCAATAAATTATGGTTGTGCGTTACGGTTTGCGTTGCCTTTGTAAATGTTGCGTAGCTACCCTACTTGCTAAACAGTAACGCAAAACTGCCTTAATCAATTTCTGCCCTTCTATAATTTCATGGCACTTTGCTGGCCAGCAACTCTAGGATCTGCCTGAACGTTACAGTTTCCCTCCTTTATATAGCCATCGCTTAATCCCAAACGACATACCCTTGTTTTCACTACGGCCATGCGCGACACTCACATAAGAATCTATAAACAAAGGAGTGGACTATGGATATTGCGCTGCCAGGAAGTTACAGGAACAAGGCCTGGGCTGAAACGATGGTAAATCTGGAGGCCAGAAAACTGATCTCTGAAGCGAACAGAGCGGCTTCGTTTCACCTTTCCGACGGAATGACACGGATAAAATTCATCGAAGAGATTAAGGCCGTCGTCGAACAGCAGTTTGCCGCCGCACGCCGTGCGAAATCGGATGAAGAGTGCATGGCGTGCATCAAAACCCTGAAGGCAGAAACGGAGAACCTTCAGGAGCAGAGCAGGATGCTGCGGATGAAAACCGCCGAGCTTTACGCAAAAGTAGAGTTTGTGCGTGAGAATAACAAAATCGTCGGGTACGTCATATCAGCTGTGCATATTGTTATTTCGGGGATCGCCGTTGTTGGCGGGGCAATGATGATTACATCTATGACGCCGATTGGTGTACTTGCTGGCGCTATTCTGGTTGCTGATGGGGCAAACGGAATAACAAAAGAAGTGAGTTATCTGCGGCACGGTAAGCAATCTCAGTCTGAAGGGGCGGTTGCAGACACGGCAATTGAACTTGCGCAGTATATGGGCTTCAGTGCTAACGCCGGACTCGCTTTTTATAACAGTGTCACTCTGGGTGCCAGTGTGTACAGCATCTTCGGCCTGGCCAGAAAACCCGGCGCATGGCGGTTATTCCGCTGGGTACCACGAGACTACTACCGCAAGGTCAATACGATGAGCCGCCCCAAACTGACAATGAAAATTGTGGGTTATGGCATAAAGGCTAAAGTGATTTTTGACCTGCTTTCCATCGATGAACAGCCCCGTTAATTGCGGTTAGCCCTCCAGTACCGCCAGGATTTGTAAGAGAGGACTGGCGGTTGTATGAAAATTACGATGAGCATCGTAATCAGAAGTCCCACGCCTGCGGATATAATCCTGTCAACATTCCCGGATAGAACGACCCAGATAAACACGGCTAAACAGCCGAAAAATATCCATATAACAACCCGGAAGCGGTTGGCCAGATCCTGAATTGCCTCTCCAAGCGTTCCGCCGTAACTGTCAACGTTGTTTCTTATTTTTTGCAGGTCGGAATGGGTAAACCCCGCCTGTGCTAGCTTCTCATCACTGATTTTCATACGGCTCCCTCTCTGTTGAACAATAGCATACCTAATGTTTATACGGCGGGTATACCCAAACAGAGACAAAAGTGCGGCATCGCTTCATTACTTTGGCATTCTGCCCACGCGTAAGCACAGGTGCGGGGTCACTCCATCTCGACCTGCTGACCGTTAACAAGCAGCCCTGTTAATTTCGATTAGCTCTCCAGTACCGCCAGGATTTATAAGAGAGAACTGGCGGTTGTATGAAAATGACGATCAGCATCGTGATAACAAGACTAATGCCTCCAGCTATCATCCGTTCAACATCCCCGGAGAAAACAAGCCAGGCAAATACGGCTGAGCAGAAACAAGAAATCCATATAAGTATCCTGAAACGGTTAGCCAGATCCTGAATTGCCTCGCCAAAAGTGCCACCGTAGCTGTCGACGTTATTTTTTATTTTTTGCAGGTCAGAACGGGTAAACCCAGCCTGTGCCAATTTCTCATCACTGATTATCATGCGGCTCCCTCCCTAAGTAGCGATAGCATACCTAATGTTTACCGGATAGGTATGCCCAAATAGAGGCAAAAGTGCGGCATCTCTTCACTACTTTGGCACTCTGCCCACACGCAAGGCCGGGAAGCACCTCACAGCCCACCAGATAGAAAAGTGACAATCGATTAAAGGTTAATTTTTAACCAATACTAATATACCCAAAGTCAATGGCGCCTTCGGAAAAAGGTAACTTAGGTAATACACCAAAGAATATTCATATAACACATTGAATAATATAAATTATTTAGAAATATCAATTAGTAACTTTCGGGTAATCAAAGAGTAACCAGGTTACCTTTTATAACGGTAATTTCTAATATTTATAACTATCTGTTTTATATGAAAAAGACAAAAAAATTACTTTTTGATTACTGTGGATTACCTTTTAAAGGTAACAAGATTTATGCTTAATAAACAATAAATTAAACTTAAAAATCATACTCTATTACTAAGGTTACCTTTTTCCGATGCGCGATCCAAAAATGTATAGCAAAGCGCCCTCTTATCCTCCGCCTGCCGATTGTGCATACCCTGGCTGCACCAATCTGCATGACGATAAACACCGCCACCTTTTGGCTGATATGCCAGGCCTGAGGGGGCTTCCCCTTTAATGCTGCATTGCAGAAAAAACGTTACTTTTACTGAGCAGACTTTTGCAGCCGTAACACAGATTCTCATGTGTGAGCTTGTGTACGGAGGCTTACATTCCTCCCATCGTTCTGATGCTGCCTTATGACTGTGATCATTGGGGGCATTTTCTTTTTGTGTTATCGTTCGCGACATAGAAACTTCCTGTTATTTGCCGACTTAGCTACTTTGCTCACACATGGGGGGAATTGGATGAGCTTTTTCCTTATGTGTTGCTATTGTGTGTTGCGGCAGAAGGTGTTTCAACAGGAATTACACTGTATAAAAACACACTTCAGTTTCTAAAGTGCGTTTTGCAAACGGTAAATAACTAACTGATTTAAATATACTTTAAGCGTAAATAATTGAAATGGCTTTACTGATAACCAAGCGCTGTATCAACTGCGATATGTGTGAACCCGAGTGCCCTAATAACGCCATCTCGATGGGCGATGAGATCTATCAGATCGATGTGGCGTGCTGTACTGAATGCGTCGGCCATTATGATACGCCGACCTGTATGCAGGTCTGCCCAATCGATAACACCATTATTACCGACCCGCTGCATATTGAGAGTAAAGAAGCGTTGTGGGAGAAGTTTGTGGTGATGCATCACTCGTGATGCTGTGTGGCTCGGGCGGCGATCGATAACGCCGCCCCTTCGGTCTGATTTAGTTCTCAATAATTACCGTAGCGCAGGCATAATTCCGCTCATCCGCCAGCGTCACATGCACATATTTAACCCCAAGGTTTTCCGCAACGATCGCCGCATGCTGGAAGAAGCGCAGTCCTGGCTTACCCAGCTCGTCGTTATACACTTCAAACTGATTAAAGGCTAAGCCGCCGCGGATGCCGGTGCCAAAGGCCTTGGCCGCCGCCTCTTTTACCGCAAAACGCTTGGCGAGAAATCGCACCGGCTGCTGATGCGCCTGATATTGCGCCCACTCGTTGCTACTGAGCACCCGTTGCGCCAGGCGATCGCCGGAACGCGAAATCACCCCCTCAATGCGAGCAATCTCAACAATATCGGTGCCCAGACCGAGAATAGCCATTAACGACGCGCTTCCCGCATCAGCTGTTTCATCTCTTTCACCGCATCCGCCAGACCGCTCATCACCGCGCGGCCAATAATCGCATGGCCGATATTCAGTTCATGCATCTCCGGCAGCGCCGCAATTGGCAGCACATTGTGATAAGTCAGACCGTGTCCGGCATTGACCTTCAGGCCTTTAGCCGCCGCGTAGCTTGCGGCGGCGCTAATGCGCGCCAGCTCTGCATCACGCGCCGCGCCCTCTTCCGCTTCAGCATAGGCGCCGGTATGGATCTCAATATAGGGCGCCCCGGAAGCGACCGCCGCGTCAATCTGGCGCTCGTCGGCGTCGATAAACAGCGAAACCAGGATCCCGGCCTCGTTAAGGCGACTGACGGCAGAGGTGACTTTCGCCTGCTGACCGGCAACATCCAGCCCACCTTCGGTGGTAACTTCCTGACGTTTTTCCGGCACCAGGCAGCAAAAATGTGGTTTCACTTCGCAGGCGATGTCGACCATCTCATCGGTCACCGCCATTTCCAGGTTCATCCGTGTCTGAATCGTCTGACGTAAAATACGCACGTCGCGGTCAGTGATATGACGACGATCTTCACGCAGATGCACGGTGATGCCGTCTGCGCCAGCCTGCTCAGAGACAAACGCCGCCTGAACCGGATCGGGATAGTTGGTGCCACGCGCGTTACGCACGGTAGCCACGTGATCGATATTAACGCCTAACAACAACTCAGCCATGACAATCCTCAGATTTTTACGAAAGACAG
The DNA here is from genome assembly GCF_017875465.1 of Winslowiella toletana. Classification (NCBI taxonomy): domain Bacteria; kingdom Pseudomonadati; phylum Pseudomonadota; class Gammaproteobacteria; order Enterobacterales; family Erwiniaceae; genus Winslowiella; species Winslowiella toletana. The sequence continues at coordinate 1,204,723 of NZ_JAGGMQ010000001.1, forward strand.
GGAAGCAGTTTACAACGTTAAGCGCAACAGTCGGAACTCCCTGTCGCTATTCTGCGTCTGCAGGCGGTGCGTCTGCACGTTTTTTCGGCACAAACTGGCGGAAAAGTTCCTGGCTTTTAAGCGGCTTGCCGCCAAGATAGGGTTTTAATGCGATGCGGGTAAAACGTTTTGCCGCGCGTAAGCTGTCCGCGTCATGAAATTCTCGCTCATACAGCGCGCGCAGATGGCGGCCGGTAAAGCTGCGGTTATTAATTACCAGGCTGGCAATAAAACCTTTCTCTTCACGGTAGCTGTAGGTCATCTCATCCGCTACCTCTTCCCCGCTGCCGGCGCAGTGCAGGAAATCGACGCCATAGCCAAGATGGCCGAGCATTGCCAGTTCAAAGCGACGCAGCGCCGGTTCCGGCGAACCGCTGACGCCAGCTAAAGTCTGGATACAGTGCAGATAGTCGAAGAACAGTTCCGGGAAGGGCGTTTCGTGTTGCAGTACGCGCGAGACCAGCTCATTGACGTACAGACCACAGTAGAGGGTGATTCCGCTTAACGGCAGCGACAGCGAGACCGCTTCAGCACCGCGCAGGGTTTTGACTTCACCGCGTCCGCCCCAGCGCACCAGCAACGGCGTAAAAGGCTGCAATGCGCCTTTCAGATTGGAGCGCTTTGAGCGGGCGCCTTTAGCCAGCACCCGCACGCGTCCGTGGCTTTCGCTAAACAGATCTAACAGCAGACTGGTTTCGCTGTAAGGGCGTCCATGCAGGACAAACGCGCGTTGCCAGCCTTCCATTCAGGAGTTACAGATCGTCAGTATAGCCCAGGCTGCGCAGCGCACGTTCGTCATCCGCCCAGCCAGACTTCACTTTAACCCACAGTTCAAGGTGTACTTTCGCCTCAAACATATCTTCCATATCTTTACGCGCTTCAATACCGATGGTTTTGATTTTGGAACCCTGGTTACCGATCACCATTTTCTTCTGGCCTTCACGTTCCACCAGAATCAGACCATTGATATCATAGCCGCCACGCTCATTCGTGATAAAGCGCTCAATCTCCACGGTAACCGAATAGGGCAGCTCAGCACCAAGGAAACGCATCAGTTTCTCACGGATAATTTCCGAGGCCATAAAGCGCTGTGAACGGTCAGTAATGTAATCTTCCGGGAAATGGTGATCGGCCACCGGCAGACGCTTACGCACGATGCTGGCAATGGTATCAACATTTTTGCCGGTTTCCGCTGAGATCGGCACCATATCCATAAAGTCCATCTGCTGGCTGAGGAACTGCATATGCGGCAGCAGGATGCTTTTATCCGTGACGTTATCCACTTTATTGATCGCCAGGATCACCGGCACGCGGTTATCCTTCAGCTTATTCAGCACCATTTCATCGTCGGCGGTCCAGCGCGTGCCTTCAACCACAAAGATTACCAGCTCAACATCACCAATCGAGCTACTGGCTGCGCGGTTCATCAGGCGGTTAATGGCGCGCTTCTCTTCCATATGCAAGCCCGGGGTGTCGACGTAGATCGCCTGATACTCCCCTTCGGTATGGATACCCATAATGCGGTGACGGGTAGTTTGCGGTTTACGCGAGGTGATGGAAATCTTCTGCCCCAGTAACTGGTTCAGCAGCGTAGATTTACCAACGTTTGGGCGGCCTACAATAGCAATAAAGCCGCAATGAGTCTGTTGTTCGGTCATTCGAGTCCTGAGTTAATCAGCGCCTGTCACAGTGCTGATTGTAATGTGTTATTCACTTATTCAAGTCCAAGCTTGATCAGCGCCTGTTCGGCCGCTGCCTGTTCAGCCTTGCGACGGCTTGAACCGGTGCCCACCACCGGTTCCGCCATACCGCTTACCTGGCAGTGAATAGTAAATTCCTGGTCATGCGCTTCACCACGCACCTGCACCACCAGATAGGAGGGCAGCGGCAAGTGGCGACCCTGCAGATACTCCTGCAGACGCGTTTTTGGATCTTTCTGTTTGTCGCCCGGGCTGATGTCATCAAGGCGCGACTGATACCAGTTGAGGATCAGTTGTTCGACGGTCTGAATATTGCTATCCAGGAACACGCCGCCAATCAGCGCTTCGACGGTATCGGCCAGAATTGACTCACGGCGATAACCGCCGCTTTTTAGTTCTCCCGGCCCCAGACGCAAACACTCACCGAGATCGAACTCACGCGCCATCTCCGCCAGCGTGTTGCCGCGTACCAGCGTGGCGCGCATGCGACTCATATCACCTTCATCCACCCGCGGGAAGCGGTGGTAAAGGGCATTCGCAATCACATAACTAAGAATAGAGTCGCCAAGGAATTCGAGCCGCTCATTATGCTTGCTGCTGGCACTACGATGGGTTAATGCCTGCTGCAATAATTCCTGATGAGTAAAAGTGTAGCCCAGCTTTTGCTGCAGCCTGTTAATTACGATGGGGTTCATGCGTTACCAATTTCAAGAATGCGTCAATTATTCTGCACACGGAACAGGGCTGACTTAAAAACCAACACTAAACAGTTTCGTTTGCAGTGGCTTCCCGCAGGAAGCCAACCTTTGGATATATGATATTGCCCGCATCACTGCGGGCGACAATCAATGAATTCCACCAATACGGCTCAGACGAACGCCGGTCGGCCACTCATTTTCCTGCTTCTCAAAGCTCATCCAGATAGTGGTCGCTTTACCAACCAGATTTCTCTCCGGTACAAAGCCCCAGTAACGGCTGTCAGCACTGTTATCACGGTTGTCGCCCATCATAAAGTACTGACCTTGCGGCACCACCCATGTTGACTGCGGCTGACCTGGCTGACGATAGTACATGCCTGGCTGGCTCTGCGCTTCGGTGACCATCAGAATACGATGAGTCACATCGCCCAGCGTTTCATTACGGGTTGCCAGACGCAGGCCGCCCTTCATCGATTCGCCCTGCGGCACCTGGAAGAAACCGTTACCAGATTCATTGCCGGCAAAGCCGCTAAAGGTCTGGATAAAGTCGCTTGCCTGCACATCGGAATAGGTCACCGGCAACGCCGTGTTGCATGACTGGCCGCTTTCACAAGCCGGGTTGATCGTGACCGTTTTGCTTTCCGGATCGTAACTCACCCGATCGCCCGGTAACCCTACCACGCGTTTAATATAATCCAGACTCGGATCTTTCGGATATTTAAACACCGCAATATCGCCACGTTTCGGATGTCCGGTAGGGATCAGCGTCGTCTGAGTGATCGGATCCTTAATACCATAGGCGAATTTCTCCACCAGGATAAAGTCACCGATCAACAAAGTTGGCATCATCGAGCCGGAAGGAATCTGAAATGGCTCGTACACAAATGAACGCACGATAAATACCACCGCCAGCACCGGGAACACCGATGCGGCCGTTTCGACCCAACCCGGCTGTTTAGCCACTTTTGCCAGTGTTTTCTCATCGACGGCATTGCCGGTCTGCGCGCGCACTTCGGCCAGTTTCGCACGGCGTGCGGGCGCCAGTTTGAACTTATCAAGACACCAGACGATGCCGGTCACCACTGTCGCGATAAACAGGATCAGGGCGAAGGTATTAGCCATTAAACGATTTCCTTATTTGCTGTCTTTGCCAACATGCAGAATGGCAAGGAACGCTTCCTGCGGCAGCTCAACGTTACCGACCTGCTTCATACGTTTCTTACCATCTTTCTGTTTCTGCAACAGTTTTTTCTTACGGCTGACGTCACCGCCATAACACTTGGCCAGAACGTTTTTACGCAGCTGCTTGACGGTTGAACGGGCAATAATATGGTTGCCAATTGCCGCCTGAATCGCGATATCGAACTGCTGACGTGGAATCAGATCTTTCATCTTTTCCACCAGATCGCGACCACGATACTGCGAGTTATCACGGTGAGTGATCAGCGCCAGCGCATCAACACGCTCGGCGTTAATCAGAACATCAACACGTACCATGTCAGAGGTCTGAAAACGTTTAAAGTTATAATCCAGCGACGCATAACCGCGTGAAGTTGACTTCAGACGGTCGAAGAAGTCGAGAACCACTTCAGCCATCGGAATTTCATAAGTCAGCGCCACCTGGTTGCCGTGGTAAACCATATTGGTCTGCACGCCACGCTTTTCGATACACAGTGTAATCACGTTGCCGAGATACTCCTGCGGCAACAGCATATGACATTCTGCAATCGGTTCACGCAGCTCAGCGATACTGTTCAGCGCTGGCAGCTTAGCCGGGCTATCAACATAGACCGTCTCACCCGCAGTGGTTTCCACTTCATAGACTACCGTCGGCGCGGTAGTAATCAGGTCAAGATCGTACTCACGCTCCAGACGCTCCTGAATGATCTCCATATGCAGTAAACCAAGGAAACCACAGCGGAAGCCGAAGCCAAGCGCGGTGGAGCTTTCTGGTTCATAGAACAGGGAAGCATCGTTCAGGCTCAGTTTGCCCAGCGCATCGCGGAAGGCTTCATAATCGTCAGAGCTGATCGGGAACAGGCCGGCGTAAACCTGCGGCTTCACTTTTTTGAAGCCCGGCAGCGCTTTATCGGCTGAATTGCGCGCTAAGGTCAGCGTATCGCCGACTGGCGCACCGAGAATGTCTTTAATCGCGCAGACCAGCCAGCCAACTTCGCCGCAGTTCAGCACATCGCGATCAACACGTTTCGGCGTGAAAATACCCAGACGCTCGGCGTTATACACCTGGCCAGTACTCATCACTTTGATTTTGTCGCCTTTACGCATGGTGCCGTTTTTAATACGCACCAGCGAAACCACGCCAAGATAGTTGTCAAACCAGGAGTCGATAATCAGTGCCTGCAACGGCGCGTCCGGATCACCTTCTGGCGGCGGAATATCACGCACCAGGCGCTCCAGCACCTCAGGCACGCCAACCCCGGTCTTCGCTGAACAGCGCACTGCATCGGTAGCGTCAATGCCAACGATATCTTCGATCTCCTGCGCCGCGCGATCGGGATCGGCTGCTGGCAGGTCAATCTTATTCAGTACCGGCACCACTTCCAGATCCATTTCCATGGCGGTATAGCAGTTCGCCAGGGTTTGTGCTTCCACACCCTGCCCTGCATCGACCACCAACAGCGCACCTTCACAGGCAGCCAGCGAGCGTGAAACTTCATAAGAGAAGTCAACGTGGCCCGGGGTGTCGATAAAATTGAGCTGGTAAGTTTCACCGTTTAGCGCTTTGTAATCGAGCGTCACGCTCTGCGCTTTGATTGTAATGCCACGCTCACGTTCTAAATCCATGGAATCCAGAACCTGCGCAGCCATTTCGCGTTCGCTTAAGCCACCGCAGATCTGAATCAGACGGTCAGAGAGCGTTGATTTACCGTGGTCAATGTGTGCGATGATGGAGAAATTTCGTATGTGCTTCATTATAGAGATTTTTCTGCCTTACAAATTCTGAAACTCTCACGACAGGTATGCCACGGAGAGCGTAATTTCACAGGCGGACTTTTGTCCGAAAGGCTGCATTCTACACTACATATCAGAGTCGTGGAATCATCCGCAGCAGGCGATGAAGATAAGAAAAAGCGAGTGAGGGGAATTTCAGCAGGATAAAGCAACTATTTGCCGCCATAAAACCACGGGCGGCCAGCGCCAGTGCGCTCTGACGCGCCAGCGCTAACTTTCAACACGCAGCGCTTCCGGGGGCAAAGAGACGCTTAAAATAATCGGCTGGAAGGCTTCACGATCGCCAAAACGCGCGGAAATGCCTTTTGCGACGATAAAACCACCGATACCGCCAAGCAATGCGCCAACCGCTGCGGCGAAATCACTGTTAAACAGCGACTGGAACAGCGCGGAAAACAGAAACAGGCCGAAAAGCGGGGTCATATACACCAGCAGAGCGGAACCCAGCAGGCTGCTCTCTTTGATGCCCAGCTCAATACGCTGGCCCGGTTGCAGCGGTTGCTCACTGGCAATCTGCATCACATGGGCATTTTTCGCGCCCAGTTTGTTCAGCATATGACTGCCACAGCCTTTCCGTGCGGAGCAACTGTTGCAGGAGGTTTTAATTTCGGAATGCAGTGTCGCCACGCCGTTTTGCCACGAAACCACCGTGGCCCATTCTCTCATCATTTGCTTGTTCCGGTATCAATACTGTCTGCAATGCGTTTACTGGTTGATGGCGGGATCTCACCCACTATCGTAATTTCACTATTATCGCGCACTACAGTCTGCACCGTACGACGTCCTGTGCGCAATAGCTGCGCAGAACTGCTTTTATCCGCCGGACTGATATTGATCGAGAAACTAAACAGACCATCAGAGTAAAGCCGTGATTCGACCGGCTTATTCAGAGAAGGGATATTGCGACGGCTTTGCGATACCTGCTTCATACCGCTCGGCAACCAGGTCGGCTTCCAGTTAAAACTCACTTTCTCCGCCATGGGAACCGACAGCGATGGCGGCAGATTGGCCTTAGTCAGCCCCTGCATCATATTCCGCACACCTTCATCAACGGCGAAACTGACCACGCGATACTGTTCCAGTGTCTCACCGTCGCGATCCAGCAAATCGATGCGCAGTGGCAATTTGGTATCGCTGTCGAGCCAGACGATATAGCTGTAGCGCGTGCCATCGCGCGCCACAATGCGAATCACTTCGCACAGCTGGTCTGCGATACGCGTGCGGCCAACCGAGATAAAGTCATAGTTGCTGGTAAGCTGGCGGAAGTCCGCATTTACCACCGACGGCAGCGAATCGACAATATAGCTGCCATTAAGGGTGAAAGGTTCGAGGCCTGGCTCAAAATAGCTGATGTCATTGCCACGCTGGATAATCTCACGCCGCGGGCCATCCATCTGCAACAGCTGTGCGAACACTTTGTTGTCAACGATAGCATGACGATAGCGTAATGATTCGATCCCCAGCCTGGAGACGTTGATATAGGCGAGTTCATAATTAAGAGACTGGCTAGCCTGCTCCATCTGTTGCAGTAACGCCCCGGAAGTGGTTTCCGCCGGGGCGACAGATGAATACATCAGGCTGCCAGCCATAAGGCTGACGGCACACCAGAATTGCTTCATTACTGCTGCTGAGTTCCTAAAGACTGATTTCCTGGAACCTGAACTGCCGCTTGCTGTGGCGAGTTCTGTTCAAATTGCAGCTGTTCCGAATGCAACCGGCGCTGCAGTTCGTAATCCTGCAACAATGCATTAACCCGACGACGCTGCTCCTGCACCTGCTGTGGCGCATTAGTGGCGTTGGCGTTGTCCGCTGGCACGCCTAAACTCACCGGAGAAGCTTTGCCCATCATCGGTAGCGTGTTAAATACCGGTGAATCGGACTGCTGGCCGCCATCTTGCTGAGGCTGGTTATACTGCTGCACACCGACAATCACTGCCAGTGAGACGCAGGCTGCCACGCCAACTTGCGTGATCTGTGTGGCCCATGGACGCACTTTGTGCCAGAAAGGCATTTTCTCCCAACGTTCTGGCTTTGGCTGCACTTCCGGGATTAACGTAGTCACCTTGCGAACAGGTTCATTTTCAATTGCCGCAGCAACCCGCGCCGCAATATCAAAATGCATAACCTCTCCGACATCACCACGCAATGTATCGCGGATCAGATGATAGCTTTCCCAGCTTTGCTGCAGTGTGGCGTCTTTAGACAATGCGGATAAAACTTCGTTATCCAAAGCCTCACCGTCCATTAAAGCGGAAAGTTTTTCTTTCTGCATGCCTTAGTACCCTTCCTGTGTCCGTTATCGCTAACGTTGGATAAGCGGTTGAACTTTATTATCGATAGCTTCGCGAGCACGGAAGATACGTGAACGCACAGTACCAACGGGACAATCCATAATGGCTGCTATCTCTTCATAGCTCAGGCCATCCAACTCACGCAGGGTAATCGCCATACGCAGGTCTTCAGGAAGTGACTCAATGGTACGAAAAACTATCTGTTTCAATTCTTCAGACAACATTAAGTTCTCAGGGTTCGAAATTTCTTTCAGCGCGCCTGCGCTTTCAAAGTTTTCCGCATCGATCGCATCCACATCACTGGCAGGCGGACGACGCCCCTGAGCAACCAGGTAATTCTTCGCTGTATTCACCGCAATGCGGTACAGCCAGGTATAAAATGCGCTATCGCCACGGAATGATTCCAGTGCGCGGTAGGCTTTGATAAACGATTCTTGCACCACATCAGGCACGTCGCCTGACGGAACGTAGCGCGAAACCAGACTGGCCACTTTATGCTGGTAACGAACAACCAGTAAATTGAATGACTTCTGATCTCCTTTCTGCACCCGCTCAACGAGAACCTGATCCGTTAACTGCTCGCTCATCCGAGGTAATGTCTCCCCAAATCTGTCTCCACGCGTAATAGAATAACCAGCAATGACTCAACTTTCTGAGCAAGCACTCGCTTAGAGGGGTCATTCTGTCGTTAGTTCAGTTACGCCATTATTTTTGTCTTAACGCCGGGCTGTTTTTACACTTCACATGGTTATTTTGCTTTCTGATAAAGTGTATGCCACCACCTTTCTTTCATATTCACGTGCGATATGAATCCCGACGGACGCCCGCAGAGTAACGCATGGAGCCGCGCTTTTCATCTCTAAAAGCCGTTTATTCGCTAAAGTTCGCAATATTAAACTTAACATGACAAAAACCAGCGCTAAGCCAATGATTTTCGGTTATCGCCCTGACAAAAACATGACAACATTGTGAGATCCGCACAGAAAAAAGGCTTTTTCCCGGCAGAAATTGGCGCTATGCTCAGCAAACAACCTGTTTAGTATATTAAACATCATGACCCATTCGACCGATTACAGCTGTGACGTGTTGATTATTGGCAGCGGCGCCGCAGGACTCTCGCTGGCGCTGCGACTGGCTGAAACCCAGCAGGTCACGGTTTTGAGCAAAGGGCCGGTTAGCGAAGGCTCCACATTCTATGCCCAGGGCGGCATCGCCGCGGTGTTTGATGAAACCGACAGCATCGAATCGCATATCGAAGATACGCTGATTGCCGGCGACGGCCTGTGTGACCGCGAAGCGGTGTCGTTTATTGCCAGTAACGCCCGCCAGTGCGTACAGTGGTTGATCGACAATGGTGTTCTGTTCGATAAAGAGACCCGCGCCAACGGCGAAGAGCATTATCATCTGACGCGCGAAGGCGGACACAGCCATCGCCGCATTCTGCACAGCGCCGACGCTACCGGCAGAGCGGTCGAAACCACACTGGTCAGCCAGGCGCTGAGCCATCCTAATATCCGGATTATCGAACGTAGTAATGCTGTCGATCTGATTGTATCGGATAAAATCGGTATTGCCGGTCCGCGACGCGTCGTCGGTGCTTATATCTGGAACCGCAAGCGCGAAAAGGTCGAAACCTGTAGCGCGCGATCGATTGTGCTGGCCACCGGCGGAGCGGCGAAAGTCTATCAGTACACCACCAACCCGGATGTCGCTTCGGGCGACGGCATTGCAATGGCGTGGCGCGCCGGATGCCGGGTCGCCAATCTGGAATTTAATCAGTTCCACCCCACCTGTCTGTTCCATCCACAGGCGCGTAATTTCCTGCTGACGGAAGCGCTGCGCGGCGAAGGCGCTTATCTGAAACGTCCGGATGGTACGCGCTTTATGCCGGATTTCGATGCCCGTGGTGAACTGGCGCCGCGTGATATCGTCGCCCGCGCCATCGATCATGAGATGAAACGTCTTGGCGCAGACTGTATGTATCTGGATATCAGCCATCAGCCCGCCGACTTTGTGCGCAGCCATTTCCCGATGATCTATGACAAATTGCTCAGCTTCGGTTATGACCTGACGAAAGAGCCGATCCCTATTGTTCCGGCGGCTCACTACACCTGCGGTGGCGTGATGGTCGATCAGCACGGACGTACTGATCTCGACGGACTGTATGCGATTGGTGAAGTGAGCTATACCGGCCTGCACGGCGCCAACCGTATGGCGTCCAACTCCTTGCTGGAGTGTCTGGTGTATGGCTGGTCAGCCGCCGAAGATATCAGTCAGCGCCTGCCGCAGCGTGAGGTTGTCACACTGCTGCCGGCGTGGGATGAGAGCCGGGTCGATGATTCTGACGAGCGGGTGGTGATTCAGCATAACTGGCACGAACTGCGGCTGTTTATGTGGGACTATGTCGGCATCGTACGTACCACTAAACGGCTGGAGCGCGCGCTACGCCGCATCAGCACGCTGCAACAGGAAATCGACGAATACTATGCCAATTTCCGCATCTCCAACAATCTGCTGGAACTGCGTAATCTGGTGCAGGTGGCGGAACTGATTGTACGCTGCGCCATGCAGCGCAAGGAGAGTCGCGGATTGCATTACACTCTCGACTACCCTGAACAGCTGCCGCAGGCGTTGCCGACCATCCTGCAACCGCGCGTTATCTGAATAAGTAGAAATCCCGGGTCAGGCTGCAATGCGCTTCGGAATATTGCTGATCTGGCCCGCGAATCACCATACTGTCGACAAACTGTTCGCCCGCTTGTGGCGAAAGCGCCAGCATCACCCGATTGGGCGGACGGGTTTCATTATCGGCCACATCCGTGCGATAACGTAAGAACCAGCCGCGACTCACCGCCATCTCGACAAAACGATTACCGACATCGGCAGGCAGCACCAGGCAGAAAAAACCTTCTTCGTCGATAAGCTGTTCAGCGCAGCTTAACAGCGTCTGGTGATCGAGCGTATCGGTATAGCGGGCGGCCGCACGTTGCGGCGAAGCACAGGCGGAACCGGCGGCAAAGTACGGTGGATTGCTGACAATCAGTGAATAGCGCGCCTGCGACTGCGCAGCAAACTGACGAATATCCTGCTGATAAATGGCCAGACGCGCAGCCCATGGCGATGCTGCGCAATTCTCCTGCGCCTGCCCGGCAGCTTCGGCATCCAGCTCGACGCCATCTACCCGTACACCCTCATCGGTGCGTTGCGCCAGCATCAGCGCAATCAGGCCGCTACCACAGCCGATATCCAGCACCCGGTTAATCCGCGCCACTGGCGCCCAGGCACCCAGCAGCACACCGTCCGTGCCCACCTTCATCGCACAGCGATCGTGGGCAACAAAAAATTGTTTAAAAGTAAATCCGTTGGCGCGCAAAGTGGCCTTTTGTTGTGACATAACACTGACCTGAAAGGGAAACGGCGCTAGCATAGGACAAACTGAGACTTGAGAAAAGTCATCAACTGAACACAAACAGATGAAGATCGCGCTCAATCTGTCTATAATCAGCGCCCCAAACTGAGGTAGACCATGACTGTAACCACTTTTTCCGAACTCGAACTTGATGAAAGCCTGCTGGATGCCCTGCAGGAAAAAGGCTTCACTCGCCCAACCGCGATCCAGGCTGCAGCTATTCCGGCCGCGTTGGAGGGCCGTGACGTATTGGGTTCGGCGCCAACCGGTACAGGAAAAACGGCTGCCTTCTTGTTGCCGGCACTGCAGCATCTGATCGACTTTCCGCGTAAAAAATCGGGGCCGCCGCGCATTCTGATCCTGACGCCAACACGCGAACTGGCGATGCAGGTTGCCGACCAGGCACGTGAACTGGCGAAAAACACCCATCTGGATATCACCACTATCACCGGCGGCGTGGCCTATATGAACCACGCGGAAGTGTTTAGCGAAAACCAGGATGTGGTGGTCGCCACCACCGGTCGCCTGCTGCAATATATTAAAGAAGAAAACTTTGATTGCCGTGCGGTAGAGACGCTGATCCTTGATGAAGCCGACCGTATGCTCGATATGGGTTTTGCCCAGGATATCGAAACCATCGCGGCGGAAACCCGCTGGCGTAAACAGACCATGCTGTTCTCAGCGACGCTGGAAAGCGAAGCCGTTGCCGAATTCGCCAGACGCATTCTGAACGAACCGGTGGAAGTCGAAGCCGACCCGGCGCGCCGTGAACGCAAAAAAATCCTGCAATGGTACTATCGCGCTGACGATATCAAACATAAAACCGCCCTGCTGATTCACCTGCTGCAACAGGAAGAAGTGACGCGCTCTATCGTCTTTGTGCGTAAGCGTGAGCGTGTACATGAGCTGTGCGGCTGGTTGCGTGAAGCGGGAATCAACACCAGCTTCCTTGAAGGTGAGATGGTGCAGGCTAAGCGTAATGAAGCGTTTAAACGCCTGAGCGAAGGCCGGGTGAATGTGCTGGTGGCTACCGATATCGCCGCGCGCGGGATAGATATCGATAATATCAGTCACGTATTTAACTTTGATATGCCGCGCACTGCGGATACCTATCTGCACCGCATTGGCCGTACAGGCCGTGCCGGCAAGAAAGGGGCCGCCCTGTCGCTGGTTGAAGCGCATGACCATCTGCTGCTGGGGAAAATCGCCCGCTATATCGATGAACCGCTGAAATCTCGTACTATCGATGAGTTACGCCCGACCACGCGTGCGCCAAGTGAGAAGCTGCAAGGTAAACCATCGAAAAAAGCATTAGAGAAGCGCAAAGAGAAAAAAGATAAAGAGAGCGAAGAGACCAAACCGCGTATTAAGAAGCGTCATCGCGACACTAAAAATATCGGTAAACGTCGTAAGCCGAGCAGTGAAGTGAAAAAAGAGAGTGCTGAATAATTGCAGCCACTGACAAAAAAGGAGCCATCAGGCTCCTTTTTTACTGCGCGAAGATTACAGGCTTTCAGTAAAGGTACGCGCAATCACATCACGCTGCTGTTCAGGCGTCAGTGAGTTAAAACGCACCGCATAGCCAGAGACGCGAATCGTCAGCTGCGGGTAGTTTTCCGGATGTTCAACGGCGTCCAGTAAGGTTTCACGACGTAGCACATTCACATTAAGATGCTGACCACCTTCTACCCGGACTTCTGGTTTCATTTCCAGTGGCACTTCGCGATACTCGATCTGTCCCAGATCGCTCAGATTAACCACCTGATCTTCACTGTAACCCGCTTTAGCACAGACGCAGCGCGCCTGCGCCTTGTCTTCATCCAGTAACCAGAATGAGTTCAGCAGTCCGCTGTCATTCGCTTTGGTGATTTGAATTCCGGTAATCATATAATGCCTCCCAGGCTTGTGAAAAAGGGTATTGCTCAGGGTTGTATACCAACCCTGCCGACGGGAAGCTTTGATATATATCAATTATCCGCCTGGCCCGTGGTGTTGGTAATCCACAAGGTAATGATTTATATCAATATTCCCTGCTGATTTATTTGCGGTTATTTTTGTAAATTTCAATTATTTTTTAATGTTTTTCCCACTGCCGATAAACGTTAAACTACGCCATTAAACTGGACAGGCCCCGAAGGGAGAATGTAATGGTCAACGCATTAACCTGGCACGACGTGCTGGCAGAGGAAAAACAGAAGCCTTACTTTATTGAGACGCTGAGTGCTGTCGCCAGTGAGCGGGCCGCAGGCAAAACTGTCTATCCGCCGCAGAAAGACGTATTTAATGCCTTTCGTCTGACCGAGCTGGGGGCGATTAAAGTGGTGATCCTTGGCCAGGATCCGTATCACGGTCCGAACCAGGCGCATGGCCTGGCATTCTCGGTGCTGCCGGGGGTCGCGGTGCCGCCTTCGCTGGTGAATATGTACAAAGAGCTGGTCAGTGACATTCCGGGCTTTGAGCGGCCCAGTCATGGCTTTCTTGAGAGCTGGGCAACACAGGGCGTGATGTTGCTGAATACGGTACTGACTGTTGAAGGCGGTAAGGCCCATTCCCACGCGCGTTTTGGCTGGGAAACCTTTACCGATAATGTGATTACGGCGATTAACCAGCATCGTGAAGGGGTGGTGTTTTTACTCTGGGGTTCGCACGCCCAGAAGAAAGGCAGCATTATCGATCGTAAACGCCATCATGTATTACAGGCGCCGCACCCATCGCCGTTATCCGCTCATCGCGGCTTCCTCGGCTGCGGCCACTTTTCCAAAACCAATGCTTACCTGAGTGAGCACGGTGAAGCGCCAATCGACTGGACGCCTGTTTTACCGGCTTAGTGCCAGCATAAAAAAAGCACCGCAAGCGGTGCTTTTTTATCTTGATGGTCTGGGCAATACCGACCACGCTCAGCGATCAGGACTTGGCTTTCGCCACTGCCACCATCGCCGGACGCAACAGGCGACCATTCAGGGTGTAGCCACTCTGCATCACCAGCATCACATGGTTCGGCGCCACATCCTCAGATTCCATCATCGACATCGCCTGATGCACATCCGGGTTGAACGGTACGTTAGTCTCGTTTACCACTTCAACACCGTATTTGCGCACCGCGCCGAGCAGCGATTTCAGGGTCAGCTCGATACCTTCAATCATTGCGGTCAGCTCCGGATTGGCTTTATCCGCCAGTTCCAGCGCACGCTCCAGGCTGTCGATCACTGGCAGCAATTCGTTTGCAAATTTTTCCAGGGCAAACTTATGCGCTTTCTCGACGTCCAGTTCGGTACGGCGACGAATGTTCTCAATTTCTGCTTGCGCACGAAGCTGTGCTTCACGTACGCCGCCCTGAGACTGCGCCAGTTCGGCTTCCAGTTGAGCGATACGCTCATCACGCGGATCCACCTCGTTTGTCGTCTCCGCGTCCTGGTTTTGCCCTTGCTCCATCTCAATTTCGTCTGAGACTTGCTCGTTTGGTGTGTTCTGTTCTTTACTACTCATGAATTTCTCCGCGTTTTTGCACATTCATCTCGCTGGTTCGCTTATTATGGGGATCAGAATCGAGGTTTCAAGGGAAGCCAGTCACATTGTCGGGGCAGATCATCCCCAGGGGGAACACCAGCATAATGAACAATCATTTCAACTGCATTGGAATTGTCGGCCATCCGCGCCATCCAACGGCTCTGACCACGCATGAAATGCTCTATCGCTGGCTGACGGCAAAAGGCTACGAAGTCATTATCGAACAGCAGATCGCCCGCGAGCTGGGCCTGCATGATGTGGCGACCGGCACACTGGCGGATATTGGTCAGCGCGCCGACCTCGCGGTTGTGGTTGGCGGTGATGGCAATATGCTGGGTGCGGCGCGCGTACTGGCGCGTTATGACATCAAAGTCATTGGCATTAACCGCGGCAACTTAGGTTTCCTGACCGATCTCGACCCGGATAATGCCCAGCAACAGCTGGCCGACGTGCTTGAAGGGAAATACCTGGTTGAAAGCCGCTTTCTGCTGGAGGCACAGGTCTGCAAAAAAGCCTGCTCACCGCGAATTGGCACGGCGATCAATGAGGTCGTGCTGCACCCGGGAAAAGTTGCGCATATGATTGAGTTTGAAGTTTATATCGATGAAAACTTCGCCTTCTCCCAGCGCTCGGATGGCCTGATTATCTCCACGCCAACCGGCTCCACCGCCTACTCCCTCTCCGCCGGTGGACCGATTCTGACGCCTTCGCTGGACGCCATCGCGCTGGTGCCGATGTTTCCACATACCCTGTCGGCGCGCCCGCTGGTAATTAACAGCAGTAGCACCATTCGCCTGCGCTTCTCCCATATGCGCGGCGACCTGGAAATCAGCTGTGACAGCCAGATCGCGCTACCAATCCAGGAAGGTGAAGATGTGCTGATTCGCCGCAGCGACTATCATCTCAATCTGATCCATCCACAAAATTACAATTACTTCAACACATTAAGTTCAAAGTTGGGCTGGTCAAAAAAATTATTCTGAAAATCTTCACCAGCTACTTTACTGTATATAAAACCAGTTTATACTGTATGAAAAACCATATCTGTGTATTCATACAGGAAATAATTATGCTGGCACAACTGACCATCAGTAACTTTGCTATCGTTCGCGAGCTGGAAATTGATTTTCAACGTGGCATGACGGCGATTACCGGCGAAACCGGTGCGGGTAAGTCGATTGCTATCGACGCGCTTGGTCTCTGTCTCGGCGGTCGTGCCGAAGCAGATATGGTTCGTCAGGATGCGGCGCGCGCCGATATCTGCGCGCGCTTTGCGCTAAAAGATACCCCCTCGGCCCAGCGCTGGCTGGAACAGAACCAGCTGGACGACGGCAATGAGTGCCTGCTGCGTCGCGTCATTAGCAGCGATGGCCGTTCACGCGGCTTTATTAATGGCACCTCAGTTCCTCTCTCCCAGCTGCGTGATTTAGGCCAGTTGCTGATTCAGATCCATGGTCAGCACGCCCATCAGTTGCTGCTGAAGCCTGAACATCAGAAAAATCTGCTGGATGCTTACGCCGATGAGAGCCAGCTGACTCAGGAGATGGCCGCAGGCTACCGCCTCTGGCATCAGAGCTGTCGTGAACTGGCGCGCCATCAGCAACTGGCGCAGGAGCGTGAAGCGCGCCGTGAGCTGCTGCAATATCAGCTGAAAGAGCTGAATGAGTTTGCGCCACAGCCCAATGAGTTTGAAAGTATTGACGAAGAGTACAAACGCTTAGCCAACAGCGGCCAGCTGCTATCCACCAGCCAGCAAGCCTTACAGCTGATGGCCGATGGCGACGAGAGCAATCTGCAAAGTCTGCTATACAGCGCACGCCAGATGATGGGCGAGCTGATTAGCATGGATGACAAGCTGAGCAACGTCTTTAGCATGCTGGAAGAAGCGGCGATTCAGATCAGTGAAGCCAGCGATGAGTTACGTCACTATTGTGATCGTCTGGATCTCGATCCCAATCGCCTGTTCGAACTGGAACAGCGCCTGTCACGCCAGATCAACCTGGCGCGTAAACACCATATTTCACCGGAAGAGCTGCCCGCCTTCCATCAGCAGTTACTGGATGAGCAGGAACAGTTATCGCAGCAGGAAAGCGATCAGGAAACGCTGAGCAGTGCAGTCAATGTACATTATCAGGCGGCGCTGGCCACCGCCCGGCAACTGCATCAGCGTCGCGCGCACTACGCCAGTGAACTGAGCCAGCTAATCAGCACCAGTATGCAGGCACTGTCGATGCCGCACGGCAAACTGGCGATTGATGTGCAGTTTAACCCTGATCAGTTAACCGCTGATGGTGCCGATCGTATTGATTTCCGCGTCAGCACCAACCCGGGCCAGCCATTGCAGGCACTGGCGAAAGTGGCGTCCGGCGGCGAACTTTCGCGTATTGCACTGGCTATTCAGGTGATTACCGCACAGAAAATGGATACACCGGCGCTGATTTTCGATGAAGTGGATGTTGGTATCAGTGGCCCTACTGCGGCGGTGGTAGGCAAAATGCTGCGTCAGCTGGGAGAATCAACCCAGGTAATGTGCGTCACCCACTTGCCGCAGGTAGCCGGTTGTGGCCACCAACATTTCTATGTCAGTAAAGAAACTGATGGCGCCGTGACAGAAACCCATATGCAGCCACTGGATAAGCGCGCGCGTCTGCAGGAACTGGCGCGGTTACTGGGTGGAAGCGAGGTGACACGCAACACTCTGGCCAATGCAAAAGAGCTTTTAGCAGCCTGACCCAGCACTTTTTTACATTCCTGTGGTCATATGCTTGCTCTGTAAAGGTTTCAAACTGCGGTAAGGTTGATTATCATCGGCAGTTGTTGCCATCGCCGCGGGCAGTTTGGCATGGCCAGCACAATTCGTCGCAGGGAGCCAGGCTCTTCTTATCGATGTGCGCAACCAGAGCTTAAAAAAGGCTTAGTGACCCGGGTGAAGTCGCCTCATACAAGGCGTCGAGCCCCAATAAGGAATCAATTAATGCGCTGTAAAACGCTGACTGCTGCTGCAGTGGTACTTCTTATGATGACCGCTGGCTGTTCCACTCTGGAGCGAGTGGTTTACCGTCCAGACATCAACCAGGGTAACTACCTGGTGGCTAACGATGTGGCAAAAATTCATACCGGTATGACGCAACAACAGGTTGCTTACACGCTGGGTACACCGATGATGCACGATCCGTTTGGTAACAACACCTGGTACTACGTGTTCCGTGAACAACCGGGTCATGAGCCGGTGAAACAGCAAACGCTGACGCTGACTTTCGACAGCAACGGTACGCTGACCAACATCGACAACAAGCCAAAGCTCACCACCACAAAATAGTGAGTGTGAACGACAGGTATAAAAAAGGCGCTCAACCGGCGCCTTTATTTTTTTGCAGCGCGTTCTGCCCGCTGACGGCGTAACTCTTTGGGATCAGCAATCAACGGGCGGTAGATCTCAACGCGATCGCCATTATGCACTTCGTCAGCCAGCTTTACCGGGCGGCTAAATACCCCAACTTTGTTTTCATCCAGATCGATTTCGCGGCGCAGCTCAAGAATGCCTGACGCTTTGATGGTCTGCTCAACGGTACTGCCCTCAGCCAGTTTCACACTGAGCAGATACTGTTTATCAGGTAATGCATACGCCACTTCAACGGCAATATCAGGCACGATAGACCTCTTTTGCCCGTAGGGTAAAGGCTTGTACCATGCTGCTGGCCAGTTCTTTAAATATGCGGCCGAAAGCCAGTTCGACCAGCATATTGGTGAACTCAAAATCAAGATTCAGTTCAACCTTGCAGGCCTCTTCACTGAGTGGCGTAAAGTTCCAGCCACCGGTCAGCTTACGAAACGGCCCATCAACCAGTTGCATATGAATACTTTGATTGTCAGTCAACGTATTGCGGGTAACAAACGTCTTACTGATGCCCGCTTTGGATACATCGACCGATGCCGTCATCTGATTTTCCGCAAATGCCAGAACGCGGCTGCCGGTACAACCGGGCAGAAACTCGGGATACGCGTCGACATCATTCACTAACTGGTACATCTGCTCGGCGCTATAAGGCACAAGCGCTGAACGGCTAATCTGGGCCATATCGATTCCTGTTATATCTCAAAACATATAAATAATATCATCCCCGGCGATCAAACAAAATTCTCTGGCGCCAATGGCGTGCTAAAATAGCGCATTTCCCCGCCAGGTATTGGTCAGGGGATGCCATTATTCACTGCTTGATGTAGACTAAGCCGCACTATGACAAAGAAAAAAGCACATAAACCCGGTTCCGCTACCATTGCCATGAACAAACGCGCCCGTCACGAATACTTCATTGAAGAAGAGTTCGAGGCAGGACTTTCGTTACAAGGATGGGAAGTAAAATCACTCCGCGCCGGCAAGGCCAACATCAGCGACAGCTATATCCTGCTGCGCGATGGCGAGGCTTATCTGTTTGGCTCAACATTCCAGCCGCTCAGCGTGGCATCTTCGCACGTTGTTTGCGATCCGACCCGCAGCCGTAAACTGCTGCTGAAAAAGCGCGAGCTGGATTCACTGTACGGTCGTGCCAATCGCGATGGTTACACCATCGTGGCGCTGTCCATGTACTGGAAAA
The DNA here is from genome assembly GCF_017875465.1 of Winslowiella toletana. NCBI lineage: Bacteria > Pseudomonadati > Pseudomonadota > Gammaproteobacteria > Enterobacterales > Erwiniaceae > Winslowiella > Winslowiella toletana. The sequence goes on from NZ_JAGGMQ010000001.1 coordinate 1,223,935, forward strand.
ATGCCTGGGCCAAACTGAAAATTGGCGTGGCCAAGGGTAAGAAAGAGCACGACAAACGCGATAGTGTTAAAGATCGCGAATGGCAGCAAGACAAAGCACGTATCATGAAACATGCAAATCGCTAAGCCACTGGCATAGCGTATGGTTTTTCTGATATACTGCTCAACAGTACTTGGGGCTGATTCTGGACTCGACGGGATTGTGTAGCCTTAGGAGCATGCCGAGGGACGGTTTGCCTCGTAAAAAGCCGTAAAAAAATAGTTGCAATCAACTACAAAACTGCACCTGCAAACGACGCTGACTTTAACCAGTTAGCGTTCGCTGCTTAATCAGCCTAAGAAACTGAAGGTGTCCTCTCTCCCTAGCCTCCGCTCTTAGGACGGGGATCAAGAGAGGTCAAACCCAAAAGAGATCGCGTGGATACCTTGCCTGGGGTTGAAGCGTTAAATCCAATCAGGCTAGTTTGTTAGTGGCGTGTCCATCCGCAGCTAACCGGCGAATGTAAAGATTGGACTAAGCATGTAGTGCCGACGGTGTAGTAATTTCGGACGCGGGTTCAACTCCCGCCAGCTCCACCAAAATCTTTTCGCGGCGGTTCCAGAGCCGTCCGCAGAAGTCCTGGAAGCCCGCACGGTGTAAGCCCTGCGGGCTTTTTTGTGTCTGTAATCTTCCGCGGAGATCCGACTGAATCCAGAACCTTTTGGCCTACGTTTAGGCCTACGTTATGATATAGGCCTAAAAACGTAGGCCTAAAACATGGACGAGGTACTGCATGCCAAGGATTGCACGCCCCCTTACCCACATTGAAGTGAGTAAATCCCGCGCTACAACAAACAAGCTTTACCTGCACGACGGTGAAGGCTTGTTCCTGATGGTAAAACCGTCAGGCAGAAAAACCTGGCGCTTTCGCTACCTCAAGCCGGGGACCAATAAGCGTACTACCATTACCTTCGGTAACTTCCCTGCCCTCTCATTAGCTGATGCACGGCAGTTAAGGGCCGAGAAACAAGCCCTGTTGGTCAGAGGCATTGATCCACATGAAAAGATCGCCTGTGAAGCTGAGCAGGTCGAAATAGCTGTAGAAAGCCTTTTCGCCAATGTTGCCAGCAACTGGTTTGCGCTGAAGAGTAAAACTGTTACGCCGGACTATGCCAAAGATATCTGGCGCTCTCTGGAGAAAGACGTCTTTCCAGTATTGAAGGACATTCCGGTGCAGGAGATAAAAGCGCGCACACTGGTACAGGCGCTTGAACCGATCAAAGCCCGTGGCGCATTGGAAACTGTCAGGCGCCTGGTGCAACGTATCAACGAAATCATGATCTATGCCGTAAACACTGGCCTGATTGATCTTAACCCTGCATCCGGTATTGGCTACGCCTTTGAGAAACCCAAAAAACAACATATGCCGACTCTGCGACCAGAAGAACTGCCAAAGCTTCTGCGCACGCTGGTCATGTCTAACCTCATTGTAACGACACGCTGCTTAATTGAATGGCAACTATTAACGCTGGTGAGGCCATCGGAAGCTTCGGGAACCGAATGGTGCGAGATTGATGTCGAGCAAAAACTCTGGGTTATCCCTGCTGCGCGCATGAAGGCAAAGCGTGAGCATATCGTGCCGCTGTCGGATCAGGCTTTAGAGATTCTGGAATTTATGAAGCCTGTCAGCAAAAATCGCGTGCATGTTTTTCCGAGTCGTAATGACCCTAAGCAGCCGATGTGCAGTCAGACGGCCAATGCGGCTTTAAAGAGGATTGGCTATGGTGGCAAGCTGGTTGCTCATGGGCTGCGTTCAATTGCCAGTACAGCGATGAACGAAGCGGGGCTGAATCCCGACGTCATTGAGGCCGCCCTGGCACATACTGATAAGAACGAGGTGCGGCGCGCTTATAACCGCTCCCTGTATCTTGACCAGCGTAAGGAGTTGATGGCGTGGTGGGGTAATTACGTTAAACAAAATATTTGATAAATGATAAAGTGAGTGCGGATAAAAATATGTATCAATTTCAGCTTTAACCAATACCTATCAGTATATCAATGCATCATCTATCTTCTAAACCTATGAAATAGATGATGTTTAAATTAAAATATTTCAAAGCTATTTCTTAATCAGGCTTATCTTTGATAAAAAGTCATTACTATATTTATTAAAAGGATATGAAGGAGTGAAAATCTCGTAGCCAATATAATTTTCGTAAGCAGAATTATTTATCATTTCATCAAGATGATACTTAAGCCTAAATAGATACTCCTCATTAGGTACAATGATCGCAACACTATCGAATACAGATAATTCTTTTGATTTAATGCGCCATTCTCGCTCCCAAGAAAAATCCACTATTTTACCCGTCACAATTGAACACCAAGGATCAAATTGAACGTGTCTCCACCATCTACTTTCATCGAGATATTGAAGCTCTTCTTGTGGTTGATAAATTACCGGCATGCCACCAAAAATGAAAATATCTTCTTTTAAATAACTCAAACCAAAAGGTTTATAATCTGACCTGTCATCATTCAAAAAATATTCAGGTGACTCAGTAAAGCATATACATGCTTCTCCTCCAGTTATAAATTTCTTGCTTCCTTTAATGAAACCATCCCTTAGAATGCTCAACAACACTTCAAAAGCCGCCTCATATGCTTCATCATTTTTATACCCTGGAATGTCTGTTTTTATCCAATGATATACATTTTCTGAGTAATCTTTTCTTTTCATCTGTTCCTTACCTAAATTATCAATACACTACATTTTATTAATAAATTCATGGTATTAAAAAATACTTTATCAGTAGACTCAGTGAAATAATTCCTTTCCTTATAGCTTGAAATTTCTTTTTAAATATAATCCTGCATTTCATTTTTCATTTCTGAAATAGGATTTATGAGTATTTTACCTTCGACACGGTCAATCAACAAGGAGATTATTTCTGCTCCTCTCAGCATCCTTCATTGGCTCCAAAATTTCTGAGAATATTATATTTTGATTAATTTTATTAGTATTTACTGAGTTCTCCTGTGTCCATTGTCTGAAAGCACTTGCATACAAAACCGCATCAGTTATATGGCAAGCAACGGCGGTTCGAAGTGTATGCGCATAATCTTTTTTTCTTGTAATTTAACCTGATAGCTAGCGAGTTGAAAATTTCTCCTTAGCGCAAGCCAAGCAATCAAAGCAGGTATAACACCAGCAAAAAAAAACGCTTAAAATAGTTCCCCAAGAAAAGGAAGAGTCGATAATAATCTTAGGAATGCTATCTATGGATACTGACGTTGATACTTTATTAAAAATAAAAGGCATATCTGTCTGAATCATAACCTCTCCATTTATTCAAAAAAAGTAGATATTTCAAAGTTATGTCATTAATAATGACATACAGTTGTCCGCATAGCTATAAGGTATATTCATAGCGGATTACACATGGTTACAAGGGCTTAACAACAAGTATTGATGGGCACAATAAAGCCGATTAGAAACTTGGATCCCCCACCTCTCCCCCACTTAATGGTGAATCACTTGTTCCCCCACCTAGTTTTTCGGGTTTAAATAAAAACATTATTTATCATTCAGTTAACTTATCGCCCCCACTTCACGCGTATAACACCTGAGAAGTGGGGGAAATCGGTTAAAAAATGCGAGTTATTACCGGGTTCCCCCACCAGTCCCCCACTTAATCCCCCACTACGTTATGCAAAGATCTGGGACTGATATGTTCACCTTCGCAGATGACCAGGCCATCTTTTTCCAATTTTTCCAGCCAGCGGGTGAATTTCTTCGACACGTCATACCCCATGGCCTTCATATCATCCCGAACCAAAGTCCGGGTACAGGCTTCACCGCTGGCGGTGCGCGAACGAACCGCCTGCCAAAGCGCCGTATGGTTTTCAGTGAGTCGCTGTACCCCAGCTAAGGCAGGATCGATATCAGCAGCATCCTCTCTGACCTCGCGCCCTTCATCGTTTAACACCAGCGAAGTAATCTGATCGCCATCATCATCAATGTACAAATCGACCGGGTACAAGTCGTAGGCCATACGTGGGGGTTCCTCCGCATCTTTCATCTTGGTACAGCTAAGAATCAGCGCTCCACCGTCACCTTCACGACGCACGTTAAATTCCACATCCAGCGCCGCTCTGAAAGCACTGGAGCCGCGCGCGCCTTTGTCCTGGTCTTTGCCTGAATGATGAATAATCAGTACCGTCGCTTGCGTGGCTGCTTTAATAAAATCACATCCCTGAATAAACGCACCCATATCTTTAGCCGCGTTTTCATCGGAGCCGCCAAAGCAGCGGGCAAGCGTATCCAGAATGATTAGCCTGACCTGCATGCCGGTAGCGGCTTTAACATCATTCGCCGCCTTGATCACCTGCTCAACGCTCTCCGGGCTGGCTGGGAAAATGGGACAATCAACGCGGTATAGCGAATCGATTGGGCTTCCTCCGTTAAGCGTTTCCTCCCATGCGCGAATACGGCGGGGAACGCCGATACCGCCTTCACCCACGACATAAATAACTGCGCCCTGGGTTACGGGTTTACCTGCCCAGGATTTACCGGTGGCGATATGGCATCCCCAGGATACGGCCAGAAACGATTTATATGAGCCGCTGGCACCGTAAGCGCTGGTGACAGACGAACTGGGTAAATAGCCTTTAATCAAATAGTCCTGCCGGTTATCAAAGCCGTCAGAACCTTTACGCAAGGGAAGCGAGGTGCTGAATTCCTGGCAGGGATGATCCACGCGGGTAATCGAAGGTTGTTGGCGTTCAGGCTGATACATCTGCTGTTTAAAAGCATCTTTAACAGCATCAATGCCATGCTGCTGACGATAATCATCCCAGTCGCAGGCGATATCGCCTGGTGGGAAAGATACCCAGCCACTAACCGCCACAGCCGCTTTTACCGCTTGCTCCATGCCGGTATTGGCTGAGCCATCAGAATGTGGGTCATGATCGCCGGCGAAGATAATACAGGCATCAGGATATTTATTTCGCATCACCAGAGCGACATTACGCATATTGTTGGCCGACATCGCTGCAACCACCATTCCGTTTGCTATCCGACCGAGAGTTAATGCAGTGGCATAACCCTCAGTGACGATAATGCTGGTAACTTCATGGGATTGATTAAGCGCGATAAATGCGCCTTTCATCTGCGTACCCGGAAGTAACCGTTTTTCACCCCCGGCATTAATCAGCTGCGCACCGACTAATTCACCGCTGCCGTTATGTATCGGAAGAATGATTGCATCATGACCAAAGGTAGCCCTGCCGACTGTCAGAGGGCCTTTCACATTGAGCATAGTCACCGTGTTCAATAACCCTTTCCCGGTCAGATAAGGGCTTTTACCCATTCGGGCAGCGGAGAGTAACTCTTTCGCACGGTTTGACGCCGGACTGAGTGGCGTTTTTTCTCTGGCGGGCGCAGTTGAAGGCGCTAATTTCAGCCCGGCAACCAGTCTTGCAGCGGATAGCAGATCGCATGCGTTTACCCTCGCCACCAGGTCAAGACCATCACCGTGGCTGCATTGATTGCAAATCCAGGTGCCGCGCCCCTGCTTATCATCAAAACGGAAACGATCTTTCCCTCCGCAGACAGGGCAAGGGCCATGCTTATTGATTTCGGGAAGAGTAATGCCTAATTCGGCAAGAATTTGCGGCCAGTGATTGCGCGAAGCGGAGACGGTGTCAGATACACAATTACTCATGGCCTGCCTCCGTCGTTTCCAGAGTTTCATTAAGCAGGTTCAGGCGCTCCCAAAGGATGTACGTGAGCAGCTCTTTTGCGAGGGGGTTGTGCAATTCGACGATGGCGTAAGCCAGAGCGCGACACTGATCGATAATTTCTTCAATCGTGAGTGGTGTGGGGTCATACATGATGCACCCCCGGATGAGTTCTAATATATAGCGGGTACAGATAGTGATGGGTAGTAGCCATATGGCCGCCTCCGTTGGGGTAATTTTTAAGCTACCACCAGAGACGCCAAGCCCATTAGGTGGTAGCCCGAACAGGGTTGGCGTACCGGCCCCAACGGATCCCGGCCTTCCTTTCGGAAGCCCTGCCCGGGCCACCATTGACAACAGGTGTGCACGAGCATTACCCGAATACACTCTGTGGGTATATTCGGGCATCGTCAGGGGATTCGGAACGCCAATTCCGGCTACGGATTTTGCCGCAGCGTCATGATTATACTTAAAAACGCCCGCCAGGAAAAAAGAAGAATTAACCATTAACGATCTCCGTCACGCTGAGTGATTTTATTGGCAATCCAGTCATTTACCTCGCTTTCAACCCATGCCACAGAACGGGGACCGACTTTCACCGGTTGAGGAAATTCTCCCTGCTTAATTAAATGATAAATATATGATCTCCCAAGGCTGGTTTTTTGCATGACTTTTGGCAAACGCATTAATGAACAGTCATCCATTTTTTAATCCTCCTTCCTGGAGTAAACGCGTTCAACGTAACGTCCGCGGCCATCGCCATGACCGAGATCCATTGAGGTAAGTGCATGGGCTTCTTTGCGGCTAAAACCCAGATTCAGATAATATTGGATAGCATCTTGTGCCCAGGCATAACGCAGGCTGTGCGGCGATACCTCGCCTTTTAAACCCAGCCGGGTAGCGGTTGATCGCCAGTAATTCATCGCCATCTTCAGGTTAGTTTTATCGATGAGTTTTCCGTTACGTTGCTCAGCAATGTTGAGCGCGTGATTTACCGCAAAGCTGACAGCCTGAGGATCCAGCACTCGCGTTTCTCTTGGCCTGCCGCCTTTAGTGCCAAACACAACAGTCAGTCGCGTATCACCGTTAAGCAGCTGCTTTTGCCAGGTGCAGAGGGAAGCGCTACATTGCACCGCTTCCTGTGAGCGCAGCCCCATCAGTCGCGAAAGCTGTAGCGCCGCAGCAAGCCCTTCGTCGTATTGATTTGCCTTCTGAAGCACCTGCTGATATTTATCAGCCGGGATGGCAAATTTGGTTCCTGCCCGGCTGGCTCCAGCCAACCCCAAAGCGCGATTTGTAAGCCGATCTGAAGCAAAGAATTTATCCCTACCGGCCTGCACCATAATCCCTCGTAATGCGGACATTTCATTGTGCAAGGTTCGAAGGGCGATCCCTTGTGTAAGCCGTTGTTTGATATAATCCTCAATATGTCTGGCTTTAAGATGCCGGACATCACGCACCTGAATATTCAGCGCCAGCAGATGACGGCTTAATCGATCTGCAATACGAATACGGTCATGCATCGTTTTATGACTGCCCCCTGCCCGCTTCGCCAGCGCTTTCATTTCCTTTCCAATCTGGCTCATACCTCACTTCCTCCATCACTAATTCAAATGATTACTGCTTCTCCGGCGCATGGCTGATTGCAGAAATGGCAATGCCGTTTCTGCTCTGAAAGATGCCTGTGCGCCAGAGAGGGTGCAGTTGAGGTGTTGAAGGGTTCAGTGGTGCACTCAGTGCAGCTGCCTGCTTTCACAGGTAATTCCCCCAGGCTTACGCCTGCCTCGGCATCAGTTCAGATCTCCTTTTCATTGATAGTTAGCGCAGTAAGCGCGGTGTCAGAATTTTGCCCGCTGTAAAATGGGCTGTGGTAGAGGGCTGGCAGTGGTAATCGCTGTGGCGTCACTTTCATGCGTTAGCACGCAAAAAGTGACGCCACGTATTAACACGCCGCAAGGCACGCGCATGCAGATGCCTGTCGGCATAGCAAGGCGCAGCCAGCTGCGTTTAATACGCGCCAGAATTGGTGTATAGCAATATCCGAAGTACGGATTTGTACTTGAGTGAGGTAAGCGGTGACATTGCCATCTTCGCAGACCTCCGGCTTAGAAGGCCGTTGCTCTGTCAGCAACACGTCATATGATGGATAAAAGACCAAACGCAGCATTCGCTGGTTGGTGAAGAAACGCTCGCTATTAGCCGTCTCGCTAGTTTAATGGACCTTCATCGTCACGCCATAAATGCGTTTTACTGACAATACCGGCTCCCAAAGGTTAAACCGGTGTACCGCATACCTGCGTCGTCTTCCAGGCTTCGACGACTTTCTTTGTGGTCGCCCGAAGGCGTCAGTCTCAGACCACACTCCATTCCTTATGACTTTGGCTCGTGACCACCCGAAGGCGTTTCTCACAGGTCACTCGTATCATCCTGATACTGGAAACATTGGCTGGCTGTCGTTGACAGCTGGATTGCGTGGTTAAAAATACGACAAAAAAATGTTGCCATCAAGCCCTTTCCGTCCCCAATAAAAGAGAGTAAACTATCACTCAGTGCTATAGTTTATCAGACAGGATGTCGGCCCGATGCGCGTATTTAAAACAAAGTGGTTTGCCAGGGAAGCTAAGTCTCACGCCATTAAAGACACTGAGTTATGTCAGGCTATTCAGGACGTAATGAAAGGAATGGCTGATAACCTCGGCGGAGGGGTTTACAAGAAACGCCTTAAGCAGAATCGAGACCGATGCATTATTTTGGCTAAAGGCGGAACGCGCTGGGTATATGCTTACCTGTATGCCAAACAGGACAAGGCGAACATTGATACTCAAGAATTAGCGGATTTTCGGAGGCTTGCGGACCATTATGCTTCGCTTTCCGATCAAAACATCGTAGCGCTACTAAACATCAAAGAACTGTTGGAGATTTGCCATGACTGCCAAAAATAAATTCAAAAGCTCTGCGTTTGAAGCTATCCATAGCGCCGCTTCGGGCATGTTTAAGGCTGGTGTAATTCCGCAGGAAACGATGCGTAGCTTTGATGCGACATGCCTGGAAAATGTAGAAGATCTACAACCTGATGAAATTAAAGGGTTACGTGAGAAACTGAACGTTAGCCAGCCAGTTTTCGCTAAATATCTCAATACCAGTGTTTCAACCATCCAGAAATGGGAAACAGGGATGAAACGTCCTAGTGGGATGTCGTTGAAATTGTTGTTTGTGGTGCAAAAGCATGGATTAGAAATTTTGATGTAATCAATCTACATCATTTTCTCGAAGACAGTGAGTTTTCAATCAAAAAATTATTATTTACCCTACAATAACATCTATAGGTAAATGTTAATTATCCTTTTTTGCACTTAGTAACTTTCAATAATTCATCGTTAACTTTTATTGGCGCTATTTTAACATTGAACCCTAGAGTTTCCAAAGATTTATGAGCATTTTTCAATGTTATTTTTGAGAAAAGCGGGAGTTTTTTAGGAATATCTTTATTTGTCGCTATAGCATAAATAATAGTGTAATTTTTAGTGTCTGGCCTTTCTAAAATATCTTTTATTTTCATATTATCAGGCAAGATCTTGTTGAGCTTTCTTCTAAATTCAGAATCACTCACAAATAACTCAGCTGAGACATAAGCCTGAGAAAAAAGGTGACTCAATGTGCTTGAGCTTCTGTAATATTTTACGTGTATTAGATCCGAACCATCTTTAATAAGGTCGGCGAACTCTATTTTACTCTGGCCTCCTCCATGATAAATGAGGTTTTTGTCAACGTTAAAAAGAGAACTGTCATTTTTTGCAGCTTCAAAATTATATTTATCCTCTCTGTCATGATTATAATCTGGTAAACTATAATCATAAAATGTTAATTTCTCTAACGTCTGGTCAATCTTTTTTAAAAAGTCAACATTTACAGAATACCAAGTGCTATTTCTTAATATAAATAACTCATCGTTATTTTCCACTTCTGCGTAGAGACAATTATACGCACTCCACCATTTATAAGTAGCCTCAGTATCGCTAATTATATAAATTTTTTGCTCTTTTAATGTATCACAACAAAATGGCATACCATTTTTATTAAAATATTCTTTTAACCTGTTAAGAGATAACGTTGGGTATACTCCTTTAGCCTTCTTATAATTTTCAAAGCAATAGCCTATTTGGCTATCCCAATCTATAATTTCCGGTTCACCCAACCAAAAATCTTTATGCTGGTCCTCCGACTTAAGGACTTCATCTAATTCTGAATCAAGAACTGCACATAACTCTTTGTCTTTAACTTTACTAATGTTATCAATCCATTCAAAATTCTTTGGTAACGGGGTTCTAAATTTCAAAAAAGCTTCTGAAAGAACTTTATCTAAGGAAAGTATGTTCTCCGATATGATAACCGTCAAACTATCTCTGCCTGTAACAATATCACCAAATAAAGGTGAATTTGACTTCCCCGTCAAAGTGGAAAGTATTTCCAGCTCTGAGTCAATATTTAAAGATAGTATATCAACTTCCTTCGTACTTTGATTTCTGGTATTGAGAGGGTTATCTTGATAGTTACTTTTATCAAGACTCCTTAGTTTTTCTGGATCCACAGAGTTTAAAGTTACTCTAAGACCAAAATCTCTTTCAATAAGATCTTTTCTTATTTTGTGATGACCACCACCGAAAGGAATCAAAAATATATTATCATCAAGTCGACAAACAATAATTGCAGATTCACTTTGTGACTTTGAAAAATCTTCTAAAGATAGCTCTGATTGTGAGAATAAGATATAATCAATCCATTCAGCATATTTAGCTGGCTTGGATTGATTAATATATAAAGTAGACTCTGTATTTGGGATGTGAATTTTTTTCCCTGATTTCATGTGCTCAAGATCTATAATCTGACTATCTTGAGTAAACCCCTTTTTAACAAGATAAATAGATAATCTACATTTCATAGTTAAGATGGTTTTAAGGTTGAATTACTACATTCTTATACGAATATTTTTTAGAAGTCAACGCAATTGAGATAAATCCTATTTTTTTTGCTCTTCACCACTTTTTTGGACTTTAACGTCAATGAAAAAATCCAAATTACGTTAAAATTTCAAAGCCCTGTGAACTCCAGCCTGTAATCAATTGGCAGTACTTTTAATAATAACGTTCAGAAACTACTTCTACAGTCTTTATGACCATATAAGGGGTGTTTCTGTAAGCATACCTGTTTTAGTTCCACACACTTTTTGAGAGTTCCGGTTTTTCAGCCATCAGCCGGTATTCTTCCGGCGTCAGGTTATTCAGGGATTCATGAGGCCGCTCGCTGTTGTATTCCGTCAGCCAGCGCTCTGTGATTTCCCGTGCTTCATTCAGCGTTCTGAACAGATAAAAATCCAGGATTTCTGTCCGGTACGTCCGGTTAAAGCGTTCGATAAAGGCATTCTGTGTCGGTTTGCCTGGCCTGATAAATTCCAGCATCACGCCATGGTCCTCAGCCCATTGTGCCAGAGCCAGTGATATCAGCTCCGGGCCGTTATCCATCCGCATCTTCAGCGGATATCCACGGTTTGCCACTATCCTGTCCAGCACCCGCACAACCCGCTGCGCCGGGATATTCAGGTCAATTTCTATGGCCAGAGCCTCACGGTTAAAATCATCCACGACGTTGAAAGTCCGAAAACGTCGCCCACATGTCAGCGCGTCGTGCATAAAATCAATCGACCAGCTCTGGTTGAGTGCTTCCGGCGTTGCCAGAGGAGCCGGATTGCGCACCGGAAGACGTTGTTTCCCCTTGCGGCGAAAATTGAGTTTCAGCAGGCAGTAAATCCGGTGAACACGCTTATGATTCCAGGCGTTACCCTGCCTGCGAAGTACCTGAAAAAGCTTCTTAAATCCGTATCGCGGATAGCGTTCTGCCAGTTCAGTCAGCGCCAGGATCACCGGTTCATCACGCCGGGTATCGGGCTGATAAAAATACACCGTCCTGCTCAGCGATACTGTCCTGCATGCCTGGCGGATGCTCATGGAAAATTGTGCAGTCAGATAGCTGACAAGCTCCCGCTTTATCGCTGGTTTTAGAGCTTTTTTTCGATAACGTCCTTCAGCGCCCGGCATTCCAGACTCAGGTCGGCGAACATCTGCTTCAGGCGACGATTCTCGTCTTCAAGATCTTTCATCTTTTTGATATCTGAAGCCTCCATTCCGCCGTACTTTGCTTTCCAGTTGTAATAGCTGGCTTCGGATATTGCCGCTTCGCGGCAGACGTCCTTAACGGTACGTCCGGCTTCGACAGACTTCAGAACGGCAATGATCTGGTGTTCGGTGAATCGGGCTTTACGCATGGCGATCTCCTCAGAGGACATAATCAGTATGTCGGAAGATCTCTAAAAGTGAATGGACCGTTTTATCGGGATACTTACATTTCGATTAATCTTACCCTCCAGCTTTTGAGTATGTACCGCTCCTGATTGAAGTGGCGAAAAAGATAATAAAAATAAATAAAATCAATCATTAAGTATTTTATCGTTGTTACTCAAAGGGAGTTTTCAGCTGAAAAAGAACCTATCAGAGTGATTACCAGCTAATACTCTATGACAGGTTTTAATGATTTTTCCGACACTTTTTTACCCTAGCTATAAGCAAAAGATCTTTCACATAACATTGATCATACTCACCTGTGCAATCATTACACATGAGCCACATTAGTCAGGATTCCACTTTATTATTCTCAAAAATCATGTACATGGTTAACACCAAATTTGTCAATTCCTTAGGCTAACATTTTAAAATTATTATGGACAAACAACTGACTATCCGATAAAAATGTTACTTTAACTAATTTAGGCCATAACATTCTTGGCCTGCCTTTTAAATTCATATTCGTCAACATTACTCAGCAATGGTTCTTGTTGAAGATAAAAACGTCACGACTGATTCTGCTAAAGACAATGGCGTTCTCAGGTAAAAGACGTATATTCACGGCTTTAAAACATCCCTGTGCAAGAGATGAAGGCGCGCACGCTCGGCCAAGCTTTAAAACTAATCAAAGCACGTGGAGCGTTAGAGACGGTCAGACGTTGAATTCAGCGTATGCAACTAAAATGTCCATCTGAATAACCTAAAAAAACAAGGAATACCTATTGAAAAGCTCATACGCTTTTGATCTTAGATTGGTCTGTGGCGGTTATTGTTATTTCTCTACTTATACATTAGGTTCAGTTCCCGACGATGAGGGGTTAGAATTTCGCACACCCTCAATTGTAATAAATGAAAGATTTGTTAAAGCAGTATTGGAAATGGGACAACATTGTAATTTAATTAAAAATGAAAAAGCTTTTTATGAATGGACTTGCCTTCAGGGGTGGGGTTTAGTTGACGTTGACTTTGCAAGAGAATTCATCCCTCACTGGCTGAGAAAAAGAAAATGTATACATTCCCCCTTTGGGTCATTCACTGATGTTAGTATTTCTTCGCCCTCAGTTCGAAAAAGAACATTTAGAGGTAAATTTAAAAAAAGAATCTTAGAACGAGATAACAATAAATGTGTTATTTGTTCAAAAACGCAAAACCTGACGTTACAGCATGTTGTTCCATACTCCAGAGGTGGCGAAACCAGCTATCGAAACTTGGTTACTCTATGCAATGATTGTAATCAGGAATTGAAGGCAGAGCATTGTTCTGGACTCTATGAGTTAGCCGGTTTATACGACGGTTTTGAAATATCTCAATTAAGAGGTACTCATTCTAATGAAAACGCAGTACTGCAAGCCATGCGCTTTTCGTCCAATATAATGCATACACGGGCTGACCTATACTGATTTTTTCAGAAATTTCATCTGCATCAGTCAACTAATTAAAGACGGAATGATAATTGGTACACAGATTGCTGGTCTGCGAACACTTGGATAAGCTCATGATGGACTTCCTTGTTGTCATGTAGTTTCATTTGATGTTCAACTCTTCTGACCACATCTGTGCCAATCGATTTAAGTCAGTGACTTTTCTTCTGGTGCTATTGTAAATTAAGGCTATAGCTCTTTTTACCAGCCATAGGATATGAACATCACTTCGACAGAAAAGTGCTTACCAGCGAGTTTATTTTTTACCCGATTTTCGTATGTATACTACTTTTATAGTAAAAATTTTAAACTGGCGAATAACATTGAGTCAGCGAGTTCTCACTCCAGAGATATGCCGCCACTGACGCAAGTCCGGCCTGAAATCCCCCTACCCTTTACACATAGGTCACCCTTTAGGCCTACACCCAAAAATCAAAATCGCGCCTTCCCCCGCAAAACCAACCACATACCAGCCAAATTCACACTCCGCCAGCCCAGGGAACTTGGTATTTCGCGCAATACTGTCCGCCAGCCCTCTGAAAGCTAAATCTGAAAAGCCGCAGTATTCACCACACCCGTCATCATCATCCCGGCTCGATGAATACCGTGATTATATCTCTAAGCGGATCAGCGATGCGCATCCCGATAAAATCCCGGCGACCGTTATTGCACGGCAATTACGTGCGGAGAAACTTACTCTGCTGAGGTGGTCACTATTCCACTTCTGCTAACAACAAGGCTCCGGGAGACGAACTCACACTTTCTATCCGTTGTTGACACTACGGCTGAAGATCAGGTGATTTGCGAGACAAAGGCAGTTAACTTACAATGGCCCTAATTAACCATATGTAATCTAATATAAATCTCGATAAACGAATCACGCCGCTTTGCTACTACATCTTGACAGCCTCCCGTTAAGGTGCCTGAACGCGGATAAAAATGCGAAATGGAGTCGAGCATGGATGAGCAAAATGAAGGCAGTCTGCGACTGCTTACGCAGGGTGAAATCAAGCTAGCCAGAACCGTTTTTGAAAATTCAATCCAGTACCATAAGGTTTGGATCCACCACGACAGTTCCCCCCCCCCCCCTTCGGTTTACAAAATAAAGATACCGCGATGACCCCAAACGGGGAGTTATATTTCCGCTCCTGGTATCAGAATGATTTTTCGGTAGCAGATTTCCCTTCCAAACATCTCTTCATTCACGAACTTAGCCATGTATGGCAACGCGAACATCACCTTTGATGGCGATATCACAGAGGCTGTCATCCGGCAGCAGTACGAGCAAACAATGCGTTATTTCCCACGGGGCTGATGATGAAAACCAATATTAAATTGCACTCTCTTTTACTGCTCTCATCTCTGTTTGCTCTGACTGGTTGTCCCGGTTCAGGGGACAGATTAAAGGCTGACGAAACAACCACTGTCAACAAGGTCGGAAGCGATATATGCTTTCTGGTTCCGGATGCGGAAGACTACCAGCCCACGCTTATTGCCATAAATCCAAGGGGAACCCCACCAAAAAATCTGTCAGTCACCGATATGCCTGACCTGGCCATACAAAATGGCAAGTTATGTATTCCCCCTTCGTTTCATCAGTTTCCTGAAGAAGGGCAGTTCATCGTCCAGTATATTCTCGCTTCTAAAAGCGACAAAGATTCGCGCAGAAGTGTTGTAACTGGTCTGGAGTTTTCAGATGGCCGTGTTCACAATATACCGCTCACTGACCAGGAAATTACAAGGTAATAATTTAAAGTTTAGCTATGGGAGAATAAACCCAAGGAGATTACTGCCACCGACAATTACCCACATGGTTACGCAGGGTTCCCGTTCATGCTCAATTTGAATGGCATGGAACGCGCCGACTGTGGCCAGAAATAATAATGAACGATGCCCGATTTCTGTGTCAGGAAACATGGCGAGAAGGACTACCGCCGGTTACCTTTTCCTGTCCTGAAAAGGCCATCCTGGAAGCTCTGGCAGAAGTTCCAAAAACGATAAGCTTTGAGCATGCCGATGAACTAATGCAGAGTTTACATAACCTGTCACCGCGTACACTGGATGTTGTGCTTAAAGCCTGCAACAGGGTCAAAGTAAAACGCCTCTTCCTGTGGCTGGCAGAACGTCAGAACCATGCGTGGTTTAAACGGTTAATCCCGGAAGCCTATGATTTGGGGTAAGGTAGACGCATGATTGCTGAAGGCGGACGACTCGGTAAAGCATGGCAGGTCACCGTACCATAGGAAGGCTATGGTACCGATACAGACTCCCTATGCTGCGCTACCAGAATCGCTCACAGCAATCTCACTAACCTGAACCTGCAAAGTGGATTTTTACCCTCTCTGCTTCTCCGATAGTGAATAACCTCCTTCATCCTGCATTTATTCGCCATCGCATAACTCATTGTGTTAAAGATCAAAGATGAACAATGTGAAGGATAAACCCCAAACAGAAGTGTTTTTTCGGTAAAATTGAAATCCAGATGCAGACTCTGCCATTTTTTCCAGTATCG
Source organism: Winslowiella toletana (assembly GCF_017875465.1). NCBI lineage: Bacteria > Pseudomonadati > Pseudomonadota > Gammaproteobacteria > Enterobacterales > Erwiniaceae > Winslowiella > Winslowiella toletana. Next base: position 1,239,984 of record NZ_JAGGMQ010000001.1, read on the forward strand.
CCGTCTTTGTTATTGATACGAAAAGCGGCTGAAATAAGGTATAAAGCCGCATGAAAATCCCAAACCGAATCCAACCTCTGGTCGATGATGGCCTGATAGACGAAGTGCTTCAGCGACTGAAAAGCGGCAAAGAAGCTGACGTTTACACCGTTTTATGTGGTGACACGATCCAGTGCGCCAAAGTGTATAAAGAAGCCATGCAACGTAGTTTTAAGCAGGCCGTGCAGTACCAGGAAGGACGTAAAGTCCGTAATTCTCGTAATTCCCGCGCCATGCAAAAAGGCTCAAAGTTCGGACGCAAGCAACAAGAAGAGTCCTGGCAAATGGCGGAGGTCGATGCGTTGTTCCGTCTTGCTGACGCCGGGGTGCGCGTACCACAACCCTATATGTGTATTGATGGCGTATTATTGATGGAGCTGGTCACTGATGCAGAAGGCATGGTTGCTCCACGTCTTAGCGATGTAACCCTGGCAGAAGAAAACGCCGTTGCTGATTTTGATACGATGATCCGCAATATCGTGCGCATGTTGTGTGCAGGTATTGTCCACGGGGATTTATCGGAGTTCAACGTGCTGCTTGATGCGCAAGGACCGGTCATTATCGACTTGCCACAAGCGGTAGATGCCGCCGCTAACAACCTTGCGGAATCCATGTTTGAACGAGATGTTAATAACATAACCGCTTACTATGGCCAGTTCGCTCCGCAACTACTGCAAACACGTTATGCGAAAGAAATCTGGATGTTATATGAAGACGGAAAATTAACACCAGAAACACCGCTAACCGGTCTGTTCGTCGAAGAGGCCCACGAAGTGGATGTCGATTCACTGATGGATGAAATCATTGCAGCCGAAGATGAGTTTTACGAGCGTCAGCGGGCAGCCAAAGAACGCGACGAAGAATAAATGCCGGAATTACGCTGAGTCCATTCGGCACAGACCCGCCAGCGGCCTGTGCCCTTACCTCCAGCCCTGGCCTAAACGCTCCCGCCACCAGCCGGTATACGAGCAATCACCTTGATTTCAAAATCAAAACCTGCCAGCCAGTTTACGCCGACAGCTGTCCAGTTAGGATAGGGTGGTTGACTGAATACCTCGTTTTTTACCGCCATTACCGTCGCAAACTGATTTTCCGGATCGGTGTGGAATGAGGTCACATCAACGATATCGTCAAAAGTACAGCCTGCCGCCGCCAGCGTGGCATTGAGGTTTTCAAATGCAAGCCTGACCTGACGGGCAAAATTCGGCTCAGGAGAACCGTCGCTATGGCTACCTACCTGACCAGAAACAAACAGCAAATCGCCGGAGCGGATGGCAGCTGAATAGCCATGCTGTTCATACAGTGCATGGCGGCCTGCGGGAAATACGGCATCACGTTGCGTCACAGGTTGTCCCCTTAATGGCTAAAAGTTCGATGGTGATTTCACTCGCCGCGTCAAAATTTGATATACTCGGCGTATGTCAATCAAACTCACATACACTGCGCATGTCAAATAAGATACGCAATGTATGTGAAATAGGAGAAAACCGTAGTGGCAAAACGCCGTGCTGAAACAATGGAAGAGAATCGTATAAAATTGATCTCTGCGGCGCGCAAAGCCTTTGCTGAGAAGGGTTTCGCTGCCGCGTCAATGGATGAGCTTACTGCGCAGGCTGGTCTGACCCGCGGAGCGCTTTATCACAATTTTGGTGATAAAAAAGGACTGCTGGCCGCCGTCGTTGCTCAGGTTGATGGGGAGATGGCCGCACGCGCGCAAGATGCAGCAGCCCAATACGAAGATGGCTGGGAACAACTGCTCGCTCAGGGAACCGCTTACATTGAACTGGCTACAGACCCTGAAATTCAACGCATTGTGCTACTGGATGGTCCGGCGTTTCTCGGCGACCCCTCGCAGTGGCCCAGCCAGAATGTCTGCCTGCATGAAACTAAGCTGGCGCTCACAGCCCTTGCAGCAAACAATATTCTGCAACCTGTCGATGTGGAAGCCGCTGCCCGACTGCTCAACGGCGCTGCCCTCAATGCCGCCCAGTGGGTTGCCGTAAGTGAAGATCCGCAAATAACCTTGCCAAAAGCGATTGAAGCGTTTAAATATCTGGCGACAGGTATGCTGAAGGTGAAATCGTCGGCGCCATAGGCCATATATCGGCAGACTGCGGGATCTTCTGTCAGCCTGCCGCTGGCGATACCAAAATCGTATCACCCATCTTGAAATTCAGCTGCACGCCCAACCATGCAACACTGCGTATTCACTTATGGAGGGGCTATGCATACAAGACATCTTTCACTGGATCTGAACGTCAGCACTATCGGCTACGGCGCCATGGGGTTGAGTGAATTTTATGGCGACACTGACGACAACACGTCATTAAAATTATTAAGTAAACTTATTGAGCACGGCATTAATTTTATTGATACTGCTGACCAGTATGGCCGTGGTCATAATGAGCGGCTTATCGGCCATTTTTTAGCAAAACTGGATAATCAAACGCGGCAGCAATTTAAAATAGCGACCAAATGTGGCATCGAACGTAATCCTGATGCGGCCTATGCCAGAAAAATAAATAATCATCCGGACTATATTGTACGTAGCTGCCACGAATCGTTGCAACGACTCGGCGTGGAAAAAATCGATCTGTTTTATCTTCACCGTGTTGATAAAAATGCAGATATTGAAGAGAGCATGCACTGTTTATCCCGACTGGTGCAGGAGGGGAAAATCGGTCATATCGGCTTGTGTGAAGTCTCTGCTGCAACCTTGCAAAAAGCCCACGCGGTATTTCCGGTTACGGCGCTGCAAACGGAATATTCACTGTGGACGCGTGATATTGAAGCGACCATTTTGCCTGTGGTGAAATCACTGGGAATTGGGCTGGTGCCTTATTCCCCACTGGGTCGTGGATTTCTGACTGGAAAATATCTGAACAACACCGATTTCGCCGATGGTGATTTTCGCAAAAATAATGCACGTTTCCAGCAGCAGAATATCGATCACAATCGTCAGCTGTTGAATGCTATTACACCGCTAACGGATAAATACCAGTGTACTTATGGTCAGATTGCGCTGGCATGGTTACTGGCGCAATATGAAAAGACTGTACCTATTCCGGGCACCAAAAACGATAAATATCTGGCAGAGAATGCTGCCGCTGCAAATATCCGGCTAGATGCCTCGGATCTTACCGTACTGGATAATATGCAAAGCGACATCATCATTAAAGGCAGCAGGTATACCGATGAGGGCATGAAAGGCATTAATGTTTAACGTTGTTGGCTGCATACAGACCGCCATCAAGGTGGCGGTTTCTTTTCCCGAATAAACATCTAACTCATTGATTAATTTACAATCACTGGCAATTAAGATAGAGTTCCCTGGCGAGGAATAGCAGCTCACACAGCCAGATAACAGGTGCGGAGACATAGTGGACAACATTAATAATAAGTTACCCGGCATCAAACAGTTGCAATGCTTTCTGTTGGTCGCTGAGGAGCTTAACTTCAGAAAAGCGGCCGAACGGCTAAGCATGACGCAACCGCCATTAACCCGACAAATAAAATCACTGGAAGCGTTGCTGGGCTGTGAGCTTTTTATCCGTAATACCCACGAAGTACGTCTGACAGGGGCCGGTATTAAACTGGTGGCGAAGGCGAGTCAGCTGATTAATGATCTTACCGTATTTATCAGTGAAATAAGTGAAAAGCACAGCCAGCTGCGGATCGGCCTGACCCGCACGCTGAACTTTAATAATATTCCGCTTGTGAATGATAAAATTAAAAAAATGATCGGGGAGGAAGAGATTGATATACAGAATCAGACCTCCAGTCAGCTTCTGCAATCCCTCGCTAAAGGTCAGATGGATATGGTCATCACTGGCGAAATAAGCCTGCACAGCGAACTCGATTTCAACTTCCACTGGATTTATCGCGAACCTCTGCTGCTCGCCATGCCATCCTCTCATCGCAGCAGTTTACAAGAGAAAGTCTCCCTCGCCGATGTCGCGGACCTGCCACTGTTCTGGTTTCCCCGCCATGCGAATCCAGTGTTCTATGATAAATGTGAAGGTTACTTTCAGCAGCTGCCGTTTACTTTCAAAAGAGTCAGGGAGCCTGAAGACTCTCTGGTTCTGCTCTCCGGTATTGCCAGAGGTAAAGGCATCGCCCTTCTGCCGCGTTCCATGTGCAGCTTTAACCAGCAGGGATTATGCTATCGGCAGCTGACAGACGAGGCGGCGCAAACACTGAATATCGATGTCTATGTTGCCACGTGCAAGAATGAAAAGCGGGAACTGGTGATCAATGGGATACAAACCCTGGCAGCCTCAGCTCAGGAATAACAATGGCATCGCCAGTTTCAGCAAATGCCATTGTTGTCGATGCGCGGCAGTTAACTTAGCTCTTCACCATTTGAAGCAATCACCCGCTGATACCAGCTAAATGATTTCTTCTTATAGCGGTTGCCGGTGCCGGAAATGGTGTCATCCAGATCGACATAAATAAAACCGTAGCGCTTGGACATCTCACCAGTCGACATACTGACCACGTCAATACAACCCCACGGCGTATACCCCATCAGATCAACGCCATCGGCAATCGCATCAGCCATCGCTTCGATATGTTTGCGCAGATAATTAATGCGGTAATCGTCGACGATAACGAAGTTCTCATCCGGCGTATCAATTGCGCCCAGGCCGTTTTCCACAATAAACAGCGGTTTCTGATAACGGTCATACAGCTGGTTCAGCGCAATACGCAGGCCAACCGGGTCAATTTCCCATCCCCAGTCGCTGGCTTCGAGGAACGGGTTACGCACGCCGCCCAGCAGGTTACCTTCAGTGCTACCGGCATCCGGGTTGGTTTCATTAACCGTGGAAGACATGTAATAGCTGAAGCCAATATAGTCCACCGGATGCTGGGCAAACAGCGCCAGATCACCCGGCTCGATAGCCAGTTCCACCCCAAGTTTCCGCCACAGGCTTTTCGCGTAGTACGGATATTTACCCCCGACCTGCACATCGGCACAGTAGAGGTTAAATGCCTGATTATCCTGCAATGCTTTAAGCTGATTCAGCGGATTACAATCATAGCCATAGGTGGTGGCGTAAATAATCATGCAGCCAATCTGGATCTGCGGATTAAACTCATGGGCAATTTTCACCGCGGTGCTGCTGGCGACAAACTGGTTATGCCACGCCTGGAATTTAGCCTGAGGATCCAGCGCACCGGTTTTTACCGTCAAGCCCTGGCTCATAATCGGAAAATGAACCGCACTGTTAATCTCGTTAAAGGTCATCCAGTATTTGACCTGCTTACCGAAACGTTCAATCACCGTGCGGGCAAAACGCTCAAAAAAACCAACCAGTTCGCGGTTTTTCCAGCCGCCATATTCAGTCGCCAGCTTAAGCGGCATCTCATAGTGGGAGATCGTAATCACCGGTTCAATGCCGTGTGCCAGACACTCGTCAATCACCTGCTGATAGTGAGCCAGTCCCGCCTCGTTTGGCGTCTGCTCGACACCGTTCGGGTAAATACGCGTCCAGGCAACAGAGAAGCGGTAACATTTGAAGCCCATTTCGGCGAACAGCGCGATATCCTGTTTAAAACGGTGGTAGTGATCAATGCCTTTGTGGTTCGGGTAGGTATACTTGTTCGGGTCGACAGTGAAATCAAAGTCAGGTGAGGCGACAATTTTTAAGCGCTGCTTGCCACCGGGAAAAGCATCAGCAATCGACAGTCCTTTCCCCTCTTCGTTATACGCCCCTTCGACCTGGTTGGCGGCCGTCGCCCCACCCCATAAGAAATGCTGCGGAAACTTGTTACTCATTGACCCTACTCCTGTTGTAAACAATCAAAAGATAGCTTGCAGAAGTGTATGCGATAACGCCAGCCAGAAACAATCCGAAGCGGGGAGAATCAACCATATGTTTTTAAAGAAAAAATAACCTTGCGTGAGTATCTGCAGATCAATCATATTACCGAACATTATTATATTTAACTTTAAAATATTTAATAACTAATCAATCAATAAGTTTTATCTTTATTAATATGCTGACTAATTAAAACGCATTGGTTATTATACAAAAAATCATCCACCCCGGATTGAAAAAAATGAATCTTATCTATCTACAACTCTTTATCGCTATCTTGTTTGAAGTTGTTGGCACGACATTACTCAAGTATTCCGAGGGCTTTACCCGCCCCGTATATGGCGTTGCTACGCTGGCATGTTATGCCGTCGCGTTCTACTGCCTCTCCCTGACGCTGCAACATATTCCAACCGGCATCGCTTACGCGATTTGGTCTGGCGTTGGTATTGTGCTGATTTCGCTGGCGGCCTGGCTGTTAAATGGCCAGAAAATTGATCTTGCGGGCATTATTGGTCTGGCCTTTATTATTATTGGCGTAATTATTGTTAACGTATTTTCTAAGACTATCCCGCACTAAGCCATCGCGGACGAATTAATCGTTACTACTCAGCATTCAGCTGCGCTAATATAGCCTCGCCAATTCCAGGTTGGCGCCTGCTGATGAGGCTCCTGCTTACTCGGGTACCTGCCAGGCGAAATACAGGCATCACCCGCAGAGAAGATCACCAGCCCCCGCACCGCAGCCAACAGCCGCCAGGGCGCTGCCATTACGCGTGGCAATCGCCGAATATGTGCGTAAATCACGCTCGGTATATTGCACGGCTGAACAGATGATTATCACTGCCAGCACCCAACAAGGGCTGTATCTTGCCACGCAAATTTTGCTGGATGCCGGTGAATCCGCCTGGGTGGAAGATCCGCTTATCCGGGCATTACCGCCACATTCGACAGCGCCTGCCGCGATAAGCGGATGATCAGAGTACCGGTGGATGCTGAAGGCATGCCGGACGTCGGCTGGCGCAGGATGCGCGCGTGGCCTTTGTCACATCTTCACATCACTATCCGCTGGTCGCCGCCTTTTGTGTACAGATTCTGATAACATATTTCAACCAGAGTAATTACCACTTTATTTAATTCCGGCGATACATTTTATGTTTAACCCGGGTTATTAAAAATGAATGCGACAGTGTGTAAATTGAAAGGTAGCACGCAATTCTGCCATGAGCGAAAAACACAACATCAAAAAAAACAAAACAACCACAGACAGGTTGATAAATTCATTTAAATTAAAACTCATTACACATAAGCATTATTTGAAAAAAATAGCATCCATGCTACTCTTAATCAAAATCAATATTTTTTAAAGTGTTAAACATGTCGAAAAAAAAAGAGACCATCATCAACGCCGCCACTCTATTATTTAACCGGGAGGGATTTCACTCGGTAGGCGTGGATAAGATTGCCGCCAGCGCCGGCGTGTCTAAATTAACGCTCTACCGCAACTTCCCCTCGAAGGAACGACTTATCATTGAGGTTCTGCGCCGGTGCAAAGAAGATTTTCTTAACAACATCCGTCTGATCACCGAAAATCAGTTAACACCGAAAGATCAGTTATTTTCTTTTTTCAACTATTATCATTACTGGTTTAAAAGTGTTAATTTTCGCGGCTGCATGCTGAGCCATTCTATTGCAGAGCTGGGTTATAATTCCAATGCGATTATTGAAATGAATCAAAGCCTGAAAAACAGCCTGATTCAGATATTACTGACGATATTATATCCCGTGGTAAAAGGCGAGAGAGCACATCGTATTGCTTATACCTTTATCATCTTAGTTGATGGTTCAATTAGCGCAGAGCTCACGTGGCGTCAGCAAAATGAATACTCTCCGGCATTAATTGCCTGGTCAACGGCAAAAACTATTCTGGAGTCCGAAGGGATACCTCTGTAATCTGCCCGCCCTGCCTCTGATACTGCCGCCTGCCAAAGGCTCAACGGCGGTTGTCCCCGTCGATGACTGACCGTTTTCATCAGATTAAGCAGAATCACAAAACACATTATTAATATTTATCAGATATCTGCCATTTTGGCTGCGTGTCAACAAACCAGCCAGTATCAGTTGCAATTACAATTGTGACAGCGTTCAAAAAGAAAAGCTGTCCAGATCATGTCCAATCAATACAAATCAATAAGATAGACTGAGAACTAGCAAAATATTAATATTTCCATTGAAAAACAGATCTGTTTACTTTAATTTATTTTTCCATCAGAGCTTCAGGAATTGAATCATGGAAGGTTTAGTTAATCTTAACGCAATACGTTTTGGCGCAAGCCATCGTGCAATCAATTCAGATAAATATAATTGCACACTTCGTAGTTTAACTATTTTTTCTGCTGATGGCTATGGCAACAGGCAAGATACAGCGCCCGGGCCTTACCCGTTTTTTTCTTCTACCTTGAGGAAGAAAATATCACACAACCTGCTACCAACACTTTAGCCCGTTCAGGATTGATGCAAACAAGGTAATTAACACTATCAATAATTACCGCAACTACATTCTATATAAATCATTATAAATAAAATAATATTCAAAGAATTTATTTTATTCACACCATAAAAACTGAAACTCTTTTTATACCAACTAGGGTTATGCCTTTAGTTTTGCACCAGATGATCTGGCGCATGACGATATTATGCGGCTTTTGTCGATAAATACTGCTATCTCATTCTATCGGCATCAGTCAAAGCAGGGATATTGCTCTGCGACATTAACCGTAGCTTTTTTCAGGCTTTCGGCTGAAACCCATTTATTGCAACAACACAACTGAGAACAGACTCATGAATATTCAGGGACATCCCCAACCGAGTAATCTCAACATAGCGGTAAACAGTAAACAACATTGCGCGCAACCTGCGACAGCAGATAGCGTACCGTCCACACAGCAGGATCTGGCTAAAACCCTCAGTATTCAGTTGCGTAAAGCGGTGCTGGAGATTGCGGGTTGTAACAATCACTGGAGTGCTATCCCTCTGCAGGGCAGCGGCACCTTTGCGGTGGAAGCGATGCTTTGTTCGCTACTTTCCCAGACCGACCATCTGTTAATTGTGGAGAATGGCGTTTCCGCCAGCCGGATGGCGGAAATTTGTCATATTCATCATATCCGTTACTCGTTATTAAAACTGGATGCATGCTGCGGCATCGATCTGACCCAGGTGGCGGCGGCGCTTGATCAGGATAACTCCATCACGCATCTCGCCGCCGTCCACTTCGAGGCTATTCTGGGGGTGAAAAACGATATTGATGGCCTTTCCCGTCTGGCGGTTCAGTATGGCTGCCGGTTAATGGTGGATGTGATCAGCACTTTCGGCGTATTGCCGCTGAATTTCTCCTCTCCGGCGCTGGCGGCGGTGGCTCTCTCCGCCAGCCAGTGTCTGCACGGTGCGCCGGGAATGGCGTTTGTGCTGGTCTGTAAAAATGAACTGGCGCAAAAAACACCGCCGCGCACCTTTAGTCTTGATTTAAAAGCACAATACCGTGCGCTAAAATCCGATGGCCAGTGGCGCTTCACGCCTCCCTTACAGATTATGCTGTCGTTAAAGCAGGCCATTGACGACTACCGCCAGCAAGGGGGGCGGGAAGCTCGCTTTCAGCTTTACTGCCAGCGCATGATTCATTTGCTGAAGGGAATGGCTGCTTTAGGGTTCCAGCCACTGATCGAGCCGCAGCACTGCGCGCCCCTGTTTGTTACGCTTGTCGGACGTAGCGGTCAGCACTTCGCCACCAGCAAACTGAATGAGTGCCTGCTGCCACGCCAGCTGGTTCTTAGCATTATCAGCAATGGCGCTGACACTTTTCGCATCGGTGTTCAGGGAGAGATTAGCCTGAGTGATATTGATGACCTGCTGGTTGCGGTACAGGACTGTACTTATCAGCAACAGCTTAACCACCTGAGTCAAATGCCCTCAGGTTGAGAAAAATAATCGGGTGCCATTTTAACCCGCGCGCGTTGAAAAGGAGATTACCAATGCGCCTTGCTTGTCTTATGGCGGCCTCCGGCCATCGCCATTTACCGCTGACGACATCACTACAGCCAACCGGTGTGATCTCAGGAAAATATCGCATGATTGATTACCAGCTCACCATTTTTGAACGCGCCGGTATTGGTCATAAAACCTTTATCCTTGGGCATGATGCAGCTGAATGCGCACGCATTTTGTTTGACTCACTGCCACACAGCCATTTTGTCTTGCTGAATAATCCGTTGTATCACACATTAAATCTCGACTGGAGCGCCTGGCTGATGCTCAGCATGCATGACGAGCCAGTAATCTATTATGAGAGCAATTTGCTGGTTCCTCCGTCTTTGCTAAAAGACGTGAAAAATCACCCGGCGGAGATTTGTGTGGCGATTGACTCCGCCCGAAAACCTGCGGCCAGCAATCTGCGAAAACTGATGCCTGAACCGCAGACGGAAACCGTGGCAAAGGTAAGCTTCCTGACCGATGATGCGCCCGGAGAATTTATTGCGCTGGTGAAACTGAGCACCGCGGCGCGCCGTTTTGTCGTTGAGCAACTGGCGATCCAACCCTACGAAGGCGAGGTTCAGCTTTATACCATTTTTGGCCGCGCCTGCGAGCTGTTCTCCACCGCCTGGATCGATACGGCGGGTCGTCCCTGGCTCAGGGTCGATAATCCTCAGGCGTTGCAGCGTGCCAGTTTGCTGGCGGAGGAGATCGTTAACGCCTGATAGCGCTTCTGTTAATCGCTTAAAAACATCATCGCGTTGCGGGCGGGTAGTCAGCACTATTTTGTGGAACTCCCCCGCCGGGATGATTTGCATCAATAACCGCGATACATCAGCACGTTAAAGTTTATGCAGAGTCGATATCAGATCAAAAATGATGCCGACCGCTGACATATCATGCTGTATATGCGACGGGAAATAGATGATGGCAATTTTTAGAACGCGTCTGGGGAAACTGTTACTTATTTTGTTAATTGGCGCCGGGATCTGGCTGAGTCCGGTTCCGCAAGGAGTAAAACCTGAAGCCTGGCATCTGCTGGCAATTTTCACCGCGACGGTGGTCGGACTGATCCTTTCGCCTTACCCACTGGGCGCAATGGCGATCTTCAGCTTAACGGTAGTCGCCGCCTGCGGTTTACTGAGTGTTGATGCTGTGCTGGCTGGTTTTGCTGACTCCACTATCTGGATGATTGCCTGCGCCTTCTTTATTTCACGCGGCTTTATCAAAACCGGTTTTGGTAAACGCGTTGGTTATCTGTTTATTCGCCTGCTGGGACACAACACTCTCGGGCTGGCCTATGGCCTGGTGCTGACCGACCTGATTTTTGCGCCGGCGATGCCCTCCACTTCCGCACGCTGCGGCGGCATTATCACCCCGCTGTTTCGCTCAATTGCTGAAGCCTATGAATCGACTCCGGAACGCGGCACTGAGCGCAAAATTGGCGCCTTTTTAGTCCAGTGTGTGTTCCAGTGTAACGCCATCACCTGCGCCATGTTCCTTACCTCAATGGCCGGTAACCCGATGGTGGCGAAACTGGCGGGTGGCATGGGTTTAACCATCACCTGGACCGACTGGGCGATAGCTGCCATCGTGCCAGGCCTGATCTCACTGGCGGTAATTCCGTTACTGCTGTATCGCTTCTATCCGCCAGAATTAAAACGTACGCCAGAAATGCGTCATATTGCCGCTGAAAAGCTGCGCGAAATGGGCAAGCTGAGCCGCAACGAGTGGATTGTCCTGTGCGTGTTCCTTGGTCTGGTAGGACTGTGGGTTGCCGGTTCTTCATTGCAGATTAACGCTACCCTGACCGCCTTCCTTGGCCTCAGCGTGCTGCTGCTCACCGGCGCCTTAACCTGGGACGATGTGACTGGCGAGAAAGAGGCCTGGCATACCGTGGTCTGGTTCGCCGTACTGCTGACGCTGGCAAACCAGCTGAATAAACTGGGTTTTATCTCATGGTTTGGCGGCCTGATTGCCGGCTATGTGCAGGGTATGCACTGGCTGCCGATGCTTGGCATCCTGCTGCTGGCTTACTATTACACCCACTATATGATGGCCAGCGCCATTGCGCATATCAGCGCCATGTACGCCATTTTTGTTTCGATTGCCATTGCGGCTGGCGCGCCGCCAATGTTAACCGTGCTGGTCTTCGGCATGTTCAGTAACCTGTATATGGCGACCACCCACTACTCTGGCGGCCCGGCGCCGATTCTGTTTGGCTGTAACTACATTCCGCTGGCCACCTGGTGGAAAATTGGTTTTCTGCTGAGCCTGGTGGTGATCCCAATCTGGTTAATTATCGGCAGCAGCTGGTGGAAAGTGCTCGGCTTCTGGTAAGCAGTGGTTGCAGGGAGATTACGGTTTAGCGCTATACTCCCTGCAAATGTCTTTGATAAGGATGCCGTTATGCCCACTTCAGGTCAGGTAAAGCTTCGCCCGCTGGAGCGTGAGGACCTTCATTTTGTGCATCAGCTGGATAACAATGCCAGCGTGATGCGTTACTGGTTTGAGGAGCCTTACGAGGCTTTTGTTGAACTGTCTGATCTTTACGACAAACATATACATGATCAGAGTGAACGGCGTTTTGTCGTGGAGAACGACGACATAAGGGTCGGCCTGGTCGAGCTGGTGGAGATCAACCATATTCACCGCCGCGCGGAATTTCAGATCATTATCGACCCGGCTCATCAGGGCAAAGGCTTAGCCAGTCAGGCGGCGAGGCTGGCGATGGATTACGGCTTTTCCGTGCTGAATCTCTACAAGCTGTATCTGATTGTCGATAAAGAGAATGAGAAGGCGATTCATATCTACAGCAAGCTGGGATTTGATATTGAAGGCGAGTTGATCCACGAATTCTTTATTAATGGCGAATACCGTAACACCATCCGGATGTGTATTTTCCAGCCACAGTATCTGGCGAAGTACAAAACGCCGGGAACCATGGTTAAACCCACCGCCCAGTAAGCTAAAGGGGCTGTTACGGCCCCTTTTACTTAACCGCGCGCGCCCACCGGATTCATTATCACCTGCAGACCTTCCGGTTCGATGTAATACATACCGCCATAGAAAGGATCGACAATCAGCCAGCCGATAAAGCCGCCAAGGGGAATATTACCAAGGCTGTACCACAGGCTGATACGCTCTTCCAGCGCCAGCGTCTGCGGCACATAGCCCGGCGCTTCCAGCATCACGCGAAAGTGTTTTTTCCCGAAGTAACTGCCGTCAGATTTCTCCAGCGTCACCGTCAGTGGCGTATGCCCCTGCGCGACTGCGCGACCGGTTTCATCCTGTACCACCACACTGGCGCCCTGCGGACGGGAGTCAATACGCACCGCCTGGGTTTTATCGCCGACAATGGTGGCGCAACCGCTCAGCATCACCAGTGAAATCAGTGCCAGTAAAATCGATTTCATAAACCATCCTGAATCAACAAATGTTGTTGATAGTCTAAGCGCTGAGCGGCGGCTTTTCATTAATCATGCCCAATATAGCCGGGCGTAATAAGGCAAATTTTCAGTGCGTTATTAATGATGGCAACATTTTACCATGGCCGCAATATCCTGCGGCGTAGTGCGGCAACAACCGCCAATCAGTTTTGCGCCTGCCGCCTGCCACTCCGGCAGCTTATCGCTAAGTGAACAACCCGCGGCGGCATGGTTCCAGCTTTTAGTGATCGCATCATACTGTTCACCGGAATTAGGATAGACCACCAGCGGCTTCGTACTCAGTGTCGCCAGCGTTTGCAGCGCGGCGGTGACATCTTCCAGCGCAATGCAGTTGATCCCCAGCGCCACGACCTGCGGACTCTGCTCCAGCAATGTAGTCACTGCCGACAGCGGCGTACCATCGCTCAGATGCGCGCTGTCGCGCAGGGTAAAGGAGAACCAGGCTGGCGTTGCCGGGAATTCAGCCAACAAGGTCAGCAGCGCCTGAATCTCGGCAAAGGATGGCAGGGTTTCGCAAGCCAGCAGATCAACGCCCGCCGCCGCCAGCGCGGCGATCCGCGGACGGTGAAAATCCATCATCGCCGCGGGCGCTAACTGGTAATCGCCACGGTACTCGGAGCCATCGGCAAGATAAGCGCCGTAAGGACCGACGGAACCGGCCACCAGCAGCTTGCCGGCTTGCGGATGCTGCGCCAGATAGTCGGCGCGCGCCCGGCAGGCCAGCTGAACGCTGGTGGCGATCAGCGCTTCAGCCTGCGCACTGTCCAGCCCGCGTGCGGCAAAACCTTGCGGTGTGGCCTGATAACTGGCGGTAATCGCGCACTGCGCGCCAGCCTTAAAGTAGTCGTAATGCACCTGATAAATCAGCTCAGGATTTTCCATTAACACTTTCGCCGACCACAGACTGTCAGCCAGATTACAGCCACGCGCTTCCAGCTCGGTGGCCAGCGCGCCATCCAGCACCAGCGTGCCGCTCTGGTTCAGGATCTCAGCAACGGGATTATTCAGCGACATGTTCAGCTTCCTTTGTAAGTTCGCGTTTCTTCAGCAGTTGCGTGACATAGTAAGCGCCATAGCAGAGGGCGACAAATGGCAGGCCGCACCACAGCGCAATACGCTGTCCGGCATCAAATGCCAGCCCGACGCAGGCCAGCAGACAGAGTAAAAAGCCAAGAACTGGCGTCAGCGGGAACCATGGCGCGCGATATTTCAGTTCAGACAGCGATCGCCCGGATCGCAGATGATGACGGCGGAAGGCGTAGTGTGAGGCGCAGATACTTAGCCATACCGCCACTACCGCAAAACCGGAAATCGCCGATAACGCGACAAATACTGTATCCGGCGCAATCACGCTGGAGAACAGCGCCAGCAGGCCGCCAAGCATACTGACCGAAATCGCCACCAGCGGAATGCCGCGTCGGGTCAGGCGGGCGAAACAGCGCGGCAGCGTGCGCTGATTGGCCAGCGACCACAACATACGGCCTGACGCATAGAGTCCGGAGTTGGCCGCCGACAGAATCGCCGTCAGAATGACAAAGTTAAAAATATCGGCCGCATAAGGAATACCGATCTTTTCAAACACCAGTACAAACGGGCTTTTAACAATCCCGGCCTCATTCATCGGGATCAACGCCGCCAGCACCACTACCGTGCCTATAAAGAAAATCACCAGCCGCGCCACCGTGGTGCGAATCGCCATCGGCACCACCCGCTGCGGGTTTTCGGTTTCGCCAGCGGCAATACCAATCAGTTCGGTGCCGGAAAAGGCAAAGTTTACCGCCACCATGGTCATCAGAATCGGCAGGCCGCCATGCGGCAGCCAGCCCGAAGCAGTCAGATTATGGAAAAACGGCGCGCTGGATCCATCTTTCAGCGGAATAAAACCAAAGATCGCCCCGGCGCCCAGAATAATAAACGCCAGAATAGTGACCACTTTGATAATCGAGAACCAGAATTCGCCTTCGGCAAAAAAGCGCGAGGAGATGACGTTTAACAGAAAGATCAGGATGCAGAACAGCAGACACCACAGCCAGACCGGGGTTTGCGGGAACCAGTACTGCATACAGAAACCTGCAGCAGTCAGACTGGAGCCAAGCGCCACCGTCCAGGTCAGCCAGTAAAGCCAGGCCACGGTATAGCCGGTCGCCGGACTGAGATAGCGCGCGGCATAGACATGAAAGGCGCCGGTCTCCGGCATTGCTACCGACAGTTCACCGAGGCACATCATTACCAGCCAGACCACCAGCGCGCCAATCAGGTAGGCCAGCAGCGTCCCGGCCGCGCCGGTGGTGGAGATTATATAGCCGGTATTAAAGAACAGGCCGGTGCCAATCACACCGCCCAGCGACAGCATCACCAGATGGCGTGCTTTCATGGTGCGTTTAAACTGCTCAGGGGAAGAACTGTGCTCAGTGGGCTGCATCGTGTTTAACCATATGGACGTCTAAACTTCTATATGGGAAAAACGTTATACAGGGCGTACCGGCAGAAAGCAACGCCATAAAACGTGGGTCATTAAGGCAAAAAACGGGGAACAGGCGGGATGGCGCTCACATGAAGCCCTTCCCCACCAGATAAGCGTATCCGCTGGGGAATCTCAACTGGCTAATGCTTAGTCAAACAGGCGTTGCAGATATTTTTCCAGCGCCATGCGTGAACTGAAGCCGTGCGGTATACCGTAGTGATCCTGGTTATCACCGACCAGGTACATCGGAAACTGTACATAGTCATCGCAGGTTTTAATCTCCGATGACGGATAAGTGATGTGCTGACTTTTCTCTTTCAGCGTCGGATGGATAATCAATGCGGTACGACCCATGCGTGCTTCGCGATTAACATACACATAGTTCTCACCGCGACGGTAGCCGTAGATTTTGGGCGTCACCGCGTCCATCTCAAACCCGGCTTTTTCCAGTACGCGTGCTACCTCATCAGGTCGTAAATACATGCTCGATCCTCTTAGTCTTCTAAAGCACCGCAACCTTACATCAGGCCGGACACTCAGGGCTTTCGGAATTATCCATAAAGGTACCGATCCTGCGTCATAACCACTGCGTTACGTGATGATGGTCTATGCTTAGTATTAGTTATTAACGCGAAGGGAGCGAAAAATGTTTAACAAAACGACGAAAAACGATGATGTGGATATCAACCAGGATGTTTCCCTGTTGGCAGATACCCTTGATGATCTGCTGAAATCTTATGGCAGCAAAACCAAGGATGAGATCGAATCGGCACGCGGTAAAGCAGAATCACTGTTAAAAGAGACGCGCGCTAAATTGCATGGTCGCAATCGCGTGACCCAGGCGGCAAAAGACGCCGGTGTGCAGGTCGACAGCTATGTGCAAGACAATCCATGGCACGGTGTCGGTATTGGTACAGCAGTAGGTATTGTGATTGGTGCGCTACTGGCTTCCCGCCGCTAACCCTGGCCCTGAAGTTCAGACAGATCCCTGCCCTGCTGGCGGGGATTTTTTTTGCCCGTCAGGAAATGTCTGACGCCCCGAAAAAAAATATCCCCGTCGCAAAGCCCGTCAGATAAGGCTTTGCACTGCTGCGCCTTAAGAAATATGAAAACACTATATCTGGTATGGTTGATTTCATTAAACACTACATCTAGTATTAACTTCATCAACCCACTACTACTGGTGGCGTAAAGGCTGGCGCGAATCAGCAGCAAAATGGTTCGCACAACGCGGCGTTTCTCACGACAGAGGTAAATACGAATCATGCGCATTATTATTTACACTAAAGACAACTGTGTCCAGTGCAATGCAACAAAAAATGCCATGGATAAAAAAGGTATCGACTATCAGCTGATTAATCTTGATAGCGAACCGGCTGCGGTAGAAACCCTGAAATCACTTGGTTACCGTCAGGTGCCGGTGGTGATGGCTGCCGATGATCACTGGAGCGGTTTCCGCCCGGACAAAATTTCCGCACTGGGCCAGTTAGCGATGGCGCAGGGTTAATCGCATGTTTCCACTGGTCTATTTTTCCAGCCAGTCGGAGAACACGCACCGATTTATCAGCCGTCTGGGCTTACCGGCGCGCCGCATCCCTCTGGACAGCGCTCAGCGTTTACAGGTCGATCACCCCTATATTCTGGTGGTGCCGAGTTATGGCGGCGGCACCGCGCGCGGTGCGGTGCCCGGACAGGTGATTCAGTTTCTTAATGATGACGCTAATCGCCGCCTGATCCGTGGCGTAATTGCAGCCGGTAACCGGAACTTCGGTACTGCCTTCTGCATGGCAGGCGACATCATCGCGCAAAAATGTCAGGTTCCTTATCTCTACCGCTTTGAGTTACTGGGGACCGCCGACGATATTGCTAACGTAAAAGCGGGAGTAACCCAATTTTGGCAACGACAGACAGCACTCTCATAAAACCAGCAGCCAGCGCGCTGGATTACCATGCGCTTAACGCGATGCTTAATCTTTATGATGCTGATGGCAATATTCAGTTTGAAAAAGACCATGAAGCGACGCGTCAGTTCTTTCTGCAGCATGTTATCCCCAACAGCGTGCCCTTCGACTCACTGGCCGATCGCCTGCAATATCTGGTGGCGGAAGGCTATTACGAAGCCGAAGTACTTAACCGCTGGTCGTTTGATTTTGTCTGTGGGCTGTTTGATCAGGCATATCAGCGGCGCTTTCGTTTTAAAACCTTCCTCGGCGCCTGGAAGTTCTATACCAGCTATGCGCTGAAAACCTTTGATGGCAAACGCTATCTGGAGAATTTCGAGGATCGTGCCTGTATGCTGGCGCTGACGCTGGCGCAGGGCGACGAGCAGCTGGCCACCGCGCTGATGGAAGAGGTGCTGTCCGGACGCTTCCAGCCTGCCACCCCGACATTCCTGAACTGCGGCAAACAGCAGCGCGGTGAGCTGGTCTCCTGCTTCCTGCTGCGGATTGAAGACAATATGGAGTCAATCGGTCGCGCGGTAAACTCGGCGTTGCAGCTGTCCAAACGCGGCGGCGGCGTGGCTTTTCTACTCTCCAACCTGCGTGAAGCGGGCGCGCCAATCAAGCGTATTGAGAACCAGTCCTCCGGGGTGATCCCGGTAATGAAGATGCTGGAAGATGCGTTCTCCTATGCCAATCAGCTTGGCGCGCGCCAGGGCGCGGGCGCGGTCTATCTGCATGCTCATCATCCGGATATTTTGCGCTTCCTCGATACCAAACGCGAAAACGCCGACGAGAAGATCCGCATCAAAACCCTGTCGCTGGGCGTGGTGATCCCGGATATCACTTTCCAGCTGGCGCGTGATAATCAGCAGATGGCGCTGTTCTCGCCGTATGACGTGGAACGCATCTACGGCCTGCCGTTTGGCGATATCAGCATCAGCGAAAAATATGACGAGATGCTGGCCGACGATCGTATTCGTAAGAGCTGGATTAATCCGCGCGAGTTTTTCCAGACGCTAGCGGAAATTCAGTTTGAATCCGGCTACCCCTACATCATGTATGAGGATACGGTAAATCGCGCCAACCCGATTAAGGGGCGCATTAATATGAGCAATCTCTGCTCCGAGATTTTGCAGGTCAATACGCCGACCGAATATAACGACGATCTCAGCTATCGTCAGATCGGCAAAGATATCTCCTGCAACCTCGGTTCGCTGAATATTGCCCATGCCATGGACTCGGAAGATTTTGCCCGCACCGTGGAGATCGCCATTCGCGGCCTGACGGCGGTATCGGAAATGAGCCATATCGGCTCGGTGCCATCGATTGCCGAAGGCAATGCGCAGTCACACGCTATCGGTCTCGGCCAGATGAACCTGCACGGCTATCTGGCGCGCGAAGGCATTATGTATGGTTCTGAAGAGGGGCTGGATTTCACCAACCTCTATTTTTACTGCGTCACTTATCACGCGCTGCGCACCTCAAATCAGCTGGCGCGTGAACGTCAGCAAAGCTTCGCCGGCTTTAGCGACTCTCGCTATGCCAGCGGTGAATACTTTAACCAGTATGTGGAGCAGAACTGGCAGCCACGCACCGCGCGCGTCGCGCAGCTGTTTACTGACGCCGGTATCCCGCTACCGACGCAGGATGACTGGCGGGCGCTGCGTGACGCGGTGATGACCAGCGGATTGTATAACCAGAACCTGCAGGCGATCCCGCCAACCGGTTCTATCTCCTACATCAATTACGCCACCTCCAGTATTCATCCGATCGTCTCGCGGATTGAGATTCGCAAAGAGGGCAAAACCGGTCGCGTCTACTATCCGGCGCCATTTATGAATAATCATAATCAGGCAATGTATCAGGATGCTTACGATATCGGCCCGGAAGCGATTATTGACACCTATGCCGAGGCGACGCGCCATGTCGATCAGGGGCTGTCGTTGACCCTGTTCTTCCGCGATACCGCCACCACCCGCGACATTAATAAGGCGCAGATTTACGCGTGGAAGAAAGGCATTAAAACCCTTTACTACATCCGTCTGCGTCAGATGGCGCTGGAAGGCACTGAAGTGCAGGGCTGCGTATCCTGTTCCCTTTAATGAAACATAAAAGGGAGCCGAAAACGGCTCCCCTATATTGCCGCAGCGGCGTTTTCGCCGCCCGTGCCATTGATTAAGAAAACATGATGACTAAACTAAAACGCGTACAAGCCATCAACTGGAACCATATCCAGGATGATAAAGACCTGGAAGTGTGGAACCGTCTGACCGCCAACTTCTGGCTGCCGGAAAAACTGCCGCTCTCTAACGATCTGCCGTCGTGGAACAGCCTGAATGCCGTGGAGCAGCAGCTGACCATCCGGGTATTTACCGGACTGACGCTGCTCGACACCATTCAGAACACCCTTGGCGCACCAGCCCTGATGGCCGATGCCCTGACGCCACATGAAGAAGCGGTGATGTCGAATATCAGTTTTATGGAAGCGGTGCATGCACGCTCCTACAGCTCGATTTTTTCAACGCTGTGCCATACCAGCGATGTCGATGCCGCCTACCAGTGGAGCGAAGAGAATCAGCCGCTGCAACGCAAGGCTGATATTATTCTGCAGCACTACCATAATGACGATCCGCTGAAGAAAAAAATCGCCAGCGTATTTCTTGAATCCTTCCTGTTCTATTCCGGCTTTTATTTGCCGATGTACTGGTCGAGCCGTGGCAAGCTGACCAATACCGCCGATCTGATCCGCCTGATTATTCGTGATGAAGCAGTACATGGTTATTATATCGGTTATAAGTATCAGAAGGCGCTGGAAAAAGCCGATGATGCGCGCCGTGAAGAGCTGCAGCAATTTGCCTGTGATCTGATGCTGGCGCTGTATGAGAATGAACTGGCCTACACCGACGATCTTTACGATGACGTGGGCTGGAGTGAAGAGGTGAAAGCCTTCCTGCATTACAACGCCAACAAGGCGCTGATGAACCTCGGTTATGAGGCGCTGTTCCCGGCGGAAATGGCCACCGTCAACCCGGCGATCCTCTCAGCGCTGTCGCCAAATGCCGATGAAAACCATGACTTCTTCTCCGGTTCCGGCTCTTCCTATGTGATGGGAAAAGCGGTCGATACCGAGGATGATGACTGGAACTTTTAACTGCTACAGAGATGGCGCTGACCGGGCGCCATCTATTTCAAATTAATACTATTTTATTCCCTTAATTTCAGTCGATAAGCCAGATTATTTCCCGATAATAAATTCGTCATATTTCTCCGCTTACATTAAATATCGTTACCTTTTTAGTGCAATAATCCCCGACCGAATGAGAAGATTCTGTAAGAAATAGCAACTAATTTTCATCTTTTTCATCCGTCGCAATCCCTTATGGACTCTGGCATCATCAAAGATTCGTGTCTCGCAGAATTCCCCCGCCACGCCCGCCAAGGGTTGTCAGATAATCTCAGTGTGTTAGGGTATATGCCGCATTTATTTAACCTGGGCAAAAGAAGAAATATAAGATAATTAACCACTCAACAGGAATTTAATTATTGCATGGCAATTAAACTAGAAGTCAAAAATTTATATAAAGTATTCGGGGAAAATCCTGACCGTGCGTTCAAGCACATTGAGAAAGGCATCAGCAAAGAAGCGTTGCTGGAGAAAACCGGCCTTTCTCTCGGGGTTAAAGATGCCAGTCTGGCCATTGAAGAAGGCGAGATATTCGTCATCATGGGATTATCCGGTTCCGGTAAATCCACCATGGTTCGCCTTCTCAATCGTCTGATAGAACCTACTCGCGGGCAGGTCATAATTGATGGTGTCGACATCGCGAAAATATCTGACAGTGAACTCCGTCAGGTACGCCGAAATAAAATCAGTATGGTATTCCAGTCTTTCGCGCTAATGCCGCATATGACGGTATTAAATAACGCCGCTTTTGGTATGGAATTAGCCGGTGTGCCGCTGGCGGAACGTCAGGAAAAAGCGCTGGATGCGCTGCGTCAGGTCGGGCTGGATAATTATGCCCACGCTTATCCTGATGAACTCTCCGGTGGTATGCGTCAACGCGTCGGATTAGCCCGTGCGCTGGCGATTAACCCGGATATCCTGCTGATGGATGAAGCCTTCTCCGCACTTGACCCATTGATTCGTACCGAGATGCAGGATGAGCTGGTGAAGCTGCAATCCAGGCATCAGCGCACCATCGTGTTTATCTCCCATGACCTCGATGAAGCGATGCGTATTGGCGACCGTATTGCCATTATGCAGGGCGGCGAAGTGATCCAGGTCGGTACACCGGATGAAATCCTCAACAACCCCGCCAATGATTATGTGCGCACCTTCTTCCGCGGTGTGGATATCAGTCATGTGTTCAGCGCTAAAGATATTGCACGTCGCAGCGCCAGCGCCCTGATCCGTAAAGCACCCGGCTTTGGCCCACGTTCTGCGATCAAACTGCTGCAGGATGCGGACCGCGAATATGGTTACGTGCTGGAGCGGCAGAAATTTGTTGGTATCGTCTCGGTCGATTCACTGAAAGCCGCACTGGCTGCTGGTGAAGGGCTGGATGCCGCCCTGCTTGAGTCGCCTGCTGCGGTACAGGGTGATACCTCACTGAATGAACTGCTGTCCCATGTGGCGCAGGCGCCGTGCGCGGTGCCGATCGTCGGCGAGGAAGATCAGTACATCGGTATCATTTCCAAAGGCACGTTACTACAGGCATTAGATCGCGAGGGGGCAAACAATGAGTAAGCAAACGGCAAATCCGTGGGAAACCGCGCCAGCGCAAACCGAATCAGCACCCGCACCCGCCGCTGACAGCACCAGCAGTGCCGCCAGCAGCAGCGATCCCTGGGGTACGCCTGCAGATAGCGCCACTAACGCCGCGCCAGCTGATGGCGGTGCCAGCAGCAGTGGCGGTGCGGATGCCTGGGGCGCACCGGCCCAGTCCGCCAGCGGCGGTCATGACGCCGCCGCCAGCAACACGGACTGGCTGAGCAGCGCGCCAGCACCGCAGGCGGAACACTTTAATATTCTCGATCCTTTCCACAAGACGCTGATCCCGCTGGATAGCTGGGTGACGGAAGGTATCGACTGGGTGGTTACCCATTTCCGTCCGCTGTTCCAGGGCATTCGCGTGCCAGTGGATTATATTCTTAGCGCTTTCCAGCAGCTGTTGCTGGGTATGCCGGCGCCGGTGGCGATTATTCTCTTCGCCCTGATTGCCTGGCAGCTCTCCAGCGTCGGTATGGGCATCGCCACACTGATATCACTGGTGATTATTGGCGCGATTGGCGCCTGGTCGCAGGCGATGGTGACGCTGGCGCTGGTGCTTACCGCGTTGCTGTTCTGCATTATTATCGGATTGCCGCTCGGTATCTGGCTGGCGCGTAGCGAACGGGCGGCGAAAATTATTCGTCCGCTGCTGGATGCGATGCAGACCACGCCAGCGTTTGTCTATCTGGTGCCGATTGTAATGCTGTTTGGTATCGGTAACGTGCCTGGCGTGGTGGTCACCATTATCTTTGCTCTGCCGCCGATTGTGCGTCTGACCATTCTTGGTATTAAACAGGTGCCAGCCGATCTGATCGAAGCCGCTGAGTCGTTTGGCGCTAACCCGCGTCAGATGCTGTTTAAGGTTCAGCTGCCGCTGGCGATGCCAACCATTATGGCTGGTGTTAACCAGACGCTGATGCTGGCGCTGTCAATGGTGGTTATCGCCTCGATGATCGCCGTTGGTGGTCTGGGACAGATGGTTCTGCGTGGCATTGGCCGTCTGGATATGGGCCTCGCCACCGTTGGCGGTGTCGGTATCGTTATCCTCGCCATCATCCTTGACCGTCTGACGCAGTCACTGGGGCGCGACAGCCGCACCCGTGGCCCCCGCAGCTGGTATGCCAGTGGCCCTGTCGGCCTGCTGACCCGTCCGTTTATCAAAAAGTAATTTTTCAGGCGGTGCGCCAGACGCACCGTCTGCTAATACTCACAAGAAAAAGGAATCACTATGCGCAAGACAGCAATTCTGGCGACCGCCTTAGCCACTCTGGCCGCGACACAGGTTTCCGCTGCGGAAATGCCAGGTAAGGGCGTTACCGTTACCCCAGTACAAAGCTCCATTGCCGAAGAGACGTTCCAGACGCTGCTGGTCAGCCGCGCGCTGGAGAAGCTCGGTTATACCGTCAATACCACCAGCGAAGTTGATTACAACGTCGGCTATACCACCATTGCTGCTGGCGATGCCACTTTTGTCGCTGCTAACTGGCAGCCACTGCATGACGATATGTATAAAGCCGCAGGCGGTGATAATAAGCTTTATCGTCAGGGGACTTATGTCCAGGGCGCTGCTCAGGGGTATCTGATTGATAAGAAAACCGCTGAGAAATACAAAATTACCAATATCGAACAGCTGAAAGATCCGAAAATCGCCAAACTGTTTGATACCAATGGTGATGGCAAAGCCGATCTGACCGGTTGTACGCCGGGCTGGGGCTGTGAAGCGGTGATTAACCACCAGATGCCCGCTTACGGCCTGACTAAAACGGTTGAAGCGAATATGGGTAACTACTCAGCAATGATTGCCGATGTAATGGCGCGCTATAAGCAGGGTAAACCGGTGATTTATTACACCTGGACACCTTACTGGCTGAGCGACGTACTGGTTCCGGGCAAAGATGTGGTCTGGTTGCAGGTGCCATTCTCTTCACTGCCAGGCGAGCAGAAAGATGTGGATACTAAGCTGCCAAACGGCGCTAACTATGGCTTCCCGGTCAATACCATGCATATCGTCGCGAACAAAGCGTGGGTAGAGAAAAACCCGGCGGCAGGCAAACTGTTTGCTGAGATGAAACTGCCTATCGCGGACATCAATGCACAGAATGCACGTATGCATGCTGGTGAAGCATCTGAAGCGGATATCAACCGTCATGTCGATGGCTGGATCAAAGGCCATCAGGCACAGTTTGATAAGTGGGTTTCTGACGCTGCAGCAGCGGCTAAATAAGCGCAGATCGGCTCCCGTCTTACAGCAATTAAGATGTGAACTATTAGCACGGGCGGCGAGAACGCCGCCCCTAGTAAAAAAGCGGCCTCTGGCCGCTTTTTTACTGGTTTGTCCTGTTAACTACAACAACATTGAAATAGTTATTTGAGTTACTATTAGTTTATCCCACTTATCAACGTTGTTAACTGCTTATGAAATCTGCCCCTCAGGGACTGAATACACCACTGGTAGCCCTGATGTCGCTGGCAACCGGCCTCTCCGTTGCCTGTAATTACTATGTCCAGCCATTGCTGGAAACCATTGCCCGCAGCTTTGAACTCTCCATTAATCAGGCCGGATTTATCGTCACCACCGCGCAGCTGGGCTATGCCGCAGGGTTATTGCTGCTGGTGCCGCTGGGCGATATGCTGGAACGACGTGGCCTGATTGTGGTGATGAGCCTGCTGGCGGCTGGCGGGATGGTGGTCACCGCCCTCTCATCCAGCCTGACGATGATGCTGACTGGCACTGTGCTGACCGGCCTGTTTTCGGTGGTGGCGCAAATTCTGGTGCCGCTCGCCGCCACGCTGGCCGCGCCAGAGAAGCGCGGCAAGGTGGTTGGCACCGTGATGAGCGGCCTGCTGCTGGGCATCCTGCTGGCGCGTACCGTCGCCGGTGGTCTGGCGCAGCTTGGCGGCTGGCGCACGGTGTACTGGGTCGCCAGCGTGCTGATGGTGCTGATGTCGCTGGCGCTGTGGCGCTATCTGCCACGCTATCGCCAGTCCACTGCGCTTAACTATCCGCAGCTGCTGGCGTCCATTTTCCAGCTGTATGCCGGTAACCGGGTGATCCGCACCCGCGCCATCATTGGTTGCCTGTCATTTGCTAATTTCAGTGTGTTGTGGACCTCAATGGCCTTTCTGCTGGCATCCCCGCCTTATAACTACTCTGAAGGAATGATTGGTCTGCTGGGACTGGTTGGCGCGGCGGGCGCGCTGGCGGCACGTCAGGCGGGCAACCTGGCGGATAAAGGCAAAGCGCGTCTCACCACCACGGCCGGACTGCTGATTATGCTGGCCTCCTGGGCTATTACCGCAGTTGGTGCTCACTCACTTATTGCGCTGATCGTCGGCATTATCCTGCTTGATCTGG
Source organism: Winslowiella toletana (assembly GCF_017875465.1). Classification (NCBI taxonomy): domain Bacteria; kingdom Pseudomonadati; phylum Pseudomonadota; class Gammaproteobacteria; order Enterobacterales; family Erwiniaceae; genus Winslowiella; species Winslowiella toletana. The sequence continues at coordinate 1,265,850 of NZ_JAGGMQ010000001.1, forward strand.
CGGTACAGGGGGTGCATATCACCAACCAGAGCGTGATTTATCGCCGCATGCCGGAAGCGCGTAACCGTCTGACTTCTGGCTATATGACCAGCTATTTTATTGGTGGTGCGGTCGGTTCGCTGGTATCAGCCACCGCCTTTCAGCACGCTGGCTGGTATGGCGTGTGTGGCGCTGGCGCGCTGCTGACATTACTCAATTTACTGAGCTGGTGGCGGGGATTCCGTCACGAAGACCGCAGCAATTAGCCTGCAAATAGTAAATTGAGGGATTTTCACCGGCTGCGGGGTATTAAGCCCTACCGCAGTCTGGTATTGTTTAACGTTACTTATTCAGGCTGGTTATTTTTACGCATGCAACTAATAAGCAATCGGAAAGGAATAGTGTCCAGCAGCGTGGTCCGCACCGCACTGGCGCAATCTGCCCCCTGCCCGCCTGCCAGAGATAACCGCCTTCAGACCGTTTCCCAGCCTTCCCTTTTTGCCACGGTAACCGGTAGCCGCCTTCAGTGCGCCTCCGGCACGGTTACGCGTAGCCCAGACGCTGCTTATTTATTGCCTTTCAATACCAGTCCTTGCCGTTCCGGGCCGGTAACAAAGTACCTTTTTACAGACCAGCAGCACCGGATTTACCACGCTGTTGCGTGCCCTGGGTTATGGATTGACCTGGAAATTGTTGATGATGATTTTGTGAGCCTGAAGACAATCCCTGCTCAAAAAGTACCTATACTTTATAAGTCACCATCGTTACTATACCAGTTGCAACTAATGAGGTTCCCCCAAGATGGAAAGTTCGTTTACTCCCATTGAACAGATGCTAAATTTTCGCGCCAACCGTCAGAAAGACTTCCCTTTGCAGGAAATTATGCTGACGCGCTTGTGTATGCATATGCAGAGCAAGCTGCTGGAAAATCGCAATAAGATGCTGAAAGCTCAGGGGATTAACGAGACACTGTTTATGGCGTTGATTACTCTGGATGCGCAGGAAAACCACAGCATTCAACCGTCAGAACTGAGCTCTGCACTTGGCTCATCGCGCACCAATGCCACGCGTATTGCGGATGAGCTGGAAAAGCGCGGCTGGATTGAGCGTCGTGAAAGCGACAATGACCGTCGTTGCCTGTACCTGACCCTGACCGAGAAAGGTAATGAGTTCCTGCGCCAGCTGCTGCCACCGCAGCATCAGAGCCTGCAGCATTTATGGTCTTCACTCAGCACCGCAGAAAAAAGTCAGCTGGAAGGCATTACCCGTAAGCTGCTGAATCGCCTTGATCAGATGGATGAAGAGCAAGTTATCTCGTCCCTTTCGCGTTAATAGCAATAACTGCGACACAATCACGCTTAGAAACCGCTATTTTAATCCCCCATTTATCCATGCCAGCGCTAATCCCGCTGGCATTTTAGGCTCGGGACCTTGCGTACAAGGATGCGCGCAACCCCGTAATACGTGAAAAACGTGGAGAACACCATGAGTGCAAATGCGGAGATGCAACCGCAGCAGCCAAACAATAAAAAGAAAAAGCGCAAAACCGCGCTTATTTTTTTGGCTGTCGTGTTTATCGTGACTGGCATCGCCTGGCTGACTTACTGGTTTTTAGTCCTGCGCCACTATCAGGAGACCGACGACGCCTATGTGGCCGGTAACCAGGTGCAGGTGATGGCGCAGGTGTCGGGCAGCGTCAATAAAGTGTGGTTCGACGATACCGACTATGTGAAAAAAGGCGACGTCCTGCTCACTCTCGACAAAACCGATGCCGAACAGGCGTTTGAAAAAGCTCAGACCGCACTGGCCACCAGCGTGCGTCAGACGCATCAGCTGATGATTAACGGTAAACAGTATCAGGCCTCAATCGATCTGCAGAAAACCGCGCTTACGCAGGCAGAAGCGGACCTGAAGCGTCGTGAGCCGCTGGGCAGCGCCAATCTGATTGGCCGCGAAGAGTTACAGCACTCGCGTGATGCGGTCGCTACCGCCAAAGCCCAGCTGGATGTCGCCATTCAGCAGTACAACGCCAATCAGGCGATGATTCTGAATACTGCGCTGGAAAACCAGCCAGCGGTAAAACAGAACGCCGCCGCACTGCGTGACGCCTGGCTGGCGCTACAGCGTACCGAAGTCGTCAGCCCAATCGATGGTTTTGTTTCGCGCCGCAGCGTACAACCGGGTTCGCAGATCACCTCCACAACCCCGTTGCTGGCGGTGGTTCCGGCAAAAAATCTGTGGATTGACGCCAACTTTAAAGAGACACAGCTCGCTGGCGTGCGTATTGGCCAACCGGCAACGGTAGTCAGCGATATCTATGGCGATGATGTCGAGTATCACGGCAAAGTAGTCGGCCTCGATATGGGTACCGGCGGCGCGTTCTCCCTGCTGCCGGCGCAAAACGCCACTGGTAACTGGATCAAAGTGGTCCAGCGTCTGCCGGTACGTATCGAACTGGACGCCGCTGAAGTGGAAAAACATCCACTGCGTATTGGTCTTTCAACGCTGGTGAAAGTTGATACCCAGAATAAAGAAGGGATGGTGCTGGCTAACAGCGTACGTCAGACACCGGCGTATGAAACTAATGCGCTGGCACTGGATTTAGCGCCGGTTAATCAGCTGATTGCCGAAATTATTCGCGCCAATGCGGGCTAAGAAAGCGGGAGGCTGTTATGGCACAAAAACCGCTTGAGGGAGCCCCGTTAGTCCTGATGACTATCGCCCTGTCGCTGGCGACGTTTATGCAGGTGCTGGACTCTACTATCGCTAACGTGGCAATCCCGACGATTGCCGGTAACCTCGGCTCCTCGACCTCACAGGGCACCTGGGTAATCACCTCGTTTGGCGTGGCCAATGCGATCTCGATTCCGATCACCGGCTGGCTGGCGAAACGGGTCGGCGAAGTGCGGTTGTTCCTCGGCTCAACCATTGCCTTTGTCATTGCGTCGTGGCTGTGCGGCATGTCCAATAGCCTGAGTATGCTGATCTTCTTCCGCGTGATTCAGGGCGTGGTCGCCGGGCCGTTGATTCCGTTATCGCAGAGTTTGTTGCTGAATAACTATCCGCCTGCGAAACGCAGCGTCGCCCTGTCGTTATGGGCGATGACAATCATTGTTGCGCCGATTTTAGGTCCAATTCTCGGTGGCTGGATCAGCGATAACTATCACTGGGGCTGGATCTTCTTTATCAACGTCCCCATTGGTGCGGTGGTGGTGATGCTGACGCTGCAAACGCTGCGCACGCGCGAAACCAAAACCGAGATCAAGCCGATTGATACCGTCGGTCTGGTGCTGCTGGTGGTGGGGATCGGTTCGTTGCAGATTATGCTGGATCAGGGCAAGGAGCTGGACTGGTTTAACTCGACAGAAATTATTGTACTGACGGTGGTCGCCGTCGTGTCGCTACTGGTGTTGCTGGTATGGGAGCTGACCGATGACCATCCGATAGTCGATCTGTCACTGTTTAAGTCGCGCAACTTTACCATCGGCTGCCTGTCAATCAGCCTGGCCTATATGCTTTACTTCGGCTCGATAGTGCTGTTGCCGCAGCTGTTGCAGGAGGTATATGGCTATACCGCCACCTGGGCGGGTCTGGCCTCAGCGCCGGTGGGGATTATTCCGGTGATCCTGTCGCCGATTATTGGCCGCTTTGCCCATAAACTCGATATGCGCAAACTGGTCACCTTCAGCTTTATTATGTATGCCGTCTGTTTCTACTGGCGCGCCTATACCTTTGAACCCGGCATGGACTTTGCCGCTTCGGCCTGGCCGCAGTTTATCCAGGGCTTTGCCATTGCCTGCTTCTTTATGCCACTGACCACCATTACCTTGTCGGGCCTCCCGCCGGAGCGAATGGCGGCGGCATCCAGCTTGTCCAACTTTACGCGTACTCTCGCGGGTTCGATTGGCACCTCGATCACCACGACTATGTGGATCAATCGTGAGTCGATGCATCATAGTTATCTGAGTGAGTCAGTGACGCCATTTAATGTCAACTCTCAGGAGATGTATCGTCAGCTGGAGCAGGCAGGATTGACGCAGCAACAGGCGTCGGCGTATATCGCGCAGCAGATCACCAATCAGGGGCTGATTATTTCCGCCAACGAGATTTTCTGGCTCTCTGCCGGTGTGTTCCTGGTGCTGCTGATAGTGTTGTGGTTTGCCCGTCCGCCATTTACTTCTGGCGGTGGCGGCGGTGGCGCCCATTAAAAAGGCGGCGAAAACGCCGCCCCTACATCCATCATACGTAGGGGCGGCGTTCTCGCCGCCCGTCACTCTTTAACGATTAACTATTCTGACGCCACCATTCGGCTAACAGTACGCCGGTCGCGACCGATACGTTCAGGCTTTCCACCTTACCGGTACCGCCAATCGACACGCTCAGATCGCCTTTCTGCCAGGCGCTGTCTGACAGACCATCACGTTCCTGTCCCAGCACCAGTACCACTTTCGCTGGCAGCTCAACGCGCGACAGCGGGGTACCTTTATGACTGGAAGTGGTAACAATGGTATAACCTGCTTTACGGAATGCATCCAGACCCGCGACAAAACTCTCGCCGCTAATCGCCTGCACATGCTCCGCGCCGCCTTCAGCCGTACGCACTGCTGCACCGGACTCCAGCAGTGAAGCATCATCAACCAGTAAACCTTTAGCGCCAAAGTGCGCACAGCTGCGCATAATGCCGCCAAGGTTATGCGGGTTGCCGATATCTTCCAGCGCCAGCACACAATCTTTTTCACCTGCATCAGCAAGCCATTCACTGACCGGCATCCCTGAGCGCTTCTTGATCAGGAAACAAACACCACCATGGTGCTCAGTACCTGAAGCTTTCGCCAGTTCGGCTTCATCGACCACATGATAGGCCTTACGATTCGCCGCCATCCAGCGCAACGCTTCACGAAAACGTGGCGTAACTTCCTGTACAAACCATGCACGGACGATACATTCCGGACGGCTCTGAAACAGCGCCTGACAGGCATTTTCGCCGTAGACACGTGTTTCTTCCAGACGCTGGCGACGCAGCTGCTCTGGATCGATATAACTTTTCCCGCTGATACCACCGTGATCGGGTTTACTGTCATCTGCAACAGCAGCTGGAGCACGTGAAACCGTACGCCATGGCGAGTCACTATGACCGCTATCGCGCCCGCCGCGAGGCTTATCATCAGCATTTCGGGAAGGACGACGATTGCCATCCTGACGAGCTGCGGCCGGACGGCCACCTTTACCGGTACGTGGATTTTGCCCACGCTTGTCATTCTCGTCATCACCGCGGACATACATCACTTTGACTTTGCCGCTTTTACCTTTAAATTCGTCGTTCATCTTTTCCTCCACCTGGCTGAGCGCGAAGCGCGCAGATTACCTGATGTGACCACGCTAAGCTATTAACTTCCACCAAAAGCTATTAACTATTATACCCATTGGGGATTCCACGTTGTTGATGTAGCGAGGTCGTCCGATAATTAGCCTCAGGAAATGCGCCGGGCGGTAAGTAAACGCTCACCACTAACCCACTCTTTGAGGTGAAGAATGAATACGGTTTGTGCATCATGTCAGGCGACGAATCGCGTTCCGGAAGATCGTATTACCGACAGTGCGAAATGCGGTCGTTGCGGCAGCCAGTTATTTGACGGCGACGTGATCAATGCCACTACGGCAACCTTTGATAAATATCTGCAGGATGATCTGCCAGTGGTGGTGGACTTCTGGGCGCCATGGTGTGGCCCATGCGTTAACTTTGCGCCGGTTTATAAAGATGTAGCGGAAGAACGCAGCGGCAAAGTGCGCTTTATTAAAGTTAACACCGAAGCGGAACCCGAGCTAAGCGCACGCTTCCGTATCCGCAGTATCCCCACCATTATGCTGTTTAAACAGGGGCAGATGGTCGATATGCTGAACGGCGCGATGCCAAAAGCGCCCTTTTCTGAATGGCTGGATGAATCGGTTTAAGCAAGATGTCACCGGTTAACCAGATAGCATTGCCACAGGCAACTAAACACGCCTGTGGCAGGGGAAACATCGCGATGCCTGCGAAGGATCTCGTGATGGTCGCCCCGGCTATCTCGATCCCTCAGACGACTTCCCCGATAATTTCCGCTAATATGGCGTTTTCATTTTAATAGCCTGTTATGATCGAAAACGCCGTTCTTCGTCTGCGCGCCGAGCGCCTTGCGCGCGCCACCCGCCCGTTTCTGGCGCGCGGCAATCGCACCATCCGATGTCAGCACTGCCTGCTGCCTGAGAAAAATTGCCTGTGCGAAACCATTTCGCCACAGCTGGCGCGCAGCCGTTTCTGTCTGGTGATGTTTGATACCGAACCGATGAAACCGAGTAATACTGGTCGTCTGATTGCCGATATTCTGCCGGATACCCAGGCTTATGGCTGGTCGCGTACCGAACCCGATGCGGCCCTACTGGCGGCAGTACAGGATCCTGCGGTGCAGCCGATGGTGGTGTTTCCCGAATCCTATGCCGACGCCGGTCGGCCGGTGCTGAATACCCCGCCGCGCAGTGGCAAGCCGCCGTTATTTATTATGCTCGATGGCACCTGGACCGAAGCGCGCAAGATGTTTCGCAAAAGCCCGTGGCTTGATGCGCTGCCGGTGATGTCGCTGTCGCTGACCACCGTCTCCCGCTATACCCTGCGTGAATCCCACGGCGCCGGACAGCACTGCACCGCAGAAGTGGCCGCCGAGCTGCTGGCCCAGGCCGGTGACAGCGCAGCTTCCGCCGCCCTGTCACAGCATTTCAGCCTGTTCCGTCAACGTTATCTGGCGGGAAAACCCCATCATCCAATCCATCTCACGGCAGAAGTCACAGAAAGCATTTAGAATCAGGCTTATCACTTTCTACGGGAGCCGGAAATGAGCCAACGCGGCCTGGAAGCACTGTTACGTCCTAAATCGATTGCGGTGATAGGTGCATCGGTAAAACCACAGCGCGCAGGTTATCTGATGATGCGCAATCTGCTGGACGGCAACTTCAGTGGCCCGATACTGCCGGTGACGCCGCAGTATAAAGCGGTGTGCGGCGTGCTGGCCTTCCCTGATATCGCCAGTCTGCCGCTGGCTCCCGACCTGGCGATTATCTGCACCAATGCCAGTCGCAATCTCAGTTTGCTGCAGCAGCTGGGTGAACGTGGCTGTAAAGCCTGCATTATCCTCTCCGCCCCTGACAGCCAGCTGGCGGAACTGAAAGCCTGCGCCAGTCAGTGGCAGATCCGCCTGCTCGGTCCGAACAGTCTCGGGCTGCTGGCGCCCTGGCAGGGGCTGAACGCCAGCTTTTCACCGGTGCCAATTGAGAAAGGCAAACTGGCGTTTATTTCACAGTCGGCGGCGGTATCCAATACCATCCTTGACTGGGCGCAGCAGCGGCAGCTGGGTTTCTCATGGTTTATCGCCCTCGGAGACAGCCTCGATATCGACGCCGATGACCTGCTTGATTTCCTTGCGCGCGATGGCAAGACCAGTGCGATTCTGCTGTACCTCGAACATCTGAGTGATGCACGGCGCTTTGTCTCCGCCGCGCGTAGCGCTTCACGTAATAAACCGATTCTGGTGATCAAAAGCGGTCGCAGCAGTCAGGCGCAGGCACTGTTAAAAACCCATCCCGGCCTTGATGCCGCCTGGGACGCCGCCATCCAGCGCGCCGGTTTGTTGCGCGTACAGGATACTCATGAACTGTTTTCCGCAGTGGAAACCTTAAGCCATATGCGCCCGCTGCGCGGTGAGCGCCTGATGATTATCAGTAACGGCGCGGCGCCGGCGGCGCTGGCGCTCGATGCGCTTGATGCGCGTAACGGCAAGCTGGCAACGCTGAGTGATAATACCCTTGAGGTCTTGCGCGCAGCGCTGCCCTCGGCGATTACCCCCGGTAACCCGCTGGATTTAAAAGATGACGCTTCACCCGAACACTATCTGAGCGCGGTCAGGCTGCTGCTGGACAGCCATGATTTCGATGCGCTGATGATTGTCCACGCGCCGAGCGCGGTGGCGCCAGCGACCGTCACCGCTCACCAGCTGATCGCCGCGATTAAACAACATCCGCGCGGCCAGGCGGTCACTATGCTGACTAACTGGTGCGGCGAATTCTCCTCTCCCGATGCGCGCCGCGCCTTTAGCGATGCCGGTATTCCTACCTATCGCACGCCAGAGGGCACCATCACCGCCTTTATGCATATGGTCGAGTATCGTCGTAACCAGAAACAGCTGCGGGAGACGCCCGCACTGCCTGCAGATTTGCAGCAGGATACCGCACATGCGCATCTGCTGATCCGGCAGGCGCTGTATGCGGGGCCAGCCAGCCTCGATACCCATGAAGTGCAGGCGATCCTGCAAGCCTATGGGCTGAACACCCTGCCGACCTGGATTGCCAATGACAGCGTGGAAGCGATGCATATCGCCGGACAAATTGGCTATCCGGTGGCGCTGAAGCTGCGCTCGCCGGATATACCGCATAAATCGGAAGTTCAGGGAGTCATGCTCTATCTGCGTACCGCCAGCGAGGTGCAACAGGCTGCCGATGCAATTATCGACCGCGTCAGAGTAGCCTGGCCGCAGGCGCGTATTCATGGCCTGCTGGTGCAGAGCATGGCAAACCGCGCCGGAGCGCAGGAGCTGCGCATTGTTGTCGAACAGGATCCATTGTTTGGCCCAATTATTATGCTGGGCGAAGGCGGCATTGAGTGGCATGCCGACCGCCAGGCGGTCGTCGCGTTACCACCGCTGAATATGACGCTGGCGCGCTACCTGGTAATCCAGGCGATTAAAAGCGGCAAGATCCGTGACCGCAGCGCGTTGCGTCCACTGGATATTGCCGGTATCAGCCAGGTGCTGGTAAAGGTTTCTAACCTGATTGTCGATTGCCCCGATATCCAGCGCCTCGATATTCATCCGCTGTTAGCCGCCGGTGATGAGTTTACCCTGCTGGATGTCACGATGGCGCTGGCGCCATTCAGTGGCGATGCTGAAGCACGGCTGGCAATCCGCCCCTATCCGCATCGGCTGGAAGAGCTGGTGACACTGAAGGATGGTCAGCGCTGCCTGTTCCGGCCAATTCTGCCGGAAGATGAACCCTTGCTGCAGCGTTTTATTGCTCAGGTGACCAGAGAGGATCTTTACTATCGCTATTTCAGCGAGATCAATGAGTTCACCCATGATGACTTAGCGAATATGACGCAGATCGACTACGATCGGGAAATGGCGATCGTCGCGGTACGCCAGTATCAGGGGGAAAGTGAGATTATTGGCGTGACGCGCGCCATCTCGGATGCCGACAATATCGATGCGGAATTCTCGGTACTGGTGCGTTCTGACCTGAAAGGGCTCGGCTTAGGCCGCCGCTTACTGGAAAAAATGATCGTTTATACACGTGAGCATGGTCTGCAACAGCTGAACGGCATCACCATGCCGGGTAATCGTGGCATGATCACGCTGGCGCGCAAACTGGGATTTGCCATCGATATTCAGCTGGAAGACGGCATTGTCGCGCTGGCATTACCCCTTACGACAACCAGCAGCTAACCATGTAGAGAAAGGTAAAATTAACGCCTTCCGCTGCAGTTGATGTTAATATTGTTGGTTACAGTCATGATTTAATGGCAAAAGGCCATTCAATGAACAGAGAAGAAGCGCACTGTGATGTTGTCCAAATTTAAGCGCAATAAACACCAACAACACCTTGCACAATTGCCAAAACTGTCTCAGTCAGTAGCTGATGTGACAACGCTGTTTTCACCGAGCGATTTTCGCGAAACATTGCTGGAAAAAATCGCCGGTGCGACGCGTCGCATCTGTATTGTGGCACTCTATCTGGAAAATGATGATGCCGGTCGCGGCATTATGTCAGCGCTGTATGCGGCAAAGCGCGCGCGTCCGGAACTTGAGATTAGCGTACTGGTTGACTGGCATCGTGCTCAGCGTGGGCGTATTGGCGCTGCAGCGGCAGCTACCAATGCTGACTGGTATTGTGAGATGGCGGCGAACAATCCGAACATCGCCATTCCAGTATATGGCATTCCGGTAAATACCCGCGAAGCGCTTGGCGTCCTGCATCTGAAAGGCTTTATTATTGATGACTGCGTACTGTATAGCGGAGCCAGCATCAATGATGTCTATCTGCATCAGCATGATAAATATCGTTATGACCGTTATCAGCTGATCCGCAATCCGCAACTGGCGGATACCATGCTGACGTGGATTGATAAAAATCTGAAGGCCGCGGTCGCGGTTCATCGTCTTGATCGCCATGAGCGGCCAAAAAGCCCTGAAATTAAAAATGAAACCCGCCAGTTCCGCCAGGATTTACGCGGCTTTGACTACCAGTTTACTGGTAACGCCAATAATGAAGAGCTGGCGGTTACGCCGTTAGTCGGCCTCGGAAAACGCAGCCTGCTGAATAAAACCATCTATCATCTGATGCCCTGCGCCGAGAAGAAGCTGACGATCTGTACGCCATACTTCAATCTGCCGGCTCTGCTGGCGCGCAATATTATTTACTTGCTGCGTCAGGGCAAAGAGGTGGAGATTATCATCGGCGATAAGACCGCTAATGACTTCTATATCCCGGAAGATCAGCCGTTTAAGATTATTGGCGCCCTGCCCTATCTGTATGAAATCAACTTGCGCCGTTTCCTTAGCCGCCTGCAATACTATGTCACCAGCGGACAGCTGACGGTCAGACTGTGGAAAGATGGCGAAAACAGTTACCACCTGAAAGGCATGTGGGTGGATGATGAATGGATGCTGATTACCGGTAATAACCTGAATCCTCGCGCATGGCGACTGGATCTAGAAAATGCGGTATTGATCCACGATCCGCTGCAACAGCTGGCAGAGCAGCGCGAACGCGAGCTGGCGCTGATCCGTACCCATACTTCAGTGGTAAAACATTTTCGCGATTTAGACAGTATTGCCGATTATCCGGTGAAAGTGCGCAAGCTGATCCGGCGCTTACGCCGTATTCGTATTGATAAGTTGATCAGCCGTATCCTTTGACTGATGCTGAAAGCCCCGTTTATTGCGGGGCTTTTTATTGAGGTGCTGATGGTGAAATATCTGCTGCTGCCCCTGCTTCTCTGTTCAGGCTGTACGCATATGGCGCAGGATAACTGGACCGGCCAGGACAAAGCACAACACTTTATCGCCTCTGCGGTACTTTCCGTGGCGGGCAATGAGTATGGGCAAAAACAGCACTGGAGCGATACACGCAGTAACAGCTTTGGTCTGATGTTTGCGATTAGCCTCGGCGCGGCGAAAGAGCTGTATGACAGCCGCGCAGCAGGTAGTGGCTGGAGCTGGAAGGATTTTGGCTGGGATATAGCCGGCGCCGCCACCGGCTATGCATTATGGAATATTGGCCAGTAATCAGAGCCTGATCCCTTTACCCCGACGATGCAGCAACAGCGATACAATAAATGCCACCGCCGCCATTAGCGAGACATACCAGAAGAAGCTGGTTTCATGCCCTGCCGCTTTCAGTGATAACGCAACATACTCCGCAGAACCACCAAAAATCGCATTCGCAACCGCATAGGATAATCCGACCCCCAGCGCACGCACTTCCGGTGGAAACATCTCGGCTTTCAGGATACCGCTGATCGAGGTGTAAAAACTGGTGATCAGCAGTGCGATCATCACCAGCGCAAAAGCGATCCAGCTATTGTTCACGCTTTGCAGGATCGTCAGGATCGGCACCGTCAGCACGGCGGCAAAACCACCAAAGATCAGCATCGAACTGCGACGGCCAATTTTATCGGACAGCGCACCAATCAACGGCTGCACCAGCATAAAGACAAACAGTGCGCCGGTCATCAGCGCGCTGGCGCTTTTCGCATCCATACCCGAGGTATTCACCAGGTATTTCTGCATATAGGTGGTGAAAGTGTAGAAACTTAGCGAGCCACCGGCGGTAAAGCCCAGCACCATAATAAACGCCCGGCGATGCTTCCACAGGCCGCGTAAGCTGCCAGCATCTTTGTGCGCGCGGGTTTTATGGTCGGAGGTTTCATCCAGGGAACGTCGCAGAAATAGCGCGACTACCGCCAGTACCGCGCCTAAAGCAAACGGAATGCGCCAGCCCCAGCGGTGCAAATCTTCATCTGACAGGATCTGTTGCAGGATCACCACCGTTAGCAGCGCCAGCAACTGTCCGCCAATTAAGGTGACATACTGGAAGGACGCATAGAAACCTTTGCGTCCTTCCACCGCCACTTCACTCATATAGGTGGCGCTGGTGCCATATTCGCCCCCTACCGACAACCCCTGGAACAGTCGTGCCAGCAGCAGTAATATCGGCGCCCAGACACCGAGTGTGGCGTATCCCGGCAGGCAGGCGATCACCAGTGAGCCAAAGCACATCATACAGACCGAGATTAGCATCGATGTTTTACGGCCATGTTTATCAGCGATATAACCAAACAACCAGCCGCCAATCGGGCGCATCAGAAAGCCTGCGGCAAAAACACCGGCAGTTTGTACCAGCTGGGTAGTGGGGTTACCTGTGGGGAAGAATATATGGGCAAAATAAAGTGAGCAAAAAGAATAAACATAGAAATCGAACCACTCCACCAGATTGCCCGAAGAGGCACCAACGATGGCCCAGATACGTTTTCTGGTCTGTTGCGCGGTTTCAGCCTGCGGTTGATCTTGTTCTGTTATCAGGTCAGCCATTGAATTCCCTCTGTTCCTTGCTGATAAAATCAGCACCAAAGAATTCAGTAAAGCACTTCGGCGATCCCTAAATCAAATTTTTTGCATTATGATTGCAACAATTTGAATTAAGTAACGTTTTGACGGATTTAACCGAATAAATGGCGGGTATTTTTCAGGGGTTATTACTGATTTCTGGCAAGTTTCAGACGCAAAAAACCCTTATGCTTTCGCATAAGGGTTATCGCTTTATTTGATGCCTGGCAGTTCCCTACTCTCGCATGGGGAGACCCCACACTACCATCGGCGCTACGGCGTTTCACTTCTGAGTTCGGCATGGGGTCAGGTGGGACCACCGCGCTAAAGCCGCCAGGCAAATTCTGTTATTTGTGCCGTCACTCCGGTGACCACACAAATTAATCCGTTTATGAACAAGCTGAATACTGTCGCGTCTCTCATAACGCTCACCAAAACACTTCTGGTGTTGTAAGGTTAAGCCTCACGGGTCATTAGTACCGGTTAGCTCAACGCATCGCTGCGCTTACACACCCGGCCTATCAACGTCGTAGTCTTCAACGTCCCTTCAGGACTCTCAAGGAGTCAGGGAGAATTCATCTCGAGGCAAGTTTCGCGCTTAGATGCTTTCAGCGCTTATCTTTTCCGCATTTAGCTACCGGGCAATGCCATTGGCATGACAACCCGAACACCAGTGATGCGTCCACTCCGGTCCTCTCGTACTAGGAGCAGCCCCTCTCAATTCTCCAGCGCCCACGGCAGATAGGGACCGAACTGTCTCACGACGTTCTAAACCCAGCTCGCGTACCACTTTAAACGGCGAACAGCCGTACCCTTGGGACCTACTTCAGCCCCAGGATGTGATGAGCCGACATCGAGGTGCCAAACACCGCCGTCGATATGAACTCTTGGGCGGTATCAGCCTGTTATCCCCGGAGTACCTTTTATCCGTTGAGCGATGGCCCTTCCATTCAGAACCACCGGATCACTATGACCTGCTTTCGCACCTGCTCGAGCCGTCACTCTCGCAGTCAAGCCAGCTTATGCCATTGCACTAACCTCACGATGTCCGACCGTGATTAGCTGACCTTCGTGCTCCTCCGTTACTCTTTAGGAGGAGACCGCCCCAGTCAAACTACCCACCAGACACTGTCCCCACCCCGGATTACGGGGCCAGGTTAGAACATCAAACATTAAAGGGTGGTATTTCAAGGTTGGCTCCACGCAGACTGGCGTCCGCGCTTCAAAGCCTCCCACCTATCCTACACATCAAGGCTCAATGTTCAGTGTCAAGCTGTAGTAAAGGTTCACGGGGTCTTTCCGTCTTGCCGCGGGTACACTGCATCTTCACAGCGAGTTCAATTTCACTGAGTCTCGGGTGGAGACAGCCTGGCCATCATTACGCCATTCGTGCAGGTCGGAACTTACCCGACAAGGAATTTCGCTACCTTAGGACCGTTATAGTTACGGCCGCCGTTTACCGGGGCTTCGATCAAGAGCTTCTCCTTGCGGATAACCCCATCAATTAACCTTCCGGCACCGGGCAGGCGTCACACCGTATACGTCCACTTTCGTGTTTGCACAGTGCTGTGTTTTTAATAAACAGTTGCAGCCAGCTGGTATCTTCGACTGCCTTCGGCTCCGCCCGCGAGGGGGTTCACCTACCAGCAGCGTGCCTTCTCCCGAAGTTACGGCACCATTTTGCCTAGTTCCTTCACCCGAGTTCTCTCAAGCGCCTTGGTATTCTCTACCTGACCACCTGTGTCGGTTTGGGGTACGATTCGATGTTACCTGATGCTTAGAGGCTTTTCCTGGAAGCAGGGCATTTGTTACTTCACCACCGTAGTGGCTCGTCATCACGCCTCAGCCTTAAAGCGTTCCGGATTTGCCTGGAACGCAAGCCTACACGCTTAAACCGGGACAACCGTCGCCCGGCTAACATAGCCTTCTCCGTCCCCCCTTCGCAGTAACACCGGGTACAGGAATATTAACCTGTTTCCCATCGACTACGCTTTTCAGCCTCGCCTTAGGGGTCGACTCACCCTGCCCCGATTAACGTTGGACAGGAACCCTTGGTCTTCCGGCGAGCGGGCTTTTCACCCGCTTTATCGTTACTTATGTCAGCATTCGCACTTCTGATACCTCCAGCAGACCTCACAGTCCACCTTCGACGGCTTACAGAACGCTCCCCTACCCAACAACGCATACGCGTCGCTGCCGCAGCTTCGGTGCATGGTTTAGCCCCGTTACATCTTCCGCGCAGGCCGACTCGACCAGTGAGCTATTACGCTTTCTTTAAATGATGGCTGCTTCTAAGCCAACATCCTGGCTGTCTGTGCCTTCCCACATCGTTTCCCACTTAACCATGACTTTGGGACCTTAGCTGGCGGTCTGGGTTGTTTCCCTCTTCACGACGGACGTTAGCACCCGCCGTGTGTCTCCCGTGATAACATTCTCCGGTATTCGCAGTTTGCATCGGGTTGGTAAGCCGGGATGGCCCCCTAGCCGAAACAGTGCTCTACCCCCGGAGATGAATTCACGAGGCGCTACCTAAATAGCTTTCGGGGAGAACCAGCTATCTCCCGGTTTGATTGGCCTTTCACCCCCAGCCACAAGTCATCCGCTAATTTTTCAACATTAGTCGGTTCGGTCCTCCAGTTAGTGTTACCCAACCTTCAACCTGCCCATGGCTAGATCACCGGGTTTCGGGTCTATACCCTGCAACTTAACGCCCAGTTAAGACTCGGTTTCCCTGCGGCTCCCCTATACGGTTAACCTTGCTACAGAATATAAGTCGCTGACCCATTATACAAAAGGTACGCAGTCACCCCCCTGAAGAGGGCTTCCACTGCTTGTACGTACACGGTTTCAGGTTCTGTTTCACTCCCCTCGCCGGGGTTCTTTTCGCCTTTCCCTCACGGTACTGGTTCACTATCGGTCAGTCAGGAGTATTTAGCCTTGGAGGATGGTCCCCCCATATTCAGACAGGATGTCACGTGTCCCGCCCTACTCATCGAACTCACAGCAAGTGTGCCTTTGTGTACGGGAGTATCACCCTGTACCCTGCGACTTTCCAGACGCTTCCACTGACACACAAACTGATTCAGGTTCTGGGCTGTTCCCCGTTCGCTCGCCGCTACTGGGGGAATCTCGGTTGATTTCTTTTCCTCTGGGTACTTAGATGTTTCAGTTCCCCAGGTTCGCCTCGTTAAGCTATGTATTCACTTAACGATGATGCACCGCAGTGCACCGGGTTTCCCCATTCGGGTATCGACGGGTATAGCGCCTCATATCGGCTTACCGTCGCTTATCGCAGATTAGCACGCCCTTCATCGCCTCTGACTGCCAGGGCATCCACCGTGTACGCTTAGTCGCTTAACCTCACAACCCGGAAGTGTCTTTCGACTCTTCAGAGCTGCAAGCATTTGAGAGACTCGAATATATCGTGCTTCATTTCTTATTACGGAGAAATGAGACGACATATCGTTTCAATTTTCAGCTTGTTCCGGATTTTTAAAGAGCAAATATCTCAAACGTGACTCGCCTTGCGGCCTAATCAGTTTTGAGATACTGGGTTGATAACGTCTTTCACATCGTTATCAGAGTATGGCGTCCCCAAGGGGATTCGAACCCCTGTTACAGCCGTGAAAGGGCAGTGTCCTGGGCCTCTAGACGATGGGGACACAAAAATTGTCAGCCAGTCACTGACTGGCTATTTTTGTGTAAAGGTGAAGATTTGCCTGCAAATCTGAGCGACAAACTTATTTGTCACCGAACCTTACGCAAAAAGACGCTTGCTCATTACTTTTTTCATCAGACAATCTGTGTGGGCACTGCGCGGGGCATCTTCACATAGGTAAGGAGGTGATCCAACCGCAGGTTCCCCTACGGTTACCTTGTTACGACTTCACCCCAGTCATGAATCACAAAGTGGTAAGCGCCCTCCCGGAGGTTAAGCTACCTACTTCTTTTGCAACCCACTCCCATGGTGTGACGGGCGGTGTGTACAAGGCCCGGGAACGTATTCACCGTAGCATTCTGATCTACGATTACTAGCGATTCCGACTTCACGGAGTCGAGTTGCAGACTCCGATCCGGACTACGACGCACTTTATGAGGTCCGCTTGCTCTCGCGAGTTCGCTTCTCTTTGTATGCGCCATTGTAGCACGTGTGTAGCCCTGGCCGTAAGGGCCATGATGACTTGACGTCATCCCCACCTTCCTCCGGTTTATCACCGGCAGTCTCCTTTGAGTTCCCGCCATCACGCGCTGGCAACAAAGGATAAGGGTTGCGCTCGTTGCGGGACTTAACCCAACATTTCACAACACGAGCTGACGACAGCCATGCAGCACCTGTCTCACGGTTCCCGAAGGCACTAAGGCATCTCTGCCGAATTCCGTGGATGTCAAGGCCAGGTAAGGTTCTTCGCGTTGCATCGAATTAAACCACATGCTCCACCGCTTGTGCGGGCCCCCGTCAATTCATTTGAGTTTTAACCTTGCGGCCGTACTCCCCAGGCGGTCGACTTAACGCGTTAGCTCCGGAAGCCACGCCTCAAGGGCACAACCTCCAAGTCGACATCGTTTACGGCGTGGACTACCAGGGTATCTAATCCTGTTTGCTCCCCACGCTTTCGCACCTGAGCGTCAGTCTTCGTCCAGGGGGCCGCCTTCGCCACCGGTATTCCTCCAGATCTCTACGCATTTCACCGCTACACCTGGAATTCTACCCCCCTCTACGAGACTCTAGCCTGCCAGTTTCAAATGCAGTTCCCAGGTTGAGCCCGGGGATTTCACATCTGACTTAACAGACCGCCTGCGTGCGCTTTACGCCCAGTAATTCCGATTAACGCTTGCACCCTCCGTATTACCGCGGCTGCTGGCACGGAGTTAGCCGGTGCTTCTTCTGCGGGTAACGTCAATCGACGCGGTTATTAACCACATCGCCTTCCTCCCCGCTGAAAGTACTTTACAACCCGAAGGCCTTCTTCATACACGCGGCATGGCTGCATCAGGCTTGCGCCCATTGTGCAATATTCCCCACTGCTGCCTCCCGTAGGAGTCTGGACCGTGTCTCAGTTCCAGTGTGGCTGGTCATCCTCTCAGACCAGCTAGGGATCGTCGCCTAGGTGAGCCGTTACCCCACCTACTAGCTAATCCCATCTGGGTTCATCCGATGGTGTGAGGCCCGAAGGTCCCCCACTTTGCTCTTGCGAGATTATGCGGTATTAGCTACCGTTTCCAGTAGTTATCCCCCTCCATCGGGCAGATCCCCAGACATTACTCACCCGTCCGCCGCTCGTCACCCAAGGAGCAAGCTCCTCTGTGCTACCGCCCGACTTGCATGTGTTAGGCCTGCCGCCAGCGTTCAATCTGAGCCATGATCAAACTCTTCAATTAAAAAGCTTGATGCTCAAAGAATTAAAACTGTTATTCGTAATGAATATAGTAGTCACTCTTGAGACTTGATATTTCAAATTTTTTCCATCCGGGGATGGTTTGCGATATCAACCCTGCGAGTGCCCACACAGATTGTCTGATAAATTGTTAAAGAGCAGTGCAATCAGCGACTTCGTCTGCTGCTGCGAGGTGGCGTATATTACGCTTTCCTCCCTCAGAGTCAACCCCCGTTTTCAGAAGTTTTTCTCCGGCGGTTCAGAACCGATTAACTCGCTTCCCGAACCTCCCGACACCGCGCTGTGTAAGCCGTTGTTCCGTGTCAGTGGAGGCGCAGTATAGGGAATTTCTGGCGGGTGACAAGTATTAAATTGAATAAATTGCTCAAGTGCTCACTTTTCATGCAAGCAGCATGTAAAAGGGCAAATAGCGGGCAATTAACATACAAAAACGGGCCTTTCGGCCCGTTTTTCTTTATAACAGCGGTTTATTGCTGAGTAACAATATGCCCATCTTTAACATCCATCTCGATGGTTTTACCCGGAATTAGCACGCCAGAGAGAATCTGCTGCGCCAGCGGGTTCTCAATTTGCTGCTGGATGGCACGTTTTAATGGCCGCGCACCGTAAACCGGGTCGTAACCATTTTCGCCAATCAGCTTCACTGCCTCATCCGAGATATGGATGCTGAAGCCACGCTCCTCCAGACGATGATACAGACGCTGCAACTGAATTTTGGCGATAGAAGCAATGTGCTGCTCACCCAGTGGGTGGAATACCACCAGCTCATCAATACGGTTAATGAACTCAGGGCGGAAATGATGCCCGACCACTGTCATCACCATATCCTTCATCTCGCCGTAGTTCAGATTGCCGAAACGCTCCTGAATCAGATCGGAACCAAGGTTCGAGGTCATAATCACCACGCTGTTACGGAAGTCGACGGTTCTGCCCTGCCCATCGGTCAGTCGGCCATCATCCAGCACCTGCAACAGAATGTTGAACACATCAGGATGCGCTTTCTCAACTTCATCCAGCAGGATGACAGAATAAGGACGACGACGTACCGCTTCCGTCAGGTAACCACCCTCTTCATAACCGACATATCCCGGAGGCGCACCGACCAGCCGCGACACTGAGTGTTTCTCCATAAACTCCGACATATCGATACGCACCATCGCATCGTCGCTGTCGAACAGGAAGTTGGCCAGCGCCTTACACAACTCAGTTTTACCGACACCGGTAGGTCCGAGGAACAGGAATGAACCAATCGGACGGTTCGGGTCCGCTAAACCGGCGCGACTACGACGGATAGCATTCGATACCGCTTCCACCGCTTCATCCTGGCCAATCACCCGATGATGAAGATCGTGCTCCATGCGCAGCAGCTTATCGCGTTCACCTTCCATCATGCGCGCCACCGGAATGCCGGTCCAGCGTGCCAGCACATCGGCAATCTCAACGTCGGTTACGCGGTTACGTAACAGGCGCATGGTTTTGCCTTCTGACTGCGTAGCGGATGCCAGTTGTTTTTCCAGTTCCGGGATCTGGCCGTACTGCAACTCGGACATTTTAGCCAAATCGCCAACGCGCCGTGCCTGCTCCATCGAAAGTTTGGCCTGCTCCAGCTCAGCTTTAATCGTCTGAGTACCGGAAAGAGAAGCCTTCTCGGCTTTCCACTCCTCTTCCAGCTCGGAGTATTCGCGCTCTTTCTGCCCCAGCTCATCTTCCAGCATCTCTAAACGTTTGATACTGGCGTCATCCGACTCTTTCTTCAGCGCCTGCTGTTCCAGCTTCAGCTGAATAATGCGGCGCTCCAGACGGTCGAGAGCCTCCGGCTTCGAGTCGATCTGCATACGAATGCTCGACGCCGCTTCATCAATCAGGTCGATCGCTTTATCCGGCAGCTGACGGTCAGCAATATAACGGTGCGACAGAGTCGCCGCCGCAACGATCGCCGGGTCAGTGATCTGCACATGGTGATGCAGCTCATAGCGCTCTTTCAGACCGCGCAAAATCGCGATGGTGTCTTCAACGCTCGGCTCAGCAACGAACACTTTCTGGAAACGACGTTCCAGCGCCGCGTCTTTTTCGATGTACTGGCGATATTCATCCAGTGTGGTGGCGCCAACGCAGTGCAACTCACCGCGCGCCAGCGCAGGTTTCAGCATATTACCGGCATCCATCGCGCCATCGGCTTTACCGGCGCCAACCATGGTGTGCAGCTCATCAATAAACAGAATGACATTGCCTTCCTGTTTTGACAGATCGCTTAACACCCCTTTCAGGCGCTCTTCAAACTCACCACGGTATTTAGCGCCCGCCACCAGCGAGCCCATATCCAGCGACAGCACCCGGCGTCCTTTCAGACCTTCCGGCACTTCACCATTGATAATGCGCTGCGCCAGTCCTTCGACAATCGCGGTTTTACCGACGCCCGGTTCACCAATCAGCACCGGGTTGTTTTTGGTACGGCGTTGCAGCACCTGAATGGTGCGACGAATCTCTTCATCACGGCCGATAACCGGGTCGAGCTTGCCTTGTTCCGCACGCTCGGTCAGATCGATGGTGTATTTTTTCAAAGCCTGGCGCTGATCTTCAGCCCCCTGATCGTTCACGCTGTCTCCTCCACGCATTTGCTCAATCGCTTGTGTCAGCTTGTCGCTGGTTGCGCCGGCAGATTTCAGTAAATCCGCTACCGAGCCGCGCGAGTCGAGCGCTGCGAGAACAAATAATTCAGATGATATAAAGTTGTCGCCGCGCTTTTGCGCCAGCTTGTCACAAAGGTTAAGTACCCGAACCAGGTCGGCTGAAGGCTGCACATCACCACCAGTCCCTTCCACCTGCGGCAAACGGCTGACCGCCTGCTCAATGCCGGTACGCAATGTGGCGACATCAACGCCGGCGGTGGTGAGTAACGGACGCACCGATCCCCCTTCCTGATTAAGCAGTGCGCTCATCAGATGCAAAGGCTCGATAAATTGGTTGTCACGCCCCAGTGCGAGTGACTGAGCGTCGGCGAGTGCCAGCTGGAATTTATTAGTAAGACGATCCAGACGCATAATTCCTCCCATACAGGTCAAAATGCTACTGGAGATTAGATGAGGTCATCCCTCAAATTATTCAAGGTTATTGACCTGAATTAACGGCGAAAAAACACGCTAACTGGATCGTCTTGACGGTCTAGGTTATATCAGCCAGATCAAACTTGCCAGGCGGCCAGTGGCGCCATCGCGTCGGAAGGAGAAAAATTGTCCGGCTTGCGTCACGGTACAGAGCCCGCCGCCACTGATAGAAAGCACACCCTGTGCTGCCAGTCGCAGGCGTGCCAGCAACCAGATATCGGCAAAATATTTTGCGCCAGCCGGCTTAAATGCCGTTGCGGCCTGGGGATTATCAGTAACGAAGGCGTCAAACACCTCTCTGCCCACTTCAAATGCCGTCGGCCCAATCGCCGGTCCCAGCCAGGCGTGGATTTCGCCAGCGGGACAGGAGAAACTGGCCAGCGTTGCTTCTAATACGCCGGCATGCAGCCCGCGCCATCCGGCATGGGCTGCGGCCACCTGTTTACCGTCCTGCGAACAGAACAGCACCGGCAAACAGTCAGCGGTCATTGCGGCGCAGACCACACCAGCACGATCGGTCCAGGCGGCATCAGCCCGCAAGTCGTCCGGCGCATCATCATTCAGATACAGAACATCCGTGCCATGCACCTGTTCCAGCCACACCGGCATTGCAGGGAGATCCGCCAGCGCGATTAAACGTTCGCGGTTGGCCTGCACTGCCACCTGATCATCCCCCACGTGCGCGCCCAGATTCAGCGCATCCCAGGGCGCGCGACTGACACCGCCAGCACGCGTGGTGGAACAGGCACGCACATTGGCTGGCGCCGGCCAGTCGGGAATAATCAGCTCACTCATTACCAGTCCATCTGATCTTTAAATTCTTCGGTATCGGCTTTCAGCGCGTCTATCAGATCAACCATATCTTGTGGTAATGGCGCATGCCACTCCATTTCGATACCGGTAATCGGATGATAAAGACGCAACATTGTGGCGTGCAGCGCCTGGCGATCAAAACCACGCAAGGTACTGATAAAGGCATCAGAAGCGCCCTTCGGTGGACGCGGACGGCCGCCGTACAGCTGATCACCCACCAGCGGATGGTTAATGTGCGCCATATGCACACGGATCTGGTGAGTACGCCCGGTTTCCAGACGCAGTCGCAGACGCGTATGGGCACGGAAGTGCTCCATAATGCGATAGTGCGTCGTCGCCGGTTTGCCCATCGGATGCACTGCCATATGGGTACGTTTGGTGGAGTGACGACTAATCGGCTCATTAACTGAACCGCCAGCGGTCATATTACCAATCGCCACCGCCTCATACTCACGGGTGATTTCACGTAACTGTAGTGACTCCACCAGATGAGTTTGCGCCGGAACACTTTTCGCCACCACCATCAATCCGGTAGTATCTTTATCCAGACGATGCACGATGCCTGCACGCGGCACATCCATAATGGCCGGATAGTAATGCAGCAGGGCATTGAGTACGGTACCGTCAGGATTACCCGCGCCAGGGTGGACCACCAGGTCGCGCGGCTTGTTGATCACCAGAATATGGTCATCTTCATAGACGATATTCAGCGCGATATCCTGGGCTTCCCAGCGCGCTTCTTCTTCAATTTCGGCATCGATAGCGACCTTCTCGCCACCCAGCACTTTTTCTTTTGGCTTGTCGATCACGTTGCCGTTAACCGTCACGCGACGGTCAAGGATCCACTCTTTTATGCGAGAACGTGAATAATCAGGGAACATTTCCGCTAAAGCCTGATCTAAGCGTTGTCCGAGTTGTGATTCGGACACCGTTGCGGTGAGTTGTACTAGTTGTGCCATAAACAGCTTCTTCGTTAACGTTGGGTTTTCACGGCGATGCCGTTTAATATAATGTGCTATCGTACCTGGTCACTAAAGGGAGCTTAACGGACAGCTTCCGCAATAACACTTGAGGATAATCAAATCGTCATGACGCGTATGAAATATCTGGTGGCTGCAGCCACGTTGAGCCTGGCACTGGTTGGTTGTTCCAGCTCCAAGGATGTGGTTCCTGACAGCCCACCATCTGAGCTTTACGCTACGGCCCAGCAAAAACTGCAGGACGGTAACTTTAAAGGAGCAATAACGCAACTGGAAGCGCTCGATAACCGCTACCCGTTCGGCCCTTACTCCCAGCAAGTTCAGCTAGATCTGATCTACGCTTACTATAAAAATGCCGATTTACCGCTGGCGCAGGCCGCAATCGATCGCTTTATGCGCCTGAACCCAACCCATCCAAACATCGACTATGTCGTCTATATGAAAGGTCTGACGGATATGGCTCTGGATGATTCAGCACTACAGGGCTTCTTTGGTGTTGATCGATCAGACCGCGATCCTGAGCATGCACGCGATGCTTTCCGTGACTTCTCACAGTTGCTGCGCAGCTATCCGAATAGCCAGTATGCTGCGGATTCACGCAAACGTCTGGTGTATCTGAAAGATCGCCTGGCCAAATATGAGCTTTCCGTGGCGCAATTCTATACTAAGCGTGGTGCTTATGTCGCTGTGGTTAATCGTGTTGAACAGATGATGAAGGATTATCCGGATACACAGGCCACCAGAACAGCCCTGCCGTTGATGGAAAATGCTTACCGCCAGCTGCAGCTGAATGCTGAGGCTGAGAAAGTAGCGAAAATTATCGCTGCCAATCAGGCGTAAGAGAAAGAGACAAAAATGGCAGCCAACAGGCTGCCATTTTTTTGGCCAAAAAAACCTCATATTTCAGATTTCCCGGCCGGGTTAACTCATCAATAATGCCCGCTAAAAAGCAGCCCCGCAAGCCCTTCTCGCGTAATAACTGGCCCATTTCACAGATTTCTCCTGATTGACAAAAAGTGACAAATTTTCGTGATCTCAATCACGCATTACACCCTTTTTCGCGCTATGCTGGGTTCACCAAGACGGAAATGACAGAGAGGTAAGTACTATGGTTCTGAACATTACCAGCAAGCAAATGGAAATCACACCGGCCATCCGCCAGCATGTCGAAGACCGTCTCGCGAAGCTTGAAAAGTGGCAAACCCATCTGATAAATCCGCATATTGTGTTGTCGAAAGAGCCGAAGGAATTTGTCGCTGACGCGACGATTAACACGCCAAATGGCCAGCTGATTGCCAGCGCAAAGAAAGAAGATATGTATGCAGCAATCAACGATTTGATTAATAAACTGGAGCGTCAGCTGAATAAAGTTCAGCACAAAGGCGAAGCCCGCCGCGCTGAAGCCAGTGTTAAAGATCTCAGCGTGGTCGACGAAGAGTAACGCAGTAAACAGCATCAACGCGCCTGAGGGCGCGTTTTTTATTGACAGTGATAAATTGCAACGGTTACTGTAAACGTTCACTGATAATGGAAACCACCATGAAACCACACCTGTTCTTCTTCGCATTCTTTTTTACCTTCCCCTGATTGGGAGGCAATTCGTCGTGTAAGAATGAATGCGAAGACGAACAACAAAGCCTCCCAAACGGGAGGCTTTTTTTTTGCACATCTGACAGGTAGCGATAATGAATACCGAAAACCCTTTGTTGGCCCTGCGTGATAAGATCAGCGCCGTGGATGAAAAATTATTAGCGCTGCTTGCCGAGCGGCGCGGACTGGCGATTGAAGTGGCGAAAGCCAAAATGGCGACCCAGCGCCCGATTCGCGATATCGATCGCGAGCGCGATCTGCTGGAACATCTGATTACGGTGGGCAAACGCCACCAGCTGGATGCGCACTACATCACCCGCCTGTTCCAGCAGATCATTGAAGATTCAGTGCTGACTCAGCAGGCGCTGTTGCAGAAACACCTCAATCAACCTGATTCCCATTCGGCGCGAATTGCCTTTCTCGGTCCGAAGGGTTCTTACTCGCACCTTGCGGCCCGTCGCTATGCCGCGCGCCACTTTGAGCATTTTATTGAAAGTGGCTGTCTGAAATTCCATGACATTATCAATCAGGTTGAAACCGGTCAGGCCGATTACGCGGTATTACCGATTGAAAATACCAGTTCCGGCTCGATCAACGATGTTTACGATCTGCTGCAACAAACCAGCCTGTCACTGGTGGGTGAGATGACGGTGCCGATTAACCACTGCGTTCTGGTGGCAGACAGCACCGATCTCCAGCAGATTGAAACAGTTTACAGCCATCCGCAGCCTTTCCAGCAGTGCAGCCAGTTTATTAACCGCTTCCCGCACTGGAAGATTGAGTACACCGAAAGTACCGCTGCAGCGATGGAAAAAGTCGCCGCCCTGAACTCGCCGAAAGCGGCCGCGCTGGGCAGTGAAGCCGGTGGCGAACTCTATAATCTGCAAGTGCTGGAGCGCGATCTGGCCAATCAGCAGCAGAATATCACTCGCTTTATCATTCTGGCGCGTAAGCCTGTCGAAGTATCACAACAGGTTCCGGCCAAAACCACGCTGATTATGGCTACCGGGCAGCAGTCCGGCGCACTGGTGGAAGCACTGCTGGTGCTGCGCCAGCATAATCTGATTATGAGCAAACTCGAATCACGTCCGATTAATGGTAATCCGTGGGAAGAGATGTTTTATATCGATGTGCAGGGCAATCTGCGTTCCGCCGAGATGCAGCAGGCGCTACGTGAACTGACGGCGATTACCCGTTCGCTGAAAGTGCTCGGCTGCTACCCGAGTGAAAATGTGGTGCCGGTCGATCCGCAATAGCACCCCGCTCAGAATCGGCCCGCCTGCGGGTCGATTCAGACCTCAAACAGTGATTTACCGGTTCAGCTTATCGCTATATTATAAAGTATATAACGATAAGGTGATAAAAATGGTAACCCGCTTCAAACACTGCGCTGTCCTGTTGTCTCTGCTGTTAATTTCCTGCCCAACGCTGGCTGCACGTCAGGTGACCGACCAGCTTGGCCGCCAGGTCACCATCCCGGATCGCGTCGATCGTGTGGTGGTATTGCAACATCAGACGCTCAATCTGCTGGTTCAGCTCGATGCCACACAAACCATGGTCGGCATTCTCAGTAACTGGAAGCAGCAGCTTGGCGATCACTATCAACGTCTGGCGCCCGCACTAAACAGCGTGCCGCTGCTGGGCGATTTAACCCACGTCGACCCGGAAAAACTGGTAGCGCTGCATCCGCAGGTGGTGTTTGTCACCAACTACGCGCCGCAGGAGATGATCGATCAAATCTCCCGGCTTGGCATTCCGGTTATCGCCATTTCGTTACGTTCAGGCGATGCAAAACAACAGGCGCAGCTGAATCCCTCACTCCAGGATGAAGATCGGGCTTACGATCAGGGACTGAAAGAGGGTATCCGGCTGATTGGCGAAGTCGTGAACCGTCAGCAGCAGGCTGAAGCGTTAATCCAGGCGGCCTTTGCTCAGCGTGCGCTTATCGCTCAGCGCTTACAGGATATCGCTCCGCAGCAACGCATTCGGGTCTATATGGCCAATCCTGAACTGACCACCTATGGCTCCGGCAAATATACCGGTCTGATGATGGCTCATGCCGGTGCGCTGAATGTCGCCGCCGCCACGGTTAAAGGCTTTAAGCAGGTGGCCATGGAGCAGGTGCTGGCATGGGACCCGCAGGTCATCTTTGTGCAGGATCGTTATCCACAGGTACCGGCGCAGATCAACAGCGCGGCGGAATGGCAGGTAATCAGCGCGGTAAAACAGCATCGCGTCTATCTGATGCCGGAATACGCCAAAGCATGGGGTTATCCGATGCCGGAAGCGGTAGGTCTGGGTGAATTGTGGATGGCGAAGAAACTTTATCCGCAAAAATTTGCCGATATTGATATGCAGACGCTGGCGCAAAACTGGTATCAGCGCTTTTACCGTACTGATTATCAGGGCGCCAACTAATGTTGCGGGTGCTGGCGGCGGGCAGCCTGCGTAAGGTATGGCCTGCGCTGATGGCGGCATTCCAGCAGCAGAGCGGCATCAGGGTGACAACGCAATTTGCTCCCGCCGGACTGTTGCGCCAGCGGATTATCAGCGGCGAACCCTGCGATCTGTTTGCCTCAGCCAATCTGGCACATCCCACGGCATTACAGCAGCAGGGGCATGCTTTGCAGGTGGCGGTTTTTGCCCATAATCAGCTCTGCCTGACGGCGAAAGCTGACGTGGTACAGGCTGATGATAACTGGCTGACCCTGCTCGCCCGGCCGCAACTGCGGCTGGCGACCTCAACGCCGGAAAGCGATCCTTCCGGAGATTACGCCTGGCAGCTGTTTGATCGGATTGAGCAGCAGCATCCGGGCGTTGGCAACAGCCTGAAAAAGCGCGCACTCTGTCTGGTGGGAGGCGCGGAAAGCCCGCCGATTCCCGCCGGAGAGCTGGCCGCCAGCTGGCTGATTAATCATCATCGCGCCGAGCTGTTTCTCGGCTACGCCAGTTATTGGGCGGAATTACAGACCGGGCCGACTCTGCGCACCCTTGCTATTGCACCCGCTTATCAGCCAGCGATAGCCTATGCTTTCGCGGTTTGTCAGCCGCAGGCTCAGCCACTGGCAGAATTTCTGTTAGCGGCAGAAGCGCAGCGGCTGCTGGCGGCGGCCGGGTTCAGGCAAGAAGAAAGCTGGAGTGAAATCATCGACACGGGCGGCGAAAACGCCACCCCTACATGAGACTGGTTTCGTAAAGGCGGCGTTTTCGCCGCCCTCTGTCTTAGGCCTTTAGTTACAAACGACTGTCATTAGCCTGACGCAACAGCGTGCGGCTTTCCACCAGGAAGCGTTTGGCATAATCACCAAACCAGTGCTCCACACGACGGAAGCTGTCGATAAACGCCTGCTTATCGCCCTGCTCCAGCAGTTTAATCGCCTCACCAAAACGCTGATGATAGCGCTTGATCAGTTCGAGATTGCGGCCGGAAGACATAATAATATCTGCGTACAGCTGCGGATCCTGGGCAAACAGACGTCCTACCATCGCCAGCTCCAGCCGGTAAATCGGTGAAGAGAGCGCCAGCAGCTGCTCCAGCTGCACATTCTCTTCCGCCAGATGCAGACCATAGGCAAACGTGGCGAAGTGGCGCAGTGCCTGGATAAATGCCATATTCTGGTCATGTTCCACGGCGCTGATGCGATGCAGCCGCGCGCCCCACACCTGAATTTGCTCCAGCAACCACTGATACGCTTCCGGCTGACGGCCATCGCACCAGACCACCAGCTGTTTCGCCAGGCTGCCGCTGTCCGGGCCAAACATCGGGTGCAGACCCAATACCGGACCGCTGTGCGCCGCCAGCATCGCCTGTAGCGGACGATTTTTTACCGATGCCAGATCGACCAGGATACAGTCATCCGGCAGCTTCGGCAGTTCAGCAATCACCTGCTCAGTCAGATGGATCGGCACGCTGATCATCACCATTCCGGCATCGCTGAGCATGCTTTCCGCCTGATCCCAGTCGCCTTTATCGAGGATTTTCACCTGATAGCCCGACAGGGTAAGCATCTTTTCAAACAGCCGTCCCATCTGCCCTTTGCCGCCGACAATCACCACCGGACGCAGTTCAGGACAGAGCGTTTTAAAACCTTTATCATTTTCGCTGGAGTAGGATTCGCGCATCACACGGCGCAGCACATCCTCAATCAAATCAGGTGGTACGCCCAGCGCTTCCGCCTCTTTACGCCGCGAAGCCAGCATTGAGGCTTCGCGTTCCGGAACATAAATCGGTAATCCATAACGACTTTTCACTTCGCCAACTTCGGCAACCAGTTCCAGTCGTCTGGCCAGCAGATCGAGCAGCGCTTTATCAACTTCATCGATTTGATCGCGTAGCGCGGTCAGTTCAGCCACCATACATTAAACCTCTTGTGACAGACGCGCCGTCAGCACTCCGCTCAGGCTCTGATGAATCTCACGCAGCAGCGTATCGGTGGTTTCCCAGTTGATGCAGGCATCAGTCACGGAAACACCGTGGCGCATGGCGCTGCGTGGCTGTTCAGAAGACTGATTGCCTTCATTAATATTGCTTTCCAGCATCAGGCCGATAATCGAACGGTTGCCATCTTTAATCTGCGCGATTGCAGACTCAGCCACAGCGGGCTGACGACGATAGTCTTTGTTTGAGTTGCCATGACTGCAATCTATCATCAAGGATGGACGGAGTCCCGCCTGAAGCATCTCTTTTTCACACTGCGCCACATCCTGCGGGCCGTAGTTCGGCGCTTTACCACCACGTAAAATCACATGGCCATCCGGGTTGCCCTGGGTTTGCAGCAGACAAACCTGACCCGCCTGGTTAATGCCGACAAAGCGGTGTGGCATCGCTGCGGCGCGCATGGCATTGATCGCGGTGCCGAGGCTGCCGTCTGTACCGTTTTTAAAACCAACTGGCATCGACAGGCCAGAAGCCATTTCGCGGTGCGTCTGTGATTCGGTAGTACGCGCACCGATCGCCGACCAGCTAAACAGGTCGCCAAGGTATTGCGGGCTGTTAGGATCCAGCGCCTCTGTGGCCAGCGGCAGCCCCATTTCCACCAGATCCAGCAGCAGGCGACGCGCAATATGCAGGCCCGCTTCCATATCGAATGAATTGTCCATATAAGGATCGTTGATCAGCCCTTTCCAGCCGACGGTGGTACGGGGTTTTTCAAAATAGACGCGCATCACGATATACAGCTGATCCTTCAGCTGCTCAGAGATCTGTTTCAGAGAACGGGCATATTCCAGCGCGGCTTCAGGATCATGAATCGAGCAGGGACCACAAACGATCAACAGGCGATGATCTTTACCACTAATAATGTCAGAGATAGTCTGACGGGAAGCGGAAATCTGTGCGGCCAGCTGGGCGTCTAACGGAAACTGTTTTTTCAGCTCTTCCGGAGTAATCAATACTTGTTCATCAGCGATATGAACATTATTCAGCGCGTCTTTTTGCATGATCCTGATCCTTTCTCACTCGTTTATGCGTTCGTGGTGATCCTCAATGAGGTCAGGCTTACTTTACCACAGAACGTAAAGCCTGCAATCCATGAGTGTACACTTTATTTACCACTTAATATAAAAACGCTGTTATTTTCTATAAAAATACATATAAATCAAATGCATATCAAATTAACACCAAGACAGCAAAGTGTATATTTAACTTTACAGTCATGAGTGCCATTTTGTTTCACTAGCGCTATAAATCGCCGTAAAATCCGTTACCTGCATTAAAATCGCAATCCCTGCCCTGTCGCTTTATGCTGTAAAGCAGCAGAGACAAGCGAGGAGCTGCCAATGAATATCCATCTTCGTCCTTTTGCCATGCAGGATGCAGGCGCTTTCGCCACCGCGATTAATGAATCGCTGGAGAGTTTACTGCCCTGGATGGTCTGGGCGCATGCCGGTTATAACAAACAACAGGCGCGTCAATGGTTTGCCTTTACCCATATGCAGCGCGAGAAAGGCGAAGCCGATGAGTTCGGTATTTACGATGATCAGGGCCAGCTGCTAGGCGGCGCCGGATTACGCTATCCACAGGATAAAGCCAGCCTGTGCGCCATTGGCTACTGGGTACGCAGCAGTCAGCAGCGTAAAGGGATTGCCCGCCAGGCGGTAAAACAGCTGGCGGCGCTGGCCTTCCAGTGCCCGGAGATTAACACCATTGAAATTCTGGCAGCAGAAGCCAATCTGGCAAGTCGTGCGGTGGCGGTTGCCAGCGGCGCAGAGTTTATCGACCTGCGCTACGGTTTAATTATTCTCGACAGCGGGCCAGTCAATACCGCTATTTATCATTTAAAGCGGCCGCATCAGGCTCATAAATAAATGGACAACCGGATCAGTTAATCCGGTTTATCTTTGACTGAGCGGCCACCTGCGTTTGTGGCGAATTTTTGCTGCATCTGCAGGGCATTAAGCTCATCGCGCGATCCCACCTTCGCCACCGCTGTTTGCCAGTTTGATCCACCCGCACGCGCCGGGCGTGACATTTCAGCGCTGACCGGCGTCCTGGCGCTGTTTTGCAGTGACTCCATACTTTCGCCTTCCAGCTGCGCCGCCACCGGATTGCCTGGCCGGGAAAAGGTTTGCAGCGGAATGCTGTTCGACTCGCCCGACGCGATGCTGGTGCTGTCACCCGCGGACTCCAGACTCTGGCGTTCAAGATCCGCCGCCACCGGGTTACCCGGGCGTGGAGGAGCCTCCTCAGCTGGCGCGTTAGTGGTATTGTTTTCGCCCCAGAGCCGCTTAGCGACATCCAGTTGCGGGTGAGTATCAAAAAAGTGATCAATCGCCTGATCGTTACGTGTCGGCGCGGGTCCGGCAATGGTGCCGGCAATGCCCTGCAACGCATAGGCGCCAGCCGAGGTCACCAGGTTCACCGCCTGTTCTACCGCCTGCTGTGACGCGAGGTTCTCAGTGCCACTTTGCATATGGGCGCGCGTCAGATTCTTTAATGCATTGACACCACCCAGACCAGCCGCCAGCGTCATGGTTTCCGCAACCATATTGCCGGAAAACGGGTTCATCAGCCCTTTCGCAATCTGGCGCGGCGAAGTCAGCATATCCTGAGCGGCAGTAATCAGCCGGTCTTTGGTTCCCGAGATCATCTGCCCGCTAATAGTGGTCTGGTCGAGTTGCCGGAAACGCTCCCGCCAGTCAGTGCGACCGAGTAAAAACTCCGGGCCGTGCAGAGAATTATTTCTGTTGGCGACAACATTACTCAGCGCGCCAGCGGCTGGCGTTAATGCCGTGCCCAGGGTGGTATTCGCCGCCAGACGTGGTTTTTCGGCTAAAGTCGCTGTGCCAACGGCGGCAGTACCTGTTACCAGGTTTCTGGCGTTAAAACCGGTTCCGCCCAACAGCGCCTGTTGCATGCTATGCCCAAGCCCCTCGCGGCGATCAACCAGCTCCTGCATCACCGGCTCAAGTTTGTCATGGTCGGCGACCATCCATTTGGCATCTTTCACCGCATTAGCCAGCACCTTATCTGAATACGCTTTCAGCACGATGGCGGAACCGCCCGCCATTACCCCACCAATAACATCGGAAGTCAGTGAGCCTTTGGTGGTGTTAAAAAACAGATTGGCGGCAGTCGACAGCGTTTCAGCCGGGAAGCCGGAAGCCGCAAATGAAACAGTGGTGAGCGCCCCTTCAGCCGCAGCGGTAATATCATCCAGTTTCAGCCCCTTGCTCAGCACGGCTTTGGCGCTATCGCGGTCATAACCCATTTCATCCAGTCCGGTAGCGCGGTCATGCATCAGCTCCTCCATACCTTCGCCGCCCGGGAAATAGTCTCTTAACAGATTATGCAACTCGCTGATGTTTCTCTGGCTCTCAGATTCCACGCTGCTGGCGCTGCTGGTACTGCTGCTGCTGTTCGTACGACTCAGGCTGTTACCCCGGGTCTGTTCTGGCTGAGAATTGGTGGGACGGGAAAAATTAGGTATCGGTCGCTGACCGTTAGCGGAGATGCCGTTTTGCATAATCAATACCACTCCATACAAGAAATAAACAACGATATGCATAAGTGGCAATGGCAGAAAATGGGTTGCAGAGAAATCACTTTTTCTTATACATCTGTGAAGCAGCTCAATAAATGGCCGCTGCGTCAGTGCCGGTTAATAGCGCAGTCGGTAAAAAAACAAGATTAATTTGGTGGTTAAAAACCATGATAAACAACGAAGTAGAACACAATCTCTTTTCTGCTCTTCTCGCTTAAGTTGCTTAATCAGCATTTCCTAATATGATTCGTGGCAAATGCATATTCCTGAGAGATAAAAATGAGAGTGAAAGGCATCGCCAAAGGATTCTTTATATTGATCCTTTTCTTAGTCACGCTGGCTTTTTTTGGGGTTTTAGAGCCCTACTATTCATCGGTGTTGTGGGCAACCATACTGGCGGTTATTTTCCATCCGCTAAAGACCAAAATGCGTAATGCAATGGGTGACAGAAATGGACTGGCTTCACTGCTTACCATTCTGGTGATATGCCTGATTGTATTTACCCCTCTCAGCCTGATTGCGTCATCGCTGGCGATTGAATTTAATGTGGTGTATCAGAAACTGCAGAACAACAATACACAGCTGCCGACAATTCTTGCCGACACCCTGCAGCATCTTCCCGGTTGGGCGCAGCAATTTCTTACCGAGCATGATCTGAATAATGCGAAAGAGATTCAGCAAAAAATGTCAGATTTTGCACTGCGTGGCGGACAGTATTTAGCCGGCAGTGTGTTCCTGATCGGTAAAGGGACTTTCAGCTTTGCGGTTGGTTTTGGCGTGATGCTTTATCTGCTGTTCTTCCTGCTAAAAGATGGCGCTTATCTGATTAACCTGATTCTGCAGGCTTTGCCACTGTCGAGTTATGTTAAGCACCATCTGCTGATGAAGTTCGCGGCGGTTGCCCGCGCAACGGTGAAAGGCACGGTGGTGGTAGGCGCCGTTCAGGGCTTGCTGGGTGGACTGGCGTTTTACTTCACGGATATTGACGGCAGTATGCTGTGGGGCGCGTTAATGGCCTTCTTATCGCTGATACCGGCGGTAGGTTCAGCCATCATCTGGGTGCCGGCGGCAATTTACCTGTTTGCCTCAGGCATGCTGTGGAAAGGCATCTTTATGGTGGTGTTCTTTGTGGTGATTGTCGGTCTGGTCGATAATATTCTGCGACCACTGCTGGTCGGCAAAGATACCAAAATGCCTGACTATCTGATTCTGATTTCTACCCTGGGTGGTATGGAGGTCTACGGCATCAATGGCTTTGTTATTGGACCGCTTATTGCCGCGCTGTTTATTGCCTGCTGGAATCTGCTTTCCGGACGCGACCACCAGGGCAATATCGATGAGATCGATGAGGAGTTTATCGAAGAAGGTAAGGATGCCCCAGAGGCTGAAGCGGAGAAGGATAATCCGTAGCTTATAATGCAGACACTGGAGAGCGGCTTATTTGCCGCTCTTTTTTTGGGTGAGAAAAGTGGTGGCTATGCTAATTGACTGGCTCACCAGTGCTGGTCACTGTTGGCTAATAATATAAATCCCACTTAATAAATAAAGAAAATATAAATAAAAACACAATTAACACATATTACATAATTAGTAATTTCAAATAACCACAACGTCAAAATGTTTATTTCTGTTTTCAACCTTTCTGAAAACGAGTAATCTACCTTTAAAGTATTGATCGACTCTTCCTGTTTACCTTAACGAAAAGGCATATCATGTTACGCGTTATCCAAAGATATTTACAAACTGCCGGAAGCATCTTTGATTTGATGCCTGCGACCAATTATACCAGGCTGATATTGCAAAAGACTGATGCTGAAAACATGGCAGGTGATTGCAGATCTATAGGAAATGACATCGAAATGAGTATCAGTGATTATGGAAGAGATCAAAGGCATGGACGGCTGCACGCAACCACAAGAAGTTAAAGAGTCGCAGTCAAACGAGCTCGTTGATAAGATTGAGTCCGAATTAGTCGACAACCCGGTAATCCTTGAGCTACTACTTAGCAGGCCACAAGTGATGTCGCTTGTCGGTCGCACCGCTTTCAAAGGCCCACTTCCTCCCCCAGCAATGCTGAAAGCCTATAAAGATATAGATCCTGACGCGGTTAAATGGATTATGGAGCGAAGTGAAAGAGAGCAGTTGCATCGTCATAAGGTCACTGAAAATAGTGTCGATGGAAACATAGGTAAGGGCCGTCGGGGACAATGGATGGCTTTCTCAATAACTCTTTTAATTTTAGCTATTGCGACTATTTTTGCCTGGAAAGGGCAAGTGGTTTTCGCGGGGACACTTATTACTATTGATTTAATCGGTCTTGTATCAATATTCGCCTTGGGACGGATTATCAAATCTCCTGATGAGACCTTGTAAATAACCTGGTATAACGATTTATTCAGTAGCTGCGACGGTAGCTGTTGGCAGGAAGAAAGTAATTATAATTGACAAGCCGTTGCCCACCTAATTTCACCTTTTCGATGTTATATAAAATCTGCAATAATGTCTCTTAATGTGTATGTTAGATCACGATCTGAAAGCAAGTAAAGCCTGCCAGTACCCATCATAAGCTTCAACATAGTCATGCATGTATATTCCATCCCTTTGTAGCCACAACCAAAAAAAGGGGCTGACCAGTTGGCCAACCCCTTGTTTGCTATTAACTTTTGGATGCAGCGTAAGCTGTATCTTAGTTAAGACGCTCTTTGATACGAGCTGACTTACCAGTACGCTCACGCAGGTAGTACAGTTTGGCTTTACGCACGGCGCCACGACGTTTAACAGCGATGCTGTCGATTACTGGTGAATGCGTCTGGAATACACGCTCAACACCTTCGCCGTTAGAAATTTTACGAACAGTGAATGCAGAGTGCAGACCGCGGTTACGAATAGCGATAACCACGCCCTCGAATGCCTGCAGACGTTTTTTAGAACCTTCAACGACCCATACTTTCACTTCCACGGAATCACCCGGACGGAATGAAGGTACATCCTGTTTCATCTGCTCTTGTTCAATTTGCTTAATAATGTTGCTCATAATTAAATCTCTTATCCTGGGTAAACTGATATTTAAGGAGGTAGCGTTACGCTTTACCTGCCGCATCATCGTTTTGGTGCCCGGAGAATTCCCGTTGGAACTCTGCCAGCAACCTTGCTTGCTCTTCAGTCAGAGCCAGGTTTTCCAGAAGTTCAGGTCTTCTAAGCCAGGTACGGCCCAACGACTGTTTCAGACGCCACCGGCGAATATCGGCATGGTTGCCCGACAGTAAGACTGGCGGAACCTCCATCCCTGCTAACACTTCAGGTCGGGTGTAGTGTGGACAATCCAGCAAACCTTCCGAAAACGAATCTTCTTCGGCTGAAGCCTGTTTGCCCAGTACGCCTGGAATAAACCGGGATACTGAATCAATCAGGGTCATTGCTGGTAGCTCACCACCACTCAGCACATAATCGCCAATCGACCATTCTTCGTCGATCTCGGTTTTGATTACGCGCTCATCAATCCCTTCATAACGACCACACACCAGAATTAACTTCTGGTTGGTCGCCAGTTCGCAAACACCGTTTTGGTCAAGTTTGCGCCCCTGAGGTGAAAGATAAATCACCTTTGCGCCTTCCCCTGCCGCTGCTTTCGCTGCGTGGATGGCGTCCCGTAAGGGTTGCACCATCATCAGCATTCCCGGTCCGCCGCCGTAAGGACGTTCGTCTACGGTACGGTGCCGGTCATAAGCGAAGTCACGAGGACTCCAGCTCTGAATGCTTAGCAGGCCGTTTTTTACTGCCCGACCAGTTACTCCGTAGTCGGTAATCGCGCGAAACATCTCTGGAAACAGGCTAATTATGCCAATCCACATTGATGGAACCGTCTGTTTACCGCAATCTTCGGAGGTCAAAAACCAGGATCCCAATCTACTTCAATGGTGCCGGTAGTGAGATCGACATTCTTGATAACCTGTTCATCAAGAAACGGAATTAACCGCTCCTTTGCACCGAATGCATCTTTCAGGTTTGCTCTGACGACGAGAACGTCGTTTGAACCGGTTTCCATCAACTCAGTGACTTTACCCAATTCATAGCCTTGCGTAGTGACAACCTGGCAACCAATAAGGTCTTTCCAGTAATAGTCACCCGTATCCAGCGCTGGCAATTGCCCGGAATCGACCACAATTTCGCAATTGGTGAAGAGTCCCGCAGCATCACGATCGTCAATGCCTTTGACTTTGATGATCATATCCTGATTGTGGCGCTTCCAGCCTTCCAGCTCGATAAGCTGCCATTGACCCGCACGCTGGATAAACCACGGCTGATAGTCAAAAATGCTTTCGGCGTCTTCGGTGGAGGAAAACACTTTGAGCCAACCACGGATACCGTAGGCTCCACCCATCTTACCGAGAATTAACGGCTGAACAGGGGATTTCGCGGCGTGTTGCTTGCTCATGTTGACCACCGTGACAGATTAAGCTGCTTTCTTTGCAGTCTTGATCAGCGCGTTAACGCGATCAGAAAGCGTTGCGCCCTGGCCAACCCAGTGCTCAATACGGTCCAGATCCAGACGCAGTGCTTCAGCCTGACCAGATGCGATCGGGTTGAAGAAACCAACGCGCTCGATGAAACGACCGTTGCGTGCATTGCGGCTGTCAGTGACAACTACCTGATAGAACGGACGCTTTTTCGCGCCGTGACGTGCCAAACGAATTGTTACCATAACATCCTCTTAAGTTAATAAAACACCCGGGACCCAGCGAGGGGCGGGACCCGGGTGCAATATAAAAAGCCCGAAAATTTTACTCATTTTGGCGCAAAAAGCAATCGAAAGCTCACTATGCTTTCCGGCCAGCCGATTTTCGGGCCTGGTTAGCGACCGGGGAATCCCGGCGGCATCATACCTTTCATGCCACGCATCATCTTCGCCATGCCGCCTTTTTTCATCTTTTTCATCATACGCTGCATGTCGTCGAACTGCTTCAGCAAGCGGTTCACGTCCTGCACCTGCATACCGGAACCGGTTGCAATGCGGCGCTTACGCGAACCTTTAATAATTTCTGGCTTCTCACGCTCTTTGCGCGTCATGGAGTTGATCATCGCTTCCATACGCACCAGAACTTTGTCATCCATCTGGGATTTAACATTGTCCGGCAACTGCCCCATACCTGGCAGTTTGCCCATCAGGCTGGCCATACCGCCCATATTGCGCATCTGTTTCAGCTGCTCAAGGAAGTCGTTAAGGTCGAAACCATCGCCCTTTTTCAGCTTAGTAGCCAGTTTCTCCGCTTGCGCGCGATCCACTTTGCTTTCGATATCTTCGATCAGCGACAGCACATCGCCCATGCCGAGAATACGCGAGGCGATACGTTCCGGGTAGAATGGCTCAAGCGCATCGGTCTTCTCACCGATACCCATAAACTTAATTGGCTTACCGGTAATATGACGAATTGACAGCGCCGCACCACCGCGCGCATCGCCGTCAACCTTTGTCAGCACCACACCGGTCAGCGGCAGCGCTTCATTAAACGCTTTAGCGGTATTCGCCGCATCCTGGCCGGTCATCGCATCGACGACAAACAAGGTTTCCACCGGGTTAATCGCCGCGTGAACCTGTTTGATTTCGTCCATCATCGCTTCATCGACGTGTAAACGACCGGCGGTATCCACCAGCAGCACGTCGTAGAACTTCAGTCTGGCCATTTGCAGCGCATTGTTGACGATATCAACCGGCTTCTGGCTCAGGTCCGACGGACAAAAATCAACGCCAACCTGTTCGGCCAGCGTTTCCAGCTGACGGATTGCCGCCGGACGATAGACGTCAGCCGACACCACCAGCACTTTCTTTTTATGCTTCTCGCGCAGGAACTTACCCAGTTTGGCGACACTGGTGGTTTTACCGGCGCCCTGCAAGCCCGCCATCAGTACCACGGCCGGTGGCTGCGCCGCCAGGTTCAGGGTGTTATTTTCATCACCCATCGCTGCGACCAGCTCGTTTTTCACGATCTTGACGAACTCCTGACCTGGGGTCAGGCTTTTGTTCACTTCATGACCCACCGCGCGCTCTTTGACGCGATTAATGAAGTCACGAACTACCGGCAGGGCGACATCGGCCTCCAGCAGCGCCATGCGCACTTCGCGCAGGGTTTCTTTGATGTTCTCTTCGGTCAGCCGTCCGCGTCCACTGATATTGCGCAGGGACTGCGACAAACGATCGGTTAAATTATCAAACATTGTCTCTCGCTTTTACGTCATATACAGAGGTCGCCCAGGCGACACAATTCGGCGGATTATAGCACGAAGCAATGACGATCTCTGCAATCGGCGATCAGAACGTTTGGAGCCTGCTGCTACGGGCGCTATACTGCTGTTTTTATTCACTGGCCGGTACCTGACAACATCTATGTTCGTTTTCGCGATTCTGGCGCTTCTCGCCTACTCAATCAGCCTTGCCCTGATCATCCCCAGCCTGTTGCGTAAAAACAGCGCATGGCGGCGTCTGGCGGTTCTCTCTGCCTGCGTCGCGCTGGTGTCTCACGGTATAGCGTTGCAGCAACGAATATTTGCCATGGACGGAGGTCAGAATCTTAGCCTGCTGAATATCGGGTCGCTGGTCAGCCTGCTGATCTGTCTGATTATGACCATCGTCGCTTCGCGCAATCGTGGCTGGGTGCTGTTGCCGCTGGTGTATAGCTTCGCGCTGATTAATCTCGCCTTTGCCGCGTTTCTGCCCAATGCGTTTATCACCCATCTGGAAACCACGCCGGGGATGATGATTCATATTGGTCTGGCGCTGCTGGCCTATGCCACCCTGATTATCGCCGCGCTTTATGCGCTGCAACTGGCATGGATTGATTATCAGCTGAAAAATAAAAAGCTGGCCTTCAGCCAGGATATGCCGCCGCTGATGGTGATTGAACGCAAAATGTTCCATATCACTCAGGTTGGCGTTGTGCTGCTGACGCTGGTGCTCTGCACTGGCTTGTTCTATATGCAGGATCTCTTTAACCGCGAAAACGTCGATAAAGCAGTACTGTCGATTCTCGCCTGGTTTGTTTACATCGTATTGCTCTGGGGCCACTATCATGAGGGCTGGCGCGGTCGTCGCGTCGTCTGGTTTAACTGTGGCGGCGCACTGTTGCTGACCATGGCCTACTTCGGTAGTCGCGTCCTGCAACACCTCATGTCCTGACCTTTCACCACAAGGAATTTTTGCGTTGGAACATGTTTCCACCACCACCCTGATTATCACGCTGGTCATTATGGTCCTGATTTCCGCTTACTTCTCCAGTTCGGAAACCGGGATGATGATGCTTAACCGCTATCGCCTGCGGCATCAGGCGAAAAATGGCCACCGCGCTGCGCGCCGCGTCGAGAAACTGCTGCGCCGTCCCGATCGCCTTATCAGCCTGGTGCTGATCGGTAATAACCTCGTTAATATTCTCGCCTCTTCGCTGGCGACTATCGTCGGTATGCGGCTGTATGGTGACGCCGGTGTAGCGATTGCTACCGGCGTGCTGACGTTTGTCGTTCTGGTGTTTGCCGAAGTGCTGCCGAAAACCGTGGCGGCGCTCTATCCGGAAAAGGTGGCGTTTCCCAGCAGCGTGCTGCTTGGGCCGCTACAGATTGTGATGATGCCGCTGGTATGGCTGCTGAATACCATTACACGCATGCTGATGCGCATGGTTGGCATGAAGACCGATGGCGCGATCAGCGCTGCGCTGAGCAAAGATGAGCTGCGCACCATCGTCTATGAGTCACGTTCGAAGATGTCGAGTCGCAATCAGGATATGTTGTTGTCGGTGCTGGATCTGGAAAAGGTCACCGTGGACGACATTATGGTGCCACGCAATGAGATTGTCGGCATCAACGTTAATGACGACTGGAAGTCGATTATCCGTCAGCTCAGCCACTCCCCGCACGGTCGCATCGTGCTGTATCGCGATTCGCTGGAGGATATTGTCGGCATGCTGCGCGTACGCGAAGCCTGGCGCATGATGACCGAGAAGAAAGAGTTTACTAAAGAGAATCTGCTGCGCGCGGCGGATGAGATCTACTACGTGCCGGAAGGTACGCCGCTGAATGTGCAGCTGGTGAAGTTTCAGCGCAATAAGAAGAAAGCGGGTCTGGTGGTCGATGAGTATGGCGATATTAAAGGGCTGGTCACCATCGAAGATATTCTGGAAGAGATTGTCGGTGATTTCACCACCTCAATGTCGCCAACGCTGGCCGAAGAAGTGATGCCGCAGAATGATGGTTCAGTACTGATTGAAGGCAGCGCTAACCTGCGTGAGCTGAATAAGGCCTTTAACTGGACGCTACCGGAAGAGGATGCCCGCACCGTCAATGGCATGCTGCTGGAGGCGTTACAGGAGATCCCTTCTGCCGGCACCACGGTCAGTATTGGCCATTACGCTATCGATATTCTTGATGTGCAGGAAAATATGGTCAAGCAGGTAAAGATTACACCGCAGAAACCGCTGAAAGAGTCCGTGGGATCCTGAAAACGGGCGGCGAGAACGCCGC
This sequence comes from Winslowiella toletana, assembly GCF_017875465.1. NCBI lineage: Bacteria > Pseudomonadati > Pseudomonadota > Gammaproteobacteria > Enterobacterales > Erwiniaceae > Winslowiella > Winslowiella toletana. Next base: position 1,306,885 of record NZ_JAGGMQ010000001.1, read on the forward strand.
CCCTACGCTTCTGTAGGGGAGCCGTTATCGGCTCCCACTTCTAGATATGCAGTTCCTGCAGTTTATCTTTTGGCAGCGCCAGTTCATCATTGTGATTAACGCGAATGTCACTATCAACGATATGACGCGCGATCTCCTGCGCTTCGTCCAGTGAGTGCATTTCGAAGGTACCACACTGATATTCATTCAGTTCCGGGATCTTACGCTGGTCGGTCACTTTCAGCACATCGCCCATCGCGGCTTTCCATGCGGCAGCCACACGCTGCTCATCCGGCGTACCAATCAGGCTCATATAGAAGCCGGTACGGCAGCCCATTGGTGAGATATCAATAATTTCCACACCGTCGCCATTCAGGTGATTACGCATAAAGCCGGCAAACAGATGCTCCAGCGTATGAATACCACGCTCTGGCATCACTTCTTTGTTCGGCTTGCAAAAACGCAGGTCAAAAACGGTGATGGCATCGCCATGTGGCGTATTCATGGTTTTTGCAACGCGTACCGCAGGTGCGGCCATGATCGTATGATCGACAGTAAAGCTATCCAGCAGTGGCATATTGTCACCTCCTGTTTTTAGAAAATATTTTCAGAACGATGAAACTTTTCTTATCACCGTACGTCTGAATAAGTGAAAGACGCGCATTTTGTTATCATCATCCCTGACAACACAGAGATGTTAATTTGGCCACATTGATGTGGCCATTTTCTTTTCTAGCCCGCCTTACTGGCGAGGAACGCTTCAAAACTTAACGTATCGCTCTCTTCAATTTGCTGCTGACTGGCACGGGAACGCTGCGCTTCTTCAGTAAAATCTTCTTCACTCAGCACTTCTAAATGCTCTTCTGCCAGCATATGGCGATACTGCTCCGCCAGCGCTAAGCCCGTGCCGCCGATACCGTTTTCCATCATCGCATGCAGAATTCGCGCTGAATAAGTCAGCTCCGGATCGTCAAACGACGCCACCAGCTGATCGCACACTTCCTGATAACGACGATCGCCCTGATTACCATCTAAGGTTTCGGCGACGCGACGCAGATCGCGGAACAGTTTCTTGCCGACATCCATCAGCGGTTCCTGCGCTTCTTCACAGCCCATACCGATAGTCTGGCCCGGTTTACGCCCTTCCAGAATCACACGATTCCAGTTTTTGCGGGTGCAGAGAAGTTCATCACTACTCATTTCTGGCGCATCTGCCAGAGTACACCAAATCAGGAAAAGATCGAGGAAACGCACCTGGTTGGCATCGACGCCGATCGGTGAGAACGGGTTGATATCCAGCGAGCGCACTTCGATATATTCGATCCCGCCACGTAGCAGCGCATCGGAAGGCGCTTCGCCCGATTTGGTGACCCGCTTCGGTCGAATCGGCGCATAGAGTTCATTTTCAATCTGCAACACATTGGTATTCAACTGCAAATAGTTGCCGTTTTCATCTTTAACGCCGATTTCCGCGTACTCTGCCGATGGCGTTTTAATCGCCTTCTTCAGCGCATCAACATAGTCAGGCAGATTATTAAAGGTGATGCCAAGGCTGTTCTGCGACTTATTGGTGTAACCAAGGTCGCTCAGGCGCAGCGAGGTGGCATATGGCATATACAGCATGCCCTTCTCGCTTTTCTTAAACGGCAGACTGCTTTCTTTGCCTTGCAGGAAAGAGGAGCAGATGGCCGGCGAGGCGCCAAACAGGTAAGGAATAATCCAGCCGAAGCGGTAGTAGTTACGGATCAGCCGCAGGTAACCGTCGGAGATCGCCTCTTTACCGCTCTCGATATCTTCCACGCCCGCCCACTCCTGCCAGAACGACAGCGGCAGCGAGAAGTTATAGTGGACGCCGGAGATAGTTTGCATCAGCGCGCCATAACGGTTTTTCAGCCCCTGACGATACAGGGTCTTCATGCGGCCAATATTGGAACTGCCATATTGCGCCAGTTCAATATCGTCACCGGCATCAACAAAGCACGGCATGCTAAACGGCCACATCCGCTCTTCACCGAGATCGCGCGCCACATGACGATGGATATCACGCAGGAAGGCCAGCAAATGATCGATATCATCATCAACCGGAGTAATAAATTCGAGCAGCGTCTCAGCAAAATCGGTGGTGATCCATTTATGGGTCAGCGCTGAACCGAGAGAGTCAGGATGTCCGGTGGTTGCCAGACGGCCATCTGGCCTGACGCGCAGTGTTTCACGTTCAATACCGCGGCAGATGCCAGTTAACGCGTTGGGATGAGCTTCCAGCCAGGAAAGCGCCTGTGATACGTCCGGGATCAAATTGACCTCCCGCTCAGAGAAAAATTTATTATTGTTTAGCATAATGTTAACCGTAGCCCCGAATCAGCAAGAATCAATGCCACCACTCCATGCCCTGTAATGTTGCGATCGCAACCACTATGTAACGTAGTGTCTTTCCAATAGCTAAATACAGCACCACCGGCAGCCACGACAAACGCAGCCATCCAGCAATAACGCACAGCAGATCGCCAACTACCGGCAACCAGCTTAATAACAGTGCTGCAGGACCTAAACGATTCAACCACGCTGTTGCTGTGTTATGCCATCGCCCCTGCTGCTTTGTCTGCGGCAGTAAGCGACCAATGAAAACATTCGTCAAACCGCCGAGTGTGTTCCCCAATGCGGCGATAAAAATCAACCCAGTCACTGACGACGTCCCTGCTACCAGTAAAGCGACCAGTAGCACCTCAGAACTGCCCGGAAGCAGCGTAGCGCTGAGAAAGCTACTGGCAAACAATGAACCGTAACTCAACCACTCACTCACAGCAGACGGACATCGACAGCGTCCATCCCGGCGGCTTTTGCCGCCTGCAGACCAAAGTCTGCATCTTCAAATACCACGCACTTGCCAGGCTCAACGCCCATCAGCTGTGCGCAGCGCAGAAAAGTATCTGGCTCAGGTTTATGGCGCTGCACATCGTCAGCGCCGACAAGCGCATCAAAGCAGTCGCGAATCCCTAAATGACGCAGCAGCATATCGGCCATCTGATGCTCACTTCCGGTACCGACCGACATTGGACGACGCCCGTGATACGCCTTCACCACCTCAACCAGCGGCAGAGGCTGCACTGAATCCAGCAGCATCTCTTTCAACGCTGTGGTTTTCTCAGCGGCGAGCGCATAAGGATCGAGATCCGCCTGATGGCTGGCGATAATAAACTGCGCAATGCGCCAGGTTGGAGAGCCATTCAGTCCGATAATAGCGGCTTCGTCAAAGGTCATGCCGTGACGCGCCAGCACTTCGCGCCAGGCTTTACGATGCGTCGGCTCCGTATCCAGGATGGTGCCGTCCATATCGAAAATCAAGCCGTCATAACGATCGTACATTGTCTCTCCAGCATTATCGCAACCAGTCTTTACTTTATCGTAAAGTCCCTGGGTTGTCGCTGTTAGCGATTAACAGCAAATGCTTTGAAAGCATTGGGGATTTTATAAATCAGATAAAGGTCAGGGAGGGAAAACCATTAAAAACAGATAATTTCAGCGAAAACAGGGAGTGTGGAGTGATTGTTTAATTTATCAGGAGAGAAACGGCAAATGATGTATCCAGGAGGGTGACCCGGCTTCGCCTAGCCCTGCGGGCCATTGCTGAAGCAACGTTATCCTCCTTGTCGCTGGCTGTAACGCTTTTACTGCATGCCAGAACAAAGTTGCGATTCGCTGAGAGCAATATGGTGCATCCAGGAGGATTCGAACCTCCGACCGCTCGGTTCGTAGCCGAGTACTCTATCCAGCTGAGCTATGGATGCATGGGGAAACATGTTGCGGGATACTGCAAGACTGCTTAAATGGTGCATCCTGGAGGATGACCCGGCTTCGCCTCGCCCTGCGGGCCGTTGCTGAAGCAACGTTCTCCTCCTTGTTGCTGGCGGTAATGCTTTTACAACATGCCAGAACAAAGTTGCTGTTCATTTAAAGCAAGATGGTGCATCCAGGAGGATTCGAACCTCCGACCGCTCGGTTCGTAGCCGAGTACTCTATCCAGCTGAGCTATGGATGCATCGGAAAAGCAAATTTGGGAGATAATGCGACTGACCTGAGGGAATACTTTATAAGGATGCTTGCGGACAAACTTATTGAATATGGTGCATCCAGGAGGATTCGAACCTCCGACCGCTCGGTTCGTAGCCGAGTACTCTATCCAGCTGAGCTATGGATGCATAACTAATTCTTGTATAACGCAGGGTGCCAACTACTCACCTTGATACGCGCTGCTAACACGAATCGGACAACTCATTACTGTTTGGTGCATCCAGGAGGATTCGAACCTCCGACCGCTCGGTTCGTAGCCGAGTACTCTATCCAGCTGAGCTATGGATGCATCAGTAATGGCGGTGAGGGAGGGATTCGAACCCTCGATGCAGCTTTTGACCGCATACTCCCTTAGCAGGGGAGCGCCTTCAGCCTCTCGGCCACCTCACCATACGCGTTCTTGCGAACTGTGCTGCTGAACTTGTTTCTGCTCATCGGCACTGCGTGGCGCACATATTACTTTCCCGCACTTATAAGTCAAACCATTTTTTCCGCCTTCTCGCCTGATTGCACAAATCACAGGCAATCCGGCGACTTTGACGACAAAAAGAGTGATTTATCAACAGAAAAACACCGGGAACTTTGCGAAAACAGGAAAAGTAAAACCGGGAGAAAGAACAGGAAAAGAGGGGGAAAGCGGTAGCGCCTCGCTAAAAACAGCGAGACGCTGGATCCGTTAGTAACTCGTTGGCTGCGTTTTTTCGGCCTGAATGCGCTGATAGATCTCTTCGCGATGCACCGAAACTTCTTTAGGTGCGTTAACACCGATGCGGACCTGGTTACCTTTGACGCCCAGCACCGTTACAGTCACCTCATCACCGATCATGAGGGTTTCACCAACTCGACGAGTTAGAATTAGCATTCTTTGCTCCTTGAAAGATTAAAAGAGTCGGGTTTGTGAGGCTCCCGGCCGTATCCATCATAATTCGCTGAACGTACACTATGACAAATACATCATTAAGTATCGTCGCGCCAATACATTCTGCTGATACTTAGTTTAGCCGAAATACACTACATCAACCTGACTTTATGATTACAGGGTGCGTACCACTTGGTCAAAACGTCCGGACACAAAGGCCCGGACGCACTCCAGCGATACATTTTTATCGTTACAGTTTTGCAGCAACCCATGACTCAACGCCAGCCAGCGCCGCAGGCAGCGCCTGAGCATCTGTACCACCCGCCTGAGCCATATCAGGGCGTCCGCCGCCCTTACCGCCAACCTGTTGCGCTAACGCGCCAACCAGCTCACCCGCTTTCACACGGTCGGTAAGGTCTTTTGTCACCCCGGCAATCAGGGATACTTTTCCATCTACCACTGTTGCCAGCACAATAATTGCAGAACCGAGCTGATTTTTCAGATCGTCAACCATCGTACGCAGCATTTTAGGTTCAACATTGCTGAGCTCACTGACCAGCAATTTCGTCCCCTTCACTTCCAGCGCTTTACTGCTCAGGGAGGCACTCTCCTGCGCAGCCTGCTGATCTTTCAACTGCTGCAGCTCTTTCTCCAGCAGGCGAACATGTTCAATCACCGAACGCACTTTCTCGTTCAGATTACTGTTATTCGCTTTTACCAGCTGAGCAATATCCTGCAGTTGCTCGCTCTGGGCATGCACCTGCGCCAGCGCGCCTTCACCGGTAACCGCCTCAACACGACGTACGCCTGCCGCGGTGCCGGACTCAGAAGTAATGCGGAACAGTCCAATATCACCGGTCCGGCTGGCATGGGTGCCACCACACAGCTCGGTGGAGAAGTCGCCCATGCTTAACACCCGCACGTGATCATCATACTTCTCGCCGAACAGCGCCATCGCGCCTAGTGCTTTCGCCGCTTCCAGCTCCATGATATTGGTGTCTATCGCCAGATTACGCCGAATCTGCGCATTAACAATATCTTCTACCTGACGAATTTGTTCTGGCTTCATCGCTTCAAAATGGGAGAAGTCAAAACGCAGGTACTTATCGTTGACCAGCGAGCCTTTCTGACCGACGTGGTCACCCAGCACCTGACGCAATGCCGCGTGCAGCAAGTGGGTAGCGGAGTGATTAAGACGGATACGCGCACGACGCGCCTCATCCACCTGCGCATCAAGACGATCGCCGACGCGCAGATGACCAGAAACCAGCGTGCCAATATGACCAATCGCCTGGCTATATTTCTGCGTATCGCTGACGGCGAACAGCGCATTGTTCCCTTTCAGCTCACCGGTATCGCCAACCTGGCCACCCGATTCACCATAGAACGGCGTCTCATCAAGAACAATCACCCCTTCCTGACCGGCTGTGATTTCATCAGTCTGCTGACCATCGACGAAGATCGCTGTGATCGCGGCTGTCAGTTCCAGCTGCTGATAGCCTTTAAACGCAGAGGCAGAATCAATGCGAATCACATTGTTATAGTCGGCACCGAAACCGCTGGCATCACGCGCACGACGACGCTGCTGCTCCATTGCAAGCTCGAAACCGGCCTCATCAATTTTCAGATTACGCTCACGACACACATCAGCGGTTAAATCGGCCGGGAAACCAAAGGTGTCATACAGGCGGAAGACCGTCTCGCCATCCAGCGTATCGCCCTGCAACTGCGCCAGCTCTTCATCCAGCAGCGCCAGACCGCGCTCCAGCGTTTTAGCAAACTGCTCTTCTTCCGCTTTCAGCACCTGCTCAACCTGCGCCTGCTGTGCCTGCAACTCTTCCCCGGCGCTGCCCATCACGGCAATCAGTGGCGCAACCAGTTTGTAGAAGAAGGTGCCATTAGCGCCCAGCATATTACCGTGGCGCACCGCGCGGCGAATAATGCGGCGCAGCACATAGCCACGGTTTTCGTTGGATGGGATCACCCCATCAGCAATCAGGAACGCGCAGGAGCGAATATGGTCAGCAATCACGCGCAGTGATTTATTGGCCAGATCGGTAGCACCGGTTACTTCCGCTACCGCTTTAATCAGGTTGGCGAACAGATCGATTTCATAGTTGGAGTTAACATGCTGCAGTACCGCAGTAATGCGTTCCAGACCCATCCCGGTATCAACCGACGGTTTTGGCAGCGGTAACATCGCGCCATCAGCCTGACGGTTAAACTGCATAAAGACGATGTTCCAGATCTCAATATAGCGATCGCCATCTTCTTCTGCTGAACCTGGTGGGCCACCCCAGATATGATCGCCGTGGTCATAGAAGATTTCAGAGCATGGGCCACAAGGACCGGTATCGCCCATCTGCCAGAAGTTATCTGACGCGTAAGCACCGCCTTTATTGTCGCCGATACGGATAATGCGCTCACGCGGCACACCCACTTCTTTTTCCCAGATATCAAATGCTTCGTCATCGGTCTCGTAAACGGTGACCCACAGGCGTTCTTTCGGCAGATTAAACCACTGCTCGCCGGTCAGTAACTCCCAGGCAAAGCCGATTGCTTCGCGCTTGAAATAGTCGCCAAAGCTGAAGTTGCCCAGCATTTCAAAGAAAGTGTGATGACGTGCGGTATAGCCGACGTTCTCAAGATCGTTATGCTTACCACCAGCGCGAACACAGCGCTGCGAAGTGGTCGCACGCGAGTAATTGCGCTTATCCTGACCGAGGAAAACGTCTTTAAACTGGTTCATCCCGGCGTTAGTAAACAGTAACGTTGGGTCGTTATGGGGCACGAGGGAGCTACTGGCTACAACCTGATGTCCCTTGCTATGGAAAAAGTCGAGAAACGCCTGACGGATCTCAGCAGTGCTCTTGCTCATAATTATCCTGGAATCACGCTAACGAACGTTTCGTGCATCTTACGACGCGGACAACCCGTCTGGCAGCCCGGTGACACACGAACAAAAAGTGGGAATAAGATAAATTTTCTTCAGTACGAAGTAAAATCCCATCGGGGGTCAATTGTCAAAATTTCTGAAAATGGCCTGAATATCTTCCATAAAGAAGCCTTTCGACAGCAAATAACGCTGCACTTTAGCTTTTTCCTTCCATTCTGTCGGCAGCGGTAAGCCAAACTTACGTTCTGCGACATCGAAGGCTTGTGCTGACCAGTCAATCTCCGCGCCTTCTAAGGTCGCAGCAGTCAGTTCGCGGCCAATGCCCTTTTGCCCCAGCTCCATTCTGATACGTTGCGGACCATAGCCTTTACGGCTGCGACTGGCAACGAAGCGCTCAGCAAAACGGTTATCATCCAGCCAGCTATGCTCATAGCACCAGGCCACCACTTTTTCGACATCTTCTTCGGCAATCTCAGGCGCTTCCTCCTGATGGAAGCGTGCCGAACGCTGCATGGAAAGCGTCAGCTTCTGGCGAAACTCTGCTTCGCTGTGATCACGCATCGCCAGAATGCGCATTGCGCGATCGAGCAGACGAGCATATTGATTACGGGCGGTGGTGGCGTCTGACATAATACTCCGAAACAGTTTAAACCTGGTGATACCAATTCAGGCGATCGCCTGCCTGAATAGCAGAGCCTAACCAGAAACGGGCTGAGAAACAAAGAAAGTTAGCCGACTGGCGACAGAAACAGCAGGATAAGGCGCGGTAAAGCAGAGGATAAGGCGATTAAGGCAGATAAAAGCAGGGCGTAGTGTCGTTATGGCGGCTGGTGGCAATTATCAATATTGGCGATGCGGATGCTTTTGGATATTGTGCCAGTCATTGATACGGGCGGCGAGAACGCCGCCCCTACGGGTTTATGCAGAAGCGGCATTCGCGGCACCCGTACGGGTTATGCAGGGGCGGCATTCGCGCCGCCCGACAACGATCAGAAATCTTCGTTGGTTTCGCTGGCTTCTTTCTCAAAAACCTCAGCGACATAGTCAGCTTTCTCAGCCGGCGTATTGAGCAGCATATCACGCAGTTTCTGCTCAATCTCATTAGCCACCGCCGGGTTTTCTTTCAGGAAGTTACCTGAGTTAGCTTTACCCTGACCAATTTTGTCGCCGTTATAGCTGTACCATGCACCGGCTTTCTCAATCAGCTTATGCTTCACGCCGAGATCAACCAGCTCGCCGTAAATATTGATACCTTCGCCGTACATAATCTGGAATTCAGCCTGCTTAAATGGCGCAGCGATTTTGTTTTTCACCACTTTTACGCGGGTCTCGCTGCCGACCACATTATCACCCTCTTTAATCGCGCCAATACGGCGGATATCGAGGCGAACAGAGGCGTAGAACTTCAGAGCGTTACCACCGGTAGTGGTTTCCGGGTTACCGAACATCACACCGATTTTCATACGGATCTGGTTGATAAAGATCAGCAGCGTATTGGACTGCTTCAGGTTACCGGCCAGTTTACGCATCGCCTGGCTCATCATACGTGCTGCAAGGCCCATATGAGAGTCACCGATTTCACCTTCAATTTCAGCTTTCGGCGTTAACGCGGCAACGGAGTCGACGATAATCACATCAACCGCGCCAGAACGCGCCAGCGCATCACAGATTTCCAGCGCCTGCTCACCGGTATCCGGCTGCGAGCAGAGCAGATTATCGATATCCACGCCCAGTTTTTTGGCGTAGACCGGATCCAGTGCGTGCTCGGCATCGATAAAGGCGCAGGTTTTACCTTTACGCTGTGCAGAAGCAATCACCTGTAACGTCAGCGTCGTTTTACCGGAAGACTCAGGGCCATAGATCTCAACAATACGGCCCATCGGCAAGCCGCCTGCACCCAGTGCGATATCCAGTGAAAGCGAACCGGTAGAGATGGTCTCCACGTCCATTGAGCGGTCTTCACCCAGGCGCATGATGGTGCCTTTACCGAACTGCTTCTCAATCTGGCCCAGCGCGGCTGCCAGTGCTTTTTGCTTGTTTTCGTCAATAGCCATTTCCACTCCTAATCATGCAGGGTAAAGCACACTCGAGGTTGCTTTGCTGTAATACGAATAACCGTGATTATACTGTATGGTCATACAGTATCAAGTTTATTTTCGAGAAAATCATCATGTAGCGTTTGCAGCGCCCAGCCGGTTGCCTGACGGCGAACCGCCTCGCGGTCTCCGGCAAAATGTTGCCGCCGGGTCAGCACAGTTCCGTTGGCGCTGGCAAAGCCAAACCACACGGTGCCGGTCGGTTTTTCGGCGGTGCCGCCATCCGGGCCCGCGATGCCGCTAACCGAAATGGCGAAATCAGCATGCGCCGCCTGCAATGCCCCCAGCGCCATTTCACGCACTACCTGCTCACTGACCGCGCCGAACTGCTCCAGCGCAGTGGCGGTGACGCCAGTTAATTGCTGCTTCGCCTCATTACTGTAAGTGACAAAGCCGCGTTCAAACCACGCCGAACTGCCGGCAATATCAGTAATCACCTTACTGATCCAACCTCCAGTACAGGATTCCGCCGCAGTGACGGTGGCGTTGCGGCGCTGCAATTGCGCCCCGATGGCGGCACTCAGTTGGTTTAATTGGTCGTCAGTCATATCGATAGTCCTGGCTACGGGCAAGCTGCAACGGTAGCAATAAATAGCGGGAAAGGCGTAGCACTTTTCGTCGCAGGCGGCGGCGTAAATCAGCATTTTGCGCGCTACCTTCAGAAACAACGGCTTAATGCTTTTGCGCCACCATAAACAGACGCGGAAAGGCGAGTAATACCTGACCATCGGCCTGCGGCGGATAAGCCTCACTGATTTCCGCCAGATACGCCTGCAAAAATGCCTGCTGCTCACGCTCATTTAACGCTGCGAGAAAAGGACGCAGCCCGGTAGCGCGCAGCCAGTCGATAATCGCCGCGGCATCAGGCATCAGATGATAGTAAGTGGTGCGCCAGATATCGACGCGACAACCGGCCACCGTCAGCAAGTCATAATAGTGCTCCGCGCTCAGTAACTTTTTGCGATCCGCCGCATGGCTATCGATTTTCTCACGCCATGCCGCACGTCCGGCCACTTCGCGCATCAGGCGATGGCTGGGTTGATCGAGGTTATCGGGCATCTGGATCGCCAGCACGCCATATTCCGCCAGCTGCGCTACCAGATGAGGAAACAGCTGCGGATGGTCATTCAGCCACTGTAGTGAGGCATTGGCGAAAATCACATCCTGTTGCGGCGAGGCCTGCCAGCTGCGGATATCCGCCGCGACAAAATGGCAATCAGGTAAACGTTGCTGCGCCTGTTGCAGCATGGTCAGCGAACTGTCCAGCCCGGTGATTTTCGCCAGCGGCCAGGCACGCCAGAGCAGTTCGGTACTGTTGCCAGGACCGCAGCCAAGGTCAGTGGCGTTATGAATCTCAATCGCCGGGATTCGCGCCACCAGCTCCAGCGCCGGACGGGTTCTTTCTGCTTCAAACTGACGATACAGCTCAGGATTCCACTCTTTCATGCGAACCTCGCAATCAGGTTAAACCAACGACGGTTGGCGGCAATGTTGAAAAACACAGACCGCTTAAGTTCAGCACCTTATTCAGCCTGCGCACAAAACAAAAAATGCGAAGCAGCTCGGGTAATTACCACGACAAGTATGGCGTCCGCCGCCATTCATCAGTAAGTTAAAACAACGTTTCAATTTGATCACTAACCATCCGGAGCCTGTTATGTCTGTAGAAAGCCAATTTAGTGGTGTCTGGTGCCCTTCCGTTACCCCATTTGATAGTCAGGGTAATGTCGACCTTAATGCGCTACATCAACATTTTACACGCTTAACCGCCGCAGGAATTGATGCGCTGTTGCTGATGGGCAGTATTGGTGAATTCGTCTCGCTCAGCCAGCAGGAGCGCCTGCTGCTGATTCGCGAAGCGCGCGCCATGTCAACGCTGCCAATGGTTGCCAACGTATCCACGACCTGCGTTGCCGATATGCTGCAACTGGCGGAGCAGGCCGATCAATCCGGTTATGATGCTGTGATGGTGTTACCGCCTTATTACTTTGGCCAGACGCGAAAACAGCTGCTGAGCTACTACCGTGAACTGGACCAGCGTCTGCCGGGCAAATGGTTTGCCTATAACTTTCCGGCGCGTACCGGTTGCGATCTCGATGCCGCGCTGGTGGCGGAACTGGCGGCGGAACTGCCGAAATTTATCGGCATTAAAGACACCATGGACTGCCTGTCCCATAACCGCCAGCTGATTGAAGAGACGAAAAAAGTGCGTCCCGATTTCGCGGTGCTGTCTGGCTACGATGAATATTTACTGCCCAATTTGCTGGCAGGCGGCGCCGGGGTGATTTGCGGCCTGAATAATCTGGTGCCCGAACTGTTTGCCCGCGCCATGCAGGCATGGAAAGCACAAGATTTGGCGGAACTGACGCGTATTCAGCAACGGATTGGCAAACTGATGGCGATTTATACCCTTGGCGATGATTTTGTCAGCGCGATTAAAACCGCCGTGGCGCGCCAGCATGGTTATATGACAGCCGCATCGCGCAACTATGGCGGCGCCCTGAGTGAACAGCAGTGTCAGACGCTGGATCGCCTGTTCGCTGAATAACCATTCTGATGTCATAAGCATCAGGCAGTGCTGCGCAGACCAGGTTATGCTGCTGCTTCAGCCGGATGATTCAGGAAATGCTTAGTGACGTTACGCTTAAAATTAGCTGCGCTGCTTGCGCTGGCATGGCTGGTTGCGCTCAGTGGCTGCGCCCGCGCGCCTTCTGCGCTACCGCCTGACGGGCAGGCGACGTTTGCCGACTATCAGCGGGAAACCACCGCCTGGGTGCAGCAGCATCGTCACTTTCAGAGCAACCATCGCCAGCAGGAATTACTCTGGAATACGCCGCAGGAGTGGCGACCCGTCGGCGGCAAGCCTGACAAAGGGGTGCTGCTGATCCACGGCCTCGGGGATGCGCCGGGTTCCTTCAGCGATATTGGCCCGCAGCTGGCGCGACAGGGATATCTGGTGCGTACGCTGCTGCTGCCCGGCCACGGCACCCGACCGCAGGATTTGATTGGCGTCTCGATTGATGACTGGCGACGGGTGGTCAATGAACAGGCGGCGATCCTGCAACAGGATGTGGGACAGGTGTGGCTCGGCGGCTTTTCCACTGGCGGTAACCTGGCGCTGGAATATGCCATTGAACAGCCGCAGGTGGCAGGTCTGCTGCTGTTCTCACCAGCCATAAAATCCAACGTAACCTTCGATTTTATCACCCCGTTGCTGGCGGTATTTACCGACTGGCTGCGTGAGCCGCGTGCTGGCTATCCGGAACAGCGCGCGACGCGCTATATGCTGGTGCCGACCAATGGCTTCGCCCAGTTTTACCGCACCAGCGCCGCCGCCCAACAGCTGCTAAGCCGCAACGGTTACAGTAAACCAACGCTAATGGTGCTGACTGAGCATGACTCGGTGCTGGCCACCATGAGCTTTCTTAACCAGTTCGACAGTACTTTTACTCATCCCGCCAGCCGCCTGATCTGGTACGGCAATAAACCGGCCTCACCGGTACTCTCTTCACGGGTGCTAATCCGGCCAGACCGCCTGCCCGATCGACATATTAGTCAGTTTTCGCATATGTCAGTGCTGTTTGCGCCAGACAATCCCCTGTACGGTGAGCACGGTAGCGATCGTATATGTGAAAATGGTCAAACGGAGAGCGATTATCGCGCCTGTCGCGCCGGTGCGGAGGTGTGGTTTTCTGACTGGGGCTATCGCGAAACAGGTAAAATTCACGCACGCCTGACGTGGAACCCTTATTTTGCCTGGCAAAATCAGATCATGCAGCAGGTAATGGCGCAGAAGTAATGCTGCTGCCGTTGCGCAGCTAGTGGCAACGGCAGAGAGAAATCAGCTTTTCTTTACAAACTCTGATTTCAGCTTCATCGGGCCAAAGCCATCGATTTTACAATCGATATTATGATCGCCTTCCACCAGACGAATGCTTTTCACTTTGGTGCCAATTTTCAGGGTGGACGAGCTGCCTTTCACTTTCAGGTCTTTAACCACGGTCACCGCATCACCATCCGCCAGCAGGTTGCCATTGGCATCACGCACAATCAGCCCCTCATCTTCGGCAGAGGCGGCAGTAGCCGACCATTCATTACCGCATTCAGGACAGTTCAACTGGTCGCCTTCCTGCCAGGTGAACGTGGAATTACATTTTGGACAGTTTGGTAGCTGTTGCACCTTAACCCCTTAAAATTGAATTAAATAACATTAAAAGCCTTGCGAATCATAAACCACAATCTTTATAGGTATACATTTTACACCCGATGCGCGCGAAAAAGACAGCACGATAATCGGGTTAAATATTCATTTCCTGATACTGATTGTCTGAAACTGTGATTAGACAATAACTTACCTTCTCCCCCGGCCATCATGACGGCTACCCAGGGCACGCAGTAAAACAGCCCCTGTAATGCTTTTATCCGCCAGGCTGATAACGGCCGGATAATGGCAGTCTGGGCGGTAATCGTCCATAGATCGCAGCATGCCTGCAACCAGATAGTATTGACGCCTTTTATCTATTATCACTTTATTAATATTTAGTTATTTCCCGTTAAAGATAATAAACCTAAAAACTCAGCGCATCGTTATATAAACATTACGTTAACCCTTTAAATAAAATCAACTGCCGCCCCTCTTTTACTGACTCATCCGTTCTATTATTATCAGGGTGATTTTCAGGATAAAAATGCAGGCAGGGAGCCGTTTACTTTGGTAAGGAATAGCTTACAGTTTATGCAGGCCAGATATATTTTCATATTACTGGCCCTGCCAATATTTATTCTTCTTCCAGCGGCCTGTACCCCCAGCGGGCCAGCACGCCCGGCCGGGTTTGTCGATGCCCCCCAGTGCGAGAGTTTTTATAATCAATTCCCGGACAAACAGGAAATCAACCTGAAAAAGGTCGCGAAAGAACAGCATATTTGCCTGCAGCGTGCCGTGGAAGAACGCGCTAATTATGATCTGGTTATTGCTGAATTTGATGACGAAGGCTGGTATCAGGGTGAAGATCGCAACGCCCATCCGACGCGAGATTTTATGGACCATTTTATTGCCCGGCTAAACCACTACCAGCAGCAATATCAACAACAGGGCATCTCACTGGTGGTATACGTGCATGGCTGGACTCACAATGCTGCTGCCAATGACAGCAACGTGCGTAACTTTCGCGCCCTGCTCAACACGATTGCCGAAGCAGAAGGCGCTAATGGCCGCCGCACTATTGGGGTGTATATTGGCTGGCGCGGCGATGCCATCAGTCTGCCTGGCATCGAAATGCTGTCGTTCTGGAATCGCATGAGTGCCGCCGAACGTGTGGCTCAAGGTTCGGTGCGTGAGCTGTTCTCCTGGCTGCATGCCTGGCGCGATAGCGGTCGCAACGAAGCGGGGGAACGCAAAATTCGAATGCTGGTAATTGGCCACTCATTTGGCGGCCTGATTGCCTGGCGGGCGATGAGTGGTGAATTTCTTCGCGCCGCATCACGCTATAGCAATGCGCTCTCCGCTGATAGCTGTGAGCAGCGTAAGTTTCTGTCACGCTATGGCGATCTGCTGGTGCTGGTCAATCCGGCATTTGAAGGATCAATCTACGAACCGATAAAAGTGGCCGCAGAAAGGCTGAAGTGCCTGTCGCGTTATCAATTTCCGCTGGTGCTTACCATCACCTCCTCCGCCGATTTGGCGACAGGCATAGCCTTTCCGCTGGGACGGCTGGCGCCCACTCTGCTGCGCAAAGTATCGGATCAGCAGCGGCTGGCCACACTGAAAACCGTCGGTCACAATTCTCGCTATACGACCCACAAGCTCTCTCTCTGTGCGCAAGATGATCTTTCCTGTCTGCGGGTATGTAACAGCCCGGGAACCCTGCTGCAGCGGGAGAGCCAGCGAATGACGGAAATAGTGCAGCGCGGTATCCATCGTCATGAATATCTCTGCTCACGGCTGGAACTTGTCGCTACTCCACAATGGCGTCCTGAAATGAATCCGTTCTGGGTTATTCAGACCAGCCATGACATAAGCCGCGATCATAATGATATTTTCAATCCAAAACTGATGTCATTCGTCAGGCAAATGTATATCGGCCTGATTGACATTACCGAAAAAGAAGCCAAAAAAGCGTCAAATAATCACGTGGTAATTACCTCTGCTACAGAGAATTAATTACCCGTCGTTGCAGTATCCCCTGTCTGAAATAAGGATATTAAGATGAAAAAAAATAAGATGAGTACGGGTGATTACCATCGTCATATTCGCCAGATGATTGAACAGGCGGCCCATGATGGGGTGGATCGTAAACAGCTGCTGTGGACTTTTGCCGACGCCTCGACCGCGCTGGTGGACGCCCTGACCGGGATACCGATGCTGAATACCTCCAGCAGCGTACTCAAAGAGCTTTACGGCCTGATTAATGACTATCCGGCCACTACGACGCCTAACCCATGGTTTGTCTGGCATAAACACGATGAGGGCCGCAGTCCCGAGACGCACGCTTATCTGGAAAAAAGAGGCTATACCGGCGTGGCAGCCACCATCACTGCCGCCGGTGGGGGGATCGGTTCGCTGGTGACTTTTGTCGATATCGGCTCGCTGGCACAAAACAGCACCGCCTCCGCCTCTACGCTGGCCCATCTGAAGATGTTTCATGATATCGCCAAAAGACACCGCGAAAGCATCACCATTCAGTGCTGGCTGGAGGTGATCATTAATATGAAACATATGAAGCTGGCGGTGCGAGGCGGTCAGCTTAGCGCCACCGTGCTGGTGACGATACCGGCGTTGTCGACGGCCATGTCGATTATAGGCAGCAGCGTCGCCACCGGTGCAAAACTTGGTATTCAGTTGAAGTTTACCAATGTCTGCCGCATGACCGCGATGGATCTGCACTGGCGCGCATATCAGGAAACCGTCATCCTTGAAGGCCAGGGAGCGGATAAAGCGGAGGACAGCGGACCGGCGCGACAGATTTTGTTTGAGCTGTTCGCGCGCCGGGGCGTCACCGGTTTTATCTGGGGCAAACATAATGTAGAAAAATTGATTAAAGAACCGGCGGGCTGGATGGCGATTGCCGACAAGCTGCTGCTAATCTGATCGCTTATGTTTTATCGACTTGCACGCGCATCCTCTCACCGCCCGTGCAAGACGATTACAACAATATTTAAATAATCTATATAGCGCGGAGCTATAAAGAATATTTCAAATCGTAACCATACTTTACTCAAAATGCTATTTAACCCGTTTTTACCATTGATGACGCTTTTTGTTAATTAGCCCGCTAAGGATAATGATAAAAGCCAGTGCGCGACTTTTCTGTCCGCACAATAAAAAAGATTAACGCCGGTGCGTTATAACGTTGGCAATGGTAAGCAGGAATAATAATGGCAATTAAAATGCGCGTTTTAAGCCAGGTGATTGGTTTAGCCCTGGTTGTCGGCAGCACCTCTTTTGCAGCACATGCAGAAATCACTCTGTTAAAACAGGATCCGCAGGCGGGTGACCCGTTGAGCCGTCTTAACTTCACCATTGGCGGCAGTATCCGTCCCCAGTTCAATAATATGACCGGCGGCGGCGATAATGGTTCATATAAACGCAATGGCTTTGATGGCGGCACCCGTTTCCGCTTTGCGGCAGACTATTATCTGTTCGATGATATCAGTTGGGTAAATTATTATGAACTGGGTGTTAATATTCCGGCGCTGTTTGACTGGGATCATCATTACACCGATGGCGCCAATAATACCAGCCGCCGTATGTTATATACCGGTCTGAAAAGTAAAACCTGGGGTATGTTGACCTTTGGTCAGCAAAACAGCGTTTATTATGATGTGGTCGGCGCGAAAACCGATATCTGGGATTACGATATGCTGGCGCAGGCGCCAGGCAACGGAATTAATGGCGACTACGACGGCTCTTATCGTTCGCGCAAAATGCTGAAGTATAAAAACAGCTTTGGCGATGCCGATATCTATGCCTCCTATCTGTTCAGCGATAATGAGTACCTGCCGGGTAACGGTCTGCGTTATAAGCGCCAGGGCGGCGGCTCACTGGGTATTGATTATCATCTCACCCATGACCTGAGCTGGGGCACCTCCTGGAACTACACCAAAGCGGAGATGCGTGACCCTGCTGATGGCAACAGCAAAGATTACAACCAGAATATTATCGGCACCGCACTGAGCTGGAAACCAGGCAACTGGACGCTTAGCGCGGGTGGCGGCTGGTACGATAACTTCCTCACCACCAAACAAGTTGATGTCGATAACTACTTTGCTGGCGATGCGTGGGGGGTTGAATACCTCGCGGGTTATACCGTGCCGGTGGGTCAGTATGCCGTGAAATCGATTATGCCTTACGTGATGGGTGACCGTCTGGAGTATGTTACTGGTCGTGATTATCAGCGTATTGATAACGGCGCCGGTATTACCTTCCAGTTCGACTACGGCTTCCGCGCCGATGTGGAACATGTATTTACCTCCAGCACCGATAACCTCGGTGATATGACTCTGGTGCGTCTGCGTTACGACTTCTGATTATCAGGCGCCCCCTCTGCGGGGCGCTTATTTCTCCCCTTCTTTATATGCCCCAAAGCAGCCAAAAACTGACTTAAGTTAAATTGCTCATTTTTAAGCTCAAATTAACCACAGTATTGCCGTCTATTCCTGGGATAGCCGTGTTAACCCGACCGATAGAATGATGAATGCACACAGACACACAGGTGATGTGTACAAAACTTCCGCGCATCGACTTCATCAGACTCACAGGTTAGGAGTGTTACATGGCATTTTCACAAGCAGTAAGCGGCTTAAACGCGGCTTCCAGCAACCTTGACGTTATTGGTAACAATATCGCCAACTCAGCAACCTCAGGCTTTAAATCCAGCACCGTCGCTTTTGCCGATATGTTCGCCGGTTCTAACGTTGGTATGGGCGTAAAAGTCGCCGGCGTTATCCAGAACTTTAACGATGGCACCGCGACAACTACCAGCCGTGGCCTCGACGTGGCGATCAATAAACAAGGTTTTTTCCGTTTAACCGACACCGCTGGCGCGGTCTACTACAGCCGCAACGGTCAGTTTACGCTTGATGAGAACCGTAACATTGTTAACACCCAGGGCTTAAAAGTGACCGGCTATCCGGCATCCGGCAGCCCGATGGCGGTTCAGACTGGCGCCTCACCGGTTGCCCTGACGATCCCAACCACCCAGATGACGGCGAAAGCGACCTCGACAGCCTCTCTGGTGGCCAACCTGAACTCATCAGACTCTGTACCGACCAATGCTACTTTCTCCACCACTGATGCAGACAGCTATAACGCCAAAACCACTGTCACTGCCTATGACTCATTAGGTAACACCCATCAGATCGATCTCTACTTTGTCAAAGATGCTACCGATAACTCATGGACGGTTCATCCGGTTGATGCCAGCACCGGCGATGCTGCTGCTGACTTTACGATGACATTCAGCAGCGCCACCGGCGAATTGCTCACCCCAACCACCGCGCAGCCGATCGCGATGACATCATTAAATGGTGCCGATGCATCAAGTTTTAATTTGTCGATGACCGGCAGTATGCAGCAGAACACGGGCGCCGATACCTTTGGCAACCCGACGCAGGATGGTTATGCACCGGGCGACCTCACTTCATACTCAATCAGTGATGACGGTACTATCGTTGGTAGTTATTCCAACAACCGTACTCAGGTACTGGGACAGATTGCTTTAGCTAACTTTGCTAACCCGGAAGGTCTCTCTTCCGCAGGCGATAACGTCTGGCAGGAAACCACCTCTTCCGGTCAGCCGCTGATTGGCGTGGCAGGCACCGGTAACCTCGGCACCCTGACTTCCGGCGCGCTGGAATCTTCCAACGTCGATCTGAGTAAAGAGCTGGTCAATATGATCGTTGCTCAGCGTAACTATCAGTCGAATGCGCAGACCATTAAAACCCAGGACCAGATCCTTAACACCCTGGTTAACTTGCGTTAATAATCCTCTCCTGTGCGTCAAAAAAATCCATCGCTATGATGGATTTTTTATTATTGCGATAAAAAAACCCGCCATTCGCAGCGGGTTTTTTATTATCTATTTTACTTCCCAGTTAATGCTTAACTGCGTATCGCCGTTGCCCTGCACATAACGCATCGGTACGCGGCCATTCACCCGGTAGTAGAGATAAAACGGCATCTGCGCCACCTTACCGAAGAAATAACTGGTAGCGCCCTGCTGCTCGCTGGAGATATCAACACAGCTGCTGGTCGATCCCTGACACAGATAGACCTGCAAAGTGCCGCCGGCGGGGATCTGACTCTGGCCCAGCGAGTAATTCCAGAACACTTTGGTGACCGTTGCCTGCGGCAATGGCGCACTGTTTAACACAAAGTTATTCTTATAAATATTGTTCGCGACGCCGACGCTCATCGCACCGTGCAGTATCGCCATGCTGGAGCCGCTATTTGCCGCCGCCGCGCTCACTCCGCAGGACAACAGCGACAGCAGTAAGAGGCAACGAGAAGAGTTAGTCATTATTATTGTTCACTCTGAAAACCAGCCACTATCGCTTGCTGCGTAAGCAAGCGATGCCGAATTCGGTCTTTTACAGGCAAGACCCTTCAATTATCCATCTTATACCGCATCTGTTGCGACCATCAGCTGAGAAGTGGCAAAATATCGCCGCTTTCTCGTGGATTACGCCACCCCTCTATGCAATGGCCCGGCTGTTACATCGCAATTTTACGGCATACTTTCCGCTTTTAGCTGTGACAGCGGATTGCCCGCTGGGCTAGTATAGCCACTGAAAAAATCTAATCTGTTGCGGGCGCGGCCATTTGCCAGTCCCTTTGTCAGTCAGATAACGATGACTTTAAATATAACTGTTTGATTTAGCTGAGCAGCAGTCACTTTGCTCACCCCTGTTTTTCACCAGACCCTGTGATACCTAATGATGAAAACGACATCACAATTAACTCAAATTTCAATGGACTGAAGCCGGTAACCTTATGACCACTACAGATAAGCTCGACGCCCATACGCCGATGATGCAGCAGTACTTTCGCCTGAAAGCGGAGCATCCCGACATCCTGTTGTTTTACCGTATGGGTGACTTCTACGAACTGTTTTTTGACGACGCCAGACGCGCCTCGCAGCTGCTGGAGATATCGCTGACCAAACGTGGCGCTTCAGCAGGCGAACCGATTCCGATGGCTGGCGTCCCCTATCATGCGGTAGAGAACTACCTCGCCAAACTGGTGCAGCTCGGTGAGTCGGTGGCTATCTGTGAACAAGTCGGCGATCCGGCGTTAAGTAAAGGCCCGGTTGAACGCAAGGTGGTGCGAATTGTTACCCCCGGCACCATCAGCGATGAAGCGCTGCTGCAGGAGCGCCAGGACAATCTGCTGGCCGCGATCTGGCAAGGTTCACGCGGTTTTGGCTACGCCACCCTTGATATCAGCTCCGGCCGTTTCCGTCTGGCGGAGCCGACCGATAAAGAGACCATGGCGGCGGAACTGCAACGCACCAATCCCGCCGAGCTGCTCTATCCGGAAGATTTTGCAGCGATGGAGCTGATCGATAATCGTCGCGGCATGCGCCGCAGGCCGCTATGGGAATTTGAACCCGATACGGCGCGCCAGCAGCTGAATATGCAGTTTGGCACCCGCGACCTGAGCGGCTTTGGCGTGGAGCAGGCGCATATGGCGCTGCGCGCGGCAGGCTGTCTGCTGCAATATGTCAAAGATACTCAGCGCACTTCCCTGCCGCATATCCGTTCGCTGACCATGGAGCGTCAGCAGGATGGCATCATTATGGATGCGGCGACTCGCCGCAATCTGGAGATCACCCAGAATCTTGCGGGCGGTATTGAAAATACCCTCGCCTCGGTGCTGGATCGCACCGTTACGCCAATGGGCAGCCGTATGCTGAAACGCTGGCTGCATATGCCGGTACGTGATGCGGTAACTATCAATCATCGCCAGGAGAGTATTCAGGCGTTGCAGGAGACCGGGGCAGAACTGCAACCGGCGCTGCGCCAGGTAGGTGATCTGGAACGTATTCTGGCCCGTCTGGCGCTGCGTACCGCGCGACCACGGGATTTGGCGCGCATGCGCCACGCCTTCCAGCAGCTGCCGGATCTGCGCGCGCAGCTGGAGTCCAGCAAAGTGTCGCATCTGCAAACCCTGCGCGAGCAGATGGGTGAGTTTAATGAGCTGCGCGACCTGCTGGAGCGGGCGATTAAAGATGCGCCGCCGGTGCTGGTGCGTGACGGCGGCGTGATTGCCGCGGGTTACAACGCCGAGCTGGATGAGTGGCGCGCGCTGGCCGACGGCGCGACGGATTACCTCGATCGCCTGGAGATCCGTGAGCGCGAGAAGCTGGGTCTGGATACGCTAAAAGTCGGCTTTAATGCGGTACATGGCTACTATATTCAGGTCAGTCGTGGACAGAGTCATCTGGTGCCAATCAACTATGTACGCCGCCAGACGCTAAAAAATGCCGAGCGCTATATCATTCCGGAACTGAAAGAGTACGAAGACAAAGTCCTGACCTCAAAAGGTAAAGCGCTGGCGCTGGAAAAAAGCCTGTACGACGAGCTGTTCGATCTGCTGCTGCCCCATCTGGAAGCGTTGCAGCTGAGTGCTGGCGCGCTGGCGGAACTCGATGTGTTAGCCAACCTCGCCGAACGCGCATGGACGCTGAATTACTCGCGCCCGGTGCTCAGCGATAAAATCGGCATCAAACTGACCGGCGGCCGTCATCCGGTAGTAGAGCAGGTTCTGAAAGAGCCATTTATCGCTAACCCGCTAACCCTTGCGCCACAACGTCGTATGCTGGTGATTACCGGTCCGAATATGGGCGGTAAAAGCACCTATATGCGGCAGACCGCGCTGATTGCGCTGATGGCCTATATCGGCAGTTTTGTCCCGGCGGAACAGGCGGTTATCGGCCCTATCGACCGTATTTTCACCCGCGTCGGCGCGGCGGATGACCTTGCCTCAGGCCGTTCCACCTTTATGGTTGAGATGACCGAAACCGCCAATATTCTGCATAACGCGACGGAATATAGCCTGGTGCTGATGGATGAAATTGGCCGTGGCACCTCAACCTATGACGGACTCTCACTGGCCTGGGCCTGTGCGGAAAGCCTGGCGAACCGCATCAAAGCGATGACGCTATTTGCCACCCACTATTTCGAACTGACGACGCTGCCGGAAAAAATGGAAGGGGTGGTGAATGTCCATCTGGATGCAATTGAACATGGCGATACCATCGCCTTTATGCACAGCGTACAGGAAGGCGCCGCCAGTAAAAGTTATGGTCTGGCTGTCGCCTTGCTGGCGGGTGTACCAAAGGATGTGATCAAACGCGCGCGGCAAAAGCTGAAAGAACTGGAAGCGTTATCAGGCAGTGCAGCTGCATCCAGCGCCGATGGCGCACAGTTGCCATTGCTGGTGGAAGAGACTTCGCCTGCGGTAGAAGCGCTTGAAGCGCTGGATCCGGATTCGTTGTCGCCGCGTCAGGCGCTGGAATGGATCTACCGGTTGAAAGCACTGGTGTAATCAGGGCAATAAAAAAGCGGTGGTATTAACCACCGCTTTCGCATTCACTTAGTCACTTAAAGCCTGCCGCATCTTATTATTCGCGGAACAGTGCTTCAATATTCAGTCCCTGAGTCTGCAGAATCTCACGCAGACGACGCAGACCTTCAACCTGAATCTGACGTACACGCTCACGGGTCAAACCAATTTCGCGACCCACATCTTCGAGCGTTGCCGCTTCATAGCCTAACAGGCCAAAGCGACGAGCCAGTACTTCACGCTGCTTGGCGTTCAGTTCGAACAGCCATTTAACGATGCTTTGTTTCATATCATCGTCTTGCGTGGTGTCTTCCGGACCGTTGTCTTTCTCATCGGCCAGGATATCCAGCAGCGCTTTTTCAGAATCACCCCCTAACGGGGTATCGACTGATGTAATGCGTTCATTGAGACGCAGCATACGGCTGACATCATCAACAGGCTTATCCAGCTGTTCAGCAATCTCTTCCGCACTCGGCTCATGATCCAGCTTGTGAGAAAGTTCGCGCGCTGTACGCAGATAAACATTCAGTTCTTTAACGATATGAATCGGCAGACGAATGGTACGGGTTTGATTCATAATCGCCCGTTCAATAGTCTGACGAATCCACCAGGTGGCGTATGTAGAGAAACGGACCCCTCTTTCAGGGTCAAACTTCTCAACCGCGCGAATTAAACCGAGATTACCCTCTTCAATCAGATCCAACAGCGCCAGACCACGATTGCTGTAACGACGGGCAATCTTAACCACCAGGCGTAAGTTACTCTCAATCATGCGGCGACGAGACGGGATGTCACCACGTAATGCACGGCGAGCAAAGAAAACTTCTTCCTCGGCCGTCAGAAGAGGAGAATATCCGATCTCTCCTAAATAGAGCTGCGTCGCATCCAGGACTCTTTGTGTCGCACCCTGCGACATCAACTCTTCTTCAGCTAACTCACTATCACCAGGTTCGTTTCCGACAAGAGCCTTCTCGTCAAAAATCTCAGCTCCGTTCTCGTCGAATTCCGCATCTTCATGTGACTCGTTAACTTTCAGCGTATTCTGGCTCATAAGCGGCTCCTACCCGTGATTCCCAGGGCAGAACACCTTAGCTTTCGGGTTCTGCCGGTTTATCGCTGCGGTAAATAACGCAACGGGTTGACGGATTTCCCCTTGTAACGAATTTCAAAATGTAATCTAACTGAACTGGTACCGGTGCTGCCCATCGTCGCAATCTTCTGACCCGCTTTCACTTCTTGCTGCTCGCGGACCAGCATTGTGTCGTTATGCGCATATGCACTGAGGTAATCATCGTTATGTTTGATGATAATCAGATTACCGTATCCACGTAAGGCATTTCCTGCGTAGACAACACGCCCTGAAGCGGTTGATACAACAGGCTGACCACGTGAACCCGCGATATCGACGCCTTTATTGCCACCTTCGGAAGCAGAGAAGTTATCGATGATCTTACCATCAGTAGGCCAACGCCAGCTCCCAACCGGGGTTGAGCTATTCGTGGTGCTACTGACTGTCGGAGCGGTAACCGGGGCTGTTGTCGTTGCAACAGTTGTTCCCGACGAAGGCAACATTTTGCCTCCACTTGATTTACCAGAATCTTCAGAATACGTAATAACCGGTTGTTGTGCAACCGTTGAAGATTTAATTTGCGTGGAGCTCGGTGGCGTGGGTACGCCGCCCTGAGTTGCATCAGCAACAGTGATCGCATTGCCGCCGGTAATTGAAGAACCTGAGCCATTACTAACCTGCAAAGTCTGGCCGACATTGAGGCTATAAGGTTCAGCGACATTGTTACGCTGTGCTAAATCACGGAAATCATTGCCGGTAATCCAGGCAATATAGAACAGTGTGTCGCCGCGTTTGACCGTGTAGGTCTGCCCGCTGTAACTGCCTTTAGGAATGTTCCCATACGTCCGGTTGTAGACAATACGACCATTCTGAGTCTGCACGTTGCTTTCCGCGGAACCCATGTTTTGCGCAGACCCCATGGTGCTGGCCGGTGCGCGCCCCGCCAGCATACCGCCGCTGGAAGATGGGCTGCTGATGCCAGAGTCACCGCCAACGCTGCTAATCGGAGCCTGCGTAGAGTCGTTAGAGCAACCTGCCAACCAAAAACCAACAAGCGAAACTGCCGCGATACGGCTAAATTTAAATACTGGGCTTCCCGTGCTCATCTATCCCCCGTGACGGCAAAACTGTAACCCGTTGTCAGCATCAATCCGGCGGCACACGCAAAGCGTGGCGTCTGGCCGGCAGCGACAGCGGGCAGAAATTATTGATGATACTAACAATATCGAAACAACCGTGCCATTAAACAGTTGTGTAGAAATGCTGACAATCGCAGATGGCGCGAGGCTTTATGCCAAATCGCCCTTCACCAGCGGGACAAAACGCACCGCTTCTACAGTATCGACCACAAATTCGCCGCCTTTACGACGGATGCGCTTTAATACCTGCTGCTCTTCCCCCACCGGCAACACCATAATGCCGCCTTCATCCAGCTGCGACATCAGTTCAGTCGGAATTTCAGGCGGTGCGGCGGTGACTATAATCGCATCAAAAGGGCCACGCGACGGCCAGCCTTGCCAGCCATCACCGTGGCGGGTAGAGATATTATGTAAATCGAGTTGCTTCAGACGACGTTTGGCCTGCCACTGCAAGCCTTTAATGCGTTCGACTGAGCAGACATGCTCGACCAGATGCGCAAGTATCGCCGTCTGGTAGCCAGAGCCGGTGCCAATCTCCAGCACCCGCGAAGTGGGCGTTAGCTCCAGTAATGCGGTCATTTTCGCCACCATATAGGGCTGCGAAATAGTCTGGCCGGAGCCAATCGGTAACGCCACGTTTTCCCAGGCTTTATGTTCAAAAGCCTCATCGACAAAACGCTCGCGCGGCACATCCTCAATTGCCTTTAACAAACGCTCATCGTCAATGCCCTGCTGGCGTAACTGTTCCAGCAACGTATCAATACGCTTGCTCACCATTCCCCATTAACCTCAGCTTTGGTTAACCAGCCTGAGACCACATCTTGCGCGCCATGCGCAGTTAAATCGACATGCAATGCCGTCAGCGAAACATAACCTTCGTCGACAGCAGCAAAATCCGTATCCGGACCGGCATCAAATTTATCACCGGGCGGACCGATCCAGTAGAGCGTATTGCCACGCGGATCCTGCTGCGGAATCACCTGATCGGCAGGATGACGGCTACCGCAGCGCGTGACGCGAATACCTTTAATCTGCTCGAGCGGCAGATCCGGCACATTGATATTAAGAATACGTCCGGTGCGCAGCGGTTCACGCTGGAGTGCGCGCAGTATCTTGCAGGTAATCGCTGCGGCGGTGTCATAGTGCTGATGCCCGTCAAGCGAGACCGCCAGCGCCGGTAAGCCGAGATGACGCCCTTCCATTGCCGCCGCAACAGTGCCGGAATAAATCACATCGTCACCCAGATTCGGCCCGGCATTGATGCCGGAAACCACGATATCCGGTTTCGGCTGCATCAGCGCATTAACGCCAAGATAGACACAATCCGTAGGCGTTCCCATCTGCACCGCAATATCGCCGTTAGGATAAGGAAAAGTACGTAACGGCGTTTCCAGCGTCAGCGAGTTAGACGCGCCGCTGCGATTGCGGTCGGGCGCAACAATCTGCACCTCAGCAAATTCGCGCAAGGCTTGCGCCAGAATCTGAATGCCCGGCGCATGAATACCATCATCGTTACTCAGCAATATCCGCATTTAATAGGTAACCCTTTGAATTTTATAGACCATGAATACTATCAAGGCTTTTATTGTCCTGTTGATTATCCTGTTTAATTTTTTGCCGGTCCAATTTTTCACGCAAAACTGAGCCTTGCGGCATGGTGCATTCTAGCTGTCTGGAGGGGTAAGTGGTAGGCGTAAATTCTGAGTGTTTGTGCGTGGTGTTGTCAGGCCTGAGTATGTACGGTTATTTCAAATTGCAGGATAGCGATCATGATTTTCACTTTGGCAGGCGTCAGTTCATAATATTGCAAAACCCTCCTCACGGTAGGTTTGATAGCTAAGCCGGACATCAGAGTAGTTGTTCAGTACTGATGACAAATAATCGATGGGCGTGACAATTTTTATCAGTGCCCCAGCAAAAGTCAGCCCAGCGTTGATAGAAATCATCCCATGAGGTGATGACGGCCAGTGGACGATCTTCTTCTGTACCATCAGAGAGATAGACATAGTAGCCATCCGTCTGGATAGCCCAGGCGATCATTCTTTCCCGGATCGAATAGTGGAGAAGGAAGTGCCGGAAAAACGCCTGTGGCAAACCATTTACAGCAGCATCATGCTGTGGCTGAACCGTACGCCAGACCAGAATTTGCGTTCAGACGTTACGCCCGGTGATGATGCGATCATGCAGTGCTAATTTTACTGCATAGATGGTTTCTGGGATCTCAGAATCAGTGACCAGACGATATTGATCGCCTTTTACCGAACTCAGTAAACGATAACCATGCGGGATAACAAATCCAGGCAAAGAGAACTCATTCACACCAGAAGCGATAAAGGACTCGCTGTGTTCAATGTTTTTCTCAGTCATACTCAGCTTAGTATCAAAGCCTGCAGAAGGGATAAGTAACGGCATCCTGTCGTTCACTAGGTTAGTTTGCATAACGTGCTCCTTAAATAGCAGGAGACCTCTGACAAAGTTAGCCGCAGCGTCCCGCTACGACCTTTCTGTTTACAGCTATTTCTATGATTTAAGAGCAAGAAATAATGCGGTTGCAATCAAAGGTTGCACACCGCTCGCTGGTTTTTTCCCATCGTTTTGAATTTGCAATTGTTTTATTTTTGTGCGATTTGCACTCCGCCAACTGGAGATTTTAGCTGGCGGGGGCAAAAGTCTGCGTTTGGATAGTTACTCAGCAATATCCACGTCATCGCCTTCCTGTTGCAGGATTTCACGCACCACGCTGGTGGCAAAACTACCGGCTGGCAGCCAGAAATTGAGTTCAACCGTCACATCATCCCACCAGCTCCAGCGCAGTTCGCGTGGGATAACCAGCATCGCGCGGCGTGCCGCTTCAACACGTTCACGCTCCAGCAGCGCGATTAATGCTGATTCTGCTGTCAGACACTGCTGTTCAAATGCCAGCGCCGCGTCACGACTTCCCCACTCGCCACTGCCCGGCAGCGGCGCGGTGATGCGCAGCTCATGTTGATCGACGCGCTGCTGCAACGTCTCCAGTTCAGCGGCATCAGCGACAAACCAGCTGCCACGACCGGTAAGCTGTAAGGCATCGCCCGCCATTACCAGAGACAGAGACTGCTGCTGCGCCAGACGATCGCTGGTAACCTGGTTAAACATCGCGCTGCGCGCGGCCGACAGCATAAAGCTGCGCTTATTGCGCTCACGCACGCGGATCTCATCTGCCGCCCAGCGGCGTGCCTGATGCAGGTTATTACCACCGCGGCCAAAACGTTGCAGGCCAAAATAGTTAGGCACACCCAGCTGTGCAATCTGCGTCAGACGCTGTTCAACCGCATCGCGATCGCTAATCTGACGTAAAATCAGTTTAAAAGCGTTGCCCTGGAGCGCACCGGTGCGCAGCTTGCGTTTATGGCGCGCGCTTTCCAGCACTTCACAGCCTTCCAGATCAAAAGCCGACATATCCGGCGTCTCTTTGCCCGGCAGGCGCAGACAGAACCACTGTTCGGTGACCGCATGGCGATCTTTCATTCCGGCAAAACTGACTTCGCGCGGCGGAATGCCGGTAAACTTAGCCAGCGCATCGGCGACAAAGCGCGTGTTGCAGCCATTCTTGCGCAGACGCACCAGCAGATGCTCACCTTCGCCATCCGGGCCGTAACCCAGATCTTCGATGACGACAAAATCTTCCGGATTGGCTTTTAACTTGCCGCTTACGTCAGGTTTGCCATGCATCCAGCTCAGATTCATCATATCCATCAGGAATTAGCCTTATGGATCAATGCCACCGCTTCACAGGCAATGCCTTCACCACGCCCGGTAAAACCGAGTTTTTCGGTAGTGGTGGCTTTCACATTGACGTCATCCATATGGATGCCGAGATCTTCCGCAATATTGATACGCATCTGCGGGATATGCGGCAGCATTTTGGGCGCCTGCGCAATAATGGTGACATCAACATTGCCCAGCTGATAACCTTTTTGCTGAATTCGCTGCCAGGCTTCGCGCAGCAGCACACGGCTGTCGGCGCCTTTATACGCCGCATCGGTATCCGGGAACAGCTTACCGATATCACCCAGCGCCGCCGCTCCCAACAGCGCGTCAGTCAGCGCATGCAGCGCCACATCGCCATCCGAATGCGCCAGCAACCCTTTTTCATAAGGAATTCGCACACCACCGATAATCAGCGGGCCTTCGCCACCAAAAGCATGGACATCAAAACCGTGACCGATACGCATATTGCGCTCTCCTTATTTATGTAATTGCGTCAGATAGAACGCGGCCAGCGCCAGATCTTCCGGCCGCGTCACTTTAATATTATCGCTGCGCCCTGCCACCAGCTCAGGGTGATAGCCACAATGCTCCAGCGCCGAGGCTTCATCAGTAATGATCGCGCCATCATGCAGCGCACGCAGCAGACAGGTACGCAGCAGATCGAGCGGAAAAAACTGTGGCGTCAGCGCATGCCATAAAGCTTCGCGCTCGACGGTATGGGCAATCGCCTCTTTGCCAGCCTCCGCGCGCTTCATGGTATCGCGCACCGGCGCGGCAAGGATGCCGCCGATACGACTGGTGGCGGCAATCGCCAGCAGCCGCGCCAGATCGTCGGCATGCAGACAGGGGCGCGCGGCATCATGCACCAGCACCCACTCAGCGTCACCTGCCGCCTGCAATCCCGCCAGTACCGAATCCGCGCGCTGCCGTCCGCCAGTGACCGTGGTGATACGCCTGTCCCGCGCAATCGCCAGCTGCTGAAATTGCACGTCGTCATCGCTGAGCGCCACAATCACGCGCGTCACCGCCGGGTGCGCCAGCAGGCTGGCAATGCTGTGTTCGAGGATAGTTTGCGTGCCAATGGTCAGATATTGTTTCGGACACTCAGACAGCATGCGGCTGCCGATACCGGCCGCGGGAACCACGGCGATAATCTCGGGGAAGGAACCTGCAATGTTGGTCATTAGTTATCGTTGTTGATTTTGAGCTGCCTGTTGCGCGTTTCGTCTGTTTTGATCCGGCACCAGGCGATAGAAGGTCTCGCCGGGTTTAATCATGCCCAGCTCGCTACGTGCGCGTTCCTCGATCGCCTCCGAGCCGCCATTCAAATCATCGATTTCGGCAAAGAGCTGATCGTTACGCGCTTTTAGTTTGGCGTTATTCGCCTGCTGCACCGCGACGTCATCGTTGACGCGCGTATAATCATGAATGCCGTTCTTGCCCAGCCAGAGCGAATATTGCAGCCAGCCTAATAGTACAAGTAACAACAGCGTCAGTTTACCCATCCACGCCCCCTGAAAAACGGCTCAATCATCCCATAACTTTTCGCCCGACTCCACTGTGCAGGCGAAATTGAGCTGCTTTATCGGAATGACGGGCAAAAGCGCTGCAAACAGTGCTTGCCTGGATGCGCGCTAAAATGTATTTTTATGCACTTAAAATGCATAATCAGGATTTTTTATTTATTCCCCAGGAGAAGTCATGTTTAAAAAGTTTGCGCTAATCAGTACGTTACTGGCGCTGTTTGCCTCTGCTGCTCATGCAGAAACTTACGTAGTGGGTTCCGGCGGCACTTACCGTCCTTTCGAGTTTGAAAACAGCCAGAAGCAACTGGAAGGCTTTGATATTGATGTTATTAAGGCCGTGGCGAAAGCCGCAAAATTTGATATCAAACTGGTCAACACGCCGTGGGAAGGCATCTTTGCCACGCTGAATTCCGGTGACCGCGACATTATTATCTCCGGTATTACCATTACTGATAAACGTAAGCTGATGGTGGACTTCTCCGCGCCTTACTTCCCGGCGGAACAGTCAATTGTGGTGCCGAAGGATTCTGAAGTGGATTCGCTGGCGGCGCTGAAAAGTGAAAATGTTGGTGTAGTGAATTCCAGCACCGGCGATATCGTGGTTTCGGATGTGCTGGGTAAAAACAGCACGGCGATCAAGCGTTTTGACAATACGCCGTTAATGCTGCAGGAGCTGTACGAAGATGGTATCGGCGCAGCAGTGGGTGATGTTGGCGTCGTTAAGTACTACATCAAAACCCATCCGGAGAAACAGTTTAAACTGGTACCGGATGCGAAATTTGAACGTCAGTATTTCGGTATCGCGGTAGCCAAAGGCAATGATGCGCTGCGTAGTAAAATTAACGCCGGTCTGAAACAAATCATCGCCGACGGCACTTACGCCAAAATCTACAGCACCTGGTTTGACACTAACGTCCCGACCCTGCCCGCTGAGTAACCCCTCTTTTTCGCCGCTCTGTGCGGCGAATTCTCTCTACAGGATTGTTGTTGTATGACTGGATTTCGTTGGGAAATCATTCAGGAGTATTTGCCGCTGTTTATCGACGGCGCGCTGATGACGCTGAAATGTACGTTGATCTGCGTGATCACCGGCACACTTTGGGGTCTGACTCTCGGCCTGGGCCGGCTGGCGCAGGCGCCGCATGGGCCGTGGAAACCTGTTCTGCGTTACGGCGTGCAGTGGCCGGTACGTATCTATATCAGCGCTTTTCGCGGCACGCCGCTGTTCGTGCAGATTATGGTGGTGCATTTCGCCTTAATTCCACTGTTTATCAATCCGCGTGATGGCGTAATGGTCAGCAGCGGCCTGATGTCGGCGGAATTCGCGCGCATGCTGCGTTCCGAGTATGGCGCATTTCTCTCCTGCATCGTGGCGATCACCCTGAATGCCGGCGCTTATGTCTCAGAAATCTTCCGCGCCGGTATTCAGTCTATCGATCGCGGTCAGATGGAAGCCTCACGTTCGCTCGGTATGCCGTACGGCCGCACCATGCGCAAAGTGATTCTGCCGCAGGCGTTTCGCCGTATGCTGCCACCGCTGGGTAATAACGCCATTGCGATTGTCAAAGACTCTTCACTGGCTTCCGCTATCGGCCTTGCCGATCTGGCTTATGCCGCGCGAACCGTCTCCGGCGCTTACGCCACCTACTGGGAACCCTACCTGGTGATCTCACTGGTCTACTGGGTGTTTACTTTCCTGCTTTCGCTGCTGGTTCAACATATGGAAAAGAGGTTCGGCAAAAGTGATTCACGTTAATAATTTGCAGAAACAGTTTGGTGAAACGCTGGTCCTGCGCGGCATCAGCTGCGATATCGCGCCGCAGGAAGTGGTCTGCGTTATCGGCCCCTCAGGTTCGGGGAAAAGTACCTTCCTGCGCTGTCTGAACGGGCTGGAAAGCGTTGATGGCGGCAGCGTTGAGGTCAGTGGCTTCGCGGTTCACGATGTAAACTGCAATATCAACCAGCTGCGTGAATCAGTCGGTATGGTATTCCAGCGCTTTAACCTGTTCCCGCATATGTCGGTGCTGGAAAACCTGATTATGGCGCCAATGGACGTGCGTAAGCTGTCACGTAAGGTGGCGGTGGAGCAGGCAAAAGCGCTGCTGGCGAAAGTGGGACTGAGCGATAAGATTGACGCCTGGCCAAACAGCCTTTCCGGTGGTCAGCAGCAGCGTGTGGCGATTGCCCGTGCGCTGGCGATGGAGCCGAAAATCATGCTGTTTGATGAACCAACCTCGGCGCTCGACCCGGAGCTGGTCGGCGAAGTGCTGGCCGTAATGAAAACACTGGCGCAGGAAGGGATGACGATGGTGATTGTCACCCACGAGATGGCGTTTGCCCGCGAAGTGTCAGACCGGGTGATGTTTATCGATCAGGGCGTGATTCAGGAGATGGGCAAACCTGAGCAGCTGTTCAGCACGCCAGCTAACCCGCGCACCGCTTCATTTCTTAGCAAAGTTTTGTAACGCAGCGAAACATCGGGCGGCGTTCTCGTCGCCCCTTTCCCCTACCAGCCAGTCAGAAATGAAAACAGCAGCCAGAACAGGCAAACCACCACCAGCGCCGTGGCAATCAGCGTCCACATCAGGCGTCCGCGTAACAGCAGGCTAAAAGCAATACCAATTAATACCGAAACTGGTAGCAGCGCAAGGAAGAAAGGCCAGGTATACAGAAAGAAGAACAGCGTATTAGAGCCGTACAGCAGAAAAGGAATCGCCAGTGCGAACCAGTATGAAACAAAGCCGATGACCCCACCGGGGAATGACCAGGTGTGCTCCTCCTGGTCACGTTCATCTTTACGAGCAAGCATGGGGGTAACGTTCTGCATAAGTATCCTGTTGACGCGTTGTCGGCCCGCTCTCTGGCGTTTGCTCTCAGGCGCGTAGTGCCCGAGGGCATACCGTAACTATCTCAGCAGTTGATAATATCGCGACCACGCAGCACGTCTAACAATTGCGCTATCAATTTTGTTACCAATTGTTCGCCATCCAGATGGATTTCAGCCTGTTCCG
Organism: Winslowiella toletana; assembly: GCF_017875465.1. Classification (NCBI taxonomy): domain Bacteria; kingdom Pseudomonadati; phylum Pseudomonadota; class Gammaproteobacteria; order Enterobacterales; family Erwiniaceae; genus Winslowiella; species Winslowiella toletana. The sequence goes on from NZ_JAGGMQ010000001.1 coordinate 1,340,842, forward strand.
GCGCCTCGTAAGCCGAGTCAATACCGGTAAAATTACGCAGTTCACCGGCACGCGCTTTTTTGTACAAACCTTTCGGATCACGCGCTTCACAGATAGCCAGCGGCGTATCGACAAACACCTCAATAAAACGTCCTTCTCCCACCATATCGCGCACCATCTGTCGCTCGGCGCGGTGCGGTGAGATAAACGCCGTTAATACCACCAGACCGGCATCGACCATCAGTTTCGCCACTTCACCGACGCGACGAATATTCTCTTTGCGGTGCTCATCGCTGAAGCCAAGATCGCGACACAGACCGTGACGCACATTGTCGCCATCCAGCAGATAGGTGCTGACGCCATGCTGATGCAGCGCCTGCTCCAGCGCCCCGGCGACGGTGGATTTACCCGAGCCCGAAAGCCCGGTAAACCACAACACCACGCCCTGATGACCATGCAGCGTCTCGCGCTCGGCACGCGTTACCGCGTGCGCATGCCAGATAACATTTTCATCATGTGTGGCGGCCATTTATTTGCCACCCAGCAGATCACGCGCACCCCAGTGCGGGAAGTGGCGACGCACCAGCGCGTTTAACTCCAGCTCAAAGGCGCTGAAATCACCGCGGCCCTGCGGCGCATCTTCCAGTGTATGACGCACCATGCCCGCCCCCACCGTCACGTTGCTCAGACGATCGATAAAGATCATCCCGCCGGTTACCGGGTTCTGCTGATAGGCATCCAGCACCATGGGCTCATCAAAAGTGACATCCACCAGGCCGATACCGTTGAGCGGCAGGCTGTCCACTTCATGTTGCGCCAGGCTGTTAATTTCAACCTGATGCTGAATTTTTTCGACACGGGCGCGGGTTTTCTTACCGGCAATTTTCACATCATAACTCTGGCCCGGCGACAGTGGCTGTTCCGCCATCCATACCACGTCAATTGATGCGCCCTGCACCGCTTTCAGATCGGTATCGGCGGTCACCAGCAGATCGCCACGACTGATATCAATCTCATCTTTCAGCACCAGCGTCAGCGCTTCACCGGCAATTGCCTGCTGCAGATCGCCATCAAAGGTAACGATCCGGGCGATAGTGGATTCAACCCCAGACGGCAACACTTTCACCCGCTGACCGACATGCACTGTCCCGGATGCCAGCGTACCGGCATAGCCACGGAAATCGAGATTCGGACGGTTAACATACTGCACCGGGAAGCGCATTGGCTGCTGCTCCACCACGCGCTGCACATCCACGGTTTCCAGCACGTCCAGCAGGGTTGGGCCGCTGTACCACGCCATTGCCGCACCTGGTGCAGCGACGTTTTCGCCTTCAAGCGCCGACAGCGGCACAAAGCGAATATCGAGATCGCCTGGCAGCTGAGTCGCAAAATCGAGGTAATCCTGTTTGATCTGCTCGAAGGTTTCCTGCTTATACTCCACCAGATCCATTTTATTGATCGCCACCACCAGATGCTTGATCCCCAGCAGCGTGGAGATAAAACTGTGGCGACGCGTCTGATCCAGCACGCCTTTACGCGCATCGATCAGCAGGATCGCCAGATCGCAGGTCGACGCGCCGGTGGCCATATTGCGCGTATACTGCTCATGGCCCGGGGTGTCGGCAATAATAAATTTGCGCTTCTCAGTAGAGAAGTAGCGATACGCCACATCAATGGTGATGCCCTGCTCGCGCTCAGCCTGCAAACCATCCACCAGCAGCGCCAGATCGAGCTTCTCGCCCTGAGTACCATGGCGTTTGCTGTCATTATGCAGCGAAGAGAGCTGATCTTCATAAATCTGCCGGGTATCGTGCAACAGACGACCAATCAGGGTGCTTTTCCCGTCATCGACGCTGCCACAGGTAAGAAAACGCAACAGGCTTTTATGTTGCTGCGTATGCAGCCAGGCTTCTACACCACCCTGATCGGCAATTTGTTGTGCAATAACGTTGTTCATCTGGCGGCTCCTTAGAAATAACCCTGGCGTTTCTTCAGCTCCATTGAGCCTGCCTGGTCGCGGTCAATCATGCGTCCCTGACGTTCACTGGTAGTCGAAACCAGCATCTCTTCGATAATCCCCGGCAGCGTCTGGGCTTCAGACTCGACGGCGCCGGTTAGCGGCCAGCAGCCAAGGGTACGGAAACGCACCATCCGCTGTTCGATCACTTCACCAGGTTGCAGATCGATACGGTCGTCATCGATCATCATCAGCATACCGTCACGTTCCAGCACCGGACGTGGCGCCGCCAGATAGAGCGGAACGATCTCAATATCTTCGAGGAAGATATACTGCCAGATATCCAGCTCGGTCCAGTTTGACAGTGGGAACACACGGATGCTTTCGCCCTTGTTAATCTGGCCGTTGTAGTTGTGCCACAGTTCCGGGCGCTGGTTTTTCGGATCCCAGCGATGGAAACGGTCGCGGAACGAGTAGATACGCTCTTTCGCGCGCGACTTCTCTTCGTCGCGACGGGCGCCGCCGAATGCCGCGTCAAAGCCGTATTTGTTCAGCGCCTGCTTCAGTCCTTCGGTTTTCATAATATCGGTGTGTTTGGCGCTGCCATGGACAAACGGGTTAATCCCCATCGCCACCCCTTCCGGGTTACGGTGCACCAGCAGTTCAGCGCCGATGCTTTTCACCATACGGTCGCGGAACTCGTACATTTCACGGAATTTCCAGCCGGTATCAACATGCAGCAGCGGGAACGGCAGGGTTCCCGGGTAGAAGGCTTTACGCGCCAGATGCAGCATCACGGATGAATCTTTACCGATGGAGTACATCATCACCGGGTTGGAGAACTCCGCCGCCACTTCGCGGATAATATGGATGCTTTCCGCCTCCAGCTGACGCAGATGAGTGAGTCGTTTTTGATCCATAATCTTTCCTCAAGCCAAATTCACAACGGCGGATTCACGTCCGGCCTGCTGTGCTGAATGTTGAAACCAGGCCAACTGCGCATGCAGATTGACGACTTCGCCAATCACCAAAAGCGCTGGCGTCGGGGCGCGTTGCGCCAGTTCTTCGAGCTGTTCGAGCGTACCGGTTAACACCTGCTGATCCTGACGGGTGCCACGACCAATCACCGCTACCGGCGTGCTGGCGTCGCGCCCGTGGGCAATCAGCTGCTGACTGATTTCCGCCGCTTTCACCGTGCCCATATAGATCGCCAGCGTCTGACGCGCACGCGCTAACGAAGGCCAGTCGATGCCATCGCCGCCGGTGCGGCAATGGCCAGTAATAAACAGTACGCTTTGCGCGTGGTCGCGATGGGTCAGCGGAATACCGGCGTAGGCAGTCGCGCCCGCGGCGGCGGTGACGCCCGGCACCACCTGAAACGGAATGCCAGCGGCCTGCGCGGCCTGTAACTCTTCGCCACCACGGCCAAAGATAAAGGGATCGCCGCCTTTCAGGCGCACCACCCGTTTGCCCTGCTGCGCCAGCTCCACCAGCAGGCGGTTGGTCTCTTCCTGCGGCACCGAGTGGGCGCCAGCGCGTTTGCCAACGCAGATGCGGTCGGCGTCGCGGCGGACTAAATCCAGAATCTCATCGCTGACCAGATGGTCATACAGCACCACATCCGCCAGCTGCATCACCTGCAAACCACGCAGCGTCAGCAGACCGGAATCACCTGGCCCGGCGCCAACCAGCACGATTTCGCCCTGTGCTTTCTCCGGGTTGACCAGCTGATCGTCCAGCGTCTGCTTCGCCCCCTGCACATTACCGGCAGCCACCTGACTGGCGAACAGGCCATTAAACGCGCGCTCCCAGAAACGACGGCGATCCGACATCTTGTGAAAACGCTGCTTCACTTTGCCGCGCCACTCACCGGCAATCTGCGCCATCTGGCCGAGGTTAGCGGGCAACAAGGCTTCCAGTTTTTCCCGCAGTAAACGCGCTAAAACCGGTGCGGTGCCGCTGGAGGAGATCGCAACCACCAATGGCGAGCGATCGACAATCGAAGGAAAGATAAAGGTGCATTTCGGCTGGTCATCAACCACATTCACCAGCCGGAAGCGTTGATTCGCCGCCGCAAATACCCTGGCGTTAAGCTGGCTGTCATCAGTGGCGGCTATCACCAGGAACACGCTATCGAGCTGTGCTTCGTCGAACTCGGTAGCCAGCCATTCGACTGCATTTATCTCCGCTAACGCCTGCAGCTCTTCGCACAGCGCGCGTGAGGCAATCTGGATGCGCGCGCCTGCCCGGCGCAGCAGTTCAATCTTGCGCGCCGCAATGTCGCCACCGCCTACCACCAGTACCGGCTTAGACTTGAGATCGGCAAAAATCGGGAGATAGTCCACGTCGGCCTTATATGAAATAACAAAAAGTTAACGCGACTATACGTCTGCTGCTTCCGTCAGATGAAATTACTTATTGGAATGAGTAGTTACTGAATGGAATAACGAGCTGACTAAGTTGAGAACAAAATGTGCTTAACAGATGATATTTAGCGGCTTTCAGAACGAATGTAATTGTCTGACTGCGATCACAATTTCATACTAGCGCAGTAAAAAAATTTTGCTTTGCGTCAGGGGATGACGCCTAAGGATCCTGAAATGTTTTCCACCCTCCGCCTGACTGCGCTGGCTGCGCTGCTCAGTTGCGGTATTGCTTTACCGGTGACGGCGGCGGAACCTGCCGTCGGCAAACAGGCTGAACAGCAGCTACGTAATATCGCCACCTGGTTCCCTGGCCGCATGATCGGCAGTCCGGCCGAGTTGCTGACCGCCGACTATCTGCAACAACAGTTCAGCGCAATGGGTTACCACAGCGACAAACGCGATTTTCATACCCGTTATCAATATCTGCACAAAGATGGCAGCGCCGTCTGGCGCAATGTCACCGGCACCTCGGTGATTGCCGCGCGTGAAGGTCAGGCGCCGCAGCAAATTCTGCTGGTGGCGCATCTCGATACCTGGAGTCCGCAGAGCGATGCCGATGTAGAACATAATCTCGGAGGCCTGCGCTTGCAGGGCGCCGACGACAACGCCGCCGGTCTGGGCGTGATGCTGGAACTGGCGCAACGTCTCAGCCAGCTCCCGCTGCATTATGGCGTGCGCTTTGTCGCGCTAAGCGGTGAAGAGATTGGTCATCGCGGCAGTGAAGATTATCTGACGCGGATGAAACCTGAAGAGAAGAAAAACACTCTGCTGGTGATTAACCTCGACAGTCTGATTGTCGGCGATAAGCTCTATTTTAACAGCGGTAGCAATACCCCTGCCGCAGTAGCACGTCAGACGCGCGATCGCGCGCTGGCTATCGCCCGTCGTTACGGCATTGCTGCCGACAGCCATACTCCGGCAAAAGGAGATTATCCGGCGGATAACGCCTTTGACAGCGCCGGTTTTCCACTGCTGAATGTGCGCGCCGCAAACTGGACGCTGGGAAATAAAGATGGTCGCCAGCAGCGTCGTATCTCGCCGCATTTCCCGCAGGGTATCAGCCGCCATCAGACTGAGCGCGATAATCTCAGTTATCTTGATCGCTGGCTGCCTGGCCGTATCGCCCGGCGCAGCCATGACACGGTGAAAATCCTGCTGCCGTTAATCACTGAACTGGCTAATCCCGCCGCCAAAAAGGCGCTCTGATCGTTGCGGGCGCCGTGGCGCCCGCTTCATCAGTTACAAATGTCGGTTCAGGATGCTGTGTAATGCCGCCCGTTGTTTGCTGCTCAGCGTGTCATTTTTGACACAGCAGCGATCGCAGTAGTGGCGGGCATGCTCCGCCGTCCAGCGAAACACCTTCTCCTCTTTCATGCATGCCACCAGCCTGTGATACAGATTGCTGATATTCATCGACACCATCACCTCTTTGACACTCAGGCGTTTATGCGGCGATAAGCTTTTGCGCAGGAAAGCCAGCGTCTGGCGAATATCGGCACGCAGTAAGACCACCGGTTTGTTCTGATACGCAGGATGCAGGCGGCTCTCCCCCACCTGATGAAAAAACAGATTATCCTGGTAGAAGCGTGCTTTACGCGCCTCCACCTGGATAAACAGCGTATCAATGCGTTGAAAGAAGGCGGCATAGAGAATAATCCAGCCGTAGAGCGCACGTAGTACACCACCACCGCGATAACAGGCATCAATGCATAATGAGCCAATCTCTGCGGTATGCTCCGGCTGACAGCCTGACTGGCAAATCTCGTCGGCAAATATCTTCTCCGCCGGTAATCCCTGCCCGCTCTGCTTAATCAGCGCAATGGTGCCAATCACATCATTATCGACTTTAGCCAGAAACAGGCGGTTCGCGGCGGTGAAGAACCAGGGTGAAAACAACATATTGCCTGGCTGAGGCGCCACCAGACCGAGTTTGAGGTACTCCGCGTGTAATTTTCCCATGCCGGTAAAAAAATCCTGCAGTGTACTCACCTGGCGAATATCGATTTCGTCAGTTGAGTGTTGTTTACCAAAACGAAGGGAATTCTTCACGACGGAAGATGGTTTTTTATGGGGTACAGACGACGTCAGGGCTTTATCTGACACTGTGTTCTCTCCTTGCTGAGTGAGTAAAACTTCCACCCAACAAGGATTGATCGATTAGATAAATTAAACAATAAAGTAACAAAAAATTAATGCATTAACGAAAATACAATAAATTAACTAATAAACACCGATAAACTATCGGGTAATTAGTTTAGCATAATTTATCATTAACCTTCATGCAGGCCGCACTCGCGTTTCAGGCCAAAGAAGCGCGTCTCTTCTTCTGCCATACCCGGCTCCCACTTACGCGTGGTATGGGTATCGCCGACCGACAGATAGCCTTCATCCCACAGCGGATGGTAGCTGAGACCATTCTGTTGCAGATACTGATACACCTGTTTGTTGTCCCAGTCGATAATTGGCAGGATCTTAAATACCCCGCGCTGAATCGCCAGCACTGGCAGATGTGCGCGGCTGCCAGACTGGTCGCGGCGCAGACCAGCAAACCATGTCTGACCACCCAGTGTCTCCAGCGCGCGGTTCATCGGTTCAACCTTGTTAATCTGGTTGTACTTTTCGATGCCTTCAACGCCCTGCTCCCACAGTTTGCCGTAGCGCGCTTCCTGCCATGCCGCTGACTGCTCGGCGCGGAACACTTTCAGATTCAGATCCAGCTTCTCGGTCAGCGAGTCGATAAACTGGTAGGTTTCGGCAAACAGATAACCGGTATCGGTCAGGATCACCGGAATGTCTGGCTTCTGGCGCGTTACCAGATGCAGCGACACCGCTGCCTGAATGCCAAAGCTGGATGACAGCACAAAATCGCCCGGCAGATTTTCCAGCGCCCAGCTGACGCGCTCTTCAGCGGAGAGTTTCTCCAGCTGAGTATTTACTTCCGCCAGCGCCATCACGCGCTCGACTTTTGGCATATCGTTCAGTGCTGCGAGATCGAATACAGACATTATCAGTCGCCTCCGTTATTCCCAAAAATCACGTGCCGGATCGAGAACCTCGCGCACCACGCCGGCGCGAATGGTGAAGTCGCCAAAGCCTTCATCGGCTTCACGCTCGCTTGCCCAGCGTCCGACCAGTTCATCAATGCTCGCCAGAATATCGTCTTCGTTGATATTCTCACGATACATCGCCGGAATACGTGTACCGGTGCGGTTACCGCCAAGGTGCAGGTTGTAGCGACCCGGCGCCTTACCGACCAGACCAATTTCAGCCAGCATGGCACGGCCGCAACCGTTCGGACAACCGGTTACGCGTAGCACTATGTGCTCTTCCCCGACGCCGTGTTTATTCATCAGCCCTTCGACCTTGGTGACAAATTCCGGCAGAAAGCGCTCAGCTTCCGCCATCGCCAGCGGACAGGTAGGGAACGACACGCAGGCCATCGAGTTTTCGCGCTGGGCAGTGACGTTCTCCATCAGGCCATGGCTGCGGGCAATCGCCTCGATTTTGTCCTTCAGCGTTTCCGGTACGCCCGCCACAATCAGGTTCTGGTTGGCGGTCAGACGGAAATCACCAGGATGGATTCTGGCAATTTCAGCCACGCCGGATTTCAGCGCGCGGCCTGGGTAGTCCAGCAGACGGCCGTTTTCAATAAACAGCGTCAGATGCCATTTGTTATCAATACCCTTCACCCAGCCAAAGCGGTCGCCACGGGTGGTGAATTCATACGGACGAATCGGTTCGAACGTAATGCCAGCCCGGCGTTCAACTTCCTGCTTAAAGGTCTCAACGCCGACGCGTTCAAGGGTGTATTTGGTTTTGGCGTTTTTGCGGTCGGTACGGTTACCCCAGTCGCGCTGGGTGGTCACAACCGCTTCCGCTACCGCCAGCGTCTTATCCAGTGGCAGATAACCAAATTCACTGGCAGTACGGGCATAAGTCGCTTTATTACCGTGCTCGATCGACAGACCACCGCCCACCAGCAGATTAAAGCCCACCAGCTTGCCGTTCTCGGCAATGGCGATAAAGTTCAGGTCGTTGGCGTGCAGGTCGACATCATTGTGCGGCGGCACCACCACGGTGGTTTTAAACTTACGTGGCAGATAGGTTTCACCGAGAATCGGCTCTTTATCAGTGGTCGCGACCTTCTCTTTATCCAGCCAGATTTCGGCATAGGCGCGCGTCTGCGGCAGCAGGTGCTCTGAGAGTTTTTTTGCCCACTCATAGGCTTCCTGATGCAGCTCTGACTCCACCGGGTTCGAGGTGCAGAGCACATTACGGTTAACGTCGTTGGCGGTGGCCAGCGAGTCGAGTCCGACTTCGCTCAGCATCTGGTGCGCCGGTTTCACATTGCCTTTCAGAATACCGTGAAACTGAAAGGTCTGACGGTTAGTCAGGCGCACGCTGCCGTAAATGGTATTGTCTTCGGCGAACTTATCAATCGCCAGCCACTGGGTCGGGGTAATAATCCCGCCCGGCAGACGGCAGCGCAGCATCATGGCATGACGCGGCTCCAGCTTCTGCTCGGCGCGTTCGGCGCGGATATCGCGGTCATCCTGCTGATACATACCGTGAAAACGGATCAGCAGAAAGTTATCGCCACGGAAACCACCGGTAAGGCCATCGGTGAGATCGTCAGCGATGGTGCCACGCAGGTAGTTACTCTCTTTTTTCAGGCGTTCAGCGTCAGTCAGTTTGCCTTCAACGACCAACGGTCCAGGATGTTTTTCGCTCATTAGTACACGTCTCGCTGATAACGGCGCTCAATGCGCAGCTCGCTTAAAAATTCGTCAGCCGTTTCGATGTCCATGCCACCGTATTCGGCTACCACTTCCAGTAATGCCTGCTCAACGTCTTTTGCCATACGATTAGCATCGCCGCAGACGTAAATGTGTGCGCCTTGCTGAATCCAGCGCCACACTTCCGCGCCCTTCGCGCGGATTTTGTCCTGTACATAGACTTTATGCTGCTGGTCGCGTGACCAGGCTAAATCGATATTGGTCAGCAGGCCATCTTTTACATAGCGCTGCCACTCCACCTGATAGAGGAAATCTTCGGTAAAGTGCGGGTTGCCAAAGAACAGCCAGTTTTTACCGCCCGCGCCGTCGTTGTCGCGCTGCTGCATAAAGGCGCGGAACGGGGCAATCCCGGTGCCAGGCCCAATCATAATCACCGGCGTTTCCGGGTTGGCGGGCAGACGGAAGTTATCGTTATGTTCGATAAACACGCGAATCTCGCCGTCCTCTTCCAGACGATCGGCCAGATAGCTGGAGGCGCCACCGGCACGCGCACGGCCATCAATCTCATAACGCACCGCGCCGACCGTAATATGCACCTCAGTTTCGTTCTCCGCCTGTGAAGAGGCGATCGAGTAGAGGCGCGGAGTGAGCGGCCGCAGCAGCTCAATTAACTGGTCAGCATGCAGTTCGGTTGGCGCCTGACGCGCCATATCTACAATCGGCGTGCTCTGCGCATAGTGCTGTAGCTTCGCCTTATCAGACACCAGCGCCAGCAGCGCATCGTTGCGCGACAGATGGGCAAAACGCTCGACGATTTGCGGCGTATTGACCGTCAGTTCGAAATGTTTCTGCAGTGCTTCCGCCAGTGGCAGCGTGGCGCCATTAACCACCACGCTCTCATCGCCTTTTAACCACAGCAGTTCAGCCAGTTCCTGCACCAGCGCCGCATCGTTTTCAAACCAGACGCCGAGCGCATCACCCGGCTGATAGCGCAGTGCTGAGTCGCCGAGGTCGATTTCGATATGACGGACGTCTTTATCGGAGTTGCGACCGGTAATTTTCTGGTTTACCGCAAAGCTGGCAACCAGCGGCGCTTCTTTGGTATAAGGCGTGCTATCGACCTGATTAACGCTGCCGCTGGCGGTCTGCGCCGCCGCCGACGGTGACTCAGCCGGCGCGCGTGCTTTCAGCACCTCAACCACCTGCTTACGCCACTGCTCAGCATCAGCCGCGTATTCCACATCGGCATCGACGCGCGCCAGCAGGCGATCGCCGCCCAGTTCCGCCAGCTTGCCGTCAAAATCTTTGCCCGCCTGGCTGAAAAACTCGTAGGAGGTGTCGCCGAGGCCAAACACCGCAAAAGCGGTATCGGTCAGTTTCGGCGCTTTCTTCGACATCAGGAATTTGTGCAGCGCCACCGCTTCTTCCGGCGGTTCACCCTCACCCTGGGTGGAGGTCACCACCACCAGCAGTTTTTCCTGCGCGATCTGTTTAAATTTGTAGTCGCCAGCATTCACCAGATTGACATTCAGCTTAGCCGCCAGCAGGTCATCACGCAGCTGTTCCGCCAGCCGACGTGCATTGCCGGTCTGCGAAGCGGACAGAATGGTGATGGCCGGTGTCTCAACCATTGCCGGAGCCGTGGCGACAGCAGCGCCCCCCGTCTGATTGACCATCCCCCAAAAATAGCCGGAAAGCCATGCCAGCTGCGTGGTAGAGAAATCACCTGTCGCCGCCTGCAAGCGCGCGAATTGCTCCGGGTTAAGCGGAAGCAGATTACCTGGGGGAGCCTGAGTCGTCATTGCGTTGAAAATTCCAGTGTCTGTGGTCCGGGACGTAAGAGGAGGTAGGTTACCGAGTGACATAATAACCATTAAATAAGGGTTAGAAATAATAAATAACCAAAATGACTAAGTGGTTTTTCGGGTAACGGTTAACAGCAAAAGCGGTTAACTAAAATCATTTTAATCAATAAGTTAACAACACCAGGCGATTAAGAGTAAAGTTACTGGCGCGATCCTGCGCTTAACGGGTGCGAAAAAAGCTGTTTTCCGTTAGACTTCGTCGGTTTTTTGATGAGATTGAGACTGTAACGATGGCAACCACGCTATTTAAAGATTTCCAGTTTGAAGCCGCGCACCATCTGCCAAATGTGCCGGAAGGCCATAAGTGTGGCCGTTTGCACGGACACTCGTTTTTGGTGCGTATTGAAATCACCGGCGAAGTGGATGCGCATACCGGCTGGGTAATGGATTTTGCTGAGCTGAAGGCGGCTTTTAAGCCGTTATACGATCGTCTGGATCACTATTATCTGAACGATATTCCAGGCCTCGAAAACCCTACCAGCGAAGTGCTGGCAAAATGGATTTGGGATCAGATGAAGCCCACGCTGCCGGAACTGAGCGCAGTGCTGGTAAAAGAGACCTGTACCGCCGGGTGTGTTTATCGCGGTTGATGCATCTCTTTGACACCGGTGGCGAGAACGCCGCCTCTACGTTCAGAACAATGCAGGGGCGGCGTTCTCGCCGCCCGTTCAGATGGTTTGCACGAATCGTGGTAACGGCGTTCTCGCCGCCCGAGCCCGATCAGGCAATATTCAGATACTTATGGGTCTGCATCGATAAGCGCCAGTTATGCGCAATACAGGTTTCGATGCACAACTTCGTCGCATCCTCTTTCTGGCTGATTGGCTGTAACGCAATGATGCGTGGCTTATCATCGCTCAGCGTAGCCAGCAGCGCCTGTAACGCTTCAATATCCCGCTGACGCGCCACCGGATGTTTAATCTCGTCGGCACGCACCAGCGCCTGTGACAATACATCATAACCGCCGCGCATATTGACCTTCGGTGAAACCGTCACCCAGCTATTGGCCGAGCAGTGGACTTCATGAGTGCCGCTGGTTTCGATCTGGCAACTGTAGCCAGCAGCTTCCAGCACGCTGGTTAATGGCGTCAAATCATAGATGCTCGGCTCACCGCCGGTGATCACCACATGACGTGCCGTCCAGCCCTGCTGACCAATCATCGCCAGCAGCCCGTCAGCATCCGCCGAACCCCAGGCGTCACTCTCAACCGTTTTCACCAGAATATCGCCCAGCGAGGTCTCCCGATTGGCCAGCTTATCCCACGTATGTTTGGTATCGCACCAGCTGCAGCCAACCGGGCATCCTTGCAAGCGGATAAAAATTGCCGGTACGCCGGTATAAAAACCTTCGCCCTGCAACGTCTGGAACATCTCATTAATCGGGTACTGCATTACTTTCTCGCTAGTGGGGGGAATCAGGGGCGCAGATTATGGCAGAAAAAACCTCTGCGCGCGCGCCATAAAAAAAGCCTCGTGCAGGCACGAGGCTCTATCTTATCACCACAGCTTACCCGCGGGATAAGCTGTGGAATTTATTACTGACCTTTAACTTCAGACAGACCGTTAAATGGCGCACGGCTGCCCAGCGCTTCTTCGATACGAATCAGCTGGTTGTACTTAGCAACACGGTCAGAGCGGCTCATAGAACCGGTTTTGATCTGGCCAGCAGCAGTACCCACCGCCAGATCGGCGATAGTTGCATCTTCGGTTTCGCCTGAACGGTGAGAGATAACTGCAGTGTAGCCAGCATCTTTCGCCATTTTGATCGCCGCCAGCGTTTCGGTCAGAGAACCGATCTGGTTGAATTTGATCAGAATGGAGTTAGCGATACCTTTGTCGATACCTTCTTTCAGGATTTTGGTATTGGTCACGAACAGATCGTCACCAACCAGCTGGATTTTGTCGCCCAGCACTTTAGTCTGGTAAGCAAAGCCCGCCCAGTCAGATTCATCCAGACCGTCTTCGATAGAGACGATTGGATACTGCTTAGTCAGGTCTTCCAGGAAGTGGGTGAACTCTTCTGACGTGAAGGCTTTGTTGCCTTCGCCAGCCAGAACGTACTTACCGTCTTTGTAGAATTCAGACGCTGCACAGTCCATCGCCAGGGTGATATCAGTACCCAGCTTGTAGCCCGCTTTCTCTACGGCTTCAGCAATAACCGCCAGAGCTTCAGCGTTAGAACCAAGGTTTGGCGCATAGCCGCCTTCGTCACCTACTGCAGTACCCATGCCTTTCGATTTCAGCACTTTCGCCAGGGTGTGGAACACTTCAGAACCCATACGGATGGCTTCTTTCAGGGTTTTCGCGCCCACTGGCTGAATCATAAATTCCTGGATGTCGACGTTGTTGTCGGCATGCTCGCCACCATTGATGATGTTCATCATTGGCAGTGGCATAGAGAATTTACCTGGGGTGCCGTTCAGTTCAGCGATGTGCTCATACAGCGGCATGCCTTTAGCAGCAGCAGCGGCTTTAGCAGCAGCCAGAGAAACCGCCAGAATAGCGTTAGCACCGAAGTTAGATTTGTTTTCAGTACCGTCCAGCTCAATCATGATCTTATCGATGTTTGCCTGGTCTTTCGCATCTTTACCCTGCACCGCGTTCGCGATTGGGCCATTAACTGCTGCAACGGCTTTAGTGACGCCTTTGCCCAGGAAACGAGATTTGTCACCGTCACGCAGTTCCAGCGCTTCGCGAGAACCGGTAGAAGCACCTGATGGCGCAGCAGCCATACCGACAAAGCCGCCTTCCAGATGAACTTCAGCTTCAACAGTCGGGTTACCACGAGAGTCGATGATTTCGCGACCGATGACTTTAACGATTTTGGACATTAGATTTTCCTCAGTACAAGTTAAGCTAAGACTCAGACAAACAACGCGCTTCCCCTTTATCTTTCGCGCCGCAGCAATGCTGGCTGCAACGCGAAATCTTGCGGGGAGAATTGTGCGTTGTTCTGTTATTTCGCTAAACGCTTCTGGTACTCGCTTGCGGCTTTAACAAAGCCAGCAAACAACGGGTGCCCGTCACGCGGTGTTGAGGTGAATTCCGGATGGAACTGACACGCAACAAACCATGGATGGTCAGGGATCTCAATGATCTCTACCAGCTGGTCATCCCCGGAGCGGCCTGCCACACGTAATCCAGCAGCTTCGATTTGCTTCAACAGCATGTTGTTCACTTCATAGCGATGACGATGACGTTCCACAATGGTGTCAGAACCATACATCTGACGGACCAGGCTGTTATCGGTCAACTGGCACTGCTGACTGCCGAGGCGCATGGTGCCGCCCAGATCGCTCTGTTCGGAGCGCATCTCAACATTGCCTTCTTCATCACGCCATTCGGTAATTAATGCAACTACCGGATATTTACAGTCTGGCACAAATTCAGTGGAGTTAGCCCCTTCCATGCCTGCGACGTTGCGGGCGAACTCCATCAGTGCCACCTGCATACCTAAGCAGATACCGAGGTAAGGCACGTTGTTTTCACGCGCATACTGCGCAGTCATCAACTTGCCTTCCACACCACGGTAACCAAAACCGCCAGGGATCAGGATAGCGTCTAAATCTTTCAGTAATTCGACACCACGGGTTTCAACATCCTGCGAGTCGATCAGCTTAATGTTTACCGTAACGCGGTTCTTCAGGCCACCATGCTTCAGTGCTTCAATCACTGATTTGTAGGCATCCGGCAGCTCGACATATTTGCCGACCATACCGATCGTTACTTCGCCACCCGGATTCGCTTCTTCGTAAATCACCTGCTCCCATTCGGAGAGGTTAGCTTCCGGCGCGTTTAAGCTGAATCGTTTACAAATATAATCGTCAAGGCCCTGTGATTTCAACATGCCTGGGATTTTATAGATAGAATCAACGTCTTTCAGAGAAATTACCGCTTTCTCCGGCACGTTACAGAACAGCGCGATTTTCGCCCGCTCGTTGGCCGGGACCGCGCGATCGGAGCGGCAAATCAGCACATCGGGCTGAATACCAATCGACAGCAACTCTTTCACCGAATGCTGAGTAGGCTTGGTTTTCACTTCGCCCGCTGCCGCCATATACGGCACCAGCGTCAGGTGCATATACAGCGTATGTTCACGACCGACATCCACCGCCATCTGGCGAATGGCTTCGAGGAACGGCAGTGATTCGATATCACCAACGGTGCCGCCGATTTCAACCAGCACTACGTCGTGACCTTCACCACCGGCGATAATGCGCTCTTTAATCGCGTTAGTGATATGTGGGATAACCTGAATGGTCGCGCCCAGATAGTCACCGCGGCGTTCTTTACGCAGCACTTCGGAGTAGATACGGCCAGTGGTGAAGTTGTTGCGGCGTGTCATCCGGGTACGGATAAAACGCTCGTAGTGACCTAAATCCAGATCGGTTTCAGCACCGTCATCGGTCACAAAGACTTCACCGTGCTGTGTAGGGCTCATAGTACCTGGATCCACGTTGATATACGGGTCCAGCTTCATGATGGTCACGTTAAGACCACGAGCTTCGAGGATAGCTGCCAGGGAGGCTGCGGCAATGCCTTTGCCCAGAGAGGATACGACCCCGCCGGTCACAAAAATATAATTCGTTGTCATGCTGAACCTGAGAGTTTAGGTTTAAAGACGATGGAATAACCAGGACGGGAAAACAGTATACCGGAAACCCCCTGAGCCGACAATTGATCCTTTCTGGTTGTGTGCGCGACAACGTTTTTATCAGGCTAAATTAGCCGACAAACCCGCGACCCGGATTGATTTTGGTCATAAGATCGCGCGTTAAATATTTTTAGCTGAATCGGGTCAGTCGTCGATTACTCCGTCGATTTAACCTGCTGCCAGGCAGCTTCCATTTGTTCAAGGGTGGCGTCATTTATCGCCATTCCCTGGGCGGCGATAATCTGTTCTACCTGACGAAAACGACGTTCAAATTTACGATTGGCTTTTTGCAGCGCGGTTTCGGCTTTTTTGCCCAGATGACGCGAAAGATTGACCGTGGCAAACAGCAGATCGCCAATCTCCTCTTCCAGTTTCTCCTCATCCACCACCGCCTGCTGTGCCTCCTCCATCACTTCGTCGATCTCTTCATACACTTTTGCCAGCACCGGGCCGATGGTGTGCCAGTCAAAACCGACGGCGCTACAGCGTTTCTGAATTTTATGCGCTTTCATCAGCGCCGGCAGTGCCGCGGGGATATCGTCCAGCGCAGAATGCTGTTCTTTATTGGCGCGTTCCGCCGCTTTAGTCTGTTCCCACTGTACGCTGCGTTCCACGCTGCTATCCACCAGCCGATCGCTAAAGATATGCGGGTGGCGGCGCTCCATCTTGTCGCTAATGGCGTGACAGATATCGTCGAAGGTAAAGCGCCCCTCTTCGCTGGCCATCTGCGCGTAAAACACGATCTGGAACAGCAGATCGCCAAGCTCATCACGCAGATCGGCATAGTCCTCGCGCTGAATAGCATCCAGCACTTCATAAGTCTCTTCGAGGGTATAGGGGGCAATGGTGGCGTAGCTTTGCTGGCGATCCCATGCGCAGCCGTTCTGCGGATCGCGCAGGGTTTTCATGATGCCCAGCAGGCGATCGAGAGCGTTCATTGGACTCCTTAAATATAATGGACTGCTAACAGATAAAAATGTCTGGAAGATCGAAATACACGGGGCGACCACCCCGCGTTCCTTCGCGGGCAACGCCGCTCCGGAACCATCGGTGTGTTTCCCCTAAAATTTGGCGTGGCATATGGCCTGCAGTCAGTGTAAACGCTTAGCGTCAATAATGTCCGGCAGCTGATTAAGCCGCGCCAGCACCCGTCCCAGCACCTGCTGATTGTAGATTTCGATATCCATATCGATGGTTGCCAGCTGCTTTTTGGTATCGCTCCTGCTGGAGACGCCCAGCACATTGACCTTTTCATTCGCCAGAATGGTGGTGATATCACGCAGCAGTCCGCTGCGATCGTTGGCGGTGACCCGCACCACCAGCGAATAGCCGCTGGAGTAACTTTCCCCCCACACCGCATCGACAATACGCTCCGGCGCATGGGAAGTCAGCTCGGCCAGCTGGTCGCAGTCAGCGCGGTGAATGGAAATGCCGCGTCCCTGGGTGATAAAGCCGACAATCTCGTCGCCAGGAATCGGCTGGCAGCAGCGGGCGATATGGTGCATCAGATTACCGACGCCTTCCACCACCACCCGGCCACTTTCTTTACTGCGCGCGCTGTTGGAGTGGGTTTTCTGCGTCAGCTGACGCAGCGCCTCGCGATCTTCCTCTTCGGCACTCGGCTTATTCAGCTTCGACTGCAGGAAGTTGCTCATCTGCACCAGGCGGATGTCACCACCGCCAATCGCCGCCAGCAGCTCATCCATGCTGTTGACGTTATAGCGCGGCAACAGCAGCTTTTCGGCGTCTTTCAGATTGATATCCAGATGATCGAGTTCGTTATCGAGGATCTGGCGACCGGCAATGATATTTTTGTCACGATCCTGTTTACGGAACCAGGCGTGAATTTTCGAGCGCCCGCGGCTGGTAGTGACATAACCGAGGTTAGGATTCAGCCAGTCGCGGCTGGGGTTCGGCTGCTTCTGGGTGATGATATCGATCTGGTCGCCCATCTGCAGCTGATAGGTAAAGGGCACGATGCGGCCGCCAATTTTGGCGCCGATGCAGCGATGACCGATATCACTGTGAATATGGTAAGCGAAGTCGAGCGGTGTCGATCCGGCAGGCAGATCGACCACATCCCCTTTCGGCGTAAATACATAGACGCGATCGTCAAACACCTGGCTGCGCACTTCATCCAGCATTTCGCCGGAATCCGCCATCTCTTCCTGCCAGGCGATCAGCTTACGCAACCAGGCGATGCGCTCTTCATGACCGGAAGCACCGCGAGCCTGGCTGACGCCCGGCCCCTCTTTGTACTTCCAGTGCGCGGCCACACCCAGCTCGGCATCTTCATGCATCTGACGGGTGCGGATCTGAATTTCAACGGTTTTACCCTGCGGCCCCAGCACGACGGTATGAATCGACTGATAACCATTGGGTTTCGGATTGGCAACATAGTCATCGAACTCATCCGGCAGATGGCGATACAGGGTGTGCACGGTGCCGAGCGCGCCGTAGCAATCCTGCAAACGCTCAGCGACGATACGCACCGCGCGCACGTCAAACAGCTCATCGAACGCCAGTGACTTTTTCTGCATCTTGCGCCAGATACTGTAGATATGTTTCGGCCGGCCATACACCTCGGCTTTCACGCCCTCTTTCGCCATCTCTTTGCGCAGATTATCGACAAAGGTCTCAATATACTGTTCGCGATCGATACGCCGCTCATGCAGCAGTTTAGCGATGCGTTTGTATTCATCAGGATGCAGATAGCGGAAGCAGAAATCCTCCAGCTCCCACTTCAGCTGGCCGATGCCGAGGCGGTTGGCCAGCGGCGCATAGATATTGGTACACTCTTTCGCCGCCAGCACGCGTTCATCTTCTGGCGCATCTTTCACTTCGCGCAGATGGGCAATACGTTCCGCCAGCTTAATCACTACGCAGCGGAAATCTTCCACCATCGCCAGCAGCATACGGCGGACGTTATCCACCTGCTCCGACGCCATCGAGTCGTTATGTGTCGCTTTCAGCTGGCGAATGGCGTCCATATCGCGCACACCATGCACCAGTGAGACAATCCCTTTGCCGAAATCTTCTTCCAGCGTCTCTTCCGATACCACATTCGCATTGGCCAGCGGGAACAGCAGCGCGCTGCGCAGGCTGTCATTATCCATGCTCAGCATCGTCAGGATTTCCACCATTTCGATACCGCGCCATAACAGCACTGCCTGGTCGGGATGATTTTGCGTGGCGGCTTCACAATAGCGCCAGGTATCGGCCAGTCGTTCACATGACTGCTGGTTAGAGATCCCCAAACTGGTGATCCATTGGTCGAGTGCAAACTCGCCAGCCGTATTCAAATGTGCACTTCTTACCGCAACCATATCCTCTCCTGGCAAAGCTCCCGCTCGGGCAGCTAAGTTTCGCAAATAGCACCATGGATTCGTGATCGCCGCAGTGCGGGCATCACGACCCTTTCCAATTGGTAACCGGAAGTCAGCAACGTCTGACTGTCACGGCAAGTGTAGACGGATTAACGAATAGATAGACATCTGGTTATCGCGCAAGTTTGATGGTCAACGGCTGCGCCGCCAACTGACCGGCGATATCTGTTTAATTCTGCTACAAAAATCCGGATATCTTTCATATTATTCAAGTAACTATTATACGCAGCCTTAGCAACTATTGCTGCAACAGCTTCCACACAGTGAACATTTTGTTGCACCTTTTACTGGCGATCTGGCACGTAAACAAGGCGTCAGATTAGCGCCACCGGAGGGTTATGCGAAAACTGTTCCAGGTTGTCGTGGTTACGGTAAAACCCACAGCAGGCCAGCGCCAGTAGGCTATTCAGCCTCGCCATAGCCAGGGTGCGCGATCCGGCGCAATGGCTTCACGCTGCAAAATGGGGCATGCGGGTCGTTTTGTGCCGCTTTGCAGAGTAGAATTGCGCCATTATTGATAACGACGTAGCTGAGCTGAATCCAGTACCCGCCGTCACTCAGGGGTATTGTCATTATTGTCGCATAGTGGAAATCCATGACCAAATACAGCCTGCGGGCGAGAATGATGATTTTAATCCTGGCGCCGACGCTGATGATCGGCCTGCTGCTCAGCACCTTTTTTGTCGTGCATCGCTACAACGAACTGCAACGGCAGCTGGTCGATGCCGGCGCCAATATTATCGAACCGCTGGCCGTCTCCAGTGAATATGGCATGACGTTCCACAGCCGCGAATCGGTACGCCAGCTGGTCAGCCTGCTGCATCGCCGCCACTCGGATATTGTGCGCGCAATTACCGTGTTTGATGATAATAATCAGCTGTTTGTCACCTCCAATTTCCAGCCAGATCCTGACCTGTTACGTCTTGCTGACGGCCAGAAACCGCCGGTTTCGATTGCTATTGAACGCCGTGGCAACAGCATGATTCTGCGCACGCCGATCCTCTCTGAAAGTTACTATCCGGATGAATCTCCCGGACGCGATGCCAAACCCACCGGTAATCCGCTTGGCTATGTGGCGATTGAACTGGATCTGCAATCGGTGCGCTTACAGCAGTATAAAGAGGTGTTTATCTCAACCCTGCTGCTGCTGTTCTGTCTGTGCATCGCCATGCTGTTTGCTTATCGCCTGATGCGCGACGTCACCGGGCCGATTCGAAATATGGTCAGCACTGTCGACCGCATCCGTCGCGGTCAGCTCGACAGCCGGGTGGAAGGCTATATGCTCGGCGAACTTGATGTGCTGAAAAATGGCATCAACTCGATGGCGATGTCACTGA
Organism: Winslowiella toletana; assembly: GCF_017875465.1. NCBI lineage: Bacteria > Pseudomonadati > Pseudomonadota > Gammaproteobacteria > Enterobacterales > Erwiniaceae > Winslowiella > Winslowiella toletana. Next base: position 1,361,182 of record NZ_JAGGMQ010000001.1, read on the forward strand.
CCGCCTACCACGAAGAGATGCAGCAGAATATCGATCAGGCCACGTCTGATCTGCGTGAAACCCTTGAACAGATGGAGATCCAGAACGTCGAGCTGGATTTAGCCAAAAAACGCGCCCAGGAAGCGGCGCGCATCAAGTCAGAATTCCTCGCCAATATGTCGCACGAGCTGCGCACGCCGCTCAATGGCGTGATTGGTTTTACCCGCCAGACGCTGAAAACGCCGCTCAATGCCACACAGCGCGACTATATGCATACCATTGAACGTTCAGCCAATAACCTGCTGAGCATTATCAACGACGTTCTCGACTTTTCGAAGCTGGAAGCCGGCAAACTGGTGCTGGAAACCATCCCCTTCCCGCTGCGCGCCACGCTGGATGAGACCGTGGTGCTGCTGGCGCAGGCCGCCCATGAGAAAGGGCTGGAGCTGACCATCAATATTCAGAGCGATGTTGCGGATAACGTGATTGGCGACCCGCTGCGCCTGCAACAGATTGTCACCAACCTGCTGGGCAATGCGATTAAGTTTACCGAACGCGGCAATATCGATATCCGCATTGAGAAACGCACGCAGGGCAACAATAAAGTGGAACTGGAAGTGCAGGTGCATGACACCGGGATCGGCATTTCCGAGAAGCAGCAATCGCAGCTATTCCAGGCGTTTCGTCAGGCGGACGCCAGTATCTCGCGCCGCCATGGCGGCACCGGGCTTGGGCTGGTGATTACGCAAAAACTGGTGAAAGAGATGGGCGGCGATATCTCATTCCACAGCCGCCTCAGTCACGGTTCAACTTTCTGGTTCCATGTAAATCTTGAACTGAATCCTAATGCCGCCAGCGATCCGCGCGCGCTGGACGGTCTGCAGGGCAAACGGCTGGCGTATGTGGAAGCGAATCCGGCGGCAGCGCAGGCCACGCTGGATATGCTGAGCGCCACACCGATGAATATCAGTTACAGCACCTCAATCAGTGGTCTGAGCGAAGATCACTATGATGTGCTGCTGGTGGGTATTCCGGTGATGCAGCGCCAGAATCAGGATATTCCCGATGCGCTGCTTAAGCCGTTACTGGATCGCGCCGACTGCCTGATTATGGCGCTCCCCTGCCAGATGCAGGTTTACGCCGAGGAGCTAAAGGCACGCGGCGTCGACGGCTGTATTATAAAACCGGTATCGATGACGCGCCTGATGCCGGGCCTGCTGGACCTGCTGGCGCGCAAACTGTACGACCTGCCAGAGCGCACGCGTCTGCCGCTGACGGTGATGGCGGTGGATGATAATCCGGCCAACCTGAAGCTGATCGGCGCCCTGCTGGAAGAACAGGTTGACCATATTGTGTTGTGTGACAGTGGCGAAAAGTCGATTCAACAGGCGCGCAGCCAGAAGCTGGATATTATTCTGATGGATATTCAGATGCCGGAAATCGACGGCATCCGCGCCAGTGAGCTGATCCGCGAACTGCCGCAGCATACCAATACGCCGATTGTGGCGGTGACCGCCCATGCGATCGATGGCGAGCGCGAGCGGTTAATCAAGGCCGGCATGAATGACTATCTGGCGAAGCCGATTGATGAAGTGAAACTCAGCCATCTGCTGGCGCGTTACTCGCCGGGCCTGCAGCCGGAAGTACAGGAACGGCAACCACAGGTATCGCCTTCACTCGACTGGCCGCTGGCACTACGCCAGGCGGCGAATAAAACCGATCTGGCGCGCGATCTGCTGCAAATGCTGGTCGATTTTCTGCCGGAAGTACGGGAAAAGGTGGAGCATAACCTGAGCAACAATCACAGCAGTGGCCTGCGCGATATTATTCATAAGCTGCACGGCAGCGCCAGCTACAGCGGCGTGCCGCGTCTGAAGCAGCTGTGTCAGCAGCTGGAACACCACTTGCGGCTCGATTCCGGCATTGCCGATATCGAGCCAGAGCTGCTGGAGTTGCTTGATGAAATGGATAATGTCGCCCGCCTGGCAACTGAAGTGCTACGTCAGCAGTAAGGCGCTGTTCAGCGCCAGTCAGGATTTTTGATCAGCGAATATTTGCCGCCGCCGAGGAACAGCAGCACCAGCGACATCAGCAGATAAAAAGCGATGCTTTCCAGCGCCCATGCCCCTACCGCATCCAGCTGAAAGGTTTTATCCACTGCCACCAGCAGCCAGGCAACAATCATGGTGCCGATAATCACCAGCGCCGCCGGACGGCAGAGAATGCCAAGAATTATCATCACTGGCGCCACCACTTCGCCTATCAGCACGCCGTAGCCAATAAAGCCGGGCAGGCCATGCGCGGTCAGCATCCCCTGAATGCCCGCCGTACCGGCCAGCAGTTTATGCCAGCCATGGAATAACAGCAGGCCGCCCAGCGATAAACGCAGCAATAACTTGCCGAGTTCCGCATGGTTAACTTGCTGATTAAAAGCTGAAAGTGTTTTGGTAATCATCGTATTTTTTTTCTCCGTAAGGTAATCATCTGATATTACCCTTACGGCTATTTCCGCATACGACAATCCGCTGAATATTTGTCCGACATCAAGAAACAGAAGGCAGTAAATCTTCGGCCCGGGCGACGAGAACGCCGCCCCTGGAATTACTGATTAAAACTCTGCCCGATCGCCAGACTGGCGGCAATATTGCGTGCCGTCATCCGTACATTGTCGGCGGCATTATCCAGCGCCTCCTCCAGCGTACAGATACTGTAAATCACACTAAACACTGCATCGAGTCCGTGCTGATGCACCACCGCCACATCTTCGGTCAGACTGCCGGCAATACCGATCACCGGTTTGTTATAGCGCTTCGCCACCTGCGCCACGCCAATCGGCACTTTACCGTGAATGCTCTGACTGTCGATCCGCCCTTCGCCGGTAATCACCAGCGTGGCGTCCTGCACCAGCTTATCCAGTCCCAGCGCTTCAGTGACAATCTCAATACCGCGTCGCAGTTCAGCATGGCAGAACGCATGCAACGCCGCGCCCATGCCACCCGCCGCGCCGCCGCCGGGAATATGCAGCACATCAATATCCAGATCGCGCTGGATAATCTTCGCGTAGTGCGCCATGGCCTGATCCAGCTGCGCCACCAGCTGCGGTGTCGCGCCCTTCTGCGGACCGAAAATAGCCGATGCCCCTTCGTCACCGGTCAGCGGATTGGTGACATCGCACGCCACCTCAAAGCGGCACTGACCGATACGCTCATCGAGCTGGCTGATATCAATGCTGACAAGATCGGTTAAGCTGCCGCCGCCATAGCCAATCTGCTGCCCCTGCTTATCCAGCAGGCGCGCGCCCAGCGCCTGCACCATACCGGAACCACCGTCATTGGTGGCGCTGCCACCGATGCCGATAATAAAATGTTTTACGCCGTTATCCAGCGCGTTACGAATCAGTTCACCGGTTCCCCACGAGGTGGTGATCAATGGATCGCGCTGCGCCGCCGGCACCAGCTCCAGACCACTGGCTGCCGCCATTTCGATAAAGGCACAGCTCTCATCGCCGGAAAGACCGTAGAATGCTTCAACCTGCTCGCCCAGCGGGCCAGTCACGTTTAATCTGACAATCTTTCCCTGCGTTGCCGCTACCATCGCTTCCACCGTACCTTCGCCGCCATCCGCAACCGGCAGCTTGACGTAGTGCGCATCAGGGAAAATTTCACGGAACCCCGCTTCAATCTCCGTCGCGACCTGTAGGGCGGATAAACTCTCTTTGTATGAATCCGGTGCGATTACTATTTTCATAGGTTTTCCGAGCACTGTTAGCTGGCCGAAAGAAACGACCGGTTCGGCGCCGGTCAGCGGCGCCGAAGGGTCCTGTTACCGGGAAATTTCAACCTTCGCTAACTTTTCATAATAGCAGGCCAGCGCACTATGGTCGGCCGTGCCCATGCCATCGGCCTTCAGCGCCTGCATCATCTCCATCACCGCCGCCGTTAGCGGCAGCTGCGCGCCAACGCCGTGCGACGTATCCAGCGCATTCGCCAGATCCTTAATATGCAGATCAATACGGAAACCTGGCTTAAAGTTGCGATCCATCACCATCGGCGCTTTCGCTTCCAGCACCGTGCTGCCCGCCAGCCCGCCACGAATCGCCTGGAATACCAGATCGGGATCGACACCAGCTTTGGTCGCCAGCGTCAGCGCTTCCGACATCGCCGCAATATTCAGCGCCACAATTACCTGGTTCGCCAGCTTGGTGACGTTACCGGCGCCAATATCACCGGTATGCACCACTGAACCGGCCATCGCTTTCATCAGATCGTAATATTTATCAAACAGCGCTTTATCACCGCCAACCATCACCGATAGCGTACCTTCAATCGCTTTCGGCTCGCCGCCACTGACCGGCGCATCCAGCAAGGCGATATTTTTCTTAGCCAGCTCAGCATGGATCTCGCGGCTTGCCAGTGGTGCAATTGAGCTCATATCGATCACTACCGTGCCGGGTTTTGCCCCCTCAATCACGCCGCCCTCACCCAGCACCACCTCTTTCACCTGCGGCGAGTTCGGCAGCATCGTAATAATCACATCGCACTGCTCCGCCACCGCTTTCGCGCTGCTGGCGGTAATCGCCCCGGCAGTCACCAGCTCGGCTTCGCTTTCAACATTGTTATCGCGCACCACCAGGCTGTAACCCGCTTTCAGCAGGTTTTTACTCATCGGTTTGCCCATAATGCCGAGGCCAATAAATCCAATTTTCATTACGCTTCTCCCCTTAACCATCAGTTATTTTTTATAACGGTCACACAGCGCCTGAGTGGCATTGCGGAATACGCCAAGATCGCTGCCGACAGCGACAAAACCAGCGCCCCACTCCAGGTAACGCCGTGCATCCGCTTCCACCGGCGCGAGAATGCCACTGGCTTTACCCGCCGCTTTGGCGCGATCGAAAATATGTTTGATTACTTTCAGCACTTCCGGATGTGAAGGCTGACCGAGATAACCGAGCGCCGCCGAGAGATCGCCCGGGCCGACAAAAATCCCGTCCACGCCATCCACCGCGGCAATCGCATCAATATTGTCAACGCTGAGCTGGGTTTCGATTTGCACCAGTACACTGACGTTGTCGTTAATCGTGCTGTTGTAGTCCGGCAAAGTGCCGTACATATTGCTGCGATGAGAAACCGATACGCCGCGAATGCCGGCAGGCGGATAGCGCGTCGACGCCACCGCACGCCGTGCTTCTTCTTCCGTTTCAACAAATGGGATCAGGAAGTTATAGAAACCGATATCCAGCAGGCGCTTGATAATAATCGGTTCGTTGCAAGGTGGACGCACCACCGGCGCGCTGACGCTGCCCTTCAGCGCCATCAGCTGGGGAATAAAGGTGGTGATATCATTCGGTGCGTGCTCGCCATCCAGTAACAACCAGTCAAAACCCGCCAGTCCCAACACCTCGGTAGTGATCGGATTGGCCAGCCCGCACCAGCTGCCAATCAGGGTTTCACCGCCCAGCAGACGCTGACGAAAACGGTTGGGATAGTTTGTATTGCTCATAGTGACTCCTGTGTATTTCGCATAAAGCCCGATGGTTTAGCGCACCAGACAAGGTCGTTTGTTATCAAACCGCCACTCCGGCACCAGGAACTGCATCGCCTGCGCATCATCACGCGCGCCCAGACCATGTTTCTGATACAGCGCATGGGCCGTCATTACCTGATCCATATCCAGCTCCACGCCTAATCCTGGCTGCTGTGGCACCTGCACCATGCCGCCTTTGATTTGTAACGGTTGCTTAGTCAGACGCTGATTGCCTTCCTGCCAGATCCAGTGAGTATCAATCGCGGTGATTTTGCCCGGTGCCGCCGCCGCCACATGGGTAAACATCGCCAGCGAGATATCAAAATGGTTATTGGAGTGCGAACCCCAGGTCAGACCGAAGTCGTGGCACATCTGCGCCACGCGCACCGAGCCTTGCATGGTCCAGAAGTGCGGATCCGCCAGCGGGATATCCACCGATTGCAGTGACAGGGTATGGCCCATCTGACGCCAGTCGGTGGCAATCATATTGGTCGCCGTCGGCAGGCCGGTGGCGCGGCGGAACTCCGCCATCACTTCGCGGCCGGAATAGCCCTGTTCAGCGCCGCAAGGATCTTCCGCATACGCCAGTACGCCTTTCAGCTGTTTGCCGAGTTCGATCGCTTCAGTCAGCGACCAGGCGCCATTTGGGTCGAGCGTAATACGTGCTTCAGGGAAACGTTTTGCCAGCGCGGTCACCGCTTCTGCTTCTTCGCTACCGGCCAGCACGCCGCCCTTCAGTTTGAAATCATTAAAGCCATATTTTTCATAAGCGGCTTCCGCCAGCCGTACCACCGTTTCCGGGCTGAGCGCCTCTTCATGACGCAGGCGATACCAGTCACACTGTTCATCGCTCTGGCTCTGATAGGGCAGCGAGGTTTTACGGCGGTCGCCGACATAAAACAGATAACCGAGCATCTCAACGCTGTCGCGCTGCTGACCATCGCCCAGCAGGCTGGCGACGTTGACGCCGAGATGTTTGCCCAGCAGGTCCAGCAGCGCCGCTTCAATACCGGTCACCACATGAATGGTGGTGCGCAGATCGAAGGTCTGATTGCCACGTCCTCCCGCATCGCGGTCGGCGAAGGTCTGGCGCACCAGACTTAGCAGGTTTTTATATTCACCGATGCGCTTACCGCTCAGCAATGCTGCGGACTCTTCCAGCGTTTTACGGATCTTCTCACCGCCTGGGATCTCCCCGACGCCCGTGTTACCGGCATTATCTTTAATGATCACGATATTGCGGGTGAAGAATGGCGCATGGGCGCCACTGAGGTTCAGCAACATACTGTCGTAGCCCGCTACCGGGATCACCTGTAATGACGTGATAACGGGGGTCGCACTTTGTTGACTCATGATTATTTTCCTTGTAAATCAGCCGATTTAGCGTCCAAACACCGGACGTTTACGATCAAATTTCCAGCCCGGCACCAGATACTGCATCGCCGCCGCGTCGTTGCGCGACCCCGCAGGCAGCGTTTTATATAACGCATGCGCCTGCTCCAGCCGCTGCCAGTCCAGCTCAATGCCGAGCCCTGGTTTATCCGGCACTGCAATCCTGCCATTGCGGATCTGCAGAGGTTCTTTGGTCAGGCGCTGATCGCCCTCCTGCCAGATCCAGTGGGTATCTATGGCGGTCGGTTTGCCGGGCGCGGCTGCGCCGACATGGGTAAACATCGCCAGTGAAATATCGAAGTGATTGTTGGAGTGGCAACCCCAGGTCAGTCCCCACTCATCGCACAGCTGCGCCACACGCACCGCACCGCTTAAGGTCCAGAAGTGCGGATCCGCCAGCGGGATATCCACTGCGTTCAGCATTACCGCATGGTTCATCTCGCGCCAGTTAGTGGCGATCATATTGGTGGCCACCGGTAAGCCAGTGGCGCGGCGAAATTCCGCCATCACTTCACGGCCGGAATAGCCCTGTTCAGCACCACAGGGATCTTCCGCGTAGGTCAGAATGCCCTGCATCCCTTTGCACAGCTCAATCGCTTCATCCAGCAGCCAGGCGCCGTTCGGATCCACGGTAATACGCGCATCCGGGAAACGCTGTTTCAGCGCTTTTACCGCATCGATCTCCTGCTCGCCCGGCAGTACGCCGCCTTTTAGTTTGAAATCTTTAAAACCGTATTTATCCTGCGCCGCTTCGGCCAGACGTACTACTGCGGCGCTGTCCATCGCTGCCTGATGACGCAGGCGATACCAGTCGTGGCTGGCGTTTTCGCCGTTAAGATATGGCAGGTCGGTCTTTTCACGGTCGCCGATATAAAACAGATAACCCAGCACCGTCACTTCATCACGCTGCTTGCCCGGGCCCAGCAGCTCCGCTACCGGCACCTGCAAGCACTGACCGAGCAGATCCAGCAGCGCCGCTTCCAGCGCCGCCACCGCATTGACCCGCAGCTCAAAGGTCCAGGCGCCGTTACCAAAGGTAGTGAAATCCGCCGACTGATTGCCCTGGTGCACCTGCTGTACCAGCCGGTTCATCCGCGCCACCTGATGCCCTTTTACCTGCTCAATCGCATCCACCAGCGTCTGATAAATCACTTCGCCGCCCGGTGCTTCACCGACACCGGTATGACCGGCGCTGTCGGTCAGCACCACAATATTGCGGGTAAAGAAGGCGCCGTGGGCGCCGCCAATATTCAGCAGCATGCTGTCATAACCGGCAACCGGGATCACTTTCATATCGGTAATCACCGGGGTGCTTTGCGTGTTCATGCTCGCTCCTAAGCTTTAACTTTCAGTTCAATACGTTTGATATCGCCGACCAGCACCAGATAACTGAGCACCGCGACAAAAGCATGGATGCCGACGTATATCAGCGCGCCGTTATAGGAACCGGTGGTGGCGATGATGTAACCAATCGCAATCGGCGTCACAATGCCGGAGACGTTACCGAACATATTGAACAGTCCGCCGCTCAGGCCGCTGATCTCTTTCGGCGCGGTATCCGCCATCACCGCCCAGCCCAGCGCGCCGATGCCTTTACCAAAGAATGCCAGCGCCATAAAGAACACCACTACGGCTTCGGTATCGACGTAGTTACACACCACCATCGAAATCGATAACAGCATGCCGAGCACAATCGGCGTTTTGCGGGCGATATTCAGCGAGCCGGTTTTGCGCATCAGCCAGTCGGAGATCACCCCGCCCAGCACGCCGCCGAGGAAGCCGCAAATTGCCGGAACCGAGGCGATAAATCCGGCTTTCAGAATTGACATGCCGCGCGCCTGCACCAGATAGACCGGGAACCAGGTGATAAAGAAGTAGGTTAAAGCGTTGATACAGTACTGGCCGAGATAGATGCCCAGCATCATGCGCGAAGTGACCAGCTGCTTAATCTGAGAACGCTTTTCGGCCCAGCTGACTTTGTGCGACTCATTCTTCTGATCCATATTGATCAGCGCGCCGCCCTGCTCCATATACTCCAGCTCAGCTTTATTGACGCCGGGATGGTCATTCGGATCGTGGATCACTTTCAGCCAGATAAAGCTGATAATGATGCCGAGGCCGCCCATAAACCAGAACACATGCGCCCAGCCCACTTCAGAGGTTAACCAGCCCATAATCGGCGCGAAGATCACCGTGGCGAAGTACTGCGCGGAGTTAAAAATCGACACCGCTGTGCCGCGCTCCTGCGCCGGGAACCATGCCGCCACAATGCGACTGTTGCCGGGGAAGGAGGGCGCTTCAGCCAGACCGACCATAAAGCGCAGGACAAACAGGGAAACCACAATGCCGAAGCCGGAAAAAATGTCGACAAAGCCCTGCAACAGGGTGAACAGCGACCAGATAAAGATGCTCCAGAAATAGACCCGTTTCGAGCCGAAGCGGTCCAGTAACCAGCCGCCAGGGATCTGACCGATGACATACGCCCAGGAAAAAGCCGAGAAGATATAGCCCAGACCCACTGAATCCAGCCCGATATCTTTAGACATGGCGGAGCCGGCAATGGAAATGGTTGCACGGTCGCCATAGTTAAATGAGGTGACGATAAATAACATCACCACGATCCAATAGCGCGCGTTAGTTCTTTTCTGTACTGCGCTCGCGGCCTGGCTGACAGAATTCATGATGCACTCCTGAAATATAGCAGTTAGCTACTTTCACTCTGAACAACAGACACCATGGATTGGGTATCAGAATGATGTTGGGTTAACACAGCGATTTAGTTATTAGCAAATAGCTTAATTACGCAGCGTGACGAATAACCTAACGTTCAACACGGGAATCAGTATAAGAATCCCGACGCGCTGAAACACCAGAACATTGCATGATATTTAACATGTTTTTCGCCATTTTTTATGGCATCTGCACAGCCCGCTGCGTGACGGCTCACGGAATTGCTTTTTTCATAGCGAGGTGGCGCACACTGTGATTTTCCGCGTTTTTGTTTGTGACCGCCTTCGCTTGCTTTTGGCATTCTGCACAAAACAAAAAAGGATTTAAGCCTGAAACAGCGACACTTGCATAGTGCCGTGGCAAATCTGGCAACATATACTCTCTCTCAGCAAATGGCCTTAATATCATCGTGGTAATGTATTAACTGGAAGCCTGTCCCGGCAGATAAAATCAGGACAATAAAGCAATGAATAAAATAACCGATGAAGTCCCTCTTTATATAAAGGTGCATGAAACGGATAACGTGGCAATTGTGGTAAATAATAACGGCCTGCCTGCAGGCACCACTTTTAGCTGCGGTTTGCAATTAATTGAGCATGTCCCACAGGGACATAAAGTGGCGTTAAGTCATATCGCCAGCGGCGGCAATATTATTCGTTATGGTGAGGTGATTGGTTATGCGCTGCGTGATATTGCGCGCGGCAGCTGGATTGACGAATCGCTGGTGGCGCTGCCCGAAGCACCACCGCTGGCCAGCTTACCGCTGGCGAATCGTATTCCCGAACCACTTCCGGCGCTGGAAGGTTACAGTTTCCTTGGTTATCGCAATGCTGACGGCAGCGTCGGCACGCGTAATCTGCTGGGCATCACCACCAGCGTCCACTGCGTGGCGGGGGTGGTTGACTATGTGGTCAATATTATTGAGCGAGAGTTACTGCCGCGTTACCCCAATGTCGATGGCGTGGTGGCGCTTAATCATCTGTATGGTTGCGGCGTGGCGATTAACGCGCCGGCAGCAGTGATCCCGATCCGCACCATTCATAACCTCGCGCTGAATGCTAATTTCGGCGGCGAAGTGATGATCGTCAGTCTTGGCTGCGAGAAGCTGCAACCGGAAAAACTGCTGACCGGCACCGAGGATGTGCAGGCCATCTCCCTCGACGATCAAGATATTGTGCGTTTGCAGGATGAAAAACTGGTTGGCTTCCAGGCGATGGTGCAGGAGATTTTACAGGTCGCTGAACGTCATTTGCAGCGGCTGAATCAGCGCCAGCGCGAAGTCTGCCCGGCATCAGAGCTGATTGTGGGTATGCAGTGCGGCGGCAGCGATGCGTTCTCCGGTGTGACCGCTAATCCGGCGGTGGGATTTGCTTCCGATCTGCTGGTGCGTTGTGGCGCAACGGTGATGTTTTCCGAAGTCACCGAAGTGCGTGACGCCATTCATCTGCTGACCCCACGCGTGGTTAATCAGGCGGTAGGCAAAAGGTTGCTGGAGGAGATGGCGTGGTATGACGACTATCTTAATCAGGGCAAAACCGACCGCAGCGCAAATCCTTCTCCGGGGAACAAGAAAGGCGGACTGGCGAATGTGGTGGAAAAAGCGCTCGGCTCAATTGCTAAATCCGGACGCAGTGCAATTGCCGAAGTGCTGTCGCCGGGTCAGCGGCCAACGCAGCGCGGATTAATCTACGCGGCGACGCCAGCCAGCGACTTTGTCTGCGGTACCCAACAGATGGCGTCCGGCATTACCTTGCAGGTGTTTACCACCGGGCGCGGTACGCCGTACGGACTGGCGGCGATTCCGGTGATCAAAATGGCGACGCGCAATGCGCTGTTTGAGCGCTGGCACGATTTGATGGATATTAACGCTGGCACCATCGCCACCGGTGAAGAGAGCATTGAACAAGTCGGCTGGCGGCTGTTTGAGCTGATTCTGGATATTGCCAGCGGCAGAAAACAGACATGGTCCGATCGCTGGGGGATCCGCAATGCACTGGCGGTGTTTAACCCGGCACCGGTAACCTGATTCTGCGGGCGGCGCGCACGCCGCCCCTACAAAAGCATGTTTGTGACTGTAGGGGCGCCGTGCTCGCCGCCCTTGCCAGTGGCTAAATCAGTTTCGCCCAGGCTTCAACCCACGGCGAGGTGACAATTTCCGGTTCCGGATCTTCTGTTGCATCAATGGTTAACAGTTCACCGATGCGCTTTGCCCCCTGCTCCTGCAGCAACTGATCAAAATGTTTGCCCGCACCGCAGAAGTTGTCATAGCTGCTGTCGCCCAGCGCAATCACACCATATTGCAGCTGCGGCTGATGGCCCAGCTGATCTTTAATCCCATGGAACAGTGCGGCGATGCTGTCCGGGAAATCGCCCTGACCGGTGGTGGAGGTCACAATCAGCGCCACTTTATCGCTGTACTGCTGCCAGTCACTGAGGCTCGCCTCGTCAAAAATCTGCACCTGATGTCCGGCTTCCTGCAGAATGGCATCCGCCTCTTCCGCTACCAGCAGAGCATTACCGTAAACGGTCCCGACAAAAATACCGACCTGCGCCATAACTTATCTCCTTAAATTGGTGCACTATCCTGACTTGCCGCCGCGACAAACTCAACCCTCGGCACCTCAGGCAGACAATCCTGCCAGCCAAATTGCGACATCATATTTTGCCAGACCTGATCCAGACCGGCGCGGATCACCAGCGGTTCACCGGTAACCGGATGGTTTAACGCGAGACTGCTGGCGTGCAGCATCAGGCGCTGACAGCCAAAATAGTGTGCCGCACCGCGGTTCTGTTTGAGATCGCCATGGGCGCTGTCACCAATAATGGGATGACGCAGATGCGACATATGACGACGCAGCTGATGTTTACGCCCGGTGTGCGGTTGCAGTTCTGCCAGCGTGTAGCGCGCGCAGTCGTAGCGACCAATGGCAAACGGCATCTCGACCTGCGCCAGCGAACGATAATCGGTGATCGCTGACTTCGGTCCGTTATCACCGCTGGCAAATTTATCCGCAATTTTATCCAGCTCTTCGGTCAGCGGATAATCCAGCCGCGCCTCACCATCCAGCCAGCCACGCAGCAGCGCATGATAGGTTTTTTGCATCTGATGCTGCTCGAACTGTTGCGACAACAGCCGGCCGACTTCACTCGACAGCCCCATCAGCAACACGCCCGAGGTCGGGCGATCGAGACGATGGGCGGTAAACACATGCTGACCAATCTGGTCACGCACCGTCTGCATCACCACCACTTTCTCTTTGCGATCCAGCCAGCTGCGATGCACCAGCCAGCCAGCGGGTTTATTCACCGCCACCAGATGCTCATCCTGATAAATAATTTCCAGCATCAGTTCGCGCTGTCCGTAAAAAGATCATCTAACGCTTGCAGCTGGCTCAGCAGCAGCAGACGTCCGGGAACACTGGCTTCCAGCGCCATTTCATAATAAGGCGTCAGGGCAAAATTTGCCGGCAGTGGCGTATCACTGTCGAGCAGCGCCTGCATACGCGGCAACAACACCCACTGCAACCACTCCAGCGGCAGCATAGTGTCCACGCAGAAAGGCTCGGTGCTGTTAAAGGCTGCAGTATCCGGTGCATGTCCCTGCCACATACCGTTATCGTGCATGACCTGCGCCACGTCCAGCAAACGCTGGCGCACCTGTTGTTCAAGGCTCATCGGCGACCTCTCAAATAGGGTAAACAAAATAGCCGGCAAGAATAGCATCCGCCAGAGGCTCTGGTAAAAAGTATGCACGAAAAAAAGGGAGCACTGTTAAAAACAGTGCTCCCGGTTCGTTTGCAGCGGTCCAGCTACTTTAGTGCTCCCTGCTCATCCTTGAAAACTTGTCCTGTGTGTCATCCTGTCACATTAAGCCATCCCGGCCCGCGTTCCTTTGGCATCCTGACCCACCACAACATCCTGTTACGGCTCTCATTCTCCTTCCTGGAGGTGTCCATATCTCGATCCGGAGATATCCTGCTTCTTCCTGAAGCCCTTCCCTGCATCTTCCTGATGGTTATTCCGCTTCATCCTGAAGTAGCCTCATCCTGACGCTATCCAATCCACAGACTCCCTTCTGTTGCCGGACATTCTGCCATAACACTATTCGCATACAAGATAGTTGCAGCGTTTATGGATTCGTCTTACATTCAATAAAATCCATGTCTCACCCTAACCTTATGATTTACAATATTTTCACAATTGAGACGACAAATGAGAATATGGATTTTCAGGTGATCTCTCACATAACTTGTAAGAGATATCGCACAAACCCGCGAGGCAATATCGCAAAATAATTATCTAACAGCTTGTATTAGCGTAAGAAACTCTGGCAGTGATGACGCGAGCACGTCGCGTTTTTGTGTACCCAGCTGCTCCAGGATCACTTCCCCGCTGATATTGCACAGCGAAACCACCTCTAATTCTGACTCGGTAGTGGCGATAAACAGCGTGGGTGAATGTTTCAGGCGGCGTTTCATCACCAGATGGCCAATCAGATTTTCCTGTACCCGAACAAAATCCTCTTCACTCCACACCTGCACCAGGCTTAACTCACGTCCACCGATGCGCGCACTCATATCCGCAGCAAATTGGGTGGTGTAAAAATCAATCACTGCCGGTTGCAGGCGCAGATCCAGCGCACGCTCAACGGCGGCAAGATTTTTGGCCAGCGTAAAGGGCTGCGGCTGCCAGTAAATCACCCCCGACAGGGTTTCCGCCACACAGGGAGAGGCGATGCCGTACAACGCCTCGCTGGCGGGCAGATGACCGCACTCCTGTTGCCACAGCGCACAGTAACGGGCGGTGAAATCTTGCAACGCTTGCGTGGTCTCTTCCATCTTTAATTTTCTCACTATGGGCTGGCTAAGTTACACTTACAGCCGATTATATTGGCGCAAACAACTGCGTTTCACAGGATTTGACCGTCAGGCCTGCGGAGCGGGCAATTAAGGAAACCGTATGTCTACACACGATCAGCATCAGGCTTTGCACGGCCTGACCTTAGGTAAGCCGACAGAATATCACGATAATTACGATGCCAGTTTATTGCAGGCCGTTCCGCGCAGCATGAACCGCGAACCACTGGGCCTCTATCCGGATAGCCTGCCCTTCACCGGTGCTGATATCTGGACCCTGTATGAACTGTCATGGCTGAACAGCAAAGGCGTGCCGCAAGTTGCCGTCGGCGAAGTGGAGCTGAATGCCAGCAGCCTGAATCTGATAGAGTCGAAAAGCTTTAAGCTCTACCTGAACAGCTTTAATCAGACATCGTTCGCCGACTGGGGTGTAGTGCGTCAGACGCTCGAACGCGATCTGCAAGCCTGTGCGCAGGGTGACGTGCGTGTGGCGCTGTTCCGCCTGCAGGAAGTGGAAGGCCAGCCGATCGGCCATTTCAGCGGCACCTGCATTGATGAGCAGGATATTACTATCGATAACTACCAGTTTAACGCCGACTATCTGGCGCAGGCTACAGCGCAAGAAGTGGTGGAAGAGACGCTGGTCAGCCATCTGCTGAAATCAAATTGCCTGATTACCCATCAGCCCGACTGGGGTTCGGTACAGATCCGCTATCGAGGCCCGCGTATCGACCGCGAAGCGCTGCTGCGCTACCTGGTCTCGTTCCGCCACCATAACGAATTCCATGAGCAGTGCGTCGAGCGTATTTTTAATGATATTCAGCGCTTCTGCCAGCCAGAACAGCTCTCGGTCTATGCACGCTATACCCGTCGTGGCGGGCTGGATATCAACCCGTGGCGCACCAACACCGATTTCTCACCGTCGCGTTCGCGGCTGGTTCGCCAGTAATTGCGAGATATCTCGCAAGGCCTGAGACAGGATCAGGAATCAGTTGTGAAAGCGGTGCCGACAACGCTAATCTGGAGATCAGCGGTGGCAGCAATGCCAGCGCCGTGAAAGGATTTTCCGTCTCTGCGCCGCATGCGTCATTTTGCTGCGGGCTAAGTCACCAACCACCCTGGCCGGTGCAAAGGAGTTCACTTGATTACACATATTAGCCCTCTTGGCTCGATGGATTTGCTCTCGCAGCTGGAAGTCGACATGCTGAAGCGCACAGCCAGTAGTGACCTCTACCAGCTGTTTCGTAACTGCTCACTCGCCGTGCTTAACTCCGGCAGTCAAACCGACAGCAGCCATGAGCTGCTCTCACGCTTTGAAAGCTTTGATATCAATGTGCTGCGCCGCGAACGTGGCGTGAAACTGGAACTGATTAATCCGCCGGAAGAAGCCTTTGTTGATGGCCGAATCATCCGTTCGCTACAGGCCAACCTGTTTGCGGTGCTGCGTGATATTTTGTTTGTTAATGGACAGATCACCCATGCCGAGCGCTTCCAGCATCTGAACCAGGCAGACTCCATCCATATCACGAATCTGGTGTTTTCAATTCTGCGCAATGCACGCGCCCTGCATATTGGCGAAGAGCCAAATACCGTCGTGTGCTGGGGTGGCCACTCCATTAACGCCACTGAGTATCAGTATTGCCGTAATGTCGGTTCGCAGCTGGGTCTGCGTGAACTGAATATCTGTACCGGTTGTGGTCCCGGCGTCATGGAAGCGCCGATGAAAGGCGCGGCGGTGGGTCATGCGCAACAGCGTTATCGCGATGGCCGCTTTATAGGCCTGACTGAGCCATCAATTATTGCCGCCGAACCGCCTAACCCGCTGGTCAATGAGCTGATTATTATGCCGGACATTGAAAAACGGCTGGAAGCCTTTGTGCGTATCGCCCATGGCATCATTATTTTCCCGGGCGGCGTCGGTACCGCAGAAGAGTTCCTCTATCTGCTGGGTATTCTTATGAACCCGCAAAACCATGACCAGGTGTTGCCGCTAATCCTGACCGGGCCGAAAGAGAGCGCCGACTATTTCCGTGTGCTGGACGAGTTTATCGTCAATACGGTGGGTGAAGAGGCGCGTCGTTACTACACCATCATTATTGATGATGCAGCGGAAGTGGCCCGTCAGATGAAAAAAGCCATGCCACGGGTGAAAGAGAACCGCCGTGAGACTGGCGATGCCTACAGCTTTAACTGGTCAATTCGCATTGCGCCAGAGTTGCAGGTACCGTTTATTCCGACTCATGAAAATATGGCTAACCTGAATCTTTACCCTGACCAGCCGCCAGAGTTACTGGCTGCCGCATTGCGCCGGGCATTTTCCGGCATCGTCGCCGGTAATGTGAAAGAGATGGGCATCCGCGAGATTAAAGAAAAAGGGCGCTACAAACTGCATGGTGATCCGCAAATGATGCACCGCATGGACGATTTACTACAGGGATTTGTCGCGCAGCATCGTATGAAGCTGCCGGGTACCGCCTATATCCCCTGTTATGAAATCATTAAGTAACCTGCAACAGAGCGGCTCAACGCCGCTCAGCTTATGAGATTATGACTAATCATCTGTTAATTGTTGATGCGCTGAACCTGATTCGACGTATTCATGCTGTGCAGGGTTCCCCCTGCCAGCAGGCCTGTGTCCACGCGCTACAGCAGCTATTACTGCATACCCGTCCGACCCATGTGGTGGCGGTATTTGATGATGACGAACGCCGCGATGGCTGGCGTCATCAGCTATTGCCTGACTACAAAGCCGGACGCCCACCGATGCCGGATAATCTGCTGACGGAAATGCCGCTGCTGCGCGAGGCATTTGCCGCCGCAGGAGTCAGCTGCTGGACGTCACCCGGCGATGAAGCCGACGACCTTGCCGCCACGCTGGCGGTAAAAGTGGCCTCCGGTGGCCATCAGGCAACCATTGTCTCAACGGATAAAGGCTATTGCCAGCTACTGGCGCCGACGATTTTTATTCGCGATTACTTTCAGAAGCGCTGGCTGGATATGCCTTTTATTGCCAAAGAGTTTGGCGTCACCCCGCAACAGCTTACCGATTACTGGGGACTGGCAGGTATCAGCAGCAGTAAAATTCCTGGTGTCACCGGTATCGGACCGAAAAGCGCCAGTCAGTTGCTGGCTGAATTTGGTTCACTGGCGGGCATCTATCAACAACTGGATGCGGTGCCAGAGAAATGGCGCAACAAGCTGGAGCAGCATCGCGAGATGGCCTTTATCTGCCAGCAGGTGGCGACACTGAAAACCGATTTAGTGCTGGATGGTAATCTTAAAGAACTGCGTTATCAGGCAGAATAGGGGTTATGGCTGTCTGGTAATCACCGCCAGACAGTTAACTTTTCGAAATTAAATAATAAGAAATTCATTTTATATAGCAGAGTAATAGTTAATTACTCGCCAACCTCTGATTTACCGACAACTATTTCATTAGCCACCCCATTCATATACTATGCTGAGAGTTCGGGGAGAGTATTACTTAGCAACCATATTAATTAAACCATCAATAACAATTAAAACAGGAAAGGTAAACTATCAGGAAGATAAATTGGCCTCATATAAAAATTATTTTATTGCTGTAATACTGCTGACGCCGGTACTGTTCTGGCTGCTAATGCTGCCGACCAAAATACATGGGGTGCATAACATTGCCACTGACAAAACAGTGGTAGTGGTGAATAACTTTCCCGATACCGATGAGGAACGTATCCAGTGGTGGCAGCGGCATCAGTTAACGTTGCAGAGTAAGAGTGGCATTGCGGCCAGCGAAGCTGACTACACCTGGCTTATTTATGATTCGGACTATAGCACCGCCAGCAAAAAAGATAGCAAACTACTTTGCTTTGCAGAGATGGAAGGCCGCAGCAATTGTATTCGCAAAGACAATCTGGTGTTACGCGTCAGATATTGCAAAAATGGTAGTGTGGTTTTTAATATGGATTATAACAGCAGCAATGCCAGAGAATACCGGCAGCGCAGAGGTGGTGACGATAAGGATATATATCAGGTTTATTAGCTATCAGTTAACTCAGGCGGGACAGCGTTCAGCTGCTATCCCGCTGGGAATCATTAATTAATGGCGTTCGTCGCGGCGTCCAGGCGTCGCACTCCAGATACGACGAATATGCACTGTCACCTCTTCACGGTCGTGGTAGAGCTGACGCGCATGAATCTGCGCATTTATTCCATTGGCCTTCAGCTTCTCTTCAATCATCGCCAGGTTTTGCGACACCTCTTCATAGCGCTTTTTCATCGGCAGCTTAAGGTTAAAAATCGCCTCGCGACACCAGCCGTTGACCAGCCAGTCAGCCATCAGATTGGCGACGCGCACCGGCTTCTCCACCATATCGCATACTACCCACGAGATATTGGTGCGCGTTGGACGGTATTTAAAACCATCTTCACGATGATGCGTTACCTGTCCGGTATCCATCAGGCTTGGCGCCATTGGACCGTTATCAATCGCATCGACCATCATGCTGCGCTGCACCAGCTGATAAGTCCAGCCACCGGGACAGGCGCCGAGATCAACCGCATACATACCACTGCCCAGGCGCTCATCCCACTCATCAGCGGGAATAAATACGTGAAAAGCTTCTTCCAGCTTCAGGGTCGAACGGCTTGGCGCATCTGACGGAAATTTCAGACGCGGAATGCCCATAAAGAAGGTCGAATTATTATCGGAATAAGAGTAGCCGACATAGCAGCAACCCGGCGCAATAAAGAACACATGCACCACCGGACGTTTCGGCGATTCGTAGTTCAGCAGAATATTCTCGCTACGCAGGCGCGCACGCAGCGGCACGGTAAATTTGCGGCAGAATTTCAGCAGCTCTTTGCTTTCGTTGGTATCCGGCACTTCGACCCGCAGATCGCCTGCCTTCTCAATCGCGCCAGTCAGCATCCCCACCACCGGCGTAATACGATCTTCCGGTGGCAGATCGCGCAGCAGTTCACCGACAACAATCATCTGACGCGCAAAAATCAGCTCGCTGAACGGCAGTTCCCGGATCAGCTTATCGGCATCTTCACGCTGATAGCACTCAAACAGCACGTAGCCAGAGTCATCTTTCACTCGCGCAAAACCGAACACTTCGCGCTGGGTGGCTTTAGCGGTAATTTCAGCCGCACACTCTTTTTCAAAACCCTGGCGGCAATACAACAATACTTTATTCATGGCGATCTGCCCTTTTCTTCAGACGCAGTGCGCCAGTTAACATCAATGCCCAGCCGATAAGGAAACAGAAGCCGCCAACCGGAGTAACCCAGACCCACATCTTTAAATGCGACAGCGCCAGACAATAGAGGCTGCCGCTAAACAGTACGGTGCCAAGCGCCAGAAACGCGCTGCTCCAGTAGAACCAGATATTGGCCCGGCGCAGCATCGCTGCGGCCAGACCGAGAATCGCCAGTGTATGGTACGCCTGGTAATCCAGACCGGTATGAATCCACGCCATCTCTTGCGGACCCAGTGACCGGCTTAAAACATGAGCACCAAATGCCCCAAACATCACGAAGATAAATCCGCTAATAGCGGAAAAAATCAACATTGCACGACTGGACATCGAACTATCCTCAACCCGGATGCGCCGTATTTACACCACGCATCGCCATTATTAATGATCGTAGCGAAAGCGAAACTTCTCCTGTTCGCTCGCAGCTTTTGCCAGAATCCACTGACGAAAGGCGGCTATTTTACCCAGTTCTGCCTGACTGTCATGACAAACCAGATAAAAAGCGTTTTTACTGACTAAAACATCGTTAAACGGACACACCAGCCGTCCGGCTTCCAGTTCCGTCTGCGCCATAACATTATTGGCCAGCGCCACTCCCTGACCATGGATCGCCGCCTGCAACACCATCGCACTGTGGCTGAAGATCGGTCCCTGCTGCACATTAATATGTTGCAGGCCCAGCTGACGGGTATAGGACTGCCAGTCACGCCGCGAGGCATCATGCAGCAGCGTGACTTTTTCCAGATCGGCAGGAACCTTTAGCGGGTTATCGCCCGTCAGCAGTAACGGCGAGCAGACCGGCAGTAAATATTCGGCGTAAAGTTTCTCCACCCGCAGACCGGGCCAGTTGCCGCGACCATAGAAAATCGCCACGTCGACATCATCGGCTAATTTCTCTTCATCACGGTCAACCGCCTGGATACGCACATCGATGCCCGGATAAGCTGAGTTAAAACTGGAGAGGCGTGGAACCAGCCACTGAATGGCAAAACTCGGCAGCAAACTGACCGTCAATGCGCCCTTCGCGCTACGCGCCTGTAGCTTGCGGGTGGCATCATTGATCGATGAGAAAATTTCCTTAATATCCAGATAGTAACTTTGCCCCTCTTCTGTCAGCAGCAGCGAGCGATTACGGCGGCGAAACAGCTTGAGGCCTAAAAAGTCCTCTAAAGATTTTATTTGATGACTCACTGCAGCCTGAGTCACAAACAGTTCTTCAGCCGCTTTGGTAAAGCTGAGATGCCGCGCCGCTGCGTCAAAAACGCGCAGTGCATTAAGGGGAGGAAGACGTTTTGACATGGTTTCCGCAATGTTTTCTGTAACAACCGGACGTAACTCTGCAATGCAGTGTTACGTATTAGATTTTTTTATCCGAGACATTATAAATTGTCCGTTGAGGAAGCTCCAGCAAATACCTATAGTTGCCGCACTTCCAGAGCCGGAACGAAAAGTTGTTCAGAATTTGTGTGAGAGATCGCGGAATTTTGGAGAGCTTTTGGCTTGTGGTCGTGATGTTGTGTTTGCATTTGATCTGACGATTTTCAGATCAGGTAGCCTGGCTACCCATTTAATTCCTGTAGATTTATCCTGTCTGTCCATAGTGATATTATGTAGCACCGCAAATTGCGGTGCTTTTTTTTGCCTGTCGCTTACTGCCCTACTTCAACCATCTCTTTAACATCGGTACGATTGATCTGCTGCTTGTTGCCATTCGCATCTTTGTAGCTGATCATACCGGTATCAGAATCTACCTGAGGTTTACCGTCGGCAACGATGGTGCGTCCATCATTGGTGTGCATCACATAATTGCTGGAACAGGCGGCCAGAGTAAACGTCAGGGCACATGCGGCCAGTACTGCGGTGAGTTTTTTCATTTTTCTATCTCCATACAGATACATTGCGATAAACCACCCGCCTGAGCCTGAAGAGAAGCAGTTTCTTCGGAAGCCACGGCCTCTTTATGCGGGTAATAGCTTAAACCTTGCAATAATTAGCATAACGCGCTTTCAGCGCTTTGCCAGTTTAACGCGTTGAATTCAGTTATATCCTGGTGCTTACGCAGGTGTAATAAATCAGTGAGATCACGACGAGAACAGTATGAACTCTTTTAATCCGGCGCAGTTTCGTCAGCAGTTTCCAGCGCTTAGCGATGCGGGTGTCTATCTGGACAGCGCCGCTACCGCCCTTAAACCGCTAACGGTAATTGAGGCGACGCGTCAGTTTTATAGTCTTAGCGCTGGTACTGTTCATCGCAGCCAGTTTGCCGAGGCGCGCCAGCTCACTGAGCGCTATGAACATGCGCGCCAGCAGGTAGCGCAGTGGCTGAACGCGCCATCACCACAGGCCATCGTCTGGACACGCGGCACCACCGACGCCATCAACCTGGTGGCGCAAAGCTGGCTGCGTCCACGATTGCAGCCGGGCGATGAGATTATTGTCAGCGTCGCAGAGCATCACGCCAATCTGGTGCCGTGGCTGATGCTGGCGCAGCAAACCGGCGCCCGCATCGTGAAATGGTCGCTGGACGAACATCGCCTGCCGGATATGGAAATCCTGCCTGAGTTACTCAGCCCGCGCACGCGTCTGCTGGCGCTCACGCAAATGTCCAATGTGACGGGTGGTTGCCCGGATATCAGACGCGCAACTGAACTGGCGCACAGCGTCGGCGCGCAGGTAATGATCGACGGTGCGCAGGGTGTCGTTCACCATCCGGCGGATGTTCAGGCGCTGGATATCGATTTCTACGCCTTTTCAGCACATAAACTCTACGGTCCGATGGGCATCGGCGCGCTGTACGGCAAACCTGAGCTTCTGGCGGCAATGCAGCCGGTGCAGGGCGGCGGTAAAATGCTGACGGAAGTGTCGTTTACTGGTTTTACGCCGCAGCCAGCCCCGTGGTGCTTTGAGGCAGGAACGCCAAATGTCGCCGGGGTTATCGGCCTGAGCGCCGCACTGGAGTGGCTGGCAGAGATCGATATTGCCGCCGCCGAACAGTGGAGCTGTGGCCTGGCGAGTCTGGCCGAAGAGCGTCTGGCGGAACTGCCAGGCTTTCGCAGCTTTCGCAGCAGCCGCTCCAGCGTACTGTCATTTGATATCGTCGGTATTCATCACAGCGATCTGGTGACCCTGCTGGCCGAAAGCGGCATTGCATTACGCGCCGGACAGCACTGCGCGCAACCATTAATGGCGGCGCTGGGCATCAGCGGTACACTGCGTGCGTCGTTCGCCCCTTATAATACCTTGCAGGACGTCGATACCCTGATCGCCGCCATGCACACCGCTCTTCACTTACTGGCAGATTAATTATGACTTCAGCCGTGCTGGCGCCGCATCCATTTGGCGCATCAATTACCGTAACAAGCCTGCTGGAGACATTCTCCGCCTTTCAGCAATGGGAAGATCGCTATCGCCAGCTGATCTTACTGGGCAAGCAACTTCCTGCGTTGTCTGAAGAGTTGAAAAACAGTGAAATTGAACTGAGCGGCTGTGAAAACCGTGTCTGGCTTGGCCATCAGCTGCTGGAGGATGGCACTCTGCACTTTTATGGTGACAGTGAAGGCCGTATTGTACGTGGCTTACTGGCGGTGCTGCTGACCGCCATTGAAGGGCAAACCGCCGCAGCGCTGCGGCGGCAGGATCCGCTGACACTATTTGATCAACTGGGACTGCGCCAGCAGTTAAGCAGCTCGCGCAGCAGTGGATTACAGGCGCTGGCGGATGCCGTCAGCCGCGCGGTAGCTTAAACCGCCTGCCGCGCCGCCTTTGCCATCATCTTTTTCAGTACATGAGAAACGGCGACAAAACCAAAGGTCGCCGTCACCATGGTGGCAGCGCCAAAGCCGGCGGCGCAGTCCATTTTTTTCGGTCCCTCGGCGGTACTGCGTGAGGCGCATACCGTGCCATCCGGCTGTGGATACATCAGCGCTTCAGTAGAGAACACACAGTCGATGCCCAGCTTGCCCTTGCTGTTTTTCACGATGCCGAAATCCTGCTTCAGACGTTCGCGTAGCTTAGCCGCCAGCGGATCCTGAATGGTTTTCGCCAGATCCACGACCTGAATCTGGGTTGGATCGATCTGCCCGCCAGCGCCGCCGGTGGTCACCAGCGGCATTTTGTTGCGGCGACACCATGCCAGCAATGCCGCTTTAGGCCGCACACTGTCAATCGCATCGATCACATAGCTAAATCCGCCGCTCAGCAATTCAGCGGTATTTTCTGCGGTAATAAAATCATCAACGCAAATCACCCGGCACTCCGGGTTAATCGCCAGAATACGTTCCGCCATCACCTCGGTTTTCGCCTTACCGACATTGTCACGCAGCGCATGCACCTGACGGTTAGTATTGGTGACGCAAACATCATCCATATCAATCAGGGTAATCGCGCCGATACCGGTACGCGCCAGCGCCTCTGCCGCCCATGAACCGACACCGCCAATACCGATGACACAGACATGCGCCTCAGCAAAAAGCTGCAGTGCATCCTGACCATATAAACGTGCGGTGCCGCCAAAGCGCTGGCGCCAGGCGTCGGAAAGAGAAATCATGAATCTGCCCTGGTTAGAATCGATAAAGCGGGATGGTACAATTCATCAGCACGGGCGGCGAGAACGCCGCCCGTGCAATGTGTTAGTTGAAACAGTGCAGGGGAGCCGTTTTCGGCTCCCGCACCGATGGCAGTTTACTGGTTTGCGCTGGTCAGCATTGAACCATTATTGCCGTTTTGGTTACTGCTGAACAGCGTGGTGGCAGCGCCCGGCGCGCTGCGTAATACCCAGACGCGGCCATAATGGTTAAAGAAGCCCGCCATATGACCGGCTTCTGCGCCAATTCCCTGGTAGATATCAAAGTGCTGGCCTTTGATGGCGCCGCCAACATCCAGCGCCATCATCACCCGCATCTCATATTTACCGGTAAATTTACCGTTATTATCCAGCAGCGGCACTTCCGCCAGCAGCACAGTGCCCGGTGCGATCAGTGAGCGGTCAGCCGCCACCGACGCCTTCGCCACCAGCGGTACAGCGCTGGCGCCCCGCACCGGCGCGAAATCCTCTGGCTTAAAGAAGACAAATGAAGGATTAGTTTCCAGCAATTCACGCACTTCCGCCGGGCTATGTTCATCAGCCCATTTACGGATTGCCTGCATCGACATATCTTCGCGCTTCACTTCACCGCGATCGATCAATGTCTTGCCAATACTGTGATAGCCGTGACCATTCTTGCCGCCGTAGCCAAAGAACATCAGCGGGCGACCATCGCCAAAGTCGACGTAGCCACTGCCCTGCACATCCATCATAAAGTTATCGATCAGCGAATTGCTGTACCCCACTACATAGCGCTCATCAAGCGCACCGCTGTAGATTTCGGCACGGCTTGGCAGCCGGCGTCCTTTACTGCGTGGTGGCATACGGTACAGCGGATACTGGAATTCACCCTGACGGGTATAGCGCGCATGGATCACTGGCGTGTAGTAACCGGTAAACTGTACGTTACCGTAGTTATCGACCCCTTCCATCTGGAAAGCATCAAGACCAAACTGGCGCAGCTGACGGGTATCACCACCGGACATCAACCAGCCTTCGATTGCACTCCAGGTACCGTTCTGGCGAGTGAACATCCCCGGAGAAGCAACTTTTACCGCGCCAACCTGATCGGAGAAGTCGCGGCCATTAACCGGACGTCCTTTGGCATTGGGCTGATTTACCAGCTCCAGCGGCTGATCCAGCTTGCCATCCTTATATTGTTGTCCCCGGTCAGTGGGTTTAGACGAGCATCCCGCCAGTAGCGCCAGTAGCGCGCCGGTGATTACATACTTTAACCAACATCCTTTCATTGCTTTCTCTTATCTCGCCAGTGATCCATGCCGAAGCCTAGCAAAGGCGAAATCAGATTAAAATGCATCAGGAAAAAAAAGAACCGGGCGCATTGTGCAACAAATCAGCAACTGGCGGACAAATTGGTCAATACCGGGTATTTAAATCAATTTTCTGCAAAAATGGGTTGCATCAAAACGCGCGGAGAGTATAGTGCGCTTCCACGGACGCGGGATGGAGCAGCCTGGTAGCTCGTCGGGCTCATAACCCGAAGGTCGTCGGTTCAAATCCGGCTCCCGCAACCAATTCGCAGCATGATGGCGAATAGGCAGTAAACAAAGAAGTACCTGTCGTGACGGAAGCGACAGTCAATCGGACGCGGGATGGAGCAGCCTGGTAGCTCGTCGGGCTCATAACCCGAAGGTCGTCGGTTCAAATCCGGCTCCCGCAACCACTATTAAAGCACCCTTTCGGGTGTTTTTTTGTTTCTGGCATTCGCCAGATTCTGCAGGCAGGAGCGACATCTCTGCCGCCCCAACCTGTTATTTCCCGGCCAGCGCCGCGCCACTGGCAAAATAAGCCTTTATTCCGGACAGAATCGCATCGGCCACCTGCTGCTGATACTTTGTGGTACGCAACTTACGCTCCTCTTCCAGATTACTGATAAACGCAGTTTCCACCAGAATCGACGGGATATCTGGCGCTTTTAATACTGCGAATCCAGCCTGGTCGACGGTACGCTTATGCAGATGATTTACCTTGCCCAGTCGCGACAGCACCTCTTTACCAAACTTCAGGCTGTCATTAATCGTCAGACTTTGCACCATATCGAACATGGTGTGATCAAGATAGCGGTCGCCACTGCGACTGACGCCGCCAATTAAATCCGATTCGTTCTGGGTCTGCGCCAGAAAACGCGCCGCCGTTGAGGTTGCCCCTTTTGTCGATAACGCAAAAACCGATGAACCGCGTGCGGCACGGCTGGTAAAAGCATCAGCATGAATTGAGACAAACAGATCGGCACGCTGCTTGCGCGCCTTTGCCACCCGCACTTTTAGCGGAATAAACACGTCTTCATTACGTGTCATATAAGCCCGCATATTGGGTTGCTTGTCGATCATCGCTTTCAGGCGGCGGGCAATTTTCAGCACGATATCTTTCTCACGCGTTTTATTTTTGCCCACCGCCCCCGAGTCTTCACCGCCATGGCCCGGATCGAGCATAATCACAATCGGCCGATCACGTCCGGCTTTACCCGGTAACGGCGCTTCTGCTGGTTGCGATCGCTCCAGATCGCCCTGGTTATACTCTTCCAGCAGCGCCAGCAGTGGATCGTCTTCTACCTTGCCCTGCACCGGATAAAGATCCAGCACCAGACGATCTTTGATCCCTGCCACTGGCGGCAGGGTAAAAATGCGCGGTGAGACGTTCTGCTTCAGTTCCAGCACCAGACGAACAGTATGCTGGTCAAACTGCCCTACCCTGGCGTTTTTAATATAGGGATCATTATTCAGCACCAGCTCGCCTACCCCTTTCAGCACCTTATTGAGGTGGATATTCTCGATATCGACCACCACACGTTCAGGATTACTCAGGGCAAACTGCTTATATTTAAGCGGGATATTCGATTCCAGCGTTAAGCGCGAGTACGTTGATGAGGGCCAGATGCGCACCGCCACGATATGACTGCTGGCGGCGAAGCCAGCAGGACTGACGCTTAGCAGCCAAACCGCGCCGGCGCTTTGTAACAACCGGCGTCGACTGAGGAAAGAGTTTGATTCGGTCATGCCGCTCCAGATTACTGTGGTATGTCTAAAAAACAGCCAAAAAGAAAAATAAGGCAAAAACTTTAACCAATCCGTTAATCGCTGTCACCCGGAAAAAGCGAATAAATGCAGAGAATTAGCCGGACTAAAATGACGT
Organism: Winslowiella toletana; assembly: GCF_017875465.1. NCBI lineage: Bacteria > Pseudomonadati > Pseudomonadota > Gammaproteobacteria > Enterobacterales > Erwiniaceae > Winslowiella > Winslowiella toletana. The sequence goes on from NZ_JAGGMQ010000001.1 coordinate 1,388,640, forward strand.
AGCTGGTGATAACTAAGGATAATTGCCTCTTGCATCAGAAGCGATAAAAGAATAAAAATACAAAAATTTCGAATAAACATGCAAAGAGGGTTTGCCGTGAAGGAACGTAGTACTGAACTGGTTCAGGGTTTTCGCCACACCGTTCCCTATATCAATACGCACCGGGGTAAGACTTTTGTCATTATGCTCGGCGGCGAAGCGATTGAGCACCAAAACTTCTCCAGCATCGTCAATGATATCGGCCTGTTACACAGCCTCGGCATCCGCCTGGTGGTGGTGTATGGCGCGCGTCCGCAGATTGACGCCAACCTGGCTGAACATCAGCTCGAACCGATTTATCATAAGCATACCCGGGTTACCGATGCGCATTCGTTAGAGCTGGTCAAGCAGGCCGCCGGTCGCTTACAGCTGGACATTACCGCCCGCCTGTCGATGAGCCTGAATAATACGCCGCTACAGGGCGCGCATATCAATGTGGTCAGCGGTAACTTTATTATTGCCCAGCCATTGGGTATTGATGACGGCGTTGACTACTGTCATAGCGGACGTATCCGCCGTATCGACGAAGAAGCGATTCATCGTCAGCTCGATAGCGGCGCGATTGTGCTGATGGGGCCGGTGGCGGTATCGGTGACTGGCGAAAGCTTTAACCTTACCTCAGAAGAGGTGGCTACCCAGCTTGCCATCAAGTTAAAAGCAGAAAAGATGATCGGCTTCTGCTCTGAGCAAGGGGTAACGGATGATGAAGGCAATATTATCTCCGAACTGTTCCCCAACGATGCACAGGCGCTGATTGAAGCGCAGGAAACGGAAGGCGACTACCTCTCCGGCACGGTACGTTTTCTGCGTGGCGCAGTGAAAGCCTGCCGCAGCGGCGTGCGTCGCAGCCATCTGATCAGTTATCAGGAGGATGGCGCCCTGTTGCAGGAACTGTTCTCGCGCGACGGTATTGGTACGCAAATTGTGATGGAGTCGTCCGAGCAGATCCGTCGCGCCACCATTAACGATATCGGCGGTATTCTGGAACTGATTCGCCCGCTGGAAGAGCAGGGAATTCTGGTGCGTCGTTCACGTGAACAGCTGGAGATGGAAATCGACAAGTTCACGATTATCGAACGCGACAATCTGACTATCGCCTGTGCCGCACTCTATCCCTTCCCGGAAGAGAAGATCGGTGAAATGGCCTGTGTGGCGGTGCATCCGGATTATCGCAGCTCATCACGCGGTGAAGCGCTGTTAGAGCGAGTAGCGCTACAGGCGCGCCAGATGGGACTGAAAAAGCTGTTTGTGCTGACCACCCGCAGTATTCACTGGTTCCAGGAACGCGGCTTTACGCCGGTTGATATTGAAGTGCTGCCGGAGAGTAAAAAGCAGATGTATAACTATCAGCGTCGCTCCAAAGTGCTGATGGCGGATTTACGCTAGATTTCCCTGCCAGGGCGGTATTCTTGTCGCCCTGATACGCTGCTGAAAAAAATTTACATAACTCTCTGAACCTCCTCGAAAAACCAAATTTCTCCATAGGGTAATTTAAGCGCACCGGTGGCAGCTGCAGGCTGTCTGCCGTAACTGGCGTGGCTTGTGCGACAAAGGGTCTACACCATCAGCATCACTGACCGTTGACACAGGTTCACACTCTGCCTATTATTAGCGCAACCGGAGGCTAATGAAAAAGCACCCACATAAGGACATTCAGGCAGCGATCGATCATGCATTAGCAAATGGCTGGATTATTGTCGAGTGCAGCAGCAAAGCTCACCCGTTCTGCAAAATTCGCTGTGGCATTGCGGGGCACACCGAACATATGCACAGTATCTGGTCGACACCAAAAAACCCTGAACACTTTGCCAGACAAATCATTCGTTACATCAATAAATGTCTGCCTTAACAGTGATATGACTGCAACCGTAAAATAAGTCAGTTTTTTTGTTTATCCCAAAGGCGGGGGTTATTACCGCCTTTTAAACTTAAAAGGCAACAGGAGCCAGCATGGCATTCTATAACTTCACTCTGACGGTATCCGGCATTAATCTCGACACAGCAGGCCATGAAGATGCGCTTTTTGCCGCGGGTTGTGACGACGCTGTACTTAGCTATTATGGCAAAGCCATCTATCTGGAGTTTGAGCGTGATGCCCCCTCGCTAAACAGTGCGATTGCAACCGCCATTCGGGATATCGAAGGCGCTGATATCGGCGCACGTGTTGAATCTGTTGATTCAACCCTTGTCGGCCTGAGCGATATTGCGGAACTTTCAGACCTGTCGCGCCAGGCAATCACCATGCTGAAAGACGGCACACGTGGCAAAGGTGACTTCCCCAATCCGATTCAACGAATCACCGGTCAGTCACCGCTCTGGGATTGGGCGGAAGTGGCGCAATGGCTGGAAAAGTGCGGCAGAATCGCGGCCGATTCAGGGCTGGTGAACAATGCCAGGGAACTGAATAACTGGAATCTGGCGCTGCGAATTCGCGCATCAAAAGAACAGGCGAAGATTACAGAATGCCTGCATATTCTTGAACAGCTGAAAGAGCAATTACGCTTACAGGCGTAATATTGACGGCTGTGGTCACATTGTTCCGCCCACAGCCCGTTCAGCGTCCGACCAGCCGCTCCTGCAATCCGCTACGTCGCTGCGTGCGCATCCTGACCGCTTTACTCCAGACCGAATTATCCGCATAGAGCGTCAGCCGCGCACGGGCGCGGGTAATCGCGGTATAAACCAGTTCGCGCGTCAGTACCGGCAGAAAATGGTTGGGCATCACCAGCGCGGTATGTTCAAACTCCGATCCCTGCGATTTATGTACCGTCATGGCGAAAGCGGTATCGTGCGGCGGCAGACGGCTGGGCTGCACCGCTTTGATGGTGCCATCAGGCAGCGGAAAGAACACTTTTAACTCATTCTCTTCATCATGCAGCGCAATGCCAATATCACCATTAAACAAGCCAAGGGCACGGTCATTACGGGCGATCATCACCGGACGCCCGGCATACCATTTGCTGCTGGCCACTGGCGGACGCTGGATCAGTCGCCGCTGATGCAGCGTCAGTTCAATACGCTCGTTCAGCCCCACCACCCCAAATGGCCCTTCACGCAATGCGCAGAGTAACTGATAGCGCGAAAACGCCGCCATCACCTGCTGTGGTGGCGCCTGCTGCGCAACCAGTTGCAGATAAGGACGATAACCGGCCACACAGTCATTAAGTAACTGCTGATAATCTTCAGCGCTGGCAAGCGGATAACGTTCAATATCGTGGTAACCGGCACTGAATACCGCATCAGCGGCTCGCAGATCACCGGCATTAACCGCCAGCGCCAGCTGACCAATCCCCGACTGCTGATCAAAACGATAGCTTTTACGCAACAGGCAGATACTGTCGCGTACCGCCGAAGCCTGTTCATCACGCTGGCCTTCCACCTGACAGCCGGTCAGTTGTGTCAGCTGTTGCGCACGTTCAACGCTGTAGCCTGCCTCGGCGCAGCGGCAGATATCACCCAGCACTGCGCCAGCCTCAACCGACGCCAGCTGGTCGCGGTCGCCAAGAAAAATCACCCGCGCCTGCTTTGGCAGTGCTGCAATCAGATTGGCCATCATCGGTAAATCGACCATCGATGCCTCATCCACCACCAGCACATCAAGATGCAGCGGGTTGCCCGCGTGGTAGCGCATACGCTGGCTGTTCGGCTGCGCGCCCAGCAGCCGGTGTAAGGTGGTGGCTTCTGCCGGAAATTTTTGCTGCTCATCACTGCTGAGATCCAGCCCGTGCAGCGCTTTGCCCAGCGACTCCGTCAGTCGCGCCGCCGCTTTACCGGTTGGCGCAGCTAACTGAATACGTAGCGGGCCAGGCGTCAGGCGGATCAGCGCCGCCAGCAATTTGGCTACCGTGGTGGTTTTACCGGTGCCGGGGCCGCCGGAAATAACCGATATCTTGCGGGTTATCGCCACCGCTGCAGCAATCTTCTGCCAGTCATCCGGCTGCTGACCAAACAGCTGATCGAGTACCGTACGCAATACACTGCGATCGGTAAGCTCAGGCGCAGGTTCAGCAGCAATAAATGCCGCAACTTTACCTTCGCCCTGCCACATCCGGTTGAGGTACAGACGCTGCTGCTGCAATACCAGCGGGGTCGCAAGTGAGCCATCACTAACCGCCTCGCTGTTTAACAGCAAGGCCTGCCAGTCATCGGGCGCTTCTGCCGCCTGCCAGATTGCCGCCGCCAGTTCGGGATGACGTCCGGCAAACAGCGCCGATTGCGTTAGTTGCGACAAAGGCAGGCAGACATGGCCCTCCCCGGCTTCGGCGCTGATCCACGCCGCCGCCAGCATCAGCGCCGGTTGCGATTCATCGGCCAGCATCCGCGCAAACTGCACATCCAGCGCACGCAGCAGCCGTTTCTCTACCGCCTGGCGCAACAGATCGGTCAGCATGTCGCCTCCTGTGCGCTACCGGCAAATAACTGGTCCAGCGCCGTCACAAATTCCCCGGAAGGGCGGGTGTGAAATACGCCGTTTTCACTGGCGCTACCGTCGACTCCGCGTAAAAACAGATACAGCACGCCGCCAAAGTGACGCTGATAGTCATAATCCGCCAGCCGGTGGCGCAGATATCGGTGCAGCGCCAGCGTATAGAGCTGATACTGCAAATCATAACGATGGGCGATCATTGCCTGCTCCATCGCCTGCGGGGTATAGGCTGCACTCTCGTCGCCCAGCCAGTTAGATTTATAGTCCAGCAGGTAATATTTCCCCTGCCAGCAGAACACCAGGTCGATAAAGCCTTTCAGCATACCGCGCACCTGCTGGAAATTGAGTTCAGGCGCCTGTGCTGACAGCGCATCATGCTGACGCATCACTTTGTCGAGCGCAGGCGCGCTTAGCAGCGCGCTAATCGGCAGATAAAATTGCAGTTCGACCTGCATCTGTTGCGGCTGCAACTGACTAAGGCTGACGCCGCTGTTATTCAGCGGTGTCGCCAGAATACGTTCGACCCACTGCTCCAGTACCGGCAGCCATATCTCATCGTAGCCCTGTTGCTGCAACTGTTGCTGTAGCCATTCGCGGTTTAGCGGCTGGGTAAAATCGATATTTTCAAACAGACTGTGCAGAAAAGTGCCCGGCGATGCGCCACGGGGAAAGCTGTGCGGAGTAAGTGCTGGCTCACTTACCTGACCCGCTTCACCCGCAGCGTCAACATCAAAACGCGGCGTCAGATCGAGCGCCATAGTGGGCCCATGCTGCTGTAAACCGGAGTAACTGGTTACGCGCCACTCATCACGCAACGCGCGACCAACCTGCCGGCTGCTGAGCGGTTGCTGATCCGTTAATGCGGGCTGCCAGGGGGTATTATCGCTAACCTCTTCGCGGGTCAGTGCCATCTCTTCACCATCCAGCTGCTGTAACAACGCAAGCAACTGCTCACTGTCAGCCTCCTCGCCGCGTTGCAGCAGGAAGCCGAGGGCGCTTTTATGCAGATCGCTGCTGCCCTCTTTCTTGCGATTGCCCTTTACCAGTGGCGCAATACCGATACTGCAATGCCAGATGGAACGCGTCAGCGCCACATACAGCAGACGTAAATCCTCCGCCAGCCGCTCCTGTTCCGCCAGTTGCTGACTCTCTTCATCACCCTGCAGATCGAGCAGCGCCTGAAAGGTTTGCCGATCGTGATAAATGCCGTTTGCCGCCTCACGGAAATTGGCGACAAACGGCAACCACACCAGCGAATATTCCAGCCCTTTGGATTTATGGATGGTGACAATCTGCACCAGATGGCGATCGCTTTCGAGCCGCAGCTGCTGATTAGAGGCCTGGCTGTCAGGCTGCGCAATCTGCTGCGCCAGCCAGCGCACCAGCGCATGTTCACTGTCGAGCTGGGTCGCCGCTTCCTGCAACAGCTCTCCAAGATGCAGCAGATCGGTAAGCCGACGCTCGCCACTGGCGGACAGCAACAAATTTTCGCCAATATGGCGCTTCACCATCAGTTCACGCAGCATCGGCAATACACCGCGCTTCAGCCAGTGCTGGCGATAACGGTCGAACTCATCCACCAGCCGGTTCCAGGCGCGTTCATCCTGACTCAGACTATCGAGGGCAGGCGCATCCAGCCCGAGGATGCTGGTCGCCAGCGCGCTGCGCAGGGTACGCTCCTGCTCCGGCGCCAGCACCGCCTGCAACAGCCATAACAGTTCCCGCGCTTCCGGGGTGGAAAACACGCTGTCGCGATTGGAGAGATAAACTGAAGGAATATTCAGGCCGTTCAGCGCTTCGCGCATCACAGCCGCTTCACCATAACTGCGTACCAGAATGGTGATATCCGATGCCTGCACCGCGCGCATCTGTTCGCCTTTGCCGATCAGCGCTTTCCCCTGCTGCCCAGCGCTCAGCCAGTGACGGATCTCAGCAGCACACTGACGCGCCATATACTGCTGATACTCACTGACGCCAACGCCGCTGCCCGGCTGCAACCAGAAGCGCAACGCCGGTTGCTGCTGCCCCTCTACAGTAAAACGCAGCGCCTGGTTGGGCGCTGCGGCTTGTACCGGCAGAAAGGGGATCTCGTGAAATAAAAACGGATTGTCCAGCCGCGAAAACAGCCGGTTAACACTGGCAATCATCGGCGGCGAGGAGCGCCAGTTAGTGTCCAGCGTATAGTGCGCACTCACTTCGGAACGCGCTTTCATATAGGTGAAAATATCCGCGCCACGAAACGCATAGATCGCCTGTTTCGGGTCGCCAATCAGCAGCAGCGCGCTTTCCGGCTGCCCGACATACAGCGTGCGGAAAATCCGGTACTGCTGCGGATCGGTATCCTGGAATTCATCGATTAACGCCACCGGATAGCGGTTACGGATGGTGCTGGCCAGCAACGGCCCGCCGGGCTGCTGCAACGCCTCGTCAAACCGGCTAAGCAGGTCATCAAAGCCCAGCTGCGCACGCAGTCGCTTCTCCCGCCGCGTGGCAAAACGAATCTCCTGTAACGCCCGGGCAATTACCAGGTCACGCAGCGACAGCGGCTCCGCCAGAAACAGCTCAACCGCGCTAAACAAGGCATGCCGCGGGGCCTGACCTTTTTTGGTCTTCTCATCCAGCGTGCTCTGCGCAAAACGCTCCAGATCCTTTGGCACCGTGTAGGTCTGCGTCTCTTCTTCCGCCCACTGGCCGATTTTCTCCAGCCAGTTCGGCAGATGTTTACTGCTGTAGCTACGTTTATCGACGCCAGAATCACTGATTAGCGCATGCAGTTCAGCCGCAGCCGCCCGCCATTGCGCTTTCAGTTGATCGATACGGGCAATCAGCTTCGCATGGCGTTCACTCAGCGTCTCATCCAGTGCCGGCGGATATTTCAGCGTGGGTGATTCACCCTGTAGCCAGGGCGACAGCGTTGACAGCAACGCATCCGGCCCACTCCACTCCGCCGCCACTACCTGCGCAATCGACAGCGGCAACGGGTAGCAGTGACGACGCCAGAAATCGGCGGTCGCCTGACGGCGCAGCGTATGCTCATCCTCGATCAGCTGCTGTTCAAACAGCATGCCGGATTCAAAAGCATTAAGATTCAGCATACGCTGGCAGAAACCATGGATGGTGAAAATCGCCGCCTCATCCATCTGCCGCTCCGCCGCCAGCAGCATTGACGCCGCCTGTTGCAGATCGTCGATTTGCAGCAGTAGCTGTTGCAGCATCAGATCATCAGTGGCGCCGCGCACACAGGCAATACGCAGCTGATGAATATTGCTACGAATACGCCCGCGCAGCTCGGCAGTGGCGGCCTCGGTAAAGGTTACCACCAGTATCTCCTCTACCGACAGCGGACGCGGATACGCCGCCTGCTGTCCGAGCCCCAGCAGCAACCGCAGATAGAGCAGGCCAATGGTAAAGGTTTTACCGGTTCCCGCAGAAGCCTCAATCAGCCGCTCACCCGCCAGCGGCAGGGTTAAGGGGTCAAGGCGCTGCGGAATCGGATCACTCATTTTTTCTCACTCATTACCGGTAAAATTTGTTGCAGGCTGGAGACATTTTCCCAGGTTTTAAAGCCTTCGCCTTGGGCATAGTCCGGTTTAGCATGCTGGGTACCGGAGATTTGCGACATCAGCACCAGGCCCTGCTGTTTCATTACCGCATTATGGAAAAAGTCCGCCAGCGTCTCTGGCGTCAGCAGCTTAACCTGCTCGATCACTTTGTCACGGGTATCAAAACGGTAGTTTTCGCGGTCAAAATCTTTGGTAAAACGCCCGGCCTCTTCATCCAGCGTTTGCGGCCGCTGTTTCAGTTCATTAATCATCGCCTGCTGATACTGGGCAAAATCGTCTTTGCTCATCGCGCGCAGACGTTTTTCCGCGGTTGGATAAAATGCCTGATAGCGCTGTAGCAGGTATGCCGGCTGCTTGCTGTTGCTCTGTAACAGGAAACCGATGCCCCACTGACGCCCGACCGGCATCTGGAAGGCAAATACCGCATAGCCAAGCTGCTCTTCAGTACGCAGCTGATTATAGAACCATGGCTGTACAATCTGGCTGAGCATCGCGCTGCTGGCGATACTCTGATGTTCAGCATAGCCGGTTGGAATATAAACCGCCGCCAGCGCCGAATCCGTGCTGCTGCCGGTTTTTTCAATATTCGCCAGCATCGGCTTATCAACCGCGACATATTCACTGTGCCACCAGTTCTCACCGCTACACTTCAGCTGGTCACGCACATCACGCGCCAGTGTACTGACCGCATCCGGCGTCATATTGCCCACCACCAGCATTTCCGGCGTGGCGTTTTCCAGCAGCTGCTTACGGTACGCAAGCAGCTCTTTCACCGTAATCGACGACAATAACTTACGACGCTCGCTGCGCTCAGTATAAGGAAGCTGCGACAACATCTGTACCGGCTGAATCGCCTGTTCAAACGCCTTACCTTTATCCGCCGAATCCAGACGCTCGGCATACCATGACTTCGCCTGTTCCAGCTGCGCCTCATCCGGGGTAAAGCTGGCGTAGCCTGCCAGCAGAGTTTTCAGCAGCTTCGGCAGGCGCTGGGTGAAACCACTGGCGCTAAACATCACGCCGTCGTCTTCGGAAGTCGAGAAGCTGATGCCGCCCACCGACGCCTGCGAACTCAGTTCGTCCAGCGCCACACCGGCCAGATAGTCATTCAGCGCAAACAACACCTGGCTACGCGCGTCATTCATCGAGGCTTTATTACGCAGCGCCAGGGTGATATTGGCTTTTGGCTCATCAGCATAGAACTGGCTCGGCATATAAAATACGCGCAGGCCAGGCTCATTGATCAACTCCTGTGGATGTTCCCAGCTTTTTTTGCCGGCAGGGATCAGGCTGAAATCGTCCGGGATATAGGGGTTAAGCACCGGCAGTGAAAGTGCAATCGCTTCCCCCTGCTGTTGCCAGTCAGCGAAGCGCTGTGGGGTGATTTTATCGACCTGATAAGGCGCTTCCACAAAATAGGCGCTCTTATTGTGCGGCTCATTCGGACTGATATACCAGATCCGTGCATTCTCTGGTGTCATGCCCTGCAAACGCTTTTCGATCGCCGCCGCATCGTATTGATCGGCGATGTAAGGCGCATCCAGTGTATGCTCTACCGGCACACGCAGCATGGTATCCACCAGCCATTCGATATAGTCCATATCACGGGTGATCGACGGATAACGGAAATCGAGATCCAGCACATGCGACACTTCATCAAAATAACGTTTATCGACGCCATCTTTGCGCAGCATATTGATATAGCTGAATACCGCCGCCACCACCTGATCGCGATTCGCCAGTCCTTTATCAGTCAGAGAAACCGAAATGGCAAAGATCCCGCCATTACGATCGATCACCGGATCAGCGCCCGCGCTGATCGAATCCGCCAGGCCGCTTTTCTGTAACCAGTCGGACAGGGTATTTTTGCTGCGGTTGCCAATCAGATAGCCGATCAGCGTATCGGTTTTACTGCGGAATTTATCGCTATTATTATCAATGCGGAATTCGATTTTTAACTGCTTACGCGGCTGAGCAGGCACATAGTGAATGATAATACCTTTCTGCTTTTCGGTCGCCGCTGGCACCGTAATCTCTGGCACGCTGGCCTGACGATTCGCGACACGCCCGTAGGTCTTCACCGCGATCTGCGCCATTTCCGGCAGCGATTTATTGCTGTAGATCACCGCCTTCATCAGATTGGCCGAGTAGTAGCGCTGATAAAACGCGGTCAGTGCATCATGCAGTTTGCTGTCAGGCTTATCACGCAGGGTTTCGAGGTTACCGCCGGAGAAGCGGGCGCTCGGATGCTGCGGGTTCAGAGTTTCCGCCCCCACTTGCGCCATCCGCAACCCGTCACGGGAACGCGCCATGGTCAGTTCCGCATTCACCGCATTACGTTCGCGATCGGCATTTACCGTATCCAGCAGCGGCTCGGCAATCGCATCCGCCAGACGATCGGCAGCCGGTTCCAGCGCATCATTTTCCACTTCCAGATAGAAAGCGGTGCGATACGAGGCAGTACTGGCATTATGACTGCCGCCATGCTTTTTGAGGAATTCAGCAAGGTTATCAGGCTGCGGGTAACGCTTTGAGCCCATTAACACCATATGTTCGAGGTAATGCGCCAGCCCCAGCTGATTATCGGGATCTTCCAGTGAGCCGATCGGCACCGCCAGTGAGGTCAGGGATTTGGGCGCCAGCTTGTCGGATACCAGCAGTACCGTCATACCATTTTCCAGTTTGATTGCCTGGTACTGACGCGGGTCCTTTTCGCTTTTGCGGATAGTTTCGGCCATCGGTTGCCAGCCGTTCGCTGCCTGCGAAAAATGACTCCAGAAGGTAAAGCAAATAAACAGACTCGTGATCCAGACAACGTGCTTACGCATTCAAACCCCTCAACAATAGCGCCTGTGTGTACGCCACAAAAAATAAGTACCACAAAAAAGTAAGTCTGTTACAAAGTAACACCATACCTGGAGTAATTGAAGTTGCCGCTGCGGCTCTGCCGGGCAGATACCGCGAACTCAGCTCTGGTTAAAGCGCAGTAATGGCAGCAACCAGCTCTCTGCTTCACGGCAAATATGTCGCACCTGCTCCTCATCCAGTACGCGAAACAGTCGTTGCAGATAAGGATCGCTCCCCTCGCCTTCCAGCTGATAATTACCCTGCCAGGCCTGCAACAGTTTTACCCGCGCTTTCGCCTGAGTGGCATCATCCAGCAACAGGGAATCGCTTTTCTCGTCATAGCTGGCAGCCAGCCAGGCGCCGCCGGTTTTCGCCAGCAGTAATAGCGGCGCCGACATGCCCTGTCGATAGCCGTCGATAAAACGCGTCAGCCATTCGCTTGCCGCTTCAGGATCAATGGCATCGAAGGCCCACTGGCTCTCTTTACGCCCGTACATGCGGCTGCGACCCGTGCCGCCCATCCGGCAATACACCAGATGTTCCAGCCACAAAGTCAGGCCATCGTTAAAATTCAGTACGCCCGGACGCCAGCGCAGTAAACCATCGCTCTGCACCTGCGACAGCCAGCCGCTAAGCTGCACCTCACCGATCTGCAGATTAATCTCCCAGCTTTCACTGCTCTGCCGCTGTTCACGCACCTGTTCCGCCAGCGTGACCATCTCATCGCGCTGTGCCTGCCAGAACAGCTGGCCAAAGGCGCCATAAGGCAGATCGCCCGCCGCACGATGATAAGCAAACAGCTGATCGCCATCTTTGCCGTCAATCAGCGCATTGAGAAGCTGCGCGTTAATCTGGTAACGGCCAAGGCTGTCGAGCTCGAACGGTTCAGCGTCAGGCAGTTCGCTCTCTTCAAGGTGGAAACCAACGCCCAGTCGCATGCTAAAGAAAGCGCGAACCGGATGACGCCAGAAGCGCACCAGCTGATCGAAATTCAGTTCCGTCAGTTCCTGTACGGGCAGCGCCTGCATAAATGGCGGATGCGGTTCGCCACTGCCACTGGCCGCGGGCAGCCACTCGGCGGCAAAACTTTGATACTCGGCATCCGGCGCAAAATTTTCGGCGGCAAACGGCATGCGGCTGTGCAGATGTTGCAGATGCTCCCGCACCCGCTGCGCACTGCGGTCGACATCCAGTTTTTCATCGCCGGGCAGACAAAAACTTTGCGCAATATAATCCACTAACTCACTGACCAGTACCGATGGATAGCGTTCTGAATTATCCTGAATTGAGCGACCGATATAACTGATATACAGCTGTTTCTGCGCCGACAGCAGCGCTTCAAGGAACAGATAACGGTCGTCATCGCGACGACTGCGGTCGCCCTTACGCGGTTGCTGACTCATTAAATCAAAACCCAGCGGCGGCAGAGTACGTGGATAGACGCCATCATTCATCCCCAGCAGGCATACCACCTTAAACGGAATTGAACGCATCGGCATCAGGGTACAGAAGTTGACCGGTCCGGCGAGAAAGCGCTGGCTGATGCGCTGCTGATCGAGACGCGACGACAACTCATCACGCAGCAGCGTCAGCGGCACTGCCTGCTGATACTGCGCCTGAATACCAAAAGTGATCGCCTGCTGCCACTGCTCTTCAATCAGCGCCAGTGCCGCTTCGGTATTGGCATCTGCGACAAAGAAATCGTCCAGCAGCTGGCGACACTGCGGTAACCAGGCTTCCAGCTCACGCGCCTGCGACAGACGCTGACGCCACTGGTTTAGCTGCATCAGCAGCTCCGCGAGGTTGCCGGCCAGTTCGGCAATCAGGCCGCTTGATTCGTCGTAGGGCAAGATGCCCTGCCAGTCGCCGGACTCACTCTCCATAGCGTAACCCAGCAGCATGCGCGTAATACCGAAATGCCAGGTGTGCTGACCGGTGGCGGGCAGCGCCAGATCGCGCACGTTATCGTCATCCAGTCCCCAGCGAATACCGGATTCCGCTACCCACTGGCGCAGACGACGCAGGCCCGGTTCATCAATATTAAAGCGTGCCGCCAGCGCCGGAACCTCCAGCAGCGCCAGCACTTCTTCGCTGGCAAAGCGGCTGTCCGGCAGGCTGAGCAGGCTGAGAAAGGCCTGCAATGACGGATGCGCCTGACTGGCGCGACGGTCAGAGATGGCAAACGGCAGAAAACGCTCACTGGCGGCATTGCCGAATACCGCCTGAATAAACGGCGTATAGGCATCGATATCGGCGACCATCACAATAATGTCGCGTGGCGAGAGTTCAGGATTATCCGCCATCATCGCCAGCAGACGATCCTGCAACACTTCCACTTCACGCTGCGGGCTGTGGCAGATATGCAGGGCAATGGATCGATCCTGCAGCTGCAACAGACGCTTCTGCTCGCTGGTTGCCAGTTCCCCGGCGCTGATACCGATAACCGCGTTGTCATCCAGTTCCAGCATATCGCGCTGCACCGCCTGCAACAGCGAATCGGCCGCGACATCGACAAAGGCATCGATCTCCTGCGCTTCCATCTGCGCCAGTAAGAACAGATTGTCGCGGCCCAGTTTGCCCCACGAGGCCAGTAATGGATTACTTAGCTGCTGCTCACCGGCGGCATCAAACAGTGACGCGGCGTTATCCGCATCGCGAAACAGTCCGCTCTCGCGCTTTTGCTGGAAATGACGACGACGGCGACTTTGCAGCCTGGCGAGAAAACCATAGTCCTGAATATCGCCCCAGTAATGACGACAGGGATTGGTGAACAGCAGATGGATATCGATATGCCTGCCAAGCGCCTGAAGCGCCTGCAAATAGACCGGCGGCAATGCTGAGATGCCGCAGATAAATACCCGATCCGGCAGGCCAGCCGGGCGTTCGCTGCTCTGTTCCAGTCGCGAGATAAAGCGTGAATAGAGATTGGCGCGATGCCATTCCGGTTGCGCCAGCTGACGGGTATATTCCACCAGCGCTGCCCATAGCGGCGCCTGCCACTGCTCAGCCTCCCCAATATCCAGCAGCAGCTCTCCTTTCTCCCAGCGGTTCAGCCAGTCAGAACGGTAAACCAGATACTGGTCAAACAGATCGGCGACACGTGCCGCCAGCTGGAACAGCTTACGTTTATCATCGTCGTCGGTAAGATAGTGGTTCAGCGCAGTAAACTCGGGACGCGTCAGCATCTGCGGCAGCAGCGTCATCAGTTTCCAGCTCATGCTGGCTTTATTAAAGGCGCTCTCTTTGGGAATATCGGGCAATACGCGTACAAACATATCCCAGATAAAGCTGGCGGGCAGCGGGAATTCAATATTGGCGGCGATGCCAAAATGCTCGGCCAGCGACATCTGTAGCCACTGCGCCATTCCCGGACTCTGCACCAGCACCACTTCAGACTGAAAAGGATCACGTAACGGTTGGTTTTCAATATGATATGCCGCCAGCGATTTCAGTAAATCAAGCTGGTTGGAGTGGTAAACCGTAAACATCGTTGCTCCTGTTCAATCCTGCTAATGCGCGGCGCTGGCGTCGACACTGTAACCCGGATATAGCGCGAAGCAAACGCGCGATCGCGCAATTTACGCGGTGCAATACTATCAGGGGTCACAACGCAGCGTCGTCAGCTGCGCTTCACGTCCCAGTGGTCCGCGCGCCTGCGCGCTCAGTAACTGACAACCGCCAGGCCCGGGCTGCGCCAGCAGCTCCGTCTGCCAGCCATCGACCATATGCCCCTCAATACGTTGCGCGGCATTGCGCCATGCCTGACGCTGCTGCCACTGCTGGGCAAAGCCGGACGTCAGTACCCGCTGGTACTGCAACAATGCGGTTAAACTGAGGCTAAATAGCAGCAGGGCAAACAGCACTTCCGCCAGACTGAAACCCTGCTGCCGCTCAGTGAACATCAGGATCGCACTCCGCCGCATCGTTAAGCGGGCAGAAATCAATCCAGCCGTGGGCCAACGGCAGTACGCGCCCCTGCACGGCCGCATCAGGCTGCACCCAGCGCCAGAGGGTTAATGCAGGCCCGGCGTCATTAAGATGTTCGCCACGCAACAATCCGCGCTGGGCATTAGCGTCATTCAGGCAGGCACGCCACTGCTGCTGCGGTTCCGTCTGGCACTGCCAGCCGCTGTTTTCTGACCATAACAGCTGACTGCCCCATGCCAGCGCGCCCTGCGCTGCATAAAAATCGATAATATGCCGCCGCTCGTGGGCCACCAGCGACAACGAAGCCGCAAGCTGCTGACGCGTGGCATGCAGCAGCGCCGTTCCCAGTAGTAAGATCATCACCACCATACTCAATACCCCGCTTCCCTGTTGTTGGCTCATGGCAAATTCATTCCGTTTACCCACTGTTCCAGCGTCACCGCGCGCGCAGGCGAGGCCGGGTGATAACCACTTAATCTAAGTTTAATCGTGCGGTTATCACGCAACGCATAAAACTGGGTCAGCGTGACGGCCTGCGGGTCGGTAAGGCGCTCCCAGCCGCCGCCCTCACAACTGCTGACGCCGCGCTGCATCTCGAAGCTCTCATTACGTAAACGGTAACCATAAAATTCGCTTTCCGCATGAGCAGGCTCTTCCCAGCGGCCATTACTGTTTTCATCCCATCTGATGAGTATGCAGCGTCCGTTATCAGCAATCTGCAACCCCTCGCCGCTACACTGGCCATTGCAGTAACCGGCGCGGCGCAGCGCTTTCTCCAGCGTCATCATCAGTTGCTGTAGCTCCTCCTCAAGATGTAACTGCGCCATCAGCCGGATATTCTGCCCCTGAAGCTGTGGCAACAACCGCATGGCTCCCAGCATTAACACCCCGCTGAGCGCCATAACGATCAGCATTTCAATCAGGCTAAATCCTTGCGTTTTCACTGGCAGTTTCCCTGTTCTTCAGCTTTACACAGGCGGATACGCGCCCGCGCGGAGACAATAATCCGCCAGTTGCCCGCGCCATTGGCAAATTCGATATTGCCCGCCCGCGCCACATTTCGTTTGCCATAGAACCCCATCCCCTGAGTGAGATTCAGCAGCTGAACATCGGCATGGGGCGCGATCAGCTGGTCGCGTCGCCCGCTTTCACAAGCTCCGGCGGGCATCACGCCACTGCCGAGACACCAGCGTGCTCCCGGCTTCAGCCACAGCACCTGTTCGCTGTTGTGCCAGTTAGCCCAGGCACGCAGCTGGTGCAGGAAATGCTGGATCTGCTGTGCGGTCTCCGCCAGTCGCTGCTGCTGTTGCCAGCGTACCCAGCCGGCCATCGCGCTGACGCCAAGGATGCCAGCAATCATCAGCACGATAAGCAGTTCCGGCAAGGTATAGCCTTGTGAGTTTTTTGTTTTCATTGCAGATAATGTGAAGTAAACAATGGCAGGATACGAGCAGCATTGACGTACTTATCGGCATGGCGCGAAATAAGATTTACCCGTTTGCAGCCAGTCACATAGCGCTGTGATCCTGCTTCCGGATCGGCCACTGACTCGACGCCAGGATAAACAGACAAGGATGTCTTATGACGTATGAAACTGAACTGATTGCGGCAAACAGTGCAGAAATTGAGATTGAAGAATATAAAAATGAAAAGGTCTGGTAAGACTATGTTATCAGCAAGCATCCTGCTGATGGCTGCCTGTTACTTCTGGAGCCTTCGTCCTGTCAACGTCATCGGCGTTCATTACCACAATGATTTTAGCTATGTGATAGTTGACCACCTTCCTTTTACTGACAAAGCAAAAGTTAACTGGTGGTTAGATCATCAGCAGGAGTTCCGGGAGAAATACCATATCCCCGCGCCTTCAGAGTCAGGAAACTTTGATGTTTCGGTGTGGGCTGCCGGCAAAGGGTATCTCAATTACGATCAGAGCTATAAACAAGATTTGCTGTGCTTTAAAGATATGGAAAGCCAGGATAACTGTATTGAAAAAAATCTGTTACTTACCATCAAGAATATACCCGGGCAGAAGGTTTATTTTGTCATAGGGTTTCATGATAGCGTCTATCAACCGGACAATGATAAACGTTTAATTCGCGTACAATAAATGTCCGCCTTGCCCCGACATTTTCTGTACCGGGTACATCATAAACCATGCGGTGGCCAGCAAACTGACCACCGCAACCGTTAGTTAAATCGCTACCGGCGCTTTAATTGGCGGGTGGGGATCGTAACCCTCAATCTCGAAATCTTCGAAACGGTAATCAAAAATCGATGCAGGCTTACGCTTAATCACCAGCTTCGGCAACGGACGCGGCTCGCGCGACAGCTGCAGATCGGTCTGTTCCAGATGGTTGCTGTAGAGATGGGTATCACCACCGGTCCAGACAAAATCACCGACGGTCAGATCGCACTGCTGCGCCACCATATGCACCAGCAGCGCATAGCTGGCGATATTGAATGGCAGGCCAAGGAACACATCGCAGGAGCGCTGATACAGCTGGCAGGAGAGCTTTCCATCGGCAACATAGAACTGGAAGAAAGCGTGGCACGGCGCCAGCGCCATCTGATCCAGCTCACCAACGTTCCACGACGAGACGATAATACGGCGGGAATCCGGGTCCTGCTTCAGCTGTTCCAGCACTTTGCTGATCTGGTCAATCTGACGACCATCCGCCGCGCCCCAGCTGCGCCACTGCTTACCGTATACCGGGCCTAAATCACCGTTCTCATCCGCCCACTCATCCCAGATAGAGACTTTGTTCTCTTTCAGATAAGCGGTATTGGTATCACCCTGCAAAAACCACAGCAGCTCATGGATAATGGAGCGCAGATGGCAGCGTTTGGTAGTGACCAGCGGAAAACCTTCCTGCAGGTTGAAACGCATCTGATGGCCAAAAATCGACAGCGTGCCGGTTCCGGTACGATCGTTTTTCGCTGTGCCCTCAGCGAGCACTTTCTGCATTAAATCCAGATACTGTTTCATTTTTCCTCACGAAATTTGTTGCTGCGGGCGACGACGGTACGCCCAAATCATCATTATCACACCGGCCAGAATCATCGGCACCGACAGAATCTGACCCATGCTAATCACACCATCGAACAGGCCAAGCTGCGCGTCCGGCTGGCGGAAGAACTCAATAAAGATGCGGAAAGCGCCATAGCCGATCAGGAACAGGCCGGAGACGGCTCCCATCGGGCGCGACTTACGAATAAACAGGTTAAGAATGATAAACAGCACAATCCCTTCCAGCAGCAGTTCGTAAACCTGCGACGGATGACGCGGCAGTACACCGTAGGTGGCCAGCAGCGACTGCCACTGCGGATGGGTTGCCGCCAGCGCCACGTCTTCGCCACGCGAGCCGGGGAACAGCATTGCCCAAGGCAGATCCGGCGCCACACGGCCCCACAGCTCGCCATTAATAAAGTTGCCGAGGCGACCCGCGCCGAGGCCAAACGGAATCAGCGGCGCGATAAAATCCGACACCTGGAAGAAGTTGCGTTTGGTGCGGTGCGCAAACCACAGCATTACGCCGATCACGCCCAGCAAACCGCCGTGGAATGACATGCCGCCATCCCAGACTTTAAACAGGTAGAGGGGATTATCGAGGAACAGCGGCATGTTGTAGAACAACACGTAACCGATACGACCACCGAGGAACACGCCGAGGAAACCGGCATACAGCAGGTTTTCGACTTCGTCTTTGGTCCAGCCACTGCCAGGTTTATTGGCCCGGCGCACCGCCAGCCACATAGCAAAGACGAAACCCACCAGATACATCAGGCCGTACCAGTGAAGGGAAACCGGCCCGACAGAGAAGATCACCGGGTCGAATTGAGGGAAAGCCAGATAGCCGTTATTCATCTTTCACCATAAATTTTTGCCCTGAACGGGGGGCGGCTGAATGATTATACCAGTGCGCACAGGCGCTTATCCGCAGCGTTGTTGCCGCCTTGCGGCCATAAACCACAGATAATTAAGGCTGCGAATCATATCACAGCCCGAATTAATGCGGGGGCCAGAACGTGTAAACTTTAATAAAGCCTTGTTTCGCAGCGGCTTAACGTCCGCCACGAATCAATCCGCCCAGCCCGCGCTGCTCCATAAAAGCCGCTACCTGCTGACGAACGCCGCCAGCGGTATGCGCCAGCAGACTGCTCTCCGCCAGCTTTTCCGCCTCTTCGCGATCGATATGGCTGAGCAGATATTTCACCCGCGCCACATTACGCCCGTTCATGCTGAGATGGTGATAGCCGAGGCCAATCAGCAGCACCACACACATCGGGTCGCCCGCCATCTCGCCGCACAGACAGAGTTCAATGCCCGCACGCTCCGCCTGGATAGCGATACCCTGCAGGGCATGCAGCATCGCCGGGTGCAGACTGTCGTACAGGTTTGCCACCCGGGTATTGTTGCGATCGACGGCCAGCAGATACTGGGTTAAATCGTTGGTGCCAACCGAGACAAAATCGACGCGTCCGGCCAGATGCGGGATCATAAACAGCATCGACGGCACTTCAATCATAATGCCGATACGCGGTTGCGGAATAACGTAACCGAGCATCTCTTCGACTTCGCGTCCGGCGCGTTCGATCAGGCGTTTTGCGTCGTCGATCTCATCAATGCTGGTGATCATCGGCAACAGAATGCTCAGATTACCGGTCGCCGCATTGGCGCGCAGCATCGCCCGCACCTGCACCAGAAAGATCTCCGGCTGATCGAGCGTCAGACGGATGCCGCGCCAGCCGAGGCAGGGGTTCTCCTCGCTAATCGGCATATACGGCAGCTGTTTATCCGCGCCGATATCCAGCGTACGCAGCGTGACCGGCTTATTCAGAAACAGTTGCAGCATGCCCTGATACTGCGCCACCTGCTCCTCTTCCGAAGGAAAGCCGCTGTGCAGCATAAACGGGATTTCGGTACGATACAGGCCGACGCCATCCACCCAGCTGCCGAGCGCCTGCTCATGTTCGGCGCTGAGACCGGCATTCAGCATCACCTGCACGCGCTCGCCGCTTTTTAATGCGCCCTGCTGCTCAACAAGATCTTCCGCCATCTTGCTCAGCTCGTTCTCTTCGCTGATCAGGCGCTGATACTCCTGCACCAGCACCGGCTCGGGATCAACCAGCAGTTCGCCGCGATAGCCATCGACAATCAGTAAGCGTTTATTCAGCAGCTCCGGCTGAATATCGGCGCCCATCACCGTCGGGATGCCCATGGCGCGCGCCAGAATCGCGGCATGGGAGTTGGCGGCGCCATCGCGCACCACCACGCCAGCCAGACGATCCTGCGGCAACTCCGCCAGCGTGGTGGCGGTTAACTCGTCGGCCACCAGCACAAAGCGTTCTGGCCAGGCATTGGTGCCCTGCAGGCTGTCGTCGAGGTGAAACAGCAGGCGCTGGCCCAGCACGCGCAGGTCACCGGCGCGTTCGCGCAGATAGTTATCCTGCAGGCTGGCGAACTGCGCGGCAAATTTCTCAATCACGGTTTTCACCGCCCACTCCGCCACTGAACCGGCATCAATTTCGGCAAACAGATCGGTTTTCAGCCGCGCATCGCTTAGCAGGTGCGAATAGAGATCGAAGATCGCCGCACTCTCTTTCTGCACGCTGGCAGTGAAACGTTTACTGAAGCGGCGAAACTCATTTGAGGCTTCACCCATCGCCAGCAGCAGACGTTCGCGTTCACGCTGGCTGTCCAGCGTCGACGCGGCGGAAACCTGATCGAGCGACGGCTGGGTAGTATCAAGCCAGCCAGGCGCTACCGCCACGCCTGGCGCTGCGGCCAGCGCACGGATGCGCGTCTGTCTGAACTGGCCGAAAAGCTGATGAAGCTGGGACTGCGAAAGGAGGGTTGCCATCTGAGTGGCAAGGGTAACCAGGAAAGACTCTTCGCTCTCATCGAACTGGCGATGTTCACGCTGCTGCACCACCAGCACGCCAAGTAACTGGCGTCGGGTGATAATCGGCACGCCAAGGAAGGAGCGGAAGCGTTCCTCCTTTACGGCCGGCACGTATTTAAAACTCGGGTGCTTTTGCGCATCCGCGAGATTAATCGGCTCGGCCAGACGGCCAACCAGCCCGACAATCCCCTCATCAAACGCAAGCGTAACCGTGCGACCACGCGGCTTTTTCAGCCCGCGCGTTGCCATCAGGTAGTAGCATTGACGATCGTGGTCAGCGAGATACACCGAGCAGACTTCAATATCCATCGCCAGGCAAATCTCGTTAACCAGGATCTCCAGCGACTCATTTAAGCGCGGAGCGCCCGCCACTTTCTCAACAATATCGCGCAACTGAGTGAGCATAATCTGCGTGGCTTAACCTCTTTTCCGTCGATAAGCAGGCGCATTGCGCTGCACAGAACTCTCCTGCAACGGCATTACCACACCAGAAAACTCTTTCATAACGCGGCGGTAAACATCACGTTTAAAAGAAACCACCTGGCGTACCGGATACCAGAAGCTCACCCAGCGCCAGCCATCGAACTCTGGCGTGCTGCTGGTTTGCATATTGATATCCGCGTCATTACACATCAACTGCAGAAGAAACCACTTTTGTTTCTGGCCGATACAAACCGGCTTTGTGTCCCAACGCACCAAACGTTTTGGCAACTTATAACGTAACCAGTTACGGGTAGAAGCAAGAATACGGACGTCTTTCCGGTGTAAACCAACTTCTTCGAAAAGTTCGCGGTACATCGCCTGTTCCGCAGTCTCACCAGGATTAATCCCTCCCTGAGGAAACTGCCAGGAGTGTTGCCCATAACGCCTGGCCCACAACACTTGTCCCTGCTTATTACAGATTACGATACCAACATTCGGGCGGTAGCCATCATCATCGATCACCGGACTACCTCAAACTAATACTCGGATGTTCTGATTGTTTCATACTCCTTACAGGCGGTAAACCACTGGTTACGGCTGTGAACAACGGATAACAATGGGATAACTCACAGATATCAGCAAAGTTATAAACAGGAGCGACTAAAAAAGGGCGATCTTATTCACGTTTTCTGTGGATAGCTTTGTGCAGAACTCGGTACATAACCGGGTAAAACTTTTTGCGGCAAGAGAAAAACGATTTTTAACCTTAGGAATTAACCTATATTAATCAATCCGATGATAAGGTTGATCACAGGCTTTAGCGGCTTAATAAGCTCCACTAAATAGCCCTGTTTTCGTAACTGGTGAAAGATCGAACGCTGAGCTTTTTATCCACAGATTATGCCAATAAGTTACGCACAAAATGCACTGTTCGCGTAAAAAAGCGGGTCGTCAAGGCTGTAAATCAAAACAGTATTCTTTTAAAAAGCGACTTATCCCACATTTCTGTGGATAACCGGGGGGTAGAACCTGTTCATTGTTGATGACAACATGGGAAAACCCGCCACACGGCAAAAAGTGGCGGCTGGCGTGCAGGGTAAAAAAGCATGAGTAATCATGCTATTATTGCTGTTTTACACAACAGACTGGGCGCGTGATTTATTATGCGTCATAACTGACTGTTTTTTAACCTTCACCGCAGGAATTGTTATGGCTGTTGATTTTCCGTCTATTCTTCCGCCGGAAGATGAAGCCACCTTGCTGGCGCGTGCGCAGGCGCTGGCTGGCTTTACGCTGGCAGAACTGGCCCTGAAAGCGCAGTTGCCGATACCGGCGGATCTGAAACGGGATAAAGGCTGGGTAGGCGCACTGCTGGAGATCCATCTCGGCGCCAGCGCTGGCAGTAAGCCCGAACAGGACTTCGCTGCCATCGGCATCGAACTGAAAACCATTCCGGTAGACAGCCTGGGACGACCGCTGGAAACCACCTTTGTTTGCGTGGCGCCGCTGACCGGCAATAGCGGCGTGACCTGGCACAACAGCCATGTGCGCCACAAACTGACGCGGGTGCTATGGATCCCGGTTGAAGGCGATCGCGCCATCCCGCTGGCTGAACGCCGCGTCGGCGCGCCGCTGCTGTGGAGTCCGAGCGCCGCCGAAGAGGATCAGCTGCGACGCGACTGGGAAGAGTTAATGGATATGATTGTGCTTGGTCAGGTGGAGCGTATCACTGCACGCCATGGTGAAGTGCTGCAAATTCGCCCTAAAGCTGCTAACAGCAAAGCACTGACTGAAGGGATCGGTGCAAACGGTCAGCCGATTATGACCCTGCCGCGCGGCTTTTATCTGAAGAAAACCTTTACCGGCCCACTGCTGGCACGGCACTTTTTACTTTAAAGTTTTCCCGCCGCTGTCAATCATCGGTATAATCGCCGTTTAACTTTCGTTTAGGATACGCTGGCACAATGTTTGACTGGATTGCAGACCCCAATGCCTGGTTGGCGCTCGGAACGCTGACCATTCTGGAAATCGTTCTTGGTATTGATAATATTATCTTCCTTTCACTGGTTGTCGCTAAGCTACCAAAGCATCAACAGAACAAAGCACGCCGCCTGGGTCTGGCTGGCGCAATGCTGATGCGCTTAGGACTGCTGGCGTCGATAGCCTGGGTTATTCGCCTGACCACCCCGCTGTTCACCCTGATGGACCACGCTTTTTCAGCACGCGATCTGATTCTGCTGTTTGGTGGCCTGTTCCTGTTGTGGAAATCGAGTATGGAGATCCATGAAACCATTGAGGGCGGTGAAAGCGAAAATAACACCAATGTGCACTCCTTTTTTGGCGCCATCGTGCAGATTATGCTGCTGGATATTATTTTCAGCCTCGATTCGGTAATTACCGCCGTCGGCCTCTCTGACCATCTGTTTATTATGATGGCCGCAGTGGTGATCGCGGTGGGCGTAATGATGTTTGCCGCCCGGGCGGTCGGTGAGTTTGTTGATCGCCATCCATCGGTGAAAATGCTGGCGCTGGCATTCCTGATTCTGGTCGGTTTTACCCTGATTCTGGAAAGTTTTAACATCCATGTACCAAAAGGTTACATTTATTTCGCCATGTTCTTCTCCATGGCGGTAGAGAGCCTGAACCTGATGCGTAGCCGGAAAAAACCGCAGTAATCCCTGTCAATGGCGAGTTGTGCTCGCCATTGCAATTCAGAATCGTGCGATTAACGTCCCACAGTAAATGGTTTATTACTACACTGGTAAACTGAAGAGAAAACTGAGGGAGAGCATGGATGAAGTGGATGTTAAGTACAGCCGCGATCGCAGTAGCGCTACTGGTAAGCGGTTGTAGCAGTGATTATGTGATGGCGACGAAAGACGGCAATATGATTATGACCGATGGCAAACCGGTTATCGATAAAGATACCGGGCTGGTAAAATATGTCGATCAGTCGGGACATGAATTGCAGATCAACGGTGACGAAGTCTCTACCATCATCGAGCGTTAATCCTCCTGAATTTTACCTGCTGCACTCTTTCCGGAGATGCGGCGGGCTTAACCTGCGCATTTCCCGTTAAATCCCCTCTTCCCCCTCTGCGCCAGCACGGGTTATAGTCAAAAAAGCTGCAACAGGAATTAACCTTTCCATAATGAAAAAAGGAAGCCGGCAAATGCAATATCACCGCATCCCCCATAGCACACTGGAAGTCAGCACGCTGGGGTTAGGAACCATGACGTTTGGTGAGCAAAATAGCGAAGCCGACGCCCATGCTCAACTGGATTTGGCATTAAGTTCCGGTATCAATCTGATTGATACTGCTGAGATGTACCCGGTGCCACCGCGCCCGGAAACCCAGGGGTTAACCGAAAGCTATATTGGTAGCTGGATCAAGGCGCGCGGCAACCGCGATAAAATCGTGCTGGCGTCGAAAGTCGCCGGGCCGTCACGCGGCAATGATGCCTCGATTCGTCCGCAGCAGGCGCTGGATCGTAAAAATATCCGTGAGGCGCTGGACGCTTCATTAAAACGTCTGAATACCGACTATCTCGATCTTTACCAGCTGCACTGGCCACAGCGCCCGGCGAACTACTTTGGCAAGCTGGGATATGAATACAGCGACGCCAGCGTGCCGGTTACGTTGCTGGAAACCCTGGAAGCGCTGAACGAGCAGGTACGCGCCGGTAAAATTCGTTATATCGGCGTGTCTAACGAAACCGCCTGGGGCGTAATGCGTTACCTGCAACTGGCGGAAAAACATGAGCTGCCGCGCATCGTCACCATTCAGAACCCCTACAGCCTGCTGAACCGCAGTTTTGAAGTGAATCTGGCGGAGATCAGCCAGCATGAAGGCGTCGAACTGCTGGCCTATTCGAGCCTGGCGTTTGGTACGCTGAGCGGGAAATATCTGAATGGCGCGAAACCGGCTGGCGCGCGTAATACGCTGTTTAGTCGTTTTACCCGTTACAGTGGCGAACAGTCGCAACAGGCAATTGCCGAGTATGTGGCATTAGCCGGTAAGCATAATCTGGATCCGTCACAGATGGCGCTGGCCTTTGTGCGTCAGCAACCGTTTGTCGCCAGTACCTTATTAGGCGCCACCACGCTGGAACAGCTGAAGATCAATATCGACAGCTTCAACCTGACGCTGGATGAAGAGGTGATGCAGGGGCTGGAAGCGATTCATCGTCGTTATACCTATCCGGCTCCCTGATAGCGCATTAACACGTGCGGCGATAACGCCGCCATTATATCCGGGGCGATAACGCCGCCCCTACATGAAACGGTGGGCTTATATAGGGGCGGCGTTCTCGTCGCCCGCGCCACTTAAACCGCCTTTCTCTTCTGCGCTAACTGCCAGCCCCATAGCATCGCAATCGCCAGCGCAAACAGTGCGCCAAAACCGATCCCGGCGGCAACCGGCGGTGCGCCCAGTTTAATCGCCAGCGAATAGAGTCCCAGCATGATCAGCATCGCGCTGTTCTCACCCAGATTCTGTACCGCAATCGCATTACCGGCGCCCACCGTGGCTTTACCGCGCTCCTGTAGCAGCGCATTAAGCGGCACCACAAAGAAGCCGCCCAGCACGCCGATAATCACCAGCAGCAGATATGCATTCAGCAGACTGTGCTGCACGGCAAAAATCACCACCGCCACGCCAATCAGAACCCCGGCAGGCATACAGCGCCCGACGGTTTTTAACGTCACCAGCTTCGCCGCCGCTGCGGCACCGAATACAATACCGATCGCCACCATCGCATTCAGCTGGGTCGGCGTACTGAGATCGGTAATCCCCAACGCCACCGGCACCCACAATACCAGCAGAAAACGCAGCGTTACCCCGGCGCCCCAGAACAGACTGGTGCCCACCAGCGAGAAACGGGTTTCACCATTGCGCCATAACACCCGGCAGGCATGGAAGAAACTGCGTGACATAGTTAACGGATGCCAGCTCTGTCCGGCGCGCGCCGCCGCCAGTTTTGGGATCAGCAGGTTAGCCGCCACCGCCAGCCCGTAGGCCAGCACGCAGGCAATCAGCGCCGCCAGCAGGTGCCAGTCAGCTAATACCCCACCTGCCACCGACCCCAGCAGGATGGCGGCAATGGTGGAAGCTTCCATCAGACCATTGGCCTTCACCAGCTTTTCGCCACTGGTGATTTCACTCAGAATGCCATACTTGGCAGGCGAATAGGCCGCAGCGCCTACACCTACCAGCGCATAGCCAACAAACGGATTGAGACCAAAGCAGATCACCAGCGCGCCCAGCAGCTTCAGGCCATTGGCAAACATCATTACCCGTCCTTTGGCAAAGCTGTCGGCAATCTGGCCGACAAAAGGCGCGAGGATGATATAGGTGGCGACAAACACCATCTGTAATACCGGCTGACTCCAGTCCGGATAGAGCTGATTTTTAATTACCGCCAGCGTGGCGAACAGCAGCGCGTTATCGCCAAACGCCGAGAGAAACTGGGCGGCGATCACCGCCATCATGCCTCGCGACAGCAGCGGTTGTTCGTCGGTCAGGGTATTGCTCATGCCTCTTGCGCCTCTTCTTCTGCTAATTTACGCAGGGTAACAAAATCCGGTTTACCGCTGCCCAGCTGCGGTAGCTGTTTCATACAGCGAATATCGCGTGGCACCGCCAGTTCCGGACTGCCCAGTTCACGGGCGGCGCGTTGCAGCTGTTCGCGCGTCAGTTCGCTGTCAGTGGTAAACAGCACCAGCGCTTCTCCACGCTGACCATCGGCTTTCATCGATGCCGCATGCAGCTTCTCAGGCGAAGCTTTTAACGCAATCTGCTCCACCGCTTCCAGTGACACCATCTCACCGGCGATTTTTGCAAAGCGTTTTACCCGCCCCTGAATCTGGCAGAAACCGTGTTCGTCAAAGCTGACGATATCACCGGTATCGTACCAGCCCGCTTCCATCTGCCCTTCGCCATTATCGGCCTGCGGTGCCTCAAGGATGCCCGGCCGCTCGACGCGCAGATAGCCTTTCATAATATTCGGCCCGCGAAGCTGCAGCTGTCCACCCTGCTCAATGCCCGGCACCGCAATCAGACGTGAATCCA
The DNA here is from genome assembly GCF_017875465.1 of Winslowiella toletana. Classification (NCBI taxonomy): domain Bacteria; kingdom Pseudomonadati; phylum Pseudomonadota; class Gammaproteobacteria; order Enterobacterales; family Erwiniaceae; genus Winslowiella; species Winslowiella toletana. The sequence goes on from NZ_JAGGMQ010000001.1 coordinate 1,415,839, forward strand.
TCGCCGGTAAAATACGGCCAACGCTGTGCGGGCGCGCCGCCATCGGCACGTTAATCGCCACCACCGGCGCGCACTCAGTGACGCCATAGCCTTCCAGAATGCGGATGCCAAAACGGTCCTGCCACAGCTGACGGGTGTGCTCCTGCAGTTTTTCCGCGCCGGCTACCACATAACGCAGGCGGGCAAAATCATACGGATTGGCAAAACGCGCATAGTTACCCAGGAAGGTCGAGGTGCCAAACAACACGGTGCAGTTACGGTCATATACCAGCTCCGGTACAATGCGGTAGTGCAGCGGACTGGGATAGAGAAACACTTCAGCGCCGGTCATCAGCGGCGTAAACATGCCGACGGTAAGACCAAACGCATGGAACAGCGGCAGCGCCGCCATAAAGCGGTCGCGCGGAGTGAAATCGGCAACGGTGCGGATCTGTTCGACATTTGCCAGCAGGCTTTTATGCGAGTGAACCACCCCTTTCGGCTGGCCTTCCGAACCGGAAGTAAACAGCACCATCGCTGCATCTTCCGGCTGCTGTGCCAGCATCGCACGGCGCGGTATCAGCAGGTGAGTGAGGATCCATAACTTATCCCGTAGCGTCACCGTATCTTTCAGATCTTCAAGGAAGATCCATTTCACCTGCGTAATCCCTTCCGGCAGATGTTGCAGTTTGCCCTTCTCAAGGAACTGGCGCGAGGTAAATACTGTCTTCACTTCGGCGGCTTTCAGTGCGCTGCTGACACCCTGCACACCAGCGGTATAATTCAGCATCGCCGGAATACGGCCACGCATCGACGCGCCAAGAATCGCTGCGGCGGTCACCGTGGCGTTCGGCAGCAGCAAACCGATATATTCACCCGGCTGCGTATAGCGTTCAAGAATACGCCCGACGCCCAGCGCTTTCTTCAGCAGGCCGCTGTAACTGTCCGGTTTAAAGTTGATATCTTCAATGCAGTTTTTAAAGTAGCCATAGCGGGTACGCGCACTGAGAAACGCCTGATACAGGGTTTCACGCGGACGCACCGCCATGCGCGCTTCCATCATCACATGATGCAGATGCTCACCGGCCAGAATACGGCGCTCACGGGCGCGCGGCGCATCGGGCATCGGAATCGAAGTGGCGGGCAGCACCGTCATGGTAATACGCGGGAACAGGCGACGTTTAAACACCCCGCCAAGGCGACCGAACGGCGTATATTCCGCCCCTTCGATACGCAGCGGCACTACGGTCGCCTGCGATTTTGCGGCGACAAACCCGGCGCCGCTATAAATTTTCATCAGTGAACTGGTCACCGTAATGCGCCCTTCGGGGAAAATCACCACCGGGCGGCCCTGACCAATCATCCGCACCAGATGTTTAACCGCCATCGGCTTAGTGGGATCGAGCGGCACAATATCGATCACCTTCTTCACCCAGCGCATATACCACTTTTCACTGACCGAAGAGTAGACGGCGAATACCGGCTTAATCGGCAGAAATACCGCCAGCAGCACACCATCGAGAAACGACATATGGTTTGGCGTGATCAGCACCCGCTCTTTGTACAGCGCAGCGATATCGCCGCGCAGTTCAGCGCGGTACATCAGGCGGAATAAAAAGCGGAAAAACGAGAACAGCATGCCAGCTCCTTAGCAGCGACAAATATTGCGTATCACGATGCAGGATATGGCGGCGTAACTCAATGCGCGATAAGTCAAAACGGAGAAATTATTGCTGTGATAAATAGGGGGTTGGCGGGTTTCCCCGCCTGAACGCCCGCTTAAGCCAGTTTGAACGAGGCCATCGCCTGCACCAGCTGCTGGGTCTGCTCTTTCAGCGAACGGGTAGCCATTGCCGACTGCTCGACCAGCGCGGCGTTCTGCTGCGCCACATCTTCCATCTGGTTTACCGCAATATTAATCTGGTCGATGCCCAGGCTCTGCTCTTTCGAAGCACTGGCAATTTCACGCATCAGCACATTGATATTGATGATCTGCCCGGCGATTTCACTCATGGTTTCACTGGCGCGGGTGGTCAGCTGCGAGCCATTTTCCACCCGGCTGCGCGAACTGGCAATCAGCTCGTGGATCTCTTTGGAGGCCTGGGCGCTGCGCTGCGCCAGTACGCGTACTTCATTCGCCACCACCGCGAAACCACGCCCCTGCTCGCCGGCACGCGCCGCTTCTACCGCGGCGTTAAGCGCGAGGATATTGGTCTGAAAAGCAATGCCGTCAATCACGCTAAGAATATTGGCGATTTGATCGGAGCTGCGCGCGATCTCCTGCATATTGTCCATCACGTCGAGCATCACTTTGCTGCCGGCCTGCGCGGTGGAGGAGACACTTTCCGACAGCTCGTGGCCCTGCTTCGCATTCTCGGCGTTATGTTTTACCGTAGCGGTCAGCTGTTCCATACTGGCCGCCGTCTCTTCCAGCGACGAGGCTGACATTTCAGTACGCCGTGACAGATCATCATTGCCGTTGGCCAGTTCGGCGCTGCCGGTTTCGATCTGCACACTGGCGTCACGCACCCGCGATACCGATGCCACCAGCGACTGCTGCATCACGCCGAGACCGGCATTCAGTCGGCCCAGTTCATTGCGGCTGGCCGCCGGAATCGGCTGGGTAAGATCGCCTGCGGAGATATACTCCAGCAATCTGACCGCCTGGTGCAGCGGATTAATCAGCATCAAGCGCATCACCATCCATGCCAGCAGCATCAGCGCCAGCGTTAACACCACGCAGCAGGCGATCATCACCATCATCATGGTTTTGTCGGTGGCGGCATTATCCAGCTGCAGCTGGCCGACGCCCTGCGCATACTCGAAGAAGTTTTTATTGGCTTTATCAAAGGCGATACCCAATGGGCGCAGCTGGGTATCGATCATCGCGTAGTAGGTCTTAAGATCGCGCTGTTTCAGCGCATTAATCATCGGGTTTAACCCCTTTTCGCGATAGTCCTGATAAGCCTTTTTAATCTCCAGCCCCAATGCAGCAGCCTGATCCTGGCCCTCAACAGCGGCAAAGAATCGCTGTAACTCCTGGTCGGCGATATCGGCATAACTGGCGGCACGCTGCGCGGCGGCAGCGCCATCTTCCAGTTTATTCAGTTCGATATTACGCACCGCCAGCGAGGCAACCACGCGGATACGCTGCATATTGGTGTTACTGCTGGCCAGATTACCCAGTTGCACACCCTGGGTATCATTGACCGCCAGCAGCGCCTGATAGCTCTTGTTAATCGCCACCATGCCCATCACGCTGACAATCAGCAGCAGTGTGGTCATCAGGGCCAGCAGCGATAACAAGCCGGTTCGGATAGAAATATTTTTCATTGTGGCAGCACCTGGTTAACAGAATTAACTCAATGCTGGATCTATCGGCGTGATCAGGATCACCTTTAATAGCTAGCTATTTATTTCTCCGCTATTGAGGTATCACGCCAGCCGCCACCCAGCGCCGCAATCAGCTCTACGCTGGTCACCCACTGGGTACTTTGCGCTGACAGCAGGCTCTGTTGCTGGCTCAGACTGGTATTTTCGGTGCTGGCCACATCAAGATAATCGATCATCCCCGCCTGATACTGGTTATAGGTGACACGCGCCGACTCTTTCGCCGCATCGGCGGCACGCTGCTGCGCCTGCACTTCCGTTTGCAGAGTATTCAGTTCGACCAGATAGTTTTCCACTTCCTGGAAGCCTTCCAGCACCGCCTGACGGTAGCTGGCGACGCTGGCGTCATAAGAGGCGCGCGCCTGCCCGACTTTGGCGGAAGTCGCGCCAAAATCAAGCAGCGTTCCGCTCAGCTCCGGCCCCAGCGACCAGGCGCGATTGGGCAGTGAAACCAGATTATGCAGCACCGAGCCGCTGAAGCCACCGCTGGCGCTAAGAGTAAGATCCGGATAGTAACCGGCAATCGCCACCCCCACTGCGGCATTGGCTGCCGCTACATTGCGTTCGGCATAAGCGATATCCGGTCGACGCTGCAACAGTTGCGATGGCAACGCATCCGGGATCGCCGGGATCCTGGCAGTCAGCGGCGCAACCGGCAGGCTGAACTCCGCCGGGGTTTTGCCGATTAGCATGGCGATGGCATTTTCCAGTTGCGCGCGCTGCCAGCTAAGATCAAGCGCCGAAGCACGGGCGCTCTCCAGCTGGGTCTGTGCCTGCGCCAGCGTGCCGCGCGACTCGGCGCCAGCCTGGTATTTATTTTCTATCACCTGTAAATAGCGCTGATAGGCCGCGACGCTCTGCTGATACAGCGCAATCTGCTGATCCATCACCCGCAGCTGAAAGTAGTCCTGCGCCAGCGTTGACTGGGCGCTGAGGGTGATATTGGCTAACTCGGCGGCGCTGGCGTCGGCGCTGGCGCGATTTTCCTCCAGCGTGCGGCGCAGTTTGCCCCACACATCCAGCTCCCAGCTGGCGCTGGCCTGCAACGAATGGCTGTTGCTGACGCTGCGCTGACTGCCGCCGCTGGTGGTGGTGCTCTGGCTGCCGCTGCGGGTGGAACTGGCGGTGCCGCTCACGGTTGGCAGCAGATCGGCGCGTGACTCTGCCGCTAACGCTACCGCCTGGCGATATTGCGCTTCATACTGCGCCACGTTCTGATTGGAAATCTTCACCTGACTCAGCAAGTTTGACAGGGTCGCATCCTGATAGACCGTCCACCACTCGCCTTTGCTCTGGTCATCCTGCGGCGTGGCTTCACGCCAGCCCGCAGCATGTTTGTAGTGGGTCGGCACCGCCGCCGACGGACGCTGATAGTCAGGCCCCACCGCACAGCCAGTAACCAGTAACGCTAACAGTAATGCCGGGTAAATCGCGGGTTTGGTTTTCATCATCAATTATTCAGCATGGCGCAGTCGTTGCCACTGACGTCTGGTGGCGCGACTGGCGCGATCAAGATAGAGGTACACCACCGGAGTAGTGAACAGCGTAAGTAACTGGCTAAGCGCCAGGCCGCCAGCAATCGCCAGGCCAAGCGGGCTGCGCAGATCGGCGTCGCCACCGCTGCCCAGCGCCAGCGGCAGTGCGCCGAAAAAGGCCGCCAGGGTGGTCATCATGATCGGGCGGAAGCGCATCAGACAGGCTTGCGTGATCGCCTGCTGCGGCGTCATGCCCTGCTGGCGCTCGGCGGCCAGCGCAAAATCGATCATCATAATTGCGTTCTTTTTCACGATGCCAATCAGCAGCAGAATACCGATCAGCGCGATCACCGTGAGCTGAGTATTGGTCAGCAGCAACAGCAGCAGCGCCCCGACGCCGGCGGAAGGCAGCGTCGACAGGATGGTCAGCGGATGGATATAGCTCTCATACAGCATGCCCAGCACGATATACACCGCCGCCAGCGCCGCCAGAATCAGCCATGGCATTGAGGATGTCAGCTCGGCAAAGGCTTTCGCTGTGCCCTGGAAACCGGCCTGGATGGTATCCGGCAGGGCGATTTGCGCCATCGCGGTTTTAATCAGCGCCTGCGCCTGCTCCAGCGAAACGCCATCGGCAAGGTTAAAGGCGATCGTGCTGGTAGCCGACTGCCCCTGATGGGAGACCGACAGCGGTGAATTGCCGCCGCTAAAGCTGGCGAAAGCGGAAAGCGGCACCTGATCGCCATTGTCATTAACCACAAACAGCTGATTCAGCATCGCCGGATCGCGGGTGTACTTCTCATCCAGCGTCATCACCACATGATACTGATTCAGCGTATGGTACAGGGTGGCCACCTGACGCTGGCTGAAGGCGTTATTCAGCAGGGTATCGACCATATTGACATCGACGCCAAGCCGGGTGGCGCGCTCACGATCGATAGTGATCATCACCTCCTGACCGCCAGTCTGCGAATCGGAGTCGACGCTGGTCAGCTGCGGGATCTTCTCCAGCGCCGCTTTCACTTTCGGCGTCCAGATACGCAGAGTATCGAGATCGTCAGCCTGCAGGCTGTACTGATACTGTGCGTTGGCGCTGCGTCCACCGATATGAATATCCTGCGCCGCCATCAGAAACAGTTCGACGCCCGGTATATTGCGCGCTTTGGCGCTTAAGCGGTTCGCCACTTCAGTCGCATTGGCGTCACGCTGATCGAAATCTTTCAGATGGACAAAGAAGTTGGCGCTGTTACGCGAACCAAAAGCACCGCTGCCGATCGATGACATCACGCCATCCACCGCCGGATCTTGCTGAATCATGTTGGCGAAGGTCTTCAGTTTCGGCTCCATCGCCTGGAACGAGATATTTTGATCGGCGCGCAGCATCCCCATTAGCAGGCCGGTATCCTGGTTGGGGAAAAAGCCCTTCTGCACCACTGAATAGAGAAAGACATTGAGGATAATCGTCAGCATCAGGCTGAACAGGGTCAGACGCTGATGGCGCATCACCCAGTTCAGCGCCGTCGCATAGGCCGCCAGCAGCCCGTTCAGGCGGTTTTCAATCCACTGATAGACCGGATGCGGGCGCTCCGTTACTTTTGGCTTACGGCGCAGCAGACGTGAACAGAGCATCGGCGTCAGACTGAGCGACACCAGCATCGAGATAATCAGCGATACCGTCAGCGTAACGGCAAATTCACGGAACAGTCGTCCGACAATACTGCCCATCAGCAGAATCGGGATAAATACCGCTACCAGCGACAGCGTCATCGACAGCACGGTAAAGCTTACTTCCTGTGCCCCTTTCAGCGAGGCGCGCACCGGGCTAAGTCCCTCTTCGATATAGCGGGTGATATTTTCCAGCACCACAATCGCATCATCGACAACAAAGCCGGTGGCGATAATCAGCGCCATCAGCGACAGGTTGTCGAGGCTGTAATCCAGCAGATACATTACCGCGCAGGTGCCAATTAATGACACCGGCAGCGCCACCGCCGGGATAATCAGCGCGCGCAGATTGCGCAGAAAGACAAACACCACGCCGATCACCAGCGCAATGGCGATCAGCAGCGTCTCCTCGGTGTCATACAGCGAGGCGCGAATATTCGGTGAGCGGTCGACCACGATCTTCAGGCTGACATCGCCCGGCAGATCCTTTTGCAACGCCGGCAGCTGCGCCTTGATGGCATCAATGGTTTCCAGCATATTGGCGCCAGCCGAACGCGTTACGCCAAGCATTACCGATGGCGTCTGGTTGTAGTAACCGACGTTATATTTATCTTCTACCGAGTCATATACCGTCGCCACATCACTAAGGTGAATGGCGCGGCCGCTCTGATAACTCACCACCAGATTGCGATACTGGCTGGCGCTGTCAAGCTGGCCGTTGCTGTCCACCACCCACGACTGGTTACTGCCTTCCAGCATCCCCTTTGGCAGATTAGTGGTGCTGTTAGCGATAGCGCTGCGCACCGTATCCAGCGAGACGCCAAAATGGGTCAGCTGCTGCGGTTGCAGATCGATGCGCACCGCTGGCAGCGCACTGCCCACCAGCGACACTTCGCCTACGCCCTGCACCTGAGCAATTTTCTGCTTAATTTTGCTGGATGCCAGATCGTACAGCTCGCCGTTACTGACCTCCGAGGAGGTCAGCGCCAGCATCACAATCGGCGCATCCGACGGGTTGGCTTTGCGGTATGTCGGCAGCGACGCCATGCTGCTTGGCAGCAGGCTGCGTGCGGCATTGATCGCCCCCTGCACATCGCGCGCCGCGCCGTTAATATCGCGGCTTAACTCAAACTGCAGAATAACGTTGGTCGACCCCTGCGAACTGCTGGAGCTCATTTCGGTAATCCCGGCGATCTGGCCGAGCGCGCGTTCCAGTGGGGTCGCCACCGTCGCCGCCATGGTTTCCGGACTGGCGCCCGCCAGACTGGCGGAAACCATAATCGTCGGGAAATCCACTTGCGGCAGCGGCGCCACTGGCAGCAGGCGATAACCCAGCGCGCCCAGCAACAGCAGCGCAAGGGTTAACAGCAGTGTGGCGACCGGGCGGAAGATAAACAGTCTGACGATATTCATTCGCCTCTCCGCTGCTGCGCGTTACGCAGATAGCGTTTGCTGCGCTGCGACAGGCCGTCAAACCACAGATAGATCACCGGTGTGGAGAACAGCGTCAGCACCTGGCTGAAGATCAGCCCGCCGACAATCACCAGTCCCAGCGGCTGACGCAGCTCCGCGCCGGATCCCTGCGCCAGCATCAGCGGCAGCGCACCAAGCAGCGCCGCCATGGTGGTCATCAGAATCGGACGGAAACGCAGTAAGCAGGCCTGATGGATCGCCTCGCGCGGGCTGAGATGCTGCTTATTCTCCGCCTCCAGCGCAAAGTCGATCATCATAATCGCGTTCTTTTTCACGATGCCGATCAGCAGGATCACGCCAATCAGCGCGATCAGGCTGAATTCAGTATCCGCCAGCAGCAGAGTTAACAGCGCGCCCACCGCCGCCGACGGCAGGGTCGACAGAATAGTAACCGGATGGATAAAGCTCTCATACAGGATCCCCAGCACCACATACATGGTCAGCAGCGCAGCCAGAATCAGCCACAGCGTATTGCTGGTGGCGCTCTGGAATGCCGCCGCTTCGCCCTGATAGCGCAGCGTGATACTGGCAGGCTGCGCCAGCTGCTTGCTGAGATCGCTAATCGCCTGCTGTCCCTGCTCTAACGAATAGCCTTCGTTGAGGTTAAAGGAGACAGTGACCGCGGAGAACTGATTAAGGCGCATATGCACCAGCGAACCGGTGCGCTGATGGATTTTAGCGATCGATGTCAGCCTGACCATACCGCTGCTGGTGGTTGTGGAGGAGGTCGAAGTAGTGGTTGTCGAACTGTCCGACGACGAGGTGCTGCTGGCCAGCCAGATATCATCAAATGATGCCGGTGACTGCTGGTATTTCGGCTGTACTTCCAGCACCACGCGATACTGATTCGACTGGGTGAAAATGGTCGATACCAGCCGCTGACCAAAGGCATTGTACAGCGCCGTATCGACATCGGAAGCGGTAATGCCGTAGCGCGCCGCCGCATCACGGTTCAGCTCCACATACGCCACCTGCCCCTGATCCTGTAAATTACTCACCACCGCGTTAAACTCGGGGCGCTTCTGCATCGCCGCCACCAGCTGCGGTGACCACTGCACCAGGCTTTCACTATCGGCATCATCCAGCGTGAACTGGTACTGGCTTGGCGTCACCTGGTCATTAACGGTTAAGTCCTGCGACGACTGCATATACAGCTGAATGCCGGGCACCTGCTGTGTCGCCTGTTTTAGCCCGGCGATAACCGTATCGGCGCGCTCATCACGCTGGTCAAATGACTTCAGGTTAATCTGCAAGCGACCGCTATTCAGGCTGGTGTTATTGCCATCAATACCGACGGTCGAGGAGAGGCTGTCCACCGCCGGGTTTTGCAGAATAATATCGGCCAGCTGCTGCTGGCGTTTCGCCATCTCGCCAAACGAGACATCCTGCGAGGCAACGGTCACCCCCTGAATCAGCCCGGTATCCTGTGCCGGGAAAAAGCCTTTAGGGATCACCAGATACAGCAGCGCGGTCAGTGCCAGCGTCGCCAGCGCCACCAGCAGCGTAATGCGCTGATGATTAAGCACCACCGTCAGCATGCGGTCATAGCCGCGTACCAGCATATCGAAAAACTGGCCCCCTTTACGGTAGAAGCGGCTCTGACGATGTTCAGGAATATGGCGCAGCAGATAAGCGCACAGCATTGGCGTCAGGGTTAATGACACCAGCATCGACACCAGAATCGCCACCGCCAGCGTAATAGCGAATTCGCGGAACAGCCGCCCGACCACATCGCCCATAAACAGCAGCGGGATCAGCACCGCAATCAGCGAGAAAGTCAGCGAGATAATGGTAAAGCCAATCTGCGCCGATCCTTTTAACGCCGCCTGCATCGGGGTTTCCCCCTCTTCCAGCCGCCGCGAAATATTCTCCACCACCACAATCGCATCATCGATAACAAAGCCGGTGGCGACAGTCAGCGCCATCAGCGACAGGTTATTCAGGCTGAAATCGCACAGATACATCACGCCAAAGGTGCCGACCAGCGACAACGGCACCGCCACGCTGGGGATCAGCGTCGCCGCGACATTACGCAGGAACAGGAATGTGACCATCACCACCAGCGCAATCGACAGCATCAGTTCAAACTGCACATCGCTGATGGAGGCGCGGATGGTCTGAGTGCGATCCGACAGGATCTGTACCTTTACGCCATCCGGCAGCGCCGCCTGCAAGGTCGGCAGCTGAGCCTTAATATTATCCACCACCGAAATCACATTGGCGCCCGGCTGGCGCTGCACGCTAATTACAATCGCCGGACTGCGGTTCGCCCATGCCGACTGGTAGCTGTTCTCCGCCGCCTCAGAAATCTGCGCGATATCGTGCAGCCTGAGCGCTGCGCCATTCTGATATGTCAGAATCAGGTTGCCGTACTCTTCTGCAGTACGCAGCTGATCGTTGGCATCAATGGTCACCGAGTGGTACTTGCCGTCAAAGCCCCCTTTCGAGCCATTAACGTTACTGTTACTGATCAGGGTATTAACGTCTTCCAGTGTCAGCCCATGGGCCGCCAGCGCTTTCGGATCCATCTGCACGCGGATCGCTGGCTGATGGCCGCCCGCCAGCGTCACCATACCGACGCCGGAAATTTGCGACAGCTTTAGCGCAATACGGGTATTTACCAGATCCTGCACTTTGGTCAGCGGCAGGGTATCGGAGGTCGCCGCCAGGGTGATTACCGCGCTATCCGCCGGATTGACCTTTTTATAGGTTGGCGGGTTGGGCAGATCGCCCGGCAGCAGGCTGTCGGCGGCATTAATCGCCGCCTGCACTTCCTGCTCCGCCACATCCAGCGACAGTTCCAGCGAGAATTTCAGCGTAATAACCGACGAACCGCTGGCGCTGCTGGAAGTCATCTGGCTGAGTCCCGCCATCTGCCCCAGCTGACGCTCCAGCGGCGCGGTGACCGAAGAGGCCATCACATCCGGGCTGGCGCCGGGATAAAGAGTGGTGACCTGAATGGTCGGATAGTCCACCTGCGGCAGCGCCGAAGTGGAGAGAAAACGATAAGCAAACAGCCCGGAGAGTAATACCCCCACCATCAGCAGGATGGTGGCTACCGGACGTTCGATAAAGATACGCGAAGGATTCATTGCGCCTGCGCGCTCCCGCCAGCGGCTTTAGTCTGCTGCGCGCTGACCAGCTCGACTTTGCTACCGTTTGACAGGCGATCAATCCCCTCTGTCACCACCCGATCGCCCGCTTTTACCCCGGAGAGGATCGCTTGTTGATCTTCACCAAAGCCTGGACCGGTTTGCACTGCGGTACGGCTGACGGTGTTGTCCTGCTTAATCAGATAAACAAAGCTGCCGTCGCTGCTCAGCTGTAACGCCTGCGCCGGGATCACCGTCGCCTGCTTCAGGGTGCCGGTTTGCAGCCGCACATTAACAAACTGGTTCGGGTAGAGCGCATCATGCTGATTGGCAAAGGTTGCCTTCAGCTCAACGCTGCCGGTATCGGTATTGATTGAGTTACTCATAAACTGCACCACGCCCTGCTCCAGCTGCGTGCTGCCATCCTGATCAAAAGCGGTGGCGGGCAGCGTCTGGCCGTTATGCAGCGCTTTCGCCAGCAGCGGGATATTGCTCTGCGGCACGCTGAAGGTGACGGCGGCAGGCTGGGTTTGCGTAATCGTGACAATGCCGGTGGTATCGCTGCTGTGCACCATATTACCGGCATCCACCAGCCGTAAACCGGCGCGGCCACTGATTGGCGAAGTGATGCTGGCATATTCAATGTCCAGTTTTGCCGCATCAATCTGCGCCTGCGCCGCTTTAATCGTGCCGCGATACTGACCCACGGTGGCAATCTGGCTATCCAGATCCTGCCGCGCCAGAGAATCCTGGGCGTACAGTTTCTGATACCGTTTCAGCGTCAGCTCGGCGCTTTTCAGCAGCGCCTGATTTTCGGCCAGCGTGCCCTGATACTGCGCCATGGTGGCCTGGTAGCTGCGCGGATCGATCTGCGCCAGCAGCTGTCCGGCCTTCACTTGCTGACCTTCGGTAAACAGCACTTTTGTCAGCTGCCCATCCACCCGGCTGGTCACCGTCACACTGGCATTAGGGATCACCGTGCCCAGCGCATTCAGATAGACCGGGACATCGGCCAGCGTGACCTCACCGCTATGCACCGGCGTGCTACCGCCGCCCATCATACCCGGGCCACCAGAGCCACCAGGAGGACCTCCCGCGCTCTGCTGACCCGTTGGCCAGAAGCGCCACACCAGCGCGGCAATAATCAATAACAGAATCACAACCAACAGGATGCGGCGAAACAGGGATTTTTTAGCGGTGAAGGTCATGAGGTTCTTTTTAATCAAATAAAATTAGTTAAAACATCCTGTAGGGGCGGCGTTAACGCCGCCCGCGCAGCCAACAAAGATGCAGCCTGAAGTATGACGGGTACAATTGCGATACATTATCATCTGGGTAGCTGATTAATTTCTATGCTCAGAGTGTAAGGATTGCGAAAGCAATCAAGACTTCCAGCCACCACCGAGCGCTTTATACAGTGTAACCTGCTGATTAAGCTGTCCCAGCTGAGCACTAATCGCTGCCTGCCGGGCACTATACAACGAACGCTGCGCCACCAGCACATTAAGATAGTTATCGACCCCCTGCTGGAAACGGATTTCGGCATAGTGGTAATAGCGCTGGTTAGCCGCCTGATCCTGCTGACGCGCCTGCAGCTCCGCTTTCCATGTATCCTCACCGGCCAGCGCATCGCCCACTTCCTGGAACGCGGTCTGAATCGCTTTCTCATAGCTGGCGATTTCGATGCGCTTCTGCAGCTGCGCCACATCAAGGTTAGCCTGATTCACCCCACCGTCAAAAATCGGCAGGTTAACTGACGGGCCAAACGACCAGGCCGCGGTGCCGCCCTCCAGCAGATGGCCTAAGCTACTGCTTGACGACCCTCCGGATGCCGTCAGACTGATGCTGGGGAAGAACGCCGCGCGCGCCGCGCCGATATTGGCATTCGCCGCTTTTAGCGTATGTTCCGCGGCGATAATATCCGGGCGGCGCGTCAGCAGATCCGACGGCAGACCCGCCGGGGTGGCCGGAAAGCGCCAGGTTTGTTTCAGTTCGGCGCTGGCCAGTAAATCTGACGGCAGACGCGTACCGGCCAGCAGCGTTAAGGCGTTGACATCCTGACGCAGCTGGCGGGTATAAGAGGCGACATCGGCCTGCGCACTGCGCACCGAGGTTTCCGCCTGCGCCAGCTCCTGATCGCTGCTAACCCCGGCATCAAAGCTCCGTCTGGTCAGATCATAAGAGGCCTGCTGACTCTGTACCGTCTGCTGCGCCAGTTTCAGCAGCGCATTATCCGCGCAGAGCGACAGATAGCCGGAAGCCACTTCAGCAATCAGGCTGATACGCGTGGCGCGTTGCGTGGCGTCGGTTGCCAGATAGCTCTCCAGCGCCTGATCGCGCAAACTGCGCAGGCGACCAAAAAAATCCAGCTCCCATGATGTCACCCCCAGGCTGCTATCAAACTGGTGATAAGTCACCGGCCCGGAACTTTTGGTGCTGTAGAGATTGCCGGGCAGATGCTGCGCCGTCTCACTGCCAGACAGCGATACCGTCGGCAGCAGCGCGGCGCGATCAATCTGCACCTGCGAGCGCGCCACGTCGACATTCAACGCCGCCACGCGCAAATCGCGATTGTTTTCCAGCGCCAGGCTAATCAGCTGCTTCATTACCGGATCGGTAAAGAAGTCCTGCCAGGCGATATCAGCGCCATTGCCCGCTTGCTGCGCGACCGGCGCGTGATACTGACTGTCAACCGGCAGCGTTGGCTGCTGATAATCGGGCTGCAGGCTGCAACCGGCCAGCAGCAGGCTAATCGCCAGCGACAATGTGGTTTTAATCATGATTGTTAACCTCAGAATGGGCGGTTTTGTTACCGGCAAAGCGCTGTGCTACCACCACGTAGAACATCGGCACAAAGAAGATGGCGAGGAAAGTCGCCGTGATCATGCCGCCAACCACCGCGGTGCCAATTGAGTGCTGACTACCGGCGCCAGCGCCGTGCGATAACATCAGCGGCAGCACCCCCAGCACAAAAGCCATCGAGGTCATAATAATCGGGCGAATACGCATTTTGGCCGCCTCGATCGCGGCTTCCACCAGCCCTTTGCCCTCTTTCTCATGCAGTTCTTTGGCGAACTCAACGATCAGAATGGCGTTTTTCGCTGCCAGTCCGATAGTGGTCAGCAAACCTACCTGGAAGAACACATCATTTTGCAGCCCGCGCATCAGTACCGCCGCAATGGTGCCGAGCACGCCAAGCGGAATGACCAGCAGCACTGAGAACGGGATCGCCCAGCTCTCATACAGCGCCGCCAGGCAGAGGAACACCACCAGAATCGACAGGCTATACAGCGCTGGCGTCTGTGAACCGGAGAGCTGCTCTTCATAAGAGAGTCCATGCCATGACACTGCATAACCGGCAGGCAGTTTCGCCGCAATCTCTTTGACCGCGCTGACCGCATCGCCAGAGCTGTAGCCGCTGGCTGGCGACCCCATAATCTCTACCGCCGAGACACCGTTAAAACGTTCGAAGCGCGGCGAGCCATAGCCCCATTTGCCACTGCCAAAGGCGGAGAACGGCACCATCTCGCCGCTGCTGTTGCGGAAATACCACTTGTTCATATCTTCCGGTGTTACCCTGGAACCGGCGTTTCCCTGGATATACACCTTCTTCACGCGGCCCTGGTACATAAACTGGTTAACATAGCTGGAGCCCCAGGCCGCCGACAGGGTGTCATTGATATCTTCCAGGCTCAGTCCAAGGGCGCGGGCGCGCTCATCATCAATTTCCAGCTGATACTGCGGCTCATCTTCCATGCCATTCGGGCGCGTGGCCGTCAGGCGTTGATCCTGCGCCGCCAGTTGCAGGAACCGATTACGTGCCGCCATCAGCTTTTCATGCCCCTGGTTTTTGGTGTCCTGCAGGAAGAAGTCAAAACCGGTAGCGTTACCCAGTTCCATCACCGCTGGCGGCACCAGCGCAAAGGCTTTGGCGTCCTTCAGGGTGGAGAAATGGCCCATCGCGCGCTGCGCCAGCAACGCGACTGACTGCTGGCTGCCCCGCTGGCTCCAGTCTTTTAACTTCACAAACGCCATCGCGCTGTTCTGACCACGACCAGAGAAGCTAAAACCATTTACCGCAAATACCGAACTGACGGTGTCAGACTCCCTGGTCAGCAGCCAGTCGCCCATCTCATCCAGCACTTGCTGGGTGCGCTCAGCGGAAGCATTCGCCGGTAAGGTGACCTGCATCATCATCACGCCCTGATCTTCGGCGGGCAGGAATGAGGTCGGCACGCGGGTAAACAGATAACCAGTGGCGACGATAATGCCTAAGTAGATCACCAGGAACAGATTACGCCGTGAAATTACCGTACCGACGCTCTTCGTATAGCGCAGCGTACCGGCGTCAAATTTACGGTTAAACCAGCCGGCCAGACCGGCGGTTTTATGTTCAGCAGCGCTGGATCGCAGGATGGTGGCGCAGAGCGCCGGGGTAAACGTCAGCGCCATCAGCACCGACAGCGCCATCGCCGAGACGATAGTGATCGAGAACTGGCGATAAATAACCCCGGTAGAACCACTAAAGAACGCCATCGGCAGCAGCACCGCCGACAGCACCAGCGCAATTCCAAACAGCGCGCCCTGGATTTGCGTCATCGATTTGATGGTGGCCTGTTTCGGATCCAGCCCCTCTTCATGCATCACACGCTCGACGTTCTCCACCACCACAATCGCGTCATCCACCAGCAGACCGATCGCCAGCACCATGCCAAACATCGTCAGGGTGTTAATCGAGTAACCACAAGCAGCCAGAATACCGAAGGTGCCAAGCAGCACTACCGGCACCACCATGGTCGTCACCAGCGTGGCGCGCAGGTTTTGCAGGAATACCAGCATCACCATAAATACCAGCGCAATGGCTTCAAACAGGGTTTTCACTACCTCTTCGATTGAGGCGCTGACCACTGGCGAAGTGTCATAAGGGAAGGCGACATCCACGCCATCCGGCAGGCTGGATTTCAGGTTATTCACCGTGTCACGCACCGCTGAAGTGGCATCCAGCAGATTTGCGCCGCTGGCCAGACGCAGCGCGATACCGGCTGACGCCTTGCCGTTATAGGTGGCGGAAATGCTGTAATCCTGCGGCCCGAGATCGACCCTCGCCACATCGCTGAGGCGCACCTGCGAACCGTCGCTGTTCACTTTCAGCAGTATATTGTCAAACTGCTGCACCGATTGCAGACGGGTTTTGCCAATAATGGTGGCGCTGGTTTTCGCCCCCTGCACCGTCGGCAGTCCCGCCAGTTTACCGGAGGAAACCTGCACGTTTTGCTGGCTAATCGCGGTGGTCACATCGCTGGGGATCAGCTGATATTTAAACAGTTTTGCCGGGTCGAGCCAGATACGCATCGCGTATTCCGAACCCATCACCATAAAGTCGCCAACCCCTTTACTGCGGGCGATGGGATCTTCCAGCTTCGACACCAGCAGGTTAGCGAGATCGCCATTGCTGAGCTTGCCATCCTGCGAAATCAGGCTCACCACCATCATAAAGTTGGCCTGATATTTACGCACATTGATGCCCTGCTGCGTCACTTCAGTCGGCAGCTGTGACTCCGCCAGCGAGACTTTGTTCTGCACCTGAACCTGGGCGATATCCGCATCGGTGCCCTGATCGAAGGTGACAATAATGGTAGCGCTGCCGTCGCTGTTACTTTGCGACTCGATATAGCGCAGGTTATCGATACCATTCAGCTGCTGCTCAATCACCTGCACCACGGTGTTTTGGGTGGTTTCCGCACTGGCGCCCGGATAAGTCACGCTGACGGAGATAGCTGTCGGCGCAATATTGGGGTACTGATTAATCGGCAGCGACAAAATCGAGATGCCGCCAGTCAGCATTACAATAATCGCCACCACCCAGGCAAAAATGGGGCGTTCGATAAAGAACTTCGACATCGGTTATTCCCTATTGCGCGGAGGCATCGGTGGTGGTCAGATTGGCGGCTGAGCGGGTGCTGCTGAGATCGCTCTCTCTGGCATCGACTTTTACGCCACTGCGGATCGATTGCAGGCCGCTGACTACCACTTTTTCGCCTGCTTGCAGCCCGGCGGTCACCAGCCATTTGTCCTGCATCATTTCGCCAGTGGTCACCGTGCGCTGCGCCACGGTGCTGTCCGCATTCACCACGTAGACATACGGCTTGCCTTTAACGTCATGGCCGATCGCCTGCTGCGGCACCAGCAGTCCCTGTGCGGCAATCCCCTGCGGAAAGCTGGCGTGGACAAACATGCCAGGCAACAGCTCGTTATGCGGATTCGGGAAAGAGGCGCGCATGGTGACAGTGCCGGTGCTCTCGTTGACTGTTACTTCGGAGAACTCCAGCTTGCCCTGCTGAGCGTATGCGGAGCCATCTTCCAGCGTCAGTTTTACCGCCGCGGCGTTATCGCCCGCCGCCGTCAGCTGACCGTTGGCCAGCGCACGGCGCTGACGCAGCAGATCCTGCGACGACTCGCTGACATCAACATAGATCGGATCCAGCTGCTGAATGGTAGTGAGGTAGCTGCTCTGGCCGTCGGTCACCAGCGCCCCCTCGGTTGACAGCGAACGACCAATATGGCCGGAGATCGGCGCACGCACCCGGGTGTAGTTAAGGTTAACGCGCGCCGTTTCCAGATCGGCCTGCGCTTCTTTCGCCGCGGCGACCGCGTCATCATAACTTTGCCCGCTAATCGCATGCGCCGCCGCCAGCGGTTTATAGCGCTTCGCCAGCATACTGGCGTTCGTCAGCGTCGCCTGCGCTTTGTCATACGCCGCCTGATAGCTGGCGGCATCGATTTGATACAGCGGCTGACCAGCAGTGACTTCGCCGCCTTCGGTAAACAGACGTTGGGTAATAATGCCGCTAACCTGCGGACGCACTTCAGCACTTCTGACCGCGGTGGTGCGGCCAGGCAGCTGGGTCATTAACGTGACCGGTTCGGCCTGCAAGGTCACGACCCCAACTTCAGTAACCGGGTTGCTGGTGGCGGGCGCTGAACTCTGGTCGCAGGCGGCCAGCAAAAAAATCACACTCGCGGAGAGGAATTTAAGCTGCATGGTGAACTCTCGATTGGATGTTATTTTAGTAAAATACGAGAACGATCATTCTCAAAAGAGAGGCATTATAAGTTGGACGCAAAAGCGGCGGTGTTAAGTTTGCGTAAAGCATGTTTGCGAAACACTACGTCTGGACGAAATGTGGCGGAAATGTGCAGGAGGGTGAGCGGAAGGCAAAAAAAAACCCACACATCTGCGTGGGTTGGTGCAACTGAACAGGGTGTCAGCCTGTCGGACAGGCTGCATTCTCACCAAGTAATACCTCTGGGACCCTTATCCTCTCAATACGCCGCCACGGAAACCAGCGGCAAAAAGCAAATGAGTCCGTCGAAGTGAAAGCAGGTGTGAATTTTCCACTATGTTGTTACAGTCTGATTTTATTGAGAATTATCTTATACGACGGGCGGCGAGAACGCCGCCTTATTGATAACAGGCTCAACCATGCCCGTACAGCGCATCCGGCGCCACATTCATATGTTTTAATACCGGGCCGATGATATTGCCGAATACCGGCGCGGCCACCGAGCCACCAAAGTGATCGCCTGCGGTGGGATGGTTAATCATAATCACCAGCGCGACCTGCGGATTACTGGCGGGCGCCACGCCAGCGGTGTAGTTGATATAGCCGCCATCATATTTTCCTTCCGGCCCCATCTTCTCGGCAGTACCGGTTTTAATCGCCAGACGATAGCCCGGCACCGCAGCGCGCACACCGCTGCCGCCCGGCAGCGCATCGCTCTCCATCATATGCACCACCGCTTTTACCGTATCGGCATTCGCCACCCGCGTGCCGATCACTGGCGGCGTCACTTTGGTAATCGATAACGGACGGTAGATGCCGAACGACCCCAGCGTGGCGTATTCACGCGCAATCTGTAACGGCGTGACGCGCAGTCCATAGCCAAAGGAGAAGGTGGCGCGCTCAATATCGGCCCAGCGCTGCCGGTGCAGCGGGAAGTAACCGACACTCTCGCCGCTCAGTCCCAGTCCGGTGGGTTTGCCGAGGCCAAAGTTACTAAAGGTATTCACCAGCACCTGCGCCGGCATCGCCAGCGCAATATGCGATACGCCGATATCACTCGATTTCTGCAAAATTCCGGTCATCGTCAGACGCGGCCAGTGGCCAACGTCACGAATTAAGTGACCATTAACCCGGTAAGGGGTGGTATCCAGCACCGAATCGGGACGCACCAGTTTGCGTTCCAGCCCTTCCATCACCACCAGCGGCTTCACCGTCGAGCCAGGCTCAAAGCTGTCATTAATCGCCGCATTACGCATCTGCGCCGGTGAGACATCGGCGAAATTATTTGGATTAAACGACGGGTAAGAGGCCATGCCGAGTACTTCACCGGTATCGATTTTAATCAGCACCGCCGCGCCGGAATCCGCTTTATTCAGCAACACGCCTTCACGCAGTTTGGTGTACATCGTGTACTGGTCGAATTTATCGATGCTCAGCTGCACCGTTGGCGGCTGCTGTGGCGGCTGATAGTCGATCATGGCGATAATATTGCCGTCGCCATCCTGACGATACTGCTCATGACCCGCCTCACCCTGCAACAGCTTATCGTAACCATGTTCCAGCCCGTTCAGCCCTTTATTATCGGTGCCGACAATGCCCAGCAGCGGTGCGGTCGCCTCACTCATCGGATAAAAGCGGCTGTCATCATACTGGGTGGAGATCCCTTTCAGATGCAGCTGGCCGATATCTTTGGCGATACCCAGTTCGATTTTGCGTCCGAGAAACAGAAAACGGCGCTGCGGGTTAGCGTTAATCTGCGCCGCAATCTGGTCAGGCGACTGATTCAGCGCATTGCCGAGGTATTGCCATTTGGCGCTGCTGAAATCCGGATGGGCTTCCAGTACGCGCTTTGGATCGGCAATCACATCGCGTGATGGCACGCTGAGCGCCAGCGCTTCGCCATTGCGGTCCAGTAAGGTGCCGCGATTGGTTGGCAACGTTACCGTGCGCAGGGAACGTTGATCGGCCTCATGCTCCAGCATCGGATGGTTAATCAGTTGCAGATCGCCCACCCATCCCAGCAGCAGCACCATGCAACCAAACACCCCAAGACAGATCAGGCGGAAGCGAAAAGGATTAAATGAGGCTTTGATCTGATCTTTACCCAGAATTTTTTTTAGTCGCGGCATTTTATATTGGCTGAATTAAAAGAGTGTCTTACAACGGGTTATAGAGAATAGCCCGGCCAGTTAACAGGAAAACTGTGTTTCATTTCATGATGGATGTTTTTTGCACAAAAAAAACCTGCGCATCTGCGCAGGTTGGTGTAATCAAGCAAATAAAACGTTTTGATGTTCACCCATCAATACCTCTGGGACTTAAAATTTAGCAAGTCCGGCTGATGGGCCGCCATCAATGATTCGCAACAGTTAACCGCAAAGTGTAACCAGCTATGTGATTATTCAACACTTTTGCAATCATTAGCGCTTTCAATTTGAACCAGGCAACTCATGGCGTTCGGTCCCTGGGTCAGCGACGAGGTGCCGATATCCAGCGTTAACACGTTCGGATTACCGGCGCGATCGAACGGCTGCCATTCGGCTTTACCAAATCCCGGGTCAAACCAGGCGCCGGTGGAGATCAGCACCACGCCTGGCGTGACGCCGTCCGTCAGACGCACGCCAGCCAGCATTGCGCCGCGCGCATTGCTGACTTTAATTGCTTCACCATCGCCAATACCACGGGTGGCCGCATCCTGCGGATGCATCCACAGCGTTTCATGTCCGGCGGTTTTATTGGCCTGCACCGTTGGCGTGGCATCCAGCTGACTGTGCAGACGGTCGCCCGGCTGAATCGAGATCATATGTAGTGGATAATCGTGGCTGATCTCCGCGCCCAGCCACTCCTGCGGCGGCCGCCACTCCGGATGTCCGGCAAAGTCATCCAGCTGATAACCGGCAATGGTGCTGCTAAACAGTTCGATTTTACCGCTGGCGGTTTTAATCGGATTGGCCTGCGGATCGTGACGGAAATCTTCCATAAAGATATACGGCTTATCGCCTTGCGGGATTTCAATAAAACCACGCTGCCAGAACTCATCAAACTCCGGCCAGTGTACGCCTTTGCTGGCATGGGCTACCGCACACTGCTGATAGAGGTGCTCAATCCACTGCATCTCATTACGATTTTCGGTGAACTGCGCGCGGAAGCCGAGACGATCGGCAATATCAGCAAAAATATCAAAGTCGTTACGCGCCTGATGCTGCGGCTTAATCGCCTGGTGCATGGCTAACACATAGCGGTCACGCGACGAGCCGCCGATATCATTACGCTCCAGCGTGGTGGTTACCGGCAGCACGATATCGGCCATCTGCGCCGCTGGCGTCCAGACGATATCCTGCACAATCACCGTATCCGGGCGCTGCCAGCCTTCGACCAGGCGATTAAGCTGCTGATGATGATGGAACGGATTGCCGCCCGCCCAGTGCACCAGATGAATATCCGGGTAATGATGCGTTTCGCCCTGGAAGCTGTACGGCTGGCCGGGTTTAAGCAGCATATCGCTGATACGCGCCACCGGAATCGAGAGTCCTGACGGGTTTGGCCCGGTAGACATCTGTGGCGCAGGCGCTTCGACGCGTGGATTGCCAACGCTGTTCATTGAGCCATGACCAAAGGAGAAGCCACCGCCCGGCAAGCCAGGCTGGCCAAGCATTGATGATAAGGCAATCATCATCCAGTATGGCTGCTCGCCACGATGCGCGCGCTGTACCGCATATGAGCAGGTAATAAAGCTGCGCACGCCAGTCAGTTGCTGCGCCAGCTGCGCGATACGCGCCGCCGGAATGCCGGTAATGGCGCTGGCCCACTCCACCGTTTTAGCGACGCCATCACTCTCACCGGTCAGATAGGCGCGCAGCTCGCTGTAACCGACGCAGTGACTCTGCAGGAAAGCGTTATCGACCGCGCCTCGCCGTTCAATTTCGTAACCCAGCGCCAGCATCAGCGCCACATCGGTATTCGGGCGGATCGGGATCCATTCTGCGTTAACAAATTCCGGGCAGTCGTCGCGCATCGGGCTGATATTGATCACCCGCGTGCCTTTCTCCGCCAGCTTTTGCAGCGCGGGTTTCAGACTATGCTGTCCGGCGCCACCGGAGGCGACCTGCGCATTTTTCAGCGCTAATCCACCAAAAGCGACAAACAGCTGGCAATGCTCGACCACATTTGGCCAGTCGGTGACGCGGCCGGTTAACGGCATATAAGTGCCAATCACATAGGGCAGGAAAAACTGCGCCGCGCCCCAGCTATAGTTACCCTGCTGATCAACACCGCCGCCACCGCTAAAATAGAAGCGACGAATCAGGGTACGCGCATGGTTGACGCGTCCGGCAGATGACCAGCCGTAAGAGCCGTTAAAGATCCCCGAAGCGCCATAGCGATCGCGCACCCGGCGGTTCTCTTCAGCCACCAGATCCAGTGCGGTATCCCAGTCCACTTCGACAAAGTCTTCACGTCCGCGCAACGTGCGATCGCTGTTTTCGCGTGACTTCAGCCATGAGCGGCGCACCATCGGTTTACGGATGCGTTTATCGGAGTAGACCAGTTCAGGGATGGTGTTAAGCATCGGTGACGGATCCTGGTCAGCAAAAAAAGGCTCACAGCCTGTCAGTTTGCCGCTATCCGTTACGGCGGTAAACGCGCCCCAGTGGGCGAGATGTGGCACTTTCTTGATTGTCATCTGTTGTCCGGCTTGCAGGTGGAAAAGTCTGCCACCAGCATATCATTTTTTACATCGCCGTCAGCCGCTATGTGATGCGAGTCGCATTCGGCGACTTCAGGGTGCAAAGCGTCATCTTTCCTCACGCTTTGCGACACCGCTGGCATTCTCGCGGCTTGAATCAGCCTGCATTTTCCGCAACACTGAATTTATGTGTAAACGTTTTCCCGGGAAGTAAGTAAACAGATGGCTACCATTAAGGATGTTGCAAAACTGGCGGGCGTTTCTGTCGCCACCGTATCGCGTGTGATCAATAAATCACCGAAAGCGAGTGAAAGCTCCCGACTGGCAGTTAACAGCGCCATGGAGCAGTTGCAATATCATCCAAACGCCAATGCACGCGCGCTGGCGCAACAATCAACCGAAACCATTGGGCTGGTGGTCGGCGATGTTTCCGATCCCTTTTTTGGCGCCATGGTAAAAGCGGTTGATGAGGTGGCCTGGCAAACGGGAAACTTTTTGCTGATTGGTAACGGTTACCATGATGAAGAGAAAGAGCGCGAAGCCATTGAACAACTGATGCGCCATCGCTGCGCAGCACTGGTGGTGCATGCCAAAAAAGTCCCCGACGAAGAACTGGCCGGGCTGATGAAGCAGATCCCCGGAATGGTGCTGGTAAATCGCTCCCTTGCCGGTTTTGAAAAACGCTGTATTGCACTTGATGACCGCTATGGTTCCTGGCTGGCAACCCGCCATTTAATTCAGCAGGGCCATAATAATATTGGCTTTATCTGCTCGACCCACGCCATTTCCGATACCGAAGATCGTCTGAAGGGCTATTACGACGCGTTGCGCGAACACAATCTGCCGTGTAACGACCGGTTAGTGGCGTTTGGTGAACCGGACGAACTGGGTGGCGAGCAGGCGATGACCGAACTGCTGGGGCGCGGTAAAAACTTCAGCGCGGTAGCCTGCTATAACGACTCGATGGCCGCTGGGGCGCTGGCGGTGATGAGTGATAACAGCATTCGCGTGCCGGAAGAGATGTCACTGATCGGTTTTGATGATGTGCTGGTGTCGCGCTATGTGCGCCCGCGTCTGACCACCGTGCGTTATCCGATTGTCACGATGGCACAGCAGGCGGCCGCACTGGCGCTGGCGCTGGCGCATGGCGCCCCGCTGCCGGAAGTCACCAATATGTTTAGCCCGACGCTGGTGCGTCGTCATTCGGTGGGAGCGCCAGGTTAAAATTTGCTATTAGCGCATAGTGTCGTTGGCAGGCTAATGATAGTGAGGAAGATTAGTCAATATGTGCTTGAAAACACCAACAACATTAGTCAAACTTATGAATTATGATGTTTAGTCTATGTAAGAGTATAAGATTAAATATAGTTCCAGACTCAACAATTATTTTTTTGAAAAGCATTAACATTCAAAGAATAACATTTAACAACAAGGAGGTTTTATCAACAATGGCTACAGACACCTACAAAGGGATTGGAATCTACGTCGTCACTGAAAGGGTCTATAATCGTGAGGCACCCAACTGGCACGGTATAGGTTCAACCATGATGCAAGTGCATAAGATGGTGTATCAGCTCTGCAAAAAACAAGATGTTTACATGGAAGGAGAGATTATAACCCCTGACACCACCACACTTTGGCAGAATTTAAAAATTCTCTTTGGTGCCACTTTGGTAATGAAAGATAGTGTAAAAAAAAGAGCTGAACTTCGTGCTTGAATACAGCGGTTCAAGATTCGTTTATACGCCGTTAGATGGGTTCAAATCAGAGTATATTCCAGAGGTCTTAAAAAAGGGTGGAAAATACCCACGGATAGAATTTTGAGTTTTGGAACCGATCCTATTCCTAACATCACGCTTTTTGGCAATCAAAAAGCAGAGTTCTTTGTTTCGGATGGAGGAAAAGGCACTCCAGAAGCTGCAGCAAAGTACGATTCCAAAATTAAACAGCTTGTCATGGTGCATCCCCGAAATGAGTTGCCTGATTTAATGAAAATATTAAAAAAGGCAGAGAAAAGATGAAATACAAAATCATAACAATTTTCGCAGGGATACTATATTTAATGGCTGGGTATTTCTCGCTACCGTTTATAATGAAATATTTCATTCCTTTCAATATATCAATATCTGACATGCGATATTTTCTTGCTTTCAAATTGGGAGCGTTCGTTTCTTTCTTACTTTCATTTCTCATTGTGTTTTTAGTGAGTTATAAAAGTAAAAAAAGTCACCTTTATTTCTTTACAATTATTTTATATTGTATATTCCTGTGCATATTTTCATATTTTTTCATTACAGAAGGTATGGAATCCGCAGAGCATTATGATGTCTTGATTGATTTCCAAAACATACCTTTCTTTAAAGTCTATCTGGCATCGTTCTTTTCTTCTCTTAGCCTGTTAGTGATTAATATCTATGCTAAAATCCTTAGTTAATATCCTGCGGCGTGGTTTTATGAACTCATTTAATTATGAGGGAAAGGATTCACGCCTGGAATATGTCACATTTGTGTTATTCCAGCTCTGCTGGTTTACGTTATACCTTAAATTTATTACTGTTAATGATACTATCGCCATCCTTCCTCTTTTGCTCTTTATCCTCCCATTACTCTCATCTGCTGTTCGCAGAATTAATGATATTGGTTATTCTAAGGCCGTGATTATACTTCTTATAATTGCACCCTATTTAATGATACCGTTTCTTTTCTTTCCAGCGCCGTTGAAAAAAGATGAGCAAAAAAAATATTAAGCTTTTGATAAATATAGCCATTTATCATCTCACCCTAAACAAGTCGTCCCTTCAGCCCCGCTGCTGGAAGTCACCAATAGCGCGGCCACGTTTGTCTGATATAGCAATAATTGATGCTTTCGCATCTTCGTGCTTTGCATCTGCAACTATGGCATTAATTTCATGTAGCGCCTTATCGCTGGCAGTACCAGCGTTGTGCTGGCGCTGAATCAATGTCTGCATTTTAAGAATGCGTTTATCAACCATCTTATCTTTCCCTTTTAGATTAGGGCTTTCCTAAGCCCCGCTATAACGCCCCGGCTTATGCCACCGTAATAACATGGCGTTCATCGCCACCGCGCTAAGTACCGACCACAGCAATAAGTTGCCAGGCACTTTCGCCAGTGCAATTACAAATACCACCACATCCAGCATCATCTGCGTCTTCCCGGCGTTAACGCCGTAAACCTTCTGCCCCCATAACGTAATCACTCCGGTGCCGCCCACCGAAGCGTTATGGCGCGCCAGGCATAAAATCCCCATGCCGATAATGGTGCCGCCCACCAGCGAAGAGAATACCGGATGGATATAGTCGATTTTCAGCAAGTCAGGGATCACCAGCGAAGCGGCCATTAAGGCAAAATTAACCATTAACGTCTTAAAGGTAAAAGCACCGCCCATTTTCCACCAGGAGAACGCCATAAATGGCAGATTGACGAGGATAAACAGAGTGCCGATTTTCATCGCCACAAAGTACGAAAGCAGCAGCGCAATCCCCGCCACGCCGCCGGTCACCATGCCGGAAAAATGCAGCATATTCAGGCCAATGGAGATAAACATCACCCCCAGCGCAAGGCCATAAACGTCATCCGCAGTGGTATGGGAGATTGATGGCGCCATCATCCCCGTTTTACTTTTTTCATCTCGCATGTTGTTAAGCTGTACCTGAAATCGCTTGATGATACAGACGCACCGGTATATCCGGATAATCCAGTGCATCGCCAATGTAACGCCAGCCAAAGCGCTCATAATAGTCAGCACAGGCGGAATAAAGCCAGATCTCAGGATAATTATGCGCCTGGCACCAGGCGATGACATGCTGTTGCAGCTGCTCGCTTACGCCTCTGCCGCGATACTCCGGTGCGACGTACAGCGCCGCCAGCCACGGAAACAGATCCTGACGGCTGATAAGATCGCAACGCCAGACGCCAACGGTGCCCACCGGCTGCGAGCCTTCCAGCGCGACAAAAGTCAGCGGCAGATGCTGGCCGCTCAGACAGCTGTTAATCACACTGGCATAAAAGTCACGGCTGTTGTCACTACCAAACGCCTGCCATAGCCAGTCGGTAATCAGTTCCCGATGTTCTGGCGCTTCAGTCAGCGAGACAATACGCAGCGCCATCAGATCAGCTTCCCCTGAAAAATCGGTACCGATTCGAACAGATAACCGTCGAAATCCGGCGCATCGGCATCGGATAACTCCAGCAGGGTATTTTTCACATTTTCCAGATGTTGCCACATCGCCTGCCAGGAACCCATCACATCGCGACGGCGCAATGCCGCCAGAATGGTCTGATGATCGCCCAGCCATTTCAGCCGGTAGCTGCGGGTTTCAATATGACTGCGTAACTGCTGCCACAACGGGCTGCTTTCATGATGGCGCCAGACGCTGTTGACGGTATCCAGCAGCATCTGATTTTGCGTCGCGCCCGCCAGCAGCAGGTGAAACATCTTGTCGTTATCCTGGCTGTAGTCATTGATGGCAATCGCCTTCTGCTCCTGCTCCAGCGTACGTTTCAGGTTTTCGATATCCGCTTTGGTAGCCATCTTCGCGGCAAAGGCGGCGATATTGCTCTCCAGCAACTGGCGCGCCTGCAGCATCTCAAACGGCCCGACGTCACTGCGGAAAAAAGCTTCCTCTTCATCGCCACTTTCCGAAGGAATGCGCATCACGTAGACGCCGGAACTCTGCCGGATATCGACGGTGCCTTCCAGTTCCAGCATCAGCAACGCCTCGCGCACAATTGTACGACTGACGCCCCAGGTTTCCGCGATATTACGCTCCGGCGGCAGGCGGGAACCGACCGGATAGTGTCCAGCAATAATCTGCTGACGCAGATCGTGACCAATTTCCTGATACTGCTTTCTCTCTTGCGGAGGTGCGCCCTTATCCACTTAATCACCCTTAACCCATTGACGATGTTGAGAATATCGTCGACCCGCTTCCGCTTCGAGCTGTCACGTTATCCGGGCCAGCACTCCACGTCTGGCCCATCTGCGACGATATCGCCTCTAGTCTACCAAAGCCAGCGCCTGATCGAGTACTTTTGCGCCGTTAAGCGTGCCGTAAGCGACCGAATCGATGACCGCGATCGGGATATGATAGCTGTCGGTAAGTTTGCGATTTTCTTCAAGTTTAAAGCGCACCTGTGGCCCCAGCAGCACCACTACTACTTCGTTGCCATTCTCCTGCAACTCATCCCGCAGATTCTGTTCCGGAATAGCGTAAATCTGGTACTCAAGACCACGTGCCGTCACCTCTTTCTCCATGCGGGTCACCACCATTGAGGTCGACATGCCTGCCGCGCAGGCCAGGACGATTCTTTTCATTATCAGTTCCTTATTTCCATTGATCATCAAGCGTGATGGTCAGCTGATGGCTGTCACGCAGGCTGCGATACCAGTGGGCCGACTTCTTCATCCGCCGCTGGCGCTGGTTGTCCAGATCGATTTCGATTAATCCATAACGGTTTTTAAAAGCATTCATCGGCGAAACATTGTCGGTAAACGCCCACAACATATACCCCTGGCAGTTCGCGCCCGCTTCACGCGCTTTCAGCGTCTGATACAGATGTTCGCCGATAAATTCGATGCGATAGTCATCTTCAATCTGGCCGTCAGCATTGCGGAACTGCGCTTCGTTTTCGATGCCCATCCCGCTTTCGGCGACAAACCACGGGAAGTTGCCGTACTCCTGTTTAATACGCATCGCCATATCAAAAATAATCTGCGGACGGATTTCCCAGCCGCGCGACTGGTTCATGCGGCGTCCCGGCAGTTCAAAATGCTCATAGTAATAAGCCGGATGGAATGGCGTCTGCGGATGCCAGGCATGGGATGGCGCTTTAACGCGATGCGGATAATAGAGATTGATCCCCACTTCATCGACGCGGTAGTCAGCAATCAGTTGCAATTCGGCGGCGTCATACTCCCACTGCACCTGGTGTCCGGCCAGCAAAGCCATCAGCTGCGCCGGATACTCGCCTTTAATCGCCGGGTCAAGAAATACGCGGTTATAGAACAGATCGTACATCTCAGCGGCCTGCACATCATGGGGCGCGCTGGAGCGCGGATAAGTCACTTCCGGATTCAGAATAGTGCCGACTGTGCCCTGATACCCCTGCTCACGAAACAGCTTCACCACTCTGGCGGTCGCCAGGTTTTTATGGTGGTTCCACTGCATCCACTTATGCGTATTCTGCTCATACGGCCAGCGCAACGCATCCAGATAAACCCGGGTTTGCACCACAATCGGCTCGTTAAAGGTGAACCAGCGCGTCACTTTGCCGGCATAACGTTCGAACACCTTTTCCGCATAGCGGATATAGAGCTCCACCACATGCTTCGATCCCCAGCCGCCATACTGTTCCAGCAACACAGCGGGCAGTTCGTAATGCTCAAGGCAGAGCATCAGCTCGATGCCCTGACGCTGCATCTCATCGATCAGCTGGTCGTAATAGCGCGCATACTCTTCATCCACCACCGCATTTTCGTAATCGGTAAGAAAGCGCGACCAGTTAATCGAGGTGCGGTAGTGGGTCAGACCGGTGGCCTTCATCAGCGCCACATCTTCCTGATAGCGATTGATAAAATCGGTGGCCCCCGCCGGACCATAGCCGTTATGCCACACCTGGCGGTCGTTCTTATACCAGGCGTCGATCCACGAGTCCTGCCCCGCTTTCTTGCCGCTCCAGCCTTCGGTTTGCCAGGCTGAGGCGGCTGCGCCGAGAATAAAGTCATCCGGAAGGGTGACGGTTACCTTACTCATGATGACTCCTGTTAGTTATTGGCCAGTTCTGGTTCCAGCGCTTTATCTTCAGCGGCTTGCGCGCGTCGGGCGGCGATTTTGACAAACGGGAAGTAGATCACCACCGACACCAGAATGCAGACAATCTGCGTCACCACCGCGCCCATCGAACCAGCGGTAGAGAGCCAGGCATTGATAATCGGCGGCGTGGTCCACGGCACCATCACCACCGCTTTACCGGCAAAACCGGTAACGGTGGCGAAGTAACCAATCGATCCGGTAATCAGCGGGGTGATAATAAAGGGGATCGCCAGAATCGGATTCAGCATAATCGGCATGCCGAAGATCACCGGCTCATTGATATTAAACAACCCGGGGCCAAACGACAGCTTGGCGATTTCACGCATCTCTTTGCGTTTAGTCGCCAGCATCACCGCTGTCAGCAGACCAATCGTCAGGCCGGAGCCGCCGATGCTCATATACACATCCCAGAACGGCATGGTGATGATATTCGGCGCCTCTTTGCCCTGCTCAAAGGCATTCATATTCACCAGAATCGCCCCCAGCAGCAGCGGCTCACGAATTGGTTTAATCATCTGGTTGCCATGGATGCCGATCACCCAGAACAACTGGGCGACAAACATCAGCAGCAGAATGCCCCACAGGCTCTGCACCACCGACTCCAGCGGCTCCTGCACCACTTTGTACACCGCATCGTAAAGGTACATGCCGGTAATACGGTGAAAGATAAAGCCCAGTGTGGCGATGGCGGTAACGGTAATAATCGCCGGGATCAGCGCGGAGAATGAAGCGGCCACATTGGGTGGCACAGTATCCGGCATTTTGATTTTCAGGCGGTTAACGTTTTCCAGCCGGCAGTAGATCTCCACCGACAGAATGGCAATAAACATACCGAGGAACAGACTTTTGGTATCGGAAAACTGTTTGGCCAGCACATCGGTCACCAGCTGCATCTGGCCACCGACCATCATTTGCAGCGTGGTCGGCGTCACGGCGATAAAACAGATAATCGCCAGTAAGCCGGGAAACAGCGTCTTAATGCCGTTGATTTTGCCCAGTTCAATGCCAATCAGAAACACCGCGCCGATATTCAGAAAGCTGAGCGTGGCGTAGTTAATACTGGTGGTAATCGGCTTTAGTTCAGCAAGGAATGAGAGTGCGGAAAAACTGGCGAGGCCATTTTTCGGATCCAGCACCATATTGGAGATCAATACCGAGAAAGCGCCGACAATAATCACCGGCATCAGGGTAATAAACGATGCTTTGATCGCCATGATATAGCGGTAGCTATTAAATTTGGTGGCGAAACTCCCCAGAGAGTCGATGAGACGATCCTGTAGAGACATGAGTCATACCTCAAAGTAAAAGTGGCGGCATCCGGTTATAGGGTCAGCGGTGATATTCCGTTCACCTGGCATACCAAAATTAACCAGATTGATTTATTTTTCTGTGATTCAGTTCTCGGAACCGTGTTTTGGAATTCCAATACTATGAAATAACATTATTTGGCATACCAATATTGAGGTCAGTATGGATTTTGAACAGATTATGATGGAATTGCTGATTAACGCCGGCGAAGCGCGATCCCATGCGATGAGCGCCATCCAGTTTGCCCGCAAACGCGAGTGGCAGAACGCGGACGATGCGCTGGCGGCATCAGTGGCAGCAGCTAAAGCCGCCCATCAGATTCAGACCTGGTTGATTGGCGCTGATGAAGGGGTGGGGAAAGTACCGGTGACGCTGATCCTGGTGCATGCACAGGATCATTTGATGAATGCGATGCTGTGCCGCGATCTGGCCGAAGAGATTGTATTGCTAAGGAAGGAGATATTTGCTGAGGTTTAACACGGGCGGCGAGAACGCCGCCACTACGGCAGCTCTGTTGCAGGGGCGGCGTTCGCCGCCCGTATTCCCTATTGATGATTCAGATCTCTAACGCCAGCAGCTCGGCAAAGGTCTGCCGACGGCGGATTTCGCGCGGCTGGCCTTTTTCAAACAGCACTTCCGGCAATAGCGGGCGAGTGTTGTAGTTGGAAGACATCGACGCGCCATACGCGCCGGTATCATGGAACACCAGGTAATCGCCAACCTGCACCGCTGGCAGCGCGCGGGTTTCCACCTTGCCGCCTTCCTGCTGGGTGAAGACATCACCGGATTCGCACAATGGCCCGGCCACCACGCTGTCGATAGTCTGCTGCTCATCGATCTGACGATTATCGCCAGCGATGGCCGAAATATGATGGTAACTGCCGTACATTGCCGGGCGCATCAGATCGTTAAAACCAGCATCCACCAGCACAAAGTGACGGCTGCCCATCGCTTTAACCGCACGTACCTGCGAGACCAGCACGCCGGACTCCGCCACCAGGAAGCGTCCTGGTTCAATTTCCAGCTTCACGGCATGACCAAGGTGGGCGGCAATACGCGCGCGCGCGCCATTCCACAGACCATAATAGTGCCCGGTATCGATCGCTTCTTCGCCATAGTGATAAGGAATCGACAGACCGCCACCGGCAGAAATCGCCTCCAGATCCTGGCCGAAGCTGACCACCTGGTCGACCATCGCATCACATACCTGCTCCAGATGACCATAATCAACACCTGAACCGATATGCATATGAATGCCGACCAGTTGCAGACCATGCTGCTGGATCGCCGTCAGCGCGAGGGTTAAATCGGTATACCAGATGCCATGCTTGCTGTTTTCGCCGCCGGTGTTGGTTTTCTGGCTATGGCCATGACCAAAGCCCGGATTAACCCGCAGCCAGACACGATGGCCGGGTGACACCGCGCCCAGCTGATTAAGCATATCGACAGAGCCGACATTGACGGTTATTTTTTTCTCCGCCACGCGCGCAAGGGTTGGCGTATCAAATACATCGGCAGTAAACACAATTTCATCGTCGCCCGGCTGGAACCCGGCAACCAGCGCCCGCTCAATTTCACCCAGCGATACCGAGTCCACCTTTACCCCGGCCTGACGCATCAGACGCAAAATATGAATATTCGAGCAGGCCTTCTGCGCAAAGCGAATCACATCGAACTGCTGCAGCTGAGCGATACGCGCCTGAATGATATCGGCGTCATACGCCCAGACCGGGCAGTCGTACTGACGCGCCAGAGTAAGCAGATTGTTATGGTTCAGTGCGGTTTGATTGTTATCGAGCGGGCGTGGCATGGCGATTCTCCTGTAGTGATGCGCTTATTACGCCACAGGCCACTCTTGTTGAAAAATATCTGTTTAATCCATGTCTATGCAAATATGATATGGCTTTCAGCGGCGGAAGCGGAACATGGCCAATATTAACCTGCGTCATATCGAGATTTTTCATGCGGTGATGACCAGCGGCAATCTGACTGAAGCGGCCGCGATGCTGCATACCTCGCAGCCGACCGTCAGTCGCGAGCTGGCACGCTTTGAAAAGCTGATTGGTTTACAGCTGTTTGAACGGGTGCGTGGCCGTTTGCAACCAACGGTGCAGGGGTTACGCCTGTTTGAAGAGGTGCAGCGCTCATGGTACGGACTGGATCGCATTATCGATGCGGCGGAAGGGCTGCGCCAGTTTCGTCAGGGCGAACTCTCCATCGCCTGCCTGCCGGTGTTCTCCCAGTCTCTGCTGCCGCTGTTGTGCCAGCCATTTTTGCAGCGCTATCCCGATCTGAGCCTGAATATTATTCCGCAGGAGTCGCCGCTGCTGGAAGAGTGGCTGTCGGCACAACGTTACGATCTGGGACTGACCGAAACGACCCTCACCCCGGCAGGAACCGATCGTATTGAACTGCTGACGCGTAACGAAGTCTGTGTGCTACCGCGCGGTCACCGGCTGGCGGATCGCGCCGAACTTCAGCCGCAGGATTTTGCCGACGAGAACTATATCAGCCTGTCACGCAGCGACAGCTACCGTCAGCTGCTGGATAAACTGTTTGCCGCCGAGGGTGTGCAGCGGCGGATGGTGATGGAGACCCACAGCGCCGCTTCGGTCTGTGCGATGGTCAAAGCGGGCGTGGGTGTCTCGATAGTGAATCCGCTGACAGCGCTGGATTACGCTGACAACGGTGTGGTGATTCGACGCTTTAGTGTCGATGTACCCTTCACCGTCAGCTTAATCCGGCCACGCCATCGTCCGGCATCGGCGCTGGTCGATGCCTTTAGCCAGCATCTGCAACAGCATATCAGCCTGTTCAGCCAGCGCCTTGACGCCTTACTGGCTTAAGCGCTGACCGTCTGCGTCTGACCGCCTGCACCACGGAAGGTAATCAGGCAGACAATCAGCCCGATCACCGCCAGTACTGCCGCCGCGACCGGCACCGCCGTCAGACCATAGCCGCCGCCAATGACTGCGCCGCCTACCCATGCGCCAAGCGCGTTGCCAACGTTAAATGCCGAAATATTCAGGGTCGATACCAGATTCGGTGCATCTTTACCGTGGCGCACCACGTTAATTTGCAGACCCGGAACGGTGGCAAAGGTAGCCATCGCCCACAAGAACAGGGTGATTTCCGCCAGCCACAGCGCATGGCTGGTCCAGCTAAACAGCAGTGAGAAGATGGCGATCAGCGAGAAACTTAAAATCAGGCTGAAGGATACGCGCCAGTCCGCCAGTTTGCCGCCGAGAATATTACCGACCGTCAGGCCACCACCAATCAGGAACAGCGTCCAGCTGACACCACGATCGCTTATGCCGGTCACCTGCAGCAGCAGCGGAGCAATATAGCTAAACAGGGCGAACATGGCGGCGGCGAAAAACATCGTCATTGTCAGCGACAACCACAACTTACCGTTTGCCAGCGCACCAATTTCACTCGCCAGATGGACCGGTTTTTCCTGTTTATTTACCGGCAGGCTGATAATCAGCGCGATAAACGCCAGCACGCCAATCACCGAAACCGCCCAGAAAGTGGCGCGCCAGCCAAACAGCTGACCAAACCAGGTGCCGAGCGGTACGCCCAGCACATTCGCCAGCGTTAAGCCGGTAAACATCAGCGCCACTGCCGATGCCTGTTTCCCCGGCGCCACCAGACTGGCGGCCACAACCGCGCCAATACCGAAGAAAGCGCCGTGACACAGGGCGGTCACCACCCGCGCCAGCATCAGCAGGTTGTAGTTGTAGGCCAGCGCACAAAGAATATTGCCGATAATAAAGATCGACATCAGCAGCACCAGCGTACGCTTACGCGGCAGTCTGGCCGTCAGCAGCGCCATAATTGGCGCGCCGATCGCCACGCCCAGCGCATAGCCGCTGATCAACCAGCCAGCGGATGGAATCGATACCTGCAGATCCTTCGCGACTTCGGGCAGCAATCCCATAATCACAAACTCAGTGGTGCCGATAGCAAACGCACTTAACGCCAGCGCCAGTAATGAAACGGGCATATCACTCTCTCCCAAAAATTAAACCATTTGATAATGCAGGCAGGATGTTTCTGAAAATAAATCCGCTTTCAGGGCCGGTTTTTTATCGTGCTTACAATTTGATCTCTGTCACAACGCTATTAATAGCATAGCTAACAATTCAGTTACACCCCGCATGGCGCAAGGGTCTGTTGCTGCACAAGCAATAATCGCGGTCAGCGATATTCAGAAAATCGTCATGAAAAATACACTTTTGACAGGTAGCCTGGATTAACGTCTGATGGAATTTTTATTCTAATTTCCGTTCTAAACTTTATCAATTCTTAACATTCCGCGCTAAGATTGATCTCAGTTTCGGCTTTTTGGCAAATGAAGCGTTGCCATCTTCGTTGAAATCTTTAGGCTTTGGCGCAAATTCAGCTTTAAAGAATATGGCCGTTCAGCCGATACCTTGTACATGGAACGTGCAGGTTAATAGTAACGTTGCTTGATAATCAACGTCGGGGAGACAAAATGCGACTGGTTACATCCTTAATGATGTTTTTCCTGAGTGGATGCTCAGTAGGGAATTATCAGTACAGCAAAGAAGCTGAAAAAAGGGTCGATATGACGGTAACCGGTATCCCGACAGTTATGGGCATCGGCACACTGGGCACCACCATACCCTTAACATCACAATACAGCCTGACCGCCGCCCATGTGGCGAAATTCTCAATGTATAAAGTGAAAGCCTACCATCCGGAATGCGACCTGGCGGTGGTTTACCACAAGAACGACGAAGCCAGTCTGCCACCGAGCTTCCGCAATGGCAGAATGGGCGACAAAGTCAATCTGTATGGATACAGCTTTATTTCCGCGATGCCGGTAGCTTCAAGCGGCACTAACCTGATCAATACCGGGTTAAAAAATAAGTGGAATAAGCCGAGTTGCGTGGTGGTTGCCGCCAATGCCGGTGTGGTGCAAGGTATGTCCGGCGGCGCGGTGTATAACGCCTCAGATGACAGTATCGGCGGCGTGATTGTTGGCTACACCAGTGAGGTGAACGACAATAAAACCGGCAAGACGCTGTATAAAGATGTGGCGCTGTATGTGCCCTACGCGCGCTTTAAGGACTGGCTGGATACCGCGCTGAAATCTTAAGCGACACGGGCGGCAACAAATGTCGCCCATTTTTCAGTCAGCCAGCATAAATGTCACCGCAGCCTCGGCGTGGAGCGCAGCGGTATCAAAAACCGGTAACGGACTCTGTGCGGCGCTCAGCAACAAGCCGATTTCGGTACAACCAAAAATCACCCCTTCCGCGCCCTGTGCCTGTAGCTCAGTAATCACCTGCTGATAGTACTCACGTGACTGCGCGCTAAACTGACCAAGACAGAGTTCATCAAAGATAATCTGGTTAACCTTTTCTCTGGCGGCGGCATCCGGCACCAGCGTCTCAATGCCTGCCTGCTGCGCCAGCCGGCCACGATAAAAATCCTGCTCCATGGTATAGCGCGTGCCCAGTAGCGCCACTCGCGAGAGACCACGCTGTTGAATGGCCTGCGCGGTGCTATCGGCAATATGCAAAAACGGTAAGCCACTCTGCTCCACGATGGCATCGGCCACTTTATGCATGGTGTTTGTACAGAGGACAATCCCTTCCGCTCCGGCGGCCTTGAGCGTCAGCGCGGCATCCGCCAGCATCTGTCCGGCCTGCTGCCATTCACCACTGGCCTGACAGCGCTCAATATCATGGAAATCCACGCTATACAGCACCAGTTTTGCCGAATGCAGCCCACCCAGCTGGTGTTTAACTCCCTGATTAATCATCCGGTAGTAAGGCACGGTCGATTCCCAGCTCATGCCACCAATCAGTCCCAGCGTCTTCATCAGTTATCCTTTTTCACTGGCGGATTTAATGCATCCGGCAGGCCATTATGCGCGCCAAACTGCTGCTCTGGCGCATCGATCCAGCGATCTTCGCGCGTCGCTTCATACACCTGATTTTTCGGGTAGAAGATGCGGTTTTCCGCTTTATTCGCCTCACCAATTACTATCAGGCGTGCTTCGCGATCGCTGTTATTGATAAAGGTGTGGCAGATGCCGGTACCGGCGGGAAACGCCACGGCGTCCCCCGGTTGCAGCGCAAACATCTCGCCATTAATCCATGCGTGCGGATGTCCTTCCAGCACATAGACAAACTCTTCTTCCGCACTCTCCGCGTGTGGATATGACATCCGCCGCCCGGGTAACAGACGCTCATGGTGAATGCCAATCCGCGTCAGTCCCAGCCGGTAACTGAGTACGGTGCCAATCGACATTAATTCATCACTGTCGGGATAATGTTCATTATCTTCTCCCTCCAGTTCACGCCAGTTACGGATAAAGTCAGGACGGTTTTTGTGAGTCATTTTTTACTCCTCACCGATATGCGAACATGTTCAAAATTTGATATCTGTCTGCATCACTAAAATACTGTACGCCATCCCCGCAGGTAAAGGCTGAAAAAACGGCAAAAAAAAAACGGCCAGCATCAGCTGACCGTTATTCGCATACGAAGCGCCCGATTACTTACTGGTTGGACGCAGCGCCGGGAACAGGATCACGTCGCGAATGGTGTGGCTGTTAGTAAACAGCATCACCATACGGTCGATACCAATGCCCAGACCGGCAGTCGGCGGCAAACCATGTTCAAGTGCGGTGACGTAATCTTCATCATAGAACATCGCTTCATCATCACCGGCATCTTTAGCATTCACCTGCTGGGCGAAACGCTCAGCCTGATCTTCCGCATCGTTCAGCTCAGAGAAGCCGTTACCGATTTCACGCCCGCCGATAAAGAACTCGAAGCGGTCGGTGATTTCCGGGTTGTCATCATTACGACGCGCCAGCGGTGAGACTTCGGCCGGATATTCGGTGATAAAGGTCGGCTGAATCAGATGGCTTTCTGCGGTCTCTTCGAAGATCTCCGTTACGATGCGGCCCAGACCCCAGCTCTTCTCAATTTTGATGCCGAGCGAGGTAGCGATAGCCGAAGCTTTTGCCAGATCGTCGAGGTCTGCCAGATCGGTTTCCGGACGATAGCGCAGAATCGCTTCTTTCATCGTCAGTTTTTCGAATGGCTTACCGAAATCAAATTCCTGCTCACCGTAAGGCACAACGGTGGTGCCCAGCACATCCTGCGCCAGGGTGCGGAA
Organism: Winslowiella toletana; assembly: GCF_017875465.1. Lineage (NCBI taxonomy): Bacteria > Pseudomonadati > Pseudomonadota > Gammaproteobacteria > Enterobacterales > Erwiniaceae > Winslowiella > Winslowiella toletana. The sequence continues at coordinate 1,453,964 of NZ_JAGGMQ010000001.1, forward strand.
CAGGCTCTCGGTCAGTTCGATCAGATCGCGATAATCCGCATACGCCATATAGAGTTCCATCATGGTGAACTCAGGGTTATGGCGTGGCGAAATACCTTCGTTACGGAAGTTACGGTTGATCTCAAACACCCGGTCGAAGCCCCCCACCACCAGACGCTTCAGGTACAGCTCCGGGGCAATACGCAGATACATATCAATATCCAGCGCATTATGGTGGGTGATAAATGGACGCGCAGAAGCGCCGCCCGGGATCACCTGCATCATTGGCGTTTCAACTTCCATAAAGTCGCGGCCAACCATAAACTGGCGAATACCAGCCATGATCTGTGAACGCACTTTAAAGGTGTTGCGTGATTCGTCATTGGCAATCAAATCAAGGTAACGCTGGCGATAACGGGTTTCCTGATCGGCCAGACCGTGGAATTTGTCCGGCAACGGACGCAGCGCCTTGGTCAGCAAACGCAGTTCGCTACAGTGAATCGACAGCTCGCCGGTTTTGGTCTTGAACAGCTTACCGCGTGCGCCGAGAATATCGCCTAAGTCCCACTTCTTGAACTGCTCGTTGTAGTGACCTTCTGGCAGATCGTCGCGCGACACATACAACTGAATACGGCCACCCACATCCTGCAGGGTAACAAATGACGCTTTACCCATAATGCGGCGCGTCATCATACGGCCAGCAACGCTGACTTCGATGTTCAGATCGACCAGTTCTTCGCTCTCTTTAGCGTCAAAGTCGGCATGCAACTGGTCAGAAGTGCGGTCGCGGCGGAAATCGTTCGGAAACGCCACGCCATTGTCACGCAGCGCGCTAAGCTTTTCGCGACGCGCTTTCAGTTCGTTATTAAGCTCAACTGCGGCATCAGCAGCACCCTGCGGTTGTTGTTCAGACATGTCGGTTCCTTATAACCCTGCTTTCAAACTTGCTTCAATAAATCGATCCAGATCGCCATCCAGTACCGCCTGGGTGTTACGTGTTTCCACCCCGGTACGCAGATCTTTGATGCGTGAATCATCAAGGACGTAAGAACGAATCTGGCTGCCCCAACCGATATCTGACTTAGTCTCTTCCAGCGCCGCTTTTTCAGCATTTTTCTTCTGCATTTCCAGCTCGTACAGCTTCGCCTTCATCTGCTTCATTGCCTGATCTTTGTTCTTATGCTGAGAACGGTCATTCTGACACTGGGTCACGGTATTGGTCGGGATATGGGTAATACGCACTGCGGATTCAGTCCGGTTAACGTGCTGACCACCCGCGCCGGATGCGCGATAGACGTCGATACGCAGATCGGCCGGATTGATTTCGATATCAATATCATCATCCACTTCAGGATAGATAAAAGCAGAGCTGAATGAAGTATGGCGACGGCCGCCGGAGTCAAACGGGCTTTTACGCACCAGGCGATGCACACCGGTTTCAGTACGTAACCAGCCAAAGGCGTAGTCGCCGCTGATTTTCAGCGTGGCGGATTTAATCCCGGCCACATCGCCATCAGACTCTTCAATAATTTCGGTTTTAAAGCCTTTGGCTTCCGCCCAGCGCAGGTACATACGCACCAGCATGCTGGCCCAGTCCTGGGCTTCGGTGCCGCCGGAACCGGCCTGGATATCGATATAGCAGTCAGCGCTGTCGTATTCGCCAGAGAACATGCGGCGGAATTCCAGTTCGCCCAGCTTTTTCTCCAGCCCATCCAGCTCGCTGACGGCTTCATTAAAGGTGTCTTCATCGTCGGCTTCAACCGCCAGTTCCAGCAGGCCCGCCACATCTTCCAGGCCTTGCGTCATCTGGTCGAAGGTTTCGACGATCGCTTCTAACGTTGAACGCTCTTTGCCCAGCGCTTGCGCACGCTCTGGATCGTTCCAGACGTCAGGCTGTTCAAGTTCGGCGTTTACTTCTTCGAGGCGTTCTTTCTTAGCATCGTAGTCAAAGATACCCCCGAAGAACGTCGCTGCGCTCCGTGAGATCCTGAATACGGTTTTTTACCGGATTAATTTCAAACATGGTTAAGAATCTTTTAGTCAGGGATGTCTGTAATATAACGGGGCAGTTTAACTGAATTGCGGCGAGGTTTGTAGCGTTGATGCTGTGAACGGGAGCCGAAAACGGCTCCCCTACGGTTTTTCAGAGAGCCCGACGTCGGGGCGGCGTTCTCGCCGCCCGTGTCGATGATTTGCGCCGCCCTAATTTACAACGGCCACAGATGTTCAATAATCAGCTGCACATTGCGGTTGCCGCGAAACTCGTTTACGTCGAGCTTATAGGCCAGTTCAACCTGTTTAACGCTCGGGTCTGGCCACAGTGCGGTATCGATATTAAAAGCGATGCCATCCAGCAACGGGCCGCCGCCGAGCGGTTCGATCATCACTTTTAAATGACGCTCGCCCACCAGCCGCTGTTGCAGCAACTTAAATTTGCCATCGAAAATCGGCTCCGGGAAGGCCTGTCCCCACGGGCCAGCTTCACGCAGCAGTTCCGCCGTCGCCAGCGTCAGCTCCTGCGCCGCCAGTTCGCCATCAGACCAGATCACGCCCTGCAATGCGTCAGCATCCAGCCATTCGCCGACCAGTTCGGCAAAACGCTGGCTAAACTCCGTAAAGCGCGCCTCTTCCAGTGACAGCCCGGCCGCCATCGCGTGACCACCAAACTTCAGCACCAGTCCCGGGTGCAGCGTATCGATACGCTCCAGCGCATCACGCATATGCAGGCCGGAGACCGAACGTCCGGATCCTTTTAACGTGCCGTCACCGGCAGGTGCGAAGGCAATCACCGGACGATGAAAACGCTCTTTCAGCCGCGAGGCCAGAATGCCGACCACGCCCTGATGCCACTCGGGATGATACATGGCGATGCCGAGCGGCAGCGCTTCGCTGCTGCGCTCCAGCTTGTCACATAAACTTAGCGCTTCAGCCTGCATGCCCTGCTCAATCTCTTTGCGCGTCTGATTCAGCGCATCCAGTTCATGCGCCAGCATCCGCGCCTGTCCGACATCTTCCGTCAGCAGTAACGCCACACCGACCGACATATCATCAAGACGTCCGGCGGCATTCAGACGCGGTCCGAGAGCAAAGCCAAGATCGCTGGCGGCCAGCTGCCGTGCGTCACGAGCGGAGATCTCCAGCAACGCGCGAATACCCGGACGGCATTTCCCGGCGCGAATACGGCTCAATCCCTGCCACACCAGGATGCGGTTATTGGCATCCAGCGGCACCACATCGGCCACGGTGCCCAGCGCCACCAGATCCAGCAGTTCGGCAAGATTGGGTGCTGCCAGCCCCTGTTCAAACCAGCCCTGATCGCGCAGATGCGCGCGCAGCGCCAGCATCAGATAGAAGGCAACACCCACTCCGGCCAGCGAGCGTGACGGAAATTCGCAGTCAGCAAGGTTAGGGTTAACGATAGCTTCAGCTGCCGGCAGGGTTTCACCTGGCAGGTGGTGATCGGTAATCACCACCGGAATACCTTTCTGATGGGCGTAAACCACGCCCGCCAGCGATGAAATACCATTATCAACAGTGACGATCAGCTCTGCGCCGCGCGCCGCCGCCTGCTCCACCACTTCCGGACTCAGGCCGTAGCCATCTTCGAAACGGTTCGGCACCAGATAGTCGATATTGCGGCCACCCATACTACGTAACGCCAGCACGGTCAGCGCAGTACTGGTGGCGCCATCGGCATCAAAATCGCCGACAATCATAATACGTTTATGCTGCGCCAGCGCCTGATGCAATATTTCCACCGCGCGCTGAATGCCGCTTAACGACTGAAAAGGCAGCAGATATTTTGCACCGCGCTCCAGCTCACTGGCCTGCCGGATACCGCGATGACGGTATAAACGGCGTAACAGCGGATGAAGTTCTGCCGGAAGTTGCGCCGCGTCCTCCGCCTGTCGGCGACGAAGTTGAGTTGGTTTATTCACTGAAACTTAACCACCACGCTTCTGACCATCAAGCATCTGCTTCATCTCTTTCGGTCCCTGATAGCCTGGCACCATCATGCCGTTTTCCAGCAGAATGGCAGGCGTCCCCTGGATGCCATACAGCACGCCGAGTTTGTAATGTTCATCGAGGTTGATTTTGCAGTCGATTGGCGACACTTCTTCGCCTTTCATCGCCGCATCAAAGGCTTTGTTGCGATCCGCCGCGCACCAGATGGACTTCATCTCTTTTTCCGTCGGGCTGTTCAGCCCCTGACGCGGGAACGCCAGATAACGCACGGTAATCCCCAGCGCGTTATAGTCCGCCATCTGCTCATGCAGCTTGCGGCAGTAACCACAGGTGATGTCGGTAAAGACGGTAATCACATGCTGCTCTTTCGCCGCCTTATACACGATCATCTCTTTCGCCAGCGCGTCGACTTTTTTCTCCAGCAGCTTATTGGTGACATTCACCGGCTGCGCGCCGCTGACGTCATACAGTGGCCCCTGAATAAAGTGTTTACCGTCGTCAGAAACATAGAGCACGCCACTTTCGGTCAATACGGTTTTGGTGCCCGCCAGTGGCGAAGGTTGAATTTCAATTTGCTGTAAACCCAGCTTCTTTAGTGACGCCTGAATGGCCGCATCATCGGCCTGAGCAACGCCAGTCACTGACGCAATCAGCAGTGATATCAGCATAAAACGCTTTTTCATATTGGTCCTTAATCTTTAACTTTCACACCGGCGCTTCAGGCGCGCGGATGATGCTTTTGATGTAACTGGCGCAGCCGCTCGGTGGCGACATGCGTATAAATTTGTGTCGTCGACAGATCGCTGTGGCCTAACAGCATCTGTACGACACGTAAATCAGCGCCGTGGTTCAGCAGATGGGTGGCAAATGCGTGGCGCAGTACATGCGGCGACAATTTTTCACTGTCGATAGCCGCCAGCGTCGCATAATACTTAATCCGATGCCAAAAAGTTTGCCGTGTCATATGCTGAGCACGGTTGCTGGGGAACAATACGTCGTTAGTCTGACCATTCATCAGCCACGGGCGGCCATACTCAATAAACTGCTCAATCCAGTGCACCGCCTCTTCGCCCAGCGGCACCAGACGTTCTTTATTGCCTTTACCGATCACCCGCACGACTCCCTGGCGCAGGCTGACATCGCCGAGATTTAAGCCTACCAGTTCTGAAACGCGAAGTCCGGTGGCGTACAGCAGCTCCAGCATCGCTTTATCGCGCAGCTCAATCGGCTGATCGGTGCCAGGCGCCTGCAACAGCCGCTCAATCTGGGCTTCAGAGAGATCTTTAGGCAAGCGCTGCGGCAGTTTTGGTGACGAGAGCAGCGTACTGGGATCGTCATCGCGCTGCTTTTCGCGGTAGAGATACTGAAACAGCCGCCGCATCGCACTCAGCAAGCGCGCCGAACTACTGGCTTTGTAGCCTCCCTCCAGCCGTTCAGCGAGAAAGGATTGCAGATCCGCCGCGTCGGCGCTTAGCAACGAGCGCTTATGATGCTGTAACCAGCCGGCCAGCGCCAGCAGATCAAGGCGATAGGATGCCAGAGTGTTCTGCGCAAGATTGCGTTCAATCCATAGCGCATCGAGAAACTGCTCAATCAAATCGGTATCTGGCACGACTTTCTCCGGCGCTTTATCAGTGAGCATTTGTGCTCATTATGCCTGATCCGCGCCCGGTTCTGATACAATCGGGATAATTGCATTAAGAATGAGTTTTCCCGCATGAAAATTGGCCTTTTTTACGGCTCCAGTACCTGCTACACCGAAATGGCAGCGGAAAAGATGCGTGACTTTATCGGTGAAGAGCTGGTGACGCTGCATAATCTGAAAGATGATGCGCCAGCGCTGATGGAACAGTATGACCTGCTGATTATGGGGATCCCAACCTGGGATTTTGGCGAACTGCAGGAAGACTGGGAAGCGGTCTGGACCGATATTCCGTCGCTTAATCTGCGCGGTAAAGTGGTGGCGCTGTACGGCATGGGTGACCAGATTGGCTACAGCGAATGGTTCCTTGATGCCCTCGGAATGCTGCATGAACTGCTGACGCCAATGGGCGTTACCTTTATCGGCTACTGGCCGCTGGAGGGCTACGAATTCACCAGCCCGAAGCCGCTCACCCGCGACGGCAAACAGTTTGTCGGTCTGGCGCTGGATGATGTTAATCAGTATGAAGTCAGCGACGAACGCATCGAACAGTGGTGCGAACAGGTACTGACGGAAATGGCGGAGCTGCTGTAATACGCACCGGCGGCGAGAACGCCGCCCCTACAGTTCAAGTGCCTGACGTAACTGACGCCAGTCGGCCTCTTCCATGCTGTCACGCACCAGCCACAACCGCTCACGCTGGCCTTTATTATCCCGTAAACTCAATAAGATGCTCTGCCCAATCCTCCACGGGCGGCGGGTGATATCCCACTCTTGCTGACGCCAGCGCAAACGCCGTTTACTCAGCAGGGCAACCGCCCCTTCGCGGCGACGAATACGCCGCTGACTGCGCACACTCTCCAGCACCACCAGTGTCACTAATATCAGCCACACCACGGTATAATCCGGTGGCCAGGGCGCCAGTAACAACAGCAGAATAACTATTCCATGCAGCAGCAGTGAAACCCACTGCGCCTGCCAGGAGACACGCAGATCAGATTGCCACAGGACCACGTTGTTTATTTCTCAGTTGAATCAGTTGCACCATGCGTTTCAGCTCGGCATCGGCAGGTTCGCCATGATTCATCAGCCAGTTGAACAGATCCGGGTCGTCACTCTCCAGCAGCTGAATAAACACCTGCTTATCGTTATCGCTTAACGAATCATACTCATACTCGAAGAACGGCATAATCGAGATATCCAGCTCACGCATGCCGCGACGGCAGGCCCAGTGAACCCGTGCTCTGTTGTTAATATCCATTTTCCAACCCTCAGTTAGCCAGACATGGCCGCTAGTTTAGCGCTTTTTATGCAAAGTGCGCGATACGCAAATTTTTCCCCTGCGGCATAACGCGCAAAGCGCGGCCACAAGATACAGGGTTAACACGCGTTTTGTGCGTCATCGTCCGAAAACAGGTTGCAAAGCCAGTATGCTCTTTTAACATGAGAAACATATTGATGGCTTTTGAACCCTCCATTCAGGATATAACTATGCCGACCTTTACATTACCGCCCCGTCAGCCTGTGGCTTCCGCGCGTTTGCCGCTGACGTTGATCTCGCTGGAAGATTGGGCGCTGGCGACCGTGCAGGGTCAGGACAGCGTCAGCTATCTGCAAGGCCAGGTGACGCTCGACGTCGCAGCGCTGGCTGCCGGACAGCATCTTCCCTGCGCTCACTGTGATGCCAAAGGAAAAATGTGGAGTAACCTGCGTCTGTTTCATCGCGGCGAAGGCTTTGCTTATATCGAGCGCCGCAGCCTGCGTGATACGCAGATTACCGAACTGAAAAAATATGCGGTGTTTGCCAAAGTCACCATTGTTGCGGACGATGAGTCCGTACTGCTGGGGCTGGCGGGCTTCCAGGCGCGTGGCGCGCTGGCCGGTCTGTTTGATCAACTGCCGGATGCTGAAACGCCGGTGGTGCAGCAAGGCGACAGCACGCTGCTGTGGTTTGCCCATCCTGCCGAACGCTTCCTGCTGGTAACCAGCGCAGAACAGGCGCAAGCCATTCAGCAAAAGCTGGTGGGCGAAGCACAATTTAATGACAGCGCGCAATGGCTGGCGCTGAATATTGAAGCCGGCCTGCCGGTTATTGATGAGAAAAACAGCGCCCAGTTTATTCCGCAGGCCACCAACCTGCAGGCGCTGGATGCCATTAGCTTTAAAAAAGGTTGTTACACCGGTCAGGAGATGGTGGCGCGCGCCAAATTCCGTGGCGCCAATAAGCGTGCGCTCTACTGGCTGGCGGGCAGCGCCAGTCGCGTACCGGAAGCGGGTGATTCACTGGAGATTAAACTGGGTGACAACTGGCGCCGCACCGGCACCATTCTGGCGGCAACCCAGCTGGATAATGGTGATGTCTGGGTGCAGGCGGTACTGAATAACGATCTGGAAGCGGACAGCATTTTGCGAGTGCATGGCGATGAAGGCGGCACATTAGCGATTCAGCCACTGCCTTATGAGATTACGTAAAACCTAATGGCGGGCGGGGCAGCAATGCCTCGCCCGCTGCTTTACATCACATAGAAGTAGATGGCGAGGAAGTGGCATAGACTGCCGCCCAGCACAAAACCATGCCAGATGGCGTGGTTATAGGGGATACGCTCCACCGCGTAGAAAATCACGCCAAGCGTATAGATCACCCCGCCAGCCGCCAGCAACCAGATACCGCCAGGTAACAGTTTCATCGCCAGCTGATAAATAACAATCAGCGATAACCAGCCCATCAGCAGATAAGTAATCAGCGACATTGCCGGAAAGCGGTGCGCGAACAACAGTTTAAAACCAATTCCGACCAGCGCCAGGCTCCAGATCACCACCATCAGCCAGTGCGCCAGCGGCGATTTCAGCGCAATCAGCAGGAACGGCGTATAGGTACCGGCAATCAGCACATAGATGGCGCAGTGATCGAGCTTTTTCAGCCAGTATTTGGCGCGCGGATGTGGAATCGCATGGTAGAGCGTGGAAGCGAGAAACAGCAGGATCATGCTGCCGCCGTAGACGCTATAGCTGGTAATCGCCATCGCCCCGGCTTGCGCATCAATCGCCTGATCAAGCAGTAATACCAGCCCCACAATACCAAAGATAAATCCCAGACCATGGCTGATGCTGTTAGCAATCTCTTCAGCCAGGGAATATCCCTGTGCAATCAGCGAATTATTGGTCATAAAAAGATTATCTCCGCAGCGGTGCAGTAAATTTGTACAGATACAGCGTAACTGAGAATAATTTCAGAGTACACATGTAAGCCAAAATTAAGTGTAACCGCTTCACACAACCTTTTTAACGCCCGCCCGCGGCATCAATAATAGATCCGGTAATATATGAGGCTTCATCGCTCAGCAGCCAGACAATAGCGTTGGCGATCTCTTGCGGCTGACCGCCACGCTGCATCGGGATGGTTGACGCGACGCGATTCACCCGATCCGCTTCGCCGCCATCGGCATGCATCTCGGTATAGATCGGCCCCGGTCGCACGCCATTTACCCGCACGCCCTGCGCCGCCACTTCCAGCGATAAACCTCGGGTCAGCGTATCCATCGCCCCTTTTGATGCGGCATAATCGACATATTCGCCCGGCGAACCGGTACGCGCCGCCGCCGATGAGACATTAACAATCGCCCCGCCTTTACCGCCGTGATGCCACGCCATCCGTTTAATCGCCTCGCGACAACAGATAAAGCTGCCGGTGACATTGGTGGCAAATACCCGATTAATGCGTTCGGCAGTGAGCTGCTCAACGGTGGATTGCTGAAACAGGATACCGGCGTTGTTCACCAGCGCACTCAGCACGCCGGGCTGTTGATCAATCTGCTGAAACATCGCCACCACCTGCGCTTCATCGGCGATATCCGCCTGCACGCTAAAGGCGCTGCCACCAGCCTGCTCAATCAGCTGCACCACCTCTTCCGCCGCATCAGCGCGCCGGTGGTAATTCACCGCCACCTGATAGCCACATTGCGCCAGCATTAATGCTGTTGCACGACCAATGCCACGGCTGCCGCCGGTTACCAGGGCAATTTTCATATTTTTCTCCCATAAAAAAGGCCGGGCAAGCCCGGCCGTTATGACGATTTTGTGAAATTAATGACTACTGATAATCACTTATCGGCACGCAGGAACAGAACAGATTGCGGTCACCAAATACGTCATCAAGACGCTTCACCGTCGGCCAGTATTTATTGTCGCTGCCAGCCGGGAATACCGCCAGCTCACGGCTGTACGGATGCGTCCACTCGCCGGCAATCTCCATCTGGGTATGCGGAGAGTTGACCAGCGGGTTATCTTCCGCAGGCCATTCGCCGTCGGCAACCCGATCGATCTCCATGCGAATCGACAACATCGCATCAATAAAGCGATCCAGCTCGATTTTGCTTTCTGATTCAGTCGGTTCAACCATCAACGTCCCGGCAACCGGGAACGACATGGTTGGCGCGTGGAAGCCGTAGTCGATTAAACGCTTGGCAATATCCAGTTCACTGATGCCGGTCTGCTCTTTCAGCGGACGGATATCCAGAATACATTCGTGCGCCACACGACCATCACGGCCGGTATAAAGAATCGGATACGCCGACTGCAGGCGGCTGGCGATATAGTTGGCATTCAGGATCGCTACCGAACTGGCTTGTTTCAGTCCTTCGGCACCCATCATGCGGATATACATCCAGCTGATTGGCAGAATTGACGCGCTGCCAAACGGTGCGGCAGATACCGCGCCCTGCTGCGTCAGCACGCCTTCAATCTGCACCACGCTGTGACCCGGGATAAAAGGCGCCAGATGCGCTTTTACGCCAATCGGCCCCATACCAGGTCCGCCGCCGCCGTGTGGGATACAGAAGGTTTTATGCAGGTTAAGGTGCGATACATCAGCGCCGATATAGCCCGGCGTGGTGATGCCGACCTGCGCATTCATATTGGCGCCGTCGAGATACACCTGGCCGCCAAACTGATGCACGATCTGGCACACTTCACGAATAGTCTCTTCATATACGCCGTGGGTCGACGGATAGGTGACCATAATGCAGGAGAGCGCTTCACCCGCCTGCTCCGCTTTCAGACGCAGATCGTGCAGATCGATATTGCCCTGCTTATCGCAAGCCACTACCACTACCGCCATGCCCGCCATCTGCGCTGACGCCGGGTTAGTACCATGCGCCGAGCTGGGGATCAGACAGATATTACGGCCCGCTTCATTGCGGCTTTCGTGATAACGACGAATCGCCAGCAGACCGGCGTATTCCCCCTGCGCGCCGGAGTTCGGCTGCATGCATAGCGCATCATAACCGGTTAACTGTACCAGCCACTGTGACAGCTGACCAATCATCTGCAAATAACCGCCAGCCTGATCCGCCGGGCAGAACGGATGTAATCCGGCAAATTCAGGCCAGGTGATCGGGATCATCTCCGCCGCTGCGTTCAGCTTCATGGTGCAGGAGCCAAGTGGGATCATCGCCTGATTCAGCGCCAGATCTTTACGCTCCAGGCTGTGCATATAACGCATCATCTCTGTTTCACTGTGATGACGGTTAAATACCGGATGGGTCAGGATCGCATCCTGACGCAGCAGATCGGCCGGAATCGACTGGCTGTCAGCGGCAACCTGCGCATCTAACCGATCAATATCCAGACCATGGTTTTCGCCGAGCAGAATCGACAGCAGCGCCGCCACATCTTCACGGGTGGTGGTTTCGTCCAGCGTGATGCCCACCGCATGGTGGATATCGGTACGCAGGTTAGCGCCAAAACTGAGCGCGCGAACCAGCACCGCCGCTTTGTCGGCCACTTCGACAGTCAGGGTATCGAACCAGCTGCTATGACGCAGCGTCAGTCCGCCCTGCTTCAGGCCAGCAGCCAGAATATCGGTCAGGCGATGAATACGACCGGCAATGCGTTTCAGTCCGACCGGGCCATGGTAAACCGCGTACAGACTGGCGATATTCGCCAGCAGCACCTGCGAAGTACAGATGTTGGAGTTAGCTTTCTCACGACGGATATGCTGTTCACGGGTCTGCATCGCCATACGCAGCGCCGTTTTACCGGCCGCATCGCGCGATACGCCGATAATACGCCCAGGCATCGAACGCTTATGCTCATCACGGGCAGCAAAGAATGCCGCATGCGGGCCGCCGTAACCCATTGGCACGCCGAAACGCTGCGCAGAACCGAACACGATATCCGCGCCCTGTTTGCCCGGCGCTTCCAGCAGCAACAGTGACATAAAGTCGGCGGCCACGCTGACCACCACTTTACGGCTTTTTAATTCGCTAATCAGCTGGCGATAATCATGAGCTTCACCGGTGGTGCCAACCTGCTGCAGCAGCACGCCAAACAGATCCTGATGATCCAGCGCTTTATCGGCTTTATCCACCAGCACCTCAAAACCAAAGGTTTCTGCGCGGGTACGCACCACATCGAGGGTTTGCGGATGAATATCATCCGCGACAAAGAATTTATTGGCGTTTTTCAGTTTGCTGACGCGTCTGGCCATCGCCATCGCTTCCGCCGCCGCAGTGGCTTCATCCAGCAGTGAAGCGGAGGCGATATCCAGCCCGGTAAGATCCAGCGTCACCTGCTGGAAATTCAGCAGCGCTTCCAGACGGCCCTGCGACACTTCTGGCTGATACGGCGTATAGGCGGTGTACCAGCCCGGATTTTCCAGCATATTGCGCAGGATCACCGGCGGCGTCAGTACCGGGGCATACCCCATGCCGATATAGGATTTATACAGCTGATTCTGACTGGCAATTGCTTTCAGCTCAGCCAGCGCCTGATGTTCAGTCAGTGCGTCACCAATCGCCGGAGGGCTGGGCAACTGGATGTCGGCGGGTACAATCGAGGCAATCAGTTCCGGAACTGAAGCCGCGCCCACCGCAGCCAGCATCGCATCCTGCTGTTCCTGTGATGGGCCAATATGGCGCTCGATAAACGCACCGGTGTGTTCAAGCTGGCTGAGAGTCTGAGTCATTAGCGGTAAATCCTGCATCGGGCATGAATAAAATGTCATTCTCAGGGAGGGGAACCGGGTCTGCGGCTCCCCCTCCCGGCCTTCCCCCGTTAAACGGAGGAAGGTGAGTGATTACTCGTCAATAGAAGCTTTATAAGCATCCGCATCCATCATTGAATCCAGTTCAGATTCATCGCTGGCTTTGATCTTAAATAACCAGCCATCACTGTATGGGTCACTGTTGACCAGCTCCGGATTCGCTTCCAGCTCACTGTTCACCGCAACGATTTCACCGCTCAGTGGCGCATAGATATCTGATGCCGCTTTTACCGATTCGGCAACCGCGCAGTCATCACCGGCGGCAAAAGTGGCACCGACTTCCGGCAGATCCACAAAGACCATATCGCCCAGCAGCTCCTGTGCGTGCTCGGTAATGCCAACGGTGTAGCTGCCGTCCGCTTCTTTACGCACCCACTCATGACTGTCACGATACTTCAGTTCAACTGGTACATTGCTCATTGCCATACTCTCCAGAAAAAATAAACGGGTTATTTAGCGACCGGCTTACCGGAGCGCACAAAAACAGGTTTGGTGACCTGCACCGGCATTTCGCGGTTGCGGATCTGTACAATTGCTTTATCACCGATTGCAGCCGGCACACGCGCCAGCGCGATGCTGCAACCCAGGGTCGGGGAAAAGGATCCGCTGGTAATCACACCTTCATGCAGATTGCCTGCTGCATCACTGAAGCGAACCGGCAGCTCGTTACGCAGCACGCCCTTTTCCGTCATCAATAAGCCCACCAGCTTGTCGGTGCCTCTTTCACGCTGGCTTTCCAGCGCTTCACGCCCGATAAAATCGCGGTCGGCAGGTTCCCAGCTGATGGTCCAGCCCATGTTGGCCGCCAGCGGAGAGATGCTCTCATCCATCTCCTGTCCATACAGGTTCATTCCCGCTTCAAGGCGCAGCGTATCGCGCGCGCCCAGACCCGCAGGTTTAACGCCTGCAGCCACCAGCTGCTGCCAGAAACCGGCGGCCTGCCCGACCGGCAGCGCGATTTCATAGCCCGCTTCGCCGGTGTAGCCGGTGGTGGCGATAAACAGCTCGCCTGCCTGCACGCCAAAGAATGGCTTCATGCCGTCGACGGCCTGGCGCTGAGCATCATCGAACAGGCTGTTCGCTTTCTGCTGGGCATTTGGCCCCTGCACGGCGATTAACGCCAGATCGTCACGCTCGGTCAGCTGCACGCCGTAATCGGCGGCGTGCTGGCTAATCCATGCCAGGTCTTTTTCGCGCGTGGCGGAGTTCACCACCAGACGGAAAAACTCTTCGGTCATAAAGTAAACAATCAGATCGTCAATTACGCCACCTGAAGCGTTTAACATGCCGCTATACAGGGCTTTGCCAGGGATTGTGAGCTTAGCGACGTCGTTAGCCAGCAGATAACGCAGGAATTCACGGCTGCGCGCGCCGTGCAGATCGACAATGGTCATATGCGAAACATCAAACATACCGGCATCACTGCGTACCGCATGATGTTCATCCATCTGCGAACCGTAATGCAGTGGCATCATCCAGCCATGGAAATCCACCATGCGGGCGCCGCAGGCCTGATGCTGTTCGAATAAAGGAGTCTGCTGGGTCATATCTATCCTGTGCATAAGCAAGTTGTTCACAGATTCGCGCTTCATACCGGTAAACGGTGCGACGCAAACGTTACCTTTGCCCTGAAGTTACCACTGAATGCAGGGATTAACCATAAGCTATACGAGGGCGAATCGCGGTTGCACAATAACGATGCGCGTTAATTCTGCAGAGTTTTTCACTGAAAAACTGCGCCACAAGGCACACAATGAACAACTGTAAGCCATTAATACAGGTTAATAAGCAGAGTTGTGAGCAAGGAGGATAAAAAATGACTTTTGCGGAATGCATTATGCATGAGAAAATGTAATGCGAATTAGAGGGTGAAATTAGAATATTTCAAACATGCACCAAAACAGGGCGATCGCCACCACCAGATAAAAAAAGGGCGGCGAAAACGCCGCCTTTCAGGGGTTCAGACTATTTCAGCCAGTCGGGCAGATCGTTTAATCCCATCGCCTGCTTCAACAAACGCGGTTTTACCCCTGGCAGCGTGTCCGCCAGTTTCAGGCCGACATCACGCAGCAATTTCTTTGCCGGATTATTACCGGCAAACAGCTCACGAAAGCCCTGCATACCCGCCAGCATCAACGCCGCGCTATGCTTACGGCTGCGCTCATAGCGACGCAGATAGAGGTGCTGACCAATATCTTTACCCTGCTGATGCAGACGTTTGATCTCGCCAATCAGCTCTGCGGCATCCATAAAGCCCAGATTGACGCCCTGCCCGGCCAGCGGGTGCACGGTATGCGCGGCATCGCCCACCAGCGCCAGACGATGCGCGGCAAAATTACGCGCATAACGTCCCATTAGCGGGAAGGTCTGACGTTCGCCTTCAACCTGACACAATCCCATTCGCATATCGAAAGCGACCGACAACTGCTGGTTAAACAGTTCGGCTGGCATTGATTGCAGACGGCTGGCCTCCTGTGGCGAAACCGACCAGACAATCGAGCACAGATGCGGATCGCTTAGCGGCAGAAAGGCGAGAATACCGTCGCCATGAAATACCTGACGCGCCACCGCATCATGCGGCTGTTCAGTGCGAATATTCGCCACCAGCGCATGGTGCTGATAATCCCAGAAGGTTAACGGGATATCAGCCTTATTTCGCAGCCAGGAGTTTGCTCCGTCTGCGGCAATCAGCAGACGCGCGCTCATCATATTGCCATCCTGCAGGGTGACAAAGGCTTCGTTATCGCCAAACGCCACCTGCTGCAGCTGAGCGGGCGCAATCAGCGTGATATCGCTAAGCTGGCTGGCTTTCTGCCACAACGCCTGATGAATCACCTGATTTTCAACAATATGTCCAAGGTGCGACATGCCCTGCTGCTCATCATCAAAGGCGATCTGACCAAAGCTGTCGCGATCCCACACCTGCATACCGTGATACGGGCTGGCGCGCAGTGCGAGGATCGCCGACCAGACGTCAAGATGCTGTAACAGACGCTCGCTGGCGGCGTTAATCGCCGACACGCGCAGTCCCGGCGCGGCATCGGCAGCCATCTCCTGCGGCGGCGATTTTTCCAGTACCGCCACCCGCAGTCCGCTGCCCTGCAAGCCGCAAGCCACCGCCAGGCCAACCATCCCGCCGCCAGCGATCACTACGTCAAATGTTTGCATTCAAATCCTCTTATCAACGCTTTACCCAGCCGAGCGTGCGCTCGGCCAGCATATTGCGCATCAGCGGTAAATTGTCCATGGCCATCAGGCCGAGATTACGCGCCACCACCAACGGCTGATAGCGGTTGGCGAACAGACGCACCAGGCCATCGGTAATAGCGACGGTGGCCTGCCGATCGGGCTGACGGCGTTGTTGATAATGTTGCAGCACAGCAAAACTGCCGGGATCCTGCTGATGACGTTCGGCATTGGCCAGGGTTTCCGCCAGCGACATCACATCGCGCAGGCCGAGATTAAAACCCTGACCGGCAATCGGATGCAACGTCTGCGCCGCATTGCCCACCAGCGCCAGACGATGGCTGGTATTTTGGCTGGCAGTTTGCAGCGCCAGTGGATAACTGACCCGCTGCCCCACCTGGGTAAATTTGCCCAGCCGCCAGCCAAAAGCGTTTTGCAGCTGGCGTAAGAATTCATCGCCACTCCAGCTATCCACTCGCGCGCGGTCTTCCAGCGGGTGACACCACACCAGCGAACAACGGCTGGCGGACATTGGCAATACCGCCAGCGGTCCGTAACGGGTAAAACGCTCAAAGGCACGGCCATTATGCGGCAACTGGGTTGATACATTCGCGATCACCGCCAGCTGGCGATAATCTTCCGTCTGCCACTGGATGCCGCATGAAGCTGCTATTCCGGATCGCGAACCGTCCGCCGCCACCAGCAGCTGTCCGTTAAGCTGTTCGCCGCTGTCCAGCGTTACCGTCACCTGCTGCTGAGTGCGTTCCACTGCGGTTACCGCCGCCGGGCAGCGCAGCGTGACGCCAGGCGCCTGCTGCAACATGCTGAACAGCCGCTGGCCGACCTCATGCAGTTCAACCACCTGACCAAGAGCGGAAACCGCGTAATCCTGCGCATTCAGCGATACCAGACCAGGATGGCCGCGATCGCTGACGTGGACATGGGTAATCGGTGTGGCGCAATCCTGCAGAAACGGCCAGATATTAATCGCCGCCAGCTGCTGGCAGGTGCCTTCGGCTAACGCAATCGCCCGGCCATCGTAACCTGGATGATCGCGCTCGCCCGGCGCCGTGGCTTCAATCAGCGTCACCGGCAGTCTGCCCTGCGAAAGCTGTGAAATCGCCAGCGCCAGGGTCGCGCCGGTCATCCCGCCGCCTGCGATAATTATGCTCATAACGCTTTAGCTGCCGCCATTAATGCTTCAATGTCATCGGCATCTTTCACCACAGTGTCGGTAAGATTTTCATTACCCTCGGCAGTGATCACAATGTCGTCTTCAATACGAATGCCGATTCCGCGATACTCCGCAGGCACATCGGCGTCCGGCGCAATATACAGGCCTGGCTCGATGGTCAGCACCATGCCGGGTTGCAGAGTGCGGCCACGGTCGACGGTGCCGTAATCGCCGACATCATGCACATCCAGACCCAGCCAGTGGCTGAGACCGTGCATAAAGAACTGGCGATGCGCTGCATCGGCAATCAGCTGATCGACTTCGCCTTTCATCACGCCAAGCTCAACCAGACCAGTGACCATAATCCGCACCACTTCCTGATTAACATCGCGAATGCTGACGCCGGGCGCAAACAGCTCCAGCGAACGGTACAACGATGCCAGCACAATGTCGTAGATGGCGCGCTGCGGCGCACTGAATTTGCCATTAACCGGGAAGGTACGGGTGATATCGCCAGCGTAGCCGTGGAACTCGCAACCAGCGTCAATCAGCACCAGGTCGCCATCACGCAGCGGTGATTCATTTTCGGTATAGTGCAGAATGCAGCCGTTTTCGCCGCCGCCAACGATGGTGCTGTAAGACGGGAAGCGTGCGCCGTGGCGGTTAAACTCATGCTGAATTTCACCTTCCAGCTGATATTCATACATGCCCGGACGACACTGCTGCATCGCGCGGGTATGGGCCAGTGCGCTGATTTTCCCCGCCTGACGCAGGATTTCAATCTCTTCCGCGGATTTAAACAGACGCATCTCATGCACCCATGGACGCCAGTCGACCAGCGTATCCGGCGCGCGTAAATTCTGGCGGAAGCCGCGACGCAATTTATCCAGCGCGCTAAACAGAATGCTGTCCGCCGCCGCAGATTCGCCCTGGGCGTGATACACCACATCCAGACCATTCAACAGCAGATGCAGCTGCTGCTGGAGATCGTCATACGGCAATGCGCGGTCGACACCCAGTTTTTCCGGCGCAGCCTCCTGACCGAGACGACGGCCAAACCAGATCTCAGCAGTCTTATCGCGTACGCGGTTAAACAGCACGCTGTGGTTGTGCGTTTCATCGCTTTTAATCAGTACCAGCACAGCTTCCGGCTCGTTAAAACCGGTGAAGTACCAGAAATCGCTGTTCTGGCGATACGGATACTCACTGTCTGCGTTGCGCGTTGCTTCTGGCGCAGCAAAAATCACCGCCGCACTGGCCGGAGCCATTTTGGCTAACAGTGCCTGGCGGCGCTGCAAAAACGCTGAAAGATTCACCACAATACGACTCCCTGTTAAAATCTCTGTTTAGTGTAGCGTTGGTTTCTTTATCTCAACGGCAGTTGGCTGCTGACGGGTAAAAGTATCATGGCAAAGCAGCGCGGCAACGCGCACATACTCAATAATCTCTTCCAGTGAGTTCTCCAGCTCTTCCTGATCTTCGTCTTCATCATAACCCAGCTGGGAAATAGTGCGCAGATCGTCAATCGCTTCGCCGGTCTCGCCTTTCACCTTGTCCAGCTTCGGCTGCGTTACGCCAAGACCTAACAGGAAATGGTTAACCCAGCCCGCCAGTGCGTCAGCGCGATCGAATACCGTGATGTCATCTTCATCCGGCAGATAGAGCTGGAACAGAAAGCCATCATCTTCCAGCATTTCGCTGATGCCCTGATGCAGCTGCTGCAACGGTTGCGACAGCGCCTGCGAGAACGCCAGTCCTTCGTTGGTCAGCTCATGCACCAGTGTTTGCCAGTTGCGGTCGCCGGGGCCGCCGCAGATAATGCCGCTGATTAAACCGTGCATTTCCGCCGGTGTCATCCCAACCCCTTGCAGGGTGAGAGCCGAGGCCAGAGTGTTATAACCCGGCATTGTGTTCTGTATAGACATACGTATTCATCGTCGTTGGCAGGATAAGTTCGTGTTATGCTAACACCAGGTGCCTCGAGGATTCCAGAAAGCGCTTGTTTCTTCTGTTTCGGGTATATATAGTGGCGCCCCTCCCAAGCCCATGAGTGGCAAGGGCGATTAGCGGGCGCGGTAATTAGTCAGGATGGTGGCATGTCTGCACAACCGGTAGATATTCAAATTTTTGGCCGTTCATTACGAGTGAATTGTCCGCCTGAACAGCAAGATGCGCTGAACATGGCTGCGGAAGACCTCAATCAACGGTTGCAAGATTTAAAAGTTCGCACTAGAGTCACAAATACCGAGCAACTGGTGTTTATCGCTGCATTGAATATTTGTCATGAACTGGCGCAGGAAAAAGTCAAAACACGCGACTATGCCGCCAACATGGAACAACGCATTCGTATGCTGCAACAGACCATTGAGCAAGCGCTGCTTGAACAAGGTCGCATATCTGATCGCCAGGGTGCTAAGTTCGAATAACACTTCATGGTTAGCTGTGATACAGTGACGGTGAAGTAAATTTTCTCTGAGATGTTTGCAAGCGGGCCCGTCCCCTGAGCCGATATTTAATACCAACAGAGTGTGACGCTCTGTAACCTGTGCGCATGCTCGGTCCGTCCGAGAAGCCTGATGGTTGCGACGGCATACTCACCTTGAACCATGGGTTCAAGGGTTACAGCCAGCTGCGGCATCTCGGAGATTCCCCTTCCTAAAAACGGCCAGACCGTTTCTGCCTTCGGGCAACCCTCAGCAACGACGAGTTCCCTATATGACAGCCCTTTTATTGTCAGATCGTCAGGATATTCGGACCCATGTTCGCCATCTGCGTCAGGGGTTAAGCGACCAGCAACAGCAACAGGCCGCCGAACAAGCCGCCGAGCGCGCGCTTAATTTTGCCCCCATCCAGCAAGCCCGTAATATCGCCCTGTTTCTCTCGGTCGATGGCGAACTGAATACCCGTCCGCTGATCGCCAAACTGTGGCAACAGAAAAAACAGGTTTATCTGCCGGTGCTGCACCCTTTTGCCCGTGGACAACTGCTGTTTATGCATTACGACGCCGCAACGCCGCTGCAGCCTAACCGCTTGCGCATTCCTGAGCCGCCGCTGAATATCCTTAACCTGCTACCGTTAAGCGAGCTGGAGGTGGTGCTGATGCCACTGGTGGCCTTTGATCCTGCCGGACATCGTCTGGGGATGGGCGGCGGCTTCTACGACCGTACCTTGCAGAACTGGCGGCAACACCGCTTTCTGCCGATTGGTCTGGCGCATGATTGTCAGCAGGTGGATGAACTACCGGTCGCGGAGTGGGATGTGCCGTTGTCGGCGATGATTACGCCGTCGAAGGTATGGCAGTGGTGACAGGCGATTAAAAAGGGAACCGAAAACGGCTCCCCTACATGATGCTGTTGGGGCGGCGTTATCGCCGCCCGTTCCATCAGTACAACAGACGTGCGCGTGAAGTACCTGGAATCGCCTTCATCAGTTGCAGCGCTCTGTCGGCCACATCCTGCGGCGCATCGATATCAATGACGACATAGCCCATCTGCGGGGTGGTTTGCAGATACTGCGCGGCGATATTGATGCCCTGCTCGGCAAAGATCTGGTTAATCGCCGTCAGCACGCCTGGACGGTTTTCATGGATATGCAGCAGACGACTCACCGCAGCGCCATGCATCGGCAGCGAGACTTCCGGGAAGTTAACTGCTGACAGGGTTGAACCGTTGTCAGAGTACTTCGCCAGCTTGCCCGCCACTTCAATGCCGATATTTTCCTGCGCTTCCTGGGTGGAACCGCCGATATGTGGCGTCAGAATCACGTTGTCAAACTCACACAGCGGCGAGTTAAATGGATCGGTATTGGTTGCCGGTTCTTCCGGGAACACGTCAATCGCCGCGCCCGCCAGATGTTTATTCGCCAGCACCTCACACAGCGCCGGAATATCCACCACGGTGCCGCGTGAAGCGTTAATCAGCAGCGAACCTGGCTTCATCAGCGCCAGCTCTTCCGCGCCCATCATATTCTGCGTTGAAGCGGTTTCTGGTACATGCAGGCTGACCACATCGCTCATATTCAGCAGGTCGGAGAGATGGCGAACCTGGGTGGCGTTACCCAGTGGCAGCTTGTTTTCGATATCGTAGAAGAACACATGCATACCGAGGCTTTCCGCCAGCACGCCCAGCTGCATACCGATATGGCCGTAACCAATGATGCCCAGCTTTTTGCCACGCGCTTCGAAAGAGCCAACCGCCAGCTTATTCCAGATACCGCGATGGGCTTTGGCGTTAGCTTCAGGAATGCCGCGCAGCATCAGCAGCAGCTCGCCAATCACCAGCTCAGCAACGGATCGGGTATTGGAGAAAGGCGCGTTAAACACCGGAATCCCGCGTTTCGCCGCTGCATTCAGGTCCACCTGGTTAGTGCCGATACAGAAGCAGCCCACCGCGACCAGTTTTTCCGCCGCAGCAAAAATCTCTTCGGTCAGTTGCGAACGCGAACGGATGCCAACGAAGTGCGCATCACGGATGGATTCCTTTAAAGAGTCGCTATCCAGCGCGCCTTTATGAAATTCGATATTGGTATAGCCTGACGCACGCAGATTTTCCAGCGCGCTCTGGTGAACACCTTCCACCAGCAGGAATTTAATCTTGTCTTTCTCCAGTGATACCTTTGCCATTTCCCGACCTTAGTTTGCAGACTTCAGATGTAACTTAAGAACTATTGGGCATCGCCGGTGTTCTGTACGGATTACCGGGATATAAGCCAGCCTTCTGTCAAAATATCAAAAAATACGCGCGCAGCAATACAAACGATTGCCTGCGCTTCAGTACGGCCACATGGGCAGACAGAACAATGCGGCAGATTATAGCGATACCGTTCACCATCTCAGAACGATGGTGCAGCAGGCCGAAGTTATGTGACATAAGTCACCAAATTTAGCCTGCTGAAGAAAAGATATTTTTTTATGGTAAATAACTGCTGGCATACCGATCAGTTATCGATAGTTTTCACACCTGAAGCGGTGCCGATTAACGCCACATCCGCGCCGCGGCTGGCAAACAAGCCGACAGTCACCACGCCTGGCAGCGCATTAATCGCTTTTTCCAGCGCAATCGGCTCAAGAATTTGCAGATTATGCACGTCGAGAATAATGTTGCCGTTATCGGTCAGCACATGCTGACGATACTCCGGCAGGCCGCCCAGCTTCACCAGCTCACGCGCCACAAACGCACGGGCCATCGGGATCACTTCCACCGGCAGCGGGAATTTACCCAGCACATCTACCTGTTTCGACTCATCAGCAATGCAGATAAACTTATCCGCCACCGCAGCGATAATTTTCTCGCGCGTCAGCGCCGCGCCGCCGCCTTTGATCATCTGCATCTGCGGGTTGATCTCATCGGCGCCATCAACGTAGATTGATAACGCATCCACTTCATTCAGATCGAACACCTGAATCCCTAAACTTTTCAGTCTGGCGGTGGAAGCGTCAGAGCTGGAAACTGCGCCTTCGATTTGATGTTTAATCGATCCGAGGGCATCAATAAAGTGTGCGGCGGTGGAGCCGGTGCCCACACCGACAATGGTTCCGGGTTGCACGTATTCGAGCGCTGCCCAACCGACTGCTTTTTTCAGTTCATCCTGCGTCATGGTATGTTTAAAGCCTGTGCTGCTTCAGTGTGCAGCTAGTATAAAGCAAGCTTCACGCAAAATGTTCGGTTCTGCGGTGTTCGATCGACAGGAGTGGAAGCCAGTGCACAAAGTGATTGAAAAGTAAGGTCAGGGCAAACGCCAGTTTTTATGGCATAGTGCTGGCACCATCCCTGAAGGAGAAGACAACAATAATGAAACGCCCGGACTACAGAACGCTTCAGGCGCTGGATGCGGTGATTCGTGAGCGTGGCTTCGAACGTGCTGCGCAAAAGCTATGCATTACCCAATCCGCGGTATCACAGCGGATTAAGCAGTTAGAGAATATGTTTGGCCAGCCACTGCTGGTGCGAACCGTGCCGCCGCGCCCGACAGAACAGGGGCAGAAGCTGCTGGCGCTGTTACATCAGGTAGAGCTGCTGGAAGAGGAGTGGCTGGGTGATGAAAATGGCGGCGCTACCCCGCTGCTACTGTCACTGGCGGTCAACGCCGACAGTCTGGCGACCTGGCTGCTGCCGGCACTGAAAACCGTGCTGACCGACTCGCCGGTGCGTCTGAATTTGCAGGTCGAAGATGAGACCCGCACTCAGGAGCGTCTGCGTCGTGGTGAAGTGGTGGGGGCGGTTTCGATCCAGCCGCAGCCACTGCCAAGCTGTCTGGTCGATCAGCTGGGTGCGCTGGACTATCTGTTTGTCGGCTCCAGAGAGTTTGCCGATCGCTACTTCCCGAATGGCGTCACGCGCTCCGCGCTGCTGAAAGCCCCGGCGGTAGCCTTTGACCATCTGGATGATATGCATCAGGCGTTTTTGCAGCAAAACTTCGATCTGTCGCCGGGCAGCGTGCCCTGCCATATCGTTAACTCGTCGGAAGCTTTTGTGCAGCTGGCGCGTCAGGGGTCGACCTGCTGTATGATCCCGCATCTGCAAATCGAGAAAGAGCTGGCCAGCGGTGAACTGATTGATTTAACGCCGGGGCTGTTACAGCGCCGGATGCTTTACTGGCACCGTTTTGCGCCGGAGAGCCGGCTGATGCGGCGGGTGACCGACGCCCTGCTGGCGCATGGTCATCGGGTGCTACGTCAGGATACTGAATAGTCAACAGGCCGGACACTCCGGCCTGTTTTTTTACTGCTGGTTACGCTGAATCTCAAACACCACATCCACCTGATCGTCAAAGTGAATGCTCTGCTGCTCGTAGGTCTGTTCAGCAGAGGTCATTGGCGCTGCATCGGCGGTTTTATACATCCGCGCCACTGGCATCGGCTGATAATTGGCCACATGGTAACGAATGCTGTAAACCGGTCCCAGCTTCGCGTTAAAGCCTTCCGCCAGCGCAGCGGCCTGTTTAGTCGCATTATCAATCGCTGCTTTGCGCGCCTGATTACGATACTCGTCCGGATGCGCCACACCCAGTTCGACTGAACGGATCTCATTCAGACCGGATTTCAGCGCGCCATCAAGCAGGTCGTTAAGTTTATCCAGCTGACGCAGCGTCACCTGCACCTGACGCACCGCGCGATAGCCCTTCAGTATCGATTTACCCTCTTTGGTATAATCGTATTCTGGCTGAGTACGCAGATTGGCAGCATCAATATCTTTCTTGTCGATACCGTTTTTCTGCAGCAGATCGAAATACTGTGCCACACGGGTATCGGCCTGCTTCTTGGCTTCGGCGGCATCTTTTGATGACACGTTCACTTCAATCGCCAGCGTGGCGATATCCGGCGTGGCATCGACGCTTGCCTGCCCGGAGGTGACCACATGCGGGCCATTTGGCAACTCTTCTGCCTGCACTGCTAAAGGCAGTGTTCCTGCGCCCATCATTGCGGCCAGAGCCAGCGCTTTCAATTTCACCTGAAGTCCTCCCTGAAGACATAGTAGTATTCTTACCAGAGTATCTTATCGCGATAATTGTCAACATACGTAATGCTCTTATAAACCCCTGGCGCAACGGACGGATCTCAGTTAAATCCGGCGATTCCCTTCTGCGCCAGCATAAAGGCGATAAACCACATCACCAGCCCCACCAGCAGATTGATAATCCGCTGGGCTTTACGGGTGCTTAATAGCGGCGACAGCCAGGATGCCAGCAGCGCAAGGCCGAAGAACCACAATACCGACGCGCTGATGGTGCCCAGCGCAAACCAGTAGCGCGCTTCTGCCGGTAGCTGACCGCCGAGACTACCCAGCACCACAAAGGTATCGAGGTATACATGCGGATTCAGCCAGGTGACCGCCATCATGGTGGCGATAATGCGCCAGCGGCTCTGCTGCAACAGCGTGGCGGAAGCCAGCGCGATATTGCCGCTTAATGCGGTGCGCAGCGCGCCCCAGCCATACCACAACAGAAACGCCACCCCACCCCAGGTGACCAGATTCAGCAGCAGCGGCGACTGATTCAGCAACGCGCTACCGCCAAACACGCCAGCGCAGATCAGCAGGATATCGCTCAGCGAACAGAGACCAGCAGTCATCAGATGATACTGGCGCCGGATGCCCTGATTCATCACAAAAGCATTTTGTGGGCCAAGCGGTAATATCAGTGCCGCGCCTAAGGCAACACCCTGAAAATAAATTGAAAACACCGGCAACGCCCTCTTAACTATCCTGATGCGGGCAAGTTTAACCTGGCGTAATTATTAGCGGAAATTGAAAGAATTAATGCAGCATCAGAAATGCTAATAGCGGGGCGGGTGGTGGCGACAGCGCCCCACCACCCGGTTAAAGCATTACTCAGTCGGGGCGGGTTCCTGCTGCTGCGGAGCCTTATTGTGATGCAGATGCACATCCATCTGTGGGTAAGGAATGCCGATACCTTTGCTATCCAGCGCTTTTTTAAAGTTCGCCAGCAGATCCCAGTAAACATCCTGCAGATCGCCACTGTTGCTCCAGCAACGCACCACAAAGTTCAGCGAAGAGGCCGCCAGTTCATTCAGGCCTATCTGGATGCCGCGATCTTTCAGCACGCGATCATCCGCTTCCACCACTTCACGCAGCAGCTGTTTTACTTCATCAACATCCGCATCGTAAGCGACGCCAACGATAAACTCGTTACGGCGCACCGGTTCGCGCGAGAAGTTAACAATATTACCGGCAATCACTTTACCGTTTGGCACCACCACCATTTTGCCATCGGCAGAACGCAGCGTGGTGGAGAAGATCTGCACGCTGAGCACGGTGCCCATCACGCCGCCAAGGTCGACAAACTCACCGGTACGGAAAGGACGGAAGGTCACCAGCAGGACGCCAGCCGCAAGGTTAGCCAGCGAGCCTTGCAACGCCAGACCCACGGCCAGACCGGCGGCGCCCAGCACCGCGATGACAGAAGCGGTTTGCACCCCGACGCGTCCCAGTGCAGCAATCAGGGTAAAAGCAATCACCCCGTAACGCACCATTGCCGACAGGAAATCCGCCACCGTCGCATCAATACCGCGCGCCAGCAGCACTCTGTTTACACCATTAGAGATAATGCGCGCCACAATCATACCCACGATAATAATCGCAATGGCGGCGACGATATTGACCGCATAGCTCAGCAGCAATGCCTGGTTACGCACCAGCCAGCCACCGGCGCTGTTGATGCCATTTAGCACGTTTAAATCTTCCATTTATCAGCCCTGTAGTAAATCCCCAGTGGGAAATGACAAAATATTGCCAGAGCGATCTGACAATCCAGTTCACAAAGGGTAAACAAAAAATGCCGCCTCTGCCAAACAACCGCAGAATTTCCTTACATTTTTCCGCCGTTTGCCCATAAAAAAAGGCCCCTCAGGGCCTTTTTTATCAGTCACGTTTAAAGATTACAGAACGTCGATCGCGTTCAGTTCTTTAAATGCCTGCTCCAGACGCACAACCATTGAGGATTGTGCAGAACGCAGCCATACGCGTGGATCGTAATATTTCTTGTTTGGCTTATCAGCGCCTTCCGGGTTACCCAGCTGCGATTGCAGATAACCTTCGTTCTTTTTGTAGTACTGCAGGATGCCGTCCCAGTTCGCCCACTGAGTATCGGTATCAATGTTCATTTTCACTACGCCGTAGCTGATTGAATCTTTGATTTCCTGCGCAGAAGAACCGGAACCACCGTGGAAAACGAAATCCAGCGAGTTGTGCGGCAGACCGTGTTTCTTGCTGACGTATTCCTGAGAATCTTTCAGGATAGTTGGGGTCAGCTTAACGTTGCCTGGCTTGTACACGCCGTGTACGTTACCGAAAGAGGCAGCGATAGTGAAACGCGGGCTGATCGCGTTCAGTTTTTCGTAAGCGTAATCAACGTCCTGCGGCTGGGTATACAGTGCAGATGCATCCATATGGCTGTTATCAACGCCATCTTCTTCACCACCGGTACAACCCAGTTCGATTTCCAGCGTCATGTTGATTTTCGCCATGCGCGCCAGATATTTGCTGCTGATCTCGATATTTTCTTCCAGAGACTCTTCTGACAGGTCGATCATATGAGAAGAGAACAGGGGTTTACCGGTCGCTGCAAAGTGTTTTTCACCGGCGTCCAGCAGACCGTCGATCCATGGCAGCAGTTTCTTCGCACAGTGGTCGGTATGCAGGATCACCGGCACGCCATACTGTTCAGCCATCTGATGCACATGATGCGCGCCAGAGATGGCGCCCTGAATTGCCGCAGCCTGTGGCACATCAGATTTAAAGCCTTTGCCAGCGATAAACGCGGCGCCGCCATTAGAGAACTGGACGATAACCGGCGCTTTAACTTTAGCAGCAGCTTCCAGAACGGCGTTGATTGAGTCAGTGCCGATGCAGTTAACTGCTGGCAGAGCGAATTTGTTCTCTTTCGCTACCTGGAAAACTTTCTGTACGTCATCACCGGTGATAACGCCTGGTTTTACGAAATCAAAAATTTTAGACATGCTATTTGTCCTGTTTCGTTGGCAGTATTAAAAAAGTGAGTTCAGCTTCGCCTGTTTCAGGCGATTCCAGGCAGGGACCATGCCCTGCCGCAAGCATTACTGCTTAGCACGCTCTTCCAGCATGGCTACAGCTGGCAGTACTTTGCCCTCGACAAACTCAAGGAATGCGCCGCCACCGGTAGAGATGTAGGAGATTTGGTCTTCAATGCCGAACAGGTCAATCGCTGCAAGGGTGTCACCACCGCCAGCGATAGAGAATGCGTCGCTTTCAGCAATTGCTTTAGCGATAATTTCGGTGCCTTTACGGAAGTTCGGGAACTCGAACACACCAACCGGGCCATTCCACAGAATGGTTTTGGCTTCTTTCAGCAGTTTCGCCATCGCTTCTGCGGTTTCATCGCCGAAGTCCATAATCTCTTCATTATCCTGCACTTCGGAAACTTTTTTCACTGTTGCAGGGGCAGTTTCAGAGAATTCCGTACCAACGCGGGAGTCAGTTGGCACCGGAATACCGAACTCATCACGCAGACCTTTGGCCGCTGCAACGAAGTCTGGCTCATACAGCGATTTACCGACATTGTTGTCGATAGCCACGAAGGTGTTAGCGATACCGCCGCCGACAATGACGGTGTCAGCGATTTTGACCAGAGAGTTCAGCACGTCGAATTTAGTGGAAACTTTAGAACCACCCACGACGGCGACCATTGGGCGCGCAGGGGCTTTCAGCGCTTTACCCAGGGCTTCCAGCTCAGCGGCCAGCAGCGGGCCAGCACAGGCGACTGGCGCAAATTTGCCGACGCCGTGGGTTGATGCCTGGGCGCGGTGTGCGGTGCCGAAGGCGTCCATCACATACACGTCGCACAGCGCCGCATATTTTTTTGACAGCGCTTCGTCATCTTTCTTCTCGCCTTTGTTAAAGCGAACGTTTTCCAGCACCACCAGTTTGCCTGCGGTAAGCTCAACGCCGTCGAGGTAATCTTTAGCGAGGGTGACATTATCAGCACCCAGTTTGTCTTTCAGGTAATTAACAACCGGCAACAGAGAGAACTCTTCGTTGTATTCACCCTCGGTCGGACGACCCAGGTGAGACGTTACCATCACTTTCGCACCCTGCTTCAGTGCTTGTTCGATAGTCGGCAGAGAAGCGCGAATACGTGCATCAGACGTCACTTTCCCTTCTTTCACTGGCACGTTCAAATCCGAACGGATTAATACGCGTTTACCAGCAAGATCCAGATCGGTCATCTTAATTACAGACATGGTGAACCCTCTCGTTGATTCTCATAAGTTTTGCCAGACGCAGACCGCGTCTTACCTGAAACCGCTTGCGGCCATCGCTAACGTGGTATCGAGCATCCGGTTAGCAAAGCCCCATTCGTTATCGCACCAGACCAAGGTCTTAATCAGGTGCTGACCGCTGACCCGCGTCTGCGTGCCATCAACGATGGCGCTGTGCGGATCATGGTTAAAATCAATAGAGACTAACGGTAATTCCGTATAGTCAACTATACCACTAAATGCCCCTTCTGAGGCATTTTGCAGTAAGGCATTGACCTCAGATGCGCTGACAGCTTCGCGCACACTGACGCTTAAATCGATGGCCGTTACGTTAATCGTCGGCACACGTACCGCTATAGCTTCAAAGCGGTCGTTAAATTTCGGAAAAATACGGGTAATGCCAGCGGCAAGACGGGTATCAACCGGAATAATCGACTGACTGGCAGCACGGGTACGGCGCAAATCAGGATGATAAGCGTCGATAACCTGCTGATCGTGCATCGCCGAGTGAATAGTGGTGACGGTGCCGGATTCAATCTCAAAGGCATCATCCAGCAGCTTAATAATTGGAATAATGCAATTGGTGGTGCAGGATGCATTAGACACAATCCGGTCAGCGGGCCGCAGCGCTTTCTCATTGACGCCAAATACCACCGTGGCATCAAGATCGTGGCCGCCAGGATGGGAGAACAGCACCTTCTTCGCCCCGGCCTGCAGATGCGCTTCGCCATCGGCACGGCTGCCGTAAACCCCGGTACAATCAAGCACCACATCCACGTTCAGCTCGCGCCAGGGTAACTCCGCAATCGGCGCGAGGTGCAGGATGCGGATGGTGTCATCGCCGACCGTTAACAGGTCGCGCTCCTGCCGCACATCCCAGGCAAAACGCCCGTGGCTGGTATCATATTTCAGCAGATGCGCCATCCCCGTGGCATCGGCCAGTTCATTGATGGCAACCACGGTAATTTCAGCCCGACGCCCGGTTTCGTATAAAGCACGTAACACATTGCGTCCGATGCGCCCAAAGCCATTAATCGCTACACGAACGGTCATAACACTCCTGCGTCAGAATTCACTGGTTAAACAGCCGATAGCCTGTGCCAGCTGTCTTAATTTGTACAGGGAATTCTCACTGCCTGAACTTTGCTGTACAGCCTGCCACTATCACCAACTGAAACGCTTCAGCTAGAATAAATGAAGTGAAGAATAGCGGGAATGATTGTGATCAATAACGCTGCTCAATATTAGATCTACATCACAAAACTGAACAAAAGGCGGCTATTACAAAAGGAATAATCAGGGGGAAGAGATAAAAAAAAGCGGCGATAACGCCGCCCCTACACAAAGCTATGTAGGGTGGCGTTATCGCCACCCGTTCCACACGATTAGATCAGCTCTTTCGCTTTTGCCACAACATTGGCAACCGTAAAGCCAAACAGATCAAACAGCTTCTCAGCCGGTGCTGACTCGCCGAAGCTGGTCATGCCGATTACCGCGCCGTTCAGACCGGTGTACTTGTACCAGTAATCAGCGATACCCGCTTCGATGGCGACGCGCGCGCTGACCGCTTTAGGCAGCACAGCCTCACGGTAAGCTGCATCCTGCTTATCGAAAGCGTCGGTAGACGGCATCGACACCACACGCACCTTGCGGCCTTCAGTGGTCAGCTGGTCATAAGCGCCTACCGCCAGTTCAACTTCAGAACCGGTCGCGATCAGGATCAGCTCAGGCTGGCCTGCGCAATCTTTCAGGATGTAAGCACCGCGCGCCACGTTTGCCAGCTGCTCAGCAGTACGATCCTGCTGCGCCAGGTTCTGACGGGAGAAGATCAGCGCCGTCGGGCCATCCTGACGTTCGATGGCATATTTCCAGGCCACCGCGGACTCAACCTGATCACATGGACGCCACAGGCTCATATTTGGTGTAACGCGCAGGCTGGCCATCTGTTCAACCGGCTGATGCGTCGGGCCATCTTCACCCAGACCGATAGAGTCGTGGGTATAGACCATAATCTGACGAATTTTCATCAGCGCGGCCATACGCGCGGCGTTACGCGCATATTCGACAAACATCAGGAAGGTCGCAGTGTACGGCAGGAAACCACCGTGCAGCGCGATGCCGTTAGCGATGGCGGTCATACCGAACTCACGCACACCGTAATGGATGTAGTTACCCGCCAGATCTTCGTTAATCGGTTTCGAGCCAGACCAGATAGTCAGGTTGCTCGGTGCCAGGTCAGCGGAACCGCCCAGGTATTCCGGCAGCAGCTTACCAAAGGCTTCGATAGCGTTCTGCGAGGCTTTACGGCTGGCGATTTTCGCCGGGTTAGCCTGCAGCTGCTCAACATATTTCTGTGACTCTGCCTGCCAGTTTTCCGGCAGCGCATTGACGCTACGACGTTTGAACTCAGCAGCCAGTTCCGGGTGCGCTTTAGCGTAGGCGGCGAACTTGTCGTTCCAGGCCGCTTCTTTCGCCTGACCGGCCTCTTTCGCATCCCACTGCGCGTAAATATCCTGTGGGATCACAAATGGCGCATGCTCCCAACCCAGTTGCTTACGGGTCAGTGCGATTTCGTCATCACCCAGCGGTGCGCCGTGTGAATCGTGGGTGCCTGCTTTGTTTGGTGAACCAAAACCGATTACGGTTTTGCACATCAGCAGTGAAGGCTTGTCACTAACGGTTTTCGCTTCTTCGATGGCGGCTTTAATCGCCGCTGCATCATGGCCGTCAACGCCGCGCACAACGTGCCAGCCGTAAGCTTCAAAACGCTGCGCGGTATCGTCAGTAAACCAGCCGTCGATATGACCATCGATGGAGATGCCGTTGTCATCATAGAAAGCCACCAGTTTGCCCAGCTTCAGCGTACCCGCCAGTGAACAGACTTCGTGGGAGATGCCTTCCATCATGCAGCCGTCGCCCATAAACACCCAGGTGTTGTGGTCGACGATATCGTGGCCTTCACGGTTAAACTGCGCCGCTAAAGTACGTTCTGCGATGGCGAAACCAACCGCGTTAGCAATGCCCTGGCCCAGTGGACCGGTAGTGGTTTCAACACCTGCGGTATAGCCATACTCAGGGTGGCCTGGGGTTTTGGAATGCAGCTGGCGGAAGTTTTCCAGCTCCTGCATCGGCAGATCGTAGCCGCTGAGGTGCAGCAGGCTGTAAATCAGCATTGAGCCATGGCCGTTAGACAGAATAAAACGGTCACGATCGGCCCACAGCGGGTTGGTTGGGTTGTGGTTCAGATAGTCGCGCCATAATACTTCCGCGATATCCGCCATGCCCATCGGGGCGCCCGGGTGACCAGATTTGGCTTTTTGCACTGCATCCATACTGAGTGCGCGAATGGCGTTGGCAAGCTCTTTACGAGAAGGCATTTTCTACTCCAGTTCGGGAATGATTCGCTTCGCCGTCCCTAACTTATTGTAATTAATCAGTTATCAGGCAAAGCCAAAGGAAAGACGACAATCAATGTACATGAAAAACAGGTGAAATGTACATGGCGTATATTGCAAAAAAACCGGCACAATTCGCGCTTTGCGACGCAGTCTGCTATGCATTTGCTCACTAAAGGGCTATAAAAACCCTGTTCTGCAAAAATCTCATTGATTGAGATTTTTTCAGGTGTTTGTTTTTATTACCTTGTTACTAAATTTGGGATAAATGGAATGAAATTAAAAACTGCCGCTTTAGCATTTAGTGTTGCTACCCTGCTTGCTGGTTGCCAAAACCTTGATACCAGCGCTCTGATGCAGTCCGGCGCCCAGGCTTATCAGGCCGCCACGCTGAGCGATGCACAGGTTAAAGAGTTAAGCGATAAATCCTGTCAGCAGATGGACAGCGAAGCACAAATTGCCCCTGCCAGCAGCACCTACGCTAAACGACTGGCAAAAATCTCCGCCGCGCTGGGTGACAATATCAACGGCACACCGGCCAACTATAAGGTCTACGTGACCAAAGACGTCAACGCCTGGGCGATGGCTAACGGCTGTATCCGCGTCTATAGCGGCCTGATGGATATGATGACCGACAATGAAGTTGAAGGCGTGCTGGGTCATGAAATGGGCCACGTGGCGCTGGGCCACACGCGTAAAGCGATGCAGGTTGCTTATGCCACCACCGCTGCCCGTTCGGCGGCTGGCGCTGCCGGTGGCATTGCCGCCTCACTGTCACAATCGCAGCTCGGCGACCTCGGCGAGAAACTGGTCAATGCGCAGTTCTCCCAGACTCAGGAGTCACAGGCGGATGACTACTCATTTGATCTGCTGAAAAAACGTGGCATTAACCCGAACGGCTTGGTCACCAGCTTTGAAAAACTGGCGAAGCTGGAAGGCGGCCATCAGAGCAGCATGTTTGACTCGCACCCTGCTTCTGCAGCGCGCGCAGAGCATATTAAAGAGCGTATTGCTGCCGGAAAATAACCTGCAATTCCGGTAACACTCTCTGTAATTGATCGCTATGGATGATACTCAATGTTGTCGTCAGTGAGTATCATCCATACAGAGAGTGACGCCAGATCATGAACAGCTGTCGCCCGCCAATCACCCATTCTCAACGCTGCGCTGTTGTTATCGGCGCCGGCATTGCCGGTCTGCTGGCAACCCGGGTGCTATGCGACCACTTTCCCCATGTATATCTGATTGAACAGGATGAGCTACCGGCAACGCCGCAAGCGCGTAATGGCGTGCCACAAGCTCGTCATGTTCATCTTTTAATGGTGCGCGGACGACGTGTGCTCGACCATTTTTTCCCCGATCTGGGCGCTGAGTTATTTAGCCGGGGCGCTATTCCACTGGACTGGTATGCCGATGTACGTTGGTACGGCCCTGCCGGCTGGATGGCCAATGGCGGCAATGGATTAATCACCTGCTCCGCCAGCCGCGATCTGCTTGAGTTCGCGCTGCGACAGCGTGTCGTGGCTGATAACCGCGTGCAGTTGATCTCCCGGCATAAAGTGGCCGGACTTGAAGTTGATGCGCAAACCGGGCAGATCCGCGCAGTACGGGTGATGCCGCGCCACTCGCACCTCGCCGCCGGGCAAACCCTCGCAGCAGATGTTGTCATTGATGCCAGCGGACGCTCGTCACAGACCGCCAGATGGCTCAACGATCTGGGTTATGGTCAGGCGCAAAAACGCGTGGTTAATGCCTTCCTCGGTTACTCGTCCCGCCTCTACCGTCGCCCCACTGGCGCCAGCTCTGCGCCATGGAAGGCATTAATCATCAGCGCCCAGCCGCCAGACTGTTTTCGCGCTGGCGGGATGTTTGCTATTGAGCATGATCAATGGATGGTGGTGCTGATGGGCGGCGGCGGCGATTATCCGCCAAAGGATGAAGCCGGTTTTCTTAATTTTGCCCACAGTCTGCGCGATCCCGGGCTGTATCAGGCGCTGCAAGATGCTGAACCGGTCTCACCTGTATGGCATTACCGGCGGACAGAAAACCGCTGGATCCATTATGAGCGCCAGGCGAAATGGCCTGCTGGTTTGATTGTGATGGGTGATGCAGTTTGTGGATTTAATCCAATATATGGTCAGGGTATGACGGTTGCGGCCCTCTCTGCTGAGCTTCTGGACAAGACGTTACACTCACGCGCCGGACTGGCCGATATCACCACCTCATTTCAGCAACAACTTGCGGCGCTATGTGCGTGGCCATGGACCATGGCGACAGGGGCAGACCTGCTGTATCCCACCACTGAAGGCGGTGAGAACGCATGGCATGCCCGACTTGCACAGCATTACCTTAATCAGGTTCTGATAATGGCGACAAAATACCCTGATATTTATCAGCGCTTCGTGCGGGTGATGAATATGGTCGATCCGCCGTCAGTGCTGTTTGCGCCCTCTGTTGCGGCGCGCATGGCAATCGGCTGGTTCAGGAGATAATCATGCATGCGTTTGATTTAGCTGAATTCTATATTCCATTTACCACTCGCCTGAACCGGCACCAGCAGATTGCCACCCAAAACGCACTGGCCTGGCTGCAAGTAACCGCACTGGTGGATGCCGAAAATGACCGCGACCGTTTGCAGCAATTCGTCACTTTCGGCGATCTTGCCGCCAGAACCTATCCTGATGTCGGCGCAGCCGAATTAGAACAAATTATTAACTGGATCAACTGGCTGTTTATTCTGGATGACCAGGTGGATGAGCCGGGCGGCCAGTCAGCCGCCGATGATACGCTGGCGATGCTTGAACATTTACGCCAGCTGATTAAAGCTGACGCGCAGGTCACCGCCCGGACCACGCTTGAGACGGCGTGGGAAATATTGTGGCAGAAACTCGCGGCGGGTATGGGCCAGCATGCGCAACAACGCTTTCTGCTGACGGTTGACCAGTACCTGGTTTCGCTGCAACAAGAGATTGCCATGACGGCGGAGGGCTATATTCCCGACTTACTGACCTTTGCCGAAATACGGCGCAATACCGGCGCGGTGAAAACCACCCTCAGCATCAATGAATACGCCTGGCATAAAGAGCTGCCGCCGGGATTCTTTGAAAGCGATCTCAACCGCGTGCTGACCGATGTCACCTGTGATGTAACCGGCATGACCAACGATATCTGGTCTTATGCTAAAGAGATCGACCATCCATCCAGTAACAGCTATGTGGTTATTTTTGCGCATCATATGGGCTGCGATATCAGCAGTGCGATGGTTATGGTTAATCATTTAATCACCTCACGCGTGAAATGTTTTCTGCATGCCCGTACACAACTCTCCGCGTTTTTGTACAAACTTCACCTCTCTGCTGTAGATCGGAAAATTGTGCTGCGTTATATCGCCGGCATGGAACACTGGATGCGGGGTAATCTCGAATGGTCTTCTGCTACGCCGCGCTACAATCACCAGCAAAAAGAGTAGCCTCCGCGCGACCATCGCTGCCGGGGGCAATCCGCTAACCCCATTTTCGGGAGGTCTCTTGTGATCATGCATGATAAGGGGTCACCAGACGACGAATCGCTTATTCTGGTTGATGACAGTGATTGCCAGATCGGCGTTGCCGGTAAGTTACAGGTTCACCAGCTCGGGATATTGCACCGCGCCTTCTCCATTTTCGTGTTCGATGATGCGGGACGCCTGCTGCTGCAGCAACGTGCATCAGGCAAGTATCATTCGGCGGGATTATGGAGCAATACCTGTTGTGGTCATCCGCGCGCGCAGGAAGAGACCCACTGCGCCGCCTTACGTCGTCTGCAGGAGGAGATGGGATTTCAGTGTAAATTACAGTGGGTAACGGCTTTTATCTATCGCGCAGAGCTGGCGAATGGCCTGATTGAACATGAGTATGATCATCTGTATATCGGCGTCTTCGGCGGCACGCCGCAGCCCGACCCTGCCGAAGTAGCTGACTGGGCATGGCGCAGCCCCGATGAAGTCGGGCAGGCGCTGAGCGCTCATCCCGCTGATTTCACCATCTGGTTTACCAAAATTGTCCGCCAGCAGCCACGGCTGTTACGATCAGGGTGGAAGGATTTCCACCCTGATTAAAGCGGATTTATTCGCCTTTATTTACCGCCTGTACATGCAGCATATCCAGCGCCAGCGTGGCCGCGGCCAGCGCGGTCAAATCCGACTGGTCATAGCCAGGCGCGACTTCAACGATATCCATGCCGACAATATTCAGCCCCTGCAATCCACGCACCAGTTTCAGCGCTTTATCCGAGGTCAGGCCACCAATCACCGGCGTGCCGGTGCCTGGCGCATGGGCCGGATCAAGACAGTCGATATCAAAGGTCAGATAAACCGGCAGGTCGCCGACAATCTGCTTCACCTGCGCCAGAATATCGTCAACGCCGCGATCGTTAACCTGCGCCGCATCCAGCACGTGATAACCCAGATCTTTATCAAACTCAGTGCGAATACCGATCTGCACGGAGTGATCGGGATCGATCAAGCCTTCAGCTGGCGCATGGTGGAACATGGTGCCGTGATCAAACTTAGCGCCATTGGAGTAGGTATCGGTATGCGCATCGAAGTGCACCAGCGCCATTTTGCCAAAGTATCTGGCATGGGCGCGCAGCAGCGGCAGCGTGACATAGTGATCGCCACCAAAGCTCAGCATGCGCTTGCCATTGGCCAGCAGTTTTTCCGCGTGCGCCTGCAGTTTGTCGGTCAGATCCTGTGAATCACCAAAGGCATACACCAGATCGCCGCAGTCGATCACTTTCAGACGCTTACGCAGATCGAAATTCCACGGATAACGGCACCCCTCCCACGCCAGATTAGTCGAGATCTGGCGGATGGCGTTCGGCCCCAGACGGCTGCCCGGACGACCGGAGGTGGCGGCATCGAAAGGAATACCGGTAATCACCCATTCGGCGTCAGCGTCGTATGGCTGGAAGTTTACCGGGAAGCGCATAAAACCAAAGGCGTTAGAAACCAGTGAGTTATCGTACTCATTGCCCAGGGTGTTATTCATAATACTGTCCTCTTTAAATCTATTATTCAGCTATAGATGAAAAAAATCCCCTCCGCGTCGTTAACCCGACGAGGAAGGGATTTAGGGGTATACATATTCAGGGGCAGCGTAATCACCGCCCGTTACTGGCAGTTTATTCGTCTTCCAGGTAAGTATAGCCGTACAGACCACTTTCAAACTCTTCGAGG
This sequence comes from Winslowiella toletana, assembly GCF_017875465.1. NCBI lineage: Bacteria > Pseudomonadati > Pseudomonadota > Gammaproteobacteria > Enterobacterales > Erwiniaceae > Winslowiella > Winslowiella toletana. Next base: position 1,491,315 of record NZ_JAGGMQ010000001.1, read on the forward strand.
AACTGCGCGCGCAGCTCTTCATCAAGATCGGTCTCTTTTACCTGGTTATGGAAGTGACGCAGCAGCTCTTTCGGATCCAGCTGCACATACTCCAGCATATCCGCGACCGTATCGCCTTCATCGGAAAGCTGTACTTCCACGCTGCCATCAGCAAAGGCAAATACATCCACCGCTTCGGTATCACCGAACAGGTTATGCATATTGCCAAGGATCTCCTGATAAGCCCCGACCATAAAGAAGCCCAGCATCGGTGGATTTTCCACATCATATTCCGGCATTGGCATGGTGGTTGCGATGCCGTCGCCATCAATGTAGTGGTCAATCGTACCGTCAGAGTCACAGGTAATATCCAGCAACACCGCACGACGTTCCGGGGATTTATTCAGCCCTTCCAGCGGCAGTACCGGGAACAGCTGATCGATACCCCATGCATCCGGCATTGACTGGAACAGCGAGAAGTTGACGTAAATCTTATCCGCCATACGCTCCTGCAACTCATCAATAATCGGCCGGTGCGCACGATTGCTTGGATCCAGATGCAGCTGGATATAGTGGCAAATGCTGAGATAGAGCTGTTCAGCCCAGGCGCGCTGCGTCAGATCGTAGGTGCCCTGCGAGTAGCCACTGTGGATATCAAACAGGTCCATCTGACTGTCGTGCAGCCATTCGCGCAGTGAGCGACGGTTATTCGGCTCATGCATCTCCTGCCAGGTATCCCACATGCTGACGATTGGGCGCGGTGAGTCCGCGTTTGGCGCCAGTGGCGTGCTGAACTCGTTACGCTCAACACCGATAATATTCGACACCAGCACCGTGTGGTGCGCGGTGACCGCACGGCCCGACTCGGTGATCACCGTTGGATGCGGCAGATTATGCTCTTCACAGGCATCGCCAATCGCCCAGATCACGTTATTGGCGTATTCGTTCAGGCCATAGTTCACCGAGCAGTCCGACTGCGAACGGGTGCCTTCATAATCCACGCCCAGCCCGCCGCCGACATCGAAGCACTGGATATTAACGCCCAGCTTAGCCAGTTCCACATAGAAGCGCGCCGATTCACGCACACCGGTGGCGATATCACGGATGTTGGCCATCTGTGAGCCAAGATGGAAGTGCAGCAGTTGCAGGCTGTCGATACGACCCGCTGCACGCATAATCTCCACCAGCTTCAATACCTGAGTCGCTGACAGACCAAACTTCGATTTCTCGCCGCCGCTTGACTGCCATTTACCCGAGCCTTGCGAAGCCAGACGCGCACGGATGCCAAGACGCGGTACTACATTCAGGCGCTCTGCTTCTTCCAGCACCAGCTTCACTTCGGTCATTTTTTCCAGCACCAGGTACACTTTGTGTCCCAGCTTTTCGCCAATCAGCGCCAGACGAATATATTCACGGTCTTTATAACCATTACAGACAATCACCGAACGCGTCATACCGGCATGCGCCAGCACCGCCATCAGTTCGGCTTTGGATCCGGCTTCCAGACCCAGCGGCTCACCAGAGTTGATCAGCGATTCGATCACACGTTTGTGCTGGTTTACTTTGATCGGATAAACGAGGAAGTAATCCCCTTTATAGCCGTAAGATTCACGCGCACGTTTAAACGCCGCATTGATCGAGCGCAGGCGGTGCTGCAGGATCTGCGGGAAGCAGAACAGCGCTGGCAGACGCTGGCCGTCAGCCTCACGCTCTTTAACCAGTTTCGCCAGATCGACACGCGCTTCCGGCACATCGGGATCCGGGCAAACACTGATATGGCCCAGCTCATTGACGTCGTAGTAGTTATTGCCCCACCAGGCAATATTGTAGGTGCGCAGCATTTTGCTGGCGTCTTGATCACTCATGGCCACCTCCTGCATTGAGCGGAGTACACCCTGTTCGCCTGCTGACGAACCCTTAATTGTCTTCATGTCGTCAGACATCGCGAACCTCAATTTTAAGTAATGATGCGGAACAGTTAACCACTATCGCAGGTCGATCCTGCCAGAACAACCCGCAGGCTGTCGATAAACCCGGCATCAATGACTTTGTCAGCGCACAGTGCGGGTTAAATGATTTTTCAGTATAAAACACGTCGCCGAACTCCGTTAAACGGGTCAGAAAAAGCGGCAGTCGACCCACAGTAAACTGAGAGTCCCCTTGCAAAACTGTAGCAAAAGGTTAACCGGCGCAGGTGTCGTGAAGATTACCGAAACGAATATAACTTCGGCGAGAGAGCAGAATCGACGGAGAAACAGAAAGGGATTGAAGTACGCCAGTGTGGCGCAGCGAACCGTGCATAGCGAAAACGTGGTTCATTACTCGTATCACCTCCACATATGCCCTGTAAGCATATGGAAAAAAACGGGTCAGAGGGTGCAGACCAGCAACGCGCTGGTTGTCTGACTGAGGCCACACCGCAGCGGCGCAGCGCCCTTATCTGCCTGAAAGGCAGCGGCGTTTTATACAGCTCCGGACGGCAAAATGCAAAGTTAAAATGTGCTGACTGAGACTGCTGTCAGGAAAATTTGCCACTCCGGCAGAGGCCAAAAATGCGCAACGGCAAAAATCGCTGGCAATTCGATTAACGAGTAACCTAAAATAGCCGTCCAGATGTTAATCCGTCTATACTGGCTAACTTCTGGACTGCTATGCCGCTGTAAGGCTGTCAGTACTACTGTGACATTACTGCCTGCACCAATGAACTGCTCACGGCTTTGCCTGAGGGGGCGTGGATTCAGGCTAACCTGTCTCTTCGCTATGCAGTTGTTATTCCACCCGTTTTAGTAAGGTAAAGAATAAAATGGCTAAACACCTTTTTACGTCCGAGTCTGTATCAGAAGGACATCCTGACAAAATCGCCGACCAGATTTCCGATGCCGTGCTGGATGCCATCCTCGAACAGGATCCAAAAGCACGCGTTGCCTGTGAAACCTACGTCAAAACCGGCATGGTTCTGGTTGGCGGCGAAATTACGACCAGCGCCTGGGTCGATATCGAAGAGATCACCCGTAATACGGTGCGTGAAATCGGCTATGTCCATTCCGATATGGGCTTTGACGCCAACTCTTGTGCGGTGTTAAACGCCATTGGCAAACAGTCCCCGGATATCAATCAGGGTGTTGACCGCGCCGATCCGCTGGAGCAAGGCGCTGGCGACCAGGGCCTGATGTTTGGTTACGCCACCAACGAAACCGATGTGCTGATGCCTGCGCCAGTAACCTATGCGCACCGTCTGGTACAGCGTCAGGCAGAAGTGCGTAAGAACGGCACCCTGCCATGGTTACGCCCTGATGCGAAAAGCCAGGTCACTTTCCAGTACGATAACGGCAATATTGTCGGCATCGACGCGGTAGTGCTGTCAACTCAGCACGCGGAAGAGATTGGCCTGAAAGATCTGCAGGAAGCGGTGATGGAAGAGATCATCAAGCCAGTTCTGCCGACCGAGTGGCTGACCGCCAGCACCAAATTCTTTATTAACCCGACTGGCCGTTTTGTTATCGGTGGCCCGATGGGCGACTGCGGTCTGACCGGTCGTAAAATCATCGTGGATACCTACGGCGGCATGGCGCGTCACGGTGGCGGTGCATTCTCCGGTAAAGATCCATCGAAAGTTGACCGCTCAGCAGCCTACGCTGCACGCTACGTGGCGAAGAACATCGTTGCCGCTGGTCTGGCGGATCGCTGTGAGATTCAGGTTTCCTACGCTATCGGTGTGGCTGAACCGACATCAATCATGGTGGAAACCTTCGGTACTGAGAAAATCGCCAGCGAGCAGCTGACCCTGCTGGTGCGCGAGTTCTTTGACCTGCGTCCTTACGGTCTGATCCAGATGCTCGATCTGCTGCACCCAATCTACCGCGAGACGGCAGCTTATGGTCACTTTGGCCGTGAGCACTTCCCGTGGGAAAAAACCGACAAAGCTGCGCAGTTGCGCGACGCTGCGGGTCTGTAATTTTCGATAACATTCATATCTGTAACACCATTGTAGGGGAGCCGTTTTCGGCTCCCTTTTTTATGCTGCCTCGGCGCCAGACTTTCGCGCAGGCGGCGAGAACGCCGTCAGCATAATGAGTGCAAATCTTTAACACGGGCGGCGAGAACGCCGCCCCTACAGAGGTTTTTTACCGTTTGACACCAAACAGATGATAACGATTACATTTTGAAACGCTTTATTTATCGGTAATTTAGGATTTTTACGGCGTATTAATCAGCCAGAAAATGCGCTATTTTCAGCGTCGTCTGATTGCCAATAACTGGAATAATGTCAGAAACTTATCAGGTGCTATAACTTAGTGGTTAATTAACCTGGAAAGAGTGAAAAATGCTGGTTTACAGGGTTCCGGCGAGTGTAACCGATTACACTAGTGTGATCGACCTCACTTTTCACCCGCTAAAGGTTCTCTAACATTGATAAAAACAACATAGTTACTTCGTGGAGGCTACATGCCTGGCAATACACATAAAAGCAGAACTTCAAATAAGGCAATGACCTTGTTTGTCTGCTTTCTTGCAGCTCTCGCAGGGCTGCTGTTTGGACTGGATATCGGCGTGATTGCCGGAGCTCTGCCCTTTATCGCTAAAGATTTTGACGTCACCAATCATCAGCAGGAGTGGATCGTTAGCTCAATGATGTTTGGCGCCGCTGTTGGCGCCGTAGTGAGCGGCTGGATGTCCTCCAGCCTTGGCCGTAAAAAAAGCCTGATGGCTGGCGCCATCCTGTTTGTTATCGGTTCACTGTGGTCAGCCTTTTCCCCGAACCCGGAGATGCTGATTGTGGCGCGCGTGCTGCTGGGTCTGGCGGTAGGTATCGCTTCCTACACTGCCCCGCTGTATCTCTCGGAAATCGCACCGGAGAAAATTCGCGGCAGTATGATCTCGCTGTACCAGCTGATGATTACCATCGGTATTCTGGGCGCTTATCTCTCTGATACCGCTTTCAGCTATACCGGAAACTGGCGCTGGATGCTGGGCGTGATCACCATTCCTGCCCTGCTGCTGCTGATTGGCGTCTGCTTCCTGCCAAACAGTCCACGCTGGCTGGCGGCGAAAGGTAACTTCCGCGACGCCCAGCGCGTGCTTGATCGCCTGCGTGATACCAGCGAACAGGCAAAACGTGAACTGGATGAGATTCGTGAAAGCCTGAAAGTAAAGCAGTCTGGCTGGAGTCTGTTTAAAGACAACAGTAACTTCCGTCGTGCGGTGTTCCTTGGCGTACTGTTACAGGTGATGCAACAGTTCACCGGTATGAACGTCATTATGTATTACGCGCCGAAAATCTTTGAAATTGCTGGCTTTACCAACACCACTCAGCAGATGTGGGGCACCGTAATCGTTGGCCTGATCAACGTACTGGCGACCTTTATCGCTATCGGTCTGGTGGATCGCTGGGGACGCAAACCAACCCTGACGCTGGGCTTCCTGGTGATGGCGGTAGGTATGGGTATTCTTGGCACCATGCTGCATATCGGCATTCACAGTGTTGGCGCACAGTACTTTGCAGTGGCCATGCTGCTGATGTTTATCATCGGCTTTGCGATGAGCGCCGGACCGCTGATTTGGGTGCTCTGTTCAGAGATCCAGCCGCTGAAAGGACGTGATTTTGGTATCACTGTCTCAACCGCGACCAACTGGATTGCCAACATGATTGTCGGAGCAACCTTCCTGACCATGCTGAACACGCTGGGGAATGCCAACACCTTCTGGGTGTATGCCGGTCTGAATGTCTTCTTTATTCTGCTGACCCTGTGGCTGATTCCTGAAACTAAAGGTGTGTCGCTGGAGCATATCGAGCGCAACCTGTTGTCTGGTAAAAAACTACGCGAAATCGGTTCACGCGATTAATCGTGGCAGTACGGGTGGCGCAAGCTGCCCGTACGTCATCAGTTGCATCCCTTCCCTGCCCGAATTATTCTTCCCGATATGAAATCTTCCCGACTCCCCATCGCTTTACAGCAGTCTGTGATGCGCGCTTTGCGTAGCAACCTGCAACAGGCCAACCAGCGCCTTGAGCGCGACTATCCGGAACCGAAGCTGGTTTATCAGCAGCGCGGCACTGCGGCTGGCACCGCATGGCTGCAAAGCTGGGAAATCCGCCTCAATCCGATATTACTGCTGGAAAATCAGCAGGCATTTATCGATGAAGTGATCCCGCATGAACTGGCGCATCTGCTGGTATGGAAATATTTTGGCCGCGTGGCGCCGCACGGAAAAGAGTGGAAATGGATGATGGCAACCGTGCTGGAGGTCGCCCCACGCCGCACGCATCAGTTTGAGCTGGACTCCGTCCGCAGCCGCGCTTTCCCCTATCGCTGTAGCTGCCAGCAGCATCAGCTATCAATACGCCGCCACAACCGCGTACTACGCGGTGAGAGCGAGTATCGCTGTCTGCGCTGTGGCGATATTCTGCAACCCGGCGACTTCCTCAATTCTTAAAAATGCTGAATGCTGGCTAAAAATTAAACGTTAACTCTCTGATTGCTATCGGTGTAATGCGCAATTATGGCGCTATCTGTTAACCTGCGCGCTGTTTTTCGGAATAGTAAAAAACGGATTATGTCGCGTAAAATATCCCCCTCATTTGCACTGATATTGCTGCTTACGTCGTTTGCGGCGCAAAGCCTCAGCCTTGATAACTACCATCAGAATAACTTCTCGCAGGCGAAAGCCTATGCCGCGCAAATTAATGCCGATGCCCCGGGCAGCTTTTACTGCGGCTGCAAAATAGCGTGGCGCGGCAAAAAAGGGGTTCCTGACCTCGCCTCCTGCGGCTATCAGGTGCGTAAAAGCGCCAACCGCGCCGAACGTATCGAGTGGGAACATGTGGTTCCCGCCTGGCAATTTGGTCATCAGCGTCAGTGCTGGCAGAATGGCGGCCGCAAAAACTGCAGTAAAGATCCGCTCTATCGCAAGATAGAAACCGATCTGCACAATCTGCAACCGGCGGTGGGTGAAGTGAATGGCGACCGCGGTAACTTTATGTATAGTCAGTGGCAAGGCGGCGCACAACAGTATGGTCGCTGCGAGATGAAAGTCGACTTTAAACAGAAACTGGCCGAGCCACCGGCGCGGGCCCGTGGCGCAATTGCCCGCACTTATTTCTATATGCGCGATCAATACCAGCTGCAACTGTCAAAGCAGCAAAGCCAGTTAATGACCGCCTGGAACAAGCTCTATCCGGTGACGCCATGGGAGTGTGAACGCGATAAACGCATCGCCCGAGTGCAGGGCAACCACAATCCATATGTACAGCAAGCTTGCCAGCGGTAAAATCACTCCTCTAAACTAAGCCATTCATCTTTATGCCGTGCGGTTGTGCCGCGCGGCTAATTATTCAGGATCAGTATGCGTATACCCCGCATTTACCATCCCGACAGCTTGCAGGTCGGCAGTGAAATTGCCCTGTTCGAAGATGCCGCGAACCATATTGGCCGCGTTCTGCGGATGAGCAGTGGCCAGGCGCTGGAATTGTTTGATGGCAGTAATCTGACTTTTGCCGCCGAGATTATTCAGGCCGATAAAAAAAACGTCAAAGTTAAGATCGTCTCAAGCCGCGCTGACAGCCGTGAATCACCGCTTCATCTCCATCTGGGTCAGGTAATGTCGCGTGGTGAGAAGATGGAATTCACCATCCAGAAATCGATTGAACTGGGGGTAAATGTGATTACCCCCTTGTTTTCTGAGCGCTGTGGCGTAAAGCTGGATGCAGAACGCTTAGCGAAAAAGATTCAGCAGTGGCAAAAAATTGCGGTAGCCGCCTGTGAGCAGTGCGGCCGTAATGCGGTGCCGGAAGTACGCGCAGCGATGACGCTGGAGAGCTGGTGCGCGGAAAGCGACAGCGGTTTGAAACTTAATCTGCATCCGCGCGCGCAGCACAGCATTAATACCCTGCCACAGCCTGTTGAGCGCGTACGCTTATTGATTGGCCCGGAAGGCGGCTTATCGGCGGAAGAGATCGCCATGACCGCGCAACATGACTTTACCGATATTCTGTTAGGACCGCGCGTACTGCGCACCGAAACCACCGCGCTGACGGCGATAACTGCCTTGCAAGTGCGTTTTGGTGACCTTGGCTAGAGCGCTCACTGTAGCCCGATGGGTATAATATCAGTGACGATTTTGTGTCAGGCTGCGGCAGCGTAAATAAAAGAGATGTGCTGATAATAAGCACGGGCGGCAGCAATACCGCCCATACCGGCGAATTCAGGAGAACAGATGATTAAGCTTGGCATTGTGATGGACCCGATTACCTCCATCAATATTAAAAAAGACACCAGCTTCGCTATGTTGCTGGAAGCACAGCGCCGCGGTTACGAAATTCATTATATGGAGATGAACGATCTCTATCTGCGTGCCGGTGAAGGTCGTGCCCGCACCCGCACCCTGAGCGTTGAGCAGAACTACGACAAATGGTTCGAGTTTGGCAGCGAGCAGGATATTGCGCTGGCCGATCTTAACGTGATCCTGATGCGTAAAGATCCGCCGTTCGATACTGAATTTATCTATGCCACCTATATTCTTGAGCGCGCGGAAGAGCAGGGCACGCTCATTGTTAACAAACCGCAGAGCCTGCGCGACTGTAACGAGAAGCTGTTTACCGCCTGGTTTGCCGAACTGACTCCGGATACGCTGGTGACGCGTAATGCGCACCAGATCCGCGAATTCTGGCAGCAACACGGCGATATTATCCTGAAACCACTTGATGGCATGGGTGGCGCGTCGATTTTCCGCATCAAGCAGGAAGATCCGAATCTGTCAGTGATTATCGAGACCCTGACCGAACACGGCAATTTCTACTGTATGGCGCAAAACTATCTGCCAGCGATTAAAGATGGCGATAAGCGCGTGTTAGTGGTGGACGGTGAGCCGGTGCCTTACTGCCTGGCGCGCATCCCGAAATCAGGCGAAACCCGTGGCAATCTGGCGGCCGGTGGACGTGGTGAAGCGCGTCCGTTAAGCGAAAGCGACTGGGAAATTGCCCGCCGCGTTGGCCCGACGCTGAAAGCCAAAGGTCTGATCTTTGTCGGTCTGGATATTATCGGCGACAAGCTGACCGAGATTAACGTCACCAGTCCAACCTGCGTGCGTGAAATCGAAGCGGCGTTCCCGATCTCTGTTACCGGCATGCTGATGGATGCGATTGAAAAACGTCTGGCGTGATTGTTTACACGGGGCGCAAGCCCCGCTGCTAACCCGTTAACAGTACTGTGCGCGAACGCCGTTGCTGTTAACCAAAACACAGAACGAGTGACAATGAATTTACAGCACCACTTTTTGATTGCGATGCCTGGATTACAGGACCCTTTGTTTAAGCGCTCAGTAGTCTATATCTGCGAGCACAATGACGACGGGGCCATGGGTTTGATCGTCAATAAACCGATGGATAACTTAACGGTTGACGGGATTCTTAAAAAACTAAAAATCTCCCCGACGCTACGCGATCCTGAAATCAAACTGGATAAACCGGTATTTTCCGGCGGCCCGCTGGCGGAAGATCGCGGCTTTATTCTGCACTCGGCGCAGAGGGTGTTCTCCTCCAGTATCCGGGTTTCCGATAACACGGTGATCACCACCTCACGCGATGTGCTGGAATCGATCGGCACTCCCGAGCAACCCGAACAGGTGCTGGTTGCGCTGGGTTACTGCGCGTGGGAAAAGGATCAGCTGGAAGATGAGCTGCTGGAAAATGCGTGGCTCACCACCCCGGCGAACAGCAATATCCTGTTCCATACGCCCATCGCCGAACGCTGGCGCGAAGCGGCGAAAAGCATTGGGGTCGATATCCATAATATCACCAGTGAAGCAGGCCACGCCTGATGTCGACCATGACGCTACTGTCGTTTGATTTCGGCACCAAAAGTATTGGCGTGGCGGTTGGCCAGCAACTTACCGGCACCGCACGCCCGCTGACAGCAATCAAAGCCAATGACGGCATTCCCGACTGGAACACTATCGAGCGTCTGCTGAAAGAGTGGCAACCCGATCGGGTGGTGGTTGGCCTGCCGCTGAATATGGATGGCACCGAACAGCCGCTTACCGCCAGAGCGCGTAAGTTCGCCAACCGCCTGCATGGCCGCTTTGGGGTGCAGGTTGAACTGCATGACGAACGCCTGAGCACCGTGGAAGCGCGTGCCGATCTGTTTGCCCGCGGCGGTTTTCGCGCGCTGACCAAAGGCAGCGTCGACTCACTCTCTGCGGTGATTATCCTGGAAAGCTGGTTCGAGAATCACTAAAACGCCCACTCCCCTGCCCGCGATCCACGGCACAATCCACCACCGCACCTTCGGCAATACGCTCACGCCAGCTCTGCTCAAAGGTGCGCATACCGGCCAGCATCCCGGTCTGTAACAGTCCGGGCAGCTGGTGGTTTTTGCCTTCGCGGATCAGATTCGCCACCGCCGGAGTATTAATCAGCACCTCAAACAGCGCCACCCGGCCCGCAACAACGCCAGGCACCAGACGCTGGGCAATAACCGCCCGCAGGCTGCCCGCCAGCTGGCAGCGCACCAGGTTTTTTTCCTGCGCCGGAAACACATCCACCAGCCGATCGACAGCCTGCGACGCACCGCGGGTATGCAAGGTCGCCAGCACCAGATGACCGGTTTCCGCCGCAGTCAGCGCCAGGCGGATACTCTCACTGTCGCGCAGCTCACCGAGTAAAATCACATCGGGATCTTCCCGCAACGCCGCGCGCAGTCCCTCACAAAACGAGCTGCAGTGCTGGCCAATTTCCCGCTGCTGGATCAATGACTGCTTGCTGTGATGGATAAACTCGATCGGATCCTCAAGGGTGAGGATATGCAGATCGTGCTGCTGATTAAGCAGATCAATCATCGCCGCCAGCGTGGTAGATTTTCCGCTGCCGGTGGCGCCGGTGATCAGCAACAGGCCGTCCTGCTGCTGTAACAATGTCGGGATAATATCAGGAAGTCCCAGCGTCTCCAGCGGCGGACAGTGGCTGGCGATCAGGCGCAACGCCAGCGACACCCCATGGCGTTGCTGAAACAGATTGGCGCGCAGACGAACGCCGCAGCTTAACGTAAGCGCGAAATCGACATGGCCGGTAGATGCGAAACAGGCGCGCTGACTGCTGTCCAGCCAGCCCATCGCCAGCGATTCCAGCGCGCCAGCACTGATTTTTGCTTGTCCGGGAATCGCTGACAGGCGTCCCTGACAGCGCCACTTTGGCGAATGACCACTGCACAGGTGCAGATCGGCGGCGTTATGCTTTACACTAAGGGCCACAATTTCTTCCATATCCATAAAGTTCTCCCTGACTATGATCTCAATCCAGCAAAACCTACAGGAAGTTCGCCAGCGAATCTCAGCGGCGTCCGAACGTTGCGGCCGCGATCCAGCAGAAGTTACGCTGCTTGCAGTCAGTAAAACCAAACCTGCGAGCGCGGTCGAAGAAGCAGTCGCCGCCGGTCAAATCGCATTTGGTGAGAATTATGTGCAGGAAGGGGTCGATAAGATTCAGGCGCTGGCCGCTTACCCGCAGCTGGTCTGGCACTTTATCGGCCCGCTGCAATCCAACAAGAGCCGGCTGGTAGCAGAAAACTTTGCCTGGTGTCATACCGTGGATCGGCTGCGCATCGCGACGCGTCTGAACGAGCAGCGCCCTGCGCATCTGGCGCCATTAAACGTGCTGATTCAAATAAACATCAGTGACGAACAGAGCAAATCTGGCATCATGCTGGATGCGTTACCTGATCTGGCGCGGGAAATCGCTCAGCTGCCGCATTTGCAGTTGCGCGGCTTAATGGCTATTCCGGCGCCGGAAAGTGATTATGCGCGCCAGCTGGCGGTGTGCCAGCAGATGGCCGCCGCGCTGGAACAGCTTAAGCAGGACTATCCGGCCGTCGATACGCTCTCTCTGGGAATGAGCGACGATATGGATGCCGCAATCGCGGCTGGCAGCACCATGGTGCGTATTGGCACCGCAATTTTTGGCGCGCGGGATTACTCGCACGCCACTCACAACAATAACTGAGGAACCCCATGCTGACGTTGACTTTTCTGGTAACAACGATATTTAACCTGTACGTCAAAGTGTTGTTACTGCGCATCTGGATGCAGTGGGCAAGATGTGATTTCTACAACCCATTCTCCCAATTTGTGGTGAAAATTACCCAACCGGTAGTCAAGCCGCTGCGACGTGTGATCCCATCAATTGGACCGCTCGACAGCGCCTCGCTGCTGCTGGCGTATGTGATTAGCGTGCTGTCGTTTACGCTGGTGTTCGCCATTCAGAGCCGGGTCTTTATCTTTGATCCCATCTTCCTCTATTTTGGCCTGGTTTCCGTGGTGAAAGCGGCAGGTGTGCTGGTGTTCTGGGTGATTATTATCCGTTCCCTGATGAGCTGGATCAGCCAGGGGCGCAACCCGGTTGATTACGTGCTGATTCAGCTGACCGAGCCGCTGATGGCGCCGGTACGCAGAATTATCCCGGCCATGGGCGGCATCGATTTCTCGGCGATGGCGGTTATTCTGATTCTGTATATGCTGAACTATCTGGGTATGGATTTTATTCCTGGCTGGGCGCAGCTGTAATTTTATTTTGTCGTCAACGATTGTGGATCTGTTATGCAAAAAGTTGTTCTCGCAACCGGTAACCCGGGCAAAGTCCGCGAACTGGCCGACCTTCTGGCGGCCTTTGGCCTCGATATCGTGGCGCAGACCGATCTCGGTGTAGAGTCTGCCGAAGAGACCGGTTTAACCTTTATCGAAAACGCCATTCTGAAGGCGCGTCATGCGGCGCAGATCACCGGTTTACCGGCGATTGCCGATGACTCCGGCCTCGCGGTCGATGCGCTGGGTGGCGCACCGGGGATCTATTCGGCGCGTTACGCCGGAGAAGATGCCAGCGACCAGCAGAATCTGGAAAAACTGCTGGTGGCGCTGCAGGATGTGCCGGACGAACGTCGTCAGGCACAGTTTCACTGCGTGCTGGTTTATCTGCGTCACGCTGCGGATCCGACCCCGCTGGTGTTTCACGGCAGCTGGGAAGGGGTAATCACCCGCAGCGCCGCCGGTGAAGGCGGTTTTGGTTATGATCCGATCTTCCATGTTCCGGCGCTGGGTAAAACCGCCGCGGAACTGACTAAGGATGAGAAACGCGCGGTTTCCCATCGGGGTAAAGCATTGACGCTGCTGCTGGATGCTATGCGTAATGTCTGAGCGTCCACCACTTAGCCTGTATATTCATATTCCGTGGTGTGTGCAGAAGTGCCCCTACTGCGATTTCAACTCGCATGCGTTAAAGGGCGAGGTGCCGCACGAAGAGTATGTGCGCCACCTGCTGGCCGATCTGGATAACGATCTGCCGTTAACCGGCGGCCGGGAAGTTGGCACCATTTTTATCGGTGGCGGCACCCCCAGCCTGCTGAGCAGTGAAGCGATGATGCTGCTGATGGACGGCGTGCGCGCGCGCCTGCCGCTGGCGCCCGGGGCGGAAATTACCATGGAAGCCAATCCGGGGACGGTGGAAGCCGATCGCTTCAGCGGCTATCAGCGTGCCGGCATCAACCGTATCTCCATTGGCGTGCAGAGCTTTAACCCGCAGAAGCTGCAGCGTCTGGGACGTATTCACGGCCCGGAAGAGGCAGTGCGCGCGGCGCATCTGGCCGCCGATCTCGGCCTGCGCAGTTTTAACCTCGATTTGATGCACGGCCTGCCGGACCAGACGCTGGAAGAGGCGCTGGACGATCTGCGCAAGGCAATTGCGCTGAATCCACCGCATCTCTCGTGGTATCAGCTGACGATTGAACCTAATACCCTGTTCAGCTCGCGCCCGCCGGTACTGCCGGATGACGACGCGCTGTGGGATATTTTCGAACAGGGTGACCAGCTGCTGACCGCTGCCGGTTATCAGCAGTATGAAACCTCTGCCTATGCCAAAGCTGGCTATCGCTGCGAACATAACCTTAACTACTGGCGCTTTGGTGATTACCTCGGCATTGGTTGTGGCGCGCACGGCAAGCTGACGCAGGAAGATGGGCGGATTATTCGCACCACCAAGACACGCCATCCGCGTGGCTTTATGGCCGGAAAATATCTTGACCGTCAGCATGAAGTGGAAGCCAGTGAGAAGCCGTTTGAGTTCTTTATGAACCGCTTCCGCCTGCTGGAAGCTGCGCCGCGTGAGGAGTTTGTACGCTATACCGGATTAGATGAGTCAGTGATTCGCCCGCAAATCAATCAGGCGCTGGCGAAAGGATATCTGACGGAAACGCCGGAACACTGGCAGATCACCCATCAAGGTAAGTTGTTTCTTAATTCATTGCTGGAACTGTTTCTGGCGGATTGACAATATTGACGCGGGCGGCGTTCTCGCCGCCCGCTGGCAAAACAAATTATTTCACGCCCGCTAACACCTCTTTGCGCTGCGTTTCCAGCACGGTAACGCGGTTGCAGACTTCATGACCAAAGTTCTGGAAATCCTGCTCCTGCTTGCTCCACTCGTCTTTTACCGCCTGCTGCAAACCGCCCAGATTGCCCATAATCGCCTGTAACGGATTATCGCTGGCGCCCGCCTGCTTTTTGCCCATCTCATTCAGACTGTCCTGCACCAGACCACCCAGCGCATTCTGCGCCAGACGTTCTCCGTCCTGACGCACCTGGTCAATCGCCTGGTGGTGGAAGGTCAGACCGTCGCTGCGATGCTCAATAATACGGTTCATCTGCTGCTTCAGCTGGCTGCTCAGAGTGGTCAGACGCGAACGCGCATGGCTTTCACTGCCCAGTTTCTCGACAATCACGCCATCCAGCGCCACACGCCCTTTTTCCAGACGCTGTGTAGCGCCCTGATCGATCCATGGCAGATCGCGACGCAGGGCATTCTGATAATCAATCGCTTTCTGGCGGGTCGCGGTATCCACGTCCACCTGCTTACCATTAAACTGCAGATTACCCTCAGGAGAGATCACCAGATTGCCGCTGGCGCCAACCACCTGCACACTTTGTGGTTTAATGACCACATCATCCTGTGGCTTCACACTACACTCATAAGCGGCCTGCGCCTGACCTGCGGCCAGCAACAGTGTGATAACCAGTGCTTTACGAATCATGAACTCTCCTGAATGAAAATATTAAGGGCGGCGATAACGCCGCCCCTACGGCAGATCCAATGCAGGGGCGGCGTTATCGCCGCCCACAGTTAATTAGTCCCACCAAACGTCAAACAGTTCAGAAACACGCACATCTTTCAGCTCGCGTGCTTCCAGCCATTTGCGTACCAGCGCCTGGTGTTCTTCAGTACATTTGCCGATCTTCTCCAGACAGATCAGCCCTTCCCACTGCAGGTAGCCGCTACCATCAAACGCCAGACCGTTCGGCTCGATCACTTCATTAATCAGTGCATCAACGGTGGTATCGATCTCTTCTTCGCTGCTGCCTTCCGGGAAGGTGAAGTTAACGGAGAAACCGAGTTCCTGGAACTCATCGATATGCATTTTCTTACGAAGACGACGACTGCGTTGTGTAGCCATTATTTAACCCTCTCAAACATCAGATCCCAAACACCGTGACCTAAACGCTGGCCACGCTGTTCAAATTTGGTCAATGGCCGCGATTCAGGACGCGGCACATAGTTATTCTCTTCCGACTGATTCTTGTAACCTTCAATGCTGCTCATCACTTCCAGCATATGTTCTGCATAGGCTTCCCAGTCGGTGGCCATATGGAAAGTACCGCCCAGCTTCAGCTTACGCATCACCAGCTCAGCAAAGGGCACCTGCACAATACGGCGTTTGTTGTGACGCGCTTTGTGCCACGGATCCGGGAAGAACAGCTGCACCATCCGCAGCGAATTATCCGGGATCATATGCTCCAGCACTTCCACCGCGTCATGACACATCACGCGCAGGTTATCGGCGCCCGCTTCATGGGCGGTAGCCAGACAAGCGCCGACGCCCGGCGAATGCACTTCAATACCGAGGAAGTTCTGCTGCGGATTATTTTCCGCCATCGTCACCAGCGAAGCGCCCATGCCGAAACCGATCTCCAGCACCACCGGCGCTTCGCGGCCAAACAGCCCGACCAGGTCAACAGGCTCCGCCTGATACTCAACCCCCATCACCGGCCAGTAGTTATCCAGCGCCAGCTGCTGGCCTTTGGTTAACCGGCCCTGACGGCGGACAAAACTGCGGATACGGCGCATCGCGCGCCCGTTTTCATCAAAATCGGGTGAAATGACGTCATTCTTCATGTGGCTGCCTGTTAATCTGCGCATTCAGGAATATGCGGGCATTATGCAAAGTTAAGGCTGAGAAGCAAGCCCCACAAAGTTCCGGTTTACAGCATCCGGCGTCTGTGCTGCAATTCCAGCCTGAGTGTAGAGTAATAACGGAAAATTTCCTCCTGATGATGCAAGCGCAACAGTTCGCGCAACAAGTGCTGGACTGGTATCAGCGCTTCGGTCGCAAAACCCTGCCATGGCAGTTAGAAAAAACGCCTTACAAAGTATGGCTCTCGGAAGTGATGCTGCAGCAAACCCAGGTTGCTACGGTGATCCCCTACTTTGAGCGCTTTATGGCGCGATTCCCGACGGTGACCGATCTGGCGGCAGCGCCGCTGGATGAAGTGCTGCATCTGTGGACCGGTCTCGGCTACTACGCCCGTGCGCGCAATCTGCACAAAGCGGCAAAACAGGTTGTGGAGCTGCATGGCGGAAAATTCCCGCAGACCTTCGAAGCGGTCGCCGACCTGCCGGGCGTCGGCCGCTCAACGGCAGGCGCAATCCTGTCGCTGGCGCTGGGTCAGCACTATCCGATTCTGGATGGCAACGTTAAACGTGTGCTGGCGCGCTGCTACGCCATTGATGGCTGGCCGGGCAAGAAAGATGTCGAAAAGCAGTTATGGGATATCAGCGAGCAGGTGACGCCAGCCGCTGGCGTCAGCCAGTTTAATCAGGCGATGATGGATCTGGGCGCGATGGTCTGCACCCGATCAAAACCAAAATGCGAGATCTGCCCGGTAAACCTCGGTTGTGTGGCATATGCCAACAGCAGCTGGGCGCAGTACCCGGGCAAGAAGCCGAAACAGACGCTGCCAGAACGCACCGGCTGGTTTTTACTGATGCAGCGTGGCAGCGGCGTCTGGCTGGAACAGCGCCCGCCTGTCGGCCTGTGGGGCGGCCTGTATTGCTTCCCGCAATTTACCACCCTGCCAGAACTGCAACAGTGGTTAACCAGCCGCGCGATTGATGGCAGCCAGTTAAGCCAGATGGTAGCCTTCCGCCACACTTTCAGCCATTTTCATCTGGATATCGTGCCAATGTGGCTGGAACTGCCTTCTGCACGTGGAGCCATGGATGAAGGCGCGGGTCTCTGGTATAACTTAGCGCAGCCGCCGTCTGTGGGACTGGCCGCTCCGGTTGAGCGGCTGCTGCATGAATTACGGCAACCACAGCAAATGACGCTGAATACACGCGCGACACAAGAGGAAGAGTAATGAGCCGCACAATTTTTTGCACGTTTCTGCAACGCGATGCCGAGGGACAGGACTTCCAGCTCTATCCGGGCGAACTGGGCAAACGCATCTATAACGACATTTCTAAAGAGGCCTGGTCGCAGTGGATGACCAAGCAGACCATGTTGATCAATGAGAAAAAGCTCAGCATGATGAACCCCGACGATCGCAAACAGCTGGAACAGGAGATGGTGAAATTCCTGTTCGAAGGCAAAGATGTGCATATCGAAGGCTATACCCCGCCAGAAGAATAACGAATCAGGGCCTGTCGCAGGCCCCATTTTTTGGGCTAAACATTGTCAAAATGAAAAAAAAATTTATTGCCTTGCTACTGTTAGCACCGCTGTTGATCTCCTGCTCAAGTAATAAAAAAGATGCATTCCACGAAGAATGGGTAAAGGACACCAACGGTTTTGATATTTTGATGGGTCAGTTTGCCCATAACATTGAGAATATTTGGGGTATCAATGAGGTTTTGATCGCCGGTCCGAAGGACTACGTCAAATACAGCGATCAGTACTATACCCGCAGCCATATCAACTTTGATTCGGGCAGCATTACCATTGAAACCATTGCCGGCACCAATCCGACAGCCAGCCTGCGCCAGGCGATTATCACCACCCTGCTGATCGGTGAAGATCCGGGCAATGTCGATCTCTACTCTGACGCCAACGATATTCAGATCAGTAAAGAGCCGCTGCTGTACGGTCAGGTGCTGGATAACACCGGCCAGCCGATCCGCTGGCAGGGTCGCGCCGCCAGCTTTGCTGATTATCTGATTCAGAATAAGCTGCAACGCCGCAACTCCGGTCTGCATGTGATCTGGTCGGTTACCATTCCGATGGTGCCAAACCATCTGGATAAACGTGCGCATAAATATCTGCCAATGGTACGCAAAGCGGCGGAGAAATATGGCGTCGATCAGTCGCTGATTCTGGCGATTATGCAGATTGAATCAAGCTTCAACCCCTATGCGGTCAGCCATGCGGATGCGCTGGGCCTGATGCAGGTGGTGCAGCATACCGCAGGTGTCGATGTGTTCCGTCTGAAAGGAAAATGGGGCAAACCGAGCCGCAGCTATCTGTTCGATCCGGAAAACAATATTGATGCCGGTACGGCTTACCTGTCGATTTTGCAGGGCAGCTATCTGTCCGGTATTTCCGACCCGACTTCACGTCGTTATGCGGTGATTACCGCTTATAACGGTGGCGCGGGCAGCGTATTGCGCACCTTCTCCAGCGATAAGAACAGCGCTTTCAGTAAGATTAACGGAATGTCGTCGGGGGATGTCTATCAGACCCTGGCCAACGACCACCCGTCGGCGGAATCACGTCGTTATCTGGTGAAAGTCAGTAAGGCGCAGAAAGCCTATCGTTTTTACTGATAGCGCAGCAATAAAAACGGCGAGCATTAGCTCGCCGTTTTGCTTACGGGAAAATTCCCCTGGTGTTGGCATCAAAGTGATGTAGAAATGGGTAGCTGGTGCAAATTCCTGGCGCGGGCGGCGTTCTCGCCGCCCGCATGCTTGTTAGCGATTAATCTTTTTAAACTGCCTGGTGGTATCCGTCAATGCCACTTCTGTCGGCAGACGCTCCATCGAGCTGGCGCCGTAGAAACCATCGCAAAGCGGGCAGTTATCGAGAATATATTGCGCGTCTTGCGGCGTTGAAATCGGGCCGCCATGACAAAGTACAATCACGTCCTCACGCACCGCTTTAGCGGCCTGCGCCCACTGGTTAATCAGCGGTACACAATCTTTTAATTTCAGTGCGGTTTCAGCGCCGATATTGCCGCCGGTAGTCAGTCCCATATGCGGCACGATAATATCTGCACCGGCTTCGGTCATCGCCACCGCATCCTGCTGGCTAAACACATACGGCGTGGTCAGCATATCTTTCTGATGCGCCAGGCGGATCATCTCCACTTCCAGCGCATAGCCCATACCGGTCTCTTCCAGATTGGCGCGGAAGTTGCCGTCAATCAGGCCAACCGTTGGAAAGTTCTGCACGCCGGAAAAACCCAGCGCTTTAAGTTCGTCAAGAAAGCGGTCGAACTGGCAAAAGGGGTCGGTGCCGTTAACGCCCGCCAGTACCGGGGTGCGCTTCACCACCGGCAACACCTCTTTCGCCATATCGACCACAATCTCGTTGGCGTTGCCATACGCCAGCAGACCAGCCAGCGAACCGCGTCCCGCCATGCGATAGCGTCCGGAGTTGTAGATCACAATCAAATCGATCCCACCCGCTTCTTCGCATTTTGCCGACAGGCCAGTGCCTGCGCCGCCGCCGATAATCGGTTCACGGCGCGCGATCATTGCCTGAAATCTGGCCAGTAACTCCTGGCGCGTAAATCCAGCCATAACTATTTCTCCCGGGCTACGAGGGCGCGAAACGCCGCCACCGCTGCTTCTGCAAACAACCGATCGTTGATGTTGTAAGGCAGATAATGAATTTTGCGCTGGTCAGTCTGTAACAGTTCCGCCTCCAGCGTGCTGATAAACGCCTGATTCGCCTGCGGCGACCAGAACGGCTGATCGTGCGCATCCAGCGCCGAGAACCCACCCTGTGGGATCAGAAAGCGCACCTCGCCTTGACAGCGATTAAGTTTGGCCGCGATCCACTTCGCCATCGCCACATTCTCTTCAGGCGTGGTGCGCATCAGGGTAACCTGCGCGTTGTGGTGGTAGAACAGCCGGTCGGCATATCTGGCGGGTATCGTCGACGGATGGCCAAAATTAACCATATCCAGCGCGCCACAGGAGATAACACAAGGCGCCGCCGAACGGGCAATGGCGTCAAAACGATCTTCGCCACAGGCCAGTACGCCACCAGACAGTAAATCACACACCTCGGTGGTAGTCAGATCGAGGACACCAGCCAGCATTCCGCTGTCCGCCAGTTTCTCCATCGCCTTACCGCCGCTACCGGTCGCGTGAAACACCAGGCAGTCATAATCCCCTTCCAGCGCCTGACTCACCGCCTGAATACAGGGGGTGGTGACGCCAAACATGGTGAGCCCCAGCGCCGGTTTATCACTGGCGTCAGGTTCAACCTGAAACAGTACCGCCCCGGCAATCT
Organism: Winslowiella toletana; assembly: GCF_017875465.1. Classification (NCBI taxonomy): domain Bacteria; kingdom Pseudomonadati; phylum Pseudomonadota; class Gammaproteobacteria; order Enterobacterales; family Erwiniaceae; genus Winslowiella; species Winslowiella toletana. The sequence goes on from NZ_JAGGMQ010000001.1 coordinate 1,511,840, forward strand.
GATGCGCCGCATTGCCCAGTACCTGGCGCGAAATGCGATTAAGGCCGGAAACATCGGTTACCGAATAGAGCATGCTGATATCGCTGGCGCCGACGTAACCGGAAATATCGCCGGAAGCCATAGTCGACACCATCACTTTAGGAATACCCACCGGCAATGCCTGCATCGCTGGCGTAATCAGCGCCGTGCCGCCGGAGCCGCCAAGACCAATAATGCCGGCAATATCCTCACGCTGACTAAGGAAAATATCAAATGCGTCAGCCATGGCGTTAATCGCACGGCCACGGTCGCCACAGAACACTGCGGCCCTGCCCTGCGGGTGGAAATCCGCCACGGTTTCGGCGCTAAAATCGGCCGCTGAGTCGCTGCTAAGTGTCTGAGTGGACAGATCAACTGTAACCACTTTCGCGCCACAGGCAGCAATCAGATCGCGAACGAAATACAGTTCCTTTCCTTTAGTATCTGCCGTTGCCACGGCGTAGATGTAGCCGGTACTCTCTTTCATTTCTTTGGCTCAATCCTGTTATTTATGTTAATAAAGAGTTGATAAACCTGAAATAAAAACCACAATATCCTTTGTGATAGAAACTGTCACTTTCAGCCGGGATTACAGTACCACCCATTTAATTGATAAATCAATAGAATGAAACTGTAGTCTCATTCATTATTACACCGAGCCTGAAACGCTATCAGTACAGGACAGGGCACAGTTTATCATTGCCAGCATCCATTAAGTAACTGAAATCAGGCACATTTATACAGAGGTTATTGTGGTTCAAAAGGAAAACCAAGAAGCTATGTCGATGACATCTACTCGCGCACGAACGCGCCGCCTGCTGATCAATACTGCCATGCAACTGTTTGATGGAGGCGCGTTTCCCTCGATCAGTGAAGTTGCTCAGGCAGCGCAGCTGTCGCGTGCTACTGCCTATCGTTACTTCCCAACGCAAAGCGCACTGGTGACCGCGATTGTCGGCGAAACCCTGAGTCCGATGAATAGCTGGCAGCCAAGTCAGAAAGAAGCCAGTGCGCGCATTGATGAATTGATGACCTTCGCCTTTCCGCGAATGTTGCAGCATGAAGGCACGCTGCGCGCGGCATTGCATCTGTCGCTGACCCAGTGGGCGCAATCGCAGTCACAGGATGCGATTCCGATCAAAGAGCGACTGGTGCGCGGCAACCGTAAACAGTTACTGCAGAAGGTGGTGGAGCCGCTGGCCAGCGAGCTGCCGCCGGAACTGATGCAACGCGTACTGCATGCGCTATCGCTGGTGTATGGCTCAGAGATTTTTCTGGTTATGAAGGATATCTGGGGCTGTGATAACGCTGAGTTGCAGGATGTGGCGAAATGGATGGCGAAAGCCATTGTGCGTCAGGCGCGGGAAGATGCGGAGGCGTTATCGCCCTGCAATACCGGCTCGTAAAACTGTAGAGGCGGCGTTAACGCCGCCCGTATTGCTGGCGGGTGTTTTTGTCTGTCAGCCAGACGGGAGCCGATAACGGCTCCCCTACAGATTTATGCAGCAGCGTTTTACGCCATCACATAACCGCACAAACGCTTCACACCGCGCTCATCGGCTTCGGCGTAAACACCCTGCAGCTCCGGTGAAAAACCTGGCAGCAGGTTAATTCCCTCTTCCAGCGCGAGGAAATAGCGCTGCACCGCGCCGCCCCACACTTCGCCAGGCACCACGCACAACACGCCCGGAGGATAAGGCAGCGCGCCTTCCGCGGCGATACGCCCTTCGGCTTTGGCGATCGGCACCAGCTCGACGTTGCCGCGAATAAATTCGATATTGGCATCCTGCGGATTCATCGCCACTTTCGGCAGACTCTCCTGACGGAACATCGCTTTCTGCAGATCTTTCACCCCGTAGCTGACATAGAGATCGTGCATCTCCTGACACAGACGGCGCAGGGTGTAACCCTGATAACGCGCAGCGTTTTTGCGATACACCGTTGGCAGCACATCACACAGCAAGGCATCATCTTTCACATGCTGCTCAAACTGCACCAGTTTCGCCACCAGATGCGCCATTTTATCGGCGCTTTCCGCTGGCGTCAGCAGGAACAGAATCGAGTTAAGATCGCACTTCTCCGGCACCACGCCATTCTCACGCAGATAGCTGGCGAGGATGGTGGCCGGAATACCAAATGAAGCATATTCGCCAGTGGCCGCATCAATGCCCGGCGTGGTCAGCAGCAGCTTGCACGGATCGATAATATATTGATCGCGTGCGTAGCCGTCGAAGCCGTGCCATTTTGCCTTCGGCGCAAAGCTGAAGTAGCGCGCATCGCTGGCGATAGTTTCCGTCGGCGCATCCTGCCACGGCTTGCCGTCGACGCTGTCCGGCAGAAACGGCTGAATCATCTCGCAGTGCGTCAGAATCGCTTTACGCGCATCAATACCGAGCGTAACGCACTCATGCCACAAACGACGCCCCGCCGCGCCCTGGTGTATTTTGGCATTGACGTCGAGCGCGGCGAACAGCGGATAGAACGGACTGGTTGAGGCGTGCAACATAAAGGCATTGTTCAGGCGTTTATGGCTGCAAAAACGCTGCTGACCGCGAATATGGTTATCTTTTTTGTGAATCTGTGAAGTCTGCGAGAAACCGGCCTGCTGTTTATGCACCGACTGAGTAACAAAAATACCTGGATCTTCGGGTTTAAGATCGAGTAACAGCGGCGAACAGGCTTCCATAACCGGAATAAACTGCTCGTAGCCAACCCATGCCGAATCAAACAGAATGTAGTCGCAGAGATGGCCGATACGGTCAACCACCTGACGGGCGTTATACACCGTGCCGTCATAGGTGCCGAGCTGGATCACCGCCAGACGGAACGGACGAGCTTCCGCAGCGCGTTCCGGCGCGACTTCTTTGATCTGCTGGCGCAGATAGCGCTCGTCAAAACAGTGCGCATCAATACCGCCAATAAAACCAAACGGATTGCGCGCGGTTTCCAGATAGACCGGCGTCGCGCCCGCCTGGATCAGTGCGCCATGGTGATTGGATTTATGGTTATTACGGTCAAACAGCACCAGATCACCACGCGTCAGCAGGGCGTTAGTCACCACTTTGTTGGCGCTGGACGTGCCGTTCAGCACAAAATAGGTTTTATCGGCGTTAAATACCTTGGCGGCAAATTTCTGCGCATGTTTGGCGGAGCCTTCATGAATCAGCAGATCGCCAAGCTTAACGTCGGCATTGCACATATCAGCGCGAAACACATTCTCGCCAAAGAAATCAAAAAACTGACGTCCGGCCGGATGCTTTTTAAAGAACGCCCCGCCCTGATGACCGGGACAGGCGAAGGTGCTGTTCCCCATCGCGACGTATTTGGTCAGCGTATCGAAAAACGGTGGCAGCAGCGCGGCTTCATATTGCGCGGCGGCAGCTTCCAGTCGCGCGGCAGACTCAGCGTCGCCGGTCAGTAAACCGGTGACTTCCGGCAGCGCCTGACGCTGCTCTGCGCCGTCCAGCGCGATAAACACCGGCAGATTAAAACCGGTGTGGCGCAGCAACGCCAGCATGCCGCTGCGGGAATCCGCAACGGAGACGACCACCGCCGCCACATCGGTAAAATCGGTACTATCCAGCGCAACGATGTCGCGGGTGGTGTGGAGGTTCGGCGCAATGGCGGCGCTGGCGGCAATTTTCAGTGTTGTCATAGCTCAAATCCCTGCCGGTCAAGGATGAGGGGTGCCATAGGCACATCCCAGGAACAGGCTCCAGCCGGAGGCCATTCCTGACGTAATATGTCAGCGTTCGACTAAGCAGAATTGGCTTCAGCTATAACCGATAGACATCAGTAAAATCAGATCGCGTCTGTTTTTACTCATGTCCAACAGCAAGCACAGACGGCCTCACCGCATGGTGAGAGAGTGTATCGATGGGGTGTTGCAGTGTGACGATCGCGCGTAGTGCGACATCCGAAGATGGCGGGAACAAGTGCTCTTTTTCAGCATTGAACCGTTCATGGCGGCGACCTCAAATGAATGGTGATGATATGGCTGCAAAATTTGCGCAATAATGGCATTATTTTTTTTCAGACACAACCCGCTAAAGTGAATTAAATCCCAAAAACGACAAACCACTAACTCTTTGATTAATAATGATAGTTATCAAATAAACGCAATATAAATGTTTATTAATCCGTTAGTTATGCAAATTCCAGTCAGTTTCCGATCCAGGCAGATTTACCGTTCAGCTAACCGCCAGCAGCGGGAAACCGCCTCCGTTACGAGGATTTTCGGATCGGGCCGCACCGATGCGGCAATCCACTCGACCTGCTTAAGTACCTGCTGCGCCGAACTGTTACTGGTAAGCACATACTCTTTCAGCGGCAAATAAAAGCGCGCACCTGAGACATCTTCAATTAAATTGGAATAGCCCGCCGCCAGCAGCAGATCGTGCATCCGTTCAAGATCGTCATAGGTGGCCTGATTCAGTTCTATACGAACAGTAAAATTAGCCATTGTAATATCCTTTTTTTAATAGCAGCGATTAAAGTCTGGCTTTGCGCAGTTTAAAAAAAGCGTTAATTTTTTTCATGGCAGTATCATTATTCGATATCGCAAAACCAAAATAACCCATCATTATATAATATATTTTTCTGACGATTTTATTTATCAGGGTATGTTGTAGTGAAATGATCGTATTGCTATGACTGAGTGCATTATTGCTGTGGTTAATTTCCAGCACATGATCCATTGCCTCGGGAGAACAGGTTACCGTAGTACCCGATAATTCGATAATTTTGCTAATCCACAAATCGTCAGTTTTAGGCGCTACTTCAATAAAAGCATCAATATTAAGTAATTCGCGACGAACATGCCGACGGGCAATCACACACCCCCCGACACCGGTGATAATAAAGTTAGCGGTGAAATTGGTCGGCGTCGCGCAAATCTTATAATGATTGTAGCTTTTATCAAATCCCAGCACATTTTTACTCTTTACCCGAATCCGCGCGGCGATGACATGTTTACCCTGATGCTGATGGTAAGATTTCAGCAAGGTTTCCAGCCACATGCTGCCATAGATAACATCATCATCGGCGTAAATAAGCACATCATCAAGTTCTGCTGCACGCAGCGCCGGAATAATTTTTCGATAAGGCCCTGTGTTTCTTACATGGACGATTTTGACGATATTTTTAATCCGGTTAATTTCCGGCAGCCAGCCTGGATATTCATTAATACCTTCATCAGACATATAAGGCTCACGCGAGACCCAGATAATAATAGTGTCTGGCGTAAACGTCTGATGTATCAACGACCACACTGTGGCTGAACATAAATCCAGCCGACCGCGTGTCGTGGTTAAGTTTAGGTTATACATTATGCTTTCCGCCCTGATTGATAAGCTAACGTAAAAATCGTTGATACATCATTTTCTTAACCGTCCGTGATACATGACTGCGATCGCGCCAGATAAACAGATATAAATTTCGTTGTACTAATAGTGAGTCAATCATCGCCAGCGGATTACTGAAACAGAGGCTAATTAACGATCGTACTGACCATTCAGCATAGAGCGCCACCGCCTGCTGGCTGAATTTTTGCACCATATCTTTCCGCGCTTCCTGGAAAGCGGATAAGCGGTCATCAATATATTGTCCATCTTTAACCGAATTGGTCAGGGAACCCTCGGTGATATACTGGAAATATAATCTTTTGCTGATCACTATAATTTTCGCCGCATGGGCAATCAGGCGCAAAGTAAACAGATGATCTTCATGGGACTTACGCGGCGTAAAACAGGCATCACTCTCCTGCGCCAGCCTGCGGCGGAATACATAGGTCCACACCGCCGCGGTATAGGCTTTGCGATCCAGCAACCAGCGCAAAAAACCATCGGCGTCAGACCATACCCGGTCTTCAGCAAAGCATATTTTGTCGCTGATCCGCTGCTGCGCCCCCTTGCCATACACCCTCACCGAACTGAAATAGAGCAGATCAGGCTGCTGAGCAATCTGCTCCAGCACGGTAATCACAAAGTCCGGCGCGACAGCATCATCAGCGTCGCAAAAAAACAGATATTCTCCGCAGGCCAGCATCATTCCCCGGGTGCGCGCCGCCGCCGCACCGGCGTTAGCGGTGGTATATAAATTAAAGTTTCCCTGCTGATGCCTGGCGATAAAGCTTTTAATCACGCGCTCGCTGGCATCGCTTGATCCATCATTAATCAGAATCACTTCCAGCAGAGGGTCACGCTGCCGCCAGAGAGATTCCAGCAACGAGAGGATAGTGCCAGCACAGTTATAACAGGGGATAACGATGGATAACCTCATGTTACCGCCCTCTTTATCATTACCGCCTGGATGGCGAGCTGGCGAAACTCGCGTACGCTCTGGCTGGGGGATAACAGAATGGTCAGGGTATAAACCATGACGCCGGTAAAAATGGTTAGCGCCAGTAGTTCACTGTGCCGCAGTGCAGCGGCTTGCTGATTTATCAGGCTGCATATCACCAGCATCGGCATAACATGCAGTACCGGCACGCTAATCGCACGGAAATATGCCACGCCGATATTGCCAATACAGGGGCGTAGCAGTAAAAAATAGCCAAGCGAGGTATTAACAACCTGAATAATCAGGAATGAGCAGACAATGCCCGGCAGACCAAAGGTGGTGCCCATAAACCAGGTCAGCGGGATGCCAGCCAGTAATTTAACAATGCCAAACCGTACATTGAGATACATTTTGGCCTTCACCAGCAGTACCGCAATCACCGCGGTATCAATCGATCGCACTGCGCCGACAATACAAAGCAACTGGATTACCGGAATAATAAAATGCCATTTATCGGCAAAAAATACCTTTACCAATGGATCGGCGATCAGCAACATACCGGTTAATAACGGGAAATTAACCAGCGCGCTAAAGGTCGTCACTTTTAAAAAAGTCTCTTTCAGCCGCGACGCATTATGACCAATCTGGGAAAAAGCGGGAAACAAGGCGTGTGACAGTACCGGGTTTAACTTTTCAAATAAGGCGATACTGATACTGTATGCGATACTATAACCGCCAATCGCGGTAATACTGATTAACCGGGACATCAGCACCGGATAGGTATTAATACTGATCTGATTAATCAACGAATCCATCACCAGTTGTGTGCCGTAATGCAGATGGTTGTTAATCGCACCGATACGAAAGCGGAACTGCCAGGCCATTAATGGCCGTGCAGCCCAGCCCGATGCGACGGCATTCACCATTGAACTGACCAGAAAGGCCAGCGCGATGCACCAGCTGGTGTGGTAAATCAAGGCCAGACTAATGGCGACAATAAAGTTGGTGATCGTCGCGGCGATGTTAATTTGCGCCAGCGGGCGGAACTGCATCTCACGGGTCAGTAACGCCCGTGGCTGCAGGCCAAATGAGAGAATAATAAAGCCCAACGCCATCAGGCGAATCTGGCTGGTTAGCATTGCGTCTGCTTTAAATAAAGCCGTAATCTGCGAACTTAACAGCAGGATCACTACGCAGATAACCACACCCAGCACCACATTAACCACATACAACGATGATAACTCATCCGCCTGCAACGATCGGCTGCGGATAATGGAATTGGAAATACCAAAATCAATTAACATCATGCAAAATGTACTGACAATCAATGCGGCGCTGACCACGCCATACTGCTGAGTGGTTAATAAGTGAGAAAGCGCCCACAGTAATATGATACCCAATGATGTGGTAATCAGGGTGGCAAGCAGATTCCATTTTACTGCACTAAGTGTTTTATTTCTTAATGACATAATAAATCCTGGTTGGTGGTCAAACAATGGGCAAGCGAAGCCGTTATACCAGCCAAATCAGTAGCAGGCGTTAAACTGCAAAGCATAGTTAAAAATGATATTAAAAGGTGGTGACAGACTTTCCCTCTTACGCCAATATCAGCATATTTTTAATGCGAATCAATACAGGGGTTATTTTTTAGGACAAATGATTAAATGCATTAATCTTAAAATAGCTATAGGGAATTATGATTTAAGTCTGTTTTAATTTAAATTTTATTGGTTAACTTTGCTATTAGCTGGAGCTTAATTCCAGAAAACACTTCTGTGTTTTAGTAATGATATAATTGTTATGATTTTTATTATTACTGGCGCTGTTATTAAGCGCTGGTTTCATCCATAAATGATGCATACTTTTTAAACGGCGGGGTTTCGTGCCAAAAAACACACATCGCAGGGTAATCTGTCGATTTTCGCGGCAAAGGGATGAAAAAGAAAGCAATCGCGCTTTCTGCCGGGAAAAGTATTTGACGCTCCGGCCTGCATAAGGTTTAATGCGCCCCGTTGCCCGAATAGCTCAGTCGGTAGAGCAGGGGATTGAAAATCCCCGTGTCCCTGGTTCGATTCCGGGTTCGGGCACCATCATTTATAAACGGACGTCTTCGGACGTCCGTTTTGCGTTTTAGCGTCACCAGGTTATGTTGCGTTGCCGGAAAGCAGATTTAATGCGCAGATACGCTAAACGGATAAACCCCATTTAACATATCATCGATAACATCCAGTACCGCTTCATCATTGTGATCCCCGGCCTGATAGCGCGCGGCCTGGCGAATCTCCTCGCTGGCGTTGGCCATACTAAAACTGTACCCCGCCTGCAGCAGCATTTCGCGATCATTACCGCTGTCGCCAATCGCCATCACCTCTTCATCGGCAATACCCCAGCGCTGCTGCAAGATTTTCAGCCCGTGCGCTTTATGGATACCGGGAATAATCAGATCAACAAAGCCAAAGCCGCTGGTCACCGGAGTCAGGTCGCCATTCAGCGCCTGACTCAGATGCGCCTTAAGCTGCGGAATGCGCGTATCTTCCAGCGTCAGGGCAATTTTAAAAATATCATCGCCGATCTCATCCACTGACTGATAACGCTGCAACCGATGGTAATGCCGCGACATCAGCGCCACCACCTTTTCCGGCGCACGCTGATGTAACCATGCGGTCTGTTTACCGCACACCACGGTGTAAATATCGCTAAACGGCTCAAGTTCGCTGAGAATGCTGACCACCAGCGACTGTGGAATATGGCCGCAGTAGATCTCTTCCCCTTCGCTTACTACACAGGCGCCATTCTCGGCAACAAAGGAAATCTCACCGGCAATCTGCGGGAAAAAGCTCAGCAATTGCCAGAACTGATTGCCACTGGCCACCACAAAACGTATCCCCTGCTCGCGCATCGCCAGGTACTGTTGCTGAAAACGTTCACGGTTATAGTTTTTTGAGGCATTGAGGAAGGTTCCGTCCATATCAACTGCGACTAATTTTACTGACACGCCTGCACCTGCTGATTAAGTAAGATGGGGGAAGTACGTTTATCCTATCCAGAAAAGGGGTGGCGTAACAGGGATGTCTCTGCCGGTTTCGATCCCCTTTTAAGGTTTTGTGTGGATTGTCGATGCAGCTAATAGCCAATCACTAATCAATCTCATTTTTTACATGACAAGCCCGCCCGCTCTGTGCAGGATGGATTTTATTTTTCCAGGGTAAACAAATGAGCGCCAAAACGGTTTCGCTTGAAAGCCGCATTCGCCAGTATTGGGATCAACTCTCCAGCCATGAACAGCGTCTGGCGGATGTGGTCCTCGCGGCGCCGGGTCAGCTGGCGATGAATACCGCCACGGAACTGGCGATCAGCGCCGGCGTATCGAAAGCCACCACCACGCGTTTTTTTCGCCACCTCGGTTATGAAAACTATGAAGAAGCGCGGCGCCAGGCGCGGGAAATGCAAAACAGCGGCTCACCACTCTACCTGCAGGACTTTCAGAGCGGCTCGCCGCTGGATACGCTGATCCAGAGCCATCTGGAACGCGAGGTCGCCAATCTGGTTAACTCTTATCGCGCTCTTGATACGCAACAGCTGGATCAGGTGATCAGGACGATTGCCGGCGCGCGGCGCATTGTGCTGCTTGGCTGGCGTCACAGCCAGACCATCGCCGCCCTGATGTACCGCGATCTGGTTCATGTGCATAACGATGTGCGCCTGCTGCCGCGCGCCGGGGATTCACTGGCGGAATATCTGGCCGCATTAGGGCCTGAGGATGTGGCGATCTGCATCGGCTTACGCCGCCGTATGCCAGCGCTGGAAGCGGCGATGAACGCCATGAGCGAACTTAAAGTACCGATGCTCTATCTCTCCGATGTGCTGCCCGGCAAAGCGGCAAAACAGGCGACCTGGGTGATTCGTTGCCATACTGACGGCAGCCTGATTTTTGACAGCACCGCCTCACTCTCCGGAGTATGTAATCTGATCTGCTCGCTGGTGGCGCGTGAGCGCGGCAAAGTCAGCAACGACCAGCTGACGTTAATCGAATCGGTTCATCAGTGGCTTGATGAGCTGGAGTAACCCAGAGCTGCACCATGCTATCGCGATGGTGCAACTGCTCACTTACTGCGCACCATTTTAGTGCGCAACAATGTTCCGCCGCCCCGTGCTTTTCACGCCACATGAAACCAATGAAAAATAATTTTACGATAATGAAACACGTGTTTCTCGGTGATTCTTAAGGATTATTACTTTTCTCTGCCACTCCGCTGCCTGCTGTGCTGCATAATCTGGCACGAAACCTGCCTTACTCCTGATGTATCTCACCAACATCAGGGAACACCATAATGAAAAAAATCACATTACTTATTGCTGCAGCTGCACTGCTCACCGCGGGATCCCTCAGTGGCTTCGCCCGCGCCGATACGCTGGCGGATATTAAATCCAGCGGCACCATGACCGTCGGCGTCGATCCTACCTTTCCCCCATATGAGTACACCAACGATAAGGGTGAAGTGGTGGGTTACAGCGCCGAAATTATGAAGTCAGTGGCCAAAGCGCTGGGCGTGAAACTGGAGTTTCAGAAGACGGCCTTTAGCGGCATCATTCCCGGCCTGATTTCCGGTTCCTTCCATGCTGAAGGCTCCTCGCTTAACGTCACTGCCGAGCGCGCGAAAAAAGTGCTGTTTACCGTGCCGTTCAGTAAAACCGTCAACGCCGTACTGGTACGCCATGACGAAGCAGGAAAATTCGCCAGCAAGCCGCTGAAGATTGAAGATCTTGCCGGTCTGCGCGGCGCCGCCAAAAGCGCCAGCGTGCCTGAGCAGCTGCTGAAAACCTTTAATGAAACGCTGCAAAGCAAGGGGCTGAAGCCGATCACCATTATCAGCGTTGATACGCTGGATCAGACGGTCAGCACGCTGATGACCAAACGCGCCGACTTTGTGATCGACGATATCTCGGTGCTGGCGCCAGTGGTGAAGAAATATCCGGCAAAAGTGGCGCAGGTCGGCGACATCGGTCCGTCACAGTGGATGGCGTGGGCAACGCGTAAAGATGACAGCGCACTGAACAAAGCCATCAGCGACCACATTCTGGCGATGCAGAAATCCGGCGAACTCGGCGCACTGCAAACGCAATATCTTGGCACCACCTTTACGGTTCCGGCCGACAACTTCATTCCTCAGGAGTAAGGCCATGTGTCAGCATCATGTGCATGTTACCGCCGGGCACGGCCAGGCGTTTACTGTCCGTCAGGGGCAATATCTGACCATCATTGATAGCGAAGGTCAGCAGGCTGCGGATTTTGTCGCGGTAAACGCGGCGAACCCGGCGGAAAAGCTGTCGCCAGTCCATACCCGCCAGCATCTGCGCTCGCTGTTCTTTAAGCCGGGTGATGCACTCTGGTCGAGCGAAAACCGCGCCATGCTGGAGATTATCGCCGACAGCATCGGCATTCACGATGCCAATGTTCCGGCCTGCGACCGCACCCGCTTTAGCATCGATTTCGGTGTCGAGGGGCATCGCAACTGCGTCGACAATATGCTGGAAGGGATGCGCGCTTACGGCGTGAATTACTTCACCCTGCCGGAGCCGTTTAACCTGTTCCAGAACGGTCCGGTTACTCCGGATGGCCGCATGGAAGTTACCGATCCCAACAGCCGTGCTGGCGATCGCGTCACTTTCCGCGCGCTGTGCGATCTGATTTGCGCCGTCTCCTCCTGTCCGCAGGACATTATTCCGGGCAACGGTCTGCAGGTGACACCGATTGATATCCATATTTCCGATACTCTGACCACTGAGGCCTGAAATGTTATTAATGAAAGAAGGCTTCACCAGTGAAGAAGCGCCACGTACTGTTGCCAGCACCGTTACCGTCGCGCCGGGAACCGCCGGTTCGATTCGCGTATTGCGCGGCCAGTTGCTGCGGATTACCGCGCTTGGCGACGGCGCCGTGGCATCGCTGTTTGGTTTCAGCATTGCCGACCCGGCGGTCTGGCTGTCAGTGCATCACACCCGGGTATTCAGCAACAGCTATCTGCTCGGTTCCGGCATGCGTATGGTGAACAACCGCCGCCGTCCGATGATGGTGTTAGGTAAAGACAGCGTGCGGCGTCACGATCTGCTGCTGCCAGCATCTACCAGCGCATGGCTGGCGGAACGCGGCTACCACGGTCAGCAGGGCTGTGTTGAATCTCTGCACGCAGAACTGGCGCGCGTCGGTATGGTGGCGCCAAAGCTGCCGGATCCGATCAATCTGTTTATGCATGTCGATCTGGCGCGGAATGGCGATATTACGCCACAGCCCAATCTGACCAAACGCGGTGACAGCATTACCTGTCGCGTGGTGGTCGATACCCTGTTTATCGTTTCGGCTTGCTGTACCGGGATTGAAGGCAACGATCGCCCCGCCCCGCTCAGCCTGTCGGTGGCGGAAGATCTGACGGCTTTCCCGTCTGAGTGAGGCAATAATGTGGCTGGATGCGCAAGTCAGCGCCGGATTACCGGAGTTAGCCAAAGGGCTGCTGGTCACCCTCGAACTGACTGTGCTGGCGGCACTGTTAAGCCTGGTGCTGGGGCAGGCTGGTTGCTATCTGCAACTGCATCGTCGCCTGTTGCCGCGTCTGCTGGGACGGCTGTATATCAGCCTGATGCGCGGCACTCCGGCGATTGTGCAGCTGTTTGTGGTGTTCTTTACCCTGCCGCTACTCGGACTGGGCGGACAGCCGCTGCTGGCGGCGGTGATTACTATCGGTATGAACAGCGGCGCTTACGTAGCGGAGATTCTGCGCGTCAATCGCCGTCTGGTCACTGCGGGTCAGCTGGAAGCCTGCCGCACGCTGGGGCTGGGCCGCTTCCTGACCTGGTGGTATGTGGTGAATCCGCAGGTGCTGCGCGCCAGCCTGCCAATGCTGGTCAATGAGTTCACTATCCTGCTGAAAACCACGCCGCTGGCCTCGGTGGTCGCATTAACCGAGCTGACCTATGCCGGGCAGATTGTCATTGCCCGCAGTTATGAAGCCACTCAGGTATTGCTGCTGGTGGCAGTGGGCTATCTGCTGATTGCGCTGCCGATGATTGGCCTCGCACGTTATCTGGAAGGCAAAGGGAGGTGGGCATAATGGACTGGCAGGCAGTTATCTCATCGGCGCCGTCGCTGTGGCAGGGATTACAAATCACCCTGCAACTCTGTGTTATCGCCGCAATCTGTTCGTTACTGGCGGGAGCATTACTGGCGCTGCTGCTGATGCGCGGACCGCCGCTGCTGCAATCGCTGTTACGTATCTGGACCGCCGTAACGCTCGGATTACCGCTGCTGGTGGTGATCTATCTGCTCTATTTTGTGCTGCCGGAATACGACATCACCTTCTCTTCGCCGGTGGTGGGCGTGCTGGCGCTGACGCTGTATTACGCGCCCTATATTGCCCAGGTGATTCGTGCGGCAATTGGCGCGTTGCCTGCTGGCCAGTGGGAGGCCTGCCGGGTGCTGGGGCTGGGCCATTTTCGTGCTATGAGCGACGTGGTATTGCCGCAAACCCTGCCGCAAATGCTGTCGCCGCTAATGGGTCTGCTGATTGGCCTGATTAAAGACTCGGCGCTGCTGTCGATTGTCTCGGTGCCGGAGTTTATGTACGAGGCGAAGCAGGCGATCTCCGCCACCTATGCGCCGCTGGAGATCTATCTGGCTGTGGCGCTCTGCTACTGGCTGCTTAACACCTTTATCGATTTGCTGGCACGCCGCCTTGAACAGCGGATGACGCGTTACAGCCTGCGCGTGCCACATTAACCAGGAGAATAATATGACGACTACAACAAACTGCCGTGCTGAGCAGTTAATCCCCGCACGCCACGGCAAAGCGGTGTTTCTCGCCGCCGGTGAAGCGCTGCAGGTGATTAATCTGCACGGTACTCAGGTGGTGGATTGCTGGGCTTATAATGCCGCCGACGTCAGTGAATATATGTGTATGGAAGCGACGCGCGTGTGGAATCAGCGGCTTAATCCGCGCGTGGGCGACAGTTTTATCACCAATATGCGCCATCCGATTCTGACGCTGGTGGAAGACACCTCACCCGGCGTACACGATACCTTTATGGCCGCCTGCGATGCGCGTCGCTATGAGCTGCTGGGTTGCCGCGAGCCGCATCGTAACTGTCACGATAATCTGCATGAAGGTCTGGCGGCGCTGAATGTCACGCTGCCGCACGGCAATCTGGCGTCATTTAATATCTTTATGAATATTCAGGTGCAGCCGGATGGTATTACGCTGAAGACGCTGCCAACCGTCACCCAGCCCGGCGATTATATTACTCTGCGCGCCGAGATGGACTGCTATGTAGCGCTCTCCGCCTGTCCGCAGGATATTGTCAGTATTCAGGGTCAGGGGGATAACACCCCGCGTGATGCGCAACTGCGTATTCTGACCGGTGGTTTCCCTGACGCCGTCGTGAAAGGGGCATGGGTGCCGGAAAAAAGCGCCTGATTTTGGCGTAAAAAAATGCCGGCTGACAATTATTGCCAGCCGGCGATCTAACAAAGCAACAGCGCCGCTCTCCAGTTACCCCCCGGAAGCTGGCTGAACGGCCTGTTGCCGTTTAAGGTTTAAGCTGCCCGGCGCGGCTTACCGGCAGCTGATCCGCTGGCACCTCGACATTGAACTTCTCCAGTACCAGACCATGAATTTTTTCCAGTGACACGCCCGCGGTTTCCGGCAGGAAGCGGTAAGTGAAGAAATACATACCCAGAGAGAAAATCGCGAACAGCAGCAGCGGGAAACCACCATGGAACAGTTCCAGCAGGTAAGGATTGCTGTTCATAATCGGGAAAGTGGTGCTGATAATAAAGTTCGCCAGCGACATCATACAGATAGAGATACCAACGCAGACCGCGCGGATCTCCGTCGGGAACAGCTCACCCAGCACCGTCCAGACAATCTGCCCCCAGGTAATGCCGAAGAACACCATATAAGCGAACAGGCCGATCACCGCCAGCATGCCCGGCAAATGGTAGTAGAAGGCGATAAACGAATAGGTAAGAAATACGCAG
Source organism: Winslowiella toletana (assembly GCF_017875465.1). Taxonomy (NCBI): domain Bacteria; kingdom Pseudomonadati; phylum Pseudomonadota; class Gammaproteobacteria; order Enterobacterales; family Erwiniaceae; genus Winslowiella; species Winslowiella toletana. The sequence continues at coordinate 1,527,165 of NZ_JAGGMQ010000001.1, forward strand.
GAGGAGATCGCCCCCAGTAACAGCAGTTTGCGACGCCCGACTTTATCAATCATCGACATCCCAATTAATACGCCAATAAACTGACAGATCGACAGCCAGAAGGTCTGCAACAGCGCCGAGCCGGAGTCAGGAAATACATTTTTCAGCAGCGAAGGACCAAAATATTGAATCACATTGATGCCGCTAATCTGGTTGCCGACTGCCAGACCGACACCGACAATCAGCAGTGGCACGGTGGTTTTATTAAAGCTGAAGCGGGTTTTATGACTGTTGGCTGCGGAGTGCTTGAGTGAAATTTTAATCTCATTGAAGACGCTCTGCGCATGCTCAGCATTGGAGATTTTGGTCAGGGTATCCAGCGCCGGTTTCTCACGCCCTTTCAGCATATTCCAGCGTGGTGATTCCGGAATAAACAGAACAAACAGAATAAACAGCGCGCAGGGCAGCAGCGCGGTGGCCAGAATATAGCGCCAGCCAGTATCGACCATCGCCTCTGCCGCCATAAACTGGTGAATATAGTAGTTAGTCAGCAGCACCACGCACTGACCGCCAACGCAACAGACCGAATAGAGCGCGGTGGTGCGCCCACGGAATTTCGAGGGTGAAAGCTCGGCAAGATAGATCGGTGAAATCACCGAAGCCAGCCCAATCGCCAGCCCGCCGAGCATGCGGGCGATGACAAAGACGGTAAAGTTATGCGCGATAACCGTTCCCACCACCGAGACAGTAAATACCAGCGCGGTAATGGCGAGGGATTTTTTACGCCCCAGCTTGTCACTGAGTTTCGGCGCGATAAAGCACCCTATCAGACTGCCCAGCAGGATATTCGACACCGCCCAGCCGGTTTCTGCCGGAGAGAGCCGGAAATGTTCACTGAGCGGTTCAATTGCCCCGGAGATAATCGAGGAGTCATAGCCCAATAGCAGCCCGCCAAAGGCCGCCACCGTACAGCAGAGCATGACGTACTTCATGTTGTAACGCGTTTTCCTGGTATCCATCTTGCTGGCCCTTATCGCTGTTCTCTGACCCGCTTTGCGGTCAAAAATGACATGATTGTTATGAGCATGTGCCCGCAGGTTGCAGAATCCTGAACTGGAATATATTTTCTAAATTATTAAATATCGAATTATTTATTCTTGATATGTGAGCCGGTTAAAATTATTTTTTTACCAGCAAAGTGAGGGGGAGACAGAAAAAAGCGGACATTACCAGCAGGTTAAGCGATTGTGATGAAGATCATATGCAAAATATTTTTTTTGATGATAAATTTATTGAAAATAAAATTTCATCATTAAGGATGCTTATGTCTGATGCTCTCGCGCCTGCCCTGTTGCTGCAACAGGAAGCAGACAGCCGTCTGCGCCATTTTGATTTTCAGTCAGCCTGGCGGCTGGGCCAGCTCATCCAGGCACGCGCCGCTGAGCAACAGTTACCAGTGGCGATTGAAGTCTACGCTTTTGGTCAGCAACTGTTTCTCGCCGCCCTGCCAGGTTCCGCCGCCAACAATCTGGAGTGGATGCGACGCAAGCGCAATACCGTGTTGCGCTATGGCAACTCGTCAATGTATGTCGGGGTAATCAATACGCAAAATGGCGAACCGATGGCGATCCAGTCGTTTATTAATCAGTATGATTATACTGACCATGGTGGCGCCTTCCCGCTGCTTAATCAGAGTGGCGCGGTGATAGGGGCGGTCAGCGTCAGTGGCCTGCCCTCGGCAGACGATCATGCCCTGGCGCTATGGGGGATCCGTCAGTTACAGCAACGCTGATTCTGCACAGGCGGCGTAAACGCCGCCCTTCCCTGTTTATCCGGAGCTGATGATGTATTCAAAACGATTGTTACTTCTCCTCATCTTGCTGTGCAGCTTTCCAGGCATAGCGGCGACTAACGACACCCTGCTAATCCGCAATGGCTATATCCTCACCATGAAAGCTGGCGAGGCAGATTTGCAGGATGCCGATTTACTGATCCGCGGTAATCAGATCGCCCGGATCGGCAACGATCTGGCGGCGCCCGGCGCACAAGTAATTAATGCTAAAGGAAAAATGGTGCTGCCCGGTTTTGTTGACGCGCACTCGCATCTGTCAGTCACCACCATGCGCGGTCAGTTTCGCAACCAGCAGGGTAAGTTTTTCCCGGTCAGCAACCGCCTCGCGCAGGTGATGCAACCCGATGATATCTATACCGCCATGTACAGTGGCGCGCTGGAACTGTTGCAGGGCGGGATCACCACCAGCGGCGATTTCTTTGACAATATCCAGGGGCCAGCCTGGGGCGATGCGGGATTTAAAGCACTGAAACAGAGCGGTATTCGCGCGATAATGTATTACGGCGGACCGGACAAAACCACCAGACAGCCGATCGATCTTAAACATCTTGCCACCCTGACGGCGCAGGAGGACGAGCGTGTACAGCCGGGACTGGCCTGGCGTCTGCCGCGCGACCTGAACGATCAGAGCAACTGGACACTACGCAAACAGGAGTATCAGTTTGCTCAGGCGCATAAACTACCGCTACAGGTTCATGTCAGCGGCGATGCCGACGCGATGTTTAACGCATTAATTCGCGGCAACTACCTTAATCCATCGATGACGGTAGTCCATGCCACCGACGCCACACCGCAGCAGCTGGCGGCACTGGAAAAGGCTGGCGGCAGCCTGGCGCTGACGCCACTCAGTGAACAGCGCGTTGGTTACGGCCTGACGCGGCTCGACCATTTCAGTACGGTGACGCGTCAGGGACTGGGGATCGACGGCAACTCGCTGGCGGGCAGCGCGGATATGTTCGCCAGTATGCGCCTGCTGGCTCTGACGCTCAGCGGCGCGACAACCGACGAAACCCGTCCGCAGCCGCGCCAGTTGCTGGAACTGGTAACGCGTCGTGCGGCGCAGACGCTCGGACTGGGGACGATTACCGGCACGCTGGAGAGCGCTAAACGTGCCGATGTGCAGATTATTAATCCACAGGCGCTGAATATGAGCGGTTTTGCTGGCGGCGATCCGGCGGCGTTTATTGTTTACTCGGCCAGACCAGAAAATGTCGAGACAGTGATTGTCGATGGCAAAATAGTAAAACATCACGGTGAAATGCAGGGAATCAATATGGCTGAGGTGTTAAGCGAGGCACAGCAATCTGCCGAAAGTATGCGGCAACGCGCAGCAGATTAACACTGACAGCCTGCCGCATCAGCGACAGGCTGTCAGACTGGCTACTGAGCGGCAGGGGTTTTTAGCTTATCGCCTGCGCCGGTCTGTTTACGTAGCGCCGCCACATTCTCCGCCGTCACTTCGTTGCCTTTATTACCCCAGCTGTTGCGCACGTAGTTGAGGATATCCGCCATCTGCTGGTCATTCATTTTCCAGTCAAATGCTGGCATCCCGGCAGCAGTCTGACGCTCCTCCGTGTGAGGCGCACGCGCGCCGCGCAGCATAGCGTGGATCATATTGGTCGGATCATTCTGCATCGCATTATTACCGGTAAAAGCAGGCACCATCCCTTTTATCCCCTCGCCGTGCAATCCGTGACAGGCTGAGCAGTTCACTTCGTAGCTCAGCGCCGCCTGCTTGCGACGCGGTGCAGCCAGCGTATAGCCCTGCGATGCTGGCGTAGCTGAAGCCGGCACCCCGCGCAGGTAAGTGGCGATTGCCTGCAGATCGTCATTGGTAAAGTATTGCGTTGAATGCTCAACCGCTTCCGCCATTGGACCTGCGGCGACACTTTCGCCATTCGATCCGCTCTTCAGATAGTCCGCAATCTGCTCATCACTCCAGTTGCCGATACCGCTATGCGGGTTGGGTGAAATATCTGGCGCATACCAGTCGCCGAGGCTGCCGCCTTGCAGATAACCGTCGCTGACTTCGCCGCCCAGCAAGTTGCGCGCGGTGTGGCATACGCTACAGTGCGCCGGGCCATCAACGATATATTTGCCGCGATTCCACTCACTGCTTTGTGCGCTCTCCGCGCTGAAGCTGCTGTTATCGAAGAACAACATATTCCAGCCCGCCATCGCCAGACGAATGTTATAGGGGAAATTCATCCCGACATTTTCATCAATCTCACGCTTTACCGCCGGAACGGTCGACATATACGCCCAGAGATCATGCATTTCGTCGTCGCTGATTTTGCTATAAGCGGTATACGGCATCGCCGGATAGAGGAAACCATGATCGCCGCGCCCCTGACGTACGGCATTAAAGAAATCGCGCTCGGTCATCTTACCGATACCAGTCGCGCTATCCGGGGTGATATTAGAGGTCAGCAGCTCACCAAACGGCGTATTGATTTTATAGCCGCCGGAGAAGTCGGTCTGATGGCAGGCGGCGCAGTCAGACAGGCGCATCACATACTCGCCGCGCTTAATCGCATCCCGATCCTGACTATGGAAATCCGCCAGCTTTACACTATCGTCAGCCACCGCCGAACGCGAACTGTCCATCACCATCCACAATCTGCCGAACGCGCCAATGCCGGCCATAACCGCCAGCGCCGCCAGGCTCAGGACTATTTTCTTCTTTTTGCTCATGATTACGCCTCCACCAGCGGGGCCGGATTTTTCATATACGTCTGATAAATCGCCTGTGCCGCACGGATAGCCAGCGCACCAACCGTCACCGTTGGGTTATAGCCGCCATTATTCGGGAACGCGGACGCGCCAACCACAAACAGATTGTGCGCATCCCAGCTTTGCAGGAACGGATTCAACGCCGAGGTGGTGGGATCGGCGCCCATCACCACGCCGCCAATGGTATGCGAGCTGTGCTGCATATAGGGGTTCCAGCTCTTCTCCGACTGATTATCAATCGTCAGATGCTGGCCGCCGGTTTGTTTCATAATCTCAACTGCGCGATCGGTAACGTACTTCGCCATATTGATATCGTTCTGGTTCCAGTCGAAGGTCATGCGGATCAGCGGCTGACCGTGACGATCTTTATAGCGCGGGTCGAGATCGAGGTAGGCATCACGCACCGGCATTGAGGTGCCCTGACAGAAAATGGTGCCCGCAGTCTGATAATCACGGGCATAACCCGCTTTCCATTCACTGCCCCAGCGCGGCGTGCCCGGGCGCAGAGCATTCATATTCTGAATTGGCCGTCCGTTGGTGGAGAAGCCCATAATTCCGGCGCCGCCAATAAAGTCCAGATTGCTGTGATCAAAGTTATCGCCGTTGAAATCGTCGATCTGCACCGCCAGCGCGCCGCCGCCGATAAACGGGTTCATATGTTCGCCATCAAAGAAGCCGGTCACCGTCGAACAGGTTTGATAGTTATAGTTGCGGCCAATGGTGCCTTTACCGGTGCGCGGATCGTATTTTTCGCCGATATCCGACAGCAGCATCAGGCGTACATTGTCCATCTGATAAGCGGTAATGCAGACGATATCCGCCGGCTGGAATCCGACCTCGCCGTCTCTGGTGATAAAGTTCACCCCTTTCACTGTCTTGCCATCGTCGTGTTTTACCGCATGCAGCACTTCGGTTTCCGTTAGCAGGGTAAAGTTTTTACGCCGCATCAGCGCGGGCAAAATACAGGCCTGCGGCGACGATTTAGAGAAGTTGCCGCAACCGTGGAAATCACAGAAGCCGCAATAGGTGCAGGGACCCATGGTCACGCCAAGCGGATTAACATAAGCCTGTGAAATATTGCCCGCCGGAATGGTAAACGGGTGATAGCCCATCTGTTCGGTGGTCTGGCGATAGCGGCGCATCCAGTGGGTATCTTTTAGCGGCGGCGTCGGGTAATCCCGTGAACGTGGTCCCTCAAAAACGTTGCCGCCTTTCTGCGGCTGGCCATTAAGATTTCCGGCAATGCCGGATGTCCCGGCAATACGTTCAAAGCGGTCGTAAAACGGCGCCATTTCGTCGTAGGTCACACCCCAGTCCTGCAGTTGCAGACCTTTCATTTTCGCCGCGCCATAGCGTTCGCGCGTCTGCGTGGCGGCTGCAAAATCCCACGGTGTGAAGCGCCAGGACATCCCGGCCCAGTGTGTCCCGGCGCCGCCGACGTTCCAGCCATACTGAAACGCGGACCAGTTACGCACCGGAGCGGCCTGCTGATCGCTGCGGTTACGGAAAGTGGTGGTTTCCACGCTCATCGGCTGCATGATTTTGCGGCGTGTATGCCAGCGCAACTCATCGGGATCCACCGCAGGCGGGAAATCGGTGGAGGTATCACGCCACGCGCCGCGCTCAATCCCTACCACTTCAAGACCGGCACGAGTAAGTTCTTCGGCCATAACTGAGCCAGCCCAACCCATCCCGACAATCACCACATCGACTCTTTTTCTTATTTGTGACATCTGTTCTGCTCCGGGAAATTAATTGTCAGGAATAAGGCTGACGGGAATAAGTGCCAGATTTTCATTGCGACGTTCGATATAAGGACGGTAGTCATAGCGTGCGCCGGGAAAACCAATCATTTTCCAGCCAGCCATATTTTTATTGCCACCATAAATCGGATCGGACAGATATCCTTCGCGGGCGTTTTGCAGCATCAGTTCAAAAAACGCCTGACTGTTTACCTGCTCACTAAGATTAATTTTCCCGGTCTCCATCGCGCGCAGAAACTCATCGATTTGATCGGCCTGCAGAGTATGGAATGAAGCTTGATGATGCACCTGCGCCCAGGCTTCCAGCGCTTTAAGTCCGGTCATATAGCGTTCTTTCGGCGTCGCCAGAAATTGCGGGCTGCCCATCAGCTGCTCTTCATTTTCACGCTGCATTGGGCCATCAAGATAGAGTGCAGCGCCCGCGCCATACTCACCCGCCAGTTCACCATCGATAAACTCGATGCATCCCGCTTCACTGGCGGAAGGACCGTGCTGGTCGGCTGGAATTAAGCGGTCAAAGATCGCCGTAAGGTTCTGGCGATCAGTCTCATTGGTCAGTACCCGATAGCCCTGTTGCCATAGCGGCTGCGGCAGGTGATCGGCATTCTGCGACGTCTCTAACGGCACGTTATGCATTTCGCGTGCGCTAAGCTTTGGCGTCACCGCCAGCGCAGTCACGACAGTGGTTAGCGAAAATATCGCCTCTCTACGGTTCATTCTGTTTCCCTTAAATATCACGACATGCTTTATGGGTTTTCGGCTCGCGGGCATAACGACGCCTTGCCAGAGAAATGGCAATAAGCGATCGGCCCTGCACGAATATAGGGTTTTATACGTTCTCAGAGTGTAATTATATTGGCGCTCTTTATTAACCCGAGGAAATTAATTAATGCGATCACTTGCCGACAGATTATCCTCTGTCGGTGTGATATTTATAATATTGACAGGGTACAAAGTTTATTGTCTGAATAACTGATCTGGTTTATGCGTGATATTATGCCACGCCATAATGGCTCAGACTTTCCCGGCTCTGACGGCCAGTCTCCCAGAGATCCTGTTCCCAGCACCGCGGGCTGAGCCATTCCGGCGACCAGACGCCGCTATAACCGGTGGCTTTCACCGCTTCGACCCAACGCGGAATATCCACCTCGCCCTCGCCCGGCGCATAGTTACGCTGTACCCACTCGTCCCAGGCTTCACCCGCATCAGCGGCGCGGCCGTCGCAGAAATGGACGCCATAAATCAGCTGTTTATCCATCGCCGCCACTTCAGCTGGCTGGGTTTTGCCACCAGCATGCAGGTGCCAGAAATCGATCACCAGCCCGACATTGTCTTTGCCGCTCTGCGCAATAATGTTCAGCGCCTGGCTCAGAGAGTTAAAGGCGGTAAAGGCGACCACTTCGATCTGGAATTTGATGCCCATCGGCTTGCCGATATCGGCAATGGCGGAGATATTTTCCAGCAGGATACGGTTTCGTTCTGACTCAGAGAGATGATCAAGTTCCGTCAGCGCCATAATCTGCACCACCGGGCATCCCAGCTCCACCGCCGCACGGCAGATTTTCTCTGCTTCCTGCAGCATCGCCGCCCGCTCTTCCGGCTGGTGGCGACCGATGCGCTTCAGAGCGTTGATGCAGGTGATCTCGATCTGGTATTGCGCCATCAGCTGGCGATAAGCGGCGAAACTGCCACCATTTTCCAGATAACGAAACAGATGCTCAGGCAGCAGTTCCAGCCCGCTAAAATCAGCATCACGGGCAACACGTAACTGGGTGACAGCATTGCTGTACCACAGCGAAACGCCGTGCAATGACAACTTCATCTCTATTCCTTGCCGGTTTACGTTTTCAGATGAGACCGTCTGACGCGCAGTTCCCCCTTACGCCACTCACCCTCTTCACTGGCTTCACCATCAATCAGACGGTTAAGCGCTTCATGAATAAGCCTGCCCGTGCCCTGACTGTAACTGGTCAGTTGCCAGTCTGGCGCGCTGGCTTCGTCAATATCATCAAAGCCCACGATGCCCATCGTGCTTTGCTGCCCGGCGGTGCGCAGCGCGCCCATTGCGCCCAGCGCCAGAATATCGTTCTCACAGAACATCGCGTCGACACGCTCTGCAACCGGCGTTATACGCAAATAATCCGCCATCGTCTGATACGCCCGCTGGCGATCATAATGCCCGGCGATCAGCTCGGTATTGAGCTGCCGGCCGGCCGCCTGCAGGGCATCGCGATACCCGTCCATGCGCAGCAGATGGCTGGAGGGGGTATCTGGCCCTTTCATATAACCAAAGCTTTGATAGCCCTGATCCAGCAGCAGCCTGGCGATCTGTTGCCCGGCCTGATAGCCATCGACATTGACCATATCCAGATCCTGGCCATCGGTGTTACGTCCCACCTGCACCAGCGGAATATGGTGCATATCATGGGCAATGGTAATCAGCTCATCGGTCAGGATGGTGCCGAGAAACAGGATGCCATCCACCTGCAACTGATCGGCCATCGCCATTATCGACTGATAATGTTTGCCTTCGGTGATATTCATCAGCAACGCCATATAGCCGCGCAGCTGCAGCTGCTTTGACACCTCATCAAGCAATAACATCGCATGCGGGTTTTGCAGCTGATCGATAGCAACGCCGACAATATGAGTACGCTTCTGCGAAAGGCTGCGCGCCAGCAGATTAGGGCGATAGCCTAAGCGCTTCGCCGCCGCCAGCACCTGAACACGCGCGTTGTCGGATATCGATGCGCCTGCGGTAAACGCCCGCGACACCGTCCATTTCGATACGCCTGCCAGCTGCGCCACATCAGTGGCAGTCGCTTTTTTATGCGGTACTGCTGCGGATTTCTTCGTCATATTCCCTGCATTTTGCTGTTCGGCTTTATCTTTAAGACATTGAACGCGAAACACAGCGGAAAAACTACTTCCAGCATCAACCTTCATCATAAAAACGCAGGTCATTCTCCTTACCTGCCATCATGTTGCGATTATGTTGCCGTTTGCACCCGATTGCAAATACTTCTTGCAACCGGGTGCAAAGTTTATCGTCAGAGTGTGGGCGGCATAGATCATACCGCCCTTGTCCTTACAACCAGTGCTGAGCCTTAATCGCTTCGCCATCGCTAAAACGGCTAAAGCGGAAAGCATGGGCATCAACGGATGGCGTACTGCTGGTCACCAGATCCGCCATTAACTGACCCGCGCCCGGCGCGATGCCAAAACCATGACCGGAGAAGCCGGTAGCCAGATATAAGCCGGGACGCGCATCGATGGCCGAAATCACCGGAATCGCATCCGGCATAGTATCGATCAAACCACCCCAGCTCTGCTCAATCGCCAGCGACGCCAGACCCGGCAGGGTATCCACCAGATTCTGCCGGATGGCGCGCACCACTCTGGCTTCCGGATGGGGATCGAGTACGCGAATGCGTTCATACAGCGAGATTTTATCCGGCTCACCGGCACGCCAGCGCGTCAGTTCTTCCCAGAAACGACTCCCCAAACGCAGATTGATGCTCTGGCGCTCTTCACGGTAAGCGGGCATATACAACCGGCTGAACCGCACACTGTCCGGCGTCAGATCGGTAATACTGGTGGCGGAACTGGCAACGGTCAGCCCCTGGTCGCGCCGTTTGCGTAACGCCACTTTGCCGAAGCTGACACAGATCCCCGGATCGTAATCGGTCGGGCTGGTGCGATAAACCGCACTCAGTACTTTTAACTGTGGCAGCGTCAGACCGCAGCCCTGCATCAGCAGGCGCGACCAGGCGCCACCGGCCACTACCACCGCACGGCAGCGGATAGCGCCGCGCTCCGTCACCACTTCACTGACCTGCCCCGCCGCCTGTTCGATGCTGCGCACCGCACAGTGCTGTTGCAGATTTAATCCCAGATCTTTCGCCGCCATCACCATCGCCGGCGCCGCTTTTTGCGGTTCCGCACGCCCATCCAGCGCGGTAAACAGCGCGCCGTTAAACGCTCCCTGCAGATCGGGAAAACGCGCCTGCAGCTGATCGCCATCAAGTAACTCGCTATGAATATCGTGCTGCCGCGCCGCTTCACGCCACTGCTGATGGCGCTGCCACTGCTTCTCGCTGCGCGCAGCGTAGGCAATACCGGTGACGCTAAAGCCGGTTTCACGCCCCAGCCGCTGATTCATTCCTTCCCACAGCTGCATACTGAGATTAATCAGCGGCAATTCACGCAGATCGCGCCCGGTGCGGCGACACCAGCCCCAGTTGCGACTCGACTGCTCGGCGGCTACCAGCCCTTTTTCCAGCAGCACCGTCGGCACGCCGCGTGATACCAGCGATAGCGCGGTTGCCACACCGATAATCCCGCCGCCAATCACCACCACCTCGGTTTCTTTGGGAAACTCCGCTGACGAGGTGACTAAATCCACATTTGGTCCCATTATCTACCTCAGTAATTGTCTTCAACCGTCCAGTTAACCGGAATTTCGGCGATGCTGGCGCTATTGGGTAAGTGCAGTAAGGTGCGAACCAGCACGGCGATATCTTGCGGCTGGGTCATTTTTTCGGCGGGCACTTCGGTCAGCGCGGTGCCCATATCGGTGGCGACAAACCCCGGGCAGATGGCGCTGCTGCGAATCCCCTCCTCATCGCCCAGTCGTCGCAATGCATGAGCCAGCGCCAGTGCGGCAAACTTGCTCATGGCGTACAGGCTGGACTGCGCCGATTTCACCCGTTTTCCTGAGAGGGAAACCAGCATCACAATCCGTCCGCTGCCGCTCTGTTTCAGATATGGCCAAACTTTGCGACTCAGACGCATCGGCGCTTTCACGTTAACCGCAAACAGCTGATCAAACTCCTCGTCGCTGGCCTCCAGCACCGAGCGCGGGATCATCATGCCGGCGTTATGGATCACCGCATCAATACGGCCAAAGGCGTTCAGGGTTTCCGCAATCCAGCGCGCATCGCTGTCGGCATCCAGCGCATCGTAGTGGCAGTTAATCTGCTGGCCGGGGTGATCATTCGCCACGGCGTGCGGCGTGCGACAACCAAGACTGACCGCCCAGCCATGGGCTAGCAGATCGCTGGCAATAGCAGCGCCAATGCCGCGGCTGCCTCCGCTGATCATGGCAACGCGTGTGATGCTTTGCGACATAACGTCCTCTTTGCAGTTTTCAGTTATCAGGCGTGCGGCGGCAACTGCGATCTCTGCGCTTTACTGCGCATCCAGTCACGCACCCGGTAATAACGCAGAGTTAAATGTGGGCCAAACCCCATCCAGAACGGCGCGCGATGCAGTGGTTCAATTTTTAGCGCCAGTTGATTTTGCGGTACATCCAGCGCCCATTCACTGAGAATGCTGCCCAGCATGCTGCCGGTAGGCACGCCGCGGCCGGAAAGACCGGTTAACGCCACCACGCCGGGTGCCAGCTGATAGAGTCGCGGGATGGTGCGCTGTTGCATATCCAGCTCGCCAAACCACAGATAATCCCAGCGGATCGGCTCACTGATTTGCGGATGCAGCCACTGCAGACGATCGCTCATGATCTTATGGGTCAGCGCCAGATCGCGCCCGCGCTGGCCCATCGGGAACATGGAGGCGACAATCCGCCCTTCGGCGTTGTATTTATAGACATAGATATCACCGCGGCCGTCATGAATGGTGGTGTTCGCGGGCAGAACCTGACGCCGTGTGGCGTCAGCTAACGGCTGCGTGGCGGCGACAAACACCTTCATGATTTTGAAACTCTCTGCCAGACCCGGCCAGCCATTAACCGTATAAGCGCCGGTGGCGAAAATTACTTTTTCCGCCAGCACGCTGCCGCGCTCAGTCGCCACTCGCCAGCGCTGTCCCTGTTTTGTCACCTGACTGACGGCGGAGCGGGTAAAAATGCGTCCGCCTTCCGCCATCACTGCCCGCGCCAGCCCACGCGCGTAACCCAGTGGATTAAGGTGTCCACCTTCGGGATGAAACCAGCCGCCATAAAAACGCGGACTGCCGCTAAGGGTTTCCACTTCCTGCGCCGACAACAACCGGGTCTGCGCGCCAGCGGCGTTATAATCGCGCACTTTCTGTCTGATGGTTTTCACCGCGCCGGGCCACGCGGCAGCCTGGATATAACCGTTCTGCTGCCATTCGCAGGCAATCTGATAGCGTTCAATCATCGCCGCTACCCGCTTATTGGCTTGCGTCTGGCGCGCAATCAGTCGTTCGGCCCAGGGCGCGCCAAGCAGCTTATGCAATTCCGGCAAACTGTAGTGGGTAAATGTCGGTGTACAGTGCCCGGCATTGCGCCCTGAACCACCAAATCCCGCTTCCTGCGCCTCCAGCAGCACCACCGCGACGCCCTGACGCGCCAGCTCCAGCGCGGTAGTCAGGCCGGTATAACCGCCGCCGACCACACAGACATCCGCCTGCACTTCCCCCTCCAGCATGCTGCCAGCAGCGGCATCTGGCGCAGTGGCAAACCATAACGACTGCTCAAACGGTGAAAATATCGCCATCTCTTCTCACTCCCGTGACCAGAACTATTGCTGGCTGCGACTATCCAGTGCATCACGCAGGCCATCGCCGATACAGTTAAAACAGGTTACCGCGAGGGTAATCGCCAGTCCGGGCGCCAGCGCCAGCCAGGGTGCGCGCACCAGATATTGCTGCGCGCCATTCAGCATATTGCCCCAGCTGGGCAATGGCGGCTGAATGCCATAACCAAGAAAGCTGATATAGGCCTCCAGCAGGATGGCGCGGGCTACGGTCAGCGTCGCCGCGACAATAATCGGCCCGACCACGTTTGGCAGCAGCTCGCGGAACATAATCCAGCGTCCGGACAAGCCGAGCATTTTCGCCGCCAGAATAAATTCACGCTCGCGCAGTGAACGCACTTCGGTCTCGACAATACGCGCCACTTCCATCCAGCTGGTTATGGCAATAATCACCGTAATCATCATTGGGCTGGGTTTCAGAAACGCCGCCAGCGCCAGCAGCAGAAACACGCTGGGAAACGACAGAAACGCATCGACAATACGCATTAAGACACTGCCAGTCCGTCCGCCGTAATAACCGGCAATAATGCCGATGACCGCGCCAAAGGCGATGCTCAGCAGCATCGAGAAGAAGCCCACCAGCAGTGAAATGCGCCCGGCCATCAGCAGACGCGCGAGGGTATCGCGCCCTAACGGATCGCTGCCAAGGATATGCCAGCCGGTCAGCGGCGGGGCAAAACGGTTGCGCAAATCGATATGCAGATCGTCAAACGGCAGCAGCAGCGGGCCAAAGGCACAGGCCAGCGCCATCAGGATAATCAGAATCAGGCCGGCGCAGGCCATACGATGACGCAGGAAACGGCGCAGCGTACGGTTCTGCCACCAGCGCGCCGCGCCAGCGGGCGAGGCCAAAACGCCAGATACAACCATAGTCAGCTCCTTAAGCGGGACGGATGCGCGGATCGACCAGCGCGGTAATGATGTCTGCCGCCAGATTGCCCAGCAGCACTAAAATTGCCGAGAACATCAACAGCCCCATCACCACCGGATAATCACTGTAGCCAAGGCTGTCGAGGAACAGGCGTCCCATACCGGGCCAGGTGAAGACGGTTTCCGCCACCAGCGCGCCGCCCAGAATGGTCGGCAGCTGCATACCGGCCAGCGCAATCATCGGCAGCATCGCGTTGCCGACCACATGGCGCAGCAGTACCCGGCGCGGCGCCAGACCTTTGGCGCGCGCGGTTTTCACAAAGTCCTGATTGATGGTCTCCAGCGTGGCGCTGCGCATATAACGGCTCCATACCGCCACATCGACAAAGGTCAGCACCATCACCGGCAGCACCAGATGATGCAGCACATCCAGCACCGAGCCGTCGCCCATGGTGTACATATTGCCCGCCGGGAACCACTGTAATTTCAGGGCAAAGAAATAGATCGCCACCAGTCCGAACCAGAAAGTGGGAATCGACAGCGCAATCATCGACGCCATGGTCGCCACGTCATCAAACAGGCTATAGCGTTTGACCGCGCTTTTAACCCCTACCCAGGCGCCAATACCGATCGCCAGAATGGTGGAGGTCACCATCAGCAGCAGGGTAGCGGGCAGATGGGAGAAGATCACCGCCAGCACCGGCTGACCATCGCGATAGGACCGTCCCCAGTCGCCGCGCAGCAAATGGATTAGCCAGTCAAAATACTGCACCGGCAGCGGCCGGTTCAGCCCCATCTGCTCCGCCAGGCGATCCAGCGCCTGCTGGCTCATCCCGGGCGTCAGGGCGTATTGCGACAGCGGGCCGCCGGGGGCCAGCGTCAGCGCCGCAAAGCCAATCAGCGACACCAGAAACAGCAGCACCACACTCTGGCCTAAGCGTCGTAGCAGAAAGTTCAGCATATCAGTCCTCTCCTGCGGCGGTTACGCCCAATACCAGGTTCCCACATTCCAGCTGTCGATACGCACGTTGACGTTCGGGATCACATTGCTGGCGCCCTGCTTATGGCCGCGTACATTGGCAAACGGGAACAGGGGCAGAAACGGCATATCCTGGCGCACGATTTCCTGAATTTTCAGATACACCGCTTTGCGCTCCTCCGGGACAAACAGCTTGCTGCCCTGCGTCAGCAGATCGTCGACCTGCGCGCTCTGGTACTGGAAAGTATTCTGTCCTGCGCCGCCTTTCGCCGGGATCGAACTGGATCGCAGATAGTCGGAGGTATCAGGATCGGCGCCGGTGAGGAAACTCATGCCGACAATCACGCTGTCAAATTTCGACATCATCCAGTATTCGCCCCACATCACCGCCGGTGGCAGGTTGGCGATTTTCATCTCCATACCAATCTCCTGGAAGGTCTGTTGCAGGAACTGCTGCGTCTGTTCGCGCAGGTGGTTACCTGCAGTGGTGGAGTTGGTAAACGCTAAGCGCACGCCATTTTTCTGGCGGATGCCATCGGCGCCCGGTTTCCAGCCCGCGCTGTCCAGCAACGCTTTGGCTTTGTCGAGGTTAAACTCATGTTTTGGCAGCGCCGGATTGTAGTAATAAGAGCCGAGCGGCATATAGGTTTCGGTGGGCTTTGGCAGGCCGTAATAGAGCGAGTCGATAATCGTCTGTTTATCGATGGCGTAGTAGATGGCCTGACGCACCGCCAGCTCCTGAAACTGCGGACGGCCAAGGTTAAAGGCAAAGTTTTCGATGGTGGCGCTTGAAGAGACATCCACCTGTTTGCCCGGCAGCTTTTTCGCCTCATCGTAGTGATCGGCGGAAATCCACTGTAAGCCCACCACATCAATATCGCCGGAAGCGAACTGGGTATACATCACATTGAGGTCGGGAATATATTTATACACCACGCGGTCAAGGTACGGCCCCGGCTTAAAGTAGTCGGTGTTGGCCGCCAGTTCGATATGATCGCCCGGCACGCGCTGCACCCATTTGAATGGCCCGGTGCCGACCGGCGCATTGTTGAATGGCGTGCTGTTTTTATCTTTTACCGCGCCGAGAATATGCTGCGGCACAATAAAGGTCGACGCCAGAATCGCCGGATAAGGGGCGAAAGGTTTATCCATCCGCCAGCTGATTTCCGTCGGCGAAATCACTTTAATATCGCGCACCAGATCATGGCCGGTTTTACGCCAGCTGCGGAAATCAGGATCGACCAGCAGTTCAAGGGTGAACTTCACATCCTCAGCAGTAAAAGGCTTGCCGTCATGCCACTTCACCTTGTCGCGCAGTTTAATATGGAACTGTAAGCCATCGGCGGAGATGCCGCCGTTCTCCACCGTCGGCACTTCCAGCGCCAGCGAGGGAATAAACGCCCCTTTATCATCAATGGCAAACAGCGGGTCAAACACACTGAAGTGGATCCCTTCATCCACTTCAATATGCGGCATATGCGGATTAAACACCGTTGGCTCCTGAGAAAAGCCAATCACCATCTGACCTTTGCGCTGCGGCGTCACCGCCGCCTGCGCCATACCGATACCAAACAGATTGGGCAGCGCCAGCGAAGCCGCGCCCGCCGCCATATACACCAGCGCCTGACGCCGGGAGAGATGCAGCCTGTCGTTGAACTTGTTGGTCATCTGGATTCCTCTGGTTACGTTTAATCAAACGAATAACTGCCTTCAGCGCCGCGCGCCGTCAGACACCGCTTAGAATTTGAATTTTTGAGCCATCAGAAAAACGGGAAAAACGAAATGCATGGGGATCAACCACCGGTTGCCGGGCCAGCACCAGATCCGCCATCAGGCGTCCCGCCGCCGGGCCAATGCCAAAACCGTGGCCGGAAAAACCGGTGGCGATAAAAAAACCGGGCTGGCTGTCGACCGCCGAGATCACCGGCACCGCATCCGGCGTTACATCGATACAACCCGCCCAGTACTGGGCAATTTTCGCTTCGCGAAATAGCGGAAAATCACGTTGCAGCTTGCTGAGCGCGCCATCGGCCATCGGATATGACGGCAGCGGATCCAGCACCCGGCAATACTCAAACGGCGACGCCTGATCCATACGCCAGTTGCGATTGAAGCGCGCTTCATCGAAGAAACGAGCGCCAAGGCGCAGACGTAACGCGCGCCATTCACTGCGCAACGCCGGGAAGAAATCAGCGGCGTAGCGGAAAGAGTCAGGGACAATATCGGCGATATTGGCATGACCATCCGCCACGGTATAACCGCCATCCTGACGTTTGCGAATAGCAAAGTCATGACACCACAGCGCCTCTTCCGGTCCACCGCTAAGCGGTGCGGTGCGAATAACCGAGTTCATCACTTTAAGCTGCGGCAAGCGGATACCGTGGCGCGCGGTAAACAGCGACGACCAGGCGCCACCCGCCAGCACCACGCTCTGGCAGGCGATTTCGCCGCGCTCGGTGATCACCGCAGAAACCTTGCCCGCCTGGGTTTCGATGCCGCGCACTGCACATTCCGTCAGGATAAAAGCGCCTTTACGTCGTGCGGCTTCGGCAATCGCTGGCGCCACTTTCTGCGGTTCGGCGCGGCCATCTTCCGGTGTGTACAATGCACCTTTCACTGCCAGTCTGGCGCCCGGAAATTTTTGCCGGAACTGGCCCGCATCCAGCATCTGCGAGCTGACCGGATAATCCCTGACCTGCTCCAGCCACTGCTGATTCTGTTGCAGTTGCTGTTCATCGTGACAGGCAAACACAATTCCCGCCCGGGTGTAGCCGCTATCGGCTTCAATACGGCGATCAAGGCCTTGCCAGATTGACAGCGCTTCAGCCATTAACGCCACTTCGCGCGGGTCGCGACGCGAGATGCGCACCCAGCCCCAGTTACGGCTCGACTGTTCATGACCAATCTGGCCCTTTTCACAAAGCGCGACGCGGATGCCCTGCTCCGCCAGCTCCAGTGCAGTTGAGACGCCAATAATGCCGCCGCCGATCACCACCACATCAACGCTTGCAGGTAAATCGTTATCGCCATAAACCGGCGTCACACGTGGACCAGGCATAAGCAGACTTTTCCCCAGGTTGCATTATTTATCAGGATGAAATCAGTAACCGATCTATTTAGCCAGCGGTGGATTAAATGTTAATAACACTATTAATCGCCAGCCATAACGTTAATAGATTAAATAATTGGACTGCTGCTCACGATGACTGGCGAGTATTTTTTTACAGAGAGTAATCATCGTCGATTTATCCTGTGCGGATATGGCGTGAAAAAAATCACCATCCTGTTTCTGCGCCAGCAGAATAACCTTGCTGGCCAGCTTTTTTCCCTGCCCGGTAAGATATAACGCCTGCGATCGACTATCATCCGGCGCAACGGTGCGCCGCAGTAAACCCTGCAATTCCATTTTATCAATCAGTCGGCCCATTGATGAGCGGTCGCGCATAATCAGATCAGCAATACAGGAAGGACGGATGCCGGGATGGCGTGAGACAATCAGTAAGGTACTGATTTTACCGGTTCCTTTCGCCACATCCAGGCCGGATAGTTTTCTGTCGAGATCGCGTGAAACGACAATATTAAGGCAACGAATAGAGAAACTTAGCAGCTGTTCCAGCCCGCCTAAATCGGTAAAGTCAGGAGGTTTATTTTCTGCCGCACTTTCCACTTTCGTCATGGTTTCACCTTGCACAGAATAAGAGTTCTTTGCTTGCTGCTCCCCTGTGGCATTCGCCGGGAACAACATTAATGGCTTAATTGTGGCTGCAAATCGATTATTAACAGATTAGTGGACAGTCACAACCAGTTTTACCATACGATTTTGTGATTACATGGTGAACAGCAGGTTAAATTTATGATTTATGGCCGCCATAATAAAACGATCTTATCGCACCAGATAAGCGGGTGATAATTTAACTTTCCGGCCCCCTGTATTTCTTCTGTCACCACCAGGATAGAGGTAAATGACCATGGAACAGACCCAACCTTTGCATCAGCCGCCGCTACTGTCGGTTCGCCATTTAACGGTGTCATTGCCTGAAGGAATGGATCGCGCCTGTGCCGTTGAAGATATCTCTTTTGATCTGATTGCCGGCGAGATCCTGTGCATTATTGGTGAATCCGGTTCCGGAAAATCGGTCACCGCCCATGCCGCCATGGGATTGCTACCGGCAGCATTAACCGTCACCCGTGGTGAAATGGTGTTAACCGGCCAGGATATCCTTACCGCCTCACCCGCCATGCTGCGCAGCCTGCAAGGCAATACCATCTCCATGGTATTTCAGGATCCGCTTTCGGCGCTGAATCCGATTATGACCATCGGCAAGCAGATTGCCGAAGTGATGTCGGCGCACAATGTTGGCACCGCCGCCAGTCGTCAGGAGAAAGTGCTGTCGCTGCTGGAAGAGGTGGGTTTGCCGGATCCCGCCAGTGTGCAACATCAGTACCCGTTTAATCTGTCAGGCGGTCAGCGCCAGCGCGTGATGATCGCCATGGCGCTGGCGCTTGATCCCGATGTGCTGATTGCCGATGAACCGACCACCGCGCTGGATGTCACCACCCAGGCGCAAATTTTGCAGCTGATCCGCACGCTGCAAAGCCGTAAACAGATGAGCGTGATGTTTATCACCCATGATTTTGGCGTGGTCGAAGAGATTGCCGATCGGGTTATTGTGATGCGCAGTGGCCAGATTGTTGAACAGGGCACGGCGCGCCAGCTGTTAACCGATCCAGCGCACCCTTACACCCGCCAGCTGCTTGATGCAGTACCACAGCTGAGAAATGCAGCCAGGTCGCGTCAGGTTAATCCACCGGTAGTGCTGAAAGTGGTGGATCTGTGTAAAACCTACCAGAAAAATAGCGGCTTCTTCAGCCGTGGCCGCGAGGTCAGAGCGCTGAATAACGTCAGCTTTACGCTGCGCAAAGGGGAAACCCTCGGTGTGGTGGGCGAATCAGGCTCGGGTAAATCTTCACTGGGCCGCGTACTGGTCAAACTGCTGGCGGCGGATTCCGGGCAGATCTTCTTTGATGGCCGCGATATTGTGCCGATTAAGGAAAATGAGTTTCGTCCGCTGCGCCCGCTGATTCAGATGATCTTTCAGGATCCGTTCGCCTCACTGAATCCGCGCCATACCATCGGCACCATTCTTTCGGTCGGCCCGCTGACCCATGGCGGCATGACCGCCGCTGAAGTACGGCAAAAGGCGCTGCGGTTGCTGGCGCTGGTCGGGCTGGAACCCGGTGCTTACGAGCGTTATCCGCATGAATTTTCCGGTGGCCAGCGCCAGCGAATTGGTATTGCGCGGGCGCTGATGTTCGATCCGCTGCTGCTGGTGGCGGATGAGTCGGTTTCAGCGCTGGATGTCTCGGTGCAGGCGCAGGTGCTGGCGTTACTGACTGAAGTACAACGCAAAACCCATGTCTCGATTCTGTTTATTACTCACGATCTGCGTGTCGCCAGCCAGATTTGCGATGAAATTCTGGTATTGTATAAAGGCGATGTGGTGGAAACCGGTACGCCGGAAGCAGTGTTTACTGCGCCACAACATCGCTATACGCAAACACTGGTCAGCGCGATACCGGGCAGTGACCGCTAAGATGGCTTACAGGTGTTAATACAGGGCGACGTTAGCCGCCCTGTGAGGATTTATCCCAGCACTTTACTGACCGCAGTTTTAAAAATCTTCACGCCGATTTCCAGCGAACTGAGATCAAAACGCATCTCAGGATGGTGCAGTCCTGGCGTCAGATTGGTACCTAAACCCCAGAATCCGGCTTTCACCTGCGGACGCTGTACCGCATAGTGGAAGAAGTCTTCGCTGCCCGGCGTCGTTTTCGCCTCAGTTAATCCCGCCGCGCCCAGCACTTCAACAATCGACTCACTTATCAGCGCGGTCATTTCCGGATGAATTTCCGCCGCCGGCATCTCTTTCAGCACCACCACTTCCGCACTGGCTCCCAGCGCAGCCACGCTCTGTTCAATGGCGCGGATAACTTTCGCTTTCAGCTCATCCATCGGCGCATTGCTCTGACTGCGCAGATCCCAGCAGACGCGCGCCAGATCCGGCACCGAATTCGTTACCCCGGCATCACACAGGAAGCGGGTCGCTTTGGCGCTCCAGCTTAAACCCGGCGCCAGATGGATGGCATTAACCGCCTGCACCGCCATCACCGCCGCATCCAGCGCGTTCACCCCAAGGTGCGGGCGGGCGGCATGCGCAGGTACGCCTTTAATGGTGGCTTCGAGGGTACTGCATGCCGAGTAGATCATCGCTGGCACCGCCTGGCCGAGCGTACACTCCTCCAGCGGACGCAGATGAAAACCCAGCAGCATGTCGACATCGTCCAGTGCGCCACCTTCAACCATCGCCAGCGCTCCGGCTCCCAGCTCTTCAGCGGGCTGGAACAGAATTTTCAGGCGTCCTTTTTTAACCATGCCCTGACGGATAATCTCCTCGGCAGCGGTCAGCACCACGGATGAGTGTGCATCATGGCCGCAGGTATGGCGCGCGCAGGCAACACCATCAATCACATGACCAAGAGCATCCATATCGGCGCGCAGCGCCAGCACCGGGCCGGGTACACCGCTATCCAGCTCCGCCACAATGCCGGTAGTTTGATTAATATTGCGCGTGACCTTAAATCCCGCCTGCTCCAGCGCCGCAGCGAGATAAGCGGAGGTTTTGAACTCCTGAAAACCCAGTTCAGGAATTTCATGTAAGTAGTGATAGTGCTGTAAAACATTCGACACGTAAGTTATCTCCTGGTGAGGTGGTGGCCTCAGGCGAAAAAGCGCATTACCACCATTGAGATGGCGGCGTTCAGGATGCTGGTCAGCATTAACAGCGGCCAGTATTTTTTCGGTACATCAGAAACGCCCAGCAGACGCCCCATATATTGCAGCTGCGAACCCATCAGGAAAATCGCCGGGGCAAGAATGGTGATATCGCCCCCGGCCAGCACGCCTTTCGCCAGCAGGCTGACCGCAACCCCGGTACCGGCAGATGACGAGAGCCATGCGGTTAACAGTACGGTGATCGCCTCGCCGGGTAAACCAAATAACCCCATCACCGGCGCAAAGATCTGGCCGATATAGCCCATAATCCCCAGCAGGTTCAGCACTTCGGCGATCACATACGCCATCAGCACATTGGGCAGCAGATTATTAATGGCGATATGGAAGCCTTTGCGCGCGCCAGTCACAAAAATATCAAATGGATTGTTACTGGTAGTAGCTGGATTATTATTCGCCATGATTGAAGTCCTTTTTATATACGCTATTCAGTACCGCACGCACCAGCGCGGCGCCGACAAATTTCAGCACAAACATCACCACCAGCGGAATAATAATCGGCAATGTCATGGAGGCAAACAGCGCCGAACCGATGGAGAAGTAGTTATTAATCAGTCCGGCGCCGGAATATTGCCAGGCACCCATTACCACCACATCTTTTTTATTAATCTGCTGACTGTCATATAACTCTTTGGTCAACGCTGCACCGGCATCGGTACTTTGCAGATCGGTAATTAACGCCAGTCCGCAGCGACCCGGCAGACCTAATAACGGTTTTAGTAACGGAGTTAATAATTTATGTGCGGCACGAATCGCGCCGTAATGGGTAAAAATCTCCAGCAGCCCCAGCGCCAGCATCACCGTCGGCACCAGCGACAGCGCAAACAGGAAACCAGCTTTCGCACTGACGCCGCCGCTCCCCACAAAGGTACTGCTTCCGGCCTCTTTCATGGTGCCAAAGCTGCCGCCAAGCGTTGTGAAATCAAACGCTCCCAGCCACTGCATCCCCTCTACCTTAAAAAACAGTCCGGAGAAAAACAGAATCGCGGCGATCAACGCCAGATAAGCCCCTTTCCCGGCGACCAGGCTCTCAGTTTGCGGCAATACTTTCTCATCTGACATAATGCTATTCCCTGTGGCGATAAAAAAATGCTCAATGGTCTGTCGATAATTGCTGTCTGTAACTGGATAAAGCATCTTCTGTGCCAGAATGGGGTTAATCCGTGCGATTGTTGTTTTATTAAACAGAAAAACCAGTCTGTATATTTAGTCGTTCAATAAGCACGCAATCAGCCGATCATTTTAGTGCATGATAATGGGGCAGCGGCACTATGGACGGGCGTGCTGAAATAATAACCAGACTGATAATAAAATTATGCTTATCCTCTGCGGAAAAATAAATATAGCCCCCAGCGATTAATATTAATTCGCCGCTAAATATATTTATTTATCCGCGTGCGGTTTTCCCGTCTGCCGCCGGTTACCCGTAATCCAGGCAAAAATGAGAATCAATAGCATTCAACAAGTGAAGTAATTATATTTAAAAACAACAGATCTATTTGTGGTTTTTTCGTTAAAAATATATCTCTTTTATATTTACTGATGCATAATTCACTCTTAACCATTAAGAATAAATTCCCCTGTATAATTTTATGGAGCTGCTATGCTGACCAATGAAATGACCGCGCGGTTGAATGACCAGCTGAATCTGGAGTTCTACTCCGCCAATCTTTATCTGCAGATGAGCGCATGGTGTGGTGATAAAGGCTTTGAAGGCGCAGCGGCGTTCCTCAGAGAACACTCACGCGAAGAGATGCAGCATATGCAGCGCCTGTTTGACTATCTGGCGGATACCGGCGCGATGCCGGTGCTGGGCACCATCACCGCACCACCGGTCTCATTTAACTCGCTGGGCGAAGTACTGAAAGAAGCTTACGAGCATGAAAAACTGATCACCAGCAAAATTAATGAGCTGGCGCACTTCTCCATGACCTCTCAGGATTACTCCACTTTTAATTTCCTGCAGTGGTATGTCTCCGAGCAGCATGAAGAAGAGAAGCTGTTTAAATCGGTGCTGGATAAACTGGCATTGCTGGGCAACAGCGGCGAAGGCCTGTTCTTTATTGATAAAGATCTTGGCAAGATGGGCGGCGAAAATCACGGTCCTGCGGCCTGATATCGGCTGGCCGGGGATCCCCGGCCAGCCCTGTGACTACAAATCCTTTAACCGGGTTTCCGCGGGTTGCGGACGGCCAAACAGATAGCCCTGGAACAATGTGCAACCTTCAGCCTTCAGCTTTTCAAACTGTGCGGCGCTCTCCACCCCTTCGGCGGTAATCTGAATATCCAGGCTGCGACTCATACCGGTAATGGCGCGAATAATCGCCAGTGCTTCACGACTCTTGTGCATATCATTGATAAATGACTTATCAATTTTGATTTTGTCGAACGGAAACGAGCGCAGATAGCTCAGCGAAGAGTAGCCAGTACCAAAATCATCCAGCGCAATCAGCACGCCCAGACCTTTCAGCTGTTGCAGCACGCGCAAATTCCCCAGCGAATCATCCAGCAGCACCGACTCGGTGATCTCCAGCTCCAGACGATGCGGTTCCAGTCCGGACTCCTTAAGTGCAGCTTCTACCACCGATACCAGTTCACTATTTTTAAACTGCAACGGCGAAAGATTGACTGACACCGTCTGATGCGCAGGCCACTTCGCCGCTTCACGACAGGCTTCATACAGCGCATAGGCTCCGAGGCTGTGAATCAGCCCGGTCTCTTCGGCAATCGGGATAAAGTCATTGGGCATAATCAGCCCCTGCAACGGATGGTGCCAGCGCATCAGCGCCTCATAGCCAATAATATCGCGCTGTTCGGCATTGGTGATGGGCTGATAGTACAACTTCAGCTGTCCGCTGGTGATCGCCTCTCGCAGATCGTTTTCCACGATACGCCGTTTACGCGCCAGATTGTCCATCTCGAGGGTAAAATTCTCATAGCGATTACGCCCGTTACGCTTGGCTTCATACAACGCCATATCGGCGCAGCGCAGCAGATGATCGGGGGTTGTAAGATCAGCGCAGGCCAGCGCCACGCCAATACTTAGCCCGACGGCTAAATTATGCCCTTCAATATTCACCACCGGCCGCACCACATCAATCAGGCGTATGGCAATCGCTTCAGCCTCTTCCTGATGGCTCAACGCTGGCAACACGATAGCAAACTCATCGCCGCCAATTCGCGCCAGCGTATCTTCATCGCGCAGCACCCCACGCAGCCGTTTGGCCACCGCGCGCAGCAGTTCGTCGCCAATCTGATGTCCCAGCGAGTCATTAACGTTTTTAAAGTTGTCCAGATCGAGACACAATGCCGCCGTCCGCTTGCCGCTGGCCGCATCATGGCGCAGCGCATCATTCAGCCGCTGGCTAAACAACACGCGGTTGGGCAGGCTGGTGAGATTATCGTGATGCGCCATATGGTGAATACGCGCATCAGCGGCGCGCTGGTCAGTAACATCATCGGCAATCAGCAATACATAGTGGGTGCGCGCATCGCTACCTCGCGCCATTACTGCCCGGGTATGCAGAATGCGATCGCCGCCGGAGGTTGCAAGTAATTGCTCACTTTTATGCAAACCTTCACTACGTAATGCTTCATCAGACAGACGATTAAAATAGTCACTTAATTCCGCCGTCATACACTCATGGGGCTTTTTCCCCTGCATACGCGTTTTGGAGCTGCCGAGCAGCGATTCTGCTTTGCTGTTCACCAGCAAAATCTCACGCGAGATCGCATCCTCGACGATCACGCAGGAAGGGATATTGGTAATAATGGTATCGAGGAACTTTGACAGTGCATCCATCGCTGTGCTGTTGGCTTCAGCCAGATCACGCGCACGCAGGATCTGCTGCTCGTACTCACGGCGTTCGGTGACATCGCGGGTGATTTTGGCGTAGCCAATCAGGCTGCGATTGTCATCGTAGATGGCGTCAATCACCACATGGGCCCAGAAGGCGCTGCCATCTTTGCGATAACGCCAGCCTTCATCTTCAAAGCGCCCGACTCGCAGTGCAGTAGCCAGATTCACTTCCGGCAATTTGTTCAGACGATCCTGAGCGCTGTAAAACACCGAAAAGTGGCGTCCGACAATTTCATCCGTCAGATAGCCTTTGGCGCGTTGCGCACCGGCGTTCCAGTTGACGACCCGGCCCTGCGGATCCAGCATATAGATGGCGTAGTCGGTGACCCCTTCCACCAGCAGGCGAAACTTCTGCTCCTGCTCACTCTGCTCACGCCTGGCGCGCTGCTCTTCCGTGCAGTCACGGGTGATTTTGGCGTAACCAATTAATTTTCCGGCGTCATCGTAAATAGCGTCGATGACCACATTCGCCCAGAAGGCGCTGCCGTCTTTGCGATAACGCCAGCCCTGATCTTCAAAGCGTCCGGTGCGAAACGCCTGTTGCAGGTTTTTTTCCGGGATGTAAGCCATCCGCTCCTGCACGCTGTAAAACAGCGAAAAATGTTTGCCGACAATCTCTTCGGACAGATACCCCTTGGCCCGCTGCGCGCCTGCATTCCAGTTTGCCACGGTACCATCTGGCTTTAGCATATAAATGGCGTAATCAACCACGCTCTGTACCAACAGCCGATACATTACATCAGAGTTTTCATTCATTATATTTTTTACCCGATTGCTGAGCCGGTTGAAGGCAACCAAAAAGAGACGGCAATAATTTTTAACGTTTTAACCAGCTATTAACTGAAAATGCCCATGCCCACAAGTGACTATCAGCGACAGTCATAGTTTGTGTAGGAATTTATCGGCATTGATGAAAAAATATTCATCGCTATTTTGTGCTACAAACCGCGCTGCAGCCGCAAAAACGATGCTTTACGCTTATTTACAGCAAGTTAATTTCAGCTTAAGGTCAGCAGATGAAAATCGATACTGATATAACTTTCCGTAAACTGGAAATCTTTATCGCATTTATGGCGAGTGGCAATATAGCCAGTACCGGCGCAGCGCTTGGCCTGAGCAGCGTTAGCGTGCATCGCGCGCTGCACACGCTGGAAGAGAATATGCGCTGCCCGCTATTTATGCATAAAGGGCGATATCTGGTGCCACTACCGGCGGCGCATACCTTGCTGGCGCATAGCATCGATGCGGTGGAGGTAATGGCGTGCGGCATTACCGAAACGCGAAATGCCGCAGGCATTGGCCTGGGGCGGATGCGCATTGGCACACTCTACTCACTGACGCTGGAAACCGTGCCGCGCCTGATTATGGGGATGAAACTGCGCCGTCCGGATATCGAACTGGAGCTGGTGATGGGTTCCAACCAGATGCTGCTCGATAAGCTGAAAGAGGATCAGCTGGATGCTATTTTACTGTCATTGACCGACAGCCAGATCGATTCCCGTCGCCATCAGATATTGCCGCTGTTTGAAGATGATATTTTTCTCGCCGCTCCTGTCACTTCAGCACTGCAGTTCAGCGGCGAAGCGGATCTGCGCGACTTTCACCAGCATAAATTTGTCTCGCTGGCGGAGGGCTTCGCCACCTGGCACGGTTTTCAGGAGGCCTTTCATACCGCCGGATTTGAGCCGGATATCGTGATGCGGGTGAATGACATCTTTTCGCTGCTGAGCCTGGTCCAGGCCGGTGTGGGCTTGACTCTGGTGCCGGGCCGGATGAAAAAGGTGTATGAAAATTCAGTGCAACTGATGAAGCTGGCCGAACCGTATCAGATGCGACAAACCATCGCTATCGTCTTTAACAGTAACCGTGAGCATGACCCTAACCTGCTGGCGTTAGTCGCTGAAGGACGCATGTACAGCCGTGATACCCCGTTTAGCGCAACGCCCGCACCCGACGAGCCAGTTTAATTGCCAGCTCGCTGCCGCTCTGCTCCAGCGCGATAGCTTCACCATGGGAAAACGCCTGGCGCGTCAGGCCACTGAGCACCGCGCCCGGCGGCATCTCAATCGCCAGCCCGACTTCGCGCTCGCTGGCGGCGACCATTGCCTCGTGCCAGCAGACGGTATGCGCCATATTCAGCGCTAAATCCTGCGCAATCCGCTCCGGTTGCCACAACACCCGGCCGCTGCTACCACTGAGATAACCATAGCGCGGACGCTGCAACCTCACCTCAGTGAAAGCCGCCGCCAGCTGCTGCGCCGGTTGCTGAAGTAGCGCGCAGTGGGACGGTACGCTAACCGCCAGCCGGTGGGCTTTATGTGCCCCTGCCGCCAGCGCGCGCTGTGCGGTTGCCGCCATCTCCGCATCGCTGCCAGCAATCACCAGTTGCTGTTCAGCATTGATATTCGCCAGATAGGTTGCGCCCAGCAGCGGCTCCAGCTGGTTCTGCGTCAGACCGACAATCGCGGTAAGGCCGTAACCCTGCGGATACGCCTGCTCCATCAGTTCACCGCGCAGTGCCACCAGTCTGAGGGCATCGTTAAAGCTCAGCGATCCGGCCACTACTGCCGCCGGAAACGCGCCAATTGACAGACCACTGACAAAATCCGGCGTCACCTGCTGCGCAATTAACTGCCGCGCCCAGGCCACACCGCAGATCAATAAACTGAGCTGCACCGCCCGGGTATGTTGCAGCGCCATAGCACTATCGAGCTGGCGCGCATCCTCGCCGAGAATATCGCTGGCGCAATCCAGCAAACTGTCGCCATCCGGCAGATTCTGCAACATGCCGGGACGCTGCGGCCCCTGTCCCGGAAAGGTAAATAAGATTTTCATTCGGCCTCCTGCCAGGGGGTTGAGGTGATGCGCGGGCCAGAATTGGTTTTCAGCAATACCCGGCCATCGCGCAGCCATTCATTAAGGGCGAAAGCGCCATACGGGGTCTCTACCTGAGTGTCCGCCCGACACGGCAGGCTGGCCACCCTCCTGCTCCAGCGCGCCAGCTCTTCAGCGGCCAGCTGCTGCGGCGCGCGGATCAGCAGATCGAGATCGCTGTCGCCATGCATCACCGGCACCTCGCTGGCCAGCGCATAGCCGCAGCTGCCGGTAATGCCCCACGACCACGACCAGGATTGCTGTGCCAGCAAAATCGCCGCCTGGACCGGCTGCTGTGAGACAAACGGCGAGCGCAGCAGCCGCTGGACATCGGCCAGCGTTTCCGGCGTCAACGTGCGCTGAATGGCGTCAGGCGCCACCCAACCCGCCGCACGCTGGTCGCGGCGCAGGCCACGCACGCCAACCGCAATCAGCCCCTGCGGATGACTATCACGGCGCACCACCAGCGGCAGCGCGACGCGCCACTGGCTGCTGACCCACTCTGGCAGCTCTCCCTGTAGTGCGTTAACGGCATTCAGCCAGATCAGGTCGTGCGGGCGTGGCGACATCAGTTCAGATTCCTGCGGTCAGAGAGATAAATAGCGGCAGGGTGACAATACAGAGCACCGAGCTAATCAGCAATGTGGCTTCAGCATCCGGCGACTCAACGCCAAAGCGGTTACCAAACACCACGCCAAAGAAACCGGCTGACAGCGCCACCATCAGAATCGCGGTGATCGCCAGCGAGCCATGGATGCCGAGGATAAATACCAGTCCCCAGGCAATAAACGGCTGAACCAGCATGGTCACCAGGCTACCAATTATCACCACCCGGTTAATTTTCAGCTGGCGCGCCGACAAAATTACGCCGGTCAGGAACAGCGCCGCCGCGGTAGCGGCCAGACCCAGTGGCTTGATCGAGGTCAGCAGCAGCTCCGGCATCCGCAGGCCAAAAGCTGACAGCACCACGCCCAGCAGCGGTCCCCAGACAATCGGTTTGGTGACGGAACGCCACATCAGCACCGGCAGCATCGCCAGCGAAGAACCGGCGTGACCGCCCGCTTTTAACGCTTTCTCACGTTCGAGGATCAGCAGGCAAAATGGCGTCATCAGCACCGAACCACAGGCAATCGACACCGCGACCGACAGCGAAGTGGTGGATCCATCGCCCAGCACGCTGCTCAGAATCGGCAGTCCCAGCGCGGCATAGTTTGGTAACGCCACGGTCAGGGTCAGCACCGCCGCATCCTGCGGAGTTTTACCAAATACTTTGGTACACAGCAGATAGATAGCGCCATAGGTGATCCACATCGCCAGCGTCAGTACCACCACCAGCGGCCACTGTTGCACAATGCCGCTCCACGGCGTCTGCACGGTGGCGGCAAACAGCGCCGCAGGCAGAGCAAAATCCATCACAAAAATATTCAGCAGTGAGACGTTATGGTTATCGACCATTTTCGCCTTACCGGCATAAAACCCTAACAGCATAATAATAAAGATCGGTGCAAGGGCATGAACAATTACGTAAGTCATAAATCACCTGTTAACAATTAGTTATGATTAAGCACAGGTGCGATGAATTTATTATTTTTTCAGGGGCGGCCATAACGGACACCCCTGGCAGGTTTGTCCTGGAATGGTTTACCAGTCGGCGCGCATACGCTCGCGCACCCGCGCGGAACTGCGTCGGTTAGCGCCACGCAGGCGGTGACACAGCGTGCGATCGCCAGCCCGTGCCTGACTGACCGCGGCGATCAGGGTGTCGGTTACCTGCTGAACATCAGCCTCAGTGGGCTGGTCGGGGTGCTGAATATCCAGCAAGCTGTCCAGTAAGCCCAGCGTCTGATAGTTACCGATGTCGTAGGCCATCGGTGGCACCGTGGCCGCCAGTTTCTCCAGCGCCTCAACGCTGCGCAGGGTGATGCGCGCCGCCGACTCTTTGCCCATTGCATGAATCATCACGTCAGGATCGTTAAATGCAATCAGCTGATTAGCCTGGTAACCATGAGCCAGAAATGCTCCGGACATCGCCTTGCCGACGATCAGACCAATCACCGGATGACCGGCCAGCCGCGCGTTAGCGTATGCGCCTGCGGCGCCAGCCAGCGCCTGGTGAATGCCAAAAGCTTCTTCCCGACGGCCATAGGCCTGGCTTGGCACATCAATCACCGCCACGATAATGCGTTTTTCCGCACGCCCGGCGTCGGCGACGACTGCTTCGTTAACCACTTTGGCCAGCGTCCAGCCTTCCAGTAGTCCCACTTCCCCTCTGGCCGCGCGCGGATAGTGATTATCCGCATCCGGCACCACGGCGATAAATCGTGCTGGCTGACCCGCCAGGCTGCCATCCACCACCTGTACTGACGGGCAGAGACCTGTCAGGCGCTGACCGCCTGCGCTTAGCAGTGAAAGCCAGCGTTCACCGCGACTGACTGGATGACTCATAAACCCTCCTTGTCGGCGAACAGCTGTTGAATCTGCTGCGCGTCGGCCTGTTTGCTGGTATCGAACCGCTGCAACAGCGGCAGATAGTAGTGATAGTTATCAGAGCGATGCTGTAGCGGCACCCCTTTGGCAATCGCGGCATTGACCGCCTGTTTCACCGCCTGGATACCGTCGCCGACCAGCGCATCGACCAGCCCGCTCTGATAGCGCACTTCACCGCCGGTCATACTCCAGATAAATGGACGATCGCGTGAGTCGTACTCATCAATTCCCGCTTCCTGCTCTATTACCTGCGGGCCATTGAGGCCGAGGCGCGCTTCGCGGGTGACAATCAGATAACTGCATAACGCCGCTGCAATCGACATCCCGCCAAAGCAGCCGACGGTGCCGGCGATCACGCCGATCACCGGGGTATAACGGCGCAAATCGACAATTGCCGCATGGATATCGGCAATCGCCGCCAGCCCGAGGTTGGCTTCCTGCAGGCGCACGCCACCGGTTTCCAGGCACAGCACCGCCTGGGTGGCAATGCCGTTGCGGTTATCCTCCGCCGCCAGCTCCAGCGCCGCCGCCATTTTCGCGCCGGAAACTTCGCCCATACTGCCGCCCTGGAACGCCCCTTCAACAGCGATAACTACCGCGGGCTGACCGTTAATTGTGCCTTTGGCTACTACCATGCCGTCATCGGCCTGCGGCACGATACCCTGGCCACTTAGCCAGGGAGAAGTGATGCCAGCAAAAGGGTCGAGCAGTTCACGGAAGCTGCCGCTATCCAGCAGCTGACGGGCGCGCTCACGCGCTTTCAGCTCGATAAAACTGCGATCGTCACGCATCGCTCGCCTCCTCAAATACCTGTTCAATACGGATACGCGCCACACCTGGCGTGGCGCCAAAGTCGTGAATCGTCAGCGTGCCGCCCGGCAGATTGCTGAGCGCGGTTAAGCGGTCAAACAGCGCACGCCAGCGCGCTTCACTGTTGTCTACCGAAGTGGTAATGGCGACATGCAGCGTGCTGTCAGTGTTCGCCACAAACAGCGCTTCCAGATCGCCAGAACCCACCACGCCCGCCAGCGCTCTGCCTTGCAGGGTGCGCGTGGCCGGAAACGATAAGGTGATTTGTTCCATAACGTCCTCTCAGATAATTAATTTTCTGTTATTCGGTCTAAAAACAGGGTGGCGGCCAGCAGATCCGCAGCGCCGCCCGGCGAGGCATTCAATGCCAGCATCTGACTGTCGAGCTGCGCCAGGGCTGCGCGTCCGTCAGGCTGCGCACAGCCGCCAGCGCTCAGCACCGCCTTCGCGCCCTGCTGCATCGCCTGTAAGCCAGCCAGTCCGGCACGCGACAGCACGCAGGTATCGCTTAACGAGGTCATAATCGCCATCAGCGCATCAAGTTGCGCCTCCGCTTCGCTGGCGCCCTGCTGACGGCTGCAATGCAGCTGCGGCAGCGCCAGCTGCATCACATGCGGAAAGCGCTGCTGCGCCTCTTCACGCGCACCCGGAACCTGATAGCGCCGGGTGGCGCGCAGACCTTTGCTGAATGACTTCGGCGCCGCCTCATCAGGCAGCCGCGCCAGACGGGCGGCGCTGTCGGTAAGCTGCGCAGCAGTGGCGATACCAGCATGCATCGCCGCCGCCGATACCAGCAGACCCAGCGCCCAGATGGCGCCGCGATGGGTATTCACCCCGGCGGTCGCCGCCATCATGCTGGCCTCCCCCTCGCGCCCCAGTTTTCCTGCCTGCTGACGCAGCGCGATATCCGCACGGCGTTGCCAGCTGTGCAGCGCCAGGTGATAAAAAGTTGGCGTCAGGCTGTGGGCTGAACGTTCCATCAGCGCCAGAGTTAAATCCTGATGCGCGCCATTGCCGCGAGCATCCACCAGCCCGGGTTTCGGACTGAGGCGGGCTTCCGCAATCAGACACGCCGTCGCCACTCGGGCTAAATACCCGGCGCTCTGCTCGGCGTCAGTGGTGGAAAAACCAGGTTGTAGCTTCATTACCAGCTCCGGAATTTCGCTGGCGGGTTATATAAACCGCCGGACCATTCGACCAGATCCGCCACACTACCGGCCGCCAGCAATGAACGGCTGGCTTCGGTACGGCGGATCCCCAGATCTTCCGGGAACGCCACTTTGCCTTCACGACGCAGCTGCGCCACACGACCAGCATCAACGCCGAGGCCGATATCGGTAATACCCGCTACCGCCGCCACCATGGCGCGACGCTCTTCCATCGACTGCGCACGATAGAGGTAGGCAATTCCCTCTTCGGTCAGCACATGGGTAACGTCATCGCCGTAGATCATCACCGGCGCCAGCGGCATTGCCGCCGCTTTCGCTACTTCAACCGCATCGAGTTTTTCGACAAAGGTCGGCTTAACCCCGGCCTGGAAGGTTTCCACCATCTGCACCACCAGCTTGCGACCGCGAACCATCGGATCGGGTTTGTCGATCATCGCCAGCCAGGCGGGAGTCGCGTGGCGACGACCATGCGGATCGTGGCCCATATTTGGCGCACCGCCGAAGCCGGAGAGGCGTCCACGGGTCACGGTTGAGGAGTTGGCGTAGCCATCGATTTGCAGCGTCGAGCCGATAAACATATCCACCGCGTACTGCCCGGCCAGCTGACAGAAGGCGCGATTCGATCGCATCGATCCGTCGGATCCGGTGAAGAACACATCAGGACGCGCGGCGATATAGTTTTCCATCCCCAGCTCGCTACCAAAGCTGTGGACACTCTCCACCCAGCCGCTTTCAATGGCGGGGATCAGCGTTGGATGCGGATTAAGCGTCCAGTGACGGCAGATTTTGCCTTTCAGACCCAGCTGCTCGCCGTAAGTCGGCAGCAGCAGTTCGATTGCTGCGGTATTAAAGCCAATGCCGTGATTCAGCGACTGCACCTGATGCTCAGCGTAGATGCCTTTAATCGCCATCATCGCCATCAGGATATGTTCCTGTTTGATCATGCGCGGATCGCGGGTAAACAGCGGTTCGATAAAGAATGGCTTGTCCGCCACCACCACAAAATCGACCCAGGAGCCGGGAATATCGACGCGCGGCAGATCGCTCTCGTCATCCACCAGCTCGTTGACCTGCGCAATTACCAGGCCATCACGGAAAGCCGCCGCTTCCACCAGTGCGGGCGTATCTTCGGTGCTCGCTCCGGTGTAGAGATTGCCTTTGCGGTCAGCTTTAAAGCCCGCCACCAGCGCTACATTGGGGATCAGATCGACATACAGACGGGCATAGAGTTCGATATAGGTGTGGATCGCGCCGATCTCCAGCACGCCATCTTCCAGCAGCTGCGAGATACGCAGGCTCTGCGTACCAGAAAAGGAGAAATCGAGTTTACGCGCAATGCCTTTCTCGAAGATATCCAGATGCTCACTGCGCCCGACACTCGGCATAATCATATGCAGATCGTGTACTTTCGCCGGATCGACTTCCGCCAGCATGCGAGAAAGAAAATCGGCCTGTTTCTGATTATTACCTTCGAGGATCACCCGATCGCCGGGGGCGATCAGTTTTTCCAGTAAAGCCGGTAAATCGG
This sequence comes from Winslowiella toletana, assembly GCF_017875465.1. Lineage (NCBI taxonomy): Bacteria > Pseudomonadati > Pseudomonadota > Gammaproteobacteria > Enterobacterales > Erwiniaceae > Winslowiella > Winslowiella toletana. The sequence goes on from NZ_JAGGMQ010000001.1 coordinate 1,561,436, forward strand.
CAGTGGGTAAGACTTTTCCCTGTAAATTCAGGGATGCGATGCGACGTCGCTTTTCGCTGCGGCGCGTATCCCAGACACGTGGAGACGCTTGTCCAGGCAACATGGTTAACCTCCTGATTCAATTCAGTTCTGTGAATAACCTGACTGAGATTAAGTGTAAGAAGTTGACCAGGCGGCATCAATCAAGCAGCGCGACGGAACATTAGCCTGAGGGTAATGATTATAATTTTAGTAAAATATTCATGGAGTTAAAAACTGGTGGGAGTGGCTGAGGTCACAAAATGGCGGCGAGCACGCCGCCCGTCCTGTCTACAACTGCAACGGCGGTAGCTGAGAAAACACGCTCAGCAGCCCTTTGCTCCATAACTGGCGGATTTGTGAATAGTAGGGATGTTGCTCAGTGATATGGTACTGCTCGCCATCGCTAAAGGTATCGCTGTGATAAAACATCACGTCCAGCGGCAGACCGACCGAAATATTACTGGCGAGGGTGGAGTCCATCGAAATCAGCGCGCACTGCATCGCCTGGTCCAGCGGCGTATCGTAACGCAACACGCGATCGATAATCGGCTTGCCATATTTGCTTTCACCAATCTGAAAGTACGGCGTATCAACACTGGCTTCGATAAAATTGCCCTGCGGGTAGATCTGGAACAGACGCGGCTCTTCGCCCTTAATCTGCCCGCCGAGCAGCAGCGTACCGCTAAACTCTTCGCCATCACGTTTCAGCACGTCGCGCAGCATATCGCCCACCAGCAGCGCCACATCGTACATATTGCTGCAGCTCATCAGATTGGCTTTTTCCGCGCTGCCGCAGTCACGCCGCAGCAGACTCAGCACGCTTTGCGTCGTCGCCAGATTACCGGCGCTTTGCAGCACCAGCGTTCGCTCATCATCCTGCTGAAAGACATGAAGTTTACGGAATGAAGAGATATGATCGACACCCGCATTCGTGCGCGTATCGGAAACAAAGATCATCCCTGATGACAGCCGCATTGCCACACAATAAGTCATAAAAACGCCCGATAAATGGATCTCTACTGCGGGTGCGCCTTCTGCACTGCAGCCATTGCCAGCATATCTTCACCGCCGCCGCCCAGACGCATCCCCCGCACCGGACAGGCATCAAGATAATCGACGCCGACGGCCAGTTTCAGATGCTGTCGTAAACTGCGGGTATTATTAGTGATATCAAAGCTGTGCCAACTGCCATCAAGCCAGACTTCAACCCAGGCGTGAGTGGCGACATGTTCGACGTTGTCAGTATAAAGGTATCCACTGACATAGCGAGCCGGGATACTTAAGCTACGACAACAGGCTAAAAATACATGACTGTGATCCTGGCAAACCCCGGTCCCGGCGGCAAATACTTTCGCTGCGTTATCGGTCACCGTGGTGCTGCCCGGCTGATAAGGCATTTTCAGCAGCAGTTCAGCCATCAGCGTTTCCAGACTCTCCAGCGGCGCCTCAGCGCGCCAGTAACGCTGGGCAAAATCACGGATCGCCGCGTCGGGCTGCGTCAGCGGGCTAAAGCGCAGAAAGATCAGCGGCGACAGGAGGCACTCCGGATCGGGCGCCATTTCCACTTCATCGTAGATCTCCACCACTCCGCGCGCCTCAATTTCCAGCAGCTGATGCGGTTTGTCCATGGTCAGCACATGCAGCACATTGCCATAAGTGTCGGTAGTGCGGATCGCATCTTCCGGCAGAATCAGCTGCCAGGAGATAATATGCTGGTGTACCGAATCCTGGGGCGTCAGACGCAGATATTGCGTACTGCTTTTTACCAGACTTTCGTAGGTATAAGCGGTTTTATGCTCAATATTCAGCCTCATTTTGCCTCCAGATAGGTCAGGTTAATACTTATGGCGAGGGTGTTGATATCACTGAGAAAACGGTCCAGCCAGCGATGTAATCCGTCACTGGTCAGGGTGGCGTAACTGGTAAAACGCATTTCCGCATGCAGCACGCTGACCAGATAGCGCGGCCGATCGTCGCCGCTGCTGCCAATCAGCCCCAGCTGATTATCAATCTCTTCAATGCAGGCGCGCAGGGAGCGCGGACTTTCATTGCGCAGAATCAGCATCTCACTGACGTTTTCCGCCATCAGCTGCTGTTTAAAAATGGCGTTATAGGCTTCACGCGCTGACACCGCACGCAGCAGGGTATCGAGGCGATAGTATTCCCGCACCGAATCGTCATGCTTCTCCAGCAGATACTGGTTAATATTCAGCAGACGCGCGGTGCAGTCACAGCGCTCCAGCAGGGTGCCAAGGCGAATAAACGACATCGCATCACCGCGCAGCAGAGTGCCAAACATCGCGCCGCGAAACAGATGCGAGCGCTCCTTCACCCAGTCAAAAAAGCTGTCGGCATCAGCATTCACTACCCCTTTGCGGCGGATATTGCGCATATCGATCCAGCTGGAATTAATACTTTCCCACACTTCTGATGACAGGCTGCCGCGCACCGCATGGGCATTGTTCCATGCTGCCTGCAGACAGCTGAAGATACTGCTCGGGTTGCGCTCATCCAGTACAAAGAATTTAAACAGCTCCGGCATGGTGAGTGGCAGGCTAAGGCTATCAAACAGCGCTTTGGTGCCGGTCAGGCTCAGCGGCACCAGCAGTTCATCTTCGTGACTGCCGCGGACCGGCATCAGCGTCAGGCGGTTAGTGACATCGAGAATACGGGCGATATTCTCCGCGCGCTCCAGGTAGCGTGCCATCCAGTAAAGCCCACTGGCTGTGCGACTTAGCATGATGCGTCATCCTCCAGAACCCAGGTATCCTTGGTGCCGCCACCCTGTGAGGAGTTGACCACCAGCGAGCCTTCGCTTAACGCGACGCGGGTAAGACCACCAGGCACCAATCGCATCTCGGCGCCGCTCAGGGCGAACGGACGTAGGTCGATATGCCGCGGCGCCAGACCGTTATCAATAAATGTCGGGCAGGTGGAAAGCGCCAGCGTATTCTGCGCAATATAGTTTTCCGGCTTCGCCAGCAGCAGCGCGCGGAAATCTTCCAGCTGTTTGCGGCTGGCCACCGGGCCAATTAACATGCCGTAACCACCGGCACCATGCACCTCTTTCACCACCAGTTTGGGCAGGTTGGCCAGCACCCACGAGAGATCCGCCGGGCGTCGGCACTGCCAGGTCGGCACATTATTCAGAATCGGATCTTCATCGAGATAAAAACGGATCATATCCGGTACATACGGGTAGATCGATTTATCGTCCGCCACCCCGGTGCCGATGGCATTGGCCAGCACCACATTGCCGGCGCGATAGACCGACAGCAGCCCCGGCACGCCGAGCATTGAATCCGGACGGAACGCCAGCGGATCGAGGAAAGCATCATCCACGCGGCGGTAAATCACATCCACTTTGCACGGCCCGGCGGTGGTGCGCATCAGCACCGCGCCATCTTTAACAAACAGATCGGCGCTTTCCACCAGTTCCACACCCATCTGCTGGGCGAGAAAACTGTGTTCAAAATAGGCGCTGTTAAAACGCCCCGGCGTCAGTACCACCACCACCGGATCATTAACCGGCGTGCTTTCACGCAGGGTTTGCAGCAAGTGCGAAGGATAGCGCTCCACCGGCGCGATACGCTGCTGGGCAAACAGCTCGGGATAGAGCCGCATCATCATTTTGCGGTTTTCCAGCATATAGGAGACGCCGGACGGGGTACGCAGGTTATCTTCGAGAACGTAATATTCGCCATCGTTATTGCGCACCATATCGACACCGACAATATGCGCATAGATATTGCGATGCAGATCGACCCCCTGCATGCAGGGCTGGTATTGATCGTTTACCATCACCTGTTCGGGCGGAATAATGCCCGCTTTCAGGATATGTTGTTGATGGTAGATATCATGCAGAAAAGTATTCAGCGCCTGAACGCGCTGGCGGATCCCGCGATCCAGCATCGCCCATTCGCTGGCGGGAATAATCCTCGGTACGCTGTCGAATGGAATCAGGCGTTCAGCGCCGTCATCATCGCCATAGACGTTAAAGGTGATGCCGACACGGTGAAACAGCAGTTCGGCTTCTTCACGCTTACGCGCAATCGCCTCTTTATCAGCCTGCTTTAACCAGTTCCAGTATTCGCGGTAATGCTGACGATATTGGCCATCGTTCAGCAACATCTCATCATAAAAATTTGGCGCCAGTGCATAGCTTTGATTCATGATTTCCCTACCGCTGTCAGTGGACCCAGCTATTGAACTGCACAAAGTGTGCCAGTCAGTTCAACAGATATCGGTGTTGATGCGGAGCGAGTCAATTCGCTCCCTGCGAGAGGGTAAGAAATGTCAACGAGAGCGCCGCTGTGCGCTCCCGTCAAAGGGTAATGCGGTGAAAGAGACTTCACGCACCATTACAGTGCAAATCGTTCCTGGGTCGCGATGGGATGCCAGAGTTCCGTCACGGCGCCTTCGCCGCCAGTAATCGGATCGGTTGGCGGCATCGGCACACGTTGAATATTTTCGATAGCCTGCGCCATTTTACTTTGGTCATCGCGCAACGTATCGGGCTCCATACCTTGAGGATAGGCGCCAACGGTGAAAAATTCCTCACTGGCGGCAACTTGTCGATGACCGACCCCCGCCGGGATCAGTACCGCATCGCCAGCGCGCAGAGTCACCATACGACCACTCTCGCCACCAAACAGGATTTCAGCCCAACCCTCACAGACGCCCAGCAGCTCATGGGTGTTGGAGTGATAATGGGTATAAGGAAACACCGGCGCACGCCAGCGTGGGCTCCAGCCATGTTGAGCAAACTGCTGTTCAAAATAAGCCGCAATATCTTCAATCTCATCCGGCACCACGCGCGGATAAATAATCAGCGGCAAGGGATTATTGGGCACACCATTGGCTGGCGCTCCCAGCATCAGATGCTGAGGATTGCCAGAGATCCCGGCTGAAAAGGTTCCGGCGGCAAATGACATCATTAATAACAAATTGCCTGAGGAGGGGAACATATGACTTCTCCCGTTAAAAAGAAAACCGATATATTCAGTGTGGCAGTTATTAACAGAGGTGCAACACAAATCATGGCCATCACGATCACATAATCACTTAATTTTTATCCACTTAAGTCAAATTCCATTAATAAGCAAAAAAAACCGGTGTCGATGTTCACCGGCAGAACCAATGACAGAGTTCTAAAACATGAGCAACTGATTGTCGGGCAGGCCCGGATGCGGGTTTCACTCAGAAGAATTTTCTGATTTTTTCACTGATCTTTTTATTCAGCTGGCAAATGCGCGCCTCTGTTAAATCCAGCATTAACGCTATTTCCCTCAGACTCATCTCTTTCTGGTAATAGAGCATCAGAATGACTTTCTCACGCTCATCAAGTGAACTGAGCGCCAGCATAAAGGTGCGCTGAACCTCAATTTCCTCCTCCATAATCCGTCCCTGTAATGCCGAACCCAGCCCGTCAACCAGCAGCAGATCGTCAAAGCTTTCCATGCTGCCGGCGGTTTCCAGCAGCAGATATTCATGGAATGTTTTGCTGCTCAGGCCCAGATGAGTACGGATCTCCTCCTCGGTGGGCTGATAACCCAGCTTGCGCGTCAGTTCGCGTACTGCATCGTTGATTTTATGCGTTTTCTGTCGCAAACGACGCGGGCGCCAGTCGTGCAGCCGCAACTGATCGAGCACCGCTCCGCGGACGCGCTGTAAGGCGTAGCAGGCAAACTGCTCGTCGGGACGACCATAACGGCGCAGCGCGTCCAGCAACCCGATTAATGCCACCTGCTCCAAATCGTCGCGTCCCATGACGCTATCGGCCTGCATCAGGAGCTGGCGCACCACACCTTTAACTAATGGCAACCACTGCTGTAAATAGTGACTCTCTTCTGCTGGTGTAAGAGTGGTAATATCGTTAAATACGCTCATGCTAAATAATCATCAGAAAATCATTCCATAAATTAATACGTCCGCAAAAGGCAACTTATCACCATCCAGGCAAATGCCAGGCCAGTTATATAGCAAAGCGCATGCCAGGATTTAAAACAGAATAAAACCAGCCTGATGGCAAAACCATAGGAAATTTCTCTTCCGCTCCAGGGGAAGTTAACCTCCCTGAAACGGAAATAAGCGCAACGTAAAATAAACCAATCTTAAACGGAAAGTTAAAACCATTTATGTAAATATAATATCATTTAAAAGTTATTAATATTTTTTAACATTATTGAACAGTGCCTTTTAAAATGCCTTGATATATAAGCTGTTATTAAAAAAAGAGAAGTCCGAAACATCAAAAAAATGCCCTTTACTCTTAAAGCGTTTCAGAATAGGTTAAATGGCGCAATAACCCTGCGCTAAATATAAACAATATACGGCAAGTGAATTAATCTTCAGCCCTGGCGGATTAAGATTTTTCTTGCTTTAATTACATCAGGCGCATTTTTGAGTGATTCATTATAGCAATGCTAAGTATTTCAACCTTGCGGACCGGCATAAATGCCGAATGTGTCATTAACAACTGGCTTATCGATATCAGCGCAGGCGCATTAATTCACCAGCAGAGTGGTGAACAGCGGCGGCTGGGTGAATATCAGCTGAAATTACTGATTGTGATGATCAAGCATGCTGACCAGATTCTTACACGTGAAGAGCTGAATACGCTGGTGTGGGAACGCCGGGTGATTGGCAGTAACAGCTTACCGAATGCCATTCATGCGCTGCGTGTGGCACTGGAAGATGACGGTAAACAGCAGCGCATTATTAAAACCATTCCGAAAAAAGGCTATATGCTGGATGCCTCCTTTTGTCATTTTCGTCGCCATGAAAAAGATCCGCAGCATGAACCGTCAGAAAACGGTGAAGAGCGGATTGCTGGCGAGGAGCCAGAAAGATTGCCGCCAGCGGAAAGCTCACCGGCGGAGGAGTGGATGGCAGCACCACTGCCGGAAAACGAACAACAGTCTGCCACGCAACACGGTAAACATTCGCGTCGTTTGTGGCAGGGGATTTTTCTGTTACAGATTATCGTGCTGACCTTAGCCACCGTAATCTGGCTTAACGATCATACGCCGCAACCGCGCTTTACAGAATATCAGGCCGGGGTTTACCGCCAGATTCGGCTGCTGCAATTAGAGCAATTTAATCCTGGTAATGAAGGAACACGTGAAGAGTTAAATAGCATCATGGGCGCCACACTATTAAAGCTCGATCACCTTCTCAAAGAGCGACAGGTGAAAATGGATATCTATTTTCACTCATCGATTACCTTGCTCAACCTGACAATCAGTTTACGCAGTCGTTGCGATCAACGTCAGCTGGCAATGAATCTCTTTCACTGGCGGCAGGATATCACTCAGCTTAATTCCCTGATTTTCGATGAAACGGAGCGAAAACTTAATGAAATGGCAGTTTGCGTCAATTAGCCTGATGGTACTGGTATTTCTGATTCTGTTGCTGGCAATGCTGGTCCGTTCGCTGCCAGCGACCAATACCAGCAATATTTTTTTACCGCAGATCACCAGCGAAAATCTTCAGCTGGGCTATTACGATTTACTGGGCAATAAACGTGAGCTTTACAATCCGCGCTTTGAAGTGCGCGGCGGGGTGGTGTTTATCACCCTCACCAGCCCTGATGATAACCGCTTCAGCAGCAGAATAAAGATGCAGCTGCAACACCGCACTCCTGCCGGCTTACTTTACAGTTATCAGCCACTCTACTATGCCAACCCGCAAGGTCATCGACTGGTGCAGAATGTTTTAAGTTTTATGGCGCATAACGGCGCAACGCTGAATGGTTTTGAGTTTGAAAATCGTCGGGTGGTGGTTATGCCGTCAGGATTGATATTGAGTTACGATAAATGAGTGTCGACTGTTCATCCCAGATTAAACCCCTGCTGGCGCATAGAGGCCAGCCGGTAACGCAGCGCCCGCGGTGTAATGCCGAGGAACTCAGCGGTTTTTGCTCTATTTCCCTGATAGTGATTGAGCAGATCGACGATGTATTGAAACTCGGCGATACGTCCACGCTGTTTGATCGAAATTTTGCCGCTCAGTTCCCCCGGCATACCGCTGCTCAGCATCACCTCCGACACTAACTCACCTGAAAGTTGCAGACCAAAGCACGCGGCGTTTAGCTTGCCATCGACACTCATAATCAGCCCGCGCTGAACGATATTTTCCAGCTCGCGTACATTACCAGGCCAGTGATAACCTTCCAGCAGCAGGCGGGCGTCATCGGTTAGCGTCGGCGTTTGTGGCAGCAACTGACGATATTTGTGCATAAAGAATTCGGCCAGTGGAATAATCTCCTGCTTACGCTCACGCAGCGGTGCAATATGAATCGGCACCACCGCAAGCCGATAATAGAGATCCAGGCGGAAGCGCCCTTCAGCGATCTCCACACCGAGATCTTTATTGGTCGAGGCGATCAGCCGGATATTCAGAGAGATTTTTTTATAGCTGCCAAGTCGCTCAACTTCCTGCTCCTGTAACACGCGCAGTAATTTAACCTGCAATGAGAGTGGCATATCGCCGATTTCATCCAGCAATAATGTTCCGCCATTTGCCTGCTCAAATTTTCCCGGCTGACTGTTAATCGCACCTGTAAAAGCGCCCTTTTCATAGCCAAAGAGAGCGGCTTCCAGCATATTCTCCGGAATCGCCGCACAGTTAACCCCAACATAGGGTGCTGCCTGATCAAAAGCGGCGTGGTGAATATATCTCGCCACGCACTCCTTTCCGGTACCGGTTTCACCGGTAATCAATACCGGAACATTGAATTGAGCCAGCCGGCTGGCCAGCGAGAACAGACTGACACTGGATGGTGCTTTAGCAATATAATCGCCATGTTTTTTATCGGGAAAACCCCCAATCCAATCCATAACAATAATCCTCCACCCTGTAGCTTTAAATATTACCAGCTGCCGTTAAAACATCTCACAAGTATATACTCATGACTAATTTCATAACCAGAATTAATGGAAAATTAAAGCTTTAATTCAATAAAATCATGCAGTTATAAATTAATATTAATTATCTCATAAAATAAAAATTAATTCATTAATAAGCGAAACGGTATTGCATGTTACATAAGCATCCTATTTAATGCAGACAAATACATTCCCTGCGGAGTTGAATGATAAGGCGCACCTGTTTGTCACGTTAAAACCGGTACAATTTCAGATTGATTGATAAAAATCGTCAGATTTTTATCATCACCGCTGGCAACCAAAGTTTTAAATCCACGCGTATTACTACTGAATACTTTTCAGCATTATTACGGTCTGGCGAAGGAGTTTAACGTTTGAGGACGTAATGATGTCAGGTAACAGTAGTGGTGATAAAAGTGAAAAGCCTGATGTTAGCAAACGGTGTGAGGCGCGGGCGCGCGTCAAGAGGAGGCGCCCGCGTTTAATAGATGCCACCCTGACGACGGGTCTGGTGACCAGTGTGTTTACCGTAGCATTTTTCTTTTCTTACTATCAGCAGCTGATCGAGGACGCTATTGAGTCGATCAATCAGATTGCGATGCAGCTCAGTGAAAACAGCGCGCCTGGTCAGCTGATGCTGACCAATGTGCTGGTAGTACTCAAATTCCTCGTCACTCTGCTGCCGATCCCGGCGGCAATGATGGTCGCCAGCCTGATACTGCGTCGGAGTGATAGCCAGCCAGCTGAACCGGAAGATGGCCCGGATGGCGACGCCGCGGCAAAAGATCGCCAGCACGTCCAGGAGTAGCATTTTGCGCCACCTGCAGTAACTGTTATAGAAAAATGAGCCATAACTGTGTCTGTTATTATCTGGCGCCACGTGTTCTAATTTTACTCTGGTTGGAGTTTGTGCACCGAGGTGAATAATGAACGAAATAAAACAGATCCTGCAGCGTGAGATCGACGTACTCAATCGTGAAGAGCAGCGCGACAATAAACCTCGCTTCAGCTTTAACTTTCTTAAAACCCATCCTGGCCTGTGGCTGTCGATGTATATCTGTTACGCCCTGACCGTGGTACTGATCTTTACCACCGATTTTCTTGGCTGGCCGGCATTCTGGGGCGCAACGGTGTTTATCCTGGTGATGAGCGTGCTGATGCTGCTGGATATTAATCCGAAATATCGCTTTGAGGATATCGACCACCTGCACGATCTGCGCGTCTGTTATTACGGCGAATGGTATTATGTGCGCACCCTGTCTGATAAGGCGATCACCGAGATCCTTAACCATCACGCCACCCCGGAAAATGTCAAAGCCGGCATTAACCAGTTGCTATCGAAGAAAGGCGAAGTGGATTTTTATGACGTCTATTCTCTGACCTGGGGCAACACCCCGGCGGCCACAGTTTAAATCACATCATGGCGGCTATCAGGCCGCCAAGCGTCGCCGCTGCCGTTTCCTGCGCATCATCCCATGCCCACGACGCATTAAAACGAAAATAGTTCGTATACTGCTGGCCTGACGAGAACATGCTGCCCGGCGCAATACTGATCTGGTGGCTTAGCGCCTGGTAATAAAGCTCAGTGGCATTGACCTGCTTCGGCAACTCAATCCAGAGAAAATAGCCACCACGCGAATCGTTAATCCGCGTGCCATCCGGCAAGTGGCGTTTTAACGACTGGCGCGCCAGATTTTTACGCTGCTCCAGCAGCTGACGCAGCTTGCGCAGATGGCTGTCGTAACTGCGTGTGCCAAGATAGTTGGCCAGTGCCAGCTGCATCGGCGTACTGGTCGACAGGGTGCTCATCAGCTGTAAACGCTGAATGCGCTGGGCATGTTTGCCCGCTGCCACCCAGCCGACACGGAAACCGGCGACCAGATTTTTCGAGAATGAAGAACAATGCAGCACATTGCTGGCGTGATCGAACGCCTTTGCCGGTAACGGCTTTTCGCCGCCAAAATAGAGCTCGCTGTAAACATCATCTTCAATCAGCGCCACGTTATATTCCGCCAGCAGCGCGACCAGTTGCTGTTTTTTTTCCGCCGTCAGTGTAAAGCCTACCGGATTCTGCTGGTTGGTCATCAGCCAGCAGGCTTTGACTGGCCAGCGCGCCAGCGCCCTTCTTAGCTCATCGAGATCCATACCATGCTGCGGGTCGGTGGCAATGGCCACCGCCTTGAGTTTGAGCCGCTCAATCGCCTGTAACGCGCCGTAAAATGAAGGGTTCTCAATCACTACCCAGTCACCCGGTTCGGTCACTGCCTGCATGCTAAGGTTCAGCGCTTCCATCGCGCCGTTGGTAATCACAATTTCATCTGGTGATACGGTAACGCCCTGCTGGGCATAGCGTTGCGCCAGCATTTTGCGCAGCGCTTCATTACCCGGCGGCAGGTTATTAATCGCATCGGCGGAGGTGAGCGTGCGCGACACGCTATTAAGCGAGCGCATCAGCTGCCGCTGCGGAAACAGCTCCGGATCGGGAAAAGCGGAACCAAACGGCATAATCGCAGGATCGCGGCAGGCCTGTAATACATCAAAGATAAAGGCATTGATATCAACGGTTTCCGCCAGTTGCACCTTCTGATGGCTGACCGGCTGGCTCAGGAACTCTGCGCGCGGCGCCACATAGTAGCCAGATTGCGGACGCGACAGGATCCAGCCCTGACTCTCCAGCACCTGATAAGCATGCATCACCGTCATCAGGCTCAGGCCGCTAAGCGCTACCTGCTCGCGCAATGAAGGCAGGCGTTCGCCAGGTTGCCACACTTCTGCTTCAATCTGCGCACGTATCTGATGCACCAACTGCTGGTATTTTGCCACGATCTGTTACAGGCCATTTGGGGTTAGAAGGGAACTATTATAGATAATGGCGGCGGGATTGTCGTGGCGGATAGTGAAGGTGGCAGTGAATGGTACGGGCTGATATGCCACCTTTAACAGTTATCAATGACCGAGTCGTTTAAGATCGGCTTTTGTCAGACCGGTTACTTTCATCACGGTAGACATTTTCATTCCTTCCCGGAGCATTGCACGGGCAACTTTAAGCACGCCTTCCTGACGCCCTTCCTGACGCCCTTTCAGCTCCAGTTTCTGCGACATAGTCATAATTAACTCCTTGTCTTGTGGTAAACGTTTCGCCAGCATATGGATAAATGATGTTGTGTCTGCTGTGTCTCCTGCCCGTAGTATATATTTAATCGCCGCAGCGCGCTGTGCCTCCGTATTCATATTGCTTTCCAGTAGCATAACCAGCTGCTCAAAGTGTACCGACAGATCTCGCGCAAAAATATTCTTCTGCATAAACTCAAGCAGTGCCAACCCTTTATGACTGATAATTTCATCATCGGGAATGGTTGAAATATCCACCAGCAGAAAACAGGTGTCATGCAGTCCCATCACCAATTCCGGCTCATTAGTAGTCTTTCGCAAATAGCGTGAATGTGGATAGGGCCTTTGACGCCCATGATAGAAAACAATCGGAATAACCAGCGGTAATGACTTGCGTCTGGCATCGTACCAGGGCTGCATCCCGGCAACAACATAGCGCAACAGCCGATAAGCCATATGTCTGTGGGGTGAACTCTGATGTTCAATCACGCAATAAATATTACCGTTTCCACTAGTACTTTTCATTGAGTAATAGATATCCGCGCGAAGTTCCCGATGGTTATTGTCGATAAAACTGCCTGACGCCAGCTGCAGGCTATCCAGATTGCAACGCCGTAAAAAAGCAGCTGGCAGATGAGCCTGCAGAAAATATCTGGCTATTGCCGGGTCAGAGAGAAATTGTTTAAACACCGTATCATGTGGTGTAGAGGTGATGGCCATGTTACTTCGTCCCGTCATTCCGTTTGACATTACCTGGCTTTCAGCAGAAAAGCCTTGCATTAGAGCGGTGGTAAAAATAACCAGGAAGAAAATAAAAACAAAGGCGCAATTTATATATTCGTGAGAAATGCCGTAGAAAAATATGATTTTTTTCAGGCGTTTTCATAAACACCAGGTTAATAGATATTTCATATTAACGATAGAAGTTAAATAACATACTGGCATAACCCCAGATTTATTAATCCCGTAAAATTATCTCTTACTACTACCCCAACCGCGCCCACTATCTTTAAGAGCTATCTGATGGCGGCACTGGGGTTTGAGACCAGGCGGGGAGAGATGATCATCCGGCTGGCGACACCCGGCTGAGCATGTAAAATCCCGGCTTAGTCGTCGGGATTTGTCGTATAAGGCTGATAGTCTTCATATTCCCAGGCAAAGACACGGAAGATTTTTTGCGCTATTTCCATCCAGTCTTTATCTTCGCATTGATCTGTATAATTTGTGATGGTTTTTGTGATCTCATCCAAATCGTATTTACGTACCAGAAGCGTGTGTCGCATCAGTTCAGGTAGCCAGTGATGTTTGCATAAGGTCGATCCCAGTTTTGCAGGTGAGAGGCGTACAGCCCAGCGCATTATTCTCCACAACAACATCTTCCGTTGCGGAGTCAGCCGCCGTACACCGCATTTCCCTGTGCAGTCAGCAGCTTGCAGCAAGTTTTCGCCCGTGCATTTTCGGCACCGCAGCGTTTTGCCCCGACGCGCATTTTTCTACTGTTTTAAGGAGCCAGACTCCATACATCACATCAGTACTGCTGCCGTTATTATTGCTGCTGCCCTTTAGGCTGGAACGTCCGCTGTCCATTTTGTTTTACTCCTCGGCGGCAAACCAAAGAGGCTTACAGATAACCAGTTAGCTTTCTGGTGGTTCCTGGAACAGGTTGTTGATATCTCTGGCTCCGTGCAGTACCCGTTCAATTCTTACTTCCGTATCACGAGCACTGAACACAATAAGATAACGCCCGTAAGCACAGCTTCTGATATGTCTTCCCAGCTCAGGCCTTTGCCGATAATGCACCGGCGTTTCACCTATTAGCAGGCATTGCTGGTACAGCTCTTCGGTGAAACCGACTGCTCTTACCGGGTTATCCTGTGCGATATAGTCACCGATGGCTTCTATATCCTGTTCGGCCAGTGGCGATACACTCAGCTTCATGCTTTTTAGTCACCTTCGGCCATACGGCGATACTTACGTGACAGACGACCGAATACTTCTTCAGCATCCCTGCCTTCACCGCTATTGATCCCTGCGCTGACCGCTTTTTGTAACGCTTCAAGCTTCAGCTGTTGTTCCCGTTCCTCAAGCGCACGCAGTCCGGCACGGATAACCTCGCTGGTGTTGTTATAGCGTCCACTATCGATTTGCTCCCGGATGAATGCTTCGAAGTAGGGACTAAGGGCTACACTGGTTGGCATGATGCTTTCTCCGCCTCGATTACTAACAGTTATTATCTGTTAGTATTTCAGAGTCGTGCTTTATCATCAACTGCTGATTTATTCGGCTGTCGCCATTGACCAGTGCGCCTTTCCGTGTGGTATCACGACCGCTGATAAGATTTGCCTGGTTGCCTGCATCAATGGTGCTTTCGTTCCAGCTGGTGCTGTTGCCTTTCTCATTGCCTTTTGCGGCGTTCATACTGGCCGAAATCGTCAGGCCGGTTCCGCCGGGTCCCGCAGTCAGGCCAATGCCGATGGACCCGCCTTTGCTGGAATTACTCCCCTCCTGTTTCTGGCTATCTTTGGCCGCCTGTAGCGTGATATCCCGCGCAGCATCAAGGGTGATATCTGATTCAACTGCATATGACTTACTTAGGCTTAGCGACAGTTTACGCAGTCAGCCCGAGATCCACGCGATGGATAAATTTGGATTTGAGATCGGGCAAAAGATAGAAGTGATCGCGCAGCCGGGGCAGATAACCATCCGGTAGGCTAATAACGTAAAACCCCGGCTCGATGGCCGAGGGTTTTCTTTACGATGGATGTTTTTCTGATAGGTATCGAAGTAATACTGAGATATTTTTTAAGTTATAACCTATTAAAAGATCTCTCTTACTTGTCTGAACAAGGTTTTCATAGTCTTCTTCTAACTGCCCTATATCCAGATCTGCTGGCTTATTGTAAGGGTCGTAAAGCGCCTCTGAAGGGATATTCCAGTAAAAATCAGCCTCCAAAGGCACACTGTTAACACCTTGTGAACGCATGTCCGAGAATATCTTTTGCACCGCACTTTCCAGAACATCAAGATCTATTTCCATATTCAACCCTTACCATTTTTAATTTCACCAATGTTTTTCTGGAACGTTTTTATCTCTTGTTCAAGATGGCGGATACGGCCATTGATTATATTTTGTCTGACCTCTTCGCTCGGTGCATTCTGAAGATAACCTTTGTTATCAAAGGCATCAGGATCATTCTTGTACGCTTCAAGCTTTTCTTCGTGAACCCTAATCTGTTCTTCCAGAGACTTGACTGACCTTTGATCAGAAGTACTAAGCTCCTTATGACTGCCCTGTCCATCATCCCCTGGCTCCCAGCCGCCCGGCGTACCTGAACCCGATCCACCCACCTCTGCTTTCTCAGCATCCGTCAGATCCTTACCAGCATTTGGCTGGCCGCCATCCTTATCATCCGACAGCCCGTCAGCGATCACTGCTCCGATAGCTGCGCCACCGCCGCCGGAGATAAGACCACCGCCCATCGGGCCGCCGTTAAGGTCGATCCCGGTTTTGCAGGTGAGAGGCGTACAGCCCAGCGCATTATTCTCCACCGCATTCTTACCAGCTATCTGCCCGCTGGTAGCGCCAGCAACGGAGTCACTGCTTACCCCTCCGGCAATCCCTGCGGCAAGCTGCGACAGACCACTGACGGTCTGTTTTTCTTCTTCGGTCAGTTCGCTCGCTTCACGTCCCGGATACATTACCGCAATAATTGCTCTGGCACCAAGCTCACCCGTGGCAGCGCCTGCCGCACCCGCTGTGGCGCTGTTGCCTGCCATCTGTGCCAGTACGGCTCCCGCAACCGCATGCGCCATGGCGTTGGCAACAACGTTGGTGCTCTCTTTCCCGGTGACCGGATCAATTGTGGTGGTGGCCTGCTTAATGGCACTGGCCAGATAAGGCGCCGCTGCTCCACTGGCAGCAGCGGCAAGATTACCGGCGCTTAAGCCACCCAGCGCGGCGCTGACCGCAGCTCCGGCCATGGCGAAGGTGCCACCGGTGCCCCAGGTTTTATTTGTTTCCTGATAGTCAGGATCTTTGCCGATAAGCGCACTCTGTTCCTTTGCAGAGAGCTGTGCAAAATCCGGGTCTTCCGCACTGAGTTTCGCTCTGGCCTTCGCCTCGGCATCCTGCATCTTATTGCGGCTCAGGTCGTTGGTGAACTGCCCGGCCAGTTGCATCACGCCCTTCGCAAACTCCATCTGATTCTCAACTTTCTCCTTGTCGAAAATCTTATCGATGCTGCCGTTGGCATTGTCAGTATCACGACTGAGCGTCGCCACATCCTGACTCTGCGCATCTGTATTACGTATGGTGATGCTGCCGTCAGATACCGCCGAACGCGTCGTGCCTGAAGCGCTTTCACTGATATGTACCGCAGCCGGTGGGGCAAAAGAGCCACCACTGGTTCCTGCGGAACCACCTGCCGAGAAGCTGCTGGCCTGATAATCGGCATAGTTTTCTATGCTGTCCCATCCCAGCGTTCCGGTGGAGAGTGCATTATTAGCCGCATCGGCAGTTGAAGCGATAACCGCGCCGTTCAGCTGGGTATGATTACCCACATAGATATCATAGCCGCCATCACCGGCAAAAAGCCCACTCTGATCGCCTACGCTGGCGTATTCGCTGTTCACTTTTGACTGGCTGACATTAAGGCTGGCCGAGCCGGTCATTGACCCGAAGGTAAAGCTAAAACCGCCACTTACGCTGGTCTGCTTGCTTTGGTAGTTATCAATGTCCTGCAGACTGGTCATTGTCAGATTATTGCCAACATCAGCAACAATACGATTACCCAGCGCCTGTGCGCCCGCAAGAACCGTATCGTTGCCACTGCTAAGTGTCAGCGTATCGCTGGCGTTAACACGGGTATTAACGAATTCTGTCGTGTTACCGTTCTCCTCGCCATTCATCATATAACCGCTGGCCTGAATACCGATGCCGGTCTCTTTACCAATGGCGATATGTACCCCACCACTCCAGCCACTGGCTTTATTGCTGCCTTTCTGCTCGGCGCTGTTACTGGCCGCTACCAGATTCAGATCATTTTTGGCCGCCAGCGTCACATCTTTACCGGTAATTCCACTGCCGATCACATTCAAATCACCACTCTGACCATTGCTACCCGTAGCGACCACCGCAACATTACCACCTGCATTCAGCGTACTGCCGTTAACCGTGTTTTGCGCATATTCCGAGGTAGATATACTCTTGCTGGCGCCCACGCTTAACTGGATCTTAATCCCGGCATTATCCATATCGCCTTTCGCCATAGCCGCCGCCGAACTCATGGTCTCCTTATCTGTCGCTGACGCCCAGCCACTTTCCAGCGCCTTCACCGCATACAGCGCTTTCAGACGGCTATCACCGGCCTCGGATGACTGTTTTACGGTACTCGCCAGTGAAAGCAGCGCATCAGTAACCGGGCTGGTCAGCTGCAGGGTAAGACCGCTTTGCTTCTGCTCAATCACCTGCCTGCGGGTTAGGAGATCATTACCAGGATCAATAGTGACCGATCCCCCCACCACATTCAGATCATTACGGGCAATAACATCCGACCCACTGATATGGGCGTTGCCCCCCGCAATCAGATTAACGTTGCCGCCGGTACTGCCTACCGCGCTGGCGCTCTGGCTCTGGGTGGTACCGTCAAGATTGAGCTGCTGGCGTGATGAGGCGCTACCGAAAGTCACGCCAATGCCGCCGCCACTGAACATGCCGCTCTTTTTCACTTCTTTCAGGCGATAGCTGGACTGCTCTTCAGTAGCAGCGGTGATAACGAGATTATTGCCCGCTTTCAGCGTGACATCACCCTCGCCCACGACGCTGGAGCCTGTCACACCGAGGTTATTGCCCGCCACCATAGTGACCTTGTTGCCACTTAGCGACGACGCCTGTTCGGTGGTGGCATAATCCTCAACAATGGTGTGCGTGGTTTTTTTCGAGAACAGGCCTTTCTTAACTTTGGTCTCTTCATCGTAACTGTAATCACTCTCCGTCGCCGTACCGATAGCAATATCACGTCCGGCCTGAAGCGCTAAATCACCAATGGCATTTGCCGTCGTCGCCTTAGCTGAGATATCACGGCCCGCCTGCATCGCAATATCACCCCCGCTGGCAATCTCCGTCCCTTGCTGACGCACCGACTCATCGATTTCGGTTTTATTGCTCGAGTGATAGCTGCTGCCAGAAGTGGTCGCCACCGCCTGCAAATTGATATCGCGTCCGGCCTGCAGCGCCACATCCCCTTCCGCCGCCATCGCTGCCGCCTGACTGGTAAGGTCACGTCCGGCGTTTAATGTCAGATCGCCGCCACTGGTCAGGGTGGTGCGATCCAGTCCACTGGCATGTGATTCAGCATGGCCTTTACTGCTGGCTTGCTGGGTAGTTTTTGCTTCCAGATTAAGATCATTGCCCGCCGCCAGACTGGCGTTTTTACCCGCATCCACCGCGCTGGCGCTGACAGTCAGATTATTCCCGGCACTTATCCCGATATTGCCACCAGCAGAAACTGTGCTGCCCTCATGGCTAACGTCGGTGTTGCTGGAACTCTGCACTTGATTCCGCGCGTTATAAGCAAATCCAGACTGGCTTTGACTGTCATTGATGGTATTTGCCGTGATGGCAATATCACCGCTGGCATTCATCTGTAAGTCACCGCCTGCTTTAATCTGCGCACCAGTAATGGCAATATCTTTCCCGGCGTTCAGCGTAAGACTGTCCAGCGAGGTAATAGCAGCACTATTACCCAGCCAGGTATGACTGAGGCCAACTTTTTCGCCACCCTCCTCTGAGCTATTTAACTGCCACTGCGTAGCTTGAGTGATATTATTAATGCTGCCGTTGGTGCTTTCCAGAGCGACCATTTTCCCGCTGATAGCGGAACCGATATTATTAATATCGCCCAGCGCGCTCAGTTGCAGATTACCGCCAGCTTTAACCAACGCATCATTGAGATTGCTGACGCTATTATGGCTATCAACAGTCAGATCATTTACGGCGATCACTGTACTGCCGGTATTGGTCACGGAACCCGCGTCCAGCATCACACTATTACCGGCAATCACGCTGCCGTTATTTATCGTCACATCTTTTGTCGACAGATAAACTTTCGGCACCATCACCGTTTCGCCATTGACTGTGCTCGCTTCCCACCAGATGATGCTGTGATCCAGCGCGGCCACCTGGTCGGCGGTGAGCGACACGCCAAATTCTAACCCCAGCGATTGCTGTGTGGCCGCAGCGTTATCCATCAGGTAACGCATCTGATCCAGCTCAGAACCGAGGCCATTAAGGTAGCGGCTACCGGTCTGGTTCAGCACGGTATTGCTGACGTAGCGCGTGTCAAAAGCCGCATCTCCCAGAAAACGATAATCATATTCGGGATTCAGTTGCAGGCGATCCAGCAGATAAGCGGAACCAAGAAATTGCTTCTCATCGGTATACTGGCTGCGGGTTTCCTGCGACGCCCCCGTCGGTTGTTGCCCCAGTAACTTGTACAGATCGCCATATAAGTTCTGATCTAATTCCCCCAGACCATTTAGCTTCGGGTTAACATTAATCAGGTAGGGACTTTTCGGATCGCCCGAGGTGACAAAATAGCCGCTATTACTGGTTGGAAGTGGGTAAGCACTGGTGTCGACCGATTTTCCCTGCAAATTATCGGAGGTACCCGAATTAGCCAGTGGATCGCCACCACTGATTATCTGTAGCGCATCCTGCAACTGATCGTGCCACTGTGGCGAATCTATCGTTACTTTGTCGCTGCCAGACAGCGCTTGCTTCTGCTGCGCGCCACTGATTCCAGCCTGACTCAGCGTATTGAGCGAAGGTGCGGCGAGTGTATTGCTGATGCCGCCTGCATTGGCGTTGGTACTGGTGTTGCTGATATTGTTGCTGAAACTGGCGTTAACTGTCCCCCCTGCCTGGATAACAGAACGATAATTGCCGCCAGTCGATAGGGTTTCATACTCAGGTGCGCTGGCAAGACGGTAAGTGACATGTGAATCTAAATTATTAACCCGAACCTGGGTATTCGTTACGATCGGCAGTCCAGCAAAATAGGTCATCCCATGATCTTCATCCAGTTCGTATGTCGCTGGCTGGCCATCAAACTGATAAGTTAAATATGTATTTCGAACACTGTTCAACCAGGATGCATTATTTAGTGAACTGCCTCGTAACGTAATCATTTTATCAGCCAGAATGGCGCTGGCCTGGTTATCCAGTGTTGTGGCAGTAATATCTAAGTTACGTCCTGAGGCAATACGTCCACTACCGCCTGTTGCAGTCACTTCGAGAGTTAAAATTTCCGACAAATAACGTTTCACAGCTCCCAGTTCATTCGGCGCCAGAGTGTAATATCTAATTTCGTGCTTGCCAGCGCCGTTAGCTTCACTCCCACCACTTTCGCGTGTCCTGAGGTTGTAACCCAGCTCACTTTCATCCAGGTCTCCCAAACGGACATCCACGGTAGCCGCACCTGTTCCCTCTGGCACATCAGATGCTTTTTGCGCTGTTGAGGTAACGCTCAATCCTTCCCGCGTATTCAATAAATGCCCGGTCTTAATCGTAATATCGCCGTTATTGGTCTCAATGGTGCCGGAAGTATTGATCACTTCTGTACTGGCGTTACCCGCCGCATCGCGCTGTAACCATAAGCTATTACCGGCGAGGATATCGCCGCGCTGATTTTTAATACTGTTCGCCAGCAGATAGAGATGATTACCGGCATACAGCAGTGCGGTATTGATAATGCTGCCCGGCGCCGTCAGCGTCATGGTGCCTTTGGTGCCGGTAAAACCATTGAGCGTGATATTGCCCCGGCTGGTCAGCGAGACATTACCGCCGCCCTGCAATGAGCCAGCGCTGTTCATCGCAATCTGGCTGCCGCTGAACGCGCTGTCGCCAATGCCGCTGGTAAGCTGGCCGTTATTGGTCAGCGTGCCGCCAGCGGTTAACGTCAGTCCCTGCCCCTGCATGACGCCGCTATTCAGCAAATTGCCATCACTGCTGACCGTCAGGCGATTCCCGGCAGCGACAGTGCCACGGCCGGTAAAGGCATTGACCAGCTTCAGGGTTGCATCGCCCAGCGCCACCACCTGACCCAGCTGGTCGAAACCGTTGCTGGCCAGCAGCAGATTACCGCCGCTAAACAGTTTGCCCGCCGCCTGCTGCGTTACCTGTGCCGCCGTCACAGTTAGCTGGCTATTGCCCAGCAGTGTGCCGCTGTTGGTTAGCTGCTGATAATTGACCGCCAGATTAGCGGCCTGGGTCGCGCCCTGGTTAGTCAGCGTATTACCGGTCAGCGTGCCCTGCTGCTCCGCCAGTAAGGTGCCGCTGTTAGTTGCATTAGCGGCATTCAGAATTAGCGTGGTCGCCTGCAACCAGCCGCTGTTAGTCAGTTGCGGTGTAGTAAGCGTCAGCTGACCGCTATTCAGTAATTTACCTTCATTGCGCGCGCTGCTGGTGGCATTGACCGTCGAGGTCGCCCCGCCCTGAATCAGGCCGTAGTTAATCAGGTTCGGCGTGGTGAGATTCACCCCTTGCTGGCTCAGCAGCGTGCCGGAGGCAGTGTTGGTCAGGTTGCCGGTCAGATTCAGCGTCAGGCGATTATCACCCTGCAAACGACCACTGTTCGTCAGCACGCCGCTGCCAATCTGCAGCGTATCGCCCTGCAAACTTCCCAGGTTGTTTACCGAGGCAGCATTGAGTGTCAGCGCGCCGCCGCTTAACATCTTTTTATTCTGCTGCTGGGTAAAGCCTCCGCTCAGATCTGCCGTCAGGCTCTCCACGCCGCTAATGGCGCCATCATTATTGAGCGTGCCGCCATTTAACGTCAGATTTTTGGCGATCCACTCCCCCTGACTGGTCAGCGCCAGTGCCTGCAATGCGGCATTACCGCTGGCGCTGATTTTGCTGCCAGCAGCCGAGTTCAGGCTGTCGCTAAGTACCAGTTGCAGATCGCCAGCACTCTGGATAGCGCCGTTGTTATTTAGCTGCTGCGCGTTCAGCAGGATCTGCTGTCCCTGCCAGCTGCCGTTATTGGTCACCATGCCGCCATTTACCGTCAGGGTTCCCTGGGTTAACAGCGTACCGTTGCTTTCATTGCGTAATTCCTGTGCCGGTGCAGCTAACGCCATACGTCCCACCGGAGGCAGTCCCCGACCCAGCGTCAGCGCCTGCAGACCGATCAGCGCGCCACGGTTGCTGACCTGCGACGATGCGATACCCAGCGTTTTACCCTGCACGCTGCCGCTATTGGTCAGCATACCGCCATTTAGCGTGATATCTTCGCCACCCAGCAACGAACCACTGTTAGTCAGGCTCTGCGCGTATAACTGCATCGCCCCCTTGCTCAGCAGCGAACCGCTGTTATCCAGCTTATCGGTCAGTTCAGCATCCAGCGTGCTGGTGGCAAGCGCCGTGCCGCGGTTATCCCACTGACGGACACTGACCTGCAATCGATCCGCCTGTACCAGACCACGGTTCTCCAGGCTATCCGCCGCAATAGTGGCGTTGCCGCCAGTCAGCACCTGACCTTCACTGGCGTTGACCAGCTGCTCGCCCTGCAATACCAGACTCTGGTCACCCTGCAGCAGGCCGCTATTTACCAGATCGCCCTTCAGCGTCAGCGCTTTGCCAGTCAGCCAGCCGCGGTTATCGACGGTAGCGGATTCAACGTCAACCGCCTGCTGACCGATAATCTTACCGTTGTTATTCAGCGTATCAGCATGCAGGTCGAGGCGATTCGCCGCCAGCTGACCGTTGTTATCCAGCTGAGCATGATTTAACTGCATCGTACCGCTTGCCAGCATCACCCCTTGCGCGCCATTATTAAACAGGCGGTTATCCGCCGTCAGTGTCGCAGCGTTAATCTCTCCATCGTTGGTTAGCCGGTCGCCACTCAGATACATAGCGCTGTCGCTGGTCAGCAAGCCGCTGTTGGTAAACTGCGGCAGATCGAGCGTCAGACCGCCCGCCGTATAAATGCTGCCGGTTGTCAGGTTGTCGAGCTTGTCGCTAAGCAGGCTTAGCGACTGCGTCCCCTGCATCAGTCCGCTGTTGCCGATCTCGCGGCTATCCAGCGCTAAGTTATTTGCCGACAGGGTGCCGTTATTGACTAGCGCCGCCGAACTGATCTGCAACTGCTGGTCGCCGCTGATTTTACCGCCAGCCGCGTTAATGATTTTTCCGCTGACCGCCAGTTGCGCGCTGCCTCTGGCATTCAGCGTGCCGCTCTGTTGCAGGCTGCTGGCGGCAACCTTCAGCTGCTGGCCCGCCAGCAGCTCTCCGCGGTTATTCAGCATTTTGCTGTCGATATCCAGCGTGTCGCCAACCAGTTTGCCGCTGTTGGTCAGCTGCTCGCTACGGCTGCTGAGCTGTTTTTTTGCCACCAGCGTACCGCTGTTGCTGGCAGTGGCGGCGCGCAGATCGATATCCGATCCGGCGGTAAACTGCCCGGCGTTATCCATGCTGCGTTGCGCATTGACACCGATCTTGCCGGTGGCGTCAGCGGCGCTGGCTTTATCCACCGTCAGATCGCCCGCTGCCAGCTGAATATCTCCGCCAGCGGTAAGTTTCGCGTTGCTGAGCCGCATATTTTCGCCGCCACTCAGCGCGATACTTTTATCACTGACCAGCGCGCCATTTTGCAGCGTGAGATCCTGCTGCGCAGTGACGGTTGCGCCACCGCTGACTTTGTTATCGCCACTCAGCGTGACGCTGGCGCCTTTGGCCGTCAGCGCGCCGCTGGTCAGGCTGTTATTCAGCGCCAGCTTGCCACTGGCGTCCAGCACCATATCGCCCTGACGGGCATTAAGGTTGCCAAGGTTGACCCCCACGCCTTTATCGCTGGAGATCAGATGAATACGGTTGGCATACATTCCGCCGAGCGCGCCGGTATCTACCGCCACTGTCGGCGCAATGCCTTCGCCCGCAATGGCGGTGACGCTACCGTCTGCCGCCACTTTACTGGCGCCAGCAACCACTTTCAGATCTCTGGCATAAATCGCCGCATTCACTTCAGTGGCGCGCGCGATTATCGACAGCGCATCACTCTGGCTGGCATCCAGCCCCTGACCTTCAACCGTGATGGTGCCTTTGCTGACGGTCAGCGCCTGTAAATTGCCGTTGCTGTCAAACGAAGGCTTGCCGGTAGTTAAAGTGGCGTCTGGCGTATTGATAAAACCGCAGCCGCTACAGGTAATACCATAGGGGTTAGCGACCATCACGTTGGCGGCTTTGCCCGCCACTTCGGTGTAACCCTGCAGCTGAGAGCGGTTAGCGCCCACCACTTCGTTGATAATGCCCTTCGCTTCTTTGCCAGCGGTCAGATGAGTGTTGTTCTGGATCAGCCCGCCCAGCTGTGTTTGCGTCAGCTGTCCCGTGGCGTTATTAAGGATCAGCCCCTCTTTACCGACGTTGTAATCCTTAAACTGGTTATGGGAAATGCCTGCGTTATTCGGCGTGGCGATATTGACCACCGGCACGCCATTGCCCGCTTTATCCAGCTGCGTATTGCCATTAACCGGGTTAATGCTGGCTGCGATCGCCGGCAGCAGCGGCTGCCAGGCGATTAAGCCGCAAATCAGATAGCTCAGCAGACGTTGCGGCAGACGCAGCGGGTGAAGACGATTTTCCATAACCATAGCCCTTTAAAACACCAGTGAAATACGGTAGTAGGCGGTGAGATGATCTGGCGCCAGCCAGTCGGGGTACTTCACCGGGATACCAAGGGTAAATTGGGTTGCCACATAGCGATTGGTGGTGCCCAGGCCGATAGCGCTGCCCCATAAGGTGCCGGACGCCCAGGGGTCATATTGATCCTGTTGCAGCCAGCCGCCATCCACCGCCGCAAGGGCGCTGACCTGGCCGATCACCGGCAGGGTAAACAGGGTGTAATTGATTTCGTTACGCAGATAGCCGCCGTTATCGCCGGAGAGGTACTGCTCTTTAAAACCGCGCACCGAGCTTTCGCCACCCAGCGTTAAGCGCTCGCTGCCGTACAGCCGGTCGGGTGACCACTGGCCATACAGACTGCTTAACCACCAGAGATCCTGCGCCAGCGGGCGCTGGAAACTGGCGCTCAGGCTCCATTTACGAAACTGTGCTTTCGGCTGGTCGGCGGTTTTATCGCCGTCGCTTTCGGCGTTAAACCAGCTGACACCGCGACTGAGGGTCGGGTTAAAGGTGGCGACGCCGCCCGCCAGTTTTTGCGTATGGTTAATGCCGAATTGCAGGCTGGTAAGCTTGCGGCTGCTGCTCTGCAACAGGGCGTCATTCAGCCAGTTGCGGCTGATATGGTGGCTGATACCGGCCATTACGCCGCTCTTCATATCACCGTTGCGAAAAACCACCCAGTTACCGGTCAGACGATGAACCTGACTGTCGCCACGGGAGTACCACGCAAAGCCCTGATTATCGAAGGTGCTGCGATAGTCACTGCGGCTGTAGCTGTAATCCAGCAAACCATAACCCCAGGGAATACTGACGCCGGTTTGCAGATTGCTGGCATCGCCAGCGGTAGAAAAGTCGCTGCTGCGTCCGCCGCCGATAAACCATTTATCGGCCAGCCCGAGCAGGTTATTCGCCACCAGCGAGGCGTTAAGCTGGCCAGTACCGGTACTTTTCTGGCCGCTATTATCAAAACCGAAGGATGCAGTTAACGGAAATTCTGGTGTCGCCGTCAGGTTAACAATCGAGTAGCCCGCCTGATCGCCCGGCAGAATCTCTATCTGCGCAGGCTGGCTGCGCAGGCGATTAATCTGTTCCATTCCCTGCTCAATATCGCGCAGATTAAGCACCTTGCCTTGCAGACCCGGGAAGGCCATATACAGCTGGCGTGATGGCGTATTATCCATCACGATTTTTTGTAATTTCCCTTCCAGTACCGGAATATGCAATTCTCCGGAACTGAGATCCTGTTCGACCAGAAAAGCCCGACTGGTAACGTAACCGCGACTGATATACCAGTCAGAGATTTGCGCCACCATTTGACTTATTTTGGTAATACCCAGACACTGATTGATAAACGGAGCAGTAATTCGTTCGCGTACTGATGGCGATAATAATGTCGCCTGCTCAATCTGAATCGAATGAATAATAAAGCAGCGCTGTTCGTCGCTTGGCTGATGATTGACTTCGGGCTTTGGCAACATAAAACTGCGGCTGAGTTCTTCACGCTGTTGCTGGTTTTGCTGCAACAGTGACTGCTGTGTTTGCTGTTGCTGGTCACGCTCAGCGGGTGTCACCGGCGCGGCCCAGGCCGGCGCGCCAGTCAGCGCCATCAGGGCGAGCATGTGTTTCCATACACGGAAAGTGATCATAATAAACAGATAATTCTGATGAACAAAGAATGCGCAACAGATTACCATTAATATTTAGAAATACAGTTTACTCAGACTAATAAAAGATTAAATATAATAAATTGCGCTTAAGATAAGCGCAGAACAAATAATAAAGCCAAATTAGTTATCATAATTAACAAAATAGCAGCATACTGTAGCGCAGAAATAAATAAGACTACAATCTCCCTTACAATCTCCTGACAGTGCGTTATTTGCATTATCCATATTTATTTAACAATAAAGATAACGCAAATTAACGCTCTGCTGGTTATTATCAGAACGATAAATCAACCACCACATTATCAGTGTAATTACCGGCTGCTGGCGTATTCTGGGTAGCCAGTACTTTGGCGGTGTAACTATAAGTGCGCGTGACGCCATCGGTGCTGGTGGTACTGGCGTTGGCGCTGCTCTGACGCTCGCTGCCCGTTGGTCCCCAGCGGTCAGTTGTGGAAGAGCCTTTATAAATCTCATAGCTAAGCATCGCGCTGCCATTGGCCATATTGCGCACATTGCCTGCCGCATGGGAGCCATTGCTTAAACCTACAGTATAGGTGCTGCCTTTGGTGCAAATTACACTGATTGACTGCGATACGGGCATAAAGCTACTGACCAGCGGCGCGCTGCCGAAGCTGACATTGGGGGCGGTGATGGTGGTGCAGTCATTGGTGACAACCATAGTGACAGTGATCGGAATAGTGCCGGATCCGTTTTGATCCTGACCGGAAAGACAGATCAATCCCCCTATCCCCAGCCCGGTACAGATACGATAGGTTACCGCGACATTTAAGGTGACGGTATAAGTGCCAGCGGCCACCGGCTGACTGGGTAACATAGTGCGCAAATAGAGCGGCAGGGCAAAGTTATAGGTGCCGCCCAGCCCGAGGTTAAGCAGCGAACTGGAGCTGTAGGTTACCGGCGTGGCGCCGATGGTCATCTCGGTTGCGCAGGTCGATACCGAACAGAGCTGCACCGGAATATTATCGCTGCCGGTATCGCCTGCGCGTTTCATAATGCCGCGCGCGCTGGCGACATTGGTGGCGGATCCCAGCGCCAGGGTGATGTTATTGCTGTTCAGTAAGCCGATAATCAGGCCTGAGCCGCAGTTGACGTTGGCGGTAGTGGAAGTGGAGCTGACCGCGCTACCGACCGTAAATGAAGTCACGGTGCCAAAGCTGGCGCTTGAGGCGGGCAGGGTACAGGCCGCCTGACTGCTGGCGGCAAATCCGAGGGCGATCAGCGCGATAAAGACGGATAAGAGTCGGTTCATGGTCGGTTTCCTGAAAGCGTATTGGTTTGTGGCGCGCTGGAAGCCCCCGCAGGCAGCGGCGGCAATGAGCAGATTAACGGGCCATAAGTGTTCAGCGCTTTCGGCTGGCCTCCGGCAATCGCTAAGCGGGTTTCGCAGCGGCGACCATCCGGGGTCAGCGCGGCTATCGGGTTATCCGCCGCCAGATTGTCCATCCAGACGATACCATCCCAGCCGACATATTCTGTCGCCTGGCCCGGACGCATAATCTGCGTCGAAACCGGCAGCGGCTGACCATTTTGATCGTGCAAAACCACGCTGGCCGCGCGCAGAGTTTCAATCGGGAAGTTCAGCAGATAGCCACTCTGGCGCTTCACCGCAAAACGTTGCTCAACCCGTGAAGCTGTCATATCGGCAGGCAGATCGAGGGTGTCGATATCATATTTCGCCGGATAATAGGAGCTGATGCCCGGCACCAGCAGATAGCCCTGCTTATCGGTTTTGCCCATCGACTGATTCTCATAACGTACGTTGACATCCGGGTAACCGGTTTTTACCAGCACAAAGGCATCGTTAACCGCATTGGCGGCAAAGAATCCGCCATCCATTAACACCAGCGCACCGGAGAGATCCGCCCATTCGGTGGTGTTGTCGTCGCTGCCATAGAAGCCCGCTGAGGTTTCCATCTTCTGCGTGCGCCAGTTCAGACTGCCCTGGCGGTAATCCCCTCCGGTGCTCTGATTCGCCCAGGAGGCGTCCCAGGCGATACCGCCATCACTCGGCATCGAACGTGATACCCAGGCGCGCTGGGTAGCGCCGCCCTGCTGATCGCGCTCAACACTCAGGCTGGCGTTGCCATGTTCACCAAACGGAATCATCAGCGAGATAGCGCCGGTCCAGTCCCCCTGCTGCTGATCGCGGCTGGCGGAGATATACAGGCTGCTGCTGCCCCAGATATTTTTACTCCAGGAGAGATTCCATAAACGGGTACGATCGCCTGCGCCACCGGTGATATCGATAAAGGCGGCGCCAATGCTGCCATAACGATCCAGTGAAATACTGGCGTTGTACTGTGCGCTGCGGCGACTCAGCGTATAGCTACTGCTGGCGGTGCTGCCCAGGCGATTGCCATATAGCGCCAGATCGCCGAATTCGCTGGTGCGCAGCGTATGCTGGGTGCCGACGCTAAACCAGTTGGCATTATATTGATAACCCCAGCTGTATTGGGTGCCGGTCTGGCCTGACATCTGGCTCTGCGCCACTGCGCCATTAATCACCCCCAACGGCCCCATTTTGACCTGCGCCCCGCCGCCGCCCAGCGCCAGCGATTCCGCCCCCTCGGCATGGGTTTCCAGCGTCAGCCAGTCGGTGGCGCCATAACGATATGAGCCGCTGACCGCCGCCGGGCCATAATCGAAATTGCTGATGCCATAATTTTCACGGATCGACCCGGCGGCAAAGGAGAAATCAGATAAACCGGGTTTCAGCAGATTGCTGGAAACATAGAAAGGCAGTGTGGTGGTCACCTGGCGCCCGACCGCATCGGTGGTGACAATCACCGCATTACCGGCGCCGTTAACAAACGGCATATTGGTCAGCGAGTAAGGGCCAGGCTGCACATCATTTGAGCTGTTACGGTAACCATTAATAAACAGATCAACGGTTGATGGCACCGACGCCTGACCGGCAAAGGTCGGTAACGGGTAGGTCACCAGATCCGGACGCAGCGAGAAGTCGCGGCCAATCTGCAACCCGCCAAGGCGCACGCTACTGCTCCATGACAGCGCGTCGGTCACCAGATCACCTGCGCGCCAGCTGAGCGTGTCGGCTTCATCCTGGTTGGTCCAGAAGGTGTCATAACGCAGATAACCTTCATCAAGCGTTCCGGCGCCGCCTTCCAGCTGCTGCTGCCAGGTGCCGTTGCTGACAAACTGACCCGCATCGCCAAACAGACGAAATTCATTCCATGCCGAAAGACGGGTGCCGCTGCTCTCGGTACGGCTGGCATAAAAGTCATAGTTAATCAGCGCGCCGGTACTGGTGCGTCCCGGATAGCGCGGCCCTTTCGTTTCACCATCAATGGTCTGCGCTGGCAGCCAGCCGGCAGGCACGGTTAACAGAATGCGCTGACGCTGACTGTCGTACTCCGCCTTTACTTCCGGCATCGCCGACACATCCACCTGTGGAGCGCCCAGTTTCTCCTGCGGCAGACCGGCGCGTTGCAGATCCCCGGCGCGAATCAGGTAGTGTCCATCACGAAACTCAACCGGCACAATATCGCCGTTATCGCGCCCGTTCACTACCAGACCCAGCATATATTGCTGGTTACTGGCGCCACTGGTCACCGCTGGCGGCGGCGGTAAAGCGTCATAGGTTTCCGCACTGCCGGCTGACGGAAACAGGCAACTTAACAGCGCAGTCATCAACAGCGAGTAACGTTGCGGAGGAGCCAGCGAAGAAGTGCTCATCCGTTAGCGTGAACCGGTACTGCGCCAGCTTTTATTATTCAGTTCCGCTGCCAGCTCGGAACTGGCCGAAGCCGGGAACGGCAGCGGCCAGCGATACGTAGAATTAGCCAGCACATAGCCCAGCAGACCGTCGGACAAACTACGCCCGCCAAGCGTCACTTTACTCAGACGCGCATGACCGGCGCCACGATTGGTCATCTCAAGGAAAGGTTTGCCCTGCTGACGGACAATCTGCCAGCTTAGTTGCGGTCTGGCGCTGTCCGCGTCAAGGCCGTTGCCGTAGACAAATAACGGTACCGAATAGCGCATCTGGAAATTCAGCCCGGCCTGATTATCTCCCGGCTGCTGCGGCGTGGGAATCTCATCGAGTAGCACGCGATAAGCCGCCTCTTGTCCGGTTGGCGGTGCGGTCTGCTTAATCAGACGTACCAGCTGTTTCTGCCCCGGCTCAATGCGCACCAGCGGTGGACTGGCCACCAGCTGTTGCTGGGTCTGATACTGCTCCTGTCCATTGACCTGCGCCCAGCTAAACACGCGTACCTGCATCAGGGTGGTGCTGGCGCCACGATTCTCCAGCCATAACTCAGTCGCTTTCTCGTCGCCGACGATTTTAGGATCGATGGGCCAAATCAGCACCGAGTTACCTGCGTGGGCAACAGTGGCAAACAGGGATGCCAGAAAAAGCAGTGCGGCGCGGATATTCATGCCTGATGTCCTTATAAAGAGAAGTAAAGCATTACCAGCTCAGGGTAATGGTCAGCGTGTCAGTGTAATTTCCGGCTCGGTTGACACCGTTGAGTTGCAGCAGGCCATAAATCGGTAAGGTGATGTTATTAGCATTGCTGTAGCTCAACGCGACGTTCTGATTGACCGGGATTTCACTGGCAGCGCTGTGGCTGGAGCTGGTAAAAATTTTGTAGCCGACAACATTACTGAAGTTCGCCAGTTTCAGGTTACGGGTCGTGGAGTAGTTGCTGCCGCCATTAATGCTCATATTCAGGGTGGTGCCAGGGGTGCAGGCCAGGGTGAAAGTGGAGCTCTGTACATAGCTGGCGCTGACGCTGCTGGTTTCGACACCGGATCGTGTGCCGAAATCAAGTGCGCCAAATACGCCGGTGTTAGTACTGGAAACCACGCAGCCCGCCACAATCGATGCGGCGACCTGAAAGGTCTGCGTCGGCAATGACTGTGCACTGCTGACATACAGCATCAGCAACATGCACAGCGGCCGTACGCAGACCGCGATAATCCATGGCTTCCCCGGCACTGTGACCTCCCTGCCAGCCCCGATCAGTAGTTCACAGCGACATTAATGGTATCAGTGTAAGTCCCTGCGGGAATGGCGGCATTCTGACCACCACCGGTGACACGACCATAAACCGGGAAGTTAGTGCCCAGTACCGGGTCAGGCGTGCCACTGGAGACCAGATCGGCGTTGTTGGCAATTGAGGTGGCGAACCCAGCATCACTATAGAGGGTATAGGCGATGCCCTGAGTAGCATCACTGCCGAGCACCAGGTAACGCGGTGCGCTGGTTACGGTGCCATACACCGTACCTGGCGCCGGATTACTGCTGGTGATACGCACATTGAAAGTCTGACCGGTGGTACAGCGCACATTGATGCCATTGCCTGCTGAACCCGGCGCCACCAGGGTAGCATTGAGGGTGTCAAAGGTGGCGGCGCTGCTACCGAAGTCTAAAGTACCGAAGTTAACCCCGGTCGTTGCAGTCCCGCCATTGACCAGACAACCCGTTGTCAGCGTCAGGGTGGCGTTCATTGTTCCCGTTGTGGTGGCGGCAAAGCCTGAAGAGGCAACACCGAGGCTCAGGCCACAGCCCACCAGAAAAAGCTTTATTTTCATAACCATTCCTTACAGATAAGAGTGATTTGTGTGCTTTCCAGTCTGGTGAGCAATCAGCAACAAGAAATAAAAAAACGTAATGTTTTCGCTCTGAATGGCGATATTAAGAGTTTCTCTGCGTGCGACCCCAAGGTTTGCATTTATCATCACACATCAGATTTATTTACTATAGAACAGGCTGGTAGTAATCGTCAGCGCAAAGTCAAAAATTATACTTAAGTTTTATTTTCAGGCTGATTAATGATTTACCCGCGTGACAAATCAAGGCTTACGCTGCGCTTACAAAGATAATGTCGACAGGATCTATCCGAATTTTGGTTCGGATGGTATTTTTAGGGAATATCAAACGATATTAATTAACTTAATAAATTATATGGGTATTCATCGTCAGCGATGAGCGCCACGTGACTCAGACTTTCCTTAGATGAAAAATAACTCGCGCAGCAGTTAATACGTAGTGCTGGCGGCATAATTCTGAGCACGACATAACAATAATTTTTATATAACCGACCAGCATCTCTGGCGGTGTTCTTGGCCACACGAGGAATGAGTCATGCTCGTCACCAGTTGGGATCCTGTACTGATCGCCGTTTCCTTTTTCGTTGCATTTATCGCCTCATTTACTGCACTTGATATCGCTGGACGGGTGGCGATATCACAGGGACGCGCCGCGCTTTACTGGCTACTGGGTGGTGGCACCGCCATGGGCATCGGCATCTGGGCGATGCATTTTATCGGTATGCTGGCGATGATGCTGCCAATGGAGATGCATTACGATTTGGCGCTGACCGGCGCTTCACTGATTAGCGCCATCGTCGCTTCAATACTGGCGCTATGGCAGGTGTGCCGCAGTGAGCTGACGCCAGCCCGCCTGATGCGCGGATCGCTGCTGCTCGCGTCTGGCGTGGCAGCGATGCACTTTATCGGCATGCTGGCGCTGATGATCACGCCGGCCATTCAGTGGCGACCGGGGCTGGTCGCGCTGTCGCTGGTTATCGCGCTGCTGGCTTCCGGCAGCGCGATGTGGCTGGCTTTTCATCTGCGACGCGGCGAGCGTGGGCTGCTGGCGCGTCGCGCGCTGGCGTCGATCATTTTAGGCATTGCGGTTGCGGGTATGCACTACACCGGCATGGCTGCCGCGCAGTTCGCCGATGGCAGTGAGATGTTCACCACCGGCGTCAGCGAGCATGGTCTGGCGGTGTGGGTCACCGCCATCACCCTTGCCATCCTTGGCATTACCCTGCTGGTATCGATGCTGGAGGCGCAAATACGCACCTCGCGCTTAACCGCCCGCCTGGCGCACGCCAACCACGAGCTGGAGCAGCTCGCCACCCATGATCCGCTGACCCAATTGCCAAACCGCATTCAGCTGGAAAAGCGGCTCGATCTGGCAATCAGACAGGCCACGCAGCGTAATTCGCACTTTGCCCTGATGCTGATGGATATCGATGGTTTTAAAGCCGTCAATGATGCTTACGGCCACCATGTTGGCGATCGGCTGCTGACCTGTGTGGCAGAACGGCTGTTAAGCCGGCTCAATGTCCGCCATACGCTGGCCCGACTGGGCGGTGATGAGTTTGTTCTGCTGCTGGAGGACGCCGGGGCCGATGATGCCGCGCAGCTTGCCGCCACGCTGGTCAGGGCCATCGAAGAACCGTTTATAATGGCGCGCTACCATGTATCGGTATCACTCAGCATTGGTATCGCGCTGTTTCCCAATGATGGCATTGAACAACACGACCTGATGCTGAATGCCGATATGGCGATGTACCACACCAAACACAGTGGGCGTAACGGCTGGCACTTCTTTGAACCGTCGATGGGCACCCTCTCGCAACATCAGCTGCAACTGGCCAACGATCTGTGGACCGCCCTCGAGCATGATGAGCTGCGCCTGTTCTACCAGCCGAAGTTCTCTGCCGCCGATGGCGCCCTGCTGGGCTTTGAAGCGCTGCTACGCTGGCAGCACCCGCAACATGGTCTGCTGACGCCAGAGATGTTTCTGCCGCGGGCGGAAAAAACCGGATTTATTATTTCGATCGGCAACTGGGTGATTAATGAAGCCTGTCGTCAGCTGCAAAGCTGGCGCCAGCAGGGGCATCAGCAGTGGACGGTATCAGTCAACTTATCGGAATTACAGTTTGCCCAGCGCGAGCTGATATTTACCGTCCAGCATGCGCTGCAGCACTATCAGCTGCCGGCGTCGTCACTGATGCTGGAAGTCACTGAAGCGATCGCGATGCGCGATCCGGAATTCAGTCAGCATATTATTGCGGCGCTGGCGGAACTGGGTATCAGGATATCGATCGATAATTTTGGCATTGGCTACGCCAACCTGCTGCATCTGCAACGGCTGGCGGCAAGTGAACTAAAAATCGACCGCACATTTATCAATAAACTCAAACTGGGCAGCGACGACAGCACCATTATCACCGCGATGGTGGCGATGGCGCAGCGCCTTAACTTACGCATTGTGGCCGAAGGAGTTGAGACCCTTGAGCAGCAACAGCTGTTAACCGGTCTGGGATTTGATACTTTGCAGGGTTATTTATTAGGTAAACCGATGCCTGCCGATCAGGTGGGCGAACTGCAGTTTATCAGTGAGGCTGCGCCACCTCCTGATGTCGACAGCCAGCAACCGCTGGCCTCCGCCTGAAGTTAAAGCATTTACCAAAAAAACTGCTCAGTGGCATCGGTGATTTTCATCGAAGTCGGCTGAAGTGATAGCGGTGATCTGCCGATATTTCAACCTGAAAATTATTAAAAATATTGTCTTATAATACGATTAACTCTCTGCAGCCAGCTTGCTGGTTCACCGCACCTGGAAATACTTATGCTTGTTAGCTCTTACGATCAGGTTATGGTCATCGTCTCGTTTATTGTCGCGATCCTGGCCTCCTATACCGCTCTGGATATGGCCGGGCGCGTCGGCGGCAACAGTGGTAAAACCGCGATTATCTGGCTGCTCGGTGGTGGTTTCGCCATGGGGATAGGCATCTGGTCAATGCATTTTATCGGCATGCTGGCGATGAGTTTACCGATGGTGATGAGCTATAACGCCTCACTGACTGCGCTGTCGATGGTTATCGCCATTGCCGCGTCGATATTTGCCCTGTGGATTGTTTGCTATGGCGAGCTGCCGCTGCTGCGGTTGTGCATCGGTGCCGTAGTGATGGGCAGCGGCGTTGCCGCCATGCACTACACCGGCATGGCCGCACTGATGTTTCAGCCGGGTATTGTCTGGAACTGGGGCTGGGTGGCCTGCTCGGTATTAATTGCACTCGGCGCTTCCGGCGCAGCGCTGTGGCTGGCGTTTAATCTGCGTAAACACAGCGCTCATACCGGCTGGTTACGCGCTGGCGCCGCCATGATTATGGGTATCGCCATTGCCGGTATGCACTATACCGGAATGGCTGCCGCCAACTTTCCGCAAGGCAGTCACACCACGCATTATGGCGTGAACAGCAACTGGCTGGCGATTCTGGTGATGGTGGTGACGCTGGCGATCCTCGGTATCACTCTGCTGGTATCGATGCTGGATGCGCGTATGCAGGCGCGTACTTCCATTCTCGCCTCCTCACTGGCGGAAGCCAATCGCGAACTGGCGCAGCTGGCGCTGCATGATAATCTGACCCGTCTGCCCAACCGTATCCTGCTGGAAGATCGTCTCGATCAGGCGATTAATAAAGCTACCCGCGAAAAATCGCAGTTTGCGCTGATGTTTATGGATCTTGATGGCTTTAAAGCGGTCAACGATGCCTTTGGTCACCATATTGGCGACAACCTGCTGATTGCCGTCACCGAACGTATGACAGCCAATATGACCGGCCACTTTACGCTCGCACGCCTTGGCGGTGATGAGTTTGTGCTGTTAATCGAGATTGATGATCCCAATGATGCCGCCGCCGTCGCCGATATGCTGGTGAAAGCCGTTGATCGACCGTTTGAGATCTCGCGTTACGAACTGGTGGTATCACTGAGTATTGGCATCGCCGTATTTCCGGGCGACGGCGTCGATGAACGCGAGCTGCTATTTAATGCTGATGCGGCGATGTATCACACCAAAAATAATGGCCGTAACGGCTACAACTTCTTCCAGCCATCGATGAACAGCATTGCGCAAAATCAGCTGCAGCTGATTAACGATCTGTGGCTGGCGCTGGAGCATCAGCAACTACGGCTGTTTTATCAGCCAAAATACTGCGCGCCCCACGGCCCGATTATTGGCTTTGAAGCGCTGCTGCGCTGGCAGCATCCGGAGCGCGGCCTGCTGACGCCGGACGTCTTCCTGCCGCTGGCGGAAAAAACCGGCATCATCGTCAATATTGGCAACTGGGTGATTGACGAAGCCTGTCGTCAGCTGCGGGTCTGGCATCTGCAGGGACATCCGCACTGGTCGGTGGCAGTTAACCTGTCAGCGTTGCAATTTGAACAGAACAACCTGGTGGAAACGGTGGTTAATGCGCTGGAAAATCATCAGATACCGGCGGATTTACTGACGCTGGAAGTCACCGAAACCACCGCCATGCGGGATCCGGATGAGAGCGTGCGTATTCTGACCGAATTAACCCAGCTGGGGGTAAAGGCATCGATTGACGATTTTGGCACCGGTTACTCCAGTCTGCTCTATCTGAAGCGCTTACCAGCCAGTGAACTGAAAATCGACCGCGCCTTTGTGAATGAATTACAGGCTGATACCGAAGATGCCACTATCGTCTCGGCGATTGTCGCGCTGGCGCAATCACTCAATCTGAAGGTGGTGGCTGAAGGGGTGGAAACCACCGCACAGCAGGAATTTCTGACCGGGCTGGGTTGCAATACGCTACAGGGATATCTGCTGGGTCGTCCCATTTCTCCGGAGAAAGTGACGGAGCTGAGAAATTATGTCGGTGGCGAGGAAGAGACAAAATAGGGATGTGCGGGAGCTGATATCAGCTCCCGTATCGGCGTTACTTACTGACGGTTTCCATACCCATCAAACCAATCTTCAGATAGCCAGCCTGACGCAGTGAATCCATTACGCCCATCAGGGTTTCGTAATCGACGCTTTTATCCGCCTGGAAGAAAATAGTGGTGTCTTTTTTCCCTTCGGTCTGCGCTTCAAGCACCGCAACCAGGTTACTGGTGCTGACGGCTTCATTGCCGATAAACAGCTGCTTATCCGCTTTAATCGACAGATAGACCGGTTTTTCCGGACGCGGTTGTGGCGCACTGGTTGACGCAGGCAGATTAACGCGGACATCCACTGTCGCCAGCGGCGCGGCAACCATAAATATGATCAGCAGCACCAGCATCACGTCGATAAACGGCGTGACGTTGATCTCATGCATTTCACCGTTGCTGTCGAGATCTTCGTTTAATCGCATGGCCATAATGCTTAACCCACCCGCAGCTTGTGCGCCGCGGCGCTGCGATGCGTATCGGCACTATTGGCCAGATCCAGATCGCGGCTCTGCAACAGCAATACCTGCGCCGCCACATCGCCCAGCGAGGCTTTGTAGTTTGCAATCATGCGGGCAAAGACGTTGTAAATCACCACCGCCGGGATCGCCGCCACCAGACCAATCGCGGTCGCCAGCAGCGCTTCAGCGATACCTGGCGCAACCACCGCCAGATTGGTGGTCTGGGTTTTCGCAATGCCGATAAAGCTGTTCATAATGCCCCAGACAGTACCGAACAGACCGACGAACGGCGCGATGGCGCCGATGGTGGCAAGATAACCATTACCACGGCCGGCATGTCGGCTAAAGGCCGCCACACGACGCTCCAGGCGGAAGCCGGTGCGCTCTTTAATGCCGTCGTTATCATCTGAACCGGCAGAGAGTTCCAGTTCGTTCAGCGCTTCATGAATCAGCTGAGTACTGAGACTGCCCGCTTTAAAACTTTTGCTGTTTTCCGTTGCTTCATTCAACGAACGCACGCTCGCCAGCGCCTGCTGCTCACGCTTCAGACGGCGTTTCGCTGACAGCAGTTCGACGCTCTTACTGAAGAAGATCGCCCAGGTGATGACGGATGCCAACAACAGTCCAATCATTACCGCTTTTACTACGATGTCGGCATGTTCATACATACCCCAAACAGAGAGATCTGTTTGCATCAGATTATTGGTCACCACGCTGTGTCTCCAACCTCGATTAACAACATCAATAAATCAAGCGCGGATCATATCAAATTAGCGCTGAATTGATAGTAGTTCTCATTACTATTTACATTTTACTGGCGTTTTTCAGCGCCCGTATTGTTTAAAAGCAAGACCAGCTTAACTCTGAACATCCAACCGCCATCACATTTATGAAATGATGTTTTATTAATTAGCGAATGACATTTCAAAATATTACAAAACTGTGAGTCGCTTCACCGCGGCTGATGATTTTTACCGCTACTTTTTTAGCCACTTAGTATGACAATGACCTGACCTCTGGAGCCTGAGATGAATTTAACCCGAACTGTACTCAGCTTGTGTTTGTTGACTGCCTCATTCCCTGCGCTGCAAGCCGCTACCCTCCGTGCCGCCGACGTCCACCCCAAAGGTTATCCCAACGTAGTGGCGGTAGAACATATGGGTCAGAAGCTGGCGCAAGCCACCGATGATCGCCTTGAAATTAAAGTGTTTCCCAGCGGCGTAATGGGGGATGAAAAACAGATGATCGAGCAGGCGCAGCTGGGTGCAATCGATATTATTCGTGTCTCGATGGCGCCGGTGGCGGCGATTCTGCCAGAGATCGAAGTCTTTACCCTGCCCTATGTGTTCCGTGATGAAGATCATCTGCATAAGGTGCTGGATGGCCAAATCGGCCAGCAGATTGGCGATAAAATTACTAATAACCCCGCTTCAAAGCTGGTGTTTCTTGGCTGGATGGATGGCGGAACGCGCAATCTGATCACCAAACAACCGGTACTGAAAGCTGACGATCTGCGCGGGATGAAAATCCGCGTGCAGGGCAGTCCGGTAGCGATTGATACGTTAAAAGCGATGGGCGCCAATGCGGTGCCGATGGGCGTCAGTGAAGTGTTTAGCGGCATGCAGACCGGGGTGATTGACGGTACGGAAAACAATCCACCGACTTTTGTCGCCCATAACTATCTGCCGGTAGTTAAAAATTACACCCTGAGCGGCCACTTTATTATTCCGGAGCTGTTTCTCTATTCAAAAGTGAAATGGGACAAGCTGAGCAAGGAAGATCAGCAGCTGATTATCAAACTGGCGAAAGAGGCGCAGGCGGAGCAGCGCCAGCTATGGGCGACCTACAATCAGCAGTCGATTGATAAAATGAAAGCCGGTGGCGTGCAGTTCCATGACATCGATAAAACCCCCTATATCGCCGCCACTAAACCGGTGCGCGATAAATATGCCGCGCAACATCAGCAGCTGATGCAAGCCATCGCTGACGTTCAATAATCAGGAGCCAATCATGGCCAATAAATGTCACAGCCTGATGGATGGGATCTATCTGGCGGCAATGGTGCTTTCCGGCGCCGCGCTGCTGGTAATGACGCTGGTGGTGCCCTTTGCCATTTTTATGCGCTACGTGCTGAACGACGGCTCGCCATGGCCGGAACCGCTGGCGATTATGTGTATGGTGACCTTTACCTTTATCGGCGCGGCGGTGAGCTATCGTGCCGGTTCGCATATTGCCGTATCAATGCTGACGGACCGGCTGCCGGAAAACCTGCGCCTGCTGGCGTCACGCGTCGCCGATCTGCTGATGCTGGTGATTTCGCTGTTTATTCTCTGGTACAGCAGCCAGCTCTGTCTGCAACTGTGGGGCCAGCCGATCGCGGAATTCCCGCTGTTAAGCGCCGGGCAGAGCTATCTGCCGGTGCCGATCGGCGCCGCGCTGACGCTGCTGTTTGTGCTGGAACGTCTGGCGTTTGGTTCGCAGGAACATCGTCCGGTTGTCATTATGGGTAATACCTGAGGGTTCACCATGGATGCTTTTGTACTGCTTTTTAGCTTAGCTGTATTGCTGGCGGTCGGCATGCCGGTCGCCTATGCGGTGGGACTCAGCGCGCTGGTCGGCGCCTGGTGGATCGATCTGCCGCTGGAAGCGCTGATGATTCAGATGACCAGCGGCGTAAATAAATTCTCGTTGCTGGCGATCCCCTTCTTTATTCTCGCCGGAGCGATTATGGCCGAAGGCGGTATTGCGCGACGGCTGGTGAATTTCGCCTATGTGTTTGTCGGCTTTATCCGCGGCGGCCTGTCGCTGGTGAATATTGTCGCCTCCACCTTTTTTGGCGCCATTTCCGGCTCTTCGGTGGCTGATACCGCCTCGATTGGATCGGTAATGATCCCGCAGATGGAGGAGAAAGGCTATCCGCGCGATTACGCCGCCGCAGTGACTGCCAGTGGATCGGTGCAGGCGATCCTGATCCCGCCGAGCCATAACGCGGTGATCTATTCGCTGGCGGCGGGCGGCACGGTGTCGATTGCCGCGCTGTTTGTGGCTGGCGTGCTGCCGGGTCTGCTGCTGGGGATCACCCTGATGGTGATGTGCATCGCCTTTGCCCATCGCCGCAACTACCCGAAGGGCGAGCGTATTCCCTTTAAACAGGCGCTAAAAATTCTGCTCGATGCGCTCTGGGGCCTGATGACAGTGGTGATTATCCTCGGCGGGATTCTCAGCGGGGTGTTTACCGCTACCGAGTCCGCGGCGATTGCCTGCCTGTGGTCCTTTTTCGTCACCATGTTTATCTATCGCGACTATAAATGGCATGAACTGCCGAAACTGATGTGCCGCACGGTGAAAACCGTCACCATTGTGATGGTATTGATCGGCTTTGCCGCCGCCTTTGGCGCCGTAATGACCTGGATGCAACTACCGGATCGCATCACCGACTTCTTCACCAGCATCTCCGATAATAAGTATGTGATCCTGATGTGCATTAATATCATGCTGCTGCTGATTGGCACTCTGATGGATATGGCGCCAATTATTCTGATATTAACCCCGGTGCTGCTGCCGGTGACCAACGCGCTTGGCATCGATCCGGTGCATTTTGGCATGATTATGATGGTCAATCTGGGGATCGGCCTGATTACACCGCCGGTCGGTTCGGTGCTGTTTGTCGCCAGTGCGGTCAGCAAGCAGAAGATTGAACAGGTCGTCAGCGCGATGCTGCCGTTCTATGGCGCGCTGCTGTTTATTCTGTTGCTGATTACCTATGTGCCGGCCATCTCGCTGTGGCTGCCACGACTGGCTGGCGTGATGACTGGCTAAAGGAGCGCCCGGGCCTGCCGGGCGTGATGCTGTTATTAATATTCCGTCTAAACCCGTGGTGGTTAATCGTGTTAAGTTATTTCTTTCTTATCGATTTAGCAGGGCCGCTTTGGTATGACGACGAAGAAAATTGAGACCACACTGATCAGTGCTGGTCGGGCAAAAAAATTCACTCAGGGTTCGGTTAACAGCGTTATTCAGCGCGCCTCTTCACTGGTTTTTGACACCGTGGCCGATAAAAAACGCGCCGCCGCCGGACGCGCCAGCGGCGAGCTGTTTTATGGCCGTCGCGGCACCCTGACCCACTTTTCATTACAGGAAGCGATGACCGAGCTGGAAGGCGGCGCGGGCTGCGCGCTCTATCCATGCGGTGCGGCGGCGGTAGCCAATGCGATTCTCGCCTTTGTCGCCGCGGGCGATAATATCCTGATGAGCGGCTCGGTGTATGAACCGACGCAGGACTTCTGCACGAAAATCCTTAGCAAAATGAATGTCTCCACCAGCTGGTTCGATCACAGCAGCGGCGCGGAAATTGCCGATCTGGTGCAGCCGAATACCAAAGTGGTGTTCCTTGAATCACCGGCGTCGATCACCATGGAAGTGCAGGATGTTCCGGCGATTGTCGCCGCGGTGCGCAGTAAAGCGCCGGATGCGGTGATTATGCTGGATAACACCTGGGGAGCTGGCATTCTGTTCCGCGCCCTCGATTTTGGCGTGGATATCTCAATTCAGGCCGGGACGAAATATCTGATCGGTCACTCTGACGCCATGATTGGTACTGCCGTGGCCAATGAGCGCTGCTGGGCGCAGCTGCGGGAAAATTCCTATCTGATGGGTCAGATGGTGGATGCCGATACCGCCTATATGGCCAGCCGTGGCTTGCGCACGCTGGCTGTCCGTCTGCGTCAGCATGAAGAGAGCGGCCTCCGCATCGCCAGCTGGCTGGCGGAACGTGAGGAAGTGGCGGTGGTTAATCATCCGGCGCTGCCGCAGTGCAAAGGGCATCAGTTCTGGCAACGTGATTTTAGCGGCAGCAGCGGCCTGTT
The DNA here is from genome assembly GCF_017875465.1 of Winslowiella toletana. NCBI lineage: Bacteria > Pseudomonadati > Pseudomonadota > Gammaproteobacteria > Enterobacterales > Erwiniaceae > Winslowiella > Winslowiella toletana. The sequence goes on from NZ_JAGGMQ010000001.1 coordinate 1,603,646, forward strand.
CTCCTTTGTGCTGAAAGAGAAATTAACCGCGCAGCAGCTGGCTGATTACCTCGATCATTTTGAGCATTTCAGCATGGCCTACTCCTGGGGTGGCTATGAGTCGCTGATTCTGGCCAACCAGCCGGAGGAGCTGGCGGAAATCCGTCCTGTCGCCGGTGTCGACTTTAGCGGTACACTGGTGCGCGTCCATATCGGCCTGGAAAATGTTGATGACTTAATCGACGACCTGGCCGCCGGATTTGCCCGACTGACGCAATAACCACAAAACAGGCGCAGGCTGCGGTGAGAAATGTTAATTAAAGCTCAACCAACCCGCACCTTCGCGCCATAGATCAAGATGTCGCTTGCCTTTTGCGGTTACAATTATTGATAACCGCAGCAAACAGGATGAAACATGGGTGTGTTACATGAGATTGTGCAGGCGCTTTGGCATCAGGATTTTGCTGCGCTGGCCAATCCGGATGTGGTGTGGATTGTCTATGGAGTGATGTTTATTACTCTGTTTCTGGAAAATGGCTTGCTGCCCGCCTCCTTCTTACCCGGCGACAGCCTGCTGCTGCTGGCTGGCGCAATGGTGGCCAAAGGGGTGATGGACTTTATCCCGACCATGGTGATCCTGACCACCGCCGCCAGTCTCGGCTGCTGGTTAAGCTATTTACAGGGCCGCTGGCTCGGTAATACCCAGCTGGTGAAAAGCTGGCTGTTGCATCTGCCCGCGCAATATCATCAGCGCGCCTGGCATATGTTTAATCGTCACGGCTTAATGGCGCTGCTGGTAGGACGTTTTCTCGCTTTTGTGCGTACATTGTTACCGACAATGGCCGGTATTTCGGGGCTGAAAAACGGTCGTTTTCAGTTCTTTAACTGGCTGAGTGGCTTGCTGTGGGTGACGATTGTCGTGGCGTTTGGCTATGGCATCAGCCAGGTGCCGTTTATTAAACGTCATGAAGATCAGATGATGGCGGTGCTGATGATTCTGCCGGTTGCGCTGCTGTTTATCGGTCTGACCGGCAGCATTGTGATGGTGTGGAAACACAAAAAGAACAAGCAGCGGGCCTGAACATGTCAGGCCTGCTGGTCATGCGCCGCCTCAGGGCGCGCGCATTCTCGACACTTCCTCTCCCGGCGTGACGCCAAAGAAGCGCTTAAATTCGCGCGAAAACTGCGATGCGCTCTCATAGCCTACTTTCATTGCCGCCGCGCTGGCCTTCAGACCGTCGTGCAGCATCATCATACGCGCCTGATGCAGACGATAGCTTTTCAGATACTGCAATGGCGAGGTGCTGGTCACCGCTTTAAAGTTATGATGAAACGCTGACACACTCATATTGACCTCGGCAGCCAGCAGTTCAACGCTGAGGTTGTCAGTATAGTGATGCTCGATGCGGCGCAGCGCGCGGGTTATCTGGCTGAACTGCGTCTGACGACTAATCAGCGACAGCAGCGCACCGCCACACGGCCCCACCAGCACATGGTAGAGGATCTCACGCACAATCTGCGGCCCCAGCACCCGGGCGTCGCGCGGGCTGGACATCACATCCAGCAGGCGTTCGCAGGCGCACAGCATCTCTTCGGTCAGCAGCGACGAGTGAATCCCGCGCGTTTGCGGCTGCGGATGGAAGCTGTCGTCATCACCGATATCAATCAGCAGATCCTGCAGCGTGATGGTATCAACATGCAGAGATAATCCGGCCAGCGGGGCTTCTGCGGTGGCAAAAGTCTCGCACTCAAACGGCAGCGGCACCGTCAGCATCAGATACTTGGTGGCATCGTAATGAAATACACTGGTGCCGAGGTAACCGGTCTTCTGCCCCTGAAACAGAATCACAATCCCCGGCTTGTACATCACCGGCGTACGGCCCGATGGCTGACTGGCGCAAAACAGATTAATGTCCTTCACCGACGCCGCTTTGCCGCTGGCCTGAAGTGCCAGCAGCTGCTGCGCCAGCCGTGTACAGATAGCCTGATGATCCATAAAAATTCCCGCTTGCTTAGCAACAGAATAAATATGCCTGTTCAGTGCGCTTTTCTCCAGCGACTTGCAGAATCAGGCAAGATTACAGCAGAAACGGGCACGGGAAGCAGGCCATTTGTTTCACCAGCGATATTATAATCCCATTGAACTCAGCTTCTTGACTAGACTCTAAAGTTAAACCGGCGTCGCTGGCGCCGGTTCACTCGCTCGAAAGGAGACGTTATGGCAGATCAACCGATTATTAAACTCCGCGATGGCAATATGATGCCGCAACTGGGGCTTGGCGTCTGGCAGGCAAGTATTGAGGACGCACGCAATGCGGCAGTTAAAGCGCTTAGCGTTGGTTATCGTTCGATAGACACCGCCGCCATTTATAAAAATGAAGAGGCCATTGGTCAGGCGCTGCAGGAAACGGATGTGCCGCGTGACGATATCTTTATTACCACCAAACTGTGGAATGACGACCAGCTAAATGCCGAACAGGCGCTGGAAACCAGCCTGAAAAAACTGCAGCTGGAGAGTGTTGATCTCTATCTGATGCACTGGCCTTGTCCGCAAAAAGACAACTATGTGGCAGCGTGGAACGCGATTATTGCGTTACAAAAACAGGGGCTGACCAAAAGCATCGGCGTCTGTAACTTCAACCAGCCGCATCTGAAACGCCTGATTGATGAAACCGGCGTCACGCCGGTGGTTAACCAGATTGAGCTGCACCCGATGCTGCAACAGCGTGAACTGCATGCGTGGAATGCGATGCATCAGATTCAGACCGAATCCTGGAGCCCGCTGGCGCAGGGAGGTAAAGGGGTCTTTGATCAGGAGATTATTAAAAACCTGGCGAAGAAATATGGCAAAACCCCGGCGCAGATTGTGATTCGCTGGCACCTCGACAGCGGCCTGGTGGTGATCCCGAAATCCATCACCCCGGCGCGCATTGAAGAGAATTTTAAAGTGTTTGATTTCCGTCTGGAAAAACCGGAGATCAGCGACATTGCGAAGCTGGATAAAGGCAACCGGTTAGGCCCGGATCCGGATGAGCTGAATTAATTGCAGCAAGGGCGGCGTTCTTGTCGCCCTTATCAGATCGCAGGCTGCACCAGCAGCTGCCCTGCGGAGCCACGGTCGGCCATCTCCAGCACCTGACTGTGATAGACAAACGGAAAATGCTCTGACGATGACTGGGTAAACATCACCAGCAGTTCCACATCGCCATCCACCCAGACCGTATCTTTCCAGCCGCGATCTTCACCCATCGGCTGCGCGCCATTAACGCTTTTGATCAGGAACATCACCCCTTCAATATGGAAGGATTGCGGCGAATCCGCATGGATAATCCAGCGCTCAAACGTCCCCTGTTGCGACTGCGTATCAATGCGCGTCATATCCCACAGCGCACCATTGATGCCCGGCAGCGCATCGCCCAGACGGAACTCGCGTGTACGACCCGGCAGGCCATCAAGGATTTGATCGGCGACCAGTCGCATCGGCAGGTTATCAGTCACTAACGGCAGCAGCCCGGTAGGTCGCAGGTTCAGCACCAGCGTCGAGGTCAGAATGCTGGAAGGCTCAAAGAAACCACGCAGACGATCCATCACCCCCGCCGCCACTCCGGCAGTAATCGACACCTCTTCCCCCTGCGACATATCGACCAGCACTTCACGGCGTTCGCCCGGCGCCAGTGACAGCTGTAGCACCGCCACCGGCGCAGGCAAAAAGCCCTGATCGCTGGCGATAACATTAAACGGGCGGCCATCACTCATCACCAGCTGATAGCGACGCGAGTTGGACGCATTCAGCAGACGTAAACGCACCCAGCCGCGCGATACCTCGACATAAGGATTTTGCACGCCATTGACCAGCAGCGTATCGCCGACAAAGCCGCCACTGGCTGGGGGTTCATATTTCGGCGCGCCAAAATTATCCAGCCGTTTATCCTGAATAATAACTGGAAAATCATCGACGCCGTAGTGATTAGGAATCGGCAGATTTTTACTGATCTCATCCTCCACCAGCCACATCCCGGCCAGGCCGTTATAGACATGCGGCGCCATACGGTTCGGGGTGTTGGCGTGATACCAGCAGGTGGCGGCGGCCTGACGGATCGGCACTACCGGCGACCAGTCAATGCCTGGCGACATCATCCGCGGTGCGCCGCCCATCAGTGCGCCCGGTACTTGCAGTCCAGCCACCGTCATTGATACCGGTTCATTCAGGCGATTGCTGTATATCAGTTTGACATCATCACCGCTCCAGACGCGTACCGTCGGCCCAAGGTAGATGCCATTAATACCCCACACCGGCACTTTGTTATTATTGTCACCGCTAAATGACCAGTGGCTGCGTTGCAGGGTGAGAAACAGTGGCTGACCGCGACGGGATTCCAGCAACGGCGGAACCGGCAGCGCGGTTCCCTTAGCTGCCGCGGCACGGGCGCTGAAAGGCACTGCGCCCGCGCACAGGGCGATGCCCGATGCCTGAATAAATTGACGTCGACTGAAGGACATAAAAACTCCGTACCCGTAAGCGCGGCTAAGGAGAACAGGCCGCTTTCCATTTTTTTATGATATGAGATGTGCTGTGTTAATAACTGACGACACTATGATGCGCCGTCAGCCCTGAATATCGGCTTAAACCTTGTTATTCGCTTCGCGCTCGGCCACTTCGGCATCCAGCTGTTCAAGCTTAGCAGTCATTAGCTCACGGCAGTGGGTCGCCAGCTTACGCACCGACTGATTTTCGAACTGCTTCACATCTACCGGCGGCAGCATTTCGATAATCACCAGGCCATTGTTCCAGCGATTCAGTTTAATTTTGTCGTGCGTAGTAGAGACGACGATCGGGATAATCGGCACGCCAGCGGTCATCGCGGCATGAAAAGCGCCGGTTTTGAACGGCAGTAAACCGCGACCACGGCTGCGCGTACCTTCCGGGAACATCCAGAACGAGATCCGCTTCTTCTGAAACTGCTTCACCATTTCACCAATGGTGCCCGCAGCTTTGGCGCGGTTGTCGCGATCAATCAGCAGGTTGCCGGTCAGCCAGTACAGCAGGCCAAAGAACGGCACCCATAACAGGCTTTTCTTGCCGATAGTCACGGTGGTGGGCTGCACCATATTGGCGGCAGTGATCATATCGTAGTTATTCTGGTGATTAGCTATATAGATAGCATTACCATAGTTTTCAGCACCTTCAGGCTTGCGCAGCTCCACTTTCAGGCCAAAAACCGTCGACAGGCGTCCGAACAGGCGTCCAAACGTCGCAACATGACGAGGATTTCGTGGTGAAAACAGGCAGTAAATACAGCCAAACACGCAAACCAGAACCGAATAAATAACGACAAAAATGGCACGTAAAATTAAGAGCATCACAACCTCGTGGTTACTTCCGAGCTAAGAACCTGACGGCAGGCTATTGTTACCTTTGGGCGCCAGACGCTCAGTATACTGTCTTCCGCAGAAAACACACCGGGCGCAGCAACACTTATCGTGCCGTCAACGCGCCCGGTATTAGCGTTATTCTTCGCTATCCGCCACCGTCGGGCGTGCAGGCGCATCAACCTCAACCTTGTCGATACGTTGCAGACCACGCGGCAACAGCGTGCCGCGACGACCACGTTCAGCACGGAACTTCTGCAGCTCTTCGGCACGCAGCGTCAGTTTGCGCTTGCCAACGTGCAGGGTTACCGCGCTGTTGGCAGGCAGCAACAGCAGCCATACCAGCTTATCTTCACCCGATGCGGCCTGCGCCGATGGAATAGAGATAATCTTATTGCCTTTGCCTTTCGACAGCTGCGGTAAATCCCCCACCGGGAACAGCAACATACGACCGGCACTGGTGATCGCCAGCAGCAGATCGTTGTCGTCGTGAATCGCCATTGGCGTCATCACGCGGGCATTGGCAGGCAGCGACAGCAGGGTTTTACCGGCGCGATTGCGTGAAACCAGATCGCTAAAGGTACAGACAAAACCATAACCGGCGTCAGACGCCATCAGCAGTTTCTGATCGTCGGCCTCCATCAGCACCTGTTCAATCACCGCGCCCGGCGGTGGCGTCAGTTTGCCGGTCAGCGGCTCACCCTGTCCGCGCGCCGACGGCAGCGTAATCGGATCCAGCGCATAGCTGCGACCAGTAGAGTCAATAAACACTACCGGCTGATTACTCTTGCCGCGCGCCGCCGCACGATAGCTGTCGCCCGCTTTATAGCTCAGCCCCGCCGGGTCAATATCATGGCCCTTGGCGCTGCGCACCCAGCCAGACTGTGACAGTACAATCGTCACCGGCTCTGATGGCACCAGCTCATGTTCACTGATCGCTTTCGCTTCACCACGTTCCCGCAGTGGCGAACGACGGTCATCGCCATAGGCATCGCTGTCAGCCTGTAGCTCTTTTTTCAGCAGGGTATTCATTTTGCGTTCTGAAGCGAGAATCGCCTGCAACTGGTCACGCTCTTTCGCCAGCTCATCCTGCTCACCGCGAATCTTCATCTCTTCCAGTTTGGCGAGATGACGCAGTTTTAATTCCAGAATCGCTTCGGCCTGGGTTTCGCTGATATCGAAGCGCGACATCAGCACCTGCTTCGGCTCATCCTCAGTACGAATGATATGGATCACTTCGTCGATATTGAGGAATGCCACCAGCAAACCTTCAAGGATATGCAGGCGTTTCAGCACTTTTTCCAGACGGTAATTCAGACGACGACGCACCGTATCGCGGCGGAACACCAGCCACTCGCTGAGGATCTCCAGCAGGTTTTTCACCGCCGGACGATTGTCGAGGCCAATCATATTCAGGTTAATGCGGTAGCTTCTTTCCAGGTCGGTGGTGGCAAACAGGTGGTTCATCACCTGATCCATATCCACCCGGTTGGAGCGCGGCACAATCACCAGTCGCGTCGGGTTTTCGTGATTCGATTCATCACGCAGATCCTCGACCATCGGTAATTTTTTATTGCGCATCTGCGCCGCGATCTGTTCCAGCACGCGCGCGCCGGAAACCTGATGCGGTAAGGCGGTGATCACCACATCGCCATCTTCGCGCTTCCACACCGCACGCATCCGCACCGATCCACGACCATTTTCATAGATCTTACGGATCTCATTACGTGGCGTAATAATTTCCGCTTCGGTCGGGTAGTCCGGCCCCTGCACGATATCCAGCAGTTCATCCAGCGAGGTCTTCGGGCTGTCGATCAGCGTAATCGCCGCTTTCGCCACTTCACGCAGGTTATGTGGCGGAATATCGGTCGCCATCCCCACCGCAATGCCGGTGGTGCCGTTCAGCAGAATATTGGGCAGGCGCGCAGGCAGCATTTTCGGCTCCTGCATGGTGCCGTCAAAGTTCGGCACATAATCCACCGTGCCCTGCCCCAGTTCGCCGAGCAACACTTCCGCATATTTAGACAGGCGCGATTCGGTATAACGCATCGCCGCAAAGGATTTCGGATCATCCGGCGCACCCCAGTTCCCCTGACCATCAACCAGCGGATAGCGATAGGAGAATGGCTGCGCCATTAATACCATCGCCTCGTAACAGGCGCTGTCGCCATGAGGATGGTATTTACCCAGCACGTCACCGACGGTACGCGCGGATTTTTTAAATTTGGCGCTGTTGTTCAGCCCCAGCTCCGACATGGCGTAGACAATGCGGCGCTGAACCGGCTTCAGGCCATCGCCAATATAAGGAAGCGCCCTGTCCATGATGACGTACATGGAGTAGTTGAGGTACGCATTCTCTGTAAAGGTATGCAGGGCAAGACGCTCTGCACCATCCTGCGTCAAGTCACTCATTATTCTCATTTCCTCACATCGCAGCGCGATGACTGCTCACTTCGACACGCCGCACAGCGGTAAGTTTGGCGAGGATAGTACCTTATCTGGTGATGTTCTGTCACAGAGAACCGCGAGCCCGCGCGGCTAAAACCCTCTGCGATCGCTGGAATAGTTTAAGGCGGATTATTTCCCTGCAATGATTAAAATTATATTTAATATGCGAACGGGGTCACACTTATTTATTTGGCGCCAGAGTGTGACCGCCATCTCAATTAATTAGCCATGCTGGCCGATGTTTTAATTTTGTCCCATCCGGCGGACAGTATTTAGTATTGTCGCTTTGGCTAACGGCGACTAGATTAATCATCACAGTCCGTTAAACATCCATTCACTACCCGAAAACAACTAAGGAAACCTGTAACCAACACTCATCAATAATAAGCATCAGAAAATCTGACGCACATAAGAAGGGTAATATGATGCAGCCTCTTACCTCACGACAAAACCGGTTATTGAAATACTTGCTGCAACATCAGGAGCATGTAACGGTTAAAAATATTGCACATTATCTGGATGTCTCAGAAAAAACCGTTCATCGCGATATGCAGTTTGTTGAGGCCATGCTTGCCGCGTGGAATATTTACCCGGACAAAAAGGTCGGCGCCGGCATTATGTTAATCGCCGCCGATAACCAGCGTTTAATTCTGCTGGAGCAGCAGATTGTGGTGGATGACGGCGAAAGCGACGCGCTGGCCAACAATGCACGCCGGGTGAAGATTGCCTCGCAGCTGCTAAGCGATACGCCACGGGAAACCTCAATCAGCAAGCTCTCCGAACGCTATTTTATCAGCAGCGCATCGATTGTTAACGATCTGAAGGTGATTGAAAGCTGGATGCAGCCGCTCGGCCTGACGCTGGTACGCAGCCAGAGCGGCACCCATATTGAAGGCAGCGAAAGCTGCGTGCGCCAGGCGATGGTGTCGTTAATCAATCAGGTGATGAGCCATAAAGAGCCGGGGATGGTCAACCATTCGCGCCTCGACCCAGGCAGCTATCATGCCCTGACTCACTATTTTGGCGCAGCGGATGTCGATTTTGTCCAGCAGCTGCTACAGGAGATGGAGCAACAGCTGGCATGGCAGCTGGGCGAACCTTACTACGTCAATATTTTTACCCATATCTTAATTATGATGCACCGTATGGCGGCGGGAAATTGCTTAACCCTTAGCGATGAGACCATTTATCAGCAGGTGGATAATCATATTTTTACTATCGCTGGCAATATGGTGCAGCAAATCGAACAGCGCGTGGCGAATTCACTGCCCGCCGATGAAGTGTGGTTTATTTACCAGTATATTATCTCCTCCGGTATTGTGCTGGAAGAGCGCGCCGACAACCAGCCGCCGCATTATAAATATGCCAATGGTGAATCAAGGCGTTTAACGCTGTCATTAATTGATCTGTTTTCCGACCTGATTAATATTGACCTGCGCAGTGATAAATTGCTCTATGACGGCCTGTTAATTCACGTCAAACCGTTACTTAACCGGCTTAAATATCATATCCGCATTCGCAATCCGTTATTAGACGATATTAAAAATGAACTGCGTGATATTTACCAGATTACGCAACAGGCGATTAGCCAGTTGTGCCTGCGCTTCCAGCTACAGGACATTGCTGAAGATGAAACCGGTTATCTGAGCATTCATTTTCAGGCCGCGCTGGAACGCCAGATTGCCCATAAACGTATCCTGCTGGTCTGTTCCAGCGGTGTTGGCACCTCGCACCTGCTGAAAAGCCGTATTTTGCGCGCCTTTCCTGACTGGATCATCGTCGGCGTAGTCTCCGCCAGCAATATGGTCAGCTTTTGCCAGCATGAAGATATTGAGCTGGTGATCTCCACCATTCATTTGCAGGCGCCACAGATTCCGGTGGTCTATGTTTCGGCATTTTTTAATGACGACGATATTAAACGCGTCACTGAGAGCGTGATTGCCAGCAAATTGCATCAGGCGGTGAATGCACTCTCAGCGGCTGAGCATTAATTTTCTGATGAGGTGAAGTAAATGGATATTAATAAAATTCTTAATGCAAATCGCGTCACGTTAACCATGAACGCCACCACCAAGGATGAGGCGATTCAGGAGCTGACCGAATTGCTGTATCAGGATGGCGCGCTCAGCTGCAAAGAGGCGTTTATTCGTGATGTTTATCTGCGTGAAGCCGAAGGTTCTACCGGCTTTGAAAACCATATTGCCATTCCGCACGGCAAATCCTCGGCGGTAAAACAGACCACGCTGGCGATTGGCCGCACACGCCAGGATATCGCCTGGGAGACGCTGGATGGCAGCAAGGTACGCTGCATTATTCTGTTTGCCGTGCGTCTGGAAGATCAGAACACCACACATATTCGCCTGCTGTCTCAGGTTGCCAGTGCGCTGGCCGACGATGAGGTGATTGCTCAGCTGTTACAGGAGACCGACCCGGAAAGGATTATTCAACTGTTCAGTCAGTATGCGGAAACCGACCTCTGCTAACCCTTAATAAGACGAGGCATACCATGAAAATAGTTTGTGTAGCCGCCTGTACCGCAGGCATCGCGCATACCTATATTGCGCGCGAAAAACTGCTGAAAGGCGCCAGAGCGTTAAACCATGATATTCGCGTTGAAACGCAGGGCACCATCGGCATCGAAAATGAATTAACCGCCAGTGAAATCGCCGCCGCCGATGTAGTGATTTTAGCTATCGATATCAAGATCAAAGGCGAAGAGCGCTTTAAAGGCAAACCTGTGGTACGGGTGAAAACCGATATTGTGATTAAGTCCCCGGTTAAGTTTCTGGAAAAAGTGGCGGGCTCGTTAGAACGCGCCTGAATATTAACTTTTCGGAAGAGACATGATGAACGACAACAAAAACAGAGTCGGTCAGCAGATTAAGGGGCATCTGCTTACCGGAATTTCGTGGATGATCCCGCTGATTGTCGCCGCCGGTATCTGTATCGCCCTCGGCCAGGTGATTGGCGGCACTAACGTCGCGGAAAAAACCGGCAGTATCGCCTGGATGCTGAATCAAATCGGTGGCTGGGGCATGGGACTGATTGTGCCGCTGATTAGCGCCGCAATTGCTTATTCGATTGCCGATCGCCCTGGTTTCGCCCCTGGCCTGATTGTCGGCTTTATCTGCGGCCAGATTCAGACCGGCTTTATCGGCGGGATCCTCGGTGGTTTTCTCGTCGGTTACACCGTCCTGTTGCTGCGACGCAGCATTAAATTACCGCAATCGATGCAGGGACTGATGCCGGTGATGATCCTGCCGGTACTGAGCACCATTATCGCCGGGCTGCTGATGATGACCTTTATCGGCCAGCCGATTATCTGGTTACAGAAGGCGCTGATCGCGCTACTGGAATCGATGCAGGGTGGCTCGAAGTTTCTGCTGGGGGCGATCCTTGGCGCGATGGCCACTTTCGACTTCGGCGGACCGGTCAATAAAACCATGTCGCTGTTTGCCGACGGCATGCTGGTTGATGGTATCTACGGCCCGGAAGCGGTGAAGTTTGTCGGTTCGATTATCCCGCCATTTGGTATCACCCTGTCGTTTCTGCTGACGCGCCACAAATATACCGGGGCGGAAAAAGAGGCGCTGAAGGCGGCGTTTCCGATGGGTATCTGCATGATTACCGAAGGGGTGATTCCGATCGCCGCGCGGGATCTGCTGCGAGTCGTCGCTAGCTGTGTCGTCGCCTCTTCGATTGCCGGTGGCCTGATTATGGTGTGGGGCGTGGAAGCGCCGGTGCCGCATGGCGGAATGTTTGTGGTGCCGCTGTTTACCAAACCGCTGATGTTCTGTCTGGCACTCGCTATCGGTACCGCCATCTGCGGCGTCATGCTGTCGCTGATTAAGAAACCGGTCACCAAGGCCGACGAAGAGTTCGATGACGTCGAAGACCACAATGTGCGTGATGAAGACATTAAATTCACCCTCGAATAACAGGAGCAGCTATGTACGCCTCAATGAAAGCCGTGATTGATGACGCCTGGCAGCGCCAGTACGCGGTATTAGCGATTAACTGTTTTAACCTGGAGACTGCGCGCGCCGCCATCGCCGCCGCAGAACAGCAGCAGGCGCCGCTGATTCTCAATGTATATCAGGGCCATAGCCGTCACTTTCCGCCACATATCGCCATGCCGCTGGTGCAGGCGCTGGCGCAACAGGCCTCGGTGCCGGTGGCGCTGAGCCTCGATCACGGCAAAGCCTTTGACCTGATTGGTCAGTCGTTCCGCGCGGGCTTTACCGGCCTGATGATCGACGCCTCCAGCCATCCGCTGGCGGAAAACATTCGCCAGACGCGCCAGGTGGTGCAGATGGCATCCACCGCCGATGTCTGCGTTGAAGGAGAGCTGGGACATATCGCCGATGCGCCGGTATATGACCTCGACGATGCGGCGGTAAAAATGACCCAGGTGGAGGATGTGATGCCGTTTATCAGCCAGACCGGCATCGATCTGCTGGCGGTCTCGGTCGGCACCGCGCATGGCCTCTACCCGGCGAACGTTACGCCGCAAATTAACTTTGAGCGTCTGGCGGCGCTGCATCGCGAATCTCCCGTGCCGCTGGCGCTGCACGGTGGCAGCGGCACTAAAGCCGATGATATCCGCCGCGTCAGCCAGCATGGCGTAGCGAAAATCAACGTCGGCGCGGCGGTGTTTGAAGCCGGAAAAAATGCGCTGCAAACTGCCCTGCAACAGCAACCGGCTGCCGAACTGGCCGATCTGCTGGCGCAGATGGAGTCCGCCTGTCAGCAGGTGGTGTATCAGTACCTCAGCTGGTCAGGCGCCGCCAGCAAAGCCTGATCTGACCCTTTTACCGTTATGCCCGTCAGTGCCTGTGTACTGATGCGGGAACACTTATGCCAAAATTAACCCTGATGGAGAAGTAACATGTTGATTTCAATGCACGAAATGCTGAAACCTACCCGTGAAAACCGTTTTGCGATTGGCGCGTTTAATGTTGCCGACAGCTGCTTTATCCGTGCGGTAGTCGAAGAAGCAGAATCTACCGATACCCCGGCGATTATCTCGATTCACCCCAGCGAGCTGGAGTTTGTGACCGACGAGTTCTTTGCCTATGTGCGTGAAAGAACCCTGCGCAGTAAAGTGCCTTTTGTCATCCACCTCGATCACGGTGCCTCAATTGCCCATGTACAGCGTGCGATCCAGTGCGGCTTTACCTCGGTAATGATCGACGGCTCGCTGTTGCCGTATGAAGAAAACGTGGCGCTGACCCGCGAAGTGGTGAAACTGGCGCATGCGGTTGGCATCTCGGTGGAGGGTGAACTGGGGACGATAGGCGATACCGGCACCACCATTGAAGGCGGGGTCAGTAAAGTGATCTACACCGATCCGGCGCAGGCGGAAGATTTCGTTAAACGTACCGGCGTCGATACGCTGGCGGTAGCGATTGGCACCGCGCACGGCATCTACCCGAAAAATATGAAACCAGAGCTACAGATGCATATCCTGCGCGATATCTCGCAGCGCGTCGCGATCCCGCTGGTGCTGCATGGCGGATCCGCCAATCCGGATGCGGAAGTGGCGGAAGCGGTGACCCTTGGCGTCGGCAAGATCAATATCTCCAGCGATATGAAATATGCTTACTTCGCCAAAGCGCGTGAGATCCTCAGCCGTGAAAGCTGGTGGGATCCCAATGCCATCTATCCGGAGCCGATCAAGGCGGCAAAAGAGGTGATCCGCTATAAAATGGCGCTATTTGGCGGTACCGGTAAAGCACATCTGTATCGTCATTAATTGCGCTGATTATGCCCTGTCAGCACGCTGACAGGGCTGGTAGTTTGCCGGTTCAGCCGCTGCAGCGCCTGGCGGGCAAGCGCGGCGAAGTAGTGCGCAGCGGGGGCAATCAGCGCTTCGTCAGGATTGAACCCGCCGTGATGTAAACCGTATTCACTGCCGCTGCCAATGCTGACAAAAGCCCCCGGAATCTGCTGCAGATAGATGGCAAAATCCTCGCCACCAAGATGCAGATCGGCGGTTTGCACCCGGTAACCACTCTGGCGCGCCACCTCGCTGCTGAAAGCTGCCCATGCCGCATCATTGATCAGCACCGGCGGACCCGGATGCCAGCTAAGCGTCGCCTGTGCCCCCGCACCCTGTGCCACCGATTCCACCACCTTACGCACCCGCTGCTCCAGCCGGGCGCGCACCTGCAAATCATGCGTCCGCACGGTGCCGCCAAACTCCACCACGCCGGGTAACACGTTCCAGGTTTTACCGCCGTCAATACGCGTAATGCTAAGCACCAGGCTGTCCAGCGTGTTGAAACTGCGGCTGGTCAGCGCCTGTAGCGCCTGGATAATCTGACTGGCAATCACAATCGCATCGACGCCCTGCTCCGGATGCGCGGCATGCGCGCCTTTGCCCTCCACGCGGATCACAAAGCGGTCGGCATTGGCATAGAAAGCGCCCGCACGCGTAGCGAAGGTGCCGGTCGGCAGGCCGGGTTCATTATGCATGCCAAAAATCGCCTGCACCCCATTCAGCGCGCCCGCTTTAATCAGCTGGCGCGCGCCGGTACAGTTCTCTTCACCCGGCTGGAACAACAGGCGAATACGGCCAGGCAGTTCCGCTTCCTGCGCCTTTAACAGCCGTGCAGCGCCTAGCATCACCGCGCTGTGAATATCGTGACCACAGGCGTGCATTACCCCTTCATGGCGCGAGCGATAGCTCAGCCCGGTGGCTTCATGGATCGGCAATGCATCAATATCAGCGCGCAGGGCGATCAGCGGCTCCCCGTGGCCAATTTCAGCAATCACGCCGCTGGCAATCGGGTAATCAACAATATGGATCTCCGCCTCAGTCAGCCAGCCACGAATACGCGCGCTGGTCGCCTGTTCGTGATTCGACAGTTCCGGCCAGCTATGCAGCTCACGCCGCCAGGTGATCAGTTGGGCTTCCAGACGTTCGCTCATCACAGATTCCTTTTCAGCTATCAATGGTATTGATAGTGGGATCGGGAGCTTATTTGGTAAAACAACAAATCTGCGTTAGTGACCTTAAAAAATGGCATAAGAAAGGCGCGGTCTGGCTTTGCCGCCACCCACTCCCCCTATTGCTTATTTTCGCAAAAGCTTAGTGCAAATCATTGGTTTCTCTCACACCGCTCAATTGAACATGATAGGCAGCTGGCTCCTGGTTACATAATCCTGAGGATAAGCATGGCGGAGATCTCCACGGAACAACTGGTACGCTGGCGTCGCGAGCTGCATCAGCATCCTGAACTGTCGAACCACGAATTCGATACCACCAGACGTATTACCCGCTGGCTGCAACAGGCGGATATTCGTCTGCTGCCGCTGTCGCTGAAAACCGGCGTGGTGGCGGAAATCGGCCATGGTCAGGGGCTGATTGCCCTGCGCGCCGATATCGACGCACTGCCGATTGAAGAAGACACCAGCCACTCATGGAAATCGCAAAACCCCGGCGTGATGCACGCCTGTGGCCATGATGTGCATAGCTCGGTGATGCTCGGCGTGGCGCATCGTCTGCGCCAGCAGGAGCAATCGCTGCCTGGCCGGGTGCGCATTCTGTTTCAGCCTGCCGAAGAGACTTTTAATGGCGCGCAGCAGCTGATCGATGCCGGGGCATTACAGGGCGTACAGGCGATATTCGGCATGCACAATGCACCAGATCTGCCGCTCGGCACGCTGAAAACCCGTGGTGGCGCGCTGTATGCCAATGTTGATCGCTTTGTGATCCGCATTAATGGTAAAGGCGCGCATGCCGCCCGCCCCCATGAAGGGGTGGATAGCATTGTCATTGGCAGCCAGATTGTACTGGCGTTGCAGGCGCTGCCGAGCCGCGTCTTCAGTTCACTGGAGTCAGTGGTGGTAAGCGTTACGCGCTTTAGCGCTGGCAATACCTGGAATGTATTGCCACAAACTGTCGAACTGGAGGGCACAGTACGCACCCATAACCATGCGATTCGTCAGCAGATCCCGCAGCGTATTAAGGCGATTATCAGCGGTATTGCCGCCGGTTTTGGCGCTGAGGCTGAGCTGGATTGGCAGGCCGGCCCGCCAGCGCTGGTGAATACGCCAGAGTGGGCGGATTTTGCCCTGCAACTGGCGCAGGAGTCCGGTTATCGCAGCGAGGTGGCGACGCCGCAGATGGGGGGTGAGGATTTCGCTTTCTATCTGCAACAGATCCCGGGGGCGTTTGTCAGCATTGGCAGCGCCAGTGAATTTGGTCTGCACCATCCGGGATTTGATCCCGCTGAAGCGCTGATTGGACCGGCGGTCGACTATTTTACCACGCTGGCGCCACGCGCCCTGCTCGCTCTGACGCAGCAGGAGAGCCTGGCATCCTGATGGCAAAAACAAGGAGAGTCGCGGTGGTGATTCCGGTGCCGGTTCCGGAATTGGATCATGTGGTAATCACAGTTGCCGGCCAGCTGGATAGCGCCAGCGCGCTTTACCAGCGGCTGGGTTTCCAGCTGACACCGCGTGGTCACCATTCGACCGGCTTCAGTAATCATCTGGCGGTGTTTAAACATAACTATCTTGAGCTGCTGGGGCTGGAGAACGGACGCACCCATCTGCGTGCGGATTTGCAACATTCTGCACCGGGTCTGAATGCGCTGGTGTGGAAGACTGACGATGTCGATGCGGTTTATCAGCATCTGCAACGCCAGGATCTGGATGGCGCTGCGCCAGCAGCTTTTTATCGTGCGGTTACCCTGCCCGATGGCAACCAGCAGGAGGCGCGCTTTCGCACTGTGCCATTACGCCCTGATCTGGTCGCCAACGGACGCAGTTTTTTCTGCCAGCACCTGACGCCGCAGTCAGTATGGCAACCCGCGTGGCAACAGCATCCGAACGCCGTCAGCCATATCAGCGAATTTGTCATTGTCGCCCAGGATCCGGCGCGGGTGGCGCAGGTTTACAGTCAGCTGTTTGGCAGCAATCGTATTCTGGCCTGTCTGGATGGCGCGTTTGTATTACGTGCTGGCGCGGCCACCGTGCGCTTTGCCGCCGCCAGCTATGTCGAGAACCGCTTTGGCGCGTTGCCCGCTGATTATCAGGGTGAGGCGCGGATGGTGGCAATCAGCCTGCAAAGTGACGATCTGACCAAAACCCGCTCCAGCCTGCTGCGCGGCGAGGTGCCATGGCGTGAACAGCAGGATGCGCTGGTGGTCGATGCCGCAAATGCGTTTAATCTGACGCTGCGTTTTCACCGTTAAGCGCGCTTTGAGACTTTAAAACATATTTTTTACTTTCCTGGTTTGGCGCTATCATGCATCTGGCTTTAAATGGACTGATACTTAAGATAAGGATATCAATTATGACCTGGATTTTTCAGCAGAGTACAGGAAGGCTCTCGCGGGATGGTAAACTGATCGCTACCGGGTATGCGGGCAAAGACGGTGGAAAGAACAATCCCGAGTTACAGGCGACTGCCGACACCGGGCCACTACCGAGAGGTAAATACACAATTATCGGCCATCCGTTTCATCACCCCCACACCGGTAATTACTCCATGCGTTTGCAACCTGATCCTTCAAACATTATGTACGGCCGTGCCGGGTTCCTTATACATGGTGATAGTGCCGCTCATCCTGGCAGCGCTTCTAATGGGTGTATCGTTATGCCGTTGAATATCCGGCATACAATCTGGTCCAGTGGAGATCGTCGTGTGGAGGTTGTGCCATGAAAAAGGCTTTGCTAACTGCCGGGCTACTGTTTTCTGTGTCTGTTACTGCCAGAATGCCTGATTGCCACTCCTGGCCGATGAATATGGCGGAGGTCTGGCTGAAAAACGAAAAAATCGTGGATATAAACCAACTGGATGAGCCAAAGACAGAGTTTAAATTACTCGCGTCTGAAAAGAAAAAGGGAGGTTTGTATACTCAGGTTTATCATTTTACCTTCCATGATAAACACAGTAAATCGTATGACCTGATTACACAAAGCGATGCCACTCAGGAAGAGTGCTCTGCCAGCGAGGTAAACGTTTTCCAGGTGTCGAAAACCTCAATCAATCACTAATGTTGATTGAATAAAAAGGGGCGCTCGTAGTCCCCTTTACCGGCAGTTATTCAGCCAGATTAATCACATGGCTGGCGATATCCGGCAGCGCTTTGATAATTCCCTGCTGCTGATACCAGGCGGCGATATGCGCGATATGCGCCACCTCTTTTTCACCCAGCGTAGTGACCGGCACGGTATTGACGTTACCCAGCTGCTGCGCCAGTGCGTCACCGGGTTGACCCATCTGCGACGCCCAGATTTTACCCGCCTCCAGCGGATGCGCTTTCGCCCAGGCGTTCTCCTGTTGCAGTACCTCGTAGACCCATTTCAGCACCTGCGGATGCTGCTGGTAAAATGCATCGCTGACAAAGTAACCGGCGGCGTTTTCAGATCCCACCGCTTTGCCGTTGCTTAACAGGCGTGCATCGTAGCTCTGTTGCGCCAGCGACAGGAACGGATCCCAGATAGCCCAGGCATCAACATGGCCGCCAACAAATGCGGTGCCGGTGTCAGAAGGACTGAGATAGACCTTCTGAACCGCATCTTCCGCCAGCCCGGCGCTGCTCAGCGCGCGTGACAGCAGATATTCGCCGGTGCCGCCTTTATTAACCGCCACCTTTTTGCCGCGCAGGTCGGCGATGCTGTTTATCGGGCTGTCTTTACGCACCACAATCCCTTCACCGTCGGCAGGCATTGCCTGATAAGCGAAGAAGCGTAATGGCGATCCGGCGGCAATGGCGGTGACAAAGGCGGTGGAGCTGCCGGTAGTCATATCAATCGAGCCAACGTTCAGCGCCTCATAAGCCGGCGCCGCAGCGGAAAACGGCCCTGCCCACTGCACTTTGACCTGATGGGCCGCCAGCGCTTTTTCCAGCGTACCTTTCTCTTTTGCCAGCGCCAGATCGGTCGGCCCACGCAGAAAACCAATACGTAAGGTAATCTCATCAGCGGCATGCGCGCCGCTAAGCGCGCTGCACAGCAGCAGTGCGCCCAGCCAGCCGTTTTTTTTCCAGAGGGTCATGCGTTACTCCGTGGTGTTAACGAAAAAGAGGTGTCAATAAAACCGGCAGCGTACAGGTCATCAGCCTGCTGTTGTTGCTCATTAAGCAGTGCGGCATCGGCAGGGATAATGCCCCATGGACGGGCGGCGAGCGTGCTTTGCCACTCTTCACGGGTAATGGTGTTATTCAGATGACGGTGCAGTAAATCAGCCACGTCCGGCTGATGCTGCGCAATCCAGCGATCGTTGTGCTGTAGCTGCGTCACCAGCCAGGCAGCGGCCTGCGGATGGGCCGCAGACCAGTCGCGGCGCGTCCAGAACAGTGAACGGTTGACGATTAACTCACCTACTTCAGCAATACGCTGCACGCCTGCAGTGACGGCAGCGCGCGTCAGCCAGGGATCAATCGCCAGCCAGCCATCAATCTCACCACTGAGCAGCGCATCCAGCGCCGCCTGTCCGCGCAGATCCTGTAAATCGATATCGTCACGGCGCAGACCCTGCTGCTGTAACAGGCGCGCCAGAAAGTGATCGGTAAAGGAACCCACCATCGCCGCCAGACGTTTAGCGCGCAGCGAAGTCAGATCGTTGCCCGCCACGCTCAGCAAAGCGCAGTTGGCATTTCGCGGCGTGGAGCTGGCGAGGTAAGCGACATCCAGCCCGCCTGCCGCGCTGGTGACCGGCGGTGTCGAGCCGGTGCCGACGATATCCAGCCGATCCTCGCGCAGCAAACGGCCACTGTCACCGCCCTGCTGATAGTCGAGCCAGGCTATCTGCCAGCCTTGCTGTTGCGCCGCAGGCTCCAGCACGCCGCGATGGCGTAAAATAAACAGTGACAGATTGTTGGGATGACTGCCGAGCCGAATCTGCATCACTTCGGCTCCACTTCGCTGACCGGACGATCCCACAGATTGCCCCAGGTAAAGGTATCATGGCGGTCGGCCGCCGGACTTTCGTCACGCGTGACATCCAGCAGCGGCATCACTAACTCGCTAAAGCGATAGGCTTCTTCCAGCAACGGAAAACCGGAGAGGATAAACACCTCAACACCCGCGTCCTGATAGGCGCGCAGCGTACGTTCTACCGTCTGCGGACTGCCGACAATCGCGGTGCCGGGGCCGGGGCGAACCAGCCCGATACCAGCCCACAGACCGGGGTAGATTTCCAGATCGCGTGCATTGTCCGGACGCTGATTATTATGCAGCGCCCCCATTCGCGCCTGTCCCACCGAGTCGGAGCCTTGCGCCAGCTGCTGCCGTGCCTGAATCGCCTTATCATCCATTGAGGCATAGAGTTCATCTACCGCCTGCCAGGCGCGCTCATCAGTTTCCCGCACAATCACATACAACCGGATACCAAAGCGCAACTGACGGCCATATTTCGCCGCCCGCGCCTTCACTTCGGCAATTTTCTCTGCGGCCTGCGGCGGGGTTTCTCCCCACGAGAGATACGTATCAATATGCTGCGCCGCGACCTCCTGTGCCGCGGCAGACGAGCCACCAAACCACAGCGACGGCGGTGGATAACCGCCATTACTGAGCGCCAGTTTCGCCGCAGAGATCTGGTAATGGTCGCCATCAAAGTCGACCTGCTGCTCCGCCAGCAACGGGCGCAGCACACGCAAAAACTCATCACTCAGCGCATAGCGTTCATCATGGTCAAGATGCATGCCGTAAGCGCCGAGGGTATTTTTGTCGCCACTGACCACATTCAGCAGCACGCGCCCTTTGGAGAACTGATTAAAGGTGACCGCCATTTTCGCCAGCAGCGTCGGCGAGATCAGGCCCGGCTGAATAGCGATCAGAAACTTCATCCGCTCGGTATAGGGGATCAGCGATGCGCCAAGGATCCAGGGATCGTGTGCGCCAGTGGCGAGCAGCGCACCGGTAAAGCCGAGATGATCTACCGCGCGCGCCACCTGCTGAAAATAGGCGTAATTCACCTGACGACTGCCGCTGGCAGTCCAGGGTTGCG
This sequence comes from Winslowiella toletana, assembly GCF_017875465.1. Classification (NCBI taxonomy): domain Bacteria; kingdom Pseudomonadati; phylum Pseudomonadota; class Gammaproteobacteria; order Enterobacterales; family Erwiniaceae; genus Winslowiella; species Winslowiella toletana. The sequence goes on from NZ_JAGGMQ010000001.1 coordinate 1,624,407, forward strand.
GGCCGTCTGGCGCGGTGAGATACCAGTAAATTTCCATTACGTTGTGTCCTGGCTGAAAAAAAAGAACCACAGCAATAGCAAATCTGTCAGCCAGTGAAAAACAATCAAAATGGGTAAGCTTTGCCTGAAAGCGGCATTAGAGGGTATAAAGGCGGCGAGAACGCCGCCTCTACAGAAAATCTCAGGCTTATGTAGGGGCGGCGTTTCAGATAGCCAGCCACTGGCCGACAATCTTCTGGTACTCACCGGTGGCGGTGCTCAGATGCAGCCACTGGTCAACGTACAGCTTCCAGCTGATATCATCGCGCGGCAACATCCAGGCTTTTTCGCCGTACTGCATCGGCTTATCCGGGTTGACCGCACACAGCTGCGGATAGCGTTTCTGCTGATACAGCGCTTCCGAAGCATCGGTGATCATCACATCGGCTTTGTTATCCACCAGCTGCTGGAAGATAGTGACATTGTCGTGGAACAGGGTCAGATTGCCGTTGGGCAGATGGCTGTGGACAAAGGCTTCATTGGTGCCACCCGCCGGTTCCACCAGTCGCACTTGCGGCTTGTTCAGCTGTTCGATGGTCTGATATTTCTTTTTATCCGCGCAGCGTACCAGCGGAATTTTGCCGTCGGTGCCCAGCGGATTAGCAAACCACGCGGTTTGCTGACGTTTCAGCGTCACGGATACCCCGCCCAGCGCGATATCGCACTGTTTTGCCAGGAAATCCGGCGTCAGGGTTTTCCAGCTGGTGGCCACCCAGTTTACTTTTGCCCCCAGACTCTCCGCCAGCGACTGCGCCATGGCGATATCGATGCCTTCATAGCTGCCGTCACTGCGCAAAAACGTATAGGGTTTGTAATCGCCGGTGGTACAAACGTTCAGGGTTTTGCTCTGCATCACACGATCAAGATGTGACTGCGCGCTGGCGCCACCTGCCACCATCATTAATGCCACGGCGCATAATTTATTTATCACTGCACTGTCCTCTTTTCTGTTTCTTTATCGGCGGAAACCTTACCCCAGCCGTCGCCATTATTGCTGCCAAAGCAAAGGTGTTGTGATCAAACGCACATTTTTCTCTGGCCGGTACGCGCGTACACTGACTTAAATTCATGAACTGGAGAAGAAAAAGCGCATGAGCAAGATTTTTATTATTGATGCGGGTAAATCGTTTGCCCATTCCAAAGGTGAGCTGAACCATACCCTGACCAACGTTGCCGCCACCTTTTTGCGCGATAACGGCCATGATGTCGGGATCACCATGGTGGATGAAGGCTATGACGTCTCAGCCGAAATTGAGAAGTACCTCGCGGCGGATACGGTTATTTATCAGATGCCTGGCTGGTGGATGGGTGAGCCATGGATCCTGAAAAAATATATTGATGAAGTGTTTACCGAAGGCCACGGCAAACTGTATGCCAGCGATGGTCGCACCCGTTCCGATGCGGAGAAAAAATATGGTTCCGGCGGCCTGATCCAGGGCAAAACCTATATGCTGTCGCTGACCTGGAACGCACCACTACAGGCCTTTACCGATCCGGAACAGTTCTTTGAAGGTGTCGGCGTCGATGGTCTGTATCTGCACTTCCATAAAGCAAACCAGTTCCTTGGCATGGAAGGTTTGCCGACCTTTATCTGCAACGATGTAATGAAGCAGCCCGATGTTCCACGCGATATCGCGCGTTATCGTGAGCATCTCGGCAAGATCTTTGCTTAACTTAGTTATCCGCCCTCAGGAGTCGCAGTATGCTGACCGTAATTGCTGAAATCTGTGTTAAACCGGGCCGTCGCGACCACGTGATGGCCGCGATCGCGCGTTTAACCCCTGTGGTATTGCAGGAGGAGGGTTGCGGCTCTTATCAGGCACTACTTGACCATAAAGCGCAGGTGCCGTGGAAACAACACTCACCGGACTCCATTTTTATGCTGGAACACTGGGATTCGCTGCGTCACCTCGAGCAGCATCAGCAGATGCCGCATATGGAAACCCATCGCAACGCGATTAAAGATGATGTGCTGGATGTGAAGATTTTTGTGCTGGAAGCTGCAAAATAATCGGTAAGCCGGGCAGCGTTTGCTACGTCCGGCTTATAACAACGGTTTGCTGGCGATTTGCTCGCTGAGGAAATCGAGAAAACAGGTGATACGCGCGGATAGCGTGGTATTACGGTAATATACGGCACTGATTGGATGGCGCATCTCCTGCGTCTCCTGCTCCAGCACCGGCACCAGCCGGCCACTGTCACGATCCTCACGACTGAGAAAGTCCGAGATCCGCGCAATCCCCTGCCCATACACCGCCAGCTGACGAATGGTTTCGCCGCTGGAGGCTGACACATCTGGCTTTACCTGCAAAAACTGCCCCTCACTGCGCCATACCGGCCAGATATTATGTTTATCTAACTGGGTAAAACCGATCAGCCGGTGATTAGCCAGATCGGCGACGCTGGCGGGCTGACCATATTTTGCCAGATAGGCCGGGCTGGCCAGCAAACGCAGTTTACTGCTGCCTAAATTGCGCGCATGGATGGTTGAATCGCGCAGTTCACCAATGCGGATGGCAATATCAGTCTGCTGCTCCAGCAGATCGATCACCACATCGTCAGTATGCAGTTCAAGCTGGATCAGCGGAAAGCGCGCCGAAAACTCCGCCACCAGCGGCACAATCACATGCAGCATAAAAGGCGTGGCGGCATTCACCCGCAGTCGTCCAGATGGGATCTCACGGCGTTGGGCGATCTGCTCTTCGGCGGTTTCCACCGAGGCGAGGATCTGCCGCGCATGTTCCAGAAATACCTGCCCCTCTTCGGTCAGCGCCAGCCGGCGCGTGGTGCGGTGGAGTAAAGTGGTTTGCAGCTTATTTTCCAGGCGGCTCAGCGCGCGGCTGATGCCGGAACTGGTCTGGCTAAGCTGTTCAGCAGCAGCAGTAATCGAACCGGTATCGACCACCACCACCCAGGCACGTAGTTCTTCAAGGGTGATTTTCACAGACTATCCCGCACACCGGAAACAAAAAGGGCGACCTGGTTGTCGCCCTGACTTTGGTAAATTTAACGCAAAACGTTAATTCAACTTATCATGTTTTCCGGGCCATCAATTGACATTTTTGGCCTAAATCAGTGGCGGTGAGCAGGCTTCGCCAGCGCAAAGGCTGCCGACAGATCGAGGCGCTGCCAGAACGCCTGGTCGGGCGACGAACCGGAAAGTGGGTAACCGGCCGGTAACGCGCTGTTGACCATTAACGCACGGCGCCGGGCGGCAGACAGCTCAGGTAACGCGGTCTCCAGCAGCACTTCCGCCCCTTCTGGCGCCACCAGGCGCGATGAGGACGCCTGCTGCTGCGGCAGGCCATAACTCATGGTAAAGCGATAGAAATCTTTCATTGCCGGGGAGCGATAAGGATCATCCTTGCCAGCGGTTTGCGCGCATTCAGCCAGTGAGGTGCCACACTCTTTTTCCAGCGCGCTGCGCAGCTGATCCCGCGCCTCGCTAAACAGGGCGTGATAGCGCGGATCGTTAAGGTAATGCGCGACATTGCGCTGAACTACCATCCTGGAACCGATAATATCCAGCGGGTAATGCACGCCCAGCACAATACGCGAGTAGCCATAACGCGCGCCACGCTCCACCAGCGAGTCAAAGCGCTCCGGCACCATTTCCGCCAGCAGCAGCGCGTCGGTATAGCCGGTATTGGTATGTCCGCTCGGGAATGAGCCGCCATCGGCGGTGTAGGGCTGGTTATCTTTCACCACCACATCATCCGGCACCAGATGAATGCTGTTGCCTTTCACCAGGAAAGGACGCGGATAGTTAAAGTGTTTTTTCGCTGCGCTGGTGCTGACTTCACTGGCTTTAATCAGCGCCGCCGCTTTACTAAGCTCGCCTTTGTCATAGGCAGTCAGGAAAGCCTGGCCTAAGCGCGGGCCCAGGGCATCAGCCAGATAATAGAGACAGGAAATGCCTTCAGCATCCGCCAGCGCCTGATGCCGCGTGCCCTGAACAGCATTAAGGTTGATCGACGCCACCGTGTCGCGGTTGGCCTGCAATACGGAATCCGGTAGCGAGCTGAAAGCGGATAACAGTTCGATGCCCGCCTGCTGCATGGCTTTGGTCTGGAAGTGATAGCCGCTGGCCTTCAGCCATGCACGGTCAGCCTGGGTATCCGTTTGCTGCGCCTTCTCCAGCTGGTCACGCGTCAGCGTCGCCGCTGTGCCTTTTAACGCATTGCGCTGCGCCTGCAGGATCTGCATCTCCAGCGCGCCAAATGTCTGACTGGTCGAGGCTGGTGAAGTGCTGTTTGCCAGCGCGGCCGCTTGTGACAAAGAAGCTGTACTGGCTTGCACCTGCTGAGCGAACAGCAATGCAGCCGCCACTACCGTTAAGCGAATTTTCATTTATTTTTCCTTATAATCAGAACATTACCTTGCCTGTTTTCGAGTCTGGCAGTGCCGGATGACACTTTTGTGGCAAGGTAACGTTTTGACATGCCTTGATACGCGCAGAAAAAATCTTTCCTGAGGTGGTCATGGCGGAAACCGCTCTCCAGTAAATAACAGATAGTTCCAATACGTTATTAAACATATTGAAATTTATCACCTTATTTACTGCAATATGCAATCAGCGTCATATAATGAAATGCCTATTACCAAACGGGAAGGATCTCATTGTGCTGTCTTTAAATGAAATATTTGCTCTACGTCAACAATTAAGAGAGTACCTGCAGAGCAAACAGTATGAAAAACTAACGCAATGCTTCGCCAACGCCCATGCCGATTTTAAGGCTAATCGCGATAATAGTGTCTACCTCTATATTATCGATTTTGATTTTTTGCTTAGCCCGAAAATATACAGCCACAAAACCATCTCGCAATATTTAATCGACTGGCACCAGGCTCAGCCGATGAGCAGCTATCCCTGCCAGTTACTGGCGCAGCACTGGCTGACTATTGCTGGCGAAGAGCGCGGCGGTCAGTACGCTGAGGTTGTCAGCCATAATCAGTGGCAGCGTGCCGCTATCAGTAACAATTTAATGTTTTACTGGGCGGCAAAAGCCATTTCCCTCGACAATCATTGCACAACGCTTTATCAACACCTGCTTTCAGCAACAGGCCATTTTCAGGAGCCGGAGTGGTTTCGCAACCGTCATGAGGCGGTGCAGTTCGACTTAGCCTGGTATGGTTCAACAGCCCTGGAATTTGCCCAGTCAAAAGGCGGCTTACCGTTATCCGATGCACCATTTAACACCGGTCTGCCGGAGCCCAGCGCGGAAGAAGCTACATTCGCGCCACTCTACTGGCTAAACCGTGCACTGGAATGCGATGCGCAAAATATTGTTGCCCGCACCCTCTACATTAACTACCTCTATCCACGCTGGTATGGCGATGAGAAGCACCAGGCAATAGATACATTTCTGGCTGGTGATTACTGTCAAAGCCTGAGCGAGCCGCAGCGTAATATCCTGTATCGCACCAAAATGCTGGATAAAGTGAATAACATTGAGCACTGGCCAGATTACAGTAATGCCAAAAAATTAAAGCAGCACGATGAAAAGTTCCGCCAGCTGTTATCACTTAATATGCCAGCGCATGATATGGCGGTGACGCATATTGTCTATATCGATATGTGTTCACATTTCCTGCTGGATAATAATGGCAAGCTCTACGCGCAAAGCCCTTATTTTGCCCGCCGTATTTATGACAGCATCAGGTATGTGCTTAACAGCGATCAAAGCTGGGTAATTTACAGCCTCGGTGAGAGTCTTATCCTGTGGCTAAGTGAAATCACCTCCCACCCGGATTACCAGGTTGCTGATACTGATCACCTGTTAAAGCGTTATCTGGAAGCGACACAAGGTAATGGTGAAAATTTCACCGAGCTGGTGTTCAGCGCTTTTGCCCGCCTTTATCTGACACCTGATATTGAGCTACAGCAACCCGCCGATCGGTGGCTTCAGCGCCTGCTGGATTCCGCTGAGTCGATGCCAGTGGAGATGCTGGGGGTGATTATCAAGCGCCTCTGTGGTTTAGGCCATGCGACAGGGGCGAAAGATTTTTTGTTGCAGCTAAGCGCCCGAGAGTATCTGCCTGGCACGCTTTTACTAACAGAACTCTTTGCCGGACAACATCCTAAACTGGCTGAGCGGCTGGAGCTTACCCCCGCGGCCGATAAAGCTGAATACTACCTGGATATCGCCTGTCAGAAGCGTTCCGCCGAGGCGCTGTTCCGTAAGAGCCGTGCGCTGGAAGAGCAGGCGCTGGCCGCATCGTCACCGGCAGAGAGCAGTCGCCTGAATGCTGAGCGGATAACATTACTGATCGAGGCGACAGATCGCGGGCATGCCATGGCGCGATATGATTACGCCTGCGTGCTGTTCTGGTCAGATGATGCTGTCGATCAGCGTTCTGCGCTGGAGCAGCAGTGCGCTCTGCTGCTACTGGATGGCAAAGTGGGTCCGCAACAAACCGCCTATATCGCCTATCTGTATGCTTATGCAGCCTGGAATGGCCGGGGTATGGCGAAAAATATGTGGCTGGCGAAATACTGGATTGAGTATGCGCAAAGCTGGGATGGTGCTGAGGATTACCGTCAGATGCGCCGAATGATGACCGACTATTTTACTCTGCGTTTTATCTTTCGTATCCGCGCAAAACAGGACGCCTCTAAAGTACCGGCATGGCAAATGGACTTAGTGAATATGATGCCTTCAGGAGAATAACAATATGATGTATTTAATGATTTTTTTCGGACTGATCGCCGCCGTATTTGCGCAGCGTAAGCATAAGAAAAATGTTCAGCGTTACCTGAAAGATCCACTGCCGCGCCGTAAGTAAACGACAACGTTTAACGCCGGAACGAGGAAAGATTTACGCGTTCCGGCGTTAAGCCGTGCTGGCCGCTAGCGACGATGCGCCAGCCCGCGCACCAGCTGGTCTCCCATCCTTTGCACCAGCCAGACCAGCAGCAGTAATACAATCACCGTGGCGATCATTATCTGGTTATTAAAACGCTGGTAGCCGTAGCGAATCGCCAGATCACCCAGCCCGCCGCCGCCGATAACGCCTGCCATCGCGGAAAAGCCAATCAGCATCACCACCGTCAGCGTAATGCCGCTCATCAGCGCCGGTAAGGCTTCAGGAAGCAATACGCGGCTGACGATATGCCAGTTGGAACCGCCCATCGAGATAACCGCTTCCACCCGTCCGCGATCGACTTCTTCAAGGGCATTCTCAACAATTCGGGCGAAAAAGGGGAAAGCGCCCAATGTAATCGGCACCACCGCCGCCGTGCTGCCTAACGTGGTGCCGATAAGCAGGCGGGTAAAGGGGATTAGCGCAATCAGCAGCACCACAAAGGGCAATGCCCGGCCAATATTCACCAGCAAATTTAATGGTCGCGAGAGCCAGCGCTGCGGAAAGATGCCATCCTGACGGGTGAGAAACAGCAGCACGCCAACCGGCAGGCCGATAATCACCGTAAACAGCGTCGCCAGCGCCACCATATATAAGGTTTCCAGCGTGGCGTTCAGCAGCAATGTCTGAAAGCGATCCCAGCTTACGCTACCCATTGAGAAAGCTCCTCTGCACAGTGTCTGGCAAGAAATGCGCGATCCGCTGCGCCATCCTGTACCAGCATCTGGCGCAGACGACTATGCGGGTTAGCCATAATCTGTGGCAGGGAACCACTTTCAATCAGCCGGCCTTTTTCCAGCAACGCAGCGCCATGACAAATGCGTTTCACCACCGTCATTTCATGGGTGATCAACACCACCGTGATATGTAACTGGCGCTGAATATCCGCCAGCAGATCCAGAATTGACAGCGTGGTTTCAGGATCCAGCGCGCTGGTCGCCTCATCACAGAGTAAATAGTCAGGCTGCACCGCTAATGCTCTGGCAATACCAACGCGCTGTTTCTGGCCGCCGGATAGCTGAGAAGGCCAGGCATCGGCAAACTCTTCCAGCCCCACCAGTTGCAACAGCGTTTTGACGCGCTGCCGACGCTGGCTTACCGGCATACCGGCGATCTCCAGCGGCAAGGCGATATTCGCCGCCACATTTAGCGAATGCAGTAAGTTAAAATGCTGGAAGATCATCCCCATCTGCTGCCGCTGACGACGTAACTCAGCCACGCTTAAGCGGGTAATATCATGCCCGTCGACAGTGATTGCACCCGAAGTGGGCCGTTCAAGTAAATTGAGACAGCGCAACAGGGTGCTCTTGCCTGCGCCGCTGCGACCCAGAATGCCGAAAATGCTCCCTTTCTCAATCTGTAGCGAAACCTCCTGCAAAGCCGGCATCGGCGTATCAGGATAATGTTTCGAGAGCTTTTCCAGTTTAATCATTCTTCTGATCCGCAACCGGAATCACCGAGCCGTTGTAGTGCTGACGGATAAACTCAGCCACCTGCGGTGAAGTTAAATCTTTTGCCAGCTGAATTACGCGTGGATCCTTCGCCAGCTGTGGGTTAGTGACCAGCAAGTTGGCGTAGGGGTTATGGACCGCAGACTCCAGCCCCAGCGAATCTTTAGCTGGCACCAGTCCCGCTTCAAGCGCGTAGTTGCCGTTGATAATGGCCGCATCAACATCATCAAGAGCGCGTGGGATCTGCGGCGATTCAATTTCCACGATTTTCACTTTCTTAGGGTTCTCACTGATATCCGCCGGGGTCACCAGCGTCGATCCCGCCCCACCTTCCGCTTTCAGGCGAATTACCCCTTTATCCTGCAACAGCCACAGCGCACGGCTTAAATTGGTCGTATTATTCGGTACCGCAATGCTTGCCCCTTCAGGCAGCGCCGCCAGACTCTTTACTTTGTGTGAATAGATGCCCAGCGGTTCGATATGCACGCTGGCGGCGACATTAAATGTTTTGCCTAATGCTTTCTCCTGATCATGCAAATAAGGTAAATGCTGAAAGTAATTAGCATCAACATCACCGGCCGCCAGCAGTTCATTAGCATTCACGCCATTGCTTAATTCAATAACGGTAAAATCGAGCGATGGATCTATTTTCTTCACATATTCTAAAATTTCCGCATGGGGCAGCGGATCGGCAGCGACCCGCAATGGGGCGGCTTGCAGCCCCTGTGAAATTAACAGAATTAAGCCGGACAACGTTAATGCGGTTGATTTGATCATTTTATTGGCTCTTATTTTTTGTGTGTGATTATTTTTGGATATGGTCGGCATAAAAACGTTTTGCCACATCAGGATGCGAGCGCAGTCGCCCTTTCAGGTAATTCCAGCCCACATCGCGTAATAGCGGATTAAGCGGATCGCTGGCTGGCCCCTGAGCGAGGCTGGCCAGTGACTCCGGTAACTGATAAACCGGCACGACAGCGCCAAGTTCAGCGCCAAGGAAAAAGGCCACCGACAGACGCTCATTCTCTGCCTGCGGCGACACCACCCGATGGACGGTGGCGCGCAGATAACCGTTGGTCGCCAGCTCCAGCAGCTCTCCAATATTGACCACAAAAGCGTCGTCAACCGGCACCGCGTCGACCCAATGATCTGGCGTCACTTCAACCTGTAATCCCGGTTGCTTATCCTGCAACAGAAAAGTGAGGAATCCGGAGTCTTTGTGCGCGCCCACGCCCTGACGGGAACCCTTTCCCGGCCTGCCCGGATAGCGAATCAGCTTGATATGTTCATTAGGCTTCGAGCCATAAAGATTATCAAAAGCATTGCGCGGCAGATGCAGCGCGACAGCAAATGCGCGCAGCATTTCCAGCGCCATGCTGGTCATTGCCCGCTGATAAGTGGTTAACACTGTCTGCAATTCCGGTAACGCGCCGGGCCACTGGTTCGGTCCCTGTAAACGCGCCCAGGCGGGCGAATTTTCATCTAACGTCAGCGCTGGTCGTTCTGCGCCAAGATCGAATTGTTCACGATAATCTGGCTCACCGCGGGTGATTTCCACCCCTTCAAGATTATAGCCGCGAAAATGGGGGGAGTTCGCCATTTTCACGCTGAGTTTCTGTTCTTTATCCAGATCAAAAAATGCCCGCGATACGTGCTGAACGTTATTTAATAACTGCGCATCAATGCCATGATTGATTAGATAAAAAAAGCCAACATCACGCGCAGCCTGGCCAAGTTTTTCATAAAAATGCTGACGCTGACTTTCATCACCGTGCAGCAATGAAAAATCAATAACCGGAAGATCCAGCGGCTTCACGTTACTCATTAATAAATACTCCTGTTATTTATGAAACTTCACCTTGCCAGTTTGCCTGAAATTCAGCTACGAAAATAATATGCTATCCATAGCCAGAAAGTGGGATTCAAAAATAACGGAAGACAGAATAAAAGGTTAATAACATCCTGCCGCAATTGCGGATCAATAATTAACAAATCGCGGCGGTTGATAAGCGGTTATCGGTGGCAAGGGATCATCAAAACGCACAATTTCCACCCGGCAGCTTTGCGCCGTACATCCCTGCCCTACTCTTGAACTGCCGCAATCTTCGGTCAGCACATTCGGATTGCCATGCTTATCCAGCGAGTTGGGTTGCGTCACATCCAGCGGATCGTACCAGGCGCCGGTCGCCATTTGCGCCACGCCGGGCATAATCGCCTCACTAAGCTGTACTCCGGCCAGCAGAGCGCCGCGCTGATTGAATACTTTTACGATGTCTCCCGCAGCAATACCACGTGCGGCGGCGTCAGCGGGATGCAGCCAGATAGGTTCACGACCGGAAATTTTACTCTTCTGGCTGACCTTGCCATGATCGTACTGGCTGTGCAGACGGGTGCGTGGCTGGCTGGAAAGCAGCTGGAGTGGCCACTCGCGGGCTACTGCCTGTTGATAGTCAGCTTCCGGCTGGTGCCAGTAAGGATGCCCCGGGCACTCGGCATAAGCGAAATCCGCCACGCTTTGCGAAAACAGTTCAATCCTGCCGGAAGGCGTGCTGAGTGGCGCCAGTTCGGGATTATCACGAAATGCCTGCAACAGGATTTGCGGCCGATCGGGCCGGGCATATTCCAGCTTGCCTGTACGCCAGAACTCCGCGAACGGCGGCAAGGTAATACCATCAGCCTCCGCCCGTGGCCGTGAAGCCTCATACAGATGTTGTAGCCAGGCGAAGCTGTCCCGCCCTTCGGTAAAGGATGCGGCAAACTCCAGCTTTTCCGCCAGTGCGCTAAAGATATGGTAATCGCTGCGCGCTTCAGCAAAGGCGTCGATATGCTGGCGCATGGCAATCATAAAACCGTCATTGCTGGCGCTGCCGATATCTTCACGTTCCAGCGAGGTGGTGGCGGGCAGCACAATATCGGCAAATTTTGCCTGTGCCGTCCAGTACTGCTCATGGACGATAACCGTTTCCGGACGCCGCCATGCGGTAATCAGCTTATTGAGATCCTGATGATGGTGAAAGGCATTGCCACCGGCCCAGTAAACCAGACGGATATCAGGATAGCGCAATCGCTGGCCGTCAAAATCATAGGGTTCACCGGGTTGCAGTAACATATCCGCCAGACGCGCGACCGGGATACGCGTCGCAACCGCATTATGGCCCACCGGCAGACGCGGTCCGGAAAACACGCGCCGCTCCGCGCCAGCAAGGTTGGTGCAGGCATAGCCAAAACCTAATCCGCCACCAGCGGTGCCAATTTGCCCTAACAGCGCGGTGGTCGCCACAGTAGCCCAATACGCCTGCTCTCCCTGACGGGCGCGCTGTATGGACCAGGCAATATTGATCATTGTTTTATGACGCGCCATTTCACCGGTCAGCGCGGTAATATCAGCGGCAGCCAGCCCGGTGATGGCGGCAGCCCAGGCGGGCGTTTTGGCGACACCATCCTGCTCGCCGAGCAGATAAGCGCTATATTGCGCAAACCCTACCGTATGGCTGGCGACAAAATCCCTGTCGTAGAGATTTTCAGTCACCAGCAGATAGCCGATGGCCAGCATCAATGCGGTGTCGGTTCCCGGCCTGATCGCCAGCCACTGCGCCTGCGGGATAGCGGAAAGATCGTTTTTGACCGGACTGATATTGATAAATCGCACGCCATTGCGACTCATCTTTTGTAGCCAGTCATTTAGCCCATGATCATTGGCGCCGCCGCCATTAACCTGCGCATTACGCAATGGCAAGCCGCCAAGCGCGACAAATAATTCGCAATGCTCAGCCAGTACCGACCAGTGGGTATGCTGCCGTTGCAGGGTATCGAGATCGCCGAGAATATGCGGCAGAATGCGTTCACCGGCGGCAATACTGTAAGTATTGGTACTGCCGCTGTAACCGCCAAAACAGTTAAAGAAGCGGTGCAGCTGGCTCTGAGCATGATGAAACCGGCCAGCGCTGGACCAGCCATAGGAGCCTGCGTAAATCGCCTGATTGCCCTGCTCGCATCTGACCCGCGCCAGTTCACCGGCCACCAACGTCAGCGCCTGCTCCCAGCTGACTTCAACAAAGGGTTCCTGCCCGCGCGCATCACGCGATGCGGCGCGATTTTGCAAAAAACCGAGGCGCACCGCCGGACGTTTGATCCGCACCGGTCCCTGCACGGATTCGGTCAGGGACTGGCCGATAGCCGAAGGGTTGCGATCCCACTCAACCGGATCCATCCCGGTTAGCTGGCCGTTCGCGGTGCGCACCCGATAGGTGCCCCAATGCATAACCGCTAAATCATGGTATTGCTCTGCTGAAGGCTTCATCTGCTTAACCCGATTAGTGCATTATTTAAGCAATAACAAGCGCTGGTAACGGTTACTCGCGGCGGATGCGGCGAGCCAGCCAGGCGCCAATGGTTTGTAGTAACTGAACAATCACAATAAGCACCAATGCGGTAGAGAAAGTGGCAAAGGCGTCGAAGCGCTGATAGCCATAGGTAATCGCCAGGTCACCAATGCCGCCGCCACCCACGGTGCCAGCCATCGCCGTCGCGCCCAGCAGGCCAATAGTGGCGGTCGTCAGCGCCAGCACCAGTGAAGAGGCCGCTTCCGGCAGCATAAAATGCCAGATGGTTTGCAGCGTGGTGGCGCCCATCGCGTTAGCGGCTTCGAGGATGCCGGCATCCACTTCCAGCAGCGAGTTTTCCACCAGCCGTGAAATATAGGGAGCGATAAACAGAATTAACGGCACGATAGCGCCCGGTGTGCCAATGGTGGTGTTCACAATCAGCCGGGTCAGCGGCAGGATAGTGATCAGCAGGATGATAAACGGTAATGAGCGGATAATATTAATCACCGGATTCAGTACCCGATGGACAAAGCGATTCGGCAAAATGCCGCCGGCACGGCAAACCACTAACAGGATCCCCAGAGGAATACCCAGCAGTGAGCCAAAGGCCAGCGAGACGCTGATCATCACCAGGGTATCATGCATCGCCAGTAAAAACTGGTCGCCGGTGACCGCGGTATTAAACAGATCAAACATGGCTGATTTTTACCCCCGCAGAACTGAGAAAACCCATTGCCGCTTCAGTTTGCGAACGATCCCCGCGTAACTGCACAATCATAAAACCGAGGATCGTCTCCTGGACTTCCGACATACTGGCGAACAGGATATTGACCTCTAAGTCATATGCTTTGATCACTTCAGTGATCAACGGCTGGCGGGCGGTGGCGCCGAGAAATTCCAGCCGCAGCAACACGCTGCTATCGCTATCACGCAGTGACTGCACCACCTTCTCCGGCAGACGGTCGTGAATTACCGTCTGCACAAAGCTTGCTGTCACCGGGTGCTGTGGATGGGCGAACAGGCTGAGCACCTCTCCCTGCTCGACTACCCGTCCCTGCTCAATCACCGCCATTTTGTTGCAGATCTTCTGGATCACTGACATTTCATGGGTGATCAGCACAATAGTGATGCCGTAACGCAGGTTGATCTCTTTCAGCAGCAGCAAAATTTGTACGGTGGTATGCGGATCCAGCGCTGAAGTGGCTTCATCGCATAGCAAAATCGATGGGTTGGTGGCCAGCGCGCGGGCAATACCGACGCGTTGTTTCTGCCCGCCGGATAATTCATCAGGATAGCTATGGATCTTTTCACTGAGGTTAACAAACGCCAGCAACTCTTTAACCCGCGCCTGAATAAAGGCTTTATCGCGTCCTTGCAGAATCAGCGGGATCGCCACATTGTGATAAACGGTTTTGGCATTCAGCAAATTGAAATTCTGAAAAATCATGCCGATATTTTTCTTTACGGCATTGAGCTGACTTTTGCTAAATTCCTGCAACGCCTTGCGATTAACAATCACTTCACCTTGCGTTGGGGTTTCAAGATTGTTAATTAAGCGTAACAGCGTGCTTTTCCCGGCACCGCTATAACCAATAATGCCGAAAATATCACCCTGTTCAACTTTCAGATCGATATTATCCAGGGCAAGGAAATCATTACCCTTGCGGGAAAAAACTTTACTGACATGACGAAATTCAATCATCGTATGACTCATTTCAGATAATCGGGCAACAGATAACCCTGATACTGCTCATGCGTAAGAATGTACTGTTTAAACTCTGCTGAATGGTAACCATCGATAATGTCTTTGGCAAACTGCGCATCTTTATTTTTACCGGCAATGGTCACCACATTGATAAAACCAACCACCGGATCCTCCAGCTTTAGCGCCGAAGAGAGTTTCATACCACTCGATACCGCAAAGTTACCCTGAATAACGCCAAAATCCACATCCGGTAAGGCACGAACCTGCTGGGCGTTATCCATCTCTTTCAGTATGATTTTATACGGATTTTCCGTAATATTTTTCTGTGAAAAGGTAGCAGGATCGCTGTTTTGGCTGATTTTAAGCCAGCCGAGATTCTGCAATAACAGCGCGGCGCGGTATTCATTGGAGGCCTGATTCGGCACTGAAATGGTGGTTCCGGCGGCAGGTTTATCCACCTGTTTAAACTTCTGCGAATAGATGCCCATTGGCGGCGTTGGCACCTGCACAATGCCAATATTATTAATGCCTAAACGATCATTTACCGATTTAAGATAAATGGGATGTTGCATAATATTGGCTTCAATCGCGCCACTATTGACTGCGTCGTTGACCTGAATGCCATCACTAAAATCTTTATACTCTACTTTATAGCCTTTTTTTATCAGTAATGGCGCCACACCTTTTTCAAACTGCTCTTTGTAAGGACCTGGATTAAAACCTAATCTTATCGTTTTATCGTCCTGACCCTGAGCACTCGCCAGAAATGAGGCGGCAGATAAAACCAGCAATAAAAACCGACGCAATGATAATGCCTTCATAACTAACTCTCTGAATAGTTTCCGCAAGAAAAAAGATTAAACCACAGGTATATAGGCTTTAAAAGAGAGGTTGATGCGTTTTCAATTGCTATTTACTGATAACGTTATCCATAAAAGATTCATGCATTGTTGAATCTGTGCCGGTTATTATCATTATCAGATAAATTCTTTTGCCGCAGAGCATTACAGCGGTACAAATAAAAACTCAGAGAAATATATGCCTGATTTTGCTGCCTCGCCGCTGATAAATCAGCTGGAAGAGAACCTGTTTAGCGTGCTGGAAAAAATTGCGGCGCAGTTTAATACTGCCGATAAGCCGCTGATTGACCTGTCGAGCGGCAGCCCGCATCAACGTACGCCGCCGGAAATTATCGCATCGCTGAAATTGGCGGTAGATAACGCGGAAAATCATGAATATCCCTCTTTCTGGGGTAAACCCGCAGTCAGAGAGGCGATTGCGGCTTTCTATCAGCGTAATTATGCTGTCGAACTCGATCCTGAGCGCGAAATTGCCGTTTTTCAGGGCTCGCATATTGGCGTCAGCGGCATTCCGCGCGCGGTGGTCAGTCCCGGTCAGACGATTATTTCCACCGATCCCTGCTATCCGATCTACCGTTCGGCCGCAATCCAGGCGCAGGCGCAATTTTTTGGCATTCCGCTGGAACAGCAGCGCGGTTTCCTGCCTGATTTTGACCAGGTACCGCCTGATATCGCCCGACAAGCCGGTCTGCTGCTGCTTAACTATCCGCACAACCCTACCGGCGCGATGGCCACGCCTGAACTATTCCACTCGGCGCTGGCCTTCGCGCAACGTTACCAGATACCAATACTGCATGACTTCGCCTACGCCGCTATTGGCAGCACGCCACAGCAGCCACCGGTAAGTCTGCTGTCGATAGCCGGAGGGAAAGAGTGGGGGGTGGAAACCTATACGCTGTCAAAAACCTTCAATATGGCGGGCTGGCGTTTTGGCTTTGCGGCAGGTAATGCCTCTATTATTCAGGCGTTTAAAAAATTGCATACCCATAGCTACAGCACGGTGTTTGGCGCGATTCAGGATGCGGCGGTGACGGCGCTGGCGATGCCGGCTGCGCGTCTTGAACAGCATCTTTCGCATTATCACCGACGGCGTAAGCAGGTGGTGGAAACACTGGCGCAGATGAACTGGCCAGTTCCGCCGAATCAGGGCACCTTTTTCCTCTGGCTGCCAGTACCGGTGGGCTACAGCAGCCAGCAACTGACCCGCCGATTACTGACAGAAGCCCATGTGCTGGTAGCGCCGGGCGCGGGCTTTGGCGCGGGCGGCGAAGGTTTTATTCGTATCAGTCTGACCGCTGATGATGACGCTTTATGCAGCGCCTTACAGCGCATTGCGGCGCTGCAACTGTTCCAGCAAGGATGACGATGATAGCCATTAAAACGCCGGGAAATTATCTGAATCAATCCGGGGGGATTAATCAGATCGGCGATTATATTGCGCCGCTGGCACAACGCATTGCGCTGATCACCAGCCCGACCGCATGGGAAGTCACTCGTCAGGCGGTTGAAACCAGCCTGCAACGCCATGCTATTCACTATCAGGTGTGGTTTCTCACCGGCCCCTGTTGCCTGGAGACGCTGCAACAGTTCGCCATAGAGATCGACAAACAGGGAGCAGAGCTGATTGCCGGTGTCGGCGGCGGCCGGGTAATGGATGCGGCGAAGGGAATTGGCGGACTGCTGGGTAATCTGGCGGTGATTAATGTCCCGACGATTGCCGCGACCTGCGCCGCCTGGTCACCGATCACCGTGCTATATGATCAACAGGGCGGACATCATAACTCAGTAGTGCAGCAGCGCCCGCCGGTCTGGGTGCTGGTCGATACCGCGATTATTGCGCAATCGCCGGTGCGTTATTTAAGGGCCGGCATTGTCGATGCGATTGCCAAATGGTACGAGTTTTCACTCTATCAGCACCACAGCGACGCCGGACTGGGCTTACAACTGAAAATTCAGGCAGCCAAATCTGCGCTGGAGGTGATTAATCATTATGGCGGGCAGGCGGTAGCCGACAATACACAGCATATCGTCTCAGGCGCGTTAAGCCAGGTGATCGATGCGAATATTGCTTTAGCCGGGCTGGCAAACAGTATTTTCGATGATGTGCCGCGCGCGGGGATGGCGCATTTAATTCATGATGTGCTCACCCGCTACCCGCAATGTCATGGCTGGCTACACGGTGAGATGGTTGGATTCAGCCTTAACGTCCAGAGCCAGCTGGAAGAGATTGAAGATGAACGACAACAGGGATTAAGGAAACTGCTGAGGCGTTATCATGCACCAGCCACCCTGCAACAATTTGGTCTGGCGCAACAGAGTAGCCTGCTTACGACGCTGGCTGAGGCGATCGTTGTCGCTACGGATATCCCGGCACAGCTGCCGTTTACGGTCACCCGCGAGCAGGTGCTTGCCGCCTTTATCGCTACGGATAGTATCGATACCGCAGTTTAATTACTTATCGCTGTAAACCACGTTTTTTCCAACCGGTTCCGGGCAGGGGTTGCCCGGAACACAGTCAGTGCGGATGCGGTGAAACTTAAACTTCAATCTCAGCCGTATCGCCTTTTTCCTGCAGCCAGTTACGGCGATCTTCCGAACGCTTTTTGGCCAGCAGCATATCCATCACCGCTAAGGTCTGATCGATATTATCGTCGTCGATCGTCAGCTGCACCAGACGGCGGGTATTGGGATCGAGCGTGGTTTCGCGCAATTGCAGCGGGTTCATCTCACCCAGACCTTTAAAGCGCTGCACGCCAGGCTTGCCCTTTTTACGCTTCAGCTGCTCGAGGATACCCGCTTTCTCCTCTTCATCGAGGGCGTAATAGACCTCTTTGCCGAGGTCAATACGGTACAACGGTGGCATCGCCACATAGACATGACCATTTTTCACCAGCGTACGGAAATGACGCACAAACAGCGCGCACAGCAGCGTGGCGATATGCAGACCATCGGAGTCCGCATCCGCAAGGATACAGATTTTACCGTAACGCAGCTGGCTCAGATCTTCGCTGTCCGGATCGATACCGATCGCCACCGAAATATCATGCACTTCCTGTGAGGCCAGCACCTCATCGGAAGAGACTTCCCAGGTATTAAGGATCTTACCTTTCAGCGGCATGATCGCCTGATATTCACGATCGCGCGCCTGCTTGGCCGATCCGCCTGCCGAATCCCCTTCCACCAGGAACAGTTCGGTGCGGGTCAAATCCTGCGCGCTGCAGTCCGCCAGTTTGCCAGGCAGCGCCGGACCACTGGTAAGCTTTTTACGCACCACCTTTTTCGCCGCACGCATCCGCCGCTGGGCGCTGGAGATCGCCAGTTCCGCCAGCTGTTCGGCGATCTGGATATTCTGGTTCAGCCACAGGCTGAAAGCATCTTTCACCACGCCGGAAACAAATGCCGCACACTGACGTGAAGAGAGACGCTCTTTGGTCTGACCGGCAAACTGCGGATCCTGCATTTTCACCGACAGCACATAAGCACAGCGATCCCAGATATCTTCCGCCGACAGCTTCACGCCGCGCGGCAGGATATTGCGGAACTCACAGAACTCACGCATCGCATCCAGCAGCCCCTGGCGCAGGCCATTAACATGGGTGCCGCCCTGCATGGTCGGAATCAGGTTAACGTAGCTTTCGGTCAGCAGTTCGCCGCCTTCCGGCAGCCACAGCAGCGCCCAGTCCACCGCTTCAACATCGCCGGAGAACGAACCGATAAACGGTTTTTCCGGCAGCGTCGGCAGGCCGTTGACCGCTTCCGCAAGATAGTCATTCAGACCATCTTCGTAGTGCCAGCGCTGCTCGGTGTTGTTAACTTTATCTTTAAATACGATTTCCACGCCCGGGCAGAGCACCGCTTTGGCTTTCAGCACATGCGCCAGACGAGTGACCGAGAAACGTGGACTATCAAAGAAGGAGACATCTGGCCAGAAATGCACGCGTGTGCCGGTATTACGCTTACCGACAGTGCCGGTTACCGTAAGATCCTGCACTTTATCGCCATTTTCAAAGGCCATTTCGTACACTTCGCCATTACGGCGTACGGTGACTTCCACGCGCGTCGACAGGGCGTTAACCACCGAGATACCGACGCCGTGCAGGCCGCCTGAGAACTGGTAGTTTTTGTTGGAGAATTTACCACCGGCATGCAGACGACAGAGGATCAGCTCAATGGCTGGCACTCCCTCTTCCGGATGAATATCTACCGGCATACCGCGGCCGTCATCGATCACTTCCAGTGACTGATCGGCATGCAGAATCACTTCCACACGTTTGGCATGACCAGCTAACGCTTCATCAATGCTGTTATCTATGACTTCCTGGCCGAGATGGTTCGGGCGCGAGGTGTCGGTGTACATTCCCGGACGTCGGCGAACGGGTTCGAGGCCGCTGAGCACCTCAATGGAATCAGCGTTATAGCTGGATTGAGTCATCGTATAAATCTGATTGGTGGCTTAAAAACGATTAGCCATGCTCGCGCAAGCGCTTCAGGCGTGATTCAGACCAATAAAGTCGAGAATCGGCGAGAAATGGCGTTCGAATCCGATAAAGGCATGGTTTCCGCCCTCTTCTACCGTCTGGCGGCAGGCACTGTAGTAGTCCAGCGCCTGACGGTAATCGAGCACTTCATCGCCCGTTTGTTGCAGTAACCAGATAAGATCCGGCGACTCCAGCGGGTCAATTTGCATGACTTTCAGATCGTGAATGTGGCAAGACTCTAACACATATTGCTGACCGGTGTATGGGTTCTCGTTGTCGCCCAGATAGTCAGCCAGCAGCTCAAACGGGCGCACCGCCGGGTTAACCACCACCGCCGGTAACAGAAAGCATTGCGACAGCCAGGTGGCATAGTACCCCCCCAATGAGGAGCCCACTACGCCGAGGGGTTCACCAGCGCGATCCATCACCAGTTTTTCCAGCAATAACGCCGCCTGGTCAGGAAAAGCAGGCAGCTGCGGCACCAGCATCTCGATCTCCGGCGCATGCTGCGCCAGCCACTGTTTAAACTGCGTCGCTTTGGCCGACTGTGGCGAACTGTTAAAACCATGCAGATAGAGCAGCGTGGCCATAACTCAGTAACCTTCGGCATCGAGATCGGGGCTGTACGCCTGGGTCTGCAGGCGCTGAACCTCAGTTTCCATGCGCCCATCGGCATACAGATCTAACCAGCGCCAGCCCGGCGCGACTGAGTCGATGGTAAAGTTGGTGCAGTGCGGTTTGAACTGGACGCAGGTCGAAGGGGAAGCCAGTACGCGCCGTCCATTCCACTGCAGATCAAGCTCCTGATGGATATGGCCGCATAACAGGTTTCTCGCCAGCGGGTAGTGCTGCAACACCGCATCCAGCGTATGAGGATTACGTAAGCTGTGTTGATCAAGCCAGTTACAACCCGATGGCAGCGGATGATGATGCAGTAACACCAGCGTATGGCGCTGCGGCTGCAGGGCAAGGGTCTTTTCCAGCCACTCAATTTGATAGTCGCTCAGCATACCGTGCGGCACGCCAAATACCTGACTGTCCAGCAACACCACCTGCCAGTGCTCGCCCAGCAGCACATGCTTGGCGTCAGCAATCGCCGCCTCGGCCAGGGTATTAAACATGGCAGGCTGGAAATCGTGATTGCCCGGTAACCAGACACATGGCGCAGGCAGGCGCGAGATACCCTCAGCGAAATGCTGATAGGCTTCGACCGTATGATCCTGAGCTAAATCGCCAGTCGCAACGATCAAATCGTAATAACGCCCTTCTGCCTCAATCGCTTCCAGCACCGCGTTATAACTTGCCCAGGTATTCACACCCAGCAGCGTTTCATTTTTACCTGCGAAAAGGTGGGTATCCGTTATTTGTAAAATCCTGATTTTGTCCCCACTCGACACAGGAAGTTTTAACAGGCTATCCAAAGAGTATCCTTAGTCTCCACGCCATTATCGCTTCTTAATCGCACGGTTAACAGGCCGGTACAGCCATCGCGCCATGCGCCAGACAGTAGCGCAACCAGTCAGCAAGGAACTGGTTTATTTGATGCTTTTCGTCACGTTGATGCAACTTTTTATTCGGATAATCATAGCGTGCTTTAAAGCGATAGATCTGCTGCGTTGAACACACTTCCGCAACCATTGCATCATGGTACAGCCTGACCGACATCGATGGCAGGCTCCAGTAACTGACGGCGGGCGCGGTTTGCTTCACTTCAACCAGCGTGGTGTAACGGGTAGACTCCAGAATAGTGATGCTATAGCTGGCGCTATTGACCTGATAAGTCACCGCTTCACCCGCCTCATCGTTGCGCGGCAGTAAGCGACGCAGCTGAGCGAAATTAGTTTCGCACAGGCGCATCATTTCGGGGAAATCAGGAGTGTAGCGCTTGGTCATTTCGGATCCCACTCTTCGCGTAGTTTCTTATGGTGCAGCTCCAGCCATTGCAAGGCGATGACAGAAGCAGCGTTATCTATTTTCCCCTCTTCCACCCACTGATAAGCCTGTTCGCGACTTACCACATGGACAAGAATATCCTCATTCTCTTCCTCCAGACCGTGGCATCCCTTCGCCACGCTGGCATCCACTTCGCCAACCATAATTGATAAGCGCTCGCTGGTGCCGCCAGGGCTGGCCAGATAGTTCAGCACCGGTTTGACCCGGCCAACATTGACGCCGGCCTCTTCGACCGCTTCACGCCGCACCACATCTTCAACACTTTCACCCGGCTCAATGATACCGGCCACCATCTCCATCAGCCAGGGGGTCGGGCTGGTATCGTAAGCAGCGATGCGGATCTGTTCGATTAACACCACTTCATCGCGGACTGGGTCATAGGGTAGCAGCACTGCGGCATGACCACGCTCAAAAATTTCGCGCTCGACGATGCCGCTCATCTCGCCACTAAACAGGCGATGACGAAAGCGATAACGCTGTAATGAAAAAAAACCGTCGTAAAGCGAGTCACGTGCAATAATTTCTACATCGTTTTTTGTAAAAGTCACAGGGGATTTTTTTTCACTGCTCATCGTTCCGCTTCCTTAATCATTCGGCAATAAAATCGGGGTTCTGAAATTTGAATCCTGCAGAAGTATGGTTCTTTCTGAATTATTTACGTAAATTAAGGAAAGATGGCACGTTCAGCCAACTTATCCTCACGGCAGACTCTGCTAGAATCGGCGATTATTTTTTGACTTATGTCAGCGCTACCATAGCAATATTGCTGCACTACAAGGAATGCAAATGAAGAAACTGCTCCCATTACTTATCGGCCTGAGCCTGGGTGGCTTCAGCGTCGCAAGTCAGGCAGAGAACCTGTTGCAGATCTATCAACAGGCACGCATTACTAACCCTGACCTTCGTAGCTCGGCTGCCGACCGTGATGCTGCATTCGAAAAAATCAATGAAGCTCGCAGCCCACTGTTGCCACAACTCGGTTTAGGCGCAGATTATACCTATAACAACGGCTATCGCGACAGCAGCGGTCTGCACTCCAATACGACCAGCGGGACGTTGCAGCTGACGCAAACTCTGTTCGATATGTCAAAATGGCGTGCGCTGACACTGCAGGAAAAAACCGCCGGTATTCAGGACGTCACTTATCAGACGGCGCAGCAGACGCTGATGCTGAACACCGCCACCGCCTATTTCAACGTATTACGCGCCATTGACTCACTTTCTTACACCGAAGCGCAGAAACAGTCGATCTATCGCCAGCTGGATCAAACCACTCAGCGTTTTAACGTCGGCTTAGTGGCGATCACCGATGTGCAGAACGCACGCTCCGAGTACGACAGTGTGCTGGCGAATGAAGTCTCTGCCCGTAATGCCCTGGATAATGCGCTGGAAACCCTGCGTCAGGTGACCGGTAATTACTATCCGTCACTGGCGTCGCTGAATGTCGATAACTTTAAGACGGATAAGCCACAGCCGGTCAATACGCTGCTGAAAGAGGCGGAAAGTCGTAACCTGAGTCTGTTATCCGCCCGTCTGTCACAGGATCTGGCGCGTGAGCAGATTCGTTCCGCAGAAACCGGCCATATGCCGACGGTTGATCTGACCGCCTCCAGCGGTATGACCAACAGCAAATATGGCGGCAGCCGCGCCGGACAGAGCACCTCGTCCAACGACAGCATCACCGGCAGCAACCAGGTGGGCCTGAGCTTTACGCTGCCGCTGTACAGTGGCGGATCAGTGACCTCACAGGTGAAACAGGCGCAGTACGCCTTCGTTAGCGCCAGTGAGCAGCTGGAAAGCGCGCACCGCTCTACAGTGCAGACCGTGCGTTCATCATTCAATAATGTGAATGCTTCGATCAGCAGCATCAATGCCTACAAGCAGGCTGTGGTGTCGGCGCAGAGTTCACTGGATGCGATGGAAGCCGGTTACTCGGTAGGTACGCGCACTATCGTTGATGTGCTGGATGCCACCACCACGCTATACAATGCCAAGCAGCAGCTGTCTGACGCCCGTTATGACTATATGATTAACGAGCTGAATATTAAATCTGCGCTGGGTACGCTGAACGAACAAGATCTGCTGGCGCTGAACAACCGTTTAGGCAAGGATATCGCCACTACGCCAGAAGCGGTCGCGCCAGAAAATCCGCAACAGGATAGCGCCGCCGATAACGGTGGCAATCTGGCCACAGCTCCGGCTGCTGCACAGGCAAAACCTGCCGCGGCACCACGCGCTGCCGCCAGCTCTTCACGTAACCCGTTCGCACAATAAGCATTGCAGGGGCAGTAATCACTGCCCCTTTCACAATCAAACGTATAGCTAAGTAAAGATCCCCATTTCACCTGGGTTGATCGCTTCATATTTCACCACTCTTCCCCTATTCTATGCGCTTACCTTTGGGCACAGGACAGATTGCTATGAAACGGACTAAACAAATTAATCATGCCTCCTTCCGTAAGAGCTGGAGCGCACGTCATTTAACGCCAGTTGCGCTGGCCGTTACTGCAGTATTTATGTTGTCAGCTTGTGAGCAGTCAGATGAAACCGTCTCTATGTACCAGAACGCCGATGACTGTTCGAAAGCCAATCCAGACCAGAGCGCACAGTGCACTACCGCCTATAACACCGCATTAAAAGAAGCGGAAAAAACCGCGCCGAAATATGCGACCCGCGAAGACTGTGTGGCTGAGTTTGGCGAAAGTCAGTGTCAGCAGACGCCTGCGCAGGCAGGTGTGGGGACCACCACCAACAATGCCGAAACGCAGCAGAGCGGCAGCTTCTGGATGCCGCTGATGGCCGGTTATATGATGGGCCGCATGATGGGTGGTGGCGCATCGCAACCGCTGTTTACCTCACGCGCGCCAAACAGCCCGGCCAACGGTAAGTTTGTTGACGCCAGCGGTCGTAACTACGGCAACGCCACTTCAGGCCGTACGATGACCGTGCCAAAAACCGCGCTGGCGCCGAAGCCTGCGACTACCAGCACCGTCACCCGTGGCGGCTTTGGTGAAAGCGTAGCGAAGCAAACCAGCATGCAACGCAGCAGCGCCGCTTCTGGCTCCAGCCGTTCTTACGGAGGCTAATCAGCCTGATGAAGCGTATTGCTATTACCGAACGACCAGACTGGCGCGAGAAAGCCACCGAGTACGGTTTTCGTTTTCACACCATGCACGGTGAACCCTACTGGTGTGAAGACGCGTACTACCAGTTTACGCTGGAGCAAATCGATTACCTCGAAGATACCACGCGCGAACTGCACCAGATGTGCTTACAGGTGGTGGAAAAAGTGGTTAACAGCGAAGAGTTGTTAACTAAGTTCCGCATTCCAAAACACACCTGGGACTTTGTGCGTCACTCGTGGAAAACCTCGCAGCCGTCACTCTATTCGCGTCTCGATCTCGCCTGGGATGGTAAGGGCGATGCTAAGCTGCTGGAAAATAATGCCGATACACCGACCTCGCTGTATGAAGCAGCATTTTTCCAGTGGATCTGGCTGGAAGACCAGCTGAATGCCGGCCATCTTCCGGCGGGCAGCGACCAGTTTAACAGCCTGCAGGAGAAGCTGATTGAGCGCTTCGCCACCCTGCATCAGCAACACGGATTTAGCTGGCTGCACTTTGCCTGCTGCCGTGATACCGATGAAGATCGTGGCACCGTGCAGTATTTGCAGGATTGCGCCACCGAAGCCGGTCTGCCGAGCGAATTTCTCTATATCGATGAAATTGGCCTTGGTGAAAAGGGCCAGTTTACTGATGTGCACGATCAGGTGATTGGTAACCTGTTTAAGCTCTATCCGTGGGAGTTTATGCTGCGCGAGATGTTCTCCACCAAACTGGAAGATGCTGGCGTGCGCTGGCTGGAACCAGGCTGGAAGAGCATTATCTCCAATAAAGCACTGCTGCCGCTGCTGTGGCAGATGTTCCCCAATCACCCTAATCTTCTGCCCGCTTACTTTGCCGAAGATGATGTGCCGGCGATGGATAAATATGTGGTGAAACCGCTGTTTTCGCGTGAAGGGGCCAATATTCGCATTGTCGAAAATGGTCAGGAAATTGCGCGTGTCGACGGGCCATATGGCGAAGAGGGCATGATTGTGCAGCAGTTCCACGAACTACCGAAGTTTGGCGACAGTTATACGCTAATCGGTAGCTGGCTGATTGATGATCAACCGGCAGGTATTGGTCTGCGCGAAGATCGCGCGCTGATCACCCAGGATCTGTCACGCTTCTATCCGCACGCTTTTATCGAGTGACTGTAACGGGCGGCGATAACGCCGCCCCTACGGAGTAATGGTGTAGGGGCGGCGTTATCGCCGCCCGTGCCAATGATTTGCACTACAACTTAACCTACCTGCACCGACAACATACTCAACGACGCCATCTCAATACCATCCACCGGGATCGACACTGCTTCGCCCTGCGCTCTGGCGCCCAGAACATACAGCAGCGGCAGATAGTGTTCCGGCGTTGGGTTAGAGAGAGCAGCACCTTCATGATCCATAAAGTTCACCAGTGGATGCTCTTCAACGGCCCCTTCCCAGCTCAGATTATCGCGCACATACTGATTAAACGACTCAGCCCACGGATAAGCTCCCGCAGCGCCCTGCCATTTCACCATCCGCAGGTTATGCACCACATTACCACTGGCGACAATCATTACCCCTTGATCGCGCAGTGCCGCCAGTTTACGGCCCAGCGCAAAATGATAAGCCGGTGGTTTAGTACCATCGACACTCAGCTGCACCACCGGGATATCCGCATCCGGATACATTTTGATCAACACGCCCCAGGAACCGTGGTCAAAACCCCACTCCTGATCGAGCTGCACATCAACTGGTGATAACAGTTCGGCAATCTGCTGCGCTAACGCAGGTGATCCGGGCGCCGGATAGCGGGTATCAAACAGCGCCTGCGGAAAACCACCGAAATCATGAATGGTGCGCGGTTTTTCCATCGCCGTCACGGCGGTGCCACGGGTGTACCAGTGTGCAGAGACCGCGACAATCGCCTGCGGGCGCGGCAGGGTTTCACCCAGCTTGCGCCAGGTTTCGGTATAGATATTTTCTTCCAGCACGTTCATTGGGCTGCCATGGCCCAGGAACAGAGCCGGCATACGAGTCTGACTCATAATTGATCCCCGGAAAGAGTGTAATGGTTGATGTCAGTTACATTACGCCCTTTGGTTATCAGATGAACCCGGATAAGCGTGATGAAGATAGTCAATAATTTTGAACGGAGTTGAGGAGTGTGCTGAGGTGGGTTATCGCATGGGCGGCGATCTCACCGCCCATAACGTTCAGATTAACGGCTCTGACGATAAGCAATCAGATCTTCAATCGTTACTACCGGCATATTCTGTTGTTTCGCAAATGCAATAACTTCAGGCGCATGGGCCATTGAACCATCATCATTGGTCAGTTCGCACAACACACCAGCCGGTTTAAATCCTGCCAGCGTCACCAGGTCAATGGTGGCTTCGGTATGGCCACCACGTGACAGTACGCCGCCCGGATGGGCACGCAACGGGAATACATGGCCCGGACGGTTTAAGTCTGAAGGCTGAGCATTATCGGCGATGGCGGCTTTAATTGTGGTCAGACGGTCGCTGGCCGACACACCGGTAGTTACACCTTTTGCCGCCTCAATAGTGACGGTAAAGCCGGTGCCGTAGGAGCTGGTGTTGTTTTCCACCATCATCGGCAGGTCAAGCTGCTGACGACGATCTTCGGTCAGGCACAGGCAGACAATGCCGCTGCCGTGACGAATGGTGAGGGCCATTTGTTCAACCGTCATGGTCTCAGCAGCGAAGATCATATCACCTTCGTTTTCACGATTTTCATCGTCGAGGACCATTACGCCGCGGCCATCACGCAGCGCTGAGATTGCACGTTCTACACGCTGTTCCGGCGTGCCAAATTCAGAAAGTAGCGTCTGATTCATGGTAAATAAACCTTTATAAGTGTATGGGTTACCAGAATCAGGGCGATCTTGAGGAGTGTCATGCAGTGACAAAAAAATAACGCAGCCGGACTTCAGTCCGACAATTGCCGTTACTCTCTCCCATCCGGACTCTAACCGTCGGCCCCGGAATTACACCGGGTCTGCTGACCTTCAGACCTGGCGGCCTGAAGCGCTCGCGGGCTTTCAGCATAAGCTGATTTACCGCCGGTGGGGAATTTCGCCCCGCCCTGAGAATAAGCAAACTCACTATAGCGCCAATAAAAAATCAGAGCAACGAACAAAAACGGCAAATTGATATGCAGATTGCTGCTTTATCGTTTAGAGGTTTATCCTTTTGCATTCAGGCATTACACTTATCAGATACTTGTTGTGACCAGGAAACCGCCATGATTGACCCGAAAAAAATTGAACAACTTGCTCGTCAGGTTCATGAGTCGATGCCTAAAGGCATTCGTGAATTCGGCGACGACGTTGAAAAGAAAATCCGTCAGGTAATACAGGCACAGCTAACGCGAATGGATTTGGTAAATCGCGAAGAGTTTGATGTGCAGACTCAGGTGTTGCTGCGTACACGTGAAAAACTGGCGGCACTGGAACAACGCCTGGCGACACTGGAAAGTCGTGCCAGCGAAAATGTGCCGAAAGAAGTGATTAAAACCGAAGATCCACAGTAAAACTGAATCGGGACGGGCCTTGCCCGTCCCCTTGCCAGACGTCAGCTTTTGCCGGAACGAATGGTTTTGATGATGTTACTGGTCGAGATACCGTCCTCAAAGTTCAGCACACGAACTTCACCGCCGTTCGCCCACACCTCTTTGCTGCCTGCGATATCTTCCGGTTTATAGTCGCCGCCTTTTACCAGCAGGTCCGGCAACACATCAGCGATTAAACGCTGTGGCGTATCCTCTTCAAACGGAATAACCCAGTCCACCGCTTCCAGCGCACCCAGCACGATCATACGATTGATCAGCGGGTTAACCGGACGGCTTTCGCCTTTCAGACGTCTGGTCGACGCATCGCTGTTTACCGCCACGATCAGACGATCGCCCAGCTTGCGCGCATTCGCGAGGTAAGAGACATGGCCGGCATGCAGAATATCGAAACAACCATTGGTCATCACCACTTTCTCGCCACGCTTACGCGCCTGCTCAACCGCATGTTTCAGCTGCGCTTCATCCATCACGCCAAACCCGGTTTCCGGACGCGCACGAATAGCATTTTCCAGCTCCACGGTGCTGACGGTTGACGTACCCAGCTTACCAACCACCACGCCCGCAGCCGCATTAGCCATAAAACAGGCTTCTTCCAGCGTATCTCCGGCCGCCAGCGTTGCCGCCAGCACGCCAATTACCGTATCGCCAGCGCCGGTAACATCAAACACTTCCTGCGCCTGAGTCGGCAGATGCAGCGGCGCTTTGCCCGGCTGCAACAGGGTCATGCCGTTTTCTGAACGCGTCACCAGCAGCGCCGACAGTTCAAAGTCCGCAATCAGTTGCATGCCGCGCTCAACAATCTGCGCCTCATCCTTGCACTTGCCGACCACCGCTTCAAACTCCGAGAAGTTCGGCGTCAGCAGCGTTGCGCCGCGATAGCGGGCAAAGTCGGTGCCTTTCGGATCGACCAGCACCGGCACATTTGCCGCACGCGCCAGTTTGATCATGGTTTCCACACTGGCCAGCGCGCCTTTCGCATAATCTGATAGCACCAGCGCACCAATATGCGGTAACGCAGCGCTGATACGCTGATGGATCGGCTGCGGATCAACACCCTCAAAGCCCTCTTCAAAATCGAGGCGAATCAGCTGCTGATTACGTGAAAGGATACGTAATTTGGTGATGGTCGGATGGGTCGGCACCGCGACAAAATCGCACTGCACATTGACGTTATTCAGCGTCGCGCTGAGCGCACGCGCGGCGTCATCGACACCGGTCAGCCCCACCAGTCGCGACCCGGCTCCCAGCGACGCAATATTCATTGCCACGTTAGCCGCGCCGCCCGGACGCTCTTCAACGTTATCCACTTTAACGACCGGCACCGGTGCTTCCGGGGAAATCCGGCTGGTTGGGCCATACCAGTAACGATCCAACATCACATCGCCAACTACCAGCACGCCTGCACGGCTAAAATCGGGCAGTGTTACTTTCATTCCTGACACTCCAGACTACGAAAAAAATATTGCGCGGGATAATAGCACAATTGCGCTAGCTGCTATCTATCCCTGCGGATGATCAAACCAGCGCTGCCAGCTGGCGGTAACTTCCTGACGCGCCTCAGAGAACAACTCGTCATCAACATGCCCCGGCAACGCCTGTAATGCCAGATGATGCAGCTCGTCACGCAATGTGACATAAGCGGTGGTCAGCGCTTTCGCTTCCGCCTCTTCCATCTTGCCGTACGCTGACAGCAGTTCAAGGATGCGCACATTATCCGACCAGCGCGTTAACTTCGGCTGTTGTGAAGCGTAACGTAAGACAAGATATTGCGTAATGAATTCAATATCCGTGATACCTCCTGCATCAGCTTTGATATCCCAGCGCCCGCGATGCTTACTGCCAAGATGGGCACGCATCTTTTCACGCATCTCACGCACTTCGGTTTTCAGCTGTTCAGCGTCGCGCGGCAGGCAGAGAATACCGCGCCGGATATCATCAAAACGGCGGCTAAGTTGCGGCTCACCATAGACTATCCGGGCGCGCACCAGCGCCTGATGCTCCCAGGTCCAGGCCTCATTGCGCTGATAATCATCAAAAGCGTCAAACGTACTGACCAGCATACCCGCCGCGCCAGACGGACGCAGACGCGCATCCACCTCATACAGAATACCGGACGAAGTACGGGTGCTAAACAGATGCATAATTCGTTGCGCCAGACGCAGATAGAACTGGCGGCCATCGATACTGCGTTCGCCAATGGTCACCGCATCTACCGGACAGTCATGCAGAAACACTAAGTCGAGATCGGAACTGTATCCCAGCTCCCAGCCGCCCAGCTTGCCATAGCCCACCACGGCAAAACCGCGCTCACCGCCCTGCGTCAGATGCGCAGGCGCGCCATAACGCTGCACCATCATATTCCACGCCTGCTGCACTACCGATTCGATAATCGCTTCCGCCAGCCAGGTGAGATGATCGCTGACCTTCATTACCGGCAACGTTTCCGCAATATCCGCCGCCGCAATGCGCAGATGCTGTGCCTGCTTAAATTGGCGCAGCGCTTCCAGCTGCTGCTCTTCATCATCTTCCGGGATACGCAGCAGATACTGGCGCAACTCATCGCGATAAGCGTCGGTAGCTGTAGGCTGATACAGAGTGGCGGGATCAAGCAGTTCGTCCAGTAGCAACGGATGGCGCGCCAGCTGGCTGGCCAGCATCGGCGATGCGGCGCACAGGCTAATCAGATGCTTCAGCGCGCCGTGGAATTCGGTCAGCAGCTCCAGATAGGTGCTGCGGGTCACCACGCCAAGCAGCAGTGGCGTCAGGCGGCTCAGGGTAATCGCCGCATCATCGCGCGGACAGACTTCACTGAGCAGACGCGGCATCAGTTGATCCAGCGCCTGACGGCCACGCGGCCCGATGGTGCGTTTATCCACATCCTTGCGGAAATCATTAATTTCGCGCAGCAGGCTGTGGCGGCCGATATCGTCCAGATGTGGCACCAGCGGCGCCAGTTCGGCTTCATCCAGCGTATCCTGCCACAACACGCCGTAATCGGCGGCATCCTGCTGTTCATCAATGTCCGGCGTGTCATCGCCAATTAACTCATCAAAAATCGCCCGCACCGCCGCCATGTGCCGATCCAGCCTGGCATGCAGCGCCTGCCAGTCGCTAAAGCCCATCGCCCAGGCCAGCCGCGTACGGTTCAGCTCATCAGCGGGTAACGTTTGGGTCTGTTCGTCGGCGATACTTTGCAGCAGATTTTCCACACGACGTAAAAACAGGTAACCATCATGCAGCTGGCTAAGCTGCGAAGCCGATAACAGATTCAGTTCACCAATCGACCGGAGCACAGGCAGCAAAGAGCGCAGCTGTAGCGAGCGCTCACGTCCACCACGAATCAGCTGAAAAACCTGCACGATAAATTCGGTTTCACGGATGCCGCCAGCGCCCAGTTTAATGTTGTCGGTCAGTCCGCGACGTCGTACTTCACGCGCTATCATACTTTTCATATTGCGCAGCGACTGAATCACGCTGAAATCGATATAGCGACGAAAAACAAATGGCCGCAGCATCTGGTGCAATTCCTGGCTCCAGCGATCGTCTGCGCCGCCCATCAGCCGCGCTTTCACCATCGCATAGCGCTCCCAGTCACGCCCCTGCTCCTGGTAGTAGTCCTCCAGCGCCGCAAAGCTCAGCACCAGTGGACCGCTGTCGCCAAACGGACGCAAACGCATATCCACGCGATAGACAAAACCATCGACCGTCGGTTGATCGAGCACTTTAATCAGTCGCTGGCCAAGACGGGTAAAGAACTGCGCATTGTCCAGCTCACGGCGCCCACCGCGTGTGCTGCCGTTTTCCGGATAAGAGAAGATCAGGTCAATATCGGAGGAGAAGTTCAGCTCGCCACCGCCCAGTTTACCCATGCCTAAAATCAGCAGCGGTTGCGCTTCACCAGCAGCATTACAGGGGGTGCCAAAATCGTTGCAGCAGACCTGATATAACCAGTCGCGCGCGGTGATAATCAGGGTTTCCGCCAGCACGCTGAGCTGTTGCAGCGACTGCTCGGTGCTGCTGATCGCCAGCGTCTGCATCCAGGCGATTCGCACCAGCATATGACGACGAAACAGCCGCAGTTCGCGCATCAGACTGGTTTCATCACTGACGGCTGTCAGCTGTTGATCCAGCCAGCCAGCATAGTGTCGCCACTCGTCAGGCTCAGGCGTCGCCTGTTGCAGCTGTTGCCACCACTCCGGATGCTGAGCCACGTTTTCACTGACGAAATCACTGAACGCCAGCACCGCCTGCTGCTGCACGCTGGCTTGAGATAACGGCAGCGCCAGCCGTTCGCAGGCGTTTGCAGCCTGCTCCAGCAATAATGCGGGCAATGGTTGTGATAACAAAGGCAACATACACACTCCCTGAACCTGTTTTGTCAGAATCGGCCACGCTACCCGTGGCCGTTAATCGTTACTCGCTTTCCGGACGATCTTTTACGCTGCCGTTCATCCAGAATGCCGGTTGCTTCAGCGCCTGACGGCAATGGGCTTCCAGCCAGCTCTCCTGGCCATCGCGAATCGCCTGCAACAGCTGCTGCCAGCTGCCCAGCCAGCTATTCACCACCGCGTTGTCGTAGGCGCCAGCTAACAAATGTACCGCTAACAGCTGGCGCATCAGGCGCGTCGCTTTATCCTGGTATTCGCCAGAATGGTGGACATGGGCAAAGGTCTCTTTCAGATCCGCAGCGATACGCCCCAGCATAATATCGGCAAAGCGCTTAAAGGAGCCTTGCAGTCTGGCATCCGCTTTGGCATCGATAAACTGGCGCCAGCGTTCAGTTGCCAGCCAGTTAGTAAGCGCTAACTGGGTATCCAGCCAGAGCGGACTGAAACAGACGTTTTGCGCATCCAGATTCTCTTCCAGCAACGCCTCTTCCAGCGCGGTCAGTTTCTGCCGCAAATCGCTGCTGGCTTTGCGCGGCACCAGCGTACCGAACAGGGAAAATGCCTGACGCAGGGTTTCCAGCGCTTCCTGCACGGAGCTTAACGCTGCCGAATGGCCCTGCAGCCACAGCTCTTCGTGGTACTGCCACTGACTGAGCGCCAGCATAAAGGCCGCACGCATCCCCTCTTCTACCGTTGCCTTACGCTTCACGCGCATTACCGGCACCGGGCGTAACGCCAGCGGCGGTTTGCCCTGCTTAAGCGCATAACCACGCGCGGCTTTACTCAGGCTGCCCAGACGTAAACCGCCCATTTTGGCCAGCTCAGCAGCAAAGGCCAGCAAGTCATCTCGTTCGCCACTTTTCAGTTCCAGCTCAATCTCATGTAAAGGTTCGCTCAGCTCCCCTGCCGAGACATCGCCCTGATCAAACGCCACCTCGATTTCACTGTTCTGATAACTCACCAGCCATTTCTCGCGCTGGAAATGGGTGCTGAACAGCGCGCGCAGCTGTTGCTGCAACACAGCCAGATCGCTGCCCGCGGGCCAGATGTCAGCCGGCAGCAGGCTGATATCAAGCTCTGGCTGCTGCAAGTCGATATTGTATTCCGGGCGCTGATGCAGGCCGCCAATAGTCTGTCCGGCGGTTTTTAACGTCATTTCATAACGTTCGCCAAAGCCACGGATGCGCAGCCCCATATCCCAGCGCCGCAGCTGATTGTCTGGCGTCTCATAATAGATATTGGTCAGCGCCACCGCCGGGGTGTGCTGATGTGGCCATGCCGCCAGTTGTGCGGCAAGTTTTGTTGCCGCTTGCGGCAATACAATGAACTTTAGTTCGATTTCGATGGTCATAATTTCTTATTCAATTACTCACTGGCACAGGCAGCTGAGATTTAGCAAATGGTTAAGAGTGAAGAGTAATGCAGAAAAACCGCTGCTGTCTCGGCTTTCTTACATTTTCGCGAGCGCATTTGCATCACGCTGAGAACAGGAAAGTTCTCATTCAGATTTATGCGGAGCCTCTCCAGACTGTGCCCTTACTTTTCCGGACATTATGCAAAAACGACATCTAATGAAGAAATCACAGCTTATTGGCCTGACTTTGCTCACTTTTACCGTCGCCCTTTCCGCTCACGCTGAAGAGAAACGTTACATTTCCGATGAGCTTTCCACCTGGGTTCGCAGTGGCCCGAGTGACGATTACCGCCTGGTGGGAAGCGTCAATGCAGGCGAAGAA
Organism: Winslowiella toletana; assembly: GCF_017875465.1. NCBI lineage: Bacteria > Pseudomonadati > Pseudomonadota > Gammaproteobacteria > Enterobacterales > Erwiniaceae > Winslowiella > Winslowiella toletana. The sequence continues at coordinate 1,658,882 of NZ_JAGGMQ010000001.1, forward strand.
GTGACGCTGTTGCAGACCAACGACAGCAGCAAGTATGGTCAGATTCGCGATGCCAATGGCCGCACCACCTGGATCCCGCTGGCGCAGCTGAGCGCGCAACCGAGCCTGCGCACCCGGGTGCCGGAATTAGAGCAACAAGTGAAAGATCTGACCGACAAGCTGGCCAATATTGATGGCAGCTGGAATCAGCGCACCGCCGATATGCAGAAAAAAGTCTCGGCCAGTGATAGCGTGATCGACGGGCTGAAAGATGAAAATCAGAAACTGAAGAATGAGTTAGTGGTGGCGCAGAAGAAAGTGAGCGCCGCCAATGTGCAGCTGGATGATAAGCAGCGCACCATTATTATGCAGTGGTTTATGTATGGCGGCGGCGTGGCGGGCGTCGGTCTGCTGCTGGGTCTGTTGCTGCCGCATATGATCCCACGTCGTAAAAAGAACGATCGCTGGATGAACTAAACCCGGCGGTTGTGAACCCGGTTATTGCAGGGCATTGTCTGATGCCCTCTTTGTTATGCCCGCATTTTCCCGCCATTTGTGCGACAATTACGCTAATTGATTTTCATTCCCCGAATTTCGCGACAAAATCGTTCTGGAGAGCTGTTAGTGAAAACTTACCTTGTCGGTGGCGCGGTACGCGATGGACTGCTTAAGCTGCCGATCAAAGACAGAGACTGGGTGGTGGTCGGCGCCACGCCGCAAGCCATGCTGGATCAGGGTTATCAACAGGTAGGCCGTGATTTTCCGGTATTTCTGCATCCTGCCAGCCGTGAAGAGTATGCGCTGGCGCGCACCGAACGTAAGTCAGGCAAAGGCTACACCGGTTTTGTCACCGACTTTTCCGCCGACGTAACGCTTGAGCAGGATTTACTGCGCCGCGACCTGACGATTAACGCCATTGCTCGTGATGAGCATGGCGAATATATCGATCCCTGTGGTGGCCGTGCTGACCTCGAGCAGCGTCTGCTACGCCATGTTTCTGCCGCCTTTAACGAAGATCCGCTGCGTGTGCTGCGTGTGGCGCGTTTCGCCGCCCGCTTTGCCCATCTTGGCTTCCGGATTGCCGATGAAACCATGCTGTTAATGCAGCAGATGGCCGCCAGCGGTGAACTGGCCGAACTGACCGCCGAGCGGGTGTGGAAAGAGACGGAAAACGCCCTGCAGTCACCCAATCCGCAGGTCTATTTCCAGGTGCTGCGCGACTGCCAGGCGCTGGCAGTGCTGTTCCCGGAAATCGATAATCTGTATGGCGTACCGGCGCCGGTGAAATGGCATCCGGAAATCGATACCGGCGTACATACGCTGATGACACTGGCGATTGCCGCCCAGCTCAGCCCGGAAGTGGATATCCGTTTTGCCACTCTGTGTCATGATGTTGGCAAGGCGCTGACGCCGCCGGAGAAATGGCCCAGCCACCCCGGTCACGGCCCTGCAGGTGTACCGATCGTGGCTGCACTGTGCCAGCGTCTGCGCGTGCCGAACGCAGCGCGCGACCTGGCAATGCTGGTCGCTGAGTTTCACGATCTGGTGCATGGCGTGCAGAACCATGCGCCCGAAACGCTGATCCAGCTATTTGACCGGATTGATGGCTGGCGCAAACCGCAGCGTGTGGAGCAGATCGCTCTGACCAGTGAGGCAGATGCGCGTGGACGCACCGGTTTTGAAAGCAATCCTTATCCGCAGGGTGACTATCTGCGTGAAGCTTTTCAGGTGGCGTTAGCGGTTTCCAGTAAAGCGGTGGTTGCAGAAGGCTTTACAGGCCCGGCAGTGCGGGAAGAGTTGACGCGCAGAAGAGTGGCGGCGCTAGCGGCGTGGAAAGCAGGATAAGGGCCAGCAGCGCTGGCCCCTGAACAAATCTAGACAAACACCATATAAACCGCTGCCGCCAGAATAAAGCGATAGATAGCGAATGGCACAAACGAAATACGTTTGATGATATGCAGGAAGGCCTTAATGGCGATCAGCGCGACAATAAACGCGGTGACAAAACCGACGGCAAACATCGGCATATCAGCCATGGTGAGGAAGCCCATGCTCTTATAGAGATCCAGCACCGTCGCGCCCATCATCATCGGCACCGCCAAAATAAATGAGAACTCTGAGGCGGCATAGCGGCTGACCCCCATCAGCATCCCGCCGGAGATGGTGGCGCCAGAGCGTGAGAAGCCCGGCCATAACGCCAGACACTGGAAGCAACCAATCATAAACGCCTGACGCCAGGTAATATCATCAACCCCTTCCGCCTTAGGTTTCTTCGGCTTCAGGAATTCGGCCGCCAGCAGCAGCACACCGCCGACCACCAGTGCATACATCACATTAATCGGATTAAACAGCGATTTGATTTGGTCATGCAGCACCAGACCAATCACCACTGCTGGAGCCATCCCCAGCAGAATATGGATCAGCGTCAGATGCCCTTTGCCGGTTCCCTCATGTTTAACCGGTTTGCCACCAAAGTGAATACCAATCAGACCAAACAACCGGCGCCAGAACATCACCACTACCGCAAGAATCGAACCCAGCTGAATCACCACCTCAAACGTTTCAGCTTTCTGCCCTTCAAATCCCAACAAATGGCCGACAATGATCATATGACCGGTGGATGAGACTGGAAGAAACTCGGTAAGCCCCTCAACAATCCCGAGGATTGCTGCCACCCAAAGCTGATGAATATCTGCCATCAAATGTCCTCTACCCTAAATTTTAAACCATGAAAAAGGCGGTCGCTGCGCAGGCTACCGCCAGAAAAATATGCCAGCTACATACGGAACAGGCTTATGACACACCATAATGTGGTTTGGTTTCATTGTGATGGCAATCACATTGGGTTTATTTCAGATTAGTCCCGCGTTCAATTAATACGCCAACCTGCGCCGCCTGCGCTACCGCTCCGGGTTTACTCACTTTGATCCGCACCCAAGGCGAAGCGAAACGCGACAACAGTAATGAAGCGACCTCTTCCGCTACACGTTCCACCAGCGCAAATTTGCCGTTCGCGACGTGGGAGATAATCGCTTCCGAGACGTCGGCGTAGCTCAGACAGTCGTTAACATCATCGCTGGCGGCCGCTTTACGGTTATCCCACGCCATTTCGACATCGAACACTAACTTCTGCTGAATGGTCTGTTCCCAGTCATAAACACCAATAGTGGTGATGACGGTCAGTTGCTCAATAAATACGATATCCATGATGACGCTCTCTGTTTTTGCGTTAGCCGGATACCACTTCCGGCTGATTATGCGTATTATCCACAGATGACGAGAATAAAACGACCCTTACGAAACGGAACGTTGTTATGAGTGCAATCGCGCCTGGTATGATCATTTTCGCGTATCTGTGCGGCTCCATTTCCAGTGCGATTTTGGTTTGTCGCCTCGCAGGTTTACCCGATCCTCGCCTTAGCGGTTCCGGTAACCCCGGCGCCACCAATGTGCTGCGAATCGGTGGTAAAGGCGCCGCTGCTGCAGTGCTGGTGTTTGATGTACTGAAGGGAATGTTGCCGGTATGGCTGGCTTACTTCCTTGGCGTCTCACCGGTTTTCCTTGGCCTGACCGGCATTGCCGCCTGCCTTGGCCATATCTACCCGCTGTTCTTCCATTTTAAAGGCGGTAAAGGGGTTGCGACGGCGCTGGGCGCGATTGCGCCCATCGGCTGGGATTTGACCGGCCTGATGACCGGCACCTGGCTGCTGACCGTGCTGCTCAGCGGTTACTCTTCGCTCGGCGCGATTATCAGCGCGCTGATCGCCCCTTTCTACGTCTGGTGGTTTAAGCCGCAGTTCACCTTTCCGGTGGCGATGCTCTCCTGCCTGATACTGTTACGTCATCATGACAATATTCAGCGTCTGTGGCGCGGTCAGGAAACCCGCATCTGGAAGAGAAAGAAGGGTAAAAACAAAAAATCCGCATAATGCCTGACTATTTGCCCTCAATAATTCGAGCTGCATCAAGGCGGCAAGTGCGCGAATCCCGATGAACGTAGCAAACTACGTGATTCGGGTGAGCGAACGCAGCCAACACAGATGCAGCTCGAAGTATGACGGGTAAATTCAAATGGCTGGCAACTCAGCCAGCGGCCAGCGCGGTCGCACGGTTACGCTTAGCTCACCGCGGGTGCCGCCTTTTAACCGCACCATGCCAGCATAGGCAATCATCGCACCGTTATCGGTACAGAATTCCGGACGCGCATAAAATACTTCGCCGCCCCGCGCCTGCATCATCTCCGCCAGTTTACTGCGCAGCGTGCGGTTAGCACTGACGCCACCCGCAATCACCAGCCGTTGATAGCCGGTATGCTCCAGCGCGCGCTTACACTTAATCGCCAGCGTATCCACAACCGCGTCTTCAAAGGCACGGGCGATATCGGCATGCGTCTGCGCATCAGCACTGTTTTCACGGATGGTGTTCGCCGCGAAGGTTTTCAGCCCCGAGAAGCTGAAATCCATCCCCGGACGATCGGTCATCGGACGTGGAAAGGTAAAGCGTCCGGCCTGTCCCTGCTGCGCCATTTTCGCCAGCAGCGGTCCGCCGGGATAATCCAGCCCTAACAGCTTGGCGGTTTTATCGAAGGCTTCACCAGCGGCATCATCCACTGATTCGCCCAGCAGGGTGTATTCACCCACGCCGGTCACGCTAATCAGCTGGGTGTGTCCGCCAGAAACCAGCAGCGCCACAAAAGGAAACGCCGGGGGATTATCTTCCAGCATTGGCGCCAGCAAGTGACCTTCCATATGATGTACCGGCACCGCAGGCACGCCCCAGGCAAACGCCAGCGAGCGACCAATGGTCGCGCCGACCAGCAGCGCGCCGACCAGACCAGGGCCTGCGGTATAAGCGACGCCATCGATATCCTGCGCCGTCAGTCCGGCCTCTTGCAATGCCGCCTGAATCAGCGGCACGGTCTTACGCACATGATCGCGCGAGGCCAGTTCTGGCACCACACCGCCATAATCCGCATGCAGTTTTACCTGACTATACAGCTGGTTAGCCAGCAGACCGTTGATATCATCATAAATTGCGATGCCGGTTTCATCGCAGGATGTTTCAATTCCCAGTACACGCATCAATTATTTACCTCATTATCGCGGCGCGCATTTTAGCATAAGCCCCCCTCTGACTGCGGCTATTTTGACGGCTGATCGCTTATTTAATCGCCAAAAGGCGCAAAATATTCCCCCGGGAGCAAATTGATTGATGTATAATCAGCCCCCTGAAAATTAACCGGCAGCCGCACAGGCGCTTCTGTTGGTTTCATAAGTTTATGGTGCTTTACAACGCAGCGTATGTTGGAGTAAAATTCCGCACCATTTTGAAATGAGCTGACACTGACGTCAGCCGCAAAACCGAATTTATCCGAGGTGAGAGTTACATGCCGGTAATTAAAGTACGTGAAAACGAGCCATTCGACGTAGCACTGCGTCGCTTCAAGCGTTCTTGTGAGAAAGCAGGCGTTCTGGCTGAAGTTCGTCGTCGTGAGTTTTATGAAAAACCTACGACTGAGCGTAAGCGCGCTAAAGCTTCTGCAGTAAAACGCCACGCGAAGAAACTGGCTCGCGAAAACGCACGCCGCACTCGTCTGTACTAATTTCTTCTGGAGGTTCACGCCTCCGCCGCGTATTACGCGCAGACAGAGTCACTAAGAGGCCGTGCTTTCCGAAAGGAATGCGCGGCTTGTTCTCGTTTATGAGCTGAATCACTTTCACAGGCAGAACAACGGGGCTTATGGCTGGACGTATTCCACGTGTATTTATCAATGACTTATTGGCTCGCACGGACATCGTGGATCTTATCGATGCGCGCGTAAAGCTAAAGAAGCAAGGTAAGAACTATCACGCATGCTGTCCTTTTCATAATGAGAAAACCCCCTCTTTCACTGTAAATGGTGAAAAACAGTTTTATCACTGCTTCGGCTGTGGCGCACACGGCAATGCAATTGATTTCCTGATGAACTACGATCGTCTGGAATTTGTTGAAAGCATTGAAGAGCTTGCCACTGCATATGGCCTGGAAGTGCCGTATGAAGCCGGGAGTGGCCCAAGTCAGCTGGAACGTCATCAGCGCCAAAGCCTGTATCAGTTAATGGAAGGCTTAAGCACCTTCTATCAACAAGCACTACCACAGGATAACGCGGCGACGGCCCGTGACTATCTGGCGCAACGCGGACTTAGCGCGGAAATCATTAAGCAGTTTGCGATTGGTTTTGCCCCGCCAGGCTGGGACAACGTATTAAAACGCTTTGGTCGCGACGAAGAGAATCGTCAGTCGCTGATTGATGCTGGCATGCTGGTGACCAACGATAAAGGTCGCAGCTATGACCGTTTTCGTGAACGCGTGATGTTTCCAATTCACGATAAACGCGGACGTGTAATCGGTTTTGGTGGACGAGTATTAGGTGATGGCATGCCGAAATACCTGAACTCACCGGAAACCGAGATTTTTCACAAAGGCCGACAGCTTTATGGCCTGTATGAAGCGCACAGAAACCATCCAGAACCTGCACGTTTGTTGGTTGTGGAAGGTTATATGGACGTGGTGGCGCTGGCGCAGTTTGGCATTGATTATGCTGTGGCTTCGCTGGGCACATCGACCACGGCTGACCATATTCAACTTCTTTTTCGTTCGACCGATAACGTAATTTGTTGTTATGACGGCGATCGTGCCGGTCGCGAAGCCGCATGGCGTGCTTTAGAGACGGCATTACCTTACATGACCGACGGTCGTCAGCTACGCTTTATGTTCCTGCCGGACGGCGAAGACCCGGATACGCTGGTACGTAAGGAAGGCAAAGTGGCGTTTGAAGCGCGGATGGAGCAGGCAACACCGCTCTCCACCTTCTTGTTTGATTCACTGATGCCGCAGGTCGATTTATCTTCGCGTGATGGCCGTGCGCGACTCAGTACCCTGGCGCTGCCGCTGATTAGCCAGATCCCGGGCGAAACGCTACGCATTTATATGCGTCAGGAGCTGGGAAAAAATTTAGGCATTCTCGATGACAACCAGCTGGAAAAGTTGTTACCGAAAAAAGCTGATAATGCCACGCCGAATCTGGCGCCACAGCTAAAACGCACCACCATGCGTATACTTATTGGACTGCTGGTGCAAAATCCGCAGCTTGCGGCGATGGTGCCATCGTTGCAGGGCCTGGAGCAGTCGAAGATGGCAGGTCTGCCGCTGTTTGTTGAGTTAGTGAATACTTGCACTGCTCATCCTGGCCTGACCACCGGACAGCTACTAGAGTTATATCGCGGAACAAATTTTAGCCAGAACCTTGAAACGCTGGCGACATGGAACCACATGGTAGTAGATGAAGAAGTCGAAACCATGTTTAAAGATTCGCTGGCCAGCATGTACGATTCAGCGCTGGAACAGCGCCAGGAAGAGCTTATCGCGCGTGAACGGACCAAAGGTCTGAATGCCGAAGAGCGCCGCGAGCTGTGGTCACTAAACCAGGCGCTGGCGCGAAAGTAACAAAATTTAATCAGGGTGGCGAAAAAGCCCTCCTGCAGAACAGAACTCAGCGGCTTAAGTGCCGAATATCGTTCGGGCTGGACCCGACAGCCGCAACGAGGGCAGCGGCAATAACCTAAAAGCCTTCAACTGTTATTGTTGGCTGCATGGCCGACCGACACCAATCTAATTTAACAGAAGTGTGGATACCGTCTTATGGAGCAAAACCCGCAGTCACAGCTAAAGCTACTTGTCACCCGTGGTAAGGAGCAAGGCTATCTGACCTATGCCGAGGTCAATGACCATCTGCCGGAAGATATCGTCGACTCCGATCAGATCGAAGACATCATCCAGATGATCAACGACATGGGCATTCAGGTAGTCGAAGAAGCGCCTGATGCTGACGATCTGATGCTGAATGAAAACAGTTCTGATACCGATGAAGACGCTGCAGAAGCGGCTGCTCAAGTGTTATCCAGCGTAGAATCTGAAATTGGACGCACCACCGACCCGGTTCGCATGTATATGCGTGAAATGGGTACCGTAGAACTGCTGACGCGCGAAGGCGAAATCGACATCGCCAAGCGCATCGAAGACGGTATCAACCAGGTACAGTGTTCTGTTGCTGAATATCCGGAAGCCATAACCTATCTGCTTGAGCAGTACGACCGCGTAGAAGCGGGCGAAGCGCGTCTGTCCGATCTGATCACCGGCTTTGTCGATCCGAACGCCGAAGAAGATATTGCACCAACCGCTACCCACGTCGGCTCTGAACTCTCTGAAGCAGAGCGTAACAATGACGACGACGATAGCGAAGATGACGACGACGACGCCGAAGATGACAACAGCATCGATCCGGAACTGGCGCGCGAGAAATTTACTGATTTACGTAACCAGTACGAAATCACACGTACCGTAATCAAAGCCAATGGCCGTAGCCATGCGAAAGCCGCCGCTGAGATTCAGAATCTTTCTGACGTGTTTAAACAGTTCCGTCTGGTGCCGAAACAGTTCGATTTCCTCGTTAACAGCATGCGTATCATGATGGACCGCGTTCGTACGCAGGAACGTCTGATCCTGAAGCTGTGCGTTGAAATGTGCAAAATGCCGAAGAAGAACTTTATTACGCTGTTCACCGGCAATGAAACCAGCCAGACCTGGTTCAAAGCAGCACTGGCAATGAACAAGCCATGGTCTGAGAAGCTGAACGACGTGGCTGATGATGTTTATCGCAGCCTGCAGAAGCTGGCGCAGATTGAAGAAGAGACCGGCCTGACCATCGAGCAGGTAAAGGATATCAACCGTCGCATGTCAATCGGCGAAGCGAAAGCGCGTCGTGCGAAGAAAGAGATGGTGGAAGCAAACTTACGTCTGGTTATTTCGATCGCCAAGAAATACACCAACCGCGGTCTGCAGTTCCTTGACCTGATTCAGGAAGGTAACATCGGCCTGATGAAAGCCGTTGATAAGTTTGAATATCGCCGTGGTTATAAGTTCTCAACTTATGCAACCTGGTGGATCCGTCAGGCTATCACCCGCTCGATCGCCGACCAGGCGCGAACCATCCGTATTCCGGTGCATATGATTGAGACCATTAACAAACTCAACCGTATTTCACGCCAGATGCTACAGGAGATGGGCCGCGAGCCGACGCCGGAAGAGCTGGCTGAACGCATGCTGATGCCGGAAGATAAAATTCGCAAAGTGCTGAAAATCGCTAAAGAGCCGATCTCTATGGAGACGCCAATTGGTGATGATGAAGATTCACATCTGGGCGATTTTATCGAAGACACCACGCTGGAGCTGCCGCTGGACTCCGCTACGTCAGAAAGCCTGCGTTCTGCAACGCATGACGTTCTGGCTGGCCTGACCGCGCGTGAAGCTAAAGTGCTGCGTATGCGTTTCGGTATCGATATGAACACTGACCACACGCTGGAAGAAGTGGGCAAACAGTTTGATGTAACGCGTGAGCGTATTCGTCAGATTGAAGCGAAGGCGCTGCGTAAACTGCGTCATCCAAGCCGTTCTGAAGTCCTGCGTAGCTTCCTCGACGATTAATCGTGCGTTGAAGTGACAAAAAACCCCGGCTTGCCGGGGTTTTTTATTGCCAGAATCCTGGTTATTTTTTATTTTAGCGACGGTCTAACTGGCTCATTATTAATCATAACCGTGTTAAAAACCGCACCAGTTTTAATTCAACCCACTCTTAACAAATTAATTATCAGATTTTACCCCGTGTGAAAATGGCGATAAATAATGCCAGGATGGCAGCTGTTTTTATTTCTTCTTCATTTTCACAGAGGCTATAAATGAATAAGACTGCCAGCCGGGTAAAGAAAATACTGGATGTTGCCGCCTATGCGCTAGCCCAGAAAAACACACCACTTTTCAGTTATAACCAGCTAAACGAAGATGATATCAGTGTTATCACGTCGTCTGTAAAAAAGGGGGTAATCCCCAAAACTATCTGGATCTACTGGCAGGATGAAAATCTGCCTGATTATATTCAGCGGATGGTCAATCGCATGCAGTCACAAAATCCGGACCACACGTTAATATTACTTAATGCCAACAATCTGTGTGACTATATCCTGCCCGTTAACTTTACCGCTACTGATATTCCGCTGGCGAATCAATCCGATATTATACGTCTGGAGATCCTCGCGAGATTTGGCGGCATCTGGATTGATGCGTCTACTCTGCTTTATCACAGCCTGGCGTGGGTGCATCAGGTTAATCAGGCGGCAAATCACGACCTGATAGGCTTTTACCGGGATATTTCTACCACCAACAGAAATTATCCGGTGATTGAAAGCTGGTTTCTCTGTACCCCACCTGATAATCCCTTTATCAGAAAATGGCTGGATGTTTTATCGCCGCTAAAAGAGCTGGGCGCCAGAGGCTATTACCAGCTGATGCTGGCAAGAGATGACTATGCCGAGATTGCACAAAAGATCCATAAACCAGACTATCTGCTGGTCTATCTGGCGCAGCAGATTGCGCAGCGGCAATGCGATAACCTCAATCTTTATCTGAAACGCAGTGAAGCAAACGCTTTTCTGTATCAGGAACATCTTAACTGGGATGCTTATCAGCTGGCGAAATGGCTCTGCCTGAATAACGCGCCACTGGTTCCGCCGCCACTGATCAAACTTAACAGCGCGAATCGCAGTGGTATTGAATCCATAATGCGGTTGAAGCTGCTTAATAAGAACAGCATTATTGGCGATCTCTACCGCAGACGTTAAAGACCGCGCAGCGCCAGCGTGGAATCGAGTTCTTTATAAGACGCTACCATCTTCTCCTGGGTCGCGCGATTGAGGCCACTGGGATTCGGCAGCACCCAGACTTCGGTGGCGCCAATCGTGATTGCCTGTCTGCCCCACTCCACCTTGCTCTGACGAAAGGCGCGCTTAAATGCCTCTTTACCTAATACCGCCAGCGCAACCGGCTGGAACTGCTGAATTTTCTCAATCAGTGCCTTACCGCCATCACGCAGTTCCAGTGCTGACAACTCATTGGCCTGTACGGTGGGACGCTCAACCAGCATGGTGATCCCGCAACGCGTCTCCAGCAGCCTCTGCTCCTGTTCCGGCTTCAGCAACTGGTCAGTAAATCCCGCCTGCCAGACGGTTTTCCAGAAACGGTTGCCCGGATGGGCAAAATGGAATCCATGATGCGCCGAGGATTTGCCGGGGTTAATGCCACAAAACACCACGCGCAGGCCTGGCGCCAGAATATCGGTAATCGGCTGTTCAGTATTATTGTTCATAAGGTTCCGGGTTATCGCTTAAGGTAACAGATGTAAACGCTGCTTCAGGTTATGGCGCGAACTGACCAGCATCTGCGCCGCACGCTGCTCATCAGGGCAGGCGCGCGCCAGCGCCATCGCACCAATCAACTCTGCCAGCGCTGAGCTTGCCATCGCATCAGCATCACTCTCTCCGTTCTGTTGCAGCCGCGTGCTGATTAACTGCTGCATATACTGAACGCCGCAATCAAAACGCACCCGGGCCGCTTCTGGCAACCGTGCAGCCTCACCAGATAGCGCAGGCAGCGGGCAACTCTGCTCTGGCGCCAGACGCACCCTGTCGGCGAGATAGGCATCAATAAATGCCCTGAGGGCGACTTTTGCATCAGGCTCATTCAGCGTCGCCGCCAGTGCTGCCTGCGACTGGGCAAAAATATGGTCGATGGTATGGGCGACCAGCTCGTCACGTGAGCTGAAGTGGGCATAAAAACCGCCGTGGGTTAACCCCGCCCGCTTCATCAATGCGGCGACACCAATTCCCTCAGTGCCCAACACACGCATTGCGCTGGCGGCTTCGTCAAGGATGCGCTGCCGGGTGCGCGCTTTGTGACTCAAATTGTCCATCTCACTCTCCCGCTTCGCCTTCAGTCACCATTACAGGTTATGACAATCATCATAATTATTACGTCCGTCATATTCAAACCCTGGCAGCTATTGACTGTTTATATGATGATCGTCATATTTATCGGTGCATATAAATGATGACCATCATATTCAGGAGTTAACCATGTCTTTAGCTAACCAATCTTCAGGTACTGCATTAGTCACCGGTGCTTCTGCCGGCATTGGCGCAACCTACGCCGAACGCCTGGCGCAGCGCGGCTACGACCTTATTCTGGTGGCGCGCGATCGGGCGCGCCTTGAATCACTGGCGGCCACACTGGCCAGCACTTATAGCGTGCATGTTGAAGTGGTTGCGGCAGATCTGACACGCGACGAGGATGTGAGCCGCATCGCTCAGCGCCTGACGGATGATGCGCAGATCTCACTGCTGCTTAATAATGCCGGAATGAGCGTTGACGGTGATTTCCTTACAGCCGATATCAATAAAATTGAAGTCATGATCGCGCTTAATGTTACAGCGCCAACCCGCCTCGCCCATGCCGCCGGTAACAGCTTTAAGACGCGCAGACAGGGCACGATTATCAATGTTTCATCGGTATTATCACTGGTGCATGAGAGTGCTAATGGCGCATATAACGCCACCAAATCCTTTGTCCTGACGCTGACGCGCGCACTGGACAGAGAATTGCAGGGACACGGCGTACGCGTACAGGCGGTGCTGCCGGGCTTAACCCGCACCGAGATCTTCGAGCGTTCAGGTCGTTCAATCGACGATCTTCCGGCACATATGGTGATGGAAGTGGCCACGATGGTGGATGCCAGCCTGAGAGGACTGGATTCAGGCGAAGTGGTAACTATTCCTGCGCTGGAAGATATCGGGCAGTGGCAGCAATACGATACGGCACGCTCAGCGATGATCCCCGGCCTGTCGCTTAGCCAACCGGCGTCACGCTATCGTCAGTAATGTTTTCAGGGCTTCGTGCCGTGATTAAACAAAAACCGACCAAATTGAGATGCCGAAGCAAAACGGCAAGTGCGGGACGAGGGATTAAAACCTTGTGATTCAGAAGCTTTGCGTCAGGCGGGAGTTGCTGAAAAAAAAGACAACTGAATGCTTATCACTGGATTGCGCACCGGAGTTACTTTATAATCCCGCCCCGCAGGCCCCTTAGCTCAGTGGTTAGAGCAGGCGACTCATAATCGCTTGGTCGCTGGTTCAAGTCCAGCAGGGGCCACCAAATTTATCAAGGACTTAGACAGGAAACTGGCTGAGTCCTTTTTGTTTTTTGGCGTTACAGGTGACGTAGTGGGTGATGTAACTCACATGCTGCATGACCTGTGTTCAGGATAAAGAGCACATGAACCTGTTTGACAGATTCGACAAGAAAGTGAGTGAGCGGCGTGACAAAGAAGCTGGTTTCGTCAGCCTTAATCAGATTTGCTTGTATATGAAATCTGTCAGGCCATCAGCTTCATGGCAAGATCTTGCCGATAGTTTTGTAACTACGCTTCTTGCTCTACAAGCCCCTCCTAAGCTTTATCGATTGGAAAACGGAGCAATGCTTGATGTTTCCATCGTCAATGCTTCCCTGGAGAGAGAGAGGGACAGTAAGCCTCGTTCATTTGAGGAGATGGGGCGTTTTATGGGAACGTCGGCTCAAACATTGATGAGAAAACTGAATGAAGAAAGCATCAACGACCCGAAGCTAGCTCTTTACGGATATCAAAAAGCCGATCTAAAAAGCGCCTTCGATACAGATTTTACCGATACCGCAGATATTCCAACTTTAGTAACAGGGCATGAAGCTACTTTAATAGCCGAAATAGAGCTATTAAAGTCAGAAAACGCACGTCTGCAAAAAGCGTTACGTGATCCACACCCTAATGCGGAACGACATGCTACTAACCGCGAGCAGATTCTTCTTGCTGCCCTGTACTTGCTTTATAACGAGCCAGAGCTGTGGAAGAAAAAAACAAAAGAGGCTCTGACAAGCATTGTCCCAACGCCAACAATGCTCTCAAAAGAGTTAGAAAATCTCGGCCACCATCTTTGGAGTAGTGGCTCTTCCCCACTGTCTGAATCGCCACGGGTTTAACAGACACCTCAGAGTCATTTAAGATGACTTAAAGAGAGGTGCCCATGAGCGGTAAGCGTTATCCTGAAGAGTTTAAAATTGAAGCAGTCAAACAGGTTGTTGATCGTGGTCATTCTGTTTCCAGCGTTGCAACACGTCTCGATATCACCACCTACAGCCTTTACGCCTGGATAAAGAAGTACGGTCCGGATTCTTCCACTAATAAAGAACAGTCAGATGCTCAGGCCGAGATCCGCCGTCTCCAGAAAGAGCTGAAGCGGGTTACCGACGAACGGGACATATTAAAAAAAGCCGCGGCGTACTTCGCAAAGCTGTCCGACTGAGGTACGCCTTTATCCGCGACAACAGCCGTTGCTGGCCTGTTCGTTTGCTCTGTCGGGTTCTGGATGTGCATCCGAGTGGATTTTATTTCTGGCTTCAGCAGCCACATTCACAGCGTCACCAGACAGACCAGATGCTGACCGGGCAGATCAAACAGTTCTGGCTTGAGTCTGGCTGCGTCTATGGTTATCGCAAGATCCATCTCGATCTGCGTGATACCAGGCAGCAGTGCGGAGTGAACCGGGTCTGGCGACTGATGAAGCGTGCCGGAATAAAAGCTCAGGTTGGGTGCCGTAGCCCACGGGCACGTAAAGGCGAAGCCAGCATCACATCGCCCAACAGGCTCCAGCGACAGTTCAATCCGGATGCTCCGGATGAGCGTTGGGTAACGGACATAACCTACATCAGGACCCACGAAGGCTGGCTGTATCTGGCCGTGGTTGTTGACCTGTTCTCACGTAAGGTTATCGGCTGGTCAATGCAACCCCGCATGACAAAAGAGATTGCCCTGAACGCATTACTTATGGCGGTGTGGAGGCGTAATCCTCGAAAGCAGGTACTGGTTCACTCTGATCAGGGCAGTCAGTACACGAGCCATGAGTGGCAGTCGTTCCTGAATTACACGGTCTGGAAGGCAGCATGAGTCGTCGCGGTAACTGCCACGACAATGCGGTTGCGGAAAGCTTTTTCCAGCTACTGAAACGCGAACGGATTAAGAAAAAGATCTACGGAACGAGAGACGAAGCCAGAAGCGATATTTTTGATTACATCGAAATTTTTTATAACAATAAGCGTCGGCATGGCTCGAGCGAGCAGATGCCACCGGCTGAATATGAAAACCTATATTATCAACGGCTCAGAAGTGTCTAAATTATCCGTGGCGATTCATAGTCATCTCATCCCCTCCTTATTTTGTTA
The DNA here is from genome assembly GCF_017875465.1 of Winslowiella toletana. NCBI lineage: Bacteria > Pseudomonadati > Pseudomonadota > Gammaproteobacteria > Enterobacterales > Erwiniaceae > Winslowiella > Winslowiella toletana. The sequence goes on from NZ_JAGGMQ010000001.1 coordinate 1,674,035, forward strand.
ATTCTGATAGTTGATTCCTGTTCACAGTATAACCGCTGCCCTTTTGCATCACACGCAATTTCTGGTGCTCAGCACTTTGCGGACAATAATTCATTTATCCCGTGGCGCGTGCTCACACCCCGGCCACGCCTGCCCGCTTTGTGTAGTGGTTTTCATGCAGCTGCATGAACTCACCGAAGCCGCACCGGATCTGGCGCTAAAAAGGATCCAGACGAGGGATCCACTCATGCGAAACCATGCACAAATGCATGGTTTGTTAGTAGCGAAAACGGGTTCTAAAAATGGGACAGCTCGGTGGAGTAGCCTTTGTCATGCATGTACTCAACGAGACGCTGGCTGACGATATCAAGCCATTCTTGTGCAGACATTTCCCAGCGATCCGGCGCAAACTCACCACCATAACGAGCCAGTAGCACCTCACTTCTGTCAGCCTGGCCATTCAGCTCAGTCAAATTAGCCAGCAACATTCTTAAAGAAAAATCTGATGAGGTATTCAGATACTCATTAAGTAGATTGTCAAAATCGCAATTCTCATCAAAGATATCGCAATCCTGCCCAAAATAGATAATAACCAGATTATCCAGTTCACATGATTTTTCGATATTTGTATCCATTCTTCCCTCTCACGGCACCGGATATGCAGTTACAATATAGTAAGTCTTATTGCCATATTGTTTAGCCTCAATAATCACCCTTACACCGTATGCTTTTTTAACGGCAGTAGTGCCTTTCTCTATATATCGCCCAACCGAAAAATAAAATCGATGTTCGAGGCGAAGTCTGGATCCCGGACGCATATATTTTAATGCGTTTTCAATCTGAAATCGTTTAAGCGTCAGCACCTCTGAAATCAGCAACTCAGCATGTCGTGTATTCAGGAAAGTACTGGCGCGGGTTGGTGCACTTGGAGCGGTCAGCCGGGCTATCAACTGTTCCGATGTCTGACCTACGTGGCGCGATATGGTATGTCCCAGCGCCCCGCCTTCATGCTCCGCCAGCCTAATCCGACCTGAGTATACCGATGCAATTCGCGCGGCACCTGCAGCACTGGCGAAAGCCAGCGGAACCAGCAAATCAACAGTAACACCAACTTTATATGCCGTTGCGGCATCAGCCCCAAGTTGCTCAGCGGCCAATTTAGCCAGCTCAGCTGTAGCTGTCTGCGATTCACGACCGGTAATAACCTGGTTTAACGATGTCCTGATTGTATCAAGACTGTGCGCTCCAACTACCACGCACCCCGCCTTGGTTATCATTGTTGGTTCAGGCACAACGCATAGCGCACCAGCGCCAAACGATTCCACAACACCGCCAACTACACCCAGCCCACCCCAAAGGCGGTTACTCCAGGTTTCGCCTTCACTCACCGTTTTCTTATGCAGTATTGCTGCCATTTGTACCGGTGATACAGCTAATGTTAATCCCTCATTTTCATTCATTTTCAAATCCTTTTAGCTGTGAATATGAATTTTGAATGAAAGTAAGGGTATTCCCAAAAAAGAATTCAATCAACCAAACGGAATACGAATAACGCCTTGCTGCGCTCTTTGTTCAACATTGCCGTCGTCAAAAATATTTTTTACTACAGCTCGGTTAACTGAGAACGCACTTTTACGTGATGGTGTCATACGTTCAGTTGATACAGCGCTGGCCGCCAGCTGCCCTACTTCAGCCATGGTTTTCATAACGTAAACCGGTAACGCACCAGTCAGGGGCAGAACATGATCAGTCATATAGCCATTTTCCGGCCTTCACCGATTCAACAAACATACTGACAGTCAGTGCTTTTTTATCCTGCTCTGGCGCTTTTTTTGAAAAGAAGCCTTTTGTTTTCCACGGGTAGTAATGATGAAGGGTGAAACTGCTTCCATCTGTACCGAATTGCCCGAAAACAACTTCTGCCGTCTGCTCAATATCATCAGCTTCAAAGGTATCCTGAAGCGGCGAGCGCTCATCAATTTCTATTTTGCGAAAAGTAATAGTCGTGACCAGTGGCAGCTTTTTAAGTATCACTGCAACGATTTCGTCGTCTGATAAGACCCCCACCAAAGTTTATCCTTTTCAGTAAAACATCCAAACCCAACTGGCAATAGTTTTTTAATGCTTATCCCCAGACATTCCTGAAGCATCCTTGTCAGCTTCTTTCCCCCCAACTACAATCACTATACGTAACGAAAGGAACATGCAATGTCAGGAACAACCCCCAATGCCAGAGTTACACGCTGAATTTAATATAGCTTCCTGTTAACTGAATCAGGAATATAAACCTCTTGTGCGTTTATACTAACAAGCAGGGCAGCGCTTACTATTTAGTCCGCAACAACTTTCGCACTGACTTTACTATATTTAAAAAAAGGTGCTCATGGATTATGCCTGCAACATCCAACGGGCGGGGACCTGCCCCGCCGTTGGGTTGCCTTACCTGATGGATTCGCAGGCCAGCCTGGCGACAACCTCTCACCCTCCGTATTTAACAGACATTTCACAGAGAGAACCTCGCGTTATAAACGTAAACGAAAAGAAAGTTACGTATATAAATACCACGCTAAGTAAAAGTAGTTTTGCTGCCATCTTTGGCTCCTTCTTCCATTGCTTTTCAGCGGAGAAAAGGCTACCTTTATGTTGTCGGCATAAGGGTGGCCTCACTTGGTTTAAAATCAGGTGGGGCCTTTATCTTTCTGTCCCTTACATATGCTCAGGACAAAAAAATCCAGAGCACCCGCCAGGCGGGTTTACCTTATTGAATCTATTGCGTGAGCGGGAATTTATAAAATATGAATCAGATCTGATAACTATGTAATATTTATGATAAAGCAATTACAAATAAATATAGTATTTAAAATTATTCAACACACAATTATTTACCCCTAAGAAATACTGCATTAATCAGCCGCAAAACATTCTCCTCTCACCAGATTCTGCTACTATGCCATTTTTCGCTGATTACGACAGAACGCTATGTCCCCGACTCCTTTATTACGTGCGGTTGTTCGTCAGTTTGGTATTGCAGCGCACTGCGTCGAGCTTGAGCAGTATAATGATCGCTCGCCGTCACCCGGCAATATTGCCGTACATATGCGGTTAGCGGCCATCAATCCCTCTGATTTGATTACCATCTCGGGCGCCTATCCCACCCGCACTCAATTACCTTTTATTCCTGGTTTTGAAGGGGTTGGCAGCGTGGCTTCCGCCGCAGGCAACCAGCGGGTGCTGCCGCTTGGGACTGCCGGAGCATGGCAGCAGATCAAATACAGCGATCCAGCCTGGTGTTTCCCGGTGCCGGACTGGCTCTCCGACGAGCAGGCCGCCACCAGCTATGTCAATCCAATGACGGCATGGATGATGCTAACCGAAGCCGTGCATTTGCCTGCTGGCGCAAAGCTGGCGATCAATGCGGCGAACTCCGCGATCGGTCTGATGCTGTTAAAAATGGCAAAACGTCTGCAACTGGATGTGGTGGCAATTGTGCGTAGTCAGCAGGCGGCGCAATCTCTGGATGCTGCATCAGTGATGATTATGGCCTCTGCAGAAGATCGACATGCTGCGCAGGCGTTAAAAGCTGCCGGAGGCGTCGATGCGGTGCTGGATTGTATCGGTGGCAATAGCGCGCTTACGCTGGCAACCGCGCTTAAACCGGGTGGTAAGTTTATCTCCTATGGCCTGCTTTCCGGGCAGGCGATTCCTAACGCCTTCTGGTTGCAACGTCCGGATATCGATTTTTGTTATTTCCATCTCAGGCAGTGGATCCATCAAGCCAGCCAGCCGCAGATTGCCGCCAGACTGGATGAAGTGTTTGCGCTAATCCGCGATGGTGTGGCCACTACTCGTATTGCCGCCATCTTCCCACTGGCAGAAATCACCGAAGCGCTGCATTTTTATCAGCAACAACGTCACACAGGCAAGATACTGATTCAGTGTTAAACCTGCACACACCTCCCGTCAAACGGTACTGCTTCACTATGTGAAGCATTATGTCGTCGTTTTTTATGAGTACTCTCACGTAACCATACACGGCAATGGCAACACTTCTCTGTACCGATACACTCCAGCTACGTTTCAGGTAAAGAGTCATAACCTGGTTCCGACACACAGACACGTATAAGGGCAGAACTCTCTGCGCAGGCAGTGGTAAATAATCTATTTACCTGGAGGAAAAGTGGACAATTCCAATACGCAAAGCGCCGGACATTATCAGGGCGCTACAGACAAGAACACGGCGGGAAGAACCCGAAAAATAATGCTTTCTGCCGGTATCGGACATTTTATTGAGTGGTTTGATTTTGGTCTGTACGGCACGCTAGCGGCGATTATTGCCAGCAATTTCTTTGCCAGTGGTGATCCCGCAGTAGCATTATTAAAATCTTTTGCCGTCTTTGGTTCCGGCTTTCTGATGCGTCCACTTGGTGGTCTTTATTTCGGTTCGATGGGTGATCGGCTGGGGCGCAGAAAGGTACTCGTCACCGTTATCGTTATTACTTCATTCTCAACATTTATTATGGGTATTTTACCGACCTATCATCAGGTTGGTATTGTTGCCCCGACATTACTGGTGTTAACACGTTTATTACAGGGATTTGCTGCTGGCGGTGAAAGTTCCGGTGTGATTACTTATCTGGCGGAAAGCGCCAAACCTCATCGCCGGGCCACGCTCACCTGCTGGAGTGAGAACTTCAGCTTTATGGCCTTTGTATGCGGTTCAGGTCTGGTTCTGCTGTTAACTCACACGCTTGGTGAGCCAGCGATGAATGACTGGGGCTGGCGTATCCCGTTCTTACTTGCCGCCCCGCTTGGCCTCGGTGGCTTATATATGCGCCGCAATATGGAAGACTCCGCCGAGTTTCATAAACTGAAAAGCAGCGGGAAAATTGATAAATCTCCGTTGCGTACATCTCTGCGCACCTCGGGTAAAGCGTTGCTGTTCTGTGTCGGCTTTGTGGTGGTGAAAGCGGTAAGTAGCTGGGTGTTACAGTCATTTATGCCCGGTTATCTGTCGACCCATCTGCATTACAGTCGTACCGACTCCTATTTAATTACCACTCTGGGTTTATTAAGCGTCGCGATTTGCATGCCATTTACCGGTTATCTCTCTGACCGTATTGGTCGCCGCCCGGTGATGCTGCTGGGATGTGGCGGATTTATTTTGCTGACTTATCCGGCGATGCTGTTAATGACCCAGGGCTCAGTCGCCACCTCCGTGGGCGCCATGAGCATGCTTGGCATATTTGTTGCCTTATTCAATGGTGGTTGTGGCGCAGCAATGGTGGAGTTATTTCCGACAGCGATCCGTTACGGCAGTATTGCCATCGCCTATAACATGACAGTAGCCCTCTTTGGCGGTGTTACCCCACTGGCCTCAGCCTCACTTATCTCCTTTACCGGCGACCCGTTATCCCCTGCATATTATGTGATGGCGACTGCGGTTATTTCTTTTATTGCCGTACTTATGTGTAAAGAGACCGCCGGCAAGATCCTTGATTAAAGATAACAATAACGGGAGTGCAGTATGAAAATCGTTGATATCCAGTGTTTCCCCCTGAAGATAAAACCACAGGATATTTATCTGGGCGGTAAAACAGATGACAGCCTGCCAGATTATTATTATCGCGATGAATATCGTTGTGTCTATTCACGCAAAATGGAAACCTGTCTGATAAAAATCACCGCAGATAACGGCCTGGTTGGCTGGGGAGAAGCACTGGCGCCAGTGGTGCCGCATATTGTTGCGGAGATTATTAATCATCTTTTTAAACCGTTACTGCTGGGTGCCAGCCCTTTCGACAGCAATGTTCTGGGGGCTAAAATGTATGACTCCATGCGCGACCGTGGTTATATCACTGGCTATCAGGTGGATGCGATTGCTGCGGTGGATATTGCGCTATGGGATTTAAAAGGCAAATGTCTCGGTTTGCCGGTCTGGCAGCTGTTGGGTGGCGCCTGGCGTCAGTCGGTGCCCTGCTATGTCTCCGGATTACCGCAAGCGGAACTTGAGCAGCGCTGCGAGCTGGCCATAAGCTGGCGTGAACGCGGTTTTACCGCCATCAAACTGGCGCTTGGTTACGGAGTGGCGGAAGACGTCAGAAATGTACGCGCAATTCGCGCGGCGGTCGGTGATGACATTGCGCTGTTTCTTGATGCCCACTGGAACTATAGCGTTAGCGAAGCCTGCGACCTGCTGGAGGAACTTAAACCCCTTGGCCTGCGTTTTCTTGAAGCGCCCTTACTGCCGGAGGATGTGGCGGGCCATCGTGAGCTGCGTCAGAAATCCAGCGTTGCCATCGCCCTCGGCGAAACCGAACGTACCCGTTATCAGTTCCGCCCCTTTATTGAGCAGCGGGCGGTAGATATTTTGCAGCCCGATGTCGGACGCACCGGCATCAGCGAACTGATGCGTATTGCCTCACTGGCGGAAACCCACAACCTGAAGGTTGCTCCGCATCTCAGCGTCGGCCTGGCGCCCTGCATCGCCGCATCCATCCACGTCGCCGCGGCCCTGCCCAATCTCTTTATGCTGGAGTTTCAGCCGCCGGTATTTGCCGTGGCAAACAGCCTGCTGCATACCCCGCTGGTTTGCGCCGAGGGCCACTACCAGCTGCCGTCGGGCGCAGGCCTCGGCATCGAAATCAATGAAGACGTGGTACAAGAACATCTCTGGAGCCCATCATGCTAAAAGGTAACGTACCGATTCTGGCCACCGCATTTGACCTGCAGGGTGAAGTGGATATCCCCTCCATCCGCAAACTGGTGGCATTTCTGCTGCGACAAGGCATCGATGGCCTGGCGCTGTTTGGTAATGCTTCCGAAGGTTATGCCCTCACTGGCGCCGAAAAACAGACTATTTTCTCTGCGGTGAAGGAGATGACGGCGGATTTACCGCTGGTGGTTGCGGCGGGTGGTGCTTCCAGTCAGGTAGCCATTGAAGAGATTAAGCTGGCAGAGCGCATGGGGGCACAGGTGGCGATGGTCAATCCACCGTCAGTGGTAAAGCCCGGACCGGAGGAGATTTTCCGCTTCTATCGCGATATCTGCGCACAGTGCGATATTGAAATTATGATTCAGGATGCACCGATGATGACTGGAGTAACTCTGCCGGTCGCCACCCTGGTCAGCCTGTGCCAGACCTTTCCGCAGATTCGTTATATCAAAGTTGAACAACCACCAACAACCCTGAAAATCAGTCAGTTAAAACAGGCTTTAGCTGATGATATTGGCCTGTTCGGTGGTCTGAATGCCGGATTTCTTTATGAAGAGCTGGCGCGCGGCATTATCGGAACTATGCCCGCCTGTGAATTTCCTGATGTCATTAATCGCATTCTTGCTGCCTGGCAGCATGATCGGCAGCAGGCTCGTGAGATCTTCTATCGTTACCTGCCCTTGTTACGCTACGGCGTCCAGCCTGGAATTGGCGTTGCCATCCATAAAACGATTATTTATCAGGCGGGACTGTTCGCCACCGACAGGGTGCGCGATCCGGCAAAACGCATCGATGACCAGACGCGGGAAGAGCTGCGCCAGATAACTGATTATCTGCCGCTGGCGATACTGGAGGCGGCAAAATGAACTATATCGCCGTCGACTGGGGAACCAGTAACTTTCGCGCCATACGCGTCACTGATGGGCAAATCGCTGCCATCGTTCAGTCCGATCAGGGGGTTGGGCGTTGCCAGCGCGAAATGCTGCCGCTGATATTGCAGCAGCAGATCACGCGCCTCGGTGACGATTACAATCAGCAGCTGCCGGTGATTTTATGCGGCATGGCAGGCAGTAATATCGGTATCTACGATGCCGGTTATCAGTCCCTGCCGCTGGCGTTTAGCGCCCTGCAGGATAAAGGCATTCCGCTTCCCGGCATCCTGCCAAATCCACTCACTATTAAAGCAGGTATCTCCAGCGTGGCGGAGTGGGAAGTGTGTCGCGGTGAGGAGATGCAGCTGCTTGGCGCTTTATATCTGAGCGATGCCCGGGTTTTCTCCGCAGTTGGCACCCACAGCAAATGGCTCACCGTTGATCGTGACCGCCAGCAGATTACGACCCTCTGTACCCTGATGTCTGGTGAGCTATATAGCCTGCTATTAAATCATTCGGTGGTCGGCAAAGGCTTGCCGCCACAGACCTTCTCCCGCGAACATTTTCTTACGGGCGTCGATAGCGCTGCGCTGGCAAAAGCGGAGCAGCGCGATCTGATGACCGAGCTATTTCGCTGCCGTGGACGCTATATCCTCGGACAGTTTGATGCCGCTTACGCCGCCTGCTGGCTGTCCGGCTTTCTCACCGCCCATGAGCTGCTGACCGGGCACCCGCGCCAGCAGTCGGTGTGCTTTATCGGCGCTTCATCACTGCTGGAACATTACCAGCTGGCCAGTCACCATCTCGGGCTGCCCTGCACCACGCTGCTGGCGGAAGAGGCATTAATTGCCGGACTCAATAAGGTATTTGAACATGATGTTTAACGGACCGGTGGTGGCTATTTTACGCGGCATCACGCCGCATGAATGCCTGTCGCAGGTAGAGTGTCTGCTGCAATATGGCATTACTGATATTGAGATCCCAGCCAATTCGCCTGACTGGCAAACAACGATTCGCCTGCTGAAGCAGCAGTTTGGCAGCAGTGTTCATCTTGGCGCCGGAACCATCACTGAACCACAGCTGGCAGAGGCCAGCGCGCGGGCGGGAGCAGATTATATTCTGACGCCCAATCTTAATCCGGCAGTGATACGTCACGCTCAGACATCAGGATTGAAAATCTGCGCCGGGGTGTTTAGCGCCAGCGAAATATTCAGTGCCTGTGCACTACGCGCAGATGCATTGAAGATTTTCCCGGCCGCAGCGTTGCCCGTCGATTATCCGCAATTGATTAAAGGGCCACTACAACAGCCGATACCGTTTTGTGCCGTTGGCGGCATCAACTTGCAGAATATTGCCGCGTATTTATCCCACTATGACGGCGTGGGGATTGGATCAGCGCTATACCAGCCGGGCCAGTCGCTGGAGCAGATGCATACGCGCTGCCGCCAGCTAATCGCACAGCTGTAGTGGCTTATACCCCGCCAATCTTTTGCGCGGCGCACAGCAGAAAGCTCTGCAGCTTATCCAGATCTTTTATGCTACCGGTAAAGTTAGAGAGTGCAATCGCCGCCTGCATACCGGGGATCATGCAGGCCATGCGATACTCATCGTCCTGGAAGGTTTTCACCAACACCTGATTCTTACGCGCCTGTGCGAGGTCGTCGGCAATCAGGTTGAAATCATGGATGCCAGTCAAGGCGATAATCTCTTCATCGCTCTTTTGCGCCAGCAGCTTTAAACCAATCACCGAGTCAATCGCCGCGACCGTATGGTAATTGCCAATCGCGCGCGCCACGCTGACACCTTTTCGGGTATGAATCAGGTAGACCACATGGCGATCTTTAAGCACGCCAATCACAATAGAAATGTCGTGTTTGCCAATCTCTTCCAGCGTATCTATCACCGCAGTGTAGAACGCAGAGTGATGTATCGACAGCGCCGAGATACGATGCACGCCGATACCGACGGAGTATTTGCGCTTTTCGTTGCGATGCACCATATCCAGCGACAATAACGACTGCATAATACGGGTGACTTTGGCGGAATCCAGATTAAGCCTGCGCCCCATATCACGAATACCGACAGGTTCGCGACTGGCCGCTAACAGATCAAGACAACGGAAAGCGTCGTAGATTGAGTGATTTAACATGCCATATCTCCCCGCAACAGAACGGGTTTATACTACCGCTCGCCGCGCCGCAGCTGAACAACGGTGATACTGATATGTGATGTTGTCTCAGCGATTTTTGTTGCCATGCTATTTGCCGCATCACGTTTTACTGTCATCTCCCGCACCTCAAAACATCATATAACCGTCATAAAGCGCTGTTAATTTGCTGCCAATGAGATCGATCTCATGCGGCAAAAGTGAGCAGCGAATGAGTGATTTATTGCAGGTAGCAAAACTGGCAGGCGTTTCGCGGGCAACCGCCGCGCGCGCTTTTTCGTCGCCGGATCTGGTGCGGGAAGCGACACGCAACAAGATATTTGCCGCCTCGGAGCAGCTGGGTTTTCGTCCCAATCATATTGCGCGCCAGCTGCGTACCCAGTCGACGCGCATTATTGGCGTATTGCTGCCTTCGTTACAAAATCCGATTTTCGCCGCCCAGTTACAGGCGATGGAAAATCTTGCTCAGCTGCATGGTTACTCGCTGCTGGTCGCCACCAGTAACTACCAGCCACAGCGTGAAGCGGCGATAGTGGAGAATATGCTGCGCCAGCGGGTTGACGGGCTGGTGCTGACGGTCGCCGATGCGGATCACAGCGCAGTACTGCTGGATCTGCAACGTGAAGCGATTCCACTGGTGCTGGTGCATAACTCGCCACAGCGCCTCGCGTTGCCGGCAGTACGCGTCGACAATCGCCTCGCAGTGATGCAGGCCACCGAGGTGTTGCTGCAACTCGGCCATCGCCATATCGGCATGATTGCCGGGCCGATGTTGCAATCTGACCGCGCACGCCAGCGCTATCAGGGCTATTGCGATGCGATGTCGCAGGCCGGACTGACTCCCGCTGATGTCATCGAAATGCCAAGTCATATCCATTCCGATCTAAATACTCTGCGGCCGCTACTGCATGGCCCGCGCGCCTTTACCGCCCTGCTCTGCACCAACGATCTGCTGGCGCTAAGCGTGATGGGCGAACTGATGCGTACCGGCTACCAGATCCCGCAGCAAATCTCAGTCATTGGCTTTGATGGCATCGAAATGGGACGAATGCAGTTTCCTTCACTCAGCTCCGTGGTGCAGCCACTGGAAGAGATGGGCCGCCTGGCGATCACCCATTTACTGGCGCAAATCGCCGGAGAGATCCCACCGGCCGGCTGCCTGGCTCACCAGTTCCGCTACGGGGAGAGTATTGCTCCACCCACCGCACAAACACTTTGATGACTTAACCAACACCAGGGAAATCTTATGTCACAACATACATCCGCTAAAAAACTGGCGCTGGCCACTCTGCTGGCAGGCAGTGCGCTGTTCAGTCAGATGGCTGCGGCCGCTGAAGCCATCTGCTACAACTGTCCACCAGAATGGGCGGACTGGGGCACACAGTTACAGGCGATCAAAAAAGATCTTGGCATCAGCGTGCCGCAGGACAATAAAAACTCCGGCCAGGCACTGGCGCAGATGGTGGCTGAAAAAGCCAATCCGGTAGCTGATGTGGCTTACCTCGGGGTCAGCTTTGGCATTCAGGCGGCGAAGTCCGATGTCGTGACCGCTTACAAGCCCAAAGAGTGGAATGATATTCCGGCCGGAATGAAAGATCCGGACGGCAAATGGGTCGCGCTGCACAGTGGCACCATGGGCTTTATGGTTAACGTCGATGCGCTGAATGGCCTGCCGGTGCCACAATCCTGGAATGATCTGCTGAAACCTGAATACAAAGGCATGGTCGGTTTCCTTGATCCTTCCAGCGCCTTTGTCGGTTATGTGGCAGCGGTGGCGGCCAATCAAGCGCTCGGCGGCACCCTCGATAATTTTGCACCGGGTATCAGCTACTTTAAAAAGCTGGCGGCCAATAAACCCATCGTGCCAAAGCAAACCGCCTACGCGCGCGTGCTGTCGGGCGAAATCCCGATCATGATGGACTACGATTTCAACGCCTACCGCGCCAGATATAAAGATAACGCCAATGTGGTGTTTGTGATTCCGCAGGAAGGCACCATCACCGTGCCTTACACCATCAGTCTGGTGAAAAACGCCCCGCATGCGGATGATGGCAAAAAAGTGATCGACTATGTGCTGTCAGATAAAGGTCAGGCGCTTTGGGCCAATGCCTTCCTGCGCCCGGTGCGCGCCAGCACTCTGTCAGCTGATGCGAAAAAGCGTTTCCTGCCGGACAGCGACTATGCCCGTGCCAGCACCGTCGACTATCAGCAGATGGCTGACGTGCAGAAAGCCTTCTCCAGCCGTTACCTGAGCGAGATCCGTTAATGAGCGTTTCAGCAACGCGCCACACGCAGCGTCCCCGTCCGGGGGCGTTATTCAGCCGCTTTGTGTCGCGCCGACGCCGCCAGTTGCCGTGGATGCTGATGCCTGCCTTACTGTTTTTTGCCGCTTTCTGGTTGCTGCCGTTTGCCACGCTGATTGCAATGGGCAGTCAGCCGGATAACAGCTCGCATATCAATGCTTACTGGACGGTGCTGAGCCGTCCGCAGTATCTGGAAAGTCTTGGCATTACCCTGCTGCTGTCGCTGCTGGTATCGCTGGCGGCGGTGGCGATTTCGGCGGTGGTTGCCTGCTTTCTTGCCCGTCATGAGTTTCCCGCTAAATCACTGCTGCTGGCGATCCTCACCTTTCCGCTGGCATTCCCCGGCGTGGTGGTTGGATTTCTGGTGGTGATGCTCGCCGGACGCCAGGGGCTGCTGGCCCAGCTGGGGTTAGCACTGGTCGGCGAACGCTGGATGTTTGCCTACTCCCTGAGCGGACTGTTTATGGGTTACCTCTACTTCTCCATTCCGCGGGTGATTATGGTGCTGGTCGCCGCCTGCGAAAAACTCGATCCGACGCTGGAAGAAGCGGCACGTTCGCTGGGCGCCAGCCAGTGGCGGATAATTTGCGACGTGATTGTGCCCGGACTGGCGCCAGCGCTGATCTCCAGCGGCGCGCTCTGTTTTGCCACCAGCATGGGCGCTTTTGGCACCGCCTTTACCCTCGGCACTGACCTCAACGTCTTACCGCTTACCCTCTACGGTGAGTTTACTAATTATGCCAACTTTGCCACCGCCGCTGCGCTCTCGGTCGTGATGGGTGGCGTTGCCTGGCTGGCGCTGATTCTGGCGCGTAAGCTGGCGGGCGAAAGTCGGGAGGGGACGCGATGAAGCGGCGTTCACTGTTCTGGTTACAGTTCGGATTTACGTTGTTTATCTGCCTGTTTATGCTGGTGCCGGTGTTGTTATCCTGCCTCGCCGGCGTCACTAATAACGCCTTTATCGGACTAAAAAGTGGCCTGACGTTGCGCTGGGTTGAGCAGGTGTGGACGATGTATGCTGATACCGTCTGGCTGTCGCTGCTGATTGCGGTTTGTTGCCTGCTGCTGGTTACGCTACTGGGTGTTCCCGCAGCCTGGGCGCTGTTAAAAATGCCAGCCCGCTGGGCGAGCCGCATCGAAGAGTGCCTGCTACTGCCGGTGGCGCTGCCGGGGCTGGCGACGGCGCTTGGTATATTGCTGATTTATGGTCATCTGCACTGGTTACGCGGCAGCTGGCTGTTTATTTTAATTGGCCATGTGCTGTTTACCCTGCCGTTTATGGTACGCCCGGTGCTGTCGGTAATGCGCGCCAGCCAGCTGCCACAGCTGGAAGAGGCCGCCGCCAGTCTCGGTGCTGGTTTCTGGCAACGCTTTTTTACCGTGATTATTCCTGTCTGCCGTAACGGCATTCTGGCCGGTGCCTTTATGGTGCTGACCCTGTCGATTGGCGAATTCAATATTACCTGGATGCTGCATACGCCATTAACCAAAACCCTGCCGGTCGGACTGGCGGACAGCTATGCCTCAATGCGCCTGGAGATCGGTTCAGCTTATACCCTGATCTTCCTTGCAATGATCTTACCGCTATTACTGGCGCTCAGCTGGATTTCCCGCTTTAGTCAGCGCCCGGCCAAAGCCGCGCCTGCCACGCCTCAGGAGTCACACTGATGTCTCAATCTGTTGCCATTCGTTTACGTCAGTGCGCCCGTCGTTTCAGCGACGATGCTATCGCACTGCACCCGCTCGATCTGGATATCAACGCCGGGGAAACTCTGGTGCTACTGGGTCCGTCGGGCTGCGGCAAAACCACCACGTTGCGGATTATTAGCGGCCTGGAACAACCGGATGCCGGTGGTGAAGTATGGTTCGGCGATCGCAATGTCACCGCCTTGCCGATTGAAAAACGCAATGTCGGCATGGTGTTCCAGCACTATGCTCTGTTCCCGAATATGAACGTGGCGCAGAACGTCGGTTACGGTCTGCGGATCCAGCGTCTGCCGCGCGCCGAGATCAACCGTCGCGTCGATGAGATGCTGACCATGGTCGATTTGCAACATCTGGCGCAGCGTCCGGTCAATGCGCTCTCCGGCGGTCAGAAACAGCGCGTCTCTCTGGCGCGCGCACTGGCGGCACGGCCCAAAGTGCTGCTGTTCGATGAGCCGCTGGCGGCGCTGGATGTCAAATTACGCGAAAAACTGCGCGAAGATATCGGACAGCTATTACGCCAGCTACATATCACCGCCGTTTATGTCACTCACGATCAGCAGGAAGCGATGGCGCTTGGCGATCGCATCGCGGTACTGGAAAAAGGGCGAATTGCGCAAATTGCCACGCCACAGACCCTTTATCAGCAGCCCGCCACGCGCTTTGTCGCCGATTTCGTCGGAGCGATTAACTGCCTGCAAGCGGAATCAGCCGATCGCCCCGGCCTCTACTGCCGCCCGGAAGATATCACGCTGGGTCCAGTCGGCGATGCGCCTCACCGCGGTCGCATCGTGCAGCAGCTATTTCTTGGCGCCAGCCAGCGCCTGATCATTGATACCGGTGGCCAGCAGCCACTGCAGGTTGAGCGTCCGGCGCGTGAAGTCTGGCAGAGCGGTCAGCAGGTCGGCGTGTTTATCGCCGCCGATCTGTTGATGCATTTTCACAGTAAACAGGGAGAAGTGTGCTGATGTCCGCACAAACCGTATTAATCGCGCAGATCAGCGACCTGCATATCAAAGCGCAGGGAAAACTCTCTTATGGCAAAGTCGATACCCTCGGCGCGCTGCACAAGGCGATTGCCACCCTGAATCAGTTGCAGCCGCGTCCGGATTGCGTGGTGATCACCGGCGATCTGGTGGATTTTGGCCGTGCCGATGAGTATCAGACCCTGCGTGAAGCGTTAGAGGCGCTGGATATTCCGTGGTATGTGATGGCAGGAAATCATGACGATCGTCAGCAGCTGAAAGCAGCGTTTGCCGATCATCCTTATCTCGATCAGCATGCGGAGCGGGTGGAATGGCAGGCGGAGTGTGGTCCGCTACGTCTGCTGGCGCTGGACTCATCGGTGCCGGGCCAGCCGCACGGTGAACTGGTGGTGGAAAGCCTTGCATGGCTTGATCAACAGCTGCAGCTTCAGCCACATCGTCCAACGCTGGTGATGCTGCACCATCCGCCTTTTATCAGCGGCATCGACCATATGGATCGCCAGCGGCTGATCAATCCGCAGGATCTGGCGGCGATTATTGTGCGTCATCCGCAGGTGGAGCGCGTGCTTTGCGGTCATCTGCATCGCAGTATGCAGGTGCGTTTCGCTGGCACGCTGGCGTGCAGCGCGCCGGGCGCATCGCATCAGGTAGCGCTGGATTTACAGCCGGACGGCCCGGCTCATTTCTGTCTTGAACCGGCCGGTTTTCTGCTGCACCGCTGGCGTGAACAGCAAGGGATGGTGACCCATCAGTGCGTCATCGATAAATTTCCCGGCCCCTGGCCGTTTTATAGTGCCGATGGCGCACTGCTGGATTAAATATTTACGGGTCGCATTGCTGCGACCCTTCAATTACAGCGATAAATCGATCACCATACGGCCAGTAATTTTACCGTTTTTCATCTCTTCGAAAATGGTATTGATATCTTTAAGTGGACGTTTACTCACTTTTGGCACCACTTTGCCCTCTGCGGCAAACTGGAAAGCTTCTTTCAGATCTTCACGGGTGCCGACCAGCGAACCCACGACCTGAATACCATCCAGCACCAGGCGCGGAATATTCAGATCCATCGATTCTGGCGGCAGGCCAACGGCGACAATGCGGCCACCGGCACGCACGCAATCTACTGCTGAATTAAATGCCGAACGCGCGACCGCAGTGACAACCGAGGCATGTGCGCCACCGATTTTCTCCTGCATAATTTTCGCCGCATCTTCTTTAATCGGGTTGATCACCAGATCTGCGCCCATGCTTTTCGCAAACTCCAGCTGCGCATCGTTAACATCAATCGCGACCACTTTGGCGTTAAACACGTTTTTGGCGTATTGCAGCGCCAGGTTACCCAGTCCGCCAAGACCGTAGATTGCAATCCACTGACCAGGTTTAATTTGTGACACTTTTACCGCTTTATAGGTGGTGACACCGGCGCAGGTAATGCTGCTGGCGGCGGCAGGATCAAGGCCGTCCGGCACTTTCACCGCATAATCGGCCACCACAATACACTCTTCCGCCATGCCGCCATCAACGGAGAAACCGGCGTTCTTCACATCACGACACAGGGTTTCATTGCCGCTATTACAATATTCACAGTGCCCACAGCCCTGATAGAACCAGGCCACGCTGGCGCGATCGCCCGGCTTCAGTGAGGTCACGCCCGGGCCAATCTGCTTAACGATGCCGATCCCTTCATGGCCAAGAATAATTCCCGGCACTTCACCGAAATCACCATTTTTAACGTGCAGATCGGTATGACAGACCCCGCAATACTCCATGCTCAGCAACGCTTCACCATGTTCCAGCTTACGCAGAGTTTTGTCCTGAATTTCAACGGAATGATCCTGAGTAACCACAGCTGCTTTCATAAAAATCCCTCTGATTGATAACGCGTTAAATAAAATTAAGCGTAGAACATCTGCTTTATCTGACGATAAATAGTTTAATCACTCCTGATATTAATCAAAATACCGGACTCAGACCACCTCTTCCAGTTCAAGCTCGAGACGCGGTGAAGTCTGGTTGCGACCATTACGTTTTGAGTGGTACAGACGTTTATCAGCTGCGGAAATCAGAGCATTAACCGTTTCAACGCAGCTGTTTATCTGCTGATGCTCGCTGGCAATACCGATACTGACGGTAACCCCGACGGTATTGCCCTGCAGAGCAAATTTATGCGCCACAATCGACTGCCGTATCTGTTCGGCGAACTGGAATAGCGCCGCGCGCTCCAGATCAAAAAACACCACCACAAACTCTTCACCGCCAAAGCGGCACACCAGTCCGTGATCGCCAACCACATTGCGCATCCGGTTCGCCATCTCTTCCAGCACCGCATCACCGGAGTCATGACCAAAACTGTCATTAATCGCTTTAAAATAGTCGATATCTATCAGCATCACGCCAGCGCTCTGCGGTTTGTTATGCGCCTGATCATCGCGCAGACGCAGCTGTTCATACAGACCCGAGCGGGACAGCAGACGCGTGAGGAAATCATAATTTGCGCGCAACGCCAGCTGCTTATTAAGCTGCAAAATCGCATCCATACTGACGGCGACAATCAGCGGACTGATGGCCAGCGTGGCAATGCCGAGGCGGGCAGACACCAGGTGACTCAGCGCCAGAAACTCATCGCCGCCCTGAATATTCATCACCCCACTGACCACCAGCATAATTTCGCTAACGCCGGTAATCAGGGTAATCAGACTGGTGACATGCAGTGGATAAGCGATTGCGCACCAGATTAACGCCGGTAACGGAAAGGAGAGACTGCCGCCGCCGCCAATAACCGCCGCCACTGCCACTGAAGCGGCCAGCGCGGCCACCGGTAACAGATCCTTTAAGCGACAGGGTCTGAGCACCAGCTTAATGCTGGCGGGTAAGGTCAGCAGAAAAGGCAGCAGCAGCACGCCGGTCGAGAACTGTTCACTGACCCAGTCACTCCAGGCGGTAAGGAAGTTGCCGCCCATCCAGCCATCCTGAGCCAGCGTTCCCCAGCTGGCGCTAAGCAGAGCGCCCAGCAGGCTGGCGGGAAAAATCTGTAATGCGCGCACCGGCCGCCGGAAGCCGGCAACTGGTTTATTTTTCTTAATCAGCAGGTTAGCTACAACAAAGATAAAAATAATATTGGCAAAGTTAATGGTGACCGACAGCGATGCCCAGCCGGAAAACATCATATCGTAGAATATCATTGCCAGATAAGTGATCAGATAAATACGGGTGTTATGCAGAAAAGGGAAACGGACAATTATGGCGGCGATCAGCGCATTCACCGGCCAGAATAATGATAATTCCTGCGGCATACGCAAATGGGCGCCGATAAAACAAAACACGACGGTGAAAACAAAGATCGTTATCCCGTTAGCTTTATTATTATTTTCGTCAAAAAGTTTGAATCGCATACGCCCTGATACCCATAATAATTCCCCTGAAACGATCTCAGCCGGTTTCAGCTGAGATCGGATGCGATTTCTGCAAAACAATCAGGCAGAGTCTGAGCTTTATTTTAAGCTACTCAAACAAAAATAATCGCAATATTATTCTGTAGCCTATTGGTTTATAAGATTAATCCTGGCTACAGCGCGGCTAATTTTATCACAGGAAATAGTTAACGGGCATAAGAAAGCGAGTGATGCCAGAAGGGCATCACTCGCTTTAATCAATCGCTGACAGAATTATTTCGCCGCAGCTGGCCACTGACTGAGTCGGATGCCACGCTCATTGGCATTTTCACTAAAATCTTTCAGCACCGCTTTTACATCCGGATCAATATACTCGGCGTTATCATGGTCGACGATCACCACACTATTTTCCGGAATTTCGGCCAGTAATCCCTGTAAACGCGGATTATGCATAAAGGTCAGATTCTGCTGAAAGCGCAGCACATAGTGATCGTCATAACGCGTAAGCTGCAATGCATTGCGATGACTTTTATACACGCTGTACAGAATCTGCGTGGCAATACCCAGCCCGATACCCGCCAGCATACCAAACACGATAATCCCGCCAATGGTGACGATAAAGGGCACAAACTGCTGCGCGCCCATACGGATTTGATCGATAAACAGACGCGGCGGCGCCAGCTTATAACCGGTATACAGCAGCACTGCCGCCAGACTCGCCAGCGGAATCGCATTGAGCAAGTTGCTGAAATACAGGCCGCACACCAGCAGCAATACACCATGAACTAATATCGAGAGTTTACTCTGCGCACCAGCGCTGACGTTTACCGAACTGCGCACAATCACTGAGGTAATCGGCAAGCCGCCAAGAAAACCCGCGACCAGGTTGCCGATACCCTGCGCGCGCATCTCTTTATCCGGTGAAGGCGCGGGATTCTGTGGCCGCAGTTTCTTCAGAGCCTCCTGGCTGAGCAGGGTTTCCAGACTGGCAACCAGCGCCAGCGTCACCGCCACCACATACACTGAAGGATTACGCCATGCCTGCCAGTCAGGTCGCTCCAGCTCGCGGGCCAGTGCGCCGGGCGAACCAAATTCCGGCAGAGATATGCGTGGCAGGTTACTGACAAACTCCGGCTGAATGCGATCGCCAAATACCGTCGCCATGCAGCCAAGCAGTACCGCAATCAGTGGTCCGGGGATCCAGTTCAGCGCTTTTACCCGCTTCACCAGCGGCGTGGTCCACAACCACAGCACCGTCAGTCCGACAGCCGCCACTGCAATCGCCGATAAAGAGAAACTGAACTCGCCGCTAAACAGTGATGCGAGTTCAGTGTCGCCTGAAGCGCCGAGTGCTACCGGGATCTGCTGCATAATCAACAGAATGCCAATAGCCGCCAGCATGCCTTTAATTACGCTGCCGGGTACTAAAGTGATAAAGCGTCCGGCGCGGATCACGCCGAACATAAATTGCAGGACACCCGCCAGCACCAGCGCCAGCAGAAAAGCGGAGAAAGAACCCAGTGTCTCGATGGCGGCCACCACAATGGTCACCAGTCCGGCAGCAGGCCCGCTGACGGCAAAACGCGACGGGCTGAGCGAAGTGACAATCAGGCCACCAATCACCCCGGTAAGCAGGCCAACAAACGGCGGCAAACCACTGGCCTGGGCGATGCCGAGACACAACGGCAACGCCACCAGAAACACGACGAGACCGGCAGGAAGATCCTGACGAAGCGTTCTCAGATTCATGGTGTGGATTCCTCTGTGGATTGCTGGATTAACTCTTTCAGATGTCCTGACTGCAGATCGTAAACACAGCCAAACACATCCAGCGCAATGCCCTGTCGCCAGGCGGCAATCACCGGTTCTGTCGCCACCAGCCGGGAAAACTGGGCGATAACATTCGCTTCCACCAGACGATTCTGGCGGTTGCTCTCCTCATCTTCATCGGCATGAAAAGCGGTTAAACCGGTCTCCAGCGCAGCACGCAGCTGGCCAATCCGTCGCGCCAGCGCCGTGTCCTGGTTATCCAGTGGGCTGTCTGGCAAAGCCACTGCGGCCTGCACGCCGCCACAACCATAGTGGCCGCACAGCACAATGCGTGAGACTTTCAGATACTCCAGCGCGTACTGCAACACGCTCATAAAGTTGTCATCGCTGTCGATCACCATATTGGCGATATTACGATGGACAAACAGTTCACCAGGATGCGCGCCGGTCAGCACTTCCGCCGGAACGCGGCTGTCAGAGCAGCCAATCCACAGCGAGTGCGGCTTCTGCTGATGCAGATTTTTGTCGAAATATTGCGGATTACGCTGGCGCCGTTGTAGTGCCCAACTGCGGTTCTTTGCTAACAAGGGTTTAAGTGTCGTCAAAATAATAGTCTCTCTTCCGGGAACAAACAGGCTTCTACCTGGGCGACAGATAAATCGCGTAACCTTTATCACTGAATTTCAGCGGAATTAACCTCGGCGATAGCCACAGGCTCACAACCTGCGAAATAAGTTCTAACACTTTATAGATTAATACAGGATTAGGAATATTCCCATAAAGTTAAATAAAACTTCTAATGTAAGTTTATTTAAATTTAATGTATTCATTAAGTAAATTAATGAGATATCACTTGTAATTACTGACTAAATAGCGCAACAAATAAAAACCTTAAAATACAATAGATTATTAATAAAGATGCATTGCATTTACTGCAAATAAAACATAACAACAGTATCTATATGGATATAGAAAATAAAAGACCAAAGTCTCAAATTAATTAACCCAGGATATGAAGCTCATTGCATGCTTTCGGTGCAAAGATTGCCGCGTCTGCACCAGACTCTATTTTAAATAAAGATGATTTATTTAATCCGCTGTTGATGCAGATATTTAATAAGTTTTTTTAGTTACATAAACGCGCTGTCTCTGGCGTCATTGACAATCACACCTTTCGCCAGGCGCACTGTCACAGGGCAGAGAAAAGATTTAAAAATGTCACCCTTTGCGCGTAGGGTAGAGTGAGTTCTATTTCTGCCATCAGTCATCACAAGGATCGCGTTATGCAAAACAGCCCCTCTCCTTATTCCCGCTCCTCATCACTGCTTGCCGGGCTTGGCTGGGTCGAGCACGCGTTTCTGCCTGCTGGCGCTACGCCGCCCGCAGACGCCACCTGGGCGCATCAGCGTCACAGCGCCGAAGTGGTGCTGGCGGAAGAGACCACTCCGGCAAAAAGCCGTGATGCTGACGGGGTGATAGCGGTTGATCAACGTCCGGTGGCGGTGTACACCGCAGACTGTTTACCGGTATTGATTGCCGACGATCGCACGCATCATGTTGCAGCGGTACATGCGGGGCTGAAAGGTGCGCTAAGCGGCGTATTGTTTAGTGCGGTGCAGCGTCTGCTCGCGCTGGGCGCCACTGCCGACAGCCTGTATGTCGCCATCGGACCGTCGATTGGCTCCTGTTGCTATGAACTGGGAAAAGAGGTACTGGAAAAAATGCCATTGCTGGGACAGCCAGTGCGCTGGCATCAGCAACAACCGGTGAATGCGCAGGCGATTCGTCCGCAGGCGGTGGGCGCCACCGGCGGGATCTGGTTTGATCTGCCCGCGCTGGCGCAACAGATGCTGCAACAGATGGGGATCCCGGCGGCGCAAATCGACGTAGTGCCCGTCTGCACCTATTGTATGGCAGAACCGCGATCCAGCTATCGCCGCAACACCCATTTCGCGGACGGCTATGCGTCGCGCTATTCGTGGATCCAGCGGCAGGACTAAATGGTTTCGCCCATAAAAATCTGATAACTCAGATCCACCGAATCGGCGACAAAATCGGCGTCGCCGATCTTTTTCAGCAGCAGTTCAGCGGCGGTATAGCCGATGGCGTAACGTGGCGTAATCACGCTGGCGACGCTGGGATACATTTCACGGCTGATATCCAGCCCGTGAAAACCGGCAATCGCAATCTGTTGTGGCACCGCAATACCACGCCGCTGGCACCACAACAGCGCACCGAGCGACAGATCATCATTAGTGCAGAAGATCGCATCCAGCGTGGGAAACGTCTGTAATGCGCTCTCCAGCATGCGCGCGCCGAGCTGCTGCGAAGAGATCGACTTCGGGTTAACGCGATGCGCCGACAAGCCCCGCTCGGCCATCGCCTGGCTGTAACCACGAAAACGGTGATCGTCGCGCCGGTCATCCTGCGATCCAAAGTAAATAATCTGCCGCCGCCCCTGCTCCAGCAGGGTCCTGGTCATATCGTAGCCAGCGTTAAAATTATTAAAGCCCACTTCCATATCCAGACAGCCGCCTTCGGTATCCATCACTTCAACGACCGGAATTTTGGCGGCGCGCAGATATTTTACCGCCCGCAGCGTATGGGACTTTTCACTGAGGATAATGCCGTCGATGTTCCACGACAGCAGATTAATAATCTGCTCCTCTTCCGCCTGCGGATTGTAGTTATAGTTGGCAATCAGCGTCTGGTAGCGTCCCTCTTTGGTCGCCGCTTCAATCCCCGCCAGCAGATCGGCAAAGATCTGATTCTTAAATGAGGGGATCAGTACGCCAATGGTGTAACTCTTTGCACTCAGCAACATCTCCGGCGCGCGATTGGGCACATAGTTAATCTCTTCGATGATTTGTGCGATCTTTTCGCCGGTGCTGGCCGCGACTTTATGCGGCGTGCGCAGATAGCGGCTGACCGTCATTTTGGTGACGCCCGCGAGGGTGGCAATATCTTGTAGTGAAATGCGATGGGAGCGCACAGCGGGATGTCCGTTACAGCGAGAGAAAGGGCGGGATTTACCCGCCCGCCAAATCAATGAATTATCACGTTTAAAATCAGTACGCCAGCTAAACCGAGGAACGAGATCAGGGTTTCCATCACCGTCCAGGTTTTCAGCGTCTCGACCACGCTGAGATTAAAGTAGCCTTTAAACAGCCAGAAACCCGGATCGTTAACGTGTGAGGCGATGACACTGCCGGAACCCACTGCCAGCACCATCAGCGCCGGATCGGCGCCGGTAACGGCAATAATCGGCGTCACAATCCCGGCGGTCGTAATGGCGGCCACCGTTGCGGAACCAAGCGCAATACGCAGCATGGCGGCAACTGTCCAGCACATCAGTAGTGGCGATAGCGAAGATCCCTTCATCATATCGGCGATATAGGTACCGACACCGCTGTCCACCAGCACCTGCTTAAAGGCGCCGCCGCCCGCGATAATAAATACGATCATGGCGATGGCGGAGATCGAATCGCCACACATATCCATCACTTCTTCAACCTTGCGGCCATTGCGCAGGCCAAGGGTGAATATCGCAATCACCACCGCAATAAACAGCGCCACCGCCGGGTTACCAATAAATTCGAAGAACTGGCGTGCCGGATTCTCTTTCGGCATCGTCAGTTCAAACACCGCCGCTACCGCCATCAGGATCACCGGAATAATCGCCGCAAAAATACTGGTCCAGAAGCCCGGCATTTCATGATCTTCAAAAATTTTCGGGTTATACAGCCCTTCCGGTGGCTCTTTCTCAAAGTTCTTCAGAAACTTAGAGAAAATCGGCCCGGCAATAATCACCGTCGGAATGGTAATAATCATCCCGTACAGCAGGGTGGTGCCGAGGTTTGCACCAAAGATAGTCGCGATTGCCGTGGGGCCCGGATGCGGCGGCAGGAAGCAGTGAGTTACCGACAGCGCTGCCACCATCGGTACGCCGACGTACAGCAGTGGCATACGCGCCGCGGCAACCACGGTAAACACCAGCGGCAGCAGCAGCACAAAACCGACTTCATAGAACATCGCCAGGCCAACAATCAGGCCGGTGATCATCAGCGCCCATTGCAGCTTATCTTTTCCGAAAGCCTTAATCAGCGTGGTGGCGACGCGTTGCGCTGCGCCGGTATCAGATACCAGCCTGCCGAGCATCGCGCCAAAGCCGAGGATTAGCGCCAGACTGCCAAGCGTGCCGCCGACCCCTTTCTGGATCGACGCCACAGCTTCCAGCGGCGTCATTCCTTCGGCGATACCGACCACTGCCGCGACAAAGACCAGCGCGATAAAGCCGTTGACCTTAAACACAATCATTAACACCAGCAGCAAAATCACGCCTATCGCTATTATTGTAATTGGCATAGAAATTTCCTTTAAGGGTACAGGTGAATCAGTTAACAGGTATGCAAGGTATAGTTGCTTACACCGCGACGCGCATGCCGCCATCGACGAAAAGCAGGTGGCCGTTCACAAAATCCGAGGCTTTGGTGGCTAAAAATACCGCCGCGCCGATCAGTTCTTCCGGGTTGCCCCAGCGTGCTGCCGGAGTACGTTTGGTCAGCCAGGCGGTAAAGTCCTGGTCATCCGCCAGCGCCTGCGTCATTTCGGTTTTGAAGTAACCCGGTGCAATGCCGTTGACCTGAATATTGTGGCGCGCCAGCTCGACGCACATGCCGCGGGTCAGCATGGTCACCGCGCCTTTTGATGCGGCGTACGGCGTAATGGTGTCGCGACCCAGTTCGCTCTGCATGGAGCCGATATTGATAATTTTGCCGCTCTGACGCGTCACCATCTTGCGCGCCACCACCTGCGAAACAAGGAAGACGGCGGTCTGATTGACTGCGATCACATCATTCCAGTCCTGTTCCGGGAATTCGAGGAACGGACGACGGCGCTGGATACCGGCGTTATTCACCAGCACATCGATAGCGCCAATCTCGCTTTCGATCTGCTCAACCGCCGCATTTACCGCCGCTGACTGGGTCACATCAAACGCCACCGCATGGGCCTGATGCCCGGCGGCGATCAGCTGTTGCGCCGCCTTCTCCGCCCCCGCCTGGGTGGTGGCATTAATAATCACTTCCGCCCCGGCTTCCGCCAGACCTTTTGCCAGTAAGAAACCGATGCCACGACCGGAACCGGTAATTAATACGCGTTTATTATTTAACGAAAAAAGAGTGCTCATGGTTATCCCCGAATCAGAAGGTCAGCTGAACTTTAGCGGCTTGTTGTTTATCGCCGGCAAACACCAGCGCGGCATCAATCTCGGCCAGAGAATACTCCCCGCTAAACAGCGGCAGCGGGTTGACGGTGCCATTGCCCAGCCACTCCACTGCGGTGTTAAATTCGTGGGTAAAGCGGAAGGAACCCACCAGTTTTATCTCTTTCGCAATCAGCAACATAATTGGGAAGTTCGGCACCGCGCCGCCCATACCAACCTGCACCAGCGTGCCTTTCGCGCGCGTCACTTCGAGGCAGCGCTGCAACGAGGAAGGATGGCCGGAGGCTTCAAATGAGACATCGAAGTAACCTTTATCCGCCAGGTACGGGGTAAAATCGCCGCTGGCGGCATGGATAAGGCTGGTGGCGCCCATTTTTTCCGCCATCGACAGTGAACGTTCACTGACGTCGGCACAGACGATTTCTGACGCGCCTTTGGCTTTTGCTGCCGCCGCAATCAGGCAGCCAATCGGACCAACGCCGGAGATAAACACTTTTTTGCCGCTGAGATCGCCCGCCTGATTGGCGGCATGAATGCATACCGCCAGCGGCTCAGCGAAGACCATTACCGTTTCATCAGCATCACTGGCGAACGGCACGCACTGCGCGCTATCCACCACTTTAAATTGGGTAA
Source organism: Winslowiella toletana (assembly GCF_017875465.1). Taxonomy (NCBI): domain Bacteria; kingdom Pseudomonadati; phylum Pseudomonadota; class Gammaproteobacteria; order Enterobacterales; family Erwiniaceae; genus Winslowiella; species Winslowiella toletana. Next base: position 1,699,780 of record NZ_JAGGMQ010000001.1, read on the forward strand.
AGCCGCCATCAACATGCGGGAAGTACATGGCGCTGCCAAAGAAACGCATGCTGACACACTGGTTCTCTTCATCATTCAGGCAATATTTACAGCTGCCACAGGGTTTAGACGGGTTGATCGCCACCTTTTGCTGCGCTTTCAGCGCCGGATTGTCGCTTTTCACCACATAGCCAATCACTTCGTGACCGAGAATCATCGGCATTTTGACTTCGAAGCTGCCGACTTTGCCATGCTGATAGTAGTGCAGATCGGAACCACAGATACCGCCACGGGTGATGCGCACCAGCGTGCCCTCGCCCTGATAATTCACTTCCTGGGTGATCACTTCGACGTTTTCTTTGCCATTAATCATGCAGGACTGCGTTTTCATATTCATTGTTGTCTCATCACCTGAACCGCCAGCTGCACATCAGATAGCTTTCTGCAGTACAAAACTGTGAACAAGATCACTTAAAAGGGTGTTACGGAATGGATGTTACGCATAACGTGAACCAGGTTGTGCTTTAACGGCGAGGTTTTCACCCCTTCCCTGCGCCAGGGATTTTTTTTGACCCGCCTCACAGCTTTATCGCCGACGCTTGCGCTTTTCTGTGGCCAGGCGCTACAGTCAACTCATCCGACCACATAACATTATTGCAACATTCCGGTGGACATTTCTATGCAGGCAGCGCCTTCGCTTTTCTCCCCTCTCGATCTCGGTTTTACCCGGCTAAAAAATCGTGTGCTGATGGGATCGATGCACACCGGGCTGGAAGAGCATCCTGATGGTGCCGCACGGCTGGCGGCATTTTATGCGGAGCGCGCCAGCGCCGGCGTGGCGCTGATCGTTACCGGCGGAATTGCTCCCTCGCCGGAAGGGGTGGTGGTGGCTGGCGGTTCGGTGCTGAACAGTGAGCAGCAGCTGGCGCATCATCGCCCGGTGACGCAGGCGGTACACGCAGCGGGTGGCAAGATTGCCCTGCAAATTCTGCATGCCGGGCGTTACAGCTATCAGCCCGCACTGGTGGCCCCTTCCCCGTTGCAGGCGCCGATTAATCCGTTTAAACCACAGCAGCTGACGCATCAGCAAATTGTGCAGCTGATAGCGGATTTCGCCCACTGCGCCCGACTGGCGCAACAGGCCGGTTATGATGGCGTGGAGATTATGGGCTCCGAAGGCTATCTGATTAATCAGTTTCTGACTGCGCGCACCAACCAGCGAGACGATCAATGGGGTGGCGATTTCAGTCAGCGTATGCGTTTTGCCGTTGAGATCCTCCGCGCGGTACGTGCCGCGGTCGGCGAGCAGTTTATTATTATCTGGCGCCTGTCGATGCTTGATCTGGTGGAGGAAGGCAATACCCTTGAGCAGACCATCCAGCTGGCGCAGGCGATTGAACAAGCTGGCGCCACACTGATCAACACCGGCATCGGCTGGCATGAAGCGCGCGTACCGACCATCGCGACCTCGGTGCCGCGCGCCGCGTTTGGCTGGGTGACGCAAACCCTGAAGCAGTATGTCACTCTGCCACTGATTGCCACTAACCGGATTAATCATCCGGATATTGCGCAGTCGCTGCTGGATGAGGGCTGTGCCGATATGATTTCGATGGCGCGCCCCTTTCTCGCTGACGCCGAGTTTGTGCGGAAAGCGCAGCAGAACCGCGCCGATGAGATCAATACCTGCATTGGCTGTAACCAGGCCTGCCTCGATCAAGTCTTTGCCGGTAAGGTCACCTCCTGCCTGGTCAATCCACGCGCCTGCCATGAAACCCTGATGCCGGTTATCGCCGCGTCCCGGGTGAAAAAGCTGGCAGTGGCGGGCGCCGGACCGGCAGGACTGGCATTTGCGGTCAATGCCGCCGCACGCGGCCATCAGGTCACGCTGTTTGATGCCGCCAGTGATATTGGCGGGCAGTTTAATATCGCGCGCCAGATCCCCGGCAAAGAGGAGTTTGATGAAACCCTGCGCTATTTTCGTCGTCAGCTGGCGCTGACCGGTGTCACGGTGCGACTCAACCAGTGGGCCGACAGTACAGTGCTGGCGGAATTTGATGAAGTGATTCTCGCCAGCGGCATCTCACCACGCATGCCGCAGATTGAGGGTATCGATCATCCCAGCGTCCTGAGTTATCTCGAGGTGATTGCACAGAAAAAGCCGGTGGGAAAACGTGTGGCGATTATCGGCGCAGGCGGCATCGGTTTTGATACCGCCGAATACCTTTGTCACACCGGAGACGCCAGCAGCCTCGATATCCATACCTTCTGTCGCGAATGGGGTATTGACCGCTCGCTGCAGCACGCTGGCGGTCTCGCGCCCGCCGGTCCGCAAGCGCCAGCCAGCCCGCGCGAAATCTGGCTTCTGCAGCGGAAAGCAGGCAAACCTGGCGCCACGCTGGGTAAAACCACTGGCTGGATCCATCGCGCCAGTTTACAGGCGCACGGCGTGAAAATGTGGGGAAGCGTGCAATATCAGCGCATTGACGATCAGGGGCTGCATATCCTGCGTGATGGTCAGCCACTCACGCTGGCAGTGGATAATGTGGTGATTTGCGCCGGGCAGGAGCCAAACCGGGCGTTACTGGCGTCACTGACTCCACTGGGCATTCCGCTGCATATTATCGGCGGCGCTGATGTGGCGCTGGAACTCGATGCCCGACGGGCAATAGCGCAGGGAACCCGGCTGGCGCTGGAGATTTAATCAGCCTGTCAGTAGTGATAGTCAGATGCAGCTCAGTTTTCTGATGCCGTTTCCGGCATTTATCACGCTGCATTTCCTGACCGGCAACTCGCCCCATTTCAGGCCAGAATATTTCCCCATAAAGAACACCTCTCTTTCACTAAAGGAGGCTTCCAGGCTCTTCAGGCTGTTGCAAATTTCTTCATCACTAATTAAATTTTTATCAAGTGCATAACCACCATAGGTTTTAATAATATCTGGCGTCGACATAAAGCGCCCCTTCTCGGAATCCTTGATGCCAATTTTAACTAACGATCGAGCTTCAGCATCCTGCAAAAAACTTTCTGAAACTCTTCGGGTTGTCGATAACGACAATGCTTTTCCCCGGGTGCCGTTTGAACCCACATGCAGGAAAATATCGCGCAGGTAGATATCAAAATCTGTAAGGTAACGATTTTCATTTAAGCTAACCCGACGCAGCAGGCCATTTTTGACAATGTCTTCTTTTTGCGCGGTATGCGCGCGGAATAAGGTTTTCTCGATATCATAGTCGTACTGGCTTAAATCCTCGACCTTTCTGATTCTTCTCAGTTCAGGGGTGAATTTCATTTCAAATTGATAGCTATAGCCATTAAGATAATCGTTCAACATTTTCTCTTTTGCTTTCAGCAGATCCATATCCAGCGGGCTAACTACACAAGCTGCTTTACCGCCACGCTTCACAATGCAGCGTGGCCCTGTTAATTTCTCAAGAGGAATATCATTGTTAATAGTCAGATCCAGCAGATCGATTTTATCCAGTTGTCTTTTTAACTTAATCCTTTCCAGCCTGAAATCCATTTTAATCTTAGACAACTCACCTGACGATAAAGGGATTATCTCTCCGTTACTTTTTGGCCGCACTTTCACCCCGTCAAAATTGAGCAGGTTTAAGGTTTTTTTCTGGTTATCAAAAAGAATGTCCTGCCAGCGTACATTATCCAGTGAGATACCATTTTGTTTTAACCTGGAAAATAACTCAATGATTTTCTTATTTACTAAAATCTCATCTGATAAAAAATATTTTAAATCGTAGAATTTTTTCTCATCAAATGATTTTAACACCGTATCAATCGAGTCTCCGTCAATTTTATTGATATGTATAATGATATTACCTCTCACCACTTCGGCACCATGATAAATTTCAACCATAGCGCTTCCCGGACCATAAAAGCGGTTTAAGGCCAGTGAATCATTATTGGCTTCAATTAAAATCTGGCTATATTTTTCCGCACTATCACTCTCTGACAGAGCCTTCGCGGCAATAACGGACGGTTTATAATCCTTAATAAAGGTACCAGCTTCCAGCTGATAGATACTCCCCGTTTTTCCTTGCGCCACCAATTCCTGCAAGCGGTAAGTTGTATCCAGCGGCGCAGCACGGGTAGTCGCTTTGGTAACGGCTTCAGGGAGTACCGCTGTCTTGCCGCCATCCGTCAATTTTCGCGCCAAAAATTGCTTTGCCAGCCTGTTACGTAAGGCTTTCGCCACCACCGGCACATCGAACAGCATGCCAGTGGCGCCAGCAAACAGCATTGCCCAGATAGCCTGATCCTTTTCATCATGCGTGTCAGCATTCAGGAACTTGCTCACCTGAATCGCTGGTTCAACCGCCAGCCCCAGAAACAGTGAAATAAGGCGTCCGGCAAGTGTGCCAGGCATGCCAAAGGCCAGCGCGCCAGCAGCGTAACTGGCAAGGTCGAGCACCCGGTCCACGTCTTTCTCGAATTGCGTTTTAATGCTGGCATCAGCATCGGCGGCACTTTTATTGATATAACGTCTGAAAAGTTCTGTCCGGTAATCAGCTGAGACAGTGTAAATAATCGGCCGGTAATTCCGCTCTTTTTTTGGCAAACTAAATACCATCGAAGGCGAGTCAAACTTGGCCCCCATAAAGGCAACATCGACCTTCTCCTGTTCGGCATACAATAAGTGCCTGGATAACCACTCCCGTAATTTTTCATCCGAAATATCAGTTTTATCAAACACACTTAGTTTTCTGGCATTGCCAGATGATATCGTATTCACTTCCATTTCATTAACGATATTAAAATTACCATCCATCGCTGAAATAAGCAGACGCCGGTTTTTCTTGCCTTTCAGTGCGATAATCTGCGAAAGCTCACCGCTTTGTATGGTCAGAAATTCAGGCGCTATCTCGCCTTTGATAAATCCGTCGATAATATCACCAAACTCCGCAGCTAACTCCTTATCCAGTTTGTTCCTTACCAGATACAGGCAGGCGTTAATTGAAAGCGAGAAGAGCTTTTTGATACTCTCAGCGGCTTTAATATCGTGTTTTAACTTAGCAAAAACATTCTGCAGGCGCTCCTGAACTCGCCCTGGCAGCTCCCACAGTTTTGCCACATAGGCAACACTATGTGCTGAACCTCCATGCTGCCAGTCATAATAAACTGACGAAAATGAACCTGAGTCTTTAAATACCGCCCCCATGGCAATTTCGCGCATCGTATAGGATTTATATTCATTATCAATCACTACCTGCATAGCGGTATCAAGCTGCAGCTGTTCTTCCAGCGGTTCATGGAAGGTTTCCAGCCGCTGCGAATTCGCCTGCCAGCTGTAACTTAACCCCAAATCATAAACCGCTTGTATTTCTTCTGAAATAATATGGTCCCTGATATTAGCGTAATTATATCTCTTACCATATTCATTAATCTGGTGGAGGTGGTCATTATAAATATCGGCCAGTTTGTCCACATCGGCAGATTTTACCAATACAATACCCGGTTTGACTTCTTTCAGCGCCGCTAACACAGCAGCGTTAATGCCGCGAGACAACTCTGCGCTGAAGAGATCCAGCATCGCTTCCTGTCCCGATGAGCGGAACCATAGCTCGTGATGCGAAAGCGAGGATGTCACTGGCGCAAACGCCTTCCCTTGCTGCATTGATTTGTACCATTCCGCATAGGTTGACATCGCAGATCCGGTGATCCATTTCGCCAGCAGAGGCCGGGCGACGATAAAGACTTCCTCACAAAGATTATCGAGTTCATAGGAGTCTATTTCACTCTGCAACGCAACAATTGCCCGATCCTGTAATGCTGCTTCAAACTCTGATTTGCGTGGCGGTTCAGGTTGCAGCAAGTTTTTCAGCTGATGTACTGACGAACCGGTAAAACTGATTCCGGTTATCTGCACTCTGTCCAAAAACTGGTAAGCATTCAGGTCTGCGCAAAATAACAGGTCATGCCAATACTCATCGTCTTGCTGATATTTTGGTGAGTCAGACGCATCTGCGGATTTATCCACCAGCTCACGCGGGGCAACCAGTAACGCCCGCACCGCAGCATCATGCCGGTTTTGATATAACGTCTGATAATCGCGCAGATAATCATCCGTCAGCGCGGCCAGATGTTGCTCCAGTACCACTCGCGCCGGTGGTGTAATGACCTTATGCTGATCGTCCAGCAGGTGGGCCAGCTGAATGCGCAGAAAATCCGCAATATTCTTTTTCACCTCACTTGCCAGCGGGACATCTGCCTCCGGCATTATCGTAGTGGCATGCGCTGCGGGTAATATCGCCGCCAGCTGATCCTTTACCCGATCAAAACTGCGGATCAGCAGAGCGGCGATGGCCTTGCTCAGCTCCTCTTCCATTTCAACCATCAACGCCTGCAATGCGCTATTACTGCTATTATCCGCCAGCATCACCAGCTGACTGAGATCCCGCCATGTATATAGTGCACCAGCCGGAAGGTCGAAACGTCGCCATATTTCATACAGTCCGGGCAGCGCTGGCAATAGCTTCACCAGCAGCGGATGACCGCTTATATCGCGCAACAGACTGGCGAGATGCATCAGCGCCTGTTCCGCTTTAGCCGGGTCGCGATACCAGCGATAACACTGACGTACAGCGCAGAACCATGTCGGCGCCTGCTTAATGCTGCGCAACAGTAATATCCAGTTGCCGCTCAGCGCGTTAGCCATCTCATAAGCGATAAATTCGAGCTGCTGCCTGCGCGTCAGGCTGGCAGGCATGCTGGCTTGCGCATTGAAAGCGGCATGTAAAATCACCACTTGCGGATACTGTTTTAACACGGACAGCAGTAATTCAGGGCGGGCGATAATCTGTTGCTGACCCAACGCCAGCAGTTCATCACTTATCGCTTTCAGCGTCATCGCCCAGGATGCATCCGGCGGCAGAGCCAGCCACTTCTGATGCAGCTGCAGCAAACTTTGCAGTTTGTCCGCTACCGCGCCGAAATGGCCAGGACAGATCATCTCCAGCATGCCAAAAGCTTGCGGCCAGGCCATCAGCTGCAATATCCATCCCGCTTGCTGCGATCTGCTGCCCTGGTATGGAAAAGTCTGCACCTTCTCCAGCACCATGCATCCCTGCTCCAGTCGATCCATCACCTTTTTCACTGGCTGGAAACTGGTCTCTGGCAACAACATTTGCAGCAGATGGTTTACCGCTGTGTCGCTGAGCAATCCAGTCAGCCAGCTCGCCTGCGCTGCGGCTCCCACTGGGGCTTTAACGGCAAACGCGGTTTCTCCCAGCGACTGCGCCTGCTGAGCCAGACTGAGCAGCCAGCCAAATTGGGGAGATAAATAGCCCGCCAGCCCCGGCGAGGTCGCCAGGATGTTAACCACTGCCATCAGCCACAGAGATTGCTGCAAGCGATCGTCCGCAGGCCACGCTGGCAGATCGCTGACCTGCTGTTGTAATAATACTGCGGAGGTAGTCAGTTCAGCCATCAGCCGTGACGGAAATGCCAGACGACTGTCAGCCAGCAATGTCGCCAGACCGCTGAGCAGCGTGCCCGCATCGGCCTGCGGCAGACGCCTTAGCGTATCCAGAGTGGTGAGCGCGCCGGACAGCGTGCTGAAGACAGCATCCAGCTGATCGCCAAGATAAACACTCAGTTGACTGTGTAAACCACTGGCGCTAATTAAACGCAGTAGCTGCTCAGTTTGCTGCAAATGGCTGGCATCGGGCGACAACTTGCGTACGGTACCCATCGCCTGACCAATGCGGTAAATCTCCCCTCCCGCTGCCGCCAGCCCGTGGAGATTCTGTGGCAATAATTGGTTCAGCCATGCTGTATCGGTAAGCCATTCGGCATAATTTAAGGCGCCGCTTATGGCGTTCTGCTGGGCAATTTTTTCGGCCAGCAACGCGCAAATACGCAGTCCCTGATGCAGGCGCTCAGTCACCGCCAGCGGCAACAGCTGCTGCAGGGTCTGACCCGGCTGGCATGACTGCTGCAGCTGTCCTATTCTCAACTGTAATTCAACCCAGCTACATTTTGGATCCTGTATCACCTCAACTACGCTCACCAGCGTATCGAGCAACAGGCGCAGCGCGCGAATCTGCTGATTCGCAGAATCCCCCGGCACAATATGGCGCAGTTTATTCAGCGCAAGCTGATGGGACGATCCTTTCCAGTCAGCAAAAATTTGTTTCAGCGTCAGCACCACATCCGGCAGCAAGCTGGCCAGTGCTGCCACTTCACTGCCGGCAAACGCCCGGCGCAGAGATTCCCCAATCAGATGGCTTAAGATCTTACGTTGCAGAGCATCGGCATGTTTTTGTAAGGCGGCATAATTCTGCGGATTAGCTGAGCGCGCAGTGGAACTGAGCGGTATCGGGCAAACACTGTTTTTTTTTTCGTGCCAGTAATCAGCATAACTGGTCAGTTCAGCAATAATTGCTTCGCGCAGCTTTTCCACCTCTGCTTCACCGACAGTATCAATACTCTGCTTACGCCCCTGCGCCAATAGCTGACGCAGGAAGACCCGGTTATTTACCGTATCAAAAGATTCACCACTATCTTGCACATCAATAAGCATCGGGTTAAATCTCAGCTTATTAATTACCGTAAAGGGCAGATCTCTGATTGCCTCACGTATCAGCTGGCAGGTTTCATAATTAAGTTCGCTGTCTGAACAGATAGCATTAACATGATCATGCAGTTGCGAAAAATAGATAAGAGAAACCGTGGAAGCGGATTTGTTATTGTCGGCAGTTTTTAACTCACCGGCACAGGGATCGGCAAATTTAAGAATACTTAAATCAGTCATGGGATTTATCTTGTTAAATGTAATTGTTAACCAGTGCCTGCTGATAAATGGCGCTATTCTTAATAAGATATTTATTTAAGAAGGTAGATTACACCTCAGAAAAAAACAAAAAATAAGCAAAATACAGTGCATTAATATGTCCGAATTATTACTGGCGACACTTTATCTGATTTAATACCTTTTCGAAAAAAAATAATATCGCTGGAAATAAATTAATTATCACTCTAATTAATTTAGGTTGTAATCAGAAGAATCGGCTCCGGTCGGAGCCGAGAAAGGCATTACGGCTTTTAACGCAATTTCACTGAACGCAAAATGACAAATTTCTGATTGGACTCCAGCGTGGTGCAGTTGCCAAACAGCTTCTTCATCTTCTGGTAATAGCCGAGATGACGGTTGCCGACAATACGCAACTCACCGCCATATTGCAGACAACGGCGCGCATCACGCAGCATTGCCCAGGCAATATAGTCATGCATCGCGCTTTGCTGATGGAATGGCGGGTTACACAGCACCGCATTCAGGCGATCCGACGGGAAACCGCTTAGTGAGTTATTGACCGCAAAGTGGCTGCGGCTCAGATCCTGCGGGCGGTTAACCTCAACATTCAGACGGCTTGACGCCACCGCCATCGATGACTCATCGATAAAATGCACGTCCGCCAGTGGATTTTGCTCCAGCGCCAGTAAACCAATGACCCCGTTGCCACAGCCCAGATCGACAATCTCACCGTCGAGATTGTCCGGCAGGTGCTGCATAAAGAAACGCGCGCCGATATCAAGGCCATTACGTGAAAACACGTTGGCATGGTTATGGATCTGATAAGGGGTATCATCCAGCGGCCAGACGGCGATCATCTCCGCGTCTTTCAGCGCAGGTTTAGTGAATGTGCTGTAAATCAGTCGCGCTTTCTTCCATGCCAGCGAGGTTTTGGTCTCGCCCAGCACGCGTTCGAAAAGTTGCAACGTTGAACTGTGAATATCTTTTGCCCTGGCGCCAGCAATAATCAGCGTGTCCGGCGTCAGCACCTGACGCAAAGCGCGCAACTGCTGTTCAAGCAGCGCCAGCGTTTTAGGAACTTTAATGATTACGCAGGAGGGCGCAGCGGGCAGCTCCGCCATGCTGTCGAGAAAGATGACGCTATCTTCATCCAGCTCATTCAGTCTTAAATTTTTGCGCGTCGCCAGCTCGCTCATCAGTGAGTCGCCGATGCTATACACCTGATGCTCGCTCAGTGCGCAGGCCAGCGCGCCAAAGCTGTCGTTGAAGATCAGGATCGGGCCGTCGCTGGCGACAGGCAGCGGCTGCTGTAGCAAATATTCATCTGCGGCATCCCAGGCCTGCAACGGGCTCTCATCATCCATTTGCGGGAAGCGATGCAGCGTCAGCGTGCGGTTGCTCAGTTCGAGTTGGCTCATTGGATCTCCAGCATGATAATATTTGCGCGTTCTGTACCCTAAATAATGCGTGTTGCAGGAAGGCGGCAAGCCTGCGAATCCCAGGAGCATAGATAACTATGTGAGTGGGGTGAGCAGGCGCAGCCAACGTACCTGCAGCGCGAAGTATGACGGGTATAACCCCAAAATGGGGGCGCAGTATACTTTCTTTTCGCCCGGGAGCCCTAATTAATGTCATCGTTGATCTATTTGCAGGGATACCCTGAATCACTGCTCAGCCAGGTACAAACGCTGATTGAACAGCAACGTTTAGCTGAAGTATTGCAGAAACGCTATCCAGATGGGCATAACATCACCAGTGATAAAGCCCTGTATGAGTACGCGCTGGATCTGAAAAACAGTTATCTGCGTAACGCCGCGCCGCTCAATAAAGTGGCTTACGACAGCAAAATCAAGGTGATGAAGCATGCGCTTGGTCTGCATACTGCAGTTTCCCGCGTGCAGGGCGGTAAGCTGAAGGCTAAAGCGGAGATCCGCGTTGCCACCATCTTTAAACACGCGCCGGAAGCTTTTCTGCGCATGATCGTGGTGCATGAACTGGCGCATATCAAAGAGAAAGACCATAACAAAGCGTTCTATCAGCTCTGTTGCCATATGGAACCCAACTATCATCAGTTTGAGTTCGATACCCGTTTATGGCTGACGGCGCAGGCGCTGGAGGGGAATGCCGCTTAAATAAAACCTTTCGCCTTCTGGATAAGACTGGTTTTCGTCAGTGCGCCAAGAAACTTTCTTTCTACCGGATTATTCAGCACCGGCAAGCGTTCCAGCGTCACCTGCGCAAACGCCTCCCAGCCTTCGCGAATAGTCTGGCTGGCGCAGATAAACGGGAAATCACCGTCCATTACCGTGCTGACCGGCGAATCGAGCGTAATTTCACCGTCGAGGATTTTACGCGAGATATCATGAATCGATACCACGCCCAGAAACTGACCGTGATGGTTAACGATATAGACAAAGCGTTCACGCTTCAGCGAGCTGACCGCCAGCGCTTCCCCCACTGACTGCTCCGGCAGCAGCGCCGCGCCCGGCACAATAAACTGCGAGATAATGCCGTTATCAAAATCAAACTTGGCGTCAGAACGGCTGAAGTGATGGCTGATAACCGGATAGGTGCTGGCTGATTGCAGGCGGTACACCATCATCGACGCCAGCACCGCCGCGATCATCACCGGAAACAGCAGGCTGCTGTTTAACGTCATTTCCAGCACCATAATGATCGCCATCAGCGGCGCCTGACTGACTGAAGCCAGCACCGCCGCCATGCCGATCGCCGCATACAGCAGCGCATTGCCCGCTGGTAACCCCAGTGCGCTGGCAACGCTGGCGATCGCCACACCCAGCAACGCACCAATCAGCAGCGATGGCGTAAACAGCCCGCCGACCGCGCCGGATCCCACCGATAACGCCGTAGCCACCATTTTCAGCACCAGCAGTAACAGCAACGCCTGCAATGCCAGGCTACCGGCCATCACTTCCACAATCACTTCGTAGCCATTGCCGAGGATATCGCTGGACGCTATCGCCAGCACGCCGACGGCAAACCCGCCGATGCCCAGCCGTAACGGCAGACTTTTCAGCCGTGAGAACAGCCCTTTGCTTTTGCCAATCAGAAAGATCATCAGCCAGCCCGCCAGTCCGGCGGCAAGACCAATCACCACCGTCAGCGCGATGGTGGCTGGCGTCAGCTGGAACTGCACATCGGCAAACGGATAGATCGCCGAACGATAGCCCAGCGTCCACATGGTCAGCACCGCCACCGCCGCGGAGATAATCAGCGGAATCAGTCGTTGCAGCGCCGAGATGCCAAAAGCGATTTCTGCCACAAAGATCGCCGAGGCCAGCGGTGCGTGGTAGACCGAGGCCAGTCCGGCGGCGGCCGCCATCGCCACCACGTCACTGTTTTTCAGCGCCAGCGATTTAAAGCAGTAGCGGCCCAGAATGCTGCCGCTGAGCGCCGACAGCTGCACCATCGGCCCCTCTTTACCTATCGAGGCACCGCTGCCGATACTGGCGATCGAAGAGAGCGCGCGAAACAGTGAGGTTCGGGTCGGCACCGCATCAAGGCGCGCATTGATCACCTCCAGATAGTCGGTTTTCACCGTCTGTTGCTGTTCAATCGAAGTCGCGTATTTAAGAAAGAAACCGGCAATCACCCCACCGAGGCCCACAATCAGCGGCCAGCAAAACCACGGCCAGACCGTCACTGCCTGGGTGATATCCTGCTCACTGCCGAACAGCAGCTGGCTGATCAGCTCAATGACCAGACGAAATCCCAGCGTTACCAGGGAAGCGACAATCCCTGCCGGGATCGCCACCAGAATGCTGGTCCAGTTCAGTGCATGTTTATTTCCGGCGACTGTCATACCCACTGCTGATCCTTTTTTTTACACCCGCGGCTGCAACGGGAAAGGCTGAAAACTATCATATTGGAAGCATGATCTCAGTATCAAATTCGCCGCACGCTTCATCATTGCTCTCACTTCTGGCTGTGCTAATCTGCTGCTTCACTCACAGGATAGTGGAGCTTAAAAGCATGATTCGCCTCGCTGTTGTTGGCACCAACTGGATTACCCGCCAGTTTGTCGATGCCGCGCATGAAAGCGGTAAAATAAAACTCACCGCCGTCTATTCCCGCACGCTGGAGCAGGCGCAGGCTTTTAGCCACGAGTACCCGGTTGAACACCTGTTTGTCTCTCTGGAGCAGATGGCGCAGTCGGCAGATATCGATGCAGTCTATATCGCCAGCCCGAATGCCCTGCATGCAGAACAGGCTCAGCTGTTTATGCGCCACAAAAAACATGTGATTTGCGAAAAACCGCTGGCGTCCAACTTAGCGGAAGTTGAGCAGCTGATTGCCTGCGCGCAGGAAAATCAGGTGATCCTGTTCGAAGCATTCAAAACCGCCAGCCTGCCTAATTTTACCATCCTGCGCCAGGCGCTTGCCGATGTCGGCAAACTGCGTAAAGCGCTGTTTAATTACTGCCAGTACTCTTCACGCTATCAGCGCTATCTGGATGGTGAAAACCCGAATACCTTTAATCCCGCCTGGTCGAACGGCTCCATTATGGATATCGGTTATTACAGTCTCGCCAGCGCCGTCGCGCTGTGGGGTGAGCCACAGCGTGTAACAGCACAGGCGACGCTGCTGGAAAGCGGCGTCGATGCCCACGGCGCCGTGGTAATGAGTTACGGTGATTTTGATGTCACTATTTTGCACTCCAAAGTCAGTGATTCACTGATCCCCAGCGAAATCCAGGGTGAAGACGGCTCGCTGGTGATAGACCAGCTTTCGCACTGCCAGCGCATCACCCTGACGCCGCGCGGCGGCAAAGCCAGAGAGCTAAGTCAGCCACAGCATATTAATACCATGCTGTATGAAGCGGAGCACTTCGCCGCACTGGTGGCTAACCATGAAGTGAATCATGCGGGACTGACATCATCGCGGATTACCGCCAGACTGCTGACCGAAATTCGTCGTCAGACCGGCGTGGTGTTCCCGGCAGACAGCCGCAATTTCTCGGCTATGTAAATATTTCTAAATATTTCATTGTTTCGTTGACCATGACTGCCGCTGAACGTATCTTACGTTGTAGCAAAGGGGAGTAACTTCTTAGCCAGTTAATCGTCATTACGGCCATGATAAATCCGCGCATTACGCGTGATTTTAGCCCGGTTACTGGGCAACCCGGATAGCACCTTATCCTGCGTTGTAAGTGAGACCTTGCCGGAAGGCGAGGTTTTGCTTGCACGTCAACAGAGCGGCTGACGTCTTCCGATGTCAGCCGTTTTTGTTTTTACAGGATAAGTTATGAATACTGTCGGCACACCGTTACTCTGGGGCAGCTTCGCTGTCGTCGTTGTTATTATGCTGGCGATTGACCTGCTGTTGCAGGGACGTCGCGGCTCCCACACTATGTCGCTAAAACAAGCCGCCGTCTGGTCGCTGGTGTGGATCTCCGTTTCGCTACTGTTTAGCGCTGCCTTCTGGTGGCACCTTAATGGCACCCTTGGCCGCGAAGTGGCAGATACGCAGGCCCTCGCCTTCCTCACCGGCTATGTGCTGGAAAAAGCTCTTGCGGTCGATAACGTCTTTGTCTGGCTGATGCTGTTTAGCTACTTTGCCGTACCGGCGGCGCTGCAACGACGCGTGCTGATCTACGGGGTGCTCGGCGCCATTGTGCTGCGTACCATTATGATTTTTGCCGGTAGCTGGCTGGTCACACAGTTTAGCTGGATCCTCTATATCTTCGGCGCCTTCCTGCTGTTTACCGGCATTAAAATGGCGCTGGCGAAAGAAGATGACAGTGCGGTGGGCGATAAACCGGTAGTGCGCTGGCTGCGCAGCCATCTGCGGATGACTGATAGCCTGGAAGGGGAGAAGTTCTTTACCCGTAAAAATGGCGTACTGTTTGCCACGCCGTTGCTGCTGGTGCTGATAATGGTGGAGCTGAGCGACGTGATCTTTGCTGTCGACAGTATTCCGGCGATTTTTGCCGTCACCACCGACCCGTTTATCGTGCTGACCTCTAACCTGTTCGCCATCCTCGGCCTGCGTGCGATGTACTTCCTGCTGGCTAATGTGGCGGAACGTTTCTCCATGCTGAAGTATGGCCTGGCGATTGTGCTGGTGTTTATCGGTGCGAAGATGCTGATTGTCGATATCTACCATATTCCGGTATCGGTGTCGCTGGGCGTCGTCGGCGGTATTCTGGCGCTGACCCTGCTGATCAATGCCTGGGTTAACCACCGCAACGACCAGAAAAAAATCAGCCAGTAACCTTTACGGGCGGCGAGAATGCCGACTCTGTACCCTTTCCCCCGGGGCGGCGTTCTCGCCGCCCGCATCAAATAGTGGCAATTTCCTCTTTTCCTGCCATCTCATTTCCTTATACTCCCCCGGGCAAACACTTCATCTGGAGCAACACCCAGGGATGCCGGATGAAAAACTTTTATAACGATTAATGTAATGGTTTTGAACATGATGATGGAAAAGAAGCCTTCCGGGTTGCTCGCACGCCTTCTTGGTGGCAGCCTGGTGAAACAGATTATGCTTGGCCTGGTCGCCGGTATTGCCCTCGCCTGGTTCTCAAAAGACACGGCGCTGGCAGTCGGTCTGCTCGGTTCGCTGTTTGTCAACGCGCTGAAAGCGGTGGCGCCACTGCTGGTGCTGGTGCTGGTGATCTCGGCGATTGCCAGCCACAAGCACGGCACCAAAACCAATATTCGCCCGATTGTAATGCTCTATCTGCTGAGCACTTTTTTCGCCGCCATCGTGGCGGTGGTATGCAGCTATCTCTATCCGCAAACCCTGACGCTGAGCGCCGCCAGTAACGACATTACTCCGCCGTCGGGCATTGTCGAAGTGCTGCGCGGTTTGCTGATGAGTATGGTTTCCAATCCGATTGATGCGCTGCTGCATGCCAATTACATCGGCATTCTGGTGTGGGGCATCGGCTTAGGTCTGGCGTTCCGCCACAGTAGCGATACCACCAAAACCTTGCTGAACGATGCTTCTGACGCGGTTACCTGGATGGTGCGTCTGGTGATCCGCTGTGCGCCGATTGGTATTTTTGGTCTGGTGGCGTCAATTCTCGCTTCCACCGGTTTTGATGTGCTGTGGAGCTACGCCCATCTGCTGACGCTGCTACTGGGCTGTATGGTACTGATGGCGCTGGTCTTCAACCCGCTGCTGGTGTTCTGGAAAATTCGCCGCAATCCTTATCCGCTGGTATTTACCTGCCTGCGTGAAAGTGGCGTTACCGCCTTCTTTACCCGCAGTTCAGCAGCCAATATTCCGGTGAATATGGCGCTGGCAAAACGTCTGAACCTGGATGAAGACACTTATTCAGTTTCCATTCCGCTCGGCGCGACCATCAGTATGGCAGGCGCATCGATTACCATTACCACGCTGACGCTGGCGGCGGTGCATACGCTGGGTATCAGCATTGATGTGCCGACGGCGATTCTGTTGAGTCTGGTGGCGTCACTCTGTGCCTGTGGCGCATCCGGTGTTGCCGGTGGCTCGCTGCTGCTGATCCCGGTGGCCTGTAATATGTTTGGTATTCCGAATGAAGTGGCGATGCAGGTCGTTGCGGTCGGCTTTATTATTGGTGTACTGCAGGACTCGGCGGAAACCGCGCTAAACTCCTCGACCGATATTCTGTTTACGGCGGCCGTCTGTCAGGCAGAAGAGAACCGTATTTCGCAGCAGGCGTAATAGTTACGGGAGCCGGGAACGCCGCCTCTGCATTATTGTAGGGGAGCCGTTCCCGGCTCCCGTATTACAGCGTTACCCCACTTTTAAACAGCGCCAGCTCGCGAAAATCATTACGCTCATTGTTGGTCAGCTTGCCATTGGCAATCGCCACAATCTGATCAACAAACTCAGTTAACAGCGCATCCATACTGGTGCCATGAATCAGCTTACCGGCATCAAAATCGATCCAGTGCGGCTTTTTGCCTGCCAGCTCACTGTTAGTGGCGATTTTTACCGTTGGTACAAAACCACCATAGGGTGTGCCGCGTCCGGTGCTGAACAGCACCATATGGCAGCCCGCTCCCGCCAGCGCACTGGTCGCCACCGCATCATTACCCGGCGCACTGAGCAGATTGAGTCCATGCACTTGCAGCCGCTCACCATATTTCAGCACATCCACTACCTGGCTCTGCCCCGCTTTTTGCGTGCAGCCCAGTGATTTCTCTTCCAGCGTGGTGATGCCGCCCGCTTTATTACCCGGTGACGGGTTCTCATAAATCGGTTGCTGATGGGCGATAAAATACTGTTTGAAGTCGTTGATCATACTGACGGTTTTATCAAATGTCGCTTCATCACGACAGCGGCTCATCAGAATGCGCTCAGCGCCAAACATCTCCGGCACTTCGGTCAGCACTGTCGTACCGCCATTGGCGATCATCTGATCAGAGAAGCGCCCCAGCAGCGGGTTGGCGGTAATACCGGATAAACCGTCAGAGCCGCCACACTCAAGGCCAAACTTCAGTTCACTCAGTTTGCCCGGCTGACGCCGATCGTTGCGCATCACGCTATACAGCTGATGCAGGCGCTCAACACCGGCTGTAACTTCATCATCCTGCTGCTGGCAGATCATAAAAGTAACGCGATCGCTCTCAAACTCGCCAAGGGTTTCACGAAACACATCCACCTGGTTGTTTTCACAACCCAGACCAATCACCAGCACCGCACCGGCATTCGGATGACGCACCATATTCTGCAACATGGTGCGGGTGTTCTCGTGGTCCTCACCCAACTGCGAACAGCCAAACGGATGACTGAACAGATGAACGCCATCAATATCCGCAGCATTCTCCGTCTCGCGCAGAAAGCGCGCCTGAATTTGCCGCGCAATACCGTTAACGCAACCGACCGTTGGCAGGATCCACAGCTCGTTACGGATACCGACTTCACCACTGGCGCGACGATAGATCGCCACTTCGCGATCCGCCGCCTGCGCGGGCAGCGTCAGAAAGTCGGGCTGATACTGATACTGATCGAGATCGCTGAGGTTAGTGCGCGCATTTTGCGAGTGGATCACCTCACCCGCCGCCACCGGCTGGGTGGCATGACCAATCGGCAGGCCATATTTAATAATCAGCGCCTGCGGTTCCAGCGGCAGAAGCGCGAATTTATGGCCACGCGCCACCGGCTGCAGCAGTTTCACCGACAGATCGCCCAGCTGCAGGGTCTCCCCTTCAGCCAGGTCGCTTAGCGCCACAGCGACATTATCGCGCGGGTCTATTTTAATCATGCGTTGCATAGCCGTGTTACCCCAGTTGTTGTGCTGCGGCGCGTGTACCGCGCTCGACAATTATTTGCAGGTGTTCGGTAACCGCCGCCACCAGTCCCGGTAACTGCGTCAGATCCTGTTGCCAGTGGGTTTTATCTGCCAGCACCGTTTCTACCAGTTGCTGTGGCGTAATTTCACCGCGATCAAGCTGTGGCCACAGCGTGGCGAAGCGTTCCAGCCAGTGAGCATCATCCTGCAGGGAAAATGTCTCGCCATGACGCTGGCCGCGATAAAACACCAGCAGCGCCGCGAAGGCAAAAGTGAGCCGGCGCGGCCAGTGGCCTTGCTGCTGCTGACTGACCAGTAACTGCGGCAACAGGCGGGTACGGAATTTGGTCATGCTGTTGAGCGCGATAGATAACAGCTGATGGCGAATAAACGGATTGCGGAAACGACTTAATACCGCATCAGCAAACGCGTGCAGCTGTGCGGCAGGCAGATCTAAGGTTGGAATAATTTCGTCACGCAGCATGCGGTCGACAAAAGCGGCGATATCTTCGTCATTCATCGCCTCACCGACGGTATCCAGCCCGGCAAGGTACGCCAACGGCACCAGCGCCGTATGGGCGCCATTGAGGATCGCCACTTTCTGCTCTTTATAAGGTTTGATGTCATCGACCAGCCGTACATTCAGCGGAAAGCGATCCAGCCGCAGCTCCTGCTGTAACCACGCCGGTCCCTGAATCACAAACTGGTAATAGACCTCGCCAGTATCCAGATAGTCATCGCGGTAGCCCAGCTGCTGGAAGATTTGCTCCGCTTCATCTTGCGGATAGCCGGTGACAATCCGGTCCACCAGTGTCGAACAAAAAGTGTTGTGCTGTTCCAGCCACTGCGTAAACGCGGCGGGCAGCTGCCATTGTTGCGCATAACGTAATACCAGCGCTTTCAGCGCCGCGCCGTTATCATCAATCAGCTCACACGGCAGAATAATCCAGCCTTTATCCGCCGCCGCGTTGAAGTGTTTAAAGCGCTCATACAGCAGGCGCGTCAGTTTGGCCGGAAAGCTGTTTGCCGGGGTATCTTCCAGCCGGTCCGCGTCATCGTAAGCGATACCGGCTTCAGTGGTATTGGAGAACACCAGACGAATCCGCTCATCGCGCGCCAGCGCCAGAAACTGGTCAAACTGGCGATAAATATGGATTTCGCGGTTTACCGAACGCACCAGCCGCGGTTCGCTTACCACCTCACCCTGATCATTCAGGCCACGGATCAGGGCGGTATAAAGGCCATCCTGACTGTTCAGGCTTTTATCCGTCTGACTGTTAATCGGGCGAAGCACCACAATACCGGCATCGAGATCGGTATGTTCATTAAGCAGGTCGATCTGCCAGTCAACAAAAGCGCGCAAAAAGTTACCTTCGCCAAACTGAATAATACGGTCGGGATGCTGCCGGCCTGGAAACTGGTGGCGATTTAGCGTTTGCATAGTCAATCCCTGGTTAAAGTTCGATGGCGAAATAGTCACGAGCATTGTTAAAGCAGATGTTTTGCACCATCTTGCCCAGCAACGCGATATCTCCCGGCGCTTCGCCATTTTCTACCCAGCGGCCAATCATCTGGCACAGCAGGCGGCGGAAATATTCATGACGGGTATAGGAGAGGAAGCTGCGGCTGTCGGTCAGCATGCCGACAAAACGGCTTAATAAACCGATTTGCGCCAGCTGCGTCATCTGACGCTGCATGCCATCCAGCTGATCGTTAAACCACCAGGCAGAGCCAAATTGCATCTTGCCAGGTTCGCCTTCGCCCTGGAAATTCCCGGCCATGGTGGCGAGCACTTCGTTGTCGCGTGGGTTCAGGCAGTAAAGAATGGTTTTTGGCAGCGCATTATTGCGGTTTTGCGCATCAAGCAGGCGAGCCAGCGGTTCCGCCAGCGGACGGTCATTAATCGAGTCAAAACCGACATCCGGCCCCAGCAGCGTCAGCTGGCGGCGGTTGGTATTGCGCAGCGCGCCAATATGATATTGCTGCACCCAGCCGCGGCGCGCATATTCCGCCCCCAGCCACACCAGCACTGCGGTTTTAAAACGCGCAATATCCGCGTGATCCGGCGTCTGGCCCTGGAGACGGCGCGTCAGAATGGCATCCAGCGTCGCCTCATCGGCTTCGGCAAACAGCACCACATCCAGCGCGTGATCCGAGACTTTACAGCCGTGGGCAGCAAAATGGTCCAGCCGTTTGCTTAACGCCTGGCGCAGATGATCGAACCGGGAAATCGCCACATCGGCGCTGGCCGAAAGCTTCTGCAGATAGTCGACAAAGCCTTCTGCTTCAATATTAAAGGCTTTATCCGGACGCCATGAAGGCAGCACTTTGGTGGCAAAACTGCTGTCGCGCGCCAGCGCAGCGTGATATTGCAGATCGTCGATCGGGTCATCAGTGGTGCCGACCATTTTCACTTTCATCTGCGTCATAATGCCGCGAGCGCTAAAGGCGTCCTGCGCCAGCAGTTGATTACACTGCTGCCAGATGCTGTCGGCGGTTTTCTCTGACAGCAGCACATTGGTAATGCCAAACGGACGGCGTAGTTCAAGGTGCGTCCAGTGATAGAGCGGATTACCGATGGTATGTGGCACCGTGCGCGCCCAGGCGTCAAACTTTTCACGGTCAGTGGCGTCACCGGTGCAGAACGCTTCCGGCACGCCATTAGCGCGCATCGCCCGCCACTTATAGTGATCGCCCTTCAGCCAGATGTCATACAGGTTTTTGAAACGCGTGTTTTCGGCTATCTGCTGCGGCGGCAAGTGACAGTGATAATCGAAAATCGGTTGATCAGCCGCGTAATCATGGAATAACCGACGGGCAAACTCACTATCCAGTAAAAAATCTTCGCTCATAAAATGGGACATACCTGCTTCCTCTTTGATCGACGTTTTTATCGTCGTGGCCTGCGTGGCCGTGACGCTAAAAAGTTATCATACCAATTATACTCCGCGCAGCGCTAATTTTGAGATGCAGCTCACATTAGCAGCATGTTTATCGTTTCGATTTCTCCATTTGTAACCAGACAAATCGCTAATACCCTGACAAAACGACGAATTTATTATCCCACACAAGAAAGATGGTTTTTGTGATGGCTCTCAACTTTTAAATCTGTATGACAAGTTATCTTTAGCCCGCTATCGAAAGCTGGCATGTTTGCCCCGAGGGGCTGGCGAGGAAGAAGTAATTTAAGGCGCTCAGCCATGCTGCGCGTTCGCGGGTAGTGCTGGCCATAAACCAGCGAAAGCGGTCCCGCTCCAGATAACAAGACATGCCATCAGCGCATGAAAACAGAGACTGGAAGAGGTATTAAATGCGTAAAATTAAAGGGTTACGATGGTATATGATCGGGCTGGTCACCATCGGTACGATATTAGGTTATCTGACACGAAATGCGATTGCCGTGGCGGCGCCGACGCTGCAAACCGATCTGCATATCACCACTCAGCAATACTCCTACATCATAGCGGCCTACTCAGCCTGTTATACCGTTATGCAGCCGGTTGCCGGATATATCCTCGATATCGTCGGCACCAAAATCGGCTATGCGATGTTTGCCGTTATGTGGGCGATCTTCTGCGCCGCCACGGCGCTGGCTGGTAGCTGGGGTGGGCTGGCGCTGGCCCGTGGCGCGGTTGGTGCGGCAGAAGCGGCAATGATCCCGGCGGGTTTAAAAGCCACCAGCGAGTGGTTTCCGGCTAAAGAGCGCTCGATTGCCGTCGGCTATTTTAATGTCGGCTCTTCGATTGGCGCGATGCTTGCCCCGCCATTAGTGGTATGGGCGATCGTCGCCCATAGCTGGGAGATGGCGTTTGTGATCACCGGTGTGCTGAGTATGATCTGGGCGCTCTGCTGGCTGCTCTTTTATAAGCATCCGAAAGACCAGAAGAAGTTAAGCGAACCGGAACGCGACTATATTCTCTCCGGTCAGGAAGCCCAGCATCAGACTAATAATGCGAAGAAAATGTCGGCCGGACAGATCCTGCGTAACCGCCAGTTCTGGGGCATCGCGCTGCCACGCTTTTTAGCTGAACCCGCCTGGGGCACCTTTAATGCGTGGATCCCGCTGTTTATGTTTAAAGCCTATGGCTTCAATCTGAAAGAGATCGCCATGTTCGCCTGGATGCCGATGCTGTTTGCCGATCTCGGCTGCATCGTCGGCGGTTATCTGCCGCCGCTGTTCCAGCGGGTATTTGGCGTTAACCTGATTGTCTCGCGCAAACTGGTGGTCACAATGGGGGCGGTGCTGATGATCGCGCCCGGTACTATCGGCCTGTTTACCAGTCCGTATGTTGCCATTGGCTTGTTATGTATCGGCGGCTTTGCGCATCAGGCGTTATCCGGCGCGCTGATTACGCTCTCTTCTGACGTCTTTGGCCGCAATGAAGTGGCGACAGCGAATGGTCTGACCGGTATGGCCGCGTGGACCGCCAGCACCATGTTTGCGCTGGTAGTCGGTGCGCTGGCCGATACGCTCGGTTTCAGCCCGCTGTTCGCGGCGCTGGCGGTGTTTGATCTGCTGGGTGCGGTAGCCATCTGGACCCTGCTGAAAAATCAGCCAGTGTCGGAATTAACCGCACAAAGCAGCGTCACTGTTCCAGTCAATGCGGTGCCAAAAGTATAAACCGAACCACAGGCCGAAAGGATTCGGCCCCTGCGCTATAAAATCCGGCAATAAACTGGTATAACAACTCATCCCCCTGTGTGTTTATATTCCGGAGACGCGATCATGGAACTGAGCGAATCACGCCGTCTTTATCAGCAGCTGGCTGCCGAACTAAAACGTCGCCTCGAAGCAGGTGATTATGCCGTGGGTGATAAATTGCCCGCCGAGCGCATTATCGCTGAAGAAACCGGCGTCAGCCGCACTGTGGTGCGGGAAGCGATTATTATGCTGGAAGTGGAAGGCTATGTTGAAGTACGCAAAGGCTCCGGCATCCACGTAGTCAGCAATCAACAGAAAAAGAGCGTTACGCCTCACAGTCAGCTCGAGTTCGCCAATTTCGGCCCTTTTGAGTTGTTACAGGCGCGCCAGTTAATTGAGAGCAATGTTGCCGAGTTTGCCGCGACCCAGGTCACCCGTCAGGATATTATGCAACTGATGGAAATACAGGAGCAGGCGCGCAATGAAGATCGTTTTCGCGATTCGGCATGGGATATGAAATTCCATGTGCAGATTGCGCAGGCCACGCAAAATAGCGCCTTAGCCGCCATTGTCGAAAAGATGTGGCTGCATCGTCTGTATAACCCTTACTGGTTGAAGCTGCACGAGCATATTGACGATAAATCGATTGAAAGCTGGTGTGACGATCACGACCGCATATTAAAAGCGCTGATGCGCAAAGATCCCGCCGCCAGCAAACTGGCGATGTGGCAGCATCTGGAGAACACCCGTCAGATGTTATTCCGCGCCACCAGCGATGACTTCGAATTTAATGTCGATCGCTATATGTTCGCCGAAAACCCGGTGATAACCCTTGAAAAATCGTTAAAACCTGACTAAAAACCGCTTTCCCCGCCATGGCTGACAAATTAAGCAAACCTGCAATAGTGTCAGCCTGTGTAAAACTCCTTTCTGCTAACGCCATTGAACGGTAAAACACCCATGCTGTTGCAAGTTTCTCCTGTCTCAAACTGGCGAATTTTGTTACAGTTAACTGCCTTTTCTTACCCTTTGCGACGGGCCAGAAATAGAGTGCTGCTTTTATGCACGTAATGTGAGTTTCTCCCAATCTGGCGGCGGCCTGTGCCTATCATAACGAGCAAAATCAACGCCAGCATGCCAGAGTTTGTACTCCAGCGAGCGTGTTTAACAATGATGTTCAGGAAGACTTAATGGATATTATGAAAGCGTTGTTGCATGCATTGTGGCAACAAGATTTTGAGACTCTTGCCGATCCCACACTGGTTTGGGCCATTTACGGCATCCTGTTTATGATTTTGTTTCTGGAGAATGGCTTGTTGCCCGCAGCCTTTCTGCCCGGCGACAGCTTACTGATTCTGGTTGGCGTACTGATTGCCAAAGGAACCATGAACTTCCCGCTTACCATTTTTATCCTCACCACTGCCGCCAGCCTCGGCTGCTGGGTCAGTTATATCCAGGGTAAGTGGCTGGGCAATACCGATACGGTGCAGAAATGGCTGTCGCATCTGCCCGCGCAGTACCATCAGCGTGCGCATAGCCTGTTCCACCGCCACGGCCTTTCGGCACTGTTAATTGGCCGCTTTATTGCCTTTGTGCGCACCCTGCTGCCGACCATTGCTGGTTTATCCGGCCTCAGCAATGCCCGCTTCCAGTTCTTTAACTGGATGAGCGCGCTGCTGTGGGTGGTGATTCTTACCGTTCTCGGCTTTGCGCTCGGCAAAACGCCGATTTTCCGTCGCTATGAAGATCAGCTGATGTTCTGCCTGATGCTGCTGCCGCTGGTACTGCTGGTATTTGGGCTGTTTGGCTCTCTGTATGTGCTGTGGCGTAAAAAACGCAGCACCAGCAACGAGAAAAGAGGCTGATAATGATGCTGCAACCCAAATGGATCGCGGCGCGTCGGCGCCTGATACCCTGGCTGATGCTGAGCGTGCTGGCGCTGCTGGCCGTGGCGCTGATGCCGGCGCTCTATCGTCAGGAAACTGCGTTACAGATCCGCGCCTCACGGCAGGGAACCTCGCTGCCCGATGGTTTTTATGTCTGGCAACGCCTGAATGCGCAGGGCATTCAGATTAAGAGCATCACGCCGGACCGCGATTCGCTGGTGATCAAGTTTGATTCCCAGGAGCAGAGCATGGCGGCGCAAAAAGCGTTACGGGAAATCCTGCCGTATGGTTTTGAAATTGCGCAAATGGACTCTTCATCGTCAAAGAACTGGTTCAGCCGCATCAGCTTTAATCCTCAGTCGGTAGGCTGAGGATCCCCCCTGTTTTCCACTTTTTGCCACCAGGAAGATTCCTGCTTATTGCCTCTGCTTTGAGCTTTGGCCGATTTCTGACTATCCTTACAAAGTGTTATACGTCTCATAGCAGACTCAGGACCCCAGAGTGACGATCACCACAGCGATCGGCATATCAACAAAGGAAGGTAAAGTTAGATGAAACTTCGCTACATTCTCTGCTCGGCTCTTTTCTCTCTCTCCGGCTTTGTTCAGGCAGCAGAACCGCTTTGCCTGCAGAAAGAGCAAGCGATCCAGCATGAAATCGATATGGCGCGTAAGCATGATAACCAGCGCCGGATCACCGGGCTGGAACGGGCGCTGACCGAAGCGCGCGCTGGCTGTACCGATGCGAAGCTTAAAAGCGAGCATCAGGAGAAGATTAAACAGCACCAGCAGGAAATTACCCAGCGTGAGCATGATCTAAAAGAAGCACGGGATAAAGGCGACAGTGACAAAATCACCAAACGTGAGAAAAAACTGGCAGAAGCACGAGAAGAGTTAAAAAGCACAGAAGCGGCACCTTACTAACTGACCGATTTAATCATCTTAAAGGAGTGTTTCATGTCAAAAGATACCACCTCAGAACATCTGCGCGCTGAATTAAAAAATCTGGCGGATACGCTGGAAGAAGTGCTGAGCAGCTCGGCGGATAAATCGAAAAGCGAGCTGGATAAGCTGCGCAGCAAAGCACGCGCTACGCTGGAAGAGTCCCGTCATCGTCTGGGTGAATCCGGCGAGCGTATTGCGCAAACCACCCGTGAAGCCGCTGGCCGTGCTGACGAGTATGTGCGTGAAAATCCATGGCACGGTGTCGGGATTGGCGCCGCAGTAGGTGTGGTGCTGGGCGTACTGCTGACGCGTCGTTAATCATGGCCGACTCACAGCAAAGCCACGGCCCGGGCAAAGGGGTCATAAACATTGGACAGCGTGTGCTTACCACGCTGGTCGGCATGGTTGAAACCCGCGTACGGCTGGCAGTGGTCGAGCTGGAGGAAGAGAAAGCCAATCTGCTGCAAATGCTGCTGATGGTGGGTCTCACCATGCTGTTTACCGCATTTGGTCTGATGAGCCTGATGGTGCTGATTATCTGGGCGGTTGATGCGCAGTATCGTCTGATGGCGATTGCCATCACCACCGGGGTGCTGTTCACCCTTGCTCTGTTCTTCGGCCTGTGGACGCTTAGCAAGTCACGTAAATCGACGCTGCTGAGCGCCACACGCAAAGAACTGGAGACCGACCGTAAACTGCTTGAGGATGACGCATGAGTCAGCGCGAGCGTCAAAAGCGTAAGTCTGAGCTGCTGGGAATGGTGCAGCAGCAACGTCTGGATCTCAGTGCCGCACGGCGTGACTGGCTGGCGCATACTGCCCGCTACGATCATGGCTGGCTGACGCTAATCAGCCTGCGGCGCTATCTGCTGCTCGGCAGTAGCGCGCTGGCGATCTGGACCACGCGCAAAACCCGGCATAAATCGGGCTTTTTATTACGCTGGGCGCGGCGCGGTTTTGGCGCCTGGAGCACCTGGCGCTTAATTCGCAAGAATTTTCCGCAAGCTGATTAACAGAACGGGCGGCGAGAACGCCGCCCCTACACCGTTCTGATCGTAGAGGCGGCGTTTTCGCCGCCTCTATCAAATATTTGCACTTCACCCCCACTCGCCCATCCCCATCTTCATATTTATTGAACAACATCGACAGTATATCTCGCTTACAACCGTAACCTTTCGCGATTATCATCTTCAACAACCTGAGGACTCCAGCGCAAACCGCCCGCGAGCCTTATTACTTAGCTGGCTGACTTGTGCTGCCCATAATAAAAAAACACGTTGGAGATGATGATGAAAAAATTAGAAGATACTGGCCTGCTGATTGCGCGTATTCTGATGCCAATACTGTTTATTACCGCAGGCTGGGGCAAAATCGGTGGTTACGCCGCTACTCAGCAATATATGGAAGCGATGGGCGTGCCGGGCTTCTTCCTGCCACTGACCATTCTGCTTGAGTTTGGCGGCGGTCTGGCAATTCTGTTTGGCTTCCTGACCCGTACCACGGCGCTGTTTACCGCTGGCTTCACCATTCTGACCGCGCTGCTGTTCCACAGCAACTTTGCGGAAGGCGTGAACCAGATGATGTTTATGAAAAACCTGAGCATTGCTGGCGGCTTCCTGGTACTCGGTATCAGCGGTCCGGGCGCATTCAGCATCGACCGCATTATCAATAAAAAATGGTAAGCTGCGCAGTCTATACTGAATAAGTAATATCAGGGCGAGGATGACAACATCCTCGCCTCGTTTTTTTCTGGAGGATTTATGGGACAACTAATTGACGGTGTCTGGCACGACAACTGGTATGACACCAAATCCACCGGCGGGCGTTTTAAACGCTCTGAATCAGCCTTTCGTAACTGGGTTACCGCTGATGGCGAAGCCGGTGCGACCGGCAAAAGCGGTTTCCGCGCCGAACGCGACCGCTACCATCTGTATGTCTCTCTTGCCTGTCCGTGGGCGCATCGCACGCTGTTAATGCGCAAGCTGAAAGGGCTCGAAGAGCTGATCCCGGTTTCGGTAGTGCATCCGCTGATGCTGGAAAACGGCTGGACCTTTGATGATGATTTCCCGGCGGCCACCGGCGACAGCCTGTATCAGAACGAATTCCTCTATCAGCTCTATCTGCATGCCGACAAAGAGTACAGCGGACGCGTGACCGTGCCGGTACTGTGGGACAAGCAGCTGAATACCATTGTCAGCAATGAGTCCGCCGATATTATCCGTATGTTTAACTCGGCGTTTGATGGTGTTGGCGCCCGCGCCGGTGATTACTATCCGGCGGAACTGCGCAGCAGTATCGATGAAGTGAATAGCTGGGTGTACGACACAGTTAACAATGGTGTGTATAAAAGCGGCTTCGCCACTTCGCAGCAAGCCTACGATGAAGCGGTGACCGCCCTGTTCAGTTCACTGGACCGTCTTGAGCAGATGCTGGGACAACATCGCTATCTGACCGGTGACCGCCTGACCGAAGCCGATCTGCGTCTGTGGACCACGCTGGTGCGCTTTGATCCGGTCTATGTCACCCATTTTAAATGCGACAAGCATCGGATTGGCGACTATCTGAACCTGAATGGTTTCCTGCGTGAGATCTATCAGATGCCGGGCATTGCCGAAACCGTCGATCTGGCGCACATCCGTCATCACTACTATTGCAGCCACAAAACCATTAATCCGCACGGCGTAATCTCCATCGGCCCGGCGTTTAACTGGGATGAACCGCATGGCCGCGATCATCTGTAATAGCGCGACGGATTTTGTAGGGGAGCCGTTTTCGGCTCCCTTTATATTGACAGATCACGGCTAATTTCCGTGCCGTAACCCTCAATCTTCAGCTGATTACCGCAAATTTCCACTACCGCAAATGGCGTCTCTTCGCTGCCATCCAGCATCCCTTTTAGCGTGATAAAATCGGTATTGCCGATACGGTGATAGCCACCACGATGGAAATGCCCGGCAAAATAGGCGCGCACCTGATAGCGACATAACAGCGCCACCACCCGCTCGCAATTCCACAGGTTGTGCTTATTGTCCGGCGTCAGTGGGTAGTGACCGAAGACCAGTACTATTTCCCCTGCCACCTGCGCCTGCTGCAAATTGTGCTCCAGCCACTCCAGCTGCTGCTCACCGACAGCGCCGTTCCAGCTCTGCGCCTGCAATCGCCCGTCGGCCTGCAGGGTGGTAAGCCATGCGCGCGCCTGCGCATGGCTGTCACCGTTAGCCACATTGCAGTAAAGGCTGACATCATTGCCATCAATCACGATAAACCGGTATCCGGGCAGACTGAACTGATAGTAATGTTTAGGCAACGGCAGCGCAGGCTGCTGTGCCGCCAGCTGACGCGAAATCACATCCGCATCATGATTGCCGGTGATCACCATATGTGGATGATGCAGGCGGGCATAACAGGCCAGCACGGTGGCGTAACTTCGCCAGTCACGATCGACTAAATCCCCCAGTGTGGCGACAAACGCCAGCGGTTGTTGATTAAGCTGGTCGATAGCCTGTGACAGCTTCGCGAGGCTGTGCCGATAGTAGCGGTTAAATTCGGGCTGCGCGTCGGCATCGGCATACTGCGGATCGGCAATTAAGCCAAAGCGCAGCGGGCCAGCAGGAACCGCGCCGATATCGGCGATTTGATACAGCGAGCTGACATCTCCCAGCGCGCGGGTTTGTTGCCCGGTAAGCAAAGTTGTCATAGTGGCGTCCATCAGATTAGCGGATGCCAGCGCGCATAAAAGATTGCACAAACTGGCGCTGGAACACGAGGAACAGAATCAGCAGCGGTAATGAGGTCATCAGGGTGCCAGCGCCGATTAACGCCCACTGCACGCCCTGCTCCGGTGCGGAAAACAGCTGCAACCCCACGGTTAAAGGCCGCACGTTAACCGAGTCGGCAATCACCAGCGGCCATAAGAAATCGTTCCAGTGAAAACTGATCGATACCAGCGCAAAAGCGACATACACCGGTTTCGCCAGCGGAATATAGATTTTGCGCAGGATATAAAAACGGCTGGCGCCTTCGACGATTGCCGCCTCTTCCAGCACCAGCGGGATGCTTTTAAAAGTCTGGCGCAGCAGGAAGATAGCGAAAGCCGAAGCAAAATAAGGCAGCGCAATCCCCAGCAGGGTATCGCGCAGACCCAGCGCGCCAATGGTCTGGTAGTTGTTGAGGATTAACACATCCGGGCTGATCATCAGCTGCAACAGGATCAGCGAAAAAATAATCCCGCCGCCTTTCAGGCGAAAACGTACCAGCGCATAAGCCGCCATTGTCGCCAGCACCAGCTGGAACACCACGATGAGCAGCACCTGCAACAGAGTATTGATAAAGTAGCGGCCAAAGGGTGCGGCGTGCCAGGCGTTGATAAAATTCTGCAAGGTCAGGGGCGCAAACAACGAGAATCCACCCTGCGCCGACACCGGATGCATCGCCACCCATGCAGCAACCAGCACCGGCAGCATCCACAGCACCGCGCCGCTAATAATCAGGCTGTTCAGACACAGTTTGCGTAGCGACAGCGTCCGCGCTGGCGCAATAGTGGTGGTTAACTGGCTCATTGGTAATGGGCTCGCTTATCCAGCAGGTTGAATTTGATCAGCGCAATCGCCGCCAGCATCACCAGCAACACTACGGTCATCGCCGCCGCATAAGGCAGATCCCAGTAGCTGAATGCGGTGCGGTAAATATAAAACAGCAGCAGGCTGGTGCTGTTATCCGGGCCACCGTTGGTCATGGCGATCACCTGATCGACCACGCGGAACGCGTTCATTGAGGCGTTAATCAGAATAAACAGCGTGGTCGGCATTAACAGCGGCCACTGAATACGGCGAAAAAAATAGCGGCGTGAGGCGCCTTCAATTGCGGCGGCCTCCGCCAGCTTAGGATCGATCTGCTGCAACGCGGCGAGATAGAAAATCATAAAAAATCCGGCTTCACGCCAGACGGAAACCGCCATCAGGCTGTAGAGCGCAGATTGCGGATCGCCGAGCCAGTTGACCGCTGGCAGCGAAAACAGCGCCAGCAGCTGGTTCAGTAAGCCGATCTGCGGGGTATAGAAAAACAGCCACAGATTGGCAATCGCCACCATCGGCAACAGCGAAGGGATAAAAAAGGCGGCGCGCGCCAGCGCCGTCCCTTTCATCCCACGATTGACCGCCAGCGCCATCAAAAGCGCCAGCCCCACCGCCAGCGGTATAGTCACCAGCGCATACAGCAGGTTATTTCGCAGCGCCAGCATAAAGGTGTCATCCTCCAGCAGTGCGAGATAGTTTTCCAGCCCGACAAAGTTCGCCGGCTTGCCGTTATGCGCCGCACTAAACAGGCTCTGCCAGAGGGTGGCCAGCGCCGGATAGTGGGTGAAAGCAATCAGCATCGCCACCGCCGGTAACAACAGCAGATAGCCATACAGCTGCAGGCGAAAGTGAGTGCCGCGCGTTGCGGTCAGGAACATGACGCTCGCTCCTCTGCTACTGGTAACGCTTCAACAGGCGGTCGGCCTGTTTCTGAGCGCCTTCCAGCGCATCCTCAGGCGTTTTACCTTTGGTCACTGCGGCTTCCACCGCATGGTTCAGCAGTTCCTGGATCTGCACGCTGTTGTAGGTCGACAGCTCGGGTTGGGAGTACTTCAGCTGCTCACGCGCCACCAGCGCTTGCGGTACTTTAGCCACATACTCTTTCATCGCCACCGTATCCCAGGCGGCAGGGGAACTGGCGACATAACCGGTCGCAATACTCCAGCGTGCAGCCTGTTCCGGCGCGGATAACCACTGAATAAAGGTCACTGCGGCTTTCTGCTGTTCCGGCGTGGTGTTTTTAAACAGGTACAGGTTGCCGCCGCCGGTCGGGCTGCCGCGTCCGGTTTTCTCCGGCAGCATGGCGACGCCAAACGGGAATTTCGCATTTTCACGCACCGTCGCCAGGTTACCGGTAGTGGTGACCATCATCGCGGTTTTGCCATCAATAAAGTCCTGGGGCGTGGTGCTCCAGTTAATTGCGCCCTGTGGAGAGAGGTTATATTTCTGCCCAAGGTCGGTCATCCACTGTAATGCCTCAACATTGGCTGGCGTATTAAAGCTTACCGCCGTGCCTTTACCGTTATCTACCCGGCCACCGTTGGTGGCGGCCATGCCCTGGAACATCCAGTAACCATTTGGCGTAGAAGGAATTTCAATCCCCCACTGCTTCACCTGGTTGCCATCGCGCACCACCAGTTTCTGTCCGAAATCCACCACCTGCTGCCAGCTGGCTGGCGGGGTATCGCCATTCAGACCGGCTTTCTCAAAGGCTTGTTTATTCCAGTACATCACCAGCGTTGAGCGCTGGAACGGGATACCCCACACTTTGCCATCAATCTTGCGCAAAAATGCCGGATAGAAACCGTCGATCCACTGCTTACCGGCCTGGTCGCTGGCAAAATCGCTGATCGGTAAAATCGCGCCGGCATCAATCAGGGAATAGGCTTCAATATCGCCGATCACCGCGATCTGCGGCGCATTGCCGCCACGGAAAGCGGTCAGCGCCTTGGTCACGGTGGTGGCATAGTCACCGGTATATACCGGCTGGATGCTGATATCCGGATGCTGCTTTTCAAAATCGGCGACCAGCCCTTCAACGGTTTTGCTGACCTTACCGCCAACAGCAATCGGGTAATACATTTGCAGCTTCACCGCGTCAGCAGCAAAAGCCGAAGTGGCGCTCAGCAGCAGAACAGCGGCGGTCAGGCGAAATGAAATCGACATATTTTCCCTTAAAATGAAAAAGTTATAGTTGATTATTGGATGGCGTATTGCTGTGCTATCGGGTAGAAATCCTGTTCGGCGTCAAAACGCCGCTTCCCGCTTGCAGTGGAAAACAGATATTGCGCGGTGGCTGGCCAGTACAAACCGGTCAGGCTGCCTTCGCTAAATTTCTGCATACCGGGCACCTTCACGGTCAGGAAAGTGTTATCACCGGTCAGATGGCAGGCGACGAGCGTATCGGCGCCCATATACTCGTAACTGACAATGCGTGCCGTGGTAATGGCGCTGGCTGCGGCGACCAGTGAGATCTCTTCGGCGCGAACGCCAAGGCTAAGAGCTGGCTCGTTGATATTGTCGACCACCACCATCGGGGTATTGCTGAGGTGATGGCGGCTACCGTGCCGCTGTAGCGGGATAATATTCATCGGCGGCGCGCCAATAAACTGGGCGGTGAAAATGCTGGCGGGGCTGTTGTAAAGCATATCCGGGGTATCGTGCTGCTCAATGCGCCCATCGTTAAGCAGAATAATGCGATCGGCCATGCTCATCGCTTCGGTCTGATCGTGGGTAACATACACCATCGTCAGCCCCAGTTTCTTCTGCAACGCACGGATTTCGCGGCGCATGCCCTGACGCAGTTTGGCATCGAGGTTAGACAGCGGCTCATCCATCAGACAGAGTTTGTTCTGCGCAATCACCGCTCGTCCCAATGCCACGCGCTGCTGCTGTCCGCCGGAGAGTTGGGCAGGCAAACGATCCAGCAACGGCTCAAGCTCCATTAAGCGGCTGACATCCGCCAGCCGGCGGGCAAAACCGAGCGGATCTTCGCCCCGCGCGCGCAGGCCAAACAGCAGATTTTCACGCACGTTAAGATGGGGAAACAGGGCATAAGACTGGAAGACCATCGACAGTTTGCGCTGTGCGGGGGTGCAGCAGGTCACATCGCGTTGCTGGATGTGGATCTGCCCCTGTTCAGCGGACTCCAGTCCGGCAATGGTACGCAACAGCGTCGATTTGCCACAGCCGGAAGGGCCTAACAGCGCAACAAACTCTCCCTCATTGACGTCAAAGCTGACGCCATCAAGCGCTACCTTATAACCCCATGTTTTTCTTATTTCTTTTAGTGTGAGGTAAGTCATCTTTTCCATCCTGGCCGCTGTCAGTCAGAACAAAATAGAGACTCTCAGTTACAGTTAAATGAATTTTTTACGAACCTTCTGACACCGTTTGCACACTGCGGCTGGCGGCGAACAAATAATCGCGGATTGGCATCTCAGCCACCTGATTAATCAGCGTCATCAGCGGCTGGCAGGGGTGTGCCTCATCAGTGCCGCGCAGCTGCCGAAGGTGAGCCAGCGCCGCAGTGACATCGGGATATTTAGCCGGTTGGGTAAAAGTCAGATACAGCGCCAGCACCGCCACCGACCGGCTGCGGCCACCGCGACAATGCACCAGAATATCGCCGCACCGGTGCAACGGATAGGACGGCTTGCCGGGGCTCTCCTGATGCACCATGCCATCCAGTGCCAGCACCCCCGCCAGCAGATGATTGGCGTTATTGCCTGCGCCATCGATCAACCCTACCTGTGTGCGACGCACCGTGGTGCCATCCGCCAGCGTCAGCGCTGTGGGGTGCAGATTTACCGCCAGATTAAGCGTCGAGGTAATACCGCTTTGCAGCAGCAGCGCGCCATCCTGCGCGGCGGGCAGATTACCCAGCCACAGCCAGCGGTCACTGCCGGGCAGCTTTGCCGCACGTAATAACACGGCCTGTTTATCCTGTTTTTTTTCGGCCTGACGCCGTGCCTGCTGCGCTTCTTCGGTTAACTTCATCATAATCCCTAAAATTCGATACTGCTTTGCCAGTTAAGTCGGGCAGGCGACAGCGATGAGAGCTGCCGGGTCTGTGCTTCAGGTACAAAAGCCGCCACCACCTGGCGCGCACGCGTGGCGCGGATCAGCATCAGCTGATCCTCCAGTACCGGATGCACATTCCACGGCAACCAGATGGCCTGCTCCGCATCCAGCATCTGGCGGGCGCGGGTGCCGGAGGCCACATGACTGCTGAAAATAAAGCGAAAACCCGGGCGCTGGCTAAGTTGCGCCGCCAGCCCGCCGTCCGCAATCGCATCGGTGGCGATAATCACCTGCCCCTGAGTATAGTCGGGTTGCTCAGGCTGGTGATGCAACAGCTCCAGCAAACGCAGTTGCAGGCGCGAGCAGATGGCGGTTGGTTCGTGCAGCAACTGCGCCACCTCTTTACGCA
This sequence comes from Winslowiella toletana, assembly GCF_017875465.1. NCBI lineage: Bacteria > Pseudomonadati > Pseudomonadota > Gammaproteobacteria > Enterobacterales > Erwiniaceae > Winslowiella > Winslowiella toletana. The sequence continues at coordinate 1,734,253 of NZ_JAGGMQ010000001.1, forward strand.
CCTCCGGGCAGAGCAGCACTTTGATGCCCTGCACCAGCAGCTGTAGCGCCATCTCCGGTCCGCGACCATGGGCTGGCACCGGTAATACCGCGCCGCCACGGGCAGCCTCAGCGATACGGCTGATTTGTTGCGCCAGCGGTTCGGCGCGATCGCCATACGAGCCATCGGTAATCAGCAGATTCGCCGCAGGCGGCAGATCAAAAGGCAGCAGCCGCGATTCACGACTCCAGTCGCCCATATAGGTCAGCCCGCCGTTATCCGGCAGATGAAACCATACCGAGCCTGGCGCATGACCGCTGCGCCCGCACAGCAGCGCAACCGGTCCGACGGAAACATGGCCTTTTAACGGCAACAGATGACGATCACCGGCGTCAATACCGCTGTCGGTCAGCTGTTGCCAGGTCTGCGCGGTGGCAAATACTGGCGGATTGCCAAGCTGCGCGCGGTAATCCAGCGCACCGGTATGATCTTCATGGGAGTGGGACAGACAGATAGCGTCCACTTTACCCAGTCCACTGATATCGGGACGGATCCCCGCCTGCGGTCCCTCGCCTAAATCAAACAGCAGGCGAAAGCCATGCAGCTCCACCAGAAAAGCCGCGGGCAGTTTATCGCCGACGCCACTGACTACCGTCAGATTTGCCATGGCAGGACCCCTTCAGGTAAACGTCTGGCCAGCCGTGAAGCCAGCAGCATAAACAGCAGCACCACGACGATCATCAGGCAGCCAACCGCCGCCGCCAGCGTCGAGGAACCGCCTTCATCCAGCGCCACAATCATCGGCCCCAGCGTCTGGCTGTTGGCGGTGACCAGTAAAACCGACACCTGAATTTCATTCAGCGCGGTCAGAAACACCAGAATCGCCCCGGCAATAGCGGAAGGCGCCGCCAGCGGCAACAGAATATCGCGCATCCGGCGCAGGAAACCGGCGCCCGCCAGCTGCGCCGCCTCATCCAGCGAACGCTCAATCTGGGCGAATCCGGCCAGCGTCGGACGCAGCACCAGCGCAAGGAAGTTGGATAAGTAAGCGGCGAGAATAATCCACACCGTGCCGTACAGGCTGATATCCAGCAGCGGTAGCGGTTTCAGGAAAAACAGAATCGCGGCGATACCGATAACAATGCCCGGCAGCGCGTAAGCCAGCTCGCTCGACAGCTCCAGGATCCGCACCAGCCGCGTGCGCTGCCACGTAAGGAAGAAAGCCATAAACAGCGCCATTGCCGTCAGGATCACCACTGCCAGCAAGGTCAGACCGAGACTGGTGAAGAAGGCGTTGCGGATCGCCGGGAAATCTGACAGTGCGTTGCGGTAATTCACCCAGGTCAGGGTTTGCCAGTTAAGCCCCTGACCAAAACCGCTGGTCAGTGAGGTGGTAATTAGCGCAGAGAGTGGCAGCGCCAGTGTCAGAATAATCGCTATCCACACCAGCAGTTCCAGCGGTAAACGCCAGTGGCCCAGCGGTTGCTGCAACTGACGCGGCGTGCCGGTCACCCGCACATCGCGACGGCCACCCAGCACCCGGCTCAGCACCAGACCGGTGACGGTGATCGCGGCAATTAACAGCGACAACAGCGCCAGATCCGGCAGCGCATCAGCGCCACTGTTATTTAGCTGCTGATAGATCAGGGTAATCAGTGTCGGCACCCGTCCCGGGATGCCGAGCATCGCCTGAATGCCAAAGTTTCCCGCCGCAGCGACAAATGACAGCGCGGCACCGGCAAAGATCGCCGGGCGCGCCAGCGGCAGGATCACCGTATACATCACCCGCAACGGCGAAGCGCCGGTGATCCGCGCCGCTTCCACCAGATCAGCCGGCAGGCGGCGCAGACCGGCGCGCACCGACAGAAATACCAGCGGCGCGTTATGCAGACCGAGCAGCAGGATAATACCGCTCGCCGAATAGAGTGGCTGCTGACCATCGCTGGCCAGCGGCAAACCGATGCTGTTTAACAGGGTGATAATCCAGCTGGCGGGTGACAGTGCCTGCACCCAGGCCAGCGCCGTTACCTGCGGAGGGATCATCAGCGGCAGAATAAAGGCGAATACCCACGCCCGTTTGGCGCGCATATTGGTCAGCGCCACTAACCAGGCGGCGAGGGTGCCGAGTATCACGGCAATTGCCGTGGCCGCTATCGCAATGCCCAACGTATTACCGGTGGCGCGCAGCACTTTCGTACTGCTAAGCAGATGCCAGGCACGCGTCAGATCCGGTATCCCTTCCGGGGCAATAGCCGCCCAGATCAGCCGGGTTAATGGCGCTATCGATAACAGACCGATCAGCAGCGCCAGCAGCCACAGCACGCTGGTCTCCGTGCGCAGCCAGCGCCACTGGCGAACAGGGGGACTTTGCGTATACTCCTGCGCGATGCTCATCGGGTTATCCGCCAAAGATTTCGCTGAATTTCGCCCGTACCTGTTTGTCGTCGGCCACCGCTTTATCGCTGTCCAGCGTCAGCAGCTTGATGCTGTCGATGGGCGCAAAGCCATCCGGCGCTGCGACACGCTTATCAATCGGACGGTTGCCCTGTAGCGCCACCAGTTGCTGACCTTTTTCCGACAGCAGGAAATCAACAAAGGCCTTCGCCGCTGGCACATTATGGGCGCCGGAGAGAATCGCGACCGGTTCAGTAACAAAGGAGGCGCCCTCTTTTGGATAAGTCAGATCAATCGGCGAGCCCTGCTTTTTCGCGCGAATGATATCGGCATCGGTGATCACACCATATTTCGCCATACCACTGGCCACCGCTTTTAGCGCCGGACCATTACCGCCTTCAGGCGTCACGCCGTTGGCCGCCAGCTTCTGATAGAATGCCCAGCCAATATCCGCGGTGTTAATCGCGGTATGCAGATGATAAAGCGCCGCGCCGGAATAGAGCGGACTTGGCACTGCGACCTGGCCTTTATTGCTGGCATCGGTCAGCGCCATCCAGCTATCAACCGGTCTGGCATTTTTGGTGTTATAGCCAATCACGGTGGCGATAATTTTAGTGCCAAACCAGGTTTTATCTTTGTCATAAAAATCGGCGCTGATATTGCTGACCGGCGCATCGGCATAAGCCATCAGCTGGCCCTGCTTTTTCAGCGCACCAAGGTTAATGGCATCGGCGACCAGCAGCACATCGGCTTTCACCTGACCACTCATCGCTTCAGTGCGCAATACGTTCATTAGCTGTGTGGTGCCGTTACGCGTCCATTCCACTTCAATAGCCGGATTAGCGGCTTTAAACGCATCGATGGTTTGCTGGGCGATTTCCGGCGCCTGAGAGGTATAGACCACCAGCTTGCCATCTGCGGCAGCGGCGGTGGTGGTTGCCAGTAAAGCGCCAGATATCAGCAGGGTTTTCAGATTGGTACTGGTGTTGAACATGTCCCGGGCATCCTTAACAATCGTCTTATTTTGCTGCTGGAATCACCCAACCATCATCAGCGGTCAGCATCAGCCTGTCGCCGCAGCGCAGATGTTGCGCATCAGTCAGGTGAAGAGTTAAACGACAGCTGTCGGCCTCTGGCTCTACGTCCAGTTGGCTGTAGCCGCCGCGATAAATCAGGCGCTGAATGCGCACCGCAAAGCTGGCTTCATCGCCGCGCGCCTGGCGTAAATCGGCCGCGTGCAGGCAGACTTTGCCTTGTGGCGCAGTCTGCTGCTCAGCGCTGGCGCGCAGACGCAGACGAACGCCGAGTAGCGTTAGCCAGGCGTAGCCATGGTGGTCCGGTTCAATATCGGTGACGGCAATTACCCGGCCATCATCGATAAAGCGCGCCACCATTTCGTTGGCAGGCTCGCGGTATAAAGTCTGCGGACTGGCAAACTGCATCACCCGCCCGGCATCCATCACCACCACGCGATCGGCAATCGCCATCGCTTCCTGCTGGTCATGAGTGATATACAGCAGCGTAGCGCCGGAATGGCGATGAAAACGGGCAAACTCCTCCTCCATCGCCGCACGCAGATGGACATCAAGGTTAGCTAATGGCTCATCGAGCAGCACCACCTGCGGACGCGCGACCAGGCAGCGCGCCAGCGCCACGCGTTGACGCTGGCCGCCGGAGAGATCGGCAGGATTACGTTCGCCGAAACCATTCAGTCCCACCCGTTCCAGCGCGCTTTGCGTGCGCTGACGCCGTTCAGCGGTCGCAACGCCGCTGACTTTCAGACTGTATTCGATGTTTTCCGCCACGCTCATATGCGGCCATAGCGCATAGCTCTGGAAGACGATCGCCAGCTGGCGTTTTTCCGGTGGTAAATGCAGGTTTGCAGATGAACAGAGGCGCTCGCCGATGCGGACAGAACCACTATCGATGGTTTCAAAGCCGGCCAGCGTGCGTAGTAGCGTGGTTTTGCCACAGCCCGAAGGGCCGAGGACGGCAACAAATTCGCCGTGCTGAATATGCAGCGTGACATCCTGCAATACGCTCTGTGAGCCAAAGGATTTGCACAGCTGCTTAATTACGATTTCAGACATAACGCCAGGCTAAACTCACCAGAGTGTGTGTTGTCTGACGATAGCGGGGAATTGTTACAACCCGGTGACGCTACGCTTATAATTAATCGATTAACAAAATTTGAACCTGAGGAAAAAACGCCATAGCCAGAAAATAAATAACAACATAGTGATGATATTAAGTGGCCATGATTTTAGTTTCTTTTTTACTGCGAGATAGCATAGCGGTAAGATAAGCAAAAAAGCCAAAGGCGCTAAAACGTCACGCGTATCGTCCACTACCAGCGTTCTTAATACTACACAAACATTGGTTATTTCACCCTTCCCCACCATCTCCTCATAATCAAGGAAGGAAAACATATCGATAATTACGGCGCAAAACAGACCATAAGCCAGAAGATACAGGGATTTCCAGATATTCAATGGGCAAGCCTCATGATATTTTCGATAGTTTCCCGCTTTTCAATAATGCGTCTTCCGTATTCAGAATACGCTCTCTGAGGGGAACCCAGGGGGGCGTGGATGGAGTCAATAAAATCACTCTTAGAACGTTGAATTCCTCGATTATAACGAGAACCAGCAACAATTATCTGTTCATCCGTTAATTTTGCGGTATCAGCATCTGGATAATCATGTAGGATCAAATCATGCAAATGCTTAGCAACCACTTTTATATTGAAATCATTATTTAATAAACAAACCGATAGCTGAAGCTGCTGCCCGGACGTCAATTTAACAGCATCAATCCCCATTGTTTCAGCCGCAGCTCTGAGCTGTATTGCCAGTGCGCCAACAGAGGTACTATTAGATAGTGAATTATTTCGATTTATTAAATCAATAAGTTGTCGTATTTGCAGAACTCCATACCCTTTCATCCTGTCTGGTTTACCACCAGCTTCGGCAACGGCGACTCCAGCAAGGAGTAAAACAGGAATATTATACTCTCTGGCGTAATGCATTATTCGATCTCTATTGTAAACAAGGAACCCAGCTTTGTAGGCCCAAAGATAATTATTACCCGTCAAAAAACGCTGATTATTAGGTAAAAATCTAAAACGTATATAATCCACCGCAGTAAAGTGCGGAAAACCTAATTAATCAACTTTGCAAAATGGATTAATCATAGCAGACTCCTTGTCTTTTTATCAATCCGGCTCCATTCATAAAGCAGCATACTGAACCAACATATCAATGAGAACAGATTCACATGTATTGTAGAAATATAAATATAAAAACTGTGAGGAAGAACAAAAACGGGATAATTACAGGGAAGCAATTTCTCACTGACAATAAACCGGCTGCTGCAACAGTTGCGGCCAGACTCGCGCCCAGTCGCCTTCATGGCCCATATCGGCGATCACTTGCCAGCTGGCGCATTTACCCACTGCGGCGGCAAAATCGTGGCCAATCGACGGCGGTACAACCCTATCGTCTGCGCCGCTGAAATGGCGTTGCGGAATAGCGGCAATACGCGCGACTTCATCAGCAGGGTTAAGAGAGTCAGGCATTGGCGACACCTGATGCAGGCGATTAACCGCAATATGGTCGAGATTACCAGCTACCGTGCGTAACAGCGCTACATCCTGACGTCGTGCCGCCACCAGTGCGGCCACCGCTGCGCCGCCTGAGTAGCCGGTCAGCACGATCGGTTGGGCGGGAGTGCGGATTGTATAGTGTGAGATTGCTTCGTTAATTGACGCGATCACTTCCGGCGCAAAACGTTTGCCGGTCCAGTAATCTGTCCGACAACGTGGATTTTGCGACATCGGGATAAACTGGCAGGGTCTGGCGAGATAGAGCACATTCGGCGCATTATCGGCCACCGCCAGACTGAGGCCAATGGCTTTGTGCGGTGTCGGATCGTCCGCTGGCTGATAACGGTTACGCCAGGCGCGGCCATCCCCTTCGATATAAATATGCAGCGGCTGGTCGGCACGGGTGATTCGCACCCATGCCGCCAGCACAAATGGCGGCGCCTGTACGGTTTCCCGTTGCAAACCCGCCGGGCGCACCATCTGATCCGCATAAATGGCCGGATCGCTGGCACAGCCCGTCAGCAGAGAGAGCAGTAACAGCCCTCTGAGCGTCAGTTGCGCAAGCGAACCCGGCGACATCAGAACTGCCAGCGCAGTTGCAGGTTACCGCTGTGGCTGTCATAGCCGTGAGCGGCTTCGCCGGTATAGATCAGCGACAGGCTCAGATCGCTGTTACGAACCAGTGTCGTACCCACCGACAGCACTGCGGTGTCGGCAATCGGACGCGAGCCGCTGCTGACAAACGAGGTAGAGCCGGTACTGTCAGCGGAGAAGTTCGCCACTGACTGCGGGGCGCTGTCATGGTACTCATGACGCCATCCCAGCTGGGTAAACGGCACCAGCTCGCCAGCAGGCATTGCAAAGCTGTGCTCCAGCTTCAGCGCCAGATCGCTTTTCAGCGAGGTGCTGGTGGCGTCTGATACCGTCAGTCCTGCGCCGTTAGCTTCTGATTCGCGATAACCGTCCTGACGCAGAATGCTGTAAGTCACTCCGGCAATCGGCGTCAGCGTGGTGTCGCTGGCGCCCAGTTGCAGCGGATAACCGGTCTGCCCGGCGACAATATATTGCATGCCATCAAACGCGCCATTGGCCTCGCCGTTAAAACCGCTAAAGTCGATACGACGGTTAGTTTCGTAACGGTGATGCACCACGCCGGTGGAGAGATCGAAGAACCATGGCTGCGCATCGTAGTTAGCATAGCCAAACAGTCCCCAGGATTTGATATTGACCTTGCTGCCGCTGTTATCACCGGTGTTATCAACGGCGGTGCCAGCATAGCTGGTCAGCCCGCCGAGACGCAGGCGCTCGCTAACGGCAGCATCAGCGCCTATCAGCAGGCCACCAAAGCGTGCATCGTAGCCTGAGATATCATCACGTTGATCCTGGCTGGCGACGCCGCCAAAACCACGACCCCAGACCGCAATATCACTGTCACTTTCACCGGTGGCGATACCACTTGCCGGAGACTGACGCATCACATCAGCACGTTGTGAAATAACATTCAGCACCGCATTGGTCGGCGCAGAAGAGGCTTTTGCCGCAGCGGAAGCCATCGCCGCCGGACTCAGCTGGGCGCCAGCACGGTTAGCAGCAGCAGAGTTGCCCAGCGCAGCGCTGGCGTTAAAGACATTCAGCAGTGACGCATCGGTGCCAGGATAGTTAAACAAACCAGCAAAGGCTGATTTTGCGCCGGACGTTGTGGCAAAGCTGATGGGTTCGGAGCTACCCGGCGTGGTTGGGGTAGCTGGCGTCACCGGAATCGTTGGCGTTGTTGGTGTAGCTGGATTTGTTGGGGTAACAGGCGTCGCTGGCGTAACGGGATCGGCAACCAGCGTAACCACCAGGTCCGTCTTACTGCTGTCGGCGCTGTCGGTCACCGCCGACCCTTTTAGCGCGCCGTTATAGCCGCTGACGCGGTAGTTCAGAGTGCTGGCGTTGTACTCGGTACCGCTGCTGGCGGCCTGCACCACCACATAGCGCTGCCCCTGAGCAAACGCATAGTTGCCCAGTTTCACCAGCGAAACACCGGAACCGCTGGCCATATTGGCCGTGCCGGAGACCACTAAACGTCCATAGCCGCTGTCAGTGGCAATATCACCGGTGGTAAGCGCATTATCCGCGACGCCAATCAGCAGATTTGCATTACTGTCCTGGCTATAGTTGCCGTTGATGATGACCGTATTATTGATCTGCAGTGTTGCCGCCTGGTTTAGTACCTGGCCGCTGTTCACCCGGATATTATCGTTTAGCAGCATATTGCCGGAAGCGAAGACTAAGTCACCGCTGCTGATATTTATGTTTCCCTGAGTCTCTGGCTGAAAGCCGGTCAGAGTACCAAAGGTGGAGCCGCTGCCGCCGTTAATGGTCAGACCGCTGGAGGAAATGATATCCCCCTGAATTATGCCGCTGTTGGTGATCGGACCAATTGTGCCGCCAGAGTTGTAAATAGCATAATAAGCGCTGATCAGACCGGAGTTATCAATGCTGCCGATAGGGCCACCACTCTGCTCACTGACAATACCCAATGTGCCGCTAATGGTGCCGCTATTACTAAGAGTATTTATTGAGCCACCGTTACGTACATAAATGCCAATACGAGAATTGTTAACACCGGTATTTGATAAAGAATCTATTGTGCCACCTTCACTAATAATACCGAGTTCAGCTGCCGTAATATTACCGGCGTTCACCAGACTGCCGATCGCCCCGCCTGCATGGTTATAAATACCATAATAGCCGGAGACTGACCCGGCATTGGTCAACGTACCAATAGCCGTGGTGTTATTTAGCGCATAACCACCCGGGGCGCTAACCACACCAGTATCAGTCACCGTGACTGAATCCAGTGAACTGTAGGTGGCACTGTTGAAAATCTGGCTGCTGCTGCGAGTATCAGCGATGGTGATTGAGGATGGCACCGCCTCAGCCTGAGGCAGCAATGCGATAACAGAACTTATAGCCAGAACTAAAGGTTTAACCCTAAACGGCGCAGATATCATTGCTCTTTCCTACACAAGAATAATTGAGAGTGATTGTTGTATCGTTCCGTTGATACGCATGGCTTAAACAAACTCAACAATCACCGGTGTAGTGATCAATGACTCGCCGCAGTCCCTGAGGCAGGCATCTGTTCTAAACAGGAGGGATTTGAACATACCTCAAACACCGCTGGTTTATAACAAGGGATAAACAGATGTCGCACACAGAATATTACAAACTGAAATGGCATTAACATAAGGCGATAAACAGCAACTTTATAGTGCTTATCGGGAGATAGAAAAGACTCAAGTTTTCGCCTGTGTGGCCGGACGGGCGGCGAGAACGCCGCCCCTACATTTGAATGAGGAATAGTGATTGGGGCATTAACGTTTCGCCAGCAGACGCGGGATCTCACGCAGACACCAGGCTTTGGCTTCGCCCATACTGTCACGTCGCCAGGCCATAATAATTTCAATTTCGCGCGAATATTCCGGGCTGACCACGCGCAGACGTCCGGCGGCGATATCTTTTTCCACCAGCGGATAAGGCATAGTGGCCACGCCTAACCCCGCCAGTAATGCATTACGCTTATCCTCAATCGAACTGACGGTTAAGCGCTGCTGTTTATCCAGCAGCTGGACGGTCAGTACCGGTCGTTCGCGCGCGGTATCTGCCACCGCTATGCCGCGATATTTTACCCGCGTCACCTCTGACAATGGCTCCGGCTCATTATGAATCGGATGATCCGGGCTGGCGACATACACGCTGACCATGGTGTACAGTTTGCGTGTGTTGATCTCCGACGAGGCGCGGAAATGCATATCCGGCGCAATCACAATATCGGCCCGCCCCTGTTCCAGCCGCTCCCAGGCACCAGCCAGCACCTCGGTCATCAGCGAAATCTGGGTATTGGCTTTATCCGCCAGCTTCTCCACCAGTGGAAACAGCAGCTCACTCGGCACCAGTGCTTCAGTGACAATCGTCAGATGCGTTTCCCAACCACGCGCCAGCGCTTCGGCATCGGTAGTCAGCTTATCGGCGGCTTCCAGCAATACCCGCCCGCGCTCCAGCAGCATGCGACCAACATTGGTAAATTTTGTACGATGGCCGGAGCGGTCAAACAGCACCACATCCAGCTCCTCTTCCAGCTTCTGCATGGTATAGCTGAGCGCAGACGGCACGCGCCCCAGCTCGTCGGCCGCGGCGGCAAAACTGCCGCGTCGATCAATAGCATCCATCACCCGTAAAGCTTCTAACGTTAAGGCCCGATCTTTAGCCATCAGGATTCTCTGTCAGGAAATTTGAATATACCCAGCAGATTAACTGGCTAACAATCCGGCGTCCAGAAACTTACCATGGAATCATGAAGAGCGTCCGCTACTCTGGGGCAGGACGACGCTGGAGGTTAAAACAATTATGATTACATCACGTGCAGCGAAAGAGTGTGGCCAGGCCGATTACGGCTGGCTGCAGGCTCGCTATACTTTCTCCTTTGGACACTACTTTGACCCGCAACTGCTCGGCTATGCGTCGCTGCGCGTACTGAATCAGGAAGTGCTGGCGCCAGGCGCCTCTTTCCAGCCGCGCAGCTATCCGAAAGTCGATATCCTGAATCTGATCCTGCAGGGTGAAGCAGAGTATCGCGACAGCGAAGGTAACCATACCAGCGCCCGTGCCGGTGAGGCGCTGCTGCTGTCGGCGCAGGCGGGAGTCACCTGGAGCGAGCACAATCTCAGTAAAGATACGCCTTTAACCCGTCTGCAACTGTGGCTGGATGCCTGTCCGGAACGCGAGAATGCGCTGATTCAGCGGGTAAAAATCAATACGCGTCAGGTTGATAGCTTGCTGGCTTCGCCGGATGGCGTCAGTGACAGCCTGCAATTGCGTCAGCAGGTGTGGATCCACCATATTGATCTGCAGGCGGGCGAAAGCTGGACGGCAAAACTGCATGGGCCCCGCGCTTATCTGCAATCAATTCATGGTGCGTTACAGGCGGAAACCCATTCCCGCCAGCGGCAGGCGCTGACCTGTGGCGATGGCGCCTTCCTGCAAGAAGAGGCCAGTGTCACGCTAACCGCAGAGACGCCGCTGCGCGCACTGGTGATTGATTTACCAGTGTAAAGACATAAAAAAGGGCGGCAAAAGCCGCCCCTGTATCAGATCGAGCCGTTATTTCAGAATCGTAAACGCGGTAGTTACGTGTTTCACACCGCTCACCCGGCTGGCGATATCCGCTGCCGCTTTACCCTCTTCAGGTGTCACCAGACCCAGCAAGAACACTTCGCCGTTCTCGGTGGTCACTTTGACATTCGAGGATTTCACCTGATCGCTGCCCAGCAGCTGTGAACGGACTTTAGTGGTGATCCAGGTATCAGAAGAGGCGGTGCCCAGGCTCACTTTCGCGCCCTGACGAATTTCGTTATACACCTCGGTTGCACCATCAACCCCAATGGTAATCTGTTTGGCGCGGCTGGCGATCTCGCTGTTCGGCGCCTGACCAGTTAACAGTACTTTGCCCTGATACGCGGTTGCGACAATGTGTGCGTCATTTTTGATTTGTTGATCTTTTGCCAGCGCATTACTGACGCGTAGCTCTAAAGTACCATCATCAACCTGAGTGCCGACGGTACGTGGGTCAGTTGCCGTTTTCGTGGCGACGGCTGCGCTACCCACAACCACTGCTGCACAACCCTGTAGCATCAGCGCGGTAAGAATCACTGCAACTGCAGATAATGCCTTCATTTAAGCTCCTTCAAACATCCTGGTGGGGAAATAAAGTGTTATCTATCAAATCGCACAGGCAATTCACCGTTAACATGTGCATTTCCTGTATCCGCGAGCTTCTGTGTGAGGGGATACGAATCTCCACATCCTGTGGTCCCAGTAAACCGGCGAGCTCACCGCCGTCATAACCGGTAAGCGCGACAATGGTCATATCACGCGTTACCGCTGCCTCAACCGCTTTTACAATATCACGGCTGTTGCCGCGTGTTGAAATCGCCAGCAAAACATCACCGGCATGGCCCAGCGCGCGCACCTGCTTGGCGTAGATCTCATCATGCAGACGATCGTTACCAATGGCGGTTAACAGCACGTTGTCGGCGCTCAGAGCGATAGCCGGTAAACTCGGACGCTCGGTTTCAAAGCGGTTGATCATACTGGCGGCAAAATGCTGAGCATTGGCGCTGGAGGTACCGTTGCCACAGCTCAGGATTTTATTGCCATTAAGCAGAGACTGAACCATGGTCAGGGCCGCACGCGAGATGGCATCAGGCAGGGCTTCAGCTGCTGCGATCTGTGTTTGAATACTCTCGGTAAAACAACCTTTTATTCTTTCCAGCACTTTTCACCCGACTCTAATCTTGTGCATTAAACGCATCGGGCAACCACTCAAGCTGATCCCCGGTGATAGCAACGACATCAAAACGACAATCCACTGTATCAAAACTGGCATTGCGCATCGCCAGCCAGATAGCCGCCGCCCGTAATAATTTCTGCTGTTTGTGGCGCGTTACGCTGGCCGCTGCGCCGCCGAAGCGGGCATCACGCCGGTAGCGCACTTCAACAAATACCCATTGCTGCTGGTCTCGCATAATGAGATCCAGCTCGCCGCCACGAAAACGAACGTTGGCGGCTTCAAACCGCAATCCGGCCTGTTCCAGATAGCGGCGGGCGATTAACTCATAGCCCGCCCCCTTCTGCTGGCGACTCAGCTGGCCGGAACGATTTGTCCCTGACGATACTGGCTCCATGACAACTTCCTGTTGATCACGCAATCCTGAGTGGCGCTCAGCTTACCGGTGTTACCACTTAACTGGAAACCTGGCAGCTGCCGAACTTCGCTAAAGTGATTCGCCAGCGTCCAGGCATCAATGCCCATCGCATACAGGCGCACCAGTGAGTAGTCATTGTTAAATGACTTCGCCGCCTGCTGCATCAGCGCCGGATTAGCGCCAGTCAGCAGCGGAATATCGCTAAACTGCAAGCCTTCCATCTCCAGACGGTAATCCGGACCGGCGCCCGCCTGGAAGCTACGCGAACTGGCATACAGCGCGACGTTATCGCGGCTGCTGACGCGCATAGCAATCATCGGCTTAATCAGCTGTAACTCATTCTGCGTCGAGACAATATAAGTGGCATCCACACGACCAGAAGAGGCCGCTGCTGGCGTCGCAGTATCCGCTGGCGCCGGAATATTCAGACCGGCAATGCTCACATCCTGCGTCTGTGGCTGCGGCACGCTGACTGGCGTACCGCTCAGGCTGATGCCCGCACCGCTGTTAATCCCCTGCTTCAGCTCGCCGGTGGAACCAAACTGCTGCTTCAGCACCGTGCCACCACCCAGTTTCTGCCATTCGCCGGTAAAGGCGATGCTGATACGATCGCCAAGCGCACCGCGCGGAACCAGTAACAACGGCGTACGTTTGCCCTGCTCCCAGATATGATGCGCAGCATCGCGCGCTTCGTCTTCAGGAGAAAGTGCAAAATAGCAAAGATTCGGACGGTTCTGGATCTGACCAGGTTCATTCAGCGCCAGTACATTTAACGGCGTCTGGCTGTTTGCCAGCTGGTCAACGTTGTTTTTCAGCAGCGGACCGACCACCAGCGTGGCGCCATCCTGCTGCGCCTGCGCCAGTAACTGGTCCAGCGGCTGTGAACTGGTGTCATACACCTTCACTTCGGCATTACTGGCCGCAGCCGCCACTTGCGGGGTGCTGGCCTGCGGCGCCTCGGCGGGTGGTGTGGCGCTGGTATCCGTCGTCGCGCTATCCGTCGCTGACGGGCTGACCACCGGGTTAGCGCCATCAGCTGGCGCGCTGACCGGTTGCGCAATATCGCCAGGCTGAGTGGCCGCCGGTTGTGGCGCGGCGCTTAACACGCCGTTTTTCGCGTCGTTAAAGCCTTTCTGGATAGCATTGGCAAAAATCTGCGCCTGGCCGCTCATCGGCAGCAGCAGCGCAATTTTACCGGTGGATGCCGGCTGGAAGTTCTGCACCTGACTTAACGCCGTCGGCAGGGTTTTCGCCGCCGGGTTGTTCGGGTAGCGGGTCTGCCAGTCGGCAATTCCGGCCTTCAGCATATCCGGATCGTTGCGATTCGCGTTATATACGCTCTGCAGATCCAGCCAGCCTTGCAGCGTATTTTCATCAGCATTAATCACCAGACTGTTGATCTGGTCCGGCGTCATCTGCACCAGCGTCTGCCAGGTGGCATCGATATTTTTCTGGTGATCGTCACCCTGCAGCAGCGGCTCCTGCGCCACATAAGCGCGCAACAGCGTCAGCGACGGACGATTCTGGTTGGCGGCAATCTGTAGCTGCCAGTAACGGCTCTGCTGATCTGACGACAGTTCCGACGGGTCCAGCTTGTCGAGAATGCCCTGCGCACCGGCCATATCCTGGCTGGCAAGCGCGCTCTGCGCCTGCAGTAACTGCAGCTCCTGCTGCTGACTATTGCTCAGCTGGGCGGGCAGCTGGCTGAGCTGCTGACTGGCTTGCGGGTATTTCCCTTCATTCAACAGTGCACGTATGGCAAGTAATTGCCAGTCAGCCTTGTTATCATCTGAGCTTTGCTGCACTTGCTGCAAATAGTAGTCGGAATTTTTGGTTGCAGGTTGTTCAACATTCGCACCGGGAGTTTGCGGCGCCTGGCCGGTACAGGCAGCCAGAATAAGTGCAGCGAGAAGTACAGGCACGAAGCGTCCTGCTTTATTACGAACGACTTTTGAAGGAAGCATACTGTATCCAGTGATGTTTTTTTCAAGATGCTCAATATTAAATCGGCAATTCGGATGAAACAATGAAACAACTCGATCGGGCAGATATTTCTGCCAGCACGCTCTACATCGTCCCTACACCGATCGGTAACCTGGGGGATATCACCCAGCGTGCCCTGACGGTGCTTGCGAGCGTCGATCTGATCGCTGCGGAAGATACACGTCATACCGGACTGTTGCTACAACATTTCGCCATCAATGCGCGCCTGTTCGCACTCCATGATCATAATGAACAGCAGAAAGCAGAGCAATTGCTGGCGAAGTTGCAGGAAGGCCAAAGCATAGCGTTAGTTTCCGATGCTGGCACGCCTTTGATCAACGACCCGGGTTATCACCTGGTGCGCCGCTGTCGCGAAGCCGGGATCCGCGTAGTGCCATTGCCTGGCGCCTGCGCGGCGATTGCCGCATTAAGCGCCGCCGGATTACCGTCCGACCGTTTCTGTTACGAAGGGTTTCTGCCAGCGAAAAGCAAAGGCCGCTGCGACGCCTTGCGGGCGCTGGAGCAGGAACCGCGCACCCTGATTTTCTACGAATCCACCCACCGCCTGCTCGACAGTATGCAGGATATTGTCACCGTTCTTGGCGCCGATCGCTATGTGGTGCTGGCGCGCGAAATCACCAAAACCTGGGAATCGATTCAGGGCGCGCCGATTGGTGAACTGCTGGCGTGGGTAAAAGAGGATGAAAACCGGCGCAAAGGCGAGATGGTGCTGATTATCGAAGGCTATAAACAGCAGGCCGAAGATGCCCTGCCGCCGGAAGCGCTGCGTACCCTGGCGTTGTTACAGGCGGAATTACCGCTGAAAAAAGCGGCGGCAATCACTGCTGAGATCCACGGCCTGAAGAAAAATGCGCTGTATAAGTACGCACTGGAACAGCAAGAGGGGTGACAAAGAGCGCGTAATGCCCTATTATCCGCGCCGAGGCTGACCAGACAGTCGCCGCTTTGTTGCCGTCCTCTTTCGGGGGGAGACAGACAGAGGGGAGGAAAGTCCGGGCTCCACAGGGCAGGGTGCCAGGTAACGCCTGGGGGACGAGAGTCTACGACCAGTGCAACAGAGAGCAAACCGCCGATGGCCCATTTATGGGATCAGGTAAGGGTGAAAGGGTGCGGTAAGAGCGCACCGCGCGGCTGGCAACAGTCCGTGGCACGGTAAACTCCACCCGGAGCAAGGCCAAATAGGGGTTCACTTGGTACGGCCCGTACTGAACCCGGGTAGGCTGCTTGAGCCAGTGAGCGATTGCTGGCCTAGATGAATGACTGTCCACGACAGAACCCGGCTTATCGGTCAGTTTCACTTTTTAGGTTAAAACCCTGCTTCGGCAGGGTTTTTGCTTTTCAGGGAACCGAGAATGGCTCTCTGTCTTATTCCTGTCGTTTAAATGCCAGGAATAGCAGCAAATGCCAGGTTAATTGGGGACCATTTCTTTTGTTCGCTCAGCATGCGGGCTTCCCATCGGTCATGCGCAGCCTGTACGTTAAGCCAGAAATCACTCGACATTTCAAACAAAGCAGATAGCTGAGCGGCTTCAGTTACACTGATACGGCGAGTGCCATTGACAATCTGACTAATCACTTTGCGTGAAACACCCATTGATTCAGCCAGCTGCTGCTGAGTGATATTGAGGGGCTTTAAAAATTCTTCAACCAGCATTTCACCCACTGATGTTGGCTCTGCTGTAGTAGTGTCCATGATTATCACCTGTTACTTGCAAAAAGTAGGTTGGATTTTCGCCCGTCCTGGGCTTACCTGTATGTATGAGAGTCTAAGTAAATATCAAAAGCGTATCCATCCCGCCATTTGAATATTAACCTCCACTGTATATTAACCCTTATACTGGACCATCCCTCCAGATTCCCAAGTAACCTTTCATAGTTGTTACTTCGAGGGTTAAACAGGTCTCTTTCCTCGCTCGCCGCCGCAATCAATGACAACTTACGTCTTAATGGCTTCTCAATTAGAGCCGGTATTCTGGCGCTTCTCCTTGCCCTCTGGTAAAACTGACTCAGATCACCTTCGTCACCATCCTGAAAGCTACTAATCATTTACTGTCCTTAGTACTCGCTCTGAGAGAAGCATTGTAACCAAAACAGATACACAATGAAACCAATAAAGATCACAGAATGCCGTTATCGATACAGCTACAACCGACTCAAACAATCTATCGCCACCGCCTTAAAACTGGCGAAATCGGTGCTATCCCGTAGCCGGGTCATCGCCCTTTCGCGCATAAAGGTGACAAACAGATCGTAGATCGCCATCGCCTCTTCATATTCCGTTTTACTGATCGCCAGCAGGAAAATCACATGCGCAGTTTCATCGCCCCACTTAATCCCCTGCGGCGCCAGCACGGTGTAAACCACGGTTTTCCTTGCCAGCAAGCCTAAGGAGTGCGGCAGCGCAATCCCCTCCCCCAGCATGGTGCTGACAATCGCTTCGCGCTCCTCCACTGACGGATAGAAAGCTGCATCAACAAAGCCCTCCTGTTCCAGCTGATCGCATAACAGACGGAACAGCTGTGACTGCTCCATTGGCTGATCGATAATGCGAAAATGGCTGGCATCGAAGAACTTCTCCAGCATATAGGGACGGGTGCGATCGACCAGCACCAGCTTGCCGATCTGCTCCAGCTGGTAATCGGTCGGGAACGGCGACATCACCACCAGCGGCTTATCTTTCTCGCTGAGGCGCGCGGTGGAGATAATAAAATCCTCATCAATGGTGCTGAGTTCTTCATATTCACGCAGCGAGATAATCTTCTTCACCACAATTTGCGGATACTTGCGCATCAGCATCGCCTGAATCATCCGCACCGTAGAGTTGCCGGTATCACACACCAGCATCACCAGCGGATGGCGCTGATAGCCGACGTTATAGTGGCGCTCCAGTCCGACGCCGATATGCAGCACCAGAAAACCGACTTCGTTCTCACTGATCACATAAGGCGTATATTTGCCCCAGCTGGATACCGCCGCCAGCGTGACGTCATAGGCCAGCGGGTAGTGCTGCTTGATGTTCGCCAGCAGCGGATTGGGAATATTAATCTGGTAGCGCACGCGGGTGATCATGGTCTTGATATGGGTCAGCAGGTCGGCATGCAGCTGAGCATCATTTTGCAGATTAAAATTGTAGTGATTATTGATATAGCTAAGGATATAAGCCACCAGCGCATCGCCGTCATCGGGACTGATGGCGCTGGGCGCGATCTCCTGGATCCGTCGCGCGGCGATATTCACCCGCAGATACGCCTCTTCTGCGGGCGAAATCGCTTTGCCGGTAATCGGCCGCATCAGGTTGATAATATGACGCGCCGCGTCGCGCACATCGTCATCGACATCTTCGGCGCTAAAATCGGACAGCGGATAGCCTTCGCTGATGCGCCGCACCGCCACCGCACAGTAGATGCGCAGATAGTGCTCGCTGTCGTCGGTCATACGCACATGAAAGCGCGAGAAGCACTGATGCAGTAAGGGTTGCAGGGTAACCAGCATGCCGCTGTTCAGCGCTTCCAGATTCAGTAGCGGACTCTCATTGGCTTGCCGGGAGATCTGATACAGCAGATCGGTCAGACAGGCGCGAATCGACACCTCACTGCCAAACAGTTTCATGCCGTAACGCGGTTTGGTTTCAATTGCCAGATTATAGCGGTTCAGCCACTCTCTTACTTCAGCCATATCGCTTTGCAGCGTGGCGCGGCTGACAAACCACTCGTCCGCCAGATCTTCCAGTTTCAGGGAGAAGGCGGATGTCAGAAAACGGGTTAACAGATAGTGTACGCGCTCGGCAGAAGTGCGTGGCACGCGCAGATGTGAGGGCGATTCCTCTAACAAACGACGGTAACGTGCGGCATCATCTATTTTAAGCTGATAGCCTTCGCCGCGATTCAGCACAAAGTGCGCGCCGTGACTGGCCAGCAGCTGGTTTAACGCGGTGATGTCGGTGCGCACAGTGCGCGTCGATATAGCAAAACGTCGCGCCAGCTCGTCCTGCGGCAGGGTTTCGTTTTGCAACGCATCAAACAGTTGTGCCAGTCGTTGATTGGGGAATCTCACATCGTTTTTCCATCGGTGATCACGGACGGCGAGAACGCCGCCCGCTGATTTACGCCAGCAACTTTTTGGTTATTGCCAACAGTGTAGCGACATCTGCCGGACGCGTATTACCGCTTTCGGCATCAATAATCGAACTGTAGATATGCGGAATGATTTTGCTGACACCTGCATCCAGCGCGATCTGCAGGATCGTCTGGTAATTGTCCAGATCGATACCGCCGGTCGGCTCCAGCCAGAAGTCATGCTGCGCACAGGCGGCGGCGACCGCCTTAAATTCATCAATCGATTTCAGGCCGCCCATCGGGAAATATTTTACCGAGCTGCCGCCCATATCTTTTAGCAACGCGATAGCGGTTTCAATCGGCACAATGCCGTCCGCCGCCAGGGAACTGCGCGGGCCGGTGGAAATCTTTACCTTGCCTGGCGTACCGCTGGGTGAAATCAGGCCGTTAACCACCGTCTGGTTCTGTCCCAGCAGCGCACGGCTGGTGGCCACGCCGGTAAACACCTGATTAACGTGCTGTGGCTGCACCTGACGTGAAATCTCGCTGACCATTGCCGACTCATTGGGATCGCCCGCGCCCAGACCTACAGACAGCGCGTTATCAATCAGCGCCGCATAGTCACGCATATCCGCCACCGCACTGTCGACGCTGTCATAGTTTTTCGATAACACGCCAACCAGCACATGGCCTTCCGCCGCCTGCCAGATCGCCTGCGCATTCTGTTTAGAACCGGCCAGCACGTTAAGACAAACGCGATCCTGATAAAATTTTGGCGTCAGCGTCATGCGCTTTTCTCTCCTGATAACAAGGTGTTAATACAGCTATAAATGATATGTAACTGTTCTGGCGTTACGCTGCGCACATCCACTTCGATAATGCCTTCATTGGCTTTATAGCCGCGGAAATAGATAGCGATTTCACCGGTTTTCAGCGCCTGCACCAGCTCACCGGTGGTGCAACCAATCACCGCTTCATCACAATGGATTTCAGTACGGGCGATATCACGTCCGGCCGCGTCCCACACCACGCGCGCCGTAATCCCGTTCAGACCATTCAGGCTGTCGATAAATGGCGTCATCTTCGCCACCATCTGCGCGCCGTTCACTTTTTCCTGCGTCAGGTAGTTTTCAATCGCCTGCGTCAGGCCGAGGATGCCCTCTTTGCCGACTTTCATCGCCCGGCCAATGCCTGCCGACTGACGTTTTACCCAACCGACATACTGCTGTTTGCCCATCACCAGGCCACTGGTCGGCCCTTCAATCGCTTTGGCGCCGCTGTAGATCACCAGATCGGCGCCATACTGGTAGTAGCACTGCAGATCTTCTTCCGCTGCCGCATCCACAATCAGCGGCACGCCATATTTGCGCGCCACCACAGCGGCCTGCTCAACGCTGAGATGGCTTTTCTGCACGCAGTGATGGGATTTGATATACAGAATCGCCGCAGTTTGTGGCGTTATCGCCGCAGCCAGCTGCTCCGCCGAACATTCATTGGCGTAGCCCGCTTCCACCAGCCGTCCACCGCCCATCGTCACCATAGTGCCTACCGGCGCGCCAAAGTTAACGTTATGCCCTTTCGGCAGCACAACATCGTGCGGCACCGTCAGCGGCGCGGCGTGCAGATTTTCCAGCAGCCACGGATCATCTTTGACAATCACCGCCGCCACCGACTGCGCCAGTCCGGCTGACGCGCAGGAAACCACTACCGCATCTTCGGCATTCAGCAGTTTCGCGATATAAGCGCCGGTTTTATTTACCAGGTCTTTGATTTCAAAGTAGTGATTCAGGCCATAATTGACGGTCTCCACCACTGAGGCGCTGGGGGTGGAAACGCCCAGAATGGTCATGCGTCCGGAGGCATTAATCACCTGTTTTAAATCGTATTTTTCATAAATCGAAGTCATGATTGCCCTTCCCTTCCTCGGTCACAATCCACTGGCCCGCGACAACCGCCGCTAATGGCGCCAGATGTTTCTCGCCCTGAACGCTTTCCCCTGCGGAATCGACAAACGAACGAGCTTCCTCTCTGATGGTAAAAATAGTCAGGTCAGCATCGAAACCCACCGCGAGGCGGCCTTTAGTGCTCAGGCGCAGGCCATCGGCGGCTTTGCGGGTAACACAGTCGATCACCTGCGGCAACGTCATACCGACACTAAAGAATTTCGACATCACATGCGCCAGGTTATGCACCGGGCCACTGATGCGGTTACGACAGTAAATATCGGAGCTGATGCTGTGCGGCAGAATGCCCTGCGCAATCGCCACCCGCGCCACTTCGAAGCTGAAACTGGCGCTGCCATGGCCGACATCCAGCCGCACGCCGCGCTGGATCGCCTGGCTGACGGAGGCGCGCAGCTGACCAGCGGGGGTCAGAATGCGATTCGGTTTGCCGTTATAGCAGTGGGTAATAATGTCGCCGGAGGTCAGCAGATCGGCGATCTCATCGAGATTCGGCGGGTTATTGCCGATATGCACCATCAGCGGCAGATCGCCGTTTTCCTGCTGGATCTGTTTCGCCCGCAGCAACGGCTTAATACCGTTGTCACCCACCACACTGCTGCTGATGCGCGCTTTAATACCGACGATAAACCCGGGCAGACGCTGCACCGCATCACGCACCGCGACTTTGTCGATCTGGTTCATATCCGCCAGCTCGTTCTGCGTGACAATGCCGGTGCGCGCGATATTCAGCAATGCATATACCTGCGTGCTGGCGCTGCGCGTCAGCTGATAAAAGTCATCGATATCATCCGCACCGGTGCTGCCAGCATCGACCACCGTGGTGACGCCGCTGGTGACGCCAATCGCATCCGCTTGATCATGATAAATTGGTGATTTCGGGTAACAGTGGACGTGGGAATCGATCCAGCCAGCGCTAAGATAGTAGCGTCCGGCCAGATCGCGTTGCTGCTTCGCCTCACCTGCAACCGTGCCGATGGCGGCGATTTTGCCGTCGCGTAGCGCAATATCGATAAGGCTTTCATCAGTGAGCCGCGCGTTGCGGATAATCAGATCGAACATAAGTGCAAATCCTTAGCAAGGGAGGCGAGAACGCCTCCCCTACAACGTCTTAACTAATCGCTATCGGGAACATCGCGCCAAGAATCATGGCGCCTAAAATCGCGCCGCCGGTAATCGGTTTGCCCCACAAATAGAACAGCAGCGATCCTGCCAGCGAACCGAGACCAATCGGAATCGAGGCCGCCATCGCCGAGAGAATGATCAGTGGACCGAGGAAACGACCGGAGGAGTTACCGGCGCCCATCATCACATCCGCGCCATAAGTGGAGTCACTCTGATTAATGGTGAACTTACGCGCCAGAATAATCAGATAACCAATCGCCACGCCGATAACCAGACCGGTCACCAGTGAAGCGGCAAAGTTCGCCACCGGAAACACAATCCCCGCACCCAGCAGCAGCGCCGGAACGCCGAGGCCGACACCGGTCTGAATTGCGCCGCCGATATCGAGGATCCCCACCAGCGAACCTTCGATAATGCGCGCAAACAGGAAGCTGGCGCCAAAGGCCGCTACCGCGCCGTATACCCCGGTATCCATGCCAGCGCGCAGCATTGAGACAAAGGCCACTTCGTTAAACGCCCCGATACCGTACAGATAGTACATATGGGTACCGGCAAACACCCCGGAGGAGAGCAGACCAACAAAAATCGGGAAAGACCAGTCGGCATACCAGAAGCCACTTTTCGTATCACTCATTGCCATCTTCCTCGTTACTTACCGCTCAGGGTGTTGTGAATCATATCGAGCCAGCCCGGCACGCCCAGCTGGAACGACTGCAACAGTTTCATATCGAAGCCACGGAAGAAGCCGCTAAGGACAAACAGCAGCACGATGGCAAACATCATCACTTTGGTGACTTTATTCCAGCCGCTCTCCTCGACGCCTTTACCGATCAGGATACCCAGCACCAGACCCGGCACCGCATTGCCCATAATCAGCTGCGCAAGGCCGCCGAAAATAGTGGCCCAGAAGCCAGATTTCTTACCGGCATCAATCGCTGCCAGCCAGAAGATCACCGGCATCACGGTATTCACCAGCAGGTTTGCCGCTGGCACCAGCACTTTCACCGCCGTGACCTGCAATGCGGCAGGCACTGCCGATGCGGTAGAGTTAAGGAAGGCGACCACAATCATGCCGATAATGCCGCAGGCAATGGCCATCTTTTTCGGATCGTGCAGCGTTTCCGCGACGTTGCGGTTTTTCACCATCAACGCGGCCGCACCCCAGTTAGGGATAATGCGATGGTCGACGTCCTGGGTAAAAGAACCCGCCGCAACCGAAGATGCCCAGGCGTTAAAGAAGAAACCCAGACCAAAGGAGAAGTGAGAAGCGGGATCGCCTTCACAGGAGTTCAGTTCACCCAGCGTACGAAATGCGCCCATCCCCTGCGTGGTCGGCGCATGGAACATACGCGCCGCACCTGCGCCGACGCCCACCCCCACCAACCCGCCGATGATTAACGACTTAAACAAAATAATTAAAAACATTAGTCTTTCCTTTGGTTTTATTGCCAACGTTTTTAGTCAGAAGTGAATTCAACCTTATCGGTATCTATCACCGTCACGTTGACGGTAATCTCCAGCTCCACGCTGTAGCTCCGTCGCTCACGCGCCAGAAAAAAGAACAGAAACTTCTCTTTTCTGACGCTCTCCTGCGCCCGAATAACCCGCACGTCCTGTGGTTCAATACGCAGCAGAATCTTATTGGTGGAACGCAGTACGCTGCTCTGCACGCGGCTCAGAGCATCGGCGAAGGCTTTGCCTTTGCTGTCGCCTTTGCCGCTGACCGTGACCTGAGTGGTGAATTGTTCCTTCATGCTTAACCGCCGTGTTTTTTATTCCAGGCTTGCACCAGGCGTTCGCCCAGCTCTTCTTTATCCATAAAGCCAAAGCCCAGTACCGTGCAGCCTTCATTAATGGCGGTCACCCCTTCATCGATTGAACGCATACCGTGCTTCGCTTTGTAGCCATATTTGTTCTGGGCGGTAATCGCACCGGCGCCGCCGCTGCCGCAGAAGGAGATGCCGAAAGTGGCGTTTTCCGCCTGCATCACATCGCCCAGCTTCATATCCGCCGCCACGCCAGGCACCACCACCGCGCGACCACCGGCTTTTTCCACACCAGTCGCCACTTTCTGGCCTTTACCTAAACGATCGCCAATCACTACGGTTACTTGTGACATATTGTATTCCTTAAATTTGTTGGTTTAGTACGGGCGGCGATAACGCCGCCCCTACAAATCGTTGTTTCCCTCAGCGACAGCAAAGTGCACCGATAACAACCACGCCTCTTCTTGCGGCAGGTTGCCAAACAGATCCACCACCTGCTGCGCCAGCTGCATCGACTCAGGGGAGATATCCTCGAACAGCTCCTCCTCCACTTCCGGCAGGGCTTCGCCGGTCAACGAGCGCAGCGCCATCGCGCGCACATGGGACGTCAGCATCTGCTGCTGTACCGCATTGGGATAAATGGCTTGCGCGTTAAACAGCGCCTCAATTTGCGCCATCACCCTGTCAGCCAGCGCCTGGATCGCTTCCGTGCTCGCTGCAGAATTTACCGCCACCGCTGCGTTTTTCACCTTTACACCTCTTTGCCAGAACGACCCGATATTGATATTTCGCGTTGAAAATAAATTACCCCGCTCTGGTACTACTGTGTAGACGCACTTTTTCCGTTTCGAAACGGAAATCGCCGCGGCGGCCGCCTGTCAGCTCGCAAAAACGTTATTTCATGCAAATACAGCGGAATAAATGAGAGATAAATCACAATGTGACGCCTGTGACGGGCGATATATGCATCAGGCGTGATGGAGAAACGGAAGTAATCGTGGTTGAGCCGGCAGGTATAAGAAATAATAATGACGTGGATTAAGGGCGGCGCAATGCCGCCCCGGGTTATTAACGAAACTTTTTATGATTAGCATCGCGCGTATCGGCGAACTTTTTCGCTTCAGCTTTCGCCCCGGCGATATCCCCGGCATCAGCCAGCTGTTTACTGGCATCAATCTGACCAATCAGCGTATCCAGTCCGGCGCGATAATCCTTCATTTCCGCGCTGTCTGCCGCCTTCCCTTCCAGTGAGTCAGGGGTCTGCGTTTTGGCGTTTTCCGCCGCGGCACGCATATCGGTTAGCGCTTTTTTTAGCTCAGTGGCATCTTCGGTTTTCTGCACGGTACGGTAAGCGCCTTTCAGAATATCCATATCATCTTCAAGACTTTGCGCCAGTGCCGTAACACTGCTGCTTAACAGCACTACCGCTAACATTGCTCTGTAGAACTTATGCATCACGACATTCCTTATAATTATATAATGGCTGACAAAAAAGGCGGCCCTTAACGGGGCCGCCTGATAATACTATGCGAAAATTGGGGTTTTATTTACTGCCCGGCAATTTTCATTTCCGGTAACAGCACAGAACCGCACTGAATATTGCTGCGGGTCTCAATATCGCTGCCGACGGTAACGATATTGCGCCACATATCCTGCAGGTTGCCGGCAATGGTGATTTCACTGACCGGATACTGGATTTCGCCATTTTCCACCCAGAAGCCCGCCGCACCACGCGAATAGTCGCCGGTAATGCCGCTGACGCCCTGCCCCATCAGCTCGGTGACCACCAGCCCGGTGCCCATTTGCTTCAGCAGCGCGTCAAAGCTGGCGCCCTGACCGGCAATGCGCCAGTTATGGATGCCACCGGCATGACCTGTGCTCTGTAATCCCAGTTTGCGCGCCGAGTAGCTGG
Organism: Winslowiella toletana; assembly: GCF_017875465.1. Classification (NCBI taxonomy): domain Bacteria; kingdom Pseudomonadati; phylum Pseudomonadota; class Gammaproteobacteria; order Enterobacterales; family Erwiniaceae; genus Winslowiella; species Winslowiella toletana. The sequence goes on from NZ_JAGGMQ010000001.1 coordinate 1,759,805, forward strand.
TCATCAGCCAGCCCTGCAGCACGCCATCTTTGATGATGTCACGTTGCTGAGTGCGAACGCCTTCACTGTCGAACGGCGTCGATGCCAGCCCTTTCAGCAGATGCGGATGCTCTTCAATCGTCAGCCACTCTGGCAGAATCTGTTTGCCCAGTGAGTCGAGTAAGAAGGTCGATTTACGATACACGCTGCTGCCGCTGATGGCGCCGACCAGATGGCCAAACAGGCCAGTGGCGACTTCAGCGGCAAAAATCACCGGCGCTTTCATCGTCGACAGCTTGCGCGGCGACAGGCGCGACAGGGTACGACGCGCACACTCTTCACCGACCCACTCTGGTGATTTCAGATCGCCCAGCGCACGGCCAATGGTATAAGCGTAATCACGCTCCATATCGCCATCATGTTCAGCGATCACACAACTGGAGAGCGAATGGCGGCTGGAGCAGTAGCCCTGCATCATACCGTGGCTGTTGCCGAAAATTTTGATGCCGACATGACTGTTAAAGCTGCCGCCTTCGGTATTGGTAATGCGTTTATCTGCTTTCAGCGACGCCTGCTCGGCACGCGCAGCCAGCTCGATCGCCTGTTCGGCATCAAGATCCGACGGATGGAACAGATCGAGATCCGGCGCGTCAAACGCCAGCAGATCGCGATCGGCCACGCCCGCATAAGGATCCGGCGAGGTGTAGCGCGCAATATCGATCGCCGCCTGCACCGTGCGTTTAATCGCATCCGGGCTAAGATCAGTAGAGGAAGCACTACCTTTACGGTTCTGATGATAAACAGTGATGCCAAGCGCGCCATCACTGTTAAATTCGACGTTTTCCACTTCACCGTAACGTGTGCTGACGCTGATTCCGGTGGTTTTACTCACCGCGACTTCGGCTCCGTCCGTGCTGGCTTTCGCCAGTTCGAGCGCTTGCGCGACCGCCTGCTCAAGCGTCTTACGCTGTTCTGCAACCTGGGAGATTACTTTCATCGGCCTGCCATATCATTAATGGGTTATGATTTGAGTCTAACAGACTCAGAGAACAATTTCGCACAAGGCGCATAACCTGATAGCATGTGCCTCTTTTTTTGGAGTCTAACCATGACCAGGCAGCCCGAAGACTGGCTCGAAGATGAACCCGATAATCAGCAAGAAGAAGATGAAGAGATTATCTGGGTCAGTAAAAGTGAAATTAAACGCGATGCGGAAGAGTTAAAACGCCTCGGCGGCGAGCTGGTTGAGCTCGGTAAAAACTCGCTGGATAAGATCCCGCTGGATGATGATCTGCGCGCCGCGATTGAACTGGCGCAGAAGATTAAAAAAGAGGGTCGCCGCCGCCAGATGCAGTTGATCGGCAAAATGTTGCGTTCACGCGACGAAGAGCCGATTCGTCAGGCGCTGGATAAGCTGAAAAACCGCCACAACCAGCAGGTTGCGCTGTTCCATAAGCTGGAAGCACTGCGCGACCGTCTGGTTGAACAGGGTGATGAAGCAGTGCCGGACGTGCTGGCGCTCTATCCGCATGCCGATCGTCAGCAATTGCGCTCGATGATCCGTAATGCGCAAAAAGAGAAAGCCGCCAACAAGCCGCCAAAATCCTACCGTCAGATTTTTCAGTATCTGCGTGAACTGGCGGAAGCCTGAGTTAGCGACAAGGGCGACATCACTGTCGCCCCTGCTGTGCCGTCCCAACGGGGACGCCACTGTGAAAACGCAATTCGCTGTCTGGCTGTAAAATTAATTCTGCTTCGGTTTCACCAATCTTTCTGACGCGCGCGCTGATATTTTTTGGCGCTATCTGCGCGGCCAGCGCCAGATAATCCTGATAGTGACGCGCTTCCGAGCGCAGCAGTGACAGATAAAACCTTTCCAGTTCTTTATCCAGATGCGGCGCCAGGCTGGCAAAACGCTCGCAGGAACGTGCTTCGATATAGGCTCCACAGATCAGTTTATCCACCAGCGTATCCGGCTCGTGGGTGGTCACTTCGCGCAGCAATCCTTTGGCATAGCGGCTGGCGGTGATTTTAATATAGGGAATCTTGCGCGCCTGCATAATTTCCAGCACCTGATAGAAATGGTGCAGCTCTTCTTTGATCAGCAGTACCATCTTTTCCACCAGCTCATCGGCGTAAGGCAGTTCGCCGCGAGTAATCACGCTTTTCGACAGGCTTTTATGGGCGTCGAGAAATTGCAGGTCGTGGTTTTCGCTGTGGACGAAATTCTCATATGGCTTCAGCCACGCCAGCAGCGCTTCACCGCTCTCTTTATCGGCGACATATTTGCGGATCAGCCAGATGGCGGTCTGCGCCGCTTTCAGTTCGCATACCAGATGGTCGGTCAGCAGCAGCGCCAGATTTTCCGGCTTGCGCGCCTGGTCAATCCAGGCCTGCGGCGTACGGCAGTGCAGGAAGCCGTGGATCGGCGCCAGCAGTTCAGAATAGTTCATAGCCATTATCTGTAGGGGCGGCGTTCTCGCCGCCCTGGTTTGCATTCTGAATTAATGACGAACGCCGGTATCTTCATCGTCCACATCATCACCTTCAATATCGTCATCCTGTGCATCAGGATCTTCAAAGTAGGTGCCCCAGCCGTCGTAATCGACATTGTACTGCGCGGCAAGGTTAACCAGCTGCTCAACCTGTGCATCAATCAGTTCAGCGTTCAGCGCGCCTTCACTGATCACATCGCAGCACATTACAGTGGTGCCATCTTCCAGTTCCAGCTCTTCAGGTTCACCGACTTCATAGCCGAGTTTGAAGGCATCAACGGCCACTTTTTCCAGTGAATCAAAGTTGTTACAGGAAAGGTGATGTTCAATGGCATACAGCGCGTCAGGATCGCTGCCATCTTCCAACAGCTCTTCGATAATCAGTCGCGTTTCTTCGCGTTGCTCTTCCAGTAATTGTTCGTAAGCCATAATTCTGTTCCTCAAAATATGCGGCGGTAAGTTTGATTATTTTCCCACAGCGCCGTTCGCGCCACTACACAAAACAGAAAGTTTCTTTGCCCTGGGGTTGAAAATGCATATTCATACGGTTAAATTGAATTTAAATTCATTTCAAAGCGACACATGGAGTGCTGTATGAGTCAGTTATATCAACGCCATTTCCTCAGGCTGCTCGATTTTACCCCTGCGGAAATCAACGCCCTGCTGGCGCTGGCTGCATCACTGAAAATCGATAAAAAAAACGGTGAAGAAGTTCAGCATCTGCAAGGGAAGAATATTGCGCTCATCTTCGAAAAAGACTCGACCCGTACACGATGCTCTTTCGAAGTTGCCGCATTCGACCAGGGCGCCAGGGTCACTTACCTCGGCCCGAGCGGCAGCCAGATCGGTCATAAAGAGTCGATTAAAGATACCGCGCGCGTGCTTGGTCGCATGTATCACGGCATTCAGTATCGTGGCCACGGACAGGAAATTGTGCAAACGCTGGCGCAACATGCTGGTGTGCCAGTATGGAACGGTCTGACCAACGAATTCCATCCGACTCAGCTGCTGGCCGATCTGCTCACTATGCAGGAGCATCTGCCGCAAAAATCGCTCAAAGAGATGACGTTCGTCTATGTTGGCGATGCGCGCAACAATATGGGCAACAGTATGCTGGAAGCGGCGGCGCTGGTCGGCCTCGATCTGCGGCTGGTAGCGCCGAAAGGCTGCTGGCCGGAAGATGCGCTGGTAGCCGAGTGTCGTCTGGCGGCGGAGAAAACCGGCGGCAAAATTACCCTGACCGAAGATATCGCTGAAGGCGTCAACGGCGCAGATTTTATCTACACTGATGTGTGGGTATCGATGGGTGAGCCAAAAGAAGTGTGGCAGGAACGTATTGCTCTGCTGCGCAAATATCAGGTCAATATGGCGATGCTACAGCTGAGCGGCAATCCGCAGGTGAAATTCCTGCACTGCCTGCCAGCGTTTCATGACGATCAGACCACGCTCGGCCAGCAGATGGCGGAACAGTATGGCCTGCATGGCGGGATGGAAGTCACCGATGAAGTGTTTGAATCGGCCCACAGTATCGTCTTCGATCAGGCGGAAAACCGTCTGCATACCATCAAAGCGGTGATGGTGGCCACCCTGGCGCAACTGCCCTGAAACCGGCGCAGCAAACGGTTACGTCGCCAGTGATTTTCGCTTGCTGCCAAATCCAGGTTCAGTATAATGCCCGACAGTTTGCCGGGAGGAAGTATGCATCTGAGCACCTTTGACACTATCGCTCGACCACGTCTGCTTGCAGACGGTGCAGCTTTTTCCTTCCGTTGCATACCCGATCTTAAAAAAGCCCCTCATTGAAGGGGCTTTTTTTTGTCCGTCGTTCGGCACGCGTAGAGGAGAGTGAAACATGGCCAATCCGCTGTATCACAAGCATATAATATCAATCAACGATCTGAGTCGTGAAGAACTGGAACTGGTGCTGAACACCGCCGCCAGCCTGAAAGCCCATCCGCAGCCGGAACTGCTGAAACATAACGTGATTGCCAGCTGCTTCTTTGAGGCCTCTACCCGCACCCGCCTGTCGTTCGAAACGGCGATGCATCGCCTTGGCGCGTCGGTGGTGGGTTTTGCCGATGGCAGCAACACGTCACTCGGCAAAAAAGGCGAAACCCTTGCCGATACCATTTCGGTGATTGGCACTTACGTTGATGCGATTGTGATGCGCCATCCACAGGAAGGCGCCGCGCGCCTCGCCACCGAGTTTTCCGGCGGCGTGCCGATTCTGAATGCCGGTGATGGTGCGAACCAGCATCCGACCCAGACCCTGCTGGATCTGTTTACCATTCAGGAGACCCAGAGCCGCCTGAGCAATCTGAATGTGGCGATGGTCGGTGACCTGAAATATGGCCGCACCGTACACTCGCTGGCGCAGGCGCTGGCGAAGTTTGACGGTAACCGCTTCTACTTTATCGCCCCGGATGCACTGGCGATGCCGTCCTATATCACCGATATGCTCGATGAGCAGGGGATCGTCTGGAGCCGCCACGACACCATCGAAGAGGTGATCCCGCAGGTGGATATTCTGTATATGACCCGCGTACAGAAAGAGCGCCTGGATCCGTCAGAATACGCCAATGTGAAAGCGCAGTTTGTCCTGCGCGCCAGCGACCTGGCCGGCGCGCGTGACAATATGAAAGTGCTGCATCCGCTGCCACGTATTGATGAGATCACTACCGATGTCGACGCCACACCGCATGCCTGGTATTTCCAGCAGGCAGGCAACGGCATCTACGCCCGTCAGGCGCTGCTGGCGCTGGTACTGAATAGCGAACTGGTTCTGTAAGGGGAAAGATGATGACACACGATAACAAACTGCAGGTTGAAGCGATTAAACGCGGCACGGTAATCGACCATATTCCGGCGCAGATTGGCTTTAAGTTGTTAACCCTGTTTCGCCTGACGGAAACCGATCAACGTATCACTATCGGTCTGAATCTGCCTTCCGGTGAGATGGGTCGTAAAGATCTGATCAAGATCGAAAACACCTTTCTGACCGACGATCAGATCAACCAGCTGGCGGTCTATGCGCCACACGCGACGGTGAATCGTATCGATGAGTATGAAGTGGTCGGCAAGATCGCGCCGACGCTGCCGGATCGGATTGAGCGTGTGCTGATCTGTCCCAACAGCAACTGTATCAGCCGCAGCGAGCCGGTAAACTCCAGCTTTGCGGTGAAAAAACGTCAGGATGATGTGTCACTGAAGTGCAAATATTGCGAGAAAGAGTTTGCCCATCATGTGGTGCTGGCGAACTGGTAATCGATGAGCGCGTCCCTATAATGGAGGCGTTATTATCAGCACCGGCGGCGTGAACGCCGCCCCTACAACTGGAGAAGGTATGTCTCGCGAAATCAGTACGGAAAATGCACCTGCCGCCATCGGACCTTATGTTCAGGGCGTGGATCTTGGCAGTATGATTATCACTTCTGGCCAGATCCCGGTTGATCCAAAAACCGGCGCGGTGGCCGACGATGTCTCAGCGCAGGCCCGCCAGTCACTGGAAAACGTGAAAGCGATCGTTGAAGCGGCCGGTCTTAACGTCGGCGATATCGTGAAAACCACGGTATTTGTCAAAGATCTGAATGACTTCGCCACAGTAAATGCGACTTATGAAGCCTTTTTCAGCGAGCATAACGCCAGCTTCCCGGCACGCTCCTGTGTTGAAGTGGCGCGTTTGCCGAAAGATGTGAAGATTGAGATTGAAGCGATCGCGGTGCGTCGTTAAGCCATTATGGGGCGGCGCGCGCTGCCCCTCAGCTCTGTTTACTGGCACGCAATAATTTCTCCAGCGGATAAACCAGCGCTATCACCACTTCATCCTGCGTTTACGCTGCCTTATCCAGCGTGGCCTGCATCTGCGCCACCTTATGCGCGCCGAAACCACGGACCTGCGATCCACTGCCGCCAGACGTCGAGACATATTGCCTTCATCGGTGACATCCTGCGCCGACCACAGGCGCTCCGCCACCGCAAAGGCGAGCAAGGTATGACGCAACAGCATAAACGCCCTTTTACACAACGGGCCAAAAATCAGGCAAAACGCCTTAAAACATAATTCGCGACGTACAGTAAGTAGCCAATGGCGAAAATTTGGCCTGGTCGTAAATTTTTGCAACAACCTTATTCACGGATTTACTTAACTTTTTTCGCCATCCAATCTGCGCTATCTCCTTGTGTAATGGCTGGTTCTGCGGCTTCAGTTACCCGGTGCAATACATTTTCAGACTGATCCCGTGAGACAAAGGCCTCTAAGTGCCAGTAAGTAGCTAATCTTAAAGGACGCATAGAAAACTAATAAACCGTCTATATAAATGGGTGGACCTTTTCGCCCTGATAATCAGGATTGAGCAATGAATAAAATTCCACCGTGGTGGCAGAACGGCGTTATCTATCAAATCTATCCCAAGAGCTTTCAGGATACGACCGGTAGCGGAACAGGCGATCTGGCGGGTGTGATTCAGCGACTCGACTACCTGAAATTACTGGGCGTGGATGCAATCTGGCTGACACCGTTTTATATTTCTCCGCAGGTTGATAACGGCTATGACGTGGCGAACTATACCGCCATCGATCCGTCGTTTGGCACCCTGACTGATTTTGATAACCTCGTTGAGCAGGCGCACAAGCGCGGGCTGCGGGTAATCCTCGATATGGTGTTTAACCACTCGTCGACCCAGCACCACTGGTTTCACGAAGCACTGGATCGTGAAAGCCCGTATCGCTCTTACTATATCTGGCGTGACGCCAATGCCGAAGGCGGACCGCCCAATAACTGGCGCTCGAAGTTTGGCGGCCATGCCTGGCGCTGGCATGCGGAGAGCGCACAGTACTATATGCACCTGTGGGCGCCGGAGCAGGCCGATCTCAACTGGGAAAACGAGCACGTGCGCGCCGAGCTGAAACAGATTGTCAATTTCTGGGCCGACCGCGGCATCGACGGCCTGCGTCTGGATGTGGTGAACCTGGTGTCGAAGCATCAGGATTTCCCTGACGATATTGGCGGTGACGGCCTGCGTCTGTACACCGACGGGCCACGTATCCATGAATATATCCAGGAGATGAGCAGCGATGTGTTTCGCCCACGCGAGCTGATGACGGTTGGCGAGATGTCTTCCGCCACCCTTGAACACTGCCAGCGCTATGGCTCGCTGGAGGGCGAAGAGCTGTCGATGGTATTCAGCTTCGACCATGTTGAGGTCGACTTCTATCAGGGACAAAAATGGACGCTGACGCCACTCGATCTGGTGGCGCTGAAAGCCATTTTTACCCACTGGCAGCAGGGGATGCACGATGTCGCGTGGAATGCGCTGTTCTGGTGTAACCACGATCAGCCGCGCGTGGTTTCGCGCTGGGGCGATGAAGGTGAATATCGGGTACAGTCGGCCAAGCTGCTGGCGATGGCGCTGCACGGTATGCAGGGCACGCCCTACATCTTCCAGGGAGAAGAGCTGGGGATGACCAACCCACACTTTAGCCGCATCATCGATTATCGTGATATTGAGAGCCACAATATGTATGCCGAGCTGCGTGCGCAGGGGCGTGACAGCGATAATCTGCTGGAGATCCTCGCCAGCAAATCACGCGACAATGGGCGTACGCCAATGCAGTGGGACGCCAGTGGAAACGGCGGTTTTACCGAGGGTACGCCGTGGATTGGCATGAGCGATAACGTCGCCACAGTGAACGCCGAAGCAGCGGTGGCGGATGAAGAGTCGGTGTTCTACACCTATAAGCAGCTGATTCAGCTGCGCAAAAGCCATTACATTCTTACCTGGGGCGATTACCAGGATCTGCTGGCGGAACACCCTTATCTGTGGTGCTATCGTCGGCAATATCAGGGCGAAACGCTGATTGTGGCGGTGAACCTGAGTCGCGAAGCGCAATCCTGGCATCCCGATGCGTTTGACGGTAGCTGGGAGGTATTGATGAGTAACTATCCCTCGCCGCGCGCAGCCCCTGGCGAGATGATGCTGCGGCCCTATGAGGCGGTGTGGTGGTATCAGAAAGGCTATGAAGAGTATTAGCCACTGACGGGCGGCAGTTACGCCGCCCTGCTGATATCCGGCCATAGCCCCATCGCCATATCGGCCATCGATAACAGTGCGGTGGTGGTTGCGCCATCGCGCGCCTGTAACGACATGCCCTGCTGAATAGCGATATACAGCTGTGACAGTGCGGCGGTATCGATAGTCTGCGGCAGTTCACCGGCGACAACCGCCTGATCGAGACGCACTTTCAGTATACTGACGCCCTGCGCGCGTGCGCATCTCACCAGCTCGCCTAAGCGCTCATAGCCTTCACTGGCCACCGTCGACAGGGTGATCATGCAGCCGGGCGGAAAGTCTTCACTGGTCAGTGTGGTGGCTGAGCAATGTAACCATTGCTGTACCGCTTCACGCGCATTGCTGGCCGTTTCCAGCGGTGACCAGATCAGCGGCGCCACGCTTTGCTGGTAATACTCCAGCACTTCCTGATAAAGATCCTCTTTGCTGCCAAAGGCGGCATACAGGCTGGGTGAGTTAATCCCCATCGCCTGATACAGATCGGCCATCGAAGTGGCGGTATAGCCTTTCTGCCAGAACAGCTTCATCGCCGCAATAAGTGCGGTCTGACGATCAAAACTTCTTGGACGTCCACGTTGTGCCATCTGCCTCACCTTATCATTTTGTGCCGATCGATATAATAAACCGGTTGACGCCTGGCTTCAACAACCCGTAGATTAATTGTATATCGATCGACACATAAATCAGGAGAATACTTATGTCTGCACTCTCAGGTAAACGTGCGCTGGTTACCGGCGCCAGTCGTGGATTGGGCAAAGCAATGGCATTATCACTGGCGGAAGCCGGTGCTGATGTGGTGATTACCTACGAAAAATCAGCCGATAAAGCGGCGGAAGTGGTCGCCGCGATTGAAGCATTGGGGCGTAAAGCCGTTGCCATACAGGCGGATAGCGCCTCACCCGATGCGGCGCGCAGCGCAGTAGCCCAAAGCGTGGCAGCCCTGGGCGGCCTGGATATTCTGGTTAATAACGCTGGTGTCGCCCGCGGCGGCCTGCTGGAAGATCTGCCGCTGGAGGATATCGACGCGATGATTAACGTCAATATTCGCGGCCTGATTCTTACCACTCAGGCGGCGCTGCCCCATCTGGGTGAAGGCGGACGGATTATTAATATTGGCAGCTGTCTTGCCGAACGCGTGCCAATGAGCGGGCTGACGGTCTATTCGATGACTAAATCAGCGCTGCTGTCGCTGACCCGCGGTCTGGCGCGCGATCTTGGCCCGCGTGGCATTACGGTTAATCTGGTCCATCCCGGCCCCACCGACAGTGATATGAACCCGGCTGATGGCGAAAATGCTGATACTCAGCGCGGATTTACCGCCCTGGGTCATTTCGGTACCGCTGACGATGTTGCCGCAGCAGTAACCTTCCTTGCCAGCCCGGCAGCGAAGCAGATTACTGGCACCGGCATCAATGTCGATGGCGGTATGAACGCCTGATGTTATCGCCGCCGCCGTCGCAACAGATGCGGCGGCGTCATCCCTCCGCCGAAACCGGCAATCTTTGCTTTGCATCAATAAAGATGCAGTTAATTTCGAACAAAACACCATATATAGCGCTTAATATGCTTATCCTTATCTACATATAGATATCCCACTAAAAGGAGAGCAGCGGTGGCAACAGTAGTAATCAAACGAGATGGCTGTCAGGTAACCTATGATGAGCAACGCATCTGCGCGGCGATCTGTGGCGCGGCGCAAGCGGCGCAGATTGCCGATGACGACTATTGTGCGACCGTCGCTCGCCAGATAAGCCTGAAAATGCAGGGCCGCAGTAGTGTCGATATTCATGAGATCCAGCATGCGGTGGAAGATCTGCTGATGGCTGGCCGTTATCCGCAACTGGCTCGCACCTATATCGAATATCGTCATGACCGTGATGTGGCGCGCGAAATGCGTGGCAAACTTAATCAGGCGATTCGCGGGCTGGTTGAGCAAAGCAACCCGGCGCTGCTGAATGAAAACGCCAACAAAGACAGTAAAGTGATCCCCACCCAGCGCGATCTGCTGGCAGGTATTGTCGCAAAGCATTACGCACAACAGCATATTTTGCCGCGCGATGTGGTCAGTGCCCATGAGCGTGGTGAAATTCACTATCATGATCTCGATTACTCACCGTTTTTCCCGATGTTTAACTGTATGCTGATCGACTTAAACGGCATGCTTAACAACGGCTTTAAGATGGGTAATGCGGAGATTGAGCCACCAAAATCTATTTCTACTGCCACCGCAGTCACTGCACAGATTATCGCGCAGGTCGCCAGCCATATTTATGGCGGCACCACCATCAACCGCATCGATGAAGTACTGGCGCCTTTTGTCGAAGCCAGCTTTGCCAGACATCAGGCGGTAGCCCGCGAGTGGCATATCCCCGATGCCGAAAGCTATGCCCACAGCCGCACCGAAAAAGAGTGTTACGACGCCTTTCAGTCACTGGAATATGAAGTTAATACCCTGCATACCGCCAATGGCCAGACGCCGTTTGTCACCTTTGGTTTTGGCCTGGGCACCAGCTGGTCAGCACGCCTGATTCAGCAATCTATCCTGCGCAACCGTATTGCTGGCCTCGGCAAAAACCATAAAACCGCGGTATTTCCTAAGCTGGTGTTTGCCATCCGTGAAGGCGTTAACCGCCACGCCGGCGAGGTCAACTACGATATCAAGCAGCTGGCGCTGGAGTGCGCCAGCAAGCGTATGTATCCCGATATTCTTAATTACGATCAGGTGGTGAAGGTTACCGGCTCGTTTAAAACCCCGATGGGCTGCCGCAGCTTCCTTGGCGTCTGGGAAGAGAACGGAGAACAGGTGCATGAAGGTCGTAATAATATTGGCGTAATCAGCCTGAACCTGCCGCGTATCGCGCTGGAAGCTCAGGGCGATGAAACGCGCTTCTGGACGCTGCTTGATGAACGTTTGCTGCTGGCGAAACGCGCGCTGATGACGCGTATCGCGCGGCTGGAAGGTGTCAAAGCGCGGGTGGCGCCGATTCTGTATATGGAAGGCGCCTGCGGTGTAAGGCTGAAAGCCGATGATAATGTTGCCGAAATTTTTAAATATGGCCGCGCTTCTATTTCGCTGGGCTATATCGGCATTCATGAAACCATTAACGCCCTGAGCGGCAGTCAGCGCCACCTGTATGACGACGCCGCGCTGCGCGATAAAGCGGTAGCGATTGTCAGCCGGATGCGCGACGCGGTCGACCAGTGGAAGGCCGAAACTGGTTATGGCTTCAGTCTCTACAGCACGCCAAGTGAAAATCTCTGCGATCGTTTCTGTCGCCTTGATGCCGCGCAGTTTGGCGTAGTGCCTGGCGTCACCGACAAAGGTTACTACACCAACAGTTTCCATCTTGATGTCGAGAAGAAGGTTAATCCTTACGACAAAATCGACTTTGAGGCCGCTTATCCGCCGGTCGCTAACGGGGGTTTTATCTGTTACGGCGAATATCCGAATATTCAGCACAACCTGAAAGCGCTGGAAGATGTCTGGGATTACAGCTATCACCGCGTGCCCTATTACGGCACCAATACGCCGATTGATGAGTGTTATGACTGCGGCTTTACCGGCGAATTTAACTGCACCAGCAAAGGTTTTACCTGCCCGAAATGCGGCAATCATAATGCCAGTCGGGTGTCGGTCACACGTCGCGTCTGTGGTTATCTTGGCAGCCCGGATGCGCGCCCCTTTAACGCTGGTAAGCAGGAAGAGGTCAAACGCCGGGTAAAACATATGGCGACCGGCAAGCTGAACCCGTAATGCTGGCGCATAGCATGAATATTCATCAGTACTATCCGGTTGATATCGTCAATGGCCCCGGCACCCGCTGTACGCTGTTTGTATCCGGCTGCGAACATCAGTGCCCGGGTTGCTATAACAAAAGCACCTGGCGGCTGAATTCCGGTGTGCCCTTTACCATTGAGATGGAAGAGCGGCTGATTAACGATCTTAACGATCGGCGCATTCCGCGTCAGGGGCTGTCGCTGTCCGGCGGTGACCCGCTGCATCCGGCCAGTCTGCCGGATATCCTGCGGCTGCTGAAGCGGGTGCGTCGCCAGTGTCCCGGCAAGGATATCTGGATGTGGACCGGCTATACCCTCGCTCAGCTGACTGCCGCCCAGCAGCAGGTTGTGGCAGAGATCGATGTATTGATCGACGGCAAGTTTGTGCAGGCGCTGTATGACCCGATGCTGCTGTGGCGCGGCAGCAGCAATCAGGTGATTCACTATCTGCGTTAAGGCAGATGCAGATCGCGCGATTCAATAATGTCTACACTGCTGCCGCCTTCAGTAAAGGCTTCGCGCAGCATCACCTGCGCCACATCGCGCGCCTCCACTGCCCGCAGGTTGCCGGGCAGGATTTTAAACAGCGGGGCAAACAGCGACTCACCACCGCGCTTGTCCGGACGATCGCCCAGCAGCAGTGAAGGTCTGAGCAGCGTCAGCCGCGGCCACTGCTGCTGACGCAGCGCATTTTCCATCTCCCCTTTCACCCGGTTATAGAAAAATGGCGAGCGGGCATTGGCACCATGGGCGCTGACCACCAGCATATGTCTGGCTCCCAGCCGCTGGCCAGCCAGCGCACTATCGACCACCAGCGTATAGTCGACGTGGATAAAGGCTTCCTTACTGCCCGCCTGCTTGCGTGTGGTGCCCAGACAGCAAAAAACCCTGTCCAGCGCGCCCTCCAGCGGACGCAGCACATCGGTTAAATCCTCTTCCACCAGATTGGTGACTTTGTCCATTGGCGGCAGCGCACGGCGCGTTGGCGCGATAATCTCGCTGACGCGCGGCTCGGCAATCAGCAAACGCAACAGATGGCTTCCCACTAAACCGGTGGCGCCGGTCAAAAGTACTCTGCTCATGGTGCATTCCTTTTCTGCGTGTGGATTTTAACCCGCTGTAAAAACGAACATTTACAGTCTATATCATTATTTATTATTGCGAATTCAGGATTCTCAACCAGGCTTAATCAGCAATTCAATATAAACCGGAGGAAAAGATGAGCAAGAAGATTGCGGTGCTAATCACCGATGAATTTGAAGACTCGGAATTTACCTCTCCCGCTGATGCCTATACCAAAGCGGGTTATGAAGTGGTGACCATCGAAAAAGAAGCGGGTAAAACCGTCACCGGCAAACAGGGTAAGGCGACAGTAAAAATCGACAAGGATATAGATCATGTCGATGTCGCTGAGTTCGATGCGTTGCTGCTGCCCGGCGGCCATTCGCCTGACAGCCTGCGGGGCGACGACCGCTTTGTCGCCTTCACCAGAGAGTTTGTCGCCAGCGGCAAACCGATTTTCGCTATCTGCCATGGCCCGCAGCTGTTAATCAGCGCCAGCGGCGTACGTGGCCGTAAGATGACGGCAGTCAAAGCGATCGCGATCGATCTGAAAAATGCCGGGGCGGATTTTTATGATAAAGAGGTGGTGGTCGACAATGACAAACTGGTCACCAGCCGTACACCGGAAGATTTGCCGGCGTTTAACCGGGAATCACTGCGTATTTTAAGTCTGTAAGCCAGCAGGCCGGGTTCGCCCGGCCACTAATCCCGTTGCCAGCACAGTTTTTTACCAAAGCCCAGCGCGTTATCCGTCATTTTCAGCTCATCCAGGCGGATTTCCCACAGCGGCGCCGACACCTTTTTGGCTACCGGAAAACGCTTACAATAAGCGGCCCTGGCACGCGCCTCGGTCTCACCGCTTAATGCCATTATCTGCCCGCGATACTGCACACCTTTAATCAGCAAGACGCTTTTCGGCTGGCCATTAACCGTGCCTGCCACCAGCGCTTGCTGCTGCATCAGTGCGCCATGACGGGTAGCAGACTCGGTCATCAACCAGAATGCCACCCGTTCGGCATCAAATACGTAGAAACAGTTGGCGCACCAGAGATCCTGTGCGCCGCCACAGCACAGTGACAGCACATGCTGTTTTTTCAGATAGCGGCCAATAGCAGCAAGCGAGGCAGATTCAGACAAAATGACTCCGTGACGGCCGGGGAAAGTGATGATTTTATGGGTACAATGCTAACAGATTATCGCCAGTTGAGATTAACCATGAGTAGCGACAGCGCGCCAGTTCTCTGGCAGCTCTATATTCTGCGCACCGCCAGCGGCGTGCTCTATACCGGCATCACCAATGATGTGGCGCGTCGTTTGCGTCAGCATCAGGAAGGTAAAGGCGCTAAAGCGCTGCGCGGCAAGGGGCCACTGGCGCTGATGTTTTATTGTGATGCCGGCGATCGCTCCAGCGCATCGAAGCTGGAGTATCAGGTCAAGCAGCTTAAACGGCAGGATAAAATCAGACTGGTTGCCAGCCAGCCTGAATCCCTTAGCGAGTGGCTGGCTAATCGAAGCGGTTAAACGGCGCCGAAAACTCGATCTGCCCTTCCACGCCGACAAACGCATCATCCGCCAGTTTATACACCTGAAATGCCGCCTCGGTGCCCAGCCATTTACAATGTAACTGATGGCGCGCCGCCGGTTCAAAACCAAAACGGCCATAGAAGTCGGGATCGCCCAGCACCACTACTGCGGCGTAACCAAATTCATTTAAGGTATCCAGCCCTTCGTAGATCAGCTGCTTGCCGATACCCTGCTGGCGTACGCTTTCATCTACCGCCAGCGGCGCGAGGCCAACCCACTGTTTATCCTCGCCCTGCAGCTCTACCGGACTAAATGCGGCATAGCCCAATACCTGGCCTTCATCGTCGGTCGCCACCACACCGAGGGTCAGCAGGCCGTCTTCGCGTAGTTGCTGCACCAGCTCCGCTTCCGCCGCAGTGGCAAAGCAGCGGCGCAGCAGGCTGTCGATGCCCGCAGCATCAACTCCAATCTCTGTCCGAATTAACATGATGCACCTGCGCGATTCACCGTCGAATTCGCGTCCTTATTCAATCCAGTCTCAACAAATTGTGCCAGCTGTATCAGTCCGATACGCAGCGGCGTTGGCATCATTTCCAGTTCAATTGCATCCATTACGTTCTTTACCTCAAGCCCCAGTTCGGTATCACCTTCAATAACCAACCGACGCTGGAAAAATAGCGTATCAGGGTCACGCTTACGCGCTGCTATCAGCAGCAGATCGTTCGCGTCACCGCGGAACCAGACGTCTGGCTGCTGGCAGTCACTCACTGCCAGCAGGCCATCGACCACACTGGCCGACCAGCGCAGGTCGAGATCGCGGATCTCCACCCCTAACCAGCGCCCTTCCAGAAAGTTTAACTCACCTTCGGCCAAAGCATGATGAAATTGCCAGTTCAGCAACTGCTGCAATAGCCGTTTTTTGATCGCGAAAGGGGTGAGTTGTAGCGGAAAGCGCAGAAGCTGCGGGCCTTTTTGTACACACTGTGCACGAAGCTGGTTCAACACTATTAACACTCCTTACGAAAAAATTTCAGCTATTTTGCCATATCTGTCCGTTGCGTCAGGCAGCAGGATCAAGGAACAGTGCGAACCTTAAGCTTTTTAATCCACCACTGCACAATCAATACGCCATTCGCTGCCTTAAATCAAAATTTGTCGTGCGCCACGCGTCTAAAATCATTCACTGTTATTGCTTATTCCAGAGAGAAATCATGGAACTTCTATGCCCGGCGGGTAATCTTCCCGCGCTGAAAGCGGCCATCGAAAATGGCGCCGATGCCGTGTATATCGGTCTGAAAGACGATACCAATGCCCGCCATTTTGCCGGTCTTAACTTTACCGAAAAGCGTTTGCAGGAAGCCGCGCGTTTTGTGCATCAGCGTAAGCGCAAACTGCATGTGGCGATCAATACCTTTGCGCATCCCGACGCTTATCAGCGCTGGCAGCGCGCGGTCGATATGGCGGCCGATCTTGGCGCAGATGCGCTGATCCTCGCCGATCTGGCGATGCTGGAGTATGCCGCCGAACGCTATCCGCAGATTGAACGCCATGTCTCGGTGCAGGCGTCAGCCACTAACCTGGAGGCGGTAAAGTTTTATCATCGTCATTTTGCGGTATCGCGCGTGGTGCTGCCGCGCGTGCTGTCGATACATCAGGTGCGTCAGCTGGCGCGCGTCACCCCGGTGCCGCTGGAGGTGTTTGCCTTCGGCAGCCTGTGCATTATGGCGGAAGGCCGCTGTTACCTCTCCTCATGGCTGACTGGCGAATCCCCTAATACCGTCGGCGCCTGCTCACCGGCGCGTTTTGTACGCTGGCAGCAGACGGCCGCCGGGCTGGAATCGCGCCTGAATGAGGTATTAATCGACCGCTATGCCGCCGATGAGAACGCGGGCTACCCGACGCTGTGCAAAGGACGCTATGTCGTCGATGAGATGCGCTATCACGCACTGGAAGAACCAGCCAGCCTGAATACGCTGGCGCTGCTGCCGGAACTGCTGCGGGCCAACATCGCCTCGGTGAAGATTGAGGGGCGTCAGCGCAGTCCGGCCTATGTGGCGGAAGTCACGCGCATCTGGCGCCAGGCGATCGATCGCTGCCAGGCGACACCGGATGACTTTCAGGTGGAACAGCACTGGATGGAGGCGCTGGGCGCGTTGTCGGAAGGCACGCAGACCACACTTGGCGCTTATCACCGTAAATGGCAGTAGGAATAACCATGAAATATGCCTTAGGGCCGGTACTCTGGTACTGGCCGACTGCACAGCTGAATGCTTTTTATCAGGCCGCCGCCGCCAGCAGTGCGGATATTGTCTATCTCGGTGAAGCGGTATGCAGTAAACGTCGCGCCACGAAATTCAGCGACTGGCTGAATATCGCCCATATGCTGCGTGACAGCGGCAAACAGGTGGTATTTACCACGCTGGCGCTGGTGCAGTCGCCATCGGAACTGAGCGAGATAAAACGCTATGTCGATAACGGCGAGTTTCTGGTGGAGGCCAACGATCTCGGTACCGTCAATCTTGCGGCGGAGCATAACCTGCCGTTTGTCGCCGGTCTGGCGTTAAACTGCTATAACGCGGTGACCTTACGCATGCTGCTGAAACAGGGAATGACCCGCTGGTGTATGCCGCCAGAACTGTCGCGCGACTGGCTGGCGAATATTTTGCAGCAGAGTGAAAGCCTGGGCATTCGCCAGCAGTTTGAAGTAGAAGTGATGGGTTATGGCCATCTGCCGCTGGCGCTTTCCGCCCGCTGTTTTACCGCACGCTCGGAAAATCGCGCCAAAGATGAGTGTGAAACCTGCTGTATCAACTATCCTCAGGGTCGACGCGTGTTATCGCAGGAGAACCAGCAGGTATTTGTGCTAAACGGCATTCAGACCATGAGCGGATACTGCTACAACCTGGCTAACGATCAGGTTTCGATGCAGGGTATGGTCGATATTCTGCGCTTGTCGCCTGAAAGTGTCGAAACACTGGCGTTAATTGACCGTTTCCGTGCCAACCAGCGTGGCATGGCGCCTCTGATGATGGCGCAGCGCAATGACTGTAATGGTTACTGGCGCAACCTGGCGGGGCTGGTGCTGCAGGAGTAGCGGCAGCGTGATGGCACAGGGTGTCAAGCCGGTATAAATAAATACAGTTTTAATAGGGTTACTGAGATACTGATATTTATTAATAGCAGGCGAACCTGTTCGTCGCGCAGATAAAAAGCGAGCTCCCATGTCTGAAAAAAAATCTGTTCCTTTATCGGTGCTCGATTTAGCGCCGATTCCTCAAGGCTCTACAGCACGTGACGCTTTCCACTCATCACTGGCGCTGGCGCAGCAGTCTGAAAAGCTGGGATATCATCGTTACTGGCTGGCTGAACACCACAATATGACCGGCATCGCCAGTGCGGCGACCTCGGTGCTGATCGGCTATCTGGCCGCCGGCACCACCACGCTGCGTCTGGGCTCCGGCGGCGTAATGCTGCCCAACCATGCGCCACTGGTGATTGCCGAGCAGTTTGGCACCCTTGAGTCGCTCTATCCGGGGCGTATTGACCTCGGACTGGGGCGCGCGCCAGGTTCCGACCAGCGCACTATGATGGCGCTGCGTCGTCATCTCTCCAGCGCGCAGGCCGATAGCTTCCCGGCGGATGTCGCTGAGCTGGTGAACTGGTTTGACGCCGATGCAGATGAGCAGCCGCCGGTCCAGCCAGTCCCGGGACTTGGGCTGAAGATCCCGGTGTGGCTGCTGGGTTCCAGCCTGTATAGCGCTCAGCTGGCGGCGAGACTGGGCCTGCCATTTGCCTTTGCCTCACACTTTGCCCCGGATATGCTGTTCCAGGCGCTGCAGATCTATCGTGACAGCTTTAAACCTTCCGCCCGGCTGGAGAAGCCGTATGCGATGGTGTGCGTCAATGTGGTGGCGGCTGACAGCGATCGTGACGCCCGCTTCCTGTTTACCTCAATGCAGCAGCAGTTTATCAATCTGCGTCGCGGCAAGCCGGGCCCTTTACCGGCGCCGGTGGACAATATGGATAACCTGTGGTCACCGTCGGAGCAGTATGGCGTGCAGCAGGCGCTGAGTATGTCGGTGATTGGTGACAGCGAAAAAGTCCGCAGCGGTCTGGCTTCCCTGATTCGCGAAACCCAGGCGGATGAGATTATGGTTAACGGCCAGATCTTCGATACGCAGGCGCGTCTGCGCTCGTTTGAGCTGGCAATGCAGGCGGCTCAGTCGCTGTAATCTTCACAGGTGCTTCGCCCGAAGCACCTGCTATTCCTGCCCCAGCAGTTTGATATCACGCGTCGGTGAAGCGCCATAAAAGCGGCTGTATTCACGGCTGAACTGCGATGCGCTCTGATAACCCACCTGATAACCGGCGGTGCCGGCATCCATTTTTTCCAGCAGCATCAGACGGCGCGCTTCGTTCAGCCGTAGCTGTTTCTGATACTGCATCGGCGTCATCGCGGTAACCGCTTTAAAGTGGTGATGCAGCGACGAAGTGCTCATGCCAACACTGCTGGCCAGTTGATCAATTTTCAGCTGCTGATGGAAGTTTTCACGCAGCCAGCTGGCTGCCTGCGCCACTTTGTTGCCGGGCCGCTCCGCCATGGCGATATTCAGTAAGCGCGGCCCCTCCGGGCCGGTGAGTAAACGATAAAAAATTTCCTGCTCAATCAGCGGCGCCAGCATGGCGATATCCTCTGGCCGATGCAGCAATTTAATCAGGCGCACTACCGCATCCAGCAGCGCTTCAGAAACCCGGTTGACGGTGATGCCGCGCGCGATTTTCGGTACGGCCGAATGCAGCTCAGCGGGCATAACGTTGATAAATTTTTGCAACCGCAGCGGATTGATGGTGATCGCCACCGCCAGATTAGGTTCGGCGGCGCTGGCTCGGGTGATGCAGGATCGCACCGGCATATCCATCGAAGCCAGTAACAGATCCCCTGGCCCATAGACATAGGTCTCATCGCCGAGGCGCAGCGCCTTTTCGCCCTGCGCCACCAGCGCAAAGCTGGCCCACTGCGAAATATGCATCGGCTGTGAGGGCGACGAGCGACGACCAAAGTAGAGAAAATCGATCGCCGTATTCACTACCCCATCCTTTGTGGCGAAATGGGCAATCAGGTTAATCAGTTCTTGCCACTGAGGGCTGAGGATATTCATGCCATTAGCCTGCTGATGTCATAGTGATCAGAAAGCTTATTGTACTGAAACCCCACGGCGAGAGAATCCTTCCGGCACAGGTTTGCAGGATTGTGCAAAAAGCTTGCAGGATCACACTAACCCCTCTGCCGGCTTCGATCGCATATTTTATCGACATTATAACCAGCGAATAAATGCAGGAGAGAAACGATGAAAGCACTCGCAGGAAAAGTCGCCCTGGTGACGGGCTCATCGAAAGGCATAGGCGCAGGCATTGCAATTATGTTTGCCGCTGCAGGCGCGCGCGTGGTGGTAAATTATCTTTATGATGAAGTTGGCGCGGAAGATGTGGTCAGCGATATCGTCGCGGCTGGCGGCGAAGCGATAGCCGTTCAGGCTGACATTTCACGCGCCGAACATGTCAAACGCCTGTTTGCGGTCGCCTTTGCCGAGTATGGCAAACCGGATATTGTGGTCAACAACGCCGGGATGTTCCATCAGGCGCCCTTCAGCAACATCACCGAAGCGGAGATGCAACAGCAATTTGCGGTCAATGTGTTTGGTACTCTGCTGGTCAGTCAGCAGGCGGTGGAATATTTTGGCGATGGCGGCGGCTGCATTATCAATCTGAGCGCGGTAAGCAGCAAGAATGTCGCGCCTGGCGCGGTACTGTATGCAGCGACCAAAGGAGCGATAGACAGCATCACTCAGGGGTTGTCGCGTGAGCTGGGACCAAAAAACATCCGGGTTAATGCTATCGCACCGGGCTGCATTATCACCGAGGGGCTGCTGGCTTCGCAGATGCTGAAACCAGAGTTTAAAGCGCAGCTTATCGCCATGACGCCATTAGGTCGTTTTGGGATTCCGGAGGATGTGGCGCGCGTGGCGCTGTTTCTGGCTTCGGAGGAAGCCACCTATGTCAGCGGCGAACGGCTGCTGACCTCTGGCGGCTGGCGCTAATCAGGCAAAAAAAAAACCAGCCCGAAGGCTGGTTTTTTTATTTGCGTCAGTGATTATGCATCACGACGACGAGTTGGTGCGCTGCCGCCATCCTGACGTGGACCACGGCTGGTGCTGCTGCGACCTGCGCCGCCTTCACGACGATCGTTAAAACGACGTGGAGCGCCGCCATCACGACCGCCTTCACGACCAGCACCGCCGCCGAAACCACCGCGACCACCGCCAGCAGGACGACGATCGCCGCCACCGCTACGCTCTGGACGATCGTTGCTGCGTGGAACCGCATCGCCCAGCAACTGCATATTCATCGGCTTGTTCAGAATACGAGTACGGGTGAAGTGGGACAGAATGTCACCTGGCATACCTTTCGGCAGCTCGATAGTTGAGTGGGTGCCGAACAGCTTGATGTTACCAATGTAACGGCTGCTGATATCGCCTTCGTTAGCAATGGCGCCAACGATATGACGAACTTCAACACCATCATCACGGCCAACTTCAATGCGGTACAGTTCCATATCGCCAACTTCACGACGCTCACGACGTGGTGCGCCATCGCGGTCACCGCGAGGTTCGCCACGCGCTTCACGTGGAGCACGATCACCACGCTCAGGACGACGGTCATCACGACGATCGTCACGGTCACGGAATTCGCGACGTGGGCGCTGCGGTGCATCTGGTGGCAGAATCAGTGGACGTTCGCCCTGAGCCATTTTCAGCAGAGCTGCGGCCAGAGTTTCCATATCCAGTTCTTCTTCCGGCTGCATTTTAGCCAGCAGCGCACGGTACTGTTCCAGATCGCTGCTTTCCAGCTGAACCTGAACTTTCGCCGCGAACTTAGCCAGACGACGCTGGGACAGCAGTTCTGCGTTAGGCAGTTCTACTTCCGGAATAGTCAGCTTCATGGTGCGTTCAATGTTGCGCAGCAGACGACGCTCGCGGTTCTCAACGAACAGCAGCGCACGGCCAGCACGACCTGCACGACCAGTACGGCCGATACGGTGAACGT
This sequence comes from Winslowiella toletana, assembly GCF_017875465.1. Lineage (NCBI taxonomy): Bacteria > Pseudomonadati > Pseudomonadota > Gammaproteobacteria > Enterobacterales > Erwiniaceae > Winslowiella > Winslowiella toletana. The sequence goes on from NZ_JAGGMQ010000001.1 coordinate 1,781,814, forward strand.
AAGACTCTGAATCCATAGGGATATCATAGTTTACTACCAGGCTGATACGCTCAACGTCCAGACCACGCGCCGCAACATCGGTAGCGATCAGGATATCAAGACGACCGCTTTTCAGGCGCTCCAGCGTCTGCTCACGCAGTGCCTGGTTCATATCACCGTTCAGCGCCGCACTGTTGTAACCGCTACGCTCCAGCGCTTCGGCCACTTCGAGGGTCGCGTTTTTGGTACGCACGAAGATAATCGCCGCATCAAAGTCTTCCGCTTCCAGGAAGCGCACCAGCGCATCAGTTTTACGACCAAATGCAGTCCAGTAGCTCTGGCTGATGTCCGGGCGAGTAGTGACGCTGGACTGGATGCGCACTTCCTGCGGATCCTTCATAAAGCGTTTGGTAATACGACGAATCGCTTCTGGCATGGTTGCAGAGAACAGAGCGGTCTGATGACCTTCCGGGATCTGCGCCATAATCGTTTCAACGTCTTCGATAAAGCCCATACGCAGCATTTCATCAGCTTCGTCAAGCACCAGTCCACGCAGGCTGGACAGGTTCAGCGTACCGCGTTTCAGGTGATCCAGCAGACGGCCTGGCGTACCCACAACAATCTGTGGACCCGCACGCAGAGCGCGCAGCTGAACGTCATAACGCTGGCCGCCGTACAGGGCAACAACGTTAACGCCGTTCATTTTTTTAGAGAATTCGGTCATAGCTTCAGCAACCTGAACCGCCAACTCGCGAGTAGGTGCCAGCACCAGAATCTGTGGTGCTTTCAGGTTACTATCAATGTTGTGCAACAGCGGCAGAGAGAATGCAGCTGTTTTGCCACTACCAGTCTGGGCCATACCCAGCACGTCACGGCCAGCCAGCAGGTGTGGGATACACTCTAACTGGATAGGTGATGGTTTTACGTAGCCCATTCCATTCAGTGATTCAAGCAGGGCGGCATTCAGGCCCAGGTCAGCAAAAGTGGTTTCAATGGCAGTATTATTGGTTTCGATCGTAGTCATGTAGTACACAAGCCTCTTAAATTGCGGCGGCCAGTCTACATAACTCGTCGTGAAAATTTTCAGTCATTTTCATCAAAAAGTGTGAACCGGCTCAAATTAGTGGTTTCGACGAACAAAAAAGCCCTCATCCGTGAAGATGATGACATTTCAGAAATTCAGGCAAAGAAAGTTCGTCAGCTATTGCTGGTCAGATTCTGATAAATCGTCTTGTGTCTGGCCGAGTAGCGCCAGCTCCAACAATGCGTATCGGTGCTCAACGTAGTTATTTACGTTGTTGGCGACCGCCAGTTTGAACAACGCTTCTGCGTTGTCCTTCTCCCCCAGACTTAGGTAGTACTTACCTAAATAGAAGTTGGTTTCACTGAGATGTTCAGCGAGCGAGGTGTTATCCGTTGCGTCCGCCTTGAGACTTTCCATCAGTGTTTTCTCACTGATGTCGCCAAGGTAGAACTCGACAATATTCCATCCCCATTGTTCCCGGTCCGATTTGTCATAACGCTGTTTTAGCGTGACTTTTGCTTTACTGGAGTCCATCTCACGTTCTACGAGATAGAGCCACAAGCTGCGGAAAGGATCGTTAGGATCGTCTTGATAAAACGCCAGCAGATCATCTTGCGCTAGCGGGTATCGACCACCGTAATACAGGGCGATGCCACGATTTAAATGCGCATAGTTGTAAGTTGGATCAAGCTCAAGTACAGAATCAAACGCTTCATAGGCGGCATCAAAGTTGCCAGCCTGCGTTAAATATATGCCTAAGTAATTGAATACTTCCGGCATATCCGGTCTGATCGCCAGCGCTTGTGAAAAATCATTTCGCGCTAATGCTCTCAAACCTAAACTATCATACAACACTCCGCGCTCATATAACAGCTGTGCGCGTTCATCATCGGTTAATGCCCGACTGGCAAGTATTTGTTCCATGCGCGCCAGGATGACTTCCTGTTGCAGGGTGGGCTGCAGCGGAACCGCCAGAACGTCGTTTCTACGCCAGTCAGAGTTGCTGCATCCTGCCAGCGATATAGCTGTCGCAACGAAACACCAGCGCAAAAAAGGCTTCATTTCCCACTCCCGAAAACAAACATTGGGATAAACATCCTGTCATCCGCCTGCCGTGCACAAGGTGTCCTGACCTCGCGATGAAACAGCTCTCCATGCGAACATGGAGAGCTCAGTGGTCGATCGTTATTCAGCTTCAGGATTAACTGCGGCTGCTTCAGGCTGCTGCTCTGTCGCTTCTTTGATGCTCAGACGCACACGGCCTTGACGATCTACTTCCAGTACTTTAACCGGAACTTCCTGACCCATCTGCAGGTAATCGGTCACTTTCTCAACACGCTTATCAGCGATCTGAGAAATATGCACCAGACCTTCTTTACCGCCGCCGATGGCCACGAAGGCACCGAAGTCGACAATACGGGTCACTTTACCGTTGTAGATACGGCCTACTTCGATCTCAGCAGTAATCTCTTCGATACGACGGATAGCGAATTTCGCTTTTTCACCGTCGGTTGCTGCGATCTTCACGGTGCCATCATCTTCGATTTCGATGGTGGTGCCGGTTTCTTCAGTCAGCGCACGGATTACCGAGCCGCCTTTACCGATAACATCTTTGATCTTGTCCGGGCTGATCTTGATGGTATGGATACGTGGTGCGAACTGAGAGATATCACCACGCGGCGTGCTGATAGCCTGCTCCATCACGCCCAGAATGTGCAGACGCGCACCTTTGGCCTGATTCAGCGCTTCCTGCATGATTTCGCGGGTGATGCCTTCAATTTTGATGTCCATCTGCAGCGCGGTGATACCTTCACGGCTACCGGCTACTTTGAAGTCCATGTCGCCAAGGTGATCTTCGTCACCGAGGATGTCAGACAGAACCACAAATTTCTCGCCTTCTTTCACCAGACCCATCGCAATACCGGCAACAGCGGCTTTGATTGGCACGCCTGCGTCCATCAGCGCCAGAGAGGCGCCACAGACAGAAGCCATAGATGAAGAGCCGTTAGATTCGGTGATTTCAGACACCACACGTACGGTGTACGGGAAATCTTCCGGTTTTGGCATCATCGCCAGCACGCCGCGTTTCGCCAGACGGCCGTGACCAATTTCACGACGCTTCGGTGAACCGACCATACCGGTCTCGCCCACAGAGTACGGAGGGAAGTTGTAGTGGAACAGGAAGCTGTCGGTACGTTCGCCCATCAGCTCATCCAGGTTCTGCGCATCACGGGCAGTACCCAGCGTCGCGGTAACCAGCGCCTGAGTCTCACCACGAGTGAACAGTGCGGAACCATGAGTACGTGGCAACACGCCAGTACGCACATCCAGACCACGGATCATATCTTTTTCACGACCATCGATACGCGGCTCGCCATTCAGAACGCGGCTACGCACCACATCTTTTTCAATAGCATGCAGGATATCGCTGATTTCGCCATCGTTCAGCGTCTCATCTTCCGCCAGCAGGGCTGCGGTAGTTTCAGCTTTGATAACGTTGACTTTTTCGTAACGTTCTTGCTTCTCAGTGATGCGGTAAGCATCGCTCAGACGCGATTCAGCCAGTGCGGCGATACGTGAGGTCAGCGCTTCGTTAACCGCTTCTGGCTGCCAGTCCCAGCGTGGTTTGCCGGCTTCAGCAACCAGTGAGTTAATCTGGTCGATAACAATCTGCTGCTGATCATGACCGTAAACCACGGCGCCCAGCATCTGCTCTTCGCTCAGCACATCCGCTTCAGACTCAACCATCAGCACGGCGCCTTTCGTACCGGCAACCACCAGATCCAGTTTGCTTTGTTTGATTTCGTCACTGGTCGGGTTCAGTACGTACTGATCGTTGATGTAACCGACGCGTGCAGCACCGATTGGGCCATTAAATGGCAGGCCAGACAGGCTCAGCGCGGCAGAAGCACCAATCATCGCCACGATATCCGGGTTAACCTGTGGGTTAACGGAAACGACAGTCGCAATAACCTGCACTTCATTAACGAAGCCTTCCGGGAACAGCGGACGAACCGGGCGGTCAATCAGGCGCGAAATCAGGGTTTCGCCTTCGCTTGGACGGCCTTCACGACGGAAGAAGCTGCCCGGGATACGACCAGCAGCGTAAGTACGCTCCTGATAGTTAACCGTCAGAGGGAAGAAGTCCTGGCCTGGTTTAGCTTGTTTGCGGCCAACAACGGTGACGAACACTGCGGTGTCGTCCATGCTTACCATTACAGCTGCCGTTGCCTGGCGAGCCATCATACCGGTTTCAAGGGTAACGGTATGCTGACCATATTGGAATTTACGTACGATCGGGTTCAGCAAAATAATATCCTTTACTCTAAGCAGACACTTTCATCGTGCTCTGCCATGGATTTTCAATCCTCATTTGCATTCTCGCGACTAATGACAACCTTCAATCCACGCCCCGTTGGATAAAAGCCTCTCATTAGCCGCGCGAACCTCTGCAACTGAAGATCACACTAAGCAACAATACATTAGTTTGGTACATAATGCTGCCGATTGCTCTGAAAAAAGGGGCCATAAAGGCCCCCTTTTAGCGAAACTCGCACGAATCTGTTCATCAAGCCGTGCTTTCGTCAGTTTAACGCCGACGGACGTTTCAGAACAGATTCTCAGCCTTTCAGACTTAGCGACGCAGACCCAGACGCTCGATCAGGCTGGTGTAACGCGCAACGTCTTTGCCTTTCAGGTAATCCAGCAGCTTACGACGCTGGGAAACCATACGCAGCAGACCGCGACGGCTGTGGTGGTCTTTTTTGTGCTCAGAGAAGTGACCCTGCAGATGGTTAATCTGCGCAGTCAGCAGAGCAACCTGAACTTCAGTAGAACCACTGTCGTTAGCGCCACGACCGAAATCAGCAACGATTTGTGCTTTAGTTTCAACACTTAGAGACATAATACAACTCCAGATTTTAAGATAAATTTACAGGCGCCGATCTCTAATTCAGCTACCCAATGTTATACCCTGCGTAACCTGTACCAGGGTATAAAGCCGCGCTATTCTACTCTGAGCCAACTGCGTTGGCAAATGACTCAATCAGAATATTCAACGACCAGACGACGTGGCGCCACACGGCCATCGTCATCAATTTCCGCCATACCGATAAACTTACGCTCATCACCTTCGGTGACGCGCACTAAGCCCTGAGCCGGTACGCCAGAAGCTTGTACCGGCTGTCCCTGCTTAAAGTAAGCGGCGACAACGGTCAGCAAATTAACTTCAGGAAACGCCGCTGCCGGACTGTCCATTGGCATCAGCAGAGGATCGAGTTTATCCGCCGACGCGCTGCCTTCGGCATTGGCCTGCTCAACCAGCGCCTGCAGCTGCTCCAGTGTGACCATCATACTCAGCGGATAAGTTGCGACCTGCAGACGACGCAGCATAATCACATGCGCGCCACAACCCAGCTGTTCACCCAGATCGTCGATAATGGTGCGAATATAGGTGCCTTTCGAGCAGTGGATTTCCAGCTCCAGCTCGTCGCCTTCCCAGCGAATAAACTTCAGCTCGTAGACCACAATGCTGCGTGCTTCACGCGGTACTTCGATACCCTCACGCGCATACTCATACAGTTTGCGCCCCTGGTATTTTAGCGCCGAGTACATCGATGGCACCTGCTGCGTTTCACCACGGAAGCTTTCCAGCGCGGCATCCAGCATTGGCTGGCTGAAAGTCTGCGGACGTTCGCTGATCACCACGCCATCAGCGTCGGAAGTATCCGTACGCTGACCCAGACGGGCAATCACGCGGTAGCGTTTGTCAGAATCCAGCAGGTACTGGGAAAACTTGGTGGCTTCACCGAGGCAAATCGGCAACATGCCGGTTGCCAGCGGATCCAGCGCGCCGGTATGCCCTGCGCGGTTGGCGTTATACAGCCGTTTTACTTTTTGCAGCGCATCATTCGACGACAAGCCCTGTGGCTTATCCAGCAGCAGCACGCCATGAATATCGCGGCCGCGACGACGAGGACGACTCATAAGGTTTAGTCCTCCTTGTCTTCTTCCGCAGGAGCACGACGTTCATCGTCATTTCTCACTACATTAGTGACAAGGTTAGACATACGCATGCCTTCAACTAACGAGTTATCGTAGAAGAAGGTCAGCTCAGGCACGATACGCAGACGCATCGCTTTGCCCAGCAGGGTGCGGATATAGCCAGAGGCATCGCCCAGCGCACGTAAGCCCGCTTTAATCGCCGCTTCGTCTTTGTCATTCAGGAAGGTGACAAACACTTTGGCATAGGCCAGATCGCGCGAGACGTCGACGCCGGACACTGTAACCATCATGCCCAGACGCGGATCTTTAATCTCACGCTGTAAAATCATCGCGATCTCTTTCTGCAACTCCTGGGAGACACGCTGTGGGCGACCAAATTCTTTCGCCATATTAATACTCTCCAAATAATTCGGGAGGCGCAACGGCCTCCCAAATAAGTCACTTTTTCAGGCGACCATTAATCGATGGTACGCTGGATCTCGATAATTTCGAATACTTCAATCATATCGCCAGGACGCACATCGTTGTAGTTCTTCACGCCGATACCACATTCCATGCCGTTACGGACTTCGTTAACGTCATCTTTAAAGCGGCGCAGGGATTCCAGCTCGCCTTCGTAGATAACCACGTTGTCACGCAGAACACGAATCGGGTTGTGACGCTTGATGTTACCTTCGGTCACCATACAACCGGCGATAGCACCAAATTTCGGTGATTTGAACACGTCACGTACTTCAGCCAGACCGATAATCTGCTGTTTGTACTCAGGTGCCAGCATACCGCTCATCGCCTGCTTAACTTCGTCAATCAGATTATAGATGACGGAGTAGTAACGCAGATCCAAACTTTCTGCATCAATCACGCGGCGCGCAGAGGCATCAGCACGAACGTTAAAGCCGATCAGGATAGCGTTGGACGCTGCAGCCAGGGTGGCGTCGGTTTCGGTGATACCACCTACGCCTGAACCCACAATCTTCACCTTCACTTCGTCGGTGGAGAGCTTCTGCAGTGAATCGGCAATCGCTTCGACAGAACCCTGTACGTCGGCTTTCATCACAATGTTCAGCTCGGACACTTCGCCTTCGGTCATGTTGGCGAACATGTTTTCCAGCTTAGATTTCTGCTGGCGAGCCAGTTTAACTTCGCGGAATTTGCCCTGACGATACAGCGCCACTTCACGTGCTTTCTTCTCGTCACGTACCACGGTTGCTTCATCACCCGCTGCCGGCACGCCGGACAGACCAAGGATTTCAACCGGGATAGACGGACCCGCTTCCAGCACTTCGCGACCTAATTCGTCACGCATCGCACGCACACGACCATACTCAAAGCCGCACAGCACGATATCGCCTTTATTCAGCGTACCTTCACGCACCAGCACGGTGGCAACCGGGCCGCGACCTTTATCCAGGAAGGATTCGATCACTACGCCGCTTGCCATCCCCTGACGCACTGCGCTCAGTTCAAGGACTTCAGCCTGCAGCAGAATCGCGTTCAGCAGGTCATCAATACCGGTACCAGCTTTAGCGGAGACACTAACGAACATGTTCTCGCCGCCCCACTCTTCCGGGATGATGCCGTACTGGGTCAGTTCGTTTTTAACACGATCCGCGTCCGCGTCTGGCTTATCAATTTTGTTTACCGCAACCACAACCGGCACTTTCGCCGCTTTGGCGTGCTGGATAGCTTCGATGGTCTGTGGCATCACGCCATCATCCGCCGCGACTACCAGGATAACGATATCGGTCGCCTGAGCACCACGGGCGCGCATCGCGGTAAACGCGGCGTGGCCTGGGGTATCAAGGAAAGTGATCATACCGTTGTCGGTTTCGACGTGGTAAGCACCGATGTGCTGAGTAATGCCGCCCGCTTCGCCAGAGGCGATTTTGGTGGAGCGAATGTAGTCCAGCAGCGAGGTTTTACCATGGTCAACGTGACCCATAATGGTAACCACTGGTGCGCGTGATTCTAACGCTGCATCAGTGTCACGATCGCTCATTACCGCTTCTTCCAGCTCATTCTCGCGGCGCAGGGTAACTTTGTGACCCATCTCTTCCGCGACCATCTGAGCAGTTTCCTGGTCGATAACCTGATTGATGGTTGCCATTGCGCCCATTTTCATCATCGCTTTGATGACCTGGGAGCCTTTCACCGCCATTTTGTTGGCCAGTTCGGCCACGGTCACGGTTTCGCCGATGATCACATCACGGTTAACCGCCTGCGCCGGCTTGTTAAAGCCCTGCTGCAGGGTGCTTGGCTTACGCTTGCCTTTACCACCACGAACCTGAGCACGCGCTTCTTCGCGGTCAGCTTTCGATTCTGAGTGTTTATTGCCTTTTTTCTGACGCACGGCTTTCACCGGACGGCTACGACGTTCACCTTCAACCTTACGGTCGTTCTCATCTTCAGCCTGACGAGCATGCGTAGATGTGGTGACGTGGTAATCAGAAGTGTCTTCAGGCTCTTCGGACGCTACGGTCCAGCTTTCACCTTTCTCTTCTGCCATTTTACGGGCCTCTTCAGCTACGCGCTTAGCATCTTCTTCAATCTTGCGGCGCGCTTCTTCTTCGGCTTTACGCTTCAGCTCTGCAGCTTCGGCTTCGCGGCGGGCTTTATCTGACTGATTTGCCCGGGTAATTTCGTCGGTAGGTTGATTGCTCACTTTATCTTTTTCCGCTGCTTCGCGCCTTGCTTTGTCGGCGGCTTCACGTTTAGCCTGTTCTTCAGCCTCACGCTTAGCTTTATCTGCGGCATCACGTTTAGCTTTTTCTTCAGCTTCACGACGAGCCTGTTCTTCCGCTTCACGCTGCGCCAGCGCTTCTGCTTCCGCTTGTTCAGCGTCAGTTTCGCCTTTCACATAGGTGCGCTTTTTGCGGACTTCGATTTGCACCGATTTACTTTTACCCCCGGTGCCAGGAATATTCAAGGTGCTACGCGTCTTGCGCTGCAAAGTCAGTTTACTTGACACGCTGCCGTGCTCACGATTCAGGTGCGTCAGTAAGGTTTCTTTTTCTTGCTGGGTCACAGAGTCAGTTTCAGACTTGCGGATCCCTGCGTCAGCAAATTGCTGTACCAGGCGTTCCACCGGAGTCTCAATCTCTGCAGCCAGCGATTTTACGGTTACATCTGTCATGCTGTTCCTTCCTGTTATTACGCGTCGTCACCGAACCAGCAGATATTGCGCGCAGCCATAATCAGCTCGCCGGCCTGCTCATCGCTGAGGCCTTCAATATCCGACAGATCGTCAACACCCTGCTCAGCAAGATCTTCCAGCGTGCAAACACCTTTTGCCGCCAGTTTGAATGCCATTGCGCGCTCCAGACCTTCCAGATTCAGTAAATCATCTGCCGGTTTGGTATCGCCAAGGCTCTCTTCTTTTGCCAGTGCCAGAGTGGTCAACGCATTTTTCGCACGGTCGCGCAGCGCTTCTACCATATCTTCATCGAGGCCATCGATTTCCAGCAGTTCGTTGATTGGCACATAGGCCAGTTCTTCCAGAGAGGAGAAACCTTCTTCAACCAGAACGGTGGCAAATTCTTCATCGATATCAAGATGTTTGGTAAAGACGTCAATGGCTGCATGTGCTTCAGCCTGGTGCTTGGCTTGCAGGTCGTCGACCGTCATCACGTTCAGATCCCAGCCACTCAGCTGAGATGCCAGACGCACGTTTTGGCCGTTACGGCCGATCGCCTGAGCCAGATTTCCGGCTTCAACAGCGATATCCATGGTGTGATTATCTTCATCCACCACGATAGACGCGACATCAGCAGGGGCCATCGCATTGATTACGAACTGCGCCGGGTTATCGTCCCACAGCACAATATCAATACGCTCACCGCCTAATTCGCTGGATACCGCCTGAACACGCGCTCCGCGCATGCCAACACAAGCACCAACCGGGTCGATACGCTTGTCGTTGGTTTTCACTGCAATCTTGGCGCGAGAGCCTGGATCACGTGCGGCCGCTTTGATTTCAATCACTTCTTCGCCGATTTCCGGCACTTCAATGCGGAACAGTTCAATCAGCATTTCCGGTTTGGCGCGGCTGACAAACAGCTGCGCACCACGCGCTTCCGGACGCACAGCGTACAGCACGCCGCGAATTCGGTCACCCGGACGGAAGTTTTCACGTGGCAACATATCTTCACGCACGATAACCGCTTCCGCATTGCTACCGAGGTCTAAGGTGATGTTGTCGCGGTTTACTTTCTTCACCACGCCAGTGATGATTTCGCCTTCATGCTCACGGAACTGATCAACCACCATCGCGCGTTCAGCTTCACGTACTTTCTGTACGATAACTTGCTTCGCGGTCTGGGTGGTGATGCGGTCGAAGGTGACAGATTCAATCTGATCTTCAACATAACCGCCGAGATCGAAAGATTCGTCTTCATAGCGCGCTGCATCCAGCGTGATTTCGCGGGTTGGTTGTGTCACTTCGTCCACTATCACCCAACGGCGGAAGGTATCAAAATCGCCGCTTTTCCGATCGATGCTAACGCGAACATCGATCTCTTGTTCGTATTTTTTCTTGGTCGCAGTGGCCAGCGCGCTCTCCAGCGCTTCGAAAATCTTCTCGCGCGGGAGAGATTTCTCGTTAGAAACTGCCTCTACAACAGCTAAGATTTCTTTGTTCATCCTGGTTAGCCTCAATCCGGACGTTTAAAAGTGGGGGACCAGGTTCGCTTTCTGAATATTAGTCAGTGCGAACACTTCATCGCTACCCTCAACGGTAACAGTGATCATTTCACCTTCAACAGATTTAATGATGCCCTGCCATTTGCGGCGGTTTTGTACGGCCATACGCAATACGACATTAACGGTTTCGCCAACGAATTGCGCGTAGTGTGCTGCGGTAAACAGGGGGCGTTCAAGGCCCGGTGAGGAAACTTCAAGGTTGTAGGCGACAGTGATAGGATCTTCGACATCCATTACCGCGCTCACCTGATGGCTTACATCAGCACAATCGTCAACATTGATACCGTTTTCACTATCAATATAGATGCGCAACGTGGAAGTGCGAGCTCGCACAAACTCAATGCCTACCAGTTCGTAGCCAAGCGCTTCTACCGGTGCCGAAATCAGCTCTGTTAATTTTTGCTCTAATGTGGACAAGGCCACCCCCAAGACATAAAAAAAGGGCCTAATAGCCCAGTGTTACGATAGCCTGATAACAAAAAACCCCGAAAATTCGGGGCTTAATGCGACTGGACCCTGTACGCCGCAAGTGCGGCTCGGCACAATCCAAAAGAATTTTTTTCAAAACTCACTGAGATGCGCCATACGATGCATACAGTATATTTGAAAAAGAACTCTAAGGGAAAGTGGTTGCGGGGGCCGGATTTGAACCGACGACCTTCGGGTTATGAGCCCGACGAGCTACCAGGCTGCTCCACCCCGCGTCCGAAAACGTGGCGAATATTACGCCGAACATGCAATAAATGCAAGTAATACTGAGATTTGGTACCGAGGACGGGACTTGAACCCGTAAGCCCAATCGGGCACTACCACCTCAAGGTAGCGTGTCTACCAATTCCACCACCTCGGCACTATATTACGATTTTTTTTACGACTTTAATGTCGGCGACTTTTTATTTCTGTCGCAGCGAAACAAAACTGTAACGACTTTCTTACTGCGGGATATCGCTTGCCGGTTTCGCTGGCGCAGTCTGTTCAGACTGGGCTGGCGCGGTCAAATTTTCCCACGTGCTGCCCTTGGTGGTTTTGTTGCTGTTCAGGTTACCCAGAACCAGGCTGATAATGAAGAACAGGGTTGCCAGCACTGCAGTCATACGGGTCATAAAGTTGCCTGAACCGCCTGAACCAAACAGTGTACCGGAAGCGCCTGCACCGAAGGAGGCTCCCATATCAGCGCCTTTACCTTGTTGCAGCATGATCAGACCTACAAGGCCGATAGACACAATAAGGAAAATTACCAGAAGAGCTTCGTACATAATCAACCTGTTCCTTGCGCGGTTACCGCACATCAAAAGCTTCACACCAGTCAAATGGATGTTGTCGTCATTACCCACCTGAAGCGGGTGTGAATACTAACCAAAGGACCCTGTACACGCAAGTGCAATTTCAATGCCCGTAGCTGATTGCGGAAAAAAAACCGCAAAAGTGCGATTTACGGTGAAAAAACGGTCGGTTAACTGTCCCTTCCCCCGTCAGACGGGGGAAGGAGGATCAGACTGCCTTCACCGCATCGGCGATACGATGGGCCAGCGCGGTGACCTGCGCTTCATCTTCGCCTTCCACCATCACGCGGATCAACGGCTCAGTGCCGGATTTACGTAATAATACCCGACCGCGGCCATGTAACTCTTTCTCCACACCGGCAGTGATCTCTTTTACTGTCGCATCTTCCAGCGGATCGCTTTCACCACTGAAACGGACATTCACCAGAATCTGTGGCAACAGCTTCATACCGCTGCACAGGTCATGCAGCGTCATATGGTTGCGCACCATAGCGGTAAGTACTTGCAAACCTGCCACAATGCCGTCACCGGTGGTAGTTTTATCCAGCAGAATGACATGACCAGAGTTTTCCGCGCCGATGCGCCAGCCCTTCTCCTGCAGCTTCTCCAGCACGTAGCGGTCACCCACTTTGGCGCGCACAAAGGGAATACCCAGCTGCTTCAGCGCCAGCTCCAGCCCCATATTGCTCATCAGCGTGCCCACTACACCACCGCGCAGCTGCCCCTGACGTAGCCCTTCACGGGCAATAATATACAGAATCTGGTCGCCATCGACTTTATTGCCCAGATGGTCAACCATCATAATGCGGTCGCCGTCACCGTCATAAGCCAGGCCGATATCGGCCTTCTCAGCCAGTACGCGCGCCTGCAACATCCGCACATCGGTAGCGCCGCACTCTTTATTGATATTCATCCCGTCCGGCGTGCAGCCAATGGCAATAACGGTTGCCCCCAGTTCACGCAGCACATTTGGCGCGATGTGATAAGTCGCGCCATTCGCGCAGTCCACCACAATTTTCAGCCCGTTCAGACTGAGCTCGCTTGGAAAGGTGCCTTTACAGAATTCGATATAGCGACCGGCGGCATCAACAATGCGACTGGCACGGCCCAGTTCGGCTGAATCGACGCAGGTAATGGGTTTTTCCATCTCGGCTTCAATCGCCTCTTCCACTTCATCAGGCAATTTGGTGCCATCGATCGAGAAGAATTTAATGCCGTTGTCATCGAAAGGGTTATGGGAGGCGGAAATAACAATCCCTGCTTCCGCACGGAAGGTACGCGTCAGGTAAGCTACCGCTGGCGTAGGCATCGGGCCGGTAAAGGCCGCAGAAAGTCCCGCCGCTGCAAGACCCGCTTCCAGCGCCGACTCCAGCATATAGCCTGAAATGCGTGTATCTTTACCGATGATAATTTTCTTTGAGCCGTGACTCGCCAGCACCTTGCCAGCCGCCCAGCCAAGCTTCAGCACAAAATCAGGGGTAATCGGTGTTTCACCCACTTTGCCGCGAATGCCATCGGTACCAAAATACTTACGATTACTCATAGCGTTACTCTTCCTTCGCTGATCGTGTCGCTTCGACAACTCGCATCGCCTCGACGGTTTCTTTAACATCATGTACGCGCACAATTTGCGCACCCTGCATCGCGGCAATGACCGCGCAGGCAATACTGCCGGTTAAACGCTGCGAAGGTCCGACATTCAGCAGCTGTCCTACCATCGATTTACGCGACATTCCGACTAACAGCGGCAAACCGAAATGGTGAAAATCGGCCAGATGCGCCAGCAGTTGATAATTGTGAGACAGATTCTTACCGAAACCAAAGCCCGGGTCGAGCAGCAACTGCTCTTTTTTAATGCCTGCTGCCGTGCAACGTGCGATCTGCTGCACAAAATAAGCATCGACTTCCGCCAGCAGATTGTCATAGTGCGGCGCCTGCTGCATCGACTGCGGGTTACCCTGCATATGCATCAGACACACCGGCAAGCCCGTTTCCGCCGCCGCTTGCAGCGCACCAGGCTCCTGCAGCGAGCGAATATCATTAATAATGTGAGCGCCCACTCGCGCCGATTCACGGATCACTTCAGGCTTTGAGGTATCCACCGAGATCCATACTTCAAAACGCTGCGCGATCGCTTCCACCACTGGAATCACCCGTTCCAGCTCCTCTTCAACACTGACTTCCGCCGCGCCCGGACGCGTTGACTCACCACCGATATCAATAATGGTCGCACCGGCATTGATCATTTCGTTGGCATGAGTCAGCGCCTGAATCAGTGAATTATGTTTACCGCCATCGGAAAAAGAGTCTGGCGTGACATTCAAAATGCCCATTACTTGTGGATAAGAGAGATCCAAAACCGAGTTTCTGGCGTGCAGCTTCATTTTGATTTTCCTTTGGTAAAAGGGAGCCGATAACGGCTCCCCTACATAAGATCGCGATTTAATTGTAGGGGCGCTGTTCTCGCCGCCCGTGCCGACGATGTGCACTATACATAACCATGGCATCATAAAAAAACCCCGGTCAGCGCCGGGGTTTTACAGGGGGTCAGTCGATTCAACAAATCTGAATTATTTGTCGCCTAACTGCTCAGACATGGTATTGCCTGGGTTTGGCGTACGTGGTTCATCGACCGGACGCGGCGCTTTTGGCGTACCGCTGTTATCTGAGTTATTGGTGCTGCCTGAATCATCCCAACCCGCTGGCGGGCGAACTTCACGGCGTGCCATCAAATCATCAATCTGTGGCGCATCAATGGTTTCATACTTCATCAGCGCGTCTTTCATCGCGTGAAGGATGTCCATATTCTCATTTAACAGTCGGCGGGCGCGCTGGTAGTTCTGCTCAACCAGCAGTTTAACTTCCTGGTCGATAATGCGCGCGGTCTCATCTGACATATGCTTGGCTTTCGCCACCGAACGACCGAGGAATACTTCACCCTCTTCTTCGGCATACAGCAATGGACCCAGTTTTTCCGAGAAGCCCCACTGAGTGACCATGTTGCGCGCGATGTTAGTAGCGACTTTAATGTCGTTAGAAGCACCGGTAGAAACATGTTCCACACCGTAGATAATCTCTTCAGCCAGACGGCCACCGTACAGCGTGGAGAGCTGACTTTCCAGTTTCTGACGGCTGGCGCTGATGGCGTCGCCTTCAGGCAGGAAGAAAGTCACACCCAGCGCACGTCCGCGCGGAATAATCGTCACTTTATGCACCGGATCATGCTCTGGCACCAGACGGCCGATAATCGCGTGACCTGCTTCGTGGTAAGCGGTTGACTCTTTTTGCGCTTCCGTCATTACCATGGAGCGACGTTCCGCACCCATCATAATTTTGTCTTTCGCTTTTTCGAACTCAACCATTGACACCACACGGCGGTTACCGCGCGCTGCAAACAGCGCTGCTTCGTTGACAAGGTTTGCCAAATCCGCACCGGAGAAGCCAGGTGTACCACGGGCAATCACTGACGCATCAATATCAGTCGCTAATGGCACGCGACGCATATGCACTTTCAGAATCTGTTCACGGCCACGGACATCTGGCAGACCGACCACAACCTGACGGTCGAAACGGCCCGGACGCAGTAACGCAGGGTCCAGTACGTCAGGACGGTTAGTCGCAGCAATAACGATAATGCCTTCATTGCCTTCAAAGCCATCCATCTCAACCAGCATCTGGTTCAGAGTCTGCTCACGCTCATCGTGACCACCGCCTAAACCGGCGCCACGCTGACGGCCGACGGCGTCAATTTCATCGATAAAGATGATACAAGGCGCAGCTTTCTTCGCTTGTTCGAACATATCACGGACGCGGGATGCACCCACACCGACGAACATTTCAACGAAGTCAGAACCGGAAATGGTAAAGAACGGCACTTTTGCTTCGCCAGCAATCGCTTTCGCCAGCAGGGTTTTACCGGTACCCGGCGGCCCCACCATCAGTACGCCTTTCGGAATTTTACCACCCAGTTTCTGGAAGCGGCTCGGCTCGCGCAGGTATTCCACCAGCTCGGCGACTTCCTCTTTTGCTTCGTCACAACCTGCAACGTCGGCAAAGGTGGTTTTGATCTGGTCTTCAGTCAGCATGCGGGCCTTGCTCTTGCCGAAGGACATCGCGCCCTTACCGCCGCCGCCTTGCATCTGACGCATAAAGAAGATCCAGACACCGATCAACAACAGCATCGGGAACCAGGAAATAAAGATTGAAGCCAGCAGGCTCTGCTCTTCTGGTGGTTCACCGACAACTTTTACATTTTTGGTCAACAGGTTATCGAGCAACTTGGGATCGTTGACAGGGATGTAGGTCGTGTATCGATTACTGTCTTTTTTGGTTACGTTGATTTCACGCCCGTTAATACGTGCCTCGCGGACCTGATCCTGGTTCACTTCTGACAGGAAGGTTGAGTAATCAACCCTACGGCCACTCGACTCGCTGGGCCCAAAGCTCTGGAATACAGACATCAGCACGACTGCGATGACCAACCAGAGAATCAGGTTTTTCGCCATGTCACTCAAGGGATTAACCTCATATTACAACTGTGTTAACAGACAGCGTAGGGTACTATATATCCTTCATACTTGGAATCGCAGCTGTGTTGGCTGCATTCGCTCGCCCGAATCACTTACTTGTGTAAGCTCAGCGGGACTCGCTCTTTTGCCGCCTTGCTGCAATTCCAGTTATTTTGGCTATAGTTTGCGCCCTGTCGCTACAATGTACACTTCACGCGATCGAGCCCGCGAAGCGTCCGGCTTACGAATTTTTACTTTCGTAAACAGGGAGCGAATTTCCCGGAGGTATTCATCAAAGCCATCTCCCTGAAATACTTTCACTAAAAAACTGCCGCCAGGTGCCAGAACATCACGACACATCTCAAGCGCCAGTTCAACTAAATACATCGACCGGGGAATATCAACGGCAGGTGTACCGCTCATGTTGGGCGCCATATCCGACATCACAACCTGAACTTTCTCTTCACCAACGCGTTCCAGCAGCGCCTTAAGCACTAATTCTTCACGAAAATCGCCCTGAAGGAAATCGACACCGACGATAGGATCCATCGGCAGAATATCACAGGCGATAATGCGACCCTTATTACCAATCTGCGTGACTACATACTGCGACCAGCCACCCGGGGCCGCGCCAAGATCGACGACGGTCATACCCGGCTTGAACAGCTTATCGCTCTGCTGTATTTCATCAAGTTTAAACCAGGCGCGCGAGCGCAACCCTTTTTTCTGCGCCTGAAGCACATATTTATCGCTAAAGTGTTCCTGCAGCCAGCGGCTGGAACTGGCCGAACGCTTTTTACCAGTCATACAATTTCCAACTATTCTTCATCATAAGCGATAAATAAACCGCCCAAAACGGTTCTGCCGTTTGGTGATACACTCGAGATGGCGGTAGAATGTACCGTTTTCAATCCCAATGTAAGTAAAAAATACGATGAATCTGAGTACCAAACAAAAACAGCACCTGAAAGGTCTGGCCCATCCGTTAAAGCCCGTCGTCATGCTGGGCAACAATGGCCTGACTGAAGGTGTGCTGGCCGAGATCGAACAAGCACTCGCCCACCATGAGCTAATCAAGGTGAAAATCGCCACGGAAGACCGTGAAACCAAAACCCTTGTGGTAGAGGCAATTGTGCGCGAGACGGGTGCAAGTAACGTGCAGGTAATCGGCAAAACGCTGGTGCTGTATCGTCCATCAAAGGAACGCAAAATTTCCATTCCGCGTTAATGGCCTGAAAGACGCACTTCACGGTGCTCAAGGCCCATTAGATGGCAAAAGTGCCATGCTCCTGCATCAGATAAAAGGCCGCACCGCGGCCTTTTTCCTTTCTTTACAATCGATGGGTCAATCAGTCCGGCCGTCAGATGTATTCAATTTTCAGAATTTCATACTCTACGTCGCCGCCTGGCGTTTTGATCACCACCACATCGTCAACTTCTTTGCCGATCAGGCCACGCGCCATCGGCGAATTAACGGAGATCAGGTTCTGTTTAAAGTCCGCCTCATCATCGCCAACAATCCGATAGGTAAACTCTTCATCACTCTCCACGTTTAACACGCTAACCGTGGAACCAAAGATGACGCGACCATTGGCGTTCATTTTAGTGACGTCGATCACCTGGGCATTAGAAAGTTTAGCTTCAATTTCCTGAATGCGGCCTTCACAGAACCCCTGCTCTTCACGCGCAGCATGATATTCAGCGTTCTCTTTTAAATCACCATGCTCACGTGCATCAGCAATTGAGGCAATAATTCTGGGGCGTTTAACGGTTTTCAGCTCTTCGAGCTCTTCGCGCAATTTCTCTGCGCCCCTTAACGTCATCGGAATCTGGTTCATCTCAATACCTCGTAATCTGTCCTGTTCAAAGTGTCGTCATCCTGACGGGGTGACTGCAGATACCGCGTTCTGCGGCGCTTACTGCTGAATTGCAAACAAAAGAAACCTGACCCGGAGAATATCCCCAGGGTCAGGATCGGTTTTGCATTTTGATACGTATTTTAACCCAGAGTTCCTTATGGGTCATCGTTTACTTTGCACCTCAATGCACCGTAGTATGACGGCTCGTTTACTGTCAGTACCGCGAGATTATGCGATTTTCACGACTTGTTACCGGATTTACCTTCGCGTTTATGCTGCAAGCAAACGCTGCGCCCGTAGAAGAATACAGCCAATATTTGCCTGATGGAGCAAATCTGGCGCTGTTGGTACAGAAAACAGGCGCAACCACGCCGATTATTGATTATCACGGTCAACAGATGGCGCTGCCGGCCAGTACCATGAAAGTGGTCACTGCACTGGCAGCACTGCTGCAACTGGGTCCGGACTACCGTTTCCACACCACCCTGGAGAGCAAAGGCTCACTGGCTGATGGCACCCTGCGTGGCGATCTGATTGCGCGTTTTGGCGGCGATCCGACGCTGACACGTCAGGATCTGCGCAATATGGTCGCGGTATTAAAGAAACAGGGTGTACAGCATATTCAGGGCAATCTGGTTATCGATACCTCGGTATTCGCCAGCCATGATAAAGCGCCGGGCTGGCCGTGGAATGATATGACCCAGTGCTTCAGCGCCCCGCCAGGCGCGGCCATTGTAGATCGCAACTGCTTCTCAGTCTCACTTTACAGCGCGCCAAACCCGGGTGATAACGCCTTTATCCGCGTTGCCTCATATTACCCGGTAAATATGTTCAGTGATGTGCGCACCCTGGCAAAAGGCTCAGCGGACGCGCAATATTGCGAACTGGATGTGATGCCGGGTGAACTTAACCGCTTTACCCTTACCGGCTGTATGACACAGCGCTCCGATCCGCTGCCGCTGGCTTTCGCGGTGCAGGATGGCGCCAGCTACGCCGGGGCGATTCTGAAAGATGAGTTACAGGATGCCGGCATCGATTACAGTGGTCATCTGGTGCGCGAAAGACGGCCAAATGACGCCGGCACCGTGCTGGCGCAGACGCAATCCGCGCCACTGCGCGATCTGCTGAAAATCATGCTGAAAAAGTCCGACAATATGATTGCTGATACAGTATTCCGGACTATCGGTCACGAACGTTTTAATGTGCCGGGCACCTGGCGTGCGGGATCTGATGCGGTGCGCCAGATCCTGCGGCAGAAAGCCAATATCGATCTCGGCAACAGCATTCAGGTGGATGGTTCTGGTCTGTCGCGCCACGATTTAATCTCTCCGGCCACCATGATGCAGGTATTGCAATATATTGCGCAGAACGATCAGCAGCTGAATATTATCTCCATGCTGCCGCTATCAGGTTATGATGGCACCTTACGCTATCGCGGCGGTCTGCATGAGGCGGGCGTCGATGGCAAGCTCTCGGCAAAAACCGGTTCATTGCAGGGCGTCTATAATCTGGCAGGATTCCTGACTACCGCCAGCGGTCAGCGGGTGGCTTTTGTCCAGTTCCTCTCTGGCTATGCGGTTCCACCGCAGGATCAGCGCCAGCGCCGTATTCCACTGGTGCGCTTTGAGAGCCGTCTCTATAAAGATATTTATCAAAATAACTGAGTGCTGATGAAAGTACTGATTATTGAAGATGATTTGTTGTTGCAGGAAGGTGTTGCCCTTGCCATGAGTGGCGAAGGCTATGCCGTGGATTGCGCGGCCAGCGCCGCGCAGGGCAACGCATTGCTGCACAGTGCGCAGTACAGTCTGATTGTGCTCGATTTAGGTCTGCCGGACCGCGATGGCGCCGAACTGCTGCGTCAGTGGCGTCGCGAGGGGATTGACCTGCCGGTGCTGATCCTGACGGCGCGTGATGCGCTGGAAGATCGCGTTAACGGCCTCGATGCTGGCGCAGATGACTATCTGATTAAACCGTTTGCGCTGGCCGAGCTGAAAGCGCGGGCGCGGGCGTTGATCCGCCGCTATCAGGGACGCAGCGATAATCAGCTGCTGCATGGCGACCTGGCGTTAAATCTCTCCTCGCAGCAGGTATTTGTTGAACAGCAACCGGTTGAAATCACACCGAAAGAGTTTGCACTGCTCACTCGTCTGTTAATGCGCATTGGTGAAACCGTCCATCGTGAGACACTGCAGCAGGATCTCTATAGCTGGCAGGATGATACCGGTTCTAACACTCTTGAAGTGCATATCCATAATCTGCGCCGCAAGCTGGGTAAAGACCGGATCAGAACCGTGCGCGGCGTCGGCTACCGGCTGGAAGAACGCGCATGAACAGCATGCGTCGGCGTTTGCTGATGATGCTGGCGCTGATACTGCTGACCTGCCAGCTGATGAGCGCCATCTGGCTGTGGCATGAAAGCCGCGAGCAGATTAGCTTTCTGGTAAATGAAACCCTCTCCGCCAAAGCCCGCAATCAGCAGGTAGAAAATGAGATTCGTGAAGCCATCGCCTCACTGTTACTGCCTTCACTGGTGATGGTGTGCTTTACGCTGCTGCTCTCTTTCTGGGCGATCAGCTGGATTATCCGTCCACTGAAATCACTGCAACACAGCCTCGCCGAACGCTCCGCCGATAATCTCACCCCACTGCCGCTTTACTCCGATATGGATGAGATCGTCGCGGTCACCGGTTCTCTGAACCAGTTGCTGGGTCGTCTCGACCATACGCTGCAACAGGAGCGGCTGTTTACCGCCGACGCTGCCCATGAGCTGCGCACGCCGCTGGCCGGATTGCGTTTGCACCTGGAACTGCTGCAACAGGATGGCGTGAAGCAGGGTGCGATGCTGGTGGCGCGCATTGATCAACTGATGCATGTGATTGAACAACTGCTGATGCTGTCACGTGCCGGCCAGGCGTTAGCCAGTGGTCACTACCAGACGCTGAATATCAGCCAGGATATTATTCTGCCGTTACAGCAAGAGATGAATGAGCTGATGGCGCAGCGCGAACAGAGTCTGCAATGGCCGCAGACCACCTCGCTGACGGTGCAGGGGGATGCGGTATTGATTCGTTTAATGCTGCGTAATCTGCTGGAGAATGCCTCGCGTTACAGCCCGGTTGGTAGCCATATCAGTGTTGAGCTGGCGCAGCAGCAGCAGGGTGTGGTGCTGGTGGTGCATGATGAAGGCCCGGGCATTGAGGAAAGTGCGACGCAGGAGTTGACCAAAGCCTTCCGGCGCATGGATCAGCGCTACGGCGGCAGTGGTTTAGGATTAAATATCGTGATGCGTATTGTGCAGCTGCATCGCGGTAAACTTGAACTTAAAAATCGCGAAGATCGTAGCGGACTCTCTGCCCGCTGCTGGCTGCCCACTACGCTGTAACCTTATTTGCTTTTTAATAGCAAATACGGTCATGGCAAAAGGCGCATGTAACATTTCCGGGCGATACAAACCGTAAAAAAGTATTTTCTCCGCCGCTTCGGCAGAGCGTATTTCGGAATATTCCCAGCCCCCCACCCTGCTGGCCTCAATAAAACAACCAGACTGAAACCACCAAAATAGTTTTCCTGCATAAAGAAGAGCCAGTGATAACCTGACTATTCTGTTAATCGCCTGCCAGCGGTTAATTATATTTTCCCTTTCCCGTCACAGACTAAATCCATTTCAGGTTAGTTAATTAAAATATTAGCGGACAACATTATCGCAATAAGTTTCCTCAGAGCGTTAAAGCGAGGTGATAAAATGGCGACAAAAATACACACCCTTTCTGAACTGAAACATCACGCTATTCAATATGATGTGCTATATGGCGATCTGGATGAATACGGTCATTTGTGTGAGTTTGACGACAATTATGCAAAACGGGAGATGTTGCAAATCGATCGGGAGTATGCGGCTTACACATTAACAGAAGATGAAAATGCCGGTATGCCGTGTAATGCCGACGACTGGCCGAATGGCGACGATGAGTCAGGCGATGACGAACTGGAGGAAGATGAAACTCTGCGCTCCGGTTGCCCCGGCGGTAATATTGAAACCGGTGTCTGCTCGCCCAATAACGTTCGCCACAACTGGATGGAGAGATACAGTGGACTCTCCCGTTTGCGCATCCAGGACTTGTTACTGCCCGGCAGCCATAACTCAGGATCGGATAAGCAAGCGCCCTATACCTCGTCGAATACCACCTGTCAGGATTTAGCCCCTTACCGGCAGCTTTACTGGGGCATTCGGGTGCTGGATATCCGCGCACGATTTTATTCAGGTTACCCGGCAGGCGATCCGCGACGTTTTATTATTCACCATGGCGATATCACTTCCGGGCGCACGATTAAAACCGACATTCTTGATGCCATCAATGCCTTTCTTTTCAACTATCCGCTGGAAATTATTATTCTTAATTTCCATAATCTTTCAAATTTCACGGACAGTGCATACGCTGAACTGGCGTCGTTGATTAAGCAGACGCTGGGTGAAGGACGGATTATCCCTTCAGGCATGGCCAATCTGCGTATACGTGATATCTGGGCGACACCACGTCGGGTGGTGATTGCCTGGGGCGATCGCCATCGGGACACGATGTTCTGGAACGATGTGAACCGGCTGTGGCACGGTAATAATCTGATCACCACAGCCGCGCTAAAAAGATGGATGGATGGATTGCCTGGACGTGAGCAAAAACCTGACTGGGAGTTGCGCGCGGTACAATGCGCTAAATACGTTCTGCCATTCCATGTTCCGGATGATTTTTCATCAAAAATTCGCGAATGGTTCTATTCAACCGATCAAAATAGTTATATTCAACGCTTTAATATTATTAATACTGACTGGTCATTACGGCAAAGGTTAGTCGATAACTGTATCCATGGAAATTACTTTCGCGACGTCAGTATTAATTTTAGCTATGGCGTCAAGGTATGGGGCTATTTCGACGAATGGAGTCGTGAAGGGGATTTTTACCACACTTATTATGATAATGTTTGGTATTATTTTCAGAGAAAAAGAAATGCGGCCTATGGATTATTCCCTTTGCCGCGGATGGAGAACAGCGACTGGAAAGCCGTGTATATTCACTGGCGATATGAAGGGGGCGTTCCTGCGGGTGGATTATCGTTTGACCTCTCGCAACCACGATACCGCCTGTTCGCCACCGCGCTAAACGGCAGCCTGTTGCAAATTCCCTGTTTATGGGATGGCAGCAATTTGCGCGGTAATATTGGCGATGTCTATATGTATGACAATCCCTACAATAACACCCGCGAATTCTTTCTGTTAAGAACCACTAATTACTGGTATTTTCCAACTGACTCAACCAGTAATGCTAACTGGGAATATTTAGGGCGGGCGGTGATAAATGATATGTTCCCACCCCCTTCAGTGGTCGAGTTAATACGCGCGCAAGTACACAGAGCCAACGGCACTACGCCGGCCACCACAGAAGGTAAGCAGCAAACGCCGGACCAGTGTTCGTTGTCGCAGGGATCATCTCCGCCGCTCAGCCACAAGGATTGTCATTATCAACACAGAAAATATTTACGAGAGGAAGATAAATGGAAATAACTTCACCTGGTAATAACCTGACCTTCGTTAACCTTACATCCGTCAGAAAGGTTGCGACATGGTCTGGCGCGCTACGCAATGTCACTAATTTTCAGGCAATGCCTTCGCCCCAATTTTCCCGGGGAGCATATTACAGTCTGACCAGTCAGGCCACAGCATGCGTCGAAGCGCTCAACGCGAAGCTGGAAAAGCACCAACAATGCGAGACTTATATCGGTCTCTACGCGCAACAGGCGGGTAAACTGTTAGTTGGTGCGGACCAGGAGCAAAATTGGCAGCAGCTGGATATCCTGGAATCTCTCAGAACGCTGTTTGTACATCAGTGTACAGCTGACGATATTCCCGGCCGCATTGCAGGTGATCCGTTGACGCTAATCAGCACTACCAGCCAGCAGATGATCGACTACACACGGCAAGAGCGGGCGAAGTGTGGGGATTGTTATAATCAGTTATTGCAGAACAAGAATAGCAAGCCAATTGCGCTTGATATCGCCAACCATACTGACCTGCTGCCCAATGATCTCAATACTTTCAACGGCAATCTGCAACATCTGCACCCCATATCTGCGGGAGGCGAAATGGCGAAAGATATTAAACAACAATCAACGATGTATCAATTATGGTATCAGCATCACGGCAGCAGCAGACCCAACGAAGCCAGGCTGGAAAAGTGTGTGCTGGAACAGGATGAACGCCTGCAGGAGCTGGTCGCATTAAAAAAATCGGCAGAGCGCCCGCTGGCGTTTCTCACTCAGCCGATAGTGAATTTTTATCAATGGCTTACCGCAAGGAAATAAGCTGAACTACGGGGAAAGTTGCCTTTCCCCGCGGATCATCAGAAGTGCGTATTCAGACTCATATAGAAAGTCCGCCCTGATTCGTTATAGGTATTAGCGCCGGCGCCATACATATAAGAGCTGGTGGTGTCGTTACCTGTGGTCTGCGCATTACCCTGACGGTAATGACGTTTATCAAACAGGTTGTCGATACCCAGCGTCACACTGGCGTACTTATTGACATCATAAGTGCCGCTCAGGCCGATAACCGAGTAAGGGCTAACTTCATTCAGCTCCGAGCCGCTGACCGCTTCCCCTTTGTAGTTATACTTCTTCGGCGTCTGACGGCCATACCATGTCAGGGTGGTTTGCAGCGACAGATCCTGCATCGCCTGCCATGCCAGCGTGGAGTTCAGGGTATATTCAGGAATGATCGACAGACGATCACCAGTCTCCTTATTCTTACTCTGCAACATATACGTCAGATTGTTATTCCAGCTAATGCTGTCACTCACCGGGATATTTACCGTCCCTTCCAGCCCTTCGACCACCGCTTTCGGCACATTTTCCCATTTGTAGACGTCAGTGGTGCCGCTGGTTGAGGTGCCGGAAGGCAGATAACCGGCTTCGATCTTATTGCGATAATCATTACGGAACCAGGTGATGCCCGCCTGATAGCCTTCGTGCTTATACTCCAGCCCGATCTCTTTATTAATACTGGTTTCCGCTTTCAGATCGTCATTACCGATCAGATAACAGGCGCCGGAACTGTCGGCGCAACCCTGGCCACGGCTGTACAGCACATAGTTCGGGTTGGTCTGATACAGGCTCGGCGCCTTCCAGGCGCGGGCAATGCCCATCTTCAGCGTGAAGTCATCGCCCAGCCCCTGCGTCAGGTTTAGTGACGGACTCCAGTTATCACCGACAATACTGTGATGATCAAAACGCAGGCCCGGTACCAATATGGTGCTGTCAGTCAGCTCCATATTGTCTTCAGCAAACAGTGAGAAGATCTCAGCCGAAGAGTACGGACTGCGGTTGCTGCTGCTGATACCATCGATATCACCGCCCGACAGCGCCTGAGTATTCGACAAGTTATCCTTCATGCGCTGCTGATTCCACTCGCTGCCAATGGTGACGGTCTGATTCACCAGCCATTCAAAAGGAATGCTCACTTCACTGTGCAGCAGTACATCGTCCAGCTGGATATCAGAGTAGCTGTCATTGGCGAAAATCCCTTCGGTACCGCCCGCCAGCCCCTCATTTAAGCGCGAGTTGCGGGTATTTTCATACTGCGCGAAGTTTTTCGTACTGACGCCATTATCCCAGGCGCCAGTCCAGGTGATGGCAAAATTCTGGCGATACATGCGGTTAGTTTCATCACCATACTTACTCTGCACCAGCGCGCTGGTATTGGTATTTTGCGTGTCACCGGCATACAGGTTGCCCTGACGGCTGTAACCCGCCTCAAACTCCAGCGCCTGCATCGGCGCAAAGGCCCAGCGCAGCAAGCCGTTGATATCTTTATTGACCGAACCTTCACGCCCCGCAGGTACCGTGTCCGCATAGGTACCGGTACGCAGCGACTGCTGGCCTTCGTTAATAAACTGCGCATCTGCCTGCGTTTTACTTAAACCGCCATACAGACGGAAGCTGACATCATCGCCCAGCGGCCCGGTCAGACTGAAGTTGGTACGCTTTGTTGCGCCTTCATCACTGTGCTGCGGCACATTAAAATAACTGTCCCAGGAGCCATGCCACTGGTCACTTGCCTTTTTGGTGATGATATTTACCACGCCGCCAGCTGCGCCATTCCCATAACGCGCCGCCGCCGGGCCGCGAATCACCTCAATATGATCGATCATTTCCGGTGGCACCCAGTTGCTGTCACCACGCGTATCGCGCTCGCCGCGCCAGCCCAGACGCACTGAATTGCGGCTGGTCACCGGCCGGCCATCGATCAGCATCAGGGTATTTTCCGGCCCCATGCCGCGAATATCGATCTGACGGTTGTTGCCACGCTGACCACTGGTGGAGTTGCCGGTCAGATTGACGCCCGGCATGGTGCGAATAATTTCAGAGACATCGCGCGCAGGCGGTCTTTTTTTGATTTCATCGGCGGTAATGGTTGAGACACCGGGCGCCTGAAGCGTTTGCTCCGCGGCGGTAACCAGCATGGTGCCTTCAGTGGCATCAATGCTTTCAGCCGTAGCGCTGCTGCTCTCTGCTGCCTGCGCCGCAGGGGAAGAAAATGCTGTGACCATGCCTGGCACAATTAAAATTGCTAAAGATAAACGCGAAAGTTTCTTCATTTTATTATCCTGGAAAATCCACATCGCGGCGTAATCGCGATCTGACCTCGCCAACAATACTGACGTGTTGTGTCGCTGAAGGAACGGCGGCTCCCCTGCTGAAACGGGATTTCAGCCAAAACGTATGGGGCAAAATAACGCGTGGATTGGGGGCCGCCATGACACTCATTGTTACCGCTTAACGTTGAGCGGAAACACCGTATTGCAAATGCAAATAATTATCAATGCGATTATTAATTGCATTACTAAACCATTCAGTCAGATGAAAGTGGCTCTGGCGGGGATCAGGCAGGTTTTTACAACAGGAGTGCAAATAAAGAGGGGCACATAAATGTGCCCCCTGTTTGGTATTAACGCTGATAGATGATTTCGACACCTTCGTCGTCATCTTCGTCCCAGTCGTCATCCCACTCTTCATCGTCTTCAACCGGAATTTCAGCTTCCGCCAGTTGCTCACGATGATAGTCGTCCCACATAAACTCGACTTTCTCGGGTTTTTTCTCTTCTTCCGGCGCTTCTTTCGGGTTAGCAATGATAAATGACATCACATCCCAGCACAGCGTATTAACGCCCGCGCGGTTCGCCGCTGAGATCAGATAGTACTTATCATCCCAGCCCAGCGCGTCAGCAATCGCTTTCGCCCGTGCTGCGGCTTCTTCGTCATCCAGCAAGTCGACTTTATTGAACACCAGCCAGCGCGGTTTCTGGAACAGCTTTTCGCTATATTTTTCCAGTTCGCCGACAATGATACGGGCATTTTCAATCGGATCGGATTCATCGATTGGCGCCAGGTCGATAAGGTGTAACAGAACGCGACAACGCTCAAGGTGCTTCAGGAAGCGAATCCCCAGACCAGCACCTTCCGCAGCGCCTTCAATCAGGCCAGGGATATCAGCGATAACAAAGCTTTTCTCGCTGTCCATACGCACCACACCAAGGCTTGGCACCAGCGTGGTAAACGGATAGTCCGCTACTTTTGGCTTAGCGGCGGAAACCGCGCGGATAAAGGTCGATTTACCGGCGTTAGGCAGGCCAAGCATCCCCACGTCCGCCAGCAGCATCAGCTCTAACTGCAGATCGCGCTTCTCACCGGCAGTACCCATGGTTTTCTGACGTGGTGTACGGTTAATGGAAGATTTAAAGCGGGTATTTCCCAGACCGTGCCAGCCGCCTTTCGCCACCATGGTTTTCTGCTCATGGCGCGTCATATCACCAATGGTTTCACCGGTGCCCTGATCGATAATACGGGTGCCAACCGGCACTTTGATCACAATATCTTTACCACGTTTGCCGGTGCAGTCACGGCTTTGGCCATTCTGGCCACGTTCAGCGCGGAAAGCTTTCTCGAAACGGTAATCGATTAAGGTATTCAGGTTTTCATCGGCGACCATATAGACGTCACCGCCATCCCCGCCGTCGCCACCATCAGGGCCGCCATTAGGGATATATTTTTCACGACGGAAGCTTACACAGCCATTACCGCCGTCACCGGCAGATACCAGAATTGTCGCTTCATCTACAAACTTCATTTTACTTCTCCGTAACTCATTCGCCCGCTGACCGGAGCGGTGGCACCGGGACGGGTTTGTTCCGCTGAGGCCACAAGCGATGACCAATTGCGGAAAACATGGCGCCAGCCACCACCCCTGTCGCGCCGATATAACCCAACAGATTGAGTATCGGTGCCGCGAAAAAGTCGGGCCAGGCCAGCGATAATAATTCTGAAAACAGCAGCGTAAATCAGAGGGTCAACGTTACTAAGGCGCTGACCTGCGCCGCCTGCCAGCGCGCCATAGCTGGCGGCCGCAAAACAACAGGCAAACCATTTGCCAGCCATCGGGCTGCAGTAATTTAGTCAGCTACGCCAATGGCAATAAGAATACAGTACATAAAGTGTACAGTAAAAACAGAATTTGCTGTGAGTCGGGACAGCGCAGCAAAACTTTTTTGCGTCACCCCATAAATGTAAAAAGCCCCGCAACAAATGCGGGGCTTATCTTCGTCAGTTAAAGCCGTTTTATGCAGAGCGGCTTATGACGCGAAAACCTTACTCAGCAACGATGCTGATATACTTACGGTTGTTCGGGCCTTTAACTTCGAATTTGACCTTGCCGTTTGCAGTTGCAAACAGGGTGTGGTCACGACCGCAACCTACATTGCTGCCAGCGTGGAATTTGGTGCCACGTTGACGAACGATGATGCTACCAGCCAGAACTGATTCGCCACCGAAACGCTTAACGCCGAGGCGTTTTGCATTGGAATCGCGACCGTTACGAGTGGAGCCGCCAGCCTTTTTATGTGCCATTTGTCAGATCTCCTCTTAGGCGCTGATGCCAGTGATTTTCACATCAGTGAACCACTGACGATGGCCTTGCTGCTTACGGTGGTGTTTACGACGACGAAACTTAACGATCTTAATTTTCTCGCCACGACCGTGAGCAACGATTTCTGCTTTGATCAGGCCACCAGATACTAATGGTGCGCCGATCTGAACGTCTTCGCCGTTTGCAATCATCAGAACCTGGTCGAACTCAATGGTTTCGCCGGTTGCGATGTCCAGCTTTTCCAGGCGAACGGTCTGACCTTCGCTTACTCGGTGTTGTTTACCACCACTTTGGAAAACCGCGTACATATAAAACTCCGCTTTCCGCGCTTGCCTTCTTTTAATTTTCAGGCGGCGCTATAAATATTCACAATAGGGCGCGAATTCTACGCAAATTCCGTGCAGTTGACAAGAGTCCAATGCAAAGGATTGCAGAAAAAAAACGCAGCGTGATTGTGGGCGTTTATCCGCCTCGTTTTTCAAGTACAATCTGTAATACATTACTTGCCGCGAGCACGAACTAAGGCGCTTATCATAACCCTGAATAGTTCAGGTTGCAGTAAGGCGGCCAACCCGTGAATCCGCAGAAGCACAGATAACACTGTGACTGGGGTGAGCGGGTGCAGCCAACGCACCGGCAGCTTGAAATATAACGGGTATAGCAGTGAACAGAGCGATAGCTGAACAGACTGATGAACTTAGAACAGATAAATGAATTAACCGCGCAGGATATGGCGGCCGTCAACGAGACAATCCTCGAACAACTGAATTCAGATGTTTCTCTCATCAATCAGTTGGGATATTACATCATCAGCGGAGGGGGAAAACGTATTCGCCCGATGATCGCTGTGCTCGCCGCACGCGCCATCAACTATACGGGCAAGCAGCACATCACCGTGGCTGCATTGATCGAATTTATTCACACCGCAACGCTGTTGCACGACGATGTGGTGGATGAATCCGATATGCGTCGTGGTAAAGCCACCGCCAATGCCGCATTTGGCAATGCCGCCAGCGTACTGGTGGGCGATTTCATCTACACACGCGCTTTCCAGATGATGACCAGCCTTGGCTCATTACGCGTGCTGGCGCTGATGTCAGAAGCGGTTAACGTCATTGCAGAAGGCGAAGTTCTGCAACTGATGAACTGTAACGATCCCGATATCACTGAAGAGAGTTATATGCGGGTGATTTACAGCAAAACTGCGCGCTTATTTGAAGCTGCGGCGCAATCGTCGGCGATCCTCGCCGATGCCAGCGAGGCGCAGGAAAAGGCGCTGCAGGACTATGGACGCTATATCGGCACGGCTTTT
This sequence comes from Winslowiella toletana, assembly GCF_017875465.1. Classification (NCBI taxonomy): domain Bacteria; kingdom Pseudomonadati; phylum Pseudomonadota; class Gammaproteobacteria; order Enterobacterales; family Erwiniaceae; genus Winslowiella; species Winslowiella toletana. The sequence goes on from NZ_JAGGMQ010000001.1 coordinate 1,812,453, forward strand.
CAGCTGATTGACGATCTGCTGGACTACAGCGCAGATGGTCAGACGCTGGGCAAAAATGTCGGTGACGACCTCAGCGAAGGCAAGCCTACGCTGCCGCTGCTTCATGCGATGCAGCACGGTAACCCTGAACAGGCGATGATGATTCGCCAAGCCATCGAAGAGGGTAATGGTCGCCATTTACTGGAACCAGTTCTGGAAACTATGCGTCAATGTGGTTCGCTGGAATGGACGCGCAGCCGCGCTGAACAGGAAGCGGATAAAGCCATTGCAGCTTTAAAAGCGCTGCCTGAATCACCGTCGCGCAGTGCGCTGGAAGCACTGGCTCATATGTCAGTACAGCGCGAGTTCTGATTTATCCGGGGAGCGTTCAGGCGTTCCCCGCTCCTCTCCTCCCGCGAATGTTGTTGCAACGATTTTCATCTCTTCTGCGCGCCAATACACAATCCTTCTTTTCGCCTCAAATTTTACTGGAATTTCATAGTCAATAATTGCTATAAAATATCCAGTAACATCAGTCAGGCTTATCACTGATTTCAATAAATGGACTTATTTAATGAAGGATTGCTTATGAGTACAAGAAACAAAGACTGGCACTCAGCAGATATTATTGCCGCATTACGCAAACGTGGAACGTCGCTTGCCGCAGTCTCCCGACAGGCGGGGTTAAGTTCTTCGACCTTAGCCAATGCCCTTACCCGTCCCTGGCCAAAAGGAGAATGGCTGATTGCGGACGCCATTGAAATACATCCGGCAGTAATTTGGCCCAGCCGTTACTACAACAGCAAAACGCAGGAACTTATCAACCGCAAAAAGCTGATACGCGTCAGTAACAGCAGAGAGATATAACGCTTTCGCGCCAGTTCTTATGCTGGCACTTTTACAAAATCCCCCATACTGCTCTGCAACTGGTGCCACGAATTGTCCCGGCTCGGCTTATGCCTGCGTGGATTAGGAGCCGGAGCGAAGATATCAATCTGCGGGGATGCCAACCCGGACGACAGGATTCGATCAAATGGATATGACAACCACACCTCATGATGCTGTTTTTAAAACATTTCTTACTCATACGTCAACCGCCAGGGATTTTCTGCAGACCCACCTGCCAGCAGAACTGCTGCAGTACTGCAACCTGCAGACCCTGCAGCTGGCCTCAGGAAGCTTTATCGAAAAAGAGTTGCGGGCACTTTACTCTGATGTCCTCTACTCAATGAAAGCAGGCAACGGCGAAGGTTATATTTATTGTCTGATTGAACATCAAAGTTCGCCCGACAAGCATATGACTTTACGGCTGATGCGCTATGCCTTAGCGGCAATGCAACGGCACGTAGATCAAGGCCACGATAAACCACCACTGGTTATTCCGATCCTTTTCTATCACGGCCAGAGCAGCCCTTATCCATACCCGATGAACTGGCTGCAACAATTTGATGACCCCGAGCTGGCCAGCCGGCTTTATAACAGCGATTTTCCGCTGGTCGACGTCACGGTGATCCCCGATGATGTAATAAAAACGCATAAGCGGGGAGCAACGCTCGAATTTATGCAAAAACATTGCCGTACCCAACAAAAAATCGACGATTTTGGTGAGAAACTGCTTATGCTGATACAAAGTAATGACCATACGGAACAGCAGATTAAAGCATCAATTTTTTACCAAATGTTGACAAGAAGCGCAGATGACATGCAAGTTCTTATACGCATACTGACGCAAGAACTACCTCAATATAAGGAGATAACTATGACTTTTGCAGAAATGATGCATCAGAAAGGATGGGACGAAGGACACGAGGAAGGACGCGAGGAAGGACGACAGCAAATGCAGCAAGAGAAGCTGCAAATCGCCCGCACCATGCTGTTTGAAGGGCTGGCCCCTGCGCTGGTGATGAAGGTGACCGGCCTGACCGCTGATGAGCTAAAATACTCCGAGACAGCAATGGCCTGACCACCGGTATCATAAAACCCTGTTGCCCATTGTATGGGCAACAGGATTAACGATTATTCGCCGCTAATGCGTTGAATATTCGCGCCCATCGCCATCAGCTTATCTTCGATATGCTCATAGCCGCGGTCGATATGGTAGATACGATCAACGATGGTAGTGCCTTCCGCAATACAACCCGCCAGTACCAGGCTTGCTGAAGCACGCAGATCCGTTGCCATTACCTGCGCGCCAGACAGCGTCTCGGTGCCGTAGCAAATTACCGTATTACTCTCGATTTCCGCATGAGCGCCCATACGAATCAGCTCAGGCACATGCATAAAGCGGTTTTCGAAGATAGTTTCGGTAATCACACCGGTGCCCTCGGCTACCAGATTTAGCAGAGTGAACTGCGCCTGCATATCGGTCGGGAAGCCAGGATGTGGCGCAGTACGCAGCGTTACCGCTTTCGGGCGCTTGCCATGCATATCCAGGCTGATCCAATCGTCGCCGGTTTCAATCTCGGCACCGGCTTCACGCAGCTTGGCCAGCACCGCATCCAGCGTATCTGGCTGCGTATTGTGACACACCACCTTGCCGCGAGAGATCGCCGCAGCCACGAGGAAAGTACCGGTTTCGATACGATCGGGCAGCACACGATAAACACCGCCACCTAAACGCTCAACGCCTTCAATGGTAATACGATCGCTACCTGCACCACTGATTTTCGCGCCAAGCGTATTCAGGAAGTTCGCCGTATCGACAATTTCCGGCTCACGCGCGGCATTCTCAATCACGGTAGTGCCGGTCGCCAGCGTGGCGGCGCTCATGATGGTCACCGTAGCGCCAACGCTGACTTTGTCCATTACGATATGCGCGCCTTTCAGGCGGCCATCAACGGAAGCTTTGACATAGCCCTCTTCCAGTTTGATTTCCGCGCCCAGCTGCTCCAGGCCGGTAATATGCAGGTCAACCGGACGCGCGCCAATCGCGCAACCACCCGGCAATGAAACCTGACCCTGGCCAAAACGCGCCACCAGCGGGCCTAACGCCCAGATAGATGCACGCATGGTTTTCACCAGGTCGTAAGGGGCGCAGAAAATATTGACGTCGCTGGCATCGAGATGCACCGACCCGTTACGTTCCGCTTTAACACCCAGCTGGCTAAGCAGCTTCATGGTGGTATCAATGTCCTTCAGTTTCGGGACATTCTGAATCTCTACCGGCTCTTCCGCCAGCAGAGCGGCGAACAGGATCGGCAGTGCAGCATTTTTAGCGCCGGAGATTGTCACTTCACCACTCAGCCGGGTCGGACCCTGTACACGAAATTTATCCATTGCAACTGCTCTCTGTTGTCAGAAACATAAACGGCTGTTCGCCGGCTTCACTTGTAAGCCACGCTGATACAGCTTAAAAACCGTTTAGCTTACGGTCGCGCGCCCACTCGGCAGGCGTATAGGTCTTGATTGAAACCGCATGAATGCGGTTGTCCGCAATATATTCCATCAGCGGCGCATACACAGCCTGCTGCTTTTTCACACGGCTCAGTTCCGCAAACATCTCGCCAACGGCGACCACCTGAAAATGGCTGCCATCACCCGTGACATGAACTTCTTCTAACGGTAACGCGCTCATCAGCACGGACTGAATTTCACTATTTTCCATGAGGCTCTAATTCGGTTGATAATAAACAGGGTGACATAGTAGTAGAAACGGCATTTATCTTAAACAAGCAAAAAGCCCCTGAGGTCTCAGAGGCTTTCTTTACCACTGGCTAATCGCTACGAGTCAGCCGGGGAAACAATGATTTGCTGCAAATTATACAGGTTGATTAACGACAATAATTTATCGGTAACACCGGTAAACAGCGGCGTTTTCCCCTGCTGTTGCAGCATCTGACGCAGATGGACCAGCAACGCCAGTCCGGCAGAATCGACCCGCTCCAGTGCTGACACATCGATTGTATCGATCTGTTTCATCACGGTTTCCCGCTGCTGCCATAATGCCAGCAGCGTCTCACGATCCAGTTCGCCTTGCAGACTCAGGGTTGAGGCTTCAACCCGCCAGCTCAGTTGTTCTGTCATTATTTCTGCTGATCCAGGGTAATACGCTGACCAGCATAGGACTTCAGCTGCTCAGTCAAACCATCAATCCCTTTCTGACGCAGGGTATCGCTCCACTCATTCTGTTTGGTGGTGATCATACTGATGCCTTCCGCGATCATGTCATACGCCTGCCAGTCGCCAGTGCGCGAGTTTTTACGCCACTGGAAATCAAGGCGTACCGGCGCACGCCCGTTAGGATCAATAATCGAAACGCGGATTGCCACAATAGTGGCGTCACCCACCGGCTGCTCTGGCGCGATCTGATAAGTCTGGCCGTTATACATCGCCAGCGCCTGACCATAAGCCTGCTCAAGATAAGCGCCAAACGCTTTGAAATAGGCATCACGCTGAGCCGGGGTCGCATCTTTATAGTAGCGACCTAATACCAGCGCACCGGCGTATTTGATCTGCACATAAGGCAGCAGCTCTTCGCGCACAATCTGGCGCAGATAATCCGGATTTTGCTTGATTTTGGGTTGTTCGTTTTTCAGACGCGTAAAGGTTTTAGCCGCCGCTTCCTGCATCAGTTTGTAAGGGTTGCTCTGGTCAGCTGCTGTCGCCGCCAGCGGTACGATGGCCAGCATCGCGACCATTAATAAACGTTTAAACATGCGTTGTTACCTCTTATGGTTGTTCAGGTGCAGCGGGTGCGGGCTGCGCAGCGGATTCTTCCTGCGGATGCTTGCTCTTATCCGCGCTATCTCCGCTCTTATACAGGAACTGACCGATCAGGTCCTCAAGCACCATCGCTGACTTGGTATCCTGCAGCGTGTCGCCATCTTTTAGCATCGCGGTGCCCATTTCGGGATCGTCAAAACCGACGTTCAGGGCTAAAAACTGCTCGCCCAACAGGCCTGAAGTGCGAATCGCCAGCGAACTGGTATCCGGAATCGCATTATACTGCTCTTCAATATCCATGGTGACGCGTGGCGAATAGGTTTTCGGATCGAGACTGATATCCGACACCCGTCCAATCACCACTCCACCAATTTTCACCGGCGAGCTTTTTTTCAGTCCGCCGATATTGTCAAAAGTGGCATACAGTTTCCAGGTTGGCTGGGTTCCCAGCGATTGCACATCAGCAACGCGCAGGCAGAGAAACACAATGGCGCCCAGCGCCAGCAGCATAAACAGGCCTACCCAAATTTCACTTTTCTTGCTTTGCATTGAATCAGTTCCCAAACATCAGTGCCGTCAGCACAAAGTCTATACCGAGCACCGCCAGTGATGAATGCACTACCGTGCGCGTTGTCGCCCGACTAATTCCTTCCGAGGTCGGAATCGCGTCGTAACCGTTAAACAGCGCGATCCACATCACCGTAAAAGCAAATACGGCGCTTTTAATCACGCAGTTGATAATATCGGTGCGGAAATCGACCGCATTCTGCATCGCCGACCAGAAGAAGCCACTGTCGATACCTTTCCAGTTAACTCCCACCAGCGAACCACCCCAGATACCGACGGCGGTAAAAATCAGCGCCAGCAGCGGCATACTGATAAAGCCCGCCCAGAAGCGCGGTGAAACCACCCGCCGCAGCGGATCGACCGCCATCATCTCCATGCTGGAGAGCTGCTCAGTGGCTTTCATCAGGCCGATTTCAGCCGTCAGCGCCGAACCGGCGCGGCCGGCAAACAGCAATGCAGTGACCACCGGTCCCAGCTCACGCAACAGCGATAAAGCCACCAGCATGCCGAGGCTGCTTTCAGCGCTGTAGGTGGTCAGCACCAGATAGCCCTGCAATCCCAGCACCATGCCGATAAACAGCCCGGATACCACAATAATTAACAATGAAAGCACACCGACGCTATAGAGCTGTTTAATCAGCAGCGGCGCGTGCTTACGAAACTCAGGTTTGCCCGCGAGGGCATGAAATAGCATCAGTCCGGCACGACCAAAGGAGGCAAAAGTATTAATGCCCTTTCGCCCGAATGATGCCAGTACAGGTCTTAACATCAGTTGGTTAGCTCCCTGAACCGACTAAATCGGTAAGGTAATCCCCTGCGGGAAAACGGAAAGGCACCGGTCCATCAGCAATGCCATCAATAAACTGGCGCACCCGCGCATCCTCATTGTTATCAAGATCGCCAGGCGTGCCGTGCGCGATAATCTTTTGTCCCGCAACAATATAGGCGTAATCGGCAATGCTCAATACCTCTGGCACATCATGTGAAACCACAATGCAGGTCACACCCAGCGAGTTGTTGAGTTCATCGATCAGTTTCACCAGCACGCCCATGGTGATCGGATCCTGACCGACAAAGGGTTCATCAAACATAATCAGTTCAGGTTCAAGGGCTATTGCACGCGCCAGCGCAGCACGGCGCGCCATACCGCCGGAAAGTTCAGAGGGCTTCAGCCTGGCGGCGCCACGCAATCCTACCGCTTCCAGCTTCATCATCACCGTGCTGTGCAGCAGCGGTTTCGGCAGGCGAGTGTGTTCACGCAACGGCCAGGCGACATTTTCATAGACCGTTAAGTCGGTAAACAGTGCGCCGGACTGAAACAGCATGCTCATTTTTTTACGCGTTTCATACAGACGTGAACGCGAAAGTGTTGGAATATTCTCGCCATTAAACCAGATTTCACCGGAATCCGGTGGTAACTGACCGCCGATCAGGCGCAAGAGTGTGGTTTTACCAATGCCCGAAGGACCCATAATCGCGGTCACTTTCCCCTTTGGCACTGTCAGCGAGATGTTGTCGAATATAGGCCGGTCGCCGCGCGAGAAACTGACGCCGCGTACATCAACCAAATTCGTTGCCGTCTGGCTCATCGTTAACCCTTCCCAAGTTTTCAGGACTTTAATTTACCGCCAATGGTAGCCTGGTGCAGGCGGCAGCGACTACTTTTACAGAAACTTACCGCTAAAGTGTCGCAATAATTGCCATAGTTGTGTCGCGTAATGGCTTATGCACCATGCAGGCAGACAGCTTAGTTTTACTTTTTGCTCACAGGCCGTCAAAATCACTGCCATTCTCTGTTTTTTTCGCCCAACGTCGAATCAGGCAAGCCGACGATTATACCCGATCAAAGGACTCTTCATGCTTTTAGCTACAGCACTATTAATTATCGGTTTAGTTTTACTGGTATATGGTGCGGATCGTCTGGTGTTTAGTGCGGCAATTTTATGTCGATCGTTGGGAATTCCGCCGTTAATTATTGGTATGACGGTGGTGGGTATCGGCACCTCGCTGCCAGAAATGATTGTCTCTTTCTCTGCCGCCAGCCATGGCCAGATGGATATCGCGGTCGGCACCGCAATGGGTTCCAATATTACCAATATCCTGTTAATTCTTGGCGGCGCGGCGCTGCTGCATCCCCTTACAGTGCATTCAAACCTGGTGCGACGCGAACTGCCGCTAATGCTGCTGGTTACCCTGCTCTGCGGCTTTATGCTGTTTGATGACACCCTGAGTCGCTTCGATGGCCTGGCGCTGATCGCTATCGCCGCAATTTATCTGGCGTTTATTATTAAAATCGCGCGCCGCGCAGAACGCGACAATAACGATACCCTGACTCGCGAGCAGCTGGCCGAGCTGCCGCGCGATGACGCTGGTAATACCGTGGCATTTCTCTGGCTGGCGGTGGCATTGATTATGCTACCGATGTCGACGCGCATGGTGATCGACAATGCCACAGTGATTGCCGACTATCTTGGCGTCAGCGAACTGGTGATTGGTTTAACCATTATTTCGGTCGGTACCAGCCTGCCGGAGCTGGCGACGGTGATTGCCGGCGCATTAAAAGGCGAAGATGATATCGCCATCGGCAACCTGATTGGTTCCAACATTTATAATATTGCTATCGTGCTGGGCATTCCGGCGCTAATCCACCCTGGCGCCATTGATGCCAGCGCTTTCGCCCGCGACTACTGGGTGATGCTGGGCGTCAGCGCCCTGTTTACGCTTATTTGTCTGCAGCGTAGCCGACGTATCGGACGTGCTGCCGGCATGCTGTTACTTTGTGGTTTCATTGGCTGGGTAGCGACGCTGTATCTGCTACCGAACAGCTAAATCTGATTGAAAGGACTGAAAACAATGTCTCATCTCAACCTTGAACCCGGATTTGACTTCCAGCAGGCAGGAAAGGATGTTCTGCGCATTGAACGACTGGGACTGGAGCAGCTCGATCAATATATTAACGAAGACTTTAGCCGTGCCTGTGAAATGATGTTCTGGTGTCAGGGCAAGGTTATCGTAATGGGCATGGGTAAATCAGGCCATATCGGTAAAAAGATGGCCGCAACCTTTGCCAGCACCGGCACGCCGGCGTTTTTTGTGCATCCCGGCGAAGCCAGTCACGGTGATCTCGGTATGGTTACCGCCAATGATATCGTGATTGCGCTGTCCAACTCCGGCGAGTCAAACGAAATCCTGGCGCTGATCCCGGTGCTGAAACGTCAGCACGTGCCACTAATCTGTCTGACCAGTCGGCCGGAAAGCGCAATGGGTCGTGCGGCGGATATCCATTTATGCGTTAAAGTGCCACAGGAAGCCTGTCCGCTGGGGCTGGCGCCAACCTCCAGCACCACTGCGGCGCTGGTGATGGGCGATGCGCTGGCGGTGGCACTGCTGAAAGCGCGCGGTTTTACGGCGGAGGATTTTGCGCTGTCGCATCCTGGCGGCGCGCTGGGGCGTAAATTATTACTGCGCGTCGCGGATATTATGCACGGCGGCGATGAGATACCCCATGTCAGCAAAGACGCCTCCCTGCGTGACGCACTGCTGGAGATCACACGTAAAAACCTCGGCATGACGGTGATTGTCGATGACCTGATGAAAATTGAAGGGATCTTTACCGATGGTGACTTGCGTCGGGTATTTGATATGGGCATCGATTTCCAGAACGCCTCGATTGCCAGCGTGATGACCCCCGGCGGCATTCGCGTGCGCCCGAATATGCTGGCGGTCGATGCATTAAATCTGATGCAAACCAGACACATTACTGCAGTGATGGTTGCCGATGGCGACCAGTTGCTGGGTGTGGTACATATGCATGACATGCTGCGCGCAGGCGTGGTCTGAAAAGGAATCAGCAATAATGAGCCAGACAGAGGCAGTGGTCGATACCTGCTACGGTGCAGTAAGCCAGGAGGTGATGGCGCGTGCCAGACAGATCCGCCTGTTAATATGCGATGTGGACGGAGTAATGTCCGACGGCGTGATTTATATGGGCAATAATGGCGAAGAGCTGAAGGCTTTTAACGTGCGTGATGGCTATGGTATTCGCTGTTTGCTGACCTCGTCGGTAGAAGTGGCTATTATAACCGGCCGCAACGCCAGACTGATGGAAGATCGCTGTAAGACTTTAGGCATTACGCATCTTTACCAGGGACAGTCGGATAAGCTTTTGGCCTTCGGCGAACTTCTGGATAAACTGTCGTTAAGCCCGCAGCAAGTCGCCTATATCGGTGATGATTTAATTGACTGGCCAGTGATGGCTAAAGTGGGGCTCAGCGTGGCGGTAGCGGATGCACATCCGATCCTGCTGCCACGGGCGCATTATGTTACCCGCATCGCTGGCGGCCGCGGTGCGGTACGCGAAATTTGCGATCTGATTCTGATCGCGCAGGATAAGTTTGATGATGCCAAAGGGCAATCTGTATGAGTAGAACCAGGCGTTGGATTACGCTGTTACTGGCGCTGATTGCCATTATTCTGGTGGGCTGGACCCTGACGGGCAATGACGATCAGCCGCAGGTGACCACTAATAATCATGAACCAACCTATACCAGCGCCAACTCCAGCACCGTGGTGTACAACCCGCTGGGCGGCCTGAATTATAAACTGGTTTCCGATAAAGTGACCTACTTTGCCGAAGATGGCGTTAGCTGGTTTGATAATCCGATCATGACCACCTACGACGATAATAAAGTGCCGACATGGTCGGTGCGTTCGGACAAAGCCAAACTGACTAATGACCGTAAACTGTTTCTGTATGGCCATGTCGAAGTGAACAGTCTTACCCAGGACTCTCAACTTGAGCGCATTAAAACCGATAATGCTCAGGTGAACCTGGTGACGCAGGATGTCACATCAGAAGACCAGGTCACCCTTTATGGCAGTAGCTTTAACTCTACCGGTATGAAGATGCGTGGAAATTTACGGACGAAAACTGCCGAGTTGCTTGAAAAGGTCAAAACCTCTTATGAAATTCAAAATGCACAACAATCAAAGCCTTAAGTTACTGCTTATCGGCGCGCTGTTCGCCACCAGCCTTCCCGCCTTCGCCCTGACCGGCGATTCGGAAAAACCGGTCAATATCGACTCGGAAAATCAGGCTCTGGATATGCAGGGCAATGTCGCCACCTTTACCGGCAACGTAATCGTCACCCAGGGCACCATTAAACTTACCGCGGATAAAGTGGTAGTGACACGTCCGGGCGGCGACAGCAATAAAACCATTGTTGATGCCTGGGGCGCACCGGCGACCTTCTATCAGATGCAGGACAACGGTAAACCGGTCAAGGGCCATGCGCAGAAAATGCATTATGAGCTGGCGAAAGATCTGGTGGAGCTGACCGGCAATGCCTATCTTGAGCAGCTCGATAGCAACGTGAAAGGCGATCGCATTACCTATCTGGTGAAAGAGCAGAAAATGCAGGCTTATGGTAGTAGTGGCAAGCGCGTCACCACCGTTCTGGTGCCTTCGCAGCTGCAGGACAAAGGCACGCCGTCTAACGGTCAAAACAAGAGTAACTAATTCGCTATGGCAACATTAATCGCTGAAAACCTGGCGAAGGCCTATAAAGGCCGTCGCGTGGTGGAAGATGTCAGTCTGGAAGTTAAGTCTGGCGAAATCGTCGGTCTGCTCGGCCCCAACGGCGCCGGCAAAACCACCACCTTTTACATGGTGGTGGGCATTGTGCCGCGTGATGCCGGCCGTATTGTGATTGACGACGAAGATATCAGCATTCTGCCGCTGCATGCCCGTGCGCGCCGTGGTATCGGCTATTTACCGCAGGAAGCCTCTATTTTCCGTCGCCTCAGCGTCTACGATAACCTGATGGCGGTGTTGCAGATCCGTGACGACTTAACCAGCGAGCAGCGCGAAGACCGCGCGAAAGAGCTGATGGAAGAGTTTCATATTGAGCATCTGCGCGACAGCATGGGCCAGTCCCTCTCCGGTGGTGAGCGTCGTCGTGTGGAGATCGCGCGGGCGCTGGCGGCCAATCCGAAATTTATCCTGCTGGATGAGCCGTTCGCCGGGGTCGACCCGATTTCAGTGATTGATATTAAGAAAATTATTGAGCATTTGCGTGACAGCGGACTGGGCGTGTTAATCACCGACCACAACGTCCGTGAAACGCTGGCGGTTTGTGAACGGGCTTATATTGTCAGTCAGGGGCGTCTGATTGCCCATGGCACCCCTGAAGAAGTGCTGGCTGATGAACAAGTTAAGCGCGTCTATTTGGGTGAAGAGTTCAGACTCTGATATGGTGTTTGTTTCACGCATGTTTTCTTAGGAATTTGTATCCTGAATATGAAGCAAGGTTTGCAACTCAGGCTTAGCCAACAGCTCGCGATGACGCCGCAATTGCAGCAGGCCATTCGTTTGCTGCAACTTTCTACGCTTGAACTCCAGCAGGAAATACAGCTGGCGCTGGAAAGCAACCCACTGCTTGAGCAAACCGATATCCACGAAGAGATTGATGCACGCGAATACCAGGAGAGTGAAGCTCTTGATACCCGTGAAGCGCTTGAACAGAAGGATATGCCGGAAGAGCTACCGCTTGATGCAACCTGGGATGAAATTTATACCGCAGGCACCCCCTCTGGCACCGGTACCGATTATCATGATGAAGAACTACCGGTTTATCAGGGCGAAACCACGCAGAGCCTGCAGGATTATCTGATGTGGCAGGTGGAACTGACGCCCTTTACCGATACTGACCGCGCCATTGCCACCTCAATTGTCGATGCCATTGATGAGATCGGCTATCTCACCACCAGCCTTGAAGAGATCCGTGACAGCATTGGCGCCGAAGATCTGGCGATTGATGAAGTCGAAGCGGTGCTGAAACGTATCCAGCGCTTCGATCCGATCGGCGTAGGCGCACGCGATCTGCGTGACTGTCTGCTGGTTCAGCTGTCGCAATATCCGGCTGAAACCGCGCTGCTGAAAGAGGCGCGGCTGATCGTCAGCGAACACCTGGATCTGCTGGCCAACCATGATTTCCGCAGCCTGATGCGCGTCACCCGGTTGAAAGAAGATGTGCTGAAAGGCGCGATGATGCTGATCCAGTCACTGGATCCGCGCCCTGGCCAGTCGATCAACACCAGTGAACCCGAATATGTTATCCCGGACGTGCTGGTGCGTAAGATCGGCAATCGCTGGGCAGTCGAGCTGAATGCTGACAGCGTGCCACGACTAAAAATCAACCAACACTACGCCTCACTGGGCGGCGGCACGCGTAGCGACAGCGACAGTCAGTTTATCCGCAGCAACCTGCAGGAAGCCAAATGGCTGATCAAAAGCCTCGAAAGCCGCAACGACACCCTGCTTAAGGTTACGCGCTGCATCGTCGAGCAGCAGCAGGCTTTTTTCGAGCAGGGCGAAGAGTATATGCGCCCGATGGTGCTGGCTGATATCGCCTCCGCCGTCGATATGCATGAATCAACCATTTCCCGCGTGACCACCCAGAAGTACCTTCACAGTCCGCGAGGCATTTTTGAACTGAAGTATTTCTTCTCCAGTCATGTGAATACCGAGGGCGGAGGCGAAGCCTCTTCCACCGCGATCCGCGCGCTGGTGAAGAAGCTTATCTCGGCGGAAAATCCCGCCAAACCGCTGAGCGATAGCAAGTTAACCACTATGCTTTCTGAACAGGGCATCATGGTGGCCCGACGCACTGTCGCAAAGTACCGAGAGTCTTTATCCATCCCGCCATCAAACCAGCGCAAGCAATTAGTTTGATCTGAACTGAGAAGGAAGACACTATGCAGCTAAATATCACTGGGCAACATGTTGAAATTACTGAACCATTACGTGATTTCGTTAATACAAAATTTGCCAAGCTGGAACAGTATTTTGACCGAATAAATCAGGTTTATATTGTTCTGAAAGTGGAGAAAGTCACCCAGGTGGCTGATGCTACGCTGCATGTGAATGGGGGAGAGCTACACGCAACCTCGGAAGCGGTAGATATGTACGCGGCAATTGACGGGCTGATTGATAAACTCGCCCGCCAGTTAACCAGGCATAAAGACAAGTTAAAACAACACTAAATTCACCTTTGCTCGATCGGTAACTGAATAAAGTGCAGGGGCGAATTTATTCGCCCCGTGTCGTTTAATGGGTTGTCGATAATAATTTGCTGCTTTTGCCAGCTGATGGCGAGTAAAGTAAAGCAATGAACCAGCATAAGTGAACACGTAAGTGAAACTATGATGAACAATGATCTAACACTGGAATTAAGCTCTGTACTTAGCGTTGACTGCACCCGCAGCGGCGTACACTGCCAGAGCAAAAAGCGGGCGCTGGAAATTATCAGCGAGTTAGCGGCTAAACAGCTTAACCTTCCGCACCAGACCATCTTCGAAGCGATTCTGACCCGCGAACGTATGGGCAGTACCGGTATCGGTAATGGTATCGCCATCCCGCACGGTAAACTGGAAGAGGATACCCTGCGCGCCGTTGGTGTATTTATCCGCCTTGATCAGCCAATTGCTTTTGATGCAATTGATAATCAGCCAGTGGACCTGCTGTTCGCGCTGCTGGTACCTGCCGATCAGTGTAAAACGCATTTGCACACCCTTTCTCTGGTGGCGAAACGTCTGGCGGATAAAACCATTTGTCGCCGCCTGCGCAGTGCGCAGAGCGATGAAGAGCTGTATGAGATCATGACTGAGAGTCCGGAAGAGAATCACTAGCATTTTTCGGTCGTATTAATCGGGAGAATATTTAATGGTGCTGATGATCGTCAGCGGTCGTTCTGGTTCAGGGAAATCGGTTGCACTGCGCGCACTGGAGGACATGGGTTTTTACTGTGTTGATAACCTGCCGGTGGTGTTGCTGCCTGAATTAGCGAACTCACTGGCCGATCGCAATATGTCTGCGGCGGTCAGCATCGATGTACGTAATATGCCGGAATCGCCAGAAGTGTTTGAGAAGGCGCTAACCAGTCTGCCTGACAGCTTCTCGCCACAGCTGCTGTTTCTCGACGCCGATCGTAACACCCTGATTCGGCGCTACAGCGATACGCGCCGTCTTCATCCCCTCTCCAGTAAGAATTTATCGCTGGAGAGCGCCATTGATGAAGAGAGCGATCTGCTGGAGCCGTTACGGTCCCGCGCCGATCTGATTATCGATACGTCAGAGATGTCAGTGCATGAACTGGCCGAGATGTTGCGTACACGTCTGCTGGGCAAGCGTGAGCGCGAACTGACCATGGTGTTTGAATCTTTCGGCTATAAACACGGGATCCCGATTGATGCGGACTATGTTTTCGACGTCCGCTTTTTGCCGAATCCACACTGGGATCCGAAACTGCGACCGATGACCGGTCTGGATCGTCCGGTTGCGGCGTTCCTCGATCGTCATACCGAAGTGCATAACTTCATCTATCAAACCCGCAGCTATCTTGAGCTCTGGTTGCCGATGCTGGAAACCAACAATCGCAGCTATCTCACGGTGGCGATTGGCTGTACCGGCGGTAAACACCGCTCGGTGTATATTGCCGAGCAGCTGGCAGATTACTTCCGTTCACGCGGTAAAAACGTTCAGTCACGTCATCGCACGCTGGAAAAACGCAAATCATGACCGTAAAGCAAACCGTGGAAATTCAGAACCGGCTGGGGATGCATGCGCGCCCGGCAATGAAGTTATTTGAACTGGTGCAGAGTTTTGACGCCGAAGTGCTGCTGCGCAATGAAGCGGGCACCGAGGCGGAGGCCAGCAGCGTCATTGCGCTGCTGATGCTTGATTCCGCGAAAGGCGGGCATATTGAAATTGAAGCCAGCGGCCCCGATGAAGAACAGGCCCTGCTGGCGGTGATTGAACTGTTTAATGCCGGGTTTGACGAAGATTAACCCCCCCTTACATCTCCGTAGGGGCGGCGTTCTCGCCGCCCGCTGTTTAAATCAATCGAGTTTATGCTCGCGTAAAAAACCTTCGCCACCCAGCTGATTCATCTGGCGGATAATCCATTGCTGGCGCTGGCGCACATAGCCTGAAGGCGCACCCGCTTTAAAGCGTAGCGGACTTGGCAGCACCGCGGCCAGCAATGCCGCCTCAGATTGCGTAAGCTTACTGGCTGGCTTGTGGAAATAGCGTTGCGCGGCCTCTTCGACGCCAAACACCCCGTCGCCAAACTCCGCCACGTTAAGATAGACCGTCAGAATGCGCCGCTTGGTCCATACTACCTCGATACCCAGCGTCAGCCCGGCCTCCAGACCTTTGCGCACCCAACTGCGGCCATCCCACAGAAACATATTTTTCGCCGTCTGCTGTGAAAGCGTGGAAGCGCCACGAATCCGCCCGGATCGCTCGTTATGGTCCATCGCCGAGGCAATGGCATCCATATCAAAACCCCAGTGGGTTGGAAACTTCTGATCTTCTGCCGCCATCACTGCCAGCGGCATCCATGGCGAAATATCATCCATCGCCACCCAGTCGGAGTGGGCAACATACGCAAAATCGCCCTGTAACCATGCGCTGAGCTGGCGTTCCACCATTACTGCCGAGAAAGGCACCGGCAGAAAAGCAAAAATCACGATGCCTGCCATCCACAGCCCCACCACACCCAATACCACGCGTAAAAACCAGTATTTCAGCCGCTGGAACAGCTTTGCTTTGTTCTTTCTCATGCAATCATATCCACCACGGGTCTGACCAGCTTATCGATTTCGCTGGCGGCTTCATCAATCGAATTTGTCAGCATACATGCCGGAGTGGTAACCACCCTGTGTTCTTCATCGACTACAATGTCATTAACCGGACAGGAAACGTGAATTCCGCCCTTCGCTTCAATCACTTCCGCGTAACTGGAATCGGTTCCAATGATAACGCGCAGCGGCTCGTCAGGTAGCGAGGGAATTAATCCAGGTGAAATACTGATGAAACAAATTGGTTTGCGTTGCTTATAAATTTCACATGTAAGCTTTTGCAAATTTTCGTCAACATTGCATTGTCGCCTCTCATTTTCGCCGTAACTGAGGTTTTTGTCCGCGCCAAAGCCTGCTGGTACGATGAGTGGCTTATACTGAACGGAATCAGCTTGATCCAGCGGTAAAATTTCACCCCGTATAATGCGTGATGAATCCTGCAAAACGGTGCAAAACCCGGCGTCCATATTGCCATTAATATGATTAATTACATGGAGTTGCGCCTTACCCCTGGCAAAAAAAGCTGCCTTCACACTGACACGTTCAATGGCCAGCAACCTTAAGCCGGTTTCGTAAACTTTACTGCCACCAAAACCCCCACAACCGCTCAAAATTACACCACTACACGTCATCAATTAATTCCTTACTTGACTGTGTCAGCAAATTAATGTTTTCTGAATGGAAACGCTGCTCCACATCACACATTTTAATGAATCTGGTTACTTGTTTTCCAGGATTTGCTAAGGTGTTTCTAAGCGTTAATCCAATACCGAGCCTGGGCGTCGAGCAAATCGAGTTACTCGAATGATAATCGCGCAGGTCAAATTTTCCCTGGTGTTGGCGCAGTGTATTCGCGCACCCCGGCCTCGGTCGGGGTCATTTTTTTCCAGCGTCCTGAACCCATTCGCGAAGTACCGCCACATCGTGTCGCCACTCCTGTTTCAGTTCATCGATCCATTCCTGCACGTTATCCCACCACGCGGGTAATTCCGGGCTCTGAATCTGTTTCGCCAGCTGTTGCAGATGTTGTAAGCCTACCGATCCGGCGGCGCCTTTAATTTTATGCCCCTCTTCGGCAATCCCTTTCTGATCGCGCGCCATCATATTGGAATCCAGCACTGCCAGATAACCCGGCATCATCTGCTCAAACATCGCCAGGCTTTGATGAATTAACGACGGCCCGACCAGTTCGATATATTGCTGCAGCATCGGTACATCGAGTAACGCCAGTTTTTTCTCATCCACCACACTCTCCTCCGTAGGATAGTCATCCTGATAGTCCCAGTACTTTTTAATCATCGCCGTCAGCGCGGGTACTGCCAGCGGCTTACTCAGGACATCATTCATACCGGCGTCAAGATACTCACGTTTATCTTTCAGCACATTGGCGGTTAACGCCACCAGCGGCGGCAAATGCTGGCCAGCAAAACGTTGATGAATCGCCCGTGCGACGTCCAGTCCGCTCATATCCGGCAGCTGAATATCCAGCAGCACCAGATCAAACTCGTCAGGATCGAACATCTCCAGCGCTTCACCACCGGTCATCGCCACTTCCACACTGTTGCCCAGCTTCTCCAGCACCGAGCGCGCCACCACCACATTCAGTTCGATATCTTCGACCAGCAGCACATGCAGCGCCGGTAACGGCAGCTCATCGTCCGGCTGCTCATCGGCTACCTCTTCCGCCAGCTGCGGCGCGTTAATTTCGACAATAAAGCAGGATCCCTGACCCGGCGCGCTATCGACGGTGATATCACCGCCCATGCTCTGCGCCAGCCGACGCGATACCGCAAGGCCGATGCCGGTACCGGTCGCCGGTTTACCGCCATGCTGATCTTTCACCTGATAATACATGGCGAAGATTTTGTCCTGCTCATCCTGCGGGATACCCATCCCGGAATCCTGCACCTCAAAGCGCAGGCGCTCGCGCTGCGGCTGATAGCTGACCCGCACCACAATCTCACCCTGTTGGGTAAATTTCACTGCATTGCCAATCAGGTTCCACAGGATCTGACGCAGACGCGTGCCGTCGGCAATGATTTGATGCGGCAGAGGCAGTTCCGGCGCCATCACAAACTTCAGCCCTTTCGGCTGGGCCAGCAGGCCGGAAAGGTTTTCCAGGTCGGCGATAAAACCGGTGAAATCGAGCGGCTGATTATCAAGCTGCACCTTACGACGCTCAATTTTATCCATCTCAATCACATCATTGAAAATATTGCCGAGGGTAATTGCGGAGACATGGATAGTTTTCAGGTATTTCAGCTGTTCCTGATTCAAATCGGTATCAAGCAGGATGCGACTCAGGCCCACAATGCCATTAAGCGGCGTACGCAGCTCGTGGCTGATCGTAGAGATAAAGGTGGTCTTCTCCCTGCTGGCATTCTCTAACGCGTCCTGATAGCGCTTACGTTCGGTTATATCGCGTCCGAAGCCCATCAGCCCGCTGCGTTTACCAACGCGGTCGTAATAAGGCACTTTACGAATTTCAAAGCAGGCTTTACGACCATCGGGATACTCCAGCCACTGCTCATAGGTCAGCGACACATTATGGCGGAATACCTTTTCGTCAGTTTCCAGCACCTTGGTGGCTGCCTCGTCGTCATAGACATCTTTCGGCGTCAGGCCGATCAGCTGCTTTTCACTTTTGCCGGTCAGCAGCTCCATCGCACGGTTACAGCCGGAGAACTGTTGATCGATATTGCGATAGAACACCAGGTCAGGCGAAGCATCAAGGAATGAGCGCAGAAAGGAGGATTGCTGTTCCAGTTCGATTTGCGCCTGTTCGCGCCGCGCCATCTCCTCCTTCAGCTTATCCATCACCTGCAGACGCGCCTCCTCCGCTTTAATACGGTCGGCGATCTCCTGGTTAAGCTGAGTGATATTGTCCTGCATCTGCTGATTCAGCTCGAGATCGCGATGGCGCATCTCCTCCAGCTTGTCCACCAGCCGCGCCAGCCGCTGGCGCGACTCCTCCAGCTGCTCAACCACCACCGAGAGGAAATAGACCGCCCAGGGAGTAATCAGCAGCCCGAAGAACACCGAACGCACCATATCGATACTTTCAACGTGGCCGCGCAGCAGCATGGTCACCGCCATCTGCACCACCATCGCCAGCACCACCAGCGCGGAGGCCAGCAGTAATGAAAAGCGTACCAGTCCCAGTTTGACCATCAAATCAACGTAATACTGCGCTAATAACCGAATTTGCTTCATAAACAGCTTCCTTCCTGGTCGATACGCATCATCATATCGCACTTTTACCGCGAACGCGGTGGCGCTGGATCAGCATAACCGGTGGCGAACGCGCACCAAATTGGTGCGAAAGCCGCGTCATTCGCGGCTTTCACGCCTTTACCACAGAAAAGATATTGACTAATTTTGGCAACCGCATAATCTGTTGGGCCGCCTCAGCAAATGAGCGCTTCTGCGTTATTATTGTTTTTCAATGTGATGACCTTGTTGCGTCATCCGGCCTCCCCATATCAAAACGAATAATCATTCATCTTTAGCGATATTTTAATCATGCGCAGCACGATTAATTTTACTAATGATGAGGCGCTATTTGATTCAAATATCCATTCAGTTCAAAAACAGTCTCATCCTGCGGTTTCAGCGCTGTTATCAGCATATAATGCTATAATTGATGTCAGCACCAGCATGGTGCAGGTATTTGCTCACTGCACTATAGTGAGTCAGTTCACATTTCTTCCGCAGCAACATTACACTCGATCGGGATAAAATTGAGTAACAACCCTATAAATTACAGTAATATAACCACAATAAAGCCCGAAAAAGCATAAGTAAGAACCACATTTGACCTCTGTACGCTTTCCCGATAAGTTGGAAATCCGCTGGAAGCTTTCCTGAGGGGCCAGTGTCTCGGCATATCTATGCAGCAAGAAGACTCCCGCATGATGCAAGTTATCTCTTCTAATGAGACCCGGAAATAAAGAGCACCCCACTGGCTGACATTAAATAATGTCAGCCGCTGAAATGCCCGGATAAACGATGCCCGCTGAATAGCGGATATAAAATGATACAGAGCTGGGAGTCAGTCCGGCTGCGCTCTGTGCCTGAAACAACGTGGTAATGTCACAGCAGTAATTAAGGAGGCCCTCGATGTCCAATTCAAACCCATATCCCTATGGCTTGTATGATCCAGCAGATGAAAGT
Organism: Winslowiella toletana; assembly: GCF_017875465.1. Classification (NCBI taxonomy): domain Bacteria; kingdom Pseudomonadati; phylum Pseudomonadota; class Gammaproteobacteria; order Enterobacterales; family Erwiniaceae; genus Winslowiella; species Winslowiella toletana. The sequence continues at coordinate 1,832,475 of NZ_JAGGMQ010000001.1, forward strand.
GATAGCTGTGGCGTGGGTTTCCTCACACGTAAGGACGGCGAGCAGACTCATGAGATACTGCAGATGGCGCACAGCGCCCTGTGTACCGTACCTCATCGTGGGGGCATGTCGGCCGAAGGCGTAGGTGACGGAGCCGGGGTCAACGTAGATCTCTCTTTGCACTTCTTCCGTAAAATTACTGGCCAGTCGCTGGAGTCCGGACGCTTTGGCGTCGGTAACTTCTTTGTGCCGAAAGATAGCGAACAGCGCGCCACTGCCGAACGTCTGGTGGCTGATATCCTCGCCTCTTACGGCTTTACCACTATTTTAAAGCGTGACCTGCCGCTGGACGCCAGCGTTCTGCGTCCGGCCGCCGCGCAATTCCAGCTGCCAATCGTTCAGTGGGTGTTTACTGCCCCGCAGGACGTAACCGATCAAAATACGTTTGAAAAACGCATCTATCGCGCGCTGCTGGATATCGAAGCCCGTGCCTTTACTGAAAGCCAGTTTGGCGGACTTTATCCGCTCTCGCTCTCTTCCCGTACGCAGGTACTGAAAGCACGCCTTAACTCCAATGAAGTGATCCCTTATTTCCAGGATCTGACCGATCCGGATCATCAGGTGCGTGGCCTGTTTTTCCATACCCGTTTCTCGACGAACACCGATCCGCATACCACCATGGCGCAGCCGTTCCGCCTGATGGCGCACAACGGTGAGCTGAATACCGACCGTAAAAACCGCATTGCCGAAGCGGCGCTGGCGCTGGCGCGTGGCAAAAAAATCGTGCGGCCAAAAGGTCAGTCCGACAGCTCACGTCTCGATCAGAGTATCCACAGCCGTCTGATGGAAGACGATCTGGATCTGATCCTCGCGGTGGTGTCCATGATGCCGCCAGCGTGGGAAAACGATGATTCATTATCGCCAGGTGTGCGCGCGATGCTGGAGTACTTCTCTTTATATGAAGAGAAAAATGACGGCCCGGCGGCGCTGATTTTTGGTAACGGTGAAATTATCGGCGCGCGTCTGGATCGCCTTGGCCTGCGTCCGCTGCGCTCGGTGGAAACCGCTGAGTATATTGGCGCGATGTCAGAAGCGGGCCAGATCGCCTTCCCACCGGAAAGCGTATTACGCCGTGGCCGTATCGAAGCCGGCGGGATGCTCTATTACGATCACAGCGCAAAACGCAGCTACACCACCATTGAAGCGCTGGAAAAACTGGCGACAGAACAGGATTATCCGGCGCTGCTGGCACAATCGCGCGTCACCCTGCAAGATCTGCCGGTAATTGCCGCCGAGCAGTTAGGCTCGCCACTGCGTTACAGCGGCGATCTGAAAACCTATCAGCGTTTTGTTGCTTACTATTACAATCAGGAAAGCTTCAAATTTATGATGGATCCGATGCTGAACACCGGTGCTGAAAAAATTTCAGCCATGGGTTACGGCAACGCGATCAACGGTTTATCCGATCATGAAGGCGGCATGGCGCACTACTTCTCTCAGCGCTTTGCCCAGGTAACTAACCCACCGTTAGACTCCATTCGTGAAGTTGACGGCATGACGCTGCGCGTAGCGCTGGGCGCCAAACCGCATCTCGGACGCAGCAAAGGCCGGCAGATTATTGTGCCGACGCCAATCCTGACCCATCTGGATATGCTGCAGTTACGTGAGCAGGACGTCGCCCCTTACGCCCGCTTTGAAATGCTGTATCAGCCAGTACTCGGCACCGATGCGCAGAGCCGTCTGGATAATGCCGGAGCGCTGGAGCTGGCGATTGACGACCTGGCGCAGCAAGTGGTCGATTTCGCCCGTGAACAGGGTGGCATCGCGGTTATTACCGACCGCCATATCTCTTCAAGCCGTGCAGCGATGCCAATGCTGCTGGTGGTTTCCGCCATTAACCAGCGTCTGGTGCAGGAAGGTCTGCGTCTTGACGTATCGCTGGTCGTGGAGAGTGGTCAGAGCATTTCTTCGCACCATATCGCTGCGGCGCTGGGCTTTGGCGCTTCCGCTATCTATCCACTCGGTGTGCAGATGCGTGCCGAAGAGAAATATGGCGAAGGCGAAGAAGGCAACAAAGCGTTTAAACGCTATGCCAAAGCCGCTGAAAAAGCGCTGATGAAAACCATGGGTAAAGTTGGACTCTGTACCGTGGAAAGCTACAGCTGTGGTGAATTCTTTGAGCCGAACTTCCTCGATACCGAAGATGCGGTCCTGAAGAAATATTTCCCGAATATCAGAACCCCGGTTGGCGGCGCGGGCTTTGCGGCTATCGCCCAGATGGCGGTGGACTGGCATCAGAGCGCGCTGAAAATTCAGGGCGAGTCCGAAGTGCCGCTGCTCGGCCTGTTTAAAGAGCGTGCGGAAGGCGCCGGTCACTCTTACGGCACCATCGCGGTACGTACCTTTATTGATATGACTGAGCAGCCAATTCGCTTTGCCGACAAGCCGCGCGAAGAGGATCAGTTTATCCGCCTGCTGACGCTGGCAAAGCTGGACAATGCTTTCAATATCAAAGCGAAGTCATTTAAGGACAGCAGCTTTGAGCGTATCCCGAACGAGGTCATCGACGCCTTTACCATTACGCCGGATTACCGTCAGTTCTCCAGCCTGATGCACCAGGAGCGTAAACGTCGTCCTGCGGCGCTGCGTGACATTCTCGCCTTCCCGGCGGACTTGACCCATGTCGACAGCATTGCCGAGTTCTCGCGTAAACTGGGCCGTTATTCATTAATTAACAATGGCTTTGCGGTTCGTGGTCTGGTCTGTGAAAGCAACGAAGACGCCAGTCAGTTTACGCTGCGTCTGACCGATGCGATTGAAGGGCTGAAATCTGAAAACGAGCGGCTGGCTGCGCTGGATATTGCACTGAAAAATCGCTTTGACACCGAAATCGAAAGCAGCGAAATCGTCAGCGGTGCCTTGCGGATGGTGGCCAGTGGCACAGCGGCAGACTATCTGTCACGCCTGTTCACCACCTCACCTTCGCTGCCGTTAAGCGAAGTGCAGCCGGCCAGCGAAATTACCCGTACCTTTGCTTCCGGTGCGATGAGTCATGGCGCGCTGGTCGCGCCGGCGCATGAAGCCGTCGCGCATGGCACCAATATGGTTGGCGGTATGAGCAACTGTGGTGAAGGTGGCGAACACTACTCACGTCACGGCACCATCCGTGCTTCACGCATCAAACAGCTGGCCTCTGGCCGCTTCGGCGTCTGGGCCGCCTATCTGGCGGATCCGATGCTGGAAGAGCTGGAGATCAAAATTGGTCAGGGTGCAAAACCTGGCGAAGGCGGTCAGTTGCCGTCGGCGAAAGTGACGGTTGAGATCGCGGCTGCCCGTGGCGGTACGCCGGGCGTGGAGCTGGTATCGCCACCTCCGCACCACGATACCTACTCAATTGAAGATCTGGCGCAGCTGATCCATGACTGCAAAGCGGCGCGCGTGCGGGTGATCGTGAAACTGGTCTCCTCTGAAGGTATCGGCACCATCGCGGTCGGCGTGGCGAAAGCTGGCGCGGATGTGATTAACGTCGCCGGTAACACCGGTGGCACCGGCGCCGCTTCGGTGACCAGCCTGAAATATACCGGCCGTGTGGCGGAAATCGGCATTGCCGAAGTGCATCAGGCGCTGTGCGCCAACGGTCTGCGTGAGAAAGTGATCTTACGCTGTTCCGGCGCGCAGCAAACCGGCAGCGACGTGGTGAAATCGGCGCTGCTGGGTGGCGACAGCTTTGAGTTCGGTACCACCGCACTGATGATGCTGAAATGCGTGATGGCGAAAAACTGTAACGTCAAATGCCCGGCCGGTCTGACCACCAATGCCGAAGCCTTTGATGGCGATCCGCGTCAGCTGGCGCAGTACTTTATCAACGTGGCGCACGAAGTGCGTGAAATGCTGGCGCGCATGGGTCTGCGCTCGCTGCGTGAAGCGCGTGGTCGTTCGGATCTGCTGCACCTGATGGATCACCCGCGTGAAGTTGGCAAACTGGATCTGCGCGCCATGCTGACCGTCGTGCCGGAGCAGAAAATCGCCCGTCCGGTCTATCTGGAAAAAGATTTCGAGCTGGATAACGGCTGGTTAGAACAGCTGAACAGCGAACTGTTCGCCGAAGGCAAGCGCGAGATTAAGCTCGGCAATGGTATTACGCTGAACAACCGTAATAAGAGCGTCGGTGGCCAGTTATCTATTGATATTGAGCGCGCGCTGAACCACCAGCTGGATGCTGCACAGCTGAGCGCGATTCCGGCCGCCCTGCTTGACGATCGTGGCCGTCGCTATCTGGCGCCGGGTACGGTGAATATTGCCACTGTCGGCTCTGCAGGCCAGTCCTACGGCGTATTCTGTAACGACGGTATGCGCCTCGATCACAGCGGCACCTGCAATGATGGCGTCGGCAAAGGGCAATGCGGCGGCGAAATCGTCGTCAGATCGCCAGGCGGCGGTTCGCAGGATGCTGATGGCAACGTCCTGATTGGTAACTTTGCCCTGTTTGGCGCTACCGGTGGACGTCTGTTTGTTCAGGGGCAGGCGGGAGACCGCTTTGCGGTTCGTAACTCCGGCGCCACTGCCGTGGTTGAAGGGGTCGGTGATTTCTGCTGCGAATATATGACTAACGGCGCCATCCTTAACCTCGGTACCTTCGGTAAAGGTTTTGGCAATGGGATGAGCGGCGGTTTCGCTTACCAGTACGACCCGTATGGCGCACTGGCCGCCCACGCCGCCGGTGATTCAGTGCTGTTTGGCTCGATTGCCGAAGACGATGAGATGGCGCGCGTACATAAAGAAGCGGTGCTGACGATGCTGAACTGGCATCTGGACGCCACCGGTTCTGAGCGTGCCGCCTGGCTGTTGCAGCACTGGGAAACCGAGTGCCAGCACTTTGTCTACGTGATGCCGCGCTCACTGCTGCTGTATCAGGATGGCGCTGAAATTCTGAAGGCGAAAACGCGTAAGGATCTGCTGGAAGAGCTGTCCACCGCGCTGGCCGGCCACCAGGTGGCGAAATTTAAAAACGCCTGGCGCAACAAGCAGACTATCGCTAATGGCTCGGTACCGGCTTATGGCGCCACCGACACGCCAGAAATGTTTGTGTTGCTGAATAACTACACCGTACTCAGTTCTGCTCAACAGCTGGCGCTGTCGCGTCTGCCGAAAGGCACTGCGGTAGAAGATGCGGCGATGGAAAAAGCGGTGCGTAACCTGCTGATGACTGAAGATTTTGCGTTAATCAGTAAGTTGCAGCGTCATGCCCGCGCGGCGATTGAAAACTACAGTGATGAAGAGCTCTCTTGCCTGATTGCCGCAAAACGCATGTCAGACTACAAGGCAGCACTGACGCAACGTAACATTCGTTCAATGGACAGTCTGGCCACTTATGGCTGGATCATTTATCAGGATGCCCGTAACCGACAGGTTCTGGGAGGACTGCCTGACTTTGAGGAACTGTTTGCCCGTGCCGCACTGCCAGAACTGGCGGCGGCGGTGGGTAAACTGGCCTGATTGCCGGTTAATTTGAATGCGAATTTTTACAGAACACGATAAAACGGGATTGAGCAGATAAAACCGATGAAAATTCCTTATATTCCTGAAGATGCGCCATTTAATGGTGAGCAGAAATATTGGCTGGCGGGTTTCCTTGCCGGGCTACATTCGCGCCTGCTGGTGCTGGAAGATAAGCCGCAGGTCGCCAGTGGCGCTGCGGCGACCACTCAGTTGCATATTCTGTTTGGCTCACAGACCGGTAATGCTGAAGCCTTAGCACAAAGCGCGGCCAAAGCGGCGCGTGCGAAGGGTCTGGTGCCGGTGGTGCAGGGGCTGGGTGAAGTCGATATTGATGTGTTCGCCACCATGCGTCATGTGCTGATTATCACCTCCACCTATGGCGAAGGCGAGATGCCGGATAACGCGCAGTTATTCTGGCAGGCAATTTCCGCCAGCACGGCGCCGCGTCTGGAGCAGATGCACTTCGCGGTGCTGGCGATTGGCGATACCGGTTACGATGGTTTCTGTCAGGCAGGCAAATTCTTTGATATGCGTCTTGAGCAGCTGGGCGCCAAACGCGTTACCGATCGTATTGATTGTGATATCGACTACGAAGAGCCATCTGATACATGGATCGCCGGTTCAATGCCGCTGTTTGCCGCCAGTGCCGGCAGCACCGGCGCCGCGCTGGATAACCTGCCCGAAGCGCCGGTGATCCCGGGCAGCAACAAGCAGAACCCGTATGCCGCTGCGCTGGTGACCAATAAGCGTCTTTCTGGTCCCGACTCCGGGAAAGATATTCGCCACTTTGAATTTGATCTGACCGACAGCGGCCTTAAATATGAAGTGGGTGATGCGCTGGGCGTATTCCCGGTCAACGATCCGACGCTGGTTAAGTTGCTGCTGACCCAGCTGAAGTCTGATTATGATACGCCGGTCCCCGGCTTCGACCGTTCGCTGGGCGATCTGCTGACTTACCAGTTTGAAATTTCTGAGCCATCACGTAAATTGATCGACTGGGTCGGCCAGAACACCACTAACCAGGAACTGCGTCATATCCTGCAGCATGATGATAAAGACACCATGGGTATCTGGTTGTGGGGCAAAGACACCCTCGACCTGCTGCAACTGGATCTGACGCGTTCGCTGAGCGTCACTGAGTTCGTGGCGCTGCTGCGTCCGTTGCAGCATCGTGCGTACTCGATCTCTTCCAGCCAGAAAGCGCATCCAAACCAGGTGCATCTGACGATTGCTTCGGTGCGCTATCACAGCACCGGCCGTGCGCGTAACGGCGTCTGTTCCACCTATCTGGCCGAACGTGTCGGACGCGGTGAGAAGCCAGCGATCTTTATTTCACCGAACAAAGCCTTCCGCGTGCCCGCGAATGGCGACGCGCCACTGATTATGGTCGGTCCGGGAACCGGCATCGCACCGTTCCGCGCCTTCTTGCAGGAGCGTCAGGCCTGTGAAGCAAAAGGCAAGAACTGGCTGTTCTTTGGCGATCAGCATCAGGAACATGATTACGTCTATCAGGATGAGCTGGCGGAATGGCAGCAGAGCGGCCTGCTGACGCGGCTGGATCTGGCGTTCTCACGCGATCAGGCGGAAAAAATCTATGTGCAGAACCGGATGCTGGAGCAAGGCGCAGAACTGTACGCCTGGCTGCAGGAAGGCGCTTACTTCTATGTTTGTGGCGATGCCTCACGCATGGCGAAAGATGTCGATAAGGCGCTGTATCAGGTGATTACCCAGCATGGCGGCCTGTCAGAAGAAGGCGCTGCTGAGTATGTGGATAAACTGAAGAAAGAGAAGCGCTATCTGCGCGATGTCTATTAATGCTGCGTAAAAAGTAATTCTGATGAAAAGCGGCAAAAATGCCGCTTTTTTTATAATTGAAATCTTCCCCCCTGCCTGGCGCACTCCCCACCCACCACTACACTTAATTACTTACGGATATCATTCTTTTAAGGAATTGAGTTGTTATGGATAACAACATTACGATTACGCCGACGGTCGCCTCTGCCGCGCGGTCTGCCGACATCCCCCCCACAGCAGCGACATGCCCGCTGCCGGTCAGCAATATTCTGAATGTGCAACATCTCGCGCCTGGCGACTCCCGCTACACCCGCCATCCTGTATGCAGCGATGGCGAGCTGTTTTTTGATGCCCTTGAAACTCACCAAACCTCATCCGGCTGGCCATCATTTAGCGCGCTAAGCACGCTGGTTAAAGAGGCGATCCACCATCAGCTGAACCGGCTCAGCCGCACAGCCGTTGCCGCAAGTCTGCTGCATATGATGCCAGCCGATCTTAGTAAGCTGCTGGCGGCGGTGCTGATTTGCAGCCACCCGGGGAAAGAGTTGCTCTCGCTGGCGGGATATCTCGGTGGTATGGAGCTGATTAACCAGCTGATCCACACCGTCGCCGGCGCGAGCTCAACCGCGGCCATTCTCTCCAGTCTGCCGGGGTTGCTGCTGGTCTGGCTACAGCGACATCATCTGTCACTCAGCGAAAGCCTGACTGACAGCTGTTTAATTCTGCTCAGCAGCGGGCTGGCGCTTTGCGCCGCAGCAGATATTACGCAACCCGGCTGGCTGCTAAGCCTGCATGAGCAGGTGATTGCTCCGGTGACGCAGCTCTGCGCGGAGAGTGGCTTTACGACACTGGTTACCACCGGCATTACATTAATCGTCGGCCTGTACGCCATGTTGCGGCTAAGCGGTGGATCAGCCGACAGGATCCCGCAAGCGAATATCCTGACGCACGGCGCCAGGATAATCCAGGGCCTGTGGGCGCTCTCTGCAAAAAGCCAGGATTATCAGCGGCTGTACAGCCTCGCACGCCCGCAGCGACAGATTAAAAGCTGGTATCAGCTCACTCATGGCAAACCTTATCGGGAATATCAGGCGGAGAAGGCCTTAGAGCGCGCGGTGCTACGCTGTCTGCCGAAAGAGGTTTTGCGGCAGAATGATAACAGTGAGCAGTTTCATCAGGCTTATCAGCAGACTGAGCAGCATATTTTAAATCAGCAGCTGTCAGTATGCCCGCAGGATGGCAGAGATATCCGGCCACTGACGCACGCAGAACGCAAGCCGTCGGCAACGGCAATAACGGAAGATACTCTTTTAAGCGCAGCGTCAGAAGGCGCGTCTGCGTCCGTGCCGCTGCTGGTTTCCGGCGCTGTTATCGCTGGCGCAGCGGCTTCGCCTTCATGGTGGAAGGGGCGCACGGCGCTATCGCTTGCCACGACCGGTATCACCCTGGCGAGCGTCGCGGGTATGCGTTATCTTCGTCAGGCGCCTGAGCCAGAAGCAGAAGCAGATAAAACAAATGTTTGTATCAATATGATTAACGTCATCAAGCGCTTTCTCGCTTCCGACAACACGGGAGCGACGCTGGCGGTGGAATTATTTAGCTGGCTCTTCGATGAGAAAAACAATCTTAATTTAGTCCGTGCCGATCTGTTGCTGGACAGCTTAAACATTACCAGTTTCAGAAGCATTGATTACCATAATATGAATGATCAACTGGTCATTATATTATCTTATTTGTTGAGTGGTGAAAACAGAAATACCCCGGAAGAAGTCGACAATATCATTCTTAAAATACATGCTGGTTATATTTCCACCTGGTATAAATTTGTCGTAGAAAAGAAAAATGATGCGATAAAAAACATTCTTAATGATTTACGCAAAGAGTGTGCGAAAGAATACTTAGTCAGAGGCATTCATAGCCGGTTCGGCATGGGCAAGATCACCGAATTTATTTTATCGCAGATCGTGCCAAATTTACTTTTCATGGAGAAAAATGGCAGAAGCCATGAACCCTTGATATCTAAAAATGGCTATTACCTGTGGAACTACATTGGCAGAAAACTGCTGGAAAACCGTGATTTCAGCGGTGAAAGCTTAATCACAGCACTCAGGGAAGGATTTATTGATGGCTTTTTTATTTCCGGTTTACGTAGTTATGACAACCAAAACATCTCGGCGCCGGAAGTGGTTGAAGAACTGAAAGAAGAATATGATGCAATTAACAGGAATGCGGCAGCCTATCACAAACAAGACAAAGAACTGGCAAAACTTCCGATTATCACGCTGGATGATATTATAAAGAAATTCTATCCCGAAATTGATATCGACGCTAAACAGAACTTTAACATCCTGTCACTATTGGTCAGAACCGAAGGACATATGGATAATCACACGAAAATATTAATTGACTGCACAAGTTTTCGCGATCTTATCCGCAATTTAGACGATGGCTTTACCCTGTTGCATCAGCTGCTACCGCAAAAAACACCTGAAACACTACGAGACTATAATATAAGCGGCAAGCGAAAATCATTCTCACTAAAAAAACATCCTACCCGCGCAGAATTATATCATGAGTTTGAAAAGTCTTATCAGGATATGTGCGAAAAACATCTTTCTCTCTACAATGATATTGTCGACAAAGCGTTTATGAACCTACCAGAAGATGACTTTGACTTTCTTCATCACAGTGACACCTGTTTTATCGCGATAGACTTCGAATTCAAAAGGCTAAGTTATTTTCACTATTTTTTCTATCCGAAATTCTTTCGCCTGCGCCCGGCAATAAGAGAGAAAGTGCTCTATAATGTCCGCCCCCACTACAAAGTGGGTAATTTCTTTATTGCCTGGAACCCAAAAACGCGGGAAAAACGCTATTATTTGCTACAAATTGAATATATCCGTTCGCATTTTCGCCAGTTGCCAATATGGCGCTTACCGATAAATAAAACTGAAGAGATTCCTGGCCTGGAACAAAGTGTACTGGATGAAAATTTTGTTTTTACCGATCAGCAGCCATTTACTGATTCCTGTAGTGAAATCAAAGAACCGAACACGACAATACATAGTCATATGTCGAAGACCGGCCATTTTTTTACTGAGCGCTACCATAAATATAAAAATGAACTTTGCGTAACCTTCCAGCCCGAGAGAAAAAACATCGTTATCTTTAAGGAGAGACAGCTTGGAGATAAAAATTCCGTCTCAATGAGAATGCTAAAAAAAGAGATCAGTAAAAACCGGGAGGACTTCCTTAGCTATATGAAAACAGCAGCCATAAACAGTACCGAAACTGAAAAAAACAGTGCCAGAAGCGCACTGGATAATTTTATTCAGACCCTGCCACTCTATAATTGTTATGAACTGGCGCGCGACTATATTTTTTCTCGTGAAGATAATGCGCCACCTTCCACAATCATCCCGACGCTACAGGCACTCATCTGTTTCGGCGATATTTACGGCATGCGGGGTTTCTCACAAAAAATCTCTGCATTATTGCAGTCAATCAAGAAAAAATATGTATCACGGCTGTTAAAAGAACAACAAATACAGAAGCTGGCGATAAAAGTCGACAGCGCGCTAAAAAGGACCGTGGCAAGCAGTTATTCAGACTCACTTCAAATCCAGATAAACGTCATCAGGGACGAGATAGAAAAAATTGATGATGAAATCATTGCACTACGCGATGATATTAATCTGCTACTTAAGGACGTAGCGGCTATTCCGCCGTTAATCGCTTTTCCCTACCTGGCAGTCGGTTCGAAAAAAGGCTATCTGGCCTCTATCTTTCCCTGGGCGGTTGGCACCATAAAAACAGGGGCAAAGAAACTGTTATTGCATAAAAGAAAGACCAGATTCGGGTTCCAGTGGCAAAACCCGCTGGGCGATAAACTGTTTGAGCATGAACTCTATACTCTGCCGGAGCCCGCTCTTATTAACCAGACCTGTACACCTGGCAAAACATCGGCAGAAAATATAACGCTCAATGTTTTTAATCTGTTTTATAACGATAAAGCCCTTTACCAGCAGCTGCTATTTACCGCATTACGTACCCGTGACCCACAGGCGGTAATTGCCACTGCCAGGGAACACCGCTGGATTTTCCCGGAAAATTATAATCAGATGGCGATGTTTTGTTTTATCGCCCTGACCATTCCGATAATCCATTACACCAATATGGTATTAACCATGGAGGACTATTTTAAGACAGATAAAAATGACGTTAAAGTCACCGAAGCGGCTCTGTGGCGCTATTACCATGATGTGCAGGAAAGACCTTATATTAAACCAGCGGTGGAGCTGCAGGATGCACAGCAGCAGTTAATTAAACAAGCCAGTGATATTGTCAGCAATACTTTGCAAGGCACTATCCAGGCCATCGAGGCCAATTATCTGTTTATGCTGCAATTTTTCCTGATGAGGGAAGATGTCGTCGCGCTGGTGCAGGCAATGGGCGCCTCGCCAGCCGCCAGACAGACGGCGCTGACCCGCTGGCAACGGGAACTCAACTTCAACCTTGAAAGGTTTACCCTCTACGGCGCCAGCCTCTCGTCAGTGCAGATGAAATTTCATGCCGCAGCCGTCGGGCAATTCGCCCAATACTGCCAACAAGCGGTCAGCAGTCAGCCGCATGCGATCATGCTGTTTAGCCACAATATGGAAACCTTCCTCGAACGCCGGGAACAATATCGGCGCGACCACCCTGCCGCCACTCTCTCTTCAGCCGACGATTTCACCCGCAACTGGCTGCAAATCGCCCGCGATCTCTCTGCGCTGTATCAATCTTTCGCGCGCCTTGAATACAGCGCAAAAGTACTGGCTAATTATCCCCCCGATCAGTGGGAGGGAACCGCTGCACAAAGCGCCTGGCGGGCCGCCATGCAGCCCTGGTTGCTGGAGGAGATGCATTATGAAAATTTCCAGCCAGCTCTCTCTGAGGCGGGGAAATACCTGGCGCAATACTGGCAGCAACGACAAACAGGTGCAGGCGATAAACTGGAAATTATCGAGAATGGCGTGATCAACCCCCTGTTTATCGCCGATGTCAGCCGTGCGCTGACCGAGAGTTGCCGCCACTATCCGCGGCTCTACTTTTGCCGGGTCTGGCTGACGGATAATGGCCGCTGGTTTACCTTTCTGACCAACGAATATATGCCTGACAGTCATACTGTGCGCGCCAGGCGTCAGACTGATGGCCCTCACTCCGCTTATCCGCTGGCCCAGCCCGATTATCAGGCGCTGAATGAAACGGTGGCTTTGCCGCTGGATAAATCTCAGCTGTGGGCGCTGGAAAGCTTTGTGCATTTTGCCTCGCAGCCTTTTCATCTGCGTTTAAATATCTACCGGCAGGACGCTTTACCGGTAAAGGCGCTGACCCGGCGTGATGCCGTGGCATTGATTAATCATCTGATCGACGAACAGGGTAACCTGCGCGATTATCAGGTGATGGTATTGTCCCGCTATTTTCCCTCGCTGAATGTTGCGGATGATTTTCCACCCTTACAGTTGCTGAGTGATATTTTTCAGCTCACCACACCGGATACGCCAGGCTTATATCAATTTATCTTCCATTATTTGCAGCACAAACTCGCCCGGGGAACGCACAAATTATCGATTCTGTTAACCCGGGAGTTCGTCGCCAGTGAGAGTCAGGCGATATATCGCCAGCTTACTGCACAGCTGGACGATATTGATAAACCTGCCGAACAGGCATTACGCCACTTTATTACCGCGACCCTGCAACATCTGCTCTCCTTTACCCGCGGGCTGCATCATGTCGAATCCCGGCTGACGGCGGCGCCATTACAGAATTTCTCGTCCCGCCTGTTGTGCATTGGCGCCATTATTGCGCATCAGTTGCGGTTAAACGCCACTGCCGATGCCGATTTCTTACATCTGACCTGGGAAGCTCTGCATGACGCCGGCCTGCTTTCGTTACGCGAAACCGCCATCCAGCAGATAGCGCTAATTAGCGGTCAGCAACCCGTCACTGGCCAGCAGCAGCAGGCAACCGACGCTTTGCAGCTGATCGCCGCCAGTGTGCAAAGCGCCATGCAGTTGCAGCAACGTCTGCAAAACTGCCTGCGACATAATCAATGGCTGGCCGGATTTCTGCATCTGCTGACCTTTTCCGGCTTCTCTGCTGAACAGCAGCAACAGTTAAGCAGTATGATCAAAACCAGCGCACAGCAGCAGCATCACCTGCTACAGCTGGCGTTACAGCAACTCCCCGCAGATGACAGCATGCAGCTGGCGGACGCCCTGCAAAAAGCGGAGCTGCAGGTCAGCTGGTATGCGGAGTGGCGTAATACTCTGCAAAGCGTCAGTGTCGCCGGACTGGGCTTCCACACTTATCAGCAGCAAGGCATCGTGCTGCCGCTGGGCGATCCGCACTCTATCCCATTGATTTTCCGCCAGCTGTCACGCTCTGCTGACGCGCATGAACTTATCAGCCTCTGCTTTGCCGATACGCAGACGCCGCACACTCTGGCTGCGCCTGTGCAGATCATCCTGGCCGGTAACCAGTCCGTCACCGATCCGGCAACGGCATTGTCGCTGTGGATGCAGCAACAGATGGACAAACTCTGTACGTCGCTAATGCGAACAGAGAGCGAGTCCGCTTTTACGCAACAGAAAAAACAGCTGGAACGCTGGCTTAGCCAGCATCTGTTTTTCTATGATCGTGATGACAACTATGATTACCGCTTTATTCAGCAACAAACCCACCAGCTGGTGACCATTGCCAGCCATGTCGATTTGGCAGGGTGGCAGCAACCCCATCATCTCAGAGCGCCTGATTTACCGCCTGTCGCCGACTTTAATCAGGCGATCACCAATGTGATGGGCGCCGAAACCCGCTGGCCTTTCCTGACCACAGCATTAAAAGAGCGCGGGCAACGCTATAGCCCGACACCATTATCTGCTCTCCCTGCTGACGGTTTCGCCGGATTCTGGTGGGATCCGGTAAGCCGCGTCTGTTATCTGGGCTGGAAGCAGGGCGAAGAACGCATGCTGTATGTCAGCCTGGCGGAAAACCGCCAGGCTCTCTACCCCTTGCCGGATGACAGCGCCAGCGCCGCCATCTGGCTGGCGCTAAATCCGTCCGATTTGCTGAGTTATTCCTTGCAGGCGCTGCGCCACGGCGAGATATCCGCGCTGACGTTTTTTGATGATTCGGTTCCGCTCGCCTGGCAGTTGCAGAGCGCCATCAGCAATGCGCCGCCGCTGCCGCCCAATGCCATCCCAACCCTGTTTTCCGGCGTCGCCAGACTGTATATCAGCGGCAGCGGGTCAGACCTGCAATATTATTTCTCCCCCGCCGCTGGCAGTGCTGCATTGCCGGTAAGCGCCAGCGCTTTTTCCCACGGTGGCTGGCGGATCGCCTACACCCCGTCCGCTGACCGCACATCCCCCGACCAGGGGTTTAGCCTGGAAACGCAACCGTTTAACACCGACTGGCAACATACATGGTCACTTACCGCGTCATCACGCTGGCAGTTGCAGCCCGCACAGAACGCCAGCCAGTTAATCCGCGCAGGCAATTTTTCGCCGGTGGCCTATCTGCAATGGGGCGATGGCGCGACGCACTGCGCCAGCATGACGCCCGCCGCCCCGGTTTTACAAGGCAGTGACGGTAGTATGGTGTTTATTTTTAGCGAGGATGATTACCGGCGGATCAGTTACCGCGTACTTGATCCGCAGGGGACGTTGTGCAGATCCCCGCAGATCCCGCTCAGCTGGCCACAGAGCAGCACGGCAACCAGCGCGCAGCAGTTCGATGCCCAGCTGGAAGCCTTTATTTCACAACTGGAACCTGATTACTGGCCGTTGCTGCCAGCAGATGAAGGCGAGCGCCTGAAGCGCGAACTTGCCGGACTACAGCAACATCGTCACTCAGCTTTTACCGCCGCAACGAAGGCGATCGGTTGGTTCCCGTTTCGCACCACCAGTCCGCAGCTGGACATGTCAGAATTGATGGATGTCCTGTTGTATTTACGCTCGTCAGGCAGACATTTCGATAACGAGCTGAAGCAGGGCACATTGTTGCAGGATACAGATATTACCCTCTCCTCACTGCTGTCGAACCCACTTAGCTGGCGTGAATTTGATCTTTATCGCGAAGATGAGCGCCGCACAGCGGAAAGATTTATCACCGTGAGGATCGCCATGCTGCAGAAGGCACTGACACTGCTGAAAAAAGACCCGATGCTGGACAGCCTCTCCGGGGCGCTACAGGAAGGAATTGAGCAAGCCATCACTTTGCAGAAACAGGCCAAAAGCGCCATTGAATTTATTAAACAGCACTCTGACCTGCCAGCGAACGACGATGCCGCATTTCTCCTGCAGCGGCACTGTTTTGCACAGAATAACTTCTTCAGTTACTACCAGCAGCAGCTCCATATTACCCCCGAACTGTTCGCGCAGCCCTGGCCTTGCCTGCGCAATCAGAGCTGGCCAGCCGCGTCACGCCTCACCTGGCAGCCCGTACTGGATCAGTTACATAGTCTGGCGACAGCGCTGCCGCCGGATGAAAAAGTGCTGAACCGGCTGCTGACCCTGTCGGCACAACAATGGCATACCCCGGAAACTTTGCAGCGCGCCGCAGCATGGCGGCAAATTTGTGATGGTGCATTAGGCTACTGGCAATCCAGCCATCGTGCTGAACAGCTGATCATGCTGCGTCCACAAGCGACGGCAGGAAATGCAGAGCTGATGCCAGTGCGGCACCACTGGCCGGTGCGTCTGATCCTTGCCGCCGGCATCGGCGATCCCACCAGCAATCACACCGCAGGTATTGCACCTGCGCGCAGAATTACCGCTGAACAACAGGAAGATCTGCTGCTGACGCCGGTAGGGCCGGCACGCCATCCGGAGCCTGCGCCGCGCCTGGCGGGCATCAGCGCGCAACCGCAAACCATTGGCAAGTTTGCCGCCTGGGTGAAACTCCGCCTCTCCAGCCCGTGGGCGCTGGCGGCATTTTCCGGCCCCTCTTTCTGCCTGCGTCTGCAAAACCGCATCCGGCAGGTTATCGGGAATGAGCAAGCGCACTGGAGTACTGAGGAACAACGTTTTTACCACGCCGCGGACACCCAGCTTTTTCTGCAGGAAGACCAGCCTGAACAGCTGGACAAGCGCCGTTATGGCGCGTTCTTTCGCCAGCTTTACAACAGTGAGTCGCTGGTTATCAGGCTGGTGATGACCGATGAAGAGATGGTGTTTGGCCTGCTGTGTGAATATTTTGCCGCGCAATATCCGCAGCGGGCGACAGAAGAGATCGCCGCAGCCTGGTTTCTTTTCCAGCAGACCTTTACCCGGCGCACAGACGAGGAAAACCAGCAGCAGCTCTATCTGGTGGGCGTGTAACGTCGGCAATTAATCCTGCAACATCGCGAGGTTTGCCATCGATATCTTATTACTCAAGGAGGAGTGACGGCATGAAAACTGACATCGCCACTGTGGTCTCTACCGGCAGGGTAGCGGCAGTGATTGAGCCGAATCGTACTGACCTGTGTTCGCTGCCGGTGGCAAAAATTCGCAATGTCTCGCTCCCCTCGCCAGGTGACGAGCAAAACCGGCAACGCATGGCTGCCTGCCTGCAACCGCTGAATCCGCGCCCCGAATCCGCGCTTCCGGGCGAAAGTGAAGCCGATCAATTCTTCGATGCCCTGGCTGACCAGCCATGGATGATACCGGCTCAACGGCAGTGGCCATCATTAAGCAGCCTGGCATCACAAGTCCGGGACGCCATCCATTATCAGCTTCATATCTTCAGCCAGACCACCTTTGCTTACGACCTGCTGCATGTGATCCACCCCGATCTCAGTAAACTGCTGGCCGCCGTGCTGGTCTGTAGCGGCCGGGGGAAAGATATTGTCTGCCAGGCAAGTCTGATGGCCGGACTGCAACTGATCAATAAACTTATCTATATTGCCGCCGGTGCGACGTCCACCGCGGCGATGCTGTCCAGTCTGCCAGAGCTGTTGATCGTCTGGCTGCAAAGACATCAGGTCTCATTGCCGGAAAGTCTGTTGAAGAGCCTGTACGCGCTGCTCTCCAGCGGACTGGCCATCTGCGCATACCATGATATTGCGCAGCCCACCTTGCTGGTAGAGCTGCACGCCAGCGTTATTGCGCCGCTGAAGCAGTTGTGCAACGAGACGGGCGTCAGCGACATCGTGGTCAGCGGCGTGACACTGATCCTCGGTTTGTATTGCATGCTGCGCCTTGTGGGCGGGCTGCAGGTCAGACTGCCAGCAGCAAATATGCTCACCCACGGCATCAGGATCATTGAGGGTCTCTGCAGGCTGTCTGCTACCAGTGAGGATTTTCAGCGCCTGTATAAACGACAACAACAGCGGCAACAGATAAAGACATGGTACGAGCAAACATATCGCAAAGAGTATGAGGAGGATAAAGCCAGCAAAGCGTTAAACCGGGCAGTGATTCGTTGTCTGCCCAAAGAGGTGCTGCTAAACCGCGTGGAGCGACAGACACACGATAATCCTGACAGCGCAGATTTATATCGCGCCTGTCAGCAGATGGAGCAACAAATTTTATCCGGGCAGCTGGCAATCTGTCCTGCAGCAGACAGAAGCGTGGTGCCACGGATGTCCGGCAATCGCGCCGCAGCGCCAGCAGCAAACGCTGGCAGCGCGCAGGCCAGTTCGTCATCAGAGGGGGCGGCCACCCCTTTTCTTCTCCCCGCAGCGGTACTGGCTGGCGCATCGGTACCGAACCACTGGTGGCCTAGCCGGACACATATAGCGCTGGCGGCAACAGGGCTTACTCTGGCGGTAGGGTCGCTGTATATGGGTCATCGCCTGGCGCGCCCGCAGAAATCATCGGCGGCGGAGGTTAATCCGTTGCAGACCACGCGCAATATCTGTTTCAACACAACTAATAATATCAGGCAACTTCTGCAGTCAGATAAAAGCGGTATATCACTGGCGGTAGAGTTATTTGACAAGCTCTTCGACTATCATGGCAATATTAATTCTACCCTCGCCGATCAATTGCTGGAAAAGGAGCAGATCACTCTCTTCACCAGCTCGCATCGTAATGAAATGAATGCCCATCTGCTAAATATATTAGCATTGCTTTTCACGCCAGGCGACCAACGCGAACCGGTAGATATCAACAGCATCCTGGTCACCCTGCAACGTAAAGTCAGCAAACTCTGGAAACCATTAACTAAAGGTAAAAGAAATAAAACTGTCAGTGAAACGCTTGATTATCTGCGGTTGCATTGCGCTAAAAAATATACCGCACTGGGTATCTACAGTCAGTCAGATATGCAAAAAATATCAGATTTTCTGTTATCTCACGTAGTATCTGACTTACTTATGCTGGAAAGAAACGGCAGAGGGGGCGAAAATTTTGCCTCTGTCGATAGTTATTACCTGTTGCTCTATATTATTAAAAAATTTCGTACCAACCAATATATCAGCAACACGGAATTTTCTACAGCGCTTAGCGAGGGGCGGGCCGAGGCCTTTGTTGGCGCTCGTTTAGTCAGCTATACCGGCTATAATTTCACCAGTGACAGGGCCTACCTTGAAGAGATCTATAAAGAAAATAATGAAAAAATACATTATTATCATCAGCAAGAGATCAAGCTGGAATCTTTGCAATTTGTCACTTTTGATGAAATTATTGAGTATGCCTATCCCGGCATTGATATCCACGCACCAAAGAACTTTAACACCCTGTTGCTCAGAATAAAAACGCAGGGGCGGATTGAGAAGGAAATCCGCATCATCGCCGGATGTAAAAGCTTTGGCGAAATCATCCGCCATATGAATGATGGCTTTACTGAGCTATACCATTTTCTGCCACGACATATACCTGAGCAATTACGTGTTTACGATCCTGGCAAAAAAACATTTAACTTAAAAAAACACCCCAACCGAAAGGAGCTATACCAGAAATTTGATCAGGCGTATGAGGAGATGGTTAAAGAGCATTGTAGCCTGTATCGTGATATTGTCGAAACCGCATTTAGTATTATGGCGGAAGAAGATGCACACTTTCTTAACCAGACTGATACGGAAATTTATGCGATAGACGTGAAAGTGAAGCGATATAAAGCATTACGTAATGCCTTCCTGCCAAATTTATTCAGAACCAAACCCAGCATCAGCAAACATATTGCCTATCATAATCGCCCTTATCATGAGCTTGGCAAAATATTTATGGGCTATAACCGACGAACCAAAAAGAAACACTTCTTTATTATTAATATTGAATCCAGCCGCATACATTTCAGACAATTCCCGGTTCGTCGATTACCGATTGATAGAAAAGAATATATCTACCACCTTGATAATGCTCTGTTGAATGAAAATTATATTTTTATGGATGAACGGCCTTTTTTTGATCCCTGCGAAGAAGTGAAAGATCCTGCAACGACCATTAAGCCATCGGACAGATTAGGCCATATTATTATGGCGTATTATCAATATTATAAGGGAAAACTTTGTGTTGCCACCCGAAACCCTGAAGAGATATTGCTATCTTATCGGGAAAGGCGTCTCGGCGATAAAAACACTTCGCCCCTGAAGGCATTAAAAGAGGAAGTAATAGCAAACCGACAAAAATTCCTGATGGATTTAAAGCAAAAATACCATAATCCTACACCAACAGAAAAGGAAAGTACCGGAGATAAACTTCCACAATTTCTGGCGTTACTTCCGTATCATAGCTGTTATGAGTTTTTTCGCGATTACCTGATTTCCCGGGAAGATGACAGGCCACCATCCGTCGCGATCCCGCTCTTCCAGGCCACTATCTGCGCCGCAGATTTTTATTGGGGGTATGGGGTAAAAAAAACACTCTCTTCACTGCTTAATGATCTTAAAAAATCCTATACTACCCGCTGGATAAAAAAAAGCGAGTTAACCCTGCTGGATAAAAAAATCATGGAATCCCTGACCCAGCCCTCTTCCTCAGGCTATGCTGACCGACTTGCGGCTGAAATTAATCAGGCCAACATCAAACTGGAAGCACTTGATAAAGAAATAACTCATTTACGTAATGAAATTCACCTCTCCATCGGTAACATTGCTTCGATTCCGGTTTTTATCGCTTTTCCTGTACTGTCCCTGAAACCTGGCGGTAATTTATTACTCGCGAGCATCCCATGGGGGATTAATATTGTTAAAAAAGAGTTAAAAAACGTTAACCGGCGTTTAAAAGAAAGCCTGGATGCTGTTCCGTGGAGTAATCCACAGTCAGCTTTGTTAGCGGGTGATAAGAGTGACATCCCGTTTCCGCCATCACAACATAATGCAACCTGCTACTCTGACACGAAGCCCTCGGATAATATTATTTTTGATATTTTTGATTTGCGCCGGACCAACGCCACACTTTACCAGCAACTTTTTTTTACCGCATTACGTGACCCTTCACCAGAACTCGTAACTGCTGCCGCCGAAAATTCAGGCTGGCTGATCGCTGATAATCATAACCAGATGGCGATGTTTATTTTTATTTCGTTAACATTTTCTGTCCGATTTTATATCAGCGCCGTATTGTCACAGCAAGATTATTATAAAAATGATGCTAACATTAATGAAGAAATGATCATTAACTACCTTGAAGATTATCTTACTCCCCCCTGCCCCCCTTGTATCAATCCTCCGTTTGCTATGCAGGCTGATCAAAGCATCCTGGTCGGCAAGTGCATTAATACGATTGAGGCGGTGCTGGAGAGCAATATTCATGGTATTGAGTTAAATTATCTTTTTATGATTCAGTATTTTCTGATGAAAGAGGATATCGCCTCACTGTTATTGGAAATGAGCGAAAACCCGGAAGAGAGGCAACATAATCTGGAGCTTATCCAGCAGAACCTCTCCTATGAGATGAAAAAGTTTGCCCTCTATGGCGCGTATCGATCTGCGACGCAACAGAAATTTCAGGCCACCGTCATTAATCAATTTCTCTCTTACAGTAAACAAGTGGCCGACAGTAATCCCGCCAATATTACCCTTTTCAGCCCGAATGTTGACACCTTCCTGAGCCGTAGTGAACACTACCGGCAGTATCACCCGGCCGCCACACTCCCTTCCCTTGCCGACTTCACCCATAACTGGCTACATGTGGCACAGGATATTAGCGATATTTATCAGTCATTCGCTCGCATTGAATACAGTGCGAAAGCCCTGGCGAATTTTCGCGTGGAACAATGGGATGCCAAAGCAGCGCAGGCCGCCTGGCTGGCCGCACTGCAGAGCTATCTGTTTCCGGAAATGCGCTACGAAAATATCATGCCGGTGTTAGCGCATGCAGCGAAGAAATTACGCCAGTCCTGGCAGCAGCGACAAGCCAATGCAGATATCCCGCCAGAAATTGTCAGTCAGGGTGTGGTTAACCCGTTATTTATCGAGGAGGTCAAAACTGCGCTGGAAAGCGGCTGCGCCCGTTATCCGGGCATGTTTTTTTGCCAGATTTATCTTTTAGAGCACGGCGACTGGTTTACCTTTCTGGCCAGCGACTTTACCTCCGATGCCCGGCACCGCGCCAGGCGCCAGCCGTATAGTGCGTCGCCCCCGTGGCCGCTGACGCCATTAGACAGTCCGAGCCTGGAAGAGAGTATTATCCTGCCGGTAAGATACCCGGCAGTTCATCTCAATAACCATACGTTGTATCAGCAGCAGCTGAACATTTTACAGAATACCTTTCGACGTGACGCGGGGCTGCCTTTTCATCAGCGCTTACAAGGTGATGTACTGGATGTTCGTCCTCTGACAAGGCGCACGGTGCTGAGTGATGCCATTGCGCTGATTAACAGTGTGATTGATACAGAGGGCAATATTGTCGACTATCAGCACCGGCTATTGAGCCACTATTTGCCGCAGCTTAGCACCCCGGATAACTATCCCGTCCTGCAGTTATTAAGTGATATGTTACAGATAGCCGCCCCTGATGCGCCGAAGCTATACCTTTTTATCCTTCATCATTTACAAAACAGGCTCGCAGCCCCCGCATTCACCCTGTCCATGTTGTGGCAGAAGCGTTTTATCGATGAGCAGGTTGCCAATATTGATCGGCAATTTTCAGCTCATCTGACAAATATTGATGCTGATACGTCACAAGCGCTGCGGCGCTATATCACCGCCACACTACGTCATCTGCTCTCTTTCTCACACTATCTCGGCAATATTGAACCCCTGCTGGCTGAAGCGCCCTTGCAGGATCTTGCCTCGCAATGGCTCTGCCTCGGTGCGATTATTGCCCGTCAGCTGAAGGTAAAAGCGACCTCCGCCGAAGAATTACTGACCCTGAGCTGGGCCGCCCAGCATGACGCCGGTCTGCTCTCCTTACAGGACACCGCCATTCAGCAAACGGCATTGCTTTGCGGGCATAGCGCATCGGATCAACGGGCGGTGGCGCAGGATGCCCTGCGGACCATGGCCCCTCATATGAAAACCGCGGCGGAAATGCATAAGCGTATCCTCTCCTGCCTCGACGCCGACCAGCTACTGGCGCTGTTCCTTAAACATCTCACTTTTGAGGCGTTATCGCCTGAACAGGCGAGCCAGCTGCGTGTACTGGTGGCAAATGTGCTGCAAAATCAGCGTGACCTGTTGCATATCGCGTTACAGCAACTTTCGCTCGACGATAAGCTGCGTCTTTCACAATTTTTGCAACAAGGGACACTGCAGGCTCGCTGGTATCTGTTTCAGCCAGCACCAGAGCAGAACAGTAAAGTCGCCGGCCTGGCCTTCGCCAGTGATAACCAGCGTGGTTTATTACTGCCACTGGCCGATCCCCAATATCTGCCACCCATCTTCCGCCAGTTAGCGCAGTCACCGTCGGATAGCGAGTTGACCCTCCTATGCTTCGGCATCAAGGAAACCCCGCACAACTTTACTGAACCCGCCAGATTAACCTTAACCGCAGATTCTCAGGCCGGAGCAGCGCCGATTCTCGACCCTGCAGCGTCGCTCTTTACATGGTTACAGTCAGAGATCGAAACGCAGTTAAGCTTGCTGACCCGCGCGCGTGATGAAATTACCTTTACGACACAGAAAGCGGCGCTGAGCCACTGGCTGAGCCAGCATCTGTTTTTCTATGAGCGGGACCAGCTGGATGATTACCCTTTTATCCAGCAGCAGACGGAGCGCATGACGCTGATAGCGGCCCATCGTGAGCTGGACAACTGGTTGCAGCCAAAACAGAGTAAGCCTGCCAATCTGACGGCGGTTACACACTTCAACCAGGCCATTACCCGCGTACTGGGCGCCAGTACCCTCTGGCCGACACTGACGATGCAATTAAGAGCGCTTATCCAGGCGCAGGGCGCAACGCCATTAGCCAGCTTGCCCGAAAACGGTTTCTGCGGTTTCTGGTGGGATCCCATTAGCGGCCTCTGCTACCTGGGCTGGATGACAGGAGAAAAACGCACACTGTACGCCAGCCTTGCCGCCAACCGCGAGACCTTATATCTGCTGCCGGATGACGCCGCCAGCGCAGCTATCTGGCCAGCATTAACCCGGTTTGACTGGCTGGTGCAAAATGTACAGGCGTTGCGCAGCGCAACCCTCTCCCCCGAGCATTTTTTTACTTATGCCATTCCACTGGCCTGGCAGCTGCAACAAGCGATGCCCGCGTTACAACCCCTGCCGGCGGGCGCTGTTCGCCACAGCACATTAACGGATATCTATACCACAGAAGATGGTGGTCACTATTTTAATCCTGGTGTGCCGCAGCGAGTGATACCGGTAATACTGACTGACTTACCCGATGGCGGTTACCGCGTTGATTTTTCCGCGCCCGATAACCAGCTTTCACCCGATCAGGCTTTTTCTCTCGATGCCCGTCAGGTTGATCCGGCGCAGGAAGGCAAGTGGATAGCCACGCCGCAGCCAGGCTGGCGATTGATCTCCGCCCCCGCCGCCAGCACCTTAATCAAACAGGGTATTCTTTCTCCCGTGGCCTATCTGCAATGGGGGGAAGACGCCAGTAACACCACCACCATGACGCCAGCCGCCAATGTTCTGCAACGCAGCGACGGCTCAATGGTGTTTATATTCAGTGAGAATAACGGCCAGCGTATCAGCTATCGCATGCTGGATGCGGAAGGCAGACTGCAATTCTCCCCCGTGATCCCCGGCCACTGGCCACTGGCGAGCACGGCAGAGCAATTTAACGCCACCCTGACGACTTTCCTTGCTCAGCAGAACACTGCTGATTACCAGGCATTACTCAATACCGATGAACGGCAGCGCCTGATGGCGCAATTGTCCACCACGCAAAGCAACAGGCAGGCGGCGATAATCAGCGCCAGCGGCATCATGAGCGTAATCCCTTTCCGTTGCAGCGAAAACCAGGAAGCCATACATGAACTGTTTGATATCAAACTGCATTTTCGTAGCCTGGGCAGAGACTTCGATCATGAGATAAAAGCCAGCCTCTCGCTGCAGGAGGTGGACACTTCACTCAGCGCGTTGTTATCTCAGCCGTTTGACTGGCGCGGATTTAACCTGTACGCCCCCCGCGAGCGGCAGCAGGCGCTAATGCTGGTGCAGGCGAAAACATTCCTGCTGCAAAAATTGCTGGATCAGCTGGAGTCAGAGGCGATTCTGCGGACAATGTCCGACACATTACGACCATGGATTAAGCAAAACCTGAATCTTCTGGCGCAGGTCGGGGCAGCGCTTAAATTTATTCAACAGCAGCCCCGGCATCAATTTAACGTGACTGAACCGGAAATACGCCTGCAACGGCAGTGCTTTGCGGAAGACTATTTATTCAGTTATTACGATTTGCAGCTGCATGTCACCGCCGATATTTTTCAGCACGCCTGGCCCTGTATCCGCGTCAGCGATGACGCGCCGCTGGCGCAACGCGACTGGCAGCCGGCACTGGATCAGCTGCATACTCTGGCAAGCGCACTGCCACAGGATAACCGGCTGCTGGAGCGGTTGTTAAGCTTACCCGCCGCCCGCTGGCGCACAGCGGAAATCTCCCGCTGTGCCGGGCAGTGGCGACAGATTTGCCATCCCATCAGCGGTTACTGGCAAACCCCGCATCAGGCCGAACAGATTATTCTGCTGCGGCCTAAGGTGTCCGCTCAGGATTTACCGCTTATCCCGCAACATTACCACTGGCCGGTGCGCCTGTTTCTTTCCGCCGGGAAAGGCGACCCGATGTCGCATCAGGTGGAGGGGATGGCGCCCGGCTGGCGGCTCAGTGCGGAGCAGCAGGAAGATTTACTGCTGACAACGCCACAGCCAGCCGGGCAGCAGGAAGGCGCTACGCGTCTGGCGGGAATCAATGCCCACCCACACAGCGCACAGACGTTTGTCGCCTGGGCGAAACTGCGGCTCTCCAGCGCCTGGGCGCTGGCGGAATTTTCCGGGCCTGCCTTTTTATCGCGTTTACAGCGCAGCATACAGCAGGTTATCCAGCACGAAAGCGCCAGCTGGAGCCAGGAAGAGGTTAACTTTTATCGCGCGGCGGATACCACTGAGTTTCTGCAGGAAAGCGCCACCGAGCAGCTGGATAAACCGCGTTATGCGCAATTTTTTCGCCAGTTATTCGACAGCGACCTGCTGGTGACACGACTGATTATGACTGACGTGGAAATGCTGTTCGCGCTTCTCTGCGACCGCTTTATCGAACAGTATCCGGCACGCGCCAGCGAGGATCTGTCACAAGCCTGGTTTCTGTTTCTGCACACGGCGGACAGCGCCACAGCGGGCAACGATCAGCAGACAATCTATCTGGTAGGGGTATAAAAAAACGGGCCAGCAGGCCCGTTTTTTATTTAACGCTTATTTAACAACGCGAAGCGCCGGACGACCACCGCGCGGAGGCGGATCATCATCAGGATTATTATCGTCATCGCTGGCGTCATCAGGACGGTCACCATCAATTACTGACATCACGGTTTCCGGTTCATCCTGCTCAGCCATAAAGCTGTTTTCACCGCCCTCTTCATACGCAGGTTCAGGCTCAAACATCGTGCCTGCACCGTTCTCACGCGCATAAATGGCCAGCACCGCATTCAGTGGTACTGTTACCTGACGCGGTACGCCACCAAAACGAGCATTAAAGCTGACTTCATCATTGCCCAGCTCAAGGTTACCGACAGCGCGCGGCGCGATATTCAGAACGATCTGTCCATCACGCGCATATTCCAGCGGCACCATTACACCAGGCAGGTTGATGTCTACGACTAAATGCGGCGTCAACTGGTTATCCAGCAGCCACTCGTAAAATGCTCGTAGCAGATAAGGACGACGTGCGGTTAGTTGCGACATTTCCATACTATCAGCCCCGGGTTTGCAGGCGCATTTCACGTTCTGGTTCCGTCAGGGAAGCCAGGAAGGAATCACGCTCAAACACGCGCGTCATATAGCCTTTCAGCTCTTTCGAACCGGTGCCGATCAGCTCAATGCCCATCTGCGGTAAACGCCACAGCAGCGGCGCCAGATAGCAGTCCACCAGACTAAATTCTTCGCTCATAAAGAATGGGGTGCGGGCGAACAGTGGTGCAATAGCCAGCAGCTCTTCACGCAGTTGTTTACGCGCTGCGTCAGCTTCCTGCGCATTGCCGTTTTCAACTTTACGCATCAGGCTGTACCAGTCCTGCTCCACACGGTGCATCATCAGACGGCTCTCGCCGCGCGCCACCGGGTAAACCGGCATTAATGGCGGATGCGGGAAACGCTCATCAAGATATTCCATGATGATGCGAGATTCATACAGCGTCAGCTCGCGATCCACCAGCGTTGGCACGGTGCGATAGGGATTGAGGTCAATCAGATCCTGCGGCAGATTATCCGTTTCAATCTGCTCGATCTCTACACTGACACCCTTTTCAGCCAGTACGATACGTACCTGATGGCTAAAGATGTCAGTCGGACCAGAAAACAGCGTCATTACCGAACGTTTGTTGGCAGCGACAGCCATGAAAACCTCCAAGTTTATCGAGAAAATTACTGCGAATAGCCAACCACGAGGCGACTAACCTGCTTAATACAACCGCCCGGCCAAAAGTTACGCCGATCCGGCATCCGCAGAGGATCAGCACCTGTAACCACCCGGCATACGGGCGCAAAGTGACAGACAGTTTACCAGATTTTAGGCAGGTTGTGGGGGCAGTGTTGTAGATTTGGCGGGAAAATGCTAGTGAGCGCTGAGATTCGACAGTTTATCTGGCATCAGCCAATAAAAAAACCCGGTGCAGGCACCGGGTTTTCGATAATTTGCTCTGTAAACAGTGCGAATTAACGTTTGGAGAACTGTGGACGACGACGTGCTTTACGCAGGCCGACTTTCTTACGTTCAACCTGACGCGCATCACGAGTAACGAAGCCTGCTTTACGCAGTTCGCCACGCAGTGACTCGTCATACTCCATCAGAGCGCGTGTGATACCGTGACGGATCGCACCAGCCTGACCAGAGATACCACCACCTTTAACAGTGATGTACAGATCAAATTTACCAACCATGTCGACCAGTTCCAGCGGCTGACGAACTACCATGCGGGCAGTTTCACGACCGAAGTACTGTTCCAGAGAACGCTGGTTAATAACGATGTTACCGCTACCCGGCTTAATAAAGACGCGAGCGGAAGAGCTTTTGCGGCGACCAGTGCCGTAGTTTTGATTCTCAGCCATTGCCTATAATCCCGATTAAATGTCCAGAACTTGCGGTTGCTGTGCCGCATGGGTGTGCTCGTTGCCCGCGTAAACTTTCAGTTTACGGTACATAGCACGACCCAGCGGGCCCTTTGGCAACATGCCTTTAACCGCGATTTCAATCACACGCTCAGGACGGCGAGCAATCATCTCTTCGAAGGTCGCTTGCTTGATACCACCGATGTGACCGGTGTGATGGTAATAAATCTTGTCAGTACGCTTGTTGCCGGTTACAGCAACTTTCTCAGCGTTCAGAACGATGATGTAATCACCAGTATCGACGTGCGGAGTATATTCCGCTTTGTGCTTACCGCGCAGACGCGAAGCCAGTTCAGTCGCCAGGCGACCTAAAGTTTTGCCCGTTGCGTCGACAACGTACCAGTCACGTTTTACGGTTTCTGGTTTAGCTGTAAAAGTTTTCATCTGAAAGCTTACCCAAATTAAGTTACACGTTGGTGAAATCCCAAACGCTTGAATAAACGGTTGAGGCTCACACGACCATCTTGACCAGCAAGCCACCCCTTCGGATAGCGTTACCGGAACACAAAAGTTTTGGGAAAAAAACCTTTGCTGTAACGTGGGGTCGCAAGATTATAGAGAAGTCGCACACAAAGCGCGACCCTTTTTTACGATTAAATCCACGACCCCGGAAGGTTTTTTCACCCGCTCAGGGTAAATGGTCAAGCCGCAGGTATTCTTCGCTCTGCATCTCCTGCAAACGCGACAAACAACGCTGGTACTCAAACTTCAGCCGTTCACCCTGATAAATCTCAAACAGCGACGTTTCCGCCGCTACCACCAGCTTGACGTGGCGCTCGTAGAATTCATCTACCAGCGCCAGAAAACGGCGAGCCTGATCTTCGGTGCGGTTGATCATCACCGGCACATTAAACAGCAGCACGCTATGAAAACGACGCGACAGTTCGATGTAGTCGTGCTGGCTACGGGCTTCGCCACACAAGGTGTGGAAATCCAGCGCCACCACCCCTTCGGCCAGACCTAACGTCGGCAGAGCGCGGTGATTGACCTCCAGTACCGGTTTATCCTCGTCGCGCGCCTGTCCGGCCAGCGCAACGAACATCCGATCCATCTCACGATCGGTCTGTTCACTGAGCGGCTGCATCCACAAATGTGCGGAGGTCAGGGTACGCAGACGGTAATCAATACCGGCATCCACGTTCATGATATCACAATGACGCTTAATCAATTCAATTGCTGGCAGAAAACGCGCGCGTTGCAGACCATTGCGATACAGATCGTCCGGCGGAATGTTGGATGTCGCCACCAGCGAGATGCCGCGGGCGAACAGCGCTTCCATTAGCGTCCCCAGCAGCATCGCATCGGTAATATCGGAAACAAAAAACTCATCAAAACAAAGGATATCGGTCTGCGCCTTAAAGCGGTCGGCGATAATCTCCAGCGGATCTGACTGCCCCTGCAGTTCGGTCAGCTCCTGATGCACCCGCAACATAAAGCGGTGAAAATGCAGACGAAGTTTGCGATCGCCAGGAATAGCCCGAAAAAACATATCCATCAGCCAGGTCTTGCCGCGGCCGACACCACCCCACATATATAAGCCGCGCACCGGCGCAATCTGGCTGTTTTTCTCCTTGCTCATCAGCCTGCTAAGCTTACCAAATAGCCCTTTACCTGGCGCTGGCGTAAGTGCCGGCGCAGCGCTTAAAGCCTGCTGCATCGCGTCTAAACGGGTAATGGCGGCGCGCTGAACATCATCGGCCTGATATTCACCGTTGTTCAGCGCCTGCTGATAGAGCGCCAGAGGAGAAGTTGTTTGCATGGTTCGATTACATTCCCTGAAAAAGAGGTCTGTCCCGCCATTGGCTGGCGAAAAAAAGGCCGTTCTACACTAAGCGATGCAGCCGCAGGATTCCACTTCGAATAGATTAGCGGGTATAGTGGCTATTATTAAGTTGAAAGGCCCTACGGAACAACGAAGACAACATGGGAGTCATGATATGACCTGGGAATACGCGCTTATTGGTTTAGTGGTTGGTATTTTTATCGGCGCGGTGGCAATGCGTTTTGGTAACAAGAAGTTGCGTGAGCAGCGTAGCATGCAGTATGAGCTGGAAAAAACCAAGGCCGAACTGGCCGACTATCGTGATGAACTGACTAATCACTTCGCGCAGAGTGCCGAGTTGCTCGACAATATGGCGCGTGATTATCGTCAGCTTTATCAGCATATGGCGAAAGGTTCGAACGACCTGTTGCCAAATCTGCCGGGTGAAAAGAACCCGTTTGCTTATCAGTTAACTGAAGCAGAAGCGGATAACGATCAGGTTCCGGTGCAGATGCCGCGTGATTACTCCGAAGGCGCATCTGGCCTGTTGCGCGGCGAACGCGCTAAACGCGATTAATTGATTTTCCGGGCGCTTCAGGCGCCCTTTTAGCGTGAAAGCGCCGAACCCTTTGCCGAATCATCTGTCACAATTTGCAGTCCTCACACTCTTTTAACTCCCATTTTTTTGCAGCGAGAGCGTCGTAACGATGAAGAAAAAATCATTACTGTTTAGCGCATTAGCCCTGAGTATTGGCCTGAATTTAACTGTCGCACCGCAAGCCATGGCGGCGTTGCCGGCGCAGATTCAGGGACAATCGCTGCCGAGCCTGGCGCCAATGCTGGAAAAAGTGTTGCCAGCGGTGGTCAGCGTACATGTTGAAGGCACCCAGGTGCAGACTCAGGATATTCCCGAGCCACTGAAGCGCTTCTTCGGCCAGGAAGGAGGAGGTGATAGTCAGCCGCAGCCGTTTGAGGGTCTTGGCTCCGGGGTGATTATCAATGCTGAGAAAGGCTATGTGCTCACCAATAATCATGTGGTGAATGGCGCGGATAAAATCAGCGTGCAGCTAAGTGATGGCAACGAATATGACGCCAAACTGATCGGCCATGATGAACAGACCGATATTGCGCTGATTCAGATTAGCGGCGCAAAAAATCTGACGCAGGTGAAAATCGCCGACTCCGACCAGCTGAAAGTGGGCGATTTTGCCGTAGCGATTGGCAACCCGTTTGGTCTGGGACAAACCGCCACCTCCGGGATCATCTCGGCGCTGGGCCGTAGCGGACTGAACCTGGAGGGGCTGGAAAACTTTATCCAGACCGATGCCGCCATTAACCGCGGTAATTCCGGCGGCGCGCTGGTCAATCTGAATGGTGAGCTGATTGGTATTAATACCGCGATTCTGGCGTCAAGCGGCGGCAATATCGGTATCGGCTTTGCCATCCCGGCCAATATGGCAATGAATCTGGCGCAGCAACTGATTGAGTTTGGGGAAGTGAAGCGCGGTCAGTTAGGGATTAAAGGTACCGAAATGACTGCCGAAATGGCCAAAGCCTTTAATGTTGATGCCCAGCGCGGCGCCTTTGTCAGCGAAGTACTGCCGAAATCGGCGGCGGCCAGCGCCGGAATTAAAGCGGGCGATATCATTGTCTCCATTGATGATAAGCCGATCACCAGCTTTGCTGAGCTGCGTGTGAAGATTGGCACCACCGCACCGGGCAAAGAGGTCAAACTTGGCCTGCTGCGCGACGGTAAGCCGGTTGCGGTCACCGTTAAGCTGGAAAACAGCACGCAGAGCACCGCCAGCGCCGCGCAGCTGTCACCGGCGTTGCAGGGCGCTACGCTCAGTGACGGTCAGCTGAAAGACGGTACTAAAGGGGTGAAAGTCGATGCGATCGCTAAATCAACTCCTGCGGAGCAGGTCGGTTTGCATAAAGATGATGTCATTATCGGCATCAACCGTAACCCGATCCACAACCTTGCTGAGCTGCGTAAAGCGCTGGAAGCCAAGCCACCACTGATAGCGCTGAATGTGGTGCGCGCCGGCGAAAGCATCTATCTGCTGCTGCGTTAAGGTTATTGTCAGTACGACGCGGACACACAACTCTGTGTGTGTCCGCGTAACTCATGTTATTCTTCTTTTTGTTCATTCCTGGCTAACTTAACACCATGTTTCCTAAACTTTTGCGTTCGGTGATCCTTGGCCTGATCGTTGCGGGTATTTTATTAGCAGCGATGCCAGCGCTGAGACTTAGCAGTAATCTGATTTCCGCGCAGGATGACAGCGCCGATGAGACGCCCGTGAGTTATAACCGCGGCGTGCGCCGCGCGGTGCCTGCCGTGGTCAACGTCTACAACCGTGGCGCCAGCAATGGCGCACAAAATGGGGGTGTCACCACCCTCGGTTCCGGCGTGATTATGAACGCAAAAGGCTATATTCTGACCAACCGGCACGTAATTAATAATGCTGACCAGATTATTGTCGCTTTGCAGGATGGCCGTTTTTTTGAAGCGATGCTGGTCGGCTCGGATAGCCTGACCGACCTTGCAGTGCTAAAAATTACCGCCTCCAACCTGCCGGTCATCACCATCAATCCGAAACGGCTCGCCCACGTTGGCGATATCGTTATGGCGATTGGCAATCCTTATAACCTCGGTCAGACCGTGACGCAGGGGATTATCAGCGCCACCGGCCGTGTCGGCCTCAGCCCTTCAGGTCGCCAGAACTTCCTGCAGACCGATGCCTCGATCAACCATGGTAATTCCGGCGGCGCGCTGATTAACTCGCTGGGCGAGCTGATGGGCATCAATACCCTCTCCTTTGATAAAAGCAATGATGGCGAAACGCCGGAAGGTATTGGCTTTGCCATTCCTACTGCGCTGGCCAGCAAAATCATGGATAAGCTGATTCGTGACGGACGTGTGATTCGTGGCTATATCGGCATTACCGGACGTGAAGTGCCGCCGCTACATGGTCAGGGTGCGGGTATTGACCGTATTCAGGGCATAGTGGTCAGTGAAGTGGCGCCTGGCGGACCGGCAGCCAAGGCGGGCATTGAGGTTAACGATGTGATAACCAGCGTTAATGATAAAGCGGCGGTTTCTGCTCAGGAAACCATGGATCAGGTGGCAGAGATTCGCCCGGGTTCGGTGATTGAAGTGCAGGTGATCCGCAATGATCAGAAACTGACGTTGCCGGTAACCATCCTCGAATATCCGCAGCAGAATTAAACAGGGAGCCGATGATCACTCCCTGTTATTTTCCTGATCCTGCCGGGATTATTTAACGAACTCTTCACCCTGCTTAATATCTTGCTTCAGCGTATCCAGCATGCCATGCAGCGACTGCTGTTCAAATGCGCTCAGCTTGCCGATTGGCTGACGTTCCTGAATACCGTTTTTGCCCAGCAGCAGTGGCTGCGAGAAGAAACGGGCATACTCACCGTCACCCTCAACATAGGCACACTCCACCACGTTGCTTTCACCCTTCAGTGCGCGCACCAGGGAGAGACCAAAACGTGCCGCCGCCTGTCCCATTGAGAGGGTTGCGGAACCGCCACCGGCTTTGGCTTCCACCACTTCGGTACCGGCGTTCTGGATACGTTTGGTCAGATCAGCGACTTCCTGTTCGCTAAAGCTGACGCCAGGGATCTGCGACAGCAGCGGCAGAATAGTCACGCCTGAGTGACCACCGACAACCGGTACATTCAGATCTTCCGGTTGTTTGCCTTTCAGCTCAGCCACAAAGGTGTTGGCGCGGATAATATCCAGCGTAGTGACACCGAACAGTTTGTTTTTGTCGTAAACACCGGCTTTTTTCAGCACATCGGCGGCAATCGCCACGGTGGTATTAACCGGGTTAGTAATGATGCCAATCAGCGCTTTTGGGCTGGTACTGGCAACCTGTTCAATCAGATTACGCACAATACCGGCGTTCACATTAAACAGGTCGGAGCGATCCATACCCGGTTTACGTGCCACGCCCGCAGAGATCAGCACCACATCCGCACCTTTCAGGGCCGGGGTCGCGTCTTCTCCGCTGAAACCTTTGATTTTTACTGCTGTAGGGATATGACTTAAATCAACGGCCACACCAGGGGTGACCGGAGCGATGTCGTACAGGGAAAGTTCTGAACCTGCCGGAAGCTGGGTTTTAAGCAGAAGTGCGAGAGCCTGGCCAATACCGCCAGCTGCACCGAGAACTGCAACTTTCATCCTAAACTCCTTATTATTGTGAGCAAAAAGTGCCGTGAATCCATCTGGTTGCGAGAATAACCAACCCACAGGCGAATGACGAGGATGTTGACATCATTTTACGAGCTGTCACGCTTAACTTAGTTAAAAAAAGCCTGAGCCGGGCGCCGGAAAACCGAACTGATGTCATTTCGTACAACCACCAGATAATCAGAACACTATCAATTTTATAACATCCTGTTCACTTCACACACTAATAGTATGCGTTGCCTCACATTTCTCATCATGAGAAAAGTTTGTTAAGATGCGCGCCCGCAGTGAAAATCACACCCATTGACCACTAAAGTCCATTTGCATAACAATTCATTTAAATGCATAATAATTTATCGCCCACCGCTGGGCATCCTGTTATTTCCTCTTTTATATCGGTAACGTATGCGTAACCCATCAAAACAAGACGATTTGATTAAGGCATTTAAAGCCTTACTGAAAGAAGAAAAATTTAGCTCTCAAGGCGAGATTGTTCTGGCGCTGCAGGATGAGGGTTTCGACAATATTAACCAGTCCAAAGTATCGCGTATGCTGACCAAATTCGGCGCAGTGCGTACCCGCAATGCGAAAATGGAGATGGTTTACTGCCTGCCTGCAGAGCTTGGCGTCCCTACCACCACCAGCCCGCTGAAAAACCTGGTGCTGGATATCGACTATAACGATGCACTGGTGGTGATTCACACCAGCCCGGGCGCTGCGCAGCTGATTGCCCGCCTGCTCGACTCACTGGGTAAAGCCGAAGGCATCCTCGGCACCATCGCTGGTGATGACACCATCTTTATTACGCCTGCGCGTGCCTTTACCGTTAAGCAACTGTACGACGCGATCCTGATGTTATTCGAACAGGAACTATAAAACGCGCACGTGTAACCTGCCGCTTACCCCGCTTTATCATCAGCTTTACTTAGAGCCGACATCGTCGGCTGTTTGTTATTTATCGCCCGCAACACCCATCGCAACGCATAAATCACTGGCTTAATACTACAATCTCACTCTTTTACCCTGATCACCGTGCTGTACTGGTGTGATCAACTGCAAAGTTACGCACGAATAGCTAAAGTCACTTATGTGACTGTTTTTACATGACATTAACATGACAAGCGTAAACTATAAGCATTTTTTATAACTAATGGTTATTAAAAAGCGCTTTCCTTGCGAAGTGTCACAACAAAACATTATTAGCAGGGTATTAATTTCCTACGTGATTAGATCTATACTTATTTCCGTGATGAGAATCACAGTAAATAAAAAGATAAAAATAGATGACGAGGAAATAAATATGAACGTTAAAACTACTATCGCTACCTTTAGCATCCTTTCTGCTCTGTCATTTGGCGCTTTCGCCGCTGAATCCATCAATGCAGACCAGGCGCAGAATTTGCAGCCTGCAGGTGTGATTAGTGTCAGCGGCATCGCCGGTGCGCCGATGGATATGAAACAGGCGCTGATGGAAAAAGCTGACCAGAAAGGCGCAAAAGCCTACCGCGTGATCGAAGCCTATGAAAACGGCAACTGGCATGCGACAGCTGAACTGTACAAATAAGTTATTGCAGTAAAACCTCTTAACCACGACGGCAGCCCCAAGAATAAAAATGGCGTTTCAATCCTTTCGGTTGCCCTGAAAAACCTGTTTCTGGAGTAAATATTATGAAAACCACAATCGCTATCGCTGCTTTAGGTCTGGCTTCCGTTCTCTCTTTCGGCGCCAGCGCGGCAAACCTGGTCACCACCCAGCAAGCTGCCAGCGAAAACCTGCAGTCCGTCGGCACTATCTCCGTTAGCGGCCTCGATAGTTCGCCAATGACTATCCGTGAAGCACTGTCAGAGAAAGCTAACCAGCAGGGCGCCAGTTCATACCGTGTGATCGAGGCGTATAACAACGGCAACTATCACGCTACCGCTGAAATCTATAAATAATTCACCGCTACGGACGTAATACCGTCACGTCCGTCCGTGACATCGACGACCTGGTCATGATGTTTAACCCGCAGGTTGTTGATCACAATGAGGAGAGGAACAAATGAAAATCAAAACAACCATCGCAACATTGAGTCTGCTGTCACTGATCACCTTCGGCGCTTCGGCAGCTGAACTGGTCACCACACAACAGGCAAACAATCTGCAGTCTGCGGGAACCATTAGCGTCAGCGGCACCGGCGGCGCACCGATTGATATACGTCAGGCGCTGTCACAGAAAGCGGATGCGCAAGGCGCCAGCGCTTATCGGGTGATTGAAGCGCGTACTGGCGACAGCTGGCACGCCACCGCCGAGCTGTATAAATAATTCCTCGTTGATCTGCTGATCTACGAACCTTTTGGCCCCGTTCGCCGGGGCCCTTTTTGCCACTGCCATTCAGCCTTTCCGCTTTTTCCTACCGAACGTTGAAGCGGAGCTGCCCCTCAAGCTCCTCTTCAGCTTCGTCAAACAACAGGATCAGCGCGCCATAACGTCGCTTCTGACCCGATCCCAGATTAATAAACTCAATCTCGACCGGTAACGGTAACAGCGAGAGGGTCACCGCGTCCCATAGCGAATCCAGATCGGTAATCAGGCGGTCGGCCAGCGCGAAACGCTCGCTGAATTGACGGTAAAAATGGGCCTGATCGACGATCTCGTTAAAATCAAAGCTCTCTTTTTTCATGCCGACCGCTCCGCAAAAAATCTTACAGCCCACCAAGATGCAGGGCTTTTACCTCCAGAAACTCCTCCAGTCCCAGCACCGAGCCTTCCCGGCCAAGGCCAGACTCTTTTACGCCGCCAAACGGCGCCAGCTCAGTTGATACCGCACACTCGTTAATGCCGACCATCCCGCTCTCCAGCGCCGCCGACACGCGGAATACGCGTTGCAGGTTCTGTGTATAGAAGTAGGCGGCAAGTCCAAAGTCAGTATCGTTAGCGCGGCGGATCACATCCTCTTCATCGGTAAAATGGAAGCAGGCGGCCACCGGACCAAAGGTCTCTTCCTTCGCCAGCTTCATCCCTTCATGAGCATCGGCGATAACCGTTGGTTGCCAGAAATTGCCGCCCAGCGGATGTCGTGCGCCGCCGGCAACAATCCGTCCGCCCTGCGCCACCGCATCTTTCACGTGCTCTTCCACTTTTTCCAGCGCCGACTGCTCGATCAGCGGGCCGACCACCACGCCTTCATCGACGCCATTGCCTACCTTCAGCTGATTCACTTCCGCCGCCAGCTGGTTAACAAACTTGTCATAGACGCTGTCGTGAATATAGAAGCGGTTAACGCTGACGCACACCTGTCCGGCATTGCGGAATTTATTGGCAATCGCCCCTTTCACCGCAGCATCGATATCGGCATCTTCAAATACGATATAGGGCGCATTGCCGCCCAGTTCCATCGACACTTTTTTCATCGTTTCGGCGGCGTTGCGCATTAACAGTTTGCCGACCTGAGTCGACCCGGTGAAGGAGATTTTACGCACCGCTTTGCTGGCCATAATCGCATCGCTGATAGCATGCGTATCCCCCGCTACCGCATTAAGCACGCCATCCGGCACACCGGCTTTTTTCGCCAATGCCAGCAGGGCAAAAGCCGAAAGCGGCGTGTTATTGGCCGGTTTTATAATCCCGGTACAGCCAGCGGCCAGCGCTGGCCCCAGTTTGCGCGTCAGCATCGCCATCGGGAAGTTCCACGGCGTAATCGCCGCGACCACGCCAATCGGTTCACGGGTGGCATAGATGCGCGATCCTGCTTTGGCGGGCGGAATAATCTCGCCGTTAACCCGTTTGGCCTGCTCGGCAAACCACTGAATAAAGCTGGCGGCATACTCCACTTCACCTTCAGCTTCTTTAATCGGTTTACCCTGCTCGGCGGTCATCAGCTGACCCAGCCAGCGTTTATTCTCAATCATCAGCTGATACCAGCGATGAAGAATTTCGGCGCGCTCTTTAGCGGTTTTCGCCCGCCATGCCGGGAATGCACGCTGAGCAGCAGCAATCGCCTGCTCGGTTTCGTTTTTACCGGCTTTCGCAACCTGCGCAATGGCTTCGCCAGTGGCGGGGTTAAGCACCGCAAAGGTCTCTTTCAGCGCGTGCCATTTGCCGTCGGCCAGAAAGCCGGTCTGGAAAAGATCGTTATCTTGCAAGGTGGTATGAGACATAAGTTTCTCCTGAGCAATTTGCCATCCTGATTAGCTCAGTATAGTTGGCAAAACTCAGGGGTTTGATGACGGAGTTGTTTCAGGAGATAAGAATTGTCAACGCGGGGCGCCGATGCCCGCAGGGCACCGGCGTGGGGTCAGACTAAAATCAGCGTGTTCTGATACTTTTTCAGCATATCCGCCAGCCGTTTTACCGGCTCGGTAACGCTAAGCGGTGCATCATAATCCACCAGCTTTTCCTGATACTCATCGAACTCACGCAGCAGACGCTCGAAGTAGTAACGGCGCTTGTCGTCGCTGCGCGCGGCGATCACCCGATCGGCGGTATAACGCAGCTGCTTATGGAACGCCGAAAGATCGGCATTTATCGGGATATCCGCAGTACGTAAACGCTGATGGCCAATAATCAGCGTCAGCGCCAGCCGATACTTATCAATATCGCCGGGGAACAGATTGATTAACATAAACAGCTGTTGATACAGTGCGGGCAGATGGTTTTCGTTACGACGCGCCTGATTGGTGGTCATCGCCGATACCGCCGCGTACATAAAGCGGTTCAGCAACGTGCGGGCGATACGCGCTTTCGAGGTATCCCGAATCAGCAGGATCACCATCAGGGCGACAAAGCAGCCAATCACCTGGCCTAACGCGCTGTCGAGAAAGATTTTAATCTCGAAGGTCATCGGGTTATCCAGCACCAGAATATTCAGAGTGCCGACAAAAGCGCCGAGCGTGCCAATCTGACGCCGCTGGATAAAGATCCCGGCGACAAACGCCAGACCGCCGATAGCAATCGACAGCAGCAGCATGCTCTGCTGGGTAGCCGGCATAATCACCATAAAGTAGAGACCGCCCAGCGGAATCGCCACGGTCATACCATAGAGAAAATCTTTCGCCATCATTAGCGGATTTGGCATGCGCATCGCCAGCGCGGTAATGACCGCCAGCATCACCATACAGCCGCTACCTGACGTCCAGCCGGTGTATAACCAGAACAGCGAACCCAGCGCCGTCGCCACAAAGGTGCGGATGCCGTTAATCAGCGCATGACGGGTTTCAGCCGATTTGGCTTTAATCACTACCGCGTCGCTCAGCACCGCTTCCTCAACACTGCTGATGCTGCTGTTGGTATGGATCCCTTTCAGCAACAGCAGATAACGGGTCGCGGCCCCAACCCAGCTGGCAACGGTCACCGGCGTGTTTTTGCTGCTGCTGGCGGTGATCACCCGGCGCATCAGCTTCATGCGTTTATGCACGTCACCGACGCTGCTGACTTCTTTCTCAAACAGCACCTTATACTGTGGCGGCAGATAATCAGGACGGCTGTTCTGAATCAGAAAGGTTTCCGCCGCCTGGGTAATCAGCGTCAGCGACAGGGTGTGCAGCGCCTTCAGGCGTCGGTTAACCTTCTGCCAGCGCGAGGATTCCATCATCAGATTGCTGCGCATGCCGTTGAGCGCATTGGTGCGGCGCACCAGGCTGCTCCAGGATTTATCCACTTCGTCTTTGTCGCCATGGGCGATGCACAGCTGCAACAGCTTATAGTGATCCACCAGCAGCGAGTCGATCTCGCGATCGATATCGTTTTTCACCGAACGCGGCGAAAACAGCAGATCGGCAACGATCGCACAGACAATACCGATCACAATTTCACTGCAGCGCTCAATCGCATACTGTGGCGCCAGCAGCAGAGAGCCATTGGCATCAGCGGTAACCACAATAATCAGCGCGGTATAACCGGCAAGGCCCAGCGCGTAAGAGTTCTCCACTTTAATCAGCGACGATAACCAGACGCAGATACCCGCCCATAAGCAGCACAGCAGCAGCATCACTACCGGCGCGCGAATGGTGCTGATCATAATCACCAGCGCGGCGATACAGCCAAGAAAAGTACCGATAATCCTCAGCAGGCCGCGGTGACGCAGCGCACCGGAGAAGGGATCGCCACCCGCAGCAAACGCGGTGCCACCGGCGACAATCCCGGCGGTCATCACTGCCCAGCGCGGCGTGGCCAGATTAAAATGAAAGCCGATAAACAGCGCCATCACCACCGCAAAGGTGAGCTTTAACGGAAAGCGGAGACGTTCGAAGGTTAAACCTTGCATAGTGGCTCCGCTTAACCAAACTCACGTAAGCGCTGGAAGAAGCGGGTCATCGGCGGCAGCTGATCGCGACTGCGATCCACGCTGCCGGTTACCACCACCGTTGCGGTGGTGCCGGAAGGATAGAGATTGCCCGGCTGCTGATCGAGACGAATTTTCACCGGCACACGCTGCGCCAGACGTACCCACTCAAGATTGGAATCGATGGTCGCCATCCCTTTGCTGTCGACGGTACTGCTGCTGTTATTTACCCCGGCCGCCACGCTGTCAACGGTGCCACGCAGCACTATATTGCTGCCCAGTGGCGTAATCTCAACGCGGTAACCCGGACGCACGCCATGCAGCTTGGTCTCTTCCATGTACGCCAGCAGATAGAAGCTGTTCTGCTTCACCAGCGCCACCGCTGTAGAACCGCGGGTAATAAACTCGCCACCATGCACATTGAGGTTAGTGATCCAGCCAGCAGCAGGCGCGCGGATCACCGTACGATCGAGATCCAGCTGCGCCAGATCGCGCGTCGCACGCGATTTGGCTAACTGATGCTCGCTGGTTTGCAGATCGTTATTCGATTGATCGATCGCTTCACGCGACATCGCCTGCACGCCCAGCTGATTGCGACGTCCGGCTTCGCGGCGCTTCTCACTGACCAGCGCCTGGTAGTAGGCGACATCCGCTTCCGCTTCATCTAACGCTTTCTGGAAACGGGGCATATCGATAGTGAATAACACCTCGCCCTGCTTCACCAGCTGGTTATCATGCACCCGTACATCGGTGATCAGGCCGCTAACATCAGGGGCGATAGCCACTACGTCAGCGGTAAATTTGGCGTCACGAGTCCACGGGGATTCGGTATAGAACACCCATGCACGGAAAATAACGATAATGGCGATGATAACCAGAATGATGGTGATCGCATAACGCGCGGTTTTTCTTATTAGAGCTTTCACTATGACCTCAGACGAACAGACGGGATACCAGGTAAAACAGACAGCAAAACAGGGCAGTATTAAACAGTGCCGGATGCCAGACTAAATCATAAATACCGCTGGGCATCAGCACGCGACGCACCAGCCAGAACAGCAGCAGCGCGACGATAAGTTCAAAAAATATCGGCGGGAACGACAGTCCAAACACCACAATAACCGGAAGCACACTCATCTCTTATCCTTTTGCATACAGTGCCGGGGGTGCCGTAATGCCCAAACGAGGCGCCTCCCGTGATTCTGGGGGGGTGCGCGTTACCGATTGATGATGGTCGGGCAACAGGTAAACTGTCAGACGAAAATCAGAATCGTGACCTAATGATAGTTTAACATCAGGTAATCTCGACATGGGGTGAGTAACCAGACGGTCACCCGGCAGCCATATAGTAACGCTGATGACTATAAGTTTTCATCATAATGTGATCTAAATCACTTTTA
Organism: Winslowiella toletana; assembly: GCF_017875465.1. Taxonomy (NCBI): domain Bacteria; kingdom Pseudomonadati; phylum Pseudomonadota; class Gammaproteobacteria; order Enterobacterales; family Erwiniaceae; genus Winslowiella; species Winslowiella toletana. Next base: position 1,874,086 of record NZ_JAGGMQ010000001.1, read on the forward strand.
AGCCAGAGTTAACAATGGAAAGACTAAAGGGCATGTCGGTTTTTGCCAAAGTAGTTGAATTGGGTTCCTTTACTGCTGCAGCACGCCAGTTGCAGATGAGTGTGTCGGCAATCAGCCAGATCGTCGCCAGACTGGAAGATGAGTTGCAGGTAAAACTACTGAACCGCAGCACCCGTAGTATCGGCCTCACCGAAGCCGGAAAAATCTATTTCCAGGGCTGCCGACGCATGCTGTCGGAAGCGCAGGAAGTCCATGAACAGCTGTATGCCTTTAACAATACGCCGATTGGCACCCTGCGCATTGGCAGCTCATCCACCATGGCGCAGAACGTCCTCGCCACCATGACCGCTGAGATGCTGCGCGAATATCCTGGCCTGACCGTCAATCTGGTCACCGGTATCCCGGCGCCCGACTTAATCGCTGATGGCCTTGATGTGGTGATCCGCGTCGGCGCATTGCAGGACTCCAGCCTGTTCTCACGCCGTCTCGGCTCGATGCCGATGGTGGTCTGCGCAGCGAAAAGCTATCTGGCGCAGCATGGCGCGCCAGAAAAGCCGGGGGATATTGGCAATTTTTCCTGGCTGGAGTATAGCGTGCGTCCGGATAATGATTTTGAGCTGGTGTCGCCGGAAGGCAACGCCATTCGCATTTCGCCGCAGGGGCGCTTTGTCACCAATGATTCGCAGACGCTGTCGCGCTGGCTGAAAGCGGGCACCGGCATCGCTTATGTTCCGCTGATGTGGGTGATTGATGAGATTAATGCAGGCGAGGTAGAGATTCTGTTTAGCCAGTATCAGTCCGACCCGCGACCGGTTTATGCGGTCTATACGCAGAAAGATAAGCTGCCGCTAAAGGTGCAGGTATGTATTAACTATCTGACAGAATATTTTAAGCAGGTGGCGACGATTTATCAGGAGCACCGCAAGCGGTAAAAGACGGGCGGCGTCGCCGCCCGTGTCGATGATTTGCACCCGTGGTAACAGGCGTTCCCGCCGCCCGCGACTGGTAACAGTAAATCAGGCAGTACCACCCACTGTCAGCTTATCCAGTTTCAGTGTCGGCTGACCAACACCCACCGGCAGGCTCTGGCCCTCTTTACCGCAGACACCCACGCCTTTATCCAGCGCCAGGTCGTTACCAACCATTGAGATTTGTTGCATCGCGTCAATACCGGAGCCAATCAGCGTGGCGCCTTTCACCGGTTTAGTCACTTTGCCGTTTTCAATCAGATAAGCTTCGGACGTTGAGAAAACAAACTTACCGGAAGTGATATCTACCTGACCGCCGCCAAAGTTCGGCGCATACAGGCCGTACTCGACGCTTGCGATAATATCCTGCGGCGTTGATTTACCCGCCAGCATATAGGTATTGGTCATCCGCGGCATCGGCAGGTGCGCATAGGATTCACGACGACCATTACCGGTAGGCTTAACCCCCATCAGACGGGCGTTCAGTTTATCCTGCATATAACCTTTAAGAATGCCGTTTTCAATCAGCACGTTGTACTGACCTGGAACACCCTCATCATCAATCGCCAGCGAACCGCGCAGGCCATCGATAGTACCGTCATCAACCACGGTGCATAGCTCAGAAGCCACCAGCTGGCCCATTTGACCGCTAAATACCGACGTACCACGACGGTTAAAATCACCTTCCAGGCCGTGTCCTACCGCTTCGTGCAGCAGCACGCCCGGCCAGCCTGCACCCAGCACCACCGGAATGGTGCCCGCCGGTGCGGCAACCGCCGAAAGATTAACCAGCGCCATCCGCACCGCTTCACGCGCCCAGGCTTCGGCACGCACTTCGCCATTTTCATCCGCGAGGAAGAACTCGTAACCGCTACGACCGCCGCCGCCGCTGGAACCGCGTTCGCGCTTACCGTTATCTTCAACCTGCACGCTGACCGAGAGACGCACTAACGGACGGATATCCGCCGCCAGCGTGCCATCGGTGGCGGCAACCAGCACCTGCTCATAGACACCGGTCAGGCTGGCGGTCACTTCCTGCACACGTTTATCAGCAGCACGCGCAGCGCTGTCCACGCGGTGCAACAATGCGATCTTATCTTCACGCGACAGGCTCTGTAACGGATCGAGGACTGGATACAGTAAACGGTTCTCCACCGCGCCCAGCGTTTTACTTTTACCATCACCCTGTTCACGCACGATGCTGCGCGCCGCATTGGCGCTTTGCGTCAGTGCATTCAGCGTAATCTGGTCTGCGTAGGCAAAGCCGGTTTTCTCGCCGCTGACGGCACGGACGCCAACACCCTGGTCGATGTTGTAGGACCCATCTTTAATAATGCGATCTTCCAGCACCCAGGATTCGTGATAGCTGGTCTGGAAATAGAGATCGGCGTAATCCAGTCGACGTTCTGAAAGCTGCCCCAGAAGGGAAAATAGATCCTGATGATTAATACCGTTAGCAGTTAGTAACTGCTCACTTACCAGATTCAGACTCATCGTTTCTCACTTATTTTGTATGGTGCAAATCATTGGCGTGGGCGGCGAGAACGCCGTCCCTGAATATGATAAGCCTGCGTTAAATCGCTGGTGGCGTCAAATTCACTTTGCGCTGCTCTCGCGCGGCTTGCGCAATACTTCGTTGATTTCTGGCTTATCAATCGGCCCGCTGATGTGATAGCGCAGCACCGAAATTTTATTCCATAGCGGCCCCAGCACCTTGCTGGCGGCAAATACCGCCGCACCGACTACCGGGTTCACCACAAAGGCGGCGGCCACGCCGACAGTGGCGGAAATTTCCGGCGCCACTACCGCTTCCATATCAATCTGCCGTTTGACCAGATCCATTTTGCCCTGCATGGCGATATCGGCTTCAAGTCCGTCCACCAGCAGATTGTCGGTACGCATTACGCCATTTTCAATCCATGCGGTGCCGTTAATGGAATCAAAATAGAAGCCCTGGCCAAAGGTGTCGCTAAAGTCGAGACGCAGTTTGCGCAGCAGCGCATCAAAGCTGACCAGTCGCAACAGCTGACCGGCGCGCCCGGTATTGACGTCAGCAATTTCGCCCTTGCCGAAATGACTCTTCAGCACGCCGCTTAAACTCTCTTCCGATGGCTGCCATGGCGCTGAGCGCCAGTGCAGGTCGTAATCGATATTAAACGGTGCATCGCGCAGTGGCGTATTCACGCCAAACCAGTTCGACGCATCATTAATTTTCTTGCCGCTTAACTGACCTTTCAGCGAGGTACGCTGCTCGCCAGGGCGATTTACCCATTCGCCAGCTACAGTTAAGCGTGCATTGCCGCTATCAATCAGACCGTTTTTCAGCGTCAGCGTATCGTTGTCCGGCGTCAGATTAGCCTGCATGCGGCCAAATTTCTGCCCGCGCAGCCAGCACTCATCACAGGTGACATCCAGTGCGGGCCAGCTGCTGAAGTTAATTGAGGTGGCATCTTCCGGCAGCGCCGATTTACCGCCACTACCAGCGCTGTCAAACTGCGGGTTGTAATAAAGATAGTTAAGATGCGCGCGCCAGGCAGCGCTGGCCGGAATCGTCAGGCTGCCTTTAATTTCGCGCCCCTGCGCCTCAATCTGCGTGCCGCCACCCACCGACTGACTGATGGTGGCATCCAGATCGCGCCACTGCTGGCCTGCCAGCGTCAGCGACGGGGTGCGCAGGATAATATTGCCCGGCAGATAGCTGCGTCCGGTTTGCCCTTCGCTGCCGCCTGCCATTAATCCCAGCCAGGCTTCACCATCCAGCGGCGGTAAATTAAGCACCATGCCGGTGCGATCCGGCAGTTGCGGCGTGGTTTTACTGTCGTTGACCAGGATGCCACGATCAACCCGCAGGCGATCGCCCAGCAGCCAGCGGCTGTTAAAACGCTGCTTCTCGCCCAGCGAACCACTGAGATCAAAATGTTGCAGATTGCCAGTGGCGCTAACTTTCACCGGCAACGCACTTCCCGCGGTTTTATCCAGCGGAGAAGGTAAGTGACTACTTACCTTTTTCAGATCGCCATTGACGTCGACCTGATATTTTGCGCCACCCTGATGCGGCAGATTAATCGCGACTTTACCGTTCCACGCCGCGCTGCCTTTCAGCTGGCTGGCAATCGGCTTCGGCAGGGCTTTTATCTGCGCAGGCTGCCAGTCGCCTTTCAGGTTGACGCCGATCTGGTAATCTTTTTCACCTTCCACGGTATTAAAATTGACCCCCAGCGGCTGCCCAAACCAGCTGGCGCTCATATCATCGCTTTGCAGATTGCCATTGTCATAGCTAAAACGGCCAGTAAGCTTGGTCAGGGTGCTTCCCAGCGGTTTTATCAGCAGCGTATTGTCGTGCAATGCCACTTCACCATTGGCGCGTACCTGCTGGCCATCCAGCGGAATATCAAGATGTAAGCGACCACTTACATCGCCGCCAATCTGGAGTTCATCAAGGGCCGCGCCCAGTGAGGATTTCAGTGGCGACTGATTAAAGTAGTTACGCACTTCCGGTCCGGCGCCGCTGATATCACCATTAATAATCAGCTTCTCTTTCAGATAGTCCGGAATTACTGCAGTGATATTTTTTCCCTGCACCTTGCCAAGCATCGCTTGTGGCGCGTTCATCCACAGGCCGTCATTCAGGAAATCGAGGTCAATCGCCAGATTTTCCAGCGCGGGCCAGCCGGGTTCAAATTCATAGGTGGCGTTACGCAACGGTACCCATACTTCGAACATGCCATCGTTATGTTTAAACGGGAATTTATGCGGATCACCGGCAAAGGTCAGGGTGGCATTATGCACTTCGCCGCCTTTTATCGCGCCAGTCAGATAGTGAACCAGTGATTTGCCCATTAACGGTTCAGGGAAGTAGCGCCAGGCATCTGCGGCATCAGTCAGGTTAATACCGGCGAGAATATCGAGACGCGGCGGCTGGTTAGCGGGCTGACTGTAGTTAAAATCTCCTTTAGCCCACAGTGAGCGCGCCTGAACATCAAGATTTTTACCGCTTAAGCTCACTCCCTGATCGCTGTAGCGCCAGTCAATGGCGCCGCTCGCGTGCTTAATCTCCAGCGGCGCGCGGAACATATCGCCATACGGTAAGCTGGCATCGTTGACCAGCAAATCAACACGACCATGCGCCACGCCACCGGAAAGCGTACCGCTAAAATGCTCCATTCCCGGCAGTAATTTCCACTGCTGCCAGCTCAGGTCGCGCCACCTGGCACTGAAGCGGCTATTTTCTGGCTGTTTAAGCGGGATATCGAGCGCCAGTGCATCCAGCTGACCACGCGGCTGAATCGCGCGCCAGTTACTGAGTAACTGCGGCGATAAGGGAGAAAACAGCGGTATCAGCGGCTCAAGGCGCTGTAAATCAAGTTTAGTGGCGCGGACGCGCAGCTCTTCATTGTGGTCTGGCCCCGGCAGAATGCCATTCTCCGGCTGCCACAGCAGCGAAAACTCGCCTTCTGGCCAGGCTTCGCCATCGGTAGTAAACCTGGTTTGTGGCACCTTTACCGACCAGCCGCTGTTGACCCTGGTGACATGCGCCGTGACATTATCCACATCCAGCCGGTGCGGACGCTGATCGCCCTGCCAGCCTGCGCCGCCTTTTTTCAGCCAGACATCGCCGGCATAGACTTCCCCCTGCTTCAGGCTCAGCCACGCAGCGAGGCTAAAGCGCGCGCTATCCAGCGTGGTATTATCGCGCATCCACTGACCAAGCCATGGCTTAACATCGACATCGTCCGCCTGCATCCAGACGCGTCCCTCATTAAGCAAACCATTGTTATCGCTGAGATCGAGACGTACCTGCACCACGCCGTGCTGGCCGGTAAAGCTGGAGAGACTGACCTCGCCTTCGGCACGATGGCGCGTCTTTTCATTCAGCCAGGTGAGTTTCGGGATCGCAAGTTCGGCGCGCTGGCCGGAGGGGGTGAGAAAACTGATGCTGCTGTCACGCAAATCGAAGTGGTCAAACTGACGTAAAAACAGGTCGCTAATCTTATCGGCTTTAAAGCTGGTGTGGTCATCACCACTCTCCACCAGTGAGGAATTGGTGGTGAAATGCATCTGCCAGAAGGTCAGATCGCGGAACTGCCAGCGGGCATGCAGCAGCGACTGCCAGATATCCAGCGCCAGCGTCACGCGATCGATTTTCAGCCGGCCACCATCTTTGAGCCCGACATTAAGATCTTTAATCTCCAGCGTCGGGCCAAAGTTTTGCCAGCTGCCCTGTAATGCACTGGCGCTAACGGGCAGATCAGTGACCGCAGAGATTTTATGCAGAATAGCGCTGCGATAGCTGTCCAGATAAGGCATGGCTAAACGTAAGCCACTGACCAGTAGCGCAACGATCACTATCACTGTTGCACCTGTTAATAACAGGATCCTGGGCAACTGCCTCACTTACGCTCTCCTTGTTCTGAATCTTTCGTCTGCCGGGCTGCGACCCTACATCATTACCACGTCAAACTGCTCCTGGGTATAGAGCGGCTCAACCTGGACTTTAACCTGCTTACCGACGAAGATTTCAACTTCCGCCAGCGCATGCGACTCTTCACTTTTCAGCGCCTCACCCACCGCCGGTGATACATACACCAGGAAGCGATCGGAGTCGTAGGCGTGATGCACCCGTACAATCTCACGCATAATTTCATAGCAGACGGTTTCGACGGTTTTTAAGGTGCCACGCCCTTTACATACCGGGCAGTCATGACAGAGCACATGTTCGATACTTTCACGGGTGCGTTTACGCGTCATCTCCACCAGCCCCAGCTGGGAAAAGCCGTTAATGCCGGTTTTCACCCGATCCTTACTCAGTGCGGTTTCCAGCGAATGGAGTACGCGGCGGCGGTGCTCTTCATTACTCATATCGATAAAGTCGATAATAATAATGCCGCCGAGATTACGCAGCCGCAGCTGGCGGGCAATCGCCTGGGTGGCTTCGATATTGGTGTTAAAGATGGTTTCATCGAGATTGCGGTGACCAACAAAAGCGCCGGTATTGATATCAACAGTGGTCATCGCCTCGGTCTGATCGATAATCAGATAACCGCCGGATTTCAGTTCCACCTTACGATCCAGCGAGCGCTGAATTTCGTTCTCGACATCAAACAGATCGAAGATCGGCTGCTTACCGGTATACAGCTCCAGCTTCTCGGTCATCTCCGGAATATATTCGCTGGTAAACTCCACCAGATGCTCATAAGTCAGACGCGAGTCGACACGCACCCGATCGAGCGCAGCGCCAGCAAAATCACGCAGCACACGTTGCGACAGCGCCACTTCACCATACAGGCGGCAACGCGTCTGATTACGTTTTTTGCGCTCAATCACTTTGGTCCACAGGCGCTTCAGGAAAGCGGCGTCAGATGCCAGCTCATCTTCGCCGACGCCTTCGGCAGCGGTGCGAATAATATAGCCGCCCAGCTCATCGCAATAGGCGGAGACCACCGCTTTCAGACGATCGCGCTCGGCTTCGCTCTCAATGCGCTGTGACACGCCGACATGCGAGGCGCCCGGCATAAACACCAGATAGCGCGACGGCAGGGTAATATCGGTAGTTAAACGTGCGCCCTTGGTGCCGAGCGGATCTTTCACCACCTGCACCATCAGATCCTGCCCCTGACGCACCAGCTCGGAGATATCGCGCACGCTGAAGTTTTTTTGCTCTTCACCGGCGACGCATTCGGTATGCGGCATAATATCGGAGGCGTGCAGGAAAGCGGCTTTATCAAGGCCAATATCGACAAACGCCGCCTGCATGCCCGGTAGCACCCGGCTGACGCGCCCTTTATAGATATTGCCGACAATACCGCGACGCGCTTCGCGCTCGATATGAATTTCTTGCAGAATGCCACCATCAATATACGCCACGCGCGTTTCCGATGGGGTTACGTTAACCAGCAGTTCAGCCGTCATGTTGTCCTCTCAGTTCACGCAGTGACTGGAAGTGGCTGAACAGCTCTGCTGTCTCAACCAGCGGGAGTCCGACAACTGCGTGATAACTGCCATTAATTTTTCTGACAAAATTGCCACCAAGGCCCTGAATACCATAGGCACCGGCTTTATCCATCGGTTCGCCACTGGCTACATAGCTGGCAATATCATCGGCTGATAAGCTGCGGAACGTAACATCGGTGGTCACCAGACAATCAAGCAACTGCTCGCGGTCGGCGAGTGCGACGGCGGTCATTACCTGATGCGTAACTCCGGAAAGTTTAGTCAGTATTTCACAGGCATGCTGTTGATTCTTTGGCTTTTCCAGCACTTCTCCATTCAGCACCACAATAGTGTCAGCGCCCAGCACCGGCAAATCTTCAGTGGCGACAGCAACGCCAGCGCGGGCTTTTTCGCGCGCCAGACGCAACACATAGTGTTCGGCGTCTTCATCAGCACCGCGCAACTCTTCGACTTCAGTCGACAGACGTTCGAAGTGCAGACCAAGCTGGGTCAACAGTTCACGCCGACGTGGTGAACCGGAAGCAAGATACAGGGATAGCATAGTTTTCCTTATTGAACAGCGAACTGACGGCGGATCTTTCTCATCAATAAGAATAGCCAGGGCCATAAAATACCGTCGACTACACTGCTCCAGAAAATTTCCGGCCGGAATGAAACATTGATCACCAGAAATTCAGCCCAGAAAACAATCACATCCATTGCCAGCGACAGCACCATAACCATTAATGCCTGCTGCCACAATGCTAAGTTACGGAAAAGCTGGAATTTAAATGCGACCAGGTAGGCAATAATGCTCAGCGCCAGCGCGCGTACGCCGAGCGTCGATCCGGCGATAAGGTCCATAATGCCCCCCATCAAAAACCCGCTGCCGACATTAACCCGATGCGGCAGTGCCAGAACCCAGTAGATCAGAATCAACAGCAACCATGAGGGCCGGAACATATAAAATTCATCCGGCCACGGCATAATCTGCAGCACCAGCGCCACCAGAAAGGACAACCAGATGACCCAGCGACCATTGCTGCGATAGCTACTCAAGGCTGGCCTCCACGACTGGATGCACTATTCGGACGACTGCTGGCGGCGGGCGGCGTAGCTTCTGCCGGCGCGGTTTGCACCGGTGGCGCAGGCGGCCCCATCGCATCAGCGGCTGGCAGCACCTGCGGCATCATCTGCATCAGACGCTCATTGGCTACCCGATGCACTTCATCCGGCGCCATTGGCATATCGCCATGGCTGTCAGAACCCCACAGCAGCAGCAGATAACGCAGACGTTGCAGACCGGCGGTTGGCCGCGCCTGAATGACGGTATATGCACGTTGGGTATCCACTTTAACCGAGGAGACCACGCCCACCGGATAACCTTCCGGGAAGCGACCGCCCAGGCCTGAGGTCACCAGTACATCGCCAACGCGAATATCGGTATTGCCTGGCAGATGTTCCAGTTGCAGATCTTCGGTACAGCCATTACCGGCGGCAATCACCCGAATATCATTACGCAGCACCTGAATCGGCAACGCATGAGAAGCATCACAAATCAGCAGCACCCGGCTGGTCACTTTACCGACCGCAACCACCTGCCCCACCACGCCTTTGTCGCTGATCACCGGCTGGCCTTCGTAAACGCCATTTACGCTGCCTTTATCGATAACCATCTGATCGGTGTAAGGATCGGTGCCGGTCGAGATCACCTGAGTGACCATTTTATGCTCATCCTGGCGCAGCGGTGAGCCAAGCAGTTCACGCAGACGCGCGTTCTCCTGCTTAAACTGACCAAGCATCAACAACTCACTGTTTTTCAGGAAGAGTTCGCGCTGAAGCGCTTTGTTTTCCAGCTCTAACTGCTGACGTGAGGCCAACGTGGCAGAAACGTTGTCCAGAATTTGACGTGGCCCGTTGGCCAGAAAATAGAACGGACTGACTGCGGTGTCCATATAGGTGCGAATTTGGGTAAAGGCCCCAATTCGACTGTCGGCAACGATAACTCCAATTGCCACAATAACCGCCAAAAAGAGGCGCAGCTGCAGGGAGGGACCCCTGCTGAAAATCGGCTTCATAAACGCAGCGTATTCCTCGACATCAAGAAAAGGGAGTGACGGACTGACCACCACTCCCCTGGCAGATTATTCTTCGCTGAACAAATCGCCGCCGTGCATGTCGATCATCTCCAACGCTTTACCACCGCCGCGTGCGACACAGGTCAGCGGATCTTCTGCAACCACAACCGGAATCCCGGTCTCTTCCATCAGCAGACGATCGAGGTTACGCAGCAATGCGCCACCTCCGGTGAGCACCATACCGCGCTCGGAAATGTCGGACGCCAGTTCCGGCGGACACTGTTCCAGGGCAACCATTACCGCACTGACGATACCGGTTAACGGCTCCTGCAGCGCTTCAAGGATTTCGTTGGAGTTCAGCGTGAAACCACGCGGCACACCTTCAGCAAGGTTACGTCCGCGCACTTCAATTTCCATCACTTCATCACCCGGATAGGCCGAGCCAATACTGTGTTTGATACGCTCAGCGGTCGCTTCACCAATCAGTGAGCCGTAGTTACGGCGCACGTAATTAATGATCGCTTCGTCGAAGCGGTCACCACCAATACGCACAGAAGAGGAGTAAACCACGCCGTTCAGCGAGATCACCGCCACTTCAGTGGTACCACCACCAATATCCACCACCATTGAACCGGTCGCTTCTGAAACCGGCAGACCGGCGCCAATCGCGGCGGCCATCGGCTCTTCAATCAGGAAAACTTCACGCGCGCCTGCACCCTGGGCAGATTCGCGAATGGCGCGGCGTTCAACTTGCGTTGCTCCGACCGGCACACACACCAGCACTCGTGGGCTGGGGCGCATAAAACTGTTGCTGTGAACTTGCTTGATAAAATGCTGCAGCATTTTCTCGGTCACGAAGAAATCGGCGATAACGCCATCTTTCATTGGACGGATAGCGGCGATATTGCCCGGCGTACGGCCCAGCATCTGTTTTGCATCATGACCTACAGCCGCTACGCTCTTTGGGGAGCCGGCACGATCCTGACGAATAGCAACGACAGAAGGCTCGTTAAGAACGATGCCCTGCCCTTTGACATAAATAAGGGTATTGGCGGTACCCAGGTCGATGGACAAGTCGTTGGAAAACATGCCGCGAAATTTTTTAAACATACTAAAGAATAATCCTGCAAGCTGGGGGCGGAAAATAAAATCCGCTTACTTTACCAACCACACGAAGCAGCCACAAGGCGCAAAAACATTCTACTTCGGTGAAAAGTCACGCAATCTCTCACTTATGACATAACCGCACAAGCGACACTACGACTACGTGCCTGAAATCAGGCGCTGTGCTGTATATATGGCTGGGAAGCGGACATAACATACATAAAATTTAACATTCTTTTTCAGGTTTCATCGGTTCACCGACGAAGCCGTCTCGAACCACAACCGCGCGGCTATTCTACGTGAAATCGCGGTTAACGGCAGACTAAACTCGATATCTTTGTGAATATTTTTTCACGTTGCTGTTTACCGGCTGTGAGGCGGCAAAAAAGTCACCCTGACCACCCGCCACCCCCAGTCCCGACAACGCCTGCCATTCGGCTCGTGTCCTGACTCCAGCGGCAAAAACTCGCGTCGGCGTCGCTTTACAAACCTCGATCAAACTCTGCACAAATAGCTGATTTTCTGTGCGACGCTCAATATCGCGCACCAGCGCCGGATGCAGCTTAATAATTTCCACTTTAAACTGCTTCAGATAGGCTGTACTGACGACCGTCAATCCAGCCTGATTTACCGCGATGCGGCTGCCAAAACCCTGCAGCAACCGGAACACAGGCTGCAGCCGATTGATGTGTTGACACACATCTGCTTCTGCAAGTTCAAATAAAATACGTTTTCTTTGCGTTTTAGTGCATTGCAGCAAGGTATCGCGCAGCCAGCGCTGGAACGGCCGCTGTAATAACGCGTCAACAGTCACTGGCAGCGCCAGGGTTTCATCCGGCCAGACATTTAACAGTGTGGCTATGCGGGTTACCAGCTGACGATCGTAACTTTCCGCCATACCCATCTGTTGCACCAGCGGCATAAATTCATCCGCCAGTAGCTCTTTCTCGCCATCGAAAATCCGCATCAGCATCTCGCGATGATGCACCAGCCCTTCGCGCGTCACTGCCGGTTTCTGATACAAGCGCGGTCCGCCCAGGGTCAGGGTATGTTCCAGCAGGGTACGCCACCTGACGCTGCCGCGCCCCACCTCACTGGTGTTGCCTTCGCCCACTGACCAGTTATTCCCGCCGAGCAGCGCCGCATGCCGGGTCGCCAGCTCCACATTTTCCATCACCTGCTGGGTCGTCTGCCCGCTGCGCCAGGCGCTGATGCCGATATGGATCATATCTTCGCGGTCCAGCGCGCGCGTTGGCGGCAGTGAATCTACCGCGGTAATCAGCTGGCTGGCGATACTGCCGGCATCTTTTAGCGTGCGGTGCGGCAGCAGCACGGCGAAATCGCTGCGGAAATAGCGCGCCAGCAACGCCCCCGGATAGCGCATCACAAAGGTCGACAACATATTCACCAGGTCAAACAGATAATCCTCAACCACCAGATTGCCGCTGCGTTCGCGCAGGGTATCGAAGTCCGGCACGCGAATCATCATCACCACGCCATGAGCGCCGACGGCCTCGGCATCTTCCAGCAAGGTAGCCAGCTGATTATCAAAGAACAGCCGGTTATTCAGCCCGGTTTTCGCATCCTGCGCGGCAAAGGCGCGGATCAGGGTATCGACGCGAATACGCTGCTCACCCGCCTCCTGAACATCGTTCAGCAGCAGATCGATGGCACTGCTGGCTTTCGCTGGCCACTCATGAATCGCGCCGCGCTCCACACTGGCGCGCTCACCAAGAATCACTTTCTGCGCGCGGCTCTCCAGACTCTCCAGCCCTTTTAGCTGGCGGTAGAGCCAGCGGTGCGACAGCAGCAGAATCAGCATCATAATTGTCGCCACAATAGCGACGGCGATCATCGTCGAGGCGCCGATAAACGAGCGGAACCAGGTGTTCGCCGGATCCAGCCAGACAATACGGACGCTTAACGCAGGATGTTTTAATAACGGGATCTCCGCCTGGCGAAAACGGTTAGGCTCGTCTTCAATCAGCGCGTTCTGGTGACGCTGCAACGATAACTGCGTGCGCAGACCATCGAGAATATCAATACGTTCGATGTTCAGCAGCGGCATCATGCGGCGCAGCCAGGGCTCCAGGCTGGCGACCGGCTCATTAAGCAGCGCCAGATCAATCTCCGTCACCATTGTTTGTACGCGATGTTCTACGCGCTGATTGCTGAGATAAAAGAAGCTGAGCGCGCAGCCGGTTAACATCAGCAACATCGCCAGCGCGCTGAGCAATGCAATAAACGCAGATAGTTTTGTGGTTAATCGCATCCCTGTGCCTTTAAACTGCGGTTATAAGAGAAGCCATTTATTATGGCCTGACACGGGCGGCGATAACGCCGCCCCTACAGAAAAACGCAGCCTTTGTAGGGGCGGCGTTATCGCCGCCCAAAAAAATGTACGTTTATTTGCGCACAGTCAGGATGTGCCTGATGGTGGCGAGTATAGTCGCAGAGGCTACATTTTTAGCAGGTTAATGCACTCTTTCAGGAGATTCTTATGCAGGCGTTACTATTAGAACAATCCGAGGGGAAAACTCTCGCCGCAGTTAAAACCGTTGCCAGCGAGCTGTTACCCGCGGGTGAGGTCACGGTGGATGTCGAGTGGTCCGGCATTAACTATAAAGATGCGCTGGCGATTACCGGCAAGGGCAAAATTATTCGCAACTTCCCGATGGTGCCGGGGATTGATTTCGCCGGTCAGGTGCGTCACAGCGAAGATCCACGTTTCCACGTCGGCCAGGCGGTGCTGCTGACCGGCTGGGGAGTTGGTGAAAATCACTGGGGCGGTCTGGCGGAACAGGCGCGGGTAAAAGGCGACTGGCTGGTGCCGATGCCGCAAGGGCTGGACGGACGTAAAGCGATGATTATCGGTACCGCAGGCTTTACCGCCATGCTGTGCGTAATGGCGCTGGAAGATGGCGGCGTAACGCCGGAAAGCGGAGAGATTGTGGTTACCGGCGCCAGCGGTGGCGTTGGCAGCACCGCGATTGCCCTGCTGAGCGCACTGGGTTATCGCGTAGCGGCAGTCAGTGGTCGCGAGAGTACCCATGAGTATTTGCGCGGGCTTGGCGCCAGCGAGATCCTGCCGCGCAGCGAATTTAGCGGCGATACGCGTCCCCTGGAGAAACAACGCTGGGCTGGCGCCATTGATACCGCGGGCGATCGCGTGCTGGCCAGCGTGCTGGCGCAAATGCACTATAACGGCACCGTCGCCGCTTGCGGTCTGGCAGGCGGTTTTGCTCTGCCAACCACGGTAATGCCGTTTATTTTGCGCAATGTGCGTCTGCAAGGGGTGGATTCCGTGCAAACGCCTGCGGCGCGGCGCATTGAGGCGTGGAAACGTCTGCTGAAAATCCTGCCTGAATCGTTTTACCAGCAAGCCACGACCGAAGTGACGCTGGATCAGGCCGCCGAGGCCGCCACACGTCTGCTGAATAACGCTATTACTGGCCGTACGCTGGTTAAAATTCGCTGACCATTGCTGGATGCGAAGGAGCGCGTCCAGGAAATTTCACATTTTCCGCCAATAACTCGCCAGTTCCCGCGCCATAGATCATGCTGAAGATAATCCTTAATGTTCAGAGGGCCTTCAGATGAAGCCTGTCAGCAAACTTACCGAAGCCGATGTGACGCCGGAAGCGGTGTTTAACCAGCATCGTCGCGACATTATTAAAACCCTGGGACTGACAGCCGCCGCGCTGGCGTTGCCGAACGCCGCCCATGCCGATGTGCTCTCCTGGTTTAAAGGTAATGACCGCCCGCCAGCCCCCGCGGGAAAGGCGCTCGATTTCAGCAAACCCGCCGCATGGCAGGCGGATCTGCCGTTAACCCCTGAAGATAAAGTGACGGGCTATAACAACTACTATGAGTTTGGCCTCGATAAAGCCGATCCGGCAGCCAATGCCGGGACGCTGAAAACCACCGACTGGAAGATCCGTATTGATGGTGAAGTGGCGAAACCGCTGACGCTGGATATGGATGATATCTTTAAACGTTTCCCTCTCGAACAGCGCATTTACCGCATGCGCTGCGTCGAAGCCTGGTCGATGGTGGTGCCATGGGTCGGTTTTGAGCTCGGCAAGCTGCTGCAGGCCGCCGAACCCACCAGCAATGCGCGCTTCGTCGCCTTCCAGACCGTTTACGCCCCGGATCAGATGCCCGGCCAGCAGGATCGCTTTATTGGCGGCGGCCTCAAATATCCTTACGTTGAAGGTTTGCGCCTTGATGAGGCGATGAATCCGCTGACTATGCTGACCACCGGCGTGTATGGCAAAGCCCTGCCGCCGCAGAATGGCGCGCCCATCCGCCTGACGGTGCCATGGAAATATGGCTTTAAAGGCATTAAATCGATTGTGCATATCCAGTTGACGCGCGAACGTCCGCCAACCACCTGGAATCTGGCGGGTCCCGATGAGTATGGCTTTTTTGCCAACGTGAACCCACATGTTGATCACCCGCGCTGGTCACAAGCTACCGAGCGCTTTATTGGTTCCGGCGGCATCCTTGACGTGAAACGCCAGCCAACCCTGCTGTTTAATGGTTATGCTGAACAGGTGGCCTCGCTGTATCGCGGGCTGAATTTGCGGGAGAACTACTAAGTGCGTCTGACGTTAAAACAGATTACCGCGTTAAAAGTGCTGCTGCATCTGGCGGCATTTTTACCGCTATTGTGGCTGATGCTGTCTGTCGATCAGGGCTGGTTTAGCGCCGATCCGGCAAAAGATATCCAGCATTTTACCGGCAGAATGGCGCTGAAGTTATTACTGGCCACCCTGCTGGTGACGCCGCTGGCGCGCTATGGTAAACAACCGCTGCTGATCCGTACCCGTCGCCTGCTCGGGCTGTGGTGCTTCGCATGGGCGAGCCTGCATCTGGTCAGTTATTCGCTGCTGGAGCTGGGCATCAATAATCTGAGTTTGCTCGGCCAGGAGCTGGTCACCCGCCCTTACCTGACGTTAGGCGTGATCAGCTGGCTGATCCTGCTGGCATTAGCGCTAACCTCGTTTCAGCGCGCGCAGCGTAAACTGGGCGCCCGCTGGCAAACTTTGCACAATTGCATCTATCTGGTGGCGATCCTCGCGCCGATTCACTACATTTGGTCAGTAAAGATTTTATCGCCGCAACCAATCATTTATGCGCTAATTGCGCTGATCTTGCTGGGATGGCGCTATAAAAAATTCCGTAAATGGCTGCCCAAATAGTCCCTGATAGTGTGTGCCAGCCCGCATATCCTGCAGACAACGGTGCGTCATTTCCGGCGCGCGGTTGATAATCTTCGCTGATAAGACCAGTATTTAGCTGCTAATTGCAACGAAATCGATATAATGCCCGCCTTTGCTGAGGCCGGAAGCCCAATTTTCATCTGGAAAGGTGACAAATGGATTCCCACAAGGTATTTTACGCGTTGCCTCAATTATCGCAGGAGATAGCAGCAAGATGGCAGTCAACTTTCATATTCTGCTTTTGAACGGTCCCAACCTGAATATGCTGGGCACGCGTGAGCCTGAAAAATACGGTAAGACCACTTTAGCCGAGATCGTCAGTGATTTGACGACGCAGGCTGACGCACTGAATGTGAAACTCAGCCATCTCCAGTCTAACGCTGAACATGTGTTAATTGAGCGCATCCATCAGGCAAAAGACAATGTCGATTATATCGTGATCAACCCGGCGGCATTTACTCATACCAGTGTGGCGATTCGTGATGCTCTGCTGGCGGTGAGCATTCCGTTTATCGAAGTGCATCTCTCTAATGTGCATGCACGCGAGCCTTTTCGTCACCATTCATATCTGTCTGATATTTCTGCGGGAGTTATCTGTGGACTTGGCGTCGACGGTTATTCCTGGGCTTTACAAACGGCAGTAAAACGCCTGTCACATTCTAATTAAACAGAGTACGGAACCACACTCATGGATATTCGTAAGATTAAAAAACTGATCGAACTGGTTGAAGAATCAGGCATCTCCGAACTGGAAATTTCTGAGGGCGAAGAGTCAGTTCGCATCAGCCGCGCACCTGCCAACACGGGCTACCCAATGATGCAGCAGGCGTACGCTATGCCTGTGCAGCAGCAGCCAGCGCTGGCTAACGCGGTTGCGTCAGCAGCGACTCCGGTAATGGAAGCGCCGGCAAGCGCTGAGATCAGTGGCCACATCGTACGTTCCCCAATGGTCGGTACTTTCTACCGCACGCCAAGCCCGGACGCTAAAGCGTTTGTGGAAGTGGGCCAGAAAGTGAATGCAGGCGATACCCTGTGCATCGTTGAAGCGATGAAAATGATGAACCAGATCGAAGCCGATAAATCCGGCGTTGTGAAAGCGATTCTGGTCGAAAGCGGTCAGCCAGTTGAGTTTGACGAGCCGCTGGTAGTCATCGAATAACGAGGCGAACCATGCTGGATAAAATTGTAATTGCTAACCGCGGTGAAATCGCGCTGCGCATTCTGCGTGCCTGTAAAGAACTGGGCATCAAGACTGTTGCGGTACACTCCACTGCGGATCGCGATCTGAAACACGTACTGCTGGCTGACGAAACCGTCTGTATCGGTCCGGCGCAGTCCGTTAAAAGCTATCTGAATATTCCTGCGCTGATCTCTGCCGCTGAAATTACCGGCGCTGTAGCGATTCACCCAGGGTATGGCTTCCTGTCTGAGAATGCTGACTTTGCTGAGCAGGTTGAGCGTTCTGGCTTTATCTTTATCGGTCCGAAAGCAGACACCATTCGCCTGATGGGCGACAAAGTGTCCGCCATCAACGCGATGAAGAAAGCCGGTGTTCCTTGCGTACCAGGCTCTGATGGCCCGCTGGGCGAAGATATGGAAAAAAACCGTGCCTTCGGTAAGCGTATTGGCTACCCGGTGATTATCAAAGCCTCTGGCGGCGGCGGCGGTCGTGGTATGCGCGTAGTGCGTCAGGAAAAAGATCTGGAACAATCCATCAATATGACCCGTGCGGAAGCCAAAGCGGCTTTCAACAACGATATGGTCTATATGGAGAAGTATCTGGAGAATCCTCGCCACATTGAGATCCAGGTGCTGGCTGACGGCCAGGGCAGTGCGATCTATCTCGGTGAACGTGACTGCTCCATGCAGCGTCGTCATCAGAAAGTGGTTGAAGAAGCGCCAGCGCCAGGCATCACCAGCGAAATGCGTCGTTTTATCGGCGATCGCTGTGCAAAAGCCTGTATCGAAATCGGCTATCGCGGCGCGGGTACTTTCGAGTTCCTGTATGAAAACGGCGAGTTCTATTTCATCGAAATGAACACCCGTATTCAGGTTGAGCATCCGGTTACCGAAATGATTACCGGTGTTGATCTGATTAAAGAGCAGCTGCGTATTGCTGCTGGCCAGCCGCTGTCAATCAAGCAAGAAGAAGTGATGATTAAGGGCCACGCGGTGGAATGCCGTATTAACGCCGAAGATCCTAACTCCTTCCTGCCGAGCCCGGGTAAAATTACCCGTTTCCACGCGCCAGGCGGTTTTGGTGTGCGCTGGGAATCTCATATCTACGCCGGTTATACCGTACCGCCGTACTATGACTCAATGATTGGCAAGCTGATCACTTACGGTGAAAACCGTGATGTGGCGATTGCCCGCATGAAAAATGCGCTGGCTGAGCTGATTATCGACGGCATTAAAACCAACGTCGAATTGCAGATGCGCATTATGTCCGACGAAAACTTCCAGCAGGGTGGCACCAATATCCACTATCTGGAGAAGAAACTCGGCCTGCAGGATTAATCCTCCTGAAGTTGCGAGTATCGTCATCAAGGCCGGTCTGACCGGCCTTTTTCTTTCTTATTTTTTGCTGCGTGATTGGGTGAGGATGAGTGATGGACGCACGTTTTCTGCAGGCGCATAAAGAGGCGCGCTGGTCGTTTGCGCTGGCCATTTTATATCTGGCTGCCTGGGGATTAAGCGCATGGCTGGGGGGCAATGAGATCGGTTTTACCGGCCTGCCGCGCTGGTTTGAAGTTTCCTGTCTGTATGTTCCGATACTGTTTCTGCTGCTGTGCTGGCTGATGGTCCGCCACGTGTTCCGCGATATGTCGCTGGAGGACTCCCATGAAAATTGAAGTCCTGCTGCCACTGCTCGGCTATTTACTGCTGGTCGGCGCGTTATCGGTCTATGCGATGCGCAAACGCCGTGAAGGCAGCTTTCTTAATGAATATTTTCTCGGCGGTCGCTCGATGGGCGGCTTCGTATTAGCGATGACGCTGACCACCACCTATATCAGCGCCAGTTCTTTTATTGGTGGTCCCGGCGCCGCTTATAAATATGGCCTCGGCTGGGTGCTGCTGGCAATGGTGCAGGTACCTGCGGTCTGGCTGTCGCTCGGGGTAATCGGCAAAAAGTTCGCCATTCTGGCGCGCCGGTATAACGCGGTGACGCTGAACGATATGCTGTATGCGCGCTATCGCAGCCCGTTGCTGGTGTGGCTGGCCAGCCTGAGTCTGCTGGTGGCGTTTATCGGCGCGATGACGGTGCAGTTTATTGGCGGCGCCCGCCTGCTGGAGACCGCCGCGGGCATTCCCTATGATGTTGGCTTACTGATTTTCGGCCTGACGATTGCGCTGTATACCGCATTTGGCGGCTTCCGCGCCAGCGTGCTGAATGATGCGATGCAGGGCCTGGTGATGCTGGCGGGCACTTTCCTGCTGCTGTTTGCGGTGATTCACGCTGCCGGTGGCATGCATGCGGCGGTGGATAAGCTGCAACAGATTGATCCGCGCCTGCTTTCACCCACCGGCGTAGACGATATTATCAGTCCGACCTTCCTCGCCTCTTTCTCGGTGCTGGTGTGCTTTGGGGTGATTGGTCTGCCACATACCGCAGTGCGTTGTATCTCTTATAAAGACAGTAAAGCAGTGCATCGCGGCATCATTATCGGCACCATCGTGGTGATGATCCTGATGTTTGGTATGCACCTGGCCGGCGCGTTAGGGCGCGCGATACTGCCGGATCTGAAGATCCCGGACCAGGTGATCCCGACCCTGATGATCACCGTGCTGCCGCCGTTTGCCGCCGGGATTTTTCTGGCCGCGCCAATGGCGGCGATCATGTCGACGATCAATGCTCAGCTACTGCAGTCCTCAGCGACGATCGTTAAAGATCTTTATCTGCGCATGCGTCCGCAGCAGATGGACAACGAACCACTGCTAAAACGCCTCTCCGGCGTGATTACACTGGTGCTGGGGTTACTGTTGCTGGTCGCGGCATGGAATCCGCCCGATATGATTATCTGGCTGAATCTGCTGGCCTTTGGCGGCCTTGAAGCGGTGTTCCTGTGGCCGCTGGTGCTGGGGCTATACTGGGAAAAAGCCAACGCTGCCGGCGCCCTGAGCGGCATGATTATCGGCGCGATGGTCTACACGCTGTTAGCCAGCTTTAACCTGCAACTGCTGGGCTTCCATCCGATTGTCCCGGCCCTGCTGTTAAGTCTGATCGCCTTTGTGATCGGCAATTTGTTTGGTCGTACCACTGATATGCTGTATGAAGGGAGCCGATAACGACTCCTCTACGATGTTTCAGATACGCCGACGTAGGGGCGGCGTTATCGCCGCCCGTGTCAAACGGAAATAAAGAGAATCACTATGCCCTGGATACAAATAAAGATTAATACCACTGGCGCGCATGCCGAAGAGCTGGGCGACGCGCTGATTGAACAGGGTGCGGTATCCGTCACTTTCCAGGATACCCATGACAATCCGGTATTTGAGCCGCTGCCAGGCGAAACCCGCCTGTGGGGTGATACCGATGTAATTGGCCTGTTTGATGCCGAAACCGAGATGAGCGAAGTGGTGTCAGCTATGCAGCATCACCCGCTGCTGGGCGCCGGTTTCCATCATAAAATCGAACAAATCGAAGACAAAGACTGGGAGCGCGAGTGGATGACCAATTTCCACCCGATGCGTTTCGGTGAACGTCTGTGGATCTGCCCGAGCTGGCGCGATGTGCCGGATGCAAATGCAGTCAACGTAATGCTCGATCCTGGCCTGGCTTTTGGCACCGGTACCCATCCGACAACCGCGCTCTGTCTGACGTGGCTGGACGGCCTCGATCTGCAGGGCAAAACCATTATCGACTTCGGTTGTGGCTCCGGCATTCTGGCGATTGCCGCGCTGAAACTGGGTGCAGCGCAGGCTATTGGTATTGATATCGATCCGCAGGCGATCCAGGCCAGCCGCGATAATGCGGAACGCAATGGCGTCTCCGATCGCCTGTCGCTGTATCTGCCGCATCAGCAGCCGGATAATCTCTCCGCCGATGTGGTGGTCGCCAATATTCTCGCCGGCCCGTTACGTGAGCTGGCGCCTCTGATTAGCGTGCTACCGACCACAGGTGGACACTTAGGACTTTCAGGTGTGCTGGCCAGCCAGGCGGAGGGGGTTTGTGAAGCTTACGCTGACAAATTTACCCTTGACCCGGTCGCGGAAAAAGAAGAGTGGTGCCGTATCACCGGTGTACGCCGCTAATTGTGAAATCATCAGGCACTGCTGCATTTTCATCACGGTGAAACACTGCAATGGTGCCTTTTGGCATGGCTGATATCACGTAAAGCGGCATATATTACGTGATTTATATCGCTATATAGCTCACAAAAAAAGAAAAAACTTTGTACACAATTTCATCGTTAATTTTTAACTTATTGTATATAAAGGAAAAATATCAGGCAGCTAACTATCATTGCTACTTTCCTTGATCTGTTCGGGTGGATTGTTCAAAGTTTGGCCTTTCATCTTCGTTAAAAAATGCGTAATATACGCCGCCTTGCGAACATATATGGTCACATCTTTTTCATGCGCATAGGACAACACCAGCTCCGTAATCGTTTAATAGCAGCCCCGATGGCCGGGATTACTGACAGGCCTTTCAGGACGCTCTGTTATGCAATGGGGGCCGGAATGACCGTATCGGAGATGCTATCGTCGAACCCGGAAGTATGGGCCAGCGATAAATCCCGGTTGCGTATGGTACATAGTGATGAGCCTGGTATTCGCACCGTGCAAATAGCCGGTTGCGATCCCGATGAGATGGCCCAGGCCGCGCGTTTTAACGCGGATTCTGGCGCGCAGATTATCGATATCAATATGGGCTGCCCGGCCAAGAAAGTGAATCGTAAGATGGCAGGTTCGGCGCTGCTGCAACACCCTGAGCTGGTGAAGTCTATCCTCTCAGCGGTGGTGAATGCCGTTGACGTACCGGTGACCTTAAAGATTCGCACCGGCTGGGATACAGACAATCGCAATTGCATAGAGATTGCCCAATTGGCTGAACGCTGTGGTATTCAGGCCCTGACAATACATGGACGCACACGCGCCTGTTTGTTCAATGGTGATGCTGAATATGACAGCATTCGGACAGTTAAGCAGAACGTTTCCATTCCGGTTATCGCGAATGGAGACATTACTGACCCGCACAAAGCCAGAGCAGTACTAGACTATACGGGGGCTGATGCCCTGATGATAGGCCGTGCTGCTCAGGGAAGACCGTGGATCTTCCGGGAAATCCAGCATTATCTGGACACTGGGGAGCTGCTGGCACCGATGCCGCTGGCAGAAGTTAAGCGCTTGCTCATCGGGCACTTACGGGAACTGCACGACTTTTATGGTCAGCGCAAGGGATACCGTATTGCCCGGAAGCACGTCTCCTGGTATCTCCAGGAGCACGCCCCGAACGACCAGTTTCGGCGCACATTCAACGCCATTGAGGATGCCAGCGAACAGCTGGAGGCGTTGGAGGCATACTTCGAAAATTTGCCCAAACAGAAATAAAGAGCTGACAGAACTATGTTCGAACAACGCGTAAACTCTGACGTACTGACCGTTTCTACCGTAAATTCACAAGATCAGGTTACTCAAAAACCTCTGCGTGATTCGGTCAAACAGGCACTGAAGGGCTATTTTGCTCAATTAAATGGTCAGGATGTGAATGATCTGTATGAGCTGGTACTGGCTGAAGTAGAACAGCCTTTGTTGGACATGGTGATGCAGTACACCCGTGGCAACCAGACCCGTGCAGCCCTGATGATGGGTATCAACCGCGGTACACTGCGTAAGAAACTGAAAAAATACGGCATGAACTAAGTTTCGGTTCATTGTTATGAAGGCGCTGCTTAATAATCAGCGCCTTTTTTAATCCCTGCCTGTAGTCAGACTTCTTTGACTTATGTAAAGTTTCAGCGAAGCGCCAACTTCCCGGCTTAAATGTTGTCTGAAGCTATGTACCGCGATGGATTAATTTCTTTATGCGTTACATCACCTATTCACGCATAAAGAGATACTAATGAAAGCACCAAAAGCGCCACCGGCCTTCTCGCGCGATCTGCTACGCCCGCGTTACTGGTCGACATGGGCAGGTCTGGGTCTGCTTTTCTTGTTGGTTCAGCTTCCTTTTCCGCTGCTGGAAAAACTCGGCACCTGGATGGGCCGCACCTCTATGCGTTTCTTAAAACGCCGGGTGCGCATCACACGCCGCAATCTGGAACTCTGCTTCCCCGATTTAGCATCTGAAATTCTGGAAAAGCGTATTGTCAGCAATTTCGAATCACTGGGCATGGGCTTGCTGGAAACCGGCATGGCATGGTTCTGGTCGGATGCGCGCGTCAAACGCTGGTTTACCGTTAATGGTCTGCAAAACCTGCAACAGGCTCAGCAGGGTAATCGTGGCGCACTGATTATCGGCGTGCACTTTATGTCGCTGGAGCTGGGCGGCAGGGTGATGGGCATCTGTCAGCCAATGATGGCGATGTATCGCCCCCACAACAATAAATTGATGGAGTGGGTGCAGACTAAAGGTCGCATGCGCTCGAATAAAGCGATGATTAACCGTCGTGATCTGCGCGGCATGGTGAGCGCCCTGAAGCAGGGTGAAGCAGTCTGGTTTGCGCCAGATCAGGACTATGGTCCGAAAGGCAGCGTGTTTGCCCCGCTGTTTGCCGTACCCCAGGCGGCGACCACCAGCGGAACTTACATGCTTGCACGTATGGCCAAACCCGCAATGGTGACGGTAGTGCTGATTCGCAAAGAAAACGGTAAAGGTTATGAGCTGGTGATTCAGCCGGAACTGCAGGACTACCCGTTAGAAGATGAGCACGCCGCCGCGGCCTATATGAATAAAGTGATTGAGCGCGAAATCATGCGCGCGCCAAATCAGTATATGTGGCTGCATCGCCGCTTTAAAACGCGCCCGGCAGGAGCCTCTTCCCTCTATTAATCCCTTCCCAGCGAAAAGCCCGTTTGTTCAAAACAAACGGGCTTTTTTTGTTTCCATCACAGCCCAGCCAAAAACGGACCTGCGCAACTGCGTTAACGGTCACATTGCTTCTATATAGTGAAACTATTTGCACCGTTTGTGATCAGCGTATCTGGCATTGCCTCGGTTTGGTGCGCGATATTAATAAAACTGTCTGATTACACCCGAGTATTAATATCTCTTTCCAACGATTTCAGGATTCTGCACTTTTGGCATTCCATTTGCAAAGTCGTGGAAGGCTTAACGCCGCAGACAGGAAAAAGTGCACTACAACAAAGCGCACTAAACATAAAAAATCAATTACGCCACACAGGATGCTTTATGAATAAAATGATGCTTTCAACTTTGGTTGCCACTGCTGCGCTGTTTGCAGTTGCGAATCAGGCTCATGCTGGCACCACGCTGGACGCCATTAAAAAGAAAGGTTTTGTGCAGTGCGGTATCAGCGATGGCCTGCCGGGCTTCTCGTATGCTGATGCCAGCGGTAAGTTTACTGGCCTTGACGTTGACGTGTGCCGCGCGACTGCTGCTGCGGTATTTGGCGATGCAACCAAAGTGAAATACACCCCACTGACGGCGAAAGAGCGTTTTACCGCGTTGCAGTCTGGTGAAGTGGATATCCTCTCCCGTAATACCACCTGGACCTCAGCACGCGATGGCGGCATGGGCTTTATGTTCGCTGGCGTTAACTATTATGACGGTATCGGCTTCCTCACCCATAACAAAGCCGGGTTGAAGAGCGCAAAAGAGCTTGATGGCGCAACAGTATGTCTGCAAGCCGGTACTGATACCGAACTGAACGTGGCTGACTACTTTAAAGCCAATAATATGAAGTTCACTCCGGTCACCTTTGACCGCTCCGATGAATCAGCTAAAGCGCTGGATAGCGGTCGCTGCGATACGCTGGCTTCCGACCAGTCTCAGCTGTATGCACTGCGCATTAAACTGGGCAAACCAGGCGAATTTATCGTGCTGCCGGAAGTGATCTCGAAAGAGCCGCTGGGACCCGTGGTACGTCGTGGTGATGATGACTGGTTTACCATCGTTAAATGGTCATTTAACGCCATGCTGAACGCCGAAGAGATGGGCATCACCTCTAAAAACGTCGATCAGATGGCCGCTAAACCGACCACGCCGGATATGGCTCACCTGTTAGGTAGCGAAGGTGACTTCGGTAAAGACCTGAAGCTCGATAACAAATGGGCTTATAACATCATCAAACAGGTTGGTAACTATCAGGAAAGCTTTGACCGCAACGTCGGTAAAGACAGCGCGCTGAAAATTGCTCGTGGTCAGAATGCCCTGTGGAATGCTGGCGGCATCCAGTACGCTCCACCAGTACGTTAATTCCCATCGCTTACCGGGCGCCGTACACGCGGCGCCCACGCCAGAGTTTTCGTAGCTGAGGTTTCAACATGTCTCAACGCCCAACCGTGAAAAAGGATTTTTCATTCAGCAATCCAGCGGTGCGCGCATGGCTTTATCAGATTATCGCAATTGTCGCGGTCTTCGCCGTTGTCGGTTATCTGATTCATAACACCGTAGTGAACCTGGGCAACCGTGGTATTACC
Organism: Winslowiella toletana; assembly: GCF_017875465.1. Taxonomy (NCBI): domain Bacteria; kingdom Pseudomonadati; phylum Pseudomonadota; class Gammaproteobacteria; order Enterobacterales; family Erwiniaceae; genus Winslowiella; species Winslowiella toletana. The sequence continues at coordinate 1,899,994 of NZ_JAGGMQ010000001.1, forward strand.
TCCGGGTTTGGCTTTCTTGAGCGTAGCGCCGGTTTTGGTATCGTCCAGCATCTGATTGATTATTCTGATTCTGATACCTACGCCCGTGTCTTTCTTGTCGGCCTGACCAATACCCTGCTGGTTTCCGCGCTCTGTATTGTTTTTGCCACTATTCTGGGCTTTTTTATTGGCTTAGCGCGTCTGTCAGACAACTGGCTGCTGCGTAAAATTTCGAATATCTATATCGAAATCTTCCGTAATATTCCGCCATTGCTGCAAATCTTCTTTTGGTATTTTGCCGTATTACGCAATCTGCCTGGACCGCGTCAGGCGCTTAACGCGTTCGACCTCGCTTTTGTCAGTAACCGCGGTCTCTATATTCCGTGGCCTGAATACGCGCCCGGCACCCTGCCTTTTCTGATCGCCCTGCTGATTGCGATTGCCGCCAGCGTCGGCCTGTTCCGTTTTAACCGCAAACATCAGTTAAAAACCGGGCAGTTGCGTCGTAGCTGGCCGGCCGCGCTGGCGATGCTGATTGTGTTTCCGCTGTTAGCGCATCTCACTTTTGGCGCCGCAATGCACTGGGACGTGCCCGAACTGCGTGGCTTTAACTTCCGTGGTGGCTTCGCGCTGATTCCGGAACTGGCGGCGCTGACCCTCGCGCTGTCGATCTACACCTCGTCGTTTATCGCTGAAGTGATCCGCTCCGGTATCCAGTCAGTCGATCATGGTCAGCACGAAGCCGCCCGTTCGCTGGGGCTGCCAAATCCGGTTACCCTGCGTCAGGTGATTATCCCGCAGGCAATGCGCGTGATCATTCCCCCGCTCACCAGTCAGTACCTGAATATTGTGAAAAACTCGTCGCTGGCGGCAGCGATTGGTTATCCGGACATGGTCTCGCTGTTTGCCGGCACGGTGCTGAATCAGACCGGCCAGGCCATCGAAACCATTGCCATCACCATGGCGGTTTACCTGATCATCAGCCTGTCGATTTCGCTGTTAATGAACATCTATAACCGCAAAATCGCGCTGATTGAGCGTTAAGAGAACGGTATCATTATGACTGTAACCACTCATGAAACTCCGCCAGTGCCTACCAATGCGTTTTCACGCGCGGTGAGCTGGGCAAGAAAAAATCTGTTCTCCAGCTGGTCCAACTCCCTGCTGACAGTGTTCTGTCTGTGGGTGATCTGGATAGCCATTCCGCCGGCGCTAAACTGGCTGATATTCCAGGCTAACTGGCTCGGCAGTACCCGTGCCGACTGTACCAAAGATGGCGCATGCTGGGTGTTTATCCATGCCCGTTTCGGCCAGTTTATGTATGGACTCTATCCGCATGAGCTGCGCTGGCGCATTAATCTGTCGCTGATTATTGGCCTGCTGTCGATTATCCCGATGTTTATTAAAACCCTGCCACGCCGCGGAAGCTATATCGCTACCTGGGCCGTCACCTACCCGATAGTTGTATGGTTGCTGCTGTACGGTGGCTACTTCGGTCTCGAACGAGTCGAGACGCGCCAGTGGGGCGGCTTGACCCTGACGCTAATTATCGCCTCAATCGGTATCGCCGGTGCGCTGCCGCTGGGGATTTTATTAGCGCTGGGCCGCCGTTCGCGTATGCCGGTATTGCGGACGCTGTCGATTATCTTTATCGAGTTCTGGCGTGGCGTGCCGCTGATTACCGTCCTGTTTATGTCCTCGGTAATGCTGCCGCTGTTTATGGCGGAAGGCACCACCATCGACAAGCTGGTACGTGCCTTAGTCGGCGTTATCCTGTTCCAGTCAGCTTATGTCGCTGAAGTAGTGCGAGGTGGTTTGCAGGCGCTACCGAAAGGGCAATATGAAGCCGCTGAATCACTGGCGCTGGGCTACTGGAAAACCCAGGGCCTGGTGATCCTGCCGCAGGCGCTGAAGATGGTGATCCCGGGACTGGTTAACACCATTATTGCGCTGTTTAAAGACACCAGTCTGGTGATCATCATTGGTTTATTTGATCTTTTCAGTAGTGTGCAGCAGGCAACTGTCGACCCGACCTGGCTCGGTATGTCGACCGAAGGCTATGTCTTCGCCGCGCTGGTCTACTGGATTTTCTGTTTTAGCATGTCGCGCTACAGCCAGCATCTGGAGAAGCGCTTTCACACCGGGCGTACACCGCACTGAGGTTTAAAATGACTCAACCTAAAATTAATTCTGACGACGCGATGATGATTACGCTCGAGAATGTTAACAAGTGGTATGGACAGTTTCATGTGTTGAAAGATATCAATCTGCAGGTTAAACCGCGCGAACGTATCGTGCTGTGTGGTCCCTCAGGTTCCGGTAAATCAACCACTATTCGCTGTATTAACCATCTGGAAGAGCATCAGAAGGGACGGATTGTTGTCGATGGCACCCTGCTGAATGATGATCTGCGCAATATTGAACGCGTGCGTACCGAAGTGGGAATGGTGTTCCAGCACTTTAATCTGTTCCCGCATCTGACTGTGTTGCAAAACTGCACGCTGGCGCCGATTTGGGTGCGTAAGACACCGAAGAAAGAAGCAGAACAGCTGGCAATGCACTATCTGGAGCGCGTACGTATCGCCGAGCATGCACATAAGTTTCCCGGCCAGCTCTCCGGTGGTCAGCAGCAGCGTGTGGCTATCGCTCGCTCACTGTGTATGAAGCCGAAAATTATGCTGTTTGATGAACCGACTTCAGCACTGGATCCGGAGATGGTGAAAGAGGTGCTGGATACGATGATTGGCCTGGCAGAAGATGGCATGACTATGTTGTGCGTAACCCACGAGATGGGCTTTGCCCGCACCGTCGCTGATCGGGTGATCTTTATGGATCGCGGCGAGATCGTTGAACAGGCGCCGCCGCAGGAGTTCTTCTCCAGTCCGAAGTCAGAGCGTACCCGTGCGTTCCTCTCTCAGGTAATCCACTGATTTATATGCAGGATTAGCATCAAGCCCTGGTCTTCTGGCCAGGGCTTTTTTATGGCTAAGGATGTCATTAATAGCCGCCCTGCCAGATATGACAGACACAAAAAAGCCCCATACTTTCGTATGGGGCTTTTCTGTTAAATTGATGCCTGGCAGTTCCCTACTCTCGCATGGGGAGACCCCACACTACCATCGGCGCTACGGCGTTTCACTTCTGAGTTCGGCATGGGGTCAGGTGGGACCACCGCGCTAAAGCCGCCAGGCAAATTCTTGATTTACCGAACTCACGCTTTATTACTGGTGCTGATACCCAGAGTCGAACTGGGGACCTCACCCTTACCAAGGGTGCGCTCTACCAACTGAGCCATATCAGCAAAACTTCGGGCGACATAAATGTCGCCCTTACTAATTTGATGCCTGGCAGTTCCCTACTCTCGCATGGGGAGACCCCACACTACCATCGGCGCTACGGCGTTTCACTTCTGAGTTCGGCATGGGGTCAGGTGGGACCACCGCGCTAAAGCCGCCAGGCAAATTCTTTGTGCTCTGTCCTGTGTCTTTTACGCTCTGACCGCGTTGGCTGCCTTCGCGTCACTCAGTCACATACTTCTGTATGCTCCTTCATGCCGTCTCAGTTGCCGCCTTGTCACAGCGCAAAATCCTTCGGACTTAATTCCGGTGAACAAGCTGAATACTGTCGCGTCTCTCATAACGCTCACCAAAACACTTCTGGTGTTGTAAGGTTAAGCCTCACGGGTCATTAGTACCGGTTAGCTCAACGCATCGCTGCGCTTACACACCCGGCCTATCAACGTCGTAGTCTTCAACGTCCCTTCAGGACTCTCAAGGAGTCAGGGAGAATTCATCTCGAGGCAAGTTTCGCGCTTAGATGCTTTCAGCGCTTATCTTTTCCGCATTTAGCTACCGGGCAATGCCATTGGCATGACAACCCGAACACCAGTGATGCGTCCACTCCGGTCCTCTCGTACTAGGAGCAGCCCCTCTCAATTCTCCAGCGCCCACGGCAGATAGGGACCGAACTGTCTCACGACGTTCTAAACCCAGCTCGCGTACCACTTTAAACGGCGAACAGCCGTACCCTTGGGACCTACTTCAGCCCCAGGATGTGATGAGCCGACATCGAGGTGCCAAACACCGCCGTCGATATGAACTCTTGGGCGGTATCAGCCTGTTATCCCCGGAGTACCTTTTATCCGTTGAGCGATGGCCCTTCCATTCAGAACCACCGGATCACTATGACCTGCTTTCGCACCTGCTCGAGCCGTCACTCTCGCAGTCAAGCCAGCTTATGCCATTGCACTAACCTCACGATGTCCGACCGTGATTAGCTGACCTTCGTGCTCCTCCGTTACTCTTTAGGAGGAGACCGCCCCAGTCAAACTACCCACCAGACACTGTCCCCACCCCGGATTACGGGGCCAGGTTAGAACATCAAACATTAAAGGGTGGTATTTCAAGGTTGGCTCCACGCAGACTGGCGTCCACGCTTCAAAGCCTCCCACCTATCCTACACATCAAGGCTCAATGTTCAGTGTCAAGCTGTAGTAAAGGTTCACGGGGTCTTTCCGTCTTGCCGCGGGTACACTGCATCTTCACAGCGAGTTCAATTTCACTGAGTCTCGGGTGGAGACAGCCTGGCCATCATTACGCCATTCGTGCAGGTCGGAACTTACCCGACAAGGAATTTCGCTACCTTAGGACCGTTATAGTTACGGCCGCCGTTTACCGGGGCTTCGATCAAGAGCTTCTCCTTGCGGATAACCCCATCAATTAACCTTCCGGCACCGGGCAGGCGTCACACCGTATACGTCCACTTTCGTGTTTGCACAGTGCTGTGTTTTTAATAAACAGTTGCAGCCAGCTGGTATCTTCGACTGCCTTCGGCTCCGCCCGCGAGGGGGTTCACCTACCAGCAGCGTGCCTTCTCCCGAAGTTACGGCACCATTTTGCCTAGTTCCTTCACCCGAGTTCTCTCAAGCGCCTTGGTATTCTCTACCTGACCACCTGTGTCGGTTTGGGGTACGATTCGATGTTACCTGATGCTTAGAGGCTTTTCCTGGAAGCAGGGCATTTGTTACTTCACCACCGTGGTGGCTCGTCATCACGCCTCAGCCTTAAAGCATTCCGGATTTGCCTGGAACGCAAGCCTACACGCTTAAACCGGGACAACCGTCGCCCGGCTAACATAGCCTTCTCCGTCCCCCCTTCGCAGTAACACCGGGTACAGGAATATTAACCTGTTTCCCATCGACTACGCTTTTCAGCCTCGCCTTAGGGGTCGACTCACCCTGCCCCGATTAACGTTGGACAGGAACCCTTGGTCTTCCGGCGAGCGGGCTTTTCACCCGCTTTATCGTTACTTATGTCAGCATTCGCACTTCTGATACCTCCAGCAGACCTCACAGTCCACCTTCGACGGCTTACAGAACGCTCCCCTACCCAACAACGCATACGCGTCGCTGCCGCAGCTTCGGTGCATGGTTTAGCCCCGTTACATCTTCCGCGCAGGCCGACTCGACCAGTGAGCTATTACGCTTTCTTTAAATGATGGCTGCTTCTAAGCCAACATCCTGGCTGTCTGTGCCTTCCCACATCGTTTCCCACTTAACCATGACTTTGGGACCTTAGCTGGCGGTCTGGGTTGTTTCCCTCTTCACGACGGACGTTAGCACCCGCCGTGTGTCTCCCGTGATAACATTCTCCGGTATTCGCAGTTTGCATCGGGTTGGTAAGCCGGGATGGCCCCCTAGCCGAAACAGTGCTCTACCCCCGGAGATGAGTTCACGAGGCGCTACCTAAATAGCTTTCGGGGAGAACCAGCTATCTCCCGGTTTGATTGGCCTTTCACCCCCAGCCACAAGTCATCCGCTAATTTTTCAACATTAGTCGGTTCGGTCCTCCAGTTAGTGTTACCCAACCTTCAACCTGCCCATGGCTAGATCACCGGGTTTCGGGTCTATACCCTGCAACTTAACGCCCAGTTAAGACTCGGTTTCCCTGCGGCTCCCCTATACGGTTAACCTTGCTACAGAATATAAGTCGCTGACCCATTATACAAAAGGTACGCAGTCACCCCCCTGAAGAGGGCTTCCACTGCTTGTACGTACACGGTTTCAGGTTCTGTTTCACTCCCCTCGCCGGGGTTCTTTTCGCCTTTCCCTCACGGTACTGGTTCACTATCGGTCAGTCAGGAGTATTTAGCCTTGGAGGATGGTCCCCCCATATTCAGACAGGATGTCACGTGTCCCGCCCTACTCATCGAACTCACAGCAAGTGTGCCTTTGTGTACGGGAGTATCACCCTGTACCCTGCGACTTTCCAGACGCTTCCACTGACGCACAAACTGATTCAGGTTCTGGGCTGTTCCCCGTTCGCTCGCCGCTACTGGGGGAATCTCGGTTGATTTCTTTTCCTCTGGGTACTTAGATGTTTCAGTTCCCCAGGTTCGCCTCGTTAAGCTATGTATTCACTTAACGATGATGCACCGCAGTGCACCGGGTTTCCCCATTCGGGTATCGACGGGTATAGCGCCTCATATCGGCTTACCGTCGCTTATCGCAGATTAGCACGCCCTTCATCGCCTCTGACTGCCAGGGCATCCACCGTGTACGCTTAGTCGCTTAACCTCACAACCCGGAAGTGTCTTTCGACCCTTCAGAGCTGCAAGCATTTGAGAGACTCGAATATATCGTGCTTCATTTCTTATTACGGAGAAATGAGACGACATATCGTTTCAATTTTCAGCTTGTTCCGGATTTTTAAAGAGCATAATACTTCGCAGCATACCGTTGCCGGTGTGCTCTGAAGTATTTTTTAGTAACGGTATGGTGGAGCTAAGCGGGATCGAACCGCTGACCTCCTGCGTGCAAGGCAGGCGCTCTCCCAGCTGAGCTATAGCCCCATACAGTTACTGCAGAGACCTTTACTACCACTCACCAGGAGTCACATCCGTTTAAGAACACGAATGTTAATTTGGATTCAGGCAAGGCATGCAGGAGGGAAGTTTACTCTGGTAAACGACCGAGTGCATAACGCAGCATGAATACAAATTTGGTAGGCCTGAGTGGACTTGAACCACCGACCTCACCCTTATCAGGGGTGCGCTCTAACCACCTGAGCTACAAGCCTGTAGAGGTTTTTTCTGCTCGTTACTTTCATCAGACAATCTGTGTGGGCACTGCGCGGAGTATCTTCACATAGGTAAGGAGGTGATCCAACCGCAGGTTCCCCTACGGTTACCTTGTTACGACTTCACCCCAGTCATGAATCACAAAGTGGTAAGCGCCCTCCCGAAGGTTAAGCTACCTACTTCTTTTGCAACCCACTCCCATGGTGTGACGGGCGGTGTGTACAAGGCCCGGGAACGTATTCACCGTAGCATTCTGATCTACGATTACTAGCGATTCCGACTTCACGGAGTCGAGTTGCAGACTCCGATCCGGACTACGACGCACTTTATGAGGTCCGCTTGCTCTCGCGAGTTCGCTTCTCTTTGTATGCGCCATTGTAGCACGTGTGTAGCCCTGGCCGTAAGGGCCATGATGACTTGACGTCATCCCCACCTTCCTCCGGTTTATCACCGGCAGTCTCCTTTGAGTTCCCGCCATCACGCGCTGGCAACAAAGGATAAGGGTTGCGCTCGTTGCGGGACTTAACCCAACATTTCACAACACGAGCTGACGACAGCCATGCAGCACCTGTCTCACGGCTCCCGAAGGCACTAAGGCATCTCTGCCGAATTCCGTGGATGTCAAGGCCAGGTAAGGTTCTTCGCGTTGCATCGAATTAAACCACATGCTCCACCGCTTGTGCGGGCCCCCGTCAATTCATTTGAGTTTTAACCTTGCGGCCGTACTCCCCAGGCGGTCGACTTAACGCGTTAGCTCCGGAAGCCACGCCTCAAGGGCACAACCTCCAAGTCGACATCGTTTACGGCGTGGACTACCAGGGTATCTAATCCTGTTTGCTCCCCACGCTTTCGCACCTGAGCGTCAGTCTTCGTCCAGGGGGCCGCCTTCGCCACCGGTATTCCTCCAGATCTCTACGCATTTCACCGCTACACCTGGAATTCTACCCCCCTCTACGAGACTCTAGCCTGCCAGTTTCAAATGCAGTTCCCAGGTTGAGCCCGGGGATTTCACATCTGACTTAACAGACCGCCTGCGTGCGCTTTACGCCCAGTAATTCCGATTAACGCTTGCACCCTCCGTATTACCGCGGCTGCTGGCACGGAGTTAGCCGGTGCTTCTTCTGCGGGTAACGTCAATCGACGCGGTTATTAACCGCATCGCCTTCCTCCCCGCTGAAAGTACTTTACAACCCGAAGGCCTTCTTCATACACGCGGCATGGCTGCATCAGGCTTGCGCCCATTGTGCAATATTCCCCACTGCTGCCTCCCGTAGGAGTCTGGACCGTGTCTCAGTTCCAGTGTGGCTGGTCATCCTCTCAGACCAGCTAGGGATCGTCGCCTAGGTGAGCCGTTACCCCACCTACTAGCTAATCCCATCTGGGTTCATCCGATGGTGTGAGGCCCGAAGGTCCCCCACTTTGCTCTTGCGAGATTATGCGGTATTAGCTACCGTTTCCAGTAGTTATCCCCCTCCATCGGGCAGATCCCCAGACATTACTCACCCGTCCGCCGCTCGTCACCCAAGGAGCAAGCTCCTCTGTGCTACCGCCCGACTTGCATGTGTTAGGCCTGCCGCCAGCGTTCAATCTGAGCCATGATCAAACTCTTCAATTAAAAAGCTTGATGCTCAAAGAATTAAAACTGTTATTCGTAATGAATATAGTAGTCACTCTTGAGACTTGATATTTCAAATTTTTTCCATCCGGGGATGGTTTGCGATATCAACCCTGCGAGTGCCCACACAGATTGTCTGATAAATTGTTAAAGAGCAGTGCAATCAGCGACTTCGTCTGCTGCTGCGAGGTGGCGTATATTACGCTTTCCTCCCTCAGAGTCAACCCCGTTTTCAGAAGTTTTTCTCCGGCGGTTCAGAACCGATTAACTCGCTTCCCGAACCTCCTGAGTCGCCGCTGTGTAAGCCGTTGTTCCGTCTCAGTGGTTGCGCATTATAGGGATCCGGATTTAATCCACAAGCCTTTTCTCGATCTTTTATTCTGGTTGCTGAGATTTCAATCTTTTCGCTGCGATCTCGTTCGATCCGCACATTTTTGCCGCACAATAAACGGCTGAGGTTGATAATAAAGCAACAAGCACACTACCCTTCGATCATCACATCTCAGGAGAATGATTTTATGTCCGCGGTATTACGCCCTTATAAGCAACTATTTCCACAGTCAGGTGAGCGCGTCATGGTAGATGCGTCGAGTGTAGTGGTCGGTGACGTGTCGCTGGCCGATGATGTTGGAATCTGGCCACTGGTGGTTATTCGTGGTGACGTTAATAAAGTCGTGATTGGCAAGCGTAGCAATATTCAGGATGGCAGCGTGCTGCATGTTACACACAAGTCATCGTATAACCCGGAAGGCAATCCGCTGATCATTGGCGAGGATGTCACGGTGGGACATAAAGCGATGCTGCATGGCTGTACCATTGGCAACCGCGTACTGGTTGGCATGGGGTCGATTATTCTCGACGGCGCCATTATAGAAGATGATGTGATGATTGGCGCCGGCAGTCTGGTGGCGCCTGGCAAACGTCTTGAGAGTGGTTACCTCTATATAGGTAGCCCGGCCAGGCAGGCGAGACCACTTAGCGAGAAAGAAATTGCCGGGCTGCTCTATTCCGCGAATAACTATGTTGGCTGGAAAGATGACTATTTAGCTCAGGAGAGCCAGAGCCAGCCCTGATCGTCCTCTTGTTGCTGTGCGATCAGCTGTTCTGCCTGTTCCTCAAGATCCCAGCGATGTGCTCTGAACAGTTCGATCTCGGGCATATCGCTACCATAGCGTTGTTGCAGGGTTGCACCTGAGATGGCACAGGTCAGATTAATGCCATTGACCTGCGCCGGAAAACAGACGGACTGGCGATCGCTGTCCCACTCTTCGCGATCGGGGAACTGGATCGCCTGATTCATGCCGACAGCTCGCGTTTCAGGATCGCAATCACCGGAGTAATTTCCGGCAGGATGCCATGCCACAGCAAGAAGGCATGTGCAGCTTGCCCCACCAGCATGCCTAAACCATCGGCCATCTGCGTAGCGCCCAGTTGCTGGCACCATTTCAGGAAAGGCGTCAGCCCTGACTGGTAAAACATATCGTAGCAACGCACATCCGCATTGATTAGCGAAGCCGGTAATGCCGGGATCTCGCCCGCCACACCGCTGGAGGTGGCATTGATAATCAGGTCAAACTGCTGGCCATCCAGCTGATTGAGAGCCAGCGCATCCACCGCGCCGGTATCGCGAAACAGGGTAACCAGCTCCTCAGCGCGGCTTAAGGTGCGATTAGTCAGGGTGATCGCGCACCCCGCCGACAGCAAAGGCAGGATCACTCCGCGCGCCGCGCCGCCGGCGCCGATCAACAGGATCCGGTCGCCCGTATTGATCAGATTGAGACGCTGAAGATCGGTTAATAAACCGATGCCGTCAGTATTGTCGCCTAACAGATGTCCCTGTTGATCAATCTTCAGCGTATTGACCGCGCCCGCTAATGCCGCACGTTCGGTCAGCTGATCGGCAAGGGCAAAAGCTTCCTGCTTAAATGGCAGCGTAACATTAGCGCCGCGTGCGCCCCCGGCAAAGAACTGTTTCAGGCTCGCAGCAAAACCATCTGGCGGTGCGCAAACTGTGCCATAAGGGTGTTCAATACCGGTCTGCTGCGCAAACAGCTGATGAATGCGTGGCGATTTACTGTGGCCAATTGGGTTACCAAATACGGCAAACGTTTCCATACTCTTCCTTTACTTCTGATTAGCCCTGGCGGATCAGCTCGCCAGTCATCGCATCACGGATCTCTGACGGATTTAACCGCCCGCCGGTATTGCCCACCAGCAGCGGAAAGTCAGCGCCAAATTGCGCCTGTATTTCAGCCACTGTGCGGCATGGCTCCGCACCGGTTAAATTAGCGCTGGTTGATACCAGCGGCTTGCCGAACGCGCGGCATAATCGCTGCACATCCGGGTGATCGCTAACGCGCACCGCCAGCGAAGTAAAACGTCCGGTCAGCCAGCGCGGCGTATCAGCCGCTGCCGGGACGATCCAGCTCACCGGTCCCGGCCAGCTGGAAAACATATGCTGACGTTGTTTATCCGACAGTTGCTCATCCGCCAGATAGGGTTGCAGCTGCTGATAATCGGCGGCAATCAGAATTAGTCCCTTCTCTACCGGGCGCTGTTTCAGCGCCAGTAATTTCAGTACCGCACTCTCACTGTCCGGATCGCAACCCAGACCAAATACCGCCTCGGTGGGGTAGGCGATCACGGCTTGCTGTTGAAGTTGGTTAATACATGACTCAAGTGAGCCAGCTAAAAGATCATTCTTCACTGCTTATTCCTGCGGTAACCGGCTTATTGCACGCCTTGCTGGCGCAAAAACGCTTTAAGCCTTTGGCGGTTTTTTTCTCAATAAGAAGAGGAAAGTGGCAAAACTCACACTCACCTTCAACCGGGGTAAAGTTCACGGCAAACTGGCAATCAGGATAACGATCGCACGAGTGAAAAGTTTTGCCGTAACGCGAACGACGCTGCACCAGTTTGCCCTGCTGGCATTGCGGGCAGGCGATAGTGGTCTCATCCGGCCGGTCAATCACTTCAGTATGTTCGCACTGCGGGTAATTGCTGCAGGCGATAAACATGCCGTAGCGTCCTTGTCGCAATACCAGATCAGACTGACATGCGGGACAGCTTTGCCCCTCCAGCACTTTCACCACATGGCCATCGGCCTGGCTTTTCAGCGGGCGAATATAATCGCAGGTTGGATAATCGGAGCAGCCGAGAAACGCACCGTGTTTCCCGGAGCGAATAACCAGTTCTGCCCCACACTGGGGGCAGGGTTCATTTTTTCGCACAGCGAAAAGCGCTGTTTTATTCATAGCGTTGTGTACACGAAGGCAATCTTCAGTGCAGCATTCCTTCATTGACTTCGAAAAGTAGTTCTTCCATTTGCTGATAGGCGTTTTCACATCCCGGGATGTTAAACAGCACCATCAACACGACCCATTTAAGATCTTCCAGATCGAACTCGAGGGTATCCAAAGCCATAATACGTTCGATAACCATTTCCCGGGTTTCGAGATTAAGTACCTGAATCTGCTCCAGGAACAGTATGAAACCACGGCAATTGGCATCGAGGCGCTGACTCTCTTCCTCGGTGTAGATACGCATTGACAACGGATCGCTTGCCAGCTGGATCGGTGCGGTTAATCCGTCCTGATAATCAGCCAGCTTTTCCAACCAGTTCAACGCATTATAAATATCTTCACGATGAAACCCTGCATCGGTTAAATCATCAGTCAATCTATCCTGGTCAACGCGCATTTCTGCTTCGTTGTGGATATAGGTTTCAAATAAGTACATTAATACGTCGAACATGGCATGCCCTCCTCAATCGGACATAGCCGCCGGGTACAGCTGCGATCCACCCTGCTAACTCCAGCTCAAGCAGCTTAGCTACGATGGCTGGCACAGGTTGGCCGGCACGTGCAGCGACGACGTCAACAGGTGTAACCTCATCTCCTACGTTAGCCAACACATCAGCAAATGGCAATGAAACATCAGCATTGTCTGAAGAATATATTGGCTCCGGTGCTAAAAAAGGCAGCCAGTTAAAGTCACTGGTGATTTGTTCGATAATATTGTTGGGATGCGCCACTAATAATGCCCCTTGCTGGATCAGCCAGTGCCCTCCCTCGCTGCCGCTGTTTCCCAGCGCGCCCGGCAGCGCATAGACATCGCGGTTTTGTTCCAGCGCATAACGTGCGGTCACCAGCGAACCGCTACGTAATGAGGCTTCTACCACCAGTACACCACAACTCAGCCCGCTGATAATGCGGTTACGGCGTGGGAAATGCAGCGCCAGTGGCGCCGCAGATAGCAGAAACTCCGACACCAGCGCACCGCCCGCAGCGATAATCTCGCTGGCGAGAGCGATATGCTGCCGCGGATAGAGCTGCGACAGGCCGCTACCTAACACCGCGATAGTTTTGCCCTGCACCTCCAGCGCCGCGCGATGCGCCACGCCATCGATCCCTGAGGCCAGCCCGCTGGTAATCGTCAGGCCGCTCAATGCCAGCGCCTGGGTAAACCAGCTTCCCCACTCGCGGCCATAGTGACTGCAACGGCGGCTGCCAACCACCGCCAGCTGCGTCGATGACAATAAGGCAGGATTACCAGCGACAAACAATAAGGTCGGTGGCCGGGCGATATTTTTCAGCTGTGGCGGGTACAGTGGGTGGACAGGGGTTAACAGATGGTGCTGCGGCTGTTCCAGCCAGTACAGCGTCTGCTCCAGCTCGCGTGGATTAAAGCGCATAAATTGCGCCGCCTGCTCCGCATCCAGTCCGGCGGCCAGCAGCGCCCCGGCTGAAAGACTTTGATTTAAAATCAGCGTGCTGGCGGCCTGTAACAGCCGCTCGCCACGCAGTCCGCATACGCCAGAGAGCCGAAGCCAGATCTCGGTTGAGGTCACGTTACTTTCCTTGTAAACGTCAGCGTGACAGTACGCTGCTCATCAGCAGGAATGCTGTCAATCAGCGCCTGAAATGTCTACAATAAGAGGAATAATTCTTTTATCCCTTGAACACAGATCTGGAACGATATGTCAGTTTTGCAGGTATTACATTATCCGGACGATCGCCTTCGCATCGTCGCTAAGCCCGTTAAAGAAGTAAATGCCAATATCCAGCGCATCGTGGATGATATGTTTGACACCATGTATGCCGAAGAAGGCATCGGTCTGGCGGCGACCCAGGTTGATATCCATCAGCGCATCATCGTGATCGATGTGTCAGAAGAGCGCGACCAGCGTTTAGTGCTGATTAACCCGGAAATGCTGGAAAAAAGTGGTGAAACCGGTATTGAAGAAGGCTGCCTGTCGATTCCGGAACAGCGTGCGCTGGTGCCGCGTGCCGAATTTGTCAAAGTGCGCGCGCTGGATCGTGATGGCAACAGCTTCGAGCTGCAAGCTGATGGTCTGCTGGCGATCTGTATTCAGCATGAAATGGATCACCTGGTCGGTAAACTGTTTATCGACTATCTCTCGCCGCTGAAACGTCAGCGTATCCGCCAGAAACTGGAAAAACTGGCGCGCCTTACCGCGCGTGACTGATAGCTCTGTTTGCGAAGGGAATACTGTGTCCGATTCGTTAAAAATCATATTCGCCGGAACCCCTGACTTTGCCGCGCAGCATCTCGCTGCGCTGTTAACCTCAGAACATCAGGTTGTTGCTGTCTTTACCCAGCCGGATCGTCCGGCGGGTCGCGGTAATAAGCTGACACCCGGCCCGGTAAAAGCGCTGGCGCTGGAGCATGATATTCCGGTGTTTCAGCCAAAATCACTGCGTCCGGAAGAGAATCAACAACTGGTTGCCGATCTGCAAGCCGACCTGATGGTGGTTGTCGCCTACGGGTTGATTCTGCCCAAAGCAGTGCTGGATATGCCACGACTCGGTTGTATCAATGTGCACGGCTCTCTGCTGCCACGCTGGCGTGGTGCAGCGCCGATTCAGCGTTCACTGTGGGCAGGCGACAGCGAAACCGGCGTCACTATTATGCAGATGGATGTTGGCCTCGATACCGGCGATATGCTGTATAAGCTCTCCTGTCCGATTGAAGCCAGTGATACCAGCGCCACGCTCTATCAAAAACTGGCTCAGCTGGGTCCGGCCGGTATGCTCGCCACTATTGAACAACTGGCCAATGGCAGCGCACAGCCGCAAATTCAGGATGAAACCGCGGCGAATTATGCTGAGAAGCTGAGCAAAGAAGAGGCTAAGCTCGACTGGTCACTCTCCGCCGCCCAGCTGGAACGCTGTATCCGCGCTTTTAATCCATGGCCAGTGAGCTGGTTCCTGATTGAGGATCAGCCGGTTAAAGTGTGGCAGGCGCAAGTGCTGCCGCATCAGGCGAACAGCCAGCCTGGGGAGATTCTGCATGCTGACAAAAATGGTATTCAGATCGCCACCGCTGACGGCGTACTGAATATTACCGAATTGCAGCCCGCTGGCAAAAAAGCGATGAAAGCGCAGGATATCCTGAACTCCCGCCGTGAATGGTTCACACAGGGCAATATCCTTGCCTGATTCTTCAGCCCGGCCTCTGGTCGGGCTTTTGTTTATTGATGACTCAAACAATGAAAAAACAGACCAACCTCCGCAGCCTTGCGGCACAAGCTATTGAGCGCGTTGTCGAGCAGGGACAATCATTAAGTCATGTCCTGCCGGCAGCACAGAAATCACTGCCAGAAAAAGACAGCGCTTTGCTGCAGGAACTCTGTTTCGGCGTGCTGCGCACCCTGCCGCAGTTACAGTGGATTATTAATAAACTGATGTCGCGTCCGATGACCGGCAAACAGCGCACTATCCACTTTCTGATTATGGTCGGCCTGTATCAGCTGATGTATACCCGCATTCCGGCCCATGCCGCACTGGCGGAAACCGTTGAAGGCGCGGTGGTGCTAAAGCGTCAGGCGCTGAAAGGTTTGATCAACGGCGTATTGCGCCAGTTCCAGCGTCAGCAGGAAGCGCTGATGCTGGAAATGAACGACGGTCCGCATAAATATCTGCATCCGAAGTGGCTGCTGGAACGCCTGCAACGCGCATGGCCAGAGAACTGGCAGCAGATTGTTGAGGCCAATAACCAGCGTCCGCCGATGTGGCTGCGCGTTAACCGTCAGCATCACAGCCGTGATGCCTGGCTGGCGCTGCTACAGGCCTCGGGTAAGGAAGCCGAAGCGCATCCAGAACATCAGGACGCGCTGCGCCTTGATGCGCCCTGCGCTGTTAATCAGCTACCCGGTTTCGACCAGGGCTGGGTAACGGTGCAGGATGCCTCCGCCCAGGGCTGTATCGCGCTGCTTGATCCGCAGAATGGCGAGTCGATCCTCGACCTGTGCGCCGCACCTGGCGGCAAAACCACCCATATTCTCGAAGCCGCGCCACAGGCCAAAGTCATGGCTGTCGATATCGATGAACAGCGACTGACGCGAGTAAACGAAAACCTGGCGCGCCTGGGGATGACCGCCACGGTGAAAGCCGGCGATGGCCGTTATCCGCAGCAGTGGTGCGAAGGGATGCAGTTTGATCGCATCCTGCTGGATGCCCCGTGCTCCGCTACCGGTGTTATCCGCCGCCACCCGGATATTAAGTGGCTGCGCCGCGACCGCGATATCGCTGAACTCGCCGCTTTGCAGCAGGAAATTCTCGATGCCATCTGGCCACAGCTGAAATCAGGCGGCACCCTGCTGTACGCCACTTGTTCGATTCTGCCGGAAGAGAACCATCAGCAGGTCAGCGCGTTTCTCGCTCGCCATGCCGATGCGAAACTGCAGCCGATTGCTGACGACGGACAGCCTGGTCTGCAAGTATTCCCGCACCCACAAGGTGGGGATGGTTTCTTTTACGCTAAGCTGATAAAAAATTGATTATCCGGTCAGGCAATCAATCACGGGATAAGCAGGAAAGACGATGAAAATAATCATTCTTGGCGCCGGACAGGTTGGCGGAACGCTGGCAGAGAACCTCGTTGGTGAAAACAACGATATTACCGTGGTCGATACTGATGGCGTTCGTTTGCGCCAGCTACAGGACAAATTTGACCTGCGGGTCGTGCAGGGGCACGGTTCACATCCACGTGTGCTGCGCGAGGCCGGGGCAGAAGACGCGGATATGCTGGTCGCGGTGACTAACTCGGATGAAACCAATATGGTCGCCTGCCAGGTGGCCTATTCGCTGTTCAATACGCCAAACCGTATTGCGCGTATCCGTGCGCCCGACTATATCCGTGACGCCGACAAGCTGTTTATGCCCGAAGCGGTGCCGATTGACCATCTGATCTCCCCTGAACAGCTGGTTATCGACAATCTCTATCGCCTGATTGAATACCCGGGCGCCCTGCAGGTGGTGAATTTTGCCGAAGGGAAAGTCAGCCTCGCGGTGGTAAAAGCCTATTACGGCGGCCCGCTGGTCGGTAATGCGCTGTCAATTATGCGCGAGCATATGCCGCATATTGATACCCGCGTGGCGGCGATTTTCCGTCAGGATCGCCCGATTCGCCCGCAGGGTTCAACCATTGTAGAAGCTGGTGATGAGGTGTTCTTTATTGCCGCCAGCCAGCATATTCGCGCGGTAATGAGTGAATTGCAGCGTCTTGAAAAACCCTATAAGCGCATTATGCTGGTCGGCGGCGGCAATATCGGTTTTGGTCTGGCGCAGAAGCTGGAAAAAAATTATAGCGTGAAGCTGATTGAGCGTAATCAGCAGCGCGCCGCCGAACTGGCCGAACATCTGCAGGACACTATCGTGTTTTACGGCGATGCTTCCGATCAGGAGCTGCTGGCGGAAGAACATATCGATCAGGTCGATCTGTTTATTGCCGTCACCAATGACGATGAAGCTAACATCATGTCCGCGATGCTGGCGAAGAAGATGGGGGCGAAGAAGGTGATGGTGCTGATCCAGCGTAAAGCCTATGTCGACCTGGTGCAGGGCAGCGTGATTGATATCGCTATCTCACCGCAACAGGCGACCATCTCCGCCCTGCTTGGTCATGTGCGCAAAGCGGATATCGTCAGTGTATCGTCACTGCGCCGTGGTATCGCCGAAGCCATTGAAGCGATCGCTCATGGCGATGAAACCACTTCGCGTGTGGTTGGCCGTTTAATTGATGATATTAAACTGCCGCCAGGCACCATTATTGGTGCAGTGGTGCGTGGGGATGATGTGATGATTGCTAACGACAATTTGCGTATTGAACAGGGCGACCATGTTATTATGTTCCTGACAGATAAGAAGTTTGTGCCGGATGTTGAACGCCTGTTCCAGCCCAGCCCGTTCTTTCTTTAACCTGTAGGGGCGGCGTTCTCGCCGCCCCTGCTAATGATTAGTACGGGAGCCGAAAACCGCTCCCCTACAGGTATTTGCCAGTTATTCCTGCGCAGCGATGGCAAAAGGCCAATCGTTTGTTAGACTTTAGCCATTGGCACAGGAAAGGAGAGAAGAATGAGTTTATTCAAAGAGTTTCGCGACTTTGCAATGCGCGGCAATGTTGTCGACCTTGCAGTTGGTGTAATTATCGGTGCAGCGTTCGGTAAGATCGTTTCAGCGTTGGTGGCAAATATTATTATGCCGCCGCTGGGGTTACTGATTGGCGGAGTGGATTTCAAACAGTTCGCCTGGGTGCTGAAACCGGCAGAAGGTGAAACTCCCGCAGTGATTATGCAGTACGGCGTCTTTCTTCAGACGGTGTTCGATTTTGTTATTGTCGCCTTTGCCATTTTCCTGGCAATTAAACTGATGAACAAACTGCACAAGAAAAAAGAAGCGGCTCCGGCAAAAACCCCGGCGCAGGAAGTTCTGCTTACTGAAATTCGTGACCTGCTGAAAGAACAAAACAACCGTCCTTAACCGCATTACGGGCGGCGAAAACGCCGCCCCTACAAAAGATTGCGATTTTCTGTAGGGGCGGCGTTCTCGCCGCCCAAACCAGAAGGCCAGTGGTAAATATCAGTTGCTGATGCTTACCACTGGCCTCCCAGTTACCTTTCCTTGCGTGTTTGTCTTTACGCCGATAGCTGCCTTTGCCTTTCTGATTCACTTCAATACGCGGTTTAAACAGTGGGTCGTGCAGTAACGCCTCAATGGCGTTGTGCTGTATCTGGCCTTTTTTATGCTGATAAGCGGTCATGGTGCTGCTCCTTTGTGATTAACGCGCAAAATATAGACCCGTTTGGCGCAATTTTCAATTAGCTTGCGCATTAACGGCTGTCGCGCCTTGTTCCAGGGCTTCCAGAATCGAGCAGCAGACGCTGCTATGCTGGTCGGTGCCACAACAGGCATCATTCAGCCGCTGTAGTGAACGCTGCATATGTTGCAACTCGGCAATCATCCCCTCCACTTCATTCAGCCGGTTCTGCACGATGGTTTTAGATTCATGGCAGCTGTGATGCTCAGGATCGACACGGATCGACAGCAGTTCGCGGATCGATTCAAGGGTAAACCCAAGCTGACGACCGTAACGAATAAATTTAAGCCGCTGCAAATCCTGCCCACTGTACAGGCGAAAGCCGCCTTCGGTGCGCACCTTATGGTCCATCATCTGCTGCTTTTCGTAATAGCGAATAGTATCAGGCGTCACATCCGCCAGTTTTGCCAGCTGTCCAATACGAAACATCATTTGTCTCCTGCAAGACGTTGCTTAACGTGATGGCGGTATTCACCGTTAAGAAAAGCGGTGCTCAGACCGGCCTGCGTCAGTTTTATTTCCAGCAGCCGCAGACGTTTAAGCTGCGGCTGATAGCGATCATCGGCGGGGTCCAGCGATCGCAGCAGGCTATCCAGTTCGATCGCTTCGCGTTTCATCTCCAGCTCGGGCGGCAGATAGCCGGAATTCTTCAACAGCCGATATGCCGCGCGCAGTTCCGGCGCAACATGGCTGTCGTCATCGAGAATAAGAGGCTTCCCCTGACCGGGCAGATTATCCAGCTCACCACTGGCTTGTGCTTCACGAATATGTTGTTCAACGAGTTGGTCAATAAACCACATCATCTTCTCCTGTACGGAAATGAACTATGGATAGTTTAACCACATGTCAGCGGGGAGGGGCGAGGAATTTTGGATATAAAAAAACCGGGCAAGCCCGGTTTTTTTACGTTGCTACAGATTACTCTGCAACAGCTTCTGTCAGCTCTGGACGATCAACCAACTCGATGTAAGCCATCGGAGCGTTGTCACCAGCGCGGAAGCCACACTTCAGAATGCGAGTGTAACCACCGGCACGGCTCGCAAAACGCGGGCCCAGCTCGTTAAACAGTTTTGCCACGATCTCGTTATCACGAGTACGGGCGAATGCCAGACGACGATTAGCTACGCTGTCGGTCTTGGCAAGAGTAATCAGCGGCTCAACTACACGACGCAACTCTTTTGCTTTCGGCAGGGTCGTCTTGATGATCTCATGACGAACCAAAGAGCCAGCCATGTTGCGGAACATAGCCTGACGATGGCTGCTGTTGCGGTTCAGTTGACGACCACTCTTACGATGGCGCATGACCTTATCCTTCTCAGTGAAACCTTAACCTGTGATCGGTTTATTCATCAGCAATGCTAGCTGGTGGCCAGTTTTCCAGGCGCATGCCCAGTGACAGACCACGTGACGCCAGCACATCTTTAATCTCGGTAAGAGATTTCTTACCAAGGTTAGGCGTTTTAAGCAGCTCAACCTCGGTACGCTGTACCAGATCACCGATGTAGTGGATAGCTTCTGCCTTAAGGCAGTTAGCAGAGCGGACAGTCAATTCCAGATCGTCAACAGGGCGCAGCAAGATCGGATCGAATTCTGGTTTCTCTTCTTTAACTTCCGGCTGACGTACATCACGTAAGTCAACGAAAGCTTCAAGTTGTTCTGCCAGGATGGTTGCCGCACGGCGGATCGCTTCTTCAGGATCAATAGTGCCGTTGGTTTCCATTTCGATGACCAGCTTGTCCAGGTCGGTACGCTGTTCTACGCGCGCTGCTTCAACATTGTAGGCTATACGGTCTACAGGGCTGTAGCAGGCGTCGACTAACAGACGACCAATCGGGCGCTCATCTTCTTCCGAATGAATTCGGGCAGACGCCGGCACATAACCACGACCGCGCTGAACTTTGATACGCATATTAATTGCTGCGTTCTCATCGGTCAGGTGGCAGATCACGTGCTGCGGCTTGACGATTTCGACATCACCATCATGGGTGATATCGGCTGCAGTCACAGGGCCAATGCCAGATTTATTCAAGGTAAGAATAACTTCATCTTTGCCCTGAACTCTTACCGCAAGGCCTTTCAGGTTGAGAAGGATTTCCAGGATATCTTCCTGTACACCTTCTTTGGTGCTGTACTCATGCAGTACACCATCAATTTCAACCTCGGTCACCGCGCAACCCGGCATGGATGAAAGCAGAATACGGCGCAGTGCGTTACCAAGAGTATGGCCAAAGCCACGCTCTAAAGGCTCAAGGGTCACCTTGGCATGCGTCGAACTGACTTGCTCGATATCTACCAGGCGCGGTTTTAGAAACTCTGTCACAGAACCCTGCATTGTGTCCTCTCTTTGGTACTAAGCTTTACTTGGAGTAAAGCTCGACGATCAGGTGTTCGTTAATGTCCGCGGACAGATCAGTACGTTCAGGAATACGCTTGAACACACCTTCCATCTTAGTTGCATCAACTTCCAGCCAGGTTGGCTTTTCACGCTGTTCAGCCAGCTCCAGAGCAGCTTTCACGCGAGATTGCTTTTTGGCTTTCTCACGGATGCTAACAACGTCATTCGGAGTTACCTGATAAGAAGCGATGCTAACAACGCGTCCGTTTACCAGTACAGATTTATGGCTAACTAACTGACGTGATTCTGCACGTGTAGCGCCAAAGCCCATACGATAAACAACGTTATCCAGACGACCTTCCAGCAGGGCCAGCAGGTTTTCACCTGTGTTGCCTTTCAGACGAGCGGCTTCTTTGTAATAGTTACGGAACTGACGCTCCAGAACACCATACATACGGCGAACTTTCTGCTTTTCACGCAACTGCACACCATAGTCAGACAGACGCGGTTTACGCGCACCGTGCTGGCCAGGAGCTTGTTCAATCTTACACTTGGTATCAATCGCGCGAACGCCAGACTTAAGGAACAGGTCTGTACCCTCGCGACGGCTCAGCTTGAGCTTAGGACCCAAATATCTTGCCATTTTCTTTCTCCAACATTCCTAAAAACGAGCGTTATACGCGACGTTTTTTCGGCGGACGACAACCGTTGTGAGGGATCGGAGTCACATCAGTAATATTAGTGATGCGGAAACCAGCAGCGTTCAGAGCACGAATCGTAGATTCGCGGCCTGGACCCGGACCCTTAACCATAACTTCCAGGTTCTTAATACCGTAATCTTTCACGGCTTCTGCGCAACGTTCTGCAGCGACCTGCGCAGCGAACGGCGTAGATTTACGAGAACCACGGAAACCGGAACCACCGGCCGTTGCCCAACCCAGCGCGTTACCCTGACGATCGGTAATAGTCACGATGGTGTTGTTAAAAGATGCATGGACATGAGCCACGCCATCAGAGACTTGTTTTCTTACACGCTTACGTGCACGAACTGGTGCCTTTGCCATTATTCAATCACCCCGATTATTTCTTGATCGGTTTACGCGGACCCTTACGGGTACGTGCGTTAGTCTTGGTACGCTGACCGCGAACCGGAAGACCACGACGATGACGCAAACCACGATAGCAACCAAGGTCCATCAGACGCTTGATGCTCAGGGTGACTTCACGACGCAGATCGCCTTCAACGACGAACTTAGCAACTTCATCACGCAGCGTGTCAATTTGTTCTTCAGACAGCTCACTGATCTTAACATTTTCAGCGATACCCGCAGAGGCGCAAATGGCCTGGGAGCGAGTCTTGCCGATACCGAAGATTGAAGTTAATGCAATCACGGTGTGTTTTTGATCAGGAATGTTAATGCCTGCTATACGGGCCACTATGCACTCCTACTATTTAAATATGCGCCCCATGCCGAAAAGCCCGTTTTCAGGATACTCAAATGGCAGCGCATAGACATACAAAAGATTGGCTGGCTAATCTAGCCAGCTCAACCCGACTTTGCAAGAAAAATATGTGAAAATCAGCCTTGGCGCTGTTTATGCTTTGGCTCGGCACTACAAATCACACGCACAACACCTTCGCGACGTACGATTTTGCAGTTACGACATAATTTCTTGACGGAAGCACGAACTTTCATTTTTTCTCTCCGTAACTTCTTCAAGCGCCTGATTAACGGCCGTAGCCTTTCAGGTTTGCTTTCTTCAGAGCAGACTCGTACTGACTTGACATCATCAGAGTTTGCACTTGAGCCATAAAGTCCATGATGACCACGACTACGATCAGCAGTGATGTACCGCCGAAGTAGAATGGAACTTTCATCGCATCACGCATGAACTCCGGGATTAGGCAGATGAAAGTAATGTACAAGGCGCCGATTAAGGTCAGTCGAGTCATTACTTTATCGATGTACTTCGCCGTTTGCTCTCCCGGACGAATTCCTGGTACAAATGCACCAGACTTCTTCAGGTTATCTGCTGTTTCTCGCGGGTTGAAAACCAACGCCGTATAGAAGAAACAGAAGAAGATGATTGCAGTCGCATAGAGTAACACATACAACGGCTGACCTGGTTGTAAATACATCGAAATAGTCGTTAACCAGTTCCAACCGGTACCGCCCCCGAACCAGGACGCGATGGTCGCTGGGAACAGGATGATGCTGGAAGCGAAGATTGCCGGGATTACGCCCGCCATATTCACTTTCAACGGCAGATGTGTGCTCTGCGCAGCATAGACACGACGGCCTTGCTGACGTTTCGCATAGTTCACCACAATGCGGCGTTGACCACGCTCAACGAAAACAACGAAGAAGGTCACTGCAAATACGAGAACTGCAACCAACAGCAACAGGAGGAAGTGCAGGTCGCCTTGCCGCGCTTGCTCGATAGTATGGCCAATGGCCGGCGGCAATCCCGCAACAATACCAGCGAAGATAATGATTGAGATACCGTTGCCGATACCTCGCTCAGTAATCTGTTCGCCCAGCCACATCAGGAACATTGTCCCGGTGACCAGACTCACAACAGCGGTAAAGTAGAATGGCAGACCCGGGTTTAACACCAGGCCCTGCATTCCAGGCATATTCGGTAAACCGGTAGCAATACCGATAGACTGAAATATAGCCAGTACCAGAGTACCGTAACGGGTGTACTGGCTGATCTTACGACGGCCAGCCTCCCCTTCTTTCTTGATCTCTGCCAGGGCGGGATGAACCACCGTCAGCAGCTGGATAATAATCGACGCCGAAATATACGGCATGATACCCAGAGCAAAAATAGAAGCACGGCTCAGAGCACCACCAGAGAACATGTTAAACATTTCAATGATGGTGCCACGCTGTTGCTCAAGCAGTTTGGCAAGTACAGTGGCATCGATACCAGGGATCGGAATAAAAGAACCAATGCGGAAGACAATCAGCGCACCAATCACAAACAGAAGTCTGCGTTTTAGTTCGCCAAAACCGCCTCTGGCACTTTGAAAATCTAATCCCGGTTGCTTAGCCATCTGCTACTTATTCCTCAATTTTACCGCCAGCAGCTTCGATTGCAGCACGAGCGCCTTTAGTGACACGCAGACCGCGAACCGTTACCGGAGCAGAAACTTCGCCAGACAGAAAGATCTTAGCGAACTCAATCTGAATACCGATAATGTTTGCCGCTTTCAGCGTGTTCAGGTCAACGATTCCGCCTTCAACTTTCGCCAGGTCAGACAGACGAACTTCTGCCGTAACCATTGCTTTGCGAGAGGTGAAGCCGAATTTCGGCAGACGGCGGTACAGAGGCATCTGACCACCTTCAAAACCGCGACGTACGCCACCGCCAGAACGAGAGTTCTGACCTTTGTGACCACGACCACCGGTTTTACCGAGGCCAGAACCAATACCACGACCCACTCGACGCGGTGCGTGTTTAGACCCTTCGGCCGGAGACAGAGTATTTAAACGCATCTGTTACTCCTCCACTTTAACCATGTAGGAAATCGCGTTAACCATGCCGCGTACTGCTGGCGTGTCTTCACGCTCTACGGTGTGGTTAATACGACGCAGACCCAGGCCAAGCAGCGTTGCCTTGTGTTTCGGCAAACGACCGATCGAACTGCGGGTTTGAGTAATTTTAATAGTCTTTGCCATGGTCATTACCCCAGAATTTCTTCAACGGATTTACCACGCTTGGCAGCGACCATTTCTGGAGAACTCATATTCGCCAGGCCATCCAGAGTTGCACGAACCACGTTAATCGGGTTGGTGGAACCGTAGGCTTTAGCCAGTACGTTATGAACTCCAGCGACTTCCAGAACGGCGCGCATTGCACCACCGGCAATAATACCGGTACCCTGGGAAGCCGGCTGCATGAACACGCGGGAACCCGTGTGCACACCTTTAACAGGGTGCTGCAGGGTGCCGTTGGTCAGCGCGACGTTAATCATATTGCGACGGGCTTTTTCCATCGCTTTCTGGATTGCTGCCGGAACTTCACGCGCTTTGCCGTAACCAAAACCAATGCGACCGTTACCGTCACCTACCACAGTCAATGCTGTGAAGGAGAAAATACGACCACCTTTTACAGTTTTAGATACACGGTTTACCGCGATCAGCTTTTCCTGCAGTTCGCCAGCTTGTTTCTCGATGTGTGCCATCTTACACCTCTACCTTAGAACTGAAGGCCAGCTTCACGAGCAGCATCTGCCAGTGCCTGGACGCGACCATGATATTGGAAACCGGAACGGTCGAAAGAAACATTTTTAATGCCTTTTTCGATAGCGCGTTCGGCCAGTGCTTTACCCACAGCAGCCGCAGCGTCTTTGTTGCCGGTATACTTCAGTTGTTCAGTGATAGCTTTTTCTACAGTAGAAGCAGCAACCAAAACCTCAGAACCGTTCGGAGCAATGACCTGTGCGTAAATATGACGCGGAGTACGATGTACTACCAGGCGAGTTGCACCCAGCTCTTTGAGCTTGCGACGTGCGCGGGTCGCACGACGGATACGAGCAGATTTCTTATCCATAGTGTTACCTTACTTCTTCTTAGCCTCTTTGGTACGCACGACTTCGTCGGCGTAACGAACACCCTTGCCTTTATAAGGCTCAGGACGACGGTAGGCGCGAATATCCGCTGCTACCTGACCAATCAGCTGTTTATCAGCGCCTTTCAGCACGATCTCAGTCTGAGTTGGACATTCAGCAGTAATACCCGCTGGCAGCGCATGTTCAACAGGATGAGAGAAGCCCAGGGCCAAACTCACCGCGTTGCCTTTAATGGCCGCACGATAACCTACACCAACCAGCTGCAGCTTCTTAGTGAAGCCTTCGGTAACACCGATAACCATTGCGTTAAGCAGCGCGCGAGAAGTACCCGCCTGCGCCCATCCGTCAACAAAACCTTCGCGTGGAGCGAAAGTCAATTTGTTGTCTTCAGATTTAACTTCAACAGCATCATTGATAGTACGAGTCAGCTCGCCGTTTTTACCTTTAATCGAAATTACCTGACCGTTGAGTTTTACCTCTACGCCGGCAGGAATCACGACTGGTGCTTTAGCAACACGAGACATATATTCCTCCGATTAAGCTACGTAGCAGATAATTTCGCCACCAAGACCTGCCTGGCGCGCTGCACGATCAGTCATAACACCTTTAGAGGTAGAAACAACGGCAATACCCAAACCAGCCATAACTTTAGGCAGTTCGTCTTTGCGTTTATAAATACGCAGACCTGGGCGGCTTACACGTTGAATGCTCTCTACCACTGCCTTGCCCTGGAAATACTTAAGAGTCAGTTCCAGTTCTGGCTTGGTGTCGCCTTCGATTTTAAATTCTTCAATATAGCCTTCTTCCTTCAGCACGTTGGCAATTGCCACTTTCAGCTTGGAGGCAGGCATGGTGACCGCAACTTTGTTCGCGGCTTGACCGTTACGGATACGGGTCAGCATATCCGCGATCGGATCTTGCATGCTCATCTGTCTTTACTCCCGTGATTCAATTGGTGACAATTACCAGCTAGCCTTTTTAAGGCCCGGAATTTCACCGCGCATAGCGGCTTCACGGACTTTAATACGGCTCAGACCGAACTTCCGCAGGAAAGCGTGCGGACGACCAGTTTGGCGGCAGCGGTTACGCTGACGGGACGGGCTGGAATCACGCGGCAGAGTCTGCAGCTTGAGAACAGCATCCCAACGTTCTTCGTCGGATGAGTTCACACTAGAGATGATAGCTTTCAATTCTTCGCGTTTTGCGCGAAATTTATCAGCCAGTTTTACGCGAACGACTTCGCGTGCCTTCATCGATTGCTTAGCCATGAAGTAACCCTACCTTACTTGCGGAACGGGAAGTCAAAGGCAGCCAGCAGTGCACGGCCTTCATCGTCAGATTTCGCAGTAGTGGTAATGGTAATATCCAAACCACGAACGCGATCGACTTTGTCATAGTCGATTTCTGGGAAGATGATCTGCTCACGAACGCCCATGCTGTAGTTACCGCGACCATCGAATGACTTAGCGGACAAGCCACGGAAGTCACGGATACGTGGAACAGCAATAGAAATCAGACGCTCAAAGAACTCCCACATGCGCTCGCCACGCAGAGTCACTTTACAGCCGATCGGATAGCCCTGACGGATTTTGAAGCCTGCAACAGATTTGCGTGCTTTGGTGATCAACGGCTTTTGACCGGAGATTGCTGTCAGATCAGCTGCTGCGTTATCCAGCAGTTTCTTGTCAGCGATCGCTTCACCCACACCCATATTCAGGGTGATCTTCTCGACCCGAGGGACTTGCATGACAGAATTGTAGCCAAACTCAGTCATGAGTTTTTGGACTACCTCGTCTTTGTAGTAATCATGCAGTTTCGCCATCGTACTACTCCAAATTACTTGATAGTTTCGCTGTTAGACTTGAAGAAACGGACTTTTTTGCCGTCTTCGAATCTAAAGCCTACACGGTCTGCCTTGCCGGTAGCCGTGTTGAAGAGTGCAACGTTAGAAATCTGCAGAGCAGCTTCCTTTTCAACGATGCCACCTGGTTGGTTAGAGGCCGGAACCGGCTTCTGGTGTTTCTTAACCAGGTTGATACCTTCAACAATGACCTTGCCAGAAGACAGGACATTTTTAACTTTACCGCGCTTACCTTTATCTTTACCGGTCAGCACGATAACTTCGTCATCGCGACGGATTTTAGCTGCCATTGCTCGCTCCTTAGAGTACTTCTGGTGCCAGAGAGATAATTTTCATGAACTTTTCATTACGAAGTTCACGAGTTACCGGCCCAAAAATACGCGTACCGATAGGTTGCTCGCTGTTATTATTTAAAATAACGCATGCATTACCATCGAAGCGAATGACAGAACCGTCCGGGCGACGAACACCCTTCCTGGTGCGCACCACTACCGCCTTCAGCACATCACCCTTCTTAACCTTACCGCGAGGAATTGCTTCCTTGATGGTAATTTTGATGATGTCGCCTACGCCTGCGTAGCGACGGTGCGAGCCACCCAGAACCTTGATACACATTACGCGACGTGCACCGGAGTTGTCGGCGACGGTCAGCATAGTCTGTTCTTGGATCATTTTAGTGCTCCGCTAATGTCAACTACTACTTCGGGACCTGTAAACAGGTCGTTTGAAAGCCCCATAATTGAGGGCGCGGCATTATAACACCGGTTCTCGCATATGGGTAGAAAAAATAAACGGCTCGACTAAGCCGAGCCGTTTATCTTATTTTTTAGAGAGGGGATTCTATTACAGAATCGCTTTCTCTACAACGCGAACCAGCGTCCAGGACTTAGTCTTGGACAGTGGACGGCATTCGCGGATTTCAACCACGTCGCCGATACCACATTCGTTGTTCTCGTCATGTACGTGCAGTTTGGTCGTACGTTTGATGAATTTACCGTAGATAGGGTGTTTCACAAAACGTTCAATCGCCACAACAATGGATTTCTCCATTTTGTCGCTCAGGACACGACCTTGCAGAGTACGGATTTTATCGGTCATTACGCACCCGCCTTCTCAGTCAGTAAAGTCTTAACGCGTGCAACATCACGACGCACTTGCTTCAGAACATGAGTCTGTTGCAACTGGCCAGATGCCGCCTGCATGCGCAGGTTGAACTGCTCACGCAGCAGGTTAAGTAGCTCTGTGTTCAGCTCTTCAACGCTTTTTTCACGCAGCTCTGTTGCTTTCATTACATCACCGTCTTAGTTACAAAGGTGGTTTTGATAGGCAGTTTTGCTGCTGCCAGCTTGAATGCTTCACGGGCCAGCTCTTCTGATACGCCGTCCATTTCATACAGGACTTTACCAGGCTGGATCAAGGCAACCCAATACTCTACGTTACCTTTACCTTTACCCATACGCACTTCCAGCGGCTTCTCGGTGATCGGTTTGTCCGGGAATACTCGGATCCAGATCTTACCTTGACGCTTAACTGCACGGGTCATAGCACGACGTGCTGCTTCGATCTGACGGGCAGTCAGACGACCACGGCCAACAGCTTTCAGACCGAAAGTACCGAAGCTAACATCCGTACCCTGCGCCAGACCACGGTTGCGGCCTTTATGCACTTTACGGAATTTTGTACGCTTTGGTTGTAACATCAGCGATCTCCTTACTTACGGCCTTTACGCTGCTGCTTTTTAGGTTGAGCAGCCGGTTCCGGTTGTTCAACAGCAGCCATACCACCCAGGATCTCGCCTTTGAAGATCCATACCTTAACGCCGATTACACCATAAGTGGTGTGCGCTTCAGAGGTGTTGTAGTCAATGTCAGCACGCAGGGTGTGCAATGGCACGCGGCCTTCACGGTACCATTCGGTACGCGCGATTTCTGCACCGCCCAGACGGCCACTGACTTCAACTTTAATACCTTTAGCGCCCAGACGCATTGCGTTCTGTACAGCACGCTTCATCGCACGACGGAACATCACACGACGCTCCAGCTGTGAAGTGATGCTGTCAGCAACCAATTTAGCGTCCAGTTCCGGTTTACGGACTTCGGCGATATTGATCTGTGCAGGAACGCCAGCGATATCCGCTACGACCTTGCGCAGTTTTTCTACGTCTTCGCCTTTCTTACCGATCACGATACCAGGACGAGCGGTGTGAATAGTCACACGGATGCTCTTCGCCGGGCGCTCGATAACGATACGAGATACGGACGCTTTTGCCAGTTCTTTAGTCAGGAACTGACGGACTTTGAAATCGCCGTCCAGGTTGTCAGCGAATTCTTTGGTATTTGCGAACCAGGTAGAGTTCCAGGCTTTAACAATACCCAGTCGAATACCATTAGGATGTACTTTCTGACCCATTGCTAGTCTCCAGAGTCTCAGCGATCGGACACAACCACAGTAATGTGGCTGGTGCGCTTCAGGATGCGATCTGCACGACCTTTTGCACGAGGCATAATGCGCTTCATGCTTGGGCCTTCGTCGACGAAGATTTTCGCGACTTTCAGATCATCAATGTCAGCGCCATCGTTGTGTTCGGCGTTAGCAATGGCAGATTCCAGAACCTTCTTAACCATTACAGCCGCTTTCTTATTGGTGTAGGTCAGAATATCCAGGGCCTGCGACACTTTCTTACCGCGTACAAGGTCTGCCACCAGGCGAACCTTCTGAGCAGAAGAACGAGCGTGGCGATGTTGAGCTATAGTTTCCATCTCTTCCTCCTGCCTTAGCGTTTCTTGGCTTTTTTGTCAGCCGAGTGACCGCGATAAGTACGAGTCGGCGCAAATTCGCCCAGTTTGTGACCAACCATTTCGTCGGAAACAAAAACTGGAACGTGCTGACGACCATTATGGACAGCGATGGTCAAACCGATCATGTTAGGAAAGATCGTTGAACGACGGGACCAAGTACGCAGGGGCTTCTTGTCACCGCTTTCCACCGCTTTCTCTACCTTCTTCAGCAAGTGCAGGTCAATAAAAGGACCTTTCTTGAGAGAACGTGGCATGGCTTATCCTCTAAAATTATTTGCTACGGCGACGTACGATAAATTTATCAGTACGCTTGTTGCTACGGGTCTTCTTACCTTTGGTCTGAACGCCCCACGGGGTTACCGGGTGCTTACCAAAGTTACGACCTTCACCACCACCGTGCGGGTGATCGACTGGGTTCATCGCAGTACCGCGAACGGTAGGACGAATACCACGCCAACGAGTTGCACCGGCTTTACCCAGAACGCGCAGCATATGCTCAGCGTTGCCGACTTCGCCCAGGGTCGCGCGGCAGTCAAGTTCGACTTTACGCATTTCACCAGAACGCAGACGCAGGGTAACGTAAGAACCTTCACGCGCAACGATCTGCACGTAAGCACCAGCAGAGCGAGCAATCTGACCGCCTTTGCCTGGTTTCATTTCTACGTTGTGTACGGTAGAACCCACTGGAATGTTACGCATCGGCAGGGTGTTACCTGCTTTGATCGCAGCATCAACGCCAGATTGAATCTGGTCGCCAGCTTTCAGGCCTTTAGGGGCCAGGATATAACGGCGTTCACCATCTTTGTACAGAACCAGCGCGATGTTCGCGGAGCGGTTCGGATCGTACTCAAGACGTTCAACAGTAGCCGGGATACCGTCTTTGTTGCGTTTGAAGTCAACAATACGGTAAGCCTGCTTGTGACCACCACCGATATGACGGGTAGTGATACGACCATTGTTGTTACGGCCGCCAGACTTGCTGTTTTTTTCAACCAGCGGGGCAAATGGTTTGCCCTTGTGCAGCTCCTGGTTCACCACTTTAACTACGTGACGACGACCCGGAGATGTCGGTTTACATTTAACAATTGCCATTGTTCTTCTCCTCCGACTTACTCAGCGCCGCCTGCGAAGTCCAGATTCTGGCCTTCTTTCAGGGTGACGTAAGCTTTTTTCCAGTCGCTACGACGACCAATACGCTGTCCATGACGTTTAGATTTACCCTTAACCAGCAGGGTATTAACGACTTCGACTTCAACTTCGAAAAGTTTCTGCACAGCGGCTTTGATTTCTGCTTTGGTCGCGTCTGTCGCAACTTTGAGAACGATGGTGTTAGTTTTTTCCATCGCAGCAGATGCTTTTTCAGATACGTGCGGCGAGCGCAGTACTTTCAGCAGACGTTCTTCACGGATCATGCCAGCATCTCCTCAACTTGCTTAACTGCGTCAGCAGTCATAACGACTTTGTCGAAGGCGATCAGGCTTACTGGGTCGATACCCGCTGCATCACGTACGTCAACCTTGTACAGGTTACGCGCGGCCAGGAACAGGTTCTCTTCCAGTTCGCCAGTGATGATCAGCACGTCTTCCAGAGCCATGTCTTTCAGCTTCTCTACCAGCAACTTAGTTTTAGGTGCTTCCAGAGAGAACTGCTCGACAACGATCAGACGTTCTTGACGTACCAGTTCGGACAGGATGCTTTTCAGCGCGCCGCGGTACATCTTTTTGTTAACTTTTTGACTGTGGTCCTGTGGCTTCGCAGCGAAGGTCACACCACCTGAACGCCAGATTGGGCTTTTTACAGTACCCGCACGCGCACGGCCGGTGCCTTTCTGACGAAACGGCTTCTTACCGGAACCAGTTACTTCAGCACGAGTCTTCTGAGCACGGGTACCTTGACGGGCACCTGCTGCATAAGCAACAACAACCTGGTGTACCAGCGCTTCGTTAAAATCACGACCGAAGGTAGTTTCGGAAACAGTCAGCGCGCTTTGCGCGTCTTTCAATACTAATTCCATAGCTATCCCCTTACGCCTTCACAGCTGGTTTAACGATAAGGTCACAACCGGTAGCACCGGGGACTCCACCTTTAACCAGCAGCAGGTTGCGCTCAGCGTCAACACGCACAACGTCCAGGCTCTGAACGGTTACGCGTTCGTTACCCAGCTGTCCTGCCATTTTCTTGCCTTTGAACACTTTGCCCGGAGTCTGGTTCTGACCGATAGAACCCGGAACGCGGTGAGACAAGGAGTTACCGTGGGTAGCATCCTGAGTACGGAAGTTCCAGCGCTTTACAGTACCGGCAAAACCTTTACCTTTGGACGTACCAGTCACGTCAACTTTTTTCACGTCAGCGAAAATATCGACATTAATGCTCTGACCTACGGTGAATTCTTCGCCTTCAGCGGTACGGAATTCCCACAGACCACGGCCAGCTTCAACACCAGCTTTAGCAAAATGACCTGCTTCAGGCTTAGTTACACGGTTTGCTTTTTTAGCACCGGTAGTTACCTGCACAGCAGTGTAACCGTCGTTTTCCAGGCCTTTGACCTGAGTAACGCGGTTTGCTTCAATTTCGATCACGGTTACAGGGATAGAAACGCCATCTTCAGTGAAGATACGGGTCATACCCACTTTTTTACCGACTAAACCAATCATTGTTTCAACCTCTCAATCGCTCAATGACCTGATTAACCCAGGCTGATCTGCACGTCAACACCAGCAGCCAGATCCAGACGCATCAGAGCATCAACCGTTTTCTCAGTTGGCTCAACGATGTCAACCAGACGCTTGTGAGTGCGAATTTCATACTGATCACGCGCGTCTTTGTTGACGTGCGGAGAGATCAGAATGGTAAAGCGCTCTTTGCGGGTTGGCAGCGGGATTGGACCACGAACCTGCGCACCAGTGCGCTTGGCGGTCTCAACGATTTCCGCAGTTGATTGATCGATTAAACGATGATCAAACGCTTTAAGACGGATACGGATTCTTTGGTTCTGCATGAGACCAGAGCTCCAATTATTTATAAACGACAAAAATTACTACCCACATCCATTACGATTGATGGAGGAGTGTAATCGTTCGGTACATAACTCCCCTATCGGGAGTATTGTGTGGCGAGACGCGTTAGCATCCGGCCATGCGATTCAGATTGAATCGCGCCTGTCGCTGACATCAAGATGACAATGACAAGCCCGCGCATTATACGTAGATCTGCTCAGGAAGCAACCCATAATCCACTTTGTCACACGGATATCTGGAATCAGTCTCAAATCCGCCGCAGTAAACACCGCAATTAATCATCTGCTGTTATGCGCCGCATTCCGGTTTGGTGATCTGCCCGCTGGCATGCCGTGACAACCCGCAGGCTGCCATTTTATGCTGCACTGCAATTTACCGGGAGGCGTTATGGATAACTGGCTGCTCGTTGCACCCGCACTGATAATCGGCGCCCTGTTGGGAAGTTTTCTGGGTCTGGCGATTGAGCGCTTCCCTGCCTGCGCCACCGGCCGTTGCTGGTTACAACGACTGTGCCATCCCGCTTCCCGTTGCAATTGCTGCGGCCATCCCCTCCGACTGGCGGATCTGCTGCCGCTGATCAGCTGGCTGTGGCTACGCGGTCGCTGCCGCTATTGCCGGCAGGCGATTGGCGCTTACCCCTGCTATATCGAATTACTGACTGGGCTGTTACTGGCGCTGCTGGCTATCGGCTGCCAGCGCCCTGCCCTGTTTGCCTGGCTGACTCTTTTTAGCTGCGCGGCGGCGGTGCTTAGCGAAATCGATCGGCGCCATCTGTTATTACCTGATGTTCTGACTCTGCCACTGTTATGGTGCGGCTTGCTGTTTAACCTGCAACTCTCCTGCCTGCATCTGCAGCAAGCGGTCAGCGGCGCGATCTGCGGCTATCTCAGTTTCTGGCTGCTCTCCTGGCTATACCGTCTGGCGCGTAAGCATGAAGGCCTGGGCCGGGGAGACAGCAAATATTTTGCGGCCATTGGTGCATGGACCGGCGTGTCTGAGCTGCCGCTGGTGGCGACACTGGCGGCAGCGACGGGCATTGCTATCTGGCTGGGGAAAAAAGTGCGCTGCGAGAAAACCATCCTGCAACCTTTCGGGCCATGCCTGTCGATTGCCGGATGGTTGGTGCTTATTGCTCAACAAAATGGGGAAACTGACTGGCTTAACTGGCTGTTTTGATTTGTGACTGCAGGTAGTTCTGAACACCGATTTTGACGATAAGATCGAGTTCAGTTTCAAGAAAATCGATATGGTGCTCTTCATCCGCCAGGATTTCGATCATCATATCGCGGCTGACATAATCGTGAACCTTATCTGCGTAAGCAATCGCCTCGCGCAGATCCTTCGCCCCTTCCAGCTCAAGCACCAGGTCAGACTTCAGTATCTCTTCAACATCCTCACCAATACGCAATCTGCCAAGATCCTGCAGGTTAGGAATGCCTTCAAGAAAAAGGATACGTTCAATGTATTTGTCCGCATGCTTCATTTCATCAATTGATTCATGGTACTCAATATCATTCAGACGCATCAGTCCCCAATTTTTGAACATTCGCGCATGCAGGAAGTACTGGTTAATCGCTACCAGTTCATTTCCTAACAATTTGTTGAGATGACTTATGATTTTAGTATCGCCCTTCATTTTGCTTCCTCCGCTTCCAGTTAATATCAGCGTAGATGCGGTTTGAAGGAAGTCAAAATTCCATGACGAAAAGCAGGGTTATTGTCAGGCGATCTCTTTGTACTGCGGAGAGTGTTGCAACTCTTCATCCATAATTTCACGCGCGGCGCGAACGCATTTACCACACTGCTTGCCTACCGGGACAAACTGGCGAAGATGCTGAATAGATTTGGGCTGGTAACGGCGAACCACTTCACGAATGGCTTTATCACTGACGGCATTACACAAACAGACGTACATTTATTTACTCCAGTACAATTTCTGATCAATAGTGTAAATGCGAATCGTTTTTATTTCAATCTCTATGCATAGAATGGCGACAACGCCCATGTATTTCAGGCAAAAAAAAGAGCACCGAAGTGCTCTTTTTTAATGCTCTGGTTTATTGCTGTGGCCAGTCTCCCGGCCACCTCAAATTATCGGCAATTAAGCGATAACTTTAGCAACAACGCCCGCACCAACAGTACGGCCGCCTTCACGGATTGCGAAACGCAGACCGTCATCCATCGCGATTGGGTGGATCAGGGTAACAACCATTTTGATGTTGTCACCAGGCATTACCATCTCAACGCCTTCTGGCAGTTCGATGGTA
This sequence comes from Winslowiella toletana, assembly GCF_017875465.1. Classification (NCBI taxonomy): domain Bacteria; kingdom Pseudomonadati; phylum Pseudomonadota; class Gammaproteobacteria; order Enterobacterales; family Erwiniaceae; genus Winslowiella; species Winslowiella toletana. The sequence continues at coordinate 1,935,641 of NZ_JAGGMQ010000001.1, forward strand.
CCGGTCACGTCAGTTGTACGGAAGTAGAACTGTGGACGGTAGCCTTTGAAGAACGGAGTATGACGGCCGCCTTCGTCTTTAGACAGGATATAAACTTCAGACTCGAACTGAGTGTGAGGTTTGATTGAACCTGGTTTAGCCAGAACCTGACCACGTTCGATATCTTCACGTTTGATACCACGCAGCAGAACACCAACGTTCTCACCAGCACGGCCTTCGTCCAGCAGTTTGCGGAACATTTCAACGCCGGTACAAGTTGATTTCACGGTATCTTTGATACCAACGATTTCAACTTCTTCACCTACTTTAACGATACCGCGCTCTACACGACCGGTAACAACAGTACCACGGCCGGAGATGGAGAATACGTCTTCGATAGGCAGCAGGAACGGCTTATCAATCGCACGCTCTGGTTCCGGGATGTAAGAATCCAGGTAGCCAGCCAGCTCAACGATTTTAGCTTCCCACTCAGCTTCACCTTCCAGTGCTTTCAGCGCTGAACCGTGAACGATAGGGGTGTCGTCGCCTGGGAAGTCGTACTGTGACAGCAGGTCACGTACTTCCATCTCAACCAGTTCCAGCAGCTCTTCGTCATCAACCATGTCACATTTGTTCAGGAACACGATGATGTAAGGAACGCCAACCTGGCGACCCAGCAGGATGTGCTCACGGGTCTGAGGCATAGGGCCGTCAGTCGCAGCAACAACCAGGATAGCGCCGTCCATCTGTGCAGCACCGGTGATCATGTTTTTGACGTAGTCGGCGTGTCCCGGGCAGTCAACGTGCGCGTAGTGACGAGCTGGGGTGTCATACTCAACGTGAGAAGTGTTGATGGTGATACCACGAGCTTTTTCTTCTGGCGCGTTATCTATCTGATCGAATGCACGTGCAGAACCGCCGTAGGTTTTAGCCAGTACGGTAGTGATTGCTGCAGTCAGAGTAGTTTTACCGTGGTCAACGTGGCCGATAGTACCAACGTTGACGTGCGGTTTGTTACGTTCAAATTTTTCTTTAGCCACGGCGATATTCCTTACTTTAATGCTCTCACCCGTGGTGAGAGCATATGATCAATATGTTAAAACTGTAGCTTATTTACTACGAGCTTCAATAACGGCCTGAGCGACGTTGTTTGGCGCATCATCATACTTCAGGAACTCCATGGAGTATGAAGCACGGCCTTTAGTCAGAGAACGCAACTGAGTCGCGTATCCGAACATTTCAGACAGCGGAACTTCAGCGTGAATCTGTACGCCAGTAGCGTTAGATTCTTGTCCTTTGAGCATACCACGACGACGGCTAAGGTCACCGATAACGTCACCGGTATTCTCTTCAGGAGTCTCTACTTCAACCTTCATGATTGGCTCAAGCAGTACCGGAGTCGCTTTCTTAAAGCCATCTTTGAACGCGATAGATGCTGCCAGTTTAAACGCCAGTTCTGAGGAGTCAACGTCATGGTAAGAACCAAAGTGCAGACGAACACCCAGATCAACCACTGGATAACCAGCCAGAGGACCTGATTTCAGCTGCTCCTGGATACCTTTATCAACCGCAGGGATGTATTCACCAGGAATCACACCACCTTTGATGTCGTTGATGAACTCGTAACCTTTAGGGTTAACGCCCGGCTCCAGTGGGTACATGTCGATAACAACATGACCGTACTGACCACGACCACCAGACTGCTTGGCGTGTTTACCTTCGATATCGGTAACTTTCGCGCGAATTGCTTCACGGTATGCAACCTGAGGTTTACCAACGTTAGCTTCAACGTTGAATTCACGCTTCATACGGTCAACGATGATATCGAGGTGCAGCTCACCCATACCGGCGATGATAGTCTGGTTGGTTTCTTCGTCAGTCCATACGCGGAATGACGGGTCTTCTTTAGCCAGACGGCCCAGAGCCAGACCCATTTTTTCCTGGTCAGCTTTGGTTTTCGGTTCTACGGCGATAGAAATTACCGGCTCAGGGAATTCCATACGCTCCAGAATGATGACGTTATCTGGATCACACAGGGTGTCACCCGTAGTCACTTCTTTCAGACCGATAGCAGCAGCGATGTCGCCTGCGCGAACTTCTTTGATCTCTTCACGTTTGTTAGCGTGCATCTGTACGATACGGCCCAGACGCTCACGCTGAGATTTGACCGGGTTATACACGGTGTCACCGGAGTTAACTACGCCAGAGTACACACGGAAGAAGGTCAGGTTACCTACAAACGGGTCGGTAGCAATTTTAAACGCCAGCGCAGCAAACGGCTCTTCGTCATCAGAGTGACGAACGGCCGGAGTGTCTTTACCGTCGTCCAGGATACCGTTGATCGCGGTAACGTCAGTCGGTGCCGGCAGGTATTCAATAACCGCATCCAGCATCGCCTGCACACCTTTGTTCTTAAATGCAGAACCACAGGTTACCAGGATGATTTCGTTGTTCAGCACGCGCTTACGCAGGGCAGTTTTGATCTCTTCTTCGGTCAGCTCTTCGCCACCAAAGAATTTCTCCATCAGCTCATCAGATGCTTCAGCTGCGGCTTCGATCAGTTTCTGGCGCCATTCTTCAGCCAGTTCCTGCATATCAGCCGGGATATCTTCGTAAACGAAGGTCACGCCTGCATCAGCATCGTTCCAGTTGATCGCTTTCATCTTGATCAGGTCAACAACGCCGGTGAAATGCTCTTCAGCGCCGATAGCCAGCTGCAGAGGAACCGGAGTGGCCGCCAGACGTGATTCGATCTGACCAACAACTTTCAGGAAGTTAGCACCCATACGGTCCATTTTGTTAACGAACGCGATACGTGGAACTTTATATTTGTTCGCCTGGCGCCATACGGTTTCAGACTGTGGCTGAACGCCACCAACTGCACAGTAAACCATTACTGCGCCGTCGAGAACACGCATGGAACGTTCTACTTCGATGGTGAAGTCAACGTGTCCAGGGGTGTCGATAATATTTACGCGGTGTGGCTCGAACTGCTTCGCCATACCTGACCAGAATGCAGTGGTCGCTGCGGAGGTGATGGTAATACCACGCTCCTGCTCCTGTGCCATCCAGTCCATGGTGGCTGCGCCATCATGAACTTCACCGATTTTGTGGTTTACACCGGTGTAGAACAGAATACGTTCGGTAGTCGTGGTCTTACCGGCGTCGATATGTGCACTGATACCAATGTTACGATAGCGTGCAATAGGTGTTGTACGAGCCATTTGATTCCTCTGATTCTCGGACGTTCAAGGTTAGTTAACCCAGGCGGGTTGGCTGAAAGCGCCCGCCTGGTTAGCTTAACTACTACGTGGCTATTACCAGCGGTAGTGCGCGAACGCCTTGTTGGCTTCAGCCATACGGTGAACGTCTTCACGTTTCTTAACTGCAGTACCTTTGTTCTCTGCAGCGTCAGAAAGTTCGTTCGCCAGGCGCAAAGCCATAGATTTATCACCGCGTTTACGAGCAGCTTCAACGATCCAACGCATTGCCAGAGCATTACGACGAACCGGACGGACTTCAACTGGTACCTGATAAGTAGAACCACCAACGCGGCGCGACTTAACTTCTACAGTCGGGCGTACGTTGTCGAGAGCGACTTCGAAAGCTTCCAGTTCGTTTTTACCAGAACGCTGAGCCAGGGTCTCCAGCGCGGTATAGACGATTGCTTCAGCAGTAGATTTTTTACCATCTACCATCAGGATATTTACAAATTTAGCCAGCAGTTCTGATCCGAACTTAGGATCCGGCAGAATTTTACGCTGACCAATAACGCGACGACGTGGCATGGAAATACTCCGTTGTTAATTCAGGATTGTCCAAAACTCTACGAGTTTATTTTGACATTTATTTAAAACGTTTGGCCTTACTTAACGGAGAACCATTAAGCCTTTGGCTTCTTCACACCATACTTGGAGCGAGATTGCTTACGGTCTTTAACACCTGAGCAGTCCAGCGCGCCACGAACGGTGTGGTAACGCACACCTGGCAAGTCTTTAACACGACCGCCACGGATCAGGATCACGGAGTGTTCCTGCAGGTTATGACCTTCACCACCGATGTAGGAGGTAACTTCAAAACCATTGGTTAAGCGAACACGACATACTTTACGCAGTGCGGAGTTCGGTTTTTTAGGAGTAGTAGTATATACGCGAGTACATACACCACGTTTTTGCGGGCAGGCTTCCAGCGCAGGCACGTTGCTCTTTGCAACTTTGCGTACGCGTGGTTTGCGAACCAGCTGGTTAACTGTTGCCATTAAATAGCTCCTGGGGTTTGCTTTTGCTTCGTAAACACGTGATAAATCGCCTCGCAGTATCACGAGGACGCAGAATTTTAGGGCTGAGCTTAAAAGGTGTCAAGAAATAACCAGGATTTCGTGTTTCACCAGGTCATTTGCTGAGGATGTTTCACCGCCAGCGCAACGAACTCAGTATAGCTTACCGGCGTCACTTTGGCTGAAATCTGAGCAGAAAGTCCGCGCGCGTCAACGTCCTCCTGCAAAATGTAAATTGTAACCGGCGCCGTTAATAACGCAGTTAACGCCTGACTGCCTGCCAGTGCCGCCAGAACGCCATCCTGCAGTAATAACAGCTCATCGCCGCTTTTCAGCATCCGCAACAGTAGCGCGAAGTCGCACTGGAAGGGAGAGTTCATCAGCGTATGCAGCATGGTGCTTCCTTAAAACGTCACAATACGGTCGAACTGATCAAGCCGCTGGCGCAATGCATCAGCGCTTAACACCTCGGCGGGCAGCACGCGTGGGTCCTCGGCCGTTAATCCGCGTTCGGCCAGCGAGTCCGCGCAGATATAGCACTGCTCCACCTCGTACAGCGGCAAAACGCCGAAGGTAGCGATATAATTGCGTGCCAGAATTTTCTCCGGCTGCTGACCGGCAGTAAGCTGCAATACGCCATCGCCAATAAAAAACAGCGCAATATTTTCACTCAGTGCTGAAGTGGCCAGCACCGCATCCAGCCCTTCGCGTCCGGCGCTGCTGCCATGCGGGGCGCGGGTAAAGATAAAAGCGATTGAATTCATCAGAACTGCACCAGTCGTTCACAATTTAACGCCGCTTCCGCCAGCGAACCTAAACCCGTCAGCTGAAAACCCGGTTGCAGATTCGCCGCGGGCAGCGCCAGACTCTGTGCCTGCTGCTGATCGGTCACGCCACGTCGTAACGCCGCCGCCACACAGATATGCAGCGCCGTGCCATGCTCAGCCTGAAGCTGCTGCCAGGCGCGCACCAGGTCAAACTCATCGCTGGCAGGCGCCGTCAGCTGGTTGGCGTTCAGCACCCCTTCGCGATAGAAGAATACGCTGCTCAGCGTATGCCCCGCCGCAATTAAGGCTTTGGCAAACAGCCAGGCGCTGCTTGCCTGCTGGGTGCCATAGGCCGGGCCGGTAACCAGCAGAGTAAACTGCATTAACGATCCTGGCCCTGGAAATCACCGCTTTTAAACTGGCGAATATAGAGATAGACGGTGTGCTTGGAGATATTCAGACGGTCCGCCACCTGATTAATCGCATCTTTGATATCGAAAATACCCTTCTCATACAGATTAAGCACAATCTGGCGATTCTTGGCATTATTCGACACATTGCGATCGGCGCTCACCTCTTCAATCGTGAACTCCAGCGTCTGTGTCACCAGATCCTCCACCGAAGAAGCGAAGTTAACTGATGAAGCCACCTCTTTGATTTCCGGCGGCATAAAGGTCGACATAATCTGCGAGAACGGCACATCGAGATTCATATTGATGCACAGCAGCCCGATCACCCGCTCCTCACGATTGCGAATCGCGATGGTCACCGACTTCATCAGCACCCCGCTTTTGGCGCGGGTAAAATAGGCCTTTGACACATTACTGTCAGCGCCGGTCATATCGTGCAGCATACGCAGGGCGAGGTCGGTAATGGGCGAACCGACTTTACGGCCGGTATGTTCGCCATTAGCAATGCGCACGGCTGAACACTTCAAATCCTCCAGCGAGTGCAGGACGATTTCACAATGTGAGCCGATCAGCATCGCCAGACCATCAACCACCGCTTCATACGACTGCAGAATATCGTGGTCGGTCTGAATAAATGGCCGTTGCTCCAGTAAGTCTGATTCGATCAACTCACCGGGACTGAATGGATTAGACATGGAAGAGACACCCTAATATTGGCTGGAGCCTGTCTCAGCGCGGCCTGGGCAGACTCAACATACAGAATTTTGCGCGAAGGATAGTTTAGCAAATCAGGGAAAGCTGTGTCCTGGCCTTTGTTGCTAATTGCGCAGAATCACTAAAACTGTGCGGCTCAGGGCATAAAAACAGAACCGCCGCAGTGATTGCGGCGGTTTTTACAGACAGGAAACCACTGGTCAGAGATTACTGAGCAGCAGGTTTCTCTGCCGGCGCCTGAGCGTCGACTTTAGGTGCTGGTTTGATATCCAGCAGCTCAACGTCAAACACCAGCGTGGAGTTAGCCGGAATACCCGGAACGCCATTTTTACCGTAAGCCAGGTTTGGTGGGATCACCAGCTTGATTTTACCGCCTTTCTTCACGTGCTTCAGGCCTTCAGTCCAGCCAGGGATCACGCCGTCAAGACGGAAAGAGAGTGGCTCACCACGGGTATAGGAGTTGTCGAACTCTGTACCGTCGGTCAGCGTACCTTTGTAGTTCACTACCACGGTATCGCTATCTTTTGGCGCATCACCGCTGCCTTCTTTCTCAACCTGATACAGCAGGCCAGACTCAGTTTTCTTCACGCCTTTCTCTTTGGCGAATTTAGCCGCGTAAGCTTCGCCTTTACCGGCGTTCTCTTTCGCGTCTTTTTCCATCTTCGCCTGAGCGGCGCCCTTCACACGGCCTTCAAAAGATTGCAGAGTCTGCTCAATCTCTTTATCGGTGAGTTTGCTTTTACCGGAAAATGCATCCTGAACACCGGAGATCAGCTGATCTTTATCCAGTGCGATGCCCAGTTTCTCTTGTTCTTTCAGAGAGTTTTCCATATAGCGACCCAGCGATGCACCCAGTGCATAAGCGGACTGCTGGTCTTCATTTTTAAACGCAGCATTCTTCGGAGCCTGAGGCGCGGCCTGTTGAGCAGGTGCAGTTTCTTGAGCAGGTGCAGTTTCTGCAGCCATTGCCAGCGGTGCATTCAGCGCTACGGCCATGGTGGTGGCTAACAATGTGACTTTAAACAGTGATTTCATCCATTTCTCCAAAACCGAAGCCTCTCACCTCGGGAATAAATTTTAACCTTTCGGTCAGTACTATAACTGTGCGCGAAGAAACTACCTACTCTCGCAACAAAATTACTAAGTTAACCTACGACTGTTGTAATGCCGTTAAGTTTCAAAGAGTACGTATAGACGACATCGGCCTTTTTCAATCGTTATGGCGAAATTAGCTGCTTTTACCTGGTGAAAGCCATGCTTTTGCCGTTAGAATCAGACGATTCGCCGCCATGTGATTCGCATGCGGTAACAAGAGGAAATAGTATGCAACAATCATTGTTTGAACAGCGGCTGGAGATGCTGGAAAGCAAACTGGCTTTTCAGGAGCACACCATCGATGAGCTGAATCAGACGGTGGTGCAGCATGAGCTGGAGATGGCGAAGATGCGTGAACAGCTACGTCTGATGCTGGATAAGCTGAAGGCGGCGGCGCCATCCATGATTGCCTCGCAATCCGAAGAAGTGCCCCCACCGCATTATTAAACCGCAAATAACAAAAAAGGTCGCCTGAGCGACCTTTTTTAACCAGCAAGCAATAATGCTTAGTGGCTGCAGCCACACCCACCGGTGCCGCAACCGCCGTTACCGTGATCATGGTCGTGATCATGGTCGTGGTCGTGATGATGACCGCCTTCGCCGTGAACGTGGCCATGAGCCAGCTCTTCCGCCGTAGCTTCACGAATCGCCATCACTTCAACGTTAAAGTTCAGGTTCTGACCCGCCAGCATATGGTTACCATCAACCACCACATGCTCATCTTCAACTTCAGTGATTTCTACTGGAACCGGACCCTGATCGGTCTCCGCCAGGAAACGCATGCCAACCTGCAGCTCGTCGACGCCCATGAACACGTCTTTAGGTACACGCTGCACCAGGTTGTCATCGTACTGGCCGTAAGCATCATTTGACGCGATATGCACATCAAACTTATCGCCAACCACGTGATCTTCCAGTGCTTTTTCCAGACCAGAAATCAGGGAGCCATGTCCGTGCAGATAGTCCAGCGGTGCGCTCACCGGAGACTCGTCAACCAATACACCGTCTTCTGTACGAACTTGATAGGCCAGGCTTACCACCAGGTCTTTTGCTACTTTCATGATATCTCCTAACCGTTGAGAACGTTGATCCTGCCTCATTGGTCTATTTTTGCGTGCAATAATACCAACCAGAGAGGTTCTTAATTGCGCCGATTGTAACGGAATTCAACCCTGCTGTACGCTTAAGCTTAAAAAAAGCTGGGGTATTACGCTACTCAGGATGAAAAATACCGATCACTTGCTCACTAGTGCGAACCTGATCGCGTACCTGCTTATCCGCTTCACGCATTTGATGGCCGCACTTTACACACTCAACGACATCAACATTGTTTTCGCGCCACAACGCGAGTGTATCTTTTTCCTGACAGTGCGGACAAACCGCACCGGCGATAAAACGTTTACGCATTCTGTTTTCCAAATTGGCTATTTTGCCGTCGGTGGCGAAGAGAGTTCGTATCACGCCAGCGCGCAAAAACCGGAGCGTACTGGGTACGTGAGGATTTTGAACACTGCCGTGACGCGAAATATCAAGCGAACCAGGCAAAATTACTCGAATTCGTCCCAGCCATCATACTGCCGCCGCTCATGCTGCATCTCAGTCTGGAAAATATCCTCCAGCTCGCGCCGGGCTTCTTTCACCCGCGAGATCTGCGCGCTGTCGCCATGATTCGGCATCAGCTCACGCAGCATGCGCATATCCAGACGGCGGAAGTGCTGCTGCGCACGATGCGCCTGATGTGGATGCATGCCGACGGTCATTAACGCTTTGCGACCCAGCTCCAGCGCACTGGAGAAGGTTTCACGGGAGAATTGCGTTACTCCCGCCTGCAACAGCTCATGTGCTTCCACACGTCCACGCGCCCGCGCCAGAATTTGCAGATGCGGGAAATGCTGCTGACACAGATGGACAATCGTCATCGCATCTTCCGGCGCATTACAGGTAATCACGATCGATTGCGCGCTTTCCGCACCGGCTGCCCGCAACAACTCCAGCTCGGTCGCATCCCCATAGTATACTTTATAGCCATACTTACGCATCAGACTTACGGCACTGATATCGCGTTCCAGTACAGTTATGCGTTTTTTGTTCGCCATCAGCAGGCGGCCAACTACCTGACCGAAACGACCAAAGCCCACCACGATCACCTGTGGTTTATCGTCTTCAACAAAAGGCTTCTCATCATGGTCATCCGTATCATTAAAGCGGCGGGTCAGAATCTTATCGATACCCTGCATCAGCAGTGGCGTGGTCATCATTGATAGCGTGACCGTCACCAGCAGCAGCGGCAGTTGATCGCCGCTAAACATTTTCGCCGACGACGCGGCAGAAAACAGCACAAAGGCAAACTCGCCGCCCTGACTAAGCACTCCGGCGAACTGCAGGCGTTCCGAACTGCGCAGGCCGTAGATGCGTGACAACACATACAGCACGGCGATTTTTACCGCCACCAGCGCTACAACACCGATCAGGATCTCAAGTATATGGGTGTAGAGCACCCCGAGATTTAACGCCATCCCCACTGAAATAAAGAACAGGCCGAGCAGTAAGCCTTTAAATGGCTCAATGGCGATCTCCAGTTCGTGGCGATACTCACTCTCCGCCAGCAGGATCCCGGCGATAAAGGTGCCAAGCGCCATCGATACGCCAAGCAGATCCATAAACAGCGCCGATCCCAGCACCAGCAGCAGCGCCGCAGCGGTAAACACCTCACGCACGCCGGAAGCGGCAATAAAGCGGAAAATCGGTCGCAGCAAAAAGCGTCCGCCAATCAGCATGCCGACAAATGCCAGCACCTTCATGCCGACCTTGATCCAGTCAATATGGCCGCTATCGCCGCCCGCCAGCAACGGCACCAGCGCCAGCGCCGGGATCACCGCGATATCCTGGAACAGCAGCACCGAGAAACCCAGCTGGCCGGATTCGTTACGGTTCATGCCCTTATCGCGCATCAGTTGCAGGGCCATCGCCGTTGACGACATCGCCAGGCCGATACCGCCAATCATCGCCGCCTGCCAGGAGTAATCGGTCAGCCACAGCAGACCACCCAGCACTGCGGCGCTGAAAATCACCTGCGCCGCACCGACGCCAAAAATCGAACGGCGCAACTGCCATAGCTTGGAGGGATTAAGCTCCAGGCCGATAATAAACATCAGGAACACCACGCCGAGTTCGGAGAAGTGCAGAATCTCCTCGACGTCGCTGATAAAACCTAATCCCCATGGACCGATAGCGATCCCGGCCAGCAAATAGCCGAGTACCGCGCCAATGCCGAGGCGGGCGGCGATCGGCACCGCGACCACCGCGGCAAACAGATAGAGTACGCCGGCTGTCAGAAGGGTTTGTCCTTCCATTTATAAACCTCCATGCGGTAACGGTGACGCCAGCCAGTCACTGTATGCCCGCGCATAATTTTTCATCACTTCTGGTGTCTGGCGACGCGCCCAGTAAATAATCATCGGCGTCATCCAGTGCATGCGGCACATCTGCGCTGTCAGCTCAAACGGACGCATAATTTCTGACATCGGATAGCGATTCAGCCCCTCCTGATGATAGGCGGCCTCTGGCTCACCGGTGGTTACCACGCTGCGCCAGTATTTGCCTTCCAGCACATTGCCATCCACGCCGCTGGCAAAACCGCGCGATAACACGCGATCCAGCCACTCTTTCAGCAGTGCCGGACAGCTATAGGTGTAGAGGGGATGCTGAAACACCACCACCTGATGTTCGCGCAGCAGTTGCTGTTCGTAATTCACATCAATAAAAAAGTCAGGATAGTGCGCGTAAAGATCGTGCACGGTGACATTGGCTAACTGCCCGGCCGGCTGCAACAAAACACGATTGGCGATCGAATCTTGTGATTCCGGGTGGGCATAAAGCAGCAAAACTTTAACGGGCTGCGACATCTATTCCCCTCCAGCCGTCGTCATAGTGCGTGTTTTCCGCTACCATGCACGACGCAACGGAATTGGTCATTCCGCAATTATGATTACGATGCAATAAATTAACATATTCTGACGATACGGCGCTTATGATTGTATTCTCCTCGTTACAAATTCGTCGCGGCATCCGCGTGCTGCTGGACAATGCTACTGCCACCATCAATCCGGGACAAAAAGTCGGGCTGGTGGGTAAAAACGGCTGCGGAAAATCCACCCTGCTGTCGCTGCTAAAGAACGAGATAAGCGCCGACGCGGGTAATTTCAGCTTTCCGGCTGGCTGGGCGCTGGCCTGGGTTAACCAGGAAACGCCAGCGCTTAATCTGCCGGCGATCGAGTATGTGATCGATGGCGATCGCGAATATCGTCAGCTGGAAGCTGAACTACAACACGCTAACGACATCAATGACGGCCATGCTATCGCCACCCTGCATGGCAAGCTTGATGCGATTCAGGCGTGGACCATTCAGTCACGCGCAGCCAGCCTGCTGCATGGTTTAGGTTTTAGCCAGGAGCAGCTGCAACGTCCGGTCAGCGATTTCTCCGGTGGCTGGCGTATGCGCCTGAATCTGGCGCAGGCGCTGCTGTGCCGCTCCGATCTGCTGCTGCTCGATGAACCGACCAACCACCTCGATCTCGACGCGGTAATCTGGCTGGAGCGCTGGCTGAAAGGCTATCCAGGCACCCTGATCCTGATTTCACACGACCGTGACTTCCTTGATCCGGTGGTGGATAAAATTCTGCATATCGAACAGCAAAGCCTGTACGAATACACCGGCAACTACAGCTCGTTTGAACGCCAGCGCGCCACCAAACTGGCGCAGCAGCAGTCGCTGTTTGAGCATCAGCAAGAGAAAGTGGCGCACTTACAGAGCTATATTGACCGTTTCCGCGCCCAGGCCACCAAGGCGAAACAGGCGCAGAGCCGCATCAAGATGCTGGAACGGATGGAGCTGATTGCCCCGGCGCATGTTGATAACCCCTTCACCTTCAGTTTCCGCGAACCGGAAAGCCTGCCTAATCCGCTGCTGAAGATGGAGAAGGTCAGCGCTGGCTATGGCGATCGGGTGATCCTGAACTCCATCAAGCTGAACCTGGTGCCGGGTTCGCGCATTGGCCTGCTGGGCCGCAACGGCGCAGGCAAATCGACGCTAATCAAAATGCTGGCCGGTGAACTGGCGCCGTTACAGGGTGATATCGGGCTGGCGAAAGGCATTAAGCTCGGCTACTTCGCCCAGCATCAGCTGGAATTCTTACGCGCAGATGAATCACCGCTGCAACACTTATCGCGCCTGGCGCCGAAAGTGCTGGAACAGCAGCTGCGTGACTATCTCGGCGGCTTCGGCTTCCGTGGCGATCAGGTAACGGAAATTACCGCGCGTTTCTCCGGTGGCGAAAAAGCGCGCCTGGTGCTGGCGCTGATTGTCTGGCAGCGCCCTAACCTGCTGCTGCTGGATGAACCAACTAACCACCTCGACCTTGATATGCGTCAGGCACTGACCGAAGCGCTGATCGACTTCGAAGGCGCACTGGTTGTCGTCTCGCATGACCGCCATCTGCTGCGTTCCACGACTGATGACCTCTATCTGGTGCATGACGGTAAGGTAGAAACCTTTGAAGGTGACCTCGAAGATTATCAGCAGTGGCTGAGCGATCTGCAAAAACAGCAAGCACAGCAGGATGCCGCGCCGAAGCTGGAGAATGGCAACAGCGCCCAGTCGCGTAAAGACCAGAAGCGACGCGAAGCGGAACTGCGCACCCAGACGCAGCCGCTGCGTAAACAGATTACCCAGCTGGAAAAGCAGATGGAGAAGCTGAACGCGCAACTGGCCGCCGCTGAAGAGAAGCTGGCCGACACAGCGATTTATGAGCAGAGCCGCAAAGCGGATTTAACCGCTGCGCTGCAGAGTCAGGCAGAGAGCAAATCGGCGCTGGAAGAGTGCGAAATGGCATGGCTGGATGCTCAGGAGCAGCTGGAGCAGATGCTGGCAGAGTAATCTGTTTAACGGGCGGCGAGAACGCCGCCCTCTGCTTCACCCCACGCGATAGTACGGCTTATCACCCAGAATCGTCGCACGATGCATAATCCGTCGCTGCGGCAGATAGTCGGCATTGGCATAATGCTGCGTCACCCGATTATCCCAGATTGCCACATCATCCTGCTGCCAGCGCCAGCGCACCTGAAACTCCGGTTTGGTGATATGCGCGAACAGGAATCCCAGCAGCGCATCACTCTCTTTCTGGCTTAAATCCACAATCCGCGTGGTAAAGCCTTCGTTAACAAACAGCGCCTGCTTGCCACTGACCGGATGGGTTCGCACCACCGGATGCAGCAGCGGCGGGTTACTGGCCACCGCTTTTCTCCAGCGCGCATGCTCCTCTTCGCTGCCGCGATGTTTAAACTCCTGGAACGATTTGGTGAAGTCATGCTCCGCCTGCAAACCGCTTAACAGGGTCTTAACCGGCGCCGACAGCGCCTGATACGCCGCAATGCCACTGGCCCATAACGTATCGCCACCGGTTTCCGGCAGATGTTTCGCCGCCAGAATCGCGCCCGCAGGCGGGGTTTCGATAAAGGTCACATCAGTATGCCAGTTATCGTTATCCGGCGGATTATTGTCATGAGTATCCAGCACAATAATCTCTTCGACACCGTCAGCATGCGGATAAACCGGATGAATATGCAGATCGCCAAAGCGCGCGGCCAGCGCCCGTTGCTGGTGTGGCGTTAATGGCTGATCGCGGAAAAACAGCACCTGATGGCGGATCAGCGCATGATAAAGTTGCTCAAACTGGCCATCGCTGAGTGGACGGCTCAGATTCAGATTTTCCACCAGCGCGCCAATATACGGCCCCAGTGCGGTAATAGTCAGACGTTCATTCATTGTGTCACTCCATGCCAGGGTGTCAGACGACGCTGTAATGCGCGCAGACCCAGTTCTAAAGTAAAAGCGATCACGGCGATCACCGCGATACCGGCCAGCACCACATCAGTGGCCAGAAACTCGCCTGCGGATTGCACCATAAAGCCCAGCCCGCGCGTGGCGGCAATCAGCTCGGCCGCCACCAGCGTCGACCAGCCAACGCCGAGGCCAATGCGCAATCCGGTGAGAATTTCCGGCAGCGCGCCCGGCAGCACCACATGCCACAGCACCTGCCAGCGGCTGGCGCCCAGCGATTGTGCAGCACGCAGTCGTACCTGTTGCGCGCTTTTTACCCCTGCCAGCGCCGACAGCGCCACCGGCGCAAAAATCGCCAGATAGATCAGTAAAATTTTCGAGGTTTCGCCGATGCCAAACCAGATCACCATCAGCGGCAGATAGGCCAGCGGCGGCACCGGACGATAGAGTTCAATCAGCGGGTCGAGAATGCCGCGCAGCGTGGCGTTCAGCCCCATGGCGATGCCCACCGGAATGCCAGTCAGCGCCGCCGCAAACAGCGCAATCAGAATACGCGTCAGGCTGGCGCCAAGATGCTGCCACAGAGTGGCATCCATAAAACCCTGCGCGCTGGCGATGGTCAGCAGCTGATGCAGCACCTGCTGCGGCGCGGGCAGAAACAGCGGGCTAATCAGCTTTAGCGCCGTCACGCTCCACCAGATAAACAGCAGCACCAGCAAAGTAATCATGCTTAGCGTCAGCTGATGCGAAAACGGCCAGCGTCTGCGCGATCGGCGGGTGGCGAGCTTGTCATTAATCAGTGAACTCATCAGAACACCTCACGCTGCTGAAACACCCGGCTGAGCACATATTCGCGCCGGGCGATAAACTCAGGATCGGACTTAATCGCCCGACAGGATTCGCCTGCCGCATAGCGACGACCAAAATCGAGCGACAGACGTTCGATAATGCGTCCCGGCCCCGGTGATAGCAGCACCAGTTCGCTGGCGAGAAACACCGCTTCTTCAATATCATGGGTAATCAGCAGCACCTGCTTGCCGCTATCGCGCCACAGTGTCAGCAGCAACTCCTGCATCTGTTCACGGGTAAAAGCATCCAGTGCGCCAAACGGCTCATCAAGCAGCAGCAGTTGCGGATCGGCAGCCAGCGCACGCGCAATCCCTACCCGCTGACGCATACCGCCGGAAAGCTGCCAGATAAAGCGTTTCTCCGCCCCTTCCAGCCCGACTTTCTTCAGCATGCGCTGCGCAATGGCGCGCCGCTGGCGTTTCGCGACGCCCGCCAGTTGCAGACCAAACGCCACGTTATCCAGCACATTACGCCATGGCAGCAGGCCTTCATGCTGGAACACCACACCACGTTCTGCCCCCGGGCCGCTAATCGGCTGACCATCCAGCGTGATACTGCCGGATTCCGCCGGTAAAAAACCGGCGATCAGATTCAGCAGCGTGGTTTTGCCACAGCCGGATGGGCCCAGCACCACCAGCAGCTCACCGGAATCAATCGACAAATTGATATCCTGTAACGCCAGCCGGCCATCATAACGGGCATGCAAATCAGAGACGGATAACACGGGCGCGCCTTACTGTTCAGCCAGTGGTTTGACAAAGCGATCGGTGACGTAATCACGATAATCGCTGGCCACCTGCGGTACTTTGCCCTGCTCTTTTAAAAACTGCGCAGTATCAAGAATCGCTTTATCCACCGGCTGCGCCAGCTGACTAACCTGCCGGGCAGCGGTCAGATAGGTATTGCCTTTCACCAGCCCCGGCACCTGCTCATTGGGCACCCCGCTCAGACGCGACAGCTTGTTGAGATTATCTGGCTGCTTCAGCCACTGTTCCGGGTTATCCAGATAGGCTTTCTGTGCCGCCAGCGCGCTGCGGGCAAAAGCGGTGACCACTTCAGGATGTTGCTGCGCGAAATCTTTGCGTACCACCCAGACGTCGAGCGTTGGCGCGCCCCATTCTCCCACCTGCGCCGAATCGGTCAGCACATGGCCCTCTTTCTCCAGTTCGTTCACTGCCGGCGCCCAGACATAGGCGCCATCGATATCACCCCGCTGCCAGGCGGCGGTAATCGCCGGAGGTTGCAGGTTCAGAATCTGCACCTGACCGGGTTTGATCCCCCAGTGTTTCAGCGCCGCCAGCAGGCTGTAATGCGTGGTGGAGATAAAAGGCACCGCAATGCGTTTACCAATCAGATCCTGCGGTTTGGTAATGCCTTTTTTCACCACCAGCGCTTCGGAATTACCCAGCTGGGAGGCCAGCAGGAACACCTCAATCGGCACCTGCTGACTGGCGGCTACCGCCAGCGGGCTGGAGCCGATATTGCCAATCTGCACATCGCCAGACGCCAGCGCGCGTACCACGCTGGAGCCGCTATCGAATTTACGCCAGTCAACGTTTGCCCCGCTCTCTCTGGCAAAGGTATTATCAGCCTGCGCAACTTTCGCCGGTTCAGCCGATGTCTGATAAGCGATAGTGACATCAACGGCCTGCGCATTCAGCGCTGCCAGTGACAAGGCTGCCGCAACCCATGATAAACGCCATTTTCTTCCCGCCATGTTGCACTCCGCTTATTGTGATTATCTGCTAACTGTCAGCCATTTTTAACCGACAGTGGGCAAGGCTAAAAGTAATTAAAAATTATTTTTAATCACAAAATCGCATTAGAAGCTTTTCTGCTTTGTATATGTGTCAGGCGAAAAAAAGAGACACGTAAATAATTTGCAAAATCTCAGGCGTTATCTGGCCGCTTGTGGTACTGCTAGTTGCTTCAGCGCGGTAATTATTTCAGGGTATAAGGTCTGGCATGTCGATTGATAAAGTTGCCCGTCTCGCCGGGGTTTCCACCGCTACCGTTTCACGCGTGTTAAATCAGCATCCCGGCGTTAAACCCGAAACCCGTGAGAAAGTGCTTTCCGCCATTGCCTTCTGTAACTACCAGCCCAATTTGCTGGCGCGCCAGCTACGTACTTCACAGAGCCGCATGCTGCTGGTGCTGGTTCCCGGTATTACTAATCCATTCTGTTCGCTGGTGGTGCGCGGCATTGAAGAAGAGGCCGAACTGCACGGCTATCATATTTTGCTGTGCAACTCTGAGTCGCGCCTGACGCGGGAGTCCGCTTATCTCGCTTTGCTAAGCGGTAAAGTAGTAGACGGGGTAATTACCATGGATGCGATTAGCTGTCTGCCCGGTTTAACCGCGCTGATTGGCGATTCGCCGTGGGTACAGTGCGCCGAGGGCGACCCGGCTTATAACGGCTCATCCGTCACCATCGATAATCGCGCGGCGGCCACCGCAGTAGTGCACCATCTGGCGGCAAAAGGGCGCCGCCGCATTGCGCTGATCAATACTGATATGCGCTATCTGTACTCCCACCAGCGTGAAGCAGGATATCGCCAGACGCTGGAAGCGCTGGGGTTGAACTGGTGCCATGTCGAATATGTGGATGAAGTGGACTATAACGCTGGCTGTGCGGCGATGACGCGCATGCTGCAACTGCCCCAGCCGCCAGATGCTATCTTTGCCGTATCCGATGTGCTGGCCGGGGGCGCGCTGCACTCTGCCCGTCGGGCCGGTTTAGTGGTGCCGCAGGATCTGGCGGTGATGGGTTTCGATGGCGTGCCCTTCAGCGCCGTGACCTCGCCGCCGCTGACCACCATTGAACAGCCGATGCATCAGCTGGGGGTGCGCAGTGTGCAGCTGCTGCTGGCGCGCATAAAAAACCACCGCGTGGCGGTGGTTCATGAAGTACTGGACTGGAAGCTGGTGGAACGCGGTTCCGCCTGAGTTAATGCCAGATCAACAGCACGCAGGCGGCGGTCAGAATCCCCATTGAGATATTAAATATCGCCCAGGCGCGGCGGCTGCGCAGAATGCGGCCAATCAGGGTGCCGAAACCCAGCCAGATCACCCCGGAGATAATATTTACCGACACAATGCCAATACTGATGGCCATCACCGAGCTGCGGTAAGCGTCACCCGCCAGGCTAAAGCTGGCGACAGCGCCCAGCGCCATCAGCCACGCCTTCGGGTTAATCAGCTGCAACAGCCCCCCCTGCCAGAACGGCATCGGCGCCGCCGGGCCATCGCCGGTTTCCAGCTTTTCGTAGCTTGCGGTGCCGATTTTCCACGCCAGCCATAACAGATAAAGGCTACCGGCGATTTTCAGGATAAGATGCAGAGAAGGATAGAGCAGCAGCAAACCACCGACGCCAAACGCCACCAGCAGCAGCATCGCCTGCATACCAAGCATAATGCCAATCATC
This sequence comes from Winslowiella toletana, assembly GCF_017875465.1. NCBI lineage: Bacteria > Pseudomonadati > Pseudomonadota > Gammaproteobacteria > Enterobacterales > Erwiniaceae > Winslowiella > Winslowiella toletana. The sequence continues at coordinate 1,953,994 of NZ_JAGGMQ010000001.1, forward strand.
AGCGGCAGGGAACGCAGGAAACCGAAATTGGCGCCCGAGGCGGTAAGTAACATATTATTAGGGCCTGGGGTAATCGCGGCGACCCACAAAAAACCCAGCATCGACAGAAAAAGACTCAGTTCCATGAAACGGGCGCTCCTCACCCCAGACAATAACAAACGCATCGAAGCTAACAGTGTGATATGGATCGTACAAGCCCTCTGAAGATAAATATTCCTCCCGGCGATAATGATGCCTTTGTGCCCATGCCAGGCATGCGCAACCCGCATCTGCAGACCCTGTTGCCGCGCCTGATTCGGCGACGAATTATCCTGCAACCACACTGGCAACGGCTGGAGTTGCCCGATGGCGATTTTGTCGATCTGGCATGGAGTGAAGATCCGGCGCAGGCGCAGGATAAACCACGCGTGGTGCTGTTTCATGGTCTGGAAGGCAGTTTTCACAGTCCGTATGCCCATGGTCTGTTGCAGGCATGGAAAGATCGTGGCTGGCTCGGCGTAGTGATGCATTTTCGCGGCTGTAGCGGCGAACCTAACCGTCTGCGCCGTATCTATCACTCCGGTGAAACCAGCGATGCCAGCTACTTTCTGCAATGGCTGCGCGATAGCTGGGGCAAAGTTCCCACCGCTGCAGCTGGCATCTCGCTGGGTGGCAATATGCTGGCCTGCCTGCTGGGTGAACAGGGCGAAAGCTGCCTGCTGGATGCGGCAGTGGTGGTATCGGCGCCACTGATGCTGGAACCTTGTAGCATCCGGCTGGAGCAGGGCTTCTCGCGGGTTTATCAGCGCTATCTGCTTAATCTGCTCAAGCAGAACGCCGAACGTAAGCTGCTGCGCTGGCCAGGTACCCTGCCGGTGGATCTGTCGCAACTCAGGGCGTTAAGAAAACTGCGTGATTTCGATAATGCAATTACCGCGCGCGCCCATGGTTTTAGCGACGCCACTGACTACTACCGGCGCTGTAGCGCACTGCCGCTGCTGCCCGCAGTGCGCAAACCGCTGTTAATTATCCATGCCCAGGACGATCCTTTTATGACCGGCGAAGTGATCCCCGATCTCGCCACACTACCTGCTAATATTGAGTATCAACTGACGGAAAACGGCGGCCACGTCGGCTTTGTCGCCGGAACCCTGCGCAAACCCGAAATGTGGCTGGAGCAACGTATTCCGCAATGGCTCTCTTACTATCTGGATAACTAAGCTGTGATTATTCCCTGGCAACAACTGACGCCCGAGGCGCTGGAAAATCTGATTGAATCCTTTGTGCTGCGTGAAGGCACTGACTACGGCGAGCAGGAACGTTCACTGGCCGGGAAAGTGGAAGATGTGCGCCGCCAGCTGAAAAGCGGTGAAATTGTGCTGGTATGGTCCGAACTGCATGAAACAGTCAATATTATGCCCCGCACCCGGATACGCGAATAAGCCGCCTGATGAGCACCAGATGACTTTACGGTGCAAATCATGTTAACAATGCACATCGCCCGCATCTTCACAGGGAGCTAACTATGTCAGCCAGGCATCCGGTTATTGCCGTTACGGGGTCGAGTGGAGCAGGCACCACCACCACCAGCCTCGCCTTCCGTAAAATTTTCCAGCAGTTAAATTTGCATGCCGCCGAACTTGAAGGTGACAGCTTTCACCGTTATACCCGGCCAGAAATGGATATGGCGATTCGTAAAGCACGTGATTTAGGACGCCATATCAGCTACTTCGGACCGGAGGCCAATGACTTCGGCCTGCTGGAGCAGACTTTTATCGAGTACGGAGTGAACGGCAGCGGCAAATCACGTAAATATCTGCACACCTACGATGAAGCGGTGCCGTGGAACCAGGTGCCAGGCACCTTTACGCCATGGCAGCCGCTACCGGAACCGACCGATATCCTGTTTTATGAAGGACTGCATGGCGGTGTTGTCACCCAACAGCATAATGTCGCCGAGAAGGTGGATCTGCTGGTTGGCGTGGTGCCGATAGTTAACCTGGAATGGATTCAGAAACTGGTGCGTGATACCAGCGAGCGCGGCCATTCGCGTGAAGCGGTAATGGATTCCGTGGTGCGTTCAATGGAAGACTATATCAACTTTATTACCCCCCAGTTTTCCCGCACGCATATCAACTTCCAGCGCGTACCAACGGTGGACACCTCCAATCCGTTTGCCGCACGCGATATTCCGTCGCTGGATGAGAGTTTTGTGGTGATTCATTTCCGCGGACTGGAAGATATCGACTTCCCCTATCTGCTGGCGATGCTACAGGGATCCTTTATCTCGCATATTAATACTCTGGTTGTTCCGGGTGGAAAAATGGGCCTGGCGATGGAATTAATTATGGCGCCGCTGGTAAAAAGGCTGATGGAAGGTAAAAAAATCGAGTAACTTATTCTGCTATGGGGTGGAGCATTTCTGCCTCAACAGGATTGATATAATATGCGAGAAATATAATAAATCCCAATCTGTGAAATCGATCGATTAATTTTTATATTATCATCTTTAATTTATAAAAACCCGCAGATATACTCCTGCAAAATGATGCAGTAAAACATAATGACAGGATGTTATTTATGGAAACCGCTACCGGAAAGCCACCTGCCGCCACGGCGCTGATGTTACCTGCTTTTATTTATCAAACCCAACGCAAAATGGATGATACTGACGCCGCCGATATGCGCTGTGGCGATCTTTCACAGAATTGCCTGCAACATCATTTTGCTTTAAGAGATATCTCCACCCGGGTTAATCCCTTTACTTACCCGGATCGCCAGCACAGCGCACGTCTGCTATTCGATGAGTTCCGCTCTCTTTCTGATACGTTTTCGCGCGTGGGTGAATATAAGTCAATTATGCGTAAGATGATTGACCATATGCAAAGCAATACTGGCGATCAATTTAGCGATCCACTTCTTGATAAAGCGCTGGCTGAACATAGTTCGATGGAGAGTAGCCAACAAGCTATTCGCGAAGCGATAGTAAAAATAATGAATAACAAAAGCAGTAGCTCTCATGCTCAGCAAATTGAAACATTTAAATCTACGATTGGGGAATCCTGGTTACCCAGATTTAACAACGCTAAAGATCGTATCAATGGACTAGGTATTAGCGTACATGATACATGGGCCACGCATATCACGCTTAAGTCACTTAATATTTCCGGAAATCGTTACAGAGCAGAGATCCATTACCGCGTACAGGATCATTTTGGTCTTGATGATGACGATATTAAGGACTGGTTCTATCGACAGTTTCGCATTTTCCGTATCTGGTTTACTCTGCAACGTTGGGAGGGGTATGGCTTTTGCCCCTTTATCACCGAAATGAATGCAACTAAGATTCTTGAAGGTAACGGGTTTGACAAAATATAAATTACTATTAATAGCCATCATTATAATTTTCTCTGGGTTCGGTGTGAAATTATTACTACCCACAAAGATAGTTGATGTTCATTATTTGGAAGGTTATAAAAAAAGATACTATATAATAGTCGAGAACTTTCCAATAACTGACAGCGGGAAAAAAAATTGGTGGAAAAATAACAAAAACACACTAGCGGAAAAATATGGCATTCCAGTTGGCAAAGAAGATTTTGATATTACTTTCTGGATATCCGAATACCAAGATGGTAGTTACCGCAGCAGAGGCAACGGCGATCTAATCTGCTTTGATGATATGAAAGTAAAGGCCAACTGTATTGATAAAGAAAACAGGCCACTACAAATAAGCTACTACTACAATCAGCACAAAACCATGTTTCATTATAATCAAGAAAACATCCTTCACTATGAAAACGATCAAACCGGGGAAAGCTATAAACTCAGATTCTGAGAGTGAAAATAGTTATTTAAAAAATTATTATCACCCAATATCAATCCAGTTAAACCCACGCTAAGGAGCAAGGATGAATAGCGATATCTATATGAAAATTCAGGGTATTGAGGGAGAATCGCAGGATGCGAACCATAAAGGCTGGATCACCATCAGTTCATTTGAGTGGAGCGCGAACCAGCCAGTGAATAGCCAGGGCGGCACGATTGGACGCGTGGAGTATCAGGACCTGCATGTGCAAACCATGGTGGATAAGGCGACACCCGCCATTATGCGCTATATGTCAAACGGCAAGCCGATTGAGAAAGTTGAAATCTCCACTTGCCACGCCAATGACGGACAGGTTGAGTATCTGCGTATCACTCTGCAGGATGTGTTAATCACTTCAGCTTACTACCATGGCAGCGGACATGGCTCTAAAGTTGCGATAAGTTATAAATTCCGGGCCGGAAAAGTAGGGCAACAATACTGGGAGATGACAGCCAGCGGCGCCAGAGGCACGGAATCCGCTTCCGGTTGGGATATCAAAAAACAGTGCGATATATAAAACAGAACAGGACCCGGTCAGGGTCCTGTTAGCGACGCAGAGAACTAGAGTGCAATCACTTCGTAACTATGGGTGATTTCCACCCCTTTACCCAGCATAATCGCCACCGAGCAGTATTTCTCTGCCGACAGATCAACCGCACGCGCTACCGCTTTGTCACTCAGCGCTTTGCCACTGACAATAAAATGCAGGTTGATATGGGTAAAAATTCGCGGCGCTTCTTCACGACGTTCAGAAGTCAGTTTAACCTCACAGTCAGTCACATCGTTGCGCCCTTTTTGCAGGATAGAAACCACATCAATCGCGCTGCATCCTCCCGCCGACATTAACACCATCTCCATTGGACTTGGCGCTTTATCACCCGCATTACCGTCCATCAGCACCTGATGACCAGATGCGGATTCTCCTAAAAATGTCAGCCCTTCTACCCACTTCACTCGTGCCTGCATAACATTATCCCCTAATTCATTCAGTTAGCTTCAGAGTACGCCGGAAGCGAAAAAACGGCAACGAGAGCGATGCACGTCATGCTGAAACGAGACAACAGGAGACACTTGTTGAAAGCTGTGCTACAAACAAAGCTGTAATATTTTCGTCGGCATTTGTCTGCACGACGAAAGCGGGACGACATTATGAGCTAAGCTCTGAACAGAAGCCCGGACAACTTTCCTGATGGGAAAACGCTTGAATATTTCAACGCCTGCAGGGAACGAATCCCCCTGTTATTAGGGCACGATTACAACAGAGGATAAAAGCGAATGGTTCTCGGCAAACCGCAAACAGACCCTACTCTCGAATGGTTCCTGTCACATTGCCATATTCACAAATATCCATCCAAAAGTACGCTGATTCACCAAGGTGAAAAAGCAGAAACGCTCTACTACATCGTTAAAGGCGCTGTAGCTGTGCTGATCAAGGATGAAGAAGGCAAAGAGATGATCCTCTCCTATCTTAACCAGGGAGATTTCATCGGCGAGCTTGGCCTGTTTGAAGAAGGTCAGGAGCGTAGTGCCTGGGTTCGGGCAAAAACCGCCTGCGAAGTGGCTGAAATTTCTTATAAAAAATTCCGTCAGCTGATTCAGGTTAACCCGGATATTTTGATGCGTCTCTCTTCTCAGATGGCTCGCCGTCTGCAGGTGACGTCAGAGAAAGTGGGCAATTTAGCTTTCCTTGATGTGACGGGCCGCATTGCCCAGACTCTGCTTAATCTGGCGAAACAGCCAGATGCGATGACTCACCCTGACGGGATGCAAATCAAAATCACCCGTCAGGAGATTGGCCAGATCGTTGGCTGTTCACGTGAAACCGTTGGCCGTATCTTAAAAATGCTGGAAGATCAGAATCTGATTTCGGCACACGGCAAAACCATCGTCGTGTATGGCACACGTTAAATCAAACTGAACTCACGGCGTGATGCACTCGCGATCGCGCCGTTTTTTTATGTTGTGATCACCTGATGTGGCGGAGAATTATCTATCACCCGGAAGTCAACTACGCACTGCGGCAAACGCTGGTGCTGTGTTTACCTGTGGCGATCGGTCTGCTGCTCGGAGGCTTACAACAGGGTCTGTTGTTCTCGTTAGTTCCCGCCTGTTGCAATATCGCCGGTCTGGATACGCCCCATAAACGCTTTTTCAAACGGCTGATTATTGGCGGCGGCCTGTTTGCCCTTAGCAGCTTTCTGATCCAGTGGATGACGCAACACAGCATTCCACTGCCAGCAATTCTGTTTACCATGGCGATGCTGCTCGGTTTCCTTGGTGAAATCAGCCCGTTGCACGCCCGCCTGCTGCCCGCTTCATTAATTGCCGGGATTTTCACCCTTAGCCTGATCGGCCATATGCCCATCTGGCAACCGCCGTTGCTGTATATCCTCGGCACCATCTGGTATGGCGCATTCAACTGGTTGTGGTTCTGGCTGTGGAAAGAGCAACCGATGCGTGAGTCCCTTAGCTTGCTGTATCGCGAACTGGCGGATTACTGCGACGCTAAATACAGCATGCTGACTAAACTGACCGATCCGGAAAAAGCGCTGCCGCCGCTGCTGGCGCGTCAGCAGAAAGCCGTCGATCTGATTACCAACTGCTATCAGCAGATGCATATGCTGTCAGCGAACCGTGACAACCACCATAAGCGCCTGACGCGCGCCTTTCAGGTCGCGCTGGACCTGCAGGAACATATTGCGGTCAGCCTGCATCAGCCAGAAGAGGTGCAGAAACTGGTGGAGCAGAGCCATGCCGAAGCGGTTATCCGCTGGAACGCGCAGGTCATTGCCGCGCGGCTGCGGCAGCTGGCCGATGATATTCTTTACCATAAGCTGCCCGAACGCTTCTCCATGGATAAGCAGTTGCAGGCGCTGGAGAAGATCGCGCGCCAGCACAGCGAAAATCCGGTGGGCAACTTCTGCTATTACCATTTCAGTCGCATTGCGCGCGTGCTACGCACCCAGCGGCCACTCTATCAACGCGATCTGATGGCGGATCGCCAGCGTCGTCTGCCGGTCATTCCGGCGCTGAAAAGCTATCTGTCGCTGAAGTCATCGGCGCTGCGCACTGCGGCGCGCTTTGCGGTAATGCTGATGTTTGGCAGCTCAATGGCACTGTTTTTTAATATTCCTAAACCCTACTGGATCCTGATGACAATTATGTTTGTCAGCCAGAATGGTTACAGCGCCACGCGGGTACGTATCCAGCACCGTGCGCTGGGCACGCTGGCGGGACTGGTTATTGCAGCGGCCACGCTACGCTTTAATGTGGCGGAAGGCTGGGTATTGCTGGCGATGCTGGGGATTACGCTGGTGAGCTATCTGTTTATCCGCAAATATTATGGCTGGGCCACCATTGGTTTTACCGTCACTGCGGTGTACTCGCTGCAATTGCTGACCCTTGCCGGTTCGCAATTCCTGTTGCCGCGTCTGCTGGATACCATCATGGGCTGTCTGATCGCCTTTGGCGGTATGGTCTGGCTGTGGCCGCAGTGGCAGAGCGGCTTAATGCGCCGCAACGCCCACGATGCGCTCGGCACCTATCAGGATGCCCTGCAAATGTTACTGGGCAGCGAACAGAGCGCCGATAAACTGGCTTACCAGCGGATGCGGGTCAATCAGGCGCATAATGCGCTGTTTAACTCGCTTAATCAGGCGATGCAGGAACCTGGCTTTAACGACCGTTACCTGTCGGATATGAAATTATGGGTGACGCACAGCCAGTTTATTGTCGAGCATATCAACGCCATGACCATTCTGGCGCGTGAACATACTATGCTGACGCCTGCGCTGGCCGAGCGCTATCTGCAATCCTGCGAGATTGCGTTGCAACGCTGTCAGCAACGGCTGGAGTATGACGGTCCGGGATCGGATAGCAATATTCTGGAAGCGCCGGAGAATGCCGAACAGGGGCCGACGACGATCATGGAACGTCATGTGAAACGTATACTCGGCCATCTGGGGGTGATGCATACCATCTCATCGCTGGCGTGGAGCCAGCGGCCACAACATGGGCAGTGGCTGGTAAGGAAATTGCGCAAATCTTAACGAGCGGCGATTACGCCGCCCTTCAGTCAATTACTTAGCTAACACCTTCTCCACCGCCAGCGCAAAACGCGCCATCCCTTCGGTGATATCGGTCGGCTCAATCACCAGTGATGGCGCAAAACGAATTACGTCCGTACCGGCATTCAGGATCATCACCCCTTCTGCCGCCGCAGCATTGAGAATATCGCGCGCTTTACCGGTATGCTGCGGCTTCAGCTCGGCGCCAATCAGCAGACCTTTACCACGGATATCGCTAAACAGATCCAGCTTCGCGTCGATAGCTTTTAACGCCGCAACAAACTGCTGACGACGGGTTTCCACGCCACTCAGCACTTCATCGCTATTAATAATATCCAGCGCAGTTTCGGCAATCGCACAGGCTAATGGATTACCGCCGTAGGTGGTGCCATGTACGCCAGGCGCCATCACCGCGGCAATTTCGTTGGTGGTCAGCATCGCACTTACCGGGAAACCGCCCCCCAGCGCTTTGGCGGTGGTCAGAATATCCGGCGCTATACCATAGTGCTCATAGGCGAACAGTTTACCGCTGCGCCCCATCCCGCTCTGCACTTCATCGAATACCAGCAGGGCTTGATGCTGGTCACAGAGTTCACGCAGTCCCTGAATAAATTCAGGGGTAGCGGGCATCACGCCGCCTTCGCCCTGAATCGGCTCCACAACAATGGCGCAGGTGTGATCATCAATCACCGCTTTTACCGCCGCCAGATCGTTAAACGGTACATGCACGATATCCGCTGGTTTCGGGCCAAAGCCATCAGAATATTTTGGTTGTCCACCGACAGAAACGGTAAACAGCGTGCGGCCATGGAAAGCGTTATGGAAAGCGATAATCTTGCTTTTATACGGGCTGTGACGACTGGCGGCGTAGTAACGCGCCAGCTTAAATGCGGCTTCGTTAGCTTCAGCACCGGAGTTGCCAAAGAACACGCGATCGGCAAAAGTGGCGGCAATCAGCTTGCTGGCCAGTCGCAGCGCCGGCTCGTTAGTAAAGACGTTACTGGTGTGCCACAGCGTTTCACCCTGGCTTTTCAACGTTTCGACCAGCGCCGGATGACAGTGACCCAGTGCGGTTACCGCGATACCACCGGAGAAATCGATATATTCTTTACCCTGCTGATCCCACACGCGGCTGCCCTTGCCTTTCACCGGCACAAACTGCGCTGGTGCATAAACAGGCAAAATAACCTCATCAAATGTTGCGCGTGTAACCGTCATCTTTTCCGCTGCCATTCACTACCTCGTCTGATTCTACGTTATGGATACGTGAAATAATAATCACAAAATATGCATAAAAAATCACGTAAAGGCAAACGTAAACTTACTGTTTCAGGAAATTATCGAGCAGCTGATGCCCCTGTTCACTGAGAATGCTTTCCGGATGAAACTGCACGCCTTCCAGCGGCAGGGTCTTGTGGCGCAAGCCCATAATCTCATCAGGCTGCTGATCGCGCAGGCTCCAGGCGGTCACTTCAAAACAATCCGGCAACGATTGTTGCTCAACAATCAGTGAATGATAGCGCGTCACCGTCAGCGGATGATTTAAACCACTAAACACCCCGCGATCATGATGCTCAATCGCCGAAGTCTTGCCATGCATTACCTGACGCGCCCGGACCACCCGCGCGCCAAACGCCTGCGCAATGGCCTGGTGGCCAAGACAGACGCCGAGAATCGGCAGTTTGCCGGCAAAATGGCGGATAGCCGCTAAAGAGATACCTGATTCATCAGGAGTACAGGGACCCGGAGAGATCACCAGATGCGCAGGCTGCAAAGCCGCAATCTCGTCCAGCGTAATCTGGTCATTACGACGAACACAGACCTCACTGCCCAGTTCGCAGAAGTATTGGTAAAGATTCCAGGTAAAGGAATCGTAGTTATCGATCAGCAGCAGCATTCTGGTTCCGGGTTAAATAGCGAAATTAACACGCGGCCATTCTAGCATCTTACTCTGGTGTGCTGACCACTTTGCCGAAGATATCGCTTAAACCCCGCAGATCGCCACTTACGCCATCACGATTGGCTTTCAGCCAGCTATCACGGTCAGCATATTGCCACTGAATCAGATAACCCGCATGCAGCGCCAGTTGCTCGAAGAACAGCCGCTGTGCGCGTCCGTTACCATCACGGAACGGATGCAGCATGTTGATTTCACAATAGTAATGCGCCAGACGGGCAATAAATTGATCGTACGGCAGATCCGCCAGATTATTTTCCGCCTCCAGCGCCGCCATCAGAGCATTGCCCTCTTTCTCGATATATTCAAAATGGCAGAACGGCGTGTCATCCATATAGATATCGATATGACGCAACTCACCGGCCCAGTCATAGAGATCCTGAAACAGCGTGCGATGCAGGGCGCGCAGATGGGGAAAACCGAAGCCTGCCGCGCCCAGCTCAATGGTCGCCGCACGCAGCGCGCTTAGCTCCAGTTCGGCCTGTTGCAGCCGGTGCGCTTCGCGGATCTGCAGGCGATTTTTCAGCACTCTGATATCCTGCCAGAAGTAGGGATCGCGTTCGGACATGGCGTTAGCGCTCATAATGCCTCCTCAGCGTTTTCAGGCGTTCTGCTGCTTCGGCCGGAGAGAGCGTGACCGTTTCAATCTCGTAGCCTTCCAGCCGATTGCTGGCCTGAAAATTGGCATTGTGATACTGCAGCCACAATGCCGCCTTCTGTTTTTCGGTCAGTTTCTGATTCACAGGGCCTCCGTTACCGCCAGGGTCTCCCCTTAGTATAGAAGGCCGAAAGCAAACCGCCGCGAAGCTGCGGCGGTGGAGGTATTAAGGCAGGACTTTAGCGGAGAGGATCACCACCGGCGTAGTCGGCACATTCTGGTATGGACCCACGTTGTCGGTTTTCACCTGCGAAATTTTATCGGCAACATCCATCCCTTTAACAACTTTACCGAATACCGCGTAACCGAAATCACGCTGACCGTGATCGAGGAAGGCGTTATCCGCGATGTTAATAAAGAACTGGCTGGTGGCACTGTCTTTCTCTGCGGTACGCGCCATGGCAATTGAGCCGCGTACGTTACGTAAGCCGTTGTCAGCTTCGTTCTTAATCGGCGGATTTACCGACTTCTGCTGTAAATCAGCAGTGAAACCGCCGCCCTGCAACATAAAACCAGGGATCACGCGATGGAAAGTGGTGTTGTTGTAGAAACCATTATTGACGTAATCAACAAAGTTTTTCACCGAAATCGGGGCTTTTTGGTTATCAAGTTCGAGTTCAATATTGCCAGCCGAAGTGGTTAACAGCACATGTGTATCGCCTTTTGCGGCAAATGCCGAGGCCGAAAGAGTGGACAGCGCGAGAACTGTCGCAATTGCTGTCAGAGTACGTTTCAACATGAAAGATTCCTTACTGGGGGCCACAAGCTCAAAAATCGATATTGATTGTAAAGAGGCTGTTATATAAGAGCCAGCGTTTTACCTATATTTACTTAGCCCACAGAGTCAATAAGACAAGTTGTAACCACCGCTATTAGTGATGTTCATCACGTTTTTAGTGCAATCGGTTGCGCATATTTCAATATATGTTTAAACGGATCACATATAACTTTACAATTCCGGTGTCTCCCTGGGCTAACGGGCTACAGGATCCATCGACTCACAGGTCTCCATAATGACAAATCGTAATCGACTCTTGCTTACCTGGATTAGCTTTTTTTCCTATGCATTGACTGGCGCACTGGTGATTGTCACCGGGATGGTAATGGGCAATATCGCAGAGTATTTCCAGCTGCCGGTATCGCAGATGAGCAACACCTTTACCTTCCTGAATGCCGGTATTCTGATCGCTATTTTCCTTAATGCCTGGCTGATGGAGATCGTACCGCTGAAACGCCAGCTGATCTTCGGCTTTGTGTTGATGATCCTCGCCGTTGCAGGCCTGATGACCAGCCATAACCTGAGCATCTTCTCGCTGTGCATGTTTGTTCTGGGCGTGGTCAGCGGTATCACCATGTCGATCGGCACTTTCCTGATCACCCATCTGTATGAAGGACGTCAGCGCGGCTCACGCCTGCTGTTTACCGACTCCTTCTTCAGCATGGCGGGCACCATTTTCCCGATTATTGCCGGGGTCTTGCTGGCGCGTCATTTGCCATGGTACTGGGTGTATGCCTGCATCGGTCTGATCTATGTGGCGATTTTTGCCCTGACGCTGATCACTGATTTCCCGGCGCTGGGTAAACAGGCGCACAGCGACAAGCCAGTGGCGAAAGAAAAATGGGGCGTCGGCGTGCTGTTCCTGTCGGTTGCGGCGCTCTGCTATATCCTGGGTCAGCTGGGCTTTATCTCCTGGGTGCCGGAATACGCCACCAAAACCATGGGCATGGATATCGTCAGCGCCGGTCAGCTGGTTGGTAACTTCTGGACGGCCTATATGGTGGGCATGTGGGTGTTTAGCTTTGTGCTGCGCTTCTTCGATCTGCAACGCATTCTGCTGGTGCTGGCGGGTCTGGCGACCCTGCTGATGTACTGGTTTGTCAGCAGTAACGATGCGTCAATGCTGAAGTGGATCATTATGATTCTGGGCTTTAGCTCCAGCGCGATTTACACCACCATTATTACGCTCGGTTCACTGCAGACCAAAGTGTCCTCACCGAAGCTGGTGAACTTTATCCTGACCTGCGGCACCGTCGGCACCATGCTGACCTTTGTGGTTACCGGCCCGATTGTGGCTGAGGGCGGCGCACATGCGGCGCTGGCTACCTCAAACGGCCTGTATGCGGTGGTATTTGTGATGTGTCTGCTGCTGGGCTTTGTAACGAAGCATCGCAGTCACGGGCATGTTACACATTAACCACGACAAGGGCGGCGATAACGCCGCCCTTGCCAGCCACTAACGCCGGAAACTCACCGTTTCCCGCTCTTCCAGAAAGATCTCACTCTGTGCTGGTTTAGTCGCGGCAATCACCCGTCCGTGACGTATTGAATAGCGCGTGGCGACCTGACGTCGCACCGCATCAAATCCGCTCTCCGCCGCCAGAATCACCAGATTAGCGCTGTTTCCCACCTCAATGCCGTAATCGTCCAGCTGCATGGTTTGTGCACTATGATGGGTAATCAGATCAATTCCGCTATCGATCTGGCCATATCCCATCAGCTGACAGACATGCAGTCCCATATGCAAAACCTGCAACATATTGCCGGTGCCAAGCGGATACCAGGGGTCAAAGACGTCATCATGGCCAAAGCAGACATTAATCTCCGCCTCCAGCATCTCTTTCACCCGAGTGATACCGCGCCGTTTCGGATAGCTGTCAAAGCGCCCCTGCAGATGGATATTCACCAGTGGATTGGCGACAAAATTAATACCGGAAAGCTTAAGCAGGCGGAATAAACGCGAGGTATAAGCGCCATTATAGGAGTGCATGGCGGTGGTATGACTGGCGGTAACCCGCGCGCCCATCTGGTCACGTAGCGCCAGCGCGGCGACCGTTTCCACAAAACGCGACTGCTCATCATCGATCTCATCGCAATGCACATCCACCAGCCGCTGATATTTGTTAGCCAGCGCAAAGGCTTTATGCAGTGACTCCACACCATATTCACGGGTGAATTCAAAATGCGGGATCGCGCCAATCACATCGGCGCCAAGGCGCAACGCCTCTTCCAGCAAGGCTTCACCATCGGGATAGGAGAGAATGCCCTCCTGGGGGAATGCGACGATTTGCACTGCCACCCACGGCGCCATTTCTGCTTTGACTTCCAGCATCGCCTTCAGGGCGGTCAGCGTCGGATCGGAAACATCAACGTGCGTGCGTACATACTGAATGCCATTGGCAATCTGCCACTTCAGAGTCTGCTTCGCCCGCTGTTTCACATCTTCGTGGGTAAGGGTGGCTTTACGCTCGGCCCAGCGCTCGATGCCTTCAAATAGCGTACCGGACTGGTTCCATGCCGGTTCACCTGCCGTCTGCGTGGTATCCAGATGAATATGCGGTTCGACAAAGGGCGGATACGCCAGTCCGCCTTCCGCATCCAGCATGTCAGCATCCTGCTCGCTGTTCTGCGGCTGCGGCGTAATCCGTGTGATTTTGCCATCGTCGATAGCGATTTGCCACCGGCCGTCACGCCCCGGCAGACGCAGGTTATTGATCCCTTTCAACTGAGCAGAACGCATGCAAAACCTCCCGAGGAAAATGTCTTCGCCGCCTTACACTGGCTCCAATGCAAATCATTGCAACGGGCGACGAGAACGCCGCCCCCTACGAAACCAGTCTAATGCAGGGGCGGCGTTCTCGCCGCCCGCGGGATGGACTTTTACGGCTGGGCGACAAAGCCGACCGCTTCATATACTTTCTTCAGCGTTTGCTGGGCATGGGCACGCGCTTTGGCTGCGCCATCACGCATCACCTGCTCAAGGAAAGCTTCATCGTTGCGGACGCTGTGGAAGCGCGCCTGCAGATCCGTCAGCATGCCGGATACCGCGTCAGCCACCGCGCCTTTCAGATGGCCATACATTTTGCCTTCAAACTCCTGCTCCAGCTCGGCGATGGTTTTGCCAGTCACCCCGGAGAGAATATCCAGCAGGTTAGATACCCCCGCCTTCTCTTTGATGTCATAACGCACCACTGGTGGCTCTTCGGAGTCGGTCACTGCGCGTTTAATCTTTTTCACCACCGATTTCGGATCTTCCAGCAGGCCGATAACGTTATTGCGGTTATCGTCAGACTTGGACATCTTTTTGGTTGGCTCCAGCAGTGACATTACGCGCGCACCGGATTTTGGAATAAACGGCTCAGGCACTTTAAAGATATCGCCATACAGCGCGTTAAAACGGCTGGCAATATCACGGCTCAGCTCCAGGTGCTGCTTCTGATCTTCGCCCACCGGCACCTGATTGGTCTGATACAGCAGGATATCGGCCGCCATCAGCACCGGATAGTCAAACAGACCGGCATTGATATTCTCTTCGTAGCGGGTCGATTTATCCTTAAACTGCGTCATACGGCTTAGCTCACCGAAATAAGCGTAGCAGTTCAGGATCCAGCTCAGCTGAGTGTGCTCCGGCACATGGGACTGAACAAAAATGGTGCTTTTGCTCGGGTCGATGCCGCAGGCCAGATACAGCGCCAGCGTATCCAGCGTTGCTTTACGCAGCGCAACCGGGTCCTGACGGACGGTAATGGCGTGCAGGTCAACGATACAGTAGATGCAGTGAAAATCATCCTGCAGCTGTACCCACTGACGTAGCGCACCCATGTAGTTACCAATGGTCAGTTCACCTGAAGGCTGTGCGCCGCTAAATACGATGGGTTTGCTCATGCTTTGCTATCCTGATAATTACAGCCCTAATGCGGGCAGAAGATCGTTAAAATCGTCCAGAGCGAGCCCCGGATTGCTGGTAGTGATCGATTCACCATAGTTATAACCGAAGGTCATGCCAACACAGGGGCAACCCGCCGCCTGCGCCGCCAGAATATCATTGCGCGAGTCACCAACAAACAGCAACTCCTGCGGCAGTAAGCCAAAGGTTCCCAGCACTAAAAACAGCGGCGCCGGATGCGGCTTCTTCACCACCACATCATCACCGCCGATAATCAGCGAGAAATGTTGGGCAATACCCAGCGATTGCAGCAAAGGTGCAACAAACGGGGTCGGCTTATTAGTGACTACCGCCAGCGGAATATTGCGCGCGCTCAGTGCCACCAGCGTGCTGGCAACATGCGGAAACAGCGTGCTGCCGCTCTCTACGGTTTGTGCATAGAATTTATCAAACAGCACCCGGGCATCGCGCGCCTGATCTTCATGCGGTGGCTGACCCAACGCCCAGCTCAGCGCACGTTCGACCATAATATCCGCACCGTTACCAATCCAGGTGGAGATACGCTCAACACCCGCCGCCGGTAACTGCATGGCCTGTAATGCCTGATCGAGCGCGCTCGCCAGACCCGGCGCACTGTCAACCAGGGTACCGTCAAGATCGAACGCCAGTGCGCGAATATCAGTGAAATGAGCCATGGTGCGATTTCTCCAGTTCATTGCGCATATCGTCGATCACTTTTTTGTAATCAGGATGGCCGAAGATCGCCGATCCGGCGACAAACATATCGGCACCGGCAGCAGCGATTTCGCCGATATTATCGATCTTCACGCCGCCATCCACTTCCAGACGAATATCGTAACCGCTGTTATCGATCAGCTTGCGCGCCTGACGCAGTTTATCCAGCGTCGCCGGAATAAATGATTGCCCGCCAAAGCCCGGATTGACCGACATCAGCAGAATGATATCCACTTTATCCATCACATAATCGAGGTAGCTTAGTGGCGTTGCCGGATTGAACACCAGTCCGGCTTTACAACCATGCTCTTTGATCAGCTGCAGTGAGCGATCGACATGCTGAGAGGCTTCAGGATGGAAAGTGATATAGCTGGCGCCCGCTTTAGCGAACTCCGGGATCAGGCTGTCGACCGGCTTCACCATCAGATGCACATCGATGGGCGCAGTGATACCGTAGTCGCGCAGCGCCTTCAGTACCATTGGCCCCATGGTCAGATTGGGTACGTAGTGATTATCCATCACGTCGAAATGTACTACATCACCACCCGCAGCCAGTGCTTTCGCAGTATCTTCGCCCAGACGGGCAAAGTCCGCAGCCAGAATTGATGGGGCCAGTAAAAATCGTTTCATCCGTTTCTCCCAATTTGTGCGCCTGTGGCAACCACAAGCAGGCAGAGTTAATTCTCAGGTCGCGGACGAAACAAGCTAACTGTACAGCGCCAGTATTTCGTCCACTTTACTGCGACCACTAATGCTGCGACTGATGGAGCGCCGCGCTTTCACTACATGCAATTGCGCATCCTGATACCAGAGGCGCGTCAACGCCGTATCATGATTCGAGATAAGCACCGGAATACCACTCTCCTGCCACAGCTTTGTCGCCAGTTCTGCCAGATGCTGCTGCTCACGCATACTGAAGCTGTTGGTGTGATAGGCAGTGAAATTCGCCGTGGCCGACAGCGGTGCATACGGCGGGTCACAATAGACCACCGAACCCGCACGCGCGTTAGTCAGGGTAACATCGTAAGATTCGCAGACAAAGGTGGCTTTTTGCGCGCGCTCAGCAAACCAGTACAACTCATCTTCCGGGAAGTAGGGTTTACGGTAGCGGCCAAAGGGCACATTGAACTCACCGCTGAGGTTGTAGCGGCATAAGCCGTTATAGCAGTGGCGATTCAGCCAGGTAAACAGCACCGCGCGGCGATAGGGATCCTGGCTGGCGTTAAACTCGGTGCGTCGCGCATAGAAAAACTCCGCATCGTTCGCTTCCGGCGTAAACAGCTGGCGTGCGTCATTGATAAACTCAACGGTGCGGGTTTTGACGATGTTATAGAGATTAATCAGGTCGCTGTTGATATCCGCCAGAATGTAGCGCTCATAATCGGTATTAAGAAACACCGATCCGGCGCCAACAAAAGGCTCAACTAAACACTCTCCCTGTGGGAGATGGTGTCGAATATCATCCAGCAGCGGGTATTTCCCCCCCGCCCATTTCAAAAAAGCGCGATTTTTTTTCATGCCGTGGTTATTGCTTTTACTCTTCTGGCTGTGGATTTCTACCTGTCTACTTCAAGCTGCATCTTTGTTGGCTGCGTTCACTCACCCGAATCACGTAGATTACGACGCTCATCGGGATTCGTTCACTTGCCGCCTTGATGCAGCTCGAAGTAGTCAGGGTACGGCAGCATATCTGCGCTTAAATTTGATTCTGGCGCCGTGCTGTCACGGCGCCGACAGATTAATTAACGGATTCCTTTTTCACCTGACTGACCGGTTTGACCCAGGGACTCTGGGCACGAACCTCAGCAGGTAACGCAGCAACAGCGCGTTTAGCATCCGCAGGTGTGGCGTAAGAACCGCTGACCAGCACATACCATGGCTGGCCGTTACGCGTGGTTTTATACACGTGATAACCCGCCAGATTCTGTTTTTTAGCCCAGGCATTCAGCGTATCAGAGCGTGAAGCACTGCTCAGCTGCAACGTGTAGTTGCCGCCAGGGGCGGATGCGCTGCTGCTGGTTGCCGGGGTATGGCTGGCCGTCGCCGCCGTTTTGCTGGCCGGTTGCGCCGCAGGTTTACTGGCTGTCGGTTTATGTGTTGCTGCTGGTTTATGCTGCTGCGCCGTCGCCGGATGCTGTGCTGGCTTACTCGCTGGCGACGTAGCCTGGTTCTGCTGACCACTGGCTACCGTTGCTGGTGCCGTAGGCAATGAACTGCCGCTGTTGGTTGCGCCCTGTGCCGCTGCATTCACCTGATCCTGCTGAGAAGAGAGCGCACTGTTCAGGTCACCTGGCAGCTCCACACGCTGCTGGCCTGGCGGCGTCTGCACCGGTTCGGCTTGGGTTGGCGTCGGGGAGACAGGCGGCACGCTAATCTGCTGACTATTGCCAGCGGAGTTCGCAGCGGTATCCGCTGCTGGCTGCTGCCCGGCAGGCTGACCGCTGATTGAGGAAGAACCGGAAAGGTCGATGCTCTTTTCGCCACCTGAAGGCGCATTGCCAGCATTGCTGGTGTTACCGCTGACCGGCTGCTGAGCTTTCTGATCATCGCCAGGGCCGTTAAGCGCCGAGCCAATGCCAATCACTAACAGCAGCAGAACCAGGATACCAATCCCCATCATCATATGCTGACGGGAAATCGCAACCTTCGGCGCAGAAGACGTTTTGCGCGACCGCACAGGACGGCGGTCACTGGTGTCAGGTTTTAACTCGTCTTCCGGTTTAAACTCGTCCATTACAACCTCCTCCCGTTTAACGGCATCCGCCGCCCGCATCCGGGGCAGCGTTTACATCATTAGTACTTAACGTTGCAGCTACGTTAGCTGAACAGGCGCGGCGAGAACGCCGCCCCTACGATTTCTGGCAATCTTCAATCGCTGCCAGCACGATATCATGGGCAACCCCACCACGCACTTCGGCTTTGCCGATTGCGAGCGGTAATACCAGACGCAGTTCACCGGCCAGCACTTTTTTATCGCGCATCATATGCGGCAGATAGTCATGGGACTGCATGCTCTGTGGCCCCTCTACCGGTAATCCTGCGCGCTTCAGTAAAGTAATAATGCGATCGGTATCGGCTGAACTGAACTGGCCGAGACGTTCTGCGGTGCGCGCCGCCATCACCATGCCGGCGGATACCGCTTCGCCATGCAGCCAGTTGCCATAGCCCATATGCGCTTCAATCGCATGGCCATAGGTATGACCAAGATTCAGCAGTGCGCGCAGGCCGGTTTCGCGCTCATCAGCCGCCACCACTTCCGCTTTCAGTTCGCAGCAACGACGAATGCAATACGCCATCGCCACGCCATCCAGCGCCAGAAGAGCATCAAGGTTCTGCTCCAGCCAGTCAAAGAAGTCAGCGTCGAGAATAATGCCGTATTTGATTACTTCCGCCAGCCCCGAAGCCAGTTCGCGCGGCGGCAGACTCTGCAGGCAGTCAAGATCGATCACCACCGAAGCTGGCTGGTAAAAAGCGCCGATCATATTTTTGCCAAGGGGATGATTGACGGCCGTTTTGCCGCCAACAGAGGAGTCGACCTGAGATAAAAGCGTGGTCGGCACCTGAATAAAGCGCACGCCGCGTTGATAGCTGGCGGCGGCGAAACCGGTCAGGTCGCCAATCACCCCGCCACCGAGGGCGATTAAGGTGGTATCACGACCGTGCGGTTTTTCCAGTAACGCGGTGAACACCTCGTCCATCACGGACAGGGTTTTATACTGCTCGCCATCAGGCAGAATGACCTGATCGACCTTTACACCGGCGCTTTCCAGCAGGTTACGCAGCTTGTCCAGATAGAGAGGAGCCAACGTCTGGTTCGTCACCAGCATAGTCTGATCGCCCGCCTTCAGCGGCCAAAAAGAAGCCGGATCGTTAAACAGTCCGGCAGCGATGGTGATGGGGTAACTTCTCTCCCCCAGAGTGACGGTGATCCTCTCCATGACGCTGTATAACCCTATATGCGTTGCCCATAGCATGGGCAGGTTTTTACAACTGAGTTGAAATCGGCCGCGCGTATCGATTCGGCGTCAAACCAGCGTCAGATGCACACCCATCGGAGATAAGCCGCATACTGTTGCTGGTTCTGACCGTCTCTGAGCAGCACGTCACCCTTTCAACGCGTTTACGCTAATCAGTTCTTTTCCAACATATTAATGATCTGATTAGCCACTACTTTGGCGCTCTGATCATCAGTGCGAATGGTCACATCCGCAATCTCTTCATACAGAGGATTGCGTTCATTCGCTAAAGCTTCCAGCACTTCACGCGGTGGCGAATCAACCTGCAGCAGCGGACGCTTTTTATCACGTTGCGTACGAGCCAGTTGTTTCTCAATAGTGGTTTCCAGATACACCACTACGCCACGGGCGGACAGACGATTACGGGTTTCACGTGATTTTACAGAGCCGCCGCCTGTTGCCAGCACAATGCCCTGTTTTTCGGTGAGTTCATTGATGATTTTTTCTTCGCGATCACGAAAGCCTTCTTCGCCTTCAACGTCGAACACCCAGCCCACATCCGCTCCGGTACGTCGCTCAATTTCTTGATCGGAGTCGAAAAACTCCATATTGAGTTGCTGAGCTAACTGACGACCAATAGTGCTTTTGCCGGCACCCATAGGCCCAACCAGAAAGATATTGCGTTTCTCTGCCATTTTTTCGGTATTACTAAGACAATTCGTTGATGTTACCCCGCGTTCAACGATGTTGCCGCTGGCGGGACATGAACTGAAACCTCATGAGCGATAGTTCGAGAGTCAGACTGAAAATTATCTCAACACTCAAGGTAGTTTGGCAACCGAATAAATTGCCTGCTCACTGCGCGTGCATTTGCGCGTTTCAGTCCGCTTTATTTATCTGACCGATTTCAGATGCATCGGAACGCTACTTCAGCGCGATATAAAACGGTTAATACCCTTCATACTTCAGGTTGCCTCTGTGCTGGCTGCCTTCACTCACCCTCAGTCACATAGTAATCTATGCTCCTGCGGATTCGCTCAGTTGCCGCCTCGATGCAACCCGAATTATTTTGGGTATATTGCATTCTCTGCAACAGGCGCGATGGCCTAATATTCAAAATCGCTAAACCTTGTAAGCTAAATCCGCCCTTGCGTCAAACGCATATGTTAGCAATCAACGAAAAAACGTCCAGGTTGGATGCTTTCCTGGCAAAAAAGCATCATTCGTCACGGATCAGTCGCGGCGTAATAAAAATCACCAGCTCACGTCGCTTCTGCTGACGTACATCATGACGAAACAGTGCGCCCAACAGCGGAATATCCCCCAGTAGCGGCACCTTATCGCGCCCGGTGGTGTTCTGCTGCTGGAAAATGCCGCCCAGCGCCAGAGTCTGACCATCTTTAAGGCTAATCTGTGTTTCGATTTCCTGCTTATCAATCGTCAGCACCTCGATTTCACCACTGTGCAGGTTACGCCCCGGCACGTTCTGACTGATACGCAATTTCAGCATAATCCGCTCATTCGGTTGCACCGATGGCGTCACTTCCATCCCCAGCACCGCCTCTTTAAACTCAATGGTGGTGGCGCCATTGCTGCCGCTGGAGACTTCATAGGGGATTTCCGTGCCCTGCTTGATGCTGGCGGGCTGTTGATGGGAGGTAAACAGGCGCGGACTGGCGATAATTTCGATCTGGTTCTCGCGCTCCAGCGCGCTGAGTTCCAGGTCGAGCAGGCGACCGTCGAGGCGGGCAAGATGAAAGCCGGCGGTAAAAGTCGGTTTGCTGACGCCGAGGTCGATACCTAGCTGGCTGGTGCGTAACGCACGGGTGATCTGCTCTTCACTGCTCATTCCCCAGCTGACGCCCAGCTCACGCAGATTCTCTTCGCTGATGGTGACAATATGTGCCGCCAGCTCTATCTGCTCCAGCGGCACATCCAGTGCCTGCACCCACTGTGCGGCCTGCTGCAATGCGGCAGGAGTATCACGCAGCAGCAGAGCGTTGGTGCGCGTATCGACGGTGACGCTGCCGCGTGGCGTCATCAATTTTGCCTGCTGCGCCAGCAGGCTGTTATTGACCGTGGTGGCATCGGCATACTGTAACGTCAGGGTGCGTGTCTCCAGCGGCAAGGTTAATTGCTGTTGTTCGCTGCGTAACGCTTCACGCTGCTGCTTTTCCTGTTGCCAGCTCTCAGGGTAGACCAGCATCACGTTACCTTCGGTCTCGATCGTCAGCTTCGCCATGCGGGTGATTAGCTTTAGCGCCTGCTGCCAGGAGACCTCATTCAGACGCAGCGACAGCGTGCCCTCGACACCGGGCGCCACCATCAAATTCAGCTGCTGGTAATCCGCCAGCGCCTGTAACACACGTTCTACCGGGGCATCATCAAACGCCAGCGAGATCGGCGCTTCACTGCTGCGGCCCGGTGGACTCAGCAGCACCAGTATCACGATGATTATCCATTTCATAGTCACGTCCTTTTAATCGCAGGGTGAACCGCTGCTGCTCACAGCGCTGTGCAACCTGTAAGTGAATAGCCACTCCATTGATTTCGCTGACTTCCCATGGATAAAGCAGAAAGTCTCCAGTGCTGGCCACCGTTACCACCTGGCCTTGTGGCGACAGCAGCCAGCCACGATAATCGTCTGCGCGACCGATAATGCCCTGCAGGCGCCACTGGGTCAGCGCAGGCGCCGGTTGCAGGCAGCTGGCAGTTTCAGCCGGGGCAAAAGGGTCACGCGCCACAGCCACGCCGGATAGCAGCCACAGCAACCACAGCAGCCGCGCAGGTTGCCTGCTAATCATCATGGATGCCCAGGCTGAAAGTCGCGCGCAGCTGCTCACCGCTGCGCTGTAGCAACAACGTGTTAATCACCACCGGTGGCTGGCGTGACGCCAGATACGCCAGCGTGTGTTGAAACTGCGGCCAGCTTAATAACAGCATCAGTTCACCGCCCTGCGCGTCGGGCTGCCATTTCTCCAGCGCCACGCCATCGGCCATCAGGGCCGGTAATGAGAAAGCGGTCGGTGCAGTGGATTGCAGTGTTATCAGCAGTTGCTGGTTCTGTTGCTGCTGCATCAGCAGTGTGGGCTGGGCGCTTAGCTGCGCCATCCGCGCCTGATAGTGCTGGTGCAGCTGCTGATACTGGGTTGTCAGCAACTGCCGCTGGCTGCGCAGCGGTTGCAGCCACCACCAGGCGCTGAATATCAGCAGTAGTAAGGGAACGCCCAGCACGGTTAACCACTGCCAGTGGCGCGGAGCATATTGCCAGCGCAGTAGCCATTCACTCATGGGCCAGCTCCGGTTGCAGGCTGGCATGCAGACTAAATTGCATCGCGCCGCCGCTCTGACGCTCAATGCTGCCATGGCTGACCTGCTGAAACAGCGGCTGCCTGCTCAGCTGCTGACGAAAGGCCGCCACATCCTCAAGCTGATGGCTGATGCCACTGATATAAAAACCTGAAATCGCCTGTTGCAGGCTGGTCAGCCACAGGGTCTGTGGCATCAGTTGCGGCAACGCCCGGGCAAACTGCAGCCACTGCTGGTTACGCAACTGCTGGCGCTGCTGCTCCTGCTGCCGGGCCAGCAGATCGTGCTGCTGCTGTTGCGCCGCCGCCAGTTTCTGCGTCAGGCCGTCCGCCTGCGCCATGGCGGCCTGAAGCTGGTTGACCCGCTGCCGCCAGTGCAGGTTATTTGCCGACAGTTGCTGATATAGCATCAGCAGGGCTGTCATCCCCGGCAATAACAGCGCCAGGATTGCCAGCAACCCGCTGCGCCGCCGTTTGATTAACTGCTGCTGGCGCCATGGCAGCAGATTAACCCACACCATTATTGATCCTCCGGACGCAGCGCCAGACCGGTTGCCAGCGCAAAGCAGCCGCTGTACTGCGGCAACGGCGGCTGGATCATTTGCAGCGCTTTCAATGGCAGCAGATCGCGCGTTTTGTCCGGCAATTGATCAGCCTCGACGGCGCTGTAATAGATCACGCCGCTGTCGGGCAGATAGCGCAGCCGTAGCGCCTGATAGTCGCTGGCTTCGTCATGGCTACACCAGCCGCAAGGCTGCTGACTGTTCTGCGGCGAAAACCATAACCAGTGATCGGCGAGGCGGTGAATCAGTGTAGCGGCCGGATCCAGCCTCAGCCCCTGTGACAGTGAGCGCAGCGCCGCTGCCGTCAGCTCAAAAACCTGCGGCAACAATCCTGCATGGCTAAAGCACGCCAGCCACTGCTCCAGCACTTCACGCCGGGCGGCAGTAACGCACAGCTGGCCTGACGGATGGGGTAACTCGCGATAATCCAGCGCCAGCGCATCCAGTTCAATTGGGAAAAATCGTCTCGCCGCCGCCCGTACATAGCTGCTACGCTCCGGTTCGGCCACAAGCTGGCGCGGCAGATCGATATGACGTTGCAACACCAGCTGCGGGGGAAATCCGACCCGCAATGAGATCTGGCGCGGAAGTTGTTGCCGCCAGCATTGCAGAACCGCCGTCAAGTCGGCGGAACGTTGCAGTACGCCGTTTCTTAACGTATCTTGCGGCAGCGCATGCTGCCACCAGTGGCGCAGTTGCCAGCCGTTACGACGGCGCTGGATGCCTAAGGCGCAGAGCTGTCCGTTCTGAATATCCAGTCCAATTTGCCATGTCTGAAAAGCCATTTTCGCGCGATCTCCATATCGTTATGAAAAAGGTCTGTAGGGGCGGCGTTCTCGCCGCCAGTACGAAGGAGGTATCAAAGCTACTGGCTAGCCTTTATACTACCGCGCGATTGTTTATAAACTGCCCAATCGACATTAAATGGGAAATCTCAGGTGAAGTTCGTAAAGTATTTTTTGATTCTTGCAGTGTGTTGCATTTTGCTGGGAGCCGGCTCGGTTTATGGCTTGTATAAATATATTGAGCCGCAGCTGCCCGATGTAAACACCCTGAAAGACGTCCGACTGCAGACACCCATGCAGGTCTATAGCGCTGAGGGCGATCTTATTGCCCAGTACGGCGAGAAACGTCGTGTGCCGCTGACGCTGCAACAAATGCCGCCGGAAATGGTGAAAGCGTTTATTGCCACTGAAGACAGCCGTTTCTACGAGCACCATGGCGTCGATCCGATTGGTATCTTCCGTGCCGCCAGTATCGCGCTAATCTCGGGGCACGCTTCGCAGGGCGCCAGCACCATTACCCAGCAGCTGGCGCGTAACTTCTTCCTGAGTCCGGAACGCACGCTGATGCGTAAGATTAAGGAAGCGTTCCTGGCGATCCGCATTGAGCAGCTGCTGAGCAAAGACGAAATTCTTGAGCTGTATCTGAATAAGATCTACCTCGGCTACCGCGCGTATGGCGTCGGTGCGGCGGCGCAGGTCTATTTCGGCAAGAATGTTGATCAGCTGACGTTAAGCGAAATGGCGATGATCGCCGGTCTGCCAAAAGCGCCGTCGACCTTTAACCCGCTTTACTCGCACGATCGCGCGCTGTCACGCCGCAATGTGGTGCTGGCGCGTATGCTCGATCAGAACTACATCAGCCAGTCACGCTACAACGAAGCGCGTAACGAGCCGCTGGTGGCCAGCTATCACGGTCCTGAAATCGCCTTCTCCGCGCCTTACCTGACAGAAATGGTGCGCCAGGAGATGATTAAACGTTACGGCGAAAATGCTTATACGGACGGTTTTAAGGTTTACACCACCGTGACGCGTAAGCTGCAAACCGCAGCGCAGGAGTCAGTACGCAATAACGTGCTGGCTTACGATATGCGCCATGGCTACCGTGGTCCGTCTAATGTGCTGTGGAAAGTGGGTGAAGCCGCCTGGGGCGAGAGTGAAATCGTTAAATCTCTGAAAGCGCTGCCAGTCTACGGCCCGCTGTTCCCGGCAGTGGTGACCAGCGCCAATAGTGATGAAGCCACGGCGGTAATGCGTGACGGTAGTCATGTGGCGCTGGGCATGGCCGGTATGCGCTGGGCGCGTCCATATAAATCGGACACCCTGCAGGGCGCGACGCCACGCAGCGTGACGCAGGTGGTGCAGGCTGGCCAACAGATTTGGGTGCGCAAAGTGGATAATGACTGGTGGCTGGCGCAGGTTCCCGATGTGAACTCGGCGCTGGTTTCACTCGATCCACAGGATGGCGCGGTACGTGCGCTGGTCGGCGGTTTCGACTTTAACCAGAGCAAGTTTAACCGTGCCACGCAGGCGCTGCGGCAGGTCGGTTCCAATATCAAACCGTTCCTGTACACCGCAGCCATGGACCGCGGCTTAACGCTGGCCTCCATTCTGAATGACGTGCCAATCTCCCGCTGGGATGCCGGCGCCGGTTCCGACTGGCGGCCAAAAAACTCTCCGGCGCGCTACGATGGTCCGATTCGTCTGCGTCAGGGACTGGGCGAATCGAAGAACGTGGTGATGGTGCGCGCGATGCGTGCGATGGGCGTCGATTACGCGGCGGAATATCTGCAACGTTTCGGCTTCCCGGCGCAAAATATTGTGCACACCGAGTCGCTGGCGCTGGGTTCTGCGTCCTTTACACCAATGCAGCTGGTGCGCGGCTATGCGGTAATGGCTAACGGCGGTTTCCTGGTTGACCCGTACTTTATCCGCAAAATCGAAAATGAGCAGGGTGACGCGCTGTTTGAAATGAAACCGAAAATCGCCTGTGCCGAATGCAATCTGCCGGTGATTTATGGTGATACGCAGAAAGCTGTCGCCCTGAGCGAAGACAGTGTGGAAAACGTGGCGGTGTCGCAGGAAGGTCGCAATGTGGCGGTGCCACAGCCAGCACTGGAGCAGGTGCCAGCTGGTCAGCAATCCTCTGGTGAGCAGCAATACGCTCCCCATGTAATCAACACGCCGCTGTCATTCCTGATTAAAAGCGCGCTGAACTCCAATATCTTTGGTGAACCGGGCTGGATGGGAACCGGCTGGCGTGCCGGGCGTGATCTGAAGCGTAATGATATCGGTGGCAAAACCGGTACCACCAACAGCTCTAAAGACGCCTGGTTCTCCGGTTATGGTCCGGGTGTGGTGACGTCGGTATGGATTGGCTTCGATGACCATCGTCGCGATCTGGGACGCAGTACCGCGTCGGGGGCGATTCAGGATCAGATCTCCGGCTATGAAGGCGGCGCGAAGAGCGCTCAGCCTGCCTGGGATGAGTTTATGCAGTCGGCGCTAAATGGCGTGCCGCTACAGCCGCTGACCCCTCCTGCTGGCGTGGTGACGGTTAATATTGATCGCAGCACCGGCAAGCTGGCCAATGGCGGCGGCAACAGCCGTCCCGAGTTCTTTATCGATGGCACCCAGCCAACCGAATACTCGGTGCATGATGTCGGCACCACCATGATGGATAATGGTGAGAGCAAAGAGTTGTTCTGACGGGGTTCTACGGGCGGCGATAACGCCGCCTCTACAGAGAAATATAGACTTATGTAGGGGCGGCGTTATCGCCGCCCACGCTGATATTTTTGCACCCTGTCAGCACTCAATAATTCAGCCGTCCCTGCTTTACCAGCCACTCCCGCACTAAAAACAACGCACTGACATTGCGCGCCTCACGAAAATCAGGCTCTTCCAGCAGCGCCAGCAGATTTTCCAGCGGCCAGCGCACTATCGGCATTGGCTCAGGTTCATCCCCTTCCAGCTTTTCCGGATAAAGCTCTTCCGCCACCACGATATTCATTTTACTGGAGAAGTAGGAAGGCGCCATCGTCAGTTTGCTGAGGGTTTCCAGCGCCGCAGCGCCAAAACCGGCCTCTTCTTTTAACTCACGATTAGCCGCTTCAAATACCGTTTCACCCGGGTCGATTAATCCTTTCGGAAAACCCAGTTCGTAGCACTCAAGGCCAACGGCATACTCCTGAATCAGAATCAGGTGATCGTCAATAATCGGTACAATCATCACCGCTTCGCGGCCAGAAGGGCGCATACGTTCGTAGACCCGACGCACGCCATTGCTGAAGGTAAGGTCGACGGCTTCAACGGTAAACAACCGCGATCGCGCTACAGTTTCAACATTGAGTATTTCAGGTTTCTGTAATTGTCTGGTCATAATGGCCCCAGGAAAAAGCCGAATAAGGTGCAGCTCTGTTCCACGAAACAAAGCGCAACGCGTGACTGGCTGACATTGTGCGATAGCCGCCGGTGGAATCCAATCACTGCATGCTGTAATTTACCTGTTTATAACAAATCGTTGTTTATGTTAAGAAAAAAATTGCATAAAAGCAGATTATCATTGATAAAAATAGGATAATACCGATATTTAAACGCCAGCAACCCCGGTAACATTTGCGCAAGGCTTTTTATGTAATCGATATAAACTTTTGATTTAATGCGCTATTTTTGTCTGTAAGGCTGGTCGCCAGTTCCGCCCTGTCCCGCCAAAATTAGCATTTAGCATAACGATTTATAGCCAAAGTAATTGAAGTTGCAACAAGCGAGTGAATCCCTGCAAGGGCAACTTCAAGTACAAAGGATATATAGCAATCTGGAGTTCGTAAGACTGTGACGGGAAGACTTTGGCTGGGATAAGCGAAGCATGAGCACAATAATAATCATATTGGCTGTAATGCTAGCCTGCTCGATCGTAGCGGGTTGTTTCTTTTGGTACGCTATGCGGCATCGTCCGCCGATGGCGAAACCACTGCCGTTTATCAGTCCTCCACACCGCAAACTGACTGATGAAGAACGCGTGGCCGTTGAGCGCTATGTTGAATCGCTGAGCAAACGCAGCAACAGTAGCGTATTACCCGGAGGCGCCAGCACGCCGCCGGTCAAACTGATCCTCACCTCGCAAAGCAGTAATGTCTATCCGGTCACCCGGGCAATCACCCGCTATGGCCTCTCTACCGATGAACCGCATAAATGGCGCTACTACCTGGATGCCGTTGAAGTTCATCTGCCGCCCTTGTGGGAACAGTATATTGCTGACGAAAACTATGTGGAGCTGATTAAAACCCAATCTATTCCGCTGGTGATTTCGCTTAATGGTCATTCGCTGACCAGCTACGCTTATGAACAACCGACGCTGCCACCGATGGTGCGTCCGCTGGCGCCTAATGCCTCGATTCGTAAAGAGGAAGGTGAGAATATTGAACTGCTCAGCGTGCGTAAAGAGACGCGCGAAGAGTATTCACTGTCACGTCCCGACGGTATGCGTGAAGCGCTGGTGATCAGCTGCGCCTTGCTGCTGTTCTTTTTCAGCCTGATCGCCCCTCCCCTGCTGATGCCATGGCTGATTAGCGTCGGCATTGCGATGATTGTGGTCAGTTGCTGGTTCCTGTACCGCCAGCCAACGGAAAAAGATCTGCGTGAAATTCACTGTCTGCGTGGCGCACCGAAGCGCTGGGGACTGTTTGGTGAATCGAATCAGGGACAAATCAGCAATATCTCGTTAGGCATTATCGATCTGATCTATCCGCCGCACTGGCAGCCGTATGTCGCTCACGATTTAGGGCAGACCACCGATGTCGATATCTATCTTAATCGCCAGGTCGTACGCCAGGGGCGCTTCCTGTCGTTACAGGATGAGGTGCGTAACTTCCCGGTGCAGTTCTGGCGTAAAAATATGGTGCTGGCCTGCGGTTCCCTGCTGGTGCTGATACTGCTGGTGAGCTGGATCCCGCTTGGCATGCCGCTGAAACTGAGCATGGCATGGATTAAAGGCACCGAAAGCATTAAGGTGACGGCGGTTGATGAACTGGAAAAAATCCCGCTGCGGGTGGGTGACAACCTTGAGGTAAGCGGTAGCGGAATGTGTTCGGTGCCGGCGAACTATCAAAGTAATCGCTCCTACACTTTTATGCCGTTCGACTGTTCAGCGATTTACTGGAATAACGCCGCGCCATTGCCTGAGCCACAGTCCGATATCATCGATAAAGCGACCGCCCTGCAAACCAGCACTAATCAGCAGCTGCATCCGCAAACCGCTACCGATCCTAAGCTTAACCCGCAACTGGCCACCGCGATTCAAAAATCGGGCATGATCCTGCTGGATGATTTTTCCGATCTGGTGCTGAAAACCCAGGATCTCTGTAGTCAGGAGCAGGACTGCGTGCGCCTGAAAAATGCGCTGGTTAATCTGGGCAATGCCAAAGACTGGGAAACGCTGGTGGAACGCGCCAACTCCGGCGCGCTGAATGGCATGAATGTGCTGTTACGTCCGGTCAGCGCGGAAGCGCTGGAAAACCTGGTCAATACCGCCACCTCATCCTTCTTCTATCGTGAAACGCGCCGCGCCGCAGAAGCGTTAAACAGCCCACCGCCGGGCGGATTTCTGATTATCAGTGACGAAGGCCGCCAGCTGGTAAATCAGCCGCAACCGGTCATCTCGCTGTTTGATTACAACGCGCCGGAACAGTGGGGCGAATTACAGCGCCTCGCCTCAATGCTGCTGCATACCCGCTTTGACGCCAAAGGTATTATTACCAATATTACTACTGATGCGAATGGCACCCAGCATGTGGCGCTGCACAGCGAGCCGGATGCCATCAGCCTGTGGCGCTATCTGGCAACCAGCCTGCTGTTGCTGATTGTCAGTGTGAGCCTGGTGGTCAACGCCCTGCTGGCGTTAAAACGCATTCATCGCAACCGTACGCGGATTATTGAAATTCAGCGTTACTACGATCACTGCTTTAATCACTCCCTGACCGCTATTCAGACCGTGCGACCTCTGTTCTGACCGCTGGATAACTGTGCTACCCTGTCGCCCGGATTTTTACCTCGCGCGGAGCTATGCATGTCTGATGCACTGAACTGGTCTGAAATTGATACCGTCCTGCTGGATATGGACGGCACCCTGCTTGATCTCGCTTTTGACAGCCATTTCTGGTTACAGCACGTGCCGCTAACGCTCAGCGTTAAGCGTGGCATTAGCATTGACGCCGCCAGCCAGATAATCAGCGAAAAGTACCAGGCGGTGCAGCATACGCTAAACTGGTATTGTCTCGACTACTGGAGCCGGGAGCTGGATCTGGATATCCGCGCCATGACCTGGGAACTGCGTGAACGCGCCACCATGCGCGAGGATACCCTGCCATTTTTGCAGGCGCTGCGCAGCAGTGGCAAACGCACCATTTTGCTGACCAACGCCCATCCCTGGAATCTGGAAGTGAAGCTGGCGCAAACCGGGCTGGATCAGCATCTTGATTTATTGCTTTCAACCCACACATTTGGTTATCCGAAGGAAGATCAACGCTTGTGGCAGGCCGTGCAGCAGCACACCGGTTTTACCCGTGCACGCACGCTGTTTATTGACGATAATGAAACGATTCTGGATGCGGCGAAACGCTGGGGCATCGGCTACTGCCTGGGCGTCAGCAATCCTGATTCCGCCCGACCGGATATCAGTTTCGCACGTCATCCGACGGTCAGTGACTATCGCAGTCTGCTATCCGCTATCGCCTTATAACGCCGGGAGATAAGCAATGAAAGAGAAAAGCGCTGAAGGCGTGCGACTCGATAAGTGGCTGTGGGCGGCGCGCTTTTATAAAACCCGCGCGGTGGCGCGTGAGATGGTTGAAGGTGGCAAAGTTCATTACAACGGCCAGCGCAGTAAACCGGGCAAGCTGGTGGAGCTGAATGCCGAACTGACGTTACGTCAGGGCAATGACCAGCGTACGGTGGTGGTGCTGGCGATTACCGATCAACGGCGTCCCGCCACCGAGGCGCAGCAGCTGTATAGCGAAAGCGCAGAAAGCATTGAGAAACGAGAAAAAGTGGCGCTGGCGCGCAAAATGAATGCGCTGACCATGCCCCATCCGGATCGCCGCCCTGATAAAAAAGAGCGCCGCGATCTGATGAAATTTAAACATTCTGGCGACGAATAAGAGAAGACTATGGCCCAGCAAGACCAAATGCACCGTTACCTGTTCGAAAACTATGCCGTACGCGGTGAACTGGTCAACGTATCTAACACCTGGCGCGAAATCATTGAAGGTCATGATTATCCACAGCCTGTTCAGCAGCTACTGGGTGAGCTGCTGGTGGCGACCAGCCTGCTGACTGCGACCCTGAAGTTTGACGGCGATATCACTGTCCAGCTGCAGGGCGATGGCGCACTGAATCTGATGGTGATCAATGGTAATAACCGTCAGGAGATGCGCGGCGTGGCGCGTACTCAGGGTGAAATTGCCGAAGGCAGCACCCTGAAAGAGATGGTCGGCAACGGTTATCTGGTCATCACCATCGCACCGGAGAAGGGTGAGCGCTATCAGGGCGTAGTCGGACTGGAAGGCGACACCCTTGCCGCCTGTCTGGAAGATTACTTTATGCGCTCTGAACAGCTGCCAACCCGCCTGTTCCTGCGTACTGGTGAAGCTGAAGGCCAGAGCGGCGCAGGCGGCATTCTGTTGCAGGTATTACCGGCGCAGGACACCAGCGCCGATGACTTCACTCATCTGGCGACCTTAACCGAAACCATTAAAACTGCAGAGCTGATCACCCTGCCCGCCAACGAAGTGTTGTGGCGTCTGTACCATCAGGAAGAGGTTACCGTTTATGATCCGCAGGATGTGGTGTTTAAATGCACCTGTTCGCGTGAGCGTTGCGGCGATGTGCTGAAAACCCTGCCGCAATCTGAAGTGGATGAGATTATCGAGGAAGATGGCGAGATCGATATGCATTGCGACTATTGTGGTAGCCACTATGTCTATGATGCGGTGGATATTGCAGCAATTCGCAATGATTCAGCCTCTGGTAATGAGCAACTGCATTAATTTGTCGTCTGCGGGAGGCGATAACGCCTCCCGTAACACGTTGACCTGATATTTTTCCCTGTAAAATAAGCCGCTTACTACACACTTCTGCGTAAGATTGTCCTGAATTACACTATTAAATCGTGTTCTCCTCTCATTTCTGTCGTTTCGCTCTTCCGCTGACCAGAGACCGGTGTACACTGCGCGCGATCCTGATCATCGCGACCTGGTTATGCCTTATTTGTCGATGATCACTTTCGTTAACAGTGAAATACTTCAAACTCTGATGCAGTAAAAGAAACCGAAAGGAGCAGTAATATGCGCACTAACGGCCTGACCCCACAGGACCTCGTCGCTTATGGCATCACTGACACGGTTGAGGTGGTTTATAATCCCGATTACGAAACCCTCTTTCAGGAAGAAACCAGACCCGGCTTACAAGGCTATGAACGCGGTATTCAGACGCAATCCGGCGCGATAGCAGTGGATACCGGCATCTTCACCGGCCGCTCCCCTAAAGATAAATATATTGTGCGTGATGACACCACGCGCGACACACTCTGGTGGTGCGACCAGGGCAAAGGCAAAAATGATAACCAGCCGCTGCCACAGGAAACCTGGGATCAGCTAAAAGCGCTGGTGACAAAGCAGCTTTCCGGCAAGCGTCTGTTTATTGTCGATGCCTGGTGTGGTGCTAACCCCGATACCCGTCTGAGCGTGCGCTTTATTACCGAAGTCGCCTGGCAGGCGCACTTTGTGAAAAACATGTTTATCCAGCCGGATGACGCCGGTCTTGCCAGCTTTAAACCCGATTTTGTGGTGATGAATGGCGCCAAATGCACCAACCCCGACTGGCAACAGCAGGGTCTGCATTCGGAAAACTTCGTGGCGTTTAACCTGACGGAAAATATGCAGCTGATTGGCGGCACCTGGTACGGCGGCGAGATGAAAAAAGGTCTGTTCGCGGTGATGAACTACCTGCTGCCACTGAAAGGCGTTGCGGCGATGCATTGCTCGGCTAACGTCGGCGAAAAAGGCGATGTTGCGGTGTTCTTTGGTCTGTCCGGCACCGGCAAAACCACCCTGTCAACCGACCCTAACCGCCAGCTGATTGGTGATGATGAGCATGGCTGGGACGATGACGGCGTGTTTAACTTCGAAGGTGGCTGTTACGCCAAAACCATCAAGCTGTCGGAAAAAGCCGAACCGGAAATCTACCATGCCATCCGCCGCGATGCGCTGCTGGAAAACGTGGTGGTGCTGAGCGATGGCTCGATTGATTTTGACGACGGCAGCAAAACCGAAAACACCCGGGTTTCCTATCCGATCAATCATATCGATAATATCGTCAAGCCAGTGTCAAAAGCCGGTCATGCGAAGAAAGTGATCTTCCTGACCGCCGATGCCTTTGGCGTGCTGCCACCGGTCTCGCGTCTTACGCCCGATCAGACGCAATACCATTTCCTCTCTGGCTTTACCGCCAAGCTGGCCGGCACCGAGCGCGGCGTAACCGAACCGACGCCAACTTTTTCCGCATGCTTCGGCGCCGCTTTCCTGACGCTGCATCCGACGCAATATGCGGAAGTGCTGGTCAAACGCATGCAGGCCGCCGATGCCGAAGCCTATCTGGTGAATACCGGCTGGAATGGCAGCGGTAAACGTATTTCGATTAAAGATACCCGCGCAATTATCAATGCGATTTTGCAGGGCGAACTCAGCACAGCGGAAACGCAAACGTTGCCGATCTTTAATCTGGAAATGCCGCTGGCACTGGAAGGCGTCGACAGCCATATTCTGGATCCACGTAATACTTACCAGAATGGCGAAGAGTGGGAAGCGAAAGCGCGCGATCTGGCGCAACGTTTTGTGGATAACTTTGATAAATATACCGATACACCAGCAGGTGCGGCGCTGGTAAAAGCCGGTCCGCAACTGTGATCGAGGGGCGGCGATAACGCCGCCTTTTTTCGATTACGCCTGAGAACTTCCCGTTGGCAATGCTACGGCGCCCTGCTGCGGTAACGGCAACCAGGCACGAATGCGTAACCCGCCGCGTTCGCTGACGCCAATATCCAGCGATCCCTGATGCGCATCGATAATACGTTGCACTATCGCCAGCCCCAGTCCGGTGCCACTGGTACTGCGCGCGCTGTCGCCGCGTACAAACGGCTGGAACAGATGTTTTAGCTGCTCAGGTTCAATGCCCGGACCATCATCTTCGACCTGGAACCAGGCGCGCTGCAACTCGCTGCCGCTGCTGACCTTAATCCAGCCATTACCATATCGCGCGGCGTTGACCACCATATTTGCCAGCGCCCGTTTAATCGACAGCGGATTAATCTCCACCATCAGCTCGGTCGCCATCACTTCATTCTCAATTTCACGTTCGTAACCACTTTCCGCGGCAACGACTTCACCCAGCACACTATTCAGATCGGCAAGCTCCGTCTGCATCTCCTGACCGGTACGCAGATAATCAATAAACTGCTCGATAATCGCGTTGCACTCTTCGATATCTTTATTGATCGACTCGGCCAGATAGCCATCCTCTTGCGACATCATCTCCGTCGCCAGACGGATACGCGTCAGTGGCGTACGTAAATCATGGCTGACGCCCGCCATCAGCAGCGTACGGTCATCCGCCAGCAGCTTCACACCCGACGCCATCTGATTAAAGGCGCGGGTGACGGAACGCACTTCGGAAGCGCCATACTCACGCAGCGGCGGCGGGATCACCCCTTTACCGACCTGCAGCGCGGCATGCTCCAGCTCGACCAGCGGTCGGTTCTGGATACGAATAAACAGCCAGGCCCCGCCAATCGCCAGCAGCATTATCGCCAGCGTATAGCGGAACAGCGGCGAGAAATCGCCCTGATGGATTTCGGTCAGGGGTACACGCACCCAGATATCGGGCGACAACCAGGTTTTCAGCCACACCACCGGCGAGTTTTTATTCACCTCGACCCGGACATCGGTTGGTCCACCCAGTTGCTGCGCCATCTGTTCGCTCAGGAACTGATAGTGTTGCGCCCAGCGTAATCCGCTCTCTTCCGCCGCTGCATTGGTATACAGCGAAATACCCAGTTCACGATAAATTTCGCGACGAAACGCTGGCGGCACCTCAAGCTGCGTACCATCTTCCAGCTGCAAGCGGTCGGTCATCAGCATACGCACTTCGTATGCCAGCACCTTATTAAACTGTTGCAGGCTGGGAAGAATGGCGAAGTTAAGCACCACCAGATAGGTCGTTACCAGGCTGACAAACAGCAGGGTAACGATCAGTAACAGCGTTCGGGCAAACGAACTGCGCGGAGAGAAGCGGAATCGCCTCATGCTTTACTGCCGTCCGGCACAAAGACGTAACCCAGGCCCCAGACGGTCTGGATATAGCGTGGGTGAGCCGGATCTTCCTCGACCATACGACGCAGACGTGAAATCTGCACGTCAATCGAGCGCTCCATCGCGCTGTATTCACGGCCACGCGCCAGGTTCATCAGCTTGTCACGCGACAACGGCTCGCGCGGATGGCTGACCAGCGCTTTCAGCACGGCAAACTCACCGCTGGTCAGCGGCATTGGCTCATCTTCACGGAACATCTCACGGGTGCCGAGGTTCAGTTTAAATTTACCAAAGGCGATCACCGCCTCTTCCTGCGAAGGCGCACCAGGCAATTCATTAGCCTGACGACGCAACACCGCACGGATACGCGCCAACAGTTCACGTGGGTTAAACGGTTTTGGAATGTAGTCATCAGCGCCGATTTCCAGCCCGACGATACGATCCACTTCTTCACCCTTCGCGGTGACCATAATGATTGGCATCGGGTTGCTCTGGCTGCGCAGACGACGGCAGATTGAGAGGCCATCTTCGCCAGGCAGCATCAAATCCAGCACCATCAGGTGGAAGGATTCACGGGTTAACAGACGGTCCATCTGTTCGGCGTTAGCCACGCTGCGCACCTGAAAGCCCTGTTCGGTCAGATAACGCTCCAGCAGCGCACGCAAACGCATATCATCATCGACGACCAGAATTTTGTAGTTTTCTTGCATTTTCGATACTCCCAAAGGCGCTATTGCCTGAGATGCTATTTTTAAAAAAGTTGCTCTGATGTGACAGTCATTAATGGTTTATATTGTAGCCGAAATTGTTACAAAGCATATTAAACAGCAGCTTATCCCACATACTTTACTGTTGCAGCAGGTTTTTTCGCCGTTTCAGCCCTCGCCCGGCAGCATCAACACGGCCCTGCGGCGGCGACTGCGTCTTATCTTAAATAGTTCGTCACTCTCTGGTTATTACTGGCTTAAGTGCATATAAAACGCACTACAATATATAAATCAGTTAGTTAGCCATTAAACCGGGTAAAATAACCCAGGATAAATCTTAACCCGCAACCTACCCGTTCAGAATATACATCCTTTTCAGCAATTAGCAGCATAAAATAACGTTATTAAATATTTTACCGTCCGGGTTGCTTAGGAATTTATGCAGGCCTGAAAATAACAATACCAGAGAAAGTAAAGCCAGCCAAAAATAGTAAAAAACAGTACTTTCCAACAGAAATTAAATAATTCTATATTCATCCTCGCAACGAAGATTATTTTTTATTCACCGGGGATTTATTATGAGAAATACAATAATTTTGTCTGTCGCTCTGGCTTTCAGCGCAATCAGTTCCGCCCATGCAGATACCGAGACACCGGGTGTGGCCGCAGGCAGCGTCGCCTCCTCTTCCGCTGAAGGTTCGTCTCAGGCCAAAGGCGTTGGCGCTGTAGCGGCGATTGCGGCGATAGCTTTACTGACTTCCGGCGGTGGCGATGGTTCGAATACCGGTTCAACGACCACCACTACCTCGACAACGGCGGCAAAATAGATTAATAACCTGCACGTTTAATTCTCTCACCGACAATTATTCATTAATAAATATTCAGTGCAACACTGAAGAATAATGTATGCGTTACCGCCCTTGCCAGCGGGGAATAATAATAACCACAGCTTTATTTCAAAAAGCTATTATTCCCCGTTTCTTTTTTTCCATTTTTACCGCATTCATCTCTGTTTCAAGGTTGTACCGCTGGCAACGATCACTCTAAAATCGCCTCTACAGCATGTGATTACCAGCAGGGCAAAATGTCGATGAGAACCAAACTTGTCACCCGGGAAGGCTACAACAAGCTAAAACAGGAGCTTGATTACCTGTGGCGCGAAGAGCGTCCGGAAGTGACCAAAAAAGTCACCTGGGCCGCCAGCCTCGGCGATCGCAGTGAAAACGCCGACTATCAGTACAATAAAAAACGCCTGCGTGAAATCGATCGCCGGGTACGCTACATCACCAAAAGCCTTGAAGCGCTGCGGGTGGTCGACTATTCGCCACAGCAGGATGGCCGGGTGTTTTTTGGCGCCTGGGTGGAGATCGAAAATGACGACGGCGAAACTAAACGCTTTCGTATCGTTGGCTATGACGAGATCTTTGGTCGCAATGATTACATCTCGATTGATTCGCCGATGGCGCGCGCGCTGCTGAAGAAAGAACCAGGCGATGCCGTCACCGTTATCACTCCAGCTGGCGAAGCGCTGTGGTATGTGAACACCATCGAATATGTGGCTTAGATTATTCGGATTATGCCGCAATCAGCGCCGCGCGGCTGGCAATTTCGCCCTGCAATCCGTATAACTGTCAGCTGTTTTTAGCTACCAAGTAACCGATGATGAATGATTCGCTGAGCCGCATTATTGCAAGTGAACTTCATGCCCGGGCTGAACAAGTTGAAGCCGCTGTTCGCCTGCTGGATGAAGGGAATACCGTGCCATTTATTGCACGTTATCGTAAGGAAGTGACTGGCGGTCTGGATGACACCCAGCTGCGCCAGCTGGAGACGCGTCTTAGCTACCTGCGTGAACTGGAAGAGCGTCGCCAATCCATTCTGAAATCCATTGATGAGCAGGGCAAACTCACCGATGAGCTTGCTGCGGCCATTAACGGCACGCTGAGCAAAGCTGAACTCGAAGATCTCTATCTGCCGTACAAGCAGAAGCGCCGCACCCGCGGGCAAATCGCCATCGAAGCGGGCCTTGAGCCGCTGGCTGATACCTTGTGGCAGGATCCCTCGCACGACCCTGAGCAGCTGGCCGCTGGCTTTGTTGATGCCGATAAAGGCGTCGCCGACAACAAAGCGGCCCTGGATGGCGCGCGTTATATTCTGATGGAACGTTTTGCCGAAGACGCCAGCCTGCTGGCGAAAGTGCGTCACTATCTGTGGAAAAACGCCCACCTGGTTTCGCGCGTCGTGGAAGGTAAAGAAGAGGCTGGCGCGAAATTCCGCGACTATTTCGACCACCACGAAGCGCTCTCCAGCGTACCTTCACACCGCGCACTGGCGATGTTCCGTGGCCGCAACGAAGGTGTGTTGCAGCTGGCGCTGAACGCCGATCCGCAATTCGATGAGCCGCCGCGCGAAAGTCAGGGCGAGCAGATCATCAGCGAACACCTGAATTTGCGTCTGAATAACGCACCGGCCGACAGCTGGCGTAAAGCGGTGGTCAGCTGGACCTGGCGCATCAAGGTGCTGCTGCATCTGGAAACTGAGCTGATGGGCAGTGTGCGTGAGCGTGCGGAAGATGAGGCGATTAACGTCTTTGCCCGTAACCTGCACGATCTGCTGATGGCTGCGCCTGCGGGTATGCGCGCCACCATGGGGCTGGATCCGGGCCTGCGCACCGGGGTGAAAGTGGCGGTGGTTGATGCCACCGGCAAACTGGTCGCTTTCGATACGGTCTATCCGCATACTGGTCAGGCCGCCAAAGCCGCGGCGGCGGTCGCCAGCCTGTGCACCAAACACAATGTCGAACTGGTGGCGATCGGCAACGGCACCGCCTCACGCGAAACTGAGCGCTTCTTTGTCGAGCTGCAAAACCAGTTCCCGCAGGTGCAGGCGCAGAAAGTGATTGTCAGTGAAGCTGGCGCTTCGGTTTACTCCGCATCGGAACTGGCGGCGCTGGAGTTCCCGGATCTGGATGTGTCGATCCGTGGCGCAGTCTCTATTGCCCGTCGTTTGCAGGATCCGCTGGCTGAGCTGGTAAAAATCGATCCGAAGTCGATTGGTGTTGGCCAGTATCAGCACGATGTCAGCCAGAGCCAGCTAGCGAAAAAGCTGGATGCAGTGGTAGAAGACTGCGTAAACGGCGTGGGTGTCGATCTGAATACCGCCTCGGTGGCGCTGCTGATGCGCGTTGCCGGTTTGACCAAAATGATGGCGCAGAATATTGTCGGCTGGCGTGATGAAAATGGCCGTTTCCAGAATCGCCAGCAGTTGCTGAAAGTCAGCCGCCTTGGGCCAAAAGCCTTTGAGCAGTGCGCCGGCTTCCTGCGTATCAACCACGGCGATAACCCACTGGATGCCTCAACGGTGCATCCGGAAGCCTATCCGGTGGTCGAGCGTATTCTGGCCGCGACCCGTAAAGCACTGAACGAGCTGGTTGGTGATCCGACCGGGCTGCGCAATCTGAAAGCAGTTGATTTTACCGATGAGCGCTTTGGTGTGCCGACGGTCAGCGACATTATGAAAGAGCTGGAAAAACCCGGCCGCGATCCACGTCCTGAGTTTAAAACCGCGCAGTTCGCCGACGGCATCGAAACCATGAACGACCTGCTGCCAGGCATGGTGCTGGAAGGCTCGGTGACAAACGTCACTAACTTCGGCGCTTTTGTCGATATCGGCGTGCATCAGGATGGTTTAGTGCATATCTCTTCACTGTCCGATAAGTTTATCGACGATCCGCATAAAGTGGTGAAAGCCGGTGATATTGTCAAAGTGAAGGTGATGGAAGTCGACCTGCAACGTAAACGCATTGCGCTGACCATGCGTCTTGACGAGCAGCCCGGTGAAAACAATGCACGGGCCGGTGGTGGCGCAAAAACCGCGCCACGCGATAACCACCGTCCGGCAGCGGGCAAAGCGAAGCCAAAAACCGCGTCAACGCCAGCAGGCAACAGCGCGATGGGTGATGCCTTAGCCGCAGCCTTTGGTAAAAAGCGTTAGTCTCAGGCACGGGCGGCGAGAACGCTGTCATCGCGGTTAATGCAAATAATCAAGACGGGCGGCGTTTTCGCTGCCCGTCTTGCGAATTCAGTTCAACGGTCTACAGTGAAAAAGAGTGCTTTTTCATTCACCCTGCGGTGGCCCGTTGCATAACAATGGATATAATCAATAACTTAATCGACGAGATCTACCAGGCAACCTTTCCGCTGGCGAGCAGAGAGCGGCTGTTATCCCATATCCGCGAGGCGCGGGCGGCAATAAAAACACCACGAAAGCCGAGCTGGGATGAAAAAGATGTGGTGCTGATTACCTACGCCGATCAGCTCCGCGAAAGTGAAGCCCCTACCCTTGCCACCTTCTCCCGCTTCTATCAGCAGCATCTGCGTAATACCTTTAATCTGGTCCATCTGCTGCCGTTTTTTCCCTACTCTTCCGACGATGGTTTTTCGGTGATTGATTATCACCAGGTTAACCCGATTTGCGGCGACTGGTCAGATATCGCCGAACTGCATCGTCATACGCGGCTGATGTTTGATTTTGTCTGCAACCATATGTCGGCGCACAGCGCGTGGTTTAAACACTTTCTGGCGCTCGATGAGGGCTGGGATGACTTTTTTATCAGTATGTCTCCTGCGACCGACCTGAGTGGCGTTACGCGACCACGCACCTCGCCGCTGCTGACGCCATTTGATTTCGCCAACGGTGAAAAACGCTTTATCTGGACCACCTTCAGCGCCGATCAGATCGATCTTAACTTCGGCAATCCGCAGGTGCTGATCCGCATGGTGGATGTATTGCTCGACTACCTGAAAAAAGGCGCTGACTATGTACGGCTGGATGCGGTTGGCTATATGTGGAAAACGCCGGGCACCAGCTGTATTCACCTGCAAAAAACCCATCAGCTGGTCAAACTGTTTCGCGCCATCGCCGATGTGGTGGCGCCGGGAACGGTGATAATCACCGAAACCAATGTGCCGCATAAAGACAATATCAGCTACTTTGGCAACGGCCACGATGAGGCGCAGATGGTGTATCAGTTTTCGCTGCCGCCACTGGTGCTGCATGCGATTCATAACGGTTCATCGCGCGCGCTGCGTCAGTGGGCGGCATCGCTCGACCTCGGCGCTGGCGCTACCACCTTCTTCAACTTCCTCGCCTCTCACGACGGTATCGGACTTAATCCGGCACGCGGCATTCTGCCGGAAGTGGAAATCGTCGCGCTGGTGCGCGATCTGGCGATGGAAGGTGCGCTGATCTCCTATAAAAATAATCCTGACGGCACCACCAGTCCGTATGAAATCAACGTCACCTATATGGATGCGCTCAATAAGCAGGATGACGATGACGATACGCGGTTACGCCGTTTTATGCTGGCCCATGCGTTGCTGCTGGCGTTTCCGGGCGTACCGGCGATCTACATCCAGAGTATTTTAGGTTCGCGCAACGATATGGAAGGGGTGAAGGCCGCCGGACATAACCGGGCGATTAATCGCGAAAAATACAGCGCCGCCGAAATTGAGCAGCAGCTCACGGCGGAGGATGGCCTGCGCAAGCAGGTATTTACCCGCCTGAGCGCGCTGATCCAGCTGCGTACCCGGCAACCCGCTTTTCATCCGGACATTCCACTGGAAATTCTCGACAGCG
Source organism: Winslowiella toletana (assembly GCF_017875465.1). NCBI lineage: Bacteria > Pseudomonadati > Pseudomonadota > Gammaproteobacteria > Enterobacterales > Erwiniaceae > Winslowiella > Winslowiella toletana. Next base: position 1,996,238 of record NZ_JAGGMQ010000001.1, read on the forward strand.
ATAATGCGCTGCTGATGCTGCGCCGCCGCAGTGACGACGATCAGCACAGTTTGTTGTGCGTATATAACCTGAGTCACCGCAGCATCGACACACGCTTGCCGGAAGAGAGAAAGTATCGCGATATAATTAGCGGGGAGATTATCGACGGCAGTAACCCACTGTCGCTGCCGCCATGGCACTATTTATGGCTGAAAACGGGCATAACCTGACATTGCTAAGCCTGAGAAAAGTCAATCAGCTGCTGGCAGAATGCTTCAGGGTGCGAAACAAAAGGCGCGTGGGCGGCCTTCTCCATCACCACTGAGCGACTGTGCGGCCACTGCAGATCCAGCAACTCCGCCGCCTTGCGTGGCACCAGCCCGTCAAGATAACCGTAAATACGCAGCAGTGGCAGCGTCAGCGTGCGCATCTCAGCGCGCAGATCGGCAGTACGCAGAATCTCCAGTCCGCCCTCCAGCACCGCCACCGACGGCATCGGCTGCGACAGCACTACCTGTTTCAACAGGCGTGCATCCTGACGCGCGTGCTCGGTTCCCATTGTTTGCAGCGCCAGAAAACGCTCGACGGTACGCTGGAAATCCTCACTCAGCTGCTGCTGAAAACTCAGCAAGGTTTGCGGTTTAATCCCCGGCCACTGCTCCTGCGCGGTAAAACAGGGGGAAGAAGCGACACTGATTAACCGCGCGACCCGTTGCGGATAGCGCAGCGCCAGCCGGCTGGCGACTAAACCGCCCAGCGACCAGCCGAGCCAGATGGCGCGTTCCGGCATCTGCGGCAGCAGAGTATCCACCATCGCGTCCAGCGACAGCGCGCCATAATCACCACTGCGACCAAAGCCCGGCAGATCCACCAGATGCAGACGAAAATGCGGGCTAAGCCGATCGATAATGCAATGCCACACTTCGGCATTCAGCCCCCATCCGTGCAACAGCACAAGATCGATTTTTCCTGTGCCTGTGGTCTGCCAGTTAAGCTGCGCCATCGGTTATTGTCCTGTTCTTTGCTATTTCTTTCTATGGAGACCGCTATGCTACCAATGCCGGGATGTTGTTGGCTATGCCTGATGCCACTGGCGCTGCATCAACAGGGGATCTGTAGCCTCTGCTATCGCCGGCTGCCCGCCAGCCCACTCAGTTGTCCACGTTGCGGACTGCCCGCCGCCAGCAGTGATACCGACTGTGGCCGCTGTCTGCAACACCCGCCGCCGTGGCAGGCGCTGGTGGCGGTGGCGAATTACCAGCCACCACTCAGTTTGCTGGTCAGCCAGTTCAAATTTCAGCAAATAACAGCACTCTCTGTGATGTTAGCGCGGCTTATTTTGCTAAGCTGGTTACAACAACGACGTACACGGCAGCTGGTACGTCCGGAAATTGTACTGGCGGTGCCGTTGCATCAGCGACGTGCATGGCGGCGCGGCTTTAATCAGGCCGATCTGCTGGCGCGCAGACTGGCGCACTGGATTGGCAGCGACTACTCCCCACAAGGGTTGCGTCGTGTGCGGGCCGCCGATATACAGCATCATTTAAGCGCCGCCGCACGACGCAAAAATCTGCGTGGTGCGTTTAAGCTTGAAATCGCCGTCGCCGGACGTCATATCGCGGTGGTCGATGATGTCGTCACTACTGGCAGTACTGTCGCCGCGATTAGTCGCCTGTTACAGGCCGCTGGCGCCGCCAGCGTACAGATCTGCTGCCTGTGCCGAACCTTGTAGCGCGCCAGTGATGGGCGTATTATAACCAACTGAATGAGTCAACTATTGAGCAATCGCCATGATCCGAATTTCTGATTCTGCGCAAGAACACTTCGCAAAACTGCTGTCAAACCAGGAAGATGGCACCCAAATTCGCGTATTCGTGATTAATCCGGGTACGCCAACCGCCGAATGCGGCGTTTCCTACTGTCCACCCGATGCAGTAGAAGCGACCGACACCGAACTGAAGTTCGACAAGCTTTCCGCTTTCGTCGATGAACTGAGCGCGCCCTATCTGGCCGACGCGGAAATCGACTTTGTCACCGATAACCTCGGCTCACAGCTGACGCTGAAGGCGCCAAACGCCAAAATGCGTAAAGTCTCTGATGATGCACCGCTGATTGAGCGCGTTGAGTATCAGTTGCAGGCGCAGATTAACCCCCAGCTGGCGGGCCACGGCGGTAAAGTGTCGCTGATGGAGATCACTGACGAAGGTTACGCCATCCTGCAGTTTGGTGGCGGCTGTAACGGCTGTTCAATGGTCGACGTAACGCTGAAAGAAGGCATCGAGAAAGAGCTGCTGCAGACTTTCCCGGAACTGAAAGGTGTGCGCGATCTGACCGAGCACCAGCGCGGCGAACACTCTTACTATTGAGTACCTTGTCAGATGGGCGGCGATAGCGCCGCCCCTACGACAATTTCCCTTTTATCTCCGACGTTTATCAATATCCTTCAGCAGACGATTAACGTAATCATCGGCAAATATCTCCTCCAGCGTTTTACTCAGCTTGCGTCGCCAGTTGGGGTACTGATCGGTGGTCCCCGGCACATTGACCGGTTTCTCCATATCCAGCCAGTCTTCCGGCTGCAATCCCAACAAGGCGCTGCCGCTGTCGGCAATAAAACGCTGCATGCCGCGATTCAGTTCCGGCGTCATCGCCATCTTTTCCGCCCGTTTAGCGGTGCGCTGCGGCACACAGCGATACTGATGCAGCGCATTCAGCAACGCCTGCCGCTGCTGCTGACGCTGCTGATGCAGACCACGCAGAATCACCTTGTCGGGATATAAGCCCAGGGTTTCACCCAGCGTTAAATCCCCGGCGCTCCAGAAACCGCGCAGCGTCGGTAAATCATGGGTGGTGGCACTGGCCATCGACTGGCGCGGCCAGTCGGCGGGCGCGCGATAGCGGTCCGCCGACTCCTGTTCGAAATAGAGCACCTTCCACGAATAGACGCCGCTGTCGCGCAGCTTACCGATAATTTCCACTGGCACAGTACCGAGATCCTCGCCAATCACCATGCATTGATGACGCTGGCTCTCCAGCGCCAGAATTGCCATCAGATCTTCCACCGGATAGTAAACATAGGCGCCGTGATCGGCGGTTTCGCCATAAGGGATCCACCATAAGCGCAGCATCGACATCACATGGTCGATACGTAATGCGCCGCAGCTGGCCATATTGGCGCGTAACAGGTCGATAAATGGCTGATAACCACGCGCCGCCATCACATGCGGATCCATTGGCGGCAGCCCCCAGTTTTGCCCCAGCGGCCCCAGAATATCCGGCGGCGCACCGACCGAGGCTTGCAGGCAATAAAGTTCACGGTCGCACCAGGTCTCCGCTCCGCCCTCGGCGACGCCAACCGCCAGATCGCGATACAGCCCAACCGGCATCTTGCGCTGCTGGCTCTGCTGCCAGCACTCATCAAACTGGCGGTTCGCCAGCCATTGCAACCACAGCCAGAAGCGCACTTCCTGCTGATTTTTCTGGCAAAAAGTCTGCACTGCCGCGTTATCAGCATGCTGATACGCCTGCGGCCATACCGGCCAGCCCCAGCGCGTGGCGTCTTCTTTGAGCATCGCGCCATGCATGGCATCGTAAGCCGCCTGCGAAAACAGGCTGCCGCCCCCCTGGGTAATAAAACGCTCAAAGTGGTCGCGGGTTTTATCCTGTTGATCGCGCAGACAGAACTGCTGCCATGCCAGACGCAGGGCGGTAATCTTTAAATCACTGACCGTCTGATAATCGACCCATTCACTGCTACGCGCTTTGCTTAACGTCTGTTGCGTGGCGCTTTGCCGCCACCAGCGTTGCGCCTCTGCGCTGTCGCGAAAATCCGGCACACGCATCACATCGATATAGATTACATTCAGCCAGCGTCGCGAAGAGGGGCTGTAGGGACTGGCGCTTTCAGGATTCGCCGGATAGAGCGAGTGAACCGGGTTAAGGCCAATAAACGCGCCGCCGCGATCGGCAATCTGATCCAGCATGTTATGCAGATCGCCAAAATCACCGATGCCCCAGTTACTCTCTGAGCGCACGGTATACAGCTGCACGCAGGCACCCCACAGTTTCCTGCCTTCACGCAGCGCCACCGGTTCGAAACAGCGCTTTGGCGCGACAATAATGCGACAGGGCCACTGCTGCTTAGCCTGCGTCAGCGTCAGCTGGTGATAGCCGGGCGGCAGATGCGGCGGTAGCGCCAGCATCTCACCACCGTTTACCTCGCCCTGATACTGCCTGCCGCTCTCCGCCTGCAAGTGCCAGCGAAACGACCCTTTGCCGCCCACCGGCAGATTCAGCTTACGCGTGCCGCTAAATACCTTTGCGGCGGGCAGCGGCGCGGCGCTGACCGGCTTTGGATTGCCCATCGCCGCCAGCAGGCGCTGTTTGGTCTCGGGCGCAATCGCTTCTGGCTGACCTTTGGCATTAATATAACTGGCGGCAATACCGGCCGCGGTGGCGGCCTTATCGAGTTGTTTTAAATCCATTATCCCTGCCTTTTTGCCTGCCAAATCCGTGTCTGATAATCCCTGATGGAACGATCAGAACTAAACATGCCGGTACGCGCCGTATTCAGGATCGCTGTGCGTGTCCAGGCCTCCTGATCGCGCCACAGGGCTTCCACCCGCTGTTGCGCGGCGCAGTAAGCGGCAAAATCCGCCAGCACCAGCCAGGGATCGCCGCCGGTGGTCAGGCTGTGCATCATCATATCGAAGGCATGTTTGTCGCCATTGCTGAAGAAGCCATTTTCCAGCTCTTTTAGCAGGTTGTTCAGATGCTTATCTTTTTTACGCAGCTTCAGTGGATCGTAGCCTTTCGCTTTCAGCGCTTTGACCTGATCGACGCTGTTGCCGAAGATAAAGATATTCTCTTCACCCACCTGTTCGGCAATTTCGACATTGGCGCCATCCAGCGTGCCGATGGTCAGCGCGCCATTCAGCGCCAGCTTCATATTGCCGGTTCCCGAGGCTTCGTAGCCAGCGGTGGAGATCTGCTCCGAGAGGTCTGCGGCCGGGATCATCAGCTCGGCGGCGGTAATGCGGTAATCGGGAATAAATACCACTTTCAGACGATCGCCGACCAGTGGATCGTTATTGATCTTCTCAGCGACCTTATTAATCGCATAGATAATATTTTTCGCCAGGTAATAGCCAGGCGCCGCTTTGGCGCCAAACAGAAACACGCGCGGCACGCTGTCCTGTTGCGGATTATCGCGCAGCTGACGGTAACAGTGCAGGATATGCAACAGGCCAAGATGCTGACGTTTATACTCATGCAGCCGTTTAATCTGAATATCAAACATCGCCTGCGGGTTGACGGTAATACCGGTGAGACGATGGATATAATTTGCCAGCCGCACTTTATTGTCATGCTTAATCTGGCGATAGCGCTGACGGAACGCGGCATTATCCGCCTGTGGCTCCAGCGCTTTTAACGCATCGAGATTATTGACCCACTCAACTTTCAGCGTCTCATCAATCAGCCCCGCCAGCGCCGGGTTGCACTGTTTCAGCCAGCGACGTGGCGTAATGCCGTTGGTGACATTATGGAATTTATGCGGCCATAGCTGGTAATACTCCGGGAACAGATCCTTTACCACCAGATCGGAGTGCAGCGCCGCCACGCCGTTTACCGCAAAGCCACTCACCACACACAGGTTGGCCATGCGCAGCTGTTTATCATGCAGCACCGCCAGTTTTGCCCACACCGCTTTATCGCCCGGCCACTGCTTATCCACCAGCTTCTTAAAGCGCTTATTAATCTCCTGAATAATCATCAGATGACGCGGCAGCAGACTGCGCACCAGCTTCTCATCCCAGCGCTCCAGCGCTTCCGGCATCAGCGTGTGGTTGGTATAGGCAAACACTTTACTGGTAATCGCCCACGCCGCCTCCCACTCCATCTGATGTTCGTCCAGCAGCACACGCAGCATTTCGGGAATGGCGATCGTCGGATGAGTATCATTCAGCTGAATCACTTCGTAATCCGCCAGCTCGGCGATTTTACGCCCCGCCAGATGATGACGACGCAAAATATCGGCCACCGAGCAGGCGCACTGGAAGTATTGCTGCATCAGGCGCAGGCGCTTGCCATCCTGATGGTTATCATTGGGATAGAGCACTTTAGTCAGTTTAGCGGCATCAATGCCCTGCTGCTCCGCCTGCAAAAACTTGCCGTCATTAAACAGCGTCAGGTTAAACGGATGAAGATGAGTGGCCTGCCACAGCCGTAGCGGTTGCGCCACGCCGTTGCGATAGCCAATCACCGGCAGATCCCAGGCTTCGCCGCGCATTACAAAAGCGGGCGTCCAGAGGTGCTGGCCGTTGTCGCCGCGCGTGACCTTACCGCCGAGCGGCACATCCACATCCAGCGCGCTATTATGGCGAAACCACGGATAGCAGTGGCGCTGCCAGTCATCCGGCGCTTCCTGCTGCTGACCATCGTTAAATGACTGGCGGAACAGACCATACTGATAATTGAGGCCGTAACCGGTAGCGGATTGCCCGACAGTGGCCATCGAATCGAGGAAGCAGGCCGCCAGACGCCCGAGGCCCCCGTTGCCTAAGGCCGGATCGACCTCCTCCTCCAGCAGCTCGCTCAGGCTGACCTGCTGTTCTGCCAGCAGCGCCTGCACCTGATCATACCAGCCGAGGTTAAGCAGGTTATTACCGGTCAGACGGCCAATCAGAAATTCCATCGAAATATAGTTAACGTGGCGCTGTTTTTTGGTGGCGGGCGCCAGCGGTTGCGCCGCCAGCAGTTCGGCCAGTGCGCCACTGACCGCGTGCCACCATTGATGTTGATTCATTTCCTGCGCGGCGTTCAGACCTGCATGTTGCCACTGACGAGTAAGCGCTGCCTCAAAACGTGCCTGGTTAAATTTTTGCTGCGACATAAATCTCTTCCGGTAAGTGAATGTTTCGCCAAAAATTGATGCGCACATGCTGACGGTTGCGACCTCGCGCAGCATCATCCCGTCAGAGGTTCAGACGGGGAGGAGTGGCAGGGCGTAGGCGGAAATGTGATCGCCAGCACTTAATTTAAGACGGCATTGCGCAAAAAAGCTCCTCGCCAGCGCAATTCAGTGAAAAAAAATAAAAGTAGCGGACATCGCTAATAGTGATCCCTGCCGCTTGAATTTTTCACCTTCGCGTTAAGGAAGTGTGATGAGGTGCAACATAATGAATTTTCGTCAGGATCTTGCCTTGCATTAGTTATGCATCTGACTAAATGTATTTAATTACACGCCCCAAAATAATTCCCTTTATTTCGATCCATGTCATTTTTTAGCCGAGTATTTCCTGTTGCAGGAAGGCGGCAACCGAACGAATCGCCAGGAGCTTACATAAGTAAGTGGCCGGCGTGAGTGAGGGCAGCCAACACACCGGCAACTGGAAAGACGAAGGCTAAATAACACAGTGAAGTGTAAACCGGCCATGCTGATACCATCGAAACTCAGCCGCCCATCGCGGCTTCAGAACATCATTGTTCGGGAGCGTTTGATTGCAAGGCTCACGAACATCAATCTCTATCGGCTGGCGCTGGTTACCAGCCCGGCTGGCTATGGCAAAACCACGCTGGTGGCGCAATGGGCCAGCAGTCAGGATAATCTCGGCTGGTACTCACTGGATGAAAGTGACAACTATCCCGAGCGTTTTGCCAGCTACTTTATGGCGGCTATTCAGCAGGCCACTGGCGGCTATTGCCTGCGCAGCGAAGCAATGGTGCAGAAGCGTCAATACGCTAATCTCAGCGCGCTGTTCTCCCAGCTGTTTGTTGAACTGTCGGAGTGGAACCGCCCGCTGTCACTGGTGATTGATGACTACCATCTGCTGACCAGCAGCGCCATCCATCAGGCGATGCGCTTTTTTATCCGCCATCAGCCGGACAATCTGACGCTGGTGATCCTGTCGCGCAACCTGCCCTCACTGGGCATTGCCAATCTGCGGGTGCGCGATCAGCTGCTGGAAATTAACAGCCAGTCACTGGCGTTTAACCATGACGAAGCAAAACAGTTTTTTGACTGCCGTCTGCAACAGCCCATCGACGCCAGCCACTCGCAACGCCTGTGTGATGAAGTGGCCGGATGGGCGACCGCGCTGCAACTGATTGCGCTGTCAGAACGCCAGTCCAATACGCCAACCCATCAGTCGGCGCAGCGGCTGGCCGGGATCAATGCCAGCCATCTGGCGGATTATCTGGTCGATGAAGTGCTCGACTGCGTCGATGATGTCACGCGAAATTTCCTGCTGCGCAGCTCGGTGCTGCGTTCGATGAATGACGCGCTGATTTCACGCCTCACCGGTGAAGAGAATGGCCAGCGGCTTCTGGAAGAGACCGAACGCCAGGGACTGTTTCTGCAACGGATGGATGACAGCGGCCAGTGGTTTAATTTCCATCCGCTGTTTGCCAGCTTCCTGCGTCAGCGCTGTCAGTGGGAAATGGGCAGCGAACTGCATCAGCTGCATCATGCGGCGGCGGAGGGCTGGATGGCGCAGGGCTTTGCCGGTGAGGCGATTCACCATGCGCTGGCCGCGCAGGATAAATTGTTGTTGCGCGATATTTTGCTACGCCACGCCTGGTCGCTGTTTAATCACAGCGAGCTGGCGCTGCTGGAAGAGGGGCTGAAAGCGCTGCCGTGGCAGTTGCTGGTGCAAAATCCGCGACTGATTCTGTTGCAGGCCTGGCTGGCGCAGAGTCAGCACCGCTATGGTGAAGTCAATCTGCTGCTGGCGCGCGCTGAGCAGGAGATGGCTATGCAACAGGCGGCAATTGATATTGAGCTGAGCGCCGAATTCGATGCGCTGCGCGCGCAGGTGGCGATTAATGCCGGTAAACCTGATGAAGCGGAGCAGCTGGCCAATCAGGCGCTGAATATCCTGCCATTAGCCAACTATTACAGCCGTATTGTCGCCACCTCGGTCAAAGGGGAAGTGCTGCACTGCAAAGGGGAACTTAGCCAGGCGCTGGCGATGATGCAGCAGACCGATCAGATGGCGCGCCAGCATGATATCTGCCACTACGTGCTCTGGGCGCTGTTGCAGCAAAGCGAGATCCTGATAGCGCAGGGTTATCTGCAAACCGCCTGGGAAACGCAGCAGAAAGCCTTTGATCTGATTGCCGCCGAGGGACTGGAACAGCTGCCAATGCATGAATTTCTGCTGCGTATTCGTTCACAACTGTTGTGGTCATGGTCACATCTTGATGAGGCCGAAGCGGCGGCGCGCAAAGGGCTGGAGGTGCTGGCCAACTTTGAACCACAGCAGCAGTTGCAATGCCTGGCGATGCTGGCGAAATGTGCGCTGGCGCGCGGTGATATGGATAACGCCCGCCGCCACCTTAACCGCTGCGAAAACTTACTCAGTAACGGCCAGTATCACAGCGACTGGGTCACCAACGCAGATAAACCGCGGGTGATTTACTGGCAGATGACTGGTGATAAAGTTGCGGCGGCGAACTGGCTGCGTCTGACGCCAAAACCGGCAGATGCTGATAACCACTTCCTGCAGGGCCAGTGGCGCAATATCGCGCGCGCGCAGATTCTGCTGGGGCAATATGATGAAGCGGAAGTGGTACTGGATGAGCTGAATGAAAATGCACGCCGCCTGCGTTTAATCAGCGATCTTAATCGCAATCTGCTGCTCAGCAATGCCCTTTACTGGCAGACCGGCCGTAAAAGCGAGGCGCAGAAAGCGCTGATTGAGTCGCTGGCGCTGGCGAATCGCACCGGCTTTGTCAGCCATTTTGTGATTGAAGGGGAAGCGATGGCGCAGCAGCTCCGTCAGCTGTTGCAGCTGAATTCACTGCCGGAAATGGAACAGCGTCGCGCTCAGCGTATTCTGCGCGATATCAATCAGCATCACCGGCATAAATTTGCCCATTTCGATGAGACTTTTGTCACCCGTCTGCTGACCCATCCGCAGGTGCCGGAGCTGATCCGCACCAGTCCACTGACCCAGCGCGAATGGCAGGTGCTGGGCCTGATTTACTCCGGTTACAGCAACGATCAGATCGCCGGTGAGCTGGATGTGGCGTCAACCACCATTAAAACCCATATCCGCAATCTGTATCAGAAACTCGGTGTGCTGCACCGCCAGGAAGCGGTGCAACAGGCGCAACAGCTGCTGCATTTAATGGGACTGGGTGTCAACATGGGCGGCGAGAACGCAGCCCCTACATAAAAGACCATGATAAACTGTAGGGGCGGCGTTATCGCCGCCCGCTATCAACACAGTTCCAGATGAACCTCATGCTGCTCAATCACTTTCATCACACTCGGCGGTGGCGGCGCGTCGGTATATAGCTGGTCAACCAGGCTCATATTGCCGAGATTGACCATCGCATTACGGCCGAACTTCGAGTGATCCGCCACCAGGATCACGCAGCGTGAGTTCTCAATAATCGCGCGCTTGGTGCGCACCTCATGATAGTCAAACTCCAGCAGCGAACCATCCATATCAATGCCGCTGATGCCGAGAATGCCGTAATCAAGGCGAAACTGAGAGATAAAATCGAGGGTCGCTTCGCCCATAATGCCGCCATCGCGGGTACGCACTTCACCACCCGCCAGAATCAGCCGGAAGTCGGGTTTCGCCATCAGCAGCATCGCGACATTCAGATTATTGGTCACCACCCGCAGATTATTGTGATTCAGCAGCGCATGCGCCACCGCTTCCGGCGTGGTGCCGATATCAATAAACAGCGTGGCGCCATCGGGGATCTGACTGGCGACGCGCTGGGCGATACGCGCCTTTTCCGCCGACCACATCATCTTACGATCCTGCCAGGCCGTATTTTCAGAACTGGAAGGCAGTGCGGCGCCACCGTGATGGCGCTGTATTTTATTCTGATCGGCCAGATCGTTCAGATCGCGGCGGATAGTTTGCGGGCTGACATCGAAATGTTCCACCAGCTCTTCGGTACTGACATACCCCTGACGACGGACCAGATCAATAATGGCGTCGTGACGTTGCGTTTGCTTCACGAAAGTCTCCGAAGATTATGCTGTTATTTGCGTAGCTGACGCGTATCGGCCAGCGCCATCGCCAGCCCGACCAGCAGACCAGTCACGTGCGCCGCATTGGCAATCGCCAGACCAAATGCGCCAAAGTAACCAATTACCAGCCACAGAATAGCGAAAGCCATCAGGCCGCGCTCAAGGAAAATACCGCTGTCGGGATCGCGTTCGCCACGCAGCCATGCATATCCCATCAGCGCATACACCACGCCTGACAAGCCGCCAAACCATACCCCACTATATTTCGCCTGCATCCAGCCGCTAAGCAGCGCGGAAATCAGCGTAATCACCACCAGCTTGCCGCTACCGAGGCGCTTTTCCACCGCGCCGCCGAGATACCACCACCACATCAGATTAAACACGATATGCAGCAATGAGAAGTGCAGCAGCGCATGGCTGAACCAGCGCCACAGCTGGAAATATTGCCCTTCATCCGCCGGCCACGCCAGCCAGTACATCACGCTGCGATCGCCAACCAGCTGCATCAGAATATAGATCGCCACACAGGCAATCATCACCGTCATGGTCAGTGGGCCAGCGCGCTGACGGATACTGGCCAGAATCGAGGTGTGCTGGTAGCGCAGACCACTGGAGGTGTTACCGGATTCCCAGCTGGCGGCGAGATAACGCGGATGCGTCGGATCGCGGACAAATTGCTGAAGTTCGTTTTCGACCAGCTCCGCTTTCGCTTCGTCATCCAGCAGCAGGGTGTAAGTCTCACCCGGCTCAATGCGCAACGTCACGCCGCGCGTCGCCATATAATCCACAAAGGCCTGCGCCAGACGCGGATTGTTAAAATGAGTAATACGCATCATATCGGGTATCAGTCCCTGAACTTATCTGTATTAAGCGCCTTTCGGCAAATGATTGGCGCGTTTATGCCTCAACCTGCTGCGGGAACGCGGCGTGCCAGGCTTCAAAACCGCCGTCGACGCTGTAGACCTGATCGAAGCCCTGAGTCAGCAGATACTGCGCAGCACTTTTACTGCTGATGCCGTGATAGCACATCACCAGCAGCGGCGTGGCCAGATCTGTCTGCTGCAGCAGTGTGCTCAGTGAATCATTGGTAAGATGGTAAGCGCCAGTCGCATGCGCAATGGCGAAGCTTTGCGGATCGCGGATATCAACCAGCAATGCGCTGCCTTGTGTCAGACGCTGTTCGGCCTGCTGCACGCTGATACATTCAAATTGTTCCATGAGAGTTTCCAGTCAATAACCTTACTAATGGGCATATTGTAGCCTGAAGCGGGTCAGTAATAACCTGAATAAGCCTGTGGTTAATGACGTTTTATGTCGCAAATTATGTTACCTGCATCACGCATAAATGTTTTTATTCCGTTAACACTGGCATCAATGTTGGTTTCCGATTAATATAATGCTCGAAAACGAACATAATTGAACTATTACGAACATCGCGAACATCGGAGGAGATGACGTGGAAACCAAAGACTTGATCGTAATCGGCGGCGGCATCAACGGTGCCGGTATTGCAGTCGATGCTGCAGGACGCGGACTCTCTGTGCTCATGCTGGAAGCGCAAGATTTGGCCTGCGCAACCTCTTCCGCCAGCTCTAAATTAATCCACGGTGGCCTGCGCTACCTGGAGCACTACGAATTCCGCCTGGTGAGTGAAGCGCTGGCCGAACGCGAAGTGCTGTTAAAAATGGCGCCGCATATTGCTTTCCCGATGCGCTTCCGTCTGCCGCATCGTCCGCACCTGCGTCCGGCGTGGATGATTCGTGTCGGTCTGTTTATGTACGATCACCTCGGCAAGCGCACCAGCTTACCCGGCAGTAAAGGTTTGCGTTTTGGCGCAGATTCGGTACTTAAACCTGAGATTACGCGCGGTTTCGAATATTCAGACTGCTGGGTCGACGATGCGCGCCTGGTTGTGCTGAATGCGCAGGAAGTGGTGAAACGCGGTGGCGAAGTGCGTACCCGCACCCGTGTAACCCGTGCATGGCGTGAAAATGGCCTGTGGATGGTGGAAGCGGAAGATGTTGATAGCGGCAAAACCTTTACCTGGCGCGCCAAAGGTCTGGTCAATGCCACCGGCCCGTGGGTTAAGCAGCTGTTTGATGATGGTCTGAAGCTGAAATCGCCCTACGGCATTCGCCTGATTAAAGGCAGCCATATTGTGGTGCCACGCGTTCATACGCAGAAGCAGGCTTACATTCTGCAGAACGAAGATAACCGTATTGTGTTTGTGATTCCGTGGATGGATGAGTTCTCAATCATCGGCACCACCGACGTCGAATACAAAGGCGATCCGAAGAACGTCAAGATTGAAGACAGCGAGATCGATTATCTGCTGAAAGTGTTTAACGCCCACTTTAAGAAAGATCTGGCGCGTAACGATATCGTCTGGACCTACTCCGGCGTGCGTCCGCTGTGCGATGACGAATCCGATTCACCGCAGGCCATCACCCGTGATTACACACTGGATGTCCGCGATGATGAAGGCCAGGCGCCGCTGCTGTCGGTCTTTGGCGGCAAGCTGACCACCTATCGTAAGCTGGCTGAACATGCGCTGGAGAAGCTGGCGAAGTACTACCCTGATGCCGGTGCGGCCTGGACGCGTGACTGTGTGCTGCCTGGCGGCGATATCGCCGGTAGCCGCGAAGATTACGCCGCCAGCCTGCGTCGTCGTTACAGCTTTATCAGCGAAGGTATGGCGCGTCATTTCGCCCGCACCTACGGCAGCAACACTGAGCTGCTGCTGAAAGAGGCCACCAGCCTGGCCGATTTAGGCGAGAACTTCGGTCACGAATTCTATGAAGCCGAGTTGCGCTATCTGGTGCAGCATGAATGGGTGCGTGAACTGGATGATGCTATCTGGCGTCGTACCAAGCAAGGTATGTGGCTGGATGAAGAGCAGCAGGCGCGCGTCAGCGAATGGCTGGCGACGCATCTGAAAAAACCGGCGTTATCGCTGGCGTCATAAATTGCGGGCGGCGTTTTCGCCGCCCCTGCATTCGTGATTTCCTGCAGGGGCGGCGTTCTCGCCGCCCTTTTTACATCTACAACCTTATCGGCGAAATATGCCAAATCTCATCGGCATACTCCTGAATGGTACGGTCCGACGAGAAGTAGCCCATATTGGCGATATTCAGTGCCGCACGGCGCTGCCACTCTTCCGGATGTCGGTACAACTCATCCACCCGATCCTGGGTATCCACATAGCTGCGATAGTCGGCCAGCAACTGATAGTGATCGCCAAGATTAACCAGTGAATCAAACAGGTTACGATAGCGGCCAGGCTCCTGCGGACTAAACAGTCCGGTGGCAATCTGCGTCAGCGCCTGGCGTAACTCCGGATCTTCATCATAATACTGATGCGAGTTATAACCTTTGCGTCTCAGCTCCTCCACCTGCGGCGTGGTATTGCCGAAGATAAAGATATTCTCGTCGCCGACATGCTCCCGCATCTCAACGTTGGCGCCATCCAGCGTACCAATAGTCAGCGCGCCGTTAAGGGCAAACTTCATATTACTGGTGCCGGACGCCTCGGTGCCCGCCAGTGAAATCTGTTCAGAGAGATCCGCCGCCGGAATAATAATCTGTGCCAGACTGACGCCATAGTTAGGAATAAACACCACCTTCAGTTTATTCTTCACCTGCGGATCGGCGTTAATCACTTTGGCTACATCATTGATTAAATGAATAATATGCTTGGCGGTATAGTAAGCCGAGGCGGCCTTACCGGCGAAGATATTGACGCGCGGCACCCAGTCAGCGGTCGGATCGGCCTTAATGCGGTTATAGCGGGTAATAATATGCAGCACATTAAGTAGCTGACGTTTGTACTCATGAATCCGTTTAATCTGCACATCAAACAGCGCGTGCGGATCCAGCACGATATCCAGATTTTTCGCCACCCACTCCGCCAGCCGCTTTTTATTCGCCAGCTTGGCGTCAGTGATATCCTGGATAAAGGTCGGATAATCAATATGCGGCTTAATTTCACTCAGCTCGCTGAGATCGGTACGCCAGGTGCGGCCAATCGCCTCATCCAGCACACTGGAGAGTGGAGGATTGGCCAGCGCCAGCCAGCGACGCGGCGTCACGCCATTGGTTTTATTGCAGAAACGTCCGGGGAACAGGCGGGCGAAATCAGCGAACAGCGACTGCACCATCAGATTGGAGTGCAGCTCCGAAACGCCATTGACCTTGTGGCTGACCACCACCGCCAGCCACGCCATGCGGATCTGACGGCCATTGTTCTCATCGATAATCGAAATGCGCGACAGCAGTTCCCAGTCATCCGGGTAGTGCTCCTGAATGGTTTTCAGGAAGTAGTCATTAATATCAAAAATAATTTGCAGGTTTCGCGGCAAAATTTTGCCAATCATATCCACCGGCCAGGTTTCCAGCGCTTCACTCATCAACGTGTGGTTGGTGTAAGAGAACACCTGGCAGGTCACTTCAAAGGCGTCATCCCAGGTAAACTTATGCTCGTCGATCAGCAGGCGCATCAGTTCGGGGATCGCCAGTACCGGATGGGTATCATTCAGATGAATAGCGATCTTATCGGCAAGGTTGTCAAAGGTATGGTGCATGGTCCAGTGACGATTCAGAATGTCCTGCACCGTGGCCGACACCAGGAAGTACTCCTGACGCAGGCGCAGTTCGCGGCCTGAGTAGGTTGAGTCATCGGGATAGAGCACGCGCGACACGTTTTCCGAATGGTTTTTATCTTCCACCGCCGCGAAGTAATCGCCCTGGTTAAATTTACCAAGATTGATCTCATTACTCGCCTGCGCGCCCCACAGCCGTAAGGTATTGGTGGCGTCAGTATCGTAGCCGGGAATAATCTGGTCGTAAGCGGTGGCCAGCACCTCTTCGGTTTCGACCCAGCGCGCACGGCTGCCTTCATGCTGAATACGGCCACCGAAGCGTACCTTGTAACGGGTATTAAAACGCTGGAATTCCCACGGATTGCCATACTCCAGCCAGTAATCCGGTGACTCCGCCTGACGGCCATCAATAATATTCTGTTTAAACATGCCGTAGTCATAGCGGATGCCGTAACCGCGGCCCGGCAGTCCCAGCGTCGCCAGCGAATCAAGGAAACAGGCAGCCAGACGGCCTAAACCACCATTGCCTAAACCGGGGTCATTCTCCTCCTCCATCAGCTCAGCAAGATCGAAACCCATCTCTTCCAGCGCGCGGTTAATATCATCATAGATACCCATCGCCAGCAGCGCATTAGAGAGCGTACGCCCGACCAGAAACTCCATTGACAGGTAATAGACCTGCCGCACATCCTGTGACAGCTGCGCACGGTTAGAACGCAGCCAGCGTTCCACCATGCGGTCGCGCACCGCCAGCAGTGTGGCGTTCAGCCACTCATGCTTATTGGCCACCGACGGATCTTTACCCAGCGTAAACATCAGCTTATAGGCAATTGAGTTTTTTAATGCTTCCACACTTAGCGTGGGAGAGGCGTAGGAGAATGGTGCGTTCATATCAAGTATCCCATTTTCTGGTTACAGCAAGCGTTGATAAAGATCGCGGTAGGCAAGGGCCGCCACCTGCCAGCTAAAATCCATCCCCATCGCCTGGCGCTGAACAAATCGCCAAAGTGAAGGACGGGACCACAACACAAATGCACGCCGGATCGCTCTTAGCAACGACCAGGCATTACTGTCTTCGAAGGTAAAACCACTGGCGATGCCATCCGCCAGGTTCTCCAGGGAACTGTCATTGACCGTATCGGCTAAACCGCCGGTACGACGTACCAGCGGCAATGTGCCATATTTCAGGCCATATAATTGTGTCAGACCGCAAGGTTCAAACCGGCTTGGCACCAGAATCACATCCGCGCCACCGATAATGCGGTGCGAGAAGGCTTCATGATAGCCAATCTGTACGCCAACCTGGCCCGGATGCTCCGCCGCCGCCGCAAGGAATCCCTGTTGCAACACCGCATCACCGGCGCCCAGCAGCACCAGCTGGCCCCCCTGTTCCAGCAAGCCAGGCAACGCTTCCAGTACCAGGTCCAGCCCTTTTTGTCTGGTTAAGCGACTGACCACCGCAAATACCGGCACTTTGTCATCGACTTTTAAACCCATCGTCACCTGCAGCTGGCGTTTGTTCTCCGCTTTGGCTTCCAGCACATCGCGGTTATAGCGCGAACCCAACAGCAGGTCATGCGCCGGATCCCAGATTGCCGGATCGACACCATTCAGAATGCCGCTCAGTCGTCCTTCGCGCAATCTTTGTTCAAGCAGCGACTCCATGCCGTAGCCAAATTCCGGCTGAGTGATCTCGCGAGCATAGGTCGGACTGACCGCGGTAATATGATCGGCATAAAACAGGCCGGCCTTCAGATAAGAGATCTGCCCATAAAACTCCAGCCCGTGCATATCAAAAAACGCGCGCGGCAACTCAATCTGATCCAGATGGTGAGCGGCAAACAGCCCCTGATAGGCCAGGTTATGCACGGTAAACACCGATTTCGCCGGACGTCCGCGCGCCGCCAGATAGGCGCAGGCCAGCCCGGCGTGCCAGTCATGGGCATGAACAATATCCGGACGCCACCAGGTATCAAGGCCGCAGGCCAGCTCGCAGCCGATCCAGCCCAGCAGAGCAAAACGTAAGTGATTGTCGGTATACGAAAATTGTGACTCATCGTGATAAGGGCTGCCGGGGCGATCGTACAGACCCGGCGCTTCAATCAGATAAATACCGACACCATTAAAATGACCAAAATGCAGGCGAACAAAACCGGCAAAGGTTTGAAGCTCAGCGACCACTTCCGTGTTGGTGATCCCCTTTCGCAAATCGGGAAACATCGGCAATAACACCCGGGTATCCGTGCCCTCTGCAATCTGCGCTGCTGGTAATGCCCCTACAACATCCGCTAAACCCCCGGTTTTAAGTAGCGGAAAAAGTTCTGAACAGACATGTAAAACCTGCATTCTGGGCTCCTTTAACTATGCTCTGACGCATTCCTCTGCATCGATAGCAATGACCATTTCGTCCGTCAGCCAGCAGCTTTAGCCAGTTTGGCCAACATTGCTCGCGTAACCAGTACGATCCCCTCTTCTGAACGATAAAACCGGCGGCTGTCTTCATCCGGGTTCTCGCCAATCACCATCCCTTCCGGGAGGACGCAGGCGCGATCGATAACGCAGCGACGCAGACGGCATGAGCGTCCAATCACCACGTCCGGGAGCAGCACGGAGGAATCAATATTGCAGAATGAATTAACGCGCACTCGCGGGAACAGCACCGAGTGCACTACTACCGAACCGGAGATAATGCAGCCTCCGGACACCAGCGAGTTCATGGTCATACCGTGACTGCCGGAACGGTCCTGAACAAATTTCGCCGGTGGTAACTGCTCCATCTGGGTACGTATTGGCCACTCGGTGTCATACATATCCAGCTCTGGCGTTACCGAAGCCAAATCCAGATTGGCGCGCCAGTAAGCTTCTAAGGTACCGACATCACGCCAGTAAGGCGGCGAGTCGTCGTCGCTCTGCACACAGGAAAGGTTAAAGGAGTGTGCAAACGCTTCACCGCTGGCGACGATTTTCGGCAACAGATCTTTACCAAAATCGTGGGTCGACTCCGGCAGTTGCAGATCCTCTTCCAGCAGCTGATAGAGGTAATCCGCGTTAAATACGTAGATCCCCATGCTGGCCAGTGACTGCGTATCATCGCCCGGCATCGCCGGTGGCTGTTTCGGCTTCTCGACAAAATCGATCACCTTGTTTTCGTTATCCACCGCCATCACGCCAAACGCGGTGGCTTCGGCAATCGGCACCGGAATACAGGCAATGGTGCATTTGGCATCATTAGCCACGTGATCCAGCAGCATGCGCGAGTAATCCATTTTATAAATATGGTCACCGGCAAGGATCACGATGTACTGCGCGTGGTAACGACGAATAATATCGAGGTTCTGCGTAACCGCATCGGCAGTGCCGCGATACCAGCTCTCGGTGGAGAAACGCTGCTGCGCCGGCAGCAGATCAACAAATTCGTTCATCTCCTCATTAAAAAATGACCAGCCACGCTGGATATGCTGCACCAGGGTGTGGGATTGATACTGGGTAATCACGCCAATGCGGCGGATACCGGAGTTGATACAGTTGGAGAGGGCAAAGTCGATAATGCGAAATTTACCGCCAAAGTGCACCGCAGGTTTGGCGCGTTTGGCCGTGAGATCCCGCAGGCGCGTACCACGTCCGCCAGCAAGGATCAGGGCTACAGTTTGCGTCGGCAATTGTCTTGCCAACATAAGATGATCTGCTCTTTCTAATTTGACCATGTCTGACTCCTTATGCTTGCTTTTGGAACACGCTCACGCCATGCGCGGGCCCATGCCAGACAGTTGAGAGGATCGGGTTATCATCCCCGGCAAAAGGAGGAATGGCGCGCCATTCCCCAGCTGGTAGTGCGATGTCGCTCACGTCTTCAGTGGCGTTTATTGTTATTAACCAACGGCCGGAGAGCAGGATCTGCAATCTGTGCATCCCCTGTCCCCACTCTTCACTGCTCAGTGGCTGGCCGTTAGCATTAAGCCACTGCACGTTGCCGTCGCCTTCCTGCCACCACTGATCCTGCTGCAGCGCCGGGATCAGGCGTCGCAGATGAATCAGGGCGGCAGTAAAGTCGAACAGGCCGGTATCGTTATGCTGCCACTCCAGCCAGGTGAGCTGGTTGTCCTGGCAGTAAGCATTGTTGTTGCCATGCTGGCTGTGACCATGTTCGTCACCGGCCAGCAGCATCGGTGTACCCTGCGCCAGCAACAGCGTGGTCAGCAGGGCGTGAACACTGCGACGGCGGCGCTCGACGATATTCAGCGAGACTTTCAGCCCTTCACTGCCGTGGTTATGGCTGAAATTATTGTTGCTGCCGTCGTTGTTATCTTCACCGTTGGCTTCGTTATGTTTGCGCTCAAAGCTGACGACATCACGCAGCGTAAAGCCGTCGTGGGCGGTAATCAGATTGATGCTGGCCGATGGCGGGCGGCCTGCATGCTGGAAAACATCGCTGGAGGCGGCAAAGCGGCGGGCAAAGTCACCGTTGCTGATGCCGTCATGCAGCCAGAAGCGGCGCATGGTGTCACGGAAATGGTCGTTCCATTCGGCAAACGGCGGCGGGAAGTTGCCCACCTGATAGCCGCCGGGACCGATATCCCAGGGTTCAGCGATCAGCTTGACCTGCGACAGCAGCGGATCGGCATTGATCGCAGCAAATATCGCCGCCTGCGGATCGTAATCCGGCGTGCGGCCCAGCACGGGAGCGAGATCAAAGCGGAAACCATCGACATGACACACCTCGACCCAGTAACGCAGGCAGTCCAGCGCCCACAGCATGACGGCGGGATGGCTGAGATTGAGGGTGTTACCACAGCCGGTCCAGTTGTGGTATTCACCCTGCTGGTTTAGCCAGTAGTAGCTTTTGTTGTCGATGCCGCGCTGCGACAACGTTGGCCCCACTTCGGCCTCCAGCTCGGCGGTATGGTTAAACACCACATCAAGGATCACTTCGATACCCGCGCGATGCAGGGCTTTTACCGCCTGCTGGAACTCATTAAGCGGATGTAGCTGATCGAGGCCGGAAGCATAACGCCCGTCGAGGGCATAAGACGCCAGCGGGTTGTAGCCCCAATAGTTGCTCAGGCCGAGGCGCAGCAGGCGCGGCTCGCTGGCGAAACTGGCGATCGGCAGCAGTTCCAGCGCGGTAATGCCCAGCCGCTGGAAATAGTCGATCATTACCGGATGGCCGAGTGCCGCATAGGTGCCACGGATCTCCGCCGGAATTGCCGGATGCAGTTTGGTTAAACCGCGTACGTGGGCTTCATAGATCACCGTTGAGCCCCAGGGTATGCGCGGCGCAAAATCGCCATCCCAGTCAAAATCATCCGCTACCACCACGCTTTTTGGCGCGATGGCGGCGGTGTCTTCAAGGTTAATCTCCTGCTCGCCGCAAAGAAAACGCGGATCGTCCGTCACTTCGCCGATCACCTCACGGGCGCAGGGATCGACCAGCAGCTTTGCCGGATTAAAACGGTGGCCCTGCTGCGGCTGCCATGGGCCATGCACGCGGTAACCATACAGCTGACCAGCCTTAAGAGCTGGCAGATAACCATGCCAGATATCCCCACTGCGCGCCGGCAGGTCGTAACGCGTCTCCCTGCCCTGCACGTCAAACAGACACAACTCCACCCGTTCCGCATGTTGCGAGAACAGCGCGAAATTAACCCCTTTACCATCGTAAGAGGCGCCCGTCGGGGTCGGCTGACCCAGCTGCATTAAACTCATGCACCCTCCCTCGTCAGCCATAACGTCGACAGCGGCGGGATAGTCAGACTAAGCGAATGCGCGCGCTGATGGCTGGCAACCGGCTGGCTATGCAGCAGGCCATTAATCAGGTTACTGCCGTGATAATGACCGGCATCGGTATTGAGGATTTCACGCCAGCTACCCGGCTGATTAATGCCAAAGCGATAGTCGTGGCGCGGCACCGGGGTGAAGTTGGCGACCACAATCACCTCATTGCCTTCGAGATCGCGGCGGATAAACGCAAACACCGAGTTTTCGTGATCGTCGACCACCAGCCATTCAAAGCCATCGCCGTCGAAATCCAGCTGATGCATCGGCTTATGATGGCGATAGGTCAGATTCAGGTCGCGCACCAGACGCTGCACGCCGTTATGCCAGTTGTCTTCGCCTTCCAGCAGATGCCAGTCGAGGCTGGTATCATGATTCCACTCGCGGCCCTGGGCGAATTCGTTGCCCATAAACAGCAGCTTTTTGCCGGGGAAGCCCCACATCCAGCCATAGTAGGCGCGCAGGTTGGCGAACTTCTGCCATGGGTCGCCCGGCATACGATCAAGAATCGAGCGCTTACCGTGTACCACCTCGTCATGCGACAGCGGCAGCACAAAGTTTTCGGTGTAGTTATACAGCAGACCAAAAGTCATCAGATTGTGGTGATAACGGCGATGCACCGGATCGAGCTTCATATAGTCGAGGGTGTCGTGCATCCAGCCGAGATTCCATTTAAACCAGAAACCAAGGCCCCCGCTTTCCGGCGGACGCGACACGCCCGGATAGTCAGTGGACTCTTCGGCAATGGTAATTGAGCCGCTCGCCGCATGTCCCAGCGTGCGGTTGGTGTAACGCAGAAAAGAGATCGCCTCGAGATTTTCGCGGCCACCATAAGCATTCGGGATCCACTCACCTTCGCTACGGCTGTAATCGCGATAGATCATCGACGCCACCGCATCAACGCGTAAGCCATCAATACCAAAGCGCTCCATCCAGTAGAGTGCATTGCCCGCCAGATAATTACTCACCTCACGGCGACCGAAGTTATAGATCAGCGTATTCCAGTCCTGGTGATAACCCTCACGCGGATCGCCATGTTCATACAGCTGAGTGCCATCGAAGTTTGCCAGCCCGAATTCATCCGCAGGGAAATGGCCTGGCACCCAGTCGAGCAGCACATTCAGCCCGGCATCATGGGCGGCGCTGATAAAGTCGCGGAAATCATCACGGGTGCCGAAACGGCGGGTGGGCGCATACATGCCCAGTGGCTGATAGCCCCAGCTGCCGTCAAACGGGTGCTCGTTAATCGGCATCAGTTCGATATGGGTAAACCCCATCTCTTTCACATACGGTACCAGCTGCTCCGCCAGCTCTTTATAGCTCAGCCAGAAGTGGTTATCGGTATGACGACGCCAGGAACCCAGATGCACCTCGTAAATCGAGATCGGCGCGTCAAAGGCATTTGCCGCCTTACGCTCCGGCGCCATCTCCACTTTTGGCGGCAGGCTACAAATCATTGAAGCGGTTTCTGGCCGCATCTGTGCTTCGAAAGCATAGGGATCGGCTTTCAGCCGCAGCTGTCCGTGCAGATCAATAATTTCAAACTTATATAACTGCCCGGGCCGGGCCGCCGGGACAAACAGCTCCCACATACCGCTTTCACGGCGGAAGCGCATCGGATGACGGCGGCCATCCCAGTAGTTAAATTCGCCTACTACCGATACCCGCTGCGCATTCGGCGCCCAGACCGAGAAGCGGGTGCCGATAACGCCATCAATCACATCCGCATGGGCGCCCAGCGTTTCGTAAGGACGCAGGTGGGTGCCCTCCGACAACAGCCAGCTGTCAAGCTCGGCCAGTAACGGGCCAAAACGATAGGCGTCATCAATCAGATTCTGTTCACCATGCCAGATCACCGCCAGCTGATAGCGGAAAGGGTTTTTACGCCTTGGGATCACCGCACTGAAAAAGCCGCGGGAATCCAGGCATTTAAGCTGAGCGCACTGGCGTCCGGTGCTGGTTTCAATCACCCAGACTTCGGAGGCATCGGGCAGTAAAGCGCGAACTTCCAGCCCGGCATCGGTCTGGTGCATACCGAGCAGTGCGAAAGGATCGGCATAATGGCCGGCAATAATTGCATTGATCGCCTGGCGATCGGGTAGCTCTGACATGACTTTCTTCCTGTGACATTTGGCAGGCAAATCGTGTAATGCCGGGCATTACAAGAAAGCTGCTCTTCATTGAGCCATCAGCACGCAGGTATGGAGGGCACATCCATCCGCTGGACAAGAAACCAGTACCACGCGCAAATTCAATTCAGTTGGGAAAGCAAACAGCCAAAAATCAGGACATCTGATACAAGCATAGCTAAGGCGAACCGTTAGCCTGTGAAGAATGCATAAAATAATTTTTGTCAGTGCTAAAAAGGGGAAGCGGATCACTTGAAGGGCTATTTTGGTGCAGCATCACAGGTCAGATGCGCTGTAATATCGTTAATTTCCTCACTAACAGCTTAAAAGTACTGGCTTCGGGCCTGGCGACACCAGGCCCGATAAGCGGATCAATCCACCAGTAAACGCAACATGCGACGCAGCGGTTCCGCTGCGCCCCATAACAGCTGATCGCCGACGGTAAATGCTGAAAGATAGTCTGGTCCCATATTCAGCTTACGCAGACGGCCAACCGGGGTGCTTAGCGTACCGGTTACTGCTGCCGGGGTCAGTTCGCGCATGGTGATCTCACGATCGTTCGGCACGACTTTCACCCAGTCGTTATGCGCAGCCAGCAGCTGTTCGATCTCCGCCAGCGGCACATCTTTTTTCAGCTTCAGAGTAAATGCCTGGCTGTGACAGCGCAGCGCACCGACGCGTACGCATAAACCGTCAACCGGGATAGTGTGCGCTGGTTGCAGAATTTTGTTGGTTTCCGCCTGGCCTTTCCACTCTTCGCGGCTCTGGCCGTTTTCCAGCTGTTTGTCGATCCATGGGATCAGACTGCCCGCCAGCGGCACGCCAAAGTTATCCACCGGCAGCGCGCCCGCGCGGCTCAGTTCAGTGACTTTGCGTTCGATATCCAGAATCGCGGAAGAAGGGTTGCTCAGCTCGCTGGCGACATGACCATGCAGCATACCCATCTGTGACAGCAGTTCACGCATATGACGCGCGCCGCCGCCGGAAGCGGCCTGATAGGTGGCGACCGAAGCCCATTCCACCAGATCGCTGGCAAACAGACCGCCGAGCGACATCAGCATCAGGCTGACCGTACAGTTGCCGCCGACAAAGGTTTTAATCCCTTTATCCAGACCGTTGCCGATCACATGATGGTTAACCGGGTCGAGGATAATAATCGCGTCATCTTTCATACGCAGCGTAGAAGCGGCGTCAATCCAGAAGCCCTGCCAGCCGCTGGCGCGCAGCTTAGGATAGACTTCACTGGTATAATCGCCGCCCTGGCAGGTGATAATGATATCCAGTGCTTTCAGCGCATCGATATCAAACGCATCCTGCAGCTTGCCTGCGGACTTACCGGCAAATTCAGGCGCGGCCTGGCCATGCTGTGAAGTGGAAAAGAACACCGGACGGATTACGTCAAAGTCGCGCTCTTCGATCATACGCTGCATTAATACTGACCCGACCATACCGCGCCAGCCTATCAATCCTACACTTTTCATTATTGCACCTGCTTCAGGCTGCGTCGGCGACGCCAGACCTGTTAAAGTAAAAGACAAAAGGGATATTGCTACCACCTTACAAAATGCAGCAAAACTGGCAAGTGAATTAATTCGATGGTTAGCTGTTTTTCAGCAATGCGACTTATAACCGGTACTTATGACGCCGGAAAAGAGAACAATAACGATGACTGAGATGATCTCCGCAACGATACTATTGTTGCTTATTATGGATCCGCTGGGCAATTTACCGATTTTTATGTCGGTTCTGAAGCATCTGGAGCCGAAACGTCGACGAGTGGTGCTGATTCGCGAACTGCTGATCGCGCTTGGCATCATGCTGCTGTTTCTGTTTGCTGGCGAAAAAATTCTGACTTTCCTTAACCTGCGCACGGAAACGGTGTCGATCTCCGGTGGCATTATTCTGTTTCTGATTGCCATCAAAATGATTTTCCCCTCGCAAGAAACCAGCAGCACCGGTTTACCGGCGGGTGAAGAGCCGTTTCTGGTGCCGTTAGCCATTCCGCTGGTCGCCGGACCGTCGCTGCTGGCGACCCTGATGCTGCTGTCGCATCAGTATCCTCAGCAGATGGGTCACCTGGTGATTGCGCTGATGATTGCCTGGGGACTGACGGTGGTGATCCTGCTGCTCTCCGGCCTGTTTTTACGCCTGCTGGGCGATAAAGGGGTGAATGCGCTGGAGCGTCTGATGGGGTTGATTTTGATTATGCTGGCGACGCAGATGTTTTTAGACGGGATACGCGCTTATCTGAAGATTTAAACGACGGGCGGCGAGAGCGCCGCCCGCAATCTGGCACTAGCGCCCTTTTAGCCTTAACGAGACAAATTTCAACTGTTCCAGATCCTTTGAGACCCCCCGAAATTTACCTTCGGCGATATCGGCAAGTGAGCTGAATGTTCCGGGATAGATCATGACATCAATACCCTCCCTGGCAAGGCAGGCAAATATGGCGAACTCCTCAAGAAAATACTCAGCAGAACGCCTTATTCTTTTTGACAATTCAGCGGAATGTAAACCCTGCCAGTTTTTTTCATGGTATTTACGACCAAATAATTCCACTGAGGCTCTGAATTCTGATGACCTCGTAAAATAATTATCAATCTCTAATCTTATTTTATTATAATCTTTACACCGTTGAATTTCCGAGCAGGTAATAAATTCGCATGTTAATTTATGTCGAAAGCTTTCAATTAGGTGCGTATTTTCCTCGATAAACAACCTGCCAAGCCGTAACCCGTACTCCAGAGCCTCATCAGCTGGCATGCCCTTAGTGGCTTCCAGCGTTATTCGATGAATACTATCGCCAATAAGAATTTTACAGGCAGAGAAACGTTTGGCTATCCACTCCAGCATGGCGGAAAATCGATTATTTTCAAAATTCTTATTCTCCAGGCTCACACCAAGAAAACAGATATGTTCCGAAGCGCAACCCGCAACAATGCTCTCTCTTAAGTGTGCAGGAAATACTTGTGCGGTTGTGGCCCGATAACGAGTCCCGGTGAATAGTTTGGCTGGTAATAAGCGGGAAGATGCAATTTCCATATCAATCCTCATTGTATAAATGAAAATCCCTGAGCTTTATTCTCCTTAACGTCGTTATGCTAATCAATATCCCTGGTAAATACACTCTGTTTTTTAAACCCTCTGTCAATTGGGTTATAGTTTATTACTCATCTGATTTAATAATTAGCGGGAGCTATTTCAGCCCCCGCCACTGACTTACGATAATAATTCAAAGGCAATCATACCGACCACTGCGCCAGTGGTACCAAGAATGGTCTCCATCAGCGTCCAGGTTTTCAGCGTCTGCGCTTCGCTGGCACCGGTAAAGCGGCCAAACAGCCAGAAACCGGCGTCATTAACGTGACTTAACACAATCGAACCGCCGGCGATACAGATCGACAGCGCGGCCATCTGCGCGCCAGAGTAATGCAGTACCTCAATCACCGGCATAATCAGTCCGACAGTGGTCAGGCAGGCCACAGTGGCTGACCCCTGAATCACGCGCACTGCCGCCGACAGAATAAAGCACGCCAGCGCAACCGGCAGACCCGCCCCGGTCAGGGCATTACCTAACGCCGGACCGACGCCGGAATCCACCAGCACCTGCTTAAACACGCCACCGGCGCCAATCACTAACAGAATAATCCCCGCCGGTTGCAGCGCACTGCCGCAGATCTCCATCACCCGCTCTTTATCCATGCCCTGGCGATAAGCGAGACCATAGATGGCCACCAGGCAGGCCAGCAGAATGGCGGTAAACGGATGACCGATAAACTCCAGCCACTGATAGAGCGTGCTGCCTTCCGTGGTAAAGCGCGCGCCGATGGTTTTCAGTCCCACCAGCACCAGCGGAAACAGAATCAGCGACAAACTGAAGCCAAATGACGGTAATTTGCTGCTGTCATACTCCGGCTGTGAAACATCCGCTGGCACGCGAAACTCGACGTAACGGCTGATAAAATTACCAAATAGCGGGCCGGCAATAATCATGCTGGGGATCGCCGCGCACAGACCCAGCAGAATCATCCAGCCAAAATCGACATGCATCTGTGACGCCAGCAGCATTGGCGCAGGCCCTGGCAGCAGAAACGCCGCCGCCGCCGCGACCCCGGCAAACAGCGGGATCACCAGCTTGACCAGGTTGTCGTTAGTCCGGCGCGCTACCGCAAAGGCGATACTGATTAACAGCACAATCGCCACTTCAAAAAACAGCGGCAATGCGCAAATCAGACCAGCGATGCCCATCGCATAGTGCGCGCGGCTTTCGCCAAAGGCTTTCAGCATGCGAATCGCTATCTGATCGACCGCACCGGTTTCATGCAGAATTTTACCGAACATCGCGCCCAGCGCGACCACAATGGCGAGAAAACCGAGCGTGCCGCCCATGCCTTTTTGCATGGTGTCGGCAATCTTATCGAGTGGCATGCCGGAGAAAATACCGGCACCTATGGAGACTAACATCAGCGCCACGAAGGCGTGCATGCGGGCTTTCATCACAAGAAACAGCAGCAGTAATACCGAACCTGCGGCGGTCAGAACCAGTGTTGCGGTACTCATTAAAGCTAATCCTTTTTGATCGCACCTTCGATCGTAGCGACGGTGGCGGCAACAACCTCTTCCAGCGAATGATTAATATCAACCACTAACACGTCCGGCTCATTAGCGCCCGGCTCTTCCAGCGTGGCAAATTGCGTAACCAGCATTTGCGGCTTAAAGAAGTGACCTTTACGTGCTTTCAGGCGAGATTCGATGGTTTCGAAGTCGCCCTGCAGGTAGATAAATGACAGGTTGTCGTTGTCCTGACGCAGAATGTCGCGATAGCTTTTTTTCAGGGCCGAGCAGACGATAATTGAGATGTCATTGGTGCGCTGCATGGCAAACGCAGCATCGTTGAGCGATTGCAGCCACGGGCGGCGGTCGTCATCGTTCAGCGCATGACCTTCGGCCATTTTTTCGATATTGGCGCGCGGATGCAGGAAGTCGCCATCAAGGAAAGCGCTTTTTAACTGGTAAGAAACCTGGTTGGCAACAGCGGATTTACCGCTACCAGATACGCCCATCAGGATAAACACATGATGCGACGAGGAATTTTTAGTCATTGTTTTAACTCCGGCAGATGATGATACGCATGTTACCGATAACAAATACGTAAGCCATTCTCAGTACGTGCGGCGGCAATGGCAACCGTTCTGCCGGGAAAAGGTTGTAAATGTGAGCTATCTCAAAAAAACGCAATTATCAGATGCTGCCGCCTTCCGAAATTTCAAAGCCCACATCCTGCGGTTTCACGACACTGTTATCGCCATTTATCCGTGCCAGCAGCATGGTTGCCGCTTGCTGGCCCATACGTTCACGCGGCGTCAGCACCGTCGCCAGCTGCGGATTTACCACCTGCGAAATATCATGGCCGTGAAAACCGGCAATCGCCATATCTTCCGGCACCCGTAATCCCTGACGCTGGCATTCAAACATCGCCCCCACTGCCAGGTCATCATTGGTACAGAACAGGCTGTCAGTGGCGGGAAAACGTCGCTGCGCTTCACGCATCAGCTCGGCGCCGGCAGTAAATGAGGAGGCATCCTCCATCATTACGCTGTTAGGCTGTAGCTGCGCTTCGCGCATCGCTATCTCGTAACCGCGCTGTTTCTGTAAGGTACGTTCGTCCAGACGCGCGCCAAGATAAACCGTATGGCGATGCCCTTTGGCGAGGATCGCCCGCGTCATCTGCCGCGCCGCCTCGACATTATCAAAGCCCACCGCCATATCCAGACAGGGGGAGACCGAATCCATCATCTCAATCACCGGAATACCGGCGGTTTCAATCATGCGCAGACTGCCCGGCGTATGGCTGCGTTCGGTAAGGATCAGGCCGTCGATATTCCAGCCCAGCAGTGAACGTAACTGCAGCTCCTCTTTCTCCTGATTGTAGCCAAAGTGGCTGAGTAAGGTCTGATAACCGGCCGCATCGGTCACCGCTTCGATACCGCGCAGCACATCAGCGAAAACCTGGTTGGTAAGGGAGGGCAGCAATACGCCGATGGCGCGACTGGTGGCGTTGGATAACATATCCGGCGCGCGATTGGGTATATAACCAAGCTCGTCCAGCGCAACAGCAATTTTCTCGCGCAGGGCGACCGAGACCTGCTCGGGGTTGCGCAGGTAGCGGCTGACAGTCATTTTGGTGATGCCAATACGATCGGCAACATCTTGTAGTACGGGTCTTTTTTTCTTCATCGTTAGCGACTGTATAGTGAGGTATCGATGAGTCTACCAAAAAATGCGACGCTAACCTCGTTGTCCTGCCGACAATGCGAAGATGGCCAGCAAAAGCTGGCCATCACTTATCGATAACGCGATTAAACGGGTGGCAGATCAAACAGCAGGATTTCAGCATCACTGTCCGCCTGAATCGACAACGTGCTTTCGTCCCAGATCGCCAGCGCATCGCTGGTAGTTGCTGGCTGGCCATTCACCTGTACATCGCCTTTTACCACCTGAATCCAGATGCGGCGCGTAGCGTCAACCTCGGTTGTCGCCAGCTCACCCTGTTTCAGCGCCCAGCGCGACAGCGTCATATCCTGATAAACCTTCAGCGATCCGTCACGGGCATCCGGTGACAGCACCAGCTGGCGGCCCTGCACATCATCAAAACGACGCTGTTCGTAGCGTGGTTCAATGCCGGTTTTTTCCGGGATAATCCAGATCTGATAGAGATGCAGCGGCTGATCTTTGCTGCCGTTGTACTCGGAGTGACGCACGCCGGTACCCGCACTCATAATCTGAAACTCACCCGCCGGGATCTGCTCTTTATTACCTATGCTGTCCTGATGTTCAACCACTCCGGACAGAACGTAGGTCAAAATTTCCATATCTTTATGCGGATGGGTGCCAAAACCCTGACCTGCATCGATAATGTCTTCATTAATTACCCGCAGTGCGGAGAAGCCCATAAAATCCGCATCGTAGTAATTAGCAAAGGAGAAAGTATGCCAGCTATCCAGCCAGCCATGGTTTGCGTGACCGCGATCATTAGCCTTACGTAAATAAATCATATTCAACTCTCCTCAACGTTTTCACGTAGTCTGGACCTGAACCGGCCGCGATGATAGCTGAAAAACTTCACCCCTCTGTTCAAAAAAAATGAATGATTTTATTGCCGCTTATTCAGACCCTTTGCCGACGCACTTACGTTGAAATAGCCCGCAATTATCAGCCGGGATCTTTAGCCGTATCACAATCTGAAAAACTAAGCGGCCACCTGCAATTAACCCAGAATAGCCAGTCAGGCCATCAATAAACGTCATTAAAAGCAATAAAATCAACAAATAGCCAGTACACATCTTTAAAATTAATATCCATCTATTCGGTTTTATCTGGCTATAAGCTCGGTTTTACTCCCTTGGTTACTTTTTTCCGCCACGTAAGATGGCAGTCCACCACTATTGCTGTGCTGAATCACTTGGAAATTTCAGGGAATGAATATGACAGATAATACCGCGCTTAAGCCGCCAGGCCCGATCACACGCCTGTTAAACACCATCGAATGGCTCGGCAATCTGTTGCCGCATCCGGTGACCCTTTTCGCCATCCTGTGCCTGGTGATTATTGTTGCCTCCGGCATCGCCGCCGGATTTAATCTCAGCGTGATTGACCCGCGCCCGGAAGGCGCCAGCGGGCGTGCGGCCGATGGCATCGTGCAGGTGGTTAATCTGCTTAGCGCCGAAGGCCTGCAACGTATTGTCAGCAATATGGTGACCAACTTTACCAGCTTTGCACCGCTGGGAACGGTGCTGGTGGCGATGATCGGCGTGGGGATTGCCGAACAATCCGGCCTGCTCTCCGCCGCAATGCGCGCGCTGGTGTTTAGCGCGCCAAAACGGATGCTTACATTTACGGTAGTATTTGCCGGTATCATCTCGAATACGGCCTCTGAACTGGGCTATGTGGTGTTAATCCCCCTCTCCGCGATGCTTTTCCACTCTTTAGGTCGCCATCCGTTAGCCGGGCTGGCGGCGGCTTTCGCCGGAGTTTCCGGCGGCTATAGCGCCAACCTGCTGCTGGGAACCGTCGATCCACTGTTATCCGGTATTACGCAAAACGCCGCGCAGATTATCGACCCCGCTTATATCGTCGGGCCAGAAGTGAACTGGTACTTTATGACGACCAGTACCTTTGTGATCGCCGGGCTGGGCACCTGGATTACCACCAGCATTATCGAACCGAAACTGGGTAAATACCGCGAAAGCGATGGCGATGCCCCGCAGGGTGATCTGGGCACCCTTACCCCACAGGAGAAGCGCGCGCTAAAAGGCGCCGGTATTACGCTACTGGTGATGACCCTGTTAGTGTCACTGACGCTGATTCCGGGTTATGGCCTCCTGCTCAATCAGAGTACCGGCAGCTTTGCTGGCTCGCCGTTTCTGCATGGCATCGTGGTATTTATTATGCTGTTTTTCGCCATTCCGGGTTATGTCTATGGCCGGATAACGGGCACCTTGCGCAGTGACCGTGACGTGATTAACGCGATGGCGAAAAGTATCAGTATGCTGAGCTTATATATTGTGCTGGTGTTCTTTGCCGCGCAGTTTGTCGCATTTTTTAACTGGAGTAATTTCGGTACAATTATCGCAGTGAAAGGCGCCACCATGCTGTCCGCGATGGATATCAACGCCCCGCTGCTGTTCGGCTGCTTTATTCTGATCTGTGGCTTTATCAATCTGATGATTGGCTCCTCATCCGCCCAGTGGGCGGTAACCGCGCCGATTTTTGTGCCGATGCTAATGCTGGTGGGCTATGCGCCAGAGGTGATTCAGGCCGCGTATCGTATCGGCGATTCGGTGACTAACCTGATTACGCCAATGATGAGCTATTTTGGTTTAATTATGGCAGTAGCGGCGCGTTATCAGCGCAATCTGGGCATCGGTACGCTGGTGGCGCTGATGCTGCCCTACTCGGTGATGTTTTTAATCGGCTGGAGCCTGTTGTTTGTGGTGTGGGTATTTGGTTTTGGTCTGCCGGTCGGCCCTGGCGCCGCCACTTTCTACAACCTGTGACCGCAGAAAAAAAGGTAAAAAAAAGCCAGCACCCGAGCTGGCTAAGAAACACTGGAAGCAATGTGAGCAATGTCGTGCCTTCACAGCAGGTCCAGGGTGGACTTCCTGAGAACGCACGACAATAATAATCATTATCATTCGCATCTGTAAAGTTATTTTTGCGAATAATATTCATTTGACCTTTTAGTCAAAGTCCATGATGTTAAAGGGGAATAGTCCAGTTAACGCAGAGGAAGCAGCATGAGTCAGATTGAGATCCGTCATGTCAGTATTGAAGATGCACCAGCCATTCAGCAGCTTTACAGCCAGCCCGATACGCTGGCCGGAACGCTTCAGGTGCCTTATCCATCACTGAAACTCTGGCAGGATCGTCTGGCAAATCTACGCCCTGGCGTGCATTCCCTGGTCGCCTGTATTGACGGCCAGGTGGTGGGCCAGGTCACCCTTGAAGTCAATCAGTCCCCCCGCCGCCGCCATACCGCCGACTTTGGTCTGGGTGTGGATATCAATCATCGCGGTAAAGGGGTGGCGCAGGCGATGCTGGCGGCCATTACCGATATGTGTGACCACTGGCTGGCGGTAGAGCGTATGGAGCTAACGGTGTATTGCGATAATGCTGCGGCTGTCGCGGTATATCGTAAGTTTGGCTTTGAAGTGGAAGGCACCGGGCGCAACTATGCGCTGCGCCATGGCGAAAAAGTGGATGTTTACTTTATGGCGCGTCTTCGTGCGCAGTGATAGCCATAATTATTATTAAGTTAATTTATTAATCTGATAAATTAATCAACATCGCAGGGAATATGCACCATAACGATTTTATAGCATAATCTGACAGACCGGTTGACTAACCGGTCTGCACTTTAGTAATCTGTAAATGCAGTAACTAAAGGATGCAGCAGACTGGTTAATCCAGACATCCCGCTACCTTATCACAGTTTTAATAAGGTCAAGGCCACGTCCGGTAAAAGCGCTTCTGAATACCAGAGATACTTTCTGGCGAAACCCACCTTAAGGTGGGTTTTGTTATTTACAGGCATGGGGAAGTGGTTTATTGACTAATAGTTTATACGCTATAGTGAAAAAGCCAACTTTTCCACCACCAGGTTTGTCTGTAACGGGATATGCACTGGTTACATGAATGCGTAGTTTCTTTTTCATCCGGTATGCTTTAAAGGGTACCTGATAATAAAAAATCGCCCCAGACTCACTCAACACCTCAATGACCGCAAAGCTCCCATACCCTGCATGCACAACCCTCACTTTGTCTAAGGATGTAATGATTCTTTTGAGATGCTTTTGCGCCAGTGCGTATCTCACTTTGCAAAAAGGTCGGGAATCTTTCGGTGAATAATACATTAACGCCTTTTTCTCTTCTTCATTTTGATAAGAGTATTCCTTACAAAAACAATGAAATGAATAAGAGACGATAAACTTATACACCCTGTCCAGCTATAAAAATGGTAATTTAACTTATACAAACAAACAATTTATTTATGGTTTCATAAACAGAAAAATCGTGATACATCTGCTTATTAACCTCCATCATAAAAATAAACAACACTTAAATTATTTAATTGTATTATTTTTCGGTATTGAACAGACGGCAACACGCCATTCAGTTGCCGCTGAAAAAGACAATGGCGAAGGTTAACACCATTTATGTGCTGAAACCGGTTTATCCGGCGTTATGTCTGCGACTGATGCCAGAAACGGAGTTTAATACAGCGATTGCCGTTAAAAGGGCGGCGTTCTCGCCGCCCTGGTTTCAGGTCAATAACCGGCCGTTAAATCCCCCACCGAACGCGGATCCGACGCACCATACAACATTCCATCCGGGCCAATCATAATGCTCTGGGTACTGCCCATCGCTGGCTGCACTTTCACATGCTGCCCTTTGCTTTCCAGCAGTCGCAGGGTATCCGGGCTAAAGCCTTTCTCCACGCGTAACTGATCCGGTAACCACTGGTGATGGAAACGTGGCGCATTGGTCGCTTCAGCGACGTTCATGCCGAAATCGATGCTGTTAACCACCATCTGCAATACGGTGGTGATAATGCGACTGCCGCCCGGGCTGCCGGTTACCAGCCAGGTCTTGCCATCTTTAGCGACGATGGTCGGCGACATTGATGACAACGGACGCTTATAAGGTTGCACCGCATTGGCTTCACCGCCGACCAGACCATACACATTCGGCGTGCCCGGTTTGGCCGAGAAATCATCCATTTCGTTGTTCATCAGGATGCCGCTATTTCCGGCAACAATCCCGCTGCCGAAATAGGTATTCAGCGTGTAGGTGACCGCGACCGCATTGCCGTCTTTATCCACCACCGAGAAATGGGTGGTCTGGTTGCTTTCATACGGCGCCAGTTTGCCAGGTTTAATCTCTGACGACGGACGCGCTTTGGCGATATCAATCTGCTGCGCCAGCGATTTGGCATAGGCTTTACTGGTCAGCGCCTGCGATGGCACCTTCACAAAGTCCGGGTCACCGAGGTATTCCGAACGGTCGGCATAGGCATACTTCTCAGCCTCCGCCATTACCTGCATCGCATCTGCGCTGCCGTAACCCATTTTCGCCAGGTCGAAGTTTTCCAGAATATTCAGGATCTGCACGATATGGATGCCACCCGACGACGGCGGCGGCATGGAGAACACTTCATAGCCACGATAGCTGCCGCTGACCGGCTTACGCTCTACCGCGCGATAGGCCGCAAGATCGGCTTTAGTGATCAGGCCGCCATGCTGCGCCATTTCAGCGGCGATATCATCGGCAATCGCCCCTTTATAAAACGCATCTGGTCCCTGTCTGGCAATCAGCCCCATACTGCGCGCCAGATTGCGCTGCACCAGACGCTCACCTTTCTGATATGGCGTACCGTCGGCTTTATAAAAGATCGCTTTACTGTTGGCATGGTTGATTAACACTTCTTTACCGTAGGTATTCAGGTCATCAGCCAGCGCATCATTGACGACAAAACCGTTGCGCGCCAGCTCAATAGCAGGCTGCAGCAAACGGCTTAACGGCATGGTGCCGTACTTTTTCGCCGCTAAGGCAAAACCGGCAACGGTGCCCGGCGTACCGGAGGCAAGATGGGAGGTGAGTGACAGCTTACTGTCGGCATTGCCCTGCGCATCAAGGAACATATCGCGGCTGGCTCTTACCGGCGCCATCTCGCGGAAATCAATGGCCGTGGTGCGACCCGAGGCGGTGCGCAGCATCATAAAACCGCCGCCGCCAAGGTTACCTGCCTGTGGATGGGTGACCGCCAGCGCAAAACCTACCGCCACGGCGGCATCCACCGCATTGCCGCCCTGCTTCAGAATATCGACGCCAACCTGAGTTGCCAGCGCATCCACTGATGCCACCATGCCGTGGCGATCTTTAACCGGATGGAAAGTATCCGCATCCACGCCATAGGAGACCGGCGGTGATGCCGGTGTTGCAGCATTCGCGCCCTGCCAGAAACAAACACATACCATCAGCGACAAAGAAACACGTCGCATATTGCCGGTTTTTATCATCCTGCCACACCTTTTTATAGTTGTTTACATTAGATTTACACCTGTTAAGTCTGTACCAGATAAGCAAAAAGGCGAATATAAAGTCAAATTCGGTCTATTCCTGACGGCAGCCACTGGCAGAGCAGTTAAACTTAAGCGAGTTGACGGAGATCTGGCGGATTAGCTGCCCGATGGAGGAATTAAAATGAAAAGATGGTTAATTATTTTTGCCGCACTGGTACCGCTAAGTGGTATGGCTAACACACTGAACAGCACAAACGATCCGAATAAGCCGGGCTACAACCCCAGCCAGCAACGGATGCAGCAAAAGATGCAAACTAATCAGCAGCAACAGATGCTGAAGCTGAAACAGGATCAACAGCGTCAGAGTCAGGATCAGCAACGTAAAGTGCAGGAACAGCGTGACAGCGCCCAGCAGCGCATCATTAAGACGCAGCCGGGCAGTAACAAGACTTCGCAGCAGCCTTAAGCGAAGTCTGGTCCGATGGTGTCGATGCGATCGGTACAGATTGCATCGACACCCCAGTTCAGCAGCTCACGCGCCCGCTCGCTCTGATTGACGGTATAAACCAGAATCCGCAAGCCCGCCGCTTTCAGCTCAGCAGTTCGCTGCGCATCCAACAGCCGGTAATTAAGATGAATTGAGGTGCAGCCGAGCGCGACAGTCAGCTCCTGCCAGTTATCATGCCACTCATCCAGCAACAGACCGCGTGGTAACTCCGGTGCCGCCTGCATCGCCGCCTCTAAAGCCTGATACGAGAACGATGACAACAGCGGCGCAGTTTGTCCATGCCACAGCTCACGCGCCGCCAGCGCAATCGCCGTACCGGTTTGCCGATCCAGCCCGGTGGTAGGCTTAATCTCAATATTCGCCATCATGCCATATTGCTGACAGCGCGCAGCGACGTCACGCAGTAGCGGTAAAGGTTCGTGCTGAAACTCACGGCTAAACCAGCCACCGGCATCCAGCTGCTGCAATTTTTCCCACGGCTGTTCGCCAGCAACGCCCCAGCCGTTACTGGTACGATCGAGCGTGTCGTCATGCAGCAGAAAGATCTGCGCATCCTGCGATAACCTGGCGTCGAACTCGATCATGGTGTGACCATATTTCGCGCCGACATCGATCGCCGCCAGGGTATTTTCCGGCGCCAGCTTGCCGCCACCGCGATGGGCGACAATCGCCGGATAGGGCCAGTCTTTGTTAATCATTCCAGACGCATTCCTGTAATTGAATCAAAAAAGTGTAGCGCGTTTGCCGGCAGATGCAGCCATAAGCTGCTGCCAGGCTCTGGTCGCTCAGTATGCGGCAGGCGCACAACCACGTTGTTGCCGCCCCATTTGCCGTGCGCCAGATTATCGGCGCCCAGCATCTCCAGCGTCTCTACGACCAGCGGAATACCATCGGCTTCACGCGTTGATAGCTGAATATGCTCCGGACGCACGCCCAGCGTCAATGGCCGGTTCGCCCATTTAGTTTTAGCCTGCGGCAGCGGCAGCGCAAGGCCCGGCGACAGCGCAAAACGCGTACCGTCATGGTTAATGCTGCCTTCCAGCAGGTTCATCGACGGTGCGCCAATAAAGCTGGCGACAAAACGCGTCGCCGGACGCTCATACACTTCCACCGGCGTGCCCAGCTGCTCGACAACCCCTTTGTTCATCACCATCACCCGCTGCGCCAGCGTCATCGCTTCAACCTGATCGTGGGTAACATACAGACTGGTGGTATTCAGACGGCGATGCAGCAGTTGCAGCTCCAGACGCATCTGAACGCGCAGGCGCGCATCAAGGTTCGACAGCGGTTCATCAAACAGAAACACCGCCGGTTCGCGCACAATCGCCCGCCCCATCGCCACACGCTGGCGCTGACCGCCAGATAACTCGCGCGGACGGCGCTGTAACAGCGCATCCAGCTCGAGACTACGCGCCGCTTCCAGCACCCGCTGGCGAATCTGCTCCTTGCCCATGCCGCGGATTTTCAGGCCGTAAGCCATATTCTGTTCCACACTCATATGGGGATAGAGCGCGTAGTTCTGAAATACCATCGCAATGCCACGATCTTTCGGTTCCAGATCGGTCACCCGCTGGCTGTCGATCCAGATATCACCGGAAGTCACGCGTTCCAGTCCGGCCACCATACGCAACAGCGTCGATTTGCCGCAGCCGGATGGACCAACCATCACCATAAATTCGCCATCATTTATCGTGACATTAAGTGGCTGAATGACCGCATTTTTGCCGTCATAAGATTTGGTCACCGCCTGAAGTTTTACGCCTGCCATCTGCTATTTCTCACTCTCAACCAGCCCACGCACAAAGGCGCGCTGCATTACCATCACCACCACCACCGGTGGAATTAACGTCATTAACATTGCGGCCATCACCAGATTCCACTGAGTGGAACCATCGCCGCTGGAGATCATGGTGCGAATGCCCGCCACCGCCGTGCCCATACTGTTGTCACTGGTGATCAGAATCGGCCACAGATACTGATTCCAGCCGTAGATAAAGGTGATAACAAACAGCGCCGCCAGATTGGTTTTGGACAGCGGCAATACGATATCCCAGAAGAAGCGCATCGGGCTGGCGCCATCGATACGTGCCGCCTCCAGCAGTTCATCCGGCAGCGACATAAAGAACTGGCGGAACAGGAAAGTCGCGGTAGCAGAGGCCATTAGCGGCAGCGTAAGGCCGGTGTAGCTGTCCAGCAGCTTCAGATTAGCGATCACTTCCACCGTCGGGAAAATACGCACTTCGACCGGCAACATCAGGGTGATAAAAATCATCCAGAAAAAGAAGGTGCGCAGCGGAAAACGGAACCACACCAGCGCAAACGCCGACAGCATCGAGATGCTGATTTTTCCGGTGGTAATCGCCAGCGACATAATGGTGCTGTTGAGCAGCAACACGCCAATCGGTGCGCTGTTGCTGCTGACGCCGTTATGCCAGATGGTGCTGATGTTTTCCCACAGATGGCCGCCAGGGATCAGCGTCATCGGCACCTGGTAGATGGCGACGTTATCCAGCGTCGCGGCGACAAACGCCACATACAGCGGAAACAGAATGGTCAGAATGCCAAGGATAAGGATGGTGTGGCTGAAAAAAGTCAGCCCGGGGCGATTTTCGATCATTGGTAACGCACCTTACGCTCGACATAGCGGAACTGGATTACCGTCAGCGCAATCACCAGTAACATCAGCACCACCGATTGTGCGGCTGATGAGGAGAGATCCAGACCGGTAAAGCCTTCACGATAAATTTTGTAGATCAGCGTGGTGGTGGACTGCACCGGGCCGCCCGCCGTCGCGGCATCGATCACCGGGAAGGTATCGAAGAAGGCGTAAACCAGATTGACCACCAGCAGGAAGAAGCTCACTGGCGCAATCAGCGGCAGTGACAAATGGAAGAAGCGGCGTACCGGACCGGCGCCATCAATCGCGGCGGCTTCCACCAGTGAACGCGGTATTGACTGCAACGCGGCAAAGAAGAACAGAAAGTTGTAACTTACCTGCTGCCAGACCGAAGCCAGCACCACCAGGAACATCGCCTGGCCACTGTTTTGCGCATGGTTCCAGTCGTAACCCAGCAGACCAAGAAAATGGGTAATCAGACCCAGGCCGGGGTTAAACAGAAACATCCACAGCACCGCAGCGATGGCGGGCGCGACCGCATAGGGCAGCAGCAGCATCGTCTGATAGAAACCTTTCAGGCGCACCACATAGTCAACCAGCGCGGCGAAAAACAGCGAAATCAGCAGACCACAGCCGGTCACCAGTCCGCTAAAGATCAGCGTAGTCCAGAATGAGGCGAGATAATATTCATCGTTAAATAGCTGGGTGAAGTTTGCCAGCCCGACAAAATGGCTGGATAAGCCGAAAGGGTCGACGCTCTGCACTGAATACCATAGTGCTTCACCGGCGGGCCAGATAAAGAAGATCGCGGTGATCAGCAGTTGTGGCAACACCAGCAGATAGGGTAACCAGCTGGTACGAAAACCAGGACGAACAGAGGACATAGTTTAGCTCGGGGTTCGGAATGCGACGGGCGGCAAGAACGCCGCCCCTACGGGCCAGGACCATTTTCTGTAGGGGCGGCGTTCTCGCCGCCCGTTCAGATTATTTCACCTGTTGTTCAAAGCGACGCAGCAGCAGGTTGCCGCGTTCAACTGAGGTATCCAGAGCCGCTTGTGGTGTTTTCTTACCGGTCCACACGCCTTCCAGCTCTTCATCAACAATGGTGCGAATCTGCGGCATATTGCCTAAACGCATCCCTTTGGTGAAAGGTAATGGCGGCTTGTTCAGCATCTGACGGGTGGCGATATCGGCGCCCGGGTTTTTGTCATAGAAGCCCGATTTGCGCGTCAGCTCATAAGCGGCGGTGGTGATCGGCAGATAGCCGGTTTTCTGATGCCATTCCGCGGCGATTTCCGGCTGCGCGAGGAACTGCATAAACTCGGCTACACCTTTGTAAGTGCTGGCATCTTTGCCTTTCATCACCCACAGGCTGGCGCCGCCGATAATGGCGTTTTGCGGCGCTTCCGGCACGGTGGCGTCGTAAGGCATCATGCCGACACCGTAGTTAAATTTGGCGTAGTGGCGGATATCGGCCAGCGAACCGGAAGAGGCGGTGGTGATCGCACAGTCACCGCTGTAGAACTTCTCGGTGGACTCATCTTTGCGGCCAAAATAGGTGAAATCACCCTTCTTATTCATATCGGCCAGCAGCTGGATATGACGAACCTGAACCGGTTTATTGAACTCCAGTACCGCATCGGTGCCGCTAAAGCCATTATTCTGCGTGGCGACCGGCAGGGCATGCCAGGCGCTGAAGTTTTCGATCTGAATCCAGCCCTGCCAGCCACTGGCGTAGCCGCACTTCATGCCAGCGGCACGCAGTTTGCTGCTATAAGCGGCCAGATCCTGCCAGGTTTTCGGTGGCTGTTCCGGATCCAGCCCGGCTTTTTTAAATGCATCTTTGTTGTAGTACAGCACCGGGGTGGAGCTGTTAAACGGCTGGGAAATCAGATGGCCGGTTTTGGCGTCGCTGTAGTAACCGGATACCGTCGGTACAAACTGCGACTCATCAAAGGTGATGCCTGCATCTTTAAATACGTCATACACCGGCTTAATGGCCTGGGACGCCATCATCGTCGCGGTGCCCACTTCGTATACCTGCAAAATGGCTGGCGCGGTGCCGGTACGCACGGCAGCGATACCTGCCGCCAGGCTCTGGTCATATTTGCCTTTATATACCGGGACAATTTTGTAATCAGGGTGAGCCTGGTTAAAACGCTGAGCCAGAGAATCAACCTCTTTCCCTAACTCGCCGTCCATGGAGTGCCAGAATGGGATGTCGGTTGCAGCCAGAGCCTGGCCGGACAGCGCGAATCCCAGCACGATACTCAGTGCGGTATGACGAAATGTGGTGGATGACATATCAGTTTCCCATGACATGATTGTTACGCGCGATTTCACGCCTTTTATGTTCGGGAAGTAACATGACATGCAAAAATGACAGTGAGATAAACGTCTTATGACGGGAATGTGACAGGGAGGTGACGGGGTGATACTGATACGGGAGCCGATAATGGCTCCCCTGGGGCGTACTTCACGGGCGGCGTTCTCGTCGCCCGTGGTATCGGTTAGCCGCCGAGATAAGCGCTTCTGACCGCCTCATTAGCCAGCAACGCGTCGCCGGTATCTTCCAGCACCACATGGCCATTTTCCAGCACGTAGCCACGGTCGGCCAGCTTCAGCGCCTGATTGGCATTCTGCTCCACCAGGAAGATGGTCATGCCCTCTTTGCGCAATTGCTCAATGGTGTCAAAAATCTGCTGGATAATAATCGGCGCCAGACCCAGCGATGGCTCATCCAGCAGCAACAGACGCGGCTGGCTCATCAGCGCACGGCCAATCGCCAGCATCTGCTGCTCACCGCCGGACATGGTGCCGGCACGCTGCACACGGCGCTCCAGCAGGCGCGGAAACAGTGCATAAACGCGCTGAATACGCTCCTGATACTGTTTCTTCTCCGCAAAGAAACCGCCCATCGCCAGATTCTCTTCCACCGTCATGCGTGAAAACACGCGACGCCCTTCCGGTACGATGGCAATCGCTTCACGCATAATGCGCGCCGTTTGCCAGTCGGTAATCTCTTTACCGTCAAAGCTGATGCTGCCGGTGGTGGCGCGCGGTTCGCCGCACAGGGTGCCGAGCAGCGTGGTTTTACCGGCGCCGTTGGCGCCAATCAGGGTCACAATCTCCCCCTGATTGATATGCAGACTGACATCATGCAACGCCTGGATTTTGCCGTAATGGGTACTGACGTTGCTTAAGGTTAAAATCGGGTTCGCCATCTTACGCCTCACCTAAATATGCGCGGATAACATCCGGGTTATTGCGGATCTCTTCCGGTTTGCCATTCGCCAGCGGCGTTCCCTGATTGACCACATAAATACGGTCGGAAATTCCCATTACCAGCTTCATATCGTGTTCAATTAACAGCACTGACACCTTATGCTCACCACGCAGTTCGGCAATCAGCTCATCCAGTTCGTGGGTTTCACGCGGATTAAGACCGGCGGCCGGTTCGTCAAGCATCAGGATCTCCGGCTGCGTCACCATGCAGCGGGCAATTTCCAGCCGGCGTTGCTGACCATAAGCCAGATTACCCGCCTGACGGTTAGCCA
Organism: Winslowiella toletana; assembly: GCF_017875465.1. Taxonomy (NCBI): domain Bacteria; kingdom Pseudomonadati; phylum Pseudomonadota; class Gammaproteobacteria; order Enterobacterales; family Erwiniaceae; genus Winslowiella; species Winslowiella toletana. The sequence continues at coordinate 2,038,972 of NZ_JAGGMQ010000001.1, forward strand.
TCTCCAGCAAACCGACGCGCTGCAACCAGGCAGCGGCACGATCCAGCGCGTCGCTTTCGCTTTTACGAAACGCCGGGGTTTTCAGCAGGCCGGAAAATACGCCGCTTTTCAGATGCTGATGCTGCGCCACTAACAGGTTTTCAATCACCGTCATTTCGCGGAACAGACGCACATGCTGGAAGGTGCGCACAATCCCCATGCGGGCAATCTTCTGCCCCGGCAGACCTTCCAGATGCTGATCTCGCAGCTTGATGGTGCCGCCGGTCGGCCGGTAAAAGCCGGTGAGGCAGTTAAACACCGTGGTTTTACCGGCACCGTTTGGCCCAATCAGCGAAACGATCTCCTGCGGATGCAGTTCCAGCTTTACATTGTTGACCGCCAGCAGGCCGCCAAAGCGCATCATCAGGCCATCTACTGCTAACAAAGGCTGACTCATGCCTGCTCTCCTTTTGCGTCACGTTTCAGCTTCAGCTGCGGGCGCTGCATCGGCAGCAGGCCCTGTGGACGCCAGATCATCATCAGCACCATCAGACCACCCAGCACTAACATGCTGTATTCATTCAGATCACGCATCATTTCGCGCGATACCACCAGCAGAATCGCCGCGAGGATCACCGCAAACTGCGATCCCATGCCACCGAGCACCACAATCGCCAGCACAAAGGCGGATTCGGCAAAGGTGAAGGATTCCGGGCTGACAAATCCCTGGCGCGCCGCAAACAGCGTACCGGCAAACCCGGCAAAGGCGGCGCTGATGGTAAAAGCAGTGAGTTTGATGCGACGCGGGCTGAGACCCAGCGATCGACAGGCAATCTCATCTTCCCGCAACGCTTCCCACGCGCGGCCCAGCGGCATACGCAGTAAGCGATTAATCACAAACAGGGTCAGCACCACCAGCAGTACCGCTACCATATACAGGAAGATAATGCGGTCGCCCGGATCATATTGCAGGCCAAAGAAATTATGGAAGGTATCCCAGCCGCCATCGCGAACGCTGCGGTTGAACTCCAGGCCAAAGAAGGTCGGTTTCGGGATCTGGCTGATGCCGTTAGGGCCACCGGTAATCTCGGTGTTATTCAGCAACAGGATACGTACGATTTCGCCGAAGCCAAGGGTGACAATCGCCAGATAGTCGCCGCGCAGGCGCAATACCGGGAAGCCCAGCAGCAGGCCAAACATTGCCGACACCAGCCCCGCCAGCGGCAGACACTGCCAGAAGCCAAGGCCGTAATAGTGATTCAGCAGCGCAAAGGTATAGGCGCCAATCGCGTAAAAGCCGCCGTAGCCCAGCACCAGCAGGCCAGATAAGCCCACCACCACATTCAGGCCGAGGCCAAGCATCACGTAGATCAGCGTCAGGGTGGCGATATCCACCGTGCCGCGCGACACCACAAATGGCCAGACTACCGCAGCAATAATCAGCGCCAGCGCCAGCAGTTTTTGCTTCGGCGTGGAGCCATCAAAACCCGGCAGCACAAAAGCCGGGCTGGAGATTTTCTTCAGGCCGCTTTGCATCATCGGACGCATCAGCTGGAAGAAAAACACCACCGCACAACCAACGGCAATCCAGTTCCAGCGCACGCTACCGGCGTTATTGACCACCAGCTGCGTACCATCAAGGTTCAGACGCAGCCCCATAAAAAAGGCGGCCAGAATCAGCAGCATCAACGCCGAGACCATGGCATTGACCAGGTTAAGCTGTTTCATACTTTTTCCACCTCCGGACGACCAAGGATACCGGTCGGCATCACCAGCAACACCACGATCAGCAGCGCGAAGGAGACTGCATCTTTATATTCGGTACTCAGGTAAGCGGAAGTCAGGGCTTCAGCGATACCCAGAATCAGGCCGCCCAGCATCGCGCCAGGGATACTGCCAATGCCGCCCAGAACCGCCGCGGTGAAGGCTTTCATCCCGGCCATAAAGCCGATATAGGGGTTAATCACACCGTAGAACTGGCCCAGTAATACCCCAGCCACGGCCGCCATCGCCGCGCCAATAACAAAGGTCAGCGAGATCACGCGGTCAGTGTTAATCCCCAGCAGGCTGGCCATTTTCAGGTCTTCGGCACAGGCGCGACAGGCGCGGCCCATACGGGAATAGCGGATAAATACCGTCAGGGCCAGCATCGCAAGGAAGGTGACCGACCAGATCACCAGCTGCATGGCGGAGATGGTGGCGGCGAAACCGTTGCTTTCACCCAGCGTCCACTGCCCGGTGATCAGGCTCGGCAGCGCCAGATCGCGTGAGCCTTGTGTCAGGCTGACGTAGTTTTGCAAAAATATCGACATCCCGATGGCTGAGATCAGCGCAATCAGGCGCTTGGAGGAGCGGACCGGCTTATAAGCCACGCGCTCAATACTCCAGCCATAGGCGCTGGCGATCACAATCGCCATAATGAAACCGGCGCCGATCAGGATCCAGCCGACATCAATGCCCATCATCATCAACGCGGCGATAACAATAAACGAGACGTAGCTGCCGATCATATACACTTCGCCGTGAGCGAAGTTGATCATGCCGATAATGCCGTAAACCATGGTGTAGCCAATGGCAATCAGCGCATAGGTGCTGCCCAACGTCACGCCGTTGAACATTTGCTGCAGAAAGTAGAGAAACTGCTCGGACATACCTTAATTACCTTACAAATCCGCACAGGCGGAAGGTACAAAACGTCACGGGCGGCGAGAATGCCGCCGCGGGTCGTGCAAATCATCGGCACGGGCGGCGATAACGCCGCCCTTACAGCAGGGGAGCCGTTATCGGCTCCCGTTGCAACGCCAGATGTTACTTAACCGCGGTTGAAGTGCCATCGGCATGCCATTTAAATACGCCGAACTCAAAGCCTTTCAGATCGCCTTTCGCGTCCCAGCTCAGGTCGCCCATTACCGTTGGTACCGGCTGGCCTTCCTTCAGGTTTTTGACGATCGCTTCCGGCTCTTCGCTTTTGCTACGTTCCATCGCGGTGGTCAGTGATTGCAGCGCGGCGTAGGTCGTCCAGACAAACGGACCGGTAGGATCCAGTTTCTTCGCTTTCAGCGCATCAACAATCGGTTTGTTGGCAGGAACCTGGTCATAGCGCTTCGGCAGGGTAACCAGCATGCCTTCAGAGGCGGCACCGGCGATATTAGACAGCGAGGAGTTACCCACGCCCTCTGGTCCCATAAAGCCGGTTTTCAGGCCAGCAGCACGTGCCTGACGCAGAATCTGGCCCATTTCCGGGTAGTAACCGCCGAAGTAAACAAAATCGACGTTCTCTTTCTTCAGACGCGCCACCAGCGTGGAGAAGTCTTTATCACCGGCAGTCACACCTTCAAACAGCACCACATTGCCGCCCGCTTTTTTCAGGCTCTCCTGCACGGAACGCGCGAGGCCTTCACCGTACTGCTGCTTATCATGCACCACGGCGATACGCTGCGGTTTGATTTCATCAAGGATATATTTGGCCGCCGTAGGTCCCTGATCGGAGTCCAGACCAGTGGTACGCATAATCATCTTATAACCACGGGTGGTCAGGTCAGCATTGGTGGCTGCCGGGGTGATCATCACGATACCTTCATCTTCATAGATATCAGAAGCCGGTTGCGTCGATGAGGAGCAGAGGTGGCCGATAACATAACGGATACCGTCGTTAATCACTTTGTTAGCGACCGCAACGGCTTGTTTCGGGTCACAGGCGTCGTCATATTCCACGCCGACCAGTTTGTCACCGTTAACGCCACCTTTAGCGTTGATGTCAGCGATGGCTTGTTTGGCGCCAGTGAATTCCATATCGCCATATTGCGCTACCGGGCCGGACATCGCCCCAACGATGGCAACTTTAATCTCTTTTGCCATTGCCGCGTGGCTCATCGCCAACGCAACGCAACCTGCCAGAAACGCGCTACCTTTACTGATTTTCATCCGCACTTCCCCATCTGTTTGTCTGTTGTGTGATTGCTGGTTATTTTTTGCCGGATTTCGCTTAAAAACGCTTAGCTTATAAAGAGTTAGAAGGTAAACCGGCATTTTTTATGGATAAGGCTTTATTTTTCAGGTTATTAAACAGGAATTTTCTTCTGTAAATCAACTGACATATGCAGAAACTCGCGGGCGTTACAGCATAATTACCTGGCACTATTGATGGCATAACAGGCAATAAGCCAGCTGTTTATGCTGCAATAATAGCCGCAACCTGACATTTTGATCGGGTAATGGCGCGCATCAAAAACAGATCGCGTCGTTTTGGTCGGGGAAAAGTTACGCGCCCCGTAGCCAACATATTCGCTACAATATGCCTTTGTTACATATCGGGTGGGATTTATGAAACTGACCATCATACGGCTGCAACAATTCAGCGTGCAGGATCGACTGGATCTGGGCAAAGTGTGGCCGGAAAAGGAGATTGCGGCACTGGAAGGCACGCTGGATGAACAGCACCGGTTGTATGCCGCGCGCTTTAACGATCGACTGCTGGGAGCATTAATGCTGGAGATCGGCGGCACACAGGGGAGGATTTATGCCTTGCAGGTGCGTGAAGTAACCCGTCGTCGCGGTGTTGGTCACTATTTACTGCAAGAGACAGTGGCGCAGAATCCTGCCGTCAGCGAATGGTGGATTGCGCAGGATGGCAGTGAACAACCAGCGGTAATCGCAGCTTTTATGCAGGCTGCTGGTTTTCGTCAACAGGCGGATGGTTGGGTTAAACCGGGCGGCGAGAACGCCGCCCCTAAATTGTAGGGGAGCCGTTTTGGCTCCTGTGGAAACAGAAAGGGCGGCCATCTGGCCGCCCCTGCGAACACGTTAACGCAATGCGTTACGCTTCAATCGCCAGTCGTAATTTCTTCATCGCGTTTTTCTCCAGCTGACGTACACGCTCTGCGGAAACACCGTACTGATCGGCCAGTTCCTGTAGCGTGGTTTTGTTATCGTCATCCAGCCAGCGCGCGCGGATAATATGCTGACTACGCTCATCCAGACCTTCCATCGCATTGGTCAGCTTATCAGCAGCGTGGTTATCCCAGTTATCCTCTTCAATGCCATCGGCAAAGTCAGAGGTTTTATCCTGCAGATACAGCACTGGCGCCATCGATTTACCTTCGCTGGATTCATCATCCGACGACAGATCGAAGGTCATATCCTGCGCGGCCATCCGCGATTCCATTTCACGCACGTCTTTACTGGAAACGCCCAGCTCACGCGCCACCATTTCCACCTCATCCTGATTAAACCAGCCCAGACGCTGCTTGGTTTTACGCAGGTTGAAGAATAGCTTACGCTGTGCTTTGGTGGTAGCGACCTTCACGATGCGCCAGTTACGCAGCACGTATTCGTGAATCTCGGCTTTAATCCAGTGAACGGCAAACGACACCAGACGTACGCCCACCTCAGGGTTAAAGCGGCGCACCGCTTTCATCAGGCCGATATTACCTTCCTGAATCAAGTCTGCCTGCGGCAGGCCGTAGCCTGAATAGTTGCGAGCGACATGAACAACAAAGCGCAGGTGAGACAGGATCAGCGTCTTAGCTGCATCCAGATCGCCCTGGTAATGCAGCCGTTCAGCAAGCGCCTTCTCTTCTTCCGCTGACAACATCGGCCAGACGTTAGCAGCCCGGATATAGGATTCCAGGTTACCTAAAGGTGCGATAGCTAAAGTTTGCATTTCTTTGGTCATTCAAACCCTCTCATATGTATGATTGCCACGCGATTCCTTCGCGCCACTGACTTTCCCTTCATCTTTCAAGCTGCTGCTGCGTTGGCTGCCCTCTCTCATTCCAGTCACTTACTTAAGTAAGCTCCTGGAATTCATTCGGTTGCCGCCTTGCCGCAACTTGAAATCTATCGGGAACACCCTACGTGAATTATTCACAAAAATCGAAAGCAATCTGTGCTAGTTCGACAGCAGAGTTATCCACAAGTTCAATCTGACGGTGCATATTTTACACACACAAAATCAATTAGTGAAGATCGTAATGATGGCGCTTTAAGAGGAAGGAACTCTTCCTCTGCGGCATTTCTCTCGCAGCAGAGGAAGATTATACCAAAAAAACGTTGCCGGGGGTTACTGGGGCGTAAAACGACGTAAATGTTGCACCGTCGCCAGCCAGGCGGCAATCCAGCCAATCATCGCCGCAATCAGCAGCAACAGCAGGCTCTCATCCCAGGATAACCCGCTCAGGGTAAAGGTGGTGCCAAACACCGAAGCCACCTGCGTGACCACTGATTCCAGCCGCAGCACCAGCACTTCTGACAGCACCAGCGATAACAGCGCCCCACTAAAGCCGAGTAGCGCGCCGCCATACAGGAATGGCCGCAGGATAAAGCCATCGGTGGCGCCAATCAGTTTCTGCACGTTAATGGTATCGCGCCGGGCAAAGATACTGAGCCGCACGCTGTTACCAATCACCAGGAATACCGCGACAATCATCAGCACGCCAATCATGGCCGCCACCTGACCGACCAGCCCAGTCAGCGCCGCCAGACGGGCAAACCAGCTGTCGTCCATCCGCACTTCATCGACGCCATCCACCTTCGCCACCCGGTCGCGCAGGCTCTGCATGGTATTCGAACTCTGGAAGTTCAGTTTCGGCGTAATCACCGCGACGGCTGGCAGTGGATTCTGCTCCAGCATATCCAGCGAACCGCCAAAGCCGGACCAGTTGCGGAACTCCCCCATCGCCTCTTCGCGTGACAGGTAGTTCACCTTATCCACGCCATCCTCTTTCTTCAGCAGCGCGACCACATTTTCGGCGGCGGTATCATCCAGCGTTTTACTGAGATAGACCGTCAGCTGCGGCGCCGGGTACCACTGATCCGCCGCCTGACTGACGTTTTTCCATACCATATAGCAGACGCTTGGTAATGTCAGCGAGATGGCAATTACCATCACCGTTAACAGCGTCGCCAGCGGCTGACGCCACATATCAGACAGCGAACCGTGCAGCGCATAGCGCCACTGCTCCTGCCAGCCCCCCTTCAGCGCCCGGCTTTTCGACGGTTGCTTACTTTTTGGCGCTGGCGCGCGTTTATTGCGTTTATTCACCATGCTGCAGGCCTCCGTGCAGTCGTCCCTGATTCAGCGACATCACGCGGTAGTTGCGGCGTGCAATCAGCCCCATATCATGGGTCGCCATCAATACAGTCACGCCAACACGGTTAAACTCTTCGAACAGACGCAGAATATCTTCTGACAGTGCATCATCAAGGTTACCGGTCGGTTCATCCGCCAGCAGTACCGCAGGCTTATTCACCACCGCACGCGCAATGCCGACACGCTGCTGCTCACCGCCAGAGAGTTGAATCGGATAACTCTTCGCTTTGTCGAGCAGGCCCACTTTATCCAGCGCGGCCGACACGCGACGGCGAATATCTTCACCGCTGGCCCCGGCGATAATCAGCGGGATCGCCACGTTGTCATACACCGAACGATCCATCAGCAGATGGTGATCCTGAAAAATCATCCCAATCTGACGGCGCAAAAATGGCACTTCACGGCTTTTCAGGCGGCTAATATCATGGCCGCCAAACCAAATCTGACCGGCGCTTGGCCGTTCAATGCCACAAATCAGCTTCAGCAAGGTACTTTTCCCTGCCCCGGAATGCCCGGTCAGAAACGCCATTTCTCCAGGTTGCAGATGGAAATCTACCCCCTGAAGCGCTTGCCGACCGCCGAGATAAGCCTTACTGACCTCTTCAAAGCGAATCATCCTAATTAGTCCTCTCGGGCAAACAGTGCCTCAATAAAATCGTCGGCCTTAAATGACCGTAAATCCTCGATACCTTCACCCACGCCGATATAGCGAATCGGAATGCTGAACTGGTCCGCCACCGAGAAAATCACGCCGCCTTTCGCAGTGCCATCCAGTTTAGTCAACGTAATCCCGGTCAGTCCGACTGCTTCATGGAACAATTTAGTCTGACTGATCGCATTCTGCCCGGTACTGGCGTCGATGGTCAGCATCACTTCGTGTGGCGCTGCGTCATCCAGCTTCTTCATCACACGGGTGATCTTTTTCAGCTCTTCCATCAGGTGCGCTTTGTTCTGCAAGCGTCCGGCCGTGTCGGCAATCAGCACGTCTGCGCCGCGCGCTTTCGCCGCCTGAATCGCATCAAAAATCACCGAGGCGGAGTCCGCGCCGGTCTGCTGGGCGATCACCGGAATATTATTGCGCTGACCCCACACCTGTAACTGTTCAACTGCGGCGGCACGGAAAGTGTCACCTGCCGCCAGCATCACCGATTTACCTTCCGCCTGATACTGGCGCGCCAGCTTACCGATAGTGGTGGTTTTACCCACGCCGTTCACCCCGACCATCAGAATCACAAACGGGGTTTTACCGCTGACATCCAGCGGCGCTTCGACTTTCGCCAGAATCTGCGACATTTCGGTTTTCAGCAAACCATACAGCGCTTCGGCATCGCGCAGCTGCTTACGATCTGCCTGCTGCGTCAGATTGGTGATAATACGACGCGTGGTGTCTACCCCAACGTCGGCAATCAGTAGCTGCTCTTCCAGCTCTTCAAACAGATCGTCGTCGATTTTCTTGCCACGAAACAATCCGATAAATCCTGAACCGAGATTCTGGCGTGTTTTTACCAGGCTGCGTTTCAGACGGGCGAAGAAGCCCTCTTTGGTCGGACGTTCCTGCTCGACCAGCGCCGGGATCGGCGCCGTCTCTTCCGCTTCCGCGATCGCCTCTTCGTCAATAACGGCGACAGCATCGTCAGTCACAAGCGGCTCAGGTGCGACGACTTCAGGCGCGATTTCAGGTTCAATAACCTGCGCCACTTCCGGTTCCGGCTCTGCTTCAGGCTGCGCGACCTGTAGCGGCTCATCTTCAGGCAGCCACTCTTCAGCTTCAGCAATCACTTCCGGCTGGACTGGCTCTGCGGCTTCAGCCATCGCTTCCGGCTGCGCTGGCTCTTCAGCTGGCGGCGCGGGGTGGCGCGTCTCTTCGGCTACCGTCTCAGTAACGGCGACAATCTCTTCAGCAACCTGCTCCGGAGTGTGTAACTCCGCCTCTGGCGGCGTGAGCGTTGCGGCATCCGATGCATTTTCTGCAGCAGGCTGTTGTTCCTCTAACGTCTCTTTTTGCTCGTCCTGCGCGGCTGACGTCTCATCACGTCCAAATCCCAGCCAGGAAAAAAAGCCACGTTTTTTATCTTTTGCCATTGTGCAACCACACTCCTCGACAGCTAAAACCCGGTCGACTGCGCGTCCAGGGCTATAAGACTAATGCGAAAATAACCTGATAATGAATCCCTTAGTCTAACACTTTCCACGCAGCGCTACACCAGCACCCTTTTTAACGTTTCCTCAACCCAATTAGCCCGTTAAACTACGCAACAAATTATTACGGACTTAATAAAGATGAATAAAAAACCCCGCAGCGGTGGCGCCGGACAGATCCGCATTATTGGCGGCCAGTGGCGCGGCCGTAAATTGCCGGTGCCGGACAGCGCCGGTTTGCGCCCGACGACCGATCGGGTGCGTGAGACGTTGTTTAACTGGCTGGCGGCGGATATCCAGCAGGCGCGCTGTCTTGACTGTTTTGCCGGCAGCGGTGCGTTGGGGCTGGAAGCGCTGTCGCGCCATGCCGCTTCGGCTACGCTATTAGAACTGGAACGCCCGGTGGCTCAGCAGCTGGAGAAAAATCTGGCGACGCTGGGCGCAAAAAATGGTCGGGTGGTTAACGCCAATACGCTAAGCTGGCTGGCGCAGCAGGGCGAACCGCACGATCTGGTATTTATTGACCCCCCTTTCCGCAAAGGATTGCTGGATCAGACGCTCAGCCTGCTGGAAAGCCACCACTGGCTGGCGGAAGGCGCGCTGATTTATGTGGAGAGTGAAGTCGAAAACGGCATGCCGCCGGTACCGGTTAACTGGCATTTGCACCGCGAAAAAATCGCCGGGCAAGTGGCTTATCGTTTATATGTTCGTCAGGCCATCAACAAGGAGAATGATGATGCTGCTTAATCTTGGACGTTTACTGATGCTGTGCGTCTGGGCCTTTCTGTTACTGAATGTGGTCCAGCCATTCCCGAAACCTTTAAAATATTTCGTTGATATTGCGCTGTTTTTTATGGTGGTGATGCACGGTTTGCAGCTGGTATTGCTGCGCGCTACGCAGCCAAAAGACGGGCCGCAGCTCAGCAAACTAACTCAGGCGAAAATCTTTTTCTTTGGTGTCTTTGAACTGCTGGCCTGGCAAAAAAAACATTATCCCAAACAATAAGACGGGCGGCGAAAACGGCTCCCCAGCACTGCCCGTAGGGGCGGCGTTTTCGCCGCTCGTGTCGATGAGTTGCACGATACGTAATGATGGCGTTCTCGCCGCCCGCATTACGGCGTTGGCACAAAGCTGACAAAACGCGAGCCTTTGACCTGCAATTTACCCTGCACGCCCTTATCAATCTGATGATAATCCTCGGCATTCAGCACCAGCTTAAAATCACCGGCGCCATTTAACGGATGGAACCAGGCTTCATAGCGCATATCTTCAACCGGGATCACTTCACGCTGACGCGAACGGCGACTGGATGCCGGAAACTCACGTTTAGCTTTCACTTCCACCGGGATAGCACGCAGCGGAGAGGCGTCATTCACCGCCACTTCGCGCCGCTGCTTAATAAACTGGCGGGTGGCAAGAATGGCGATAATCGCCAGGACGATGAAAAAGATTAGCGGTGGCTTGCTCATGTTTCTCCCGTGCTTCAGGTTCTCAGTTGATAAATTTTAGCCGGGCAAAAGCATACAACCAGATTGCTACCATTGTCACATGCAGAGCGCGTAATCTAGACTGAGATCGATACTACGGGAAAATAATATTCAGGTTTTACGGACATAAGTCCCCACAAAAAGGAAAAAATTATGCTTTGGTCCTTTTTAGCCGTGCTGTTTTCGGGCTGGTTGTATGTTGATGCATCTTATCGTGGTCCGCAGTGGCAACGCTGGGTATTTAAGCCGGTGACGCTGCTGCTGTTGCTGGCCTGGGCATGGCAGGCGCCGGTACTGAGCAGCGCCGAATACCTGATCTTATTCGGGCTGCTGGCGACACTGATCGGTGATGCGCTGACGCTGCTGCCGCAACAACGCATGCTGTATGCCATCGGGGCGTTTTTCCTTTCGCACCTGCTGTATACCATCAGTTTTGCCGGACACATGACGCTGGCCTTCTTCTGGCCGATTCCGCTGACGCTGGTGATTGTCGGCGCGCTGCTAATCGCCGCCATCTGGACGCGCCTGGAAGAGTTGCGCTGGCCGATTTGCACCTTTATTGGCATGACGCTGGTGATGGTATGGCTGACGGCAGAGCAATATTACTTTAGCCCAACCGACTACAGCTTCTCGCTGCTGGCAGGCACCCTGTTCCTGCTGCTGGCGAATATTGTCTGGTTTCTCAGTCACTACCGCCGCCGTTTCAATGCTGATCGCGCCATTGTCGCCGCCAGCTACTTTCTTGGTCACTTCCTGATTGTGCGTTCCCTCTACCTCTGACCGGCAACAGAGACTTGACTCTGGAGTTGACTCCAGAGTGTAGGATGTCAGTACAGGCGGACAGTATCGTCCGCCGTCTGACTCTTTGGGAGGTTTTATGCACCAACACTCTTCCTGCGGCTGTGGCCAACGCCACGCGGCGAAAAAACCTGCCTGCAACACCCCGGCACGCCCGGTTATGCAGAAAATCACCGCTATTTCCGCCGCGCCGGTTGAAGGCGCCTGTTGTCAGGACGCTGCCTGCGCATCAGGCGATGACCCCGACGATGAGGGCGACAGGCCCGTTGCCGGCGAACAATTTAGCTGGCTTATCAGCGGCATGGACTGCCCGAGCTGCGCACGCAAAATCGAAACTGCAGTTAACCGTCTTAAGGGAGTCAGCCACGCCCGGGTGATCTACGCCACCGAAAAACTAGTGGTCAATGCGGGCAGCGATATCACTAAGAGTGTCGAACAGGCGGTTAACAAGGCCGGTTTTAAGCTGAAAAGTGCCAAAACCGACGCGCCGCAGGCCAGTTTCTGGCAGGAAAATCGCGCCATTATTTTGCTTAGCCTGCTGATGCTGGCCAGCTGGATCCTCAGCGGTATTGATGAAACCAGCGGTCAACTGGCGTTTATCGCCACCACGCTGGCCGGAATCTGGCCGGTCGGCAAAAAAGCGCTGCAGCTGATGCGCAGCGGAACGCCATTTGCCATTGAAACCCTGATGAGTATTGCCGCCATCGGTGCGCTGTTTATCGGCGCTACCGCCGAAGCCGCCATGGTGTTGCTGCTGTTTTTACTCGGCGAACGGCTGGAATCCTTTGCCGCCAGTCGCGCCCGACGCGGTGTGACCGCACTGATGGCGCTGAAGCCAGACAACGCGGTGCGCCTGCGCGGCGACCAGCGTCAAACCGTCGCGGTCGACAGCCTGCGCCCTGGCGATATCATTGAAGTGGCGGCGGGCGCTCGCTTACCGGCCGATGCTTTACTGCTCGACGCCTTTGCCAGCTTTGACGAAAGCGCCCTCACCGGTGAGTCAGTACCGGCTGAACGCCAGCAGGGTGAAAAAGTGGCCGCAGGCTGCACCAGTGTTGATCGTCAGGTGCGGATGGAAGTGGTGTCACGCAGTGGTGAAAGCGCCATTGATCGCATTCTGCATCTGATTGAGCAGGCCGAACAGCGCCGTGCGCCGATTGAGCGCTTTCTCGATCGTTTCAGCCGCTATTACACGCCAGCGATTATGGCGCTGGCACTGCTGGTAACGCTGATCCCACCGCTGTTGTTTGCCGCAGCGTGGCAACCCTGGATCTACAAGGGGCTGACGCTGCTGCTGATTGGTTGCCCGTGCGCGCTGGTGATCTCGACCCCGGCGGCAATTACCTCCGCACTGGCGGCCGCCACCCGTCGCGGTGCGCTGATTAAAGGCGGCGCGGCGCTGGAAAGTCTCGGCGCGGTGCGTACTGTCGCCTTTGATAAAACCGGCACGCTGACGGAAGGCAAACCGGTGATCACCGATGTGGTGGTGCTGGATAACGCCGATCCGTCGGCCCTGCTGTTAAAAGCGGCGGCGGTTGAAAGCGGATCATCGCACCCACTGGCGCGCGCGATTGTCGCCCATGCCAGCGCGCTGAATCAGCCGATCCCGTTTGCCAGCGATCAGCGTACACTGGCGGGCAGCGGCGTCGAAGCCACGGTCAACGGACGCCAGTTGTTGATCACTGCGCCAGCCAGACTGACGCAGCTGACAGATGCACAGCAGGCGCAGATTGCCGCACTGCAGTCCGCTGGAAAAACCACCGTCGTGCTGCTGGAAGATCAGCTGCCAATTGGTCTGATTGCGCTGCGCGACCGTGTGCGTGACGATGCCAGGCAGGCGCTTGATCAGCTAACAGCGCTGGGGATTACCAGTATCATGCTGACCGGCGACAACCCACGGGCGGCGGCGGCGATTGCCGCTGAGCTGGGCATCGATTATCGCGCCAGCCTGTTACCGGCCGATAAAGTACAGGCGGTGGTGGAACTGAATCAGCAGCAGCCGGTAGCGATGGTGGGTGACGGTATTAATGATGCGCCAGCGATGAAAGCGGCAACCATTGGCATTGCGATGGGCAGCGGCAGCGACGTCGCGCTGGAAACCGCCGACGCCGCGCTGACGCACAATCATCTGACAGGCCTCGCGGCAATGATCCGCTTGTCGCGCGCCACCCATGCCAATATCCGGCAGAATATCGCCATCGCGCTGGGGCTGAAGGCGGTATTTCTGCTGACCACGCTGTCAGGGATCACCGGATTGTGGCTGGCGGTGCTGGCTGATTCGGGCGCGACGGCGCTGGTTACCGCTAATGCATTGCGATTATTGCAGAAGAAATGAATACTTTGAAGCAGGAGACGTCAACAGGGCGACGCTAATATTAAAAGAGAAAAAATCATCCATTCTTATTAAATATAGATTTAACTGTAGGCATTAATAATTATATTTAAGAAATAAGTTATTACTGCCTGTTAATGCAATTGTTTATAAAATCTTAGCCGTAAAAAAACCGACTGGTGAAGTCGGTTTTTTTACACGTTACTCAGACAGATTTACACTGGCCGAATGAGAACGTCATCATCTAACGTTTCAATATTATTATTTTAAAGAAAATTTCGCAAGCGGCTGCTGGAAATTTATGCGACGGCCAGTATAATCATCTGGTTAGCTCTGGGACGCTTTCACTCTGGCAATACGCTAATACGTTTTTTAAGACCTGGCCAGCTGTACGGGTGGTGCCGTTATCTGGCGCTCTGGCGGGAGTGAGAACGTCATCATCTAACAATGAGATATATTCCGTGACAGGCATCGTATGAGCAAGCGGGAATCATCTCACTCCGTTTTAAGGAGAAAACGGGTGATTGATAAAGCAATCATTGTTCTCGGAGCGTTAATCGCGCTACTGGAACTGATCCGTAATCTGCTTCAGTTGCTGGGCTGATAATGGAAACGTAGCTAAGGTTGGGGAGCAACTACTCCCCAACCTTTAATATATTGTCAGGGTGACCGAATGCCAGCATTAGACGAAAATCTAACGCGTCATCAGTCAGGAAAAATGATTTCATATAAAAATAATATTAAATTAATCAATACCCTAAATAATTCGAGTTGCAGGAAGGCGGCAAGCCCGCTCATCTGCAACTTGAAGTATAATGGGTATAAATATCAAATCATTTGCAAAGTTCGTACCGGGTCACAACCCTTTCTTCAGCAGATACTTATATGGCGTGGTCTCCACTGACTGCGCCAGCAGAGTATGTTCCATAAAACGGCAAAAACCGGGAATATCGCGGGTGGTGGCCGGGTCATCGGCAATAATCAGCAAGGTTTCCCCTTCCTGCATCACGCGCACGGCTTTGCGCACCATCATCACCGGCTCCGGGCAGCGCAGGCCCAGGGCATCTAAAGTTTGATCCGGGTTGGCGAAGATATCGCTCATAACACTCTGATTACCGCATATTGATAAGATTGCCGCTTATTCTACCCTTGAGTGCCTGCGGTGCAAGTCAGATGCGCGACGTTAACGTTTGCGTTAAAATTAACCATTGCAATAGAAGATGAAATCGGTAAGATTCCGGCCCGTTGCAAGCTAATGCTTACAATTAACACTATTGGGTTCCCTCACCCCATCGCTAAAAAAGGCTACATTGATGATCTCTTTTACCCCGCGTCAGCGCACTTATGCGCTGGTCTGGCTGTCACTATTCCACCTGCTGGTGATCACTTCCAGTAACTATCTGGTACAACTGCCAATCTCGGTATTGGGTTTGCATACTACCTGGGGCGCGTTTAGCTTTCCGTTTATCTTCCTTGCCACCGATCTGACAGTTCGCATTTTTGGTGCTCCGCTGGCGCGTCGTATTATTCTGCTGGTGATGGTTCCGGCGCTGTTTATTTCCTATGCACTTTCGTCCCTCTGTTATCAGGGCGAGTGGCAGGGCTTCGCGGCGCTGCGCGAGGTAAATCTGTTTGTCGCCCGCATCGCCTGCGCCAGCTTTATGGCCTATGCTTTAGGGCAAATCCTTGATGTGCATGTGTTCAACCGCCTGCGCCGCAACGCCCGCTGGTGGATTGCACCGGCAGCAGCGATGTTCCTTGGCAATATCAGCGATACCCTCGCCTTCTTCTTTATTGCCTTCTACAAAAGCACCGATCCGTTTATGGCGCAGAACTGGATGGAGATCGCGCTGGTGGATTACAGCTTCAAGGTGCTGATCTGCATGATCTTCTTCCTGCCTGCTTATGGCGTATTGCTGAACGCCGCGCTGAAACGTCTGGCGGAACGCAGTAATAAAGCTGAACTGAATTTCGGATAACACTGCTGCCGCGGTAGCCATTAACAGCATATTCTGTGACAGTAAGCAGGTTGCTTTTACTGACTGATTTAGTTTGTATGTACCCTGAGCTGAAACTTAGTACGCGAATTAATAAAGGGATCCTGATGCGTAACATGGCGAAATATGTAGGAATCGGTTTACTGGTAATGGGCCTGGCCGCCTGTGACGGTAAAGATGATAAAGCGGCAGCGGATGATAATGGCGTCAGCAGCAGCCAGTCGGCACAGACCGTTAATCTGATGGATGGCAAACTGAGCTTTACTCTGCCAGCAGGCATGTCCGATAAAAGCGGCAAGCTGGGCACTCAGGCTAACAATATGCATGTTTATGCGGATGAATCGGGTCAGAAAGCGATTATCGTTATCGACGGTGATACGACCACTGAAGGGCTGGATGTGCTGTCAAAACGTCTGGAAGCGCAGCAGCGTAACCGCGATCCACAGTTGCAGGTGGTGACCAATAAATCCATCGAGCTGAAAGGCCAGCCGGCGCAACAGCTGGATACGGTGATCTCGGCGAACCACCAGTCATCATGGTCTTCGGTGATCCTGAGCAAAGTGGACGGCAAACTGCTGACCCTGCAAATTACCCTGCCAGCGGATAACCAGCAGCAGGCGCAGACTGAAGCGGAAAATATTATTAAAGCCATTACGCTGAAATAGCGCGGGTTAACAGGCGGTGAGAACGCTGCCATAGCGTATCGTACAAATCATTGGCACGGGCGGCGAGAACGCCGCCCCTACGGATTATTTAGGGGAGCCGTTTTCGGCTCCCGCCCGCTGGTTACAAACCTGCCGTCTCACGAATATATCTGCGGGCTTTCACCGCATACTCAAACGGGTTTGCCAGCGCCGGATCCTGCTCTGCTTCCACCACCATCCAGCCTTTATAGCCGTAATCGTCGAGGATTTTAAACACCGGTTTGAAATCGATCACCCCGTCACCCGGGACGGTAAAGGTGCCTTTTTTTACTCCATCAAGGAATGACAGCTTCTCACGACGCACCTGCGCCACAATCTCATCGCGCACATCTTTTAAATGCACATGATTGATCCGTGGCAGATACTTCGTCAGCAGCGCCAGCATCTTCTCCTGCGAGCCTTCGGAGTAGTAAGCGTGGCCGGTATCGTACAGCAGGAACACATCGTTATTGGTCAGCGCCATAAAGCGATCCACTTCTTCCGTGGTCTGGATGCCGGTGCCCATATGATGATGCAGACAAACCTGCATTCCTTTCGCGGCGGCGATTTTTGCCAGTTCGTTATAGCCTTCCGCTGTCAGACGCCACTCTTCATCGCTGAAATAAGGCTTCTCTTCCAGCACCGCCAGCGTGGTGCCCTGAATACTCTTGCTCTGCTCGGAACAGCCAATCACTCTGGCGCCCATCGCATGCAGGAAATTCATATGATTGGTAAATTCATCGATGGTTTTAGCTTTGTCGCCCTGGGCGAAGAAAGTACTGAACCAGGCGTTACAGATCTGCAGACCACGAATATCCAGCATCGGCTTCAGTACCGCCGGATCGCGCGGATATTTGCTGCCCACTTCACTGCCGGTAAAACCGGCCAGCGCCATTTCACTGACGATTTGCTGGAAAGTATTCTCTTTACCTAAATCAGGCATATCGTCGTTGGTCCAGCCAATCGGCGCGATTGCCAGCTTTACATTATCTTTATTCATCGCAATCTCTCCACGGGCGGCGAGAACGCCGCCCCTACGGATACGGTTTTATTTACTCAGCAATTCGCGCTCAATCAGTTCGCGCGTTTCCACTGCCTGAAATTTCATTTTTTCCGGATAACCAAACAGCGAAGATGCAATGATCGATTCGCCGCCAACTTTGTAATGACGGTTGGCAAAATTCATCTCACGCAGCGTCCTGAACAGTGTCGGGAAATCGACTTCCCCTTCACCCACCCCCACATGCTGGTGAATGGTGGCATCCACGCCCGGTGGATTGACGATATAGCGACAATGTTTGGTGTGGTTCATGGTATCGGCAATCAGCACGTGCGACAGATCCTCACCAGCGTACTCCAGCATGGTCTTCACATCGCCCTTCCCTTTGTCGTAGAAGAAGGTATGCGGCACGCTGTACAGGTATTTCACATTTTCACTGCGAAATGACTTCACCAGATCGGCGGTTTCGTTGCTCTCTTCGCAGAAATCCCACGGATGTGACTGAATTTCGACGCGGATGCCTTCACGTTCGATAATCGGCAGCAACTCTTCCATTGAGCGATAGAACATCTCTTCACAGATTTCCGGCTCGTTTGGCGTTCCGGACAGTTCGGTGTTAATCACCGATACACCCATCTCAACCGCAATCTCAATCATCCGCTTCCAGTTTCTGACCGCCGCCTGACGACGCGCCTCATCCGGACCCGACCAGCGATACACCACGATAAATGAAGAGATCTCCACCCCCGTCGCCTTCAGCGCGCTTTTGTACTCCGTCACAATCTCGCGGCTGGCTCGCGGATGCTTATAGAACGGGTTTATCTGCGGATGGGGCGACTGTTCAATATATTTGTAGCCCCAGTCCGCGACCTGGTGAACCATTTTGGTGATGCCCAAATCTTTAATGACATCAACATCAAAAGCGATTTTCATCAGTCTCTCCGTGGATTTATGACTTATTGTAGAACGCCGGGCGTGCGGGCAGTTCAACCGGCTCAATGGCGCCGCTGTTCTGCGCTTTAATACAGGCATCGGCGGCCACTGATGCGGCATAACCATCCCATGCTGACGGCCCCTGTAACTGACCGGCCGTGGCATCGTTAATAAACGCCTGCAACTCAACGTCGTACGCATCGATAAAGCGATCTTTCCAGTCGGTCAGAATGGTTTCCGACAGCCTGGCTTCTTTACGCAGCAGCACTGACTGAGGTTCCGGCAGTTTAGCAATCCCCTCTTCACCCACGACTTCGCACTGAATATCGTAGCCGTATGCACAGTTAACGAAGATTTCCACATCGATACGAATGCCCTTCCGGGTTTCAAACAGCACAATTTGCGGATCTTTCAGTCTGGCATGTGATTTAGAGGTGGTGCGTGGGAAGACTACCTGCACGGTTTTGTAATCATCTTCAGTCAGCCAGCGCAGCACATCCAGTTCGTGGATCAGCGTGTTGGTGATCGCCATATCGGTGACATAGTTTTCCGGTACGGTTGGGTTGCGGTGCGCGCAGTGCAGCATCAGCGGCTCACCAATTTCGCCATCCGTGATCACTTTCTTCAGCGCCACATAACCCGCATCGTACGGGCGCATAAAGCCAACCTGCACCAGACGTTTACCGAACTTAATTTCGGCATCAACGATACGACGACAGCCTTCTGCGGTCATCGCCAGCGGCTTTTCACAGAACACCGGTTTACCGGCGGCAATCGCCGCCAGCGTGAACTCTTCATGGGTCGGATCCCAGGAAGTGACCAGCACGGCATCAACATCGCTGGATTTCACCACTTCATGGCCATCGGCATAGACTTCAGCCTCCAGACCCAGACGGTTAAGGGCGGCTTTAGCGCCATCAACATTGATATCCGATACCGCCACCACCTTGGCCCCCTGCAGGACTTTGCTGCAGCGGCGAATGTGTTCCTGACCGATAGCGCCAGTACCGATAACACCTAAACGTAGCGTCATGATATCTCCAGAATTTTGTAGGGTTGAGAATCAGTAATAATTAGTATTTGCGCGCCTGATCGAGATGTTCATCCAGCATTCTGGCGACGGCATCAACGCGTTCAGAGGTGGAAACCCGCGCACCGCCGACATGCCACCAGCTGAAGTATTTGTGCACCATGGTTTTCGGCAGCACTTTGATATCAATCAGCGTTGAAACCGTCTGCTTACGGGCATCTTCTAATGCCTCTTTCAGCTGCGACAGCGTCGTTACGCGATAGGTTTTACAGCCGTAACCTGCGGCAATCGCGGCGAAATCAACCGGCACAAAGCCACCGTCCAGTTTGCCGCCTTCGGCATTACGGAAGCGGAACTCGGTGGTAAAGCTGTCCATCCCGTGTTCCATCTGCAGATTGTTAATACAGCCGTTAGTCATATTGTCGAACAGCACCACGTTGATCTTGGCGCCTTCCTGGATTGAGGTCACCAGCTCGGAATGCAGCATCATAAATGAGCCGTCACCCACCAGCGTATAGACCTCACGATGAGGCTCAGCCAGCTTGACGCCCAGTGATGCGCTGACCTCATAACCCATACAGGAGTAGCCATACTCCACGTGATAGCTGTTGTAATCCCTGGTGCGCCAGACACGCTGCAAATCACCGGGCAGGCTGCCTGCGGCGGCGACAATCACTGAATTCTTTGGGAGCTGCTCGTTAAGCGTGCCGAGCACGCTGCTCTGCGTCAGGAAGGAGCTGGTCAGACGATTAAATTCGGCAAACAGCGCTTCGCGATCGATATGGTCGGCAATCTCCGGAATAAAATCAGCGCCGCTGTAGGCCACCTGATAGACGCGCTGCGTCTCTTTCAGCAACTTACTCTGCGCCTGCTCAATCTGCTCACCCCAGCCGCTGCTGAAACCCTGTTCGGCCAGACGGCTGTCCAGCGCGGTCAGCGCCTCGCGCGCATCGGCCACCAGCTGCACGCCATCCAGCTTGTAGCTGTCGAAGCTGCTGACGTTGATATTCAGGAAACTGACATCCGGATTCTGGAAGATCCATTTGGAAGCGGTGGTAAAGTCGGTGTAACGGGTGCCGACGCCAATCACCAGATCGGCCTCTTTCGCCAGCAGGTTCGCCGCCAGACAGCCGGTTTCACCGACGCCGCCAATATTAAGCGGATGATCGGAGACGATAGTGCCTTTACCGGCCTGGGTTTCGGCAAACGGAATCTGGTGCCGTTCGGCGAACTGGCGCAGTGCTTCTCCAGCTTCGGAGTACTTCACCCCGCCCCCGCAGACGATCAGCGGTTTACGTTTACCCGCCAGCAGCTTCAGCGCGTCATCCAGCTGCGCAGCGGTCGGCAGACGGCGATCCAGACGATGCACGCGTTTCTGGAAGAAATACTCCGGGAAATCCCAGGCTTCACCCTGCACATCCTGCGGCAGCGACAGCGTCACCGCACCGGTTTCCGCCGGATCCGTCAGCACGCGCATCGCATTAATACAGGCGGTCATCAGCTGTTCAGGACGGTTAATACGGTCCCAGTATTTACTGACCGCGCGGAACGCATCGTTGGTGCTGATGCTGAGGTCGTGACTCTGCTCAATCTGCTGCAACACCGGATCGGGCTGACGGGTGGCAAACACATCGCCTGGCAGCAGCAGTAGCGGGATGCGGTTAGCGGTGGCGGTACCGGCGGCGGTAATCATATTGGCCGCGCCAGGGCCGACGGAGGAGCTACAGGCGATAATTTCGCGGCGCAACTTCTGTTTGGCGTAGCCAATCGCCGCATGCGCCATGCCCTGTTCGTTGCGCCCCTGCAGCACCACCAGATCGCCGCGATCCTGCTCCAGAGCCTGCCCAAGGCCAAGCACATTGCCGTGGCCGAAGATGGCAAAGATCCCTTTTACAAACTTGGTTTCTGTTCCGTCGACAGACAGATACTGATTATCGAGAAATCTGACCAGCGCCTGTGCCGTGGTTAATCTAATCTTGCCCATGTGCTCATCCTTTACGTAAGGGTCGCCTGAAACAGACATGCCGCAGTGCGTATTTAAGGCCGTCGCTGACGTTAACGAACAGGCGACAACTGATAAGTGAAACGTGAGGCGATTATAAACAAATATTTTTTCCACTAAACACAATTACAGAAAAAACATTTCATTTTGCGAGAGAGATCAAATTCTGCCGTTTACGGGGGTTTACCCGGCGCTGTCACCACCCTGAACTGAAACATTCGGCCACCCTTGCTCTGCAAAAGGAAATTTCATTTCACTTCAATAGCTTCGCTGCACGACCAGTCGCGAGTTGCGACAGCGCTCACAGCTTTTGCCGCGCCTCGCGTCAGTGATAAAACCCTCACCAAAGGCAGCAGATCGCCAGAGTTTTATCTATCTCACAATTTTGGGGTGAAGATTTCATTTCATATTGAATTTGGAATTTTTATTCCTCATACTGCCAGACATGTTAAATCGGTTCGATCGGCTTTACCCGGAGAAGCCTGGCAGAGTCTGCTTATCACAGAAGGAAATCACAGGTATGACTACACAACAGAAGCGGCTTGATGTGATTTGTATCGGACGCATCGCCGTTGACTTTTATGGCCAGCAAATCGGTGCGCGGCTGGAAGATACCAATACATTTTCGAAATATCTTGGCGGCTCGTCCGGTAACGTGGCTTATGGCACCGCGATTCAGGGGCTGAAATCCGCCATGCTGGCGCGTGTAGGTGATGAGCATAACGGTCGCTTCCTGCGTGAAGAGCTGCAACGTGTGGGTGTCGATACGCAATCTCTGATTACCGACGAGTCGCGTCTGACCGGCATGGTGATTCTGGGTATTAAGGATGAAGATACCTTTCCGCTGATCTTCTACCGTGAAAACTGCGCCGATATGGGTCTGATCCCGGAGGATATCCATGAAGAGTATATTGCCTCCTCGCGTGCAGTAGCGGTCACCGGCACCCATCTTTCTCATCCGGATACCCGCGCGGCGGTGCTGAAAGCGCTGGATATCGCCCGTCGCCATGGCCTGCGCACCGCGCTGGATATCGATTATCGTCCGGTATTGTGGGGGCTGACTTCACTTGGTGATGGTGAAACCCGCTTTATCGAGTCCGGGCACGTCACCCGACAGTTGCAGGAAGTGCTGCACTACTTCGATCTGGTGGTCGGTACCGAAGAAGAGTTTCATATTGCCGGTGGCAGCACCGATACGCTGACCGCGCTAAAAAATGTGCGTCAGGCTACCGGCGCGACGCTGGTCTGTAAACGCGGGCCGCTGGGTTGTGTGGTGTTTGAAGGCGCAATCCCGGACAGCTGGGAAGCGACCCGGCTGCAAAGCGGCGTGCGCGTTGACGTGCTGAATGTACTGGGGGCGGGCGATGCCTTTATGTCCGGCCTGCTGCGCGGCTGGTTAAATGATGAAGGCTGGGAGCAGGCGTGTCGCTACGCCAATGCCTGCGGCGCGCTGGTGGTATCGCGCCACGGCTGTGCGCCGGCGATGCCGACCAAAGAGGAGCTGGATGACTTCCTCGCCCGTGATAACGATGTTAAACGGCCGGATCTGGATGCGCGCCTCAACCATCTGCATCGCGTCACCACGCGTAAGCAGCAGTGGCAGGAACTGAATGTCTTCGCCTTTGACCACCGCAAGCAGCTGGCCGATATGGCGCGCGAAGCCGGGGTAGATGAAGCGCGCATTCCGGTGCTGAAAACGCTGCTGTTAAAAGGCGCGCAGGAAGCGGCGGCGGAAGCCGGTCTGGAAAACCGCAGCGGCATCCTCGCCGATACCACTTATGGTCAGAAAGCGCTGAACGCCATCACTGGTAAAGGCTGGTGGATTGGCCGGCCGATTGAACTGCCGAGTTCACGTCCGCTACGTCTGGAACATGGCAATATTGGCTCACAGCTGATCGACTGGCCGCAGGAACATGTGGTGAAATGCCTGGTGTTCTACCATCCGCATGACAGCGCCGAAATGCGTCAGCAGCAGGATGAACTGATCCTCGATGTCTGGCGCGGCTGTAACAAATCCGGTCATGAGCTGCTGCTGGAGGTGATTCTGCCGGAAAGCAATCCTGATCATCAGGAGTCTTACTACCATCAGATGCTGACGCACTTCTACGGCCTGGGGATTCAGCCCGACTGGTGGAAACTGCCGCCGCTGTCACTGGCCAGCTGGCAGTCGATTGGTCAGCTGATCGAGCAGAATGACCCGCACTGTCGCGGGATCCTGCTGCTGGGACTGGATGCGCCGGAAGAGAAACTGAAAGCCGGTTTTGCCGCCGCGGCTCAGGCGCCATGGGTGAAAGGCTTTGCCGTCGGGCGTACCATTTTCGGTCAGCCGTCGCGCCAGTGGTTGCAGGGCGAGCTCGACGATCGGGCGCTCATCGATCAGGTGAAAAGTAATTATCTGAAGCTGATTGGCTACTGGCGCGAAGCGCGTCCGGCGAAATAAGTATTCGCTTTCAACACCGGCGGCGATAACGCCGCCATCCTGGCCGGGACAAATCCGCAACACGGGCGGCGATAACGCCGCCCCTACATTATTGTAGGGGAGCCGTTATCGGCTTCCGTTTCAAAGGCTCGCCCCCCCTTCCTGATAAGATTTCGGTCCACTTTATGTGAGGTGATTCATATTGCGATGAAATAAAGTCGGCAATATCCGCCATCAAGTGAAATTTTCCATCCATCTGATAGAATATCGCTCAGCAAAACGCCAATTATTTTTTAGTGAGCCGAAGTAATGACTAATAACCCGACCCAACTTTCCTTGTTACAGGACGACATTCGCCGTCGCTACGATACGCTCAGCAAGCGCCTGAAGCAGGTGGCTCGCTATATTCTGGATAACAGCAACAGCATCGCGTTCGATACCGTCGCGTCGATTGCCCAGCAGGCCGATGTACCGCCTTCAACTCTGATTCGTTTCTCTAATGCCTTTGGCTTTAGCGGTTTTAACGAAATGAAACAGGTTTTCCGTCAGCATCTGATGGAAGAGACGGTGAACTACACCGAACGTGCGCGCCTGTTCCGTCAGACCGCCACCGATGAAAGCGCCTCCGCTCCGGAAAATCCGGCGGAGATCCTGAATGTATTTACCATGGTGAACTCACAAGCATTGCAGCAGCTGGCGATGCAGACTAACCCGGAGCAGCTGGACAAAGCAGTGCAAATGCTGGGTGAAGCGGAAAATATCTATGTTATCGGTCTGCGCCGCTCGTTTAGCGTCGCCTCCTATCTCACCTATGCGCTGCGCCATCTGGAGCGTCGTGCTTTTCTGATTGATGGCCTCGGCGGCATGTTTACCGAGCAGTTAAGCATGGTCAATCCCAAAGACGTGGTGATTGCGATCAGCTACTCACCTTATGCCCGTGAAGCGGTCGAGCTGGTGGAGCTGGGCGCCAGGCGCGGCGCGCATCTGATTGCCATCACTGACAGCCAGGTCAGCCCGCTGGCCGCCTTTAGCGACGTCTGCTTTGTGGTGCGTGAAGCGCAGGTTGATGGCTTCCGTTCACAGGTCGCATCATTGTGTCTGGCGCAGACCCTCGCGGTATCACTGGCGCTAAATAACGCAGAAAACACAAAATAACGTAAAGAAACAGTTTCTTTCAGTTGCTATTTTGACTCTCTGTGCGCGGGGCGTACAACAGAAAAGGAAGTCTGAACCCTAATCATCCGTTTCAGGAGGAAACGTAAAATGAAACGTTCCATTAAGCCACTCTGCATGGTGGCTGCTTTTACGGTTATCACGATGGGAATATGCGCCCCGGCATTTGCCTGCTACCGGCAACGCTCCGATTGTTACTACAACTGTATGCGCTTCCATAACTGGCAATGGTGGCAACGAATGGCTTGTGCTTTAGGTGGCCGCCAGCAATCGCCTTTCGCGGGTTAAAAAAAGGGAGCCACTGATGGCTCCCTTATTGTTTATACACTATTTATTTACGCGGATAGTCGTCACTATTTACCCAGGCATGATCCTTCTCCCAGCTAAATTTCCACAGGCGCACCGGCCCGGCCATCACGTTCAGATAGTAGTTATCATAACCGGCGATAGTGGCCACCGGATGATAACCGCGCGGTACGGTGACCACATCACGGTTATAAGCCGCCATACACTCATCCAGCGAGCGGTCATCGGTATAAACACGCTGCATGGCGAAACCCTGCTCCGGGTTAAAGCGATGGTAGTAAGTCTCTTCGAGATAGGTCTCGTTCTCTGAGTTTTCCTGATCGTGCTTGTGGCTTGGATAAGAGCTGGTATCACCCTCATTGGTATAGACTTCCACCACCAGCAGACTATCAGCCGGTTTATCGTCCGGCAGAATATTATGCACCAGGCGCTTATTGTGGCCCTTGCCGCGCTGCTCCACCCCGACATCACCAGGAGCAATCAGGCGCGCAGGCAGTTTGCCGCCACCCGGCGCATTACAGACCGCCAGCTCCAGATCGGAATCGGCATAGACTTCCACTTTATCGTGGTGCGGTACATAGACCGAGTACGGCGGCGTGCGCTCAAACGGCGACATACGCTTGCCGATGCCGGGAAACTCGGCATGCAGGGTTTTAACCGATGCCAGTCCGGCGACCAGCACCAGACACAGCTCTTTATCGCCACTTTCCAGACTCAGGGTTTGACCTTTTTTCAACTGATAAGCATCAAAGCCCACATAGCGCCATCCGGCGCTTTCCGGCGTAACATGCTGGATGCGACCACTGGCATCCGGTTGTTGATATTTGGCAAGCAAAGACATCCTGCTTCTCCTGTAGTGGATAATTTATCCCAGCGTTGGCATGCTGAATTCAGAAACCGTCTGCTGGCCGCTCGGCCAGCGCACAGTGGCGGTTTTCATGCGGGTGTAGAAACGCACGCCATCCGGTCCATGCACGTTGAGGGCGCCAAACACCGAACGCTTCCAGCCGCCAAAGCTGTGGAACGCCATTGGCACTGGTACCGGCACGTTAACGCCAACCATGCCCGCCTGCACTTCACGCACAAAGTCGCGGCCGGTGTGACCATTGCTGGTAAAGATGGCGCTGCCGTTACCAAACTCATGGCTGTTCACCAGTTGCAGCGCGCTGTTATAATCCGGTGCACGCATAATGCTCAGCACCGGGCCAAAAATCTCTTCACGCCAGATCACCATATCGGAAGTGACATTATCGAACAGCGTGCCGCCGACGTAGTAACCTTCAGCATAGCCCGGCACTTCAAAATTGCGGCCATCAACCACCAGCTTCGCGCCTTCCTGTTCACCTTTATCGATATAACCCAGCACTTTTTTCTGATGCGCAGCGGAAACCACCGGCCCCATCTCATTTTCATCTTTGCCTTTCTGGATGCCAGGGCCGACGCGCAGCGCTTTCACCAGCGGCGTCAGGGCGGCAATCAGTTTGTCAGCCGTATCGTCACCCACCGCTACCACCACCGGCAGCGCCATACAGCGCTCACCCGCGGAGCCAAACGCGCCGCCCATAATCGCATTGACCGTGGCATCGAGATCGGCGTCCGGCATCACGATGGCGTGGTTTTTCGCCGCACCAAATGCCTGTACGCGTTTGCCGTGGGCGCTGGCGGTTTTATAGATATGTTCCGCCACGCCAGAGGAGCCAACAAAGCTCACCGCCTGCACACGCGGATCGGTGTACAGCTGCTCAGCATCCTGGTTCGAACAGTGAATAACGTTAAATACGCCATCCGGCAGGCCCGCTTCGGTCAGCAGTTCCGCCATACGCACAGAAGCGGAAGGATCCAGCGCTGGTGGCTTCAGCACAAAGGTATTGCCGCAGGCCAGCGCAATCGGGAACATCCACAGTGGCACCATCGCCGGAAAGTTAAATGGCGTAATTCCCGCCACGACACCCAGTGGCTGCATCAGCGAGTAGCTGTCAACGCCGGTGCCGACATCAGCGGAGTTCTCGCCTTTAATCAGATGTGGAATACCACAGGCAAACTCCACCACTTCCAGACCACGGGTCAGCTCACCCAGCGCATCAGACCACACTTTGCCGTGCTCGCTGACAATCAGCTCCGCCAGCTCTTCGCGGTGCTCTTCCATCAGCGCTTTAAAATTAAACATGATACGTGCGCGGCGCAGCGGTGAAGTGCGGGACCACTCATCAAAGGCGTTATGCGCCACTTCAATGGTTTTTGCCACTTCCGCGGCGGTGCTTTGCGTCAGCTCGCGTACCGGTTTGCCGGTAGCCGGATCGTAGACCGGAATCGTTTCATTGCTGGCGCTGAATGACGTTTTTCCGCCAATAAAGTTACCCGTGATATTCATGTTCTTGCCTCTTTGATGTGGTGGATCCCTGCAGGCAGACTTCGACCTCACACGCTACCTGACCGGACAAAACCCGAATGCGTGCTAAGAAAGTATTATATTGAAATAAATTTTTCAAATATTTCCCTTTGAAAAATTCGTTTTTAGCGGCGTGGATCGCATTTTTTCGGCAAGGGGGATTTCCCGGCAGCAAACGGGGTTACCAGCGGCGCGGTTCCCTTGTCACTGGCGGATTTTTTGCGAAGCAGATCTAAAAATTTAAATTTCACATTTAACTATTTATGAAATAAATGTTCTTTTATTAGCCATACCTCTGACCCTCTTTCCTGCAGGAGCAACAACATGGCCATCGATCCGACCCGTTTCTGTATTAACCGCAAAATCGCCCCAAAGCTCTCCATCGAGGCGTTCTTTAAGCTGGTGCAACGACTCGGCCTGAACAAGGTTGAACTGCGTAACGATATGACCAGCGGCAAAGTCACGGATAACCTCAGTCACGCTGAAGTAAAAAGCCTGGCGACAAAATACGGCCTGGAAATTGTCACCATCAATGCGGTCTATCCGTTTAATCAGATTAGTGCAGAGCTGCTGGCAAAAACGGAAGGTCTGTTAAAGGATGCACAGGGAGTCGGCGCCAAAGCGCTGGTGCTCTGTCCGTTAAACGACGGCACGCCGATCTCTGACGACGAAACCATGGCGGCACTGAAGCAGCTGGCGCCGCTGTTTACGCAGTATGGCATTCAGGGACTGGTGGAACCTCTGGGCTTCCCGGTCAGTTCATTACGCTCTTCGGTACAGGCGCAGGCGCTGATCCGTGACAGCCAGTTACCGTTTAAGATTGTGCTGGATACTTTCCATCATCATCTGTACGAAAAAGCCGAGCAGGAGTTCGAAGCGGGGATCGATATCAATGCCATCGGGCTGGTGCATCTTTCCGGGGTCGAGGACAGCCGTCCGACCGCTGAGCTGACCGATGAAGAGCGCATTATGTTAAGCAGTGGCGATCTGCTGAACAGCGCCAGCCAGGTGCAGCGGCTGGAGCGGCTGGGTTATAAAGGCGTCTATGCCTTTGAGCCGTTCTCTTCTGAGCTGGATAACTGGCGCGAAGCGGATATCGAGCGCGAAATCCGCCAGAGTATAGCGCTGCTACAGGGGTGATCTGATTGCGGGCGGCGAAAACGCCGCCCCTGCAAAAGACCATCATTTCCCGCGCCGCCCGTCCCGATAATTTATGTCGCCCGCAGCTGCATACGCAGCGTCACCACCAGCGCCAGACACACCAGCAAGCCGCCCAACAGATAGATACTCGGCACCCCGGCATAGCTCATAATCAGGCCAGCAACCGGTCCGGTGATCCCCAGCGATAAATCCATAAATGTGGTATAAGCCGCCAGCGCGCTGCCCTGATTTTGCGGCGGCACCACCTTCACCGCCACCACGCCAATCGCCGGAAACACCAGCGAGAACCCTGCGCCGGTAAGAAATGCGCCAAGATTCGCCATCCACGGCGTCACGGAGCCCCAGACCAGAAACAGCCCAATCGCTTCGACCGCGAAGCAGCAGATCGCTACTTTTAAACCGCCATAGCGATTAATGCTATTGGGGAACAACAGGCGAGTGCCAACAAAAGCGACGCTGAACATCGTCAGGGCAAAGGCGGCGCCCTCCCAGCCTTTGTCCTGATAAAACAGGGTTATAAAGGTGGCAATTACGCCAAACCCGGCGGATCCCATAGCGAGGATCAGACCATAGCCATAAATCTTGCCCAGCACTGCGCGAAACGGCAGCGGCTTACCTTTACTGGCCTTCACCGCCGGACGGCGCAGGGCAAAGCCAATGGCGACAACAATAATCGCCATAATAATTATCGCCAGCAGCAGCAGGCCGCCGAAGTGATAGATCAACACCCCGAGCGGCGCGCCAATCGCCATCGCGCCATAGGTGAAAATACCGTTCCACGAAATCACCCGGCCAATATGCAGCGAACCCACCATGCCGACGCCCCATAATGTCGAACCGGTGCCAGCAAAACTCTGCCCGACGCCGAGAATCAGACGCCCGGCGCACAACAGCACCAGGCTCAGCATCGGCAATCCGGCGCTCACAGCCGCCAGCAGATAGAACACTCCGCTGAGAAAACAGCCGCACAGGCCGACAATCACCACTTTCTTAGGTCCCCAGAGATCGGCATAGCGACCGGCGTGCGGGCGGCTTAACAGCGTCGAGAGATATTGCAGGCTGATCACCAGTCCGGCCCAGAACGCGCTGTAACCCATCACATCATGGACATAGCCAGGCAGTACCGCCAGCGGCAGGCCAATGGTGAGATAACTGGCGAAATTAAAAATAACCGTGGAGATAATGCGCAGATTTAAGCGAAATCCACTTTGGGCAGCTTCCGTTGCAGGTTGCTCAGACATGAAATTTAAGGCTCGCGTTCGGGTGACTGATGGTGCTGAAGAATAACTATACGCGTTTTTCCGCGGTTTTGGTCATACAAATGGGCGATGACTCGCCTGCCCCACTTCCATTACTCTGAAAATCAGGACGTTACCCCCACAGCGGCTACACTTGTCATGCTAACCACTTCGGGAGACCCCATGACCGCACCACAGCAGGAAAAAATTGGCCAGAATATGTTGCTGAAAATGGCAATGCTGGTTGTCATCCTTGCCGGCATCCGTGCAGCAGCAGAGATAATCGTTCCCTTTTTACTGGCCTGTTTTCTCGCCATCGTACTGAATCCACTGGTAACCCTGCTGATGCGCCGCGGTCTGCGCCGCACAGTGGCGATTACACTGGTGATTGTGGTGATTCTGGTGGTGATTACCCTGCTGGTAGTGATGATTGCCAGCTCCGTCAATGAATTCAGCGATCTCTATCCGCAAATACGCGCCACGCTGGAGAAGAAACTGGAGGTGGTGCAGCACCTGGCGGCGACGATACATATCAATATTTCCACCGAGTCACTGGCTGAACGGCTGGATCCCAACGCGCTGATGAATATGGCGACCACGGTATTAACCCAGTTCTCCGGCGCGATGACTAACTTTGTGCTGTTGATCCTGACGGTGGTGTTTATGCTGTTTGAGGTGCGCCATCTGCCCTACAAACTGCGCAACGCACTGGTGAATCCACAAATTCGCATTGCCGGAATGCACAAGGCGTTAAAAGGCGTTACCCACTATCTGGCGCTGAAAACATTGATTAGCCTGGTAACCGGCATCGCCGTCTGGCTCTGCTTACTGCTGCTGGGAGTAAAATTCGCCCTGTTGTGGGGTGTGGTGGCCTTTGTGCTTAATTTTATTCCCAATATCGGGCCGATTATCGCGGGTATCCCGCCACTGTTGCAGGCGCTGGTGCTGAACAGCGTGTATGACGCCGCGCTGGTGGCGGGCCTGTTTACCGCTATCCATATGGTGTTTGGCAATATTCTGGAGCCACGTGTAATGGGCCGCGGTCTGGGGATGTCGACGCTGGTGGTGTTTCTTTCGTTGATATTCTGGGGCTGGCTGCTGGGGCCGGTAGGTATGTTACTGTCGGTGCCGCTGACCAGCGTCTGTAAGATTCTGATGGAAACGACCCCGGGCGGCAGCAAACTGGCGATCCTGCTGGGTGATGGCCGACCGGGCAAAAAAGCGCGTTAGCTTACGGGCGGCGAAAACGCCGCCCCTACAAAAATCGGTGATAATCCGTAGGGGCGGCGTTCTCGCCGCCCGTGTCAATAATATGCACAATACGTAATGACGGCGTTTTCGCCGCCCGAGCCAATATCAGTCAACAATAAACAGCTTCGCGCCTGCATCGGTCCACGAGCGATGCGCTTCAGCCTGATCGGCAACCTGATAACTCATCCCCGCCTGCAGAGTAAATACCCGTCCATCCTCCAGCTCAGTATGCAGTTCACCGTCAAGACACAGCAGAATATGACCTTTCGAACACCAGTGGTCAGCAAAGTAGCCCGCACTATACTCAACCATTCTGACGCGGATATCGCCGAAATGCTGGGTTCTCCACAGGGCGACGCCTTTTTCTCCTTTGTGTTCGGTTGGCGCAATCGCAGACCACGCCGTGGTGCCAAAAGGAATATTGCTGAGTTTCATCTTTTTTCTCCTGGAATGACTATCTGTGAAAAGCGACCCGCTGGTCAAAAAGTCAGTTTTTGGCAGACTTAAGTCAATTTACGCAAAAAACCGCTTAAAAGACATTTCTGTCCGTACGATTATGGCGTAATTAAGGGTGATATAAATATAATCAGCAGATTTACTGACCATGTTATTCTTGATTATGCAGGTAGTCAGGCA
The DNA here is from genome assembly GCF_017875465.1 of Winslowiella toletana. Lineage (NCBI taxonomy): Bacteria > Pseudomonadati > Pseudomonadota > Gammaproteobacteria > Enterobacterales > Erwiniaceae > Winslowiella > Winslowiella toletana. The sequence goes on from NZ_JAGGMQ010000001.1 coordinate 2,071,016, forward strand.
TCGTCTGGCGCACAAAGGAGTACCGCGTGGTGGCATCAATAAGCAAGAGAGGTGAACACGGCTGGCTATTAATGCTGGCGGCGGGCCTGTTGCCACTGCTGCTGGGCATCTTTTTTACCTTTGTCGAAGCACAGCAAATGGAGAAGCGCCAGCAGGTCAGCACGGCGATGGCGGTGTTAAACCAGGCGGAAAACATCAGCGACCGCGCCTGGGAGATGGTAGCGCAGTTGCAGAGGTATGATCATCAGACCTGCAACGCGGTGGGTAAGGATATTCAGCGCCTCGGCTCCATCGCCGCCTACTTTCGCTCCGTCGGCTTAACCCAGGATAATGAAGTCCTCTGCTCCTCCGCCTATGGTCTTAATCCCGGTACCATTAATACTATGCTGCGCCTGCCGCCCTCACAGCCATTAGACCCGGAGATAACCCTGTCGGTCGCGGGCACCGCAGGCGTGCCGACTCGCCCGGCAGTACTGTTTTTCCGCCGTCAGCCTGAGGGCGATGGCGCCTTTGCGCTGGTTGACGGTCAGTATCTGCTCGACTTTATGCGCGCCCTCGGCGAACCACGCGATTATCAGATCACCGTACAGTTTAATAACGGCTTTCGCATCGCCAGCGGCTATGTCAGAGCGGATCATAATCCGCTGTTCGACAACGAGGTGTACCTTGCCAGCTCGCCGCGTTACCCGATCAACGTCAGTGTCACCTCCCCGGAATCAGAAGCGGTGAAAGCCTGGCGCCAGGTATTCCTCACCTTCCTGCCAATGGCGGCGATCCTCTCGCTGCTCTGTATGGCCTTAGCCAGTAACTGGCTGAAACGCAGGATGTCTTATCAGGAAGAGATGCGCCGGGCGATGGCGAAGCGCGAATTTTCCGTCAATTACCAGCCGGTATATGACGTTTCACTGGCCACCTGTGGCGGCGCCGAGGCGTTATTGCGCTGGCAGCGTGCCGATGGCGAATGGGTGCGCCCCGATGTGTTTATCGCCGCCGCCGAAGCGGAAGGGATGATTATTCCGCTGACGCAGCACCTGCTGGAGATGATTGCCAGCGATGTCGCCAGCTGGGAAGTGCCGCCAGGTTTCCATCTGGGGATTAACGTGGCCGCTGAACATCTGCAGGATCCCTGTTTTGTCGATGATATCCGCCGGTTTATCGCCCGCGTCGCCGATAAATCGCTGGTGATTATTCTCGAACTGACGGAACGCAGCCTGATCAGCGATGGTGAAGAGGTCGTCAACAAGCTGGCCATGCTGCGCCGCGAAGGGGTTGAAATTGCCATTGATGATTTCGGCACCGGCAACTGCTCCCTCTCTTATCTGCAAACTTTTGAGCTTGATTATCTGAAAATCGACCGTGGCTTTGTTAACGCGATTGAATCGGTTGACGGTGAAACCCCGGTACTGGACGCGATTATTAATCTCAGCCATAAACTGGAGCTGACAATTCTCGGTGAAGGGGTGGAAACGGCGATGCAATTTACTTATCTGGAAAATCACGGTGTGAGATTTATTCAGGGCTATCTGTACGCCAGGCCGATGAACAATGAGGCATTCAGCGCGTGGTTGCAAAACGACGGTCGCCAGCCCGCTGAGTTGCTGGTAAATAACCCATAAATTGGACAAATAATCCGCATACGGAAAATCCACAGCACAATTTATTTTTACCCTACATTCTGCTGGCAGGGCGCATTTTTCCTCTGTCAGGCCAGCAGCTGAGTATAGTTTTGTCTGGCACGGACCGATATAAACTGACCGAAAATTACATATATGGCCGTACAGACGATATACTGTAATCCTGCAGAGGGCCGTTTTCTGTAGAAAATGGTTTCTGCCAGTTGTTGTCATTTATGGCTAACGTATAGCCAGCAAAATTTTATCCTGGCCCGGACAGACAGTACGTACGGATCAGTGAGAATTATCACTTTTGGGTAAATACAGGGCATTTATATGAAGCTACGTAGGAAGCGTGTAAAACCAATTGAGTTAGATGATGTCACCATCATCGATGACGCAAGATTACGTAAGGCTATCACGGCAGCGTCACTCGGCAATGCCATGGAGTGGTTCGATTTCGGCGTCTACGGCTTTGTCGCCTACGCCCTCGGTAAAGTTTTCTTCCCCGGCGCCGATCCTGGTTTACAGATGATCGCCGCACTTGGTACTTTTTCCGTCCCCTTCCTGATTCGCCCGCTGGGCGGCCTGTTCTTTGGCGCACTGGGCGATAAATACGGTCGCCAGAAAATTCTCTCCATCACCATCATTATTATGTCGATCAGTACCTTTGCTATCGGCCTGATACCTTCCTATGCCAGCATTGGCATCTGGGCGCCGATACTGCTGCTGCTGGCGAAAATGGCGCAGGGCTTCTCGGTCGGTGGTGAATATACCGGTGCTTCAATCTTTGTGGCGGAATACTCGCCGGACCGTAAGCGCGGCTTTATGGGCAGCTGGCTGGACTTCGGTTCGATTGCCGGTTTCGTGCTCGGCGCCGGGATTGTGGTGCTGATCTCCGCGATTATTGGTGAAGAGAAGTTCCTCGACTGGGGCTGGCGTATTCCGTTCTTCCTCGCGCTGCCACTCGGCATGATTGGCCTCTACCTGCGCCATGCGCTGGAAGAGACGCCAGCGTTCCAGCAGCATGTGGATAAGCTGGAGCAGGGTGACCGCGAAGGTCTGCGTGATGGTCCGAAAGTCTCGTTTAAAGAGATTGCCACTAAGCACTGGAGAGGTTTGCTGGCGTGTATCGGTCTGGTGATCTCCACCAACGTGACCTACTACATGCTGCTGACCTATATGCCAAGCTATCTGTCACACAACCTGCACTACTCTGAAGATCACGGTGTATTGATTATCATCGCGATTATGATCGGTATGCTGTTTGTGCAGCCAGTGATGGGTCTGCTAAGCGACCGCTTTGGCCGCCGGCCATTTGTGATTATCGGTAGTATCGCGCTGCTGGCCTTCGCCATTCCGTGCTTTATGATGATCAACAGTGATGTTATCGGCCTGATCTTCGCCGGTTTACTGATTCTGGCGGTGATCCTCAACGCCTTCACCGGCGTAATGGCTTCCAGCCTGCCAGCGATGTTCCCGACCCATATTCGCTACAGCGCGCTGGCCAGCGCCTTTAATATCTCGGTGCTGGTTGCCGGTCTGACGCCAACGCTGACCGCCTGGTTGGTGGAAACTACCGGCGATCTTTATATGCCAGCATACTACCTGATGGTGGTGGCGGTGATTGGTCTGATTACCGGTATTATGATGAAAGAGACCGCAAACAAGCCGTTACGTGGCGCCACCCCGGCGGCATCGGATCTGGCCGAAGCGAAGGAAATTCTGCAGGAGCATCACGATAATATCGAACAAAAAATCGAAGATATCAGTGATGAAATTGCCGAGCTGGAAGCGAAGCGTAAGCACCTGATCAACCAGCATCCGAATATTAACGAGTAATTCCCGCGTCCCCTCAGGCTACTGAGGGGACTTTTTATTGAAATCCCCTGCCGGCACTTTCCACCACTCCCCGCTGGTGATAACTTTCTGTCAAACAGATTGCAACCCTGGCCGCCCATGAAAAACAGCACCATCAAGGATATTGCCCGCGAAGCTGGCGTTGGCGTCGCTACCGTCGACAGAGTGCTTAACCGTCGTGCGCCTGTGCGTCAGGAGACAGAAAACAAGGTGCTGGCGACCGCGCAACGCCTCGGCTATCGCTTTCCGCAGGGCAATTCTGCTGCTGCCACCGTCATCAAAACCGGCGTGAAGATCAAAATGGGCTTTATCCTGCTGCCCGGCGACTACTCCTTCTATGCCCGCTTGTGTGAGCAACTGCGCCAGCATGCTGCCCCCTGGCATGATGATGATTGTCCACCGGAATTCTGCTTTCATGCGATTAATGCGATTGAAGAGATGGCGCAGCAAATCCGCGATCTGGCGACGCGCGTCGAGGTTATCGGTCTGGTGGCGCTGGACAATGCTTTGATCCGTCACGCAGTGGAGGAAGTGACGCGCAAAGGGGTCAAAGTCTTCGCCCTGCTGTCGGATTTGTCGCCCTGCGGGCATCACGGTTATATCGGCCTGGATAACCGTAAAGCAGGCAGAACCGCCGCCTGGGCAGTGACGAAGATGGGCAGTAATGTTGGCAAAATTGGCATTATCATCGGCGATAATCAGTTTCTGTGTCAGGAAACCTGTGAAATCAGTTTCCGCTCGTGGCTGCGTGAACGTGGCACGCAATACCAGGTGCTGGAACCGATCAGAAGCCGGGAAGATATTGCGTGCGGCTATCAGGCGACACAGCAATTGTTGCAGCAGCATGCCGACCTGACGGTAATTTATGCGCCCTGTGGCGGTATTGAAGGGGTGGTGGCGGCGATAAAGGAGAGCGGCAGACAACAGGCAATCACCATGGTCTGCCATGGCCCTTTTCAGCACGATCATCTGGCGCTGATCAACGGCGATATCGATTTGCTGATCAATCATCGGCTGCCGGAACTCTCCGCTGCCGTCATCAAGGCTTTTCGTCAGAGTTTATTTGAGCCTGCTGGCGGCTTTATCAATCTCACCTGCCCCTTCGAACTGCTGACGCCGGAAAACTGCTAACTGCCTGATGCTGTGAGCCTTACAGCATCCTTCCCCTGCTTCCTCTCGCGTTTTGCGGCTGAATTCGCCACTGAATGATAGTTTTATATCATTTAAATCTATCATAAATAATATGATCACCATCAAAAAACAAACATTCCATCATTGATGGTTTTGGAACATTTATTTAATACTGCGGCAATACCTTATCCTGAAATGCCGGAGATGCCATGACCATTCATATCGCTAACGCCCCCTGTAGCTGGGGAGTCGATGACCCGAAAAACCCATTTTTGCCACCATGGGAAAAAGTACTGAAAGAGGCGTCACAGGCTGGCTACCGCAGTATTGAGTTGGGTCCGTGGAGTTTTTTGCCGACTGACAGCCAACAGCTGACGGCGGCGCTGAACCAGTATCAGCTGTCGCTGGTGGCTGGCACTATTTTTGACGATCTGGTCAGTGAGGCGAACTTCGACAATATCGTCACGCTGACCCATAACATCTGCCGCACCCTGTCAGCCGTACCGACCGCCGCAAAAACCAGCGGTGACAATGCGCCCGCCCCTTATCTGGTGATTATCGATTTCGGTAATGCCGAGCGCGCGCGACTGGCCGGTCAGTATGACAAGGCGCCGCGCCTGAGCGATGCCGACTGGCAGCGCATGATGAAACATATCACCACCATCAGCAAAATTGCGCAGCAGGAGTATGGCGTGCGCCCGGTGATCCATCCGCACGCTGGTGGCTGCATTGAGTTCGCCGACGAGCTGGAAAAACTGGTGGCGGATATTCCACACCAGATCGCCGGACTCTGCCTTGATACCGGCCATCTTTACTATGCCGGCATGGATCCGGTCGCCTCACTCGACCACTATTTCTCGCGCATTGATTACCTGCATTTTAAGGATGTGAATCATCAGGTGTTTGAGAAAGCGGTACAGCAGGAGCTGGATTTCTTTACCGCCTGCGCCGAAGGGGTGATGTGCCCGCTGGGTGAAGGCGCCATTGATTATCCTGCCGTGCGCGCCTTACTGAGCGAGCGTGCCTACCAGGGCTGGATCACCATCGAACAGGAGCGTGATCCACGTAACGTGGCAACCAGTCTGCGCGACGTTACTGCCAGCCTTAACTACCTGCATTCCGTCGGATTCTGACCAGGAGAACATCATGATTAACGGCATTAAACCACTCGACAGATCGCTGCGCTGGGGCATGGTTGGCGGCGGCGGCACCAGCCAGATTGGCTATATTCATCGCTCATCCGCACAGCGTGATGGCACGTTCAGCCTGGTGGCGGGCGCTTTTGATATTGATGCGCAACGCGGTAAAGAGTTTGGTCGCTCACTCGGCGTCGACGAACAGCGCTGCTACCCCGATTATCAGACGTTCTTTGCCGAAGAAGCCAGCCGCGCAGACGGTATTGAAGCAGTATCGATCGCCACACCGAACAACACCCATTTTGAGATCTGTCGCGCCGCGCTGGAAGCGGGCCTGCATGTGGTATGTGAAAAGCCACTCTGCTTTAACACCGAAGAAGCGCAGATCCTCGAAGATCTCTGCGCCCGTCAGCGCAAGGTCATTGGCGTGACCTACGGCTATGCCGGGCATCAGCTGATTCATCAGGCGCGCGAAATGATTGCCGAAGGGTTGCTGGGTGATATTCGTATTATCAATATGTCGTTCTCGCACGGCTTCCATGCCGAAGCGGTCGAACTGGATAATCCGAGCACCAAATGGCGCGTCGACCCGCGTTTTGTCGGACCAAGTTATGTACTTGGCGATCTGGCGACCCATCCGCTGTTTATCGCCGAAACCATGGTGCCGGAGCTGAATATCAAACGCCTGATGTGCTCACGTCAGAGCTTTGTGAAAAGCCGCGCGCCGCTGGAAGATAACGCCTATGTGCTGATGGAGTATGACAATGGCGCCGTTGGCTCGATGTGGTGTTCGGCGGTGAACTGCGGTTCGATGCATGGGCAGAAGGTGCGGGTAATTGGCTCGAAAGCCAGCATCGAATGGTGGGATGAGCAACCGAACCAGCTGCGCTACGAAATTCAGGGCGAGCCGGTGCGCATTCTGGAGCGTGGAATGTCTTATCTTCACCCGCGCGCGCTGGAAGAGGATCGCATTGGCGGCGGACACCCGGAAGGTCTGTTTGAAGCCTGGTCGAATCTGTATCGCCGCTTCGCCATCGCGATGGATGCCACTGACCGCGGTGACGCAAAGCTGCTGGAGAATTTCTGGTATCCCGACGTCCATGCCGGTCTGATGGGCGTACGCTGGGTTGAGAACTGCGTGCGCTCCGCCGACAGCGGCGCCAGCTGGGTGGAATTTCGTTAGTTTGTTATTGCCGGCGGGCGGCGTTTTGTCGTCCGCACACATAATTTGCACCACTTCTGATAACTAATCTTCATCTCAAGCAGCTACACTCTGCGCTGGACCGAAAAACTGAATCTGAGGTGAAGTGTGAAAATTAAAAGTTATGCAGCAATGGCAGCCGGTCAGGCTCTGGAACTGTACGAATATGATGCAGCCACGCTGAGTGCAGAGGAAGTTGAAGTTGAGGTCGAATATTGCGGCGTGTGCCACTCTGACCTGTCGATGATCGACAACGAATGGGGTATTTCCAGCTATCCAACCATTGCTGGCCATGAAGTGATTGGCCGCGTTTCCGCGCTGGGTGAAGCCGCTAAAAGTAAAGGTCTGTCCATCGGACAACGTGTTGGTATCGGCTGGACGGCGAAAAGCTGTCAGCACTGTGATGCCTGTATCAACGGTGAGCAGGTAAACTGCCAGCAGGGCAGCACGCCAACCATTCTGAATCACGGCGGTTTCGCCGAAAAACTGCGCGCCGACTGGCAATGGGTGATCCCGCTGCCGGAAAAACTGGACGCAGCCAGCGCTGGCCCACTGCTGTGTGGTGGTATTACCGTATTTAAACCGCTGCTGATGAGCAATATCACCGCCACCAGCCGCGTGGGTGTGATCGGTATTGGCGGTCTGGGCCATATCGCCATCAAACTGCTGCGCGCTATGGGTGCGGAAGTGGTGGCGTTCAGTTCTACGCCAGCTAAAAAGCAGTCGATTCTGGATATGGGCGCAGATGAAGTGGTTAACAGCCGCGATGCAGAAGAGCTGAAAAAGCAGGCTGGCCGCTTTGACCTGATTCTCAGCACCGTTGCTGTCGATCTCGACTGGAAACCGTACTTCGATGCGCTGGCGCCAAAAGGTAAATTCCATACCGTTGGTGCCGTGATGAAACCATTCCAGGTAGGTGCTTTTGACCTGATTATGGGCGATAAAGCCGTGACCGGCTCTTCAACCGGTTCTCCGGGTCAGCTGCGTTCGCTGCTGAGACTGGCATCGCGTGCCGATATCGCGCCGCAGGTCGAGTTTTTCCCGATGTCGAAAATCAATGATGCGCTGGATCACGTCCGCGCCGGTAAAGCGAATTACCGTGTGGTGCTGAAAGCTGATTTCTAAGTAAGTAGCATGATATGCGGCCAGTGGTCGCATATCTCTTCTCTGCCCGAACACGTTCCCCCTGGCCTGTCCTCCGTACCTTTAAGCGCTCCCCCCTTCAGCAACAGCTACAGTATTTATACCGTCGGCTATCTGCGACCTTTTCTGCTGGATAAGAGCAGCGTACTGGCACGGCCAAAAATGACAGGGTTCTGCTTTTCATCATAACGTGGCAGGATTATGGTATCCCAGGTTATCTCATTGAACGGACAGCAAACTATGGCGAAATTACATGTGGGGATCGTGTTTGGCGGCAAATCTGCCGAGCATGAAGTATCACTTCAGTCGGCTAAAAATATCCTTGAGGCCATAGATAAGAGCCGTTTCGACGTATCGCTGATCGGCATCGATAAGCAGGGAGAGTGGCATCTTAACGAATCGTCCAATTTCTTACTTAATGCCGAAAACCCGGCGTTAATTGCATTAAATCAGTCCGGCAGAAGTATCGCGCTGATCCCCGGCCAGCAGCAGCACCAGCTGATTGAATCGGCCAGTGCGCAGCAGTTGTCGCAGGTGGATGTGATTTTCCCGATAGTGCATGGCACGCTCGGTGAGGACGGTTCGCTACAGGGGATGCTGCGGATGGCGAACCTGCCATTTGTTGGTTCCGATGTGCTGGGGTCCGCCGTCAGCATGGATAAAGATGTTACCAAGCGCCTGCTGCGTGATGCCGGACTGCAAGTCGCGCCGTTTATCAGCCTGAAAAAATCCCAACGCGCGCAGCTTAACTTTGCCACTGTCACCGAACAACTTGGCCTGCCGGTGTTTATTAAACCCGCCAATCAGGGTTCCTCGGTGGGCGTCAGCAAAGTCACCAGCGCCGCCGAGTTTGAACAGGCGCTGACGCTGGCGTTTGATTTCGATAATAAAGTGCTGATTGAACAGGCCATCGCCGGCAGAGAAATTGAGTGTGCGGTGCTTGGTAACGATGCTCCGCAAGCCAGCCTGTGCGGCGAAGTGGTGCTGAGCGACAGTTTCTACTCCTATCAGACCAAATATATCGATGCCAATGGCGCAACCATTGTGGTGCCCGCGCAGATTGCGGCGGCGGCCAGCGAAGCCATTCGCCAGGTGGCGTTGCAGGCATTTAGCGCGCTGGAGTGCAGCGGTATGGCGCGGGTCGATGTGTTTCTGACGGATGACGGTCAGGTGATTGTCAATGAAGTGAATACCCTGCCCGGGTTTACCAATATCAGTATGTATCCCAAGCTGTGGCAGGCCAGCGGGCTGAGTTACAGCGATCTGATTACCCGGCTGATTGAGCTGGCGGTCGAGCGCCATCAGCAAAATAGCGGACTAAAGAGCTCGATTACCTGAGAGTTATTTATAACAGGGTAATCTGGCGGATATCGAGGTGATGGACCATCTCGCGGATAAAGATAAAACCAGCCAGAGCAGGGATGCTTTCCGCATCAATAGCGATAGCGGAATAAGAGAGCTGATCGGCGAATTGATTGAATGCCTGCTCAATCACCGGCGGATAGAGCACGCGGGCACCCGCCAGATAGCTGTCACTTACCTGCTTAAGCAGCGGATCCCGACAAAAAGCATCGCCCCTGATCGGCTGCACTGCATGGTCAGATTCGATAATCTCCTCAATACGGTAAATCATCATCTCCACATCCCAGGCGGTGACCTTGCCGCCCTTTAGCAAACCGTCAGCTACTGCGGTATAACCGCCAGCCAGTTCAACCCGCTGTGGCGGCTGTTGCCACAATAAGGTGACCTTGTCGGACTGAATAGAAAACTCTACTTCATTCATCGCTGGGATCTCTTTGGTGCGGCGGTTGGGAAGTTGGGGTATGGGTGCAGCACAGCAGCTACTGTAGCGAAAATAGTGAGTTATAACCAGGCGGGGTGAGGAAAAATGAAGTGCTATCACTCACAGTGGTTCAGCAACATCATCGTGGACAATTAACCTTTTAGGTTTTTTAATTGCGAAAAAATAACCTAAAAGGTTATAATTAGTTCATTGGGATAATGCAAAGGAATGCAAATGGAAAAGAAAACTCCGCATACCCGGCTGCATGTTGTTCAGGCGCTGGTAGCTGCCGGAAAGGTTAAGGCAACCCATACAGCGCTTTTAGGAGCCGATGATCTGGGTCTTAATTTTAAGGATATGTGTGATGTTATCGCTGGTCTGAAAATCAGTGATTTCTACAAAAGTATGACCAGCTATAAGGATCATACTATCTGGCAAGACGTATATCGTCCGAGATTGTCCTGCGGTAATGTCTATCTAAAACTCACGATCAGCCATGGGGTTGTGATCGTCTCATTCAAGGAGAAGTAATATGAAATGTCCAGTTTGTGGCGGGGCAGAACTTGAGTCAGGGATCAGAGATGTCCCCTATGTCTTCCGGGGTCACAAAATCCAAATCGAAGCAAAGGGCGATTACTGCCCGGCTTGCGGTGAAGTGCTTATGGATCCTGAAGAGTCTGCGGTATTTATGGCGAAGGTTAAAAAATTTAAAGCTGAGATCATATCTCAGACCATTGAACCTGGATTTATTGCTCAGGTGCGTAAAAAGCTTGCTCTGACCCAACAGGAGGCAGGCGAGGTGTTTGGTGGTGGTGTAAATGCATTTTCGCGATATGAAAATGGCAAATCTCAGCCGCATCCTTCAACCGTAAAATTGCTTCGTATACTTGATAAGCACCCAGAATTGTTAACAGAAATTCGTATTTAATTATGTTTCAAGTCTGGGCTGAAGTTTGGGGCATATTGTCTGATGTGGCTAAAAGTAAAAGCCGGGAGGATCGTCGCGATCACTCCCGGCTGACTTTTATTCAATAGTTGTTATATTTGCGGTGCGCGCTTATAAAGTTCTTCAGCCATATCAGCAATGCGTTTTTCATCCACCAACTTATCCCGCCACTCCTGCGGTATACCGGCATAACCATACAGAGCGCCCGCTATCTGCCCGGCGGTTGCCGCTACGCTGTCGGCATCATCGGCAAGATTGGCCGCCAGCAGAATGGCGTCGCGGAAATTATCCGTATGCCAGACAGACCACATCGCCGCTTCCAGCGTGTCGATATCCGCCACGGGTTGGGTTGGCGCAAGCCACTCAGGAACTGGGGCATCGCCGGTAAGCCAGGGTTGATAATCAATCATAAAATCCTTCTTTATCATTATCTGCTATGCCTAATAATCTTTTTTCTTGAACGATATCATAGTCAGATTTCCTTCGTGTTTTGCAGGCCTCAGGCTAAGGCCGAGCAGCTGTGCTGTCAAAGCACAGTTGAAACCTCTAAAGGTATATTAAAAGTTAGTATGTCGCCGGAAATATCCACGGGAAGAGATCAACCACGATCATCATCATGGATTATACATTCACGATTTCACCAGCTACGTACCTACACCGTAACGACGAGGTAACATATGACACTGGCAACCCTGAATTTACGAATCGATGCCGAACTGAAGGCTGCTTTTCTGGAAGCGGCAAAAGCGATGGACCGCAATGGCTCTCAGCTTATCCGCGACCTTATGCGTGAAACTATTCAGCGCCAGCATGATGCATGGTTCCGGGAACAGGTACAGGCCGGGATTGCCCAGGCGAACCGTGGCGAAGTTCTCTCTGGTGAATCTGTCGAAGCATCAGCAGTTGCGTGGCGCGAACAAGCAACGAAGAAACTGGCTGGTAAGTAATGGAAATACTATGGACGCAGTTAGCCAACCGGGACAGCCGCCTGATTTGTCCGCCACACGCCCAGATTCACCGTAATGCGATCTGTCAGCCCACATCCGTCATGTGTGAAACAGATTGATCAACAGCAGGCAATCATCCTTTCCCTCTTCCCGGCAAAGCTTCGAAGAAAATGGCGTTTAGCGGGTTTCTGCTGTGCTTTTATTATCACCAGATAATCCACTCAACAGGAACGCCCATGAAACCGTTTCGCTTATTACTGGGCAGTACGCTGTTGCTTACAGCCCTCATATCTTTACCGACTCACGCCGCAGATGAAGCCTTACGCATCGGCTACCAGAAATCTTCCACACTGCTGACGCTAATCAAGCAGCGTGGCGATCTGGACAAGGCCCTGGCGGCCCAGGGTGTAGAGGTGAGCTGGCACGAATTCTCCAGCGGCTTGCCGCTACTGGAAGCGCTCAATCTGAATAACGTTGACCTCTCGGCTGACGTCGCTGACACCGTGCCGGTATTTGCCCAGGCGGCAGGCGCCAATCTGACTTACTACGCGCGTGAAACCCCGTCGCCTGATGCGCAGGCTATTCTGGTTCCAGCCGATTCGCCGATCAAAACGCTACAAGATTTGAAAGGGAAAAAAATCGCCGTCACCAAAGCGGCGGGTAGTCATTATCTGTTAATTGCCGCGCTGAAAAAGGCCGGACTGAACTTCAGCGATATCACGCCCGCGTGGCTGACGCCCGCAGACGGTCGCGCAGCGCTGGAAAATGGCAGTGTAGCGGCCTGGGTCACCTGGGAACCCTTTGTCACCAGTTCGACAGTAGCAAAGCACACGCGCGTGCTGGCAAGCGGCAATGGCCTGGCGAGCTACCAGCGTTATTATCTGGTATCAACACCTTTTGCCAAAGCGCATCCGCAGATACTCAACACGGTATATAACGCGTTAAACAGAGAAGCTGCGTGGCTAAAAGCCAACCCGGCCGATGCCGCCAAAATTTTGTCGCCGCTATGGGGTAAGCTGCCGGTAGCAACCGTTGAGCAGGCCAATTCGCACCGCAGCTATCAAATTGAGCCGGTGAAAAAAAGCGACCTGGCGGAACAGCAGAAGATTGCGGATGCATTTTTTGATGCGAAGCTGCTGCCAAAGCGTATTGATGCGCAGGATGTGGCAACCTGGGAGCCGGGGGGGCAGTAGAGGTTATCAGAGCCGGAACTCCGGTTCCGGCGTAACCGGTTATTTGTACTTTACGTTGAGGCTAATGGAAGCACCACAGGCGCTGGCGTAACGCTCAAGCGTCTTCATGCTGGCCCCGAGCGGATTTTTTTCCAGTCTTGTCAGCGCGCCAGGTGAAATTTCCAGACGACGCGCAAGCTCCACCTTGTTCAGGCTGGCATGCTCCCGCATTTCGTGCAGGGTAGCCAGCATCTCCAGTTCTCTGTCTGCTTCTGCATATGCCTGGCGGGCCTCTTCAGTGTTAAGCATACGGCTGCGTAGTTCTTTTATGCTTACCGGTTTCATTGGAAATCCTCCAGACGTTGCCGCGCCAGCCTTATCGCTTTTGCGGGGGTTGTTTGCGTTTTCTTCACAAAAGCGTGAAGAAGGTAGACATGTTGCCCTTGAGCATAGCAGTACAACGTACGCGCTATATCCGCGCCTCCTACTCTAAGTTCAAAAAGGCCCGCGCCGATCACCCTGCTATAGGGCATCTTAAGTTGTCCTTCCGTTTCAAGCCGCTCAATCAACCGGAACATTTGACCACGCAGGCGATCCGGTAATTCTTCCAGTTCCTTCGCGGCAAGTCCATGCGCCGTTACTGTGTACATGTTGTCTCCATTTCAATGAGTTTAATATATATCCAGATTAATATTTACGCAAAAAGAAAATTTCACTAAATAGTGAAATTCATCTTTAAGATAAAACTACCTGTTAATACAGAACAAACTGCTGACTGGCCGGCGCACAAAAACCAGCCTTGTGCTCATCGTCTAACGCTATTTCAGTGATCCGGCCTTCCAAACGCGCAACGAAACGTCAGCTTTCTGGTGCAGTAACTCTGCTTCCGGGATGTGAACCATAAATCGGTATACTCAAAAACCTGTCAATAGGGTTCAGATTAAAATAACTTATTCATATAGTACTTCAATTTAGGGTATTGAGAGCTATTCAGCATTGGTACTGTACCGTCCATCAGATGCCGCCCTGCGGTCGCGCAATGGCGACTAAATAGACTACGGCATTCAGGTGTTGCAACTCCGTTTCGGCTATCCGTGCCATAACTCATATCCTCAAAAACCTAACAATAGGGTTTGTATAAAAATAACTCGACCTCACCATACCACATAATGTAGTATTTACAACATATCGTGGTAAAAGATGAGGTAAGTTATGGCTGTGTTATTACATTCAGGAAGAACAACAGCTATGGCTATCAGCGACGAAGAGCGTGATTTCTTCATTGCACTCGGTGAGCGTTTTACCCGGTTGCGCAAGGCACACGGCATAACACAGGCCGAACTGGCGGAGAGACTGAACGTTTCGCAGCAGACGGTGCAGGCATGGGAAGCAGGACGCAGGCGTATCAAGGTGTCATCGCTGCCCGAGGTGGCGAAGATCTTTTCGATCTCACTGGAAGAGTTATTTGGCGGCGAAGTCCGCAGGCCGGTGAACAGACGCGGTCCGTCACCGAAGTGGCAGCAGTATATGGAAGGGATCGATGCACTGCCGAAGGCACGGCAGAAGATGATTGCGGAGATGCTGGGCGCGATGATCGCCGGGCCGCAGGAGTAGTTTTTTAGCGCGGTGGTAAAGGGCTGCAACCCTCTGCCACCGCTCACCACGGGCAACTAAGCAGGAGTTGATCATGGCTGATCACGATTGTAAGTCAGGGGAAGGGATTTCCAAAGCGGAACGCCGCTGTATTGTGGGATATCGCCCAAAGGGCGGCGACCGCAGCACGCCGCAGGTTAACATTGCGGGTAAGTGGCTGAGAGAGGCGGGGTTTGACGTCGGGACGGGCGTCAGCCTGAAGGTGATGGATCGCTGCCTGGTGCTGATCCCCGACGATCCGGAAGAGAAGCCTCTGAGGGAACTGGAGAAGCAGCTGAAGGCGCAGCGCAGCGAACTGGATCACGCCCTTCAGCGGATAGGGGCGGCGCTGGCCTGACGGGCGGCTAAAAATAAAAAGCCGGAAGGATCTTGGGATCGCTTCCGGCTTTAACTAAGTAAAAATATTAGCCAATTAATTTCACAATATCGTTTTTGATATCCAAAGCTAATTTAACTAGCTCACTACTATATTTACCTGTATCCGATAATATTTTATTGATATGGAACTTTAATTTCATAAGGATTTCACCAGATGTAGCACTGTAATCAATAGCATCTGTGATTTCCTGAGCCAAAGCTGCATTATTGATAGACTCGTTTTCTAATGCGGCGGCTAACTTCCTTGAGCGAGAATAAATATCGTTTTGCATAATTAGAACAGGCTAAATGTCTCAATGTGAACAGCATCTGGCGGAACCACTGCTTCGATCCCACCCCCTAAATTATCACCAATACCAGGCGCTGGCCTTGTCACAAAATCTGAACCAGGTTTTAAACGCGCAGTCATTAAGAAATTACTTCTGTCCACGTTTTCTTGAGGGATTCCGTACCGGTTTGCATAACCCGGTGAATGAGGATGTTCCAAAGCCCAAAACTGAGCGCCGACTGTTTCACTGCGACCGGTAGTGCCTACACGATATAATGTAGCGCCATTTTCAATTTGCGCTCTTGCTGCTAATGCTTCTGGTGCAGTCGACTGACTTGCAGGCCCATATGGAGTTTCTACATCAGGTGAACATCTACTCAGTCCCAGCGGATCGATCCAGTTCAGTGGATTAGGTGCATATGCATAGAGGTTTGTTCCACCCATTAACCCTATCGGATCAGGCTGGTTAAACCTTCCGTCTTCAGGATCGTACTATCAATTACGATTATAATCCCCCCTTTTTTTGGCATCGTAATTCATAGTTAACTAGTTCCTGATATTAGGATTTGAGATTGGAACAGGCATAGGCCTGAAGATACTGAACGGCTAACACGGGTGGGCCCATCTATACCAGCACATTCGGTACATAATTGAGTTCACACGCCAAATTGATACTGGTTCATAATTTTTGGCAGTAATTCAACTAACTCAACTTGTGACTAATTTTTCGTAATATTATTTGCCACTTGAAGTAAGTATAAATTCTACAATATCCCAGTTAATCCTTTTTTCAGTAGCTTTCATATATTTTCCCTACGTTACCGGTAGTTATATCAAATGAAAATCTAAAATCTCTTCCGTTTTTATTATAGAAAAAAAATAACAAATCATCGATATAATAAACATCAGAGAAAATGTCATAATCAATTGCGTTTTTTAGTAGCGCAGTGACATCCCACTTAACAGATTTATCAGGATTTATAATTAGCGCTCTATTTCTTTCCCTATCAAATGGTGCTTCAACCATAGCTATGGTTCCTCCATCTTTCGTAAGGACAGAAATTATTTTATCAGAATTTTTCTTTTCATATTTTTTTGAATTATATTCCCATAATAATCCATCAGGCAACAACTCAAACACGCTTAACCCAAGAGGATTTTTAACCCTATCGTAACCATCTTTATTATATAATTTTTTGTAGTTTGTTATACTTTTCATTATGAGCCACACCTCCGGGCACGAATTTTTCTAGGTTTACCCACAGGTATCAACTTAGCTCTATCAGAGTAATTTAATATCTGAATTTGGCTACCCCCGCCCAAGTAAAATTTTCCACCTGAAGTTTGAGGGCCCACAGGACCAATTTGAACTCTCACACCTTCAGGAATATGGAATTCTTGAACATGTGAAATCTTAGGTTTGAACTCTGGTATTACAGCCAGCTTCTCCCTTACATAATCGACATTTGGGATGTGATCCAAGGTTGCCCATCCTCCCGGGTTAGTTTGTCCTGGAGACATAGCCATTTGTACAGTTATTCCTCCTTTAGGCACAACATAAGATTCCAATATAGCCCCAGGTCCCCATGGATCTAAACCTGATGGGGGTGGTAATGCTAACGTACTTAGCCCCAGCGGATCCACCCAGCCCAGCCCATTAGGCGCATACCGGTACAAATTCAACCCGCCAGCCAGCCCTATCGGATCATCGGGATGAACCTGGTGCCATCGTATTTTTTAGTCGACTTAACTTACTGACAAAACTGGCTTTTAAGAGGCGGCTCTTGCGGATTGTAACATGCAGTTAACACGAAGATTCCGACGCGCACTTTTGCCCCGCGCACGCTACCGCTCCGCCGTGGCCTTACCTACCTGCGTCACCATTAAACACGATTGTAAGTCAGGGGAAGGGATTTCCAAAACGGTACGCCGCTGTATTGTGGGATGCGGCGACCGCAGCACGCCGCAGCTGAACATTGCGGGTAAGTGGCTGAGAGAGGCGGGGTTTGATGTCGGGACGGGCGTCAGTCTGAAGGTAATGGATCGCTGTCTGGTGCTGATCCCCGACGATCCGGAAGAGAAGCCGCTGAGGGAACTGGAGCAGCAGCTGAAGGCACAGCGCAGTGAGCTGGATCACGCCCTTCAGCGGATGAGGGCGGCCCTGGCCTGACGGACGGCTAAAAATAAAAAGCCGGAAGGATCACAGGGATCGCTTCCGGCTTATTTTAATTATATATACCTTTATCTTCGACTTTCTCTATAAATAGATCTTGTAGACTTCCCTGTATTTCATCATCTTTATAGGTCACGACAAAATCACCATCAATATTATCAGGATAATGAGAACCGTCCAGAGTACCTAATATTATAGAAGCGCTATCAGCGATTGCGACATCTATAAATTTTAATACGTTATCTCTTTCTGCCGGACTTAAATTAGCCAGAGCATTTCTTGCTTTAGCATAAACATCAGTATCATTATTTACTGGCTTGCTTAGAGACTGCTTGTAACGTACTGAGTTATCGTCAAATAATTCTTTGAAGATAGCATTAACCACTTGTTCATCAAGATTCATACATGCCTCTTTATCTTATTTCAGGGTACATCACCTTGTTCATATCAATAAGTTCCTGAAGCTTACTATTTGGTATCTCAGGATATACCCTTCTTAACTCCCATATATCTCTTGCTACAACATCTCTGGCATTTGCAAATGGTAATCCAGTCTTAGCATTTATTTGACTTCTGGATACAATGCCCACCCCTTCTTTAGAAACGGTGTGACCGACGCGAGGAACTAACATGGCTGGTGCAGTCGCAGGATCATATCCTTCGACCAGATCTTTCATAATATTCTTCTGACCAACATGGTGTGAGTCCAGCCCAAGGTTTTTGCCTTTAACAGCACTTTTATTGCTTTGATGAGAACTTACATCCCATTTTTCAGGCTGACATTTCAATCCTAGCGGGTCGATCCAGTTTAATGGGTTTGGAGCGTAGGCATATAAGTTTATACCACCCGCCAGACCGATCGGATCAGGCTGTGTAAACCGCCCAGCCACCGGGTCATAGTAACGGAAAAGATTGTAGTGTAGCCCGGTTTCCCTGTCCAGATACTGCCCCTGGAATCGCAGGTTCTGCGGCACCGCCAGCTGCCCCGCATGGGTTTCACGTTCGGTTTCACCCCAGCTGCTGAAACGGCCCTGCCATACCACTTCACCGCCTTCATCGGTCAGCCGCTCCGGCAGGCCGTTCAGATCGGTGTGATACCACAGCGTCTGCTGGCTGTCGCCAGCGATATCCACCCGCGCCAGCGGCTCCCAGCCACCTTCGTTATACAGATACTGCACACTGTGGTCCGGCGAGCGACTGCTCTGCTCGCCCGCCATCTGCAACCCCTGCCAGTGGAAAGTAATGATTTCCGCATCCGTTTCCGCCTGCCCGTGGCGGTGCAGAATTTTATGCGTACGGCGGCCCAGCGCATCATAGCGATACTGCACCCGCTGGTATTCCCGGTGTCCGCTCAGCCGCACCTCTGTCACCTGATGCTCAGCGTTATAACTGAAGTGCTGCTCCACTGCACCCTGTTCCGCCTTACGCCACAGCAGGCGGCCAAAGCCATCATACTCCCAGCGCGCCCCTTTCAGCCTGCGCAGCAGGTTATGCCAGACCACCTGACCCGCCGTGTCGGTGCGGTTGCCCGCCGGATCATAATGAAAACGCTCTTCCCGCTCAGCGCCGATGCGATGGGTAACCTGGCCTGCCGCGTCGTAGCCAAAGCGCTGCTGGCTGAAGGCAGGTCGTGAGTCGTTTTTCTCAACCGACATCAGCATCTGCTGCGCCACCTGATCCAGACGATCCCACTGGTAGCGGCGTTCCAGCACCGCACTGCGCCGCTTGATAATACGGCCAGCCGGGTCATAAGCGGTTTCCAGCGTCAGCGGCCCCTGACTGCGGCTGATCTCACGATGCAGGCGGTCACGCGCATAAGCGGCGATATCAGCCTGCTGCCCGTCACGCTGCCAGTTACGCTGCAACAGATGCCCGCTGCCGTAGCGCAGGAAACTTTGCGTGGTGCCGTCCGGTCCCTGGCTCTGCTGCAGATTGCCCAGCGCATCGTACTGATACTGCCAGCGGCCGCCGTGATTCTGCTCATTTTGCAGGTTACCCAGCGCATCCAGCGTAAAGCTCAGCTGATCATCCCACTCCGGCTCCGCGGCCTTCTGCCGTGCAGCATGGTGTTCAGCCAGCGTGGTGCGCTGCAGTGTGACGCTGCGCGCGGCATACTGATAGCGGGTGTAAGTTTCGCCGTTACTTTTCGCCGTCAGCCTGCCCAGCAGATCATATTCCAGCTGCGAGACCAGCGGCGCCTGCTGTTCACCATTCTGCGCCAGCGGCTGCTGCGAAACTGACGTCACCTGCCCGCGATCGTCATAGCCATAACTTTTCCGCCGTCCGGCGTAATCGGTCTGCGCCAGCAGGCGTTCGCCGCTGTCCCAGTCAAACTGCCAGCTGTCGTTGTTCGGGTTAATCAGCCGGGTCAGGCGACCAAAACGGTCATAATCAAAACGGGTGTGATGACCCGCCGGATCGGTCTGGCAAATCACCTGTCCGCGTACGTTGCGCTGTAGTTTTCGTTCAGAGAAACCGTCAATATTCTCACCGGCCAGCTGCCCGTGAGCATCGTACTCGTAGCGGGTTTCGCGGTTATCGGCGCGGATAATGGCTTCGATACGACCGGCACGGCTCCAGCGACAGGATGTGGTATTCCCTTCGGCATCGGTGGCGCTCAGCAGCCTGCCCGTCGCGTCATAGTGCTGATGACTGCGGTAACCCGAACAGTCTTCATCGCTGACCATCTGCCCGCGCTCGTTCCACCAGAAACGGCGGACATTACCCAGCGCATCGGTTTCGGCAACCAGGTCACCCTGCGGGTTCCACTCCAGCTGCGTGACGCCACCCTGTGGATCGGTTACCGCCACCACATCACCCAGCGCGTTGTGCTGATAACGCCAGCTGGCGCCGTCAGCCAGCACTTCCTGCTGCGGCTGTGACCACACCGGATGCCAGACCGTCAGCCGGGTTTCGCCCAGAGGATTGCGCACCACGGTCAGATTGCCGCGCTGATCATAGCCATACTCCCAGCGCTCGCCGTCAGGGCCGCTGGTCGCCTGCAACTGCTCCCCCTGATCCGCCCATTCATAATGCCATTCAGCACCATACATATCGGTCCAGCCGGTAATACGATACTGCGCGTCCCACTGATGGAAAGTGCTGCCGCCGGAAAGGCAGGTCACCGTTGCATTACGGGCCTGCTCATCGCTGTCAATGATCCAGCTTTCCAGTATCTGCTGCTGATCGTCACGTACCTGATAGCTGATAACACGCCAGAAGGTACTGTCTGCTGCTGGCTGCCAGTCGTAGCTTACTGTCAGACCGGTGGCATAACTGTGGCTGGCCAGCATATCGCTGGCGCGATCCCAGCTGAAGCGTCGTGTGGTGACTTCATCAGCATCAGTGACGCTGATCAGCTGCCCCTGATCGTTGTAGCCGTAGCGCACCAGCGGATAACGCTCGCCTGCTGCGCGCTGGTGGACTGTCGCCAGACGGCCATGCACGGATTCATAGCTCAGCTCTACCGCCATCGCTTCATTATCACCGGCGATAGCGATTAACTGGCCTGCTTCATTCCAGCTCAGATGCTGGCAGTTATCGTGGCGGTCGTAAATGCGGGCAATGCGCCATTCGCCTTCGCGTGTCGGATCGGGTTCATACAGCTGGTGCTCACCTTCGCTGGTCTGCAGCACCACCACGCCCTCAAGCGTGCAGTAAAGCGTGATGCCATCTTCAGCAAACTGAATCACATCCCCCGGACGAACCTCACCCATCTCCAGCTCGCGACCGACTAAATCACGCCAGCGGAAATGCAGTTCGCCATTCGCTGCACGATAGCGGATCAGGCGGCTTTCAAACGGCAGCATCCATCCCTGGCCCAGCATGCCGGTCGCCAGATTGCGACTGTGGTAAACACGCTGCCAGTAAAGAGGGATACGATCTTCCAGCGCGAAGTCGAGATCTTCAGCGCCCGCGAGGATCTTGGCGCCGGTGGCGATATTGACCGGGTGAGGAGTCTGCACCGCATTAGAAGCCACGCCGGCGACACCAGCGGCAGCGGCAACGGCTCCCTGGCTCACGGCCATACTGGCGCCAGCCGCCACAATAGGGCAGGGAATACTGCGCAGCAACTTGCGCGCCATCACGCGATCAAAAGCTTTGCCCATTAACTGCAGCACCTGCTTCAGCTCGCCGCCGCCCAGCATCCCGCCAATAAACCAGGCAAAAAAGTTTTTTCCGCTGCGAATATCCTGCACCACAATGCTTTCGCCGCCGATACGCACCCGCGGATCCTCTGCAACGTCAATTTTCGCTTCACAGGTACTGAGGTCGCCGCTACGTGCCGCAGGCTGACCGTTAATCAGCACCTTCTTTGAGCCTTTGGCGATAAAAATCGGGCCGCTATGCTTAGTGCAAGCCACGGTATCCATGCTGGCTGGCGTACTGTGTGGACTGGCGGAGGCTACCGTGGGCTGGGAGATGTCTTTCCACAGGTTACTGAAGAAATCACCCACATCCGATGCCGTCACATTACTGATTTTCTCACCCAGCGCGCTGAAAAATGCACCCGGATGTGCCACCGTCGAAGCGATCCCCGCCGCCATACCAGCAGCGATTTCCCACGCGGATGGACCTTCCTCTTCGGCACCTGCGGGAGCGTTAAGAAAGGCGTGATCGACCGTGCCTGCGGCGCGTGCTGCTGGCTTGCCCATAATATGGACATTACCGGAACCACTGGTGATCACCGCATCAGGCGGCCCCGTCAGCCCAAGTGCGCCAATCAGGCTATCCACCGCCCCTCCCGCAGCGTTACCCAGGCGTTCAGGAAAACCATCGGCAATGGCGGCAATGGTCAGGCCAATCCCCAGCACCAGCCCCACGCCGCTCAGCGTCATCGCGCTGCAGGCGAGTAAAATCCCGGCGTAGATCGCCCCTTCCACCATGCCGCTGACAAAATCACTCAGTAGTGAACTGTGTACCAGCGGATCATCAATTCTCGCTGCAACCTTATCTGCCATGGATCAGGCCTCCGCCACACAGGGGATAAACGCCTGCCGGATCGCCTGCCATGCCAGCAGCTGCTGCTCCGTAAACTGGCCTGCGGTGCTGAAGGTTAATGCCAGTAAATGATCTTTCGCCCAGGTCACCAGCAGCTTTTGTTCCACCGCCACGCCCTGATTTTCAAAGCGCATCGCCACCTGCTGCGCGGGTAGCGTACCCAGCGTGCTCTGCTCTGGTGACTGCGCGCTAAACTTTTTCATATCGCGCTTCACTTTTTGTAATTGCTGCTGCAAAAAGGAATCCATCTCATCAGCGGTAACCTTCCAGTCGCGGGTCACCACCAGCGTGGCCCGTAAATCGGCCAGACGCAGCACGGTAATACTCTGATCCTGCACGATACCAGGCAGATTAAGCGTTCCCTCGGATAAGACGTATTGCACTGGCTGGCTCATTTGCTGCTCCCTGCATCTTTATTAGCAAAAACATCGCTGACTTCTGCGGCGATCTCACCTGGCGTTGGTGATGGCGCGGGGGCCGCTGCTGGCTGATTGATATTCAGGTCAAGTGTGCCGCCAGTGTTAATCTCCCCCTGCCCTGAAGCGTTAATCTGGAAGTTCTTGCACTGCAGTGAAATCGTGCCGTTGGGGTTCATGGTCAGCATGCTGTCACCGGTGACAAAAGTGATACCGCTACTGGCCGCCAGCATAATATTGCTGTTCGACTTCAAGATATAATCCGTACCAACCAGCTCGCTGCGGGCGTACTGCGTCTGCTGGGCATACTGCCCACTCACTTTGCTTTCAAAGCTTTTCTCAATGCTGATGGTGTGATTACCGCCGACAGAATGCGTTTCATCATTCTTAACGTTGGTATCCATATTCCGCTCCGCCTGCATCCACAACTGCTCTTCACCGCTTTTATCCTCAAAGCGCAGGGCGTTGGCGTTGTCCGGCGTGCCGTCTTTACTGCGGCTCATAAAGCCCATTTGCGTCGCGGCGGCAGGCAGCGACCACGGCGGCATACTGGCTTCGTTATACACACGACCGGTAATAATCGGACGATCCGGGTCACCGTTAATAAAGTCGATCACCACCTCATCGCCGACGCGCGGGATCTGCACGCCGCCGAAGCCCTGACCGGCCCAGGCGCTGGAGACACGTACCCAGCAGGAGCTGGTATCGTCGCCTTTACCCAGACGGTCCCAGTGAAACTTCACCTTTACCCGGCCATATTTATCGGTCCAGATAGACTCGCCTTGCGGCCCCACCACCCGCGCGGTCTGCGGTCCGTGGGTGCGTGGCCATGCCGTGCGCTGCGCCGAACGGAAGGTGGTGTCCGCCGGGATCACCACAAAGTTGATTTTATGCTTGCTGTCTTCGCCGCTGCCGCTGGCGTAGGTGTTTTCCTGGAGCGTGTAGGCCGCGCTCACTACCATATAATCGCCGCTGTCGCTGGCATAAGGCGGCTGACCGAGGGTAAAGGTATGACCCGGCACAATCCCCAGCGCGGTGCCGGTGGCATCGATACGCTGATGCTCTGCCTGCCACTCTTCCTGACGGATACGGGCGTAGAATTCACCGTGACTGTGATCGACAAAGCGTCCTGGCCATTCATAGTAATCAATCTGGCCCGGCGACGGTGACGCCGGGTTCTGCCGCGCCTGGAACAGCCAGGCGTTCGGTTTGCGGAAGTCGTAATCGTCGATGCTGTAGATGCCCGGCGTGACGCGCTCGCTGATCGCCCACTTACCGATCCCTTCCTCACTGGTGCTGCCACCGGACTCGCTGACGTGATACGGGATCACCTCATAGCCTTCATACGGCTGATGCGCCGCCGCAGAATCCATCAGCACCAGCGTGTGTTTATCCGCTTCATGGTTGAAGAAGAAGTAAATCCCCTCCAGCTCCATCAGGCGTGAGATAAAGTCGTAGCTGTTCTCCTGATACTGCACGCAGTATTCCCAGCTGCGGTACTCGCCGCTGAGCTTATCTTCGACATGCACGCCATACTCGTTCAGCACCGTCTTGATAATATCCGGCACCCGCTGGTTCTGGAAAATGCGCTGATTGCGGTCGCGCAGCATCGGCCACAGATCCGATTCCATCTTCAGGGTATAGATCGCGTAACGCGAGCCGTTAACCTCCGTGCTGCTCTGCACATTTACCGAGGTGATTTTGCCGTTCAGATAGCGTGGCGCCGCCGTCAGACCCTGAGTGGGAATGGTGATGGTGATTGGCTGGCCGAGCAGCGCCTTACGGTCGATGCGCGCATCGGTACTTAGCAGGCCGACATCCAGCGCAAAGGAGCGCGATACCACTTCCGCGCCGGAAAGTGTCCAGAAAAGCAGTCCTTCGACAGGTAACTGTGCAGAAATGCGGTCAGGCATAACGTTTTATCCATATAAGAGGTTAGCTGGCGGAAAAGGGAAACTTGCGGGCCTTTCAGGGCGCCAGCATCAGCACTTTTAGCTGGCTGGGCACGATCCGCATACCGATTGCATTCGTGGAGTTTTGCAGGCTGACGCTGGTCAGCCGCGTCGCCGGGGTTCCCTTCAGCAACACGGTAAATGCACCGGTAAGATGGCGCGACGGCCCCATTACCGTTCCCGACGCCACACCGGTGGCAACGCCCGGGTTATCGCCGTTAGTCAGCGGCGTGATGGTCGCCATATTATGCGCAGGCATCCCCATAAACAATATATTCAATGCATTAGGGATCGCCGTCGGCCCCAGCGCGATATCCGGATAGGGAATCGGCACAGGTGCGGGCGTCGGCGTCAGGCAGACATCCGGGAACGCAAGATCGACACCCATTAACTGGCAGTTAGCAAACATAGTGACTCCTCAGCCCATGTGAATCTGTTCGGAATCGACCTTGGCGATCGCTTTCGCGGTAATCACCGTGTTATGTGCATGCAGACGGGCATAATCTTCCGCTTTCATATCCAACTGCCCGGCCCGCACCTGCTCGGTATTACGCGTGGTGCGCAGCAGGTTGTGACTGATTTGCGTCACCGTCTGCCAGACCGATTCGGCGCGTTTGCCGACAATGCGTGACACACTCACCCATGCGGAAAGCTTATCGCCGCTGTATTTCATCTCACTGATATGGCAGTCGCCCTGCCCGGCGCTGACGCGCAACGCTTCACTGCTCAGGCTTAGCTCGCCTTCGCTGCGGATATGCAGATCGCCCGGTACACTCAGCTCGGCGCTAAGCGGATTGGCCCGCTCCAGCACCGCCAGCAACCAGAGCTGGTTATCCACTCCGGCGATTAACACTTTATCGCCCGCCTGTGGCGCGATAACACAGCTGGCGGCGCGCAGGCAGTGCCAGCCGCGACCTTCACTTTCAATCGTCAGGCTGCCATCGGGAAAACAGTGGGTGACAACACCGGCGGCCTGCGCGGGAGGCGTCACGGCCAGCGCCAGTTTATGGTTAATATTGCTCATCATAATTCTCCTTAGCTGCGGCTCTGGCGCTGAATGCTCCAGGCCTCGGCAGCCAGTAATTCTTCATCATATTCAAGAATGCCTTTGCGATCGGAAAACAGGGCATTCTCCTGACGCGCGCGGTGGAAGCGCGTGCGGGAAAAGGTGGCGCCACGAAAGTCCGCCATACAGACATCAGCGCCTGAGAAGTCGCTGTAAGTCAGGTTGCACATGGCAAAGCGCGATTTTACCGCTTTCACCTGTTGCAGAATGCTCTGGAATAACCGGCTCTGGCTGAAATCCGCGCCATCCAGACATGAGCCGACAAACATCGCCTGGTCAAACAGGCTGTTCTGACAGTGCGCGCCGCTGAGATCGGCTTCCATAAACAGCGCCTGCATGGCGTTGACCTGGCGTAGCTGTGCGCCCTTCAGTGACGCGCCTTTAAAGTTGCACTGCGTCAGCTGAGCGCCGGAGAAGTTGACCTCATCAAGCTGGTTATCGGTAAACTGACAGCCGGTAAACTGTTGCTGCGCATAGCTTTTGCCTCGCTGGTCGCAGGCGAAAAACACCACCCGCTCGCACTGGGTGGCCGCCAGGTTAGTTTCGCGCAGGTCGATACCGAAGAAGGTGGTCAGCAGGCAGTGGCACTGATCGATGTGCGCGCCCGGCATCGGCGATTCAAAAAAGGTGGAGCGATCCAGCTTAGCCTGACTGAAACGGCTGCGATCCAGTGTGCAGCGCATAAACTGGGTTTTATCCAGTTCGCTGTGGGAGAAATCGCTGTCGGCAAGCGCGCACTGATTGAACACGCACTCGACCAGCCGCAAGCCGCTGGCGTTCAGTTTATCCATTTCGCACTGGTTAAATACCGTCTGCTCCAGCCTGGCGTCGCTCAGATTAACGGCGTCCAGCTGGCATTCGGTAAACACCGTTTCCTGCAGGTTTGCGCCCTGTAAGCTGACGCCCTGCAACGACACTTCCTGAAAGATCCCCCCGGAGAGATCGCATCCCTGCAGATCAAGACCATCAAGGTTGATCTCCATGATCGCTTCACCGTTTTTTATCCGCTGTTGCAGTTCAGCTGCGCTCAGGGCGGTCATATTACTTCTCCATCACGCTTCGGCAGCGTTTTGACGCGTTTAGTCCACGCGCCGGTCAGGCGGGTGTGCTCATCGGTAAAGGATTGCGAAAGATCTGTGCGAAACAGATTGGCATTGCTGAAGTTAGCGCCTGCCAGCTGCGTTTTTTGCAGCAGCGCGCCCATCAGATTGGCGTCGGTAAAATTGGTCTGACGGAAATCAGTGCGTACAAACATGCTGCCAACCAGGTTAGCACGCGTGAAGTCACTGCCCTGACATTGCGCCTCACTCAGATCGCTGTTCTCCAGCTTCGCCAGGGTGAATTTCGCCCCGCTCAGCACCGTCTGACGCAGGTTGCTCTGTTTTAGCGTCGCCTGGCTAAAGTCCGCCCCGGCCAGCGTGGTATCCGAGGCTGCGGCGCAGGTAGTCAGCGTTGCGCCGTCAAACTTCGCCGCTTCCAGCTGGCTATCGACCCACGAACAGCTTTCCAGCTGCGCGCCGCTGAAAATAGCGGCTTCAAGGATGCATTTAATAAAGGTGGTTTTATTTAGCTGCGCCCGGGTGAAGTCCGGCTGCGGCAACGTCAGATCCATAAATACACAGCTTTCCAGTCGCGCCTGATGGAAGCGACAGCGGGTAAACCAGCTATTACGCAGCAACAGGCTATCCAGCGTGGCGCCGTCAAAGGCGCAGTTATCAAACAGCGCTTCATCCAGTTGTGTTTCTTTAAACTGCGCATTGCTAAAGTCGCTATGCAGACACTGCGCCAGCGCCAGACTGGCACCGCTAAAGTTGCAGTCGCGCAGCGAGGTTTCCTGCAGCTCTGCGCGCGCCAGCATCGCTTCGGTAAAGTCCGCGCCGTCGAGCTGGCAGTGGCTAAGATCGGCGCACTCCAGCAGGGTTTTATTAAAACGCGCGCCGCGCAGATCCATCCCAGAGAAATCAACACCGGTCAGATCCATACCGCTGAAATCGCCGCCCTGCGCCAGCGTGCGCTCCGCGCGCTGACGGATAATCAGTGCAATATCACCTTTCAGGCGTACCGCCGGCGGCTGATTCTGCACTGACATCAGGTACATCTTGTGCAGCGACTCGCGGCTTTGCTCCAGTTTCTTCTCGCTAAAATGTTCTTTGTTGCTGTGCAACATCTCCTGCATACGGTGCATGGATTCCGGTCCGCGCGGCAGGTTGCTCTGATCGCTATGTTGCGGGAACCGCGCTTCCATCTCTTTTTTGCGTTCCTCGGCCTGCGCCTTCATCTCTTCGGCCTGGCACTCCATCTTCTCGATAAATTCCGGCAGCTCATCGAGTCTGGGGATTTCCGGCTCGTCAAAATCGGCCAGCAGATCGCTGATATCGCCGCCCTGCGCTTCAAGCCGCGCGCGGTGCTGCTCACGCATCTGGCTGGCCCGGTTTTTCAGGTTATCGCGCATCGGACTTTGTGATTCCTGCACTTCGCTGTCAATCCACGGCCCGATAGTCTCTTCCGGAATCAGATCTTTTTCGCGGAAAGCGAACAGCGCGCCCTTCTCTTTATCAAGGCGCTGCGTGAGGACTTTGCGATAGTGATTATGCGAACGCGTCGCGCCGGTTTTTTCCAGCGCGGGCATCAGATGTAATACATCCGCGGCATCATCTTCATTGATGCGGGTATTACCCTGCCAGATCAGCAGCATCTGTTCCAGATGGGGGAAGAACCACACCGTGGTGGCACGCAGTGGGATCTCTTCAAACAGGGTTTCATCCGCGCGCTGGCGATTGATAAAACAGCGCGCCTGCCAGGGTGGCAATGTTCCCTGTTGCAGCGGTTTTTGCGGATGCATATTCCAGATCGACCACGGCGCCAGCGGCGGTAAGCTGTCGCGCTCATCCCACCACTGATCCGGGCTGGCGGCGTTAAATACCCGCCAGTCGATATCGCGCGCAAAGCCGGGAAAGTCATTCTGCAGCCAGCTGGCGTCGTACTGTTTTCCCATGCGGCTCATACGGCGTGGCCACTGGATATCCAGCGGGCCAAAGCTGACCGGTTCCGGCTTCTGTCCGGGAGAAGAGATACGCGCATTTAACGCTTCGATATTGGGCAGACGGCGATATTCAACGCCATCCTGCATTTCATTCACCGCGCCGATACCGTGCGGATTATCGGCATAGCCTTCGCCACCAAAAGCGCGGCTCCAGTCGAGGCGCATCTGCTCAAAGCTACGCGGCGGGGTTGGTCTGGATCCTGACCAGAAGCGGTCGCCGGAGACGGCCAGCGTTTTGGTCAGATTTTCAATTTCAATCCGCACCGCGCAGGCGGTTTTATCCTGCTGATGATGGCTGTAAGCAAAACCGGTGGCGAGGAATTCGGCGCGCGCTTTCGGCATCGCCATATCCAGCACGCCGCCGCTGGCCTGCAACTCATCGCCCGCCAGTTGCCACAACTCCATTTCCGGACGTAGCTGAGGATTTTTACCCATATCGGCAAGCGCCATCACGGAGACACCGAGGTGGTTTTTTCCCTGTAAGCGAAATGGGCGGTGGAGTACGCTAAGGCGCAGCGGTTTAATAACTTTCATCAGTCACATCCCTGGTGGAGAAATACAATAAGAGACCAATAACGGTCGTCTTACCTTAAGTTAACGGCTGTCGCTGAGTGGGGCGGGAACCGGACGCTCGCTTTCGTCTTTTACGAAAATAATCTCTTCCCGGCTGTCTCCCATCTTACCCAAATAAACCGTATCCTTTGCATAACTTCCCAGCGCCAGCCGGGCGGCTCTCTCCATATAGCTGTCAATTATCCAGGCACTGTTATCAGTTTTGTTTTCCACTTGAAGTTTAAGATCGAGAACAAATTGCCCTTCGAGACGTAGATCGGTGGATTTCATCGACAGGATGACGATCAGGATATCGGTGCCACTTGTTTCCAGATGTTTAAGTCGCGATTTTCTTGCTTTAGATTTTTTGTTAACTCGCACAGAAAGGACAAACATAATTGTTATCAGGACAACACCAAGGATGATTTCATATAAAGACATAAAGAGGCCTTAAAAAATTAAAATTTTATTAATTACGAGCTACCAGGTGCTTAGAATTTTAATTAATAAAATTTAATAACATGGCATTTATTAACAATGCTTTCTAGCTTATCCTGCAAAGAGATAGCTTCAATGATTTATCAGTCAGAGCCCTCATAGAGACTTGACGAAACCTAAAATAAAAAACTTCCCTTCTCAATTTGGTTCCATTTAAAATTGTACCGATAAATCGTCTTGCCTGTAGCCTCTTCAATTGCGAATAGATAACCTTTATAACTCAATATAATTTGTTGTTTTTCATTTCTTCCATAAACGCGCAGAACGTTTCGAGACATTTCATAATCATTATTATCATTATCACCAGACATATCTTTCTGCCAGATTATTTCACTCTGTGTAAGATCCACTTTGGCAAGCTGATAATCGATATCGTCAAGCCTATTTTTAAATATCACTAACGGCTTTTGATCTTCGGTCATATCAACAATATTCACGTCTAACATTTGCGGGAATTTATGTTTTAATTGCAGAGTAACTTGCTGAGTTAACTTAGAAACGTTACCTCGTTTAAAAAAGTCCTTATCAAATTTTTTTCGGTAATCTGGATTTTCCGTCGTTGTTTTTGTTTTTTCATCGATATGATAGTATTTATCATCAGCTCCGTGCATATACCACTCGGTAGGACTCACCAGTAAATAGTCTGAATATTGATAACTAAAATGGCCTTTTAGCAACGGATACGTATTTTCAAATTCTTTTTCTGTTTGCTTAACTTTACCCGTTTCATAATCCAATAAGTAAATTTTTCTGTCGTCCCGGTTTACCATTAATACATCATTGTTTAACTTTCCAACAAGATACTCGAACCGTTCTAAAGGTTTACTCCATTTAAACTGGCCGCTACGGCTATCAATGGCGACAACAAGATCAGTTGTACTGACAGATGTGATTCCGCGACTTACACCCTCAACTACTTTTTTCTCGATCTGCTGAACGAAAATTTGTGATTGCTGATCCAGAAACCAAACACTATGGAAGTATGACGGATCAATCGTAACCGTCCTGCCAACCGCAAAAAAGATTACCATGATAAATGGAAAAACGATTAAAGCGTAAAAAAAATTAATAATCGCGATATATACTCTTTTTTTAACTAAAAGCAGAAATGTAGATATAATTAAAAGCCCTATATTAATAATAAGGAACCAATCATGCCAACCCCAACCATTTAGCCAATAAACGCGCCCCAGGCGTGTTGAAAAAATCAAAGCTAACAAAACAAAAAATAGCGCCACTTTAATTATTGCAGAAAACTTTCTTTTCTTATTAAGAAAGATCAACATTAAAACCACATTCAAAGCCAATAAAAAAATAACAAAATTTGTCACTAACTGGCTATCATTTTGCAAGCGAACAAATATTTGACTTATAAAGTCCATTTTTACCATCTCCTGGTTGAGTGCCTAGTATTATCTAATTATGATAATTTAATCATTTTTCTGAATCGTAGACCCCATCACGACAATTTCTGCAGTTTCGCTTTCCTTATATCGGATAACGATATTATGTCCAGTATTAAACGCGCCAGTATGAAAAACCTTAGCCATAACATATTTTTTGGTTGTAACTTTTTCATTTTCAGCATAAAATTCAAAGGTTAATTGCAACGAAATCAATCCCTCCGCGTCTTGATTATTATGCTGTATCGCCATCGTAATGAGTGCCATCGCCTTTTTACCGTTTGTTTTTATGTCTTCATCTCTCGATTAATAAACGATAGCGTTACTAACTACAATCAAGAAAATGGCTATCTCCACGGAGGTAACAATAAGACTCCACATTGCAAAACTTGCCATTTTCATATGCTTATATAGAAATGGTCAGTCAGATAATAAATTAACGAAATCCAGAAGCACTATCGTACATTACAGTAAGACTTATGGCCTGATAACAAAATAATTTTCGATCTGCATAAAATATTTTTAGAGCCTCTTATTTTCAGAATGGGGCATTGCTTCCGCTGCCCCATTCTAATCCTGCCTAAGGTTTTGCAGGAACAGGTCTGCCACTTGCATCCCGGACAAACATTATATCCTCTTTATTCTTACCCAGTTTTGCCTCATAAACATTACCAACCTGGTAAGCATCCATCGCAATCAGCATCGCTGTTTCATTATGTTTTTCGATCAACCAACTTTCGTTTTTCTCTTTATCTTCAGCTTTCAATTTCATTTCTATTACAGGATTTTGATTGATAAATAAACCGGTCTGTTTCATAGAAAGAATAGTAATATTTATACCTACTCCACTTTGCATTATTTTTTTCTCTCGATTTTGACCTGATTTTATCATTTTATCTACAAACAGGCTTATAATCAAAATCACAATAACTGTAATAGCACCACCAATAACATCATTAACTGACATAAAAACCTCTAATTATGAAATCATATGCAAAGCAAAAAGCGCTGTTCTTATACCACCACTATCTACCCTTGCAACTTCAGCCCTGGTAGCATTAACTTTAGTTCGACCGAATGTAATAACCTTATTAGAAACATCAACCCCAGTCCAGGCATAGCTTATAGCTTTTAAGGCAACACTTGATCCGTATGAAAAAGAGTATGCCCCTTTTATAATGTCATAGGCAGTCTGAGCAAAGCTGGTTTTCTCAACATCATTTCTCTCAAATATCGGCGAGTCAATAAACACCTTAGTCCCACTCTTGATGGTTATCTGTTGCGGAGATTGTATTGTTATCTGACCCGTAGTGTTTTGACTCCATTCTCCATCGATTTTTACCGCCACATTCCCGGTAATGGTTTGATTCTGGCCGCCCGTACTAATAGTGAGCTTATGGCCTTTATCGATGGTTTCATCCCTTGAACCTTCCACATGAACCGTTTCATTACCGGTGGTCGAACTGATTCGATTACCCTTCAATGCGATCTCTTGATCGCCTGTGATATCACTTTTATCACCACCACTCACAATCTCCAGTTCGCGACCGTTGGTGATTTTAGTTTTTTCACTGTTGTTAAAGAGCTTAGTTTCTTCCTGATCGACAGTCGTCGTCCGTTTAGCACGATAATAAAAGGTGCCATCACCCGTCACATCATGCTTCTGTTCTTTACCAATAGTAGTGGTGCGATTGCCATCAATATCCACCGTTTTATCATTTTCCACCGAGATTTTCATATCTTTCTCGGAGTGCATGGCGATCATCTCGCTGCCAGGTTTATCCTCAAAATAGAGGTGACTGGAGTTATCGATATGCCCATCTTTACTGCGCGTCATAAAGCCCATCTGGGTTGCAGCGGCAGGCAGCGCCCATGGCGGCATACTGGCTTCGTTATAAACACGCCCGGTAATAATCGGCCGATCCGGATCGCCGTTAATAAAGTCGATTACCACCTCATCGCCGACACGCGGGATCTGCATACCGCCAAAGCCCTGTCCCGCCCAGGCGCTGGAGACGCGTACCCAGCAGGAGCTGGTATCGTCGCCTTTTGCATGACGATCCCAGTGGAATTTAACCTTCACCCGGCCATAACGGTCAGTCCAGATCGATTCACCTTCTGGTCCCACCACCCGCGCGGTCTGCGGACCATGCGTACGCGGCCATTCGGTGCGCTGCGCCGAGCGGAAGGTGATATCCGCCGGGATCACCACAAAGTTGATTTTATGCTTGCTGCCGTCGCCACTGCCGCTGGCATAGGTGTTTTCTTCAAGGGTATAAGCCGCGCTGACTACCAGATAGTCGCCGCTGTCGCTGGCATACGGCGGCTGACCGAGGGTAAAGGTATGGCCCGGCACAATCCCCAGCGCGGTGCCGGTGGCGTCGATACGCTGATGCTCGGCCTGCCACTCTTCCTGACGGATACGGGCGTAGAATTCACCGTGACTGTGATCGACAAAGCGTCCCGGCCACTCGTAGTAATCAATCTGACCCGGCGACGGTGACGCCGGGTTCTGCCGTGCCTGGAACAGCCAGGCGTTCGGCTTACGGAAGTCGTAATCGTCGATGCTGTAAATACCCGGCGTGACGCGTTCGCTGATCGCCCACTGCCCAATCC
The DNA here is from genome assembly GCF_017875465.1 of Winslowiella toletana. Lineage (NCBI taxonomy): Bacteria > Pseudomonadati > Pseudomonadota > Gammaproteobacteria > Enterobacterales > Erwiniaceae > Winslowiella > Winslowiella toletana. Next base: position 2,104,967 of record NZ_JAGGMQ010000001.1, read on the forward strand.
CTTCTTCACTGGTGCTGCCACCGGACTCGCTGACGTGATACGGGATCACTTCATAGCCGCTGTACGGCTGATGCGCGCCCGCGGAATCCATCAGCACCAGCGTGTGTTTATCCGCTTCATGGTTGAAGAAGAAGTAGATCCCCTCCAGCTCCATCAGACGCGAAATAAAGCTGTAGCTGTTCTCCTGATACTGCACGCAGTATTCCCAGCTGCGGTACTCGCCAGTCAGCTTATCTTCGACATGCACGCCGTATTCATTCAGTACCGTTTTAATAATATCCGGCACCCGCTGGTTCTGGAAAATGCGCTGATTGCGGTCGCGCAGCATCGGCCACAGATCCGACTCCATATGCAGGGTATATACCGCGTAACGCGTTCCGTTAAGTTCAGTACTCTGCACATTTACCGAGGTGATTTTGCCGTTAAGATAGCGCGGCGCCGCCGTCACACCCTGAGTCGGGATGGTGATAGTGATCGGCTGCCCCAGCATCGACTTGCGATCGAGGCGTGCATCGGTACTTAACAGGCTGACATCCAGCGCAAAGGAACGTGACACCACTTCCATCCCGGAAAGTTTCCAGAACATCAGTGTGCCGTCACCCGCAGGGGTGGTTACGGTAATACGGTCAAACATAGAGAGCCTCTTAAAGCGGGCCGCAAACGCCAGTACGGCGTCTGCGGGGAAGTGCGTGGGATTACTGCGGGTTGATGATCCAGACCCCTTCGTCGCCGACAGTAATTTTTTGCTGACGCTGCTGGCCATTGTTAGTAATAACAATCTGATACTCGCCAGGCGGCAGTTGCAGGCTGGCAAAACCATTAACCGATGGTACGACCGCCTGCTCCTGACCATTCAACGTCAGCTCGTCACCCTGACGCAGTTTGAGGTACACCTGCGCAACAGGTTCCGGCGGTGGCGGCGGCGCTACCGGCTGCTGTGCGGCAGCAGGTGTTTCGCTGGCCGCCGGCGCGCTGTCTGCCGCAGGCGTACTTTGCGGCGCGCTCTGTTGCGTTGCCGCTGGCGCATTGCTGGCGCTGGAGGCCGGCTCATCACTGCCGCCGCTCACCACCAGCGCGCCGATGCCAATCCCTACCAGCACCCCGGCCGCCACCAGCGCAGGCAGCAGCCAGCGTCGCGCGGTCGCCGGTTTGGCGGCTTCAGGTTCGGCCTCTTCTTCGCTTTTCACCGGCACCAGCATGGTGCCCGGCCCGCCAGGACGCGCCAGCAGCGATTCGTTAATATCCGCATCCGTCAGCTGCAACAGTCCGGCCAGCTGGTCCATATCCTGCGGACGATCGGCCGGATAGAGCGACAGCATCTTGTCGATAGCCTGCAACAGCGCCAGCGAGTAACCCGCCGGTCGACGCTGCGTCAGCGGCACATAGCTGTCTTCGATACTGCGCACCACGCTGACCGCTGGCGGCGCGCCGGTAATCAGCGTATGCAGCACCGCGCCCAGCGCATAGATATCGGTCCAGGCACCCTGCTCGTTTTCGTCGCCGTCGCTGTACTGCTCGATCGGCGCAAAACCCGGCTTCAGCATGGTTTCGGTTTCATCGGACATATTGCCAATCGCTTTACGCGCTGAACCAAAATCAAGCAGCACCGGCCGCATATTGGCCTGGATCTGAATGTTATCCAGCGAGATATCGCGATGCAGATAGCCTTCGTTATGGATCAGGCGGATCGCGCCAATCAGCGGCGGCAGCAGATCGCCACGAATAAAGGCTTCGCTAATCGATTCCGGGCGCTCAGCGGCCATGGTGGAAAGCGTGGTGCCGCTGTAAAACTGGGTACACATATAGGCCGTGTCGTTCTGCACCCAAAAGCGCAGCACATGCAGCATATTCGGGTGATTAAAACGCGCCAGCAGCCGTGCTTCCTGAATAAAACTATTCAGTCCGGCGTGAAACGTTTTACTGAATCGCTCACTGCGCAGCACCAGGTTAAGGTCTTCGCTGCGCACCGCCAGCGACGAAGGCATAAACTCCTTGATAGCAATCGTGCGCTCTAACTGGTGATCCCAGGCGCGGTAGACAATACCAAAGCCGCCACCACCGATGACCTCTTTGATTTCAAACTCGTTAAAGCGATAGCCCACCGGCAAGGCGTTGGGCAGTGATTTTTTGTTATCCATTTCCGACATAGTAGACAACTCTCTCGTGACTGACGGCATCATGCCTCAAACTGACAGTGAAACTCGCCCTGCTGCAGGGTGACATGTAGCTGGCGGAATTTCTCATCGCGTGCCGAGGCCGACAGTAAAATCTGGCTCATCTGCGGCAGCAGGGTATTGGTTAAAATGGCGTCGACCATACGACCGCCGGATTCGACTTCCGTGCAACGTTTAACAATCTGCGCAATCACCTCATCATCAAAGCGGGCCACAATGTTGTGGTTTTCCAGCAGGCGACGTTCAACACGTCCCAGTTGCAGCTGTACAATCATCGCCAGCATCGCATCGCTTAACGGATAGTACGGCACCACCAGCAGACGGCCCAGCAGCGCAGGCGGGAACACTTCCAGCAGCGGCGCGCGCAGCGCGGTAGCCAGCGCCTCAGGTTCCGGCATCAGTTCCGGATCGGCACACAAGCCGCTGATTAACTGGGTTCCGACATTCGAGGTGAGAATAATCAGGGTGTTGCGGAAATCGATCAGGCGTCCTTCGCCATCTTCCATCCAGCCTTTATCAAACACCTGGAAGAAGATTTCATGAACATCCGGATGCGCTTTTTCAATCTCATCCAGCAGCACCACGCTGTAAGGACGACGACGCACCGCTTCGGTCAGTACGCCACCTTCACCGTAACCGACATAGCCCGGAGGCGCGCCTTTCAGGGTGGAGACGGTGTGCGCCTCCTGGAATTCGCTCATATTGATGGTGATAATATTCTGCTCACCACCGTACAGAGTTTCCGCCAGCGCCAGCGCGGTTTCGGTTTTACCGACGCCAGACGGACCACACAGCATAAATACCCCGACCGGTTTGTTCGGATCGTCCAGACGCGCGCGTGAAGTCTGTACGCGACGGGCAATCATCTCCAGTCCGTGACGCTGACCAATTACCCGCGTATTCAGGGTGTCGGCCAGCTGCAGTACCGCATCAATTTCGTTTTTCACCATCCGGCCCAGCGGGATGCCAGTCCAGTCGGAAACCACCGTCGCGACTACATTGGCATCCACCGCCGCAAACAGCAGCGGCGCTTCGCCCTGCAAGGTTTTTAACGTCTGCTGACAGGCTTCGAGTTCGCTTTTCAGCGTGACAATATCCGCTTCGTCTTCAGTATCATGCAGCTGCGCGCGCAGGGCGATAATCGCATCAACCTGTACCCGCTCCTGCTCCCAGCGAGCTTCCAGCGCCTGGCGCTCTTCATCCAGCAGCGCGCGCTGCGCCTGTAGCTGGGCGACACGCTCAGCATTATTCAGACCAACCCGCGCTTCGCGACCAGCGATCTCCAGTTCGACATCCAGCGCATCAATACGGTGGCAGCAATCTTCCAGCTGCGCCGGACGGGCGCTCTGGCTGACCGCGACGCGCGCGCAGGCGGTATCCAGCAGCGCCACCGCTTTATCCGGCAGCTGACGCGCCGGAATATAACGGTGCGACAGACGCACCGCCGCGCTGACCGCTTCATCCAGCAGCAGCACGCGATGGTGTTTCTCCAGCGGGCTGACGGTGCTGCGCAGCATCAGCGTCGCTTTCTCTTCGTCCGGCTCCTGAATCTGCACCGTCTGGAAACGACGGGTCAGCGCCGGATCCTTCTCGATATACTTCTTATATTCCGCCCAGGTGGTGGCGCCAATCGTACGCAGCTGACCGCGCGCCAGCGCCGGTTTCATCATATTGGCGGCGTCGCCGGTGCCCTGCTGACCGCCCGCGCCCACCAGGGTGTGAATTTCATCGATAAACAGAATGATCGGCGTTGGGCTGGACTGCACTTCATTAATCAGCCCTTGCAGACGCGCCTCAAACTCGCCTTTCATCCCGGCGCCGGCCTGCAGCAGACCGAGATCCAGCAGCCACAACTGAACGTCCTGCAATGGCGGCGGCACATCGCCAGCAGCAATGCGCAGCGCCAGACCTTCCACTACCGCGGTTTTACCGACGCCCGCTTCACCGGTCAGCAGCGGGTTGTTCTGCCGACGACGCATCAGAATATCCACCATCTGGCGGATCTCGTCGTCACGGCCAACCACCGGATCAATTTTACCGTCGCGCGCCCGCGCGGTGAGATCCTGCGCATACTGCGCCAGCGTGCCTTTTGCTGCCTGCGGCACGCCTTCAGCGACGTCATCAGCAAGCGCTGCCATCTGCTGCGCTTCGCTGCTGCCGGAGAGAATCGCATCGAACTGCTCCGCCAGCAGCGCGGCATTGATGCGCGTAAACTGCGGGGAGATGCTTTTCAGCACGCTGGCCAGATTAAAGGTATTCAGCAGGCCGAGCAGCAGATGGCCGCCGCGGATTTTGCCGCTGGAAAATTTCAGCGAGCCATAGACCCAGGCGCGTTCAACCGCGCTGTCGATATGCTCAGAGAGATCGGCGACCGCACTGGCGCCACGCGGCAGACGATCCAGCGCAGTGACTACATCCTGGGTTAACGCCGCTTCATCCAGTGAAAAGTGACGGATAAGCAGTTGCAGATCGCCATCCTGATGTTGCAGCAGTTGATGAAGCCAGTGCGCCAGCTCTACGTAGGGGTTACCGCGCAGCTTACAGAAGGAGGTCGCGCTCTCCAGTGAGCGGAACAACAGGGTATCGAGTTTACCGAACAGAACGGCACGGCTGATTTCTGACATAATTATTCTCGTTTGCGTGTGGTCTGAAGAAAAAAAACGGAAGAAAAACGGGGATTAACTAAATTCGGTTTCCGGGCTAAAGGTTAAATCGCCGCGCGCCTGCGGCTGTGGTTGCGTACCCAGCCAGCTGCTGTAACCCAGCCGCTGCGCTGCGCCGAGTCGGCTACCCTGCACCTGATCGCAGGCAAGCAGTAAGCGCACCTCCCAGCAAAACTCGATACCGAAATATTGTCGCAGCCAGTCACGCAGCTGAGTGGCTTTCGGCTCACCAGGCAGAAACTGGTTATAGACTTCCAGCGACAGCGGCCCGAGTTCGACACGCACTTTATGCTGCACATCGCGCACCGCTACTCCGAGAAACGCCGACTCACCCAGACGCGGCATACCACGCCCGCTTTTCAGCCGCGCCTGCTCACGCTTATCAATCGCCATCCACTGCGGTACGTTCTGCACCACCGTCACCGGCACCTGAAAATAGAGGCGTAATATCTTCTCCAGCCCCTCAGCATCACGCGCCTGGCGGCTAAGATGCCCTGCCGCGGCAAAACGCGCATGGGGGCTGAGACTGCCGCGCTCCAGCTGGGCGGGTTGCCCCATACCAATCAGACTGGCGAGATAGTGTTCAAACGGGCGTTCGCCGGGACGGTCGAGGGAAACGGTGGGCTGCGCATCGGCCCAGGCGCGATACAGCAACAGCGTCAGCCGGTGGTGAAACAGGTCGGCAAAGGCAGTAAGGCTGCTGTCCTGATGATGATAAACACGGTCGCGCGCGTACTCGGTCATATGCAGAGGCAGCGGCCCGTTCGGCCCAAACAGGCCGAAGCTGAGAATGCTGACATCATGCAGCTCGCTGCCTTCACGCGGTCTGACCTCAGCCAGCGTTGAAGGGGCAAATGCCAGCGAAGGTTGCTGGCCGATGCGCAGCGGTTCATGTCGCGGCTGCGGCGCGCGGCCCAGCAGGTAGCGCTGTCCGGCCTGCGCATCGAGACGACGCAACAGCTGAAACAGGTCAAACCGCCAGGGCGTCGCGTTGCGCTGTGGCCAGAAATCGGCAGGCAGACGATGTAACTGCCGGATTTGCAGAGGTTCGCTGGTTTCCAGACTCATAACAACGTCCTTTTACCCATACGTGGCGCCCACCAGCCGATATCACCACGCTGCTGGCTGGAAAGCGACATCTCAGTAAAACTGTTCATCGATACCAGACGGGAGAAGACACGTTCCAGCACGCTGCCCATTAACCACGGGCTGCTGCCGGAAAAGGCCTGCTCGTCCACTTTCAGATCAATGCCGACGCCGCGCGCAAACACAATCGGACCCGGTTCCGGCACCCGGCGGTTTACCGCGCGCAGCTGGCAGTGGCGGATGCCCTCAATCTGACGGGCAATCGGCGCTTCGGCGAGATTGGCGTACAGACCTAACATCTGACGCAATGCGCCGCTGCCTTTGCCCTGATCCTGTTCCATCAGGCTGAGATAGTTCATCTGCAGATGACTGACCAGCCGCCAGGTATTCAGTCCTTCCGCCAGCGACGGACGCGGCGGGGTCGGGTCTTTACGCAGGGTCAGCTGCTTCACCGGAATCGAATCCGGCATCACGAAGTTCGCCTGCCCCTGCTGAATCAGCATCAGTGGCAGATCGCGGCTGGTGCAGAGCACATCGGTAGTAAAGTGGGTCAGCTCATCGCTCCATGGCGACTGCTTCTCATCCACCAGGGTGAGAAACACTTCCGAACCGACATATCCCGTGCGGGTGCCATAGCGTTGCGCCTGTTCGGACAGGGTACGCTGCTCACGGCGCAGGGAAAAATAGGCGCCGTAGTTGCCATCGTCACTGCCGTAGGTGCTCCAGAACGGGCGGAAAACCTGTTCCTGCTTGCCGCCGCTGGCATACAGCTTACTGACCGAGAACACTTCGTAATCCAGCGGGCGGATATTGTCCACCACCAGATGATATTCAAACTGGCCTTCATTCAGCTTCTGCCGCTCGGCCACTCGCGGGAACAGGTTGATCACCGGGGTGCAGTGCAGCGCCATATGCGAGACATCCACCACCCGTTCCAGCGCCGGTTCGCTTTTATCCAGCAGCACCACGATTTCAAATTCGCGCGCTGTCGGGCTGCGCGCCAGCAGCGGACGCAGGCCATGCAGACTGAAAAACTGAAAGCGCTGCGGGAAGGCAAAATATTCATGCAGCAGGCGATAACCGTCAAAGTTGCGCATATCTTCCGGCAACAATGCCTGGTCGGCAGCGAAACCTTCGTGGCGCAGTGCATCATCCGCCAGCGTTATGCGCTGCGGCTGTTTCTCCACCGTCTGGCAGAACTGACCAACGCCGTGCGCCATAATCAGCTCAAGCAGCTTTGTCGCCTGAATATCCGGGCCACTGAGAAAGAAGGTCAGATTATCGAAACTAAGATGGTTAAGCAGCACCGCTTCGTCACAGGCGATACGAATACGCAGCGCACTGGCGGCACCGCGCTGGCCCAGACCCAGCTGGTTCAGCGGCGCATCAGCCGGTACACCGCCCAGCTCCACCTGCTGAATACGGATCGGCTGCAACATCACATCCTGCGCAGTGGTGTAGCTACAGGTGACGCCGCTTTTTTTCAGCGTCAGACTGTCCATCATCGTGCCGCGCGGCACATTAAAGCCGTTGCGGATATCGCCCTTGCTGCTGTCCGGATGCAGCTCGGCGATCGCCATGGAAGGCGTCGGCGCCAGATAGTTCGGCGCAATCATCTCCAGCAGACGCTGGGAAAAGCGCGGAAACTCGGCATCCATTTTTAACTGCACGCGCGAAGTCAGAAAGGCAAAGCCCTCCATCAGCCGCTCAGTGTAGGGATCGGCCACTTCTATGCCGCGCATTCCCAGACGTCCCGCGACTTTTGGATAGCGCAGGGCAAACTCGGCGCCCATTTCGCGCAGATACGCCAGTTCACGGTTGTAGTAGTCGAGAAGTTTGCTGTCCATAATTAGCCTATGTCTTCCAGCTTAAAATGCCCGTTTTCCAGATCCACATCGGTGCGGAACAGAAACTCCAGCGGATAAGGCACGCACCACAGTCGCCCTTTAATCTCAATCGACAGCACGTTGTGCAGATCGAGAGATTTCAGTTCCGAAATACAGCGCACCTGCAATCCCTGCGGCAGAATACGTGGCTCAAAATGCAAAATGGCGTCGGTGAGTTTGCGCTGAATATCGCCCCACTCAATGTCGGACATACGTTTACCCGACAGCGGCACCACGCCAAAATTAAGCACCGAGCGCCGCACTTCGTCATAGCCATCAAGGTCGTAAATCGCTTCGCTGTTGATGCAGTTAAACAGCCACTGCAAATCACGCAGCACATTACGCCGCAGGGTGGTGTGGGAAATCAGGGTGTTATGCGCCGCTTCGCTGGTTTTATGCGGCGCATCGTCGGTCAGACGGTCCAGCAGCGACGGTTGCAGTTTATCGCGGGCACTGAGGCTCTCTTTTTTGCTGCGCTGGCGAAAACCGCCGTGAAGCAGATCGTGGCCGTAAGCATTAAAAGAGTCACTCATCGCCGGACTCCGCTGCGTCGAATACCAGACGCGTCAGATTCAGCAACGGATACTGCTGTTCCGCATCCAGCCAGGCTTTCTGGCCGCTGCCGGTAAAGGTCAGCTCGTCATCACTGTGCCATTCGGTGACTTTTGCCAGCCGCACCGCATCAGATGCCTGCTCATCAAACGGATAACGCAGCGGGATCTGGCAGACCTGTTCGCTGCCATCCACCAGCTGCACCAGCGTATGACGCCAGACCAGATCGGTAACGCTGGCCGGAGGCTGGAACTGCATCTCGCTGATCAGGGCAAAAGGCAGCCAGTAGTACTGGCCGTTGACCGCCATTTCACACACCGGTCCGAGACGGCCATCACCATCGGTTAACCACTCCACCGCCTGCCCCTGCTCGTCGTCCTGCAGAAAGAGCTGCGCCGGACTCAGTGGCGCGCTATCAAGTGCCGCCGCACGCAGCGTGGCGGCGCGCGCGCTGTCACCCTGACGTTCCGCGACCAGCGCCTGATGCAGATCGCTGACCCACTCCGCACCTTCGCCCGGCAGACGCGGCGCGGCTTCACCGGCGAATACCGCCGCACGGGTGATTTCCGCCGCGATACACTGATCCAGCAGCGTTATGGTCGGCTGCGCCTGTGGCTTGAGCGCCAGCCAGGATTTCATCTGCGCACGGGCGCGCAGCCACTGACCATTCAGGCACAGCAGTTGTACCAGCGCCGCACGATGATCGGCATTGGCCGGCTCAGCGCGAATGCGGTTTTCCACCGCGCTTAACGCCTCAGCCAGCGATTGTCCGTCCATCAGTTGTGAAAATGAATGCATCATGGCTCCTCAGAGGGCGTCGGTTACTTCAGGGTGCGGAAAGCACCTGCTGCGGGATCTTTTAACTGCGGAGAGAGCGCCTGTACCAGTCCGACGGGTTGCTTGTCGCTGTTCAGATAGCTGCCCCAGCTTTTACGCACTTCGTTAATCCGCGCTTTTAACACATCGTCGTCACTGGCTTCCTGCGGCGTCATCTGTACCGCGATCACGCCGTTTGCGCTCCAGCTATTGCTCTGCGGCTGCCATGGCAGAATCAGCCAGCTCTGCGGCGACTTATCATTACGCAGCACCATACGTTCGTTGTTTACGGTGGTGATACGCAGCGCGTCATCGCTCTTTTTCAGCCCTTCAACCGGGAAACCGCTGACAAAGGTGACGCGGGTGGTTTTGGTCGCGCCGTTTTCGCTGCGGGTCATCGTGCTCTGCCCATGCAGCCAGCCATCATCGGTACATTTCATCCCGGCTTTACCCGGCACAAACAGCGCCGAGGTCTGACTGGCATCGTTCCACCAGGTGCGGAAGTGGCAACCATTAATCAGGCTGAACTGTAACCATGGCGTGGTATCGGCAGCCGGTGATAACTCTTCCGGCGTCGGCGCTGGTGTTGCCGCCGCCGTTTCATCCGCCGGAACAGCCGGTGCTTCTGGCGCTGGCGGCGGGGTGATCTCCACCTCCCAGTTATTGGCCTTTTGCGCGCTGCCTGCGGCCAGTGCGTTGCCTGCGCTGTCATTCATCTGCCACTGCAGACTGCGCAGTGAACTACATTCAGAACTCATCAGGCCACCGACGCGCGGCAGGAACGCCTGCAATACGTCGGGATCTTTGCTCTCACGCGAGACAATGCGCAGCGGAACATCTCTGGCGCACCAGCTTGAGGCGTTTTTATTTTTTACATTGTCGATCCAGATTTCCAGCTTCAGAGTGGGAGAGTAAACCAGTTGGAAGTTTTGGGCGGCGGCACTGCCCGCCATGCAGAGGGCTAAAACGCCCGATAGCCAGTATTTCATAGGGTTCCTTGCGCAAAGCTGTGTTTAGTCCCGAGGGGGAAAAAATTGCGCCGCCTCAGCCAGTGAATGCAGCAGTGTGGTGTCCTGGGGCGATCCAACCCAGACCGCGAGGGCACTGTAGTTATCCTGCTTTTCTCCCGGCTGGCGTGGCTGGTTATCGATAATTTGCTGCATCAGGGTCAGCCACTCATCCGGCGTATTGACCATATGCAGCGATTGCTCCATCTGGCGCGCGGCCACACCATGCCAGAAGCCATCAGTGCAGAGCAGGAAGACATCGCCATCTTCGATCGGCACCACGTCGCTGTAGCTGGCGTCGCGCTCCTCATCACCCATACCGAGGGCAAAATAGAGCAGATTGCTGTTAATGCCTTCAGCGGAGTGTCCGGCATCGGTCATCTGCTGCACCAGACTGTGGTCGGTGGTCATTTCCCGCACATAGCCACGGCGGAACTGATAGAGACGGCTGTCGCCAGCATGTGTCCAGTAGGCCAGCTGGTAATCGCGGTCGATAAACAGGCCAACCAGCGTGGTGCCCATGCGGTGAAAGGTCGGCGTCTCCTGCTGTGCCTGACGAATCGCCGTATTGGCTTCGCCGACAAAGTCGCGGATACGCTGGGCATTGAGGTGCTGATCGGCGTCGAAACTGTCCAGAATGGTGTCGCGGGCAAGCTTCGCCGCCACATCGCCACCGGGAAAGCCAGCAACGCCGTCACAAACCACAAAGCAGGCAGAGCGCTCACCGACGCTTTCACCAGTCTGATCCTGGTTACTGGCGCGGTCGCCCTGCTTCGATATCGAGGCAATATTGATATTTATCATTTGTCCGATCGGTTCTGAGAGTCTTTATACTGGTTAACTTCCATGTCGTAGGCGTGCAGGAAGGCTTCGCCAAACAGGGTATGGAAGTCGTCTTCGATTTCGCCAGCGGTCTCTTTATAGCGCTGAGTGAAGTGCTCCCAGAGCGCGGCCTTGCGGCTGCTGGAAAAACCGATGCGCGAGGTAATCCCCTCTTCGCGCGCTTCAGCTTCCAGCTGCTCCGGGTTAAACGACTGCAACATCGAGGCGATAATCGCGCGGATCCCGGCAATCATGCCGAGCTGGTGAGCCTGCAAGTCGATCAGCGCATCGCGCACTGACTGGCTCGGAGCCATAAAGCCCGGCATACGGCTGCCGTACATCTGCATTAATACCGATTTACCCGAAGGCAACAGCTTAAACGGGTTATTGGCTTCATCGAGGATCACGGTCATTTCGGCTTTAACACCGCGCTTCAGAATCGAACGCGAGGAGAGCAGCGCGACCGTGCCCTGCGAGAACATACTCAGCATCTGGCCTAACTGATACATCTGCGCTTTATCGAACTGCGGCACCGGTTGCAGATCGTTAAGTCCCATGCCGTCGATCAGTGACTGCAACAGTTCGCCTTCCAGCGAAGTGCCATTGCCCGCCGGGGGTGGCGTGCTGGCGGTGCGTTTTGCCTGCGGCGCGCTGCGATAATCCACCGGATCGATACGTAAACGTCCTTTCGGCGGCGGCGCCGGATTGCGCGCGACTGCCTGCGGTGTCGGCAGCGTAATCCCGCTGTAATCGACGCTGGAGGTTTCACTGATATCCTGGTTAGAAGGCAACTCAGCAAACAGCGGTGAAGCTTCCAGATCCGCCAGCTCCGGCGATGTTTCTGCGCTGGCGGCTGGCGGCGGCGTTGTTTCCGCTGCATGGCTGACCGGCGGTTGCGCATCAGGAATCGGTGGCGGTTCCGGGGTGTAAACCGGCGGCGGTTCCGGCGCTACCTTTGGTGCCTCTGCGGCTGGCAGGCTGCTTTCCGGGGCGGTCAACGGCTTAGCGCCGCTCATCATCAGGCCCAGCGGATCATCCTGACTGATGGTGCTGCTGGCGCCTGCTTCATGGCCACCGAATAACGCCAGCGGATCCTGCTGCGGTTCAGCTTTGTACTGCTCCGGTTCCGGCGTCAGTGACTGCTTTGCCAGTGTGGATGGCGAGCGGTCATCCAGAATGCTTTCACCATCAAACAGCCCGTCACCGCCAAACAGATCGTTGGGATCGTTGCTTTGTCTGGCTTTCAGCGCGTCATCGCTGGCCAGCAGCTGCGCCAGCGGATCATCCGGGTTGCGCTCCGGCGACGGCGAAGCCATCAGCGGATTGATATGCTCAATGCTCTCTGACGCCAGCGGATTTTTACGCGTGGCGGAGAGGCTGTCGGAAATGGAAAACTCCTGCACCAGGCTGTCCCAGATTTCGGTCGGGATCGCGGCGGGTTTACCCTCTGCGGCTGCGGCTGGCGCGACTGCCTGCTGCACCGGCGGCTGTGGTTGCGGCGGCACCGGCGGCGCTGCCTGGGGCTGAGCGGTCGGCTGCGGCGCAGGTCGCGGTGTGGCGACCGGTTGCGCCGGGCGCGGCTGACTGCCGATTTCATTGACCACCAGCTGGTATTCATCAATGCCCAGCACGTCGCCATCCTGTAGCTCAACCTGGCGGCCACGCTCCAGCGGAATATCGTTCAGTAGCACCAGCGTCACATTGCCGCGATTGGTAATCCGGCATTCGCCACTGGCGGCAATATGCACAATCGCCTGCAGGCGGGAGATAGTGCGGTTATCATCCGGCAATACCAGATTATTATCAGCTCCACGACCAATGGTGCCGCCTGGCGGTAAAAAATCACAGCTGGTTTGCGGCGGCTGATGGCCAGGTTTGTTCGTTATTATCGTAAATCGCATAACGGGTTCCTGCTTAGGTATATTCGGTGTCTGTATCGCGCGCGTCTTATTTAAGGCGCGCGCGATACAGGCACTGAAGATAGACAGGCAACATAAAAGTTACCTTTCATTTAGTAGTGTTTAATTTCAGAATAAGTAATTAAGCGTCGTAAGGGATTTCTTTTAATTGCGCGGTACATCTCTAATATGGCTAATTAAGCGTTCTGATAGCAGAAGTCATTAATTAGCCATTTATAATCTGTTCGATGATCAGTACGGCATCTGCCTGATCATTTCGGTACGCTCTTTATCGATACGAATGATACACAGATTCACAGCAACCGCATTAGCATTACTGCCTTCTTCTGCGGCAAATGCTTCCAGCTTACACTGACCGTCACGATATTTAAGCCAGCTGCGCTGAGTATCGACAACGGTGGCGACGTATTCATCGGCCAACTGCTTCTGCGCCCCATACATCTGCACAATACGTTTTTTGGCAACCGCGTATTCTTTATTGAGATCATTTTCCGCCAGTTTTTTCTGCTGCACTGTACATTGATAAAGCGCACCATCGGAAGGCTCATTAGAGCAAATATCTTCGGCAAAAGCCGAAGCACTTACGCTAAGTGCTAATACGGTCACTATGCATCCATAACCCAACTTCATAAAAATTCCTGTATCCCGTTGGCTGGCTGACGACAGCAAAGCTGCTTGCTGTCGTCATGCATTTCAGCGTGTTATCACTGATAAGGGATCTGCTTTAACTGCTCAACGCGCTGCTGGTTGATCTGGCTGATACAGTTGTTGGTCAGTGTGTCATAAGCAGGGGTGCCCTCTTCGGCGAGGAAGGCCTGCATCTTGCACTGATTGTCACGGTACTTCAGCCAGCCACGCTGCGAATCAAGCAGGTTCTGCTGATAGGTTTTTTGCAGTTTATCATCAGCCTTATAAGCCGTAGTGATACGAGCTTTGGCCTCGGTCCAGGCTTTATTTAACGCCTGCTCCGCCGCTTCTTTACCCTGCTTTGCACAACTGTCGATCTGCGCGCTGACGTCAGGACTGGAACAATCCGCAGCCCAAACCGATGTACTGAGACCCATGCCAGCAAGCATTGCGGCAGCGATTAAAATTTTCTTCATAACACGCCCTGTTAACGGTTTTTCTTTAAGTAACCAGCCCGGTTACGACCAGCTTCATAACTCATCATGGTAGCACTGTGTTCTATATAATAAATCAGCGTATCCACATCGTTAGTCATGCCTGCTTTCATCGGTGGCTCACCTTTGGTAAAGCCCTGATAAACAAAGTCCACCAGAATATCGCGAATCACCGGCTTTAAACTATCCCATTGTGTACGTTCAGGATATTGCCCGGTCCAGTTGTCATAATTGCTGCGGGCGCGCTGAACGTAATCCGGGTAGATCAGTTCAAACAACCGAACCTGCTGCTGGTGACTGATGGTTCCGGTACTGTTGCGGTTATGGATAACGAACTGGTTGGCCTGCTCGCCTTTTTTTCCTGCACCTTTGGACAGCAGAGTAGCCTGATGCGCCGGTATGCCTGCCTGCACCAGCTGATTGTAAACGCTGGCCTCGCTACGTTCACCCATATCATAGCCACGTCCAAGGGTAACCCCTGATTTGGCATTGCCCGGCCAGTGGATATAACGGCTAAAGAAGGCTTTGTTAGGTATATCTTTGCCTTCAGCATCAAAGGTTACTTGTCCGGCGCTGACGGTCAGCGTACCGGAGGAAGGATGATTATCGATCGGTGCAGCAGGCGCAGCACTGGCGGGTGGGCGACCCGGTGCAGTTCCACGGAACAGATGAGTATAAGTTTTGCCATTCACATCCACGATGCCATCGGCGCGCATAAAGCGACCCTGAAAATCTTTAATCGCCTGAATGGTTTTCGGGCCAATCCGGCCGTCATCACGAATTTGCGGAAAACCGTTGCGCTGTAATAGCTGCTGAACTTTTTTCACATCACCGTATTGGTTTTTACCACCCAACCCCACTGAACCTAAGATACTCATTTTATTTCCTCATTTATTATTAATATCTTTTGCAAGCGATTTAATACTATTTCATGCAAGAAAACACTTTAATTCAGAGAAGCCCGGTGATAACCAGAATGTGCCAGTATATTGATTACTGGCATGGCAATTATCAGCACTCCTGCATCAAAATCGAGTCTGTTTTTTAATAGGGAACAGATGTCGGTTCATTTAGAATATTCGCCAGCGTCTCAAGTCGGTCGCTCATGCTTTGTTGTAAGCACTGCTGATCACTGGTGCAGGTATCTCGACTTTTTAGCCAGATCTTTTGGCTGCCTTCAATTTGTTTTAAAATATCATTACCGCCTATCTCTTTAGCCATTTTTCGGGTCGTCTGATATGAATGATTAACACTCGTATCCCAGGCTGCGAGTTGATAGTTTGAACAAATCGTTTTTTCAGCAGGCGTAGATGCTTTTTCACAATTAAACGAAGGTTTAATATTTTCCTTCTGGACTGCCTGTAATTGCAGAACGGTACCATCGGCCCAGTTCATTAAAATTTCGGTTGGGGAAATCATCGCCACAGAGGTTGGCACACCATCCCCTCCGGCAAAGTAACCTGTCTTACATTGCACATCAATCAGCTTAATATTGTGGTCGGCTATGTCTTTCAGGTCATAGTCTTCTGCACTGGCCGAGTTTCCAGCACCTACGGTCTTGCCAATAAAATCTTCGACTGATTGATTGCTAATAGAGTAAGCAGGCTGTTGGCAATCGATAAAAAAGGGATAGCCACTTGTAATACCATTATCACTAAACTGAATAAAACGCCCTACCAGACGATCATCGTTACGCTGATAATAGAGTCTCCTCTGAGCATAATCATAAATTTTTACTTTTTGTACCTGCCAGAGCTTGCTCTCAAGACCGGTATCTTTTATCGCTGATTTAGCACCATGAGAATACAGTCCAATGATAAACATAGCCGCCATGAGAAACTGAAGTTTATTTTTCATCCGTAAATTCCTTTTAAATAAAGATCAACTTCATATCTTCTTCGGTTTATTAATCCTTTACTTTTACTTCCGCCAGACAAAACAATGCGTTTAATCAAATCCATAGCGTCTGAAATCCTTCCTTGATTGATAAAAGAACAGACTGCATCAAGACTTGATGCGGGGTTATAAGCGAACGAAACCAGTGCGTCAAATTCATACTGCGTAAGGTTTACAAATATTCTATTTTTTACCGATCGAATATAATTCGGAACAGTAAGTTTAAGTAGCTCAATTTCCTGGGATGCCGAAAGTTTTACAAGTGCATGATTGTTTTCAGCAAATGTCCTTGCAGGAATACCAGATACCCCAGATGCCTTACTTATTTGTTCTGCAGTATTAATATCCAGCCCAAGAGATATCATTCTTTCTTTTATTTCAGAAGTTGTTCTGTGTTTCATATCGTAGCCGGGGCCAAGCGTGACACCACTTGAACCGCCAGGAAAATGAAGATAACAACTAATACCGGGAGCAGCCTCGCGGCGAAACAAAAACGCTATCCCAGATTCAGAAAGGTTCATCACACCTGCATGCTGGCGTCCGGCAACGCCTCCAATTGGCGGCTGAGGCGCGCGTGTCTGCACTCGCTTGCCCAGGCTGATAAAAGTCTTTCTACCGACAATACCATCAGGGTATAAACCATTTCTTGCCTGATATTGTTTTACAGCTAATTCTGTTCTGTAGCCGAAAATACGATCGGGAATAACATTAATTCCCTTCGCCTTCAGCATTTCCTGTAATTCTTTGACAGCTTCACCGCGGTCGCCTTTCCTTAGCAACATCATATTAAATCCTTTTTATATCGTTAGTTCAAACGGTTAATTGCACATTATATATACTCTGATAACGATTTAGAAAAATAGATCATGTGAATAATATTAAAATCCCCCCATTACGGGGGGATTTGCATTATTACGCTTCTTTGTTGCCTTTGATGTCCCAGCCAGCGCTGGTTTCTGCGCCTTTACCACCGGAAGAGCTCTGCTCCCAGTACTGCTGTTTCACTTTAGATGCCTGGAATGCGTAGGTTACGCCCAGGGTGTCGTCGTGTTCTGAACCCACGAACTGCACAGAAGTTACCAGCACGTCTTCCAGGGTAATGCGGGTATATTCAACCTGCGTACCGCCAGCTTTAGCGACAGACACTTCAACTTTGGTCAGGTGCTTACCGCTTGCGCAGTTTTTCAGAATAGCCGTAACCGCTTTATCGATTTTGGCGTTAACGCTCAGGTCGTTAAAGTTTACTTTACCGGCACCGCCGCCGCCGCCCACTGACATATTGCCTGGCTGTGAAGCGCCCCAGGAGAAAGAATTGATATCAATCCATCCGGTGTGATTAGAATCTTTAGATTCACCCGTTACACCGTCAACCTTCAAATACATATCAATAGCCATAGTTATCTACTCTTGTTTAGTTAACATTGTTGCTTTCGGAGAAAAGCATCGGTATGGCAAACAGGAAAGCATGGGGCTTAATAAAACCATCCATATTTTACCTCTGCCTCAACCTGATTACCTTAAATAAGCTAACCAGGATTACTGGCGCGTTAATAATACCAACCCGCCAGCTTGCCTCAATATCTGAAATATCCAAATCAGATGAGGCGAATAAACACAAGACCAGTAAATGGCCGGGCTTTATTTGTGAAAATTCGAAACATCTGACGCTACAGGAGACTCAATTGAGGAAAGATTATATTTTATCCACCATTAATGGTGGCCATTAGCAAAGGATGAAATTTACACTAACATTGAATGATTGCTATTTTATTTCATCCTGCCAATATCATGAGAAATAACTTTATCATTTTCAGTGACGATATAATCCCAAAACCCGTCTCTTTCTGTGTTGGGATAAAATGAGTAAAGGTACTTTCCATTCGAAAAAACATAACCCTGAAAATCACAAACATCAGGACAATTTGTGTTTACCGTTTTCCGTTCAGTTTTATCGCACTGCCATTTTTAAGACTGACTGACTTCAGTGACACTTTATCACAACTGACATTACCCTCATCGCAGAGAAACTTAATTTCGGCGTGATATTTTTCACCGGAAAAAGATACTGTGTATTCCGCCCGCACTAAGCCGGAAAATAACAGTAATGAGACAAATAGTGGTAATTTATTGATTGTCATCACCTACATATCCTTATGATTCTCGATTCAACCACCTGCTCAGGGGTTATCCTGATACCAGGTTCTGGTAGCATCGCCAACAATAACCTGATGGGATAACGTTGCCAGTTGCTTACTGTGATACATACGCAGACAGTTAAGGGTGGGTCCTTTACTGGCGTTGCTGATTTCACTATGCGAAGGATTTACACGATCTTTATAAGCATCAATCAACTTGTTGATTTTGCTGTCGCCATTTTCCATATTAAGTGGGATCCATTCTCTCAGTGCGTTTGCGGTACGCGCAGCGTCGAGCGAAAAAGCTTTATCCTCTGTCGAAATCTGGGCCAGGCAACGCGACAGGGCTAATTCTCTGACGACCTGATGGTATGGCATTGACTTAATAAACCCCACTGGATCGGCATCATCTTTTGCCTGAACAGAAACAGACATAACTAAAGTAGCAATCAGCAAACTCGACTGTTTGTTTATCATGGCAAAATCCAAAAATTCGCCGGAGCTGGGGTGGGGGAGCAAATATTGGCTGCCGTGCCGATTTGCTCCCCCATCCTGACCTTCCCCCGAAACGGGGGAAGGGACAGAACGCCGCCAGTGATTACACTTCGCTGGACTTCAGCGATGGCAGTTTGGAGACCAGACGCAGAGAAACGGTCAGGCCTTCCAGCTGATAGTGCGGACGCAGGAAGAACTTAGCGGTGTAGTAACCCGGGTTGTCCTCAATCTCTTCCACCTGCACCTCGGCAGCCGCCAGCGGCTTACGTGATTTGGTTTCCTGCGAGGAGTTGGCCGGATCGCCATCCACATAGTTCATCACCCAGTCATTCAGCCAGCGCTCCATCTCGTCGCGCTCACGGAAGGAACCGATTTTGTCACGCACAATACACTTCAGGTAATGCGCGAAACGGCAGCAGGCGAACAGGTATGGCAGACGCGCCGCCAGACGGGCATTGGCCGTGGCATCCGCATCGTAGTACTCCGCAGGTTTTTGCAGTGACTGTGCGCCAATAAAGGCGGCAAAGTCAGAGTTTTTGCGATGCACCAGCGGCATAAAGCCATTCTGCGCCAGCTCGGCCTCGCGGCGGTCACTGATGGCGATTTCGGTCGGACATTTCATATCCACACCGCCGTCGTCGCTCGGGAAAGTGTGGCATGGCAGGTTTTCTACCGCACCGCCAGATTCCACACCGCGAATCGAGGTACACCAGCCATACTCTTTAAATGAGCGGTTGATATTGGTTGCCATCGCATAAGCGGCGTTGGTCCAGGTGTAGTTGCTATGGTTAGCGCCATCGGTCTCTTCTTCAAAATCAAAGCTGTCGACCGGGTTGGTGCGGATACCATAAGGCAGACGCGACAGGAACCGCGGCATCACCAGCCCCAGATAGCGGGCATCTTCCGATTCGCGCAGGCTACGCCATGCCGCATATTCGGAGTTCTGGAAGATTTTGGTCAGATCGCGCGGATTGGCCAGCTCCTGCCAGGATTCCATCTGCATCACGCTCGGTGAAGTACCGGCGATAAACGGACAGTGAGCGGCAGCGCCGATACGCGCCAGCTCGGCCAGCATCTCCACATCCTGCGGGCTGTGATCGAAGTAGTAATCGCCCACCAGGCAGCCAAACGGCTCGCCACCAAACTGGCCGTACTCTTCTTCATAGATCTTCTTAAACAGCGGGCTTTGATCCCAGCCGACGCCTTTATAACGCTTCAGGGTACGGCCCAGCTCCTGCTTAGAGATGCTCATAAAGCGGATTTTCAGCATCTCGTCGGTTTCAGTGTTATTCACCAGATGATGCAGACCACGCCATGCACCTTCCAGCTTCTGAAACTCATCATGGTGAATAATCTGGTTCACCTGTTTTGACAGCTTTTCATCAATTTCACCGATCAGCGCCTGAATGGTGCGGTAAGCATCATCAGAGACGGTAACGGTATTTTCCAGCGCCTGCTGCGCCAGCGTTTTCACCGCGCTTTCTACCGCACTGCGCGCCTGATCGGTTTTCGGCCGGAACTCTTTATTTAGCAGCGCACTGAATTCATCTTCGCTATAAGCCGGTGCATTCTGTGGTTGCTGCTGTTGAGAAGATTGGCTCATTGCTTACTCCTCGTCAGATTTAGTTGGCTGCTCATCGCCTTTCGGCAGATGGGACAGGGATTTCAGCAGAGTGGGATCCTGCAGGATTTTATTAATCAGCTCTTCCGCGCCGTTTTTACCGTCCATATAGGTCAGCAGGTTAGCCAGCTGGGTACGCGCTTCCAGCAGGTTGCGCAGTGGCTCGACATTGCGGGCAACCGCATCCGGCGAGAAGTCTTCAATGCTGTTAAATGTCAGATCGACATTCAGACGGCCTTCGCCGGTCAGGGTATTTTCAGCATTAAACGCCACGCGCGGTTTCAGCGATTTCATGCGCTCGTCGAAATTGTCGATATCAATTTCGAGGAACTTGCGCTCATCCACGGCTGGCTGGTTTTCCACCGGCTTACCGACCAGATCGGCCATCACGCCCATTACAAAAGGAAGCTGAATTTTGCGTTCGGCGCCATAGACTTCGACGTCGTATTCAATCTGCACGCGGGGTGCGCGATTGCGGGCGATAAATTTCTGCCCGCTGCGGGATTTATTTCCTGCCATGGTATTCTCCAGGGGATTACACGGTGAAAAATTAGCTGTGGCGGAATCGCTCCATACAGCCTGATTTCAGGGGTTAGTTGTCACGACGGCCGAAAATAGTTTCCAGCTGATGGACGCCATCCGGGGCCAGATCACGAATTATTTCCATAAAGTCCATTGCAACCATGCGCTGGACACGCTCAATCATCAGGGGCGCCGGATGGCTGGGCTCGTGCTGAGCAAAGTACTGTTTAACCTTTTCCAGCATCAGCTGGGCATCATCGCGCGAGGCGAGATTTACGCTGCGCCAGTCCTGTTGCGGCTGACGGCTTTTACTGCTGACAGCCGGAGCGGCGCTGGCTTCAGGCTGACTGGCCGCGTCGTCTGACAATGTCGGGATCAGCGAGGTCACATCGGTGGTCTGACTCACCTGCGTCACCAGTTGCAGAGTGCGCAGCAGCTGCGTCATCTCCGGCACGCCGCTGCCACTCAGTTTTTCGGTCAGGAAGCTGCGTAATGTTTCCAGTGACGCCACAATCTGCGGCACCGCTTCGACACCAGGCATGCCGCCCTGCGCCAGCTCATCCATCAGCCGGGTACGGCCACCAGGATAATCGATCACGCCCGCTTTACTGCCATCCAGCAGCGCCGCAGCATCACGCAGGGTGATGGCATCGGCCGCGCTGCGTAACAGCGCCGACTGACGTACCGCGGCGGTCAGGCTGGAGTTGTCGCCGAGTTCCGCCAGCGCATTAATGCGGAAAAAGGGATCGGCTTCACCGTCGTACCACAGCTCAGGAAACAGTCCGTCCCAGTAGTTCTGCAGCGACTGGTTAATCAGATGCAGGCCGCTGGCGTAGCCCGGCAGGCCTTTCAGCTGGGTCCAGGCCCGCGTCAGCGCCATCATCACGCGCAGATCTTTGGTGCGCGTCAGCAGACCGGTGGCCAGCTTCTCCACTTTGTTCCAGTCAGCCGGTTCAGCCGGGATAATCGTGTCGCCGAACTGCTGTTCCGCTTTGCCCTGACTGGCCTGATCCATCGCCATAAAGTCAGCGTCATATTCCAGATTCTCCCCGCAGGGTGAATCGCTGCTTACCGGATCCAGTAAGGTATCTGTATTCATCGGATTACCTGTGCATCAGACAATTTAGTTAAACATCGGCGGGTAGAGACCGTTACGGCCCGGTCGCGCGCCCCCGGCGGGGTCAAACAGCAGTGAAAATAGCTGACCGGTAAAGTTTCCGCTATGCACATGGGTATATAACGGGTAACCGTCACTCTGGTTAGTCCACCAGAAACTGGTGTAGTGTTGCGGCGAGAAGCAGTCGGAAACCTGCTGCCAGCTCAGGGTGCACTCCTGCGCTTCGCGACCAATGATATCCAGAATATCAGAGGTGGTTTCTGCTGCTGGCTCAGCCAGCGGCGGCAGCCCCAGCAGCACACTGTCCAGTTGCTCGGCGGAGTAACCGTTGCGTACCGCATGATGCAGGGTGCCGCCCAGCTGACGATACCACTCGCCTGAGGCAGGTAAGATTTTGTCAGACCAGTGCTGCGGCGAAAAAAATCGTTGCGCGCAGATGGGATAGTGCCGGCCGACGCTGTCGCGCCCCGGCATCAGGCAACCCATCTGCACCAGCTGACTACCGAGCATCGGTGGTACGACAAAATTCCAGATCGGCGCATGACCGAACGGGCGGCTGACCTCCTGCCGCTCCGTCGCGTTCTGCCAGTTAAGCAGTCCTACCTGAAACCAGTGTCCCCATTGATTCTTCAGCACCTCCGGAAAGCGGCGCTGCAAAAAATCGCCGGCGCTGGGCAACTTCCCGTACCAGCCAATTGCAGGGTAGTGACTCATGGTGATGTCCTTTAAGGGCAAGAGAACCCGGGAAGCTGAAACGGGTTGCGAATACTGTTGGGAGTAAACTCCAGTGTGACCTGATGGCCATCCAGCGAGAAGGTCGCCTGACGACTCAGACTGCCGCTGCCAGCAGTCTGTCGCGCCTGATCGAACAGTCGATTAAGCGCCCAGGGGCCGTTGGTCACCAGCGTCGAGGTGGTGCCGTTGGCCAGTCCCAGCGACAGGCGTACCTGATTGGTGCCGCCACTGCCTGGCCAGCTCATAAGTTGCTGAGCCTGCGGGCCGTGACTGTAACGCAGCAACTGACCATCCACATCCAGCGTCATCGACAGAATATCGTTATCCATCCGCACGGTGCGGATGGTGACGCGGAATGACGGCGTGGTGGCGCCATTGGCAAAGAAAGCATCACGGATGCTCTGTGCCTGCTGGAACGGCCGCAACACACTCTCGCCGCCCGGCAGGGTTTTACCGTCAATGCCCGGCGCAATACGCCAGCGCGCCTGGGTGGTGTCGACTTTTCCGGCCAGATTGTCACGGAAGAAGGTGTCCATCAGTCCGCTGCCCGGCGCAAACATCCGCGCCAGGTCGTCCGGCGTCACTTCGGTGCGCGCACTGCGCACCAGCGGATAGCGTCCGGCAATCGCCTGACGGCAGAAACCACCGACTTCCACATCAACCCGCTTGCGCATATTGTCCAGCGCCCGGCGCTGAGTATCGGCACTGGCGCCAACCGCCAGGCTGGAGAACATGCCCTGCAGCGAACCCGGCAGACGACCGGCGCTGGCCTGCAGACGACTAATCGCTTCACCGTTTGGCGCCGGCATCCCGCTGTTAGCGGCATCCTGTACGGCGGTCAGATAGCGATAAAGGTCATCCACCTGCTTGAGAAAATCATCAAATACAATCACCTTCCCGCCTTCCTGCAACGGCTGCGCCAGTTCCAGCAGCGGGGCATAATGTTGCGTGACTTTCTGTTCCGGCGTTTGCGGTTCAGCGGCGCTGTTACTGTCGCGCGCACCAAACAGTGAACGCAGCGTACGGGTGGCGCTGTTGTCGGTGTCCGCTTTTTTGCCCGGCTCCTGCGGCGTCACACTCTTTTCCAGCACCAGATAGCGACTGATGCCAGTGACCAGCTGACGCAGCGGCGAGTTGCTGGCAGAGAGCAGGCGCGCACTGTTGATGCGCTGTGACAGGTTGGCGATATTGTTCAGCTCGAGATCCTGCAACAAGCCATCCCACTGACGGATATAGTCATCCATATACAGCTGACGTACCACGTTGTCGGTCTGGGCTTTATCACCATCTCTGGTGGCGCTGCCCAGCACCCAGACATCATCGGCATACAGCGCCGCAGTGACGCTGTCGATCTGCTTATCAAAACTGTTCCAGTAGCCATCTGGGGTATATAAACCGGGGATTCCTTCACTCAGCGGCTTGCCGCTTTTGCGGGTAAAAACCAGCTCACTCTGCGGCCCTCCCAGAGCCGCCAGCGAAACCGGTTTCAGGTTGTCATCATGTTCCAGCAGGCGCTTCAGGCGGCCATACACCCGGTCGGATAACGGCATGCGCGCAATCAGCGCCTGTTCACGGGCAATCAGTCCGTCATCTTTAGCATAAGGCGATGACTGGATCTGCGTTTCCAGCAGCTGGGACAGATGCCATTCCAGCTGACGCAGTTGCTCGCGGGTGACGTTCTGCGGCAGGGTGCGCTGCAGATTTAACATCACCCAGGTATGGATAAACTTACCGTCATAGTGTTTTGGCTGATACAGCATCTGATAGGCTTTCAGCGCTTCATAACTGAAGTCGGCGTCACTGCCGTTATCATTGCGCAACCAGCCGGTGATTTGCTGCGCCACCTGCGGCAGCAGTAGCTGCTTCAGCGCCTTCTGATACAGCGCGCTGGTGGCGTCACTGACTTCACCGCCGCGATACAGCCCCATACGGCGGGTGAGCGGCGGGTTGTTGATATCAAACTGCTCGCTTTCCGGCAAATGCAGCAGACTGTTCAGATAAGGCAGCAATGCAAACAGATCGCTGAGATTACCGGCCTGTAATGCCTGCCCTTGCTGGTTTACGGTCGGCACTTTAGTGGAGACTTCCTGCAGATAGTTACGGTTATGGTTGTAACTGATAAACCAGAGGATGGCGGCAATCACCAGCGCCAGGCTTAGCAGCAGATAACCTGACCACAGCACCGCGCGGTTACGCAGTTCCCACCAGCGGTTACTGCCCGCCAGACCCGATTCCGGGAACACCACATTTTCCAGCACATCACGCAGGAAGAAGCTTTGTCCTTTCACCGGCGGCACTGGCCCGCCCTGCTGATGTTGTGGCCCGTCGCCCCATTCAGTGGCTTTATTGCCGCTGTCATTGCCGGGCAGATTAAGCGCACGATTAAGCTCGCCCATCACTTTGTCAAACGGCTGGCCTTCCTGCGTGCCGCTGGCGAAGTAAATGCCGCGGGCAGATAACGACGTCTCAAAACCAGAATGAGCGAAAATCTGTGTCAGATAGTCACTCAGCAACGGACGCAGCGCTGCGAACTCCTGCGGGAACAGATAGCTTTCCGCACGCGCCTTGCCATCACGCTCCATCAGCATCACATCGGCCAGACCGGCGTCAAGGCGCTGCTGCAGCAAGGTATATTCATGCTCAAACGCCACCTGCAGATCGAAATTGCCGCTTTTCAGTTCAGCCCACGGGAAGGTGAATCCCCAGACCTGATCGCGTTTGGCTTTATCGAAACTGTCAAAATAGGCGGTAAAGCCTTGCAGTAAATCGGTTTTGGTCACCAGCACATATACCGGGAAACGAATGCCCAGTTGCTCATGCAGTTCCAGCAAACGCTGACGCAGTGCACTGGCCTGCTGGCGGCGCTGTTCCGCGCTCAGCGTCAGCAGGTCCGAGACGCTGATGGTGATAATCGCGCCGTTAACCGGCTGGCGGGCGCGATATTTTTTCAGCAGTGAGACAAACTTGTTCCACTCGCTGGCATCTTGCTCACGCTGACTCTCCTGCGTGGTGTAACGTCCGGCGGTATCCAGCAGCACCGCTTCATTGGTAAACCACCAGTCACAGTTACGCGTACCGCCAATACCGCGTAGCGCGGTCTTGCCAAAACGATCCGCCAGCGGGAAATGCAGTCCGGAGTTAACCAGCGCGGTGGTTTTGCCCGCGCCAGGCGCGCCAATAATCACATACCACGGCAGCTGATAGAGATACTGGCGGCTGAAGCGACGCATCCACGAGGGCTTTTTACGCCCGGAGGTGCCGCTGAAGTGGGCTTTTCTCAGCAGCTGTGAGGCTTCGTTAAAGCGTTGCGCCAGCACCTGTTCTTCATCATTCAGCAGCGGCGTATCGCCGTCGGCGCTCTCCTGCTTACTCAGGCTGCTGACCAGTTTGCGGTTCAGCCAGGCATTGTGCAGGCGGGGGATCACCTGTCCGAAGCCCCAGACCAGATACAGCAGACCAATACTGATCTGGCGGTTCATCTCCGGCTCTAACGGGCTGGAGCCATTAATGGCAAACAGCGGCCCTACCACCCAGATAATAAACGACAGCGCGGTGATGCCGAGGAAACCCCAAAGCAAACGGCTGGAGAGTATGGAAAAAAGCGTATTCATCATCCTTAATTTCCTTGCTGCAGACCGTTTAGCTGCGCCTGAGTATTAGAGGGCGCAACCAGCAGAGTGATTTCAACACGACGGTTGCGGGCACGGTTTTCGGCCGAATTATTCGGCGCAATCGGATTAGAGTCGCCCCGCCCTTCAGCTTTAACACGGCCAGGCTGACGCAGATGCTGTTGCAGCAGTTTCTGTACTGACTCTGCGCGTTCCAGTGACAGTTCATAGTTCGAGGCGAAACGTGCGCTGCGAATCGGCAGATTATCGGAGTAACCCGCCACCAGTATTTTGCCGCTGACACCATCCATTGCTTTGGCGATACGCTCAATCACCGGCTGGTAATTACCGCGTACCGTGGTGGAAGCGGACGGGAACAGGCCATCGCCTTTCAGCGTCACCACGCTCTGATCCGCCTCATCACGCACCGAGACCAGGCCCTGTTCAATTTCCGGACGCAGGAAGCTTTTCAAATCAAGGATTGCCGGTGGTCGCGGCGCCGGATTCTGGATCGTGACTTCCGGCAGCGAACTCTGGTAGATCGACGCCAGCACCGGTGTGGTGGCAGAGCCTAAGCGCCAGCTGAGGCCGATATAGAGCAGACAGGCCATAAAGCCCACCACAGCGGTCCAGGCCCAGAGCGGGATCACCGGACGCCACAGTTTTTTCTGGGTCGGCTGGTCGTAAGGATGAGGAGAAAGCGGCGGCGCGTAAGCGCCGCGTACTGAATTAATCATCTGCAGCAGACGCTGGCGGATGGTTTCCAGCTGTGAGCGACCGTTATCCAGCACGCGATAACGCCCTTCAAACCCGAGCATCAGGCAGAAATAGATCAGCTCCAGCAGAAACAGATGATCGTGCGGTTTCTGCGACAGCTTGGCCAGCAGCTGGAAAAACTTCTCGCCGCCCCAGGTTTCATTATGGAAGGTGACCAGCAGACCGCTGCTGGGCCAGACGCTGTTGCCGCCCCACGGGGTCAGTGCGGCGGCTTCATCCAGCGCGGTACAGAGGCAGTAACGTGCGCCGACGATCGCTTCATAAGGTAAACCCGCGCTCTGGCTGCGCACTTCAAAGCGCTGAATCTCTTCAATTAAACGCTGACGCAGACCAGCAGGATCAGAATGGCTGACCGAATGGCGAATTTGGGGGATGGCATTTAACAAAGGGTTGGCCGCAGCGACCAGTGCATTGTCGCGCCATGCACCCGCCATTCCGGCTTCTCTGCCGCCAGATTGTAATTCCTGCATAATTTTCACTCACCAGTTCAGTCAGACAGAGACGTCACGAACTGCCCAGAACGCCATGTCCAGGCCGGGAAACTCCCCTGCCAGATGCAGGGCAAAGGCACCAGATTTATCCATTTCCTTCCACAGCTCACCGCCTTTTTCCAACTGGAAGTAGCTGTAGCCCGCATGCCATGGGATCTGCGGCGGTGCGGAAGGCATCGCGCGCAGCACCATACCCGGCAACTGAAGCTGAACTAAATCACGGATCCTTGTTACCGGCGCCACCTTCATCTGCGCCGGGAAGTGCGTATTCAGCATCTCACCAGGCACATTGGCTTTTACCGCCAGCACAAACCCAAACTCGCGAATCATATTGGCGTCTGGCACCGTCGCCACATTCAGCCCGTGTGAGCGTTCAATAAGCGGCAGCTGAATGGCGTTCTCTTCCATTACGATAGAGAGTCGCTGACGCAGCATCAGCACCAGCGCGTTAAAGCAGCGCGCCAGATCGTCATGGTCATATACCGGCAGTCCGCTGCCATCGCAGGAGCGCTGCGGTGTGTAGGTGCTCAGCTCGGTGGCCAGCGCCAGCCACTGGCTGAACAGCTGTTCCGGATGCAGTTGCGGCAGACTATGCAGGTGACTGACCACGCCAATATGCTGGTTCATCAGCGCCAGCAGCATAAAGTCGACCATATCGGAGTTATTAAAACGCCCCGGCTGTTGTAAACGCTGGCCGATTTGCTGGCTACGCTGTTCCAGTAACCCCTGAATGTCATTGATAAAACTAAAAAGCAACGGATGCGCGATGCTGTTCAGCATTGGCGGGATATAGGTGTTGTCGAGTCGCAACTGGCTGTCGCTGCGCTTCTCCACCACCAGCGCCACACCGATCGCCGTCCACTCCGCCGTCAGATCGCTTTCCAGCATCAGACGCAGACGCAGCTGACCGAACTGCATCACTGCCGGCCCAATCGACATCGCATTGCAATCGTCGGCTTCCGCTTCAAAACTGATATGGCGGGCGAGCGAGTCGGCGGCTTCGCTAAAGATCACCTCTTCGCGGCCATCGCGGCGCGCCGGCAGCGCCAGCACCACCTTCTGTCCGGTCTGATTGTCATCAATCGCCAGCGGCGGTGGCGCCAGGCGGCTGTCGCTAAACGCAAACTGGGTGCCATCCGGCAAAATACCGCTGGCGCTGCTCAGGGCCACATTGCCGTGGCGCAGCATCGCTTCATCAAACTCAAGATGAAAGAAACCCCACATATACGGACGTTGTGCGGTTCCCCAGTCTCGCACCTGACTTAACAGGTAGCTTTCAGATTGCTGGAAATGGTGGGGACGCAGGAACATACCCTCGGTCCACACCACTTTTGCTGCTTTAGTCATAATCGCTTCCGTTTCAGGGCGTTAGTGGTTCTCTTTAACCATCCGAATCCCGCTGACATCCGCAATAATTTCGGCGTTCAGCTGATCGGAGGACCATTGCCACACTTTCCAGGCACTGCTTTCAGAGGGATCAGGTAATGGCAGCGAGAGTCGCCATTTTTTGCCATCCAGCGACTGGTACTCCGCCATGATGCCGATGTAACGCGCCTCAGCGGTGCTTTGTCCGGAAATCTTTTTACCGAGCTGACCCGGCATCAGGAAGAACTGCTCGGTATTAAGCAAATTGCCGCCCAGCACCGCCTGAGGATTGTTTTGCAGAGAGTAGAAATCCGCTGACATAAAATCTGCATCCGATTTCAGCAACATCACACGCACCTTAAGCGGCGCGGAGTCGTTGATTTGCGGATGAGCCTGAAACTGTAAGCCGTAGCGAGAAGGGACGCTGTGTGAAGAGGAGATACAGCCTGTCAGCAGCACCAGCGCTGACAGGAACAGCGCCCGGAGAGCCGGACGCTGGAAAAAACGTAAAGTTATCATAGGTTATCCGCCGACGCGGTTTAGTTGATAATCCAGGTGCCGCTGCTGCTGTTACGGCAGGCCTGGCCTTCGCCATTGACCGCCACGCAGGTTTTTTTGGCAGGCGCGGCACGACGCACACGACGGGCATCCGCTTTAACGGTTTTATCGTACAACTCACTTTTAACGCCGGCGCGCAGGGGCACGTAACCAATCAGTTGATCCTGACCCGTTTCCGCAATGGCGAACCAGTTGTTCTCCACTGAACCCAGTACGGTAAAGGTCTGGCCATTTTCCAGCTGGCGCACCAGCTTGCCGCCGAAGCCCGGGGTGCTCATTACCGATGCTTTATACAGCGCACGATACTCTTCGTTAGCCGGGGTAAAGCTGGTCGGTGGCGTAATGGCGTGACGGTAAGTCAGGGTAACGCCATCGACAGTGCTGGAAACGATTGTGTCATCGGTTACAGGCGGTGGTGGCGCCTTACAGCCTGAAACCATTACAACTAAAAGCAGAGAGAGCGCGATTTGAATTTTCACCATAATCCTCATGATTTGGCAGTTGATTGAAAAACAGAACTTTTTTTACATAGATGTTAATTCGGGCGCCATCAGGTACAGATTCTGATTGCCCTCAGGTTTCAACAGGTAACGCGGATAAAGCCTCCTGAATAACACTCAGGAAACATAACAAAACAGGATTTAAGGGTGCTTCAGGGGATTAATGCAGTTTAAGACGATAAATGGGGAGATAGCAGGACCAGCGGAAATAAGATTGAAGAAAACATCCACTTTAAATTATCCAAAATCATCTTATAAATTTGGACAAAACACTGCTATCCGTAGGCCTTTCAGGGGGAAAGTTACCCATTTCATCATCACAAAATTAATCTGAACAGTCTGGCTAATATTTGAGCACATAACTTTACAAAAAGATTACGCCAATATGAATTGTTATTGATCAGTGCTAATTTTGGCAATTAGGTTACAAATCATTGCCTTGATCTATAAAATTGGCACGCTACCGCCCTTGGGAAGCAGATTAATCCCAATATTGTAAATCAATAACCGAGGTTATTGTTCAGCGTTGTCGATCAGTTTACTGACTCTTTACACATTTACAACGGGCAGGTAGCAGAGAATCTCAATTAAGAGAAATTAATATTTTCGATTAATGTCAAATTTGGCTGTTTTAACCGCTTTTCTTTGAGGATAATCCTAGAAAACTGATTTGAAAACAGTTGTTTTATTTCGTCATGGAATAAAAACCAGCTTTTTTGCGCCTAAATTTTATTAGAGCAAAAAAACACTCTGATATGGCTAAAGTGACTAAAGTACAGGTGGAGGATTTCAGAGGGAGAAATGCGGTTAAGATCACGAATTCGGCGTCGGTAAAAAAATGTAATCACATTAAATTCGTATAAAAAAACAGCAAAATAAAAGCCGGAACTGTAGTAAACCGTGGCTCTGCAAAGAATCCCGGACTGTAGTTAAACGATCTGAATGTAAGGCTGCACACTCTTTATTACAGTTAAAGTTTTCGCGGTGCAGATGCAGCGCTATTTTCAGTGCCGGTTACTTCCCTGTAAACGCTGTGCGCCATCCGCTGCCGCAGACAAGTACCGCTGCGTTATTTATGCAGCGACAATCCTTTAATGACTTTATCCACGATTTTTTTCGGTGCGCGCATGGCAAGCCCAACCAGATTCATATTTTCGGCATCTTCAGCCATAAACATTTCGCGGTTTGCTTCGTCATGACCGGTTGAAAACATGGCATGTACATAAGGAATAAGAATAACTTCACGCTCGAGGCCTTTACGGTGAGCAGACTGTAAACCTGCAAGATCGGCTTCAAAAATAAGCATCGGCTGACCGCAAATATTACCGTAGTGATGCCCTTTCGCATCGATATACGGCTGCCCCATTATTTCCGGCGCCGCTGCCGCAATGCCGGTTGCCAGAAATGCGACAACGTTCAGCCTCTGCCAGACAGGCAGGTCATTCCTGATAATAAAAGCGATTTTGGTGTCAAACATCCGTTCAGTCTCTCGTCTGTTGCAGTAAAAAGCACATGTTAGAAGACTTCAGGGATCGCAGTCTGGAACGTTTGTGCAGCAAGGCTGACTACCGGTTTTAGTCAAAATAAATCACGCTCCCCTGGTCAAAAGCGCTCAAACCGATACGGAGCGGGATCGATAATCGGCGGGTAACCGGCAACTAAATCCGCCGCCAGTTGCCCGGCGGCTGGTGAAGTGCCGAAACCATGCCCGGAAAAACCGGTCGCCAGTGTCAGGCCTGGTATTTTCGCTACCGCACCAATTACCGGATTAGAATCTGGCGTGACGTCAATCACCCCGGCCCAGGCGTCAGCAATTTCTGCGGTTGCAAATGCTGGCCATGCCGCAATCAGATTGGTCATCGCCTCCTGATTCAGCGCCGGATTGGCGGGCGGATCCATCGTGCGCACGCGCTCAAACGGCGAGCGGCTGGTCGCACGCCAGCGACGCGGCAGCGCCAGATCCTGCAGGAAGGGCCTGCCGAGCGAAATACGCAGGAAACTGCGCTGCGCACGCAGCTGTGGCAGATAGCGGGTTCCCAGTAATAGATGGTCCAGGGTCAGCGAAGCATCCAGCGCACCGCGCTGGGTAATAATAAAGCCTCCGTCGATATGTTTGCGGAACGAGAAGTCCGGTGCGCCCACCGCAATATCGGTCGGCCCGGCCATCGGTCTGGTGCGCAGCACGGAACAGATCAGCGGCAGCGTCGGCAACATAATCCCCTGATTTCCCAACAGGCGTCGTGACCATAACCCACCAGCCAGCAGCACCTGCCCGCAACGGATCTCACCCTGTTCTGTCACCACGCCGCTGATTTTGCCGCCAGCTGTAGCCAGCGAGCGTACCGCGCAGTTCTCCACGATCACCGCCCCTTTAGCAATGGCCGCGCGGGCGATAGCGCTGGCAGCCAGCGTCGGCTCTGCACGGCCGTCTGACGGTGTATAGATCCCGCCCAGCCAGTTGCCACGCCCGCCGGGCACCAGCTGTGCAATCTCCTGCGGGCTGAGCAGCCGCGAATCCACTCCAGGATGCGCGACGGATTTCAGCCAGCCTTCATGCATCGCCATCTGCGCATCATTGCGGGCAATAAACATAATCCCCGCCTGGCGGTAGCCAACATCACACGCCACGCGCTGCGACATTGCCGCCCATAAACGATCCGAGGCCAGCGCCAGCGGGATATCTTCGGCAGCGCGGCTGGTCTTGCGCACCCAGCCAAGATTGCGCGATGACTGCTCACCGGCGATGTGGCCTTTTTCTACCACCACTACCGGGATATTGCGCTCCGCCAGCGTCAGGGCAGCGGTCAGTCCGACGATCCCAGCGCCAATAATCACCACCGTAGTGGCGGCAGGTAACGCAGTGCAGCTCTGAACCGCAGTTATTTTTGGGGCCATAACACACCTTCCTGCGGGCTTTAAACAGCGACAGTAATTTCTGCCACTTCGGCGGTCGATGCCCCGCGGTAAGCGGTAACTTCGATTTCCACTTTATATACCGTGGACCCCAGCGGCGGGCAGGTTACCGTTGATGCCGGATTCACGCCGCGAAACTTTTCGCCAATAATCGCCATCACCACAGGAACATCGGCAGGCTGCTGAATAAACACTCGCGACATCACCACATCAGCAAGCGTGGCATCCACTGCGGCCAGCGCCAGCGCAATATTGGCATACACCTGGTGCGTCTGTTCGCTGATATCTTCCGGGATCTGTTGCGTATGCGGATTGCGCCCGGCGGTATTGGAAACATAAATCCAGTTATCGACCGCCACAATGCGCGAATAACTCGCCTGCTGCTCAAAAACAGATCCAGTCTTTACTTTAGTAATGCGGGTCATGCGCTGTTCCTTAATTAGCTGAGAACCGGGGTTTCCCACAGGTTTAGTTTGATGCCGATACCTTTTGCCAGCGCGTTGCGATACACCACGGTGCCCCACGCCACATCCTCAACCGGCATGCCGCCGACTGACATAATGATAATTTCGTCGTCGTTCTGACGGCCGGGCGCGTCACCGGCGATAATTTTGCCGATATCCTCTAACTGCGCATGGCTGAGTTTGCCTTCCGCCAGCATGTCCATAAAACGCACGCCTATCACCGGGATGGTGTGGTGCGCCGGTTTTGGCACCTCTTCATACCAGGCGTGGTACAGGCCGGTATTGTCGAGCACCTTTCGCACATCCGCCTGCTCCATCCCTTCATCAAGGTTGCACAGCGCCGGCATGGCGAGAAATGCGCCCGGTTTAACCCACTCGCGTTTTACTAGCGGATAACTGGCCGGGTCGCCAACTTCCCCTGAACTGCAATAGGTCACAATATCGCTGCCACGTACCACTTCTTCGAGCGTGTCGACCACCTGAATGTGGGTGATCTGCGGGTAAGTGACCGTCAGCCATGAGATAAAGTTGTCGAGGCTCTTCTGCCCGCGCCCTTTCACCTTAATCGTGTCGATCTGCGGGCAGACGGCGATAAACGCCGCAACGGCAGTTTTGCCCATCACGCCCGGCCCCAGCAGGCCAATCACCCGCGAGTCTTTGCGCGCCAGATGGCGCGCCCCCACGCCGGGAACCGCGCCGGTACGGTAAGCCGACAACAGGTTGGCTGACATATGCGCCAGCGGCGCGCCGGTATCGGCATCATTTAGCGTGAACATCAGAATCGAGCGCGGCAGTCCTTTCTGGCGGTTGGCAATATTGGAGCCGTACCACTTTACCCCCGCAGTACAGAAACTGCCGCCGAGGTAGGCCGGCATCGCCATTAAGCGTCGGTCGGCGGTGGGTTTAGGCATCGCTGGAAACGGCGAATTTTCCGGAAAGGTCACCATCGCGCCGTGCGAATCATTATTGGAACCCGCCATGCGGTAGTCGCCCTGATACAGCAGGCCGAACATCTCTTCCATAGTGTCAACACAGGCGGGCATATCCGTGACCCCGGCGCGGATCATGTCCTGTTCCGACAGATAGATAAAATCGATTTTAGTGGTGTCAGACATGCCAGTTACCCCGTTAAATGAGTGAGTTACGTTTTCATTGCCTGCTGAAAATAACGGGGCAGGCATCAGGCTGTATTGAACATTTGCGACATGCGCAAAAACCGCATGCGGGAGATGGCACCCGAATTGCAGTGATGGAGAGTCTTCCTGTTTATTGCGGGGTTCTGTTATGTCACATGCGGTCGATATCCATCCGGAACAGCCCTGGTTTGTGCTGAGTGCGGCGCAGCATTATTCGCTGATGCACTCTGACAACCCGGCGATTTCCCACTTCTACAGTTTCGAGGTTTCACCATCGGCCAGCCTGACGCTGGCGGTACCGGATGGCTGCGTGGATATCGTCTTTGACTGCGATGCGGCGCAGCCGGTGGCGCGGGTATGCGGCACCACACTGGAGGCACGCAGTGCGGCGCTGATCCGCAACCATCGCTATTTCGGCGTACGCTTTGCGCCCGGCGTGATCCCGGACTTTCTCGATGTAATGGCGGAAGAGCTGACAGATCGTGAATTTAATTTCTTTGATGTGGTGCCGGATGCGCGCCAGGCCTGCGAACAGATCCTGCGCACGCCGCTGTTTTCACAACAGGTCGCGCTGTTTAATGCCCATTTTACTCCACGCCTGATGCGCAAAACGTCGACGGTGACGGCGTCAATTATTCGCACCATTCTGCAACAGAAAGGCAATATCCGTATTGAACAGCTGGAGGCATTGACCGGCTATACCTGCCGCACGATTCAGCGCCAGTTCCGCCATGATACCGGCATGTCGCCCAAGGCGTTTGGCCGCATTATGCGCTGCCAGGCGGCGCTGAATACCCTGCATTTGCGCGGTAATATTTCGTTTTCCGACCTGGCGCTGGACCTCGGTTTCAGCGACCAGTCACACTTCCTGCGCGAGTTCAAAAAGCTGGTCAGCACTACCCCACTTGACTACCAGCGGCGTACGCTGTTTGCCGCCTATGGAGAACGCATCCGTTACAACTAAGTTAGCGTCAGGTTAGCGCAAAGTAGCACTAAAACGGTGCATCTGTTGCACTCTGCTGCTGTCCGATTTTTTCTATCCTCCGCTGTTGCTGCTGAGAAATGATGCATACCTATATTCACTTGCAGATAGGGCGCTGGCGATGAGCAACACGAACGGTTTACGAAAAAATACCCTGGGCTTATTTTCTCTGGTCTTCTTTGTGGTTGCAGCCGCTTCGCCCCTGACCGGTGTGGTGGGTGGGCTGCCGGTGGCTATTTTTACCGGCAACGGCGGCGGCATTCCGGCTATCTATATTATGGCCTGCCTCATTCTGATGATCTTCTCGGTGGGCTATATCGCGATGAGCCGCTATGTGAATGATGCCGGTGCTTTCTACACCTATATATCAAAAGGTCTGGGCGAAAACTGGGGCGCCTCCGCTTCAGTACTGGCGCTGATCGCCTATCTGTCAATCCAGACGGCAATTATCGCCATGCTCGGTTTCTTTACCCAGCTGTTCCTTGAGCAGCATCTTGCGCTGTCGATCCCCTGGTGGGCGCTGAGCATGTTATTTACCGTGATTGCGTGGATGTTAGGCATCAAACGGGTCGAAGTTGGCGGCAAACTGCTCGGCGTACTGATGCTGGCGGAGGTGGCGATTGTCCTGCTGACCGACGTTATGCTGCTGGTGAAAAAAGAGGGAGCGCTGAACTTCAGCTCGTTTGAACCTTCCGTGTTTATGCAGGGCAATCTTGGCATCGCCTTTATTTTTGCCATTGCCTCGTTTATCGGTTTTGAGTCAACCGCCATCTATGCTGAAGAGTGCCGTGAACCACATAAAACCGTCCCGCGCGCCACCCTCTGCGCCCTGCTGATTATTACGGTGTTTTTCTGCTTTACCAGCTGGTCGCTGGTACAGGCATATGGTTTTGATCAGATAGCGCAGATTGCCCGTAAAGATCCCGGCAACTTTATTTTTGATATTACCCGTCAGTATGTCGGCCAGTGGGCGGTGGAAACCATGTCGGTACTGTTGATTACCAGTCTGTTTGCCGCCGCGCTGGCGTTCCATAACAATATTTCGCGCTATATTTTCAGCATCAGCCGGGATGGCCTGATCTGGAAAGAGCTGTGCAGCACCCATCCGACTAACGGTACGCCGCACAATGCCAGCCATGCGCACAGTGTGATTCTGTTGCTGTTGCTGGCGGGGATGGGCAGCACCAATATGGATCCGATGGTGCATATTTTTGCCTTTGGTTCGGCTATCGCTACGCTGTCGATATTAGTGCTTCAGGTCGGTGTTTCCGCCGCAGTGATTATGTTTTTCCGTCACACCGCCAACCATAATCACAGCGCCTGGCAGGTGTTCTGGGCGCCGCTGGCGGCACTGACCGCGATGTCGGCCACGATTATTCTGGCGATTAATAATTTGCAGTTAATCAGCGGCAGCGATTCCGCGCTGG
Organism: Winslowiella toletana; assembly: GCF_017875465.1. Classification (NCBI taxonomy): domain Bacteria; kingdom Pseudomonadati; phylum Pseudomonadota; class Gammaproteobacteria; order Enterobacterales; family Erwiniaceae; genus Winslowiella; species Winslowiella toletana. Next base: position 2,141,755 of record NZ_JAGGMQ010000001.1, read on the forward strand.
TGCAGTTTATCCCGTGGTTTATTGCCAGCTGTGGCGCTATAGGGTATCTGATGTCGCTGAAACGTAAGGCGCGGTTGATGAGGACGGGTTGAGGTTATTTTTGATGTGCCAGCAAGGTTGCAGATTTTAAAAGCTGAACATATTGCCAGCATTTCTGCGGGTGACCAGCAACGTGATATGAATAATCCGCTGACGCTGATGTCCTTAAAAGAACAGTATCTCAACCTTCTTGCTGTCAACTATCTGCATCAGGAGTGCTGGATACTGAACTCTTATCCAGCCCAGAGTATCGAAATCTAAACCGCCTGCCCACAAGCCCATGCCGAGCTCCACGCCCACTGGAAGTTATAACCGCCCAGCCAGCCAGTGACATCGGCCACTTCTCCGATAAAGTACAAACCGGGTACATCACGCGCTTCCATGGTTTTGGATGACAGCTGGGTGGTATCGACGCCGCCCAGCGTCACTTCGGCAGTGCGATAACCTTCGGTACCATTGGGTTGCACGCGCCACTGATGCAGCGCCGCCGCCAGCTCGCTCTGCTGACGACTGTTCAGCTGCTTCAGCGTGACATCCGGCACCGTCTGCAGGGTTTGCAGCACTTCGATTAAACGCTTCGGCAGCACTTTTGCCAGACTGTTTTTCAGGCTGAGATTAGGGTGCTCGCTGCGCTCAGCATTAATAAAGCTGTCAAGATCCTGACCCGGCGAGAGGTCAACAGAGACAAACTCACCCGGCTGCCAGTAGCTGGAGAGTTGCAATACCGCCGGTCCCGACAGGCCGCGATGGGTAAACAGCATCGCTTCTTTAAATACCGTACCGTCTTCCGCAGTCATCACCGTCGGCAGCGATACGCCGGAGAGCGCCTGCAAATGGTCCAGTAAGGGTTTATGCAGAGTAAAAGGCACCAGTCCGGCGCGGGTCGCGAAAACGCGCAGGCCAAACTGTTCCGCCAGCTTATAGCCGAACGGCGTGGCGCCGAGTCCCGGCATTGACAGGCCGCCACTGGCGATCACCAGTTTTTCCGCCTGCACCGCCGCGCCATTCAGTTGCAGAGTATAGCCATTGTCGTCGCGCTCAACGCTGATCACTTCGCTGCGCAAACGCACCGTCACACCGCCCTGCTCACACTCTTTCAGCAGCAGCTCAACAATCTGCTGCGCCGAGTCGTCACAAAACAGCTGACCCAGCGTTTTTTCGTGCCAGGCGATACCATGGCGATTAACCAGATCGATAAAATCCCACTGGGTATAGCGCGCCAGCGCTGATTTACAGAAGTGCGGGTTGTTCGACAGATAGGCCGCCGGTTCGGTATACAGATTGGTGAAGTTGCAGCGCCCGCCGCCGGACATCAGAATTTTACGCCCGGCCTTTTTGCCGTTATCCAGCAACAGCACGCGGCGACCACGCTGGCCTGCCTGTGCGGCGCAGAACATGCCTGCAGCCCCTGCGCCAATAATGATAACGTCAAACTTTTCCACAACTCACTCCTGCCGGCTGGCAAAAAACGCTGATTGTAGAGAGTTGCTGCCAGTGATGCCAGCGTAACAAAAGTGTAGTGAAAGTAACACAATGTAACTATTTAATTTACAGGCTTTTTTTAGCGAAAAATCTGGGTTTAATGCGCTTTAATATCAAAAAAAGTCTATATTTCCCTTTCCCCCGGCGCGGTTTGTCGCTGATAATGCGCCGCGTTCATGTCCTCCAAAATGGCGTAACGCTTATGCTACATCTGTTTGCTGGTCTTGATTACCATACCGGCCTGTTATTAGTACTCGCTCTGATGTTTGTGCTGTTTTATGAAGCCATTAACGGTTTCCATGATACTGCCAATGCAGTGGCGACTGTCATCTATACTCGTGCAATGCGATCGCAGTTAGCGGTAGTTATGGCCGGTGTATTTAACTTTTTTGGTGTGTTACTGGGTGGTTTAAGCGTTGCTTACGCAATTGTCCACTTGCTCCCTACCGATCTGCTGCTCAATGTAGGATCGGCTCACGGGCTGGCTATGGTCTTTTCCATGCTGCTCGCTGCAATTATCTGGAACTTAGGCACCTGGTACTTCGGTCTGCCTGCGTCCAGCTCCCATACCCTGATCGGCGCCATTATTGGTATCGGTCTGACCAACGCGTTGCTGACTGGCACCTCGGTGGTTGATGCGCTGAATATCCCTAAAATGATCGGTATTTTTATGTCGTTGATTTTATCGCCAATTATCGGTCTGATTGTAGCAGGTGGTTTGATCTTCCTGTTGCGTCGCTACTGGAGCGGCACCAAAAAGCGTAGCCGTATCCATATGACGCCAGCCGATCGCGAGAAGATTGACGGTAAGAAAAAACCGCCATTCTGGACGCGTATTGCCCTGATCGTCTCCGCTATCGGCGTCAGCTACTCACACGGCGCCAATGATGGTCAGAAAGGCATTGGTCTGATTATGCTGGTGCTGATTGGCGTCGCGCCGGCTGGCTTTGTGGTTAATATGAACTCCTCCGGTTATGACATCACGCGTACTCGCGATGCGGTCAACCATCTGGAACAGTATTACCAGCAGCATAGCGCTACGCTGACGCATATCATTCAGATGACGCCACCGGCACTGCCGACACCAGAACAGGTGCCGTCTGGCCCGCAGGCATTCCATTGCGACAGCGCACGTGCGCTGGGGGCGATTCAACGTGCGCAGGGCCTGCTGAATAATCTGCAGAGTTACGATGCGCTGAATGTCGACCAGCGTGCACAGATGCGTCGTCTGCTGATGTGTATTTCCGATACCGCCGATAAAGCGGCGAAACTGCCGGAAACCAACGCCGATGACCAACGCTTCCTCAACAAGCTGAAAGGCGATCTGCTGAACACCGTGGAATATGCGCCAGTCTGGATTATTGTTGCGGTGGCGCTGGCATTATCACTGGGCACCATGGTGGGCTGGCGTCGTGTGGCGACCACTATCGGCGAAAAAATCGGTAAGAAAGGGATGACTTATGCGCAAGGCATGTCGGCGCAGCTGACGGCGGCAGTGTCAATTGGTGTGGCCAGCTATACCGGTATGCCGGTATCCACCACCCATATCCTCTCCTCTTCCGTTGCTGGTACCATGCTGGTTGATGGCGGCGGCGTGCAGAGTCGCACCATTAAGAATATCGCGCTGGCGTGGGTATTAACCCTGCCAATCTCGATACTGCTTTCCGGCGGGTTGTACTGGATTGCATTGCAATTGATTTAATTCAACTCAGTCTGAACAGGGGCGGCAGCGATGCCGCCCTTTTTTATTCCCCGCCCGCTTCAGTGCCATATCGCCAATGCCAGCAGGCTAATCATCACTAAGCCACAGAGTGCGCTGGTCAGAATAAATTGCCCACGCACACGTTCACAACGGCGGATAAACTCGTCGTCATGATGATCGCGATAGCGTTGCGCCCAGATATAACGCACAAGGCGTACCTGTTTGCTCGGCTGACCATGAGAAGTGAAGAATCCGGCGCCATCAACATATTGATAAAGCAATGGATCGCAGCCGCGAAGCACCACCAGTAATGCGCGCAGAGAAGAGTAATAACGCGCCATATTCACTAAACAAACCACACATAGTGCCCAAAACAGTGCGATGGTGCTGATCATGATCCCCTCCCGGCAATACCACAGGAAAGTTTTCAGCAGACTGCGCTGAATACAGCCAACGGTATCTTGCCAAACCACTATTGAACCGGACCGAATGTTTTTAAAAGAGAATGGCGACCACAGATGGATTTGAGACCGTCATAACCCAGTGTAGGAGATCTGATCAAATTTTTTCCAGCGATGTTTTAGCTGTTATGCGAAAGTGGAAAAAAATTCATTTTGATCGCGGTCGCAAAGGGTGCGCCGCTAAACAACATCTGTTAACAATTAACGCTATACTGATGACATAACAAAGTGTCGCAGGCAGCATAACGCGATGCACCAGTAACAGAATGAAATCTGCGGCGACCATCGCGCGCATTCCTCGCAATGGATTTCAGCAACTTGTGACAGGACAGAATAGCCCTCTGTCTGGCAGATCGCACATCTAATGGAAGGAGTTTAATTATGGCTTATAAACACATCCTGATTGCAGTAGACCTTTCCCCGGAAAGTAAACTGCTGGTCGAGAAAGCAGTTTCGCTGGCACGCCCGTATGACGCAAAAGTGTCGCTGATTCATGTTGATGTGAACTATTCCGATCTCTACACCGGCCTGATTGATGTCAATCTCGGCGATATGCAGAAACGTATCTCTGAAGAGACGCACAATGCGCTGACTGAACTGTCGCAGAACGCGGGCTATACCGTGAGCGAAACCCTCAGTGGCAGCGGCGATTTAGGTCAGGTGCTGGTGGATGCCATTAAGAAATATGACGTCGATTTGGTGGTTTGCGGCCATCACCAGGACTTCTGGAGCAAACTGATGTCATCTGCGCGTCAGCTGATCAACACCGTGCATATTGATATGCTGATTGTGCCATTGCGCGATGAGGACGAAGACGAGTAGAAGTAGATCGTAGTCGCTGCCCGGCCTTCCCCCACTATGTGGGGGAAGGTGGGTTAACCGATGGGTGGATAGATATCAAAGCGATGGCTTTTGGTGGTCACCGCAGACTGCGTTGCCACATTGGCCATCGGCGGCGCGTAATCAGGTCGTTTTACCACTACCCGCTTCTTTGCCAGCTGACGCGCTGGCGCCAGCAGACCATCGGCATCATCATCGGCGCCAACCAGCGTCTGAAACACCCGCATCTCTTTCTTCACCAGCGCGCTTTTCTGCTTATGCGGATACATCGGATCCAGATAGACCACATCCGGACGTGGCGTAATCTCGCTTAGCGCCGACAGGCTGGAGACATGCAACAGCGTCAGGCGCTCGCGCAGCCAGCCGCCAATTTCCGCATCCTGATAGCCACGTTGCAGACCATCATCCAGTAACGCAGCCACTACCGGATTACGCTCCAGCATGCGCACATGGCAGCCTACTGACGCCAGCACAAAGGCATCACGCCCCAGTCCGGCGGTGGCATCCACCACATCCGGCAGATAACCGCGCTTAATGCCAACCGCTTTCGCCACCGCTTCACCGCGACCACCACCAAATTTGCGGCGATGCGCCATCGCGCCGCTGACGAAATCGACAAAAATGCCGCCCAGCTTTGGCTCGTCACGCTTACGCAGTTCCAGATGCTCAGGCGTCATCACCAGCGCCATCACCGCATCGTCGTCATGCTCCAGCTGCCAGCGCTGCGCTAAAACAGATAAGGCGCCACTATCGGCGCCTGCTTCATTGAGTAAACAGATCTTCACGCGAAGCGTTATCCCTTAATGCCGTAATGGTCCAGCATCGCGTCCAGTTGCGGCTCGCGGCCACGGAAGCGGCGGAACAGCTCCATTGGCTCTTCAGAACCGCCACGCGTCAGGATGTTATCAAGGAAAGACTGACCGGTTTCACGGTTGAAAATGCCCTCTTCTTCAAAGCGCGAGTAAGCATCAGCCGCCAGCACGTCCGCCCACAGATAACTGTAGTAACCTGCCGCATAGCCACCGGCAAAGATATGGCTAAAGGCATGCGGGAAACGCCCCCACGACGGGCCTGGTACCACCGCCACCAGTTGCTTAATCTCTGCCAGCATCTGCAGAATCTGTGCGCCTTTCGCCGGATCGAATTCGGCATGCAGACGGAAATCAAACAGACCGAACTCCAGCTGACGCAGAATAAACAGCGCCGCCTGGTAGTTTTTCGCCGCCAGCATTTTATCCAGCAGCTCCTGCGGCAACGGTTCGCCGCTTTCGTAATGGCCGGAGATAAACGCCAGCGCTTCCGGCTCCCAGCACCAGTTTTCCATAAACTGGCTTGGCAGCTCGACCGCATCCCATGGCACACCGCTAATGCCGGAAACGCCCGGGGTTTCGATGCGCGTCAGCATATGGTGCAGGCCATGGCCAAACTCATGGAACAGGGTGGTCACTTCATCATGAGTAAACAGCGCCGGTTTGCCGTTAACCGGACGGTTAAAGTTACAGGTCAGATAAGCGACCGGCTTCTGCAATGAACCGTCAGCTTTACGCATCATGCCGACGCAGTCATCCATCCACGCGCCGCCACGCTTATGTTCGCGGGCATAGAGATCAAGATAGAAGCTGCCGCGCAGCTCGCCGCTCTCATCGAACAGATCGAAGAAGCGCACATCGTTATGCCACACATCCACATCTTTACGCTCTTTGGCGGTGATGCCGTAGATACGTTTGACCACTTCAAACAGACCATTCAGCGCGCGCTCTTCCGGGAAGTACGGACGCAGTTGCTCATCGCTGATGGCATACAGATGCTGTTTCTGCTTCTCACCGTAGTAAGTCAGATCCCATGGCTGCAAATCGCTGATGCCGTGCTCTTGTTCGGCAAAGGCGCGCAGTTGCGCGATCTCCTGCTCGGCTTGTGGACGTGCGCGGTGCGCCAGATCGGTCAGGAAGTCGGTAACCTGTGCCGGGCTTTCCGCCATTTTGGTCGCCAGTGATTTATCGGCATACGAGTCAAAGCCCAGCAGCTGCGCCAGTTCATGACGTAGCGCCAGCTCTTCCGCCATGATTTCACTGTTATCCCACTTACCGGCATTCGGCCCCTGATCGGAAGCACGGGTCGCGTACGCGCGATACATCTCTTCACGTAGCGCCTGGTTATCACAGTAGGTCATTACCGGCAGATAGCTTGGGATATCCAGCGTCAGCAGCCAGCCTGGTTGCCCTTTGGCTTCCGCCTGAGCTTTTGCCGCGGCCAGCGCGCTTTCCGGCATCCCGGAGAGTTCAGCTTCGTCGCTGACAGGCTTGCTCCAGCCCATCGTGGCATCCAGCACATTGTTGCTGTAGGTCGAACCCAGCTCCGAGAGACGCGCGGCGATTTCGCCATAACGTTTCTGCTTCTCTTTCGACAGGCCGATACCTGACAGCTCAAAATCACGCAGGGCGTTATCAACCGCCTTTTTCTGCGGCAGAGTGAGCGCAGCATAGCTGTCGCCCTCTTTCAGATTGCGATACGCCTGATACAACCCTTCATGCTGACCGACCCAGGTGCTGTACTCTGACAGCAGCGGCAGGGTCTGTTCATAGGCTTCGCGCAGCTCCGGGCTGTTTTTTACCGAGTTCAGATGGCTGACCGGCGAGAACAGACGACCAAGGCGATCGTCCACTTCCGCCAGCGGCTGACACAGGTTATCCCAGCTATAAGGTGCGCCCTGAGCCACGGTTTGCTCTACCGCTGCGCGGCAATCATCAAGGGCGGCCTGTACCGCTGGCACAACGTGTTCTGGTTTGATGGCGGAAAAAGGAGGAAGCGTAAAAGAAGAGAGTAACGGATTGGTCATAGCGCAGTCCTTGTGGTTGTCGGTGGCGCGATGTCGCGCGCAATCTAAATAAGATGAGGTTAAGTGTAGCGAATTTCAATGGCCGCCTGCCGCTTGCGGGAAAAATCCCTGTGCGCATATAGCCACGCCTGGAGGCGGCAAGGACGCTCACCCGGCAGCACAGACGACGATGTGACTGGGGTGAGCGCGCGCAACCAACGTACCTGCAGCCTGAAGTATGACGGCTATATTTCGGCATTTTGTCGCGCTTCCTGGTATACTATGGTCATACATGCGCCCGTCCCATCTGCGCAGCGACCGCACCTCTCCTGCTTCGTCAGGAACGCACCGGATATCATCAAAGTTATGCTTAGTTATCGCCACAGTTTTCATGCCGGCAACCACGCCGACGTCCTCAAGCACACCGTGCAAAGCCTGATCATCGAAGCGCTGAAAGAGAAAGAGAAACCTTTCCTTTATCTCGACACCCATGCGGGCGCCGGACGTTATCAGTTAAGCAGTGAACATGCAGAGCGCACTGGCGAATATCTGGAAGGCATCGCCCGTATCTGGCAGCAGGATGACTTACCGGCAGCGTTGCTGCCCTATATCAGCGCGGTTAAAGATCTGAATAAGAATGGCAAACTACGTTTCTATCCTGGCTCGCCGCTGATTGCCCGCCATCTGCTGCGCGAAGATGATAAGTTGCAGATGACAGAACTGCACTCCAGTGATTACCCGATGCTGCGTACTGAGTTTGCGAAAGACAGCCGTGCCCGTACCGAAAAAGCGGACGGTTATCAGCAGCTGAAATCTAAGTTGCCGCCGCATTCGCGTCGTGGTCTGATTCTGATCGATCCGCCTTACGAACTGAAAACGGACTATCAGGACGTGGTAAAAGGCATTCATGAAGGCCATAAACGCTTTAGCACTGGCGTATTTGCGCTGTGGTATCCGGTGGTATTGCGCCAGCAAATCAAACGTATGTGTAAAGAACTGGAAGCAACCGGCATCCGTAATATTCTGCAGATTGAGCTGGCGGTGCGTCCGGACAGCGATCAGCGTGGCATGACCGCGTCCGGAATGATTGTAATCAATCCACCGTGGAAACTGGAACAGCAGATGCGTGACCTGCTGCCGTGGCTGCATAAGATCCTGGTGCCAGCCGGAACCGGTCATACCAGCGTGAATATGCTGGTGCCTGAGTAATATCCCCTAGACCGTAAATACCGCAAAATCCCGCGCCAATTCTGTCGCGGGAAAGATCTCCCGGCACTCCGCCAGTAACTTTTCGCAGTCGGCAAAACCATAGCGCGCACTAAAATGGGTGGCGATCAGTCGTCTGGCGCCGGCCAGTTTAGCCGCCGTTGCCGCCTGCACCGTAGTGGAGTGTCCACGGCCATTGGCTTTTTCCGCCATGGCGGCTTCGAGCGTGGTCTCATGCACCATCACATCCACATTCGCCGCCATCTCGCCAGCCAGCGGCGTTGGCGCAGTATCGCCAAATATCGCCAGCGACTTGCCTTTAGTCGAAGGGCCAAGATAATCCCGCCCGCACACCTCGCGCCCGTCCGGCAGCAACACGGTTTCACCGCGCTTTAACTGCTGAAACCAGCTACCGGCCGGAATCCCATCGGCTTTCAGCCGCTCCGCATCCAGCGGCCCCGGTTTATCATGCTGTTCAATGCGAAAGCCATAACATTCAATCACATGCGACATGGGCCACGCCGTAACGCGCATCTGCCCGTCATCACACACCTCTCCCGCCGCTATCTCAATAATTTCCAGCGGAAAAGTGACATAAGAAGCGCTAAGGCTGAGCGTGGTTTCGACAAAGGCTTTGATCCCCGGTGGGCCATAGAGGGTTAACGGCGTGCTGACACCGCCCATCGAACGACTGGTCAGCAGTCCGGGCAGGCCAAAGATATGGTCGCCATGCAGATGGGTGATAAAGATTTTTTCCAGCTTTCCCGGTTTGAGCGGACTGCGCATCATCTGATGCTGGGTGCCTTCGCCGCAGTCAAACAACCAATATCCACCGCTGTGGTTATCCGCCAGGTTCAGCGCGATTGCAGTGACATTACGCTCCCGGCTGGGAGCACCGGCACAGGTGCCGAGGAAAAGAAGTTCCATGATGCATAATTCCAGGTTTTACTTATTATCCCTACCCTATCACAACCATAGACGCAAACTTTGCGGCAATCCGCCGAGTAGCGTTACACTCTATGCCAATTTCCTACACAACTTATGGAACAGGTTTAATGACCAGACATTATGACTATCTTGCAATCGGTGGCGGCAGCGGCGGCATCGCATCCATTAACCGCGCAGCCATGTATGGCCAGAAATGTGCGCTGATCGAAGCAAAAGATCTTGGCGGCACCTGTGTCAACGTGGGTTGCGTACCGAAGAAAGTGATGTGGCATGCCGCGCAGATCGCTGAAGCTATCCATCAGTATGGTCCGGATTACGGCTTCGATACCACGGTAAACCAGTTCAACTGGGATATTCTGATTAAGAACCGCAGCGCCTATATAGATCGTATCCACACCTCATACGATAACGTATTAGGTAAAAATAAAGTGGATGTTATCAAGGGCTACGCGCGTTTTGTTGATGCGCACACCGTTGAAGTTAACGGCGAAAAAATTACTGCCGACCATATTCTGATCGCCACCGGCGGACGTCCCAGCCATCCTTCAATCCCTGGCGCAGAATATGGCATCGACTCTGACGGCTTCTTTGAGCTGGACGCGCTGCCAAAACGCACCGCGGTCGTCGGTGCGGGCTATATCGCGGTGGAAATTGCTGGCGTACTGAACGCACTGGGTTCTGAAACGCATCTGTTTGTGCGTAAACATGCGCCGCTGCGTACTTTCGATCCGCTGATCGTTGATACGCTGGTTGAAGTGATGAATACCGAAGGCCCGACGCTGCACACTGAATCCATCCCGCAGGCGATTGTCAAAAATGCCGACGGCAGCCTGACGCTGAAGCTGGAAAACGGCAAAGAGCAGACAGTCGACTGTCTGGTATGGGCGATTGGCCGTGAACCTGCAACAGATAATCTGAATCTTGAGGTTACCGGTGTAGCGCTGAATGACAAAGGCTATATCAGCGTCGATAAGTATCAGAATACCAACGTAAAAGGCATTTTTGCCGTCGGTGATAATACCGGTGCGGTGGAGCTGACGCCAGTGGCGGTCGCCGCCGGTCGCCGTCTTTCCGAACGCCTGTTTAACAACAAGCCGGACGAGCATCTGGACTACAGCAATGTACCAACCGTGGTATTCAGCCATCCGCCAATTGGCACCGTGGGTCTGACCGAGCCGCAAGCGCGTGAGCAGTATGGCGACGATGAGGTCAAAGTATATAAATCGGCGTTTACCGCTATGTATACCGCCGTTACCCAGCATCGTCAGCCTTGCCGTATGAAGCTGGTTTGCGTCGGTAAAGATGAGAAAATTGTCGGCATCCACGGTATCGGCTACGGTATGGATGAGATGTTGCAGGGCTTCGCCGTGGCGCTGAAAATGGGCGCCACCAAGAAAGACTTCGACAACACTGTCGCTATCCACCCGACCGGCGCGGAAGAGTTTGTTACCATGCGTTAATCATGGCGTCGGTTAGAATATCACCAGAAAGAAGCCCTGACCGGGCTTCTTTTTTATATCTGTAATAACATGCTAAATCTTTGTGTTGATGACATCAGCACTCTTTTCACTGCCACTTTCACTTTCCCCAGAAGGCGGCGGCGATCGTTCATCAACAAAGCCGAAACTTTTATTAATAACATCCATCACACTTTGCAGAGTGGTATTGTCTTCGCTGTTAATACTATTCACTACCACGTTATTCAGCTCTGTAATGACATGATCGCTTATCTCATTGATTTGTTGCTGCATTGTCGGGGTAATAATGCCCTTATTTGCTTTTTCCCGTAGCTCCTGGCTCAGGACCCCACGCGCTTTTAAAGCATCGCGAACAAACTGGATGGCGCTTTTGTAATAGTGGCCAAACAGCAATTGGATGATCGGTGGAACAGTGACTTCAGCGTTTTGAAAATCATAAGTCATCGCCTGCATATTACGGGCATAAAATGCCGTTATTAAGTTAACGCCTTTTTTATCGTTACCCAATTTATTGATATCGGGTATTAACATCTGATTAAGATCAGCATAGCCAAAGCTAAAGCCAAACCACAGGCTACTGTTACGCTCATGAGTTCCGGGCAAGGCACTGTCGATTAAACCATCCAGAATAGCCGATGTCCCCAGCAAACCGATTAATGGCCCGATAATCCCGGCCTGATTATAAGCCTGCGCCAGCAGAACCGCTTTTGCCGGGACAATGGTTGTTAAATCCTGGATTGCATGTTGTATCGATCGCCCCAGCGTGGTGGTCTTATTGGTGGTGCCCACTTCCAGCGCCAGCGTGAGTTGCAGAGGTTTATAGAGTCCGGAGAAGATAGCCGGGATATCGCATTCAATCCTGGCCAGCTGTTGTCGGTTATAGCTTAAAGCGTGATTGTTAAAATCATATTCAAAGCCAAACTGCTTGACGATCAATGCATAACCGTTGGCGAGGGAAGAACCTATATCCAGGATTTTACCGACTTCAGTATGAACGGGATAAAATGCGATGGTCGTTCCAGACACGACTAAGGTTGGGGTAAATTTAAGATCAACCTGGCCCACTTTTATCTGCGGGCCAAGTTGAAAGATAAACTGATTAGGCCCCCAGCGCTGAATAAAATTGCATACCGTCACCAGTTTTTTCCAGATAAGACCGCGGATAGCAGGAGGGGGTTGGGCGGTCAGGGGGGAATCAAATGTTATTTGTGTTTCTTTCAGTTGCAAGCCATCAGATTGATTACTGATATTGGAAACTTGCGTTTGAATACCATTAACGGGGTGCTCAGGTATCGGGACGGCATTGACTGTCGAGTTCTGAAAAATCTCCATATTTACTCCCTATCCATACTGCCAGCAATTGTCCGCGTAGTAGTATTGGTTTATAGACAATCAATAACTGCAAATAAAATCATTTATTGATCTAATTAATAATTTATCAACCTCAGTCATTTTAATTATTAGTTTATATATGATTTAAGCGCCATAAACTGACTATCATATTTCGCTCAAAGTTGAATGAATTATGATGAAGAGGGACGGGCAAAAAAAACCTGTATGTTGACTATTAACAGAAATAGTAAACATACAGGGATTGGGGGATGATACCGGTCAGATATCCTTAGTGACGCTGTCGGTGGAATCAGTCAAAAAGTGGCATCCAGTAGACCGATTTTTTTGGCAGAGAAATTTGCGGCATATTTTGCAGTCGTTTCACTTTCTTCATCGCCTCCCCTCCCTGTTGGCTGGTTACTGCTTCATAGCAACAACCGACAAAAGCACAGGAATCGCGATAATGCTTCACTTCATGCAGACAGGCAGTAGCCTTATCCATTTGACTGCATCTGGCAAACAAAATGGCCAGTAAACAATTAATAATAATATCACAGGAGCTGTCGCAGCCTTTCATTTCAGTCGCATAGGCGATCGCTGCCGTCGTATCGCCGACCAGCGTCAGGATAACAGCGTGCAATATTTTTGCGGCGAAGAAGTCAGAATTCAGCGACAGGGCCACCCCGGTCATAATTTGCGCCTTATCGTACTGCTGATTCTGAACCAGGTAGCAGGCATAATAGTAGTAAACTTCGGCACTTAATGGAGACAGGATTATCGCCAGCTGAAAATCTGATTCCTTCTTCCTGGTATACATATCGCGGCACATTAGCGTTTTCATCGAAATGGCCAGCGCATTACAAGGCTCATCAACCAGGACTTTATCGGTAATTAGCGTAATTATTTCCTCCGCCTTTTCATACTTCATCAAACCGAGACTGGCGAGAGAAAAATAGCAACCTGCAAGATGACATAACGTGATGGAATCATAATTACCCAGCAACAAAGAGTTCGAATCAATGTTTTTATAATACTCGTAAAGAAAAAAAGAGTAGTTGTTATAATGACTCTTTATCTGGCATAGCTTATTGTTAGCAGAAACCAGCGCTTTAGCAAATTCTTTAGTTTCGCAATGAGATATTTTATGCAGCAACAAGGAAACAATATTATTAAATCTTACGAGGTTAATAGAGTTATCATCAGACAGCACCACCGAATCACGAAAAACCACGGTTAACAACGTGCTATCAATAAGTTCCACTTTGATAACAGTATCTGACCCGGTTTTCAGTTCAATGCCGGTCAGAAAATAACGGACTCCAGTCGCCCTCAGACTATTAAAGCTTTCGGTCAGATTATGGCTATTTACCGTTAATACTGATGGCAAAAAGCGAAAGCCCTTTTCCTCAAAAATCGCGCTGTGATTGATAATAAAATCAAATATCATCATCGACAACGTTTTGTCTTGCATTACAAAGGGGAAAATAGCCAGAGTATCCTTCTTATCGATCTTTTCTTCCCCGGCTAACCGCGCAACCCGGGTTACGTTCATTACGAAAAGGTAACCCTTGCCATATACCGTATTAATATAACGATATGATGAACTCTCGCCAAGTAATTTCCTCAGAACATATATGCAACGGGAGAGAGATTCATCAGAAACCTCCCCCCCTTTCCATGTAAGCATACCTGTTTTAGTTCCACACACTTTTTGAGAGTTCCGGTTTTTCAGCCATCAGCCGGTATTCTTCCGGCGTCAGGTTATTCAGGGATTCATGAGGCCGCTCGCTGTTGTATTCCGTCAGCCAGCGCTCTGTGATTTCCCGTGCTTCATTCAGCGTTCTGAACAGATAAAAATCCAGGATTTCTGTCCGGTACGTCCGGTTAAAGCGTTCGATAAAGGCATTCTGTGTCGGTTTGCCTGGCCTGATAAATTCCAGCATCACGCCATGGTCCTCAGCCCATTGTGCCAGAGCCAGTGATATCAGCTCCGGGCCGTTATCCATCCGCATCTTCAGCGGATATCCACGGTTTGCCACTATCCTGTCCAGCACCCGCACAACCCGCTGCGCCGGGATATTCAGGTCAATTTCTATGGCCAGAGCCTCACGGTTAAAATCATCCACGACGTTGAAAGTCCGAAAACGTCGCCCACATGTCAGCGCGTCGTGCATAAAATCAATCGACCAGCTCTGGTTGAGTGCTTCCGGCGTTGCCAGAGGAGCCGGATTGCGCACCGGAAGACGTTGTTTCCCCTTGCGGCGAAAATTGAGTTTCAGCAGGCAGTAAATCCGGTGAACACGCTTATGATTCCAGGCGTTACCCTGCCTGCGAAGTACCTGAAAAAGCTTCTTAAATCCGTATCGCGGATAGCGTTCTGCCAGTTCAGTCAGCGCCAGGATCACCGGTTCATCACGCCGGGTATCGGGCTGATAAAAATACACCGTCCTGCTCAGCGATACTGTCCTGCATGCCTGGCGGATGCTCATGGAAAATTGTGCAGTCAGATAGCTGACAAGCTCCCGCTTTATCGCTGGTTTTAGAGCTTTTTTTCGATAACGTCCTTCAGCGCCCGGCATTCCAGACTCAGGTCGGCGAACATCTGCTTCAGGCGACGATTCTCGTCTTCAAGATCTTTCATCTTTTTGATATCTGAAGCCTCCATTCCGCCGTACTTTGCTTTCCAGTTGTAATAGCTGGCTTCGGATATTGCCGCTTCGCGGCAGACGTCCTTAACGGTACGTCCGGCTTCGACAGACTTCAGAACGGCAATGATCTGGTGTTCGGTGAATCGGGCTTTACGCATGGCGATCTCCTCAGAGGACATAATCAGTATGTCGGAAGATCTCTAAAAGTGAATGGACCGTTTTATCGGGATACTTACATCCACACTTCTCTGATGATATGATCTTTAGTAATTACCTCCCCTGCATTTTTAACTAATAACAGCAACACCGCCATTTCCTTAGGTGGGACAGTAACAATCCTGTCATTGTGATACAGGACCTGATCACCACAAAGGGTAAAGTCACTGAAACGATAATTTTCCATGTCAATTTATCCATTTATTGTTAAACAAGGCTTTCTAACAAATGTTATCAGCTGCAGCGCCATCTCAAAGACTAAGCATGACAAGCCAGGCAGATGTGCGACTATAAAAAAGATAACATAACGGGGTCAATTTAAATGTGAAATCATACGATAATTATCGATTTATAAGCGCCTTACCAGCCATCCGCTAACATGATATTAGCAAACAGTATAAAGAAATAACTTTATAGTAATCTAAAAACACGGCGGGGTAATATACCTGATATCACCCTGAAATATATCTATACACCTCAGAATATTATTTCTTTTTTGCAATGCAAATAACCTGTTTTTGCTTTATCAAAAAGAATTTTTGAGCTTTTATTAGTTTCAGAGGGCGTAATCATAGAGCAGAGTTCTTGCAGGCGTTTTTCATCCCGTAAAACAATATTAAGCTCATCCCAGAAAAGCCGTTTTTGCTGCTCACTGAGTCTGGCCAGCTGCTTACGAAGTTCCGTCTGGTGTCGTTCTTTGCTGACTAAACCCGGACTGGCCAGATAATCATACCAGGTTTTTACTCCAGCCATCGCGTAATGAATGGACGCTTTGTTAAACTGTTGGTTTTTAATACAGTTCACCATATCTTCATAGTGCCTCTCGGCAGTCAGCGAACTCATATCCACCGCGGTTATATCCGCACATTCTGGCAATGTTATCTCTGCCGCTGCAGGCCTTTTTGTTGCTGAACATCCTGCCAGCAATAGCACCAGCAGAAAACAGCTAACAAAATACACCAGATTGCTTACCACTCGATTTTACTCTCTTCCGACCAACCGCCTTCTGACAGCATTATTTCCAGCCGCCAGCTGTTAATCATCCCTTTCATCATTAGCTCAATATTATTTTCATCGACGGGACCTGTTACCGGCGTATCCTGGGCCTCAAAAAGGGATACATTACTGACCGGCGAACCGACTATATAATAATCCATATAAACCTTCCTTAAATCGATTAAAATCAAAACAGTGATTGAATTTTATGCAATGAATCAGCACTTATTTTTCTGAGCCGTTCGCCGATATCTTCATTATTGTCGACCAGTCGATAAACCAGCCCCGCAGTAAATTCATCGGCATTAAACTGTAGCAACTGATCGCCTTTCTTTACCTGATAATAACTGTACTGGTGAAATACAACCCTGGGTTCATAAAGCAGATAAGCACGAAGCTTTGTACAAAGCTTCTCAGCCAGCGATTTCTGATGCTGGGGCAGTGAAATAACAACTTCAACACCACTATCGGCACCATTTTTCTTATACCAGTCAATGACTACATTCATAAACAGCGTATTATCGCGGAAGCTCTCATCCATTATGTCGAGAATTTCTTGCTGTAATATAGCCTGCAACCTCGCATGCTCATTTTCAACCGCGTTGAAATAGTTTACGATATGCTCAATACAGTAAATTAATCCCATTTCAAAACCATCATTAAACGCCTGCTGTTTAATCTCTTCACCTTGCGACCAGGCATCATTGATGATTTTGCGTGCGCCATATTTCACCGCCTCTTCAATATTTCTTACACGTTTTTTCTTCGCCAGATAATCCCTGGTCAGCAGCGTATCTTCAATCGCATTTAATTCAAACTCTGTCAGGATATTTTCTTGCATGCTGAATCGCCATTTTAAATAACAGCGGGTCAAACTCACTGCTGTCAGCGGAAGAAGAATCAATAATCTGTTGCGGAAACAGCAACGGTATACGCTTAACTATTCCTGCGGGTAGTAATATAAGCAGTGGGAAAAGCTCGGCATAAGCCCGCTGCCATAATTGTTGTGTGCCAACGATTTCATTGCCCCAGTTGCGTGCAGGCACAATATTGATCAGCATAAAGCCGCGTGCTTTCGTGCTCAACAGCTCGTGGTCCTGAACCTCCTGCAGCGCCGTTCGATAACGCTGGCAAGCCATATACCATGCCACCTCGCGTAACCGGTACCAATTATCAATAACCATGCGGGTTAAATTGTCTCCCCCAGCCAGGGGGATGGCGTCATCAAGTGAAAATTGTTTCACCAGTATGGCATTGATAATTCCGCGGGGTATTCCCCTGTAGCAGATATCCGGCACACCTGATCTTAAGGGGTGAATCCACAAGACAGGGTCGGTTATAATCTTGTCTGTATTGGTTAAATACACGGCGATGCTCTACTTTTTCTTTTTCAGGTTATCTTTATTTATCAACCGTCGTTTATCAGCAAGAATAAAAACAGTGATAAGCAGTAGTATGGCGACTGTAACGGTAATCAGTACACTATATTGAGAATGATATTGCTGCACTGGTGCCGGTGGTAATTGCCAGACTTCAGGTACTGGGGTCATTACCACCGAAATGTTGTCATAATCAACATTCGCAAAGCTGTTTTTAACTAACCTTGTCGCATCGAAAATTAAATTCTCCGACGCGACCTGTGCCGTATCGTAACGTAACAGCACCGCAATATGTGTCGGCCTTCCCTTTTTTTCTGCATCGATATTACTTATATCATAGCTGACATGTACCCGTGACGACACGATGCCACTAATCTGATTCAATGTTTGTTCCAGACGCTGCTCGATAGCTGAATATATCCTTGCCACTTCGGCACGTGGTGATGAAATTAGCGCATCGGCCGGGAACATCTCCGCAATCTCAATTCGCGGTTTTGATGGAAAGTTATAGATAGTGATCAGATCCACTGCAGTCGAAAAATCTTGCCTGGCGACATAAACGCTGTAGCCCGACTTGGCTACACTTACTTTACTGGCATTAATATTATGTTTCAGCAGCAGTGCAACCACTTCGTTTGCCTGGCTTTGGTCAAGGCCATTGAGTAATGCATCCTCTTTACAGCCCGTGATAATGAATATCAAGGTTAGCAAAATATATTTTATCTTTCTCATTGCTAAGCACGTATCAATGTATCAACAGCAGTTACTGCCTTGCGCGTCAGGGTTGAATATAGCGATAACGTTAAGTTATATTCAGACGTTTTTAACTGATATTGATAAATAGTCTCGATATCAGTCGCATTTGCCGGATCGCTGGCGCTTTCCAGTACCGCCATCTTCTCTTTATATTCCGTACCAACATGTTGAGTATAGGCCTGGCGCAGCAACTCTTCCAGAGAGTGGTTATTAATATCATCGTTAAACGATAATGCGCCGGACTCAGTAATCATTTCTGTTGAAAATGGCAGCATTTTTTACCCCATCTTGTTATCACTATTTATCTGAAGTTAGCAATAATGGCAGTGGCCACATCTTTGTAACTTTTCACCACACTGGATTGCGTCTGACGATAGACCTGATAGTCAGAGGAAAGGGACTGATACTTAGCCAGTAGCGTGGGATCTGATGAGTCACCCTGTAATGCCAGGAGCGCTGCCGCCAGTTCGCTATTCAACTCAACAACCCGGCTGTCAAACTTTCCTGATGTGTCCGTCAGAAAACCGGCCCATTTATTTGTGACAAATTCCATATAACTCTCCCTTTATGTTCGTGGTGGAAAATACCATTGATCGGCGGTTGTTTTGATATAGCTATCAGCACCATAGCGCCAGGACTTTCCTTTTATGCGGTTATCCTCAAGTTTAATATCAAACTGAACATAACCGCCTTGCCATCTGGATCTGAACTCACTGATAAATATTTTCAACGCATTCAGCTCACTGTCACTCAGCTCTCTGGCTATTGAAAATGTGACGCTATCAGCATTATTTCTGGTATTAAAATCTGGCACAATACTTAATAATTCCTGCCCGGCATTGTCAGCAACGCTTTTATCACTGATATAACTAAACATAAAATCGTTGGCCCACTGAAAGAGTGAAATAAGTTTTTTGGCAATATGATTCAGCTCTTTCTGGTTAAGCATTTTCGTCCGCTCCAGACTAAGAATAATTTCGGGTCTGGATGGGTCGTCAAAGCGTACGCCATGGAACTTTACCTCTGGCCAGCGGGTATTGATTTCACGAGTAATTTTATCTTCTTCTGCTCTGGCGGAAAGAACGGTGAACTGGTTAGCAATATTATTTTTAATCAGTGATTGCCAGGCCCAGACACTGCTCATCGGCTCGGGGGCCAGTACATAGACTGCAGCATCACCGCCGACAAAAGTTTTAAACTGATGCGGTTTACCTGCCAGCATTAGTGACAACTGGCTGTTCTGTCCCCTGTCCTGCTTCTGCAGCAGGTAATACCCTGCCAGCCCTGCCAGTAGTAACAACAATAGTGGAATAATGGTCTTTTTAAGCCCCGCGCCTTTTGCGGCCAGGGGCTGCGGCGCCACTGAAGCTGCAGCCGTTATCTCCTCAGGCTGTTCAGGTTGCGGCTGCTCAACACTCTCCTGCCATTCACTCCCTTCAGGCCGCAAGATAAAACTGACACCATCAACATCAATAACCTGATGAAAATTGATCGTTTCACTGGCGCGCAGGTGATCATTGTTCATCTCCAACAGCGGCAGCAACATTGCGGAACCATAGACGATATCGAAACTGGTAGTGATATTGTCGTCCAGCACATAAATGGTGGCGGGATCCTCTGATTGCTGCTGGATAGCGGCCAGAGTAGCGCGATCGGCGACCACGAAGGAGGTCCTCTCCTCACGAATGATATACTCACATCCCGCCAAACGGGTATTTATGAAACGTATCTCGTAATGACGTTTCATATCCTCAGCACTCATTGTCATCATCCGTTGATTACAACCCGTCCTGCAAATTTAGACCCCAAGTTATCATGGTAACTTCATGAGTACTTGACAGAATACTGATGAATTTCAATCTAATTTTTCGTCGCGAATTTTGTTGCGGCGGCTGCTGGAGGAAGCCGTTTAACAGCAACTTCAGCAGCAAAACCGGCAGCGCAGTTCAGCTGCTCTGCCGTCAGATAATCAAGAAAGGGGACGCAGGAGTGATTAATGTCTGACCAGTTTATTTGCCACCAGAAGATAATAATCTGCAACCTGATTAATACCTGTCATCTCACTTTCATGGATGCTAATAGCAAATGCAGCCTCAGTTTCGTAAACAATTTCGGTCAGAATCAGGGAGTCGATATAGAGATCGATGGCCAGCCAGCTGGAATCATCAATTGCAGCGCTATCCTGCGCACAGCAGCGCGCAATAATCTGTTTAATCCTCTCTCTCAACTCGCGTTCATCCACGCCAGCATAAATGCTCATATGTGACCCTGTGCTTATAAGGAACGCAGAATTGCCATCCGGGTTTCAGTCTCTTGCTGATAAAAACGACTTAATATTTCCACCCGCTGGTTAAATACCGAACTGGCATGTGTGGTATTTTGTGTCAGCATACGTACCGCCAGCTGTAGCTGCTCCGATTGCGAGTCGAAACCGGCTTGCCAGGCGCCATATTGCGCGGAATTAAGGTTTACACTACTGCCCGAACCTAATCTGGCCAGCGAGCCAATCATATTTACCACCGGCGATAAATCTATTTTCACCCGATAACTGGTTGGCCCTCCCCACAGACAATCTGCGGATAACCCCATCTGCTTAATCCATCTCTCCGCCTCCTCTTTCGTGGTGTCAGGGTAAGTGCCATCAGCATTTGCCGGGGGAAACAGCTGACTGTTCTGCTCTTTAACAAATTCATGGTACAGCGTATCAAGCTGCTCCATAAAAGCCTGGTTGCGGAAGTTAACCTCACCCTCTTTTGAGCCAGGTGACAGGAAGTTTGATAGCGATGCTTTAATCTCATTAAAGGCCTTGAAGAAGGCATCCATCTTTTCGGCCGCGGCTAAAAACACCCCCATATAGTGGATTTTCATCTGCTCTATCACTTCCCAGTGCAATTCCTCCAGATCTTTTTTCGGCTCGCCCGTGGTGAGTTCTTCATTGCTGACAGCGGTAAGGTAAAACTCCAGCACTTCCCTTTCCGCCTGCGCCGACTCTGCCGATGCTTTTGCCGCCACACGTTTCGCTGCGCTTTTCAGATCTTCCGGTTCGACTATTTTTAGCGTTATACCTTCCTGCTGTGCTTCCTCAAGAAAGCGCTGAGCCCCCTCTTTGCTTAGCTCATCTTCTGCCACTGATTTTTCAAGCAGTACCTTTAGCTGCTTAATCTCTTTATCGGTCAACGCCTCCAGTCCCGGCACCTTTTTCTTTTTAACTAACAACTCTTCCGGAGGTATCGGCAGACAATAGCTGCTGTCGCTGGCAAGCCGTTCCGCCAATGTCAGATTAAAGTGAGTAAATTCTCTGACCAGCACGCTTTCTTTGGCAACCACAGATTTATTATTAAGGTTGCTTTGCCTGACTTCATCAGGAACTGGCTGGTTATCAACGGGTTGGGGGGGAGCAATCGGCCGGGTAAAAATCCACACCGGCGGTAATGAAAAAGGAATGAGTGGCATAATTACCTCACTTCACGTTAAGTCCTGATTGTTGCGCGGTATGGGGTTAGCCGCGGACCATATTCGAAATAATCGTTTTCTGCGTGGCAATATTCGCCGCCATCAGATCCGCCAGCGCTCTGAGCGTCAAGTCGCGTAGCGCTTCGATTTTTCGTTTGTTTTCTTCCAGAGCGGCGGCGATATTTCCGAACTGCCCCGCTTTGAGATCTGACATTTTCGAGTTGGCCTGTTCCTTAGTGTTTCCCAATTGCCCACTCGCTTCTGCCATTCCCGACAGCTGGCGGCTTAACTGCGTCAGCAACTGCGCGATCACCAGTAGCTTATCCAGCTCTCTACGCGCCAGCTCAAGCAGATGGTTATTTTTATCCAGCCTGGCGTGGAGCTTTTCGTTATCGAGTTCCAGTTGATTGCTCTCCTGTTTCAGCTCTTTTATTCGCGCTTCACGATCGGCAGCAGAAGCAGGCAGGGCTTTTCGCTCGTCGCTCTTTTGCTGGATAGTGGCTTCAGTAGCACGTAATTTCTCCGTCATTTCTTTCTGGCGTTTTAACAATGGGCCAGGGTCATTATCCAGTGCGCGCTGTAGCTCAAGCTGTTTATCGATCTTTGCCCGCTGTTCAGTAAGCATATTTTTTTCGGCATTCAGACTGTTCAGCTCTTTATCCAGTTGCTTTACCTTTTTATTATAATTTTTCGGCTGTAACTCCTGCCATGTGTCCTTTTTTTTCTGAATCATTTGCTGATTGGCAGATATATCCTTTTTCAGCTGCACATTATCTTTCTCTAATGCTGATGCCTGCTTCATATATCCGGCAGTTTTTTGGAAGGTCATCATCGCGCCGTACGCGGCAACAAAACCACCGATTACCAGGCCCGATACTGCCCCGGAGAGCATCTTCTTCGAACCTTTCACCATTTCTACGGTGCTATTAACAGTTTGTGCAAACTGTCGGCTGCTGTTGTCTACCCGTTGTTTGCTCTCGATTTGTGACAGCAACTGATATTGCTCCACCAGCATCCCCATGATGCTGACAATTTTCCCGCTCCAGCCACCTATATTAGAGAAATCAAAGTTTTGCTGCGTAACGCGATTGGCATCTTTAGCGTGATCACGGTTTGGTATCTCCTCACACAGCAGATCATAAATAATTCCCAGCTCAACACGATTCTCTTTTCCAGGTGGAGGTAGCGCAGGAACATTCACCTGAATGAGGCCATTTACGTCTCGTAGGTTTTTAAGAATTACTTCTGCCGAAATAGGGTATCTTACTCTATCACTTTGCTCTTCTGCGCTGACATTATGCTGGGAAGTTCCGCCACTTTGAATAAAGACGATATTTGTCGGATGTTTAATCGCATGGATCATATTTCTACTCCTAAGCTTTCCGCATTCTGATAATAGACAGCGCCGTATCGTTTCTGGCTTGTAATATTGTGCTAAGGTGATCGCCCATCTCTTTCATTAATGCATTATGGCTTTCCAGTAATTCCACCATCCGCTCGATGGCTTTATTCAGTTGATCCATTACCATTTTGCCGATCTGCACATCAGCCAGATATTCATGCGCCTTCACGTTTAAGTCAGCGATAATCACACCGGTACTCAGACGCTGCGCCGTGTCGACAAAACCAATGGTTTCACCGGCCAGGCCAAGTATCCGGGCGCTCTGGTTTCTGCTGAGATGCATTTTTTTCAGAATATTATTGGCGAGATCATCCATCATTTTACTGAGCTGATTATTTAGATTTTTCAGCGAGCTACCAAATTTTTTCAGCATTTTCGGCATCTGCTTAATTGCCTGGTTTATCGTGCCTTTGACATTCTCCACCACCGCCTGCGCCAGCGCCTTGCCGAATCGCTTATAGAGCATTTTCCCGGCGCTTTTGAGCACCATGGCGGCGGCGACAATAACCGCTACCGTTGCCGCCGCCGCGACAGCGGTATGGATGCTGTCCATCATATTGGCGCCGGTCGCTTTATCGATCTCGCGCAGAATCAGGCCAAGCGGCGTTTTATCAAAAATATCCGTGACCACTTTGCTGATGGCGTCCATTAGCGGCATAAAAATATGATCCATTAACGGACTCATCATCTTTTCAGTCAGCGAAAAACCAAATGCGGCCTCCGTAACGTAATCAGCCACCAGCAGGCCAATACCGATTACCATCAAGGTCGCACCGGCTCCGCCAAATACCACACTCAGCGCCCCCAGAGCAGTCAGCGCCCCGCCAAATATCTTTGAAATAAGCCCGCATTTTTTGCTGGTCTCCTGCGCCTTACGTTCCTGCTCGGCAAATTCTTTGGCTTTTTCAGCCATATTGTTACGCGTGGCTTCCATACGCGCGTCATTGAGCGCCTGGTCGCTTTGCAGCCTGGCCAGATTGGCGTCATTGAACATATTCATCATTTGCGCCATCAACAGGGCAGCCCTTGCCGCCATCGACAGCTGTTTCTTTTCCGCCTCCTCCAGTTGCGGACGATTCATCACCACATAACCCGCAGAATTGGTGCTGATAGCGGTCATCTGTTTAATCAGCTCGTGATGAGCAGCTAACAGCTCTTGCGCCAGCGTCAGCTGCTGAAGCACGCTGGTTTCAGCGGCCAGCACTTTGCTGTTCGCCGTATTCAACGCATTTTTCGCCGCCGCAATTTTTTCCATCAGCGCGGTATAACGCGGATCATCCGCCGTCACCCCCTGCTGTTCCAGCTCCGTCAGCGCATTCTGCAGTGCCGTCAGTCGCTGCCCGTGTACTTCCTGCTGATTTTTTTCCTGCTCCAGCTGGGCGCTGGCGCCTTCCAGCGTCTGCAGGGCATCTTTGATCTGTACAGTGGCGCGCTCCAGCGCAGCAGAAAGTTCAGAGGCTTGTTTCAGCCGGGTATCGGCGCCAGCAACCATCACCGAGAGCAGGCTGTTGAGCGTGCAGGGTTCATCCTGTGCCACAGGCTGATTAAACAGATGCTGGAGCGCTTTACCCTCTTCGCTTTTTTTCTTTTTAACTTCGGCACTGACTTCGCGCAGCTCCGGAGGAGTCTCACTTATTTTGCCATCAGTGGCCCCCTCCGCCAGCCCATAAATCAGTAGCGCATCCTGCGGTGTAAGGTAATTTAGTTTAAGATGAGTAAAACGATTATGAATATCAGGCTTTAAAGCCGGTAGCACTGCCGTAATAATATTCGGCGCCATACCTCTGATTGCTTCCATGCTCAGGTCTCCTTAAGTTCCTGGTCTGTTGTATTATCTTTTCTTAATAACGAACGATTTTTCTTAATGGTTTCAAAATAGACGCGTGCTTTTTTTACCAGTTCCTGATCAGGACATTTCTTTATCACTACTTCGAACATCTGCAATGCTTTAATTACATCGCCCATTAATAACTGACATTGACCGCCATAAAATATAGGACTGTAATCTTCTTTCGCCAGAATATAAGCCAGTGAATAGAGATCGCAGGCTTTCTGATACTTCTTCTTCAGCTGATTCACTGCTCCGAGACCAATAAAATAGTCGGGGTTTTTTAAGTCATACATACACAATAAACTAAAATAGTGTTCGGCCTCATCGAGACGCCCCTGATAATAAAAATGATGGGCATGGGCATAAATATCTTCCATGGTATCATCAGGAATACCCTGCAAATCTTTTAGTAACACACCTTGCTGAACATACTCCAGTAGCATGGAACACATTTCAGCTTCATGGATTGTCTCGTTTTCCTGAGTCATGTCTCTTCCTTACGTTAAATCATCCATGACGAATGGGTTTATTGAAGCAAATTTGTTGAATTTCTGCTCACAAAGAACGCTCATCACCATCAGCGTGGCTGCCGGAGGGTTGCTCTGGCGCAGGTGATTTTTCATTGCTTACGCTATTATCCGTTTGCCACTTTCTCTCTACCTGACGTAACCAGACCAGAATTTCCATTACCTCAGAAAACTTCTCGACACTAATAAAAGTGTATTTTTGGTGAGTATGGTAAATTTCACGCGCCAGCTGCACATTTTCCACCACCGGCACGCCGACTTTTTCGGCATAACGGCGTACCGCCAAGGCGCGCTGATTTTTTTCCAGCACCGAGATAAAGGGAATCGGCGCAATTTCCGCATTAAGATAGATACCAACCGCAATATGTTTCGGATTAGCGATAATTGCATTGGATTTTTTAATATCATTTTTGGTTTCTTCCGATAACAGTTCCTGATGCAGCGACTTCCTTTTCTTTTTGATTTCCGGATTACCATTAATCTCTTTTGACTCTCTGTCCACCTCTTTTTTATCCATTTTAAGCTCTTTGATATACAGCAGATACTCAGCGACACAATCAATCAGAATAATAGTGAAAATAGAGGCGATAAATATCACCAGCAGTGAATGCATCAGCTGTCCCCAGACTTTAAACAGCCTATCGGGTTCGGCATACACCAGACTGATAATCAGCGCGCGGTTCTCCTGCCAGAACACCAGCGTAGCGAAAACAAAGCAGGCCAGATACAGCAGTACTTTAATTAAATCTTTCAGGTTGCGCAGATTAAAGATTTTTTTAAAGCCTTTAATCGGGTTTAGCGCCGCAAAGTTAAGCTTAAGTATTTTGGTCGCCAGTCGCATGCCAGTTTGTAAAATTCCGGGTAAAAAAGAAGCGGCAATACAGAGCGCCAGTACCGGCAACAATATTTTCAGCCCGAACCACACGCATTGCAAAATATAGCCATGCATCGTGAAGTGATACTGCCGCTCAACCACCATTTGCAACAGGTCGGAGAACGCGCGCAGCGAGGTAAAATTGAGCACCACCTCAATCCCCACCAATGTCAGACAGGTAATGATCAGATCCTTACCTTTGAAGGTCTGCCCTTTCTTTGCTGCATCGCGCTTCTTTTTATCCGTCGGTTTTTCTGTTTTGCTGGTAGACATAAGGGTTGCCGCCTGACGTCAGCGTAGTGGAAAGAAAATCGTTTCCAGTCTGAGCACCTCGGAAGGCAGCACCGGAGAGAAGTAGAGCAACAGCACCATAAAACCGATCAGCGTTTTCAGGGTTAATGCCAGCGAAAAAGCATTCATCTGCGGCGTATAGCGGGCGAGCAGGCCGAGAAAAAATTCACTTATCAGAAAAATAGTCAGTACCGGTGCCGAAAGCCGCAACCCTTGCTTCATCAACTCGCCAACATACCGGGCCATCTGCTCTGTGCCAGGTATCGCGCTGGAGAGCGGCGGCCAGAGCTGGTAACTTTGCTTCAGCACCTGCAGAAATGTCAGTACGCCGCCCGCTTCAAGGACAATCACCACCGCCAGCAGATTAAACAGATTGGCCAGTTCCGAGGTGTCGATGCCGCTTAGCGGATTTAAGGTACTACTGAGTGTGGCGCCGCGCTGGTTATCAATCAGACTGCCTACCGCATGCATGGTCCAGAATGGCAGACAAAGCAGAATGGCAATCAGCAGCCCAATCACCACCTCCTTGATCATCAGCCCGGTGAACACCATCAATTCCAGCTCCGCCACCAGCACGCCGGGCACATGCCAGAGTGAGGCGCCCAGCAGGAAGGCCAGCGGAAATTTAAATAATCCGGTCAGGGTCGACTGGCTTAGCCAGGGTAGCAGAATAAACAGCGGCAACAGGCGGGCAGAGCCCAGCATCACCATAAAAAAGCTGTTGTTCAGCTCAAAATAGAGATTGGTTTGCATCGTTTGCCATTACCCTTTCAGGGCGAACCAGATCACTTCCCTGCCGTACGCCAGTAATGTTTCGCCATACCATCCGGATAATAAAAACAGACAGACACAGACGCCGAGCAGCTTAATGCCAAAAGGCAGGGTCTGTTCCTGCAGTTGTGTCACCGTCTGGAACAGCCCCACCAGCAGTCCAATAATTGTCGCCACCATAACCGGCGCCGCAGAGAGAATTAACACCAGCCAGATGGCTTTATTTCCGGCCAGAATCACTTCATTCATCAGTTAACCGCTCCGACCAGGCCAATATCAAGATACTGTTGCAGCAGACCTTTTGAGATCAGCGTCCATCCGTCCATTACGACAAATAACAGCAGCTTAATCGGCACCGAGATGGTGACCGGACTCATCATCATCATGCCGAGGGTCAGCAAAATACTGGAGATCAACAGGTCGATAACTACAAACGGGAGATAGATATAGAAACCGATTTTAAATGCATCTTTGATTTCGGTTAATGCATAAGCCGGCAGCAGAGCAAACAGCGAGGGCGTAGGCGCATCGTCCTCATCCTGCAGTTCGCCGTCACGCTGACGCTGCGCCTGCTCAAAAAATTGCGCCAGGTCGCGGTCGCTGTATTTCTGCAAATAGTGCTTATAACCAGTAAAACCAGTATCAAGCCACGCCTCGATGGTTTCGGCGCTGCTAAGATCGATCGGCTGGTTTTTAAAGTGGTTATATCCCTCTTTCATTACCGGCGTCATCACAAATACCGAGAGGACAAAAGCCACGCTATTCAGGGTGATATTTGACGGAATTTGCTGTAAACCAATGGCGTTTCTCACCATAACAAAGACGATGGAAAATTTGATATAACTGGTGCCGCAGGCAATCAGAAACGGGGCCAGCGACGCCAGCGTCAATACCGCAATCAGCGAAATATCATTTTCCATACTGCGCCTCATTACACAGGCTCTGAATTTCCACCCCCAGCCGCTCATCAACCATCACCAGCTCGCCCTTCGCCAGTAATGTCCCATTGGCGTAAATCATAATACTGTTTTCACCGCCGTCACCGGCAGGAAGCACATCGCCAGTATGCAGCGCCGATAATTCATCCAGCGTCAGCGTCATTTGATTAATAATAAAAGTCAGCTGCAGCGGAATATTATTGATGCCAATGCGCTGCTGCTCTGTCGCTTTATGGTCGTGCTGCCCGAGGAAATAATCCGGTTCATCCATGTCGTTATAGATATCTTCCAGCATAAAATAGTCATCCTGTTGTCGATAGGTTGCCACGCTCCTGCCGCCAATCATTACCCGTTCAGCGAGCTGATTAATCAGCAGTACATCACCGCTTTCAAGTTTGCGTACGTGACGCAGGCTTAACATGCTGCTGCCAACCATAAAATCCAGCCGCAGTGGGATGGCGTCATGCAGCAGTGATGGCAGACGCTGACTGAGCTGGCAGCGATAGCGTTCCGCCACCTGAAGCAACCAGCCATCACCACAACTGGTGCTGACCACCGGCAACGGGCGACCGTAATAATCCGCAGATGCCACCAGCGAGGAGATCGATAACGGCTCTGCTGCTTCGCCAGGCAGGTTCAGATGGAGTGACGCGCCGCTGTAGTGAAACAGATCCCTGATTTCATCAGCAGAAATAAGATCGGCGCGCAACCCGCTTTTTTCCGGCAGGCTTTGGCCAAACCAGGCGCGCAGATCGACCAGTAATTTGCTACCGCCGACACTGGTCGCCTGCGCCAGTACGGCGCCTGGCGGCGGACAGCACATCAGAGCAGGCATGCCCAACGCCTGCCAGTGACGACAGATCAATTGCAACCCTGAACTGGCCGCATCGTAATGCCGAAGCGGCAGCGTTTTCATTCGTCATCCTCGGCAAAGGGCGATTCCGGTTTATTACGCCGCGGGTCCCCCGTGGTTTCATCATCAAGAATCACTTTTGCAGCGGGCGCATAGCTGATTATCGCCTCCTGTAAACGACGGCTGACTAGCGGGTCAGAAGGATTCATCGCCACCACCAGCGGCTGATTGCCGTCACGGACTGCCGTCAGCTGCACCCGGTGTTCGCTGCCCCATTGAGTAAAGGTGTAGTTAATACGATGCTGTCCATCCGCACTGGCCGCAGGCTTTGCCACAGGTGGCGTCGGCAGCGGCGCCTTGTGCTGAGCGGCGGGCATCGGCAGCAGATCGTTTTTTATCCACGGCTGAGGATCTGCTTTACCCGACCATGCGGCGGGGATCGGCACCATACGCTGGTCATCCGGCAGTGGCTTATCTTCGATTCCCGCTTCAGGCCGTTCGCGGCTTAAGGGCAGGTCGCTGCTGTGGGGGGCCAATGCCGGCAGCGGACGCGCCGTGACTGCAGGCGGTGGAGTGATCCCCTGTAACGGCGGCGAGATACTGACCATCGCTGGCTCACGACGGCGCGTCAGTGGCAGCTGTTGTCGTACCGGCTGATGGCTGAACGCTGGCGTACCAGCCGTTAACGCCGTTGTGTTCTCAGCATCATGCTTTAGCATCGACTGATTCAGCGCCACAGGCGGTTTCTCCACTGCAGGTATCGGTTGTGGTAGCGTCCATCCCGTCGGCAGCAGGTCTTCAGGCTGCTGCCGCCAGGCTTTTTCCAGCTGCTTATCCAGTTCACCTGCATCGCCATTTCCAGATTCAACGGCAGGCAGCAGGGATCGCGCCACGGCGGCGGCATTTATATTTGCCAATTTAACTGCTCCTCTGTTTCCGTCTCATACTGACGCTGCCTGCTCTGCTGCTGCTGTTTCTG
Organism: Winslowiella toletana; assembly: GCF_017875465.1. Lineage (NCBI taxonomy): Bacteria > Pseudomonadati > Pseudomonadota > Gammaproteobacteria > Enterobacterales > Erwiniaceae > Winslowiella > Winslowiella toletana. The sequence continues at coordinate 2,171,972 of NZ_JAGGMQ010000001.1, forward strand.
TCGGCGCTGTAACTGGCTGGTGATTTTGTCCACTTTGCGCTGCAATATATTGCGCTGTTCTTTGAGGATGCCGAGTTGCTGTCTCTGCTGCTCCAGCTGCTGATGTTTATCGGCCAGCAGCAGATCAATATCCGCCAGCCTGCGCTGGAGCGCCCCCTGACGCGACTTATTTTCCAGAATCGCTTCGAGTGTGGTTTCACCGGCAATCGTCAGCGATGCCAGATGCTGTTGCAGCAACTGACGCTGCTGCTGCGCGCCAGCAATCTCCGTTCCGGTGGTTTCGGCGCTGGTCTGCGCTTTTTGCCGTGCACTCTCCTTATCCACCACCCGCTGTTCGCAGCGACGAATAATGATATTGATATTAGTTAACAATACGTTGCATCCTTATCAGCGTATCCGTGATCTCCTCTTTCCCTTGCTGCGACTGGCAGAGAAAGCGGCGAATCTCCTCAATGGCGTTGAACGCCTTATCGTTGGCAGGGTTGATCCCCGGCTGATATTCGCCGAAATCAATCAGCACCTGTAACTCTTCAATCCTCGCCAGCAGATCGCGCAGATCGCTGGCGATCCTCTGATGTTGAGCGCTGGTGACACGCTGGCTGACACGGCTGATACTGTGCAGCACATCAATGGCGGGATAGTGGTTTTTACTGGCCAGCTTGCGGCTCAGCACAATATGACCGTCAATGATCGAGCGTACTTCCTCGGCGACCGGATCGGACTCCTCTTCGTTTTCCAGCAAGATAGTGAAAAAAGCCGTGATACTGCCATCCCGGGTGCGGCCCGGCCTTTCCAGCAATGCAGGCAGTTTTTCAAATACCGAAGCCGGAAATCCACGCCGTGCTGGCGGCTCGCCAGCAGCCAGCGCGACATCACGTAAGGCGCGTGCATAGCGCGTAATCGAGTCGATAAACAGCAGGACGTCAATGCCACGATCGCGGAAGTATTCGGCGATGGTCATCGCTGACGCCGCAGCATTTACCCGATCCAGCGCCGGGTAGTCAGAGGTGGCATACACCAGCACGCAGCGCGATTTGCTCTCCATACCACGCAGCGCCTCAACAAATTCGGTAACTTCACGCCCACGCTCGCCAATCAGCGCCACCACCACCATCCCGGCCTCAGCATTATTTATCAGCATCTGCATCAGCGTGGTTTTACCGCATCCGGCGGCAGAAAAAATGCCCATACGCTGGCCCACGCCGCAGGTGAGCAGACCGTCAATGGCGCGGACACCGGTGGTCAGCAATTCGCTAATACCACGCCGCTGATCCCAACAAGGCGGCGCGGCATATACCTGACGACGCTCAACCTGCACGCTGTCGCCCGGCGGAGAGAGGCGCTCGATCACCTCGCCGGATGGAGTAAGCACCGTACCGGCAAGATTTTCCGACACCTCGATCATCAGGCTATGGCCGGTAGGGCTGATCACCATGTCACGCGACAGCCCTTCTGCAGAACCAATCAGGCTCAGTAGCGTGGAGTCACGCTCAAAGCCCAGTACCTGCGCCCTGGCCACTACCGTGCTGTCACTGTCGCTGCGATGCACATGACACACTTCACCAATTCTGACGCCGCTAAGGCGGGCCTCCACAATCGGCCCGGTAACGCGCAGCGGATGTGCCTGATAGCGCACCAGCATTAACGCAGCACCTCACAATATTTCTGCAGGCTCAGATAAAAGGTTTCCAGCGCATCACCAAACATCGCTTCATTCAGGCAATCCTGTTCCAGTACGCACTTCAGCACCGTGACATTCTCTTCCCTGGCGATCTGCAGCTGGCCCGTCACCGAGTACTTAACTGGCTCCATTAACAGCTCCAGCACCCGGTCCGCCACCTGAGATAGCACATGCCGGTTGTAGTCACAAAGCTGCGACCAGAGCACCACCTGTTTATCAACCACACTGATTAAAATTCCGGACAGACCGTCAAAATCCAGCAAAATAGTGGAATGGCCATCAAAGTTGTTAAGCAGCGAGGCATCGCATCCGCCAGCACGAAGCGATTCACGAACCAGTGTGGCAATATCAATATCCATGTGCGGGTCCTTTATTATTGAATTGATTTGATGACATCAATTGAAATGCCTTCGGAAATCTCGCCAAACGAAAGCACTTCAAGATTTTTGAATTTATTCTCCAGAAAACGTTTCACAAAGCGTCTGATATCGACTGACGCCAGAATGACGTAGTCCTTCTGTGACATCAGAATATCGCTAAGCCCAAGGGTAAAAGTGTCCATCATTTTTTCGGAAATAACTGGCTCCAGATTGAGAAAGGAGCCGGTCGCGGTAGTGCGGATCCCCTGACGCAGGGTCTCTTCCATTTCGGCGGAAATTAACACCGCCTTCAGTGAATTGCCGACGGCAAACTTATGGCTGATATAACGGGAAAGTGCGGTGCGCACATGTTCAACCAGCGTAATCACATCTTTCTCGCGCGGCGCCCAGACCGCCAGTGACTCCATTATCAGTTTGGTATTACGTACTGAGATTTTTTCTCCCAGCAGCCGCTGCATCACTTCTGAGGCGCGCTGCACTGTGATATGACGCATCACCTCTTTAATCAGATCGGGATAATCTTTTTCCAGCTTATCAATATGACTTTTGGTCTCCTGCACGCCAAAATACTCACTGACATTGCGTACCAGCGTGTTGGCGATGCAGTAGTAGAGTTCATCCACCGGCGTACGGGTGTGGTAACCCAGTTCGCTTAACATCTGACGCTGATCCTGCGCTACCCAAACCGCACCGCTGGCAGTGACGCAGTCGATGCCCAGCTGAGCCAGCTCATCCGTGACATTGACCACCGTGACCTGCTCAAACAAAATATCGAACTGTTCCGCCTGAATTTCATTAATCAGCAACGCCACTTTATCCGGCGGCTGATTCTCTGCCGCCCGGATAACAATCGCTGGCAGATGAATGCCGTAGTCGACAAAAAACTGACTGCGAAAACGTCCGGCGGCGTCAAGCTGGTTAAGATATTCACAGGCCTGAGGGCTGGCGCGCACAATAAACGGGATAGTGATTGGCGTAACCTGATCAAGGTCGTCAATCAGCCCGAGCTGAGTGGCGGCTGCGGGATCAGATTTACTCTCATCGTCCGTTTCAGCGCCCTGCTTATGGCTGGCTGCTTTGCCGCCGCCGTCGTGTTGCCGCGCCTCGCGCCATTTGATGAAAAACAGGCCGCCGGGGATCAGCGCCAGCAGCGTAAAGATCATTAGCGGAAAGCCCGGCAGAAAACCGATCGCCATCGCGATAATCGCGGCAATCGCCAGCACAAAGGGGTTATTCACCAGCTGCGACATCATGGTGATCCCCATATTGTCGCCTTCGCCGCCTACCCGGGTAACAATAAAACCGGCGCTGATGGCAATCAGCAGCGAGGGAATTTGCGCCACCAGACCGTCGCCAATGGTCAGCATGGTGTAGGTGGAGAGCGCCGTCGACATATCCATGCCATGCTGGTTAACCCCCACGCTTATCCCGCCAATAAAGTTAACGAAAATCACCAGAATACCGGCGATGGCGTCCCCTTTAATAAACTTCATCGCGCCATCAAACGAGCCATATAACTGGCTCTCTTTTTCCAGAATACTGCGGCGCTGTGTTGCCTCGTCAGCATCAATCGTATTGGCGCGCAGGTCGGCATCAATACTCATCTGCTTGCCCGGCATGCCATCCAGCGAGAAGCGGGCGGCCACTTCCGCCACGCGCTCGGCCCCTTTGGTTATCACCATAAACTGCACAATGGTGACGATGGCGAAAATCACAAATCCCACCACCAGATTGTCGCCAATAACAAACAGGCCAAAGGTGGCAATAATTTCTCCGGCATCCGCATCATTCAGAATCAGCCTGCTGGTGCTGATCGATAGCGCAAGACGAAATAGTGTGGTGATCAGTAGTACTGCCGGGAAGGAAGAAAAGCTCAGAATTCGGTCAATATAAAACGAAGAGAGAAATACCAGCGCTGAGATAACAATATTTAAACCAATCAGAAAATCGATCAGATAGGTAGGTAACGGAATAACCAGCATGGCAATAATGATTACTACCAATAACAGAATAAACAGTTCCGGATGTTTTCTCAGCTGGATGATAAAATCGTTAACCATGTCAGTTACCTGGTCTCTCCATTGAATAACAGTTAATGACCCCGGCCTTCCGCCAGCTCCTGGCTGTAACCATGATCAATTAACGTAATAAAATGCTGGTGTAATATCTCCTGCTGGTCATCACAGTCATAAATCTGCGTCGGAAACGCGGCGATAAATTTATAGATTTTCTGCACAAAGCTGACTTTCCTGCGGGTTGGTTGCCGCATGACCACCCCGCCCGCCAGCTGTTCCAGTTGCTGATACAGCAAATCGCCCTCTTTCAGCAGCGGTAACAGAAACAGCAGCCACTGATCTTCGCTAATGGCAAACTGGCCAATAAATTTGTCATGACTGGCGCACTTAATAAATAAGTGGTCGCTGGATCGGATAATCTTTATTTGCGTCAGGCGCCCTAAAAGCTCGCCAAATTCCGCTGCGCTACATCCTGGATCGCTGGAATTCATATCGGCCAGCACCGCGCTTTCCATAAAATTAATCACTATATGGCGGCGATTGCCACCAAACATCAGTACCCAATGCAGATAGATTTCACGTTCAGTTTCCTCGCTTTCAATAAAATGGCGATAACTCTCTCTGATTACCGCCGGTGAAAGGTTGAGTTCTTTACCAAACAGACGCGCTTTAAGCGCCACATTAATGCCAGACTTCAGACGTTTTGGATTTTCGCTCTCGATAAGCGTGGTTATCGCCTGCTCAATCAGCCCACGCTCTGTTTCGGCCAGGTTGCGCTGCCTGAGCATCTGCCGTAACGCCACCACGCGATCGCTGACATCCGGAAACAGCGCTTTAAGCTGCTGCAACAGCAGTGCAATATTGTTTATTCCCGACACTCGCAGAATTCGCCATAACGAATCCAGCTTTGCGCCCGGATCGTCCTCAAGCAATTCATATACTTCCGCCGTCGCGTAAAAATCGTTGCTTCTCTCTCTGGTGCGCCGGTTATTCAGCCCCGCCACCAGCGCGCTCAGTTCATCAACAGAAGCGAGAAATTTCTCCGCCGTGACAATGTTGCCGTCATCCTCAGCTGTCGGCGCCGGCACGCGGCTCTCATTGGTCAACGGTTTAAGCAGATTAGCGCTGAGTACGCTTTTATTGCCTGACGCCCGGCCCGGGCGCACGATCTCCGCTGGCAGCGCACCCGTCGCAGAGAGGGCGTCAGTCACCGCTGCGCATCCAGAAAGTTGTTCATCCAGTCAAACAGCTGATCCTGAGCCGGTTTGTTACGCAGGTCTCTGATCAGCCGGTTACCGTCGGGGCCGTTAACCGCATCGATCTCTTTAGGCTGGATCAAAAATACTCGCACCATATTTGCACTACGCTGCTGGCGATAACTGAACAGGCGGCCAATCAGCGGGATATCTTTCAGCCCGGGAACGCCCTGATACAGATGGCTGTTTTCATCGCGCGTATAGCCGCCAATCAGCAGGCTTTTCCCCTTTGGCACCCGCGCCACGGTGCTGATATTGGTGCGCCCCACATCCGGGATGCTGTTCTCACTGCTGCCTTCCCGGCGATATTCGTTGCCATCTTCGACGCTAAGCATCATTTCAATCTCCTCACCATCGGAAAAGCGCGGCAGCACACTGAGGGAGGTGCCATAGGTCACATGTTCCAGACTGGTCGAGCGCTCGCCAATCAACCGGGTATAAAAGGTGCGACTGTTGTCAAAAATCGCCGGCACGTTCTCCTGCGTCAACAGCATCGGGCGCGACACGATATTGGCGCGATTCTGCTGTGACAACGCCATTACTCCGGCCATAAAGCTGGCGCCGTCAACCGTACTGGAGACGCCGCCATTCAGCGACACGCCAAACTGACCGGCTAAACTAACCGAACCGCGCCATGACACGCCGAGTTGCTCCAGCTCATCTTTGTGCAGATCAATAATCCATACCGACATTTCAATATGTCGTTTCGGTACATCCAGCATGCTGACCAGCCGCTTGATATTATTCAGCTGTTCCGGCTCCCCCCTTACCAGCAGGCTGTTATTATCCGGATTAGCGATCACCAGAATCCTGCTGTCAGCTGGCGAGCCGATGGGCCAGCGCTTTGGTACAGCAACGGGCGCAGCGCTATCTGCGCCCTGCTCTTCTTCCTGCTCATCGGTATCATCCGTCTGGTATGTCGCCATCGCCATACCGTTAGCGGTCAGAGAGCGAATCACCGACGCCACGCCGGGAATGGTAATAGTTTCATCGCGATAACGATATTTTCGGTCTTCAACAAAGCTGTTATAAAGCGGTATCGCCATCAGGCTACTGGCATCCGTCTCCTGCACCGCCAGTTGATCAAGATTGGCGGCGGTTTTTAACACCAGATCGAAATAGACCGGTGGAGCGGAGAGATAAAAAGTCTGGCTGCCCGCTTCACTGCGTAACGGATAACGTTCATCGTACAGTTCCGCAGAGACCAGAAACTGCTTAACCTCTGCCACTGAGCTATTTTTTAGCCTGATCACGCCATTTTTTAACTCACTGGCGTCAAAAATATAGAGCGTATTACCATCGAAATACCACACCAGCCCCATATTGCTGGTGATGGTCTCCAGCAGGCGTTGCGGAGCAGAAAAATCGAAATTACCGCTAATTTTCTTTTTTGCCGCAAGATTACTGACAATCACCGGTTTTTTCATTCTGGCGGAAAGCGCTTCAAAAAATTGCTTCACACTATCTTTTGCCGCCACATAGCCCTGAGCACTCTCTTCACTGTCCGACGCCAGCGGCAGCGCAGATGTCAGACCGCCATACATCAGTGAAAAAGCCATTAATGGCCCCAACCAGCAGGCACGCGTCATTTAAGCAGCTCGCAGTTGATCATCTTTTTTAGATCACGTGGCGGAATGCCAAAGCGGTTTTTCACATCTCCGGAAAAATGCGATAACGAAGCGTAACCGTGCTTCATCGCAATGGCCGTCAGATTTTGTTCATCCCCCATAATATCGAGGATGGCGCGAATCAGACGCCAGTCACACATTTCAACTTTTGCTGTATTGCCTAACGCTGACTTACTTAAACGGCGGAAATGCGATACGGACAGCCCATAGCGCCCGCCAATTTCACGCAGGGATTTATACTCATCCGAGTGGGTCAGCAAATAATTCACAATCCAGTAGCACTCATTATCGCGAATAAGCTGAACAATATTATCCATCCCCGGGCATTTCTTTACGCTCTGACTAATTAGCCAGTATTCGAATTTTTTCCATGACAGTTGCTGTGGGCGTTTGCAATGACTGAAGCCAAATAGCGTCTCCCGCTTTCTGGTTTTTCCGACCGCGCGGCTTCCGGCATCAATAAAAGCCTGTAACTTCGCCATGGCGATCACATTGACTTCCACGCCGCTGACACTGCCCGCTTTAATCAGCATTTTTTTACTTTTAACCGCAAACATTCCCGCTTCGCCGCCGGTTAAATTAAAACGAATATCTTCATCTTGCTGGTTAATGATTATTTCGCAGCCTTGCTCTGCCCCGGCTTCAAACCAGAATAGACGCGTAGTGCCCGCCGACAGTTCATCACCTGCTGAATAGGTTACCGGAGACAAAAAATCGTCCGCACACATCGCATCTAAGTCCTTTTTATCTGACATCCGCTGAAAGCATTATTGGTAATTCGCCAGGCCATTGGCGACGGCGCAATGCACCCGTTTTCTATTCATTATCCCGGGGCAGGGCAAACCAAGCATGATGAATATTTGATTAAATATCCTTTGGCGCGTTCAATGGTTTTGAGTACAACAGAAATCGATTTTCAGCTGGGCAGGAGGACAGGATAGTGATTTACGGGGAAGTGGATTTATATTAAACGCCCAAAAAGTCGTCACGATATCCCACAGGCGATCGTGACGACAGGTGGTGGCTGGCGGTTATTTCCTGCGCATGCGTACAATTAACAGCAGTATGATGATGGCGACAATCACACCCGCAGCGATCAGATAATTGATATAACGCACAATAAACGGCGCCTCACCACCGTTGCGCAGCGTGGTCACCTGTTCGGCGCTAATATTCTGATCAATACCGGCAAAGTGGCGGCGGACATACTGGGTTACCGCTGCAATTTGGGCATCATTTAACTGCTGGCCAAAAGCTGGCATGCCGACATCACTGTCACTCCCTTTACGATGAATACCGTCGACAATGGTCATCACCAGATTCTGCGCCGTCGCAGCCGAAACCGCGCTATTGTGAGTCAGCGATGGATAGAAATTATCGCGCGTTCCCTGGCCTTCAAGCCCGTGACAGCTGGCGCAGGCGCCATTATACAGCTCCGCGCCATGGGTGGAGTGGCTGTCCGCCAGCGATGCCTGATCGCCCTGCCCGCTAACCACCTGGTTAATATCAACCGCGGGTGGAGCCGCTGACCGGCTTGCCTGCGGTGTATTAATGGCAGGGATATGCTTCATCCACGCCGCGATGGCATTCAGATCGTCATCACCCAGATAGCGGAAACTGTGCTCCACCGCCTCAGCCATCGGGCCAGCAGCCTGTGCTTTGCCTGCCAGATGGCCGGTCTTCAGATAAGCGGCGATATCGCCCTGGCTCCAGTCGCCAATACCGCTATTATCGGGGGTGATATTGGGGGCATACCAGCCACCCAACGGGCTACCGGACAGATAGCGGCTGCTGTCTTCCGCCATCATCAGATTGCGTGGCGTATGGCAGGTGCTGCAATGCGCGAGGACATCGACCAGATATTTACCGCGATTAAGTTGTTCGCTTAACTCAGCCTGTCTGGCGAACGGCTTATCATTGCGGTAAAGCAGATTCCAGCCCCACATAATCTGGCGAATATTAAACGGGAAACTTAACTCGGTACGGGCGGACGGTGCGCTCTCAACCGGTTTTACGCCATGCATAAAATAGCTATACAAGGCATGCACATCCTGATCGGTCATCCCCTGATATGCGGTATAAGGCATCGCCGGGTAGAGATTACTGCCATCCGCAGCGACGCCTTTGCGCAGTGCATCAGCAAACTGCTGCTCACTGTAATTCCCGATGCCATACTGCTTTGACGGCGTAATATTGCTGGCGATAATGCGTCCCATCGGCGAATCGATGGCATATCCGCCGGCGAAAGGGGCGCCATCTTCGCTGGTCTGGCGGTGACAGGCGCCGCAATCTGCAGCGACCGCCAGATATTCACCACGCTTGATTAACGCCTGCTGATCAGCGCTTTCGGCAGCAGCGGCGCCCCATCCGGCCAGCAGTAGTGTAGTGAGCAGAATGTTGTGCGAGATCTTCATGGTTAAATCTCCCGATCAATAATTTCTGCTGCACGAATACTGAGCGTAACACCCGTCAGGGTTGGATTGATCACGCCGGATGCCGGGATAACACCGGTAGTGGCGAGGAACAGGTTGCTGTGATCCCAGCTGCGGCACTCGTGATTCACTACAGAGTCCTGCGCCTTATCACCCATAATCACCGTTCCCATTAAATGGTCGCGGTTTTGCCAGCCAGTGTTATCTTCGATAACCGTGCCGCCCATCAGGCTGACAAACTTTTTATAGTCGGCATCAACCACCAGTTTGGCGGCTTTCACATAATCATCGACTTCGTAATTCACCGTCAGCATCGGAATACCCAGCGCATCTTTGCGCGTGGTGCTGGGACGCACGGTATTGCTGGCATGGGGCAGGATTTCAAATACCGTGGAGATATCCACCCAGCGCGCGGCCTGGTGGCGCAGTTGTTTATCCAGCTCACTGCCCAGTACACCCTTAGCAATCAGACGCTGAGCGATGGTCATATTGGGAACGTTATTGGAAATTGCATGCTTTATTGCCGCATGACGCTGACGGAAGCCACCATCGCGATAGTTAAAAATCCCGCCCTGCTGCACCGCGCCCCGACCTGGCCAGACCGGTTCGTCAGCAATAAATTGCAGTCCCATCCCGGTGTGATCCATCAGGTTGCGACCTACCTGATCGGAACTGTTGGCCACATCAGAAATCAGCAACAGCTTAGGCGTCTCCAGACCGTGGGCCGCCACAATAAAATACTTCGCTGTCAGGCGCTGATCTTCGCCTTTTGAACTGCGGATATGGACGGCAACAATCTTATTGTCCGCCCCTTTTTCCAGTTTCCATGCAGTGGCATCGGTCATCAACCGGGCGCCCGCATCCTCGGCGTGCTGGGCATGTTTATCACCGCTATACATCGATCCAATCGGACAGACCGGCATGCAGTTATTATTGCCGCTACAGGCCGGACGACCATCATAGGGTCGGGTGGCGCGGGCATTAGGCTCATGGATAAAGTTATAACCAGCCGGGCTGATACGGCTTTTCAGGCGCTGAAACAGATAGGTTTCGCCCTCTGGCTCCATCGGATAGGGCTGCGAACGCGGTGGAAAAGCGCTGCCGCCCTGGCCGCTCTGATCATCGGTATCACTACCGCAGACTCCCAGCGCTGCTTCCGCTTTGACGTACCAGGGTTCCAGCTCGCTGTACTCTATTGGCCAGTCACGGCCGACGCCATACAGCGATTTCAGTTTCATATCGTTCGGCAGATAACGCCAGCAGGCTGATGCCCAGTGCCAGGTGGTGCCGCCCACCAGTTTTAACATGCCTGGGCGGAATTCAAACGACCCGGTATTTTCAATATATTGTTCGTCGTAAGAGTGATGCGCCCAGGGCTGATTGGGATAAGGCGAATTATAATTGGCTTTTTTGGACGAATTACGGAAGTTCTCAACAATTTTCCAGCGCGGTATTTTCTCTCCCGCCTCCAGAATAATCACCGATTTCCCTTTACGGGCAAGAGTGGTGGCGGCATTGCTGCCCAGCGCACCTGAACCGATCACAATAACATCGGCATCATATTGTTTGCTCATGGCGTTGCTCACATAAGAATAAAATAATTAATCGTTTTTTATTGTGGCTGGCGGCTGCGTCCAGTAATTAGTGTGTCCGCGTGAATAAGTGGGAATAACCGTGGCATCAATAGTCGGGGCATACATCAGCGCATCGGTATAAGTCACAAAACGGGTATTATCGACAGCGCGCATGGATACCGGCGTACCGGTAAAACCGAGATACCAGGCTGATACGATTTTCTTAATCGCTTCACTGGCCAGACGGTTTTGCATAATGGGATGATTATTTAACTGATCAACATCGGTGATACTGGCGCGCTGCAGCGCATCGGTCAGCGCATGCATTTTTACTATAAAATCAGCATCCTCCGCTGCCAGACAGTGAAGCGCGCGTGCCGATACCACCTGACTGAGCGCAGCGCGACGAGTTAACAATTTTGACAGGGTGCTGAACACGTTCAGGTCAGAATTGGCTGCGGGAAGGGATGCCCATGACAGCGTCGGCGTCAGGGCGGCGAATCCACACATTGCGGCGCCTGAAATAAGGACCTGCCTGCGAGTTATCATATAGACCTGTTGGACTGAAACAATAAAAGGTGATTTATCTCACATTGTTTATAAAGTTCTGTAAAGAATATTTAACTTTTAAAATGTTGCAAAGAGTAAGGATATTTCCCGATAAGTTAATAAATGAAAAGATAATTTAATTAATAACCGCAACTAACAACCGTTTTTTTCGCCGCGCTGTTTAGCATCGGCAATAACGGTAATTATCATGATTAATAATGGACGGGATGAGGTAAAAGTGGTCAGACAGGCAGGAAATAACAACGTAATTTAGCAACTGAACAGATTAGCGCGGGCGGCGAAAAAAATTAAACCGCTTACAGGAGTAATAGTGATAAACGGCATAGCAGAACAGACCCACTATGCCCGATAATTGCATCATCCGGGTGCATACTGCCCGCTGTCGGCGCAGCTACGCCGACATCCAGGGATCGCGCCGCCGCTGATGCTCCAGCCAGATGGCATAAACTTCATCCCATAGCGCCGCTGGCGTTCCCGCCCGGCCAAGGCCAAAACCGTGACCGCCCTGAGTAATGGTCACCAGTTCGACTGGCACGCCAGCTCTGCGGCAAGTCTCTTTCATGATCATCGCATTATGCGGATTTGCCGTATGATCGTCCTCCGCATGCGCCATAAACAGCGGCGGAAAGGCTTTGGTGACATAGTTCTGCACTGACCAGCTGGCTTCGGCTGCCACACTGGCCTTATGCCCGACCAGCTCGAGGTGCGTGACAGTCTGATTGTAGGGCGCTTCCAGCGTAATCACCGGATAGATCAACCCGACGCTATCAACGCCCGGCACGATATCATCCAGCTCATCCTGCGGCGCATACGAGGCGAAATCGGGCCGCGCCGCGGCCATGCCAAACAGATGGCCACCGGCAGAAAAGCCCAGCAAGTGAACCTGTTTTTCCATCGCCCGCACCATGCGAATCGCGCGCTGCGCATCCTGCAACGCCACCATTTTACCGTCATGCCAGCCTTCACCGGGCAGGCGATAGCTAAGCACATAGGCAGTAAAACCGTGATGATTCAGCCAGCGCGCCACCGGCCAGGCTTCACGCGCCATGCCAATCCAGCGATAGCCGCCACCGGCCGCGATCAGTACCGCTGCGCCGTTGGGATTTTCCGGTTTAAAGCGTTGAATGGTTGGGCTGACAATATTAAACCATGAGCCATTCTGGGTAATGCGCATATCCCCGCTCGGTCCACCACCGCCTGGTGGGTCGTCAGGCCATAACGGAATAAGATCTTCTCTGGCAAAAATTTATCCGGTGCTCATAGACAGCAAAGTGGCGCCGGTGGCCAACAAAAACCGACGACGACTAATCATGTTGCATTTCCATCATTCTCTGTAGCGATTACACCAACGAGCAAAACGCCCTGGCCATTACTGAGACAGGAGCAAAGTTATTGTAAGGTGCAAAGAAGGTGCCAGAGTTGATTCCGGCAGTTATCTGACGTTATTGCTCTCAGCGAGCATTTCTGCGCCGGGCACACTTCTGCCAATGGCTGCGCCATTACGGTGTGTTACGGAGAAAGAATGAAAGGATTAACGTCCGCCCTATATCACCATATTTTTGGCAATTTCCATAGACCAAAGCGGAAATAGTTATGTTAATTATACGTGAATAATATAAGTCATTTTTAATGCTGCGCCAGCCCATCTCGCCACGGGCTTTCTTTTTTACAGCAATGGCAGTTCGGTGGTCTGTTTATAACACTGCATCGGAATATCCGTTTTGATACTGGATACGCCGCGAATGCGTGTCAGATGATTGATTTGCAGCTGGCGATAGTCGTCAAGGCTGGCGGTAATCACCCGCAACAGATAATCACAATCGCCCGCCATCAGATGACATTCAACCACTTGCGGTAATTTCATAATTTCCGCGGCAAAATGATCGACGGTTTCTGCATCCTGTTTTGACAACCAGACGCGGGTGAATACCGTGACGTTGCGTTCCACTTTCGCGCCATCGACCAGCGCCACGTAGCCTTTAATCACGCCGCTCTGTTCCAGCTGTTTTACCCGACGTAAACAGGGAGAGGGGGAAAGACCAACCTCGCGCGCCAGATCAATATTCTGCATACGGCCATCGCGCTGTAAGGCATTAAGGATTTTGCGATCAATAATATCTAAGCTCATGGGCGATAAATTCCAGTATATCCATAAATATGGCATTTAAATGCCAATTGTTAACCTTACACTGGCATATTAGCAACCCAATTTCACGTAAAAAAACATATAATGCATCTCCATCAGGAGGTGATATGAGTTTAACAGGGTCGCTCTGGCGTGATGCCAGCAATATAACAATGAAATCAGAGTTTTGGCGAGGTGTACGCGCCAGTTTGCCGATGCTGCTGGGCGTGGTGCCGCTGGCGCTGGTACTGGGCGCCCAGGCGGCAAAGAGAGGGTTTAGCGCCCTTGAGCTACCGCTGATGACCGGACTCAATTTTGCCGGCGGTTCAGAGCTGGCGGCGATTGAACTCTGGACTCACCCCCCGCAGATCCTGGTAATTATGATGGTCACCTTTCTGATTAACAGCCGCCATATTTTGATGGGCGCCGCCATTGAGCCGCATTTGCGCCATCTGCCACCGCATAAAGCTTTCGCCGCGCTGTTTTTTATGACGGATGAGAGCTGGGCGATGGGCATGGCCGATGCCGCGAAACGCCGTCAGCAAGGGCTGAACCGATCGTTTAGCGTGCCTTATTATGCTGGCGTCTCCGCCGCGTTATATATCGTCTGGGTGCTGTTTACCACCTCAGGCGTGCTGCTCGGCCCGCTGATTGGCGATATCAGCCAGTGGGGCTTTGATATGGCGTTTCCGGCGATTTTCCTTGTACTGCTGCGCGGCATGTGGCGCGGATTCCATGCGGCACGCCCGTGGATGGTGAGCCTGCTGATGGCCGCCGCCACCTGGCATCTGTTTCCTGGCGCGTGGTATGTGCCGGTCGGCGCGCTGTCAGGCGTGGTTACCGCCATCCTGTTAGCGGAGAAAAAATATCATGATTAGCGGCATCACTGTATTAACCATTTTTCTGATGGCCAGTGTGACCTGGCTGACACGGGTAATTGGCTATATTGGTTTACGCAACCGTGAACTGGGGCCGCGCGCCCGTGCGGTAATGGATGCGGCGCCGGGTTGTGTACTGATTTCGGTTATTGCGCCCTATTTTGCCACCGATAAACCGGCAGATCTGCTGGCGATTATTATCACGCTGCTGGCCGCCAGCCGCTTCTCACTGCTTCCCACCGTCGTGACTGGCATTACCTCCGCCGCACTGTTGCGTCATCTGCTCTAGGTTGTCGTACTACGGCTACGGCAGGGGATGATTTTCGCGGTACTGACCCGGCGTAATACCATACTGCCGTTTAAAAGCCTTATGGAAGGTTTCATGAGACGGGAAACCATGAGATAAGGCCACCGCGAGGATCGGTCCGGGCTGGGTGCGTAGCATTGTCGCTGCCGCCTGTAACCTTTTCTGCCGGCAATAAGCCGCTAATGGCTGGCCGGTAGTCTCGCGAAAAATACGCTGTACATGCCATTTTGAATAGCCGGACTTCTCTACAAAGTCATCAATTTTCAGACGATTATCGATATTCTCATCAATCCAGACTAGCAAGTCAGACACGATATTATCCCTGAACATTGTGCACTCCGGTTTTTAAAGTATCTGTGAAACCCGGACGATTAATCGCCCAGAGTCATGGAAAGCAGCTGTGATTCGGCATGACAAAACTTTTTCGACCGGTGAACTAACGAGGCCAGCCACACACCGTCAGCGGCGAGTCTGATCACTTCCAGCTGCGCATCGCTGTCTGTTTGCTGATGTTTTTCCAGCCGTTTTGCCAGCCAGCTATCCCACTTCACCGTCAGGTCGACATCCGTCAGCATCGTAAAACTCAGTGCCGCCCAGCCTCGTTCCTGCTGGTTATCGAGAAACGCCACTTTGACATAAGCGCGGGTAAAGCTGCCGTACGGCAGGGGATCTTCAGCGATAAACTGGTCGATATCGCTATCCAGCTGCTGCAGCATGTCATCAAATAACCCTTCGATCAGCGCCTGCTTGCTGGGGAAATGGTGGAAGAATCCCCCTTTAGTAACGCCCGCAGCCTGCGCCACCGCGCTGACGGTAACCGCGCCGACGCCCAGTTCCGTCGCCAGACGCGCTGCGCTTTGCAGCAACTGCTGACGCACCAGTTCGGGCTGTCTTTTACGAACTTGTGGTTTATCACTCATTAGTGGGTCATTATTGCGGAAAAAACATGCGTTATATTACATACCGACCGGTAGGTATGTAAGTTAAGAATTACTGCCAGGGCACATTGTGGCAAAAAAGAGGGGCACAAAAGCTGCGGCCACGATTCAGGCCACAGCGCTTCAATTCAGGCATACATGATAAAACTCGACGGTGGGTAATCGAGTTCGGGAAGATTTTGCGAAGCCACAATCACCAGGCCACGCAAAATCCATTTTGTATAACGTAGCAAAGACATAGCTCCATCCTGTTTAATCATTACTGGTATTGATTGCGCGGCAGACGATCGCCGGCGCAGCATAAAAAACGAGCTGCTTCTGCCAGAGATAAAAAAATCCGCTCCGGACAGGGAAGCGGACAGAAAAACGGTCAAAATCATAAAGAAGGAATTACCTTCATATGGCTTAGTATTTCAGCCGCCATATGAACGTTGCTTAAATTTAGTCGCAAAATGCCGATACGCCAGTACCGGGGCGCAATTTCAGAATTATTTTTAGTACGGATGACTGCTGAGGCAAGGACTGCGTGCTTAATCGGGCGCAGAGAGACACCTGGCTCCCGGGCCAGCAAGAAATACATAATATCCGCTGGCCAGCCAGTCGTCATAACGTCGCTGCTGTGTAACGGTGAGAGGGCGCTCGCTCCAGATCATAATATGTTCCGCTTCTATCCGGCTTAGCTCCGGATCAGCGACCGCGCCGCTCAGCACTTCAACGCGAAAGCCGTCGCCAGCATAACGTATCGCCTCCAGCCACAGATCAAGCGGGTCCTGCAGTTCAAAGGCCATAATCAGCAGTGTTGCCGCCGGTCGTTTGCGTACGCTGTTCAGCAGAAAAGTGGCGTATTCAACCAGTGCGGTATCCAGCAATACCCGCGGCATATCAAGATGGGGCTGTTTACCGACATTCAGCCAGAGTCGCAGCGGGCGCATCACCTTATCAACCAGAATAGCCGGGGGGATTTCACGCCCAAAGCGCCAGATCAGTGCGCGCAGTTTTTGCGGTTTGAAAGATTCACAATGCGCCAGCAGTTGCTGCTGGCAACTACTCCAGCCCGCATTCTGGTTAATCAGTTCACCGTTAAATAACCCCAGCATATCGCTTAACGCCACCCCCTGATGCAGCCACGCAACAATCGTCGCGATACGCGTAATATGGCTGTGATCAAAAAAACGGTGTCCCTTTTCATCGCAATGCGGCTTTAACAATCCATAGCGCTGCCAGCTACGGATATTCGCAGGGGTTACGCCACACTGGTCGGCAAGCACATCAATTGTGAAGTGAGGCATGAGCAGTCCTGAACATGCGGCAATCCGCCACTCGCTATGGGTTTAAAAGCCTGAAGATCCACATTCGCCGGAAAACGCGACGCAGTCCAATGGCACCAGACTTTCACTGTTTTCGAACCTTTGCTAAGAAAGCAGGACAAGATGCGGCAACAATTTTGCGAGACGCAAATAAAAAAGTAAAAACATGCTATTTATCTGCAAAAGTAATACGGATGGGATAATTGCGCACGCATTATTACTGATTACGTGCGGGGGAACACCAGTGAAGCAGGAAACACGCTGGCCGTTGCAGCCAGCGTGTGGGACAGGCGACAATTAATAGTCGTTATCGGCATTGCTCCAGCGAGCCTGATGCGAAGGCAACGTCGCGCCAGTGACCGAGGCTCTGATATAGCCAAGCAGCTTACGGGCATTCCAGTAAAGTAACACCCGTCGGTCGTCCGACTCAGTTTCACCCAGTTGCTGAAGTTTCGCCATTATGGCGTTTTTGCTCAGTATTTGCCGCTCATCGGTAAGCAGAATGGTTGCTTCACCAATCGCGCGCTGAATGCTGCGTAACTCAGTTTCATTATGCAAATCAGTTCCTCCTTACAAATGGATACGGGTCAGTTACTGTCAGAATTACAAGGTGCCGGTACCGCCATCAGAACACCATACCTGACCCGAAGTGTAGCTGCTCTCCGTGGAGGCCAGCGTCACATACAGCGGTGCTATTTCGGCCGGCTGGCCAGGACGGCCCAGTGGCGCCAAACTCTTTCACTTTCTCTTGTGGCTGTCCGCCGCTTGACTGTAGCGGTGTCCAGTACGGGCCAGGCGCTACGGCATTAACCCGAATGCCCTCTTTACCCAGCTGTTTGGCCAGCGATTTAGTGAACGCCACAATGCTGGCTTTGGTCTGCGCATAGTCGAGCAAAATTTCGCTTGGTTTAAACGCCTGCACCGAAGAAGTATTAATAATCGATGCGCCACGCGGCAGATAATCCAGCGCCGCTTTGGTGATCCAGAACAGCGCATAAACATTGGTTTTGAATGTGGCGTCAAAAGATTCGGTAGTGAGATCGCGAATTGATTCGGCGAACTGCTGGCGTCCGGCATTATTTACCAGAATATCGATGCCCCCCAACTGTTCGGCAGCCTGATGCACCAGCTGCTTGCAGAAACTCTCAGAGGTAATATCGCCCGGAATGGCAATCGCTTTACGCCCTTCAGCGCGTATCAGAGCAACCACTTCAGCCGCATCGGGCTCTTCTTCCGGCAGATAGTTAATCGCCACATCAGCGCCCTCACGGGCATAGGCGATCGCCACCGCACGGCCAATACCTGAGTCACCGCCGGTAATCAGCGCTTTTCTGCCCGCCAGACGGCCGGAGCCGCGATAGCTTTTTTCACCGTGATCCGGCAGCGGGATCATCTTGCTGGCAAGGCCGGGTACTGGCTGCGGCTGTTCAACAAAAGGAGGTTTGGGGTAGTCAGTTTCCAGGGATGGATTGGCTACGCCAGAGGATTTTTTATATTGATCGCTCATGCATTTCTCCTTTGGGATTTCTGTCTCAGTGCTAATAAGCGTAGCAGATGTGATCGCTATCACAGGGAGGAAAGGCGGGATTAATCGGGGCAGACAGGATAAAAGGCGCTATTTTTTAACGATCTAGAGCGGGTAAATAGTTTTTAAATCTCCATTTCTGATTATTTCAGCGGCCTGAGTGCATAAAAAAGGTTATGCGCCTTTTGCCGCATAACCCGGATATTTTTAGCCTGCTTTATAACTTACTACCGGCGTCTTTTTTTGACATATTTTCCAGATAACCCATCACAAATGCTGAAAGCACAAAGGTCAGATGGATAATCACGTACCACATCAGTTTATTGTCCGCGATATTTCTGGCGTCCATAAACACCCGCAGTAAATGAATCGAAGAGATCGCCACAATCGACGCGGCAACTTTATTCTTCAGCGAGCTGGAATCCATTTTCCCCAGCCAGCTTAACTTCTCTTTACTCTCATCGATATCCAGCTTTGAGACGAAGTTTTCATAGCCTGACAGCATCACCATCACCAGCAGGCCGCCTACCAGCGTCATATCGATCAACGACAGCAGCACTAACACCAGATCATTTTCTGCAATGCTCAGCACATGCGGTAACAGGTGGAAAACTTCCTGAAAAAACTTGATCGCCAGCGCCAGCAAGCCCAGAGATAAACCGATATAGACCGGCGCCAGCAACCAGCGTGAGGCGTACATAAGATTTTCTGCGAAACGTTCCATTAGCATCCACTTCAAAGTTAAACAGCCGACAGTATAACTGATGCTTTCTGACCTTTTTCAAGACAAACAGCTTGTTAGTCGCGGAAATTTACTTCCCTTTACCCGTGTAGCGGCAGAACTGACAATTTTTGCCGGTTCAACAGCCGTTATCGAGAAAGCGTTGCGGGTGATCGGCTTGTGGCCGCTGCAGGCTGTCGTAGCGACCAAACAGGCGATAACGATTAACGGCTATGCGATCGTAGCAGTAGTTACTCAGTTTAGCTGGCAGCCAGCGCAGCAGCGCAAGGGCGCGCCACGGCCATGGAAGGCAGGCTGTGACGCGGAAAATCGCCGTGGCGCGCAGATAAATCTGCCCCTCGTCAATCAGCACGATGGTCTTCACATTATCCAGCGGTAATCCCGCCCAGTGCAGTAACGCCTGTCCAGCCGGCGACTGCACCGTGGCCAGCCGAATTCGGTGCTGACGATCATGGCGAATCAAAAAATTAGCCCAGCCATTACACAGTTTGCAAAGCCCGTCATAGAGCACCACGCGTTCGGCAGGCGGGCGCTGAGCCTGGCGCTGTAACATCTTCAACTCCTTCGCCGGAATAAGAACCAAGCCTAAAGCATCCCCCGGGTTTCCACCACTGCTGCGACAGATTGTTCAGCAATATGCCAGGCTTACAGATGGCGCTATTTTTTGAATATTCTGCAGAAAGGAAACCCTGTTTATGGATTTTATCGGCTGGACTGCTGCTGCTGGCGGTCTGCTACTGTTAATGTCTTTAGCCTCTGGCTGGATTCACCGTGGTCCGGTGACCTCTTTTGGCCTCTACCTGGTGGCGGGGATTATCTGCGGCCCCTGGGTGCTGGATCTGCTGCGCATTGATATCGTCAAACATGCCACCGTGGCCGCGCATATCACCGAAATCGCCATGGCGGCCTCACTGTTTATTACCGGGCTGAAACTGCGCTTGCCGCTAAAAGCGCCTGGCTGGCGCATTGGTCTGCGACTGGCTTTTCCGGCGATGTTGCTGACGGTCGCCGGCGTCGCCGTCGCCGCGCATTTTCTGGCGCACCTCTCCTGGCCGCTGGCGCTGGCTTTCGGCGCGATTGTCGCCCCAACCGATCCGGTGCTGGCCAGCCTGATTTCGGTTAATGATGCCCGCGACGATGACTCGCTGCGCGTGGCGCTTTCCAGTGAAGCCGGGATGAACGATGGCTCAGCGCTGCCGTTGCTAATGCTGGCAGTGATGCTGATTGTCAGCGAACAGCCGGTTTCGCTGGCGATGCTGACGCACTGGGCGACGGTAGACGTGATCTGGGCGCTGATCGGCGGTATTGCCATTGGTTTTGCGCTCGGCCGGCTTATCGGTGTGCTGGCGACCCATTTACGCAGCGCTAATCAGGATATTGCCCCGAACGACTTTCTCGCGCTGGCGCTGATTGCGTTAAGTTATGCCGCGGCCCAGGCGGTAGACGCCTCAGGATTTCTCGCCACCTTTGCCGCCGGTGTTGGTTTGCGTCGCGCCGAACTGCGGGTGACCACCCGCAATCCGCCGGAGAATCAGCCAGAGGACGATCGTCTGCCGCCCGCCGAAAGCCTGGTCAATATCCATCAACGCCATCTGTATACCGGCCCCGGCCTGACCAAATCGGTTGGTCTGGTGGTCGGTGACGCCCTCTCCTTCGGCGATACCGTAGAGCGTTTACTGGCGGCGGCGATGGTGCTGGTGCTCGGCGCCACGCTGGCGCTGCACTGGAATGCCAGCGGTTTACTGCTGGCTGCAATCCTGTTTCTGCTGATTCGTCCGGCCTCGGTGTGGCTGGCGACCACCGGCACCGGCATGCCACGCGTGCGACGTCTGCTGATCGGCTGGCTGGGGATTCGCGGCATTGGCAGCATTAACTATATTGCGTTTGCCGCGATGCACGGGCTGTCGGGAGGCGAAGCGAACCGCATGATGGATATGGCTTTCACCCTGGTGGTGGCCAGTATTGTGGTGCATGGCATTACGGTTACGCCGCTGGAAAACCGGCGTCAGAGCCGCAAGCTGGCGGAAGCGGAGCGACGGGAACAGCAGCAATAGTTTGCGACCACCGTGCCAGGCGGTGGCCGCATTCAAACATCAGGACTGAATAAACGCCAGCAGATCGGCATTGATCTGATCTTTATGCGTGGTGCAGATGCCGTGCGATCCACCTGGATAGACTTTTAACTGTCCATTCGGCAGCATGGCGGCGGTGGCCTTGCCACAGGTGGCAAAAGGCACAATCTGGTCGTCATCGCCATGAATCACCAGCGTCGGAATAGTCATTCTGGCGACATCTTCACGCAGGTCGGTTTCTGAAAAGGCTTTAATACAGTCATAAAGCGCCTTAATCGACCCCTGCATTCCTTGCAGCCAGAAACTGTTGCGTACTTCTTCCGAAACCACGGCGTCGGGGCGGTTATAGCCATAAAACGCCAGCGTCAGCTCCTTAAAAAACGCCGCGCGGTCGTTTTTAACCCCGGCGCGAATGCCGTCAAACACCTCCAGCGGTACGCCATCAGGGTTAAAATCGGTTTTGACCATAACTGGCGTGATGGCGCTAATTAATACCGCTTTTGCCACCCGCGCGGTGCCGTGTCGGCCAATATAACGCGCCACTTCGCCGCCACCGGTAGAGTGGCCAACGTGTACCGCATCGTGCAGATCGAGTGCCGCCGTCAGGGCGGCCAGATCGTCAGCATATTGATCGAGGTTATGCCCTTCCCATGGCTGTGAAGATCTTCCGTGCCCTCGACGATCGAGGGCGATCGCACGGTAGCCCTGTGAGGCGAGGAAAAACATCTGATCTTCAAAGGCATCGGCAGACAGTGGCCAGCCGTGGCTGAATACCACCGGCTGCCCGGCGCCCCAGTCTTTGTAATAGAGTTCGGTACCCTCATCCAGCATAAGTCTTTGTGCAGCTTGCATAGCAACTCCTTAACATCATCGGGTTGACAGAAAGGTCGCGTAAAAGAAACATCTGAATACCAGAATCAGCGTAGACAACAATCATGGATTGCTGGCGAAATATCGGCTGCGGAAAATCTTAATTAAACGCCGGTCAGCCGCCAGTTAATCAGCGAAGCGGCATAAATATTGAGACAGAGAGTGATTTTTATTATCATTCGCTTTTCCTTTAATGATAATCGCCATGCGTGCCTTTCTTTTACTGTTGCTGATCTTCAGCAACTGCGTTTTCGCCAGACAAATCACCGATCTTGATGGACGGCAGGTTGAAATTCCGGATAACCCGCAGCGCATCGTGCTGGGTGAAAGCCGGATGCTGTATACCCTCGCGCTGCTGGAACCGGGTTATCCGGCGGCTAAAATCGTCGGCTGGCCTGCGGACCTGGCTAAGTATGATGCGCAAACCTGGTCGCTGTATCAGCAGAAATTCCCGCAAATTAATCAGATTACCCAGCTGGGTTCCGGCAGCGTGCGCGAGCTGAATGCCGAAAGCGTGCTGAAACTGACGCCGGATCTGGTGATCCTGCCGCGGCTGGCGAAAACCGGCAATGAAGAGGCCGCTTTCAGACAGCTGATGCAGCAGGCGGGTATTCCGGTGATCACCATCGATCTGCGCGTCGATCTGCTGAATAACACGGTTCCCAGCATCAAAATATTAGGCGAAGTGCTTAATCAGCAGCAGCGCGCGCGTGATTTTATCGCTTTCTATCAGCAACATATGGAACGCATCCGTCAGCGTATCGCCGACTATCAGGGCCCCAAAACCCGGGTGATGTTGCATCTGCATTTAGGCCGTCGCGACACCTGCTGCACCACGGCGGTAAACGGCAACCTTGGTCAGCTGCTGGCGTTTGCCGGTGGCGACAATATTGCCGCACCGGTAGTTAAAGGGGTGTTCGGTGAGTTAAACCAGGAAGCGGTGCTGGCGGCGAACCCGCAGGTGTATATCGCCACCGGCATGGCTGGGCCGGCCGCTAAAGCGAAAACCCTGCAGCTTGGCCCGCAGGTCAGCGCACAGCAGGCACAACAGAGTTTCCGCCAGATTATGCAGGCGCAGCCGATTATCAGTCAGCTGGCGGCAGTCAGGCAGGGACGCGCCTGGGATTTGTGGCATAACTTCTACCTGAATCCTTACCACGTTGTCGCTACCGAGTTTTTTGCCAAAGCCCTCTATCCACAACTGTTTGCCGACGTTGATCCGCAACAAACCATGCAACAACTTTACCAGCAGTTTTTACCGCTGGATTTCTCAGGGACCTTCTGGAGTCAGTTACCACAATGAAAACAATCACCGGCTGCCTGCTGGGCAGTTTATTATTTCCCCTTAGCAGCCAGGCTGAAGAGTCAACGCTGGTGGTCAATCAGGACACCAGCAATCAAAGTGAACAAGGTTATCAGCCACATACCAGCACCACCGCGATGCGCTCGCCGGGTAAGATAATCGACACCCCGCAAAATATCACCGTAGTGCCACATCAGTTGCTGGAAGATCAGGATGCCGGCAATATTGACCAGGCGCTGTATTACGTCAGTGGTATCACCCAGTCCAATACGCTCGGCGGCACGCAGGATGCGCTAATCAAGCGTGGTTTTGGCGATAACCGTGACGGCTCTATTTTGCGCGACGGCATTCGTTCGATTCAGGCGCGCAACTTCACGCCAACCAGCGAGCGCGTTGAAGTGCTGAAAGGCCCGTCATCGATGCTGTATGGCATGAATGAGCCCGGTGGCCTGGTCAATATCATCAGTAAAAAACCGCAGCTGACACCGCATGTGCATCTTGAAGGGCGCACCAGCAGTTTTGGCGGCGGCGGTGGTCAGTTAGATGTTACCGGCCCGCTGGGTACTTCCGGCTTTGCCGGACGGCTGATTGTCGATCATGATGAAACCGACTACTGGCGCAACTTTGGCCGCACACGCCAGACCGTGGTGGCGCCCTCGCTGATGTGGTACGGCGAAACCACCACCGTACGTGTCGCGTGGGAGCATATGGAGTATCTGACCCCTTTCGATCGCGGCACCATTATCGACCCGAATACCGGCAAGCCGGTCAATACGCCACGTGAACGCCGTTTTGATGAGAGCTACAACGCCACCCGCGGCGATCAGGATACCCTGAGCTTGCAGGTTGATCAGGAGCTGAGCGACGACTGGACCTCACACCTGACCTATGCGTTTAACCGTAATCGCTATAGCGATAACCAGGCGCGCGCCACTAAATATGATGCGGATACCGGCCTGCTGACCCGTCAGGCCGACGCCACCGCCGAAGCGCAAAGCCGCTCGCAGATGGTTCAGCTGACATTTAATGGCGATCTGAACTGGGGCAGCGTTAACCATCAGCTGCTGACTGGTTTTGACTACGAAGCCGATCGCACCTTCCGCGGCGATATGATCCGCGGCACCAAAACAGTCGACAGCAGTTTCAATATTTACGATCCGGTTTACGGCCAGATGCCCTCCTCCACAGCGGTCAGCGCCAAAGATAGCGATCAGCGGGAAAATATCGACAGCCGTGGCCTGTTTGTACAGGACGCCATGCGCCTTAATCAGCACTGGCTGTTTATTGCCGGTTTGCGCTATGACAGCTTTGATGTGATGTCCGGCAAAGGACGCCCGTTTGTCACCAATACGCAAAGCTCTGACAGCCGTCTGGTGCCGCGTGCCGGTGTGGTTTACAACATCAATAGCTGGTCCAGCCTGTATGCCAGTTATACCGAATCGTTTAAGCCGAATACCTCGATTGCCACCCAGATTGATGCGCTGCCGCCAGAAACCGGCAAAGCGTATGAAGTGGGGGGCAAAAATCGATCTGCCGCAGGGCATTACCGGCACGCTGGCGTTGTTTGATATCAGTAAGCGTAATGTGATGGTCAGCGAACTGGTTGATGGCGAAAGCGTCACGCGCACCGCCGGTAAAGCACGTTCACAGGGGATCGAACTGGATGCCGCCGGTAAACTTACTGACTCGCTGAGTCTGGTGGGGAGCTACGCCTACACTGATGCACGCGTAACTGCCGATCCGGATAACAACGGCAATCGCCTGACGAATGTGGCGCGTCATACCGCCGCGCTGTTCCTGACGCAGGATTTCGGCCACACCGGTTTGCTGGCGACTGACAATCTGCGCGCCGGCATTGGCGCCCGCTATGTCGGCAGCCGTCCGGGTGATGCCGCCAACAGTTTTACCCTCAGTGATTATACCGTGGCGGATGCCTTTGTCGGCTGGACCACGCCAGTCAACAGCTATCAGGTGAAGTGGCAGGTCAACGTGAAGAATCTGTTTGATAAGACTTACTACCCCTCCAGCGGGGGTAATTTGCGCGTAGCCATTGGCGATCCGCGTGAAGTGGTGCTGAAAGCCAGCGTCGATTTTTAACCCCCCGCCTCTGCGCCTGGTCAGCTAAGCCGCTGACCAGGCAATCCCGCCTGAAAATGCAGAATTATCCCCCTACCGTTACGCCTGGCAGCACCTACACTTAAAGCAAATTAAGGAGAAATGCTTTATGTTCCGTTTAATCACCTCCCTGTTTTCCAGCCCGGAAAAACTGTTGCAGGTACTCAACCGCAAAGATATCGAAGAGTCCATCGCCGATGGCGAACGTATTATTATTGATGAAGACGGTAACGCGGCGGTTAATGTCCTCAGTGATGACGCACAACTTGATTTTGACAATCATGTTAAAGCACTGAAGAGGGCATAGTATGGGAACGGCGA
Organism: Winslowiella toletana; assembly: GCF_017875465.1. NCBI lineage: Bacteria > Pseudomonadati > Pseudomonadota > Gammaproteobacteria > Enterobacterales > Erwiniaceae > Winslowiella > Winslowiella toletana. Next base: position 2,198,011 of record NZ_JAGGMQ010000001.1, read on the forward strand.
TTTTTATGGTGCTGATGGTATGCGGCTACTGGTATACCAGCCGTGACCTCTCCACCCGCTTCAGAATCAAACGCAGTTTCGGCTGGGACGTCTATTTCCTCGTGGCGTTATATGGCTGCATATTTGTCTTACAAGGGGTTTTCGCTACTGGCTTAGTCTGGCTGATACTGTTAGCCATCTCCGCCAGCTTAAATACGCTGCCGCAGTTAGTGGGAATGCAGCACCATGATTACCAGATGGAGTTTATGAACTGGAGCTTCCTTGGCATCCAGGCGCCGGTGGTGGTGATGCTCTCATTTGCCATTCTGCTGTGTCTCTATCGTTCTAACTGGGCAGGAAGCGCGCGTCTGAGCAGTAGCGGCCGCCAGAAGTTGTATAAGCGTCTCACCCGCGCTAATGGCGTCGAAGGATTGCTGTTTCAGTGCATGGAACAGGGAGAGCTGGCGTGGATAACCCTGAAGTCACGGCGCATCTATATTGGCATGATTCATACCGCCTCGATTGACAGCACCACGGTGAATAATGTGGTGTTGATCCCGATGCTCAGTGGTTATCGTGACAGCAAGTCATTTGAGTTTTGTGTGGAGCATAACTACAGCGCCTGGTATGCCGAACATGGCATTACGCTGAATTCAGAGCCGAAATCAGCGCTGGCGTTTCGTAAAGTCATCCTGCTTGATCAGATAGAGAGCCTGTCACTGTTTGATGCCGCCAGTGCCTCAGCACTGCGGCTGTCCGATAAGTCAGCGCCCGTCGTGGTTACACCATCCATACCTGGTTGAAGTTGATATGCTTCCAGTGCGCCATATCTTCCGGTGAAATAATGCTGTCGCAGCTGAATCCGTCGGCGAGGTCGAGGGGTTCAACCGGCAGCGGCTGCCCGCTATGTAATGACCAGAATACATGAACCTTCGGGTGCAGCAACGACTGGCTACCCGCCTCAACCACCATTGCCACCCGACCGGAAGAGAGGCGCACCAGCGAACCGACCGGATAGATGCCTACCGACTTCACAAAGGCGTAAAAAATCGCCTTATCAAAATGACCACCCCAGTTGGCCATCCGATGCATCGCATCCGCCGGATTCCAGCCATCACGATATGGACGGTTAGATGTAACCGCATCATAGACATCGCAAACCGCCGCCATACGCGCAAAGTTACTGATCTGATTACCTTTCAGGCCGTACGGATAACCTGAACCATCCACCTTTTCATGATGATGCAACGCAATATCAATCACTTCATCCGAAGCCCCGGCTTTAAACAGCATTTCAGCGCCAGTCAGCGGATGTTTTTTCATCGCGCTAAACTCTTCGTCGCTCAGTTTGCCGGGCTTATTCAATATTTCCAGCGCCACCTGGGCTTTGCCTAAGTCATGCAGCAGCCCGCCCAGTCCGGCCAGACGTACGCCATGGTCATCCAGCTGTAACCGGCGGCCCAGTCCTATCATCAGCGCACATACGGCGACAGAATGCAGATAGGTATAGTCGTCATGATCCTTCAGCCGCGCGACATTGATGAGCGCCGAAGGGTGGCGATCAACCGAACCGGTAATCTCTTCAACCAGCGACAGCGTGCTCTGTACATCAACGGTCTGGCCAAGGCGCGCTTCGCCAAACATTGCTTTAATCTGCGAGGTTCCCTGCTGACAAATACGCTGCGCATGCGCCACTTCACTGAGAAACGAGCCGGGGGGCGCTACGGCTGGCGGCACAGCTGAATTTGCCACCGCTTCAGCCTGTTTTGGCACTACGCTTCTGGCCATATCGACCCATACCTGGCCGATACCGCATTCGGCTATCGCCGTCAGCTGGCGTGGATCGGTCAGCAGCATGCGGTTCGAAATCAGAGGATGCTTTATCCAAAATACGCCCAGCTTATGGATATACATCCCCAGCTGCAATTCCTGCGTAGGGATAAGCTTGATCACTCTCTTGCTCCTTTAGCATCCTGGTTGATCATATGGGGATACTATCGGCGGCTGGATAAAGTTTCTTCAGCCAGAAATCAGTAAAATTAGTGTAAAGCTGTGCAGCTGATCGCCTGTGGCGTAGTAAGCAAATGTTAAATAAGGTTATTTTACCAAATTCTGCTGCTTACCCGCTGCGCTTGCGCAGATAATCGCAAACAACGGTGGCGAACTTGTTTTACACTCGACTTTTAACGCCAGCGGAGTCTGTTGATGTCTTTAACTCGCCTGTCATCGTTGTCAGCACTACCCGCCGGACAGTGGGATGCGTTACTGCCGGATGATAATCCGTTTCTGCGCCATGCTTTCCTTGTCACGCTGGAGCAGAGTGGCAGCCTCGGCGCGCAGAGCGGCTGGCAGCCGGAGCATCTGCTCTGGCAGCAGCAGGGGGAGCTGCGCGCGGCGATCCCTGGCTACCGTAAAAGTCACTCACGTGGCGAATATGTTTTCGACCACGCCTGGGCCGATGCCTGTCATCGTGCGGGGATCGCTTATTACCCGAAATGGCTGGGCGCCATTCCGTTTAGCCCGGTCGCAGGCGCGCGTCTGTTGGGTGATGCCGGTGCCAGCGCTGAGCTGCTGGCGCAGTTGCCGGACTTTTTGCAGCAACAGGCGCTGTCAGGCGCGCATATCAACTTTACCGATACTCAGGCGAACAGCCTGCTGACAGTACAACCTGACTGGCTGGAACGTCACGGCTGCCAGTATCACTGGCATAATCGCGGCTATCGTGATTTCCAGGACTTTCTCGATAGCCTGATGTCGCGTAAACGTAAGCAGCTGCGCAAAGAGCGCGAGCAGGTTGCTGCATCCGGGATTGAATTTAGCTGGCTGCAAGGCGCGCAGGTGACGGAAAGCCAGTGGGATTTTGTCTACAGCTGCTACGCCAACACCTATGCGGTACGCGGGCAACACCCGTATCTGACGCGCGCGTTCTTCAGCCTGCTGGCGGAACGGATGCCGGAAAATATTCGCGTGGTGCTGGCTCTGCTGCGCGGGCAACCAGTGGCGATGGCCTTTAGCCTGGTCAGCGGCAGCACCTTCTATGGGCGCTACTGGGGCGCAATTGCCGACTTTGATCGTCTGCACTTTGAAACCTGTTTTTATCAGGGCATGGATTATGCCATCGCCAATGGCTTAAGTGAATTTGATGCCGGGGCGCAAGGAGAACATAAGCTGATTCGCGGTTTTGAGCCGCAGCTCACCCACTCCTGGCACTATCTGCGCCATCCAGGTTTACGCGCGGCAGTGGGCGACTTTCTGCAACAGGAACGCGCAGGGGTCAGCGGCTGGATTGATGATGCCCGCGACGCCCTGCCATACCGTAAAGGGGATTAGTCGATAATATTTGCTCTTCCGTCATATGCCGTACTTCGATTAAGGCTGCATTCAGGTATTCTCTGCCGCGTGCAAGCATAGCTTCGTACTCAGCCAGCTGCTCTTTTGTGCCAACCGGTGTGAAATCACGGATAATTTTACTGGTGACTATTTTTTCCGCTGCGACACTCTCAATGGCATATTTAGCGATGCGCCGGACTTCATCTGGCGTCAGTGCAGGCATACGATATGTGTTCATAATGGTTCCCTCCGTATCTGCGGGCTATTTTATCATCACAGAGACAGATTGCATTATTTTTGTACAGCCAATACGCTGTTTACACGGCATTTTTACCAATCAGTCGATACCGACAAAGCCACCGGTTTGATGCTGCCATAAACGCGCATACAGACCGTTTTTCGCCAGCAGTTCGCGGTGGCTGCCCATTTCGACAATCGCGCCCTTCTCCAGCACCACCAGCCGATCCATTTTCGCAATGGTCGACAGCCGGTGAGCAATAGCGATAACCGTTTTACCCTGCATCAGCGTTTCCAGGCTCTCCTGAATCGCCGCTTCCACTTCTGAATCCAGCGCCGAGGTCGCCTCGTCCATCACCAGGATCGGCGCATCTTTCAGCAGTACGCGCGCAATCGCAATACGCTGGCGCTGACCGCCAGAAAGTTTCACGCCGCGCTCACCGACGTGCGCATCCAGACCGGTACGTCCCTGCGGATCGGAGAGCAGCGGAATAAATTCGTCAGCGCGCGCACGATGGATCGCCATCAGTAGCGCTTCCTCGCTGGCTTCTGGCTTGCCATACAATAAGTTATCGCGAATCGAGCGGTGCAGCAGCGAGGTATCCTGAGTAATCATACCAATCTGCGCACGCAGACTATGCTGGCTGACCTGCGCGATATCCTGGCCATCAATCAGAATGCGACCGCCGTTAATGTCATACAGTCGCATCAGCAGATTGACCAGCGTCGATTTGCCAGCGCCGGAGGGGCCAATCAGACCAATCTTTTCGCCAGGCTTAATCTGCAGATCCAGACCATTTATCACCTGACGACTGCCGCCATAATCAAAGTTCACCCGATCAAAATGAATCGCGCCACTGTGTACCTGCAACGCCTCCGCTTCCGGCTCATCAGCCACACTAATCGGCTGCGAGATGGTTTTCAGGCCATCCTGCACCATACCGATATTTTCAAAAATGCCGTTCACTACCCACATAATCCAGCCGGACATGTTGACAATGCGGATCACCAGCCCGGTCGCCAGCGCAATGGCTCCGACGCTAATCAGCGATTGCGTCCACAGCCACAGCGCCATGCCGCTGGTCGCCACAATCAGCAAGCCATTTAGTGTCGAGATGGTGACATCCATACTGGTGGCCATTCGCGTAGCCAGCTGCATTTTCTGCGTCTGTTCCTGCATTGCCTCGCGCGCATAGCGCTGCTCAAGATCGGTATGAGCAAACAGTTTCAGCGTGGTGATATTGGTATAACCATCAACGATACAGCCCATCAGTTTTGAGCGTGCGTCGGATGACTCAACCGAGCGCGCTTTAATACGCGGCACGAAATAGCGCATGGCGGCGACATAGCCCACAATCCAGATAATTAAGGGCACCATTAAGCGCCAGTCGGCTTGCGCAAACAGCACTAACGAAGTGACGGCATAGATCAGCACATGCCACAGCGCATCCACCGTCTGCACCGCGGAATCACGCAGTGCGTTGCCGGTTTGCATAATGCGTTGCGCGATACGTCCGGCAAAATCATTCTGGAAGAAATTCAGACTCTGGCGCAGCACATAGTTATGATTTTGCCAGCGAATCATGCTGGTCATACCGGGGTTAATGCTCTGATTAACCAGCAGATCGTGCAGACCAATAAATACCGGGCGTAGGATCAGCGCCACAAACGCCATCCACAGCAGGGTTGGCCAGTGATCGCTAAACAGCGTGGCGGGTGACGAACTGTTGGCCAGATCGATAATCCGGCTCAGATAACTGAACAGCGCCACCTCAATTAATGAGCCTGCCAGCCCTACCGCCAGCAATGCGGCGAAGCTGCGCCATACCTGACGCAAATAGTAAAAATAGAACGGCCAGACCTGGTCTGGCGGGGCCTCGCTCGGGGCATCCTGGAAAATATTGATCAATCTTTCAAAGCGGCGGAACAGCATATACACACTCACTTTCAACGCATTACGAACCACTGAGCTTAGTCCCATTCCCACCGGGCTTCAGCTTCAGGGCCAAATAAAAGCACAAATTTCGCCATTATTTATGGCTAAAACGACGAACCACAACAAGGGTAAAATGAGACACGCTTTTCATATGACTGCGTAAAGCCTATGCTTCTAAACCTGAATAAATCAGCTATCCGGAAATGAATATGGCAAAAAGTTTAGTCATTATGCTGCATGGCGTCGGCAGTAACGGCGATGATTTAGCGGGGCTCGGTAGCCACTGGTCACCCGCATTACCCGGCGTCGCTTTTGCCTCACCCGATGCGCCTTACCCCTTTCCACATGGGGCGGGTTATCAGTGGTTTAGCCTTGACGGGATTACTGAGCAGAACCGCCCGGTGCGTGTGGTGGCCGCGCGCGCCGCTTTTGACCAGCTGCTGCATGGCATTCTCGCAGCCCATCAGATGAGCGGGCAGCTGGATCGCGTGGTGCTGGTTGGTTTTTCGCAAGGGTCAATTATGGCGCTGGATGCGCTGGTTTCCGGGCGCTGGCCGGTAGCAGGCGTTGTGGCGTTCTCCGGACGACTCTCCTCGCCACCGCCATTTACCCCGGCAACCCGCACCCCGGCATTACTGATCCACGGCCATGCCGATGCGGTGATTCCGTGGGCGGAAAGTGAAGCGGCGGCCCTGCGCCTGATCGCCGCGGGCGTAGAGGTAAAAACCCAGTTTGAACCCGCCACCGGCCACACCATCTCCGGCCAGGGCGCGAGCACCGCCGCGACCTTTATTACCGGCTGTCTGGCCTGACAATATGGGGCCGGTGGCCCCGCTGTATTATCCCAGCGCGTTGATCAGCGCAAAACCGGCGAATGTCATCAACAAAGAGCCGATCACGTGCGTCATCACACTTAGCATCGCCCACATATAGTTACCGCTTTGCAGCAGCAACACGATTTCCGCTGAGAAGGTCGAAAAGGTAGTCAGGCCGCCGCATAAACCGGTGACAATCAGCAACTTCCACATGGGATCAAGCTGCGGGTTTTTCAGGAAATACGCCAGCGCCATCCCAATAATAAAGCCGCCAGCCAGATTCACGATCAGCGTCCCAGGTGGCAAATTGGGAAATAACGTATTGAAGCGTAAAGAAATAAGCCAGCGCAATGCACAACCTGCCGCACCACCGACCATCACCGCAAGCATTGATTTAACCATTGTTAAAAACCCTTAAAATCTTACTGTTGCTTATTGCTCAGGGAAACGGGGATGCAGGAAACAAGACAGAGTGCTGACTTCCTGACATACACCACACTCCCGCGAAGAGGATATGTATGCCAGGCGTCATCAGCCGCTGAGGAACCAGCAGGCGGTTGGATAAGGTGGAACGCCATCACCTTGAAGTCAAAATAATATCCCTTTGTGGCGCAGCAGACAATCCATGCGGCTAAAGTTGTGTAAATCCAGCGGGCTAACGCTGGCTTCAGCATAGTTTTCACTACACTGAGGCCCATGACTCGCTAATAAAAGGATCTGCTGATGAAAGAGATGGAAAAAGCCGCCGCCGGTTTATTGTATGACGCTAACTACGATCAGGATGTATTGCGCCAGCGGGATGAGGCCAAATCGGCATTGTATGACTACAACCATCTGCATCCGCACAAAGGCGCCGAGCGCACGGCAATTATCAAATCGCTGCTGGGTAAAACCGGGGAAAATATCCTGGTAGAGTCGCCATTCTGGTGTGACTACGGCTACAACATTGAAGTGGGCGAGAACTTCTACGCCAATGTGAATCTGGTGATCCTTGATGGCGCCAAAGTCACTATTGGCGACAATGCCTTTATCGCGCCCAATGTCGGTTTGTATACCGCCGGGCATCCGCTGGATGCCGAACGTCGCAATCAGGGACTGGAATACGCCTTTCCAATTACCATCGGCAACAATGTATGGATTGGCGCAGCGGTTTCAGTAATGCCAGGCGTAACCATTGGTGATGGCTGCGTAATTGGCGCTGGCAGCGTGGTGACCAAAGATCTGCCCGCGAATGTGCTGGCGATGGGTAATCCATGCCGGGTAGTACGTGAAATCAGTGAGGCCGATACGCTGAAATATCGCCCGGCTTAAGATGCTGACGGCCAGCAGGCCGCCAGTGCGTTGTTCAGAAGGCAATCTCAGCGGCTTTTACTACAGATACAAACGGGCCTGACAGCAATTTATTGTGATGGGCAATAATTTGTTCTGCACTTAACACGCCGTTAGCGAAGGTGGTATGGGCATCGCTGGCCAGCACCATCTCAATACCGAGATCACGGCCGCCGCGACAGGTGGTATCGACGCAATAGTCCGTTTGCATGCCCGCTACCGCCAGCTGCTGAATGCCTTTTTCCTGCAACAGACTCAGCAATGTGGTCTGGAAAAAGCAGCTGGGGCGCGTCTTGGTCAGATAAATATCATTTTCGTCACGCTTAAGTTGCGCCGCGATCTGCCACATCTCACTGCCCTGCGCCAGAGGTGTGCCCTCAGGCCCGGTATGCTGAACAAAAATAATGGGCCGTTGTTGCGCGCGGGCGGCGGCGATAAGCTGATTAATATTCGCAACTACCGATTCGATGGCAAATGGCGCCTGTGCGGCATGTACCAGTCCGTTTTGCATATCGATAATCAGCAGGGCAGAAGCATGTTGACTCATGATGTTCTCCGGTAAAACCGTTCGGACGGAGAACCCTGACCCCCGTCAGAATCGGCGGGACGATGGGATGTTTGCTATTTATGCTGCATGCAAACGCGCCACAGTCCGCCAGATGCGGTTGTGGTGGTATGCGTGGTGAGGACGTGCAGAGAAATCAGCATGCTTAAAGCATTGCCTGAACAGGATAAAATTGCAATTGATTAATATCAGGGGGAGAAAGCGGTGTTACAGCAAAGTTTGATAACCATCGGTCGATCCCTAACCGCGGTTATCGAGGGTATTTTGCTACTGGTGTACTAAAAATCAGTTTAATGCGCCTGGCGGTACGTGCTTGTAAGTTTCAACGTAAGCGCGGAATACATACTTAAAAAACTTTTTCATCAGACTATCCGGTTCAATTTTTGTTGAATAACGCAAAAAATTATACGATCCGGACGTTTTTCATGCAAATTTTTTTGATGCAGATCACATTATTCAACTAAAGTATGCAAACCTTAACTTAAACAAAAGTTAAACAAGAAGGGGTTTCTTGCGGAGATTAGCCCAGTAACCCAAGATGCTCGACCAGTATGCTGCCGCCGATGCCAATCAGCACCACGCCGCCAACCACTTCTGCCCATTTGCCCATCACCGGTCCGATAAAACGTCCCAGCAAAATACCCGAAGCCGCCATTACCGTTGTCGCCGCACCAATCGTCAGCGCCGTTAACACAATATTGACCTTTAAAAACGCCAGTCCGACACCTACCGCCATTGCATCGAGGCTGGTGGCAATCGCGGTGGTCGCCAGCAGCAGAAAACCATGGCGCTGTGGCTGCTGTTGCTCTTCCTGTTGCGGACGGCGTAAACCTTCGACAATCATGCGCGCACCCAGTACAAACAACAGCGTAAAGGCCACCCAGTGGTCCCACGACATAATAAACTGGCTGGCCGCCAGGCCAATAGCCCAGCCAATTAACGGCGTCAGCGCTTCAATTGTGCCAAAAATCAGGCCGGTGCGAATGGCTTCTTTTAGCGTCGGACGGTGCAATGCGGCGCCTTTACCAACTGCGGCGGCAAAAGCATCCATCGACATGGCAAACGCGAGAATCAGTGTTGCGTAAAGGCTCATTATTTTTATACCGACTGGCGTATGACGAGAAAGAGCATCGGGCTTCGTCAAAAATTGCGCGACATATGAAAAAGAGTGCGCATGCTACCACGCGCCCGCCAGGATAAAAAGACAATAAAATCATGGATTTGAGTATAGCCTCGGCTATACATTTTAACGCTGGCTAACTTGCAGCCGACGAAATCAGCAATCTCCGGCTACGGCTTATACAGCGCTATATGTAATTTCAATACCTTAGTGCTTTCTGCCGCGATCAAAGTGGTCAGATTGAATATGGCGACATATTGTCTGACAATACCAATACTGTTTATCTGACAAGCTGAATGCATGAAAAGCACCTTTGAAACCTTTCTGATCCCGATGGGCATCCTGTTGCTCGGTTTTCTCTCTGCGCTGTTGCTACCGGCGCCCTGGTTTGGCATCCAGCTGACCAAATCGCTGATGGCAAGCTTTCATCTGCAGGATATCGGCCAGCTCTACACGCTGGTGTTCTGCCTGTGGTTTCTGCTGTTAGGCGCGATTGAGTACTTTATCATCCGCTTTATCTATCGACGTTATTTCAAAATTTAACTGTCAGAAGGCACACCATCACCATGCTGAAACAGACAAAAACCTGGCTAAAACGCGCAACAATTTTGTTTGTTCTGCTGGCGATTGCGCTACTGGCAATACGCATTACCCTGACCGAACGCGGCCCGGAACTGGCTCTGTGGCACACCTGGGTGCCAGACGAACTCAGTGAAAGTGAGATCGATAAAGCAGACTGGGCAAGCTGGACAGATAACGAAAACCGCGTCTTTGCCGAAGTAAAGGCCAACGTCACTGACAAACTGAGTGACCAGCAGCCGGAAACCCTCAATCGCTATGCGGCGAAAAGTCCGGTGTACCCTGCAAGCTTCACGCACAACTGGAACCACTCCTATATTTTGCTGCCGCCAGGCAAACCGCGTGGCGCGGTAGTGTTATTGCATGGCCTGACGGACTCGCCCTATAGCCTGCGCCACTTTGCACGTAATTATCAGCAGCAGGGTTTTGTTGCGGTAGCGATTCGCCTGCCAGGGCATGGCACCGTGCCGGGCGCACTGACCCGCATTGACTGGGAAGAGTGGATGGCAGCCACACGGCTGGCAGTACGCGAGGCGCGTAAGCGTATACCGGCGGAGGCACCGCTGCATATCATGGGATTTTCCAATGGTGGCGCGCTGGCCATGAAATACGCGCTGGATGCGCTGGATAATCCTCAGCTGCCCGCACCACAACGGCTGGTGCTGATTTCGCCAATGATTGGCGTCAGCGGTTATGCGCGCTATGCCGGACTGGCTGGCTTACCGTCCCTGCTACCGGCGTTTGCCCGCACCGCCTGGCTGAGTATTTTGCCGGAGTTTAATCCGTTTAAATACAACTCGTTCCCGGTAAAAGCCGCACGTCAGTCTTATCTGCTGACCAGGGCGCTACAGAAAGAAATTATCGATGATTCACACAACAATAAGTTAGGCCGCCTCGCGCCGGTACTCACTTTCCAGTCAGTCGCTGACGCCACGGTCAGTACCCCTGCGGTGATTAATGCCCTGTATAATCAGCTGCCGGATAATGGCAGCGAGCTGGTGCTGTTTGACGTTAACCAGTCGCGACAGTTGTCACCGATGATCAGCAGCAGTGCGCAGCATGCCAGTGAGCATCTGCTGCCTGCCGCACCGCGTCACTACGCGACCACTTTGGTTACCAGCAGCTCCCCGCAGAACCGCGCGGCCGTCGCCAGACGCACCCCGGCGGATGCCACTACCACCGAGGTGCAGCCATTGGGCATTGATTATCCGGCGGATATCTATTCACTGTCGCATGTCGCCTTACCGTTTCCGTTTAGCGACTCGCTATATGGCCGCACTCCGGAGAAACCGAATGAGTTTGGCGTCAGTCTGGGTAGCTTAACGCCACGTGGTGAACGCTCGGTACTGATCGTCAGCCTCGATATGCTGATGCGCATCTCTTCCAACCCGTTCTATCCGTGGATGTTGCAGCGGATCAATCAAACTCTTAACTAATCACGGCTATGTGCGTCCACCAGCTGGCGTAACTTCCGCGCGTAATGCGCAAAACCTTCGCGCGGCATATTAGTTGCACCTAACACCAGACCATACTGGCGCAGATCATCGCGCTGATACCACGCTGATAACGGCGATGGCGCCATCCCCCACGCCAGCGCTTCACGGGCAATAGCCCGATCGGCGGTTCCCGGCGGCAGCAGCACCACCACCGACAGCGCACCACGTCGCAAATCAGTAAACAGCGGCGCCAGCGCCTGGGTCATTTTTTCCAGACGATCGGCGTAGATGCGCTTCATACGCCGCAGATGACGCAAAAAATGCCCGTCGCGCAGAAATTCCGCCACCGCGTTATGCAGTACGAATGAGGATGCTGGCGCCATCACTGCGGCGATATCGGCAAAACGCGCGGCCTGCGTCGCTGGCACCACCACAAAACCAAGGCGTAACGACGGGCTGAGGGTTTTGCTGAAAGTGCCGATATGCATTACCCGCCCGTCGGTATCGAGCGATGCCAGCGCCGGTGCGGCGCGACTGCCCAGCTGTAATTCACCGAGATAATCATCTTCGACAATCCAGCGATCGTTCTCTTCTGCCCATGCCAGCAGCTCACTGCGTCGTGCCAGCGACAATGTCATCCCCAGCGGCGCCTGCTGGCCTGCCGTCACCAGCGCAAAACTTGCCTGTGGCGCGCTGGCAATACCTTCGCTGACCTTAATGCCCTGTTCATCCACACTGACCGGCACCGGTTCAATCCCCACCAGCCCAAGCGCTTTACACGCCAGCAGATAGCCAGGTTCTTCAATCCACGCCTGCGTGCCACGAAAGTTCATCGCCAGGCAGATCAGCCCTAAGGCTCCGGCATAGCCATTGGTGATAATAATCTGTTCCGCCTGACAATTAACGCCACGCGCCATCGCCAGATAAGCCACCAGCTCCTGCCGCAGCGCCAGGCTGCCGCGCGGATCCGGGTAACTGAGCGGCCTGCTGACCATGGTACGCGCGTGCCGCTGCACAATGCGCGACCAGACCTTAACCGGAAAAGCATCATCCGCGGGTATCCCCATCTGAAAAGTCAGCGGCGGTGCATCAAAGTCATAGGCGATATCAGATAACGGAACCATCACCGCATCGCTGGCGGCCGGATCGATCGCTGCCGGTGGATGCTGGGCAACAAAAGTCCCGGCGGCGCCTTTCGCTACCAGCAGCTGACTGTCGGCCAGCATATCGTAAGCAGACCTTACCGTGCCGCGCGCCACACCAAGCTGCACCGCCAGATCGCGGCAGGAGGGCATTCTTGCACCGGGTTTCAGCCGCCCTTCGCGAATCGCCAGGGTAATTTCACTGCGAATCTGCTCGGTTAAGCCACTGCGTGCCGCGCGATTAAGGGTCAGGCTGAATGGACCACTGTTTTTATCAATTCCTGGCACTTTTGCTATCCCATCACGGAGAAGAGAATACTCATTAACGCCACAAGGCTATCTCAACATTGATTATGGCAGGAGAGAGAAAATGAGTGAACGCATTGATTTTTCAAAAGTTGTTCCTGCGGGCATGAAAGCCCTCGGCGGTGTTTACAGCTATGTATCGCAAAGCGGCTTGTCACACGAACTGGTCGAACTGGTTTTTTTGCGCGTGTCACAAATCAACGGCTGCGCCTACTGTATCGATATGCACACCAAAGCGCTGCACACTGCGGGCTTTGGCTGGGAAAAAATTGTCCTCACTCAGGTCTGGCATGAATCCGGCAATCTGTTTAGCGCCAGAGAAAAAGCCGCGCTGGCGTGGGCGGAAAATCTGACGCTGATCGCCGAAAAAGGCGCGCCAGACAGCTTGTTTGATACCGTTGCCACCCAGTTCAGCGAAAAAGAGATCACTGACCTGACGATTGCCATTGGTCTGATGAATACCTATAACCGTCTGGCAATCAGTTCACGTAAGTTACCGGACAGCGCACCACGCGATTAATCGTCACATCAACTGCTTAGCCATCCTTGCCGGCTAAGCAGTTCTGCCATAAATCCCACGCTAAAACCGTTACGCACGGCGCAAATTGCGGCCTGCCGCCCCCGCCCGCCTTTCCCACAGCAAAAACATTGCTAATTACTGAACAAGCTTTGTTAATTTTGTTAATAACGGGCCGAATGTAGTTGTCGGACTGATCGCTTCAGCAGACAATAAAGTCCACAGCCTTTTTAATCCTTAAACAAAATGTTCAAATTATCGACTGAAATGTTATATTTGAGGTCGTATGCATAACATTTTGTTAACCTGTATCGTCAGAAATACTGATTTTAAGTGAGTCCCCTCTTTATCGTTATGGCAATAGATTAACCGCTCGTTCAGAAGCAGGAGCTATTCCACCAGAAAAAATGTTGAGATATCAACAGTCGGAGATGTCGCATTATGCGTAAGCCAGCAGAGGAAAAGAGCGTCGACGTACTACTGATCGGCGTGGGTGTGATGAGTGCCACCCTCGGTACTTACCTGCATGAACTGGAACCGAATTGGTCCATTGAGATGGTCGAACGTCTTGATGGCTTAGCACAAGAGAGCTCGAACGGCTGGAATAACGCCGGTACTGGCCACTCAGCGCTGGCTGAGATGAACTACACCCCGGAAAATGCGCAGGGTGAGATTGATATCGCTAAAGCGGTAGAGATTAATGAAGCCTTCCAGGTTTCTCGTCAGTTCTGGGCTTATCAGGTGCAGAAAGGCGTGTTGCAGAACCCGCGCAGCTTTATTAACAGCACCCCGCATATGAGCTTTGTCTGGGGTGAGGACAACGTTAATTACCTGCGCAAACGCTATCAGGCATTACAGCAGAGCTCACTGTTCCGCGGGATGGAATACTCGGAAGATAAGCAGCAGATCGAGCAGTGGATCCCGCTGGTGATGGAAGGGCGCGATCCTGAGCAGAAAGTGGCTGCGACCCGTATTCCGATTGGTACCGATGTTAACTTTGGCGAAATCACCCGTCAGCTGGTGGCATCGCTGTGCAACAGCGACAGATTCAATCTGCAAACCGGTCAGGAAGTGCGCCATATTCAGCGCAATGATGACGGCAGCTGGAATGTCACTCTGGCTGATCTGAAACATGGCGGCGCAGAGCAAGTGGTGAAGGCGAAGTTTGTCTTTATCGGCGCCGGTGGCGCCGCATTGCCGCTGTTGCAGAAATCGGGGATCCCGGAAGCAAGAAACTACGCTGGCTTCCCGGTGGGCGGCGAATTCCTGGTCAGCGACAACCAGGAACTGGTGAAACGTCATCAGGCCAAAGTGTACGGTAAAGCCTCGGTTGGCGCGCCGCCGATGTCCGTGCCGCATCTGGATACCCGCGTGCTGGATGGCAAGCAGGTGCTGCTGTTTGGACCTTTTGCCACCTTCTCGACCCGGTATCTGAAAAACGGCTCGCTGTGGGATATGTTTGGTTCGATCACCACCTCTAATGTGATGCCAATGATGCACGTTGGTGTGAAGAACTTTGATCTGGTGAAATACCTGGTCGGTCAGGTGATGCTGTCGGACGACGATCGCCACGCCGCATTGCAGGAGTACTTCCCGGATGCGAAGCAGGAAGACTGGCATTTAGTGATTGCCGGTCAGCGCGTGCAGATCATCCAGAAAGATGCCGAGAAAGGCGGCGTGCTGCGTCTGGGTACTGAAGTGGTTACTTCGCAGGATGGCACCATCTCCGCACTGCTGGGCGCTTCACCAGGTGCATCAACTGCGGCGCCAATTATGCTGGATTTGATGAAAAAAGTGTTTAAACAGCAGTTCACCACACCAGAGTGGCAGGCTAAGCTGAAGGCGATCATCCCTTCTTACGGCCAGAAACTGAATGGCAATGTCGCGGCCACAGAAAAAGCGCTGGCGGATACCAGCCGTATTCTGCAGCTGGATTATACGCCGATGGCGATAGCGGCCAACGACGACGCGCGTGCTAACAGGATTAAGGCAGCAGCTGCTGAGGCAGCCGCTACCTGCTAATCTCTGAGATAACGGCGGCAGATTTTGCCGCCGTTATCTCTACAGAAAGTTATCAGGTAAAAAGCATTATTTTTGATGCAGCAGTTCACGCATCATCGCTTCTCGTAAGATAGCATTTAACCGCGTCTGATAGCCCTTACCCGGCGCCTTCAGCCATGCCAGCAGATCAGTATCAATTCTGACTGAGGCGTGAGTCTTCACCGGGCGACAGAACTGCCCACTCACTGCATCTTTCCACAGAGCCTCATCAAGAGGCGGGATATCACTGTAATCGATCTCGCTATCAGGCTCACTGGCCAGAACATTAAGTTCCAACTGGCGTTTTCAGTCAGAGACGGCAGCTCACTTCGTTTATATCTGACTTTGCTCATAACGATCCTCCCTTTTTAGTCAGACAGATGCCCATCACACATTCCCGCCCCCAAACCACTACACATACCCCAGCACCTTAAACCACAGATAATCCAGCGGCAGCAGCACCAGCGCACTGACCAGCGCCACCAGCAGACAGAGCTTTAAGCCATCGCGCGCTGGCACATTGCCCAATCCCATCGCCACGACAATCGGCGACGCCTGATAAGGTAACAGCGGCGTGGCATAGGCAAACACCTGGATCATCACTACCGTCAGCAGTGAGAAGCCCGAGGCTTCAGCAAAGCTCTGCGCCATCGGCGTAAACATCGCCGGTACGCCATTCGCCGTGACGACAAAGTTTAGCGCGGTGGTCACCGCATTCAGCGAGAGAAAACTGAGAAACGGACGGTCATCATGCAGCGGGGTAATTGCCAGCAGCGCGCTGGCAATGCGATTACCAAGGTTTGACTCTACTACCACAGCCGTCACCCCCAGAATCGCCGCGACATAGATACAGGTGCGAAAATTAACCCCTTTACCGAAGGCATCGCTGGAGAGAAAACCGACGCGCGGCAGCAGGCAGAAGCAGGCGGCAGTCAGGCCAACCCAGGCCGGGGAGATACCGTGCAGGCTGTCGGTCATCCACAGTAGCAGCGTCAGCAGCAGCACCGCGATCAGCCGCAGCTCTTCACCACTTAGCGGCGGCATGCGTTGCTGATGAGTTACAGGCGACGGCGTCGCCGGAAACAGTTTGCAGATACAGAGCGTCAGCAACGCGCCTTTCAGCAATCCCACTACCGGCGTATGCAGCAACATCCATGGCATATAGCCCAGATGCAGGCCAAAGGAGTTTTCCGCCGCGCCAGTCATCACCAGATTGGGGACATTGGCGGGTAAAATACTGGCCGATAGCTGGAAAGTACCAAAACCCACCGCCAGCGCCAGACCAGTCCAGCCACGACTGCCTTCATAAAGCCCGGCCTGCTTTGCCAGCGCGCCGACAATCGGCATCAGCAGGGCAATACGCCCCATATTCGATGGCATGACAAAAGCCAGCAGATAGCTGATTACAATCACCCCACCCACCATGCGCGGCCAGGAGGCGGTTAACGGCGCGGCCAGCGTGCGCGCCAGCCGATCGGCCAGCCCGACCTTACGGATCGCCAGTCCCAGCACAAATCCGCTTAATACCAGCCAGAAAGCCGATGAGGCGAAACCACTGAATACTGTCGCCGCCGGCGCAATATGCAGCA
The DNA here is from genome assembly GCF_017875465.1 of Winslowiella toletana. NCBI lineage: Bacteria > Pseudomonadati > Pseudomonadota > Gammaproteobacteria > Enterobacterales > Erwiniaceae > Winslowiella > Winslowiella toletana. The sequence continues at coordinate 2,214,931 of NZ_JAGGMQ010000001.1, forward strand.
ACATCGCGGCAGCAAAAAACAGTAAAGCGGTAATAAATTCCGGCAGCAGCGCTGTGGCCCACAGCAGGATAGTCATGGCCACCACCAGCGCCGTTAGCCCTATTTCAGGAGGGAGAGAGGTCAAAACAGCAGGCTCCTTTGCGTGATCGGGCGGCGAGAACGCCGCCCGTGCCGATAATTTGCACTATCTGCAATAATGCCCGCTATCCCGTTATTACGCCATCTTCACCGCCTCAATAAACATCCACAGCGTGGTTATCAACAGCGAAATAGCCATCACGCCATTAAACAGTTTCAGCTTCCACGGCACCTGCAGATGATGGCGCAACCGATCGCCCATCACCGCCCAGATCAGGATGCACGGCAGGTTCATCACCATAAAACCGAGCATCACCGCCATTACGCCACTTGTGGCGCTATACAGCAACGCCACATTGGTCGCCATCAGCCAGGCCTTCGGATTGACCGCCTGAAACAGCGCGCCGCCGACCAGCGTCATTGGCCGCGCGTTTTCACGCATCTCCGGCGCCGACGAGCGGAACAGTTTCCATGACAGCCACAGCAGGTAGCCACAACCGAGTACGGTTAATGGCAGACGAATCTGGCTCATCCAGTGCAGCAGTACTTCCAGCATCACGCCCGCCAGCACAGTTTGCAGCGCACAGCCGACTAAAATGCCAAACACCATCGGCAGGGTGCGACGCAGACCAAAATTCACCCCGGAGGTGGCCAGCAGCAGATTATTCGGGCCGGGGGTTATCGACATAACGGTGACATAGCTGAAGAAGGATGGATCGAGCATGATGCGTACCTGCGAAGTTGTAATCAGAGCACCAGTGTAAGAAATGCTTAGCGATGGTAACAGATACACAAAACGACTATTGTATTGAGTACAATCAGGTGAATATTAAAATTGTACCTACCTACTCCGGAGGCAATTGTGTCCATTATCGAAGCGCAGGAAACCACGCTTTACCATCAACTGGCGGAAACCTTTGCTGCAGCGATTCATCATGGCACCTTGCCACCGGGCAGTCGCTTGCCGGCGATTCGTCGTGTGGCCGGTTCCCATCAGGTTAGTGTCAATACGGTGCTAAATGCCTGGCGTATTCTTGAAGATCGCGGCCTGATCGAAGCACGTCCCCAGTCCGGCTATTATGTGCGCGGCGTGCTGCCGTCAGTGATTAAAGCCAGCAAACATCAGGCGCAGGTCTCCTCGCCGAGCAGTGAAAAGCTCGATCTGATCGCCACGGTTTTTGCCGCGCAAAACCATCCTGACTACATCAATATTTCACTGGCCTGCCCACAGAACAGCGATTTCTATCCGGCGGCCAAACTCAGCCGGATTATCGCTTCCCTGCTGCGCCGCCACCCGGAGATGATTGGTCGCTATGCCCTGCCGCCGGGTAGCCAGCGTCTGCGCCGTGAAGTGGCCCGTCGCGCGATGGATTCCGGTATGGCGCTGGTGGCTGAGGATATCACCCTGACCCATGGCTGTATGGAGGCGCTGCAGCTGGCGCTGCGCGCGGTAACCAAACCCGGTGACTGTGTCGGACTGGAAACCCCGACCTATTTTTACCTGTTCCCGCTGCTGGCCAGCCTGGGGTTGAAATCAATCGAAATCCCCACCGACCCGCAACGCGGATTGTCACTCGACGCGCTGGAAATGCTGTTAAGTGAAAAACGGATCAATGCGCTGATAGCGATGCCTAATGTGCAGAATCCGCTGGGTTGCAGCATGGCGCTGGAAGATAAAAAGCGTCTGGCGCAGCTGATGACCCGCTATCAGACGCCCCTGATTGAGGACGGTTTATACGGCGAGTTGCAGTTCTGCTGGCCGCTGGCGCCAGCGGTAAAAGCCTTTGACCGTGAAGGCTGGGTGATCTACTGCTCCAGTTTTACCAAAACCCTGGCGCCGGACTTTCGCGTCGGCTGGATTGCCGCCGGTCGTTTTAACCAGCAGATCGCCCATCTGAAAGCGGTGTCATCCATGTCGGAATCAGTACTGCTTTCAGAAACTCTCGGGCAGTTTCTGGAATCGGGTGGCTACGATCATCATCTGCGCACCCTGCGTCGCCGCTATACCCGGCAGATGGATGAGGCGCGCGGCTTAATCGCCCGTTATTTCCCGGAAGGCACGCGCGCCACCCTGCCACAGGGCGGCTTTGTGTTTTGGGTTGAGCTGCCGGGAAATGTCGACAGCGTTGAGCTGTTTCATCGCCTGCTACAGGAGAAGATTTGCGTTACGCCCGGAGCGCTCTACACCCTGAGCGAACGCTGTAACCACGCGCTGCGCCTCTCCTGCTGCTACCCGTTTGACGAACGTTACACCTATGCGTTGAAACGCGCGGGCGCGCTGGCCTGCGAGATGAGCGGTCTGCCGCCCGGCATCGGTTAGCCCTCAGGGTGTACCGTTGCGTCCCCAGGTGGCATAGCCGCTACGTTCGGTCAGGCGTTCATAATAGGCGCGCACTGCGGGCAGATTCGGATGATCCAGCGGCGTTTCATACCAGCGATTCACCGACAGCCCAATCGGTATATCAGCCAGCGTGAAATTACTGCCGGCAACATAGCGGCCGGTTTTCTCCAGCTGGCCGTTAAGAATGCCCATAGTGTGCGACCAGCCTTTACAGGCGGCAGCGAGCAGGCGTGGATCCTGATGCGCTGGCGAGTTACGCACCAGTGACATAAAGGCGTAACGCCAGGAGGTATTCAGTTCCGTGGATTGCCAGTCGATCCACTGATCAACCGGCGCACGGGCGCGGGGATTGTCCGGGTAGAGCCACTCGCCGCCATAAGCGTTCGCCAGATAGCGAATAATGGCGTTTGACTCCCACATCACAAAATCACCTTCCTGAATAACCGGAATCATCGCATTGGGGTTAAGCGCTAAAAACTCCGCCTGATGCGGTGATTTAAACCCTTCGCCCCACTCTTCGCGGCGAAAAGCGATATCCAGCTCATCGCATACCCACAACACTTTCCGCACATTAATCGATGATGCTCTTCCCAGAATTTTCAGCATATTTCCGCCACTTTCTCTTCAGCTATATAGCTCTCATTCATAAACTCATTAGTTGACGATGGCAATCTAATCGCAGTAGTAATAATCCCCCCCTGGCTGATAACGAGGCTTTTGTGACACAACTCATCCCCTTTAAGCAGGTCGACGTTTTTACCCGTTCCCCATTTAAGGGTAATCCGCTGGCGGTGATTATGCAGGCCGATGGTTTAAGCGATAAGCAGATGGCGGATATCGCCCGCTGGACCAATCTGTCGGAGACCACTTTTGTCCTGCCCGCTACCGAGGCCAGTGCCGATTATCTTGTGCGCATTTTTACCCCGGACAGCGAACTGCCGTTTGCCGGACATCCGACGCTGGGCACCGCCCATGCCTTACTCGAAGCGGGCATTACGTTAAAAACGCCGGGTAAAATTGTGCAGCAGTGCGGCGTCGGTCTGGTGACGGTAAATATCGCCGCTGACGGCAGCCTGGCTTTTGCCGCGCCGCCAGCCACCCTGACGCCTTATGACGATGCGCTGCTCAGCACGGCGTTAAACAGTGACGCCTTCGACAAGCAGCAGCCGGTAATGGTGGCGGATATGGGCATTCGCTGGCTGCTGGTGCCGATGCTGTCGGCAGAAGCGGTATTGGCGATTAAACCAAATGTGGCGGATTTCGCGCGGTTACAGCAGCACGCCAGAGTCAATGGCGTCATGCCATTTGGCCCGCTGACTGGCGCGGATGAGCAGCTGGAAGTGCGCGGTTTATTGATCGAAAATGGCTCATTAACTGAAGACCCGGTAACCGGCAGCGCTAACGCCTGCGTCGCGCGCTATCGTCTGGCGCAGGGGAAAACGGAAGATTACCGCGTGCGCCAGGGCAGCGCCATACAGCGTAATGGCCGTCTGCAGGTCAGCTTCCGCGCTGATGGCATCTGGATTGGCGGTCAGACGGTAACGGTGATTGACGGTACCATTCGGCTGTAAGGTCTGTGGGCGGCGATAACGCCGCCCCTGCAGGTATAATGTGGTATGTAGGGGCGGCGTTGTCGCCGCCCGTGCCGATAATTGTCACCTTTAATCAGATAAACATCCCCCCCGACACTTCAATACGTTGCGCCGTCATCCAGCCACTGCCTTCGCTCAGGATCAGCGCAATCGCATCACCGATATCATCCGGTAAACCGGCGCGGCCAAGCGCAGTTTGTGAGGCGACAAATGCATTCACCTCAGCATTATCACGCACCATGCCGCCGCTGAAATCCGTTTCAATCGCCCCCGGCGCAATAATATTCACTCTGATGCCGCGTGCTCCCAGCTCTTTCGCCTGGTAGCGCGTCAGCACTTCCATCGCCCCTTTCACTGCGGCATAGGCGCTGGATCCCGGCAGACTAAAGCGCGCCAGTCCGCTGGAGACATTCAGGATGCGTGCGCCGTCCACCAGCAGTGGCAACAGCTTTTGCGTCAGGAAAAAAGGGCCTTTAAAGTGGATATTGACCAGCTGATCAAATTGCTGTTCGGTGGTCTCGGCAAATGCAGCGTGCAGAGCAGTGCCCGCATTGTTTAATAAATAATCAAAACTATCACGCTGCCACTGCGTTTTAAGCTGATTCTTCACTTCAGCAACAAACGCATCGAAACTGCTGCTGTCAGCCACATCGAGCGGAAGCGCCAGCGCACGGGCGCCGAGCGCCTCAATCTCCTGCACCACTGCCTCCGCTTCCTGCTGCTGCGTGCGATACGTCAAAATGATATCACAGTGGTTTTTTGCCAGTTTTAGTGCCGCATTCTTACCTAAACCGCGACTACCGCCGGTGATTAATACAATTTTACGCGTCATTTTCTGCTCCTCAGGAATAAGTTGGGACGAAAATAAGGATATTCCTCGCGTTTTGATCTATAAACGGCTGTAACACCATTTCACTGTTTCAATACAGACAACAATCGGGTGATAAATGGATAAAATTCACGCAATGCAGGTTTTTGTCAGAGTCGCTGAAATGCAGAGTTTTACCCGTGCGGCGGAGAGCCTCGGCCTGCCAAAAGGTAGCGTCTCGCGACAGCTACAGGCGCTGGAAAATCAGATGGGCGCCCGCCTGCTGCACCGCACCACCCGACGCGTGCAGCTGACACAGGATGGCATGATCTATTACGAACGCTGTCGCGACCTGCTGGCGACGCTGGAGGAGATGGATTCGCTGTTTCAGAACGATCCCGCCACCCTGAGCGGGCGACTACGCGTTGATATGCCGGTCAGTCTGGCCAGCAACTTTGTTATTCCGCTTTTACCCGAATTTTTACAGCATTATCCGGGGATTGAGCTGGAACTGAGCAGCAGCGACCGCCTCGTTGATGTGATTCGCGAAGGTTTTGATTGTGTAGTGCGCGTCGGCGTGCTGAAAGATTCCGGACTGATTGCCCGCCCGCTGGGTCATTTGCCGATGATTAATTGCGCCAGCCCGGGCTATCTGGCGCGTTTCGGTACACCACAAACCCTCGACGATTTATCGCAGCACGCAATGGTGCATTACAGCCTGCAATTAGGCACTCCGACGGAAGGGTTTGAATTCTTTGATGGCCAGCGTTGTCATACCATTCAGACCGGCGGCGTGGTAACCGTCAACAGCACGGAAACCTACCGTGCAGCCTGTATTGCCGGGCTGGGAATTATTCAGGTGCCGCGCGTCGGCGCGCAGGAGGCGCTGAAAGCGCGTACGCTGGTGGAAATACTACCGGCCTTTCGCGCCCAGGCGATGCCGGTTTCACTGATTTACCCCCACCGCCGCAACCTCGCGCGCCGTGTTCAGGTGTTTATGGAGTGGCTGACACAGGCAATGAAACGCTACGCCGGGTGACAGCCGGGCTATAATTGTCATTCAGCAAGATAATACCAAGAGGATGAAGGCGTTTAATGACGGATAAGCAGAACCCACAGCAGTCTCCCAACGAAGTGGCAGAAGAGAAGCCGCTGATTTCGATTAAAACCGGTAATAAGACCGTCGATCACTCGATCACCCGCCTGTCACGACTGGTCAGCTGGTTTCAGGCGATCCCTGCCGTGGCGCACTTTATTCGTGCCGGTGAACGCTTTAATGACCGGCTGGGCAGCCAGTTTGGCGCCGCCATTACCTATTTCTCATTTCTGTCGCTGATCCCGATTTTAATGGTCTCATTCGCCGCCGTCGGTTTTATTCTCGCTTCGCATCCTGATCTGTTAACCGAGCTGATCAATAAGATCGTCAGCAACATCAGCGATCCGACGCTGGCAACTACGCTGAAAAATACGGTAAATACGGCGATCCAGCAGCGTACCACCGTCGGACTGACCGGTTTACTGATTGCGCTCTATTCCGGTGTTAGCTGGATGGGCAATCTGCGTGAAGCGATTCGCGCCCAGTCGCGTGATGTCTGGGAACGTAATCCGACCGATAAAGAGAAGATCTATTTTAAATATACCCGCGATTTTATTTCACTGACCGGGTTAGTGCTGGCGCTGATTATCACCCTGTCGCTGACTTCAGTCGCTGGCGCTGCGCAGGCGGCGATTGTCAGTGCATTGGGACTGGATCATATTGAATGGCTACGACCGGCAATGACCATTATTGCGCTGTCGATCTCGATTTTTGCCAACTACCTGCTGTTTTTGTGGATTTTCTGGATACTGCCGCGCCATAAGCCGCGTAAAAAGGCGCTGTTTCGCGGCACCCTGCTGGCGGCCATCGGTTTTGAAATCATAAAATTTATTATGACCCTGACCCTGCCAAAACTGGCTTCTTCTCCTTCAGGAGCGGCTTTCGGTTCGGTGCTGGGCCTGATGGCATTTTTCTACTTCTTCGCCCGTCTGACGCTATTTTGCGCCGCGTGGATTGCCACTGCGCAATATCCCGACGATAAGAAAATGCCCGAACCTGGCAGCCATTCGCATCACTGATGATCGCCACTGCGTCGCGCTGAATTTGCGTGGCGCTACGCAATCAGCATGCTGAAAGCGGCTAAAACCAGTTAAAAATCTCGCCTTTTGCGCAAATATTGCTCAATACTCAGCATTTATCGCTGACAGCTAACTTTTATTCAGCCCTTTTTTAGTGATTCACGCTAAAAAAGCGGCCGTTCGCCTTGGCATCCGCCAGTAAACTTCCAATGACAGAAATTATCCACTTTTACCCCCTCCAGACCAGCGATGGCGCGGGTTTTCACCATTGAATGCAGCTTTTTCTATGCGTAAGATTCCTGTTCTCGTTTTATAAATAAGAATTAACTATGCAAGCCTCCATCGCACCAACTCTCGACGCCGGGCCAGACGCCACACCAGTAAATTCACGCGGAAAAGTGGTGGTCGCTTCGCTGGTCGGCACTGCTATCGAATTTTTCGATTTCTATATTTACGCCACAGCCGCGGTTATCGTCTTCCCGCATATTTTCTTCCCACAGGGTGATGCGACGGTTGCCACGCTACAGTCGCTGGCCACTTTTGCCATCGCCTTTGTTGCGCGCCCAATTGGCTCAGCGCTGTTTGGTCACTTTGGTGACCGCGTAGGTCGTAAAGTGACGCTGGTCGCTTCACTGCTGACTATGGGTATTTCCACCGTGGTGATTGGCCTGCTGCCGGGCTATGAAACTATCGGCGTCTTTGCGCCAATGCTGCTGGCGCTGGCGCGCTTTGGTCAGGGTCTGGGCCTTGGCGGCGAATGGGGCGGCGCGGCGCTACTGGCGACCGAAAATGCCCCGCCAAAAAAACGTGCGCTATATGGCTCTTTCCCACAGCTGGGCGCACCAATCGGCTTCTTCTTTGCCAACGGCACCTTCCTGCTGCTCTCCTGGTTACTGACCGATCAGCAGTTTATGGAGTGGGGCTGGCGTGTGCCGTTTATTCTCTCCGCCGTGCTGGTGCTGATTGGCCTGTATGTGCGCGTATCCCTGCATGAATCGCCGGTGTTCGCCAAAGTACAACAGGCAAAAGCACAGGTTAAAGTGCCGATTGGCACCCTGTTCAGCAAACATATGACTGCCACCATCCTTGGCACCTTTATTATGCTGGCGACCTATACGCTTTTCTATATTATGACTGTTTACTCAATGAGTTACGGCACCGCCGCTCAGCCGGTTGGCCTTGGCTACTCGCGTAACAGTTTCCTGTGGATGCTAATGGTGGCGGTGATTGGTTTTGGCATTATGGTGCCGATTGCCGGCATGCTGGCAGACCGCTTTGGCCGCCGCAAAACGATGATCACCATTACGCTGCTGATTATCGCTTTCGCCCTGCTGTTCCCGGTCATGCTGGGTTCAGGTCAGCAATGGCTGGTGATGTCGTTCCTGGTGCTTGGTCTGAGCATTATGGGCCTGACCTTTGGCCCGATGGGTGCGCTGCTACCGGAACTGTTCCCGACCGAAGTGCGTTATACCGGCGCCTCGTTCTCCTACAATATGTCGTCAATTCTTGGCGCTTCGGTGGCGCCGTATATCGCCACCTGGCTGACCGCTAATTATGGCCTGTACGCAGTCGGCCTCTATCTGGCTTCCATGGCCTGCCTGACGCTGCTGGCGCTGTTTGCCATCAGGGAAACCCGCCACCAGTCGCTGTAATGGTGAGGTAGCTTCCAGCATATTGAAAAGCCGGACATTGTTCCGGCTTTTTTTATGCGCTGGGGTGTGGATTTTTACTTCACTTCAGCGCCATCGGAAAACCTGTGATAGCGTCAATTATAGCTTACAGACTATAATGGAACTGCTATGTGGACGATATTAACAACGGAACTGTTTGATCACTGGTTTGAGCGCCAGGATGAGCTCACTCAAAATAAGATGCTGGCAGGGTTACTGGCGTTGAGAAAAGGCGGCCCTAATGTCGGAAGACCACTGGTCGATGCAATTAAATTTTCCCGCTGGCTCCATATGAAAGAGTTAAGAGTTCAGCACAAAGGGCAGCCCATTCGGGCTTTCTTCGCTTTTGACCCTCTACGCCGGGCAATTATCCTTTGTGCGGGAGACAAAAGTGGCAATGACAAAAGATTTTATCGTGAAATGCTTGCCGTTGCGGATGCGCAATACGCTCAGCATTTGATGACACTGGTGGAGTAAATATGGGTAAAAACCTTGATAACATGCTGGCAGAACTTTCGGCCAGCAGAAGACAACATGTCGAACAGCTGGCGGATGAAATGCTGCTGGAAGTACAGCTTTATCGCTTACGCGAGGAGTTACAACTTACTCAGCAGGCTCTCGCAAGCAAGATGGGCATCAGTCAGCCTACCATTGCGGCAATAGAAAAACGCGGCAATGATATAAAACTGTCAACCATGAAGCGCTATGTGGCGGCCCTTGGCGGAACTATCCATATCAATATCGAGTTTCCTGATGGTCACCATATTGCGCTAGAGATGTAGGAGCGGCAATAACGCCGCCCATACCCCCTATTTCTTCGACTTCATCTGTTGCAGCACTTTAGTACACTGATTTTCCTCATTATCGCTGGGGGAAACCAGCGCCAGCAGCGCGGCGGCCGGTGCGGCAACCACCCCTAAGGCGACGGCGGCGGCGCCACGAGCGATTAACGGTCCGGCTTTCACCCCGGCATCCGGGCTTTTAAAGGTGCCACGCACATACAGCGGCGAACGCAGGGTAATAATGCGAATCCCCTTACTCTCCGGATTAATCGACAAGTCGAGGCGCTCATTAGCAAAATTGGTGGTGCCGGAAATATTGATAATCGCGTTTTCGGTATCAAACACAAACAGGCGCGTCGAAGCCAGACCATTACGCACATTAAGATCGGCAGCGGCGCAGTTGATACGCACTTCATCGTCGCCAAACAGTTTGCTCACGACATAGTTACCGACATTTAAGCCGACAATTTCCATCAGGCTACGGCTAATCAGTCCATCGTTCATTAACAGCTTCAGATCACCATTGCTGGTAGCCAGTAAATCCGCCACTGAATTGCCGCTGCCGCTTAACGTCGCATCACCGTTCAGCTGGCCAAGGCTGTTCTGCATCGCTTCGACCCCTTTAAACAGCTCACGCAGTCTCAGCTTACGGACATGGATATCAGCACGTCCACGCAGTGGCGTTTTGTCGCCTTCTAAATGAATGGTGGAGTTAAGATTGCCGCCCGCCATAGCAAAACGCAGCGGATCTAACAGTAAGTCACCGTTTTTTAAAACAACATGGGTGTAGAGGTCGCTAATCGGCAGTGAGTTACTGTGCTCAATGCGTTTGCCGCTGAATTTCACATCAGCATCCATCACACTCCAGCTTTTACTGTCGAATTTGTCATGCGGTAGTACCCGATCTGCTGGCTGGCTGGAGGGCTCGCCGCGTTTCGCCTTCGCCTGTTCGGTTTTAGCGCTGTCTTTGCCAGAATTGACACCGATAAGCGGCCCCAGATCGGCCATGCGCAGCTGACGCGACTCCAGTGTTCCTGCCAGTTTTGGCCGTGGTTTAATCTGGCTGTAGGTCAGTGAGCCATGAATATCACTGTCGCCAATATGACCATTAAAATCCTGGTAGCGGAACACCGGGCCGCCCGCTTCACGGAAGCGCGCCTGCAAATGACCATCGGTTTCGTATGGCGGAGTATCCGGCAACAGCACACCGGTTAAACCATACAAATTAGCCAGCGTATCGCCGGAAAAACGCAGGCGCAGGTCGAGCCCACCCAAATTCATGGGATCCTGCAGAGTCCCGGCAACGCGTACACGTGTCGTGCCATTACGTACGTCAGCCTCAATCGGGAACGGGGTAGTTTTACTGCGCAACGACAGCATGCCGCCGATTTTGCCATCGCCGTTAAGCTGCTCATTATTGTATTTCCCCTCGGCTTTCCAGCCGAAAACGAAATCAGCGGCGTGCTGTTGTTTATCGTCGCCACCCGCCAGCTGAGCATAGGGCACCGGTTTACCCAGCGGATCCACCATCACCTGCACATCGGCTTTATTAATCGCGTCGCGATAATTAATGCGGCCCTGGTCAAACACAATATTATCGAGGCGGAATGACCATGCTGAAGGCTGCTGACTGGCATCAGGGTTATCGCTGCTGGCCAGATTAAACGTCCAGTTATTTTTGGCGTCAGCGGTCTGCACCAGTCTGGCAACCGGCTGCTGTAATTTGATCCACGGGATCCAGACTTGCTTCGCCAGTAGTGACAACGGTGCCAGCGTGGCGTCTACGCGCTGCAGATGCACCATGCTAACTTCAGGAATTTCCGGGGGATTGCCGAGCATAATATCTTCGGCATGCACATGTGGCCACGGAACCCAGCTACGCCAGCCGGGCTCATCGCGATTGCGTTGCCAGTTGACGCCCAGATCGCCGCGGATGGCAAAAGGTCGATTTAATTCGGTCGAGACTTTCTGGTTGATGGTTGGTTTGAGGCGGTTCCAGTCAAAAAAGAGTATTACCAGCACCACGACCACAACCAGCAGCAAAAAAATCCCGCCAATCCAGCTTATTATTTTTCCCGTACGCGACATCTCCTACCCCTTGCTAATCCCATGTCTCCATTAAAGATAGTCGAGACCATGGAGATCGGCATCAGGCAAGCTGGAGAGGAAGATCGGTCAGCTGTTCAAAGGGAACGGGACGCGAAAAATAGTAGCCCTGTGCGGCAAATGCTGGCGATCCTTGAACCTGAGCCCACTCCTCTGCTGTTTCCACCCCTTCCACAATCACGCCTTTACAGTAACGATTAATCAGCGCCAGCAGCATCGCAAACAGATTACGTCCCTCTTCGGTTTTGCGCAGCAAAATAAACAGCTCACGCGCCAGCTTGATATAATCATACTTTAATTCTGTCAGGGCAGAAAAGTTAGCCATCCCCGAGCCAAAATCGTCAAGCCATAGCGGACCCAGCTCTGGCATCTGCGCCACAACCTCTTCCTGCGGTAAAATATGATGTTCAACCAGCTCAAAACGCACCCACGGCAGGCGGGCGATCAGCGCACGAATTTCCAGATTGTGTTGCAGGGCTAACAGCGAAGGACCATCGATATTGACGGATGCAACCATACCACCATCAACAAATTTCTCTTCCCATTGACTCAACAGCTCAAGCTGTTCCTCGACGATATGTAGCCGCTGTGAAATATCCAGCGCAGCAAAGTAGTCTTCTGGCGATAACCTTTGACTCGGCGCGGCAGGGTGAAAGACCGCGGTAAGTAACTCAATTGCCATCAGGCGACCTGATACTTCATAGATCGGCTGAAAAGTGTATAGTCGCTGGCACTGTTTCCAGTACTGACGCTCTTCCTGATGTTTTTGGACAACAATTGAGGAAGGAAGCCGATGACTGATATGTTTCAGCATCATGGTTTACATCCTGATTAGGGAGTCTGCCTTCAAATGGCATCCTGTGCAGCAAGTATCGGCATGGTCAGCAATAACTTTATCAATGTCGAAAGCCACTTTTATACACTCCACTATATCAGCCACTTAAACCGCTAATGCGCATAATAGCGGTAAAAATTGCGGGTAATTAACCAGTTTAATCAACGCCCTTTTCCATCAAATTAAATTAAAACACTGTTTTAAATCATTGACTGACGTCAGCGGCAAAGCGAGACTAAAGGCAGAATTTCCTTGAGGCTGAGAACCATGACGCATAAAAAAATTGCCGTAATTGGCGAATGCATGATTGAGCTGTCGCAGAAGGGCGCAGATTTAAGCCGCGGCTTTGGCGGCGATACCCTGAATACCGCCATCTATCTGGCGCGTCAGCTGCCAGCAGAGTCATTAAGCGTGGAGTATGTCACCGCGCTGGGAACCGATACTTTTAGCAATGAGATGGTCGCCGCCTGGCAACAGGAGCAGGTAAAGACCACGTTAATTCAGCGCATGGAGAACAAGCTACCCGGCCTGTACTTTATTGAAACCGACCCGCAGGGTGAGCGCACCTTCTTCTACTGGCGCAATGAAGCCGCAGCCCGTTACTGGCTGGAGAGTGAACGCGCCGATGAAATATGTGAACAGCTGGCGCTGTTTGACTACATTTATCTGAGCGGTATCAGCCTGGCGATATTAAATGCCAGCAGCCGGGAAAAATTACTGTCATTGCTGGCCGAATGTCGTGGCAACGGCGGCAAAGTCATTTTTGATAACAATTATCGCCCCCGCCTGTGGCAAAGCCGCGAAGAAGCGCAGCAGGCCTATGCCGCCATGCTGGCCTGCACGGATATCGCCTTCCTGACGCTGGATGATGAAACGCTGCTGTGGGGCGAAGCCAGCGTTGATGATGTGGTCAGCCGCACGCGCGCTGCAGGTGTGGCAGAAATCGTGATTAAACGTGGCGCCGAATCCTGCCTGGTGGCCAGCGGCGACGCGCCATTAATCGAAGTGGCGGCGGTAAAACTGCCGAAAGAGAAGATTGTGGATACCACCGCAGCAGGCGATTCATTCAGTGCGGGTTATCTCGCCGTGCGCCTGACCGGTGGCAGCGCCGCCGATGCAGCCGCGCGTGGTCATCTGACCGCCAGTACGGTGATTCAGTATCGTGGCGCGGTGATCCCAAAAAGCGCGATGCCGCAGTAAACGCTCCTTCTCGCATGATCAAAGCCGGTCGAACCCGGCTTTGATCTGATCATTACGATCCTTCTGGTAATACAATTAAATCCATTTATGTGACTGAAGGCAATAAACAGGCCTGCAATTCTTTTAGCCCCTCCTTTTACCGGCTAGTATTTGTATTACTATATATCCAACAACCCGGTAATAAGGAAAAGCTGATGTTCTCTGATCTGAAAAACAAACGTGTACTGATCACCGGTTCAACCGCTGGTGTCGGCCTGGCTGCTGCGCAGGCATTTGCCCGCCAGGGCGCAAAAGTGGGGCTAAATGGTTCACGCCCGGAGTCCGCCGTTAGTGCAACGCTGGCAGGGCTGCGCGCAGAGGGTTTTGACGTTGCTTATTTTCAGGCCGACCTGACGCAATCCACAGCCTGTCAGCAGCTGATTGAAGCCTTTGTCAGCCACTTTGGCGGCATTGACGTACTGGTTAATAACGCCGGAGGCTTGGGCGGACGTAACGGGCTGGAAAATATTGATGATGATTTTTACGATCATGTCATGAATTTAAACGCACGTTCGGCACTGATGACCACCAAATTCGCCATCCCGCATTTGCGTGCTGCGGCCAACAAGAGCGGCGCCACCAGTGCGGTCATCAGTACCGGTTCGATTGCCGCGCGTGAAGGCGGTGGCCCTGGCGCTGGCATCTATGCGGCATCCAAGGCCTGGCTGCATGATATCCACCGTAACTGGGTAAAAGAGTTTACCGCTGACCATATCCGTTTCAACATCGTCTCACCGGGCACCATTGATACCGCTTTTCATGAAGATAAACCACAGGAAGTGCGCGATCGCATTGCCAGCACTATCGCCATGGGCCGCTTTGGCCGCAGTGAAGAAGTGGCTCCCAGCTTTCTGTTCCTCGCATCACATGCCTGTAGCGGTTATATCACCGGTCAGATTATCGATGTTAATGGTGGCCAGATGGCGCCCTGAGGCAAATTCTGGAAGGGAGCGCCAAAGAAACCATGCCCGGCGTAGGCGTTCCCAACCTGATGTTGTATCATCGGCCCCATGTGAAACTTCAGGTATGACAAAAGCCTATGCAGTTTGAAATGATAGCCAATGCCCAGCGCGGACTGGATCTGCTGATTGCCAGCGACATTGCGCGCAAGATCATGACTGGCGCCCTGAATGCCGGTGATATTTTGCCCAGCGAAGTGGAATTATGTAGCCGATTTGGCGTCAGCCGTACTGCGCTGCGTGAAGCATTAAAGCTGTTATCCTCGAAAGGCCTGCTGGAATCACGTCCGAAAATTGGTACGCGGGTGCGCGATCGTTCTCACTGGAATATCCTTGATGTTCAGCTGCTTGAGTGGATGAGCGGAATGGAAGCGACGGAAGAGATGTATCATCAGTTTCTTGAGTTTCGCCGGGTGATTGAACCCCATGCCACCAGTCTTGCCGCTGTTAATGCCACCAAAGAGCAGCGCATTGAGCTGTCACGCATTTATCGCGAAATGTGTGAAGTCGACGCCGGCACTTTTGAGCCGGAAACCTGGGTCAATATCGATACGCAATTCCACCGCATGATTTTTCTCTCCTCCGGCAACTGCTTCTATATTCCCTTTGGCAATGTGCTGACCACGGTGTTTAAGTGGTTTATCAGCTACTCCTCGAAAGAGGGTGGCACCTGCATGAGTGACCATCGTAAAATCTATGAAGCGATTATGATGGGGGATGCGGAAGCCGCGCGTCAGGCGTCGCTGAATCTGATGGAATCCAGTAAACACCGTCTCTGACGGCGGCGTTATCGCCGCCCGCGCCAACGATTTCTATAGTCATCAGGAGTGCAATGCGATGCTTAAAGTGTGGGGCAGAAAAACCTCTTCCAATGTTCAGGCGCTGATGTGGTGCATCGGTGAACTGGGGCTTCCTTTCGAGCGTTACGATATCGGCCATAAATATGGCGGCAACGATACACCTGAGTTTCTGGCGATGAACCCTAACGGCCTGGTGCCGGTATTAAAGGATAATGATGGTCCGGCGCTGTTTGAGACCGGCGCCATCCTGCGCTATTTGTCTGAGCAGTACGCTAAAGCGCCATTCTGGCCAGACGATATTGTGCAGCGCACGGCGGTGGATATGTGGGCGGAGTGGGCAAAGGTTAACGTCTCGCCGGGCTTTACCGCCCCCATCTTCTGGCAACTGGTGCGAACCGCGGAGAAAGACCGCGATCCGCAGGCAATCGCGGCGGCAATTAAACGGCTGACCGCGCTGCTGCAGATCGCCGAAACCCGGCTGACGCAGCACGATTATCTGGTGGGCGACGCATTTACGCTGGCGGATATTCAGTTCGGTTATCTGTTGTATCGTTACTATGATATTGCTATTGAGCGTGCCGATTTACCGGCGCTGCAACGCTATTATCAGCGTCTGACGCAGCGTCCGGCCTATCGCGAACATGTGATGATTTCCTATGAAGAGCTGCGGGTAGTCTGACCGATCACCAGCTGAGCACGGCGACCCGGCGGTCGCCGTTCGCCAGTCAGGCTGTTTGCCAGCTAATGTCGAAGGATTCACGAGTTACAACTACCGTCATGACTCGCCCATCAACGAAGTGAACACTAACTTCAGAACAGTCAGGCAGCTGTTTTTCTACCTTCACCCGCTGCACCTTGCCACGCGCATCGATCGAGGTTTCCGTCGCTTCATCAAAGTAACCATGGGTTTCAATGGCGCAGGCAAACAGCACATTGTCGCCGTGGGTACGCCAGATCCATGCCGGTTCACTGCGCAGGTTAAAATGCGGGTCGCTGGCGCCACTGCGCGCAATAATCGCTTCACCCCCTTCAGGTAAAGCGCAGCAGGCGCTGTAAAAACTGTCGCCATCCAGCCAGCTGATAAGCGCTGAATCACCCGCCGCGATTTCGCCCTGCGCACAGCGCCATAAATGCTGATAGCCGTCACGCTCACCCAGAGGGTTCCAGCTTTTCTCATCGCTGTATTGAAAGTTAGTATTCACTAACTGACCATCAGCATGCAGACAGTAATCATACTGATGCTGCTGCTGACTGTGCAGACTATAGAGATCCAGCAGCAGCGGTTTTGCGCTGTCGTCAATCTGAAGCATCAGCACCGTGCGGCGCATGGTGACGCCCTCGTAATATTCCTGCAACTGAGCGCTGACCCCCTGACCATAAGGATGGTCAGTGATAAAGAAGCAGGTTTCACCATGACGCTGCTCTGCCAGCGCGCTTTTACCCTGATTCTGGCTACGTTGATCGACGACCACGGTGTTATGCGCCACTGTCTGCTTACAATAGCTATTATTTTCAGGGATATAGCGCCCGCCAAACTTCGGTTCAACGTTGACCCAGCGGCCAAAACCATAATCTTTCAATACCTCGCGCCCGCGATTAAACCAGCTGAGATGCAGACCATCAAAATGACCGTGATTTAACGCGGAGTGCAGCCGGGGAATACTGCCGTGCTGGCCATACCACAGCAGCACCATATGGCTGTCCTGCTGCTTGTCGCGCTGGCGTAATACGGCAATAGCACCACACTCTCCCTGTTCACCATCTCTGACCAACAGGCTGGGCCAGATCTCAGCCTGCACCCCGGCGGCCACCGCACGACTCAGCTCTGCGGCTCCACTTCCCAGCCACAGCGCGCCCTGACGCGCCGCCAGCGCGGCAAGGCGTGCATCCGCACCATAACGGCACCAGCAGATGCTGACGGCAATCAGGGCGCCTTCATCTTTCAGGCTCATGCTTCGGGAAGCATCATTCAGCGCCGGCAAGCGGTCGTCAGGGAAGGCCAGCGCAAAGAGCGTGTAACAGGTACGATAAATCAGCTGCTGGCGATAGTGCCAGATATCCAGTTCAGGCTGCCGCCGCGCAATGGCTTCCGCCAGCAGCAGTAAAGGACGCAGCCCGAAGCGATGGTAATAAGGGCCTTCAATATAGTACCCATCCGGAGAAAACAGCCCGTCCAGCTGGGCAAAAAATCCGCCGCTCTTGCTGTCGCCCGCCAGTCCATACAACGACTTATCAACCAGTTGCTGATCGTTCAGCACATAGCCACAAATCGCCACCGCCGCCACTGACCATAAACCATGGTTATGCACAATATCGAAGGTATCCGCATGCAGCGTCATCGCTTCCAGCGCCATCAGTCGCAACAGATTTTCTTCGATATGCTGGCGATCGTCGGCGTTCAGGGTGGAAATAATGCAATGATAGCCTTCAGCGGCATACAGCAAGAACATATGCTCATTCAGGGTCTGATGAAACAGGCGGCCAGGGGGATTGGTATCACGGCTGGTGGCGCTGCCCAGTTGCGGGTAGCAATCGGCATAACCTGTTAGCAGCGTCAGCGCCGCATCACGATAGCGTTGATCGTCGGTAATCAGCCACAGCCGCCCGGCCTGATTAATAATCTGGTAATTCAGTTTATGGCGGCTATGTTCTGGGCCACCCGCTTCACCGTGCCCCGGGATTTCCAGCGGCTGTTGCAGCCAGTGATTAAGTTGCTCAATCTGCTGATTAAGGCTTCGCCCCAAAAGTGAGTTAGTGCCCACTTCCTTTCTGAAGCTATCCAGATCAGCATGATCAATTAATAACGGTTGCCAGCTCATCGTTTTTTCTCCAGTGATTGCCAGTGCGGTTGCGACAGCAGCCAGGTCTCACGCTGCGCCTGAATCACCGCGCCACGTTCAACGTCCTGCTCGTAACCCTTCTGCGTATTGCCGCTGTTAAATTGCGCCTGCTGAATTAGCCGCTGGTAACGGCTGTCGTGCAGACGATTATCGGCCAGTGACAACAATGGAATTAAACGCACGCTGACACGATCGAGAGATTTGTATGGCCAGGTGCGCGCATCTCTGGTGTATGGCGCCATAAAGTCCAGCGCGCGGATAATGCCCGCCTGTTTTGCATTCTGGTAATGCCATAAATCTCCGGCATCAGCCTTCGTCGCCAGTTCCGCCAGCGCGGTCAGCGCTTGCAGATTGAAATAGCTGTAGTGAAAAGAGCGGGTGCGCGCCAGCTCTGCTGGCTGCGAGCCATCGGCCGCCAGCTGATACGCCAGCTTGCTTTCCGCCAGCGTCACCATCTGTTTTATCAGCGCCGGTTGTTGCAGATACCAGGCGATACCCGCCACCTGTACGGCATACCAGTTACCATGGTTGTTTTTGGCCTGCGCCTCTTTTTTTGCCAGCTTGCTGGTCTGCAACCAGTGCAGATAGGCTGTCATCCACTGCTGCATTGCCTGCTCGTCGCTGGCTTTCCAGCCTGGCGCCTGGCGCAGCATAATCAGAGAATCAACAATCCGCGTCGCAAAGTAACGCCCGTCCAGCACCCCCGATGAACGTCCGTCAGCCACGCCAGGTACGCCTTGCGCGAAATTAAGGTTGGGATTCATCCGCGTTTGCGGCGCAATAAACCAGTGATGCAGCTGAGCAATAGCTTTGTCGGCATAACGTTGCTCGCCGGAGAAGTACCAGGCCAGAGTCAGCGCCTGTACATCAGCAGTAAATGCCGCCAGCCGCACCCCGTCTGACTGCTGGTTTTTACTGGCCGGATTAACTTCACCGTCACGACGCACCCATGGCAGGCCATCGCCTTTACTGTCATCAGGCCACCAGTAGGCGCTGAGACTAAGATAGTCATGCTTTGACCCACTGGCTGGCGTCATGCCTTTATCAGTGACGCTCATCAGCGGATGTTGCAGGGCTTTATCCGCCTGGCGCTGTAACGCCTGCCAGGCTTCAATCGTCTGTACCGGAGCCTGATGCTGCGCCAGCTGTTGCCTGACCGTGGCAATCTGCGTATCCATCAGAAAGGCCAGCGCATCAGCGCGCGCCGGCAAGCTGGCGCATAACATCAGCCACAGCGAGCAGAGTAAACCGCGGCTTATCCTGTTTCTCATCACTCTTCTCCTGAGAATGTAGGTTTCCTGAATATCGTCTGTTTTATTAGTAATACAAATAAAACTTTTCGCTGGAAAATCTGCCATAGCATTTTCAGAAATGCCACGCAGGACACGCAGTAAATCCGGTGTTATTGAAGCCGGTCACAAATTAAGCAGATTCTTTTTGTTTTACTCTGGTAATACTTTTACAAATTATCCGTAAGCTAAATCTGGTCATACAAAAACATTACTGACCCTACAAAGAGAAGAACGCTATGGATCTCAATACAATCGTGATGATCGGCTACTTCATACTGATGATCATCATAAGCTATGCATTCAAGAAGATGGGCACCGGATCCTCCAGCCACTACTTCCGTGGTGGTGGCCGCATGCTGTGGTGGATGGTCGGTGCAACCGCCTTTATGGTGCAGTTTAGCGCCTGGACCTTTACCGGCGCGGCTGGACAGGCTTATCGCTACGGTTTTAACGTGATTACCGTATTCCTCGGTAATGTGTTTGGTTACATCATGGCGTGGTACTGGTTTGCGACCCGCTTTCGCCAGATGCGCGTCGATACCCCGACGGAGGCAATTAACCATCGTTTTGGCCGCATCAATGAGCAGTTTTTCACCTGGATGCTGATTCCGCTCAGTATCCTGAGTGCCGGCGTCTGGCTTAACAGCCTGGCAGTGTTTGCCAGTGCGGTATTTAAGTATGACGTGACACTGACATTGTGGATCACCGGTATTGTCGTGCTACTGATTTCCCTGCTTAGCGGCGCCTGGGGCGTGGTCGCCAGCGACTTTGTGCAGACGCTGGTAGTGGCGCTGATTTCGGTGGTCTGTGCGGTGGTGGCGCTGATTAAAGTCGGCGGCCCGGTCAATCTGGTCACACAATTTCCATCCGGCTTTATCACCGGTCCGGACGTTGGCCCACACTATATTTCGCTGCTGTTTGTCTGCTTTATCTTCTTCTTTATTAAGCAGGTGCAGAGCATTAACAACATGCAGGATTGTTACCGCTTTTTAACCGCTAAAGACAGTGTAAATGCCAAAAAAGCGGCGCTGTTTGCCCTGGTGCTGATGTTTTTCGGTACGCTGATCTGGTTTATCCCGCCGTGGGCAGTGGCGATACTCTATCCTGATGCCGCCAGCGCGCACCCGGAGCTGGGTAAAAATGCCACCGATGCGGTCTATCTGATATTTGCCGAACGCGCAATGCCGCTGGGAACTGTCGGCCTGCTGATGGCGGGCCTGTTCTCAGCCACCATGTCATCAATGGATGCGGCGTTAAACCGCAACTCAGGCATCTTTGTGCGTAGCTTCTGGACGCCGATTATCAACCGCAACCAGCCGCGCAGTGAAAACTACCAGCTGCGTGTCGGACAAATCGTCTGTGTGGTCAACGGCATTCTGGTGATCCTGGTTGCGCAGTATATGCATACCATGCAGACCTTTAGCCTGTTTGATCTGATGATCAAGGTAGGCACCCTGTTACAAGCGCCAATTATCGTGCCGCTGTTCTTTGGTATGTTTATTCGCCGCGTCCCCGACTGGTCAGCCTGGGTCACCGTACTGTTTGGCCTGTTTGTTTCATGGGTGATTAGCCACTGGTTTACCGCGACCGATGTGGCGGCACTGCTGGGGATGACGCCAACCGCGCGTGAAATTAACGATCTCTCGGCAATGTGGAATATCTTCTCGCATCTGGTGTTTACCGGCGGCTTCTTCTGTCTGACCACCCTGTTCTGGCGTCCCGATGCCCGTTCCGCGCGCCAGAAAGCGGTTTCCAGCTTCTTCGCGACCATGGAGCAACCGGTGTGTGCGGAAGAGGATCAGGATGAGTTTGATCGTATGCAGCGCGATAAGATCGGCAAGATCTCAATGATGATGGGGGCCGGTCTGATGTTGCTGATTCTGGTGCCCAATCCGCTGTGGGGACGCCTGCTGTTCCTCGCCTGTGCGCTGACCATTGTGCTGTTTGGCTGGCTGCTGTATCGCAGCGCCAGCAAAAAACCGCAGCCAGCCGATCCGGACTCGCTGGCTGAACAACGTCGTTAATGCGGTTAATCATTACACCAGCCGCAGGGAAGACTTTCTCCCCTGCGGCTGGCAGCGGAAAAACCGGAAATAATCATCAGCCCCTCATTAACACCGACGAAAATAAGGATAATTTCGGCTAAAACGGCACGCTTAATTGTCTGATGAGATTAATTTTCAAATATTCCCCGACTGAGAACAGTAATAACCACCAGCATCTGAAAATGCTGCTGTAGCGTTAAGATGCAGGCGATTAATATACCTCGCTAATTGCTCTTTTCTCCCCCTCACCTCAATTGTGACGGCGTGTGCCGCGATGAATGTCGTCGGCAGCTAAATTTTAAAAACAGATTATAATTATCACTATAATCGCCGCGATAAAATTTGACTTAATAATAAAAAAGCCCATTGGGGCATAATCTGAAACTGACGAAAACCGCTGGCAAAAACTGGACGAATTAGTTCAAACCAGGCAATGCTTTACTTAGCCGCGACAACGAAAAGCGCCAAACCCATTTTCGTTTGCAGCTCACCTGTGCTAACTAAATAAAACTCTTCAGGACTGCCTATGAAAACTGAAATAATTAACATCTGGCCATTTGGTGATGCACCAGGCGCCAGTGATTCGCGCGCGCAGCCGCAGATTGTCGATCTGGCTAAACTGTATGAGCCACACGATCGCGCGGCGACTGGCGTTCGTTGTCCAGAAATCGCGCTGTGGCATCCTGAAGAGTCGAATGGCATTACCCTGCTGGTTGCGCCCGGAGGCGGCTACCAGCGCATTATGATCGACAAGGAAGGCAGTGCGCTGGCAACCTTTTTCACCGCAATGGGCTATACACTGGCGGTGATGACCTATCGTCTGCCCGGCGATGGCCATCACGAAGGCGCCGACGCGCCGCTGGCCGATGCGCAGCGTGCAGTTCGGGTGCTGCGCGACCGTGCTCAGCTGGGCTTAAATGGCAAGCGTATTGTGATGATGGGCTTCTCTGCTGGTGGTCATGTTGCCGCCAGCCTTGGCACCCGCTTTGGTGAAAAAACCTATCCGACGCAGGATGCCGCCGATAGCCGCTCACCGCGCCCGGACGCACTGGTGCTGGTCTATCCGGTGATCAGTATGCGCGACGGCCTCGCCCATGAAGGCTCCCGTGAACGCTTGCTGGGCGCGCATCCGGATAACGAACGGGTAGAGGATTACTCGCTGGAAACGCGGGTGAAGGGCGATACCCCGCAAACCCTGCTGATCCATGCGGTCGATGATCCCGCAGTGTCAGTGAATAACAGCATGGTGTTTTTCACCGCGCTACGTCAGTGCGAGGTGCCGGTTGAACTGCACTTCTATGAAAAGGGTGGTCACGGATTTGGTATTCGCGGCGTGGCCGATCTGCCGCTGGCCAGCTGGCCGATGCTGGTCACCGAGTGGTTGCGATCAAGGGTGTGGGCATAATTGAAAGCAGGCTCAGGGGCGATATCATCATCGCCCCTGAGAGAAAAACAATCAGGATTGTGGCGCCGGAATATCAGAAACCTCAGGCTTGATTTCATCAGCCTGCACTGGCGTGGTTTTCGCTTCTGGCGGCGTCATAATCCGCTGCCAGCTATCCTGCAGGGATTTAATATTGGTTTCGGCTTCACCCTGCGGCTGCATCAGCACCATTGTCAGCTCCTGCGTCAGTTGCTGGCGCAGTTCCTGATTCATCATCGGCAGGGTTAACTGCGATAAAAACGTCTGGCGCAATTTCTGATACTGCTCGGGAGCAATATCCACCACACCGTTTTGCTGTGAACGCAGACGTTGACTCATCAGCACATCGGTATTGGTGCGCGCATAGGTGGCAAACAGCTTATTCAGTTCAGAGGTTTTCTGCGCCATTAACGCGTCAAACTCCTCCTGCGGCAAACCATTATCACGAATATTCGCCAGCTCACGCGCAATCAGGTTCATATTGTTCTGCAATGTGGCATTGCCTGAATCCATATTAATGCCACATTGCGCACGCTGATACAGCACGCGGCAATCGAAGCCAACCTGCACGCCCTGCGCTTTACTGTCGCTCAGCACGCGCTGGACATGCCAGAACAGCGCTTCACGCGCCAGATCGCTCTGCCAGTAACGCGCCAGGTTCTGCGAATCGCGAATCGGCTGCCATGGGGTGTCCCATACCAGCGACAGGCGATCCTGGCTGACATTGTTATTCACCAGATTCACCGGCTGATGCGGTAATGGTGAAAGCGTCGGCATTGGCGCTGGCGTTTCGCGTTTCCCCTCCAGCGAGGAGAATGTTTTGTTGATCTGTTCTGACAGGCTGCGGCTGTCAACATTGCCAACCACAAACAGCGTCATTGCATCCGGGGTATACCACTGTTTATAAAAGCTGTTTAGCTGCGTGATATCGATCGGCGCTTTGGCCGGTTCAGACGGATCATGAGCCAGCATCAGCGAGCCTTGCAGACGATAGCGCCACCACACATCCTGCGGATTAGCCGGATGGGTAGCAATTGGATCATCGGCGCCGATCGCCGTATTGACCACCTGATCGTTGATGGTCATTTTACCGGCGGTGGCGGCCAGCCAGCTCAGCGCTTCTTTCACCACTTCCGGACGGTTATTCGGCAGGCTGAGGTTATAAATGGTGAAGTCATAGGACGTCAGCGCCGGCGGCAGGGGGCGGCTGGGATCGATACTCTGTTGCCACAGGGCGCGCTGCTGAGCGGTATCCAGCGCGGTATTATGCACCAGCGCCAGACGTGGTAATAAATGGCTGAATCCGACCTGCTGGGCATTCTCCACCAGCGATCCGGTATTCACCAGTAATCGAATTTCAATTCTGTCGCTGGGGCGCTGCGGAGTGGTGAGCACCTGCCAGGTCAATCCGTTGTTTAATTTTCCCTGCTGCCAGGCAGGATCGGGTTGTAGTGTTTCAGCCTGCACCGTACTACTGACAGCTGCCAGCAACACCCCACCAACCAAAAGACGCATTATGGTGCCCTGCATGTGAACCCCTACTCAATCACAAACCAATAATAATCACTGGCGCTCCGCACTTGCCGTTATCATTACGTTGAATAATAAGGGGAAGCCGCTGCGTTTAAGAGAATAAATTCTTAGACCACGCATTGGCGGAGTTGTCGCGCAACGAAGTGAAATATCATAAAAAAAACTAATTGGGGATTATTATGCAAATACCCGCAGCAAGGGCAAGCTACTGCGGGCATTTGAGGGACTTTTTAGTTGAATTAGTCGCTAAGTGCGTTATTTCAGGCCGCTTTTTGCTGTTTCGCAGTGGATGACAGCGTCTCTTTCATCTGGTTTTCGTCCAGCTGACCGACCCATTTTGACACAAACACTGTCGCCACGCCGTTACCTACCAGGTTGGTTAGCGCACGCGCTTCAGACATAAAACGGTCAATGCCGAGGATTAATGCCAGACCCGCGACCGGCAGATGTCCAACCGCAGAGAGTGTCGCCGCCAGCACAATAAATCCGCTACCAGTGACCCCGGCCGCCCCTTTCGATGACAGCAGCAGCACCACCAGTAAGGTGATTTGGTGGATAATATCCATATGGCTGTTGGTGGCCTGCGCAATAAACACCGCGGCCATAGTCAGATAGATCGAGGTGCCATCGAGGTTAAACGAGTACCCCGTTGGGATAACCAGGCCCACCACTGACTTCTTACAGCCCAGACGCTCCATCTTTTCCAGCATACGCGGCAGCGCTGACTCGGAAGAGGATGTCCCCAGCACGATCAACAGTTCCTCTTTGATGTAGCCGATAAACTTGAAGATATTAAAGCCGATATAACGCGAGATCAGCCCCAGCACCACCACCACAAACAGCACACAGGTAATATAGAAGCAGATAATCAGCTGGCCGAGCTGCACCAGAGAACCGACGCCATATTTACCGATGGTAAAGGCCATCGCCCCGAAGGCGCCGATGGGCGCCAGGCGCATAATCATATTGATAATGCCGAAGATCACCCGGGAGAAGTTGTCGATAAAGTTGAAGATCATCGTACCTTTATCGCCAAGGCGATGCAGGGCGAAACCAAACATAATGGCGAACAGCAGCACCTGCAGAATGTTACCGCTGGCAAAGGCGCCAATCACGCTGCCGGGAATAATATCCAGCAGGAAGGGGATTACCCCTTGCGACTCGGCCTGCTGGGCATAGACCGCTACCGCTTTAGCATCAAGCGTGGCCGGATCGACATTCATGCCAACACCCGGCTGCACCACATTGACCACCACCAGGCCGATAATCAGTGCGATGGTGCTGACGATTTCAAAATAGAGCAGCGCTACGGCGCCGGTGCGCCCTACCGCCTTCATGCTTTCCATGCCCGCGATGCCGGTGACGACGGTGCAAAAGATAACTGGCGCGATGATCATTTTAATCAATTTAACAAAGGCGTCACCTAAGGGTTTCATTTGCGCGCCCAGCTCCGGATAGAAGTGGCCGAGCAGAATACCCACTGCGATTGCAGTTAATACTTGAAAGTACAGGCTTTTGAACAGGGATCTTTTCATAAAGGCGTTTCCGTTAACGGCTGTTTATGCGATTCACATCGCTATCATTAGAATTGTACGACAGCGCGGAAAGTAACATCGGGTTAACAGTATTAATATGTCCCGACTCACGTTGCGGAAATCATAATTAATTAATATGAACTGAAACGCTTCAGCAGAGGGTTTTGTAACTTTTGATACCGCTTAATGCGGTTATTGCGGGGGAGATGTCGCCGTGTCGACCGGTGGCATCCAGCTTTCAAATGCCGCCAGCGGCAGCGCCTCGGAGTAAAGGTAACCCTGGCCGATATGAATACCTCGCGCCAGCAGCCAGTCGCGCTGTTCAGGGGTTTCCACCCCTTCCGCCACCACGTCGATAGCGATAATGTCGGCAATCGCAGCGACGATTTTCACCATTGTATCGTCATCCGGCAACGCCGAAACAAAGCTGCGATCCATCTTCAGTTTGCTGATCGGTAGTGATTTAAACTGATGTAAAAAATTAAGGTTAGAGTAACCCATACCAAAATCGTCGAGCGCCACCGCAATACCGACGCGCTGCAACTCGCTTAACAAGGCGATCGCCTGCTCCGGATCGCCCACCTGCGCCGTTTCGGTGATTTCCAGCACCAGACTTCCCGGCAAAATACGATGACGCGCCAGTAAATCCTGTAAATGCGCGACTACGCCAGGATCGCGTAACTGCACCGCAGAAATATTGACGCTTAATGGCAACGTGATACCCCGTCGCTGCCAGCCCGCCAGTACCCGGCAGGACTCTTCAAACACCCAGCGTCCCAGCGCACCAATAACACCCAGCTCTTCCGCACCGATAATAAACCCTTCCGGCAGGCAGTAACTGCCGTCGCTCTGGCGCATTCGCAGCAGCGCTTCCGCACCCACCAGCTTGCCGCTGCGCATATCGATTTGTGGTTGCAGGAACAGCGAGAACTGCTCGCGCTCCAGCCCCTGCAGAATGTCATGCTCCTGCGTCAGGCGTTTTTGCGCCCGTTCGGTCAGCAGCGGGTCGAAGAACAGTATCTGGTTTTTTCCCTGGTGGCGTGCCGACATCATCGCTGAGGTGGCGCGCCCCAGCAGCTCTGGCGCTTTCAGCGCGTCATCATCACGCTGCGCCATGCCTATGCTGACGCTGGGTCGTAATTGCATATGCTGTAACGCCACCGGCTGCGTCAGACGCGCCATCACATTGCGCGCCAGACGAATGGCGCGGAACGGACTGTTAGCTCGCTTGGCCAGCAGGGCAAAGTCACTGCCATTAAGTTGCGCCAGCACTGAACGTTCATCGAGGCAGCTGCGGATTTTTTCCACCAGCGTCAGAATCAGGGTATCGCGCTGCTCATCGGTCAGTACTCCGTTCGCCTCCTGCAACGTCTCAATGCGCAGCACCATAATGGTAAAGCTGCTGACGGCGCCGGCAGATTTCAGATGCTGCTCCAGCAGCGCTAAAAACAGCGTCTTATTCGGTAGGTCGGTCAGCGCCACATGAGTGGTCAGGCGGCTCATCTCATCGTGAATCGACTCCTGCACCTGCTGATTACGGTTGTAGCTGCGAATCAGCATGCCAATTTCATCATCCCGATGCAGCGGCGGAATGGTCAGCTTATGCGTCAGAAGATCCTGCGGCGGCAACTCCTGTAGCTCGCGGGCAATATCGCGCAGCGGGTGAACCATCAGGCGATTAATACACCAGCTAATCGCTACCGACAGAATCAGCGCCAGCAGCAGATAGGTCGTCATCATGGTGGAGACGGTGCTGAGGATAAACTGGTACACCCGCCAGGAGTCCGCCTGCAACACCAGATAAGCCAGCGGCTTCGGCGCGGCGGTGCGCTCGGTGGCGTACAGCGGCACGGTAATTTGCACCGGCAATTCAAACACCCGGGCGATAAGGCGTGGCACCGGCTTTTCCGGATCAAAATCGGTATGTAATGCCTGGAAGGCGTTAGGTAGCACCACATCGGCCCGCGTCAGAATGCCAGCCGGTTTTAACGAGTTAAGAATGCGTTCCGCCTCAGGAATATCGGCGCGCAGCACCGCTTCTGACAGCGGCTGACGGACGGTATGCGCGATATTTTCCATTTGCTGGGCGTAGTCAGTCCTGCGCTGCTGCACAAAATGGAAAAGCTGGATAACGATAAATATACAGATGGTAATGATCGCAACCGCAGAAACCGTCGCCATCTGCTTAATCGTAAGGGAACGACTGACGCGCAAAGCTATTCTCCAGGCACCCTCTGAGGGTATGAGAAGGCAAAAACTGCCCAGAGTATATCTCATGCTGTGTGGTTTTTTATCCATGAGAATGCATGGGGTATGAGTGTTTAAGGGTTTTCCGAGTCAAAAGCGCCGCAAACAGGCCATATATCGACATTTCGCGACAAAAGCCTATTTAAAATCGGCATAGGGAGTCAGCGGCTGCGGCGGCATATCCAGGTCTCCTTGCCAGCCTGCCATCGAGTAGCGCAGATACATTAAGCCATGGCTGGGGGTATAATTCTTCGCCTGCTGAATATCAATCCCGGCGCCCAGCGTCCAGTGGGCGGTTAAACGTCGCTCAATCACCGCCTGCAACGTATAGCCAACGCCGCCGCCGGTGCTGTCGTCAGATTGTGGATTCGCACTGGTGTTAAAACCGGGATAAACCGGATAACGCTGCTGGCTTTTGCTGCGTGAGTGCGACCAGGAAGCGGAGCCGGACAGATCATATGACCAGTTTTCCGTGCGCTGACGCCAGCTGACTGGCAACGCCAGTGAGAAATAGCTTTGCGGGCTGTAATACCCTCCCTGACCAAAGGCGTAATCACTCAGGTCTTTCTGGTAATGCCATACCATACTGCTGACACCGACGCTCATGCGGCGGTGAGCGTCATTAATCAGCTTATAGTAGTAGCCACCCATCAGACGTTCACGGCTATTGTCCGCGACATTTTCACCGGTGATTTGATGCGCGCTGAGATCGCCCCACAGACCAGAAGCCCCGCCCTGGTCGTAACTGAGGCTCAGCGCGCCACCGCTGGCGACCACTCCGCCCCAGCGACGTCCGCCTTCGCTGCTGGGGTCATATGCCCCGGCAAATGAGAGCAAAGAGCTGGCGATCGGGCGGCGTGATGCGGTAAAGGTCACACCAATATCGTTAAGGTCGGTGTTCCAGCTGATACCGCCGACCCAGTTGCGCACCGCAAAACCGATTGGCGTGCTGCCGATATCCACCGACCAGCGCTGATTACGCCAGCCAATGGCGGGTGATACCCCCTCGGCGCGCTGCTTCAGGCCGCTGCTGCAACCGCTGGTATTATTATCGGCGCAGGTGCCAAACACCTCACGGTGGGCACCGTTTTCACTGTCAAAACTGCCGGCTGACAGCGCGACACGATCGAGACGCATAAAGCCTTTTCCCTGCGCAAGTGGGGTTTCAGCTTCCAGCATGGTGGTCCAGGCGCTCATATCTGAAACGCCACCACTGCCTTTGTTGCGTGAGTAATCCTGCTCCAGCGTCAGCGTGCTGTCCTGCTGACGCCAGAGATCGGCGGCATCGCTGCGCACACCGCGTTTCAGCCAGTCATCGCGTTCATCGCTGCGCATCAGCCGGGTAAAGCTGAGATTATCCTGCGGCAGCTGCGGGCTGATGCCGCTGGCGACCATCGCCTGGCGGTAATCATTTAGCGCCAGTTGTGGTTGCGTTTCCAGCCGCGCCGCATCACGGTATATCAGTGCACTGCTAAGCCCCGGCGGCGCACTGGCGACGCGGGTTTTCAGCCGGGCATACATAGCACGCGCACGTGCTGTGTCGCCGATGCTTTGCCAGGCGCTGGCCACCCGACGTTGACGGTTAAGGGTTGTCTGTGGCGGCAGAGCCTGCAACGCGCTGCGCGCTTCATCCTTACGGTTTAGCGCCACCAGCGCTTCGATACGTCCTGACGCCGCATCATCATCCTGCGGCAGCTGACGCAGTACCCGTTGATAGTGCTGTAAAGCCTGACCGGCATCGCCGCGCGCCAGCGCCCAGTCGGCCAGCGTATTATCGCGCGCCGCCGAGAAGGGCTGCTGTTGCAGCCAGACAATCGCCGCGCGCTCATTGCCGCCGTCGCGCAGGCGATTCGCCCGCGCCAGCATCTTATCCTGCTGCAAACGCGTCGCCAGCTGGTGCATATCCTGATCCCACTGCGCTTCTGGCAGCGTGTGCAACTGAGCCAGCGCCCGCTCGCCGCGTTCACTGGCGGAGAGATACAGCGCGTAAGCATAAACCTGAGCGCGGTCACCCGCCCGCCGTTGCGCCATCGTCGCCATCAGATTATCCGCCTGCTGCGGCCAGCCCGCCTGGCGTAGCGTCGCCGCCAGCCGCGCGTTAAGCCAGATATCATCGGGGGCATCCTGTTGCGCCAGGCGATACTTGTCCGCCGCCGCCTGCCAGCGCCCCTGCCCGGCCAGCACATTGCCCTCTGCCTGCCGCGCATCGCTGCGCAGACTGTTCAGAGTGTTGCCGAGGGCGCGCTGCTGCGCCGGCGACAGATGACCGATAAACGCCAGCGCCTTTTGCGGCGACTGCTGCTGATAAAGATTACTCAGACGGCGCGCGGCGCTGCTGTTGCCTGGGTCGAGGTGCAGCGCGCGCAGGAACTGCTGTTCGGCAGTCGCGTAATTTTTACTGGCCAGCGCCACATCGCCAAGGCCCACTAGCGCGTAGCTGTCGCCGCTGTCGAGTGCATGCGCCTGCTGGTAATCGCGTTGTGCGGCGGCAAGATCGCCGCGCGCCAGCGCTTTATCGCCATTGTCGATCGCCAGCCAGTAGCGATCCGATTGCAGCAGGCTGCGCCATTTGCCGATGCTGGTGCTCTGCTGGCCCGCCTGAATCGCGCGCTCAAAATAGCCAATCGCCGCCGCCCGCTGATTCGCTCGTGACAGCGCCTGGCCTGTGGCTCCCAGCAGTTCAGCATCGTCTGGCGTGGCTTTTAATGCCGCGCGCAACGCCGGCAGCGCGGCGGCTCCTGCACCGCGATCCACCAGCGCCAGTCCGCGCATCCGCTGACGGTACGCCGGATCGGCCAGCAGCTTTTGCTGCCGCTCCATCTCCTGCAGCCCCCTGCGCCGCGCATCACCCGCGTTAAAGGTATCGAGATAAGCCTGTAACTGCGCCACGCTGATGGCGGAAACCGGCTGCGAGACAATACGCGCCAGCCACAGATTCGCCGCCTGTTCCCGTCCCGCCGGATTTTGCGCCACCGCTTTGAGCTGGCTGAATGCCTGGTTATCGCTATTGCGTTGCAGCTGTATCTGAGCAATCTGTATCCGCACGCCAATATGCCCCGGATACTGCTGATCCAGCGCCTGTAAGCGGGTCAGAGCCAGATTCTGCTGGCCGTCGATACGCGCCACCAGTCGCCAGTACTCCAGCGCAATATCCACGCTGGGGAAAACGCCGTTAAACTGTTTATCGTACGCACTTCTGGCTGCCGCCAGCCGTCCGGAGGTAGCCAGCAAACGTGCCTGTTGCAGCTGCTGACGCCCTTCCGCTGATACCAGCAACATCGCCGCAGCTGCCTGCTGTGCGGCGACGGAACCTGGCGCGATGCGATTCAGCTGCGCCATTAAACGCTGCGCTTTTGCCTGATCGCCCTGATGCAGCGCCAGCCGCAGCTGTGCGGCCATCAGTTCCGGGTTATCAGGATCAATTTTCTCCAGGCGATAAATCGACTGGTTCACCAGATCGTCTTTATTTGTCGCTTCGCCAGTACGGATTTGCTGCAACAGCCAGTCAACCGGCGCCACCTGGCGGGCAACCACCGTGGTGGTAACGCCGGGCAGCAGCAGCGCCAGACATGGCCAGACTTTACTGACCACTAATGGCTATCCTCATCGCCGAGACGACGACGGCTGACCAGCCGCATCACCCGCCAGATCAGCAGGGCAAACAGAATCACCACCACCACGGTAAACAGCGCCAGCCATACCGGATGCGTTGCCAGCGCATTCCACAACCGCTCCCACCATGGCAGGTAGCCGACATCATAGTTATCACCAACACGCAGGCTGTTCACCCCGGACTCGCGCACAATCGCCACCGAACCGTAGATCGCCGCGCGTTTGCCGCTGTCCAGCAGCGCATTATTTAATAATTCCCAGCCACGCGGACTGTCGGCCATCAGCGCCACCACACTGCGCTGGTCGTGGAATGGCGACTGAAAACCGACAATCGCAGCCATCGGTCCGCTGGAGCCGATAGTGGTCTGACTTTCTGCCTGACGGTCACTGGCGGAGGCATCGACATTATCCAGCACCGTCTGACGGTTCGGCTTATTTACCCAGCTTTTTGCCGTGTCCACCAGCAGATTGATTTTGCTCTCCTCACGCAGCTGTTGCGGAATCACGCCAATCATCAGCAGATCGGCGTCGCTGCTCTTCGCCTTGCTCCAGTCATCGCTAATCTGCACGTTCAGTGCCGGATAACCGGTTTGCGCGCCGATATTTCCGAGGGCATTAAGCAGTGCGCTGACCTGCTCGCTGGAAGGCTGTGGCGTAACCAGCACCAAAGTTTGCGCCAGATCGGCATTACGGCTGAACGGGAAACCGGCATTGGCAAAAGCGCCCAGCGAAGGCATCTGCATAAAGTGGCGATAGCCGGAGAAATCCACCGTCGAATCGCCATCGATAACAATATGATTGCCCACCGGCGTCACGGTTTCACAGCGGCCATCGCTGGTGCCGCCGATAATGGTGGTGGCGTAATCGAAATCAAAACGCATCTGATTCACCACGCCAAGGCGCAGCGCCGGAATGCGCAGCTGATTATTGCTCTCCTGTAGCCCCTGAATCAGTGGAATATGCAGCAGCTGACGTCCGCTATCCTGCTTCATCGACAGCGGGTAATCCTGCATAAACTGCTCATTAAGATGGATCGCCAGCCGTGAGCCGTCATTCTGCAATGGCGAGGTATAGCGGTAACGAATGTCCATATCGATACCGCGTGCGCGGATCAGAAACAGGTCCGGCGGCAGATTCATATTCAGCGTAATCGGCGCGGGTTGCATACCGCTGGCCTGGAACTGGTTTTCATACTGCTGAAGTTCCGAGAAAGTGGTCGGGCGATCGGTACGCACCCAGCGCGGTGCATCATACGACTGACGTGGCGCCAGCGATTTTACGCTGTCGATAGTCGACTGCTGGCCGCGCAGCAACACGTCACCCTGCGCAATGCCGCGCACCGCGGTAATCAGATCCTGATCGTTACGTCCCAGCACCAGCAGCAGTTTCTGATACGGATTATCCGGGCGGCTGATGATTTCCACCGTCGGTTTCTGCACCGCCGGATAATCTTTCAGAAAATCGGGACGTCGGTCGTTAGTGGCAAACACCACCGCATGCTGCTGTGGCGGCAACTGGTTATACAGCACCGGGAATGCCTGACCATGCCATTCGGCCTGCACGCCAAACCAGGAAGCCAGCATCGCTGCGGCCTTCTGCTGCGCTAAATCCGGTTGGGCGGCAAATACCATTGGCAGTGACAGCGGACGACTGTCGCGGCTGTCAAAGAAGGGTTCCGGGAAATGGGACAGGTCATTTTTCACCGGCAGTTTCTGCATGCTGAGATCGAGCGAGCTGTCTTTACCGATATCCAGCCAGATGGAACTGTAAGCCGGATTTTCACAAACGTTGGTGTAATGTCCCACCAGCTCCATGCGGATACGGTTAAAATCGCCGATAAAACGCGGATCGATATTAACCTGCGTCTGCTGGCTTTTGCCCAGCTGATCCGCCGTCACCGTCACCAGACCGACTAACTCATCATTCAGGTAGATTTTCAGATGTGACATCACCGGCAGCAACGACGGTGAAGGACGATAGTGCAGATTCAGCACCGCTTTGGTGACCACTTCATCACTGCGCACGCCAAATTCAATCTGTCCCTGCGGGCGGGCGCCACGCAGATCAAAGCTTCCCGGCGGCGGCGCAACTTTGCTGAATGGCAACACGTCTTCACGCAGCGGCGGCGCTGGGTCGATGGTTACTGGCGACGACCCGGTGGTCAGCGCATTATTGCTTACTGTTACCGGGGCGGCATACGACAGGGGCATCACCACCATCAATAACGCGCTATACCAGCTTAGTTTTCTCGTCATGTTGTCATCATCAATTAGTGAGTTTTTGCCGCAGCGGTCAGTGGGCCTTTAGGCAGGAACGAGCCGATCCACAGCATAAGATCGGTAAGTGCGCCGAACAGACGGCGCAGACCCGGAGGGCCATATTCCGCCAGACGGACATAACCTTTAAAGCCCAGCAGCATAATGTCAGCCAGGCTATGCATCGGTTTATCTTCCGGAAAACCGTCCTGCCATAATGCCCAGGTATCGGCCCGGGCGAAGGTACACTGAATAAATTCAATATGTTGTCTGGTGCTGAGTCCTTGCAGACTGAGACCGGCACGGCGGCCAAACACGCGCTGCACATAACAGGGGAAACTGAACTCCTGCTGACCGCGTTTCAGCAGCAGGAAGACCTGCTCTTCAGCGCGCAGCAGCCCTTCATCCCGCAACTCCAGTCCGACACTGGCATCGGAATAGTCACGCAGGGTGCAGGGCAGCATATGGCCGCTGGCGCTCATAATCGCTGCTGGCATGGCGATTTCCACCCGGTGCGATTCGCGGATCTGCCGTGCTTCCACCGATACCGCTACCGCGCCACCCAGAATAATCATGTTGTAAATCACCCATACCGAGCTGACCAGCACCGTCATGATTTCCGTTTCCGGCCCGTTATACAGCCGCCAGACGGCGGCAAACAGACCCGCCAGATTCAGCAACACCAGAAACATATAAGGCCGGGTGATCACCCAGTCGAGATGACGCTCCCCAACCAGTCCGCCTTTCGCGGTGACGTTAAATTTGCCTTTACGCGGGTTAAACAGCGCCACCGTGGTCGGACGGGCGATATACCAGGCCAGCACCGTTTCATAGATATCGCTCCAGAACGAGTGGCGATAGCGCCCCTGGATACGCGAGTTTGTCAGACTGGTGTGGATCATATGCGGCAGCACGTAGATGGCGATCGCCAGCGCCGGCGCAAAAATAATAAAGGCATGGCACAGCAGAAACGCCAGTGGCGCCAGCAGGAAAATCAGCCGTGGAATACCGGAGAGAAAATGCAGCATGGCGTTGGCGTAACAGAGGCGCTGCACCAGCTTCAGCCCTTTGCCCAGCAGCGGATTATCCAGCCGGAAGATCTGCGCCATGCCGCGCGCCCAGCGGATACGCTGGCCGATATGCGCCGATAAACTTTCCGTCGCCAGTCCGGCGGCCTGCGGAATACGAATATAGGCCGAGGTGTAGCCCTGCCGGTGCATACGCAGTGAAGTATGCGCATCTTCCGTCACCGTGCCGGTGGCGATGCCGCCGACCGCATCCAGCGCGCTGCGGCGGATCACCGCACAGGAGCCACAGAAAAAAGTGGCGTCCCAGACATCATTGCCATCCTGCACCAGGCCATAAAACAGCGTGCCCTCATTCGGCGTACGGCGGAAGCGGCCGAGATTGCGTTCAAACGGATCCGGCGAGAAAAAGTGGTGCGGCGTCTGCAACATTCCCAGCTTCGGCTCTTTGATAAACCAGCCCATGGTCATTTGCAGAAACGAACGCGTCGGCACATGGTCGCAGTCAAAAATCGCCAGATACTCGCCGCGACAGACGTTTTGCAGCGCATGGTTAATATTACCCGCCTTAGCATGCTCATTGTTTTCACGCGCCACATAGTGAATGCCAATGCTGGCGGCGAACTCACGAAACGCCGGACGGTTGCCATCATCGAGCAGATAGATATTGATTTTGTCGTGCGGCCAGTCGATACCCAGCACGGCGTAAAGGGTCGGTTTCACCACGCTAAGCGGCTCGTTAAAAGTGGGCACCAGCACATCAATCGTCGGCCAGCTGGCGCACTCTTTCGGTAACGGCACCGGCTGACGATTCAGCGGCCATAAAGTCTGGAAATAACCGAGGATCAGTACTATCCATGAGAAGGTTTCCGCCGCAATCAGCATCAGGCCAAAGGTCAGACTAAGCGGGTCATCCCAGTTCAGCGTCGAGGTGTAGCGCCACCACAGATAGCGGCAGGAGACGGTGAGCGACAATACAATCAGCATGGTGGTCGATAAGCGGCCAGGTATGCGACGCACCACCATCGCCACCGCCCACAGCAACAGCACAAAGATAAACTGGGTAAACAGATCGAACGGCTGGGTGATACACAGCAGCGCCAGCAGGGTTGCAAGCGTGGCGCAGACGCCATACAGCAATAGTCGTAGCCGCGGATTTAGCCGCTCCAGCCGTGCTTCAGAACGCCCGGACAATTTTTGCTGCTGCGCGCGCTGCGGCAACGCGTTGAGCCATGCATGCACACGCCGACGCGCGCGTGACAGGGGATTAACAGCTTGCTGGTTACGCCGGGCATAAAATGGCGCCGTCAGCAGCAGCCACAGGCTCTGAATCAGATAACGCAGCGCATCCGCCGTACGCGGACATTCGGCAGAGATATGGGGAAATAACGCGCGACGCTGACGAATAATATTCTGCCACGCTGGCGTTTCCAGCCGCAGCAGTGACCAGCTCAGTATTACCCAGATGCACTGCAGGGCGGCGGCCAGTCTGCCCGCACCACAGCGGCGATAGCCGCCATAGCGCTGGCTCAGTGCCTGCGAAACCGTGGGAATCAACAGCCAGCGCAGGGGATTCATCGACGCAATCCGGAAAAGTTAATCAGCACCCAGCTGGCCAGTGTGGTGAGCTCTTCAACCGCCAGACTGCCGGGACGGTATTCCCCGGCGGGTTGTTTCATTAGCAGAGATTCCGCCAGCGCTTCATCACGATGAATATTCACCGGAACCAGGTTATTCAGGCCGCTGAGCCACAACTGCTGCAAATCCTGCTGCGACTGACTGTTGGCATTAAATTGATTGAGTAAGAAGTAAGTATTTACGTCAAAACGGCGCTGATGCAGGCGCAGCTGGCAATTGGCATCGGCGGTCAGCAGACAGAGATGATGGTCGGCCTGCGCGAGGATGTGGCGCGACCAGCAGTTTTCTTCCGCCGGAACATCCAGCAGCAGCCAGCGGTAATGGTTTTTCAGATCCGGCAGATGTTCCAGCCAGCCTGACAGATGATCGACAGCAGCCTGCTCCGGCATCTGACGTTCCTGCTCATTCAGACCGCCAAAAGGCACCAAATCCAGTTCCGGCAGATAGCGTAAAGCGCTCTGCTGCCAGTCATCCTTATCCAGCATCGCGCGCATCCAGCCGCGCGTAATATTCAGCGGCAGATTAAAATGCGCGGCCAGCTGGTTGCTGGCGGAAAAATCCATCACCAGTACGCTTTCGCCCAGCTGATTCAGCGCCCAGGCCAGCGCGGCGGTAATCGAGGTGGTTCCGCTGCCGCCGCGGATCCCCTGCAGTGCAATAACCGGCATTAATTCCCTTTCTCCTGCAGATCGTTGGCTAATTCATGCAGCAATGGCCAGCGTACAAGAATATTTTCCAGACGCTCATCTCTGGCAATATCGACATAGTCATTGGCGTTAAAGTTGAATGCTTCACTTAATGCACGAATGTCATCAGACTGACTGGTGACGGATACCACTGTGGAAATATTTTTGTTTTTTTTCATTGTCCATTACCGGGAAAACCCAACCTCTGCCAGTCAGGCCAATATACAGCAAAGCCAGGCGAGCGGGGAAAATGCGCGGCTTATTTTAGTTGTAATCAATATTTTAAAAACTACAATCAGTCTGAAAATGGCCTTTGATAATAAAATAGTCCGGGATTATCTACTTTGCGAAAAATCATATGACGCCTTCATTTACCCTCGGTATTGCGCAACTGCAGGATGAATTAACGCAGATGCAGGCGTCGGGTTGTTACTGGATAACCAGCGATCGCCAGCCAGATGCCCGCATGCTGGCGCGTCAGGTGATTGGCGCTCAGCAAAAGCTCATATTAATCAGTACCCCAGAAACACCCCAGGCGTTGTTAACACCCGCGCCTGCAGGTGAAACGCTGAGCATACCGATGTATTCACTGCCCGCCGGGCGTAAAGGGTTGCTTAATCTGCCGGAAGATTTGGCCCGCCTGTTATCTGCCAGGCCCCGTTTAATTCTGCTGTATAGTGCATGTGCCTCATGGCAGAGCTTAACAGCGGCAGAGATTGCCAGCTGGCTGAAAAAAATCACACGTTTGCTGGCGGCCAAAAACAGTACGTTATTAATTATCACTGCTGGCACCGGCGTGAATAATCTGCGTCATCAGTTGCAGCGTTTTTTTCATCAGCTGGATGGGGTGACGCATCTTGAATGGCGACAGGACAGCTGGGATTATCGCATTAACTGGTGGTGTAGTGGCAATCAGCTGCTTGCGGATCGGGTTATTCGTTTAGACAATCATCTTGAGAAGTTCAGCTTATTAAATGATGCCGCACCGGTCACGCCATTAACGTTAAGCGATGAACAGCATTTTATTGCGCAAAGGGCTATTTTAGAAGGTGCGCCGCCATTATCACGCCAGTGGCAGCTTTTTGACAATAATGAAGACGTTTATACACGCGCGCAGCACGCCAGCTCAGCAACGGTGATTTTTAGCCTGAGTGATAATCAGCAAATTCCACTG
Organism: Winslowiella toletana; assembly: GCF_017875465.1. Lineage (NCBI taxonomy): Bacteria > Pseudomonadati > Pseudomonadota > Gammaproteobacteria > Enterobacterales > Erwiniaceae > Winslowiella > Winslowiella toletana. The sequence goes on from NZ_JAGGMQ010000001.1 coordinate 2,253,561, forward strand.
CTGGCGGAAAGTATTCATTCTCTGCGCCGGACGCGCGGCAGCGCACTAAAAATTGTGGTGCGTGAACTGGAAACCAGCATGCGTAACAGCGATGAACGACTCCTGCTGGCCTGCGGCGTCAACGCCATTATTCCCTATGGTACTAATCTGTCGGCCTTCCTTACTGCGCTGGAAGGCATCCAGGGGCAGAGCTATAACCGCCATGTTCCGGCCGACTTGCCACAACTGATGGCCTCAATGCAGCCGCTGCATGAGAAGGGGTACCTGCCACCAGAGCGGTTTTATGCCGCGGTACAGCTGCTGGTGCATAACACCCTGTTGCCGGAAAATGGCAAAGGGTTATTAGTCGCGTTACGTCCGGTGCCAGAGCTGCAACCGCAGCAGGCGCTGGCGCTGTGTAAAATGCGACGCTTTGGCGATCTGGTTACCCTGATTGATGACCGGCTGTATCTGTTTCTGTTCTCCTGCCGTTTTAACGATCTCGACACGGCACTAAACTATATCTTTCCCCTGCCTTACACTGAAATCTTCGCCAACCGCCTGGTCTGGTATGAAGATCTGCAAATAGTGGCGGAAATTAAGCAGACTAAAGCGCTGATCCCCACTGACTGGCGCGATGTAACGCCAGAGAGTGAAGCAGCAGAAATGGTGGATTCACAGCAGCGAGCGCCAGCGATACGCCGCGTGCCGCAAGCTATTACGCTTATGGGCAACACCCGCGGGGACAGGGTTAAATGAGTATGATCGATGGCGTGCAGATTCTGATTCTTCTGCTACTAATATTATTGATTTTGAAGCCTTTTTATTGCCGATGGCTGCCTGCCGCGTGGCACGGTGTGATTCACCGCATGATGCCGCCGCGCAGCCTGAAATATGAAGGGACATGGCGCAGAAAAGCCGCCGACAGGGAAGATAAGCCATGACCGATGTTAAACAAACGCCTGTTTCTGGCGCCAGCTCAGTAACTTTCTGGCGCGGGCTGGGTGGCTGGAATGTCTATTTTTTGCTGAAGTTTGCCCTGTTATGGTTTGGCTATCTTAATTTTCATGCATTGAGCAATCTGGTGTTCCTCGCCTGGCTACTGATGCCCATCCCTTCCCTGCGCTGGCACCGGGTACGCCACTGGCTGTCGATTCCCATCGGCTTTAGCCTGTTGTGGCATGACACCTGGCTGCCGGGCATCGCCAGCCTGATGAGTCAGGGCGACCAGCTCAGCGGTTTTTCCACCGACTATCTGCTGGATCTGGTTAACCGTTTTATTAACTGGCAAATGATTGGCGCTGGCTTCGTAATGCTGGTGATCTATCTGTTTATTGCGCAGTGGATCCGCGTCACGGTGATTGTCACCCTGATGTTGCTGTGGATTAATATCGTTAATATTGCCGGACCGTCGCTGTCACTGCTGCCGGGCAAGGCGGCCACGCCCGAGGCGGTACTGAATAGTCCTCCGCCAGCCAGTAAAGATACGGTATCCGGCAGTACGCTGGATCAGTCTGCGCCACCCACCAGCGCTAACCTGACGGCGTATCTTAATCGTTTCTATGAGCAGGAAAAACAACGCGTTACCCGCTTCCCGCAAACGCTGGCGCCGGAATCTGCCCCCTTTGATATCCTGGTGATCAATATCTGCTCGCTGGCCTGGGCGGATGTCGATGCCGTACAGCTGCGTAATCACCCGCTGTGGAAGCATTTTGATATCGTGCTGAATAACTTTAACTCGGCGACCGCCTACAGCGGCCCGGCCGGCATCCGCCTGCTGCGCGCCAGCTGCGGACAGAGCTCGCACCACGATCTTTATCAGCCAACCAATAACCAGTGTTATCTGTTTGATAATCTGGCAAAGCTGGGCTTTAAACAGCAGCTGATGCTGGATCACACCGGTGAATTTGGCGGCTTCCTGCAGGAGCTGCGCGACGCTGGTGATATGCAGGCGCCACTGATGTCGCAGCGCGGTATTGCACCGGCGCTGACCTCGTTTGATGGCTCGCCGGTGTATAACGATGCGCAACTGATGCAGCGCTGGCTGGATGAGCGCCAGAAAAGCAGCGATGCGCGCAGTGCCACTTATTACAATCTGATCCCGCTGCATGACGGCACACGGGAACTGGGCAGCACCAAAACCGCCGCTTACCGGCCACGGGCGCAACAGCTGTTCGATCAGCTGGATGAATTTATGACCAGACTGGATAAATCAGGGCGTCGCGTGATGGTGATCGTGGTGCCGGAGCACGGTGCCGCGGTGGAAGGCGACAAAATGCAGATGTCCGGCCTGCGCGATATTCCCAGCCCGTCGATAACCCATGTGCCGGTGGGCATTAAATTCGCCGGAATGAAGGCTCCTCATCAGAATGCGGTGGGCGTCGAAACACCCACCAGTTTGCAGGCGCTTTCCGAGCTGATTGCCCGCGTGGTGGACGGCCAGGTGTTTAATGCAGCTAACGTCAATATGGCAACGCTGAGCGATAATTTGCCGCAAACGCCGGTGGTATCGGAAAATGATAATGCGGTGGTAATGCTCTATCAGGGCAAGCCGTGGATCCGTTTAAATGGCGGCGACTGGGTGGCTTATCCGCAATAGCGCACCGGTGATTTGGCACCAGAAACGCCGATTTAAGGGCGAAAAAAAACCGGCGACCATGCCGGTTTTTTTTCTGTCCCGCTGGCGATTGGTAGTCGCTTTAAGAACGGTGCCACTCGTATCTATTAGCCAGGATCGATTCTAGCATTTCTTATTGACCCGTCAATACAGATTGATCATTTTTCAGCCATCGGTTTATAATCCGCAGGCTGACAGATACGCCGGGCGGCCTCTTGTAAGTGGCTGATAATTAGTCGCTTAACGTTTTTCCCGATCGGAAACAGGTGGTGCTGTCTGATCTGCCTCCACCCAAGGGAGTGCCGCTCGTATCTATTAGCATGGATACGCGTCGTGAGGGGAAATCCACAGGCATAAGCGGCGCGTGGCGCTCTTCCATAACAGGAAGAAGCCTGAGTGATTTGTCTGCTTGTTTTGCTGGTAATGCTGCAGATTGTGCGCGTTACCTTGCAGATAATCGTTGCGATCAAGCAACTGACCGGACGCTCGTAAGGGAAGAAGGAACTTGATAAAGGCAGGGGATAAACCGCCCCTGCCTTTTTTCGTTTTTGCCCCCTGAATCGGGGCGAAAAAACCCGGCCTGGAAGCCGGTTTTTTTCTGTTCCGCTGGCGATTGGTAGTCGCCATAAGAACGGTGCCACTCGTATCTATCAACCCAATCGATTTTAGCATTTCTTATTGTGTCGTCAATCGATGTTGATCATTTTTCAGGCAGTAGTTTATAATCCGCAGGCTGACAGATACGCCGGGTGGCCTCTTGTAAGTGGCTGATAGTTAGTCGCTTAACGTTTTTCCCGATCGGAAACAGGTGGTGCTGTCTGGTCTGCCTCCACCCAAGGGAGTGCCGCTCGTATCTGTCAACATGGATACGCGTCGTGAGGGGAAATCCACAGGCATAAGCGGCGCGTGGCGCTCTTCCATAACAGGAAGAAGCCTGAGTGATTTGTCTGCTTGTTTTGCTGGTAATGCTGCAGATTGTGCGCGTTACCTTGCAGATAATCGTTGCGATCAAGCAACTGACCGGACGCTCGTAAGGGAAGAAGGAACTTGATAAAGGCAGGGGGATAAACCGCCCCTGCCTTTTTTCGTTTTTGCCCCCTGAATCAGGGCGAAAAAAACCCGGCCTGGAAGCCGGGTTTTTTCTGTTCCGCTGGCGATTGGTAGTCGCTTTAAGAACGTTGCCACTGATATCAATTAGCCAAATCGATTCTAGCATTTCTTATTGCACCGTCAATCTTGATTGATCATTTTTCAGCCATCGGTTTATAATCCGCAGGCTGACAGATACGCCGGGTGGCCTCTTGTAAGTGTCTGATACTTAGTCGCTTAACGTTTTTCCCGATCGGAAACAGGTGGTGCTGTCTGGTCTGCCTCCACCCAAGAGAGTGCCACTGGTATCAATTAGCTGGATACGCGTCGTGAGGGGAAATCCACAGGCATAAGCGGCGCGTGGCGCTCTTCCATAACAGGAAGAAGCCTGAGTGATTTGTCTGCTTGTTTTGCTGGTAATGCTGCAGATTGTGCGCGTTACCTTGCAGATAATCGTTGCGATCAAGCAACTGACCGGACGCTCGTAAGGGAAGAAGGAACTTGATAAAGGCAGGGGGATAAACCGCCCCTGCCTTTTTTCGTGACAACCTGCATAACATCAACTCGGGCGGCGATAATGTATAAGCGCCACATGGGTTACGCAGTTGTATGTAGGGGCGGCGTTATCGCCGCCCTCTAGCGGTTCTGCCACGCTAACCACACCAGCAGGCGCAGGCTGGCGGAGTAGTAATCCTCACTGGCATCCAGTGTATCGCTGAGTTGCGCAGTGTCACCCATCGTCAGGTCACGCACCGCCAGTAAACCACCCGCCATATTGTATGGCGCTGCTTCATTGCTGCTGACATTGATCCATGCCGGGGTTTGCAGGCGCGAGTAGTTAGCCCAGAAACGCTGGAAGGGCACCAGCCGCAGGCTCTGTCTGTCATACCACCAGATATAGAGCGGAATGCGGATAGCGTCATAGCTAAAGCGTGATGGCCAGGCAATCGCCGGCGCCATACTGCCATCGGCATTCAGCGCAACCCAGTCCAGCGGCAGCGCCGAAGCACCGAAATTCATCTCACCCAGCAGGGCAAAACCATCGTTGATCAGCTGCGTCCAGACCTGTAAATGGCTGCGGCGCGCAAAGTCACGCCAGGCAGGGAACAGAAAGTAGGAAGGATTAATAATCACATAGGTATTTTTATTAAAGCCCTGCGCTCCGGGCAGCATCAGCGTGCGGTTGGCAAAGGTGATCACATCGTGCGACACAATCGCACGCTGAATCTTGTCAGACTGCTGTAAATAGTCCGCCGCCTGCCACTTCTCTCCGGCACGTAGCAGCGCCCAGGCAATAAGCACATCGCCATCGGAAGCGTTGTTTTTATCCACCACCGGATCGCTGGCTGCCGGATTGTAGCGCCAGTAAAACAGCCCATTCTGTGGATTACTCAGATGGGTACGCGTCCATTGCCACAGACGGTCAAAGGTCTGGCGATCGTTATTATCGACCGCCAGCAACATGGCGAAACCCTGCCCTTCGGTATGGCTGACGTTGTTATTCGCGGTATCGCGGATACGTCCGTCGGCAGCAAGAAAACGGCTCTTGTAGCTGCTCCATCCGTCAGCAGCGAGACTCTGGGCGCTCATTAATGACAGGACAAGTAACAACACCCACTGGCGCCAGCTGGATTTCACATCAATCTCCCTTACTGACCATTTTGATAACGAAACACCAGCGTGGCATTTTCGCCATGGCTATCGCAAACCAGCGGCACCTGCTCGCTGCCGCCCTGAGCACGTAGCCAGGCCGCGTACAGTCCGCTCAGCACCGCGCCTAATACGCCGCGCCATTGATCCGCGTCGAGCGTGTCATCACCTGCTGGTAATGCCATATGCGTTAACACCAGCGCATGCTCATGGGGCTGAATATCGACAAAGCCCCAGTTAAAACGCGCCAGCGCCAGATTAAACTGCACTTCCAGATCCTGCACCGTCACTGCTTCCGCCAGTGGATAGCGCTGCGCCAGCTGCTCACCCATCTGCTGCAAAAATGCATGGCTTTCTTGCTCACCGGCGTTATCCAGCATGCCGCCAATAATCACACTAAACATATCGAACCAGCCAGGCTGGTACGGGTGTAGGCGAGCCTGTAATGCGTTTTCCATGCTTATTTGTCTCCCAGCATATAGCGGAAATAGAGTTTCGCCGTGCTTTCGTTATAGTCACCAAAGGTGTCGTAGCCCAGCTGGCCGCCGACGGTGACATCTTTATTCACCTTATAATCCGCGCCTGCATGCAGATTGTAGCCGATACCGTTTTTGCTGCCGCCAGAATAGTAAGCTTCCGTCGCGTAACCGTTAGTCACCGCCGTTTCTAACTGATTCTGCCAGTCCGGATTATTCGGGAAATAGGCGCTGCGATCCTGTGAGTAGGACTGATAGCCTACCGAACCGCCAATACGCACATTCATATCATCATACTTCTGGCTATATTCCACCGGGAAGGAGACGCTGACATAATCCTGCGGACTGAAGTAACCCCCCTGACCGTAGCTGTAGTAGCTGAGGTTTTTCGAGAAATCCATCCAGCTCATGCTGATACCGGTTTTCAGCTCGCGGTCTTCAAAGTGGAATGGACGCACATAGGCGCCTGCGTTCGCCACCAGACTCTTGTTGCTGGTGACATTCTCACCGAGATAGCTGTAAGCACCGGCTCCGGCATAGAACCCGGCGTCACCATCATCATAGCTCAGTAAAGCATTACCACCGTTTTTGGTGACGCGCCCCCAGCTTTCACCGCTCAGTTTATCTGTCGCGCCGACATAAGAGAGCAGACTGTCAGTAACCGGACGGCGTTCGCCCGTCAGGATCAGCGTCAGATAATCGGTCAGTTTCGGTGACCACTGAATGCCACCCACCAGCGTACTCAGATCCTGGCCCAGCGGCGTACTGCCGAGGTCAATCTTGTACTGATCGCCACTTAACGCCAGCTTCAGCTCAACGCCGGAGGCGTTCTGTGAACCCGGAGAGTCAACCGTCACATCATCAAGGTTAGCTTTGTCAGTGGCGCTGGTCAGCGAGCTCTGCACGCGCGCCAGTGCCGCTTTACCTTTGGTGGTCAGTGGGTTGAGATCGTCAAAGGTATAGTCAGTGCCATCGCTTTTGGTGATCTCTTCATTTTTCAGCGTCTGCACCGCAGCAGAAACCGCCTGCGACAGCGCGCCAGTGCCGAAGCGACGGCTTGACTGGCCATCAGCGCTTCCGGCGCTCAGCGACACTGGCGTTACGGTAAAATCAAAGCGCGAGTCGCCGAAAGGTACGCTGGACCAGGTCAGCGGCGCTTTGGCTTCGGTCAGTTTGCTCAGACCCGATTCGCCATCACGACCACGGATCTCCACGCCGCCCTGCGCCCAGGTGCCAGTACGTTCCTGCAGATCATCCATCATGGTATTGATCTGCTTCAGCGTACGGCTCTGCTGCGTCGGCACATTCACGGCTGCCGTCTGGCCGCCAATATCGCGATAGCTGGTGGCATCCGGCGCCGTCTGCCATGGCATCGTCGCGCCATAGGCAGAAGCCGGACGTCGTGAGTCTGGCGTGCTGCGGTTGATAAATGGATTGTCCGCCAGCGCCAGGCCGCCCACCGATGGCGTACTGCCGGTTTCCGCACCTTGCAGACCGATCATTTTGCCGCGTGCGGTCCGCAGATAACCCAATGCCTGGTTATGATTGCCTTCCGCTTCAGCTACGCGCGCCATCAGCAGCAGGCGTTCCGGCGTCTGTTCGCCGCGCAATCCCTGAGTCAGGGCGCGTGCTTTTGGCACATCATTTAGCGCCAGCGCCACGTTAATCGAACCTTCGCGCGCATCCTGGGTTGGCGTGTCACGCGTCAGCAGATAGTCGTAAACCACACCGGCTTCTTTGTTCATTTTGCCGGACTGATACAGACGCGCCATCGCAAACATCAAATCCCGGTTTTGCGGATCGCTTTGCAGCGCGCTAATCAGCTTGTCGTACGCCTGTGCATACTGTTTCTGCTCACGCAGGCGGTCGACTTCATTAATCACATAGCCATTGCGAATCCCGGCCAGCTGGGTTGGCGTACTGCGTGCCTGCAATGCAGGATTGCTCAGGAAGCTCTGCGCTTCGGCGGTTAAGCCCGCCTGGTTCAGTACCGCCACCTGCGCGGCATAATCGCCGGCATTACCCTGCACGCCGCGCTGCATATTGTTGCGCACCACCGCGACCGCGCTGGTCAGATCGCCTGCCTGCGCCAGATTTTGCGCCAGCTTACCGGCATCGGCCGGGTTGGCCGGTGGATTGGCCGCCAGCGCTTTCAGGGTATTTGCCGCTGCTGCATTAGCGCCTTGCGCCAGATACTGCTCGGCGGTGCTCATCTGTAAATTAAAGTTAACGCGCTGCGCCAGCGCACGCATATCTGCATTCTGACTGCGGGCCGGAATACGCGATAACAGCGTATTCGCCTGCTGCCAGGCGCCGCTTTCACTGGCATTCAGCGCCCCGGCGTACAGCTCGTTGCTGCTGGCGCCATTGCGGAATACCGGCTGCATAACATTAGCCGCGGCTGCGCTGTCGCCCTGGCTACGGTAGATACGCGCCAGATCGAGACGCAACCAGCCGTCATTCGGGAAACGCTGCAAACCCTGCTGCAGGATCGCAATTGCCTGCTGCGGATTACCGGCAGTCAGCGCCTGCTTCGCCTGCTGGCGTACCGGATCGCTGGTGGCAACCGGGCGCGGTGTGACGCTCTCACGTACCGAGGCCGGCAGCGAAGAGAGCAGCGTATTGGCTTCAGCGCTGCGGTTTTGCTGACGCAAGACGTAGAACAGCCCCTCTTTGGCGCTGCGGTTGTTTGCATCGGTCTGCAATACCGAGCGGTAAGTCTGCTCCGCCTCATCCAGCTGACTGGCGCGGCGCAATGCATCGCCACGGAACAGTCTGGCAGCAACGCCTTTTTCACCTTCAGCCTGCGCCAGCGGTGCGCTCAGCGCCAGCGCCTGCGCGGTATCGCCGCTTTTTAACGCCTGCTGCGCATTCGCTAACTGCGAGTAGAAACGGGCGTCGCTGGCCTGCTGCTGACGCTGCTGGCTGTTATCGCCGCCCAGCTTCGCTGAACGCTCCAGATAGTCAGCGGCGGCAGTAAAGTTGCCGCTGCGCTGCGCCGCATAGCCTAAACCGGCCAGTGCATCAGCATCCTGTGGATTCGCCTGTAATACCTGCTCAAACGAGCTTTGCGCACCGGCGACATCGCCGCTGTTCAGGGCGGTAAAACCACGGCCTTTCTCCGCACCACCGACGTTTTTGCGGTAATACTCCATCACCGCGCTATCTTGCGGGTGACGCTGTTGCCAGGTCTGATACAGCGCGGCATCCTGCGGCTGCGGTCCGAGCCACAGCAGCGCCTGACGCATGGAACGGTCGGCGTCAGGGTTACCATCGGCCATCCCCTGCAATACCTGTAAGCCTTCACGGCGGGTGGATTCCTGCCAGGTCAGCGCTTTACCTAACGCCAGCTGAGCACCGGCATCTTGCGGATGCCGGGCGGCAAACTGACGCAGGCTGTCGATCGCCTGCGGTCGCAGATTACGATCGCCTGCCATCGTCAGATAGTATTCTGCCGCAACGCTGGCCGGTGGTTCATTACCGGAGAAAGTATTGCGCCAGGTTTGCAGGGCGGCGCTAACGTTGCCGCTACGCGCCTGCTGACGCGCCAGCGCCAGCTGCGCCTGAGGAATCGATTGCAGTTGCTTAGCGTTATCCAGCTCCGCCAGACGGGGATCCTGTGGCGAAACCTTGCTGAGACGGTTGCGCCACTGGGCAGCGCCCGTGCTGTCGCCGCTCTGCTGCGAATAGAGCGCCATCAGATACAACGCCTGGGCATTACTCGGGTCAACCATCAGGATTTTCTGCAACGCATCCCTGGCCAGCTCGTCATGGGCTTTCTGGTGCCAGTAAGTCGCCTGGTCGAACAGCGCCTGCATGGCCGGATTATTCTCTGCTGCGAACAGCCCCGGAGCAAAAGCAGCGGTAGCCATCGCGCCGCTCAGCAGCAGCGCCTGACGAACTCTGGCGGTTAGATTTTTTATTTTCATTGTCTTATCACTTCTGTTCGCCAGAGGAATCATCTTTTCTGTGCTGATGCAGACGCTTCCATGCATGACGCTTCAGCATCACGTAAGCGCTGCCACCGACAATAATCGACAGCAGTAACGCGCTCAGCGCCAGCAGCACTGAGTGCTGGTTGGCATACCACACAATCATCATGTACCACGGCATCTGACCACTCGGGAACTGCGGTCCGACGCGGAAACTGCGAATGCCGTTCTCATCGGTAATAATCGCCGTATCGCCACGAATACCGGCGTTAATACGTGAAGAGTTCAGGTCATTGTGCAGGCTCAGCAACTGCTGATCGCTGCTGGCAATGGTCATCACTACCAGACGCTCCTGACTCCACGGCGAACGATAGCTGACAAAACCACGCCAGGATTCATTAGAAGAGAAGTAGCGATCCGCATCCAGCGGCTTGCGATACCAGTCACCGGTCAGCCAGCTGCGCAGATTGTCGAGGGTGGTCGGCGCTTTCACGCCAAATGTATGCGTGGTGGCGTTATACGGTGAATTCGCCAGCATCGCCTGGTTAAAGGCGCTTTGCCCCATGGTTGAGATCGCCAGCACATCGCTGTTCTTCAGGCGCTCAAGGCTGGAACCGCCAGCAGGAATACCAAACATCACGCTGTTATGATCCAGCGTTACACCGGTGGCGTTCCCGGCGCGTCCGGCCATATCCAGCAGGGCGCTGATTTCGGCGTCACTCGGCTTCTCCGGCATCATCAGCACAGTTTGCGAGAAGTCCGCCATCCGCGAGAACGGGAAGGAAGCGCCAACAAAGTAAGAGAGATTTGGCAACAGGGTAAAGTGACGCGTGTTGCTCAGATCGATCGAGGAACTATCTTCGATACGGCTCTTAATATTGTTATTCAGCAGCACACTACAGGGCGCATCAGCTTTCGGCTTAATATTGAAATAGAGCTGCAGCTGGTTGTCGCCATAAATCAAATACGGCTCCAGCTTTAGCGCATAACTCTCCTGACGCGCATCACCGCCCAGACGGTGCCAGATATTTTCCAGCAGACCGACTTTATTCACCGTCAGATTGCGCAGGAAGGTGCCGTTCAGCGTCACATTAAGCGATGAGTTGTTCTCATCAATCCAGCCTTCGGCCGGGAAACGGTAGTTAAGCTGCACCGGAATCGAGTCGCCGTCCCACATGAACAGGTCAGGCGCGGCGCGGAAGTTAACCCGCAGCGCGTCATGCCAGATGCCGTTGGTGGTCAGGCTCTGATCTTTACGCAGCAGCTCCGCAAGACGTACCGGCCGATCGGTATTGATCCAGCGCGGCGCGTCATAAGGTTTGCGCAGCGGAATAGTCTGCGACGACACATTCAGCGTCGAGCCATCCTCGGTCAGCGGCGCTTTAATCAGCCGGTAAGCCGCCTGACGCAGCTGATCTTCATCTTTGCCGATCACCAGCATCAGTTTGTAAGTTGGATTATCCGGGTTATCCACCAGTTGCAGCGTCGGCCCGTTAACCACTGGCAACGTCAGACTGCCAATTTTCTCGCCCGACTGACCAAACACGATGCCGTTTTTCTCCGGCAGCTGATTACGCAGCACCGGGAAAGTGGCGCCACGATAATCAGCCTGAATGCCCATCCATGAGGAGATTATCGCCGCCGCGGTAATCTGCCCCGGCGTTACCGCCGACGGGAATACCATGGTGACGTTAGCGCCGGTCATCTGCAGCGGATCGATAAACGGGCGCGGGAAGTTGCGCAAGCTGGTGCCGGTATTCAGCTGCTGACCTTCCAGTGACAGACGGGTCTGCGGCAGAATTACCACCTGATACTGTTCAGCGCTGTCACGTTCACAGAGCAGCTGATCGGCATCGTTAATCTTAAAGCTCAGATTGTTGCTTGAGACCACCATCGCCGCCGGAATATCCAGCTGATAGGTGGCGCTGTCGCTATCTGAAGCATTCAGCGGCAGCGTGCCCAGTGGCTGACCATTCAGCATCAGCTGGATCGAGGTATTACGTGCCGCCAGCGCCGGAGAAACCCGCAGCGCAAGATCGAGGCGCGCATTGGTAATCACCTGATCGGTTGGCAGGGTAAACACAATGCCGGATTGCAGCTGGCCGCCGCTCAGCATGACGCCATTCTGCTGGCCCATCTGCGCCACCGTGACACTGCTGGAAACCGGATGGAACGCCATTACCGGCGCATCGCTGGCAACCGGCGGCTGCATCAGGCCAGGCGCGGCATCAGCCGTTACGCTTTCACCACCTTCGCTCTCTGCTGGCGGCGCTTCGCTGCTGGTCGGTTCCGGTAGCTGGCTGCTATCCGTAGCTGCGCCTTCTGGCGCATAAGGCGTCGCGCCAGCGGTAGATCGCAGGCTGTTCTCTGCCGCACCGACATCGGATGGAGCAGGCATCTGTGACAATGCAGCACTATCCTGCGTCACACTCTGATCTGCCGCCCAGGCGCCCCCCAGCGTCACGCTGCTGCTAATTAACGTGGCCAGCATGGTCCTTAAAAACAGTTGCTTCATGCTGCGTTATCCTCTTGCACCTGGGCCGCTTCTTTGCTGGCTCGCCGTTTATTACGACGATCCTGCCAGGTGAGCCAGAACAGCTCAAATACGGTGCGGATAATGGTTACCAGCGAGCGGAACGGATTATCCGGCTTATGCTCCGGCTGAATCCAGGCGTCAGCACGCGCCAGCACCACGCGTACCAATTCGCGACGGCGTGATAACGGCATTTCATCAAACTGCATACGAATCACGCCATCGCTGTAACCGATGGTTTTCACCGGAATACTGATGGTGCCAGACTGCAACAGCACATCAATCTCTTCGATTTCGTCAGTTTCATGACGATTATCCGGTGCATTGATCTGCGCGCCGCCCATCGACAGGTCGACAGTGGTGCTGCGCGAAGAGATGCCGCTGGCATAGTGAATAATTACCGGGATCTGTACTTCGATGCGGATGGTTTTGCGCGTCTGGCGGGTTTCACGCGCCACGGCAATCGCCGCCATCAGAATGATCAGGCTGAAAATCGCCCAGCCGACATTCAGCGAGATAACATAAGGATCGACGCCGAAATAGTCATGGAATACCGCGCGAACCACACCGGCCACGACACCAATAAACAGCAGCGCGGCGGTGATCACATGCGGACGCACAATGTTAAAGTCGAAGAAGCCGACATCCAGCAGGCCGCCTTTATCAGTGACGTTGAATTTGCCGTGCTTTGGCGAAATCATCGTCAGCAGCGTCGGGATCACCAGATGGAATGCCATCACCGTTTCGTAAATCTCACCCCAGAAGGTGTAGCGGAAGCGGCCATTCATACGCGAGTTGACGTACAGCGACATCACCAGATGCGGCAATACATAGGCAAAGATCAGCGACGCCGAGGAGTGAATAATATTCAGGTTAAACAGCAGGTACGCCAGCGGCGCGGTCAGGAACACCACACGCGGCAGGCCAAACTGGAAGTGCAGCATGGCGTTGAGATAGCACAGACGCTGTTGCCACTTCAGCCCACGTCCCAGCAACGGATTGTCGACACGGAAAATCTGCGTCATGCCACGCGCCCAGCGGGTACGTTGCACAATATGCAGGCCCAGACGTTCAGTCGCCAGGCCCGCCGCCAGTGGAATTGAGAGAAACGCTGAGCCCCAACCCAGACGCTGCATCTTCAGTGCGGTATGCGCATCTTCGGTTACGGTTTCCACCGCAAAGCCACCAATCTCTTCCAGCGCTGCACGGCGAATCACCGCACAGGAGCCACAGAAGAAGGTGGCGTTCCAGTTATCGTTACCCTGCTGCACCGGACCATAGAACAGCGCCCCTTCATTCGGGATATTACGCGCGGCGCGCAGGTTGCGTTCAAACGGATCCGGCGAGTAGAAATAGTGTGGTGTCTGCAACAGCGCCAGTTTTGGATCGGTCAGGAATGGCCCGACGGTGGCCTGCAGGAATGTGCGGGTCGCCACATGGTCACAGTCAAAGACGCAAATCAGTTCGCCTTTGGTGATTTTCATTGCGTGGTTCAGGTTGCCAGCTTTGGCATGGGAGTTATCTTCGCGGGTGATATAACCCACGCCGACATCGGCGGCGAATACCGCAAACTCACTACGCTTGCCGTCATCCAGCAGATAGATTTTCAGCTTGTCGCGCGGATAGTCGATGCACTGGGCAGCCAGCACAGTATCACGTACGACATCGAGGCTTTCATTATATGACGGCACGTAAATATCAACCGTTGGCCACAGGCTAATATCATCCGGCAACGGCTCAATGGTCCGTTTTAATGGCCAGGTAGTTTGCAGGAAACCGAGGATCAAAATCAGCCAGACATACAGCTCAGCAATAAATAATCCAATCCCGAGGATCGCTTCAACTTCAGAATTGAAGTGCAGTGTTTCGGTAGCGCGCCAGTAAATATAGCGGGTGGACATTAATGCCGAAAGAATCACCATCACAATTGAGACTTGCTTACTTTTACTCAGTCCGAGTAAAAACAAGATGGCAATGCTTATTAAGCCAAAAATATATTGTTTTTGACCGTCCATTGGCGTGATAACAATCACGGCGGCAACTGGAAATAACACCAGCAGCAGCAGGTAAAACAGCGCTTTATTCATGGAGCATCCTGAAAACAGGGATTAATAGTTATTGCTCAGCAACGAGCTATTGTGAACCCACGGAGGGGCGCGGCGTCCTTGCCTTTGTGCCGTTAAAGCGAGCGTAATGTGGCATGCACTTCGCCATCGCCCACTTTAATATCCAGTAATCCGGCCAGACGTTTACTGACCAGCTCGATATCAAAAGCAGCAGCAGATACCGGGCTAAAATCGAAAATAGAACGTTGTGAGGCATTGGCTTCCGCCACGCTCTCATCACGATGCACCACGCCAAGCAGTTTTTCACCCAGACGTTGCTGCATAAAAGCAGTGACATCGCGGCTGATATTACGACGCGCATCACTCTGGTTAAGAATAAAATAGTGACCGGCTTTATCATTCAGCGCGCTGCCAATCAGTCGCTCATTTTCAATTTGCGGCAGCAGCGACAGTGAAGCGGTATCCGCCAGCATTACCACCAGATGAAGATCCGCCAGCGCTTTCATCGCTTTTAATGCCGGACCGGGGCCCGGCGGGAAATCGGCAATAATCACCAGGCCAGGATAGTTAAGCACCGTATCCAGCCCGCGACGCAGGAACAGCGGGTCGTTCGCCAGATTATTTTCAAAGGCGACACGCTCATCTTCACTGACATCACCATAAGGCATTACAAAGATATTGCCGCCGGTGGTCAGAATGGAGGCGCTCCAGTCGGAATTTTCTGCGGACTTTGCCACAAAACCACGGCCATCGGCCAGCGGCACGCCAAAGTGCAGGCGCAAGGCATTTTGCACATCAAAGTCCACCACCAGCACCTTGCTGCCGCTACGCGCCAGCGCGAAGGCAAGATTAGCCGCCATGGTTGTTTTACCGACGCCACCTTTAGGGGAACACACGCAAACTAACGGCATAGGGCAATTTTCTCTAGCAAAGGTTTTAACAACGACTCTTTTGTCACGCTGACGGCAGGGCCAGTGTGACGCGCATTAAACAACTGTTTGTAGCGTAGCGCATTTTCCGCCGGCGCGGGCGCTGACGCTGCCGGAGCAGCGGCAACCGCAGCAGTCAGGGCGGCGCCGGCTTGCAGTAACAGTGGTCCTGCGGCAGGTACCGCCGCGGCTGGTGGCGCAGGTTTTGCTTCAGGCGCAGCGAAAGAGGAGAGATCGGTTCCCAGCGCCCCCAGCGCCGGAAACGATGTCGCAGCAGGCGCCTGAGCCTGTGGCGCAGTCACCTCGGGTTGTGGCTCAGCCACAACCGACGCAGGCTTTAAAGTCGCGGCGATGCTGTCAAACAGCGTACCGCCCTGCGTGCCCACCGATGGCGCGGCGACAAACGATTTCACCACCTGATGGGATGGTTTTGCGGTTGAAAACTGGTCTTTTGCGATCGGCTGCGGCTGAATAACATCAATACTCTGGCCACGGTCCAGCGCAGAGTTGCTGTTATTGTCACTGAGTAGCTGCTTGATAATCGCCCAATTAGTCATATCAGACTCAAGAGTTTGCTCAGACATGTCCTTGAATTTAATATTATTTGTCTGAGTTTTTTCTTTGAAGCGCTGCAGATCATCATAACTTTTCATATGATTTCAACTGAATTCGTTAGGGGGTGAATTTCGCAGAATATAGCACACAACTTTTCGCCAGGTGAGAATATTCTGATTAATAAAGGGTCCTGCGCCATCATGATTTTTAATCTACAGGATTTATTATTTATCGATGATTACGAATGTTATTTATTGTGGGCGTGACTATCAGTTTGGTTAAATTAATACCCTGCCATCGCTTTTACTGATAATGCATAAACAGCGATTTAATTAAGCATTACTCAATACAGGTATTTAAGTGGAATGGGGCAAAATAAAGGCCGGTTTTCACCGGCCTGCTGACGACATTTATCCTGCGTCTGGCTGCTCGTCCTGATCGACCGCAAAGCAGGCCACCTGTTGTTCACCATACTGCTTCAGCTGCGGCTGCAACTGTGTGCAGGTGCCGAAACGACGGTGGCAACGGGCGTTGAACGCACAACCCGGTGGCGGATTAAGCGGGCTGGGCAGCTCTCCCGTCAGCTTGATGCGCTGGCGACGGTCATCCGGATTCAGGCGTGGCGTCGCGGACAACAGCGCCTGGGTATAAGGGTGACGCGGATTAGCAAACACCGCCTCTTTACTGCCTTTTTCTACACAACGACCCAGGTACATCACCATCACTTCATCAGCGATATGTTCAACTACCGATAAATCGTGCGAGATAAACACATACGACAGCCCCAAATCCTGCTGCAAATCCATCATCAGGTTTAATACTTGCGCCCGAACCGAAACGTCGAGGGCGGAAACCGGTTCATCGGCAATCAGCACATCCGGATCGAGCATCAGACCACGTGCAATAGCAATACGCTGACGCTGACCGCCGGAAAACATATGCGGATAGCGATCGTAATGCTCGGTCTTCAGGCCCACTTTCGCCATCATCTCCAGCGCTTTTTCACGGCGCTCGGCTTTGCTTAGCGAAGTATTGATCACCAGTGGCTCTTCCAGAATATGGCTGACTTTTTTACGCGGATTCAGTGAGCCATACGGGTTCTGAAACACAATCTGGATTTTCTGCCGACGTAATTTCTGCGCCTGCGGATCGTGTTTCAGCAGATCCTGACCATGCCAGTAGAGCTGGCCTTCGGTTGGCGTCTCAATCATGGTCAGCAGACGACCGAGCGTCGACTTACCACAGCCTGACTCACCGACCACGGCCAGCGTTTTGCCGCGCTCCAGATTAAAGGAGACGCCATCCAGCGCCTTAACCAGACGCTCCTGGCCAAACAGACCCTTTTTCACCGGATAGTGCTTTTTCAGATCGATGGCCTGCAGCAGATATTGCTGCTCCAGCGTTTTTGCATCACTCATAAGTTGGTCTCCCGGCATCATCCAGAGGGAAATGACATTTGGACTGACGCCCCGGAATATCACGTAATTCAGGCTCTTCACTACGACAGCGCACGTTGGCGTACGGGCAGCGTGGGTTCAGCAGGCAGCCATTCGGGCGGTCATATTTACCCGGCACCACACCTGGCAGTGACGCCAGCCGCGCTTTATCAGCGGCAAACTCCGGCAACGCGCGCAGCAGCGCCTGAGTGTACGGATGACGCGGCGCGCGGAAGATATCCACCGCTTTACCGGTTTCCACCACTTGCCCGGCGTACATCACAATAATGTGCTGCGCGGCTTCCGCCACCAGCGCCAGATCGTGAGTAATCAGGATCAGCGCCATATTTTCCTGACGCTGCAGATCGAGCAACAGTTCAATAATCTGCGCCTGAATGGTCACATCCAGCGCCGTGGTCGGTTCATCAGCAATCAGCAACTTTGGCCGACAGGCAATCGCCATGGCGATCATCACGCGCTGGCTCATCCCGCCGGAGAGCTGATGCGGATAAACATCCAGACGTGAGGCGGGATCGGGGATCCCAACCTGATTCAGCAGGTCAATCGCCCGCTGACGGCGCGTACGGCGATTGCCGCCCTGATGCACCTTAATCGCTTCCATAATCTGGAAACCAACGGTGTAGCAGGGGTTGAGGCTGGTCATCGGATCCTGGAAAATCATCGCCACTTCCGAGCCCACCAGCTGGCGGCGCTCTTTTTCGGAGATTTTCTTCAGATCGCGCTGGTTAAATTCCAGTTTGTCGGCGGTGACGCGACCGGGATAATCAATCAGTCCCATAATCGCCAGTGAGCTAACCGATTTGCCGGAACCAGACTCGCCGACAATGCCGACCACCTGACCCTGCTCAACCTGATAGCTGATACGATCTACCGCGCGGAACGGTGCTTTTTCGTCGCCGAAATGCACCGATAGTTGTTCTATATTAAGTAATGCCATCTCGGTGCCTCTTTACTGCTTGAGTTTCGGATCGAGGGCATCACGCAAGCCATCGCCCATCAGGTTAAATGCCAGAACCGTCAGCAGAATCGCGACGCCAGGGAAGGTCACGACCCACCAGGCACTTTGCGCATACTGCAATACATCGGAGAGCATGGTGCCCCACTCCGGCGTTGGCGGTTGCGCGCCCATACCCAAGAAGCCCAACGCGGCCATATCGAGAATCGCGTTAGAGAAGCCAAGCGAAGCCTGCACAATCAGCGGTGCGAGGCAGTTTGGCAAAATATTGACAAACATCTGCCGAATCGCACCGGCGCCAGCCACCCGTGAAGCGGTGACGTAATCGCGATGCACTTCCACCAGCACCGCCGCGCGCGTTAAGCGGATATAGTGCGGCAGGGCGACAAAGGTCAAAGCAATGGAGGCGTTGACAATCGACGGACCGAAAATCGCCACCAGCACCAGCGCCAGCAGCAGACTTGGCAGCGCCAGCATAATATCCACCAGACGCATAATGATGGCGTCAACCGTGCCGCCCACGTAGCCAGCGATTAAGCCGAACACCACGCCGAGGATCAGCGACAGCACCACCACCATACAACCCACCAGCAGCGACAGGCGGGCGCCATACATCAGACGCGACAGCACATCGCGGCCAACATCATCGGTGCCAAACAGAAACTCCCAGCTGCCGCCTTCCTGCCAGACGGGCGGACGCAGCAGCGAATCGCGGAACTGCTCCGCAGGCGCATGCGGCGCCAGCACGCTGGCGAACACCGCGATTAAAATCATGATAACCACGTACACCAGACCGACTACTGCGCCTTTGTTACGTTTAAAGTAGTGCCAGAATTCCTGAATCGGGGTCATCGGCTTTGGTGCAGCAGTGATGCTGCTCGGATCAACTTGAGACATGCCGGCCCCCTTATTTTTTATGTCGGATACGTGGGTTAACCACGCCGTATAGCAGGTCGACCAGCAGGTTTACCAGGATAATCAAGGTAGCCACCAGCAGAACACCGCCCTGCACCACCGGATAGTCACGACGCTGTAGCGCATCGATTAACCAGCGGCCCAGTCCCGGCCATGAGAAGATTGTTTCGGTCAGGATCGCACCCGCCAGCAGCGTGCCGACTTGCAGACCAATCACCGTCACCACCGGTAACATCGCGTTGCGCAGCGCATGCACCACAATCACCCGCATGCGGGTCAGCCCTTTGGCGCGTGCGGTGCGGATATAATCCTCACCCAGCACTTCCAGCATTGACGAGCGGGTCATACGCACAATCACCGCCAACGGAATCGTGCCAAGCACCACCGCAGGCAGGATCATATGCATCAATGCATCTTTGAAGTCGCCGGGTTCACCCCAGAAGAAAGTGTCAATAATCATAAAACCGGTCAGCGGCATCGTATCGTCGAGGAATACCGTATCGCCGATTCGCCCGGAGACCGGCGTCAGATTGAGCTGCACCGACACCAGCATGATCATCATCATGCCCCACCAGAAGATCGGCATTGAGTAGCCGGTGAGGGAGATGCCCACCGCGGTGTGATCGAAAATCGAGCCGCGTTTTACCGCCGCCAGCACACCGACCGGAATCCCCACCGCAACCGCAAACAGCATCGCGCAGATACCCAGTTCCAGCGTCGCTTTAAAGCGCGGCACAAACTCATCCCATACCGGGATGCGACTTTTCAGTGAAATACCCAGGTCGCCATGCATTACGCCGTTGATGTAGGTGAGGTACTGCTTCCACATCGGCTGATCCAGCCCCAGCTGGGCCAGTAATTGCGCATGACGTTCAGGAGAGATGCCACGTTCACCGGCCATAATCATTACCGGGTCGCCCGGTATCAGGTGAACGAAAGCGAAAGTTAATAGGGTGATACCAATAAACGTTGGGATAACCAGACCCAAACGTCGGAGTATGAACTGCAACATAATCCGTATTCTCTGTAATCTCCCGCAGCCGTAACCAACGGGATTTATAATTGCTCACATCTGGCGAAACGCTGACCAGCGCTCACCGTGACACGCCTGATACCAGGTATCAAAGTGCCTTTACCAGTTTATTCATCCGGGAAAAGGGCCAGCAATGCTGGCCCTGCAGATCAGAACGACTTACTCAGCGACATCAACGTTGACGAAGTAGTGGCCGCCTAATGGATCAACCACATAACCACTGACTTTCTTACTGACTGGCTCGTAGACGGTAGAGTGCGCGATAATCAGGGCAGGCGCCTGGTCATGCATCACTACCTGAGCTTGCTTGTAGTATTCGATACGTTTGTTGTGATCGTCAGTGGCGCGAGCCGGCTGGATCTGCTCTTCAAACGGCTTGTAACACCAGCGCGAATAGTTAGAGCCATCTTTAGCCGCCGCACAGCTGAACAGGGTGGCGAAGAAGTTATCCGGATCCCCATTATCACCGGTCCAGCCCATCATCACCGTCTGGTGTTCACCTGATTTAGCACGCTTCAGATACTCGCCCCACTCGTAGGTAACGATCTTGGCTTTCACGCCAATTTTCGCCCAGTCGGACTGAATCATCTCCGCCATACGACGCGCATTTGGGTTGTATGGACGCTGTACTGGCATTGCCCACAGGTCGATGGAGAAACCATCCGCCATACCCGCTTCTTTCAGCAGTGCTTTCGCTTTTTCCACATCATACGGATAATCCTGCACCGCATCGTTGTAGCCCCACATGGTCGGTGGGATCAGGTTCTTAGCCGCCTGGCCAGCGCCCTGATACACGGCTTCAATAATCGCTTTTTTATTTACCGCCATGGTCAGCGCCTGACGCACTTTCAGGTTATCCAGCGGCTTTTTCTCAACGTTAAATGACAGATAGCCGACATTCAGGCCTGGCTGCTCCATCAGGTTGATATTCTTATCTTCCTTCATGCGCGCGATATCAGCCGGGTTCGGGTACGGCATCACCTGGCATTCGCCTTTCTGCATTTTCGCATAACGCACGGAAGCATCCGGGGTAATTGAGAACACTAAGCGATCAATCTTCGGCTTGGTGCCCCAGTAGTCCGGGTTAGCTTTGTACAGAATGCGTGAATCTTTCTGGTACTGCTGCAACTGGAATGGACCGGTACCGACCGGGTTCAGATCCACTTTATCCGGGGTGCCGGCTTTCAGCATATTGTCTGCGTATTCGGCAGAGAGCACGGAAGCGAAGTCCATCCCCAGGTCAGCGAGGAACGGCGACTCAGGGCGAGTCAGCACAAAGCGTACGGTGTTATCGTCCACTTTCTCGATTTTGCTGATCAGGTTTGGCATATCCATGCCGTCGAAGTATTCGTAGCTGCCGCCGGAAACACCATGATATTTGTTGTTTTTATCCAGCTGGCGCTCAAAGGTGAACACCACGTCGTCGGCGTTGAAATCACGCGTCGGTTTGAAATCTTTGGTGGTGTGCCACTTCACACCTTTACGCAGGTGGAAAGTGTAGGTCTTGCCATCTTCGCTGACATCCCATTTTTCTGCCAGCGCAGGCTGAATTTCGGTAGTACCGATTTTGAACTCAACCAGACGGTTGTAGATCTGACGGGAACTGGCGTCATAGGTGGTGCCGGAGGTAAACAACTGCGGGTTAAAACCTTCAGGCGAGCCTTCTGAACAGTAGACGAGGGTCTTCGCCTGGACACCGGTGGCTATGGTCATCGCGATCAGGCTCAGACCCACCTTCAGCATCCCTGTTTTAGCCAAGGAAATACTCATGCTTATACTCCAATGTGATGTGTTGTTGTGTGCGTTACGCCCGACCTGTGTTTTTTTAGTGTGGCCGGTGCGTGCATGCCCTCAGGCATCAATGAGAAGGAGAGCTATTAACGTCTGACTCCGTGGAATCCATCAGACGAATCCGCTTCCTGCCGCCTTATTGAGGCATCAATTTGTCAACAGTTGCAACTAACGTCAATACAAAGACCAGGTATTTACACATAGTGTGAGAAACAGCAAGCAAACATAAAAAAAACAGATCAGTAACAATTGCAGTCGAAAAATGCGCTATCAGCAGCAATAACCAGACTATGATCGCGTGTATTAAATTATTACCAGTGATTTACTCCATTAAAAAACAATTAAAAATTCTCGTTTAATGATGAATATCTGCACGATTAGTTTTGTGATCCAGCGCAAATCAGCTAAATATGCTGCAAGGCGGGTATAAGAAATGGTCAACAAGCGCCATTCGGTCATAAGCAGAACGTGTCGCGAAATAAGGGGCGTTTCCTGTTACAGCAGGGGTATTGATTACTCTATGCAGGAATTATGCGAAATAGTATTTAACGTTGCATAAATAAAATACAACGACAGAATAAGCTGGTCTGATTAGTAAAAACCACAGGATTACTGTCAGCCAGCTCGATTCTTTCTGCGCCGCCAGGGTTTGAAGGGGTGGTTACCGGTGGAATCGCCGGGCGGCGAGAACGCCGCCCCTACAGGAAACGGTGGTCTGTTGCAGAGACGGCGTTTTCGCCGCCCTCCGGGAAATCTGGCGTTAAAGGATATTTTACAGACAACAAAAAACCCCTGTCATTACTGACAGGGGTTCTGAAGATGGTCGGCGAGAGAGGATTCGAACCTCCGACCCACTGGTCCCAAACCAGTTGCGCTACCAAGCTGCGCTACTCGCCGATGGGGGCGCATGTTACTGCGCGGCCCCGGGAGCGTCAACGACTTTTTGTGAAATGCGCCTCAACCGCCTGGAAAGCATGCATATTCGGCTGAGGCAGCCGATTACGGCTTAGCATCCGGCGCCTGGCACCAGTTATTTGCCGCTTTAATCCCGCCATTTGGAGAAGTGTAACCTAAGCAACCGAGAATCGTGTCAAACAGCTCAACATGACGATGGGTTTTGCCAGTTCGCTGCTGCGCCTGCAAACGCTCAAACGCACTTTTATTTTTGTCATCGGCCAGATACTTATCGGATGCCCAGACAATCATCGGCACGCGGAACTGCTCAGGTGGCGCCATTTCACGCGGCGTACCATGCAGATGCATATTCTCGCTGATCGATTCACCATGATCAGAGGCATAGAACACGATGGCTTTCTTATCACGTAACTGATCGAATACGCTATCCAGCACGCTATCGGTATACAGCACCGAGTTATCAAACGCGTTGATTAACTGCGCCTTACTGCAGAAATCATCCACTCCCATACATTCTGGCTGATAGCGGGCAAAATCACGCGGGTAACGCTGCGAATAGAGATAGTGCGAACCTTTGGTATGCAGCACCACCAGATGCTTGCCCTGAGGATGGCGATCGACGGATGCTTTCAGTTCCTGCACCAGCAACATATCGTCTACCGGCTTACCCTGGTTACGCTTCTCGGAACCAATCTGCTCACGGAAGGCGTAGTTATCAGCATCGGTATTGTTGTAGAACCAGACTTCGCTCTGCATCGCGAACAGTTCAGAGCTGAAACCAAGCTCTTTCAGTACCGCAAACACGTTCTGCTCTTTCAGCGTACGTCCCGGATTGTCCATGGTGCCGCCTTCGCGCACAAACATACAGCGTAGTGAAAGTTTGGTCGAGGTATCACAGGATTCGCCGCGGAAAGCCACCAGGTTCTTCTCTTTTGACAGCTTTGGCGTGGTATCACGCTCGTAACCGAGAATGCCCATATGGTCCCAGCGCGTGGTCTCACCAATCACAAACACCACATAGGTGTCGTCGATGCCAGCCGGTGCGACATAGCTGAATTTCGCTGCCGGATCGAGCAGATCCTGGTCGTTCATCGTCTCGTCAGCACGGGTATAAGCAAACAGCCCCAGCGCGGAGAGCCAGTTGGATGGCAGGTAAGAGTGCGCAACCACACCGCCATAGCTTGGCAGATCGATATTGGTGGTTTTTTCCTGCGCCGACTGCTGATGATCAAAATAACGAATCGGCAGATAAGTCAGCGCTACCGCAACCAGCAGAATAGCCAGTGGCTTCAGGCGCTGTCCCGGCGTTTTCAGCTGCTCCAGCAGCGTCATACTCAGCTTATTGCGCCAAACCATCAGCAACGGCACGGCGCTCACCAGCACCATCCAGGCAATAAATTGCAGGCCGACCACTTCTTTCGACAGATCAATATCGGTGGTCATCACTGATGCCACGATGCCATAGCCAATCACCACATTGAAAAATGCCATGTAATAGCTGGCGGCCACCGACACCACCACCAGAAGCGTGGCGACAATACGGTAGAACAACTTGCCGCCCAGCGACATTAAGCGCATCAGGAAGAAAGTGAGTAAAACGATGGCAATCACTTCAGCCGCTGCTGAGAGCCAGTTTTTTAGTGAAGGGTGAGTAACATAGGGATCAAAACGTCGATAAAAGACGGGAAGATTCAACAAGATACCAAGATAAAGCGCCAGCAAAAGCGAGAGCTTTTGTTGGGTTAAAGATTTTATATAATTCATTCGATCCTATTTTCCCGGCATGGCGGTGTAAGCCCTAAACGCTAATCAGACCCTATTATCACGCCAGAGTTCGGGGAGCATATTATTTAGCTGTTTCCCTTGAATTGAAGGCGGATTTTGCTGAGCCTGGGGTCTCACCCGCAGGACGCAGCGAAGGACGTAGTAAAGCATATAAAGTAGCCTGACTCGGCAAAAAATAAGCATCGTGACGAGCAAATCGGCGAAAGGGAACGTTTTTCAGAAAGATGGAGGGGGGGCGGATTTGTAAAGGGAGCCATCATTGGCTCCCCGCGTAATATCAGTTAATGATATTCAGCGTCACATCAATATTGCCGCGCGTCGCGTTAGAGTACGGGCAAACAATATGTGCAGCATCAACCAGTTTCTGCGCTTCAGCGCTGTCCATACCTGGCAGATGAATATTCAGCTGCGCTTCAATGCCAAAGCCGGTCGGGATCGGACCGATACCGACTTCACCTTCGATAAACGCGTCTTTTGGCAGGGCGATTTTATCGCGACCGGCAACAAATTTCATCGCTCCGAGGAAGCAGGCAGAGTAACCGGCGGCAAACAGCTGCTCAGGGTTAGTGGCTTCACCACCTGCGCCCCCCATCTCTTTTGGCACGCCAAGTTGCACGTCCAGCACGCCGTCGGAAGAGGTTGCAC
Source organism: Winslowiella toletana (assembly GCF_017875465.1). Taxonomy (NCBI): domain Bacteria; kingdom Pseudomonadati; phylum Pseudomonadota; class Gammaproteobacteria; order Enterobacterales; family Erwiniaceae; genus Winslowiella; species Winslowiella toletana. Next base: position 2,278,883 of record NZ_JAGGMQ010000001.1, read on the forward strand.
GACCATCACGGCCGCCAGTGGCCTTAGCTTTTGCACGATATACGACTTTTTCTAATGACATAAAGGTATTCCTTTTCTGATGGTGTAGCCCCACAGGGCAGATTTACACACTATTAAATCGCGAGCGACTTACAGGGACAGACAATAAAATTATAGATCAGCACCGTGACAGATTTTACAACGCAGGATGACAATAAGTGGCGGTGCTGACTCTTTTTTGACATCTTGATAACGAATGATAAGTTAAAATATAGATAGCGCACTACATAATTGCAAGCGACATTTTCAGCGGGGGACGATTTTGATGCAATCTCTGGAAGAACAGGCACGACGTTATGCCACTAAAGCCCATGCTGAGGCGGGACAACGCCGCAAATATACTGATGAACCCTATATTGTCCATCCGGCGGCGGTGGTGGAACTGGTGCGCAGCGTAACCGATAACGAAGTGATGCTGGCCGCGGCCTGGTTACATGACACGGTCGAAGACACCGGCAGTACGTTAAATGATATTGAAAGCCACTTTGGCATCGAAGTCGCACAACTGGTTGGTATGCTGACCGATACGCCACAGCCGCAGGCAAAAAATCGCGCCAGACGTAAAGTCGCCCATTTCCGCCATACCGCTGAAGCCAGCCCCGCGGCGCAAACCATTAAACTGGCCGATATTATCGATAATACCCGCTCGATTATTCAGTTTGACGCCAGTTTTGCGCGCATTTATCTGGTGGAAAAACGCGTGCAAATTGCGCTGCTGAAAAACGGCGATGCCGAACTGTGGCAGCAGGCCTCAATAATTATTGAACAGGGGATCCTGCAGTTAACCACACCGCCCTATAACGTGCCGCCAGCGTGGTTTGAAAATCAGATGGCGCGCTACAGTGATTAACCTGCTGGCATTACTCAGTTAAACGCAACAGCAGGTTTTTACCCGTTTCAGTCAGCCGGTAACGTTGCTGTGGACTTTGTGGTTTCTGCGGCAGCGTCATCTCAATCAGCTGGCTGTTAAGTGCGGGTTGCAGATAACGCTCGCGTAAAGACTTTCTGTCCTGCAATGCCAATGCATCCTGAATCTGTTCGCGCGACATTTCACCCTGTAAACTTCTCAACAACCTGGTAACTTGGGGGGTAACTTGGGGGGTAGCTTGGGGGGTAGCTTGGGGGGTCAGCGCTTCGGTTATCGCACTTAATATCATCTGCAACATAAATTCGACAAAAGCGGCGCAGTCGCTCTCTGCGGTGCTGCGATTGATAGCCTGATAATATTCGGCCTGATGATCATGCACCAGACTCTCCACCGGGATATGGCTAAAAAGCGGATTCCAGTGAGACATAATCAGCGTTTGCCATAAGCGCCCCATTCTTCCATTGCCATCGGCAAAAGGATGGATAAATTCAAATTCATAGTGAAAAACAGAGCTGGCAATTAGTGGTGGTAGCGAGGTAGTTTTTAGCCAGCCGAGTAGCTGTGACATTAACAACGGTACCCGGCTGGCAGGCGGCGCCATATGAATCACCGTCGAACCGCTCATCACGCCCACGCTTCCCGCTCGATAGATCCCTGCTTCAGACAACAATCCCTTCATCAATAGCTTATGTGCCGCTTTCAGATGCGACTCCTGCCAGGCTTGCCAGCGCGGTAGTTCGCGATAGCAGGCAATGGCATTCTCCGCTTCGAGAATATCCACCGGCGGAGCAATAACCCGTTTTCCGTCGAGAATAGCGGTAATCTGCGCTTCACTCAGGGTATTGCCTTCGATCGCCAGTGACCCCTGAATGGTGCGGATTCGGTTAATACGCCGCAGTTTTAATGCCTGCTCCTGCTGGATCTCAAGCCGTGCGCAGGCGGCGCCAATCTCGGTCGCCAGCGAGACAATCAATGGGGTCAGGGTCACAGGTGGGCTATAAGCAGTCATTGGGTCCGGAAAAAGATAAAAGATTCAGCAAAGGTTATCCTGAAACCTTACCCCGACCCCAGAAATAATTCACCCGCCAGCTGGCGGGTGAATGAAAAATCAGTCTAACAGTTGTCGACCTAAGGTCGGATTCGAATGCAGTAACTTCATCAGCTTCTGCGCGGTGCCTGACGGCCTGGTGCGCTTCGCTTCCCAACTTTTAACCGAAGAGATACTCACACCCATCACCCGGGCGAATTCATCAACCTGCATGCCGGTAATTTCCCGCAATCGTTGTGGTTCTGGCATTGATACGGATTCGGCCTGCAAGGCGGGAGCAACTTTGATAACTTCACGAGCTAAAACGATCTGTTCCAGACTACTTAACAGCTCAAACATAGGGTCTTTATTTTCCATCGAGAACTCCTTTACGACTCACAATGAAATGACATTAATCGGCACCAGAGGGAGAACGCCAAAAGCCAGGCGCTCAAGGCTGGTTCCCTGCAGCCGGAGAGATCGTCAGGTCAGCGCAGGGAAAGCCAGGATCCTAAGTATTAGTTGAAGGCCAGCGAATTGCGCCCACTTTTTTGACTATTTTTTCATCTTGCTTTATGAGTCTGAGGTCTCAATCAACAGCAACAGTTGCCCCGCCTGGACTTGCTGGCCTGGAGTACGCTGCAGCGCGCGAATTTTGCCACTGACCGGCGCGGTAATCGGGATCTCCATCTTCATCGATTCCAGGATACCGACGGTCTCACCGGCATTAATTATGCTGCCAGGCTCCACCAGCCACTGCCACAGGCTGCCGGCAATCTGACTCTCCACGCCGCAGCAGTTATCGGGGATGGTTTCGACTTGCTGCATCTCGTTCGGCAAACTGCTGTCAAAGGTAAACTGGCCGTCGGCGCGCCAGCGCGCCAGCTCCTGATCGAAAGCCTGCTGACGCCGTTGCTGAAAAGCATCGATCGCCGTTTGCTGCTGCTCCAGCTCTGCCTGATAGCCTGCAAGACTGAACTCCCCCTCCTCGACGCGCAACGGATAGTCGCCCCACGGGAAACGCTCACGGATCTCCAGCAACGCTTCGGCACTGACCGGATAAAAGCGGATCTGATCGAAAAAGCGCAGCAGCCACGGCTGATGAAAGGCTGCGGTTTGGCGATCGCGGTTCCACATCTGCAGGGTGCGACCCACAAACTGATAACCTCCCGGCCCTTCCATGCCGTAGACACACATATAGGCGCCGCCAATGCCCACTGAATTCTCGGCGGTCCAGGTACGCGCCGGATTGTATTTGGTGGTCACCAGCCGATGGCGCGGATCGAGCGGCGTGGCAACCGGCGCGCCAAGGTAGACATCTCCCAGCCCCATCACCAGATAACGGGCGCTAAATACGATCTCTTTCACCTGTTCAACCGAATCCAGTCCGTTAATACGACGAATAAATTCGATATTGCTCGGGCACCAGGGCGCGTCTGGCCGCACCGACTGGGTATAACGGGTAATCGCCTCGCGACAGGCGCCATCGTCCCAGCTGAGCGGCAGCCAGACGGTGCGTGACGGCACGGTGGCGGCCTGCAACGAACCGAGCGCGCTATCAGCCTCACAAATTTGCGCCAGTAGCTGTTCACGCGGACAGATCAGACTATTAAAGTGGATTTGCAGCGAACGGATACCCGGCGTCAGTTCCAGCCGGCCATTAACGGGATGCTGCTCCAGCCACTGCATCAGCGCATGAACACGAAAACGCAGGGCGATATCCAGCTGCTGCTCGCCATATTCCACCAGCAGGAAGCGATCCCCGGCGGCGCGAATGGTCAGCGACGGCAGCGCGCCTGCGGCATCGTGGGTGTACAGCAACGGATCGCTGCGCGTGGCGCTTAACGCTCCCTGCGGCTGATGGCTTAGCGTCGCCACTTCCTGCTCGCTCAGCAATGCCAGGCGATCGGCCTCCGCCAGTGTGACCGGCACAAAACGCAGGCTATCGCCCGCTTTAAGTTGTCCCACCTGCCAGAGATCGGCGGCAATTACCGTCGCCGGACAGACAAATCCGCCCAGCGATGGCCCGTCCGGCCCCAGAATCACCGGCATATCGCCGGTAAAGTCGATAGTGCCAAAGGCGTAAGCATTATCATGAATATTTGACGGATGCATTCCTGCTTCGCCGCCATCGCTGCGCGCCCACTCCGGCTTCGGTCCAATCAGACGCACGCCGGTGCGGCTGGAGTTGTAATGCACCTGCCACTCCGCGCTAAAAAAGCTATCGATATCCTCAGGCGTAAAGAAATCTGGCGCACCATGCGGGCCATACACCACCCGCAGCTGCCACTGATGCGACATCGCCGGGGTCAGCGCCGCTGGCAGCGCGGCGGACGGACGCACCGCGGGAGCGGCCAGATGCAGCACATCGCCCGCGCGCAGCTGCCGGCCAGCATGGCCGCCAAATTTACCCAGCGTAAAAGTGCTGCGGCTGCCAAGATATTGCGGGCAGTCAATGCCGCCCGCCAGCAGCAGATAACTGCGACAACCGGCATCACGAATATCCCCCAGCGCCAGCGTCTGTCCGGCGCGGGCATTAATGATTTCATTGTGTTTAACCGGCTGCTGATCGAGCCGCGCATCGATCTGCGCCCCGCTAATCACCAGCGCGCAATCACGATTAAAGCGCAATGTCGGGCCGTGCAGGGTGATCTCCAGTCCGGCGGCATCCGGGTGATTGCCGAGCAGCTGATTCGCCAGGCGGAAGGAGCGGCTGTCGAACGGGCCGGACGGCGGCACGCCAACATGCCAGTAGCCGATACGGCCCGAGGCGTCCTGAATGGTGGTCAGGGTGCCGCCGCTGATAATCTCCAGCGTGGCGGGCGACCAGCTGATATTGCCCAGCGTGGCGGTAATCACCCGCCCCTGCTGCACTTCTGGCAGCCTCAGCAGATGGCGCAGCCAGCGCAGATTGGTTTCGATGCCGTACAGCTGGCTGTTATCCAGCGCTTCCGCCAGCGACGCTAATGCGGCAGGGCGATCGTCGGCATGAACAATCAGCTTCGCCAGCATCGGATCGTAAAACGGCGAGACTTCATTGCCGCTGTCCAGCCAGCGGTCGATACGCAATGTGCCGCGCGACACCTGTTGCGGGAAGTGAACCTGACTTAGCAGTCCGGCGCCCGGCTGGAACTGGCGCGCCGGATCTTCCGCATACAGCCGCACCTGGATGGCATGGCCCTGCGGACGGCTCGGTAAGCTGGCCAGATCCGGCAGCGTACCGGCGCCAAGTTGTACCATCCAGCGCACAATATCGACGCCATACACCATCTCGGTCACGCCATGCTCCACCTGCAAGCGGGTATTCACTTCAAGAAACCAGAACTGCTGCTGCTGTTCGTCATAAACATACTCGACGGTCCCTGCGCTGCGATAGCTGACCGCCTGACACAGGCGCACGGCGGTGGCCTGTAACTGCTGGCGCTGCGCCTCGCTCAGTCCAGGCGCGGGCGTCTCTTCAATCACTTTCTGGTTACGGCGCTGTGCGGAACAGTCGCGTTCACCCAGCGCCAGCACCTGGCCTTTACCGTCGCCAAACACCTGCACTTCGATATGGCGCGCACGGGCGATAAATTTCTCCAAAAAAACGCCATCGTCGGCGAAATTATTACCTGCCAGACGTTTTACGCGGGTAAAAGCATCGATCAGTTGCGACCGGTCATCACAACGCTGCATACCAATACCGCCGCCACCGGCGGTACTTTTTAGCATCACCGGATAACCAATCTCGCTGGCTGCCACACAGGCAGCATCCATATCCCGTAGCAGACCGCTTCCCGGCAGCAGCGGCACCGCGTTCTGCTGCGCCAGCTCCCGCGCCCGATGTTTAAGACCAAAGGCCGCCATCTGTTCCACGGTTGGGCCGAGGAACACCACCCCCGCCAGCTGGCAACGGGTAACAAATCCGGCGTTTTCACTGAGAAAACCGTAGCCCGGATGCACTGCCTCAGCGCCGGAGGTCGCCGCAATCGCCAGCAGCTTGTCCTGATCAAGATAGGTTTCCCGCACATTGCCGTCGCCCAGCGAAAAGGCTTCATCGGCCAGACGGACATGCATCGAATAGCGATCGGCTTCGGCATACACCGCTATCGCTTTAATCCCCATCTGTTTTAAGGTCCGGATAATGCGCACAGCGATGGCGCCACGGTTGGCAATTAATACGCGCTCAAACATGACAAAAGTCTCATTCAGGCAGGTCGTCCTGCGGGGATAGTGACGCTTTAGTTCAGGGCTGGCGGGTCGTCCCGCAGCGTCAGAGATTTACCACACCGTGACGGCGACAGGCGTCGGGTTATATCCGTTACAAGGATTGTTCAGCTGCGGACAGTTCGAAATCAGCACCAGCACATTGATATGCGCCACCAGCTCGACATATTTGCCCGGCGCGGAGATGCCGTCGGCAAAGGTCAGTCCGCCCGCTGCGGTCACCGGCACATTCATAAAGAAATTAATGTTATGGGTGATATCGCGGCGCGTCAGGCCATATTCCGGATGTTCAGCGACCGCCAGCATCCAGCTGTCGCGACAGGCGTGCATATGCCGTTTTTCAAGGTCGTAGCGCACCGTATTACTCTCAGTGGAACAGGCGCCGCCAAGGGTGTCGTGACGGCCACAGGTATCGGCGCTAATCGTCAGCATCGGGCGGTCGTCATTGGAGCGCAGCACGCTGCCCGCGCTCAGAAACACATTACGCTGCCCGCGCAGCGTATCGCTGACGCTATAGCGCTCGGCAGTATCGTCGGCGTTAAAAAACAGCGTATCAGCCGCCTGATTACCTTCGAGATCGGTAATGCGCAGCGTCTGTCCGGCTTCAATGCGCTGCAACCAGTAGTCACCGGCGGCAATGGTATGGTTCAGGCTGGCCAGCGCCGGATTGTTGGAACTCTGTTTGATCATCTGTTTCTCCTTAAAGCGCTGCACCAAGGTGATAAAGCTGGTTATTGCGCAGACCGCGCTGATTTTCATCAGGTTGCAGGCAGATTTCCGGCAGTGGCGCAGGCTCGCCATCAATTACGATACCCAGCGCCCCGCGCGGATAACTGCTGGCGGCGCTCAGCGGGTGCGGACAGGTATGCAGCAGCAGCAGGGTATCCATGGCGAAACGCAGAGTGACCTGCGCGCCTTTCTCCCCCTGGCGAATCAGCTGTAACTCACCGTTATCGCTGCAGTGCACCTCCGCAAAGAAATTGACGCAGGCGGCCATATCGCGTTTGCCGAGGCCATATTTCGCCAGCTCAACCAGAAAACTGTCATAGCCATTCTGGTGCCAGTCATTGCGCGCCTGCTGATAATCACGCGCGCCAAACTGTTCCGCCACCTGGCGGGCATTGGCGGTGCCGCAGACGCTCTCATGCCAGCCGAAGCTGTCCTGCTCGATGCCGCAGAAAATACGTCCCATATCGGAATAGAGACAGTGTCCGGCGGTAAGACGAAACGTGTGCTGACACTTCAGGCTGTCCGGCGCGTTATAGCGCTCCAGCGGGTTATTGGGGTTGTACATCAGCATGCCGACGTTCACCCCGCCCTGCAGATCGGTAAGTTGCAGCGCACTGCCACTGCGCATTAACAGCGACCAGTGTGCGCCTGCGGGCAACCGGGTTTGGTAACGACTACTCATAATGCCTCCTTCAGGCAACCTGTGGTTGCCGCAGTTCTGGCCCGGCAGAGCGATGACTCTCCAGCGGGATATCGTAGGTAATGGTGGCGCCCCAGGCGTCAGGGGCGTGGGGATCGTGACGCAGCTTGTCGAACACCAGCAGCCGCGATCCAAGGGTAAAGCCCTCTTTCAGATCGTGGGTGATCATAAAGATGGTCAGCCCGTGGGTTTGCCACAGTTCGCCGATCAATTGCTGCATTTCGCCGCGAATGCCCGGATCTAACGCGCCAAAAGGCTCATCAAGCAGCAAAATCCGTGGCCGCTTCATCAGCGCCTGCGCCAGCGCCAGACGCTGCTGCATACCGCCGGAAAGCTGATGCGGGTACTTGTTCTGCGCCTGCTCCAGACCTACCTGCGCCAGCATCTCCTGCGCACGCTGCCTGATCACACGCCGTTTTTTGCCCCAGACGCGTCCCAGCCAGCGCGCTTCACTGAACTCATCAGCCAGCATCACATTGCCGATCACCGTCAGATGCGGAAACACTGAGTAGCGCTGAAATACCACGCCGCGATGGGCATCCGGTTCATCCGGCATCGGCTTGCCATCCAGCAGCAGCTGGCCATTGCTCGGGCTTTCGGTTCCCAGCAACATATTGAGAAAAGTGGTTTTGCCACAGCCGGACGCGCCGACAATCGAGACAAACTCTCCCTCCTCGACGCTGATATTCAGCCGTTCCAGCACCACCTGCTGGCCGTAATGTTTTTCCAGATTTTTCAGTTCCAGTAGCGCCATCATTATTTCCCCTGGTTGGCGTGATACCACGGCCAGCAACGGCGGCTAATGGTGCGCAGTAACAGATCGAGCGCGAAGGCCAGCAATGTAATCCACGCCACATACGGCAGGATCACATCCATCGCCAGATAACGACGCATCAGGAAGATGCGGTAGCCCAGCCCTTCGGTGGCGGCAATAGCTTCAGCGGCAATCAGAAACAGCCAGGCTGAACAGAGCGACAGGCGCACCGCATCGAACAGACGCGGCATCAGCTGCGGCAGCACCACCCGCCACATAATCTGCGCGCTATGGCCGCCCAGCGTCTGCGCTTTTACCAGTTGCTCACGCGGGATCGCCTGCACCTGCAGCTGTAAATCACGGGCGATCAGCGGCGTAATACCAATAATAATCAGCACCACTTTCGACAGTTCGCCGAGGCCAAAGCTGATAAACAGAATCGGCAGAATCGCCAGCGGCGGCACCAGCGCAAACAGCGTGATAACCGGCGAAAAAAAGGCGCGGATCACCGGCAGCGCGCCGCAGAACAGCCCGAGCGCCAGCGCCAGCAGCGCGCTCAGCACCACGCCAGTCAGCAGGCGCAGCAGGCTGGCGACGGTATCCACCCATAACAGATACTCGCCGCTACGCGGACTGGGCTGAAACGCCATGCGGTACACCGCTTCGCCCATCGCGTTAAAGCCGGGCAGCAACTTATCCGCCGCATTGACGCTCAGCCGTGCATCCGAAGCCATCAGATAAATCAGCAGCAACGCCAGCAGCGGCAGAAATCCCATCAGATAACGGGTCAACGGCACCGGTTGATAGTTGATTATTTTGCGCATCTGGCGTTCCTCGCTTTAAAGCTGACCGGCTGCGGCAAGTCTGGTGAACTCGTCGGTGAAACGTAATTTGATATTGTCCGCATTGCCCCAGTTTCCGGCCGGGGTGGCGATGCCGACCACATCCGCGCCCGGCGCGCCCTCGCCCAGCAGGCCATGCTTAAACGAGAACTCGGCGACGCGCTGCATGGTGGCCTTCAGCTGTGGCGTGGAAATAAAATCGAGGGTGATTTTGGCATCGCTGAACAGATGCGTGGCGGCAAGTTGCTGCTCGAAACCGGCAAGATCGGTGCCGGACGCCTCGCCCATCTGGGTACGCGCGCTAACGGCGCTGGCGCTACTGCCGGACATGGTTTTCAGGGTTTCATACCAGGCGCCGGTCAGGGCTTTACCCAGCTCAGGATGCTGTTGCAGCGTGGCGGTGTTAACCACCAGCAGGTCGAGGATTTCGCCCGGGATCTGCGCAGAGGAGAAGACCAGATGGCTGCCCGGCTGCTTTTCCGCTTCGGCCAGCAGCGGGTTCCAGGTGACGATCGATTTCACATCGTCGGTGTTAAAGGCGGCAACCAGATCGGCATCCGCGGTATTCACCACTTTAATATCTTTTTCACTCAGGCCGGACTGCTCCAGCGCACGCGCCAGCAGGTAGTGCGATACCGAAAGCTCCACCAGATTAACCGGCTGGCCTTTCAGTGACGCCACGTTACCCGCGCCTTTAAGCAGAATGCCGTCGTTACCGTTGGAGTAGTCGCCAACGATCAGCGCAGTGCTGTCAACGCCGCCGGTGGCCGGAATGGTCAGCGCATCCATATTGGTCATGGTGCAGCCGTCAAAGCCACCGGCGGTGTACTGGTTTACCGACTCGATATAGTCATTCACCTGCACAAACTGGATATCGATGCCGTACTTATCCGCCCATTTTTTGACAATACCGCTCTGCCGGGCGTAATCCCACGGCATCCAGCCCGCATAGATTGACCAGCAGATTTTAAATGAAGGTTTTGCCGCAAAGGCATTTACGCTGAACAGCGCGATGGTGCAGAGAAGTAGCAGTCGTTGGCAGGCTTTAAACATGGTGGTTCCTCTGACGTTGGCGGAAGAATAAATAGCAGGAGGCAGCGAGCGATGTTCGCGCTATCCTCCCGGGCTTTTATCCCGCCGTGTAACCGCCAGAGGGCGGTCGGTCACTCTCGGACCAGCGTCTTGCGACCGGAACCCTAGTGACCCATTTGCAAATTGTGTGGCGACACCGGTATTCCTCCGCTATCGCTCCTGCATGTCATCAGTAACAAGCAAAATGGATACCAGGTTGGTAATCATCTGTTTTATATCGTTTATTATGCGGAGAGTTGAAGAACAAGCACCATAAACGCACCTCAATGCGGCATATCTGCACCAATCCGACGCAATCGCCTGGCGCTTATTATCAGCTGGAGCAGTAGCGTTAAATTCGCGGCGAAAAAATAATTGCCGTTTAAATTCAACAATCTGGATTAAAAATCATCCAATCCGATCCGAACCAATTAATAATTGGTTCATATCTTGCCTGTGCTTACTTAGCGACGTTGCGCAATTGATAGCCAGATTATCCGGTTCCGCGCAGCTAAGACCCTTTTTCTGATGCAAAGATAAGCGAACCAATTATGGGTGATACGCCAGCAAGCGCGGCCAACTCCAGCTCAGCGCTGGACAAGCTACGGCAATTGATTCTGCAACATGATATTCAGCCCGACCAGGCGCTGCCGGCCGAGCGTGAGCTGGCCGAGCGTTTTGCCGTCGGACGCCGCGAAATCCGCCGCGCCCTCGACGTGCTGGAAGAAGAGGGACGCATCTGGCGCAAGCAGGGGAAAGGCACCTTTGTCGGCCCGGCCGCGCCGGTACAACCGCTGGTGCTACAGGATCTGCCGCAGCAGTCGAATCTGCTGGAAGTGATGGAAGCGCGCATTCAACTGGAACCAGGGCTGGCCCGTCTGGCGGCGTTGCGCGCCAGCAAAGAGCAAATTGCCCTGATGCAGCGCCTGCTGGAGCGAATGCATCACATCACCCTTAATGATGGCGATCAGCATGAGCTGTGGGACAGCGCCTTTCATCGCGCCATCGCCGAAGCGGCTGGCAATCGTCTGATGCTCGGCCTGTTTGACGCCATTGATGCGGTGCGGCGCGAACCCGCCTGGCAACATCTGCGTGAGCAGGCGACGCTGGCGATTGCCTCGGCGATTATTACTGAAGCCAGCCTGTCATTTCTGGGCCTTGGACAGCAGCCGCCCGATCCGTCGTGGGGTGCGATGCTGAACACCGCCAAAGGTTATCTGGAACAGGCGCCCTGGATGTCGATTTTTCCGGGAATTGCCATTTTTCTCACCGTGCAGGGCTTTAATCTGCTGGGAGATGGACTGCGCGACGCACTCGATCCGCGCAACGACTGAAAATTAAGGAATAGCGATGAGTGGAGAAGTTGATTTTAACGTCGGGTATCCCTCCTGGCGTGCGCCGATGATGGGGCGCAATGCGGTGGCCACCTCGCAGCCGCTGGCTGCCCAGGCCGGACTGCGGATGTTGCAACAGGGCGGTAATGCGGTAGATGCGGCAATTGCCACCGCCATGGCGCTGACGGTAGTGGAGCCGACCGGCAACGGTATCGGCAGCGATGCCTTCGCCATTGTCTGGGATGGCCAGCAGCTGCATGCGCTGAATGCTTCTGGTCGCGCGCCAGCGGCGTGGAAACAGGAGGATTTTGCCCATCTCTCCGCGATGCCGGAAACCGGCTGGGATGCGGTTACCGTGCCGGGCGCGGTGTCAGCATGGGTCGAGCTGGCCGCACGTTTTGGCAGCTTACCGCTGACCACGCTGGCGCAACCAGCGATTGAGTATGCGCGCAACGGCTTTCCGGTGTCGCCACTCATCGGCGAGCTGTGGCAGCGCGGCTATAACAAATTACGCGATCAGCCGGGTTTCAGCGCCTGCTTTGCGCCCGAGGGGCGTCCGCCGCGCACTGGCGAACTGTTCCGCAATCCGGCGCAGGCCGATACGCTGGAGAAAATCGCCGTCACTAACGGCGAGGCATTCTACCGTGGCGAACTGGCGGAAAAAATTGTCGCCTGCGCTCGTGAGCATAATGCGTCACTGACTCTCGACGATCTGAAAAACCATCAGGCCGACTGGGTGACCCTGTTGTCGCGTCCATTTGCCGGTGGTTCAGTGCATGAACTGCCGCCGAATGGCCAGGGAATTGCCACCCTGATGGCGCTGGGGATTCTTGAACAGTGGGATATTGGCAGCTATCAGCCGGATTCGGTGGCCTGGCTGCATCTGTCGATTGAGGCGATGAAGCTGGCGCTGGTCGATCTTGACCGCTATATCGCCGATGAGGATCATCTGGAGTTTCCGGCGGAGCTGCTGCTGAGCGACGAATATCTGCAAAGCCGCGCCGCGTTGATCGACCCGACCAAAGCCGGCGATTTTACCTTTGGCGCACCCAGCCAAAGCGGCACGGTTTATCTCTCTGTTGCCGACGCCAGCGGTATGATGGTGTCGTTTATTCAGTCCAACTATATGGGCTTTGGTTCCGGCGTAGTGGTGCCTGGCACCGGCATCAGCCTGCAGAACCGTGGCGCGGGCTTTGCAACCGATAAAGCGCATCCTAATGTGGTGGCGGGTGGCAAGCGTCCGTTTCACACCATTATTCCGGCCTTTGCGCTGGATAGCGATGGTCAGCCACTGATGTCATTTGGCCTGATGGGCGGTCCGATGCAGGCGCAGGGACATTTACAACTGGCGCTGCGCATTATGCTGCATAAACAGAATCCGCAGGCGGCGATCGATGCGCCGCGCTGGCGAATTGTCGCCGGACGTGAAGTGAGCGTTGAGGCATCAATCGATCGCAATACGCTGGCGGCACTGCGCGCGATGGGCCATAAACTGGTGGTGGAAGATCCGCTGCAAAGTTATAACTTTGGCGGCGCACAGGTAATAGTGCGCGATCCGCAGGGCTTTTATATCGCCGCCACGGAAAGCCGTAAAGATGGACAGGCGCTGGTGTTTTAATCTGTTCCGGGGCCGGTAATCGCTGGCCCCAGATTTGTTTTACAATTTGCTTATCTCTTCAGATAAGTAAAATCCTTCACATATCTGCGTCTACTATCAAAGCGTTCAGGACTCATAACTACAACAAGCACCCGGTACGCTTCTCCAGAAATAAACGTCGGATAGTCATAATCAATGCAATACCCTGAGCTGACCGCCTCATACAAATAATTATCTGAGAATCCTCGGCTCCATTCTGCTGTTGCTCCGGCTCCCTGCCGATAAATTGCGATACCCACCAGCTGTCGTGGATAAGAAACATCATCAGGCACACTAAAGCATGGACGGTTATTTTGCAGCGTCACGGTTGCATCATAATCAGATGACTTTTCAAAAACTCCGCAGGCTTGTAACGCAAAAATCAGCATTAATATAATTCGCTTTGCCAGGGCGATTACCTGCCTTTTTAGCCTAACCATAATACTCATTCCTTGAGTGATGGCAGAGGAAAGAACAGATATCACAGAATGGCGCTGCTAAAGAAAATATGAGGCCATTTTTTGTCCCGACTCACAGAAAATGACGCTGAAGAAAGGCGCTGCAAGGGTATTCAGCGCAGGCACATTAGACTATCCTTTAGGCACGACAAAACATGCTATTGAACGGCGTTATCAACCAGATAACCGTTTACAAGACAGGAGTTTATTTATGGCGACTGGAATCTCCCGTGTCTGGACCCGCGTATGGGTGCCACTGACGGCACTGTTTCTCGTCTTTCAGCTGACCGGCTGTGGCGATAAAGAGCCGGATCAGCGCAAAGCCTTTATCGATTTTCTGCAAAACACGGTGATGCGCAGCGGCGAACATCTGCCAGCGCTGAGCGAAGATCAAAAACAGAAGATGGGTAACTACGCCAGTGATTACGCCATCCTGTACGGCTTCTCACAACAGGTAAATAAAGCGGTAGATGACGGCATGAAGCCAGTAGTCGATGAACTGGCGGCGATTCGCGTGCCGCAGGACTATCTGACTCGCCGTAACTCACTGCGTCAGGCCAGCGGTTCGCTAAATGTACTGGCGCAACAGATCCAGAGCGCCAAAAGCCAGGCAGATAGCAGCATAGCAGCGCTAAAACAGCCTGACGATTTAAAAGCGGTCTATCAGACGGTATACAGCAAAGTGGTGACACAACCAGCTGATTCACTGATTCCTCTGCTACCCGCGTTGCAGTCGCTGAGCCAGGATGTATTGCAGGCGGGTGACTATCTGCAACAGCAGGGTGCGGCAGTCAGCTTTAATAACAGTGCGGTGCAATTCTCTACCCGCGAACAGGCGGCACAGTACAACACCATTATGAGCAATATGTCGTCTAAAACCCAGGCGTTAACTCAGGCGCAAAGTGCCGTGCAGGGTGGTTTCCAGTAACGGCGAAAAAAGTCATCCTCCCCGATGCCTTAGCGCTGAAAATGCGTCGAAACCAGCGTAATTTTCTTACAGCTTTTACTTTGTCGAATAAGCCGCTCGATCAATCTGTGATCGGGCGCATTTCGGGCCAAAAATAAATTGTGATGGCAGTCACAATTTAGCAACAAACCATCCGCCCTTTTTCGTGATTTAAGTCACATTTGATGACTTATATAGTTCAATTATTAGCCACCGTCCTTTTTTTACACGATAAATATGTGATCTGTATCACTAAAATCACCCCTAAAGCCCCTGCTGTAATGTGATATAGATCACACTTAACCCCCTGAACTACGCAGCGTCATATTCGCGTGCTAGAGTCCGCTTGCATACAGTAATGGTGTTACACCGACGGCTCCCCGCCGAAACGTCTCATACAAAATTCAACGCGCTCTCTTATTCGTCAGCGCGTACCAATAAGGGGTGTTTTTTTATGTCCTCATCAGATTTCAAGATCAAGGTACAGAGCTTTGGTCGCTTTCTGAGTAATATGGTAATGCCAAATATCGGGGCGTTTATCGCCTGGGGTATTATTACCGCTCTGTTTATTCCAACTGGCTGGCTGCCAAACGAAACGCTGGCCAAGCTGGTAGGCCCAATGATTACCTACCTGCTGCCACTGCTGATCGGTTATACCGGTGGTCGTCTGGTAGGTGGCGATCGCGGCGGTGTGGTCGGTGCCATTACCACCATGGGTGTGATTGTCGGCGCCGATATGCCAATGTTCCTTGGCGCGATGATTGCCGGTCCGCTGGGCGGCTGGGCAATCAAACACTTCGACCGCCTGGTCGACGGCAAGATTAAAAGCGGTTTCGAAATGCTGGTTAACAACTTCTCTGCCGGTATTATCGGTATGTTGTTGGCTATCCTGTCATTCCTCGCTATCGGTCCACTGGTTGAAGGCCTGTCGCATATTCTCGCCGCGGGTGTAAACCTGATGGTGCAGAACAACCTGCTGCCACTGACTTCCATCTTTGTCGAACCGGCGAAAATCCTGTTCCTTAATAACGCCATTAACCACGGTATCTTCTCGCCACTGGGTATCCAGCAGGCCAGCGAAGCGGGCAAATCGATCTTCTTCCTGATCGAAGCGAACCCGGGTCCGGGTATGGGCGTATTGATGGCTTATGTGTTCTTTGGTCGTGGTAACGCCAAGCAGTCTGCGGGCGGCGCGGCAATTATCCACTTCCTCGGCGGTATCCACGAAATCTACTTCCCGTATGTGCTGATGAACCCGCGTCTGATTATCGCGGTTATCCTCGGTGGTATGACTGGCGTGTTTACCCTGACACTGCTGAACGGTGGCCTGGTTTCACCCGCATCACCCGGTTCAATCCTCGCGGTGCTGGCAATGACGCCAAAAGGCGCTTACTTCGCCAATATCGTGGCAATTGCCGCCGCCTTTGCCGTCTCCTTCGTGGTTTCCGCTGTGCTGTTGAAAACCAGCAAAGTGAAAGAAGAGGACGATATCGAAGCGGCTGCCCGTCGTGTGCAGGATATGAAAGCGCAGTCAAAAGGCCAGAGCGGAGCAACTGCGGTTACCGCTGCGGATGGTCTGAACAGCGACCTGAGCCACGTGCGTAAAATCATCGTTGCCTGTGATGCCGGTATGGGTTCCAGCGCCATGGGCGCCGGCGTGCTGCGCAAGAAAGTGAACGATGCCGGTCTGACCATTATCACGGTGACCAATAGCGCCATTAACAGCCTGCCAGGCGACGTCGATCTGGTGATTACTCACCGCGATCTGACTGAACGTGCGATGCGCCAGGCGCCTCATGCCCAGCATATTTCGCTGAGCAACTTCCTCGACAGCGGTTTGTATACCGATCTGACCGCGCGTCTGGTAGATGCCAATCGTTCTGCGGGCCATCGTGACAAAGTGATGACCACGCTCAATGACAGCTTCGACGCCGGGCAGGATCATCTGTTTAAACTGAGCGAGAGCAATATCTTCCTCGGTCTGCAGGCGAGCGAGAAAGAACAGGCGATTCGCTTTGCCGGTGAGCAGCTGGTGAAAGGCGGTTATGTCGAGCCGGAATATGTGCAGGCGATGCTGGATCGCGAGAAATTGACCCCAACCTATCTCGGTGAGTCGATTGCAGTGCCGCACGGTACGGTTGAAGCGAAAGACCGCGTACTGAAAACCGGTGTGGTGTTCTGCCAGTATCCACAGGGCGTACGTTTTGGCGAAGAAGAGGACGACATTGCGCGTCTGGTTATTGGTATCGCCGCACGTAATAATGAGCACATCCAGGTAATCACCAGCCTGACCAACGCACTGGACGATGACAGCGTGATTGAGAAGCTGGCTTCTACCACCAATGTGCAGGACGTTCTGGATATTCTGTCAGGTAAAAAACCCGCCTGATTTTGTCGCAGGCGCGAAGGTATTTCCCAGGGGCTGAGCATGCCCAGCCCTTTATTCGGGCCAGGCATGCCTGGCCCTTACGTTATTGAGGTGGGTAACAGCATGAAAGCTTTGCATTTTGGCGCAGGTAATATTGGCCGCGGTTTTATTGGTAAATTGCTGGCGGATGCCGGTATCGAACTGGTTTTCGCCGATGTGAATCAGGCAGTGCTGGATGAACTGAACGCACGTCACGAATATCCGGTGCATGTGGTGGGCGAGAATGCCCAGGTTGAGATTGTTAAAGGCGTCAGCGCGGTTAACAGCACCAGTGATGAGATTATCGCGCTGATTGCTGAGGTTGATATCGTTACCACGGCGGTTGGTCCACAGATCCTCGAGCGTATCGCCGGTAGCGTCGCCAAAGGGCTGGCCAAACGCAGTGATAGCGCTAATGTCCGTCCGTTAAACATTATTGCCTGTGAAAATATGGTGCGTGGCACCAGCCAGCTTAAACAGCACGTAATGAAAGCGCTGCCAGAGCAGTATCACGCCTGGGTCGAGCAACATGTCGGTTTTGTTGATTCCGCCGTCGACCGTATCGTACCGCCATCCGCCGCAGGCAGCACTGATGTGCTGGAAGTGACGGTAGAGACCTTTAGCGAGTGGATCGTCGATAAAACCCAGTTTAAAGGCCCGCTGCCAGCCATTGCGGGCATGGAACTGACCGACAATCTGATGGCGTTTGTCGAACGCAAACTGTTTACCCTCAACACCGGCCATGCCATTACCGCTTACCTCGGCCAGATGGCGGGACACCAGACGATTCGTGAAGCGATTCTTGATGAGAAAGTGCGTCAGGTGGTTAAAGGGGCGATGCAGGAGAGCGGTGCAGTGCTGATCAAACGTTATGGTTTTGACGCCGCTAAACATGCTGCCTATATCGAAAAAATCCTTAGCCGCTTTGAAAACCCGTATCTGAAAGATGACGTTGAGCGCGTAGGCCGTCAGCCGCTGCGTAAACTGAGCGCTGGCGATCGCCTGATCAAGCCCACCCTCGGCACGCTGGAGTACCAGTTGCCGCATGACAATCTGGTGCTCGGTATCGCCGCCGCGCTGCATTATCGCAGCGATCAGGATCCACAAGCGCAGGAGCTGGTTGCACTGCTGGAAAAATCAGGTCCGCAGGCGACCCTGGCGCAGGTGTCAGGTCTTGACGCCAACAGCGATGTGGTTCTCGCTGCGGTGAAAGCTTACAACGCTAACGCATAACTGACGTTGCAGACAGCGAACCCCGGAGAGCATCGGGAGCACAGTTTTGCTGTGCTCCCGGGCGCAATGACAGATATGCAGGCCATAATGGAAGAGAAGCAGGCTTTTGAAAATCGGGTGCTTGAGCGCCTGAATGCCGGTCGTTCGGTGAGAAGCTTTCTGATCGCCGCGGTGGAGCTATTGGCCGAAGCGGTAAACCTGCTGGTGATGCAAGTATTCCGCAAAGATGATTATGCGGTGAAATACGCCGTCGAGCCGCTGCTGTTGGGTAATGGCCCGCTGGGAGAGCTGTCGGTGCGCCTGAAGCTGATTTACGGTCTTGGGGTGATTAACCGCAACGAGTATGAAGATTGTGAACTGCTGATGGCGTTGCGTGAAGAACTGAATGACGACCGCACCGAATACCGCTTTACCGATGATGAAATTCTCGGCCCTTTTGGCGAACTGCATTGCGTTAGCGCTTTGCCGCCGCCGCCGCAATTTGCCAGCGAAGATGAAGAACTGCGCGCCATGCAGCGTCAGCGCTATCAGCAAGTGGTGCGCTCCACCATGGTGCTGTCACTGACCGAGCTGATTTCCCGCATCAGCCTCAAACAAGCCTTTAAAAAGTAACGCCGCGAAAGCGCTATTTTTCGTGTATCCTTTGCCGCATAGCGTCAATTTATCAGGTATAAATCATGAAAGAACAGGAAAAAGCAGAAATCAAACGTCTGAGCGATCAGCTTGATGCCCTTAATCACAAAGAGCCTGCCCTGCTGGCATCAGGTGAACCAGAGAAACTCGGCGAATTGCTGCGCGAGAAAGACAAGCTGATTGAAGAGATCGAACGTCTGAAAGGCGTGCGCGTGCAGAAGCTGAGTAAAGAAGCTGAAAAGCTGCAGCAGTTACCTTTTAGCCGTGCGATTACCAAAAAAGAGCAGGCGGATATGGGTAGCCTGAAAAAAGCCGTGCGTGGCATTGTGGTGGTGCACCCGATGACTGCACTGGGCCGCGAAATGGGTCTGCAGGAAGTGACCGGTTTTGCTAAGAAAGCGTTTTAATTTGCAGCAGGGGCGGCGGCATTAAGCCGTCCCTGGGCTGTATTGAGTCGGCAAAAACCCGTTATTGTTTCTGGTTTTTCAGCCAGCACCGAAGTCATAAATTGTTTTGATGCACCACCTCTCCCCCCGCGCTTTCAGCGTTATCTTGTAGTGCCATTCCTCGGCCCTGACTAATCTCATTCTCTGACATTGCTGCGGCCAGCAAACATCATCGGGAGAGGGAAAAATGCCCGTCATAATCGATTCACCCAACACCTGGTCTCCCTTCAGCCTGCCTGCCGGTCAGGAGGCCAAATACCAAACTCCCGGTGCTCCATTAGATGAAGGACTAAAACAACGGGCGCGCAACAATGATAACTTCAGTATCGATTATCTGTTCACGTTAGCCTGTGAAAACAGCCTCCAGTCCCCCGAGGCTGAGTCATTTATTTTTGATTTATATACCGGTAAACAGGGTGTTACCGCAGACAACCAGCTGAGTGTTCAGCTGGGCAAGGACGCTTTGAAAATGGTCGAAATAGTGCAGGCCAGGAACAAACAAAAACCTGCGCATGATCAATGGCAAATTCCGATCAAAATCCTGATGATGGCGGGTTTTGAAACAAACAGTCTCTCCAGCCTGCGCGAGAATATTGTTGCCGATATCAAGCGGCAGCTACCGCCGCAGCTCACCAATGCGATTAGCGATAACGGTTATCAGATCGATTCTGCGATTTTCGACCCTAACCGCTATATCACCTCAGCGGAACTGGACTCCGTCTCCGGGTTATTAAACCGCAAGCAGAGCCGCGTCGCATTCCATAATGCCATCGGTATTCCTGAGGCTGAGCCGCATTGCGGCGCACTCATTACGCAAATGGCGGCAGGCTTGTCGCACAATAATCAGCCCGGCTTCGCGGTCGACTTTAAACCGCTTTTGTTCCGCGAACACTGGGTGTTGTTTGGTACTTATACCCGCTCAGACGGGCAAAAACAGTCGATAGTCTTTGATAGTCTCGACTATCTGAACGCCAGTGAAAAAGCCTGGCTGGATCGCCTTGCCGGGGCCAGTGATACCAGCAGCCCGTTATTTTTGCAGAAAAACCTGCAGGAGAATGCCCCCAACGCTTGCGGTTTATTGGTGGCGAAAGCGATGCAGGCAATTGCGGATAACCCCAGCGAGCCTGAACAGGCGTTGCAAAAATTTATTCAGGAATTTAGCGCACTGGATAACAGCGAGCAGCAGCTATTTAATCTGCGCGGACGCGCGGAGATGTATGGCGCATTAGTGGATAATCTCTCTCAGTCTGGCAGTTAACCAGACTGAGAGAGACACAGGGGGGATTACTTCTTACCGTATTTCGCTTCTAAGGTTGCAAACCATGGCGCAATAAAGTCATCGGTCTGGCCCCAGCCCGGAATGATTTTACTCAGGCTGGCGACGTTAACCGCACCCTGCTGACTGTTGAGCAAAGCTTGCGGAATAGCAGCCGCTTTAAACTCATAGCTGGCAGGCGTTTTTTCACCGGCAATCTTATTGGCGATCAGACGCATATTCACTGCGCCAATCAGTTTGGTGTCCACCGCGACGCTGCTTACCCACGGGCTTTTCGGCTCGCGCATCAGTTGCAGATCCTGATTGGAGATATCAATGCTGTAGAGTTTAATCTCAGTACGACCATTCTCCTGCAGCGCTTTATAAGCCCCCTGGCTGAAGGCATCCCAGGTTCCCCAGATGGCATCGATTTTTCCTTTCGGATACTTAGCCAGAATCGCGCCGACTTTATTGGCGGTATCGCCCTGCACATCAGAAGAGACCGCGCCAATCGACTCCAGCTGATGGATTTCCGGGTAAGTCTTCTGTAGCTTTTCAAACTCTGCCTGACGACGTTCCATCGCCGGGAAACCGGCAACCCACAGCTTGACGATATTCGCCTTGCCGTTGAAATCTTTCGCCAGCTGGCTGATCGAGAGATTCGCCAGCGAGGCGTCATCCTGCTGAGAAACCGTCACGCCCGGCACATCACTGTTTACCGGCGTATCGAATACCGTCACTTTAATCCCGGCGTCAGCGATACGTTTTACCAGCGCGGTAGAGTAAGGGTCACGACCGTGGGAGAGGATAATACCGTCATACTTCTGGCTAATCGCCTGATTAACGAAATCCTGAAAGCGCGCGTCATCACCGTTGCTCAGAAAGGTGCTGACCTTAAAGCCGAGCTTTCTCCCTTCCTGAATCGCGCCCGCGACAAACTGGGTGGTATTGTCGTCAGAACCGAGGTTGCGGATCACCGCCACGCGGATCGGACCGTCATGATTAGCGATAGCTGCCGGGACAGGGGTTGGGGTTTCCGCGGCAAATGCAGGTAACGCGGTCAGCAGGCTCAGCGCCAGCAGCGATGTTGTGAGTTTTTTCATTATAATTCTCTGTGTTGTGTAAACCGCATTAGCGGCGCTGGATATAAGTAATCGCCAGCGCAACCGCCAGCACTAACCCTTTAATAATGTCCATCGCGTAGTAAGGCACCGAAAGCATCACCAGCCCGTTGCCTAATACGCCAAGGATCACTGCGCCCAGCAGCGTACCCAGCGCATTCGGCTTACCGGAACCGGCCAGTGACAGGCCAATCCACGCCGCCGCCACCGCATCCATCAGATAGCCACCACCGGCGTTAACCTGTGACGAGCCGATGCGCGAAGCCAGCAGAATGCCGCCGAGTCCCGCCAGCAGTGAAGCGATCACATAGGCGGCAACGCGATAGCGCGTAGTGCGAATTCCGGAGAGGCGCGCCGCTTCCGGGTTGCCGCCAATCGCATACATCCGGCGGCCATGTTTGGTCAGCGACAGACCCAGCTGAGCAATCACCGTCACCGCCAGCATAATAATCACAATGGTCGGCACCTGGCCCAGCAGTGAGAAGCCCGCCGGAATAACGCCTTCCGCCATATCGCCGCTCGGCAGCACCATATTTTCGGTAATCGAGCCGCCATAGCTGTAGGTCATCGCCACACCCTGCACCACAAACAGGCTGGCCAGCGTCGCCAGCATATCCGGGATTTTCAGCACCACGATCATAAAGGCGTTAAACAACCCGACCAGCGTACAGAGCAGTAACGTCACCACAATCGCCTGCGTCGAGCCGAAGCCATACCAGACGAATAGCGAGATCACCAGCGAGTTCGCCAGCGATGCCGTCGACCCTACCGACAGGTCGAAGCCGCCAATGGTCAGCGAGATCGACACGCCAATCGCAATAACCGTCACGATGGCGATGGAACGTAAGATATTGATGATGTTATTCGGGTCAAGGAAGCTATCCGATGCGAGGCCAAAGCCCGCAATCAGCGCCACTACCGTCAGCAACATCCCCCATTTGTAGAGAAATTCAAATAACTGGTGACGCACAGCTGGCGTCCCCTTCAGGGAAATTTCTTTGCTGCTCACGCAGGGGTTCCTCCGGTGGAATAAAGTAAAAGCGTTTCTTCGTCAGCGGTTCGCGCATCCATTTCCGCGACAATACGGCCATCCCATAGCACGCAAATGCGATCGCACAGACCAACCAGCTCGGCGAATTCACCTGAGGCATAGATCACCCCTTTGCCTTCGCGCGCCAGTTGATCAATTAAGACAAACAGGTCAGTTTTGGCTTTAACATCAACGCCTTTGGTCGGCTCATCAAAAATCAGCACATCGGCGTTATTGCGCAGCCATTTGCCAATCGCCACTTTTTGCTGATTACCGCCCGACAGGCGGCGCAGCGTCTGCTGCGGACCGGTGGTACGGATCCCCAGCTGCTGAATCACCTGTTCCGCCCAGCGCCATGCCTTGCGGCGGCCAAAAAAGCTGAAGCGGGAGAAGCTGTTATCGGCGCTGACGCTGAGGTTCATACTGACCGGTTCATCGATAAAAATCCCCTCTTTGCGCCGCTCCTCTGGCACCAGCGCCAGACCGCGTTCAACTGAATTATGCGGTGAAGAAGGTTTCCACGCTTTACCGTGCAGCTCACCGGCACGCACCTGACTGCGCGTGGCGCCAAACAGCGCCTTACAGAGTTCAGTTTTGCCCGCGCCAGCCAGGCCCGCAATACCGAGGATCTCCCCTTTGCGCAGTGTCAGCGAGATATCGTGCAGCAGCGCAGCATCGTGCAACCCTTCAATGCTCAGCAGCGTGGCGCCATTTACCGCCTCACGGCGCGGAGGATAGATATCATCCAGCTGATGACCGAGCATTTTTTCCACAATCTGCTCACCGCTCAGGTTCTGCATCGGGCCGCTTTCAATCAGGCGGCCATCACGCAGCACCGTCAGCTGGTCGCAAATCGCTTTCAGTTCATGAATACGGTGGGAAATAAACACCACGCCAATGCCGTTCTGTTTCAGGCGGCGCACCACATTAAACAGGCGTTCACTCTCATGCTGATCCAGCGGCGCGGTTGGTTCATCGAGGATCAGAAAACGGCAGTGGTGGGATAATGCGCGCGCCAGCAGAATTTGCTGCTTCTCCGCCAGCGTGCACTGCTCGATACGACGCCGTACATCAATCTGTACATCAAGCTGCGCCAGCAGTTCACGCGCCTGGCGACGAATCTCTGCCCAGTGATACAGCTGACCCCCTTCGGCCAGCCGATCCAGCATAATGTTCTCGGCCACACTTAGCGTAGGCACCAGCGCCACATCCACTTCCTGCTGCACCAGATGAATACCCAGCTGTTTGGCGTCACGCGGCGAACTGATTTTCACCTGCTGGCCATCCAGCAGAATCTCGCCCTGATAATGGTTGTGCGCTCCCGACAGCACCGCCATCAGTGTCGATTTTCCTGCACCGTTGGCGCCGGTTAAAGCATGAATCGAGCCGCCTTGCAGGGTGAAATCCACCTGGGTCAGCGCTGCAAAACCGCCAAAAGCGATGGAAATGTTGTGCATTTCGAGGCGATTTAACGCAGTCATTGGGATCGGTGCTCTCGGATTTTAGCTGTGGGTTCGTCGCATTCTTATCGGAATGGTTACCCTCGGCAACGAACGAAAGCGCATAAGCTAACACAAAATGTTATTAGCCATCCAGACATCCAGACACAACAGAGAAATCGCGAGGATTAAATCATAATTAGCAGAATGAATCGCGCGGTAAACGGCCAGAAGCCGACAGGATATGCTGGTGTCGGCATTCTGATACATGCAGGGAATAAATGGGATTTCTGAAAAAGAGCGGAAGTTATGTTCATTGAGAAACCGGTATCAGCTGTTTCTGGTTCTTCTCCCCGACTATTTTAAAACGGGTGACAAATCCGCGATTAGAGGGGTAAACGCCCTTATCAATTTTCTGTTGTGAGGCCATATTGATATGCCAGGTATAGATTTTACCCGCTTCCCAGTTGTAATGCGGTGCTGGCAGGCACTCTTCACTACTGACCTGAAGCTGCGGGACGAACTCTTTTACCGTGCCATGCTGAACATCATTGCCTTCATAAATGAACAGAGACATGACCTTTTCATCGCCTTCTGGCATCACCTTAACGCAAACATTATCATTAACGATGGCAGCACTGGCCGGGAGTTCCACAGGGACTGGATCGCCTGACTGGCACGCAGAAAGTAGCGAACAGGATGCAAGCAAAAATATTTTATTCACGTTATTACCTTTGTTTGAAGAACGCCGAAAGCACAGTTTCATACTTACTTTTTATATTGTTACCGGGCAAACAGAGTACATAAGTATAGCGGAAAGTTAATTACTCCTGACGCTTCTTCACATCAATATAAAAATCGACTGCACGGTCATCATCCGGATTAACACGGCTTTTTACCTGATTTGCAACCAGTGAATGATCCTCCATAATTCTAAGTACTGTTTTACCAACGTCAGATTTAAACAACCCTTCAGATAATTCACTCCCAGATTTATCATAAGTTTCACACAATGCACCAGGATTAATAACCTCTCTCAGTTTTATAGTTTCTGGCAAAGCACGAAAACCATTTTCTTCAGAAATCTTTTTAACATGATATGCAATCACATCATTGGTGTAATAAGGAACACTCTTTGTTTCACGATACATTTCAGTCAATGTCCATTTAATTGGTTTAACTTTTGTTTTAAACCGATTCTCCAAAAGACGGCCTTCAGGTGTATGTAAGTCGCTTGAGCGGATTGTGTTACCATTAATTTCGTGTTTAAAATTTTTCGGATCATCAATGTATAATAATGCAGATTTTAATGGGGAATTATATACTTCTTTAATTTTACTAGATAACACTGAATCTGCTTTGGTGGGTGGCGAAACCACCTCATTGGAACATGCCATTTGATTTAACCCACTAATATCCACAACAGATTACCTTCTGACAATTAAAAGGATTTTAATTATCGTCACGTTTGCAAAAAAATCTATCAAAAAACGCCCACTTATTATTTATGAGGATAGTTAATATAAGGTTAGAAATTTCTGAAAGTCTGCATAATACCCTGATAAAACATCATCATGCCAAATTTTCAAAGGTAGTCGAAAATGAGGCGTAAAGCATCTTTAATTTCACTCACAGGCGTTCTCTGCTTTGGCATAACCGAGGACCTCACGAAAAGATAAAAATGAGGGCAGAAAAGCCATGGATTTACCCTCAGAAAGCGCAAGAAATTGCACAGCGAATTGATGATATAAAACCTCTAATCCTGATTAATCTATCGAGGATTAGAGGCTTAGTCTATTTTGAGCGGGGACTATTTCAGCGATTAAAACGTTTCCCAGTTGCTGTCATCACGCGCGATGCCAGGTAACGGTACGCGTCTGGCGATCGGCAACGCAGCGACAACCGCTGTCTGCGGCAGCGCGCCTGCGCTGGCGGCAAAGCGGAATACCGATACCGCCTGCGACAGAACTTTTGCCTGCTCTTCCAGCGAAGAAGCGGCAGCAGCGGATTGCTCGACCAGCGCCGCATTCTGCTGGGTGGTGTTATCCATCTCCACCACGGCGGTCGAAATCTGGTTGATACCGCGGC
The DNA here is from genome assembly GCF_017875465.1 of Winslowiella toletana. NCBI lineage: Bacteria > Pseudomonadati > Pseudomonadota > Gammaproteobacteria > Enterobacterales > Erwiniaceae > Winslowiella > Winslowiella toletana. The sequence continues at coordinate 2,305,145 of NZ_JAGGMQ010000001.1, forward strand.
TCTGCTCGTCAGAAGCTGAGGCGATCTCCCCCATAATATCGCGCACATTGGTTACCGACTGCACAATGTCCTGCATGGTCACACCGGTGTTTTCCACCAGTTTAGCGCCGCTGTTCACTCGCTGTACCGACTCGGCGATCAATCCTTCAATCTCTTTTGCCGCCTGCGCTGAGCGCTGGGCCAGATTGCGCACCTCACTGGCGACGACCGCAAAACCGCGTCCCTGCTCACCGGCGCGTGCAGCTTCTACCGCCGCATTCAGCGCCAGGATATTGGTCTGAAAGGCGATGCTGTTAATTACCGTGGTGATATCACCGATGCGTTTTGAGCTGTCTGAAATCTGCTGCATGGTTTCCACTACCGCTTTCACCTGCTTACCGCCGTTCTGCGCGGTGGTCGACGCTTCCGCCGCCAGTTTGCTGGCGTGATGAGCATTGTCAGCATTCTGTTTTACCGTGGAGCTCAGCTGCTCCATACTGGCCGCCGTTTGCTCCACTGCCGCCGCCTGCTGCTCGGTGCGTGAAGAGAGATCGGTGTTACCGGCGCTGATTTCTGCTGCCGCATGGCTCACCTGGCCGACGCCGGAACGAATTTCACCAATCATATTGCGCAGATTATCGCTCATCCTGCCAACGGCGCTCATCAGCAGCCCCAGTTCGTCACGGCGTGTGGTATGCACCACCGCAGAGAGATCGCCCTGCGCAATACGCTCGGTGGCGCCCAGCGTTTCACGCAGCGGACGGGTAATCTGGCGGGTAATGGCGAAGGCGATAGCGATGCCCACCACCAGCGCGGTCAGGCTGATAATCACTATCATCAGGATGGCGCTGTGAACACTCTCCTGGGTCAGATTCAGCTCGCGCTGCACCAGCTTTTCCACCATATCGTTCATCTCTTTGGCTTTCGCTACCATCACCGCGGCAGCCTGATGCTGCTGCTGAAATGCCGGAACATAAGAGAGCACACTGGCTTTGTAGCTAAGCAGGCGTTCACGCAGTGGCTGCAGTGTCTGTTCCTGCGCCGGTGTGACCAGGCTGGCAAAGATATCCAGCGTGGCAACCGCGCTATCCGCTGAAGCAGAGAGCTGCGCGGCGGTTTTGTCCGAAGGTCCGGCCACCACGCCACGCACTGCGTAATGCACATCCAGCAGCGCCAGATCGAGCTTCAGCATCATCACCTGCATCTGTAAATCCGCGGTTGGCCCCAGCTCCTCTTTCAGCGCGAGAAACGCCTGCTCGCTGGCAGAGAGATTCCAGCTGCCCTTAATATCATTGCGTGTGTTTACCGCATTAACATAGTTAGCCTGTGCCTGCTGATACTCTTTCACCATCCCCGGAAAGGTATTTAGCCAGTCACGCGTCGGGCCATTCCAGTAGAGCTGTGTAAACATCTGCTGAAACAACACCAGCGCATCGGCGATCTTCGCCTGGCTGTTGGCGATATCTTTATCGCGGTAGTTCAGCTGGTAGTTAGTCTGACTGTCGAGCGCTTCATTAATACGGCTACTGATCGCATGGCTGTAATCCACCTTATCAGCGCGATCTTTCACATCGCGAAACTTATTAATTCCGGTCGCTGCCACCAGCACCGCCAGCGCCAGAACCAGGCCAAAACCCACCGACAACTTTTTCCCAACCCGCAGGTTCTCAATGCCACGTGCAAATGCGTTAACCATTTTTATCTTTTATCCTTGTCTCAACTGCATAATGAGGATGGCGAAATGATGCTCTCTGCGTATGTAAATGTGATCGAGTTATCACTTTCTGCCTTAATCTCTATCGGACATGGGAGGGATTTACTTTAGGGCGGTTAACGGATCGACGCTGGGGATGATCTGCTACTTAAGGGAATTTTCAGAATGAACAGGAACGTTTAATAATTAGCAGGCAATAAAAAACCGACGAAGCGCGCTTCGTCGGTTGGTTGTCACGAATTAACGTGCCGGGAAAAAACTTATTTAGCAGACGCGAAACGTGCTGCAGCTTCGTCCCAGTTTACAACTTCCCAGAACGCCTTGATGTAGTCAGGGCGTTTGTTCTGATACTTCAGGTAGTAAGCGTGTTCCCACACATCCAGACCAACAATCGGGAAGCCAGAAACGCCAGAAATCGCTTCACCCATCAGCGGGCTATCCTGGTTAGCAGTAGACACTACCGCCAGTTTGTCGCCTTTCTTAACCAGCCACGCCCAGCCAGAACCGAAACGAGTCGCGGCGGCTTTTTCGAATTCGGCTTTGAAAGCATCAACGCTGCCAAAATCTTTTTCGATGGCAGCTTTCAGATCGCCCTGCAGGGAAGTGCCGGTTTTCAGGCCTTTCCAGAAGAAGCTGTGGTTTGAGTGGCCACCTGCGTTGTTACGCAGTACGGTTTTCTTGTCTGCCGGAACCTGATCCAGTTTGGTGATCAGCTCATCAACAGGCAGACTGGCGAACTCAGTCCCCTCCAGCGCGGCGTTAGCGTTGTTGACATAGGTCTGGTGGTGTTTGGTGTGATGGATTTCCATCGTCTGCTTGTCGAAATGCGGTTCCAGTGCGTCGTATGCGTAAGGCAGGGATGGCAGTGAATAGCTCATGTTCATCATCTCCATTAATGTTGGGCGGCGCTCTGAGTTTGTTTAGCACCGCGTAAGCAGTCGGATCATTATAGTTAAATAAATGATCTTGAAAATGGTTATCAATGCCCCACCCCTCGTAAGGGTATTATTTTAACGGCTTTTTTTATCTTTATCGGGCGCCGTATTCGCCGCCCGCATCAGCCGCAGCTCAGCCCACCAGTGACGCCAGCGATTTATCCAGCGCGCCAACCAGCCAGTCGATATCGCCTTGCTGGAAAGCCAGCGGCGGACGCAGTTTCAGCACATTCCCATAAGGACCGGCCACCGAGGTCAGCACATGGTTATCACGCAGCTTTTCAATCACATCCAGCGCCAGCTGCTTATCCGGCGTTTTGCTGGCACGATCTTTCACCAGCTCGAAGCCGATAAACAGCCCCGCGCCGCGTACATCGCCGATGCACTCATATTTATCCATCAGCGTTGTCAGTTCAGCCAGCAGCTTGCCGCCAACAATACGGCTGTGCTCCTGCAAACCTTCCTCTCTAATCACTTTCAGTACCGCCTGCGCGGCAGCCATCGCTACCGGGTTGCCACCGAAGGTGTTGAAATAAGGAATTTCATCACTGAAAGCGGCGAGCACATCGCTTTTCGCCAGCAGTGCCGATACCGGAATACCGTTGCCCATCGGTTTGCCGGTGGTGACGATGTCCGGCACCACATCATGGCGCGCAAAGCCCCAGAAGGCATCGCCGGTACGCGCAAAACCAGGCTGTACTTCATCGGCGATAAAAATACCGCCATTTTTATGCACGACCTCAATCGCCTGTTGCAGATAGCCTTTTGGCCCCGGCAACACACCGTCAGAGGAGAAGATAGAGTCAGCAAGGAAACCGGCAAATTTAATGCCGTGCGCCGCCATATCGTCAATCTGCTGCTGAATTTGCGCCGCAAACCACGCGCCGAGATCTGGCGCATCAACACGATAGCGATCCGGCGGCAGCACTAAACGGGTGGTCGCCGCCAGTGACTGGCCGCTGCCCAGCGCCGGGGACACGCCGGAAGTCAGGTCGCAGGTGCCATGGTAGGCTTCCTGACTGACAATAATCCCGGTGCCGCCGCTAAATGAGCGCGCAACGCGGATCGCCAGGTCATTGGCTTCCGAGCCGGTACACATATACATAGCACGGTCGATCTCATCCGGCAGGGTACTTAGCAGATCTTCTGAGTAGTTAAGAATATTTTCATGTAAGTAGCGGGTATGGGTATTCAGCATACCCATCTGCTGATGCACCGCCTCAATCACCGCCGGGTGGCAATGACCAATACTGGCCACGTTGTTATAGACATCAAGGTACTTATCACCTGCCGCATCCCACAGATATTGTCCTTTACCGCGCACCAGATGCACTGGCTTGCGATAGAACAAACGGTAGGATTCACCCAGCACTTTGCTGCGTTTATCGGTGAGTTTGCGCACCTCGGCGTCTAAGCCGTCGGCGTGCTCCGCACGAAAACTGTTGGTGTCCATGATGGTCGAACGTGTTGCCATGGTAACTCCCGTTGCGAAATTAAGGTTTGGCCTGACGGCAAAGAAGCGGAAAATTTCTGTTTAAGCTGACTTCATCATGGCGCATTTTGATAAAAATGCAACCAAATACACAAACGCAATAAAATACATATGCAGAGTGGTATACTGTCGCTTAAGCTGTCACGGAGTTGCAAAAAAGGAATAAAACCATGCTGCAGGAAACGCGTTTACATCGTATTCGGGCGTTGTTAAGCACGCTGAACCAGGTCAGTACCGAGCGCATTATTAAAGAGCTGGGCATTTCACGCGAAACAGCGCGGCGCGATATTATCGAGCTGGAAGCGCTCGGCGTGGCGCGCCGGGTACATGGCGGTCTGGTTGCGCTGGATACCGCGCCCGAACCGCCGCTGACCGTACGCAGCGCCGTGCAGGCAAAAGAGAAGCGCGCCATTGCCCGCGCGGCGGCGCAGCGACTGCAATCCGGCCAGACGCTGTTTCTCGATGCAGGCAGTACCACCACCATGCTGGCGGACGAACTGCGCTCCATGTCCGGTTTAACCATTATCACCAACAGCCTGCATGCCGCCCTGAAGCTCAGCGCCGCAGAAGAACATGAGACGTTAAATAACGAAGTGATTTTACTCGGTGGCAGCATGATGGCGGGCGCACAGCAGACGCGCGGCGAGTTAACCGTCGGCGAAATTTACCGTTATCGCGCCGATGTGGCGCTGTTGTCGCCGGTCGGCATCGACAGCAAAAGTGGCGCCAGCAGCTTTTATCCCCATGAAGCCGCGATTGCCCGCGCCATGACGCAACAGGCCACGCAGCTGATTCTGCTGGCCGATCACAGCAAGCTGGGCATCACCAGCCGGATGGTATACGCCACCAGCAGCGAGGTTAGCCTGCTGGTGACCGACAGCGCCGCGCCAAAACAGCCCGCCTTTGCCGCGTTGCAAAACAAGCTGGCGGAAATTGTTGTGGCTTAAACCATTAAGAAATAGCGATAGGGGAACTCATCGATATGCAACTGATCACGCACCGCCAGAAATTTTTGCAACTCGCGACGCCTGGCCACCTTGCGTGACGGTAAGTTCAGGCCATACAGCTCCAGGGTTTTTTCCGCCCGCTGCTGGTCATAGAGCGACAGTTCAGGCGACGGATGTAGCGTCCCGTCAGCAAAGTTACAGATAAAAAAGTGCTCAAAGCGGTAGTTGTGCTCATCCGGCTTGAGCAGCAGCTCGGTGTACTTTTCGCCTTTTGCACTCTGGCAGACATCGCAGCACGGAAACAGATTCTCCCAGCTAAACGCCAGCTCCGGAAACGCACTTTTGGGGCGAAAATGCTCAAGGGTTTTGCGTCCTTCGTTACCGATAAAGCCATCGCAAAACGCACAGTGCTCCTGGGTGATCTTCAGCAGCGCATCACGCGTGGCGCGATAGCAGGTTTGCGAATACCAGCTAAATTTGGCTGCGGGATTTTTAAGGCGTGCGGCGATATAGCGCTCGGTCCACTCCTGTCCACGAGCTTCAAGGCAGGCGGGGTATGCACTACGATTCATTTTAATCATCCCTGATCTCCTTATCCTTTGATCCGCCGGTTCAGCTGGCGTAGCTCCATTTCTACGATGGTCTCCAGCTCTTCACCACGCTCACGAATTTTGTTGGCCAGCGCGGTCAGCTCACTATCGTTGTTCGACCGGCTTTGCAGGCAGTGATTGCGCTGCTGGTAAAACGCCTGCAACAGCGCTTCAGTCTCAACATCAAACTGCTCCTCAACCTTAAACACCTCTTCGAGAATCAATTGATAACTTTTGCCCGCCGCCGCCGCCAGCGGAACGATCTCTTCCGGCTCCGCCGTATCACCGCGCGCCGCGCGCTGCGGATCCGGCAGGCAATAGATCCACGCATCCGCAACCGAGCCGACGACAAACGGCGAATGGGTGGAGATAAAGATTTGCGCGCCGGTCAGCAGTTTCTGCAACGCCGGCAGCAGGCGTCGTTGCCAGGTGGGATGCAGGTGGATATCGATTTCATCGAGAAACAGCAGCAGCGGCTGCGCAAATATTCCGCTACGGTAAAACGCCTCCAGTCTGGCGGTGAGATCGGTAATCCAGCCAAGCACCGATTTCAGCCCTTCCGGCAATAGCGTCAGACTGGCCGGTTTGCCATTGATTGTAAGGTTCAGGTTCAGCGCGCTATCAAGGGAAAATATCAGCTTTAATCCGCTGATCGCGGAGGCAAAATCAGTAATACGCTGCAGGATTTCATCCTGCTGCTGCTGTTGCTGGGTTTCTCCGGCAACCTGCATCAGCGCCGAGCGGGTGCGATTTTTAGTTATCCACGCGATAAAATCGTGATCACCGCAGGTATCCGCAAAAGACAAACAGTGGCTAAAAGGCTGTCTCAGCGCGGCGATACAGGCCGCCGGCTCGGTCTGCCTGGCGGTGTAAAAACCAGCGTCACCGGCAAAACGATAATCGACGCGTGCATCATCGCCATAGCGCGGGTTATGGTGCGGCTCAGGTGTAAAGATGGCGGCTAAAGCCTGTAACAGCGTGCTTTTACCACAGCCATTTGGCCCGGTGAGAATATACATCTCAGCATGGTAATGTGCGCTTTCCGCTGCGGGAAAATCGAAGCGTGTATGGGCAAACACGCCAATGTTTTTCAGGGTAATACTTTCCAGTCGCATATTTTCACTTCCATGTTGTGCAAATATTGCGCGATTTTATCTCACTCTTTGTGGATGTGTATAGATGGTTGCCCGCCCTGGTTTACTAAATCCGATCAACGTCAAATTACTGCGTTCAGCAACATCGACCGCCAGTTTAGTGGCTGCCGAAACGGCAAACAGAATCTCCACGCCGCACATCGCCGATTTCTGCACCATCTCATAGCTGGCGCGGCTGGAGACCAGCACAGCCCCCTGCGTCCACTGCTGCTGGCTGCGATAACCGAGCAACTTATCCAGTGCCACGTGGCGGCCAACATCTTCACAGCCGCCGCTCAGCTGCCCGTCAGGCTGCACCCATGCTGCGGCGTGGGTACAACCGGTGTAATCGCCAAGCGGCTGATACTGACGCAGCTGAGCGAGAGCCTGATCGAGATGGCTCAGGTCAAACGTCTGGGTAAACGGCAGTGGCTGTAGCGGCTTGCCGATCTCCGCCAGTTGCTCGACGCCGCAGACGCCACAGCCGGTGCGGCCAGCCATCGCCCGTCGTTGCGATTTCAGCGCCATAAAGCGACGGCTGGACAGCTCAACCTGCACTTCGATACCGTTGCAGCCCGTGACGATATCGATGCCAAAAATATCCTGCGACGCGGCAATAATTCCTTCCGACAGCGAAAACCCAATGGCAAAAGCCTCCAGATCTTTCGGTGAGGCCATCATCACCACATGAGAAATGCCGTTATACACCAGCGCCACCGGCACCTCTTCGGCCAGCCAGTCAGACTGCGACTGCTGTAGATCCTCTTTTTGCCAGACCTGAACCGCACGCATACCCGCAGGGTACGGTGAATTACCGGCCGGTTCCGGCGTTCTGTTTTTCACGTTAAAGCCACCTGTATTGCTATCGTCGCAAGATGCGTTAATTCTGAACCTGTCGCCGCGCAGGCGCAAAGCCTGATCGCCAAAAGATCGTCCGGCCACTGGCTGACAGGCTGCTTTTAGCGATGTAAAATCGCGCATTGCTATAATTTTGAGCAGAAGTGTCCCGCCCGGGCTGCTATCATCAGCGCAAGAGCCGCCCAAAATAACAGGAAAAAGTCCCTGATGAGCATTCGCATAATCCCGCAGCAACCGCTGGAAGCAAGCGATACACCCGCGACGGAACGCATTCCTCCCCTGCTTTTTCCCCGACTGAAGAAGCTGTATCAGCGCCGCGCCGCGCGACTGCGCGATTTAGCGGCGAAAAATCCTTTGGGCGACTATTTACGCTTTGCCGCGGTGATTGCCGAAGCGCAGGAGATTGTGCTGTACGATCATCCGCTGCAAATGGACCTGCATGCCCGGCTGATGGCGACCGCCGCCAGCGGTAAACCACCGCTCGATATCCAGACCCTGCCACGCGACGCCCACTGGCAACGGTTATTGCACTCCCTGATTGCCGAAATGAAGCCGGAAATGAGCGGTCAGGCGCTGGCGGTACTGGAAAATCTGGAAAAAGCCTCCTCGCAGGAACTGGAAGCGATGGCCAGTGCGATGTTCAACAACGACTTTGCGCAGGTCAGCAGCGATAAGTCGCCCTTTATCTGGGCGGCGCTGTCGCTCTACTGGGCGCAGATGGCCGAGTTAATCCCCGGTAAAGCGCGGGTTGAAGCGGGCAATCAGCGCCAGTTTTGCCCGGTGTGCGGCAGCGTTCCGGTCAGTAGCGTGGTGCATATGGGTAGCGAAGATGACGAACTGCGCTATCTTCACTGTAATCTGTGTGAAAGTGAGTGGCATGTGGCCGCGACCACCTGCAGCAACTGCGAGCAGACCCGCGAGCTGCATTACTGGTCACTGGATAGCATCGTCAAAGCGGAAAGTTGCGGTGATTGCGGCACCTATCTGAAGCTGCTGTATCAGGAAAAAGATCCGGCGCTGGAGCCGGTGGCGGACGATCTCGCCACCCTGGTGCTGGATGCGCGCATGGAGCAGGAAGGCTTTGCCCGCAGCAGTCTTAATCCCTTTCTTTTCCCGGGTGAATAAACTGCGCCGTTTATCAAGCTAAGCAATGGAGAGAGCGTAATGAAACTGATCGGCAATTACACCAGCCCCTATGTGCGTAAAATCTCGGTCATCATGCTGGAAAAAGGCATTACGTTCGAATTTGTCAATGAATCGCCGTGGCATGAAGAGAGTCATGTACCGCAATATAACCCGCTGGGTAAAGTTCCGGCGCTGGTGGTTAAGCCAGATGAGATCTGGTACGACTCGGCGATTATTGCTGAATACCTCGAACAGCTCAATGTTGCTCCGGCGCTGATCCCGCGTGAGCCGCTGGCCTCGCTGAAAGTGCGTCAGACTGAAGTGCTGGCGGATGGAGTGTGCGATGCGGCGCTGGTGATTGTGCGTCATCAGATGCTGCCAGCGGAACAGCAGTCAGAAAGCGAACTGCTGCGTCAGCGCACCAAAATTCAGCGCGGACTGGATGCGCTGGAAAAACTGGCGGCAAACGGCGAATGGCTAAATGGTGAACAGCTGACGCTGGCGGATATCGCTACCGCCTGTACCATTGGTTATCTTAATTTCCGGCGTGTGGCGCCGAACTGGTGTGTCGAACGACCGGCGCTGGTCAGGCTGGCGGAGAAGATGTTCCAGCGCGAGAGCTTTGCGCGTACAGTGCCACCTACTGCCTGATAAAGATGGGCGGCGAAAACGCCACCCCTACGGAAAATTTTGATGTAGGGGCGGCGTTCTCGCCGCCCGCTGCCATCACTGCAACAGCGAAATATCCGCAACTTGCAGGAACAACTCACGCAGTTTCGTCAGCAGCGTCAGACGGTTAACCCGCACCGCCTGGTCATCAGCGTTAACCATCACCTTATCGAAGAAGTTGTCCACCGACTCGCGCAACTGCGCCAGCTCGATTAACGCATCCTGATAACGGCCTTCGGCAAAGAACGGCTGCAGTTTACTGCTAAGCGCGGTGACAAAGGTCGCCAGCTGAATCTCTTCGTTTTCCTTCAGCAGCGAGGCCTGTACGCTGTCATTCAGGGTTTCGGTCGATTTGGCGAGGATATTGGATACGCGTTTATTGGCCGCAGCCAGCGCTGCCGCTTCCGGCAAGCTACGGAAGTGCGAAACCGCCTTCATACGGGCATCAAAGTCCGCCGGACGGGTTGGACGACGCGCCAGCACCGCCTGCAACGTATCAATGCTGTGACCCTCTTCCTGATACCAGCTGCGGAAGCGACCAAGCATAAAGTCGATAACCTCATCGACCACTTTAGCGTTGGTCAGCTTGCTGCCATACAGGCGCACCGCTTCTTCGGTCAGGGTTTGCAGATCGAGCGCCAGATTTTTCTCGACGATAATACGCAAGACGCCCAGCGCCGCACGACGCAGTGCAAACGGGTCTTTATCGCCTTTCGGATGCTGGCCAATGCCAAAAATACCGGCCAGCGTATCCATCTTATCGGCAATCGCCAGCGCACAAGCCACCGGGTTGGACGGCAGGTCATCACCGGCATAGCGTGGCTGATACTGCTCGTTCAGCGCCACCGCCACATCTTCCGCTTCACCATCATGGCGCGCGTAGTGCATGCCCATCACACCCTGGGTGTCGGTAAACTCAAACACCATATTGGTCATCAGGTCGCACTTCGACAGCAGGCCAGCACGGGTGGCATGATTCACATCAGCGCCGATCTGCGCCGCAATCCAGCCAGACAGCGCCTGGATACGGTCGGTTTTGTCGCGCAGGGTACCCAGCTGTTTCTGGAACAGCACGGTTTCCAGACGTGGCAGATGCTCTTCGAGGCGTTTTTTACGGTCCGAGTTAAAGAAGAACTCCGCATCGGCGAGGCGTGGACGCACCACTTTCTCATTACCGGAAATAATCTGCTGCGGATCTTTCGACTCAATATTAGTGACGAAAATAAAGTGCGGCAGCAGTTTGCCGTTATCGTCGTACACCGGGAAGTACTTCTGGTCGCCCTTCATGGTGTACACCAGCGCTTCTGCCGGCACCGCGAGGAATTTCTCTTCGAAGGTCGCGGTCAGCACCACCGGCCACTCCACCAGCGAAGTCACTTCTTCCAGCAGACTTTCGCTCAGATCGGCTTTACCGCCAATCTTACGCGCTGCAGCTTCCGCATCGGCTTTGATCAGCGTTTTACGCGTTTCGTAGTCAGCGACCACTTTACCGCGCTCCAGCAGAATTTGCGGATACTGGTCAGCATTGTCGATAGTGAACTCTGGCTCGCCCATAAAGCGATGGCCACGAATAATGCGCGCAGAATCAACGCCGAGAATGGTGGCCGGGATCGACTCATCGCCCAGCAGCAGGGTCACGGTATGCACCGGACGCACAAACTGCGTCTCTTTATCGCCCCAACGCATCAGCTTAGGGATCGGCAGTTTCGTCAGCGCAGTCGCCACCATCGCCGGCAGCAGCGTCTGCGCGCTTTCGCCTTTGCTCAGAGCGCGATACAGCAGCCATTCGCCTTTGTCGGTGCTCAGACGCTCAGCCTGATCAACGGTAATCCCGCAACCGCGTGCCCAGCCTTCGGCGGCTTTGGTCGCGACGCCACTGGCATCAAAGGCGGCGGCAATCGCCGGGCCACGTTTTTCAACTTCACGATCCGGCTGTGAGGCGCTCAGATTAGCGACTTTCAGCGCCAGACGACGCGGCGCGGCAAACCAGCTGACTTCACCGTGCGCCAGGTCGGCAGCATCCAGTTCAGCCGTAAAGTGGGCGGCAAACGATTCCGCCAGGCTACGCAGCGCCTTTGGTGGCAGCTCTTCGGTGCCGATCTCCACCAGAAATGTTTTTTCAGTCATGGCGGCCTCTTATTTTTTTCTGTTCAACATCGGGAAGCCCAGCGCCTCACGCGACGCATAATAAGCTTCCGCCACGGCTTTGGTCAGGGTACGAATACGCAGAATATAGCGCTGACGCTCGGTCACCGAGATCGCCTTGCGCGCGTCCAGCAGGTTGAAAGTATGGCCCGCCTTCAGAATGCGTTCGTAAGCCGGCAGCGGCAGGGGTTTCTCCAGCGCCAGCAGGCTTTGCGCCTCTTTCTCGTACTGCTCGAAGCAGGTAAACAGGAAGTCGACATCCGCATATTCAAAGTTATAGGTGGATTGCTCCACTTCATTCTGATGGAACACATCACCGTAAGTGGTGGTGCCCAGCGGACCGTCGCTCCAGACCAGATCGTAAACGCTGTCCACGCCCTGGATATACATCGCCAGACGCTCCAGACCGTAGGTGATCTCACCGGTTACCGGCTTACACTCCAGTCCGCCAACCTGCTGGAAGTAGGTAAACTGCGTCACTTCCATGCCGTTCAGCCACACTTCCCAGCCGAGGCCCCAGGCACCCAGCGTCGGGTTCTCCCAGTTATCTTCGACAAAGCGAATATCGTGGATGGTGGGATCCATACCCAGCTCTTTCAGTGAACCCAGATACAGCTCCTGAATATTGTCCGGCGAAGGTTTGATGATCACCTGGAACTGGTAGTAGTGCTGTAAGCGGTTCGGGTTTTCGCCATAACGACCATCGGTAGGACGACGTGACGGCTGCACATAGGCAGCAGCGATTGGCTCCGGCCCTAAAGCACGCAGGCAAGTCATAGGATGTGAGGTGCCGGCGCCCACTTCCATGTCCAGTGGTTGAACAATGGTGCAGCCCTGGCGCGCCCAGTAATCCTGCAAGGTCAGGATCAGGCCCTGAAAGGTCTTAGTATCAAACTTTTGCATGATGAATTCGCACGCGATACGGTGGATGAAAAAAGTGTGCGCCAGTATACCCTTTGACCGGGTTGATTACCAAAAGGGTAATAGTCAGCCGACACTTTCTTCTGCTTTGTCCTGCTGCGCAGTGAAATCAGTATTACACCGGATGCCCGGCGCGCTGAGCGAATGATAGATCTCGCTCAAGGCTAACCAATACGGGTTATGCCAGCTGGCACAGGAGAAGAAGTGATGAACACATTGATTGTAAACGGTTTAGTCGTTACTCCTGGCGGTGACATTGACGCCGGGTTACTGATTGAGCACGGTAAAATCGCCGCTATTCTGGCGCACGGTAGCCCGTTGCCGCAGGCTGATGAGATTATCGACGCCAGTGGACTGGTGGTGATGCCCGGCACCATTGATGTCCATACCCATTTCACCGCTGCCCATGATTTCCCGGAGCAGGAGCTGCGCGAAGGCACCCGGGGCGCCGCCGCCCATGGTGTCACCACCATTATCGAGATGCCGCACTCGCTGCCACCGGCTACTACCCTCGACAGTTTTATCGCCAAACGCGAGATACTGGCGCGCAGCTGCGTGGTGGATTACGCGCTCTGGGCGGGCCTCGACGGCAAAAACCTGCCACAGCTGGCGAAAATACAACAGGCAGGCGCCATCGCCTTTAAAGCGTTTTTGTGCAGCGATTCACCGGATGGCGCGGCCGGTGATGAAAAGGGGCTGCCAAGGTTAAATGATGACAATCTGCTGCGCGCCATGCGTGAGCTGGCCAGTTTTAATGGCCTGATCGGCGTGCATGCCGAGAACCATGACATTCTGACCGGCGCCGCCAGCGAACTGCGCGCCGCCCGGCGCAACCACAACCGTGCTTGCGCGCTGGCCAGTCCGGAGATTGCCGAGACCGAAGCCGTCGGCCGCGTACTACACTTCGCCAGACAGACCGGCGTGCGGACGCATATTGTCCATGTCAGTTCAGCGCAGGCGGTGCGGATGATTACGGCGGCAAAATCAGCCGTACGGGTCAGCTGCGAAACCTGTCCGCACTATCTGCTGCTCGACGAAGACGATCTGGTGCGCATCGGCGCCAATGCCCGCTGTAGCCCGCCGATCCGCCCGCGCCCGGTGGTCAACGCGTTGTGGCAGCTGGTGCACAGTGGTGAAATTGATCTGCTGGCCTCCGACCACTATCCCTGTACGCCAGAGCAAAAACAGCTGGGGCAAAATGGCATCTGGGATGCGGTCAAAGGGCTGACGGGGGTGGAAACCCTCGGGCCGCTATTTTTTAGTGAAGGCCATATCAGGCGCGCCCTGTCACTGCGCGAGGTGGCGCGAATGACCGCCAGCGGTCCGGCGCAAGTCTTTCATCTCTGGCCGCGCAAAGGGGCCATCGCTCTGGGGGCTGATGCCGATTTGGCGCTGTACGACCCGCATGAAATCTGGACGGTCAGCGGAGAAAAATTTCACGGGCTGGGTAAGTGGAGTGCTTTTGACGGCATGAAATGCCGCGGAAAAGTGGTGCGCACCCTGATCCGCGGCATTAGCGTATTTCGTGACGGCGCAATACAGGTTGCGCCGGGATTTGGTCAGTTCCTGACGCGCACCTTTTAAGCGGTGAAGCGTTATCATTAGAAAATCGTATAGATATTGATCAGTCAGCCATTTACACCATCTGACCCACCGGGGAATACCACTTATCCTTCTGAATTTATTAATTAAACTCTCAACCCCTGGCAGAGCCTGACCCGCTACTCTCTCCGCTCTCAGGCACAAAACTGACCATCTGGTGAAAACGCGCTCGTTGACTTTCGTCTAATCGTATACGAATTTACGATCATCAACTGCTCAACGAGACGCCACCATGAAACAGGCCATTACCTACCCCGGAATGCACGCAGAAGACCGCCCGATGGGGCCAGCGCCGCTCTCATCGGCGATTCTGAGTGAGCCGATGCTGTTTATCTCCGGTCAGGTAGCCATCGATCCGTACAGCGGCGCAATTGTCGGCAACGATATTCAGGCGCAGACCCACCAGGTGCTGAAAAACGTCGGCGACCTGCTGGGCGAAGCCGGTATGACCTTCGATAACGTGGTGCGCGTAACGATTTTCCTTACCGATCTTTCGCTGTTCGCTGAGCTGAATGCGGTATACGCCGACTATTTTGCTTTTCCGTACCCGGCTCGCGCCACCGTCGGCATCCAGCTCAACCACCCGGATTTACTGGTTGAGATGGAAGTGACGGCGATGCGCTAAGCGGGAGAATCATCAGATGCATATTCATATCGAAAACGACGCCAGCGCGCCGCAGGCACTGCAACTGCCAGTGGAGCTGCTGCAACAGCGAATTGACGCCAATCCGCTGCTGCGCGGCAAATTTACCCTGTCGGAAAACAGCGATGCCGAACGCGTAGCGGCGTTTTTACCTGCCGCAGAGATTCTGTGGGCCGGACGTAAGCTGCCGCTGTATCACTATCCGACGCCACAACTGAAGTGGGTGCAGGTGATGTCCGCAGGCGTGGAGAGCTGGCTGGAAAAATGGCCAGCGGCCATTCAGCTGGTGAATGCCTCCGGCGTCCACGGCGATAAAGGGGCCGAATTTATTCTGATGGCTGCGCTGATGTTCAATTACGGCATTCCGGGCTTTCTGCAGGACCAGGCCAGCCAGCAGTGGCGGCCGACCTTTGGCGGCTGTGCGCGCGGCAAAAAAGTGCTGCTGCTGGGCGTGGGCGGCATTGGCGCGGCGGCGGCGGCGATGCTGACGCGCCAGGGTTACGAAGTCTGTGGCGTGACGCGCAGCGGCTATAGCGAAGCCGAACTGGCGCGCTGCATCGCGATGGCGGATATCGATGCCGAACTGGCGGACACCGATGTGCTGGTCTCCACACTGCCGCTGACGGCGGAAACCGAGGGTCTGTTCAATGCCCGCCGTCTGGCGCAGCTGCCAGCGCGTGCGGGGGTGATTATCGTCGGGCGCGCCAGGGTGTTTGATTATCACGCGCTGCGCGAGATGTTAAGCCAGCAGCAGCTGGCGGGCGCGGTGCTGGATGTTTTCCCGCAGGAGCCACTGCCTGCCGGCGATCCGCTGTGGCACTGCCCGGGGCTGATTATCACGCCACATTGCAGCCTTGACGATCATGGCGCCTATCTCGAAGGCTGCCTGTCGCGCTTTATCCAGAATCTTGAACGGTATCAGGCCGGAGAGCCGCTAATAAACCGGGTTAACCCAGAAACAGGTTATTAAGCCCTGTACCAACCCACAACAATCGCAGTTCATCAATTAACTATTCACCTGCCCAGGGAAAAGATTATGAAATTTGCACGCATCGCTCTGCTGGTATCCGGTCTGACCGGCTCCATGTTGTCTCTCTCCGCGCACGCTGCCGACCCGGTAAAACCCACTGCCGCCGACTTCGCCGCGATGGCGCAGTGTAAAACCCTGCAAACCAAATATCCGTCGCTGGTCGGCAAAGATGTGGTGGTGGGTTTAGGCGGTTACACCAAAGGTTTTGAAGCACCATCCGCCGCCGATCCGACGGTGATTGAAGGACTGGATCCGTCACTGTTTGATCGCCTTGGCGGCTGTCTCGGCTTTAAACACACTTACCAGAACGGCTCATTTAACGTGCTGCTGACCTCGATCTCCAGTGGTCGCGCCGATATCGGCCCGATGCTGTACGTCACCCCGGAACGTCTGAAACAGATTGCATTTGTTGCCTCGGTGCAGGTGCAGGACGGCTCGGTAATCGCCAAAGGCAACCCGAAGAAAATCAATACCATTGACGATCTCTGCGGCAAGACCGTTGCCGCCGCGGCCGGCACTTACGAAGCCAGCAAACTGGTGCCGGAGCAGAGCGCCAGATGCGTAGCCGCCGGTAAGCCGGAAGTGAATATGCTGATGGTGCAGAACACCGATAACAGCATTCAGGCGATCAAAAGTGGTCGTGCCGATATCTATCTGACCGAAGCCGGTTCAGCGCGTGAAATCGCTAAAGCCGATCCCGCTTCTTACGCCACCGCCTTTACGGTCGATCTGCCCATTATGGTCGGCTTCCCGATTGCTAAAGATAACGCGGTGATGCGCAGTGCGGTGCTTGACGCGATGCTGGTGATTCAGCAGAGCGGCGCGCAGCAGAAACTGCTGGATTACTGGGGCCAGGGCGCCAGCGCACAGCGTACTGCGACCGACAAAGGTTAAGTGTTAATAAGTCCGACATGCCGGAGAGGTTCGCGTGGATGATTTTCTGAAGTATTTAACCCTGCCCTATTTGTGGCAGGGTGCGGTAATCGCTGTGCAACTGCTTGTCGGCGCACTGGCTGGTGGGGTGATTATTGGTTTCTTTCTGGCGCTGGCCAGCACCTCACGCCATTTTATTATTCGTTTTCCGGTGCAGGTGTATATCTACATTCTGCGCGGCACGCCGGTTCTGCTACAGCTGATCCTGCTGTACAACGTGCTGCCGCAGTTTGGCCTGCGCTTTAGTCCGTTTGTCAGCGCCTTACTGGCGCTGATGATCAACGAAACCGCATTCTGCGCCGAGATTATTCGCGGCGGCATTATGGCCACCGATCGCAATCAGCGCGTCGCCGCCCAGGCCTTTGGTTACTCGCGTACCAAAGAGATGATTTATGTGGTGATCCCGCAGGCGCTGCGCGCCATTCTGCCAACCATGGGCAATGAGACCGTTGGCCTGCTGAAGTCCACCTCGCTGGCTTCGGTAGTCGGCGTTAACGAACTGACGATGCGCGGTCAGACCATTGTTTCGCAAAACTTTATGTTTATTCCGGTGCTGGTGGCGTCGGGCGGCATCTATATGATCCTCTCGTCGCTGCTGGCCGCCGGTCAGTGGTGGATGGAGCGCCATTACAATCTGGAAGATCGCGCCCGCCGCGCCCGCGCCCGGCAGGACAAACTGCCGCCAGCAGCGGAGGTGGAAGCGCTGATGCTGCCGAAACAGCGCTGGGATACCAGCAAAGCGGCGCCGGTACTGGAGATCGATAACCTCTGTGTCGAATATGGCAATAAACCGGTGCTGAAAGATCTGTCGCTGCATATTCGTCGTGGTGAAGTGGTGGTGCTGCTGGGCCGCTCCGGTTCCGGCAAAAGCACCCTGCTGAAATCGATTCTCGCCCTGACGCCGCGTTCCGGCGGACGCATCGCCACTGAAGGCCATGTAATGGGTTACAACGATCAGGGGAAACCGCTGCCGGACCGCCATCTGCCCGCCAACCGCGCGCGTTCCGGCATTGGCATTGTTTTCCAGCACTTCGCCCTGTTTGACCATCTGACCGCGCTGGAAAATGCGATGAGCATTCCGCTGCGCGTGCAGGGTGAACAGCCGGAGATTGCCCGCGCCAAAGCGATGCGCGCACTGCGGGTGGTAGGCCTTGGCGACTTTGCGGCGGCGCTGCCGCACGAGTTATCCGGTGGCCAGCAGCAGCGTGTCGGCATCGCCCGCGCGCTGGCTGCGGAACCGCGCATTCTGCTGTTTGATGAGCCAACCTCGGCGCTGGACCCGGAGCTGGTGCGTGAGGTCAACCAGACCATTCGCTCGCTGGCGCAAACCGGTATCACCATGATTATCAGCACCCATGATATTGCTTTCGCCGCCAGCGTGGCGGACCGCGTGGTATTCCTGCAAGGCGGCCAGCTGATTGAGCAAGGGCCACCGGCAATTCTGCAACAGCCGCAGACTGAAGCTTTCGCCCAGTTCCTGCAACACGAACAACAACATCAGGAGATCGCACATGCATAACTATGCCGGCATGCTGCCGTTTCAACTGGAAACCCGCCAGCGGCTGGGCGATGCCCTCTACCGCTATATGGTCGGGCAACCGGCGGACGCCCAGCTGGCGGCGGCGGACGCCAACAGTCAGGATTTACAGCGCTATCGTCTGCTGCCGCGCGTGATGCGCGCCACCAAGGGTATCGATACCCGGGTGATGCTCGGCGGACAACGCTGGGCGGCGCCGCTTGGCGTCGGCGCGTTTGCCGGTGATGTGATTTTTCATCCGGAAGGGCTGCTGCCGATTGCCCGCGCCTGTAAACGTCTGCAACTGCCGCTGGCCATCTCCGAAGAGACGGTGACACCGCTGGCGGAGATTTGCGATGCGTATCAGGGCTGCTGGCTGCAACTGCGGGCGGCGGGCGATTTGCCACGTATTGAACGCCTGATTCGCCATGCGGCTGACTGCCAGGCGGCAGGGATTATTCTGACGGTGCTGGCGCCGGTGCATCCGGTGGCGGGCTTACAGCCTGGCGGCTATTCAATCGGCGAGGCGCTGCAACAACAGGGACTGCGCACCATTGGCGCCAGCGCGCCGGGCGTCGAGACGCTGCCCGCTTTTCCTGGCTGGGGCTGGAATGAGATTCGCCATATCAGCGCCTTTGCCGCGCAGTTAAAGATGCCGCTGATGCTGAAAGGCATCCTGCACCCGGAAGATGCCCGCCAGGTGCCGGAAAGTGGCGTCGACGCCATTATTGCCTCCAATATCGGTCTGCGGCAGAGCGCACGCTGGGCAACGCCTGCCCAACAGATGCCGCAGCTGCGTCAGCACTACCCGGGCGATATTGTGATGGATGGCGGTATCCGCAGCGGTACCGACGTGGTAGTGGCCGCCTGTCTTGGCGCAACCCTGTCGCTGACGGTGCGTCCGGTGATCAGCGCGCTGGTGGCCGGTGGTGAAGAGGCAGTATTTAATCTGCTGGCGGGCTGGGTCAATGAAATCACCGCCATCAGTCACTGGTGTGGCGTCAGCGCCATCAGTGAACTGAATCCCTCTTTCCTTGCCGCGGAGCCGCTATCATGACCAGCCGTTTAATTCTCAACCAGGGCGACCGCAGCGAATCGCGCATCTACTACTGCGCGCTATATCTGGCGGAAAGCCTTGGCCTGTTTGCGAAATATGACGTGGACATCCAGTTCACCACCGCTGAGTCCGGCGGCCACACTATCCAGGGCGGCCAGGTACCGGCGGTCATTACCGGAGAAGCCGACCTGACTATCGGTGGGCCAATGGTGATGATGAAGAATTACCAGCAGCAGGGGCCGCAAATGATGTGTTTTTGTGCCGCCGTAGCCGCTAACCCGTGGTTTTTAGCCGCCGCCAACAGCGAACCCGGCTTTGTCCCTGATGCGCTGCGCGGCAAGCGGGTGATTGATGTCGGTAATGTCGGCACCGCCACATTAAGTTTTAACTGGCTGTTAAATCAGCATCAGCTTAGCGATCAGGTCACTCTGATCCCCGGCAGTGGCGATCAGCAGGCGGATTTCGCCGCCGTCGCCAGTGGTGATTACGACTATGCGCTGCACTCAATGCACGCGCTGGCGCCGGCTGTCGCCAGCGGCAAACTGCATTGCGTCGCCAGCCTTGCGCCGTTATGCGGTGATATGCCGTGGAGCGCGTATATCGCCCGCCGCGATGTGCTGCAACAGAAACGCCCGGCGTTTATCGCGTTTACCCGCGCGATCGCCGAAGCCCAGCAGTGGCTGCTGAGCCACGACGCCGCCGCGCTGGCGCAGCAGGTGCAACCCTGGTATGCGGATTATCCCGCCGCGGCGCTGGTCGCCGGTCTGGATGCGTATCTGCACAGCGGTGTGTTTGCCAGCGGACCCGACATTGCCCGCCAGGATTTTGAGCATTTCGCCACCTTGCTGACCGAAACCGGCTGGCTCAGTGCGCAGATCCCGGTTCCTTATGCCGCGCTGGTGGATATGTCACTGGTCGGCGCCATCTGGCAGCAGGAGAAATAAGCATGAGAACATTGATCGTCAACGGATTAGTGGTCACGCCCGACGGAGAGATCGCCGCCGGGTTGCTGATTGAGCAGGGAAAAATTGCCGGTATTCTGGCGCACGGCGCCCAGCTGCCGGCAGTGGATGAGGTGATCGACGCCAGCGGGCTGGTGGTGATGCCCGGCGCGATTGATGTCCATACCCACTTTACCGGCTCCCATGATTTCCCCGAACAGGAGCTGCGCGAAGGCACGCAGGGCGCCGCCGCCCATGGCGTAACCACGATTGTGGAGATGCCCCACTCCTTGCCGCCCGCCACCACCACTGGCAACTTTATCGCCAAGCGCGAAATGCTGGCGCGCAGCTGTACAACTGACTTTGCCATGTGGGCCGGTCTGGATGGCAACAATCTGGCGCAGCTGGCGGAGATGCACGAGGCGGGCGCGATTGCCTTTAAGGCGTTTCTCTGTAGCGGTGCGCCCGATGGCGGCGCGACCGATGAAAAAGGGCTGCCGCGTCTGAATGATGATGCCCTGCTGCGCGCGATGCGCGAGCTGGCGACCTTTGACGGGCTGATCGGCGTACATGCCGAGAATCATGACATTCTGCTTGGCGCTGGCGGTGAACTGCGCGCCGCCGGACGCAAAGATACCCGCGCCCATGCGCTGGCCGGTCCGGAGATTGCTGAAATCGAAGCGGTGGGGCGCGTGCTGCAAATCGCCCGCGAGACTGGCGCACGCGCGCATATTGTTCATGTCAGCTCCGCGCAAGCGGCGCAGCTGATTGCGGCAGCGCGACCGGCGGTGCGGGTCACCTTTGAAACCTGCCCGCACTATCTGATGCTCGATGAAGACGATCTGGTGCGCATCGGACCAAATGCCCGTTGCGGGCCGCCAATCCGGCCGCGTGCGGTGGTCGATGCGCTGTGGCAGGTGCTGGAGAGCGGCGAAATTGACATACTGGCCTCCGACCACTGCCCCTATACGCCAGAACAGAAACTGGCCGGACTGGAAAGTATCTGGGATGCCGGAATGGGACTGACCGGGGTAGAAACCCTCGGCCCGATGTTCTTTAGTGAAGGTCACGTAAAACGCGGACTGCCACTAAAAGAGCTGGCGCGCATGACCGCCAGCGGTCCGGCGCAGGCTTTTCATCTCTGGCCGCAGAAAGGCGCCATTGCGCTGGGCGCCGATGCGGATCTGGCCTTTTATGATCCTGAAGCCAGCTGGACGGTAACGGGTGAAAATTTCCACGGTCTGGGTAAGTGGAGCGCCTTTGAAGGGATGCACTGCCAGGGCAAGGTGGTCCGCACCCTGATTCGCGGCATTACCGTGTTCCGTGACGGCGAGATGCAGGTCGCCCCGGGATTTGGTCAGTTCCTGACGCGTTCCCATTAATTCAGGCCATTATGCAGGACATCACTATGGCAGAAAAATCCGCGCCGCCCGCGCGTAAAACCGGGAGACAGACCAGCGCACCGCTGATGCAGGAAGATAATCTGGATGCCAGCTGGGCCGCCGCCAGGCCGCGTACGCTGGTCGATCATGCGGTCGATGCGATTTTATCCGCCGCCTCGCGCGGTTTGATTTTGCCAGGCGATCGCGTCTCTGAACCGGATTTAGTCACGCGCCTTGGTATGAGCCGTGTACCGATCCGCGAGGCGCTGCGCATTCTGGAAAGTCAGGGGATAGTTTCCAGCGAACCTTATAAAGGCATCCGCCTGATGGAGATCTCCCATCAGCGGCTGGAGCAGATTATCGATGTGCGTATTCCGCTGGAAACCCTCGCCTGTCAGCGGGCGATTGAGGCCGGACGCAATGGCCCGCGCGAACTCAAACTGCTGAATCAGAGCGTCGACGAGCTGGTGCTGATGCAGCAACGCGAAGATGTCTACGGCTTCGCCTCCGCAGATACCGATTTTCACCGCGTGTTGTGCAGCCTGGCGCTGAATCCGGTACTCAGCAATCTGTGGGAATCCATCGCCCGCCAGCTGACGGTGATCTTTGGTCTTTCCACCATCGGCAAGTCAATGGAGTCGATTATTGAAGAGCATCAGCGCCTGGTGGAAGTGTTTGCCGAAGGCGATATCGACAAGATGGCACAGGAAATTGAACAACATATCCGCGTGCAGGCGCTGGATGTCGATTACGAAAAAATTATCGCGGAACGCCGCAAATTGCTGGCCGCAGCGGAATAGCCGCCGCATTAGCCTGACGACTTTTGCCACCAGGAAACAGAATTGATGAAAATTACCAATGTTGAAGCTTTCTATCTGCGGTTGCCGAATATTGAAAAACGCACCGACAGTTCGCAGGATGCGTTGCTAATCAAAATTTCTACCGATGCCGGTTTTGTTGGCTGGGGCGAAGTGGATGGCAGTCCGTATGTCACCAAAGCAATTATCGATGCCCCTTACTCCCATACCATGGTAACCGGCCTGAAATCGCTGCTGATTGGCGAAAATCCGCTGGATACCAAAAGGTTATGGAGCAAGATGCACCGTGCGACTATCTATTACGGTCGTAATGGCGCGGTGATTCAGGCGATGGCCGGGATTGATATTGCGCTGTGGGACATTAAAGGCAAAGCGCTCGATCGGCCGATTGTCGATCTGCTCGGCGGCGCGATGCGCGACAAAATGCGCGTCTACTCCTCCAATATGTTCCAGTACAGCATTGATGACACCGTGGCGCGCGCCCGTCATGCGGTGGATACCGGCCATACTGGCGTTAAATTTGGCTGGGAACCCTTTGGTGAAGATGAAGCCACCGATATGCGCTATCTCGACGCCATTCGCCACGCAATTGGCGACGATATCGACCTGATGCTCGATGTCGGCCATGCCTGGGATGCGAAAACCACCATCCGCCGTGCCGAACGTTTCGATGCTTTCAATCTTTTCTGGATTGAAGAGCCGCTGCATCCGGATAATTTCGCCGGTTACGGGCAGGTATCGCAAGCCTGCAACCAGCATATCGCCGCCGGTGAGCAGGAGTGCTCGGTGGTCGGCTTCGAGCGCTTAATCGATGAAGGCGGCATTGATATTGTGCAGATCGACCTGACGCGCACCGGCTTTACCCAGGCGATTGAGATTGCCAGCTATGCCCACAGTCGCGGGCGTAAAGTCTGTAACCATAACTTCACCACCGATATTAATACTGCCGCTTCACTGCATTTCCTCTGCGCCATTGAGAATGCGCTGGTGATGGAGTATTGCGTTGAACCGGGTGAAATCAGCCGCTCGCTGGCGAAAAATCCGGTGCGTATCGCCGACGGATTTGCCTGGCTGCCGGATGAGCCAGGTCTCGGTGTGGAGCCGCGGATGGATATTATTGAGAAGTTTTTAGTAAAAGAGTAATTCTGTTGTTTCTTTCCAGCCCCCTCCCGCTTTACGGGAGGGGGCCAGCGCAGCGCCCATTTTGCCCCCCCCTTCATAGAATCTTGTTCAGCTCAGTCCGATTTTTAACAACAAGTATTGTTGAAGCCTCCTGTTCCATCTACCCTCATGTCAGCATTGAAGCGACGGCAAATAAGAGGAACAGATGACGCAAAAGATTGGCTGGATAGATAATTTACGTGCCGTGGCCTGTTTAATGGTGATTATGATCCATACCACCACCTGGTACATCACCAATAGCCCGCAAGTGGCCGAACACCACTGGGATATCGCCAATCTGCTGAATTCTGCCTCACGCGTTTGTGTGCCGATCTTTTTTATGATTTCAGGTTATCTGTTCTTTGGTGAACGAAGCGCGCAGAATCGCCATTTCCTGCGTATCGTGCTCTGCCTGCTGTTCTACAGCGCGGTGGCGCTGGCGTATATCACCCTGCTGACCCCCATCAGCGAAATGATATCCATCAAACACTTACTGCAAAAACCGGTGTTCTACCACCTGTGGTTTTTCTTCGCAATTATGGTGATTTACCTGCTGTCACCGCTGATTCAGGTGAAACAGGTGCGCGCGCGCTATGTTGCGGTGCTGGTTCTGGTGCTGGCGGTGGTCGCCAACCCGAATACCGTCGATCAGTCGGTGGGGCCATTTCACTGGCTGCCGGTCAATCTGTATATCGGCGGCGACACCTTTTACTACGTGCTGTATGCCTTGCTGGGTCGCGCTATTGGCATGATGGCGACGGAGAAGCCGGGTATCAGCTGGCTGGCGGGAGTGTTATTTGCCGCCTGCGTGGTGGGAATTTCAATTGGCACCAAAAAAGAGCTGCATATTAATGGCGCCTTCTCCGATACCTGGTATCTCTACTGCGGCCCGCTGGTATTTATCGCTGCCGTCAGCCTGCTGGTGCTGTTTAAAAACTGCCTGAACCAGCGCGTATTGCCCGGTTTAGCGCTGATTTCGCGCAACTCATTGCCGATTTATGGTTTCCATGCGCTGTTTATTCACTATATGCGCACCCATCATCTCGACCATACCGGCCAGCCGCTACTGGATATTCCGCTGATTTTTGCCGTAACCCTTGCGGGCAGCCTGCTGCTGGCGCTGGGATTGCGCCGTATCGATAAATATCATCTGGTGAGTTAGTGAAAAAAGCAGGTAAACAGCAGACTAAAATCCGGTGTTTACTTTTTCGCCAGCTTCCACCTATTATTTGTGCCTGAGGATGAGTATGGAAAATCACACAAGGAGTGTGTCTTATGTCAGCATTACCCTTTCCCTGTACCCTGTTCAAAAGCCAAAAGCGGATGGATCATTACACAGCCAATGATATGCGATGCGGGGATTTGAGCGAAACCGAGTTGAAAAGGCATTTTAATCTGACAGACGTGTCTGCAAAAGTTGATCCCTATACGCTGACGGAAATTACGCCATTCAGGCAGCCACAATCAATGTTTTACGGTTCTCGCGACGCCGGGAAGAAGCTTAGCAGAGAGCAATGTGCGAGGCTCCTGTTTGATGAGTTTCGTCAACTCTCCCGTCCATTTGCCATTTACGGCCCATACAGGCATCTTATTGAGAAAATGATTACTCATATGCAGAACTGCAATGGGATGCCGTTTCGTGACATTTATCTGAATGCTGCTCTGAAAAAGCGCATACTTAATGACAGGACAAAAGATAGTTCGTTAAGTAAAATAAAAATAGCGCTGACAAAATTTGTTGACTGGGAAAATGGTTATTATCCTGTTAATAAAAAAGATGAATTTGATACCTTAATCAGATCTTCATATTTGCCAAAATTCGCCAAATTTCAGGATAGCTTCAACGGAATGGGGATCACTGTTCACGACACATATGCAACCCACATTACAATAAAATCTCTGCAGATTGAAAAAGATGGCTATCGCGCTATAATTCATTACCAGGTACAGGACCACTTTGGACTGGACAACGAAGATATTTTGAAATTCAAATTCTACCAGTTTCGTTTCTTTCGTATCTGGTTTGTGCTTCAAAGATACCATCAACTAGCCTTTAAACCATTTATGACTAATATGGAAGCAACACTGGAAATAGTCGGAAATAGAAATGAAAAAATATAGAAAATTAACGATATTATTGATTATAATTTTGTGTGCTATCTACATAGCATACGAATTATTAAAACCAGTGAAAATCATCGCTATTTATCAGTATCGCAACTCTACTGATGTACTTATTGAAAACCCACCACTAACAGATGCAGGGAAAATAAGATGGTGGGAAAACAACATTAATAAACTAAAAGAAGAGGAAAAACTCTCCCCTCCCAGCCCGGATGGAACATTTTACATTAACATTTGGGATTTTGGGGAGGGTTATAAGATAGCAGGGAATGACGACAAACTTTGTTTTGACGCCATTAAATCAGATAAAAAGTGCATCGATAAGAATAAATACATGACGGTATATAGATTTAAACATGAAATACCCATATTTACTATTGGAGATAAAAGCTATATAAGTTTAAAAAATGGTGAGATAGTCCGACAATAAATAAAAGCATCAAGACTTTCTCTACATTGAAACACCTTAAATAGGTCCTTTCGGTGTAGATAACCCACCGCATACAAGATAATACCGACAGCAAAAGTCTAATCCTGCCAGCGCAATTCCGCACGCCGTAGCTGGCGTGCTGAGGAGAATCCGGCGGCCAGCGCGGCGCGCTCTGCCCCTTCGCCCTGATTTACCCGCTGACGCGCCACCGCCAGCCGTAGCTGCTCGTGGTAGTCGCGCACGCTGATACCAAGATGCTGACGGAACAGACGTGTCAGATGGCGCGAACTGACATGCGCGCGCGCCGCAATCTCCTCCAGTTGCCAGCTTTTTTCCGGCTGATGGATCAATAAATCCTGGGCGCGATGAATTGCCGGATTAAGATGATTTCGGTGACATAACCATGGAGATAGCTGCGGATCGTCACCCGATCGGCGAAAATAAACCACCATTTCCCGCGCCACATCCAGCGCGACCTGCGGACCGCACAGCTGATGAATCAGATGCAAAGCCAGATCGATGCCAGCGGTAATGCCCGCGCTGGTCCAGATACCGCGATCTTCGACAAAAATACGGTTCTCTTTCACCAGTGCCCCCGGCGCTGCGGCGCGCAAACGCGCCAGCACCTCATGATGCGTGGTGCACTGCACGCCATGCATTAATCCGGCACGTGCCGCCAGCACCGTGCCGGAACAGACACAGACCAGCGTAATGTTGCCTGCATGGATAGCCGGTTGCAGGCGCGTCAGCCAGTGCTGAGCCATCCGCGCTTGCGGAGTATCGAAACAGACTGCCGAATTATATGACCCTGGCACCACCAGCAAGCTGCCATCCGGTAAGCTCTCCGGCAGCGGCGCAATATTACCGATCGTCATATCGGTTGAAGAGATAACCGTTTGCTGTGGGCCGATGTAGTGCAGGGAAAATGCCCCTGCCGCCAGCTTCAGCGTTTCCGCCGGGCCAGTCAGATCCAGCGCCATCACCCCTGGCAAAGTCAAAAACCACACCGGTATCGGCATATCAGACAAGCTCCTGCAGGCAGCTCTCCACGGTATGAATCGCCGCAAATCGGTTAATCAAAACGCTCTCAGTACGGTGGCGTAAATCAGCCACGCTGAGCGTGATGCCATTATGGGTAAGCGGCGAAGTCAGCGTCGCTTCGGTGACAAAGGTGACGTTATAGCCCAGATCGGAGGCCACACGCGCGGTGGTTTCACAGCACTGTTCGGTGCGGATGCCGCAAATTATCAGATCGCTGACCTGCTGCTGGCGTAACCACTCGTCGAGGCCAGAACCAATTAGCGCATTATGCACGTTTTTATAAAAAGTTTTATCCGCCTGATGATGCAAAAATGGCATGCGCCCGACTAAGCCTGAAGCACGGGAAAATGGCCCTTCCGCTTCAACATGGAATACATCTACCAGCAGCATCCCTTTACGCTGACAACCTTCAATCAGCTGGCTGACCTTTAACTCAAAAGCCGGGGTTTCCGCTGTCTCCTGATAGCCACGTTGATAAAACGATTGCTGGATATCGATCAGCAGTAGTGCAGTTTCAGACATTTCAGGACACCTTATCAGTGAGAGTAAGGTCAATAATGACGGGTAACCAGCGGGGAGAGAAGACCAAAAACGGACATAACAACCAGATCAACGGACAAACCGCATTGGCACGGGCACGGACGGCGATAACGCCGCCCCTACATCCATCATCTGTAGGGGCCGCCTGCGACTTATGCCGACATTAACGGTTCCAGCTGCTGATACAGACGGGCGAAAATCTCGCGCTGCTGCTGATAGCGCTGATAACGGCTGAGATCGGGCTGATGACGCTGCTCAGGCGGTAAAGCAGGCAGTAATTCGGCCAGCGGTTGTTGCGGATGCAGGGCAATCAGCGCCAGCCGCGCCGCGCCAAGCGCCGGACCAACGTCGCCGCCGGTGCAGTAATCCAGCGTCTGACCACTGATATCAGCCAGCATCTGGCGCCAGTACGGACTGCGCGCGCCGCCGCCAATCAGCATAATCGCCTGCGGTTTAACCCCGGTGGCATGCAGCACATCCATCCCCTGCGCCAGCGCAAATCCCACCCCCTCCAGCACCGCGCGCGCCAGCTCAGGACGGCCATGCTGATGAGTAAAGCCAAAAAACACCCCTTTCGCTTCAGGATTATTGTGCGGCGTGCGCTCACCAGAGAGATAGGGCAGAAACCAGACGGGCGGCACATCGCTTTGCGCCCTCTCCGCTTCGGCCAGCAGCTGCGGTACATCCTGACAGCCCGTCAGCTGCGTGGCCCAGTCCAGGCAGGAGGCGGCACTCAGCATCACCGACATCAGATGCCAGCGATCCGGCAGCGCATGGCAGAAACTGTGTACCGCACGCTGCGGGTTGCTACGGAAACCGTCGCTCACCACAAAATAGACGCCTGAGGTGCCCAGCGACAACATCGCCTGACCAGGTTGATACATCCCCACACCCAGCGCCCCGGCGGCATTATCGCCACCGCCAGCGATCACCGGCACCGTTGCCATCCCCCAGCGCTGCGCCAGCTGCGCACTCAGCTGGCCAGTAATCTGGTTGCCTTCAAACAGCGTCGGCATCTGATCGCGCTGCAATCCACAGGCCGCCAGCAGAGTGTCGTCCCAGTCACGCGCCGCCATATCCAGCCACAGGGTGCCAGCGGCATCCGACATATCACTGGCGAACTCGCCGGTAAGGCGAAAACGCAGATAATCTTTTGGCAGCAATACTTTCGCCACCTGCGCAAAGATCGCCGGCTCATGCTGTTTCACCCACAACAGTTTGGGTGCGGTAAAGCCGGGCATCATCAGATTGCCGGTAATCTGACGTGAGTGAGGCACTAATTGTTCCAGTTCACGGCACTGGGCGGCGCTGCGGCCGTCATTCCACAATATCGCCGGACGCAGCACCCGATTTTGCGCATCCAGCAGCGTCGCACCATGCATCTGACCACTCAGCCCAATCGCCTGCACCTGGCTGAGATCCTGCTCCGCCGCCAGCGCCTGTAGCGCTTTGTCGGTCGCCAGCCACCATCTTTCAGGGTCCTGCTCACTCCACAGCGGTTTTGGCCGCGTCACGCTCAGCTTCTCCGTTTTACTGGCCAGCACCTGCCCCTGCGCATCCAGCAGTACTATTTTGACGCCCGAGGTGCCTAAATCGATGCCGATTACCATGATGCCTGCCTCTCTCTGGGTTAGTTGTCGAACAGATAGTGATTCACCAGATTCTCCAGCTGCTCCTGACGTCCGCTCTGATGCTGCGGATTGAGCTTTTGCTGCTGGGCATGCTGCGCCAGCGCCGCCAGCGAGAATTCACCGGTCAGGATCTGCTGGCCAAACTCACCGTTCCAGCCGCTGTAGCGCTGCGCCACACGTTTATCCAGTTCACCGGCGACAATCATCCGCGCCGCCACTTTCAGCGCCAGCGCCATGGTATCCATCGCGCCAATATGGCCGTAGAACAGGTCATATTTATCGGTGCTTTGACGACGTACTTTGGCATCAAAGTTTAAACCGCCGGTGGTAAATCCGCCTGCTTTGATAATTTCATACATCACCAGCGCATTCTCTTCCACGCTGTTGGGAAACTGATCGGTATCCCAGCCCGACTGCGGATCGCCGCGGTTAGCATCAACTGAGCCAAAAATGCCCAGTGCAATGGCGGTGGCAATTTCATGGTGGAACGAGTGCCCGGCGAGGGTGGCGTGGTTAGCCTCGACATTCACTTTAATCTCTTTTTCCAGCCCAAACTGTTTCAGAAAGCCATAAACCGTCGCCACATCGTAATCATACTGATGCTTGGTCGGCTCCTGCGGTTTCGGCTCGATCAGCAGGGTGCCCTGGAAGCCGATCTTATGTTTATGCTCCACCACCATCTGCATAAAACGGCCAATCTGCTGGCGTTCCTGGCGCAGGTCGGTATTCAGCAGGGTTTCATAGCCTTCACGTCCGCCCCACAGCACATAGTTTTCACCGCCCAGCAGATGAGTGGCATTCATCGCACTGTTAACCTGAGTGGCGGCCCAGGCGAAGACGTCAGGATCGGGACTGGTGGCGGCGCCAGCACCATAACGCGGATGGGTAAAGCAGTTTGCCGTGCCCCATAACAGTTTCACGCCACTTTGCTGCTGCTTCTCCTGCAACACCTCGGTCATCACGGCAAAATTATGCAGATAGCTTTGCAGCGAATCTCCCTCCGGCGACACATCGACATCATGGAAACAGTAGTAGGGCACATTCAGTTTCTGGAAAAATTCAAACGCGACATCGGCTTTACGCTTCGCCAGTTCCAGCGCATCACCGGCCTTTTGCCACGGACGGTCAAACGAACCGGCGCCAAACATATCGGCGCCATTCCAGCAGAAGCTGTGCCAGTAACAGGCGGCGAAACGCAGATGATCGGCCATGCGTTTCCCCAGAATCATCTCATCGGGGTTATAGTGACGAAACGCCAGCGGATTACTGCTTTGTGATCCTTCGTAACGAACACCCTCTAGCTGATCAAAATAAGCGTGCATGTCAGGCTCCTTAAGGTTGCCATTGAATAAAATAACCACGTTAACTTGCGCTGATTGTGGTAGCGCAATGATTTCCGCTCAATTACGTTATTTCACTCCGGCGTTAAGATAATTATCAACTGTGCGCCAGCTCGCAAAATAATCCCAACAGCGGTTTAAGCGGTGAAAATCAGATCGCCGTCATACTTCCGTAAATAAACCAAAAAACATAACGGCAGGAGGAAAATCTGTAATTGCCGTTACCTCTGGCTGTGATAACAATTCATCCGCCTGACAGTGCGAATGTCAAAAGCAGCCAACCCTACAAGGTGACGACGATGAAGATAAAACACGCTTTACTGGCGGTATGCGCCGCGCTGGCTCTGGTCAGCCACGCAGGTTTCGCCAAAGAGGTTAAAATCGGCATGGCGATAGATGACCTGCGTCTTGAACGCTGGCAAAAGGATCGCGATATATTTGTCAGCAAAGCTAAATCGCTGGGCGCTGAAGTATTTGTCCAGTCGGCAAATGGCAATGAAGAAACCCAGATGTCGCAAATAGAAAATATGATTAACCGCGGCGTCGATGTACTGGTCATTATTCCTTATAACGGTCAGGTATTAAGTAATGTGATTGCCGAAGCCAGACGCGAAGGCATTAAAGTACTGGCTTATGACCGGATGATTAATAATGCAGATATCGATTTTTATATTTCGTTCGATAATGAAAAAGTTGGCGAAATGCAGGCCAGCAGTATTGTGAAACGGGTGCCGCAGGGCAATTATTTTCTGATGGGCGGCTCGCCAGTGGATAATAACGCACGCCTGTTCCGTGACGGCCAGATGAAGGTGCTGAAACCGTTGATAGACGCCGGAAAAATCAAGGTAGTGGGCGATCAGTGGGTCGATGCCTGGTTACCGGAAAATGCGCTGAAAATTATGGAAAATGCGCTGACCGCTAACGGCAATAAAATTGATGCGGTGGTGGCTTCCAATGACGCTACCGCTGGCGGGGCGATTCAGGCGCTCAGTGCGCAGGGTCTGGCGGGCAAGGTGGCGATTTCCGGTCAGGATGCCGATCTGGCGGCCATCAAGCGGATTAACAACGGCACCCAGACCATGACGGTGTATAAACCGATCAGCAAGCTGGCCGATGAAGCCGCTAAAATCGCGGTGGAGCTGGGTAATGACCAGCAGCCGAAGTCCAACGCTAAACTGAATAACGGCCTGAAAGAGGTTCCCTCCTGGTTGCTGGAGCCGATTGCCGTCGATAAATCCAATATCGACAGCACCGTTATCGCCGACGGTTTCCACAAGAAAAGCGATCTCTGATCTCTCCCCCGTAGCCGCCAGCCTGACGCTGGCGGTTCTCTTGTGCTATGCGCTCTCCGGAGGTAACAGTGACAACGCTGCTGGAAATGAAAAACATCACCAAGATGTTTGGCGCGGTTAAGGCGGTCGATGATGTCAGTCTCACCCTGCAGGCTGGTGAGGTGCTCTCACTGTGTGGCGAAAACGGCTCGGGTAAATCGACGCTGATGAAAGTGCTGTGCGGTCTTTATCCCGCCGGTGACTACCAGGGCACTATTCTGTTTGCCGGTGACGAGATTCAGGCCAGCGGCATTCGCGATACCGAACGCAAAGGGATTGTGATTATTCATCAGGAGCTGGCGCTGGTGCGCCAGCTGACGGTGCTGGAAAATATCTTTCTTGGCGCCGAGCTGACGCGCTTTGGCATGGTCGATTATGAAACCATGACCCTGCGCTGTCAGCAGCTGCTGGCGCAGGTCAGACTGGATGTGTCGCCGGATGCACGCGTGGGTGAGCTGGGCCTCGGCCAGCAACAGTTAGTCGAGATTGCCCGCGCGCTGAATAAACAGGTGCGACTGCTGATCCTTGATGAACCCAGCGCCTCGCTTACCGAACAAGAGACCGAAGTGCTGCTGGCGATCGTCAATAATCTGCGTGACCACGGCATCGCCTGCGTCTATATCTCGCACAAACTCAACGAAGTGAAAGCCATCTCCGACACCATCTGCGTAATCCGCGACGGTAAGCATATCGGCACCCGCCCGGCCAGCGGAATAAGCGAAGACGAGATTATCACTATGATGGTCGGTCGCGAGCTGACCTCACTTTATCCCAGTGAAGCGCATCAGATCGGCAGTGAAATTTTGCGGGTGGAAAATCTTACCGCCTGGCATCCGGTGAATCGCCATATCCGGCGGGTTAACGATGTCAGTTTTAGCCTGCATCGCGGCGAAATTCTCGGTATTGCCGGGCTGGTCGGCGCCGGACGAAGCGAAACCGTGCAGTGTCTGTCTGGCGTCTGGCCCGGCCGCTGGCAGGGAAAAATCCTGATTGATGGCCAGCCGGTCATCATAAATGATTGCCAGCAGGCGCTGGCGCAGGGCATTGCGATGGTGCCGGAAGATCGCAAAAAAGATGGCATTGTGCCGGTGATGGCGGTCGGTAAAAACATCACGCTGGCGGCGCTCGACCAGTTTAGCGGCACGCTCTCCACCCTTGATGATGCGCGCGAACAGCAGGCGATTCAGCAGGCGATCAGCCGCCTGAAGGTCAAAACCTCCTCGCCGGAACTGGCGATTGGCCGCCTCAGTGGCGGCAATCAGCAAAAAGCGGTGCTGGCGAAATGTCTGCTGCTTAATCCGCGCATTCTGATCCTCGATGAGCCGACACGCGGCATTGATATTGGCGCGAAAGTCGAAATCTACAAATTGATCAATCAGCTGGTGCAGCAGGGCATCGCCATTATCGTCATCTCCTCCGAACTGCCGGAGGTGCTGGGATTAAGCGACCGCGTGCTGGTGATGCATCAGGGACAAATTAAAGCCGACTTAATTAACCAGAATCTGACCCAGCAACAGGTGATGGAAGCGGCACTTCGGAGCGAACATTATGCTTAAGACTGATTCGACTCAGCGCAGCCTGCTATCACCGGCAGCAAGCGCTTCAACCGGTAAATTCCGTCTGCTTAACTTCCAGGTGCTGGTGATGCTGGCAGCTATCCTGCTGATTATGTTGTTTTTCACCTGGATGACCGACGGCGCTTATCTCAGCGCGCGCAATATCTCCAACCTGCTGCGTCAGACGGCGATCACCGGCATTCTGGCGGTGGGCATGGTGTTTGTGATTATTTCCGCCGAGATCGATCTGTCGGTCGGTTCGATGATGGGGTTACTCGGCGGCGTGGCGGCCATTTTTGACGTCTGGCTGGGCTGGCCGCTGCCGCTGACCATTGTGGTCACGCTGATGCTGGGCCTGCTGCTTGGCGCGTGGAATGGCTGGTGGGTGGCCTACCGCAAGGTGCCGTCGTTTATCGTCACGCTCGCCGGGATGCTGGCGTTTCGCGGCATTCTGGTCGGCATTACAAACGGCACCACGGTGGCGCCCACCAGTCCGGCGATGTCGCAAATTGGTCAGAGCTACCTGCCGGATGGGATCGGCTTCGCGTTTGGCGTGCTTGGGCTGATGGTGTTTATCTTCTGGCAGTGGCGTTTACGTCTGCGTCGCCAGAGTATGGGGCTGCCGCAAAGCTCCGCCAGCGGTTCGGTGACCCGTCAGTCGCTGACCGCCATTCTGGTGCTGGGCGCGATCTGGATGCTGAATGACTATCGCGGCGTGCCCACGCCGGTGCTGCTGCTGGCGTTGTTGCTGCTGGCCGGTATGTTTATGGCGACCCGCACCGCCTTTGGCCGGCGTATTTACGCGATTGGCGGCAACCTCGACGCCGCACGCCTGTCGGGGATTAATGTGGCGCGCAGTAAAATGGCGGTATTTGCCATTAACGGCCTGATGGTGGCGATTGCCGGTTTAATCCTTAGCTCACGCCTGGGGGCGGGATCGCCTTCTGCAGGGAATATCGCCGAACTGGATGCGATTGCCGCCTGCGTGATTGGCGGCGCCAGCCTGGCGGGCGGCATCGGTACGGTAGCCGGTGCGGTGATGGGCGCTTTTATTATGGCTTCGCTGGATAACGGCATGAGCATGATGGATGTACCGACGTTCTGGCAGTACATCGTGAAAGGGGCGATCCTGCTGCTGGCGGTATGGATGGATTCGGCCACCAAACGCCGCGTCTGATATATCGATCACATGGCTCACTGTTTTTTTTCTGCCCGATCTCGCGGCGTGTTATTGAAATGGCATGCCTGATTTTGTGGGGAGGAAGCGCCATGAGCGACAAACGTTTTCGCATCACCCTGTTGTTTAATGCCAATAAAGTCTATGACCGCCAGGTGGTTGAAGGGGTGGGAGAATATTTACAGGCGTCGCAGACCGACTGGGATATTTTTATCGAAGAGGATTTTCGCTGCCGCATTGAAAATATTCGCGAATGGCTCGGCGACGGGGTGATTGCCGACTATGACGACCAGCAGATCGAAACCCTGCTGCAACCGGTCAGTGTGCCGATTGTCGGCGTTGGCGGCTCCTATCACCGTGCGCAGGATTATCCGCCGGTCCACTATATCGCCACCGACAACGCCGCGCTGGTGGAGAGCGCCTTTATGCATCTGAAAGAGAAAGGGGTGCACCGCTTCGCCTTTTACGGTTTACCGCTGTCGAGCGGCAAGCGCTGGGCGCAGGAGCGGGAGTATGCCTTTCGTCAGCTGGTGGCGCAGGAGCGCTATCAGGGTGTGGTTTATCAGGGCATGGAGACCGCACCGGAAAACTGGCAGCATGCGCAGAACCGTCTGGCGGACTGGGTGCAAACCCTGCCGCCGCAAACCGGCATTATTGCGGTTACCGATGCACGCGCCCGCCATCTGCTACAGGTGTGTGAACATCTGAAAATTCCGGTGCCGGAAAAGCTGTGTGTGATTGGTATCGATAATGAAGAGCTGACGCGCTATCTGTCGCGGGTCGCGCTCTCTTCGGTGGCGCAAGGCTCACGACAAATGGGCTACCAGGCAGCAAAACTGCTGCATCGTCTGCTGGATAAGCAGGCATTGCCGCTCCAGCGTATTCTGGTGCCACCGGTAAAAGTGATTGAGCGCCGCTCTACCGACTATCGTTCGCTGCATGATCCGGCGGTGATTCAGGCGATGCACTATATCCGCTTTAATGCCTGTAAAGGCATCAAGGTCGAACAGGTGCTGGATGCGGTCGGTATGTCGCGCTCCAATCTGGAAAAACGCTTTAAAGATGAGACCGGGGAGACCATTCACGCGCTGATTCACAGTGAAAAGCTGGAGAAGGCGCGCACCCTGTTAATCACCTCATCGATGTCGATTAATGAGATTTCGCAGATGTGCGGCTATCCGTCGCTACAGTATTTCTACTCCGTGTTTAAGAAGAGCTATGCCAGCACCCCGGGCGAGTACCGTGAGCGCTTTGGCGAAGTCACGCTGTAGCCATCGGACTGATAAAAATCGCCGTTGTTTACGATATGATTAGTGCCAGTGATAACAGAAATGACTACTATGCTGAATATTCTCTGTTAACCCATCTGGATAATCTGCCGTTGAAATCACCTGTCTCTTTTTTGCTGGCGCTAATGGTTATCGCACTACCCATGCGCAGTATGGCAAACAGTTCGCCCGATCCGCTGCTGGCTTCACAGATTGTTGATCGTTATGCAGAACATATTTTTTATGGCACCGCCGCTACCGGCATGGCGCTGGTTGCCATTGATGGTAATCAGCGCGTGTTCACCAGCTTTGGCGACACCCGTCCTGGCAATAATGTCCGGCCGCAAAAAGACTCGCTGATCCGCATTGCTTCCCTAAGTAAGTTGCTGACCAGTGAAGTGATGGTAAAACTGGCCGAAGAAGGGCGTCTGCGTCTTGACGATCCGCTGAGTAAATATGCGCCGCCCGGCAGCCGGGTGCCCGCCTTTGGCGGTCAGCCGATTACGCTGATCAACCTGGCGACCCACACCAGTGGCCTGCCGCGTGAACAACCCGGCGGCAAAGCGCAACGCCCGGTATTTGTCTGGCCAACCCGTGACCAGCGCTGGAACTGGCTGCAAACCGCTCAGCTGACTACGCCACCAGGCGCTCGCGCCTCTTATTCAAATCTGGCCTACGATCTGCTGGGCGATGCGCTGGCGCGCGCCGCAGGCACCCCTTATCCGACGCTGCTGAACAATAAAATCACCCGCCCGCTGGGGATGAAAGACACCACCTTTACCCCGTCGCCTGAACAGTGCGCGCGCCTGATGGTGCCGGAGAAAGGCGCCAGCCCGTGCAACAATACGCTGGCCGCCATCGGCAGCGGCGGCATCTACTCGACGCCAGACGATATTGGCCGCTGGATGCAGCAGTTCCTCTCCTCCGATGTACACCAGCGCAGTCCGCAGGCCGACCGCCTGCAGACGCTGATCTATCGTCGTAGCCAGCTCACCAAAGTAGATGGCATGGATGTACCGGGCAAAGCCGATGCGTTGGGGATGGGTTGGGTATATATGGAGCCGAAGAACGGACTGCCGGGCATTATTCAGAAAACCGGCGGTGGCGGCGGCTTTATCACTTATATGGCGATGGTGCCGCAGCATAACGTTGGCGTCTTTGTGGTGGTCACCCGTTCGCCGTTAAGCCGTTTTACGCCGATGAGCGATGCGGTAAATAATCTGCTGGCGGAACTGGTGCGTAATACGGCGGGTTAAGATCTGACACATGTAAGGGAGCCGTTATTGGCTCCCGTATGGCAGCGGGTACGGTGCCAGTCATCAACACGGGCGGCGAGAACGCCGCCCCTACAAATCCTGTATGTTATATGTTAATACTCTTCGCCAGTCACCCGGCTACGATAGCTGTCCCAGGTAAAACGTACCCACAGGCTTTTACCGAGACGCATACGATCCATGACGCGTTCGCCAAGCAGGTTGTTCATCCCGGCGATATCGAGATTCGACAGCATACCGGTCGGACGTTTGGATGAGGAGCGGCGGTCAACAATCTGATTGATAATCACCTTCTCGTAGCGCGATTCGGTCTGCATCCCGATCTCATCAATCACCAGCAGATCGACGGTGCTCAGCTCATGGATCAGGCTCTCTTCGGTCACGCCGTTGCCGCCGCTGAATGTGCCTTTCATATTTGACATCAGATCGGCAACCGTCACCACCAGCACACTTTTACCACGTAAAATCAGAAAGTTACCAATCGCGGCCGCCAGATGGTTCTTGCCGGTGCCAGGCTTGCCGGAAAAGACAAAACTGGCGATGCTGCCGTCAAACTCTTCCGCATACTGACGCGCGCGATCCAGCGCCAGCTGCTGCCCTTCACTCTCGACACGGTAGTTATCAAATGAGCAGTTGATATGCAGTTCACGAATGCCGGAGCGTCCAAGAATCCGCTGCATTTTCATTGCACGATTTTCACGGGCAATATCCTGCGAACGGATACGCCCCTGTTCCTGATTCCAGGCAAGCAGCTCGGCGCTGTCCTTAAACTTGGGCTTAATATGCGCAGGCACTAAGCGCTGGATCCGTTTAAACAAGTCGGCACTGTTTTTCATCGCTAACCTCGAAAGCCATCAGGAATGGATTGGTCAGGTTCAGGAAGATGGTTAAGGTCCCGTTTCTGCTGGCCGCCATTGGCGGCGCGACTTAACTGGATGCTGCGCGCCAGTTTTTGCTGCCACTGCACATGGTGGAACATGCGTCCTTCCGCCTGCCAGTAGCTGACAAATGAGGCCAGTTCCGCTGGCGTCACCGCCGACGTTAGCGCCACGCCCCAGACTGCCGCCAGACGAACAAAATCAGCATCCGGCTGCCAGCCCTGATAGAGCGCGAATTTACCGCCCGGCACCGGAATGGCCTCAGGATGGGCCAGATGGTCATCAAACAGGCTATCCTCAAGCGCCACATCGGAACGCGCCTGAGAAGAGGCCGCTTCAATCGCCAGCAGCTGAGCCAGCCGATCCGGCGTCACCGCATACATCACCGGCGCGTTGTTATCAAACACGGCGACCGCGCCCTGCTCAGCAGAAGCCAGCGCAGCAAGCGGGTGTTGGCGAAACGCATCGAGGCCAATGATCGTGGAGGTTAAGATTTTGACAGACATGGCTCAGTCTCTGGTTGAGGTTAATTCTCAGCTACGGGAGGGGAGAAAGCGCTCCGCTCCCATCTGATTCTAACAATTTTACCGAGAGAGATCGCATAAATCAGCCGCAGAAGGGCGTAAACGCGACAATAAATCAGTTTTGCTGCTGGAACTCAAACAGTGACTTTTTTTCCGGCACCGTTTTCATGGCCCACAGATAGCGTACGCTGGCAAACAGGCAAAAAC
This sequence comes from Winslowiella toletana, assembly GCF_017875465.1. Lineage (NCBI taxonomy): Bacteria > Pseudomonadati > Pseudomonadota > Gammaproteobacteria > Enterobacterales > Erwiniaceae > Winslowiella > Winslowiella toletana. Next base: position 2,344,057 of record NZ_JAGGMQ010000001.1, read on the forward strand.
TGTAGCCGAGCAGTTCGCTGCCCTCTTCCGCCATATTCTTCACCGTGCGGTGATAACCATCCAGCATCAGATGCTGCCAGAGCGCATTAACGCCAAACAGGCGCGAAAAAACCAGAATCGTCAACAAACCGGCAGCCATCATATTCCACGCCGGATGCTGCAAAAGATGCACCAGGCCGCGCAGACATTTTTGCAGATGCAACAGTGCGTAAGTCAGGCAAATCGCCGTCACTGCCAGCGCAAACCAGACCCAGGCGCCGTGGCGTATCTCATCAAACAGGAAATCCATCTCACGGATCAGCATGCAGGCATAAAACCCACCAATCAGCTGCAAACCGGCACGATACTCAGCATGGCGGATGGCGGCGATAAAAAATGACGCAGCGATTATCGCCAGGATCAGCTCCTGGGCGCCTTCGGTAAAAGACGTCTCATGCAGGGCATTATTCATCCAGTTTACATCGATATACACCAGCCCCATCATCAGGCAGAGAAAAACGGCGCAGGCTACAAAAGCCAAAAGTTTATTGCGAAGCACTACAAGCTCGGACTGCATAAAATTTCCACGATAATGATTATCCGTGAAATTATATTTATCCGTGATATTTTTGCTTCGCTAATGATGCCATCACCACCAGCGAAGCGGCATGGCGCCTGACGTTAAGCTAAATTCAGAAGCGGGCGCTGACGCCAAGGTTATACATAAATTGTTCGCCAGAGCTAAGACCCTCGGTCTGTGAAACTGAGGCAAAGGCCGCCAGGTTTTCCCCCAGTGGCACATGCGCCCCAACTCTGACATCTACCCAGTTACTGTCCTGCGGCGCGCTGTCACGCGTAAACGAAGTCTGCGTCGATTTCAGCCCACCACCGGCACGCCAGACATCATCACCTAACTGATGGTTGTAACTCACTTCCGCCCAGGGATTAACCCAGCCAAGTTGCGAGTCGAGACGCCAGCCAACCGCACCGATTTGTGAATGATAAGTCTGATCGTTAAACCGCATCGAGGTGCTGAGATTATCCTGCTCGCTGTAGCCCGCCACCCGGCTGTAATCGACGGCATACTGCAACGTCGGACCGGTAGTCAGCCAGCTGGTCACCGGGAAATCCCAGCCGCCGGAAACGCGCGCGCCCAGCTGCCTGCCATCGGTAGCGCCCTGCTCCCTGCGCGTCGCCGGGCCTAAGGTGATACGTCGCTCAATATCATCGTAATCCGCGACGGCAAAGTGCAGATCGGCATTTACCCAACCGCCAGCAAGCCATGCCAGTTCACTGTAAGCTGACACCAGCCAGCCGCGCATTTTATAGTCATAATCGGGCGTCGGGTGCTGCTTATCGTCCGATGCGGAAACCAGCGCCCCGACCAGCCAGCTATCAGTCAGTTTATAATCGACACCGAGGGTCAGGTTATGCGTGGTGGCATTGCCGTCTCCCGGCGGCTGATTAACGTCATTATGCTGACCGGCATAGCCACCGTACACACTTAGCGACCCCTGCGGATTGTCGCTATGGCGCTGCTGTTGCAGGCGGCTGTCGAGGGTATTGCGCATATCACGCGCCATCGCCTGGGTGGCCTGATTGAGCGCCATCACCTGCACCGGCGCATCGAGTACCGACTGCATATAGTCGCCGATAAGCAGATGGACATCCGGACTGGGATGCAGCGGATCGGCAAATAAATACGCCTGCTCCCTGGCGAAACCCGGCGTCGAAACGCTGCATAGCGCCGCAGAAACGCCCGGCGGACAGGCCATTCCGGCGGTATTGCTTAGCCCGTAACGCGCCGGATCCGCCAGCACCTCGTTAAACAGGCCATTAACGTCAACGCGCACGATATTGCCGTTAAATGTGGCTAAGTAGCGATCTTCCTGCTGGTTGTAGCTATCGGTTAACGTCTCCAGCTGGCTGCTAAGCTGCTGCCAGCTGGCAAAGAGTTGATCGGCTATCGCCTGTTGCAGCGCCGGCACCGTGGTGAGCGCCCCCGCTGCGGCATACATCGCATCCTGAATCGCCTGCTGACGCGCGCCGCGGTTTAAGGTGCTCTGACTGTTTAGCGACTGAAAAGCCAGCGCCACCGCACTGTCCGCTACCGGCAGTAAGCCCACGCTGATAACCTGTTGCAGCAGGGCGGGCGTCGCGCCGACATTCGGCACCGTCGGCACCACCACCGTACTGGCGCCAGCCGCAAGTAGCGTCTGCACCTGACTGGCGGCGGCAAACGCACTGCTGCTGACGATCGCCGGCGCCGACCCCGGATTCAGCGCCGCTGTGGCGAGATCGTTACCGCCAATCCAGTGAATATAGAGTCCATTGCCATCGGCGCGACCGCCACTGGCGGACAGATAAGCATTGACCTGCTGTCGGGTATTATCGATCGGGTTAAGCGCCGGTACCGCCACCGCACCGCCGGCGGCATAGTTGGTGCCGCCGTCGTCGGAAGGACGCAGCGTCTGGTTAATCTTTTGCGCCAGAATATCGTCATACAGCGGATGCGCAGCGCCATCCCAGGTATAGCGGCCGTTATTGCCGCTATCGCTCAGGCTGTCGCCAAACACATACAGCTGATCCCAGGCATGCGCCTGAATGGTAAAGATTAAAAGCCCGGCCGCTAACAGCCCCCCAAAGGCTAAACGGCGACCACTCCTCTCTCTTTTCTGCAGCATTATCCGACTCCAAAAAAAGAGCCAAACTGGCGAGTTGTTAGTATTATTTATCGGTCATCACTTTATTCCACTGGTTAACTATTGACCGATTGCATGCCACGTCAAGGATAAAACCAACAAATTTTGCGCCTTTACCAATAAGGGATTTAAAAATGCAACGATGCGGCTGGGTAACACAGGATCCTCTCTACCTTACCTATCACGACAGTGAATGGGGTATTCCGCAAACGAAAGGCAAAGCGCTGTATGAAATGATCTGCCTTGAGGGTCAGCAGGCGGGGCTGTCATGGATTACCGTGCTAAAGAAGCGCGAGAACTATCGCCGCGCCTTTAAAGGGTTCGATCCCGCAGCGGTGGCGCTGATGGGTGAAGAGGAACTTGATACGTTAATGCAGGACAGCGGGCTGATTCGCCATCGCGGCAAGCTTACGGCGATTATCGTGAATGCCCGTGCGTATCTGGCGATGGAAGCCGGTGGCGAGGATTTCGCCGATTTTATCTGGAGTTTTGTCGACCACCAGCCGCAGATCAATCATCTGACCAGCCTCGCCGGGGCGCCGGGTAAAACCGCAGTTTCCGATGCGCTGTCAAAAGCGTTAAAAAAGCGCGGTTTTAAATTTGTCGGATCGACTACCTGTTACGCATTTATGCAGGCCTGCGGGCTGGTTAACGATCATGTGATCGACTGCTTTTGCCATCCTGATAATCTTTCGTAGCTCAGATTTACATTTTAAGACCTAATCTTAGAGTTTTCCCTCACATTTAAGCGGCATAATTGTGCCGCTTATAGATGTAATTACATCTTCCAGAGAGACGTTTGAGGGAACATCCATGAAAAAAAGTATTATCTCCATCTCCTTGCTACTGAGCGGCGCGCTGGCGCTTTCCGGCTGTACCACTAACCCCTATACCGGTGAATCCCAGGCTGGCAAAGCCGGTATCGGTGCCGGACTGGGTGCGGCCTTAGGCGCGGGTGTCGGCGTACTTTCTTCTTCGAAGAAAGATCGCGGTAAAGGCGCGCTGATTGGCGCCGCTGCGGGCGCAGCGCTGGGCGGCGGGGCGGGTTATTATATGGACGTGCAGGAAGCGAAGCTGCGCGAGAAGATGAAAGGCACCGGCGTCAGCGTGACGCGCAACGGTGACAATATCATTCTTAATATGCCAAATAATGTCACTTTCGATTCCAGCAGCAGCACGCTGAAACCGGCGGGCGCTAATACCCTGACCGGCGTGGCGATGGTGCTGAAAGAGTATCCGAAAACTGCGGTGACGATTATCGGCCATACCGACAGCACCGGCACCCGGGCGCTGAATATGAAGCTGTCACAGCAGCGCGCTGACAGTGTTGGCAGTTCGCTGATTACCCAGGGCGTGGCGGCAAACCGCATCCGTACCCAGGGGCTGGGACCGGATCACCCGATTGCCAGCAACAGTAGCGAAGAGGGTAAAGCACAAAACCGTCGTGTGGAAATTACCCTTAGCCCGCTGTAATTCCCTCCGGCCGACAGGGGCGGCACCCTGCCCCTGTTATCTCCGCTATTAACGTCGGCTAAAAAGCTGTGCTAGTCTCTGGCCCAATCGAATGCAGAGGATAGCCATGAAGCGCAAGGCCGCACGAGCCACCATCAGCGATGTCGCAAAAGCGGCAAGCACCGGCAAAACCAGTGTTTCGCGTTATCTTAACGGCGAGCATCATGCGCTTTCCGCCGCACTGAAGCAGCGTATCGAACAGGCGATCGCCGCCCTCGATTATCGTCCCAGCCAGATGGCGCGCGGGCTGAAACGTGGTCGTACCCGTCTGATCGGCCTGATAATCGCCGATATCACCAATCCCTATTCCGTTGATGTGCTGTCCGGCATCGAAGCCGCCTGCCGCGCGCAGGGTTTTACTCTGCTGGTGTGTAACACCAATAACGAAGTGGATCAGGAGCGCCATTATCTGCAACTGCTAAGCAGTTATCAGGTGGAAGGGATTGTGGTCAATGCGGTCGGCATGCGCGAAGAGGCGCTAAGCATGCTGCAACAGTCGCTGCTGCCGATGGTGCTGATTGACCGTAAAATCCCGGATTTCGCCTGTGATGTGGTCGGCCTGAATAACGCCGAAGCCGCCAGCGTCGCCACCGAACATCTGCTGGCTAACGGTTATCAGGCGATTCTGTTTCTCAGCGAACCGCTGGGGCTGGTCAACACCCGCCGCGAACGTTTGCAGGCGTTTAAAGCCGCCGCGCAACGCCATCAGCTGGCCAGCGCCGAACAGGCGGAAGCCGCGCTGAATGAAGAAGCGAAACTCGACAGCATTCTGCGCGACTTTTACCAGCGCCATCAGCAGCATCGCTGCGCGGTGATGGTGGCCAATGGTTCATTAACCCTGCAAGTAGCGCGTTCACTGCGACGCCTTGGACTGCGCTGGGGGCCGGATATCGGCCTGCTGGGCTTTGATGAGCTGGAGTGGGCTGAACTGGCGGGCGTGGGCATCACTACCTTAAAACAACCGACCTGGCAGATCGGCTATGCCGCGCTGGAACAGGTGATTCGCCGGATTGACGGCAACGAACAGCCGCTGGCTGAACAGATGTTTTCCGGCGAGCTGGTGATCCGCGGTTCCACCTCTCCGCAGTAACTAATCCTGCGGGCGGCGAGAACGCCGCCCGTGCCAATGATTTATACGAACCATCATGACGGCGTTCTCGCCGCCTGTGCCAATACCTGCTTTTCTGCATCGAATTTTCCTGAATTTTGCTCACATCGTGAGCGCGATCATAATTTCGCACTCTGCTCCTTTGCTTTGGAACCGGTTCCATTTAACGTTTTTATAACGTCGAGGCATCCCGTGCCGGAGGAAAGAATGAAAAGAGAAGTGATTGTGGTGATCGCTGCTTATGGTCAGCAGCAGGTTAAAGCCGCAGGCGGTCAGCAGGCTTTACTGCCGGTTATTGCCGAAGCGGGCGCCGATGGCGTCGAAATTCGCCGTGAACTGCTGAGCGCAGAAGAGCTTCAGCGCCTGTCTGAACTGGGCCGCGCGATTAAGCAGCATCAGCTGATCGCCTTTTATTCGGCGCCCGAAGCGCTGTTTATGGACGACGGTACGCTGAATCCGCAGCTCGATCAGCGGGTTGATGAAGCCAGCCAGCTTAATGCGCAACTGCTGAAATTCTCACTGGGCAACTATGCGCGCGGTTTTGATTGTCAGGCGCTGCAACAGCGGCTGGCGGCTTATCCGCTGCATGTGGTGGTGGAAAACGACCAGACCGAATTTGGTCAGCGTCAGCCACTGGAAGATTTCTTTGCTGATTGCGCCGCGGTGCGGATGCCCAACAGCATGACCTTTGATATGGCCAACTGGCTGTGGGTGGGCGATGACCCGTGCGTGGCGGCCGAAAACCTCGGACGCTTTGTCAGCTATGTACATGTGAAAGCTGCCGCCCCCCATCACGACGGCTGGCGCGCTGTGGCGCTCGATGACAGCGACGGATCATGGCGCGAGCTGCTGAAATTGCTGCCCGCGGATGTGCCACGCGGCATTGAATTTCCACTGGAAGGCGACGACCTGACTGCCGTCACCCGTTACTACGTAAACCTGCTGCGCGAGGAGTGATCGCATGACAACCCATACTAACGGCACGCTGGATGCGGTCACCATTGGCGAAGCGATGGCGATGTTTGTCGCGCGCGAAACCGGCGATTTGGCGGCGGCAGAGAGTTTTATCAAACGCATTGCTGGCGCGGAGCTGAATGTGGCGATTGGGCTGGCGCGCCTCGGCCTCAACGTAGGCTGGGTCAGCCGTGTCGGCGATGACTCCTTTGGCCGCTTTACCTGCCAGCAGCTGGATAAAGAGCGGGTCGATCGGCGTCAGGTCACCACAGATAAGCGCTATGCCACCGGCTTTCAGCTGAAGTCGAAAGTTGATGATGGCTCCGATCCGCTGGTGGAGTACTTCCGCAAAGGCTCCGCCGCCAGCCATCTCTCGGTTGACGATTTTAATCGCGACTACTTTGGCGCGGCGCGCCATCTGCATCTGAGTGGCGTTGCCGCCGCGCTTTCCGACAGTTCGCTGGAACTGGCTAAATATGCCGCCAAAGAGATGCGATCGCTGGGAAAAACGATCTCCTTCGACCCCAATCTGCGCCCGGTGCTGTGGTCCAGCGAACGCGAAATGGTGCAACAGCTTAACCTGCTGGCAGAGTATGCCGACTGGGTATTACCGGGTGAAAAAGAGGGCAAAATCCTCACCGGCTATAGCCAGCCGGAAGCGATGGCTGACTTCTGGCTCGATAAGGGCGTGAAGGCGGTGATTATTAAAACCGGCAGTGACGGCGCCTGGTATAAAACTGCGCAAGGCGAGAAAGGCCAGGTCGCCGCCGTCAGAGTGGAAAACGTAGTGGATACCGTTGGCGCAGGCGATGGCTTTGCGGTTGGCGTTATCAGCGCGTTACTGGAAGGGAAAACGTTACCGCAGGCGATTAAGCGCGGCAACAAAATCGGTTCACTGGCGATTCAGGTGATCGGCGACAGCGAAGGGCTGCCGACGCGCGCTGAGCTTGGCGACGATTAACGTCACCGTGAATTGTCGTGCCCTGCAAATAACGAAATCGCATCGATCTCCCTGAGAGCAGAATGCGGCCACCTCAACAGAGGATAACATTATGAAGAAACACACGATCGCGCCTAAACGCTGGTGGTACATCATGCCCATCGTGTTTATCACCTACAGCCTGGCGTATCTCGACCGCGCGAACTTCAGCTTCGCCTCCGCGGCAGGCATCAATGACGATTTAGGCATTACCAAGGGCATGTCATCGCTGCTGGGCGCCCTGTTCTTCCTCGGCTATTTCTTTTTCCAGATCCCCGGCGCAATTTATGCTGAACGCCGTAGTGTGAAAAAGCTGATTTTCTGGTGTTTGATTCTGTGGGGTGGCTGCGCGTCCCTGACCGGGGTGGTCAGCAATATTCCGATGCTGGCCGCTATCCGCTTTGTGCTTGGCGTGGTGGAAGCCGCAGTCATGCCGGCGATGCTGATTTATATCAGTAACTGGTTTACTAAATCGGAGCGCTCGCGCGCCAATACCTTCCTGATCCTCGGTAATCCGGTGACAGTGCTGTGGATGTCGGTGGTTTCCGGTTATCTGATTGAATCCTTCGGCTGGCGCGAAATGTTTATCTTTGAAGGCATTCCGGCAGTGGTCTGGGCGGTCGCCTGGTGGTTTATGGTGCAGGATAAGCCGGCACAGGCCAAATGGCTGAGTGATGAAGAGAAAGCGGCGCTACAGGCGGAGCTGAAAAGAGAGCAGGAGAGCATCAAAGCGGTGCCGAACTATCGCGCCGCGTTTAAATCGCGCAATGTGATCCTGCTGTGTATGCAGTATTTCGCCTGGAGCATCGGGGTTTATGGTTTCGTGCTGTGGTTGCCATCAATACTGCGTAACGGCACACAAATGGGTATGGTAGAAGCAGGCTGGCTCTCAGCGGTGCCTTATCTGGCGGCAACCATTGCGATGATCGTTGTCTCCTGGGCGTCGGATAAGTTACAGAACCGCAAACTGTTTGTCTGGCCGTTACTGTTAATTGGCGCACTGGCGTTTTTAGGTTCTTATCTGGTCGGGCCGGGTCATTTCTGGATCTCCTATGCCCTGCTGGTGATTGCCGGCGCCGCGATGTACGCCCCGTATGGCCCGTTCTTCGCCATTATTCCGGAGATGTTGCCACGCAATGTATCCGGGGGCGCGATGGCGCTGATTAACAGCATGGGAGCACTGGGTTCCTTTACCGGCTCATGGTTTGTTGGCTATCTTAATGGCGCCACCGGCAGCCCGTCAGCCTCCTACATCTTTATGGGCGCTGCGCTGCTGGTTGCGGTCTGGCTTACGCTTATTGTTAAACCCGCCGGTGATCAACAGCCAGCGGTCGGCCCGGGCGCAAAACACGCCTGAAAGCGGCCCCGTGGTTAACATTATCCAGGGCGGCAAACTTGCCGCCCAACATGCTTTTAACAGGGAGACACGCATGAAACCTTCAGTGGTGCTGTATAAGTCCTTACCTGACGATTTACGCCAGCGTCTTGACCAACACTTTTCCGTCACCGAAATCAGCGGTCTGACGCCAGAAAATATCGCGAAATATGCCGATGTGCTGCAATCAGCGGAAGGCATTCTCGGTTCCGGCGGCAAAGTGGACGGCGAGTTTCTGGCGAAAGCGCCAAAACTGCGCGCGGCGTCGACCGTTTCAGTGGGCTATGACAATTTTGACGTTGATGCGCTGAATCAGCGCGGTGTGGTGCTGATGCATACGCCAACCGTGCTGACCGAAACCGTGGCGGACACCATGATGGCGCTGGTGCTGGCATCCGCCCGCCGCGTGGTGGACGTTGCGGAGCGGGTGAAAGCTGGCGAATGGCAGAGCAGCGTCGGGCCGGACTGGTTCGGCATCGATGTGCATCATAAAAAACTGGGGATTCTGGGGATGGGTCGTATCGGCCTGGCGCTGGCGCAGCGCGCCCACTTCGGTTTTAGCATGCCGATTCTGTATAACGCGCGTAAGCATCATGAAGAAGCGGAACAGCGCTTTGACGCCCAGTACTGCGATCTTGATACGCTGCTGAAAGAGTCCGATTTCCTCTGTATCAGCCTGCCGCTGACCGAGCAGACTCATCATCTGATTGGCCGTGAGCAGCTGGCGAAAATGAAACCGAGCGCGATTCTGATTAATGCCGGACGTGGCCCGGTGGTTGATGAGCAGGCGCTGATCGCCGCGCTGAAAGATGGCACTATCTATGCCGCTGGTCTTGACGTCTTTGAACAGGAACCGCTGCCGGCCAGCTCTCCGCTGCTGAAGCTGCCAAATGTGGTGGCGCTGCCGCATATCGGCTCCGCTACCCATGAGACACGTTATGGTATGGCGAAAGATGCGGTAGATAACCTGATCGCCGCGCTGACCGGTAAAGTTGAGAAGAACTGCGTTAACCCTCAGCTGTTGAAATAATGCTGTCAGCGGGCGGCGAGAACGCTGCCATTACGTGCGGTGCAAATCCGTATCACGGGCGGCGAGAACGCCGCCCCTACATTAATTAAGCGTAGGGGCGGCGTTCTCGCCGCCCGTCCCGATAATTTCCACGATATGTCATAACGGCGTTTTCTCGGCCCGCGCCCATCCGCGAAGTTCACATCCCGCCACACGATAGCCATTGCACCCCTTTTAGCGCGGCGTTATGGTGATTGACCCTTTGCGATAACAAATGATTTACACGTTATGACCTTTTCGGCTTTTGGTGACAAATTTACACGCCATTCAGGCATTGCCCGCCTGATGGAAGATATGGGCGAAGGTTTACGCACGCCTGGTGCGGTAATGCTGGGCGGCGGTAATCCGGCGCAAATTCCGGCAATGAATGACTACTTTCAGCAGTTACTGCAACAGATGCATGATGAAGGCAAACTGACCGACGCGCTGTGCAACTATGATGGTCCACGCGGCAAAGCGGTGCTGCTGGATGCGCTGGCGGAGATGCTGCGCGAAGAGCTGGGCTGGCAGATTTCGCCGCAAAATATCGCCCTGACCAACGGCAGCCAGAGCGCGTTTTTCTATCTGTTTAACCTGTATGCCGGTCGCCGTGCCGACGGCAGTAAAAAGCGCGTGCTGTTTCCGCTGGCGCCAGAATATCTCGGCTATGCCGATGCTGGCCTCGATGAAGATCTGTTTGTTTCGGCAAAGCCCAATATCGAACTGCTGCCGGAAGGACAGTTTAAATACCACGTCGATTTCGAGCATTTGCAGATCACCGACGATACCGGCTTAATCTGCGTCTCACGCCCGACCAATCCCACCGGTAATGTGATTACCGACGAAGAGTTGATGAAACTCGATGTGCTGGCGCAACAGCACGATATTCCGCTGCTGATCGATAACGCTTACGGCGTGCCGTTCCCGGGGATTATTTTTAGCGAAGTACGCCCGCTGTGGAATCCGAATATTATCCTGTACATGAGCCTGTCGAAACTGGGCCTGCCGGGCTCACGCTGCGGCATTATTATTGCCGATGAGAAAGTGATCTCCGCGATCAGCAATATGAATGGCATTATCAGCCTCGCGCCGGGCAGTATCGGACCGGCTATCGCCACCGAGATGATTAAGCGTGGCGATCTGTTACGCCTGTCTGAACAGGTGATTAAACCTTTTTATCAGCAGCGCGTTAAACAGACGATTGCAGTTATTCGTCGCTATCTACCCGAAAATCGCTGCCTGATTCATAAACCGGAAGGGGCGATTTTTCTCTGGTTGTGGTTTCAGGATCTGCCGATTAGCACCGAACTGCTCTATCAGCGCCTGAAGCAGCGTGGCGTACTGATGGTGCCCGGCCACTTCTTCTTCCCCGGACTGGAACATGAATGGCCGCACACCCACCAGTGCATGCGCATGAACTATGTGCCGGACAGCGAGACGATTGAGAAAGGCATCCGTATTCTGGCGGAAGAGATTGAGCGCGCACACGCGGAAACAGTATAAATTGCCAGCACGGGCGGCGAGAACGCCGCCCCTACATTTCAACCAATGACTGCGAACACCACTGCGCCAGCTGTTTAATCGCCTGCTCTACTTCTTCATTCCAGCCAAAACCGGCATTCAGCCGGAAACAGTGGTCATAGCGATGATCGGTGGCAAAAATATGGCCTGGCGCAATGCCAATCCCGGCATTACGCGCCTTGATAAACAGCGCCCGCACATTCAACGCCTGCGGCGGCATTTCGACCCATAACACATAGCCACCTTCCGGATCCGAAACCCGGGTGCCTGCCGGGAAATAGCGCAGCACCGCGCGGCGCATATGGCTAATCTGATTCGCCAGTTCACGGCGTAATTTGCGCAGATGGGCATCGTAGCCGCCATTACGCAGCAGCTCGGCGATAGCCGCCTGCGACAGCACCGAAGTGCCCATCGTCGAGGTATATTTTAGCGAAGCGATTTTGCGCATATAGTTGCTGCTGCATACCCAGCCAATACGGATCCCCGGCGCGACGGTTTTCGAGAATCCGCTGCACAGAATCGCATTCGGGCTAAAGGCGCGCATCGGAAAAGGACGGCGTTCACCAAAAGCGGTATCACCAAAAATATCATCCTCAATAATAATCACGTCATTTTCATCCGCCTGACGGGCAATATAGGCTTTCTGTTCGTTGGGAATACTTTTTCCCAGCGGGTTATTAATATTCGCCAGCGTGACAAATGCTTTTACCGCTTTGCGTTTAAATAATGCGGTTAATTTCTCCACGTGAATATAACCTTCCGGTCCGGCCTCCACTTCAATCACGCGTAAATCTAAATTATGCAGCATTTGCAGCAGCACAAAATAGCAGGGAGATTCCACCGCCACCACATCGCCGGGCTTTACCGTGGCGCGTAAAGAGAGCGAGAGGGCTTCAATACAGCCATTGGTAATCAGAATATCGTCAGGATTAATATTGCAGCCATAATCAATGGCGCGCCGGGCAATTTCAGCTTTAAGCGGCGAATAGCCGGTGCCTTTCACCGTATTTCCCAGCAGGAAGGGTTTGGTATAACCCATCTGGCGCATCAGCAGACCAATCTTTTTGATCGGATAGAGTGAGCTGGCGCCGTTCGCCAGATCGAGCCGGATACGACAGTCGGTGCCCACCATCGCCAGATGCAGTTCAGTCTGCTCATCCAGTGGCGCAATCTCGCGCGACTGCTCCGGCAGCGCCAGTTTATCGCGCTGCGGCCGGGTTAATGGCGCGACAAAGAATCCCGATTTGGGTCTGGCCACCGCGTAATGCTCATCCTCCAGCGAACGCAGCGTTTTTAGCGCCGTCGTCAGGCTGACACTGTACTGGGTTGCCAGTGTGCGCACAGAAGGCAAACGGGTATCGGGCGGCAGCGTACCATCGTGGATTGCCTGTTTAATCTGCTCGGCAATCTGGCGGTAACGGCTTCCCTGACTCTCCTGATCTGTTCCAGCAATGGACATCTGTTCCACCCCATATCGATCTGATCTGTACATATTCATGAGATTACTTTGATAGTAGTTTAACTATCAAGCGCTTAACAATAATGAATTTGAATCACAGGTTTTCGGGTAACTTTGCGGTTTTTTTGGACGAGGACGCACTTAATTGCATCCCCCCATTCGGGGCAACCCTGTATTTATTTTCCAAAGGAAAAAGGCAAAATGAATAACCTTTCTGTGATGATGAAAGATATAGAAACATATCTTTCTGAAGCAATTATTATGTCAGCCAGGCAGTGTGCAAAACGTTTAATCCTTTCCCTTCCCGATCAAGTTAACATCAGCAATAACAAAGTATTACTTGCTTATGGCGGCGGCAAAGACAGCAGCTATATGGTGGCATGGGTACGCTATATTCAGGGTTTACTCTGGCAGGAAAAAGGCGAAACCTTTCGTTTACGCATCAGCACCAACCGCCATGCCGGTATGAATGACCAGGTCATGGCAAATATTGACCGCGTCTATCAGGCATTAAATATTTATGATGATGATTACGTCGAATGTTTACTGACCGATGGTTTATTAATTCGCCGCTTCGCGCGCGATTTACCGATGCCCGATTCCGTGCGCCGTCAGAATCGCACCGATGTGCTGATGAATGGCCACCGTTTTCAGGCCGATGCCCGCTCCACCTTCTGTAACGCCTGCAACCTTAGCATGGTCAACTCGTTTGGCCTCGCCGCTCACTATGATGGCGGCGTGGATATTATTATTACCGGCGACTCCCCGGAAGAGCAGACCGCCTATCTCGCCTGGGCGCGCCACCTCTCACGCCTGTTTGACGCGCCGGAAGTGGCCAGAGGGCGCGGTTTCTCCGGCTTTCTGCAGACGCTGGATGGCGTGGCGGAGCGCTACTTCAGCCATATTTATGGCGCGGACAATATCACCCCGGCCCATCGTATTACCCACCAGCTGCCGCGCGACCCGCTGTTTTTTAATATCTATCAGGACACCGCCTATGAGGCGGGGGAACACTGGGCATTGCTTAGCGAGTTTATGCAGTTCCGTTTTGACGAACTGATGTTCAGTTTTTCCGAATCCGACTGCGGTAACCCGACGCTGATGGCGCATATTCGCGGTCTGCGCGCAGAAACCCTGCTGCAACGCAGCTATGGTGAAGGCATTCGCGAATATGTGCGCTTTGCGCTCGGGCTGATGCAGCAGAAGGATTTTCCGCCGCATCTGATCGCTGAAATGGCGGCGCGTTATCAGGATGATGACGCCATCGCCGCGCAGCGACAACGTGCGGCACAGTTTGCCCTTGATGCCTTTGGCCTGTCGACAGAGCAGCTGATTTGCATGATCTGGTCGCCTTTTACCGCCGGCGGCCAGCATCTCGCTGACTATCTTAACCGGCAACATATCGACATTCCGCCAGGCGAGATTACTGCGCTGTTAGCCAGTAGCGAAGAACCGGTCAGTCTGCAGCTGTGCAGCCAGCTGGAACAGCTCTCCGGGCTGACCTTAGCCCAGCTGCGTCAGTGCTACCGCAGCCCGCTGGTGACCTCACTGCTGGATCGTAAACCGCAGGATCCGCTGTCACGTATTCTGCGCTATGACCCGCACAAAATGATTATTCAGGTTAATAACGGCGTTCTGCAGGACGCCATCACTGAAGTGATCTCCGGACGCTAATGCGTTAAGGGCGAAAGATGAAAAAGATATTTCTGCAAATTGGCGCCACCCGCGACGGACAGAATCCTTACTGCGAAGTGGCGTGCCGCGAAGGCTATTTCACCGTGCTGGCTGAGATGGGCGATTACGTTGATTATCAGTCGATTTGTCTGGAACTGCCGTTCGATATGGTTCTGCGCGTTAACCGTCCGGAAAGCCCGTTTGAAGTGATGCAGGCGTATATGAATGCCGGTCTGCTTGAACATCCACAGGTGGTGCTGGCGGGATTTGAAGCCTACAACCAGAGCGCCGGACGGGTGCGCGAGATGCTGGCTGACCCGCTCGATCGCCGTAGTTTTATTCCGCTGGATAAATATGCCCAGCGCATGGCGCTGAACAAAACGCACTCCGCTTTGCCGCAGCCGGAGTTTCGTTTTTTTGCTTCAGCGATCAGCATTCGTGATGCGCGCGACGCGCTGCTCTATCCCTGCGTGATTAAACCAGTGGATGGCGGCGGCGGGCTGGGCGTCTGGCTGGTGAAGTCGGCGCAGGAACTGGACAGAGCGGTGGAGAAACTGGTGACCACCATGAACTACGGTGGCCGCTGTTTTTCCGGTTTTATCGTCGAAAGCTGGCTGCAGGGCGTGGAGTTTTCCTTGCAGGGGGTGGTGTGCAACGGCGTGCCCCATGCGCTGACCTGCTGTCAGAAGCTGATTGAGCCGGTCAAAAGCGCAGACGGCATCACCAGCTTTTATGAGTCGGGACACGTCGCTGTCGCAGCCCACCAGCTACCGCCAGCGTTTAGCGCGTTAATGGCCCTGTGCTGCGACACCTTCGACTACCGCCAGGGGGCGTTCCATATCGACTTTATCGTGGTCGATGGGATACCGCACTTTCTTGAGATGGGTTTTCGCCTCTCCGGTATGGGGGTGGTGAACCTGGTGAAAGAGGTGACGGGCCTTAACTGGGCAGAAATTGCGTTTAATATTGAGCAGGGGAAACGCTTCGCCGGGCTGCCAGCAGCGAAAACCCCGCGGGCGGTTGGCCAGCTGCGCCTGCGCCAGACCAGCCAGCTGACGGCAGCGGAGTTCTGGGTACATCAGAACCAGCGCGGCAGCGTACTGGCGCCGCTGAAATTACCGCAGATTAGCGTCTCCCGCGACTCAACCCTGTACGCCGATCTGACCCGCCACGCCGGTATTCTCGGCACCCTGCGCCTCTGCGCGCCAGATCAGCACGAAATTATCGCCGTGTTTAACGCTGTCGCCACACTTAGCCCACTGCCGCTCAGGGAGGATTTACGATGTGCAGGATGATTATGGCGCAGGGCGCCTTTTCCGTTGAAGCCGTAATGCATGCCGCGCGCGCCATGAGCTGCGGTGAAACAGCGCAACATGACGGGCCCATCAAACAGCACCCCAATGGCTGGGGCTGTCTATGGCTGGATAACGGAAAAGTGCGCACCTTGCACGGAACCGGCACCTTTGCTGATGCGTTGCCCACCATCGATATCAGCGCGATCCGCACCGATTTTCTGGCGGTGCATGTGCGCCACGCGACGCTAACTAAAAACAGTGGCAGGCAGTTTTCCCATCCGTTGCTGCGTAACAGCGGCAATACCCAGTGGTACATGATGCATAACGGTTTTCTGCCAACCATCCATCAGCATCTGGGGATGGAGGCTTCGAGCTTCGACTCAGCGGAGTATCTGCAATATATCGTCGATCGCATCACACCCGCCGATATGAGCCGTCACTATCTGCAGGAGAAGATGGCGCAGGTCGCGCCGGGTGGCAGTTCAGGCAATGCGTTTTTTATTACGCGCGAAAAAGCCTGGGCATGGCAATGGTATCCCGATGACACCCCTTTTCCTCACTACTTCACCTTGCACTGCTATCACGATAATAAGACTACCTACATTTCCTCCGAAATTATCCCGGATCTGGCGACCGCGTCCGGATGGCGACGGATGGAAAATCATGAACTTCATGAATTAACTTTTGCGGAGTAGATCATGGCTATTTTCAATCAGATTCGCGTTATTAATCCTACCATGTTTGTTGAAAGCACCTGGCTCGACGATATCGTTACTGCCCGCGTGCCGCTGCTGGTGCTGCGCGGTTTTCTGGCGACGGATGTCAGCCAGGCGGTGGTCGAAGACTTAACCCAATGCCGTGAGAAAGTACGGGTATCACACTATCCCAATGGCGCGTTAACCACCCTCGGCCCCTATCTGGCGAAATATACCGCAACGCCGGGAAACTACTTTACTGAGCTACGTGATCTGCAACCGTCGTTGCCAGATTCATTGATGACGCTCAAAGAGAATGTCTATCAGTGGGTGAAGAAGGCGCTGAAGCTGGAAACGCTGCAAACCGCGCAGGAGCCGGAGCTGGGAACCTATTCCGGCGCGATTGTGCGTTTTCATGCCGACGGCGTCGCCAACCCGCTGCATAACGATCTGATTGTGCGGGATGCCGCCGAAAGCGGGCTGGCGGTAACCCATATCCTGCATCAGCTGAGCTGTGTGGTCTGCCTGCAGGAGTGCGACAGCGGCGGTGCGCTGCGCGTCTACAAGAAGAGATGGCAGCAGGAAGATGAGCAGTTCAAAACGCCGGGTGAGCTGGGTTATCAAAGTGCGGTAGTGGATGACTGTGAAACCTGTGAATTCAGTCCGCGCAAAGGCGATGTCTATATTTTTAACCCCGCCTACTACCACGAAATCGACCGGGTATCCGGCGATACCCGCATCACGATGGGGTTCTTCTTCGGTTTAACCGACAAAAAAATGAAGAATGCGATTGCCTGGAGTTAACACTGACACGGGTCGGCACTCCCGCCGCCCGGGATAAAGGAATAAGCCAATGAATACCTTTGAAAAAATTGTAGCGCTGCTGGAAAAAAATCACGCGAACTTCCGGGTGATTGAGCATCCGCCAGAAGGCCGCACCGAGCTGATCAGCGCCATCCGTGGTAATGCGCCGGAGCAGGCGGCGAAAGCGATGGTATTGCAGGTGATTGCCGGCGCCGCGCCAGTACGCTATGTGCTGGCGATTATTCCCGGCGACAGCAAGGTCAATTTCAAAGCGGTGGCGAAACTGATGGATGGCAAAAAATCGAGTTTTGCGCCGCCGGAAGTGGCGCAGGAGCTGACCCAGTGCGTGATGGGCGCGGTTCCGCCGTTCAGTTTTGCCAGCGAGCTAGCCTTGCTGGTTGATCAACGTATGCGCAGCGCCGGTGAGCTGTTCTTTAACGCCGGTGAACTGGATAAGTCGATTGCGCTTAACGCCGATGACTATTTCCGTGTGGTTGGCACTGAATGTTGTGGTGAGATTTCCGCGCCGGTTACTGCTAACGCATAACCCGCGCGTCGAAAAAGGAAAGTGTTATGTCGGTCAAAGATATGTTGCTGGCTCTCTGTGTGGTGATTGCCTGGGGGGTGAATTTTGTCGTTATTAAAGTGGGTCTTCACGATATGCCGCCATTTCTTCTGGCCGGTTTGCGTTTCGCGCTGGTGGCGCTGCCAGCGATTTTCTTTGTCAAACCACCCAAAATCCCGCTCAAATGGCTGGTGGTTTATGGCATGACCATCAGTTTTGGTCAGTTCGCCTTTCTGTTTCTCGCCATCAAGCTGGGAATGCCCGCGGGTATTGCCTCGCTGGTGATTCAGGCACAGGCCTTTTTCACCATTCTGCTGGGCGCAGTAATGCTGTCAGAAAAACTGCGCTGGAATCATATCGCCGGCATTCTGGTGGCGGCAGCAGGCATGCTGGTGCTGGCGCAGGCCGGAATGCAGAACCAGAGCGGCAGTGGCATTACGCTGGTGACGCTGTTGCTGACGCTGGGCGCCGCACTCTCCTGGGCGCTGGGCAATATCACCAATAAGGTGATTATGCGTAATAGCCGGGTGCCGGTGATGTCGCTGGTGGTGTGGAGTGCGCTGGTGCCAGTGGTGCCATTTTTTGTCTGTTCATGGCTGTACGAAGGGCCGCAGGCGATGGTGCTCAGTCTGGTCAATATTAATGCTTCCACCATTCTGTCGCTGATTTACCTGGCGTTTATCGCCACCATCGTCGGTTATGCCATCTGGGGGAATCTGCTGAGTCGCTATGAAACCTGGCGGGTAGCGCCGCTGGCGTTGCTGGTGCCGGTGGTGGGGATACTCAGTGCGGCGTTGCTGCTGGATGAAACGCTGTCGGTAATGCAGCTTACCGGTGCGGCGATCATTATTGCGGGATTACTGCTGAATGTATTTGGTGGTTTACTGACCTCCGCCCGCGTTACGCGGCAGCAGCATCAGCAATAACAGTGGGGCCAGCATCTGGCTGGCCCCCGCACTTAACGCTATTTCAGAATTTCAATCCGGCGTGGCTTCATCGATTCCGGCACGACTCGTTCCAGATCGATATACAGCAGGCCGTTCTCTAAACGCGCATCACGCACATGCACATGTTCGGCAAGCTGGAATTTGCGTTCGAAATTCCGCTCGGCGATCCCCTGATACAGATACTGGCGTTCAGGTTGCTGCTCTTCCGCATGGGCGCCGCGCACAATCAGCAGATTGTCGTGGGAGGTGATATCCAGTTCACTCTGGGCAAAACCCGCCACCGCAATCGTAATTCGGTAGTGATTTTCATCCACCAGCTCCACATTATAGGGAGGATAACCGCCGTTGCTCTGGCCCTGATTGGATTCCAGCAGGTTAATCAGACGGTCGAAACCAATGGCAGAACGGTAAAGTGGAGAGAGATCAAAGTTACGCATAAGTAATAGCTCCTGATTTTCAGCGAGTTGTCATCACAACCTTCCACAACGGACAGGTTGCCAGTCATCAAAGCCGTACCCTGTCGGCATACTCTTTGTGACCTTGATTTAAAAATGGTGACTATCTTGCCGCTTTCAAGAGCCAATGCTGTAATTTTTTTAACCATAATGCTGCGAATGGCATACACTCAGCTGAGATTCCGTCGGAAATCGGGCCAGAGTTACCACAGAGTAACCGGGAAGTTTCCCTGCCTGACGACGGAGAGACTCAGCCAGGCATTATGTCCATGACTGAAGGGATAATCAGAGATGAAAGCTATTAGCCGTTTCCATTTAGCCGGTTTATTCGCCTGCTGCTCACTGGCAGGCACCACAGGTTGTTCAAGCGTAATGTCCCATACCGGGCCAAACCAGGGTTATTACCCCGGCACCCGCGCCAGCGCTGCGATTATCGCTGACAGTGATACCAGCTGGGCGCTGAAACCGCTGGCGGTGATCGATCTGCCGTTCTCCGCGGTAATGGACACGGTGCTGCTGCCGTGGGATTACCTGCGTTCCGACGATGATAAAAGTCAAGATTCACCGCGCGAGCGCGTGCTGCGCAGTGAAAAACTGGCGCATACCGAGGACAGCCTGAAAACCGCAGCGCCGATGGCGTCTAACTCAGTGCAGCCGTAAAGATCTGGCGATAGCCGTTGATATCGCGCATAAACGCCACCTGCTGGCCATCCGGCGATATCACCACCGCATCGCCACTCGGCGCCTGATCGCTGCGCGCCGTGACTCGCCGCATTTTGCCGCTGGCTATCTCACACAGCATGACGCTGTTATCACATATCAGCGCCACCGCTTTCCCGTCAGGATGCCAGCTAAACGCGGACTGAATATCGTTGCGGCTGTCACTAATCTGCTGCGGTGCGCCGCCGTCTGGCGAGATGGTCCACAGCTGAACCACACCGGCATCATCTTTCATCAGAAAAGCAATCGCGCTGCCATCCTGTGAGGCGCGCAACCAGTGGCGCGGCTGGCTGACCACGCCGGGATAGCGACGCCCGGCGCTGAAGGTCAGCCGCCGCTGTTTTACGCCCTGCGGTGGTGCCGGTAAGCGCGTTGCGCTGCCTTCCAGCGGCTGATCGCCCGCCAGCGCGTAATCCTGCATTTTTGCCGGCAGATCGACGATAAAGACTTCGGGAAGCTTCTCACCATTGCTGGCCAGCGTATCGCCAATAAATGCCAGCGCCCAGCGCTGCTGGCTGCCATCCGGCTTACGGTAACCTTCAGCGCCAATCCAGCCCTCTTCATAAGCGCGATTGATCTCATCGCTGCCCGGTGTCGGTGTGGCGGTAGTCTGGCTGACCAGTACGCAGAAGTGGCTGCCATCATATTCACGCGGATGCTGTTTGCGCGGACAAACCGCATGCAGCGGCACCGCAACCCCGACGTTACGCAAATCTTCGGCGCTATCCCACTCATGCATTACATGATCGTTATAGGTAAAACTCAGACGCGAACCGTCGGGGCTAAAAACATGCACATGCGAGCCGCCGCGTAGCGCACCGGGCGTAAAAGGCGGGGTGATATCGCAGGCATCAAGGTTTTCCGCCACCCCATTTTGGACGATGACGCCGCGACGATGATGGAAATCATACTGCCAGTATGCATCGGGGTTTTCCGGGCCGTGAATACAGACGTAACGCGGCGGTAAATCGGGACTGGCGGTCACCACGCCGACATGCGCCCCCTGGCTGGCCTGATATAACACTTCAGTCACCGCCGTGCGGGTATTAATGCGCTCAATGGTCAGGCTGGTAAAGGAGGCGCCGGAGGGGCGCAGATCGTAGACCAGCCACTGGCTGTCGGCGGTCCAGACATTGATATTGGTGAGCTGATGGTTCCGGTCATCAAAAGTAAGCTGTTTTTCCGTCATCGGGGTTACCCTTAGCGAGGCATGCACTAAGGGTAAAACATTCGCTGGCATCAGGACAGAGATGCCAGCAAACTGCAGCCATTACAGCACAAACTTCTCGATGGCCAGCGCCACGCCATCTTCCATATTGGTTTTAGTGACAAACTGGCTGATCGCTTTTACCGCATCAATACCGTTGCCCATCGCCACGCCAGTGCCGGCAAACTCCAGCATCGCCAGATCGTTCTCCTGGTCACCGATAGCCATAATCTCTTCCCGCGCCAGGCCCAGCTGATCGGCCAGCGCTTTGACGCCCGCGCCTTTATTTACCTGTTTATTCAGGATTTCGAGGTAGTAAGGCGCGCTTTTCATTATGGTGTATTTTTCATGCAGTTCCGCCGGGATACGCGCAATGGCGCTATCCAGCAACGCCGGCTGATCAATCATCATAACTTTCGGGAAGGTCAGCGTGCGATCCATCTCCGCCACACTGCGGTAACGCAGCGGCATGCCGGTCAGCGCAGCCTCGTGTACGGTATATTCGCTGATATCCTGATTAGCGGTATACAGCAGTGATTTATCCAGCGCATGGAAATGAACGCCTAACTGACGTGCAAGTTGTTCAAAATAGAGATAGTCATCAAAGGAGATGGTGACTTCGGCGATGCAGTCGCCGTTAACCGCGCGCTGAACCAGGGCGCCATTATTGGTGATACAGAACTGGCCTTCCTGCTGCAAATCCAGCTCCAGCAGATAGCGCGCCACACCGATATAAGGGCGGCCCGTCGCCAGCACCACATACACCCCTTTCTCACGCGCGCGGCCAATCGCCTCTTTCACCCGTGGGGTAATGTTGTGTTGATGATTAAGCAGCGTGCCGTCCATATCGATCGCAATCAGTTTTATCGCCATAACATCCTCGTCAGCTAACGGTTTTCATCCATGCTAGCGCGATTCAGCTCACAATGACCAGCCGTAACGGCAATGGATAACTAAAACGGCATAAAAAAAGGAACGGCCAGGGCCGTTCCTTTTTATCAGGCTGATACAGTGATCCGCAGCAAATCAGATATCGATGTTCGCTGCGCGCAGAGCGTTCTCTTCGATAAACGCACGGCGTGGTTCAACTGCATCCCCCATCAGGGTGGTGAACAGCTGGTCAGCAGCGATGGCGTCTTTCACCGTCACGCGCAGCATACGGCGGCTGCCCGGATCCATGGTGGTTTCCCATAGCTGCTCCGGGTTCATTTCGCCCAGACCTTTGTAGCGCTGTACTGACAGACCGCGACGTGACTCTTTCACCAGCCACTCCAGCGCCTGTTCAAAGCTGGCAACCGGCTGACGACGCTCGCCACGTTCGATAAACGCATCTTCTTCGATCAGGCCGCGCAGTTTCTCACCCAGCGCACAGATTTTGCGGTACTCGCCGCCCAGCATAAACTCGTTATCCAGTGGATAATCGGTGTCAACGCCATGGGTACGGATACGCAGAACCGGCTCAAACAGGTGCAGCTCGCGGTTTTCACGAACTACGGCGCTGTAGCTGCTGCCGTGCTGATCTTTCTCATTGAGATAGTTCACCAGCCCTTCAATCCAGCTCTGCACCGCCGTTTCTTCCTTCAGCTCGCTCAGCGTCGGGTGGTAAATCAACGCATTAAGCAGGGCCAGCGGATAACGACGTTCCATACGCTTGATCATTTTCTGCGTGGCGTTGAACTCGGAAACCAGCGTTTCCAGCTGCTCGCCGCCCAGCGCTGGCGCATCGGCATTGATATGCAGCGTCGCGCCGTCGAGTGCAATGGCGATCTGATACTGATCCATCGCTTCGTCGTCTTTAATATACTGTTCCTGCTTGCCTTTCTTCACTTTGTACAGCGGCGGCTGCGCAATAAAGATATGGCCGCGCTCAACAATTTCCGGCATCTGACGATAGAAGAAGGTCAACAGCAGCGTACGGATATGCGAACCATCGACGTCGGCATCGGTCATGATAATGATGCTGTGATAACGCAGTTTGTCCGGGTTGTATTCATCACGGCCAATGCCGCAGCCCAGCGCGGTAATCAGCGTCGCCACTTCCTGTGAAGAGAGCATTTTGTCGAAACGCGCTTTCTCCACGTTCAGGATTTTACCTTTCAGCGGCAGAATCGCCTGGTTCTTACGGTTACGACCCTGCTTGGCGGAGCCGCCAGCCGAGTCCCCTTCCACCAGGTAGATTTCAGACAGCGCCGGGTCGCGCTCCTGACAGTCCGCCAGTTTGCCTGGCAAGCCCGCCAGGTCCAGCGCGCCTTTACGACGGGTCATTTCACGGGCGCGACGCGCCGCTTCACGCGCACGGGCCGCATCGATGATTTTACCGACCACGATTTTCGCATCGCCCGGATTTTCCAGCAGATACTCGACCAGACGTTCGTTCATCTGCGTCTCGACTGCGGTTTTTACTTCAGATGACACCAGTTTATCTTTGGTCTGTGAAGAGAACTTCGGATCCGGCACTTTTACCGATACGACGGCAATCAGGCCTTCACGCGCATCGTCACCGGTGGCGCTGACTTTAGCTTTTTTGCTGTAGCCTTCTTTATCCATATAGGCGTTCAGCGTACGGGTCATTGCCGCGCGGAAGCCCGCGAGGTGGGTGCCACCGTCGCGCTGTGGGATATTGTTGGTAAAGCAGTAGATGTTTTCCTGGAAACCATCATTCCACTGCAACGCCACTTCCACGCCAATGCCATCTTTCTCGGTGGAGAAATAGAACACATTCGGGTGGATTGGCGTTTTGTTTTTATTCAGATACTCCACGAACGCCTTGATACCGCCTTCGTAGTGATAGTGATCGCTTTTGCCGTCGCGCTTATCTTCCAGACGAATGGAAACGCCGGAGTTCAGGAACGAAAGTTCACGCAGACGCTTCGCCAGAATTTCATATTCAAATTCAATGACGTTGGTAAAGGTTTCATGGCTTGGCCAGAAACGCACGCGAGTACCGGTAAGGTCGGTTTCACCCGAGACCGCCAGCGGCGCCTGTGGCACGCCATGTACGTAAACCTGCTGATGAACTTTGCCTTCACGGCGAATGGTCAGCTCCAGCTTCTGTGACAGGGCGTTAACCACTGACACACCTACGCCATGCAGACCACCGGAAACTTTATACGAGTTATCATCGAACTTACCGCCGGCATGCAATACCGTCATGATAACTTCAGCGGCAGAGACACCCTCTTCTTCATGAATGCCGGTCGGAATACCACGGCCATCATCCTGTACGGATACTGAGTTATCAGCATGAATAGTCACAGTAATATCTGAACAGTGCCCGGCGAGTGCTTCGTCAATGGCGTTATCCACTACCTCGAATACCATGTGATGCAGACCGGTGCCGTCATCCGTATCGCCGATATACATACCCGGGCGTTTGCGTACCGCATCAAGCCCTTTCAGAACTTTGATACTTGAGGAGTCATAAGTATTCGACATCAACGTTTCTCGCTCATTTAATCTTCAGGTTGAACCGCTATTTTACCCTGTTCTACGTGGAACATCTTGCCCTTTTCGTCAGTCATATCGATGACATGCTCTGCGCCGATGGCGCTGACGAAAACCTGGGCCTGAGTGGCCTTCAGACGCGTCGCTAACAGGCGACGACGACTCTCATCCAGCTCAGAGGCAAAATCATCTATCAGATACAGGCAACGTCGCCCGTTCTGTCGGGTGAGAAACTCACCCTGCGCCAGGCGTAAAGCACACATCAGCAGCTTTAATTGCCCGCGCGACAGTAAATCTTCCACCGGCGTCCCCTCAGAACGAATACGAAAATCCGCTTTATGGGGGCCGCTGGCGGTATAGGTTAACGCACGATCGCGTTCGAACTGCCGTTCCAGCAGTTCGGCATAGTCACTCTCTTTATCCCAGCCGCGCTGGAAAGAGAAACTGAGCTGGCACTCCGGCAGAAACTGGGCGCAGGTGGCGGTAATATCCGCCGCGATCGCCTCGCTGTATTGCGCGCGCCACTGGCTGATCTGCTCCGCCAGCGGCGCCAGTTCCTGATCCCATGCACGGATCTGCTGGTAACGGGAGACCTGGCGCAACGCCGCGTTACGCTGCTTGAGCAGGCGACGCAGATTACTCCAGGCGTTAAAGAAGCCCGGTTCGTTATGAAAACAGCCCCAGTCAATATAGGCACGGCGGTATTTTGGCCCGCCATTAAGCAAGGTAAAACCTTCCGGCGTAATCAGCTGCATCGGCAGTAACTGCGCCAGCTCCGCCACTTTATGGCCGTCGCTGCCGTCGATACGCACTTTGCTGTCGCCCTGACGATTTTTGGTCAGGCCGAGCGAGATTTCACGGTCCGCGCCGTCGATACGTCCATGCAGGATAAAGGCATCCTGATCGTGACGAATCACGCGTCCGGCCTGCAAACTGCGAAACGCGCGCCCATGGCCAAGGGTGTAAATGGCTTCCAGCACGCTGGTTTTGCCGCTGCCATTGGCGCCAACTAAAAAGTTAAAACCTGGCGCAAGCGCGAGATCCGCATTTTCAATATTACGAAAGTCTTTGATAAGAAGGCGGGTTAAAGCCATAGGTAAAGATATTCCACGACGCTGTAGGGGAGCCGCTATCGGCTCCCTTAATGATGGCGGACACTGTGCAAACCATTGGTACGGGAGGCGAGAACGCCTCCCCTACAATATGGTGACAAATTCGCCAATTACAAGCGCATTGGCATCACGACATACGCCGCCGACTGACTGGCTGCATCTTCGATCTGCACGCTGGAAACCGAATCGGTCAGCAGTAAACGCACATTTTCACATTTCAGCGCGTTCAGCACATCCAGCACGTAACTGACGTTAAAGCCAATTTCCAGATCGGTGCCGCCATAGGTGACGTCGAGGATCTCTTCCGCTTCTTCCTGCTCCGGGTTATTGGCGGTGATTTTCAGCTGATTTTCGCTGATATAGAGGCGAACACCGCGGAACTTCTCGTTTGAAAGAATCGCCGCACGGGAAAAAGCCTGCTTCAGCAGATCGCAGCCCGCATCGAGGGTTTTATCCGGATTTTTCGGCAATACGCGACGGTAGTCAGGGAAACGACCATCCACCAGTTTAGAGGTGAAGATAAAGTCGCCGACATGCGCACGGATATTATTGCTGCCGATCTGCACCTGTAACGGCGTATCGCCACCGTCAAGCAGACGCACCAGCTCTATCACCCCTTTACGCGGCACGATCACCGAATGGTTCGGCAGCGCCTGACCCACTGGCATTGAACAGACCGCCAGACGGTGACCGTCGGTGGCGACCGTACGCAGCTCTTCACCTTCAGTTTCAAACAGCATGCCGTTCAGATAGTAACGCACGTCCTGATGCGCCATCGAAAACTGCGTGGCTTCAATCAGGCGTTTCATGGTGGCCTGCGGCAGGGTGAATTCAACTTCACTCTGCCAGTCGTCGAGATTCGGGAAATCGCTGGCTGGCAAGGTGGACAATGAGAAGCGGCTGCGGCCTGAGCGCACCAGCATTCTGTCACCTTCCAGCACCACTGTGATCTCCGCCCCTTCAGGCAGACCACGACAGATATCGAAAAATTTACGCGCCGGCACGGTGGTTGCCCCCGGCTCATGCGCCTGCGATAGCGCCACACGCGCTACCATTTCCATTTCTAAATCAGTGCCAGTCAGCAACAGGCTGCCTTCATTCACCTGCAGCAGCAGGTTGCCAAGGATAGGCAGCGTTGGACGGCCGCCCAGTGGGCTGCTGACTTGCTGTAATGGCTTGAGTAAATGCTCGCGTTCTACAATAAATTTCATAGCGTCAGGAAGATAATGTTCTGATTAAATTTGAGAAATCTTCTTTAATGTCGTGACTCTCTTCGCGTAGCTGCTCTATTTTACGGCAGGCATGCAGCACGGTCGTATGGTCGCGACCCCCGAAAGCATCACCGATTTCCGGCAAACTGTGGTTGGTCAGCTCTTTCGCCATCGCCATCGCCATCTGGCGCGGACGCGCCACTGAACGGGAGCGACGTTTGGAGAGCAAATCAGCCACTTTGATTTTATAGTACTCGGCCACCGTCTTCTGAATATTATCGATGGTGACCAGCTTTTCCTGCAGCGCCAGCAGATCGCGCAGCGCTTCGCGCACGAAATCGATGGTAATCGCGCGACCAGTGAAGTTGGCGTTAGCAATCACACGGTTCAGTGCGCCTTCCAGTTCACGCACATTAGAGCGTAAACGCTTGGCAATAAAGAACGCCACTTCGCCCGGCAGGCGAATGTCGTTTTCATCGGCTTTTTTCATCAGAATCGCGACGCGGGTTTCCAGCTCCGGTGGCTCGATCGCCACCGTCAGGCCCCAGCCAAAGCGCGACTTAAGACGATCTTCCACCCCGTTGATCTCTTTTGGATAACGATCCGAGGTCAGAATGATCTGCTGATTACCTTCCAGCAGCGCATTAAAGGTGTGGAAAAACTCTTCCTGCGAACGCTCTTTATTGGCAAAGAACTGAATGTCATCGATCAGCAGCGCATCGACAGAACGATAATAGCGCTTGAACTCTTCAATGGCATTATTTTGCAGCGCTTTCACCATATCCTGCACAAAGCGCTCGGAGTGCATATACACCACTTTGGCATTCGGCTTGCGCGCCATAATGCCATTACCTACCGCGTGCAGCAGGTGCGTTTTACCCAGGCCAGTGCCGCCATACAGAAACAGCGGGTTATACGCACCACCCGGATTATCGGCGACCTGACGCGCAGCCGCGCGCGCCAGCTGGTTTGATTTACCTTCAACAAAGTTGTCGAAGTTATGTTTGGTGTTGACGTTCGAACGGTATGAAAGCTCGGCCGGGGCCGGAACATTATCCCAGCTTGGACGTGATGGCGCCGGGCGGATCCCCGCCGGAGCAGGTGGCGCGCTGAAGCTGGCGCTGGCGGCAACGGGCTGACTGATGGTGCGCGTTACCGGTTTACTGCCCACTTCAAAACGCAGCAACGGTGTGTCCGCGCCGCAGAATTCATTTAACAGTCCGTTGATATTATTCAGGTATTTATCACGAACCCAGTCGAGTACAAACCGGTTTGGTGCATACAAGGCCAGTGTATTGTCATTCAGTTCGGCCTGTAGCGGGCGTATCCACATGCTGAATTCTGTGGCAGGTAGCTCATCCTGCAGGCGGGCAAGACACTGTTGCCATAGCGAAAGTGACACGGCGGACTCCACTCGAACAAAATCGATAAGAAAAAGGCGCTGAAACGATAATTTAATCATTGTTGACGCATGCAGACGTAACGCATGCGAACCGCTATCTGCGGTTAATCCGATCGCGATCGACGGAAGGATCGTTAGCGGAAGGGCGGATCATAGCGCAAAGCGCGCCAGAGATCTTCACTTTCTACACAGTTTTGATCCATTTTATCCACAGGCTGATAAGTGTACGCCACCCTGCTTAAAAGGCATTCAGGATCGTCCGGATTCGGTGATTTTTCCTGGCGCCATCACGTTTTCGCGTAAATTCCTCGCAAACGATCGCGATAAGATCCTGGCCGATCCTTGCGCTTTATAATGGACGCCGTATAATTCTCGCCCCGACGTGTTGCGCTCTGGCCCGATTTGGCTGGTTTTACGGGTCAACCCGGGACATCAGGACGCGCCATAATGCGAAGTAAATTGACTCTGGACTGTACAATTATTACAATCCCGCCTCTTTATTAAAGACACACTGAGGCGTCGGTCATATTTACTGGCCCATACACGCGTCACCAAGTGAAATTTTTTTCAAGTTTAGGTAGAAATCGCCATGAAACGCACTTTTCAACCGTCCGTACTGAAGCGCAACCGTTCACACGGCTTCCGTGCTCGTATGGCAACAAAAAATGGTCGTCAGGTTCTGGCACGTCGTCGTGCTAAAAACCGTTCTCGTCTGACCGTTTCCAAGTAATAAAGCTAACCCTGAGTGGTTAAGCTCGCATTTCCCAGGGAGTTACGTTTGTTAACTCCCACTCATTTCACTTTCGTCTTCCAGCAGCCACAACGGGCTGGCATGCCGCAAATTACCATTCTCGGCCGCCTTAACGCGCTGGGGCATCCCCGCATCGGTCTTACCGTCGCTAAAAAAAATGTTAAACGTGCGCATGAGCGTAACCGGATCAAGCGATTGACCCGCGAAAGCTTTCGCCTGCGACAACACGAACTGCCGTCAATGGATTTTGTGGTAGTGGCGAAGAAAGGGGTTGCTGATCTGGATAATCGTGCGCTGGCGGAAGCGTTGGAGAAACTATGGCGTCGTCACTGTCGTCTGGCTCGCGGCTCCTGATTGCGCTGATACGTGTGTATCAGCGCGTTATCAGTCCGCTGTTAGGACCTCACTGCCGCTTTCATCCAACCTGCTCTCAATACGGTATTGAGGCATTGCGCAGGTTTGGTGTGATAAAAGGCAGTTGGTTGACAGTGAAACGCGTATTAAAATGCCACCCTTTGAACCCAGGTGGCGACGATCCGGTGCCGCCCAAAACCGACGATAACAGAGAACATTAACGATGGATTCGCAACGTAATCTTTTTCTCATCGCTTTTCTGTTCGTGTCTTTTATGATCTGGCAAGCCTGGCAGACGGACAACGCTCCGCAGCCACAGCAGACCCAGACCACACAAAACACGACCAGCGCAGCAGGTGATGCCGCCAACCAGGGCGTTCCAGCCAGCGGTCAGGGTAAGACGATCACCGTTAAGACTGATGTCCTGTCTTTGAACATCAATACCCGCGGTGGTGATATCGAACAGGCTCTGCTGCTGACTTACCCGGACAAACTGGGTTCTGATCAGCCGTTCCAGCTGCTGGAAACCACACCGTCTTTCGTCTACCAGGCACAGAGTGGCCTGACCGGGCGTAACGGTCCGGACAACCCGTCTAACGGCGCGCGTCCACTGTTTACCACCCAGCAGGATCACTTCGAACTGGCCCCGGGTCAGAGCGAGTTGCGTATCCCGATGATTTTCACTGCGGAAAATGGTGCGGTATACACCAAGACTTTCGTGGTGAAGCGCGGTGAATATGCGATTGGCGTCGATTATCAGGTGAACAACACCACGCAGCAGCCGCTGGAAGTGGCGATGTTTGGTCAGCTGAAGCAAACCATCGACCTGCCGAAGCATCGTGACACTGGTAGCAATAACTTTGCATTACATACTTTCCGCGGTGCGGCTTACTCCACCAGCGAGTCAAAGTATGAAAAATACAAATTTGATAAAATTGCCGATAACGAGAACCTGAGCACCTCAACCGCCAACGGTTGGGTGGCGATGCTGCAGCAGTACTTTGCTACCGCATGGGTGCCGATGACCACTGGCAATAACTCACTGTATACCACTAACCTTGGCAACGGCATTGCAGCGGTTGGCTACAAATCGACGCCGGTTACCGTGGCGCCGGGCGCGCAGCAGAACCTTGCAGCAACCCTGTGGGTTGGCCCGGAAATCCAGGACAAGATGGCTGCGGTTGCTCCGCACCTCGATCTGACTGTGGATTACGGCTGGCTGTGGTTTATCTCTCAGCCGCTGTTTAAGCTGCTGAAGTTCCTGCACAGCTTTATCGGTAACTGGGGCTTCTCCATTATCGTTATCACCTTTATCGTGCGCGGCATCATGTACCCGCTGACCAAAGCGCAGTACACCTCGATGGCGAAAATGCGCATGCTGCAGCCAAAAATGGCGGCGATGCGTGAGCGTTTAGGTGACGATAAGCAGAAAATGTCCCAGGAGATGATGGCGCTGTATAAAGCCGAGAAGGTCAACCCGCTGGGTGGCTGCTTCCCGCTGATTATTCAGATGCCAATCTTCCTTGCGCTGTATTACATGCTGATGGGCTCGGTTGAACTGCGTCATGCGCCGTTTGCACTGTGGATTCATGACCTCGCCGCGCAGGACCCGTACTACATCCTGCCGATCCTGATGGGCGTGACCATGTTCTTCATTCAGAAGATGTCACCGACCACCGTGACCGATCCGATGCAGCAGAAGATCATGACCTTTATGCCGGTTATCTTCACCGTGTTCTTCTTGTGGTTCCCGTCAGGTCTGGTGCTGTACTACATCGTCAGCAACCTGGTAACCATTATCCAGCAGCAGCTGATTTATCGCGGCCTGGAAAAACGTGGCCTGCATAGCCGCGACAAGAAAAAAGCGTAATTCGATACGGACTACGAAGGGGCGGCGTTCTCGCCGCCCTTGAGATATCATAAGGCGGTCAATTGACCGCCTTATTTTTTTGCAGCAAAAGAGAGTTAAACATGAGCCATAGCGATACGATCGTCGCCCAGGCGACACCTCCGGGACGCGGCGGCGTCGGTATCCTGCGCGTTTCCGGCGCCAAAGCGGCCGACGTCGCGCAACAGCTGCTGGGCAAACTGCCGAAGCCCCGTTACGCCGACTATCTGCCATTTCGTGACGCCGATGGCAACGCGCTCGATCAGGGGATCGCGCTGTGGTTTCCTGGTCCGAACTCTTTTACCGGAGAAGATGTGCTGGAATTGCAGGGCCACGGCGGCCCGGTGATCCTTGATTTGCTGCTGAAACGTATTGTCGCGCTGCACGGCGTGCGCATTGCGCAGCCAGGCGAGTTCTCCGAACGCGCCTTCCTCAACGATAAGCTCGATTTAGCCCAGGCAGAAGCGATTGCCGACCTGATCGACGCCAGTTCCGAGCAGGCGGCACGCTCGGCGCTGAACTCGTTGCAGGGCGCTTTTTCCGCGCGCGTAAATCATTTAGTGGAAGCACTTACTCACCTGCGAATCTATGTTGAGGCGGCTATCGACTTCCCGGATGAGGAGATCGACTTTCTCTCTGACGGCAAAATCGAAGGGCAGCTGCATACGGTGATCGCCGATCTCGACGCGGTACGTGCCGAAGCGCGTCAGGGCAGCCTGCTGCGCGAAGGGATGAAAGTGGTGATTGCTGGCCGGCCAAACGCCGGTAAATCCAGCCTGCTGAATGCCTTAGCCGGACGTGACGCCGCAATCGTTACCGATATTGCTGGCACCACCCGCGATGTACTGCGCGAACATATTCATATCGACGGGATGCCGCTGCATATTATTGATACTGCGGGCTTACGTGAAGCCAGTGATGAAGTTGAGCGCATTGGTATTGAACGCGCCTGGCTGGAGATTGAGCAGGCGGACCGCGTGCTGTTTATGGTTGACGGCACCACCACCGACGCCACCGAACCGGCAGATATCTGGCCCGATTTTATTGCCCGTCTGCCCGCCAGCTTACCGATTACCGTGGTGCGCAATAAAGCCGATATGACTGGTGAAACGCTGGGTATCAGCGAAGTGAATAATCACTCACTTATTCGACTGTCGGCGCGCACCGGTGAAGGTATTGATCTGCTGCGCGACCATCTGAAACAGAGCATGGGTTTCGCTGGCAATATGGAAGGCGGCTTCCTTGCCCGTCGTCGTCATCTGCAGGCGCTGGAACTGGCGGCGCAGCACTTACAACAAGGTAAACATCAGCTGTTAGGCGCATGGGCCGGAGAGTTACTGGCGGAAGAGCTGCGCCTGGCGCAGCAGGCGCTGACGGAAATCACCGGTGAGTTTACTTCCGACGATCTGCTGGGGCGGATTTTCTCCAGTTTTTGTATCGGCAAGTAAGTTAGCGCGTACTCTCTTTTAACCTCATTATTGCAAGCGTAATTGTCCAACAGGTTGTTGGACAATTATCATTTCAGCACGATTCAGGAGATCATCAATAATCAGGGCTGGCGCATGGTTTCTGTTGCTCTATTCCCGGATAATCAGCACCGGAAGCTATATGGAGTATTCAAGGATGATAGAGAATTCAAAAATCATTACTAAGATGCAGGCTAATAAGGAACTGGCTGTCAGACTGGAACATGCGCTCAAAGGTGTTAAAGACCAGGTGTTGGCTCAGGCGAGATTATTAGGTGATGCCTTTACCCGGCTGACATGGTACACCTCCTGCTTTACAGAAAACTATCAGGATGTCTGCACACGCCTCTCCCATGAAGATATTCGTTTTGGTAAAGGTATTGCTGAATTACTGAAACCTGACGATATAGTCTATCGCATGATAGAAATATATATCCAGGTGTTTTTTCAGGGGCAAACCGATGAGCAGATAAAAAAGATCGCCAGTTTTATTAGCGGATTTGGGGCGACTATCTCCAGTAATGCAATTACATCACGTATGCTTGTTCATAGCCTCGCGACCACAATCAGGGGTAGCTTTAGTATCCAGACAAGTATAGACAGAAAAATTGGACGCCTGTCTAATGCAGCGGTATTGATGTTGAGCGGTTATGGGTTGATCACCAAAGCCGCTGAATCCGCGAACAATCTGAAAGAATTTAATCGACTATACTACTCAGCATTGTATAGTCAAAATCTTGAAATGATGTACTTTTTGATTGAACCTGTAATTCAACAAAACTATCATTTTCAGCCATTTATGAAATCAGAAAGAGAGATGGCAGAGGCGCTTATGAGGTTGATGGACTGATGAGAAACACATTTCGTTCTTTTTGGAAAGATGTACTCTGGTATCTGCTTGGTTTTATACCCGTTATTCTCACAGCACTATTTTTTGCCGCAGCGGTAACGTTTTGGGAAGAGTACGCTCTAAAATCAACGGCAATTTTTGCGCTGTTCAGCCTGGGCGTTTACTTTTATTTAGGCTGGAAAAGAAGTTAGTTTATGGGATCGAGATTTAAAGCACCATAAAAATGGTATACATATAAATTAATACAGTAAAATTAAAATAATTAGTTAAATAAAGTAATAACAATTTCTCCTGGAAAGATAAAAGGTTTTATCTGGACTTCCAACCAGCCCTGTATATTATATCAGTATATCTTTTAGTCGCGATGCGAATGTGGTGGAACACATCCGCACCGCTAACCACAACAACTAACGGAGATAGTTATTATGGCTGAGCACAATTGTAAGTCAGTTATTCCACGATCAGAAGTCCCATCTGCAATTATTCGGCGAAATAAGGTAGGTTATATGAGACGACATCCGGATTTTACTCAAATCTCTTCGCTAACGTTAAAAGGTCACTGGCTGGCGGCGGCAGGTTTCCCCATTGGAACAGAGGTCGATATTCGCGTGATGTCAGGTTGTCTGGTGATTACTCCCCGCAAGAGTGATCTGGACGAACCTGAATTTATCCATTCGTTACGTAAACTCTCTGCGCGTAAGCAGCGCCAGGTTGAGGAATATATTGGCTTAGTGGCCAGTAACGGCAGCTGATAGCGTAAGGGGTCACTATCCCGGCTGGTGGTCGGGATAGTATGCAGGCCTGTCTGGCAGCTTCTGCATCTTCCGCTGTTCAATTATTATTCTTTCACTGGCATTCGCTTGAAATTGTTACCAGACAAGATCCTTTTTTCTGATTTCAACACCAGCGAATTACTCACCGAATGAGGATAATGTTACCAATGACCGAAGCCGAACTCTTGCATCAACTGGCTCTCGGCGAAGACAGCCGCCACCAGTTCAAACGCGATGCCACCAACACTGATAGTATGGCGGCTGAGCTGGCGGCTTTTTCCAACAGTGGCGGCGGCCAGTTGTTTATCGGCGTAGCGGATAATGGCTCGGTGGTGGGGCTGGATGCCGTCGCCGTACGGCGTCTGAATCAGTTGTTAAGCAATGCCGCCTCGCAGCACGTCCGCCCACCGGTACATCCGCTCACTGAAAATGTGCAGACGGCCAACGGCATCGTGATGGTGATCAGCGTGCCCGATGGCCTTGCCAAACCCTATGTGGATCACCAGGGTCGCCTTTGGGTCAAGCAAGCGGCTGATAAGCGCCATGTGACAGCCCGCGAAGAGATGCAACGTATGTTCCAACTCGCCGGACTGGTCTATGCAGATGTGGTACCGATAGCCGGTACGTCGCTAGCAGATATTGATGACAAGGTCTTCCATGACTATTTCAATCGCCGCTACGGGCAGGATATCGAGTTTGCCGATCAGCCGTTGGAACAACTGCTGCAAAACCTCAGCCTGAGTGACGGGCGCGAGCTGAACCTGACCGGACTGATGTTATTCGGCCACCACCCGCAGCGCTGGCGACCCGCTTTCGAAGTCAAGGCCGTCGCTTTCCCCGGCACAGCGCTGCACGATACCCGTTATCTGGACAGTGAAGACATCGGCGGCACGTTGCTGGAGCAATACCTGCGCAGCTTTGCCTTTATTCGCCGCAACCTGCGCCATGTACAGGCCGGAAGAGGCTTCAATACGCCAGGGCAACTGGAAATTCCGCAACAAGCGCTGGAAGAGTTGTTGGTCAATGCGTTGATTCACCGCGACTACTTCACCAGTGCTTCTATCCGTCTGATGGTATTCGCCGATAGAGTGGAGATCATCAGTCCTGGTCACTTGCCCGACAGCCTGAACACCGAGGCCATTCGTCGCGGCGCCACTAACCGGCGTAATCCCACGCTGACCGAGCATGCCATACATATTCTGCCCTACCGCGGCCTGGGCACCGGCATTCCCCGCGCATTGCAGAATTGGTCGACCATCGATCTTATCGACGATGTCACTGCTAACCAGTTTCGCGTGGTTATCCAGCGACCACAGGCAGAAACAGTTACCGGGGAAGTTACCGGGGAAGTTACCGGGGAAGTTACCGGGGAAGTAGTGCGGCTACTGGCGGTAATGCAAGGGGAAATGAAGCGGTCGGACATTCAGGGCGCACTGGGATTAAAGCATGAAGATCACTTCCGCTATACCTATCTTCTCCCGGCACTGACGGGCGGATTCATAGAAATGACGATTCCGGACAAACCTAAAAGCAGTCGGCAAAGATATCGACTTACGGCGACGGGTAAAAACAGGTTGGCACTGAAGAATTCAGGAGGAGATCGTGCATAAGATAGCCCAACAGGTTGTTGGACAATTATCATTAAACGTCACACTTACCCCTCTCTATTGCTGATTTCCGCATAAGCTGTTGCCATATGCGCATATAAACCACAAAAAGAGCAGTGTTATTATTCACTTCTGAATTTTGCCCTCCTGTTATGAAGAGAATAATGAACAAACCTCTCCTTTTTCCTGCGGAATTACTGTTACAGCAGACGGAAACCATCCTGCGTGGATGGGGCATCGCCGCCGATGCTGCTCAGCAAACCGCAAAATTAATTATTGAAACCGATCTGCTGGGAATCGACTCCCATGGCATATCGATGCTGCCGCATTATGACCGCTTACTGCGCGACGGACAGTGGCATCCCACTGGCGAAACGCGTCTGCTGTCAGAAACGCCGACTACTGCGGTGCTTGATGGCGGTCATGCGCTGGGACATGCCACTGCGCAGCGCGCAATCGAGCTGGCAGTCGATAAAAGTGAGCACTCCGGCCTTGGCTGCGTGGTGGTGCGCAATGCTAACCACTTTGGCGCTGCCGGTTTATATGCCCGCTACGCCGCGGCCAGAGGCAAAATTGCGCTGGTCACCAGTACCACTCGCAGTCGCATGCTGGTGCCGTCACGCGCCGCGGTGCCAGTATTAGGCACCAATCCCATCGCCTTTGCCGCCCCGGCGGGCCGTAATGAAGATTTTGCGCTGGATATGGCCACCACCACCGTTGCCGCTAATAAAATCAAAGTTTATGACTATCAGCAGAAAGATCTGCCTGCCGGATGGGTGGTTGATGCCCGGGGCGATGCGGTCACCAGCAGTCGCGAGGGGATGATCACCGTGTATGAGCAGCCGGAAGGCGGGCTTACCCCGCTGGGTGGACTGGAACAAAACGGCGGACATAAAGGTTACGGCCTGGCGATGATGGCGCAAATTTTGGCTGGTACGCTGGCAGGCTCCGCCTTCGCCGCCACCCGTCCGCCGGGCGCAATCCCGGATATCGGCCACTTTTTCCTCGCAATCAATCCCACGGCCTTTGGACCGCTGGCGCAATTCCAGCAGAGTCTGGATGAAGTGATCGATACGCTGCATGCCACGCCCGCCAGCGACCCGGCCTCGCCAGTGCTGGTGGCCGGTGAACCGGAAAACCACACCCGCCGCCAGCGTGTGGAACACGGCGTGCCGTTGCCTGGCTCACTCCTGCAGAAGCTACGGGATATTTGTCAGCAGCGTGATTTCAGTGACCTGTTAACGCCTTACGCCAGCCAGTCAGCGCGCTAAGCCGACAGACTTAGCACACTCAGTATTAGTCATTTGTCCTATTTTCCGTAAGGAAACGGAAAGACGGGTGAAATTGATTCAGAAAATTCTTACAATACGTACTGATGATTATCCGACCATTTTCACGGAGCGACAGATGGCAAGTCATTTTGTACGCTGGGCGTACGTCCAGACCCCGGCACAAGTGCGGCGGCTACCTCAAAAATTATTAGAAGATTCCGTAAACCTGAATGAAAAACGCCGTGTGCGTTTTCTAGCCGCGCGATCATTGCTGGCCGAACTGATGCTGCGGGTTTATGGCATGCAACAACTCCCTGCGCTGATTACCATGAGCAGCGGACGTCCCTGCTTTGCTGATGCCGATCTGCCTGATTTTAGTATCGCCTATGCCGGTAATCAGGTTGGCGTCCTGCTGGCAGAAGAGGGCGGGCGCGCCGGGCTGGATATGGAGATTGTCCGCGCCCATAGCCGTCAGACGGTGGAAAATCAGCTGCAGTGTCTCTCTTCCGGTGAAAAAGCCTGGATCAATGCCCAGCAGGATCCGGTTGAAGCCGCCACCCAGCTGTGGACCCTGCGCCAGAGCGTGCTGAAACTCACCGGTGAAGGCCAGCGTGATGTCGACGCATTACGCCTGCACCCCGCTTCCGGTCGTCTGCGTTCCGCCGCTTTTCCCGATATTCAGGCCATCAGCGATGTCGAGCCACTGATGGTATGGTCATGCGCGCTGTCGCCAGGCACCCAGCGTTTACGTCTGTGGGAGTTAGATCAGGAAAATAACTGGCACGCGCTGCGCGATGTGGAAGTGAGTAAACCGAATATGGGGCCACGCGCCTTACGCCTCACCAGCATGCCGCATGAGCGTCAGGTACAGCATCATTAAAAAAAAGCGGCATCAGGGTTGCCTGATACCGCCTTTTCGCTGCTTAGCGCGTTACAGTGCGCTTAATGTGCATCGATAAACACGATTTTTAATACAAACAACAGCGCCACCACGACCACGCATGGGCTGATTTCACGCCAGCGTCCGGAACCCGCCTTCATCACGCAGTAAGCAATAAAGCCCAGCGCGATACCTTCGGTGATCGAGAAGCTAAATGGCATCATCACGGCGGTAACAAACGCCGGAACCGCTTCGGTCAGGTCATCCCACTTCACCCGCGC
The DNA here is from genome assembly GCF_017875465.1 of Winslowiella toletana. Taxonomy (NCBI): domain Bacteria; kingdom Pseudomonadati; phylum Pseudomonadota; class Gammaproteobacteria; order Enterobacterales; family Erwiniaceae; genus Winslowiella; species Winslowiella toletana. The sequence continues at coordinate 2,382,346 of NZ_JAGGMQ010000001.1, forward strand.
GAGGCTGGATGTCATCAGCACGCCAACGTAGATCAGCGCACCCGCCGCTGCATAAGCGGGCACCATCGCCGCCAGCGGCGACAGGAAAATCACCAGCAGGAACAGAATACCGGTAACTACCGCCATCAGGCCGGTACGGCCACCGATCGACACGCCGGAAGAGCTTTCGATATAGGCAGTAACCGAAGAGGTGCCGATAAAGGAACCGACCACCGAGCTGATACTGTCGACATACAGCGCCTGCTTCATGCGTGGGAACTTGCCTTTATCATCGGCTAAACCGGCTTTATCGGTCACACCAATCAGGGTACCCGAGGAGTCGAACAGGTTTACCAGCATAAAGGAGAAGATAATTCCGGCCATACCGAGGTTCAGCGAACCCGCCAGATCAACCTGACCAATAATCGATGTCACCGGCGGTGGTGCAGAGAAGAAGCCGGTATATTGCACATCGCCTAACAGCAGCCCGATAACGGTGGTAATCACAATCGACACCAGCACTGCTACGTGAATATTGCGTGAGGCAAGAATGGCAATAATAAAGAAGCCGAGCGCGCCCAGCAGAACACTGTGCGAAGTCAGGTTGCCGACAGCCACCAGCGTATCTTTATTGGGCACCACGATACCGGCGTTTTTCAGGCCGATCATCGCAATAAACAGGCCGATGCCGCTGGTGATACCAACACGCAGACAGACCGGAATATTGGCGATCATCCAGTAGCGCACGCGGAAAATGGTCAGCAGCAGCAGACCCATTGCACCCCAGAAGATGGCGCCCATCCCGGTTTGCCAGGAGATGCCCATCGCGCCGACCACCACAAAAGCGAAGAAGGCGTTCAGCCCCATCGCTGGCGCCAGCGCTACCGGTAAATTAGCCACCAGCCCCATCAGAATACTGCCGAAGGCCGCAATCAGACAGGTAGTGACAAACACCGCTTGCGTATCCATGCCAGCGACGCCAAGAATTTGTGGGTTCACAAAGACGATATACACCATGGTAAGAAAGGTGGTGAAACCCGCTATCACTTCAGTCCGTGCTGTGGTGCCATGCTCTTGCAGTTTAAACAGGCGCTGCAGTAAACCTTGTTTGTTCATTATCAGATTCCGAACGAAAGGAAATGTTGTCGTGGGCTATCCTATACCAAAAAGTGAATTTTTGATGCGGATCACAATGATTTTTCGCAACCGATTGCGCAGTTTTTACCGCTTTATCGCTGCCATTAACAGTAATTGACATTTCCCGTTCGCAATCCTGACACAGTTGGTTAAAGATGTGATGACATCTTTGAACCCTGAAGGACAAGCGCGATGAGTATTGAATGTGTGTTTTTTGATTGCGACGGAACGCTGGTGGACAGTGAACTGATCTGCACCCAATCCTATGTAAATACCTTTGCGCAGTATGGCGTGGCGTTGTCGCTACAGGAGATGTTTGAAAAGTATAAGGGCGTGAAGCTGTATGACATTGTCGCCGATGTCTGTGCGCAGTATCAGCTGGATGTGCCGGTGGCGGAACTGGAGAGCGCCTACCGTCAGGAAGTGGCCCGGCTGTTCGATGCCGATCTGCAACCGATTGCCGGCGCGCAGCAGTTGCTGGCGCGGGTTAGCGTGCCGATGTGCGTGGTATCGAACGGTACGGTGAAGAAGATGCAGCACTCCCTTGGGCTAACCGATATGCTGCGTTATTTTGATGACCGGTTGTTCAGTGGTTACGATATCGAATGCTGGAAGCCCGATCCTGAACTGATGTACCACGCGGCGGAGAAGATGCGCGTCGCGGTTGATCGCTGCATTCTGGTTGATGATTCTGAAGCGGGTGCAAAAGCCGGCATTGCTGCCGGCATTCCGGTGTTTTACTACTGTGCAGATGCGCATAATAAGCCGCTCGACCATCCGCTGGTGACCATGTTTGATGATATGGCGCAGCTACCGGCGCTGTGGAAAGCGCGCGGCTGGTCGATTACCGCTTAACCAATTGCGCCCAGCGCATCTTCATTGCCCTGCTGCTTCGGTAATAAAAACAGCGTGGCGATAATATCCAGCAGGTAGATCAACGCCAGCAGGGTAATCGCCGCGACAAACGACCACTGCGTCACCAGCAGGCCTATCACCAGTGGACCAAAACCTCCGACGCCACGTCCAAGGTTAAACAACACGTTTTGCGCCGTGGCGCGCGCCTGTACCGGATAGGTATCGGAGATTAGCGCGCCATAGCCACCAATCATACCGTTAACAAACATCCCCATCAGCGCGCCGGTAAACAGCATCACCATCGGATCGCGCAGCTGGGCGTAGATCACCACCATAATCACCGCACCGAACTGATAGATCAGGAAAATCTTCCAGCGCGCAAAGCGGTCTGCCAGCACGCCAAACAGCCAGATACCGAAGGTCATGCCGACCACGGTAACCGCTGTCCATAATCCGGATTTGGTGAGGGAAAAACCAAAGTTGACAGAGAGATAGCTTGGCATCCAGATCATCAGACCGTAATAGCCGAAGTTCTGCACCGAACAGAGAATCAGAATCCCAATGCTGGCTTTGCTGGTTGGTGCGTCTTTAAACAGCAGTTTCAGCCGCGCGACAAACGACAGCGCAGGCGCGGTTTCCACCTGACGGCTAAAGGCTTCCGGCTCCCCCATGCCGCGACGAATCACAAACGACAGCAGCGCAGGCAGCAGCCCGACGAGGAACATGCCACGCCAGCCAATGATATCCAGCAGCAAAGGGGTGATAAACGCCGCCAGCAGCACGCCAAGCTGCCAGCCCATGCCTACCCATGCTGAGGCGCGATTACGCTTATTAGCAGGCCAGGCTTCAGCAATCAGCGCCATCCCGATGCCAAACTCACCACCGAGGCCGACTCCCGCCAGCGTGCGATAGATCAGCAGATCCCAGTAACCCTGTGCCACGGCACACAAGCCGGTAAACAGCGAAAACATCAGAATAGTGAAGGTCAGTACGCGAATACGGCCAAGGCGATCACTGAGATGGCCAAAAATAATACCGCCGAACACCGCGCCGATCAGCGTCCAGGTCACCAGCGAACCGGCTTGAGAGGGATTTAATATCAGGGAGGCGCTAATGGCTGGCAGCATAAAACCAAGGATCAGCAGATCAAAGCCATCCATGGCATAGCCACTAACGGCAGCGAGCATCGCTTTCGCAGGAGTCGCGCTCTGCTTCGCTTGCTTGGGTGTCGACATGTTTCAGGACCAGACAATTCAAATTGTGCGCCAAGTATATAGCAGGCGGAACAATTTGAAACAGTGCAGGGGAGCCGTTTTCGGCTCCCACATAACAGCCGGGCGGCGAGAACGTCGCCCCTGCGAGATGGAAGGATTATGCGGGATTACTGCCGCCGTCGTCGCCAGCCAGCAGCTTGTCCAGCTGGTCGCCGCCAACATGACGGAAGTCCTGACCTTTAACGAAATAGAAGATAATTTCGCAAATGTTCTGACAACGGTCGCCGATACGCTCAATGGCACGGGCGCAGAACAGGGCGGTCAGCACGCTGGGAATTGTGCGCGGGTCTTCCATCATATAGGTCATCAGCTGACGCACGATGCCTTCATACTCCTGATCAACCTTCTTATCTTCGCGGTAAATCTGGATCGCCGCATTGAGATCCATACGCGCAAAGGCATCCAGCACATCATGCAGCATCTGCACGGTGTGATGGCCGAGCGACTCCAGGCTGACCAGCAGCGGCAGATGCTGCTGACTGAATTTCTCCAGTGCGGTGCGGCTGATTTTCTCCGCCACGTCACCAATGCGTTCCAGTTCTGAGATGGTTTTGATAATCGCCATCACCAGCCGTAAGTCACTGGCGGTCGGCTGACGTTTGGCGATGATGCGCACACAGGCTTCATCAATCTCCACTTCCATCATATTGACCTTGTGATCGCCGTCAATCACCTGTTTCGCCAGTTCGCCATCCTGGTTATGCATCGCGGTAATCGCATCGGTGAGTTGTTGCTCCACCATGCCACCCATGATCATCACCTGAGTGCGAATGTGCTCCAGCTCGGCATTGAACTGGCCGGAGATATGTTTGTTCAGATTTAAGTTATCCATGGTTTCTCCAGTCAAATCAGCCGTAGCGCCCGGTGATATAGTCTTCAGTCTGCTTCTGATGCGGCTTAGTAAACAGCGTATCAGTATCGCTAAACTCAATCAGCTCGCCGAGATACATAAAGGCGGTGTGGTCGGAACAACGTGCGGCCTGCTGCATGTTGTGCGTCACAATCACTACCGTGTAATCCTGCTTCAGTTCGGTAATCAGCTCTTCAATGCGACCGGTAGAGATCGGGTCCAGCGCGGAGCAAGGCTCATCCAGCAGCAGCACCTCCGGACGAATCGCGATGCCGCGGGCGATACACAGACGCTGCTGCTGGCCGCCGGAAAGGCTGTAACCGCTCTGATGCAGCTTATCTTTGGTTTCATTCCACAGCGCCGCTTTGGTTAGCGCCCATTGTACGCGCTCGTCCATATCAGTGCGCGACAGCTTCTCAAACAGACGTACACCGAAAGCGATATTGTCGTAAATCGACATCGGGAAGGGCGTCGGCTTCTGGAATACCATGCCGACGCGTGCGCGCAGCAGGGCGATATCCTGAGTGGCGGTCAAAATATTCTCGCCATCCAGCAAAATTTCGCCTTCCGCGCGCTGCTCCGGGTAGAGCGAGAACATCTTGTTAAAGGTGCGCAGCAGCGTCGATTTGCCACAGCCCGACGGACCGATAAATGCCGTCACCTGGTTTTTAGCGATATCCAGATTGATATTCTTCAGGGCATGGAATTTCCCGTAATAGAAGTTCAGATCGCGAACCTGCATTTTGCCGGGAGCTTTATTCACCATACTCATTCTCTTCTCTCTTATTCAGTGCCGCCGCAGCCGCGCTGCTAAATTAATGTTTGCTCTTGGCAAAGATGACACGTGCCAGAATATTCAGTAACAGCACGCACAGCGTAATAATCAGTACTCCCGCCCAGGCCAGACTCTGCCATTCGGCAAACGGGCTCATGGCGAACTTAAAGATGGTGACCGGCAGGTTGGCGATCGGCTGCATCATGTCGGTGCTCCAGAACTGGTTCGACAATGAGGTAAACAGCAGCGGCGCGGTTTCACCAGCAATACGCGCTATCGCCAGCAATACACCGGTGAGGATACCGGAGACCGAGGCTTTTAATGTGATAGCGGAGATCATTTTCCACTTTGGTGTGCCCAGGGCATAAGCCGCTTCACGCAGGCTGTCCGGCACCAGTTTCAGCATATTTTCGGTGGTGCGGATGACTATCGGCACCTGCAGCAGCGCCAGCGCAATCACCCCGGCCCAGCCGGAGAAGTGCTCCATTTTGGCCACCACAATGGTATAGACAAACAGTCCGACCACAATCGACGGCGCCGACAGCAGGATGTCGTTAATAAAGCGAATCACTTCTGCCAGTATCGATTTACGGCCAAACTCCGCCAGATAAATCCCCGCCATAATCCCCAGTGGCGTACCAAAGATTGTCGCCCACAGAATTAACAGGCCGCTACCGGCGAAGGCATTCGCCAGTCCACCGCCCGGGCTGTTCGGTGGGGGTGTCATTTCGGTAAACAGCGCCAGCGACATACCGTCGATGCCGCGGGTCACGGTCGAAAACAGGATCCAGATCAGCCAGAACAGACCAAATGCCATGGTCAGCAGCGATAACGTCAGCGCAATGCGGTTTTTCATCCGGCGCCACGCCTGCATTTTGCGGCGTGAAGCGTTCAGCTCTTCTCGCGCCTGCATTTCAAGGGTTGTCATGTGCGCGCCCCTTCACTTTTCGCTAAACGCATCACCATCAGCTTCGAGCAGGCCAGCACAATAAAGGTGATCACAAACAGAATCAGACCCAGTTCCATCAGCGCGGCAGTATGCAGACCCGATTCCGCTTCAGCGAATTCGTTGGCCAGCGCCGAAGTAATACTGTTGCCCGGCATAAACAGCGAAGCGCTGTCGAGCTGGTAGGTGTTACCGATGATAAAGGTCACCGCCATGGTTTCACCCAGCGCACGGCCCAGGCCGAGCATCACGCCGCCAATTACCCCGTTCTTGGTAAACGGCAACACGATGCGCCAGATTACTTCCCAGGTGGTGCAACCGATGCCGTAAGCGGACTCTTTCATCAGCACCGGCGTCTGTTCAAACACATCACGCATCACCGAAGCGATATAAGGAATAATCATAATCGCAAGGATCACCCCGGCTGCCAGAATACCGATACCGAAGGCCGGGCCTTCGAACAGCGCGCCGACTAACGGAATACCGGACAGCACATTACCGACCGGCGTCTGAAAATATTCGGCAAACAGCGGAGCGAAGATAAACAGCCCCCACATGCCATACACGATACTGGGAATCGCCGCCAGCAGTTCAATTGCCACGCCAAGCGGACGACGCAGCCAGCCCGGCGCCAGTTCGGTAAGGAACAGCGCAATGCCGAAACTTACCGGTACAGCAATCAGCAGAGCGATAAAAGAGGTCACCAGGGTGCCGTAAATCGGCACCAGCGCACCGAAATTCTCGTTTGGCGCATCCCACTCTTTGGTCCACAGGAAGGCAAAACCGAATTTCTCAATGCTCGGCCAGGAGGCAATAATCAGAGAGACAATAATGCCGCCCAACAGAAATAGCACAATCAGCGCAGCCAGTTTTACCAGCGCACCGAAGATGATATCGCCCTGTTTGCCGGGGGCCTTAAATGTCGGCTTGGTTGCAGCCATAGAATTCTCGACGTTAAGATGGAAATGGCGGCACGGAGCCGCCCTGTGTGATGAACCGAATCCCTTCGGTTCTGCACTGAGTGTGACTTAGTACAGCGCTTTACCGGAACTGTCTTTGATATTGGTTTTCCATGCTGCACGGATCTGCTCGGTCACTTCTTTTGGCAGTGGCGAGTAATCCAGTGCGCTGGCTTCTTTAGCGCCATCTTTATAGGCCCAGTCGAAGAACTTCAGCACTTCAGCCGTCTGCTCTGGTTTAGCGGCAGATTTATGCAGCAGGATGAAAGTGGTAGAGGTGATTGGCCAGACATTGTCGCCTTTCTGGTTGGTCAGATCCTGAGCGAAAGTTTTGCTCCAGTCTGCGCCTTTCGCCGCATTGCTGAAGCTCTCTTCGGTCGGGCTTACCGCTTTACCACCCGCGTCCACCAGTTTGGTATAGGTCAGGTTGTTCTGTTTGGCGTAGGCATATTCAACGTAACCGATTGAACCAGGCAGACGCTGCACAAAGGCGGCGATGCCATCATTGCCTTTGCCACCCAGACCGGTTGGCCAGTTTACGGTTGAGCCTGCACCAATTTTCGATTTCCACTCTTCATTGACTTTAGCCAGGTAGCTGGTAAAGACGAATGAAGTACCGGAACCGTCAGCGCGACGTACCACAGCGATATTGGTTTCTGGCAGTTTCACGCCCGGGTTCAGTTTCACGATAGCGGCATCGTTCCACTTTTTGATATTACCGAGGTAGATATCACCGAGGGTTTTACCATCGAGCACCAGCTCGCCAGATTTCAGGCCAGGGATATTAACCGCCAGCACCACACCGCCAATTACCGTTGGGAACTGGAACAGGCCGTCGGCATTTAATTTATCGTCAGACAGTGGCGCATCGGATGCGCCGAAATCGACGGTTTTGGCAATAATCTGTTTTACGCCACCTGATGAGCCGATACCCTGGTAGTTAATTTTATTACCAGTTGATTTCTGATAGGTATCCGCCCACTTGGCATACACCGGCGCCGGGAAGGTCGCTCCCGCGCCAGTCAGGCTTGCTGCTGCCATGGCAGAAGCTGCGCTCAAAGATACGGTTGCTGCGACAATACGAGCTAAGGTGCTATGCATCAGTGTCATATTCCCTCCGGGGGAGTAAAAGTCAGGCTCTAAGCCGTTTTAATAAGATTAATCATTGCTGCTGGAGGCAAAATAGGACAGTTTGGTGACAGTAAAATGTACGATATATGACAGTTTTGTGACATCGGGCTAATTTGAGTGAAACGGCCAGCTCCACTGAATTAAGCAAATAAAAACGCCGGTCATTGACCGGCGTTTTTATTTGCTTAATTGTTGCGATTACTCGACGGTAACGGATTTCGCCAGGTTACGCGGCTGATCGACATCGGTGCCTTTAATCAGCGCCACATGGTAAGAGAGCAGCTGCAACGGCACGGTGTAGAAGATCGGGGCAATCATATCTTCGACATGTGGCAGCGGGATAATGCGCATCCCTTCGCTGTCGCTGAAACCGGCATCCTGATCGGCAAACACATACAGCAAACCGCCGCGTGCGCGCACTTCTTCGATATTCGATTTCAGTTTTTCCAGCAGCTCGTTATTCGGCGCCACCACGATCACCGGCATATCCGCATCAATCAGCGCCAGTGGACCGTGCTTCAGCTCACCAGCAGCATAGGCTTCAGCATGAATATAAGAGATCTCTTTCAGCTTCAGCGCCCCTTCCATCGCAATCGGGTACTGATCGCCACGGCCAAGGAACAGCGCATGATGTTTGTCGGAGAAATCTTCCGCCAATGCTTCAATCAGCTTGTCCTGTGACAGCATCTGCTCAATACGGCTTGGCAGTGCCTGCAAACCATGGACAATATCGTGCTCGATTTGCGCATCAACGCCTTTCAGACGACCAATCTTCGCCACCAGCATCAGTAACACCGTCAGCTGAGTGGTAAAGGCTTTGGTGGACGCCACGCCAATTTCAGTACCGGCTTTGGTCATCAGCGCCAGGTCGGACTCACGCACCAGTGAAGAACCCGCCACGTTACAGATAGCCAGCGAACCGAGATAGCCCAGCTCCTTCGAAAGGCGCAGCGCGGCCAGCGTATCGGCGGTTTCCCCTGACTGCGACAGGGTGATCAGCAGGCTGTTTTTCCGCACCGCGGATTTGCGATAGCGGAATTCAGAGGCGATCTCAACGTCGCACGGCACATTGGCCAGCGCTTCAAACCAGTAACGGGAAACCATACCGGAATTATACGAGGTGCCGCAGGCGACGATCTGAATATGCTCAACCTGGCTCAGCAGCGTATTGGCGTTAGCGCCCAGTTCAGAAAGATCCACTTCACCATGGCTAAAACGACCGGCTAAGGTGTTTTTAATTGCCATTGGCTGTTCGTAGATCTCTTTCTGCATATAGTGGCGGTAGATGCCTTTATCACCGGCGTCATACTGCACTTTAGATTCGATTTCCTGACGCTGTACGCTGTTACCGCTGCGATCGATAATAGTGACATCGCGACGGGTAATCTCAGCAATATCGCCCTCTTCAAGGTAGATAAAGCGACGGGTAACCGGCAGCAGCGCCAGCTGGTCAGAGGCGATAAAGTTTTCGCCAACGCCACGACCAATCACCAGTGGGCTGCCAGAACGCGCAGCCACTACCCGCGACGGATCGCGGCTATCCATAATCACCATGCCGTAAGCACCGCGCAGCTGCGGGATCACGCGTAATACCACTTCACGCAGTGAACCACCTTGCTGCTGCTCCCAATGCACCAGATGCGCCACCACTTCGGTGTCGGTTTCTGAGGCAAAGCGGTAACCGCGCTCAGTCAGCAATTCACGCAGCGGCTCATGGTTCTCGATAATGCCGTTATGCACGATGATGATATGTTCAGAGATATGCGGATGCGCGTTCGCTTCGGAAGGCTCTCCGTGCGTCGCCCAGCGGGTATGGGCAATACCGGTGCCGCCCACCAGCTGAGTATCTTCAGCGGCTTCGGCCAGTTTCTGCACTTTACCCAGGCGACGCAGACGCGTTACCTGGCCCTGCTGATCAACCACTGCCAGGCCCGCGGAGTCATAACCACGGTATTCAAGGCGACGCAGCCCCTCAATAAGGATTTCTGCGATATCACGTTGCGCTACTGCACCAACAATTCCACACATAATTATTTTCCTGACTAAATGGCGTTTCAGCGCCATTTGCGTTGTCTTGTGACCTGATTTTCCGACGAGATTTACGTGCTTACGCATCGAACCTGCGGATTCCCCGAGCCTTGTAGAGTGGGGAGTATTATTTGGGTTTTAAAATTTACTTCTTTTTAACCGGACGCTGCCAGCCTGACTTATGGTTCTGCTCTTTACGGTTATAGACCAGATCGGCAGCAGTGATATCTTTCATTACCGTGGTGCCCGCGGCGATAGTGGCGCCACTGGCTACCGTAACCGGCGCCACCAGCTGTGTATCAGAGCCGACAAACACGTTATCGCCAATGATGGTGTTAAATTTATTCGCGCCATCATAGTTGCAGGTAATCGTACCCGCGCCGATATTTACCCCGGCGCCAATTTCCGCATCGCCAAGATAGCTGAGATGACCAGCTTTGGAGCCTTTGCCAAGGCGCGCTTTTTTCATTTCGACAAAGTTACCGACATGCGCACCTTCCGCCAGCTCACTACCCGGACGCAGACGGGCAAATGGCCCGATAGTGCAGGCAGTGCCCAGCTCAGCATCCTCAACCACGCTATACGGGCTGATTTCACAGTTATCGCCAATCACACTGTTTTTAATGACACAGCCGGTGCCGATTTTGACGCCATTCCCGAGGGTGACCTGACCTTCGATAATCACATTGGTGTCGATCACCACATCACGACCATGCTGCAACGTGCCGCGCAGATCAAAACGCGCCGGATCCTGTAGCATCACGCCAGCCAGCAGCAGCTTTTCTGCCTGCTCGGCCTGATAAACACGTTCAAGGGTGGCAAGTTGCAGGCGGTTATTCACGCCTTCAGTTTCACTGATGCGCGCGGGATGAACTGCAGCAACATTGCGGCCTTCATGATGGGCGAGGGCGATAATATCGGTGATGTAATATTCACCCTGCGCATTGTTGTTGGTCAGTTTGCTTAACCAGCGCTTCATATCCGTGCCACTGGCAATCAGAATGCCGGTGTTGATTTCATTGATCGCCAGCTGTTCAGCGCTGGCGTCCTTCTGCTCGATAATTCCCACCACCTCGCCCTGTTGACGCAGGATGCGGCCATAGCCGGTGGGATTATCCAGAATTACCGTCAGTAAACCGATGCCACCCTGCGGTTTTGCGCTGCGCAGGCGTTCAAGGGTTGCCACTGAGATCAGCGGGACATCGCCGTACAGCATCAGAATATCTTCGTCATCGGCAAAATGTGGCGCCGCCTGCTGCATCGCATGACCGGTGCCCAGCTGCTCCGCCTGCAAGACCCAGTTCAGCGACGGATCGTTCAGCGTTGCTTTCAGCAGATCGCCGCCATGGCCATACACCAGGTTGATATTAGCAGCGCCGAGATGTTTAGCGGCATCAATGACATGTTGCACCATCGGTTTCCCTGCCAGGGGATGCAGGACTTTAGGAAGATCTGAATACATGCGGGTTCCCTTGCCGGCAGCAAGTATAACCACGCTCATTGCGCTGTTTGACATAGACATCCTGACCATTCTTTTAATAGACGAAGTAAAGCGGTTTAAGCCTGAGATTACTACATTTTTCTCAGTACGAAATTAGCGGTAATACCGAAAATTAACCTTTCGGCGTTGCTGGCGCAGACAGTTTGGGTGCGGACAGCGCGGAAAAACCGGAGCGTACAATAGTACGTGAGGATTTTGAGCACTGCCCAAGCCCAAAATGGCAAGCAAAGTAGCCGAAAAGACAAAAAAAATGCCAGTCAGATAACTGACTGGCACCTTAAGACATAAAGCCTGGGTTACATCGCTTTCTTGGTCAACTCGATAACGCGCAGTTTGGCGATCGCTTTAGCCAGTTCAGCCGATGCCTGAGCAAAATCGACATCGCCGTGAGAGCTGTTCATATGCTCTTCCGCTTTGCGTTTCGCTTCTAGCGCTCGCGCTTCGTCGAGATCTGTTCCGCGAATCGCCGTGTCAGCCAGCACGGTAGTCGAGCCTGGCTGCACTTCCAGCACGCCGCCGGAAAGATAGATAAACTCTTCTTCGCCGTGCTGTTTAACGATACGAATCATACCAGGCTTAATGGCGGTGAGCAGCGGGGCGTGGCCAGGGTAAATACCCAGCTCACCTTCGCTACCTGACACCTGGATATGTTGCACCAGACCAGAGAACATTTGTTGCTCTGCGCTGACGACATCCAGATGATAAGTCATAGCCATATCTAACCTCCTGGGAAACTGTTATTACAGTTTCTTCGCTTTTTCCACGGCTTCGTCGATGGAACCAACCATGTAGAAAGCCTGCTCTGGCAGATGGTCGAATTCACCTTCCATGATGCCTTTAAAGCCACGGATGGTATCTTTCAGCGACACATACTTGCCTGGAGAACCGGTAAAGACTTCCGCCACGAAGAACGGCTGGGACAGGAAACGCTGCATCTTACGAGAGCGTGCTACCACCAGTTTGTCATCTTCTGACAGCTCATCCATACCAAGAATGGCGATGATGTCTTTCAGTTCCTGATAACGCTGCAGCAGGGACTGTACGCCACGCGCGGTGTCGTAGTGTTCCTGACCAACCACCAGCGGATCCAGCTGACGGCTGGTGGAGTCCAGCGGGTCAACGGCCGGGTAGATACCCAGAGAAGCGATCTGACGGCTCAGTACCACGGTTGCGTCAAGGTGCGCAAAGGTGGTGGCTGGAGATGGGTCAGTCAGGTCATCCGCAGGTACGTAAACCGCCTGAACAGAAGTGATAGAACCGGTCTTCGTGGAGGTAATACGCTCCTGAAGCACGCCCATCTCTTCCGCCAGTGTTGGCTGATAACCTACCGCAGATGGCATACGACCCAGCAGGGCTGATACTTCAGTACCGGCCAGGGTATAACGGTAGATGTTATCGACGAACAGCAGTACGTCACGACCTTCGTCACGGAATTTCTCCGCCATGGTCAGACCGGTCAGTGCAACGCGCAGACGGTTACCCGGCGGCTCATTCATCTGGCCATACACTAACGATACTTTATCGATAACGTTAGAGTCGGTCATTTCGTGGTAGAAGTCGTTACCTTCACGGGTACGCTCGCCCACACCGGCAAATACTGAGTAACCTGAGTGCTCGATCGCGATGTTACGGATCAGCTCCATCATGTTAACGGTTTTACCCACACCAGCACCGCCGAACAGACCGACTTTACCGCCCTTAGCGAACGGACACATCAGGTCGATAACTTTGATACCGGTTTCCAGCAGTTCCTGCGAGCTTGACAGCTCTTCGTAGGAAGGAGCCGGACGGTGAATAGCCCAACGGACTTCTTCGCCGATGTCGCCTTTCATATCGATCGGCTCACCCAGCACGTTCATGATACGGCCGAGTGTTGCAGTACCTACCGGTACTTCGATTGGGTGCTCAAGGTCCACTGTTGGCAGACCGCGCTTCAGGCCGTCTGAGGAACCCATGGCGATGGTACGAACCACGCCACCACCCAGCTGCTGCTGAACTTCCAGCACCAGACGAGCGTCACCATTCTGAACCTCAAGGGCGCTGTACACTTGTGGTACTGCGTCCTGAGGGAATTCGACGTCGACCACGGCGCCGATTACCTGGACAATCTTTCCAGTAGCCATCTTAATCCTCTACCTAATATTTAACCTGGTTAAACCGCGGAGGCCCCCGAGACAATCTCGGTAAGTTCCTGGGTGATGCTGGCCTGACGAGCTTTGTTGTATACCAACTGCAGCTCTTTGATCAGGTTACCGCCGTTATCGGTTGCAGCTTTCATCGCCACCATACGCGCGGCCTGCTCGCTGGCCAGGTTTTCTACAACACCCTGGTAAACCTGGGACTCTACATAGCGACGCAGTAAAGTATCCAGCAGCCCTTTCGGATCCGGCTCATACAGGTAATCCCAGGTCTTCTTCTTCAGATCCGCTTCATCTTCTGCTGGTGGTAATGGCAGCAGCTGAGTGATCTGAGGAGACTGAGACATGGTGTTGATAAATTTGTTGCTGACGATAAACAGCTTATCTAAGCGGCCTTCATCGTAAGCCTGCAGCATAACTTTAACCGGGCCAATCAGTTCGGACAGGGAAGGTTTATCTCCCATGCCGGTAACCTGAGCAACCACGTTGCCGCCGACAGAACTGAAGAATGACAGACCTTTGGAACCGATAATCGCCAGATCGCTCTCGACGCCTTTATCAGCCCAGGCTTTCATATCAGCCAGCACTCTTTTGAACAGGTTAATGTTCAAACCACCACAAAGCCCACGGTCGGTCGAAACGACCAGGTAGCCAACGCGCTTAACGTCGCGCTCCGCAAGGTAAGGGTGCTTGTACTCCAGATTACCCAACGCAATGTGACCAATCACTTTGCGCATGGTATCTGCATAAGGACGGCTGGCCGCCATGCGTTCCTGCGATTTACGCATTTTGGAGGCGGCGACCATTTCCATCGCTTTGGTGATCTTTTGCGTGTTCTGGACGCTTCCGATCTTACTACGTATCTCTTTTGCGCCGGCCATAAGCTTCTCCTCAAAGCCTTGCGGCTTGCCCTATCAGGACAAGCCGCCAGACGTTACCAGGACTGGGTTGCTTTGAACGTATCGAGCAGGCCTTTCAGCTTCTCTTCGATATCGTTGTTGTAGTTACCCGACTGGTTGATTTCAGCCATCAGCTCGACGTGATCGCGATCCGCGTAAGCCAGCAGCGCCGCTTCGAAGCTACCGATTTTCGCCAGTTCGACGTCAGTCAGATAACCACGTTCAGCAGCGAACAGTACCAGACCCTGCTGTGCAACAGACATAGGTGCATACTGTTTCTGCTTCAGCAGCTCAGTCACTTTCTGACCGTGGCTCAGCTGTTTGCGGGTTGCTTCATCCAGATCAGAAGCGAACTGCGAGAACGCCGCCAGTTCACGATACTGCGCCAGTGCGGTACGAATACCACCGGACAGTTTCTTGATGATCTTGGTCTGAGCAGCACCGCCCACACGAGATACGGAGATACCCGGGTTAACCGCCGGACGAATACCGGAGTTAAACAGGTTAGTTTCCAGGAAGATCTGACCATCGGTAATCGAGATTACGTTGGTTGGAACGAACGCAGAAACGTCACCCGCCTGGGTTTCGATGATTGGCAGCGCAGTCAGAGAACCGGTTTTACCTTTCACTTCACCTTTGGTGAATGCTTCAACGTACTCTGCGTTAACACGAGATGCACGCTCCAGCAGACGGGAGTGGAGGTAGAACACGTCACCAGGGAAGGCTTCACGACCCGGTGGACGACGCAGCAGCAGGGAAACCTGACGGTAAGCAACAGCCTGTTTAGACAGGTCATCGTACACAATCAGTGCATCTTCACCGCGGTCACGGAAATATTCGCCCATCGCACAACCGGCATACGGCGCCAGGTATTGCAGTGCAGCGGATTCTGACGCGGTAGCAACCACAACAATGGTGTTAGCCAGTGCGTTGTGTTCTTCCAGCTTACGAACCACGTTAGAAATGGTGGACGCTTTCTGGCCGATGGCCACGTACACACATTTAATACCGGAATCGCGCTGGTTGATGATTGCATCGATCGCCATCGCGGTTTTACCGGTCTGACGGTCACCGATGATCAGCTCACGCTGGCCACGGCCGATTGGAATCATTGCATCGACAGATTTGTAACCGGTCTGAACAGGCTGATCAACAGACTGACGTTCGATAACGCCAGGTGCGATCACTTCGATTGGCGAGAAGCCATCGTTATCAATGGCGCCTTTGCCATCAATAGGTGCGCCCAGCGTGTTCAGCACGCGACCTAACAGGCCACGGCCAACCGGTACTTCCAGAATACGACCAGTACACTTAACTTTCATGCCTTCGGCAAGGTCAGCGTACGGGCCCATAACTACAGCACCTACCGAGTCACGCTCGAGGTTCAGTGCGATAGCGTAACGGTTACCCGGCAGGGCAATCATCTCACCCTGCATCACATCGGCCAGGCCGTGTACGCGGATGATACCGTCACTTACAGAAACAATAGTACCTTCATTGTGAGCTTCGCTCACTACATTGAACTGAGCAATGCGCTGCTTGATCAGTTCGCTGATTTCGGTGGAATTCAGTTGCATATGCTCCAAGTCCCCTTAAGACTGCAAGACGTCTGCCAGACGCTCAAGACGACCGCGTACGCTGCCGTCAATCACCATATCACCCGAGCGGACGATAACGCCTGCCACTACAGACTTATCAATTTTGCAATTCAGCTTAACTTTGCGAGACAGACGTTTTTCCATCGCGGCGCTGATTTTAGTCAGCTGTTCGTCACTCAGAGCATTGGCAGAGATAACTTCAACTTCGGCGGTCGCATCATATGCGGCACGCAGTTGTATATACTGAGCCAGTACGTCCGGGAGCGCGGGTAAACGTTTGTTTTCTGCCATTACCTTAATCAGGTTCTGGCCAGCTTCGTCGAGTTGATCACCACAGATTGCGTTGAAAGATGCAGATGTAGCTTCCGGCGCCAGGGCGCCGGAGAGAAGATCTGTCATCTGTTCATTGCTTGCCACTTCAGCGGCAAACGCCAGCATCTGCTGCCAGCGATCGACATTTTGATGCTCAACAGCAAAGTCAAAAGCTGCTTTGGCGTAGGGGCGAGCTACAGTTACAAATTCAGACATCAGCCCCTCCCTCCTTACAGTTCAGCGACCAGTTTATCTACGATGTCGCTGTTAGCAGCTTCATCCACGGAACGTTCAATGATCTTCTCGGCGCCGGCAATTGCCAGCATCGCGACTTGCTTACGCAACTCTTCACGTGCACGTTTGGTCTCTGCGTCAATTTCCGCCTGAGCCTGGGTGACGATCTTGTTACGTTCCTGCTCAGCCTCAGCTTTCGCTTCGTCCAGGATTTGAGCACGGCGTTTGTTAGCCTGTTCAATAATTACCTGAGCTTCATCTTTCGCTTTTTTCAGCTGGTCGGTCGCATTAGCCTGCGCAAGATCCAGATCTTTTTTGGCACGTTCAGCGGAAGCAAGGCCTTCAGCAATTTCTTTCTGGCGCTTTTCGATGGCAGCCATAATCGGCGGCCATACGTACTTCATGCAGAACAGGACAAACAGGACGAACGCGATAGCCTGGCCGAGGATTGTTGCGTTAAGGTTCACAGCACAATGCCTCTTGTTAAGTTAACTTAATCTGCCGTTATCAGAGACAGCGGCAGAGTCCGTTCATCGTGCAGCCGATACGCTGGCGCCCGATGAACAATCTGTTATTACGCGACAGCAAACATCACGTACAGACCCAGACCAACAGCGATCATCGGGATTGCATCCACCAGACCCATGACAACAAAGAACTGCGTACGCAGCAGAGGAATCAGATCCGGTTGACGCGCAGCGCCTTCCAGGAATTTGCCTCCGAGGATGCCGATACCGATCGCAGCACCGATTGCCGCCAGGCCCATCATCACAGCGGCAGCCATGTACAGCAGATCCATATTCAGGTTTTCCATGACAGTCTCCAGTTTGTTTCAGTTATAACGCAGTATTGTTGAGAAAAAAATCAATGTTCTTCAGATGCCATCGACAGATAGACAATCGTTAAGACCATGAAAATGAAAGCCTGTAGCGAAATGATCAGGATGTGGAAGATGGCCCAAGGGACACTCAGAATCCACTGTGACCACCACGGCAACAGACCGGCAATCAGGATAAAGATCAATTCACCCGCATACATGTTACCGAACAGTCGCAGACCCAGAGATACAGGTTTGGACAGCAGGCTCACACCTTCAAGAATCAGGTTGATAGGGATGAAGATCGGGTGATTAAAGGGTTGCAGGGTCAGCTCTTTCGTAAAGCCGCCGATGCCTTTCATCTTGATGCTGTAGAACAGAATCAAAATAAATACGCCCAGTGCCATCGACAGCGTGACGTTAACGTCGGCTGAAGGGACAACACGCAGTGCCGGCAGACCGAACCAGTGCTCGCCGATATACGGCAGCAGGTCGATAGGCAGCAAGTCCATGAAGTTCATCAGGAACACCCAGACGAAAATCGTCAGGGCCAGCGGGGCGATAAGTTTGCTTTTACCGTGGTACATGTCGCGAACGTTGCCGTCAACAAAGCCTACCACCAGTTCAATAGCCGTCTGGAATTTCCCCGGTACACCGCTGGTAGCCGTTTTCGCTACTTTACGGAACAGCACCAGGAACAACAGACCCAGCACCACAGAGAAAAACATGGAATCGATATTTAATACCCAGAAAGACGCCGGCGCGTCGTGCGGGTTCACTAACTCGAAAGTACGCAGGTCCAGCTGAAGGTTATTCAGGTGGTGACCTATGTATTCTTGCGGAGTAGAGATTTCTCCTGCAGCCATGATGCCTCTTACCCTTTGTTGTTAATTACAGCCGGTGCCAGTATCTGCACAACCAGCACCGATAACCACGTCAGCCCGAGCGGCAAAAACACCGCATCGAAGACTCCCAGCGCCACGATCAGAAGGAGAATCGTGGCAAACACCTTCAACACCTCGCCGATGGCGAAGCTCCAGGCAACACGGCCTTTCGCGGGTGTTTGCGCGCCAAGGCGCCAGGCTAAAATCATAAACAAACTATTTGGCAGCCACGCTGCCAGTCCACCGGCGATGGCAGATGCGCCCCAGGTGACACCTTTCAGGGTAAACAGCATTCCGATTACGACAAAAGTCACCAGCTGAAGAAGCAGCACGGTCCGGGCAAATTTCACACTGTAAAGAGACACTGACATGACGCTAAATTCTCCTGCCCCGTTCGGGGTATGTCGCGTGTCGTATAAAACTGC
Source organism: Winslowiella toletana (assembly GCF_017875465.1). NCBI lineage: Bacteria > Pseudomonadati > Pseudomonadota > Gammaproteobacteria > Enterobacterales > Erwiniaceae > Winslowiella > Winslowiella toletana. The sequence continues at coordinate 2,401,088 of NZ_JAGGMQ010000001.1, forward strand.
CTTTACTCATTTGAGTCAAGCAGCAAAAAACGAGCAAATTATACGGGGCACACCTACGATTTCAATGGATAAGTAGCGAAAAGGTGAACAATTATTTAAATTTCTTTCTGACAGCCTGTTTTTCAAAAGCGCAAAGAACAGTAAACCGAAGTAAATTTGCTGCAATAGCAACGAAACCTCGCTCATAAAGCGTGCTATGGATCACAAATCAGTAATACAATGGCGAAATATTATACGGTTTTTGCGCGGTTATTATTGAAAAAATAATAACTAAAACCTTATAAATCATAAACCTGCTTTGATTTATTTTAAAAACGCCCATTATCGTTGATAAAAACCTTATATTGACATCGCCAGCAAACTTTCAATTTCAATAATCCCTTGTCTTACGCCAGCCACTGACCGGGATATATTTTCCGGAGTGATTATCGTTTCTCTTAAACAAACAGAGAGAAGTGATATTTTTGATAATGGGATGTGAATTTAACGTTAAATGTAACGGATGATGACGAATAATTTCCATCTGCTGATTTAACCTGAATGATAGCGTTCGGGCCGGAAAAAAAGCGGGAGGAAAATGCACGAAAGGCTAATTTCCACGCAGCTTAGCACTAAACTCAAATGGCTGCAGCCCGTTATGTCCAGACTAAATCAGGGGTTAATTCGCCTGAATAATCACCAGATGACGTTCACCTTCAAGCTGAGGAACCACCAGACGCACGCTTTTACTGACGCTAAAACCCGCAGGTAAAGTGGCAATTTCGTCCTCTGGCAACACCCCTTTCAACGCATAAAACGCGCCATGTTTCGCCGGTAAATGGTGACACCAGCTCAGCATATCGTTCAGCGAGGCGAAAGCGCGACTGATAACGCCATCAAACGGGGGTTCTGACGGGAAATCTTCCACCCGGCTCTGTACCGGGGTGATATTCTCCAGCTTCAGCTCATGTTGCACCTGACGCAGAAAACGCACACGCTTGCCGAGGCTATCCAGCAGCGTGAAATGGGCTTCAGGGCGCACAATCGCCAGCGGGATGCCTGGCAGTCCGGGTCCGGTGCCAACATCGATAAAACGGCTGCCCTGCAGGTGTGGCTCCACCACAATACTGTCGAGAATATGGCGCACCAGCATCTGCTGCGGATCACGCACGGAAGTCAGATTGTAGGCTTTATTCCACTTGTGCAGCATTTCAACATAGCCCACCAGCTGGTGCTTTTGCTGATCGGACAGGGAAATATTGGCGGCGTTTAGCAGAGCGGAGAGTTTGTTGATCACAGCAAGTTCCATATTGGGGAGCCTTGTCAGGCTCCCGTTTCACTGATTACGCGCTTTTGCGCAGTAAACCTTGTTTCTTCAACCAGATTAGCAGAATCGAGATGGCGGCCGGGGTAATCCCTGAGATACGCGAAGCCTGACCGATAGAGCCAGGTTTATGATCGTTTAACTTGGCGATCACTTCGTTCGACAGGCCACTCACCTGCTGATAATCCAGCGTGGCGGGCAGCAGCGTATTTTCATTACGCTGCTGGCGTTCAATCTCTTCCTGCTGGCGGGCGATGTACCCTTCGTACTTCACCTGGATTTCAACCTGCTCAGCGGCCTGCACATCGCTTAATGACGGGGCAAACAGATCCAGCGTCATCAGTTTTTCATAGGTCATCTCCGGACGACGCAACAGATCTTCACCGCTGGCCTCTTTGGTCAGCGCAGCGCTCAGCACGCCATTGATTGCTTCGACGCTGGCGGATTTTGGATGCACCCAGATGTCACGCAGACGCTGGCGCTCTTTCTCAATGCTTTCCAGCTTCTCGCTGTAGCGCGCCCAGCGGGCATCATCCACCAGTCCCAGTTCACGTCCGGTTTCGGTCAGACGCAGATCGGCGTTGTCTTCACGCAGCATCAGACGATATTCAGCGCGGGAAGTGAACATGCGGTACGGTTCTTTGGTGCCGAGGGTGCAGAGATCGTCAACCAGCACGCCAAGGTATGCCTGATCGCGACGTGGCGCCCAGCTCTCTTTGTCGGCAGAGAGACGACCGGCATTCAGTCCGGCCAGCAACCCCTGCGCCGCAGCTTCTTCGTAGCCGGTGGTGCCATTGATCTGGCCAGCAAAGAACAAGCCATTGATATATTTGCTTTCCAGTGTCGGTTTCAGATCGCGTGGATCGAAGAAATCATATTCGATCGCATAGCCAGGACGCACAATGCGTGCATTTTCCATCCCCTGCATCGAGTGGACAATCTGCATCTGCACGTCAAATGGCAGGCTGGTGGAAATGCCGTTCGGGTAAATTTCATTGCTGGTTAAGCCTTCCGGCTCGAGGAAAATCTGGTGTGCGTTACGATCGGCAAAACGCATCACTTTGTCTTCGATCGACGGGCAGTAACGTGGACCAATGCCTTCAATCACCCCGGCGTACATCGGGCTGCGATCGAGGTTATTACGGATCACGTCATGAGTTTTTTCGTTGGTGTAGGTGATGTAGCAAGGCACCTGTTGCGGATGCTGTGACACATTGCCCATAAACGAGAATACCGGCATTGGCGTATCGCCATGCTGTGGCGCCAGAACGCTGAAATCGATGGTGCGGGCATCGATACGCGGTGGCGTACCGGTTTTCAGGCGACTGACGCGCAGCGGTAGTTCACGCAAACGGCGTGCCAGCGGAATGGATGGCGGATCGCCAGCACGGCCACCGCTGTAGTTATCCAGTCCGATATGAATTTTGCCGTCGAGGAAGGTGCCAACCGTCAGAACCACCGCTTTAGCGCGGAATTTCAGTCCCATCTGGGTCACAGCACCGACCACACGATCGTTCTCGACAATCAGATCCTCAACCGCCTGCTGGAAGATCATCAGGTTCGGCTGGTTCTCCAGCGCCGTACGTACCGCCTGGCGATAGAGTACGCGGTCAGCCTGAGCACGCGTCGCCCGAACTGCCGGACCTTTGCTGGCGTTTAGTATCCTAAACTGGATACCTGCCTGGTCGATGGCATGGGCCATCAGCCCGCCAAGTGCATCCACTTCCTTCACCAGATGTCCCTTGCCGATACCCCCGATCGCCGGGTTACAGGACATCTGTCCCAGAGTATCAATGTTGTGGGTTAACAACAGGGTTTGTTGACCCATTCGGGCAGCAGCCATCGCGGCTTCTGTTCCCGCATGACCACCACCGATAACGATGACGTCAAAAGGATCTGGATAGAACATGGTACTGCACCTCGCGATTGGACGGTCAGGGAGATTTCCCTGGGGCGTGGATTCTACTCAACTTTAGACGATGGCGAAAGCACCGGGATCGTCAGGTATTAAAAAGAAAGATCTTTTTTATTTAAGGATCTCTTTATTAGATCTCTTATTAGGATCGTCGATCTCTGTGGATAAGCCTCTTTTGATCAAGGCGATCAATCGATTAGTGAGGATCGATAGCTGTGAATGATCGGTGATCCTGATCCGTATAAGCTGGGATCAAAATGGCTACTTATGCACAGGGTCAAGGAATGAACAACCTTGTTCTTGGGATAACAACCGGTTGTTAGGGGGTCAATACAGTAGTTATCCACAAACGATCGCAGTTAAATTGCACAAAATAAGTGAAAAAAACCGCGGATCTGGCAAAAAAAAGCAGCGAAAGAGAGTAAAAGAGGCTCCGCAGATCCTCTTTCTGACGATTAAATCAGCGTTTTCCAGCTTTCGACCCATTCCCCTGCCGGATCTTCCGGGATCTCATGTTGCAGCACGTCGATCTCAAGACGGTCACCAATCCGTTTGCCACCACAGGCAGTTAACAGGGTATCCATCTTCTCTATAGCCCCGCAGAACAGATCGTACTCGCGGTTGCCGATGCCTACCGCACCATAACGTATCGCTGAGAGATCGGGTTGCTGCTCTTCAATCTCATCAAACAACGGTTGCAGATTCTCTGGCAAGTCGCCCGCACCATGGGTTGAGGTCACTAACAGCCAGATCCCCTGCAGAGGCAGTTCCTGCAACTCGGGGCCATGCAGAGTTTCAGTCGTGAAACCGGCATCTTCGAGTTTTTCGGCCAGATGTTCAGCAACATACTCTGCGCTGCCTAAGGTGCTGCCACTAATTAAGGTAATGTCGGCCATGATGGGATCCCTGTGCTACAAAGACAGGCATTGTACTCTGTGATTAAGGTGGGATCTACCTGTGGAAAAGCAGGGGTATTCGCAATCTGATACTGCGGCGCCAGTAACGCCGCCGCGGGAGGATCCGGTGGATAAGGTTATCTACCGGTCAGGGCTTAATGGTACGCATAATCGGGTTTTGCAGTGAGATCAGGGTTTCGGTGGACTGGATCTCATCGATGGTCTGAATCTTATTGATCAACACCTGTTGCAGGGCATCGATCGATCGGCACATCACCTTAATAAAGATGCTGTAATGGCCGGTGGTGTAGTAAGCCTCAACCACTTCATCAAGACTTTCCAGCCGCGCCAGCGCTGAAGGGTAATCTTTGGCGCTTTTCAAAATGATGCCGATAAAACAGCAGACGTCATAACCAAGATGGCGGGGATCAATCTCCACCCGCGTGCCTTTAATAATGCCCGCCTGCTTCATTTTCTCGACCCGCACATGGATAGTGCCCGGGCTGACGTTAAACACCTTAGCCAGCTCGGCATAGGCGGTTCGTGCGTTATCCATTAGCGCATTCAGGATGCCGCGGTCGAGATTATCTATTTGCAGATTGTCCGCCACTGTTTACTCCGGTGAGGGTTAAATAATAGAGATGACTAAACCTAACCGATTATCGGCCATCAGTAACCGGTTATTGTCACAACTGACGGGAAAAGGCTCACAGCCCGGGCAGGCTGTGAGCAGGGGGTTAGCGTTTACGCCACAAAGTTAACTGCGCAACGGTGTGCTGATACTTACGTGCGGTTTCACGAATGACAAAAGGTACATCCTGCGGCGCGGCGATCTCTTCAAAATCGGCGGCCAGCAGACGTTGCAGCGCCTGATAAGTGGTCAGCGCTTCGCCATTTTCACGGATACCGCCCAGCCAGTTCTCCTTCGGTGTAAACTCCTCCAGCCAGGTGTAAGGCGACGACAGCATTAACACCCCACCAGCACTCAGCATGGTGGTGATGTCCTGCAGGAAGCGCTTCGGCTGGCGCAGACGGTCGATCAGATTGGACGCCAGCACCAGATCGTAACGGTCGGGCTGTGGTTTCAGGTTACAGGCATCGCCCTGCACAAACTGAATACGCGCCGCCTGCTGTGGACCAAGATCGAAATCTTTCAGCCGCACCTGGCGATACTCCACCAGCTCGCCCTCTTCCTGAGTGACATAGCGAAAATCTTCGCCGCTGGTCAGTTGCAGCGCCACGTCGATAAAGCGCGCCGAGTAGTCCATACCCACCACCTGATCGAAATGACGCGCCAGTTCGAAGCTGGCGCGACCGGTGGCGCAGCCGATATCCAGCGCGCGGCCACGTTTCTCAGTGACGCGACAGGCAATCTCCACCAGCGCTTTAGCGTAGTTGGCAACGCCAAAGTATTCCGGCCCGTACTGGAAGTCGAGATACTGCGACACCATGCTGTCGGTTTCATACGGATTCTGCATCATGGTTTCCTGGTGGCTGGAAACGACATAACGGAAACCAGCGTGCTGGAAGAAGTGGCGGCGAAAGGCATAGCGGGCGGATTTTAACGCTTCGTTACCGGTGGAGATCCAGCTGCCGCCTTTGATAATCGTATGCTTGCCATCAAAGGTTGGGGTGGAGAAGTCGTCATACAGCGGATGGACCTTAAAGCCTTCCAGACCGTTAATCGGCGTAGTGGTCCACTGCCAGACATTACCGACCAGATCGAAAAACTCGCCCTGCGGGAAACGATCCACCGGGCAGGAGGAGGCCCAGTACGCGAGGTTGATATTGCCCGGCGTCTGTTGCCAGTCTGGCTGGTCGCCCGTCAGCTGCTCGCGCAGTAAATACCACTCCGCTTCGCTGGGTAACTGAATGGATTTGCCGCTGGCATCGGCTTTCCAGCGACAGAAGGCGGCGGCTTCCAGCTGATTCACTTCCGCCGGCCAGTCCCATGGCATTGCCACCTCTTCCGCCAGCAGACGCAGTTTAAGCTGATCGGGTTGCGTAATGTCGCCGACCCAAAATGTTGGCTTATCGGCGCGGGAAAACCCCCGCCAGCCCCAGCCTTCGTCATCCCACCACTGCTGCTGCTGATAGCCACCGGCGCTGACAAACTCGAGGAATTCCGCATTGCTGACCAGCATCTGGCTGGCTTTAAACGCTTTGACGTCGCTATGCAGCGTGCCGTATTCGTTATCCCAGCCGTAGGTGTCGTCAGTTTTGCCCTGCGTTACCCGGCCAGCAGCGACGGATAGCAGCTTGTTAGCCGGCACTTGCTGGCGGTTATGCCGTGCCTGCTGACAGGCAGGCCAGTGAGGCTGCGGTTTCACCCACTCCAGCGGTAACTGACGCATCAGCACGCTTGAGGTTTCCAGATGGATGCGTTCATGCTCAATTCCCATCAGGATAACCCATGCCGGACTGTTCCAGTCGACGGGCAGCGTAAGCGGCATGGTTTGAATAAATTCGCTGACGATGGTTTTTACTTTGCCGCGATAGTCACGCAGCTCCTCAACCGCAGGCCACTGATAGTGACTGGTATCGAGATCGTCCCAGCTCATTTCATCGACGCCGATGGCCATCATCGCTTCGATTGCGGGATCAACACGCTGATTAAGATGCTGACCTGCCAGTAGCTTATTAACGTAAAAGGTGGCGGTATGACCAAAGTAGAAGATAAGCGGATGGCGCAGGGAGATCGCCTTCGTAAACCAGGCACGCTGATCGGCCAGACAGTCGAACAGATCTTCGTACAGCTCCCAGGTCTGGGTGAAATAACTGAGGATCTGCTGGCGCTTCTGCTCAACGTTGTTGCCACTTAAAAGCAGGGTGCGGGTTGGTGCAGGTAAGCCTGCAATGCTGTTGTTATCTTGCTGCGTCACGTCATGCTCCCGGGTAGCCAAAGGGTTCAGGGATAATTTATGACTATAGCAAATAAGCTTTGCAGAATGATGTCTTAACGTTTCCAGCGGCGCAGCAGGCGGCTTTTCAGCCCGGTATCAAAACGCCAGATATGGTCGAAGATGCGCAGAATGCCCGGTTTGCCATGCGCAGACATCGCCACCGCATGAAAGCGCTGTTGCTGCTGCTGCTGGCGTTGCTTAACGGTTTTTATCAGCGCTTCCGGCAGGCGCTGGGCAATAAAATCAGACACCACCACCGCATCCGCCTCCTGCCAGACCGGCCCTTCCATCCGTCGCACCACCGCCTCCATACAGGCGGCCAGATCGGTGCCGCCGCGAAAGCGCTGGCTTAAGAAACGGATCGCTTCGGCAATACCGTCGTCGGCGGTCAGCTCATAGCCCACCACATCGTGAGCAAACAGCATAATGTAACAGCGGCGTTTATCCGCCAGCGCCACTTTCAGCAGCGCCAGACAGAATGCCTTGGCGCAGCGTTCGTTAAAGCCGCCCATTGAACCGGAGGTATCGACACAGACAATAAACGGCCCGCGTGGTTGATCTTCATGCTGCTGGTGAGCCGCCGGACGCTGGGTGATTTTTTCATGCCAGGCGTCGCCCTGCAGGCGATAGGTCAGCAGACGCTTCTCCACCAGCCGCCGGTAAAACTCAATCTCCAGTTCGCTGATCCCCAACGTCGCCAGCTCGGGTGGCAGCAGACGCAGGATATCGTCACTCTGATGCAGGCCGCTGACCTCTTCCGGCACGTTGTCGGGTTCACGCACCAGCTGGTGGAAAGCCTCCATTGGCGCGTCCTGCGACGGCACTGATTTCGCTTCGCGGCTGCGACCCAGCTGTTCCGCCAGCTTCAGCAGCTCCGGCTGCCGGGCGAGGAAATCGCCATACTGCACAATCAGCTTATAGTCGCCGTACTGTAATTTGCTGGCGCTCATATCCCATAAGCGTCCGGCTGCCGCTTCATCATCATCGGCGAGAAGCGGCGCCAGCTGGCCGCTAATCGCCAGCCGTTGTTGCAGCTCCGCCAGCAGTTTTTCGCGCTCCTGCTCCAGCAGCTGCTGATTAAGCGTCAGGGTTTGCAGCGTCAGGTTTAAACGCCAGCGTTGCAGAAACAGCGTGTGCTGCGCCTGGCTGAGATTATCGATATCGGCATGGGCGATCAGCCCGCTGGCCTGTTCGACAAACGGCGACTGCAATGCGGTAAGCTCGTTAAGCAGCGGCGCCAGCTGACGCGAAAAGGTGGCGGTACTGATGGTTTGGTATTGCTGAAACAGCGCAAACTCTTTCGCCAGCAGTTCAGGCACCGGCGTGGTTTTCAGATTTTCGAGGATCTCCGCCTTCCAGCGTGGCAGATCGCGCAGCAGGGCGTTTTTCATGCCGGGAAACTTTTCGAAAAACAGCGCCAGTTGCGGCGACGCCAGCAGCACCAGAATCAGCTCTTCGATCATTTCACCTTCACCGATCGACAGCAGGGTGCTGAGCGTCTCCAGCGAAATCATTTACGCGCCTGTTTCAGCTGTTCAGCCACATCCTGCAGACTGGTTTCGATGCGCGCCAGCCAGTCGTCGCTGATAAACAGGCAGCGCTGATGTTGGCTGAATAACGTACGCTGACCGCGCAGCTGATTCTCCAGCTCATCCAGCGCCTGCACAATCTCTTCCGGCATTGCGCTCTGTTGCTTGCCCGGCAGCATCAGACGGGAAACCTGTAAGCTGGCGTCACGCAGTGTCAGGCAGTCATTGCCATCCACCTGCATATCCAGCGTCTGGGCAAAACCGATGCCGTTCAGCTTACCGCGAATGTCGCCCGGCTTTTGCAGCCAGTGATTTAGCGCCTCGCGCGTCACCACCAGATGAGTGACCTGCATATCATGCAGGGTCAGCGGCTTTTGCAGCATTAAGGTCAGCTGCTCATCACTGAGGGCGGCAGGCAGATCGTAATGCGGTTTACGGCTAAACATACCGCCATGTTTTTCCAGCTTAATCGCCTGTTCGAGACTTTGCTGCTGTTGCAGCGCCAGACGACGCGCGCCGATCTGCTGCAATTTGATCAGTAGCGGCTGCTGCTGCCAGGCCTGCTGGGTGATCAGACTGTCGATTTCGCGATCCAGCAGCTTCATCGATTCCACGTCATGCCACAGACAGTCTTTCAGCAGAATCAGGTCGATAGGCGCGATTGCGTTGCGTCCACTGTAGAATGCGCAGGCCTGCAACAGATGAATGGCCTTTTTCCAGCGGCGATCGGAGATATAAGGCGCATCCGGCAGGGTTTCCAGCTGCTGGCGCAGCTGATAGATCAGTTCAAAGACGTTATCCGGTAACGCCACCTGCGCGATGCCTTGCTGCCATTCGCGATACTCTTCGTCGCTGATACAGAGGTTTTCCGCTACCGGATTAATACTCTCATCCTGCTGATGGGTCAGCATGCTGCGGAAGTTCTGCTTCTCATGCACATTATCCAGCCACAGCCGGATCAGCATACGGTCATACAGCGCTTCAAGGCCGCTATCGGCTTCCGGTAACTCGTTGGAGGCGGTCACCAGCAGGCGCATTGGAATTGCATCTTCACGGTCGCCATTGCGGAAGCGGCGTTCATTAATGGCGGTCAGCAGGGTATTGAGAATCGCCGGTCCGGCTTTCCAGATCTCATCAAGGAAAACGATCTCGGCATCGGGCAGATAGCCTTTGGTCAGGCGCTGATAGCGACCCTCATCTTTTAACGCCTGAATCGACAGCGGGCCAAACACCTCTTCGGGGGTGGAGAAACGGGTCATCAGGTATTCAAAAGCGCGGGCATGTTGGAAGGCATACTTCAGACGGCGGGCAATCAGGCTTTTAGCAATGCCCGGTGGCCCGAGCAGAAACACGCTTTCACCGCTCAGCGCGGCCAGCAGGCAGAGACGTATCGCGTGGTGACGCTCATACAATCCTTTCTCTAACGCATTGCTGAGGCGTGAAATTCTTTCTGCCAGTAAATGAGGTTGAGCCATAATCAGTAAATCATCCTTTTCTGCCGCTTATCAGGCGAGCGCTAACACTACTGGCTATCATGCTTGAAAGACTTGATACCAGTCAGCTTTTTTATCGCGAAAGGGTGAAGATGCACGCCATTTGAAAATCTGAACCGCGACCAGGGGTAGGCTTTTATGGTATTTCGTGCATACTGTGCGGTTTTTGCGAGTTCGGGCCGCGCGCATCCGCGTGTTATTCCGCTTCAACAAAAGATAACATTATGAGTTCTGACAAGAAGCAGTCCCTTGGCGCCGTAACACTGGCCGCGATAGGTGTGGTTTATGGCGATATCGGTACCAGTCCGCTGTATACATTGCGTGAATGTTTATCCGGCCAGTTTGGTTTTGGTGTAGAACGTGACGCAGTTTTTGGCTTTTTGTCACTGATTTTCTGGCTGCTGGTGCTGGTGGTGTCGCTGAAATATCTCAGCTACGTGATGCGTGCTGATAACGCCGGTGAAGGCGGGATTCTGACTCTGATGTCGCTGGCCGGCCGTAATACCGGCGCCCGCACCACGGCGTTTCTGGTGATTATTGGCCTGATTGGTGGCAGCTTCTTCTATGGCGAAGTGGTGATTACCCCGGCGATATCGGTGATGTCGGCGATTGAAGGTCTCGAAATCGCCGCGCCTGCGCTCGACCCTTATATTGTGCCGATGTCGATTGCGGTGCTGACGCTACTGTTTGTGATCCAGAAGCACGGCACCGGGATGGTCGGCAAGCTGTTTGCGCCGGTGATGCTGGTGTGGTTTATCGTGCTGGCGGTGCTTGGCGCACGCGGTATTCTCGCCAATCCCGAAGTGTTGCAGGCGCTGAATCCGGCGTGGGCGATTCACTTCTTTATCGAATATAAGCAGGTTTCTTTCTTTGCCCTTGGCGCGGTAGTGCTGGCGATTACCGGGGTGGAAGCGCTGTATGCCGATATGGGGCACTTTGGTAAGTTCCCGATTCGCCTGGCGTGGTTTACTGTGGTGGTGCCTTCGCTGGCGCTGAACTACTTTGGTCAGGGCGCGCTACTGCTTAAACATCCGGAAGCGATTAAAAACCCGTTCTTCCTGCTGGCTCCCGAGTGGGCGCTGATTCCGATGCTGATCCTCGCCACCCTGGCGACAGTAATTGCCTCGCAGGCGGTGATTTCCGGCGTCTTCTCGCTGACGCGTCAGGCCGTGCGTTTAGGCTATCTGCCGCCGATGCGCATTATTTACACCTCGGAAAATGAATCCGGCCAAATCTATATCCCGGTGATTAACTGGCTGCTCTACTTTGCGGTGGTGATTGTTATCGTCAGCTTTGAGCACTCCAGTAACCTGGCGGCGGCTTACGGTATTGCGGTGACCGGCACCATGGTGCTGACGTCGATTCTCAGCTGTACGGTGGCGGTGAAAAACTGGGGCTGGAATCGCTATCTGGTATGGCTGATTCTGCTGGCGATGCTGTGCATTGATGTGCCGCTGTTTAGCGCCAACCTGGTGAAAATCTTCTCCGGCGGCTGGCTGCCGCTCTGCCTGGCGCTGGTGATGTTTATCGTGATGACTACCTGGAAAAGTGAGCGTTTCCGCCTGCTGCGTCGTATGCATGAACACGGCAACTCACTGGAAGCGATGATCGCCTCGCTGGAGAAATCGCCGCCGGTGCGGGTGCCCGGCACCGCCGTCTATATGTCGCGTGCACTCAATGTAATTCCCTTTGCCATGCTGCATAATCTTAAGCATAACAAAGTCTTGCATGAGCGGGTGGTATTGCTGACGCTGCGCACCGAAGATGCGCCTTACGTGCATAATGTGCGACGCGTGACCATTGAGCAGCTGTCGCCGACTTTTTGGCGAGTGGTGGCCAGTTATGGCTGGCGTGAAACGCCAAACGTGGAAGAGATCTTCCATCGCTGTGGTCTGGAAGGCTTAAGCTGCCGCATGATGGAGACGTCGTTCTTTATGTCGCATGAGTCGCTGATTATCGGTAAGCGCCCGTGGTATTTGCGTCTGCGCGGCAAGCTGTTCCTGGCGCTGCAACGTAATGCGCTGCGCGCGCCGGATCAGTTTGAAATCCCGCCGAACCGGGTGATTGAACTGGGGACGCAGGTCGAGATTTAAATTAACGGGCGGCAGCGATGTCGCCCGTTTTGTTACCAGCTTAAGGTGGCGACAAATCCGCCCTCAGTCCGATTGCTAAAGTGCGCCTGCATACCATGCAGCTCAGCGATATTGCTGACAATCGACAGTCCCAGGCCGCTGCCCGATTTCTCTTGTCCCGGCGGGCGATAGAAGCGCTCGCCAATCCGCTGCAAATCCTCTTCACTGACGCCCGGCCCATTATCGGCAACGCTGAATGCGCGCTGCTGCAGGTTAATCTCTATCGTACTGCCCGCATAACTGTAGCGAATGGCGTTATCCAGCAGGTTACGCACCATCAGCGCCAGCAACAGCGGATGGCCATCGCGCGAGACCGCGGTATCCGGCAGCTGCAAAGTAATATCGACCCCGGCCTGCTGCGCTTTATGGTAATGGTCGATCACCGCCTGTTGTAACAGCTGATGCAGATCGACGTGCTGACACTCCGCCAGAGCCGCTTCGGCATCCAGCCGCGACAGCGTCAGCAGCTGATCCACCAGACGGGTGGCGCGATCGATACCGGCATCAAGATTACTTAGCGCATGCTGACGCATCTGCTGATCATCATGCGCCAGCTGCACCACTTCGGTTTGTACTTTTAGCGCCGCCAGCGGACTGCGCAGTTCATGGGCGGCATCGGAGGTAAAGCGCCGTTCGCGCAGCAGCATCTGATTGATACGGGCAAACAGCGTATTCAGCGCATCGACAATTGGCCGCACTTCCTGCGGCAGATGCGGGGTGGTTAATGGCGAACCGTCATCCGGCTGGCGCTGATGCAGCTGCGTGGCGATGCGTTTTAGCGGTGACAGTTCGCGTGTGACCAGCCAGAACAGTAAAATCAGCATCACTGGCAGGGCAAACAGCCACGGCGTTAAATTGGTCTGCACGATATCGCGCGTCATATCATCGCGATATTCCCACTCCTGGCCGACCACCACCACATAGCGTTGATCGGGCGTCGCCAGCCACACCATGCGCCAGCGATCGTCGTCATCGCGCAGCCTGCCATCACTAAAACCGTCGCGCTGATAGTAATGAAACAGGAAGTCTTTGCCATTATCGCCGTCGTTCATCACCATCTGGCCGTCGCGGCTAAATACCGCAAACGCCAGCGCATCATCCTCCTGATCGCCGCGATGATGGCGCAGCAGTTTTTTGGTTTTTGGCAGGGATTGCGGCTGCTGGCTGAGATCTTCCGGGTTAAGCGTGGCGAGACGCTTGGCAAACAGCATCTGCTGGGTATCAAACAGTTCGTTGATTTTATCGCGCGTCTGATACCAGGCCCCCACACTGGCGACGCCCCAGCACAGCAGCGTCAGCAGAATAAAGCCGATAATTAACCGCAGGCGCAGACTCATCCGCTTCATGTCACGGCTCCCAGCGTGTAGCCAACGCCATGCACGGTGCGAATAAAGTCGCTGCCCAGTTTTTTACGCAGGTGATGAATATGTACTTCCACTGCATTGCTGGAGACATCCTCATCCCAGCTGTACAGCTTCTCCTCCAGCTGCGCGCGCGTCAGTACGCGACCGGCATTCAGCAGCAGCAGTTCGAGGATGGCCAGTTCGCGCGATTTTAATACCAGCGCTTCGCCATTCAGCGTGGCGGTGTGTGAGCCAGGTTCCATCACCACGCCGCCATGTTGCAGGGTCGGTTGCAGCTGGCCATGACGCCGGCGAATCAGCGCCTGAAGTCGTGCCGCCACTTCACTCAGGGCGAACGGCTTACACAGGTAGTCATCCGCTCCCTGTTGCAGACCCTGTACGCGCTGCTCCAGCGCATCGCGCGCGGTCAGGATCAGTACCGGTACATCCTGCCCGCTCTGGCGCCACTGACGCAATATTTCCAGCCCGTCGATATGCGGCAGGCTGAGATCCAGTACCACGGCGTCATAAGGCGCTGCCGCCAGCGCCGCTAAACCCTGTTTGCCGGATAAAAACCAGTCGATGCTAAAACCCATTTTAATTAATCCGGCTTTAATGCCATCGCCAATCAGGCGGTCATCTTCGATTAATAAAATTCTCATCGGCGTCTTTTTCCTTCAGGTAATTAACCGCAGTTATACGGAATCGCCGGGCGGCTTGTACAGGCTAATGCACGCAAAATCGGCTATTTAGCGCAGGATAAACAAATAAATCGTAATGGTCTGAGTTCTTAAGATCCTGTTAAGAACCCTTTGCTTTAATAGCGACCGAAGACAACTTACTTCTGCAAACCCGCAATGGAATATAAGGTGAACAATATGAAAAAGACCGCCGCTTTATTAGCTATCGCCGCCCTGGTTTCTACGCCGGTGCTTGCCGCCAGCCACGGTGGTTTTGTTGACCCTGACGCAGCGGCAGCCCCGGTGCAGAAAGGGGGCTTCTCTGGCCCGAACGGCAGTGTGGTCACGGTGAAACAGGCGCAGGATTTGAAAGATGACAGCTGGGTGACGCTGCGTGGCAATATCGAAAAACGTATTGGTGATGAGGATTACACCTTCCGTGACGCATCCGGCACCATGACGGTGGAAATTGACCATAAGCGCTGGGAAGGGCTAAGCGTATCACCAGCTGATAAAGTTGAGTTGCAGGGCGAGCTGGATAAAGACTTCAACTCGGTTGAACTGGATGTAAAACGCGTCAGCAAAATTCAGTAACCTGCCTCAGAAACAGGCCAGCATTAGCTGGCCTGTTTCTGTCTTTCCAGCGTCTGGATCAGGCTTTGCACCGACGCTGAACGATCCCACTTGCGCCACGCCAGCGCAATATCGCTGGTCAGCGCCGGGTCGGCACAATGATGAAAGCTGACATGCGGCGAGCTGATGCAGCATAACGACGCCGGAACAATGGCGAAACCAAAGCCTGCCGCCACCATACTGATCGCCGAAGAGATTTGTGGCGACTGCGGCCCGGTTTGCGGCTGAAAACCGCTGCGCAGGCAGGCGCTGATAATCGATTCATACAGACTTGGCGCCACATCGCGCGGAAAGGTAATCATCGGCGTATCCACCAGCTGCGCCAGCGATAGCGTGCTGCTGCTGCTGAGTGGATGGATTGCAGGCAACACAATCCGCATCGCTTCACTGGCGATAATCTGCAGATTAAAGGCTTTGCTGCTTTCACACGGCAAGCGCACAAAGGCTGCATCCAGTAATCCTTCCTGTAAATCATGCATCAGCGCCGCCATATTCGCCTCGCGAGGCAGCAGCGTCATCGCCGGATAACTCGCCTGAAACTGCCGCAGCAGGCTGAAAATGGCCGGATGAAAAGCAATGGAACAGGCAAATCCCAGCGACAGCTGTCCTGAAACGCCACGGGCAATCCCTTTTGCCTTCTCCAGTGCATTGCCGGTCAGTTCAAGGATTTGCCGGGCATCATTATAAAATGCCGCGCCCGCCTCGGTTAACTCAACGCCACGCGTCAGCCTTTTCAGCAATGGCGTACCAATCTCGCGCTCCAGCCGCAAAATTTGCTGACTTAGCGGCGGCTGCGACATGCCGAGCATTTCCGCCGCCCGGGTGAAGTTACGCGTTTGCGCGACCGCCACAAAATAACGCAGATATCGTAATTCCATATCGAAAACGTCTCAAAGTGGGGGGAGTTCTATATTGGAATGCGAAGCTGAATCGAGTCAATATACAGTTAACGTTTTCTAATACTTTATCCCGGAGGAATACAATGAAGGATAACGTAACTGATTGTTTCTGTGCTGATGAGCTGACTTCTACCCTTTCTGCTTTTCAGCAAAAAAGACCAGAAAGTGTTATCTATCAGACCTCGCTGATGAGCGCCCTGCTGAGCGGCGTCTATGAGGGCAGCACCACCATTGGCGATTTGCTGAAGAAAGGCGATTTTGGCCTTGGCACCTTTAATCATCTGGATGGCGAGCTGATTGCCTTCGATCGTGAAGTCTATCAGTTGCGCGCTGACGGCTCGGCCAATAAGGCGCGTCACGATCAACGTACCCCGTTTGCGGTTATCACCTTCTTTAACCCGCAGTACCAGCACCGCTTCTCGCATCCTGCCAGCCGTGATGAGGTGCATCAGGTCATTAACCAGCAGATTAGCTCTGATAACCAGTTTTGCGCGCTACGGCTTGAAGGCCATTTTGTGCAGGTCGATACCCGCACCGTGCCCTGCCAGCATCGCCCGTATAAACCGATGATGCAGGCGGTAGAGGAGCAACCCACCTTCCATTTTAATCAGCGTAACGGCGTGCTGATCGGCTTCCGCTCGCCGCGCTATATGCAGGGCATCAATGTCGCCGGTTACCACGAGCATTTTATTACTGCCGATCGACAGGGAGGCGGCCATGTCCTCGACTACCAGCTGCAGCAGGGCACGCTGACTTTTGGTGAGATCAGCAAACTGGTGATTGATCTGCCGGATGATGAGGATTTCCTTAACGCTAACCTGAACCCCACCGATCTTGATGATGCTATTCGCAGCGTTGAGAGCTAATAACCCGAAAAGGAGAGCAGATGAAAACGGCAACTGAAATTCAGCAATGGACACATGGGGCAGATCTGGTGGTGGCACAACTCGAAGCGCAGGGGGTGAAGCAGGTATTTGGCATCCCGGGCGCAAAAATCGATAAAGTGTTTGATTCACTGGTGGATTCCTCCATCGAGACCATTCCGGTGCGTCATGAGGCAAATGCGGCCTTTATGGCGGCTGCGGTGGGCCGTTTAACCGGTAAAGCCGGTGTGGCGCTGGTTACCTCCGGGCCTGGTTGTTCCAATCTGATTACCGGCATGGCTACCGCCACTTCCGAGGGTGATCCGCTGGTGGCGATCGGTGGCGCGGTAAAACGTGCTGATAGCGCGAAACAGGTGCATCAGAGCATGGATACTGTCGGCATGTTCCAGCCAGTCACCAAATATGCGGTTGAGGTCAATTCCCCCGACGCGCTGGGTGAAGTGCTGTCAAACGCGTTTCGCAGCGCAGAGCTGGGCCGTCCGGGCGGCGCTTTTGTCAGTCTGCCGCAGGATATTATTAATCAGCCGGTAAGCGGCAATGTGCTGAAGCACAACGGTAATCTGTTACTCGGACCGGCGCCGGACAGTGCGATCGATGCCGTTGCCCGCGAAGTGGCGACAGCGAAAAATCCGGTGATTTTACTGGGGCTGATGGCCAGTCAGCCGGAAAATGCCGCAGCGCTGCACCGGTTGCTGGAGCGCAGCCATATTCCGGTTACCAGCACCTATCAGGCGGCGGGTGCGGTTCGGCAGTCACACTTTTCCCGTTTCGCTGGCCGGGTGGGCTTATTTAATAATCAGGCCGGTGACCGTCTGCTGCGGCAGGCCGATCTGATTATCACCGTCGGTTACAGTCCGGTGGAGTATGAACCGGCAATGTGGAATAGCGGCAATGCCACGCTGGTGCATATTGATGTGTTGCCGGCAGATACCGATAACTGCTATCTGCCTGATGCCGAGCTGGTAGGCGATATCGCCGCCACCCTCGATAAACTGGCGCAATGCATCGCCTCGCCGCTGCATCTGAGCAGCGCCTCGGCGGAAATCCTGCAGGATCGTCAGACCCAGCGTCAGCTGCTGGCGCTGCGCGGTCATCAGCTGGATCAGTTTGCCCTGCACCCATTACGTATTGTGCGCGCGATGCAGGACATTATTAACAGCGATGTCACCTTAACCGTGGATATGGGGAGTTTTCATATCTGGATTGCGCGCTATCTCTACAGTTTCCGCGCGCGCCAGATAATGATCTCTAACGGTCAGCAAACCATGGGCGTCGCTTTGCCATGGGCTATCGGCGCATGGCTGGTGGATCCAGGCCGCAAAGTGGTTTCGGTTTCCGGCGACGGTGGTTTTATGCAATCCAGTATGGAGCTGGAAACCGCCGTGCGGCTTAAGGCTAATATCCTGCATATTATCTGGGTGGATGATGCTTACAATATGGTAGCGATGCAGGAAGAGAAAAAGTATCAGCGTGTTTCCGGCGTTAAATTTGGCGCTATCGATTTTAAGGCCTACGCCGAAGCCTTTGGCGCCGCCGGTTTTGCGGTCGACAGCGCACAGGCGCTGGAACCCACGCTGCGTAAAGCGATGGATGTTGCCGGTCCGGCGATCGTTGCGATACCGGTCGACTATGCCGATAACCATCTGCTGATGGGACAGCTGCATCTCAGTCAGATTCTCTGATTCTGCATGGTGAAAGCTGGCGGCCGCATGCTGCCAGCTACGCCAGGTTATCGTCAGCAGTGGCCCGGTTTACGGCGTATCTGGTGGCATAAGCCAAATTATTTTCGTCGCCAGCGAAACGTTTCGATGGCGATCACAAATTCATCATATCCTCGTTGTGTTCCTCTGCGCTTTTTTTACACTCCCGATCAGCGAAACGTTTCGCTCTGGAGTGAAAGATGAAAAAAGGCACCTTACTGAATTCTGAAATTTCTTACGTGGTTTCCCGTCTCGGTCATACCGATAGCCTGGTGATCTGCGATGCTGGTTTACCTGTTCCGGCAGGCCCGCAGCGTATCGATCTGGCGCTGACGCACGGTATTCCCAGCTTTTTGCGGGTCGCTGAAGTCGTAACCAATGAGATGCAGGTAGAAAGCGCCATCATCGCGGAAGAGATGAAGCAGCATAATCCGCAACTTCACGACGAACTGGTCGCTCTGCTCGAAACATTGCAACAACTTCAGGGAAATACCATCAGTATCCGTTACACCAGCCATGAACAGTTCAAACAACAGACTCAGCGTAGTCAGGCGGTCATTCGCAGCGGAGAGTGCTCTCCGTATGCGAATGTCATCCTGGTCGCTGGCGTGACCTTCTGAGGCTGGTATGCAACCGTTACTGCAACTGAAAGGCATTGATAAATCCTTCCCGGGCGTAAAAGCGCTCTCCGGGGCTGCGCTGGCGGTTTATCCGGGACGCGTTATGGCGCTGGTGGGCGAAAACGGCGCCGGTAAATCCACCATGATGAAAGTGCTGACCGGCATCTACAGCCGCGATGCCGGATCGCTGTTGTGGCTGGGCAATGAAACCAGCTTTAGCGGTCCGAAAGCCTCCCAGGAAGCCGGGATTGGCATTATCCATCAGGAACTTAACCTGATCCCACAGCTCAGCATCGCGGAAAATATTTTCCTCGGTCGTGAATTTGTTAACCGCTTTGGCCGCATCGAGTGGAAAAAGATGTACCGCGCCGCCGATGCGCTGTTACAGCGTCTGAATCTGCGTTTTGACAGCCATAAGCTGGTAGGCGATTTATCGATTGGCGATCAGCAGATGGTGGAAATCGCTAAGGTGCTTAGCTTTGAGTCAAAAGTGATCGTGATGGACGAGCCGACCGATGCGCTGACGGACACCGAAACCGTGTCGCTGTTTCGCGTGATCAATGAGCTGAAAGCGCAGGGTTGCGGCATCGTCTATATCTCGCACCGGATGAAAGAGATTTTTGAAATTTGCGATGACGTCACTGTATTCCGCGATGGCCAGTTTATTGCCGAGCGCACGGTGGAGAGCCTGAGCGAAGAGTCGCTAATCGAAATGATGGTGGGTCGTAAGCTGGAAGAGCAATATCCGCGTCTTGATAAAGCGCCGGGTGAAGTACGCCTTAAGGTGGAAAATCTTAGCGGACCGGGCGTCGACAGTATCAGTTTTACGCTGCGCAAAGGCGAAATCCTCGGAGTGGCTGGCCTGATGGGCGCCGGGCGTACCGAACTGATGAAAGTGTTATACGGCGCGCTGCCGCGTACCAGCGGTAAAGTGACGCTGGACGGGCGTGAGGTGCTGACCCGTTCACCGCAGCAGGGGCTGGCAAATGGCATTGTTTATATCTCTGAAGATCGTAAACGTGACGGCCTGGTGCTGGGAATGTCGGTAAAAGAGAATATGTCGCTGACGGCGCTGCGCTACTTCAGCCATGCCGGTGGACGTCTGAAGCACGCGGAAGAGATGCAGGCGGTGGGCGACTTTATCCGTCTGTTTAATGTGAAAACGCCCTCCATGGAGCAGCCGATTGGTCTGCTTTCCGGCGGCAACCAGCAAAAAGTGGCGATTGCCCGCGGACTGATGACCCGTCCAAAGGTGTTAATTCTTGATGAACCGACGCGTGGCGTGGATGTCGGCGCCAAGAAAGAGATCTATCAGCTGATTAACCAGTTTAAAGAAGAAGGGCTGAGCATCATCCTGGTGTCGTCCGAAATGCCGGAAGTGATCGGCATGAGCGATCGCATTCTGGTGATGCATGAAGGCCGCCTGAGCGGTAATTTCCCGATTGAACACGCCACACAGGAAGCCCTTATGGCTGCGGCCGTGGGCAAGCAACACAGCGAGGAGTTAGCACATTTATGAGTACGCAAAGTTTACCTGCACGCCGTCGCCTGATTAGCAAAGCGTGGCTGCTGGAGCAGAAATCGCTGATAGCCCTGATTGTGCTGATCGTTATCGTTTCCAGCCTCAGCCCGAATTTTTTTACCGTTAATAACCTGTTTAATATTCTGCAGCAGACGTCGGTCAACGCCATTATGGCGGTGGGTATGACGCTGGTGATTTTAACTTCCGGCATCGACCTGTCGGTCGGCTCGCTGCTGGCGCTGACCGGCGCGGTGGCGGCCTCGCTGGTGGGCATGGAAGTGAATGCGCTGGCGGCGGTCGCCGCTTCGCTGGCGCTCGGCGCCTTTATCGGCGCGATTACCGGCACCATTGTCGCCCGAGGCAAAGTACAGGCATTTATCGCCACGCTGGTAATGATGTTGCTGCTGCGTGGCGTCACCATGGTTTATACCAACGGCAGTCCGGTTAATACCGGTTTTGACGCCAATGCCGACCTGCTGGGCTGGTTTGGCATTGGTCGCCCGCTGGGCGTGCCAACGCCAATCTGGATTATGGCGGTCGTCTTTCTGCTGGCGTGGTACATGCTGCATCATACTCGTTTAGGACGCTACATCTACGCGCTTGGCGGTAACGAAGCGGCAACCCAGTTGTCCGGCATCAACGTTAACCGGGTGAAAATCATTGTCTATTCGCTGTGCGGCATGCTGGCGGCACTGGCGGGAAGTATCGAAGTTGCACGTCTCTCTTCGGCGCAGCCAACGGCAGGTACCGGTTATGAGCTGGATGCGATTGCGGCGGTAGTGCTGGGCGGTACCAGCCTGGCGGGCGGTAAAGGACGCATTGTTGGCACACTGATCGGTGCGCTGATCCTTGGGTTCCTGAATAACGGACTGAATTTATTAGGTGTTTCTTCTTACTACCAGATGATCGTTAAAGCAGCGGTAATTTTGCTGGCGGTGCTGGTGGATAACAAAAGCAGTAAATAACCCTCGATACCCGTCATTCTTCAAGTTGCAGGCGCGTTGGCTGCGCCTGCAACTTGAATTATTTAGGGTATATCCCTGACAGGAAATAAAAAATGAAAAAACTGACTGCACTTGCCGTATTACTTAGCGCCACCCTGAGCGCCAATGCGCTGGCGAAGGACACCATTGCTTTAGTGGTGTCTACCCTGAATAACCCATTTTTCGTTTCACTGAAGGATGGCGCACAGAAAGAAGCGGACAAACTGGGTTATAACCTGGTGGTGCTGGATTCACAGAACAACCCGGCAAAAGAGCTGGCTAACGTGCAGGATCTGACAGTGCGTGGCACCAAACTGTTACTGATCAACCCAACCGATTCTGATGCGGTTGGTAACGCAGTGAAAATGGCCAATCAGGCCAATATCCCGGTGATCACCCTCGACCGCGTAGCAGCGCAGGGCACGGTGGTCAGCCATGTGGCTTCGGATAACCGCTTCGGCGGCAAAATGGCCGGTGACTTTATTGCCAAAAAGCTCGGTGAAGGCAGCAAAATCATCGAACTGCAGGGACTTGCCGGTACTTCCGCCGCGCGCGAACGCGGCGAAGGCTTTAAACAGGCTGCCGATGCACACAAATTTAATATCCTGGCCAGCCAGCCTGCTGACTTCGACCGTACTAAAGGTCTGAATGTGATGCAAAACCTGCTGACTGCTCATCCTGACGTGCAGGCAGTGTTTGCCCAGAACGATGAAATGGCGTTGGGTGCGCTGCGTGCATTACAAACCGCAGGCAAATCTGATGTAGTGGTGGTGGGTTTTGATGGCACCGCTGACGGTGTGAAAGCGGTTGAAGGCGGCAAACTGGCCGCGACCGTGGCGCAGATGCCGGAGCAGATCGGGGTTATTGGCGTGCAAACCGCCGATAAAGTGCTGAAAGGCGAGAAAGTCAGAGCGATCAATCCGGTAGACCTGAAGCTGGTCACCAAATAAATCAAAGAAAAGCAGAGCACTGCGCCACCCTGTCCGGTGGCGCACTTTTCAGGATGTTTTACATATGACTAAAACCGGTAAACTGGCTGTTCTTGGCAGCATCAATGCAGATCATATCCTCAATCTGGCGCAGTTTCCGCGTCCGGGCGAAACGGTGATCGGTAAGCAGTATCAGATCGCGTTTGGCGGCAAAGGGGCGAATCAGGCGGTGGCTGCCGGTCGTAGCGGCGCGGATAGCGCTTTTATTGCCTGCGTTGGTGAAGATGATATTGGCGAGCGCGTGCGTCAGCAGCTGGCGAAAGACCGTATTGATATCAAGCCGGTAGAGGTTATTGCCGGGGCTTCAACCGGAGTGGCGCTGATTTTTGTTAATGGTGACGGTGAAAACTCCATCGCCATCCATGCCGGCGCCAATGCGGCGTTAACCCCGGCGCTGGTTAGCCGTCATCAGCAAACTATTGCCGATGCTTCAGCACTGCTGATGCAGCTGGAATCGCCGCTGGATAGCGTGCTGGCCGCCGCGCGAATTGCGCAGCAACATCAGACTCAGGTGATCCTTAATCCCGCTCCGGCGATTCCACTTTCCGATGAGCTGCTGGCGCTGGTGGATATGATTACCCCGAATGAAACCGAAGCGGAAATCCTTACCGGCATTCCGGTTCGCAACGATGAAGATGCTGCCCGTGCCGCCGCCGTGCTGCATGGCAAGGGCATCAGTAAAGTGCTGATTACACTCGGCAGCCGTGGCGTCTGGTTGAGTGATAACGGTCAGGGCCAGCGTATTGCCGGTTTCCGTGTCACTGCCGTCGATACCATTGCGGCAGGGGATACCTTTAATGGTGCGTTGATTACCGCGTTGCTTGAACAGCAGCCGATGGATCAGGCGGTGCGCTTTGCGCATGCCGCAGCAGCGATTGCCGTTACACGTCCGGGCGCGCAGCCTTCCGTTCCATGGCGCGAAGAGATTGATAGCTTCCTGCTGCAGCAGAGGTAAGTATCCTGGCCACTATGAAAGATGTCGCCCGTTTAGCGGGCGTATCGACCTCGACGGTCTCCCACGTCATTAATAACAATCGTTTTGTTAGCGATGCGGTGCGCGAAAAAATTGATGCCGCCATCCAACAGCTTAACTACGCCCCGTCGGCGCTGGCGCGGAGCCTGAAAATTAAACAGACCCGCACCATCGGCATGCTGCTGACCGCCAGCAGCAACCCGTTTTATGCTGAAGTGGTGCGTGGCGTGGAAAATAGCTGTTATCAGCGTGGCTATAGTCTGGTGCTGTGTAATACCGAAGGCGATGAAGAGCGCATGAACCGCAGTCTGGAAACGTTGCTGCAAAAGCGGGTGGATGGATTGTTGATCATGTGTACTGAAAGCCATCTGCCTTCGGCAGAGATCCTTAATCGCTACCCGACTATTCCATCGGTGATGATGGACTGGGCGCCGTTTGAAGGCGGCAGCGACATTATTCAGGATAACTCGCTGCTGGGCGGCGAGCAGGCTACCGCTTACCTGATTACGCGTGGTTATACGCGTATTGCCTGTATCGCCGGTCCGCAGGATAAAACCCCGGCGCGCATGCGTCTGGACGGTTACAAACAAGCGATGGCCAGCGCCGGATTGCCGGTTCTGCCGGGCTATATTGTGGAGAGTGACTTTGAATTTCAGGGCGGTTATAACGCAATGAATCAGCTGCTGGCGCTGAACCCGCTGCCGCAGGCGGTGTTTACCAGCAATGATGCGATGGCGGTGGGGGTTTATCACGCATTGTATCAGGCCGGATTGTCGGTACCGCAGGATCTTGCGGTGATTGGTTACGATAATATTGAGCTGGCGCGCTATATGACGCCGCCATTAACCACCATTCATCAACCCAAAGATGAGCTGGGCGCGCTGGCGATTGATACTATTATTCAGCGCCTTACCGATCCCGGCATCAGCAAGCAGCTGTTAGTGCTGACACCGGAGTTAATCGAACGCGCTTCGGTAGGCGAGATTTAAGCGCTTTTTTTGCGTTTTTCACGATTGGCAATCAGATGACGCCCATCGCCCGGTTTTAATAACATAAACACCAGCGCCGACAATATTGTTACCACACCCATCGTCAGGAAGGTCGCATGGAAATGGTCAACGGTTGTGCCGTCGAAATTCTGATACATGCGCAGCACCGCGGCGCTGACCGCCACGCCAAAACCGATCGCCAGCTGCTGAGTCACCGCCAGCATGCTGTTGCCGCTACTGGCGTTCTCATCGGTTAAGTCCGCCAGCGTAATCGTATTCATCGCCGTAAACTGCGTCGACATCGCCATTCCCAGCACAAACAGCGGCGCCACTATCATCAATACGCCCATGCCCGGTGACTGTAGCGAGAAGGTGGTAATCAGTACGCCAATAATGCAGGTGATCGCCACCAGGGTTTTACGATAGCCAAGCCAGCGCAGCACCTGGGTAACCGTAGACTTCGCCAGAATTGAACCCAGTGCGGTAGGCGCCATCATGCAGCCGGCGAGAATCGCCGAATAGCCAAAACCAACCTGTAGCATCAGCGGCATCAGGAACGGAATACAACCGGTGCCCAGCCGTGAGGCGATATTACCGATAATGCCGACCGAGAAGGTGCGGGTTTTAAACATCGGCAAGCCAATCAGCGGCATCGGGTGATGGCGCGCATGCAATATATAGAAGAGAAGCAGTAAGACCCCTCCCAGTAACACCGCCGCCGCAATACCTCCGCTCACAATCTGTTCGCCAAGCAGTTCAATACCGCTCGATACCAGCACCAGACCGAAACCAAACAGCAAGAAGCCGGTGAGATCAAAGCGGCGACGCGGCGTGGTGAAGTCCGGCATATATTTGCGCGCATAGAGAATGCCGAGAATGCCTATAGGAATGTTAATCAGGAAGATCCAGTGCCAGGTGGCGTAAGTCACCATCACGCCGCCGAGCAGCGGACCAAGAATCGGGCCGACCAGTCCGGGCATGGTGACGAAGTTAAGTACCGGCAGCAGTTCACTGCGTGGATAAGCACGCAATAACGCCAGTCGGGCTACCGGCATCATCATCGCGCCACCCACGCCCTGTATGACACGGGAAATCACCAGCATGCTTAACGAACCCGATAACGCACAGGCCAGTGACCCCAGGGTGAATAGCGACACCGCCGCGATAAACACTTTACGCGTGCCATAACGGTCGGCCAGCCAGCCGCTGACCGGAATCAGCATCGCCACCGTCAGGGTGTAGCTGATGACCGCCGACTGCATCGCCAGCGGCGAACGGTTAAGACTCTGTGCTATTGCGGGCAGGGCGGTGTTCAGAATAGTGGCATCCAGTGCCTGCATAAAAAACGCCATAGCAGCAATCCACGGAAGACCGGCCATGCTGCGTGCGGATTTGATCATTGAGCGTCCTTTTCTTCTTATTTAACGCATTGGAGTGACGGGATAAACGCGTTAGCTGTAAAGATAACATCTTCTTTGTCGCCATTATTATCGCAAATTCCGCGTGTCAGGCTGAAAAATAGTCGTTAAAAGGCTGTTTTTGCACCTTTTGGCTAAAATTAAACCGGTCAGTCATTTTTTTATAATAAACACTTGTCACCCGTCAGGAACTCCCTATAATGCGCCTCCACTGACACGGAACAACGGCTTACACAGCGCGGTGTCAGGAAGAGAAAAGTAAATAAATACTTGACTCTGAAGGTGGAAAGCGTAATATACGCCACCTCGCAGCAGCAGACGAAGTCGCTGATTGCACTGCTCTTTAACAATTTATCAGACAATCTGTGTGGGCACTCGCAGGGTTGATATCGCAAACCATCCCCGGATGGAAAAAATTTGAAATATCAAGTCTCAAGAGTGACTACTATATTCATTACGAATAACAGTTTTAATTCTTTGAGCATCAAGCTTTTTAATTGAAGAGTTTGATCATGGCTCAGATTGAACGCTGGCGGCAGGCCTAACACATGCAAGTCGGGCGGTAGCACAGAGGAGCTTGCTCCTTGGGTGACGAGCGGCGGACGGGTGAGTAATGTCTGGGGATCTGCCCGATGGAGGGGGATAACTACTGGAAACGGTAGCTAATACCGCATAATCTCGCAAGAGCAAAGTGGGGGACCTTCGGGCCTCACACCATCGGATGAACCCAGATGGGATTAGCTAGTAGGTGGGGTAACGGCTCACCTAGGCGACGATCCCTAGCTGGTCTGAGAGGATGACCAGCCACACTGGAACTGAGACACGGTCCAGACTCCTACGGGAGGCAGCAGTGGGGAATATTGCACAATGGGCGCAAGCCTGATGCAGCCATGCCGCGTGTATGAAGAAGGCCTTCGGGTTGTAAAGTACTTTCAGCGGGGAGGAAGGCGATGTGGTTAATAACCGCGTCGATTGACGTTACCCGCAGAAGAAGCACCGGCTAACTCCGTGCCAGCAGCCGCGGTAATACGGAGGGTGCAAGCGTTAATCGGAATTACTGGGCGTAAAGCGCACGCAGGCGGTCTGTTAAGTCAGATGTGAAATCCCCGGGCTCAACCTGGGAACTGCATTTGAAACTGGCAGGCTAGAGTCTCGTAGAGGGGGGTAGAATTCCAGGTGTAGCGGTGAAATGCGTAGAGATCTGGAGGAATACCGGTGGCGAAGGCGGCCCCCTGGACGAAGACTGACGCTCAGGTGCGAAAGCGTGGGGAGCAAACAGGATTAGATACCCTGGTAGTCCACGCCGTAAACGATGTCGACTTGGAGGTTGTGCCCTTGAGGCGTGGCTTCCGGAGCTAACGCGTTAAGTCGACCGCCTGGGGAGTACGGCCGCAAGGTTAAAACTCAAATGAATTGACGGGGGCCCGCACAAGCGGTGGAGCATGTGGTTTAATTCGATGCAACGCGAAGAACCTTACCTGGCCTTGACATCCACGGAATTCGGCAGAGATGCCTTAGTGCCTTCGGGAACCGTGAGACAGGTGCTGCATGGCTGTCGTCAGCTCGTGTTGTGAAATGTTGGGTTAAGTCCCGCAACGAGCGCAACCCTTATCCTTTGTTGCCAGCGCGTAATGGCGGGAACTCAAAGGAGACTGCCGGTGATAAACCGGAGGAAGGTGGGGATGACGTCAAGTCATCATGGCCCTTACGGCCAGGGCTACACACGTGCTACAATGGCGCATACAAAGAGAAGCGAACTCGCGAGAGCAAGCGGACCTCATAAAGTGCGTCGTAGTCCGGATCGGAGTCTGCAACTCGACTCCGTGAAGTCGGAATCGCTAGTAATCGTAGATCAGAATGCTACGGTGAATACGTTCCCGGGCCTTGTACACACCGCCCGTCACACCATGGGAGTGGGTTGCAAAAGAAGTAGGTAGCTTAACCTCCGGGAGGGCGCTTACCACTTTGTGATTCATGACTGGGGTGAAGTCGTAACAAGGTAACCGTAGGGGAACCTGCGGTTGGATCACCTCCTTACCTATGTGAAGATGCCCCGCGCAGTGCCCACACAGATTGTCTGATGAAAGTAACGAGCAGAAAAAACCTCTACAGGCTTGTAGCTCAGGTGGTTAGAGCGCACCCCTGATAAGGGTGAGGTCGGTGGTTCAAGTCCACTCAGGCCTACCAAATTTGTATTCATGCTGCGTTATGCACTCGGTCGTTTACCAGAGTAAACTTCCCTCCTGCATGCCTTGCCTGAATCCAAATTAACATTCGTGTTCTTAAACGGATGTGACTCCTGGTGAGTGGTAGTAAAGGTCTCTGCAGTAACTGTATGGGGCTATAGCTCAGCTGGGAGAGCGCCTGCCTTGCACGCAGGAGGTCAGCGGTTCGATCCCGCTTAGCTCCACCATACCGTTACTAAAAAATACTTCAGAGCACACCGGCAACGGTATGCTGCGAAGTATTATGCTCTTTAAAAATCCGGAACAAGCTGAAAATTGAAACGATATGTCGTCTCATTTCTCCGTAATAAGAAATGAAGCACGATATATTCGAGTCTCTCAAATGCTTGCAGCCCCGAGGGTCGAAAGACACTTCCGGGTTGTGAGGTTAAGCGACTAAGCGTACACGGTGGATGCCCTGGCAGTCAGAGGCGATGAAGGGCGTGCTAATCTGCGATAAGCGACGGTAAGCCGATATGAGGCGCTATACCCGTCGATACCCGAATGGGGAAACCCGGTGCACTACGGTGCATCATCGTTAAGTGAATACATAGCTTAACGAGGCGAACCTGGGGAACTGAAACATCTAAGTACCCAGAGGAAAAGAAATCAACCGAGATTCCCCCAGTAGCGGCGAGCGAACGGGGAACAGCCCAGAACCTGAATCAGTTTGTGTGTCAGTGGAAGCGTCTGGAAAGTCGCAGGGTACAGGGTGATACTCCCGTACACAAAGGCACACTTGCTGTGAGTTCGATGAGTAGGGCGGGACACGTGACATCCTGTCTGAATATGGGGGGACCATCCTCCAAGGCTAAATACTCCTGACTGACCGATAGTGAACCAGTACCGTGAGGGAAAGGCGAAAAGAACCCCGGCGAGGGGAGTGAAACAGAACCTGAAACCGTGTACGTACAAGCAGTGGAAGCCCTCTTCAGGGGGGTGACTGCGTACCTTTTGTATAATGGGTCAGCGACTTATATTCTGTAGCAAGGTTAACCGTATAGGGGAGCCGCAGGGAAACCGAGTCTTAACTGGGCGTTAAGTTGCAGGGTATAGACCCGAAACCCGGTGATCTAGCCATGGGCAGGTTGAAGGTTGGGTAACACTAACTGGAGGACCGAACCGACTAATGTTGAAAAATTAGCGGATGACTTGTGGCTGGGGGTGAAAGGCCAATCAAACCGGGAGATAGCTGGTTCTCCCCGAAAGCTATTTAGGTAGCGCCTCGTGAACTCATCTCCGGGGGTAGAGCACTGTTTCGGCTAGGGGGCCATCCCGGCTTACCAACCCGATGCAAACTGCGAATACCGGAGAATGTTATCACGGGAGACACACGGCGGGTGCTAACGTCCGTCGTGAAGAGGGAAACAACCCAGACCGCCAGCTAAGGTCCCAAAGTCATGGTTAAGTGGGAAACGATGTGGGAAGGCACAGACAGCCAGGATGTTGGCTTAGAAGCAGCCATCATTTAAAGAAAGCGTAATAGCTCACTGGTCGAGTCGGCCTGCGCGGAAGATGTAACGGGGCTAAACCATGCACCGAAGCTGCGGCAGCGACGCGTATGCGTTGTTGGGTAGGGGAGCGTTCTGTAAGCCGTCGAAGGTGGACCGTGAGGTCTGCTGGAGGTATCAGAAGTGCGAATGCTGACATAAGTAACGATAAAGCGGGTGAAAAGCCCGCTCGCCGGAAGACCAAGGGTTCCTGTCCAACGTTAATCGGGGCAGGGTGAGTCGACCCCTAAGGCGAGGCTGAAAAGCGTAGTCGATGGGAAACAGGTTAATATTCCTGTACCCGGTGTTACTGCGAAGGGGGGACGGAGAAGGCTATGTTAGCCGGGCGACGGTTGTCCCGGTTTAAGCGTGTAGGCTTGCGTTCCAGGCAAATCCGGAATGCTTTAAGGCTGAGGCGTGATGACGAGCCACCACGGTGGTGAAGTAACAAATGCCCTGCTTCCAGGAAAAGCCTCTAAGCATCAGGTAACATCGAATCGTACCCCAAACCGACACAGGTGGTCAGGTAGAGAATACCAAGGCGCTTGAGAGAACTCGGGTGAAGGAACTAGGCAAAATGGTGCCGTAACTTCGGGAGAAGGCACGCTGCTGGTAGGTGAACCCCCTCGCGGGCGGAGCCGAAGGCAGTCGAAGATACCAGCTGGCTGCAACTGTTTATTAAAAACACAGCACTGTGCAAACACGAAAGTGGACGTATACGGTGTGACGCCTGCCCGGTGCCGGAAGGTTAATTGATGGGGTTATCCGCAAGGAGAAGCTCTTGATCGAAGCCCCGGTAAACGGCGGCCGTAACTATAACGGTCCTAAGGTAGCGAAATTCCTTGTCGGGTAAGTTCCGACCTGCACGAATGGCGTAATGATGGCCAGGCTGTCTCCACCCGAGACTCAGTGAAATTGAACTCGCTGTGAAGATGCAGTGTACCCGCGGCAAGACGGAAAGACCCCGTGAACCTTTACTACAGCTTGACACTGAACATTGAGCCTTGATGTGTAGGATAGGTGGGAGGCTTTGAAGCGTGGACGCCAGTCTGCGTGGAGCCAACCTTGAAATACCACCCTTTAATGTTTGATGTTCTAACCTGGCCCCGTAATCCGGGGTGGGGACAGTGTCTGGTGGGTAGTTTGACTGGGGCGGTCTCCTCCTAAAGAGTAACGGAGGAGCACGAAGGTCAGCTAATCACGGTCGGACATCGTGAGGTTAGTGCAATGGCATAAGCTGGCTTGACTGCGAGAGTGACGGCTCGAGCAGGTGCGAAAGCAGGTCATAGTGATCCGGTGGTTCTGAATGGAAGGGCCATCGCTCAACGGATAAAAGGTACTCCGGGGATAACAGGCTGATACCGCCCAAGAGTTCATATCGACGGCGGTGTTTGGCACCTCGATGTCGGCTCATCACATCCTGGGGCTGAAGTAGGTCCCAAGGGTACGGCTGTTCGCCGTTTAAAGTGGTACGCGAGCTGGGTTTAGAACGTCGTGAGACAGTTCGGTCCCTATCTGCCGTGGGCGCTGGAGAATTGAGAGGGGCTGCTCCTAGTACGAGAGGACCGGAGTGGACGCATCACTGGTGTTCGGGTTGTCATGCCAATGGCATTGCCCGGTAGCTAAATGCGGAAAAGATAAGCGCTGAAAGCATCTAAGCGCGAAACTTGCCTCGAGATGAATTCTCCCTGACTCCTTGAGAGTCCTGAAGGGACGTTGAAGACTACGACGTTGATAGGCCGGGTGTGTAAGCGCAGCGATGCGTTGAGCTAACCGGTACTAATGACCCGTGAGGCTTAACCTTACAACACCAGAAGTGTTTTGGTGAGCGTTGAGAGAGACGCGACAGTATTCAGCTTGTTCATAAACGGATTAATTTGTGTGGTCAGCGGAGTGACGGCATAAATAACAGAATTTGCCTGGCGGCTTTAGCGCGGTGGTCCCACCTGACCCCATGCCGAACTCAGAAGTGAAACGCCGTAGCGCCGATGGTAGTGTGGGGTCTCCCCATGCGAGAGTAGGGAACTGCCAGGCATCAATTAAACAGACAAGCCTCATGCGAAAGCATGAGGCTTTTTTGTGTCATTTTTTCAGCCAGTTAACGATAAAATCAGCAATACTTTCCGGCTGATTCAGATCGAGAGAGGGAATATGCAGGCTTAATGGCTGATCGCTGGCCACTGCAATCACATGCTGATCCAGTAATTCGTTCAGATCTCGTCCGCTTTCTTCACGCCACAAGACAATCTTTGTCACTGCCTCATCCTTAAACCCCTCAACCAGCACCAGATCTAATAAAGATGCATCCAGACGACTGGCGAGAAACTGCAGATTAAGCGGTTGCTGGTTATCTGCAGTTTCCGTCATTAGCGCCCAGCGTTGCTGGCTGGCGACCAGAACCTGATCGGCGCCGGCTTTGCGTAACTGATAACTGTCTTTGCCCGGCGTATCAATATCCATCTGGTGATGAGTATGTTTAATCAGGCCGCAGCGAATATTGCGCATTTTTAACAGCGGGATAAGCTGTTTCAGCAGGGTCGTTTTACCGGTGCCACTCCACGCGGCGAGAGCAATGAGCGGCAGCATATCAATGCTCCTCGCTGTAACTGCGCAAATCATCCAGGGTATTGATATTGATAAAACTTTGCCGATCTTCGGGAAATATTACGGCTGTTGCAGCGATTTCCTGCAAAAAAAGCATTAACTTACGATCCCCCCGGGCAAGAAAATCAGTCAACCGATCCGCGACACGGCGGTGAATCAATGCCAGAACGGGATGATCGCGCTCACCGCTGCGTACCCATGCTGCGTCTGCCTCACCTCTCTGCTGCCATAAGCGCTCAGCCAGATTATATGGAATAAAAGGCGTGTCGCAGGCTGCGAACAGCGCCCAGTCGTTATCGATAAAGCGCAGAGCGGCGAGCATGCCCGCCAGCGGACCGGCATAGCCGGAAACGGTATCGCTTATCACTGGCAGGCCACTCAGCTGATAGCAGGTAAGATTACGGTTGGCACTGATGCAAACGCTGGTGACTTGCGGTTGCAGCCGCTGTAAAACATGCTGATAAAGCGGCAGGCCATTTAATATCATCAGCCCTTTATCCTCACCGCCCATACGGCTGCCACGGCCACCGGCAAGAATAACGCCGGTTATTTCAGCGCGTTGTGTTGAACTCATCGGGCTTAAACCTCTCTTTTCATATGGGATTAACCCTGCTAACGTAATGGGATATCTTTGGGTTAAGGAATACCACTATGAAATGCCATCGTCTTAATGAACTAATCTCACTGCTCCAGCCAGCATGGCAAAAGGAGCCGGATCTGAATCTGCTGCAATTTTTACAGAAACTGGCCGCCGAGTCAGGTTTCTCCGGGCCAATTGATCAACTGACCGACGATATTCTGATTTATCATCTTAAAATGCGTGATACGGAAGCCAGTGAAGAGATTCCTGGTCTGAAAAAAGATTATGAAGAGGATTTTAAGACCGCCTTGCTGCGTGCACGTGGTGTGATTAAGGATTAAATCTGAACCTTCAACCATTCCGCAGGTCTTTTAATGATACTCTTTGTCGCTGACTTATAGCGAAAATGGCGAACCTGCGCAATGAACCAACCAGCCTTTAACTTCCAGACGTTAAATCCTGATGCGATAGTCGATGCGCTTTGGGATACCGGCTTGCGCGTGGAATCTGGCCTGACGGCATTAAACAGTTACGAGAACCGGGTTTATCAGTTTTCGGACGAAGATAAAAAGCGTTATGTGGTGAAGTTTTACCGACCGCAACGCTGGACACCTGCGCAAATCAATGAAGAACATCAGTTTTCGGTCGAATTACTGGCGGATGAAGTGCCGATTGCAGCGCCTCTGCTATTGCAGGACAAGATGTTGCATCAGCATGAGGGATTTTACTTCGCTATTTTCCCCAGCCTCGGTGGCCGCCAGTATGAAACCGATAATTACGACCATATGGAATGGGTTGGCCGTTTTCTTGGCCGTATCCATCAGACCGGTAAAAAGCAGCTGTTTGCCGAGCGCCCGACCATTGGTTTGCAGGAGTATATTGTTGAACCCCGCCAGATCCTCGAAAATAGCAGCCTGATCCCGGCGAAATTAAAGATTAGATTGTTACAGAGTCTGGATCGCCTCAGCACGACATTACACAAATGCTGGCATCACGACTGGACGCCACTGCGTCTGCATGGTGACTGCCATCCGGGTAATATCCTGTGGCGTGATGGCCCGCTGTTTGTCGATCTGGATGATGCGCGCAATGGTCCGGCGGTACAGGATTTATGGATGCTGATTAATGGCGATCGCCAGGAGCAGCGTCTGCAATGGGATATCCTGCTGGAAGCCTATAATGAATTCAGTGACTTTGATGCACACGAATTGTCACTGATTGAGCCTTTACGCGCCATGCGGATGGTTTATTATCTGGCATGGATTGTTCGCCGTTGGCAGGATCCCGCTTTTCCGAGAAGCTTTCCGTGGATGACGGATGAGGATTTCTGGCGCAGACAGATTTCCATTTTTGATGAGCAGAACAAGCTGTTGCAGGAACCCCCGCTACAGTTAATGTCTGCCTTTTGACGTAGTATTTAGGAGAGATGTTCAAAATGAAAAAGATTTGGTTTGCGCTCGTCGGTCTGGTGCTGGCTTTCAGCGCATCTGCTGCACAGTTTAGTGATGGTCAGCAGTATGTTACGCTCGGCAAGCCTGTTGCCGGTGAGCCTCAGGTTATGGAGTTTTTCTCCTTCTTTTGCCCGCACTGCTACCAGTTTGAACGTGTTTATCATGTGAGCGAAACGGTAAAGAAAAACCTGCCGGCAAACGTCAAAGTGGTCAAATACCACGTTGAGTTCCTCGGTGGCGACATGGGTAAAACAGTGACCCAGGCATGGGCAGTGGCAATGGCGCTGGGTGTGGAAGACAAAGTGACCGGGCCTGTCTTTGATGGTATCCAGAAAACGCAGACCATTACCGATCCCGCCAGCCTGAAAGACGCTTTTGTGACCGCAGCAGGCATTAAACCAGAAGAGTATGACGCAGCGTGGAACAGCTTTGTGGTTAAATCGCTGGTCGCTCAGCAGGAAAAAGCGGCTGCAGATGTCGATTTACGTGGCGTTCCGGCGATGTTTGTTAACGGCAAATATATGGTTAATAACGGCGGCCTCGACACCAGCTCAATGGATAACTTCGTACAGGAATATGCTAACGTGGTTAAATTCCTCGTCAGCCAGAAGTAAGTTTACTGCATCACTAAACGCCGGTTTTACCGGCGTTTTTTATTCCCGCCATCCCGCATATTGCTTATATCCTCTCAGTACCGTCGTCAGGACAAATATCGTTAATCGATAAAATATTTAGCCATAGATGTTGTTTTGATGACAGAGACGAAATATTTGTATCCACACTAAAGCATTCCTGAGAATTTTTAAAAAAATCCCGCGCTTAATTAATAACACTATGAAATTGCTGACATTTAATGTGCTCGTGGTTTTTTTGTAGCGTAATTTACAATATCTTAGGAAACTTACACACAAACTTATCCACAGCCTGACTATTGGAAGCCAGCGCGCAGTTCAAAAATCTTTACCGCTTTATCTGCCGAGTTATTTCAACTTTATGCCTGAGCTGTGGCATCCTTATGCCCATTCAAATGGCAAACAAAGAAATGTGACTCCCTATGGCACAAATTGCAGAAAACCCGCTGATTCTGGTTGATGGCTCCTCTTATCTTTATCGTGCGTATCACGCTTTCCCTCCACTGACGAATAGTGCCGGGGAACCGACGGGCGCGATGTATGGCGTGCTGAATATGCTGCGCAGTTTGCTGCTGCAATATAAGCCGAGCCATGTGGCCGTGGTTTTCGATGCCAAAGGAAAAACGTTCCGTGATGAGCTGTTCGAACACTACAAATCCCATCGCCCGCCGATGCCTGATGACTTGCGGGCGCAAATAGAACCGTTGCATCAGATGGTAAAAGCGATGGGACTGCCGCTGCTGGCCGTCAGTGGCGTTGAAGCGGATGATGTGATTGGCACGCTGGCGCTGCAGGCGGAGAAACTGGGTCGTCCGGTACTGATCAGCACCGGTGATAAAGATATGGCGCAGCTGGTTACGCCAAATGTCACGCTGATTAACACGATGAATAACACGATTCTTGGCCCGGAAGAGGTCAATGAGAAATATGGTATTCCGCCAGAATTGATTATCGATTTCCTCGCGCTGATGGGTGACTCTTCCGATAATATCCCTGGCGTGCCAGGCGTGGGTGAGAAAACCGCGCAGGCTCTGTTGCAAGGACTGGGAGGAATAACGGCGATCTATGACAACCTCGATAAGGTAGCAGGTCTCACGTTCCGTGGCGCGAAAACCATGTCGGCAAAGCTGGAGCAGAATAAAGATGTGGCATTGCTCTCATATCAGCTGGCAACCATTAAAACCGATGTTGAACTGGAGGTTACCTGTGACCAGCTGAACGTCAATGAGCCCGCGGTGGATGAGCTGCTGGGCCTGTTTAAGCATTATGAGTTTAAGCGCTGGATCACTGATCTCGAACAGGGCGTCTGGTTGCAGGGTAAAAAAGTTAACGGTACGGCGCAAAAAGCGGCGGCCGTAGCCGAAAGCCTTGAGCAGCCGGAAGTGGCCAGCGTACTCTCTGCGGATGGCTACGTTACTATCCTCGAAGAAGAGACATTTGCGCAGTGGCTGGAAAAGCTGGCAGCCAGCGAGCTGTTTGCTTTCGACCTTGAAACTGATGCGCTGGATACCCTGAGCGCCAATATTATCGGTCTCTCTTTTGCCGTAGCGCCAGGCGAAGCTGCTTATTTACCGGTAGCGCATGATTATCTTGATGCGCCGCCGCAACTGGATCGTAAGGAAGTACTGGCGCGCCTCAAGCCGCTGCTGGAAGACCCTAAGGCATTAAAGGTAGGGCAGAACCTGAAGTTTGATCGCGGTGTACTGAAGAGCCATGATATCGAACTACAGGGCATTAAATTCGATACCATGCTTGAGTCCTATATGCTGAACAGCGTAGTCGGCAAGCATGATATGGACAGCCTGGCGCTGCGCTGGCTGAACCATAAGACCGTTACCTTTACTGAGATCGCCGGTAAAGGCAAAAATCAGCTGACCTTCAATCAGATCGCGCTGGAAGAGGCGGCTCACTACGCCGCGGAAGATGCTGATGTCACCTTGCAGCTGCACCTGAAAATGTGGCCGGAGCTGGAAAAACAACAGGGGCCGAAAAACGTCTTCGAATCTGTCGAGATGCCGCTGGTCACCGTGATTTCCCGCGTTGAGCAAAACGGTGTGTTGATCGATCAAAATATACTGGCGGCTCATTCGCAGGAGCTGACCACGCGCCTGGCGGAGCTGGAGCTGAAAGCGCATGAGCTGGCAGGCGAGCCGTTTAACCTCTCATCGCCGAAACAGCTGCAAACTATTCTGTTTGAGAAGCAGGGCATCAAGCCTACCAAAAAGACGCCAGGCGGCGCTCCGTCGACCGGTGAAGAGGTGCTGGCTGAACTGGCGCTGGATTATCCGCTGCCGAAGGTTATTCTGGAACACCGTGGCCTGTCGAAGCTGAAAACGACTTATACCGACAAGCTGCCGCTGATGATTAATCCTCATAGCGGTCGCGTACATACCTCTTACCATCAGGCGGTTACCGCCACGGGTCGTCTCTCTTCCAGTGATCCAAACCTGCAAAACATTCCGGTGCGCAATGACGAAGGCCGCCGTATCCGTCAGGCCTTTATCGCGCCGCAAGGCCATCGCATTGTGGCGGCTGACTATTCGCAAATTGAGCTGCGTATCATGGCTCATCTGTCGCAGGACAAAGGGCTACTGAGCGCATTTGCCGAAGGCCTGGATATTCACCGCGCCACTGCGGCCGAAGTGTTCAGCACCGCGCTGGAGAAGGTCAGCCAGGAGCAGCGTCGCAGCGCCAAAGCGATTAACTTTGGTCTGATCTACGGGATGAGCGCCTTTGGTCTGTCGCGTCAGCTCAATATTGGTGCTGGCGAAGCGAAAAAGTATATGGACCTCTACTTCGAACGTTACCCGGGCGTGCTGCAATATATGGAGAGCACGCGTCAGCAGGCAGCGGAGCAGGGCTACATCTCGACGCTGGATGGACGCCGTCTCTACCTGCCGGATATCACCTCCAGCAATGCCATGCGTCGCAAGGCGGCCGAGCGCGCGGCGATTAACGCCCCGATGCAGGGCACCGCGGCAGATATTATTAAGCGCGCAATGATTGCTGTTGATAAATGGCTGCTGGCACAGAAAACGCCGGAAGTGAAAATGATTATGCAGGTACACGATGAACTGGTATTTGAAGTGCAGGAAGATGCAGTTGACAGCGCCAGTAAAAAAATCCGTGAACTGATGGAAAATAGCATGACGCTGGATGTGCCGTTACGTGTCGATATTGGAGTTGGCGACAACTGGGATCAGGCACACTAAGATTATGATGACCGGATGAGACGGATTTATGTGTTAAATCAGTCTCATTACGGTGATATAAGAAAAACCTTGGGTTAATCGCTTCAGCCCCAGAGCTGGCAAGGCCGGAGCGGAAAAAGTTGCTAAGCTTCTATCCCCTAAACATTTTCCTGGTAATTAAGCTACATCGCAGCTGTGTTTTTGTGACCCATGTTGGGAAATCAATGTCGTTTGATGAAAATTAACTACAAAAAACGCTTTTTAGCTCAGAAAAAATCATGTAGAGTTTAAGTCGTAGGGTACAGAGGTAAGATGTTCTATCTTTCAGACCTTTTACTTCACGTAATCGGATTTGGCTGAATATTTAGCCGCCCCAGTCATTTATGACTGGGGCGTTTTTTATTGGCAAAAATAAATGCTGGCGTGGTGTTGTTATCACCACCGACGGCGAGAACGCCGTCCTGACAGGATGTTACTCTTCAGCAATATCGTCTTCTACAGCAGGTGGGATTTCGCTATACCAGCTGTCCAGCTTCTGACGTAATTTATCAACGCCAATCTTCTTCAGGGAAGAAAACATCTCAACCTGAATATCGCCGACAAAGCCCATCGCTGCTTCACGCACCATATTCAGCTGGGCTTTACGCGCGCCGGAAGCCAGTTTATCGGCCTTGGTCAGCAGCACCAGCACCGGAATGCGACTTTCCACTGCCCACTGGATCATCGAATGGTCGAGATCTTTCAGCGGATGACGGATATCCATCAGTATTACCAGCCCTTTCAGACAGTTGCGCTTTTGCAGATATTCCGCCAGCGCGCGCTGCCATTTCAGCTTCATCTCTTCCGGAACCTGGGCATAACCATAGCCCGGCAGGTCGACAAGGCGAATGCCTTCTGCAACTTCAAACAGGTTGATCAGCTGCGTGCGTCCAGGTGTCTTACTGGTACGGGCGAGGCCTTTCTGGTTAGTAAGGGTATTCAGCGCGCTGGACTTACCGGCGTTAGAACGACCAGCAAACGCCACTTCAATACCTGTATCGGCAGGAAGATGACGGATGTCGGGGGCGCTGGTGACAAAATGCGTTACGTGATAATTCCAGCCAGACAAAATAGAAACTCCGAAGGTCAATGTGGCAATGGGGATGATTATACCTGTAAAGCGGGCAAAGCGCCCGATAGCCGTAGCAGAGGATGATTTTGTGAGACATTGACCATAGTTGCAGTGAGTTATTGCTTTTTTTAGGAAAAATTTAAAAATATTTATGTTTTTAAATCAATGTCTTAATCTGTTGCACCTAAACTAAAGTACAACAAACCTTTGGCGCTACCTTGTCTGTCTGACCATTTAGTCTAAAGTAATCCGCAGAGTTTGGATAACTCTCTTCAGGAAGAAGCGCTCAGGGAGTGTCAGGGTGACTAAGAGCTCAGGACAAGGGAGACAGGTTCAGCGGAAAGGAACCTTCAAGGATAAGGAAGCGCTCTGGATGAGTGGACGGCACAAGGAAAAACCGGGATGTTGATTGCATAAATGGATGTAAAGGAAGACTGTCCTTCTACGGAAGGTGCGAAAAAAGGCGACAGGGTGACCTGCCGCCTTTTTTCTTTGTCCGCTTTCTGCTAGATTCGCCGCAATTCTATACTGACCAGACATTCCCAGAGAGTCGACATCATGAAGCAACCTGCACGCGCGCCGCAGGGTAAAACCAAAGCGCCGAAAGACAAACGTAAATCACGCGAAGATATGAACCAGAAATCGCGCGATCAGAAGCAAGATAAAAAGCACCGCGGCAATGCTTCTGGCAGTCGCGCCAATCCTGTGGCGCAGAACCAGCATAAAGCCACTGACAGCCAGCCGAAAGATCCGCGTATCGGCAGCAAAAAGCCGATTCCGCTGGGTAACGATGCTGTGGCGGCTAAACCGGCACCAGCGAAACCGGTAAAAGAGAAGAAAGCAAAAGAAGCCGCTGAGAAACAGCCAAAACTGAGTCCGCAGGAAGAGCTGACGCAGCTGGAAAACAGCGAGCGTCTGGATGGTCTGCTGGATCGTCTGGAAAATGGCGAAACGCTGCCGGCAGAAGATCAGGCGTGGCTGGATCTGACGCTGGATCGCATCGACGTGCTGATGGAACAGCTGGGCATCGAGCTGGGTGACGACGATGATGGTGATGAAGCGCAGGAAGATATGTATCGTCTGCTGAAGGGTGGCAACTGATCATTCTTTGATTCCGGCATTCTGTTTGCAGAATGCCGGCTATGAGGTTTAAGCCGATGCTTTGGCCTGGATCAATTTTAGCTTTGTTTCTGACATGTTATCTGTTTTGGTTATTCGTTAAACTACGGCGTCTGTTGCGGCTGAAATCAGGCTTGCGACGCGATACCGTCAATCGGCAGCTGAAACAGCGTCCTCCGGCACGACGGTCAGTACGACGACGTCACTGGAAGGAATAAGCATGCCTGCGCCAACGATTGAATGGGATCTGGCCCTCATCCAGAAATATAATATCTCCGGGCCACGCTACACCTCCTATCCTACCGCGCTCGAATTTCAGCAAAGTTATAACGAAGCCGCTTTTCAGCAGGCTGCGTTGCGTTACCCTGAACGGCCGCTTTCGCTGTATCTGCATATCCCATTCTGTCACCGCCTCTGCTACTTCTGCGGCTGCAATAAAATTGTCACCCGCCAGCAGCATAAAGCCGATGATTATCTCGATCTGCTGGAGCAGGAGATCCGCACTCGCGCGCCGCTGTTTACGCAGCGCACGGTGACGCAAATGCACTGGGGCGGCGGCACGCCGACGTTCCTTAATAAGGCGCAGATCAGCCGTCTGACTGATCTGCTGCGCAGTTGTTTTAATTTTAGCGCTGATGCTGAACTGTCGATTGAAGTCGATCCGCGCGAAATTGAGCTGGATGTGCTGGATCATCTGCGTGCGGCGGGCTTTAACCGGCTGAGCATGGGGGTGCAGGATTTTAATAAGCAGGTGCAGGAAAAAGTAAACCGCGTGCAGGATGAAGCTTTTATTTTTGCGCTAATCAAGCGCGCGCGCGAACTGGGCTTTACCTCAACCAATATTGATCTGATCTATGGTCTGCCAGCGCAGACGCCACAGAGTTTTGCTTTCACCCTGCAAAAAGTGGCCGAACTGAACCCCGATCGCCTGAGCGTATTTAATTATGCCCATCTGCCTGAGATGTTTGCCGCGCAACGCAAAATCAAACTGGCGGATCTGCCCGACCCCAGTCAGCGGCTGACGATCCTGCAGCAAACCATTGCCACGCTGACCGCCGAAGGTTATCAGTTTATCGGCATGGATCACTTTGCGCGCGCCGGTGATGAGCTGGCGGTGGCGCAGCGCGCCGGCAAGCTGCATCGTAATTTCCAGGGTTATACCACGCAGGGCGACAGTGATTTGCTGGGTATGGGGGTGTCGGCAATCAGTATGATCGGTGACAGTTATGCGCAGAATCAGAAAGTGATGAAGGATTACAGCGCCAGCGTCAGTCTGCAGGGCAACGCACTATGGCGGGGCTTAACCTTAACGGACGATGATTGTGTGCGGCGTGAGGTGATTAAAGCGCTGATTTGTCATTTCGCCCTCGACTTCTCTCAGCTTGAAGCACAGTGGCAAATCAATTTTCAACGCTACTTTGCCGAAGATTTGGCATTACTGCAGCCGCTGATTGACGACGGGCTGGTGGATCGCGACGAGAAGGGCCTTCAGGTGACCGCTAAGGGGCGTTTGCTGATCAGGAATATCTGCATGTGCTTTGATCGTTATCTGCGCCAGAAAGCGCGTACACAGCAGTTTTCGCGGGTGATCTGAAATAAAGCGGGCGGCGAGAATGCCGCCATGATGGCAGGTGCTAATCATCGGCTCGGGCGGCGAAAACGCCGCCCCTACAAGGAAATGGCGTAGGGGCGGCGTTTTCGCCGCCCGTAACAGATTACTCCATTCCCAGCTCTTTCAACTTACGTGTCAGCGTATTGCGGCCCCAGCCGAGCAGGCGTGCGGCTTCCTGCTTATGGCCCTGCGTGTGGCGCAGGGCGGTGGTCAGCAGGGTGCGTTCCATCTCTGGCTGCGCTTCCGACAGCAGATTTTGATGACCGGAACGCAATGCGCGGTCGGCCCACTGCGCTAACAGCGTTGCCCAGCTGTCCGGCAGTGACTGCACCGGGTTGTCCGGCGTCGAGGTCTCAAACAGTTCGGACGGCAGATCCTGAATCAACACTTCCTGACCCGCAGCCATCACCGTCAGCCAGCGACAGGTGTTCTCCAGCTGACGTACGTTGCCGGACCAGTGCAGTCGGGTTAACGCGGTTTCGGTTTCCGGATGCAGAATCTTCGCTTCAACGCCCAACTCACGCGCAGCCACCTGCAGGAAATAGCGCGCCAGACGTGGAATATCTTCACGACGTTCACGCAGTGGCGGCAGATGCACGCGGATCACATTCAGACGGTGGAACAAATCTTCACGGAACTTGCCTTCCTGCACGCGCAGTTCAAGATTCTGGTGGGTGGCGGCGATAATACGCACATCCACTTTCACCGGTGCATAGCCACCGACGCGATAGAACTGGCCATCAGCCAGCACACGCAACAGGCGGGTTTGCACATCGAGCGGCATATCGCCGATCTCATCAAGAAACAGCGTACCGCCATCAGCCTGTTCAAAACGCCCCTGACGAATCTGATTGGCGCCGGTAAACGCCCCTTTCTCATGGCCAAACAGCTCCGACTCGATCAAATCCTTCGGGATTGCGGCCATATTCAGCGCAATAAACGGTGCTTTGGCGCGCGGGCTGTGGCGATGCAGCGCATGTGCCACCAGCTCTTTACCGGTACCTGATTCGCCATTGATCAGCACGCTGATCGATGAGCGCGACAGACGGCCAATAATGCGGAACACATCCTGCATCGCTGGCGCTTCACCGATAATATCGGTCGTCGGGCCATTGACCGGCTGGTTACGCGGCTGCTGCTGCTCCTGATAGTGACTGATGGCGCGTTCGACTAACGCTACCGCTTCGTCAATATCAAACGGTTTTGGCAGGTAATCAAAAGCGCCCTGCTGATAAGCGCTAACGGCGGCATCCAGGTCAGAATGCGCGGTCATTATGATGACCGGAAGCATAGGATGACGCTGTTTAATTTGCTTCAGTAACGCCAGGCCGTCCATGCCGGGCATCCGAATATCCGATAATAAAACGTCTGGGGTTTTGGTGGCGAGCGCTTCCAGCACCTCGTTAGCGCTATCAAAGGTCGCGCAGCTTAAACCGGCTCCAGTGAGCGCACGTTCAAGCACCCAGCGGATGGAGCTATCGTCATCGACGATCCAAACTATCCCTCGTTGCATAGAAACCTCACTGGCGAATAGGCAGGTAAACCGAGAATTCGGTGTGACCGGGCCAACTGTTAAATTCTATTTTTCCTGAATGCTGATCGATCAGACTGCGAGCAATCGAAAGCCCCAAACCGGTGCCGCCTTCGCGTCCGCTCACCATCGGATAAAACAGCGTATCCTGCAGTTGTGCCGGAATGCCTGGACCGTCATCTTCAATATCGATGCGCGCGACCAGACGATAACGTACGCCGTGCAGCGTCAGCTGAAACGCTGTGCGCGTACGTAAAGTAATAGTGCCGCCTTCATCACCTAATGCCTGCAGCGCGTTGCGTACGACATTCAGCAACACCTGTTCCAGCTGATCGGGGTCGTGCGGTAATTCAGGTAAACTTGGGTCGTAATCCCGCACCAGCGTCACGTTATCCGGCAACTCCATCGTCACCAGGTTGACCACGCGTTCGGACACCTGATGAATGCTTTGCGTAACGTGCATGCCGGGCTGTTGCGGCCCTAACAGGCGATCGACTAAATTGCGCAGACGGTCAGCCTGTTCAATGATCACCTTGGTATATTCGGTTAATGACGGGTCGGGCAGGGCTTTCGCCAGTAACTGCGCCGCGCCACGTAATCCACCCAGCGGATTTTTGATTTCATGCGCCAGACCGCGAACTAAATCACGTGCGGCAACCTGCTGAGCATGTTGGATCTGTTCCTGACTGAGACGACGCTGATTATCCATTGGCGCCATTTCCAGCAGGATAAAGCCCTCGGGCAGCCGCTGTGCGGTTAACGACATGATGTGCGCACGACTGTCTACCACCAGCGTCACTTCGCTATCGGTAAACCCCTGGCCGGCATCAAGACTTTCCCGCATCACATCAATATTCAGCGAAAAATAGCCCATCAGGTCTGGCAACGGTGTGCCAAACAGCTTACGGGAGCTTTGCGCCAGTAGCTGCTGCGCCGCCGGGTTGGCGTATTGCACCACCAGCTCGTTATCCACCAGCAAGATACTGTTAATCAGAGAGTTGAGAATCTGCCCAGCATCGGGCAGGGTGCCAGTTGCCATACAGCTTTCCCCTGCACTGAGCCTGCTTTCACCAGTAAAACGCCTGGCAAATCAGGCACTATTTTGGTGCATTATAGTTGTCGGTTACAAATTCATCGTATCAAACGATGAATTTGTGGAGAAAAAAGCCCATCCGAAGATGGGCTGAAAGTTTCCACGGCAACAAAAACGTCAAACTTATTAAACGCTGTAGTAAAGCTCGAACTCTACCGGATGCGGAGTCATACGAACGCGGTCCATTTCGGCTTTACGCAGTTCGATGTAAGCATCGATGGTGTCGTCAGTGAATACG
The DNA here is from genome assembly GCF_017875465.1 of Winslowiella toletana. Lineage (NCBI taxonomy): Bacteria > Pseudomonadati > Pseudomonadota > Gammaproteobacteria > Enterobacterales > Erwiniaceae > Winslowiella > Winslowiella toletana. Next base: position 2,445,769 of record NZ_JAGGMQ010000001.1, read on the forward strand.
CCGCCACGAGTCAGGAACTCACGGTCTTCGTTCAGGGCATTCAGTGCTTCTTCCAGAGAGCCAGCTACTTTTGGAATCTCAGCTTCTTCTTCCGGCGGCAGGTCATACAAGTTCTTATCCATAGCATCGCCAGGATGGATCTTGTTGATGATACCGTCGAGGCCAGCCATCAGCAGCGCGGAGAACGCCAGGTATGGGTTAGCCGCTGGATCAGGGAAGCGCGCTTCGATACGACGAGCTTTAGGGCTGGCAACTACCGGGATACGGATTGAAGCAGAACGGTTACGGGCAGAGTAAGCCAGCATAACAGGTGCTTCGTAACCCGGGACCAGACGCTTGTAAGAGTTGGTGGTTGGGTTCGCCAGGGCGTTGATCGCTTTGGCGTGTTTGATTACACCACCGATGTAGAACAGCGCGATATCAGACAGGCCGCCGTATTTGTCGCCAGCGAACAGGTTGTTGCCGCCTTTAGACAGGGACATATGGCAGTGCATACCTGAACCGTTGTCACCGAAAATCGGTTTCGGCATAAAGGTCGCGGTTTTGCCGTAAGCGTGAGCAACGTTGTGAACTACATATTTGTAGATCTGAATTTCGTCAGCTTTTTTGGTCATGGTGTTGAAGCGGGTAGCCACTTCGTTCTGACCAGCAGTTGCCACTTCGTGGTGATGAGCTTCAACCACCAGACCCATCTGCTCCATGGTCAGACACATAGCAGAACGGATGTCCTGTGATGAATCGACTGGTGGAACCGGGAAGTAACCGCCTTTCAGACCTGGACGGTGGCCTTTGTTGCCGCCTTCGTACTCTTTACCAGTGTTCCATGCTGCTTCGATATCGTCGATAGCAACGTGTGAGCCTGAAGTGGTGGCGCCGAAACGCACATCATCAAACAGGAAGAACTCTGGTTCTGGTCCGAACAGCACGGTGTCCGCGATACCGGAAGAGCGCAGGAAATCTTCTGCACGCTTAGCGATAGAACGTGGGTCGCGGTCGTAGCCCTGCATGGTGCCTGGCTCAAGAATGTCACAACGAATGATCAGGGTTGAATCTTCGAAGAACGGGTCCATAACTGCAGTAGTAGCATCAGGCATCAGAACCATGTCTGATTCGTTGATACCTTTCCATCCGCCGATGGAAGAACCATCGAACATTTTGCCTTCTTCGAAGAAGTCAGCGTTAACCTGGTGAGCAGGAATGGTAACGTGCTGCTCTTTACCCTTGGTATCGGTAAAACGCAGATCGACGAACTTAACTTCGTGCTCGTTCATCATCGACAGAACGTGTTCAGCGGACATACTTAACTCTCCTGGATTTTGTCATTGTCGTCGTGGTTCGAGACTTCACGATTCGGAACGCGTAAAATATAGCGTACTCCCGATAATAAAGATCTCAGACAAGCTATCAACTGTTATGGAAACTGCCGTTTTCGCTTAGGTAGACTAAAGCGAAATCTATGCCAACTTTTTTATTTAGGTAAAAAGGCGTTATCATGCGCCCTCTCCTGAGACGAGAGATGCACCACAATGGATGTCGCGCACCATTTTGGTGCTATTGAATGATTAACGGGCACTGTTTTGGTGCAAAATCTTGACCGAGTGCAATCTTTGCACTGTAAATGGCTGTAAAAGCAATCACGACACTTATCTTTATATGAAATTTGTGATCCTGTTCAGCTCTTCGATTAATCCGTGTACAATAGCGCGCTATTTCTAATGCCTGAGGCAAAGCTGTGATCGAAAATTTGCGTAACATCGCCATTATTGCCCACGTTGACCATGGTAAAACTACCCTGGTTGATAAGTTGCTGCAGCAGTCCGGGACCTTTGATGCCCGCACCGAAGCAACCGAACGCGTAATGGACTCCAACGATTTGGAGAAAGAGCGTGGGATTACTATCCTCGCCAAAAACACCGCCATTAACTGGAAAGACTACCGCATCAACATCGTGGATACTCCAGGACACGCCGACTTCGGCGGCGAAGTTGAGCGCGTGATGTCAATGGTTGACTCCGTACTGCTGGTTGTCGACGCAATGGATGGCCCGATGCCGCAAACCCGTTTCGTGACCAAAAAAGCCTTTGCTAATGGTCTGAAACCGATTGTTGTAATCAACAAAGTTGACCGTCCGGGCGCACGTCCAGATTGGGTTGTTGATCAGGTCTTTGACCTGTTCGTTAACCTCGACGCGACCGACGAGCAGCTCGACTTCCCAATTATCTATGCATCTGCACTGATGGGCATCGCCGGTAACGATCACAACGATATGGCAGAGGATATGACTCCGCTGTATCAGGCGATTGTTGACCACGTTTCTCCTCCAAAGGTAGAAATGGAAGCGCCATTCCAGATGCAGATTTCCCAGCTGGATTACAACAACTACGTTGGTGTAATCGGTATCGGCCGCATCAAACGCGGTGTGGTTAAGCCTAACCAGCAGGTGACTATCGTTGATAGCGAAGGCAAAACCCGCAACGGTAAAGTCGGTAAAGTGCTGACCCATATGGGTCTGGAGCGTATCGATGCCACTATCGCGGAAGCAGGCGATATCATCGCTATCACCGGTCTGGGCGAACTGAACATCTCTGACACTATCTGTGATCCACAGAATGTGCAGGCGTTGCCAGCGCTGAGCGTTGATGAACCAACCGTAACCATGTTCTTCAACGTCAACACCTCGCCATTCTGTGGTAAAGAAGGTAAGTATGTGACTTCACGTCAGATTCTTGACCGTCTGAACAAAGAACTGGTGCACAACGTGGCACTGCGTGTTGACGAAACTGAAGATGCGGATGCATTCCGTGTTTCTGGTCGTGGTGAGCTGCACTTGTCAGTCCTGATCGAAAACATGCGTCGCGAAGGCTTCGAGCTGGCAGTATCCCGCCCGAAAGTTATCAACCGCATTATCGACGGCCGCAACCAGGAACCGTTTGAAAACGTGACCCTGGACATCGAAGAACAGCATCAGGGTTCTGTGATGCAGGCGATGGGTGAGCGTAAAGGCGACGTTAAAGACATGGTGCCAGATGGCAAAGGTCGTATTCGTCTCGATTACCTGATCCCGGCGCGTGGTCTGATCGGTTTCCGTACCGAATTTATGACCATGACTTCCGGTACTGGTCTGCTGTACTCCACTTTCAGCCACTACGACGATGTGCGTGCGGGTGAAATTGGTCAGCGTCAGAACGGCGTACTGATCTCTAACGGTCAGGGTAAAGCCGTTGCGTTTGCTCTGTTCAGCCTGCAGGACCGCGGTAAGCTGTTCCTGGGTCATGGTGCGGAAGTGTATGAAGGCCAGATCATCGGTGTTCACAGCCGCTCTAACGACCTGACAGTTAACTGTCTGACCGGTAAGAAACTGACCAACATGCGTGCTTCTGGTACTGATGAAGCAACGACCCTGGTACCACCAGTGAAAATGTCACTGGAGCAGGCGCTGGAGTTTATCGATGACGACGAACTGGTAGAAGTAACTCCTACCTCCGTGCGTATTCGTAAACGCCACCTGACCGAGAACGATCGTAAACGCTCTTCTCGTGGTCCAAAATAAGTTCAGTTCAGTCTGACGTGAGAAAGCCCCGTTTACGGGGCTTTTTTTTTGCCTGCGATCTGCGCTTACCTGACAATAAAATCGCATCGAGGTTAAAAATCTGTGAGAACCTCCACATACCGGCTGCCGGAATCAGGTTACTTATTGAGTCGCCCCGGGGGGTAACTTGCCGGGCCTTGTTCTGATTTCGCTCATCCTGCCGCTTGTTACCTGTTCAGTCCTCAGTTTTACCGCTAGAGTGAATAGCTCACCGGAACAAAAGGAGATGACCATGCTGTATATCTTTGATTTGGGTAACGTCATTGTTGATATTGATTTCAACCGGGTGCTCGGCGTATGGAGTGACCTTGGCCGTGTGCCACTGGCGACGCTACAGAGCCGCTTCCGCATGGGCGACAATTTTGAACAGCATGAGCGCGGTGAAATCAGCGATGAACATTTCGCGGCCAATCTCTGTGAAGAGCTGGATATTGCCCTGAGTTACGAGCAATTTGCCGCGGGCTGGCAGGCGGTGTTTATTGATGTGCGTCCGGAAGTGATTGCGGTGATGCATCAGCTGCGCGAGCAAGGCCACCGTGTGGTGATCCTGTCGAATACTAACCAGCTGCATTGCAGTTACTGGCCGTCGCAGTATCCGCAGGTACAGCTGGCTGCAGATAAACTCTATCTGTCGCAGGAGATGGGCGTGCGTAAACCCGAAGCCGAAATTTACCGCCAGGTGCTGACGCAGGAAGCGGTGACGGCGGATCAGGCGCTGTTCTTTGATGATAACCTCGCCAATATTGAAGCGGCACGGGCGTTGGGTATTACCAGTATTCATGTCACTGATGCGAGCGTGATCCCGGCTTACTTTGCTCAATCGCGCTAAGGGATGTCAGTGATTAAACATACGCGTCATAAGACGCGCATCTTCTTTACGTGGTTAAAGCTGCTGTGGCGACGTATTGAGCATGATGGCATGACCACGCATGCCGGTAATCTCGCCTATGTCTCGCTGCTGGCGCTGGTGCCGCTGATTGCGGTGGTATTTGCGTTATTCGCGGCGTTCCCGGTGTTCTCTGATGTCAGCGTGCAGTTAAAGAATTTTATCTTTGCCAACTTTATGCCGTCGGCGGGCAATACGTTGCAGCGTTATCTGGAGCAGTTTGTCGCCAACGTCAATAAGATGACGGCGATTGGTGCGGTCGGACTGATTGTTACCGCGCTGCTGCTGATGTACTCGGTGGATACGGCGCTGAATGAAATCTGGCGCAGCACGAAAAAGCGCCCGCTGGTCTACTCATTTGCCGTTTACTGGATGATTCTGACCCTCGGTCCGCTGCTGGCAGGCGCCAGTCTGGCCATCAGCTCTTATCTGTTGTCGCTGCGCTGGGTGGAAGTCACCGGCGTGACCAGTCTGGTCGATCAACTACTGCGCATCTTCCCTTTATTACTCTCCTGGCTGGCGTTCTGGCTGCTGTACAGCATTGTGCCGACCACGCGCGTACCGCCGCGTGATGCCCTGATTGGCGCGCTGGTGGCGGGTCTGCTGTTTGAGCTGGGAAAAAAAGGTTTTGCGCTCTATGTTACGATGTTTCCCTCATACCAGTTGATTTACGGTGTACTGGCGGTGATCCCGATTCTTTTTTTATGGGTTTACTGGACCTGGTGTATCGTACTTTTAGGGGCGGAAATCACAGCATCACTGGACGACTATCGCCAGCTACGACAACAAGAACAAGAAAAGGCTAACGAAAAACCATGATTGCGTTAATACAACGAGCGCTGAATGCCAGCGTGACGGTGGCGGGAGAAACCATCGGCGAAATTGGGCCAGGATTGCTCATCTTGCTGGGCGTGGAAAAAGGGGATAGCGAACAGCAGGCGGCGCGCCTGTGCGATCGCGTTTCAGGCTATCGCATTTTCGGCGACGAAAACGACAAGATGAATCTTAATGTGCAGCAGGCAGGTGGTAGCCTGCTGGTGGTGTCTCAGTTCACGCTGGCGGCGGATACCAGCAAAGGTATGCGCCCGGGTTTTTCCCGCGGCGCCGAGCCGGCTGAAGCTGAACGGCTGTACAACTATTTCGTCGGATGTTGCCGGGAGAAAGGCATTGTGACGGAAACCGGCCGCTTTGCGGCGGATATGCAAGTCTCGCTGGTCAACGATGGCCCGGTCACCTTTTGGTTACAGGTGTGAGCCACTTAGCTGAGCGGCTATGGACGGGCCAGGCGAGCTCTGACAGAGAGAATCACTTTATGTATCACCTTCGTGTACCTGAAACAGCAGAAGAGCTGGATATCTATTATCAGTTTCGTTGGGAGATGCTGCGCAAACCGCTGCACCAGCCACAGGGATCGGAACGCGATGCCTGGGATGCCATGGCGCATCATCAGATGGTGGTGGATGAACAGGGCAAGCCGGTGGCTATCGGGCGGTTGTATATTAATGCCGATAATGAAGCGGCAATCCGCTTTATGGCGGTCCACCCAGCGGTTCAGGGCAAAGGGCTGGGCACGCTGATGGCGATGACGCTGGAATCGGTGGCGCGTCAGGAAGGGGTGAAGCGTGTCGTCGCCAGCGCGCGTGAGGATGCCGTCGAGTTCTTTGCCAAGCTGGGTTACGTCAACCAGGGCGAAATCACCGCGCCGCAAACCACGCCGGTACGTCATTTCCTGATGATCAAACCGATCGTCACCCTGGATGATATTCTGCATCGTGCCGACTGGTGTGGTCAGCTGCAACAGGCGTGGTACGAACATATTCCGCTTAGTGAGAAAATGGGTGTACGTATTACCCAGTACACCGGGCAGAAATTTATCACCACCATGCCTGAGACGGGCAATCAGAATCCGCATCATACCTTATTCGCCGGCAGCCTGTTCTCGCTGGCGACCCTGACCGGCTGGGGACTGATCTGGCTGCTGCTGCGTGAACGTCAGCTGGGCGGCACTATTATTCTTGCCGATGCGCATATTCGTTACAGTCATGCGATTACCGGCAAACCTGGCGCAATTGCCAATCTGGGGTCGTTAAGTGGCGATCTGGATCGTCTGGCGCGCGGGCGGAAAGCGCGCGTACAGCTGGAAGTCGAGCTGTTCGGCAACGATCTGCTGGGCGCGGTATTTGAAGGGGTATTTATCGTATTGCCCGCCGATCCCGATGGGCCGCTGGAAGAGGGTGGTTCCGGCGCGATGATTACATAATCGCGGGCGGCGATACCACGGTTGTAGGGGCGGCGTTCTCGCCGCCCGTGCCCTTTAAGGACGCAATTCCCCATTGACCATATGTTGCTGCACATTCTGGTCATTAGTGTTCACTGATAGCGTACCGCTGGCGCTCTGACGTAGCGGTTTGTCAGCCGCCAGGCTGGCATCGAGCTTCAGCTGCATATTGCTGCTGCCCGACAACGGCACGGCAGGCCAGCCCCAGTTATGCAGCAGGTCAGTCGCCACCGCGCGTCCATTCAGCGTTAAAGAGAGTGTGCGTGCAGGCTGTTGCGATACCGTAGCCAGACTCTCCACCATCCCCTGACCGGCAAAAGCGCTCATCTCAGTGACTTTGATCTGATTGTCATCGGCGCTTAACGCCAGCGAAGGGTGACGCAGATCGGTACGGTTAAAGGTCGCTTCCGCCGCATTAAGGCTCAGGCTGCCAGACCAGATGCCCCACTGATGATTGCGCGCCATCAGCAGATTACTGCCGTTACCATCCAGTGACGTCAGCTGGAACGGGAATGTGGGATTGATATCAATCACCAGGTTGCGGTTGGCAGAGAAACGGGTGACCGCCACACTATCCAGCCACTGCGGCAGCTGCTGCATCCAGCGATCGCGCCAGTTAGCAGGCAGCGTGTACTCCAGACCGGCAATCACCAGCTCATCCAGCGTCAGACGCTTATCACTGCGCTGCCACTGGCCTTTGGTGCGGACCAGTCCGTTAACCCAGCGTGAACTAAACTGCGAAATATTGATGCCTTGCGGCGAAAAATCCATATTGGCGATCGGGTCGTTAAGCTCCAGCTGACCGTTAATAAAGCTACTGGCGTTCATCGACAGCGAACCGCCGTTGCTTTCCCAGTCGCCATTATGCAAGGTCAAATCTTTCAGCGACAGATCGAGGTCGGTAACCGCCCAGTCCGGTCCCTGTAAACGCGCATCGGTAATGTCGACGCGGTCGAGCTGTACCGACGGCAGACTCAGAATCGGTTGTAAGAAGTCACTGAGCGACTGGCTGGATTGCAGGCGAATATCATTCAGGCGCAGATTCGCGATGCGCCAGTTGCCCCGGGCATCGCGCTCGGCGTTGCCGGTCATTGAGCCACGCGCGAGATCAGCGCCCACATTGCTGAACACCAGGCGCTGATTATCAATACGCCCTTGCAACAGCACATTGTCGCCCGGTACGCCATTGATGGTCATTGAGCCTGCGCTCAGCTGGAAGCTGGCATTGTTGCCCAGCACATTGCCCACACCCGGTTGCCATGGCATGACGCCGCCATGCACGCGCCGGGCGCTGATCGGCAGCACGCTGTGCGGACTTTCGACAACCATATCCGTCAGTTGCAGACGTCGCGCCTGTAATGGCCAGGCCACGCTGCTGTCGGAAACATTCAGGGTGCCTTCGCTCAGCTCTACGCTGTCAAAGTGCAGCGGGTTACTGAATTGCGTCAGAGCAAAGCCCAGATCAACACGTTTAGCCACCAGCACCGCAGGCTGCCCGTCGTGGCCAAAGGTGACATCATTGAGTATCAGGTGTGAAGGCCAGGAAAAATCGTGATCAACTTTGGCCACCGACAAATGATAATCCGTACGATCGCTGATCCAGCGGCTGGTCCAGTCAGCCCCCCAGCGTGTTTGCAGCAAAACATAAATCACGACCAGTACTGACAGCAGCAGTAGCAGCAGTGTCAGAAAAAATTTTCCGATAAATTTCATCGCATCCTTCCCTATGAATTTCCGGTGTCCGGTTGTTATGCCTGAATTAGCCATTTAGCTCAACAGCCTGGATGTAAAGTCAGACAAACTCGCTGAAAAATCAGTGGGAATTGCGGGCGAGGTCAGCCTCGCCCGGGCAGATTACTTATCCTGCTCTTGCGGGAAAACCAGGTTCAGCACGATAGCGGTGATACCCCCTGCGGCGATGCCGGAAGAGAGCAGGGTTTTCAGCCAGTCAGGGGCAAATTGCAGAATCAGTGGCTGCTGTGAAACGCCAAGGCCGACCGCCAGTGACAGGGCGATAATCATAATCGCGCGGCGATTTAGCGGCTCGCGTGACACGATACGCACGCCGGAAGCGGCAATGGTGCCGAACATTACGATGGTGGCGCCGCCAAGCACTGGCTCCGGGATATGCTGCACAAAGCCGCTGACCGCCGGGAACAGGCCAAGCACGATCAGCATCAGGGCCACCACAAAACCGACATAACGGCTGGCGACGCCGGTCAGCTGGATCACGCCGTTGTTCTGGCCAAAGCAGGAGTTAGGGAAAGTATTAAACAGCGCCGAGACGAAAGAGTTCAGGCCGTTAGCCAGCACGCCGCCCTTCAGACGCTTCATATACAGCGGTCCACTGACCGGCTGCTCGGAGACATCGGAGGTGGCGGTGATATCACCGATAGTTTCCAGTGAGGTCACCATAAACACCAGCATCAGCGGAATAATCAGATTCCAGTCGAAGCCCAGACCGTAATAGAACGGCGTCGGAATGGCGATCAGCGAATCACTGGTTGCCGGGCCGCTCTGTGGCAGCATATCCAGCGCCCACGCCAGCAGATAACCCACCGCCATGGCGATCACCAGCGAGGCCACGCGCAGATAAGCGTTACGCTGACGATTCAGCAGAATAATCACCGCCAGCACCACGCCAGCCAGCAGCAGATTTTTCGGCGCGCCAAAGCTGTGATCGTTCATCGCGGCGAAGCCACCGCCAATCGAGGTCAGGCCAACCTGAATCAGCGACAGGCCAATAATCATCACCACAATACCGGAAACCAGTGGAGTGATAATGCGACGCGCCAGATGCAGCACTCGCGACAGCACCATTTCGGTACAGGAGGCCACCATCAGGGTACCAAACAGCGCAGCCATCATGGTGGGCACATCGGCGCCGCCGTTTTTCAGTACCAGACCGCCCATAATTAGCGGCGTGACAAAGTTAAAGCTGGTGCCCTGAATCGACAGCAGGCCGGAACCGACCGGTCCCCACGTCTTAATCTGCAAAATCGAGGCGACGCCTGAAGCGAACAGCGACATGCTGATAATATGCTGCGTATCCTGTGCCGGTAAGCCCAGCGCCTGACAGATCAGCAGCGCTGGCGTAATCACCGCCACAAACATCGCCAGCAGATGCTGACAGGCGGCAAACAGGGTTTGTGGCAGCGGTGGACGGTCTTCAAGACGATAAATAAGCTCGCTTGCAGCAACAGGAGTGGGGCGGCGATTTGCTGCGGCAGCATCGATTTCGGCGGACATTTTAACGGTTCCCAGGCGGCAAAGTGGCGATTTTAATCTTCTGCCTGGCAAAAGCAATCGTTTGCCAGCCTGATCATCATAAAGTCCTGCTTAACCACCGCATCACAGGCTTATCCACGCGGTCAGATAACCACTACGCTTAAGGCTATTCCGTAATTCAGCGGAGAAAAGATGAGGTACAGATGAGTCAGGTTTTTATTATTGGTTCCACTGGCGGCGTTGGCCGCCGTCTGAGAAAACAGTTAACCGCATCGGGCCACCAGGTTACCGGCCTGCATCGTAAGCCCGGGCAGGCCGAAGAGTTACAGCAGGATGGCGTAACGCCGGTGCAGCTTGATCTGCTGACCACCAGTAATGAAAGTCTGGCGGCCGCGATGCACGGTTGTGATGTAGTGGTGTTTTCCGCCGGTGCGGCTGGCGCGGGCGTTGAGTTAACCGATGGCATTGATGGCCGTGGCGCGCAAATCGCCGCCGAAGCCGCGCGTATCGCGGGTGTTAAGCGTTTTTTACTGGTTTCTGCTTTTCCGGATGCCGGGCGTGGCAAACAGCTATCGCCCACTTTCGAACACTATATGCAGGTGAAACGTCAGGCCGATGTGATGCTGGCGGCGACCGATCTGGACTGGGTGATTCTGCGCCCCGGCACCCTGACTAACCATGAGGGGAGCGGCAGAGTGCATAGCGGACTGGCGATCGCTTATGGTGAGATCCCGCGTGATGATGTGGCGGCAGTGCTTCACAGCCTGGTTGAGCAACCGGCTGTGAAGCGGGTGATTATCGAACTGACCCGCGGTGAACAGCCGGTCAGCGCCGCTGTGCAGCAGATGGCGGCATATAGCGGACGCTAAGCCGCATCAGGCGTTGGTATAACGTTCGGTTTCCGGCAGCCAGCGTTCAATCAGCGCCTGTGCCTGTTCGGGATAGTGCTGGTGGATATGGCGCGCCACGCGCTGTACTTCCGGGATCATCGCCTGATCGCGCAGCAGGTCAGCGACTTTAAATTCGGCATTACCGGTCTGGCGTGTACCGAGCATTTCACCGGGGCCGCGAATTTCCAGGTCGCACTGGGCAATCACAAAGCCGTCATTGCTGTCGCGCAGCACTTGCAGACGCTTCTGGGCGGTTTTGCTGAGCGGCGCTTTATACAGCAGCACACAGTGGGAGGCGACGGCGCCACGTCCGACGCGGCCGCGTAACTGATGCAGCTGCGCCAGCCCCAGACGCTCCGGGTTCTCAATAATCATCAGGCTGGCGTTGGGCACATCTACGCCCACTTCAATCACCGTTGTGGCCACCAGCAGCTGAATATCACCCTGTTTAAAGGATTGCATCACCTGCTGTTTTTCCTGCGGCTTCATGCGACCATGAACCATGCCGACATTCAGATCCGGCAGCGCAATTTTCAGCTCTTCCCAGCTGGCTTCTGCCGCCTGAGCTTCCAGTAGCTCTGACTCTTCAATCAGCGTGCAGACCCAGTAAGCCTGGCGTCCTTCATCGCTGCAGGCGCTTTTCACCCGGGCAATAATATCTGCGCGCCGGGTATCCGGGATCGCCACTGTCGTCACCGGGGTGCGCCCCGGCGGCAGTTCATCAATCGTCGAGGTATCGAGATCGGCATAGGCGGTCATCGCCAGGGTGCGCGGAATCGGGGTGGCGGTCATAATCAGCTGATGCGGATGGAAACCCTGCTCCTCGCCTTTCTCCCACAGCGCCAGACGCTGGTGGACGCCGAAACGGTGCTGCTCATCGATAATCACCAGCGCCAGGCCGTTAAATTGTACCTGCTCCTGGAAAATTGCATGGGTGCCGACAATCATCGATACCTGACCGCTGGCAATCGCGTCCTGCTGTGCCTGACGCGCTTTGCCTTTCTGTTTACCTGCCAGCCAGCCGACTTCAATGCCCAGCGGCGCAAACCACTGGCGGAAGTTACTGGCGTGCTGCTCGGCCAGCAGTTCGGTGGGCGCCATTAACGCCACCTGCTTACCGTAAGCAATTACATTCAGCGCCGTCAGCGCGGCAACCAGCGTTTTACCGGAACCGACATCACCCTGCACCAGACGCATCATTGGATAGTCGTGCGCTAAATCGCGTTCAATCTCCGCCACCACCCGTTCCTGCGCCCCGGTGGGTTTAAACGGCAGGGCGGCCAGCAGTTTATCGCTCAGCTCATGGCGTGCGGTCATCGGCAGGGCGTGGTAACGCTGCGCGCCGGCGCGAACCGCCAGCATACTGAGGTTGTGCGCCAGCAGCTCTTCCATAATCAGGCGGCGCTGCGCGGGATGTTTCCCGCTTTCCAGATCGACCAGCGCCATATCCGGCGGCGGACGATGCAGAGTGCGCAACGCCTGTGGCAGGCTAATCATGCCCTGACTGAGATCCGGCGGCAGCAGTTCGGCAATCGCGCAGGTTTCCAGCAGCGTCAGCGCCTGCTCTGTAAGATTACGCAACGTCGCCTGGCGAATGCCTTCAGTGGTCGAATAGACCGGCGTCAGCGTCTCCTGTAGCTCGGTAACGCTGTTTTCGCCCTGGACGCGATACTCAGGATGAATAATTTCAGCGCCGCGCTGGCCGCGTTTGATCTCACCATAGGCGGTCACGCGTTTACCGGCGGCGAGGCTGTTTTTCATCCCGGCATTGAAATTGAAGAAGCGCATGGTCAGGATACCGCTGCCATCACTGATCTGACAGGTCAGCATGCGGCGGCGACCAAAGCTGATATCACTCTGCAATACTTCGCCCTCTACCGTGGCATAAATCCCCGGCAGCAGATCGTTAATCGCATAGAGTTGGGTGCGGTCTTCATAGCGCATCGGCAGATGGAGCAGCAAATCCTGCACGGTATGCAAACCGAGCTTTGCCAGTTTGCCCGCCTGGCTGGCGCCAACGCCGGAAAGCGTACTGAGGGGTACGGCATCCAGCAGGCGGCCTTTCATTTTTTCACCGAAGACTGCATGGTTGCCCACCAGCTGTCGTCAGCGACCACCTCACCATCATCATTGATCAGCGGATAAGGTAAGCCTTTATGTTTGGCGACGCGGGCCAGCACCGGGTAACCGCCTTCAAACAGCAGGCGCTGCTGTTCAGCGTAATCAAGAGTGCTGCTGCTGCGGTTATACATGCCGGCATTCTGCCGCTGGCGCTGCGCTTCATAGAGGATTAACGCCGAAGCGACCGAAACGTTCAGCGACTGCACCATGCCGATCATCGGGATAATAATATCCTGATCGGCCAGATCCAGCGCTTGTTGAGTAATGCCGGTTTTCTCTTGTCCCATCAAAATGCAGGTGGGGCGCGTATAATCGATTTCGCGAAAATCCACCGCGCTATCAGAGAGATGGGTTGCCAGAATTTGCATGCCCTGCGCTTTCAGCTGGCCGACGGCTTCACCGATGGTGGCATGGGTTTTCACCTGCACCCAACTGTTGCTGCCGGCGGCAGAGGAGACCATGGTACGCATACGGTGGCCAGGCCAGACCGCATGAACTTCATGCACGCCAACGGCGTCTGCGGTGCGAATGACGGCAGAGACGTTATGGGGCTTATGGACTTGTTCCATGCAGACGGTCAGATCATGCTGACGCGCCGCAAGCATCTCGCGAATACGAGCAAAGCGTTGAGCATTCATGCGTTAGTTACGGTTACGGTGAACTTTAATCACATCCGGCATAACGCGGATTTTGCGCATGATATTTGCCAGATGAACGCGGTCGCGTGCGGTCAGGCGAATAAACGCGCTGTACACACGGCCATCTTTCTCTTCAGTATTCAGGCTCTGAATATTGGAACCGGCAGTATTGATCGCGGCGGTCAGGTTGGCCAGTGCGCCCTGGTGGTTAAACATATCCACTTTGATTTCGGCGACAAACTCCTGCTCGGTCTCAGTATCCCACTCTACCGCCATAAATTTCTCCGGCTCTTTCTGGTAGCCACGGATATTACGGCAGGATTCGTGGTGCACCACCAGTCCTTTACCTGGGCTGACATGGGCGATAATCGGGTCACCTGGGATCGGCCGGCAACATTTGGCAAAGGTAATCAGAACGCCATCGGCGCCTTTAATCGGCAGCTTACTGCGTGAGCTACCGCTGACTGGCTGCACTGGTGCAGCTGGTTCGTTCTGCTGCAGATTTTTTGCCACCACCACGCTCATCGCGTTGCCAAGGCCGATTTCCGCCAGCAGATCGTCCAGCGTCGCGAGCTTCATGCGCTCAAGCTCCTGCTGCAGATTGTCCGGCGGGATCTCTGCCAGTTTACGGCTGCCGCCCAGCGCGTGATTAAGCAGGCGACGGCCAAGGCTGACCGAGTCATCGCGCTTCAGGTTTTTCAGCAACTGACGAATTTTCGCCCGCGCTTTCGAGCTGACTACAAAGTTAAGCCATGCAGCGTTCGGGCGCGCGCCCGGCGCGGTGATAATCTCCACCGTCTGGCCGCTGGTCAGCGGCTGCGACAGGGGATAAGGCTGGCGATCAACGCGTGCGCCAACACAGGCGTGACCGATATCGGTATGCACGGCATAGGCAAAGTCGACTGGTGTGGCGCCTGCGGGAAGTTCGACGATGCGGCCTTCCGGGGTGAAAACGTAAATCTCATCCGGGAACAGATCGGATTTTACACTCTCAATAAATTCAAATGAGCTACCGGCGCTCTGTTGCAGCTCCAGCAGGCTCTGCAACCAACGCTGGGCGCGGATCTGCGCGGTAGTGCTACTTTCGCCCTGCTCTTTATAAGCCCAATGTGCGGCAACACCCATCTCTGCCATCTGGTCCATATCTTCAGTACGAATCTGCACTTCAACCGGCACGCCATGCGGTCCGATCATCGAAGTATGCAGCGACTGATAGCCGTTGGCCTTTGGAATGGCAATATAGTCTTTAACCCGGCCAGGACGTGGCTTATACAGGCTATGCATCTGACCCAGCACGCGATAACAGGTATCGACATCGCTGACGATCACGCGGAAAGCGTAGATATCCATGATCGAGTGAAAGCGCTGTTCTTTCAGGTGCATTTTGCAGTAGATGGAATAGAGGTGCTTTTCGCGACCACTGACGCGGCAAGGGATACCGGCTTCCTGCAGGCGACCGTCGATTTCCGAGAGGATCTTTTGAATCATCTCTTTACGGTTACCGCGCGCCGCCTTCACGACTTCTTTGATTACGCGGTAGCGATTAGGGTAGAGCGCTTCAAAACCGAGCTCTTCAAGCTCAGTTTTCAGATGATGAATACCCAGACGATGAGCCAGAGGACTGTAGATTTCCAGCGTTTCCAGCGCAATACGGCGACGTTTGTCCGGGCGTAATGAGCCCAGCGTGCGCATATTGTGGGTACGGTCCGCCAGCTTGATCAGAATGACGCGGATATCCTGCACCATCGCCATGATCATTTTGCGGAAGTTCTCGGCTTGCGCCTCTTTCTTGTCGCGGAATTTCAGCTTATCCAGTTTGGATACGCCCTCAACCAGTTCGGCAACGCTTTTGCCAAACAGCTGCTCCATATCCTGATAGGTGGCGGGCGTGTCTTCAATAACGTCATGCAGAAGCGCGGCCATAAGCGTCTCATGGTCGAGCTTCATTTCAGCGAGAATGCAGGCGACAGCTACCGGATGGGTGATATAAGGCTCACCGCTGGAGCGTGTCTGTCCCTCGTGAGCATCACGTGCGACAAGATAAGCTTGCTTGAGGCGCTTAATCTGGTCCTCAGGCAAGTATTTTTCAATCAGCTGATTGAGGCTTTCAAACAGATACAAGGCGAGCCTTCCGGCAGCTAATTAACGACGACCTTCAGCGATAGCGGTGACTGCCTGTAATTCAGCGGCTTCCTGCTCTTGCTGTTCCTGGCGATCACGCACATCCAGAATCTGGTTAGTGATCAGGCCTTCTTCGATTTCACGAAGAGCGATTACGGTAGATTTATCGTTTTCTTCCGGAACCAGTGCATCTTTGCCGCCAACCTGCATCTGACGTGCGCGACGTGCAGCGACCAGAACCAGGTCAAAGCGGTTGCCAATTTTCTCTACTGCGTCCTGTACGGTTACGCGTGCCATAAGTGTGATACTCCACGGGTGACGAAATGACTCGGCATCATACTGAAAGTGTCTTCAGTCTGCCAATAGTTTGCTGATTAAAGCATCATGTCGGGCTTTTTGACGGCCCATGCGCAGGCGCTCTGCGCGAATAATGTGTTTCAGATCGGACACCGCCAGATCAAAATCATCATTCACAATTAAATAGTCGTACTCGGCGTAGTGGCTCATTTCTGCGACGGCTTGCGCCATGCGCTTTGCGATCACCTCTTCGCTGTCCTGCCCACGACCGCGCAAACGGCGATCGAGTTCATCTTTCGACGGCGGCAGCACAAAAATGCTGCGAGCCTGCGGCATTCTCTGACGAATCTGCTGGGCGCCTTGCCAGTCGATATCGAGAAAAACATCCACACCGGTCGAGAGCACCTGCTCAATGGCCTTGCGGGATGTGCCGTAATAATTGCCAAAAACTTCAGCATGCTCAAGGAAAGCATCTTCCTGAATCATCGTTTCAAACTCGGGTTTGGAAACGAAAAAGTAGTGCTCACCGTGATTCTCGCCGGGACGGACGTTACGCGTGGTATGCGAAATGGACACCTGCGTATCGTACAGCGGCTGAGTCTTCAACAGTGCCTGAATCAGACTGGATTTACCCGCGCCACTTGGGGCGGAAATAATAAAAAGCGTGCCTTGAGCCATGATTATTCTTGAAGTGTCTTAAAGTGCGGAGTCTGTTTCCTGCACAGTATACACAGCTTCCGCCCGCCATGCAGCGTTTGCGCCTTTCCGCTGCGCTTTTTCTTTATTTACCTGACAGATTACGCAGATTTTTTCGCCATTTTCATCATTACAGTAAAACTTCTGGTACTGCTTTCCATATTTTCAGCCTGTTGCTGGCGTTTACTGCCGGGCCGACGTTAACTGTCTGCGGGGATAAAAGGAGAGCGAACATGACAGGGATGCGCTGGCTGGCGATAGTGGCATGGCTGTTTTGTGGCAGCGGGCAGGCGATCTGTCCGGTCTGGACGCCGGCAACCGCCCGGGAAGAGATTGCGCACTTACAAAAGCAGCTTAATCAGTGGGATCAGGCCTATTACCAGCAGGGGGAAAGCCCGGTTGATGATGCGCTGTATGACAGTCTGCATCAGCGATTACAGCAGTGGCAACGCTGCTTCCAGCCCGCCCTCGCGCTGCGGGAGCCGCAAACGGGCGAGGGCGATCGCTGGCACCCTGTTGCCCATACTGGGGTTAAAAAGCTGGCCGACAGGCAGTCGCTGGCAAACTGGATGCAGGGTAAAGCACCACTGTGGCTGCAACCTAAAGTCGATGGCGTGGCGGTAACGCTGGTCTATCAGCATGGGCAACTGACAGCGGCGATCAGCCGTGGCAGTGGTTTGCAGGGCGAGTCATGGCTGGAAAAAGTGCGTCATATTAAGGCGGTACCGCAGCAGATTGCCACTGAGAGCGAGCGGGTGGTGTTGCAGGGCGAGATCTATTTGCCGATGACCGGTCATCAGCAGGCGACAATGGGGGGCGCAAATGCTCGCGCGCAGGTTGCCGGGGCGCTGATGCGCCAGCAGCCATCGCCATTACTGGAAAGTCTGGGGGTTTTTATCTGGGCGTGGCCTGACGGCCCGGCTTCGATGGCACAGCGCTTAAGTCAATTAACGGCTTTTGGTTTTGGCGCAGAATCACACTGGACGCAGCCAGTTAACACGGCGGATGAGGTGGCGCACTGGCGTGAACGCTGGTTCCGCCAGCCGCTGCCTTTTGTGACCGACGGCGTGGTAGTGCAGCGTGAACAGCGCTCAGCAGGTAAACACTGGCTCCCCGGGCAGAGTGATGAGGTGGCGGCATGGAAATATACGCCACCAGTCATTACCACCGAAGTCTTGTCAGTCGATTTTCCGATCGGGCGTACCGGTAAAATTGCGGTGGTGCTGAATCTGTTACCGGTGCAGCTGGACGATAAAATTGTCCGACGGGTCAGCATGGGGTCGCTACGGCGCTGGCAGGAAGCGAATGTTGTGCCGGGCGATCAGATAGCCATCAGTCTGGCCGGGCAAGGGATACCACGCTTTGAGCAGGTTGTCTGGCGGGTAAAACAGCGTCAGATACCGGTGGCGCCCGTGGCAGACGATTACCACATTCTCAGTTGTCTGCACCCTACGCCGGAATGTCGTGAGCAGTTTCTGGCGCGGCTAAGCTGGCTGAGCCAGAAAGAGGTGCTGAATATACCGGGTATCCAGCGTCGTAGCTGGCAGCGTCTGATGCAGATGGAGGCGTTCAGCCATCTGTTTGCCTGGCTGAGTTTTAGCCCGCAGCAGTTGCAGTCGGTGCCGGGTATCACTGAAGCCAGAGCGCAGCAGATCTGGCTTCACTTTCAGCAAAGTCGACAGCAGCCTTTTAAGCGCTGGGTAAAGGCTCTGGGTGTGCCGGTGCCGACGGCGGCGCTCAATGCTTTAGCGGATAACAGCTGGCAACAGTTAATAGCGCGGGATGAGCAAAGCTGGCAAGCGCTGCCAGGTATTGGCGAAGCGCTGGCGCTGCGTATCACTCATTTTCTGCGCGATGAAGATGTCAGGCGGCTGATTGCCTTTTTACAGCATGAACTTGATATGCCCTGAGTCGCGCAACTGCGCTTAATGCTCAGGATGCGGATAATTGAAAATTGGCAGACCCAGTTTAAACCGCAATGCCAGTAAGCGGGCAGCGAAGCCAGTCAGCAAGGTAATGGAGATAATCAATTCATGGGACAACGGGGTTTTCAACAGCAGGATATAAATCCAGCTGGAAGCGAAGGCAATCCCGGCATAAAGCTCTTTCTGAAATACCAGTGGAATACGGTTGCAGAACATATCGCGCAGCACGCCGCCAAACACGCCGGTAATCACTGCACTGATGGCGGCAATAATTGACGCATGGCCCATATCGAGTGCGACTTTGGTGCCGATAATCGAGAAAACCACCAGCCCCAGCGCATCCAGCACCAGAAAGACTTTCCGCAAGTGGGTCATAAGTGGCGCCACCAGGGTCGTCACGACTGCAGCGGCGGCGACAATCATGATGTATTCGGGGTGTTTAACCCAGCCAAGTGGGTAGTGGCCCAGTAGCATATCGCGCACCGAACCGCCGCCGATGGCGGTAACCGAAGCGATAATAATAACGCCAAACATATCCATCTTACGGCGACCTGCCGCAAGCGCGCCTGTCATCGCTTCTGCGGTAATACCAATGATATAGAGAACGGTAAGTAACATGGCCAACTCCTGAAAAATCGCCGGCAAGACTAAACGTTTTAGGCAGTTCAGACGACTGAGATTTTCTAAGGCTAATCAATTCAGATTATATAAATTAATGGTGTTCGGGTAGATATATCATATTTAACAATATGTTATATATTAATTGCACTGATCTGGTTATTATTTTTTTAGCGGAGTGATTAATCTCTGGCCTTTACTATCGCGCTATGGCGGGAAGAAGGGATACAAGCTGAAGCAGAGTAATACGTAATCGACTAATTCGCTACCGGTGACGACGAAAATTTATAAAAAAATGCCAGACCATTTAGATACGGTTGAAAAGTGTCGCGTTAATTATATAGCACAAAATTGCAGTATTTATCATCTGATGATGAGGCAGATAATTATCTAATTATTAATTTATTTTCAATAATAATACCCGCTATGAGCTGCCAGTGAAGTGGCTCTTTTTTAAGTTTAATCAGGACGATACACGGATGTTAACCGTAAAATGAAAAATCAAAAGTATGACATCATCTTCTTTTCCTCTGATGTGCTGGCGGCGACGGGCCTCTGCCAGCTTTTGCAGCGTTTACCGATAAGCTTAACAGCGCTTGAGGTGGGCACGATGCATGATATTGCTTTTTATTGTAAAAAACATCGCCCCAAACTGGTGGTCTACATATTTCATGAAAATATGGCGTTAACCGGCATTATTCACAGCATTTACACCCATCAGCAACACTATCCGAATATCCGCCAGCTGATTATCACCAATAAACTGATATCGGTATTTAGTGCATTAAGAGAGTATTTAACTGGCACTAACGTGACCTCTCTGAAGACGCCATTGTCAGAACTGTTGTGGATTATTACTGCGGAATTGATGGGGGTACGCAGCCAGTTGCCTAAAGATAGCGGTGCAGATGTGATGCTGCCTGAAAGGCAGTTAAAAGTATTACTTATGCTTTCATGGTCATACAGTGCCGAGCAGGTCGCCCATCGTATGGGGATAACCGCCAAGACCGTGTATGCGCATAAACTGAATGCGCTGGCGCGTCTGCAAATTCACACCAGGCAGGATATCGTCGATCTCTATACCGTGATTGATGAGTTAAGAATGATCGTTACGATGCTTCGTCTTAAACGCAAAGATAAAGATACGTCAGAGAACGACGATAAACCGGATATATCTGCACTTCTCTGGAAAGTGTAAAAAGCGTGTCGTGTGCCCGACACGCTAAAAACACAGAGAGGAGTCCTCAGCCGACCAATCGGCTACACCGCCTGCTTACCCTTATTAAGATCGGGATTTATTTTAAGTTTCCGGAACAACATAGCCCGGGTTTCAACAATCACCGGCTCTTTGCTGACTAGTACCATGACAATATAGACCGCAGCGCCACTGACCACTTGTAATGCCAGCACCGCATTAACGGAAACCACCTGATCAAAGGCAAAACCTGACAAGTAGCTAATGGCATAGGTTGGCAATGAGAGTTTAAACGGCATCCACAAACTGTACAGATACGCTTTACCGCTTTTTCCCAGGATTGGCCGGATAAGGAAGAAGTAGTTAAGCGCAAAGTAGAGAATCTGTATGGCGAGGAAGGCCAATGCCGCGCCGATAACGCCACCAGACACGACTCCCAGCCAGATAGCAGGAACGGTAATCACCAGACGCAGAGCGTTTAGTTTCGAGCTTACGTTCACCAGCGCTGTCGCCATCACTAAGGCGCCAATCGGGTTGCTGATGGCGCGCAGCAAACCTACCACACATAAAATCTGCATAACGGGTGCAATAAACAGCCACTTCTCGCCAAACATGAACAATACAAAATTGTCGGCAACTGACATTAAACCCAGCAGTGCGGCGAAATTAAGCAGGCCTACTATCGACAGCATTTTGTAGAAATTGTGGCGCAGTCGTGGCTGATCATCCTGAATCCTGGCGAATGCCGGAAACAGCACCCGGGTGATAATAGGGTTAATTTTCGCTGGCGGCATGACTGCAATATTAAACGCCAGGTTGTAACCACCGGTAATTACGGCGCCCAGCACACGAGATAAAATCATGGTGGGGATATTCATACTTAGCTGGTTGAACAGGTTGTCTGCGGTTAAAAACCCGCCGTAACGCAGATTGGACTTCACCCCATCAAGCTGGAATACCGCTTTGGGCTGATAAATTTCGCGACCAAACCAGCAAAACATCAGCATGCGGACGGAAACGGCAGCCAGAAAGCCCCAGATAGCGCAGATCGCAACCGGCTTAAACCAGGCGCAGGCCAGGGTGACAACAAAACCAACCAGTGCCCCGGTGATTTCGGCGATGCTGATTTGGGTAAATTCGAGTTCTTTTTGCAGTAAGGCCCGAAATTGCTGCCCTTGCGGCATAATGATAAAGGCGACTGACAGCGTCTCTATAATGATTTCCAGGTCTGGCTGGTGCAGAAGCTGACTAAAAAAATGGCTACCAAAGAATAAAATAGCAAAAACACCGACGCCAATAACCACATTGATCCAGTACAGTGTTGACAGTTCGGTCTCGGAAATATTTTTGCGCTGAATAATGGAGTTGGATAAGCCAAAATCAGAAAAGGTATCAACCAGAATTAATATAACCATTGCAATGGTCAGCAAGCCAAACTCTTTTGGCTCAAGTAATCTTGCCAGTAAGGTTAGTTGCAAAAGTCCAATGCCAATAGTGGTTATTGATGATAGCGCCGACCATTTTGCACCATTAAATGTTTTTTCTTTTAAATTCATATATTGCTCCTAATGGCGGATGCCATAGTGCAGGAGTGTGATTGCCACTCTTTTGCTGTGTGGTGAAATTTATTATTATATCATGGTCAGAATAATTCCCTGGTGTTGAGAATTAAAAAATAACCATCAGGATGCAATAGAAATGCTATCTATTCTGAAACCCGGGAGTCCATGATTTACCCGCCAAAGCTTGATGATATCCACCATGCTTTTCGGCCCGTTGATATTAAATTCTTCCGGATAGCATATAAGGTCGGTACCAGCAGGATGTCCCGAAACTAATACGAACTGCATAGCTGCATTGAGTAGTTCATCGGTTGTCGGAAATTGTGCAAGGAGAATTTTTTCGGCTAGCTCAATAAATTCTTCCTCAGAAAACTGCTGCAAGGATGTTTTTTCCATTTTGATGTTTCCTGGAATTTATATTTTTGGGGAATTGCTGTGTGCAAATGAGTTATACCCCCTTTCAAATAAATAAACACCATAAGAAAAGTCTGATATTTTTATTGTCAGGGCCAATCATTGAAAGGTTTTAATGGGTGGTTATTTATTATTAATTCAGCTGCACAGAACTGCTTACCAGACGATTTGACTGGCAACGCTGCCCGCCGCTGAGTGCTTTTATCAATGCATTGTTTTTACGAGATAAGATGCAATTTTTATCGGTTTTTATTAAGAGAAATGCCATTATTTATGCTTAAGGGAAGCTTTATAAATAGCGTGATTTTTATGTAATCAAATAGATTACTGATAATCACTGAAAGAGAAAAAATATTGCATTAAATCTGCAGGCGGTGAGCATAACTCAAATTAAAAATGGCCTTGGTGGAATAACAAGACCAGTAAAAGGGGGGCGCGGCAAACAGCAGGGAACGCCAGCTGAGGGGGATGACGTTCTCAGGATGTCATAAGCGTATGCAGTGTCTGCAAATCGCGGGTCACCCATTCAATGTCATGGGCAAATTTCTCATCTGACATTAATGGCTGGCGAAAGAGGGTGATCAGCACCTCTGCACCTTCCTGATTGGCGATCACCCGCATTGGCACATATACCTCTTTACCAAAACCAGTGTCGATATAGTGATCCATGACCCCCAACTCGTTGTGTTCAGTAAAGCGGATTTTTATTGTGCCGTCCGGCCCTTTCGCTTTCCAGTGGTTACCTTCAGCGACCAGCGGCGCATGACTGAGACCGGATGCCCATTTGGCAAAGAACTCGGGTTTCCAGATTGTTTCATAGAGATCCAGCCAGTTACGCGGGATGGTCTGGCTGATAGTTTGTGATGGCAGCATGTTACCTCCTGAAAAACACTGATAAGCGATTTAAGCATTGAAGCGCAGATAAGGAAACGGCAAGGGCTGATTTAGCCGTTTGCTGCCACAAAATAAAAAAATTAAAAAGTTGCTAAAGTTCTGCGTCATCGAGCCGATAACCCGATCCAGCAACCGTTAACGGCTGATTTTGTCATCTGCAAGCATCACCTGAACAGGTGAACGAATCTGCTGATAAGCACTGTTTAGCATAGTTATGCACTGAACTTCAGACAAAGCCTCATTGCACTGCATGGCTCATTTGATCGATCATTTAATGGTGTGCACTCTCTTTACATTAATCTGTCTATAACAGTCTTGTTGTCTGAAAACTGTGTCATCTGCCCTGGTAATATTTTGTGGTTACCATTGCCGGGCGTTAATTTATGCTGGTTTTCTTGCATTAAATGGCACGTTGTATAAATGAAAGATGGTGTTTTTTTGCGCTTTTACCCCCGTATTGTTAAATCCTGTGTAAGTATTGGAATAATAAATTCATAAAGACTATACATAAAAAATCTAATGATTTAGTTGCTGCGGATAAAAGTAATAATTATTTATATCATGATAAATATAGTGTTTTTTTACAGCGTCACTATGCCCCTCTCTTTATCATAAAGAATTGTTAATATAAGAAATAAGGTTATTCCTATTTACACTGTTTTTTACATTAACCCCTATCGCTGGGGCTTGATAAATATTAGCGTGTTAAATATATTTTCAGTCGCGAATCGTTCCAGGGTAAACCAAAATGCAACCATCAATCTTGTTGTCATTAGTCATAGTGATGTTTTTGCTGGTTCTTTACTGCCTTTTTAAGCACTTAAGAACTACAGCAGAAAGAAAGGTCGTGTTTAAAAGAAAAAATAAAGAGATGCGGGGTTAGCAGATGACGGTCAGTGACTTAGATTTTCATATTAAAAAAAATATAATGGTGATATAGCTCTGTATGCAAGAATTCAGGGGGTCACTGTCCTGTATGTTATAAAAATGATAGAAAGCGGTGCGATTGTCATTAATGAGAAAGTTTATCTCCCGGTCAGACATGTGAATAATTAGGGAAAATAAAAATCAATTCGTGCGGAGCCTGGGAATGTATAACATCTACTCTAATGACAATTTATTGAAGTTATCGATTACTTCTATTTTTTCATCATTAACTTATAATCACAAGAAGCTCCGTGTAAAAAACAGTATATACTTCACCGATCAATATTATGATTCGCTGGAAAATGTTGTCAGTAAGTCGCTGGAAGATAAAGATGGCATTATTGTGATTTTCACCCATCAGTCTCACAAACCCATCAATATTGGTAGCAGAATCATTCTGATTAGCCTGAACACGGCGCTGAGTGTTATCTGTCAGTTTTTAGCCTCCCTGGTTAAAAGAACACTGTTTTCCTTGCAAGAGGTCACGCTGTCTAAAACAGAAATGTTGTTCCTGTTTCTGTATTACAAAAACTGGAGCGTGGCAATGATGTCGCGCTTTCTTGAGATTCATGAGAAAACAGTCACCAATACCAAGCATTTTTTAAAAAAGAAGTACGGTATTAAAGACGACATTATGTTTGTCACATTATCGAAAAGTTACTCTTTTTATCTGAATAGCTTTGGTTAACAGAGCGTTCTCTTTCTGTGTCAATGCCCGCTTAATGCGGGTTTTGTCGTTCTGAACCGCACAATCTTATGTGACGAACATCACTTTTTCCTGATCCCGATCCGGTACCTCAAAGTGTGACCCTTCTCAATCACCTGCTTCCCGCTTTTGCATACTATATCTGCAAGTTGTACATGATTGTCTATAGACAACCCAGGATGTTCAGGTGCGCGCCATGAAATCATTAAGTAAGAATTCCCATATCCCTCTCTACCAGCAGGTAGCTGAATGGATAAGAGAGAGTATCTATACCGGGGAACTGGTGGAGGATGACCGTATTCCCTCTGAATTCCAGATTATGGACATGCTCGAAGTCAGCCGAGGAACGGTGAAGAAAGCGGTGGCTCAGCTGGTTAAAGAGGGTGTGCTGGTCCAGGTTCAGGGGAAGGGCACCTTTGTTAAAAAAGAGAATATTGCTTATCCGCTGGGCGAAGGGCTGCTGTCGTTTGCAGAATCACTTGAAAGCCAGAAGATCCACTTTAATACCAGTGTGGTGACGGCACGTATTGAAGCCGCAAATCGCTTTGTTGCGGAAAAGCTGCAGATTGAGCCGGGGCAGGACATTCTTTACCTTGAACGTCTGCGCTCAATTGGCGGTGAAAAAGTGATGCTGATTGAGAATCGCATCAATATAGAACTTTGCCCGGGCATTGCAGAGGTGGACTTTAATAAGGAAAATCTGTTTCCCACCATTGAGCGTCTGTCTCAGCAAAAAATACGTTATTCAGAGAGCCGCTACGCCGCCCGCTTGATCGGTAACGAGCGCGGCCATTTTCTGGATATCAGTGAAGATGCCCCGGTGTTGCATCTGGAGCAGCTGGTATTTTTCTCCCGTGAATTGCCGGTGGAATTTGGCAATGTCTGGCTGAAAGGGAATAAATATTATCTGGGCACCATCCTGCAACGCAGAGAGATCAGCTGATGTTTTTATTTCCAACTGAATCATCCATTTTTAGTGAGGGGATTTATGCAGGGAATTGAGTTTAAACCCGGTTATGTCCAGCATTTACCCGCAGGACTTACTGTTGAGACACTGATTCGCCAGCTGGCGCAGCCGCTGATTGCTGACGGACAGGTTGTCGAAGATTTTGCCGACCATGTGCTGGCCCGCGAGGAGACATTCCCGACCGGCCTGCCAACCGAGCCTGTTGGCGTGGCGATCCCGCATACCGATCATCGTCATGTACATCACAACGCCTTCGGACTGGGCATCCTGCCCGCGCCGGTGAGTTTCGCCGATATGGCTGGCGAGCCAGATCCGGTGCCGGTACAGGTGGTATTCCTGCTGGCGCTGAGTGAGAGTAACAAACAACTTAATGCGCTGGGCTGGATAATGGAACTGATTCAGGATGGCGATTTTATGCAGGAATTGCTCACCATGTGTGATAAAGACATTTATCGCGCAATATCAGACAAAATGACCGAAAGAGGTGAAGTATGAGCCAGACCATTTTATTTGTATGCGCCACCGGGGTTGCCACTTCCACCGCTGTGGCCGAAAAGGTAATGGAGTATTGCAAGGAGCATGGCCTTAACGTTAATTATTCCCAGACCAACGTCGCCTCGCTGCCGGGAAATACGGCTGGCGCGACCTTAGTGGTTTCCACCACGAAGGTGCCTTATGAACTGGATATTCCGGTGGTCAATGCGCTGCCGATTATTACTGGTGTCGGTGAGGACAAAGTGCTGGAAAAAATAGTCTCGATCCTGAAGGGACAATAATAAATCGTTTAAACAGTTTTATTTAATTAAACCTTTCCGATTAATTTATTCAGGCGCTAACGCGAGGTCTCGTTACGCCCGCAACAGGGGTTTGCCATGAATGAGATAGCCCATACTCTCTATTCAGTGGTGCAATATATTTTGGGTTTTGGCCCAACAGTATTATTGCCACTGGTACTGTTTATCCTTGCTCTGTTCTTTAAAGTTAAACCGGCAAAAGCGTTACGATCGTCGCTGACGGTCGGTATTGGCTTTGTCGGTATCTATGCCATTTTCGACATTCTTACCAGCAACGTCGGCCCAGCCGCGCAGGCGATGGTTGAGCGTACCGGGATCAATTTGCCGGTGGTGGATCTTGGCTGGCCGCCGCTTTCCGCTATCACCTGGGGTTCGCCGATTGCGCCCTTTGTTATCCCGCTGACCATCCTGATTAATGTGGCGTTACTGGCATTTAACAAGACGCGAACGGTTGACGTGGATATGTGGAACTACTGGCACTTTGCTCTCGCTGGTACGCTGGTGTACTACAGCACCGGCAGTTTCCTGTTCGGCTTGCTGGCTGCAGGCATTGCGGCAGTGGTGGTACTGAAACTGGCTGACTGGTCAGCGCCGATGGTGCAAAAATATTTCGGTCTGGAGGGCATTTCACTGCCCACTCTTTCGGCGGTGGTGTTCTTCCCGGTTGGATTACTGGTAGACAAAATCATCGATAAAATCCCCGGAATTAACCGTATTCATATTGATCCGGAAAACGTACAGAAAAAACTCGGCATTTTTGGTGAGCCGATGATGGTTGGCACCATTCTTGGCGTATTGCTGGGGATTATCGCTGGCTATGACTTTAAACATATTCTGCTGCTGGGAATCAGCATTGGTGGCGTGATGTTTATTTTGCCGCGCATGGTACGCATCCTGATGGAAGGGTTGCTGCCGCTGTCCGAAGCCATCAAGAAGTACCTCAACACTAAATATCCGGGGCGAGATGATCTTTATATCGGTCTGGATATTGCGGTGGCAGTGGGTAACCCGGCGATTATCTCC
Organism: Winslowiella toletana; assembly: GCF_017875465.1. Lineage (NCBI taxonomy): Bacteria > Pseudomonadati > Pseudomonadota > Gammaproteobacteria > Enterobacterales > Erwiniaceae > Winslowiella > Winslowiella toletana. The sequence goes on from NZ_JAGGMQ010000001.1 coordinate 2,473,538, forward strand.
ACTGCGCTGATACTGACGCCGATTTCCGTGTTTATCGCATTTATTCTGCCGGGCAATCAGGTGCTGCCGCTCGGTGACCTGGCAAATCTGGCGGTAATGGCGTCGATGATTGCGCTGGCCAGCCGCGGCAATATCTTCCGTACCGTGCTGGCCGCTATTCCGGTGATTGTTGCTGACCTGTGGATTGCGACCAAAATTGCGCCGTTCGTTACCGGCATGGCGAAAGACGTCAACTTTAAATTTGCAGAAGGTTCCAGCGGGCAGGTTTCCAGTTTCCTTGATGGCGGCAATCCGTTCCGCTTCTGGCTGCTTGAGATCTTTAACGGCAACGTGATTGCCATTGGCTTAGTGCCGGTGATTGGTCTGGTGCTGTATGGCGTTTTCCGTCTGACCCGGAGTACTGTTTATGCCTGATTTCAGCGCGGCTATTGTCATTGATATCGGCACCACCAATTGTAAAGTCACCTGTTTTTCCTGCCAGGATGCCACGCAGCTGGGGAGCAGAAAATTCGTTACCCCTAAACTGATATCGGCACAAGCGGCGGTCGATTTTGATATCGACGCGCTCTGGGGGGAGGTTATGGCGGCGATGTCCAGCCTGGTCGCGCAATCCCCGCTGCCGGTAGCACACATCAGTATTGCCAGCTTTGGTGAGTCAGGCGTGTTCATTGATGAGAAAGGAGAAATCCTGACGCCGATGCTGGCCTGGTATGACCGTCGTGGCGAAGAGTATCTCGCCACGTTAAGTGAAGAAGAAAACGAAAAGCTATATGCGATTAGCGGCTTACCGCCGCACAGTAACTACTCGGCGTTTAAAATACGCTGGCTGCTGGATCACTGCCATTTGCAGGGACGCGACGATATCTGCTGGCTGCACGCTCCCGAAGTGCTGTTGTGGCGTCTCACCGGACAAAGACGCACCGACACCACTCTGGCCAGCCGTACGCTATGCCTTGATGTCACGCAGGGATGCTGGTCGCGTGAAGCTGCCAGCATCCTGCAGCTGCCATTCACTGCTTTTGCGCCGCTGCTGACGCCGGGTGAGGTTGCTGGCTGGGTTACTCCGCAGTTAAGCGGTAGCCTGGGGTTCTCCACGCCGGTCAGCGTAACCCTGGCTGGCCACGACCATATGGCAGGCGCACGCGCGCTGCAAATGATGCCGGGAGAAGTGCTGAACTCAACGGGAACCACGGAGGGCATTCTGTTGCTGAATGCACAGCCTACCCTGAATGCGCAGGCGCGACGTGACAAGCTGGCGAATGGGCGTTACTCGTTACCGCAACTCTATACCCTGTTCGCCTCGCTGCCGGTAGGAGGATTTGCGCTGGAGTGGATGAGTAAAACCTTCCGCTATAGCCCGGAAGAGATAGCGGCGGCGCTGACTGAGGGTTACCAGCATTATCTGGATGATCTCTGGCAGCTGGATGAGGTTCCGCTGTTTATTCCCCATCTGCGTGGCTCCGGTTCGCCACACAAAAATCGCCATACCCGCGGTTTGCTGTATGGCCTGGGTGACGGCTTGCCAGTGGATATGCTGATCGCCAGCATTTCTCTGGGGCTGACAATGGAGTTTGCTAACTGCTTTGCCTGTTTTTCGGTTCCGCAGGGACGAACACTCAAGGTGATTGGTCCGGCAACCGGCAATCCACTCTGGTTGCAGCTGAAGGCGGATATTTTGCAGTGTCCGGTTGATGCGATCGCTTTTGATGAGGCGGTTTCCGTGGGGGCGCTGATCACTGCCTGCCCGACTTTAACGCCGCCGGAAGTTACGGTTGCTGCGCGTTATATGCCCGATGCCCGACGATATCAGCGATTGCTGAGTTACCAGAGACGCTGGCGCGAATTTTATCACTTTAAACTTCAGCAGGAAGGCGTAATCACTGACGCGTTTGTTTACGCGGATTAATTAACCTGAATTTATTTCTATCTGAACAATTGGCCGACTGTTCCCGTTAACAGAGGGGGCAGTACGGGAAAATAATCACCCGTTATCTTATTTTTATAATGACAGAGGAAAATACCATGCCTTTAGTTAATGGAAAAATCCTGCTCGACCGTATTCGCGAAAAACGCGTACTGGCCGGTGCGTTTAATACGACTAATCTTGAAACGACCATTTCTATTTTAAATGCTATTGAGCGTTCAGGCTTGCCGAATTTTATTCAGATTGCGCCAACCAATGCGTTATTATCCGGTTATGATTATATTTACGAAATCGTCAAACGTCATGCTGATAAAATGGATGTGCCGGTGAGTTTGCATCTTGATCATGGCAAAACACTGGATGATGTGAAACAGGCCGTACGTGCCGGATTTACGTCGGTGATGATTGATGGTGCTGAGTTTTCTTTTGAAGAGAATATTGCTTTTACCCGTGAGGCCGTCGATTTTTGTAAATCGTTTGGTGTGCCGGTTGAAGCAGAGCTGGGCGCTATTCTTGGTAAAGAAGATGATCATGTCAGTGAAGCGGATTGTAAAACCGAACCGGAAAAGGTGAAGGCGTTTGTCGAAAGAACCGGCTGCGATATGCTTGCTGTCTCGGTGGGCAATGTTCATGGCCTGGAAGATATTCCGCGGATCGATATTCCACTGCTTAAGCGTATTGCCGGGATTTCACCGGTGCCGCTGGTGATCCATGGCGGTTCCGGGATTGATGAAGAAACGCTGCGCAGCTTCGTTAATTACAATGTGGTGAAAGTAAATATTGCCAGTGATCTGCGCAAAGCGTTTATCACCTCGGTAGGCAAAGCTTATGTTAAAAATAATAACGAGGCCAATCTGGCGCGTGTGATGGCCAGTGCAAAAAGCGCAGTGGAAGATGATGTGTATAGCAAAATTCTGATGATGAATAAAGATCATCAATATATTCGCCAGGCATCCTGAAATTCACTACAAAGGCTGACAATAGTATGATCAGACAAAGTGTCAAAGTAATGAACAGCACGGGGTTACACGCCCGGCCAGCGGCCTCTTTAGCAAAAATAGTGAAGAAGTATGATTCCTCGCTGATTCTGATCAATAACGGCAAGGAAATTCAGATTAAAGGGATGATGAGCATTTTAGGCGCTGGAGTAAAAGGAAATGCGATGATTGACCTGATTTGCGATGGTCAGGATGAGCATCAATTAATGGATGAGCTGAAAACTGCTTTTGCCAGTGGCTTTGGCGAAAAAGAGTAGCGTTTTTAGTTAATTATTTTACCGAGTTAAGCCGGGGTCAGATCAGGGATCCTGGTTTTTTTATGTAAGTCAGGGGGGCGGTGGGGGACTTCAATGCTGTCATAGGCGCCTTGCAGCCGCCTCAACGTTAGTGCTCAGGGCGTGATATGGCAACGGGCATTTTAGTTTTGGATTGGGCTGTCGTGTCTGGCTAATCAGATTCTGGACGCACTGTTTGTGCAGCCTGTTGTAAACATTGGCAAACTGGTTGAACTTAATGGGTTGATGGCAGCTACAATTGGGAAGATATTAGATGCGCTGGAAAAGTTGCCGAGATTACCGGGCAAAAGCGACATCGGGTTTATGCATACGGGCAGTATCTGGAAATCCTGAATAATGATGTGCAGGAGAGTTAATCTGTCATCGTGTACTCGCGAGCAAGGAGCCTGCAACAGTATGGCGGTAACGATGTGTCCGGGAATTATGCGCGTGGTGCCTGAGGAGCCTGATGAACAAAGTTGAAGCAATCAAAAAAGCCTTTGGGAAAGTTACAGGAACAAGATTGACCAGCTACTTTACCGCTGAGGTATTTTATGAGGAATGGGAATCCTGGAACGATCTGCCGATCAGGCTAATGTTCGATAATGGAGAGATAGTTGCTATTTCCTGGTCCAGATTCAACGATTTATGGCTATCGAATGATATATCGTTACCATTTGATATCTGTGATAACCAGGTACGCTGGACTGAAAATAGGTTTACTAGCATTAATCCACTACTCGGCGGCGTCATATTATCGGTTTCTTTGGGACAGGGCGTTCTTACGTGGGAGGATAAAAATTTTCATCTGGATACGCGTCTTTTAATTGAAACTGACCGTGGTGTGCTGGATGTTTTTAATGCACTTGATGAAAATGGCTATGCTTTTCTGCCCACTCTTCCAGGCAAGATCAACCGATGCATTCCATGATTTTTCAAAAATATAGCGATGTTGTGACCAGCTAAAACTCCTCCAGAAAATCGATAGCTGCTGGTACTCCCGCATATTTATCACTTCGGGATTGATTTGGGGCTGACGAACACTCGCCAGTTATGCGTTATCACACAGTAATATCGCTTTTCACATCAAGCAGGTATGGGGACAAGTTAAACGCGTATCTTTATATGCTTTCCTGAAAGCTAATACGCATAAAAAAGCCCGCTGTGAGGCGGGCTGTTTGCTGACATGGATCTGCTTATTGAACAGGTTTTGGATTCGATTTTAAAACAGTGAGTTAGAGTGTTTTTTTGCCGCTTAAAAGTTTTTACTACCCAATGTACTACCCATTTGGATTTGGTCTGGCTGGCGGATTAAAAAGACTTGTCGCTGTCTGATAGTAAGCCGTATTCGTCAGTAATGCGGTTGAGTTCCTGCATTGCCTGATGGTTATCCTGTTTCCAGCGTTCGGCGTCTTCCTGAGCAACTGGGTGGCTACCAGCATGCTCCATTTTCATGCCAGTAGTCGTTTTATGATGATGTTCTGTTGCCGACATACCTCCCCTCCCTGCGATTACATCAGTAGATGACTCTTGCCGATGATATGCGCGTTTTGGTGAGTAAGGAGGAGGCTAGCGACCATCACCGGAGGTGTAGCAATCTGTCGGCGGGAATTGCGCATTTACCGACTAATTAGATTAAAAATTAGTATTATATCAATTAGTTAAAGTGATATTTAACAACTTTACTCACTATTAAAAGGCTCTTTACTTAACAAAATACTTATTAAAGACTTCTTTAATAATACATGCTGTATTAAAGTAAAGTTTAATAACGCTGGTTTTATTAAAGAGTTCTTTAATAGCGGTAGGCATGATTAAAGGATGCTTTAACAGCATCTGCGCCTGTTAAAGGAGTTTAAATGAGTCGTACTTCCGGAAAATTTATCGTGACTCAAAGTCATGACGAGGCGGTCAATGCGTTTGTTCCCGCTCCCTTACCACCAGCATCCCCTGTTCTGGATCCGGCTTCGTATGTGGAGCTGAATGAAAAAGCAGAAAAGGCGCTGGCAAGATTATCTGGTATATCGGGACTTGTGGCTTCCAGTGAATGGCTCGTTTATAGCGCCATACGTAAGGAAGCATTGCTGACTTCCCAACTCGAAGGAACTCAGGCAACCCTCACTGATATTTTCGATGAAGAGGCGGGGCTGGCCGTAACCAATGTTGATGATGTTGAAGAGGTTACCAACTACCTGCAAGCGTTTAAATTCGCTCGTGGTCATCTGAGTTCTGAAAAGGGGTTACCTGTTTGCGTTCGTCTGCTGAAGGAGGCGCATCAGGTGCTGCTATCCGGTGCCAGAGGGGCAACTAAGCAGCCAGGTGAAGTTAGGGCAACCCAGAACTGGATTGGGGGGACAAGACCTGGTAACGCAGCATATGTTCCGCCGCCTGCCGACCTGGTAGGCGAGCTGTTGTCTGATCTCGAAAAATTTATCCATGAGCCGAATCCATCCTTGCCACCTTTGGTGCGAATTGCACTGGTGCATGCTCAGTTCGAAACTATTCACCCGTTTCTCGATGGGAATGGGCGAATTGGCCGCTTGTTAATAGCCATGCTGCTGGAAGAGTGGAAGTTGTTGCGGGAGCCACTGCTGTACGTTTCAGGGTACCTGAAACAACACCAGGCGCATTATTACCATTGTCTGACAGAGGTCAGAAGCAATGGGAACTGGGAGCAATGGGTTGAATTTTTCCTTGAAGCAGTTCAGCTGTCCGCAGAAGAAGCAGAGCAGAGCATCATCAGAATTGCCACACTGATTGCTGATGACAGAAAAAAGGCTCTTGCTATGCCGACAACATCACTCCATACCATGCGTCTGTTTGAGTTTTTGCCCACAATGCCAAAGCTGACTGTCGATCGTGCCGTTGAATTATTAAATGTATCCTTCCCAACAGCCAATGCTGCTGTACAGGGTCTCGTTACTGCCGGAATTCTGCGTGAAACGACGGGAAAAACACGCGGAAGAAGCTATGTGTACCATGATTACGTGGAGATTTTGCGTAACGATTAAAAACTCTGTTGGGCTTTGAAATGGTGGTTATAAGGCAAGTTCGGCGAGTTTCCTGTTGGTTCGGTGGGAACGTGTTTTAAAAGAAGGCACCTGCTAATCAACTATGCACTGAAGTGCGTAGTTGATTAGCAGGTTTCGCTTTTGATCGCGCGCCGCACAGGCAGAACAGCCTTTTGCTTGGAGGCCGGACGTCACTGGCAAAAGTGCGAGTTTGATGTGAGATATGCGTTAAGTGTCAACGACGGGTAAAGCTGGCGCGGTTTTCTCTGAAGGTCTGCAAAAGCGTCCCCAGCTCTTCAACACTCAGCGCCCGCTCCCGACTTTCTTCAACGCCCCCAGCGTCATCAACATTAAAGGCCGCAGCCGGGTTGTAAATCAGCAACCCCAGCTTAATGCCATGATTAAACAGCTGTTTCATATACATCAGCGCATCGTTGGCGATAGACGGTCTGCCGCTGGCGGTGATACGTCGCAGTACCGCGCGGATATCCAGCGGTGTCACCTTGCTTAACACCAGTTCGCCAATCTGTGGGCTGATATCTTTGCTGAATATGCGATGCGGAATGCGAGGGTGTTTAAGTCGTCTTACCTGGTCGGGATACCAGTCTTTAAACAGAGCGTTGACCGTATGGATTTTAACGGGCTGGATGCGCTTACGTTCGACGATTGGGTCATCGCCTTGCCTGATCTTCCTGCGAATATCGTCGGCTTTAGAGCGTGTTTCAGCGAGTGCAAGATCAGATTGCCTGCCAAGGGTGAGGGCGCGGCGCTTATCGTGCAGGGTATAACGCAGCATCCAGTAGGCTTCCCCACGCTCGGGCAGCATCAGATACAACCCCTGACCGTCGGCATAGCGTCCGGGCTTATTGCTACGCAGAATTGATTGCACGGTTTTAACCGTCAGACTTCCCATAGCCACCTCCTGTGAGCCGCATTCTGTCTGGCCTGAGGCCAAAAAGTGGGTAGTACATCGGTTATAAAGCGGAATTTTTGTGCTGTAAAGGGGATGTACTACCCAATGTACTACCCACTTGGCTATGGATTAGTATGGATTTTAGCGTAGATGGGTGGAATATGAAGGCAATAAAAAAGCCCTGAAAACAGGGCGTTAATAGATTCATGATAGGGATGGAATTATCATTCGATATTCTGGATCTGCTCGCGCATCTGCTCAATCAACACCTTCAGCTCAATCGCGGAAGTGGTAATCTCAGCATTAATCGATTTCGATGCCAGCGTATTCGACTCGCGGTTAAACTCCTGCATCATAAAGTCGAGACGACGGCCAACCGCTTCTTTCTTCTTCAGAATGTTATAGGTTTCTTTCACATGCGCTTCCAGGCGGTCCAGCTCTTCCGCCACATCAATGCGCTGCGCCATCATCACCAGCTCCTGCTCCAGACGGGTGTTCTCCAGCTGAACTTCCGCCTCTTCCAGTTTGCTCACCAGGCGCTCACGCTGCCATTTCACCACTTCTGGCATCTGTGCGCGCACTTTCGTTACTTCGGTGCTGACGCCTTCCAGGCGCTGCTCAATCATTGCCTTCAGCGCATTACCTTCGGTTTCACGCGCGATAATAAATTCGTCAATGGCGCCATCCAGCGCCTGTAGCAGCTCGGCGGTGATAGCATCCAGATCCTGCTCTTTGGCGGACATTACCCCAGGCCAGCGCAGAATATCCAGCGGATTAATCTCGCCTTCATCGCTCTGCATTTTGACCCAGTTCGCTGCCTGAACCAGCTGTTTTGCCAGCGGCTCATTCAGCAACAGCGAACTTTGTGCGCTTGGATCGGCATCGAAACGCAGGTTACATTCCACTTTGCCACGCGTCAGGCGATTACGCAGGCGCTCACGGATAACAGGCTCCAGGCTGCGGAACTGCTCCGGCAGACGAATATAGGTTTCCAGGTAGCGTTGATTTACGGAACGAAGTTCCCAGGCTGCGCTGCCCCATTCGCCTTTGGTTTCACGACGTGCATAGGCGGTCATACTGCGGATCATTTTGCGTACCTGTATCAGAGAAATATGAAGGAATTATAGCGATGCATGTGGATGCATGATAGGTATTTGCTCTCAGTCCTGAAACCGTCGTGCCCGCTAAGGGCGATAGCCATTTTTTCTGCTAAAGGATGATAATGAAAATAACCAGCCCGAAACTAATGATGATAACTGCTGCACTGTTGCTGAGCGGCTGTATGGCATCGCCAAAAAACGTGACGGCGCCAGCGACGGCAAGCTGTACGGTGGGTGATGCCATGACGCAAACCACGCTCTATTTTGGGCTGAACCGTCCGAGCGGCCCGGTCATCAGCGCCGCCGAGTGGCAGGGGTTTATTGATCATGACGTTACGCCACGATTTAAAGATGGGCTGTCGGTATTTGAGGCCAAAGGTCAGTGGCTGGGCAATGATGGCAGGCTGGCCCGCGAAAACAGCAAAGCACTGTTGCTGATTCATGCGCCGGATAAAGAGAGTGAAAGTCGGATTGAAGTGCTGCGCAGTATCTATAAACAGCGCTTTATGCAGGATTCAGTGATGCGGGTGGATGCGCCGGTTTGCGTCGCATTCTGAATAAGAATCCGGCGGCTGGCGCCGCCGGATACAGTTTACAGCATCAGTCCGGCGAAGGCTGCGGACAGCAAACTGACCAGCGTCGCGCCGTAGACCAGCTTCAGACCAAAACGTGACACCACATTGCCCTGCTGCTCGTTCAGGCCTTTGATGGCGCCCGCGACAATGCCGATAGAAGCAAAGTTAGCAAAGGAAACAAGGAACACCGAAAGGATCCCCAGACCTCGCGGCGTCATTTCGGCCGCCACCTTCTTCAGCTCAATCATCGCGACAAACTCATTGGCGACCAGCTTGGTGGCCATAATGCTGGCGGCCTTCAGGATATCCTGCGCGGGAATGCCCACCAGCCAGGCAAATGGCCAGAACACATAGCCGAGGATCTGCTGGAAGCTGATGCCAAATACCGCGGCAAACAGCGCGTTGACCGCCGCGATTAGCGCGATAAAGCCAATTAACATCGCCAGGATAATCATCGCCACTTTAAAACCGGCGAGAATATATTCGCCAAGCATTTCAAAGAAGCTCTGATCTTCATGCAGCTTATCCAGCTTGATATCTGGTTCATCACCCGCCGGTGTCGGGTTAATAATCGACAGTACAATAAAGGTGCTGAACATATTCAGCACTAACGCCGCGACAACATATCTGGCATCGATCATCGTCATATAGGCGCCGACAATCGACAGGGAAACCGTCGACATGGCGGTAGCGGCCATCGAATAAAGGCGACGCGGCGAGATATCGGCGAGAATCCCTTTATAGGCGATAAAGTTCTCTGACTGCCCGAGGATCAGGGTGCTGACGGCGTTAAACGACTCCAGCTTGCCCATGCCGTTAACCTTCGACAGCAACGTTCCCACCAGGCGAATCAGTAATGGCAGAATGCGCCAGTGCTGCAAAATACCAATCAGCGCCGAAATAAAGATGATCGGGCAAAGCACGCCAAGGAAGATAAACGCCAGCCCCTGCGAGCTCATACCGCCAAACACAAAATCTGAACCCTGAGCGGCAAAGGTCAGCAGCGTTTCAAAGAAGCCGGCAACATGCTGAACGATCCACAGGCCACTGGCGGCGTGTAAAAAAAACCACGCCAGCGCGGCTTCAATCACCAGCAGTTGCACAATATAGCGCGGACGGATTTTCTTGCGGTCAGTACTGACCAGTAACGCCAGGGCGAAAATAACCACCAGCGCCAGAGTAAAATGTAAAAGCTCAGGCATATAAAATTCAGATTATGGGGAGGAAGACGCATTTATACATAGTTCGCGGCTTTTTTCATTAACTCTCTGTTTTGCAGATTTAAAAATATTGCCCGCAGGCGTCGGTAGGCAGCGGCGCATGAAGCCCGTATAATGCGCAGCCACTATTAGCAAGCCGGAGAGAAACCATGCGTCCAGCAGGCCGTAGCGCACAACAGGTGCGTCCCGTCACATTGACACGTCACTACACCAAACACGCAGAAGGTGCTGTGCTGGTTGAATTCGGCGATACAAAAGTACTGTGCACTGCCACCATTGAAGAAGGCGTGCCGCGTTTCCTGAAAGGTCAGGGACAGGGTTGGGTTACCGCGGAGTATGGCATGTTGCCGCGCGCTACCCACAGTCGTAACGCGCGTGAAGCGGCCAAAGGTAAGCAGGGTGGCCGTACTCTTGAAATCCAGCGTCTGATTGCCCGCTCACTGCGTGCCGCGATCGATCTGAAAGCGCTGGGTGAGTTCACCATTACGCTGGACTGCGATGTACTGCAGGCCGACGGTGGCACCCGTACCGCATCGATTACCGGTGCTTGTGTGGCGCTGGCCGATGCGCTGAACCATCTGGTGGCGCAAGGTAAACTGAAAGCCAACCCAATGAAAGGGATGGTGGCGGCGATTTCCGTTGGTATTGTGAATGGCGAAGCGCTGTGCGATCTCGAGTATGTGGAAGACTCGGCTGCTGAAACCGATATGAATGTGGTGATGACCGAAGATGGCCGCATGATTGAGGTGCAGGGCACCGCAGAAGGTGAACCGTTTAGCCACGAGGAGTTGCTGAAGCTTCTTGAGCTGGCGCGAGGCGGCATCGACAGCTTAATTCAGGCGCAGAAAGCAGCGCTGGCAAACTGATTTTTACAGGCGACCTGAGGGTCGCCTTTTTTATGAAAACATTTTGAGGAGAGAGTGATGAAACCCTGGCAGCGTCAATTTATCGAGTTTGCACTAAACAAACAGGTATTAAAATTTGGTGAATTCACCCTGAAATCGGGCCGCAAGAGTCCTTACTTCTTTAACGCCGGACTGTTTAATACCGGGCGCGATCTGGCGCTGCTGGGACGTTTCTACGCTCAGGCGCTGGTTGATTCCAGTATCGATTTTGACCTGCTGTTTGGCCCGGCTTATAAAGGCATTCCAATTGCCACCACCACCGCGGTTGCGCTGGCCGATCATCATGAGCGTGATGTGCCATACTGCTTTAATCGTAAAGAAGCCAAAGATCATGGCGAAGGCGGCACCCTGGTAGGCAGTCCGCTGCAGGGCCGCATTATGCTGGTGGATGATGTGATTACCGCAGGCACCGCGATTCGTGAATCCATGGAGATTATTGCCGCTAATAACGCGACACTGGCGGGGGTGCTGATTTCATTAGACCGTCAGGAGCGTGGCCGTGGGGCGATCTCCGCAATCCAGGAAGTGGAACGCGATTACCAGTGCCAGGTTATCTCGATTATCACCCTGAAAGATTTGATTGAATATCTCGCTGAGAAGCCGGAAATGGCCGATCATCTGGCGGCAGTACGTGCGTACCAGAAAGAGTACGGAATCTGATAACAAGCCCTGACTGGCGCGGAGAGTAACGCGTGGAAAACCACTTATATGCAGGAAAAGCAGCCACCGCGGCAGGCAGAGCGGTGCGACGGTTACAGTCTCAGGGCCAGATCTCTCCCGCGACCCAACATGCCATTTTACAGCTGATTGGCGCGCGGCCAGATGCGCAGGGATGGCTGCTGTTTCTGCGCGCCACCTTTGCGCTGATTGGCACCCTGTCACTGGTTTGCGGGGTGATATTCTTTTTTGCCTGGAACTGGCATTCGCTGCCGCGCATGCTGAAGTTTGCGCTGGTTGAGGGCGCGATTATCGCCCTGGCGGTGCTGGTGTGGTGGCGTTGGGCGCAGAATAGCGCCCGGCTGGCGCTGATTGCCATCGGCATGCTGACCGGTGTGTTGTTTGCCGTGTATGGCCAGGTCTATCAGACTGGCGCCGGGAGCTGGATGCTGTTCCGCGCCTGGGCAGTGGCACTGTTCGCGTTAGCCTGCTTTGCCCGCGTTACCGCACTCTGGTTTCTCTGCTGGCTGGTGGCCAATGTCGCCTTCTTGTTGCGGCTGGATGGCTGGCAGGACTTCCCGTTTAATACCGGTTTTAGTCTGATTTATCAGCTCTCGCTGCTGGCCGCGCTGGTTGCATGGTATGCACTCACCCGCAGCAGTAACTGGTTGTTCCGGCTGATGGTGTTCTGGACGCTGGTTACCCTGACGGTTGCCAGCGCCAGCGAACTGTTTGGCGATCATCAGCCCTATGGCGTGTTTAGCGCGTTGCTGTGGCTGGCCATGCTGGTCACGGGCTATCTGCTGTTTTATCGCCGTCAGCGCGACCTGTTTATTCTCACTTGTGGTTTATTCAGCATCAGCTTTCTGCTGGTGGCGGGAGTGATACGACTGCTGGTTGAGGTCGATATTATTCTGACCTTAGTGGTGGCGCTGGTGGTGTTATGCCTGTGCGCCGCTCAGGCCAGTCGCTGGATATTAAAGTTACGTGCGCAAAACCCTGACGAGCTGCAACCGGAAGATCGTGACGAGCAGCAGGCTATCTGGATGCGGCTGCAACAGCAGTCGTTACTGACGCCACAACAGATCGCGTTGCTGCAACAGGATAATGACGATGAGTTGCCCTGGTATGTGCGCGCTGCCCTGGTATTAAGCGGCTGGTTTGCCGGTGTAATGGCTTTTGCCCTGCTGGTGCTGGCCTGTTTCCTTTACGGCCTGTTTGATCAATTTGAGGTGCTGACCTTTGTGCTGATTGCGCTGGTCAGCGGCGTTCCCGGCTGGCTGTTTTTAAGTAAATCTGGCCTGGCGCAACGGCAAATTGGTTTATCCTGGGCGATTGCCTGTAGCTTTAGCAGTTGTGTCGCGGTAGCGCTGTGGATTGATGACCGCAACTGGATCAGCGGCCAGATGTGTCTGGCCTTTGTGCCAGTGCTGGCGCTGCTGTTTATCCTGTTCCGCGATAATTTTTACCGTTACCTCAACAGTGCTGCGCTGGTATTTTTCCTCGTCAGCGGTCTGACCTGGTTTACCAGCAGCCTGCCGGTCGCCGTCTCTGCGCTGATTACTATCGGTGTCATTCTGGCTGGCATTGACGATCGCTACACCAGGCGCTTTCGCCCCTGCTTGTTAGGGGTAAGCAGCGGTCTGCTGGCGCTCTGCTTCTATGGTTCGGTGCCGATGGAAAACCTGCTGCTGATCAATGAAGTGGCGCCGCGCGGCGGCGATTTTTCCACTCTTAACGAGGGGATTGCCGCCGGGCTACTGATCGCTGCATTGATTCTCGGTCGCCGCGAAGGGGTGCCAGGCGCCTGGCAACTGCTGCTGATTGCCACCGTGCTGGCGACGATGAGTCTGTTTGCGCCGGGTATCGCTCTGGCGTGGTTATTGCTACTGCTGGCGCGCTTTCAGAACAGCAAAGTGTTGATGGCCGCTGCCGCCGTGCTGCTGGTGCTCTATACCATCGACTGGTATTACTTCCTTGGCACTTCCTTGCTGGATAAAGCACTGATGTTGTTTGCCGCTGGTGTGGTGTTGCTGCTGATTGCGGCGCTGGCGCATCGCCGTTTACAGGGTGGTGAATATGCGTAAGTGGCTGCTGTTTACCGTGTTATTAGTGATCTTACTGGCAACTAATCGGGCGATTTATCAGAAAGAGCAGTTACTGAAACACGGCAGCGTGGTGCGGCTGGCGCTGGCGCCGGTCGATCCCCGTTCGCTGATGCAGGGCGATTATATGGCGCTGAATTATGCGCTGAATAACCGCCTGTCCGGCGAAGAGATGCCGCAAAATAAACGCCTGATCGTCACGCTGAATGCGCAGCGCATTGCCACTGACGCCAGCTGGGATCGCGGTCAGCCATTAAGCGCTAATCAGCTTTACTTGCAGACCCATCGTGGTAATCAGGGCATTGGGGTGGCGAGTGATGGGTGGTTTTTCGAAGAAGGGCATGCTGATGACTTTACCAGTGCGCGTTATGGCGAACTGCGGGTGGCTGAGGATGGCACGGCGCTGCTGGTGGCTTTACTGGATGAACAGTTGACCCCCTTATCGACAGCGCCGTAGCGATTATACCAGCTGCGCCGCCAGCAGTGGCCAGCGTGCGTCAAAGTCCACGGTGGGACGATAGCGAAATTCGGAACGGACAAAACGCGACAGCATGCCTTCACAGTATGCCAGCAGCTGGCTGGCCAGCAGGGTTTCATCGGTGGTGAAACCTTCACCTTCACGCATTTTCCGTTCACGCATTACCTGACGCAACTGCACTTCAATCCGCTCGAACAGCTGGTTAATGCGCCCCTGCAGGCGATCCTGTTCAAACATCAGGGCATGGCCAGTCAGGATACGCGTCAGGCCAGGGTTGCGCTCACCAAAGCCAAGAATCAGTTGTACGATCAGGCGCAGGCGCGGCAATGTCTCTTTTTCATCATTTAAGATCAGATTGATACGGGTGATCAGGCTGTCTTCAATAAATTCAATCAGACTGTCAAACATCCGCGTCTTGCTGGGGAAATGGCGGTATAGCGCCGCTTCGGAGACACCAACATTGGCTGCCAGCTTGGCGGTGGTGATGCGCTGGCTGCCATCACCAGATTCCAGCATCTGCGCCAGAGCCTGCAATATTTCCTCGCGACGATTCCTTTTCGCACTCTTTTTTTCTGCCATGACTTAAAAGACCCCTGAAAATTCACCATAAACGGGCAAATACCCACGTAACATCCGTGAGAGAGCGTCTCACGGCATTAAAGAGTAAACGGCTATATATCGTTACGAGGGTTGTTCGTTATGCGTTACTGGCGGCCTGAGTGGCCAAAACCACCTTCGCCACGCGCACTGGCATCAAAATCTTCAACCAGATTAAACTCCGCCTGCACCACTGGCACAAATACCATCTGTGCAATGCGCTCACCGGGTTGAATGGTGAAAGTATCCTGACCACGGTTCCACACCGATACCATTAGTTGTCCCTGATAGTCAGAGTCAATCAGACCCACCAGATTGCCCAGCACCACGCCGTGCTTATGGCCCAGTCCGGAACGTGGCAGGATCACCGCCGCCAGTTCAGGGTCGGCAATATGAATCGCTAATCCGGTTGGGACCAGCGTGGTAAGGCCCGGAGCCAGTTCAATGGCCTCATCAAGGCAGGCGCGCAGATCAAGACCTGCCGATCCTGAGGTCGCGTAAGTTGGCAGTGGGAACGCTTTGCCTACACGCGGATCCATAATCTTAACGTCGATTTTTTTCATCATAACGGCTGACAATCTCGTCTATTAACTGTTGGCCAAGGAGTGACTTATCGCTGAGCGGTAAGACTTTATCTCCCTCCTGCCAAAAAAGGTGAAGAGCATTGGTGTCGCTATTGAAACCCTGCCCGGCTTTTGACACATCATTGGCGCAGATTAAATCCAGATTCTTTCGCGCACGTTTTTGTTGGGCGTATTCTTCCACATTCTGGGTTTCAGCGGCAAATCCTACCACATAGGGGCGGCTATCGGTCATTGCGCCGACGCCTGCCACAATGTCGGGGTTTTTTACCATGGTGAGTGTCACTTCATCACCCTGTTTTTTTATTTTTTCTTCGGCGATGGTGGCCGCGCGGTAGTCTGCCACGGCTGCGCTGCCAATAAAAATATGCTGGCGAGTAATGTGCTCCATCACCGCTTTTTGCATCTCCAGCGCACTGGTGACGTCAATACGCTGTACCCAGGGCGGGGTCGCCAGATTTACCGGACCGGCGATCAGCGTGACACTGGCGCCGCGTGCAGCGGCGGCGGCGGCAATGGCAAAACCCATTTTCCCCGAGCTTTGATTGCTGATATAGCGCACCGGATCCAGCGCTTCACGCGTCGGCCCGGCGGTAATCATAATATTAAGATGTTGCAGGTCGTTGACCGGTGCTGACCATTGCACGGCGTGATCGACAATCGCCAGCGGGTCCAGCATGCGGCCCGGGCCAATATCGCCACAGGCCTGACTGCCGCTATCCGGCCCCCAGACTAATACGCCGCGATCGGCCAGTACTTGCAGGTTGTGCTGGGTTGGCAGCGCACGATACATCTGCTGATTCATCGCCGGCACGATGGCAACTGGCGCCGCTGTCGCCAGGCAGATGGTGGTCACCAGATCATTGGCCATCCCGGCGGCAACGCGCGCAATCAGGTCGGCGGTGGCGGGGGCGAGAATCATTAAGTCCGCCCATTTTCCCAGCTCGATATGGCCCATCGCAGCTTCAGCCGCCGGATCAAGCAGGTCATCATAGACCGGGAAACCGGATACCGCCTGCAGACTAAGCGGTGTGATAAAGGCCTTCGCCGCTGCGGTCATCACCACCCGCACCTCAGCGCCGCGATCGCGCAAGCGACGTACCAGTTCAGGTGCTTTATACGCTGCGATACCGCCGCTAACGCCCAGTACGATGTGTTTACCGGTTAATCCCGTCATAGTGTTATCCGTCATCATTACCCTAGCCAGACGCGCTGATTGGCGTCACGATTTGCGTATTTTATCACACTCCGCACAGGTAACCCTTTAGCATACTGCCACCTTTGCGAGACACCTCGAAAACTGACAATTCGCCCCTACTCACATGGCGCCGTGGAAGGCATGCTGACCTTTTATCAGGGAGAGGTGAGATATGGAAGCGTCATGGCAGCAATTGATGCCGCGAGAGAAGTTACGGAAGATGGGGGCAGAAGCGCTAACGGATGCGGAGCTGTTGGCGATCTTCTTGCGTACCGGTTCCATCGGGCAACCGGTAATGGCTGTGGCCAGTCAGCTGCTGCAGCATTTTGGTTCGTTATATCAGGTTATGACTGCCGATAAACAGGCGATGTCGCAGGTGAAAGGGGTAGGTGAGGTTAAATTAGTGCAACTGCATGCGGTGGCTGAACTGGGACGACGTTTTTTTGGCGCAAAGATGGCGCGCGAAGATGTGCTGGCGAACCCGGAGGTCACCCATCAATATCTGTTAGGGATGCTGTCGCATCAGGAGCGGGAAATTTTTATGGTTATTTTCCTTGATAACCAGCATCGGGTGATGGCGTCGCGCGAGATGTTTGCCGGGAGTATTAACAGTGTTGAAGTACACCCACGGGAAATTGTGCGCGAAGCGTTAAAAATCAATGCGGCGGCGCTGATTCTGGCGCACAATCACCCCTCCGGGATACCGGAGCCTAGCGCCGCCGATCGCGATATCACCCAACAGATAATCAACGCCGGCTTATTATTGAATATCAGGATATTAGATCATCTGGTGGTCGGCCATGGTCAGTATGTCTCCTTCGCCGAACGGGGTTGGTTGTAAACTGCACAATAACTTACATCAGATGGCCCGGATTGCGCTTTTTATCAGCGGATTTCTGACCAGGTGCGGCTATTTTGCGCGATCCGCCGGGATCTTTATCTGTTCGGGACTTGAGCAGCGGCGCTACAGGGCGTATACTACGCCACCTTTGAGAATCTCGGGTTTGGCGTTTGGGCCTGCTAAGCGGGTTTACATAAGAACTCGCCTGGATGGGCTAAGAGCCTGACGAGGCGGCCAGAACCCTATTTTTAAAGCTCGAGCTGAATTTGATTTTTGGAGAATTGACATGTCACGAGTCTGCCAAGTAACTGGCAAGCGTCCGGTGAGCGGTAACAATCGTTCCCACGCAATGAACGCGACGAAGCGCCGTTTCCTGCCGAACCTGCACAAGCACCGTTTCTGGGTTGAAGACGAAAAGCGCTTTGTTACGCTACGCGTATCTGCTAAAGGTATGCGTGTTATCGATAAAAAGGGTATTGAGACGGTTCTGACCGAAATCCGTGCCCGTGGTGAGAAGTACTAAGGAACTGAATCATGGCTAAAGGTATTCGTGAGAAAATCAAGCTGGTTTCTTCTGCTGGTACAGGTCATTTTTATACCACCACGAAGAACAAGCGCACCAAGCCGGAAAAACTGGAACTGAAAAAATTCGATCCAGTTGTCCGTCAGCACGTGCTCTACAAAGAAGCTAAAATTAAGTAATTAATTTGGCGACTTAAGAAAAACCCGGCTTCGGCCGGGTTTTTTGTTTTATAAGATAAAACAACACAACCCAAGGAGTTGGCATGCCTGAGTTACCTGAGGTCGAAACCAGTCGGCGCGGAATCGAGCCGCATCTGGTCGGTGAAACCATTTTGCATGCAGTGGTACGTAACAGCCGCTTGCGCTGGCCGGTATCACAGGAAATTCATGCACTGAGCGATCAGCCGGTATTAAGCGTACAGCGCCGGGCCAAATACTTACTGCTGGAGTTGCCGACTGGCTGGATTATTATTCACCTCGGTATGTCTGGCAGCCTGCGCGTATTGCCGGAAGATATTCCTGCCGCTAAACACGATCATGTCGATTTGGTGATGAGCAACGGTAAAGTGCTGCGCTATACCGACCCGCGCCGATTTGGCGCATGGTTGTGGAGTGTCGATCCACAGGCCAGCAATGTGCTGGCGCATTTAGGTCCGGAGCCGCTGAGTGAAGAGTTTAGCGGTGACTGGCTGTTTACCAAGTCACGCGCGAAACGTACGGCGATCAAACCCTGGCTGATGGATAATAAGCTGGTGGTGGGCGTTGGCAATATCTACGCCAGCGAGTCGCTGTTTGCGGCGGGGATCCTGCCCGATCGTCCGGCAATGTCACTGACGCAGCCCGAAGCGGCGCTGCTGGTCGCCACCATTAAGGCGGTGCTGTTACGCTCAATTGAACAGGGCGGCACCACGCTGCGTGATTTTCTGCAAACGGATGGTAAACCGGGGTATTTTGCGCAGGAGTTGCAGGTCTATGGTCGCGCCGGTGAAGCGTGCCGGGTATGCGGCGCCTTAATTGAGAAAGCCATCCATGGTCAGCGCAGTACCTTTTTCTGCCGCGGTTGTCAGAAGTAGGGGAGCCGTTATCGGCTCCCGTTTTACAGTCTGGCTATCAACGCCTGGTACACCACCGGTGGCAGGAAAGCCTGCACATCGCCCTGATGGCGCGCGACTTCCTTCACCAGTGAAGAAGAGATAAAGGAAAACTCTGCCGATGGCATCAGGAATACGCTTTCCAGCGTCGGCAGCAGATGGCGATTCATATGCGCCAGCTGAAGTTCATACTCAAAGTCCGCCACGGCGCGCAGACCGCGCACCAGCACATTGGCATGCTGCGCTTTGGCGAAGTTTGCCATCAGATCGCTAAAACCAATCACTTCAACATTATCGAGATGTGCCGTAACCTGTTGCGCCAGCGCCACGCGTTCGTCCAGCGAGAACATCGGTTTCTTACTCGGGCTGGCGGCAATCGCCAGTACGATATGATCGAACATCAGCGCTGCACGGGTGACGATATCGAGATGGCCGTTGGTCATCGGGTCGAAAGTACCGGGATAGATCGCTTTAGTGCTCATAAGCTA
Source organism: Winslowiella toletana (assembly GCF_017875465.1). NCBI lineage: Bacteria > Pseudomonadati > Pseudomonadota > Gammaproteobacteria > Enterobacterales > Erwiniaceae > Winslowiella > Winslowiella toletana. The sequence continues at coordinate 2,493,017 of NZ_JAGGMQ010000001.1, forward strand.
CCTTTCTCTGCTGCCTGATTAAGCGCCCACAGGGCGGCGTATTTGTTAAAAGTGTACTGTGCATTAACCACTGCCAGTATCCAGCCCTGTTTACCATCAAGAAAGCCAGCGCGCAGCACCAGCGTTTTCAGAAACGCGCTGATGGTATGACTGAAAATGGAGAATACCGTACACCCTTTTCCCTGTTGGTGACGCTGTCTGGCCCAGGCTTCCGCATAGGCGAACTGTTTACGCTGAAACGCAGAGAAGTCACGGCAGGTCAGATGCAGCAGATCGCCGAGCAATGGCACGACGTGCGCATCGCGGGTATTCAGCGACTCATGCACCTGATTATCATTGTAGTGATAGTCGCGCGGATAGAGGCGGGTTACGCGGTCAGGATACCAGCCGCTGTGGCGCATAAAGCGTCCGAGAAACAGATTGCGTCGGGCAATGCTGTAAACCGTGTGTGGCTGCGGATGTTCCAGTACGCGTTCAATCGAGGCGCGCAATTCAGGGGTTACCCGCTCATCGGCATCGATCATCAAAATCATGTCGCCGCTGGCATAGCTTTGCGCATGTTCACGTTGCAGGCCATAGCCGGGCCAGCCTTCAGAGTGATAGACCTGAACATGATGCTGGCGGGCAATTTCGGCGGTGTCATCGCTGCTGCCGGAGTCGAGCAGAATGATTTCATCGGCCCAGCTCACTGAAGCCAGGCAATCTGGCAACAGCCCGGCCTCGTTTTTGGCGATCATCACCACCGAAAGTCGTTGGCGAGCGGTCATTTAGTGATTCCGTGGTGGCAAATGGGGTTCGAGTAACTGTAGCAGACGCTGAAGGGCGCCCTGATTCTGATGCAGCACTTCTACCGCGTGACGGCCATAATAGCGGCGATAGTCGTCATCGGTAAGCAGGTTGCCGATCTCTTTATCCAGTGAATCCGCATCGGTTACGGTAATCAGGCCATCTGCCTGCTGGAGTTTGCTACAGATATCTTTGAAATTGAAGGTGTGCGGACCCATCAATACCGGAATGGCGTGCGCAGCCGGTTCCAGCGGGTTGTGACCGCCGCGTTCCACCAGGCTGCCGCCGACAAAAGCCAGGTCGGCAATGCCGTACAGCAGCATCAGTTCACCCATGGTATCGCCAATCACTACCTGGGTGCTGCCGGAAGGAATTTCACCACTGCTGCGCAGGATATAGCTGAAGTTGCCTTTTTGCGTCATATCGCGTGCGTCGGCAAAACGTTCCGGATGGCGCGGCACCAGAATCAACAGCAGATTGGGGAAACGCTCCAGTAATTTGCGATGGGCGGCCAGAATAATGCTCTCTTCGCCTTCGTGGGTGCTGGTGGCAATCCACACCGGACGTCTTGGCGCCCACTGGCTGCGCAGGGTGATGGCGCGCGCCGCCAGCTCTGGCGTCACCGAAATATCAAATTTCAGGCTGCCGGTCACCGTCAGGTGCGAACGCTTTAACCCAAGAGAGACAAAACGCTCACCATCTTCCTGATTCTGCGCGGCAATCAACGTAATGCGCTGCAGTAACTGGCGCATAAATTTACCCAGCTTCTTATAACCCGCGGCGGAACGTTCTGAAAGGCGCGCATTGGCAATCACCAGCGGGATCTTACGGTCGTGCAGCGCTTTGATAATATTTGGCCACAGCTCGGTTTCCATAATAATCACCAGCTTGGGGCGGGTGGTATCGAGGAAGCGATGGATCGCGCCGGGCAGGTCATAAGGCAGATAAACGTGATGGACGTCTTTCCCGAAGGCGGATTGCGCGCGTTCTGAACCGGTTGGCGTCATGGTGGTGACGGTAATCGGCAGCGTTGGGTAGCGATGGCGCAGCGCACGTACCAGCGGCACGGCAGCAAGGGTTTCACCCACCGATACCGAGTGCAGCAAAATACCGTCCGGCTTTACCTTTCCTTCACAAAAACCATAGCGTTCGGCCCATCTTTTACGATAGGCAGGCGCTTTCCGGCCGCGCAACCAGAGGCGCAGCCAAATCAGCGGCTGAATGAGATAGAGCAGAACGGTGTAAATTGTCGTCATCGCATTGCTTTTCAGGTGAATAGAGACTTACGTCCAGAGAGAGCCGCAAAAAGAGAAATAATGCAGCATGTTAGCAGATAAGTGCGTCTCCCTCACACTACTTCATAATCGGTGGCTGGCGGCTCACATGTGATTCTGGCATTTTGGGGTTGTGGTGTGTGCATTCCCTGTTCTCACCGCGCGCCAGGATAATATTGGCGATCTGGTTTGCCCGACACCATTAACTGAGGGCATCGAGGATGTCAGTCAGGGGCCGACCCGGCTTAATCCTTAAGTGACAGGTATTGCTGGCAGATAGGCTGCAGGTCGTAGCTCATTAGCTGCTGGTGATCGATCGCTGGCGGCGACTGCCAGACCTGCGCCATCTTCTCCGCCAGCGACTGGTTTTTCAGATCTGCCAGTACATTGCTCATACCTGCCCGCTGCAGAATTTCAGCTGGCCCTCCCGGGCAACGCGTGCTGACCACTGGTGTACCGCAGAGCAATGCTTCCACCAGTACATTGCCAAAACCTTCACTGTCCGAGCTGAGCACCAGCATCGCCGCATGTTTGATCAGTGGATAAGGATTGGCCTGAAAACCAGCGAAAATTACCCGATCGGCGATGCCCAGCTTTTCCGCCAGCTGTCTGATGCCGGCAATATAGTGCTGATCACCCGTACCGACCAGCAGCAGCCTGGCCTGAATACCTGACTTTGCATAGGCCCTGAGCAGGCGATCATGCCGTTTGTGCGGGTGAAAGCGGCCAACATGGATCAAATACGGTTCATCCGGAAGGGTAAAAGGTTCAGCGGCCTGAGAGAGAATCGCATTGATATCAAATGGATTATTAATCACCGCCAGACGGCGCGGAGAGACTGGCAGGTTTTGTGTCAGATCGTCAGCCACGGCTTGTGATACAGCAACGATATTTTTCCCCTGATAAACATGGCCAATCTTGCGTTGTTTCAGCCAGCGATCAAGACCGCGACGGTGCCCCAGATACGAGGTGGAGAGAATACCGTGAATGCAGAACCACAGTTTTTCCACTGGCAGCGTTTTGCAGCGCGCCACAATGCGGTCGGTTTTGTGCAGATGTGAAAAAATTAAATCAAAATCCCCGGACTGTTGCTCACTGGCAATGATGGCTTGTTCCAGCGCGGCAGCGCGACGGCTCAGTTCGGTGAGTTTACGCCACGGGGTCCTGCTGTGGCTTTCCACTACCTGATAATCAATGCCGTCAGGCAGCGCGTAGTGACAGACGTTACGCAGCGAAAACAGGCTGACCTGATGTCCCATTTGTTGCATTCCTTCGCACAGCGTCAGAACGACTTTCTCCGCGCCGCCACCGGGCAATCCATCGATAATCATCAGTATACGCATCGGTTATTCCAGAATCTGTTGATAAAGAGCAATCAGCTGCTGTGATAAACGTTGGGGTGAGGAACCCATTACGCGTTCACGGGCATGGCCTGCCATACTGCTGCCGATAGCGTGCTCAGGGAGCGCCATCACTGCATCACGCAGGGCAGCAATATCCAGCGCATCACAAACATAGCCGTTTTCCCCTGGGCGAATAAACTCACTGCCGCCGCAGGTGGTGGAAGTTATTACTGGCAAACCGCAGGCCATTGCTTCAAGGATCACATTGGGAAACGGATCGTAAAGCGTTGGGAGTAACAGGCCATCTGCCACCTGATACCATGGGCGCGTATCTGACTGCATTCCGGCAAAAAATACACGGTCACTGCACCCCAGCTCAGTCGCCAGCGCCCGATACTGTTTTTCCGCTTTATCCTTGCCAACCACGACCAGATAGCGATTGGTGTCTGCGATGGCGCGAATCGCTGCGGCCAGACCTTTACGTTCAAACCCGGAACCGACATAGATTAGCAGAGTGGCATTGGACGGCAGGCCCAGTTTTTGTCGCAGCAGCAGGCGATCCGCCTCATCTGCCGGAATAAACTGGGTGGTATTGATGGCATTGTAGATAACGTGGATTTTATCGCTGGCAACGCCAAAGCGCTCAATAATTTCCTGCTTTACCATCTGCGCATTACAGATCACCGCCTTCAGTTCTGGCGCCTGATACATCGCACGTTCGGCCCCCATCACATAACGATGGTAGCGATTGTTCATCAGCAATTTCTGTCGCCATGTGGGCAGCAGGCGGGAACGCAATTCGAGCCAGCGCTGGTGTACACCATCCCCTGCACGGTAGATATCACAGCCGGCAATACGCTCATGGCTCTGCACAATATCAAAATTTTCCCGTTGCCAGAGTGTCCGGGCCGCATTGGCAAAGCCTCGTTCGCGGCTGATGCGCCCCCATTTAACCGGATCGCAAAGATGGAGATGCCAGTTGGCCTGACGTTCTCCCTGCCATTGACGTGTGATGACGTTGAGATCCATCGCTTGCTGATCCAGCGCCTCAAGGGCACGGGAGATAAAGCGTTCGGCTCCACCGTCCGGGCGATATTTCTGACGAACGATCGCCAGCCGAATGGGTTTCATGCTAATAGCCTCCGGGCAACTGACAGCACATGTTCTACCGGGATCGCATCCAGATAGCGTTCTGCGGTTTTGGTATCGACGGCATCCGGGTCTGGCAATGGCGCAAAATCACCGGCCCAGATCACCTCACCCTTGACTTGCCAGGGGCGCCAGAACACCAGTTTTGATGGCCCAAACAGGGCGACACAAGGCGTTTGTAATGCAGCGGCCATATGCATCGGCACGGAATCGACGCCAATAAACAGTTCTGCCTTATCGATCAGCGCTGCCAGCTGCGTCAGTGTCAGCTGGCCCGCCAGGGAAATAACATTCTCGCGTGAGGAGAGATGGGCGGTGATCTTATCAATCATCGCGAGTTCTTTGCCATCAGGCCCTGATGTCAGCACAATGGAATGTCCGTCATCATGCAGAGCCTGTAGCACAGCGGCAAATTTCTCTTCGCTCCAGCATTTGAAAAACCAGCGTGAGGTCGGCTGCACCACAATGTATCTCGTCACGCCATTCAGCAGCTGCTGTACTGTAAGGCGATCGCTTTCTGCATAGTGCATACCAACAGTGCAATCGATCGCGGGCAGTCCAAGCGGCGCCAGCAGCGACAGATTTTGCTCAACGGTATGCAGACTCTGATGATTACCGGTAGGGACTAAATGCGTGTAACAGTGCTGCCAGAGTAAGCCACGGCGTTTGGGGAAATCGAAGCCCAGTCTTACCGGTGCAGCGGTAAAGCGCGTGATCATCGCGCTACGCCACTGGTCGGCCAGATTGACGACAATATCGTAATGCTGTTTTCGCAGGGTTTTCAGTAAACGCCACTCCTGACCAAGCTGATAGCGTACGCCCTGTTTTTTCCAGCGCCGATCGATAGCATAGATCTGGTTGATATCCGGGTGGCAGGCGAGCATGGCGCGCGTTTCTTCATAAAGTAAGACATCAATTTTGGCTGCTGGCCAGGCCGCCTTTAGCGAGCGGATTACCGGCGTGGTGAGTAGCATATCGCCATGATGACGAAACTTGATTACCAGAATACGCGTAATCTGGTGGGGAGAAAGCGGCAGGTTCGGACGTTTCATGCTATATCGCTATCACTGTACAATAATCCAGTCGATGATTCTAAAGCAGACACAGGGGCGTGGCTAGCGCAGCCTCCGCTGTCCCGTTAGGTGACTGAATAACTTTGCGCATTCATCATCCGCTACGTAACATAGCGACCAGGTAAATTTTACGGCAGGAAAGAAAATGGGTAAGCCCGCGTTTATCATCACCATCGATACCGAAGGCGATAACCTTTGGCAAAATCACGATCGTATCGCGACCGAAAATAGCCGGTTTTTGCCACGATTTCAGCAGCTATGTGAAAAATACGCCTTCAGGCCCACCTGGCTGACCAACTACGAGATGGCGGTCGATCCTGAGTACGTGGAGTTTGCCCGAGATATCATCGCTCGCGATAGTGGTGAGATTGGCATGCATCTGCATGCATGGAACAGCCCGCCCCTGTTTGACTTAACCGGTGACGACTGGCGGCATAAACCTTATCTGATTGAGTATCCTGAGGCTAATATCAGGGATAAGGTCAGCTATATAACCCGGCTGCTGGAAGATACCCTACAGGTGAAAATGCGCAGTCACCGTGCCGGGCGCTGGGCATTTAATGAATATTATGCGCAGTTGCTCATTGAGCTGGGTTATCAGGTTGACTGTTCAGTAACGCCACGTGTTAACTGGCAGTTTTCACCGGGTGCGCCGCAGGGCCATGGCGGTACTAATTATCAGCATTTCCCGGACAGGGCCTATTTTATTGATCCACAGGATATTTCCAGACCCGGCAACTCATCGCTGCTGGAAGTGCCGATGAGCATTCAATATAAACATGCGCCATTAATGAATTATGTTAAAACCGCTTATGACCGTCTGCGCGGGAAGCAGCGTAGCCCGTCGGTACACTGGTTGCGCCCGATGGGCGGCAATGTGGAAAAGATGATCAAGGTTGTTGAAAAGACGCTGGCTGGCGGCAGCGATTATGTCGAATTTATGCTGCACTCATCTGAATTTATGCCCGGCGGTAGTCCTACGTTTAAGACCGCAGCAGATATCGACGCATTGTATGACGATCTGACGCAGCTATTTGATTATCTGCACAGCCGTACTCACGGCATGACTCTGGCAGAGTATTATCAGCAAACGATGAGCGATAGCAATGAAGGAAAATAAAGCAAAGTGGGTTAATCGTTTACTAACGTTATATACCGTATTCTCCCGTCATTTAAAAAAGAATAAATCTCTGGATGCCGGAATGGCATTCCAGCGTATTGCTATATATTCGACCACGGCGTTGGGCGATTTAATGTTCAATACTCCAGCGATATATGCGCTAAAGCAGCGTTATCCGCATGCTTCATTTGTGCTGGTTTCCAGCGAAAAGAATCGACCGCTGGTGGCTGACAGTCCGTGGTTTGACGACGTTTTTTACTGGGATAACAAGATTCGGAATGCGCACCGGCTGATTAAACAATTACGTCATTTTAAGCCACAGCTGACGGTGATTCTGCACTCCTATATGCCTTATGACATATTATGTGCCGTGTTATCTGGCAGCGAATATATCATTCGCGATCACTATCGTATTGACAGCCCAATCATGAATCGCTGGTTAAACGGCTGGTCTTCGCTTGCTGACCAGCATTTAATTCAGCGCAAACTGGATATGTTAACGGTTTTGGGATGTCGTAACGACGATCCCCGGATGCGCATCCCGGTGACATGGCCAGCCGGCGAGCCAGCCAGCGGTAAAATCCGCGTAGGTTTTCAGATGGGAGCATCAGAAGCAAAACGCTGCTGGCCGGTTACGCATTTTGTCGAGCTGGCTGCGTTATTGTGTCAGGACGGTAATTACCAGCCAGTACTCACTGGCGGTCCTAAAGATGTGGCTTTAATGCAGCAATTTGAGCAACTGGCAGGTGAAGAACTCTTTTCCCAGGTTGAAAACCGGGTAGGTAAAACTTCGTTAGCTGAATTGTTGACGCTGATTGATGGATTCGATGTATTAGTGACAGGGGATACCGGTCCGCTACATCTTGCCGTCGCGCTGCAGACTGCGACTGTGTGTCTGTTTGCTGATGCCGAGCCGAAACATACTGGCCCGTATCAGGATCTGGAACGGCACTGCATCCTGAAAATTACTGATGATATGCCAGCGAGCAGTCAGCCTCTGGAACAAATCAGCGTGCAGGCGGTGCGTAAAAATATTAGCCAACTGGTGGCTAATTGACTGGCTGATACACCGGCATATTGCCGGTGTATTAATGATAATCGATTACTTTTCCTGACGTTTCGGTAGCGCCATTACTACTGCCAGTGGCAGCCAGAAAATCACCCATGATACGCTTGGGTTACTGATAATAAACATGCCCTGGGTGGAGTAGAATATCAGGCTAAACAGAAACATCGACGTTTCCAGTGCGTGCCCCGCCTTAATTTGCTGCCATCCCATATAAAGACCGTAGGTGATTACACTTAATAGCAGCACTCCACCAATAATACCGCCTTTCAACAGCGTGGCGAAATAGAGGCTGTGAGTGGTATGGACGCGCTGACCAACAACATTAACAAAGTCGAGTTGTTTATCAAAACCCCAGCCAAACCACGGCTTCTGCTGGACATAATGCAGCGCATTTTCCCAGATACCAAAACGCGTAAAGCTCTGTGAATAGCTCCGCTCTATGCGTACCAGCAGTTCATTGGCATTGGCAAAAACGATCACTGACACAATTACTGCAATAATCAAACCGATTATCAGCAGATGGCTGAGATGAATACGTTTAAACAGCAGCAGCGGCACGCAGGCGATTACCAGTGCTAACAATGGACCACGGCTTTGGGTTAACAGCAGGCCCACGAGCAGGAAGGCAACGGGCAAATAAAGCCATTTATGTCCTGTTTCGCGGATAAGGATTAAGCCACAAAAGATACCTATGCCGTAGTATCCCCCCATATCAATAACGTTTTCCGGCGCCAGTGAGAAGCCTGAACCCAAACGATTTTCAAACAGGATATGCTTATCGACATAGTATAAGGTCAATAACAGTAGGACGAGAGCGCCGGAAAAAAACATTGCCAGCATGGTGTTTTTTTTACCCTGCATGGCAACCAGATTAAAAAAGATAACGAACATAATAAGATAAAAACTGTGGGTCAGCTCTGAACTGATTCCCCGCTCTTCAGCACCCCACAGGGTACTGAGAGAGAAGTAGCTGAGGAAAATGGCAAGCACAAACAGACCGGTGTTAAAATCGCGATTGTTAAATACCTTTCCACGGATCTCTTCATTGAAAAGTATGATAATCAGGCACAGCATTAATGCTATATGAAAAAGATTATTGACCTTCCCCAAGCCACCGATCACTGGTAGTAAAAAAAGAAATGCTGCATAGAAAAAATAAAAAGATTTAAATAAAAAAACATTTTTTTTATTAGAGATCATTGGAACTTACCTTTTTGAAAATGCTGCTATCTAATGCACTATTTAGTGAAAGGTTTAACACCTCTCTTTTTTCGTTATTAAATACGCCACTTGCATGTTTAAATGCCGGTTCAATTAATTCGTTGAATTTACTCTCAAGATAACTTGGCGAACAGTCATGTTCATTTTCATAGAAACGGGGCTGCTGGAAATTATTCATATCCAGACCGGCAATAACCACTCTGTTGAACCCCATAAAATGGATCACCTGCAACGCCCAGTACACTACGGTGGCGGCGTCAAAGATGCCTTTGCGAATATCATGCGCAAAAGCGATATTTTCATTCTTTGCGCTGAAACTGATGCTTGCTTCATTCTGGTATTGCAGATGAATCTCTTCAGGCCAAAGCTTAGGCTGGAAAATTTTAAAACAGGCGTCTTCAATGATCGCCACCTGGCAGCGTATGGCTGAAAAACCAAAGTGGTCGATTATTTTTACGATGCCGTGAACAGTGGTGAAAAAAAGAATCTGCGGATCCTTAATCATCTCGCTGACCATGCTCAACCGCTGATCTATAAAAGTCATATCAACAATAATATAAAATCTGAAGCTAGCCCGGTCTTGCAGGAACCAGGAACCGTTCACACCCATCGCAGGCATTTGCTGCAATGGAGCAAAATCGGTTTGATTGACCGACGGACCCGAGGCGACGAGCAGCAGGTCGCCAGAGTATTTTCCCCGCAGATCGGAAAGGTTTACAATCGGTACCTGCTGCCCGCGTAATCTGAGGCTGGTGATATGCCCTTCACTGGCGCGAGTGATTCTGACATAAGGCCACAGATTTTCATTATGGCGATAGCGACGCGGGCGAGTATACCGGTAGATCTGCTTGAAGAATGTTCCCATTTGTACCGATTTTTCCTCATATTTTTAACAACTTATAGTTAAGTTGCTAATGTATTCAGGGTAGAGATGACTGGCGCAGCGCCCAATTTTGCTGATTTTACAGGGCGGCTAAAAAGTGTCCATCAAACTTCCCCTATAAATATGAAGAATCTTTTGCCAGTTTTAACATCGGATGAAGGATTTGTTCATCTTCTGGCGTTAAAACAACGTCACAAGTTTTTGCATCACGTTTTCAGAACTAATTGAGGCTATCTTTTGGTCTTCGGCTTTCACCACAAACTGATTCTTCCCATACCCCCCAATCAGACCAGGATCCGTAGGGCCATACAGCGTGATATTGGGACGGTCGAGCGCCGCGGTTAAATGGCTTAAACCGGTATCAACAGACACTACCGCTTTAGCACCGGCCAGGGTTCGCGCCACTTCTTCCAGCGTCAGTTTCGGTAATACATCAACGTGGTCAAAACCTTCCGCCAGCCGCTCTGCGCGCTGACGTTCATGCTCGGCGCCCCACGGCAGTTTAATGCGCAACCCGGAAGCGGCAACTAAACCGATCAGCTCGCGCCACTGCAGTTCCGGCCAGTGCTTGCTGTCACGGGTAGTGGCATGCAAAAACACCAGGTACGGATGGGTATCGATCGGCGGTTCCGCCAGAAAATGCGCCGCAATGCCGTAATCGCCAGAGGTGGTGGGTTTTTCGTAGCCCAGACTTTTGGCGAACAGTTCGCGCGTGCGTTCAACCGCATGCTGATGCTTATCAATTTCGTGGCGTTTGTCATACCACCAGCTGGCGAAAGGTTCACGTGCGCTGCGACTGTCCTGGCCATGCTTAACGCCTTTTGCCAGACGGGTAACCAGCGCCGCGCTTTTGATCAAACCCTGGGCATCGATCACTACATCATAGCTGCGTGATTGCAGCTCGCGTTTAAACTGCACGCGCTCTTCACGCTGCTGGCTGCCAAACCAGTGTTTGCGCCAGCGACGAATCGCCACTGGCAACACGCGGTCAACGGCCGGATGCCATGAGGGGATTTGGGCAAAGCCCTCCTCCACTGCCCAGTCAAAGCGGATGCCCGGAATGGCATGCATCGCATCGGTCAGCGCTGGCAGCGTATGCAGAACATCGCCCATCGATGACGTTTTAACAATCAGAACCTGCATTAACTCTCCTGGCCCGGTGCGAGCAGGTTTTCCAGCTCAGCCATAACGCGAGCGGGCTGAATATCAATCAAGCTCTGGTGATAACCCTGTTCGGCATCACCTTTGCGAACTTTGTGGTAGCCGGTAATCAGGCGGATAACGCGCGCCTGCTGCGACAACGGCGGGGTAAAGTCCGGGCTGCTGGGGCCATACAGCGCCACCAGTGGACGATTAAGCGCCGCGGCAATATGCATCAGACCCGAATCATTACTGACCACGGCACTGCAGTGAGCCAGCAGAATCACCGCCTGCTCCAGCTGAGTTTCACCGGCCAGATTACGGCAGAATGGACGCGCCGCTTCCGGTAGTGACTGAATTATCTGCTCGCCGGTTTCATGATCTTTCGCCGAGCCAAACAGCAGCACCTGCTTACCTTGTTCAATCAGCTGCTGCGCCAGCGCTGCATAGTGATAATGTGGCCAGCGTTTGGCCGGGCCAAATTCGGCGCCGGGACAAAAACCGATGGCCGGGCGCTCAGTGGTGAGCGCAAAAGCAGCCGCGGTGGTCACTTTTTCCGCGTCACTGACCTGCAGCTGCGGCCAAAGCAACGGCTGTGGCAGATCGCGTGCGGTTTTAATCCGGTCCTTGTCATAAGCAAGCGCCACATAGCGCTCGACCATTAACGGGAAGGCCGGTTTATCCAGCACGCGCAGATCATTCAGCAGGCCGTAGCGCATTTCACCACGCCAGCCGATGCGCTGTCTGATGCCAGCGAAGAAGGGCACTAACGCCGATTTAAACGAATTAGGCAGTACATAGGCACGATCATAGCCCTGAACGCTTAGCGCTTTACCCAGGCGACGGCGCTCGGCAATTTCCAGTGCGCCGTGTCCCAGCGGCATCGCCAGCGCCTCGTTAACTTCCGGCATGCGGGACAGCAGGGGACGGCACCACGCAGGCGCCATCACGTCAATCACCGCCTCAGGATATGCAGCCTTCAGCGTGCGATACAGACTTTGCGACATCATCATGTCGCCGACCCATGACGGCCCGATCACCAGAATTTTCATCGACGAGATTGCCTTCCTTATGCGTGATATGCGTTATGCGTCGCGGTTCAGCCAGGCCATATATTCTGCTACACCTTCCGCCACCGTTTTAAACGGCTTGTCATAGCCCGCAGCCCGCAGCTTAGTCAGATCGGCGAGGGTGAATGCCTGGTAACGTCCTTTCAGTTTTTCCGGGAATGGCACGTATTCAATTTCACCTTTCTGGTGATAATTCAGTGCAGCGTCCGCCACTTCCTGGAAGGATTCGGCACGGCCGGTACCGCAGTTGAAAATGCCGGAAACGCCATTTTTCCAGAACCACAGATTCACCGCCGCCACGTCTTCAACGTAGATAAAGTCGCGTTTAAAGCCGTCGCTGCCTTCAAACAGTTTCGGATTTTCGCCGTTATTCAGCTGAGTGTTCAGGTGGAAAGCCACACTGGCCATGCTGCCTTTATGGCCCTCACGCGGACCATAAACGTTGAAGTAACGGAAACCACAAATCTGCGATTCAGCTTCCGGCAGAATCTGACGCACATACTGGTCAAACAGCACTTTGGAGTAGCCGTAGACGTTTAGCGGCTGCTCATACTGACGCTCTTCAATAAAGTCGGTGTTGCGACCACCGTAAGTGGCGGCGGAAGAGGCGTAGAGGAACGGGATTTCACGCTCCAGACAGAAGTGCAGCAGCTCTTTAGAGTACTGATAGTTGTTATCCATCATATACTTGCCATCCCACTCGGTGGTGGAAGAGCAGGCGCCTTCATGGAATACCGCTTCAATGGTGCCGAAGTCATCGCCGGCGACCACGCTGGCGATAAAATCTTCTTTATCCATATAGTCAGTGATATCTAAATCCACCAGATTGACGAACTTGGTGCCGTCTTTCAGGTTATCCACTACCAGGATGTCATTAAAGCCGTCGTTATTGAGCGCTTTAACAATATTGCTGCCAATAAAGCCAGCGCCGCCAGTCACGATAATCATGAGCTTAACCTTAACCTTGAACAGTGGCATGAAACAGGAGGTTTCATACGCTTATAACACTCATCATAACATTTCATTGGCGGGCAGACAGCCAGATGAGTCCGTAACGGAATGTAACTGATGTCTGATGGCGTGATATATGCTGCAAAATTGACAATCGGTATGGTGATTTATCGTTTAAGTCGCTTCTCTTCAGTAATATGTGCCAGAGGTTGGCTAATAATGGAGGGCAAACATGAGCAGGAATTTTTATCGTCAAATCAACGATCAACTGGCGGAAAGCCGTCAGGAAGGTCTGTTCAAAGAAGAACGCATTATTACTTCGCCACAACAGGCTGATATCGAAACAGGCGACGGGCATCATGTCATCAATTTTTGCGCCAATAATTATCTCGGGCTGGCGAATCATCCGGCGCTGATTCTGGCGGCCAAAGAGGGCATGGACAGCCATGGCTTTGGCATGGCTTCGGTGCGCTTTATCTGCGGCACTCAGGATAGCCATAAACAGCTGGAAAAACGGCTGGCAGAATTTCTCGGTATGGAAGACGCCATTCTCTACTCCTCCTGCTTCGACGCCAATGGCGGCCTGTTTGAGACACTGCTGGGCGCTGAAGACGCCATTATCTCGGATGCATTAAATCATGCCTCGATTATTGATGGCGTGCGTCTGTGTAAAGCCAGACGTTATCGCTACGCTAATAATGATATGGGGGAGCTGCAGGCGCGGCTGGAAGAAGCGAAAACGGCGGGCGCACGACATATTATGATTGCCACCGATGGCGTCTTCTCCATGGACGGTATTATTGCCAATCTGCAGGGCATTTGCGATCTGGCTGATCGGTACGACGCGCTGGTGATGGTGGATGACTCCCATGCCGTCGGTTTTGTCGGCGCCAGCGGACGCGGCACCCATGAATACTGCGAAGTGATGGGTCGCGTCGATATTATTACCGGCACGCTGGGTAAAGCGCTCGGCGGCGCATCCGGTGGCTATACCGCAGCCAAAAAAGAGGTGGTGGAGTGGCTGCGTCAACGTTCACGGCCCTATCTGTTCTCCAACTCGCTGGCGCCGGCAATTGTGGCTGCCTCAATCCGCGTGCTGGATATGCTGGCCGAAGGTGATGGCCTGCGTCAGCGCCTGTGGAATAACGTCCGTTACTTCCGTGAAGAGATGACCAAAGCCGGATTTACCCTTGCTGGCGCCGATCACGCGATTATTCCGGTGATGCTGGGTGAGGCGACAGTGGCGCAGGAGTTTGCGCGCCTGCTGCAACAGGAGGGGATTTATGTCACCGGTTTCTTCTATCCAGTGGTGCCGAAAGGCGCGGCGCGTATCCGTACTCAAATTTCAGCTGGCCATAGCCAGCAGCAGCTGGTGCGCGCGGTAGAGGCGTTTACGCGGATTGGTAAGCAACTTAACGTTATTGGCTGAGAGGTGAGGCGATGAGAGCACTGGCGAAACTAAAGGCGGAAGCTGGCATCTGGATGACCGAAGCGCCGATTCCGCAGCCGGGCCATAACGATCTGCTGATTAAAATCCGCAAAACCGCCATCTGCGGCACTGATGTGCATATCTACAACTGGGATGAATGGTCGCAAAAGACGATTCCGGTGCCGATGATTGTCGGCCATGAGTATGTTGGGGAAGTGGTGGCGATTGGCCAGGAGGTGAATGGCTACCAGATCGGCGATCGCGTCTCAGGCGAAGGCCATATCACCTGTGGTCACTGCCGTAACTGTCGCGCCGGGCGTACCCATTTATGTCGTAATGCCATCGGGGTTGGCGTTAATCGTCAGGGGTGTTTTGCCGAGTACCTGGTGATCCCGGCTTTTAACGCCTTTAAAATTCCCGACAATATCTCCGATGAGCTGGCGGCGATTTTCGATCCCTTTGGCAACGCGGTCCATACGGCGCTCTCTTTCGATTTAGTCGGTGAAGATGTGCTGATCTCAGGAGCCGGACCAATCGGCATTATGGCCGCGGCGGTCTGCAAACATGTGGGCGCACGCCATGTGGTGATCACCGACGTCAATGACTATCGTCTTGAGCTGGCGCGCAAAATGGGTGTGACGCGCGCAGTGAATGTTAATCAGGAAAACCTGAATAAAATCATGGGCGAGCTGGGAATGACCGAAGGGTTTGATGTCGGACTGGAGATGTCCGGCGCACCACCGGCGTTTCGTACGCTGCTGGCGGCGATGAATCACGGCGGCAGGATTGCGCTGTTGGGTATTCCGCCTTCGGAGATGTCGATCGACTGGAATCAGGTGATCTTTAAAGGGCTGTTTATTAAAGGCATCTATGGTCGCGAGATGTTTGAAACCTGGTACAAAATGGCGGCGTTGATTCAGTCCGGCCTTGATTTAACGCCGATTATTACCCATCGCTACAGCATTGATCAGTTTCAGCAGGGGTTTGACGATATGCGTTCCGGTCAGTCCGGCAAAGTGGTATTGAGCTGGGATTGATTTTGCCGGTCAATGGGCGGCGTTATCGCCGCCCATGCCAAATCAGAACAGTTTTTTCAGCGTTTTTACCGGATAACTGTCGGCAATGCTGTCGCCAATCACGCCGAGCACACGGGTGGCCGGCACTGGCTGCGTGGCGTTTTTATTGATGCACAGCTCACCGCCATGGAACGGATTACGCGGCTTAGCCGGTTTGCTTTCCGGCGGCAGCGGCTTGTTGTTGATGCGTTGCGGTTCGTTAAGCAACTGACCCGGGCGCACCAGCGTAATATCCGCTGGCAGCGTCGGCAGCATCTGCTGCAACACTTTTACCGTGGTCGGATGGGGATGGCCGATAGCGATAGCTGAACCATCGCGCCGGGCAAGCCGCACCGCGCGGGTGAACTGCTTGCGGATCTCAGCTTCATTCTGACTGTCGTCAAGGAAGACACGGCGTTTAATCACTTTCACGCTGGTTCCCGCCGCCGCACGCGTGGACTGACTGTTGGCGATAGTCATGCTGTCGAGAAAGTAAAAGTTATAGTGATCGAGCACCTGCATCACTTTCTGCATGCCAGGCAGGCTGGACGTCATGGCGCTACCCATATGATTGTTCAGACCGACCGCATAAGGGACGCTCTTCACCGCGTCACTGATAATGCGTGCGATCTCGGCGCTGCTCATCTCCGGGTGTAAGGTATCTTTTTCCAGCGGTTGCTTGCTGAGTGGCGCCATTGGCAGATGGATCAGGACTTCATGGCCGCGTTGATGAGCTTTGGTCGCCATCTCGCGGGCATGGGGAGCGTTTGGCAGTACGGCGACGGAAATCGCTGGCGGCATCTGCAAAACCTGATTTTCCTGGGCGGGACGATAACCGAAATCGTCAATAACGATAGCCAGTTTCCCGGCATGGGCTGAGCAGGTAAATAACAGACTGCTCAGGAGTCCGGTGAGTTTTAAGCGCTGAAACAAGACTTATCTTCCTAACCACGGCAGTGGATTGACGGCCTGTCCTTGTCGTCTGATTTCAAAATAGAGTGAAGGCGTGCCCCGGCCGCCGCTGGTACCGACCAGCGCGATTGGCTCTCCTGCCTTAACCTGGGTTCCCACGCTCACCAATGCACTTTGGTTGTAGCCATAGAGGCTCATATCGCCTTTACCGTGTTCGACTACGACTACCAGACCGTAGCCCTGCAACCAGTCGGCCATTAACACACGACCATCGGCGATGGCTTTTACTTCGGTGCCTTCCGGTGCGTTAATCACCAGGCCTTTCCAGCGTAGCTCGCCCTGCATGGCTTCGCCAAAGCGATGCTCGATATTGCCGCGCACCGGCCATACCGCCTGGCCTCCGGCGCGACCCAGCCCCCCGGTACGTGACATCAGTGAGCGCTCGCTCTCTGTTGGCTTGTAGGTGGTGCCTTTACTTTTCGCCTGTTGCTGGCGGGCACGAACACGTTCCGCTTCTTTCGCTTCACGTTCGGCACGGGCGCGGGCTTCGCGCTCGGCTTTAGCGATCTTATCCTGCAGGCGCGCCTGGTTCTGACGCATCTCTGTCAGCTGGGCCTGATCTTTTTCCAGCGACGATTCCAGCGTAGTAATGGTTTTCTGACGCGCGACACGCGCCTGTTCCAGTCTGGTCTGCTGGTTTTGCTGCTCGCCAAGCAGGGATTTCTGTTGCGCCTGTTTATCGACCAGCGACGCTTTCTGCGCCGTTAATTCACTACGCGTCTGCTGTAAATCGTCGATATTTTTCTGGCGCGCGTCGTTCAGGTAACCGAAATAGGCAAGGATACGTTCGCTGCGCTGGCTCTCTTCGCCGCTCAGTACCAGTTGCAAACCGTTATGCTGACCCTGGCGGAATGCGGCGTCCAGCTGCTGTGCGAGCAGTTTTTCCTGCTCAATCTGCTGTTTTTGCAGTCTGCTGATCGACGCGTTTAACGCCTCGATCTCTTTATTCAGTGAGGTCAGCGAAATTTGTGTGCTGCGCAGCTTGCGGCTGGCTTCAGCGATGCTTTTTTCCTGGCTCTGCAATTGATTAAGCAGCTGACTACGTTGCTGCTTTTGCAGTTTGACGCTCTTTTCCTTCTCCGCGATGTCCTGCTGGATGGATTTAAGCTGAGACTTACTGTCGTCGGCCGCCTGGCTATAAAAAGGCAGCAGCAAAACGCCAGCGCATAATACGCTGGCGGACAGTGTGGACAATCTTGAGAGTGACGATACGCGGCTGGCCAATCCGTTACCCCGGGTCCGTAAAGATGAAACTGTCGCTTTTTCCCGCATGGGGAAGGATTATTCCACGATGAACAGCGGCTTACCAGTCATCTCTTTGGGGATTTCCATTTCTGGTGGTGGCAGCATGGTGATGATCGGGCGTGGCCAGCACATTTGGCGGTGTTGAGTAATGCAGCAGTCAGCCAGATGGCCGTGGCAAAAGCAGCGGCGCAACCGGTGGTTAACATCATAAAATCCGCATTAATCCCGCTTCCCTGACTGAAAGCGGCGAAACCTTTACTTACAAATGCCAGGCTTATCCGGGCTGCTATACAAAGCTGCTCAGGAACGCAACAGCGCGGCCAGCAATATCCATTTTCAGTGTGATCACACTTTTTTTTGGAATCTACCGCATAAAACGTAACTCTGGCGCCTTCGCGACTGTACATGAGAAGTGGCGCAGGTATACTCAGAAACCTTGTTTTAGCTTATTAACCCGGTTGGGAGTTGTTACCCCTCATGCAAGAAATTATGCAATTCGCAAGCAATCACCCAATATTAGGTATGGCGTGGGTTGTCTTGCTGGTTTTGGTGATCGTGACCACAGTTAAAGGCATGTTCTCTAAAGTAAAAACCATCAGTCGTGGCGAAGCGACACGTCAGATCAATAAAGAAGATGCAGTTGTGGTCGACGTTCGTTCACGTGATGACTATCGTAAAGGTCATATCTCTGGCGCCCTGAACGTGGTGGCGGCAGATATTAAGAAAGGCAATTTAGGCGAGCTGGAAAAGCATAAAGCGCAGCCTGTGATTGTCGTTTGCGCTACCGGAACCTCGGCAGCAGAGTCGGCGGCCCAGCTGAGTGCTGCCGGATTTGCTCAGGTATCGGTACTTAAAGAAGGTGTTGCGGGCTGGAGCGGCGATAATCTGCCCCTCGTTCGTGGAAAATAACCGATTCGAGGTACTGTAAATGGCTAACGTAGAGCTCTATACCAAAGCGACCTGCCCTTTTTGTCATCGTGCAAAAGCACTGTTAAGTGAGAAAGGCGTGGCGTTTCAGGAAATCCCCATTGATGGCGATGCCGATAAGCGGGAAGAGATGATTAAACGTAGCGGCCGGACGACCGTACCTCAAATTTTTATCGATGCGCAGCACATTGGTGGCTGTGACGACTTGTATGCGTTGGATGGACGCGCAGGGCTCGACCCGCTGTTGAAATGATGCTCCGCCAGCGCGATGATGGATTATTAACCAATAGGATTGAGTAAAATGTCAGAACAAAGCTCCAGCGAAATGTCTTTCCAGATTCAGCGTATTTACACTAAAGATATCTCTTTTGAAGCGCCAAACGCGCCACAGGTTTTCCAGAAAGAGTGGGAACCGGAAGTGAAACTGGATCTGGACACTGCATCCAGCCAGCTGGCGGATGGCGTTTTTGAAGTCGTTCTGCGTGTTACCGTAACGGCTACGGTTGAAGAAGATTCTGCATTCCTGTGTGAAGTGCAGCAGGCAGGTATCTTCAGCATCTCCGGTATCGACGGCAACCAGATGGCACATTGTCTTGGCGCATATTGCCCGAACATTCTGTTCCCGTATGCGCGCGAGTGCATCACCAGCCTGGTTTCGCGCGGTACTTTCCCGCAGTTGAACCTTGCGCCAGTAAACTTCGATGCGCTGTTTATGAACTATCTGCAGCAGCAGGGTGAAGGTGCAGAACCCCGTCAGGATGCCTGATGAAAAATCTTAACGCGTCTATGACCGTTATCGGTGCCGGCTCGTACGGCACCGCACTGGCAATTACGCTGGCCCGTAACGGCCACAATGTGTTGTTGTGGGGCCACAATCCGCAGCACCAGGCGCAACTGCAAGCCGATCGCTGTAATGTTGCTTTCCTTCCCGATGTGCCCTTTCCCGATACACTGCTGTTAGAGAGCGATCTCCAGCACGCCATTGCCGCCAGCCGTGATTTACTGGTGGTGGTGCCGAGCCATGTGTTTGGTGATGTTCTGCGTCAGATTAAGCCGTTTTTGCGTGCGGATTCACGCATCGTCTGGGCAACCAAAGGGCTGGAAAAAGAGACAGGTCGTCTGTTGCAGGATGTGGCGCGTGAGATCCTCGGCGATGCCATTCCGCTGGCAGTGATCTCCGGGCCAACCTTTGCCAAAGAGCTGGCGGCGGGTTTACCCACGGCTATTGCGCTGGCGGCGACAGATACACAATTTGCTGAAGATCTGCAGCAGCTGTTGCACTGCGGAAAAAGCTTCCGCGTCTACAACAATCCGGATTTTATCGGTGTGCAGCTGGGCGGCGCAGTGAAAAACGTGATTGCGATTGGCGCCGGTATTTCCGATGGCATCGGCTTTGGCGCTAATGCGCGCACCGCGCTGATTACCCGTGGATTGACGGAAATGACGCGCCTCGGAACCGCACTGGGCGCCGATCCGGTTACTTTTATGGGTATGGCGGGATTGGGCGATCTGGTGCTGACCTGTACCGACAATCAGTCGCGTAATCGTCGTTTTGGTATGATGCTGGGGCAGGGTGTGGATGTTGAGAGCGCCCAGAACACCATCGGTCAGGTAGTGGAAGGTTACCGCAATACGAAAGAAGTCAAAGCGTTAGCGGCTCGCTGTGGCGTAGAAATGCCAATTACCGAGCAAATTTATCAGGTGCTGTATTGCGAAAAAAGTGCCCGCGAGGCAGCATTGACGTTATTGGGTCGCGCAAGGAAGGACGAAAACAGCACCAGCTGATGCAGGAAGCACAGCACCTTCACCTGTAGCGTACCGGTTTTTGCCGGGCGCTGTTTTTTTATCGGGAGAGAGCAATGCCGTCTGAAGAGTTAGAACTGGTCTGGAATAACATCAAAGCTGAAGCCCGTACACTTGCGGACTGTGAGCCGATGTTGGCCAGTTTTTACCATGCGACATTGCTGAAGCACGAAAATCTCGGCAGCGCGCTGAGCTATATGCTGGCGAATAAACTTGCCAACCCGATTATGCCTGCTATTGCCATTCGCGAAGTTATTGAAGAAGCGTACAGCAGAGATCCTTCGATGATTGCGTCGGCCGCCCTTGATATTCAGGCGGTGCGTCTGCGTGACCCGGCGGTGGATAAATACTCCACGCCACTGCTTTATCTGAAAGGCTTCCACGCGTTGCAGGCGTACCGCATTGGCCACTGGCTATGGAATGAAGGGCGTCGCGCACTGGCGGTCTATCTGCAAAATGAAATCTCAGTCTCGTTTGCGGTCGATATCCATCCCGCCGCTCGCATCGGTCACGGCATTATGCTCGACCACGCTACCGGTATTGTGATTGGTGAGACGGCGGTGGTGGAAAACGATGTTTCCATCCTGCAGTCAGTCACCCTCGGCGGTACCGGTAAAACCAGCGGCGATCGCCATCCGAAGATTCGTGAAGGGGTGATGATTGGCGCCGGAGCTAAGATCCTCGGCAATATTGAAGTGGGGCGCGGGGCGAAAATTGGCGCCGGTTCGGTGGTGTTACAACCGATCCCACCACATACCACGGCAGCGGGCGTGCCAGCACGTATTGTCGGTAAGCCTGGCAGCGAGAAACCCTCGATGGAAATGGATCAGCACTTTAACGGTATGGTGTCTGGCTTTGAGTTTGGCGACGGCATCTGATTTTCCGGGGCGGTTTCTCGCCGCCCGCTAGTCACGTTTTAATCACCGCCCCCGCGTAATCCAGTTGCCGCCACGCTTCATACACCACCACTGACACCGCGTTCGACAAATTCATACTGCGACTGTCAGGCTGCATCGGGATGCGAATCTTGTGCTGCGCGGGCAGGGCATCAAGAATGGTCGCGGGCAAACCACGGGTCTCCGGGCCAAACAGCAAGTAATCCCCAGGCTGATAACTCACCGCACTGTGTGCTGGCGTACCTTTGGTAGTCAGCGCAAACAGCCGCTGTGGCGCTTCTGCCGCGAGGAAAACGTTGTAATTGGCATGACGCTTAATATGCGTAAATTCGTGATAATCCAGACCCGCGCGACGCAGGCGTTTATCGTCCCAGGCAAAGCCCATGGGTTCAATCAGATGCAGCTGGAAACCAGTATTGGCGCACAGGCGAATAATATTGCCGGTGTTCGGTGGGATTTCAGGTTCA
The DNA here is from genome assembly GCF_017875465.1 of Winslowiella toletana. Classification (NCBI taxonomy): domain Bacteria; kingdom Pseudomonadati; phylum Pseudomonadota; class Gammaproteobacteria; order Enterobacterales; family Erwiniaceae; genus Winslowiella; species Winslowiella toletana. Next base: position 2,514,890 of record NZ_JAGGMQ010000001.1, read on the forward strand.
AACAATACGATATTTAACATCGGTAGCGGCCCTCAATAACGAGGGCCGCAGGATAGCAAAATATTAACGGCTGGAGTACAGCGGCAGCCAGATTGTCAGACGTAAACCGCCCAACGGGCTGTCATCAGCTTTCACCCAGCCACGATGCTGCTGAATGGCGGTTTCAACAATTGCCAGCCCCAGCCCGGTGCCGCCCGATTCGCGATCGCGCGCTTCGTCGGTACGGTAGAAAGGACGGAAGATTTGCTCGCGATCTTCCGCGCTGACGCCCGGGCCATCGTCATCGACATGCACGGTAATACCCTGATTATCTACTGAAAAACTGACGGAAATTCGGGTGTGTGAGTAACGCAGTGCATTGCGCACAATATTTTCCAGTGCGCTGTCCAGCGCATTGGGGTTGCCGTACAGCGGCCATGGCCCTGGCGGGTAGGGCACCTCAAGCGTTTTGCCCATCTGCTCGGCTTCAAATTTCGCGTCGTCCAGCACGCCAGCCCATAGCTGGTTGGCTTTCATTGCCTCACTGACCAGCGCATTTTTGTGCTGAGTCCGCGACAGCACTAGCAGGTCGTTAATCATGCCGTCCAGACGCTGGGCTTCCATCTCAATACGTTGCAGTTCTTTGCCTTCTCCCTGACGGCGACGCATCAGGGCGGTAGCCAGCTGCAGGCGTGTCAGTGGCGTGCGCAATTCATGGGAGATATCTGACAGCAGGCGCTGCTGAGCGGTCATCATTCTTTCCAGCGCGCTTACCATCTGGTTAAAGCTCGAACCGGCGGCGAGGAACTCCTGAGGACCAGCCTCCAGCTCAGGATGTTGTCGCAGGTTGCCGCTGGCGACTTCATCTGCTGCATGCTTAAGTTTACGCGCAGGTTTCGCCAGGCTCCAGGCCAGCCACAGCAGCAGAGGGGAGCTGATAAGCATCGTGACAATCAGTAACAGTAACGGGCGGTCAAACAGCAGGTTAATAAAATCCAGCTGTGAGCTGCCCGCCGGGCGGATCAGATACAGCTGATAATTATCTTCACCGTCGCGCACCGAGAAAGGGCCAACCAGTTCCACGCGGCCATATTTCTTTTTCTGCGGATGATCGGAATTATCAGACTGGCCGATAAAGTTGCGGATAATCTGCATTTCATTGTGCTGGGCGCCAATAACGCGACCTTCACTGGTCACCAGCAGCAGGCGCTGACCAGGCGGCGCCCACTTATCAATCGCGCGGAACAGGCGACGCCACCACATCAAATCGTTTGGTGGATCGTGGCCCAGCTCGGCTTCAACATGCTGTTCAATCATGATTCCCTGGCGCTGCTCACTTTCGAGCAGCGAGGTCATTTGACGGGAATCGAGTTTTGGAACCATCAGTACCAGCATCAACACCAGCGCCAGGGTTAACCAGAAGATGGCGAAGATGCGGGTGGTCAAACTACTTATCATGTTGCGGAGACCATTAAATACCCGCGTCCACGTAACGTTTTAAACCACGGATGCCCGTCACGGCGCTCAGGCAGTTTGCGGCGAAGATTAGAAATATGCATATCAATAGCGCGATCAAACGGTGTCAGGCGCTTACCCAGCACTTCCTGGCTTAAGTGTTCACGCGATACAACCTGGCCGAGATGCTGCGCCAGTAAGTAAAGCAGAGTGAACTCAGTGCCGGTCAGATCGAGGGTAACGCCGTCGAAGCTGGCTTCCTGGCGGCCTGGGTTCAGGCGCAGAAAATCGACTTCCAGCGTCGGGGAGCTATTGTCATGCTGCTGTTGTTGCTCACTCCAGTTCGAACGCCGCAAAATCGCACGTATACGCGCGACCAGTTCACGATCGTTGAATGGCTTAGGCAGATAGTCATCTGCACCCAGTTCAAGCCCCAGAACGCGGTCCAGCTCGCTACCGCGGGCTGTCAGCATAATCACTGGCGTTTGATGCTGCTGGCGTAATTCTTTCAAAGTGTCGATACCGTTTTTCTTCGGCATCATGACATCAAGTAATAACAGATCGATGGAGCTGTCGAGGATATTGAGCGCCTGCTCGCCATCGCTGGCGACAACCACGTCAAACCCTTCCATTTCCAGCAACTCTTTTAGTAGCGAAGTTAATTCGCGGTCATCATCAACCAACAGGATTTTATTCATTTTTTATTTCCCTCCGCAGGCAAAATACCTTGATCCCATGGCCTCAATCCATCGCTTTACGTAGTTTTACACCCCCTGACGCTAGTTTGCAGCCATCTCCGTACACTGGACCTCGTTGAATCGAAATACGGAAACATAACCGGGAGTGAACGATGCGCAACTTAACCGCCGTCGTCATTGTTTCAGCGATGGCAGTCAGTTTCTCCAGCGCATGGGCAGCAGACGTAACGACGATTGATGAGATGCATCAAGATGACGACGGATTGACGAATCGCAGTATGACGCAAAATTCGCAAAGTCACATGTTTGATGGCATCAATCTGACAGAGCAGCAGCGTCAGCAAATGCGAGACCTGATGCAGCAAGCGCGTCATGAGCGTTCTCCCATTAGTATTAGCGATTTAGAAACCATGCATGACTTAGTCATTGCAGACAAATTTAATGAAACGGCCGTCAAGGCTCTGGCAGAAAAGTTAGCACAAGCTCAGGTTGAAAGGCAGGTCGAAATGGCCCGCGTTCGCAACCAGATGTATCACCTGTTAACGCCCGAGCAGCAGGACGTTTTAGAAAAGCGACATCAGCAGCGCATGAAAGAGATGCGCAAGCTAACGAATGTGCAGCAGTCTTCATCGCTGCAGGCAGTGAGTAGTACCGGCAGTAACCAGTAACATAGTATCCCTGTTTTCCTTGCCATAGACACCATCCCTGTCTTCCCCCTCATGATGAGGGGGTTTTTTTTATCATGATTTTGATGTTCCCACCATTCATCATAAAGTGACTGGCGGTCACCGGCTGGCTTGAGAAGTTTTATGCTTCTGCGCTTACTCAATGCCTCTCGTGATTTTCGCCAGAGAGATCGCGCTCTAATGCTTCAACCGCAGCCTTAATAAACGGAAATGCATTGCTGATGACGTAATCGCTCACTTGAGCATCTTCAATCACAATCTGCGTTGCCCTCTCGTAGTTAGGCGCCCAGATTTTATAACCTGACAACCCCGTATCTTTTAACTTTCTCTTGTTATAAATCGAAACGAGCTGGCGGTTTATCGCATTTGCGATATGTACGATTGAAGTATCAGTACTCACTACCACGTCAGATATTCTTACAGTTTCAATTGCTGTATTGATGGTGCTGTTTTGCATAACATAAGCACCCTGATCAGCAAAAGATTGCACCTTTTTAGTCTGGCCAATCATGACAACTTTAATTGCGGGATTCAGCGAATGAATAAAAGCAATTAACTCAATTATCTGTCCGGCGGAGAAATCTTTATCTTCCGCACCAGAGAATGGATTAATTGCAATAATAATATCACTGTTGCTGTAGTCTAAGTTATGCTCAATTCTGTTGCGTTCGTCATGGCTGGTGCCGAGGCGATAGGGAATAATATCCGCATCGACATTAAACAAACGTAATATTTTCTTATGACGCTCAGTGATGTGCTGCTCTTCATTGAGATACTCAATGGGAATGTTGTAGATATTAAGGCCGTTCTTGTTGAAACCAACATGGTGGCGTGCTTTCAGACGCCACGCCAGTTTAAGGCGTTCGAAATCATGCACGTCGTCAACGTCAATAACTACATCAAATTTCTCAGCCCGCAACTCATTCAGAGACATTCTTTTTTTATAAAGAATAACCTTGTCGAGGTATGGACAGTTTCTCAACATTTCGCAGCATAAAGGCCCGGTGAGAACAGAAACGTGATACCCCCGTTCCGCCAGAAGATGAGCAGTACCAGTAGAAACAACCATATCACCAATTTTATCGTCCAGGCGCAGTAACAGCACTTTGCGCACGGCTAATGGATCAAATGTCCGTTCAAAACGTTGTGTTTTTAAAAAAGAAATTAATGCAGATTTCTTAATTTCCCTTAGAAAATTATTTTTGGTTCTGTTTATCTTGCGCAGGAAACTCATAAAACACCCATTATAACTGTCTTACTTCGCTAATGGCTGCATGCGTAGGCCGTTCATTCGGCAGAGTAAACGGCATAACATCTAACCGGGCTACTTTTTTTTGTGATCGTGTAACAGAGTACCTTCTTTTTGATAATAATTAAACTTGCATATGATTGTTGATGTAACACTTTTTAGGCTATCTATATGCAACTCTTCACGGCAGTTCTGCTGATGACACAGAACTCACTATGAGTGGGTCTATGCTTATGTCTGCCTCGATAGCAACTGAAGGCGCGCATTGAGATAATGAGTAATCCGCATCAACCGATATGGAAGTAAGCACTTCATTTTGCGGATGAACGTTAACAACTACCTGCATTGAAGGTTTATAACGGGCTTCAGGCCGTAAGGCTGACGCCGACGAGTGGTAGTGAGTCTGAGCGTAAAAAGTAGCGCTGCTGCTGGGCATGGCTATGAAACATGTTTAAAAAGCCCGCCGATATTTCATCACCCGGCGCTTTTATTAGTGAATCAGAAAGAAAACGCGCCACGCGGAAAACATTCCTCAGGCGTATGCCCTGCATTTCCCCCTTTTAAGAGGAAGAGGGGAGAATGCGGCTTTTTTGCTTTTTTCACGCCCGAATCACTAAGCCTCTGCCCCTGGCTCCTGGAAACTGTGCAAACTGATGTGGCCGTCAGACATCCTGAAGCCGTTTTTGCCGGCGCGTTTGGTCTCATACAGCGCGTGATCGGCGTGGCGCAACCATTCCGACGCTGATGTCGCCACTTTTGCTGATGCGATACCAATACTGACGGTGCAGCGATAGACTTCATCGCAGGGAAGGCGGATTTTCTCTATTCTCTCAAGCATCTTTGCGGCCAGCTGGAAAGCATTATGCTCATCACTGTGATGGATTATTACCGCCAGCTCATCGCCGCCAAATCTTGCCGGCACATCTTTTGCGCTGATGACATCGCGCAACGCCTCAGAGACTTCAGCCAGCAAAAAATCACCAACCTCATGACCGTAGCTATCATTTACCTGCTTAAAATTATCAACATCCAGCAGCATCAGGTATGCCGTATGGGTGCCCCGCTGCGATTGCAGCCAGGCGCTGGCCAGCCGCTGTTCGAACAGGCGGCGGTTCGGAATATGCAGACGGGGATCCAGTAATGCTACTCGCTCAAACTCCCGGCTTTTATCACGCAGCCGCACGGTCAGCTGGCGTGAGAGGATACTTAGCGCCACCAGGTAAACGGTGGCCAGCGGCAGCGTAAGCCAGACGGTCTTCGCGCTGAAATTTAAACGGATCGGGCATCCTGTAGCGGACCAGACGATAATAAACGTCAGGCAGAAAGCGAACAGCGCAGGCCTCAGCTGCTTCCATCCGCCCGCGGCGTATCGGTCAGAAATTTGAATCGCCAGAATGACGCAAGAGGGGATGGGGCTGATGCCCATTAACGCCACCCACATCCCACCCCACAAAGCATCGATGGTCAGGCTGCGTTGTTCGACCTTGACCAGATCTTTCGAGCGGGTGCTTAGCAGATAAGCGGCGGCGGGCCACAGAAAAGCATTTAATCCCAGCATGACTAATGTGATTTTCCCGGCACCGTTTTCCAGCAGCACTGACATTATCGGAAAAAAGCACAAAAATGTTCCCAGCTGACGCATCAGAAACATGCGACGAACAAAGCGCAAGCTGCGGATCTTTAAATATTCGTCATCATTGGGAAGCAAGATCATAACACCAGCCGGCGGCATACGTTGAATAAGGGTCAATTTAGCAAAAATCCGCAGAGGAATGGCACTATTTAACGGGCGTGCAGCGAATATGTTGCTTTTCTGACTTAAGATGTTTTGTCAGCCTGCATATCCGGCAGAAAAACGTATCTGATCGCCTGGGCTGGCTGATAGTGTGATAAACACGCCGGGGCTTTTTTCCCCTTAATTTCAGTATACTGACACGCCAATATCCTGCGGAGTGCGGCATGAATCCTCAATATGCACGTCTGGTTAATGCAGCAGCGGTTGCGGCAACGGTTCTGGCTTCGCTACTGCTCATTATCAAAATATTTGCCTGGTGGTATACCGGCTCGGTTAGCGTGCTGGCAGCGCTGGTCGATTCACTGGTCGATATCGCCGCCTCGCTGACCAATCTGCTGGTGGTGCGTTACTCACTGCAACCGGCTGATGCTGAACATACGTTTGGCCATGGTAAAGCGGAGTCGCTGGCGGCGCTGGCGCAAAGCATGTTTATCTCTGGTTCAGCACTGTTTCTGTTTCTTACCGGCATTCAGCACCTTGCACAGCCGGCAACCCTGCATGCGCCACTGGTGGGGATAATTGTGACGGTGATTGCGCTGTTCTCCACGCTGGGGCTGGTGGCTTTTCAACGTTGGGTGGTGCGCAAAACCCGCAGCCAGGCGATTCGTGCTGATATGCTGCACTATCAATCCGATGTGGTAATGAATGGCGCAATTTTGATCGCACTGGCGTTAAGCTGGTATGGTTTCTCACGCGCCGATGCGCTGTTTGCGCTGGGTATCGGGGTATGGATCCTCTATAGCGCGCTGCGTATGGGTTACGAAGCGGTACAATCTTTACTGGATCGTGCTTTACCCGACGATGAACGTAATGAGATTATTGATATTGTCTCTTCGTGGCCTGGGGTCAGTGGCGCCCATGAGTTACGCACGCGCCAGTCGGGTCCGACGCGCTTTATCCAGCTCCATCTGGAGATGGATGACCATCTGCCGCTGGTGCAGGCACATCTGGTGGCCGAGCAGGTTGAACAGGCATTGCTGCGGCGGTTTCCCGGAGCAGATATTATTATTCACCAGGATCCCTGTTCGGTGGTTCCGGCTGAGCGGCAGGGGTTTTTCGAGTTATAACCTAAGGTTATTAAGCAGATAGCGGATGAATAGTTCAAAGCGAGAGGCTAAGCAGATATTTTTGCCGAAACTTGTCTGACCTGAATCAATTCAGCCAGAAGTGTTTGATATACTATGTGTCATTATCAGGCGATAAGCTCGCTATCTGTTTTTACGCGCCGTGGCCTTCCGGCGTACTGAATTCATCACTTTGCATCAACAAGTTCAGAGGTTGTCATGATCAAAAAAATCGGTGTACTGACAAGTGGCGGTGACGCTCCGGGAATGAACGCAGCTATTCGTGGGGTCGTTCGCGCGGCACTGAGTGAAGGTCTGGAAGTTTTTGGTATTTATGATGGCTATCTGGGCTTGTATGAAGATCGCATGACCAATCTCGATCGCTATAGCGTGTCCGATATGATTAACCGTGGCGGCACTTTCCTCGGCTCCGCGCGTTTTCCGGAGTTCCGCAATGATGAAGTGCGTATGGTCGCGATTGATAATATGAAAAAGCGTGGCATTGATGCGCTGGTGGTGATTGGCGGCGATGGCTCCTATATGGGCGCCAAACGTCTGACCGAGATGGGTTTCCCCTGCATCGGCCTGCCAGGCACCATTGATAACGACGTTGCCGGTACTGACTACACCATCGGCTATTTCACCGCGCTGGAAACGGTAGTTGAAGCAATTGACCGTCTGCGCGATACCTCTTCCTCGCACCAGCGTATTTCGATTGTAGAGGTGATGGGCCGTTACTGTGGCGATTTGACGCTGGCGGCAGCGATTGCTGGCGGCTGTGAGTTTATCGTGCTGCCGGAAATCCCTTACACCCGTGAAGAGCTGGTGGAGGAGATCAAAGCGGGCATCGCCAAAGGTAAAAAGCATGCGATCGTGGCGATCACTGAGCATATCTGTGATATCGATGATCTGGCGAAGTTTATTGAAGCAGAAACTAAACGTGAAACTCGCGCCACGGTGCTGGGCCATATTCAGCGTGGCGGTGCGCCGGTAGCCTACGACCGTATTCTGGCCTCACGTATGGGCGCTTACTCTATCGAACTGCTGTTGCAGGGCTATGGCGGACGTTGTGTCGGTATTCAGAATGAGAAGATGGTGCATCATGACATTATTGATGCCATTGAAAATATGAAGCGTCCGTTTAAAGGCGACTGGCTGGATACGGCGAAAAAACTCTACTGATTGCGTTTCAGACAGAGGCGCTGCAGGTTCAGCGCCTTTGTTATGCAAAGATATATTCCATTAAGATATAAAGGTTACTTTTTAATTCTTTAAATCACCGATAACTTTGTGTCACGCTTCTCGCATAACAACATTGGGAGTGTGTGCGATGAATAAGTGGAGTGTGGGTTTTACCCTGTTACTGGCTTCAACCAGCGTGCTGGCAAAAGATATTCAGCTGCTGAATGTGTCTTACGATCCAACGCGTGAATTATACGAGCAGTACAACAAAGCTTTCAGCGCACATTACAAGCAGGAAACCGGTGACAATGTGGTTATCCGCCAGTCACACGGTGGTTCAGGCAAGCAGGCGACCTCAGTGATTAACGGCATTAAAGCCGATGTGGTCACGCTGGCGCTGGCTTCGGATGTTGATGCCATTGCCGAACGTGGCCGCATTGATAAAAACTGGATCAAACGTCTGCCAGACAACTCCGCACCTTATACCTCCACCATCGTATTCCTGGTTCGCAAAGGCAATCCTAAGCAAATCCATGACTGGCCAGATTTGATTAAGCCAGGTGTCGCGGTGATTACGCCAAATCCGAAAACGTCGGGCGGTGCACGCTGGAACTATCTGGCGGCGTGGGGCTATGCACTGGACAAGAACCATGGCGATCAGGCGAAAGCACAGGCGTTTGTCAAAGATCTGTTTAAGAATGTCGAAGTACAGGATTCCGGTGCGCGTGGCGCCACTAACACCTTTGTTGAGCGTGGCATCGGCGACGTGCTGATTGCATGGGAAAACGAAGCTTACCTGGCGGTAAATAAGCTGGGCAAAGATAAGTTTGAGATTGTCACCCCAAGCGAATCGATTCTGGCGGAGCCAACGGTTTCTGTCGTCGATAAAGTGGTCGACGAGCGCGAGTCGCGTAAAGTGGCCGATGAGTACCTGAAGTATCTCTACTCGCCAGAAGGTCAGGAGATCGCGGCGCAGAACTACTATCGCCCGCGTGATGCTACGGTAGCGAAGAAATATGCCAGTACTTTCCAGCCGGTCAATCTGTTTACCATTGATGGTAAATTTGGCGGCTGGACCGCTGCACAGAAGACCCACTTTTCCGAAGGCGGTAGTTACGATCAGATTATGAAGCGTTAATTAGCCACCGGGCAGGCGGTATTGATTGCCGCCTGCTGCTGTCACTATGCAATGCGTGACTTTTATCGGCACTTCGGCGACTATTTTTCCGGGTGAAAAGATTAAAAGGTGACGCTGATGCACGGAAGAAATCGCGCGGCTACGGTGATCGCGCTGATCATTGCACTACTGGTGGCAGGTCTGGCGATCGCGGCGCTAAGTTTTCAAAAAAATGCTGATGCGCTGTGGCAAATCGTCAGTGAGAAATGTGTACCAGGCCAGCAACAACATGGCAATCCCGCGCCTTGCGAGAATGTTGATATGGCTCAGGGCTATGTCACCATGAAGGATCGCAACGGGCCGCTGCAATATTTACTGATGCCGGTCGCCAGAATCAGCGGTATCGAAAACCCACTGCTGCTTAACTCGCGAACACCCAACTTCTTTTTTCAATCCTGGCGGGAACGTCACTTAATGGCCGACAAGCGCGGCGCACCGGTTGCCGATAATGCAATTTCGCTGGCGATTAATTCGCAGTATGGCCGTACGCAGAATCAGCTGCATATTCATATCTCTTGTCTGCGGCCGGATGTGCGTCAGCAGCTCAATCAGCTGGCGCCGTCATTAAGTCAGCACTGGCAATCTGCCACCCTGTTAAACCACCCTTATCTGCTCAGAGCGTTGACGGTTGAACAACTGGCGCAGCAGAGCGCGTTTATCCGTCTGGCGGATGAAGTGCCGGATGCGCATGCAGCAATGGGAAAATATGGTCTGGCGCTGGCAGCATTGCCGGATGGCCGTCTGGTGCTGATGGCGATTGAGCGTAACTGGCTGAAGTTAAATCGTGGTTCGGCAGAAGAGGTGCAGGATCATAACTGTAAGATCCTCGATAAAGCGGCATAAATAACGGGGACGACGATAGCGCCGCCCCGTGGGGGTTATTTCTTCGCTGCGGCAGCGGCTTTCACGATGACCGCAAAGGCGTCTGCTTTCAGAGAAGCACCACCGACCAGCGCGCCGTCGATATCAGGCTGGGTAAACAGTTCTGCTGCGTTTTTATCGTTAACAGAACCGCCGTACTGAATGATCACCTGGTTAGCAATAGCGGCATCTTTCTTCGCGATATGGTCGCGAATAAATTTGTGTACTGCCTGAGCCTGCGCCGGGGTGGCGGATTTGCCGGTGCCGATCGCCCATACTGGCTCGTAAGCCACTACCACACCTTCGAACGCCGCTGCGCCCTGCGTTTCCAGCACTGCATCAAGCTGGCGTGCGCATACTTCTTCAGTCTGGCCCGCTTCGTTCTCTGCTTCGGTTTCACCGATGCACAATACCGGAACCAGACCTGCGGCTTTCACCACGGCAAATTTCTTCGCGATAAACTCATCGCTCTCTTTATGGTAAGTACGACGCTCAGAGTGGCCGATAATAATGTATTTCGCGCCGATATCTTTCAGCATATCTGCGGAAACTTCACCGGTGAACGCGCCAGACAGGTTAACGTCGACGTTCTGTGCGCCCAGAGCAATATAGCTACCAGAAATGGCATGTTTAGCCTGGTCCAGGTACAGCGCCGGTGGTGCGATAGCAACGCCGCAACCATCAACGGTGCTCAGCTCTTTACGCAGACCTTCGATCAACTCGTTGACCATATGTTTGTTGCCGTTCAGTTTCCAGTTACCCATCACTAATGGATGTCGCATCATATCCTCCACGCTTAACGTGATACTTTGAAGTAGCACTGCCATCAGACAGTGTTGTCTGCCAGACAGTATAGAGATCAAAACCGTGAAAGGCTTTGCTTTTCGTCATCTTTGCCTGTGCTGTTAAGGGGTTGCCAGCGAGAGTTTTATCGGCTCAATGGCAAAGGTCAGGCCCTTTTCACCATTATCCGCCACCACAAAGCGCAGAGCACCCTCCGTCTGGGTAAAATAACGCGATCCTTTACCTTTATTCAGTAAATTATTCATGCGCTTAGTGGCTTCTTCGGCGGAAATTCCCGGCACAAAAAAGCGCATCATGGCGGTCATATAAGCCAGCGCTTTTTCATGAGCGCTCTTCTCTTCCGCACCCTGAATCGGCAGCCAGGTAATCTGCAACGTTTTGATTTTTCCGGTGCCGTGTTCCAGCGCGGTGGAAGCATACAGGTTTTCGTTAATTTTACTGGCGGCGCGGGTCAGATTGCTTTTGTCATCGCGATTATCGATGGCGCGGTATTCACTAATCGGTAACTCAGGATTGGCAAGATTATACTTTTCACGAAACTGCGCGATGGTCATATCGAAAGTGGGCGCACCCGCCAGCAGGTAGGGGGCGGCAGGCATATGTTCAGCGCGATCCTGCGGCTCGGGATCCGCCCAGGCGGTTTGCCACAGTAAACATCCTATTATTAATGCCATGCCACGCGCTTTCTTCATTTTGTTGACCCTAACCAGTAAACTCAGCCAACGATTAGAACGGTTTTTACCCGCCAAAGTCAAAAGCTGCGGCCTTTTATTGATGCTTTTTCCGGGACGGATGCATGACTCTACAACAATGGTGCTTTTCTTACCGCGGTCGTCTGGGACGCCGTGACTTCTGGATCTGGCAGGCTGTGTGGCTGATCGCAATGGTGCTGCTGTTCAGTCTGGCGGGTAATGGCTGGCTGGATACGCAGATGGCGGCGTTTGGCGTGGTGTGCCTGCTGTGGCCATCGAGTGCGGTGATGGTGAAGCGTTTGCATGACCGCAATAAAAAAGGTTACTGGGCGCTACTGGTAATTGTGGCGTGGATACTGCTGGCGGGCAACTGGGCAGTGCTGGGTGAAAGCTGGCACTGGATATCAGGCCGTTTTATCCCCACGCTGATCTTTATCATGATGCTGCTTGAACTGGGGGTCATTACCGGCACCGCCGGTGACAACCGCTTCGGCAGTGCCGCGCAGCCGGTAAATTACCTCAGGAAAGCGGATTACCAGTAATGCTCACTGGTCATATGACCAGGTTTACGCCGCAGATGTTTACGCATCTGACGGGTATCTTTCAGCAACTGCTGGGTGTCCCGCACCATCTGCGGATTACCACACAGCATAATGTGACTGGTTTCCGCATCGATTTTCAGGTTAACGGCCTGCTCCAGCTGGCCACTCTCAATCAGCGCCGGTACGCGGCCCGTCAGTGAACCGGCAACCTCTTCGCGGCTGACGACCGTCTGAATCTGTAGTTTGCCGTTATAGCGTTGCTGTAGCTGCTGCATCAGTGGCAGATAACTGAGGTCGGCGGCAAAGCGCGCGGCGTGCACCAGTACAATATGGCGAAAGCGATCCAGATCTTTGCCTTCCTGCAAAATCGACAGGTAAGGGCCAATGGCAGTGCCGGTGGCCAGCATCCACAGGGTTTCGCATTCGGGGATCTCGTCGAGAACAAAAAAGCCGGCGGCATCTTTGGTAATCATCAGTTCATCGCCTGGCCTCAGCGCAAACAGGCGCGGGCTAAGTTTGCCTTCCGGCACGGTGACCAGATAGAACTCGAGGTTTTTATCACTGGGAGCATTTACATAGGAGTAAGCGCGCTGCACACGTTCGCCGTCAACTTCCAGCGCCAGCTTGGCGTACTGACCAGCATTAAACGCCGCCACGGGTGCATGCACGGTGATACTGAACAAACTATCGGTCCAGTTAGTCACTTTGGTCACTTTTCCGGTGATCCACTCAGCCATGAAAACTCCTTAATGGTTGATTTTAGCTCGCTATTTTCGTCTGCTGTCATCTTCGCCAGGCTGCGGGGTTTTTTCCACCCCCCAACCTGCGGCAAAGCTCGTATCGACAAATTTGCCCCGCCATTAAGCACAATCTGGACGTAGTACTATAGATTACAAAATATATTGATGCAGGTCGGCATCTTTACGGTCAAGGTAGTGGATCGACTGAATGCGGCGAATGGTGCGTGATTTTCCGCGAATCAGCAGGGTTTCGGTGGTCGCCATATTGCCGTTGCGGGTGATGCCTTTTAGCAGATCGCCACTGGTGATGCCGGTGGCGGAAAAAATAACGTTATCGTTACGCGCCATCTCATCCAGTTGCAGTACTTCACCTGCCGTAATGCCCATTTGCTGACAGCGCGCCAGTTCCTGTTCGCCAATGCGGCGATTCTCCTGATTATCGCCTTTGACCACATGACGCGCCAGTAAACGGCCCTGCATATCGCCATCCAGCGCGCGAATCACCGCTGCGGACACCACACCTTCCGGCGCACCGCCAATGCCATACAGCACGTCAACTTCACTGTCCGGCATACAAGTAAGAATCGAGGCGGCAACGTCGCCATCAGGGATAGCGAAAACGCGCACCCCCAGCTGCTGCATCTGACGAATAATCTCATCGTGACGCGGTTTTGCCAGAATGGTGACGGTCAGAGTGTTGAGCGGCTTGCCGAGCGCGGAGGCAATACGCTGTAAATTCTCCGCCAGCGGCAGATTCAGATCGATACAGCCTTTGGCGGCTGGTCCGACAATCAGCTTTTCCATATACATATCAGGTGCGTGCAGGAATGTGCCTTTATCGCCGACCGCCAGTACCGCCAGCGCATTGGCCTGACCCATTGCCGTCATACGCGTGCCTTCGATCGGGTCGACGGCGATATCTACCGCATCGCCCTTGCCGGTGCCGACCTTTTCACCGATATACAGCATCGGTGCTTCATCAATTTCCCCTTCGCCAATCACGATCTGCCCGTCAATATCGACTTTGTTCAGCGTGATGCGCATGGCATGCACGGCGGCGCCATCGGCGGTATTTTTATCTCCGCGTCCTAACCACTTATAACCAGCCAGCGCGGCAGCTTCGGTAACACGTGAAAATTCAATGGCGAGTTCTCGTTTCATGATTTGCCTCGGGGAGTAGATGAGGCGAAGAGTTTATCACAGATACACTTTGCCCCTGGGAAATGGGACAGTGCAAATCATTGACACGGGCGGCGATAACGCCGTCATTGCGGGGGAACATGAAATATATTGTAGGGGCGGCGTTATCGCCGCCCACAACAGGATTAATCTTCGTGATCTTCCCATGCTTTAGCGCGCGCCACCGCTTTCACCCAGCCAGCGTAACGATAGTTACGTTCGGTAGTTTCAATGCTCGGGCGGAATTCGCGCTCAATCACGGCTTTAGAACGCACTTCATCCAGATCCTTCCAGAAGCCAACAGCCAGACCCGCGAGGTAAGCGGAACCCAGTGCGGTGACTTCACGAACTTCCGGACGCTCAACACGGGTGCCCAGGATATCGGACTGGAACTGCATCAGGAAGTTATTGGCAACCGCACCACCATCGACGCGTAAAGACTGCAAACGCGTACCGGCATCGGCCTGCATTGCTTCCAGAACATCTCGCGTCTGGTAGGCGATAGATTCCAGTGTGGCGCGAATAATATGGTTGGCATTGGCGCCGCGCGTCAGACCGAAGATGGCGCCACGTGCATACGGATCCCAGTATGGCGCGCCCAGACCGGTAAAGGCCGGCACTACGTACACGCCATTAGTATCTTTCACCTTGGTGGCGAAATATTCGGAATCTTCAGACTCGCTGATCATCTTCATCTCGTCACGCAGCCACTGAATCGCGGCGCCACCGATAAACACCGCACCTTCCAGTGCATAGTTCACTTCGCCGCGCGGACCGCAGGCGATGGTGGTCAGCAGGCCGTGAGTTGAGGTCACAGCCTCGGTGCCGGTGTTCATCAGCATAAAGCAGCCGGTGCCGTAGGTATTCTTCGCCATGCCGGTGCTGACGCACAGCTGGCCATACAGCGCTGCCTGCTGGTCACCGGCGATACCGGCGATAGGAATACGCGTGCCGCCTTTACCGCCGATGTTGGTCTGTCCATACACTTCGGAAGATTTGCGTACTTCTGGCAACATTTCGCGCGGAATATCCAGAATATCCAGCATGCGCTGATCCCATTCCAGCTTGTGGATATTGAACATCATGGTACGGGATGCGTTGGTGTAGTCGGTGATATGCACCCGTCCCTGGGTCATTTTCCACACCAGCCAGGTGTCGACGGTACCGAACAGCAGTTCACCACGTTTTGCGCGCTCACGTGCGCCTTCGACATGATCGAGGATCCACTTCACTTTAGTGCCGGAGAAGTAGGGGTTGATTACCAGCCCGGTAGTGTGGCGGATATACTCTTCCAGGCCCTCTTTCTTCAGCTTTTCGCAATAGTCGGCGGTACGCGGGCATTGCCAGACAATCGCGTTATAGATGGGCTTGCCGGTCTCTTTGTCCCAGACAATCGCGGTTTCACGCTGGTTGGTGATACCAATAGCGGCGATTTGGTCGGAGCTGATATCTGCTTTCGCCAGCACTTCCACTAAGGTTGAGCTTTGGGAGGCCCAGATTTCCATCGGGTCGTGCTCAACCCAGCCAGCTTTAGGATAGATTTGCTGAAACTCGCGCTGTGATACGGCGACAATATTGGCATCATGATCCAGTATGACTGCACGAGAGCTGGTGGTGCCCTGGTCAATGGCAACGATGTATTTTTTTTCTGTAGTCATAATTCAATTCCTGATGGTGTAAAGGATGAGCACAATTACGCTTTACGTTGTTCAGTGCGCGCGACGGGCTTTTCTGCTTTCTCGTCATCATCAATGCAAACATCGCATGGCAGGTGACGACCAATCAAGGCACGATATCCGAATGCGCCCAGGCATGCGCCGACTAATGGTCCAAAAATCGGAACCAGGAAGTAAGGGATGTCACGTGCGCCAGTGAAGGCCACTTCACCCCAGCCTGCTAACCAGGCGAAGACTTTAGGTCCGAAGTCACGGGCCGGATTCAGCGCAAAGCCGGTCAGTGGACCCATGGATGCGCCGATTATCGCAATCAGCAGGCCAATCAGCAGCGGCGCCAGTGGACCACGCGGGATGCCGTTGCCGTCATCGGTCAGCGCCATAATCAGCGCCATCAGTACGGCGGTAATCACCATTTCCACCAGGAACGCCTGACCGACACCGATATGCGGGTTCGGATAGGTGGAGAAGATGCCGGCAAGGTCGAGGCTTTCCGTGCTGCCGCGTACCATCTGGTGCGTTTGTTCGAAATCGATAAACAGATTGTAGTAAAGACCATAGACCAGCGCTGCTGCACAGAAGGCGCCGGCGACCTGGGCGACGATATAAGGCAGGACCTTACGGCGTTCAAAGCAGGCGAACAGCCACAGCGCGACGGTAACCGCCGGGTTAAGGTGAGCGCCGGAAATCGCCGAGCTCATATAGATCGCCATGGAGACGCCAAGGCCCCAGATGATACTGATTTCCCACTGACCAAAACTGGCGCCAGCCAGTTTCAGCGCGGCAACACAGCCAGCACCAAAGAAAATAATTAAACCGGTGCCGAGAAACTCGGCGATGCACTGACCTTTAAGCGAACTTGTTGCTGTCTGGCTCATAGTGAAATTCCTGAAGGCGAGGTTAAATGTTGTCGTTCTTTGTTTTCATTCATCAGTCACCCCGATCTAATGTAGGGCTGATGTAAATTTATCGTTAACGAGCATAATCGAGAAATAGCGAAATCAAAAACTGTGTACTACGTCATAAAAATGCGCGCTTTCGCGTCTTTTGGTTTTCCAAAAGCATCATAAAAGTGGTTAAAAAAGTTTCAATACGGTTGTTTGGTGCTGAAAAAGCCAAAGCGCTACTCTTACCTACCAGTTTTAAGCATAAGCTGAAAATTGTTACAGACTGCACTCTGCGCAGGTTCGTTGCTGGACTTGGGGTGACAGGCTACATACAATCGGGGAATCGTTGCTATCCGCGGAGTTTTCGATAAACCTCACAGTCAGCGGCTAGCATCATCAACGCCTTGCGATTAAGGAGAGGTTATAAAGATGTCATTTGAAGTGTTCGAGAAACTGGAAGCGAAAGTCCAGCAGGCGATTGATACCATCACCCTGCTGCAGATGGAAATTGAAGAGCTGAAAGAGCAAAACAGTACGCTGAAGCAGGAAGTGAATCAGGTTTCGGGCAACACCGAATCACTGGTGCGCGAAAACCAGCAGCTGAAAGAAGAGCAGCATGTGTGGCAGGATCGTCTGCGTGCATTGCTGGGAAAGATGGAAGAAGTCTGATCGGCGCGCAATGACAGAAATTAGAACGGGCGCCGCAGGCGCCCGTTTTGCTTTGTATGAAAGGCTACTCGATATCCAGTGGATCTTCAGAGAGGATCATACCGGTATTATCGGCATACAGATGATCACCGGAGAAGAAGGTGACGCCGCCGAAGTTAACCCGGATGTCGCTCTCACCAATGCCTTCACCCGCCGCACCCACCGGAATCGCGGCAATCGCCTGAATACCAATATCCAGCTCTTCCAGATCGTCGACCTGGCGCACCGAGCCATAGACCACAATGCCTTCCCACTCGTTTTGCACCGCCAGACGCGCCAGCGCAGCATCAACCAGTGCGCGACGGACGGAACCGCCGCCATCAATCAGCAATATACGCCCGCGGCCGTTCTCTTCCAGCAGATCGTACAGCAGCCCGTTGTCCTCGAAACATTTCACTGTGATGATCTGCCCACCAAAGGAGGTGCGGCCACCAAAGTTCGAAAATAGCGGTTCCACAACATTCACTTCTTCATGATAGATGTCGCAGAGTTCGGAAGTATCGTATTTCATAGGAGTTTCGTCTGTTTGCCACAGGAGCGCTAAGTATATCGCTTATTGGCTGATGTTGGCAAAATCATCAATTGTCAGAAATCAGGGACATTTGTCACCTGGCGTTAACTCAGTATCAGGCCCAGCGCGAACAGTACATTGACCAGCAGCGCCATCTTTACCGTCTTCTCCAGCATTGGACGCATCGCCAGTGGGCTGGTTTCCCGCAGGATATAGCGCGTTTGCTGGTAAATCAGTGGTGCTGCTAACAGAAACAACCAGCTACCAGCGGTTTGTGAAGCGAACAGGGCAAAAAAGGCGAAGCACAGCAGCGCGCAGGATAATAATCCGGCATGGTAGCAGCGCGCGTTAACCGGGCCGAGGCGTACCGCCAGCGTAAACTTGCCATTCTGGCGGTCGCTGTCGATATCACGCAGATTATTTACATTCAGTACCGCCGCCGCCAGTAAACCACAGGCGGTCGCTGGCAGCAGATCAATCAGGTTCAGATTGTGGGTTTGCAGATACTGGCTGCCATTGACGCCCAGCCAGCCGAAAAAGATCAGCACCGACAGATCGCCGAGGCCGAGATAGCCATACGGCTTCTTACCGACGGTATAGGCAATCGCTGCCGCCATCGCCAGCCCGCCAAGCGCAATAAAGCCCAGCATATCGCTGAGGGTGGTGCAGGCCAGCACCACCAGCGCTATGCCGGAGAATATCGTGATTACCGCCGTTAACACTAATGCCGAACGCATCTGTAACGGACTGATAGCGCCTTTCTGCATGCCACGCAACGGGCCAATACGTTGCGGGGTATCGCTACCTTTCTGCGCATCGCCGTAATCGTTAGCCAGGTTAGACAGAATTTGCAGCAGGGCGGTGGTCAGCAGGGTAAGCAACGCGATGCCAGGGGTAAAATGTCCCTGCCAGTAAGCCAGCGCCGAACCGTTGATAATCGAAGCAAAGGCCAGCGGCAGCGTACGCAGTCGCAAGCTTTCCAGCCAGGCGCGCGAGGCCGTGAGACGTGGCGCCAGTTGAATATTTTCCATAGATTTCACCGGATGGTCGCAGATACGGATTGAACGCTTACCGGCAGTGTACGTGGAGGCAGGAGGGGAAAAATTAATCTTCGTCAATAAAGAAGGGGATTGGCAGGGGATTCGTCGGTGAAACGGGAGCCGTTAACGGCTCCCCTACAAACCACGTAGGGGCGGCGTTGTCGCCGCCCGTGCGAACGATTACAGAATAAAGCGGCTGAGATCTTCGTCAGCAATCAGCACATCCAGATGTTTACCCACATAGGCTGCATCAATGGTGATGGATTCACCCTGACGATCGCTGGCGTCATAGGAGATATCTTCCATCAGACGCTCCAGCACGGTATGCAGGCGACGCGCACCGATATTCTCGGTGGATTCGTTAACCTGCCATGCTGCTTCAGCGATACGACGGATACCGTCTTCGGTAAAGTCAACTGTGACCCCTTCGGTGCCCATCAGCGCTTTGTACTGCACGGAGATGGAAGCGTTAGGCTCAGTCAGAATGCGTTCAAAGTCATTAACCGTCAGCGCCTGTAGCTCAACACGAATTGGCAGACGACCCTGCAGTTCCGGAATCAAATCAGAAGGCTTGGCCACCTGGAAGGCACCGGAGGCGATAAACAGAATATGGTCAGTTTTCACCATGCCATGTTTAGTCGATACGGTACAACCTTCCACCAGCGGCAGCAGGTCGCGCTGTACGCCTTCACGCGACACATCCGGACCGGAAGACTCACCGCGTTTACAGATTTTGTCGATCTCATCGATAAACACGATACCGTGCTGCTCGACGGCCTCGATCGCTTCCTGCTTCAGCTCTTCCGGGTTAACCAGTTTCGCCGCTTCTTCTTCGATCAGCAGCTTCATCGCTTCTTTGATCTTCAGCTTACGCGGTTTCTGCTTCTGGCCGCCCAGATTCTGGAACATCGACTGCAACTGATTGGTCATCTCCTCCATGCCTGGAGGCGCCATAATCTCTACGCCCATTGAGGAGGCGGCGAGATCGATCTCAATCTCTTTGTCGTCCAGCTGGCCTTCACGCAGCTTTTTACGGAACGACTGGCGCGCTGCAGAAGGTTCTGCTGCTGCTTCGGCCTGACCCCAGTTGTTTTTCGCTGGAGGGATCAGAACGTCAAGAATGCGCTCTTCGGCCATCTCTTCAGCACGATAGCGGTTTTTATCGATGGCGGTCATCCGCACCATTTTCAGTGCGGCGTCAGTCAGATCGCGGATAATTGAATCCACTTCTTTCCCGACATAGCCCACTTCGGTGAATTTGGTCGCTTCAACTTTGATAAAAGGCGCATGCGCCAGCTTGGCAAGACGACGGGCGATTTCGGTTTTACCGACGCCGGTTGGACCGATCATCAGAATATTTTTTGGCGTGACTTCATGCCGTAATTCTTCGTCCAGTTGCATGCGGCGCCAGCGGTTGCGCAGGGCGATAGCCACGGCTTTTTTCGCGCCGTCCTGGCCAATGATAAATCGATTTAGTTCGCTGACGATTTCGCGCGGAGTCATTTCAGACATAATTAGGATCCTTACGCTTTGGACGGAAGTTCTTCAATGGTGAGATTATGGTTGGTGTAGATGCAGATATCACCTGCAATGCCCAACGCTTTTTCCACGATATCGCGTGCGCCAATATCGGTATTTTCCAGCAGCGCGCGCGCGGCTGCCTGAGCGTAAGGACCACCTGAACCGATGGCAATAAGATCGTTTTCGGGCTGAATCACGTCACCGTTACCGGTGATAATCAGCGAGGCGTTTTCGTCGGCGACAGCCAGCAGGGCTTCCAGCTTGCGCAGCATACGGTCGGTACGCCAGTCTTTCGCCAGTTCCACAGCGGCTTTAACCAGATGACCCTGGTGCATTTCCAGTTTACGTTCAAAAAGTTCAAACAGGGTAAAGGCATCTGCAGTGCCGCCAGCAAATCCGGCGATCACCTTGTCGTTGTAGAGACGACGCACTTTTTTAACATTGCCTTTCATCACGGTATTGCCGAGAGTAGCCTGGCCATCGCCGCCAATCACTACCTGGCCGTTGCGTCGTACACTTACTATTGTTGTCACGGGCAGACCCCTTGTTGCAGTCGGAAGATGTCCCCGCACACAAGGTACGGGGCATTATGCAACAAGATATGGGGCGAGTTTGGCGGGTTTCAACCCCCGATGGCGAGGGGAATGCAGTTTGAGTGGCCAGAACTGCGCAGACGCTTCAGGGTGCTGTCGGCACTGGCGCGATTGTTATACGGTCCCACGACCACGCGATTCCAGCCGCCGCCGGTGGTAATCCGGCTTTCGAAGCCTTCAAACGCCAGCGCCGCACGCACGGATTCGGCCTGATCGGTGCCTTTAAAGGAACCACACTGTACCATCCAGCTTTGCGCCTTCGGTTTCTCTTCTTTCTCTTTCGCTTTCACCGTTTCCTGCGGTTTGCTGGCCTGCGCAGGCGGCGCCTGGCGTGCCGGCTCGCGGGTGATCGGTGCGGCGGGCTGGGTCTGCTGTTGCGGCATACGTGACTGCTGCTGCAACTGGTTTTGCTGCAACATCCGCTGCTGCTGTTGCTGAACCTGTTGTTGCTGCTGTTGATGCTGAATCGTCTGCTGACGTTGCGCCGGAGTCTGTTCATTCCACGGTACTTCGTTTAGCTGCGTCGGCTGCTGGCGCATATCGGCCTGCATCTGCTCCAGCAGCTGGCGCTGCTCGTCAGTCAGCTGAGTCTGGGAATGCACTTCGCCACCAGCAGAAGGTTCTGTCGGTGACGGCACGCCAATCTGACGATTTTCCAGCTCTTTAATGTAGCGCCAGCGCTCTTCCGGTTTTGGCGGCAAGCCATTACCTGCGGCTTTGTGGTTAGGGATAACCGGCGTATCGTCTTTCTTGTGGTGAGCGAGAAACCACAGCACACCGATAAAAGCGATCAATACCGCGACTGCCAGTACCACCATAAATTTGGAAACACCTGAACCACTGCTGCGTTTTTTGCTGCGGCCGGTGGGTTTTTTGCGACGCGTCCCTGTCGAACGCCCGCGGCCTACATAATCTTTTTGTGCCACTATCGTTCCGCTAATATCAAATAAGAAAAGGCACGCCGGGCAAAAATTTGCAATGCGTGCGAAAAGTCAGCACTTTATGAGCCTGGCGATTAGCCGGACATGTTACTCAAGGGCTGGAAGTTTGACCAGCAGTGAGTCACCCAGGAATCGGCTGAATCTCACCGTATCAGGAAAATTTCCGGCTACTTATGCCGGGTGGCGCGTGCGCTGCTGCCGCGGATTTTTAGTTCAAAATCAAGCAAACGGGAGCCATTGCTGACCACTTTTCCCTGCAGCTGTTCCAGTAACAATAGCATCGCTTCACGACCAATATTAAAACGCGGTTGCGCGACAGTGGTCAGTTGCGGGTCACTGTAACGAGCCAGTTCGATGTCGTCAAAGCCTACCAGCGACAGATCCTGCGGTACATGCAGGCCGCTGCTTTTGGCCTGCGACATCGCGCCCAGCGCCATAATGTCGCTATGGCAGAACAGCGCATCGGGTGGCTGCGGCAGAGCCATCAGCTGCTTCAGCGCCCTGGCGCCGGCTTCAAAAGTAAAATCGCCGCGCACAATATATTCCGGCTCTACCGGCAGGCCATTACGCCGCAGCGCCTGGATATAACCCTGCAAGCGATAGTGGCACAGCGGCATCTCTTCTGGCCCGGCAATACAGGCGATACGGCGATGACCCAGCTGATGCAGATGATTAACGGCTTCAAACGCAGCGGTGAGGTTGTCGATATGCACCGTTGGCAGTTCCAGTTCCGGTGCAAACTCATTGGCCATCACCATCGGCGGCAGATTGCGTTGCTCTTCTATTCCGGTATCAAAGGGTACCTGCGAGCCGAGCAGCACCATGCCATCGATTTGCCGCGTCAGCATCAGATTTAAAAATGAGGTTTCCTGCTGATTCTGATGGGCGCAGTCGCCAATCAGCACCAGATAGTTTTCCTGCGCGGCAGTCACTTCAATGCCGCGAATAATTTCGCTGAAAAAGGGATCGCAGATGTCCGGCACAATAACCAGGATGGTGCGTGATTCGCTACGTCTGGCGTTGCGCGCCAGCGCATGTGGCGAGTAGCCGACGTCAATCACCGCCTGCTCCACTTTCTGTCGCGTTGCGACTGAAACCTTCTCCGGGTTCATCAGTGCGCGTGACACGGTGGCCGTTGATACGCCTGCTCTTTCAGCCACGTCTTTCATGGTGGCTGCCGTTGTCTGTTGATTCTGCTCCAACACTTTTCTCCTCACGCCAGCGAAGCTGGCCTGACCAACTGAATTTTCTTTAGATTTTCATCGCCACTTTCTGCGGCCATTAGCTGATGGTCATCTCATTCTTAACAGATTGCGCCGGGTGCTGTTACTTAATTTGCATAAAAAGTGTGACTTGTGCGACTTTTTTCGATCCTGCTCGCACAACTGTTGTCGTCGTCAGTCATTCATCAGCTTTCAGTGGGATCCACATCGAGTGTCCATTTCACCTTGCGCGCCAGCGGCAAGGTGCTGACCAGTGGTAAACTGCTTTTCAGCAAACGCTGCAACAGCGCCCGTGAAGGGTGTTGCAATAGCAGCTGCCAGCGATAGCGTCCGCTACGTTTCGCCAGCAGCGCCGGTACCGGCCCCATTGCCCATAACGCCTCATCTTTTAACGGGCTGGCCTCAAACAGATTCCGCAGCTGATGCAGGAAGGCGGATGCCTGTTGATTGTCGTGATCTTCAGCGCGGATCAGCACATGGCTGGTAAAGGGCGGTAAAAACACCGTTTTACGCTCCTGCAGCGTCTGTTGGGCAAAGGCGTCATAACCCTGGTGCAGTAAGGTTTGCAGCAGCGGATGATCCGGATGGTGCGTCTGTAACAGCACCTCGCCCTGTTTTCCGGCGCGCCCGGCACGTCCGGCGACCTGAGTATAGAGCTGAGCAAAGCGTTCGGCAGAGCGGAAGTCGGCAGAAAACAGCGCGCCATCAACATCGAGCAGTGACACCAGCGTGACATCGGGGAAGTGGTGACCTTTCGCCAGCATCTGGGTGCCGATCAGAATGCGCGCGCCGCCGCGATGCACTTCATTCAGATGCTGCTCCAGCGCCCCTTTACGGCTGGTGGTATCACGGTCGATACGCGACAGCGGGGTAGTGGGGAACAGCGCCGCCAGATTATGCTCCAGCTGTTCTGTGCCAAGACCGACCGGCACCAGATGGGTTGAACCGCATTGCGGGCACTGATGCGGCACCGGGCGCTGGCTGTCGCAGTGGTGGCAGCGCAGCTGGCGCTGGTTCTGATGCAGCGTGTAGTAGTGATCGCAGCGCTGGCATTCGGCAATCCAGCCACACTCGTGGCACAGCAGCGCCGGCGAGAAGCCGCGGCGATTCAGAAACAGTAAAACCTGGTTATCGGCCTGCAGATGCTGGCGAATTTTCTGGATCAGCGCTGGCGACAGGCCGCCTTCCAGTTTCACACCTTTTAGATCAATCAGTTGTTGAGTGGCCTGCCGGGCATTCCCGGCGCGTTTACTCAGATTCAGCTGACGATATTTACCCATCTGCACATTTTGCAGCGTCTCCAGCGCCGGAGTCGCTGAACCCATCACTATCGGGATGTCCTCTTCGCGCGCGCGGAACACCGCCAGATCGCGCGCCTGATAGCGCCAGCCCTCCTGCTGTTTATACGAGCTGTCATGCTCTTCATCGATCACGATGACTCCCAGTCGGGCGAAGGGTGTAAACAGTGAGGAGCGGGTGCCAATCACAATGGCGGTTTCACCGCTGCGCGCGCGTAACCACACCGCCATGCGCTCGCTGTCGTTCAGCGCTGAGTGCAGCACGTCGATCGGCGCGTCAAAGCGTTCGCGAAAGCGGGCGATGGTTTGCGGCGTCAGGCCAATTTCCGGCACCATAATCAGCGCCTGACGACCGCTGGCCAGCACATTCTCCAGAATGCTGAGATAGACCTCGGTTTTACCGGAGCCGGTAATCCCGGCCAGTAACCAGGCGGCAAAGTGGTCGTCTTCGCTGCGTATGGCGCCGACGGCGGTGGCCTGTTCGGTATTAAGCCGCAGGCGCTCACCTTTTACCGCAAAGTGAGTGCGCCAGTCTTCCGCGGCGCGTTGATGCTCACGCAGCTCGCATAAACCTTTGGCGCGCATCGCCTGCAGGGTGGCGTCGGTAATCTCCTGCTGCGTGACTTCATGGCGGTAAATCGGACGCTGGCGCAGCGCGGCTAATGCCTGTTGCTGTTTCGGCGCGCGCTTCAGGCTTTCAGGGGCGGTTTCACGTCCCAGTTCGCTGATAAACCATTGCCACAACGGCGCTTCCTGCGCCGGCTTCCCCTGACGCAGCAGCACCGGAATGGCATGGAATAACACTTCGCCCAGCGGAAAATGATAATAGTCAGCCGCCCACAGCAGAATGCGCCACAGGGAAGGCGGGAACAGGGATTGCCGATCGAGAACCTCATGCACCGCTTTTAACTGGTCGACAGGAAAGTCGCTGCTTTCGCTGATGCCGACCACAATGCCGGTCGCTTTGCGTTTCCCAAAAGGTACGCTCACGCGTCCGCCCACCACCGCATGGAGGTGATCGGGCAGCAGATAGTCAAAATTACGGGCAAGGGGTACGGGCAGCGCGACCTGAACAACGGGCATGAATTCATCCGGATGAAAAAAATGACGAGATAGTGTACACTGTGTGGCCTGCAATGTGCGGATTCGATTGCAGGCGCTGGCGACTTTCTGTATAGTTCGCCGCCTTTGATACCGTGTTTTAGTATCAATGACACCTAATTTTTTTAATCTTCGTGTGGTGCCGGTGCAGGAATTTTCCTGGCACGGGAGAGCGACGCGGCCTTAACTGAGGTTTTCCCATGAAAAAAGGTATTCACCCTAAATATACTGAAGTTACTGCTAAATGTTCTTGCGGTAACGAAATCACAATCGGCTCTACTGTCGGTCGCGATCTGAACCTGGACGTTTGTGGCAAATGTCACCCGTTCTACACCGGTAAGCAGCGTGACGTTGCTAGCGGTGGCCGTGTTGACCGCTTCAACAAGCGTTTCAGCATCCCAGGCAGCAAAGCTTAATAAAACCACTGCGGTTTTATTAATAAGAAAAAACCCGCCATGGCGGGTTTTTTTATGGCTGACATTCAGCGCCAGAAAAGCCACGGGCGGCCATCTGCGTGAAAAAGATGGCCGCCCGTATAGTACGGAAAGAGGATTAATATTCCCAGGTATCGGGATCGACACCCATTTCCCGCATAATGGCTTTTGCTTCTTCGGGAATTTCATCGCTACGTTCTTTGCGCAGATCGACATCATCCGGCAACGGCTGACCGGTAAATGCGTGCAGAAACGCTTCGCACAGCAATTCGCTATTGGTCGCGTGACGTAAGTTATTTACCTGACGGCGCGTACGCTCATCGGTCAAAATCTTCAGAACTTTCAGCGGAATAGAAACTGTAATCTTCTTAACCTGCTCGCTCTTCTTACCGTGCTCAGCGTAAGGGCTGATATATTCGCCGTTCCATTCAGCCATGGGTTACCTTAATCATTATCATTTGAATGTGGAGTTGCCGGAAATCGGCTAATTATGCCCGATCTTGCCGCTTCTCACTAATAAATGTCAGCAGGGAGGCGGGTGGGGCAAATATACCGCGTAATATTAACGGGTATTGTGTCTTTGCTCAATCTATACGCAAAGACATTTAGATGTCCAGATGTATTGACGTCTATTACCATGATGCTATCCTGTCACTCTTCTTATTTTAGTCAGGAACAGTGAGCACCATGACGCGTAAACAGGCAACTATCGCAGTACGTAGCGGTTTGAATGATGACGAGCAATATGGCTGCGTTGTCCCACCGATTCATCTCTCCAGTACTTATAACTTTACCGACTTCAACCAGCCACGCGCCCATGACTATTCCCGTCGCGGCAACCCGACGCGTGATGTGGTGCAGCGTGCGCTGGCGGAGCTGGAAGGTGGAGCGGGCGCGGTGATGACCAATACCGGTATGTCGGCGATTCATCTGGTGTGTACGGTGTTCCTGAAACCTGGCGATCTGCTGGTCGCCCCACATGACTGCTATGGCGGCAGCTATCGCCTGTTCGACAGTCTGAGTAAGCGTGGCGCGTATCGCGTTAAGTTTGTCGACCAGAATGACGCGGCGGCATTGCAGGCGGCGCTGGCGGAAAAACCGAAGCTGGTGCTGATTGAAAGCCCAAGCAACCCGCTGCTGCGGGTGGTGGATATTGCGGCAATCTGTAAGGCGGCGCGTGATGCCGGCGCCATCAGCGTAGTGGATAACACTTTCCTCAGTCCGGCGCTGCAAAACCCGCTGGCGCTGGGCGCTGATTTAGTGCTTCACTCCTGCACCAAATACCTTAATGGCCACTCAGATGTGGTGGCTGGCGCGGTGGTGGCGAAAGAGGCCGCAATGGCCACCGAACTGGCATGGTGGGCAAATAATATCGGTGTTACCGGCGGGGCATTCGACAGTTACCTGCTGCTGCGTGGTATGCGCACTCTGGCGCCGCGTATGGCGGCGGCGCAGCGCAATGCGCTGGCAATTGTTGATTACCTGAAGCAACAACCTTTAGTGAAAAAGTTGTATCATCCTTCACTGCCGGAAAATGTCGGCCATCAATACGCAGTACGTCAGCAGCGTGGCTTCGGCGCGATGCTGAGTTTTGAGCTGGATGGCGATGAGCAGAGAATTCGCCGCTTCCTGAAAGCGCTGGAACTCTTTACCCTGGCAGAATCGCTGGGCGGCGTGGAAAGTCTGATTTCCCACACGGCCACCATGACCCATGCGGGTATGTCGGCGGAGGCGCGGGCCGAAGCGGGAATTTCAGAGTCGCTGCTGCGTATTTCTGTTGGCATTGAGGATCACGAAGATTTAATAGCCGATCTGGATAATGCATTCCGGGTAGCGGCCGAGAGGTAATCATGAGTATTTCAGCAGTAGCAGGGACGCACAACACGCGGCAGTTGCATAAATTTGGCGGCAGCAGTCTGGCCGATGCCAAATGTTATCAGCGCGTGGCCGGGATTATGGCGGATTACAGCCAGCCGGGCGATCTGATGGTGGTCTCGGCCGCCGGTAGCACCACCAATCAGCTGATTAGCTGGCTGAAACTCAGCCAGAACGATCGGCTGTCGGCTCATCAGGTGCAACAGGCGCTGCGTCGTTATCAAACGGAACTGATTACCGGCCTGCTGCCTGCTGAATTTGCCGAACCGATGGTTGCCGAATTTATTCACGATCTGGAAAAGCTGGCGGCGTTGCTGGATGGCAAAATCAGCGATGCGGTGTATGCCGAAGTTGTGGGCCACGGTGAAGTATGGTCGGCACGGTTAATGGCGGCGGTGCTTAATCAGCGCGATATGGAAGCGGGCTGGCTGGATGCCCGCGATTTTCTGCGTGCCGAACGCGCCGCGCAGCCGCAGGTGGATGAGGGGAAATCCTGGCCACTGCTGCAACAGCTGATGGCGCAGCATCCGCATAAGCGGCTGGTGGTGACCGGTTTTATCTGCCGCAATGAAGCGGGTGAGACCGTGTTGCTGGGTCGTAATGGTTCCGACTACTCCGCCACGCAGATTGGCGCGCTGGCTGGTGCCTCCCGCGTCACCATCTGGAGTGATGTCGCCGGGGTGTACAGCGCTGACCCGCGCAAAGTGAAAGATGCCTGCCTGCTGCCGTTACTGCGTCTTGATGAAGCCAGTGAACTGGCGCGTTTAGCCGCGCCGGTACTGCATACCCGCACCCTGCAGCCGGTTTCCGGCAGCGATATCGATCTGCAACTGCGCTGTAGCTATCAGCCCGAGCAGGGTTCCACCCGTATTGAACGCGTACTGGCTTCCGGTACTGGCGCACGTATTGTCACCAGCCATGATGATGTCTGCCTGATTGAGTTTCAGGTGCCGCCATCCCATGATTTCACCAGTCTGCATAAACAGATCGACCTGCTGCTGAAACGCGCGCAGGTGCGTCCTCTGGCGACCGGTGTGCATCCGGATCGGAACCTGTTGCAGCTGTGCTATACCTCGGAAGTGGTTAACAGTGCGCTGGATATTTTGCAGGATGCCGGTTTGCCGGGCCACCTGCAGCTGCGCGACGGTCTGGCGCTGGTGGCGCTGGTCGGCGCAGGCGTCAGCCGTAATCCACTGCACAGCCACCGTTTCTGGCAGCAGATTAAAGACCAGCCGGTAGAGTTTATCTGGCAGTCAGAGGACAGTATCAGCCTGGTGGCGGTATTGCGCGTTGGCCCTACCGGGCATCTGATCCAGGGCCTGCATCAGTCGCTGTTCCGTGCAGAAAAACGAATCGGCCTGGTGCTGTTTGGCAAAGGCAATATCGGTTCGCGCTGGCTGGAGCTGTTTGCGCGTGAACATGAAATCCTTTCAGCCCGCACCGGATTTGAATTTGTACTGACCGGGGTAGTGGATAGCCGCCGCAGTCTGCTGAGCTATGACGGGCTGGATGCCAGCCGGGCGCTGGCGTTCTTTGAAGATGAAGCGGTGGAACAGGATGAAGAGTCGCTGTTCTTGTGGATGCGCGCGCATCCGTTTGACGATCTGGTGGTGCTGGATGTCACCGCCAGCGCGCCATTAGCCGGACAGTATCTTGATTTCGCCAGCCACGGTTTCCATGTGATTAGCGCCAATAAAGTGGCGGGCGCCTCTGACAGCCAGACGTACCGTCAGATCCGCGATGCTTTTGCCAAAACCGGCCGTCACTGGCTGTATAACGCCACTGTCGGCGCCGGGTTGCCGGTTAACCATACGGTGCGCGATCTGCGCGAAAGCGGCGACAGCATTCTGGCGATCAGCGGTATTTTCTCCGGTACGCTTTCGTGGCTGTTTTTACAGTTTGATGGCACGGTGCCGTTTACCGAGCTGGTGGATCAGGCGTGGCAGCAGGGCTTAACCGAGCCGGATCCGCGCGTTGACCTCTCCGGTCAGGACGTGATGCGTAAGCTGGTGATTCTGGCGCGTGAAGCGGGCTATAACATCGAACCGGATCAGGTGCGTGTCGAGTCGCTGGTGCCTGCGGGCTGTGAAAGCGAGTCGGTCGATCACTTCTTTGAAAATGGTGAAGTGTTAAACGACCAGATGGTGCAGCGGTTAGAAGCAGCGCAGGAGATGGGGCTGGTATTGCGCTATGTCGCGCGCTTCGATGCTAACGGTAAAGCGCGTGTCGGCGTGGAAGCGGTACGCCCGGAGCATCCGCTGGCGTCATTGCTGCCGTGCGATAACGTCTTCGCTATCGAAAGCCGCTGGTATCGCGATAATCCGCTGGTGATTCGTGGTCCCGGCGCCGGACGCGACGTGACCGCTGGCGCAATTCAGTCAGATATCAATCGGCTGGCGCAATTGCTGTAGTTTCCTCTGCCTGTCACTGATGGCCGGACGTTGTCTGGCCATTTTTCAATCTGCCGCGCCATCCTGAATTTCTTTCATCTTCGCTGAAAATTTGTCACGCATGTTGATCACTTTTCTGTTGACGATTTAACCAGAATCGTTCATTTTGAGTGTCTGGACGTCTAAACGTATGGATGTCAGCTTACGCCGTCATACTGACATAAAGCGATTGATGAGGTAGCAGTTATGAGTTTCTTTCACGCCAACCAGCGCGAAGCATTAAATCAGAGCCTGGCAGAGATTAGTGGCCAGATTAATGTCTCTTTTGAATTTTTCCCGCCGCGCACCAGTGAAATGGAACAGACTTTGTGGAGCTCTATCGATCGCTTAAGCAGCCTGAAACCAAAATTCGTTTCCGTCACCTATGGCGCTAACTCCGGCGAGCGTGACCGCACCCACAGTATTATTAAAGGGATTAAAGATCGCACCGGCCTTGAGGCGGCACCGCATCTGACCTGTATCGATGCTTCCCGTGATGAACTGCGTAGCATTGCCCAGGATTACTGGAACAACGGTATTCGCCATATCGTGGCGCTGCGCGGTGACCTGCCGCCGGGCAGCGGCAAGCCGGAAATGTACGGCGCCGACCTGGTGGCGCTGTTAAAAGAAGTCGGTGACTTTGATATCTCGGTCGCGGCTTACCCGGAAGTGCATCCGGAAGCGAAAAGCGCGCAGTCGGATCTGATTAACCTGAAGCGTAAAATTGATGCCGGCGCCAGTCGCGCAATCACTCAGTTCTTCTTTGATGTCGAAAGCTATCTGCGCTTTCGTGACCGCTGCGTATCAACCGGTATTGATGTCGAAATTGTCCCGGGCATTCTGCCGGTATCGAACTTTAAGCAGCTACAGCGTTTTGCCACCATGACCAACGTGCGTGTGCCGGGCTGGATGACCGCGATGTTTGAAGGGCTGGATAATGATCCTGAGACGCGCAAAATGGTCGGCGCCAATGTGGCGATGGATATGGTGAAGATCCTTAGCCGCGAAGGGGTGAAGGATTTCCATTTCTATACGCTGAACCGCGCGGAAATGAGTTACGCTATTTGTCATACGCTGGGTGTGCGTCCGACAGCGGCGGTCTGACCGGCTTGGGCGGCGAAAACGCCGCCCCTACAGAGTAATCAGAGAATTATGTAGGGGCGGCGTTCTCGCCGCCCGTATGATGTTGAACGAGATTAACCCGTATTACGCATTCCCGCCGCCACACCGGCGATAGTCACCATCAGCGCCTGCTCGACGCGGGCATCCACTTCACCACCACTTTGCTCCTGCTGACGCGAACGATGCAACAGTTCGGCCTGCAATACGTTCAGCGGGTCGGTATAGACGTTACGCAGGGCAATAGATTCCGCAATCCACGGCTGGTCGGCCATCAGATGTGAATCATTGGCGATTGTCAGCACCGCTTTGATATCGGAGTCCAGCTGATCACGCAGCTGTTTGCCCAGCGGCCACAGTGAGGTATCCACCAGACGCTGATCGTAATATTCCGCCAGCCACAGATCGGCTTTCGAGAACACCATCTCCAGCATGCCAAGACGGGTGGAGAAGAACGGCCAGTCACGGCACATGGTTTCCAGCTGATCCTGATGACCCTGCTCCATTGCTTTCTGCAATGCGGCGCCAGCGCCCAGCCAGGCGGGCAGCATCAGACGGTTCTGCGTCCAGGCGAAGATCCATGGAATAGCGCGCAGTGACTCAACGCCGCCGGTCGGACGACGTTTGGCCGGGCGTGAACCGAGCGGCAGTTTGCCCAGCTCCTGTTCCGGCGTCGCCGAACGGAAATAAGGCACAAAGTCAGCATTTTCGCGGACATAGCCACGGTACATATCGCAGGAGACTCTCGACAGCTGGTCCATAATGCTGCGCCACTCTTTCTTCGGCTCCGGCGGTGGCAGCAGGTTTGCTTCCAGAATCGCACCGGTATACAGCGACAGACTGGAAATGGTGATTTCCGGCAGCCCGTATTTAAAGCGGATCATCTCACCCTGTTCGGTGACACGCAGACCACCTTTCAGGCTGCCCGGCGGCTGTGACAGCAGCGCCGCCTGCGCCGGTGCGCCGCCACGGCCGATAGTGCCGCCGCGTCCGTGGAACAGCGTCAGGGCGATACCCGCTTTCTCGCAGGTTTTGATTAATGCGTCCTGCGCCTGATACTGCGCCCAGGAAGCGGCCATCACCCCGGCGTCTTTTGCCGAGTCAGAATAGCCAATCATCACCATCTGTTTGCCCTGGATAAAGCCGCGATACCAGTCAATGCTGAGCAGCTGGCTCATCACATCGTTGGCGTTATTCAGGTCATCAAGGGTTTCAAACAGTGGCGCCACCGGCATGGCGAACGGAATACCGGCTTCTTTTAACAGCAGATGCACCGCCAGCACGTCCGACGGCGTCTTCGCCATCGAGATCACATAGGCGGCAATCGAACCTTTCGGCGCCTGTGCGGCGACGCGGCAGGTCTCCAGTACTTCATGGGTATTGGCGCTCGGTTCCCACTGGCGTGGCAACAGCGGACGTTTGGAGTTCAGTTCGCGGATCAGAAACGCCTGTTTATCCGCTTCTGACCAGCTTTCGTAATCACCAAGGCCGAGATAACGCGTCACTTCAGCAATAGCTTCAGTATGGCGGGTGCTCTCCTGACGGATATCAATTCGCACCAGCGGCACGCCGAAGCATTTCACGCGACGCATGGTATCCAGCAGCTGGCCGTTGGCGATAATACCCATGCCGCACGCCTGCAGTGACTGATAACAGGTATAGAGCGGATCCCACAGCTGATCATTGGAAATCAGCAGATCGGCTGGACGCGGCAGGCGTTCGCCTTTCAGGCGCGCTTCCAGATAAGCCTGGGTATTAGTCAGCTGGCTGCGCAGATGCTTCATAATTTCACGGTACGGCTCCAGCGCTTCCGGATTACCGCACAGCTTGCGCACTTCAGGCGTACATTCTGACATCGACAGCTCAGAAACCAGCACCGCGATATCACGCAGGAACAGGTCGGTGGCTTTCCAGCGGCTTAACTGCAATACATGGCGGGTAATATCGGCGGTGACATTTGGATTGCCATCGCGATCGCCGCCCATCCACGAGGTAAACTGCACCGGCACAAAGTCGACCGGCAGTTTGTAACCAAAGGAGGCTTCGACCTGCTCATTCAGTTCGCGCAGGAAGTTGGGGACACCTTCCCACAGGCTATTTTCCACGACCGCAAAGCCCCATTTGGCTTCATCGACCGGCGATGGACGATATTTACGGATCTCATCGGTGTGCCAGGCCTGGGCCACCAGCTGACGCAGGCGGCGCATAATCTGTCCACGGTCGTAATCCGACAGGTCATTATGGTCGAGCTGCTTCAGGCAGGTATTAACTTCAACCAGTTTGTGAATCAGGGTGCGACGGGTGATTTCAGTCGGGTGTGCAGTGAGCACCAGCTCCAGTGACAGCGACTCAATGGCTTCACGGACGGCCTCTTCGCTGAGATCGGGTTGCTGTTTCAGGCGATCAAACACCTTTGCCAGCATCTCAGGATTATTTGCGCCTTCACCTTTTGGTGAGATGGTGTGGTACTGCTCGGCGGTATTGGTCAGATTCAGAAACTGACTGAATGCTCTCGCTACCGGCAGCAATTCATCATTCGACAGGTTTTGCAGCGTATTCAGCAATTCCTGACGATCGGCGTCATTTCCCGCGCGGGATGACTTGGAGAGTTTGCGGATGGTTTCCACCCGGTCGAGGATGTTCTCTCCCAGCGCATCCTTTATCGTATCCCCGAGCAGTTTGCCGAGCATACTGACATTACTTCGCATTGCGGAATATTGTTCGTTCATATGACCCCTGACACCCTTATATTTTTCTGTAACTTTATTTCACCGTCGCCGGCATAACTTCGTCTTTTATCTAGCCATGTAACTATCCATTCGTCAAATGACTTAAACAGGCGCTATCCTGCAGCTAAATGACGGTAATTTATGAAATTTAATTACATCAAGGTGAGATAAGTTATTCTTATCGCTAAACACGGAATAAATCAGGGGTAACTGGCCGAATAGCCAGCCAAATACCCCAGTTATTGCTGGTTAATGGCAAAAGTGCTGCACGACTTGTGCAATCAGTTCGCGCGTCGGCTTAATAAACGCCATATCGATAAACTCATCGGGCTGATGCGCCTGATTAATTGAACCCGGACCCAGTACCAGCGTCGGACAGACCTGCTGGATAAACGGCGCTTCGGTGCAGTAGTTCACCACTTCGGTTGGTGTTCCCAGCAGTTTCTCCACTACCTGCACCAGCTGATGATCGGGCGGGCATTCGTAGCCAGGAATGGGCGGATGCAGTTCACCAACGGTCAACCGGCCTGGCCAGCGCTCACTCACCGGTGCCAGCGCTTCATTCAACAGACCATCAAGATCGCTCAGCGTCAGTCCCGGCAGCGGACGAATATCCATATGCAACTCACAGCAGGCGCAAATACGGTTTGCCGCATCGCCACCATGAATATGGCCAAAGTTCATCGTCGGATAGGGGATGGCAAAGCCGTCGTGGTGATAACGCTCTTTCAGCGTGTTGCGCAGATTCATCAGATGGCCAATGCTCTCGTGCATCAGCTCAATCGCGTTGACGCCGCGGGCTGGATCGCTGGAGTGGCCAGACTGCCCCTCAATACGAATCGCCTGCGACAGATGGCCTTTATGGGCGCGCACCGGCTTCAGCGATGTCGGCTCGCCGATAATGGCGCAGTCAGGACGCAGGGTAGTGGACTTAGCAAAGTAGCTGGCGCCCGCCATGGTGGTCTCTTCATCTGCGGTAGCGAGGATATACAGCGGTTTTTCCAGTGTGGAAGTATCCACATCACGCAGCGCATCAAGAATAAAGGCAAAGAAGCCTTTCATATCGGCAGTGCCCAGACCATACAGCTTGTTATCGTGTTCAGTCAGGGTAAAAGGATCACGGGTCCAGCGGCCATCATCATAAGGGACGGTGTCGCTGTGACCGGCTAACAGCAGACCACCGGCGCCGGCGCCGCTTTTCGCCAGCATATTAAATTTATGGCGCGTTCCCGGCACTGGCTGCACTTCAACACTGAAGCCAAGGTCACGAAACCAGCCGGCCAGTAAATTGATTAAAGTTTCATTACTCTGATCGAGCGCGCTGTCGGTGGCGCTGATTGACGGTATAGCGATCAACTGGCGGTAGAGTTCAATAAAAGGGGGTAATTTTGTCTTCACTGTTGACAGTCCTTGAGTTAGGATAGTATCAATATTCATGCAGTAATAGTGAATAAAAATACATTATCGTCAGGCTTAAGGAAACGGTTAATTGGTTCCTGAATAAAAAAACGCCTGACTTCGTCGGTGAGGAGCCAGCAGGCTGCAACCCGGAATTTTGTGACTGTAAGAAGGTATACAGCCTGATGTTGAATACGCTGATTGTAGGCGCCAGTGGATACGCTGGTGTAGAGCTCGCGACCTTTCTGAATCGCCATCCGCATATGAACATAACCGCTTTAGCGGTTTCAGCGCAAAGTCCGGATGCCGGAAAGTTACTTTCCGATCTTCACCCGCAGCTGAAAGGGGTGATCGATCTGCCATTGCAGCCGCTGAGCGATCCTGCTGAGTACGCCGGTAAAGTGGATGTGGTGTTTCTGGCGACTGCCCACGAAGTCAGCCACGATCTGGCG
This sequence comes from Winslowiella toletana, assembly GCF_017875465.1. Lineage (NCBI taxonomy): Bacteria > Pseudomonadati > Pseudomonadota > Gammaproteobacteria > Enterobacterales > Erwiniaceae > Winslowiella > Winslowiella toletana. The sequence goes on from NZ_JAGGMQ010000001.1 coordinate 2,550,925, forward strand.
CCAGAATTCCTTAAAGCGGGCTGCGTGGTGTTCGATCTCTCGGGCGCTTTCCGCGTCAACGACGAAAACTTCTTTACCCAATACTACGGCTTTACCCATCAGCATCAGCAGTGGCTGGATAAAGCGGTGTACGGTCTGGCGGAGTGGCAGCATGACAAAATCAAAGAAGCGCAGCTGATTGCGGTGCCGGGTTGTTATCCGACGGCCGCGCAGCTGGCGCTGAAACCGCTGGTCGCCGCCGATCTGCTGAATAACGCGCAGTGGCCGGTAATTAACGCCACCAGCGGCGTCAGCGGCGCCGGTCGTAAGGCCAGCATGAATACCAGCTTCTGCGAAGTCAGCCTGAAAGCGTACAACCTGTTTGCCCATCGCCATCAGCCGGAAATCGCGGCGCATCTTGGCGTGCCGGTGATTTTCAACCCGCATCTCGGCAACTTCCCGCGCGGTATTCTCGAAACCATCACCTGCCGGGTGAAGGCCGGCGTGACGCGTGTAGATGTAGCGGAAGCCTTCCATAACGCCTATCACGATAAACCGCTGGTGCGTGTCTATCAGCAGGGCGTGCCGGAGCTGAAAGCGGTTGTAGGCCTGCCGTTCTGCGATATCGGTTTTGCGATCCAGGGCGAGCATTTGATCATCGTGGCGGTGGAAGATAATCTGCTGAAAGGCGCTTCATCGCAGGCGGTTCAGTGTTTAAATATTCGTTTCGGCTTCCCTGAAACGCAGTCACTTATTTAACAGGCGAGTTTGAGCACACCATGACTAATCCATTAATTATCAAACTGGGCGGCGTGTTGTTAGATAGCGAAGAGGCGCTGGCGCGTCTGTTTGACGCGCTGGTGACCTACCGTGAATCGCATCAGCGTCCGCTGCTGATCGTGCACGGCGGCGGCTGCCTGGTTGACGAACTGATGAAGAAACTGGCGCTGCCGGTAGAGAAAAAGAACGGCCTGCGTGTTACCCCGCCGGATCAGATTGATATTATCACTGGCGCGCTGGCAGGTACCGCCAACAAAACGCTGCTGGCGTGGGCAAAAAAATATGCTATCAATGCTGTTGGCCTGTGCCTCGGTGACGGTAGCAGCGTCAACGTGACGCAACTGGATGAAGCGCTGGGTCACGTCGGCAATGCCACGCCGGGTTCACCGGTATTGATCAACTCCCTGCTGGCGGGCGGTTTTCTGCCGGTGATTAGCTCGATTGGCATCACCGCAGAAGGTGAGCTGATGAACGTCAATGCTGACCAGGCAGCCACCGCGCTGGCGGCCACCCTTGGCGCCGATCTGATTCTGCTGTCCGATGTCAGCGGCATTCTGGATGGTAAAGGTCAGCGCATCGAAGAGATGACGGCGGCAAAAGCTGAGCAGCTGATCGCGCAGGGCATTATTACCGATGGCATGATTGTGAAAGTGAACGCCGCACTGGATGCCGCCCGTACGCTGGGCCGTCCGGTAGACATTGCCAGCTGGCGCAATGCAGAACAACTGCCAACTTTATTTAACGGTGTGTCCATTGGCACCCGGATTCTCGCATAACGAAACGCTTTATATTCAAGGATTAAAAGATGCAAAACCAAGGCATTAAAAAAATCGTTCTGGCTTACTCCGGTGGTTTGGATACCTCAGCAATTATTCCATGGCTGAAAGAGAATTACGGTGGCTGTGAAGTGGTTGCCTTTGTGGCGGATATTGGCCAGGAGCGTGGCGATCTGGAAGGCGTTGAGCAGAAAGCTCTGCAGTCTGGCGCTTCTGAGTGTCACGTGGTGGATCTGCGTGAAGAGTTTATCCGTGATTACGTCTATCCGGTGCTGCAAACTGGCGCGCTGTACGAAGGCACTTATCTGCTGGGCACCTCGATGGCGCGTCCAATTATCGCTAAAGCGCAGGTTGAGCTGGCGCTGAAAGTGGGTGCGGATGCACTGTGCCACGGCGCGACCGGTAAAGGTAACGACCAGGTACGTTTCGAAACCACCTATACCGCGCTGGCGCCACAGCTGAAAGTGGTTGCGCCATGGCGTGAGTGGAACCTGCGTTCCCGTGAAGCACTGCTGGATTATCTGAAAGAGCGTAATATCCCGACCACTGCGTCGCTGGAAAAAATCTACAGCCGTGACGAAAACGCCTGGCATATCTCTACCGAAGGCGGCGTGCTGGAAAGCCCGTGGAATGCACCGAATAAAGATTGCTGGGTTTGGACCGTGGATCCGCTGGAAGCACCGGATCAGCCAGAGCAGGTAACGGTTGCAGTAGAAAAAGGCCGTGTAGTTGCGGTTAACGGCGAAGCCCTTAGCCCGTTCGGCTGTCTGGACAAACTGAACGCTATCGGCGCGAAGCATGGCATCGGTCGTATCGATATCGTGGAAAACCGTCTGGTGGGCATCAAGTCTCGCGGCTGCTACGAAACCCCGGGCGGTACCATTATGGTTAACGCGCTGCGCGCTGTTGAGCAGCTGGTGCTGGATCGCGATAGCTTCAAATGGCGTGAGCAGCTCGGCCATGAGATGTCTTACGTGGTGTATGACGGACGCTGGTTCGCCCCGCTGCGTAAATCTCTGCAGGCTTCTGCTGAAGCGCTGGCGGAAGAAGTGAACGGCGAAGTGGTACTGCAACTGTACAAAGGCCAGGTCACGGCGATTCAGAAAAAATCCCCTAACAGCCTGTACTCTGAAGAGTTTGCCACCTTCGGCGAAGACGAAGTGTATGACCATCGTCATGCTGGCGGCTTTATCCGTCTGTTCTCGCTCTCTTCACGTATTCGCGCGCTGAACGAAAAGAAATAATTTGTACTCTCTGCGGGCGGCGTTTTCGCCGCCCGTCTTAATGGCATCACCGGTTAAATTTTATCAAACGGAGCACTAACATGGCACTTTGGGGTGGACGGTTTACTCAGGCAGCAGATCAACGTTTCAAGCTTTTTAACGACTCGCTGCGCTTTGACTATCGTCTGGCAGAGCAGGATATTGTCGGTTCCGTCGCCTGGTCCAAAGCGCTGGTCACGGTTAACGTGCTGACCGCAGAAGAACAGCAGCAATTAGAAGCTGCATTAACCGTATTGCTGGAAGAAGTGCGCGCCAATCCGCAGCAGATTCTGGAAAGCGATGCTGAAGATATTCACAGCTGGGTGGAAGGGCGTTTGATCGACAAAGTCGGCGCGCTGGGTAAGAAACTCCACACTGGCCGTAGTCGTAACGATCAGGTCGCCACCGATCTGAAACTCTGGTGTAAAGAACAGGTCAGCGAACTGCTGACGGCCACCCGTCAGTTGCAGCAGGCGCTGGTCGTCACTGCTGAAGCCAATCAGGACGCGGTTATGCCGGGTTATACCCATTTGCAGCGCGCGCAGCCGGTGACTTTTGCGCACTGGTGCCTGGCTTACGTCGAGATGCTGGCACGTGATGAGAGCCGTTTACAGGATACCCTGAAACGTCTGGATGTCAGCCCGCTGGGTTGCGGTGCGCTGGCCGGTACCGCCTATGCCATCGACCGCGAGCAACTGGCTGGCTGGTTAGGCTTTGCTTCCGCCACCCGTAACAGCCTTGATACCGTATCCGACCGCGACCATGTGTTAGAGCTGCTCTCTGATGCCTCGATCGGTATGGTGCATCTGTCACGTTTCGCTGAAGACCTGATTTTCTTTAATACCGGTGAAGCGGGCTTTGTGGAGCTGTCAGATCGCGTCACTTCCGGCTCATCACTGATGCCGCAGAAGAAAAATCCCGATGCGCTGGAACTGATTCGTGGCAAATGTGGCCGCGTACAGGGCGCGCTGACCGGGATGATGATGACGCTGAAAGGCCTGCCGCTGGCGTATAACAAAGATATGCAGGAAGACAAAGAAGGGCTGTTTGACGCGCTTGATACCTGGTCCGACTGTTTGCATATGGCGGCGCTGGTGCTGGATGGTATTCAGGTGAAACGTCCGCGTTGTAAAGAAGCGGCCGAGCAGGGTTATGCCAATGCGACTGAACTGGCGGATTATCTGGTGGCTAAAGGTATCCCGTTCCGCGAAGCGCACCATATTGTCGGTGAGGCGGTGGTTGAAGCGATCCGTCAGGGTGTGGCGCTGGAAGCGCTGTCGCTGGCGGATCTGCAGAAATTTAACCGCGTTATTGGCGACGACGTTTATCCCTTCCTCGCCTTGCAGTCTTGTCTGGACCAGCGTAAAGCCAAAGGCGGCGTGTCGCCGCAGCAGGTTGCGCTGGCGATTAGTGAAGCGAAACAGCGTTTGAATTAAGGCAGCGGGCGGCGAGAACGGCGCCCCTACGGAACATTTACAGGGGAGCCGTTTTCGGCTCCCCTGTTTTTACGCCGCAAAAAACTTTTCCAGATCGTCGCTGCCACCAATATGGCGACCGCCGATAAACACCTGTGGCACCGTGGCGCGGCCGCTTACTGCGCGCAGGCTAACGGTGGTGGCATCCTGTCCCAGCACAATTTCTTCATACTGAATTCCGCGATCCAGCAGCATCTGTTTAGCTTTAGTGCAGAACGGACAGCCCGGTTTGGTAAACAGTGAAACGGATTCCTGCACTTTAAATTCAGGCGCCAGGTAACGCAGCATGGTATCTGCATCGGAAACTTCAAACGGGTCGCCCGGCTTGTTTGGCTCAACAAACATCTTTTCTACCACGCCGTTACGCACCAGCATCGAATAACGCCATGAGCGCGGGCCAAAGCCGAGATCGGCTTTCTCAACCAGCATCTCCATGCCGCGGCTAAAATCACCGTTGCCGTCCGGAATAAAGGTGATGTTATCGGCGTGCTGATCGGCTTTCCATGCGTTCATCACAAAGGTGTCGTTAACCGAGACGCAAAGAATGCTGTCAACGCCATGCTGAGCAAACACCGTGGCCAGCTCGTTGTAGCGTGGCAGATGGCTTGATGAGCAGGTTGGCGTAAAGGCGCCTGGCAGAGAAAAGACAATGACGGTTTTATCTTTAAACAGCTCATCAGTTGTAACGTCGACCCAGCTATCGCCCTGACGTGTGTGAAAAGTGACTTGCGGGATGGACTTACCTTCCTGACTAGCAAACATAAAATACCTCAAAAATTAAATGGATAAATCTGGTCGTTGCCGAATGTTGGACATTATTGCTATATCAGCTTGATAGGGATAATCGTTGATTGCTATCCTATCTATCGCCACGGACTATCGTGGCTCGGAGGATAATAATGAATATTCGTGATCTGGAATATCTGGTGGCGTTAGCCGAGCATCGTCACTTTCGACGTGCTGCTGATTCCTGCCATGTCAGTCAGCCCACGCTGAGCGGACAAATTCGTAAACTGGAAGATGAATTAGGCGTGATGCTGCTGGAGCGCACCAGCCGTAAGGTTCTGTTCACACAGGCGGGTTTGCTGCTGGTGGATCAGGCGCGTACGGTGTTACGTGAAGTGAAAGTGCTGAAAGAGATGGCTAGCCAGCAGGGCGAAGCGATGTCCGGGCCGCTGCATATTGGTCTGATCCCGACGGTGGGGCCTTATCTGCTGCCGCAAATTGTGCCGATGCTGCATCAGGGCTTTCCGAAGCTGGAGATGTATCTGCATGAAGCGCAGACTCAGCAGCTGCTGGCGCAACTGGACAGCGGTAAGCTGGACTGTGCGATTTTAGCGCTGGTGAAAGAGAGCGAAGCCTTTATCGAAGTACCGCTGTTCGACGAGCCAATGAAGCTGGCGATCTATGCCGATCATCCGTGGCACGATCGCGATCGTGTTGCGATGTCCGAGCTGGCCGGTGAAAAACTGCTGATGCTGGAAGATGGTCACTGCCTGCGCGATCAGGCAATGGGCTTCTGTTTCCAGGCTGGCGCCGATGAAGATACCCACTTCCGCGCCACCAGTTTAGAAACCCTGCGCAATATGGTTGCAGCGGGCAGCGGCATCACGCTGCTACCTTCGCTGGCAGTGCCGAATGAGCGTATCCGTGATGGCGTCTGCTATCTCTCCTGCTATAAGCCGGAGCCGCAGCGCACTATCGCGCTGGTCTATCGTCCTGGCTCACCACTGCGCAGCCGTTATGAACAGCTGGCAGAGGCGATTCGCACCCATATGCAGAGTTATATGGGCAATAGCTTAAAACAGGCGGTTTAAGCCGTTTAGCGCTGCAACCCGATAGGCTTCCGCCATCGTCGGATAGTTAAAGGTGGTATTCACGAAGTATTCCAGCGTGTTGCCACCGTTTTTCTGCTCCATAATCGCCTGGCCGATATGAATAATCTCGGCAGCGCGCTCACCAAAACAGTGAATGCCCAAAATCTCTTTGGTTTCCCGATGGAACAGAATCTTCAGACTACCCACATTCATACCCACAATCTGCGCCCGCGCCAGATGCTTAAACTGCGCACGGCCCACTTCGTACGGCACTTTCATCGCCGTCAGCTGCTGTTCGGTTTTACCCACCGAGCTGATTTCCGGAATGGTATAGATACCGGTCGGGATATCTTCAATCAGATGCGCGGTTGCTTCGCCTTTAATAATCGCCTGCGCGGCAATACGCCCCTGATCGTAAGCCGCTGACGCCAGGCTTGGATAACCGATTACATCGCCCACCGCGTAAATATGCGGCTGTGCGGTCTGGTACATGCTGTTGACCTTCAGCAGTCCACGGCTGTCTGCTTCCAGGCCGACGTTTTCCAGCGTCAGTGAATCAGTGTTACCGGTACGGCCATTGGCATACAGCAGGCAATCGGCTTTTACCTTCTTGCCGGATTTCAGGTGGACAATCACGCCATCCTGCACCCCTTCAATCTTCTCAAACTCTTCGTTATGACGAATCACCACGCCGCTGTTCCAGAAGTGGTAAGAGAGTGAGTCGGACATCTCCTGATCAAGGAACGCCAGCAGGCGATCGCGGGTGTTAATCAGATCGACTTTGACATTCAGTCCACGGAAGATCGATGCGTACTCACAACCGATCACCCCGGCGCCATAAATGATCACATGGCCAGGTTCGTGATGCAGATTGAGGATCGAGTCGGAGTCATAGATGCGCGGATGGGTAAAATCGACATCCACCGGATGATAAGGGCGTGAGCCGCAAGCGATAACAAACTTACCGGCGGTCAGACGATCTTTGGTGCCGTCGGGAAAATCAATCTCAATCGTGTTTGCGTCAATAAAATGGGCGTCGCCCTGAAACATCTCACAATGGTTACGCTCATAGAAACCCTGACGCATGCGGGTTTGCTGGCTGATAACGTTTTCGGTGTGATTAAGAATGTCAGCAAACGAGGATCGCATATGGACGCTATGATCGCTGTAGAGCGGGTTCTGATTAAACTCGATAATACGGCTGACCGCATGGCGCAGGGCTTTTGACGGAATGGTTCCCCAGTGAGTACAGCCACCACCGATATTATGGTAGCGCTCGATCACCGCGATCCTCGCTCCCTGTTTAACCAGCCCCATTGCGGCGCCTTCACCGCCAGGACCGGAGCCAATAACAATGGCATCGTAATCGTAAGACTGTTGCATACCGATACGTCCTATATTTTATCTACATTTTTACAACGAGATTCTAACATCTCACCGCTTACATCCCAATCGGATCACTCATTTTTGCCGCGAATTGCCAAAGTAAAGAGGTTAACAGGCGTTCACAAAGTTGATCGGACTGTACGCTGAAAAGTTTGCTATAGTTCCGCTTCGGCAGGTCAAACAGGCAGAAACATGGGCGTCAGAGCACAACAAAAAGAACGTACACGACGTTCGCTGATTGAAGCGGCATTCAGTCAATTGAGTGCTGAAAGAAGTTTTGCCAGTCTCAGCCTGCGTGAAGTTGCACGTGAAGCCGGTATTGCGCCGACTTCATTTTATCGTCACTTTCGTGATGTAGATGAATTAGGGTTAACGATGGTCGATGAAAGCGGCCTGATGTTACGCCAGCTGATGCGCCAGGCGCGTCAGCGTATTGCGAAAGGCGGCAGCGTGATCCGCACGTCGGTCGCCACCTTTATGGAGTTCATCGGCAATAACCCTAACGCTTTCCGGTTGCTGCTGCGTGAGCGTTCCGGCACCTCTGCCGCGTTCCGTGCGGCGGTGGCGCGTGAAATCCAGCACTTTATCGCTGAGCTGGCGGATTATCTTGAGCTGGAAAACCGTATGCCGCGCAGCTTTACCGAAGCGCAGGCCGAAGCCATGGTGATCATCGTGTTTAACGCCGGTGCGGAAGCGCTGGATATCGATGCTGACCAGCGCCGCCAGCTGGAAGAACGGCTGGTATTGCAGCTGCGGATGATCTCGAAAGGGGCTTATTACTGGTATCGCCGTGAGCAAGAGAAGCTGGCGGTTACCCTGGAGTCAAATACTTAAGCTGGTTGATAAGGATAATGACATGACTGAAACCACCCATCGGGACAAAGGCACTCTGGTGCTGGCGTTTATCACTGGCCTGTCGATTAACGGTTCTTTCACCGTGCTTTTTAGTTCTATCGTGCCGTTTTCAATTTTTCCGCTGATTGCGCTGGGCCTTGCCGCCTGGTGTTTGCATCAGCGCTATCTCAACCGGGCGATGCCCGACGGCATGCCTTCGCTGGCCGCCGCTTTTTTCCTGCTTGGTATTTTGCTGTACAGCGCGATTGTGCGCGCGGAACATCCGGATATCGGATCGAACTTTGTGCCGACGATTTTGATGGTGGCGCTGGTGTTCTGGATTGGCTTACGTATCAAGGCGCGGAAGAACGGTTAACGGTGAATACGGCGAACCCGGTTCGCCGTTTTTGGTTTAGCGGCGGGTCAGCAACACACCACACTCCATATGGTGGGTATAAGGGAACTGGTCAAACAGCGCCAGCCTTGTCACCTGATGGGTCTGCGCCAGCGTTTGCAGGTTTTCGCTTAAGGTCTCCGGATTACAGGAGATATAGAGGATCTGCGGATAAGCCTGCACCATCTTCAGCGTTTCGGCATCCAGACCGCTGCGCGGGGGATCGACGAAAATGGTCTCACACTGATAGCTGCTGAGATCGATGCCCTGCAGACGGTTAAACTCGCGTTCACCGTTCATCGCCTGGGTAAACTCTTCGGCTGACATACGAATAATCTGTACGTTATCGATCTGGTTAACGGCGATATTGTATTGCGCCGATGCCACTGACGGTTTGGCAATCTCGGTCGCCAGCACTTTGCGGAAATTGCGGGCCAGCGCCAGCGAGAAGTTGCCATTGCCGCAGTACAGTTCCAGCAAATCCCCTTGTGACTCTTGCGTCACATCCAGCGCCCACTCCAGCATCTGAATATTCATCGCCGCATTAGGCTGAGTAAAACTGTTTTCGACCTGACGATAAATCAGCTCGCGGCCCGCGACCGGCAAACGCTCATCGACAAAATCCTGATCGAGACAGATTTTGGTTTTGGTGGCGCGACCAATCAGATGCAGATTAATGCCTTGCGCGCGCAGAGCATCACGCAGCTTAGTCGCTTCCTGCTGCCACTCATCATCCAGCGCACGGTGATACAGCAGAGAGACGACGATTTGATCGCTCATTGTCGAGAGATAATCGATCTGGAACAGTTTGCGGCGTAATACGCGGTTATCGCGAATTGCCTCAATCAGCAGCGGCATCAGACGGTTTATCAGCTGGCTGGCCGCCGGGAAACTGTCGACGCGAATGCGTTCGCGCGTCTGCTGATCAAACATTATATGGTAGATGTCGTCGCCGTCATGCCACAGGCGGAACTCCGCACGCATGCGGTAATGACTTACCGGCGAACGAAATACCTCAACCTCAGGCGCGGCAAATGGCGACATCATCCCCTGTAAACGGGTGACTTTTTCCGCCAGTTGGGCGTCATAATTTTCGATGGGTAATTGTTCGGGCGTCATATGCGTTCCTGATTGAATGTCTGACTTGCCGGGCGATTGTAGGGATTCGATCGTCGATGTCCAGTATTGTCGCGAAAAGCATTAGTTTAGCACTCCGGAAGTCTGGACTTCCATTATCCTTGAACGTAGTATGCGCTTTCCGGCCTCCTGAAGAGTTAAAAGGGAATCCAGTGTAAATCTGGAGCTGACGCGCAGCGGTAAGGATTGTCGTGGCGATTGCGAATGCAGACACTGTCTTAATGATGGGAAGTCTTTGCCAGTATAAACGACACCAAGCCCGAAGACCTGCCGGGGTACGTCGCACTTCGTACGATTATCGCGTGCTATCGATCGTATGCCTGCGGCATCCTGCTACATATGTTTGGATGCTTAAATTCAAATGATGAAAACAAAAACTTCGCTGCTGGCGTTTAGCGTCACGGCTATTTCTCTCTGGGCGCAACATGGCTTTGCGCAGCAAAACAGTAGTGATGAACTGGTGGTTACCGCCAACCGCTTTGCGCAGCCGGTCTCTTCAGTGCTGGCATCGACAACGGTGGTCACTAAAGATGAGATTGATCGCTGGCAGTCGAAAAATCTGCTGGAAGTGATGCGCCGTTTGCCGGGCGTGGATATCGCGCAGAGTGGCGGCATAGGTCAGAGCGCTTCTATGTATATCCGTGGCTCCGAAGCGCGTCATACGCTGGTGCTGGTTGATGGTATTCCGCTGGCTAAACCGGGGATTTCTGGTGTGGCGGATTTCAACCAAATCCCGATTTCACTGGTGCAGCGTATTGAATTTATTCGTGGGCCGCGCTCTGCGGTTTATGGCGCCGATGCCATTGGTGGCGTAATTAACGTTATTACCCAATCCGATGAAGATAAAAACAATCTCACTGTTGGCGCCGGTTCCGATCACTACCAGGAATACAGTGGCAGCCTGAATCAACATATTTCTGACAGCACGCGCGTTACCGTCGCCGGTTCTTATCAGGATACGAAGGGCTTTGATGTTAACTCGACTTCAACGGCGCCGGTTGATAGCGATCGCGACGGCTGGCGCAATAAATCCTTCTGGGCAGGTGTTGAACATCAGTTTAATCAGCAGTTCAGTGGTTTCTTCCGCGGTTATGGTTATGGTGCTAACTCTGATTATGATGGCTTTGGCGGCACAGACGAGCAGCAGATTAATAATCATACCTTTGATACCGGTTTGCGTTTTACGCAGGGAGATTACTCTTCTCAGCTGGTGGCCAGCTATCAGAAATACAGTTATCTGAACTATGTCAGTACTGAAGGGCGTTACAGCGATAACCATACGCTTGACGATATGGATCAGCGGAACCTGCAGTGGGGCAACACCTTCCGTGTCGGCCACGGCATGATCAGCGCCGGGCTGGACTGGCAGCAGCAAAAGCTTACCTCTGATGGCTTCAGTTATGACACCTTTGCGCGTGCGACCGATAATTACAAGCGAGACAATACTGGCGCGTATCTGACTGCGCAGCAGCAGTTTGGCACTGTGACGCTGGAAGGCTCAATGCGTGGTGACGACAATCAGCAGTTTGGTCGGCATGGCACCTGGCAGACGGCGGCGGGCTGGCAGTTTTTGCCTGATTATCGTGTCTCACTCTCTTACGGCACTGGATTCCAGGCACCTACGCTGGGGCAACTGTATGGGCAGAAGAGTTTTAGCATCAACTCAAATGAGAACCTGAAACCTGAAGAGTCTAAGCAGTGGGAAGCGGCGCTGGAAGGTCTGACTGGCCCATTAAGCTGGCGCTTAGCGGCTTATCATAATCAGATCGATAACCTTATCGATTACAGCTATGACTCCGCCACCTTTAAGGGTACTTACTATAATGTGAGTGCTGCTACGCTAAAGGGGATTGAGTGGACTGGCGAGCTGGATACGGGGATTTTCCATCATCAGGTCACCCTTGGCTATCTTGATGCCCGTAACGATGCCGATAACCGCGAACTGGGACGCCGTTCAAAGCAGCAGGCCAAGTATCAACTGGGCTGGACTATGTATGACGTTGATGTCGACATGATTTATCAGTACTTCTCCAAACGTTTCGACAACAGCACCAGCGCTGCACAACGCTTACCGAGTTATAGCACGGTAGATCTCGCCGTTTCGTATCCGGTCACATCTCAGTTCACTGTTCGTGGTAGAATTGCCAACCTGTTCGATAAAGATTACGAGACAGCGTATGGCTATCCAACTGCAGGACGCGAATACTTCGTTAACGGCAGCTACACCTTCTGAATTAAGACCCACCGTGCTGGTATTTGATTCCGGCGTCGGTGGGCTCTCCGTCTATCAGGAGATGCGGCAGTTGCTGCCGGATCTCCACTATCTGTATGCCTTCGATAATGTCGCTTTCCCCTATGGTGAGAAAAGCGAAGAGTTTATTGTTGAGCGTGTCGTCGACATTGTTACGGCTATTACCCGCGATACCCCGCTGTCGCTGGTGGTGATTGCCTGTAATTCCGCCAGCACCGTTACGTTACCGGCATTGCGCGCGCGCTTTGATTTCCCGGTGGTTGGGGTGGTGCCAGCGATTAAGCCGGCGGCACGTTTAACCCGTAACGGCAGCGTCGGTTTACTGGCTACCCGTGGCACGGTGCGCCGTCCTTATACACATGAACTGGTGGCCCGCTTTGCCGGTGAGTGCAAGATTGAAATGTTAGGGTCGGCGGAGCTGGTAGAACTGGCTGAAGCGAAGCTGCAAGGGAAGGCGGTGCCATTAGATGAGATCAGACGTATTCTGCAGCCGTGGCTGCGCATGTCTGAGCCACCCGATACCGTAGTGCTCGGTTGCACCCACTTTCCTTTGTTAAGTGAAGAGTTGCAGCAAGTGTTGCCGGAAGGTACGCGTTTAGTGGATTCGGGCGCGGCAATCGCGCGTCGTACAGCGTGGTTACTGGAGCATGAGTCGCCAGTTGCGCTTTCAGCAGAGTGCAATACCGCATATTGCATGGCTTTTACTGAAGAAACCGCGCAATTAATGCCCGTTTTACAACGTTATGGCTTTGAAAAGCTCGAAAAACTGACGTTTTGAGTAAAAAAGCATCACTCAGAAAGTTTTTTGCAATTAGCACTTGTCACCCGTCAGGAACTCCCTATAATGCGCCTCCACTGACACGGAACAACGGCTTACACAGCGCGGTGTCAGGAAGAGAAAAAGTGATTAATTCCTTGACTCTTCAGCGGGAAGGCGTAATATACGCAGCCCGCGCCACAGAAGATTGTGGCGCTGCTCTTTAACAATTTATCAGACAATCTGTGTGGGCACTCGCAGGGTTGATATCGCAAACCATCTCCGGATGGAAAAAATTTGAAATATCAAGTCTCAAGAGTGACTACTATATTCATTACGAATAACAGTTTTAATTCTTTGAGCATCAAGCTTTTTAATTGAAGAGTTTGATCATGGCTCAGATTGAACGCTGGCGGCAGGCCTAACACATGCAAGTCGGGCGGTAGCACAGAGGAGCTTGCTCCTTGGGTGACGAGCGGCGGACGGGTGAGTAATGTCTGGGGATCTGCCCGATGGAGGGGGATAACTACTGGAAACGGTAGCTAATACCGCATAATCTCGCAAGAGCAAAGTGGGGGACCTTCGGGCCTCACACCATCGGATGAACCCAGATGGGATTAGCTAGTAGGTGGGGTAATGGCTCACCTAGGCGACGATCCCTAGCTGGTCTGAGAGGATGACCAGCCACACTGGAACTGAGACACGGTCCAGACTCCTACGGGAGGCAGCAGTGGGGAATATTGCACAATGGGCGCAAGCCTGATGCAGCCATGCCGCGTGTATGAAGAAGGCCTTCGGGTTGTAAAGTACTTTCAGCGGGGAGGAAGGCGATGCGGTTAATAACCGCGTCGATTGACGTTACCCGCAGAAGAAGCACCGGCTAACTCCGTGCCAGCAGCCGCGGTAATACGGAGGGTGCAAGCGTTAATCGGAATTACTGGGCGTAAAGCGCACGCAGGCGGTCTGTTAAGTCAGATGTGAAATCCCCGGGCTCAACCTGGGAACTGCATTTGAAACTGGCAGGCTAGAGTCTCGTAGAGGGGGGTAGAATTCCAGGTGTAGCGGTGAAATGCGTAGAGATCTGGAGGAATACCGGTGGCGAAGGCGGCCCCCTGGACGAAGACTGACGCTCAGGTGCGAAAGCGTGGGGAGCAAACAGGATTAGATACCCTGGTAGTCCACGCCGTAAACGATGTCGACTTGGAGGTTGTGCCCTTGAGGCGTGGCTTCCGGAGCTAACGCGTTAAGTCGACCGCCTGGGGAGTACGGCCGCAAGGTTAAAACTCAAATGAATTGACGGGGGCCCGCACAAGCGGTGGAGCATGTGGTTTAATTCGATGCAACGCGAAGAACCTTACCTGGCCTTGACATCCACGGAATTCGGCAGAGATGCCTTAGTGCCTTCGGGAACCGTGAGACAGGTGCTGCATGGCTGTCGTCAGCTCGTGTTGTGAAATGTTGGGTTAAGTCCCGCAACGAGCGCAACCCTTATCCTTTGTTGCCAGCGCGTAATGGCGGGAACTCAAAGGAGACTGCCGGTGATAAACCGGAGGAAGGTGGGGATGACGTCAAGTCATCATGGCCCTTACGGCCAGGGCTACACACGTGCTACAATGGCGCATACAAAGAGAAGCGAACTCGCGAGAGCAAGCGGACCTCATAAAGTGCGTCGTAGTCCGGATCGGAGTCTGCAACTCGACTCCGTGAAGTCGGAATCGCTAGTAATCGTAGATCAGAATGCTACGGTGAATACGTTCCCGGGCCTTGTACACACCGCCCGTCACACCATGGGAGTGGGTTGCAAAAGAAGTAGGTAGCTTAACCTCCGGGAGGGCGCTTACCACTTTGTGATTCATGACTGGGGTGAAGTCGTAACAAGGTAACCGTAGGGGAACCTGCGGTTGGATCACCTCCTTACCTATGTGAAGATACTCCGCGCAGTGCCCACACAGATTGTCTGATGAAAGTAACGAGCAACAGTAACAGAGTCCCCATCGTCTAGAGGCCCAGGACACTGCCCTTTCACGGCTGTAACAGGGGTTCGAATCCCCTTGGGGACGCCATACTCTGATAACGATGTGAAAGACGTTATCAACCCAGTATCTCAAAACTGATTAGGCCGCAAGGCGAGTCACGTTTGAGATATTTGCTCTTTAAAAATCCGGAACAAGCTGAAAATTGAAACGATATGTCGTCTCATTTCTCCGTAATAAGAAATGAAGCACGATATATTCGAGTCTCTCAAATGCTTGCAGCCCCGAGGGTCGAAAGACACTTCCGGGTTGTGAGGTTAAGCGACTAAGCGTACACGGTGGATGCCCTGGCAGTCAGAGGCGATGAAGGGCGTGCTAATCTGCGATAAGCGACGGTAAGCCGATATGAGGCGCTATACCCGTCGATACCCGAATGGGGAAACCCGGTGCACTACGGTGCATCATCGTTAAGTGAATACATAGCTTAACGAGGCGAACCTGGGGAACTGAAACATCTAAGTACCCAGAGGAAAAGAAATCAACCGAGATTCCCCCAGTAGCGGCGAGCGAACGGGGAACAGCCCAGAACCTGAATCAGTTTGTGTGTCAGTGGAAGCGTCTGGAAAGTCGCAGGGTACAGGGTGATACTCCCGTACACAAAGGCACACTTGCTGTGAGTTCGATGAGTAGGGCGGGACACGTGACATCCTGTCTGAATATGGGGGGACCATCCTCCAAGGCTAAATACTCCTGACTGACCGATAGTGAACCAGTACCGTGAGGGAAAGGCGAAAAGAACCCCGGCGAGGGGAGTGAAACAGAACCTGAAACCGTGTACGTACAAGCAGTGGAAGCCCTCTTCAGGGGGGTGACTGCGTACCTTTTGTATAATGGGTCAGCGACTTATATTCTGTAGCAAGGTTAACCGTATAGGGGAGCCGCAGGGAAACCGAGTCTTAACTGGGCGTTAAGTTGCAGGGTATAGACCCGAAACCCGGTGATCTAGCCATGGGCAGGTTGAAGGTTGGGTAACACTAACTGGAGGACCGAACCGACTAATGTTGAAAAATTAGCGGATGACTTGTGGCTGGGGGTGAAAGGCCAATCAAACCGGGAGATAGCTGGTTCTCCCCGAAAGCTATTTAGGTAGCGCCTCGTGAACTCATCTCCGGGGGTAGAGCACTGTTTCGGCTAGGGGGCCATCCCGGCTTACCAACCCGATGCAAACTGCGAATACCGGAGAATGTTATCACGGGAGACACACGGCGGGTGCTAACGTCCGTCGTGAAGAGGGAAACAACCCAGACCGCCAGCTAAGGTCCCAAAGTCATGGTTAAGTGGGAAACGATGTGGGAAGGCACAGACAGCCAGGATGTTGGCTTAGAAGCAGCCATCATTTAAAGAAAGCGTAATAGCTCACTGGTCGAGTCGGCCTGCGCGGAAGATGTAACGGGGCTAAACCATGCACCGAAGCTGCGGCAGCGACGCGTATGCGTTGTTGGGTAGGGGAGCGTTCTGTAAGCCGTCGAAGGTGGACTGTGAGGTCTGCTGGAGGTATCAGAAGTGCGAATGCTGACATAAGTAACGATAAAGCGGGTGAAAAGCCCGCTCGCCGGAAGACCAAGGGTTCCTGTCCAACGTTAATCGGGGCAGGGTGAGTCGACCCCTAAGGCGAGGCTGAAAAGCGTAGTCGATGGGAAACAGGTTAATATTCCTGTACCCGGTGTTACTGCGAAGGGGGGACGGAGAAGGCTATGTTAGCCGGGCGACGGTTGTCCCGGTTTAAGCGTGTAGGCTTGCGTTCCAGGCAAATCCGGAACGCTTTAAGGCTGAGGCGTGATGACGAGCCACCACGGTGGTGAAGTAACAAATGCCCTGCTTCCAGGAAAAGCCTCTAAGCATCAGGTAACATCGAATCGTACCCCAAACCGACACAGGTGGTCAGGTAGAGAATACCAAGGCGCTTGAGAGAACTCGGGTGAAGGAACTAGGCAAAATGGTGCCGTAACTTCGGGAGAAGGCACGCTGCTGGTAGGTGAACCCCCTCGCGGGCGGAGCCGAAGGCAGTCGAAGATACCAGCTGGCTGCAACTGTTTATTAAAAACACAGCACTGTGCAAACACGAAAGTGGACGTATACGGTGTGACGCCTGCCCGGTGCCGGAAGGTTAATTGATGGGGTTATCCGCAAGGAGAAGCTCTTGATCGAAGCCCCGGTAAACGGCGGCCGTAACTATAACGGTCCTAAGGTAGCGAAATTCCTTGTCGGGTAAGTTCCGACCTGCACGAATGGCGTAATGATGGCCAGGCTGTCTCCACCCGAGACTCAGTGAAATTGAACTCGCTGTGAAGATGCAGTGTACCCGCGGCAAGACGGAAAGACCCCGTGAACCTTTACTACAGCTTGACACTGAACATTGAGCCTTGATGTGTAGGATAGGTGGGAGGCTTTGAAGCGTGGACGCCAGTCTGCGTGGAGCCAACCTTGAAATACCACCCTTTAATGTTTGATGTTCTAACCTGGCCCCGTAATCCGGGGTGGGGACAGTGTCTGGTGGGTAGTTTGACTGGGGCGGTCTCCTCCTAAAGAGTAACGGAGGAGCACGAAGGTCAGCTAATCACGGTCGGACATCGTGAGGTTAGTGCAATGGCATAAGCTGGCTTGACTGCGAGAGTGACGGCTCGAGCAGGTGCGAAAGCAGGTCATAGTGATCCGGTGGTTCTGAATGGAAGGGCCATCGCTCAACGGATAAAAGGTACTCCGGGGATAACAGGCTGATACCGCCCAAGAGTTCATATCGACGGCGGTGTTTGGCACCTCGATGTCGGCTCATCACATCCTGGGGCTGAAGTAGGTCCCAAGGGTACGGCTGTTCGCCGTTTAAAGTGGTACGCGAGCTGGGTTTAGAACGTCGTGAGACAGTTCGGTCCCTATCTGCCGTGGGCGCTGGAGAATTGAGAGGGGCTGCTCCTAGTACGAGAGGACCGGAGTGGACGCATCACTGGTGTTCGGGTTGTCATGCCAATGGCATTGCCCGGTAGCTAAATGCGGAAAAGATAAGCGCTGAAAGCATCTAAGCGCGAAACTTGCCTCGAGATGAATTCTCCCTGACTCCTTGAGAGTCCTGAAGGGACGTTGAAGACTACGACGTTGATAGGCCGGGTGTGTAAGCGCAGCGATGCGTTGAGCTAACCGGTACTAATGACCCGTGAGGCTTAACCTTACAACACCAGAAGTGTTTTGGTGAGCGTTATGAGAGACGCGAAAATTTTCAGCTTTGTTCCCCGGATACAAGAATCTGCATAAACGAAAGATTTTGTGCTGAAGCAAGGCGGCAAACGAGACGGCATGAAGGAGCATACGGAAGTATGTGACTGAGTGACGCGAGAGCGGCCAACGCAGCAGCAGCGCAAAAGATTCGTTTAGTGCCCAAGAATTTGCCTGGCGGCTTTAGCGCGGTGGTCCCACCTGACCCCATGCCGAACTCAGAAGTGAAACGCCGTAGCGCCGATGGTAGTGTGGGGTCTCCCCATGCGAGAGTAGGGAACTGCCAGGCATCAAATTAGTACCATTTCCCGTGACACGGAAGTGAGAGAAACACCTGAATTCAGACGTCATGTCTGGGATCAGTACAGAATCGGTGGAGCGGTAGTTCAGTTGGTTAGAATACCTGCCTGTCACGCAGGGGGTCGCGGGTTCGAGCCCCGTCCGTTCCGCCACCCTTTTAGGGGCGTAGTTCAATTGGTAGAGCACCGGTCTCCAAAACCGGGTGTTGGGAGTTCGAGTCTCTCCGCCCCTGCCATAAAAACAATCCTTTGCTTCGGCAAAGGATTTTTTTTGTCTTCAATATCCCGCCAGATAACCGCAAAAAAAGAGCCAGTACTTACTGACCCCCTTTGATTTTTACTGTTTATAAAGCAAAAACTAAATCGCTACCGGAAATTTTAACAGCTGACGAATATGCGACTGCTGATCGCTGTTCTGTAGCCAGACGCCATACAGCGGACGCACGGCGACCGGCGTATCAGGGATCACCATCAGATCCGGATAGAGATTGTGCCAAACGTCGGGTAAAAACGCACAAGCGCCGGTAGTATGCAGCAATTGTCGGGTTAAATGCGCCGATGTGGTGGTCAGCACGGGAACATCATCAGCGCCGGCCAGGTAGCTCTGATGTTGATGAAAATCGGCGCCCCATTCCAGTTTGATGTAGTCATATTTTTCACGTTTTTCGCTTTTTCGCGAACGGAACAGCGTCAGCGAAATATGGCCAATTTGCTGACTGGTAAGTTCATCCATCTTCGGCGCTTCAGTGGTGATCAGCAGATCCAGCTGGCGTTCATGGAGTTGTTTAACCAGTAAATGCCGCTGCGCCACACGTGCTTCAAGGTGCAGGTCCTCACGGTTCTCATACAGCGTTTGTAGCCACGGAGTGAGGTAAGCCTCCCAAAGGGATGCACTGGCGCCTATCGACAGCTCATGATGCTGCTGAGTGTGCGATACCTCCTTCTTAGCCATCAGCCAGGTACTCATCAGGCTCTCGGCATAAGGTAGTAAACGTTCCCCGGCTGAGGTCAGGCGAATATTATTGCGATGACGGGTAAAAAGATTCACACCTAACTGATTTTCCAACTGTCTGATACGGAAGCTGACCGCAGACTGTGTGAGATAAAGCGCTTCAGCGGCACGTCCAAAGTGGCGAGTCCTGCTCACTTCAAGAAAGGTTTTAAGTAATTCCGTATCCACAGTTATCTCCCAAAAAACATTTGTCGTCATGATTTAAATGTTTTGTTTTACACTCTGTCAAGCCTATCTAATACTCCGCGCCATAAATAGCACGGCCATAAAAGAGTTAGGAGCGTGTAAAATGGCGGAAAGCTTCGCAACAACTAATCGTTTTTTTGATAACAAACATTATCCACGTGGATTCTCGCGTCACGGTGATTTCACCATTAAGGAAGCACAGCTTCTTGAGCGTCATGGTTACGCCTTCAATGAGCTGGATCTGGCGAAACGCGAACCTGTAACAGAAGAAGAGCGTCTGTTTATCGAGGTTTGCCGTGGCATACGTGAGCCGCAAACTGAAGCGGAACGCGTGTGGTCAAAGTATATGACACGAATTAAGCGTCCGAAACGTTTCCACACCCTCTCTGGTGGTAAGCCGCAGATGGAAGGTGTTGAAGACTATTCTGACAGCGACGATTAAAACGAATGGGGCTCAGCGCCCCATTTTTTATTGCAGAGATTTGTGCAGATAAATCAACAAACGATCAATGCCACGATAGCTTAGTGCTTCATGCAGATGATCGCGCCGGATATTTTCCTCTTGCGCCAGGTCGGCGATAGTACGCGCCACTTTCAGAATGCGCTGCCAGGCTCTGACTGACAACCCCAGCTGATTCAGTACCGATTCCAGCCACTCAGCATCCTCCCGGCTAATCACACACCATTGTTGAATCTCACTGTTGTTAAGCATGGCATTGATTCTACCGCTGCGCATAAGCTGACGCTCTCTGACAGCCAGTACCCGTGCCCGGACAGTGTCGCTGGATTCGCTGCTGCTGCGGTTACTGCTCAGCGTACCTGAGGGCAGCAGCGGTACCTCCAGTGATAAATCAAAACGATCGAGGAAGGGGCCAGAAAGGCGATTCAGGTAGCGCAAGGTCTGCTGTGGTGAGCTGCGATTATGGGTGCCGCTGTAGTGGCCTGATGGGCTGGGGTTCATGGCGGCAACCAGCTGGAAACGCGCCGGATAAATAACTTTTGCGCGCGCCCGCGAAATACAAATTTCGCCTGACTCGATCGGCTCGCGGAGTGCATCCAGGGTCCGCTTTTCGAATTCCGGCAACTCATCAAGAAACAGCACGCCATTGTGGGCGAGGGAGATCTCCCCAGGACGCGGCAGTGAGCCGCCACCGACCAGTGCATACATTGAGGAGCTGTGATGCGGTGAACGGAATGGCCGCTGACGCCACTGTTTCTGCATGGCGCCGCTACTCACCAGACTGGCGATGGCCGCACACTCCAGTGCTTCGCTATCGCTTAACGGCGGCATTAATCCGATCAGCCGCGACGCCAGCATGGTCTTACCGGTGCCGGGCGGCCCGATAAGCAGCAGGTTGTGGCCGCCGGCCGCGGTGATCTCCAGTGCGCGTTTAGCCTGCTGCTGACCAATAACTTCACTTAGATCGTTTTGACTGCCCGTTGCGAGCGGCATTTCAGCCACCGCAGGCGCTAACGGCGACTTCCCGTGCAGAAAACCACATACCTCCAGCAGATGGTTGCCAACCAGACTCTCACCATGGCGGATTAATCCGACATCCTGTTGGTTTTCAAACGAAAGAATCAGCTGCCGACCATTTTGCAATGCGGCCATGGCAGCCGGAATAGCGCCCTGTACGGCCCGTAGCGCGCCGCTGAGCGCCAGCTCGCCCAGGAATTCATAAGCAGGCAATTTAGCCGCAGGGACTTGCTCTGAGGCCGCGAGAATGGCGATGGCGATGGGAAGGTCATAGCGCCCGCCCTCTTTCGGCAGATCCGCAGGCGCAAGATTGACGGTAATGCGCTTCGCCGGAAAGGTGAATCCGCTGTTGATAATGGCGCTTCTGACGCGATCCCGCGCCTCTTTTACTGTGGTTTCCGGTAATCCCACCAGCGAAAGGGCAGGCAGTCCGTTGCTTAAGTGCACTTCGACAGAGACGAGTGGCGCTTCAACGCCCAGCGCAGCACGCGTAAAGACGATGGCTAAGGTCATAATGGCTCCTTGTTGCCAGCCAGTGTGCCTGGCGCCCTGCGCGTTGACGACGGGCAAACGCGGGTTTTGCGTGGCGTCACGAAAATAATCGTGCTGGTTTACCGGCGAAAAACATTTTATCCGCGCGGGATCGCAAAAATCACCCGCCGGGCCAGAGAGAAAAAGATTCATCACGACAGGTGAGTAATGAAGATTTTTCAGCATTTGGCTTATGCACTGAATAACAATCGTTTTTTATAAATTCGCGACCTGGCGCATTAAATTATTTGCTGAAAAAAGTTGTGTTTAACCGGCTAACTGTGATAACTCTGTAGGCATTACTTCGAACAAGCGAAATATCGAACTGAAAATGACAGCCCTTCTACGAGTGATTAGCCTAGTCGTGATTAGCGTGGTGGTGATTATTATCACACCTTGCGGGGCTTCGCTTGGAGAAAGAAAGGCTTAAAAATCAAGTCTGAATTCACAAAAAACCCCCGCACCGAAAGGTCCGGGGGTTTTTTTTTGACCCGATGCAATGGCAGTTAATGTCTGAGGAATAAAGAATGAACAGTAGCATAAAATGCTGTTGTTCCCAGCGAGAGGCGGGGGAATAACTATGAATGGTGCTCAGTGGGTGGTTCAGGCGTTGCGTGCGCAAGATATAGAAACTGTATTCGGCTATCCGGGTGGTGCAATTATGCCGGTATACGATGCGCTCTATGATGGCGGCGTGGAACACCTACTGTGTCGTCATGAGCAAGGTGCTGCAATGGCTGCAATCGGTTATGCGCGTTCCACCGGAAAAGTGGGCGTCTGCATCGCCACTTCCGGCCCTGGCGCGACGAATCTGATTACTGGTCTGGCTGATGCGATGATGGATTCAGTGCCGGTAGTGGCGATTACCGGTCAGGTCTCCTCCGCTTTTATCGGTACTGACGCTTTTCAGGAGATCGATGTATTAGGTCTGTCACTGGCATGCACCAAACATAGTTTCCTTGTTGAGACCCTCGACGATCTGCCATGGGTAATGGCTGAAGCCTTTGCCATCGCCCAGTCAGGCCGCCCAGGCCCGGTACTGGTTGATATCCCGAAAGATATCCAGCTGGCGGAGTGTGAACTGACGCCGCATCTGCTGGCGACAGAACCGACACCGGATCATCCGGTCCACGAACTGCAACAGGCGCGGGCGATGCTGGCGCAGGCCAAAAAGCCGGTGCTGTATGTCGGCGGCGGTGTGGGGATGGCGCAGGCAGTTCCGGCGCTGCGCGCCTTTGCCAAAGAGACCGGCATTCCCTCGGTTGCCACGCTGAAAGGGCTGGGCGCACCTGATGCAAACGATCCCTGTTATCTTGGCATGCTGGGTATGCACGGCACCAAAGCCGCCAACCTGGCGGTGCAGGAGTGTGACTTACTGATTGCGGTTGGCGCGCGCTTTGATGACCGCGTTACCGGCAAGCTGGATACCTTTGCCCCCCATGCCAGCGTAATCCATCTGGATATCGACCCGGCAGAACTGCACAAACTGCGTCGCGCCAATGTAGCGCTGCAGGGTGATTTCAATCGCCTGCTGCCGGAGCTGTATCAGCCAATTGCCATCGACGCATGGCGTCAACAGGTGATGGCGCTGAAAGCGGAGAACGGCTGGCGTTATGATCATCCGGGTGAAGCGATCTACGCGCCGCTGTTTTTGCAGCAGCTGTCAGCGCGTAAGCCAGATAACGCAGTGGTGACCACCGATGTGGGCCAGCACCAGATGTGGGCGGCGCAGCATATGAGTTTTAGCGCGCCAGAGAATTTCATCACCTCCAGTGGTCTCGGCACTATGGGCTTTGGCCTGCCTGCTGCGGTCGGCGCGCAGGTTGCTCGTCCGCACGACACCGTTATCTGCGTTTCCGGTGATGGCTCATTTATGATGAATGTGCAGGAGATGGGCACCATCAAACGCAAACAGCTGCCGGTCAAAATCGTGCTGCTGGATAATCAACGTTTAGGGATGGTGCGCCAGTGGCAGCAGCTGTTTTTCTCTGAGCGTTACAGTGAGACCAACCTCTCCGATAACCCCGATTTCCTGATGCTGGCGCGCGCGTTTGATATCCCGGGCCAGCGTATTACCCGTAAAGATCAGGTCGACGCCGCATTAGACGCTCTGCTGAACAGCGAAGGGCCTTACATGCTGCATGTTTCAATCGATGAGCTTGAAAACGTCTGGCCGCTGGTGCCGCCTGGCGCCAGTAACGCCAATATGATGGAGAAAACCTCATGAATCAGCATCAATTGTCTATCGAAGCGCGTTTCCGACCTGAAATATTGGAGCGCATTTTACGTGTCGTTCGCCATCGCGGCTTCCAGATTTGCGCGATGAATATGGCAGCGGCAAGTAACGTGAATAATATTAATATTGAAATGACCGTTGCCAGCCAGCGTTCTGTCGATTTACTGTCGACGCAGCTAAGTAAACTGATGGACGTTGCGTGCGTTCAGGTTCAACAACAGACAACACAACAAATCCGCGCATAGCCGCGAAAGGAAAGAAGAATGACGACGAAGAAAGCAGACTTTATCTGGTTCAATGGCGAGATGGTTAAATGGGAAGACGCTAAAGTCAGCGTGATGTCCCACGCACTGCATTACGGTACGTCTGTGTTTGAAGGCGTCCGCTGCTACGACTCGCACAAAGGCCCGGTAGTTTTCCGCCATCGTGAACATATGCAGCGCCTGCACGACTCCGCCAAAATTTATCGTTTCCCGGTCAGCCAGAGCGTCGACGAGCTGATGGAAGCCTGCCGTGAAGTCCTGCGCGTTAACAAGCTGAAAAGTGCTTATATTCGTCCGCTGGTATTTGTTGGTGATGTTGGTCTGGGTGTGAACCCGCCAGAGGGCTACGAAACCGACGTGATTATTGCTGCCTTCCCGTGGGGCGCTTACCTCGGTGCTGAAGCGCTGGAGCAGGGTATTGATGCGATGGTTTCTTCATGGAACCGTGTGGCGCCGAACACCCTGCCAACCGCCGCGAAAGCCGGTGGTAACTACCTCTCCTCACTGCTGGTCGGTAGCGAAGCGCGCCGCCACGGTTATCAGGAAGGTATCGCGCTGGATACGCAGGGTTATATCTCTGAAGGCGCGGGTGAAAACCTGTTTGAAGTGAAAGATGGCATACTGTTCACCCCGCCATTTACCTCTTCTGCGCTGCCGGGCATCACCCGCGACGCTATTATTAAATTAGCCAAAGATATGGGCATCGAAGTGCGCGAGCAGGTGCTGTCGCGTGAATCGCTGTATCTGGCGGATGAAGTCTTTATGTCTGGTACCGCTGCTGAAATCACCCCGGTGCGCAGTGTCGATCAGATCAAGGTTGGCGAGGGCAAGTGTGGTCCTGTCACCAAACGTATTCAGCAGGCGTTCTTCGGCTTGTTTACCGGTGAAACGGAAGACAAGTGGGGCTGGCTGGATCAGGTAAATCCATAAGCATAATGATTTGGCGAGCGGATGATTGTCCGCTCGCAACTTATTTAGACTGGAGTATAGAGCATGCCTAAGTACCGTTCCGCTACCACCACCCATGGCCGTAATATGGCTGGTGCACGTGCCCTGTGGCGCGCAACCGGAATGACTGACGATGATTTCGGTAAGCCGATCATTGCGGTTGTTAACTCATTCACCCAATTCGTACCGGGACATGTGCATCTGCGCGATCTCGGCAAACTGGTCGCAGAGCAGATTGAAGCGTCCGGTGGTGTGGCCAAAGAGTTCAACACCATCGCAGTAGACGACGGAATCGCGATGGGTCACGGTGGTATGCTGTATTCACTGCCGTCTCGTGAACTGATTGCCGACTCCGTAGAGTATATGGTCAACGCCCACTGTGCCGATGCGATGGTGTGTATCTCCAACTGTGACAAAATCACCCCGGGAATGCTGATGGCGTCACTGCGCCTGAATATTCCGGTGATCTTTGTCTCCGGCGGCCCGATGGAAGCCGGTAAAACGAAGCTGTCAGACAAAATCATCAAGCTGGACCTGGTCGACGCGATGATTCAGGGCGCTAACCCGAATGTCAGCGACGCCGACAGCGATCAGATTGAGCGCTCCGCCTGTCCGACCTGCGGTTCTTGTTCCGGTATGTTTACCGCCAACTCAATGAACTGCCTGACCGAAGCGCTGGGCCTGTCGCAGCCGGGTAATGGTTCACTGCTGGCCACCCATGCTGACCGTAAACAGCTGTTCCTCACCGCTGGCCAGCGCATTGTCGAATTGTCGAAACGCTACTACGAGCAGGATGATGAAACTGCTCTGCCACGCAATATCGCCAGTAAAGCCGCATTTGAGAATGCGATGACGCTGGATATCGCGATGGGCGGCTCCACCAATACCGTACTGCATCTGCTGGCGGCAGCGCAGGAAGGCGAAATCGATTTCGATATGAGTGATATCGACCGTCTGTCGCGCAAAGTGCCACATCTGTGCAAAGTGGCGCCGAGCACGCCGAAATACCATATGGAAGACGTACACCGCGCCGGTGGTGTACTGGGTATCCTGGGTGAGCTGGATCGTGCTGGTCTGATGAATAACGATGTGCGTAATGTGCTGGGTCTGAATCTGCAGCAGACGCTGGAACAGTACGACATCATGCTGACCAAAGACGAAGCGGTGAAGAAAATGTTCCGCGCGGGTCCGGCGGGTATTCGCACCACTCAGGCCTTCTCGCAGGATTGCCGTTGGGACACGCTGGATGACGATCGTCAGGAAGGCTGTATCCGTTCACGCGAATTCGCCTTTAGTCAGGACGGCGGTTTAGCGGTGCTTTACGGCAATATTGCGCAGGACGGTTGTATTGTAAAAACCGCCGGTGTGGAGAAAGAGATTCACGTCTTCCGCGGCCCGGCCAAAGTGTATGAGTCACAGGATGCGGCGGTAGAAGCGATTCTGGGCGGCAAAGTAGTGGCGGGCGACGTCGTGGTCATCCGTTATGAAGGGCCAAAAGGCGGTCCGGGCATGCAGGAAATGCTCTATCCGACCACCTATCTGAAGTCGATGGGTCTTGGCAAAAGCTGTGCGCTGATCACCGACGGGCGTTTTTCCGGCGGCACCTCAGGTCTCTCTATCGGCCACGCTTCACCGGAAGCGGCGGCTGGCGGTGTGATCGCGCTGGTGAAAGAGGGCGATATGATCAATATCGACATCCCGAATCGCGGTATCCAGCTGGATGTGCCGGATAGCGAGCTGCATGCGCGTCGTGAAGAAGAAGAGGCGCGTGGCGCTGAAGCTTATACGCCACATGGTCGTGAGCGTCAGGTATCTCTTGCCCTGCGTGCTTACGCCTTACTGGCGACCAGTGCCGACAAAGGCGCAATCCGC
The DNA here is from genome assembly GCF_017875465.1 of Winslowiella toletana. NCBI lineage: Bacteria > Pseudomonadati > Pseudomonadota > Gammaproteobacteria > Enterobacterales > Erwiniaceae > Winslowiella > Winslowiella toletana. Next base: position 2,577,837 of record NZ_JAGGMQ010000001.1, read on the forward strand.
GACAAGAGCAAGCTGGGAGGCTAAAAATGGCAGAGTCTCAACCGCTACCCGACGCACCTTGTGGCGCCGAGTATCTGCGCGCGGTATTACGCGCGCCGGTGTACGAAGTGGCGCAGGTGACACCGCTGCAGAAAATGGAAAAGATCTCTTTGCGCCTCGGCAATACCATTCTGGTGAAGCGCGAAGATCGTCAGCCTGTACACAGCTTTAAGCTGCGTGGCGCTTACGCGATGATCGCTGGTCTGAACGAAGAGCAAAAAGCGCGTGGCGTGGTGACGGCTTCGGCCGGTAACCATGCGCAGGGCGTGGCGCTGTCAGCCAGCAAGCTGGGGATCAAATCGCTGATTGTGATGCCGGTGGCGACGGCAGATATCAAGGTTGATGCAGTGCGGGCGTTTGGCGGTGAGGCTTTTCTGTTTGGCGCTAACTTCGACGAAGCGAAAGCCAAGGCTATCGAGCTGTCGGAAGCGCAGGGCTTAACATTTGTGCCGCCCTTTGACCATCCGGCGGTTATCGCCGGACAGGGCACGCTGGCGATGGAGCTGCTGCAGCAGGATGCGCATCTCGACCGGGTGTTTGTACCGGTCGGCGGCGGCGGTCTGGCGGCGGGCGTGGCGGTGCTGATTAAGCAGCTGATGCCGCAAATCAAAGTGATTGCGGTAGAAGCGGAAGATTCAGCCTGCCTGAAAGCGGCGCTGGACGCTGGTGAGCCGGTCGATCTGCCGCGCGTTGGTTTATTTGCCGAAGGCGTGGCGGTAAAACGCATCGGTAACGAAACCTTCCGTCTGTGCCAGCAGTATCTCGACGATATTATTACTGTCGATAGCGATGCGATTTGTGCGGCGATGAAAGATCTGTTTGAAGACGTGCGTGCCGTTGCTGAGCCTTCCGGGGCGCTGGCGCTGGCCGGGATGAAGAAATATATCCAGCAGCACGATATCAAAGGTGAACGTCTCGCTCATGTGTTGTCCGGCGCTAACGTTAACTTCCATGGCCTGCGCTACGTTTCAGAGCGCTGTGAACTGGGTGAGCAGCGTGAAGCGCTGCTGGCGGTGACCATTCCGGAGCAGAAAGGCAGTTTCCTGAATTTTTGCCAGCTGCTGGGCGGTCGCTCGGTTACCGAGTTTAACTATCGCTATGCTGATGCGGATAATGCCTGCATTTTCGTCGGCGTGCGCTTGACCCGCGGTGCTGAAGAACGCGCCGAGATTATTGCGCTGTTAGGTGAAGGCGGTTACCAGGTGGTGGATCTTTCTGACGACGAGATGGCAAAACTTCATGTGCGCTATATGGTCGGTGGACGTCCGTCAAAACCGTTGCGCGAGCGGCTGTTCAGCTTTGAGTTCCCGGAATCGCCAGGGGCGCTGTTGCGCTTTCTGCAGACGCTGGGCACGCACTGGAATATTTCGCTGTTTCATTACCGCAGCCACGGCACCGATTATGGTCGCGTGCTGGCCGGTTTTGAGCTGGGCGAGAAGGAGCCGGAGTTTGAACAGCATCTCACTGCACTGGGCTATGACTGCCACGATGAGACGCGTAATCCGGCGTTTAGCTTCTTCCTCGCCGGAAAATAAAACGGGAGCCGATCACGGCTTCCCTACGATGATGTAGGGGCGGCGGCGTTCTCGCCGCCCGTTATTACAGCAAATTCCAGAAAGCATCGATAAGCGGCTCATTCAGCCGCTTTTTTTGTACGCAAACGCCCAGTTCAAACGGCGCGACGGATTCGACGCCATCCAGCACCAGCACGCGATTACGCACCGGTTCAGGGCTGTTTTCCAGCACCACATCCGGTAATAACGCGATACCACAGCCCAGCGCCACCATCGACACAATCGCTTCGTGGCCGGACACCGTGGCGTATATCAGCGGGTTGGCAATATGGTGACGGCGGAACCAGAGATCGATCCGCCGCCGCGCCGGCCCCTGTTCCGGTAGAATAAACGGAATTTGTGACCAGTCCGGTTCATCCTGGGTTGCCTGCTGACGCACCGAACAGGCAAGCGCCGGAGCAATTAACACCAGCGGAATATAGCCGAGCGGCGTGAAGTCAATGCTGGCCGGTAAGGTTTCCGGGCGTCCGGCAATTGCCAGATCGGCTTCGTTGGACTGTACTTTCTCTACTGCATCGGCGGCATCACCGGTGGTGAGTTTAATTTCGACCAGCGGATGTTCGGCGCGAAAGCGATCGAGAATCGGCGGCAGATGGCTGTAGGCGGCGGTAACCGAACAAAACAGCCGCATTTCGCCGCTCAGCGAAGGGCCGTGCTGCCCGATGGCATGGCGCAGCTGCTGATACTGCAACAGGGTATGCTGGGCAAACTGACGCAGGCGTTCACCGGCGTCGGTCAGGGTGACGGTGCGGTTGTCGCGCAAAAACAGCGCCTGGCCGAGATCTTCTTCCAGTCGTTGGATCTGTCGCGACAGCGTTGACGGACTGACATGCATGGCGCGCGCAGAACGGCCAAAGTGGCGACTCTCCGCCAGATGGAGAAACAGTTTCAGGTCACGTAAATCCATGCGATGCGGGCCTCGTTTTTGCGTTGCAGTTCTTGCAATGTCACGTTGTTAATATATCAATTTAAGCAACACATTTCCTGTCATATGATGGGGACAATTATCGGTAAGGCAGAAAGGCGCCGTACCGGCAGAATAAATGACAAACATAACCTCATACGGAGTACCCATGGCTAACTATTTCAATACTTTGAACCTGCGCAACCAGTTAGCGCAATTAGGTAAATGTCGCTTTATGGCGCGTGATGAATTTGCTGATGAAGCGAGCTACCTGAAAGGTAAAAAAGTCGTCATCGTTGGTTGTGGTGCTCAGGGCCTGAACCAGGGTCTGAACATGCGTGACTCTGGTCTGGATGTCTCCTACGCCCTGCGTGCCGAAGCGATTGCCGAGAAACGTCCTTCATGGCGTAAAGCGAGCGAAAACGGTTTTAAAGTAGGTACTTACGAAGAACTGATCCCACAGGCCGATCTGGTGGTTAACCTGACGCCAGACAAACAGCACTCATCTGTGGTGCAGGCTGTACAGCCGCTGATGAAAGATGGCGCGGCGCTGGGTTACTCCCATGGCTTCAATATCGTTGAAGTGGGCGAGCAGGTGCGTAAAGACATTACGGTAGTAATGGTGGCGCCGAAATGTCCGGGTACCGAAGTGCGTGAAGAGTACAAGCGTGGCTTCGGTGTACCGACGCTGATCGCCGTGCATCCGGAAAACGATCCAAAAGGTGAAGGCATGGCGATTGCCAAAGCCTGGGCGGCAGCAACTGGTGGTCACCGCGCTGGCGTACTGGAATCTTCCTTCGTTGCGGAAGTGAAGTCCGATCTGATGGGCGAGCAGACCATTCTGTGTGGCATGTTGCAGGCCGGTTCTCTGCTGTGCTTCGACAAACTGGTGAAAGAAGGCACTGACCCGGCTTACGCGGAAAAACTGATTCAGTTCGGCTGGGAAACCGTGACCGAAGCGCTGAAGCAGGGCGGCATCACACTGATGATGGATCGCCTGTCTAACCCGGCGAAACTGCGTGCTTTCGCGCTGTCTGAGCAGCTGAAAGAGATTATGGCGCCGCTGTTCCAGAAACATATGGACGATATCATTTCCGGCGAGTTCTCTTCCGGCATGATGGCTGACTGGGCGAACGACGATAAGAAACTGCTGGGCTGGCGTGAAGAGACCGGTAAAACGGCATTCGAAACTGCGCCACAGTTTGAAGGCAAAATTGCCGAGCAGGATTACTTCGACCAGGGCGTGCTGATGATTGCCATGGTTAAAGCGGGCGTTGAGCTGGCGTTTGAAACCATGGTTGCTGCCGGCATTATCGAAGAGTCTGCTTACTATGAATCACTGCATGAGCTGCCGCTGATCGCGAACACCATCGCGCGTAAGCGTCTGTATGAAATGAACGTGGTTATCTCAGATACAGCGGAATACGGTAACTACCTGTTCTCTTACGCGGCGGTGCCGTTGCTGAAAGAGTTTATGACCACGCTGCAGGCGGGCGATCTGGGTAAAGCGGTAGCAACCACTACCGTGGACAACGCTTCACTGCGTGACGTTAACGAAGCGATTCGTAACCACCCAATCGAATCAGTGGGCCGCAAACTGCGTGGCTATATGACTGATATGAAACGTATTGCGGTTGCAGGTTAATCCAGGGCGGCGAGAACGCCGCCCCTACAAAGGCGCCTGAGGGCGCCTTTTTTAATTGCGGTACAGCACTTTAATAACGTGATAACCGAACTGGGTATGCAGCGGACCATAAGGTTCCAGCAGGGGGGCGGAGAACACAACTTTATCGAAGGCGGGTACCATCGCACCCTGTTTAAACTCGCCTAAATGGCCGCCTTTTTTGCCTGACGGACAGGTGGAGTGCTTCTTCGCCAGTTTCTCGAAGTCGCCGCCGTTTTTCAGCTGCTCCAGAATGTCGAGCGCCTGTTTCTCTTCCTTAACAAGGATATGCAATGCTGCCGCGGTTTTTGCCATGATCGTGCCTTGAGTTTTAAGAATACCGCTGGCTATACTACCACGCTATTATTTCCTCCCTCCGCAATTTCATTGAGTGACATCTGCTATGCGTCTAAATCCTGGCCAACAACAGGCCGTCGAATTCGTTACCGGGCCTTGTCTGGTACTGGCCGGTGCTGGCTCCGGTAAGACACGCGTGATCACCAATAAGATTGCCCATCTGATCCGTGAATGCGGCTATCAGGCGCGCCATATTGCGGCGGTGACCTTTACCAATAAAGCCTCGCGTGAGATGAAAGAGCGTGTGGCGCAAACCCTTGGGCGCAAAGAGGCGCGCGGGTTAATGATCTCCACTTTCCACACGCTGGGGCTGGAGATTATTAAACGCGAATATGCTGCGCTGGGGATGAAATCGAATTTCTCGCTGTTTGACGATCAGGATCAGCTCGGCCTGTTGAAGGATCTGACCGAAGAGTGGCTGGAGAATGATAAAAATCTGCTGCAGCAGCTGATCTCGACCATCTCCAACTGGAAAAACGATCTGACTGACCCTTCGCGTGCCGCCGCACAGGTCAGCGGTGAGCGCGATAAGATCTTTGCTCACTGTTATGCGCTGTATGATCGGCACCTGAAATCCTGCAACGTGCTCGATTTTGACGATCTGATCCTGTTGCCGACGCTGTTATTACAGCGCAATGAAGAGGTCCGTGAGCGCTGGCAGCAGCGTATCCGCTATCTGCTGGTGGATGAGTATCAGGACACCAACACCAGTCAGTATGAGCTGGTAAAGCTGCTGGTGGGCGCCAGGGCGCGTTTTACGGTGGTTGGCGATGATGATCAGTCGATCTACTCATGGCGTGGTGCCCGTCCGCAAAATCTGGTGCTGCTGAAAGAGGATTTCCCGGCATTGCAGGTGATTAAGCTGGAGCAGAACTATCGCTCCTCGGAGCGCATTCTGAAGGCGGCGAATATACTGATCGCCAATAATCCGCATGTCTTTGAAAAACGTCTGTTTTCCGAGCTGGGTTATGGCGCGGAACTGAAAGTGGTTACCGCCAATCATGAAGAACATGAAGCCGAGCGCGTCACCGGCGAGTTAATCGCCCACCACTTTATTAATAAAACCCACTATAAAGATTACGCCATTCTCTATCGCGGCAACCACCAGTCGCGCGTATTTGAAAAGATGCTAATGCAGAACCGCATCCCGTATCGCATTTCCGGCGGTACCTCGTTTTTCTCGCGGCCAGAAATTAAAGATCTGCTGGCCTATCTGCGCGTGCTGACCAATGCGGATGATGACAGCGCGTTTCTGCGCATTGTGAATACGCCACGGCGTGAGATTGGCTCCGCCACACTGCAAAAGCTGGGTGAATGGGCGATGCAGCGCAACAAGAGTCTGTTTAGCGCCAGTTTTGATATAGGACTCAGCCAGACGTTAACCGGACGGGGTCTGGAGTCGCTGCAGCGTTTTACGCTGTGGCTGCAGGAAATCGCCCGCCTTGCTGAGCGCGAGCCAATTGCCGCCGTGCGCGATCTGATTCGTGGCGTCGATTATGAAAGCTGGCTGTTTGAAACCTCGCCCAGCCCGAAGGCGGCGGAAATGCGCATGAAAAACGTCAATATGTTGTTCCAGTGGATGACGGAAATGCTGGAGGGTACGGATATCGATGAGCCGATGACTTTAACTCAGGTGGTGACGCGCTTTACCCTGCGCGACATGATGGAACGGGGTGAAAGCGATGAAGAGCTGGATCAGGTTCAGCTGATGACGCTGCACGCCTCCAAAGGCCTGGAGTTCCCCTATGTCTATCTGGTCGGTATGGAAGAGGGGCTGTTGCCGCATCAAAGCAGCATTGATGAAGATAATGTCGAGGAGGAGCGGCGTCTGGCCTATGTCGGCATTACGCGTGCGCAGAAAGAACTGACTTTCACCCTGTGCCGCGAACGTCGTCAGTACGGCGAGATGATGCGCCCGGAGCCAAGCCGTTTTCTGCTTGAATTGCCGCAGGATGACCTGAAATGGGAAAGCGAGCGTAAGGTGGTCAGTGCGGAAGAGCGCATGCAAACCGGCCAGAGTCGGGTGGCCAATCTGCGTGCGATGTTAGATAAAGCGAAAGGCAGTTAACTTCACGAGATAATCAGGGGCCAGTGCACATAGCTCTGCCAGTGGCTCTCCTGCTCCAGCAGCTCGGCACGCAAGGGATGCGCTTCCAGCCAGCCAGCCGGCAGGGTCAGATGCAGCGTATCGTCATCAGCCTGTAAACGAACCGCAGGTAAGGTATTGTCGCGACGGCGACTGGCAAAAATAATCGCCAGGCGCAGCAGACGACACATGCGTTCTGCCATCCGCGGCGGCACGGCATTTTGCTGGCTTAATAGCGCCAGATCGATACCGTTACCCTGATTTTGCAGCAAAGTTGCCAGCAGTTTTTTCTGTGCGGGCGTAAAGCCTGGCAGGTCGAGATGGCGGACTAAATAGGCGGCATGCTGCGGAGCCTGTCTGAAATCGACACTGAGGCCAATTTCGTGGATCAGACAGGCGCTGTCCAGCAATTCACGACATCGTTCATCCAGCTTCCAGTTCGAACTTACCTGGCGGGCAAAACTTTCCGCCAGCTGGCGTACGCGTGTTGCCTGCTCGGCATCAATGGTAAAGCGGCGCTGAATATTTTGCAGCGTACGACTGCGAATATCGCGATCGATCGGCAGATGCAGCATGCCATACACCAGACCTTCGCGCAGCGCGCCGCCAGCCAGCAACATACTTTCGATATTCAGCTCATGAAAAATGGCGATCAGAATCGATAAGCCGCTGGGGAACACCAGCGCACGTTCCAGCGTCAGCCCTTCTATCTCCAGCTCTTCCAGCTTGCCGCACTGAATGGCGCGCTGCTTAAGCTGCTGAAGTTTTTTCAGGGTGATGCGCTCATCCATGCCCTGCGCCACCATAATTTCCTGCAACGCCTGCACTGTACCGGAAGCACCGACGCAAACCTGCCAGCCCTGCGTGCGCAGCTGGGCGGCAATCGGCTGAATCATGGCGCGCGCCGCAGCTTCGGCTTGTTCGAAGTTCTCTTTGCCCAGATGACGATCGCTAAAGTAGCGCTCCAGCCAGGTGACACACCCCATCGACAGGCTAAACAGCGCGGTAGCATGGGAACCATCACCGGTCACCAGCTCGGTACTTCCGCCCCCGATATCGACGACTAAACGCTTATCTGAGCCGCCAGTGGTATGGGCCACGCCCTGATAAATCAGGCGTGCTTCCTCTTCGCCAGTAATGACGTTAATCGGGCAACCAAGGATCTCTCCGGCGCTGTGCAGAAAAACATCGGCATTCTGCGCCAGCCGCAGGGTGGCTGTCGCCACCACACGGATCTGGTCCGCGGGGATGTCCTGCAACTGCTCGGAAAACAGCCGCAGACACTGCCAGCCTCGCGTCATCGCCTCATCCGACAGATGATTCTGCGCATCAAGACCCGCGGCGAGACGCACTTTACGTTTAATACGCGCGACGGTCTGAATATTGCCCGCTACTTCACGCACCACCAACATATGAAAACTGTTAGAACCAAGGTCTATCGCAGCATAGAGTGACGACGCGCTTAGCATGGCTGACTTAACTCGTACGTTTACGGTTGTTATTACGCGGCGCACCGCCACGGCGGTTATTAGTGCCGCCACCACGACGTGGGCCATTGCCAGAGCGGTTACGCGTTAAGCGCTTCGGCGGTGGCAGATCGGTCATCAATGCTTCGCTGTTGTATTTGCTCACCGGAATACTGTGACCAATATACTCTTCGATAGCCGTCAGGTTGAGCGCATACTCTTCACACGCCAGGCTGATGGAGTGACCGCTGGCGCCAGCACGACCGGTACGGCCGATACGATGCACATAGTCTTCACGATCGTCAGGCAGGTCGTAGTTAAACACATGGGTCACGGCTGGAATATGCAGGCCACGTGCCGCCACATCGGTAGCGACCAGAATATCCACATCACCTTTGGTAAAGTCATCGAGGATACGCAGGCGTTTCTTCTGCGCCACGTCGCCGGTCAGCAAGCCAACACGATGACCATCGGCAGCCAGATGGCCCCAGATATCTTCACAACGATGCTTGGTGTTAGCGAAGATAATCGCGCGATCCGGCCACTCTTCTTCCAGCAGCGTTTGCAGTAAACGCATTTTCTCTTCGTTAGAAGGGTAGAACAGCTCTTCCTGGATGCGATGGCCGGTTTTCTGTTCTGGCTCTACTTCCACGTATTCGGCGTTGTTCATATGTTCAAACGCCAGTTCGCGTACGCGGTATGACAGCGTAGCGGAGAACAGCATATTCAGACGCTGGCTGGTGGCCGGCATACGGCGGAACAACCAGCGGATATCTTTAATAAAGCCGAGATCAAACATACGGTCGGCTTCGTCGAGCACCACTACCTGGATTGCACCAAGGTTAATGTGGTTTTGTTTGGCATAGTCGATTAAACGACCGGTAGTGCCGATTAATACGTCGACACCGCTTTCCAGCACTTTAAGCTGTTTGTCATATCCGTCACCACCGTAAGCCAGACCTAATTTCAGTCCGGTAGACTTGGTTAACGGCTCGGCATCGGCGTGGATCTGCACGGCCAATTCGCGCGTTGGTGCCATAATTAGCGCACGCGGTTGATTCACCTGGCGACCTTCCGCAGCCGGGTGAGAGAGGAGATGATGGAACGTTGACGTCAGAAACGCCATCGTTTTGCCGGTACCGGTTTGCGCCTGACCTGCTACATCACGCCCAGCGAGCGTGAAAGGTAATGCAAGCGCCTGAATCGGCGTGCAATTATGAAAGCCTTTAGTTTCAAGGGCTTCAATGACCTGAGGGTGCAGGGCGAAGTCGGAAAACTTCTGTTCAGTTAAGTGTGTTTTGCTCATAGTGTGGTAGAATATCAGCTTACTATTGCTTTACGAAAGCGTATCCGGTGAAATAAAGTCAACCTAAGTTGGCAGATTTTACGCCAACCAGCCAGGCATAATCTTGTGGAGTAAGACATGAGCAGCGATAAAATTGTTCACCTGACCGATGACAGCTTCGAAACCGACGTCCTGAAAGCCGAAGGTTTAACGCTGGTTGATTTCTGGGCAGAGTGGTGTGGCCCGTGCAAAATGATTGCACCCATTCTGGATGAAGTCGCTGACGAATACGATGGTAAGCTGACCATTGCGAAACTGAATATCGACGAAAATCCGGGCACTGCGCCTAAGTATGGTATTCGTGGTATTCCTACGCTGTTGCTGTTTAAAAACGGCGAAGTGGCAGCAACGAAAGTTGGCGCGCTTTCTAAAGGCCAGCTGAAAGAGTTCCTGAACGCAAATCTGGGTTAATCCCCGATCGGCGCTGGCGGTCTGGTTATTTTTTGCAGACCGCTAGACGCCCGCCTTGAAGCGTGCTAAGTTGGTTTTACTGCATTACGAACTTACCTGGTAGTTTGAATCTTAGATTTTCCCTTGTTGAATACGGCATTTCACAGCGAAGTGCATAAGCATTCAGCAATCTGACGGTCAGCATCAATATTTTCCGGCATCGCGTTCCAACCGTCTCCTCGTTTTCAGATCAGCATATTCCTGCACATGATCGCCGAGCGGACAACGGAAACAGTGCCATTAAACAGGCATGGACGTTCTTGCCATACCATTCACGACAAACATTTCGAGATTTACCCCGAGTTTAAGAACCCACCATTATGAATCTTACCGAATTAAAAAATACGCCGGTTTCTGAGCTGATTACTCTCGGCGAAAACATGGGGCTGGAAAACCTGGCGCGTATGCGCAAACAGGACATTATTTTCGCCATCCTCAAGCAACATGCAAAAAGTGGCGAAGATATCTTCGGCGATGGCGTATTGGAAATATTGCAGGACGGATTTGGTTTCCTCCGTTCTGGAGATAGCTCCTACCTCGCCGGTCCTGATGATATCTACGTTTCCCCTAGCCAGATTCGCCGCTTTAACCTTCGTACCGGCGACAGCGTCGCTGGCAAAATTCGACCGCCAAAAGAAGGCGAGCGTTACTTTGCCCTGCTGAAGGTTAATGAGGTCAACTACGACAAACCAGAAAACGCGCGTAATAAAATTCTGTTTGAGAACTTAACGCCGCTGCACGCAAACTCTCGTCTGCGTATGGAGCGTGGTAATGGTTCCACCGAAGATTTAACCGCACGTGTACTGGATCTGGCATCACCTATTGGCCGCGGCCAGCGTGGTCTGATTGTGGCGCCGCCAAAAGCGGGTAAAACCATGCTGCTGCAGAATATCGCACAGAGCATTGCCTACAATCACCCGGATTGTACGCTGATGGTATTGCTGATCGATGAACGTCCGGAAGAAGTGACCGAGATGCAGCGTCTGGTTAAAGGCGAAGTGATTGCTTCGACCTTTGATGAGCCAGCATCCCGCCACGTTCAGGTTGCCGAGATGGTTATCGAGAAAGCGAAGCGTCTGGTTGAGCACAAGAAAGATGTGATCATCCTGCTTGACTCGATTACACGTCTGGCGCGTGCCTACAACACCGTGGTGCCGGCTTCCGGTAAAGTTCTGACCGGTGGTGTGGATGCGAACGCCCTGCATCGTCCGAAGCGTTTCTTCGGTGCTGCGCGTAACGTGGAAGAGGGCGGAAGCCTGACCATCATCGCTACCGCGCTGGTTGATACTGGCTCGAAGATGGATGAAGTGATTTACGAAGAGTTTAAAGGCACCGGTAACATGGAGCTGCATCTCGCACGTAAAATCGCCGAAAAACGCGTCTTCCCGGCTATCGACTACAACCGCTCTGGTACTCGTAAAGAAGAGCTGCTTACTTCCCAGGAAGAGTTGCAGAAGATGTGGATCCTGCGCAAAATTATTCACCCAATGGGTGAAATTGATGCGATGGAGTTCCTTATCAACAAACTGGCGATGACCAAAACCAACGATGAATTCTTCGATATGATGAAGCGCTCCTAAAAAAGCGGAAAAACACGGAATTCGCCACGCTGAGACGTGGCGTTTTTCGTTTATGGGCTATACGATATAAAATGGTCGCCTGAATTTCCGACCTTAAAGTGCGTTAACAACAATCATAAGTTTGAATTTTATGCGTTGTAACCTTCAGACTGACCCTTTTTCGGTTTTCACTGATAGCCGGTGGGCTGAAGTCGCGGTTTACTGCTTTAATGCGGCAGGACGCCAGGACGCTGATCTACACCAGGCGTCGACATATAAAATGATGGTAGGGAAGGCTTAACGTATTTGCCCTTCGCCATTACAGGATTTCAGAATCGGGTATGAATCTTGCATCCATAATGCAGAGTTAACCTGAGATTCTTTGCTGAGAGCTGTTAATGTGAATTTACTCACGATGAGTGCTGAGCTTGCTTCAATCTTTTTGTTTTCACTGGTGTTCCTGTTTTTTGCACGCAAAGTAGCCAAGAAAATTGGATTAGTGGACAAACCAAACTACCGTAAGCGCCACCAGGGAGTGATTCCTCTCGTCGGTGGGATCTCAGTCTATGCAGGGATTTGCTTTACTTTTTTGATCACTAATTACTACATTCCGCATGCCTGGCTCTATCTTTGCTGCGCTGGGGTACTGGTGCTGATAGGCGCGCTGGATGACCGCTATGACATCAGCGTTAAGCTGCGCGCCTCGGTACAGGCGCTGATCGCGGTGGTCATGATGTATTACGGCAACCTTTACCTGCTGAGCCTCGGTCATATCTTTGGCTCCTGGGAACTGGTTGTCGGCCCCTTTGGCTATGTGCTGACCCTGTTTGCCGTCTGGGCGGCGATTAACGCCTTTAATATGGTGGATGGCATCGACGGTCTGCTCGGTGGCCTCTCATGCGTTACTTTTGCGGCGATAGGCATCATTCTCTATTTTGACGGCCAGCTAAGTCTTGCCATGTGGTGCTTCGCGATGATCGCCGCTATCGTGCCTTATATTTTGCTGAACCTCGGCACTTTTGGCCGTCGCTACAAAGTGTTTATGGGCGATGCCGGCAGTACGCTGATCGGTTTCACTATTATCTGGATACTGCTCGAAACCACCCAGGGAAAGACCCATCCAATTACGCCGGTTACCGCGCTCTGGTTAATCGCAATTCCACTGATGGATATGATTGCCATCATGTATCGGCGTCTGCGTAAAGGTATGAGTCCGTTCTCAGCTGACCGTCAGCATATCCATCATCTGATTATGCGCGCCGGATTTACCTCGCAACAGGCTTTCCTGCTGATTACGCTGGCGGCCGCCCTGCTTGCCGGGGTTGGGGTGCTGGGCGAATACCTGAATTTTGTTCCTGAATGGGTAATGTTGGTATTGTTCTTGCTAGCATTTATGCTGTACGGCTATTGCATAAAACGTGCCTGGAGAGTGGCGCGGTTGATTAAGCGCATGAAGCGCAGAATGCGCAATGCCAGTGCCAATAAAAAACTTTCTTGAAATAAATCATATAGGGACGCCATGAAAACTGAACCTGAATCTTTATCTCACTCAGCTGCGGTGGATAATGAACTGGATATCCGCGGTCTTTGCTGCACGCTATGGCGAGGAAAATCGTGGATTGTCGGTCTGGCGTTGCTGTTTGTGATTGTCGCCTTTATCTGGTCACTGCTGGTTAAACAGGAGTGGAGCACTACCGCGATTACCGATCGTCCGACGGTCAATATGCTGGGCGGTTTCTATTCGCAACAGCAGTTTTTACGTAATCTTGATGCCCGCACCACCACAATGGCCGTCGCGCCCCAGCCTACGGTGATGGAGGATGCTTATCAGGAGTTTGTGATGCAGCTGTCAGCATATGACACGCGTCGCGATTTCTGGTTGCAGACCGATTACTACAAACATCGTAAAAGCGGTAATGCCAAAAGTGATGCCGCGCTGCTGGATGAGATGGTCAACAACATTCAATTTACCGCGGCAGACGCGCTGAAAAATACCAGTGACAGCGTCAAACTGGTGGCGGAAACCGCGCCGGATGCCAATAACCTGTTGCGTCAATATGTGGCTTTCGCCAGCCAGCGTTCCGCTCGCCATCTTAATGAAGAGCTGAGCGGCGCCTGGGCGGCGCGTGCGATTCAGTTAAAAGCGCAGGTAAAACGCCAGGAAGCGGTAGCAAAAGCGATTTACGATCGTCAGGTTAATGCCGTGCAGCAGGCGCTGAAAATCGCGCAGCAGCAGGGGATTGACCGGGCTAAGACCGATACCCCTTCAGAACAATTACCAGACTCGGAGCTGTTCCTGTTGGGACGGCCGATGTTGCAGGCGCGTTTAGAGAATTTGCAGGCCAGCGGTCCGGGTTACGATCTGGACTATGATCAAAACAGAGCGATGCTGTCCACTCTGGATGTCGGGCCGACGCTGGATGAGAAATTCCAGACCTACCGCTATTTGCGAACGCCTGAAGAGCCAGTTAAACGCGACAGTCCGCGTCGCCTGTTCTTAATGATTATGTGGGGTGCAGTGGGTGCGCTAATTGGCGCAGGCGTTGCGCTGGTGCGTCGACCACGCGCTTAACTGCGCGCTTACCTGATTCCGTAATAACGGCAGACGAATTAAGAGAGCTACAGTGAAAGTATTGACTGTTTTCGGCACGCGCCCGGAAGCGATAAAAATGGCGCCGCTGGTACATGCTTTGTCTCAGGATCCTGAGATAGAGTCACGTCTGTGCGTCACCGCCCAGCATCGTGAGATGCTGGACCAGGTATTGCATCTGTTTGCTCTGGAGCCGGACTACGACCTGAATATTATGCGTCCGGAGCAGGGGCTGACGGAAATTACCTGCCGTATCCTGCAAGGTCTGAAGGCGGTTTTCGACGAGTTTAAACCGGATATGGTGCTGGTGCATGGCGACACCACCACCACCATGGCAACCAGCCTCGCAGCCTTTTATCACCGAATTCCTGTGGGGCACGTTGAAGCAGGATTACGCACCGGCGATCTTTATTCCCCCTGGCCTGAAGAGGCTAACCGCAAGCTGACCGGTCATCTGGCCACCCTGCATTTCACACCGACGGAAACCTCACGCCAGAATCTGCTGCGTGAAAACCTGAACGACCAACGGATTTTTATAACCGGTAACACGGTAATTGATGCGCTGTTCTGGGTGCGTGACCGGGTATTAAGTGATGGCAATTTGCGCAATCGGCTGGCCGAACGTTATCCGTTTTTACAGGCGGATAAAAAGATGATCCTGGTCACCGGCCATCGCCGCGAGAGCTTTGGCGAAGGTTTTGAGCGTATCTGCTGCGCACTGGCGGAAATCGCCCGTCTGCATCCCGAAGCGCAAATCGTCTATCCGGTGCATCTGAATCCCAATGTCAGCGAGCCGGTCAACCGCATCCTGAAAGATATCGATAATATCGTGCTGATTGAGCCGCAGGAGTACCTGCCGTTTGTCTGGCTGATGAACCATTCCTGGCTGATTCTGACCGACTCTGGCGGCATTCAGGAAGAGGCGCCATCGTTGGGCAAACCGGTGCTGGTGATGCGTGATACCACGGAACGCCCGGAAGCGGTCGATGCGGGTACAGTACGTCTGGTCGGCACCAACGTTGAGAAGATCGTGACGGAAGTGACGCGGTTGCTGACCGATGAAGAGGCTTACCACCGTATGAGCCGCGCGCATAATCCCTATGGTGATGGTCATGCCTGCGAGCGCATCGTGCAGGCACTAAAAAATAACAGAGTAACCCTATGAGTTTTAATACCATTTCAGTTATTGGCCTCGGCTATATTGGCCTGCCAACCGCTGCGGCTTTTGCCTCCCGCCAGAAAAAAGTGATCGGTATCGATATCAATCAGCGCGCGGTGGATACTATTAATCGCGGTGAAATTCATATTGTGGAGCCGGATCTCGATCGTGTAGTGAAAAACGCGGTAGAAGGCGGTTTTCTGCGCGCGGCATCACAGCCGGTAGCGGCAGATGCCTTTTTAATCGCGGTGCCGACGCCGTTTAAAGGCGACCACCAGCCGGATATGGCCTACGTACAGGCAGCAGCACTGTCGCTGGCGCCGGTGCTGAAAAAAGGCGATCTGGTGATCCTTGAATCCACCTCGCCGGTGGGCGCCACTGAGCAGATGGTGGAATGGCTGGCGCAGGCGCGCCCCGATCTGAGTTTCCCGCAGCAGGCTGGCGAACAGGCTGATATCAATGTCGCCTACTGTCCGGAGCGGGTCTTGCCGGGGCAGGTGATGGTGGAGCTGATTAAAAACGATCGGGTTATTGGCGGGATGTCGCCGCGGTGCTCCGCGCGCGCCAGCGAACTGTATAACATTTTCCTTGAAGGGGAGTGTGTGGTCACCAACGCACGCACGGCCGAAATGTGTAAGCTGACCGAAAACAGTTTCCGTGACGTTAATATCGCCTTTGCCAATGAACTGTCAGTGATTTGCGCCGATCAGGGGATTAACGTCTGGGAGCTGATCGCGCTGGCTAATCGCCATCCGCGCGTCAATATTCTGCAGCCGGGTCCGGGCGTCGGTGGACACTGCATCGCGGTCGATCCCTGGTTTATTGTGGCGCAAAACCCCGCGCAGGCACGCCTGATTCGTACTGCGCGCGAAGTAAATGACAGCAAACCGCACTGGGTGCTGGATCAGGTTAAGCGTACGGTAGCGGACTGTCTGGCAGCGAGTGATAAGCGCGCCAGCGAGCTGAAAGTTGCCTGTTTTGGTCTGGCGTTTAAACCAAATATTGACGATCTGCGTGAAAGTCCGGCGATGGAGGTGGCGCATCTGATCGCCAGCTGGAACGCCGGTGAAACCTGGGTGGTGGAGCCAAATATTGAGACCACCCCGCAAAGGCTGGCGCATATCACACAGCTGGTCAGCGCCGAAAGCGCGTTACAGCAGGCGGATGTGCTGGTAATGCTGGTGGATCATCAGCAGTTTAAAGCCATTGATGCGGCACAGGTCACCCAGCGCTGGATTGTTGATACGAAAGGAGTCTGGCGTTAACGCGCCCGTATCCTGCGGTCTGGGGGGTTGTTGAATGCATATCCTTGCCACAATTAAGCCGCTTGAGTGGGAAAACCAGTTCTTTGGGATCAACAGTGCGCTGCTGGACTTTAGCGCGCCACAACCGTTGACCGAAGCACAGCTGGCAGCCTGCGATCTGTTGCAGGCCAGACTCGGCAGCCATCAGACAGCAGAAATTGACGCGCTGAGCGCTATCGGTTTCCGCCTGGTGGAGGGCGAGGCCGATATGTCGATCGCGATCAGCGCCACGCAGCGCCAGTCTGGTATTCGTATTGCCCGCAGCGAACATATTCCCCAGCTGCGTGCGGTGGCCAGCGAGGCATTTGCTAACAGCCGTTTCCGCGCGCCCTGGTATCAGCCGGGTGACAGCGGACGTTTTTATGCGCAGTGGATTGAAAATGCGGTGCGTGGCACCTTTGACCATCAGTGTCTGCTGGCGGTTGACAAAGCCGGGGTGATGGAAGGTTTTGTTTCCCTGCGTGAACTGGGCAATGGCGAGGCGCGTATTGGCCTGCTGGCGACGTTACCCGAGGCGCGCGGTAAAGGTGTGGGGCAGCGTTTAATGCATGCGGCGGCGGACTGGTGTCAGGCGCGTCGTATTCCAACGCTGCGTGTGGCCACCCAACTCAGTAATCTCGCCGCGATGCGGCTCTATCTTAGTCGCGGCGCCACACTTGAAAGCACCGCGTACTGGCTATACAGGTGACCCAATGATTCCATTTAATGCACCACCGGTGGTGGGAACCGAACTCGAATATATGCAGTCGGCGATGGCCAGCGGCAAGCTGTGCGGCGATGGCGGCTTTACCCGTCGCTGCCAGCAGTGGATGGAGCATCAGTTTGGCAGTAAAAAAGTATTGCTGACGCCATCCTGCACCGCCTCGCTGGAAATGGCGGCGATACTGATTAATATCCAGCCCGGCGATGAAGTGATTATGCCGAGCTATACCTTTGTCTCAACGGCCAATGCCTTTGTGCTGCGCGGCGCGACTATTGTGTTTGTCGATGTGCGACCAGACACCATGAATATCGATGAGACGCTGATTGAAGCGGCGATCACCGATCGTACGCGCGCCATTGTGCCGGTACATTATGCCGGTGTGGCCTGTGAGATGGATGAGATTATGGCGCTGGCGCAGCGCTATCAGCTGTTTGTGATTGAAGATGCCGCGCAGGGCGTGATGTCCAGCTACAAGGGCAAGGCGCTGGGCACCATTGGTCATATTGGCTGCTTCAGCTTCCATGAAACCAAAAACTACACCGCCGGTGGCGAAGGCGGCGCGACGTTGATCAACGATGCATCGCTGGTTGAGCGCGCCGAGGTGATCCGTGAGAAAGGCACCAACCGTAGTCAGTTCTTCCGTGGCCAGGTGGATAAATATACCTGGCGGGATATCGGGTCCAGCTATCTGATGGCCGATTTACAGGCGGCTTATCTGTGGGCGCAACTGGAAGCCGCGACAAAGATTAACCATCAGCGTTTACGCCTGTGGCAGCGTTATTACGATGCCTTACAACCGGTTGCCGCCCGTGGATTAATCACCCTGCCGTCGATGCCGGCTCACTGCCAGCACAATGCGCATATGTTTTACATTAAGCTGCGCAACCATGATCAGCGTCAGGCGCTGATCGCCTGGCTGAAGGAAGCGGAAATTCTGGCGGTATTCCACTATATTCCGCTGCACAGTTCACCCGCCGGGGAGCGCTTCGGTCGCTTTGCTGGTGAAGATCGGGTGACCACGGCGGATAGTGAGCGCCTGCTGCGTCTGCCGCTGTTTTACAATTTATCGGACAATAACCAGAGCACGGTTATCAATTCGCTGCTGAGCTTCTTCTCCTGATATGTCACTGGCCAAAGCCTCAGTGTGGACCGCCGCGTCGACACTGGTAAAAATCGCTGCCGGATTGCTGGTGGTTAAGTTGCTGGCGGTCTCTTATGGACCGGGCGGGGTGGGACAGGCGGGTAACTTTCGTCAGTTAATCACCGTGTTAGGCGTGCTGGCTGGCGCCGGTATTTTTAACGGTATCACCAAGTATGTCGCCGAATATCAGCAACAGCCGGAGAAACTGCGCGCGGTGACCGGCACCGCCTCCAGTATGGTGCTGGGCTTTTCGACGCTGCTGGCGGTGATTTTCCTGCTGGCTGCAGAGCCTGTCAGCATCGGCCTGTTTGGCCATGCGGATTATCAGCAAGTCGTGCGCATCGTGGCATTTTTGCAGATGGGCATTGCCTGGGCCAATCTGTCGCTGGCGATAATGAAAGGTTTTCGCGATGCGATGGGTAATGCGCTGGCGCTGATTGCTGGCAGCCTGATTGGCGTGGTGGCTTATTATGCCTGCTACTGGCTTGGTGGTTACAGCGGTGCGCTGGTGGGCCTGGCGCTGGTTCCGGCGTTAGTGGTGCTGCCTGCGGCGCTGTTGCTGGCGAAACGTGATCATCTGCCGCTGCGCTACTTACTGCCCCAGTGGCACGGCGAGCTGGCGGCTAATCTCGGCAAGTTTACGCTGATGGCGCTGATTACCTCGGTAACCTTACCGGTAGCCTGGGTGATGATGCGTAATCTGCTGGCGGCGCACGCGGGCTGGGAGCAGGTGGGGCTGTGGCAGGGGGTGACCACGATTTCAGATGCTTACCTGCAATTTGTCACCGCCACCTTTAGCGTCTGGCTGCTGCCGACGCTGTCACGACTAAACAGCAAAGCGGAAATTTCCGCAGAGATCTGGCGCGCGCTGCGATTTGTCATTCCGGCGGTCGCCGCCGCCAGTTTCTGCGTCTGGCTGCTGCGCGATTTCGCCATCTGGCTGCTGTTCTCCAGCCAGTTTAACGGCATGCGCGATCTGTTTAGCTGGCAGCTGCCCGGCGATGTGCTGAAGGTTGGCTCCTATATTTTCGGATATCTGGTGATCGCCAAAGCGTCGCTGCGCTTTTATATTCTGACCGAAATCAGCCAGTTTATTTTGCTGACCGCCTTTTCCCGCTGGTTGATTCCGCTACATGGCGCCACCGGTGCGGCGCAGGCCTACCTGGCGACCTATGTGGTCTATTTTGCGCTCTGTTGTAGCGCTTTCTTAATTTATCGTCGAAGAGCATGACTACACTGATTCACGTATTGGGATCGGATATTCCCCACCATAACCTGACCGTGCTGCGTTTTTTTAACGATGTACTAAGCGTTAAACAGCCGACGGCTGACGCGCGCCACTTTATGGTGGTGGCACGGGATGGCAGCGCTTTTGCAGCCTTTAATGCGCTGCATATTGAGCTATTTGCCAGTAAAAAAGCGCTGGCCCATGCAGTTATCGCGCGCGCGCGGCAGCGGCAGACGCGTTTCTTCTTTCATGGTCAGTTTAATCCGCTACTGTGGCTGGCGCTGCTGACCGGCAAGCTGCGTTCATCGCAGGTATACTGGCATGCGTGGGGCGCGGATCTGTATGAAGAGTCTTCCAGCCTGAAGTTTCGCCTGTTCTATCTGCTGCGCCGGCTGGCGCAGGGGCGGGTAAGCCATCTGTTTGCCACCCGGGGTGATATTAACCACTATCAGCAGCGACATCCGCAGACGCCAGTATCGTTGCTTTATTTCCCGACGCGCATGGCCACGCAGGTGGCGCCGTCAGAAGCTGGCGAGCGGCTTTTTACCATTTTGTTGGGTAACTCCGGCGACGCCAGTAACCGTCATCGTGAGGCGCTGCAGGAAATTCACCAGCAGTTTGGCGATCAGGTAAAAGTGATTGTGCCGCTCGGCTATCCACCGAACAATGAAGCTTATATCGCCAGCGTGCGCCAGGCTGGTGAGGCGTTGTTCAGTGCCGATAACCTCCAGCTGCTGACCGATAATCTGGCGTTTGCCGACTATCTCCAGCTGATTGCGCATTGCGATCTCGGCTATTTTATTTTCCGCCGTCAGCAGGGCATTGGTACTTTATGTCTGCTGATTCAGGCCAATATCCCGTTTGTATTGAGTCGTGACAATCCGTTCTGGCAGGATTTAACCGAGCAGCAGGTGCCGGTACTGTTCAGTGGTGATGTGCTGGATAAGCAGGTGGTGGCGGAAGCACATCGCCAGTTGAGTTTGCTGGATAAACAACAGATCGCCTTTTTTGACCCGGCGTTTATCACCGGCTGGCAACAGGCGTTATCGCTGGCTGAAGGGGACAAGGCATGAGCCTGATGCAATTTAGTGGTTTGCTGCTGGTTTATCTGTTTTCAGTGGGATTTATTCTGACGCTGACCTGGCGTGAGTTTCGTCGCGTACGTTTTAACTTTAACGTCTTCTTTTCGTTACTGTTTTTGCTGACCTTCTATTTTGGTTTTCCGCTGACCAGCATTCTGGTGTTCCAGTTTGACGTTAATGTGGTACCTGCGGAAAACCTGTTGCAGGCGATGCTGGCGGCCAGCTGTTTTTATGGCATCTATTATGTCAGTTATAAAACCCGGCTGCGCGCATCCACTACACATCCGCGGCGTCCGGTGTTTAATATGAACCGGGTAGAGACCCATCTCACCTGGATGCTGCTGGCGCTGGTGGCGCTGGCGACCGTGGCCGTCTTCTTTATGCACAATGGTTTTCTGCTGTTTCGCTTGCATGCCTACAGTCAGATTTTTTCCAGCGATGTGTCCGGCGTGGCGCTGAAGCGCTTTTTCTACTTCTTTATTCCGGCGATGCTGGTGGTCTACTTCCTGCGCCAGGATTCGCGCGCCTGGCTGTTCTTCCTGGTCAGCACGCTGGCGTTTGGCCTGCTGACGTATGTGATTGTCGGCGGTACACGCGCCAATATCATTATCGCCTTCGCGCTGTTTCTGTTTATTGGCATTATTCGCGGCTGGATTACGCTGTGGATGCTGGCGGTGGCTGGCATGCTCGGCGTGGTGGCGATGTTCTGGCTGGCCTTACGTCGCTACAACCTTGATGTCAGCGGTGCGGAAGCGTTTTATACCTTCCTGTATCTGACGCGCGACACTTTCTCGCCGTGGGAAAATCTGGGTCTGCTGCTGCAAAACTACGACAAGATTGATTTCCAGGGGCTGGCGCCGATTGTGCGCGACTTCTATGTGTTTATTCCCAGCTGGTTATGGCATGACCGTCCGGGCATTGTCCTGAACAGCGCCAACTACTTCACCTGGGAAGTGCTGAACAACCATTCCGGGCTGGCGATTTCACCAACGCTGATTGGTTCGCTGGTGGTGATGGGCGGCGTAGCGTTTATTCCGCTTGGCGCGGTGGCGGTGGGACTGATTATTAAATGGTTCGACTGGCTGTATGAGCTGGGTAAAGCGGAAAGCAATCGTTATAAGGCCGCGATTCTGCAAAGTTTCTGTTTTGGCGCGGTGTTTAATATGATTGTGCTGGCGCGTGAAGGACTCGATGCTTTTGCTTCGCGTGTGGTCTTTTTCTGCGTCATTTTTGGCGCCTGCGTGGTGGCTGCCAAACTGCTTTACTGGCTGTTCGATCGCGCGGGGCTAATCCGCCGGCGCGTTTCAGGTCGTACGATGCAAGCTGCAACACAATAATAAAATCTCTTTCGGCTAAGATGGGCCGGAATGATGTAAGGGAACTTAAATGGATGTCACCTCTGCTGCGCCGCAGTATCAAATTCGTGGTCTGTCACTGTATGGCTTTCGCGATATGAAGCAGTGTCTGGATTTCCTCTATAGCGACGGGCGGCTGAGAAGCGGCACGCTGGTGGCGATTAATGCCGAAAAAGTACTGACGGCGGAAAGTGATGCAGACCTGTATAAACTGATTGATGACGCGGAATATAAGTATGCGGATGGCATCAGTATCGTGCGCTCAATCCGTAAAAAATATCCGCAGGCGCAAGTGTCACGCATTGCCGGGGTCAACTTATGGGAAGCGCTGATGGAGCGCGCCGGACGTGAAGCCACGCCGGTGTTTCTAATCGGCGGCAAACCGGCGGTGCTGGCGCAAACGGAAGATAAACTGCGTCGGCTGTGGAACGTCAATATCGTTGGCAGTGAGGATGGTTACTTTGCGCCAGCCGATCGCGAGGCGCTGTTTAGCCGCATTCGCGCCAGTGGGGCAAAGATTGTCACCGTTGCCATGGGGTCGCCAAAGCAGGAGATAGTAATGCGTGACTGCAAAGCTTTCTATCCGGATGCGCTGTATATGGGCGTCGGTGGCACCTACGACGTATTTACCGGTCATGTGAAGCGTGCTCCGATGATTTGGCAAAATCTGGGCTTAGAATGGCTGTATCGCCTGATTTTGCAGCCGAGCCGTTTGCGTCGTCAGCTCAGATTGCTGAAATATCTCAACTATCATTATCGTGGCCAACTTTAATTTGTCGCCGGGGTAAAGGTTTTACCGCGGTTTTGTACTGATTTGTGAGCTAAAAAGGGCAAAAAACGCCGGTTGTTTCGACGGAATGCACAAAGCGTAATCAAACGCGTTTTTTTGTGAAAAAAGCACTGGACAGGATCGGCTCACATCCGTAGTATGCACATCCGCAACGGCGCTACGCGCCCGTAGCTCAGCTGGATAGAGCGCTGCCCTCCGGAGGCAGAGGTCTCAGGTTCGAATCCTGTCGGGCGCGCCATTTAATTTGTGCGCAAGAGCTGCGGTGGTAATATTTATCGCGTTAAGAAGTAAGCAGTAAGGTGTGGTGGCTATAGCTCAGTTGGTAGAGCCCTGGATTGTGATTCCAGTTGTCGTGGGTTCGAGTCCCATTAGCCACCCCAGATTTTGTACGGTATGCGAAGGTGGCGGAATTGGTAGACGCGCTAGCTTCAGGTGTTAGTGTCTTAACGGACGTGAGGGTTCAAGTCCCTCTCTTCGCACCACACAAAATCGATGTGAAGCAGTAAAGCAGTACATTTCGGCGAGTAGCGCAGCTTGGTAGCGCAACTGGTTTGGGACCAGTGGGTCGGAGGTTCGAATCCTCTCTCGCCGACCATATTCGAAACCCCGCTTTTATAGCGGGGTTTTTTGCGTCTGGCGTCCGCCAAAAAAACCTCTGTTCCGTCATGTTTCTCTTACGGCAAAAAAACAGCATATGTCTCATATGGGCGACGTATAACACTATGTTATTTAATATGTTTTCATAATCTGACACTGCTTGTCGTCGATCGGAGACGTTGGCTGACTGGATTGTGGGGTTTTAACGACACCATTTGTCTGCGTATTTATCTGTAAATAAAATTATAACCTGATGAAAATCATCATATTTATATATAAACAATAAGATTACTGCCATCCTGGCACGCATTATGCAATAATATTACTGTAGATGCTCATTCCACCTCTTATGTTCGCGCAAGCTTCATAAACCTGGGAATGACGCAGAGCCATTTTACGGTACCAGTTGTCCAGCCAGCCAATATCGTCAATTGATCTTATTGGATCCCCGGGCACCACGTTGAGTCTGGTACCAATCGGTTGTCTTACCGACCTGATATTTACACCTGCTATCTGGCAGGTGTTTTTTTTTGCCTGAATCCAGGCGTAAAAAAGCCGGGCGAACCCGGCTTATTGATATCTTCCGTAGCGCCTGCGCTAAGGATTGTTCTTTAACGTCAACAGCAGTCCGTCACGCCGCATCTGCGCCGCTTCTTCCGGCTTATGCTGGCGATCAAGCGTATCTGCCAGCCAGGCATAATCAAAGGCATCAGGGCGCTGTTTTAACGCTTCACGGAACGCTTCACTGGCTTGCTCCCACTCACCGTGTTTCATCAGCAGCTGACCCAGCGTGCTGTAGAGTAGCGGGGTGGCACCATGCTGTTTGATCTGCTGGCGCAGCGCTTTTTCCAGCTGTTCCGGATTGCCGGTTTTCAGCCGTGGCATCAACAGCACCAGACGCTCGTCATACTGACGTTTCAGTCCATCCAGCACGATAGTCTGAGCCATATCATGATCATCGCAAGCAATCAGATGATCCGCCATCGCCACCTGTAAGGCAGGTTCATGACGTGTTTTACGGCTCTGCTCCTGCCACCAGCGTTTCAGGCCATCGCTGCCCTGATCGGCCATCGCCTGATTCATTAAGCCCAGCCATGCCTGCTGCTGCAAGGCGGCACGATGATTTTCATCGGCAACCTGCGCTTTTTGCATCGCGGGCAGAATATCTGACAATGAACTCCAGGCGCCGGTGCGGATATAAGCCTGCTCCGCCAGACGCAGCACTTCCGGATGACGCGGCGCCACTTCCAGCAGACGATCAACACCATGACGCGCAGCATGATCTTCATTGCGCGCCAGCTGAATACGTACGCGGGTGATTTCAACCGGCAGCTGATCGCTCTGCGCCAGTTCGGCAGCGCGCTCAAGATGCTGATTGGCGCGTATCTCATCACCGCGCTGCTGCGCGGCTTCCGCTGCCAGCAGATAGTTCACCACCGGTTGCTCAGCATGGTCGGCATTACGTGACAGCAGCTTTTCCACCTGCTTGTAATCGCCTTCCGCCAGCTTCAGCATCGCTGCCTGCGTCTGCTTACGCGCCCGGCTGCGTTTACGACCGAGGAACCAGCCGCGGGTTCTGACGCCGGTACGCAAAATGCGGCGCAATAACCACTCCACCGCCAGAATCACCAGCAACGCCAGAATCAGTATGATCACCAGACCGGTGACGCTGGTTTCAATATTCCAGTTGTCGGTCTGAATCAGGACATAACCCTGATGACCGGCGATCATCGGGCCAATAACGATACCGGCAATCAACAGCAGGAAAAGCAAAAGTACTTTAAGCATGCTTATTCTCCCTGCTGCGGCTGCGGCTGCGGCTGCGGCTGCGGCTGATCGCCTGACGGCTGCGCCAGCAGATTGCGTACGCGTGTCTGCATCAGTTTATCCAGCATCGGCTGGCTCTGCAGGGCGTCCGGCACATCCATCGAAACGCTTTGCTGACTGAGATCATCCAGCTGGGCAAGGAAGGCTTTGGTTGAGGCATCATTGGTATCAAACCAGGCGCGAACCCAGGTTGAGACGGTATCAATCGACTGTTTATAGATTTCATCCTGATGACGCGGCACCGCCTGGGCGGCAATCAGCAGACGTGAGCGAATATTTTCACGCAGATAAACGTCCTGATTCGGCGCCAGCAGCGGCTCTGCCGTATTGTCACGACGACGCACGGTAATAAAGTCATCCATAAATTTGTGCCAGCTCTTCACCAGATTCTGACGCCATTCATGCAGTGACGAGGAGAGCTCGGTGCTGTCCGCATCCATTGGCGACTCATCGCTGTCGGTGTCGGCAATACGTAAATTGTCGACACCGTTAGCCAGCTGATTGAGTTTCAGAATAATACCGTCGTAATCAACCTGGCTGACCGCCGACAGATTGCTGATATCCTGGGTCAGGGCGCGACGCACTTCGATCAGGCTGGGATCGTTCATATCCGCCAGGCTGGCGTCGGCGCTTTTCAGCAGTGCGGCGGAAGTTGTGACATCCTGGTCGCTCCACAACTTACGTCCGGCCAGTTTCACCAGATAATCTGCCTGCGCCAGTAACCAGGTGCGTGAGTCGTTACCGGAGATGGTGGTGACTTTCTCTTTTAATTCATCAAGCTGCTGGCTGGTGGCGGACTGCTGGTCACGTGCGGTCTGCAGTGCGCTGGTCTGCGCCGCAAGTTGCTCAGTGAGCTGCTGCTTATCGTTTTTGGCCTGCTGTTGCAGTTCGCTTAGCTGATCCGCCAGCGCCTGGGTCGCCTCGGTTTGCAGTTGTGTCTGGTGTTTAGCATTAATGTACAGTCCGGCGCCTGACGCCAGAGCGATGACTATTGCCAGAGCGCCCAACGCCATGCCGCTGTTTTTTGACTTCCGTGGCGGCTTTTGTTCCGCTGGCGCGGTGGTTTCTACCGCTGGGGTGGTCTCTTCAACCATGGCGGATGAATCTTTTTGTTCCGTCATTGTGGCACATCCCATCTTTAAGTTTATTGTAACGCGCGCAGCAGCGCGTCGTTATCGGCCCCATCGGCTACCGTAATCTCCTGCCAGCCAAACTCCCTGGCCAGGGTAGCCAAACGTTCACTGACGACCACCAGTCGACAGTGTAGTAACCATTCCTCACGATCGATCTCAGGGAACAGTGAACAGAGTTGTTGCAGCATCTCACCACTGGTTACCACCAGCGTATCAATGCCGCGATCGCGCCAGCGACGTGCTTCAGTATGGCCGTCGTAAAATTTGGCGCAACGCTGATAACATTCACAAAAGGTCACTTCTGCACCGCGCTCGATCAGCGTTTCCGCTAACAGTTCGCGACCGCCATTGCCGCGCAGAATCAGCGCGCGTTTACCCGCGACCTGCTGTAGTGCAGGTAGCTGTATCAGGATCTCACTGCTTTCGCGCTGGTGTGGATAGTCTACCTGATAGCCGGTAGCGGTATGCATCACCAGCGCCGTATTGCGACCTATAGCATAATAGTTCAGGCTGGCGGGCCATGTTACGCCGTGCTGACGGATTACCGGCTGCGCAAAGTGAATGGCATGCTGCGAAAGAATAAACAGTAAGTCCCCGGCAGCCAGACTGGCCAGCTGCTGTGGCAGAGCATCAAGGTCGCGGCCGGGAGTAAATTCAATCAGCGGCATGCTCCAGGCAACCTGTCCCAGGCCGCGCAGGCGACTGACCAGCTCTTCAGCAGCAGGTGATGGACGGGTTACCAGAATGGTCATACCGGTGGATTTCCCTGATAAACTTCAGCCAGAATCTCACGCGCCCCTTTATCCAGCAGCTCTTCAGCGAGGGAGATGCCCATCTGTTCGGCATCGGCGCGCGGGCCGCGGCGTTCACCGCAGATCATCTGTTTGCCATCCGGCGAACCGACCAGGCCGCGCAGCCACAGCTCATCGCCTTCCAGTAGCGCATAGCTGCCGATCGGCACCTGGCAGCCACCTTCCAGACGGGTATTCATCGCGCGCTCGGCTCTGACGCGCACCGATGTGTCTTCATGGTTCAGGGCCGACAACAGGGTTATGGTGTGTTGATCGTCGAGACGACACTCAATCCCCACCGCGCCCTGGCCCACCGCGGGCAGTGACTCTTCCGCTGGCATTGCATAGCGAATACGCTGTTGTAAACCAAGACGGTTCAGGCCGGCCACCGCAAGGATAATCGCGTCATAGTCACCGGCGTCCAGTTTACTGAGGCGTGTGCCGACATTGCCGCGCAGCGAGCGGATCACCAGATCAGGCCGACGTGCGCTAAGCTGACACTGGCGACGCAGGCTGGAGGTGCCGACAATCGCGCCCTGCGGCAGCGCATCTACCGAATCATAGTGGTTAGAAACAAAAGCATCGAGCGGATTATCACGCTCGCAAATTGTCACCAGCCCCAGCCCTTGCGGGAACTCTACCGGCACATCTTTCATTGAATGCACCGCGATATCCGCCCGGCCTTCCTGCATCGCCAGTTCGAGTTCTTTAACGAATAAACCCTTGCCGCCGACTTTCGCTAATGGCGTGTCGAGGATCACATCACCGCGCGTCACCATCGGCACCAGTTCAACCACAAGCCCCGGATGGCAAGCCATCAGACGCTGTTGTACATATTGTGCCTGCCATAACGCGAGCGGACTTTGCCTGGTGGCAATTCTTAAAATTTTGTCTAACATGCTTCTTACCGTTTTGATCGTTCATTGATTATCCTATCATTGATACATGAAGGCTGTCAGTTTCAACGGCTTTTAAACGGTATGTCAGGGATGAGTACACCCGGCGGAAGCTTGATTGATCGTAAAACGTGCTAAACTGTGTGGTAGCGCAACTTTCTTTACGGTCAATCTGCCAGGTGTTAGATTGATCACGTTTCCAGCAATTATTCGCCCGAATATTTCTAAAGCAAAGGGTGGATGTCGGAAACCGGGTTTGTTTAAAAACACTGGGACAATCAGGCGAAACGTCTTGTACCTCTACATTGAGACATTGAAACAGAGACTGGATGCCATCAATCAGCTGCGCGTCGATCGCGCACTGGCTGCGATGGGACCTGCTTTCCAGCAGGTATACAGTCTGCTGCCAACCTTATTACATTATCATCATCCGCTGATGCCGGGTTACCTCGAAGGTAACGTTCCACATGGCATCAGCTTCTTCACGCCTGATGAAAACCAGATAAGCTATCTCAATGATTTAGAAGGTAAATCCGGCAAGCGTGCGGCGCTGCCCGCGCAAGGCGAGCGGCCAATTACCGGTGTTTACTCAATGGGCAGCACCTCATCGGTAGGGCAGAACTTCACTTCTGACCTCGATATCTGGGTCTGCCACCAGTCCTGGCTTGATAATGAAGAACGTCTTAGCCTGCAGAAAAAGTGCACCCAGCTGCAAAAATGGTGCGCGGCGATGGGCGTTGAGGTCAGCTTCTTCCTGATTGATGAGAACCGCTTCCGCCACAATGAAAGCGGTAGCCTCGGTGGTGAAGACTGCGGCTCAACCCAACATATCTTGTTGCTGGATGAATTCTACCGTACCGCCGTGCGAATGGCCGGTAAGCGCATTCTGTGGAATATGGTGCCGGGTGAAGAAGAAGAGCATTACGACGACTATGTAATGTCTCTCTACTCGCAGGGTGTGCTGACGCCTAATGAGTGGCTGGATCTCGGCGGCCTGGGCACGCTGTCGGCGGAAGAGTACTTTGGCGCCAGTCTGTGGCAGCTATATAAAAGCATCGACTCACCCTATAAAGCGGTGCTGAAAACCCTGCTGCTGGAAGCCTACTCCTGGGAATATCCGGATCCCAAACTGCTGGCGATGGATATTAAGCAGCGCCTGCATGATGGCGAAATCGTCTCCTTTGGCCTCGATCCTTACTGCATGATGCTGGAACGCGTCACGCACTATCTGACCAGCATTGATGACCATGCGCGTCTCGACCTGGTGCGCCGCTGTTTCTATCTTAAAGTATGCGAAAAACTGTCGCAAGAGGGCGGTAAAGCGGGCTGGCGTCGTGAAATTCTTGGTCAGCTGGTGAAAGAGTGGGGCTGGGATAATGAGCGTCTGCAGATGCTTGATAGCCGCTCCGACTGGAAAATCGGCCGGGTACGCGAAGCGCACAATGAATTGCTGGATGCGATGATGCAGAGTTATCGCAATCTGATCCGCTTTGCCCGTCGTAACAACTTAAGTGTCAGCGCCAGCCCGCAAGATATTGGCGTGCTGACCCGTAAGCTGTATGCCGCTTTTGAAGCGTTGCCGGGCAAAGTGACGCTGGTTAATCCGCAGATTTCGCCGGACCTCTCCGAACCGCATCTGACCTTTATTCATGTGCCCAATGGTCGCGCTAACCGCGCAGGCTGGTATCTGTATAATCAGTCGCCGGATATGGGGTCGATTATCAGCCATCAGCCGCTGGAATATAACCGCTATCTGAATAAGCTGGTGGCCTGGGCGTGGTTTAATGGTCTGCTGACCAGCAAAACGCGGCTGCATATTAAAGGCAATGAAATCTGCGACCTCGCGCGATTGCAGGAGCTGGTGGCCGATGTGTCGCATCACTTCCCGCTGCGCCTGCCTTCACCAACGCCAAAAGCGCTGTACAGCCCGTGCGAAATTCGCCATCTGGCGATTATCGTCAATCTCGAATATGACCCGACGGCGGCGTTCCGTAATCAGGTGGTGCATTTTGATTTCCGTAAGCTGGATGTGTTCAGCTTTGGCGAGCAGCAGCAGTGCTTAGTGGGCAGTATCGATCTGCTGTATCGCAACTCGTGGAATGAGGTGCGTACGCTGCACTTTAATGGCGAGCAGTCGATGATTGAAGCGCTGAAGACCATCCTCGGCAAAATGCATCAGGACGCCTCGCCGCCGGATGCGGTGGAAGTGTTCTGCTACAGCCAGCACCTGCGCGGTTTGATTCGTACCCGGGTGCAGCAGCTGGTTTCCGAATGCGTTGAGTTACGCCTCTCCAGCACCAGCCAGGAGCCGGGACGTTTTAAAGCGCTGCGCGTGGCTGGCCAGACCTGGGGACTGTTTTTCGAACGTCTCGGTGTTTCGGTGCAGAAACTGGAAAATGCGGTAGAGTTTTACGGCGCGATTTCCAATAACAAACTGCATGGCTTATCGATCAAAGTCGAAAGCGAGACGCGCTTACCCAGCGTGGTGAACAACTATGCCAGCGAAGGGATCATCCAGTTCTTCTTTGAAGACACCAGTGATGACCATGGCTTTAATATCTATATTCTCGATGAAACCAACCGCATTGAGATTTATCATCACTGTGAAGGCAGCAAAGAAGATCTGGTGCGTGATGTCAGCCGCTTCTACTCGTCGTCACATGACCGCTTCACCTATGGTTCCAGCTTCGTTAATTTCAATCTGCCGCAGTTCTATCAGCTTGTGCAGGCGGATGAACGCTTGCAGGTGATTCCATTTCGTAGCCAGACGCTGACTCAGCTCTGCGCAACCGTCTCTGACAATGACCATACGGATTACCAGCAACGTATTCAGATGCATTGATTAGCGCTGTCCCCCGGCGCTAAATGTTAAAAATGCGACAGCGGCAGCATCATCCAATCGCCAATACCTGTTGCTTTTCAGAGTTCACCTGCGATGATAAGCAACCAGTAAGCATTAATCATGAGCCGAACGATAATGAACAAAACGATATGCCAGCTGGCGATGGCGCTGGCGTTAGCGAGCCTGGTTGGTTGCGGTTTAAAAGGCCCGCTCTACTTTCCGCCGAAGGATCAGCCGCAGCAGGAACAGCAACCTGCGCAGCAGACGACGCAGGATTCCACCACAACCCAGCAGGATGGCAGCGTGCAGGATCAGACGCCTGACCAGCCGGGTATGTAACTGACTGAGTAATCTATGGCGAATCCGGCGGAGCAGAAAATGCAGTTCTCCAAAATGCACGGCCTTGGCAACGACTTTATGGTCGTTGATGCCGTGACGCAAAACGTCTATTTTTCACCAGAGCTGATTCGCCGTCTGGCGGATCGTCATCTGGGGATCGGCTTTGATCAACTGCTGATCGTTGAACCGCCGTACGATCCCGATCTTGATTTCCACTACCGCATTTTCAACGCAGACGGCAGCGAAGTCGCCCAGTGTGGCAACGGCGCGCGCTGTTTTGCCCGCTTTGTGCGCCTGAAAGGCTTAACCAATAAGAATGATATCAATGTCAGCACCCAGACCGGGCGCATGGTATTGAGCGTCACCAGTGACGATCTGGTGCGCGTGAATATGGGTGAGCCAAATTTCGAGCCGCAGCAGGTGCCGTTCCGCGCCAATAAAGCGGAAAATCTCTATCTGATGCGGGTCGCTGAACAGACGGTGATGTGTGGCGTGGTGTCGATGGGCAATCCGCACTGCGTGATTCAGGTCGACAATGTAAAAACCGCCGCGGTCGAAAGTCTTGGCCCGGTGCTGGAGAGCCATGAGCGCTTCCCGGAACGCGTCAACGTCGGCTTTATGGAAGTGGTGAATCGCGAACATATCCGTCTGCGCGTCTATGAACGTGGCGCCGGCGAAACGCAAGCCTGCGGCAGCGGCGCCTGCGCTGCCGTCGCCGTTGGTATTCAGCAAGCTAAGCTCGCGGAGAAAGTCCGCGTCGATCTCCCGGGCGGTACGCTGCATATCGCCTGGAAAGGGCCGGGTCATCCGCTGTTTATGACCGGACCGGCCACCCACGTTTACGACGGGTTTATTCATTTATGAAAAATGTCGGCGAACAGACGGCCAGCGAAGTGATGCTGGACGATCAGGCGGTGAGTGACTACCTGCGGCAAAATCCGGATTTCTTTATCCGCAATGCGCGTCAGGTTGAGCAGATGGTGATACCCCATCCGGTACGCGGCACGGTGTCGCTGGTGGAGTGGCATCTGGCGCGTCAGCGCAACCATATCGCCCAGCTGGAAGAAGAGATCACCTTGCTGATGGAGCAGGCCACGGCCAATCATCAACTGTTTGACCGTCTGTTAGCGTTGCAAAGCCATCTGGCGGCGGCGCCGACGTTGCACGATATGCTGAACCGTCTGCATCGCTGGGCGCGTGAACTGGGGCTGGCGGGCGCCAACCTGCGCCTGTTCAGCGATAAGTGGCATATTGGCGCGCCGTCGGACTTCACTCAGCTGGCGCTTTCTCCGCAGGCGTTTGAATCGGTGCGCATTCAGCGCATGGGTAATCAGCAACACTACCTCGGCAGCCTTAACGGCCCGGAGTTACTGCTGCTGTTGCCGCAGGCGAAAGCGATCGGATCCGTTGCCATGTCGCTGATGGGCGATCGCGGCGATCTTGGTGTGCTGATATTTAGCAGCCGTGATACCCAGCACTATCAGTCTGGTATGGGGACGCTGTTACTGCAGCATCTGGCGCTGATGATGCCGGATCTGCTGTCGCGCTGGATTGAACGGGCATGAGCAGCGAGTCGCCTCTGCAGCCAGCCGTAGAGGGTTTCCTGCGTTATCTGAAAGTGGAGCGGCAGCTGAGTCTGCTGACGCAAAAAAGTTACAGCCATCAGCTTGGCGTACTGGTGACGCTGGCGGATGAGATGAAAATCAGCGACTGGGCAAAGCTGGATGCGGCTCAGGTTCGTTCGCTGGCGGCGCGCAGCCGTCGTGCCGGGCTGCAACCTGCCAGCCTGGCGCTGCGCCTCTCTGCACTGCGCAGCTTTCTTGACTGGCTGGTCGGCCAGGGACAATTAAAAGCCAATCCGGCGAAAGGCATTGCCACGCCGCGTGCGCCGCGCCATCTGCCGAAAAATATTGATGTTGACGAAATGAATCAGCTGCTGGAGATCGATCTCAACGATCCGCTGGCGGTACGCGATCGGGCGATGCTGGAAATTATGTATGGCGCTGGCCTGCGTCTGGCGGAACTGGTCGGCATCGACTGCCGTCATCTTGATCTCGCCTCCGGCGAGGTGTGGGTGACCGGCAAAGGCAGCAAAGAGCGGCGGTTGCCGATTGGCGCGACCGCCGTCAGCTGGGTAGAACAGTGGATGGCGTTACGTGAATTTTTTGCTCCCGACGATGACGCGCTGTTTTTGTCCAGTCAGGGTAAACGTATCTCAATGCGCAATGTGCAGAAGCGCTTTGCCGAGTGGGGCGTGAAGCAGAGCGTTAACAGCCATATTCATCCGCATAAGCTGCGCCACTCCTTCGCCACTCATATGCTGGAGTCGAGCGGCGATCTGCGCGCGGTGCAGGAGCTGCTTGGCCATGCCAACCTGTCGACGACCCAAATCTACACCCACTTAGACTTCCAACATCTTGCATCGGTTTACGATGCAGCACATCCCCGTGCGAAACGAGGAAAATCCTGATGCACTTTTACCGCCCCCTGCGACCGATTAAAGCGATTACCTTTGATCTCGATGACACCCTGTATGACAACTCCGAAGTGATTCGTCGCACGACGAAAGAGTCCCATGCGTTTTTGCAAGGCTACCATCCGGCGCTGGCTGATTTCACACCTCAGCAGTACCAGGTGCTGCGCGATAAGTTGTTGCAGCAGGAGCCAGAAATTTATCATGATGTGTCGGAATGGCGGCGTCGTGCGGTGGCTGAGGCGATGTTGAGTATTGGTCTGCCAGCGGCGGAAGCGGAAAAAGGTTCACGTGCGGTGATGGCGAATTTTGCCCACTGGCGCAGCCAGATAGAGGTGCCGCAAGAGACACACCAGACACTGGCGGCGCTGGCGCAACGCGTGCCGCTGGTGGCGATTACCAACGGCAACGCCGAGCCGCATCTGTGCGGCCTTGATAGCTACTTCAAATTTATTCTGCGCGCCGGTCCGCACGGGCGCGCTAAGCCCTATGATGATATGTACCAGCTGGCGGCGCAAAAGCTTGATCTGCCACTGGAAAATATTCTGCATGTGGGTGACGATCTGACCACCGACGTGGCCGGTTCAGTGCGCTGTGGTATGCAGGCGTGCTGGATCAATCTGCGTGGCGGCAACCTGATGCATATCGGCGACAGCCGCCTGTTACCGCACCTTGAAATTTCGCAGTTGGCATCGCTGACCGCGCTGGTATAATAACTGTTAATATATCCAGTAAAACGCCGCCGGCGTTTTCCCTGCCTGAATGGTGCTTATGGACGTTTCTGACCTGCTCAACAGTTTGAATGACAAACAACGCGAAGCCGTGGCGGCGCCACGCAGCAATTTGCTGGTGCTGGCGGGCGCGGGCAGCGGCAAAACGCGCGTGCTGGTACACCGTATCGCCTGGCTGCTGACGGTGGAGAACTGCTCGCCATATTCGGTGATGGCGGTAACCTTTACCAATAAAGCCGCAGCGGAGATGCGTCATCGTATCGAACAGCTGATTGGCACCAGTCAGGGCGGGATGTGGATCGGGACTTTCCATGGTCTGGCCCATCGCCTGCTGCGCGCACACCATCTTGACGCCGCGCTGCCGCAGGATTTTCAGATCCTTGATAGCGAAGATCAGCTGCGGCTGTTAAAGCGCCTGATCAAAGCAATGAATCTGGATGATAAGCAGTGGCCGGCGCGGCAGGCGATGTGGTACATCAACGGCAAAAAAGATGAAGGTTTGCGGCCAAAGCATATAGAAAGCTACGGCAACCCGATTGAGCAGACCTGGCTGCGCGTCTATCAGGCATATCAGGAAGCCTGTGACCGCGCCGGGCTGGTGGATTTTGCCGAACTACTGCTGCGTGCGCATGAACTGTGGCTGAACAAACCGCATATCCTCAATCACTATCGCGAACGCTTTACCAATATTCTGGTGGATGAGTTTCAGGATACCAACAATATCCAGTACGCCTGGATCCGTATGCTGGCCGGTGACAGCGGGCGGGTGATTATTGTGGGTGATGATGACCAGTCGATTTACGGCTGGCGCGGCGCGCAGGTCGAGAATATTCAGCGCTTCCTGAAGGATTTTTCCGGCGCGGAAACCATTCGTCTGGAGCAGAACTACCGTTCAACCAATAACATTCTGAAAGCGGCCAACGCCCTGATCGCCAATAATAATGGCCGTCTGGGTAAAGAGCTGTGGACCGATGGCCTTGATGGCGAACCGATCTCCCTTTACTGCGCCTTTAACGAGCTGGACGAAGCGCGGTTTGTGGTTAATCGCATCAAGGTGTGGCAGGAGAATGGCGGAGCATTAAATGACTGCGCCATTCTCTATCGCAGCAACGCCCAGTCGCGCGTGCTGGAAGAAGCTCTGTTGCAGACCAGCATGCCCTACCGCATTTATGGCGGTATGCGCTTCTTCGAACGTCAGGAAATCAAAGATGCGCTGGCCTATCTGCGTCTGATGGCCAACCGCAATGACGATGCGGCCTTTGAGCGTGTGATTAATACCCCGACCCGTGGCATTGGCGATCGTACCCTTGATGTGGTGCGTCAGACCTCGCGTGATCGACAGATGACGCTCTGGCAGGCGACGCGCGCTTTGCTGCAGGAAAAAGTGCTGGCGGGTCGCGCCGCCTCGGCGCTGCAACGCTTCTGCGAACTGGTGGATTCTCTGGCGCAGGAAACCGCGGAAATGCCGCTGCATGTGCAAACCGACCGGGTAATCAAAGACTCCGGCCTGTGGATGATGTATGAGCAGGAAAAAGGCGAGAAGGGCCAGGCGCGCATCGAAAACTTAGAAGAGCTGGTCAACGCCACACGTCAGTACAGCTATCAGGATGAAGACCAGGATCTGATGCCGTTACAGGCGTTTCTCTCCCATGCGGCGCTGGAAGCGGGCGAAGGCCAGGCGGATAAGTGGCAGGATGCGGTGCAACTGATGACCATGCATGCGGCGAAAGGTCTGGAGTTTAGCCAGGTGTTTATCGTCGGCATGGAAGAGGGAATGTTCCCGAGCCAGATGTCGCTGGATGAGGGCGGCAGGCTGGAAGAGGAGCGTCGGCTGGCCTATGTTGGCGTTACGCGGGCAATGCAGAAACTGACGCTGACCTATGCGGAAACCCGTCGGCTTTATGGTAAGGAAGTGTATCACCGTCCGTCACGCTTTATTGGTGAGCTGCCGGTGGAGTGCGTCGACGAAGTGCGTCTGCGCGCCAGCGTCAGCCGCCCGGTGAATCATCAGCGTCTGGGGACGCCGGTGACCAGTAATGACAGCGGTTTTGCCCTCGGACAGCGGGTGCGCCACAGCAAGTTTGGCGAAGGCACTATCGTGAATATGGAAGGCAGCGGCGAACACAGTCGGCTGCAAGTGGCCTTTCAGGGACAGGGGATCAAATGGCTGGTGGCGGCATACGCCCGACTGGAAACGGTCTGACGCCGCGCCTGCCGAGTGGGCCGCTTGACGCCTTTTTCGTCTCAGCGTAACATGCGCCCACGATTACCCTAAGAGGACATTCGCCTTGGACACACCCAGTCGATACTGGCTCAATAACCTGTTTAGCAGGTGCAACGCCTAAGGCTATCCTCTTAAATGCTGGTAGCCTTTGTGGTTGTCAGCGACCTCGCATTTCCCGTCGCCTGAGTTAGCACTATCACTGACTGAAACGTCATCGTTTCCCGTGTTCTGGCGCAATGTCCCATTTGTTACTGCAATTGGGAGTACTGCTATGCTGAGCGCATTTAAACTGGATCAAAACCGTTTATCCCGGCTGGAACTGGATGACGAGTCGGACTCACTGACCTCTTCGGTCTGGGTGGATCTCGTTGAGCCGGAAGAGAATGAACGTGAGCGTGTCCAGTCTGAATTAGGCCAGAGCCTTGCAACCCGTCCTGAACTGGAAGATATCGAAGCGTCAGCGCGTTTCTTCGAAGATGAAGACGGTCTGCACATTCACTCCTTCTTCTTCTATGAAGATGCGGACGATCATGCCGGTAACTCCACCGTGGCGTTTACCATCCGTGAAGGACGTCTCTATACCCTTCGCGAGCGTGAACTGCCGGCATTCCGCCTCTACCGTATGCGTGCGCGCAATCAGGTGCTAATCGACGGTAACGCCTTTGAACTGCTGCTGGATCTGTTTGAAACCAAAATCGAACAGCTGGCGGATGAGATTGAAAACGTCTACAGCGATCTGGAAAAGCTGAGCCGGGTGATTATGGAAGGACAGCAGGGTGATGAATTTGACCGCGCGCTGTCGACGCTGGCGGAACTGGAAGATATCGGCTGGAAAGTGCGTCTGTGCCTGATGGATACTCAGCGTGCGCTGAACTTCCTCGTGCGTAAAGCGCGTCTGCCAAATACGCAGCTGGAGCAGGCGCGGGAAATCCTGCGCGATATCGAGTCACTGTTGCCACACAACGAATCGCTGTTCCAGAAGGTGAACTTCCTGATGCAGGCGGCGATGGGCTTTATCAATATCGAGCAGAACCGCATTATCAAAATCTTCTCGGTGGTCTCGGTAGTGTTCCTGCCGCCAACGCTGGTCGCTTCCAGTTACGGGATGAACTTCGAGTTTATGCCGGAGTTAAAATGGAGCTTCGGTTATCCCGCTGCCATCACCCTGATGATCCTCGCTGGTCTCGCGCCTTACGCCTATTTTAAACGTAAAAACTGGCTGTAAGCGCAGATTCACTCCCCCTTATTCTGGGGGAGCTACCATCCTGCCAGTTGGTGCTGGCGCATCTTGCAACATCCGCGTAAGTTATAACCTGCTCTTTTCCCAATATAAGTTTGCTTAATATGGAACGGCTGTCACTCAGGCTGCAATGGTTTATCCTGCTCAGCGTCTCACTGCTGTTGGGTTTTTTGCTGCAATATTTCCATGTTCCCGCCGCGCTGTTACTGGGGCCGATGATTGTCGGCGTAGTGATGGGACTGTCCGGCGCGACCTTACGCATCGATAAGCGGCTGTTTATTCTGGCGCAGGCGATCCTCGGCTGTATGATTGCGCAAAGCCTTTCACCTTCGATTCTTACCCCATTAATTGCTGACTGGCCGGTGGTGCTGGCCGTGCTGGTACTGACGCTGGCCGCCAGCGGGCTATCGGGTTTTCTGCTGGTGCGTTTTAGCGATCTGCCCGGCGCTACCGGCGCCTGGGGATCGTCGCCTGGTGGCGCTTCAGCGATGGTGGCGATGGCCGGTGAATATGGCGCCGATGCGCGGCTGGTGGCGTTTATGCAGTATCTGCGCGTGCTGTTTGTCGCCACGGCGGCGGCGGTAGTGGCGCGTATCGGGCTGGGCGACAGCGCGCAAAGCGCCGCGCCGCAACTGTGGTTTCCGCCGCTGGATCTGCGTTTTGCCGCCACGCTGGCGGTGGCCTTTGGCGGCGCCTGGCTGGGCCAGAAATTTCGCATTCCCTCTGGCGCGCTGCTGTTGCCAGCGCTGTTTGGCGCTGTACTGCATGCCAGCGGCACGCTGTCGTTGCAGGTGCCGGAATGGCTGCTGGCGCTGGCCTACGCACTGATTGGCTGGAGTGTAGGTTTGCGGTTCACTAAACCGATCTTCCGGCTGGCGCTGCGCACCCTGCCACAAATGATATTGTCGATTATGGGGCTGATGCTGTTATGTGGCGGTATGGCGTGGATGCTGACGCGACTGCTGCATGTCGATCTGCTGACCGCTTATCTGGCAACCAGCCCGGGCGGGCTGGATACGGTGGCGATTATCGCCGCGGGCAGCCAGGTGGATATCGCTTTTGTGATGGCGCTACAGACCTTACGGTTGTTCACTATTCTGCTTACCGGCCCGGCGATGGCGCGCTTTATTTCACGTTATGCACGCTAAAACCTTTCGGGCGGCGAGAACGCCGCCCCTACATAAACCTGCCGATTCTTTGTAGGGGCGGCGTTCTCGCCGCCGGTGTTGCAGATATACATCGAACGTATTAGCCAATCAGGTACGTCGCGGTGGCGCTGGCAATATACACTCCGGCGTCGTTATGCAGCTCCACGCGTGCTACCGCGACCTTATTGCCGCCACGCAGCAGGCTGCTGCTGGCGGTAAAGCGCTCGCCGCGTCCCGGGCGCAGATAGTCAACGCGCAGATCGATAGTGCCCATCCGTGACAGCCGCTGACGCAGCTCCTCTTCATTGATGCTTTCCTGGCGGGTCAGCGTATTGCTGACGCAGACCAGTCCGGCGGCAACGTCCAGCACTGAAGCAATCACGCCGCCATGCAAAATTTTCTGCGCGGCATTACCGACCAGCATCGACTGATTAGCAAAACTTAACTCGGCGTAGTCTGGCTCCAGACGATCGAGCGTCAGGCCAAGGGCGCGGTTAAACGGCATATCATAGACAAAAATCTCACCAATCAGACGGCGCGCAGCGTCCTGAGTTAATAAAGTACCCGACATGTAATGACTTCCTGAAGGCAATTATGGCGTACAAAATGTTAATATTTTGGTTATCTTATGCTTCTGTCGGGCTGCTTTCCAGTTTCCGCAATCAGCGCTAATGTTGGGCGGTTTTTGTGTGTAGAATGGCGTGCTTTTTACTCATCTATCTTGCAGCGCTTGCTTTATTGGAGAACACTATGCGTATGCTTCGAGGACTGCTGGCAGCGGTTATATTATTACCCGCTTTCGCATCGGCGCAGGAAGCGACCATTAAAGATGTTCATGATGCACCAGCCGTGCGTGGCAGTATTATCGCTAATTTGCTGGAAAAGCATGACAATCCTTTTGTGCTTTATCCTTATGAAAACAACTATTTACTATATACGTACACCAGCAATCTGAACACCGAAGCGATTGAATCATACGACTGGGCCGATAAAGCCAAAAAAGATGAAGTAAAATTCCAGCTCAGCCTGGCTTTTCCGCTGTGGCGCGGTATCTTTGGCGATAACTCGTTGCTGGCAGCTTCTTATACCCAGCGTTCATGGTGGCAGCTTTCCAACCGTGGCGCCTCATCGCCTTTCCGTGAAACCGACTACGAGCCGCAGATTTTCCTTGGCTGGGCCACCGATTACAATCTGGCGGGCTGGACGTTGCGCGATGTTGAGTTCGGCCTGAACCATCAGTCGAACGGGCGTTCCGATCCCACTTCACGCAGCTGGAACCGTGTTTATGCGCGTCTGATGGCGCAGAACGGCAACTTTATGGCGGAAGTGAAGCCGTGGTATCGTCTGCCGGAAAGCGACAGCAATGATGACAACCCGGATATCACCAAATATATGGGCTATTACCGCCTGAAGCTGGGCTATCTGGTGGGCGACAGCATTTTCAGCGTGCAGGGCAATTACAACTGGAACAGTGGCTACGGCGGCGCAGAGCTGGGCTGGAGCTATCCAGTCAGCGAGCACGTGCGCTTCTATACTCAGGTGTTTAGCGGCTACGGCGAATCGTTAATCGATTATAACCATCACCAGACGCGCATTGGTGTCGGTGTTACGCTGAACGACCTGTTCTGATGTGCCGGGTCAGGCAACGGTCTGGCCCGCCATCAACGATAAATCATGTCATAACAAGCTAAACGGGGAAGATGTGTCTACGGCTGCAGTAATCAACGATCACGATGAAACGCTGGCGGCGAAGGTATTACAGGATACTTTCGGTTATCAGCAGTTTCGTCCCGGCCAGCAAACCATCATTCAGGCGTCGCTCGACGGGCGTGACTGTCTGGTCGTGATGCCTACCGGTGGCGGCAAATCACTCTGCTATCAGATCCCGGCGCTGGTGCGCGAGGGGCTGACGCTGGTGGTTTCACCTTTGATCTCGCTGATGAAAGACCAGGTCGATCAGCTGCTGGCCAATGGCGTCGCAGCGGCTTGTCTGAATTCAACGCAAAACCGTGAACAGCAACAGGAAGTGATGGCCGGATGCCGTAGCGGGCGTATTCGTCTGCTGTACATCGCGCCCGAGCGTCTGATGATGGACAACTTCCTCGACAGTCTGACCCACTGGAATCCGGCGATGCTGGCGGTCGATGAGGCGCACTGTATTTCGCAGTGGGGTCACGACTTCCGTCCGGAGTATGGCGCGCTCGGCCAGTTACGACAGCGTTTCCCGACCCTGCCGGTAATGGCGCTAACCGCCACCGCCGATGAAACCACGCGCAATGATATTGCGCGCCTGCTACAGCTCAACGATCCGCTGATTCAGATCAGCAGTTTTGACCGCCCCAATATTCGCTACACGCTGGTGGATAAGTTTAAACCCACCGACCAGCTGATGCGCTATGTGCAGGACCAGCGCGGCAAATGCGGCATTATTTACTGTAACAGCCGGGCGAAAGTTGAAGATACCGCCGCGCGTCTGCAAAGCCGTGGTATCAGCGTCGGTGCTTATCACGCCGGCATGGACAATGTGCATCGCGCGCAGGTGCAGGAAGCCTTTCAGCGTGACGATTTGCAAATTGTGGTCGCCACCGTGGCGTTCGGGATGGGTATTAACAAGCCGAATGTCCGCTTTGTGGTGCACTTCGATATTCCGCGCAATATCGAATCCTACTATCAGGAAACCGGTCGCGCCGGGCGTGATGGTCTGCCTGCCGAAGCCCTGATGTTTTACGATCCGGCCGATATGGCGTGGCTGCGTCGCTGCCTGGAAGAGAAAGCGCCGGGGGCGCTGAAGGATATTGAACGCCATAAACTGAACGCGATGGGCGCCTTTGCGGAAGCGCAAACCTGTCGTCGTCTGGTGCTGCTCAACTATTTCGGCGAAGGACGCCAGCAATCCTGTGGCAACTGCGATATCTGTCTTGATCCGCCACGCCGCTATGATGGTCTGGTCGAAGCGCAGAAAGCGCTGTCGAGCATTTACCGCGTGGGCCAGCGCTTTGGTATGGGCTATGTCGTCGAAGTGCTGCGCGGCGCGAATAACCAGCGTATTCGCGAGTTCCAGCACGATAAATTACCGGTTTACGGTATTGGCCGTGAGCAGACCACTGAACACTGGGTCAGCGTATTGCGTCAGCTGATTCATCTGGGGCTGGTGACGCAAAATATTGCTATGCACTCGGCGCTACAGCTGACCGAAGCGGCGCGCCCGATTCTGCGCGGTGAAGAGCCGCTGATGCTGGCGGTGCCACGTCTGGTGACGATCAAAAGCAAAAATAGCAGCCAGAAATCCTATGGCGGCAATTATGACCGCAAGCTGTTCGCTAAACTGCGTAAGCTGCGTAAAGCGATTGCCGATGAAGAGAATATTCCGCCGTACGTGGTCTTTAACGACGCGACCCTGATCGAAATGGCTGAACAGATGCCGCTTACCGCCTCTGAAATGCTCAGTGTTAACGGCGTTGGCCAGCGTAAGCTGGAGCGCTTTGGCAAGCCGTTTATGGTGATGATCAGAGAACATGTCGATGGCGATGATGAATAAGCCGGGCTGCTGTGGTCTCTTGATATTTTTGAGCAATTTGCTAATTTAAAAACGTGATCGGAAGACGCATGGAAAAACGCCGATGCCATGCAGACTGCCGTCAGGCAGACCGATGAGGGGAATCTCAGGTATATGATTCATTCACATTAAATTGTGGAGAGTGGCCTGCGGTGGCGTACCTCCTTTCGATTACATGCCATCACTTTGTGATGGCGCGAACTTTAGCCTCGGATGCGTGATACGCTGTAACCGGGGCTAAGCTGTTTTCAGAGACCTGAATAATTGCCATGCCATAATATTTTCCCTTGCCAATGCGTATTGCTTCGCTGGCGTTGAGTACAATTCCTTGCTGCATCCTCCCCTTGTTTAACGCAACCTGGCTGCGTGCGCTATATGACAATGAAATGATTTTAGCCACATCCTGCCAGCTAAGCCGATCCTTCGCACGTGAACTCAGTATATGGCTGATATGGCGAGGGTAAACCGTAATGCCCGGACAGCGCTGACGAGGCCAGTTATGCTTTTGGCAGAGGCTATTTAGCTGATTGAATTGTTTCTTAGTTATAAGACAGGTAAACAAGGGGGCATTCCATTGTTCAGCAGGCAGTTGATGTCCAGCACTGATGATGTCGCTAATCCATTGGGTGAAATCTGTGATTGCATCACGCAGTCCGTCATCGCCGATCATGCTCGCTCCCTGTATGCTTTCCGGCACTTCCTGTGCCTGTCACTATTTTCGCATAATCCGCCACAGAGAGCCTACTGCCTTCGTCCGGGCAGATGTTATGCTAAACCGGAAATAATCGATCTCTTCAGGATGGAACCTCAATGTTGATACTGTTTCTTACCGTTGCGTCGGTGCATCTTATTGCGCTGATGAGTCCGGGGCCGGACTTCTTCTTTGTGTCACAAACTGCCGCCAGCCGCTCGCGCAAAGAGGCGATGCTGGGGGTGCTGGGCATTTCGCTGGGGAT
Source organism: Winslowiella toletana (assembly GCF_017875465.1). Taxonomy (NCBI): domain Bacteria; kingdom Pseudomonadati; phylum Pseudomonadota; class Gammaproteobacteria; order Enterobacterales; family Erwiniaceae; genus Winslowiella; species Winslowiella toletana. The sequence continues at coordinate 2,621,385 of NZ_JAGGMQ010000001.1, forward strand.
TGTGTTGTGGGCAGGAGTCGCGCTGATGGGCCTGCATCTGATTCTGCAGAAAATGGCCTGGCTGCATCAGATTATTATGGTTGGCGGTGGGCTTTATCTGCTGTGGATGGGCTGGCAGCTGCTGCGTTCTGCCCGTCAGCGACACCAGCAACCGGTGCAGACGGAAACGCCGATGGAGTTATCACGCCATGGCCGCAGCTTCTTAAAAGGTTTTCTCACCAATCTGTCGAATCCCAAAGCCGTTATCTACTTTGGTAGCGTATTCTCACTGTTTGTTGGCGATGACGTCGGCGCTGCTGAGCGCTGGGGGCTGTTTATCCTGATTATTCTTGAGACATTCTGCTGGTTCAGCCTGGTGGCCTGTGTCTTTGCGCTTCCGGCGGTGCGCCGTGGATATCAGCGTCTGGCGAAATGGATTGATGGTACGGCGGGCGTGTTATTTGCCGGATTTGGCATTCATTTAATTCTATCGCGTTGATTTAGCGCACGGGCGGCGTTCTCGCCGCCCGTGCCGAAGGCTTATGCCACTCTGCGCGCTGTCGCCAGCAGTGCGCCAATCGCCATAAACATCCCGCCAAAAATACGGTTCAGCAATTTCATCTGACGTGGCCCCTTAATCCACCCGGCAATACGGGTCGCTAAGGTGGCGTAGCCAATCATCACAATAATATCGACCGCCACCGTGGTGACGCCCAGCACCAGATACTGCAACGCCTGCGGCTGATGCGGGATAATAAATTGTGGAAACAGGGCGGCGAGAAACACAATGCTCTTCGGGTTGGTCAGATTCACCAGCACCGCGCGTTTAAACAGGCGGCGACGTGGCATCGCCTGCGCCACCGCACTCAGATCGATGGCGCCAGCGGAACGCCACTGCTGAATACCCAGCCAGATCAGATAAGCCGCCCCGGCCCATTTCAGAATTTCGAATGCCAGCAGCGACTGGGAAAACAGCGCGCCAAGACCAATGCCGACCAGCAAAATATGCAATGAAAGCCCGACCTGTAAACCGGAAATTGACGCCACCGCACCGCGATAGCCATGGCTGATGCCGGTACTCATGGTATTAATCGCCCCTGAACCTGGCGACAGACTGAGGATGCTGGTGGTTAAAAGATAAGTCAGCCACCATTCGATGGTCATGGGTAAAACTCCCTGAATACGCAGAATTATGACACAATACGACATTGTGGAACGATCTGCTATGGCCCGCACGACTGGTTATGGCATCGACAATTTTTTGCGGAATTCTTGCCGATGACAAAGCATAAAAATGGCTGGCCAACCCGTGAAAAGGCGTTCGCCGCATTCGCCACCGGACCGCTGCTGGATTTCTGGCATCGCCGCGAGGAGCGCGAGTTTGAGGGGGTCGAGAACGTCCCTATTCGCTATGTGCGCTTTACGTCACCCCAGCACGATAAAGTGATCCTGCTGGTGCCGGGGCGTATCGAGAGTTACGTAAAATATCCCGAACTGGCTTACGATCTGTTCCACTGCGGCTATGACGTGATCATTATCGATCACCGTGGGCAGGGGCGATCCGGCCGCCTGTTGCAGGATTCCCACCGTGGACATGTGGCGGCGTTCAGCCACTACGTTGATGATTTAGAAGCGTTGTGGCAGCGGGAAATTGCTGACAGTGAGTATCGTCATCGCTATGCGCTGGCGCATTCGATGGGCGGCGCGATTTTGTCGCTGCTGCTGGCGCGTCATGCGCAGGCGTTTGATGCTGCGGTACTGGCTTCACCAATGTTTGGCATCTATTTACCGATGCCCGCCTGGATGGCGAACCGTATTCTTAACTGGGCCGAGAAGCGCCCGGCCATTCGCGAAGGCTATGCGCTGGGCACCGGCAAGTGGCGCGCCCGCCCGTTCAGCATTAATACGCTGACCCACAGCCGCGAGCGCTATCGCCGTAATCTGCGTTTCTATGCCGACGATCCCGGCCTGCGTGTCGGAGGCCCGACCTATCACTGGGTACGCGAAGGGGTACTGGCCGGGCAGAATATTTTAACCAAAGTCGCCGATATCCATACGCCGATTTTGCTGCTGCAAGCGGCAGACGATAAAATCGTCGATAATCGCTGTCAGGATCTGTTCTGTAAGGCAATGAATGCCGCAGGTCATCCCTGTGAAGGGGGCAAACCTCGGGTTATCGCTGGCGCGCGTCATGAGATCTTATTTGAAAGAGACGATATGCGTGCCGAAGCCTTAGATGCCATCGTGGAGTTTTTCGCACGGCACAGTTAGCAACATGACTCAGATTTCTCCCGGGCACGCCCGGTTACTTTTTCTAACCAGAGGTTTGAAAGCATTATGTATTACGTTGTCGCATCCGATCTCGATGGCACGCTGTTGTCGCCCGATCACAGACTGACGCCTTACACCAAAGAGACACTGAAGTTATTAACCGAGCGCGGCGTTCACTTCGTTTTTGCTACCGGACGTCACCATATCGACGTCTCCCAGATGCGCGATAATCTGGAAATCGATGCTTATATGATCACCTCAAACGGCGCGCGCGTACACAATACTGCCGGTGAGCTGGTGTTCAGCCATAATCTTGATGCTGATATCGCCAGCGATCTGTTCGCGATCAAATATAACGATCAGGATATTCTTACTAACGTCTATCGCGACGATGAGTGGTTTCTCAATCGCCACCGTCCGGAAGAGAAGCGTTTTTTCCGCGAGTCGATCTTTAACTACCAGCTGTTTGAACCGGGCATGCTCGACACCGATGGCGTCAGCAAGGTGTTCTTCACCTGCGATGATCCCGATGTGTTGTTGCCGCTGGAGCAGGCGATTCTGGCGCGCTGGGGCGACCGGGTGAATGTCAGCTTCTCCTTCCCGACCTGCCTGGAAGTGATGGCGGGTGGCGTTTCGAAAGGACATGCGCTGGAAGCGGTGTCGAAAACCCTCGGTTACTCGCTGAAAGAGTGCATCTCATTTGGTGACGGCCTGAATGATAAAGAGATGCTGATGATGGCGGGTAAAGGTTGCATTATGCGCAATGCGCATCAGCGTCTGAAAGATCTGCTGCCGGAGCTGGAAGTGATTGGCAGCAATGCTGACGATGCCGTGCCGCACTATTTACGTAAGCTGTTACTGGCTTAGCGATGGCGGATGGCCAGCAGTGCTGGCCATCGCTGTTTATGATGTCTGATTTAGCTGCTGCTTATGTTTGTTCTCGCTCAGCATGGTCATAATCAGCAGGATTACCGCCAGCACACAGCCGCCGACCATAATAATAAAGCCGCCGTTCCAGCCGAAGTAGTCAACGGTATAGCCGACAATCGCGCTGGCCGCGACCGATCCGCCAAGATAGCCAAACAGTCCGGTAAAGCCCGCCGCCGTTCCGGCTGCTTTTTTTGGTGCCAGTTCCAGCGCATGCAGACCAATCAGCATCACCGGGCCGTAAATCAGGAAGCCGATAATAATCATACAGGCCATATCCACCCCCGGATTACCCGCCGGGTTCATCCAGTAGACTATGGTGGCGATGGTGACCAGCACCATAAAGAACACTCCGGTGGCGCCGCGATTACCTTTAAACACCTTATCTGACATCCAGCCGCACAGCAGCGTGCCGGGGATCCCCGCGTACTCATACAGGAAGTAAGCCCATGAGGATTTATCCAGCGAGAAGTGCTTCACCTCTTTCAGATAGGTCGGTGACCAGTCGAGGATGCCGTAGCGCAGCAGATAGACAAACACGTTTGCCAGCGCGATATACCACAGCAGCTTGTTCGGCAACACGTACTGCATAAAGATCTGCTTCGCGGTCAGCTCCTCTTCATGCTTATCGCTGTAATCAACCGGATAGTCGTTTTTATACTCCTCAATCGGCGGCAGACCGCAGGATTGCGGGGTATCACGCATCAGCGCGAAGGCGATAAACGCGATGATAATCGCGCCAAAGGCTGGCATATACAGCGCCGCTTTCCAGTCGTTAAACCACGCCATACCCAGCAAAAACAGCAGAGGGGGAATACCGCCGCCGACATTATGTGCGCAGTTCCATACTGAAACGATGCCGCCGCGCTCTTTCTGCGACCACCAGTGCACCATGGTGCGCCCGCAGGGCGGCCAGCCCATGCCCTGAAACCAGCCGCAGACAAACAGCAGCACAAACATAATCATAATGCTGGAGGTGGCCCAGGGGACGAAGCCCATAATCAGCATCACCACCGCCGCCAGAATCAAACCCGCAGGCAGAAACACGCGCGGATTCGAGCGATCCGAAACCGAACCCATAATAAATTTAGAAAATCCGTAGGCGATTGAGATACCTGACAGCGCAAAGCCGAGATCGCCGCGCGAGAAGCCCTGTTCAACCAGATAAGGCATCGCCAGTGCAAAGTTTTTGCGCACCAGGTAGTAAGCGGCGTAACCGAAAAAGATGCCGAAGAAAATTTGCCAGCGCAGACGGCGGTAGAGTGGGTCGACGCGTTCATCTGCCACGCGTGCCTGGTGTGATGCAGGTTTAAAAATACTCAACATAAAAAAACTCCGATGGTCGTTTTCGCCGCTTGAAATGTTCCATTTCGCGCAAAGAATAGGAGCAAAATCGATTTCGGACTGTGAGTAACCACGCAAATGTTTCAGTTTTATTACATTTTTGTGTCAATGATAACTATATGGGTTTCGATTTAGGGTTTCCATCGTTTTTTATTTGCTCAGTTGTCAACCAGGAACTTGCTGCCAGCTGACAGCAATCGGTTACACTAGTCGCTCCTTTTTCTGACGAGTGCTTACTGTGGCGTTACTGATTATCACCACCATTCTCTGGGCGTTTTCATTTAGTCTGATCGGCGAGTATCTGGCAGGGCAGGTCGATAGCTGGTTTTCGGTGCTGATGCGCGTCGGGCTGGCAGCGCTGGTGTTTTTGCCATTTCTGCGCTGGCGTGGCTATAAACTGTCGACGCTGCTGCTGTATATGGTGGCAGGCGCAATGCAGCTGGGGATCATGTATCTGTTCAGCTTCCAGGCCTATATCTATCTCAGCGTGTCAGAGTTCCTGCTGTTTACCGTACTGACGCCGCTGTATATCACACTGATTTACGATCTGCTGAGCGGGCGCGGCATCCGTGCAGGCTATGCGCTCAGCGCACTGCTGGCGGTACTGGGTGCGGCGATTATTCGTTATGACAAAGTCAGCGACCACTTCTGGTTCGGCCTGATGCTGGTACAGCTGGCTAATATCTGTTTTGCCATTGGCATGGTGGGTTATAAACGTTTGCAGGAAGTGCGTCCGATGCCACAGCATACTGCCTTCTCCTGGTTCTATATCGGTGCGGCGATAGTGGCGGTTGTCGCCTGGAGCCTGTGGGGCAACGCGAACAAACTGCCGACCACCTCGCTGCAGTGGGGCATTCTGGTCTGGCTGGGCGTGGTGGCATCGGGGCTGGGTTATTTTATGTGGAACTATGGTGCGACCCAGGTGGATGCGGGAACGCTGGGGATTATGAACAATATGCATGTGCCGGCTGGTCTGCTGGTGAATCTGGCAATCTGGCAGCAGCAACCGCACTGGACCAGTTTTATTATCGGCGCGGCGGTGATTTGCGCCTCACTGTGGGTGCATAAGCGCTGGATTATCGGTAAGCCGGTGGGAGTGTAAGCCAGGGCCAGCGGAGCGGGTAAACCGCTCCGCTATGCTTATCAATCAGGCTTTGCCGGCAACCGGGCGGATTTTCATCGTCAGCCCTTTCAAGAAGTTGCGCAGAATCTGATCGCCACATTCGCGATAGTTTTTATGACCAGGTTTGCGGAAGATGGCGCCAATTTCCGCCTGTGACACCGAGAAATCAGCCAGTTGCAGAATTTCGGTGATATCGGTGGTTTTCAGGTTAAACGCCACACGCAGTTTTTTCAGGATGATATTGTTGGTCATTTTGCGCTCGACGGAGGGCACCGGAGCCTCTTCGCTTTTACCGCGCAGTGAGAAAATCAGGCCATTGAGGAAATAGCCCATCAGCACGTCAGGACAGGCGCGAAAACCCTCTTCCTCATCTTTTTTCAGAAAGCTCTGCATCTCTTCGACAGAGGCTTCGCTCTCCGCCAGCGCCAGCGTCTCGACCATTTTAGCGTCACTCATATTCAGCATGTAGCGCACGCTGCGTAACACGTCGTTGTTGGTCATAATGAAATCTCTTCAGTTAATAAAATGCAATGTGGCGCATTATACACATTGCCTCTGAAGTTGCAGCGCTGTTAGCGGGAGACTGAAGTCTCACCCCTGCACGGTGCCCGGCAAGGGTACACCAGCACGCGAGGCATCACGCACAAATGGCAGATGATCGCAGGCATGCTGGCGCGCCGAACGCACAAAGGCTTCCACCACCGGCTGACGTTGCTCGCCATCGCGCACCGCTGCATACAGACGGCTCCACAACCCCTCGCCCAGCGTGCGGGTAACAATCAGTCCCTGATGTTCAAAGCTCTCCACCACCCAGTGCGGTAGCGCGGCAATGCCCATCCGCGCGGCGACCATCTGAATCAGCAGCAGCGTATTGTCGACACTTTTCAGCGCCGGACTGACGCCTGCCGGTTGCAGGAAATGGCGCCAGATATCCAGCCGCTGACGCTGCACCGGATAGATCATTAACACTTCACTGGCCAAATCTTCCGGTGAAATCTGTTCAGCCTGCGCCAGCGGATGATCCGGCGCCAGCACCAGCCGCACTTCAAAATCAAACATCGGCGTATAGTGCAGGCCACTGCGCGGCAGAATATCGGAAGTCAGCACCACATCCAGCTCGCCCTGTTGCAGCGCCGGTTGTGGATCAAAGGTCACGCCTGATTTGAAGTCCATCACTACCTGAGGCCAGCTCTGACGGAAATTATCCAGCGCCGGGGTCAGCCACTGAATACAGCTATGGCACTCAATGGCGATACGCAGCGTGGTCTGATGCGGCTCATGACAGGCCTGCAACGCCTGCTGGATTTGCGGCAGCACCTGTTCCGCCAGCTGCAACATAATCTCTCCCTGCGGCGTAAAGCGCAGCGGCTGGCTTTTACGTACAAACAGACGAAAGCCGAGACGCTGCTCCAGATCGCTGAACTGGTGAGATAACGCCGATTGCGTTTGATGCAGCTGTGCGGCGGCGGCAGCCAGAGAGCCTGTATTCCTTAAGGCCTGCAGCGTCCGCAGGTGTTTGAGTTCGATCATGAGAGTCCTTCACATCGATAGTGAACAATTTGCGCTTGTGGTTGATACAGTACCTGCACATTATAGCGGTGTAAACATCTGGACGGCTAAATGAATCAGCTAATTTCCCCGCCCGCTTTGTAACCTCTTAATTCAGGACAAAGATATGACTATTCTGAACCATACCCTTGGATTTCCACGCGTCGGTCTGCGTCGCGAACTAAAGAAAGCACAAGAGAGCTACTGGGCGGGTAACAGCACCCGGCAGGAATTACTGGCTGTGGGTCGCGAGTTGCGTGCTCGACACTGGCAGCAACAGAAAGATGCTGGCGTTGATTTGCTGCCGGTTGGCGACTTCGCCTGGTATGATCACGTACTGACCACCAGCCTGCTGCTGGGTAACGTCCCGGCGCGCCATCAGAATAAAGACGGTTCGGTCGACCTTGATACCCTGTTCCGCCTCGGCCGTGGCCGTGCGCCTGCCGGCGAGCCTGCGGCGGCGGCAGAAATGACCAAATGGTTTAACACCAACTATCACTACATGGTGCCGGAGTTCGTTAAAGGTCAGCAATTTAAACTGAGCTGGACGCAGTTGCTGGAGGAAGTCGACGAAGCGCTGGCGCTGGGCCATAAAGTGAAGCCGGTGCTGTTAGGGCCGGTCACTTACCTGTGGCTGGGTAAAGTCAAAGGTGAGCCATTTGACCGTCTGAGCCTGCTAAAAGAGATTCTTCCGGTGTATCAGCAGGTACTGGCTGAGCTGGCAAAACGCGATATCGAATGGGTACAGATCGACGAACCTGCGCTGGTGCTGGAACTGCCAGCTGAGTGGCTGAATGCCTTTAAACCGGCGTACGCTGCGTTGCAGGGGCAGACTAAACTGCTGCTGACCACCTATTTCGACAGCGTGGGTCAGAACCTCGATACCATTTGTGAATTACCGGTAAATGGTCTGCACGTTGACCTGGTACACGGTAATGACGATGTGGCGGCGCTGAACGCCAGACTGCCAGCCGGGTGGCTGCTGTCTGTCGGCGTGATTAATGGCCGTAACGTCTGGCGTGCCGATCTGAGCAGCTGGTTTGAGCGTCTGCAACCGCTGACGAGTCAGCGCAAGCAGCTGTGGATTGGTTCTTCCTGTTCACTGCTGCACAGCCCAATCGATCTGAGCGTCGAAACCCGCCTTGATGAAGAGGTGAAAAGCTGGTTCGCTTTCGCCCTGCAAAAGTGTGGTGAACTGTCACTGCTGACTAACGCGCTGAACAATAACGATGCCGCTTCGCTGGAAGCCTGGAGCGCACCGGTTCGCGCCCGTCGTCACTCCAGCCGCGTCCACAATGCAGCGGTTGGCCAGCGTTTAGCCACGATCACCAGCAAAGACAGTCTGCGCGACAGCTGCTACCAGGTGCGTGCGAAAGCCCAGCGTGAACGTTTTAATCTGCCAGCATGGCCGACCACCACTATAGGTTCATTCCCGCAGACCACCGAAATTCGCGGCCTGCGTCTGGACTTCAAAAAGGGCAATCTCGACCGCAACAACTACCGCACCGGTATCGCTGAACATATTAAACAGGCGATTGCGGAGCAGGAACAACTGGGTCTTGACGTGCTGGTGCATGGTGAAGCTGAACGTAATGACATGGTGGAATACTTCGGTGAAAACCTTGATGGTTTTGTCTTTACGCAAAACGGTTGGGTGCAGAGCTACGGTTCACGTTGCGTTAAACCTCCGGTGATTATCGGTGACGTCAGCCGCCCGGAAGCGATTACCGTCGAGTGGGCTAAATATGCCCAGTCACTGACCGAAAAGCCGGTCAAAGGCATGCTGACTGGCCCGGTAACTATCCTCTGCTGGTCGTTCCCGCGTGAAGATGTGTCGCGTGAAACTATCGCCAGACAGATTGCACTGGCGCTGCGTGACGAAGTGGAAGATCTGGAAAAAGCCGGTATCGGCATTATCCAGATTGATGAGCCGGCGCTGCGTGAAGGACTGCCGCTGCGTCAGTCCGACTGGGCCGCCTATCTGACATGGGCAGTCGATGCCTTCCGCCTGAACGCCGCGGTGGCGCAGGATGAAACCCAGATCCACACCCATATGTGTTACTGCGAGTTTAACGACATTATGGATTCTATCGCCGCGCTGGATGCGGACGTGATTACCATCGAAACTTCGCGCTCCGATATGGAACTGCTGGAGTCGTTTAAAGAGTTTGAATATCCGAACGAAATTGGTCCGGGCGTGTATGACATCCATTCACCAAACGTACCAACTGTTGAGTGGATGGAAGCGTTACTGCTGAAAGCGGCGCAGCGTATTCCGGTTGAGCGTCTGTGGGTTAATCCGGACTGCGGCCTGAAAACGCGGGGCTGGAGCGAAACCCGTCAGGCGCTGGCCAATATGGTAAAAGCCGCGCAGAACCTGCGGGCAAATAAAGTTTCTGTGTAAAGTGTTGTGTTGTCGTTTCTGGGGCGCCTGGCGCCCCCTTTTTTTTGCTTAAACCTCAGGCGTGACGCCTGCGCGCTTAAACCACGCCAGCATCCGCTGCCAGCCATCCTGCGCCGACTCCTGATGGTAACTGGCGCGGTAGTCGGCATTAAACGCATGTCCGGCATCGGGATAAACCACGATTTCCGCATCGGCGTTGGCGGCACGCAGCGCCTGTCGCATCTGCTCAATGCTCTCCTGCGGAATGCTGTCATCTTTACCGCCATACAGACCCAGCACCGGCGCAGTAAGATCGACTGCGATATCCAGCGGTTGCTTCGGTTGCTTCAGGGTTTTTTCCCCGACCAGTTTGCCATACCAGGCCACTGCAGCTTTCAGTTGTGGATTATGGGCAGCATAGAGCCAGCAGATACGTCCGCCCCAGCAAAAACCGGTGATGGCGGTATTACGCATATCGCCGCCGTTACGTGACGCCCAGTTGGCGACATGATCGAGATCGGCCAGCACCTGCGCATCCGGCACTTTACTTACCAGTTGCTGAAACAGCGTGGGAATATCGTCGTAGTCGGCGGGATCGCCTTCACGGAAGTAGAGTTCCGGTGCGATCGCCAGATAGCCTTCGGCCGCCAGCCGACGGCAGATATCGCGAATATGTTCATGGACGCCGAAGATTTCCTGTACCACCATCACTACCGGCAGCGGCGTCGTGGCATTTTTCGGTCTGGCGTGGAAAGCGGGCATATTCTCGCCCTGCGTCGGTATCGAGGTTTCGCCAGACTGAATGTTATCATTGTCGGTAATAATTGTTGTCGAAGCGGTGGGTAAAACGGCAGGCGCAAAGCCGCTATTGCCTGGCTTTTGAGCCATGTTATCTTCGGTTTTCATCGTCCTCTCCATGCTAAGCGTTAGCGCAATCAGCTAACTATAGACACTCTCTTTAACATCTGACCGGATAACTGCGCAGTGAGGTTAAACGGAAAATTCGCTCACACGACCTGTTTATGTGATTAAAATCACAATATTTTTGATTCCTAATGTAACTTTCATTTTTATCGGTGAATCTGATCACGCTATTGTGGCGGTGTATGGCTTACAGTAGCGCATTAAATTATTTCCCCCTTATTTCAGGAGTCTGTTATGGCCGAGTCTGATGTGTTCCACCTTGGTATTACCAAAGCCGACCTGCAAGGCGCGACGCTGGCGATTGTTCCCGGCGATCCTGAGCGGGTGAAGAAAATCGCCGCGCTGATGGACAATCCGGTGCATCTGGCTTCGCATCGTGAATTTACCAGCTGGCGCGCCGAACTGGATGGCAAACCGGTAGTAGTCTGCTCAACCGGCATTGGCGGCCCATCAACGTCGATCGCGGTGGAAGAGCTGGCGCAGCTGGGCGTACGCACGTTCCTGCGCGTCGGCACCACGGGTGCGATTCAGCCACATATTAATGTCGGTGATGTGCTGGTGACCACCGGCTCGGTCCGTCTGGATGGCGCCAGCCTGCACTTTGCACCGATGGAGTTTCCGGCGGTAGCGGATTTTGACTGCACCACCGCGCTGGTGGCGGCGGCGAAAGCGTCAGGCGCGACAACCCATATCGGTATTACCGCTTCTTCTGACACCTTCTATCCGGGTCAGGAGCGTTATGACACCTTCTCTGGCCGGGTGGTCAGCCGTTATCAGGGCTCGATGCAAGAGTGGCAGCAGATGGGTGTGCTGAACTATGAAATGGAGTCCGCCACGCTGCTGACCATGTGCGCCAGCCAGGGGCTGCGCGCCGGTATGGTTGCCGGGGTGATTGTTAATCGTACGCAGAAAGAGATCCCGGATGCGGTCACCATGAAGCAGACCGAAAGCGATGCGGTCACTATTGTGGTCGAGGCGGCGCGGCGTCTGCTGTAATAAGGGAGCCGATAACGGCTCCCCTACAAAAGTCTGTAGGGGCGGCGTTATCGCCGCTCTTGCCAACAAATTTCCCTTTCACTATCACCCCCTCGCTTTTTATCTGGACATTTATACAGTGCGCCTCTACCTTTTCACTGTCTGACGCGGTGTGCAGGAGGAACGGTGGAAAAAGAATACTTATTGGGCGTCTGTCTTGGGCTGGCGGGTTTGCTGGTGGGCTGGTTGTTTGCCTCATTTCGTAGCGGTCAGCAGCAGGCAGGTCAGGAAACTGAGCGGCGATTATTAGCTCAGTCGCTGCAACAGGCTGAGCAGCAGCTTCAGCAGCAGCAACAAAGTCTGCAACTCAGCGAGACCGAATTACGCCAGCTGCATGGCGCGCTGGCTGCCGCCCAGGAAAAGCTGCACTATTTCGACCACTGGCGCAGTGAGAGTGAACAACTTGGTCGCGAGCTGCGTAATCAGCTGGAAATCAACAGCGCCCAGGAAGCGGAACTGCGCGAAGTCACCATCCGCCTTGAAGAGACGCGGATGGCGGCGGAAGAGAAGCAGCGTCTGCTGACCAACAGTGAGCAGCGTCTTACCGCCCAGTTTGAAAATCTGGCCAACCGCATTTTTGAAAACAGTGGTCGCCGGGTAGATGAACAAAACCGCCAGAGTCTGAATGGTCTGATCACCCCGCTGCGTGAGCAGCTTGATGGTTTCCGTCGTCAGGTGCAGGACAGCTTTGGCCAGGAAGCGCGCGAACGCCACACCCTTTCCCATGAGATCCGCAATCTGCAACAGCTGAATGCACAGATGGCGCAGGAAGCGATCAATCTGACCAAAGCGCTGAAAGGCGATAATAAAACTCAGGGCAACTGGGGAGAAGTGGTGCTGGGCCGGGTGCTGGAAGCTTCCGGCCTGCGCGAAGGCCACGAATACCAGACCCAGGTCAATGTACAGGTCGATCAGAGCAGTCGTATGCAACCGGATGTTATCGTGCGTCTGCCGCAGGGCAAAGATGTAGTGATTGACGCTAAAATGACGCTGGTGGCCTACGAGCGCTACTTTAACGGCGATGATGAGGTGACGCGTGAGCAGGCCATCAATGAGCATGTGGCGGCAATTCGCGCCCATCTGCGCGGGCTGAGCCGTAAAGATTATCAACAATTGCCCGGTTTACGCTCGCTGGATTATGTGTTGATGTTTATCCCGGTGGAACCGGCGTTTCTGCTGGCGATCGATCGCCAGCCGGAGCTGATCAACGAAGCGCTGAAACTGAATATTATGCTGGTCAGTCCGACCACGCTGCTGGTGGCGCTGCGTACCATCAATAATCTCTGGCGCTACGAGCATCAGAGTCGCAATGCCCAGCGCATTGCGGATCGCGCCGCCCGGCTGTACGACAAGATGCGGCTGTTTGTCGACGATATGACCAGTATCGGGCAAAACCTTGATAAGGCGCAGGACAGCTATCGTACGGCAATGAAAAAATTGGCGGAAGGACGCGGCAACCTTATCGCCCAGAGCGAAAGTTTTCGTCAGTTAGGGGTAGAAGTTAAACGGCCAATTAATCCCCGTCTGGCGGAACAGGCGTTACCGGAATCGCCAGAAAATGACCCTGAGCAGGATGATGATGCGCAGGCGGAATCCCCGGCGCAACCGGTCAGCGAGATGCTGCGCCGAATCAATGAATAAACGCCGGGTAGGGTGCCTGGCTACCCTTACTCTGATACACTTCGATGATATTTGATTGTGGAGCAGGCAAAACAAATGGCAGATGAATCACAGGAAACCACACACTTCGGTTTTCGCACGGTAGCGAAGACTGAAAAAGCTGACATGGTTGCTGATGTATTCCATTCCGTAGCGGCGAAGTATGACCTGATGAACGATCTGATGTCTTTTGGCATCCATCGTATCTGGAAACGTTTCACCATTGATTGCAGCGGCGTGCGTCGCGGGCAACGCGTACTGGATCTGGCGGGTGGCACGGGCGACCTGACGGCGAAGTTTTCCCGTCTGGTGGGTGAAACCGGTCAGGTGGTGCTGGCGGATATCAACAGCTCAATGCTGAAGATGGGACGTGAAAAACTGCGCAATAGCGGCGTAGTCGGTAACGTCAGTTATGTGCAGGCCAATGCTGAAGCGCTGCCATTCCCCGATAACTATTTTGACTGCATTACCATCTCCTTCGGTCTGCGTAACGTCACCGAAAAAGAGAAAGCGCTGGCGTCGATGTTCCGCGTGCTGAAGCCAGGCGGTCGCCTGCTGGTGCTGGAGTTCTCCAAACCGCTGCTGGAACCGCTGAGTAAAGCCTATGACGCTTACTCTTTCCATATCCTGCCGCGCGTCGGTGAGCTGGTGGCGAAAGATGCCGAAAGCTATCGCTATCTGGCGGAGTCGATCCGCATGCATCCGGATCAGGAAACGTTAAAACAGATGATGATGGATGTGGGTTTCGAAAACACCACCTACTACAACCTGACGGGCGGCATTGTTGCGCTGCATCGTGGATTCAAGTTTTAACCAGGAAATCGCATGACCTTAACGCCGCTGTTAACCGCAGGTCTGGAGACCGCGCTTAACCATATTCTGTATCGCGATCGTGGACTGAAAGCGGCGCGTCAACGTTTAAATGGCAAAACTCTCGCCATCGACCTGCAGGAACTGCCACAGCCACTGACGCTGGTGTTTAGTGAAAATCAGGTCGATGTGCTGGGCGAATGGCTTGACGCCACCGACTGCACGGTGAGAACCCGTCTTTCTGTACTGCCGAAACTGCGCGATCGTCAGCAGCTTACCACGCTGATTCGCAGCGGTGAGCTGGATGTCAGCGGCGATCTGCAGGTGGTTCAGCACTTCTCTGCCCTGATTGATATGGCTGAACTGGATCCGGCGGAGTATCTGGCGCCGTGGATCGGCGATATCGCCGCCCAGGGCATCAGTCAGGTCGCGCATCGCGGCTTCAGCTTTTTGCGCAGCGATCTGCAACGCAAGCAGGGCTATGCAGCACAAGTGTTAACCGAAGAGTGGCGCGTGGCGCCGGGCGGCTTAGAGCTGGCCTGGTTTGCCGAAGAAGTCGACGCGGTTAACCGTTCACTGGACGCGCTCAGCGCCCGGTTAGATCAACTGGAGGCGAAATGACGTTAGGTGAAATTCGCCGACTCTATTACATCATCAAGGTGTTCCTGAGTTACGGTCTTGATGAACTTATTCCGCGTATGCGCTTTGGCCTGCTAATTCGGCTGTGGCGACGTTCTGTGTTCTGGATCCCCAATCAGCATAAAGATAAGCCGCTAGGCGCGCGCCTGCGTATGGCGCTGGAGCAGCTGGGACCGGTGTGGATCAAATTTGGTCAGATGATGTCGACGCGGCGCGATCTGTTTCCGCCGCATATCGCCGACCAGCTGGCGATGTTGCAGGACCGCGTGGCCCCATTTGATGGCGCTGAAGCGCGCCGTCAGATTGAGCTGTCGCTCGGCGGCGCGATTGAAACCTGGTTTGAAGATTTCGATATTACTCCACTGGCTTCTGCTTCCATCGCTCAGGTACATACCGCAACGCTGAAAGAGAACGGTCAGAAGGTGGTGATCAAGGTGATTCGTCCCGATATTCTGCCGGTGATTAAAGCGGATATGCGACTGATTTACCGCCTGGCGCACTGGGTGCCGCGCCTGCTTCCTGATGGTCGCCGTTTGCGGCCGGTGGAAGTGGTTAAAGATTACGAAAAAACGCTGATCGATGAGCTGAATTTGCTGCGCGAAGCGGCGAACGCCATTCAGCTGCGCCGCAATTTCGATAACAGCAAAATGCTGTATGTGCCTGAAGTCTATTCCGATTACGGCAGCGAAACCATGCTGGTGATGGAGCGCATCTACGGTATTCCGATTTCTGATGTGGTGGCGCTGGAACAGCATGGCGTCAATATGAAGCTGTTGGCCGAACGTGGCGTACAGGTGTTCTTTACCCAGGTGTTCCGTGACAGCTTCTTCCATGCCGATATGCATCCCGGCAATATCTTTGTCAGTTATGAGCATCCGGAAGATCCGCAATATATCGGTATCGACTGCGGTATCGTCGGCTCGTTAAATAAAGAAGATAAGCGCTACCTGGCCGAGAACTTTATTGCCTTCTTTAACCGCGACTACCGCAAAGTGGCGGAGTTGCATGTCGATTCCGGCTGGGTGCCGCTGGATACCAATGTTGAGGATTTCGAGTTTGCCATTCGCACCGTCTGTGAGCCGATTTTTGAGAAACCACTGGCGGAGATCTCTTTTGGCCACGTACTGCTGAATCTGTTTAACACCGCCCGTCGCTTCAATATGGAAGTACAGCCGCAGCTGGTGTTATTGCAGAAAACCCTGCTGTATGTGGAAGGCGTAGGGCGTCAGCTCTATCCACAGCTCGATTTGTGGAAAACCGCCAAGCCATTCCTCGAAGACTGGATCAAAGACCAGGTGGGTATTCCGGCGATTGTGCGCGCGCTAAAAGAGAAAGCGCCGTTCTGGGCGGAGAAATTGCCGGAGTTACCTGAGCTGTTTTACGACAGCTTGCGTCAGCACAAACGCCTGCAACACAGTGTTGACCGGCTGGTGACCGATCTGAATGTGCAGCGCACGCGCCAACACCAGTCACGTTTTCTGTTTGGCATCGGCGCTACCCTGCTGGTGAGCGGCACCGCCATTCTGTTAACCCATCCGGAGTGGGACTTTTTACCGGCGGTGATGATGGCCGGTGGCCTGGTGGCATGGCTGATTGGCTGGCGCAGGACAAACTGATTGTCATGAATGGTAAAAAGACGCTTTAATGCTGTAACGATTAGCGCGTTGGTCGTGACCCGGCGGTCAGTTAATATATACTGCGGTGCAGACACTTTATTTCTAATATCAGAGGCATAAACATGGGCGGTATCAGTATTTGGCAATTGTTAATTATTGCCGTGATTGTCGTACTTCTGTTTGGTACCAACAAGTTGCGTTCCCTTGGTTCCGATTTAGGCTCGTCAATCAAAGGCTTTAAGAAAGCCATGGGTGACGACGAGCAGAAAGAAAAAGATTCTCAGGATGCTGATTTCAATGCCAAAACTCTGGCAGACAAGCCGCATACTGACGCGAAAAGCGAAGAAGTTAAGAACGACAAAGACAAGGTGTAAGCCGTGTTCGACATAGGTTTTAGTGAACTGGCATTGGTGTTCGTTATCGGTCTGGTGGTGCTGGGTCCGCAACGCTTGCCGGTTGCGGTCAGAACCGTGGTCGGCTGGATCCGCGCGCTGCGCTCACTGGCATCCAATGTACAAAATGAGCTGGCGCAAGAGCTGAAACTGCAGGAACTGCAGGACAGCCTGAGAAAAGTCGAGCAGGCCAGTAAAGACTCCCTGTCGCCGGAGCTGAGAGAGTCAATGGAAGAGCTGAAGAAATCAGCGGAGTCCATGAAGCGCTCTTATCTCGGCGACAACGAAAAAGCTGACGACGAAGCCAATACTATCCATAACCCTTTGGTAAAAGATCCGAAGGAGTCACATGAAGGCGTGACGCCTGCTGAAGCGGATACGCAAGCCAGCGCACCGGCTCAGACCCCTGAAGCTGTCGAGCCTGTCACTCAGCCCGAACCGGAGATCAAACCGGACGCTGTTGCCGCGCCCGAAGCCACGCCAGTCGTCCGCACTCAGGCCTCAACCACTCAAACTAGCGGTGAACGTTAACCATGGCTGTTGAAGATACCCAACCGCTGATCAGTCATCTGATAGAGCTGCGCAAGCGTCTGCTGAACTGCATTATTGCCGTTTTAGGCATTTTTCTGGCACTGGCTTACTTCTCAAATGATATCTATCAAATCGTTTCCGCACCGCTAATCAAACAGCTGCCGGCTGGCGCCAGTATGATCGCCACTGATGTGGCCTCACCATTCTTTACCCCCATCAAGCTGACGATGATCGTCTCGGTATTTATTTCAATACCGGTGATCCTGCATCAGGTGTGGGCGTTTGTTGCTCCGGCGTTGTATCGCCATGAGCGCAAGCTGGTGATGCCGCTGCTGTTTTCCAGTTCAGCGCTGTTTTATATCGGTATGGCTTTTGCCTATTTCGTCGTTTTTCCGCTGGCGTTTGGCTTTTTTGCCTCAACCGCACCGAAAGGCGTACTGATAGCCACTGACATTAATAACTATCTTGATTTTGTCATGGCGCTGTTTATGGCGTTTGGCATCTCATTTGAAGTGCCGATTGCGATCGTATTGCTGTGCTGGACAGGTGTGACAAGTCCGGAAGATCTGAAAGCAAAACGCCCTTATGTGCTGGTTGGCGCCTTTGTGGTGGGGATGTTATTAACGCCACCGGACGTTCTTTCGCAAACTTTGCTCGCTATTCCGATGTACTGCCTGTTTGAAGTCGGCGTATTCTTTGGTCGCTTCTATGTAGGAAAGGGACGTCAGGATAATGATGATAAGGAACAGGAGTCTGAATCGTGATGCCCGTCATACTTCGGATTGCCTCTTCGTTGGCTGCGTTCACTCACCCGAATCACGTAGTTTACTACGCTCATCGGGATTCGTTCGCTTGCCGCCTTGATGCAATTCGAATTATTTAGGGCATCTCAGAAACATGAGATTCCGGCCTTGCTGCGAGGAATTTAAAGTCATAGCCAACCGCCCGTAAGGGCGGTTACTGTTTGGAAAGAAATATGTTTGATATCGGTGTAAACCTGACCAGTACGCAGTTCGCTAAAGATCGTGACAAGGTGGTTAAACGCGCGCGCGAAGCGGGCGTTACCGGCATACTGATTACCGGCACCAATGCGCTGGAGAGTCAGCAGGCGCAGAGCCTGGCGCGTCAGCATCCTGATTACTGCTGGTCCACCGCGGGCGTCCATCCGCACCACGCCAGCGAGTGGTCGGGTGAGACTGCCGCCACCTTACGCCGTCTGACGGAGAGTGAGCAGGTGGTGGCGATTGGCGAGTGCGGACTCGATTTTAACCGCAACTTCTCCGCCCAGGAGCAGCAGGAGTACGCCTTTAACGCCCAGCTGGAGCTGGCGGCGGAACTCTCGATGCCGGTGTTTCTGCACTGTCGCGATGCGCACTCACGCTTTATTGAGATCCTCAAACCCTGGATTGAGAAGCTGCCCGGCGCGGTGGTGCACTGCTTTACCGGTACCCAGGCGGAAATCGAAGAGTGCCTGGCGCTTGGCTTATCGGTCGGCATTACCGGCTGGGTGTGTGATGAGCGCCGGGGACTGGAATTACGTGAATTACTGCCATTGATTCCCGCAGAGCGTCTACTGCTGGAGACCGATGCGCCTTATCTGTTGCCACGGGATATGCGACCAAGGCCGACTTCCCGCCGCAACGAACCCTGTTTTCTGCCGCATATCGTTCAGCAGGTCGCCGCGTGGCGCGGTGAAGATGCTGAAGGGTTAGCACAGCAGACCGCAGCGAACAGTCGTAAATTATTTAAAATAGGGTAGTAAGTTTGTCGGCTATCCTCCACAGGAGTCTATTCCCATGAGTTTTGCTTTCCCTGGCGCCTTTCCTGGCCGCCGCCTGCGCCGCGTTCGTCGCCATGATTTCAGCCGTCGTCTGGTCGCTGAGAATCAGCTGACGGTCAGCGACCTGATCTATCCGGTATTTGTGATGGAAGGCCATAACAAGCAGCAGGAAGTCCCGTCAATGCCGGGCGTTTTCCGCATGACCATTGATGTGCTGGTTAAAGAAGCGGAAGTGATCGCGAAGCTGGGCATACCGGTACTGTCTCTGTTCCCGGTGATTGAAGCGGATAAGAAATCCCTGCATGCCGAAGAAGCGTATAACCCGCAGGGTCTGGTGCAGCGTGCGGTACGCGCCCTGAAAGCAGCGGTGCCGGAGCTGGGCCTGCTGACCGATGTGGCGCTCGACCCTTACACCACTCATGGTCAGGATGGCATTATCGACCAGCATGGCTATGTGATTAATGATATCAGCAAAGAAATTCTGGTACGTCAGGGGCTGTCGCATGCCGAAGCTGGCGCCGAGATTCTGGCGCCAAGCGATATGATGGATGGCCGTATTGGCGCGCTGCGCGACCAGCTGGAGCGGGATAATCATGTGAACACCCAGATTATGGCCTATTCGGCGAAATATGCTTCCTGCTACTACGGCCCATTCCGCGATGCGATTGGCTCATCCGGCAACCTGAAGGGCGGCAATAAGCTGACCTATCAAATGGACCCGGCTAACAGCGATGAAGCGCTGCAGGAGATCGCCCAGGATCTGCAGGAAGGCGCCGATATGGTGATGGTGAAACCGGGCATGCCGTATCTGGATGTGATCCGTCGGGTCAAAGACACCTTTGGCGTGCCGACCTTTGCTTATCAGGTTTCCGGCGAGTATGCGATGCATATGGCGGCGATTCAGAATGGCTGGCTGGCCGAGAAACCGGCGGTGATGGAGTCGTTGCTGTGCTTTAAGCGCGCAGGCGCCAACGGTATTCTGACTTACTTCTCGAAGCGTGTTGCACAGTGGATCCGCGACGAGCAGATGCAGCGTTAGTCAGTCGGGCGGCGATAACGCCGCCCGCTATTACAGCTTCTGAAACTGTAAATTATCGACGCTGCGCACGATCTGTTTATTCAGCAGGTTAAGCAGCAGCATCGAGCGTGCTTCGCCATCCGGCTCGGTAAAGATGGCCTTCAGCCCTTCAAAGGTGCCGTCAATAATCAGCACCTCATCGCCCGGTTGCGGCGTTTCCGGATCGACCATATTTTCCGGGGTTTCAGTCTGCAATATCTGAATAACATTTTCCGGCACCGTCGCTGGCAGGGTGCCAAAGCGCACAAAATGGCTGACACCACGTGTGGCGCTGATGGTGGTGGTGTGAATTGCTTCGGGATCGAACTCAATAAACAGATAATTGGGAAACAGTGGCTCACTGACGGTTGTACGTTTACCGCGCACGATTTTTTCCAGTGCAATCATCGGGCTCAGGCAATGAACTGACTGGCGCTCAAGATGCTCTTTTGCGCGCAACAGTTGACCACGTTTGCAGTACAGTAAATACCAGGATTCCATAATGTCACTTTCCAATTACCGGACGCTAAGAATAACAAAACTGCTGTCAGAGTTGTAGCAACATCACGCGTGTTAACTGGATTTGCTGCTGCGCGCTGGCTACGAAATATCCGAAGCCATCGTGACAAACTCGCAGCAATTTGGCCATGGATTTGTCACATTGGCTGAAATTGGAAATTGACGCGTTGGCTTTATCTGTATCAGACTCTGGGCGCGCGACATAATTTGACAGTGCGATCTGCCGGACATCTGGCAGGAACAAAAACAAGCATGCCCGCTGAATCAGCCTTATAATGGCCGATTCACCGGCCGGATTGATGGAAAGGCATGAAATACCACGACTTACGCGACTTCCTTGCCCTGCTGGAAAAGCGCGGGGAACTAAAACGCATCACTCTTGAGATCGATCCTGAACTGGAAATGACCGAGATTGCCGATCGTACCTTGCGCGCAGGCGGTCCGGCTCTGCTGTTCGAAAATCCGAAAGGCTATGATATGCCTGTGCTGTGCAACCTGTTCGGTACGCCAAAGCGCGTCGCGATGGGCATGGGCCAGGAAGATGTCACCGCACTGCGCGAAGTGGGTAAGTTGCTGGCATTTTTAAAAGAGCCAGAGCCACCGAAAGGTTTTCGCGATCTGTTCGATAAGATGCCGCAGTTCAAACAAGTGCTGAATATGCCGACCAAACGGCTACGCAACGCCCCTTGTCAGGAAGAGATCTGGCAGGGCGATGATGTCGATTTATCGCGCATTCCGGTAATGAAGTGCTGGCCGGAAGATGCCGCACCGTTGATCACCTGGGGATTAACCGTTACCCGCGGCCCGCACAAAGAGCGGCAAAACCTTGGCATCTATCGCCAGCAGGTGATCGGCAAAAACAAATTAATTATGCGCTGGCTTTCCCATCGCGGCGGCGCACTCGATTTTCAGGAGTGGAGCCAGGCGCATCCGGGCGAGCGTTTCCCGGTGGCGGTGGCGCTGGGCGCTGACCCGGCCACAATCCTGGGCGCGGTGACGCCAGTTCCTGATTCACTCTCTGAATATGCTTTCGCCGGTCTGCTGCGTGGTAATAAGACCGAAGTGGTTAAATGTATTGCCAGCGATCTGGAAATTCCCGCCAGCGCTGAAATTGTGCTGGAAGGCTATATCGAACCGGGCGAAATGGCGCCGGAAGGTCCATATGGCGACCATACCGGTTACTATAATGAAGTGGATAATTTCCCGGTATTCACCGTAACGCACATAACGCAACGCCGGAATGCCATCTATCATTCAACCTATACCGGTCGTCCACCCGATGAACCGGCGGTACTGGGTGTGGCGCTGAACGAAGTTTTTGTGCCGATCCTGCAAAAGCAGTTTCCCGAAATTGTCGATTTCTATCTGCCGCCAGAAGGCTGCTCATACCGGCTGGCAGTGGTAACGATGAAAAAGCAGTACGCCGGACATGCCAAGCGCGTAATGATGGGCGTATGGTCATTTCTGCGCCAGTTTATGTACACCAAATTTGTTATTGTCTGTGATGATGACGTCAACGCGCGCGACTGGAATGATGTCATCTGGGCCATTACTACGCGGATGGATCCGGCGCGCGATACCGTGCTGGTTGAGAACACGCCCATCGACTACCTTGATTTTGCCTCGCCGGTTTCCGGATTGGGTTCAAAAATGGGTTTAGATGCCACCAATAAATGGCCAGGTGAAACCGATCGCGAGTGGGGGCGGCCAATCGTTAAAGATGCCGCGGTCACCGCGCGCATTGATGCTATTTGGGATGAGTTAGCCATTTTTAATCAGTCGCCGCAGCGCTAATCCGCCGCGGTGAACCTATGATAATGACGACCCGACAGAGGGAACGCATGACAAGATTGAGCTGTAAAGTGACCTCGGTTGAAGCGATTACCGATACCGTTTACCGGGTGCGACTGGTGCCGGAAGCTGATTTCAGCTTCCACGCTGGCCAGTATCTGATGGTAGTGATGGATGAGCGTGATAAGCGCCCGTTCTCGCTGGCGTCGACGCCAATGGAAAAAGATATTATCGAACTGCATATCGGCGCTTCTGAACTGAACCTCTACGCGATGGCGGTAATGGAGCGCATTCAGCAGCAGCGCGAAATTACCGTTGATATTCCTCATGGTGACGCCTTCCTGCGCGAAGAGGGCAGCCGCCCGTTGATTCTGATCGCCGGTGGTACAGGCTTCTCCTATGCGCGCTCCATTCTGCTGACCGCGCTGGCGCAGCAGCCGCAGCGCGATATCGCCATTTACTGGGGCGGCCGTGAGCTGAAACATCTGTATGATCTGGAGGAGCTTAACGCGCTGGCGGTGAAGCATCCGAATCTGAAGGTGATTCCGGTGGTTGAGCAGCCTGAAGCGGGCTGGCCAGGTCGCAGCGGTACGGTATTAACTGCGGTGATGCAGGATTACGGCACCCTTAGTGAGCACGATATCTATATTGCCGGTCGCTTTGAGATGGCGAAAATCGCCCGTGAGCGTTTTTGTGCCGAGCGTGGCGCGCTGGAAGCGCATATGTATGGCGATGCTTTTGCCTTTATCTGATCTGGAGGGCGGCGATAACGCCGCCCCTACAGTAAAGCGGGTGTAGGGGCGGCGTTATCGCCGCCCGTTTGCAGAGTAAATCAGACGCGTTCGAACACCGTCGCAATGCCCTGGCCGAGGCCAATACACATGGTCGCCAGACCAAACTGCGCATCACGACGTTCCATCAGGTTAAGCAGGGTGGTGCTGATACGCGCGCCTGAGCAACCCAGCGGGTGACCCAGAGCAATCGCGCCGCCGTTGAGATTCACCTTCTCATCGATCTTATCCAGTAAATTTAAATCCTTAATACACGGCAGCGTCTGCGCGGCAAAGGCTTCATTAAGCTCAAACAGATCGATATCCGTGATCTCCAGTCCGGCACGTTTTAGCGCCAGCTGCGAGGCAGGCACCGGGCCATAACCCATAATCGACGGATCACAGCCGACCACCGCCATTGAGCGGATGCGCGCACGGGCGGTTAGACCCAGTTCGGCAGCGCGGGATTCACTCATAATCAGCATTGCCGCCGCACCATCGGATAGTGCCGATGAGCTACCGGCGGTCACTGTGCCATTCGCCGGATCAAAGGCCGGTTTCAGCGCCGCCAGACCGGTAACGGTGGTTTCCGGACGAATAACTTCATCAAAATCATAGCGTTTCAGTACGCCGTCAGCATCATGGCCAGAGGTCGCCACAATCTCCGACTTAAAATGACCCGCCTGGGTTGCTGTCCAGGCGCGCTGATGCGAGCGGGCGGCAAATTCATCCTGCATTTCACGGCTGATATGATGGATGCGCGCCAGCATTTCCGCGGTCAGCCCCATCATTCCGGCCGCTTTCGCCACCGTGCGGCTCAGCCCCGGATGGAAATCAACGCCGTGGCTCATCGGCACATGGCCCATATGCTCGACGCCGCCAATCAGGCAGGCACGCGCGTCACCGACCATAATCGCGCGCGCCGCGTCATGCAGCGCCTGCATCGAAGAACCACAAAGCCGGTTGACGGTGGTGGCCGGAACACGATGGGGGATCTCCGCCAGCAGCGCCGCATTACGCGCAATATTAAATCCCTGTTCCAGCGTCTGCTGTACGCAGCCCCACCAGATATCGTCGAGGGAGGCGGCGGGCAGCGCCGGGTTACGGCTCAGCAATGCGCGCATCAGATGCGCGGAGAGATCTTCCGCACGCAGATGACGGAATGCGCCGCCTTTTGAGCGGCCCATCGGCGTGCGGATTGCATCAACAATGACTACCTTTTCCATTCTGTTCTCCTCACGCCGTTTTCAGGGCTGCATCAGTCAGCGGTCGGGCTGGCGGATACCAGCTCTCGTTGCTCTGAGCTTTGTGTTTAATCGCTTCGGCGGGCTGATACAGCGCGCCCAGCGCGGCGAACGCCTGCGCCTGGGCGATAAACTGCGCATTGCCAAGCGTATCGAGATAGCGGAACACGCCGCCGTGGAACGGCGGGAAGCCAAGTCCGTAGACCAGCGCCATATCCGCTTCCGCCGGGCTGGCGATAATGCCTTCCTCAAGGCAGCGCACCACCTCATTGATCATCGGGATCATCATGCGCGCGATAATTTCGTCGTCGCTAAATGCCCGCGGTGGCTGGCAGACCTCCTGCAACAGAGTGTCAACGCTGGCATCCGCCACTTTTTTCGCTTTGCCTTTCTTATCCGTTTCCCAGCTCCAGAAACCGTGCTGATTTTTCTGTCCGAAGCGTCCGGCATCAAACATCACATCAATAGCGTCGCGGTAATCTTTTTTCATCCGCGTCGGGAAGCCATCGGCCATCACACTCTGCGCATGGTGAGCGGTATCAATGCCGACCACATCCAGCAGCCAGGCGGGACCCATCGGCCAGCCAAATTTTTTCTCCATCACTTTGTCGATCTGACGGAAATCGGCGCCATCACGCAACAGCAGGCTAAAACCGGCAAAGTAAGGGAACAGCACGCGGTTCACAAAGAAGCCCGGGCAGTCGTTGACCACAATCGGCGTTTTGCCCATCTTGCTGGCCCAGGCGACCACCTTCGCCAGCGTGGCGTCGGAAGTCTTCTCTCCGCGCACCACTTCGACCAGCGGCATACGCGGTACCGGATTAAAGAAGTGCATACCGCAGAAATTTTCCGGCCGCTGCAGTGACTGCGCCAGCAGGCTGATTGGAATGGTCGAGGTGTTGGAAGCGAGAACGGTGTCGCTGCGTACCTTGCTCTCGGTTTCCGCCAGCACCGCGGCTTTGACCTTCGGATTCTCCACTACCGCTTCCACCACCACATCGGCGCGTTGAAAACCGCTGTAATCCAGCGCTGGCTGGATAGTAGCAATCACGCTGGCGAGTTTCAGGCCGTCGATTTTGCCGCGCTCAAGCTGCCTGTTAAGCAGCTTCGCCGCTTCATTCATGCCCAGCGTCAGCGATTGCTCACTGATATCTTTCATAATGACCGGCACGCCTTTCCAGGCCGACTGATAAGCGATGCCGCCGCCCATAATGCCGGCGCCCAGCACTGCCGCCTGTTGGGGGAGCTCGCTATCGCGCGTCAGTTTTTTCGCTTTGCTTTTTACATACTGATCGTTAAGGAAGATACCGACCAGCGCCCGCGCCACATCTGAGCGCGCCAGCGGCACAAACGCGCGGGTTTCCAGCTGTAACGCTTCATCGCGTCCCAGTCCGGCTGCGGCTTCAATGGTTTTCACCGCCGTGAGCGGCGCCGGATAGTGTTTACCGGCGCTCTGCATCACCATACTTTTGGCGATGGTAAAGCTCATGGCGGCTTCCACTGCGCTGAGTTTTAACGGTTCCAGTTTTGGCTGACGCCGCGCGCGCCAGCTTTGTGGTTCGGCAATCGCCTCTTTCAGCATCGCAATAGCGCCGTCACGCAGTTTTTCCGGCGCCACCACCGCATCCACCAGGCCAATCGCCAGCGCCTGGTTAGCATCAACATCTTTACCCGCGGCGATAATTTCTAAGGCGCTATCGGCGCCCAGCAGGCGCGGCAGACGTACCGAACCACCAAAGCCTGGCATAATGCCCAGTTTGGTTTCCGGCAGACCAATGCGCGCATCGTGACTGGCAATGCGTAAATCAGTCGCCAGCACGCATTCGCAGCCACCGCCCAGTGCATAGCCACTGATGGCCGCGATGGTCGGCACCGGCAGGTCTTCCAGACGATTAAATATGCTGTTGGCAAAAATCAGCCACTGTTCAAGCTTGTCTGCCGGTGCGGCAAACAGCGATAAGAATTCGGTAATATCCGCGCCAACGATAAAGGCCGGTTTCGCTGAGCTCAGCAGCAGGCCTTTCAGTGCCGGTTGTTGCTCCAGTACCGCAATGGCTGCGCCGAGACTGGCAACGGTTTGGGTATCCAGCTTATTCACCGAGCCGGGCGCGTCAAATACCAGCTCGGCGATGCCATCGTCCAGCCAGTCAAGTGAAAGGGTTTCGCCTTGGTAGAGCATGTCAGTCTCCTGAAACAGCGATAAAGGGATCTGGTCATACCAGATGATCTGGAGTGTGGGTTTGATGTTAATTATTTGCAAATGGAAGTTTGCTTATTTGCTAACAAGATCACAGCTGCGGCAAAACGGCATCGGGCAATTGGCTGTGATAAGATGCGGGCACTTTTTCGTGCATCGGAGAGAAGTTAATGGACTCACTGGTTACGCTCTATAAAGATCATATTTCTGTGCTGCAGCAGCGTGCGCAGCAACTGCTGGCTCGCTTTAAGCTTGACGCCATGCTGATCCATTCCGGGGAATTACTGACGGTCTTCCTTGATGATCACAGCTATCCCTTTAAAGTAAATCCGCAGTTCAAAGCCTGGGTGCCGGTAACGCAAGTGCCTAACTGCTGGCTGTGGGTGGATGGCGTCAACAAGCCAAAGCTGTGGTTCTATTCGCCGGTTGATTACTGGCATAACGTTGAACCGTTGCCGGACAGTTTCTGGACCGACGAAATCGAGATTATCCAGCTGAAAAACGCTGACGAGATTGCACAGCTGCTGCCCGCGCAGCGGCAGAATGTGGCCTATATTGGCCCGGCACCACAACGTGCAGCGCAGCTGGAGATTCAGTCTGACCGCGTCAATCCGCAGGGCGTACTGGATTATCTGCACTATCATCGTTCTTATAAAACCGATTACGAGCTGGCCTGTATGCGCCAGGCGCAGAAGGTGGCAGTGCTGGGGCATCGTGCGGCGAAGGAAGCATTCCTCTCCGGTATGAGTGAATTTGATATCAATATCGCTTACCTGACGGCGACCGGCCACCGCGATACCGATGTGCCCTATGGCAATATTATCGCGCTGAACGAACACGCGGCGGTGCTGCATTACACTCAGCTCCAGCATCAGGCGCCGGAACGGCAACTTAGCTTCCTGATCGATGCCGGTGCGGAATATAACGGTTATGCCGCGGATTTAACCCGTACTTATGCCGCGCAGGGCGATAGTCAGTTTGCGGAGCTGGTAAAAGATCTTAATGACGAAGAGCTGGCGCTGATTGATACGCTGAAGGCAGGGGTACGCTATACCGACTACCATGAGCAGATGCACCATCGCATCGCCACACTTTTGCTGAAGCATCAACTGGTCAGCGGGCTTAGCGCCGAGGCGATGGTCAAAGAGAATCTGACCGGACCTTTCCTGCCGCACGGTCTGGGACATCCGCTGGGTCTGCAGGTACATGATGTTGCGGGCTTTATGCAGGATGACCACGGTACTCATCTGGCGGCGCCAGCGCAGTATCCTTATCTGCGCTGCACGCGTGTGCTGGAACCGCGTATGGTGCTGACTATCGAACCGGGCCTCTACTTTATCGAATCTTTGCTGGCCCCATGGCGTGCAGGCAAATTTAGTCAACACTTCGACTGGGATCGTATCGAGGCGCTGAAGCCGTATGGCGGCATTCGTATTGAAGACAATGTGGTGATTTACGACAATCGTATAGAAAATATGACGCGTGATCTGAATCTTGCCTGATGGATGCTTATGACATTCCCGCTGAGCCGCTAAGCGTCAGCGAGGAAACGATCAAAAAAAGCCGTTTTATTACGTTGCTGGCGCACACCGACGGTATTGAAGCGGCGCGTGCGTTTGTTCAGCAGGTTAAAAGTGACCATCCCTCCGCCCGGCATCACTGCTGGGCATGGGTGGCTGGCGCGCCCAATGATTCGCAGCAGCTGGGTTTCTCTGACGATGGTGAACCCTCCGGCACCGCAGGAAAACCGATGCTGGCGCAACTGATGGGAAACAATATCGGCGAAATCACCGCGGTGGTGGTGCGTTACTACGGTGGTATTCAGCTTGGCACCGGTGGGCTGGTCAAAGCCTATGGCGGCGGTGTTCAGCAGGGATTAAAACAGCTGGCGCGGGTGCAGAAAGTGCCGATGCGCACTTTTGGCCTGTGCTGTGACTATGCGCAGCTGGGCGATATTGAACACATGATTCAGCGCTTTGATGGCAAGTTGCTGGACAGTGAATTTTCAGATGTGGTGACCCTCAGTCTGGCGCTGCCTTATGCGCAGATTGAGGGATTCACGCAAAATTTGTCAGATTTTAGCCGGGGCTCGCTGCAGCTTATTCCGGTAAAACTATAACTCTCATTCTATTTGTCAGGTTAAGGAAACGGCTGGATGCATATTCGTGCCATTACCCGCATCGTCGGTTTGCTGGTCATTCTGTTTTCCGGAACGATGATTGTCCCCGGTTTGGTGGCGTTGATTTATCGCGATGGAGCAGGGCGCGCCTTCAGTCAGACGTTCTTTATGGCACTGATTATCGGCGCACTGCTGTGGTGGCCGAATCGTAAGCAGAAGAGCGAGTTAAAACCGCGTGAAGGCTTTCTGATTGTCGTGCTGTTCTGGACCGTGCTGGGCAGCGTGGGGGCGATGCCGTTTATCTTCTCCGAACAACCTAATCTGAGTATCACCGACGCGTTTTTTGAATCCTTTTCCGGTTTAACCACTACCGGGGCGACTACGCTGGTGGGGCTGGACTCATTGCCGAAAGCAATTCTGTTCTACCGCCAGATGTTGCAGTGGCTCGGTGGTATGGGGATCATTGTGCTGGCGGTGGCGATTCTGCCAATCCTTGGCGTCGGCGGCATGCAGCTGTATCGCGCGGAAATGCCCGGCCCATTAAAAGATAACAAGATGCGCCCGCGTATTGCGGAAACCGCCAAAACCCTGTGGCTGATCTATGTGTTGCTGACCGTGGCCTGTGCGCTGGCGCTGTGGCTTGCCGGAATGTCACTGTTCGACGCCATTGGCCATAGCTTCTCCACCATCGCCATTGGCGGCTTTTCTACGCATGATGCCAGCATCGGTTATTTTAACAGTCCCACCATTAACACCATTATCGCCATTTTCCTGCTGATTTCCGGTTGTAACTACGGTTTGCACTTCTCGTTATTGAGTGGGCGTAACCTGCGTGTTTACTGGCGTGATCCTGAGTTCCGCATGTTTATCGGCGTGCAGCTGACGCTGGTAGTGGTCTGTACCCTGGTGCTGTGGTTCCATGATGTTTACCAGACCGGCATGCAAACCCTGAATCAGGCATTTTTCCAGGTGGTGTCGATGGCCACCACCGCCGGATTTACCACTGACAGTATCGCGCGCTGGCCGCTGTTTCTGCCGGTGCTGTTATTGTGTTCCGCCTTTATCGGTGGCTGCGCCGGTTCCACCGGTGGTGGTCTGAAAGTGATCCGTATTCTGCTGCTGTTTAAGCAGGGATCGCGTGAACTGAAAAGACTGGTGCACCCGAATGCGGTGTACACCATTAAGCTGGGCAATCGCGCACTACCGGAACGGATCCTCGAAGCGGTATGGGGATTCTTCTCCGCCTATGCGCTGGTGTTTATTCTCAGCATGCTGGCGATTATTGCCACCGGCGTCGATGATTTCTCTGCGTTTGCAGCGGTTGCGGCTACGCTTAATAACCTCGGCCCGGGCCTTGGAGTCGTTGCCGACAACTTCACGTCGATGAATGACGTGGCGAAATGGATTTTGATTGTCACGATGCTGTTTGGGCGTCTTGAAGTATTCACGCTGTTGGTGCTGTTTACCCCAACATTCTGGCGTGAATAAAACCACGAGTAAAAACTATGAAAGCGCTTATTCTTTTTTCCAGCCGTGAAGGCCAGACGCGTGAAATCGCCTCTTATATCGCTAACAGTATTAAAGAGGAGATGGAGTGTGATGTGTTTAATATTCTGCGGGTCGAACAGATCGACTGGTCGCAGTACGATCGCGTGTTGATTGGTGGCTCCATCCACTATGGTCATTTCCATCCGGCGGTGGCGAAATTCGTTAAACGCCATCTGCATGAATTGCAGCAACGCTCCAGCGGCTTTTTCTGCGTTAACCTGACCGCACGCAAAGCAGATAAGCGGACGCCGCAAACCAACGCCTATATGCGTAAGTTCTTATTACAGTCGCCATGGCAGCCTGATTGTTGCGCGGTATTTGCCGGCGCGCTGCGCTATACGCGTTATCGCTGGTTTGATCGAGTGATGATTCAGCTGATTATGCGGATGACTGGTGGCGAAACCGATACCTCGAAAGAAGTGGAATATACCGACTGGACGCAAGTGGCTCGTTTTGCTCAGGAATTCGCTCATTTACCAGGCAAAACGCAGTAAAAGCCCGCGCTTTGTCGAAAATTACGTCGCTCAGTCATTTTTTTATAATAAACACTTGTCACCCGCCAGAAATTCCCTATACTGCGCCTCCACTGACACGGAACAACGGCTTACACAGCGCGGTGTCGGGAGGTTCGGGAAGCGAGTTAATCGGTTCTGAACCGCCGGAGAAAAACTTCTGAAAACGGGGTTGACTCTGAGGGAGGAAAGCGTAATATACGCCACCTCGCAGCAGCAGACGAAGTCGCTAATTGCACTGCTCTTTAACAATTTATCAGACAATCTGTGTGGGCACTCGCAGGGTTGATATCGCAAACCATCCCCGGATGGAAAAAATTTGAAATATCAAGTCTCAAGAGTGACTACTATATTCATTACGAATAACAGTTTTAATTCTTTGAGCATCAAGCTTTTTAATTGAAGAGTTTGATCATGGCTCAGATTGAACGCTGGCGGCAGGCCTAACACATGCAAGTCGGGCGGTAGCACAGAGGAGCTTGCTCCTTGGGTGACGAGCGGCGGACGGGTGAGTAATGTCTGGGGATCTGCCCGATGGAGGGGGATAACTACTGGAAACGGTAGCTAATACCGCATAATCTCGCAAGAGCAAAGTGGGGGACCTTCGGGCCTCACACCATCGGATGAACCCAGATGGGATTAGCTAGTAGGTGGGGTAACGGCTCACCTAGGCGACGATCCCTAGCTGGTCTGAGAGGATGACCAGCCACACTGGAACTGAGACACGGTCCAGACTCCTACGGGAGGCAGCAGTGGGGAATATTGCACAATGGGCGCAAGCCTGATGCAGCCATGCCGCGTGTATGAAGAAGGCCTTCGGGTTGTAAAGTACTTTCAGCGGGGAGGAAGGCGATGTGGTTAATAACCGCGTCGATTGACGTTACCCGCAGAAGAAGCACCGGCTAACTCCGTGCCAGCAGCCGCGGTAATACGGAGGGTGCAAGCGTTAATCGGAATTACTGGGCGTAAAGCGCACGCAGGCGGTCTGTTAAGTCAGATGTGAAATCCCCGGGCTCAACCTGGGAACTGCATTTGAAACTGGCAGGCTAGAGTCTCGTAGAGGGGGGTAGAATTCCAGGTGTAGCGGTGAAATGCGTAGAGATCTGGAGGAATACCGGTGGCGAAGGCGGCCCCCTGGACGAAGACTGACGCTCAGGTGCGAAAGCGTGGGGAGCAAACAGGATTAGATACCCTGGTAGTCCACGCCGTAAACGATGTCGACTTGGAGGTTGTGCCCTTGAGGCGTGGCTTCCGGAGCTAACGCGTTAAGTCGACCGCCTGGGGAGTACGGCCGCAAGGTTAAAACTCAAATGAATTGACGGGGGCCCGCACAAGCGGTGGAGCATGTGGTTTAATTCGATGCAACGCGAAGAACCTTACCTGGCCTTGACATCCACGGAATTCGGCAGAGATGCCTTAGTGCCTTCGGGAACCGTGAGACAGGTGCTGCATGGCTGTCGTCAGCTCGTGTTGTGAAATGTTGGGTTAAGTCCCGCAACGAGCGCAACCCTTATCCTTTGTTGCCAGCGCGTGATGGCGGGAACTCAAAGGAGACTGCCGGTGATAAACCGGAGGAAGGTGGGGATGACGTCAAGTCATCATGGCCCTTACGGCCAGGGCTACACACGTGCTACAATGGCGCATACAAAGAGAAGCGAACTCGCGAGAGCAAGCGGACCTCATAAAGTGCGTCGTAGTCCGGATCGGAGTCTGCAACTCGACTCCGTGAAGTCGGAATCGCTAGTAATCGTAGATCAGAATGCTACGGTGAATACGTTCCCGGGCCTTGTACACACCGCCCGTCACACCATGGGAGTGGGTTGCAAAAGAAGTAGGTAGCTTAACCTCCGGGAGGGCGCTTACCACTTTGTGATTCATGACTGGGGTGAAGTCGTAACAAGGTAACCGTAGGGGAACCTGCGGTTGGATCACCTCCTTACCTATGTGAAGATGCCCCGCGCAGTGCCCACACAGATTGTCTGATGAAAGTAACGAGCAGAAAAAACCTCTACAGGCTTGTAGCTCAGGTGGTTAGAGCGCACCCCTGATAAGGGTGAGGTCGGTGGTTCAAGTCCACTCAGGCCTACCAAATTTGTATTCATGCTGCGTTATGCACTCGGTCGTTTACCAGAGTAAACTTCCCTCCTGCATGCCTTGCCTGAATCCAAATTAACATTCGTGTTCTTAAACGGATGTGACTCCTGGTGAGTGGTAGTAAAGGTCTCTGCAGTAACTGTATGGGGCTATAGCTCAGCTGGGAGAGCGCCTGCCTTGCACGCAGGAGGTCAGCGGTTCGATCCCGCTTAGCTCCACCATACCGTTACTAAAAAATACTTCAGAGCACACCGGCAACGGTATGCTGCGAAGTATTATGCTCTTTAAAAATCCGGAACAAGCTGAAAATTGAAACGATATGTCGTCTCATTTCTCCGTAATAAGAAATGAAGCACGATATATTCGAGTCTCTCAAATGCTTGCAGCTCTGAAGAGTCGAAAGACACTTCCGGGTTGTGAGGTTAAGCGACTAAGCGTACACGGTGGATGCCCTGGCAGTCAGAGGCGATGAAGGGCGTGCTAATCTGCGATAAGCGACGGTAAGCCGATATGAGGCGCTATACCCGTCGATACCCGAATGGGGAAACCCGGTGCACTACGGTGCATCATCGTTAAGTGAATACATAGCTTAACGAGGCGAACCTGGGGAACTGAAACATCTAAGTACCCAGAGGAAAAGAAATCAACCGAGATTCCCCCAGTAGCGGCGAGCGAACGGGGAACAGCCCAGAACCTGAATCAGTTTGTGCGTCAGTGGAAGCGTCTGGAAAGTCGCAGGGTACAGGGTGATACTCCCGTACACAAAGGCACACTTGCTGTGAGTTCGATGAGTAGGGCGGGACACGTGACATCCTGTCTGAATATGGGGGGACCATCCTCCAAGGCTAAATACTCCTGACTGACCGATAGTGAACCAGTACCGTGAGGGAAAGGCGAAAAGAACCCCGGCGAGGGGAGTGAAACAGAACCTGAAACCGTGTACGTACAAGCAGTGGAAGCCCTCTTCAGGGGGGTGACTGCGTACCTTTTGTATAATGGGTCAGCGACTTATATTCTGTAGCAAGGTTAACCGTATAGGGGAGCCGCAGGGAAACCGAGTCTTAACTGGGCGTTAAGTTGCAGGGTATAGACCCGAAACCCGGTGATCTAGCCATGGGCAGGTTGAAGGTTGGGTAACACTAACTGGAGGACCGAACCGACTAATGTTGAAAAATTAGCGGATGACTTGTGGCTGGGGGTGAAAGGCCAATCAAACCGGGAGATAGCTGGTTCTCCCCGAAAGCTATTTAGGTAGCGCCTCGTGAACTCATCTCCGGGGGTAGAGCACTGTTTCGGCTAGGGGGCCATCCCGGCTTACCAACCCGATGCAAACTGCGAATACCGGAGAATGTTATCACGGGAGACACACGGCGGGTGCTAACGTCCGTCGTGAAGAGGGAAACAACCCAGACCGCCAGCTAAGGTCCCAAAGTCATGGTTAAGTGGGAAACGATGTGGGAAGGCACAGACAGCCAGGATGTTGGCTTAGAAGCAGCCATCATTTAAAGAAAGCGTAATAGCTCACTGGTCGAGTCGGCCTGCGCGGAAGATGTAACGGGGCTAAACCATGCACCGAAGCTGCGGCAGCGACGCGTATGCGTTGTTGGGTAGGGGAGCGTTCTGTAAGCCGTCGAAGGTGGACTGTGAGGTCTGCTGGAGGTATCAGAAGTGCGAATGCTGACATAAGTAACGATAAAGCGGGTGAAAAGCCCGCTCGCCGGAAGACCAAGGGTTCCTGTCCAACGTTAATCGGGGCAGGGTGAGTCGACCCCTAAGGCGAGGCTGAAAAGCGTAGTCGATGGGAAACAGGTTAATATTCCTGTACCCGGTGTTACTGCGAAGGGGGGACGGAGAAGGCTATGTTAGCCGGGCGACGGTTGTCCCGGTTTAAGCGTGTAGGCTTGCGTTCCAGGCAAATCCGGAACGCTTTAAGGCTGAGGCGTGATGACGAGCCACCACGGTGGTGAAGTAACAAATGCCCTGCTTCCAGGAAAAGCCTCTAAGCATCAGGTAACATCGAATCGTACCCCAAACCGACACAGGTGGTCAGGTAGAGAATACCAAGGCGCTTGAGAGAACTCGGGTGAAGGAACTAGGCAAAATGGTGCCGTAACTTCGGGAGAAGGCACGCTGCTGGTAGGTGAACCCCCTCGCGGGCGGAGCCGAAGGCAGTCGAAGATACCAGCTGGCTGCAACTGTTTATTAAAAACACAGCACTGTGCAAACACGAAAGTGGACGTATACGGTGTGACGCCTGCCCGGTGCCGGAAGGTTAATTGATGGGGTTATCCGCAAGGAGAAGCTCTTGATCGAAGCCCCGGTAAACGGCGGCCGTAACTATAACGGTCCTAAGGTAGCGAAATTCCTTGTCGGGTAAGTTCCGACCTGCACGAATGGCGTAATGATGGCCAGGCTGTC
The DNA here is from genome assembly GCF_017875465.1 of Winslowiella toletana. Taxonomy (NCBI): domain Bacteria; kingdom Pseudomonadati; phylum Pseudomonadota; class Gammaproteobacteria; order Enterobacterales; family Erwiniaceae; genus Winslowiella; species Winslowiella toletana. The sequence goes on from NZ_JAGGMQ010000001.1 coordinate 2,656,615, forward strand.
TCCACCCGAGACTCAGTGAAATTGAACTCGCTGTGAAGATGCAGTGTACCCGCGGCAAGACGGAAAGACCCCGTGAACCTTTACTACAGCTTGACACTGAACATTGAGCCTTGATGTGTAGGATAGGTGGGAGGCTTTGAAGCGTGGACGCCAGTCTGCGTGGAGCCAACCTTGAAATACCACCCTTTAATGTTTGATGTTCTAACCTGGCCCCGTAATCCGGGGTGGGGACAGTGTCTGGTGGGTAGTTTGACTGGGGCGGTCTCCTCCTAAAGAGTAACGGAGGAGCACGAAGGTCAGCTAATCACGGTCGGACATCGTGAGGTTAGTGCAATGGCATAAGCTGGCTTGACTGCGAGAGTGACGGCTCGAGCAGGTGCGAAAGCAGGTCATAGTGATCCGGTGGTTCTGAATGGAAGGGCCATCGCTCAACGGATAAAAGGTACTCCGGGGATAACAGGCTGATACCGCCCAAGAGTTCATATCGACGGCGGTGTTTGGCACCTCGATGTCGGCTCATCACATCCTGGGGCTGAAGTAGGTCCCAAGGGTACGGCTGTTCGCCGTTTAAAGTGGTACGCGAGCTGGGTTTAGAACGTCGTGAGACAGTTCGGTCCCTATCTGCCGTGGGCGCTGGAGAATTGAGAGGGGCTGCTCCTAGTACGAGAGGACCGGAGTGGACGCATCACTGGTGTTCGGGTTGTCATGCCAATGGCATTGCCCGGTAGCTAAATGCGGAAAAGATAAGCGCTGAAAGCATCTAAGCGCGAAACTTGCCTCGAGATGAATTCTCCCTGACTCCTTGAGAGTCCTGAAGGGACGTTGAAGACTACGACGTTGATAGGCCGGGTGTGTAAGCGCAGCGATGCGTTGAGCTAACCGGTACTAATGACCCGTGAGGCTTAACCTTACAACACCAGAAGTGTTTTGGTGAGCGTTATGAGAGACGCGAAAATTTTCAGCTTTGTTCCCCGGATACAAGAATCTGCATAAACGAAAGATTTTGTGCTGAAGCAAGGCGGCAAACGAGACGGCATGAAGGAGCATACAGAAGTATGTGACTGAGTGACGCGAGAGCGGCCAACGCAGCAGCAGCGCAAAAGATTCGTTTAGTGCCCAAGAATTTGCCTGGCGGCTTTAGCGCGGTGGTCCCACCTGACCCCATGCCGAACTCAGAAGTGAAACGCCGTAGCGCCGATGGTAGTGTGGGGTCTCCCCATGCGAGAGTAGGGAACTGCCAGGCATCAAATAAAGCGATAACCCTTATGCGAAAGCATAAGGGTTTTTTGCGTTTGTATGTCACTAAACCTGCCACAATCCTCGCCTTTTATGCAACGAAGGCATCAACAATCGGGTAAACTGTGCGCAGATAAATCAGTAAAGGCACAGTCATGTCCCGCGATACCCATTCATTAAAGTCCTTTAATACGTTCGGAATTGACGCCAGCGCGCAACAAATCACCATCGCCGAGACGGTGGCAGAGTTGTCTGAAGCATGGGAAGCGAGCCAGAAGGCGCAACTTCCTTTTCTGCTGCTGGGCGAAGGTAGTAATGTTCTCTTCCTTGAAAACTATACCGGCGTTGTGGTGGTCAACCGGCTTAAAGGCATCAAAGTTACCGAGGATGATGATGCATGGTATCTGCATGTCGGCGCTGGTGAAAACTGGCATGGGCTGGTCGAGTACAGCCTGAAAAATGGCTTCTCAGGTTTAGAAAACCTTGCCCTGATCCCTGGTTGCGTGGGGTCGGCGCCGATCCAGAATATCGGAGCTTATGGTGTAGAACTGAATCAGGTCTGCGATTACGTTGATGTTCTCAATCTGCGAAGTGGAGAGATTGAACATATTTACGCGGCAGAATGCCAGTTTGGCTATCGCGACAGCGTATTTAAACACCATTATCGTGATGGCTATGCCATTGTTGCGGTGGGTTTGCGCCTGAATAAGGTCTGGCAGCCAGTGATGACCTACGGTGAATTAACCAAACTGGATCCGGCTACGGTAACGCCGCAGGAAATTTTTGATGGTGTATGTCAGATGCGCCGTAGCAAACTCCCCGATCCGCAGGTAACCGGCAATGCCGGCAGTTTTTTCAAAAATCCGGTGGTGAGCGCTGAGCAGGCTGCAACGATAGCCAGCGAGTTTCCCAATATTCCGCAGTATTTACAGACCACTGGCCAGGTAAAACTGGCGGCGGGTTGGTTAATCGACCAGTGTGCGCTTAAAGGTTACAGTAACGGCGGCGCTGCGGTTCACCGTCAGCAGGCGTTGGTGATAATTAATCAACAGAATGCCACCGGCCAGGATATTGTCTCGCTGGCGCATGAAATTCGCCAGCGTGTCGGTGAGAAATTTAATGTCTGGCTCGAGCCTGAAGTGCGCTTTATGGGCGCCACAGGCGAAAAAGATGCTGTCGAGGTGATTGCATGAAAGATAATACTGTCCCCCTGGCTCTGGTCAGCATCTTAGCTGATGGCGAGTTTCACTCAGGTGAACATCTTGGCGAAACTCTGGGCATGAGCCGCGCGGCCATCAATAAGCATATTCAGACCTTAAAAGACTGGGGGCTGGATGTTTTTACGGTGACAGGAAAAGGTTACAGCCTTTCTGCGCCACTCCAGTTATTGAATGAAGAGAGCATAGCCCGGCAGTTAGATCAGAACCGTGTCGCGGTTATTCCGGTAATTGATTCTACTAATCAGTACCTGATGGATCGCATGGACTCCCTGCAGTCGGGTGATGCCTGCGTTGCCGAATACCAGCAGGCCGGACGCGGACGTCGTGGACGTCAGTGGTTCTCGCCGTTCGGTTCCAACCTCTACTTATCGATGTACTGGCGTCTGGAGCAGGGGCCTGCAGCGGCAATGGGGCTGAGCCTGGTTATCGGTATTGTGATGGCGGAAGTCCTGAAAGAGCTGGGCGCTGCCGGGGTCAAAGTAAAATGGCCTAATGATATCTATCTGCAGGATCGCAAACTGGCCGGTATCCTGGTTGAACTGACTGGTAAAACCGGTGATGCCGCACAACTCGTGATTGGGGCGGGCCTTAATCTGGCAATGCGCTCAGCAGATGCCGCGGTAGTCAATCAAGGCTGGATCACGTTGCAGGAGGCCGGGATCAATATTGATCGTAATGTACTCACTGCGTTATTAGTTAATAAAATGCGCCATACGCTGCTGGAATTTGAACGCGATGGCCTGACGCCATTTATTGAGCGCTGGTCAGTGCTGGATAATTATCTCAATCGCCCGGTGAAATTGCTGATTGGCGATCGTGAGGTTCTGGGGATCGCCCGCGGTATTGATCAGCAGGGAGCCCTGTTACTGGAACAGGATGGCGTCATCAAAGCCTGGGTTGGCGGAGAGATCTCTCTCCGACCACAGCAATAATATCGATTCCGCTGGAGGCTTTAATGCCTCCGGCTAAATTAAAGCCGACGACATCTCTTATTCCCCCGCCGGTGATGAAGCCGTCTCATTTTGCGCAATATACCATCGCAGCGAGTTCGATATCGGGGTTGGAGCGACAATAACTCTATTTTGATCAACAAGCTTTAGCAACAGACTGCGGGTTTGATAGATTCCCATGTCACAATCTTCAGCGAGAACTCTGGTGCTAACCCATTCATTAAACTCTGGCGGTGGTTGCTGCTGGCAACGTCTGTGCAGGGCATAATATAGCTCTTCCAGCAGGATAATACGTTTTCTCTCTCTGCTTGTTGTCGCGCTAGCCACGCGCTTTTTTTTCTCTGACCAGCTAATGGCATCTTCTGTCTGTAATAGCAGGTCAGAAGCCTGAGGCTGTAAAGGTAAATTTCCATTTCTCATAAATAGCGAACTCCTTATCCAATGAACTAGTAGAGATACGAATCAAGACAGTTCTTATAAATCCCTTTCAACAATTACTTATGATGACACCAGCCTTTGCAAAGAGCGGGTGTGGGCGATATTGTAGACTGTAAACGGTTTTGATGAACTAATATTTTTATTAAAGTAAATTGATCAGGATTTCATGCTAATATAATTATATTTGCGACTTCTTGTATCGTAATTAATTAAAAACTTAAATTTAATAAGTGAAAAGTTTTGTATTTTCCAGGCGTAAAGAAAATTCTTTTAAAATCTTATCCTTCTTTGTAAGGTTTGCCTGACAGATTTAGGTGAATGATATGAGGAGTAAATAATAGTTTGTTAATTGTTTTACTGCTTAGTATTAAGCAGTGTTTTTATTAGTGGAATCTAAAAATTGCAGAGGATTTTTCTGCGGATTTATGTCACACAACTACGCAATAAAATAAATCTGTTTTGTCATTATTTTCAAAAGCAAAACATACTTTTTATGAATAATGGAATTACTTTACAAAGGAAAGAGAAGTAATGAAATTCAGAGAAAAAACGGTGGCCGCAATCATGATAATGGGTTATGTCTTTGCCGCTAATGCCGCAGATTCGGGTCATGGCACTGTGACTTTTCAGGGCGCCATTATTGATGCGCCCTGCTCAATCAATCCGGATAGCATCGATCAAACTATCAACCTTGGACAAATTTCGGCGGCAGCACTGTCAGCCAGCGGTAAGACTGGATCCTCAATACCCCGTCCTTTCCAGATCAAGCTGGAAAACTGCACTACGGCAACATTAAGTACAGTACAGACTAAATTCACTGGTGCTGCATCAGCCTATGATAAAGACAGCCTGGCGCTTAGCGGCAGCGCAAGCGGGGCGAGTATTGTCATGCTCGATGGCAGCAATGAGAAAGTGAAACTGAATGTCGCCACCACGCCTCAGACTCTGCAGGATGGACACAATACGTTGAACTTTAATGCCTATTTGCAAGGCGGCGGTAGTTCCGCAACTATTGTGCCTGGCGAATTCAACAGTATCACGAATTTCACCCTCGCTTATCAGTAAGCCAGAAAAGACATATGGGGAGATCTCCATATGTCTTTTCATGTTGTCAGGCGGATGAATTACAGACGTAATTCATCTGTAATGAGAATTTCTCTGACGCTAATGAATTTTACTCTGTCAGGATTATCAGGCGCGAATTGCGCCAGAAAACGATGGGCATGTAGCACGCCAGGGAGAGCACGCGTATTCAGAGGCGCTGTGTATTCTTATTTCAGCGCAGGCTGAACAGGATCTGAGAATGAGATGATAACAGCAGAACCGTTCAGGCTTGATAACGACTAAAAACAAGTAGTTATTAAAAATGATTGCTAAGAACAATGGATGTTTTAATCTTTTTAGAAATTTTTTGAAGTTATTTTTATTTTCTTTGCTAACAATCAGCCGATCAGGAAGCGCAGAAGATATTCAATTTAATACCGATATGATGGATGTAAAGGATCGGGAGAATATTGATATTGGGCAGTTCTCGCGCCGGGGTTTTATCATGCCGGGTACCTATCAGATGGCCATTTTGCTTAACCGGCAGGAACTGGCGGAGCAGGAGGTCGCTTTCTATCCGCCGGATGATAATCCTGCTGGCAGCGAAGCCTGCCTGACTCGTAAGGATGTGGCTGCATTCGCTATCAAAGCTGAGTTGCTGAGCAAACTGACCTGGTGGCATCAGGGGCAATGCCTGAATATCTCCAGCATTGCGGGTATGGAGGTACATGGCGACCTGGGCTATGCGTTGCTTACGGTGAAAATCCCTGAAGCCTGGCTGGAGTACCGATCGCCGGACTGGGATCCTCCTTCGCGCTGGGATGAGGGTATTCCGGGAGTGCTGCTGGATTACAACCTTAATCTGCAAGCGATTGAACAATATCAGTATGGCAGCAAAGATTATAATCTCAGCGGCAATGGCGTAACCGGCGTGAATCTTGATGCCTGGCGTCTGCGCGCAGACTGGCAGGGCAGCGCAGCGCATACCAGCGGAAGCGAAGAAAGCATGCAGCAGTCATTCGACTGGAGTCGCTACTATGCCTGGCGTGCGCTGCCAGCCCTGCGGGCGCGTCTCACCCTTGGCGAGGATTACCTTAACTCCGCCATTTTCGATAGCTTCCGTTTTGCTGGCCTGAGCCTTAACTCGGACGACAGTATGTTGCCCCCGGGGCTGCGTGGCTATGCGCCAGAAATCACCGGTGTCGCCAGAACCAATGCAAAAGTGGTCGTGAGCCAACAGGAGCGCGTACTGTATGAGACCCAGGTTCCTGCCGGACCCTTTCGTATTCAGGATCTTGCTGATGCAGTCGCCGGCAAGTTAGATGTGCGTATTGAAGAGCAGGATGGCGCTGCCCAGCATTTTCAGGTTGATACTGCCACTATTCCTTATCTTACCCGACCAGGCATGGTGCGCTACAAACTGGCCGCAGGCAAACCGGCTGTTGGCACTCATCAGCTTGCGGATCCAACATTTGCCTCCGGTGAGTTCTCTTGGGGGGTTGCGAATGGGTGGTCAGCCTATGGCGGCACTATTCTGGGCGGCGATTATAATGCGTTCTCCGCCGGGATTGGGCGGGATCTGTTTGCCTTTGGGGCGGTTTCGCTTGATACAACGCTGTCACGTGCGGCTTTGCATGGCGATGAGACATTAACCGGCAACTCCTGGCGTCTGAGTTGTTCCAAACGTTTTGACGAAACAGCGAGTCAGATCACCTTTGCTGGCTATCGTTTTTCCGATCACGATTTTATGACGATGACAGACTATCTTGACGCCGTTGCTACCGGCGTGCCGGCAAATAAAAGTAAGCAGCTCTATACCGTTACTTTTAATCAGCAGTTGCCAGAGTGGGGAGTTGGCGCATATCTGAACTACAGCCATCAAACATGGTGGGACCGCTCTGCCAGTGATCGCTATGACGTTACGCTATCGCGCTATTTTGACCTTGGAAACTGGAAAAACATTAACGCTTCGCTGGCGGCGTATCGTAATAAGTTTCGTAACAGTAATGATGATGGCGGCTGGATCTCTGTCTCTTTGCCGTTCGGCCCGCAATCAACTTTGAGCTACAACCTCTCTGCACGTAATCAGCGCTATGAACAGATGATCGGCTATTTCAGACACCTTGATGAGCATAACAAATATCAGTTAACTGCCGGTGCGACCCGGGAGGGGGGAATGGCCAGCGGATTCTATTTCCATGAAGCGGACAGCGCGCAACTTAATGCCAATGCCAGCTATCAGAATGGACGTTATGCCTCTGCTGGACTGTCGGCACAGGGAGGAGCAACACTGACGCTGCAGGGTGGGGCGTTGCATCGCACCTCTATTGCTGGCGGCACTCGCTTGCTGGTTGATAGTGATGGTGTCGCGGACGTGCCGGTGCGCGGCTATGGCAGCCCAACAAAGACCAATGCCTTTGGTAAAGCGGTAATTAGCGACGTTAACAGTTATTACCGCAATAGCGCGCGCATTGATGTTGAAGCGCTGTCTGACAATGTTGAGGCGTCACGCTCTGTTGTGCAAGCCACTTTGACAGAGGGGGCTATTGGTTATCGTAAATTCAATGTGATTGCCGGTCAGAAAGCGATGGCCAATATTCGCCTTGAGGGCGGTCATCCGCCACCGTTTGGCGCGCTGGTGCGCAATGAGAAAAAGCAGCAGACGGGTATGATCGGTGATGACGGCAGTGTCTGGCTGAGTGGTATTCGTGCTGGAGAGAAAATGTCGGTTGAGTGGGGAGAGGGTGCAAGGTGTTACGTGGAAATGCCTGCTGAGCTGCCGCAGCCGCTATTATCTGAGCTGCTGCTACCCTGCCGCGCATAAAGCGTAATCGAAAAGGAAGTGGGTGTAATGCCCCGTTTAATCACCGTTATAAGGATGAATAGCGTTATATGAATCAGAAGTGGTCAGGTAAAGCAGCGGCGATGGTATCGCTGCTGGTCATCAGTACGTCTTCAGCATTGGCTGCCATTGCTCTGGATCGTACCAGGGTGATCTACAACGCCGATGATAAGGCGGTAAGTCTGGCTATCAGTAATGAAAACAAAAAATTACCCTATTTAGCGCAGGGCTGGTTGGAGAATGAGCATGGTGAGAAAATCAGTTCGCCACTACTGGTATTGCCCCCGTTGCAGCGTGTTGAACCTGGGGAAAAAGGACAGATAAAAATACAGGCTCTGCCTGCGGCGGAACTGTTGCCTCACGACCGTGAAACGCTTTTTTATTTCAACCTGCGCGAAGTGCCTCCGCGCAGTGATAAGCCCAATACCCTGCAAATTGCGCTGCAAACCAGCATTAAGCTGTTTTATCGGCCGCAGGCGATTGTGGTGAAAGACACGGCGCGTGGTGATCCCTGGCAGCATCAACTGACGCTGACTCAGCTTGGCGATCGGTACGAGGTACATAATCCCACGCCTTATTACATCACCCTGGTGGATGCAAAACCTCGTGCATCCAGACATAGTGTCGCCGGGTTTGAGCCGGTGATGATTGCACCGCACAGCAAGGCGTTACTGGGTGGTAGTGTCGCCCTGCTGGGGCATGAACCGGTGCTGACCTATGTCAATGACTACGGTGGCAGACCGGAGCTGCTGTTTCGTTGCGCTGAAAAGTCCTGCCGCGTGCAGGTTAAGAGTTAAATGCCCTTAATTTCGCGGCATGGAGAAAAGCATAATGGATCAATGCAAACAATCCTTTCACCCGGCCAGAGTGGTATTGCTGCAATGTTGTGGCGTGCTGGCGGCCATTCTGTTTAGCGGTTTGAGTCCTGCCAGGCCGGCACCACAACAGCAACTTACCCTGCGTGTAACGCTTAATGCCCCGGCCTGTAATATCAACCAGGGGCAAGCTATCAATGTTGATTTTGGTAATGACCTTTTTGTTACCCAGGTGAAAGCGGAAAATTATAAACAGCCGATTAGTTTTAGCCTGAGCTGTAACGCCTGGACTCCGGTTACGATGCGCCTGCGGTTTGAGGGAACAACTGCACAATTTGATTCCGGGGTGCTGGCCACTACGATGCACGATTTGGGCATCAAACTGCTGCAGGGAAGTGGCGGCGGAACGCCATTAAGGCCTGGTAGCTGGCTCAATTTTGACCGCACAACTGGAATACCAACGTTACAGGCGGTACTGGTTCAACGTTCGGGGTCAACGCTGGCTGCCGGTGAGTTTAGTGGCGTCGCCACACTGGTCGTGGAGCATATATGAAGCTGACGCAATACCGCCTGGGTTGCTGGACGTTGCTACTCTGCATCACGCTGATACAAAGTGCGACTCATGCCGAATCTGTTGCGGTGAATTTCCGCGGGACACTTATTGAGCCGCCCGCTTGCACCATCAACGGCGGTCAGCGTATTGATATCGAATTTGGCAATGTAAGAGATGAGCTGATCGATGGGCAGAATTATATCCAGGCCATCAATTATCAACTCAATTGCCCTGATGCTCCCGCGCCATTGATACTAACTTTAAGTATACAGGGCGGTCTGGCTGAGTTTGATCCAACGGCGGTCAATACTAATCTCAGGGAGTTGGGGATAAGAGTATTGCATGATGGGATACCGCTGGAAATAAATACGCCGATTATGCTGGATATCACACGTCCGCCGCTGTTGCAGGCGGTTCCGGTTAAGCGTAACGGCACCACGTTATCTCCGGGGCGATTTGCCGCCGTGGCGACGCTATATGCCGGGTATTTGTAGAAGCGACCAAATTTTAAACGGATTATTATTATTCAAAGCAGGGCAAACGGAATGCGTATAAGTTGTGAAAGGGTGGCTGGCGCCGCGATATTAATCATCCTGATGCTGCTACCTGCCAGATCGGTAAATGCCGGGGCCTATGTTTTTCCCCTCTCTTTTACTAACAATCAGGTTGCCCATAAGCTGGTGAGCTGGGATGAGAACGACATCGACCTTAATCCCTGTTATGGCTGGCCCAGTTGTTATATCGGACTGGATGTCATGTACAGCAGCCATGCACCCAGTATGTACTCCAGCTGTGCGCTCAATAAACACTGCATTCGTATTGAGAACTACCGTACGCGCAAAGAGGTAATGGAAGCCTGGCGTAGCGCGCTGGGAATTCCTTTCTCCGGTAGTTTTACGGTCCAGAACGCTACCGCCCGATGTGTTGGCCTGTTCTATATTGATCAACCGAAGCAGCCCGCACCTGAAAATTATACTGCGGTAAGGTTTCCCGGTTCGGTGTGCAGCGAACTGCCGCCAGTTAACCAGGCATGCCATGTAGAGTTACAGCCGGAAATTGATTTTGGTGTGCTGACCAGCGACATGATTAACAATCAGAGCAGGGAGATCACCGGCCAGCTCTATTGCGCGTTAACTGGCCAGATTACCCTGTTTGGAGAGTCTCTGCTGGGGGAGCGTAATATCTACTTTGATGGCGCGCTGAGGAACTTCTACGCTAACCTGAGTATTGATAATCAGGATGCCTCGGGCGGCGTAAGATTCACCTTGCCCGGTAACAATATCAGGCAGAACTTCTCCCTTAAAGCGACACTGTTTGCGGCAACGCCACCTGATGCCGGCAGTTACGCTGGCAGCGCTATTGTGTATATCGCTTATCTTTGACTGGCGGGAGTAACAGGCATTGCCGTGCGTTGCTGCAATGCCTGTTAGTGGCGGGAAACTATTTACGTAACCGCACGCACTCCACGGCGTGATCAGCGCTTTTGGTCATAATCAGACTGGCACGTTCACGAGTTGGCAAGATATTCTCTTTCAGATTCAGCCAGTTAATCTCTTTCCATAACTGCATGGCGATGCCCACTGCTTCCTCTTCAGAAAGCTGCGCATAGTGATGGAAATAGGAGTCCGGATCGGTAAAGGCGCCCTCACGGAACTTGAGGAAGCGATTGATATACCAGGTTTCCAGTAACTGTTCCGGCGCATCAACATAGATTGAAAAATCGACGAAATCGGAAACGAAAACGTGATGAGGATCGTGTGGATAATCCATGCCGGTTTGCAGCACATTCAACCCTTCCAGAATCAGAATATCAGGCTGCTGCACCACCTTATCGCCATCAGGAATTACATCATAAATCAGATGCGAATAGACCGGGGCGGTAACCTGTGATGCGCCGGATTTCAGGTCAGAGACAAAATTGACCAGTCGATGCATATCATAGGATTGCGGGAACCCTTTCTTCTTCATCAGGCCACGTTGCTTCAGCACATCATTCGGGTGCAGGAAGCCATCGGTGGTAATCAGCTCAACGCGACGATGCTCCGGCCAGCGGCTCAGCAGCGCCTGCAGAACGCGCGCGGTAGTGCTTTTGCCAACCGCTACGCTGCCGGCAATACTGATGATATATGGCACCTTTTGACCATCAGTTCCGAGAAACTGCTCGAGAACCGCCTGGCGGCGCACGTTGGAATTAATATAGAAATTCAGCAGACGTGACAACGGCAGATAGATCTCTGCCACTTCTTCCAGTGAGAGATCTTCGTTAATACCTTTCAGACGGGTAATTTCTTCTTCTGAAAGTGTCATTGGCACGGAGTCACGTAACGCAGCCCACTGGGTTCGGTTGAACTCTAAATAGGGTGTAGTTACCGGGAAATCTTTTTTGCTCATATGCATGCTTCTGCCAGCAAATATTTACCAGTCAGGACGTTGCCGTAGCGTTGGCGGAGGCCACCATTACTCTTATTAGCTTACGTAGTCAGGTAAATTTCAGAAAACAATGCGCAGGAGGTTAACACCAGTATGGCGGGAAAAAGAAGGAAAAAGATAAATGCGCGGACGCAATCGCAACGGCGCCCGCATTTTTTAAATTTAGTTAGCTGGCAACAGAGCGTATCAGCTGGTTAACCGCAAACAGCTTCTTGTAATAGATCACTGCCGGGTAGTAATAGCCATCACTGGCGCTGGCATAGTCCGGAATTTCACCAATGCAGCGATAGCCCTGCGCCCGATAAAAAGCCTCGGCTGGCGAATCCGCGCGTGTATTCAGAAATAGCAGGCCCCGCTGCAGCTCTGCCGCGCTGTTTTCCAGCGTATTGATCAGCATCTTCGCCATCCCCTGCCGCCGGGCGCGCGTATGCACCAATAGATTTTGAATTTCAGCGCGGTTCTGGCCATCAGGTTTCTGGCAAATTTCCAGCTGCACGCTGCCAGTCACACCCTGCGCGTCACGCGCAATCCACAGCAGTCTTTCACCTTTAGCCATATCTGAGCGCAGGCTATGAAAATAGCTCTCTGCTTCTTCGCGCGTTTTAAGTTGCTGATAGCCTGGTGGCGCGTTGCTGGCGACAGCATCAATTAACAGAGCGGCCAGTTCGCTACGATAGTGGGGTAAGGTGGTTGCATTGAGTAATACTGTTTTCATGCGATCTCCTCCTTTAGTGACTTGCTTAATCCGATGCAATAAGCGATCCAGGCCATAAGTACGCATGATGATTGGGAATAGCGCCAGATTCATTGCTGAAAGATGCACTATCAATGCACAGCATGACGATTAGTGGTGCAATTAATATCTTTTGTATGAATAATAAGCGGTCGCTGCGGCGGGAAAAGAAAGTTCACTCAGCAAACGTCATCGTGGCTGGCAGCAAAACCGCCTGCAATCAGCTTTTACTGGACGATTTTTCTCCATTAAAGCGTGAATTTGCGAACTTTTGCACAAATAGTAAGCGATAGCGCATTTATCGCAATTTTTTTGTTGCATCCAGCGCCCGCACTTCCTAGAATGCGCTCCACTTGATGCCGGCTTAGCTCAGTTGGTAGAGCAACTGACTTGTAATCAGTAGGTCACCAGTTCGATTCCGGTAGCCGGCACCATCAAGTACTGAGTAACAGAAGTAACCAGGTGGGGTTCCCGAGCGGCCAAAGGGAGCAGACTGTAAATCTGCCGTCATCGACTTCGAAGGTTCGAATCCTTCCCCCACCACCATATTCAGGCTGAGCTCAAGCACAGTCAGGGTCAGCAAGCTTTGCGGGTTGGCTCGAATAATAAGACATCTTATCTTGTTATTCACAAGCTACAGAAAGAACAGGTAGCCGAGTTCCAGGTTGCGGGCATCGTATAATGGCTATTACCTCAGCCTTCCAAGCTGATGATGCGGGTTCGATTCCCGCTGCCCGCTCCAAGATGTGCTGATATGGCTCAGTTGGTAGAGCGCACCCTTGGTAAGGGTGAGGTCCCCAGTTCGACTCTGGGTATCAGCACCACTTCATAATCTCCCTCCCTGATTCTTCTCTGTGACAAAATAAATTCAACAGTTCAGGCTATGCCTGGTTGATGTGGTGATATCACCGATTTATCCGTGTCTTAGAGGGACAATCGATGTCTAAAGAAAAATTTGAACGTTCAAAACCGCACGTCAACGTCGGTACTATCGGCCACGTTGACCATGGTAAAACTACCCTGACTGCAGCTATCACCACCGTACTGGCTAAAACCTACGGCGGTTCTGCTCGTGCATTCGACCAGATCGATAACGCGCCAGAAGAAAAAGCTCGTGGTATCACCATCAACACTTCTCACGTTGAGTATGACACCCCGACTCGCCACTACGCGCACGTTGACTGCCCAGGCCACGCCGACTACGTCAAAAACATGATCACCGGTGCTGCACAGATGGACGGCGCTATCCTGGTTGTTGCTGCGACTGACGGCCCTATGCCTCAGACCCGTGAGCACATCCTGCTGGGTCGTCAGGTTGGCGTTCCTTTCATCATCGTGTTCATGAACAAATGTGACATGGTTGATGACGAAGAGCTGCTGGAGCTGGTTGAGATGGAAGTGCGTGAGCTGCTGTCCGCTTACGATTTCCCAGGCGACGATCTGCCAATCGTTCGTGGTTCTGCTCTGAAAGCGCTGCAAGGCGAAGCTGAGTGGGAAGCGAAAATCATCGAACTGGCTGGCCACCTGGATAACTACATCCCGGAACCAGAGCGTGCGATTGATAAGCCGTTCCTGCTGCCTATCGAAGACGTATTCTCCATCTCCGGCCGTGGTACTGTTGTTACCGGTCGTGTAGAGCGCGGTATCGTTAAAGTAGGTGAAGAAGTTGAAATCGTTGGTATCAAAGATACCGTGAAATCAACTTGTACCGGCGTTGAAATGTTCCGCAAACTGCTGGACGAAGGCCGTGCTGGTGAGAACGTTGGTGTTCTGCTGCGTGGTATCAAACGTGAAGATATCGAACGTGGTCAGGTTCTGGCTAAACCAGGTTCAATCAAACCTCACACCCAGTTCGACTCAGAAGTTTACATCCTGTCGAAAGATGAAGGCGGCCGTCATACTCCGTTCTTCAAAGGCTACCGTCCACAGTTCTACTTCCGTACAACTGACGTGACCGGTACCATCGAACTGCCAGAAGGCGTTGAGATGGTAATGCCAGGCGACAACGTAAACATGAAAGTGACCCTGATCCACCCAATCGCGATGGATGACGGTCTGCGTTTCGCAATCCGTGAAGGCGGCCGTACTGTTGGTGCGGGTGTTGTTGCTAAAGTTATCGCGTAATCGCTGATAATATTTGACGCAACGCACAAGAAAAGGGCATCATTTGATGCCCTTTTTGCACGCTGTAACATAGAACCTGACTCATCAGTGATTTTCCGTCATAATCATTGCTGAGGCAGGCTCTGTAGCACGGCGTTAGATACCGAGTTACGCCTCACAGCATTATTCGGTTTGGTTGCCCCGCGCCGCGGGGCAAAATAGTTTCTGATTTATTGTGGCAGGTTGGTTTATGAGTGCTAATACCGAAGCTCAAGGGAGCGGGCGCGGCCTGGAAGCGATAAAGTGGTTAGTCGTAGCCATTTTGCTTATCGTGGCTATCGTAGGTAACTACTACTATCGCGAAATTACATTGCCGTTACGTGCGCTGGCCGTCGTTGTGCTGATTGCCGCCGCGGGTGGCATCGCGCTGCTGACGACGAAAGGTAAAGCTACGGTGGCTTTTGCTCGTGAAGCAAGAACCGAAGTCCGTAAAGTCATCTGGCCGACTCGTCAGGAAACATTGCATACCACCTTAATCGTTGCCGCGGTTACCGCCGTGATGTCACTGATTTTGTGGGGGCTGGATGGTATTCTGGTCCGTCTGGTATCATTTATCACTGGCCTGAGGTTCTGAGATGTCTGAAGCTCCAAAAAAGCGCTGGTACGTCGTTCAGGCGTTTTCCGGTTTTGAAGGCCGCGTAGCACAATCGCTGCGTGAGCATATCAAGTTACATAACATGGAAGAGCTGTTTGGTGACGTCATGGTTCCAACCGAAGAAGTGGTTGAGATCCGTGGTGGTCAGCGTCGTAAAAGCGAGCGCAAATTCTTCCCTGGCTACGTTCTGGTACAGATGGTCATGAACGATGCAAGCTGGCACTTAGTGCGCAGCGTGCCGCGCGTCATGGGCTTTATCGGCGGAACGTCAGATCGTCCGGCGCCAATTAGCGATAAAGAAGTCGACGCGATCATGAACCGTCTGCAGCAGGTTGGCGATAAGCCACGGCCAAAGACCATGTTCGAGCCTGGCGAAATGGTCCGCGTCAGCGATGGCCCGTTTGCCGACTTCAACGGTGTGGTCGAAGAAGTGGATTACGAAAAAAGCCGCCTGAAAGTATCGGTTTCCATCTTTGGCCGTGCAACGCCAGTGGAACTTGATTTCGGTCAGGTCGAAAAAGGCTGATAATCGTAGCGGCCGCCCGCATAGCATCACTGCAGTGCGGGAAATAGTGCATGCATTGACCGATTATTGGTTGCGGAAGGCGCGAAATTGAAATACAATTTCGCGCCTTTTGTTTTTATGCGCTGTCTCAGCGTGTGAATATTGAGTGTTAACTGCCGTCGGCGGCAAAGGTATTTTGCATGCGCACAGCGCGGAGAAACCGCAGCGTACTTTGGGTACGTAAGGATTTCGAGCACTGCGCAAAGGCAAAATAACGAGTAAGCCAGGCAGTGGACAAAACCACGGGGAGCTTCTTGCGAAGCGCTACCACCCAATAGAGGAATTATCATGGCTAAGAAAGTACAAGCCTACGTCAAACTGCAGGTTTCTGCGGGTATGGCTAACCCAAGTCCACCAGTTGGCCCGGCACTGGGTCAGCAGGGTGTTAACATCATGGAATTCTGTAAAGCGTTCAACGCCAAAACAGAGAGCCTGGAAAAGGGTCTGCCGATCCCAGTTGTTATCACTGTTTACTCTGACCGTTCTTTCACCTTCATTACCAAAACCCCGCCAGCAGCAGTTCTGCTGAAAAAAGCGGCTGGTATTAAGTCTGGTTCCGGTAAGCCGAACAAAGACAAAGTAGGTAAAGTAACTCGTGCTCAGGTACGTGAAATCGCAGAAACCAAAGCTGCGGACATGACTGGTGCTGATATTGAAGCGATGTCTCGCTCAATTGAAGGTACTGCTCGTTCCATGGGCCTGGTAGTGGAGGATTAAGAAATGGCTAAGCTGACCAAGCGCATGCGCGTGATCCGTGACAAAGTTGATGTAACTAAACAATATGACATCAACGAAGCTGTTGCTCTGCTGAAAGAACTGGCTACTGCCAAGTTCGTTGAAAGCGTTGACGTAGCTGTAAACCTGGGCATCGATGCTCGTAAATCTGACCAGAACGTGCGTGGTGCAACTGTACTGCCACACGGTACTGGCCGTTCCGTTCGCGTTGCCGTATTTGCCCAGGGCGCAAACGCTGAAGCTGCTAAAGCTGCAGGCGCTGAGCTGGTAGGTATGGAAGATCTGGCTGATCAGATCAAAAAAGGCGAAATGAACTTCGACGTTGTTATCGCATCTCCAGATGCAATGCGCGTTGTTGGCCAGCTGGGTCAGGTTCTGGGCCCACGTGGTCTGATGCCAAACCCGAAAGTTGGTACTGTAACACCTAACGTTGCTGAAGCAGTGAAGAACGCTAAAGCTGGTCAGGTTCGTTATCGTAACGACAAAAACGGCATCATCCATACCACTATCGGTAAGGTTGATTTCGAATCAGACAAACTGAAAGAAAACCTGGAAGCCCTGCTGGTTGCGCTGAAAAAAGCGAAACCTTCTCAGGCGAAAGGCGTTTTCATCAAGAAAGTTAGCCTGTCCACCACCATGGGCGCTGGCGTAGCAGTTGATCAGTCTGGTCTGAACGCAGTAGCGAACTAATTCGCTGCTTTACGCGGGCGTAACTTTCGTCTAGAATCTTACGCCCGTTGTTCCGTTAATGACGGAACCTGTATTTAATGTGGTTGTGATGTGGCCTGGCGATTACGCCGTCACAGTTTAACTGCATAAGAATACTAAGAATTTTCGGTTGGAGCCTGGCCTTATCCAGGCCTCCGTCCAAGACCGCAGGTGTCAGAACACTCTTCGGGGTAGGAAGACTTAATCGTCCTGCGTAGACGGTGACAGAGCCTAAAGAATTTTTTTTCTTATCTGGATTCTGCTCACCGTGTTTTAGCGCTTATCTTCGGCAACGCGGATAAGTGAAGTGAGTTTCGGGGAAATCCTTCCCCGTCCAAAAATCCAGGAGCACAAGCTAATGGCCTTAAATCTTCAAGACAAACAAGCGATTGTTGCTGAAGTCAGCGAAGTAGCCAAAGGCGCGCTGTCTGCGGTAGTTGCGGATTCTCGTGGCGTTACCGTTGACAAAATGACCGAACTGCGTAAAGCAGGTCGTGAAGCTGGCGTTTACATGCGTGTTGTTCGTAACACCCTGCTGCGCCGCGTCGTTGAAGGTACTCAGTTTGAGTGCCTGAAAGACACGTTTGTTGGTCCAACTTTGATTGCATACTCTATGGAACACCCGGGCGCTGCTGCTCGTCTGTTCAAAGAGTTCGCGAAAGCGAATGCAAAGTTCGAAGTTAAAGCTGCGGCCTTTGAAGGTGAGCTGATCACGGCGTCTAATATTGACCGCCTGGCAACTCTGCCTACTTACGATGAAGCAATCGCACGCCTGATGGCAACCATGAAAGAAGCCGCTGCCGGCAAACTGGTTCGCACTCTGGCTGCTGTTCGCGATCAGAAAGAAGCTGCTTAATCGCACTCTCTTTTTTGACGCACTTGCTTACGTATAAACTATTTCTGATTCTTAGGAACACTTGTTATGTCAACTATCACTAAAGACCAAATCATTGACGCTGTTGCAGCACTGTCTGTAATGGAAATCGTTGAACTGATCTCCGCTATGGAAGAAAAATTCGGCGTTTCAGCTGCTGCTGCTGTTGCAGGTCCAGCTGCTGCTGCTGAAGCTGTAGAAGAAAAAACTGAATTCGACGTTGTGCTGAAAGCTATCGGCGCAAACAAAGTTGCTGTAATCAAAGCAGTACGTAGCGCAACTGGTCTGGGCCTGAAAGAAGCCAAAGACCTGGTTGAGTCTGCACCAGCAACTCTGAAAGAAGGCATCAGCAAAGATGACGCAGCTGCACTTGAAGCTGCTCTGAAAGAAGCTGGCGCTGAAGTTGAAATCAAATAAAACAACCTTTCAGGTTGCAGTCTGATTAGTCAGGCTGATGGCTGGTGGCTTTTTAGTCACCAGCCTTTTTGCGCTCAAGGACTACAATGGGGTTTCACACTATTTAGCCATTGAAGTTCTTCAATATCTTTTTCTATCGGCGCCTTAATATACTGCTTCTCCGTGAGAACTCCCTGTTCCCACCAGAGCAACGAAATGATTTAAGAGTGATAGAAAGATGTATTGCGGACAGTGATCTCCTCACTTTCCGAAAACATAATAGTGTTGCATGAACTGTCCTTCAGGACGGACAGAGTGGGTCACTGATCAGCGAGCTGAGGAACCCTATGGTTTACTCCTATACCGAGAAAAAACGCATTCGTAAGGATTTTGGTAAACGTCCACAAGTTCTGGACATTCCATATCTCCTTTCTATCCAGCTTGACTCGTTCCAGAAGTTTATCGAGCAAGATCCGGAAGGTCAGTACGGGCTGGAAGCAGCATTCCGTTCTGTATTCCCAATTCAGAGCTATAGCGGTAATTCCGAGCTGCAGTACGTCAGCTACCGCTTAGGCGAACCTGTATTTGATGTTAAAGAATGTCAGATCCGTGGCGTGACGTATTCGGCTCCGCTGCGTGTAAAACTGCGTCTGGTGATCTACGAGCGCGAAGCGCCGGAAGGCACTGTTAAAGACATCAAAGAACAAGAAGTTTACATGGGCGAAATTCCGCTCATGACCGATAACGGTACCTTTGTTATCAACGGTACAGAAAGGGTTATCGTTTCTCAGCTGCATCGTAGTCCTGGCGTCTTCTTTGACAGCGATAAGGGTAAAACCCACTCATCGGGTAAAGTGCTGTATAACGCACGTATTATTCCTTACCGTGGTTCATGGCTGGATTTCGAATTCGATCCGAAAGACAACCTGTTCGTTCGTATTGACCGTCGCCGTAAACTGCCTGCGACCATCATTCTGCGCGCACTGAACTTCACCACTGAACAGATCCTTGACCTGTTCTTCGAGAAAGTGGTGTATGAGATTCGTGACAACAAGCTGCAGATGGAACTGGTTCCTGAGCGTCTGCGTGGCGAAACCGCTTCTTTTGATATTGAAGCGAACGGCACGGTATACGTTGAGAAAGGCCGTCGTATTACTGCGCGTCACATTCGTCAGCTGGAAAAAGATAGCATTGCGCATATCGAAGTTCCGGTTGAGTACATCGCAGGTAAAGTCGTTGGTAAAGATTACATCGACGAAAACACCGGCGAACTGATTGTGGCAGCCAACATGGAGCTGTCGTTGGATCTGCTGGCGAAACTGAGCCAGTCAGGACACAAGCGTATCGAAACGCTGTTCACCAACGATCTGGACCACGGCGCCTACATGTCAGAAACCGTACGTGTCGACCCAACCAGCGATCGCCTGAGCGCGCTGGTTGAGATCTACCGTATGATGCGTCCTGGTGAGCCACCGACGCGTGAAGCTGCTGAAAATCTGTTCGAGAACCTGTTCTTCTCTGAAGACCGCTATGACCTTTCTGCGGTTGGCCGCATGAAGTTCAACCGTTCTCTGCTGCGTGATGAGATCGAAGGTTCCGGTATCCTGAGCAAAGACGACATCATTGAAGTGATGAAGAAGCTCATCGGTATCCGTAACGGTAAAGGCGAGGTCGATGATATCGACCACCTCGGCAACCGTCGTATCCGTTCCGTAGGCGAAATGGCGGAAAACCAATTCCGTGTTGGCCTGGTGCGTGTTGAGCGTGCGGTGAAAGAGCGTCTGTCCCTTGGCGATCTCGATACCCTGATGCCTCAGGATATGATCAACGCCAAGCCGATCTCTGCGGCGGTGAAAGAGTTCTTTGGTTCCAGCCAGCTGTCTCAGTTTATGGACCAGAACAACCCGTTGTCTGAGATTACGCACAAACGTCGTATCTCTGCACTCGGCCCGGGCGGTCTGACGCGTGAGCGTGCAGGCTTTGAAGTTCGAGACGTTCACCCGACTCACTACGGTCGTGTGTGTCCAATCGAAACGCCGGAAGGTCCAAACATCGGTCTGATCAACTCCTTGTCTGTGTATGCACAGACCAATGAGTACGGTTTCCTCGAAACCCCTTATCGTCGCGTAGTCGACGGTGTGGTCACCGACGAAATTCATTACCTCTCTGCAATTGAAGAGGGTAACTACGTTATCGCTCAGGCGAACACCAACCTCGACGACGAAGGTCACTTCGTAGACGACCTGGTGACTTGCCGTAGCAAAGGCGAATCGAGTCTGTTCAGCCGCGATCAGGTTGACTACATGGACGTTTCCACACAGCAGATCGTTTCTGTTGGTGCGTCCCTGATTCCGTTCCTGGAGCACGATGACGCCAACCGCGCATTGATGGGTGCAAACATGCAACGTCAGGCGGTTCCTACTCTGCGTGCTGATAAGCCGCTGGTAGGTACCGGTATGGAACGCGCGGTTGCGGTTGACTCCGGTGTAACTGCCGTAGCGAAACGTGGTGGTACCGTTCAGTACGTTGATGCATCGCGTATCGTTATTAAAGTTAACGAAGGCGAAATGTATCCGGGCGAAGCCGGTATCGACATTTACAACCTGACTAAGTACACCCGTTCCAACCAGAACACTTGCATCAGCCAGAAGCCGTGTGTGAACCTGGGCGAACCTATTGAACGTGGCGATGTACTGGCTGACGGCCCGTCTACCGATCTCGGTGAACTGGCGCTGGGTCAGAACATGCGCGTGGCGTTCATGCCGTGGAACGGTTACAACTTCGAAGACTCCATCTTAGTCTCCGAGCGTGTTGTGCAGGAAGATCGCTTCACCACTATTCACATCCAGGAACTGGCATGTGTGTCGCGTGACACCAAGCTGGGGCCAGAAGAGATCACTGCTGATATCCCGAACGTGGGTGAAGCTGCGCTCTCCAAACTGGATGAGTCCGGTATCGTGTATATCGGTGCTGAAGTGACCGGTGGCGACATTCTGGTTGGTAAGGTGACGCCGAAAGGTGAAACCCAGCTGACGCCAGAAGAGAAGCTGCTGCGTGCGATCTTCGGTGAGAAAGCGTCTGATGTTAAAGACTCTTCTCTGCGCGTACCAAATGGCGTTTCCGGTACCGTGATCGACGTTCAGGTCTTTACCCGCGATGGCGTGGAAAAAGACAAGCGCGCGCTGGAAATCGAAGAGATGCAGCTGAAGCAGGCGAAGAAAGACCTGTCTGAAGAATTGCAGATCCTCGAAGCTGGCCTGTTTGGCCGTATCAACTACCTGCTGGTTGCCGGTGGCGTTGAAGCGGAAAAACTGGACAAGCTGCCACGTGAGCGCTGGCTGGAACTCGGTCTGACCGACGAAGACAAGCAAAACCAGCTGGAGCAGCTGGCGGAGCAGTACGACGAGCTGAAGCACGAGTTTGAGAAAAAACTTGAAGCTAAACGCCGCAAAATCACTCAGGGCGATGATCTGGCACCAGGCGTGCTGAAAATCGTGAAAGTGTATCTGGCGGTTAAACGTCAGATCCAGCCTGGTGACAAAATGGCAGGTCGTCACGGGAACAAAGGTGTTATCTCCAAGATCAACCCGATCGAAGATATGCCTTACGATGAATACGGCACGCCGGTTGACATCGTACTGAACCCGCTGGGCGTACCATCACGTATGAACATTGGTCAGGTTCTTGAAACCCATCTGGGTATGGCTGCGAAGGGCATCGGTGAGAAAATCAACGCGATGCTTAAGAAGCAGGAAGAAGTGTCCAAACTGCGTGAGTTTATTCAGCGCGCCTACGATCTGGGCACCGATGTGCGTCAGAAAGTTGACCTGAACACCTTCACTGATGACGAAGTGCTGCGTCTGGCAGAGAACCTGAAAAAAGGTATGCCAATCGCGACGCCAGTGTTTGACGGTGCGAAAGAGAGCGAAATCAAAGAACTGCTGCAGTTGGGTGGTTTACCGACCTCTGGTCAGATTACGCTGTTTGATGGCCGTACTGGCGAGCAGTTCGAGCGTCCGGTTACCGTTGGCTATATGTACATGCTGAAACTTAACCACCTGGTTGATGACAAGATGCATGCACGTTCTACCGGCTCTTACAGCCTTGTTACTCAGCAGCCGCTGGGTGGTAAAGCGCAGTTCGGTGGTCAGCGCTTCGGTGAGATGGAAGTGTGGGCGCTTGAAGCATATGGCGCTGCCTATACGCTGCAGGAAATGCTCACCGTTAAGTCTGATGACGTTAACGGCCGTACCAAGATGTATAAAAACATCGTGGACGGTAATCATCAGATGGAACCTGGCATGCCGGAATCCTTCAACGTACTGTTGAAAGAGATCCGCTCGCTGGGTATCAACATCGAGCTGGAAGGCGATTAACTACACGCCAGCTTTCGGGTTGCAGGTCGTGAAAGCGCCTGCAGCCTGAAAGATGATGAGTAAGCAGTTGTATTCGTACTAGTTACGAGGCGTCCGGGTCACTCCGGGCTGCCTTGAGAAGTCTCACTCCGACGGGAGCTAATCCGTGAAAGACTTACTAAAGTTTCTGAAAGCGCAAACTAAGACTGAAGAGTTTGATGCGATCAAAATTGCTCTGGCCTCGCCAGACATGATCCGTTCCTGGTCTTTCGGTGAAGTTAAAAAGCCGGAAACCATTAACTACCGTACGTTCAAACCTGAACGTGACGGTCTGTTCTGTGCGCGTATTTTCGGGCCGGTCAAAGACTATGAGTGCTTGTGCGGTAAGTACAAGCGCCTGAAACACCGCGGTGTGATCTGCGAGAAGTGTGGCGTTGAAGTTACACAGACCAAAGTTCGCCGTGAGCGCATGGGCCACATTGAACTGGCTTCGCCAACTGCACACATCTGGTTCCTGAAATCGCTGCCTTCGCGCATCGGTTTGCTGCTGGACATGCCACTGCGTGATATCGAACGCGTGCTGTACTTCGAATCTTATGTGGTTGTCGAAGGCGGTATGACCAACCTCGAAAAGCGCCAGATCCTGACTGAAGAGCAGTATCTGGATGCGCTGGAAGAGTTTGGTGACGAATTCGATGCGAAAATGGGTGCGGAAGCTATCCAGGCGCTGTTGAAAAACATGGATCTGGAGCAAGAGTGCGAGCAGCTGCGTGAAGAGCTGAACGAAACCAACTCCGAGACCAAGCGCAAGAAGCTGACCAAGCGTATCAAGCTGCTGGAAGCGTTCGTTCAGTCTGGTAACAAACCAGAGTGGATGATCCTGACCGTGCTGCCAGTACTGCCGCCGGATCTGCGTCCGCTGGTGCCACTGGATGGTGGTCGTTTCGCTACGTCCGATCTGAACGATCTTTACCGTCGTGTGATCAACCGTAACAACCGTCTGAAACGCCTGCTGGATCTGGCTGCGCCAGATATCATCGTACGTAACGAAAAACGTATGTTGCAGGAAGCGGTTGATGCGCTGCTGGACAACGGCCGTCGCGGTCGTGCGATTACCGGCTCTAACAAGCGTCCGCTGAAATCGCTGGCTGACATGATCAAAGGTAAGCAGGGTCGTTTCCGTCAGAACCTGCTGGGTAAACGCGTCGACTACTCTGGTCGTTCGGTTATCACCGTTGGTCCATACCTGCGCCTGCATCAGTGCGGTCTGCCAAAGAAAATGGCACTGGAACTGTTCAAACCGTTTATCTACGGCAAGCTGGAACTGCGTGGCCTCGCGACCACCATTAAAGCGGCGAAGAAAATGGTTGAGCGTGAAGAAGCTGTCGTCTGGGATATCCTGGATGAAGTGATCCGCGAACACCCGGTACTGCTGAACCGTGCGCCAACACTGCACCGTCTGGGCATCCAGGCGTTTGAGCCAGTATTGATCGAAGGTAAAGCGATTCAGCTTCACCCGCTGGTCTGTGCGGCATACAACGCCGACTTCGATGGTGACCAGATGGCAGTACACGTACCGCTGACGCTGGAAGCTCAGCTGGAAGCGCGTGCGCTGATGATGTCTACCAACAACATCCTGTCGCCAGCGAACGGTGAGCCAATCATCGTTCCTTCTCAGGACGTTGTACTGGGTCTGTACTACATGACCCGTGACTGTGTTAACGCCAAAGGCGAAGGCATGGTGCTGACTGGCCCGAAAGAAGCCGAGCGTATCTATCGCGCTGGCCTCGCCTCTCTGCATGCTCGTGTAAAAGTGCGTATTACTGAGCACGAGAAAAACGAGCAGGATGAATGGGTTGCTAAAACCAGCATCATTGATACCACCATTGGTCGCGCCATCCTGTGGATGATCGTGCCAAAAGGTCTGCCTTTCTCCATCGTTAACCAGGCGCTGGGCAAGAAAGCTATCTCCAAAATGCTGAACACCTGTTACCGCATTTTGGGTCTGAAGCCGACCGTTATCTTTGCTGACCAGACCATGTACACCGGTTTTGCCTACGCTGCCCGTTCAGGTGCTTCTGTTGGTATCGACGACATGGTGATCCCGGCGAAGAAAGTGGAAATCATCACCGAAGCGGAAGCTGAAGTGGCTGAAATCCAGCAGCAGTTCCAGTCTGGTCTGGTAACCGCTGGCGAACGCTACAACAAAGTGATCGATATCTGGGCTGCGGCCAACGAACGTGTTGCTAAAGCAATGATGGAAAACCTGTCAACTGAGCTGGTCATTAACCGTGACGGCGAAGAAGAGCGTCAGGTCTCCTTCAACAGTATCTTTATGATGGCCGACTCCGGTGCGCGTGGTTCTGCGGCACAGATTCGTCAGCTGGCGGGTATGCGTGGTCTGATGGCGAAACCAGATGGTTCCATCATCGAGACGCCAATCACCGCGAACTTCCGTGAAGGTCTGAACGTACTCCAGTACTTCATCTCCACGCACGGTGCTCGTAAAGGTCTGGCGGATACCGCACTGAAAACCGCGAACTCCGGTTATCTGACGCGTCGTCTGGTTGACGTTGCACAGGATCTGGTCGTTACCGAAGACGACTGTGGTACCCATGAAGGTATCATGATGACGCCGGTTATCGAGGGTGGTGATGTTAAAGAGCCACTGCGTGAGCGCGTACTTGGTCGTGTAACGGCGGAAGACGTTCTTAAGCCAGGCACTGCGGACATTCTGCTGCCACGCAACACCCTGCTGCACGAGCAGCAGTGTGACCTGTTGGAAGAGAACTCGGTCGACAGCCTGAAAGTCCGCTCCGTAGTAAGTTGTGAAACTGACTTCGGTGTGTGTGCGCACTGTTATGGACGCGATCTGGCGCGTGGTCACATCATCAACAAAGGTGAGGCCATCGGCGTTATTGCAGCACAGTCCATCGGTGAGCCGGGTACTCAGCTGACCATGCGTACGTTCCACATCGGTGGTGCGGCATCGCGTGCGGCAGCCGAATCCAGCATTCAGGTGAAGAACAAAGGTACTATCAAGCTGACCAACGCGAAATCGGTAACGAACTCCGCTGGTAAGCTGGTCATCACCTCGCGTAACGTTGAACTGAAAATGATCGACGAATTTGGCCGTACCAAAGAGAGCTATAAAGTTCCTTACGGTGCAGCCATGGCGAAAGGTGACGGTGAGCAGGTTGCAGCGGGCGAAGTTGTCGCTAACTGGGATCCGCATACCATGCCAGTTATCACCGAAGTGAGCGGTTTTATCCGCTTCACCGACATGATCGATGGCCAGAGCATTACGCGTCAGACTGATGACTTAACCGGTCTCTCCTCGCTGGTGATCCTGGACAGCGCAGAACGTACCACTGGTGGTAAAGATCTGCGTCCGGCACTGAAAATCGTTGATGCTAACGGTAACGATGTACTGATCCCTGGCTCCGATATGCCAGCTCAGTACTTCCTGCCAGGTAAAGCGATTGTCCAGCTGGAAGACGGCATCAAGATCAGCTCTGGTGATACCCTGGCGCGTGTTCCTCAGGAATCAGGCGGTACCAAGGAT
Organism: Winslowiella toletana; assembly: GCF_017875465.1. NCBI lineage: Bacteria > Pseudomonadati > Pseudomonadota > Gammaproteobacteria > Enterobacterales > Erwiniaceae > Winslowiella > Winslowiella toletana. The sequence continues at coordinate 2,682,832 of NZ_JAGGMQ010000001.1, forward strand.
ATTACCGGTGGTCTGCCACGCGTTGCTGACCTGTTCGAAGCACGTCGTCCGAAAGAGCCGGCAATCCTGGCTGAAGTCAGCGGTATTATCTCCTTCGGTAAAGAGACCAAAGGTAAACGTCGTCTGGTGATCACGCCGATTGATGGCAGCGATCACTACGAAGAGATGATTCCGAAATGGCGTCAGCTTAACGTGTTCGAAGGTGAGCGCGTAGAACGTGGTGACGTGGTATCCGATGGTCCAGAGTCTCCGCATGACATTCTGCGTCTGCGCGGCGTGCATGCTGTGACCCGTTATATCACTAACGAAGTGCAGGAAGTTTACCGTCTGCAAGGCGTTAAGATTAACGATAAACACATCGAAGTTATCGTGCGTCAGATGCTGCGTAAAGCAACCATCGCCAGCAACGGTAGCTCAGAGTTCCTGGATGGTGAGCAGGTCGAGTTCTCTCGCGTGAAAATCGCGAACCGCGACCTGGAAAACAACGGCAAGATTGCAGCGACCTTCGCTCGCGATCTGCTGGGTATCACCAAGGCATCTCTGGCAACCGAATCGTTTATCTCCGCAGCATCGTTCCAGGAGACCACACGTGTCCTGACCGAAGCCGCTGTTGCAGGTAAACGTGACGAACTGCGCGGCCTGAAAGAGAACGTAATCGTGGGTCGTCTGATCCCAGCCGGTACCGGTTACGCTTATCATCAGGATCGTATGCGCCGTCGTCATGCAGGCGAAGTGCCGGTAGCGCCACAGGTGACTGCAGATGAAGCATCTGCCAGCCTGGCGGAACTGCTGAACGCCGGTCTCGGTGGTCGCGACGACGAGTAATCGTTAGTCCGCTATCGCTAATAAAAAACCCGCTCCGGCGGGTTTTTTTTATGCCTGAAACTCTCAGCTCTGCGCCCACACCCGTGGTGATGTCAACTGTTCTTCTGAACCGTTTTTTCCGCCCGTTATTGCGGCTTCGGCACCTTGTTGAGCACCTTCTTTCAGCCCCTCTTTCGCCGCCTGTTTAGCCCCTTCTTTAATTGCCGTCGTCGCTGCTACGCGTCCCGCCGTCGCGGCTAAACCAGCCGCTCCGACGCCCGGAATAAATGAGAACGCGGCAGAAGCGATATAGCTAAAGACTTCGAGCATTTTATAAAAACCGCCGCCCTTCTCTTTTTTCTGATCTGGCTGCGTCTCTTTACCGGTGGTCATATCCTGCTGTGCTGAGATAGCGTCAGGATCCAGTGAAGGTTTTGCCAGCTGAGCAGGGGCGGCAATCTGATTGGATCCTTTTTTGATAAAGGCATCGATATCACCTTTGCCAATATTTTTATCATTGGCCTTATTAAAGAAGTCACCGCCCGCGCCGTGTTTGCCATTATCCAGCATGGAGAACAGCATCGAATTAGGCTGGCTCAGCAAATTGGCTGCGTCGCGCACTTCCTGGCTGTTTTCTTCATTGTTAGCAATATCCTTCAGCTTATCTGGCTTAATGCCGCCGCCTTTAAAGAAAATGTCTTCGTTATCCTGTATCGTTTTCAGCGCCTTATCCTCCTGAGGCGCAAGCTTTACGTTATACGATGCGAGATCACACAGGCGATCTTTTGAAACCGATGCGGAAGGATCGTCTTTACCTGTCAGTTGTTGCCATTGCTCCGGATTGTCAGTGAAGAATTTTGCCGCGGCGGCCACCTGCGGTGGACACTTGCCCATATCCTGCGAACCATCAGCGATTTTCTGCAAGCTTTCCAGACTCACCTTTTTCGGCAGACTTTCAGAGTAAAGATAGAGTTCGCGCATGGCATCATTTGAGGTCATTTCCCGCGGCGCGGAGCCTGGCGCAGAGTCAGACGGCATATAGGCGTGCGTATAGTCTTCAGATTTCGCATCGGTATACTGTCTGATTAACGGGTTCTGCTGCATTGTCTGAATGTCTTTGGCGCTGATTTTCCCGTCTGTTTTACCATTTTTTTTCGCCCCATCTAAAGCGGCAAACATCTCCGGATCTTTGAGTACGGCGCTCAGTGCTTTTTTGGCATCGGACGGGGTTTTAGGGTCATCAAGCAGTTTCTCCATGCCTTCGCGGTCGGTGGCCTTTTTCAGCAGATCTTCGTGCCGGCCAAGTGTAGCGACCACTTCCTCAAAGGGCATCTGATCCGGTGCGGTTTCAGGCAATGCCTGCTGCGTATCCGAACCGCCGGACAGTGCCGATAACAGCTCTTCCATTAGCATCGGGATCAGCTGCGCGATGGAGCCGGAAGTTTGCAGGTTTTTTCCCGCTCCCTGCTGCAGGGCGTCAGGGCTGGTAGCTTGTGATCGGGTTCCCTTCAGTGGTGTCGCTAGTTCACCACTGGCAGGGGTTGCCTTGTTTGCGGTAGTGAGATTCTGTGGAGAAAAGCCAGGAAGACGCATACAGGTTAATCCGCTTAAAAGGAGTTGTGCTTATTGGGTGGCGCCAAATCAGCAACAGTTCCGCTTTTTCTCCAGGGCGGTATTTGCGCCGCCGCTGGAGAGGGCCGGTACAGGGCTAAATCATTTGTAGCGATCCACATCTTCACTGGTTAAACCTATATCCCGCAGCTGGGTATCACTTAACCCGGATAAAATCTTGCGCGTCTGCTTACGCAGACGCCATCCCCGCCACCGCCGATAAAGCAAAGCCAACTTCATACGAACACGGGTTCCGGCAAAAAGCTGTCCCGTTCTGTTTTCCTGATATTCCATCATTTGCTCCCCACACTGGATGACTGAGGACTATTTTGTGAGGAAAGCTATTGACAATACAGATGCAAAAATTGACTTTAATTGTCATACAGAATGATGGCTACCGCTTCTGAATGGTCAGTTTTGGCGCCATCTGTACTGGTTTTTCTTAACCTGACGGGGGAGAGTGCAATACGATGACGCGCTATCAACATCTGGCAACGCTGCTGGCGCAGCGTATCGAACAGGGGCTGTATCAGGGGGGAGAACGTCTGCCCTCAGTGCGCACATTAAGCACCGAACACGGAGTCAGTATCAGCACAGTTCAGCAGGCTTATCATCTGCTGGAAGAGAGGCAACTGATCACCCCACAGCCACGCTCCGGTTATTTTGTCACGCCGCGTAAAGCCGCGCCGCCGGTACCCGCCATTAGCCGACCTGCGCAAAGGCCGGTTGAAATTACCCAGTGGGGATCGGTGCTGGAACTGATTAACGCGCGGCTGGAAGAGGATATGCTGCAGCTTGGCAGCGGGATGCCTGATATCAGTCAGCCGACCATTAAACCGTTATGGAAAGTCATGAGTCGCCTCGCGCAGAAGCAGGATCTGCGAATGCTGAACTATGACAATATCTATGGCGTCCCGGCGTTACGGGAGCAGGTTGCGCGGCTGGCGATTGACAGTGGCTGTCAGCTGTCGGCTGATGAGATTGTAATCACCACGGGCTGTCATGAAGCGCTGTCAGTGTCGATTCGCAGTGTATGCCAGCCGGGCGATATTATAGCTGTTGAATCTCCCACCTTCCACGGCACCATGCAGACCCTGCATGGGTTTGGCATCAAGGTTATTGAGATCCCGACGGATTGCGAAACCGGCATCAGTCTGGAAGCACTGGAACTGGCACTGGATCAGTGGCCAGTCAAAGCGGTGGTGGTGGTGCCCAATTGCAATAACCCACTGGGTTTTGTCATGCCGGACAACCGCAAGCGCGGCCTGCTGGCGCTGGCGCAACGCTTTGATATCGCAATTATTGAAGATGATGTCTACGGTGAACTGGTGTACGACTATCCACGTCCCATCACCATCAAATCGCTGGATCAGGATGGGCGCGTAATGCTGTGCAGCTCATTTTCGAAAGTGCTGGCTCCGGGGCTACGTGTTGGTTGGGTGGCGCCGGGGCGTTATCTTGATCGCGTTATCCATATGAAATATATCGGCACCGGCTCGACGGCGACGCAAATGCAGATGACCGTGGCCGAATTTATCCGCCAGGGCCATTACCAGCCGCATCTGCGCCGCATGCGCGCGCACTATCAGCGTAACCTCGATATTTTCACCCATTGGGTGCGGCACTATTTCCCCTGTGGCATTTGCGTCACCCGCCCGCAGGGTGGTTTTCTGATGTGGATTGAGCTGCCTGAAGCTTTTGACTCGGTGCGTCTGAATCGCGAGCTGCGTGAGTGCAATATTCAGATCAGTGTGGGTTCGCTGTTTTCCGCGGCGGGCAAATATCGCAACTGTCTGCGGCTAAATTACGCTTTGCCGTTTAATCCTCAAACCGAACGCGCGCTGGCCATCTTAGGGGCGGCGGTTGAGCGCGCTATGGAGTGTTGTTTGCCAGTTATACCGGCAGTGGCGGCGTTGCCTGAAAAAAGTGGAGGTGGGGCCGCTGTTAATCGATAGCGCTGAGGAACTGGAAGGCGGGGCCAGCATAAAGGGATAGATGCTGACCCCGGACGATGACGACAGTGCCATCGACAGCGCTACTATAGCGCTGCCGAATTCAGTCACCAGCGGCCATCGCGCGTGCTGCGCGTCACGCCGACAACTTTTCCTCACCGTTGCCTTAACTTACTTTTCTATGCGGGTTCCGTCCCAAACTGCGGCTCGGGTTCAGCCAGTGCCAGCAACGTTTGCGTTGCCTGACGCCAGTCTGCTGCCTGAGTAATGGCGCTGACCACCGCAATACTGCCCACGCCGCAGGCCAGCACCTCCGGCGCGCGCGCGATACTGATGCCGCCAATCGCTACCGTGGAGATATCGCCAAGGCGCGTAATATGGCGCTTCAGCTCAATCAGCCCCTGTGGATCTGAAGGCATCTGTTTGGTCTGCGTCGGGAAGATATGGCCGAGAGCGATATAGGAAGGGCGCAGCGCCAGCGCGCGATCCAGCTCGGCATCATCATGGGTCGACAGTCCGAGGCGTAATCCGGCGTGACGAATGGCGTCTAAATCGGCCACATCAAGGTCTTCCTGACCAAGATGTACACCATAGGCGTTGTACTTAATCGCCAGTCGCCAGTAGTCATTGATAAACAGACGCGCCTGGTAGCGTTTACCCAGCGCGACAGCTTCGGCAATGCTATTTTCGACCGCCGCTTCCGTTTGATCTTTGATCCGTAACTGAATCGTCCGCACACCCGCATCCAGCAGACGGGCAATCCATTCCACACTATCAACCACCGGATAGAGTCCGAGTTTTTTCGCGGTGGCAGGAAAAGGGTAAATCATTGTGATTCCTCCTGGTTCAGGGTATCGGCAGGGTGATACAGCTCGCCGCCGCGACTGCGGAAGGCCTGTGACATCTGCGCCATGCCGACTTCAATCGGTTGTGCCTGCGCTTCAGGCGCTTGCTGTTTTGCCGCGTATTCGCGCACTTCCTGGCTAATCTTCATCGAACAGAATTTGGGGCCGCACATCGAGCAGAAATGGGCAACTTTACCCGACTCCTGGGGCAGGGTTTCATCGTGATAAGCGCGCGCGGTATGCGGATCCAGCGCCAGGTTAAACTGATCTTCCCAGCGGAATTCAAAACGTGCTTTTGACATGGCGTTATCACGGATCTGCGCGCCCGGATGGCCTTTGGCCAGATCGGCCGCATGAGCCGCGATTTTATAGGTGATCAGTCCCTGTTTAACGTCCTCTTTATTCGGCAGGCCAAGGTGCTCTTTCGGCGTAACATAGCAGAGCATCGCACAACCGAACCAGCCAATCATCGCCGCACCGATGCCGGAGGTGAAATGGTCATAGCCGGGCGCGATATCGGTGGTCAGCGGGCCAAGGGTGTAGAACGGCGCTTCATGGCAGTGTTCCAGCTGTTCGGTCATATTGCGGCGAATCATCTGCATTGGCACATGGCCGGGACCTTCGATCATCACCTGCACATCATATTCCCAGGCGATTCTGGTCAGTTCACCCAGCGTATGCAGCTCGGCAAACTGCGCTTCATCGTTGGCATCCTGAATCGAGCCGGGACGCAGGCCATCACCCAGCGACAGGGAGACATCGTAAGCCGCGCAAATCTGGCAAATTTCGCGGAAATGCTGGTAAAGAAAACTCTCCTGATGATGGGACAAGCACCACTTGGCCATAATCGAACCGCCACGCGAGACGATGCCGGTCAGGCGTCTGGCGGTCATCGGCACATAACGTAACAGCACGCCGGCATGGATAGTAAAATAATCCACCCCCTGTTCAGCCTGTTCCAGCAGGGTATCGCGGAAAATTTCCCAGTTGAGCGCTTCAGCGACGCCATTTACCTTCTCCAGCGCCTGATAAATCGGTACGGTGCCGATCGGCACCGGGCTGTTACGCAGAATCCATTCGCGCGTTTCATGGATATAACGCCCGGTAGAGAGATCCATTACGGTGTCGGCGCCCCAGCGCGTCGACCACACCAGTTTTTCCACTTCTTCTTCAATCGAGGAGGTGACCGCCGAGTTGCCAATATTGGCATTTACCTTCACCAGGAAATTGCGGCCAATAATCATCGGTTCCGCTTCCGGATGGTTGATATTGGCCGGAATAATCGCGCGTCCGGCGGCGACCTCCTGACGGACAAATTCAGCGGTAATATTTTCCGGCAGCTGCGCGCCAAAGCTGTTGCCCGGATGCTGCTGTAACAGCACTTCACCACGAATGCGTTCGCGGCCCATATTTTCCCGCAGCGCGATAAATTCCATCTCTGCGGTGATAACGCCCAGACGCGCATAATGCATCTGGGTCACGCAGTGACCAGCCCGCGCTCGCTGTGGCTGCGGCAGATGGTCAAAGCGCAGATGATCCAGACCTTCATCCGCCAGTCGCTGCCGGGTCCAGCTGGAGCTAAGCTGGCTAATCGCTTCGCTATCACCGCGTTCGGCAATCCACTCAGCGCGCAGCTTTGGCAGACCGCGATGCACATCAATCAGCGCATCGGGATCGCCATAAGGCCCGGCGGTGTCATACACCGGCACCGGCTCATTATCTTCGAATCTGGCATCGTCTTTACTGCCGCCGACCATCGTCGGACTCAGCTGGATCTCGCGCATTGGCACGCGGATATCGGCGCGGCTACCGCTAAGATAAATACGTGCAGAGTTGGGGAAGGCGCTGCCCTGCAGTGAATCGATAAACTGCTGAGCCTGAGCGCGCTGCTCACGACGGTTGGTTTTTTTTTCAATATCAGACATAGCTCATATCCTGATGACATAGGGAAAATGGCTTGCCCGGAGTTCGGCGGGAGTAACTTACGGTGTGGCGGCAGAGCGGCAAACACCGAAAAAGAGGCTTTACTCTTGTTCCCTTCGCAGGTACTAACCTGATCAGGTTCCGCGGATCCCGAATTAACGGTCTCAGCCCCAAAGGGCACTCCGACAAGATGCTGGCTGGTCAGAAACACCAGCCCAAAATTACCCCTTCAGCATAGAAGGGCGAATCACAAACTACAAGGGGTTTACCAACGGATAACTTTTACGCCGGTCGCACCAGATTCGCATCGTTAGCGACAGTGAAAGGTTGCAGCTGATGGTCGTGAGCCAGCTGAATCAGCCGATCTTCCAGCGTAAAACGCGCTTCCAGCGCTTCACCGACACCTGATAACGCCTGCTGGAACTCAAGGCAATTATCATCGTCAATCGCGGTTTCCAGATGGGTATCGTAATAATTCATAATCTGTTCGGTATTTGCCTGCAGCGCCGGATAGATCTGCGATGCCGCCAGTAACGGGCTGTCGCCCTGTAATTCATTAATGATACGTTCGTAAATGCTGAAGTGGCCGGTAGAAAGGTAATCAACCAGTCTCTGACAAAAGTTATCCAGTGCTTCATCATCAAGTGCGGTCAGTGAATCTTTGTTAGGCTTAATGCCTACCAGCTGATAATACGCCGCCAGCAGTTGCCTGCGCGCGTTTAACCAGAGATCCACCAGTTCATTGCTGCCACCGACGCGTGCAGCCAGAACATCTAACTGGTTTAGCATGATCGACTCCATATTTGGGTACTATAGTCTTAGCGCAACTTTCCGAATACTTAACAGCAGTACTACAGCGAGCCTGTTAAAGCAAAGGATAATAATTTTTATGGAACATAAGATTTCTATCGTAGACGTTGGCTGGTGGGTTGTCAGCCATGAACAGAAACTTTGGTTGCCACAAGGTGATCTGCCTCATGGTAGCGCCGAAGAATTAGGTCTCACTGGATCGCAGGGATCGGTGATTGGTGAGTGGCAGGGCGAAAAGGTGTGGCTGATCCGCGAGGATCGTAGTGAAAATATGGCCTCAGTCCGGCAGATTATCGATCTGGATGTGGGCCTGTTCCAGCTTGCCGGACGAGGCGTGCAGCTGGCGGAGTTTTTCCGTTCCCATCGCTGGTGCGGCTATTGTGGCCATGAAATGCATCACAGTAAAAGTGAAAACGCCTGTCTGTGTGGCCACTGCCGCCAGCGCTATTATCCGCAGATTGCCCCCTGCATTATTGTCGCCATCCGTCGTGGTGAAGAGATTCTGCTGGCACAGCATGCGCGCCATCGCAACAGTATCTACACCGTGCTGGCCGGGTTTGTCGAAGTGGGTGAAACCCTTGAGCAGGCCGTCGCGCGTGAGGTGATGGAGGAGAGCAACGTTAAAATAAAAAACGTACGCTATGTCACTTCGCAGCCCTGGCCGTTTCCCCACTCGCTGATGATGGCGTTTATGGCTGACTACGATGAAGGTGTCTTGCAGCATGATGGTAAAGAGTTGATCGATGCCGGATGGTATCGCTATGACAACCTGCCGCTGTTGCCGCCGCCGGGCACCGTGGCGCGCCGCCTGATTGAGGATACCGTTGCGCTTTGTCGTGCCGAAGCCGACTGATAAAGCGGGCGGCGATAACGGCGCCCCTACAAATTTCGTAGGGCCGCCGTTATCGGCTCCCGCCCAGCCCGACTCGTTCCCCAACTACTTTGGGTATATACTACGCGCCTGTTTTTGAGAGAGTCTGATGATGAGTGAACTGAAGAACGATCGTTATTTACGCGCGCTGCTGCGTCAGCCGGTAGATATCACCCCGGTATGGATGATGCGCCAGGCAGGACGTTATTTGCCGGAGTACAAAGCGACCCGCGCTGAAGCCGGTGATTTTATGTCGCTGTGCAAAAATGCTGAGCTGGCGTGCGAAGTGACGCTACAACCGTTGCGGCGTTTTCCGCTTGATGCGGCGATCCTGTTCTCCGATATCCTGACCATTCCTGATGCGATGGGTCTCGGGCTCTACTTTGAAACCGGCGAAGGTCCGCGCTTCTCCTCGCCGATCACCTGCCGCGCCGATGTCGAAAAATTACCGGTGCCCGATCCGGAGCTGGAGCTGGGCTATGTAATGAATGCGGTACGCACCATCCGTAAAAATCTGAAGGGCGAAGTGCCGCTGATCGGTTTCTCTGGCAGTCCGTGGACGCTGGCGACCTATATGGTGGAAGGTGGCAGCAGTAAAGCCTTTACCAAAATTAAGAAAATGATGTACGCCGAGCCGGAAACCCTGCATCTGATGCTGGATAAGCTGGCGGACAGCGTCACCCTGTATCTGAATGCCCAGATCCACGCCGGCGCGCAGTCGGTGCAGATCTTCGATACCTGGGGCGGCGTGCTGACCGGTCGCGACTATCGCGATTTCTCGCTCTATTACATGCATAAAATCGTTGACGGTCTGCTGCACGAAAATGAAGGCCGTCGCGTACCGGTGACGCTGTTTACCAAAGGCGGCGGTCAGTGGCTGGAAGAGATGGCGGCCACCGGCTGCGATGCGCTGGGACTCGACTGGACCATCGATATTGTTGATGCGCGCCGTCGGGTTGGCGATCGTGTGGCGTTGCAGGGCAATATGGATCCTTCGATGCTGTATGCGCCTCCGGCGCGTATTGAGCAGGAAGTGGCGGGTATTCTGCAGGGCTTTGGCAAAGGCAATGGTCATGTCTTCAATCTGGGACACGGTATTCACCCCGATGTGCCACCCGAGCATGCCGGTGTCTTTGTCGAGGCGGTACACCGCCTGTCACGACCCTATCACCAGGAGTAAGCATGGATATGCAGGCGCTGCGCGCAGAGCAGCTGGCCCGGGCCAAAGAAGTGATACGTCATGATGACTTTGATTGCCTGCCGCCGCGCCTGATTGCCGGTGCGGATGTGGGCTTCGAGCAGCAGGGTGATGTAACGCGTGCTGCGCTGGTGGTTCTGGAGTATCCCTCGTTAAAACTGGTTGAGCATAAGGTGGCGCGTATCGCCACCACCATGCCCTATATCCCCGGCTTTCTCTCTTTTCGCGAATATCCTGCGTTACTGGCTGCCTGGCAGATGCTGGAGCATCAGCCCGATCTGCTGTTTGTCGACGGGCATGGTATCTCGCATCCGCGCCGTCTCGGCGTCGCCAGCCATTTTGGCCTGCTGGTGGATGTGCCGACCATTGGCGTGGCGAAAAGTCGCCTGTGCGGCAAATTCGAACCACTGGATGATCAACCGGGCGCACGTCAGCCGCTGATGGATAAGGGTGAGCAGCTGGGCTGGGTATGGCGCAGTAAAAAGCGCTGCAACCCGCTGTTTATCGCCACCGGCCACCGCATCAGCAGCGATACTGCGCTACAGTGGGTGGAGAACTGTATGGCGGGCTACCGCCTGCCGGAACCGACGCGCTGGGCCGATGCCGTCGCCTCCGGACGTCCGGCTTTCCTGCGCTGGCAGCAGCAGGGTTAACGGTGTGAGTCTGCGGCTTTTCAGGTACACTGCAGGCCGCGCGTCAATGTCTATGAGATCCCAATATGTTACGTAATCCGATTCATCTGCGGCTGGAAAAGCTGGAAAGCTGGCAGCACGTTACTTTTATGGCTTGCCTGTGTGAGCGCATGTATCCCAATTATTGGGCATTCTGCCAGCAAACCGGTTTTGCCGATCCTCAGCTCTATCGCCGCATCCTCGATCTGGTGTGGGAAACGCTGGTGATCAAAGATGCTAAAGTGAATTTCGACAGCCAACTGGAGAAGCTGGAAGAAGCTATCCCGTCGGCGGATGATTACGATGTCTATGGCGTCCATCCGGCGATTGATGCCTGTGTGGCGCTGAGCGAATTACTGCACTCGCGTTTAAGTGGTGAAACGCTGGCTCATGCCATCGAAGTCAGCGAGACCTCGATCACCACCGTCGCCATCCTCGAAATGACCCAGGCTGGTCGTGAAATGAGCGATGATGAGCTAAAAGAGAACCCGGCGGTGGAAGAGGAATGGGACTGCCAGTGGGAGATTTTCCGCCTGCTGGCTGCCTGTGAAGAGCGCGACCTGGAGCTGATCAAAGGGCTGCGATCTGACCTGCGCGAGGACCCGATTAGCAACATCGGTATAAAATTTCAGCAATAAGGCGATAAAACGTGACTTCACGCCTGATTTGTCATGCCTAAAGGCTTCACATCCGCCCCCTGTCTGGTCTACATTTGGGGGGCTGAAAAATGTGGCTATCGGTGCGTGCAGGCTGAAGAGTGCCAGAATCTGGCTTTTCCCTCGCACTTGATGCTTAGCAAGCGATAAATACACTGTAAGGATAACTTATGAACAAGACTCAACTGATTGATGTAATTGCGGACAAAGCGGACCTGTCTAAGACCCAGGCTAAAGCTGCTCTGGAATCCACCCTGGCTGCGATTACTGAGTCTCTGAAAGAAGGTGATGCTGTACAACTGGTTGGTTTTGGTACCTTTAAAGTTAACCACCGTGCTGAGCGTACTGGCCGCAACCCGCAGACTGGCAATGAAATCAAAATTGCTGCTGCAAACGTACCGGCATTTGTATCTGGTAAAGCACTGAAAGACGCTGTTAAGTAATAGCGTTTGCGCTAAAAGTTTGAACAGGGGGGCGATCTGATCGCTCCTTTTGTTTTTTATCTCTCTAGTCCGTGTGAGAATTTATGAAATACGTTCTCCTCGCTTTCACCATTCTCCTTGCGGGTTGCAGCTCTCAATCCACACTGCCGGACTTTACCGCCAGTGGTTATCTTGCTGACCGCGGCGCAGTCCGTATCTGGCGCAAAGACAGCCAGCAACAAGTGGCACATATGAAGACGGTGTTCAGTCCGTTTAATGGCGACGCCACCGAAATGACCGACTATAACTGGCAGGATGGCAAGCTGGTCTCAATTGAACGCCACATCGCTGGCGGCCATCCCGATGACATCACCCTGCGCTTTGATCAGCAGGGGCAACTTAATTTTATGCAGCGACAGTTGCAGGGACGCCGTGAGGCGGTCTCAGCGGACGCTGTAGCGCTTTATACCTTTGATGCCCAACGGATGCTTAAGATCAGTGATGCGCTGCTCAGCGGGCGTGTGATGCTGAAACAGGGCCAGTGGTCAGGCGAGGGCGCAGTGAAAACCTGTCAGGGCCAGCGGGTGAAGCCCGCGCTGGATGACCGCTCACTGCGCTATATCATGCAACGTCAGGCGAAATCCAGTCAGCCAGTGAGTATCGCCTGGCTGGAAGCGCCAGAAGGCACCCAGCTGTTGCTGGTGGCAAATGAAGATTATTGTCAGTGGGAACCGCAGGAAGAAGGGTTTTAAAACAGGGGTGCAGGGGCGGCGTTCTCGCCGCCCGTCAACAGATTACTTACGATTAATCGCGCGGTAACCGATATCTTTACGGCAGAAGCTGCCATCCCAGGAGATAGGTTGCAGCAGCTGATAAGCACGCTGTTGCGCCGCCGCCACATCTTCACCCAGCGCGGTTACGCACAGTACGCGTCCGCCATTGGTCACCACCAGATCATCCTGCATGGTGGTGCCAGCATGGAACACCTTGCCATCAGCCACTTCTTCCAGCGGTAAACCGTGGATCTGATCGCCGGTGCGGTAATCGCCCGGATAACCGCCAGCGGCCAGCACCACACCCAGTGAAGGACGCGGATCCCATCTGGAATCGCGCTGATCCAGTTTACCGTCGCAGGCGGCGAGGCAAAGATCGACCAGATCCGACTGCAGACGCAACATGATCGGCTGAGTTTCCGGATCGCCAAAGCGACAGTTAAATTCGATCACTTTTGGCTGGTTGTTGCTGCCAATCATCAGACCGGCATACAGGAAACCGGTGTAGGTATTCCCTTCGGCCGCCATACCGCGCACGGTTGGCCAGATAACTTCGTCCATCACGCGCTGGTGGATCTCATCGGTCACCACTGGCGCCGGAGAATAAGCGCCCATACCACCGGTGTTCGGGCCGGTATCACCGTCGCCAACACGTTTGTGATCCTGGCTGGTGGCCATTGGCAGCACGTGCTCGCCATCGACCATCACAATAAAGCTGGCTTCTTCGCCGTCGAGGAACTCTTCCACCACAATGCGGTGACCGGCATCGCCGAAGGCATTGCCTGCCAGCATATCCTGAATCGCATCTTCCGCTTCCTGCAGGGTCATGGCGACAATCACGCCTTTACCCGCCGCCAGGCCATCAGCTTTGATCACAATCGGTGCGCCTTTACTGCGCACATAAGCCAGGGCTGGCTCCACTTCGGTAAAGTTCTGGTACTCCGCCGTCGGGATATGATGGCGGGCAAGGAAATCCTTGGTAAAGGCTTTCGAACCTTCCAGCTGGGCTGCGGCCTGCGTTGGGCCAAAGATTTTCAGACCGGCGGCGCGGAAGGCATCCACCACGCCAATCACCAGCGGCGCTTCCGGACCAACAATCGTCAGGTCGATCTTCTCATTCTGCGCAAAGCTCAGCAGCGCAGGGATATCGGTGGCGCTAATCGCCACGTTCTGCAAAGCAGGTTCCAGCGCGGTACCGGCATTACCTGGCGCGACAAATACGGTTTCCGCCAGCGGTGACTGCGATGCTTTCCATGCCAGTGCGTGTTCACGACCACCATTACCGATAACTAAAATTTTCATTACGAATTCTCCAGGGGCGATTAATGGCGGAAATGGCGCATGTCGGTGAAGATCATCGCGATGCCGTGCTCATTGGCCGCCGCGATCACTTCATCATCACGAATAGAGCCACCCGGTTGGATCACACAGCTGACGCCAACCGCAGCGGCGGCATCAATACCGTCACGGAACGGGAAGAAAGCATCAGAGGCCATTGCACAGCCTTTCACTTCCAGACCTTCGTCCGCCGCTTTGATACCGGCGATTTTCGCTGAGTAGACGCGGCTCATCTGACCGGCGCCAATGCCGATAGTCATATTATTCTGCGCATACACGATGGCGTTAGATTTAACAAACTTCGCCACTTTCCAGCAGAACAGCGCATCACGCAGCTCCTGCTCAGTTGGCTGGCGCTCGCTGACGACACGCAGCTGGCTGGCGTCAACCATGCCCAGATCGCGATCCTGCACCAGCAGACCACCATTAACCCGTTTGAAATCGAGGCCTTTCTGACGCTGCTGCCACTGGCCGCAGGTCAGTACGCGCACGTTCTGTTTGGCAGCGGTGACTTTCAGGGCTGCAGCAGTAGCGGAAGGGGCAATAATCACTTCGACAAACTGGCGGCTGATAATCGCCTGTGCGGTTGCTTCGTCCAGCTCGCGGTTAAAGGCAATGATGCCGCCAAACGCTGAAGTCGGGTCAGTTTTGTATGCACGCTCGTAAGCATCGAAAATCGAATCGCCAACCGCCACACCACAAGGGTTTGCATGCTTGACGATCACGCAGGCTGCTTCGCTAAACTCTTTGACGCACTCCAGCGCTGCATCGGTATCGGCGATATTGTTATAGGAGAGCGCTTTGCCCTGCACCTGCTGTGCGGTAGCGACCGAGGCTTCAGTAATCTTCTCTTCTATATAGAAGGCAGCATCCTGATGGCTGTTCTCGCCATAACGCATATCCTGCTTCTTAATAAAGTTCAGGTTCAGCGTGCGCGGGAAGCGACCAGCCGGTTCGCTGGCGTCACCGTGGTAAGCCGGCACCATGCTGCCGAAGTAGTTGGCGATCATGCTGTCATAAGCGGCGGTGTGTTCGAACGCTTTGATAGCGAGATCGAAACGGGTCGCCAGCGTCAGCGAGTTTTCGTTGGCATCCAGCTCAGCAATAATGGCGCTGTAGTCGCTGCTCTTCACTACGATGGCCACATCTTTATGGTTCTTCGCTGCGGAGCGCACCATGCTCGGGCCACCGATATCGATATTCTCTACTGCATCTGCCAGTGAACAACCTTCGCGCGCCACCGTCTCGGCAAACGGATAAAGGTTAACGACCACCATGTCGATTGGCGCGATGTTATGTTCCGCCATAATCGCATCATCCTGACCACGGCGACCTAAAATGCCACCATGCACTTTCGGGTGCAGCGTTTTGACGCGTCCATCCATCATTTCAGGGAAACCAGTGTAATCCGATACTTCGGTTACTGGCAGACCAGCGTCAGCCAGCAGACGTGCAGTACCGCCAGTAGAGAGCAGTTCGACACCGCGGCTGGAGAGCGCCTGGGCGAATTCGAGGATACCGGCTTTATCAGACACGCTGAGCAGCGCGCGGCGTAGAGGACGAGGTTGTTGCATGGTGGTTATATCCCTTGGCTTTGGTTCGCAGTTACTTTGGGTAATGAAAGAGCGTTACATCAAGCTTAGCTGTTTCTCTTCTCTATATAGAAAGAAGATAAGTTTCAGGTAACGCCCCAAAAGGGGGGCCGAACGTCGCGTCGCATTGTAGCGAAAACGTTTGCGTGATGCTCGTCAAAATTGTCCGTTGCGGAACAATGTGGATAACTTTGTGCATAACTGCGTATAAGGCGGCCTTTTGCTGTGGATTGCAGCGAACAGTCAATTTATCGCAAATTAGGTGTTGCGGCCTGCGCGGAACTCCCTATAATGCGCAACCACTGAGACGGAACAACGGCTTACACAGCGGCGGCTCAGGAGGTTCGGGAAGCGAGTTAATCGGTTCTGAACCGCCGGAGAAAAACTTCTGAAAACGGGGTTGACTCTGAGGGAGGAAAGCGTAATATACGCCACCTCGCAGCAGCAGACGAAGTCGCTGATTGCACTGCTCTTTAACAATTTATCAGACAATCTGTGTGGGCACTCGCAGGGTTGATATCGCAAACCATCCCCGGATGGAAAAAATTTGAAATATCAAGTCTCAAGAGTGACTACTATATTCATTACGAATAACAGTTTTAATTCTTTGAGCATCAAGCTTTTTAATTGAAGAGTTTGATCATGGCTCAGATTGAACGCTGGCGGCAGGCCTAACACATGCAAGTCGGGCGGTAGCACAGAGGAGCTTGCTCCTTGGGTGACGAGCGGCGGACGGGTGAGTAATGTCTGGGGATCTGCCCGATGGAGGGGGATAACTACTGGAAACGGTAGCTAATACCGCATAATCTCGCAAGAGCAAAGTGGGGGACCTTCGGGCCTCACACCATCGGATGAACCCAGATGGGATTAGCTAGTAGGTGGGGTAATGGCTCACCTAGGCGACGATCCCTAGCTGGTCTGAGAGGATGACCAGCCACACTGGAACTGAGACACGGTCCAGACTCCTACGGGAGGCAGCAGTGGGGAATATTGCACAATGGGCGCAAGCCTGATGCAGCCATGCCGCGTGTATGAAGAAGGCCTTCGGGTTGTAAAGTACTTTCAGCGGGGAGGAAGGCGATGCGGTTAATAACCGCATCGATTGACGTTACCCGCAGAAGAAGCACCGGCTAACTCCGTGCCAGCAGCCGCGGTAATACGGAGGGTGCAAGCGTTAATCGGAATTACTGGGCGTAAAGCGCACGCAGGCGGTCTGTTAAGTCAGATGTGAAATCCCCGGGCTCAACCTGGGAACTGCATTTGAAACTGGCAGGCTAGAGTCTCGTAGAGGGGGGTAGAATTCCAGGTGTAGCGGTGAAATGCGTAGAGATCTGGAGGAATACCGGTGGCGAAGGCGGCCCCCTGGACGAAGACTGACGCTCAGGTGCGAAAGCGTGGGGAGCAAACAGGATTAGATACCCTGGTAGTCCACGCCGTAAACGATGTCGACTTGGAGGTTGTGCCCTTGAGGCGTGGCTTCCGGAGCTAACGCGTTAAGTCGACCGCCTGGGGAGTACGGCCGCAAGGTTAAAACTCAAATGAATTGACGGGGGCCCGCACAAGCGGTGGAGCATGTGGTTTAATTCGATGCAACGCGAAGAACCTTACCTGGCCTTGACATCCACGGAATTCGGCAGAGATGCCTTAGTGCCTTCGGGAACCGTGAGACAGGTGCTGCATGGCTGTCGTCAGCTCGTGTTGTGAAATGTTGGGTTAAGTCCCGCAACGAGCGCAACCCTTATCCTTTGTTGCCAGCGCGTGATGGCGGGAACTCAAAGGAGACTGCCGGTGATAAACCGGAGGAAGGTGGGGATGACGTCAAGTCATCATGGCCCTTACGGCCAGGGCTACACACGTGCTACAATGGCGCATACAAAGAGAAGCGAACTCGCGAGAGCAAGCGGACCTCATAAAGTGCGTCGTAGTCCGGATCGGAGTCTGCAACTCGACTCCGTGAAGTCGGAATCGCTAGTAATCGTAGATCAGAATGCTACGGTGAATACGTTCCCGGGCCTTGTACACACCGCCCGTCACACCATGGGAGTGGGTTGCAAAAGAAGTAGGTAGCTTAACCTCCGGGAGGGCGCTTACCACTTTGTGATTCATGACTGGGGTGAAGTCGTAACAAGGTAACCGTAGGGGAACCTGCGGTTGGATCACCTCCTTACCTATGTGAAGATACTCCGCGCAGTGCCCACACAGATTGTCTGATGAAAGTAACGAGCAACAGTAACAGAGTCCCCATCGTCTAGAGGCCCAGGACACTGCCCTTTCACGGCTGTAACAGGGGTTCGAATCCCCTTGGGGACGCCATACTCTGATAACGATGTGAAAGACGTTATCAACCCAGTATCTCAAAACTGATTAGGCCGCAAGGCGAGTCACGTTTGAGATATTTGCTCTTTAAAAATCCGGAACAAGCTGAAAATTGAAACGATATGTCGTCTCATTTCTCCGTAATAAGAAATGAAGCACGATATATTCGAGTCTCTCAAATGCTTGCAGCCCCGAGGGTCGAAAGACACTTCCGGGTTGTGAGGTTAAGCGACTAAGCGTACACGGTGGATGCCCTGGCAGTCAGAGGCGA
The DNA here is from genome assembly GCF_017875465.1 of Winslowiella toletana. Lineage (NCBI taxonomy): Bacteria > Pseudomonadati > Pseudomonadota > Gammaproteobacteria > Enterobacterales > Erwiniaceae > Winslowiella > Winslowiella toletana. The sequence continues at coordinate 2,700,885 of NZ_JAGGMQ010000001.1, forward strand.
TGAAGGGCGTGCTAATCTGCGATAAGCGACGGTAAGCCGATATGAGGCGCTATACCCGTCGATACCCGAATGGGGAAACCCGGTGCACTGCGGTGCATCATCGTTAAGTGAATACATAGCTTAACGAGGCGAACCTGGGGAACTGAAACATCTAAGTACCCAGAGGAAAAGAAATCAACCGAGATTCCCCCAGTAGCGGCGAGCGAACGGGGAACAGCCCAGAACCTGAATCAGTTTGTGCGTCAGTGGAAGCGTCTGGAAAGTCGCAGGGTACAGGGTGATACTCCCGTACACAAAGGCACACTTGCTGTGAGTTCGATGAGTAGGGCGGGACACGTGACATCCTGTCTGAATATGGGGGGACCATCCTCCAAGGCTAAATACTCCTGACTGACCGATAGTGAACCAGTACCGTGAGGGAAAGGCGAAAAGAACCCCGGCGAGGGGAGTGAAACAGAACCTGAAACCGTGTACGTACAAGCAGTGGAAGCCCTCTTCAGGGGGGTGACTGCGTACCTTTTGTATAATGGGTCAGCGACTTATATTCTGTAGCAAGGTTAACCGTATAGGGGAGCCGCAGGGAAACCGAGTCTTAACTGGGCGTTAAGTTGCAGGGTATAGACCCGAAACCCGGTGATCTAGCCATGGGCAGGTTGAAGGTTGGGTAACACTAACTGGAGGACCGAACCGACTAATGTTGAAAAATTAGCGGATGACTTGTGGCTGGGGGTGAAAGGCCAATCAAACCGGGAGATAGCTGGTTCTCCCCGAAAGCTATTTAGGTAGCGCCTCGTGAACTCATCTCCGGGGGTAGAGCACTGTTTCGGCTAGGGGGCCATCCCGGCTTACCAACCCGATGCAAACTGCGAATACCGGAGAATGTTATCACGGGAGACACACGGCGGGTGCTAACGTCCGTCGTGAAGAGGGAAACAACCCAGACCGCCAGCTAAGGTCCCAAAGTCATGGTTAAGTGGGAAACGATGTGGGAAGGCACAGACAGCCAGGATGTTGGCTTAGAAGCAGCCATCATTTAAAGAAAGCGTAATAGCTCACTGGTCGAGTCGGCCTGCGCGGAAGATGTAACGGGGCTAAACCATGCACCGAAGCTGCGGCAGCGACGCGTATGCGTTGTTGGGTAGGGGAGCGTTCTGTAAGCCGTCGAAGGTGGACTGTGAGGTCTGCTGGAGGTATCAGAAGTGCGAATGCTGACATAAGTAACGATAAAGCGGGTGAAAAGCCCGCTCGCCGGAAGACCAAGGGTTCCTGTCCAACGTTAATCGGGGCAGGGTGAGTCGACCCCTAAGGCGAGGCTGAAAAGCGTAGTCGATGGGAAACAGGTTAATATTCCTGTACCCGGTGTTACTGCGAAGGGGGGACGGAGAAGGCTATGTTAGCCGGGCGACGGTTGTCCCGGTTTAAGCGTGTAGGCTTGCGTTCCAGGCAAATCCGGAACGCTTTAAGGCTGAGGCGTGATGACGAGCCACCACGGTGGTGAAGTAACAAATGCCCTGCTTCCAGGAAAAGCCTCTAAGCATCAGGTAACATCGAATCGTACCCCAAACCGACACAGGTGGTCAGGTAGAGAATACCAAGGCGCTTGAGAGAACTCGGGTGAAGGAACTAGGCAAAATGGTGCCGTAACTTCGGGAGAAGGCACGCTGCTGGTAGGTGAACCCCCTCGCGGGCGGAGCCGAAGGCAGTCGAAGATACCAGCTGGCTGCAACTGTTTATTAAAAACACAGCACTGTGCAAACACGAAAGTGGACGTATACGGTGTGACGCCTGCCCGGTGCCGGAAGGTTAATTGATGGGGTTATCCGCAAGGAGAAGCTCTTGATCGAAGCCCCGGTAAACGGCGGCCGTAACTATAACGGTCCTAAGGTAGCGAAATTCCTTGTCGGGTAAGTTCCGACCTGCACGAATGGCGTAATGATGGCCAGGCTGTCTCCACCCGAGACTCAGTGAAATTGAACTCGCTGTGAAGATGCAGTGTACCCGCGGCAAGACGGAAAGACCCCGTGAACCTTTACTACAGCTTGACACTGAACATTGAGCCTTGATGTGTAGGATAGGTGGGAGGCTTTGAAGCGTGGACGCCAGTCTGCGTGGAGCCAACCTTGAAATACCACCCTTTAATGTTTGATGTTCTAACCTGGCCCCGTAATCCGGGGTGGGGACAGTGTCTGGTGGGTAGTTTGACTGGGGCGGTCTCCTCCTAAAGAGTAACGGAGGAGCACGAAGGTCAGCTAATCACGGTCGGACATCGTGAGGTTAGTGCAATGGCATAAGCTGGCTTGACTGCGAGAGTGACGGCTCGAGCAGGTGCGAAAGCAGGTCATAGTGATCCGGTGGTTCTGAATGGAAGGGCCATCGCTCAACGGATAAAAGGTACTCCGGGGATAACAGGCTGATACCGCCCAAGAGTTCATATCGACGGCGGTGTTTGGCACCTCGATGTCGGCTCATCACATCCTGGGGCTGAAGTAGGTCCCAAGGGTACGGCTGTTCGCCGTTTAAAGTGGTACGCGAGCTGGGTTTAGAACGTCGTGAGACAGTTCGGTCCCTATCTGCCGTGGGCGCTGGAGAATTGAGAGGGGCTGCTCCTAGTACGAGAGGACCGGAGTGGACGCATCACTGGTGTTCGGGTTGTCATGCCAATGGCATTGCCCGGTAGCTAAATGCGGAAAAGATAAGCGCTGAAAGCATCTAAGCGCGAAACTTGCCTCGAGATGAATTCTCCCTGACTCCTTGAGAGTCCTGAAGGGACGTTGAAGACTACGACGTTGATAGGCCGGGTGTGTAAGCGCAGCGATGCGTTGAGCTAACCGGTACTAATGACCCGTGAGGCTTAACCTTACAACACCAGAAGTGTTTTGGTGAGCGTTGAGAGAGACGCGACAGTATTCAGCTTGTTCACCGGAATTAAGTCCGAAGGATTTTGCGCTGTGACAAGGCGGCAACTGAGACGGCATGAAGGAGCATACAGAAGTATGTGACTGAGTGACGCGAAGGCAGCCAACGCGGTCAGAGCGTAAAAGACACAGGACAGAGCACAAAGAATTTGCCTGGCGGCTTTAGCGCGGTGGTCCCACCTGACCCCATGCCGAACTCAGAAGTGAAACGCCGTAGCGCCGATGGTAGTGTGGGGTCTCCCCATGCGAGAGTAGGGAACTGCCAGGCATCAAATAAAGCGATAACCCTTATGCGAAAGCATAAGGGTTTTTTGCGTTTGGGACTTTTTCAGCAATGCTTTGCCGTTAAGGTGAAACATTTTCAACTATTGGATGATCTCTCGACTTTTGTACGGCAAAAGGCTATCTTCAGGCATCTGGATGTCTAAACGTATAAACGTATGAATGAGGAAAACAGGTTATGCCAATCAGGGTACCCGATGAACTACCAGCAGTGAATTTCCTGCGCAACGAGAACGTCTTTGTGATGGCCTCGTCACGCGCAAGTGTTCAGGAAATCCGTCCGTTAAAGGTGCTGGTATTAAATCTGATGCCAAAAAAGATTGAGACTGAGAACCAGTTTTTGCGCCTGCTCTCCAATTCGCCGCTGCAAATCGATATTCAGTTACTGCGTATCGACGCGCGTGAATCACGTAATACACCGAGCGAGCACCTCAACAATTTCTACTGCAATTTTGAAGATATCCAGCACGATAATTTTGATGGATTGATCGTCACTGGCGCGCCTTTAGGTCTGGTGGATTTTAACGATGTTGCCTACTGGCCGCAGATCCAGCGCGTGCTGCACTGGGCGAAAGAGCATGTCACCTCGACACTATTTGTCTGTTGGGCGGTGCAGGCGGCGTTAAATATCCTGTATGGCATTCCGAAACAGACGCGACAAAGCAAACTTTCTGGCGTGTATGAGCACCAAACCCTGCATCCACACGCGCTGCTTACGCGCGGCTTTGATGATAACTTCCTCGCTCCGCATTCACGCTATGCCGATTTCCCCAGCCAGTTATTGCGCGACTACACCGATCTGGAGATCTTCGCCGAATCAGAGCAGACCGGCGCATACCTGTTTGCCAGTAAAGATAAGCGGCTGGCGTTTGTCACCGGTCACCCTGAGTATGATGCCCTGACACTGTCGGGTGAATATCATCGTGATTACGAAGCCGGATTACAGCCTGACGTGCCATTTAATTATTTCCCGCAGGACAATCCCGAGCTGCCACCGCGTGCCACCTGGCGTAGCCACGGCAATCTGCTGTTTACCAACTGGCTGAACTATTACGTCTACCAGATCACACCGTTTGATCTGCGCCATATGAATCCAACGCTGGAATAATCTGCTGTGGCGGGTTGAATGCTTTTTGACCCGCCGATCACTTCTGCCTGTCCCATCTCTCTGCTGAAAACCTCTTCCTTTCGCTTATCAATTTTATTGCATTAATTTTCAATCTCTTAATTCGCTTTCATTATTAAAATGGAAATAGTTTTTGATTTTGAATTTTTTCTGATTATGCTTTGATCTTGTAGCTTATAAAAACAGCAGCAGGCAGATCAGACGATCGATCGTGCAGGATCAAACGGGAGAGGGCGAACATGACACAACATGTAATCACTACTGAGCTGGCATTCAGTCAGCCCTTTGGCAGTGCGGAACAGCAGGTTTTAACCGATGGCGCGGTTGATTTTCTTGGTGAGCTGGTGACGCGCTTTACGCCACGTCGCAACGGGCTACTGGCTGAACGTACGCTGGTACAGCGCAAAATTGATAATGGCGAGCTGCCTGATTTTATTTCGGAAACCACTTCCATTAAAAGTGCGGGCTGGAAGATCCGTGGTATTCCGACGGATTTACAGGATCGTCGGGTAGAGATCACCGGCCCGGTAGAACGCAAAATGGTGATCAACGCCCTGAATGCCAATGTGAATGTGTTTATGGCGGACTTTGAAGACTCACTGACGCCTTCATGGCAGAAAGTGATCGACGGGCAGATCAACCTGCGTGATGCGATCAGAGGCACTATCAGCTACAGCAATGAAGCGGGCAAAATCTACCAGCTCAAACCCGATCCTGCGGTGCTGATTTGCCGGGTGCGCGGACTGCATCTGCCGGAAAAGCATGTGTTATGGCGTGGTGAAGCGATTCCCGGCAGCCTGTTTGATTTCGCGCTCTACTTTTTCCACAACTATCAGGCGCTGCTGGCCAAAGGCAGTGGTCCCTATTTCTATTTGCCAAAAACCCAGTCTTTTCAGGAAGCGGCCTGGTGGAGTGAGGTATTCAGCTATGCCGAAGATCGTTTCGATCTGCCGCGCGGCACGATTAAAGCGACGCTGCTGATTGAAACCCTGCCGGCAGTATTTCAGATGGACGAGATCCTGTATCACCTGCGTGAACATATTGTCGGACTTAACTGCGGCCGCTGGGATTACATCTTCAGCTATATCAAAACGCTGAAGAATCATGCCGATCGTGTCTTACCCGATCGCCAGTCAGTCACCATGGAGCAGGGTTTTCTCGATGCGTATTCGCGGCTGTTGATTAAAACCTGCCACCGTCGCGGCGCTTTTGCCATGGGCGGTATGGCGGCATTTATTCCCAGTAAAGAGCCTGAACGCAACGAATGGGTGCTGAATAAAGTGCGCGCCGATAAACAGCGTGAAGCAGTCAATGGCCATGATGGCACCTGGATTGCGCATCCGGGGCTGGCCGACGCGGTAATGGCGGTATTTGACCAGGCGCTGGGTGACAAAGCGAACCAGCTGGATGTACTGCGTGAAAACGATGCGCCGATCAGCGCGCAACAGTTACTGGAACCCTGCGAAGGTGAACGCACTGAAGCGGGGATGCGCGCCAATATTCGGGTCGCAGTGCAGTATATCGAAGCCTGGATTTCCGGTAATGGCTGCGTGCCGATCTATGGACTGATGGAGGATGCGGCGACCGCTGAGATCTCGCGAACTTCAATCTGGCAGTGGATTCGCCATCAGAAAACCCTGACCAACGGTGAGACAGTGACCCGCGCGCTGTTCAGCCAGATGCTGGCGGAAGAGATGCGGGTGATTCAGGAAGAGCTGGGGGACCAGCGTTTTTGTCAGGGACGATTTGATGACGCCGCGCGTCTGATGGAGCGCATCACGACTGAAGCTGAACTGGTGGAGTTTCTTACGCTGCCAGGTTACCGCCTGATCCCTTAAGCCTTATTCCCGACAACCACGGAGTATCCGCTATGACCTCACGTACCCAACAGATTGAGAAAACAGAACAAAGCTGGCGCAATGCACGCTGGGAAGGCATTACCCGCCCTTACAGCGCGGCGGAAGTGGTGAAACTGCGTGGTTCCGTCAATCCGGCCTGTACGCTGGCGCAGCAGGGAGCGGAAAAACTGTGGGCGCTGCTGAACGGCGGCGCGAAGAAGGGTTATATCAACAGTCTGGGTGCGCTGACCGGCGGTCAGGCGTTGCAGCAGGCGAAAGCGGGTATTGAAGCGATTTATCTCTCTGGCTGGCAGGTGGCGGCCGATGCCAATCTGGCGGCCAGCATGTATCCCGATCAGTCGCTCTATCCGGCGAACTCGGTGCCAGCGGTGGTGGAGCGGATTAATAACAGTTTTCAGCGTGCTGATCAGATTCAGTGGTCCGGCAATATTGAACCGGGCGATGCGCGCTATACCGACTACTTTTTGCCGATTGTCGCCGATGCGGAGGCGGGCTTCGGCGGCGTGCTGAATGCCTTTGAACTGATGAAGTCGATGATTAGCGCCGGTGCGGCGGGTGTGCATTTTGAAGACCAGCTGGCCTCGGTGAAAAAATGCGGCCATATGGGCGGCAAGGTGCTGGTGCCGACGCAGGAGGCGATTCAGAAGCTGGTTGCCGCGCGTTTAGCGGCGGACGTTATGGATGTACCGACGGTGCTGATCGCCCGTACCGATGCCGATGCCGCCGATCTGATCACTTCCGATTGCGATGAATATGACCGGGAGTTTATTACCGGTGAGCGCACGCCGGAAGGTTTCTTCCGTACCCGCGCCGGGATTGATCAGGCGATCAGCCGCGGACTGGCCTATGCGCCTTATGCCGATATGCTGTGGTGCGAAACCTCGACGCCGGATCTGGCGCAGGCGCAGCGCTTTGCCGATGCCATTCATGCGCGTTTTCCGGGCAAGCTGCTGGCCTATAACTGCTCGCCGTCGTTTAACTGGAAGAAAAACCTCGATGACCGCACCATCGCGCGCTTCCAGCAGGCGCTGGCGGAGATGGGCTACAAATATCAGTTTATTACCCTCGCGGGCATCCACAGCATGTGGTTCAACATGTTCGATCTGGCGCAGGCTTACGCGCAGGGAGAAGGGATGCGGCACTACGTCGAGAAAGTGCAGCAGCCGGAGTTTGCCGCCATCAGGCAGGGTTACAGCTTTTCGTCACATCAGCAGGAAGTGGGAACCGGCTATTTCGATAACGTCACCACCATTATTCAGGGTGGCGCGTCATCGGTTACCGCGTTAACCGGTTCGACTGAAGAGCAGCAATTCGATCATTAATCATTTGTCGCCTGGCGGGAGGACGCGCTATGTCAGCAAGCGAAAAACTGATTGCGCAAACCATTCTGCAGGGGTTTGACGCGCAATATGGGCGCTTCCTCGAGATCACCGCTGGCGCTCAGCAGCGTTTCGAACAGGCCGACTGGCTGGCGGTGCAGCAGGCGATGAAAGCGCGTATCCATCTCTACGACCACCATGTCGGGCTGGTCGTAGAGCAACTGCGCTGTATCGGTCTGCCATATGACGCGGATTTTCTGACGCGCATCAAGGTTATCTACACCGATTTATTACCTGACTATCCGCGCTTTGAAATTGCCGAAAGCTTTTTTAATTCGGTCTACTGCCGCCTGTTTGATCATCAGGCGCTGACGCCAGAGCGGTTGTTTATCTTCAGCTCACAGCCTGAGCGCCGTTTTCGCACCATACCTCGCCCGCTGGCAAAAGCTTTTAGCGCACAGCAAGGGTGGCAACCGCTGTTGCAGCAAATGCTGGGCGATTTGCCTTTGCGTCTGCCGTGGCAGGATTTGCGCCGCGATATCGGTTATATCATTGCCCATCTGCAACAGAATTTTGCCGCCACGGAGCTGCAACAGGCGACATTAAAAGTGGCGAATGAGCTGTTTTATCGCAATAAGGCGGCGTGGTTAGTGGCAAAACTCTGTCTGCCATCCGGGGTATACGCTTTTTTACTGCCGGTTCACCGCAGCGATGCCGGTGAGTTATGGATCGATACCTGTTTAACCCGTAAACGTGAAGCCAGCATCGTCTTCGGCTTCGCCCGCTCCTACTTTATGGTGTATGCGCCACAGCCTGCCGCGCTGGTTGAATGGTTACGCGAGATCCTGCCCGGCAAAACCACCGCTGAACTCTATATGGCGATTGGTTGCCAGAAGCATGGTAAAACCGAAAGCTACCGTGAATATCTGCACTATACAGCCAGCACTAACGATCAATTTGTCGTGGCGCCCGGTATACGCGGGCTGGTGATGCTGGTCTTTACTCTGCCAGGTTTTGACCGGGTATTTAAGGTAATTAAAGACCGCTTTGCGCCGCAGAAAGAGGTGACGCCAGAGCGCGTGCGGCAGTGCTACCAGCTGGTGAAAGAGCATGATCGTGTGGGACGGATGGCGGATACCCAGGAGTTTGAAAATTTTGCCATTGAAAGGTCGCGCATTAGCGCCGAATTACTGGCGGAACTGCAGCGTGAAGTGGCAGAAAAGCTGGAAATTCGTGGCGAGATGCTGATTATCCGGCACCTCTATCTGGAGCGGCGCATGACGCCACTGAATATCTGGCTGGAGCAGGCGACAGACCAGCAGCGCCACGATGCGATTGAAGAGTATGGCAATGCAGTAAAGCAGCTGGCGGCGGCGAATATTTTCCCGGGCGATATGCTGTATAAAAATTTTGGCGTCACGCGCCATGGCCGCGTGGTGTTTTATGACTACGATGAAATCAGCTATATGACCGAGGTCAATTTCCGCGATATTCCGCCGCCGCGTTATGCGGAAGATGAACTCAGCTCTGAACCCTGGTATAGCGTGGCGCCCGAGGATGTTTTCCCGGAAGAGTTTCGTCACTATTTGTGTTGCGATCCGGCTATCGCCGCGCTATTTGAGCAGATGCATAGCGAGCTGTTCCGCGCCGATTACTGGCGCGGGCTGCAACAACGCATTCGCGATGGTTATATTGAAGATGTATATGCCTATCGACGGCGGCAGCGATTTAGTCAGCGAGATATGGCGGCTGTCATTAATGATGTCCGCCATATTCACGGGTAATCTCTTTCGCCGCTTTAATTACCAGCGCGCCGATTTCGGTTACGCGGTCGTCGGTAATGCGTGATATCGGGCCGGAGATGGAGATGGCGGCAAAGGGTTCGCCATGCTCATCATAGATGCAGGCGGCGACGCAGCGCAGACCCAGCGCATGTTCCTCATCATCAAAGGCATAACCGGTTTTACGCACCAGCGCCAGATTCTCCTTCAGGCTGTGCGGCGACATCAGCGTATGCGGCGTGTAGTGATACAACCCTTTACGGTGCAGCAGTTCAGTCACCTGCGGTTCGCTCAGATTAGCGAGAAACGCTTTGCCCGCGCCGGAGGCATGCATCGGCAACTTACCGCCAATTGGCGCCGACATGCGCATCAGCTGAGTACACTGCACCTGGTCGATAATCACCGCCTGATGGTCGCTTAGATCCAGCACCGCCAGATTGACGGTTTCGCCGGATGACTCCATCAGACTGCGCAGCATCGGATGCACCATCGCCAGCAGATTACGGCTCTGCAGAAAACTGCTGCCGACCACAAAGGCATGCGCACCGATGGTCCAGTAACCTAAGTCGCCGACCTGGCGGACAAACCCCAGCTGCTGCATGGTGGTCAGCAGACGGTGAGTGGTGGAGTTGGGCAGGCCTGATTGCTGAGCCAGTTCGGTTAACGCCACACTGCCGTGGGATTCCGCAATCGCTTCCAGCAGTTTCAGGCCGCGCGTCAGGGACTGAACCTGTCCGGTGGGCTGGGCTGTCGGGACGGCGGCGCTGCGCGGTTTTTTACCACGTTTAGTGGGAACGGGCGTGGCCATATCAGACTCGCTTATTTTTCAGAATGTGGAAATCATTTTCGTTTTATTGACTAATATTGCAACACACAGCGTTCTGGTCGGATCAGTCAGGGCGTTCAACTGAAAATGTCTCATCCGCCGTCGCTTTTACCGGTACAAAAGTTGTGCCAGTATGTCCTGCTGGTATTTCAGCCAGCGAGAAGACGGTGAAGAGGCGAGTGTGAGTAACAGAACAGAAGCGCTGCAACAGCAGCTCGCGAAACGCATCATGGTGCTGGATGGCGGCATGGGCACAATGATCCAAAGTTATAAGCTGGAAGAGAGCGACTTTCGCGGCGAGCGGTTTGCTGACTGGCAGAGCGATCTGAAGGGTAATAATGACCTGCTGGTACTGACACGGCCTGACATTATCAGCGCTATCCATGACGGCTATCTGGCCGCCGGTGCTGATATTCTCGAAACCAACACCTTTAACTCCACCACTATCGCGATGGCGGATTACCATATGGAATCGCTGTCGGCGGAGATTAACTTCGTGGCGGCGAAACTGGCGCGCGCCAGCGCCGATGAGTGGACAGCGAAAACCCCGCACCGTCCGCGCTATGTGGCTGGCGTACTGGGGCCGACCAACCGTACCTGCTCCATCTCACCGGATGTGAATGACCCGGCTTTCCGTAACGTCACCTTTGATCAGCTGGTGGAAGCCTACCGCGAATCGACGCGCGCGCTGGTGGAAGGCGGCTCCGATCTGATTATGATCGAAACGGTATTTGATACCCTTAACGCCAAAGCGGCGATCTTCGCGGTGCAGACTGAATTTGACGCGCTGGGCGTCGATCTGCCGCTGATGATCTCCGGCACCATCACCGATGCATCCGGGCGTACGCTCTCCGGTCAGACCACCGAGGCTTTCTATAACTCATTGCGCCATGCGCAACCGCTGTCATTTGGTCTTAACTGCGCGCTGGGCCCGGATGAGTTGCGTCAGTATGTGGCGGAGCTGTCACGGCTGGCGGAATGCTATGTTACCGCGCATCCGAATGCCGGTCTGCCGAACGCCTTTGGTGAATACGATCTTGATGCCACTATTATGGCTGAGCAGATTGGCGAATGGGCGCGGGCGGGATTCCTGAATATTGTCGGCGGCTGCTGCGGCACCACGCCGGAACATATCGCCGCGATTGCGCAGATTGTCGATGGCGTCGCGCCGCGCCAGCTGCCGGATATTCCGGTGGCCTGCCGCCTCTCTGGTCTTGAGCCGCTGAATATCAGCGCCGAATCGCTGTTTGTTAACGTCGGCGAACGTACCAATGTCACCGGCTCGGCGAAATTTAAACGGCTGATTAAAGAAGAAAAATATAACGAAGCGCTGGAAGTGGCACTGCAACAGGTAGAAAGCGGCGCGCAGATTATCGATATCAATATGGATGAGGGGATGCTCGACGCCGAAGCGGCGATGGTGCGTTTCCTCAATCTGATTGCCGGTGAACCTGATATCGCGCGCGTGCCAATTATGATCGACTCCTCTAAATGGGAGGTGATCGAGAAAGGGCTGAAATGCATTCAGGGCAAAGGCATAGTTAACTCTATCTCGATGAAAGAGGGAGTGGACGCTTTTATCCACCATGCGAAGCTGGTGCGTCGCTACGGTGCGGCAATGGTGGTTATGGCCTTCGATGAAGTGGGGCAGGCGGATACCCGCGCGCGCAAAATCGAAATCTGCCGTCGCGCCTATAAAATTCTGACCGAAGAGGTCGGTTTCCCGCCGGAAGATATTATTTTTGACCCGAATATCTTTGCCGTGGCCACCGGGATTGAAGAGCACAATAACTACGCGCAGGACTTTATCGGCGCTTGTGAAGATATTAAACGTGAACTGCCGCATGCAATGATCTCCGGCGGTGTCTCCAACGTCTCGTTCTCATTCCGGGGTAACGATCCGGTACGTGAAGCGATTCACGCGGTATTCCTCTATTACGCCATCCGCAACGGCATGGATATGGGTATCGTCAATGCCGGTCAGCTGGCGATTTACGACGATCTGTCGGCGGAGCTGCGTGATGCGGTCGAAGATGTGGTGCTGAATCGTCGCGACGACGGCACTGAACGCCTGCTCGAGCTGGCGGAAAAATATCGCGGCAGCAAATCTGGCGATGAAAGCAATAAACAGCTGGCGGAATGGCGCAGCTGGGAAGTGGAAAAACGGCTCGAATACTCGCTGGTAAAAGGCATCACCGAATTTATTGAAGCCGACACCGAAGAGGCGCGGCAGAAAGTGGCGCGTCCAATCGAAGTGATTGAAGGCTCGCTGATGGCCGGGATGAATGTGGTTGGCGATCTGTTTGGCGAAGGCAAAATGTTCCTGCCGCAGGTGGTGAAATCCGCGCGCGTAATGAAGCAGGCGGTGGCTTACCTGGAACCGTATATCGAAGCCAGTAAAGAGAAGGGCCAGACCAACGGCAAAATCGTGCTGGCGACGGTAAAAGGCGATGTCCACGATATCGGTAAAAACATTGTCGGCGTGGTGTTGCAGTGTAATAACTACGAAATTATCGATCTCGGTGTGATGGTGCCGGGGGAGAAAATCCTGAAAACCGCGCGTGAAGTGAATGCCGATATTATCGGCCTTTCCGGGCTGATCACCCCGTCGCTGGATGAGATGGTCAACGTGGCGAAAGAGATGGAGCGCCAGGGCTTTACCCTGCCACTGCTGATTGGCGGCGCTACCACTTCGAAAGCGCATACTGCGGTGAAAATTGAGCAGAACTACAGTGGCCCGACGGTATATGTGCAGAACGCTTCGCGCACCGTGGGCGTGGTATCGGCACTGCTCTCCGCTACCCAGCATGATGATTTTGTCGCGCGCACGCGTAAAGAGTACGACACCGTGCGTATTCAGCATGCGCGTAAAAAACCGCGTACGCCGCCGGTCAGCTTGCAGACTGCGCGTGATAACGATTTCGCTTTTGACTGGCAACACTATACGCCGCCGGTGGCGCATCGCCTCGGGGTTAGCGCGGTGGAGGCCTCTATCGATACGCTGCGTAACTACATCGACTGGACGCCATTCTTTATGACCTGGTCGCTGGCGGGCAAATATCCGCGCATCCTTGAAGATGAAGTGGTGGGAGAAGAGGCGAAGCGCCTGCTTGCTGATGCCAATGCGATGCTGGATCAGCTGCACAATCAGGGCACGCTTAATCCGCGTGGCGTGGTGGGAATTTTCCCGGCCAACCGTGTCGGCGATGATATTGAAATTTATCAGGATGAATCACGCTCCCATGTGATTCAAATCAGTCATCACTTGCGTCAGCAGACGGAAAAAACCGGCTTTGCCAACTACTGCCTGGCCGATTTTGTCGCGCCAAAATCCAGCGGTAAAGCCGACTATCTTGGCGCCTTTGCGGTCACCGGTGGGCTGGAGGAGGATGAGCTGGCGGCAGCCTTTGATGCGCAGCACGATGATTACAATAAAATCATGGTGAAAGCGCTGGCGGATCGTCTGGCGGAAGCCTTTGCCGAGTATCTGCATGAGCGGGTGCGTAAGGTAATTTGGGGCTTTGCCGCCAATGAAAATCTCAGTAATGAAGAACTGATCCGTGAAAACTATCAGGGCATTCGTCCGGCGCCAGGCTATCCGGCGTGTCCGGAGCATACCGAGAAGGCCACCATCTGGAAATTACTGGATGTGGAACGCCATACCGGCATGAAACTGACCGAATCTTTCGCCATGTGGCCGGGCGCGGCGGTGTCCGGCTGGTATTTCAGCCATGCCGAAAGCAAATATTTTGCTGTCGCCCAGTTGCAGCGCGATCAGATTGAAGATTACGCCGCGCGTAAAGGGATGCCGGTAACCGACGTCGAGCGCTGGCTGGCGCCCAACCTTGGCTATGATGCGGATTAAGCGGCGCTAAAAAGGCATGGGGCGCATCGGCTGGCGCCCCGTGCCGGTTACTTCTGCAGCCGTCGGGCGACCTCTTTGCGGACCAGTGGCTTAATTTCACCTGATGCATACAAAATATGCACCTCGCGCCCGCCTTGCGGGCCATAGATATGGACTCCGCTAATGAAAGGACTCCTCGTGGGATCTTCTCCCTCTTCCATCACGTGAATCAGCACTTGCATCGGTTCTTTATCGCTACGTTGCAGATCTGCATTGATGATGTTGATTAGGTGCAGTAACACCGGACTGTCCAGCGTTAACGTCTGCTCCTTAGTGGTATGCGGTTTCTGAATCAAGCCCCTTCTGACCAGCTCCCTGCTGTAATGTTTCACCAGGCGAGTGGCATTTGCATCGGGCTGGTAATACTGATTCATATGATGCACCAGAGACGCTATCAGGTGCTCATTGTAACCGGTGCCATCTGCCGATGAATTGATCCGTACCGGCACAAAATCAGGAACTGAACTCTGGCCGGTCACATTGAGTCGCTTTTTTTTGTCGATGCCGCCGTTATCTGAGGGCGCTGTACTCAGCCAACGGGTTAGCACACTGTCTGCTTTCCTTTGTTGTTCAGCCTGCCGCATTGCATTGGCAAAAATGATGGCGCCTCTGCTACTGTCCGCCTTATGGTTTTCTGACGGTGTTCGCCCGCTATCGATGAGTGTCGTAAGTGGTTGCTGTTGGCTGGCGGGCGTAACCAGTCGCGCCTCACCGGGGAATGGCGGGATGAGTGGCATTGCTATGTTGCCAGAGAACTGCGCCGCCATCCTGCGGGTTACTGGCGGGGAGGGCGGCGTTGTTATAATGCTGGAGAACTGCGCCGTCATCCTGCTGGCTGCTGGCGGGGAGGGCGGCGTTGTTATATTGCTGGAGAACTGCGCTGTCATCCTGCTGGTTGCTGGCGGAGAGGGTGGCGCTGTCACATTGCTGGAGAACTGCGCCGTCATCCTGCGGAGTGATGTCTGTTGCTGACTGTCGGGCTGCACGGGCATAACCTGTTCTGCCGCCTTACTGACAAATGTCGGGGGCAGAGATGTTGCTATATTGTCTGAGAAATGCCTGATCGTGGGTATTAATGGCGTGCTGACGTATTGCGTGGCTTCTGGCGCTGTGCTGCGGTTTCCCGGTGGAGCGGCTATCGTCGGCACTTCAGCTCTTTGCTGCCCCATCAGTCCGCCAGGGAACCGCTGCGCATAGGATGCGTTTTGAGCAATGCCGGAGAAACTGGCCATAATATTTTCAGCCATTTTTTCCGTGTTGCACAGCGGCGGATAGCCTGTTTGAAATTCTTTAGTGTTATCCTCCAGAATCTCCGTTACCTCGTAGCGCCTGCTGCCAGTGATAACAAGGCGCATAAACTCCTCTACTGTTACATAAGTGACAAGATTTACGCCGATGGGGAACTGTAATGTTTCGGTGACTTCCTCTATGACAGGACCTTTATAATTGGGCATAACGCCTATCTTCTGGTTGATGCCCTGTCTGACCAACTGATAAGGATCACAGAATTTATCATCCAGCTTATTTATAATATCTTTACGGCGGACTTTTACTACGAATTTTCCTTCGTACTTAGCGCTGTTATGAAGCATGCTCAAATTTTCTATCCCATGCCGGTTAATGGCAACTCCACTTTTCCTCACTAGCTTACTGTCAACCCAGTCGGTGAGCGTACAAACAACCAACACCTCCTTTTCAGACCACTCATTCATTATCCTCATTTGATCCAGAGCACGTTGCTGGATATCAGCAGAGACCTCTCCCTGCCAGTTTCGCCAGTTATCTTTCTTATCACGTTCAACTTGCCAGGCGCATGCCTGAAAAAAGTCGCGCAGTTCTCTTTCATAATGATATTTATGCAAGGCACACTCATGATAATATCGATTCAGACTGTGAATATATTCTTCCTGATAACTCTTAACCTCTTTTCTATACTTTTCTAAAGCATATTGTTTAACTTTAGGGGTGGCCTCCGTGATTTTTTCTTCTGCCATTGCTATTTTAAATATAAGACTTTCTGAAATATTCCCTTCATCGTCAATAAATTTAATAAAATTTTGCGGACTGCATTGGTTTTTACCCTCGTTATTTTTCTGAATAAATGCTTTAAATGCGTCATAATTATATATATCGCCTGTTAACTGGTACAGATTTTCAATCATCGGCTGACGCCGGGCATCAATTAATTCCTGCGGTTCTTTAATTTCTTCTTGTTGTCCATTAATCAATTTCTGCTGCTTATCACTCTCTTTGGGCCGGAATTCATTACGCATATTTTGCAGGATGGTATGGAAAAAATTGAAAGTGGCCAATCCATTCAAAAAAGTTAAATCACGGGAAAAACGAATTTCGTTGGAAATATCCATAATTCCTGCTTTTAAATCACCACCTTTATCGAGAAGTTCATGGATCCTGGCTTTTAAATTAACGCTCTCTTCTGGCGATAGTTTATCTAATTCCTGTCCGTATCCCTGTTTGTTTATTCGCTGTCTCTTTTCTGGGTTGCCTATAATATTGCAGGCCTTTTCAATATTTTCCCCTATAGCAGATGAGGTGGTATACAATTCAGAAATCGGACGTTCAGCTTCTTTCTTGATCAGATCCTGCATTTTTTTGAGTGTTTCTTTGATAAAAACCTTCAAAAATTCATGCGGCTGGCCTTTGATTTTATTTTCGGGAGACTTAATATTGCCTGACTTTAAAGCCTGATACAGCACGAAATCTAAAATACGAAGGCTTTTATCTGGTCGGGAAGCTTCGGGGATCTTCATCATGGCATAGATGCTATCTACGATTTTTTTCTTATCCTCTGCGACCAGATTAATATTAACTCTGTTTATGTTTTGGAAAAAAAGTGAAGTCAGAGAGAGTTTTAAGAAGCTATTTTTTAGCTCTGCCATGGCTTCTATATATCTGTTGTTTTGCTCAAGAAAAGCAAGAAATGCATTATGATTAAAAAAACTAACAACCTGTTGCTTAAATTCATCAAGAGTATTATTACGGTCGTAGAGAGTATTCTCGAATGAGGCCTGCAATACTCCAAGGTTAGCGATAATTTCAGGTTTTTTTATAAAAATCTTCTTCATCAAATCAAAGCTTTCGTTAATATTTGTAATTTCATTGAGAATGGTGAAGATATTAATATACATAACACCCAGGTGACTGATGTCCTCGATATGTGCCATGGTTAGTAACCGATCATTGCCATTGTTGTGGTTTTCAGTGAGGTCAGCAGAGGTGATATTTGCTTTATCTAAGTCATCTTCAAACATCTTATTTGATAATGACAATATCTCTGCTACTACAACGCTGAAGATAACATTTTTTACCCCATTTTTTTGGTATTTATCACGACTAAGTAAGAAATCCAGCATTTCACTCTTGATCTGCTTAGATTGTTTATTGTTGATATTGAGTTTAAGGCTTAGGTATTTATCGATCATGTTTTCCAGACTGAGACTGTAGTTTTTTGTGATTTGCGCTGGTGACAGATAAACGTTTAGTTGTCTGTTAATGACGTCGGCAATTTTAGTGACTTTATTCCTTGTATTACTATTAATATAGGTATGGACGATACCATTAATTGTATTTTCGACTGTCTCATCGACGTTGAGATTTTTCACATAGGGGCCAGCCCAATATTGAGAACTAGAGGTGTATTTCAACACCAGCTTATTATTCTCGCAATCTTTGCAATTATCGGGGTTCTCACAATTATCGGAATTATGGAAATTCTCATTGTTACGCATATGTTGCATTACCTGCACCAGGCGCGTAATATCGTTCCAACTGAATTTTCGTGGCAATAAAGCACCCGCCGCAATAATTGATGCGCAAACTTCTGTATTGGCTTCCTTATTAGCATCAGTATTAGCGTTACCAATTCCAGCAAAAAAAAAGTTATCGGAAACTTTCAACTGCTTAAAGAATTCATCTATTTTCAGCGTTGAAGGGTAAAGCTCTTTAATCTTTGCATAAAATTCAGCCGTCTCCCCACCAAGGTGATTAACTAAAAAATCTAATATAGTCAGGGAGTTAATTGTATTGACAAATTCTTCACACCGTCGCGGATCAGACAGCAGCAGGGGGCAGTGCTTATTGGCGATTTTTTCCAGCTGAAGGGCATCGATGATATTTTTTTGCAATGTCACATCCTTAGATAAAAGATTTTTTAATGTAATGTTGACACCACGACTTTGAATACCCAATAAGGTTTTAAAAAACTCATCGCGCTCCAGGTGGTTATATATTCCTGAACGCTTTAACATTATGGTGTTAAGCATTTCTTTGATCTCCCCCATCGTGCGCGCTTTTGGTATAATATTAAACACCCGCTGAAGACCGCTTAGATTACCTGAGTTGTTGAGTTTGTCTGATTTTATTTTTATTTCATTGACAATGAATTCTATATTTTCTCTGGCTTTCAGTGTGTTAAAATAAGCAAGGTGGTTATGTAATTTATCCAAAACCCCCCTGCCAAAGTGGGTGTTCATCAGTCTTTCCTTTACTCCTTCGTTTTCACACAGACAGGCGACACATTCCATTAAATTTTTCCCATCTAAATTAATTGCACAGATCTGATGAGGGTGTGAACCATTAATCGGACTGGACATTGCCTGAATTTTATCCAGCAAGACTTGCTGCTGCTGATCTAATTCAGTGATTGTCACGTCGCGAGGGAATACCTTTTTCATGTCAACTAATATAGATTCTCCCAGCCTGGTCTTGCTAAGATGTGCACGTAGATTTTTGTCGTCTAATATATGGTTGAATAATTCTATATAATCTCTGTTTATAAGAAAACCTGCCATTTTTGTATTAAACTCAGTTAAGTCGGGCTGAGAGGGTATACAAATGGCGCAAGTAGTGCCAATCAGTTCCCTTACCCCTTCTGGTGTAACCTGGTCAACTCTTTGTTCATATATTTTAATATTGGTTTCATAGGTGTTGGCTGCTAATTCGCGTAATGTGCTTCGAAGCTTTTCTTGCTCATTGATAATCTCTTTGCATATGTTGGCAGCAGTAGTTGCTACTGAAGTTTGTATGCCACTAAAATAGTTTTTATTCTGTGCGAAATGCTGTTCATCAATGGATAACAGCGTTTTATGGATTAACTTTCTATTTTCATGTGATGATAAGTTCGTCATGTTTTGTGGCGAAAACAGGTGTGTGTCAACAGGGGTGTAGTGGGTGGTGGTGGGCATTTTTTTTTTGCAACAAATATTTCGGACCTCAAGCGTGTCCTGGAAGACATTTTTGCCACTGGCTGTAAAATGTTGGGCATCGGATGGTAATCCTGTGTCACTGTCACGAAGCGCGCCCATGGTGATGGTTGCGCAGGGGTTGGATGCTATTGTCTTCGTTAAGTCATTTCCGCTCGCCTTTGAAATACTCCAGCTGCTGGATGTTTGTACGTTGGCAGAGGTTTGGATTAAATCTGTTGGCATAATTATCTTTCCTTAAATTTTCAGTTTTAGTCGTTGCGGGTCGCCTGTTCAACCTCTGGCGTTTAGCCTGCCGTTGTTTCCCGCCATTCTGGTATAGCAATCATCGGGTTAAAAAAGGTTACCTCAGACTGATTAAAATCATCAATAATGGCCGCATGTTTTGGCGTTTTTTAATAACTATTACGTAAATCATCCTGATATGATTTTATTGAAGTTAATATGCAGAAGGAGATGTTCTGCTACGGTGTTATTGATGGTATTAACAGGGGAATAAAATTTATAGACCGAATGGCTGTTGTGATTTTTATATTTATTAGCGGAAGTTTATTAAGGGTTGAGTAACTAAATATCAAGGAGGGATACATTATGTCTGATGGTTCGATTAGCAGAGATAACTCCAGAAACTTGTGGATGGTTCAGACTACCGAAAACGAAAGAATAACCCAAAATACCCCTTATTTACCTCGATTTTCTGGTGTAAGTAATACTGACGTCACGGGCTGGATGGACCGAAATAGAGATTTTATGCGGCACCCGACTAATGCTTTGCCATCCTCGTCGTCTGCGGTCCGGCAGACAGATGATTCGCAGAATAGGGGGACACAGTTCTATACCGGGGGCAGATTGCCACAAGTGCCGTCTGCATGGTCGACTATCCATACCGAAATTCGTGTGCTACCTGTGCCGTCGTTCAAAGTCATCCCCGACCCTTCGCAATATCCTCCGGGAAATATACGGGCATTCGATACAATCCCCGGCCCTTCGCAATATCTGCAAACATCCGGGGCAATCCAGGGTCATTCGCTATACAGGCAGACATCCGACGCAATCCCGGGTTTTCATCAGTATGCGGAATTTACGTCAGATGCCCGTTATCGTGTTCAAGGGTCGCAGGATTGCACTATAACAGGGTCGAAAATTTCGTCAGGAACCAGTCCATCGGGATTGTTAAAGTGCGCGAATAATAAACTTTTGCACCTTTTGCAAGCCGAAACGGTACTCACGACTCAAACTGAAACTCCAGCTCTAACCGAACCCCTGGATCTAACCGCCACCCCAGCTCTAACCGAATCCCTGGATCTGACCGCAACCCCGGCCCCGACCGAATCCCTGGATCTAACCGCAACCCCGGCCCCGACCGAAACTGAAACCTACACCAAAACATTAGAAGAAAAATTTGAAAAGGTCGTTCAGGCCACAAATTCATTTATTTTGCGCCACAATATTTTCGCTTCTTTGCCTGAAAACCCGCCTGGCCTGCGAAATCCTCAATTGTTCGACACTGTAAAAGCATGTGCACTTATACGTTTTGCCGGAGTAGAGGGGATAAATATTGGTGACCCTGCCATCATAAAAAAGCTAGCGGCCTACACTGATATACCCGCAAATACGTTACATGAGGAAGCCAACCAAGTTATTAGCATCTCGAAACGGTCGGATAACTCACAGCTGTGGCAATCGAACCAGGCGACCATCGTTTCCGAAGCTGAAGATGTGCAGTGGCAGCTGAATAAGCCTCAGCAATCGTGGGCGGGGAGCACAGTCTCTTCAACCGCACAGCTAAATCGCACAACTGCACAGCTGAATCTCTCAACGACACAGTGGCAATCGAGCCCGGCGACCATCACCCGATTAACTGAAGATGTACAGCGGCAGTTAAATCAGAAGCAATCGAGCTCAGCCTCCTCAGCTGCACAGCAGCAGTTGAGGAGGACGACCGGCGCGCCCTTCGCTACAGATATTGAGCAGAATCTGAAGCAGAAACGGAAGCAGAAACAGAAGCCATCGTCCTCGCAGGCCGCAGATTCCTCAACTAAACAGCTGAACTTAATAACGCAAGATTTAGATCAAGCAGCAATGGATTCATTAAACAGAGCTGCCAAGGACGATAAAAACAGAGCAGCAGAAGCCACTAAAAACAGAGTATTAGAAGCATTAACAAAACAGGAAATGCCTCGTTATTCCAGTGGCTCAACCGAAAAAACCGCAATCAAGCAATTATCGACAAAGCCGCAGGCAGAACAGCTTGAACTATTAAAAATAATGGTAGATATCGACGATCCAAATGGCAAACCTGTAATGACAGATTCTCAAATAACCTTCCTGGAGGGGATTTCTTTTTTAAACCGCGAAACTGGGAAGCCTGCACTTACAGGCCCGGGTCGTAATGCACTGGCTGAAATGCTTGTTAAGGGAAATGATTTACTGTTAGCCACTGGTATTGACAAAATAGATGACCCCAGATGTGTGGATCGCTTAATGCAGTTAATCCCGCAAACACGGCCATTCAGGCGAAACGGCGCCTGTCTGATGGTAGTTGATGGGGATAATAAAGTGACTGGTATTTACACTACCTTTGGTCAGCGTGTGTCAGTTGGTGAGGTACTTGATGGGAGTAAGATTGCCGTGGTTAAGAGGGAGAGGGTTCAGCAGGTGTCTAGCGACGGAGGGGTGGTTTATACAAACCAATATCATGCTTTATGGTCGGAGGGCCAAAATATATCAATAGCACAATCACAGACAGGCGAGACTTTTTTTGGTAAAGGGATCCATATGTCAACATTTGAATTACCGACTCATGCCGCTTTCGCTGCATTGGCGTTCCGCAACATGGGTCTTGGCGCTGTTTTTCTGCGCCGCCAACAGAATCCTGAAGAGGCCGCCGCCGCAGATGCAACCGCAGCTTTAATCCCAATCGAAGACGCCGCCGCTGACGCAGCCAAAGCCGCACAAATAGCCACAACCTATTCTAATACTTCTCAGAAATATAAAACGAAGGCAGATGCACGGCAGATAAATAAAGTTGCCTCATCTGCAGCCGCGTACGAAGACGCACTCCTGGTCCGGATTGCAGCCGATCAAATAGTCAAAGGCGGCAATATGCTGGGTAGACAAGTAAGGGCAACGCTGCTGAGAGCAGGCCTCCAAAGCAAAGAGTATTCGCAGAAAAAACTAAGCCCTTAATCAGAGACCCTGTCAACCGGGGAGGCATCACTGCCTCCCCGCTTTCCTCTACCCCTCAGTCACGCCCTGCGCTTCGACATCGACACATAACGCATCGTAGCGCCAGTATTCACAGTCGCAGTCGATAATCCGGTCATGCTGGTCGCGGTTGATACGGGTAATAAACAGCGCCGGACTGCCCGCCGCCACTTTCAGCAGCGGTGCCGCCAGTGGCGGAACCGGGCCGGGCAGCATGGTAAAGCGCACCCGGCCATAACGGATGTCATAGCGGGTCAGATAGAGGTCGGTCAGCGACTGGGTGAGATCCAGTTCGAGCAGACCGGGGAAGAAACGCGGATTCAGATAGTGCTCAACATACAGCACCGCGCGGCCATCAATACGGCGCAGGCGGCGAATGCGATAGACCTCGTCACCCTCACACATTGCCAGCTTTTCCGCCAGCTCACCGCTGATTACAACAGAGTGCGCATCGATCACTTCCGTATTGGCCGCGCGCCCCTGGCGTTGCGCCATCGCGTGAAAGTGGCTGCGATGCAGCGGGTTATATACCAGACGCGGCGGGGCGATAAACCAGCCACGGCGCAGTTCGCGGTAGATTAACCCCTGCGCTTCCAGCTGTCCCAGCGCTTCGCGTAGCGTAATGCGCGTGGTGGCGAACTGCTCACTTAGCTGCCGCTCACCGGGTAGCCGACCCTGTTCGGCAAACTCGCCACGCTGGATCCGCTGGCTCAATGCCTGGCAAATACTGTCAGCGGTTTTATTAGTGAACTGTTCCACAACATTGGCCTTATTTTGGGGCGACTCTGCACTATCCCGGTACATTTTACCTCAGCGCTAACGATGGCACTCCCTGTGGTGCAAGTAGCGGTAAACCGCGCCGTCACTGAACTGAAATAAAACCTTCATACACCCAGGCTAGATTGGCTCAGATCTTGCTGGTCTAGTCCAGCGTATCATTTAACTTATCATCTGGAGCAGCAGTTATGAAAACTTTGTTCGCATCAGTGTTAGCCAGTGCCATTATCCTTGCGCTGCCCGCCGCGCAGGCCGCCGATACCGATCTGGCCGCGCTGGAGAAAGCGGCGAAAAGTGAAGGGCAGGTTAACAGCGTCGGCATGCCAGACAGCTGGGCCAACTGGAAAGATACCTGGAACGATATCAGCAGCAAATACGGCATTAAGCACAGCGATACCGATATGTCCTCCGCGCAGGAGATCGCTAAATTTGCTGCGGAAAAAAATAACGCCAGCGCCGATATCGGTGATGTCGGCGCCGCCTTTGGTCCGGTAGCTTTGCAAAAAGGCGTGACCCAGCCCTATAAACCTTCCACCTGGGATCAGGTTCCAGCCTGGGCTAAAGATAAAGATGGTCACTGGGCGCTGGCCTATACCGGCACCATCGCCTTCCTGGTGAATAAGCAGCTGGTGAAAGATGTTCCGCACAGCTGGGCTGACCTGAAAAAAGGCAAATATGTAGTGACCATCGGTGATGTCGGCGTTGCCGCCCAGGCCGCCAATGGCGTGCTGGCGGCTAACTATGCGCTGGGTGGTAACGAGAAAGATCTGAAACCGGCGCTGGCGTTCTTTGGCGATCTGGCGAAGCAGGGGCGTCTGGGCGTGACCGATCCAGTGATTGCCAATATCGAGAAGGGCGAAGTGGCGGTAGCGGTGGTGTGGGACTTTAACGCGCTGAACTATCGTGACCAGATTGATAAAAGCCGCTTTGAAGTGCTGATCCCTTCCGATGGCTCTGTCACCTCCGGCTATACCACCATCATCAATAAATACGCTAAACATCCGAACGCCGCCAGACTGGCGCGCGAGTATATCTTCTCTGATGCCGGACAGATTAACCTGGCGAAAGGCTATGCGCGTCCGATTCGCGCTGAGCATCTGACCTTACCGGCGGATGTGCAGGCAAAACTGCTGCCGCAGGAACAGTATAAAAATGCCCGTCCGATTGCCGATCAGGCCGCGTGGGAGAAAACCTCAAAACTGCTGCCGCGTCTGTGGCAGGAAAATGTGACCATTAATATGCAGCAGTAAGGCAGGCCGATGAAAACGATTCTGGTAGTTCTTGACGGCCTGAGCAATCAGGTCGCCCAACACGCGATGGGTTACTTATATGCCGAGTGCGCACAGGGAAAAGGTCAGTATTATGTGATGACCTGTGAGCTGCCATCGCTGTCACGTCCGCTGTATGAATGCATCCTCACCGGCGTGCCGCCGGTGAAAAGCGGCATTATTCACAATGGCGTCAATCGCCTGAGCAACCAGCAGAGCCTGTTCCACTATGCGCGCGCTGGCGGACTCACCACCGCCGCGGCGGCCTATCACTGGGTCAGTGAGCTGTATAACCGCACGCCATTCAGCGCCGCGCGCGATCGCCATACCTCGGCGCCAGAGTTGCCGATTCAGTATGGTCATTTCTACTCGGATGACCGTTATCCCGATTCACATCTGTTTGAAGATGCTGAAAGTCTGCGCTTACTGCACGATCCCGATTTTCTGCTGATTCACCCGATGAATATCGATGATGCCGGACACCGTTATGGTCTGTCGTCGCCACAATATCGCAATAGCGCACGGGTGGCCGACGGCCTGCTGTCGCACTGGATGCCGGGCTGGCTGGCAGCCGGTTATCAGGTAGTGGTGACCGCCGATCACGGGATGAATGACGATCGCAGTCATGGCGGTATCCTGCCGGAAGAGACTCAGGTGCCGCTGTTTGTGTTTGGCGCCAGTTTCTCGCTACAGGCGGAGCTGATGCCGCTGCAAACCGAGCTGTGTGGCACCCTCTGCACCCTGCTTGGCGTAGAGCATGATAAACCGCTCTGTCGTGGGCTACTGCGGCTGAACAAGGAGCCAGCGGCATGAAGGGAAAAGGGATAGCGCTGCTCTGTCTGTTGCCGTTTGCGTTGTTCTATCTCGCTTTCCAGATTGCGCCGTTGATATGGATTGCGATTAACAGCTTCTGGAGCGACATCAATGAAGCCTGGGGATGGAGCAACTACAGCGATATCCTCACTTCGCCGTTTTATCAGCAGGCGATTCGTAACTCGCTGGATATCTCGTTCTGGTCAAGCCTGTATGGCCTGCTGATTTCGCTGATTGGCGGTTATTCCCTGAATCAGATTGGTAGTGGGCGCTTACATCGGTTCTTTATGTCGTTTACCAATATGACCAGTAATTTTGCCGGCGTACCGCTGGCGTTTGCCTTTGTGATTCTGCTGGGACTGAATGGCAGTCTGACGCTGCTGATGCGCAAATATGGCCTGATGGACGGCTTCAGGCTGTTCTCACGCGACGGTATGGTGGTGGTGTATACCTGGTTCCAGATCCCGCTGGGTATTCTGCTGCTTTATCCGGCTTTTGATGGCCTGAAAAAGGAGTGGCAGGAGTCTGCCGCGCTGCTCGGCGCCAGCCGCTGGCGCTACTGGCTGCATATCGGTTTACCGATTCTCTCTCCGGCGCTGATCGGTACTTTTGTCATTCTGCTGGCCAATGCGCTGGGGGCTTATGCCACCATTTATGCCCTGACTACCGGTAACTTTAACGTTATTCCGGTGCGGATTGCCGCGCTGGTCTCGGGGGATATTTCGCTCGACCCAAATACCGGCAGCGCGCTGGCGATGCTACTGGTGCTGCTGATGGCGATGATTACGGTAATCCATCAGCTGATGGTGCGGCGCAGCTATCTTAATGCGAAATAAAAGGTGTGACGATGCAACCCGCTGAGAAAATTTATCATCGAATCATTGTCTGGCTGGTGTTTCTGATTCTGGCGCTACCGCTGGCGGTCACCTTGCTGTATGCGCTGGCGACCCAGTGGGGCGCTACCATCACGCCGGATGGTTTTACCCTCAAATGGCTGCGTGCGTTGTGGAGCGACCCGCGCTTTCTCACCGCGTTGTGGCACTCATTGCTGATCTGCTTTGGCGCGCTGCTGTTCTCGCTAGTGCTGGTGCTGCCTGCGATGTTTGTAATCGCTTACTATTTTCCTCGGCTCGATACGGTCATGAATATTCTGATCCTGATGCCGTTCGCCGTGCCGCCGGTGGTGTCGTCAGTCGGCTTGTTGCAACTCTACTCCTCCGGGCCGCTGGTGCTGACCGGCACGCCATGGATTCTGATTGGCTGTTACTTCACTATCGCACTGCCGTTTATCTATCGCGCCATC
Source organism: Winslowiella toletana (assembly GCF_017875465.1). NCBI lineage: Bacteria > Pseudomonadati > Pseudomonadota > Gammaproteobacteria > Enterobacterales > Erwiniaceae > Winslowiella > Winslowiella toletana. The sequence goes on from NZ_JAGGMQ010000001.1 coordinate 2,727,487, forward strand.
GCCAACAATATGCAGGCGATTAACCTGCGTGAGCTGATTGATGCCGCCCATCTGCTGGGCGCCAGCACCTGGCAGGCGGCGCTATGGGTGGTGCTGCCGAATCTGCGTAAAGGCGCCACTATCGCCGTGCTGTTATCGTTCTCGTTTTTGATAGGTGAGTTTGTATTCGCTAACCTGTTAGTCGGCACCAGCTATGAAACCTTGCAGGTCTATCTGTATAACATGCGCAACGGCAGCGGCCACTTTACCAGCGCGCTGGTGATCTCCTATTTCTTCGTCGTCTTGCTGGTCACCTGGCTGGCGAACGCCCTCAATCGTGAAAGGGGCTAACCATGTCTTACCTGAACGTTAAACAACTGAATAAAAGTTACGGCCCGACGCAAATCTTTGAACAGATCGATTTCAGCGCCGATAAAGGCGAGTTTGTCACCCTGCTGGGGCCAAGCGGTTGCGGTAAATCAACGCTGCTGCGCTGTCTGGCGGGTCTGACGTCGGTGGATAGCGGCGAGATTCTGCTTGAAGGCGAGAATATTGTGCCGCTGGCGCCGCAGCAGCGCGCAATCGGCATGGTGTTCCAGAGTTACGCGCTGTTTCCCAATATGACCGTTGAGGGCAATGTCGCTTTCGGCCTGAAGATGCAGAAACTGCCAGCCAGCGAAATTCGTCAGCGTGTCGCTGAAGCGCTGGCGCTGGTGGAGCTGAATGATTATGCCCGCCGCTATCCGCACCAGCTCTCTGGTGGTCAGTGCCAGCGTGTGGCGCTGGCGCGTTCGCTGGTGACACGTCCACGCCTGCTGTTACTTGATGAACCGCTGTCGGCGCTGGATGCGCGTATTCGTCGCCATCTGCGCGACCAGATTCGCCGCATCCAGCGCGAGCTGAATCTCACCACCATTTTTGTTACCCACGATCAGGAAGAAGCGCTGACGCTGTCCGATCGTATCGTATTGATGAATCGTGGTAAAATTGTGCAGAACGGTGGTGCCGAGGAGCTGTATACCCAGCCGGTCGATCTGTTTGCCGCTGGTTTTATCGGCAACTACAACCTGATCAGCGCTGAACAGGCGGGGCAGCTGACCGGCGGCGCTTTCCGCCAGCAGGTGGCGATTCGTCCGGAGTCGATTTCATTGTGCGCGCCGGAGCAGGGCGTTGCTGCGGAAATTGTCAGTCACAGCCTGCTGGGCAATGTGATTCGCTATCGCGTCCGGGTTAAAGATATTGAATTATCTGTCGATGTTTTAAATCGATCGGTTGCCGATCTTCATGCCGAAGGGCAGAGGGTTGGTCTACAGTTAGATATATCGACCTTTCGCGAAGTTGCATAAATGACCCGTCATACTTCAAGCCGCAGGTGCGTTGGCTGCGCCTGCTCACTCCAGTCACATAGTGGTCTATGCTCCCGGAGATTCGCAGGCTTGCCGCCTTCCTGCGACTCGAATTATTTAGGGTAACAACAAGCATAAATAGCGTGATTCACGTAATGCGAAAGGTCGGCGATGGTTTCATATGCTGTTCTTTCGCGTCAGGCAGCCAGCGTATGGAGTATTAAGCCTGACGTAAAAGGAGAACCTGGTATTGCTGACCCTGCTTAATCTACTTTCCGCGATTGCCCTGCTGGTGTGGGGCACGCATATCGTGCGCACCGGCATTATGCGCGTCTATGGCGCTGATTTACGCCGCGTATTAAGCCGCAGTATTGAAAAAAAACCGATGGCGTTTCTCGCCGGTATTGGCGTCACGGCGCTGGTGCAGAGCAGTAACGCCACTACCTTGCTGGTCACGTCGTTTGTCGCGCAACAGCTGGTGGGGCTGACGCCTGCGCTGGTGGTAGTGCTGGGCGCGGACGTCGGTACGGCGCTGATGGCGCGTATCCTGACCTTTGATCTCTCGTGGCTGTCGCCGCTGTTTATCTTTTTTGGCGTAGTATTTTTCCTTGGCCGTAAGCAGTCGCGCGCCGGGCAGCTGGGTCGCGTCAGCATCGGGCTGGGTCTGATTCTGCTGGCGTTGCAGCTGATTGTCGCCGCGGCGCGTCCCATCACCGAGGCGTCCGGCGTGCAGGTGATTTTCTCCTCACTGACCGGCGATATTATGCTGGATGCGCTGATTGGCGCGGTATTCGCGATTATCAGTTACTCCAGTCTGGCGGCGGTACTGATTACCGCCACCCTGACGGCGACCGGGGTGATCTCGTTCCAGGTGGCGCTCTGCCTGGTGGTTGGCGCTAATCTCGGCAGCGGCATGCTGGCGATGCTGAATAACAGTACTTCTAATGCTGACGGCAAACGTGTGGCGCTCGGCAGCCTGCTGTTTAAATTTATTGGCTGTCTGGCGGTGCTGCCGTTTATCCATGTGCTGGCGCCGTTGCTGGATAAGCTGCCGGTCAATGATGAAGAGCTGGTGATCTTTTTCCACGTATTCTACAACCTGATCCGCTGCGTGGTGATGGTGCCGTTTGCTGAACCGATGGCGCGGCTATGCCAGCGCTTAATCCGCGATGAGCCGGAAACCGATCTGCGTCTGAAGCCTAAACACCTGGATACCAGCGCGCTGGACACCCCGGCGTTAGCGCTGGCCAATGCTGCGCGCGAAACCCTTCGCATGGGCGATGTGCTGGAACAGATGATGAGCAGTTTTAATAAGGTGATCCACGGCGCGCCACGCGAAGAGCGCGAGGTGCGTCGGCTGGATGATGATGTTGATGTGTTGTATACCGCGATCAAACTCTATCTGGCGCAGATGCCAAAAGAGGATCTGGCGGAAGAGGATTCGCGGCGCTGGGCGGAAATTATTGAGATGGCGCTAAACCTTGAGCAGGCGGGTGACATTATTGAGCGTATGAGCGGCGATGTGGCGGATAAATCGCTGGCCACTAAGCGGCCATTCTCAGCGGATGGCTTGCAGGAGCTGGAAACGCTGCAGGAGCAGTTGCTGAATAATCTGCGGCTGGCGCTGTCGGTATTTTTATCGCGTGATATCACCAGCGCGAAGCGGTTACGCCGTTCGAAACATCGTTTCCGCATTACCAACCGGCGTTATTCTCACGCCCATGTTGATCGTCTGCATCAGCAGAATGTGCAGAGTATCGAAACCAGTTCCCTGCATTTAGGGTTGCTGGGCGATATGAAGCGTCTGAATTCGCTGTTCTGCGCGGTGGCTTACGGTGTGCTGGAACAGCCGGATGATGACCGGGATGATGAGTAATCGTAGCCTTTACGACACGGGCGGCGGGAACGCCGCCCCTACATTACCTGTAGGGGAGCCGTTTTCGGCTCCCCTGTATCGCTGATATTACTTCTTCTTGATCGGTTTACCGGACCAGTAACCCGCCAGCAGTGAGCCGGAAAGGTTATGCCATACCGAGAACAGCGCGCCAGGCAGTGCCGCCAGCGGCGAGAAGTAGAGCTTGCCGAGCGTGGCGGCGAGGCCGGAGTTCTGCATACCCACTTCCAGCGCCAGCGTACGGCAGGTGGATTCATCAAAGCCAAACAGCTTGCCACCCCAGTAACCGCCAAGCAGACCAATGGCGTTATGCAGCATCACCGCGGCAATCACCACCAGACCCACCGAGCCGATAAAGCCCTGGCTACCGGCCACCACCGCACTGATAATCAGCAGAATGCAGACCATCGAAAACGCGGGCAGATACGGCTCAACACGCTTCACCACGCCATTCATGGTGTGATGAATAATCAGGCCGAGAGTAATCGGGATTAGCACGATTTTTACGATACTCAGCAGCATGCCAACCACATCCACCTGAATATGCGTATCAACATAGAAACGCGTCAGCAGTGGCGTGGCAACCACACCGACCAGCGCCGATACCGAGGAGATGGTTACCGATAACGCCACATCACCTTTCGCCAGGTAGATCATCACGTTAGAAGCGGTGCCACTGGCCACGCTACCCACCAGAATCATACCGGCGGAGAGATCCGGTGGCATATGGAACAGTTTTGCCAGCGCCCATGCTGCCAGCGGCATCACCAGATAGTGCAGGAACGTACCGGCAATTACCGGCGCCGGACGGGTCAGTACGCGCTTAAAGTCACCGATATTTAGCGTTACGCCCATACCGAACATAATCAGCATCAGCAGCCAGCTGACCCACGGGCCAATGGCGAGAAAAGTACCAGGGGAATAGTAAGCGGCAACAGAGAGCAGTACTGCCCACAGCGGGAACAGTCGGGTAATTTTGGCGAGCATAGCCTTCCTTAATATACCCGTCATACTTCAAGCCGCAGATGCGTTAGCTGCGCCTGCGAACCCCGGTCACATTGAACTATGCTGCCGGGATTCACCGCCTTGCCGCCTTCCTGCGACTTGAATTATTTAGGGTATAACTATTGTTATTGTGTTTTTTACGTCGATGATGGGTCATCAGACCGTTTACTGATACTTATTCGAACAGATTCTGATGCAGCGTGCGCACCACCTGTTCCGCATCGTTGCCCGGCACCAGGAAACAGAGGTTGTAGCTGCTGGCGCCATAACAGATCAGACGCAGGTTAAACGGCTCCAGTACGCCAAATACCTCTTTGCCGACGCCACACGCCTGCGACAGCTTATTGCCGATAATCGCTACCAGCGCCAGATTTTCTTCCACTTCAACCCGGCACAACGAGGAGAGTTCGGTCAGCAGCGCCTGGGTGAGCAGGCCGTCACCGGAAGAGGTGGAACCGGTGGTATCCAGCGTCAGCGCCACGCTCACTTCGGAGGTAGTAATCAGATCCACCGACATATTGTGGCGCGCAAGGATATTAAACACTTCAGCGAGAAAACCGCGTGCGTGCAGCATATTCAGGCTGTGCAGCGTCAGCAGGGTCTGCTTACGGCGCAGCGCCAGCGCGCGGAACAGCGGTGGGTTACTGCTCTGGTTGCATACCATGGTGCCGCCGGCGGAAGGATCTTTGCTGGAGCCGACAAACACCGGAATATCGCTGCGTACTGCGGGCAGCAGGGTCGCCGGATGCAGCACTTTCGCACCGAAGGTGGCCATTTCCGCCGCTTCTTCAAAGGTGATCTCATCAATACGTTTGGCTGCTGGCACTACGCGTGGATCGGTGGTGTAGATCCCTGGCACATCAGTCCAGATATCAATCCGCTGCGCATGCAGCGCTTCGCCAAGCAGCGCGGCGGTGTAGTCGCTGCCGCCCCGGCCCAGCGTGGTGGTACGGCCCTGGCTTTCACTGCCAATAAAGCCCTGAGTGACAATCAGCGCTTTTTCAATACGCGGCTGCAGCTGGCTGAGGGTCAGTTCTGACAGCAGGGTGACATTCGGCTCGGCACGGCCAAAACGGTCATTGGTGCGCATTACTTTGCGTACGTCAAACCACTCTGAAGCGACGTTACGCTCGCGCAGCACTTCCACAAACAGCAGGCTCGACATCAGTTCGCCATGGCTGACCAGTTCGTCGGTCAGAGCGGTTGAGGTCGCCAGCGCGGCGGCTTCCGACAGCATCGCGATATTCTCGATCATGCGATCGATTTCGTCACGAATCACCGCCGGTTGTTGCAGGCGTTCGATAATCGCGTACTGAATACGGCGCAGTTCATCCAGCTGAAGCGCACGCTGTTGCGGCGGCAGACCTTCAGACAGGGAAACCAGCAGGTTGGTGACGCCAGCAGAGGCGGACAGGACCACCAGACGCACATTGGCGTCGGACAGCACCACATCGGCGCTGCGGTTCATGGCGGTAAAGTCGGCAACGCTGGTGCCGCCAAATTTGGCCACGATAAGATCAGATTGGGACATTACATTCACTGCCTCGTGTCAGGATACATTTTCAGCCTTGGCACAAGGGAAGAGCGGGAAACGGGGCAGACGTAGAAAAGATTGACTACGATACACCCAGAAGCGCCCCACCTTGCCGACCGTCCGCATGCCGGACGATCCTGGTGACAACCCAGAGGATTCAGCCCCTGCGGTCGATATGCCGCACTCCGCATGCGTCATACCTCGGCGTCGCACCCCCTTATGTGTCTTCATCGGATACGGTTCCTCCGACACACTACCTGGGCGACGCGCCTCTTCTGGCTTGCGCACGGGTGCGCAAGTAGTGCGTGAAATATCCCGGTTTCTGGCTTCGCTGTCAACGGTTGGCGGGTGATCAATTTTCATTTTGCACCAGCGCAATCAAGGTGCACGGCAGTTCCGGCGGCTTTTCCGCCACAATCCTCATTAACGCGCCTTTTTCCGGCAGGGCAAACAGCGGAATCACCCCTCTGTTTTTTTCCAGGTACTCCAGCCAGCCGAAATTCTCATTCAGCCGCGTCGCTTTAATGGTGGCGCCGTTTGCCAGCAGGCTGCTGAGATGGCTGTAAGTCTGCTGATGACCAAACAGATTCTCCTGCCGGTGGAAGCGCGCGCTTTCGCGATCGCCACGACTGCGCAGCGCTGCGCCGGAACGAATCGCCGCCACTTTCTCTTTGCCGAAAATATGGCTGAAGTGATATACCGCCAGCGCGTTCTGATGGCGATTGGGTGACAGCGCCAGCACCTGCGCGGTATCGTTCAGGTTGAGGAAGTTCTCGGCATATTCCGACCAGGCGTTACCGTACCAGGCGGCTAATCCCTCCATTCGCGCCTGGCGGTAATACTCCCAGCTGCTGTCAGTCAGCAGCACCGGAATATCCAGGCGTTTTAGCGCCACGGCCAGCGCCCGCGCCACGCTGTTGGCGCCAATAATCAGCACGCCACGCGGCTGCTGCTGGCGCACGCGCAGCCAGCGCGCCAGTGCGGTGCTGGTCAGGCTCTGCAGCACCACCGTACCGATAATCACCGCGAACACCACCGTCACCAGACGGTCGGCGCCCTGATAACCGCTGCGCTGTAAGGTGAGGGCAAACAGCGAGCTGACGGCTGCCGCCACAATACCGCGCGGCGCAATCCAGCTTAGTAACAGCCGGTCACGCCAGGGCAGGCTGGAGCCATATGTGGATACGGCGATACAGAGTGGACGCGCCACCAGTTGCACAATCACCAGCAGCGCCAGCAACGGCCAGCCCAGCGCCAGCAGGGCATGAATATCCAGACGCGCCGCCAGAATAATAAACAGCGCGGAAATCAGCAGCGCCGAAAGCTCTTCCTTGAAAGCAATAATATCGCTGAGATCCACATCGCGCATATTTGCCAGCCAGATGCCCATTACCGTCACCGTCAGCAGGCCTGATTCATCGGCCAGCGCATTCGACAGGCCAAAACCGGTCAGCATAATCGCCAGTACGGCAAAGTTTTGCAGATAACCTGGCAGCAGCACCCGTTTAAGAATATTACCGACCAGCCAGCCAAACAGCGCACCGACAATCAAACCGACCGCCACGGTAAGGCCTAAAGTCCAGAACAGGTGCGTTAACGATTCAGCATGCTGACGCAGCACAATGAATTCAAATACCAGTAGTGTGAAGATAGCGCCCACGGGATCGATAACGATGCCTTCCCAGCGCAAAACCTGATTTATCGCCGCGTTGGGACGCACCACTCGCATCAGCGGCGCAATCACTGTCGGCCCGGTCACCACGGTAACCGCGCCGACCAGCGCCGCCAGTTCAGGAGGAAAGTGCAGCAAGGCCCAGCAGGAGAGGCTAATCACCAGGAAAGTGACCAGCATGCCGACAGTGAGCAGATTACGCACTACGCCGCCAAGGCCACGGATTTCATCCACTCGCAGGGTTAACGCCCCTTCGAACAGGATAATCGCCACCGACAGCGAAACCAGCGGAAACAGCAGATCGCCAAACAGCAGATCGGGTTGCAAAACACCGGTGACCGGCCCCAGCATTATGCCGAAAATCAGCAGCGGCAAAATCGCTGGCAGGCGCAACAGCCATGCGATCCACTGCGCGGCGAGCGAGCTGAGGCCAATGATCACCAGCAGCAGTGGGGGAGTTAACGTCATAATTTTTTTCCTTTCGGCGACAAGAGTGTTCATACTGAAACGCTGTGCGGCAATCAGTACCGCAGCCTGAATTATAATTAGCCCCGGGCAAAAGCCAGCATCATCGCGGCATTAAACCATAGCCGTAACCTGTTGCAGTAAAAGGAGAGTCGATCTCTCTGCGCAGGTAAGATGGCGTCCGGTCTGAATTACGGTTCTTAAATAAAAAAGAGTGTTGCTATGAAAAATATCAATCCGACACAAACCGCTGCCTGGCAGGCACTGCAGCAGCATTTTGAACAGATGAAAGATGTTCAAATCGCCGATCTGTTTGCCAACGATGGCGATCGTTTTGCGAAATTCTCTGCCACCTTTAACGATCAGATGCTGGTGGATTTCTCAAAAAACCGCATTACCAGTGAAACCCTCGACAAGCTGCAGGCATTGGCCACGGAGACCGATCTGCAGGGCGCGATTAAATCGATGTTTGCCGGTGAAAAGATCAACCGCACTGAAGAGCGCGCGGTGCTGCATGTTGCGCTGCGTAACCGCAGCAATACCCCAATCCTGGTGGATGGCAAAGATGTGATGCCGGAAGTCAATGCGGTGCTGGCGAAGATGAAAGCTTTCTCTGCGCGCATTATCAGCGGCGACTGGAAAGGTTATACCGGTAAACCGATTACTGATGTCGTTAATATCGGTATTGGCGGCTCCGACCTCGGGCCGTTTATGGTTACCGAAGCGCTGCGTCCGTATAAAAACCACCTGAATATGCATTTTGTCTCCAACGTTGACGGCACCCATATTGCTGAAACGCTGAAGAATGTCGATCCGGAAACCACTCTGTTCCTGGTGGCGTCAAAAACCTTTACCACGCAGGAAACTATGACCAACGCCCACAGCGCGCGTGACTGGTTCCTGGCGACTGCGGGCGACAGCGCGCATGTGGCGAAACACTTTGCGGCGCTCTCCACCAACGGTAAAGCCGTCGGCGAGTTCGGCATTGATACCGCCAATATGTTCGAATTCTGGGACTGGGTCGGTGGCCGTTACTCACTGTGGTCGGCGATTGGCCTGTCGATTATCCTCTCCGTCGGCTATGACAACTTTGAGCAGCTGCTGAGCGGCGCACATGCGATGGATAAACACTTCGCCGAGACGCCAGCGGAGAAAAATCTGCCGGTGCTGCTGGCGTTGATCGGTATCTGGTACAACAACTTCTTCGGCGCTGAAACTGAAGCGATTCTGCCGTACGACCAGTATATGCACCGTTTTGCCGCCTATTTCCAGCAGGGAAATATGGAGTCCAACGGTAAGTATGTCGATCGCACCGGTGCGCCCGTCAGCTATCAGACCGGTCCGATTATCTGGGGTGAGCCAGGCACCAATGGTCAGCACGCGTTCTATCAGCTGATTCATCAGGGCACCAAGCTGATTCCATGTGACTTTATCGCCCCGGCGATTAGCCACAATCCCCTTAGCGATCATCATGCCAAGCTGCTGTCGAACTTCTTTGCTCAGACCGAAGCGCTGGCGTTTGGTAAGTCGCGTGAAGTGGTAGAGAAAGAGTTTGCGGATGCGGGTAAAGATGCGCAGTCGGTCGAACATGTCGCGCCATTTAAAGTGTTTGAAGGCAACCGTCCGACTAACTCTATCCTGCTGCGTGATATCACCCCATTCAGCCTTGGGGCGTTAATTGCGCTGTATGAGCACAAAATCTTTACCCAGGGGGCAATTCTCAACATCTTCACCTTCGATCAGTGGGGTGTGGAGCTGGGTAAACAGCTGGCAAACCGTATTCTGCCTGAACTGGGTGGCACTGAGTCAGTCAGCAGTCATGACAGCTCAACTAACGGTTTGATTAACCGCTATAAATCCTGGCGTTAAGCCGGTCAGAGGGCCAGTTTTGGCTGGCCCTTCTCAGCTTTCCGCTGCGCATTTGCTGCTGCACATCTGCGATCCTCGCCACATTTTTTAGCTATTACATTGGCAAAAACGCCAGATATGGTCTGAGTTTATTCTGAAAAGTTCCACTGGCGCCCATATTTATCTCAAGATTATTCTGAATCGCTCTATGCTTTGCTGGTACGGTTTTGCGATGCTTTATCCCGTAAATGATTGATTGTTAGCAATAATTATCAATCACCCTGCATTTCTGCACCTTTCTGGTAATAATCTCAGTTAAAAACGACAAATCAGATGATTATGCTGATATATTGTTTGTTTTTGTAATTAACTGTCGTTAAATCCTAATGACAGGTGTCAAGTTGTTAATAATTGCTGTTTTGATACCATATCAGCCCGCGCTAACCTGCTGTTTTGTCCCCACTCTCCCCCCTGATTTCTGGTAATTGGTTGCCCTATACTGGAGTGGCCCAGAATCCATCCGGGCAAGTTGTCCATTCATCTAATGAAGGGAATGTTAGTTATGAAAAAAGTCTTATGTGCTACTGCAGCCATAATGTACTTCGCTGCTGCCTCCGCCGCTTTTGCTGCGCCAGGTGATGCAGGTGAAGCAGCCGGTGCTGAAGCGGGCGCTATGTCCGCCGGTGCATCTACGGCTGTCGGTATTGGTGCGCTTGGCGCGTTGGTGGGTGTCGCTTTAGCCGCCTCTGGCGGCGGTGACGGTTCAAATACCGGTACAACAACCACAACCACGACGAGCACAACTCGTTAAGCTGGTTCAATTAATCATAACCACACAGCCGTGTGGTTATTTTTTGACTTTGTCGGAATTCGTTCAGGGACACACAGGTGCGCCATATTCCATTGCTGCTTCTCTGCCTGCTGCTTCAGGCTTGTACCCAAACCCAAAAGGGGATTGGGGAGACCGTCAAAATTGCTGTAACCGGACTTGATGACGTTGCCGTAACCAATGACAGAATACGTTCAGTCCCCTATGCCAGCATGTATCTGCGCATTGATAACGGTCAGCGTATTTTTGTCGTGCTGGGCTATGACGAAGATGGCGAGCAGAAATGGATTACCCAGGATCAGGCGATGCTGGTTACCCGTAAAGGGCGACTGGTGAAAACCCTCGGATTATCCGATAACCTGGTCGACATCAATAATCTGCAGCAGGATCCGCTGGCGAAGGGCTTAGCGCTTGCCGATGGTGACAGCTGGACGCGTACCCTAAGCTGGACCGAGAACCAGCAACTGCGTTCGGGTACCGCGGTTTCCCATTTCAGCCGTGAAAAAGATCAGGTGCTGGATCTGGCCGGCCGTCAGGTTGCCTGCCGGGTTTACCGTGAAGAGGTCGAAATGACCAATAGCGGTAAGTCGTGGGAAAACATCTTCTGGATTGACGCCACTACTGGTCAGGTACGCCAGACGCAACAGGCGTTAGGTGCTGACTACATTCCTGTTGAAACCACTATCTTGAAGCCCGCGAAATCATGAAAAAAATAACATTACTCCTCGCAGGGATTATCTCCTGCCTGCCGCTCTGTGCTGCTGCTGATAGCCAGGTGACAGTGCATTATCCGGGGCAGGCCGAGATGGCGATTGTCAGCCACGCCGCCAATTTATCCCAGCTGGTCGCCAGCCCGGCGCTGGCCGGTAAAACCTGGTGGCCGGGTACGGTGATTGCCGAAAAACTGGCCACCGCCGCAGCGCAACAGCAGTATCAGCAGCTGATCGAACGCCTTAACGCTTATCGCGCCGAAAGTGATGGCGATAAAGCGGCGGCGATCGCTAACGTTATCCAGCAACTGGCGGCGGTGAAAGTCACCGGACGGCAGTTCGCTAACCTCGATCCGGACTGGGTACGACTAAGGCCGATGGAAAATCGCCGTCTGTCAGGGGAATACGATGTCTATACCCTGGCAAAACCCAACTCTGTCACGCTGTTCGGCACCGTCAGCGGCAGCGGTAATGTCAGCTGGCAGCCAGGTGCGGCAACCCGCGACTACCTCGACGGCCATGACCGTCTGGCGGGCGGCGAGCGCAATTTTGCGGTGGTGATTGCGCCATCGGGTGAAGTGCGTGAAGTGCCGATTGCCTACTGGAATCACCGTCATATTGAAGTCGAACCGGGTTCGACCATTTATCTCGGCTTCTCTTCCTGGTCATTGCCTGGCGATTACGAAGATTTGAACCAGCAAATTATTTCTGTTTTGACGCACCGGATCCCTGACTGATGAAAAAACGTTATCTTCTCAGCTTCTTATCCCTGTCAGTCGCCTGCGCCTGCCAGGCACAGGCGGCAAGCTATCCTGAACCGGTTGGGCCATCACAGTCAGATATGGGTGGTGTGGGACTGCTGCAGGTGCCGACGGCGCGTATGGCGAAGGACGGTGAGTTTAGCCTGAACTATCGCGACAACGATCAGTACCGTTTCTACTCCGCATCAGTGCAGCTGTTCCCTTGGCTGGAAACCACCATCCGATACACCGATGTGCGCACCCGTCTTTACAGTACCGTGGAAACCTTCAGTGGTAACCAGAGCTATAAAGATAAAGCCTTCGATGTGAAACTGCGCCTGTGGGAAGAAAATTTCTGGCTGCCTGAAGTGTCGCTGGGCGCGCGCGACCTCGGCGGTTCCGGTCTGTTTGACAGTGAATTCCTTGTCGCCAGCAAAGCCTGGGGACCGCTCGACTTCACCCTCGGAGTGGGCTGGGGTTATCTCGGCAACAGCGGCACGCTGAAAAACCCGTTCTGTGAAGCCAGCGATAAATACTGTACCCGCAGCAACAGCAACACCTCCGGTTCGATCAATGGCGGCCAGATGTTCCATGGGCCGTCAGCACTGTTTGGTGGTGTTGAATATCAGACGCCATGGCAGCCGCTGCGTCTGAAAATGGAATATGAAGGTAACGATTATGTCGGCGATTTTGCTGGCCGACTGAAACAGGACAGTAAAGTCAACGTCGGCGCAATTTACCGTATTACCGACTGGGCTGACATCAACCTCAGCTACGAGCGCGGCAATACGTATATGTTCGGCTTTACGCTGCGCAACAATTTTAATGATATGCGTCAGCCACATATCGACAGTCCTAAGCCAGCTTATCGTCCGCAGCCGCAGTCAGAATTCCTGCAGGGCACCGTGGCGGGAAGCCAGCTGGGCGACCTGAAATATAACGCCGGTCTTGATGCGCCAAATATGCAGGTCAAAGGCAAGACGCTGTATGTGACCGGCGAGCAGTATAAGTATCGTGATACCCAGGAAGGGGTGGATCGCGCCAACGTTATTCTGATGAATAACCTGCCAGCCAATATCGATACGCTGGACGTGACGCAGACCCGCTATGGCATGCCGCAGGTCACCACCGAAACCAAAGTCGACAGCCTGCGTCAGCAGCTGGAAGGTTACCCGCTGGGCCATGAAAAACCGCTGGAGCAGCAGCGTATTAACCCGGTCGATCCGGGTAAAACCGAGCAGGGTTACTACATCGAGAAAGGCAGCCTGAACTTCAGCATGGCGCCGGTGCTTAACCAGTCGCTGGGTGGTGCAGAAAGCTTCTATATGTATCAGCTGGGGGTTACCGGTAATGTCGATTACTGGCTGACCAGCCATCTGGTGCTTGATGGCGGTGTGTTTGTTAACGCGATCAATAACTACGACAAGTTTAACTACACCAACCCGCCGCCGGACTCTACGCTACCGCGCGTACGTACCCGTATTCGTGAGTATGTGCAGAATGACGCCTATGTGAATAACCTGCAGGCTAACTACTTCCAGTACCTCGGCAATGGCTTCTATGGCCAGGTATATGGCGGCTATCTGGAAACCATGTATGGCGGCGGCGGCGCTGAAGTGATCTACCGTCCGGTTGATTCCAGCTGGGCAGTGGGTGTTGATGCCAACTACGTGAAGCAGCGTGACTGGGACAACATGATGAACTTCACTGACTACACCGCCAAAACCGGACATCTGACCGGTTACTGGAAGCCAGGCTTTATGGATGGCGTGCTGGTAAAACTGAGTGTCGGTCAGTATCTGGCGCAGGATAAAGGCGGCACCGTGGATATCTCCAAACAGTTCGACAGCGGCGTGACCGTCGGCGCTTACGCGACGATGACTAACGTTTCTGCGGATGAGTATGGTGAGGGCAGCTTTACCAAAGGCTTCTACGTCTCGATTCCAATGGATCTGTTTAGCGTCAGGCCGGTACGTGGTCGTGCGCAGATCAACTGGACGCCGCTGACCCGTGATGGCGGTCAGATGCTGGGTCGTAAATATCAGCTGTATGATATGACCAGCGATCGCGATATTAACTTCCGTTAATATTGGCCGGGCGGCGTTCTCGCCGCCCTTTTTATTACTTACGGGTGACCAGCATATCTTGTGATCTTCATCACACTAAAGCATATTGATGCCATCGGCCTGTGCCGGTACATAACAATAATTGTTGAGGGTGTGAGCATGATTACCGGAACGCGTATTGCGACCGCGCTACAGATGGTATTGAACGTCGGCCTGCTGGTGTTGGGCGTGATCTTAATTATCTTTTTGGGTAAGGAGACCATTCACTTAGCCAATGTGCTGCTGAATACCGGCGAACAGGCATCGTCCTATCTGCTGATTGAAGGTATTGTGATTTATTTCCTCTACTTCGAGTTTATTGCGCTGATTGTGAAGTACTTTCAGTCGGGCTATCACTTTCCGCTGCGCTATTTTATCTATATCGGCATCACCGCGATTATCCGCCTGATTATTGTCGATCATAAAAACCCGTTTGATACCCTGGCCTATTCGGCGGCGATCCTGATCCTGGTTGCCACCCTGTGGCTGGCGAACAGCAACCGTCTGAAACGCGAATAAAAAATGGCGGCCCGCAGGGCCGCCAAAGACACAGGTACTACATTAGCAGTGGCAAATACCAAAAAAAACTAACCTTTCACGCCACCGGCGGTTAAGCCGCTCACCAGCCAGCGCTGCGCCAGCAGGAAGACCACGGTAATCGGCATCGCCGACAGCACCGCCGCAGCGGCAAAATCACCCCACAGATAGTTTTGCGGATTGAGGTATTGCTGCATGCCGACCGCCAGCGTATAGCTGTTAACGTCACGCAGCAGCAGCGACGCCACCGGCACTTCGGTGACCGCCGCGATAAATGACAGAATAAAGACCACCGCCAGAATCGGCACCGAAAGCGGCAGCAGGATCAGGCGAAACGCCTGCCAGGGCGTAGCGCCATCCAGCGCCGCCGCTTCTTCCAGCGAACCATCGATGGTTTCAAAATAACCTTTAATCGTCCAGACATGCAGCGCGATGCCGCCGAGATAGGCGAATACCAGGCCGGCATGGGTGTTCAGCCCGATAAACGGAATATATTGCCCCAGACGATCAAACAGCGCGTAGAGGGCAACCAGCGACAGCACCGCCGGGAACATCTGAAAAATCAGCATCCCCTTCAGTAAACTGGCTTTGCCGCGAAAGCGCATACGGGCAAAGGCATAGGCGCAGGTGGTGGAGAGCGCCACAATGCCGATCGCGGTTATCGCCGCCACTTTTACCGAGTTCCACAGCCATAACAGCACCGGGAAGGGCGGCGGCGTCACGCTGCCATTTTCATGGGTGATGGCGAATCCCAGCGCCAGTTTCCAGTGATCCCAGGAGACCTGCTCCGGCAGCAGGCTGCCAATCGAGTAGTTACCGGGACGCAGCGAAATCGCCAGCACCATCAGCAGCGGATACATAATCAGCGCAATAAAGCCCAGCAGCAGCAGATGGGTGGCGGCCAGCCGCAGCTTCTGCGATTTGTTTTGTACGATAGCCATAGATCGCTCCTTACTGAATCTTCATACGGGTGGCTTTCAGGTTAAGGATGGCCAGCGCGCCAACCAGCAGGAATATCAGCGTGGCAATCGCCGCCGCCAGACCAAAGTCCTGACCGCCGCCGCCTTCAAAGGCGATGCGCCAGGTGTAGCTGACCAGCAGATCGGTATAACCGGCCGGGGTGGTGGTGCCGAGACGATCCGGGCCACCGTTGGTTAACAGCTGAATCAGCACAAAGTTATTAAAGTTAAACGCGAAGCTGGCGATCATCAGCGGCGTTAGCGGCTTAATCAGCAGCGGTAAGGTGATACGGAAAAAGTTCTGCATCGGCGTGGCGCCATCCATTGCCGACGCTTCATACAGATCATCGGGAATCGCTTTCAGCAGCCCCATGCACAGAATCATCATATAGGGGTAGCCCAGCCAGGTGTTGACGATAATTAGCATGGCGCGCGCGGTGGTCGGGTCGCTAAACCACGCCGGTTTAATTCCCAGCAGGCTGTTAAGCATCAGGTTAATTTCACCAAAGCTCTGGTTAAATAACCCCTTAAAAATCAGGATGGAGATAAATGCCGGCACCGCATACGGCAGGATCAGCAACAGGCGATAGACCGCGCGGCCACGTAGCGACTCCCACTGCATCAGACAGGCCAGCACCATGCCCACCGCCACTGTCAGCAGTACGGTGACCGCCGAGAACACCACCGTCCAGACAAAGATCGCCATAAAGGGTTTTTTAATCCCCTCATCGGTCATCACGCGCAGGAAGTTTTTCCAGCCAACCGTCACCGTGTAACCCGGGCTGAGCTTGTCGCCGCTCCACTGCTGAGTCGCATCTTTACTCTGGTAATAACCGGTACTGTCATTTGGCCACCACACCACGCCACTCTGCTTATCGGTCAGGGCGCCATTGTCGCCGAGGGTATACAGCGGCTGGGTGCCGGAGAACTGGCGCAATGAACTCATACGTAACTGGCTGCCATCGGGCATCAGTGCCGTTAGTCTTGCGAGAGCCTGACGATTCTGTGTTACTACCCGCAGCATTGCGCGCTCGCCAGCGGGGGCGGCGTCAGTTTTACTGAGAGTCAGCGTCTGCTCTTTTGTCGTATCAAAGCGGAATGGCGCGGAGACAAATTGCGCATTATCAGCGCCAGTCAGTGCCAGAATCCATTGGTCGCCCTGTGGCCAGAGCGCGAAGTTATAGCCGCTGCCAGACTGAAACTGGCGATCCATCAGCACCTGCTGCGCGCGCTCAAAAGTGAGCTGGTTGGTGCTGCTGTAGTTGGTAAATGCGATGGCGATGGTACAGGCCAGCGGGAACAGGACAAACAGTCCCATCCCGGCTAAACCAGGCCAGACATAGCGCCAGGCGGAGGCGCGGCGCTGGGCGAAAATCGCCAGCCCGGTGCTCAGCAGTATCAGTGTCAGAATGGCGAACAGATATTCGCCCTGCACATACATCAGTACCACCAGATAACCGGAAAGCAGCGTGCAGAGGGCAAGAACCAGCCACTTCAGGGCGCTATGCCGCCACCATGCAGATTTTGCCATTAAATCTTCCTTTTATTCGGGGAAAGCGGGCGGCGAGAACGCCGCCCCTACAAAGACCACGATAATATGTAGGGGCGGCGTTCTCGCCGCTCATGCCGATTATTTGGTAATACGTTTTTCCGCATCTTCCAGCGCCGCTTTGACCGGCTGGCGGCCATTGATCGCATTCAGCACCGCGGTGCGTTCGGCGTACCAGAAGGCGCTCATTTGCGGAATATTTGGCATCACTTCGCCTTTCTGCGAGTTTTCCATCGTGGCGGCAATCTTCGGATCTTTAGCCAGTTTCTCCTGATAGGATTTCAGCGCCACGGCGCCCAGCGGTTTGTCAGCGTTCACCTTCGCCAGGCCGTCGTCAGTCAGCAGATAGTTTTCAAGGAACTCTTTCGCCAGCTCTTTATTTGGACTGGCGGCATTGATGCCGGCGCTTAATACCCCGACGAACGGCTTCGATGGTTTGCCTTTAAAGCCGGGCAGCAGTGTTACGCCGTAGTTCACTTTCGCGCTGTCAATATTGCCCCACGCCCACGGGCCATTAATGGTCATCGCGGTTTCGCCTTTATTAAAAGCCGCTTCGGCAATGGCGTAGTCGGTATCGGCATTCAGATGTTTGTTTTTCACCAGATCGACAAGGAATTGCAGGCCAGCCTGTGAACCGGCATTGGCGACGCCGACATCTTTCAGGCTATAGCTGCCATCCGCCTGTTTTTTAAACGCGTAGCCACCGTCGGCAGCGGTAACAGGCCAGGTAAAGTAGGGTTCCTGCAGGTTAAACATAATTGCGCTTTTGCCTTTCGCGCGCAGCTGCTTATCCAGCGCCGGGATCTCTTCCCAGGTTTTTGGCGGGTGCGGCAGCAGGTCTTTGTTGTAAATCAGCGACAGCGATTCCACCGCCACCGGATAGCCAATCAGCTTGTTGTTAAAGCGCACCGCATCCCAGGTGAAGGGGTAAATTTTATCCTGCAGCGCTTTGTCCG
Organism: Winslowiella toletana; assembly: GCF_017875465.1. Classification (NCBI taxonomy): domain Bacteria; kingdom Pseudomonadati; phylum Pseudomonadota; class Gammaproteobacteria; order Enterobacterales; family Erwiniaceae; genus Winslowiella; species Winslowiella toletana. Next base: position 2,745,615 of record NZ_JAGGMQ010000001.1, read on the forward strand.
GGTTTACCTCCGCCAGCAGGCCTGACTGCGCATAGCCACCGAAACGATCGTGAGCCCAGAAAATAATATCCGGTCCGTCACCGGTGGCGGCAACCTGTGGATACTTCTCTTCCAGCTTATCGGGATGCTCGACCGTCACTTTGATGCCGGTATCCTGTTCAAACTTCTTACCGACTTCAGCCAGACCGTTGTAGCCTTTATCACCATTGATCCAGATGACCAGCTTACCTTCTTCAATTTTCGCCAGCGCCGCAGCGGGCAACATGGCGCTGGTTAAGGCACACAACCACAGCATTTTTGTATTCAGTTTGAACTTTGACATTTCCCTTTCCTCTAATCATTAGCAGTGTCTTACCGCCAGCAGTCTGCGGATAACTGCACTGCGCCTCATCCTCCCCGACTCTACGCCCCACATGGCGGAACTGTGATCGCCATGGCTTTTTGACGCTGTTCTGCGTGCCAGACCACAAAAAACATCCCCATTTTTTGCCAGTTCGATCACGAAAATCTGTTTTATCTCCTGTATTTGCGTAGCCGGACGTCTGGCTCATCCTCCTGCCTCCTCCCCCATAAAAAAGCCACAGGTGGAGGATTTCACCCCTGATGACATCCCACACACTCGCAACCATTCGATAAGTGGTACCAACGGGACGGGAGAGGTTAATGGCGAGCGTGGTGCTAAAGGATGTCACCAAAGCCTGGGGCGATACGGTGGTATCGAAAGATATCAATCTGAGCATCGCTGAAGGGGAATTTGTGGTGTTTGTCGGGCCTTCGGGCTGCGGTAAATCCACGCTGCTGCGCATGATTGCCGGTCTGGAAGAGATCACCTCCGGCGAATTACTGATTGGTGATAAACGTATGAATGAGGTGCCGCCAGCCGGGCGCGGCGTCGGCATGGTGTTCCAGTCTTACGCTCTCTATCCGCATCTGTCAGTGGCGGAAAATATGTCCTTCGGCCTGAAACTGGCGGGCCGTCCGAAAGCGGAAATTCAGCAGCGCGTCACCCAGGTGGCGGATGTGCTGCAGCTGGGACATCTGCTGGAGCGCCCACCGAAAGCGCTCTCCGGCGGTCAGCGTCAGCGCGTGGCCATTGGTCGCACGCTGGTCGCGGAACCACAGGTCTTCCTGCTGGATGAGCCGCTGTCGAATCTGGATGCGGCGCTGCGTGTGCAGATGCGCATTGAGATATCCCGTCTGCATAAACGGCTACAGCGCACCATGGTTTATGTCACCCACGATCAGGTTGAAGCGATGACGCTGGCCGACAAAATCGTGGTGCTGGAGGGGGGGCGTATTGCCCAAATCGGCAAACCGCTGGAGCTGTATCACTATCCCGCCAACCGCTTTGTCGCCGGTTTTATCGGCTCGCCAAGAATGAATTTCCTGCCGGTGAAGGTCACTAACAAGGCCATCGACCAGGTACAGGTCGAACTGCCTAACCGCCAGCAAATCTGGCTGCCGCTCGACAGCACCGACGTACAGATCGGCGCCAATATGTCGCTCGGCATCCGGCCGGAACATCTGCTGCCCAGTGAGGTTGCTGATGTCACGCTCTCTGGCGTGGTGCAGGTGGTCGAGCAACTTGGCAATGAAACGCAAATCCATATCGAGATTCCTGCGCTGCGTCAGAATCTGGTTTACCGCCAGAACGACGTGGTGCTGGTAGAAGAAGGTGCCCAATACGCCATCGGCTTGCCGCCGCAACGTTGCCATTTATTCCGTGAGGATGGTCGCGCCTGTCGCCGGTTACATCGTGAGCCAGGTGTAGAAGCACGCCAGCAGTAATAATGAGAACAGGAGAACAACCAAGATGATAATGCTGCGTAAATATCCTCTGGCCGTGGCAGTGGCTGCAGCGGTGATCTCAACCCAGGCAGCTGCGGTTGATTTCAAGGGTTATGCACGTTCAGGTATTGGCTGGACCGGTAGTGGCGGCGAGCAGCAATGCTTTAAGGCCACTGGCGCCGACAGTAAGTATCGCCTCGGTAACGAGTGTGAAACTTACGCCGAAATCCAGCTCGGCCAGGAAGTGTGGAAAGAGGGTGAGAAGAGCTTCTACGTCGATTCGATGATTGGCTATGCGGTTGATCAGCAGAACGACTATGAAGAGGATTCACCTGCCGTACGTCAGATGAATGTGGTGGGTAAAAACCTGTTTGATTCATTGCCAGGCGCCAATATCTGGGCCGGTAAACGTTACTATCAACGTCACGACGTACATATGATCGACTTCTACTACTGGGATATTTCGGGTCCTGGCGGTGGTCTCGAAAATGTCGATGTTGGTATTGGTAAGCTCTCGGTGGCGGCAACGCGTAACAGTGAAGCCGGTGGTTCACAGACCTTTGTCAATGGCGTCACTCGCACCAAAAATCTCTCAAACGATATCTTCGATGTTCGTCTCGGACAGATGCAGGTCAATCCGGGCGGTTCACTGGAGGTCGGCTTTGACTACGGCAGCGCCAATGAAACCGATGGCTATGATCGTGTTTCCAGCGATAACTCAAAAGATGGCTGGATGGGCACCATTCAGCATACCCAGACCTTCGGCGCTGCCGACAGCCTGAACAAATTTGTTATCCAGTACGCCACTGATGCCATGACGCAGAACCGCAATGGTCGTCCGGGCACCGCGCAGAACAACGATGGCTCGATGATCCGCGTGATCGACCACGGTGCGATCGATTTCAATGACACCTGGAGCCTGATGTATGTCGGTATGTACCAGGATGTCGATCGCGATAACGACAACGGCACCACCTGGTACACTGTCGGTGCGCGTCCGATGTACAAATGGACGCCAATTATGAGCACCCTGCTGGAAGTCGGCTACGACAACGTGAAATCGCAGAATACCGGCGACCGCAACAGCCAGTACAAAGTGACCTTAGCGCAGCAGTGGCAGGCGGGCAGCAGTATCTGGTCGCGTCCGGCGATCCGCCTGTTCGCTACCTATGCCAAATGGGATGAGAAATGGGGTTACTCCTCGTCTACCGTCGGCGACAGCAACTATGTTGCCGGCGTAGCGAATGGCACGGCGTTAAGCGATACCAGCGCCCGTCAGTTCAGCCGTGGCGATGACGATGAGATTTCCTTCGGTATTCAGGCGGAAGCCTGGTGGTAAATTTACCCGTCTGAGCGGGCGGCGATAACGCCGCCCCTACAGATTATCGGGTAAATATCGGTTATCTGGTGTTAATCCCGTCTTCCTATTGCCTGAGGAAGACGGGTGACCATGTTGAGGAAAACAACAATGAAAAAGCATGTAATCGCACTCTGCCTGGTTCAGGCGCTGAGTGTTGCCGCCGTATCGGCGAGTTTTGCCGCCACTAATCTGAATCCGCAAAACGTCTCAACCGCCCCGGTGATTGCCCATGACAAACTGCAAAGTCTCTCGTGGCTGCCGATCGCGCCGCCAGCGTCACAGGATATTGCGCTGACCCCTTCATCAGTGACCCTTAATCAGGGCAATATTAGCGGCGCCGTCGCCGCCATTGCACTGCCTGCCGATCAGGGTTCGCTGGAAATTACCCTCTCCAGTATTATCAAAGACCGGCGCGTCTATGTGCCGAATGTACTGGTGCTGGATGAGCAGTTACAGCCCGCGGCGTATTTCCCCGGCAGCTATTTTCCGTATGCCAAACCGGGCATTGCCTCCGGCAACCGGCTGGAAGGCACCATGAAGCTGACGCCGGTGCTGGGTCAGAAGCAGATTCATCTGCTGATCTACACCACCACTGACGATCTGGCGCGCACCTCGACGATGATCAATCCGGCCAAGCTGTATGCGGAAGGGGCGAATAACGCCATTCCTGATGTGCCGGATCCGGTGGTGCAGCATACCTCTACCGGCACCCTGTCGCTGAAGGTGAAAACCGAGCAGAACAGCGGCAATATTATGATTGGTAAAATCTTTGGTTCCGCCGATCCAAAACCGGTGGTGATTGGCAGCAGCGCCGCGGCGCCGGTTGCCGCGCCGTCCGGCGCACCGACACCAGCGCCAGCACCGGCGGCCAAAGCCGAGCTGATGCTGAACGATACGGAAAGCTATTTTAATAATGGTATTCGTCAGGCGGTGAAAGCCGGTGATATCGACAAAGCGCTAAAACTGATGAATGAGGCGGAACGTCTTGGCTCGTCATCGGCACGCGCGACCTTTATCAGCAGTGTGAAAGGCAAGGGATGATGAGATCCCCACGCTGCTGATGTTGCTGGACGATTGGTGCGTCTTTGGCGCACCCTTTTTCAGCGTGGCGCGCCAGATAATTTTCATCAATTCCCTGACGGTGGCGTGTTCTCCACAAGGCTCTGCGTTACACTACGGCATCTGATTTTCTACCCGGAGATGCCGTATGTCGGATAACGCGCTTGCGTTACTGCGCGCGATCGAATGGCTTCCTGTTTCGTCACCTTTGCTCAATGCCTCCCTACTGGACTGGCTGATGGAGGAAGACTCGATGACGAAGCGTTTTGAACGCCACTGCAAGAAGGTTACCGTTGCGCCACTGCGCGAAGGCTTTATCAGCGCGGATCAGGTGGGTGACGAAGTGGCATTACTGCCGCAGGAGCCGCGCTACTGGCTGCGTGAAATCCTGTTATCTGGCGACGGTGTTCCCTGGCTGGCCGGGCGCACAATTGTGCCGGAATCGACGCTGAATGGCCCGGAGGCGATGCTGCAGCAGTTAGGCACCCGTCCGCTTGGCCGCTATCTGTTCTCCTCATCGACACTCACCCGTGATTTTATTGAACCCGGCGTTATTCAGTCGCTGTGGGGACGCCGTTCGCGTCTGCGCCTGGCTAATAAACCATTACTCCTTACCGAACTCTTTTTACCTGCGGCGCCGATCTATCACCATCAGCCAGCAGAAGGATCGCAATAAGTGGACAGAACTGTGCAAATGACGCGTTTTCAGGCTTATTGCCGCCTGATGCGCATTGATAAACCGATCGGCTCGCTGCTGCTGCTGTGGCCAACGCTGTGGGCGCTGTGGCTGGCGGGAAGGGCGTTACCGCCGCTTAATGTGCTGCTGGTGTTTGTGCTTGGCGTGTTGTTTATGCGTGCGGCGGGATGTGTGATCAACGACTACGCCGATCGCAACATCGACGGTCACGTTAAACGCACCGAATCCCGTCCGTTACCCAGCGGCGCAATCAGCGAAAAAGAGGCAAAGCTGCTGTTTATCGCGCTGGTGCTGGTCTCTTTTGCTCTGGTGCTGACGATGAATGCGATGACCATCTGGCTGTCGTTTGCCGGGCTGGCGCTGGCGTGGATCTATCCGTTTATGAAGCGCTATACCCATCTGCCACAGGTGGTGCTGGGCGCCGCCTTTGGCTGGGCGATCCCGATGGCGTGGGCGGCGGTTAGCGAAAGCGTGCCGTTAACCTGCTGGCTGCTGTTCTTCGCCAATATCTGCTGGACGGTGGCCTACGACACCCAGTATGCGATGGTGGATCGCGATGACGATCTGAAAATCGGCGTGAAATCGACCGCCATTCTGTTTGGGCGTTTTGATAAGTTGATTATTGGCTTGTTACAGCTGGTCAGCCTGCTGTTGCTGGCGGCGATTGGCCTGCTGATGGCGCTGAACTGGGCATTCTGGGCGGCGATGGTGCTGGCGGCAGGGCTGTTTATTTATCAACAAAAACTGATTGCCGCGCGTGAACGCGATGCCTGCTTTAAAGCCTTTTTAAACAATAATTATGTTGGCCTGGTGCTGTTTATTGGCGTGGTGTTAGCGGTGTAATAACAGGGGGCGGCGAGAACGCCGCCCCTGGGGGCTACTCTGATGCGAGCGCGCTTTCCGGCGCCACCGCACTTTCAATTGTCTGTCGTACATCCTGGGTGATCAAATCCGCCAGCAGATGGTAAACCTTCTGCGTCTGCTCAATCAGCGCATCACCGGTATCACTGATATAGCCTTCATCGCGTAAGGTCAGCACCAGCGTTGAGAATACTGCTTTATCGAAGAACTCCGGCGCGTTAATACCATGCAGCACCGACAGGCGTTGCGCCATCGTGCGGCTCTCTTTTTCCAGTGAACCACGGTTAATCGCCGGGTTAGCGCTGAGAATCGAGAAGGTGATGGCATAACGCTGCAGCGTTTCACGCACGCCAGCAGCCAGCAGCTGCAACGTACGGAAGCGCGCCGGACTCAGACGCAAGTGGCTGTCATCAGCGGTAATCAGACCCTGGCGCGCCAGCTCGGTAATCAGCGCATCCAGCACCTGTGGCAGCTGCTCTTTATTCCAGCTCAGGAACAGCTCACTTTTCAGCATCGGATAGATTACGCTGACCTGACGTAACAGTTCCGCCCGCGACAGCTCGCGATGCTGCTGCACAATGGCGGCAATCAGCGCCGGTAACACCAGCATATGATGGATATTGTTACGGTAGTAGGTCATCAGCACCGCCTGCTCACGCGGCAGAATAATGATGTCGCCGATATTGTCCTGCTCGGTTTCAAACTTATTCATGCCCAGCGCGCTCTCCAGCAGCTCGGTGGCGCTGAGATCCGGCACCGTGGCGTCTGGCGAGTAAGGCACGTTGCGCAGCAGCTGAATATAGCACTCAAGCTGCTCGGTGAGCTGCTCACGGGTCAGCGAGCGCTGGCGTGAAGCCAGCAGCGCGGTGACGCACAGGTTCATGGCGTTAGCGGCACCGGCGTTGTTAATCCGCACCATAACGCGCTGAGCGATATCATTGACCGCTGGCGTCAGCCAGGCCGGGCGCTGTGCTTCAATCGGGTCGATCGAATCACGCCATTCCGGCACATGGTTATTCAGATAGTTAATCAGCGGCAGCGGTTCACCAAAGTTAACGTAGCCCTGGCCGAGGTTACGCAGCTTGCGTAAGCCACGCACCATCTGCATAAAGCCTTCTTTCTCTTTGGTGGCGCCGCGCAGTTCTTTGGCGTAAGTGCCCACTTCCATCACATGCTCATAGCCAATATAGATCGGCACCAGCGTGATCGGGCGGTTGCCGCCGCGCAGCATCGCCTGAATGGTCATTGACAGGGTGCCGGTTTTTGGATCGAGCAGTCGCCCGGTGCGCGAACGTCCGCCTTCGACGAAGTATTCCACCGAATATCCGCGGGTAAACAGTTCACCGAGGTATTCACGGAACACCGTGGCGTAAAGTTTATTGCCTTTAAAGGTGCGGCGAATAAAGAACGCGCCAAGACGACGGAAAATCGGGCCCGCTGGCCAGAAGTTCAGGTTAATCCCGGCGGCGATATGCGGCGGCACCAGCCCCTGATGATAGAGCACGTAGGAGAGCAGCAGATAGTCCATGTGGCTGCGGTGGCAGGGCACGTAGACGATCTCGTGACCATCCTGCGCCAGCTGACGCACGCGTTCGCCGCCATTGACGTTGATGCCCTGATACAGCTTGCTCCACGTCCAGCCCATAATGCGGTCGGTGAGGCGAATCGCTTCATACGAGAAGTCAGCGGCAATCTCTTCCATCAGTTCAATGGCGTTTTGCTGCGCCTTCTCATGGGAGATTTTACGCGTGCGCGCTTCATCTTCCACCGCTTTGGCGATCGCTTTTGATTGCAACAGGCGGCCAAACAGCTCCTGACGCACCGGCAGGCGTGGGCCTATCGCCGCCAGACGCTGACGGGCAAAGTGCATCCGCGCGACGCGCGCCAGTTTCTGCGCGATGGTTTTATCGGTGCCGTGTTCGGTGGCCATCCGGCGCAGCGAGACGGTCGGTGAGAAGCGCACAAAGCTGTCGCGTCCCAGCCAGATAACGGCAAAGAACTTCTGCACGCCATTCAGTACGCGCAGATGCGGCGTCTGTTCGCCCTGTACTTCGCGACCCGGCGCCCGGCCAAACATCACCGAAATCGGCACCATCTGCACGTCCAGATCGGGATTGCTGCGATGCAGGTCCAGATAGTCGTGGAACAGTTTTACCGAATCAGGGTCAGGCACGAAATAGGGAAAGACGCGCGGGCCGTCATGGATAAACACATGACGTGGCAAAACCGTGCCATCGATTTCCAGCGGCTCCAGCGGATCGGGCAAGTCGCGTTTGCGACATTGCGCTCGCAGCGCCAGCAGATCCGCCTTTGAATCATAAGGCAATACATACATAATAGGACGCGACGTATCGAGCCCAAGTTCTGCTACCGGATCGGCCGGAATAGCTTTACTCTTCACCAAAAATGAGAGTGGTAAGTTTAGTAACTTGTAGTAGAAATTACGCCAACCTGACATAGACAACATGAAGCCTCTTGTTAGCAAAGCGCGGCAAGCATACCAGAAAGCGCTATTAAGATCTGTTGTGTTGCAATACGTGCGCCACCCACAAGTTGACGTTAAACATCTCAAAGGGTTCCATCATTATGGCAAATAATGTCACCGGTCTGACTCGCATCATAAAAGCGGCAGGTTATTCATGGAAAGGAATACGTGCGGCCTGGCAGCATGAAGCTGCATTTCGCCAGGAGTCCGTCGCCGCAGTGATTGCGATTATCGTCGCCTGCTGGCTGGATGTGGATGCCATCACACGCGTGCTGCTGATTGGCTCGGTGCTGCTGGTGATTATTGTCGAGATCCTGAATAGCGCGATTGAGGCGGTTGTGGACCGCATCGGCAGCGAGCATCATCCGCTCTCCGGACGCGCCAAAGATATGGGATCGGCGGCGGTATTACTCTCTATTTTGCTGGCCCTGATGGTGTGGATCATGCTGCTGTGGTCGTATTGGACGTAAGCCGGCAGAAATCGCCAAACTGCTGTTTTTTACACAGCTTTCGCTTTTCAGCTGGCAAATACCTGTATATACTCACAGCGACTGTATAAACAACCAGGGGGCGGTATGAAAGCATTAACGGCAAGGCAGCAGCAGGTATATGATCTGATTCGTGACCACATTAGTCAGACCGGTATGCCGCCTACACGCGCCGAAATCGCCTCGCAATTAGGTTTTCGCTCTCCTAATGCAGCGGAAGAGCATCTGAAAGCGCTGGCGCGTAAAGGCGTGATCGAGATTGTATCTGGCGCTTCGCGCGGCATCCGGCTGATGATGGAAGAGGAGACCGGCTTACCGCTGATTGGCCGCGTCGCCGCAGGCGAACCGCTGCTGGCGGAACAGCATATTGAAGGTCACTTCCAGGTTGACGCCAGTCTGTTTAAACCTAATGCCGACTTTTTACTGCGTGTCAGCGGTATGTCGATGAAAGATATCGGTATTATGGATGGCGATCTGCTGGCCGTGCATAAAACCCAGGATGTGCGTAATGGCCAGGTGGTTGTGGCGCGCATTGATGATGAAGTGACGGTTAAGCGCCTGAAAAAGCAGGGTAACATGGTGCAGCTGCTGCCGGAAAACAGTGAATTTCAGCCGATTGTTATCGACCTGCGTCAGCAAACCCTGACCATCGAAGGCCTGGCGGTTGGTGTGATCCGTAACGGTAACTGGCTGTAAGCGATTCCGTTGCTTCCTGCGCGCGCTGATCTCTTTCTGAGGGCGCGCGTCAGGTAAACGTCTTTATCTCACCCCCATTGTTGCGCCAGCTCTGCTGTGCCGCTTAATCGCGTTGTGGAAGCAGCCTGTGCGATTGTTTACTGCTACTGATAAAAACCTCTGGCGGCTGGCGCTGCCGATGATCCTCTCCAATATCACCGTGCCATTGCTGGGACTGGTGGATACTGCCGTTATTGGCCATCTTGACAGCCCAGCCTATCTGGGCGGCGTTGCGGTCGGCACTACGGCGACCAGTTTCCTGTTTATGCTGCTGCTGTTTCTGCGGATGAGCACCACCGGCTTAACCGCGCAGGCGTTTGGCGCTGGCGATAAACCGGCGCTGGCGCGCGCGCTGATGCAACCACTGCTGATGGCGCTGGTGGCCGGTGTACTGTTTGTGGCGTTTAAAGAGCCGCTCAGTCGTCTGGCGACCTCGGTGGTGGGTGGTAATCCGCAAGTGCTGTATCAGGCGCATCTGTTTATGTCGGTGCGCTGGCTTAGCGCGCCGGCTACGCTGGCCAATCTGGTGATCCTCGGCTGGCTGCTTGGCGTGCAGTATGCGCGTGCGCCGGTGATTCTGCTGGTGGCTGGCAATCTGGTGAATATCCTGCTGGCGCTATGGTTTGTCACCGGCCTTGGCTGGGGCGTGCAGGGCGCGGCTGCAGCGACCGCGATTGCCGAATATGTCACACTGCTGATCGGCTTGCTGATGGTATGGCGAGTGCTTAAATTGCGCGGTGTTTCATTTAACTTGCTGAAAAATGGCTGGCGCGGCAATTTCAAACGCCTGCTGCGTCTGAATCGCGACATTATGTTGCGTTCATTGATGCTGCAAATCTGCTTCGCTTCATTAACTGTCCTCGGCGCGCGTCTTGGCAGCGAAGTCGTAGCGGTTAATGCGGTGCTGTTGATGTTCCTCACCTTTACCGCCTATGCACTGGATGGTTTCGCTTATGCAGTAGAAGCTTATTCCGGTGAAGCATACGGCGCGCGTGACAGCAGCAAGCTGCTGCGCGTCTGGCACGCATCCTGCCGCCAGGCGGGTCTGGTTGCGCTGAGCTTTTCGCTGATTTACCTCGTTAGCGGCGAGTGGATTGTCTCAATGCTGACATCATTACCCGAATTGCGCGCGATGGCCGATCGCTACCTTATCTGGCAGGTGATTTTGCCGGTTGCTGGCGTCTGGTGTTATCTGCTGGATGGCATGTTTATTGGCGCCACGCGTGGCAGTGAGATGCGCAATGGTATGGCGATTGCCGCACTCGGTTATGGCCTTACCTTGCTGACGTTACCCTGGCTGGGCAATCACGGCTTATGGCTGGCAGTGATGGTGTTTCTGTTATTGCGCGGCGTTTCGCTATGGTTTATCTGGCGACGCCACTGGCAAAATGACAGCTGGTTTCCTCGCTGAAATATTTACTTACGGCTCGGTCTCGCAGAGATAATCACTTTAAAATCGATATATTTCAGCGTGTTAATCTTAATTCAGGCTCCTGCTTCAGCGTAAATGGCTGGCTTATTGCGTGCTTTCCACTTTCATTGACTATAATTATCTGTGTGATTAGCAAATGGACAGCGTTTTCTTCTAACAGTAGAGGCGTAGCTAATACGAAACACCAAAACTGTTATAACCTAAGGTAGAGGAATTATATTATGAATAGCGACCAAGCCGGCGGTAACTGGAAACAGTTTAAAGGTACAGTGAAGGAAAAATGGGGCAAACTTACCGATGACGACATGACGGTGATCGAAGGTAAACGCGATCAACTGGTAGGTAAAATCCAGGAACGTTATGGTTACGCTAAGGAAGAGGCGGAAAAAGAAGTCAAGGATTGGGAAACCAAAAACAGCGATTATCGCTGGTAACCAGGGTTTAAAGTCCACTTAAGGACCATGTTCCTGGCTGAAGGCACACGGAGTGTGCCGCTTAATGCCTTTCTGCTACTAGCGCCCGCGTTTTTTATTACTCACTACCGTATGATCGTGTTCGCAATTTTCCTGATGCGTACAGGCTTCCACTTCACGACACCCCACACACAATCCATGTGCTTCAATCACGCTATGGCGTAATACAAAGCCTGACTGACGCGCCAGTACCTGCAAAATATCTTCCACCCCTGCCGCATGCTTCTCATTAACCGAACCACAGCGATCACAAATCAGCATCGCCGAACTGTGTTCCGCCTCTTCGAAATGATGACACACCACATAGCTGTTATTCGATTCCACGCGGTGAATAAAGCCCTGCTCCAGCAGAAAATCGAGCGCACGATAAACCGTCGGCGGCTTCGCCTGTGGCTCCGATACCCGCAGCAAATCGAGCAGATCATAAGCGCTGATCGCGCCTTTCTGTTCAGTCATCAGACGTAAAACTTCCAGACGCTGCGGGGTCAGTCGCACATTGCGCTGCTGACAGAGTTGTTCTGCCTGCGACAAAAGTTGTTCAGGAAGGATGGCGCTCATGATGAATCTCCGGACCGAAATGAGATGTTATTTTATCACGTGCAGCAAAAAACGCCGAATGCTCAGTTTTCGCCAGTGGCAAGTTGAATAATCATTAACATTCTGAAAGCAGGTAAGTTAAACAACATTTATCTGAAATAGTGGTAAATCAACAGTTCGGCTTATCGGTGTTTTTTGTGTCAAATCCCGCCACTAACGACTTGTCAGCCATTTTTCCGATTTGCAGTCAGAAAAAAACCGGTCTACTGTTAAATAATGCTTATCTGGCTAACTGATTTTCCTCTGGTTTTTTTAGAGTTAATCGTTAGTTCATTAACAGATTCCACAAACTCCAATCACCAGATAAGCCCACTTAAAGCGAGTGAGTTCACGGCAATAACACTCCACCCGGATGCGCATTATCAGGGTAGGGGCATTCTGCGTGCATTTAGCGTGTAAATTTCAATTCGGGTGGTTTCAGGCAAATGGCAAATTTATCAAAGCGTATTTTCAGGACTTCTCATCCCATCGTATTAAATGCACTGCTAATGGTGCCGTTTAGCGGGATTGCGGCAGGCAACTATTTTGATGCACGTAACGACGCAATGGGCGGCACTGGTGTGGCCTCCTCAACCTATGGCACTGCGCCATTAGCTAACCCGGCGTTATTGACCAAAGCGCAGCCAGACGACGATGTCAGCGTGATTATCCCGTCTGTGGGCGTGCAGCTGACGGATAAAGATAAGCTGGTTGATAAAGTTGATGATATTTCGGATTCCGTGGATGGTTACCGCGGCCTGACCGATGATTTAAGTCTTGCCAACTATCCTAAGTTACAGGCTGCCGCAGGCGATCTGGCTGGACAGCTGCGTGGTCTGCGCGGCAATACTGCCCAGGGTTCCGCTGGTGCGGCCATTGTGGTGGCGGTACCAAATGAAGTGCTGCCGTTTGCTTTTGTCACGAAAGCCTACGGCACCGCCCATCTGGCGACCGATGTATCGCAGAGCGATATCGATTATTTGCAGGGTGTAGCAGATGGCACCGTGCTGCCGCTGCCGGGTGACGAAGATCGTCTCACCTCCGCCGGTCTGGGACGCGGGGCGATTGTTACCGATTATGGTATTGCCGTGGCGCATGAGTTTAATGTCGCCGGTCATCCGGTATCGGTGGGCGTAACGCCAAAACTGCAGAAAACGTACCTGTATAACTACAGCGTGTCGGTTTATAACTACGACAAGTCGGACTTTACCGAAGGCCGCTATAAAAACAGTAACACCGGTTTTAACCTTGATGCCGGTCTGGCGACCGATATTGGCGACAACTGGACGCTGGGTTTAAGTGCGCAGAACCTGATTTCGCGTGATATCGATACCAAAGAGGTGAGTGGCTACACCGATACTTACCAGATCCGCCCACTGGTGACTTCCGGTGTCTCCTGGCATACCGAACGGCTGACCACCAGTCTCGATGTCGATCTGACCCCAACCAAGCGTTTTAAAACTCAGCAGGATAGCCAGTACGCTGGTGTCGGTGCCGAGTACCGCCTGTTTAGCTGGCTGCAATTGCGTGGTGGTTATCGTGCGGATATGAAATCGAACGATACCAATGTCGCCACTGCCGGTTTTGGCATATCGCCGTTTAATAATTCGGTACATCTCGATCTGGCCGGTTCTGTCGGTGACGACAACACCTGGGGCGCAATGGCGCAGCTCGGTTTTAACTTCTGATTACGGCTGGGGGCGAGGGATCCCTCGCCCATGGAGTGGTGTAGAATTGATTATCTGTCAGTTCAGTCATGATAAAATTAAGTTTTTCATCTTAAAGTGACAGCAGAGAGGATATCTGTTTTATCGTTTGCGAAAATAAAACGCGATCTTTTTGATAATATAATAAAGAATCATGGCATAAACAGTTACAGCAACAACTAATGCTGCAAAGGACGCAGGGTCAGAATCAGGCTCATAAATATCTGGCTGATATTTGTCAAAAAAGCTATGCGCCTCATCAACTAAATAGCTGGTAACAGAATGCAAAGGCATCCCGTAGCGAGAAAGAAAAAGAGCCACAATAAAACACCCAATGAACAATATGACGTTCTTACCGTATCTTGCAGTTAGCAAAGTCACTTTCCCCCTGTACGTCAACATAGCCGTATGCGATTAAACCACTCCGCGAACCGGGGACTTTTACTTTATTGCGCTTGATAAGCGAATTTCTGACAGTATAAAAATCTGTGTTTCGCGAAAATGTAATGCATCCCTCACTTACTCCTGAACCATCGGGGCGAAGAGGATGTAACCGAAATCCACCACGCGAAACTCCATTTATAAAAATGCTGTCAGTCATTGTCTGTGAGTTGAAGAGTCCAAACCATTCCTTCCGATTCGAATTATTCCACCAATCTATAACCGATCCCCTTAGCTGATTCATAGTGCTACCTTCTGGCCTGTCAACGATCCAATATCTTCCGATTGGTATGGCGCTATTTACCTGAAAAGTGCAATTGGGATCATTAGTGTAAGGAGCCTGACCACTGAAAACGGGAAAAGTACCTACACCATAAACGTGCAATTTTGCTTCCCCTCCACCCTTCGTAAGGTCGGCATAGCTCATGCGCATAATCTGCATATCATTCCCTTGAACAGAATTATAAGTACGGGGATCATACGCCTGAGACCATCATGGCAACACCTGGTTATTTATCATTAGGTGACACTAGCGACATTTTTCCCCTTCACTTTATATAGTAAACCCTCATTCAAAATGTCTGCCAGCTCCCACGCGACGTAAACCGCGATACAACTTTTATCACCACACACGCCGTTCACCTGCAAATATCAACCCCAGCATTCCTCGCCCCTGCATGATTCTGTGATATCATTGCGCATATTATCGACATCGATTCACCCCCACAGAGTTATCGTTTTTCATGACCCAGAATCTGCCTGCTCACCGTTTTTCCGTCGCCCCCATGCTTGACTGGACCGATCGCCACTGCCGCTATTTTCATCGTCAGCTGACGCGCCAGACGCTGCTGTACACCGAAATGGTGACCACCGGCGCGATTATCCATGGCAAGGGGGATTACCTCGCCTGGAGTGAAGAGGAGCAGCCGGTAGCGTTACAGCTGGGCGGCAGCGATCCGGCTGCGCTGGCGCAGTGCGCCAGACTGGCTGAAGCGCGCGGTTATAACGAAATCAATCTTAACGTCGGTTGTCCGTCCGATCGGGTGCAGAACGGACGTTTTGGCGCCTGCCTGATGGGTGAAGCGCAGCTGGTTGCCGACTGCATTAAAGCGATGCGTGATGTGGTGTCGATACCGGTGACGGTTAAAACCCGTATCGGTATCGATGAGCAGGATAGCTATGCCTTCCTGTGTGATTTTATTGGCACCGTGGCGACGCAGGGCGGCTGTGAGATGTTTATTATCCATGCGCGCAAAGCCTGGCTCTCCGGTTTAAGCCCGAAAGAGAACCGTGAGATCCCGCCGCTGGATTACGATCGCGTTTATCAGCTGAAGCGTGATTTTCCGCAGCTGACGATGGCGCTGAATGGCGGCGTGAAGACGCTGGCCGAAGCGCAGCAACATCTGCAGCATCTTGATGGCGTGATGATGGGACGTGAAGCCTATCAGAACCCGGGCATTCTGGCGCAGGTGGATCGCCAGCTGTTCGGCCTCGAAGTGGCTGACAGCGATCCGGTCGCAGTAGTGCGCGCGATGTATCCCTATATCGAACGTGAGCTGGCGCAGGGGACTTACCTTGGCCATGTCACCCGCCATATGCTGGGGCTGTTCCAGGGGATTCCGGGCGCGCGTCAGTGGCGTCGCTATCTGAGCGAAAACGCCCATAAAGCCGGGGCCGATGTGGAAGTGCTGGAAAAGGCGCTGTCTCTGGTAGCGGATAAAATTCCGGCAGCGGTTTGATTCCGGGCGGCGTTCTCGCCGCCCGTGGACAACCATAATCAGTTAAAATTAAACCACTTGTTGATTATTTTCACCAACTCCCTCAAGGTTGCATTCCATAAATACCCCTATTTTCAATGGCCTGTACTTTCCTGCAACCTGGCATATTTCTTGTAATAGCTATGCAGTAGCTAATCATGTGGAGTATGCCGTATGGAAATCCTGTTTGTGCTTGGATTCTTTTTAATGTTGCTGCTGACCGGTGTTTCTGTTCTGGGCGTACTGGCAGCATTAGTGGTCGCCACCCTGGTGATGATGGTGGGCGGACTGTTTGCGATTGTTATAAAAATGTTGCCGTGGCTGATTCTGGCGGTGGTGGCAGTATGGATTTACCGCGCCTGTCAGAAGCCGAAAATAAGACGACGTGACTGGACCTCGCGCTGAACAATCAAAGGCTTGCGTAATAAACAGACGGGCAGAATGCGGGCTGGATCACACCACGCGGTTTTGCTTAGCAGTTTTTTGCAATTAAACATATTTTTTACTTATGTTTTCTGCCAGGATGGATTCCGTTGAGTCGAACACGAATTCATCGCCGCTGACCCTACAAACAGCGCGAACTAAAAAAAAGAAAGAAAAAAGGGGCTTCCTTCGGGAAGCCCCGTTTGCATTTGTCGATCAGGGAATCAGCAGGCTTGAACCATGAGTGGCGCGACTCTCCAGCGTGGTATGCGCCTTCTGTGCATCCGCCAGCGCAAATTTCTGCTGTTCCGCGACATCGACCTTAATCGCGCCGCTGGCAATCAGTGAGAACAGTTCGCTGCTGGCCAGTTCCAGTTCTTCACGATTGGTGACATAACCAAACAGTGTCGGACGGGTGACATACAGCGAGCCTTTCTGTGACAGAATGCCGAGATTGACGCCGGTAACCGGACCGGACGCATTGCCAAAGCTGACCATCAGACCGCGGCGTTGCAGGCAGTCAAGCGAGGCTTCCCAGGTGTCTTTACCTACCGAGTCATACACTACCCGCACTTTTTTACCGTCGGTCAGCTCGCTCAGACGCTGGGCAATATTCTCTTCGCGATAATTAATTGTGGCCCAGGCGCCGGCATTTTTCGCCAGCGTGGCTTTTTCCGCCGAACCGACGGTGCCAATCAGATGAGCGCCCAGCGCTTTTGCCCACTGGCAGGCGATCAGACCGACGCCGCCCGCAGCGGCATGAAACAGAAAAGTTTCATCCGGCTGCACTTCGTAAGTCTGGCGCAACAGATAGTGCACCGTCAGACCTTTCAGGAAAGAAGCCGCGCCCTGCTCAAAAGAGATAGCGTCCGGCAGCAACGCTACGCGATCCTCATTGACATTATGCAACTCGCTGTAAGCCCCGAGCGCAGATTGCGCATATACCACGCGGTCACCCGGCTTCAGCACGCTGACGGCTGAACCCACTTTGGTCACTACACCAGCCGCTTCGGTGCCTAAACCTGAAGGCATCGCTGGCGTCGGATAGAGTCCGCTACGGATATAAGTATCGATATAGTTGATACCTATCGCTTTATTTTCCACCTGTACTTCATTGGCTGCCGGATCGGCGATAGCAAAATCCACCAGTTGCAACACTTCCGGGCCGCCATGCTGGCTGAACTGAATACGCTTTGCCATGTTCACTCCTGTTGATTTAGCGTGACTGATATCAAGATCTAACCTGTACAAACCGTTATCCCCATCGCCCTTTAAGCCGCAGCGGCGTTAGCCGCACTCACTTACTCGCATCACTGACCTGAGTCAGTTCCGCTGGACTCGTTCATTTGCTGCCTTGCTGCAACTTCAATGACTTTGGGTATATACTTGCGCGTCTTCTCAACTGATTTTCGGTATTGCATCCACTATGGCAGGAAATAAACCCACCAACAAATCAAGCGAACCTCGCGCAAGCGAAACCCGTGACCGCCAGATGGAAGGGCTGAAGTTGCCGCCGCATTCGCTGGAAGCGGAACAGTCGGTGTTGGGCGGTTTAATGCTGGATAACGAACGCTGGGATAACGTTGCCGAGCGTGTAGTGGCGCAGGACTTCTTCAGCCGTCCGCATCGCCTGATCTTCGGTGAAATGCAGCGCCTGCTGGAGATGGGCAAACCGATTGACCTGATCACCCTCTCTGAATCGCTGGAACAGAAGGGCGAGCTGGATATGGTTGGCGGCTTTGCTTATCTGGCCGAACTGTCAAAAAATACACCAAGTGCGGCGAATATCGGCGCTTATGCGGATATTGTGCGCGAACGTGCGGTAGTGCGCGAAATGATCTCGGTAGCGAATGAGATCGCCGACGCCGGTTACGATCCGCAGGGGCGCACCAGTGTCGATCTGCTGGATCTGGCGGAATCACGCGTCTTCCAGATCGCAGAAAACCGCGCCAGTAAAGATGAAGGGCCGAAAAGCATCGACCAGATTCTGGAAGCCACCGTCTCGCGGATTGAATCGCTGTATCAGACGCCGCATGACGGCGTGACGGGCGTCGATACCGGCTACCAGGATCTTAATAAAAAGACCGCCGGTTTGCAGCGTTCGGATCTGATTATCGTTGCGGCACGTCCATCAATGGGTAAAACCACCTTTGCGATGAACCTGTGTGAAAACGCCGCGATGTTGCAGGATAAACCGGTGCTGATTTTCAGTCTGGAGATGCCTGGCGAACAGATTATGATGCGTATGCTGGCGTCACTGTCGCGCGTCGACCAGACACGTATTCGTACCGGACAGCTGGACGATGAAGACTGGGCGCGCATCTCCGCCACGATGGGGATTCTGCTGGAGAAGAAGAATATGTATATCGATGATTCTTCTGGCCTGACGCCGACCGAAGTCCGTTCACGCGCACGGCGTATTTTCCGTGAACATGACGGCTTAAGCCTGATTATGATCGACTACCTGCAATTGATGCGCGTACCGTCACTGTCCGATAACCGTACGCTGGAAATTGCCGAGATCTCCCGCTCGCTGAAGGCACTGGCCAAAGAGTTGCAGGTGCCGGTGGTGGCGCTGTCGCAGCTTAACCGCTCGCTTGAGCAGCGCGCCGATAAGCGTCCGGTGAACTCCGATCTGCGTGAATCCGGTTCCATCGAGCAGGATGCCGACTTGATTATGTTTATCTATCGCGATGAGGTGTATCACGAAAACAGCGATATGAAAGGCATTGCTGAAATCATTCTTGGTAAGCAGCGTAACGGACCAATCGGTACTGTGCGTCTGACCTTTAACGGCCAGTGGTCGCGTTTCGATAATTATGCCGGACCGCAGTACGACGATGAGTAACTGAGCGGCGAGAACGCCGTCCCTGGGTAAACCTCCCCGCAGCCATCAGAAAATAGTGTTGGACAACAACGCGACGATTGCGGTTATCTGTAAGGGCACGACGCCCCTACAGATAACATGGATCGGTAATGACCAGCATCGACGATTACGACCTTAAAATACTGACTTTATTACAAACCAATGGTCGTCTGACCAATCAGGAGTTGAGTGATTTAGTGGGCCTTTCGGCATCGCAATGTTCGCGTCGCCGTATCAATCTTGAACAGGCCAATTTAATCCTCGGCTATCACGCGCGACTGTCGCCGGATGCGGTCGGTCTCGGCATGATCGGTTTAATCGAAGTACGCCTGATTAACCACACCTCAGAATACGTTGAGAGTTTTCATCGTATGGTCGCGGAGCAGGCGTCGATAGTTGATGCTTACAAAACCACCGGCGACGCCGATTATCTGTTAAAAGTGGCGGTCGCTGACCTGGCCGGATTGAGCGCTTTAATCAGCCAGTTAGTTGCCGGACACCAGAGTGTGGCCCACGTAAAAACTTCGGTGGTGCTGAATCGCCTGAAAGAGAATGGCCTGATGATGCTGCCAGAGAGTGCTTTGCGCCAGAATAGTGCGTGATGTGCAATTTTGGTGCATTAAAGTAATCAGATTTGCGTAATCTGTGCAAAATTTTATGTTTATGTGCGTGATTTGACTGTTTTAGAGTGAAATTATGCACGAAATAGAGCAATAAAGCGCCTTAGTTATCAATGGGTTAATTCGCTGGCACCATCCGGCAACCGCAAAAGTTGCCGGATTGGTGCGCTTTTTGCAGTCTGATTGCGTCAATAACTTGAGAATCAGACTGATGGCTAACCTTGCGCAACCCCTCGTAGCACCAGAAAAAATCCCCCATACCCATATTGAAGATCTTATCGCGATAGTGACTGGCACGCTGATGGTCTCTTTTGGCGTAGTGATGCTTAAACAGGCTGGTGCACTTACCGGCAGCACCGCTGGCATTGCCTTTTTAATCAGCTACCTGACGCACTGCTCGTTCGGTCTGGCATTCTTTCTCATCAACCTGCCATTCTACTGGCTGGCGGTACGCCGGATGGGCTGGGCATTTACGCTGAAAACCTTTGCGGCAGTGGGGCTGGTATCAATTTTTACCCAGTTGCATCCACTTTTTGTCCATTTTGATGCGCTGAACCCGTTTTATGCGACACTGTTCGGTAACCTGATAATGGGAATTGGGTTTATAGTGTTATTTCGCCACAAAGCCAGCCTCGGCGGGATTAATATCCTTGCGCTGTGGTTGCAGGATCGTTCTGGTATTCGCGCCGGGAAATTGCAGATGGCAGTTGATACCTGCGTGGTGCTGGCATCCCTGTTTGTGGTATCACTGCCGATGCTGGCAGTGTCGATTGGTGGCGCAGTGATCCTCAATCTGCTGATTGCCATGAATCATCGTCCGGGACGCTACAGCGGCGTCTGAAGAATATTCCAGCCATGCGCGCAGCGCGGCTGACTTAAAACCAAGCTATGGAGATCTGCACCGTGTTTCAAAACGTTGATGCCTACGCCGGCGATCCAATTCTCTCGTTAATGGAGACCTTCAAACAGGACACGCGACCGCATAAGGTGAATTTAAGCATCGGTTTGTATTATAACGAACAGGGTGTTATTCCTCAGTTGCAGGCGGTGGCCGCAGCAGAAGAGCGTCTGAACGCACAGCCACATAGCGCATCGCTCTATCTGCCAATGGAAGGTCTGCCTGCCTATCGCAATGCGATTGCGCCACTGCTGTTTGGCGCTGACCATCCGGCGCTAAAAGCGGGACGTATCGCCACCATTCAGACGCTCGGCGGTTCCGGCGCGCTGAAAGTGGGTGCTGATTTCCTGAAACATTACTTCCCGAATTCTGGCGTCTGGGTCAGCGATCCGACGTGGGAAAATCACGTGGCGATTTTTGGCGGCGCGGGTATCGAAGTCGACACTTATCCGTGGTTTGATGCTGAAACTAATGGCGTGAAATTTGACGCCTTTATCGCCAAATTAAAAACGCTGCCGAAGCAGAGCATCGTGCTGCTGCATCCATGCTGCCACAACCCGACCGGCGCCGATCTGACCGACGCGCAGTGGGATATCACCACTGAAGTGCTGAAAGCCCATGAACTGGTGCCATTCCTTGATATCGCTTATCAGGGCTTTGGCGCCGGCATGGAACAGGATGCCTATGCTATCCGCGCCATCGCTGCCGCCGGTCTGCCTGCGCTGGTCAGCAACTCATTCTCGAAGATCTTCTCGCTGTATGGCGAACGCGTTGGCGGCCTGTCGGTCGTCTGTGATAACGCCGATGAAGCTTCTCGCGTGCTGGGCCAGTTAAAAGCCACCGTCCGTCGCAACTACTCCAGCCCGCCGAACTTCGGTGCGCAGGTGGTTTCCTGTGTGCTGAATGACGAGGCGCTGAAAGCCAGCTGGCTGGCGGAAGTGGAAGCGATGCGTCTGCGTATTCTCGAAATGCGTCAGTCACTGGTGTCGGTACTCGCGGCTGCGGTGCCGGGCGCTAACTTCGATTACCTGCTAAAGCAGCGCGGCATGTTCAGCTATACCGGCCTCAGCGCCCAGCAGGTTGATCGTCTGCGTGACGAGTTTGGTGTTTACCTGATTGCCAGTGGCCGTATGTGCGTGGCGGGTCTGAATGCCAACAATGTGCATCAGGTAGCGGAAGCCTTTGCTGCGGTGATGTAATCAATTGCGAATGCAGCAACGGAAAAGCAGTGGGCCTGGCTCGCTGCTTTTTTATTTATTTCTGGCAACATTTTTTCGGGAAATAGCAGCAAAATAATAACAATCTACTCACTATTGTCATTAATGCTTCCTCTGCTAAATTAATATTTGTGACCAACTTCAACTAATTCCCTCTATTAAATAGCGCAATAAAAACCGGGTGCTTTGTTATGCAAATGCACATTGTCTGATGCTATTTAACTGCCTATCTTCTCTCTATTGCCCTGGTCATCATTTTCGCAAAAAATATTATTCAGAAAAATTAAGGTGGTTCGTTATGAGTCAGGTAAATAATCTTGAGGGAGTCGCTTACGCCAAAAAAACCAATATCCGATGGCATATCGTGATCATGCTGTTTTTTGTGACGGCGGTAAACGTTGGCGATCGCACCACTCTCGCCATTGCCGGTAAGGATATGTCGGCGGCGCTGGGAATTAACCCCAGCCAGATGGGCTGGATCTTCTCTGCTTTCGCCTGGGCTTACTGTCTGGCGCAAATTCCGGGCGGCTGGCTGTTAGATCGCTTCGGATCGAAAAAAATCTACCTGTGCAGTTTGTGTCTGTGGTCGGTGTTTACCCTGTTACAGGGCTTTGTACAGGTGTTCGACGGCTATGGCGCGCTGATCGCGCTGGCCGTGCTGCTGTTTCTGGTCGGCCTGGCGGAAGCGCCAGCGATGCCGGGCAACAGTCGGTTTATCGCCGCCTGGTTCCCGTCAAAGGAGCGTGCAACCGCCGCTGCGGTGTTTAATTCGGCGCAATATTTCGCTACCGTGATCTTTGCGCCGATAATGGGCTGGCTGACGTTATCGATGGGCTGGGAATCGATTTTTATTTTTATGGGTATCCTCGGACTGCTGATTACCTTTGCGGCGGCCAAAGTGATCCATAATCCGTTATCGCATCCGCTGGTTAACGCGGCGGAAATTGATTATATCCGTCAGGGCGGGGCGCTGGTGGATATGGATCAGCACAATGCTAAACAACAGCGGAAATTTAAATTTTCTCAGTTCAGACAGCTGTTATCTAATCGTATGCTGCTCGGGATTTATCTCGGTCAGTATTGTATTACCGTTATTACCTTCTTCTTTATTACCTGGTTTCCGTTATATCTGGCGATGGATAAAGGTCTGGATATTAAAACTGTCGGATTTATTGCCGCCATTCCGGCGATCTGCGGCTTCCTCGGCGGATTGCTGGGCGGGGTAATATCGGACCGTATTCTGAAAGCGACTAAATCGCTGTCTGTCGCCAGAAAAACGCCAATCGTCTTCGGCATGCTACTGTCGATGACGATGATCCTCTGCAATTACGTTGATTCCATCTACCTGATTGTATTCTTTATGGCGCTGGCGTTCCTTGGCAAAGGCATCGGGGCGCTGGGCTGGGCAGTGATGTCAGATGCTGCGCCGAAGGAGATGGCAGGGATGGCGGGCGGCCTGTTCAATATGTGCGGCAATATCTCTGGTATTATTGCGCCGGTGGTTATCGGTTATATCGTCAAAGCGACCGGACATTTTGAATGGGCGCTGGTATTTGTTGCCGTTCATGCGCTGCTGGCGATTTTCAGCTACCTGGTGATTGTCGGCCCGATTAAACGTATTGAGCTGAAGGCTGCGAACAGTGAATTTGCGGGTTGATTACAGATGATGCCGCTGACATCTAAAATAGTTCAAAGCGGCTGATCTGATGTTTTTAAAAATCTCCCCAATAACGCCGCAAAGCTATCCCGCGAAGCAACCGCTGGCTAAGTATCTGCTTCCTCAAAAACCCGCGTACGCGGGGTTTTTTTTATGCCTGAATTGCTCTCGCGTCAGACATATCATTCATTCTGACCAGCATCCACACCGCCCCGCTGCTTTTTTTAACTATTTTCCCGCGCTGGGTTTACCTTTCGCCCACTTGCTGCACACTTAACCACAGGCATTCAGCAAAGGAATAATGAGATGTGGTATCAGCAGACCCTTACGCTTGGCGAGAAATCGCGAGGTTTTCATCTGGTTACTGATGAGATTGTTGATGAGTTGCGCCGTCTGAAGGATGTGCAGGTTGGCCTGCTGCATCTGCTTCTGCAGCATACTTCGGCCTCACTGACGTTGAATGAAAATTGCGATCCCACGGTGCGTAGCGATATGGAACAGCATTTTTTGCGTCAGGTTCCGGAAAATGCGCCCTGGAAGCACGACTATGAAGGGGCCGATGATATGCCTGCTCATATCAAGTCGTCGCTGCTAGGCGTCTCGCTGGTGCTGCCGATCAGTCGTGGGCGTCTGGTATTGGGTACCTGGCAAGGTATCTGGCTTGGCGAGCATCGTATTCACGGCGGCTCGCGTAAGATTGTCGCCACGCTACAAGGGGAATAACCATGAACACTTCGGATCTGCTTTCTTACTGCATGAATAAGCCGGGCGCGGAGCAGAGCGTCCATAGCGACTGGAAAGCGACCCAGATTAAAGTCGATGATGTGCTGTTTGCGATGGTGCACGATATGCAGGGGCGTCCGGCGGTATCACTAAAAGCATCACCGGCGCTGACCGAACTGTTGCGTGACAAGCATCAGGATGTCCTGCCCAGTGAGCATCTGAATAAAAGCCACTGGAGCACGGTATTTCTCGATGGCTCGCTGAAAGATTCGCAGATTTACTATCTGGTGGACGCCTCACTGCAACAGGCGCTCAATACCCGATCCGGTGCAAGGTGCTGAAGTGGAAAATTGATTTCCATATTGGGCAAATCATCGACACTGGCGGCGATAACGCCGCCCCCGGATCAGGTATATGAAACATTGCAGGGGAGCCGATTTCGACTCCCGAAGGTATTACACGCCAGCTTCGCTACGTAAGCTGTCGAGATCGATCACAAAGCGGTACTTCACATCGCTTTTCAGCATACGTTCGTAGGCTTCATTAATCTCACTGATTTTAATCAGTTCGATATCGGAAACCAGATTGTGCTTACCACAGAAATCCAGCATTTCCTGCGTTTCGGCGATGCCGCCAATCAGGGAACCGGCGATGCTGCGGCGTTTAAAGATCAGATTAACCACCTGCGGTGATGGGTGATCGTGTTCCGGCACACCGACCAGCGTCAGGGTGCCGTCGCGACGCAGCAGACTGAGAAACGGATTCAGATCGTGCTGGGCGGCAACCGTGTTAAGGATCAGGTCAAAACTATTGGTATGTTTTGCCATCTGCTCAGGATCTTTCGAGATCACCACTTCATCGGCACCGAGGCGTTTACCGTCGGCAACTTTGGATTCAGAGGTGGTAAACAGCACTACATGTGCGCCCATCGCATGCGCGATTTTTACGCCCATATGACCGAGGCCACCGAGACCCACAATACCGACTTTCTTGCCGGGGCCTGCGCCCCAGTGATGCAGTGGTGAGAAGGTGGTGATACCGGCGCACAGCAGCGGCGCGGCGCCAGCCGGGTCGAGATTGTCCGGAATGCGCAGCACAAAGTCTTCATGCACGACGACCTGGGTGGAGTAGCCGCCGTAGGTGATCTTGCCGTCGTGACGATCCTGGCCGTTATAAGTACCGACAAAGCCATTTTCGCAATACTGTTCCAGACCCTCTTCACAGCTGGAACAGGTGCGACAGGAGTCGACCAGACAGCCAACGCCCACCAGATCGCCGACTTTATATTTGTCAGTGTGACCGCCAACTGCGGTCACGCGACCAACAATTTCATGTCCTGGCACCACCGGAAAAACGGTGTTATGCCATTCATCACGGGCCTGATGAAGGTCGGAGTGGCAGACGCCGCAAAACAGCACTTCAATTTGTACATCATGTTCACGTAGTTCACGCGGCTTATATTCGAATGGCGCCAGACGGGATTTAGCATCCTGCGCAGCATAGGCGTGCGTAATATTCATGGTGTCTCCATATCGGGTTAGTGTCGTATCGTGGGCTACTGCTAAAGATATAAAACAGAAAAGAAGCGAACATTAAGAGTAGTCAGTGGTGGCGAAGAAGGGTATGCCTGAAAATGTCTAAATCTTGCCTGATTCTGCAAGAATATGGGCAATTAAGCAGAAGCGGTAAAAAGCGGGCGTACAGCGAAAAGCGGGGCCAGTGATTACCGGCCCCGTTAAAGATTAGATTTTTAACAATGGCTTAAGGAAGCGTGCAGTATGCGATTTCTCGCAGACGGCCACTGTCTCCGGCGTGCCGGAAACGAGGATTTCGCCGCCGCCGCTACCGCCTTCCGGGCCGAGATCGACAATCCAGTCGGCGGTTTTGATCACATCAAGATTGTGCTCAATCACCACGATGGTATTGCCCTGGTCGCGCAGCTGATGCAGCACTTCCAGCAGCTGCTGGATATCGGCAAAGTGCAGACCGGTGGTCGGCTCATCGAGAATATACAGCGTCTGGCCTGTGCCACGTTTCGACAGCTCACGCGCCAGCTTCACGCGTTGCGCTTCACCGCCGGACAGCGTGGTCGCCGACTGGCCGAGACGGATATAGGAGAGGCCGACATCGATCAGGGTTTGCAGCTTACGCGCCAGCGCAGGTACGGCATCAAAGAAGTCACGCGCCTCTTCGATGGTCATCTCCAGCGTTTCGTGAATGCTCTTGCCCTTGTACTTTATCTCCAGCGTTTCGCGGTTATAGCGCTTACCTTTACACTGGTCGCAAGGGACATAGATATCCGGCAGGAAGTGCATCTCCACTTTGATCACGCCATCGCCCTGGCAGGCTTCACAACGTCCGCCACGCACGTTAAAGCTAAAGCGACCCGGGTTGTAACCACGCGCACGCGATTCCGGCACCCCGGCAAACAGCTCACGCACCGGAGTAAAGATACCGGTATAGGTGGCCGGGTTAGAACGCGGCGTGCGGCCAATCGGGCTTTGATCGATATCGATCACCTTATCGAAATGTTCCATCCCGGTGATATCCCGATAGGGCGCGGCTTCGGCGATCGTTGCGCCATTCAGCTGACGCTGGGCAATCGGGAACAGCGTATCGTTTATCAGCGTCGACTTACCGGAGCCGGAAACACCGGTAATACAGGTAAACAGCCCGACCGGCAGCGTCAGGGTGACATCCTTCAGGTTGTTTCCGCGTGCGCCGGTCAGCTTCAGCACTTTGGCCGGATCGGCCGCCACGCGCTGCTGCGGAATGGCGATTTCACGTTTACCGCTAAGATACTGGCCGGTCAGGGAATTCTCGTTGGCCATAATATCGTCGACCGTGCCTTCCGCCACGATCTCGCCGCCATGCACCCCGGCGCCCGGGCCGATATCAATCACATGGTCCGCCGCGCGGATCGCATCTTCATCGTGTTCCACCACAATCACGGTATTGCCAAGATTGCGCAGATGAACGAGGGTTTCCAGCAGGCGTTCATTATCGCGCTGATGCAGACCAATTGATGGCTCATCCAGCACATACATTACGCCAACCAGCCCGGCGCCAATCTGGCTCGCCAGACGGATACGCTGCGCTTCACCACCGGACAATGTTTCGGCAGAGCGTGACATCGACAGATAGTTCAGACCGACATTCACCAGGAACTTCAGGCGATCGCCAATCTCTTTCAGCACTTTTTCCGCGATTTTCGCCCGCTGGCCGCTGAGCTGCATATTCTGGAAAAAGTCCATGGCATGGCCGATGCTCATTTCCGAGATCGTCGGCAGGGTGGTGTTTTCGACAAACACATGACGCGCTTCGCGACGCAGACGCGTGCCTTCACAGCTGGCGCAGGCGCGATTGTTGATAAATTTTGCCAAATCCTCGCGAACTGCGGCAGATTCAGTCTCTTTATAGCGGCGCTCCATATTATGCAGCACGCCTTCAAACGGATGGCGGCGCACTGAGGTATCGCCACGATCGTTGATGTATTTAAACTCGATATTCTCTTTGCCGGAGCCGTACAGGATCACCTGGCGGGATTGCTCATCCAGCTCGCTAAATGGCGCTTCGATATCAAACTTAAGATGCTCTGCCAGTGAGCGCAGCATCTGGAAGTAGTAGAAATTGCGTCGATCCCAGCCGCGAATCGCACCGCCCGCCAGCGAGAGATCGGGATTTTGCACTACGCGATCCGGATCAAAGTATTGCTGCACGCCCAGACCATCACAGGTTGGGCAGGCGCCCGCCGGGTTGTTGAACGAAAACAGGCGTGGTTCCAGCTCGCTCATGCTGTAGCCGCAAATCGGGCAGGCAAAGTTGGCTGAGAACAGCAGTTCTTCGGCGCTGGTGTCATCCATATCGGCGACAATCGCCGTGCCGCCGGAGAGCTCCAGCGCGGTTTCAAAGGATTCGGCCAGACGCTGGGAGAGGTCTTCGCGCACCTTAAAGCGGTCGACAACCACTTCAATGGTGTGTTTCTTTTGCAGTTCCAGCTTCGGCGGATCGGAGAGATCACACACTTCCCCGTCGATGCGGGCGCGGATATAACCTTGTGACGCCAGGTTCTCCAGCGTTTTGGTGTGCTCGCCTTTACGATCCTGCACCACCGGCGCCAGCAGCATCAGACGCGTGCCTTCCGGCTGCGCCAGTACATTATCTACCATCTGGCTGACGGTTTGCGCCGCCAGCGGCACGTCATGATCCGGACAGCGCGGCTCGCCAACGCGGGCAAACAGCAGGCGCAGGTAGTCGTGAATTTCAGTAATGGTGCCGACGGTAGAGCGCGGGTTATGCGAGGTTGACTTCTGCTCGATCGAAATCGCTGGCGACAGGCCTTCGATATGATCGACATCCGGCTTCTCCATCAGGGAGAGAAACTGACGCGCATAAGCAGAAAGCGATTCCACGTAGCGTCGTTGCCCCTCAGCGTACAGCGTATCAAACGCCAGCGAGGACTTACCGGAACCTGACAGGCCGGTGACAACAATCAGTTTGTCGCGAGGGATGGTCAGGTTGATGTTTTTCAAATTGTGGGTGCGGGCACCCCGGACTTCAATCTTATCCATGCACGTTTCCCGGATTAACACAGACCTCACTGTGCCCATACCCGTTGTAGCCAGGCCCGGCACAGCCAGAACTAAACGTGTCATTATGGCACAAAAAAACCTGAATGGATATCCAGTGTTTGTCTGCAACGCTGCAACAAGGCTCAGCTTTTTACGAGGGCGATCTGAAAGTAGGAACTGGCCGGATGCCATGTTAGAATTTAGGGTTTAGACTTAATGAATATTCATCGGAGACACCAACATGGCCAGCAGAGGCGTTAACAAAGTGATTCTTGTCGGAAATCTGGGTCAGGATCCGGAAGTCCGTTATATGCCGAATGGTGGGGCGGTTGCCAACATTACGCTGGCCACGTCCGAAAGCTGGCGTGACAAGGCGACCGGCGAAACCAAAGAGAAGACTGAATGGCACCGTGTCGTGCTGTTTGGCAAGCTGGCTGAAGTTGCAGGCGAATACCTGCGTAAAGGCTCGCAGGTTTATATCGAAGGCGCACTGCAGACCCGTAAATGGACGGATCAGGCTGGCGTTGAGAAATATACTACTGAAGTGGTGGTAAACGTTGGCGGCACCATGCAGATGCTGGGTGGCCGTGGTCAGGGCGGCGGCGCACCAGCAGGTGGTCAGGGCGGCGGTCAGGGCAACAACAATGGCTGGGGCCAGCCACAGCAGCCACAGGCAGCGCAGGGCGGCAATAACAACCAGTTTAGCGGCGGCGCGCAGTCTCGTCCGCAGCAGAGCAGCGCTCCGGCGAACAATGAACCACCAATGGATTTTGACGACGATATTCCGTTCTGATCCTGACGCTTTACATGCAACACAAATGGCTACATGGGTTTTGTCGTAGCCATTATTACTGAAGCGCCAATGCTTATCCTCTGGCGCTTCAGTAATTAAAGGAGCTGTTAATTGGAGGTGGTTATGTCGAATGATGAAAGGGTTGCTAAAGTGATAGCTGCCGTACAACATTATACTCCGTAACAGCATTTTCAACTTTTGCAGGATGCACATATTCGTACTAAAGAGGGAACTTTTGATCCCCGACATTATCAGTGATGAGGCGGTTAAAAAAGGTCAGGCCTGAAGAATAAAATAAAATGTATTCAACTCACCCTGCCTTTATTTATGGTTTTCATCGCATCGATAAGGATGCAGCCCTTCCCATTCTGCTTAAAGAGGAATATTTCCCCCTCAGTAATAGCGGCTTTCTTTAAAAGCGGATAATTATATTCTGACGTAGTGTCTTGCGAACAGGGTTATATTAATTATTCAATCTCTAATCCTGATCGCATATAAAAATATTTTGCCAAAAAGAAAGTTTTTTAATGGAAGGAAATTAACGCTCCCGCTAATGGCAGGAGCGAATACAGCGGCAAAAATCGGTTATTTTTGTTGCTGGCGGAAACGCGCCACTTTTGCCCGGTTGCCGCAAACCGCCATGCTACACCAACGGCGGCGATGCGCTTTAGTGCGATCATAAAACCACAGGCTGCAATCCGGGTGTTCACACTCCCGCACCAGCACAAAGTTCTTATCGGCCATTAACAAGGCTGCCTGTTCAGCTACTGGCGCCAGCTTCTGCACTGGCGTCTGGCTGCTGTAAATACGCTTTAACTGCAATCCCCCCTCATCAGAGCTAACCAGTTGTTGATAGCTAGTCGCGGCCGCCAGGTAGCGATTAATGCCGGCTGGCTTAACAGCATTGCCCGCCTTTTTGTCAGCGACCATTTCCCTGATGATGTCACGCAACCGACGGGCTTCCTGTAGCAAAGCGCCGGGATCAGCTGCCACCTTATCACTGGCAATTGCCAGCCCTGCCTGCTGTAGCCAGTTCTCTACGTCGTTATCAGCCTGCCAGACATCCTGAGGATGGCCATCAACCTGCATCACGGTATTGATAAAATCCAGAGCAGGGTGGTCTGCCAGAAACTGAGGTGCGTTAGCAGAATGCGTATAAGTATCAGGGGCCATAGCCACCTCTTTTATCAAATCTGTAGCACCAAATGTAACCTATAAAAAGAGTAATGAACAGTTACTGAATGGTGATGGTTGTTGTAACCTTTAAATAAGGAATTGACAGGTTACAGTGATTGCGCGTAATCTTTCCCCGAGTAACCACTAAAATTAAATTTAAAAGTTACAGATGGAGCGATATGATGAACCCACAATCCGCATTTCCGCTACGCTACAAATATCAGCAAGCAGATGGCGTGCGCGTTTTTTATCGTGAGGCCGGCGACCCGTCAAATCCGACACTATTGCTGTTGCACGGCTTTCCCACCTCCTCACATCAGTTCCGTGAGTTGATTCCACTGCTGGCTGACCAGTTCCATATCATTGCGCCGGATTTGCCAGGCTTTGGCTTTAGCGAAGTCCCGGCGGAGCGCCAATACAGCTGGAGTTTCAATTCGCTGGGCAACACGCTGACAGCCTTTGTTGATGCACTTGGCCTGCAGAGCTATGCCATGTATGTATTTGACTATGGGGCGCCTGCCGGATTGCGCCTGGCGCTGGCTTATCCTGAGCGTGTCACCGGACTGATTTCCCAGAACGGCAACGCCTATCTTGAAGGGCTGGGCGATGCCTGGGCGCCGGTGCGTGCTTACTGGGCTGATGCTTCCGAAGAGAATGGCCAGGTTATTCGCGATGCGATTCTGAATGTTGAAGGGGTAAAGTGGCAGTATCTGCATGGCGTAAGCGATCCGCACAGCGTAGCGCCGGAAACCTGGATGCTGGATACCCTGCTGATGGAACGTCCCGGCAATAAAGATATTCAGCTGGCGCTGTTCCTCGACTATGCCAGCAATCTTGAACTCTATCCGCAGTTTCAGGCGTTTTTCCGTCAGCAGCAGTTGCCGACGTTGGTGATCTGGGGGAAAAACGATCCGTTCTTTATTCCGCCAGGTGCGGAAGCTTACCGACGTGATAATGCCAGCGCGGTGGTGGAGCTACTGGATACCGGCCATTTTGCCCTTGAAACCCATAGCGGATATATCGCACAACGGATTGGTGAAGTGATTGGTGGTAAGCAAGAGTGAAGGTATTTTTCGCTCAGACTTTAGTGTTAATCGTTAAAGTTAATATTATGATTAATAAGGGGTTTTGTTTTATATCTTTTGGCGATTCAGTTGACTCTTCATTCGTAAAGTCTTATCCTTAATAAGTAGTTTGTGGTGGTATTGTAAGCATACCTGTTTTAGTTCCACACACTTTTTGAGAGTTCCGGTTTTTCAGCCATCAGCCGGTATTCTTCCGGCGTCAGGTTATTCAGGGATTCATGAGGCCGCTCGCTGTTGTATTCCGTCAGCCAGCGCTCTGTGATTTCCCGTGCTTCATTCAGCGTTCTGAACAGATAAAAATCCAGGATTTCTGTCCGGTACGTCCGGTTAAAGCGTTCGATAAAGGCATTCTGTGTCGGTTTGCCTGGCCTGATAAATTCCAGCATCACGCCATGGTCCTCAGCCCATTGTGCCAGAGCCAGTGATATCAGCTCCGGGCCGTTATCCATCCGCATCTTCAGCGGATATCCACGGTTTGCCACTATCCTGTCCAGCACCCGCACAACCCGCTGCGCCGGGATATTCAGGTCAATTTCTATGGCCAGAGCCTCACGGTTAAAATCATCCACGACGTTGAAAGTCCGAAAACGTCGCCCACATGTCAGCGCGTCGTGCATAAAATCAATCGACCAGCTCTGGTTGAGTGCTTCCGGCGTTGCCAGAGGAGCCGGATTGCGCACCGGAAGACGTTGTTTCCCCTTGCGGCGAAAATTGAGTTTCAGCAGGCAGTAAATCCGGTGAACACGCTTATGATTCCAGGCGTTACCCTGCCTGCGAAGTACCTGAAAAAGCTTCTTAAATCCGTATCGCGGATAGCGTTCTGCCAGTTCAGTCAGCGCCAGGATCACCGGTTCATCACGCCGGGTATCGGGCTGATAAAAATACACCGTCCTGCTCAGCGATACTGTCCTGCATGCCTGGCGGATGCTCATGGAAAATTGTGCAGTCAGATAGCTGACAAGCTCCCGCTTTATCGCTGGTTTTAGAGCTTTTTTTCGATAACGTCCTTCAGCGCCCGGCATTCCAGACTCAGGTCGGCGAACATCTGCTTCAGGCGACGATTCTCGTCTTCAAGATCTTTCATCTTTTTGATATCTGAAGCCTCCATTCCGCCGTACTTTGCTTTCCAGTTGTAATGTAAGTATCCCGATAAAACGGTCCATTTGTAAGCATACCTGTTTTAGTTCCACACACTTTTTGAGAGTTCCGGTTTTTCAGCCATCAGCCGGTATTCTTCCGGCGTCAGGTTATTCAGGGATTCATGAGGCCGCTCGCTGTTGTATTCCGTCAGCCAGCGCTCTGTGATTTCCCGTGCTTCATTCAGCGTTCTGAACAGATAAAAATCCAGGATTTCTGTCCGGTACGTCCGGTTAAAGCGTTCGATAAAGGCATTCTGTGTCGGTTTGCCTGGCCTGATAAATTCCAGCATCACGCCATGGTCCTCAGCCCATTGTGCCAGAGCCAGTGATATCAGCTCCGGGCCGTTATCCATCCGCATCTTCAGCGGATATCCACGGTTTGCCACTATCCTGTCCAGCACCCGCACAACCCGCTGCGCCGGGATATTCAGGTCAATTTCTATGGCCAGAGCCTCACGGTTAAAATCATCCACGACGTTGAAAGTCCGAAAACGTCGCCCACATGTCAGCGCGTCGTGCATAAAATCAATCGACCAGCTCTGGTTGAGTGCTTCCGGCGTTGCCAGAGGAGCCGGATTGCGCACCGGAAGACGTTGTTTCCCCTTGCGGCGAAAATTGAGTTTCAGCAGGCAGTAAATCCGGTGAACACGCTTATGATTCCAGGCGTTACCCTGCCTGCGAAGTACCTGAAAAAGCTTCTTAAATCCGTATCGCGGATAGCGTTCTGCCAGTTCAGTCAGCGCCAGGATCACCGGTTCATCACGCCGGGTATCGGGCTGATAAAAATACACCGTCCTGCTCAGCGATACTGTCCTGCATG
The DNA here is from genome assembly GCF_017875465.1 of Winslowiella toletana. Taxonomy (NCBI): domain Bacteria; kingdom Pseudomonadati; phylum Pseudomonadota; class Gammaproteobacteria; order Enterobacterales; family Erwiniaceae; genus Winslowiella; species Winslowiella toletana. Next base: position 2,779,461 of record NZ_JAGGMQ010000001.1, read on the forward strand.
CCTGGCGGATGCTCATGGAAAATTGTGCAGTCAGATAGCTGACAAGCTCCCGCTTTATCGCTGGTTTTAGAGCTTTTTTTCGATAACGTCCTTCAGCGCCCGGCATTCCAGACTCAGGTCGGCGAACATCTGCTTCAGGCGACGATTCTCGTCTTCAAGATCTTTCATCTTTTTGATATCTGAAGCCTCCATTCCGCCGTACTTTGCTTTCCAGTTGTAATAGCTGGCTTCGGATATTGCCGCTTCGCGGCAGACGTCCTTAACGGTACGTCCGGCTTCGACAGACTTCAGAACGGCAATGATCTGGTGTTCGGTGAATCGGGCTTTACGCATGGCGATCTCCTCAGAGGACATAATCAGTATGTCGGAAGATCTCTAAAAGTGAATGGACCGTTTTATCGGGATACTTACAGTATGAACATCCCCACGTTAAAAAAAACAAATTCCTTGTATTAATAAAATCTGAAAACCCCAACATTTTGTTGGGGTTTTTTTGCATCGGATGCATCATGAAACTTAAAAAGCTGGATGGCTTATTTTATATTGAGAATACAAAAATAGAACAGGCACTGGACTTTGATATCAAGTCTGGTAGATGGGATGATGCCAAAATTAGAGGGTTCGGAGAGTGATTTCTTACAAAAAAGTAAAAGTGCAGGGAGGAAACTCAAGGGAAAACAGTTGCATGTGACTGATAAGTTTGAAAAGTATGTTGAGAAGTACATCAAAGCAGTCAGGACAAATGATCAATTTGTTTTAATGAGTATTGAGTACCGATTTACTACCTTAATAAACTACCATTTTTAGTAAATTAATAGTATGAATAATATTACTCTATACCCATGGAGTGAAGTATGCGAAGAGTGACTAAACGATGAACCCCCCAGATGCACCGCATCTGGGGGTATTGATACTCGCACTTAGCGCTGGTTCACGCCACACAACCTACTCTTGCGATAACCCCTGCTGCCGTGACTGCTGACGCGGATAGAAATTACCCTCTTTCAGCGACACTTCAATCTCTTCCAGTGAGCGGCCTTTAGTTTCCGGCATCAGGAAGAAAACAAACAGGAAGCCCAGCAGATTGAGCAGCGCATAGAACCACATCGCACCACCAATCCCCAGCAGGTTAACCATCGACAGCGCAGTGGCGGTCAGCAGCAGATTCGAACCCCACAACACCGCAGCATGCAGACTACTGGCTTTTTCACGAATGCCCAGCGGATAAACCTCCGAGCCAATCAGCCAGCCAATCACCTGAATCCCGCCGGAGTTAAATATCATAAAGGCAAATAAGCAGGTGATAATCAGCCAGCCATGTTCTCCACCATTGGCGTTAAGCTTAAATACCGCGCCCAGCAATACCAGACTGATAATTGCCCCTGGCATCATCATCAGGGTCAGAGTGCGGCGACCTATATGGTCCACGACAAATTTACCGATCACCGTCATCACCAGATAGATGCCGGCAATGCCCAGTGAGGAGTAAAGTGCGGCGTCACGACTAAAACCGGCATTGGTCAGAAATGTTGGCGTGTAATAAATCATCATTTCAATCCCGGAAAGCTGGGTAAAGGCAGCGATACCTAACCCAATCAGCAGTGCCGGGCGCAACCACGGCTGTTGCAGATCTTTCCAGCCTGCACTGGACTTGCGCTCAATTTTATTATGTACGCGCTGAATGGCGCGGATTTCATAACGAACCTCATGCTGGTCATCACGCACACTGTCCAGCGCATCATGCGCCTCATCCAGACGTTTCTGGCTTACCAGCCAGCGTGGACTCTCCGGCAGCGGGATCATCCCCAGCAGCAGGATAATCGCCGGGATGGCGGCGACGGCAAACATGGTGTGCCATGACCAGACATCCTGCAAAAAGGTGCCAACCAGCGCCGCGGTTAAAATACCCACGCCAATCGAAATATTAAAGAAGGTCACCAGACGTCCGCGTTTTTCCGGCGGAGCCAGTTCGGCAATATAAACCGGCACGATCTGCGATGCGCCACCGACCGCAAAGCCGAGCACCACGCGTGACAGTCCTAACCAGATTGCGCTGGTTGAGAGGCCGGAAGCAATCACGCCAATGGCAAAAATCGCCGCGACAATCATTACCGTATAGCGGCGACCCAGCGTACTGGATAATTTGCCGCAGGAGAGTGAGCCGATGACCGCACCAACCAGAATGGCGCTGGCTACTAATTCCTGGGCGTGGGACGTAAGGGCGAAATCGTGCGATATTTGCAACAGCGCACCCGAGATAATTCCGGTGTCATAGCCATACAGAAATCCGGCAATAGCGGAGACCAGTGTTGCTGTCAATAAAAAGGCATCAGCGCTTAAAAAGCTGGTGTTTTCACCAGACGCCGTGACGGATAACTTTTCATTGTCAGCCTGCTGCGTATGTGTTTCTTTATTATTTGATTCAGACATAATTTTCCTTGCGTTAATTAAAATAACAGCGTGTAGAGTAACCAAGGAGATGCCCGATTTTTTATTTCTATCCCTGTAATATTGTTGTGCTTTAAGATATAACACGACAATTTACGGATGTCACCCCATGAGGGCAAAACAGAGTATTATTCTCCATATCATGCTCTGAGCATAAATATCACTGCATCAATGTTTAATGCAATTTATGGTTATCATTACAGAGAATTTTAAGCAAAAATTAATGGATTTAAGTGGAATTTCAATCTGATTTTTCACGGCGGATTAGCAATAACATTATCTTATTTGACATCCGCTGGAAGAGGCTGCTTAAGGACGTTTATGCCTGGCGGCCACGCAATAACTGGCGCGCCAGGACAGCTGGCAAACCCTGTTTAAATCAGAGCGCCGACGCTGGTTTACTGTTGATTAATGCGGCAGGTACGGCGCTTACAGCCGGTAAATTCCATTTCTTAAGCAGCGCAGCATAGCGACCATTATCGATCATTTTTTGCAGCGCCTGCTGTAAGCTTTTTTGCAATGGCACATTATCACTGGATACGCCCATCCCCATATAACTGAAATTGATCGGCTGATCCACGGTGGTGAACACGCCTTTTTCGATTTGCTGGATATAAGGGATAGTTAAGCTATCCTGGGCCATGGCATCGACACGGTTCTGCTTAAGCTGCATTCTGGCGTCGATATTATTCTCTGCGCCAACAACGTTCATCTTGCTTAAGCCCGCGGAAGTGCAGTGCTTATCACTCCACTCATTAAGTTGTGCAATAATATTGGTCGCGCGGCTTGCCGCAATTTTTTTGCCGCAATAATCTTTTAATGTTTTCCCCTGATCGGCCGCAGAACTCAATACCATTAACTGGGTGCCTGAGCGCAGATAATCCACAAAGGTAAGATGTTTTTGTCTTTCAGCGGTATCACTCATGGCGCTGAGAAAAAAATCAAGACGACCAGTTTGCAATGAGGGAATCAACTGCGCGAATGCCGTTTCGGAGAAGGTGATTTTTACGCCCATTTCCTGCGCCAGTTCTGCGGCAAAATCGATATCGAATCCGACTGACTTACCGGTGGCCGGATCGCGCATTTCCACCGGCGGATAGCTGGGATAACCTCCGACAATAAGATCTTTAGCGCTGGATAACCCTGGAAATATTGCCATCATACATCCGCATAATATCGCCAGATGCTTTAAAAAATAACGCATAAACGCACTCCTTATAATGATATCAGATTATTAAAAACGCCCCGTAGAGTAAGCCAGGCGCTGAAGGATTTTGTCTGGTTACCGTTATTGTGCTGCTTCGCTGGTTAAGAAGTGCTGGTAGATATTCTCGCCGGTGGTTATCCAGACGTCATTTTTTTCAATCGCGTATTCGAGGAACTCACGTAATAACCGCAGGCGCATCGGGCGACCGCTAACCTGTGGATGAATAACGGTAGTCACCATCGCTCCCCAGTCACGTATCTCATCCAGCTCGTCCTGCCACATTGATAAAACCTGCTCGCGCGGCAGAATGGTTCTTGGACTGAAGCGTGCGCAAAGTCCATGCATCCAGTCGTCATAACTGGCGGTAACGGGGAGTTCGACAATGCCCTGGCGCTGGTCCGGGAAAATATGTCGATAGGGCATAACATCATCACGCCATGAGCTGGAATATTTGATCCCGGCTTGTTGCAGCACCTGCAATAACTCATAGCAGTTCTCGCCAAAGGGAGCGCGATAGCCCGTGGGGGTTATGCCCAATTTTGCCAGGCTCTCAAATCCTTTGCTTATTTCCGCAGAGAAATAGTCTGCACCGGGATCCGGTAGCAGATGGTGATAGCCATGATGTCCTATCTCATGGCCAGCGGTAGCAATTTTTTCTACCATTGCCGGATAGACATCTGCCACCCATCCAGGAATAAAAAAAGTGGCGGTTAATTTTAAACTGTCCAGCATCTCCAGCAGCTTATTGACGCCGACCCGGTTCTCGTAACCGCCATAAGACATGGTAACCAGCCTGTCAGCATGGGCCGGGTCTTTACTGGTCCATGCGGTTTCCGCATCGACATCAAATGATAAAAACATTGCGGCATTATAATGTGCTGGCCAGCCGGTGACCGGAGAGGGGGCAGCCAGATTAGCGGGGCGCATTGGAATCTGCGCCAGTGATTGTTCATTGAATAACATAAAGCATGCTCCTTAATGACAGTTAAAAGAGGTTTCGCTACCGGCTTTTGTATACGTCTGCAGGTAATGCTTATCATGAGTTTTAATTATTTAAACTCATTTTCTTCACAGAAAGGATCGGTGTGGCAATCAGGAGTGTTGCGTTGTAAATGTCTGATGGCAATATTTAATATGGAAAGTAAAGTTTCCCGTTCGGGAAACAATCAACGGAATTAACGCGCTGTTATACAGGGTTAATCTGATGGGTTTTTCTGAAATGCAGAATAAAACAGTGGTATGGTTTGATAATCTGCACTGGATTAATGCGCTCAGCTATCAGGCTAAACTTATATTCACTTTAGCTATTAATGTTATTAAGCGGGGAATGAGATTCTGTTATAAGATTTGGTTCTTCTGCTGGCGTAAAATATTCTCTTTTCTTGCTGAAATGCACATTGCAGGTGCATATGCATGATTGCTTTTCAATCCTGACCTTTTGCGCACCATTATGCGGCAGCAGGTATTGTGGAACAGGTTTCCGGCTGTCATTGCCGGAAACCTGGGATAAGCGAATTAAGCAAATTAATCGCGCTGCAAAAAAGCCAGCAGATCGTCATTTAACTGTTGCTGGTGCGTCACGGCAAAGCCATGCGGCGCGCCCTGATATACTTTCAGCTGCGCATCAGCGATCATCTCAGCAGCCAGTTTACCGGTGGCTTCAAACGGCACGATTTGATCGTTACTGCCATGGATTACCAGCGTTGGCACATCAATTGTAGCCATATCGGCGCGGAAATCGGTTTCTGAAAACGCGGTAACACAGTCAATGGTGCCTTTTAATGACGCCATCAGCGCAATATTCAGCGTCTGGCTCATTACACCCGGCGATACCTGCATTCCCTGATTAACGCCATAGAATGGGGTGGCGAAGTCGCTGATAAACTGGGCGCGGTCGGCACGCAATCCCTGCCGGATACCCTCAAATACCTCTTTTGGCACACCAGCAGAATGGTCGTCGGTCTGAATAAATAGCGGGGTCACTGCGCCCAGCAGCACCAGGGCGTTAATACGTTCACTGCCATAGCGGGCAATATAGCGCGTGACATCACCGCCACCCATCGAGAAACCGACCAGCGTGACATCCTGCAGATCAAGATGATTAATCAGATCATGGATATCAGAAGCAAAGGTATCATAGTTGTAACCTTCCCACGGCTGATCCGAACGGCCAAAACCGCGGCGATCAAAGGCGATGGCCCGATAGCCACGTTCAGCGAGGAAATTCATCTGGCTGTCCCACATATCCGCATCCAGCGGCCAGCCATGGCTGAACAGTACCGGCTTACCTTTGCCCCAGTCTTTATAGTAAATCTGCGTGCCGTCTTGCGTATTGAATGTGCTCATAATGTTTCCCTCAGAGAGTGTGTGTTGTGTGGCTAAACATCACGTTACCCGCTGAGTTCAGGGAAAGATAAGGCATAATTTTTGACGAGTCGTTAAAGGTTTTTTGACAAGCTATCTGTATGACTTTAATGGATATTACGCGCGCGCAGCCTGTCAAAAAAATCTTAACAAGTTAACAAATTCTTTCCGCTATCTGTGAAAGCGTTCCTCTCGTATTGTGATTTCCAGCAGCACAACACTAACCGAAAACAACATCCTGAGAGGAAATAATCATGTCTAAATTCGACCTGCTTGACCCACAGAACTCCACGCTGATTTTTATCGACCATCAGCCGCAAATGTCTTTCGGCGTAGCCAATATCGATCGCCAGCAGCTTAAAAATAACACCGTCGCCCTGGCGAAAGCGGGCAAGGTTTTTAACGTGCCGGTGATTTACACCTCAGTGGAAACCGAGAGCTTCAGCGGCTATATCTGGCCGGAACTGCTGGCGGTGCATCCGGATGTGCAGCCGATTGAGCGCACCTCAATGAACTCATGGGAAGACGCCGCATTTGTTAAAGCAGTGGAAGCCACCGGACGTAAAAAACTGATTATCTCTGCACTGTGGACGGAAGTCTGTCTGACCTTCCCGGCACTGATGGCGCTGAAAGAGGGCTATGAAGTGTATGTGGTGACCGATACCTCCGGCGGCACCAGCGTTGATGCGCATGAACGTTCAATTGACCGTATGGTGCAGGCTGGCGCAGTGCCGGTAACCTGGCAGCAGGTGCTGCTGGAGTACCAGCGTGACTGGGCGCGCAAAGAGACCTATGACGCGGTGATGGATCTGGTGCGTGAGCACAGCGGCGCTTACGGTATGGGTGTCGATTACGCCTACACCCTGGTGCATAAAGCCCCGGCGCGTAAAGCATAAACTGGCTGACGGCTGACTAACGCCGGAGCCCTGGTCACAGGGTTCCGGCAGGAGAGAATAATGCGTAACCCGACTCAGACTACGGCTGCATCCGGCGCTTTTGCGCCACTCACCCAGGGGCTGTTTGCCGTTATCTGGGCAGCCACCGTAATGGGCAATACCGGCAGTTTTATGCGCGATGTCGCCAGTTCATGGCTGGTGACCGGCTTATCCTCCAATCCGGCGGCAGTGGCGCTGATGCAGACCGCCGCCACACTACCGATTTTTTTGCTGGCGATACCGGCTGGCGTATTATCCGATATTCTCGATCGCCGTCGGCTGCTGATCGCTGTACAGCTGCTGCTGGCCAGCGTCAGCGCTACATTATTGCTGCTGTCTCATTATGATTTGCTGACGGTGGATTATCTGATTGCGCTGACCTTTATTGGCGGTATTGGCGCGGCGTTAATGGGGCCAGCCTGGCAGGCGATTGTGCCGGAACTGGTGCCACGCACGCAGCTACGAGACGCGGTGGCGCTGAATTCTCTGGGCATTAATATTGCGCGCGCTATCGGCCCGGCAACCGGCGGTTTACTGCTGGCCGGACTCGGGGCCTGGGCGGCTTATGGCGCCGATGTACTCAGCTATGTATTTGTTATCGCTGCGTTGCTGTGGTGGAAACGTCCACACAAAGCGCAGGATGCATTGCAGGAGCACTTCTTTGGCGCTTTCCGCGCCGGGCTGCGCTATGTCAGAGCCAGCCGCGAATTACACCGGGTGCTACTGCGTGCAGCCATCTACTTTGCCTTTGCCAGTGCTATCTGGGCACTGTTGCCGCTGGTGGCGCGTAATCTGTTGCAGGGCGACGCCGGTTTCTACGGCATGATGCTAGGCGCCGTCGGTATTGGCGCAATTGTCGGCGCTTTACTGCTGGCGCGTTTACGCCAGTGGCTAAGCAGTGATGGTTTAATGCTGTTGTCGGCGGTGCTCTCGGCGCTGGTGATGGTGCTGCTCGCGTTGACCCCGCCGCAGTGGCTGGCGCTGCCGCTGATGGTGGTGCTGGGTGTTGGCTGGATTATCGCCCTGACCACCCTGAACGGTGTGGCGCAGGCGGTACTGCCGGACTGGGTGCGTGGTCGCGGACTGGCGGTTTATTTAATGGTATTTAACGGCGCGATGGCCAGCGGCAGCCTGTTTTGGGGGCTGGTTGCGCGTCAGAGCGGGCTCGTCGCCACGCTGCTGGTCGCCGGTGCGGCATTGTTACTGACGGCACTGCTGGTCTGGCGGCTGAAATTACCCGCCGGTGATGCGGATTTGCAGCCGTCGGGCCACTGGCAGACGCCGGAGCTGGAAGGCGGCGATCGCGGGCCGGTGATGATTCAGATTCACTATCTGGTGGCGCAGGAAGATCGCCCGGCATTTCTCAGCGCCATCCGCAAACTGTCGCGGGTGCGACGCCGTGATGGCGCTTCGGCATGGGGCATCGCAGAACATAGCGCTGAAAGCGATACGCTGGTGGAGTGGTTTCTGGTGGAGTCGTGGCACGAGCATTTACGCCAGCATCAACGCGTCTCTAACGCCGATGCCGATCTGCAACGTGAGGTAGTCAGTTTTCATCGCGGCGACAGCAAGCCAGTCGTAAATCATTTATTGTCACTGCACTAAGTCAGTACGCCGCAGCGCTGAATTGCGCGTGCGGCGTTGTCTATTCGGCGGCGTAAACGGCACTGATGCCGGTGAAGTTTTGCAGCCGTTCGCGCCACCACTGTGCGGCATTGCCCGTCGCACTCTCTTTCCACGCCAGAAAAGCCTGATCGCGTCGCGGTTCGCTGTCCAGCTGACGCTCGACCAGTCGGCCATCGGCCAGATACGGCGCCGCCAGATAGCGTGGCAGATAACCGCAACCCAGCCCGTCGAGCTGCGCCTGAACTTTATCGCTAAAGCTGTGTACGCTGAGAATCGGCTGCTCATCCAGCACCCGCAGGTCGGTTCCCTCACCATGACGCGAAGAGTCATTAACCACCACCGCCCGATACTGACGGATCTGCTCGCGCAGCAGCGGTTGCGCCAGCGCCGCCAGCGGATGATGTGGCGCAATCGCAAACACATATTCCAGCCAGCCAATCGGCGTACACTGGATACCGTTGTGTCTTACCGGTTCCTGTACCGCACCAAACACCATATCGGCTTCGCCGTAACTTAATGCTTCCCAGCAACCTGCCAGCACATCGTGGCGAAACAACAGCTGGGTATGCTGATGTTGCTGATAGAACTCATCAATCAGCGGTGACAGCAGGGCGAAAGGCACCGAGGCATCAAGACTGATGGTCAGTTTGCTCTCCCAGCCGCTCTCAACATATTTCGCCTGTTGCTCCAGTTCGCTGACTGCGCGCAGCAATACACGGCCTTTTTCCAGCATCAGGCGGCCGGTGGAGGTAAATGTCGCGCGATGGCCGGAACGATCCAGCAGCGTAATCCCCAGGTCGCTCTCCATCTTCTGGATGGTATAACTCAGTGCGGAAGCGGTTTTAAACATTCTGGCCGCGGCGGCGGCAAAGGTACCATGGCGATCCAGGGCATCAAGGATCAGCAAAGCTTCAAGGTTTAATCGCATTATTTATCCAACCCCAAAATTGTTTAACAACAAACCAAAATCTTTCCGTTATCAATAATCATGCCTGCCTCGTATTGTAAAGCCATCTTCATTGGCTTCAGGAGAATCTCATGGATTATCCGCATCAACCGGACCATATCACCTTAGTGATTACCCATCGCCTGCAACCGGGCAGGCAGTCTGACTACGAACGCTGGCTGGAAAAAATTATGCCACAGGCGGCGCTGTTTCCTGGTCATCTTGGGGTAAATGTTCTGCGTCCGTTGCATGGCGAACTGACCTATACCGTACTGGTGCGCTTCGCCAGCATGGATAATCTGTATCACTGGATTCATTCCGACGAACGTCAGGCGCTGGTGGCTGAACTGCCGGAAATGCTGCTGGGACAGGAGCATATTGAAATGCGTCCCGGTGCGGCGTTCTGGTTTACGCCCGCCACGCCCGCTTCACCACCGCCCGCGCGCTGGAAGCAGTTTCTGCTGACGCTGGCGGTGATCTTCCCCTCTACCAATCTGGTGCCGTGGTTCTGGAATCAGGTATTACCCGTCAGTAAAGGCACCCTGTGGGGACATTTACTGAATGACGCCTGTGTGGTGGCGCTGGTGGTTTACCTGTGGATGCCGGCGATTACCCGCTTATTTAAAAACTGGCTGACCCCGCGCGGTTAGTCTTACCTGGAGAAAAGTGATGACAACAGCTTCATTAGTTCTGACCAACGGTAAGTTTCATACGGTGGATCGTGAAAATCCGCAGGCAACCGCGGTGGCGATTAAAGATGGTAAATTTCTGGCGGTGGGAAGCGAGGCAGAGGTGATGCAGTTTGCCGATGCGGCGACTAAAGTTGTCGATCTGCAAGGCAGTACCGGCATCCCGGGGCTGAATGACTCGCATCTTCATCTGATTCGCGGTGGACTCAATTACAACCTTGAGCTGCGCTGGGAAGGCGTACCGTCGCTGGCCGATGCGCTGCGAATGCTGAAGGAGCAGGCGCTGCGCACGCCGTCGCCGCAGTGGGTGCGCGTGGTCGGCGGCTGGAATGAGTTTCAGTTTGCGGAACGCCGGATGCCAACGCTGGATGAAATTAATGCCGCCGCACCGGATACGCCGGTGTTTATCCTGCACCTCTACGACCGCGCTTTGCTGAATCGCGCGGCGCTGAAAGTCGTGGGCTATACCCGCGACACGCCAAATCCACCGGGCGGTGAGATCCAGCGTGACAGCAAAGGCAATCCCACTGGCATGCTGATTGCGCGTCCGAACGCGATGATCCTGTATGCCACGCTGGCGAAAGGGCCGAAACTACCGCTGGAGCAGCAGGTGAATTCGACGCGTCAGTTTATGCGCGAACTGAATCGCCTTGGCGTCACCAGCGCGATTGATGCGGGCGGCGGTTTCCAGAACTATCCCGATGATTATGAAGTGATTGCTGAGCTGCACAGTAAAAAACAGCTTAGTATCCGCATTGCCTACAATCTTTTTACCCAGCGTCCCGGTCACGAACTGGAAGATTTTGAGAAGTGGACCGATATGCTGAAGCCGGGGCAGGGCACCGATTTTTATCGCCATAACGGCGCCGGTGAAATGCTGGTGTTCTCGGCGGCGGATTTTGAAGATTTCCTTGAGCCGCGCCCCGATCTGGCGCCGGGAATGGAAGATGAGCTGGAGCGCGTGGTGCGTCATCTGGTGGAGCATCGCTGGCCGTTCCGCCTGCATGCCACCTATAACGAATCGATTAGCCGGATGCTGGATGTGTTTGAAAAGGTGAATCGTGATATTCCGTTTAATGGCCTGCACTGGTTCTTTGATCACGCCGAAACCATTACCGCCGCCAATATTGATCGCGTAAAAGCGCTGGGCGGCGGCATTGCGGTACAGCACCGAATGGCTTTCCAGGGGGAGTACTTTGCCGAGCGTTATGGCAAAGAGGCGGTAAAACATACCCCGCCGGTGGCGCGGATGCTGGATGCCGGGGTGCCGGTCGGGCTGGGCACCGATGCCACGCGAGTGGCCAGCTATAACCCGTGGACCGCGCTTTACTGGCTGGTGTCCGGCCGCACCGTCGGCGGAATGGCGATGTACGATGATAACGCGCGACTTGATCGTGAAACCGCGCTGATGCTGTGGACCCAGGGCAGCTCATGGTTCTCCAGCGAACAGGGTAAAAAGGGGCAGATTAAGGTCGGACAGCTGGCGGATCTGGTGATTTTGTCGCAGGACTACTTCAGCGTGGCGGAAGAGGCGATTAAAAGCATCGAGTCAGTGTTAACCGTGGTGGATGGCGATATTGTCTATGCCGCAGGACGTTTTGGCCCGCTGGCGCCGCCCGCCATTCCGGTGCTACCTGACTGGTCGCCGGTGGTCAGCGTGCCGGGTCACTATCGCAGCGCGCCGCCGCTGGCCGATGGTCGTGTTGGCATGATGCCGCAGGTGCATCACTGCGGCGGCGCCTGTGGCGTGCATCAGCATCAGCACGATGTCGCGCGTCGTTCTTCAGTGCCGGTGTCGGATGACAACGCGTTCTGGGGCGCGCTGGGCTGTTCCTGCTTTGCGTTTTAACTGGCGCTGACAGAGTGCGTCAGGCCCGGGATGTTGCCCGGGCCTGACGGTTAGCGCCAGAGTCAGTGCTTCTGCCACTGCTGATATTCGCGCTTCAGGCGCGCCGGGGCGGTTTCTGGCATCAGCATTAAACCGATTACCGAGACAACTCCCAGCACCACCACGTAAGTGGCGAGACCATAATAGTGCCCGCCAGTCATCTGCAATATTTTAACCGCCACTAATCCCAGCACCCCGCTGCCAATCAGTGAACCCACCTGCCAGATCAGGGCAATGCCGCTGCAACGAATATGCGTCGGGAACAGTTCAGGAAAGTAAGAGGCCTGCGGCGCGTAACACATGCTGTGGCCGAAAGTCAGCACCATAATCATCACCAGCTGGGTTAACCAGAAATTGTCCTGATTAATCGCCAGAAAGAACGGCACGATCATAATTACCTGTAACAGCGCGCCCATGATATATACCGGCTTACGCCCTATTTTATCTGACAGCGCGCCCATCAGCGGGATGGCAATGATTTCCAGGATTATCGCCACGATCATCGCTTCCATTAAAATATTAGCGTCAAGCTGATTGGCTTTGCCATAGGCCAGCACAATGACGGTAAACATGGCAAAGGTGCAGGCTTCAACCAGTTTGGCGCAGACCCCTTTAACCACAATTCCCGGGAAGTCTCGCACCACTTCGACTAACGGGCGTGATTCTTCGGCTTTAGTTTCACGGATTTGGGCAAATACCGGTGATTCATCAATACGAAGGCGGATAAATAAGCCGACAATCACCAGCAGTAAACTCAGCAGGAACGGAATGCGCCAGCCATAATCCATCATTGCCTGCGGCGACAGGGTGGCATTTAACAGCGCAAACAGCGCCAGTGGCAGTAAAAAACCAACCGGCGCACCCACTTGCACCCAGCTGGCAAAAAAACCACGACGGGCGGGTTGCGAATATTCCGCCGTCATCAGTACCGCCCCCGCCTGCTCGCCCCCGACGCCAAATCCCTGCAACACCCGGATAAAGATCAATATAACCGGCGCCCAGATACCTATTTTCTCGTAAGTCGGTAGCAAACCAATACAGAAGGTGCCTGAGCCGACAATCAGGATAGTGATCACCAGCGCTTTTTTGCGGCCAACTTTATCACCAATATGGCCGAAGACCATGCCACCTAAGGGTCTGGCAAGAAAGCCCACGGCGTAGGTGGCAAAAGCGGCAAGTGTACTGACCAGTGGATCGTCACTGGGAAAGAACAGATGCCCAAAGAACAGGACGGCTGCGGTACCGTAGGCAAAAAAGTCGTAATATTCCGCCGCCGTGCCAATTGCCGACGCGGTGGCAACGCGCCGGATAACAGGGGTATTCGCTTTAATCTCTGTGGCTTCGACTGAAGTATGCATTATGCAATCGCCTGTTTTGCAGGGTAGTAATAAAAATAAACTACTCCATACTTACTACCATACAAGTATCATGCTGGCGGATAACGATATTGATCACACTATTTATATTATTTGCTGTAAATAGCATTAGCTTAATGGATTCAGCAAAAAGATAAGCCGATAAATATCCGTGGATACAGTAGAAAGGGGCCGCCTGATATATCTGACGACTGACGGAGCACGCTATATTGGGCTTAACGTTAACGGTTATGCCCCGCAGCGAAAAAATATGCTGCAAACCAGAGCTCTATTTTCCCCGGTATTTCAATGCCTCTGCTTTTTGCAGCACGCTTAAGCTGGAATTAAAATAAGGTTTTTTCCGTTAGCAACTTTGTCTGCCTTCGGCCATAGTGTAAAAACCGCTTTTCCCACTTAACTGATGTGAAAGGAGCACTGTTATGGCCCGTCTGACCGCCAAAGATTTCTCCCCGGAACTGCTTGAGCTATACGACCACTACGTGCATGGCAAAATCACCAAGCGTGAATTTCTCTCCCTCGCCTCAAAATTCGCCGTTGGCGGCACCGCCGCCACGCTTCTCGGCGCCCTGATGCCCAATTATGCGTTAGCAGAACAGGTCGAATTCACCGATCCTGATATTGTCGCGGAGTATATTGAGTACCCTTCGCCCAATGGACATCAGAAGGTGCGGGGTTACTGGGTGCGCCCGGCGGCAGCCAGCGGGCCGGTGCCGGCAGTCGTGGTGGTGCATGAGAATCGCGGGCTGAACCCTTATATAGAAGATGTCGCGCGGCGGGTCGCCAAGGCGGGGTTTATCGCGCTGGCGCCTGATGGGTTAAGTGCGGTAGGCGGTTATCCTGGCAACGACGATAAAGGCCGTGAGTTGCAACAGACTATCGACCCCACCAGGCTGATGAATGACTTCTTCGCGGCGATTGAGTTTTTGCTGCAACATAAACAGGTGAACGGCAAAGTCGGTATCACCGGTTTCTGCTACGGCGGCGGCGTGGCGAATGCAGCGGCGGTGGCTTACCCGGAACTGGCCGCAGCGGTGCCGTTTTATGGTCGCCAGCCGAAAGCGGAAGATGTGCCACGGATTAAAGCGCCGCTGTTAATTCACTATGCGGAGCTGGATACGCGGATTAATGAGGGCTGGCCAGCTTATGAGGCGGCGCTGAAGGCGAACCATAAAACCTATGAAGCTTATATCTATCCGGGCGTACATCATGGTTTTCATAACGATTCGACGCCACGCTACGATAAAGCGGCTGCGGATTTAGCCTGGCAGCGCACTATCGACTGGTTTAAGCGCTATCTGCTGTAGAGATTTTTCTGGCGACGCCGCTGAGCCGGTGTTCGCCAGTGCTGCTTATACCGTTTCCACCAGCTGAAACTCGGTAAACAGTAACTCCATCTGTTCCGTGTAGCAGCCCCAACGGCTAAAAAATGCCTGATGCTCATGCCGCCAGTAAGCCAGGCTGCGATCGCCTTCCCCCTCTTTACTCGCCAGCTCGCTGGTCACGTCGCAAAAGCGAATAATATGCAGTGCAGTGGTTTTGATCACCGCTACCGGCTGATTCCTGCCGTCTAAAATAATGCTGACATCACCGACGGCCGGCAGATCGTTTTCCTGTTGATGAGCCTGGAGCGATCCACAAGTGGCGGTTTTGATCCCCGCGATCACCAGCGCCGCCAGTTCATCCGCCATTTCCGCCGAGTCACCAAACGACCAGGCGGATGCCTGCGGGTATTTTTGCTGTAAGCAGGGTAATGGATTATTCATTGTGATGTTGCAATCCTTGTAGGGGTGAGACGGCGTAATTTGTACATTCCTTAACAACTTAGCACAAGTCCGCTACTTGTTACTATCGATGCAACCGCTACACTGGATCCCGCATAACGTTATCTTGTGAATCACTAAACGGAAAGGAATGACGGTTAATGAAACTCTACTACTGCCCGGGAGCCTGTTCGCTGGCGCCACATATTGTATTAGAAGAAGCTGGTTTGTCGTTTACTCTGGAGCGCGTGGACTTAAAAACTCACCGTACTGAGTCCGGTGAAGACTTTATGGCGATTAACAGCAAGGGGTATATCCCGGCGTTACAACTGGATAGCGGCACGCTGCTAACCGAAGGTGCGGTGATTTCGCAATATCTGGCCGACCTGAAGCCACAGGCGCAACTGATCCCGGCATCAGGTGAAGCGCGTTATCAGCTGCTGGAGTGGATGACGTTTATCTCCACCGAACTGCATAAAAATATGGGTGCTCTGTTTAATCCGGCAATCTCTGATGACTGGAAAGCGGCGGTGACCGCCACCCTGACGAAGCGTATCAACTGGTTAAGTGAAGCGCTGGGTGATAAAAACTGGCTAAATGGCGAAGGTTTTACCATTGCCGATGCTTACCTGTTTACCGTGCTGGGCTGGAGCGGTCATGTCGGCTTTAGCCTGGACAAATGGCCAGCACTGCAGGCGTACCGGGCCAATATTGCCCAGCGCCCGGCGGTGATTAAAGCGATGAAAGCCGAAGGTCTGATCTAAGCGGCAGGCTGCGGCGGCTGGCATGGGCGGCGATAACGCCGCCCCTGTAACAAACGTAGGGGGAGCTGATAACGCCGCCCCTGTAACATACGTAGGGGAGCCGTTATCGGCTCCCGTTGTTTTGTTATCTATAATAGTCGTGAGGTTTGGCATGCAAGGGGTTCCGCAGCAGTTTCCGTGTGAAAAAGATCGCGCCCGCTTCCGGCATCTGCCTGAGATGCCAGGTGTCGAGTTGTATCACGCGCATATCTCCAGCTACGCCTTTGAGCCGCATACCCACGAAGCTTTTGGCATGGGCACTATCGACTACGGCGCTGAGCGTTTTCGCTATCGTGGCAGTAACCATGTCGCACCAACCCATTCACTGGTACTGATGAATCCGGATGAACTGCATACCGGTGAATCTGCGACCCTGGATGGCTGGCGTTACCGCATGATCTATATCGAACCCCAGGTCATGGAAGCGCTGTCCGGCGAACAGGGATGGTGGTTTACCGATGCGGTGCGCGAAGATCTGGCGACTTCGCAGCAGCTTTCCCACACGCTGGCTGAACTCTGGCAGGCTGGCGACTCACTGGCGATTGAGGGGCATATGCTCAGCATTATGCAACTGCTGCGCCCCCATGCGCGGGTGGCGACAAAGCTGATCGCTGAGCCAGCACAACGCTTTGATATTATAAGAGAATATCTGCGTGAGCATTTTACACGCAATATCACCCTCGCTGAACTGTCGACGCTGGTGTCGCTCAGTCCTTACCATTTCCTGCGTCAGTTTAAACGGCAGTACCATGTCACGCCGCATCAGATGCTGATGGCTTTTCGTTTATATGAAGCCAAGCAGCTGCTGACGCGCGGTATCGCCGCTGCGGAAGTGGCGGCGACGGTAGGGCTTAGCGATCAGGCGCACCTGACGCGCACTTTCGCCCAGCGCTATGGCATTACGCCGATCCGCTATCAGAAGCAGGTCACAGGCGGTCGGCAATAGCGCAATCTTATACAATATTTTGCCGACGGAATGCGCCACAGTAGCGGCGACTTTTCTTGTTTCAGGTGCTGAAGATGCTCGCTGGCGTACTGTTTGCCCTCTCTGCAGGCTTAATGTGGGGATTAATTTTTGTTGGACCGCTGTTTGTGCCGGAATATCCGGGGGCTTTGCAATCCGTCGGCCGCTATGTGGCCTTTGGTCTGATTGCTTTGCCGCTGGCCTGGCGTGAGCGCCATCGCCTGCGTCAGCTGGTGGCCAGTGACTGGATTGAAGCGTTAAAACTTACCGTCATCGGCAACATTCTTTACTACACCTGCCTTGCCAATGCCATCCAGCGCACCGGTGCGCCGATCTCAACCATGATTATCGGCACATTGCCGGTGGTGATTTCGGTTACGGCTAACCTGCTGTACAGCCATCATGACGGTAAGCTCTCCTGGCGCAAGCTGACCCCGGCTCTGTTGTTGATTGCACTGGGTTTAGTGCTGGTTAACGCTGCTGAGTTAGCAGCGGACAGCGGGGAATTTTCTCTCTGGCGCTATCTGAGTGGTATTGCACTGGCGCTGGTGGCGGTGGCCTGCTGGACCTGGTATCCGTTACGCAATGCGCGCTGGCTCAGGGAGCATCCCGATAAAAAACCGGGCACCTGGGCGACGGCGCAAGGGCTGGTGACCCTGCCGGTAGCGTTAATCGCCGGGATGCTGGTGAGCATCCAGCTGGCGTTGACGCAACCCGCATTTGCCCAGCCATTCGGCCCGCGGCCAGAAGTCTTTATTCCGCTAATGCTGGTGCTCGGCCTGTTCTGTTCCTGGCTGGGCGCGCTGTGCTGGAATGAGGGCAGCCAGCGTCTGCCTACGGTGCTGGTAGGGCCATTAATCGTATTTGAGATCCTCGCCGGGCTGGCATATACCTTTATGCTGCGTCAGCAATGGCCGCCGTTACTGACGCTATTGGGCATTATCTGCCTGATTGCTGGCGTTATTTATGCGATGCGCATCAAACCCACAGTAAAAATTGTCGAAATCAAATCGGCAAACTGAGCAAAATTCTGGTCGCAACTGGCACCTTTTATTACGCAAGGGGCGTAATTATTTAAGAATATGCGCACCTTTTATGGCTGCCTGAAAATAGCTAAATCCTGTTTGTTAAGCTTTTTCCTGCGCTAAACAGTCCCTTTTTATTCCTTTTATCTCTATAAATTTACACTCTGGCACATCCAGCGGCGCATTAAGCGGCTGGATGCCACCCCTTTCCTGACGGTCAAATCTGGCAAAAGCGGCTCTGTTCAATTATTTTTCAGGTTTTCAACGGCAGAAAGCGCGGGTTTTGTGATCTGAGCGGCATAATTTTGTGGGTATTGATTGTTGTTTTTTCCTGCAATTTGACTACGCCCTTGCCATAAGCGGTGCAAAAATGGCTATAAGAATTGTCGCTAATAAAATTTTGATGGATTTACCGAAGCTAAAAGCAATCTACTGAATGCTTTGCGCCGCCTGAAACCCCATTTTTGCCAGAATTCGCTCTGGCGCGATCCACCAGATGATGGAAAAAAAGCGCCAGCTGGCTTGCCGCAAGCGGGGTTTACTCAGGCAATAGTTAAGCAGCTGAAGAGGAAAGGGGCGATCTGGCCGATTGGTGCTGGGTAAAAAAACACCAAGTCGTAAGCAGTACTAAACCATTATTAATGGCAATCTTCCTGGTCGGATGCATGCAGGCAGCAACAGGCGCAGCGACAGGCCAGGATCGGGTAGTGAGCGTTTCAGGACCAGCGGAAATTTTCTGGCAATCGAGAGAGAATGACGGGAATGTTTACCACTGCTAACCTGGTTTATGGAATTACTGGCTGATCGGTAAACATAGATGAAGTAATGAGTGGCGCGTCAGCCGGAATGTGAAACCGGCAGACGCGCCTGAATAGCCTGATATTAGGGGGGTTTAAAATAATCGGTTAAGAAAACGGCCAAAGTCACCCTGTTCCCAATACTTAAAGCATCAGAAAAGAGAAGTCATGCTTGTTAAAAATTGACCACTTTAATCAAAAGCATCCATATTTAATTTTTGGCATTATTCTGACTAACAATTAAAAAATACAGATATTACTGGCTATCACAATGTAATGGGTAGTGGTAAACGCTGCGGCTGATATCCAGCAGACGACAGCTGCGCCGCGTACCGATTTCATAGGTATCCTGAAGGAAATTAACAGCCTGGCGCTTGTCATTGGTGGTAAAGAAGTGCTTGAGAACGCTCTGCAGCATCTCTTTATCGGCGCTCAACATCTGCACTTCGCGCTCCACAGCTTGTAATTTTTCCTCTAACTCTTTGATTTTCCTGCCATCTTCTGAAGAGAGACCCGCGTATTTCTTTTTCCAGCTATAGAATGTTGCCTCGGAGATCCCCAGCTCATCACAGATCTCCTTAACCTTAACGCCACATTCTGAAGCTTTAATAGCACTGGTGATTTGCTCTTCGCTATATCGTGACTTTCTCATAAATGCATTTTCCTTTCTAAAGTATTAATGATTGAGATTAACCGCAATTAACTCTGGCACTGTTCATCCAGAATATATCTGCAGTGTTTTTAAGTACGAGATTTGAATTGCAAGGGTTAAGTTAAATTATCTTTTAGAAATAGCATCATGGGAATAGTCTTATTTTTTATTAATTGAGTTTGGATGACTTTCGAGAAAGGGTTTTTTGATATAGATTCGTTCCATGCCAATCGGGAAAGCGCATTCAAAGCGTGAGTGGTTTTAGCAGCAGCATTTTCAGTCGAATAATCGATTACACACTGAAAAATAAATACAACCATTTTGTGAAATCGTTTACATAACGGAGCCGCTACTGGCCCAAAATTAATCAGAGTCAACCCAGGGTAATTCTTAGATAAATTTCATTCCCAATGTTTTGGCGGAGTTTATACAGTGGTTGTTTTTAATAATAATCAGGTGCCTTTTTTCGCCAGCATGCGTTTTGTGAAATTGTCAATTGTGGACAAGGATGTGTTGTATTAAGTGGTTTTTTTGGAAACACAAAGGATGAGTCGATGAAATTCAGCGTAATGTCAAATGCCGTCTGGATGATGTCAGAAAAAATTGTTTCTGTTTTTGGCGTAATATTTGTGACGTCTTACGTCGCCAAGTCTTTTGGACCCGCGGTTTTCGGCCAGATAGCATTTTCCGCCTCGTTGTTTTCGGTGGTGCAAACGGTGGCTATTTTTGGTACTGAGACTATCCTGTTCAAGCGCATCAGCAAAAGCGCGCAGAAAGGCGTAAAGCTGATGGCGGTGGCAAAAAAAATGCGCATCACCATTTTTATGCTGCTGTCGGTTCCGGTGCTGGCTTACGTCTGGTACGCCATGCAGGAAAATTTTGTGGCTTTTGCGATCGCCTCTTTTCTGGCGGCGCTGTTTGTCACCCAGGATACGTTTAGTGTCTATAACAATGCGCGGCTGGCTTCGCGGCTGAATACGATGGCGAATGCGACGGGAATGACCTTAAGTTTCGCGCTGAGTTTTTTAATCGCCTGGTTCAAAATGAATCCGCTATTTCTGACGCTGTCAATTGTTTCGGTAACGCTGGTGCCTTATCTGATTAAACGTAATGTGTTTTATCAGAGCCATCTGGATATTGCACCACCGAGACATAAAAGAAAAAAATATTTACGTTATTTGCTGTATGCCGGTCTGCCGTTGGCCATTTCCAGCATATTTATTTCGATTCAGGTAAAAATGGCGCAATTCTTTTTAGTTGGCGTCGGTTCCTCACAGGATCTCGGCCTGTTTGCAGCGGCAAACACGGTTTCTGCTTCATGGATATTTATTCCTGTAGCGATTATTACATCATGCTTTACGGAGATTTTCAGAGAACGTTCTGACGTCGCGTTTAAGCTGGCCGCAAGGCTGCATGGTTATGTTATGGCTGTATCATTGCTGATGCTTCTGCTCGTTACGGTTTATGGCGAAAAGCTCATCATCACACTTTATGGGCAAGACTACACACAATCAGGAAGTCTCGTTACGTTATTGTCGATAGCAACCTGCTTTTCGGCTATGGGGACGGTGGCCTACCGTTACATGGTGAAAGAGGGGGGATTTAACTATCTGCTGAAGAAAATTATCAGCCTGATGGTTATCAGCCTTCCCACTTCATATCTGTTAATTCAATCTTTTGGCTTAATGGGTGCGGCGTGGAGTGTTTTTATCACTGAGTTATTATCCCTGACCGTAATGAATTACTTCTTTAAAAATGGCGTCATCAAAAAAATACAAGTTTCCTCACTCAACTACAAAACCTACAGATGAGGTGAAAAATGTTGAAGTTTAAAGATGAATTACGAAGAAGCGTCAAGTACTTCATCAAGAAAATGCCGTGGGCATACCAGGACAGGATTCATTATTTTCATAAATTTAAAAAATTGCCGAATATACGTGAACCTAAGTTATTTAATGAAAAAGTGCTGTATCGCAAGTTTATAAATGGAGATTATATTCGTTACGGAAGACTGTCTGATAAATTTTTGGTGCGCGATTATATCGCCAGCACTATTGGTGATGAATATTTGGTGCCGTTAGTTTATGAAACTGACGATCCGACTACACTGCTCAGCTTAACATCTTTGAAGGGCACCGTGATTAAACCGAACCATGGTTCAAACATGGTGGATATTTTGCTGGAAGAGCCAGATTGCCTGCAGAAGCAGCTGATTGTTAATCGTTGTGTTGAATGGCTGCGCAAAGATTTCTCCAGCGAAGCGCGTGAGATTCACTATCGCTATATCCGGCCACGTATTCTGGTCGAGAAGTACATCGGTGATGGCAAGTCGGCGCCCGTTGATTACAAGTTTCATATGTTTAACAAGAAAGATGGATCTTTCGAATATGTGTTGCAGGTGATCTACAACCGCAGTATGCCGGCGCTGTCGATGAATTTTTACGTGAATAATCTGAGCGATGCGTTTCATAAGATTCGCGACACCGGGCTGGATATTGCCGCGGATATGCAGTCACTGGCGCAGGCGCTGGAGCTCAGTAAAAAGCTGGCGTCAGATTTCGATTACGTACGTGTCGACTGGTATATCAACGAAGGGCATGTTTACTTTGGCGAGCTTACCTTTACGCCAGGGGCAGGGCTGGTGACTGGCCTTGACCGCGGGCTGGATAAGATGATGGGCGCGATGTGGATTCAGGACAGCCTTCAGCCGCTGCGTCCGGATGCGGTGGTGCAGGATGTTGCTATTCCGGCCATGCTGAAAAAAATATAACGGTGAAGTAAGTGCGGGATGGGAAATGCGGGCGGTGTGTGGCCCGCATTTTTGCTGCAGAGTTATGGCAGCAGAATATTATCAGGCTGATGACTCATCACATCAATAAACACATCTTTGGTCACCTGCCATGCATAGTTCAGGTTATCCACGCTTAACGTGATACCCAGCAGGCCGGTAACAAACCAGCAGGACATACCAATACCCACGCCGCTAAATACAAATGCCATGGCGTTACGGCTGCTCTGACGGCATTTAATCTTAAAGGTGCTGGCGAAAAACATCATCACTGCGCTCAGCAGTTCCCAACGCATCAGTACAACACTTGCGGCAATGGTACCCATCAAACAAACCTCTTCACTCGATATCTGATATGCCCTGACGAATAATGGCATCACTATCCGGTGTTGAGGAATGGTCAGGGAAGCTTCTCAACCCACTGACCCGCAGGTCAATTGTGTGATGTGGATCACATTATATCATTGGGTTTTAAAAATTGAACAAAATTTACACTTGGTATGGTAGTTCTGTTGCCGGATGCTGCCGTCATCACCACGGGGGAAGGAAAACTCTTAATTTTCCTTGCGCAAACTGTTTTGCCATCAGCACAGGCTATTTATCCTCTCCGCTACGCGGTAATTAATTGCAGATGAATAACGGGTTAATCCGGCTACTAATTTAGCACCGGTTTTTATATGAAATTAGCCGTTTTGTCTGCATGGCGACTGTCAGATATGAGTAAGTTTACTGAAGTAAACACTGATAAGTTACACTGATTCCTTTTTAAGGAAAAAAGAAAACTTAAGCTAAATATTTTATATTATATCTTATAAATCATACAGTTGATTTAAAGTAATTAGGTTAACTTTTTCGCATTTGAGATAAGCCGGGAAACTTTTCGGCGGGGTTATTGCTGGCAAATCAATCTATTTAAGATGAATCTTACCTACGAAAAAGTTGTACTATTTACCAATTGGTTGTAGAGTTTTCTGCCTGGTAGATGTCATCAAGTCTTATTCTGATTTTATTATCAGAATGAGCTTTCTATTATTAAAAAAGTAATCGTGAATTAACAATAAATCGGCCTGGCCGAACATTAGAACAGTATCGAATACCGTGGAGTATTTATGTTTACTTATGTTCTTTATTGGCAATACCTTTTACACCACCAGGAGGGCGGCAACCATGGCTCACCTGATTTATCTCGCAGCAGACCACAAATATAATTGATGGTCACAAGGTTGAGCCGCGCCATCCTGGTTTGCGCCTCAGCCCCTGAAGACCTTGTCAGTCAATATCACTCTGCCCTGATTGCGGGGAAACAGGCGACAGCCGTACAGATGATATTGTCAGAGGGTCATCGCTGGAGCAGTTAAGCGCGCGGGTTATTGCGCGCCAGCCAGGCAGGACACGATGATGGTTAAACGTAATCCGCAAGTCAGCTATGTGGTTGAGCCGAACCGACGCAGGCTGCCAACGCTGCGTCAGTCGCTACAGCGTATTCATATAGTGATTATCCTGGTTTCGTTGCTGATCTCGGGGGCTTCGCTATCGACGCTTTCGCTGTTCGCGCTGCGCAACTATGCCGAAAATAATCTGCAACTGGTGGCTTCGACCATCAGCTTTAGCGCCCAGCCTGCCGTGCTGTTTAATGACCGCAATAAGGCCAGCGATGTGCTGAAGGTGCTGGGTAAACGCGGGCAGTTTTCACAGGCCGCGATTTTTAATAGCAGCAATCAGCTGCTGGCCCGCTGGCAGTCACCAAATCATCAGGTGCAGAACAGCATTGATGGCATGATTGCCCGCTGGTTGTTTCCCCAGCCGGTGAGCCTGCCAGTGATTTATAACCAGCGCGAAGTCGGGCGTGTGTCGATTACCGGCGACGCCAGCGTAGTGACGGCGTACATCTATCGCGCATTTGCCTGGCTGGGCGGCAGTTTGCTGATTACCGCGCTGGTAGCGGCTTATCTCTCCCAGCGGATGCACGCGGGAATTATCCAGGGCCTGCATAGTATTGCTTCCGTGGCACATGACGTACGTAAACGTCGTGCTTTCTCCCAACGGGTTCCTTCATCGGAGATCGCCGAGTTGAATAAATTAAGTCTGGATTTTAATGGTTTGTTAGACGAGCTGGCCGAGTGGCAGCGTCACATGACACGTGAAAACGCGGATCTGGCGCATCAGGCGGCGCATGATTCACTTACCGGCCTGCCTAACCGCGCGCAATTTGAACGTGCTTTAGCGCAGCAGTTCAGTCTGGATGACGCACGCAACAGTCTGGCCGTGCTGTTTATTGATGGCGATCGCTTTAAGCAGGTTAATGATACCTGGGGGCACGCCGCCGGCGATGCGGTGCTCGGCGCGACGGCTGAGCGTTTACGTGCGCATCTGCGTAAAGACGATCTGGTATCGCGCTTTGGCGGCGATGAGTTCGCTATTATGCTGACCAATGTCGAGTCTGCGGATCAGGCGGCGCAGGTGGCGCGTCATATTATGGCGGCGATGCTACAGCCGATAACTTTGCCGCAGGGTGAGAGTGTGCAGCAGTCGCTGAGCATTGGTATTGCCCTCGCGCCGCGTCATAGCACCCCACAGGCGCTGCTGGCGCAGGCCGATGCGGCGATGTATCACATTAAGCAACTGGGCGGCGGCTGGTATTTTTCGCCATCATGCTGGGAAGCGGGTGCGGAAAAGTCAGCTCGCGGACAAAACCACTGATCCCCTGCGACAGGGGAGAGCGGTTTAACTGACCGGACAGTATTCACCATGCATACGCTGGCTGTAGCTGGCGTAATGTTCACCACAGTCAAAACTCCAGTTCGCCGGGCGCTGCTGCATCGTTTGCCGACGCATATGATGGCGGTAAGCGGTTGGCGTTTGCGCAAACTGCCGACGAAATACCCGCGAAAAAGTCTGCTGCGAGTCATAGCCATACTGCATCGCAATATCAAATACCGGACGCTGGGTGTGGGATAGCGCTTCTGCTGCCAGCGTCAGGCGACGCTCACGAATGTATCCGCCCAACGTCTGTTTCGTCACTGAACGGAACATACGTTGCAGGTGCCACTTCGAATAACCCGATTTTGCCGCCACTTCATCAATCGACAGAGTTTTATCTAAATTCTGCTCAATCCAGTCAGTCAGTGTATGAATAATGTCGTTATGCATCATGACCTCATCCTTTATTTGTGAAATTTTGCGTTCGCCGTTCTGTTGGTGGAGGAGTATAATTCCTCAAGTTAACTTGAGGTAAAGCGCTAAATGAAAAAAGATCGCAATAGTCAGAAAACAGTTCTGACCCCCGGAGATGTGGCGAAACGTTGCGGTGTGGCGGTTTCGGCGCTGCACTTTTATGAGTCGAAGGGTTTAATCTCCAGTACGCGTAATGCCGGTAATCAGCGGCGCTACAACCGTGATGTGCTGCGCCGGGTGGCGATTATTAAAATCGCCCAACGTATCGGCATTCCGCTGGCAACGGTCGGCGACAGTCTGGGGAATGCGCCGGCGGATAAACGCATTTCGGTCAAAGCCTGGGCTGAGATGACTCAACAGTGGCGCTCGGAACTGGATAAGCGCATTGAAACGCTGACGCGCCTGCGTGACCAGCTGGATGGTTGCATTGGTTGCGGCTGTCTGTCGATGAGGGATTGCCCGCTGCGTAACCCGGACGATCGGCTGTCATTGCAGGGAACCGGGGCGATTCTGCTGGATCCGGAAATTGAGCGTTAGCAGCAGGGTCTATACTGACAAACCGTCCCTGAACAAAAGGTTACCTTATGATTACGGTTCACCATCTGAATAACTCCCGCTCACAGCGTGTCCTCTGGCTGCTGGAAGAGCTGGAAGTCCCCTATCAGATCAAACGCTATCAGCGTGAAGAGAGCATGCTGGCGCCGGAAGCGTTAAAAAAAGTGCATCCGTTAGGTAAATCACCGGTGATTACCGATGAAAATCGCGTGATTGCTGAATCCGGGGCGATTATTGAGTATCTTGCCGGCAAATATGACAAAGAATATCGTCTGAAACTTTCTGATGTCGATGAGGAGCTTCAGTCTCGCTACTGGCTGCACTATGCCGAAGGCTCCTTAATGCCGCTGCTGGTGATGAAACTGATCTTCAGCCGCATGGGGAAGCCGCCGGTGCCCTGGCTGCTACGTCCGGTGGGCGCCGCCTTTGGCAAAGGGGTGCAGAAGGGGTATCTCGATAAACAAATCGCGACACATCAACAGTTTATTGAGCAACATCTGGCGACGCATCCGTGGTTTGCCGGACAACATTTCAGTATTGCCGATATCCAGATGAGCTTCCCCGTCCAGGCGCTGGCCACGCGTGGCGCCACTGAGCTACAGCCCCATACCCGCGGCTGGTTAGAGAAGATTCAGGCCCGTGCGGCATGGCATCGCGCCATTGCGCAGGGCGGCGAGCTGACGCTGAGCTGAATGTTTTTACGCCGTTGCGCAACAAAGGTTTCATCCCCCTCTGCGCAACGGCTTCTCTGTAAGAAAAACCTATTACCACGCGCTGTTTCTGATGCGTACAGTCAGATCTGCGCATGGGATAACCATGATCGCGTCAAGTCAGGGTTAAAAAGGGCATATCAGCGGCAAACAGCAGTTGAAAAAGCGCTATTAAAGGCAGGATAATCGTTTGCCTTTTTAGCTGGCCCTGTAAGTAAACGTTTGCCTGCGCCATTAAGTGCCAGACAGGGCCAGGATACATACAGCGCTTCACTCCATCATAAGAAATCTCAGGGGATATTCTCTATGTCGACTCCTTCACGCCAGGCTGGCGGCTCTATGGATGCCTGGTTCAAAATCTCTGCGCGCGGCAGTACCGTGCGTCAGGAGGTTATTGCTGGCCTCACCACCTTCCTGGCGATGGTCTACTCGGTGATTGTGGTGCCGGGCATGCTGGGCAAAGCTGGCTTCCCACCAACTGCGGTGTTTGTTTCAACCTGTCTGGTCGCGGGCTTTGGTTCAATTATCATGGGTTTCTGGGCCAATCTGCCGCTGGCGATCGGTTGCGCCATTTCACTGACGGCGTTTACCGCCTTTAGCCTGGTGCTGGGTCAGCAGATCAGTGTACCGGTGGCGCTCGGTGCGGTGTTCCTGATGGGGGTGCTGTTTACGGTTATCTCGGCAACCGGCATCCGCGCGTGGATCCTGCGCAACCTGCCGATGGGCGTGGCGCACGGCACCGGTGTGGGTATTGGTCTGTTCCTGCTGTTAATCGCCGCTGACGGTGTTGGCCTGGTAGTGAAAAACCCGGCTCCGGGTCTGCCGGTGGCGTTGGGTAACTTCGCCTCTTTCCCGGTGCTGTTATCGCTGATTGGTCTGGCAGTGATTTTTGGCCTGGAAAAACTGCGCGTGCCGGGCGGCATTTTGCTGACCATTATCGCGATTTCAATTATCGGTCTGATTTTTGATCCGGCGGTAAAATACCAGGGGCTGTTTGCCATGCCAAGCCTGAGCGATGCCAATGGCAATTCGCTGGTATTTAGCCTCGATATTCTCGGCGCGTTAAAACCGGCGGTATTGCCCAGCGTGCTGGCGCTGGTGATGACTGCGGTGTTTGATGCGACCGGCACCATCCGTGCGGTGGCGGGTCAGGCTGATCTGCTGGATAAAGACAATCAGATTATCAACGGCGGCAAAGCGCTGACCACTGACTCGGTCAGCAGCATTTTTGCCGGTCTGGTCGGCTCCTCCCCGGCGGCGGTCTATATTGAATCGGCGGCGGGTACGGCGGCGGGCGGCAAAACCGGTCTGACGGCGATTGTGGTTGGTCTGCTGTTTATGGTGATTCTGTTTATGTCGCCACTGGCTTACCTGGTTCCGGCTTATGCCACGGCGCCAGCGCTGATGTATGTTGGCCTGCTGATGCTGAGCAACGTGTCAAAAATCGATTTCAGCGACTTTGTCGATGCGATGTCCGGTTTACTGGCGGCAGTGTTTATCGTACTGACCTGTAATATCGTTACCGGTATTATGCTGGGCTTCGGTTCGCTGGTGATTGGCCGTATTTTTGCCGGTGAATGGCGCAAGCTGAACGTCGGCACCGTGGTGATTGCGGTGGCGCTGGTCGCCTTCTATGCAGGTGGCTGGGCGATTTAAGCCCGTCACGCTGAGGGGAATGGATTCCCCTCTGGTACATCCCGCCGTATATCTGCGCTTTTACGCCAGATTCGTCTCAATTTTCCCAATCGCACGTCCTGTTTTTAAACCCTCTGCGCTTTTGTTTTACAATGCCCTGAGGCATGTCGTTCCCCATGCCGTTTTACACCGCCTGTTGGAAGAAGGGGCTACAAAGAAAGCATGGAAATCTTTTTTACAATTCTGATTATGACGCTGGTGGTATCGCTGTCCGGTGTTGCTGCACGTATTATTCCGTTCCAGATCCCACTGCCGCTGGTGCAAATCGCCGCTGGCGCAATGCTTGCCTGGCCCACCTTTGGTCTGCACGTCGACTTCGATCCTGAACTGTTCCTGGTGTTGTTTATTCCGCCGCTGCTGTTTGCCGACGGCTGGAAAACGCCCACCAGTGAGTTTATCCACCATGGACGCGAAATTCTCGGGCTGGCATTAGTGCTGGTGCTGATCACCGTGGTCGGTATCGGGTATCTGATTTACTGGCTGGTGCCGGGCATTCCGTTGATTCCGGCGTTTGCGCTGGCGGCGGTGCTGTCGCCAACCGATGCGGTCGCGCTCTCCGGCATTGTCGGCGAAGGGCGGATACCGAAGAAAATTATGTCGATTCTGCAGGGCGAGGCGTTGATGAATGACGCCTCCGGTCTGGTGTCGCTAAAATTTGCCGTCGCCGTGGCGATGGGCACCATGGTGTTTACCGTTGGCGGCGCCAGTATTGAGTTCGTCAAAGTGGCGATCGGTGGCCTGCTGGCTGGTGTGGCGGTCTGCTGGCTGTTTGGTAAGTCACTGCGTCTGTTCAGCCGCCTGACCGGTGACGATCCGGCCACGCAAACCGTGCTGCTGCTGCTGCTGCCGTTTGCCTCGTATCTGATTGCTGAACACCTTGGCGTTTCCGGCATTCTGGCGGCGGTGGCGGCCGGGATGACCATTACCCGTTCCGGGATTATGCGACAGGCGCCGCTGGCGATGCGCTTGCGCGCCAACAGCGTCTGGCAGATGCTGGAGTTTGTGTTTAACGGCATGGTGTTCCTGATGCTGGGCCTGCAGTTGCCGGGTATTCTGGAAACCTCGGTGGCGCAGGCGAATGCCGATCCGAATGTGCAGCTGTGGATGTTGTTTACCGACATTGTGCTGATTTACGCTGCGCTGATGATTGTGCGCTTTGGCTGGCTGTGGATTATGCAGCGTCTTAGCCGTCGCTTCCTGAAGAAACGCCCGATGGAGTTTGGTAACTACTCCACCCGTGAACTGTTAATCGCCTCTTTTGCCGGGGTGCGTGGCGCGATTACGCTCGCCGGTGTGTTGTCGATTCCGTTACTGCTGACCAATGGCGAAGAGTTCCCGGCGCGTTATGAGCTGATTTTCCTCGCCACCGGGGTGATTCTGTTCTCGCTGTTTGTCGGGGTGATTCTGCTGCCGGTTCTGCTGCGTGGCGTGGAGGGCATTGATAAGTCGGTACATCGCCATGAGATACAGAACGCCCGCGCGGCAATGGCCGGTGTGGCGATTGAGAGCCTGCATAAGATGGAAGAGCGGCTGGCGGTCGATACCGAAGAGAATATCGATACCGAGCTGCTGAAAGAGGTGAGTGCGCGTGTGATCGGCAATATGCGTCGGCGTATTGATGGCAAAGAGGATATGGAGCGTGCGCTGTTTGCGGAAAACCTTGAGCGCCGCTTCCGTTTAACTGCGCTGCGTGCCGAGCGTGCTGAGGTCTACCATCTGCGCGCCACGCAGAAGATCAGTAATGAAACCATGATGAAGTTGCTGCACGATCTGGATCTGCTGGAAGCACTGCTGGTGGAAAAAGAAGAGTAACAGTGACACGGGCTGCCCCTGCGATGTTGCAGATATTCTCGCGCAGGGGCTAATGCCCGTGATTAAAAGGTAAATCGGGCAGCGGGTAAAGATTGGGATGTTAGTCTGACGATTTTTCTCTTTCCCATATATTTTATTGTTTCTGCTCAACAGGGAAGATTACTAATTTTAAATCGGAAGCCAGTTTTATAGCATGCCTGGCATTAACGGCGCCTAATTTTTTAACTATATTTCCCATATGGAATTTAACAGTTGCTACATGTATTCCTGTAGTCATTGAAACTTCTTTATAGGTTTTCCCTGTGCTTACCAAACAAAGAACCTCACTTTCTCTCTTTGTGATATTAATGCTGTCTTTAAAATTTCCTTCAAGATTTTCATATAGAGATAATATTTCTTGGTGTGTTTTGACTAACAAAGAGAATATTTTTTCTTTGTTTAACAGGGGTTCTTTTTTAATATGCATATCATTGAAGATTGATAGTAGTACCAAATTATTTTTATAGTCGTGAAGTATAAATGTATGACCGCTATTGATATTATATTCTTTAGCCTGGAGCATAACTTTATTTGATAGGGCTGTAATTCCCTTATTCCAACGAAAATCTTCTATTCTGGACAGAGATCTAACCACTACCGGATCTATCATCTGATGGCTGAATTCAGCATATAGATCAAACCATTCAGAGTGGTTATTTATAATGCAAATGTCAGTTAAGTCTCTCTTGTTAATTATAAAATAACCAAATTTATATTTTCTTTCTTGTAATAGTGTTTTTTCCAGGCTTGCTTTAATCTTATTATTAATTTCGTCATTTCTGAAAAAATTAGAGTTCACCTTTTTCTCTCTTTAAAAAATAAGTTGGGTGATAATAAATAATATAATATAATATCTTTTAAATTGTTATTTGTTTCGTGTCAAGTAAATATTTACTGTTGATCTATGAGATAAGTTTTTCCTGTTTTTTATATGAAAATGGCACTGACCAGAAAAATAAACAGATGCAGGGAAATTATGGGAATAGCTGTATTAGGCGTTTTTAGATATCTTGTTTTGATAAAAATTTCATTAATTTCATCTGTTAACGGCCTTTGTATAAGGGCTGTTTCGTATTTTTTGGTAAATGCACCAAAAGGTTTCGAATGTGGCGTCGAAGCGGTTTTTACCAGATGAAACTGACCGATAAGCGACTTTATCATTTTCAGTGCCCTATCCCTCTCGAATAGATTTCAGCGGTTTTCAGATCAATCAATAAAGCGAGCGTTAGCAAGCTCTCCTGCAGAAAAATTTACACCGATAATGTCGGCGCTTCCCCCGGCCAGAACTCACGACAGCAGCTGATCCATGCCTGCGCACTGCGCGATAAATAGCTGCCTTCACGCCAGATCAATCCCAGTTTCCACTCCAGATCCGACTCCAGCGGCAGCCACAGCAGTAACTGTTTATCCAGTCGCTGACAGATTGGCTCCGGAAGAATCGCTACGCCCATTCCCGCCTGCACCATTGCCGCCAGAAAATCCCACTGACCGCTGCGTACCGCAATCTGTGGGGTAAATCCGCTGCGCTGGAAAGCGCGCATTAACTGACGATTGAGTGAGAACTCTTCGTTGTAGATCAGGATCGGATGTTCGGCCAGTTCCGCCAGCGCGACGCTGCTGCGGCTCAGCCACTGTGCGCTGCGCGGCACCAGCACACACAGCGGATGGCTCATCAGCGGCAGAATATTCAGCGACACCTCTTCCGCCAGCGGCAGGGCGGTCAGGGCTAAATCCAGGCTGCCGGACTGCACCGCCTGCTGCACCGTCAGGCCGCCAGACTCCGAGATTTTCAATTCGATGCCGGGATAGCGCTGGCGAAAAGCGGAAATTGAACCGGCGATCTGCATGCCGACCATCGGCGGGATCCCCAGCCGCAGTTCACCGGTTTTCAGTTCATTGATATCACTGATTTCCGTCTCCAGCTGCTTAAACTCCTGCAAAATCGTCTGTCCGCGTTGATATACTGCCTGGCCGCTGTCGGTGAGATGCAGCTTGCGTCCTTCACGGATCAGCAGGGTGCAATCCAGCTCCTGCTCCAGCTGGCGCAGCATTTTGCTGATGGTCGGTTGGGTGACAAACAGCTTCTCCGCCGCACGGGTAAAGCTTTGCTGGCGTACCACTTCAACAAAATAGCGCAGCGCTCTGACGTCCATAAAACATTCCTTTAAGGCATAGTTTTAATGATTTTAATTCATTTCTTTCACTGTTTGTCACTGATTTATACTAACAGCGCTGAATTCTTACGAGGAAACGATCATGGCGTTGGCACTGCAGCCGCAGGGCGCGGGAAGACTGCAACGTTTACAGGTACCGCTACAGGTGGCGCTTTATGCCGGGATGTTTATTGCATCGGAGCAACTGGTGGAGTGGCTGCATCTGCCGCTGCCAGCCAATATCGTTGGTATGCTGTTGTTACTGGCGCTGATTATGCTGCGCGTGCTGCCGCTGGACTGGGTGCGCGCGGGATCCAAATGGCTGCTGGCCGAAATGCTGCTGTTCTTTGTCCCGGCGGTGGTGGCGGTAATTAATTACTCGCAGCTGCTGCGCGTCGAAGGCTGGCGTATCTGCCTGGTGATCGCCATCAGTACCATTCTGGTGCTGGCTTCTACCGCGCTGGTGGTGGACAGGGTGTATCGCTTTGAAATCTGGCTGGCGCAACGTAAGCAGGCGCGCCGCGATGA
Source organism: Winslowiella toletana (assembly GCF_017875465.1). Taxonomy (NCBI): domain Bacteria; kingdom Pseudomonadati; phylum Pseudomonadota; class Gammaproteobacteria; order Enterobacterales; family Erwiniaceae; genus Winslowiella; species Winslowiella toletana. The sequence continues at coordinate 2,812,395 of NZ_JAGGMQ010000001.1, forward strand.
GTGATTTTATCGTCAGCATGCTGTGCCTGATCGCCACCCTGCTGATCTACTTCCTGAATAAGCGCCTGTATCGCCGCTGGCATAAGCTGCTGCTGATGCCGCTGGTGATGACGCCGATGGTACTGGTGGCGCTGCTGATCGTGACGCATATCTCCTGGCAGGACTATATTGGCGAGAGCCACTGGCTGTTATGGCTGCTGGGTCCGGCGACCTTGGCCTTCGCCGTGCCGGTATATGAAAATATGACGATTATCCGTCGTCACTGGATGTCGCTGAGCGCTGGCGTGATTACCGCCACCACAGTGGCGGTGTGCAGTTCGGTGTGGCTGGCGCGTCTGCTGACGCTGCCGGAGGAGATTCAGCGCAGTCTGGCGGTGCGTTCGATCACCACGCCTTTTGCGCTGGCGGCGGCGAAGCAGCTTGGCGGTCAGCCGGATCTGGTGGCGCTGTTTGTGGTGATTACCGGGGTGTTTGGCATGGCGATTGGCGACCTGTTGTTTATCCGCCTGGCGGTGAAACAGGGACTGGCAAAAGGCGCCGGACTGGGGGCGGCCTCCCATGGCGCAGGTACTGCCAAAGCCTACGAAATGGGCCAGCAGGAGGGAGTGGTGTCCAGCCTGGTAATGATGCTGTCGGGCGTCGTGACGGTGGTTATTGCACCGGCAATCGGCCATATTATGTGGGCGACGATTTAGCCTGAGTAAGTGATCACTTACCTGACGCAGCGCAAAGTATCGTATATCCGGTTGTTAATTGGTTTTTTTTTCGTTTACCATTCCCCCTCGAAAATTAGTCAGTAAACGATAAGCCAGTTCACCATGGAGTTTGGCAATGAATAAAATTATTTTAAGCAGTGGCGTAGCGATGTTGTTGTTAGCGGGTTCAGCCCAGGCAATCGAAGGTGGTGTTGATGTGGGTGAGCACTACACCAACCTGAATGTCGGCCTGGGAACCACCACGCCAGGTCTGAGCCTGTCAGGTAACTGGATGCGCAGCGATCACGACGGCAGCGTGTCCGGTGTTGGCCTTGGTTATAACATTGAAGTCGGTTCGGTGTTTTTATCCCCCGGCGTAAAAGCGATGTTTATCAGCCCGCAAGATGCGAAAGACGGTTATGCCGTAGCCGTTGGCGGCGGTGTGCAGCTGCCGGTCACTAAAATGCTGGGTGTGTATGGTGAATACTATTACTCACCAGATTCATTCTCCAGCCGTATCGACAGCTATCAGGAGGCGTCGGCTGGCCTGAGCTTCACCCCGATTTCGCTGCTTAATCTGCGTGTGGGTTACAAATATCTGGCGCTCGACGGCAAAGATGGTCGTAAAGACAATGTACTGGCCGATGGCCCGTATATCGGTGGTTCAGTGCGTTTCTGATTTGCGCAGCGATTCATTCTGAGAAAGCCGGGCAATCAGATTGCCCGGCTTTTTTTATCGCCTTATCAATGCGCTTTGCTGCTCTGCTCAATACCCAAACCGGTTTGCGAACGGACAAACTGCGCCGGGAACAGTTTGCGTTCTGCGGCACCTTCAGCCGACTTATCGGTAATGGAGAACGCCCAGATGCCGATAAAGGCTACCAGCATTGAGAACAGCGCCGGATACTCGTAAGGGAAGATGGCTTGCTGATTGCCTAACACCTGCACCCATACCGTCGGGCCGAGGATCATCAGAATCACCGCCGTCAGCAGGCCAAGCCAGCCGCCAACCATGGCGCCGCGTGTGGTCAGTTTTGACCAGTACATCGACAGTAAAATAATCGGGAAGTTACAGCTGGCGGCGATTGAGAAGGCCAGTCCCACCATAAAGGCGATATTTTGCTTCTCAAACATTATCCCCAGCAGAATGGCCACGATACCGAGGATCACTACCGTGATTTTCGATGCTCTTAGCTCTTCACGCTCGGTAGCATGACCTTTGCGGAATACGCTGGCATACAGATCGTGGGAGACCGCCGAGGCGCCCGCCAGCGTCAGACCGGCGACCACCGCCAGAATGGTGGCGAAGGCGACGGCAGAGATAAAACCAAGGAACAGACTACCGCCCACCGCATTAGCCAGATGCACGGCCGCCATATTATTGCCGCCAATCAGCATGCCGGATGCATCTTTAAATGCCGGATTCGCGCCGACCAGCAGAATGGCGCCAAAACCGATAATAAACGTCAGGAAGTAGAAGTAGCCCATAAAGCCGGTGGCGTACAGCACGCTTTTACGCGCTTCCTTCGCATCATTAACGGTAAAGAAACGCATCAGAATATGCGGCAAACCGGCGGTGCCAAACATCAGCCCCAGACCCAGCGATAACGCGGAAATCGGATCGTGCACCAGTCCGCCCGGTCGCATAATTTCCTGGCCTTTCGGGTGTACCGCCATCGCTTCAGTAAACAGCGTATTAAAGCTGAAACCGACGGTTTTCATCACCATAATTGCCATAAAACTGGCGCCAAACAGCAGCAGCACTGCTTTGATAATCTGTACCCAGGTGGTGGCCAGCATGCCGCCAAACAGGACATACATCACCATCAGAATGCCGACCAGCACCACGGCGATATGGTAATCCAGCCCAAACAGCAGCTGAATCAGCTTACCGGCGCCAACCATCTGCGCAATCAGATACAGCGCTACCACCACCAGTGAACCACAGGCGGAAAGAGAGCGAATCGGTTTCTGTTTCAGGCGATAAGACGCGACATCGGCAAAGGTGTAGCGACCAAGATTACGCAGTCTTTCCGCAATCACAAACAGGATAATCGGCCAGCCGACGAGGAAGCCAAGCGAGTAGATTAAGCCATCGTAACCTGAGGTGTAGACCAGCGCCGAAATACCAAGGAAAGAGGCGGCCGACATATAGTCACCGGCTATCGCCAGGCCGTTCTGAAAGCCGGTGATATTGCCACCCGCGGTATAGTAATCACTGCGCGTGCGCGTGCGTTTGGCTGCCCAGTATGTGATGCCGAGGGTGGCGGCAACAAACACCAGGAACATAATGATCGCTTCGTAGTTAGTGGGCTGCTGCTTTACCGCGCCGGTGAGGGCATCGGCGGCCAGCGATGAGAGAGGGAGCAGCGCTAATGCTGCCAGCAGTGCATAACGCGCTTTCATCCTTTTACCTCGCTGAGAATCTGTTTGGTCATACGTTCAAATTCGCCATTGGCGCGCCAGACGTAAATTGCCGTGAGTACAAATGAGATCACGATTAACCCGACACCAATCGGAATGCCGCGGGTGACATTGGTGCCTTCATACAGCGGGGTGCCTAGCCAGTTGGGGGCAAAGGCGATAAGCAGAATAAAACCGACGTAAAGCACGAGCATAATGACGGAGAGTAGCAGGGCGAAAGCCTGGCGCTTGCGCACCAGTTCTTTAAAACGCGCACTGTTTTCGATCCGCTGATAAATAACGTCATTCATCACAGCATCTCCAGAGTAGGTGAGAGGCTATCTTGCTGGTCAGACAATGACTGCGCCGATAGCCCCTCCTGAACAGGGCATTTGTTATTATTTTAAAATCGGGATCCAACACCCTCCCGTCACGGGAGGGGGTAAAACTTATGGCATCTTAATGGTCTGTTTTTCCTCAACGAGTTTCTCAACGACGCCAGGATCGGCGAGGGTTGAGGTATCACCGAAGTTACTGGTGTCACCGGCGGCGATTTTGCGCAGAATACGCCGCATAATTTTGCCCGAGCGGGTTTTCGGTAATGAATCGGTCCAGTGCAGCACATCCGGGGTGGCAATCGGGCCAATCTCTTTACGTACCCAGTTACGCACTTCGCTGTAGAGTTCTGGCGTCGGATCCTCACCGTGATTGAGGGTGATATAGGCATAGATCGCCTGGCCTTTAATACTGTGCGGAATGCCCACCACCGCCGCTTCGGCAATTTTCGGATGGGAGACCAGCGCGGATTCAATTTCGGCGGTGCCAAGACGGTGACCGGAAACATTCAGCACGTCATCGACGCGGCCGGTGATCCAGTAGTAGCCATCTTCATCACGCCGCGCGCCGTCACCACTGAAATACATATTTTTAAAGGTGGAGAAGTAGGTCTGTTCGAAGCGGTCGTGGTCGCCAAACAGGGTGCGCGCCTGGCCTGGCCATGAATCGACAATTACCAGGTTGCCTTCGCATGCGCCTTCCTGCGGATTACCTTCGTTATCTACCAGCGCAGGCTGCACGCCAAAGAACGGCTTAGTGGCGGAGCCGGCCTTCAGCTCGGTGGCGCCGGGCAGCGGGGTGATCATAAAACCGCCGGTTTCCGTCTGCCACCATGTATCGACGATCGGGCAACGGCCATCGCCGATTTTGTTGTAGTACCACTCCCAGGCTTCCGGGTTAATCGGCTCACCGACCGAACCCATAATGCGCAGCGAAGAGCGGTCAGTGCCCTCAATCGCCCGGTCGCCTTCGGCCATCAGCGCGCGGATCGCGGTCGGCGCGGTATACAGCAGGGTTACCTTATGTTTATCCACTACTTCCGCCATCCGGCTCGGTTTCGGCCAGTTTGGCACCCCTTCAAACATCAGCGTGGTGGCACCGCAGGCCAGCGGACCGTACAGCAGATAGCTGTGGCCGGTGATCCAGCCAACGTCGGCGGTACACCAGTAGACGTCATCCGGATGGTAATCAAACACATATTTAAAGGTGCTGGCGGCATACACCAGATAGCCGCCGGTGGTGTGCAGCACCCCCTTCGGCTTGCCGGTTGAGCCGGAGGTATAGAGGATAAACAGCGGATCTTCCGCATTCACTTCTTCCGGCTGGTGGTGAGCGCTGGCGCTGTTAACCAGCTCGTGCCACCAGAGATCACGACCCGTGGTCCAGTCAATCTCTTTGCCGGTGCGGCGGAACACCACCACGTTAGTGATCGATTTCACGTTCGGGTTTTTCAGCGCGTCATCGACATTCTTTTTCAGCGGAATGGTGCGCCCCGCGCGAATGCCTTCATCGGCAGTGACCACCAGTCTGGCATTACAGTCGACGATGCGTCCGGCGACCGCCTCTGGCGAAAAGCCGCCGAAAATCACCGAATGCACCGCGCCGACGCGCGCGCAGGCCAGCATGGCGACGGCCGCTTCCGGCACCATTGGCATATAAATCGCAACCACATCGCCTTTGTTAATGCCCAGCTCTTTCAGTGAATTGGCAAAGCGGCACACTTCCCGATGCAGTTCGCGAAAGGTCAGGGTCTTACTTTCGCTGGCATCATCGCCCTCCCAGATAATCGCCGGATGGTCGCCGCGTTCGTGCAGATGGCGGTCCAGACAGTTAGCCGCGAGATTCAGCGTGCCATCCTCAAACCAGTTAATCGCAATATTGCCAGGCGCGAAGGAGGTGTTCTTCACGCGGGTATAAGGTTTAATCCAGTCAAGTATCTTGCCCTGTTCTCCCCAAAAAGCGTCGGGATCTTGTACCGACTGCTGATACATCGACTGGTACTGTTCTGCATTGATCAGGGTATTTTCCGCTATGTTGGCGGGCACGGGATGCTTATGTATTTGGCTCATGGCTGGTCTCCTTGAAGTTGTTAATATTATGTCAACCAAAAGTTAATTAAAGACAGGAATCACGCTTTGTTTCTTTTTTGCGCGACAGATCACGGGAATTATCGGCCTGAAATTTCCAGGATTATTACGCGCTTGCCATGCATACAGGTTGGGAATGTTCTCACCTGAAGTGTAGGAAAGGTCCAATTGCACTGCCCAAAAAATAAGCAAACGGCACTGGCTGTTATTTGCACAAAACTGCATAGCTATGCCAAATAGCGTATAAATATTACTTTTTATAACAGCAAGTTATGCTTTCCATAACTTATTAGCATTTTATCCTGCCGCACCGCCCGGCTGGCGCGCAAACGCGCCAAGGGTTGCTTTTATGCCAGTGAAAATGGTACTGATTACGCGCCTGTTATGCAGGCGTCAACCATCAATAACCCTCGATTTTATCGGATTACTGTCCGCCTCCCATGAGTGTAAAGCTTCCGCACGCAGTACGTGGAAGTGGGGTTTTGTTAAGGAATTAAGCGTTATGAAAGGTTTTAAAATCAGCCTTGCCTGGCAAATTCTGATTGCTCTGATGCTGGGGATCGCTGTCGGTGCGATTCTGCATAACCAGCCGGAGCAGCGTGAATGGTTAGTCAGTAACTTTCTTAGTCCGGCTGGCGATATCTTTATCCACCTGATAAAAATGATCGTCGTGCCAATAGTGATTTCCACGCTAATCGTCGGTATTGCCGGCGTGGGCGATGCGAAAAAACTGGGTCGTATTGGTGTCAAAACCATAATTTATTTTGAAGTGATTACCACCATTGCCATCGTGGTAGGTATTACCCTGGCCAATGTGTTCCAGCCTGGTAGCGGCATTGATATGTCGACGCTGGCAACGGTGGACATCTCTAAATACGAAGCCACGACAGAGCAGGTGCAGAGCGGTGCGCACAGTCTGGTGATTACCATTATGTCCCTGATTCCGACGAATATTTTCGCCGCAATCGCCAAAGGCGACATGCTGCCAATCATCTTCTTCTCGGTGCTGTTTGGCCTTGGTCTGTCGTCACTGCCGGCAGAACATCGCGATCCGCTGCTGAAAGTGTTCCGTTCAACCTCAGAAGCGATGTTTAAAGTGACGCATATGATTATGCGTTACGCCCCGATTGGCGTCTTTGCGCTGATTTCGGTAACCATCGCCAACTTTGGTTTTGCCTCACTGTGGCCGCTGGCGAAGCTGGTGATCCTGGTGTACGCCGCGATTCTGTTCTTTGCCTTTGTGGTGCTGGGCAGCGTAGCGCGTATCTGTAAGTTGCGTATCACTACCCTGATGCGCATTCTGAAGGATGAGCTGATCCTCTCTTACTCCACCTCCAGCTCGGAAACGGTGCTGCCGCGGATTATGCAGAAGATGGAAGCCTATGGCGCTCCGAAGTCGATTACCAGCTTTGTGGTGCCGACCGGTTACTCCTTTAACCTTGATGGCTCAACGCTGTACCAGAGCATCGCAGCGATCTTTATCGCCCAGCTGTATGGTATTGACCTGTCGATTGGTCAGGAAATCGTGCTGGTGCTGACGCTGATGGTGACCTCGAAAGGTATCGCCGGTGTGCCGGGCGTCTCCTTTGTGGTGCTGCTGGCCACGCTGGGCAGTGTCGGTATTCCGCTGGAAGGACTGGCGTTTATTGCCGGTGTTGACCGCATTATGGATATGGCGCGTACCGCGCTGAATGTGGTGGGTAATGCGCTGGCGGTGCTGGTGATTGCCAAATGGGAAGACCAGTTTGATAGCCAGCAAGCTGCCAGCTATGAACTGAGTCTGCGTACCCAGAGCGCGCAGTAATCTCTGACCCGTCCTCCCCGGACGGGTTTTTTCTTTAACAGCCTGCCCAATACGCTTCTTCTGGAATGAGTAATTCTTTTCATCATATAGTGTAAGGAATAAATTATTCCTGCCTGTCGATCCTGCCCGGAGCTGTAATGAAAATTGACCTGAACAATCTGATCACCGAAGGCCGCAATCCTGCCAGTGAAAATATTGATGAGTTGCCAACTGAGGCGATGCTGCGCGTCATTAACCATGAAGATCAGAAAGTGGCGCTGGCGGTGGAGGCCATTGTGCCGCAGATCGCCCGTGCGGTGGATGCGATTGCCGCCGCTTTTCAGCAGGGTGGGCGTCTGATCTACTCCGGCGCCGGGACCTCGGGGCGTTTAGGGATTCTGGATGCAAGTGAGTGCCCGCCAACTTTTGGCACGCCGCGTGAGCAGGTGGTGGCGCTGATTGCTGGTGGCCATCAGGCGATTTTGCAGGCGGTGGAAAATGCCGAAGACAACCGTGAAACGGGGGTAGCCGATCTGCAGGCGATTAACTTCAGCGCCAAAGATGTGCTGGTGGGCATCGCCGCCAGTGGCCGTACTCCTTATGTGCTGGCGGCACTGGAGTATGCCCGCCAGCTTGGCGCTACTACCGCCGCACTGACCTGCAATCCGGATAGCGCGATGGCGCGCATTGCGGATATTGCGCTGACGCCGGTGGTAGGGCCGGAAGTGATCACCGGTTCGTCACGGATGAAAGCAGGCACCGCGCAAAAGCTGGTGCTGAATATGCTGACCACCGGCGCGATGATCCGTAGCGGTAAAGTCTACAGCAACCTGATGGTTGACGTGGAAGCGACCAATAAGAAGCTGATTCAGCGTCAGGTGAATATCGTAATACAGGCCACCGCTTGCAGTGAACAGCAAGCGCAACAGGCGCTCAGCGCTTGTGACGGCCACTGTAAGACCGCCATTCTGATGCTGCTGGCGCAGCTGTCAGCCAGCGAGGCGCGTGCCCTGCTGCAACAGCATAACGGCTTTATCCGGCAGGCGCTGCCGCCAGAAGGGGTCTGATAATGGCAAAAATCACCGATGAGCTGATTCAGGCGATTTTGCAGGCGGTAGGTGGCGCGCCAAATGTGGTGCTATGTGGCAACTGTATGACGCGGTTGCGTTTTACCCTGCACGATCAAAGCCAGGTTCAGCAGGCGGAACTGAAGAGGCTGCCGGGTGTGCTGGGGGTAGTCAACAGTGACGACCAGCTACAGGTGATCCTTGGCCCCGGTAAAGCGCAAACTGCGGCGGAGATAATAAATCAGCGGCTGCAAGTCGCGCCGGATCTGAAGACGCTGGCGGCAAATAATAAGCAGCAGCAGAAAGCGCGCAATAACAGCGCCATTCATCAGTTTCTGGCGAAATTCGCCACCATTTTTACTCCGCTAATCCCCGGCTTTATTGCCGCTGGCTTGCTGTCAGGCATCGCTACCTTGCTGGAACAGCTTTTCCAGCTTAATACCGCAGGCGAACACAATGTGTTGCTGGTGCAGGGCATTGGCTATATGAAAATTTTCAGCAAGGGGCTGTTTACCTTTCTGAGTATTTTGATTGGCTATAACGCGCAGAAAGCGTTTGGCGGCTCCGGGGTGAATGGCGCGATTATCGCCTCGCTGTTTTTACTCGGTTATCTGCCCGATGCCACTGTGGGTTACTACGCCGGCATCGATAACTTTTTCGGTATGGCTATTGATCCGCGTGGCAGCATTATCGGCGTGCTGATGGCGTCGATTCTTGGCGCATGGATTGAACGACAAATCCGCCGCTGGATGCCGGATAGCCTCGATATGATCCTCACCTCAATGCTGACGCTGCTGATCACCGGCGCGATTGCCTTTGTGGCGATCATGCCGCTCGGTGGCGAGCTGTTTAAAGGTATGTCGTGGCTGTTTCTCCATCTGAATGGCAATCCGTTTGGCTGCGCATTGCTGGCGGGGCTGTTTCTGCTGGCGGTGATGTTTGGTATTCATCAGGGCTTTATTCCGGTCTATTTTGCGCTGATGGATGCGCAGGGCTTTAATTCGCTGTTTCCGATTCTGGCGATGGCGGGGGCCGGACAGGTGGGGGCGGCGCTGGCGCTCTATCTGCGGGCGGAAAAAACCTCAATGCTGCGCAGCCAGATTAAAGGGGCGATTATTCCCGGCTTTCTCGGTGTCGGCGAGCCGTTAATTTATGGCGTAACATTACCCAGAGTAAAACCCTTTATTACTGCCTGTATTGGCGGCGCGGCGGGTGGCTTCTTTTTAGGACTGGTGGCCTGGCTGGGATTACCGGTGGGATTAAATACCGTATTCGGTCCTTCAGGCCTGGTTTCATTACCGCTAATGACCTCAGATCAAGGTATTCTGGCTGGTATGGCGGTCTATCTCGCCGGAATGATGGTGGCCTGGGTGGCGGGATTTATCGCCACCTGGCTATTTGGCTGTAAGGATGTCGATCTCAGCTAAGCGGAATAGTTACCCCTTGTAAATAAGGGGTAACTATCTGGTTGAATTGTGAAGTTCCACACGGATTTAAACGGCAGCGAATGATTATATTTTGCCATAAACCCCTTAAATTTAATTAAAACTATTAAGCCAGTGTGTGGCCTGTATTAAATCACCTTTAGCAGTTATTTACCCCAGTCATCACGGTCAGGCAGCAGCGCATAAGCTGCCAGTTTGCTGTGCTTGTCAGGCGGTAGAGAGTTTATCGCTTTAAATTCGGCATTATAATTTATCTTTATTTAAAGGCTTTAGCGTAATAAATCTTGTCTTGCTATAAAGATTATTATTTCCTGTCGAAGCATCTTTCGGGTTAATTGAAATAAAACACTCCTTGTCGTCGGGGGAATAATGCTGCTTAAACTAAATTATATTTTTCGCTCGCTAATTATTTCTAAGATAAGTTTATTTGTCGCCTGCAATGCGCAAGCTGTGGTGCTGCAAAGTTTTAACCCGGTGGTAAATGATAATTTCACAGGTTCCGTGATTGTCTCTGGCACCTCGCAATCATTAACCGGCAATCAGCTATTTACTGCTGGCGCCAGCGCCAGCCAGGATACGACACTGAGCAATGTGAATATTACTGCGGGCGCGCAATTTCTTAATCAGCCGCGCCTGGAGCCGGGTCCGCAAAACTTTGCGATTACGGTCCCCGATCCGACCACTGGCGGAAATACTGTTTTTCAGGTCTATAACCCGGCGAATCTGGTCGCGCTGCCACCGGCGACAGGCAGCACCGTGGTGCCGGATATTATCAATGTGACTGATAACCAATATATTAATACGCAGATTGCCAGCGTCAGCAACGGCGGTACTCTGCTGGTTAATATTGGCAGCGGCACCGCCAGCAGTACGGCTAACACCCATGCCTGGTCGATGGCCGCCAAGCAAAGTTCACTGTTTAATGTCGACGGTAGCAGCGGCGCGATCAGCACCCTCAACTGGAACAATAATAACCGCATTACCTTTTTTGGCAGCGCTGCGACGCCGGTGAGTGGGACGCGTGCGCAACGAAGTTATACCGTTGAAGATGTGGCGACCTTTAAAGGGGCATTTAGCGTGCAGACGCTGGATGGCAGCAGCACCAGTTTTAATGTGACTAATGCCGCCGGGTTGAAAATCTATAATGACTGGCTGATCGAGCAACTGCAGGCTGGCAGGCTGGATAAAGCGCGTTACCTGACCGAGTTCAATAAAGCCTTCAGCAAGGCTAACGGTAATATTTTCTACGATGTAACCGCCACTGCACCGGATGAAGCAACGTTGCCGATTGGCAATCGGGTGCTGATCAATGCCAGCGGCGGCAATGCCCGCGTCAATATTGCGGCAGGCAGGACGCTGGAAGTCTCCGGCGCGACCGCAGGCGCCATCCGCGCCACCGGCGGCGCGCAGGTGCGCATTGACGGAAAATTGTCCAGTCATGGCGACGACACTGAAGGGATTACCGATAGTTCCGCTATCTGGCTGAGCGGCAGCAGCGCGCTGAACTCTGCAAGCGGCGTAATTAATGGTGGCTTTCTGAACCGTGCTGATGCCAGCAACAGTGGTATTGGCCTCACCAGCTATAACGCGAATGGCGTCAGGTTGCTGGATGGCAGCACTTTTACCAATAACGGGGTGCTGAATTTTGCCACCACCGGCAGCAACGCATCTGCCGGCGTTGCAGCGATTAATATTGGCGCGAACTCCAGCGCCAGCAACAGTGGCAATATTAACGTTGGCATTAATGGCTCCAGCGCTACCGGGATCACCTCCGGTGTACTGCTGAATACAGCGACCTCCGCGTTTACTAATCTCTCCGGCGGCACGCTCTATATTGGCCGTGGCCCGCAAAACAGCCTTACGGAGAGCGTCGCCGATACCGCGCTAAATCAGAGCGGGCTGAGCAGCGGTATTGCCGTGATTCAGAATGGCAGTGCGATTAACAACGGCAATATTGTGATTGGTTCACGGGTGCAGAACAGCGCCGGGATAGTTGTCAGTGGCGCACGGGACGCCGTGGTGCACAATCATCAACTGATTGACGTCAATGGCCGGGCGAGCAGTACGCCACGCGAAAACTACGGCATGCTGGTGATGAATTCTGGTTCTGGCGGCAATATTGCCAGTGATGGCACTATTAATCTTAATGGTATCAACGGAATTGGTATAAAAGTCCTCGCTACCAGCGGCAACAGTGCTGCGGCCAGCTCAACCGGCGTGATTAATGTCGCTGGCGCGGCGGACCCGGCCAGTGGAACGCGTAATTTTGGCGTCTGGGTTGAAGGGCAGGGCAATGGCAACGCGGCGGCGACCATCAACGGGCCGGTTAACCTCACCGGTAACGGCGCGATTGGCGTCCATGCGCGTGGACGTGGGGTGGTCACCGTTGAAAGCGCCGCAGCGCCCAACTTTAGCCAGGGCAGCAACCAGATCGGCTTCTTCGCCTGGGGCGCTGATGCCGATATCAATGTGGCGAGTAATACCTTATTAAATGTGGCGACCAGCGATTCGACGCTGTTTCGCGTGGAAGACGGCGCCGATTTCGATGGCAGCGATCTGCTGCTGACCACCTCTGGCGCCAGTTCTGTCGCGGTGCGCGGCAGCGGAACCGGCAGCAACGTTGATACCCACAATGCTGATATGACGATCTCTGGCAATGGGGCGATCGGGGCGATTATCGAAGGCGGCGCAACCGGGGGCATTGATACGGCCACCACGCTGACGCTGAGCGGCATCAATGCGATTGGCGCGATAGTTGATGGCCAAAAACACACCTTGAGCGGCGGCAACAGCGGCACGCCACTCGGCACGACTTCCCTGACGTCGGCTGCGGCGCTGGTCGCGGCGCAAAATGGCCTGACCGGCTATATCGCCCGTAATCTTGGCCAGTTGACTAATTCCGGTGAAATCACTTTTAGCGGCGCTAACACCACCGGCATTCTGGTGCAAAGTGGCGCGACCGCCACCAATACCGGCGATATTACGGTCAGTAACGGCGGCACCGGTATCCTGGTGAATAACGCCAGCCAGACCACCATCGCCAGTAACCGCGGAGTGATTAACGCCAATGGCGGCAGCGCCGCGGCGCGTACCCGGGCGGTTAGCGCCAGCGGGCCACTGGCGGTGGTGAATCTTAGCGCAGGCGCCTTAAATCTGAATGGCGTCGGGGCGCTGGGGGCGCAGGCGCTAAGCGGGGCGAAAATTAACCTCGCTGCGGAGGCTGTGCCGGTGTTTAACAATACGGATCAGATCGCTTTTCACGCTTCAGGCGCCGGATCGACAATTAACAGCGGCAGTGCTGATCTTGATGTCAGCACCGACAGATCTGGCGGTTACCGGATTGATAACGGTGCAGTTGTCAACTTTAGTGGCGCTAACCGCATCACCAGCAGCGGAGCTGACAGCACCGGCGTGATTGTCTCCGGCAGCGGCAGCAATCTGACCAGCGGTGACAGTGATTTTCTGGTCAGCGGTGCGGGCAGTACCGGTATTCGCATTGAGGGTGGCGGGACGGCAACCTTATCAGCCGATAGCGGCGTGACCATCAATGGTACGAATGGGGTTGGTATATTAGTCAATAACTTACGCACTGATTTAACCAATGCGTTAAACGGCGAGAGTGCTGCGTCGATGGTGACCAGCAGCGCTACGCTTGCTGGTAATGGCGCGAATGCGATTGGTTTTGATGTGGCCAACGGCGCCAGCTTAATTCAGCAGGGGAACCTGAGCCTGGATGGCGACAACAGCACGGGAATTCGTGCTCGTTCGGCGAGCAGCATTGTTAATAGTGGCGTAGTGAATATTGCCAATGGCAGCGGCATTGCTATCGGCGGCAGCGGCACAACGCAGGTGCAGGGGGGAACGCTGTCGGTTGACGATGGTATTGCCGGTGTGGTGGTCGGCAGTGAGGCGATGCCTGCGTTAAGCAACACCACGATCACCAGTGCTGGCAGCGCTCATGGCATTCTGCTTGATACCGGCGCTGGCGGGCTGGCGGCAAGCAACACCATCATTAACGTGCAGGGCGACAGTAATGGTCTGGAAAACACCGCTGAAACCGGTACGGTGACGCTGAACAATGTCGCGATCAATGTCGCCGCAGGTAGCGGTATCCGTACCGCCGTCAGCTTAGATCCCAGCTCAACCGTGACGACTACGGTTAACGGTAGCGGCACCGGCCTGAACTTTACGCAACTGAATGGTGATCCGGCTACGGCGGATTTAGTCCTGGGCGACGGCTATCAGTTTTCTGTTCAGGGCGCGGGGGCAACCGGTATCCGCGCTAACACTGTCGGCACCGTATATAACTCGGCTGATGTCAGCGTTCTCAATATGTTGGGCGGTTCGGCGCTGATGAGCAGCAGCGCGGCAAGCGTAATAAATAGCGGGGTTCTGAGCTCGCTAAGTACTGTCGCACCGGTGGTGGATTTACGCGGCGGCAACGCCGCAATCCTCGTGAACCACGGCGTCATCACAGCGCGTGATGCCACTGGGCTGGCGGTAACGGGCAGCGACAAAGACGATAACATGCAGCTGCTGGCGGGCAATATCCGTGGCGATATCGCTACCGGTGGCGGCAACGATGTTGTGCAATGGTCTGGCGGCAGCTTAGACGGCAGCCTGACGTTGGGGGCGGGCGACGCTAATCAGGCGCAGGTGCAGGGGGTTGATCTCAGCACTACACGGCATATCACCAGCGGTGAGGGGAGCGGTAACAGCCTCAGCTTTACCGATATTACCGCGCGAGGCGGATCCTTTTCGGCGGACGATGCGGCGAAAGGCGTCAATCTGGGGAGCGGCTGGAACGCTATTGCGTTGCAGCAGAGCCAGTGGACATTAACCGATAACCTGCAGCTGGCAGGCGGTGAGGTCAATATCGATAGCGCATCAACCCTGTATGCCGGTAACGATGTACATCCGCTGATTACCAGTGGTGCGGATAACGCGCTGACAGTGATCAATAATGGCGTGATCGATCTGACTAACGGCAGCGGATCGCCCGGCAATAGCTTGTCGATCAATGGCGATCTGGTCTCTGATGGAGGGCAGCTTAATCTGGTCACGCGCTTAAATGCAGGCGGGGCGCTGAACAACCAGCTGACCGACAACCTGCGAGTCACTGGTAATGCCAGCAGCGGCTCGACGCTGATCCATGTGGCGCTGGATGCGCTCAGTAGCGATGCGCTGACCGATCTTAACCATAACAGCAACATTGAAGCTTATGAGGGGATTTCGCTGGCGCAGGTGGCGGGAAACGCCAGTGCCGCCAGCTTTGCGCTGGCGGGAGGCTCGCTGGCGGCAGGGCCATGGCGTTATCAGCTCTACAGCTTTGCGCCTGGCAGCAGTGATGCCGATCAGCGGCGTGTTGCCGGCGGCAGCGATAATCAGTTCTGGGATTATCGCCTTGCCAACGTCTATCTCTGTGAAAACGATAATAGCTGCCCGCCGCCAGCACAGCCCGGTCAGCCGACACCGGTCTATCCACCGGCGCCGCCAGTGGCGCAGCACCCTTCGGCTCCCGGCAACCCGCGACTTGATAATCCGCCGCCGGATGGTTGCGTGGTTGACGGCATTGATCGCTGTGCGCCTGGGCGCCAGGCGGTTATCGCGCAGGTGCCTGCTTATACTTCGGCGCCAGTCGGTCTGACGTACTACACCGCCGCCATGATTGACGATCTGCATAAACGGCTGGGCGAGCTGCGTCAGCAGCAGAGGCGTGCAGATGGCAACGGCGCAGAGATGTTTGCCCGCTATATCGGCGCAGATCTCGATTATCAGTCCAACGTCGGCTTCAGAAACTTCGGTTATGACCTGGATATCGATTACAGCGCGTTGCAGATTGGCGGCAATCTGCTGCGGCTGGAGGGCGAAGAGGATACTTTGCGCGGCGGTATTGCTTATATCCGCGGTAATACGCGTTTGCGTCCCAAAGCGGCAGATGGCTACAGCAGCACCCGTTTCGACAGCAACAGCGTTGCGCTCTATGGCACCTGGCAGCGCCAGAGTGGCCTGTACGTTGATGGCGTGCTCTCTTTTGACTGGCATCGTGGTGAAACCGATACCGGCAGTAATAAAAACGTCGGCAGACCAAAAGGACGCGGCTGGAGCGCCTCGCTGGAGAGCGGCTATCCGTTTACGCTGGCGTATGACATCAGACTCGAGCCGCAGGCGCAGCTGATGTATATGCGGTTAAATATGAACGACTTTACCGATAAGCAGGGTACAACGGTGAAATATGACCCTGACGCGCAGACCATTGGTCGTCTCGGCGCGCGTCTGGATCGCAGCTGGAGTGATAACGGCAACCGTCAGTACACTCCGTACCTGCGCGCTAACTACTACCGGGGCTGGGGAGGCGCGACGAAGACCACCATCGGCGCCACCGGCACTGACGCCTTCGATCATACGTTCACTGGTGGCCGTTTCGGGCAGATGGCGGAAGTGGGTGTCGGCGGCACCACCACTTTTAAAAATGATCTTTCACTGTATGCGGAAGCGGATTACCGCAAAGAGATCAACAGTAATGGCGCCAGAGGCTGGCGATATAATATTGGCGTACGCTGGCAATTTTAATTTAAGTCCAGTGAATATTTAATAGTTGTCTTGATATTAATATTCCATAATTGTTTTTTCTGATAAATAAATGTGAACTATATCGCGATATCGTTAATTGTTGTTCATTTGTGTGTTTTTATGCGCTATTAATTTGGTTGTTTGTAAAAGTTTTTTTCTTGCTGGTAATCGATGTCATTCTGTTTAACTCAATTCTTATTTTAAAGGTTGTTAAAACTATCTTCTCTTCAAGAAATAGATGGATTGAGCACCAGGCTAATACAGAAAAATAACCTGGCGCTGTCGTTCTGTTTGGGGCGGGGTGGTGGGGATTATCTTGATATGAAAATAATCATTCCCGACCGGAACATCGCTCACCATTTTATTTATTAAAGGGAAAGTCAATCTGGCTGGAGGAATAACAATGTTTAAGTTAAATCCGGTTGTAAGTGGGATAATCTCATTTTGTGCGTCCTCTTATATTGTCGCTGCGGTTGCTGTTGAGTATACCAACCACGGCGTCAGTCCTGCTGATGTCTTTACTGCGGAGGGTGAAGTTGTCGAGGTTAATGATGCAAACATTATTCCTTATCGTATGGATGATGGCGCTCAGCTGACTATCACCGGCTCAGCGTCCGGCTCGCCTAATCTTATTCCTTCAAGTTTCACGCTGAATGCTCCTGCCAGTATTGGCGTGATTATTTCTGGCCCTGGCAGTGTACTGAATTCTGACTCTGCTGCTTATAACCTTGTGGGTGAGACAAGCAATGCGATCCGTATTGAAGGCGGCGGCACGGGAACGCTGACTGAAAGAACCAGTATTAATATTGATGGTGAGCTGAGTACCGGTGTATTAGTGAATAATGTCAGATCCGATCTGAACAATATCCCGATTGATGGTTCGTCTGCGGCTACCCAGCTGACCAGTAGCGCATCGATTATCAGTTCAGCTGGTGCGGCAAATGCTGCTGGCTACAGCGTGCAAAATGGCGCCAGTTTAATCTTAACACCGCAAAGTCAGCTGATTATGCACGGCGATGACAATATTGGTATCTCCATGACTAATGGTGGCAGCGTCACCAATAACGCGGCAATGACGATAGATAACGGCATCGGACTGGATGTTAACGGCAGTGGCGCTGCGCAGATGCAGGGGGGAACGATTAATGTCACTACCGGTGATGCCGGGGTGCGTGTCAGTGATGGCGGGCAACTGGCGTTAAACAATGCCACCATTAACAGCGCGGGTACGGCAAACGGCGTCTGGCAGTTGCCGGATGCGGCGGGGATAACCGCCACGAATACCATTATCAATACCAGCGGCAGTGGCGCAGGTTTTTTCTTCAGCACTGAGGATGGATC
This sequence comes from Winslowiella toletana, assembly GCF_017875465.1. Taxonomy (NCBI): domain Bacteria; kingdom Pseudomonadati; phylum Pseudomonadota; class Gammaproteobacteria; order Enterobacterales; family Erwiniaceae; genus Winslowiella; species Winslowiella toletana. Next base: position 2,830,125 of record NZ_JAGGMQ010000001.1, read on the forward strand.
TTTAACCGATGCTGATCTGAACGTGCCAGCGGGTTTTCAGATTAATGTGCAAGGCGATGCTGCGATGGGGATTAGCGCCAACACCACTGGCCGCATTGAAAACCATGCCAATGTTAATATTAACAATGCTGCTGGTGGCCCGGCGCTGTTTAGCGCCAACAGTGGCGAGGTGTTCAATGACGGGCTGCTGCAATCGCAAAGCACAGAAGCGCCGGTGGTGAATTTACTGGCTGAAGCGCCCGCCAGCCTGGAAAACCACGGCAGGATTGTATCTTTATCCACTGACAGTGCTACACCGGCGGTCGTCCTGATGTCCGAGTCCGTCGCCGCACAGGTGGATAACTATGGCACCATTGCGGCTGCGGACCCTGGCTTGCCTGCAATCGTCACCGGTGAGGGCAATGATACTATCAGCCTGCTTGATGGCGATGTGGTCGGCGATATCAATACTGGTGATGGCGACGATACGCTGCAGTGGACCGGGGGCAGTTTAAACGGCAGCCTGACGCTGGGGGCTGGCGAGCGTAACCTGGCCCAGATACAAGGGGTTAATCTCGATAATACGCGCCATATTACCAGTGAGGCCGGTGGGGAAGGCAGTGATAATACTCTGATACTGGAGTCGCTGGAGGGGCGTGGCGGCTCGTTTGATGAAGATGATCCCACCAAAGGCGTCAATCTTGGCAATGGCTGGAATACGATTTATTTTGCCAACAGCCAGTGGACACTGACTGATGACCTGACAACCGCAGGTAGCGAAGTCAATATTGACTCGGGTTCCACCCTGTTTGCCGGTAACAGTGTTAATCCGTTTATTCACGCTGATGTTAATAATTCCGGCACCATCGACTTAACCAACGGCAGCGGCTCGCCGGGAAATGTTCTCTCCGTTGACGGCAACCTTAATTCAACAGGCGGAGTCGTGAAACTGCAGACGCGTTTCAATCAGGGCGGCGCACTAAGCAATCAGTTTACCGATAACCTGCAAATATTCGGCGATGCAACGGGAACCACGCTGCTGGATATCACGCCTGCAAGTCAAAGTACTGGCGCCAGCACCGATACCAATGCTTCCGGTAGCGTCGACAATAATGAAGGGATCTCGGTGGCGCAGGTCATCGGCTCAGCCAATGCGAATAGTTTTGCCCTGCAAGGCGGTTATGCGGCAGTGGGACCCTGGCGTTATAACTTATACAGCTTTGCTCCCGGCAACAGCGACGCCAGTCAGTCGCGTATCGTGGGCATTGGTGACCAGTTCTGGGATTACCGTCTGGCGAATAGCTTTATTAATGAAGATGGCAGTACGGGGGGGACTGGCGGACGTCCGCAAGTTATCCCGCAGGTGCCCTCTTATATTTCCGCACCGGTCGGCCTGGCCTACTACACCACCGCAATAGTCGACGATCTGCATAAACGGCTCGGTGAATTGCGCCGCCAGCAAACTTCCGCCGATAACCCTGATAATCTCGGCGGTGAAATGTTCCTGCGCTATATCGGTTCCAACCTCGAGCATAAAACCAATCTCGATTTTACCAACTTTGGTTATGATCTGGATATTGACTACAACGCAGTGCAGGTGGGCGGTAATGTTATCAGGCTGGATGGCGCATCTGACAGTCTGCGTGGCGGCCTCGCTTATACCCTGGGGCACACCCGTTTATCGCCGCATGCCGCCGATGGCTTCAGTCGTACCGCATTCGACAGCAATAGCGTGTCGCTGTACGGCACCTGGCTGCGTGACAATGGTTTCTATGTTGATGGATCGCTGTCTATGGACTGGCATCGTGGCGACACGGATATCAGCCGCGAACGCAAAGTCGGCAAAATCAAAGCGCGCGGCTGGAGCACTTCAGTCGAAACCGGTTACCCGTTTATGCTGCAGAATGATTTCCAGCTTGAACCGCAGGCGCAGATCACTTATTTGCGTCTGAATATGGATGATTTTACCGATCACGATGGCACGACGGTGAAATACGACAGCTACAGTCAGACCATTGGCCGCCTGGGCGCGCGCCTGGATCGCAGCTGGAGCGACAATGGCGGACGTGAGTACACCCCATGGTTACGCGTTAACTACTACAAAGGCTGGGGCGGCGCGGCAAAGACTACGATAGGCGCGGAAGCGGGCGGCAACAGTGTTGACTACACCTTTGATGGTGGTCGCTTTGGTCAGATGTGGGAAACCGGTGTCGGAGGCTCAGTAAGCTTTAAAGGGGGTCTGGCGCTGTATACGGAGGCGGATTACCGTAAAGAGCTTGGTGACAGCGGCACCAAAGGCTGGCGCTATAGTGTCGGGCTGCGCGGGCAGTTCTGACGGTTAACTTAATGCCGGGCGGCAGGACGGCTGCCCGGCAAAACATTCATTTTATTTATTCTAAAGAGGATCTTAACAGAAATGGCTAAGCCATTTGTCGGTTAATGATTACGCTGCGTGACCAATACCTGCGCCATACCTGAATTCATCACTGTTATCGCCATCACGAAATTTTTCCCCTGGGTGACTAAAGTTCCTCGCCACTGCCGCCGAAAATATAAAAAAAAGTAATCGTTCTTTTACACAAGGCATGCTCACCCCCTAAAGGACTTAACCCATGCGTAACAACCAGCCCGTCACCCAGCAAGAGTATGTGTTTGATAACGATGCGACATTGATGTCCACCACCGACCTCAATAGCTACATTACCTACGCCAATGATGCGTTTATTGAGGTCAGTGGTTTTACACCGGAAGAGATTAACGGCCAGCCACACAATATGGTGCGTCATCCGGATATGCCGCCGGAAGCCTTTGCCGATATGTGGTCAACACTGAAGCATGGTGAACCCTGGACTGCGCTGGTGAAAAACCGCCGTAAAAATGGCGATCACTACTGGGTGCGCGCCAATGCCATCCCGGTGGTGCGCAACGGTAAGGTGCATGGCTATATGTCGGTGCGCACCAAGCCGACGGCGGAAGAGATACGGCAAACCGAGCAGCTGTACCGTGAATTCCGTGAGGGAGAGGGTAAAAACCGCCGTTTCCATAAAGGCCTGATTGTCCGTACCGGTATCATGAGCTGGCGTTCCATATTACAGACTCTGCCGCTACGCTGGCGTATTCGCAGCACCCTGATGACGCTGTTGCCGGTAAGTGTGACGGGTGTCTGGCTGCTGGGTGTCGCTGGTGGTCAGGTGGCGGCCTTCACCGCCGGAATGGCGCTGCTGCTGCTGCTGGCCGGCAGCTGGCTGGAGTATCAGATTTCACGCCCTATCGAGCAGGTCTGTAAGCAGGCGCTTAGTGTCGCCACCGGCACCAGCCATAAAGTTGACCAGATGGATCGTGTCGATGAAGTAGGGATGACGTTGCGTGCGATTGGCCAGCTGGGTCTGATGTTTCGCTGGCTGGTGGATGATGTCAGCGGGCAGGCGATCAATGTGCTGAGCGCCAGTGATGCGATTGCACAGGGCAATAACGATCTTAGCCGCCGCACTGAGCAGGCTGCGGCCAATGTCCAGCAGACTGCGGCGACGATGAATGAAATGACCGCCACCGTTAAGAGCAACACGGAAACCGCCGCGCAGGTCAATAACCTGTCGATGTCGACCAGCACCGCAGCAGTCGCTGGTGGTAAAGCGATGAGCGACATGATCACCATGATGGCGGAAATTACCGACAGTTCGAAGAAGATTGCCAATATTACCAGCGTAATCGACGGTATTGCTTTCCAGACCAATATTCTGGCGCTTAATGCGGCGGTAGAAGCGGCGCGCGCCGGTGAGCAGGGGAAAGGCTTTGCTGTGGTCGCCGGGGAAGTGCGTAGTCTGGCGCAGCGTAGCGCCAGTGCCGCCAGCGAAATCAAAACCCTGGTGGAGACCAGTGCAACGCGGGTAAGAATCGGCACCGAACATGTTAACGACGCGGGTAAAACCATGGAGAGCATTGTTTCGCAGGTGCAGAATGTCACCGGATTGATCTCGCAGATCAGTTCCGCTACTGCCGAGCAGGCGACCGCGCTCTCTGAAGTAAGTCTGGCGGTGGAAGATCTGGATAATATTACCCATCAGAACGCCGCACGCGTGCAGGAAGGGGCTGAAGCTTCAGATCGTATGTCGCGTCAGGCCACCCGGCTGGTTGAGGCGATTAGCGTCTTTCGTTAAGCCTCATAGGGGATAAGCCTTGTTGGGGAGCCGTTTTCGGCTCCCATAAAGCAGCACGGGCGGCGAGAACGCCGCCCCTACTTGAGAAGGACGTTATATTGCGGATTAAATTCATCAAAGATCGGCAGGGCGGCGGCGCCCAGCGCGGCGGTGTCGCTGCCGGTCATCCCCATCTTCACCCGCATATCATCGAGATAACGGCTGCGCACCGATTTGTGCAGCGGGAACAGACGCTTAACGATCTTCTGTAATAACGGTTGCGGCATCATGCCGCCAATAATCACCGTTTCAGCATCGAAAATACATTCGATCATATTGATCGCGCGACGCAGCGGCGGCAGCACACTCAGGATCCAGCTATCAAACAGATCCTCATCCACAGCCAGCAGATCATCAGGTAGCGCGATCATGGGATCGAGGCCACAGTGCTCATAGGCCGCCTGTAGCGACACATAGCGCTCAAGACAGCCATGATTGCCGCAGTAGCACTCACGGCCATCGTGTTCAATCACAATATGTCCCACTTCCCCGGCGTTATGGGCATGACCGGTGTAGATATGGCCGTCAGTAAAAATCCCGGCGCCAAGACCGGTGCCAATATAGAGATAAATAAAAGAGTTTAGCTGGCGCGCAACACCATGAAAACGTTCACCAATCGCCGCGACTGTGGCGTCATTTTCCAGCGTCACCGGCAGCCCGCTGGCGTGATTCAGATGGGCGACAACATCGACATTTTCCCAGCCGTGCAGGGTGGTCGGGCCGAGTGATGAGAGACCTTCGACGCCAAACGGTCCCGGCATCACCACGCCAATCCCCAGCACTTTGCGCCAGCTGGCCGCCAGCTGCTGTTTGATCTCCTCCAGCAGCGTAACGATCAGCGCCAGTGTTGCACCTGGCTGGGGCTTTTGCACCATCACAAGGCGGCGAAAATGGATCGCGCCGGTAAGATCAACCAGCACTATCAGCAAGGTTTGATGATCAAGATGGATGCCGATCGACCAGGCGCTGGCCGGATTGAGGGTGATCGGGATCGCCGGCTGTCCGCGCCCGCTGACTTTACGTGGCGAGTGCGACGACAGAATATCCGCCTGCTGCAACTCCGCGACAATATTGGACACCGTTTGCGGCGTCAGGGCGGTTAAACGCGCCAGCTCCGCCCGCGTCAGTTCACCGTTAAGCCTGATAGCCTCAATGATAACGCGTCGGTTATGAGCGCGTGCATGTTCCAGATTGGTTCCCGAAGTTCCCATTAATGATTTCCCTGCTGGGCGCGATACTTTGCCTGCAGTATGTGATCGCGCTTACGGTCGGGCAAACGAATTCTTGATCGCCGCCGCAATTCCACGCGGATTCATTGGGCAAATGAGCATCAGCATGCAAAGTTAAATTATGCAGCTTACGAGGCTTATCAAATAAACTGGCACGTGGCTTGCAAATCACCTGCATGGGCCGCGATGCTGTCAGTTCGTTGCTCTTATTTTAACCTCCATTAAATCAATCAAATTGATTTAATAAATCGCCCATATTCGCAGCGTTACCGGAGAGAGAGAATGAAAAGTCGATTTACCCCCCGCCTGACGGCTTGCATGCTGGCGCTGATCGCCGCGACCACTTCGTCACAGGTGTTCGCCAAAACCGCGATCAACGCGCTGTTTATGACGCAGGCGGCCTACAGCGAAAACGATATTCGCGCCATGACCAGCGACTTTGAAAAGCAGCATCCTGATATCAGCGTTAACCTTGAATTCGTTCCTTACGAAGCGCTGCATGACAAAATCGTCGCGGCGCGCGGCGCTGGCAGCAAAGGCTATGACGTGGTGCTGTTCGATGCTATCTGGCCAGCTGAATTTACCAAATTCGATCTGCTGCAGGATGTCTCGGCACGCATCAAGCCGGAAGAGAAAGAGAAGGTGTTCGCCGGGGCGATGAATACCGTGGTGTACAAAGGTAAAACCCTCGGCATGCCGTGGATCCTCGATACTAAATATCTCTATTACAACAAAGCGATGCTGGCTAAAGCCGGGATTACCACGCCGCCGCAAAGCTGGCAGCAGGTGATGGAGCAGTCGGAACTGCTGAAGCAGAAGGGCATTGTGAAGTATCCACTGGTGTGGAGCTGGTCGCAGGCGGAAGCGCTGATTTGCGACTACACCACGCTGGTATCGGCGTTTGGTGGTCAGTTTTACCAGAACGGTAAGCTGAACTTTAGCAGCCCGGCCTCGCTGCAAGCGGTCAACTATATGAAGAACTCGCTGGATAAAGGCGTCACTAACCCGAACTCACGCGAGTATCTGGAAGAGGATGTGCGTAAAGCTTTCTCCAATGGCGATGCGGCGTTCGCGCTGAACTGGACCTATATGTACAACATGGCCAACGATGCAAAACAGAGCAAAGTCGCGGGTGATGTCGGTATCGTACCGGCGCCTGGCGATGCGCCGGGTAAAGCGTCGGCGGTCAATGGTTCGATGGGATTAGGTATCGCCAAAGCCAGCGAACATGCGGATCAGTCATGGCAATTTATCAGCTATATCACCTCGCAGCCGGTGCAGGATAAATATTCCCGTCTGAGCCTGCCGATCTGGAAAAGCTCGTATGACGATCCGGCGGTGCAGAAAGGCCAGGAAGAGCTGATTGCCGCGGCGAAAAAATCACTGAATGTGATGCTGTCGCGTCCGGAAACCGCGGATTATTCGCGCCTGTCGAACTCACTGCAACAACAGCTTCAGCAGATCCTGCAAGGCCAGGTGACGCCAGAAGCCGGGATGCAGGCCGCGACCAAAAGTGCAGAGCGTTTGCGCTAAGGAAACACGATGCTGAGTTTGTCGCAACGCGAGCATCGTCAGGCATGGGTACTGCTAGTACCCATGCTGGTTGTGATGTTTCTGCTTACCGCCTGGCCGCTGGGCCGCACCATCTGGTTAAGTTTTACTGATGCTGCGCTGATTGGCAGTGGCACATCGCCGCTGTATATCGGGTTTGAAAACTATGTCTATGCCTTAACCGATGCCGATTTTCAGGCGTCGATTCTGCGCACCCTCTGGTTTACGCTGGTTTCGGTGGCAGTTGAGGGGGTGATCGGCGTGCTGGTGGCGCTGTTACTCAATCAGAAATTCCATGGCCGCAACCTGCTGCGGGTGCTGGTGATTCTGCCATGGGCGCTGCCAACCATTGTTAACGCGATGATGTGGCGCCTTAACTTCAACCCTGATTACGGCAGCATTAACGCCATGCTGACGCAGCTGGGGATTATCGACAACTATCGCAGCTGGCTGGGTTCGCCGGATTCGGCGCTGAATGCGGTGATGCTGGCCGATATCTGGAAAAACTATCCGCTGGTGACGCTGCTGGTACTGGCGGCGTTGCAGTCGATTCCTGAGGATCTGTATGAAGCCGCGCGGCTGGATGGCGCTTCGGCGTGGCGTCGTTTTCGCGCGATTACTTTTCCGGCGATCGTCGCCCCGCTAAGTGTGGCGCTGGTATTGCGTACCATTGATGCTTTTAAGATTTTCGACATCATCTATGTGATGACGCGCGGCGGTCCGGTCGACAGCACCAAAACCCTCAGTTTCTTTGTCTATCAGGAGTCGTTCAGCTATCTGCGTGCGGGTAGCGGCGCGGCTTACGCCATCCTGATGACCCTGATGTGTGCGGTGCTGATCGCTATCTATATGACCATGCTGCTGCGTCAGCGCCGCCGGAGTACCGCCGATGAAACGTAAAATCCGTACGCTGTTGCGCTATGCCGCGGCGCTGCTGGTAGCCGCCTCAATCCTCGGGCCAATGCTGTGGCTGTTTCTGATGAGCGTCAGTTCAACCAGCGATCTCACCCGCATTCCGCTGGAATGGCTGCCGCGTCAGTGGGACTTCAGCCGTTACGCGCAGCTGGTATCGCTGGATGCCGATCAGCCTGGCGCGCTGTTCCTGCATGCGCTGTGGAACAGCCTGCTGGTGGCGACCGGCGCAACGGCGGTTTCACTGCTGCTGGCGATCCCGGCGGCATTCAGCTTCTCGCGCTATCCGGGCCGTGATGGCTGGCTGTTTGGCAGCCTGGCGATCTATATGGTGCCGCCGGTAGCCTTTGTGTTGCCGCTCTACTTTGTGCTGCAACAGCTAAGTCTGCTCAACACCCATCTCGGCCTGGTGCTGGTTTACTGCTCGCTGATCCTGCCATTTCTTACCTGGATGCTGAAAAATCAGTTCGACGCCTTACCGCTGGATATTGAACAGGCGGCGCGGCTCGACGGTTTGCGCGTCTGGCAGGTGCTGCTGCGTATTACACTGCCACTGGCGAAGCCGGTGCTGGGCGCTTCGGCGCTGTTTGGCTGGCTGCTGGCGTGGGATGAGTTTTTCTACGCGCTGCTGTTTACCAGCAATATTCAGGCGCAGACCTTGCCGGTGACGATTGCCGGTTTCACCGCCGGACGCGCTACTGATGATGGACTGATTGCCGCCGTCGGGATTATGGCGTCGGTTCCGCCACTGTTGATCGCCATCTGGTTACAGAAAACGCTGGTTAGCGGTCTGGCCAGCGGCGGCAGTAAGGGTTAAGCATGGACAGAACAATTAACGCCACGCTGTATGTGGTGGGCAACATTAACGTCGATTTAATTATGAGCACGCTGCACCACTGGCCTGCGCCGGGTACGGAAACCATGCTGGAGCACAGCGAGCTGCGCCCTGGTGGCTCAGCCGGTAACTGCGCGCTGGCGCTGGCGGCGATGCATGTGCCGCATCGCGCCGTCGCTAATCAGGGTTGCGATGGTTTCGCCAGCTGGCTGGCGGGATATTTTGCCGACAGCGCCACGCACTGGCCGCGCTATCAGTGTGAAACGTCGCTGACAGTGGCGGTGACCCATCCCGATAAAGAGCGTTCGTTTATCAGCAATCAGGGCCATATCGTACGTCTGACGGCGGAAGATGTGTTGCAGCAACTGCCATTGCGCGCGCAGCCCGGCGATATCGTGCTGCTGTGCGGCGCCTTTCTCTGCACCACGCTGTTTGCCGCTTATCCGCAGCTGTTAGCCACGCTGCAACAGCGCGGGTTTGTGGTGGCGGTGGATACCGGCTGGCCGCCGCAGGCGTGGAGTGATGACTTGCGCCAGCAGCTTCGCAGCTGGCTGGCAGATTGCGATTATCTGCTGCTGAATGAAGTGGAAACCCTGGGTTTTGCCGGTCTGCCGACGCTGGAAGCCTGCGCACAGGCGCTGGCGGCGCAGCTGAGCGGCAAGGGCGCCTGCGTGGTGAAGTGCGGCAGTGATGGCGCGCAGCTGTGGCAGCCGGATGGTCATTTGCAGGTGGCGGCGCGGGCGATCGAGGTGATTGACACCATTGGCGCCGGTGACAGTTTTAACGCCGGATTTCTCAGCGCTCTGCTGTGCGGCGAACCGCATCAGCTGGCGCTCCAGTGGGGCATCGAAGTGGCGGCCCATGCGATCAGCAGTTCTCCGCGTCAGTACCCTGACTGGCAGACCCTGCAACAACGAATTAAGGAGTGCTGAGCCATGGCCAGCGTAGAACTTGTTAAAGTAGCCAAGCGCTATGGCAAACAGACGGTGCTGAATCCGCTGGATCTCACCATCCCTGACGGCAGTTTCACCGTTTTAGTCGGACCTTCCGGCTGTGGCAAATCGACCCTGTTACGTCTGCTGGCCGGGCTGGAGACGCTGTCGGCTGGCACGATCCTGATGGATAACCGGCCGATCAACGATCTTGATCCGGCGGATCGCGATATGGCGATGGTATTCCAGAGCTATGCGCTCTACCCGCATTTAACCGTGGCGGAGAATCTGGCGTTTCATATGCAGGTGAAGAAGATCAAACGCGAAGAGCAGCAAACCCGGGTCGCGCGTATTGCCGCGATCCTTGGCATTGATAAGCTGCTTGCTCGCTATCCGCGTGCGCTCTCCGGCGGCCAGCGCCAGCGCGTGGCGATGGGGCGAGCCATGGTGCGCAATCCGCAGGTGTTTCTGTTCGATGAGCCGCTATCTAACCTGGATGCCCAGCTGCGGATGGAGTTACGCGCCGAGATCAAATCACTGCATCAGCGCTTTAAAACCACCATGGTGTATGTCACGCACGATCAGGTGGAAGCGATGACGCTGGCGGATCAGATTGTGGTGATGCGCGATGGGCTGATCGTCCAGCAGGGCGCGCCGCTGGCGATCTATGATCGTCCGGTCAATACTTTTGTCGCACGCTTTATTGGATCGCCGCCCATGAACCTGCTGGAAGGCACACTGCTGAGCCACGGCGGACAGCCCGGAGTGAGCTGTGGCGAGCTGTGGTTCGCTCTGCCCGCAAAGTGGCATGCCGCCGCTGCGGCGCAGGGGGATAAGCCGGTGATTATCGGCATCCGCCCGCACGATTTTATGCTGGACAGCCGTATTGGCGATCTGCCCGCCGCCACCTTAATCGTCTCCGAGGTGACCGGTGAAGCAAGCCTGCTGCATCTTGACTGGCGCGGCTTTGCGCTGCATGTGCAGTGCGCCGGACGGGTGGCGACGCAGCCAGGTGAATCACTGCAGCTGGCCATCAAAGCGGAAAAAATGCATCTGTTTGATGCCGCCAGTGGCCAGCGTTTAATCGACTAAATGTCATTCGCCTGGCAGTACGTGCGCTGCCAGATGAATTTAATTGCATCTCCGCCAGCGCCTCGCTACCATCAAAATAACTGGTTAAAATTACAGGTATAATGATGGCGAAGTTGCTGTTGCGTGATGAAAAGATTGAACGTAATCGCTTTAGCGGTGAAAAGATTGCCGATGCGGTATTTATTAACTGCGATTTCTCCTCTGCCGACCTGACGGATACGCAGTTTACGGATACGCAGTTTTATCATCGTGACAGCGAGCTGGGCTGCAACTTCAGTCGGGCAAACTTAAAGGACGCCAGTTTTACCCGCTGCGATCTGTCGATGAGCAACTTCAGCTATGCCAGTCTGCTGGGTGTTGAGATCCGCGAATCGATGTTGCAGGGCGCGGATTTTCGCAACGCCAGCTTTATGAATCTGATTGCGCCAAAAGTGTGGTTTTGCAGCGCCTTTATCACGAAGAGCAACCTGAGCTACGCCAATTTCGCCAATGTGGTGCTGGAAAAATGTGAACTATGGGAAAACCGCTGGACCGGCACCCAGGTGGCGGGCGCTAAATTTAGCGGTTCCGACCTCTCAGGCGGCGAGTTTGCCTCATTTGACTGGCGCACGCTGGATGTGACGCACTGCGATCTGACCAACTCCGTTCTTGGCGAGCTGGATATCCGTTATGTGGATCTGCAAGGGGTGAAATTAGACAGCCTGCAGGCGGCGGAATTAATGGAACGTCTTGGGATTATGGTGATGGGGTAGGGGCTGCTATCCAGACGGGAGCTGATAACGGCTCCCCTACGGTTTTCAGCTATTCCCGTCGTAGGGGCGGCGTTTTCGCCGCCCATGCCAATAGTTTGCACCATACTTTCATGCACACGAAACCCTCTTTCCAGCAGCCTGAAACTTTTATGCTATTGTTAAAACTGACGGTTTTTGGCAGAGCATTCATGACGACCACAGTAAATTTTTCTTTCGCCTCGCGACCTTTAATCCCTTATGCCCAGGACTATCTGCACGGTGCTTTTGAGCCAATGCATCAGCATAACTGCGCCCAGTTGATTCATACGCTAAGCGGTGTGGTGCGGGTAGAAACCGCACAGGGAAACTGGATAGTGCCGCCTGGCCGTGGTGTCTGGCTGCCGGCGGGCACCGAACATGCATTGCAGATTACCGGTCAGGTGGCGGCGCGGACGCTGTTTATCGACTCACTGGCGCGGGCGGATTTACCGGCCAGCTGCCGGGTAGTGCAGGTCTCGCCGCTGCTGCGTGAACTGATTATTAATGCGCTGGATCTGCCGGAAAGCTATCGGCCCAATAGCCGCGCGGAACGCATCTATGAGCTGATCCTGGATGAGATTCGGGTGATGTCGGAGCTGCCGTTTTATCTGCCGCAACCGCAAAGCGCCAGATTAATGCAGTTGTGTCAGCAGGTACGCGCCGTGCCGGGCGAAAGCTGGTCGCTGGAGCAGGCTGCCGATCGCTTAAACATCAGCAGCCGCACCCTGTCGCGCCATTTTAAGCGCGAAACCGGCTTGCAGTTTAGCGACTGGGTAAGACGCGCCAGGCTGCTGTCAGCGCTGACGCGTCTGGCGCAGGGGGAATCGGTGCTGCGGGTTTCGCTCGATCTCGGCTACGAAAGCCATAGCGCCTTTAGCGCCATGTTTCGCCGTATCCTTGGCGTTTCGCCCAGCGACTATTTCCCGTTGAAGTAGTTCTGCTGTTGCAGATGGCTGCTCAGCGCATTTAACAACGCCTGTAATGATGCGCGCGCCACATCGTTATCAATGCCGACCCCCCAGGCCGCCTGATTATCGGCAAAAGTACAGCGAATATAAGCCACCGACCGGCTGTCGCTGCGCTGTCCAAGGGTATGTTCATGGTAGTCCTGAATCGATAGTGGCAGATCGAACGCCTGGCTCAGCGCCTCTGCTGCTCCTGACAGCAGGCCGTTGCCCTGGCCCTGAATGGCTTTACGTTGCTCACCCAGCAGCAGTTCAGCGCTGAATTTCAGCTGGCCGTTAGCCTGGCTCTGGCTGCGGTATTCGCCCAGCGCCAGCGGCATCGGATCGCGCAGACCATACGCTTCACGGAACAGCTGCCAGATACTGGCCTGCGTCATCTCTTTGCCGTGGCCGTCAGTTTGCTCCTGTACCCGGCGGCTAAAGTCCTGTTGCAGGGTACGCGGCAGCGACAGGCCGTGATTCTGCTCAATCATCCACGCGGCGCCGCTTTTGCCTGACTGGCTGTTAACGCGGATCACCGCTTCATAGCTGCATCCGATATCGGCCGGGTCGAGAGGCAGATAGGGCACTTCCCACCGCGCATCCTGCTGCTGCTGACGGGCGGCAAAGCCCTTTTTAATCGCATCCTGGTGCGAGCCGGAGAAGGCGGTAAACACCAGTTCACCGGCATAGGGATGACGCGGATGTACCGGCAACTGATTGCACTGCTCGACGACATCGACAACCTGTTTGATCTGGCTGAAATCGAGATTCGGCGGCACGCCCTGGGTATAGAGATTCAGCGCCAGCGTCACCAGGTCAACATTGCCGGTGCGCTCGCCGTTGCCAAACAGGCAACCTTCAACGCGGTCGGCGCCAGCCAGCAGCGCCAGTTCGGCGCAGGCAATACCGGTGCCGCGGTCATTATGCGGATGGACGCTGATACAGACCTGCGCACGCTGCGAAAAGTGGCGGCAGAAATACTCAATCTGGTCGGCGTAAACGTTCGGCGTGCTGACTTCGACGGTGGCGGGTAAGTTGATAATCATCGGCCGTTCGGCGCACGGCTGCCAGATTTCCGCCACCGCTTCACAAATTTCAAGCGCGAAATCGGCTTCGGTAAAACAGAAGGTTTCCGGTGAATATTCAAAGGTCCAGTTTGTCTCCGGCTGCGCGGCGCACTGCTGACGAATCTGCTTCGTTGCGCTGACCGCCAGCTGGATAATGTCCTCTCTGCTCTGGCGGAACACCAGACGGCGGAACACCGGCGCAGTGGCGTTATACAGGTGCAGCGTGGCGTTTTTTGCCCCCTGCAAGGCCGCAAACGTGCGTTCAATCAGGTCGGCACGCGCCTGGGTCAGCACCTGAACTGACACATCATCCGGGATGCGCTGCTCTTCAATCAGCTGACGCACAAAATTGAAATCGGTTTGTGAAGCGGAGGGGAACGCCACTTCGATCTCTTTAAAGCCACATTGCAGCAGCAGTTCCCAGAACAGCAGCTTACGCGCGCTGTCCATCGGCTCCGCCAGCGCCTGATTACCGTCACGCAGATCGGTAGAGAGCCAGCGCGGCGCGCGGGTCAGGGTATTGTCAGGCCACTGACGGGCATCCAGTTTCAGTGGGGGGAAAGGGCGGTATTTTCCTGCGGGTTGCGTCAGCATAAGGTTTTCCTGATTTATGGCGTATCCCCCATTTTTAATCAAAAGCGCGGCGGCAATCTCGCGCATAACTGACAATCACTAACTTATTCAGGACAACTGTTGTCTACCTTTAGTCATAGTCCAACACCTTGAGAGGATTTCGATGAATCAGTTTTTTATGAACGAAAAAAGCGATCTGGTGAATGAAGCGATTGAAGGGGCGCTGATCAGCACGCCATTTCATAACCTGAGCAAGCTGGAGGTAGACGCGGATATTCGTGTAGTGGTGCGCAACGACTGGGATAAAAGCAAAGTAGCGCTGATCTCTGGCGGCGGTTCCGGTCACGAACCGGCGCATGTCGGCTTTGTCGGCAAAGGGATGCTGACCGCGGCGGTGTGTGGCGATATCTTTGCTTCGCCAAGTGTGGATGCGGTACTGACGGCGATTATCAATGTGACCGGCGATGCCGGTTGTCTGCTGATTGTAAAAAATTATACCGGTGACCGGCTCAACTTTGGTCTGGCGGCGGAAAAAGCGAAAAAGCTCGGCTATCAGGTCGAACTGGTGATGGTCAAAGACGATATCTCGCTGCCGGACAATCCACAGCCACGCGGTATCGCCGGAACGGCTTTAGTGCATAAAATTGCCGGTTATGCCGCTGAGCAGGGGCTGGCGCTGGCGGACGTGGTGAAGCGGGCGAATCAGGCGATTGAGCAGACCAACAGTATCGGGCTGGCGTTTGGCACCTGCCATATTCCGGGCGAAGCGCGCGATGAGCGTGTTGATGCCGGGCATAGCGAGTTAGGCATGGGGATCCACGGTGAGCCGGGCGTGACGACGCTAAAAACCCAGAACAGCCGAGAAATTGTCGCCATCGTTAGCGAAAAGCTGCAACAACTGCTGACTTCCGATCAAAAAGTCGCCCTGCTCAGTAATAACCTTGGTGGTTTTTCCGCGCTGGAGATGGCGGTGCTGACGCGCGAAGTGCTGGCCTCGCCGCTGGGTGAGCAGATCACCCATCTGATTGGTCCTGCTACGCTGGTCAGCGCGCTGGATATGAAAGGTTTCTCCCTGTCGACGCTGGTGCTGGATGCGGACACTGAACAGGCGTTACAGGCGCCGGTAGAGGCCTCTGGCTGGCAGCCGCTGGTCACCCTGCAACCGTTAAAATTGCAGCAGGGTGAGAAAGCCGCGCAGCAACTCAGCTTCCCACCGTCGGCAAATGCGCCGAACGGCGGGGTTGTCGCCACTGTCTGCGAGACGCTGATCGCGCTGGAGAGTGAACTGAACAAGCTGGATGCGCGGGTCGGTGATGGCGATACCGGCTCCACCTTTGCCGCTGGTGCGCGCAAAATTCTTAAACAACATCAACAAAATGAATTGCCGCTGGATAAACCGGATCAGCTGCTGACGCTGGTGGGGGAACAGCTGGCGGTGGTGATGGGCGGCTCCAGCGGCGTGCTGATGTCGATTATGTTTACCTCCGCCGGGCAGAAGCTGGAGCAGGGCGAATCGCTGGCGCAGGCGCTGCAATATGGCCTGCAGCGTATGAAGCACTACGGCGGCGCGCAGGTGGGCGATCGCACCATGGTGGATGCGCTGGAACCGGCATTTAGCGCGCTGGCCGCCGGCAAAGATCTGGCCGCCGTGGCAGAGGCGGCGCGGAAAGGCGCGGATTCCACTGCAGAGATGACCGCCGCCAAAGCCGGGCGCTCATCCTATCTGAATCAGGATAGCCTTAACGGGGTAAAAGATCCCGGCGCTTATGCGGTTGAGCAGGTGTTTGCGCGTTTGAGTCAGCCCTGACATATACGAGGGGGAGAACCTCCCCCTACGTTCAGTCCAGCTGAAGAGCCTGGACTGGCGCCAACGCAACGCCATAAAGAAAGGCCAGGTTTCAGCTGCTGTTCTGGCAGAAGTCAGAGCAAAAGCGAAAGCATTAATCGGCGGGTGAGTCAGAGAGAGAATGTCTGCTCGTTATCTCCCCCTCCAGCACCTGTTCAAAGCTGCGCAGACGTTTATAGATCGACATCAGTTCTACCAGCGTCGACCAGGACGTGATCAGATACTGGAATGACGCGCGCACCTGATCAAATACGTTGATGATCTGCTGCATCAGGCCGAGGGTGATGGTGCCGGCAATAATTGACGGAAACAGCACAAAAATGCCAAATACCGTATCCACCTGCAGATACAGAATGCGGGTGATATTGAAGTAGAGATAGTGAAAATAGAGACGAAAATAGTTAAAGCGCACACGGTGAAACAGCTCATGGGTGGTGGCCGGGGTAGCGCGATCAGGGTTATCTTCCCCATATACCAGCTCCTTACGATAAGCGGCTTCAACGCGCTGATTACGGAACTCCAGCCCCGGTAATTTTATCCCCACCGCCGCCAGTAAGCCGGTACCAAACAGTGACCACAGCAGCGCGGCAATCACCAGCGCATAAGGCACTTTGCCGAGAATCGGTACGCTTTCCACATGCTTTGACAGCGCCACCAGCACCGGCAGAAAGGCAATCAGCGTCATAATCGCCTTAATCAGATTGATGCCCCAGTCCTCAAGAGTGCTGGAGAAACGCATGGTGTCTTCCTGCACACGCTGAGCCGCGCCCTCAATGCCGCGTAGCTGCTGCCAGTGCGCCATATAGTAATTATTCATCGCCGTGCGCCAGCGGAAAATCCAGTGGCTGACAAAAAAGGCGCTCAGCACGCCAATCACTACCGCAATCAGCGCAATACCGAGAAACGCCTCTAACTGCTGGTAAAACACCGCGATTTTAATCGAATTCGGATGGCCGAGGGCATTCTGAATCAGGTCGTAAAATGGCCCATACCAGGCGTTGATCGCCACCCCTACCTGCACATCAAACCAGGTGACAAAGATAATTAACGCGCTGCCAAAGATTGACCAGTATTGCCAGCGGTGTGGGCTCAGGAAGCACCACGCCAGTGCGAATAATCCTGTTACCAGCAGATAGTAGCTATAGAACCACAGCTCTGAAGGCTGAATAAAGCGCAACGCATTGTCAGGTAAGGTTTTACTGGCGTATTGCGCCATGCTGCCATAATGGAAAATAAGATCGCTGCCGCCTTCAAACCAGAAAAGTATCGCCAGCAAGCTCCAGACCGCTGCACTCATAAAGAACAGCGCTGGCCGGGGGAAAAAGGACTTGAACATAGGTGCTCCGCTATTGTTGTCAGGGTGTTATAGCGTCATTCACTGTTTACAGTCTGTGGTGGGTTGTGTCCGGGCGTAACAAATGCGCTGCGACTTAGGATTATTCTCATTAATTCGCGCGAAGTGATACGAAAATGTTAAGCATTTTGTGTGGTTTTGTTTCCATGGCATGAATATTCCCTACAAACTCTGTTAGAATAGTCAGGCTTGTTACCGGTAACAATTAAGGTGGCAGCCAGATACCCCGCAATAACCAAAATAAAAACGATAAAACCGCTATTTAACTGTTTATGCGCGCCGCAGTGCGGCAGCGTGTTAAGGCAATGTAATGTCACAAGAAAAAACAGGCAGCACCAGGAGAGATTTCCTTCTGAGAACCATTTCGCTGGCTCCGGCGGTGGCGATTGGCGGCAGCGGTATCGGTTCGCTGGCGCTGGCAGCAGAGGCTCAGGCAAAACAGAGCAATGTCCCTGCTGCGCCACAACAGGCGAAAGATTATCAACCGACATGGTTTACTCGCGAAGAGTACGCGTTTCTGCAGGCTGCGGCTGCCCGTCTGATCCCCGCTGATGAGCGTGGCCCGGGGGCGCTGGAAGCGGGCGTGCCGGAGTATATCGATCGCCAGATGAACACCCCTTATGCCACGGGCAACAACTGGTATATGCAGGGGCCGTTTGATGCCGATGCCGATCCGGCGCTGGGCTATCAGCTGCCGCTGGTGCCGCAGCAGATCTACCGTCTGGGTCTGGCTGATGCCGACGACTACGCCACCGCGCAGCATGGCAAAGTCTTTGCGGAACTTTCCGCGTCACAGCAGGACGCCCTGTTGCAGGCGTTTGAGAGCGGTAGCGCCGAATTTAAGCAGCTGCCAGCCAAAGTCTTTTTCTCTTATCTGTTACAGAACACCCGTGAAGGCTTCTTCAGCGATCCGGTCCACGGCGGCAATCAGGGTATGGTCGGCTGGACGCTAATCGGCTTCCCGGGCGCCCGCGCTGATTTTATGGACTGGGTAGAGCGCGGCGAACAATATCCGTTCCCGCCAGTGTCGATTCGTGGGGAAAGAGCGTAAGCATGGCAAATGAAATGAAAAAAGTGGATGCGGTGATTGTCGGTTTCGGCTGGGCCGGATCGATTATGGCGAAAGAGCTGACCGAAGCAGGACTGAATGTGGTGGCGCTGGAACGTGGTCCGCATCGCGATACCTATCCTGATGGCGCCTATCCGCAGGTGATCGACGAACTGACCTATAACGTACGCAAAAAACTGTTCCAGGATCTGTCGAAAAGTACCGTTACCATCCGCCATAATGCGGCGCAGACTGCCCAGCCTTATCGTCAGCTGGCGGCATTTTTGCCGGGCACCGGCACCGGCGGCGCGGGTCTGCACTGGTCGGGCGTCCATTTCCGCGTTGACCCGATTGAGTTGCGGATGCGTAGCCACTATGAAGAGCGCTACGGTAAAAACTTTATCCCGGATGGCATGACCATTCAGGACTTTGGCGTTAACTACGACGAGCTGGAACCGTTCTTCGATCAGGCGGAAAAAGTATTCGGTACCTCCGGTTCGGCGTGGAGTATCAAAGGCAAAGTGGTCGGTAAAGAGAAGGGCGGCAACCCGTTTGCGCCAGATCGCTCCAGCGACTTCCCATTGCCCGCGCAGAAACGCACTTTCTCGGCGCAGCTGTTTGCCAAAGCGGCAGAATCCGTGGGCTACCATCCCTATGATCTGCCGTCAGCAAATACCTCCGGCCCTTACACCAATACCTATGGCGCGCAGATGGGGCCGTGCAACTTCTGTGGCTATTGCAGCGGTTACGCCTGCTATATGTATTCCAAGGCCTCACCTAACGTAAATATCCTGCCAGCACTGCGTCAGGAACCGAAGTTTGAGCTGCGCGTCAACTCCCATGTGCTGCGCGTTAATCTGACCGCCGATAAAAAACGCGCAACCGGCGTAACCTATATCGATGCGCAGGGACGTGAACAGGTACAACCGGCCGATCTGGTGATCCTCTCCGCTTTCCAGTTCCACAATGTGCATCTGATGCTGCTGTCCGGAATTGGCCAGCCCTATAATCCGCTGACCAATGAAGGCACGGTAGGGCGCAATTTTGCCTACCAGAATATCTCCACCATCAAAGCCTTCTTCGATAAAGATGTGCATACCAATAACTTTATTGGTGCGGGTGGCGCCGGCGTGGGCATTGATGACTTTAACGCCGATAACTTCGATCACAGCAAATATGGTTTTGTCGGGGGGTCGCCATTCTGGGTGAATCAGGCGGGGGTGAAACCGATTTCCGGCCTGCCGGTGCCGCCGGGCACGCCAGCCTGGGGCAGCCAGTGGAAAGCCGCGGTGGCCGATCACTATACCCACCATGTATCGATGGATGCCCATGGTGCGCATCAGTCGTATCGCGCTAACTATCTCGACCTCGATCCTAACTACAAAGATGCTTATGGCCAGCCGCTGCTGCGTATGACCTTTGACTGGCAGGATAACGACATCAAAATGTCGCAGTTTATGCATAACCGCATGCATACCATTGCCGAAGCGATGAATCCAAAGCTGATCACCGGCGCGCCGAAAAAAGCGGGCGCTCACTTCGATACCACCGTTTATCAGACCACCCATATGAACGGCGGCGCGATTATGGGTGAGGATCCGAAAACCAGCGCCATTAACCGTTACTTGCAGAGCTGGGATGTGCCGAACGTATTTGTTCCGGGCGCATCGGCCTTCCCGCAGGGGCTGGGCTATAACCCGACGGGCATGGTGGCGGCGCTGACGTACTGGTCGGCTAAAGCTATCCGTGAACAGTATCTGAAAAACCCCGGTCCGCTGGTGCAGGCATAAGGATGATGGCGATGAAAACCTGGATATTAGCCCTGTCACTGGGCGCAATGATGTCTGGCGCGCAGGCGCAGGATGGCAGCGATCTGATTAAACGCGGCGACTATCTGGCGCGCGCGGGCGACTGCGTGGCCTGTCATACCAGCAAAGGGGGCAAACCCTTTGCTGGTGGTCTGCCGATGGCGACGCCAATTGGCACGATATACTCCACCAATATCACGCCGGATAAACAGAGCGGGATTGGCGACTACAGCTACGACGACTTCCAGAAAGCGGTACGTCATGGGGTGGCGAAGAACGGCGATACGCTCTATCCGGCTATGCCTTATCCCTCTTATGCGGTCGTCAGCGATGAGGATATGCAGGCGCTGTACGCTTACTTTATGCATGGTGTCGCGCCGGTTGCGCAGGTGAACCAGGATAGCGATATCCCATGGCCGCTGTCGATGCGCTGGCCGCTGGCGATATGGCGCGGCGTCTTTGCACCGGATGTTAAAGCCTTCCAGCCAAAATCGGGTGAAGATCCGCTGCTGGCGCGTGGTCGCTATCTGGTGGAAGGGCTGGGGCACTGCGGCGCCTGCCATACGCCACGTAGTATCACCATGCAGGAAAAAGCGCTGAATGATGATAAAGGCAGCGACTATCTTGCCGGCAGCAACGCGCCGATCGATGGCTGGAACGCCAATAATCTGCGGGGCGATAACCGGGATGGTTTAGGCCGCTGGAGCGAAGACGATCTGGTGCAGTTCCTGCGTACCGGTCGCAACGATCATACTGCAGTGTTTGGCGGGATGAGCGATGTGGTTGAGCACAGTCTGCAACATCTGACGGCAGAAGATGCGACAGCGATTGCCCGCTATCTGAAATCACTCGGTGCGCGTGATCCAAACCAGGTGGGCTTTAAGCCGGACGATAGCGTAGCGCAGGCATTGTGGCGTGGCGATGACAGCAAAACCGGTGCAGCGCTGTATGTCGACAGCTGCGCGGCCTGCCATAAAACCGATGGCAGCGGCTATAAGCGCTTCTTCCCGGAACTGCGCGGCAATGCGGTAGTACAGGCGGACGATGCGACTTCACTGATCCATATCGTTCTGACCGGTAATACTCTGCCTGGCGTGAAGGGCGCGCCGTCGTCGATCACCATGCCAGCTTTCGGCTGGCGCATGAACGATCAGCAGGTGGCGGATGTGGTCAACTTTATCCGCACCAGCTGGGGCAATAGCGCCAGCAGCAGCGTCAGCGCGCAGGATGTGGCGAAAGTGCGGAAAGATGAAACGGTGGTCAGTCATCAGGGCAATGCAGATATTGAAAAACTGCAGTAATCACAGGGGCGGCGTTTTCGCCGCCCTTCTTTAATCAGCTCTCAGGAAAGAAAATCTTCGCGCTGCGGCGTAAAGGTATCCAGCAGGGTGCCCGCTTCCAGACAGACACAGCCATGAACCACATGCGGCTGCTTATACAGCGTATCGCCTGCGCCCACTTCATGGGTCACACCATCAATAGTAAACGCAAAACGTCCTGACAATACATAGGTCAGCTGCTCATGAGGATGGTGATGTAGTGGCCCGATCGCATCTTTGGCGAAATTCACTTCCACCGCCATCATACCGCCGCTATGCGCCAGAATTCGCCGCGTCACGCCGTTGCCTAAATCTTCCAGCCTGGTCTCTTTTTTAAAGGTAAACATAAGGGGGTCCTGTAACGGTTAAGCGGTTATTGGATCGGGCAGCGCAGCGAGATAGAGCGCGGGTTGTCCCTGATAATCAGAGGTAAACAGCACCTGACGACCATCCGGCGTAAATGATGGATGCGGATGGGTGACCTGACGATCGCCATTCAGCACGCGCCATGAACTGTTATGCGCCGCCAGACGGAAATAGCTGCGTTGCGCGACATCAAACACATACAGCCAGGGATCATTATCGATAGTGTAGCCATCGGTATCCTGCACATCGACCGGCGTACCGGAACCGTCGCCGACCAGCAACGTGCCATTCTCATTACTCATCAGATGCGAGCAGGCAGGCATGGTCATCAGCACTTCGTTGTGCTGCGTATCCGGATTAAAGCGGCAGATCTGACGATCCGGGCGATCCTTATGATAGGAGACGTAAATCAGCGCTGATCCATCTGGCACCCAGAATTCATGGGTGCAGCTTTCGCCCGGCGCGTGATCTTTCACTTTGCGTATATTGCTGCCATCTTCGTTGATCAGCCACATACGTGCGTCGATCAGATCGTGTGGTCCTTCATGGCAGAAGGCGACGGTGCTGTTGTCATGCGGACGGTAAATCGGATGGCCCAGCCACAGATGCTGCTGATGAATAGTTTGTGCCGCGCCGCTTTTCAGGTCGATACGCTGCAGGCGACAGTGCGGGTTTTTCTCAAAGAAACGCTGGAAAATTTGCCAGTCGGTCAGCGGTTCCCAGTCTTCACGGGCAATTTCAATCCCGACCAGCTGCGTGCAGTCGCTGTTTGCCACCCAGGTGCCGTAACCGACCCAGTCAGCCGGTACCTGGTAAATGCTGGTTTCTTCCAGCGTGGCAAGATCGACGCGTTGCAGGCTACGTTCATTTTTGACGTACCACAGATAGCGATCGTCATCTGACAGAAAACCGCCAAAAGTATTATCGCCTTTGCCTTCCGTCAGCTGGATCGCCTGCTGCTGCTGCAGATCGAGCAGGTAATAGTTGCGATTGCCATCGAATTCGGCGGCGAACAGCAGATGGTTACCGTCACGGGTAAAACACTTTTGATAGAAGTAATTACGGTGACAAAGGACTTCCGGCGGCGTCAGGCGGGTGATGGCCGCCCCGGTTTCCGCATCCCGAAAGTGGTGGAAAGGAAGTGTAATACGTAAGCCCTTCGCCATGCTCTTCTCCTTATCAGACAGGCTATGATTTTTTATTGAAACGTTGTTTCATAATTAAGGCAAGCATATCCTTTTCACGTCAGCTGCCGAGCGGCAACCGAAGGATTTGCGAGCAGGGTCACAATAAATGGCGCAGAATTTTACCAGGGTCAGAGACATTCGCAGATAAAAATGAAACAATGTTTCATAAATCTGGTGGTGACAACCACCCTCTGTTCCTTAGCCAATGAAGTAAAGGGGAGAACCATGAAAATTGCACTGATGATGGAGAACAGTCAGGCGGGTAAAAACGCCGTGGTATTGAAAGAGCTGCAGCAGGTGGCCGCCAGCAAAGACTACCCGGTTTACAACGTCGGCATGAGTGATGAACAGGATCACCATCTGACTTATATTCATCTCGGCATTATGGCCAGTATTCTGCTGAACGCGAAAGCGGTGGATTTTGTTATTACCGGTTGCGGCACCGGGCAGGGCGCGCTGATGTCACTGAATATCCATCCGGGGGTGATCTGTGGTTACTGTATCGATCCGGCGGACGCCTTCCTGTTTGCGCAAATTAACAATGGTAATGCGCTGGCGCTGCCGTTTGCCAAAGGCTTTGGCTGGGGCGCTGAACTGAACCTGCGTTTTATCTTTGAGAAAGCCTTTACCGGTGAAACTGGCCAGGGCTATCCGCAGGAGCGCAAAGTGCCACAGGTGCGTAACGCCGGTATTCTGAATCAGGTTAAAGCGGCGGTGGTGAAAGAGAACTATCTCGATACTCTGCGGGCGATAGATCCTGAGCTGGTGAAAACCGCAGTCAGCGGCCAGCGTTTCCAGCAGTGCTTCTTTGAAAACTGTCAGGATAAACAGATCGCAGATTTTGTCCGTCAGCTGGTGGCATAACCAAAAAAATAGCGGCATCGCAGGATGCCGCTGTAGTTGTCAAAGATTTTGCCGATTGATGCCGGCGACTTTTTCCTAAGCTTGAAACTATGGCATTATCTGTTGAAAAATGGAGTTAAGGAGTCGCCAGGATGGCGTACAGTAACCGTCAAATCATCACATCACTGGAAGCAGACAGATATATTGCTTTGCGGCTGGAACGTGCTCTTGGTGGGGTTGGAGAGCAAATGGTGATACAGGGGAACATGTTCGCTGATGCCTTTACGCGGCTAACCTGGTATATATCCTGCCTGACTGATAATTATCAGGATGTCTGCCAGAATCTCAAAAATGAAGATAAGCGATTTGTGTTGGGTATTGTTGAACCTGTTATTGCAAGAAACAATTATTTTAGTCCATTTATAAGAACAGATAAAGAATTTGGCGAAGGATTGATGAGGTTAATATGATGATTGTCAGGTTTTTGAGATTTTAAGAGAGGGTATCATCTGGGAACTTACCGGATACATCCCGGCAGTTCTGATTATGATATTTGCTATCTTCGCGGTTAGCTATTGGGAAGAGTATGCTATTCAGTCAATTGGTTTGTTTATTTTGGCCTTGATTGTGGACTATTGATTTTGGATTAAAAAGCGGTTAAATAAAAAGAATAAATAAAATTATTTGATTCGCCAGTTATATTTTTCAATTTTGATCATTGTTTACATTTACGGTTGGTGTCACCATCGCCCATAAAAAAATCCCCCCGGCATTTGCGGATATCCCCCCGATCCTCTCGGCAGAGTCCGTGCATTCCACGTCAGCAACAACAGGATCCAGACGGCGAAGCAAACCAGCGGATAAGGGAATATCAGCACACAGGGCGCAGAGCGATTTTGTCAGTTGATGTGATTTCCGCCCCGATTCCCGGCAACCCGTTAGTCGCGCTGGATCTCGATCAGCCACTGCCGAAGGCGACCTTTTTTCTGATTCAGCGCCGCGACACCGCACTGACGCCGATGGGGGCTTATCTGGCGCAGCCGCTGAGCGTAAAAGCCAGATAAAGCTCACCGGGAAGTTATTCGTCCGGCGATTAACGGATGTTATGATAAGGCGAGTGTAGTCAGCCGCCAGTTGAGGTAAGGGATGAGTAAAGTCGCGACAGCGAAGCAGCGGGAAGTTCAGCGCATTGTTGATGCGTTATCCATTGCGATTGCTCAGCATCGCCTGAAGCCGGGCATGCGTCTGGTGGAAGCACAGATAGTTGAGGTGCTGCAGGCCAACCGCAACCACGTGCAGGCCGCGCTACAACGTATGGCGTTGCAGCATATTGTCACTATCGAACCGAACCGCGGCGCGATGGTGGCGCAGCCGGAAGCGCTGGAGGCACGCGAAGTATTTATCGCACGCCGGGCGATTGAAAGCGCGATTGTCGCCTGTATTACCCCGGAAGCGATGACGCAATATCAGAGCGAATTTAACGCCCAGCAGCATGCGGAGAAGGTGGCCAGTGAGCGCGAAGACCGACGCGATATTGTCCGCGAACTGAGTCAGTTTCATCTGCTGCTGGCCACCGCCAGCGGCAATAAGGTGCTGAGTGAAATTCTGGCCAATCTGATGGTGCGTAGTTCGCTGATTGTGGCGCTCTACCAGCGCAATGATATTCCCTCCTGCCAGTGCGCTGAGCATGCCGCCATTATCACCGCGCTGAAAGCCGGCGATACGGCGCTGGCGCAGTCGATTATGACGGAACACCTGAATGAGCTGGAACAGCAGCTGGATCTGGCTGATGCCGCGCCCGACCAGCTGAATCTGCGTCAGGCGCTGTTAACCGGTTAAGTCAGCAGGCGCGCTGCCGGACGTTCAAAGGTCTGACGTCCGGCTTTAAACCCCATCAGCGGCGGCGCAATTTCCGCCACCACATCACTGGCGCTCGCCACATCAAACACCACAAAATCAGCGTGACAGCCGGGCGCTAAACCGTAATCCTTCAGCCGCATCAGGCGTGCGGAGGCGGTGGAGATCCACGCCAGACAACGCAGCATATCGGCAGGCGTGCCCAGCTGGCTGATATTGGCGAGCAGATTGGCCTGGCGCACCAGCGAAGCATCACCAAAGGGGGTAAACGGATTGCCAATATTATTGCTGGAAAGCGAGCAGGTGACGCCGCAGCTGTCGAGGGTCGCCAGCGGCGCCACGCCGCGCGGCTTAAGCGCAAAACAATCGCGCGCGCTAAGAAACAGATCGGTGGCGGGCAGCGCGGTGACCTGCACGCCTGCCGTCGCCAGCGCGTGCGCCAGTTTGGTCAGCTCGGTTTTATCCAGAATCGACAGCTTAGTGACGTGGCCGACGGTAACCCGTCCGGCCATCTGCCAGCGCCGGGTCTGCTCAATAACACAGTCAATCATCCGTGCTTCGGGTTGCAGATCGAAATCAAGATGAAAATCGAGATCAACATCCCACTGACTGGCCAGCGTAAACAGCCGCTCAATCTGGCCGCGCGCATCGCTGTCGGTATAGGGGCAGCCGCCCAGCAGATCGGCGCCTTGTGCCAGTGCGCGGCACAGTAATTCTTCGGTGCCGGGGTTATTCAGCATACCCTCCTGCGGAAACACGCAGATACTGAGATCAAGCGCCCAGGCATAGTCGGCTTTCAACCGTTTAATCGCTTCAAAACCGGTCAGACCGATTTGTGGGTCGATCTCGACATGGGTGCGCATCCAGCAGGTGCCCTGCATAATCGCTTTTTCAATAATCTGTGCGCCGCGCTGATAAATATCCTGTTCATCAAAGTGCGCTTTGGCGTTGCGAGTCTGGCTGATCGCTTCCGCCAGTGTCCCTTCCTGCAGCTGGCAGCGCGGCATAATGCAGGCTTTATCGAGGTGGATATGGGTCTCAATCAGGCCCGGCAACACCAGTTTACCGCCTAAGTCGCGGAAGGCGCTGGTCGCCGCAGGGTCACTGAATTGCGTAACAAAGCGGCCCGCTTCGATACAGAGGGTGTGCAGCGCCGCCGAGTCCGGCAGGCGTGCATTCAACAGGGTCAGCCTTGTCATCAGTGCGTTCCTCCTAAATAAGCGGCGACTAATCCACCCTCGTTCTGCAACTGACGGGCATCGCCCTGATTGACGATGCGCCCTGATTCCATCACAAAGGCGCGGTCGGCAATTTCCAGTGCCAGATTCGCCATCTGATCGACCAGCAACAGGGTGACGCCATCATCGCGCAGGCTGGCGAGCGCATCGTACAGCTCGCCAATCATCACCGGCGACAGTCCAAGGCTCGGTTCATCCAGCAGCAGAATTTTTGGCTGCGACATTAGACCGCGCCCAATCGCCACCATCTGCTGTTCACCACCGGAGAGCAGTCCGGCAGGATTATGCAGACGTTCACGCAGGCGCGGAAAACGGCGCAATACCGCGTCGATATTGCCGCTGGTTGCGCGGCGATCCTGACAGGAGTAGCTGCCCAGCAGCAGATTATCCAGCACCGACAGCTGACCAAATACCTGGCGCCCCTCTGGCACCAGCGCCAGCCCCATGCTGGCGATCTGGCTGGCGTCAGCCTGATGAATAGCGACGTCATTCAGATAGATATTGCCGGATCGCGCCGGATGCAGACCCGCCAGGCAGTTCATAATGCTCGATTTACCGGCACCATTCGCGCCGAGGATCGCCACCGTTTCGCCCGGATTTACCGTCAGGCTGACCTGCTGTACCACTGGCGCTGCGCCGTAATCCAGCGTCAGTTCGTGCAGCACCAGAATCGGTTCATGGCTGCGTGCCAGCGGCTGGCGACGTGGCTGGGCGCGATAATCGGTACCGCCCAGGTAGGCGGCAATCACCTGCGGGTTACGCTGAATCGCCGCCGGTTTGCCCCATGCCAGCGGTTTACCGGCGTCCAGCACCTGCAAATGCTGACATACCGACATCACCAGCGTCATATCATGTTCCACCAGCACAATCGCCAGACCAAAACTGGCCAGCTGTTTAAACAGCCCGGTGAGATTATCGGTTTCTTCGCGGCTCAGTCCGGCGGCGGGTTCATCCAGCAATAAAATCGCCGGGTTAATTGCCAGCGCGCGGGCGATCTCCACCAGACGGCGATCGACATGCGGCAGATCGTCAGCCGGGGTAGTCACCGAACCGCGAAAACCGACCAGCGCCAGCAGCGACAATGCCAGCTGTTGCTGCTGTTCGCTGGCGCGCCGCCAGGGCCGTCCCATTCGTCCCTGTTGCAGCGCCACCAGCAGATTCTCCAGCACGCTCAGTTCACCAAACAGCTGAGTGGTCTGGTAGGTGCGCGCAATCCCGGCGCGGGCGATTTTCCATGCCGGCTGGCCGCGCAGATTTTCCTGCATGCGGATTTCACCGCTGTCAGCCTGATAGAAGCCGCTAATCATATTCAGCACCGTGGTTTTGCCCGCGCCATTCGGGCCAATCAGCCCTAAAATCGCACCTGGCTCTACATTAAAGCTGACGCCTTGCGCTGCCTGCACACCGCCAAAGCGGATGCCAATATCGCTGACGGTAAGGCGCTGACTGCTGCGTGGCTGAAAGTGCGCCCGCAGGCAGGCGTCATCCGCTTCTGCTGGTGCATACAGCGGCTGCGGACGGGCAAACCAGCGCGCCAGCGTGCCTAACACCCCTTTTGGCGCCAGCCATAACACACACAGCAGCAGCAGGGAGAAGATCAGCAGGCGATATTCGGCGAAGGTGGCCAGCAGCTCCGGCAACACCACAATCAGTAGTGCGCCCAGCACCGGGCCTAACAGCGTGCCGCTGCCGCCAATTACCACCGCCAGCACAAACAGAATCGACTGCGAAAAGGGAAAGGAGTCCGGATTAATAAACATCATCAACGGCGCTACCAGCGCACCGGCGGCGCTGGTCAGCAGCGCTGACAGTGCAAAGGCGAGGGTTTTGCTTTGCGTGGGATTAAAACCGAGCGAGCGGGCGGCAATTTCACTGGATTTTACCGCGCGCATCGCCAGTCCCCACTGACTGCCATGCAGCCGGGCGTAAAACAGCAGTGCCGCCAGCATCAGCAGCGCACTGCACACCGCCAGACCAATTGCCGGATCGAGACCGCCAAATTCAGGCATCGGAATGCCCATCAGGCCGTTGGAGCCGCCGGTGACATCGCGCCACTCAATCAGCACATGGCGCACCACCAGCGCAAAGGCAATCGTGATCATCGCCAGCCACGGGCCGCTGACGCGTAACGCCGGGATCGCCAGCAGCGCACCCAGCGCGCCTGCGGCCAGCGCGGCGACCACCATCGCCACCCCCAGTGGCAGTCCGGCCATTGTCAGACCGGCGGAGAGGTAGGCGCCAATGGCATAAAAGGCGATATGACCAAAAGAGATCTGCCCGCTCAGTCCCAGCAAAATATTCAGGCCAACCGCCACCACGACCGCCAGCGCACACAGCGACATCACCAGCAGTGCATAACTGCCAAGCCAGAACGGCAGCATAATGCTGACCAGCCCGAGCAACAGCAGCGCCGCCTGATTGTATGGCAGATTTCTCATCACACTTTTACCCTTACTTTTTTGCCGAACAGGCCGTCAGGCCGCAGTGCTAATGCCAGAATCACCAGCGAGAAGGTGAAGATTTGCGTAAATGCCGAGCCAAACCACAGGGTAATCAGTGCTTCCGCGAGGCCAAACAGCAGCCCCGCGACATAGATGCCGCTGGCGCTGGAGAGACCGCCGAGGATCGCCACCGCAAAGGCTTTCAGGCCAAACAGGGTGCCCATATCGCTGTTGATATTAAATAACGGCGCAATCAGCATTCCGGCGATACCGGCAAATACCGTCGACACCGCAAAGGCGGCGGCGATGGCATAGCTGACGCGGATGCCCATCAGGCGCGCGGCGCGCGGATTTTGCACGCAGGCTTCCAGCACCTTGCCCAGCGTGCTGTAACGGCGCACCAGCGTCAGCAGCAGTACCATCACCAGACCGCTAAGCGGGATCAGCAGGCTGAACAGCCCCAGCGTCTGGCCGAACAGGGTGAAACTGATATCGGTTACCGGAAACTGACGCGGCTCTTTGCCGAAGGTAAACATAGCGATGTTATCCACCAGAATGCCGCCCGCCACCGTCGCCATCAGCCAGGCATCAGAGCCTTTGCTGTGAAATGGCCGGATCAGCAGCCGTTCAATCAGCAGACCAAACAGCGCACAGATCACCAGTGTCATCGGGATTGCCAGCAGCAGCGGCCAGCCAAAGGTGACGATCAGCGAGTAACCGACCGTCGCGCCGACCATCATTGCGCTGCCCTGCGCAAAGTTAACCGTGCGCGAGACGATCCAGGTGATATGAAACCCCAGCGCCAGCAGCGCATACATGCTGCCGAGGCTCAGGCCGGTTGAAAGGGCGGTACTCCACATGGCATCACTCCTGTAGGTGGCGGATTACGGCTTAACCGGCATGATCTGCTCACCCACAAAATGGGCGAAGACGTAATCATCCGGCCCCAGCGCATCATGCTGCTGTGGCGTAAAGGGGTGCTGGTACTGTTTGATCAGGCCGTCATAGCTGCCGATCTGATAAAAACCGTCGCGGATGGCATTACCGTCCAGGCTGTCCGCTTTCTCCATGGCCAGCGCGGCAAGGTGCATCGCGTCATAGGCGTTAGCGATACCGACCGCCGGAGTGACATCGGCCAGCGTTTTGATCTGCGGGTACTGCTTTTTCAGCTCAGCGAGCACCCGCTCGCCGTTTGCGGAGTTGTGATCGGTAAACAGGAAGGTCTGAATAAAAGTCACCCGATCGGCGCCCGGACCGGCCAGTTCGCTAAAGCGACCGCCCGCCGGACCCCAATGGGAAACCACCGGCACCTGCCAGCCCATTTTATGCAGCGATTTCACTACCTGCGCCGACGGGCCAACATTGCCAACCATCAGCAGCGCATCGGCACCGGCGTTTTTCAGACGGGTTAACTGCGGCACCAGATCGACATCGCTGTCTTCGATACGCTCGGCACCGGCAATCGCCATCTGGCGTCTGGCCAGCGCGGCGCGAAAACCTTTTTCATTGGATTCGCCCCAGGGATTGTTCACCAGAATCATGCCCGGTTTTTTCATGCCGATTTTGCTGATGCCGTAGTTGACCAGTGCTTCATCCACCAGCTCATCCACCGCCGAGACGCGGAAGGCGTAGTTCTCTTTAGCGCCGTTATGGGTGATGCCGGTGCCTGCGGCCCAGATACCCATAAACGGCGTTTTCAGCTGATTGGTCAGCGGTACAATCGCCAGCGACACCGGCGTATCGAGTCCGCCAAACAGCAGCGCCACTTTCTCACGCTGAATCAGCTCACGCGCCGCCAGCATTCCTTTGCCGGGGTTACTTTCATCATCACGCCGCACCAGCGCCAGCGGACGGCCTTTAACGCCACCGGCGGCGTTGATTTCGTTAATCGCAATCGTCAGCCCGCGTGTCAGTGCTTCTCCTGACTTCGCGGATTGCCCGGACAGCGCCGCCACCAGTCCGACTTTAATCGGCTCTGCGGCGAAAGCGTTAAAAGAGAGTGCGGCGCAGAAGGTCACTGCGATGGCACTAAGCCACTTACCTGAAGTTATTATCTTGTTCATTTTCACACCTCGTGGATTGCTAGCTATTTTGATTTTATTTCTAGCAATTACGGTGCCAGTTTGTTATTTCTACCGCGAGCCGCTTTTTTACTCACTTTTTGCACTGAGGGAAGCGGGGCGTTATGCGCCATTTTGGTGCTTACTGCGCCGAAAAGGGGCAACTTAAACAGCAATAATTCAATGAGGTGCGTGATGAACGCTGAGCATCCTGCAGTACAAATCGTGCGCGAGTTTCTCGCCGCATCCATGGCACCGGACCCGGTACTGGCCGCCACTTTTATGACGCCAGCGGTAAATATCACTTTTACCGGCAAGCGAGTAATGGCCGATCCGCAGGCGATTACCGCCTTTAACGGCGGGCGCTATAAGTGGGTGAAAAAGGCGTTAGGCCAGTTTGACTGGATGGATCGCGGCGACTGCGTAGTGGTGTACGCCAACGGCACATTGTATGGCGAGTGGCCAGACGGACGCCGTTTTGCCGGTAATCGCTATCTTGATCGCTACGAAGTGCGGGCAGGCAAAATTACGCATATGGATGTGTGGAATGACAGCGCTGAATGGATTCTGGATCCGCAGATTGCGCAGTCGGCCTGAGTCAGCGTGCGGGCCGGTTATCGGCCCATTGTGCGGAGTGACGCCCATTTTAATCCGCCGGGGCTGACTACACTTTGCGCTGAGTGATCGCCCATTGTTAAGGAGTCAGCTATGCAAGTGAATCCCTATCTGTTTTTTAATGGTCGCTGTGAAGAGGCGATCGCCTTTTATCAGCAGGCCGTTGGCGCTGAATTACTGTTTAAAATGACCTTTGGCGAAATGCCGGCAGAGCAGCAACAGCAAGAGGGTTGTGCCTCCGCTTATCAGTTTCCGCCGGACAAAATTATGCATGCCCAGCTAAAAGTGGGTAACAGTGAAATCATGCTAAGTGATGGCGACATGTCCAGCACTCAGCAGCAGCATGCTGGCTTTGCTATCAGCCTGGCGGGCAAGGATGTCAACGAGGGAAAAAGCTGGTTTGATAATCTGGCGGCCGACGGCAATGTCACCATGCCGTGGCAGGAGACCTTCTGGGCCAAAGGCTTTGGTATGCTGACTGATAAATTCGGCATTCCGTGGATGGTGAATGTTGAGAAGCCGATGAAATAAGATGATGACCTTGTGCACGGGAGCCGCTATCGGCTCCCGTATTGTGGCAGAATCAGAAGTTATAACCGACCACCAGGTAGTAACCCCAGCCAGTAGATTTCACTTCAAATGGCCCTTTGCCAAAGTCCAGTTCGGTGCCGTCAGCCCACTGGCCGCCGTTATGGAAGTAACGCGCCACTACCGAGTAGTGCCAGTGATCGTAGCCCAGCGAGAGGATATGGCTGGAGGCGATGGAGTTATTGGTGCGCGCATCCCCGGCTTTATCCCGCAGCTCGGAACCGAAGTCAAAGTTGGTAAAGCCAACATAGCTCAGATTACCGCCCCACAGCTGAGTCAGCGGCAGGAAGTATTTAATTTTAAAGCGATAGCCGTCCCAGCTGTCTTCGTTGGCGGCGCCGTAGTTTTCCCACTGATATTTTGCATAGATATTCGCTGACAGCGCCATTTTGGTATGGGTGTCGATATCGGTGCCCAGACCCATATACCAGGTGTTCTGGCGGCTGGCTTTGTTGTCACCCATATCGTAGATATAGTTGTTAGCAAAGTACCACTCTTTGAACGGGCCGAAGCTGAGATCGGTATTGGTCAGTTTATCAATCGAGAAGCGCGGCTCGATTTCCATAAAGAACGGTGAACCATCGTCCCACGCGCCGGTATCATTGCCATTACCCACGCCAAACACTTTTGGTACGTCGATATAACCATAAAAATCGAACCAGTCTTTATGCGCAAAGGCTTCGTATTCAAGATAGACATCGTTATTCAGCTGCGGTCCAAAGCGCGTGTGATAGCTGCCCACCACGTTAACGCTCTGATGCCACCAGTCGGAAACATACTCCGGGCTATTGCTCTCTGCCATTGCTGAGACACTGTATGACATCGCCATCAGTGTGCCTGCCGCCATCAACATTTTTATTTTCATTTTATTACCACATGCTTAATGACCATTCGGTTTTGCAACATTGATGGTCTTGTTATGTTGCCCCTGCATGGCAGGAGGGTGATTTCCGTCGTCACAAAACAGATCCAACGCCTGAAAAAGTGCCCGCGCATCGTGCCTGCAACAGAGGAATAGAAAATAGATATTGCTCACATTTGTCAAAGTTTGTTTCATTATGATTCAGAGGTTTTGTGATCTTTGTCACAAAAATGTCGTATTTAAGCGCAATCGATTGGCTGATTAAAAAAACAGCAGTAGCGGCGGAGGGATTATCACGTATTGAGCGCTGCCAAAAAACAGGCAACTATGTTATTAATTTGAATAAATAATCGATCGCTATCTGGCTTATTTTCCGGGAAATAGTTTATGAAAAAAATCGCGCTCTCTGTTTTGCTGGCGCTGACCACCGTCAGTCACGCTGCCTTTGCTGAAACGCAGCTACGTTTTGGTGTCGATCCCACTTTCCCACCGTTTGAATCGAAAGCCGCCGACGGATCATTGCAGGGTTTTGATATCGATATGGGCAACGCCATCTGTCAGCAGCTGCAGGTGAAATGCGTCTGGGTGCAGACCGGTTATGACGGCATTATCCCGGCGTTAAAAGCGCGTAAATTTGACGCCATTCTGTCGGCGATGTCGATGACCGATAAACGTCGTGAACAGGTCGCGTTTAGCGACCGACTGTATATCACCCCAAGCGCGCTGATTACCCGTAAAAATAGTGGATTAAGCCCGGATATCGCCACGCTGAAAGGCAAGGTGATCGGGGTGGCGCAAGGCACCACCCAGGAGTCTTACGCCCAGAGTTTGTGGGCGCCAAAAGGCATTCAGGTGGTTTCTTATCCAAATCAGGAAGAGATTTATCCCGACCTGGCCTCGGGGCGCGTCGACGCCACTTTTACCAACGCGGCGTCAGCGGCCACCGGTTTCCTGAAATCGCCACAGGGTCAGGATTTCGCCATCAGTGGCAAGGCGCTTTATGATGATAAATGGTTTGGCGAGGGCGTTGGCATCGGCTTGCGTAAAGACGATGAGCAGCACCGCCAGATGATCAACAGCGCGCTGGCGGAACTGCACAAAAACGGCACCTACGACAAACTGGCGAAGAAGTATTTCACCTTTGATATATACCGTAAGCCAGAGTAATCCGCATGAACGGCACAAGCAGCCACTGCATGCTTTACAGACGGCCGTAAAAGGTCATTCTGGCGGTCTCTGACAGGGCGATATCCGGCCGGGCATTGTAAGCCAGCACCACCAGCATCCGGGTGGTATCGCCCTCGGTCGGCGTGACGCGATGCAGGGCGTTACGCCCACGAAACAGCACCAGATCGCCCGGTGCAATCACCAGCTTTTCTGGCGTCCGTTCCCCCTCCAGCACCTGCTGTACCCCGGCGAAATTCATCTCGCCGCGGTCGGCATCGCGCAGGTTGCTGACATACTCAAACACTCCTCCGTCCTGTGGCTTCTGGATCAGCAGAGTGATGGCAAATGAGGAGTTATCAAAGTGCCAGCCCAGCTCCTGGCCGTTATGCGCATAGTGCAGATTGATCGATGAGAGTGAATCGGCATAGGGATAGAGTTGTTGTTCGCCCAGCACGCCGCACAGAAACTGTTTAAACAGCCCGGCGTTATACAGCGCGCGCAGTGGCGAATCGGCGGGGATCTCTTCATCAGTAATACAGCCTTTTGACGACACCACCTGACGGTTACGCGCATGGTCAGCGGGCAGACTGCTATCGGGCTGACTCAGATAAACATTGTGACTGTTGCTGGCATAAAACGCCCGATGGCTGTTGGCGTCACCTTCCTGCTTAATCGACTGCAGGGCTTCGGCAGTAAGAAAATCCCGCAGCACCAGTGCGCCGCTCTGGTCGAGCTGTCGCTTACAGCCGGCAATGTACTGCTTGTCGCTAATCGGGTGGGATAACAGATTCAGGGTGGTGGCCAGACTGCTCATGAAGGCTCCGTAAAGGGCGGATAATTATTCCACTGTATAAGAACTGGCGTCATCAGCGATAACAATAAAATCCTCATCCGCACTACAGAGCGTATTAATGCAGTAGCAACCTGTCACTCCGGCGTGTTTTGCAGCCCAAGACAAATCTGCGCGCCACCATAAGTGATCAGGTTATTAAAGCTAAAACCGCATTTTTTTGCTTGTTTTATTGCCACCTGGTTATCCGGTAAAATCAGGCAGCATACCGGCAGAGTAAAGTTTTGCGCCTGCCAGTTCAAAACCGCACACTTGGCTTCATGGCCGTAGCCCTGGCCGTGGTAATCGGAATGCAGAATAGTACCCAGTTCCATCATTGGTGCCATCGGCGGCGTAGTGTCACGTTTAAAATCGGCAAAACCGATCTCACCCATAAAAGCGCCAGTGGCTTTCTCTTTGATTGCCCAATAACCAAAACCCAGACCTGCCCAAAGCCCGCGATATTGCAGCCAGATTGCCCAGCATGCTTCACGGCTAAGTGGGCCTGGCGGTATATGTTTTGTGGCGATCGGATCCTGCCACATGCGCAACATCGACGGGAAATCTTCTACGCTATGGGCGGTCAGGTGCATCCTTTCCGTTTCGATAACCGGTATATTATTTGTCATAAGCTCAGGTCCTTTTGCTTAGAAAGCTGATTTATCAGCTGGTTTTTTAATTTTACCCGATCGATTTTACCGGTTGCCGTTCTGGGCAGTCCGGCCATCAGTGTAAAACTCCATGGATACATATAATCTGGCAGGATTTGCTTTAGCCTCTGCTGCACCTGCAATAATTCTGACTCAGGGATCGAGAGTGTCAGACAGGCATGCAGGCTTGCGCCATATTTGTCATCGGCTATCGGAATAATCGCCGCTTCTTCTATGCCCTCAATTGTTGCCAGCGCATTTTCCACTTCGCCTGGTTCAACGCGATAGCCGCGTGTTTTCACCATATTGTCCATGCGGCCGTAATAGAGCAGCTCGCCGTTATCCCCCCAGCTGCCATAATCACCGGTGCGGCAAACCAGCGTGGGATAGTGATGAAATGGACTCTGAATCAGTCTCTCGGCAGTAAGCTGAGGGGCGTTGAAATAACCGGCAAAAACCGTGCTGCCGCGCACCACAATTTCTCCCATCTGACCCGGTGGTAAGCTATTTAAATTTTCATCAACAATATAAATCTCAGTTTCATCCACCGGGTAACCGATCGGAATGGTAGCGCCATCGGCGGGTGCTGCGCTGAGATGATGGCAGGTGACGATATTGGTTTCGGTGGGACCGTAAATATTGGCGACCCTGGTCTGTGGCAGGCAGTGCATCACTTTACGCAGCCACGAAGCGGCAAACGGCTCACCGGCATACAGCAAAACTCGGAGGCTGGGGATATTTCTCTCCAGTCTGCCTTTGTTCAGCCAGCGAATATAAGCAGAAGGCACGGTATAGACCACGGTGATGCCTTTATCTCGCATATAACTGACAATATTATCCGGCGTGCTGGCAAAATTTTCCGGGACAATAACCAGGCTGGCGCCACTGAGCAAAGTCGTGAAAATATCAAATACCGACAGATCAAACTGCAGTGGCGCGCGGCTGAAGATGCGATCATGCTGGCCGATATTAAATTCCTTGCTCATCCAGACAACAAAGCTACAGGCATTACGATGTGTCAGCATTATGCCTTTCGGTGTGCCGGTGGAACCAGAGGTATAAAGGATCCAGGCAATATCATCACTGAGGATTTTATGATACTGACCGGCGGGGGGAGCAGGCATGGTCGTTTTTTCAATCTCATCAAAAAAACAGACAGGTTGCGTCCCGGAGTGAATAATATCCGTAACTGACGCCTGATAACGACGTTGTACCACAATACTTTTTAATTCTGCGGTATGGAATAAATTGGAAACCCACGCTGCGGGCGCATAAATATTGACCGGAATATAGATAATGCCTGCATACAAGGCACCCAGCATAGCGCCAATAGCAGAGGGGGTAACATCGGACAAAATACCAATATGATCGCCACGTTGCAGTCCGCAATCGCGGTAGAAATGATAATAGCGCCAGCTTAATTGTTCCAGTTCGGCATAACTGTATTTCTCTTCACCATATTCAACTGCGATGCGCCCGCTGTGAAGCTGAAAACTCCCTGCCAGCAGACTTGGCAAAGTGCTGCTTGTCACAAGATTCATATTAAATCCTTTATCATGAATGGGTATTTCGGGATGTGCTGATAGTCAGCTTTTGCCAGCCCGCCTGATCCAGCAATGGCTCTGTTTTCTGCACCCTGCCGCAGATATAATTATCGGTAATAACCTGAGTGGTCGGCGAAACCAGCCAGACCAGTGACTGCTCCTGCCATTGACTATTTTTAGTGCGAACAACCATTGCCATGGCGCTTTCGTCATGGTGCAAAATTGTTGCTTCGGATTGGTGGTATTTCATTAAACCGCTTTCCCGGTCTGCATCGCTAAAACCACGCAGTAACCATTTCTCCCTGAGGGGGAAATTATTTGCAGAAACGGAAGAAAAAACCGCAATTTCGCTGTTTTCAGTGCTGCTGTAACGCTCACTTAAACTGAAACCGAATTCAGCCAGCAACTGTTGCAGTGACTCGGGGTGATAAGCCAGAGAATTAAGTCCATCAGCAGAAGTGATAAGGGTTCCCTGTTCACCAGGGCTAACTTGCAGATGCTGACAGCCGCATTTAGCGTAATAATCTTGCCGCAGATCGCTGGTCCGGGCATCGGGTAAGAATCCCGAAATAATCATTGTGACATTTAAACCACTGAGGTGCGCCAGAACCTGGCGTGGATAGGGTAGGTTGCCAAAACAGTTGAAAGGGAAAAATATGCAGAATTTTTTCGTTTTATCCTGATCGCTGGCAATCAGCAGATCCCGGACTTTGTCCACGGAGCATACTTCGATCCGTGCTTGTCCTGCCGAGTGTGCCTGGTACAGGGGCAAGCGGATTTTACCTAATGCGACCAGCCAGCTAACCAGATCAATACCGCAATAATTGATATTTTGTGCAGAAATTAATGGCAGATAACGACCATAGCCGCAGCCCACTTCAATAAATTCATCAATCTGAGCCTCCGGTTGTTGCAGTAAATTAGCTATTATTGCTTTCTCAGCGCAGAGATAGGCATTAACCGCGCTGGTAAGTCTGCTCACATCAAACATACGCCAGCCGCTTTCATAACAATAAAATGTTTCCACAGTCACGGCGTTTTTATTGTTGACCATTTCATACCTCAGCGCTGCATATCGGGAGAGATCGCTATACCTTTGTTCTGCCATTGACGCTTTATTTCGCTAAATAACGTCAGCAGATGGTCAATCTGTTCATCAGTATTTAAGGCAGTTACCGTAATACGCAGTGCTTCTTTACCTTTTGGCATGGTTGGATAAGGGCAGGACGTCAGGAAAATGCCATGCTGATAAAGATATCGGGAAGCCTCAATCAGGGTGCCGGTATCGCCAGCCCAGACGGAAATAATCGGAAAATTGCTGCTATTCATTACATAAAACCCCATATCCCGCAGCCCGGAAATTAATTTAGTACTAAGATCATGCACAGTAATACGGCGGCTATCGCCGACTATCGTCAGCAGATCCAGCGCTGCGTCAAGCACGCCAAGACAAAACGGCGTTGACGGGTGGGTATAATCCAGCGGTTTGGCATACGCCATTAAAAACTCTTTCATTTCCGGGGTCACTTCGACAAATGCCGCACCGGCAGCGAGGCCCTTGGCGGTTCCGGCAACATACATGGTGCAGTCGCTTTTTACTCCGTAGTGATTGATCACGCCATTGCCTTTGCTGCCATAACTGCACTGGCTATTTTCTTTTTCGCCGATCAACGCAAAGCCGTGACCATCGTCAATGTAGAGTAATGCCCGATGCTTTTCTGCGATTGGGATCAGCTGCGTAAGATCGGCATAATCGCCGGTCATACTATAAACGCCATCGACGCAGATTATTTTTCTTGGGCAATTTTCCTGCTCTTGCAAAATTTTCTGCAGGGTAACCATATCGCCCTGCGGGAAACTACGCAAAATCGCGCCTTTATCGCGTGCCATCTGGGCAGCCTGGTACATTGTTGCGTGTGCAGATTTATCGAGAATAATTAAATCGTCTTTGCGAATCAGCGCCGGAATTATGCCGATGCTGGCGAGGGTGGTATTTGGGAAAAGTAGCGTATCCTCACAGCCAATAAATTTTGCCAGGCGGTTCTCCAGCTGAGTAAATAACTCATGATAGCCCATTAGCCGTGCCCGGCTGGTGTGCATACCGAAGGATTTTGCTGCCTGTACGCCGGCAGGAATTAACTTATCCTGGTCCAGATCAAGCCCCAGATAATTGCAGGATGCAAAGTCATAGAGCGTATTGCCGCGAACATCTTTTAATACCCGACCATCAATAGAAGAAATACGAACATTGTATTGCTGGCTTTGTTGTAGAACCTGAAGTAAAGGATCGCGGGTTTCATTCCCTGCGTTTAAAAAGGTGTTTTGCAACATATAATATCCCTGTTGGTTAAACGTGCAACCCGTTTGCACGTTAAAATGAATATCACCGATAACAATAGTCGTCAATAAATGGCGTTATAATGTAATATTGATTTTTTATGTGATTATTGTTGGCTAAAATATAAATTGCTAATCATTTATATTTGAAGCTTAGCCTTGGATCTTCAATGTTTATCTGAACTGTATTTGTTTTTTTAGAAAGTTTTTTGTTATTTATATGTGAGTGTTTTGGAGTGGTGTTAATTAATCATGGTTTTTATTTATTAGCACCAGCGATATTCACCGCTGGCGCAGTAATAACTAACCCGTCGCCCGTGCCGCCATTTCGCGGCTATAGTGGCGGCTGGCTTCCAGCAGCATCCGGGTATATTCAACCTTAGCGCCGCCGCTAAGCAATGTGTCGGTGTCCAGTGTTTCCAGAACCTGCCCGAACTGCATGACCGCCACGCGATGACAAAGATGGGCGATCACCCCGAGGTCATGGGTCACCATCAGATAAGTTAATCCCTCCTCTTTTTGCAGATCGCTCAGCAGGTTGAGGATTTCCGCCTGTACTGAAACATCCAGCGCCGAGGTCGGCTCATCCAGCAGCAGCACCTGCGGTTGCAGAATCAATGCGCGCGCAATCGCCACGCGCTGGCGCTGGCCGCCGGAGAGCTGATGCGGATAACGGCTGCGAAACGCGCGATTAAGTCCGACCTTTTCCAGCATGCTGTTAACCCGCTGGTCGCGCTGGCCGATGCCATGGATTTGCAGCGGCTCTTCCAGAATATCGGCGATGGTATGCCGTGGATGCAGCGAGCCGTAAGGATCCTGAAACACCATCTGCACCAGACGACAGCGGTCATGGCCGATACTGTGTTCCAGCGGCAGGCCATTAATTGCCAGCTCTCCCTGCCAGTGGGTAAACAGTCCGGCGAGGCACTTCAGCACCGTGGTTTTACCCGATCCGGATTCGCCGACCAGACCAAAAATTTCGCCCCGCTGCACGGCAAAGTTAACGTCGAACAGTACCTGGTTGGCATTTTTGCCGCTATTAAACGTCAGATTTAGCTGCCGGACGTCGATCATCGTTGAGGTTTGCACAGGAGATCCTTAATCGGTTAGCCAGCTGGACTGACGCTGGAGGACGGGAAGGCGCGGGCGGCGATGCTGCATATCCGGCAGCGCGCTCAGTAGCCCCTGGGTGTAGGGATGCCGGGCATTATCGAGATCGGCGGCGGCAATCGACTCCACCACCCGCCCGGCATACATCACCAGCACCCGGTCGCAAAAACTGCGCACCAGATTGATGTCGTGGCTGATAAAAATCAGCCCCAGACCGCGTGACTGCACCAGATCATCCAGCAGCGCCAGCACCTGCAGGCGCACCGAAACATCCAGTGCGGAAGTGGGTTCGTCGGCGATCACCAGTTCAGGATCGGTGATCAGCATCATGGCGATCATAATGCGCTGCCCCTGACCGCCGGAGATCTCATGGGGATAGAGGTGGTAGACCCGTTCCGGCTGACGAATACGCACCACATCCAGCATCTCAATCACTTTGCTTTTGGCGGCGGCGTGCGAGCAGGGATGATGCGATCGCCAGGCTTCGGCAATCTGATCGCCGACGCAGATCACCGGATTCAGCGAATATTTTGGATCCTGCATGATCATCGAAATACGCTTGCCGCGGATCTGGCGCATCTGTGCGGCGGAAGCATGCAGCAGATCGATATCACCGAACTGCATCCGTTCGGCGCGGATGCTGGCTTTTGCCGGATGCAGCTGCAACAGCGCACGTCCGACGGTGGATTTGCCGGAACCAGATTCGCCGACAATCGCCAGTTTCTCTTTACCGAGCTGGAAGGAGACGCCGCGCACCGCCGGGGTTGCCACTTTTCCGTTGATAAAACTGACGTGCAGGTCGCGCACGTCCAGTAACGCCGGGGCGTTATTCGCTACGGGGATCGAGGATGTCACGCAGGCCATCTCCTAAGAAGTTAAACGCCAGACTGTTGATCAGTATCGCCAGCCCCGGAATAGTCACTACCCACCAGCACTCCATCATGTAGGTGCGACCGCTGGAGATCATCGCCCCCCATTCCGGATCCGGTGGCTGCGCGCCGAGTCCGAGAAAACCCAGGCCGGCGGCGGTCAGAATAATGCCCGCCATATTCATGGTGATGCGGATAATTACCGACGGCATGCACAGCGGCACAATATGACGCCATAACACCCGTAGCGACGACGCGCCCTGCAACCGCACTGCTGAGATAAAGTCCGCCTGACGCAGCGACAGAGTTTCCGCCCGCGCCAGACGGGCAATCGGCGGCCAGGCGGTAAGGGTGATGGCAATCACCACATGCTCCAGACCGGGGCCGAGAGCGGCGACAAACGCCAGCGCCAGCACCAGGCTGGGGAAGGAGATAAAGATGTCGGTAATTCGCATCAGCAGCATATC
This sequence comes from Winslowiella toletana, assembly GCF_017875465.1. Taxonomy (NCBI): domain Bacteria; kingdom Pseudomonadati; phylum Pseudomonadota; class Gammaproteobacteria; order Enterobacterales; family Erwiniaceae; genus Winslowiella; species Winslowiella toletana. The sequence continues at coordinate 2,872,613 of NZ_JAGGMQ010000001.1, forward strand.
CACCTTGCCGCCAAAGTAACCGGCCGTAACGCCCAGCAGCAGCCCGAGCGGACCAACGGTAAGCGAAACCAGCAGCACGATATACAGCGTGATACGCGCGCCATACACCAGCCGACTGAAGATATCGCGGCCAAACTCATCGGTGCCAAACCAGTACACCGCATTGGGTGGCGTCAGGGCGTTATTCAGGTCTTGTACCAGCGGGTGGAAAGGGGCGATCCATGGCGCAAACAGCGCAACAATCATCAGTATCAATACAATGCCGCCGCCAATCGCGGTCAGCGGATTGCGCGCCATGCGCAGCAGAAAATGACCGACGCGGCCAGCACTGCGGCGCAGGCTGGCCAGCCGCTCACGGCCGCTGCTGCTGGCGGGAGAATCAAGGGAAATCGTCATGCTTTAGTCCTCGGGTCGAAGACCTGATACAGCAGGTCAGAAAGCAGATTCAGCATCACAAAGATGACGCCCACGACCAGTACGCAGCCCATTACCGCATTCATATCGCCCAGCAGCAGGCTGCCGGTCAGATAGGAGCCGAAGCCCGGCCACGAGAAGACGGTTTCGATTAACACCGCCCCTTCCAGCAGCGAGCCATAGGCCAGCGCCACTACCGTCAGCAGTTGCACAAGGATATTGCGGAACGCGTGCTGCCAGATCACCTGCCACTCGGTCAGTCCTTTCACCCGCGCGGTAATAATAAATTCCTGCGACAGCTGCGCCAGCATAAAACTGCGTGTCATACGGCTGATATAAGCCATTGAGTGAAAACCCAGCAGCGAAGCGGGCAGAATCAGATGGTTTAATGCACTGCGGAATACCGCTCCGTTGCCCGCCAGCAGCGAATCCACCAGCAGCAGACCGGTATGACGCGCCACCTGACCGTCGAGACTAAGCTCGACGCGACCCGCGCCGCCTACCCAGCCAAGCAGAGCGTAAAACAGCAGCAGGCCCATCATCCCCACCCAGAAAATCGGGGTGGAGTAACCGGCGAGACTGATAATACGCACCACGTAGTCAGCCACGCTGTTGCGGCGTGCGGCGGCCAGTACGCCTAACGGAATCCCCAGCCCGGTGCCGATAATAATCGCCAGTGTCGCCAGTTCGAGGGTGGCCGGAAAGACGCGCAGAATATCGTCCACCACCGGTTTGCCGGTCAGCAGCGCATTACCTAAATCACCGTGCAGCAGGGTGTTGAGATAGATGCCAAACTGCGCCCACAGCGGCTTATCAAAGCCCAGCTGCTGGTAAACCTGCTGATAAGTGCTGTGGTCGGCATCCGGGCCAACGATCGCCAGCACCGGGTCGATTGGCATGACGCGGCCAATAAAAAAAGTTAACAGCAGCAGACCAGACAGGGTGATGGCGACCTGCATCGCACGGCGGCCTGCCCGACGGACAGGACTGTCCGCTAACAACCATGCTGTGGTCATGGTGTATTCCCTCCGGTAGTGGATGCGGATTTGGACACATCTCGCAAGAAGGTGGTGGCGGAAGGATGCGGCTGATAGTGCTGAACGTTATTACGCACCACCACCGAATCCACCATTTGTGACAGCGGGATCAGCGCCGGGATTAGCTGGTCGTAGCGCTGCTGGATGGCGTAGTAGTCCTGCTGCTGTTTGCCCGGGTCGCGCTCCAGCAGCGCCTGATCGATCTCGCTGTTGAGCTGCGGGTCAAAGAAGCTGGTGCGCCAGCCCTGGAAGTTGGTCAGACGCGCGGCGTCGCTGTTATTCGGGTTGTAAACCAGCGAACGCAGGCTGGAGTGCGGATGCGGCTCGACGCCACTGCCGCCGCGCCCTACCAGCATATCGAAGCGCCGCTCGCGCATCGCGCCGTAGATCTGGTTGCCGGTGCCGGTAATGATTTTGGCGCGGATCCCACCCTGTAGCAGTGTTGACTGCACGGCAATCGCGATATTAAGGAACGGCTGATCGGCCAGCACGCGCAGGGTGGTATCAAAGCCATCGGGATAACCGGCTTCCGCCAGCAGCGCCTTCGCGCGCGGAATATCCAGGGTATAGCCTGGATCCGGCAGGGTGGCGGGCATACCGGACTGAATCGGCCGCTGATGCAGAATGCCATATCCTGGCATTAACGCCTTATTAATTCCCTGATAATCAATCAGGTAACGTACCGCTTCGCGTACTTTTTCACTGGCGAAATGCGGCTCCTTCATGCTCATCGCCACATAGTAGATGGTGCCTTTTTTTACCGCATCGATAGTCAGATTGGGGTCATGGCGTAGCGCATTAATATCGGAAACCGCCATGCTGCTGGCGATATCCAGATCGCCTTTTTCAATCATCAGGCGCAGGGTTTGCGACTCCTGAAAATGGCGGAATACCACGCGACTGAGTTTTGCCGGACCGCGCCAGTAGTCGGGGTTACGACTGATACGCAGTACATCTTTCGCCTGCCAGGTATCCAGCCTAAATGCGCCAGAGCCTGCTTCATTGGTGGTCAGCCAGTGATTGCCCCAGTCGCCATTGCGCGCATGGGCCTGCACGGTTTTACTGTCGAGCACCGAACCGCTGCCAAGCGCCGCCAGTGAATAGATCACCAGCTTTGGGTCGTTGGCTTTCGGCAACGCAATTTCTACCGTCCAGCGATCGGGAGCGCGCACCATCTGGTCGACATTCTGTTTAGTAAAACCGTAGGATTTCCACACCGAAGCCTGCGCCAGATTGAGATGCAGAATGCGGCGCATCGACCAGACCACATCATCCGCAGTCAGTGGATTGCCGGAGTGAAAAGTCACCCCTTTACGTAACTGAAAGGTCAGCAGATTATCGTCGCGATTGACCTGCCAGTGGGTGGCCAGCGCCGGACGTACATGGGTCAGCTGGTCAGGATCCAGTTCGACCAGTGAGTCATACAGATTGACGACAATGCCGACAACTTCATTACCGGTCATCGCTGCCGGGTCGAGCGTCAGCAGGTTATTCATATTCATGCCGACGATCAGCTGGTCAGGTGGGGTTTTAGCCTGCGCCGTGCCGCCGATAAGCATCAGCAGGCACAGGCAAGCCCCTCGTAGGGTGCCAGTGTTCATATATTACCTTCCGGGTAGAGTCAGAGGTTTATTTCCCCTTCGTACTTGAAGTTGCAGCTGTGGGCGGGCGGCGATAACGCCACCCCTGCAAGCCCTGCTACCTCAGGCAATTTGGGGAATTATTATTTTTCTGCCCGCAGGTCAGTCGCGGCTGACGGTATGGGTCTCTATATAGTCAAAATTAATGTCCTCCCCCAGTCCGGGGCGGTTCGACAGATGGACGAATCCCTGTTCATCCATTGGATCAACAAGGCTGTGCAGATAAGCCGGTGGCTGGTCGTAATCGAGGAACGGGTGTAGCAGACCGCGTTCGTACCAGCGACAGTTACGGATAGCGCCGACCACCGCCAGGCTGGCCGCGCCATTGCCATGAACTTCACAGTCCATGCCAAACGCTTCCGCGAGGCTGGCGACTTTCATACAGGGCGAGATGCCGCCGACGCCATTCGCGCCAGCACGCAGAATGTCGCAGGCGCCAGCTTTTACCCAGTCGGCGCGGCTGTGATGTTTGCCGCCGAGACTTTCCGGGCCAATTACGTCAATCGCCAGGTTTTCCGCCAGCCAGGCATAGGAGGCCATGCTCTCCTCTTCCATCGGCTCCTCAAACCAGGCGAAGTTAAGTTTTTCCAGCGCTTTACCAATGGTCAGCGCCTGGCTGCGGCTGTACCAGTGATAGCCATCCAGCATCAGTTCAATATCCGGCCCTACTGCTTCGCGCACTGCGGCGCAGGCTTTGATATCCATTTTAGGGTCCGGCGCGAAAGCTACCGGCGGCATCCAGGTGTGCAATTTGATCGCCTGATAACCGCGCGCCATCAGTTTTTCCGCAAACTGGCCGAATTCGTCCGGCGTCGACAGCCCGCCAGGCAGCTCGTCACCACACATGGTGCTGCCATAGGCCGGAACCTTCTCACGAAAACCGCCGAGCAGCTTATGTACCGGCATCTTCAGCATGCGGCCAGTCAGATCCCACAGCGCCTGTTCGACAAAAGAGAGCGCGCGTTCAGTCAGTTGATGGGCGCTGCCGCGTTGCCAGTGCACCAGATCCTGCCATAAACGTTCACGGTCAAAGGGGTTCTGACCAATCAGCACTTTTCTGAAGAAGGCGTTAACCACATGCGGGCGCACCACTTCCGGGGGGGCAAAAGAGTAACCACAATCACCTTCATCAGTGGTGATGGTCAGCATCGCCATCGCCGCAAGGCTCTCTTCGCCGGGATGGGAATGGCCGGCGCTGTCGGCGGCGCGGCGTGTAGGGTAGTTAAAAACGGTGACATCAACGGAGCGTATTTTCACAATTATTCCTGCCGTCAGAGGGTGGGTTAGAGATAGTGCTGCCGGGGCAATGGCAAAGTTGCAGGTGAGTTGCCCGCGGAATTGGCTAAACAAACCGGCGCTGCGAATTATAAAACGCCGTTTCATTTATACACTGTATCGTTAACCTTCTGTTATCGCCCTGGTGAAAGCGGAATAAATACGGGTCATTTTTCAGGCAAATGCACAGGGTAACGTGAGCATAATCACCATAATGTTGTGAAATGTGATCTGTATCGGCTCTTATTCGCCAGTGTTAATAAAAGCTTTGGTACAAATTTTTACTCAGCAAAATTAACTGACTGTTGCGGGTAATGCCCAGCTTACGCATCATGCTGCGCTTCTGGCTGCTAATGGTTTTGACGCTACGTTGGGTAAGGCGGCCAATCTGCGACAGGGTTTTGCCTTCTAACAGCAAACGCAAAGTGCGGCTCTCCGCCGGCGTTAATCCGGCGGCGACAGGAACGGCGTGTTCCGCCTGCTGGATAAACCAGGGGCTTACCCGATTTTCATTGGCAAACAGGATAAGTTGCAGATTTTCTGCTAAGCACAATAGTGACTCTCGGCGATAGAGAAAACCATTGATAATAAGCGTCTGAGACATTCTCAGCAGCGATAGTGAAAAATTGCTGGTAAGCACAATCAGACGGGTTTCAGGGCTTTTCAGGCGAGCCTCCCGCAGGAAGCTTTTAGTGCTGGCAAGCGTAATATTATTTTCACTGTCCAAAATAACCGCAGAAAATTTTTGCTGGTTAATAAATACTCTGGCCTGATGCAATGAGGCGGCATAAGTGAAACGACAGTGATGATAGCTCATCTCCTCTAATAAACCGCTGATCCCCAATCGTGACAGGAAGCACTTATCGACCAGCAGGATAGTGTAATCGCATTCCATATAACCTCCATCAAACCAGATGAATATATTGATATATATGCTTTGCCGTTCACGCGCGGTGTTACGACGTAATAACTATTTGCGCAACAGGCTCCCTTTTGCAGTCATTGCAGATATTCCCTTCTGGCAGATGGATTAATGCCTTAAATGAATACTGTTTATATCGTCACAGCCATAAAATGACGCACATTCAATTGGGTTTGCTGTTATCCATTGCATAAAAGTTAATCCTGACCCGGGGTGACAGCCTTGTATTGTGCTGAATAACGGGTATGGCTATGAGTTATTTTTCTGATGGCGATAATCTGAATTATAGAGAGTGGTAAAGAAAAAAAGTGTGCTATTTCTCAACCGTCAACGAAATTTCTCAACCGAAAGTAAATCAGCGCTGAATGAAGATGATCAAGGTAATGGTTAATGTAATAAGTATATTTAGTTAGCCAGATAATTAATAGGGTAAAAAATAGATCAGGCTTTAATAATCAAAAGGATATGATTTATTAAATCTGATTAGCCGATTTTTTTTGTATTCTTTTATTTTGAAATTATAAGTATGCGTAAATTTCATTGCGAAAAGGAAAGGGTGAACATTAAATGTCTTTGCTTTAATTAACAAGGAACTGTTTGATGAAAAAACGTATTGCCCTTTTTGTTCTGACCGCATCACTGTCCGCATCTGCGTTAGCGAATGAGGTTAAATGTGAGAAAGCCGATAAGCAGCAAATTGTAGCGCTGTTTGACCGCTGGAATGAGTCGCTGAAATCCGGTGACCCGCAGAAAGTGTCGGAAAACTATCTGTCTGACGCGGTGTTATTGCCAACCGTCTCGAATACCGTGCGTCTGACCGATGCGGAACGTAAAGAGTACTTTGAACACTTTTTAGAAAAGAAACCCACAGGCAAGATTGACAGTCGTACTATCCGTATTGGTTGCAACAAAGCGATCGATGCCGGGACATATACCTTTACGTTTAAAGATAATACAACGGTATCAGCACGTTATACCTTTACTTATGCATGGAATGGCGAGAAGTGGTTGATTTCAACCCATCACTCTTCCGCCATGCCTGAGTCTTAATTTCGGCAGTACCAACACCAGGAAAACGCAAAGGGCCGGTCAAGGTTGACCGGCCCTTTGTCATGCTGATGGCGGGGTTTAACCGTTGAGGTTATCGCGTAATATTTCCAGCTGCTGCTTCAGTCCCTGCAACGCTCCGGCATCACAGGCTGCGGCGCAACTGACGGATTCAGGAATCGAGACCGCTTTCTGACGCAACTGACGGCCCTGTTCACTGAGTGTCACGATGACCTGACGTTCATCCTGACGCGATCGCTGGCGATGCAGCAGACCGGCGGCTTCCAGCCGTTTCAGCAATGGGGTCAGGGTGGCGGAATCGAGAAACAGGCGCTCGCCAATTTCGGAAACGGTAACGTCATCCTTTTCCCATAACACCATCATCACCAGATATTGCGGATAAGTCAGATCCAGCTCGGCCAGCAGTTGCCTGTAGAGTTTATGCAGCGCCAGATTGGCGGAGTAGAGGGCGAAACAGAGCTGTTCATCAAGCAACAGCGGCGAATCAGCCACTTTTGAGTTATTTTGCGAGGTTGTCATTCGTCAAAATATAGGTAGGGCGCTACATAATTGCAAGCGAATTTCCGGCTACGGGAGTCAGACGCGCTGCTGACTCCCGTGTTGTACTCACTGCTGGCGTTTGTCTTCAGTACGCAGCTCGAAATCAGAGGCATTATGACGCTCATGCAGCTGTTCGGCGGGTTCTCCCCAGGTGCGATTCACGATCCGCCCGCGCTGTACCGCCGGACGTTTGGCGATTTCCTGCGCCCAGCGCTGCAGATGAGTGTAAGAGCCGGCATCAAGGAAAGTGGCCGCGTCGCCATACAGTCCGCCCAGCATCAGATTGCCGTACCACGGCCAGATCGCCATATCGGCTATTGAGTAGTCATTACCGGCGATATAGCGATGTTCCGCCAGCTGACGATCCAGCACGTCGAGCTGGCGTTTGGCTTCCATGGTAAAGCGGTTAATCGCATATTCGATCTTCTCTGGCGCATAGCTATAGAAGTGGCCAAAACCGCCGCCAAGATAAGGCGCGGAACCCTGCAGCCAGAAGAGCCAGTTCAGCGCTTCAGTGCGCGCCGCTGCATCTTTTGGCAGAAAATGGCCGAACTTCTCTGCCAGATAAAGCAGGATTGCGCCGGATTCAAATACGCGTACTGGCGTGGCAGCGGATTTATCGAGCAGCGCCGGAATTTTTGAATTAGGGTTTACCGCAACAAAACCACTGGAGAACTGGTCACCTTCACCGATGCGGATCAGGTGCGCATCATACTCGGCGCCGCTGACATTCAGCGCCAGCAGCTCTTCCAGCAGAATTGTCACTTTCTGACCATTGGGCGTGCCGAGCGAATAGAGCTGCAGCGGGTGCTCACCTTCCGGCAGCGTGGCTTCATGGGTCGGGCCGGCAATCGGGCGGTTAATTTTGGACCAGTTGCCGCCGTCCTGCTGGTTCCATGTCCAGACTTTGGGGGGCTGATAGTGTTCTTCCGACATAGTTATGGCCTGCCTTTGCTAAGAATAAGAGATAGCGGAGGGTCAATTTTCGTCTCTGAGTGTAGCACTCTGGCAGGGGAAGACTTAGCCGGATGAGGGGTGCTGCGCATCAGGTTCCCAGCGCCATACCATTTTTACCGCTGTGCTTAATCGAATACATTGCCTGATCGGCGCGCAGGGCGGCACTGTCAAAATTATCGCTGACCAGCACCTGATCGATACCAATTGATGCGCCAATTTGCCCCAGCCCGTTAGCCAGTTCAAAGGGGGTAATCGCCGCATGCAGGCAGTTTTGCGCAATCGCGCGGATCTGCGGGTGGTGAAGGGCAAACGGCAACAGCAGAATAAACTCATCGCCACCCAGTCGGCCAATCACCACCTCGGCCGGGCAGTGCTGTTGCAGGCGCTGGCTGAGCTGAATAAGCACTTCGTCGCCGCTGCGGTGACCAAGGGTATCGTTAACGTGCTTAAAGTTATCCAGATCGATAAAGGCCACACAGAGGTCGCCGCTGGCTTTCAGTAACTGAAACTGATGCTGTAATGCATGGCGATTGGCCAGTCCGGTAAGCGGATCGTGGTGCGCCAGGTTCGCCAGCTGCTGCTCGTAGTTTTTTTCTTTGGTCATATCGATATGGGTGCCGGTGACTTTCAATGGGTTGCCGGTGTCATCCCATTCGCTGACGCGTCCACGATCCAGCACCCAGCTGACAGTGCCATTCTTTGCCTGCATGCGGTGCAGGGCTTCATAGAAGGGGGTTTTCCCTTGCAGATGACCATAAAACGCCGCCAGCACAAACGCTTTATCATCCGGATGCAGATGCTCGCGCCAGACATCAAAATGCGCACTGAGCTCTTTTGGCTGATAGCCAAGCATTGAGCCCCAGCGACGGTTAAAGATCACCAGTTTGCCGCTGGGTACATCAAGCTGCCACAGGCACAGGCCGGTGCCGTCCAGCGCAGCACTAAGCTTATTGCGCGCGTCATGGGCGATGCGCTTTAAGCGGGCGTTGTGTTTTTTCAGAGTCTGAATCTGCTGCTCGGGTGATTGTGCTGACATAGCCTTGCGCACTGTGCGGTGAATATTGATTATTGCCAGGAGCTGGCCGTGTGTTTTCTAAAATATATTAATACCATCAGGTGATGATTATATTTTTCTATTAATTAACTATTTTAATTTAATCGGTGGTATTAAGCGGCAATGGCTGCAATTTGCTCTGCGCAAAGCCAAATGGCTGGAGAGGGTATTTCAGATAACTGACAACAAAAATCCTGCAAAGTTCATTAACATTCTTTTACACTAGCAATCAAAATGATTATACTTCTCATTCGCCTTATTATTGCGATGTGGGTTGCAGTGGCCCCGTTCCGTGCAGGCGTATGCTCACAGGGAAAGAGTTCAACGCCAGAAAGGCTGCCACGACAGCAAGCGCTGGCACAGGGAAAATATGCCCGAATGATCACCATTTGTGCTGTCTGAAAAATAATAAAATTTCTTGAGGGTGAATAATGTTTTTTGCTTCACGCCAGAACCGGGAAAATCGCCTTAGCGATGTGCCTTCTCTCTCCCTGCTTGCCGTGGTGATCGCCACCGCCCTGCAGGTTCCTTCTGCATCAGCTGCTGAAACCACGAAAAAAGAAGAAACGCTGGTGGTTGATGCGACCACTGAAAGCGCCAGTACCCCGCAAGCCACCGATTACAATGTGCCGGTGACCCGTGCCGCCACCAAAATGGCGCTGACCGCGCGTGATACGCCGCAGTCAGTCAGTGTGATCAGCAAGCAGCGTATGCAGGATCAACAGCTACAGTCACTGGATGAAGTGCTGAGAAATACCACAGGTATCTCAGAGTTTAACTCGGGCACCAGCCGCAGCAACTTCTACTCCCGCGGTTTTACCATTGATAACTATATGGTTGATGGGATTTCAACCACCTTCGAAGATCGCTGGAACCTGGGTGATGCTCTCTCTGATACCGCTATCTATGAGCGCATTGAAGTGGTGCGTGGTGCGACCGGTTTAATGACCGGTGCAGGTAACCCGGCAGCGTCAGTGAATATGGTGCGCAAGCATGCGGACAGTAAAGAGTTTGTCGGCAATGTTTCCGCCAGCTATGGCAGCTGGGATAAGCAGCGTTATGTTGCCGATCTCTCTGCGCCGCTAAGCGAATCCGGTAATGTGCGTGGCCGCGTGGTTGCGGGCTATCAGGATCAGGACAGCTGGCTGGACCGTAACAGCACCACCAAGAAATTCCTTTATGGCGTAGTGGATGCCGATCTGACCGATTCGACTACCGTATCGGTTGGCTATGATTATCAGCAAACCAATACCAAAGGCGCGACCTGGAACGGCCTGCCAGGCTTCTACAGCGATGGCAGCAAAACCCATTATGATCGCAGCACCAGCACGGCGCCTGACTGGGCTTATAACGATAAAACCTCGAAAAAAGTATTTGCCAGTCTGAAGCAGGACTTTGCTAACGGCTGGAATCTGACCGTTAACGGCGCGCATACCGAGGTCGATTTCGACGGCAGAATGTTATATATCGATGGTTACTTCGATAAAACTACCGGAATTGGCGTCAGCCCTTATGCCAACTATCCTGTGGTCGGCGGAACCGGCTGGAACAGCGGCACCCGCAAGGTTGATGCGGTTGATGCCTTTGCCAGCGGTCCCTATGAACTGTTAGGACGCCAGCATGAGTTAATGGCGGGTATCACCTATAGCCGCCAGCATAACCGTTACATGAGTTCGTGGGCGAATATCTCGCCGGAAGAGTTGGGTAATTTCAATAACTACAACGGTAATTTCCCTGAGAGCGACTGGAATGAGCAGACCTTAGCGCAGGATGACACGGTACATCAGAAGTCAGCCTATACCGCTACGCGTATTTCTCTGGCCGATCCGCTGCACCTGTTAATCGGCGCCCGCTACACCAGGTGGAGCACCAGCACCATGACGCAGGAGATGGCGCAGAATCATATTACGCCATACGCCGGGCTGGTGTATGACATCAATGATACCTGGTCCACTTATGCCAGTTACACATCGATCTTTAAGCCACAGTCATATCGTGACACCAGCGGCAGCTATCTTTCGCCGGTCACCGGCAACAACTATGAAACTGGTGTAAAAGCAGACTGGCTGAACAGCCGTATCACCACTTCCTTCGCGGTGTTCCGCATTGAGCAGGATAATGTGGCGCAAAGCGCTGGCAGCATTATCCCTGGCTCCACTGAAACCGCTTATTATGGCGCGAAGGGGACTGTCAGCAAGGGTGTTGAGTTTGAAATCAATGGTGCGGTAACTGACAACCTGCAAATGACCTTCGGCGCAACCCGCTATGTTGCGAAAGATGCAGAGGGTGAAGCGGTGAATTCAAATCTGCCGCGTACCTCTCTGAAGCTGTTTACCAGCTATCGTCTGCCGATGCTACAGGATCTGACTGTCGGTGGTGGCGTTAACTGGCAGACCCATGTCTGGGACAATGTTGCCGGCCCGAATGGCGAAGGGACTTTCTATGCTGAGCAGGGTAGCTATGCACTGGTTGACCTGTTTAGCCGCTATCAGGTGACTAAACAGCTGTCAGTACAGGCTAATCTGAATAACCTGTTCGACAAAACTTACAATATGGATGTCAGTGGCACCACGGTTTACGGCGCACCGCGTAACGTCTCGGTCTCCGCCAACTACAGCTTCTGACCTGCTGTCCGGCATGCCTCAGCAATGGGGCATGCCCTCTCTGTTTACTTCTCTTTGGTTAACTGCTGCATCACCCGCTGATGCTGGTCTGCATGGCCAGTCCCCATTCCCTGAATCTTGTGATAGTGATCATTGGGCAAAGCGATTTCATCTGCCGGGTCATAAATTTTAACTAATACCACATAAAAAATGAATGTTTCAGGTCCGGCTGTGTAAAATGTAAGCATCGATAGATGATTATTTCATACTAAGGTGAACAGGAAAGGAAGCTTAGGATGAGCAAGCGAAGCGACATTTTAGATGTTAGATGGTCGGCAAAGTCACCTGAAGTACGGCCTGATCTATACAGAAGTTCTGGGCTGGATTGACCTTGGGCACGCGCAAGGTACTGACATTCGAAAATTGCTGCGCATGATCGAAATGGGCGAGTCTTCAGGTCAGGACCGCTACGACATTACCTACTCTCAATCCATGGTCGACCCATCACGATTCGTCAAAATGGGCAAATTCATTACCTGGCGAATTAAGCGCGGGCGGACTCACTGCGAACGCCAGAGCATTGCGCTGGGTATGATGATGCCATTGGCACGAAAATTTGAAGGCTTGCAGGCATCATTCCCAATTAATTTCACCACCGATAGTGGATTTAGTGGAGAGGATCTGGTTTCCGATCTCCTCGGCTTTTACCGCGTAGTGTCAATACAAAACCCATTCGAAATACTGCGGCCGGTCGGCAAGGGAGAAGCACTAAAACGATGGGATTATTATGGCAAGATTGGCTCCTGGAAGAATGAGACTTTCTCGCCGTTGCTATTCCCGGACCCTGAAAAATTTCCTCGTTCGATGCCACGTAGGGGAGTACTCCCGAATTTTATGCAAACAGTCAGACCATGGACTGATTTTCATTCAGATAAAGTTGGCGTTGTCTCAGCTGATGGTTCATATATGGACAAAGCAAAAGGAGGATCGCTCCCCTATGCGTAAATCAATTAAAGTGGTTATTGCCGCAGTCGTTGTGGTGGTAGCTGCATTTGCATATGCCTGGCCATACATTGAGATGGAGTTTGCCGGCAGCGCACACTATACCGAGCAAGATAGTCGAGAGTATAACTTCTACACTCCCGATATATTGAAGAAAATGCCTCGCATCTCTGAGCGGTATGACTTTGATTTCGCCAATGTGACAGGCCCCGCTACGCATGTCTATGCCGTCAAATTTTATGACAGCGAAGACACTGGCAAAATTGATGCCTGGTTAACTTTAGCTGGGTACCAAAAGCAGAGTGAATGCGATGAGGAATCGGTGTGCTGGAGAGGCGCTGATCCACAAGAAACGGTTTACGTTGGCAGGCTTAAGGGCGAAAAAACGGTTATTGTCCAGGTGGTGTATGACTTCACGTAATGTGCGGCGAAAGAAAGCTGCACTACAGCTTCTGACCTGCTGTCCGGCATGCCTCAGCAATGGGGCATGCCGCCCCGGTTTACTTCTCTTTGGCTAACTGTTGCATCACCCGCTGATGCTCACCTGGCGCGAGGCGCTGAAAGGCGGGCAGCATTGATGACGCCACTTCGCTTAACGCCTCGATTAACGCCAGTACCCGCGGATTTGGCGCGCTGCCCAGCGGCGTCACCACGCCAAAGTAATAGGGAATATCCACATCCAGCTCGCGGATCACCACGTCTTTGACCGGCAAACCATAAGCCGTGACCGGTTCAAGGATCGCCACGCCCAGACCGGCGCGCACGCAGGCGAGAATATTGGCTGAAGAGTTGGTTTCCACCACGGTTTTGGGCGTTACTTTCTGCTTCGCCAGCGCTTGATCGAAGCGACGGCGCAGACGCCACGGATTATGCGGCGCCACCAGCGAGCAGCTGGCCAGATCGTTAAAACTGATGGTGGTTTTTGCGGCGAGGGTATCGGATTCATGCAGCGCCAGTACGCAGCGCGACTGGCCGATCCAGTGCAGATTGACCGCATGATGCTCCAGCGGCAGGCTGCTGATGGCAATATCGGCTTCGCCGGTAATCACCGCATGCGCCGTCTGCTCGGCGGAGTCACTGATAATCTGCACCATCGAACTGAGTGACAGCTTCGCCAGCGCCGCAGGCAGCAGTCCAGATGACATCGCCGGGGTAGCGGCGATAATCAGCGGTTTTTCCCCTGCCTGACCAATCTCCTGGGCGCGCAGACGAATCTGCTGCAACGACAGCAGGGCTTTCTCCACATACTGATGCAGTTTAAGCGCCTGCTCAGTGGGGTGAATACGCGGACCGTTACGCACAAACAGGGGATAACCCAGCGATGCTTCGAGATCCTGAATCAGACGCGTTACCGCAGGCTGCGAACGGTTGAGCACTCTGGCTGCGGCAGTGACGCTCCCGGCTGAGATGACCGTAGAGAAGGCCTCCAGCTGGCGCAAATCCAGATCGTTTAACGATGTCATGCAGTTTACTCGCTCCCTAATTCGCCGCTAACCGGTTAACCGACGATAGTAAATTGCAATTTGTGATTAGGCTAATGATTAATGAAATCCCCTTCAGCGGCTTCTGCAGGCTGAACAGGGCGAAAGTCGGGCGCAACGATTAATGTGACTACTCTCTCATTTTATTAATAAGTCACGGACAAGATTAAAAGTAATCGATTACATTCTGTCTCAGACATAATTGTAATCGATTACTTTTAGCGAGGCCATCATGGTTTCTTCAGTGGATAGTAGCAGTGCGGTGAACACCCAACGCGGTGTGATGGTAGTGCCAAGACTGGCGCTGATGATGTTTTTAGAGTTCTTTATCTGGGGTTCCTGGTCGGTCACGCTGGGTCTGGTGATGACGCAGCATAATCTTTCCCATCTGATCGGCGACGCGTTTTCTGCCGGACCGATAGCCACCATTTTGTCGCCTTTTGTCCTCGGTATGGTGGTCGACCGCTTCTTCGCTTCGCAAAAAGTGGTGGCGGCGCTGCATCTGCTCGGCGGCATTATTCTGTGGTTTGTGCCGCAGGCGTTAATCGATGAAAACGGCACTCAGCTTATCGCGTTGCTGTTTGCTTATACCCTGTGCTTTATGCCCACGCTGGCGCTGACCAATAATATCGCCTTCCACAGCCTGGCCAACAGCGAGCGCAGTTTCCCGGTAGTACGCGTCTTTGGCACCATCGGCTGGATTGTCGCCGGGGTGTGTATCGGCATGCTGGGACTTTCCGCCAGTGTCTCAATTTTCCATGTCGCGGCGGGCTGCTCGGTATTGCTGGCGATTTACAGCCTGACGTTGCCGCATACGCCAGCGCCAGCGCAAGGGCAAAAACTGGCGCTGCGCGATCTGTTCTGCGCCGATGCCTTTGCCCTGCTGAAGCAGCGCCATTTCCTGATCTTTATGATCTGCGCGATGCTGATCTCAATACCGCTCGGCACTTATTACGCTTACACCGCCTCCTTCCTGGCTGATGCCGGCGTGCAGAATGTCAGTACCGTGATGTCCTTCGGCCAGATGTCGGAGATCCTGTTTATGCTGATTATCCCGCTGCTGTTCAGAAGGCTGGGGGTGAAATATATGCTGCTGGCCGGGATGGTGGCGTGGTTTGTACGTTATGCCATGTTCGCCATCGGCATTAATGAAGAGTACCGCTGGCTGTTGTATGCCGGAATTATTATTCACGGCATCTGTTATGACTTCTTCTTTGTGATTGGTTTTATCTATACCGACCGCGTGGCGGGCGAAAAAATCAAGGGCCAGGCGCAGAGCCTGATCCTGATGTTTACCTACGGTATCGGTATGTTTCTTGGCTCGCAAATTTCGGGCGCGCTGTACAACTCACTGTTCGCTCCTGGCGCTGCATCTTCGCTGCACAGCTGGGCCACGTTCTGGTGGATCCCGGCGATCGCCGCCGCCATTATCGCGGTGATCTTTATGCTGTCATTTAAATACCGCGATCCGACCGGGAACAGAACGTAATTGCTGGAGATAGTAATGAAAACCTTAAAAGGTCCGGGCATTTTCCTGTCGCAATTTATCAGCGATCGGGCGCCGTTTAATACGCTGGAGAGTCTGGCCGCATGGGCGGCCGGATTGGGCTTTAAAGCTGTGCAGATGCCGTGTAATCATCCCCATATTTTTGATCTGCAACGCGCAGCGAGCAGTCAGACCTACTGTGATGAAGTCAGCGGTGTGCTGGCCACCTATGGCCTGGCGATTAGCGAGCTGTCGACGCATCTGGAAGGCCAGTTAGTGGCGGTACATCCCGCCTATGATGCGGCATTTAACGATTTTGCGCCGCCGCAATATCGCGCCGATCCTCTGGCGCGCCAGCAGTGGGCGATTAATGCGCTCAGGCTGGCGGCCGCTGCTTCTGCGCGCCTGGGATTAAGCGCGCATGCGACTTTTTCCGGCGCACTGGCATGGCCTTATTTCTATCCGTGGCCGCCGCGCAAAGAGAATCTGCTTAACCAAGCTTTTGCTGAGCTGGCGCGCTTATGGCGTCCGGTTCTCGACAGTTTTGAGCAGCATGGCGTTGATCTCTGTTACGAGCTGCATCCCGGCGAAGATCTGCATGATGGCGTCACTTTTGAGCGCTTTCTGGCACTGGTCGATAACCACCCGCGCTGCAATATTCTCTACGATCCCAGCCATATGCATCTGCAACAGATGGACTACCTCGGTTTTATCGATATCTACCATCAGCGTATCAAAGCCTTCCACGTCAAAGACGCGGAGTTTAATCCAACCGCCAGAAGCGGCGTATATGGCGGCTATCAGCCGTGGATTGAACGCGCGGGCCGTTTCCGCTCGCCAGGTGACGGACAAATCGATTTTAAAGCCATTTTCAGCAAGCTGGCGCAGTATGATTTCGCCGGCTGGGCGGTGCTGGAGTGGGAGTGCTGCCTGAAAGATGGCGAATGCGGCGCGCGTGAAGGCGCGGAATTTATCCGGCAACAGATTATCCCGGTTGCCGATCGCGCGTTTGACGATTTTGCCGTTACCTCAGATGACCGTGCGCAGATGCGCGCTATGCTGGGCTTAACGCCAGAGGATCAACGCCGTGATTAATGTGGGCATTATCGGTTCGGGATTTATTGGCCCGGCGCATATTGAAGCTATTCGTCGGCTGGGGTTTGTCAATGTGGTGGCGCTGGCGGATCACTCCGTTGAGGCCGCGCAGCTAAAAGCGCAGCAGCTGCATATTCCCTATGCTTACGGCAGTATTGAACAGCTGCTGGCGCATCCGGAGTTGCAGGTGGTGCATAACTGCACGCCAAATGCACTGCATGCCGTCATTAACGAGAAAATTATTCGCGCCGGGAAACATGTGTTCTCGGAGAAGCCGTTATGTATGACCAGCGATGAGGCGCGCCATTTGCTGGCGCTGGCGCGACAACATGGCGTGGTGCATGGCGTCAGCTTTGTCTATCGTCAGTTTGCCATGGTGCAACAGGCGGCCAGCATGGTACGACAGCATGACATTGGCCGCATATTTGCCGTGCATGGTGGTTACTTTCAGGACTGGATGCTGCTGGATACCGACTACAACTGGCGAATTGAACCTGAAGTGGGTGGTGAATCGCGCGCGGTGGCCGATATTGGCTCGCACTGGTGCGATACCCTGCAGTTTGTGACCGGGCGTAAGATCGTCGCAGTGATGGCTGATTTTTCGATTGTGCATCCGCTGCGCAAAGCGGCAAAAAATGGCGCGTCTGCCTTTAGCGCTGACAATGCGCAGCAGGCGTATGAGGAGAAGCCGGTAGTGACCGAAGACTTTGCCTCGGTGTTGCTGAAGTTTGATGATGGCAGCCGCGGCGCCTTTAATGTCTCGCAGGTCAGCGCCGGGCGTAAAAATCGTCTGCTGTTTGAAATTAACGGCAGTGAAAAGTCACTGTGCTGGGATCAGGAACTGCCGCAAAATCTGTGGGTTGGCGCGCGTAGCCAGGCTAATCAGTTATTAACTGACGATCCTGCGCAGCTGAATGCCGATGTGCAGGGATCGGTGCATTTTCCCGGCGGTCATATCGAAGGCTGGCCCGATGCATTTAAAAACATGCTGCTGAAGTTTTATCAGTTTATTGCGGCAGAAAAACAGCCGGGCGTCGATGCGGCCGAATTTGCCACTTTCGAAGATGGCGCGCAGATTATGTTTATTATCGATGCCATTGTGCAAAGCCATCGCCAGCAGCGCTGGATTGACGTCGGCCAGTAATTTAAGCACGCTGAATATCACCTGCCGTTTAATGGAATAAGCGGCGGGTTTAGCGCCGGATGAACTGTGTTACTCTGTCGCAATCAGTGGATTAGCGTGAGATAGTCTTGAGTATGTCGATTCAAAAAATTGCCCGCCTCGCCGGTGTTTCGGTGGCGACGGTATCCCGGGTACTGAATAATATTGATACCGTCAAACCCGGTAATCGGCAGCGCGTGCTTGATGCTATCAAAGCCAGTAACTACCAGCCTAATCTGCTGGCCCGTCAGTTGCGTACCGCGCGTAGTGGTATGTTGCTGGTGATGGTGTCGAATATCTCCAACCCGTTTTGCGCCGATGTGGTGCAGGGTATTGAAGCGGAAGCCGAGAAAAACGGTTACCGCATTCTGCTGTGCAATTCCGGTTCCGATATTGTGCGTTCGCAATCCAGCCTGCAGCTGCTGTCCGGCAAGATGGTCGACGGGGTGATTTCGATGGATGCGTTGTCGACCTTACCTGAGCTGCAAAATCTGATTGGTGATGCGCCTTGGGTGCAGTGCGCCGAATATGATGACGCCTCGGCAGTATCGACGGTGGGTATAAATGATATTGAAGCCTCACGCTTTGTTACTGATTATCTGCTGCAACAGGGCCGTCAGCGTATTGCGATGATAAACCACGATTTAAGCTATAAATACGCCAATCTGCGCGAAAAGGGTTATCGCGATCTGCTGGCCGAGCGTGGCATTGATTATTGCCAGATCCGTTATGCCGCTAAGCTGAATTATGAAAGCGGAAAGGGCGAAACGGAATATCTGTTAAGTGGCGCAGAACGTCCTGACGCTATTTTTGCCGTATCCGATACGCTGGCGGCAGGGGCATTATCCGCGATTGCCGATGCCGGATTAAATGTGCCGCAGGATATTGCGGTGGTGGGTTTTGATGGTACCGAGCTGGGCTTTATTACCACGCCGCAATTAACCACCATTGAACAGCCAACCACCGAGATCGGTAAACAGGCGGTGACGCTGCTGCTGCGTAAAATCAATGATCCACAGAGTAAGCCGGAGCAATCGATTCTCAGCTGGCGCTTTATTCAGCGCGCTTCTGCCTGAAGCCGCTGGCTGGCGTGTTATCGCCAGCCAGCGCCGTAAAACCTTACTTTAGCGTCTGCTCTAAGTAACTTTTGCCAGCCGTAATAATTGCACGCGGATCTTTTGGCAGATCGTGTTCGACAATATACCAGCGCGTACCGGCTTTCTCTGCGGCCGGTAAAATCTCATTCCATGCCAGAATACCGCTGCCTGGTGGCGCAAAGTTCATCTCATCGTCACGTACCCCGATGGAGGCGTTATCTTTGGCATGAATGGCAAAGATACGGCCCGGATATTTCTGCAGGAAACGTACCGGATCCTGACCACCGCGTGACACCCAGGCGACATCCAGTTCAACTTGCAGGTTCTGCGCGCTGGCGTTATCCAGCATGATTTCCAGCGCGGTTTTGCCCGCATACTTCTTCATTTCAAAGTTATGGTTATGGTAACCCAGCTGCATACCCTGTTTTTTCAGCGTGGCGCCGAGTTTATCCAGCCGCTGCCCCATCTGTTTCCAGCCTTCGGCGCTATCCGGTCTCTCATCCAGCGTCAGCCAGGAAACGATAATGGTGTGGTTATTAATCGCCTGATTAAAATCGATAATCTTCTGGGTTTCGGCTTCGAGGTCGGCAAGATGAACATGATCAGAAGTGACCTTTAACTGGTATTTATTTAGCAGATCGTTTAACTGCTGCGGGCTGACGCCCTGATCGCTGACAATCTCAATCGCCTTAAATCCGGCATCATGCGCCATGGCATATTGCTGCTCCAGAGAGCCAACATTGCGTAGCGTATAGCCCTGTAAGGCGATCTGATCCTGCGGCGCTGGCGCCGCCATGGCGCATAGAGTAGATGCGGATAACAGCAGCAGTGAACTTAACAGCCGTTTGCCAGACACAAATCTTGATAGCATATTGATCTCCAACTTTATTTTGACTTATTTATGGTTAAAGTAATCGATTACTTTTAACTTGCCATCTAAAGTAATCGATTACAATTGTTCTGAAGGTTGATTGTCAAACTAAGTGTCAGAAATGAGATCTGGGTTGGGATTTTGTGGCGCAGAGGATGAACAGCCTGGTGATGGCCGGGGTCAGCAACGACCTGCAACTGAGCTGACCCGCTCTTTCAGTCTTTTTATCTGATATCTGAGTAATTAGTTTTCAGCCCTCTGGCTGTCTTTTATGCTCTGTGGAAAATAAAAAGAAACAATCAGCGTAATCAGAGGCAGTACACCTATTTTAATCAAGTCAACCATTTGCTTAATCAATTCATTATCCGGGAAAAAGGCCGCCAGCAGCACAATGCATAAGCTGAATATGAAAATGAAAAGCAGAACTTGTTTTGCAAAAAGTAGTCTGTCTGTTTCTTTAAGAGTAAGGGAGTATTGCTTTTCTTCTTCCTTGATATCGATCTTTGTCACGCCAGCTGTTCCTGACATGGCAATGTCCATTTTATCCATAAAATTATAATCCCACTATTTCAGATGTGATTTCCTTATCACCATTGTCATTGACAGTGAAAAATCCCATATGGCGATTACGTTTTTTTTCCGTATCAGCAACAGAGAGTAGTGTGAATGCTCTTCTTATCGCTTCAGCTTTAGTGATGCCGTTCGCTTGCGCGATCTCCCTAAGGCGCTTGTCCAGCTCTTCTGACAGATCAACAGTGAAACGTGGCATATCTCCTCCGGTGCGTTTTTTGCTGCAATTTGCAGTAAATATAGCACCGGAAGTAAAATTTTCAATACGGGCAGATATTGCTAACAGGTGTGAAGTGTTCACTTCAGATAAGATCGAATCACCGCCACAATCTCTTCCATATCCGCTTCACGCTGACTGTGGGATTCGGTTTCACTCATCAGATGTTCTCGGATATGCCCCTCCAGCACTTCACTCATCAGGCCATTGATTGCGCCTCTGACGGCGGCAATCTGCTGTAAAACCTGGATGCATTCACCGCCCGTTTCCAGTGATTTTTCTAAGGCTTCGGCCTGACCTTTGATGCGGCGAACACGTGTCAGTAACTTTTTCTGATTGGCTATCGTGTGCGACATGCTGCTCTCCATATTGTAATTAACTATACTGGGGTATAGTATAAATTAAGATTCTGAAAATAAACTCACCCGCATTCTAACATCCCGGAAAGTGAAAATGACCGATTTCGCAACCTTACTCAATCAGGGCACCGCCAGCGCGTGGCTGTTTATTCCCAGCGCGATCCTGCTCGGGGCGCTGCACGGACTGGAGCCTGGCCATTCAAAAACCATGATGGCGGCGTTTATTATCGCCATTCGCGGCACGGTCAGGCAGGCGGTGATACTTGGCCTCGCCGCCACGCTTTCACATACGGCGGTAGTCTGGTTGATCGCCATGGGCGGACTGTTTATCAGTCATAAAGTCAGCGCCGACACGGCGGAACCCTGGTTTCAGCTGCTTTCCGGCGTGGTTATTATGCTGACCGCCGGATGGATGTTCTGGCGCACCTGGTCTGAGGAGCATCAGTGGCAAAGCGGACAGCGTCAGATTGCGGCAAGGGTCAGCAATAGCGTGCAGGGCCATCCTGCGCCACGGCAGCCGCTGGTGTTTTATAAGATTGAACATCAACTTGAAGCAGGCCATAAGGCTGGTCATCAACATCACCATGCGGAACTTATCGGTCTGGAAGAGGGGTCACAGGAGTATCAGGATGCGCATCAGCGTGCCCATGCTGCTGATATCCGCCAGCGATTTGCCGATCGTCGCGTAACCAATGGTCAGATAGTGCTGTTTGGTCTTACCGGCGGCCTGATCCCTTGTCCGGCGGCCATTACGGTACTGCTGCTCTGTATTCAGGTGAAAAAGTTTTCGCTCGGCGCGGCGCTGGTGGTCTGCTTCAGTATCGGTCTGGCGCTGACGCTGCTGATTGTCGGTAGCGCTGCGGCGCTTAGCGTGCGTCATGTCACTCAGCGCTGGTCCGGTTTTGCTACTCTGGCGCGACGCGCGCCTTATTTCTCCAGCCTGCTAATCGCCATTGTCGGCCTGTATATGGCTTATCATGGTTTGCAGGGGATTAATTGATTAGTAAGAATAATTTGCTGACAAATCAACAAAATAAACTAAATAGAAACCGCAGGAAGCGTCTGTTAGTATTTTTTGGCTTTGATACATAACCCCAGGTTCGCGGGTTCTCTAAAAGGAACAGGAGAATGTTTATGTTTTCATCTAATTTCGATAAAGGTATTTCACCGGGGTTTCCTGCATCGTTCCCGAAGTTGCAACACATGCCCGTCAGTGACGCAGTAGTGTACCTAAACCAGCTATCTGCGCATTAAGCTGGGGGCTTTGACGGCTATGATATACTTTGACAAACTACCTTTATTGTTCTGGTGTCTTTTATCAAATTTCCGGAGGCTCTCATGGGAACTCGTTATGAAACAGACGTGGTGGCCTGGGCCAATGAACAGGCTGCATTGTTACGTGCCGGTAAACTCAGTCAGATTGATATTGAAAACATCGCTGAGGAGATAGAGGACGTGGGCAAGAGTGAAAAACGCGAACTCGAAAGCCGGATGGCGGTTTTACTGGCTCATCTTCTCAAATGGCAATTTCAGCCGGAGCGTCGGGGTTCAAGCTGGCAAAGGACCATCAAAGAGCAGCGTAAATCAGTGCAATCGCGCTTACGTAAAACACCCAGTCTTAAAGGTTGCCTTACCGACCCCGAATGGCTGGAAGGCGTATGGTCCGATGCGGTTGCAAGTGCCGCTGAAGAAACCGGCCTGGATAGTTTTCCTGAAAGCTGTGTCTGGTCTGCTGAAATGATACTTTCTGAAGTTTTTTATCCAGAATAATAAATTATTGTTTAAGGCAAAGCGCAGTCTTCTATGTTCCCCTGCCATTGAAAATGGCAGGGGAACCGCAGCTTTAATTAACGCTGCGAATAACCCGCGGCTTACGTGTGCGGTGTTCACTCCAGACGGTGAAAATACCGGCTGTCGCCACAATTGCCGCGCCAATCACGGTGGTTGAGGTGGGAAGACTGCCGAGGAAGAAATAACCAATCAGCATCGACCATACCAGCGTGGTGTAATCAAAGGGCGCCAGCAGCGAAGCGTCAGCATAGCGCAGGCTGAGGGTGATCAGAATTTGCGCCATACCGCCAAAAAAGCCGCAGCCAGTCAGCAGCATCAGCTGGGTGGCGTCGGGCACTTCCCAGCCAAAGAATATCGTCGCCATGCCGATCAGCATGGTCATTAATGAGAAATAAAACACAATGGCGCCAGGTTTCTCGACACCATTAAGAAAGCGAATTTGTACCGAAGAAGTGGCCGAGCAAAACGCCGCCAGCAGGGCGAAAATAACCCCGATAGTGGCGCCGCTATCAGTGGTTGCGCCGGAAAAAAAAGACCCGCTGGCATTCAAATGCGTCGAGAGCATAACAATGATCCCGGAGAAACCAACGATAACTGCCAGCCAGCGGGAAAAGCGCACACTTTCTTTCAATAAAATTGCCGCCATGATTACGGTAAATAACGGCGCGGCATAACTGATAGCGGTGGCATCGGCCAGAGAGATATACACCAGCGCCAGATAATTAAAATACATGCCGCCGGTACCGGAAAATCCACGAATTAAATGGCCGAAGATATTTTTGGTTTTAATCAGTTGCAGAATATTACCCTGAAATTTTAACCAAATCAGTAACGGCAATAAG
This sequence comes from Winslowiella toletana, assembly GCF_017875465.1. Classification (NCBI taxonomy): domain Bacteria; kingdom Pseudomonadati; phylum Pseudomonadota; class Gammaproteobacteria; order Enterobacterales; family Erwiniaceae; genus Winslowiella; species Winslowiella toletana. The sequence continues at coordinate 2,896,096 of NZ_JAGGMQ010000001.1, forward strand.
GCGACAAATGAGCGGAAAAAGATCACTTCCCCGGTCGGGATCGCGCCGTCCAGACCTTTTACACATGCCAGCATCAATGTTGCGCACAGGGCGGCCATAATCTTCAGCAGCACACCCATTCTGGAATTTATCTTCAACCTGTCTCTCGCTTTATTACCGTGGTGGAAATCCTCCCTACCTTAAAGTGCAGCCCGGATCGGCGGTTAAGATAATTTTGTTCTGCCCGGATAGTTTTTGCTTATAGCCAGTTTGCGTGTGGCTGTGGCAATTTTTCAGTCATACAAAATGCATATCACCATACAGGGTTTACCTCTTATACAAGCCAGATTGCAGCTTATATAGTCGGACCATCGTGCCAGGGGATGTTTCCGCCAGGGCTAAATACCATTCGGGGAAAAATAAATGAAACTGAAGTCACTCTCTTGCGCCATGCTGGCGATGCCGTTGCTGATGACCTTCACGGCAGCGCAGGCAGATGCGCTGTCTGATATTCAGGCACGTGGTCAGTTAAATTGCGCGGTCTATTCCGATGTTCCCCCATTTTCATCTCCTGATCCGCAAACCCGCCAGTTAGTTGGCATGGACGTGGATCTCTGTACCGCGCTGGCCAGCAAAATGGGCCTGAAGCTTAATCTGATGCCAACCTCGGTTGAAGCGCGTATTGCGGTGATTGCCACCAAACGCGCTGATGTGCTGGTCGCCAACCTGGCGTATACCAAAACGCGCGGTAACCAGATTCAGTTCAGCGACCCGTACTATGTGGCGAAAGAGATGCTGGTGGTGAAAAAGCCAAACGTGGATAAAACGCGCGCTGACTTTAAAGGCAAACGTATCAGCGCCACCAAAGGCACCACTTCAGAGCAGTCGATCTATCTGGCGGGCGCCAAAGCGGTGACGTTCCAGGATTCGGCCTCGGCGTTCCTCGCGTTAGAGCAGAATAAAGTGGTGGGCTTTGTCACTAACACTATGACCGGCATTAAAATGATTTCGCAGGCGCACAAAGACGGTATTGAACTGGGCATGATTAAAGAGCCAATGGCGCTGGAGCCGATTGGTGTTGGCATGTCGAAGGACGAACCTGCGTTGCTGGCGAAGGTCAATAGCAGCCTGAAAGCGATGGATGATGACGGCACCATCGACAAGATCTGGGATAAGTGGATTGGGCCAAAAACCGAATACAAAATGATTCGTGAAGAGAAGGTTCAGCCATTATCCAGCCTTAAATTCGAACCTCTGGAATAATCGATGACGATGCTGTCTGGTGAGGCGCCTTCCCGCGCCGCTTTTATTCTGGCTGGCCACGGCGATAAGGTAAAAATTTCTACCATCGGCAGTCGGGCATGGCTGGTTGAAGCGCCGGGAGATTTCGATCTGCCGGCTCAGCGCCGCATCTGGTCGCTGGCCACCTTGCTTGAGTCGCGTGCCGAGGTCGAGTCCCTGATCCCCGGCGTGACCAACCTCCTTATATTATTCCACCAGACCCCGGTTGATTATGACGCCACACTGACGCTGCTGAATGAGTTGTGGCAGCAGGCGCAGGCGGTCAGTCCGCGCGGCAAGCTGATTGAAATTCCGGTGATCTATGGTGGTGAACATGCCACCGATCTGGATGTTGTCTGTCAGCACACCGGACTCTCCGCCGCAGAGGTGATTCGTCGCCATGCGCAGGGCAGCTACACGGTGTTTGCGCTGGGTAGTGCGCCGGGCTTTGGCTATCTGCACGGTCTCGATCCGACCATCGCCACGCCGCGCAAGAAAGTACCTTCGCTGAATATGCTGAAAGGCACCGTCACCATTGGTGGCGCGCAGGCGGGGGTGTCGGCGTTAACCGGGCCGAATGGCTGGAACGCGATTGGTTTTGCTGAGTTAAATGTGTTTGACCCATGGGCGGAGAACCCGGCACTGATGGCTCCGGGAGATAGTGTGCGGTTTTTAGCCGAAAGGATTGAGCTGTGATTGAGATTATCAAAACCGGTGCGCTAAACACGGTGCAGGATTTGGGGCGCAGCGGCTATCGCCATATCGGGGTATCGGTCAGTGGCGTGATGGATCCGCTGGCGCTGCGTGCGGGCAATATTTTGCTCGGTAATGATGAGAATGCCGCCTGTGTGGAGGTTCAGCTGTTCCCGTTTCGCCTGCGTTTTCTGGCGGATACCAGTATTGCGCTGACCGGCGCTGACTGTCGGGCGACGCTGGATGGCGAAGCGCTGCCGCCGTGGTGGGGATGTGCGGTAAAACAGGGGCAGGAGCTGGAGCTGAATTTTCCGCGTCACGGCGCGCGCAGCTATCTGTGTGTAGCGGGCGGCATTGATGTGCCGCTGGTGATGGGATCGCGCAGCACCGCGTTGCGCGGCAGCTTTGGCGGCCACGAAGGGCGCTGGTTGCAGAAGGGCGATCGTTTGCCGCTGGGTGAGACGCAGGCGCTGCCGTTACCGTTCAGCGGGATGGGCATCGAGCCACCGACGGTAGCAATGGCCGCCGCTTTTCCCTGCAATGCTGATGGCGTCATCCAGCTGCGGGCGATCCCGTCCGGTGAGTATGAGCTGTTCGCCGCCGATCATCAGCGCTTCTGGCAGCAGCGGTGGCAGGTTTCTAATCAAAGTAACCGCACCGGCTATCGCCTGTCCGGTAAGCCGATTTTGCCCTCCAAAGCGGTTGAAATGCGCTCCTATGGCCTGGTGCCTGGCATTGTGCAGGTTCCGCCAGCCGGTGAGCCGATTATTCAGCTTAGCGATGCCAATACCGCCGGGGGATATCCGAAGGTGGCGGGCATTATTGAAGAGGATTTATGGCGTCTGGGTCAGGTTCAGCCTGGCCAGTACATTCAGCTGATTAAATGCGATGCGCGCGAGGCGATTAGCGTGGCCGCCGAGATTAATCGCTGGCTGACGCGCTTGCGTGACAGCTGCCTGCCAATGAAAAAAGTCGTCGGTCTCTGACCGTTGCCAACTGAGAGTGAAGCCAGATGAAGATCGATGTGAACTCCGATATGGGAGAAGGTTTTGGCGTGTATCAGCTGTGCGATGACGCCTCCCTGATGAAAGTGGTCTCTTCCGCCAATATCGCCTGCGGTTTCCATGCCGGCGACCCGGATATTATGACGCGTATGGTGCGGCTGGCGAAGCAGCAGGGCGTCGGTATTGGCGCGCATCCGGGCTTGCCGGATCGCCAGGGTTTCGGGCGCAAAGAGCTGCCGTTTAGCGCCGATCAGCTCTGCCAGCAAGTGGTCTATCAGCTCGGCGCGTTAAGCGCCATTGCGCGTGCCGAAGGGGTGCGGGTGGCGCATGTCAGTTTTCATGCGGCGATGGGCAATATGATCAACCGCGATCAGGCGCTGGCGCAGCAGGTGATGCAGGCGATTGCGCGTATCGATCCAGAACTGATTATCTTTTCCCAGCCCGACACCTTTGTTGAACAGGCTGCCAAAGCCTGCGGATTAAACACCCTGACGATTTTTCTCGCCGATCGCGCCTATGATGCGCAGGGACAGCTGGTGCCCAGAGGCATTGCCGGATCGGTAATTAAAGACGAGTCAACAGTACGCGCCCGTGTACGTCAGTTTTTACTGGAAGGCACAGTGACCACGTTTGATGGCCAGCGCTATCCGGTGCGCGCGCGATCGATTTTGATCCACAGCGATACGCCGGGATCGGTTGAACTGGCCAGCATCGTACGCAGTGAAATTGAAGCCAATGGCGGCGTCGTCGCCCCGGCGGCAGAGGTTATCGCGCAATAGCCCAGCGGAGAGGCAGATGAACACCCGGCGACTGAAATCATTTATCACCATTGTGGATATGGGCAGTATTACCCGGGCGGCGGATGCGCTGCATATTGCGCAGCCGGCACTCAGCCAGCAGCTGGTTGCGCTGGAAGAGCATTTTAAACGCAAACTGCTGATCCGCAGTCAGCAGGGCGTGGTGCCGACCGAAGCGGGCAAGGTGCTGTACAGCCATGCCAACGCGATTCTGCGCCAGCTGGGCCAGGCGGAAACCGATGTGCTGGATGCCGGACAGGCGCTCTCTGGTCGCGTTTCTGTTGGTCTGGCGCCGTTCAGCGTCGCCGCCACCTTATCGATGTCGTTATTAACCGAAATGCGTAAGCGCCATCCCGGTATTCTGTTGCATCTGGTGGAGAGCGTCGGCCAGGCTTACAGCCAGCTGATATCAAACGGCCATCTGGAGATCGCCCTGCTGCATGGCAGCGGCGGTATCAAGGGATTGCATTATGAGACGCTGCTGGTGGAGGAGTTTTTCTTTGTCGCCCATGCGGATTTTGATTTTGACGACGAAGGCGGGCCGGTTAATGTCAGCCAGCTCAGTAGTTTGCCGATGCTGCTGCCACCGGCTTATAACTTTGTGCGTCGCGCAATTGATAATGCCTTTAACCAGAATGGCGCGTCGATAAATATTGTCGGTGAGCTGGAAGCGGTGAAGAGTATTGCGCGCGCCGTCGATGCCGGTCTTGGCGTGACGATTATGCCGAAAGCGATTGCCGAACGTATTCAGTCGGAATCGCGTGATGTGATTATTCGCTCTATCGCCGGGCCGCAGATCGCTGAGACGCTGTCGCTATGCGTCTCCGATCGCACGCCGATGTCGGAACCTGCCGCGGCGGTAAGAGAGTTACTGCTGGAGCTGACTTCGGGGTTGTAGCATACGGGCGCCGCCGCCCGTGTCAATTACAGCATCGCTTCTTTACGGCAGTTAATCAGCAGTTCCGCCACCGACAGATTGTTCGGCAGACGTAACAGCAGATCCACCATTTCCGCTAAATCTTCCGGCTGGGTCATCTCTTCACGGGTAACCTCGGTTTCACCGGCGGTCATATCCGTGGCGATATAACCCGGACACAGCGCGGTGGCGCGCACCCCCTGGTCCCAGCACTCCTGACGAATACCGTGAGTCAGCGCCACCACGGCAAACTTGGTCATCGCATAGCCCACATTGCTGCCGACCCGGCGTCCGGCCAGTGAAGCAACATTGATAATGCGCCCGTTGCCACAGGTGAACAGCGACGGCAGGGCCGCACGGCTTAAGCGCAGCGGCCCTTTGACATTAATCTGCCACATATCGTCCAGCGCGTCTTCATCCTCGTCCATCACCCGCACCCGTGGGTTAATCCCGGCGCAGTTCACCAGCGCATCGATACGACCATACTGTTGCAGGGTCGCCGCTACCCAGCCTTCACCGGATCCCGCGACGGCGGCGTCATACTGACATACGGTTAAGCGCTCGCGTGACGTCAGAGCATCCGGCTTACGCACCCCGGCGCACACGGTAAATCCTGACTTAAGCAGACGCTCGGTAATATATAAACCGAGGCCCCTTGCGGCCCCGGACACCATTACCACACGTTGAGCCGTGTCGAGCATGGTTTTCTCCTCAGTGAATGCCAGCGCAGAAAGCGGCGATGCGGTCACATCCTTCCTGCAACATCTCCATGCTGGTGGCGTAAGAGAGGCGGAAGTAGGGGCTCATGCCGTACGCCGCGCCCTGTACGGTCACCACATGCTGCTCTTCAATCAGCGCCAGCACAAAGTCGGCATCATTGCTGATCGGGCGGCCACCGGCAGTGGTTTTGCCAATAAAAGCGGCGATATTCACAAACAGATAGAACGCGCCCTGCGGTTTATGGCAACTCAGACCATCGACCGATGTCAGACGCTCCAGCACATAATCACGACGCTGGCGGTAAATTGCCGCCCGCTCTTTCAGCAGATCCTGTGGGCCATCCAGCACCGCCACCGCTGCCGCCTGAGTCAGCGTGGTGACGCCACCGCTGTTCTGCGTGTTGACGTTGCTCATCGCTTTAATCAGATCTTTCGGGCCGCCACAGAAACCCAGACGCCAGCCGGTCATCGAATAAGCTTTTGACACGCCGTTAACCGTCAGTACGCGATCGAACAGGCGCGGTTCCACTTCCGCCAGCGTATAGAAAGTGACGTCATCGTAAATCAGATGTTCGTAGATATCGTCGGTCATAATCCACACCTGCGGATAGCGCAGCATCACCCCGGCAATTGCCTGCATCTCAGCGCGGGTGGCGACTGAACCGGTCGGGTTGCTGGGATAATTAAGCAGCAGCCATTTGGTTTTTGGCGTAATCGCCGCCTCTAAATCCGCCGGGTAAGGCTTAAAGCCATTCTCCTGCGGGCAAGCCACCGGCACCGGGATGCCACCGGCAAATTTAACGATATCAGCATAGCTAATCCACGACGGAGTCGGGATCACCACTTCATCACCCGGGTTAATGGTGGCCAGAATCGCGTTAAAAATAATCTGTTTAGCGCCGCCCGCCGTCAGAATCTGGCTGATGTCATAGTCCAGATTGTTGTCACGTCTGAATTTACGCTGAATCGCTGCGCGCAGCGCCGGAGTGCCATCGGTCGGAGGGTAACGCGTATCGCCACCACGTGCCGCAGCATAGGCGGCTTCTGTTGCATGTTCCGGCGTCGGGAAGTCAGGCTCGCCGGTGGAAAGACCGACAACATGAATACCCTGCGCGGCAAGGTCACGCGCTTTCTGGGTCATGGCAACGGAGGCGGAAACGGTAACATTCTTTAAGCGATCGGCGATATCAGGCATGGTGCTGGATTCCAGAGGTCATCAGTCAGTGAGAATTAGCGTGCAGACGCGGTCAGGGAGAAGAATAGTGATGAAAGGGGTAAACAATCCAATAGCGCTTTGTTTTGATGACATAACACAAAACAATATCTGCCAGCCGACCGCCATTTTTCTGCTGATGCAGCGCGCCTTATCGCCATAACGGGATAAGGTTGCCACATAGTGAAAATGTATTGGTCATTACGCAGTGAATCATATTACCGTTTCGTGACGACGAAAATTATAGAGTAATTCATCTTATTCAATGAGTTATAAAACAGTCGCGGCTTTTCTGTTCCTACACCCATGCTTACGCTGGCGATTGATGCCCAATCGCATAAAGATATTAGCTTGCCCACAGGAAATCCGATGACTGATATTTCTGCGCCACTGTATCGAATAAAAAGATTAACCCTCTGGCACTCTCCAGCCTTGTTAATTTTACCTTTGCTTGCCTTTCAGCTGTTTTTCTTTTTTGCTCCGGCGGTACGACTGATGTTTTTTAGCGTGATGACGCAAACGCCAGACGGAAATATCGGTACGCCTTATACCTTCGAACATTATCTGCATTTCTTTCAGGTCGCGTTATACAGCGATGTGCTGATCAATACGCTGCGTATCAGCGTGATTACCGCACTGATTGCCGCGCTGCTGGCTTACCCGGTGGCCTCGGTACTGGTGCGGGGCAACACCACAGTGTCACGCATTATGACGCTGATGATTATCGCCCCGCTGGCGGTCAGCGTGGTGGTGCGCGCTTATGGCTGGCAGTTAATTTTAAATAATGGCCCTGGCGGTTTAGTCAATTACGTGCTGCTGCATCTGGGGATTATCGATCGCCCTAATTCGCTGATGTTTACCCAATGGGCGGTGATTATCGGCTCGCTGCATATTTTCTTTCCGATGATGGTGCTGCCGCTGGCGTCGGCGCTCGGCAAGATTGATCCAAATCTGCAATCGGCGGCGCGCACTCTTGGCGCACCACCCTGGCATGTTTTTCTGCGCGTAACGCTGCCGCTTAGCCTGCCAGGACTGGTAGCCGGGATGACGCTGGTGTTCTCGCTGGCGGCGGGATCGTATGTGATTCCGGCGCTGATTGGCGGGCCGCGATCGCAGATGCTTGGCAACCTCGCCGAGCAGCAGATTGTCGCGGTGTATGACTGGCCGTTTGGCGCCACCATCGCCACCATCCTGGTATTTATCGTTATCGTGGTGAATTCCTTGTCGATGAAATTACTGGGCGGACGTCGTGTGCCGGGAGATCGCAAATGAATAACAGCTTAAGCGGCTTTGGCGGCTGGGTGTTGTATGGCATTGCCGCGGCGATGATGATTTTTATTATCACGCCGATTGTGCTGATTGTGGTGATCTCGTTTTCGGATGGTTATTTCGTCAGCTTCCCGCCAACCGGCTTCACTCTTGAGTGGTACAGCAAAGTGCTGGCGAACGACGAGTTTATTGAGGCGCTGCTGTTCAGTACTGTTCTCTCCATCGGCACCACGCTGTTATCCCTGCTGCTCGGCGTGCCCGCCGCCTTTGCGCTGGTGCGCGGCAATCTGCCGTTTGCTTCAGTATGCAAAGGATTGCTGCTGTCACCGCTGATTTTTCCGGTGCTGATTACCGGGCTGGCGCTGCTACAGCTGTTTTCCGGTTATGGCTGGAGCAATGTAAAACTTAATCTGCTGCTGGCGCATACCGTGGTGACCACCCCGTATGTGGTGCGCACGGTGTTAACCAGTCTGGAACTGGTTAACCCGAGTCTGGAAGAGGCGGCGCGCACGCTTGGCGCCAGCCGCTGGGCAACCTTCCGCCAGGTGATCTTCCCGCAGATAGTGCCAGGTGTGACCTCGGGCGCGATCTTCTGCTTTATGGTTTCTTTCGATAATTATCCGGTCTCAATGTGGCTGGCTGACTCACAGAACACGCCGGTGCCGGTGGTGCTCTACCGTCAGATTGGCACCGTTTTCGACCCATCGGTGGCAACCATGTCCACTTTAATCATTGTCCTGGCAACGGTAGTCGTGCTGGCTCTGGAAAAGCTGGTTGGTCTGCGTCGCGCTATGGCTGCATAACTTTTCACCCCAAATACCAGAGGAAGCAGTATGACATCCATGAAGCGACGTACCTTTTTAAAAGCGGTGGCGGGCACCGCGATGCTGCCTTATCTCAATATCAAAGCCAATGCCGCCGCCGACCGTGTATTACAGGTAGGGGTTTATAACTCGGCGCAGGGCGCATTAATTAAGAAAGAGGTGCTGCCCGCGTTTGAGAAAGAGTACAACTGCCGCGTATTAACTACCGAAGGCGCCACGCTGGCGAATATCGCCGCGCTGCGCGCCACCAAAAAGAAACCGGTATTTAGCGTGATGTCGATGGACGATATCGGCGTGCCGCAGGCGAAAGAAGAGGGGTTAATCGAGCAGTTGCCAGTGGATGAGATCCCGAACCTGAAAAACGTCTTTGATCGTTATCTGCTGAGCGATCGCTACGGCGTTGGCTTCTCGGTTTCGATGGCAGGTCTGTTTATTAACCCGCAGGTAACGCAACCCATTAACAGCTACAGCGAGATTTTTGCGTCGAAATACGCACACCAGATGATCCTGAATACCCCGAAAAATACCCAAAGTATTCTGATGCTGATTGTTGCCGCTGCGCTGGCCACCGGCAAGCCGTTGCAGGAAGCGCAGTATGAAATTGATAAAGGCTGGGAAAAACTCGCGCAGCTAAAAGCCAATGTGATGACGGTATATGACGGCGAAGCGCAGGTGATGATGGTGGCACAGAGCCAGGCAATGGTCGGTGGTATTGAGTATTCCAAAGCGATTTATCCGCATACCAAAAAAGGCATTCCGCTGGATATGACCTATCCGAAAGAGGGCGCGTTTACCGGCATTAATGGTCTGGCGCTGGTGAAAGATGCGCCGCAGCGTGAGCTGGGACTGGCATGGATTAACCGTCTGCTGGAGCCTTCAGTGCAGAAAATGCTGGCTGAAGTGACGCTCAGTGCGCCAACGGTACGTGGTATTGAGTTTGATGAGCAGACCCTGAAGTATCTGGCGTATCCGGAAGACAAAATGAAAGCCCTTAACCTGTTCACGCCAGACTGGACTTACATCATTCCACGCCGCGCCGAGCTGCTGGAAAAATATAATCAGACATTTACCGGGTAAGCGATTATGCAGCGTTCTTTTGAAGTTCGTCTCGACAATCTGAGCAAGCACTACGGCAGGAGTGTCGCGGTGGATAATGTGTCCCTGAAAGTGAATGCCGGCGAAATTCTGGCGCTGCTGGGACCCAGCGGCTGCGGTAAAACCACTTGTCTGCGTATGGTGGCCGGGCTGGTGGCGCCGACCGCCGGCGATATTATGGTGGGCGGACGTTCGATTATGGAAACGGCGGTGCATCGCCGTAACGTCGGGATGCTGTTTCAGAACTATGCACTCTTTCCGCATATGAATGTTGCAGAGAACATCGCCTTCGGCCTGAAGATGCGCGGCCTGTCGCGCAGTGATATCGCGCAGAAAGTGAAGAAAACGCTGGATATGGTACAGCTCGGACAATATCACGATCGTCTGCCCGCCCAGCTCTCCGGCGGACAGCAGCAGCGCGTTTCACTGGCGCGCGCGCTGGTGATCGAACCCGATATGTTGCTGCTGGATGAGCCTCTTGGCGCGCTGGATAAAAGCCTGCGCGAAAGTATGCAGCTGGAGATCCGCCAGTTACAGCAGCGGCTGGAACTGACCACCATTATGGTGACCCACGATCAGGATGAAGCGCTGACCATGGCCGATCAGATCGCGGTAATGCAGGGCGGACGCCTTGAGCAGGTCGCTTCGGCAGCTGAGATTTACCAGAAGCCAGCCACCGCGTTTGTCGCGGGTTTTATTGGCGCTTCCAACTTTTTACCGGCGCGGGTGGTGCAGCGCCAGGCGGACAGCGTGCAGTTAATCTCAGCTTCCGGGGTGAATTTATCGGTGGCGCACTGCCCGTCTGATGCTGAAGCCGTGACGGTGACCCTGCGTCCGGAGGCGATTCGCCTTTCACCTTATCAACATGGCGCGGCATTACCCGGTTATAACGCGGTGACGGCGCGTATCTCGCAGGTGTTGTATCGCGGATTTATGCTGCATTACAGCCTGAAGCTGGCAGGCGGCGAGGAGATGATGGTCTGGCAGCAGACCAACGGCAACGGCACACTGCCAACCTTTAGTGTTGGCGAGCCGGTACTGTTGCAGTGGGAGATGGCCAGTAACCATGTGATTGCGGCCTGACAGGCCGTAAAGCGGGGTTGTTGCACCGCAGTGGTGCGGCAGCCGCAGGTTCAGGCGGCGCTGATTCGCGGTACGCCCTGATATGAAAGCGTTATGGCTGAGTTGTCTCCCCTGGCACTGATATTGCAATAACCTGATTATCTCTGGTTCTCAGGAAGTGGTTATGAATCTACGTCGGCTGAAGTATTTTATTAAAATTGTTGATGTCGGTAGCCTGACACAAGCCGCTGATATCTTACATATCGCCCAACCCGCCCTGAGCCAGCAACTGGCGACGCTGGAAGGGGAGGTGAATCAACAGCTGTTGATCCGCACCAAGCGTGGTGTGACACCGACCGAAGCCGGGAAAATACTCTATACCCATGCGCAGGCGATTTTACGCCAGTGCGATCAGGCGCAGAGCGCGATTGACGGCTCGATGCTGGCGCTGTCCGGCAGCGTTTCCGTCGGTCTGGCGCCGGGCACCGCCGCTCAGCAGCTGGCGCTGCCGCTGATGGAAGAGGTCCATCGCCAGCACCCGGGCATCGTGCTCTACTTTAATGAGAACTTTGGCACCACCCTGAGCGAACTGATTATGAATGGTCGCATGGATATGGCGGTGATCTATGGTAATCGCGAGATCCACGGCCTGCGCTTTATGCCGCTAATGAAAGAGAACCTCTGCTTCGTCTGCCCCAATAAGCTTGCCAGCCCGGCGAAGACGATTACGCTGGCGGAAGTGGCGCGCTATGACCTGTTCCTGCCGCGTATCTATAACATTATGCGTAAAGTGGTGGACGACGCCTTTATCCATGAAGGCCTGGCCTATCGGGTGAAATGTGAAATTGAATCGCAGACCACGCTGAATGCGGCGCTGGCTGCCGGATTAGGCTGCACCATTATGCCGGAGTCCGCCGCGCTGGCGATGCTGAAAGCTTCCAACGCGTGGATGGCAAAAATCGTTGAGCCGGAAGTGCAGGCGTCACTTTCATTCTGTATGTCAGACCATCTGCCATTGTCGCAACCGGCGGAAGCGGTAAAAGCGATTCTGCTGGCGCTGATGTCAAAGCGTACGGTGGATAACCGGCCACTGACTTTAGTGGGGTAATAAGTCTCCCTTATTACTGCAAAGCGAAACCCTCTTACCTGGCGCGGAGAATGACACGATAGAGTGTCATTACCACTTCGACAAACCTGACGTTTGTCAGTCTCTTCGGCGGGATAAATATGCAAAACAAATCATTAGCGTTACGCGATTTGCGGAAGATCGCCCAAAAAATGCGTGCTTCGGGTCTCGGCAGCATTGAATTCGGCGGCGACAACTATCGTGTACGCCTCGAATATGCACCGTCCGCCGTGCCAGTGATGCCGCTTACTGCCGGGGCCAGCGCGCCAGAAAGTCCGGTGCAGGTTAACCACGCGGCGCTGTGCGCGCCGATGCCGGGCACCGTGCTGCTGCAACATCCCGCCAATGGCCTGCCGTTTACTTCTCCGGGTGCTGAAGTGCAGAAAGACGCGATGCTGGCGCTGCTGAAAGTGGGGTTAATCTATTTGCCGCTGCGCAGTCCGGTGAGCGGTGTGGTGGAATCATTGCAGGTGGCGCAGGGCGACTGCGTGGAGTATGGCAGTGAGATTATGTTGTTACGCACCGTGGAGATGGCGGCATAGAGGTTATCGGTCTGAATGCTGATATTGGCGCAGGCGCTGGCGATGACCCGATCGCCAATAACGCCGCCCTGATGCCGTGTATCACCTCCGCCAATGTCGCCTGCTCAGTGTTATAAGTCCCCCTTATTGCCTCACACCGTTTATGTCTTATACCGGTTGGGGATAACTGGATAAAGTCAGATGACATATCCAAATCGGCAACAATAACTGAGCCGATGATCCATCTACAGGAGAGGCTAAATGCCATTCGCAGATTATAAAACCGCATTGGTTACCGGAGCATCAGCAGGCATGGGCGAAGCCATTGTTGAGCGCCTTTGTCAGGAAGGCATTACGGTGCACGCCGTGGCGCGCCGTGAAGAGCAGTTAACCGCGCTGGCGGCCCGTACCGGTTGTATTCCGCACGCCATTGATGTCAGCGATCTCGATGCCCTGACGCGTCTGTGCAAAGAAATCAAGGTCGATATTCTGGTGAATAACGCCGGTGTTTCGCGTCCGGGGTCGATTTTAGATGCCGATGAAGAGGCGATTGATACCCAGGTGGATGTCAATCTGCGCGCAGTGCTGCATCTTTGCCGCCTGCTGGTGCCCGGCATGATGGAACGCGATTGCGGTCATGTCATCAATATTACCTCAATTGCCGCCATCTATAACTTTAATGGCAATTCCATTTATCACGCCACCAAAGCAGGCGTTCATGCGCTTTCACGCCAGCTGCGCGTGGATTGCTATGGCAAACGCGTGCGTATCACCGAAATCTGTCCGGGCCGCGTCGCCACTGAGATTTTCGGTAACGTGCTGGGCGACCAGGAAGAGGCGCGCCGCCGCTTTATCGATGGTTTTGAACTGCCGCAGGCGAAAGATATCGCTGACTGCGTCGCCTTTGCCCTGTCGGCGCCGGTGGCGGTCAATATTGGCAATATCGAGATTACGCCAACCCTGCAGGTACCTGGTGGGCTTTCCACCATGCGTCCCGGCGATCGCGCTGAATAACCATGGTTAACCACAGAGGGGTGAAACGATGACACTCGATTTTAGTGCCGTCATGACCGGCCAGTTTGGGCAGATGATCGTCGATGGTACGGTAGTCACCCTGAAGCTTGCATTCGGCTCCTGGCTGCTGGCGATGTTTATCGCCCTGCTGCTGGTGGTGATCCGCTTAACTGAGAAACGCAGCGCGGTATGGCTGGTAAAGGCGTATGTCTCCTGGCATCGTAATGTGCCAACTCTGGTGCAGTTAATGGTGTGGTATTTCGCCATCCCGACCTTGTTGCCGGAAGATATGCAGATGTGGATCAATGACTTCGATGCCGAATTCCTGTTCGCCATGTTTGCGCTGGGTCTGTGCCAGGCGGCCTATTTCTCTGAAGATATTCGCAGCGGTTTACGCGCCATTCCTGAGGGGCAAAACGAAGCGGCGCGGGCGCTGGGCATGGGTTATGTGCGCGCGATGCGTTCGGTGATTTTACCGCAGGGCATCCGTAATGCGCTGCCATCACTGCTGAACCATACGGTGCTACTGTTTAAAAATACCAGCCTGGCGATGGTGATTGGTGTCGCCGAGTTAACCTATGTTACCCGCGATATCGAAAACAAAACCTTCCGCACTTTTGAGTCTTACCTGGTGGCATCCGTCGGCTATCTGTTCTTTTCACTGCTGTTGATGGCTGTCGGTGCGCTGCTGGCGCGTCACTTCCAGCGCGCTTACGCGAGGTAATCCGATGTCTGATATCTTCACGATTCTGCATGATAACGGCATGCTGTTTCTGATGGGACAGTATCCGAACGGCGCGCTGGGCGGCATTCTCTGTACCCTGTTGATCTCGCTGCTGGCGGTGCTGTTTGCTTTTCCGGTTGGCGTATTGCTGGGGCTGGCGCGTCTGTCGCCGTATCGCTGGCTGAGCTGGCCGGCAGCATGCTGGGTGTATCTGCTGCGCGGCATCCCGTTGTTAATGGTGGTGTTCTGGACCTATTTCTGTGTGCCATTACTGATTGGCCACAATATCAGCGGCTTTACCACCATGCTCTGTACGCTGGTGATTTACGAGAGCGCTTATATTGCGGAGATTGTCCGCGGAGGCATTCAGGCGCTGCCAGGCGGGCAATATGAAGCCTCGCGCGCGCTGGGCATGAGTTATATGAAAACGCTGCGGCTGGTGATTTTACCGCAGGCGCTGTACAACACGCTGCCAAGCCTGGTCAGCCAGCTGGTGTCGATTATTAAAGACAGCACCCTCGGTTACGTGATTAACGTGCCGGAGCTGACCTACGCCGCTAACCAGGTGAATAACCAGTTGCTGACCAAACCTTTCCAGGTGTTTGCCATTGTGGCGATTGGTTATTACATCATCTGTTTCAGCCTTACCTGGCTGGCGAATAAACTTGAAGAACGTATTGCGCGTAAGCGCCGCAATGATCGCCCGGAAGGCAACACGGCGGCGAAAGCCATGCTACTGACCAAAACTCAATCGCAATAAGGATCGATAATGAGACCCATGATATTGTTCAATCAGGTCAACAAGTGGTATGGCGAATACCAGGCACTGACCGATCTGAGTGCTGAAATTAAAAGTGGTGAAGTGGTGGTGGTTTGCGGCCCTTCCGGTTCCGGCAAATCGACCCTGATTCGCACCGTTAATCGCCTTGAGCCGATTGAGCAAGGGCAGATCCTGTTTGATGGCATTGATATTCACGGCACCAGCACGCGCCTGAATCAGTTGCGCACCCGCATAGGTTTTGTGTTCCAGAGTTTTAACCTGTTCCCGCATGTCTCGGTGATTGAAAATATTATGATGTCACCGATTAAAGTGCTGGGCGAGAAGCGTGCCGCCGCGCGCAGCCATGCCGGTGAATTGCTGGAACGCGTGGGCTTATCGCATAAGGCCGATGCTTATCCGGCGCAGTTATCCGGTGGTCAGCAGCAGCGCGTGGCGATTGCGCGGGCATTAGCGATGAAGCCGCCGGTGATGCTGTTTGATGAACCCACCTCGGCGCTCGATCCGGAAATGGTCGGTGAAGTGCTGAATGTGATGCGCGGTCTGGCGCAGGAAGGGATGACCATGATGTGCGTGACCCACGAGATGAATTTTGCCCGCGAAGTGGCGGACACCATCTGGTTTATGGATCAGGGCCAGATTCTGGAGAAAGCGGCGCCTGAGCGCTTTTTTAGCAATCCACAGCATGAGCGCGCGAAGCGTTTTCTCAGCGATTTGCGTCAGCATTGAGATTGCTGCATTGCAGGGGAGCCGTGTTCGGCTCCCGTATTGCCGCAGACACAGTGCCAGCCATCGGCACGAGCGGCGAGAACGCCATCCCTGCACACCATACCCCAACATTATTTGTTCATAACCTGCTTCATCTGTTTGCAATAAAGCCGCTATACAGTCGGGCCATCAAATCCCAAAGAGGATAACAATTTGATGGCTCCCCTGAGTTTTTCAGCGGTGAGCGCAACCCGTCGGATGTCGGCCACGGGGGTTTTGCCTGCTCCTTTATATGTTAAAGGAGTGGTGTGATGCGCGCGCTTACCTCTATCCATATGCAGGATATCGGCTACGCCTTTGGCGAGCAGATGATCCTCAACCATATCACCCTTGATATTGAGGCGGGCGGTATCGTCGCCTTACTCGGCCCGTCCGGCTGTGGCAAAAGTACGCTGCTGAAACTGATTGCCGGTTTGCTGCAACCGCAGCACGGCGCCATCCTGTTTGGCGAGCAGCTGGTGGCCAGTAGCCGCTTTAGTCTGCCTCCTGAGCAGCGCGATCTCGGTATGGTGTTCCAGGATTATGCCCTGTGGCCGCATATGACGGTGGGGCAGAATGTCGCGTTCCCCCTCATTATGCGCAAAGTGTCCGCCGTCGAACGACGCGAGCGGGTCGCTGAAACCTTATCCCGCGTCGGCCTTGCTGATTTTGCCCATCGCAAACCCGCTGACCTGTCTGGCGGTCAACAGCAACGCGTGGCGCTGGCCAGAGCGATTATCGCCGAACCCCGTATTCTGCTGTTTGATGAGCCACTCTCCAATCTCGACAGCACGCTGCGCGAAGCATTATGCCGCGAGATGGCGCAACTGCTGCGCCAGCTGGGTACCACCGCGATATATGTCACTCACGATCGGCGCGAAGCAGAATTGCTGGCCGACCGGATTGTGCATCTGTCGCTGGGATCCGTCGCCACCATCGATACCGTTCAAACCACTTCAATATCTCCAGGGGAATCCGTATGAAAACAGTGATGTCGTTTAAAACAGGGGTAATGCTAACCATGATATTAACCTCCGCGGTGGCGGCGATGGATGCGCAGGCGCTGACCGTCTATACCGCCGGTCCAGGCTCACTGGCGAAAAGCCTTGCCAGTGGTTTTGAGCAGCAGTCCGGCGTAAAGGTGAATATTTTCCAGGCGACCACCGGTAAGGTAATGGCGCGTCTGGAGGCCGAGCAGGCCAATCCGCAGGCTGATATTCTGATTTCCGCCTCATGGGATACCGCCGAAGATCTGCATAATCGCGGCTGGCTGCTGCCTTATCAGAGCGCCAATGCGCAGCAGGTGCCGGCGATGCTCAAATCCGCCGACTATATTGCGCAGGGGGTATCGGCGCTGGGGATTGTCTGGAACAGTAAAAGCGGTACGCCGGAACCGCAAGAGTGGCAGGACCTGACCTCAGCGGCGTTTAAAGATCAGGTGACCACGCCGGATCCGGCGCTTTCCGGCGCGTCGTTGGATCTGCTGATTGGCTTACAGAACGGTATGGGTGACAAGGCCTGGCAGCTGTTTTCGCAACTGAAAGCCAACGGCATGGTGGTCAGCGGTCCGAATGCCCAGGCGGTGACGCCGGTGATGCAGGGGGCTAAAGCGGCGGTGTTCGGCGCCGTGGATTACGTCTCTTACGGCAATATTGAGCAGGGCGAATCACTGAAGGTGATCTTCCCGGCCAGCGGCACGGTGGTGGCGCCGCGTCCGATGATGATTTTAAAAACCACCCAGCATCCGCAGGAAGCAAAAGCGTTTATCGACTATGTGCTTTCGCCTGCAGGGCAGGCAAAAGTGGCCGATGCCTGGCTGATGCCCGCGCGTACTGATGTTTCTGCCAGACGTCCGTTGCTTAACGATCTGAAACTGTTGCCGACCGTCAGCGATGGCACCAGTGAACGTAGCGAAATCCTTAAACGATTCAATACGTTGTTTGCGAACTGATTACAGGACGACAGGCGTGAAGCAATATCTGATGCCCGCTTTTACCGTGATGCTGCTGGTGGTGCTGGTAGCATTGCCGCTGCTGTTTATCGTGTTGCAGGCAGTGTTTCCCGGTTTAAGTGAAGGATCCCTGCATCATCCGCTGGCAGCGCTGTGGGCGCTGTTCGACGATGCGCAGTTTCCGGCGCTGCTGGGCGGTACGCTGCATATTGCCACCGGTGTGGCGCTCTGTAGTGTAATGATTGGCTTGCCGCTTGGCGTCGCGCGCGGCCTGTTCAGGCTGCCCTGCGCGCGCGTATGGGATCTGCTGTTTCTGATCCCCTTTCTGACGCCGCCCTATATCGCCGCACTCTCCTGGACGCTGGTGTTACAAACCCGTGGCTATCTCAGCCAGCTGCTCGGTTTTGATCTTAATAACCTGCTGTTTAGCAGCAGCGGGATTGTGCTGGTGATGACGCTAAATATCTTTCCGGTGGTCTATTTCGCCGTCTCACGCAGCCTGCTGGCCAGTGGTCAGCGTCTGGCGACGGTGGCGCGGGTGCACGGCGCCAGCGGCTGGCAGGCGTTTCGCCATATCACCTTCCCGATGCTGACTCCGGCGCTGGCGGCCGGGGGATTACTGGCGTTTACCCTGGCGATTGAGGAGTACGGCGTGCCTGCGGCGCTTGGTTCACGCGCCGGGGTGGTGATGCTGACTGTCAGCATTGAGAGGAAACTGGCCGACTGGCCAATCGATCTGCCGGGCGCTGCGATGTTGTCGCTGCTGCTGGTGGCGATTGCCCTGACGGCCTGGTGGGCGCAGCGCAGGCTGGTCGGTGAGAAGGATGTCACCAGCATTACCGGCAAACCGGTGCAGGAGAGCGCGATTGATCCCGGCGTCTGGCGCGTGCCATTGCTGCTGGTAATGAGCGCGGTCGTCCTGCTGGCGGTGGTATTGCCGATTGCCTCAATGTTATTAACCGGTTTATCCGCGACCCTGTCCGGTGGTGTCAGCATCGCCAATCTGACCTTTGATCACTATCGCGCGATTGTCAGCCAGCAGGGGGATGCGTCGCAGGCGCTGCTTACCAGCCTCAGTCTGGCACTGGCCTCCGCGCTGATCACCGGGGCGATTGGCCTGCTGGTTTCATGGCTGGTGGTGATGCAGAAAATCCGCGGCAGGCAGCTGCTGGATGCGCTGTCACTGATGCCCGCCGCGCTGCCTGGCGTAGTGGTGGGAGTAGGATTAATTTTGCTGTGGAATCGATCCTTCTGGCCGGTTTCGCCCTATAACAGCTGGTTTATTCTGTTGCTCTCCTATTGCTGCCTGCTGTTACCCTGGCCGGTTCGCTATGTGAGTAGCGCCCTGCAGCAGCTGGGAGGGAATCTGGAACCAGCGGCGCGGGTGCATGGCGCCACGGCGATGCAGGCGCTGCGTTTTATTGTTCTGCCGCTGGTGTTTCCTGCACTGCTGGCGGCAATGTTAATGGTGTTTGCCATCGCTTCGCGCGAGCTGGTGACCTCATTGCTGCTGGCGCCGGCCGGAACGCAGACCGTTGCGGTATTTATCTGGCGCCAGTTTGAACAGGGGTCGGTCGGGCAGGGCATGGCGATGGCAACCCTGACGCTGGTGGTGGGGCTGACGCTGATGCTGACGGCGATTTTTCTGATGCAACGCGGCGTTAAGCGCTAACCGTGAAACTTTAAAACCCGGCTAAATGCGCGCTGGGTTGGAATTTTGATCAATAGCGCTGCGCGGTTAAAACAGCGGGTATTACAATCAGCGGGATATCAAGGGGAGCACGCGCACGGCGTGCTTAATATGTTGTTCATAGGTGCTAAGGCAATTATGAAATACATTATTTTAGTCCTTTTTATTTGCTGCGTTGTGTATGTCCACTACCGGGGCCGCGTACGTTATAACTTCTGGCGTCAGCTTGCCGATCACTCAACTTTTACTGCGCCGATGAACGTCTTTATGTATCTGTTCTCGCGCGCACCTGTCACGCCTTACCTGCAACCGGCGCAGTTTCCTGAACTGGCCTTGCTGCAACAGAACTGGCGAATCATTCGCGATGAAGGGCAAAAGCTGATGGAAATTCAGCAGATTAAAGCCTCAGATAAATACAATGATGCAGGTTTTAACTCTTTCTTTAAAACCGGCTGGAAGCGCTTCTATCTGAAATGGTATGAGGAAAGCCATCCTTCGGCGCTGGCGTTATGCCCGCAAACCACCACGTTACTGCGCGGATTGCCGTCAGTAAAAGCCGCGATGTTTGCCGAATTACCGCATGGCAGCCGTTTGCCGCGTCACCGCGATCCCTATGCCGGTTCGCTGCGCTACCACCTCGGTCTGATCACCCCTAACGATGATCGCTGCTTTATTGAAGTGGATGGTGAGCGCTACAGCTGGCGTGATGGCGAAGGGGTACTGTTTGACGAAACCTATCTGCACTTTGCCGAAAATATGAGCGGGCAGAACCGGCTGATTCTGTTTTGTGATATCGAAAGACCGATGCGCTACCGCTGGGCGCAGGCGGTGAACCACTGGCTGGGACGCCACCTGATGAGTGCGGCGACGGCGCCGAATGCAGACAGTGACCGCACTGGCGGCGTGAACCGGCTATTTAAATATATTTATGCAGTGCGCCTGGTTGGTAAGCGACTGAAAGCATGGAATAAACCTATCTATTATCTTATCAAGTGGATTTTATTTGGCGGCATAGCGGTGGGGATATTTTTGGCCATTTGAGCAAAGCAGGGCGGGCGGCCCGGGGAGGCGTTGTAGAATCATCTGATCAGTGTGCTGGCCGCCTGTTACGGCAAAATATAAACGGGAGGTTTATTAATCTGACAGGTTGCCATTTAACAAAAAGCTGAAAAGCAAAAAGGAGAGCTTACGCTCTCCTTTCAACATCATTTCTCTACGACAACATATTATGCTGAAGGGTTAGCCGCTGCCTAACCAACTGGATATTCGTCTTTTACAGACCGACCCCAGCCAGGGTGCCTACGCGGGTCTCATCTGGATTTATAGAGCGGGGAGACTCAAGCACACTCTGTGCTGTTCTTTATACACCTGTCCTCATTTATGCTCAAGTGGAGCAGATTACCTGCCTGAGGAACTAAACAAACAAGCGGCATCAACTGTGGCGCCAGGATATTGCTGCGATATGATATGTGCGGCAGTGCTTAAGGTGGTTCCAGTAGCCATCAAATCATCAACAATAAGAATTCTTGTTGGTAGAAATGTTAGCGTTGGAACAATATTTAGCCTTAAAGGAGGAAGAATTCCACGGAATTTCGTCGGGATACTTTTCAGTGAAAATTTGCCATTTAAACCAACCTCTTTGGCTTGTAACTTTATACGGAATTCTATTCTCCGATTATTTTCGATATCAATATCTGCCTTATCAAGAAGCATGAAGGCTTCTTCCACCGTAACCTTTCGCAAAAAATCCGTTATATGTCTGGCCTGAAATTTACGCGCAAACCGTCTGCCTGTTATATGGCTGATATTGTGCGCAGATGGCATAGAAATGATGTGCTGATATCCGGCAGGCTCTTGTGTCGCGATATTGTGTAAAATAAACCCAAAGCTATCGTAAAGCCTTCTGATACTTGCAATATCGGTGAACAATCCCTCTTTGCGTTTCAGGGCATATATCAGTGGGCAGTTATCACCAGGTTTACGCTGTTGGCGGTCACGTCTGTGCTTACCTGATAAAAGTTGTCGCCTGAAAACAGAGTAGACTTTTAAGTCGCCTGATTTCTCAATCGTGGGATTTCCTTCGGGGCTGGTCAGTAGCCAATCCCGGCAAGAGTGATCAACGATAACATGCTGTCCCTGCAATATTAATCCCACAATACGTTCCCCTGAAAATAAGGAAGCAGCAGTATAACAGCCTGTGAATATCAGCTGCATCTGGTTGTGGGGAGTGTCGGGGTGTGGTTTTGCGTGCTGGAGCAGAAATTGTTTTTGGTTGTTAGTCAGGCAGTTTGCCGGCGATAAAGGGGAAGGCGATCAGAGGGGGTAACATTGTCAGACCCCGGAAAGCAAAAAACCAGCCACAGGCTGGTTTCTTTAAAGATGGTGCCCGAACCCGGAATCGAACCAGGGACACGGGGATTTTCAATCCCCTGCTCTACCGACTGAGCTATTCGGGCAACGGGGCGCATTAAACCGTAAAGGCCGTCTGGCGTCAACGGCTTTCTGTGAAAAATACGCCAACTGCCTGATTTTCATTCAGCCAGAGTAAATCTTCATCAGGTCAGGGCGCCATTTTTGCGGCAAAGGGCAAAACGCAGTACATCTTCCGCCAGCTGGCGTGCGGTCGCGACATCCTGCACTTTACGTTTTACCAGCAGCCGGCTCAGGCAACCTTCCAGAATTAACTCCATCTGCTCCGCCACCAGCGCGGGATTATCCGTCTCCAGTTCACTCAACAGCTGATGGGTGTACTCCCAGGACGCGCGTTTTTGCTGTTCGGCCAGCTGGTGAATCGGATGGTCGGTTTGCGGATAGAAACTGCAGGCGGCGATAAACAGGCAACCCGGAAAGCGGCCATTATTTACTGACTCTTCCAGTACCTTATAACGTGCCAGCAGCTTGTCTTCGGCGTTTAGCGTCTCATCCAGCAGCAGCTGGCGGCGCCAGCCATCAATCTGCTGACCATGAAAACGCAGGGCGTCGTACAGCAGGGCATGGCGATCGGGCCAGAAGCGCTGAAGCTGTTCTTCACTCAGGTTCACGTCGCCAGCCAGCATCGTTAACGATGTGGTGGCTGCCAGTCCGTTTTGCTCAAGCACGTTTAGCGCATGCTCGAGTACTTGTTCACGTTGCAAGTGAAGCTCCTCTTGAATGCGTGTTTCTCATTTAGCGCGCGACTTTCTGCAAATGCGCAGCAAAAGTTGCGGCATTCATATAACCCGTTATACGTGAATCAGGGATCTCATTTCCGTTGGCGTCAAAAAAAAGGATAGTCGGTAATCCCAGTACCTGTAAATGCGCCAGTAATGCGCTGTCACTGCTGTTGTTGCGCGTTACATCCGCTTGCAGCAGTTGTAACGAAGCCAGTGAGCGCTGCACCTGTGGATCGCTAAAGGTGTACTTCTCAAACTCTTTACAGGCGACGCACCAGTCAGCATACAGATCGAGCATACTGATTTTAGCCTGATTATTTTGCAGCGCATGACGCAAATCTTCGTTGGTGGTGATGCGGGTAAAATTGAGATGAGCTGCGTTACTGACACTCTGCGGCGCGCCAAAAGCCCAGTCCTGTAATGGACGCACGCTGATTAGCGCCGCCAGCAGCAGCAGCAGTTGTAATCCACGCAGCCAGCCTTTAGCTGAACGCAGGCTGATAATAAACGCCCAGCCAAAGAACGCGACGCCCAGCAGGCTCCACAGGCGCAACCCCCACTGTTCACCGATCACCCGCTCCAGTAAAAATACCGGCAGCGCCAGAATGACAAAGCCAAAACCCTCTTTCACCGTCTGCATCCACGGGCCGCTTTTAGGCAGCAGTTTATTGCCAAACAGCGTGACCACAATCAGCGGCAGTCCCATCCCGAGGGCATACAGATAGAGGGTTCCCGCCCCCGCCAGCATATTGCCGCTCTGGGCGATATACAGCAGGATAGCGCTCAGCGGCGCGGTGGTGCATGGCGAGCAGATTAAGCCCGCCAGCGCCCCCATCAGCAATACGCCCGGCAGCGAGCCGCCTTGCTGGCGATTACTCCACAACGTCAGGCGGGTTTGCAGCGCAGAAGGCAGTTGCAGGCTGAACAGGCCAAACATCGACAGTGCCAGCAACACAAACAGCGTCGACAGGCCGATCAGCACATAAGGGTGTTGCAGCGCCGCCTGGAAGCGCAGCCCGGCAGCCGCCACCACCACGCCCATCAGGGTGTAGGTCAGCGCCATCCCCTGCACATACACCAGCGCCAGAGCCAGCAGACGCGCGAAGGAGAGGCGCTGGCTACCGCCGAGAATAATACCGGAGATCAGCGGATACATCGGCAGCACGCAAGGGGTAAACGCCACGCCAATCCCAATCAGCAGCGCCCACAGCGGCGAGAAGGGCAGTTTGCTTACCGGCGCAATGCTGGCCGGTGCAGGCTGGCGGTTATCAGCGGCAGGCGGTGCGGTATTTGCCGCGACCTTGCTTAGCGGAATATCGCGGCTTTCCGGTGGATAGCAGAAACCGGCGGCGGCGCAGCCCTGATAAGTCACGCGCAACGTTGCGTCGCCATCAGCCTGTAACAGGGTCAGCGGCAGGGTTATATCATCAGGGTAGATCTCGGTTTTGCCGTAGAACTCATCCTCATGGGCTTTGCCGGTCGGCAGCGTGTAGGCCGCCAGCCGCGCGGCATGTGGCTCAATGCTAATCTGCTGGCGATACAGGTAGTAACCAGGTTTCACCTGCCAGCTAAGGGTTAGCTGACTGGCTTTCTGACTGAAATCAAAAACAAATGCCTGATTGACCGGTACAAACTGGCTGTTGCCTGGTTGTCCGAACAGCGAGGCGCTGGCCTGAAGGCTGAACAGGCCAATGATCAGAATAAAAGCTAACTTAACGATGCGCTGAGCCATGACAGGTAATCACTCTCTCCATGTTGTACGGGCAAAACCAGCAGTTCCGGCGTCTGGTAAGGATGTGCGGCTTTCAGTAAATCAATCAGCGCCTGCTGATGAGTGACATCACTTTTCAGCAGCATCTGAACTTCGGCAGTCTGTTCAAGTTTCCCTTCCCAGTAATAGAGTGAAGTGGCGCCAGGCAGCAGGGTGATACAGGCGGCAAGCTTAGCCGCCAGCGCCTGCTCGGCTAACTCCTGGGCGCTATCTTCATCCGGTGCGGTGCAGAGCACCACCACAGCAGTGGACGGGTTCATAATGCACTCCTTCAGGGATATCAGCAGACTATATCATGGGCGGTTTGCGCAGGCTTTTTCAGGATGTAAATAGCAGCGACCACAATAAAAAAGGCACGTCGTTCTGAGAACTGACGTGCCTGTAAAAATGGCTAAGTAGTCGATGTTTTATTGTTCGTTTTCATCGGTATAGCGTTTGGCTTTATAGGCCGGGTGCATCAGGTTCTGGATCGAGAAAATATCGTCGAGTTCCGCTTCGGTCAGCAGGCCGCGTTCCAGCACCACTTCGCGTACGCTCTTACCGGTCTCCGCACAGATCTTACCGACGATATCGCCGTTATGGTGGCCAATATACGGATTCAGATACGTCACGATGCCGATGGAGTTAAACACATAGGCTTCACACACCGCTTTATTCGCGGTAATGCCGTTGATGCATTTTTCCAGCAGGTTGTAACAGGCGTTGGTCAGAATATGGATTGACTCAAACAGCGCCTGGCCAATCACCGGTTCCATCACGTTCAGCTGCAGCTGACCGGCTTCTGACGCCATGGTGACGGTGATATCGTTGCCAATTACCTTAAAGCACACCTGGTTTACCACTTCCGGCACCACCGGGTTGACCTTGGCGGGCATAATCGACGAACCGGCCTGCAATTCCGGCAGGTTGATCTCATTCAGACCGGAACGCGGGCCGGAAGAGAGCAGGCGCAGGTCGTTACAGATTTTCGACAGTTTTACCGCCAGGCGCTTCAGCGAGGAGTGCACCATCACGTAAGCACCGCAGTCGGAGGTGGCTTCAATCAGATCTTCCGCCGGAATGCAGGGCAGGTTGCTCACTTCCGCCAGTTTCTGCACCGCCAGCTGCTGATAGCCTTCCGGGGTGTTCAGACGGGTGCCGATGGCGGTAGCGCCAAGGTTCACTTCCAGCAGCAGTTCCGCAGTGCGCAGGATGCTGCGGATCTCTTCATTCAGCAGCACGTTAAAAGCATGGAACTCCTGACCAAGCGTCATTGGCACCGCATCCTGCAACTGGGTGCGGCCCATTTTCAGCACCGATTCAAACTCCACGGCTTTACGCTGGAAGCCTTCGCCTAACTGGCCGATGGCATCCAGTAATTTCAGGATCGAGCTGTAGACCGCAATACGAAAACCGGTAGGGTAGGCATCATTGGTTGACTGGCATTTGTTAACATGGTCGTTCGGGTTGAGGAACTGATAGTCGCCTTTCTGATGGCCCATCAGCTCAAGGCCAATGTTGGCCAGCACCTCATTGGTGTTCATATTTACCGAGGTTCCGGCGCCGCCCTGGTAAACATCCACCGGGAACTGATCCATACATTTGCCGTTATTCAGCACTTCATCACAGGCCTGAATAATGGTGTTGGCGATATTGCGCGGAATAGTCTGAAGTTCCTTATTCGCCATTGCCGCTGCTTTTTTCACCATTACCATGCCGCGCACAAATTCAGGGATATCGCTGATTTTGCTGTTACTGATATAAAAATTTTCAATCGCACGCAGAGTATGAACACCATAATAGGCATCAGCCGGAACTTCCCGCATGCCTAGCAGGTCTTCTTCGATACGAATGTTTTGAGTCATGAGAACCTTCTTGTTATAGCTACCGGTTAAAACATCACAAACGATGTGATTATTTTGTCGTGGATGGTCTGTGCCGATATTTTATCCATTATCGGTCAGGCGAGCACGATCATATGCTGTTACGTCAGAAATGCCGCAATCCAGATCACTTTCCGGCAATTTATTAACGAGACGGTGTTAACAATATGTGATCTTAGCCTCAAAAATAAGCCGGTACAGGAAATTCAACATATCAGGTTGAAAAAGGCGCTTCGCGCTACCATCTATTTGGATACGATCGCAATGATCGCCATTTTCTGCCGTCGCGCATGATGCGGGATGGCCTTACCACCAGGAGATTACTGTGCGCTGGTTACCATTATTAGTGTTTTTTCTGCTGGCCTGGATTGAGATTTCGCTGTTTATCCAGGTGGCACACGTGATGGGCGTACTGCTCACCATGCTTCTGGTGGTCTTCACCTCCTGCATCGGCGTCTCGCTGGTGAAAAATCAGGGCGTGAAGAACTTTATGCTGATGCAGCAGAAGATGGCGGCGGGTGAGAGTCCGGCTGCCGAGATGATCAAAAGCGTTTCGCTGATTATCGCCGGTTTCCTGCTGCTGCTGCCCGGCTTCTTTACCGATTTTATCGGTCTGTTGCTGTTGCTGCCGCCGGTGCAGAAGCACCTGACGATTAAACTGATGCCGCATTTGCGCGTCTGGCGCGGTCCGGGCGCCGGTCCCGATAGCGGACAGACGTTTGATGGTGAGTTTGAGCGTAAAGATGTTAACCGCATCGAACATGACGATCATAAGGATCGTTAACATCAACGATATCAATGATGGGTGGAGCATGCTTCACCCATTTTTTTTGGCTGCTTGTCGCGTAAATAGCCGATTATTCGCGTGAAAAGAAAAAAAATATTTTTTTGCCCTTGAAAGCGGACGCCGCTGGCCCTATCTCTTCCGTCACGAGGCCGAGAGCAAATGTGCGCGGCTTTCATCCCAAAATAGATTGGACTTCTCAAAGGAGAGCTATCACATGAAAATTCGTCCATTGCACGATCGTGTAATTGTTAAGCGTAAAGAAGTTGAATCCAAATCTGCTGGCGGCATCGTTCTGACCGGCTCTGCGGCCGCGAAATCGACCCGTGGTGAAGTTCTGGCGGTGGGCAATGGCCGCATCCTGGAAAGCGGTGACGTGAAGCCACTGGACGTGAAAGTGGGCGATGTGGTCATTTTCAACGAAGGCTACGGCGCAAAAACTGAAAAGATCGACAATGAAGAAGTGTTGATCATCTCTGAAAGCGACATCCTGGCGGTTGTTGAAGCGTAATCTACGCGTAACTCACTTAACGAAACCAATTTTAAGGGAATTTTAAAAATGGCAGCTAAAGACGTAAAATTCGGTAATGACGCGCGCGTAAAAATGCTGCGCGGCGTGAACATTCTGGCAGATGCAGTCAAAGTGACCCTCGGCCCGAAAGGCCGCAACGTGGTTCTGGACAAATCTTTTGGTTCACCAAGCATCACTAAAGATGGCGTTTCTGTCGCACGTGAAATCGAGCTGGAAGACAAGTTCGAAAACATGGGCGCGCAGATGGTGAAAGAAGTTGCCTCTAAAGCGAATGACGCTGCGGGCGACGGCACCACTACCGCAACCGTTCTGGCGCAGTCCATCATCAACGAAGGCCTGAAAGCCGTCGCTGCTGGCATGAATCCAATGGATCTGAAGCGCGGCATCGACAAAGCGGTTATCGCTGCTGTTGAAGAGCTGAAAAAGCTGTCAGTTCCTTGCTCCGACTCTAAAGCTATCGCGCAGGTTGGTACTATCTCCGCTAACTCCGATGAAACCGTCGGTACTCTGATCGCTCAGGCGATGGAGAAAGTGGGTAAAGAAGGCGTGATCACCGTTGAAGAAGGCACCGGCCTGCAGGATGAGCTGGACGTGGTTGAAGGTATGCAGTTTGACCGTGGCTACCTGTCCCCTTACTTCATCAACAAGCCAGAAACCGGTTCAATCGAACTGGAAAGCCCGTATATCCTGCTGGCTGACAAAAAAATCTCTAACATTCGTGAAATGCTGCCAGTGCTGGAAGCCGTGGCGAAAGCCGGCAAACCACTGCTGATTATCGCGGAAGATGTTGAAGGCGAAGCGCTGGCTACCCTGGTGGTTAACACCATGCGCGGCATCGTGAAAGTGGCTGCGGTTAAAGCACCTGGCTTCGGCGACCGTCGTAAAGCCATGCTGCAGGATATTGCTATCCTGACTGGCGGTACCGTTATCTCTGAAGAGATCGGTATGGAGCTGGAAAAAGCGTCGCTGGAAGATATGGGCCAGGCGAAACGCGTAGTTATCAACAAAGACACCACCATCATCATCGATGGCGTGGGCGAAGAAGCTACTATCTCTGGTCGTGTAGCACAGATTCGTGCACAGATTGAAGAAGCCACTTCTGACTACGATAAAGAAAAACTGCAGGAGCGCGTAGCGAAACTGGCAGGCGGCGTAGCCGTTCTGAAAGTTGGCGCAGCAACTGAAGTTGAGATGAAAGAGAAGAAAGCGCGCGTTGAAGATGCCCTGCACGCTACCCGTGCTGCGGTTGAAGAAGGCGTAGTTGCTGGTGGTGGCGTGGCGCTGGTGCGTGTTGCCTCTAAACTGACTGGCCTGGTTGGCGCGAACGAAGACCAGACTGTTGGTATCAAAGTTGCGCTGCGCGCAATGGAATCTCCACTGCGTCAGATCGTATCTAACGCCGGTGAAGAGCCATCTGTTGTCACCAACAACGTGAAAGCGGGTGACGGTAACTACGGTTACAACGCGCAGACTGAAGAGTACGGCGATATGATCGCCTTCGGTATCCTCGACCCAACTAAAGTGACCCGTTCTGCTCTGCAGTACGCGGCTTCTGTTGCTGGTCTGATGATCACGACCGAAGCGATGGTGACCGACCTGCCTAAAGGCGACGCACCTGATTTAGGTGCTGCTGGCGGCATGGGCGGCATGGGCGGTATGGGCGGCATGATGTAATCCCCCCTTGCTGTGAAGCGAAACCCTCTGTCAGTAATGGCAGGGGGTTTTTCTTTTTCGGGGGAAAATAGTATAAGTAGTGGCGCAGTGATGAAACTGGACGGATGAATTGGCAAGGGATGTTTAAGAAAACCCTCGGTTTTCTGGTACGCTTCTGCCTGACTCTGATGATAATAAATGGGGAATAAAATGCGGATTAACGTCTTGCTGGGACTCTCTGTCGCGGCGATGCTGCTGGCAGGTTGTAGTAGCACTAAAGAGCTGGACTCAGCTGGCCAACGCGTGACTTTTACCGATCAGCAACCAGCCAGCAGCTGTCAGCTGCTGGGTAATGTAACCGGCTCACAAAGTAACTGGCTGAGTGGTTCCGGTGGCGAAGGCAGTTCACTGCGCGGCGCGGCTAACGATCTGCGTAACCGTGCGGCGGAAATGGGCGGCAATGTGATTTATGGCGCAACCAGCCCAACACAGAATATGTGGTCCAGCTTTGCACCGCTGGATAGTAAAATGAGCGGCCAGGTTTATAAGTGCCCGTAAGAACTCTGTAGGGGCGGCTTTTCGCCGCCCTGTGCAATTGCTATTCCTGACGTAACTGCAAATCCAGCGGCGTTTTACTTGGTTCACCACCAATTTCGCGCGCCAGCTTCGGCACCATATAACCCGACACCATCGCCAGTAACTCACGCACAATTGCCCGCGCCTCGCTATCCGGCACGTAAAAGTGCGCCGCGCCCTGAACTTTATCCAGCACATGCAGATAGTAGGGCAGCACGCCGGCATCAAACAGCGCATTGCTCAGATCCGCCAGCGTGCTGGCACGGTCATTGATCCCGCGCAGCAATACACTTTGATTAAGCAGCGTGACGCCCGCGCGTTTCAGCATCTGCATGCCCTGGCGCAGTTCATCGTCAATTTCCTGCGCATGGTTGATATGGGTCACCAGCAGCACCTGCAAGCGTGACTGCGCCAGACGCTGGCACAGACCTTCAGTAATACGCGCCGGGATCACCACCGGCAGACGGCTGTGAATACGCAGGCGCTTCAGGTGCGGAATCGCCTCCAGCTGACTAATCAGCCAGTCCAGTTCGTAATCTTTCGCCATCAGCGGATCGCCGCCGGAAAAAATTATCTCGTCAAGTTCCGCATGCTGGCGTATATAGTCGATGGCGTTTTGCCAGTTACGCTTATTGCCCTGGTTATCCTGATAAGGGAAATGGCGGCGGAAGCAGTAGCGACAGTTAACCGCACAGCCACCTTTTACCAGCAGCAAGGCGCGGTTGTTATACTTATGCAACAGTCCCGGCACGACGCTGCTCTGCTCATCGAGCGGATCAGTACTGTAACCCGGTGCGTCGATAAACTCCTGCTGTGCAGTGAGAACTTGCAGTAGTAGCGGATCCTGCGGATCGCCTTTTTTCATCCGCCAGACGAAGGCTCGTGGTACGCGCAGGGCGAAAAGCCGGCGCGCGTCACGTCCTGCAACCAGCTCCGGATGCGAATCCAGCGCTAAAAGTTGCAATAATTCATTCGGTTCAGTGATTACATCAGCAAGTTGCTGTAACCAACCTTCTCTGTCAGGGGTATTTAGGGTTACAATGTGTGCCATTTTTTTGGCTAAGTACCAGT
Source organism: Winslowiella toletana (assembly GCF_017875465.1). Taxonomy (NCBI): domain Bacteria; kingdom Pseudomonadati; phylum Pseudomonadota; class Gammaproteobacteria; order Enterobacterales; family Erwiniaceae; genus Winslowiella; species Winslowiella toletana. The sequence goes on from NZ_JAGGMQ010000001.1 coordinate 2,926,900, forward strand.
ATTAATATTAGAGGGCCTTTATGGCGACTTATTCTAGCAACGATTTCCGTCCCGGTCTTAAAATCATGTTCGAAGGCGAGCCTTACGCTATCGAATCCAGCGAATTTGTTAAACCTGGTAAAGGTCAGGCATTCGCTCGTGTAAAAATGCGTCGTCTGCTGACCGGTAGCCGCGTTGAGAAGACCTTTAAATCTACCGACTCCGCTGAAGGCGCTGACGTAGTAGATACCAACCTGAACTACCTGTACAACGACGGCGAATTCTACCACTTCATGCACCCTGAAACCTTCGAACAGCATCAGGTTGAAGAGAAAGCTGTAGGTGATGCGGCGAAGTGGCTGCTGGATAATGCAGAATGTATCGTCACGCTGTGGAATGGTAAGCCGATTCAGGTTCTGCCACCAAACTTCGTTGAACTGGAAATCGTTGATACCGATCCAGGCCTGAAGGGTGATACCGCAGGTACCGGCGGCAAGCCAGCTAAGCTGTCTACCGGCGCAACGGTAAAAGTGCCACTGTTCGTGCAGATTGGCGAAGTGATCAAAGTTGACACCCGCTCTGGCGAATACGTGTCACGCGTAAAATAAGATTGCTGAAGGGCGTACTCAGGGTACGCCTCTCTTTTTCAATGTGAGAACCGGACGATGATTAAGTTCGCTAAATTGATCGCCATCGCGTTGTTGATGACTACCGCGCTTAGCGCCTGCAATACTTTCCATGGCTTTGGCCGCGATGTGGAACACCTTGGCGGCGCCATCTCCCGCGCAGGAAAATAATTTCCTCAGTTCTGAAAAATTTCCTTTTAACAGCGAGTAGCAGGCAAAGTCGCCATTCAGCGCCTATGCTTAGCATGCTGTACTTAGACTTCTACTTAAAAGGAAATTGTTATGTTAAAGAAGAGTATTGCTGCAATTTTTTCCGTGCTAATCCTTTCCAGCCTGCTTTCTGCCTGTAACACCACGCGTGGCGTTGGCGAGGATGTTGAAGCCGGTGGTCAGGCGATTCAAAAAAGCGCAGATTAATCTGTTTTACCGGTACGGTGTCTTTCCGTACCGGTCACTTCCCGCCTTAGCGTTGCTCAACCCAGATTAACTTATCGACCGGAAAGTTAGCCTGGCGCGCTTTCTCTGTCAGCTGCTGTTTAACCGTGCTATCCAGCTGCGGTGTGCGCGACAAAATCCACAGATAATCACGATTCGGGCCACAGACCAGCGCATGCTGATAGTTATCATCCAGCGCAATCACATTGTAGCCACCATAGAACGGGCCAAAGAATGACACTTTCAGCGCCGCCCGCTGTGGTTCACCGGTGAAATACGCTTTGCCAACGCTCTCTTTCCACTGCTGTTTCTGCAGATTAAAGCCACGATTCACCACTTTCAGGCCACCATCCTCGCGCTTGCTGTAGGTTGCGGTGACCTGTTCCAGTCCGCGTTCAAAGGGATGGTCAAGACGGGCGATCTCGTACCAGCGGCCAAGATAACGGTCGGCATCAAAGCCTTCAATCACGGTGACATTTTTCGGCGGGGTGGTGCTACAGGCGACAGAGAGCAGGGTACTGGCAACGGCGACCAGCGTTTTCCACAGTTGCATATGCTATTCCTTTACAGATGAATAGCTTGAGTATAGATGAAGATAAGCGGCCCGCAGGGCCGCTTATCGTCGGTTACAACGTCAGCACGCCAATCACTGTCACCACACTGAGAATGGTCGCCAGACCATAAAACAGCCATTTCCCGGCGGGCAGGTGGATCTGCAAATCATGCATGCAATGATGCAGACGGTGCAGGGCGCACCATACTGGCAGGACAATCATCAGCAGAATAAACAGGCGGCCAGACCACGTCTGAGCAAACGCCAGCAGACGCGGGTAGTCGAGCGCGCCATCGGGATAAGCGCCGAGCGGCAGCAGCACGCCAACGATCAGCAGCAACGCCGGCGTGGCAATGGCCGCCCACATACCGCCAGCGCCAAACAGCCCCCAGAAAATCGGTTCATCAGAACGATGAGGTTGCGGTTTCATGGTTGTCTCCTTAAGCAAACAGCGCGATAGCCACAATCGCCAGCGTAAACAGCAACATCACCAGCCAGAGCGCGATCACCACCGGCGCAGGTCCCATTTTTTCACCTTTAATCACGATAATTGCCGCTTTCGGCGCCAGATCGAACCAGGTTTTGCTGTGCAGCAACGCGGCCAGCAGCGCGACAATATTCAGCACCAGCACCACCGGATGTTGCAGGAAACCAACAAAAGCGGTCCAGCTTTCGGCGCCGTTTTTCAGCGCGTACAGACCAAAAATCAGTTCAATACTGAACCACAGCGCCGGAATGGCGGTGCCTTCACGCAGCATATAGAAACGATAGAATCCCAGCTGCTGCCACCAGTTACGCGGCATGCTGTGGATCCAGGGTTTACGTTTAGTCAGCATCGGGTGCTCCTTATTGTGGCCTCAGCATGGCGATCATAAAGTCTTTACTGCTCTCGACTTTGCCCTGCTGAATGGCGGCGGCGGGATCGACATGCTTCGGACAGACTTCCGAGCAGAAGCCGACAAAGGTGCAGCGCCAGACGCCATTTTCACCATTCAGTTGCGGCATGCGCTGCGCCTTACCTTTATCGCGGCTGTCGAGGTTGTAGCGGTGCGCCAGCGTAATCGCCGCCGGGCCGATAAATTCCGGATTCAGGCCGAACTGCGGGCAGGCGGCATAGCAGAGACCGCAGTTGATACAGCCGGAGAACTGATGGTATTTCGCCATCTGCGCCGGTGTCTGCTGATGCGCTCCCTGCTCGGGCGTGCGGTCATTGCCAATAATCCACGGCTTAATCGCTTCGAGGCTCTCGATAAAGTGGGTCATATCGACCACCAGATCGCGCTCGACCGGGAAGTTAGCCAGCGGCTCCACCCTGATGCCATGCGGGTAATCACGCAAAAAGGTTTTGCAGGCCAGCTTCGGCACGCGATCGACCATCATGCCGCAGGAGCCGCAAATCGCCATCCGGCACGACCAGCGCCAGGAGAGATCTTGCGCGAGGTTATCTTTGATATAGCCCAGCGCGTCCAGCAGCGAGGTCTGCTCATCGTAAGGCACCTGATAGATCTCGTTATGCGGCGCCCGATCCTGTTCCGGGTTATAACGCTGGATGGTCACTGGCAGGGTTTTCATCTCAGACATGATTCTGCTCCTTTTTATCTGCCGCGTCGGCTTCCCCGCCGTACATCCGCTTCGCTGGCGGTAAACGGGTGATATTTACCGCGTCATACGCCATGCGCGGCGCGCCGTCAGGGGTGTAAAAAGTCAGGCTATGCTTGAGGAAGTTATGGTCATCGCGTTCGGTGCAGCCTTCATCAAGACGCTGATGCGCGCCGCGCGACTCGGTGCGGTTGATGGCCGAATGCGCCATACACTCCGCCACTTCCAGCCCGTGCGCCAGTTCGATGCTGTACAACAGCTCGGTATTAAACACGCTGGAACTGTCGCTGATGCGCACCCGCTGAAAGCGTTGTTTGAGTTCGGCCAGTTTATCGACGGTTTTTTGCATCAGTTCCGGTGTGCGATAGATGCCGCAACCCTCTTCCATCGCCATGCCCATCTCATCACGCAGCGTTGACCAGTGCTCGGTGCCTTGCTGATTGACCAGCCCCTGTAAGCGTTGCTGAATATCGCTGGCCTGCGCATCCAGCAGCGCGCCATTAGCCGCAGCGCTGCTTTGCGCACGCTGTGCCGCCTGCTCACCGGCAAGGCGGCCAAACACCACCAGTTCCGCCAGCGAATTGGAACCCAGACGATTGGCGCCATGCAGACCCACCGATGAACACTCGCCAACGGCAAACAGCCCCTGAATGCGGGTTTCACACTGCTGATTGGTTTCGATGCCGCCCATGGTGTAGTGCGCGGTCGGGCGTACCGGGATGGGCGCGCTCACCGGATCGACGCCGACATAGGCTTTGCTTAGCTCGCAGATAAACGGTAAGCGCTCATGCAGCTTTTTCGCGCCGAGATGGCGTAAGTCGAGGTACACCACATCGCCCCGCGGCGTGGCGACGGTGCGTCCGGCGCGCCATTCATGCCAGAACGCCTGCGACACTTTATCGCGCGGTCCCAGCTCCATATATTTATTGCGCGGTTCACCCAGCGGCGTTTCCGGTCCCATGCCGTAATCCTGCAGATAGCGGTAGCCATCTTTATTGACCAGAATGCCACCTTCGCCACGACAACCTTCGGTCATCAGGATGCCGGAGCCCGGCAGGCCGGTAGGGTGATACTGCACAAACTCCATATCGCGCAGCGGCACGCCATGACGAAATGCCATGCCCATGCCATCGCCGGTAACAATGCTGCCATTGGTGTTATAGCGGTAGACGCGCCCCGCGCCGCCGGTGGCCAGCACCACGGCATTGGCGCGAATCTGCACCAGGCTGCCCTCCATCATATTCATCGCTACCACTCCGCGCGCCTGGCCATCATCGACCAGCAGATCGAGAACAAAATGCTCATCGAAGCGCTTAATTTGCGGATATTTCAGCGAGGTCTGAAACAGTGTATGCAGCATATGGAAGCCGGTTTTATCGGCGGCGAACCATGTGCGCTCGATCTTCATACCCCCAAAGCGGCGCACATTAACGGAGCCATCGGCTTTACGGCTCCACGGACAACCCCACAGCTCCATCTGGATCATTTCGCGCGGGCAGTGGCTGACGAAGTAGTCAACCACATCCTGCTCACACAGCCAGTCGCCACCGGCAACGGTGTCGTGGAAATGGGAGTCGAAGCTGTCTTGTTGTTGCGTGACGGCGGCGGAGCCACCTTCAGCAGCCACGGTATGGCTGCGCATGGGATACACTTTTGATACCAGTGCAATGGTCAATTGTGGACTGGCTTCGGCGGCGGCAATCGCTGCTCGTAGCCCGGCGCCACCGGCGCCGACGATTACCAAATCAGCATTAAAGGTTTGCACGGTTCCCTCCCTGTTAAGGTCGATGTCATCGTAAATATTCACCGTGAAAGGCTCTTTTCCCGGTGAATTAGCTGGTTAAAGCGTGGAAACTCTTCTTGCGACGCGGGCAGTATAAGCCGGTAAAAAAGCGCGAGATTTGATGTGTTCGGCTATTTAGGTGGGAAAATGCACAGAAGTTTGTCTGTTTACCCCGATACGGGTAGACTTCATCCCCCTGTTTGACTGAGGAGTAAACCCCATGAGCGATACGGCAAGCTGGCAGCCGAGCGCATCTATTGCCAATTTGTTGAAACGTGCAGCAATTATGGCTGAAATACGACGTTTCTTTGCCGATCGTGGCGTGCTGGAGGTGGAAACCCCGGCGATGAGTCAGGCAACGGTGACTGATATTCACCTGTTCCCGTTTCAGACGCGTTTTGTCGGACCGGGCGCTGCTGCCGGACTGGATCTCTATCTGATGACCAGCCCGGAATACCATATGAAACGCCTGCTGGCGGCGGGCAGTGGCCCGATTTATCAGCTGTGCCGCAGCTTCCGCAATGAAGAGGCCGGACGTCACCATAATCCGGAATTCACCATGCTGGAGTGGTATCGTCCGCATTACGATATGTATCGTCTGATGAATGAAGTGGACGATCTGATGCAGCAGGTACTGGAGTGCGACAGCGCGGAAACCCTCTCTTATCAGCAGGCGTTTATTCGTCATCTGGAAGTGGATCCGTTATCGGCGGATAAAACTCAGCTGCGCGAAGTGGCGGCTAAACTGGGCGTCGGCGATCTGGCGAATGCCGAAGAGGATCGCGATACCCTGCTACAGCTGCTGTTTATGCTGGGTGTGGAACCGAAGATTGGTCAGGATAAACCAGCGTTTGTTTATCATTTTCCGGCCAGTCAGGCGGCGCTGGCAGAGATCAGCACCGAAGATCATCGCGTCGCTGAGCGCTTCGAGGTCTACTATAAAGGCATCGAACTGGCGAATGGTTTCCGTGAACTGACCGACAGCCGCGAACAGCGTCAGCGTTTTGAGCAGGATAATCGCCGTCGCGCGGCGCGTGGTTTACCACAGCAACCCATCGATACCAATCTGCTGGATGCGCTGGCGCATGGCATGCCGGACTGTTCCGGGGTGGCATTAGGTGTCGATCGTCTGGTGATGCTGGCGTTAAAAGCCGAGCGCTTAAGTGATGTGCTGGCGTTTTCGGTCGATCGTTGTTGATTAAATCGGCGGTATTGATACCGCCTTTTGTAATTAACAAAAACAAAAAACATTATCATTAATTAAAAAACTAAAAATCTTCCAACCTGCTGGTAACAATATTTTAAACTTTGCGCACTTTTTAATTATCATCAAGCAACAAAGTGCAGATTTAAAATGAATAAAGCAACAAAAATCCTCCCTGGGCTTACCTTATCAGCACTGCTGGTGTGTTCAGCGCTACACGCTGAAACCACACCGCAGAAAACCGACGTACTGTTAGTTGGCGGCGGCATCATGAGCGCCTCACTGGGAACCTGGTTAGAAGAACTGCAGCCAGGCTGGAAACAAGTGATGGTCGAGAAGCTTGACGGCGTCGCGCTTGAGTCCTCCAATGGCTGGAACAATGCCGGTACCGGTCACTCCGCCAATATGGAACTCAACTACACTCCTGAGCGTCCGGACGGCAGCATTGATGTCAGCAAAGCGCTGGAGATCAACGAAGCCTTTATGATTTCCCGTCAGTTCTGGACGGCGCAGGTTAAAAACGGCGTGATGAACAACCCGCACTCCTTTATTAACTCAACGCCGCATATGAGTTTTGTCTGGGGTGATAAAAACGTTGAGTTTCTGACTAAGCGTTATGAAGCGCTGCAGAAAACCGCACTGTTCCAGGGAATGAAATTCTCTACCGATCACAACCAGATCCAGCAGTGGGCGCCACTGGTAATGGAAGGTCGTGATCCGCAGCAGAAAGTTGCAGCGACCTGGACGCCGGTCGGCACTGACGTCAACTACGGTGAAATTACCCGTCAGCTGATTGGCAGCCTGAAGAAGAACAGCAACTTTACCCTGCAAACCTCGTCAGAAGTCACCGACTTTAAACGCAACAGCGACAACTCCTGGCATGTCACCATTAAAGATGGCAAAAGCGGCGAAGAACGTGCTGTAGATGCGAAATATGTCTTTATTGGCGCAGGCGGCGGCGCGCTGAAGCTGCTGCAGAAAACCGGTATTCCTGAAGCGGATAATTACGCTGGCTTCCCGGTGGGCGGTTCCTTCCTGATGACCGAAAATCCGGCCATCACCAGCCGTCATTTGCAGAAAGTATATGGTCAGGCTTCAGTCGGCGCACCGCCGATGTCAGTACCGCATATCGATGCCCGCAATCTGGATGGCAAACGCGTGGTGCTGTTTGGACCATTCGCTACTTTCTCCACCAAATTCCTGAAAAACGGTTCGCTGTTTGATCTGCTGAGCACCACCACCACCAGCAACTTTATGCCAATGACCCATGTTGGTCTGGATAACTTTGATCTGGTTAAGTATCTGGTTGGTCAGGTCATGTTAAGTGATGATGACCGCTTTGCTGCGCTGAAAGAGTACTATCCGGACGCGAAGAAAGAAGACTGGAAACTGATTCAGGCTGGTCAGCGTGTGCAGATTATCAAGAAAGATGCAGATAAAGGCGGCGTACTGAAGCTGGGTACCGAAATTGTTACCGACCAGCAGAAAACCGTGGCGGCATTGCTGGGCGCATCTCCGGGTGCTTCAACTGCCGCACCGATTGCGCTTAACGTAATGCAGAAGCTGTTCCCGGAAGAGTTCAAATCGCCAGAGTGGCAGAGCAAAATCCGTAAAATTATCCCGAGCTACGGTCAGAAGCTGAATGACAATGTTGGCCTGACGCAGCAGGTCTGGGATGATACCGCCGCCACACTGGAACTGACCAAACCACCGGTTATCCAGATGACTGAGAAAGCAGCCGCAGCGCCGACTCAGGAAAAAGCAGCCAGCAGCCCACAGCACGATATGGCGCTGTAAGTTATGTTCCCGCGCCGCAACAGCGGCGCGGGAACACGCTCCTCGTCCTACAACCCACCCGACTTAAAGTTTCTTGCCGCTGGTGAACCATTACTGGCCGGTGTTTTGCGTCCCAGCGTTTCCATACGCACCTGGAAAGGCGGGAACGGCATCTCAATACCATGCTCACGGAAACCGTGCAGAATCAGCTGATGCAGCTCATGACGCAATGGCATCCGGTGACCCATCTCCGCCGCGTGAATACGCAGTTCAAACAGCTGGATCCCCTGTTGCAGATCGACCAGGAACACTTCCGGCTGCGGCATATCCAGCACGTAAGTACAGCGCTCCGAGGCCTGTAGCAGGATATTGCTTACCTCTTCACTGTTTGCTGAAGCTGGCGCCGGAATGGTCAGCACCACGCGCGTTACCGAGTCAGACAGCGACCAGTTAACAAACTGTTCGGTGATAAAGGCCTTATTCGGCACGATAATCTCTTTGCGGTCCCAGTCGGTAATGGTAGTGGCGCGCGTATTGATGCGGGTAATGCTGCCGGTTAAGTCGCGAATGGTGACGGTATCGCCGATACGTATCGGTTTCTCAAACAGAATAATCAGGCCAGAGATAAAGTTGGCGAAGATCTCCTGCAAACCAAAACCTAATCCAAAACCGAGTGCGGCCACCAGCCACTGCAATTTCGACCACTCCAGGCCGATCATTGAGAACACCGACATGCCGCCAATTAACAGCAACAGATACTTGGTCAGAGTGGTAATCGCATAGCCGGTGCCGGGCGTTAAATTCAGATGCTGCAACAGCGCCAGCTCCAGCAGGGCGGGCATATTACGTACCAGCTGGGCGGTGATAATAATCACCAGAATGGCGATTAACACTGCGCCAAGGGTGATTGGCTCAATGCTTTCCACTCCCTGCACCGTGGTGCTGGCATCCCACAGTTTAATATTCTCAAGGAAGCCAAACGCGGAGTGGATCTCCGACCACAACACAATCACCGAAATCAGCGCGATAAGCGTCAGAATCGAACGCACCAGACGCAGCGACTGGGCGCTAATCGCATCGAGATCAATCACCGGCTCATCAATCTCGACACCATCGGCATTATGCGGCGGCGCCTCTTCTTCGCCACGGGCGCGATGGGCCAGCATATCGGCGCGACGCTGACGGGCGCGGTCAAAGGCGATGCGACGGCGCTGGATCAGCATCCAGCGGCGGATAATATGATAGATAATCAGCAGCAGGAACCAGATCGCCACTGAGGTTTCCAGCCTTGCCAGCAGCGCCTGCGCGGTGGCCAGATAGCCGACACAGGAGGCGAGGGCGGCGAACAGCGGAATGCAGATCATCAGATTCCACAGAATCTTGTTGATGATATTTTCGCTGTTGCCCTCTTTATCGAGATACAGCGGCAGTCCGGCGCGCTTCAGGCTGATGGTCACCAGGCTTAAGGCGCCGCAAATCAGCACAAAGCACAGACGGCCAAGAGTGGCGGAGAACTGGCGATCGTCCAGGTTATCAAAGGCAATCAGCAGCATAATCAGCGGCACAATAAAGCCAATCGACAGTGAGTAGTAGCGCATTGCGCGCGCCACCCGCTGTTGCGGCCAGCGGAAATGCACCACAAACAGACCCTGCGGCCGGGCAAAGGCGGCGCTGATCATAAATGCCCACAGCACGGGCAGGGTGGCGGTAACGCCATCACCAATCGCCACCGCAATCGGATAGGGCCAGGCGTGCTGCAGACCGTAACCCAGCGCCGCCCACAGTACCGGCAGCGGCAGGGCGGCGATAATCGACCAGAAGACGGTGCGCACGGTCAGGCTGAACTGATCCTGCGTCACTTTACCGACGCGGCTGGTGGCCCGCTCAAGAAACGCATGGTAGTGACGACGTGAACTGATACTGATACCGACCAGCAGCAGGGCGGCAAACACCGGCACCACCGTTTCGCGACTGGTAAACATCATCACAAACGCTCCGCCAAGCTGGCCAAGGGTATCCAGTGACAGCAGGCGATTAAGATCATGCGCCAGATCGATCGGGAAACTCAGATTGATCGGGCTGACATCGGCGGTCCAGAACAGATAGCGGTGGGTGGCCTCTTTAATTTCCGTCAGCGCGTCTTCCAGCTGGCTGTTGGCCACTTTCAGTTTGGTCACTTCCAGAATCAGAGTGTCGGAACCCGAGATCAGCGAGCCTAACAGCTCACGCTGGGTGCGCAGCTGGGCTTCCAGAATACGTTTTTGCTCGCTGGTCAGATCGGCGCCATTTTCCTGCTTCTGCTGTCTGAGCTGCGACTGACGGTTGAGCAGATCTTCGTAGTGCAGACGCTGTACCCGCAGCTGACCCATATCGCTGTCCAGCTGCTGAGATTTTGGCATCTCCGGCAGTCGTGCAACCTGCGCGCGCAGCGCTTCACCCAGCAGATTGGACGCGCCGAGCCACTGTGACTGTTCGCGGATCGTGCTCAGCGCCTGACGAACCTGAATGGTCTGATTGGTGGCCTGGCGCTGTTGCGAGGCCATCAAATCCATCCGTTGCGCCTGCTGATTCAGCGCGCCGGAAAGCTCGCGGTTAACGCGGAACTGTTCGGTGATGCCTGGCGGCAGGTCGCCGCTGTTTTCGGCCAGCTGCTCGGTGCGTTCCAGCGCCAGCTCAGCTTCGCGCTGGCGCTGACTGTTAAGCTGATTACGCAACGCCTGCAGATAGTTATCCAGCTGGGCGGCGCGTTTCTGATGGACTTCAGCGCGCATCCGCGCCAGTTCCTGCCGATTATTGGCCGACAGTTGCGCCAGCTCCAGCTCATCCACGCGCGCTTTTTGCGCGGCGGATTCCGCCTGACGGGCGTAAATCTGCGCCTGCGCCATCGGCGTTGCCGGGCTGGGTTGTCCCTGCAGGCGACGCTCTATTTCACTGAGCGCGCGGCGTGCTTCGGTCTGCTGCTGCGGAAGTTGTGACAGTGAGTCACTGATTTCGCGTGCGCGATCCTGCTCTTGTTGCGCCTGACGTCCCTCTTCCAGCAGCTGGCTGCTGACCTGCAGGATCTCCTGATCCAGTTCCGCGCCGGTCATGCTGGCGCGTACCTGTCTGGTGCTGTCGGTCAGCGTAGTGATTTGCTGGCGCAGTTCACGCGACAACTTTGGGAAGTCGTCGATTACCTGCTGATACTGTTCAGTCAGCTCAAGCGAAGCTTTACGTTCGTTGAGCCAGTTAAGGGCGGTTTCCAGCGTTTGCACCAGCTCCGCCTGATTCGGCGTATTCTTGCCGGATTTGGCCTGGTCAAGCTCTTGCTTAACCTGGGCGTCATCCGGCAGGCTGGCGGCATAAACGGGCAAACTTAAACAGCAGCCCAGCAAAAATGAGAAAATCAGGCGCACAATATTGATCTGCTATGAGTGATGTAACACGGTTTCCGCATCGGTCTTCTGCAATGAGATCGCCAGCGGTTGACCCAGACGGGTTTTCGCTTCTGGCGTCAGGCTTTCCGCCAGTTTTACCCGACCCGGAGCAAACAGGTTGATAACCGTTGAGCCTAACTTAAAGCGGCCCATCTCCTGTCCTTTTAACAGTACTACCGCGCCTTCTTCCTCGGCGCCTGGCCAGGTCCAGCGTTTAATCACGCCAGTTCGCGGCGGCGTGACGGTGCCGGACCAGACGGTTTCGATGCTGCCGACGATGGTGGCGCCAACCAGAATCTGTACCATTGGGCCAAATTCAGTATCGAAGTAGCAGATGACGCGTTCATTACGCGCAAACAGGTTCGGCACGTTTTGCGCGGTCAGCGGGTTAACCGAGAACAGATCGCCCGGCACATAGATCATTTCACGCAGGATGCCGTTACATGGCATATGTACGCGATGATAGTCACGCGGCGCAAGGTAAGTGGTGACAAACTCGCCGTCACGGAACTGATCGGCCATCTGGTAGTTACCGGCCAGCAGGGCTTCCAGTGAATACAGATGTCCTTTCGCCTGGAAAATATTGTCGCCGTCGATATGACCAAGCTGGCTGATAGCGCCATCGGCTGGCTGCAACAGCAGATTCGGATCGGTATCGAGCGGGCGGGCGTTATCACGCAGCGGGCGCACGAAGAAGTCATTAAAAGTACGGTAGGCGGCGGTATCTGGCTTCTGCGCTTCAGACATATCGACTTTGTAATACCAGACAAAGCTATCAATCACCGCTTTGGTCAGCCAGCCGGCGCGCTTGCTGGCGCCCCATCCGGCGAGTTCAGTCAGCCATTTTTTTGGCAGCATATAGTTCAGGCCGAGTTTAATACGATCCAACACGTTAGCCTCCTGGCTTAATTCACGACGTTGAGAGAAAAAGGGGGCGAATTGTAGCAGTGCCCCATCCTTGTGGCTATGTAGCAGAAATTAATGCTCAGTCATCACTGGCGAAGTTCTTCCGCGTCTTCATTTCCGCCATGCTTTCCAGAATACGATGATAATTATAGAAGCGGGACGCATTGATTGTGCCGTTCTCCACTGCCTCACGAATGGCGCAGCCTGGATCGGTATCATGCTTGCAGTCGCGGAATTTGCAATCGCCCAGAAACTCACGGAATTCGACAAATCCACGGGTGATTTGTTCCGGTTCCAGGTGCCAGAGGCCAAATTCACGCACGCCGGGGGAGTCGATAACATCGCCGCCGGTCGGGAAGTGATAGAGACGCGCTGCGGTAGTGGTGTGCTGACCAAGGCCGGAGGCATCAGAAATTTCATTTGTCAGGATCTCATCGCGACCGAGGTCGAGGCCAAGCAGGGCGTTCAGCAGGCTCGATTTGCCGACGCCGGACTGACCGGCAAAGATACTGATGCGATCCGTCAGCGCCGCTTCCAGCTCTTCCAGCCCCTGTTTTTCATGGCTGGAGACCATCAGCACCTTGTAGCCAATATGGCGATAAATCTCCATCTGCTCATCGACAAAGGCGCGGCCTTTCGCGTCCAGCAGATCGGTTTTATTCAGCACCAGCAGCGGTTGCACCTCCAGCGTTTCGCTGGCCACCAGATAGCGGTCGATAATATTCAGCGACAGCTCAGGCAGAATAGCGGAAACAATCACAATCTGATCGATATTGGCGGCAATCGGCTTCACGCCGTCATAAAAGTCCGGGCGTGTCAGTACCGAGGTGCGTTCATGCACCGCTTCGACAATACCTTTGACCATGGTGCCCTGGCCGGGACGCCAGACGACACGGTCGCCGGTGACCAGTGAACGGAGGGTGCGACGAATGTTGCAGCGATGCACCGACCCGTCAGCATCCTCGACATCGGCGTGCATGCCAAAACGGCTGATCACCACCCCGTCACGCGCTTCACCAAACATACTGTCGTCTGGTTCTGGCTTGCCTTCACGTTGTTTCAGGCGGCGATCGTGGTTGGCGCTGACGCGACGTTGCTGACCTTTGGACAGTTTATTTTTGCTCACTCTTCCTCTCAGGACTGACGGCTTGTTCGCCCATAGCGGGCAAAACGTCTATGATACACCCTTATTCGTTATTATGACGACTTTGGCAACTGCGGGATCAACCATGAGCGGAAACGAAAATAACCTGATTTGGATCGACCTTGAAATGACCGGCCTCGATCCGGAGCGCGATCGCATTATTGAAATCGCCACCCTGGTCACCGACGCCAATCTGAATATCCTGGCGGAAGGCCCGATCATTGCCGTGCATCAGAGTGATGAGCAGCTGGCATTGATGGATGACTGGAATGTGCGCACCCATACTGGCAGCGGTCTGGTGACGCGGGTAAAAGAGAGCCAGTTTGACGATCATGCCGCGGAGCTGGCGACGATTGCTTTTCTGCAGCAGTGGTGCCCGGCGAATACTTCACCAATTTGCGGCAACAGTGTCGGCCAGGATCGTCGTTTCCTGTTTAAATATATGCCGCAGCTGGAAGCTTACTTTCACTACCGTTACCTGGATGTCAGCACCCTGAAAGAGCTGGCGCGCCGCTGGAAGCCGGAGATCCTGCCGGGCTTTAAAAAGCAGGGTACGCACCAGGCGATGGATGATATTCGTGAGTCGGTGGCCGAACTGGCTTACTACCGCGAGCATTTTATTCAGCTCTGAGTATGCGGGCGGCGAGAACGCTGCCCCTTCGGATCATGATGTTATGTACGGGCGGCGTTCTCGCCGCCCGTACAAAAAATCCACGTATACTAAATTTTTTCTATTTAGCTATTGCGCACTTACAGAATACTCGTATAATGCGCACCCCGTACCGATGAAGAATTTTATCGGCTACGCTTAGCGGGAATAGCTCAGTTGGTAGAGCACGACCTTGCCAAGGTCGGGGGTCGCGAGTTCGAGTCTCGTTTCCCGCTCCAGATTAAGTCTTACAGTGGTGTCTGCCGCTGCAAGCAAAGTGAAAAAGGACCTTCGGGTCCTTTTTTGCGTTCTGCGTTTAGCTTCATGCCGCCGATAAATTAAATTATCTCCGCTTATCAGCTTATTTCTCCCTTTCTTATATCCATTATTCAGGTTTAGTTATCTGATTTAATCATTTGCCAGAAAATGGGATATGCCTTCAGAATGAATTTCCAGGTAGTTCCTGACTGATCTACCGCGATTAATTCGATTAAAACAGCTCACGCAATTCGGTGTTTTTTTCGTTGTGTTTATCACGGCGAACGTGATTTCTTTTTGGCTATATCAGGAAAAGGTTCTTCTTATGAAGTTATCCACATTAATGCTGCCGCTATTGATGGCGGGAAGTTTATCTTCGGCATGGGCGGCAGAACAGAATGTTCCGGCGCACACCACCTTTAACGTTTCCGCAGATAATCAGCTAAAGAGTAAACTGCCCGAAGATATTCTGAAGCGTGGATATATCCTGGCCGGAACCAATCCAAATACACCACCCACTACCTTTTATCAGGCAGATAATAAAACGCTTGCCGGGCGCGAAATCGATATTATGAACGCTGTCGCCGCCCGCTTAGGGGTTGAGGTACACTGGCAGGATACCGGTGGTTTCGACAATATTATTCCAGGTCTGAAATCTGGCCGCTACGATGTGGCGTTATCTAATATTAATGCCACCAAAAAACGCATGGACCAGGTAGATTTCGTCAGCTATTACGACGCCTCACGGCTTGGGGTGATTTCGCGTAAAGACGCGAATATCGCGCCTTTTACCTCCTTCCTTGACGTCTGTGGCAAAGAGATTGGCGCGGGGGCTGGCACCACTCAGCTGACACGGCTGGATGACGCCAGCAAGGCGTGTCAGGCGGCGGGTAAAGAAGCGATTAAAGTTGCGGTATTCCCGGATCGTCCATCAGGTGTGCAGGCGGTAGTCAGCGGACGTGTGCCGCTGTTCTTTGGTCCGTATGAGGGCCTGACCTGGCAGGTGCAGCAGGTTAAACCGCTGACCATGAGCGGCGAGATCCATGTCAATGACGCGCCGGTCTCCATTGCTTTCCCGAAAGCGTCTCCGCTGGAAGAGGCGGTGCAGGCTTCACTGAACTCGCTGATCAAAGATGGCACTTATCAGAAGATCCTCGATAAGTGGTCAATTGGCTTTGGCGCGGTGAAAGAAGCGAAGCGTAACGAAGAGATTCTATGATGAATGCCGGGCAACCAGAGCAGCAAACTGAAGAGCTACGGATAGTCGGTAAGAAGTATATCGGGCGCTGGATCAGCGCCCTGTTAGTCGCGCTGGTGCTGTTAGCCATCGCCCACTCAATGATAAACAACCCCCGTTTCGAATGGTCGGTGATTGCCGCCAGCTTTACCGAAGAGTCGATTCTGCAGGGGGTGCTGATGACCCTGAAGCTGACAGCGATTTCAGTGGTGCTCGGTTTTGCCGGCGGTACGGTGCTGGCGCTGATGCGTCTCTCCGCCAACCCGGTGCTGGTGGCCGTCAGCTGGGCTTATACCTGGTTCTTTCGTGGCGTGCCAATGCTGGTACAGCTGTTCCTCTGGTACAATATTGCGGCGCTCTATCCCACTATTTCCCTCACCCTGCCGTTTGTCGGCGAGGTCTGGAGTGCATCGGCTAACGCCTTAATCAGTCCGTTTAGCGCGGCGGTGATTGCGCTGGTGATGCACCAGTCCGCTTATGCCGCTGAGATTGTACGCGCCGGTATTCAGAGTGTTGGCGCCGGACAACTTGAAGCCGCGCGCGCCTTAGGTTATCGCCCGGCGCAGATTTTCCGCCATACCGTATTGCCCCAGGCGATGCGCGCGATATTACCGCCCGCCGGTAATGAAGTTATCGGTCAGCTGAAAACCACTGCGGTGGTATCGGTGATTTCACTGCAGGATGTATTGTTCTCAGCACAGATTATTTATCAGCGCACCTATGAAGTTATCCCGTTATTACTGGTCGCCACGTTGTGGTATTTGCTGATGACTTCGCTACTGTCGATTGGACAATATTATGTTGAGCGTCATTTCAGCCGCAGCAGTACGCAACGCAAAGTAAAGCGTGAAAGCGTAAACGTCACGACGCCGGCGTATAGCATCGAATCAGGGAGAGCCAGCAATGGGTGAGACGATTCAATTACGTAACGTCACCAAGCGTTTTTCCGGTAATACGGTGCTGGATGGCATCGATCTCGATATTCCCGCCGGTTCGGTAACGGTGATCCTCGGGCCTTCCGGTTCCGGTAAATCGACGCTGCTGCGTTGTATTAATCATCTGGAAAAGCTGGATGGCGGCACCATCCGTATTGGTGGCGAGCTGGTGGGGTATAAACAGGTTGGTCAGTCGCTGTATGAACTGAGCAGCCGCCAGATTGCTGAGCAGCGCAGCCGAACCGGCATGGTGTTTCAGCAGTTTAATCTGTTTCCGCATCGCACCGTGCTGCAAAACATTACTGATGCGCCGCAGCGGGTGAAAAAGCAGAGCCGTCAGCAGGCGACCGCCAAAGCCCGTTCGCTGCTGCAACAGGTTGGTCTGGCGACGCGTGAAGATGACTGGCCGCAACAACTCTCCGGTGGCCAGCAGCAGCGCGTGGCGATTGCGCGCGCGCTGGCGATGGATCCTGAAGTGATGCTGTTTGATGAACCGACCTCCGCCCTCGATCCCGAACTGGTGGGTGAAGTGTTACAGGTAATCAAAAGACTGGCGCACTCCGGCATTACCATGGTGGTGGTGACCCATGAAGTGGGCTTTGCCCGCGAAGTGGCCGACAACATTATTTTTATGGAAGAGGGCAAAATTGTGGCGTCCGGGCCGGGTAAAACGGTGCTGGATGACACGCAAAATGTCCGTTTCCGCCACTTTCTGTCGACGGTGTTATAACGCCGTCTGTACCCCTCTGCCGGACCGCCTTGATGACTGACAGATCCCACAGTTCACACTGGGGCGCGTTTAGCGCCCGCTTGCATGATAATCGTCTGACGATTACTCCTTTCGCCGGCGATCCCGATCCCAGTCCGCTGTTAAAAAACTTTGAAAATGTACTGAATCATCCGGTGCGCGTTACGCAGCCCATGGTGCGGCGCGGCTGGCTGGAAGATGGCCCGGGTGCTGATGAGCGACGTGGATCCGATGACTATATCGCCATTAGCTGGGAGCAGGCTTACCAGCTGGCAGCCGACGAGCTGCAGCGCGTCAGTGCGGAATCTGGCCCGCAGGCGGTGTTTGGCGGCTCTTACGGCTGGTCGAGCGCCGGACGTTTTCATCATGCCCAGAGCCAGGTGCATCGCTTTCTGAATACGGTGATTGGCGGCTATGTCCGTTCGGTCAACAGCTACAGTTCCGGCGCCGCCTCGGTGATCCTGCCGCATATTGTCGGCGACATGAATGAAGTGGCGCGCCGTGGCGTGAGCTGGGAAGAGATTTCACAACATACTGAGGTGCTGTTGTCGTTTGGTGGTCTGGCGCTGAAAAACGCCCAGGTTGCCAGCGGTGGCCTGAGTGAGCATACCGAGCGTGGCTTTATCCATGCCGCAGCGACGCGCGGCACGCAGTTTCTTTCGGTCAGCCCGCTGCGCAGCGATCTGCCACAGGAGGCGCAGGGCGAGTGGATCCCGATTCGTCCCGGCACCGATGCGGCGCTGATGCTGGCGTTGCTGCATACGCTGGTGGCAAACGACTGGCATGATCAGGCGTTTCTGGATCGTTACTGCGTCGGCTGGGACACGCTGGCGGCCTATATCGGTGGTGAAGCCGATGGGCAGGTGCGTGATGCCGGATGGGCGGCGGCGATCTGTGGTATTGATGCGCAGCGTATTGTCGCACTGGCGGCGCAGTTGCAGGGCCGCCGGGTACTGGTCAGCGTCGCTCACGCCTTACAGCGTGCGCAGCATGGCGAACAGCCGGTGTGGCTGGCACTGGTGCTGGCGGCGGCGTTAGGCCAGCCTGGTTTGCCGGGCGGGGGTTTTGCCTATGCGCTGGGCGCGCTCGGTCATTATGGTAAGCACCATAATCTGGCGTCGTTTCCCGCGCTGCCGCAGGGCAAGAATGGTATTGACCGTTTAATCCCGGTGGCACGTATCGCCGATATGCTGCTGCATCCCGGTAAGTCGTTCCGCTATAACGGCCGCGATCTGACTTATCCGACGATAAAGCTGGC
This sequence comes from Winslowiella toletana, assembly GCF_017875465.1. NCBI lineage: Bacteria > Pseudomonadati > Pseudomonadota > Gammaproteobacteria > Enterobacterales > Erwiniaceae > Winslowiella > Winslowiella toletana. The sequence goes on from NZ_JAGGMQ010000001.1 coordinate 2,945,406, forward strand.
CTGGTGGGCTGGTGGCAACCCTTTCCATCACCATCAGGATCTGGCGCGTTTACGCCAGGCGTTCAGTAAGCTGGATACCTTAATTGTCCACGAAGTTGCCTGGACCGCCACCGCCCGCCATGCCGATCTGGTACTGCCCTGCACCATGACGCTGGAGCGCGAGGATATTGGCGGCGCTCCGACCGATCGCCATCTGGTGGCGATGCAACAGGTAGCGCAGCCGCACGCGCAGGCGAAAGATGACTACACCATTTTTGCCGAACTGGCGCGGCGTTTAGGGCGTGAAGCGGAGTTTACCGAAGGACGCACCGCGCGCCAGTGGCTGATTTATCACTATCAGCAGTTGCAGCAACGGCTGGCGGCGCAGGCGGTGGTGATTCCGGACTTTGCGCAGTTCTGGCAGCAGGGCGTGCTGGCGTTGCCGCAAATCAAGGATGGCGGCCGCATGCTGAAAGCGTTTCGCGCCGATCCGCAGCAATATCCGTTGCCGACCCCAAGCGGGAAAATTGAGATTTTCTCGGCCACCATCGCCGCTTTTGCCGATGCGGATTGTCCCGGTCACGGCCAGTGGCTGACGCCGCTGGAACAGCCAGATGCACAGCATCCGCTGTATCTGATTGCTAATCAGCCCGCGTCGCGTCTGCACAGTCAGCTCGATTATGGTCAGCACAGTGTTGATATGAAGCGGCGTGGTCGCGAAGTGTGTCGTATGCATCCGCATGATGCGCGCAGTCGCGGCATCAGTGATAACGATGTGGTGCAGATCGTGAATACGCGCGGCATTGCGCTGGCATGTGTCGATATCAGCGAGGCGATCATGCCCGGTGTGGTGCAGCTGCCGACTGGCGCCTGGTATGATCCGGTTGACCCGCTGGCGGCGCGGCCGATGTGCCGTCATGGTAATCCGAATGTGCTGACGCTGGATATTGGTACTTCGGCGTTAAGCCAGGGCTGTAGTGGGCAGATTACGGTGGTTGATGTGCTGCCGTTTAACGGCGAACCACCGGCGGTACAGGCTTTCCTGCCACCGCTGGCAGGAAAACGCTGATTACTTTACGCTCAGCAGTGCACAGAGCGCAGGCAGGTCGTCTGCCGCGCGCAGCTGGCTGCGCGTCACTATCTGCTGTCGCTGGCTTTCGCTGTGGTTCGGCAGGCAGCTGCGCAGCTTGCTGGTCAGATCCAGCGGAATAGCGAGGCTCTGCTGACGGGTGACGCGCTGCTGCAGACGTTCGCCACTGCTTAACCATAGCGTCACCTGATGGAAGCGCTGGCCGGGATTAAGCGCATCCGGCGGCGCACTCTCATCCGGGCAACGCACCGCTTTCTCTGCCAGCGCCGCAATCTCCGGGTTTAGCGGTCCTTCGGCAAAATCCTCAACCCGCAGGTTGTCGCGCAGCAGGGCGATAGCCACCACATACTCCAGACTGAAACGCGCTTCGATACCATTCTGCGGATGGCGGATAAACGCGGCAATATCCCCGCCCGGTGGAAAGGCGATGTCAATGCGCTGAATCGCCGCCGCCAGCGCCGCGACACTGTGGCCTTGTTGCAGCCAGGCACTGCGCAGCTGACGCGCCGCATCGGCGGCGCTGTGGGTGCCGGAGCAGGTGGGATAAGGTTTAAACTCCAGCCCCGGCGCGACGATGCGCCATGGCGCGCCCCAGCTGGCGGTCAGTTTTTCCGGTTGTTGTTGCCCGGCGCAATACGCGTGCAGGAAACTCTCCAGTACCTGTTGCGGCTGCCCATCAAAGCCGGCCAGCGTCAGCAGGATCGCGCTGACCGCTGCCTGCGCGGCAAGCCCGGCGTGCAGCGGTTTCACCGCGCTGCCAAATTGCGCGCGCAGACCGCTGGCCTGCGTCGCCGCCAGACCGAGGATCACCGCGGTTTGCTCCGCGCTGGCGTCCAGCAGACACGCGGTTGCCGCCGCTGCCGCGATAACACCAAGGGTGGCGGTATTATGGAAGCCAAGCGTGTAGTGCTGTGGCCCGGCCGCCAGCCCCAGACGACCGGCCACTTCGACGCCGATGACATATGCATCGAGAAAATCGTCGCCACTGATTTCCGGCCGCTGCGCCGCTAACGCCAGCAGGGCCGGCAGAATCACCGTGCCCGGATGACCGCGAAAATCGGCATGAAAATCATCAAAGTCCAGCGCGTGCCCGGCGTAGCCCAGCAATAGCGCCTGGCTCAGACTCTCTTCACCGCGATAAACCTGGCGCAAACTGCGCAGCCCGGAATCGGCAATCTCACCGTTCACAACCGGCAGGGTGACGGCAATAAAATCCAGCAGACCGGCACGGGCTTTAGCGCGCGCCTCCTCTGATGGGCGGGTGCTGACAATCAGCGTGGCGAGCTGTTGCGCTAAGCTCATGCTTTCACCAGCGCCTTAACCGCCAGTTGCAGCAGATAGCGGGCAGTGGGAAACAGGGCGCGATCGTCGACGCGGAATTCCGGATGGTGCAGGGCAAAAGGGCCACCGGAGCCAACCATCACAAAAGCGCCGGGGATCTGCTGCTGATAGAACGCAAAGTCTTCGCCAATCGGACTGGCCTCGACGCGCCGCGTCTCAAAACCGACCTCTGACGCCTGCTGTAAGGCGAAATCCACCCAGTCTGCATCATTGACCACCGATGGCGGACCCGGCTGCCAGTTAAGCGTGATATCGCTGGCGAAAGCCGCGCCGATACCTTGCGTCACTTCGCGGAAACGGCGTTCGATCAGCTCACGGGTCTGTTGATCAAAACTGCGCACCGTGCCTTCCAGCCAGGCGCGATCCGGGATCACGTTCCAGGTGCTGCCGCTGTGGATCTGGGTAATTGATACCACCGCATTTTCGCTGGACTGCACATTCCGCGCGATCAGGGTTTGCAGCGCGGCAATCAGTTGTCCGGCAATGACAATCGGATCGTTGCCCTCATGGGGACGCGCGGCGTGGCTGCCGGTGCCTGCAATGGTGATATCGAAGCGATCGACACCGGCGGTCAGTGCCCCGGCTTTGCTGCCGAGGACGCCGACCGGCAGGGTCGGATCGTTATGGATGCCAAAGATCACCCGCGCATTATCCAGCGCGCCGGTCGCCAGCAGCGTGGGCGCGCCATGTCCGGTCTCTTCCGCCGCCTGGAACAGAATACGCACGGTGCCGGGCAGGTTCTCTTCCTGCGCTTTCAGCATTATCGCCGCGCCGAGCGCTGCTGAGGTATGAAAATCATGTCCGCAGGCATGCATCACGCCAGAGTGTTGTGAAACGTACGCCACGCCCGATTTTTCCTCGATCGGCAACGCATCGATATCAGCGCGCAGCACCACCAGCGGCCCTGTCTGCTGACCGCCGATTTCCGCTACCAGACCGGTGGCGAGCGGCAGATCGAGCACGCGGATATGATGACTTTCCAGCGCCGCTTTAATCCGTGCAGTGGTAGCAAACTCCTCGTTGGAGAGCTCAGGATAACGATGCATTTCATGGCGGAAATCCTGAATAAAGCGCGCCAGATCCTGATGTTGTGAGGGGATAGCTAACATTTTAAACTCCTGTTAAGGTGCGCGTTTCACGCACTGGCTGACGCGCCAGCCACCCGGCATGGCTGGCGTCATCCAGCACTTTCTTCATATACAGTGTGATATGGCCTTTGCCGAGATCGGTTTCATGCATTGGCTGAAAACCGCGCTTCAGGTACATCGCGCGCAGCCACGGATGGCTGGTGGCGGTGCCCAGCGACACCGCAGGCGCTTTCAGCTCGTCACGCAGCACCTCCTGTTCCAGCCAGCTCAGCAGCTGGTTGCCGTAACCCTGGCCGTTAAACGCCGGATGGGCGCCAAACCAGCCGATATGCGGCAGGCCAAAAGGCCCCGGCAGCGGCCCCCAGGGATAACGAATGGTTACCGAGGCGACCATCTGCTGATCAATAAACAGGGCATACACCCCATGCTGTTGCAAATGGCCTGTGACTTTCGCCAGGTCCGCCGTCGCCGCATCAAAATGAATCCCCAGTGCTTTGACCGGGGCGTAAGCCGCGAGCATCAGCGCCAGATAGTCATCACGGTCAGCAGTGGTAAGCGCACGGTAGTGGGCTGTCATGGGGTAAGTTCCTCTTGCGGTGATAAATGACCGGACTGACGGGCAAAGTTAATCACCTCATCCACTTTTTGCGGCGCGCTACCGATGTAACTGGCCGGATCGAGCCAGCGCTCCAGCTCGGCCGGGGTCATGCTGGCGGCAATCACCGGCTGTTCCAGCAGTAGCGCCTGGAAAGATCGCTGTTGCTCCCAGGCCTGCATGGCGCACTGATAAATCAGATGATGGGCGCTCTGCTTGCCGAGCTTTTTGCCGGTTTCAAACATCACTTTTTCCGACAGCATCAGACCATCCTGCATTTGCAGGTTGGCCAGCATGCGCGGCTTATTGACGGTGATATCCGGCAGAATGGCGCGCGCGCTCTGTAACTGGGCCGATAAATAGATGCAGATCTCCGGCAGCGCCAGCCACTCTGCGCGCCAGCTCATCGCATCGCGTTCGTGTTCAACATGCATCGAGTGATAAATCAGACTGGCGCTGCTCAGCAGCGGCGCGGTTAAGCTGGCTAATCCTTCCAGCGCCGCCGGATTGCGTTTATGCGGCATGGTGGTGGAGCCAATTTTACCGATGCTGAACGGCTCTTCGATCTCGCTGATCTCCGTGCGCATCAGGTTATAAAGTTCGTTACCGATCTTGCCCAGCGTGCCGCTGATCAGCACCGCCACTGAAGCAAACTCGGAGAAGCGATCGCGTGCCGCCTGCCAGCCTATATTGGGGGTGTTTAATCCCAGCTGTTGCAGCGCCAGACGCTCAACCCGTGGACCTGCCTCACCAAGCGCGGCGTGGGTGCATATTGCACCACTGAGATTGCCGGTCAACAGGCGTGGGGCAATCTGCTGCAGGCGATCAAGATGACGGATAAATTCATCCAGCCAGACCGCGACCTTAAAGCCAAAGGTGGTGGGTTGCGCCTGCATGCCGTGGGTGCGACCCGCCATCAGGGTATACTGATGCTGTTTCGCCAGCTTTATCAGTGTTTCACTGAGCGCCACACAGTCACGCACAATGATTGCCAGCGCCTGCTTAAGCTGTAAAACCGTGGCGGTATCGACAATATCCTGGGTGGTGACGCCGTAATGAATATATTCACCAGCCTCGCCGCACTGCTGTTGTAGCGCCTTCAGCGTCGGCATCAGCGAATGTTTCATCTGCGCCGCGGCGCTGGCGATGGCGTCAATATCCAGCAGGCTGGCGTCCGCCCGGCTGGCAATCGCGTCAGCCGCCTGTTGTGGAATAATGCCCAGCTTACCTTCGGCTACCGCCAGCGCCACTTCGACGCTGACCTGTTGCGTCAGTCGGTTATGCTCTGACCAGATATTGCGCATTTCTGCGGTGCCAAAATTATTGCCAATTAAAAGATAATCGATTGGATGTGAGGCCATTAATATCTCATTATTTTAAGGGTTAATTTTACGGTGTCGGAATCGATAAATTAATTACGCTTCCGCTACCTGAAATTAGCCTTAGTTTCCTCTATCATTTCTTTGATCCAGCACAGCGCGCAAGTGTTTTACTGGCTATAGCTGAATTTCATCTATACTTTTGCGAATTTATGAAAAGCAAATGGCCAGTATGTGATTGCTTATTTTTAATTTTCTCGTAGCATAATGAAAAAGAACTCTTTCTCAGATCATATTTACCCTGATTATTCCTCTTTAATTGGGTCATATTTTTTCTCTCTGCCGGGAACGGGATTTTTATGCCCGTTATTTAATGCATAAATAAACAGGTTATTATCGTGCTTGCCATAAAATCACCGCACAGCTATTACCATCAGTCCGGTCTGATTGCCCGGGCGGGTGAATATATCGCGCCGCTGGCGACCCGCATCGCTATTATTACCAGCCCGCAAGCCTGGCAGGCGGTTAATCCGCAGCTGGAAACCAGCCTGCGGCAACACAACATTGATTATCAGGTCGATTTCCTTGCTGGCGCATGCAGCGATGTGGCGGTTGACCACCATCAGGCTCGCACCGGACAGTATGGCGCGAGCTTAGTGCTGGGGGTTGGCGGCGGCCGGGTGGTGGATTGCGCCAAAGCGGTGGCGAACCGTTTTGCGCAGATGGAACTGGTTACCCTGCCAACGGTGGCCGCGACCTGCGCCGCCTGGTCGCCGGTCAGTATTATCTATAACGCACAGGGTGGACAGGAGCGCAGCGTACCGATGGCGCGGATGCCGGCGCGAGTGCTGGTCGATCCGGAAGTGATTGCGCAGAGTGATGTGCGTTTTCTGAAGGCTGGCATTATTGATGCGCTGGCCAAGTGGTATGAATTTGTCCCTTATCAGCAGCAAGATCCCGACAGCCTGTCGCTGAAGCTGAAAGTTCAGGCGGCGCGGATGGCGGTAGAGGTGTTTGAGCAATATGGCGCTGAAGCGGTACGTGACAATCAGCAGCATAAAGTGACACCGGCGCTGATTAAAGTGATTGACGCGAATATTGCGCTGGCCGGGCTGGCCAACAGTATGCGCGATGAAACCCCGACGCCTGGCGTGGCCCATGCGATTCATAACCGTCTTACGCACCAGCCGGAATTGCATCACTGGTTGCATGGCGAAAAAGTCGGTTTCTGTCTGCTGGTACAGTCGCTGCTGGAGAGCCAGAACGGTCAGCCCGATGAAAAACTGCTGTCACTGCTGCGCCAGTATGATGCGCCGCTGACGCTGTCACCGCTGCATGGCGATCGCGCCGCCGTTCTGGCGACCATTGCGCAGGAAGTAAAATTCTCTGCGGCCAATGCTGCGCGCTTACCTTTCTCACTTGCCGCCAGCGCCATTGAACAGGCGCTGCTGGCAACCGATCGCGCTTTTTGATTTCCTAAGGATCGAATATGTCTGATACCTCAACCAGCCGCCGTCAGCTGCGTCTTGGACTTTTTGTGCAGCCGCTGGGGCATCATGTCAGTGGCTGGCGTATGACGCAGCAGCTCGGCTCGCCGACTGATATTGAATGGCTGACGTGGATTGCGCGCAAAGCCGAAGAGGGTACCTTTGATATGTTTTTCGTCGGCGATGCGCTGGCGACCAGCGTCTATCGTTTGCCGTCAACCATGGCGCGCCTTGAGCCGCTGACGCTGTTATCGGCGCTGGCGGTGCAGACTAAACATATCGGACTGGCGGCTACCGCCTCCACCACCTTTAGCGATCCGTTTAATCTGGCGCGTATTTTCTCCTCGCTGGATCATATCAGCCACGGGCGTGCGGCATGGAATGTGGTGACTTCGTTCTCTACTGATGTGGCGCGCAATTTCAGCCGTGACGATATGCCGGGCCATGCAGAGCGTTATGCCACTGCCCATGAGTTTCTTGAGGTGGCATTCAAGCTATGGCAGGGCTGGCAGGAAGGCGCGGTGCAGCCGGATAAACAGAGCGGGCAATATTTTGTCGATGAGAAGATCCAGCCGATCAATCATCAGGGCAAACATTTCCAGGTGCAGGGACCGCTGAATATTACCCGCTCGCCGCAGGGGCGTCCGGTGATTATTGAGGCGGGTTCGTCAGCCGATGGACAGAAACTGGCGGCGGCTACCGCCGAAGTGGTGTTTACCGCTGCGGCCACGCTGGAAGATGCGCAGGCCTTCTACCGTTCGCAGAAACAGCTGGTGGTGGATGCCGGACGTCATCCCGATCATCTGCTGATCCTGCCGGGCGTGATGCCGATTGTCGGCCACACCCGTGAAGAAGCCTGGGCGACCTGGCGCGAACTCAATCAGCTGGTGGATATCGATAACGGGATTAAACAGCTCTCCACCCGTTTTGGCATGGACTTAAGCCAGTTTCCGCTGGATGGCCCGGTGCCGGAAGCACCGAATATTGAAGGTGGACAGAGCCGGGTAAAATTGCTGACCGATTTAGCCGAGCGCGAAAATCTGACGCTGCGTGAGCTGGCGGCGATCGCCGCCGGGTCCCGTGGGCATCGGGTGCTGGTCGGCACCGCTGAAGAGATCGCCGATGATTTCCAGCGCTGGCTGGAGCAGGGGGGCGCCGATGGCTTTAATATCATGCCAGCGATTATGCCGGAGCAGCTGTCGCTGTTTGTCGAGCTGGTGATCCCGGAGTTAAGACGTCGTGGCCTGTTCCGTGAGGAATACCAGTACAGCACGCTGCGGCAAAATCTTGGCTTGCCAGCGCCAGAAAAGGTCTAACTCTATGATTCTGCCCCTCTTCAGCCACTTCGGCTGAAGAGGGGCGTTAGCATGCTGTGTCGAACTTTTAGGCGTTCGCACTTCCTTTGTGAACAAAGGACTTGCCATCATTTTCGAACAAGGCCATAATAGCGTCCATTCCTGATAGGGGAATGGTTAAAAACCTTTTCTAATCAAAAGGTTAGAGATCGAAATTGGGTCTCGGAATGTAAAAAAATGATTTTCGCTGTTTACAGCAACCAGTTCCAAAGCGGGAATAGCTCAGTTGGTAGAGCACGACCTTGCCAAGGTCGGGGTCGCGAGTTCGAGTCTCGTTTCCCGCTCCAAAATATGATTTTGCTGTCTTACAGCACACCAGTAGTTCCTAAGCGGGAATAGCTCAGTTGGTAGAGCACGACCTTGCCAAGGTCGGGGTCGCGAGTTCGAGTCTCGTTTCCCGCTCCAGGTTTTCTTCTTACCTTTTCCAGATGAATTATCCACAGCGATAACCCACCTGCGCATCCGTATGTTTCCAGTTTGTCAAAATGTTTTAAACAGAGTTATCCACAGGCGTACTGTTTTTAATCGCGATCAAACTTATCAGCATTTTCTTACATATACTTATTACTTTACTGAATTTAAACGAAAAATTATTATTTCAATTTGTTAGCTGGATCACTTGTTGTGCCTGTGACAGTTGAATGACAACGCTTTTTTATTTTTATTCACAGCATGTGGAAAACGTTTTTCTGCCCGCAGCGCAACTAATTGTACATTTATGCATCGCGCGGTAATCCCTTCTCAATGGCGCGAACCAGTCGTTTTTGCTGTGGGCGTTGTACTTCAATCGTGTGTTCAGCGCGTTTGTTCTGCTGCTGGCTAATCGACCAGTGGATATGTTCATCCAGCATGGCGTTTTCGCCCAGCCTTGAGCTCAGCGAAGCGATGATTTCCTCATCCCAGGGCGCGTTGCCCATCGCCACCGCCACATTGCGCAGCCAGCGCAGATGACCAATGCGGCGTATCGCCGATCCTTCGGTAATACGCAAAAATTTTGTTTCATCCCAGGCGAAAAGCTCGGTTAAAGGCGGGGCATGCAATACTGCGCGTGGGCTGAAGTCATCCTCATCAGTGAGCTGGCCATAGCGATTCCATGGACAAATCAGCTGGCAATCATCACAGCCATAGATGCGGTTGCCAATCAGCGGGCGAAATTCTTCCGGGATCGCGCCTTCCAGCTCAATCGTCAGATACGAGATACAGCGTCGCGCATCGACCACATAGGGTTCGACAATCGCGCCGGTCGGGCAGGTGGTGATACAGGCAACGCAGCGGCCACAGTTCTCTTCCTGCGGCTGATCGACCGGTAGCGGGATATCAATTAACAGCTCGCCCAGAAAAAACCAGGAACCTGCCTCACGATTAAGTATCAAAGAGTGTTTACCGGTCCAGCCTAAACCGGCTTTGGCGGCCAGCGGGCGCTCCAGCAGCGGCGCGGAGTCGACAAACGGGCGATATTGCGCGTCGCCACAGCGTTCGCGGATCATATCGCCAAGCTTTTTCAGGCGATTGCGCAATACTTTGTGATAATCACGACCCAGCGCATAACGACTAACATATCCCAGACGCGGATTTTTTAACGTGCTGGCAAACGCTGCTTTGGCGGGCAGATAGTTCATCCGCACGCTAATCACGCGCAGTGTCCCGGGCAACAGTTCATGCGGACGGGCGCGCATCATGCCATGACGCGCCATCCAGTCCATTTCGCCATGGTACTGTTTGTCCAGCCATGCCTGCAGGCGCGGTTCTTCCGCGGTTAAATCGGTATCACAAATACCGACTTGCTGAAAACCGAGAGAGAGGCCCCACTGTTTTATATCCAGGGCAAGCTGATGAAGATCGAGAGGGTGCGACATGACTGACCATAACCAAAAAGAAAACCAGCGCAGTTTACCACACTCTGTCTGGCCTGCGCAGGCGCTGGGCCAGCTGGAAATCAGCGCCGCCGATACCCTTGGCATTACGCTGTTCGAACTGATGCAACGCGCCGGTGGCGCAGCCTTTGAACATCTTCGCCGTCGCTGGCCCGCGGCGCAGCACTGGCTGATTTTATGTGGCCACGGCAATAACGGCGGCGATGGCTATATTATTGCGCGACTGGCGCAGGCGGCCGGGTTGCACGTGACGCTGCTGGCCTGTGAAGGCAGCAAAGCGCTGCCGGAAGAGGCGCAGGCTGCGCGTGACGGCTGGCTGGCGGCGGGCGGAGTGATTCATGCCGCCGATGCCCTGTGGCCAGAACGGGTTGAGGTGATTGTTGATGCCCTGTTGGGCACCGGCTTAAACCGTCCGCCGCAAGCGCCTTACGACGCGCTGATTGCCAGAGCCAATCAGCATCCGGCGCCGGTGTTTGCCGTTGATATTCCTTCCGGCTTGCAGGCCAGCAATGGCGTTGCGGCTGGCGAGGCGATGGTGGCGGCAGAGACGCTGACGTTTATTGCGCTGAAACCTGGCCTGCTGACTGGTAAAGCGCGCGACTATGTCGGGGAATTACACCATCACGCACTGGGGCTGGAAGCCTGGCTGAGCGCGCAGCAGGCACCGATGGCGCGTTATGATGCACAACGGTTATCTGACTGGCTGAAACCGCGGCGCGCCACGTCGCACAAAGGCGATAATGGCCGTTTATTGATTATTGGTGGCGACCACGGCACTGCTGGCGCCATCCGCATGACCGGGGAAGCGGCGCTGCGTAGCGGTGCAGGATTAGTGCGAGTACTCACTCACAAAGAGAATATCGCTCCGCTGCTGACCGCAGTGCCGGAATTGATGGTGCAGGATTTAACGGCGCAAAGTCTTGATGACGGGCTGGAATGGGCCGATGTGATCGTTATCGGCCCTGGTCTCGGTCAGGGAGAATGGGCTAAGAAGGCACTGAAAAAGGTCGAAAATAGCCGTAAACCGATGCTTTGGGACGCAGATGCGCTTAACCTGCTGGCAATCAGCCCGGAGAAGCGTCAGAATCGGGTGATTACGCCGCACCCGGGCGAAGCTGCACGGTTGCTTAATGTCAAAACAGCTGAAATTGAGAGTGACCGCTTACATGCGGCGCAACGCCTGGTAAAACGCTATGGCGGGGTGGTGGTGCTGAAAGGTTCCGGCACCCTTATCGCCAGCCAGCAGGGCGAAATCGCCTTTGCTGATGTCGGCAATGCCGGCATGGGCAGTGGTGGTATGGGCGATGTGCTTTCCGGTATCATCGGCGCACTGTTGGGACAGAAACTCTCATTGTATGATGCTGCCTGCGCCGGTTGTGTGGTGCATGGCGCCGCCGCTGACGCCAGAGCCGCACGCTATGGCACGCGCGGGATGTTAGCGACCGATCTGCTTTCCGAGCTGTACCTGTTTGTCAATCCTGAGATCTCGAATACTAAAGCATGAATACCAGTGTTATCGCATTGCCCGATGAGGCAGCCACCCTTGAACTGGGGGCCCAACTGGCCCGCGTCTGCGACAGCGCGGCGGTGATCCATCTTTATGGCGATTTAGGTGCCGGTAAAACCACCTTTAGTCGCGGATTTTTACAGGCGCTGGGTCATCAGGGCAATGTGAAAAGCCCGACCTACACCCTGGTTGAACCCTATACGCTTCCCGCGCGTACGGTTTACCATTTTGATCTCTATCGGCTGGCCGATCCTGAAGAGCTGGAGTTTATGGGAATTCGTGACTATTTCGCTGAGGATACCATCTGCCTGGTGGAGTGGCCGCAGCAGGGGGAAGGCGTATTGCCGCCGCCTGATTTAGCCCTGCATCTGCACTATCAGGCGCAGGCGCGCCTGGCGGAAATCACCGCCGTTTCTCCTGCCGGCATGCGTATGTTGCAGCAGTTCACCGCGAACAAGGAAAGCTCATGATGTTTCGCGTTAAATTAGCGTTTATTCTGGCATGTTGTCTGGTTTCATTCTCTTCAGTTGCAGCAAATCTGTCTGATATTCAGGTCTCCAATGGCGGCAGTCAGGCGACGGTGACATTGAGTTTTAACGGGCAACCCGTTTATGGTTTCTTCCCGCTCAGCAAGCCCGACCGGGTGGTGCTGGATATTCGTCAAAGCGGCGTAATTAAGGGGATCCCGCTGAACTTTAGCGGCGACAATATCGTCAAGCGCATTCGTTCCAGTACGCCAAAAGACAGCAACAGCATTCGTCTGGTATTTGAACTGACCCAGCCAGCGCGCACCCGCGCGGTAACGCAGCGTAATGGCAATAATTACAATGTGGTGTTCACCATCAATGGCACGCAAACCGCGCAACGCAGCAGTTCGCGCCCGGCTGAGGTGAGCAGCGCAACGCGCAATCCGGTGACGTCGAGCGCACCGGCGGAACCCGTCAGTAATCCGTTTAATGGCAACAAAGTTACGGCGGTGACCAGCGGCAATACGCGCGTGGAGCCAGGCCGTCGCGCCAGTGCTAACGATACCGTGGTGGTGGCGATCGATGCCGGACACGGTGGCCAGGATCCGGGGGCGATTGGCGCTAACGGCCTGAAAGAGAAGAATGTCACTATCGCCATTGCGCGTAAGCTGAAAGCGCTGCTGAATGATGACCCGATGTTTAAAGGGGTATTAACCCGCGATGGCGACTACTTTATTTCAGTAATGGGCCGCTCGGACGTGGCGCGTAAGCAGAACGCCAATGTGCTGGTATCGATTCACGCTGACGCCGCGCCAAACCGCAGCGCCTCCGGCGCATCGGTCTGGGTGCTGTCTAACCGCCGCGCTAACAGTGAGATGGCCAACTGGCTGGAGCAGCATGAGAAGCAGTCAGAACTGCTGGGTGGCGCCGGTGATCTACTGGCCAACAGCCAGGCTGACCCCTACCTGAGTCAGGCGGTGCTGGATCTGCAGTTTGGTCATTCGCAGCGCGTCGGTTATGACGTTGCGGTAAAAGTGATTGCTCAGTTACAAAGTGTGGGTTCACTGCATAAACGCCGTCCTGAGCATGCCAGCCTTGGCGTGCTGCGTTCGCCAGATATTCCGTCTCTGCTGGTGGAAACCGGCTTTATCAGTAACCCTTCGGAGGAGCGACTGCTTGGCAGTAGCGCGTATCAGGAGAAGATTGCCCAGTCGATTTATAAAGGACTGCGTAACTACTTCCTGTCACACCCGCTACAGTCCTTCCCAAAGGAGGAAAACCGACCGTTGCAGTCAGCAGCGGCGGTTAATGTCGAGGCAAACAGTGCGCCTGCGGGCACCACTTATACTGGCGCGACAACGCGCCATGTAGTGCAGCGTGGCGAAACGCTGTCCGGGATTGCTGCGCGCTATGGCGTCAGTATGTCGACCATGCGTTCGCTGAATAATCTGAAAAAAGATGGCGTCTGGGTCGGCCAGCGTTTAAAAGTCCCGGCTGACGCCACCCGCACCGCTGCTGTCAGCAGCAAACCGAAAAAGCATAAAGTGGTGCGCGGTGACTCACTGACGGCGATTGCCGCCCATTATGGCGTCAGCTCGAAAGCCATTATGCAGGCGAATAATATGAAGAGCGCTAATGTGATGCTGGGGCAGACGCTGACGATACCGGCTTCATAAACCACTAATTCACTGTAGCGTTCTCGCCGCCCGTGGCAATGCCTCGATATCGGACGGGAGGCGATAACGCCTCCCCTACGGTTTTACAGATCAAAAGGATTAACCATGCCCATTCAGGTGTTACCTCCTCAGCTGGCTAACCAAATTGCGGCTGGTGAGGTGGTTGAGCGTCCGGCGTCGGTGGTCAAGGAGTTGGTAGAAAACAGCCTGGATGCCGGCGCTACGCGGATTGAGATTGATATCGAGAAAGGTGGCGCCAGACTGATTCGCATCCGCGATAACGGCTGCGGCATCAATAAAGATGAACTGGCAATGGCGCTGGCGCGTCATGCCACCAGTAAAATCACCAGCCTCGACGATCTGGAAGCGATTGTCAGCCTCGGTTTTCGCGGCGAAGCGCTGGCCAGTATCAGTTCGGTTTCCCGCCTGACGTTAACTTCCCGTACCGAACAACAGAGCGAAGCCTGGCAGGCTTATGCCGAAGGGCGCGACATGGCGGTGACAATCAGGCCTGCGGCGCATCCGGTGGGCACCACGCTGGAAGTGCTGGATCTGTTTTATAACACGCCGGCGCGGCGCAAATTTATGCGCACCGAAAAAACCGAATTTACCCACATTGATGAAGTCGTGCGCCGCATTGCGCTGGCGCGTTTTGACGTTGCCATTGCGCTGACCCATAACGGCAAGCTGGTACGCCAGTATCGTGGTGTCAGCGAAGTCAGCCAGCAGGAGCGGCGTCTGGGCGCCATTTGCGGCAGTGCTTTTATGACGCATGCGCTGGCGATTGAGTGGCAGCATGGCGATCTCAACCTGCGCGGTTGGGTGGCGGATCCTGCCGGTTCACGCCAGGTGACGGAGTTGCAGTATTGCTATGTTAACGGCCGCATGATGCGCGACCGCTTAATCAACCACGCCATTCGCCAGGCGTATCAGGACAAGCTGGGTGATGACCATCAACCAGCCTATGTACTCTATCTGCAGATCGATCCGCATCAGGTGGACGTTAACGTCCACCCGGCCAAGCATGAGGTGCGCTTCCATCAGTCGCGACTGGTGCATGATTTTATCTATCAGGGCGTGCTGAGTGTGTTACAGGAGACGGGTGCGCCACAATTAGAGGCGCTGGCTGACGATCGGGCGCCGGTCGAACGTCGGCAGCCGGAAAATCGTCAGGCGGCCGGTGGCAATCACTTTGCCACGCCATCACCGGCTTCCGTTCCGCCCGCAAAAAGCAGCGGCGGAACCGGCGGCGGCGCTAACTGGTCGCGTCAGGAGCCGGTTTATCAGCAGCGCGAAGGCGCGGTGTATCAGCAATTGCTGAAAACACCGGAGCCGCCGCGCGTCCGTGAAGCGACCACGCCTGTTAAGCCGGAAGAGCCATTACAGAGCCACAGCAACAGCTTTGGCCGGGTGCTGACGGTGGTGCGTGAGCAGTACGCGGTAATTGAACGTGGCAACGGCCTGGCATTGCTGGCGCTGGTGGTTGCAGACCGCTGGCTGAAACAGGCGCAGCTCGATCCCGGTGAAGAGGGGCTGAAGCCGCAACCGTTGTTAATCCCGGTGAGACTGAAAATGGCCAGGCCCGAACGTGAGGCGATTGGCCGCTTTGCCGGATTATTAACCATGATGGGCATGGATTTGCAGGTTGACGCGCAGCATGTGACATTACGCGCGGTGCCTTTACCATTACGCCAACAAAATTTACAAAACTTGATTCCAGAACTGTTAGGCTATCTCGCCCGGCAGCAGGATGTTGCGCCAGCCTCGGTTGCACAATGGTTGGCGCGCCACACGATGGCAGAACATCCGCACTGGAATCACTCGCAGGCGATTACGCTGCTGGCGGAAGTCGAACGACTCTGTCCGGCGCTGATTAAATCGCCACCTTCTGGATTAGTGCAACCGATCGATATTGATACGGCGCAGAACGCCCTGAAGCATGAGTGACAGAACAATGGCGAGCCTGCCTGAGGCAATTTTTTTGATGGGGCCCACGGCCTCCGGTAAGACCGCGTTAGCCATTGAGCTGCGCAAACATCTGCCGGTTGAGCTGATCAGCGTTGACTCCGCATTGATTTACCGCGGGATGGATATTGGCACCGCCAAGCCTTCCGCTGCTGAGTTAGCGCAGGCGCCGCATCGACTGCTGGATATTCGCGATCCTGCGCAAGCTTACTCGGCGGCGGAGTTTCGACGTGATGCATTAGCAGAAATGGCGGAGATTAGTCGTGAAGGCCGAATTCCGTTGCTTGTTGGTGGTACCATGCTCTACTACAAGGCGTTATTAGATGGGTTGTCGCCGTTGCCCTCGGCCGACCCGGAAGTGCGTCAGCGTATTGAGCAGATGGCGAGTGAAAAAGGTTGGGAAGCCTTACACCGTCAATTATGTGAGATAGATCCCGTTGCTGGTAGTCGTATTCATCCGAATGATCCCCAGAGACTCTCGCGAGCACTGGAAGTTTTTTTCATTTCGGGTAAAACTTTAACGGAGCTGACAAAAACTTCGGGCGAAGCGTTGCCTTACAATGTCAGTCAGTTCGCGATCGCGCCACAAAATCGCGAACTGATACACCAGCGTATTGAACTGCGTTTTCAACAGATGTTAGCGTCAGGTTTTGAAGCGGAGGCTCGGGCACTGTTTGCACGAGAAGATTTGCATACGGACTTGCCTTCCATTCGTTGTGTGGGATATCGCCAGATGTGGTCATACCTTGCTGGCGAGATCGATTATGACGAAATGGTTTATCGGGGAATTTGCGCGACCCGGCAGCTGGCTAAGCGTCAGATCACCTGGTTACGTGGCTGGCAGAATGTTCACTGGCTTGACAGCGAACAGCCTGAATTAGCCCGTGATGCGGTATTACAGGTTCTTAGTGCGAAGCATGGGTGATTGTGTACAATTGGTGCGTAATCGTGCGCGAATTTTTTACGTAGTATTTCAGAGTCGCAGGGCTCTTAAGTAACAAACAACAAGCATATAAGGAAAAGATAGAATGGCTAAGGGGCAATCATTGCAAGATCCGTTCTTGAACGCGCTGCGTCGTGAACGTGTTCCGGTTTCGATTTATTTGGTGAATGGTATCAAACTGCAGGGTCAGATTGAGTCTTTTGATCAGTTTGTTATTTTATTGAAAAACACGGTTAGCCAGATGGTGTATAAGCACGCAATCTCTACCGTGGTTCCGTCCCGTCCGGTTTCCCATCACAGTAATAGTGCGGGTGGCGGTACCAGCAGCAACTATCATCACAGTGGCAGTACAACGGCAGCGCCTTCGCAGCCACAACAAGACGGTGAGAACGCTGAGTAAGCGCGTTTGCCGTTCTGCCTTGACGGGGAGTTCAACATTGGCTGAGTTCCCCGTCTCGGTCCTATTTATAATGAGAGGTTCAACGCTTGTTTGACCGTTACGATGCCGGTGAGCAGGCCGTCCTGGTTCACATCTATTTCTCGCAAGACAAAGATATGGAAGATTTGATGGAGTTTGAAACTCTCGTCTCTTCCGCTGGTGTCGAAGCGCTGCGTGTAGTGACAGGCAGCCGCAAAGCGCCACATCCCAAATATTTTGTCGGTGAAGGAAAGGCAGTCGAAATTGCCGATGCGGTAAAATCCAGTGGCGCATCGGTGGTGTTATTTGATCACGCCTTAACCCCGGCTCAGGAGCGTAATCTTGAGCGTCTGTGTGAGTGTCGCGTCATCGATCGCACCGGCTTAATCCTTGATATTTTTGCCCAGCGCGCCCGCACCCATGAGGGTAAATTGCAGGTCGAGCTGGCGCAGCTACGCCATCTTGCCACGCGTCTGGTACGCGGCTGGACGCACCTTGAGCGCCAGAAAGGCGGTATCGGTCTGCGCGGCCCGGGTGAAACCCAGCTGGAAACCGACCGTCGCTTACTGCGCAACCGCATCACATTGATTCTTTCTCGTCTGCAACGCGTGGAAAAGCAGCGCGACCAGGGCAGACAAGCGCGCGCCAAGGCCGATGTGCCGACGGTGTCGCTGGTGGGCTATACCAACGCCGGTAAATCCACACTGTTTAACTGTATTACGGCGGCCGATGTGTATGCGGCCGACCAGTTATTTGCCACGCTGGACCCGACCCTGCGCCGTCTCGACGTGGCGGATGTTGGCGAAGTCGTGCTGGCGGATACCGTAGGTTTTATTCGTCATCTGCCCCATGATTTGGTGGCGGCGTTTAAAGCGACATTGCAGGAGACGCGTCAGGCGACGCTGCTGCTGCATATCATCGATGCCGCCGATCAGCGCGTTGATGAAAATATCGAAGCGGTTGATATTGTCCTCGACGAAATCGAAGCGGACGAAATCCCGCAGCTGTTGGTGATGAATAAAATCGACATGCTGGAAGATTTTGAGCCGCGTATCGATCGTAATGATGAAAATCTGCCGATTCGAGTCTGGTTGTCGGCGCAAACGGGCGTCGGCGTGCCGCTGCTGTTCCAGGCGCTGAGCGAACGCCTTGCGGGCGAGATCGCACAGTATGATCTCCGTCTGCCGCCTGAGGCCGGACGCCTGCGCAGCCGTTTTTATCAGCTACAGGCGATCGAAAAAGAGTGGAATGAAGATGATGGTAGCGTAGGTTTACAGATACGCATGCCGATTATTGACTGGCGGCGGTTATGCAAACAGGAACCGGCGCTGGTGGATTACATTGTTTAACGGATGTTTGACTGATTTTGCCTGAAACGCGTATCCCGGCCTGGGATACCACCGCACACACAATTAATGGAGTATAAACATGGCGTGGAATCAGCCCGGGAATAACGGACAGGACCGCGACCCGTGGGGAAGCAGCAATAATCAAGGCGGCAACTCTGGGGGAAATAAAGGAGGGCGTGATAAAGGGCCTCCTGATCTTGATGATATCTTCCGTAAACTGAGCAAGAAGCTCGGTGGACTGGGCGGTGGTAAGAGCGGCAACGATAACAGTGGCGGTCAACACCGGCCTGGGCGCGGTGCAAGCCGTCTGGTGATTATCGTCGGCGTGGCTGCCGTCGTGGTTTGGGCCGCGAGCGGTTTCTACACGATTAAAGAAGCCGAGCGCGGTGTGGTTACCCGCTTCGGGAAATTCGACCATCTGGTTGAACCGGGCCTGAACTGGAAACCGACCTTTATCGATCAGGTACGTGCGGTTAACGTTGAATCGGTGCGTGAGCTGGCGGCATCGGGTGTAATGCTGACCTCGGATGAAAACGTCGTGCGCGTTGAGATGAACGTGCAGTATCGCGTGACCAATCCGGAACGTTATCTGTTCGCGGTCACCAGCGCAGACGACAGCCTGCGTCAGGCAACGGATAGCGCCCTGCGTGGGGTGATCGGTCGTTCGACCATGGACCGTATTCTGACGGAAGGCCGTACCGTGGTGCGTAGCGAAACCCAGCGTGAGCTGGAAGAGACGATTCGTCCATACGATATGGGCATCACGCTGCTTGACGTCAACTTCCAGGCGGCGCGTCCACCGGAAGAGGTGAAAGCGGCATTTGATGACGCCATTGCCGCACGTGAAAACCGTGAGCAGTATGTGCGTGAAGCGGAAGCCTATTCGAACGAAGTCCAGCCTCGCGCCAACGGCCAGGCGCAGCGTATTCTGGAAGAAGCGCGTGCTTATAAAGCGCGTACCGTTCTGGAAGCGCAGGGTGAAGTCGCGCGTTTTGCCAAGTTGCTGCCAGAGTATAAAGCAGCGCCTGAGATTACGCGTGAACGTCTGTATATCGAAACTATGGAACGCGTTCTGAGCCATACCCGCAAAGTGCTGGTCAATGACAAGGGCGGCAATCTGATGGTTCTGCCACTGGATCAGTTAATGCGTGGCGGCCAGTCTGGTACTTCGCCAAACAATTCTCAGGACAGCAGCAGTAATAGCTTGTTGCGCCTGCCGCCAGCGTCCGGCAGTAATGACCGCGCCAGCAGCAGTTCGTCGTACAATCCAGACAACATCATGGATCAGCGCCGGGCGAATGCTCAGCGCAACGATACCCAGCGCGAAGGGAGAGAGTAAGCGATGCGTAAGCCATTAATCGTAGTATTGATTGTTGTGCTGGTGGTGCTATACGCGTCACTGTTTGTTGTGCAGGAAGGCCAGCGTGGCATTGTGCTGCGTTTTGGTAAAGTTCTGCGTGACGATGAGAACAAACCGCTGGTGTTTGCGCCGGGTCTGCACTTTAAGATCCCATTCCTGTCTTCGGTGAAGACGCTGGATGCGCGTACCCAGACCATGGATAACCAGGCTGACCGCTTTGTTACCAAAGAGAAGAAAGACCTGATCGTTGATTCCTATATCAAATGGCGCATCAGTGACTTCAGCCGTTACTACCTGGCGACCGGTGGTGGCGACGTTTCTCAGGCGGAAGTACTGTTAAAACGTAAATTCAGTGACCGTCTGCGTTCTGAGATGGGCCGTCTGGATGTGAAAGATATCGTCACCGATTCGCGTGGCCGTCTGACCACCGACGTGCGTGATGCTCTGAACACCGGCAGCACCGGCGATGCTGAGATTGCAACGCCAGCGGCGGATGATGCGATTGCTTCTGTCGCCAAGCGCGTCGAGAGCGAAACCAACAGCAAAGAACCGGCGATTAACCCGAACAGTATGGCGGCGTTAGGTATCCAGGTCGTTGATGTGCGTATTAAGCAGATTAACCTGCCAGCTGAAGTTTCTGACGCAATCTACAACCGTATGCGTGCGGAACGTGAAGCGGTAGCGCGTAGTCAGCGTTCACAAGGTCAGGAAGAAGCGGAAAAATTGCGCGCCACCTCAGATTATGAAGTGACGCGTACCCTGGCAGAAGCCCAGCGTACCGCGCTGATTACCCGCGGTGAAGGCGATGCCGAAGCAGCGAAGCTGTTTGCGGATGCCTTTAGCCAGGATCCTGATTTCTACGCCTTTATTCGTAGCCTGCGTGCCTATGACAGCAGCTTCAATAGCAATCAGGATGTGATGGTGCTTAGCCCGGATAGTGATTTCTTCCGCTTTATGAAATCGCCATCTAACGCGACGCGTTAATTCACACAGTTCATACCCAGGGCGGCATATTGATGTCGCCCTTTTTTATGGAAATAATTAAAAATGAACGCAACCATCTTACTGGCGCTGGCCTTAGTGCTGGTGATTGAAGGACTCGGGCCGATGCTGTTGCCACGCGCATGGCGCAGTATGATCCACGCGATGACCCAGCTGCCCGATCACTTATTACGTCGCTTTGGCGGCGGCCTGGTAGTGGCCGGAATGGTGATTTACTATATGGTCAGCACCCATATCCAGGGGTGAAATCGTTTCTGCACCTACTACATGCGCTCTGAGCAAAAAAACTCCGCAATCGTATGCTAAAAGTGCTGAAAGACGAAAATTACGATGGTAGAATCCTTTTTTAAGCAATCGGTGATTTTGAGAAATGGGTAAGAACGTCGTCGTACTGGGCACCCAATGGGGTGACGAAGGTAAAGGTAAGATTGTTGACCTTCTAACTGAACGTGCAAAATACGTTGTACGTTATCAAGGTGGTCATAATGCTGGCCATACGCTAGTCATCAACGGTGAAAAAACCGTCCTCCACTTAATTCCCTCTGGCATCCTGCGTGAAAACGTAACCAGCATCATCGGCAACGGTGTCGTGCTGTCTCCGGCTGCGCTGATGAAAGAGATGAAAGGTCTGGAAGATCGTGGTATCCCGGTACGTGAACGCCTGCTGCTCTCCGAAGCTTGTCCACTGATTCTGCAATATCATGTTGCCCTTGATATGGCGCGTGAAAAAGCGCGTGGCGCCAAAGCTATCGGCACCACCGGTCGCGGCATTGGCCCGGCTTATGAAGATAAAGTGGCTCGTCGCGCACTGCGCGTCAGCGACCTGTTTAATAAAGAAACCTTCGCCGCTAAGTTGAAAGAAGTGATGGAATATCACAACTTTACGCTGGTGAACTACTACAAAGAAGAAGCGGTTGATTACGATACCGTGCTGAAAGATGTGATGGAAATTGCTGACATCTTAACCGGTATGGTGGTTGACGTTTCTGAACTGCTGGATGGCGCGCGTAAGCGTGGCGACCTGGTGATGTTTGAAGGCGCGCAGGGCACCCTGCTGGATATCGACCACGGTACCTATCCGTACGTGACTTCCTCTAACACCACCGCAGGTGGCGTGGCGACCGGTTCTGGTATTGGCCCGCGTTATGTGGATTACGTACTGGGCATCGTAAAAGCCTACTCTACCCGTGTCGGCGCGGGTCCGTTCCCAACCGAGCTGTTTGACGATATCGGTGAGTTCCTGTGTAAGCAGGGCAACGAGTTTGGCGCCACTACTGGCCGTCGCCGTCGTACCGGCTGGCTGGACGCAGTCGCGGTGCGCCGCGCAGTACAGATTAACTCACTGTCAGGTTTCTGCATGACCAAACTGGACGTGCTGGATGGCCTGAAAGAAGTGAAAATCTGTATCGGTTACCGTATGCCTGATGGTCGTGAAGTCACCACCACGCCGCTGGCTGCTGAAGGCTGGGAAGGTATCGAGCCAATCTATGAAAGCATGCCTGGCTGGAGCGAAAGCACCTTTGGCGTTAAGACGGTAGAAGGTCTGCCGCAGGCCGCACGCGACTACATTAAGCGTGTTGAAGAGGTGACCGGTGTGCCGATTGATATTATTTCTACCGGCCCGGACCGTAGCGAAACCATGATTCTGCGCGACCCGTTTGACGCATAATCTTAGCGCTGGCCGGACAATGTCCGGCCTTTGTCTGTCTGGCCTCTTGCTTCCTGCTGATCCCGGTTCCCGCCTTTTTCTATATAATATCAATAGTTGCTTAAAAAATTGCCCTGAAACTGATGGGCTGGTTTATCATCATTTAAAGAAAATGCATTTGAGCGGACGATGCCACGTCGGTGATTCACTGAGGTATATGTGCAGCTAACCAGTTTTACAGATTACGGCCTGCGGGCGCTGATCTATCTGGCGTCACTACCCGCTGACCAGATGACCAGCATTACTGAGGTGAGCGAGACTTACGACGTTTCACGTAATCATATGGTCAAAATCATCAATCAGCTAAGCCGTACCGGCTATGTTGCTGCCGTGCGCGGTAAAAACGGTGGCATCCGTCTTGGCCGGCCTGCCGACGAGATTGTGATTGGTCAGGTGGTGCGCGAGATGGAGCCGCTGCAACTGGTGAACTGCTCCAGTGAATTTTGCCATATCACTTCAGCCTGTCGGCTGAAGAAGGCGCTGTATGATGCGGTACAGTGCTTCCTGCAAGAACTGGATAAATATACCCTCGCCGACCTCGTGGAAGATAACCATCCGCTCTACAAATTACTGCTGGTTGACCAACCGTCAATCCACAGTCGATGACAACCGGAGGAACCGATATGTCACAAGATCCTTTTCAGGAACGAGAAGCTGAAAAATACGAAAATCCCATTCCCAGCCGCGAATTTATTCTGTCGCATTTAGACAAGCGCGAAAAACCGGCCAGCCGTGAAGAGCTGGCGGATGAACTGGGGATGGAAGGAGAAGAACAACTTGAAGCCCTGCGCCGCCGTCTGCGCGCCATGGAACGCGACGGTCAGCTGGTCTTTACCCGTCGCCAGTGTTACGCCCTGCCGGAACGTCTCGACTTACTGCGCGGCAAAGTGATTGGCCATCGTGAAGGTTATGGCTTCCTGCGCATTGAAGGTCAGAAAGACGATCTCTATCTCTCTGCTGAGCAGATGAAGATGTGCATGCACGGTGATGTGATCCTCGCGCAGGCGATGGGTGCGGATCGTAAAGGCCGTCGTGAAGCGCGCGTCGTGCGCGTGCTGGAACCGCGTAACAGCCAGATTGTGGGTCGCTACTTTACCGACGCTGGCGCCGGATTTGTGGTGCCGGACGACAGCCGTCTGAGCTTTGATATTTTGATCCCGCAGGAGTCGATTCTCGGCGCCCGTATGGGATCGGTAGTGGTAGTGGAGCTGGAACAGCGTCCGACGCGCCGCAGCAAAGCGATTGGTAAAGTGGTTGAAGTGCTCGGCGAGAATATGGGCACCAGCCTTGCCGTCGATATGGCGCTGCGCACCCATGAAATTCCGAACAGCTGGCCAGAACAGGTTGAAGCTGAAATCGCCAGACTGAGCGAAGAAGTGCCGGAAGAGGCGAAAATCGGCCGTGTTGATCTGCGCGAACTGCCGCTGGTGACTATCGACGGTGAAGATGCGCGTGACTTTGATGACGCCGTCTACTGTGAGAAAAAGCGCGGCGGTGGCTGGCGCTTGTGGGTGGCGATTGCTGATGTCAGCTACTATGTCCGTCCAGGCACGGCGCTGGATACCGAAGCGGTTAACCGTGGCACCTCGGTGTATTTCCCGTCTCAGGTAGTGCCGATGCTGCCGGAAGTGCTGTCGAATGGTCTTTGCTCGCTGAATCCGCAGGTCGATCGCCTGTGTATGGTGTGTGAAATGACCGTTTCCACCCAGGGCAAGCTGACCAGCTATAAGCACTACGAAGCGGTAATGCGTTCGCATGCGCGTCTCACCTACACCAAGGTGTGGCATATTCTCGATGGCGAGCAGTCGCTGCGCGAGCAGTATCAGCAGCAGGTGCCGCATCTGGAAGAGCTGTACAGCATGTATCATGCGCTGGAGCAGGCGCGCGCGCAACGCGGCGGCATCTCTTTCGAAAGCGATGAAGCGAAGTTTATCTTTAACGCTGAACGCCGCATTGAACGTGTTGAGCATACGGTGCGCAACGATGCGCATAAGATTATCGAAGAGTGCATGATTCTGGCGAATATCGCCTCGGCGCGTTTTGTGGAGAAGCATAACGAACCGGCGTTGTTCCGCGATCACGACCGTCCAAGTGACGACAGCATCACCAGTTTCCGTACGGTACTGAATGAGCTGGGCCTGTCATTACCGGGTGGCACTAAGCCAGAGCCGGTTGATTATGCCGCCTTGCTGGATCAGATCGCCGATCGACCCGATCATGAAATGCTGCAAACCATGCTGCTGCGTTCGATGAAGCAGGCGGTGTATGACCCGGAAAACCGTGGCCACTTTGGTCTGGCGCTCTCTTCTTACGCCCACTTTACTTCACCGATTCGCCGCTATCCCGATCTGCTGCTGCACCGTGCGATTAAGTATCTGCTGGCGCGGGAGCAGGGCACTTTGCAAGGCAACACCACGCCAACCGGTGGTTATCACTATGAACTGCCAGAGATGCTGCAACTCGGTCAGCACTGTTCGATGGCGGAACGTCGTGCGGATGAAGCAACGCGTGATGTTGCTGACTGGCTGAAGTGCGACTTTATGCAGGATCAGGTGGGCGAGACCTTTACCGGCGTGATCGCCAGCGTAACGGGTTTTGGCTTCTTTGTGCGTCTGCTTGATCTGTTTATCGACGGCCTGGTGCATGTGTCCACCCTCGACAATGACTACTATCGCTATGATGCGGTCGGTCAGCGTCTGATTGGCGAATCCGGCGGCCAGACTTATCGTCTGGGTGACACCGTGGAAGTGCGGGTTGAAGCGGTGCATATGGATGAGCGTAAGATTGATTTCGCCCTGATCTCCAGCCAGCGTAAAGTGCGTGGCGCCGGTAAAACTGAACGCGACCGCAGCAAGCAAAACGGTCCGAAAAATGGTGGCAACCGTCGTCGCGACGGACGTAAAGGGGCGAGTTCCGCACCTGATGCAGCCAGAGCGAAAGCGGATACTGAAGTGAAAAAAGAGAAAAAAGCCAAACCGGCTTCGGATAAAACCCGTAAAATCGCCGCTGCCACCCGATCGAAGCGTGCCAGAAAGAAAGCTCCGGCTGGCGAATAAATCCGTGGCACGGGCGGCGAAAACGCCGCCCCTACAGAAACCGTGATTTCACGCAGGGGCCGGGAAACGCCGCCCTTACAGAAACCGTGATTTCACGCAGGGGCCGGGAAACGCCGCCCTTACAGAAACCGTGATTCCACGCAGGGGCGGAGGAAACGCCGCCCTTACAGAAACCTCGATTCTACGTAGGGGCGGCGTTCTCGCCGCCCGCAATGCAGCATTTTAATTATTGAGTTAACTACATGAGTGAAATTGTTTTTGGTATCCATGCCGTGCAGGCTTTGCTGGACACTGACCCGCAACGTTTTCAGGAAGTCTTTATTCTGAAAGGTCGCGATGACCGTCGTCTGCAACCGCTGATCAAAGGTCTGGAAGCGCAGGGGATTGTCATTCAGGTGGCAAACCGCCAGTGGCTGGATAGCAAAGTCGAAGGCGCGGTGCATCAGGGGATTGTTGCGCTGATTAAACCAGGCCGTCAGTATCAGGAAAACGATCTGCCGGATCTGATTGCCAGCCTGGAGCAGCCGTTTTTACTGATCCTCGATGGGGTTACCGATCCGCATAATCTCGGCGCCTGCCTGCGTAGTGCAGATGCGGCCGGTGTCCATGCCGTTATCGTACCGAAAGATCGTTCTGCCCAGCTGAATGCCACCGCGAAAAAAGTGGCCAGCGGCGCGGCGGAAAATGTGCCATTAATCCGCGTGACTAACCTCGCGCGCACCATGCGTCTGCTGCAGGAGTCCAATGTCTGGATTGTTGGCACCGCTGGCGAAGCTGACCATACCGTATTCCAGAGCAAAATGACTGGCCCGATGGCGCTGGTGATGGGCGCGGAAGGTGAAGGTATGCGTCGTCTGACGCGTGAGCATTGTGATGAGCTGATTAGTATTCCCATGGCGGGCAGCGTCTCATCGCTGAACGTTTCGGTTGCCACCGGCATCTGTCTGTTTGAAGCGGTGCGTCAACGCAGCGTGAAGTAATCCCTCCGGGGCGTGACCTGCGCCCCGAAACTCTCTGCCGTTTCAGGCATATTTTCTTTCCGGCTGCATACTTTATTGGCGGGCGGCGAGAACGCCGCCCCTACAACAGGCCGTAGGGAGAACAATATGTTGTGGCACACCCATACCGTTTTTAATCAGCCACGTCCGCTCAATAACAGCAATCTGTTTCTCTCCGATACGCCGCTGCGCGAAGCACTGATCCGCGAAGGCGCCGAGTGGGATCTGGAGTTACAGGCATCGGTGGGACAACAGCTCGGCAGTGCCGAATCGCTGGAACTGGGACGGCTGGCCAATGCTTCGCCACCCGAACTGCTGCGCTACGATGCCTGTGGCGAACGTATTGATGAGCTACGTTTTCATCCGGCCTGGCATCTGCTGATGCAGGGACTCTGCGCCAATCGGGTACATAATCTTAGCTGGCAGAGCGATGCCCGTTCCGGCGCGTTTGTCGCCCGCGCGGCGCGCTTTATTCAGCATGCGCAGGTTGAAGCGGGCACCCTGTGTCCCGTTACCATGACCTTTGGCGCTATTCCGTTATTACAGCAGAGCCTGCCGCCGCTGTTTCAGGCGTGGCTGCCGGGGCTGTTGTCGGATCGCTACGATCCTCATCAGCAAGCGGGCGAGCAGAAACGCGGTCTGCTGATTGGCATGGGAATGACCGAGAAACAGGGCGGCACTGATGTGCTGAGCAATACCACCCGCGCTGAACCGGTCGCTGCACGCGGCAACGGCGAGGCTTATCTGCTGACCGGCCATAAATGGTTTTTCTCAGTGCCGCAAAGCGATGCGCATCTGGTGCTGGCGCAGAGCAAAGGGGGTCTCAGCTGCTTCTTTATGCCGCGCCTGCTGCCGGACGGCAGTCGCAATGCGATCCGTATCGAGCGTCTGAAAGATAAAATGGGCAACCGTTCTAACGCCAGTAGCGAGGTGGAGTTCGCCAATGCCAGCGGCTGGCTGCTGGGCGATGAGGGAGAGGGCATTCGCCAGATTCTGAAAATGGGCGGCTACACCCGATTCGACTGCGCGCTGGGCAGCCACGGCCTGATGCGCCGCGCCCTGGCGGTGGCGTTGTACCATGCGCATCAGCGCCAGGTGATGGGCAAAAGTCTGGTCGATCAACCGCTGATGCGGCAGGTGCTGAGCGCACAGGCCCTGCAACTGGAAGGACAGACGGCGCTGTTAATGCGGCTGGCGCGCGCCTGGTCAACGCCTGCGGATGAGAGCGAACGCGCTTTTTGTCGGCTGTTCACTCCGGCGGCGAAGTATGTGATCTGCAAAAGCGGTATGCCGTTTGTGGCGGAAGCGATGGAAACCCTTGGCGGCATCGGCTATTGCGAAGAGAGCGAGCTGCCGCGCCTGTACCGGGAAATGCCGGTTAACAGTATCTGGGAAGGTTCGGGCAATGTGATGTGCCTCGACGTGCTGCGGGTGCTGGCGAAACAGCCAGGCGTGCTGGAGATGCTGAACCGGCAATTTGAGGCGGTAAAAGGCATCAACCGCCACTTTGATTGCCGCTGGCGTCAGCTAAAATTACGGCTGGCGAAGCTGCATGAATCGCAGGCGCGTGAAATCACCACGCTGTTGTTTCATCTGGCGGTGGGCGTGCAGGTGCTGACGTGGCTCGAACCGCCACTGGCGGACGCCTGGTGTCGTCAGGTGCTGGATACGCGTGGCAGCGCCACGCTAAGTGAAGATGTTTGTACGCGTTTACTGTTGCGAGCTACCGGCAGCTGACGGATTAAACAGCACCGCTGTGGCGTACCACAGGCCAGGCATCACGGTTTCACTGACCATCAGAATTTGATAGTAAGCGGCGCCGCTGGCGTTGGCTTTGGCGGCAATGGCGCGCTGCACATCATCTGGCGAACCACGCGATGTGGCGCTGATGCTGCCGACCTTCGTCAGGCCAATACTTTGCGCGCGGGTAATTTCCTGCGCCTGTGAGGCGGGCGGCGGCGGCGCTTGTGGGGTGGTGTTTAATGCGCTGCAACTACTCAGCAACAGCGCCAGCAGAAAAGTTATCGCAATTCGCATACCAGACAGCTCCAGGCGGGGACAACCCTTAGTTTACGTCATCCCCGCGCCGTGGTTAGCCTTTTAAGCTAAATACGCTGACTAAATGGGTGAGATGGTGCCCTTTCTGGCTCAGCTCAGCCGCCGTCTGCTCGGAACGCGCTACCATTTCAGTATTATGGTGCGTTGCCTGACCAATCTGCGACATCGCGATATTTACCTGACCAATCCCGGCGGACTGTTCGTGTGACGCCACATCGATTTCGCCCATCAACGCTTTGACCTGATCAATACGCGTGACAATGTTTTCCATCGCTTCACGCGTCTGTTCTGACAGTTTATGGCCTTCGGTCACTTTACTGATTGAGTCTTCGATCAGGCTGTCGATCTCCTTCGCCGCCTGCGCGCTGCGCTGCGCCAGACCACGCACTTCGGCGGCAACCACGGCAAATCCTTTCCCGTGTTCACCCGCACGCGCGGCCTCCACCGCCGCATTAAGCGCGAGGATATTGGTCTGGAAGGCAATTGATTCAATCACATGGGTAATATCAGCAATACTTTGTGAGGAGACCTTAATCGCCGACATGGTATTAACCGAGCGGGTAACGGTACTGCCGCCATGATGCACCGCACTGGCGGCTTCAGCGACCAGCGTCAGCGCCTGCGAGACGTTATCGGCATTCTGTTCTACCGTTGCGCCCAGCTGTTCCATACTGGCGGAGGTCTCTTCCATGCTGCTGGCCTGACGTGAAATCTGCTCGCTGATATTGCTGCTGCTGGCGGCAATCGCATCGGTGCCGTGGCTGATCTCTTCGGCAGCGTGGCGCACCTGCGAAACAATACGTTCCAGACCATCGCCGATACCATTGATTGCGGTTATCAGCTGACCGACTTCGTCCTGACGGCGGGTCTGCAGAGTGGCCTGCAGGTTGCCCGCGGCATAGTGTTCGGCGAGGGTAATCACCTGCTGCAGCGGTTTACTTAACCAGCGGCGAGTAACCCAGACGAAACTCAGCGCAAACAGCAACACCAGCGCCAGACCAACCAGCAGGAAAGTGTTACGCGTGGCGTTAATCGGCGCCAGCAGGCTGGCTTTACTGATATCGCCGGTGATAATCCAGTTCCAGCCGGGTAGCTGTTGCCAGGCGACAATTTCCGTTTCGCCATGCTGATTGCGGATCTCCATGGTGCCCTGTTTTTCCTGTAACAGGCGCTGCTGATCGGCTGCCGACCACGCCGGGGTCTTGCCTTCAAGCGTGCTGTGGAACAGATACTGGCCCTGAGTTTTCCCGGCTGCACCGTTAATTACACTGAAAAAGCCGCTGTCGCCAAGGGTTTTATTCAGCACCTTCTCGCGCATCAGATTGAATTGTGGCGTGATATCGACGCCGACAAACAGGATGCCTATCACTTCACCTGCAGCATCTTTCACTGGCTGGTATTGGGTGATATAGCGTTTGCCGAACAGCGTCGCCAGACCGCTGTAGGTTTGCGACTGGTTTGCCAGTGCCCAGGCCGGGCTTGCGCGGTCCAGTTTGGTGCCCATCGCGCGACTGCCATCCTCTTTACGCAGCGAGGTGGCGATACGGATAAAGTCATCACCACTTCGCACAAAAATCGTTGAGATAGCGCCGGTGCGATCAAGAAAATCATCCACGGTTCCCTCATCGAGGTTCAGCGTTTTCAGTCCGGCGCGAAAAGTGGGGGTCGACTCGCTGCCCACCACAACTCTCTGGCTGTTATCACGACTGAAGTTTTTTGGCAGAAAGCTCTGGAACAGTTTGGTGTAATTACCGACTTCTTCGCTTAAGGTGGCGTTAAACATACCGGCCATATCGCCAATACCTGCCACCTGGTTTTGCATATTATCCAGGGTTAAGCTCTGTAATTGTTTCGCGGCGTTGTGAGTTAATGAAAGCGTGAGAATAAAAAACAGCACTGCCACGCTTAAAGACGTCAAAACAGACAGCTTTACTCCCAGGCTCCATCTGCTGAGTGAAAGACGTTGCATAAGTTATACCTTATTAGAGGGTGTTGTAGAGATACGATCAACGGCAGCAGCAGGTTAAATTTTACCCTGCAATATATAGGGTTAATCACTTTGGTGATGTTTGTAATAGTCACGTAGAGAAATAACTTATTAATTAACAATATTTTGCCTTTGCAGACAGTTATGCGATTTTATTGAATAAAGATTGGTGCCGGAGGGAGGCAGGATGATTGAGATTGTGACGGAAACGTTTGCGGGCATTGAATGCCTGCATGCGGCGCCGACAGGCCAGCGGCAGCAGCCGTTGCCGACTATTGTGTTTTATCACGGCTTCACTTCATCGAAAGAGGTTTACTCTTACTTTGCCGTGGCGCTGGCGCAGGCCGGTTTTCGCGTGGTGTTGCCCGATGCGGATCAACATGGTGCGCGTTATAACGGCGACAGCGAACAGCGCCTTAACCACTTTTGGGAGATCCTGCGCAGCAATATTGATGAGCTGCCGCCGCTGGCAAGCGCGCTGCGTGAGCGCGGGCTGGTGGCCGACGGGCGTTTTGCCGTTGCCGGCGCCTCAATGGGCGGTATGACGGCACTCGGCGCGATGGCGCGTTATCCGGAGATTCACAGCGTGGCCTGTATGATGGGTTCTGGCTATTTTATGTCGCTGAGTCAGACGCTGTTTCCGCCGCTGGTGGCTGACACCCCTGAGCAACAGCAGCGCTTAGCGCAGCGACTGGCACCATTACAGGCTTATGATGTGACTCATCAGCTGGAGCAGCTGGCGAATCGACCGCTGCTGCTGTGGCATGGCGAAGCGGATGAGGTGGTGCCAGCGGCGGAAACCGTGCGGCTGGCGCGGGCGCTGCGTGAGGCGTCGCTCGACACGCATCTGACGTTTTTAACCGAAAGCGGCGTCGGCCATCGTATTACGCCGCCCGCGTTGAGCGCGATTGTCGCTTTCTTTAAACATCATCTGTAAAAAATAAAAAGGGCCGGAACGGCTCCGGCCCTGCACATCAAATCACAGCTGTTGCGATAACTGCTGAGCTGCGGAGAGATGACCGCTGGCAGGGTTACCGGTTGGCGTGGCGATGCGGTTGATATAGACATAACCTGATGCCGCTTTGCTACTGTTACTTCTAATCTGCTGCGCACAGTCAGTGGTGCTGGCAAGGGCGGATGTAGACAGGAAGAGGCCGAGTAAAGTGGCGAGTGCGATATTTCTCATTATCGACTCCACTTTTAGTGCTGAGTGACACATCCTGACCAGCCGGTCAGGGCCGTTTAATTTCACTGTTTATAGTTTAGTCGCTGTAGAAAAATTAAACAGCGAACGTCTCTGATGATGACAGTCAAAATTTTTGCACCTTCCCACCACTAACCCGATGAATTTACTGCTTAAGCACAGAGTGTTCAGCCAGCTGGCATGGACGGCGATATTTAATTTACGATCTGCCTTGAGTTTAGCCGGGTGCGCCAGTATGATTACGCGTCAATTTTTCAGCCGCAACTTAAAACAACGTTCCTTGCTTCCATGGGCCGCGGCTGCCCTGACAGGAGGCTGAATAATCCGTAAGGAGCAAATTCGATGCGTCATTACGAAATCGTATTTATGGTTCACCCTGACCAAAGCGAACAGGTTCCGGGCATGATCGAGCGTTACACTGGTGCTATCACTGGTGCAGAAGGCACGATTCACCGTCTGGAAGACTGGGGCCGTCGTCAGCTGGCTTACCCGATCAACAAACTGCACAAAGCACACTACGTTCTGCTGAACGTTGAAGCTCCGCAGGAAGTGATCGATGAGCTGGAAACTAACTTCCGCTTCAACGACGCCGTTATCCGCAGCATGGTTATGCGCGTTAAAAACGCGGTTACTGAAGCATCTCCGATGGTTAAAGCGAAAGACGAGCGCCGTGAGCGTCGTGAAGATTTTGCTAACGAAACCTCTGATGATGCAGATGCTGGGGATTCTGAAGAGTAATCAACCGTGACGGTTAATCGGCTGCGTCTGTCTGGCACTGTGTGCAAGACACCGGTTCGGAAAATTAGCCCGTCAGGTATTCCTCACTGCCAGTTTGTGCTTGAGCACCGCTCGCAGCAGGAAGAAGCCGGATTTAGCCGGCAAGCCTGGTGTCGTATGCCCATCATATTAAGCGGCAAGACACATCAGGTCATTACTCAAAGTATAACGGTCGGCACGCAACTCATCGTCGAAGGTTTCATTAGTTGCCATCAAGGGCGCAATGGCCTGAGTAAGATTGTGTTACATGCTGAGCAGATTGAATTGATAGATTCTGGAGACTAGCCAAATGGCACGTTATTTCCGTCGTCGCAAGTTCTGCCGTTTCACCGCGGAAGGCGTTCAAGAGATCGATTATAAAGATATCGCAACGCTGAAAAACTACATCACTGAAAGCGGTAAGATTGTACCGAGCCGTATTACCGGTACTCGCGCTAAATACCAGCGTCAGCTGGCTCGTGCTATCAAGCGCGCGCGTTACCTGTCTCTGCTGCCGTACACTGATCGTCATCAGTAATCGGCAACTGTCCATTAACGACTTTAAGAGGATATGGTAATGCAAGTTATTCTGCTTGATAAAGTAGCAAACCTGGGCAGCCTGGGTGATCAGGTTAACGTTAAAGCGGGCTACGCTCGTAACTTCCTGGTTCCACAGGGTAAAGCTGTTCCTGCTACCAAGAAAAACGTTGAGTTCTTTGAAGCGCGCCGTGCAGAACTGGAAGCCAAACTGGCTGACGTTCTGTCTGCAGCTAATGCACGCGCTGAGAAAATCAACGCACTGGGCACCGTTACCATCGCGTCTAAAGCAGGCGACGAAGGTAAACTGTTCGGTTCCATCGGTACCCGCGACATCGCTGATGCAGTCACTGCAGCTGGCGTTGAAGTGGCGAAGAGCGAAGTTCGTCTGCCGAACGGCGTTCTGCGTACTACCGGTGAGCACGAAGTGGACTTCCAGGTTCACAGCGAAGTATTCGCGAAACTGATCGTGAAAATCGTTGCTGAAGCTTAATTGATTCAGTAATGCGTGAACGCCGGCCTTGTGCCGGCGTTTTTGTTTGTGCAGTTTTACTGCGCGCGAATAAAAGTACCATCCGGCTGGCGGGTAAACAGAATCGCGCCATTATCGGTTTCCACCGTTAATCCGGTTACCACGCCATTAGCATCCTGGCGGATTTTCACATTCTGGCCGGTATGCAGATTGCTCAGCGGCTTATCGTCACCTTCCACCCGCGCCATCGCGAACACATCATTCACCTGCAAATTATTATCACGAAACAGCTGCGCCATCGTCTGGCCAGCAGCGACCTGATAGTTGCGCCACTCACCCTGTGAATCGGCTTTTGGCGGCGTTGTCGTTTCAGCGGCCGGCGGGCTGCTTTCATTATTATAAATGTCAGCCTGCAGTGGGGCTTCGCCAGCGCCACTCTGCTGAGCCGGAGGCGCTTTAGGTAAGTCAGGTTGCGGATTGGGCCACAGGAACGCCAGCAGCATCACCAGCAACGCGACAATAATGCCGCGACGGTGTTTTACCGGCAGCGGATCCATCCAGCGGGCGTTATCGACAAAACGCCAGATATTGCCAATGTTCAGCTTGCTGCGTGATGAAGATCCTTCAGGCATCATGGCATCCTCCTGTGACGCATCAGGTGCTGATGGTTTGCGCGTTGCCATCCACATCTTGAGTACCGGATGGTAAAACGGCAGGCGCTTCCTTTGCCGGGGGGCAATTCTCCCCATGTAAATAACCTCGTTAACCCCAGACGATATCCCGATTCAGACATCATAAACTGCAGACATTTAATTATAGTCCGCTAACTGTTTGATGTGAAAAGAACAAGCCAGATACGTGACGCTGTGGGCGTTATTAATGATATGAAGAGCTATTGTTTCTGTTTCTGGCGCAAAAGTCATCCACCGAAACACGGGATTTTACCCTCAGGGCTTGCGCTGTTATGCTCTGCGTTTAGTTTTTATCAATGATGAAAGGAAAATCCATGACAACCCCTTCTTTTGACAGCGTCGAAGCGCAAGCAAGTTACGGTATCGGTTTACAGGTTGGCCAGCAGTTGCTGGAATCTGGACTGCAGGGTCTGCAGCCAGAAGCATTGCTGGCGGGTCTGCGCGATGCGCTGGAAGGGAATGCTCCCGCTGTACCGGTTGATGTAGTGCATCGTGCGCTGCGCGAAGTTCACGAGCGTGCAGATGCTGTGCGTCGCGAACGTCAGCAGGAACAGGCGGTAGAAGGTCAGAAGTTCCTTGAAGAGAACCTGAAGCGTGAAGGCGTCAGCAGCACCGAGTCAGGCTTACAGTTCAGCGTGATTCAGCAGGGTGAAGGTGCGATTCCATCGCGTCAGGATCGCGTACGCGTGCATTACACCGGTAAGCTGATCGATGGCACCGTGTTTGACAGCTCCGTACAGCGTGGCGAGCCAGCTGAATTCCCGGTAAGCGGCGTGATCGCTGGCTGGATCGAAGCACTGACCCTGATGCCAGTTGGTTCCAAATGGGAACTGGTGATCCCTCACAACCTGGCGTACGGCGAGCGTGGCGCGGGCGCCTCTATCCCGCCACTGAGCACCCTGGTGTTTGAAGTTGAGCTGTTAGAGATTCTGTAATTTCTCTTGTGCGGGTGGCGATAACGCCATTCCTACAAAAGCAAGTGGTAGGGGCGGCGTTCTCGCCGCCCTTTTCGTTAATGGCTGCTGAGGTCGACCCCCCAAATCGCAAAACCTGTCTCATCACTGCCTTTCGGCGTCATTGGATACTGCGCGTGCTGCTGAATAAACGCCGTCGCTTTCTCCGCCGGTGAGGTTTCAAAACGGATGTCCAGCGGTGTCTTGCTGGCAATCGGCGCCAGCCGCCAGTTATTATCCGCCTGCGGTTTCACCTCTCCCTGCGCCTTGCTCTGTGCGCTGATATAAGCCGCCACCACTGAACGGTTCTCATCCGGTGAGGCAAACGCCACATACTTGTCGCCGGTGCCGGCAAACTTACCGCCGTACGCACGATAGTTATTGGTCGCCACGAGGAAAGTCGCGTCAGGATCAACTGGCTTGCCCTGATAAGTCAGCTGCTTAATGCGTGATGCCTGGCCGTTTATCAGCTGACACTCGGCGTCGTAGCGTGCCGGTTGGGTGACATCAATCTGATAATTAACGCCATCAATCACATCGAAATTGTAGGTGCGGAAATCCCAGTTAAGCAGCGCTTGCGGCTGACGGCTGTTCACATCGATCTGATTAAACTGACCGGCAGAACACTCCAGCCACTGTTTCAGCTGCTCACCACTGACTTTCATCACCACCAGCGTATTCGGGTAGAGATAGAGATCGGCGGCATTTCGGAAGGTGAGCGGGCCTTTTTCCACTTCGACATAACTGGCGGGATCGTTCTTGCGGCCACCGGCTTTAAAAGGTGCGGCCGCTGACAGCACCGGCAGATTCGCCAGATCCGGGTCGCCCTGAATAGCGTGCTTTACGTAATCGCGCTGGGCGTTATTGACGATCTGCACCGTCGGATCGTCCTGCACCAGTGACAGATAGCTGTACATCACCGCGGCGGATTTACCGATGGGCTTACTGACGAACTCACGGGTGGCGCGATGATCGTCGGCCAGCACTTTCACCAGCGCCGGATCCTCAGCCGCCAGCGATTTTTTCGCGCTCTTATCATAGATTGGCCGCGCTTCCGCCCGGGCGCTGCTGACCTGCCATTTGCCGGCCTGATTATCCAGCACCAGATCGACCACGCCGAGATGGTCGCCCCACATTCCGGGCATTACCGCCGGAATACCATTCAGCGTGCCTTGCCTGATATCCGCACCTTTAATGGCGGCGAATTCAGCACTGGGGAATACCGCATGGGCGTGACCAAACATTATCGCGTCAATCCCCGGCACCTGGCTGAGATAGTAAACCGAGTTTTCCGCTAACGCATGATACGGTTCGCTGGAGAGACCGGAGTGAGGGATGGCTACCACAATATCCGCCCCCTGCTTACGCATCTCCGGCACCCATTTCCGTGCGGTGGCGGTAATATCGTCAACCGTCACTTTACCCTGCAGATTGGTTTTATCCCACACCATAATCTGCGGCGGCACAAAGCCGATATAGCCAATCTTTAGCTGATGCTGCTGGCCGTCGCGGTCGGTAACCGTAACCGGTGCTATCAGAAAAGGCGTAAACAGTGGTTTAGCGGTTTTCGTATCAATCACGTTGGCATTAATATAGGGGAAGCGGGCGCCGCTGATCGCTTTATGCAGGTAGTCGAGACCGTAATTGAACTCATGATTGCCAAGGTTGCCGACGCTGTAGTCGAGGGTGTTCATCGCTTTATAGACCGGGTGGATCTCACCTGCTTTCAGCCCCTTCGCCGCCATATAGTCGCCGAGCGGGCTGCCCTGAATAATATCGCCGTTATCGACCAGCACGCTGTTTTTACTCTCTTTACGTGCGGCCTCTATCAGGGTGGCGGTACGCACCAGACCAAACTTTTCGCTGGGCGTATCTTTGTAGTAGTCGAAATCCATCATATTGCTGTGCAGGTCAGTGGTTTCCATAATCCGCATATCGACCGTGGCGGCATGCAGGCTGGTGGTGACCATTATGGCCAGCAGCGTCAGACAAGGCTTGAACATCACATTCTCCTGTAAGTGATATACTCGATAACTCAATCAGTTATGCTACAGATCCTAAATTACTCTGTTATGGCAGGAAGGCCAGATTTGCCTGACTTTTGTCGGGGAGTAATCACAAACTGCTATGATTTAATCAACACGGACTTATCTGGCGCAGGCCCATGCAGGTGGTATCGCCATGACGAATCAAACCATGAGGTGAAGAATGTTAGAGCAAATTTGCCAGCTGGCACGTGAAGCAGGCGCGGCGATTATGACGGTTTATAATGACCAGGCACCGCTTGACGTTTCTCATAAATCTGATGACTCGCCGGTTACTGCGGCGGATATCGCAGCGCATAAAGTGATTGTGCAGGGGCTCAGCGCCATGACGCCAGATTTGCCGATCCTGTCTGAAGAAGATCCTCCGGCCTGGGATGTGCGCCAGAAGTGGCAGAGTTACTGGCTGGTGGATCCGCTGGACGGCACCAAAGAGTTTATTAAGCGTAACGGCGAATTTACCGTCAATATCGCGCTAATTGAAAAGGGTAAGCCGGTACTGGGCGTCGTGTATGCGCCAGCGATTGGTGTGATGTATTCGGCAGCGGAAGGCAAAGCGTGGAAAGAAGAGGGCGGTAACCGGGTGCAGATCCAGGTGCGTGATGCGCGCCCGCCGCTGGTGGTGATCAGCCGCTCGCACGCCAGTTCTGATGAGGAGCTGAAAGAGTATCTGAAACAGATGGGCGAGCATCAGACCACCGCCATCGGCTCTTCGCTGAAGTTCTGCCTGGTGGCGGAAGGTAAAGCGCAGCTCTATCCGCGTTTCGGACCGACCAATATCTGGGATACCGGTGCGGGTCATGCGGTGGCAATTGCTGCTGGCGCCCATGTACATGACTGGAAAGGCCAGACGCTGGACTACGCACCGCGCGAATCGTTTTTAAATCCGGGTTTTCGGGTGTCGATTTTCTGATAGCGCATTCTGGGGCGGCGTTATCGCCGCCTTTACTGTAATAACTTACGCACCAGCACCATCACCTGCTGCACCTCATCCTGAGTTAGCGCGCCATCTTTAGCAAAGCGTACTTCCCCCTGCTTATCCAGCACCGCGATTGCTGACCCGCCATCGGCTAATCCCCAGGCTTTTTTGGCCGCGCCATGGCTGTCGACAATAAACTGCGACCACGGGTATTGCTGCTTATTGCTTTCAATGCTGCTGCGCACAAACATCCCGGTGCCCGGAATAGCATCATCAGTGTTGACCAGTGTGGTGGTTTGATAGCGATCATGCGGGAACTTCGCCGCTTTAATCGCCTCAATC
Organism: Winslowiella toletana; assembly: GCF_017875465.1. Classification (NCBI taxonomy): domain Bacteria; kingdom Pseudomonadati; phylum Pseudomonadota; class Gammaproteobacteria; order Enterobacterales; family Erwiniaceae; genus Winslowiella; species Winslowiella toletana. The sequence continues at coordinate 2,983,945 of NZ_JAGGMQ010000001.1, forward strand.
AGGGCGGCATTTTTCTCCTTTGCGGAAGAGCGCCCGGCAATATGCTGGATGACCCGCACCTTGCCAGGCAGTTGCGCGCTGTTCCAGTTTTTATAACTGAACTCGTCTTGCTGATAGACCAGTTCTCCGCGGTCGGCGATGCCGACGGCAGGGACGCGCGCTCCTTCAACAAAATTATGCGCCGCCGCCGTCAGCGGCATAAGCAGTGACAGCGCGATAGCAAGCAAGCGGGCAGTTGTCATAACGGCTCCATTTAAGCAGGTGATCGGACCAGCTGGTCATGTTTCTGCAATAATAAGCGTGGATGATGCGTCTGTCGCCTCGAACTGTCAGCTTTGCGGCAGACAGCACAAATCCCTGCGAATTGAAGGTTTATACTGAGTTTTATGCACTGAATAACAGACTATTCTGTAATGTTATGTCAGTTCAGTAAAAAACATCGCTTTTCGGAACCATGGAAGGAAAAGGTGTTCTATAGTTTATCAGCAATTTGCGTCTCAGTAGTTCGTACCGAATTTGGCAACGGCGGGGCGTAGTGAAGGATTTAACCTCAGGAGTTAACAAAGAATGAAAATATTCCAGCGTTACAACCCACTACAAGTGGCGAAGTACGTAAAAACGCTGTTTCGCGGCAGGTTGTATATTAAGGATGTGGGTGCATTTGAATTTGATAAAGGCAAAATTTTATTGCCACGCATCCGCGACAGGCAGCATTTTAGCGTGATGTCCGAAGTAAACCGCCAGGTGCTGCGTTTACAGACAGAATTCAACTAATTTGTGAGGGGCGGCGAGAACGCCGCCCCTACATCTCAACTGCCTTCTTCAACCTCTGCAGCTTTCGGCAGATTGATCGCCGAGACCGGACGTTCAACAATCCGCGTCACCAGCAGCTGATCGATGCGGTAACTGTCAATATCCACCACTTCAAATTTATAGCCAGCAAACTTCACAAAGTCGGTGCGTTTCGGGATTTTGCGCAGCATATACATCATAAAACCGCCAATGGTTTCATAGTTGCCGGATTGCGGGAAGTCATCGATATCCAGTACGCGCATCACGTCATCAATCGGCGTGCCGCCCTCGACCAGCCATGAGTTCTCGTCGCGCGCGACAATCTGCTCTTCCATTCCCTGACCAACCAGATCGCCCATTAGCGTGGTCATCACGTCATTGAGGGTGATAATACCCACCACCAGCGCGTACTCATTCATAATTACCGCGAAATCTTCACCGGCAGTTTTAAAACTTTCCAGCGCTTCAGACAGCGTCAGGGTATCCGGCACAATCAGCGCTGAGCGGATCTGCACGCCACTGTGTAACGCCATACTCTGATTGCCCAGCACGCGCAGCAGCAGCTCTTTGGAATCGACGTAACCGACAATATGGTCAATATCGCTGTTACACACCAGGAACTTCGAATGCGGATGGCGGGCGATTTTCTCTTTCAGGCTGGTTTCATCTTCGTGCAGATCAAACCAGACGATATTTTCGCGTGAAGTCATCGATGACGGCACGGTGCGCGATTCAAGTTCAAACACATTCTCAATCAGTTCGTGCTCCTGCTTGCGCAGCACCCCGGCCAGCGCACCGGCTTCCACCACCGCATAAATATCGTCGGAGGTGATGTCGTCTTTACGCACCATCGGGATTTTAAACAGACGGAAAATCATATTCGCCATGCCGTTAAAGAACCAGACTAACGGACGGAAGATAAACAGGCAGAAGCGCATCGGGTTGATAATGCGCAGCGCAATGGCTTCAGGCGCAATCATGCCGATACGTTTTGGCGTCAGGTCCGCAAACAGAATAAAGAAGCTGGTGACAAGGGTAAACGAGCAGATAAAGCTCAGCTGATCGGCCATTTCCGGGGAGACAAAGCGGACTAACAGGCTGCGAAATGCCGGGGAAAATGCAGAATCACCCACAATACCGCCGAGAATAGCCACGGCGTTGAGGCCGATTTGCACCACGGTAAAGAACATTCCGGGTGTTTCCTGCATTTTCAGCACATGTTGCGCGTTGATATTGCCATCATCGGCTAACAGTTTGAGTTTGATTTTTCGGGCGGCGGCCAGTGAAATCTCCGAAAGGGAGAAAAAGGAACTGATCGCAATAAGCGCTAGTATGACAAGCATGCTATCTAACATAGGGTATCCGTAGGTTTGTTTCTCTTGTCATTTTTGGCTTGGGTGCAGCGCGGGCGTTGGTGTACATCATGTACATGACATCAGGTCGGGGGCCGTCCATGCCAAAAATGTCTGCGCAATACGACGACAACATAACATAAAGCGTCGGAGCAGAATCCATATAAAAGGTCCAATACTCTGGCCTTTGCTGCGCATTATAGCAGCAGCCCCTGTCAGGCGGCTAGTGCTTCCCGGTTTGCGGGAAAATTAGACGATAATATTATTTTTTGCCCGTGACATAACCTAAAGCGGGGGAGTCGCCTTGTCTAATGACTGCACCTGGTTACACTCCTGTTAAGTGTAGATGGTGATTTACTGTTGTGTACGCTACTGGCTTTGCCGACAATACACCGTAAAGTTTAATTTAGGGGAGCGAATAATTGCTCCTGTTTGGGTTGAGAAAACGATTTGCCCATCTGGAATCAGGGCTGGCAAGAGAATCAGGAGAAAGCGTGCCACGAATTCATGTGTACTGCATTTACTGTCTGCTGGTTGCCGCGCCTGCAATACAGGCCGCGACTGTCCGCTTGCAGGTTGAGGGTTTATCCGGGGATTTACAGAAAAACGTCAGGGCGCGCTTGTCGACCATCAGTAGCGATGAGGTTTCCGCCGATGGTCGCTTCCGCGCCAGGGTATCAAATGCGATCAAAGAGGGGCTGAGCGCACTGGGTTATTATGAACCCGATATCGATTTTGAGTCGCGCCCCGCGCCGCCAGAAGGTGGCCGTCCGGTGCTGATTGCCCGGGTAAAAGCCGGTGAACCGGTAAAGATCGCCGGAACCACGGTGATTGTGCGTGGCGATGCGCGCAATGACGAGGATTACCAGAAAATGGTGCGCGACGGGAAACCGGCGATCGGCACTGTCCTGAATCACGGTAAATACGATAGCTTCAAAAGTAACTTCACCAATCTTGCCTTGCGCAACGGCTACTTTGACGGTGACTTCCGTAAGAGCCAGCTGGGTGTCTCTGTAGAACGCCGTGAAGCGTTCTGGGATATCGACTACGACAGCGGTCAGCGTTACCGCTTTGGCGACGTTAGTTTTGAAGGCTCGCAGATCCGCGAAGAGTATTTGCAAAACCTGGTGCCGTTTAAAAAGGGTGACTACTACAGTTCGCGCGACCTTGCCGAGCTGAATCGCCGCCTGTCGGCCACCGGCTGGTTTAATTCGGTGGTGGTTGCGCCTGAGTTTGATAAGTCACGCAAAACCAAAGTGTTGCCGCTAAACGGCGTGGTCTCTCCGCGTACTGAAAACACTATCGAAACCGGCGTGGGTTACTCGACCGATGTCGGCCCGCGCGTCAAAGCCACGTGGAAAAAACCGTGGGTAAACTCACGCGGTCACAGCCTGACTACCAGCGCCAATATCTCCGCGCCAGAACAGCAGCTGGATTTCAGCTATAAAATGCCGCTGCTGAAAAGTCCGCTGGAGCAGTATTACCTGTTGCAGGGCGGACTGAAGCGCACCGACCTGAATGACACCAAAGCCGACTCCTCGACCCTCGCGGTCTCGCGTTACTGGGATAGCAGCAGTGGCTGGCAGAAAGCCATCAACCTGCGCTGGAGTCTCGACCACTTTACGCAGGCCAGTGTCACCAATACCACCATGCTGATCTATCCTGGCGTCAGCGTTAACCGTACCCGTTCGCGCGGCGGGCTGATGCCGGTATGGGGCGATTCGCAGCGCTACTCGCTGGATGTTTCTGATACTACCTGGGCTTCCGATGTCGATTTCGCCGTGGTGCAGGCGCAGAACGTCTGGATCCGCACCCTTGCCGATAAGCACCGTTTTGTCGCGCGCGGCAATCTTGGCTGGATCGAAACCAACGACTTTGAGCGCGTACCGCCGGATCTGCGCTTCTTCGCCGGTGGCGACCGCAGTATTCGTGGTTATAAATACAAAGGTATTTCGCCGCGCGATGATGACGGTAAGCTGACCGGCGCCTCGAAGCTGGCGACCGGCTCGCTGGAGTATCAGTACAACGTGACCGGTAAATGGTGGGGCGCGGTGTTTGTTGACTCCGGCGAAGCGGTAAATGATATCAAGCAGAGTAACTTTAAAACCGGCGCAGGTTTTGGCGTGCGCTGGCAGTCGCCGGTGGGGCCGATTAAATTCGATATTGCCCGGCCGATAGGCGATCAAGAGGAGCATGGTGTGCAGTTTTACGTTGGATTGGGGCCTGAATTATGAGTCGCTGGAAAAAGGTCCTTATTGGCATCCTGATTTTTATGTTGCTGTTGTTGGGTGGCGTGGCGTTTCTGATTGGCACCACCACGGGTCTGCATCTGGTGCTTAACGGCGCGGCGCGCTGGGTGCCGGGACTGGCGATCAAGCAGGTCGACGGCGGCTGGCGTAATCTGACGCTGAAAGGCATTCAGTATGAGATGCCGGGCGTGACGCTGAACGCCGGTGAACTGCATCTGGCGGTTCAGCTGGGTTGCCTGAAGGACTCGGCGTTTTGTGTCAACGATCTGTCGCTGAAAGATGTAAATCTGGTGGTCGACAGCAAGAAAATGCCGCCAGCGGCCGAACCGGCGCCGGAAGAGCAGAGCGCAACCGGCGATCTCTCCACCCCATACCCCATTACTTTGCGTCGTCTGGCGCTGCAAAATATCAATATCAAGGTCGACGACACGACGATCTCGCTGCTGGACTTCTCTACCGGAATGCACTGGCAGGGGCGGGCGATGACCTTAACCCCGACGCGCATTCAGAGCCTGCTGGTGGCGCTGCCGAAGGCGCAACAGGTGGCGGCTGAGCAGGTCGCCACGCCGCAAGCGCCAGCAGAGGAGAAGCCGCTGGGTGAAACCCTGCATGAGATGTTTGCTAAACCGCTGTTGCCGGATCTGCCTGATTTCCGCATGCCACTGGATGTGGATGTGCAGGAAGTTGTCGGTGAGCAGCTGCGTATCACCGGTGATACGGAGATTGTGGTCAACCGCCTGCTGGTAAAAGCGAAAACCGAAGATCGCCTGCTGCGCCTTGAAACGCTGGATGTCGACTCGCCGCAGGGACTGCTGAATGCCAGCGGTCAGGCGCGTCTGGCCGATAACTGGCCGGTGGATTTTAATGTTAACAGCACGCTGAATATCGATCCGCTTAAGGGCGAGAAAATTAAGCTCAACCTTGGCGGCGGCATGCGTGACCAGCTGAAGCTGGCGCTGAATCTCTCCGGTCCGGTGCAGGCGCAGTTTGATGCGCAAACGGAGCTGGCCACTGCCGGCTTGCCGCTGGAGATGACGCTGAGCAGTCCGCAACTCCGCTGGCCACTGACCGGCCCGGTGCAGTATCAGGCGGATGATTTCAACTTTAAATTTAGCGGTAAAGCCACTGATTACGTGATGTCGCTGCGTACCGCCGTGAAGGGTGAGGCGGTGCCTCCTGCTGTGGTCAGCCTCGACGGTAAGGGCAATATCGAGCAGTTTACCCTCGATAAACTGCGGCTGGCGGCGTTGCAGGGCCACGCCGATCTCAGTGCGGTGGTTGACTGGAGTAAAGCGATTAGCTGGCGCAGTGAGCTGCTGTTATCCGGCATCAATACCGCCAGAGAGTATCCGGAGTGGCCAGCGAAGCTGGATGGCAAAATCACTACCCGCGGCAGCCTGTATGGCGGCAGCTGGCAGATGCGCGTGCCGGAACTGGCATTGCGTGGCAACGTCAAACAGAACGCGGTCAGCGCCGATGGCTCGCTGTATGGCAACAGCTATAACCAGTGGAATATCCCCGGCATCAGGCTGGCGCTGGGACGCAATAACGTCAATGTTAAAGGTTCGCTGGGTGAAACGCTGAATCTTGATGCTGATATCGACGCGCAGCATCTGGATAATGCGTTGCCAGGCCTGGGTGGCGTGGCGAAAGGCAGCATCAAGGCGCGCGGTAATTTGCAGGCGCCGCAGTTGCTGGCGGATCTTACCGCCACCGGTCTGCGCTGGCAGGCGATGCGCATTGGCCGGGTGAAGGTGGATGGCGATGTGCGCTCCAGCGATCAGATTGCCGGCAAGCTGGCGGTGCGGGTTGAACAGCTGAAACAGGATGCGCTGGCGATTAATCTGCTGACGCTGAATGCGCAAGGGAATGAAAAACAGCATCAGCTGAAGCTGAATGTGCAGGGCGATCCGGTTTCCGGCCAGCTGGCGGTGGACGGCAGTTTTGACCGTAAAGAGCAACGCTGGAAGGGATCGCTGAATAACACCCGTTTTGCCACCCCGGTCGGTGAGTGGCGCCTGTCGCGCGCGATGACCATCGACTATCTTAACCGCCGTCAGACCGCCACCATTGGCCCGCACTGCTGGCAGAACCCCAATGCGGAGCTGTGTGTGCCGCAAGCGATAGAAGCCGGTCCCAGTGGCCATGCGCGCGTGGTGTTAAACCGCTTTGACCTGGCGATGATCAAACCTTTCCTGACCGATGAAACGAAACTGAGCGGCGTATTTAACGGTGACGCCAGCGTCAGCTGGACCGCCGACGGTAAACTGCCGCAGGGCAAAGTGGCGCTGAAAGGCAATGGCGTCAAGGTTGAGCAGGATATCGAGGGTAATACGCTGCCGATTGCCTTTAATACGCTGAATCTTAATGCCGGGCTGCAGAATGGCCGGGCGCAGCTTGACTGGCTGATCCGTATCGCCAATAACGGTCAGCTGGATGGCAATGTACAGATCGCTGATCCGCAGGGGCGGCGCACGCTGTCCGGTAACGTCAATATTACCGATCTGTCGCTGGCGATGCTTAATCCGGCGCTGATGCAGGGTGAGAAGATTGCTGGCGTGCTGAATTCCAGCCTGCGTCTTGGCGGCAATCTGCAACGACCACAGGTGTTTGGTCAGCTGGCGCTGCGCAATGTCGATGTCGACGGTAACTTTATGCCGGTGGATCTGACCAGCGCCAATCTGACGATGCTGTTTAACGGCATGAGTTCGACGCTGGAAGGACTGATCCAGACATCCCAGGGACAGATTAACCTCAACGGTGACGCCGACTGGAGCCAGCTGGATAACTGGCGCGCCAGAGTGGCGGCCAAAGGTGACAAAGTGCGCGTCACCGTGCCGCCGATGGTGCGGATGGATGTCTCACCGGACCTGGTGTTCCAGGCGACGCCGTCGATGTTTAATCTGGATGGTCGCGTTGATATCCCATGGGCGCGCATCACGGTGCAGGAAGTGCCGGAGAGTGCGGTGGGTGTCTCATCCGATGAAGTGATGCTGGATGAAAAATTGCAGCCGATTGCGCCAAAATCGACCGCGATTCCGATTAACAGCAATCTGGTGATCCATATCGGCAACAATGTGCGCCTCAGCGCCTTTGGCCTGAAAGCACGGCTGAATGGCGATCTGAAACTGGTGCAGGATAAGCGCGGACTGGGACTGAACGGGCAGATTAATATTCCGGATGGCAGTTTTAAGGCTTATGGCCAGGATCTGATTGTGCGCAAGGGTGAGCTGCAATTTGCCGGCCCGCCGGACCAGCCATACCTCAACCTTGAAGCGATCCGTAACCCGGAAGCCACCGAAGATGATGTGACCGCGGGTCTGCGCGTCACCGGCCTTGCCGATGAGCCGAAAGCAGAGGTATTCTCCGATCCAGCCATGTCGCAGCAGGAGGCATTATCCTATCTGTTACGCGGTCAGGGATTGGGCAACGACGGTGACGGCAATGCATTAACTTCAGCATTGGTTGGTTTAGGGGTTGCACAAAGTGGTCAGGTTGTGGGTAAAATCGGCGAGACATTCGGCGTGAGCAATCTGGCGCTTGATACCGCAGGTGTTGGCGACAGCCAGCAGGTGCAGGTCAGCGGCTATGTGCTGCCAGGTCTACAAGTAAAATATGGTGTTGGCATATTTGATTCACTGGCGACCTTAACCTTGCGTTATCGCCTTATGCCCAAACTCTATTTGGAAGCGGTGTCTGGTATTGATCAGGCATTAGATGTGCTCTATCAGTTTGAGTTTTAGCAATGCGAATAATTGTCTATGGCAGTTTACGACGCAAGCAGGGTAACAGCCACTGGATGACCAACGGCCAGTGGCTCGGCGATCATCTGATCGAAGGCTATGAACTTTATAGTCTGGGACATTACCCGGGTGTGGTGGCAGGAGCAGGCCATGTTTATTGCGAAGTTTACCGGATTGATGCCAGCACGCTGGGAGAGCTGGATGCTCTGCGTAGCAAAGGCGGAGAGTATAAGCGTCAGTTAGTGCAGACGCCGTACGGCAGTGCCTGGCTGTATGTCTATCAGCGATCCGTTGCCGGCCGGCAACGGATCGAAAGTGGCGACTGGCTGCAGCGGGATGCCGATATTGCCAGCGAACCGTAATCCGGCAACGCTGGTTGATTAGAACCCTGTATGGGCAGATGATGCTGAGACCATAATATCGTTTTATGGTCTCAGCATTTATTATCGGCAGAATGTGATTGCTTTGTGTTATTTAACCAACTTCGTCGATGCCATGATTATATGTCAGGTTCGGAATACGAATATCAAGCCCCTGCTCTAAATAATTTAATTCCAATATATCACCCCACAGTGCGCCACAATGATGTGGGTTAAGCTCGTCACTGACAGCATTAATCGTAATGCCTTTTTGTTTCAGCTCTGTTTCAACCCCCTTTTTTATATCATTAAAAAGACATAATGCGCGAATGTACTGATCCCGATCATTCCCGTTGCAGCCCTCTTTAAGTTTGCCATAAACATCTCTGGTTGATGGGTTGACGACTTCAAATGTTTGCTCCCGCAATGCACAAAGCGCGATTTTCATATCTTTTAGCTGCTGAATCGCATGCGTGTGGTCCTCGCCGCCCGGTTTACAAAGGTTGTTTATCAATGTCTTACCTTGCATGCTCTCAGCTTCAGAGGGTTTGTGATTGGCGTTAAGTTCAGTAACACAGGCATTACTGTAATCCTGCTGTTGAGAAACTGGAGGGGGAAAACCGCAGCCAGAAATTGATGGAATAGCCATTTAATGCTCTCTTTTTTGGAAAATAATTAATAAGACGTCTTCTCGCCGCGAAAATAGTAACCAGGACGACAAGGAGAGATCTTAATCAGAGAGGAAATATGAGTTATAAAAAAAGTGCAATATACGGCAGGTTGTTATTTGCTGAAAATCAGGTAAAAAAACCGGAAACGCAAAGTTCCCGGTTTTTTATAAGCCAGGATAAAGGCTTATTTGTTTTTTGCGCGTTCGAAAGAGGTCACAATCTCAGCTTTAGCCGCTGCAGCATTGTCCCAGCCTTCAACTTTCACCCATTTGCCTTTTTCCAGCGCTTTATATTGCTCGAAGAAGTGAGTGATCTGCGCACGCAGCAGTTCTGGCAGGTCGTTCACATCTTTGATGTGATCGTACTCTTTAGACAGCTTGGTGTGCGGAACAGCAACCAGTTTCGCATCTTCGCCAGATTCGTCGGTCATTTTCAGCACGCCAACCGGACGGCAACGAATTACTGAGCCAGGCTGCAGTGGATAGGGGGTCGGCACCAGCACGTCAACCGGATCACCATCCAGAGACAGAGTGTGGTTGATGTAACCATAGTTGCACGGGTAAAACATGGCGGTAGACATAAAACGGTCAACGAACAGCGCGCCAGACTCTTTATCTACTTCATATTTGATTGGATCGGCGTTGGCCGGGATCTCAATGACCACATAGATATCTTCTGGCAGGTCTTTACCCGCTGGAACATGGTTCAAACTCATCTCGTATTCCTTCAATAGTCTTCAGTCGAGTGACGGCTATTATAGCCAACTGGTTATGAAAGTATTGCCTCTTTTTCCGCTTTCAGAATGCTCCATGGTCAGCGGATATTCTGGTGCAGTGCTGCACCGCCACTGTGCAACACCACTCCGGATAGCGCCGTGGCGCGCAGAAAAGCGCGCAATATCAGTCAGCCAAAACCTGGCATAGAGTTTGCTGTGATTAATTACCGCCATGGTCAGCCCAGGCTGATACAGGCAACGTCGCCTGCTGCGGTCACATAATCAGCGCTGTGCTATGCAGGGCGCATACAATTTATCATCAGGCAAAGAAGCCCCGTCGACTCTCAGAGTCGGCGGGGCTTTTTTCATTTTTGGAGAGTCATCATGGGAAAACTTAAACAGTGGTTCCAGGGACCACAGGATATTACTGAGGCTGAAGCGGTCGAGGATTATGCGGTAGGGCGGGTGCCAACCCATTATCGCTGGCCAATCCCGGCGATTATTCTGGTGTTGCTGGGCAACTCCACGGCGATGTTCTGGTTTAGTCTCGGCGCGGATATGAGTTACAAGGTTGGCTGGCCTACGCTGCTGCTGCCGATTGCTTATATGGTGGTGTTCGCGACGATTATAGGCTCCTGCATTATGAAGCTGGCGAGCAAGGAGGGACTGTCGCTGAACCTGATGACGCGCGGCCTTGGCTTCGGTTATATGGGCTCGGCGTTTACCTCGCTGATTTACGCGATTAACTTTATCTTCTACTTCCTGTTTGAAGGCACCATCGTCTCACATGCGATTGCCAACTATGCCGGCGTGGAGGTGAATTCCCTGGCGGGCGTGGCGATATTTGCCGTTACCGGGCTGGTGGCGATCTGGTTTGTCTGGAAAGGTATGTCCTCAATGCAGTTCCTGCAAACCTGGGGTGTACCGATCTTTATCCTGCTGTTTGGTTTCTGCATCTGGCAGCTGACCCATCACTATCAGCCGGTGGGATTCTCGGGCTGGCATGCGCAGGGCGCAGTGGACAGCAATGCGCTGTGGCTGGTGATGAATATGGCCAACGGGCAGATTGTGTTCCAGGGGCTGATGGCCACCGACTATGGGCGCTTTGCTAAACCAGGTGTGACACACAAAGGCACCGCCACCATTATGCTGGGGATGCTGATCCCAATCGTGGTGGTGATGCTGTTCGGCGCTTTTATGGCTTATACCCTGATGCCACATATTGCGCAGGGCGATGCCTGGGCACTGGCGCTGGATCCGGGCTTTGTCTTTCCGCTGATTATTGCGCTGACCGGTGTACTGTTCGCGATTATTACCCAGATCCGCATCAACGTGCTGAACCTCTACTCCGGCTCGATTGCGCTGTCGAACACCATGGATATGGCCTTTAATTACCGTCCAGGCCGTCAGTGGTGGATGGTGCTGGTGTGGGCGCTGGGAGTAATCTTCTATGTCTTTAATATCCTGCAATATACCGGCACCTTCCTGTCGATTACCGGCATTCTGACCAACACCTGGGTATTTATCATTCTGGCCGACTACTTTATCTGCCGCAAAGTGTTCAGGCTGGCGCCGACCGACTTTGTTGAGTACCGCAAAGAGTATCTGCGGATGTGGAACCCGTCAGGCACCATTGCGTTGTTAGTGGCGGTGGCCGTCGGCGCGGCGGGCGTGTTGGGGCTCTACCCGATGGTTTATGCGTCGTTTATCGCCATGCTGGTGGGGCCGGTGATCCATGTGATTATCAGCGTCGCAACCCGTGGTCAGTACTACTTCAAAACCTTCCCGACGGATATGCCGACCCGCTGGCGGCCATCTGATGCTTACAGTGGCCCGAAACCACAGCTTGCTCCGCAACTGAACAAGGAAGCTGAATAATGACCGATACACATTTGCAGGTCGCGGCGATTCAGTTTGAACCGACGCAGTTTCGTAAAGAAGAGAACATCAGCCAGCTGCTGGCGCTGGCGGATGCTGCAGCGCAGGATGGCGCCCGGCTGATTGTGATGCCGGAAATGGGCACCACTGGTTACTGCTGGCGTAATCGCAATGAGGTCGCCCCCTTTGTGGAAACCGTCGACGGCGCAACCTGTCAGCGCTTCAGCGCCCTGGCGCGCGAGCATAACTGCTATCTGGTACTGGGGATGCCGGAAGTGGATGCTGAGAGCGGACTTTACTACAACAGCGCGGTGCTGATTGGTCCGCAAGGGGTGATTGGCGTGCATCGCAAGACTCACCCCTATATTTCCGAACCGAAATGGGCGGCCAATGGCGATCTCGGCCATCAGGTATTCGCTACGCCGATTGGCAATATCGCCTTGCTGATCTGCATGGATATTCACTTTATCGAAACCGCACGTCTGGCGGCGGTCGGTGGCGCGCAGATTATCTGCCATATCAGCAACTGGCTGGCGGAACGCACCCCGGCGCCTTACTGGCTGACCCGGGCATGGGAAAATGGCTGCGCGCTGATTGAGAGTAACCGCTGGGGCTGGGAGCGCGGCGTGCAGTTTAGCGGCGGCAGCTGCGTGGTGGACGGCGACGGTCAGCTGCTGGCCGCCCGTGACAGCGGCGACGGCATTGTGGCGGCGCAGATTCAGCTGCCACAGCACAATCCGGCGCTGGCGAAACGCCGCCCGGAGTTGTACCAGCGTCTGATGACCAATACCTTTATCTGGAATCCCGGCGATTTCTTTGGCTTATACGGCATGGAGCCACTGCCGCGGGGCAAGCAGTCGCCAGTGGCGGTGGCGCAGTTTACGCCGCAGATAGGGCCGGATCTGAATCTGCGTAAGATGCGTGAGATGGCGCAGGCGGCGAAACGCGCGGGCGTTGAATTGATGGTTTTCCCGGAAAAGGCGCTAACTGGTGGCAGCGGACGTGAACAGGCGATGACTGCCAGCCATCCGGTAGTAGCACAGTTCCTGCAACTGGCAGTGGAACTGGATATGGCGTTGCTGACCGGCTGGATTGAGCAGGAAGGGGATACATTCTATAACAGCGCGCTGCTGGTTGGTGCGCAAGGGGTGATTGCTAACTATCGCCAGATCCATCTTAATGCCGCCGATCAGCGCTGGGCGACGGCAGGAGACAGCTGGGTCACCGCCGATCTGCCTTGTGGTCGCGTGGGCTTGCTGCTGGGGGAAGATTTGCTGATCCCGGAGGCGGGTCGTATTCTTGCTCTTGAAGGCTGCGATCTGCTGGCCTGTCCGGCGGCGCTGGCTGAACCGCTGCCGCTGGCGCATAGCGGCACGGTAATTCGCCATAACTATCCGATTCCCACCGGCGTCGATCCGCTGCACTGCCTGCTGCCACGGGTGCGCGCGGGCGAGAACAACCTGTGGCTGGCTTTTGCCAACAGCTGCGATGAGCAAACGGGCAGTTTCGGCATTAGCGGTATTTATGGCCCGGATACCTTTGCTTTCCCGCGCAGTGAAGCCAAAGTGATGCAGACGGAAGGCATGGTGACCCTGACGATTGATACCGGCGACAGCAGTACGCCATATCCGACCCATGTGGTGCGGCGTAAAGATCTGGTACTGATGCGTCAGCCACACTATTACCGCGCACTGGTGACCAGACGTGCGACATGAATCCATTTAGCGGCGGCCTGCGGGCCGCACTCCAGGAGAGATCTATGCAGTTAAACGGCGATGCCGGTGATAAAAAAACGGTTATCCCGGTGGGCATTCTCTACTCCGTCTCCGGCGATTATGGCGTGATTGGCCGTGAAATGGTCAATGGCATTATGCTGGCGATTGAAGAGATTAATGCCGACCCGGCGTTTAACTTTACGCTGGCGCCGATTGTCTACGACCCCGGCGGTTCGCTGGATAAGTACTACGAATATTGCTACGACCTGCTGTATCGCCATGGCGTGCGCCATATTGTTGGTTGCTACACTTCGGCTTCGCGTAAGGTGATGCTGCCATTAATCGAAGGGGCCAATGCCCTGCTGTGGCACTCGGCGCGCTATGAGGGGTTTGAAAGCAGCAATAATGTGATTTACCTCGGCGCAGCACCGAATCAGCATGTGATTCCGATGCTCAGCTGGTTGCTGGAGCATCATCAGCCGCAGATCTACCATGTCGGTTCCAACTATGTCTGGTCATGGGAAATTGATCGCATTACCCGCGAAGTGATTGAGCCGGTCGGCGGTGAACTGGTGGCCAGCCAGCTGCTGCCGCTGGGCGAAACCGAAGTTCAGGCGATTATTGACGACATTATTGCCAAAAAACCAAAGGTGGTACTGGCGACGCTGGTGGGGGTTTCCGCCTATCGTTTCTACCACGCCTGGCACGCCGCTGCTCAGCAGCATCCTTTTCTTGCCTCCGACACCCTGATTAAACTGAGCCTGACGCTGTGTGAACCCGAGGTCAGACTGATTGGCGCGGAAGCGCTGGAGGGCTATCTGGTCTCTTCGGTATGGTTTCAGTCAATTGATACGCCACAGAACCAGCGCTTTCTGCGCCGCTATCGTCAGCGTTTTGGCGACCACAGTTCGCCCTCGGTGGATTCGCAGGCTGCATGGCTGGCCGGGCAGTTTCTGGCGCGGGCGATCAATCGCAGCGGCAGCGACGAAGTGGTTGGGGTGCGTGAAGCGGTCTGGCAGGATGAGATTGACGCTCCGGCAGGCAAAGTACGCATTGATGCCGATAATAATCATGCCTGGCTGACGCCACATATGGCGCGCTGTGAGCAGGGGGTGCTGCAAACCTTCTGGCAGGCGCCTGAAGCGGTAAAACCCGATCCCTGGTTAACCTGGGTCGATCTGGCGCTCCTGGCGCAAGAGGGCAGCGCCTGATGGCGGGCGCCAGAGTGCGCATGCGTGGCCTGAAAGTGTGCGCCATTGGCTGCAACGGGCGTGATGCACAGCATCTGCAACAGCAGTTCGCGCGGCTTGGCGTCGAAGCCTGCTTCCACGAACAGTTTCCGCCGCCGGAAGCCTTTGACGGTCAGCAACTGGTGATGTTTGATGGCGACAACCCGCAGCTGTTCCATCCGACACACCGTCTGCCGTGGCCTGAGTTACCGAAAATTGTGCTGACCACCATGGAGACGCCCTCGCGCCTGCAATGGATTATTGAGCAGCAGATTTCCGGTTATATGCGTAAACCGGTGCGTTTTGATGGCGTGATGACGGCATTAACGCTGGCGCTGGCGGCTGATGCCCGGCAGCAGGCGCTGACTGCGCAGCTGCAACGCCAGGATGAACGGCTGAAGGCGCGGCGTTTTCTGTTCTCCGCCCAGTTATGGCTGATGCAACAGCTTGAACTGGATGAAGACAGCGCTTACGGCCTGCTGCGGCGCATGGCGATGCAGCAGCAAAAAACCGTCGAGCACTTCAGTATCGATCTGCTGGCAAATCGGCAGGGCTATCTGACGCTGGCGAAAACCCTGTTAACTGCGCCGGGTGGCTGACTATTTATTAATCACAAACAGCGACACAATACCGGCGGCAATCAGTGGGCCAACGGGTACGCCACGAAACAGCGAGACGCCGATAATGGTGCCAATCAGTAAGCCGCCAACAATGGTTGGCTGGCTGCTCATCAGCGAGACGCCACGCCCCCCGAGCCAGGAAACAAAAATTCCCACCGCAATCGCCAGCAGCGATTTCCAGTCCAGAAACGATTTCAGCAAGGTGCTGGAAGGCAGCGAACCGCTGGCCAGCGGCGCCATCACCGCAATGGTCAGAATAATAATCCCCAGCGTAATGCCCTGTTTTTCCACATAAGGGAAGAACTGCGACAGCGGGGTGATTTTGATCACCAGCAGAACCAGAATCGATACGGTGACAGCGGTGTTATGGACAAAAAAACTCAGTCCACCGAGCAGGATCAGGATAATTAACGACGAGTAGGCGGCCATCTGTGGCTCCGGAAAGAGAAAAAAGCGTGCTCTTTACCTTATCACTCTATCTCACTGACAATCATCAGGATTCGCACAGCTGCCCTGATTAAGGGATTTCAGCAGCAGCGCCTGATTTTTAATCAGCTGTACGCCCTGCGCCCCCAGCGACACTCCGGCCATGGTGCCTTGTTCAGCCAGATACCAGCTTTTAGCCGCGGCCAGCCAGCTGTCGCGATACTTCAGCCAGTTGCGCTGCGCATCGCGTAATTTGGCTTTTTGCTCACTGTTAAGTTTTTTCATTACTGTCTGGTACTGCCGGTTCATCTCCTTATCCCATGACTTATTAGCGGCGTCATAGCATTGCGATATGCCGACGGTCGATGAGTGGCTGTTCAGACAGCTCTCCAGCGCGCTATCAAGCGGATTATCGGCGGAAAAAGCCGCTGTGGGCAGCGCCAGACAGAGGATGAGCAGGATTTTTTTCATCGGTTGATTCCATAATTTCATATAGCGCGATTAATTAAGCGTGAATTATCTGTTGCCGGTGTTCAATAAAAACATCGTCAGCAGGGTTAAAGTTTAGTCGGGGAATTGCCGATAACTTCTGCGCTTTTAGGCTTCAGGATTTTTTGCCTTTTTCCGCAATAGGGAATACCTCATGCTAAACAAAATCTCAATCCGTACCGGGCTGTTGGCTTTACTGGCATTAATGACGCTGCTGCTGCTGGTAGTCAGCATTATGGGCATTACCGCAATTAACAAAGGAACCCAATCACTGGATGCGATTAACCGCATTCAGGGTATCGAACAGAATAGCTTGTATCTGAGTAACAGCAATCTGCTGCGTGTGCGTGTCGTGGCGGCGCTGGCGATTCGTAAAATGGAAGTGGGATTAACCGATGAAGGCGCGGCCCAGGTTAAGCGAGCACTGGGTTATCTTGAGCAGTCAAAGATCGATCTGAAACGTTTTGTCGATGCCGGTACCGTTACCGCCCATGGTAAACAGCTGGCGGATGCGGTGGTCAGCAGTTATCAGAACTATATGGATAACGGCATGACGCCGCTGGTGGCTGCGTTAAATAAGCAGGATGTCGATGCTTACTATGAGCAGCTGGAAGGTAATATTACCGCGCTGACGATGCAGTTTAGCGATGCGGTGACGGCCTTTGGTGAGTATGCCAATCAGGTCAGCGCCGATCAGCTGGCGCAGGCGGCGAAAAATGAACTGCAGATGAAGATACTGATCGCCTTCTGCGGCCTGCTAACGCTGCTGCTGGTGGTGCTGGCATGGTTTATTTTACGCAACCTGCTGCTGAAGCCGCTGGATAACGCCGTGGTGCATCTGGAGTATGTGGCGGCAGGCGATCTTACTCAGCAGGTGCCGCAAGGGGGTTGTTCCGAGCTGGGACGGCTTAATTCCGCCTTAGGCAGTATGCAGGTTGCCTTGCAGGAGTCGGTCAGCCGGGTGCGTGACGCCAGCCTGCAAATTGATGTTGGCAGCCGCGAGCTGAGCGCCGGTAACCTTAACCTCTCCGCGCGCACCGAAGAGTCGGCGGCCTCGCTGGAGCAGACCGCCGCCAGTATGGAACAGCTTACCGCGACGGTGAAGCTCAATGCGGAAAACGCGCAGAATGCTCATCAGCTGGCGCGCAGCGTATCCGATACCGCCGACCGGGGCGCCGAAGTGGTCTGTTATGTTATCGAGAAAATGCAGCAAATCTCCCACAGTTCCGCACGGATCGCCGATATTCTCAGCGTGATCGACGGCATTGCCTTCCAGACCAATATTCTGGCGCTGAATGCCTCGGTGGAAGCGGCGCGTGCCGGTGAACAGGGGCGTGGCTTTGCGGTGGTGGCGACCGAAGTGCGTGAACTGGCGCAGCGCAGCGCGACTGCGGCGAAAGAGATTCGCGTGCTGATTGCTGAATCACAAACCCGCGTCGGTGAAGGTAATCAGATGGCGACCCAGGCCGGGGAAACCATGGATGAGATCTCCAGCGAAGTGATGCGCGTCACTACCCTGATGAAAGAGATCTCCAGCGCTTCGCAGGAGCAGAGTCATGGCATTGAGCAGGTAAATCAGGCGGTCACGCAGATGGATGAAGTAGCGCAGCAGAATGCGGCGCTGGTCGAACAGGCGTCAGCGGCAACGCAGTCGCTGGAAGAGCAGTCGCAGCAGCTGGTGGAGAGTATGGCGGTGTTTAAGCTACATAGCGCATAAACTGTAGGGGCGGCGTTTTCGCCGCCCGGCGGCGAGGCAGACGGGAGCCGGGAACGGCTCCCCTGCATATTACAATTTACTGGTCCGGGAACTCGCGCATAAAGCGTTCAGTATCGTCAACCATCGCTTCGTTACCGACAAAGAACGGACTACGCTGATGCAGCGTTTCCGGTTGCAGGTCGAGAATACGATTTTTACCGTCACTGGCTTTACCACCCGCCTGTTCGGCAAGGAACGCCATCGGGTTGCACTCATACAGCAGGCGCAGCTTACCCTGTGGGTGGCTGGCGGTGCTTGGATAGAGGTAGATGCCGCCCTTCAGCAGGTTACGGTGGAAGTCCGCCACCAGTGAACCGATATAACGTGAGGTATACGGACGGTTAGTCGGTTTATCCTCTTCCTGGCAGAACTTCAGATATTTTTTCACGCCCTGCGGGAAGCGGATATAGTTCCCTTCGTTAATCGAGTAGGTATAACCTTTCTCCGGGAACATCATACGTTCCTGGCTCAGGCAGAATACGCCGAGCGAAGGATCGTAAGTGAAGGCATGGACGCCACAACCGGTGGTATACACCAGCATGGTGGAGGAGCCGTACACCACGTAGCCTGCCGCAACCTGCTGGCTGCCTGGCTGAAGGAAATCTTCTTCAGTGACCGGCGTGCCTGGCGGTGTAATGCGACGATAGATAGAGAAGATGGTGCCAACCGAGACGTTAACATCGATATTGGATGAGCCGTCCAGTGGATCCATTAATACCACGTACTTACCGTTTTCCACGCCCTCGAAGATAACGATCTCGTCTTCTTCTTCGGATGCGATACCGGCAACAATGCCACGCGCTTTCAGTGCTGCTTTCAGCTTTTCATTGGCAAACAGGTCGAGTTTCATCTGTTGCTCGCCCTGAATGTTTTCCACGCCGCTGGCGCCGAGAATATCAACCAGTCCGGCCTTGTTGATATCACGGTGGATGATTTTCGCACCCAGTTTGATAGCGGAAAGAAGTGCCGTCAGTTCACCTGTGGCGTGAGGAAAGTCATGTTGCTTCTCGACGATAAATTCGCCTAACGTTTTCATAACACAATCCCTGAATCTGCGGTTGAGTAGCAGCATGTTTGACGAGCCGCTAACGTATTCGTACGCAGTTTAGCCGATGGAACGGCAAAGACCATAGTCCAAATCCGTTTCTTCCCGAGTAACTCGGCGCTAAACTGTGCGCCGAACTCTAAAGTAATGGACCTTTTATGCGTATTCATATTCTCGGTATCTGCGGTACTTTCATGGGCGGTCTGGCGATGCTGGCGCGCTCGCTCGGGCATGAAGTGACCGGATCTGATGCGAACGTCTATCCGCCGATGAGTACTTTGCTGGAAGAGCAAGGTATTGATTTAATTCAGGGTTATGATGCCAGTCAGCTTGATCCGGCACCGGACCTGGTGATTATCGGCAATGCGATGACACGCGGCAATGCCTGTGTTGAAGCGGTGCTGGAACGTAACATTCCTTACCTCTCCGGCCCACAATGGCTGCATGATTTTGTGCTGCGTGACCGTTGGGTGATTGCAGTGGCCGGAACCCACGGTAAAACCACTACCGCAGGCATGACAGCGTGGATTTTACAGGCCTGCGGGCTGGAACCGGGCTTTGTGATCGGCGGAGTACCGGGAAATTTTGCCGTTTCGGCAACTTTAGGAAAAAGCCCATTCTTCGTGATTGAGGCGGATGAGTATGACTGCGCATTTTTCGACAAACGCTCGAAGTTTGTGCATTACTGTCCGCGTACGCTGATCCTGAATAATCTGGAATTTGATCATGCGGATATTTTTGACGATCTGCGTGCGATTCAGAAGCAGTTCCACCATCTGATCCGCATTGTCCCGGGGCAGGGCAAAATTCTGCTGCCGGAGCACGATCCGCAGCTTAAGCAGGTGATGGCGATGGGCTGCTGGAGCGAGCAGGAGCATATCGGCGACGGCGGTAAGTGGCAGGCGAAGAAGCTGTCAGCGGACGCCTCGCACTGGCAGGTGTGGCTTGATGGTGAGGCGGTGGCGGAGGTCAACTGGGCGCTGGTCGGCGAACATAATATGCATAACGGCCTGATGGCGATTGCTGCCGCGCGTCATGTCGGTGTGAAACCGGAAGATGCCGGGCGCGCGCTGAATGATTTTATCAATGCGCGCCGCCGTCTGGAGCTGCGTGGTGAAAGCAACGGCATTAAAGTCTACGACGATTTTGCCCATCATCCGACCGCCATTCTGGCGACGCTTTCGGCCATGCGTGGCAAAGTGGGCGGCACGGCGCGCATTCTGGCGGTGCTGGAACCGCGTTCCAATACCATGAAGATGGGCATCAGCAAGGATGACCTGGCGCCTGCCTTAGCCCGTGCCGATGAAGTGTTCCTGTTGCAGCCGCATCATATCCCGTGGCAGGTATCGGAAGTGGCCGACGCCTGCATGCAGCCTGCCCACTGGAGCTCGGACGTGGATACGCTGGTGGAGATGGTGGCGAAAGTCGCGCAGCCGGGCGATACGGTGCTGGTGATGAGTAACGGTGGTTTTGGCGGCATTCATCAGAAGTTGCTGGATCGTTTGCAGAAGTAAATAGCGCTGCGCTTGAAGACCAGAGCAAAGTCGAAGTCAAAGGCGTTTCGCTCGCCCACGTGGCGAGCGAGTTAAGGCCCGTAAGCGCGGGCCTTAACAATCCGCGCTTGCGGCAGGGCGAACGCCCGCTGTGCGGGTCCCTTCGTAAAAACCTCCCTCCTGACGGACCGAGTTGGACGCGTTCCATACGCGGCCAACTCTTTCGCCGCGTCCATGCGGCTCATCCTGGAGTGAGGTTTTTACTCAGCGTTCTTTTATGCCGCCTCCAGGTCAAAACCATCAATGTGACATTGGAGGTTTTTAACGTGTGATGATTTGCAGAATGGTGAGGTGTGGGAGGAGATGTCGTCAGAATCGCCGAGAAAATTTAAGCCAGCCAGGAACGAGCGGCATGGACGCCGCGAGAAGGAGCGCCGCGTAGGGAACGCGTCGCGACTGGTCCTGAGGTTGGCTCAAATTTTGGAGGGAACCGCGCAGCGGCGATGATGCCGACATAAGCGCGGGTTCCAAGGGCCGGGGCAATTGCCGGCCCTTGGTCGGTCGGCCTTCAGGACGAACGAAATGCCCTTGATTTTGACCTTCAGTAGTTGACCTTAAAAGGGCGCATGCCTGCGCCCAGACAGCCCTTACAAATCGCGAATCATCGTCACTTCACAATCCACATGCCCGGTACAGCCCATTGGGCCGTCAATATGGCGGAAACCCAGCTGCTCATACAGCTTAATCGCCCGCGTCAGCGAGGCGGTGGTTTCCAGATAGCAGCGTTTAAAACCGCGCTCGCGGGCAAAGTCCATCGCCTGCAATGCCAGCGTACGCGCCAGACCTAAACCGCGCACCGCAGGTAAAAAGTACATCTTCTGCAGTTCACAGATATCGGGTTCACTGCACAGCAGTGGCGCGACGCCACCGCCACCGACCACCACGCCATCCAGCTCCACCACCCAGTAAGCGCTATCGGCTTCACTGTACAGCTCGAACAAACGGTCCAGGTTAGGATCGGATACCGTATAGCCTTTATCCGCCGTCAGGCCAAACTCGGCGGAAACCTCGCGGATCACCCGGGCGATAAGCGGATTGTCTGTCGGCGTAATCGGGCGTACCCGCACGCCAGCCTGAGTTGCGGTTATCATGCTGCTCACTCAATAGAAATGTTGATGATGGAGTGTAATAACATCGCCAGACAGTGGATGCAATGCTGTTGCCGGGGATATCTGCGGTAAACGCTTAACGCCTGCATGGCGATCGAAATGAGAATTACTTATTGTCGGTTGCTGACGTCCATGTTTAAATATGCGCGCAAATAATAATCGCTAACACGCCGTCCAGTTTCCTGGCGCGGTTTTTTATTTTTTCAGGAAGAAAATTTATGGCAATTAATACCTCACCTGCACAACGCCATGCCGTGCTATTTCACGGCAAGTCTGGCGAATACTTTTCAATCTGGCTGGTCAATGCATTACTGACTATTGTCACGCTGGGAATTTATTCCGCCTGGGCTACCGTGCGCCGTCGCCGTTATTTTTATGGTAATACCGAAATTGCCGGCGACCGTTTTGATTATCATGCCCGCCCAGTCGATATTTTAAAGGGGCGGATTATCGTTATTGTCGGCATGATGGCTTTCTTTATTCTCGCCGCTGTGATGCCCACTATTTCATTACTGTTTATGCTGGCATTTCTGGCGCTGATCCCGTGGATTGTGATCCGCAGCTGGCGCTATAACGCGCTGATGAGCAGCTATCGCGGCGTGCGTTTTAACTATCACTGCCGGATTGGTCGCGCGTACTGGACGATGTATCTCTGCCCGGTATTGCTGGTGCTGGCGCTCTATCTGCTGCTGACGCTGGTTGGCCTTACCGCCGCCGGTGCGGGTAATATAACCACCATGCTGGTGATCGGCTTACTGACCTTCGTGATGCTGATTGTTGGTCTGTCAGTTATCCAGGGAATTGTTGCGGCGCTGAATCACGATCTGTATGTCAACAATATGGCGTTTGGCGATCTGCCTTTTAAGGCAAATTTAAGCAAGAAAACCTATATTAAGATGGTGCTGGTCAGTTTCTTAATTATGGCGCCATTCCTGATTGTCGCTGGTTTGCTGATTAGTTCGCTATTCACGTCACTGTTTTTTGCGGTAGCTTACGGTGGCGATCCCGAGATGATGAATAACCTGCTGCTGGGCAATATCGCCAGCCTGTTATTGACCTTTGTGGTTTTAATCTTCGGTGGCCTGATATCTGCTGGCTGGTTAATGGTCGCCCAGCGTAATTACCTGTTTAAACAGACTACGCTTGGCGATAATATTCAACTTAAGTCAGATTTGCAGACGATGCCGTTTTTGCTGTTGATGTTAACTAATACGCTGATCGTTATTTTCACCCTTGGCTTCGGTACGCCGGTTGCGGAAATCCGTATGGCGCGTTACCTGGCAAAATGCACCGCGCTGGAGGGCGATATGGCGTTGCTAAATGTCCATGCTCACCAGCAGTCGGCGCACACTGCCGTAGCGGAAGAAGTCGCCCAGGCATTTGACCTTAACGTCGGGATCTAAATCCGTGCATCTTAGCGGTTATTATCAGCACCCAGGACGGGCAGCTCGCGAGGCTGCCCGTCTTAGCTTACACCCTCGCCATTTCTCGCTGCATCTGGCGCAAACAGAAACACAGTTTCTGCTCAAAGATATCACGCTGTCGGAAGCCTTAGGCGCGATTCCGCTGACCATCACTTTTGCTGACGGCGGACGTTTTGTGCCTGATGATGATGCCCAGCTGCAGCAGTGGGTGACGCAACACCGCCGCGAAAGCTGGATCCATCGTCTGGAGCGCAATAAGCGCGGGGTGTTTGCCACACTGCTGGCCACGCTGCTGCTGATAGTGGTGTATATCTGGGTTCTGCTGCCGTTTGCCAGTCGTCATCTGGCGCTGCATATTCCTGGCTATGTGGAACAGCAGGTTGGCTACCAGACGTTACAGCTGCTAAAGCAGGCAGGTTTTCACGACAGCCAGCTTTCTGACGCGCAACAGCAACAGGTGACTCAGCTGTTTTACCGCGTGCTGGCGGCATCACCAGAGCTGGACGACACCCTGCTGCCGCAGCTTAAGCTGATGCAAACCCCCGGCGGGCCTGGCGCCTTTATGCTGGCGGATGGCACTCTGATTATCAGCGATCAACTGGTCAGGCTGGCGCCGGGTGATGATGCGCTGGCGTCAGTGATGCTGCATGAGATGGGACACCACCGCTGGCGCCATCCGATGCGGATGCTGGTGCGCTCATCGCTGGTGTCACTCAGCTATATGTGGATGACCGGTGATGTCAGTGGCATTGGCGATACGCTGTTACAGTCGGCGGCGTTTCTCAATCAGATGCACTTTTCGCGCGGTATGGAGCGTGAAGCTGATAACTGGGCGATTGCGCAGATGGCCGCACAGGGGCGCTCGCTGACTGAAATGGCGAAAATGTATGCGGTAATCCAGCAGGAGGGAGAGCGGGAAAGTCACGGCGGCAAACTACCTGAATGGCTGAGTACGCATCCGGATATGCCGTTACGAATTGAGGCAATCAAAAAAGCAGCGGAAGGCGTGTAATCACAGCGCGGCCAGACGAATCCGGCCACGCTGCTTACAGATTACAGCGCGGCGATAACTGCCTGCTGTTCAATCAGTTTCACTTTAGCCTGTTCGCACTCTTCCATGCGCTCACGCTCTTTCGCCACCACCGCTTCCGGCGCGCGTGACACAAAACCTTCGTTCGACAGTTTACCGGCAATACGGTCAATCTCGACTTCCAGTTTGGTCACTTCTTTCGCCAGACGATCCAGCTCGGCGGCTTTATCCACCAGGCCCGCCATCGGGATCAGCAGCTCTGCGCCATCAATCAGTTTGGTAACGGAGACTGGCCCTTTATCTTCGGCTGGCAGCAGGGTGATGCTCTGCAGACGCGCCAGCGTTTGCAGGAAGCTGCGGTTATCATTAACACGGCGCTGGACTTCCGCACTGGCGCCACGCAACAGCACTTCCAGCGGTTTACCTGGTGCAATGTTCATTTCGGCACGAATATTACGGACCGCGATGATCGCCTGCTTCAGCCATTCGGTATCCGCCAGCGCTGCGCTATCCACCTTCGCCGTATCAAATGCCGGCATCGGTTGCAGCATAATGGTGTCGTCGCTGATGTTCTTCAGCACTTTCACCCGCTGCCAGATGGTTTCGGTGATAAATGGAATAATCGGATGCGCCAGACGCAGCAGCGATTCCAGCACTTCAATCAGCGTATGGCGCGTACCGCGCAGTTCCGCTTCGCTGCCGCCGTTCATCACGGGTTTAGTCAGCTCCAGATACCAGTCACAGAACTGGTTCCAGGTGAATTCATACAGAATGTTAGCAGCGATATCAAAGCGATAGCTATCCAGCGCTTCACGATATGCTTTCACCGTCTGATTGAATTCCGCCAGAATCCAGCGATCGGCCAGTGACAGCACCATTTCGCCGCCGTTCTGACCACAATCCTGATCTTCGGTGTTCATCAGTACAAAGCGGCTGGCGTTCCACAGCTTATTACAGAAGTTGCGATAACCTTCGAGGCGCTTCATATCCCAGTTGATATCGCGACCGGTCGACGCCAGCGCCGCCAGCGTAAAGCGCAGCGCATCGGTACCGTGTGGTTCGATACCGTTCGGGAACTGCTTCTCGGTACGCTTACGGATTTTCTCCGCCAGCTGCGGCTGCATCATATTACCGGTACGTTTTTCCAGCAGATCTTCCAGCGAAATACCGTCAACCATATCCAGTGGATCGATAACGTTACCTTTGGACTTGGACATCTTCTGTCCTTCGTCATCGCGGATCAGACCGGTCATATAGACGGTGTTAAACGGTACCTGCGGCTTGCCATTTTCATCTTTGATAAAGTGCATGGTCAGCATGATCATGCGCGCAATCCAGAAGAAGATAATATCGAAGCCGCTGACCAGCACGCTGGACGGGTGGAAGGTACGCAACGCTTCGGTGTTTTCTGGCCAGCCGAGGGTGGAGAAGGTCCACAGACCGGATGAGAACCAGGTATCCAGTACGTCTTCGTCCTGACGCAGGGCAATCTCTGCACCGAGATTATTTTCCGCGCGCACTTCTGCTTCGTTGCGACCAACGTAAACATTACCCGCTTCGTCGTACCAGGCCGGGATACGGTGTCCCCACCACAGCTGACGTGAAATACACCAGTCCTGAATATCGCGCATCCACGAGAAGTACATATTTTCGTACTGCTTAGGCACAAACTGGATATCGCCTTGCTCTACCGCTTCTACTGCTACTTTTGCCAGCGGCGCGGTACGGACGTACCACTGATCGGTCAGCATCGGTTCGATAACCACGCCGCCACGGTCGCCGTAAGGCACGGTCAAATCGTGTGGCTTGACCTCTTCCAGCAGGCCAAGGGCGTCAACCGCAGCGACAATCGCTTTACGCGCAGCGAAACGTTCCAGATTCTGGAATTCTGCCGGGATTGCGCCGTCATATACCGTCGATTCTTCACCGTTGGTATCGTAAACCTGTGCGCTGTCACGGATATCGCCGTCAAAGGTCAGGATATTGATCATTGGCAGCTTGTGACGACGTCCGACTTCATAGTCGTTAAAGTCGTGCGCCGGGGTGATTTTCACGCAGCCGGTGCCTTTCTCCATATCGGCGTGTTCATCGCCAACAATCGGAATACGGCGATTCACCAGCGGCAGCAGCACAAATTTGCCAATCAGATCTTTATAACGCGGATCTTCCGGGTTAACCGCCACGCCGGTATCACCGAGCACGGTTTCCGGACGGGTGGTGGCGACCACCAGGTAATCTTTGCCATCGGCGGTTTTGACGCCGTCAGCCAGCGGATAACGCAGATGCCACATCGACCCTTTGGACTCGCGGTTTTCCACTTCCAGATCGGAAATCGCGGTGCGCAGTTTCGGATCCCAGTTCACCAGGCGTTTGCCGCGATAAATCAGGTTCTCTTTATGCAGGCGAACGAACACCTCTTTCACCGCATTTGACAGGCCTTCATCCATGGTGAAGCGTTCACGCTCCCAGTCCACGGAGTTGCCCAGACGACGCATCTGACGCGTGATGGTGCCGCCGGATTCGGCTTTCCACTGCCAGATCTTTTCGATAAACGCGTCGCGACCGTAATCCTGACGCGTTTTGCCCTCTTCAGCGGCGATCTTGCGCTCGACGACCATCTGCGTCGCGATACCGGCGTGATCGGTACCCGCCTGCCACAGGGTGTTTTTACCCTGCATGCGCTGGTAGCGGATCATGGTATCCATGATGGTTTGCTGGAAGGCGTGACCCATATGCAAGCTACCGGTGACATTCGGCGGCGGGATCATGATGCAGAAGCTTTCCTGGCTGGTATCGCCATTCGGTTTAAAGTAGCCCTGCTTTTCCCAGTGCTCGTAAAGCGGCTGTTCGATATCTTGCGGGTTATATGTTTTTTCCATTTCTGCTATGTCGTTGTCGTTCCGGGCAAAGGCGGAGCTGCCGTATTCAAGTGGAATCCGACGCTGCGATAAGCTTTATAGCGGTCGCGCGCCAGCTGTTTAAGAGAATCTTCGTGTGGCACGAAGTCTATCACTTCATGGAAAGCAGTGGCAAAGTCTGCAAACTGCGGCAGCAGGCTGATCAGCAGGTCACGCGGTGAGTTTCCCCGTCGCTGTGGCCAGGCCAGCTCTACCGGCGCGCCATATTTCGGGCCTTCTCCAGCCAGATTGTGCGGTACAAAGGCGCTGGCGGGACGCTGCCATAGGGCTTCATCCAGCTTAATCGCTTGTTGTTCCGTTTCGCAGGCGATCAGCACACGCTTCCCTGCGCGCCAGCGTGCTTCCGCCAGTTCACATACCAACGCTTCAACGGCGTTGAGGCCGTCAACCGGCGTATCGGTTTCCAGCAGATAGAAAGTCGCGTTTTTCATGGGTGATGCCTGTGATATCTGTAATAGAACGGGCGGCGAGAACGCCACCCCTACAAACAATTTATCTACCCGTAACCGTAGGGGCGGCGTTCTCGCCGCCCGCATTGCGGATGCGCCCCAAATTAATCGTCGCCGTTTAAGCCCGCGCGATTTAACAGGAACTGTGACAGCAGCGCCACCGGACGACCGGTTGCCCCTTTGGCTTTACCGGAGCGCCATGCGGTGCCGGCAATATCCAGGTGCGCCCAGTTATACTTGCGCGCAAAGCGGGCAAGGAAGCTGGCGGCGGTAATTGCGCCACCCGGACGGCCGCCAATATTCGCCATATCGGCGAAGTTGGACTCCAGCTGTTCCTGATACTCATCGGCCATTGGCAGACGCCATGCGCGGTCACCAGCCTGTTCGGACGCGCCAATCAGTTCATGGGCCAGCGGGTTGTGGTTCGACATCAGGCCGCTGATATGGTGGCCGAGGGCAATCACACAGGCGCCGGTCAGGGTGGCGATATCAATAACCACTTCCGGATCGAAACGTTCAACGTAGGTCAGGGTATCACAAAGTACCAGACGACCTTCCGCATCGGTGTTCAGGACTTCCACCGTCTGACCGGACATGGTGGTCAGCACGTCACCCGGACGGAACGCACGACCGCCTGGCATATTTTCACAGCCCGCCAGTACACCGACCACATTCAGCGGCAGATTCAGTTCGGCAACCATACGCATCACGCCATACACCGAAGCAGCGCCACACATATCGTACTTCATCTCGTCCATCGCCTCAGCGGGTTTGATCGAGATACCGCCGGAGTCAAAGGTCAGGCCTTTACCCACCAGCACAATCGGTTTGCTGTCCGGATCCGGATTGCCTTTGTACTCAATCACCGACATCAGCGACTCATTCTGTGAGCCCTGGCCTACCGCCAGATAGGCATTCATGCCCAGCTCTTTCATCTGCTGCTCGCCGATCACGCGAGTGGTAATATTTTTGCTGTAATTGTCGGCTAACTGACGCGCCTGCGACGCCAGATACGCGGCGTTACAAATATTTGGCGGCATATTGCTGAGATCTTTTGCCGCTTTTACGCCGGAAGCCACCGCCAGACCGTGCTGAATTGCGCGTTCACCGCTGGTCAGTTCACGACGGGTTGGCACGTTAAATACCATTTTACGCAGCGGACGACGCGGCTCGACTTTATTGCTTTTCAGCTGGTCGAAGCTGTACAGCGACTCTTTCGAGGTCTCAACTGCCTGACGCACTTTCCAGTAGGTATTGCGTCCTTTAACGTGCAGTTCGGTCAGAAAACAGACCGCTTCCATCGACCCGGTATCGTTCAGGGTGTTGATAGTCTTCTGGATTACCTGCTTGTACTGGCGCTCATCAAGTTCGCGCTCTTTACCGCAGCCAATCAATAAAATACGCTCAGACAGGATATTCGGCACATGATGCAGAAGTAGTGTCTGGCCAACTTTGCCTTCCAGTTCACCACGGCGGAGCAGGGCGCTGATATAGCCATCACTGATTTTGTCGAGCTGTTCAGCAATCGGTGACAGCCGACGCGGTTCAAAGACGCCAACGACAATACAGGCACTGCGCTGTTTTTCCGGGCTACCGCTTTTTACACTGAACTCCATGTACTCTCCTGAATCTTAAAGACAACGGCGTCGGCTACCGCTAGAATGTAGCGCTTTCGTAACTTTTAAGACCGTTGCGTAACGACGTTTAGTAAACGGACGTCAGATTGAGTTTCGATGACCATCGTTGTTTTTTGTGTCATCTAAACGCTTGTGTCATACAATATTAGCTATGACGACGGCCATTGATGAGAAAAAATGGCGAACAAGCGTTGAAACTATCGATTTTCCTGCAAAAAGACAAGTTTTCACAGGCGTACTAAGCGTGATCATCATTAGATATCTGGTTCGGGAAACGCTCAAAAGCCAGCTGGCAATTCTCTTTATCCTGCTGTTAATCTTCTTTTGTCAGAAGTTAGTCAGGATTCTGGGTGCCGCAGTGGATGGTGAGATCCCGACAAATTTAGTTCTGACATTGTTAGGCCTCGGCGTGCCGGAAATGGC
Source organism: Winslowiella toletana (assembly GCF_017875465.1). Lineage (NCBI taxonomy): Bacteria > Pseudomonadati > Pseudomonadota > Gammaproteobacteria > Enterobacterales > Erwiniaceae > Winslowiella > Winslowiella toletana. The sequence continues at coordinate 3,013,527 of NZ_JAGGMQ010000001.1, forward strand.
ACAACTTATCCTGCCGTTGAGCCTGTTTCTTGCCATCTTAATGACGCTTGGCCGGTTATACACCGAAAGCGAAATTACGGTAATGCACGCCTGCGGGCTGAGCAAAGCCGTGCTGGTGAAAGCCGCGATGATTTTGATGCTGTTTACCGCCGTTGTTGCGGCGGTGAACGTCATCTGGCTTGGCCCCTGGTCATCACGCTATCAAAGCGAAGTGACACAAAATGCGAAAGCTAACCCCGGCGCGGCGGCGCTGGCGGCGGGGCAATTCCAGCAGTCCAGCGACGGCAACTCAGTGCTGTTTATTGAGAACGTCAAGGGCGACCAGTTTGGTCATGTGTTCCTCGCACAGCTGCGCCCCAGCGGCAATGCGCGCCCTTCGGTGGTGCTGGCGGACAGCGGCCATATGGAGCAGCGTCGCGACGGTTCTCAGGTGGTTACGCTGGATAAAGGCACGCGCTTTGAAGGCACCGCCTTACTGCGTGATTTCCGCATTACCGATTTTGAGAACTATCAGGCGATTGTTGGCTACAAAGCGGCGGTTATTGACCCGAATGATGCGGAACAGTCCAGCTTCTCGAACTTGATGAAGTCGGACAGCGCCGAGTTCCGTAGCGAACTGAACTGGCGTCTGACGCTGATCTTCTCGGTGCTGATCATGGCGCTGATGGTGGTGCCGCTTAGCGTGGTGAATCCACGTCAGGGACGTGTGCTGTCAATGCTGCCGGCGATGCTGCTGTATCTGATCTTCTTCCTGTTGCAAAGCTCGCTGAAGTCCAATGGCGCCAAAGGCCGTCTCGATCCGGCCATCTGGATGTGGGGGGTTAACCTGCTGTATCTGGCGTTAGCGATTGTGCTTAACCTGTGGGATACGGTGCCGGTGCGACGCATCCGTGCACGCTTCAACAAGGGAGGTAGCGTGTAATGTTTGGCGTACTCGACAGATACATCGGTAAAACTATCTTCAACACCATCATGATGACGCTGTTTATGCTGGTGTCGCTCTCCGGCATTATTAAATTTGTCGATCAGCTGCGTAAAACCGGTGAAGGCGCTTATACCGCGCTGGGCGCTGGCATCTACACCATGCTTAGCGTGCCTAAGGATATCGAGACGTTCTTCCCGATGGCGGCGCTGCTTGGTGCGCTGCTCGGCCTCGGTACGCTGGCGCAACGTAGTGAACTGGTGGTGATGCAGGCGTCGGGCTTTACCCGCCTGCAGATTGCGCTGTCGGTAATGAAAACTGCGATCCCGCTGGTGCTGCTTACCATGGCTATCGGCGAGTATGCCGCGCCGAAAGGTGAACAGATGGCGCGTAACTATCGTGCGCAGCAGCTGGTTGGCGGCTCACTGATGTCGACGCAAAATGGTCTGTGGGCGAAAGATGGCAGCGACTTTATCTATATCCAGCGTATCACCAATAACAGTGAGCTGGGCGGCATTAGCATCTACAGCTTTAACGATCAGCGCCGCTTGCAGAACGTACGCTATGCGGCTTCCGCCACTTACGACAAGGATCGCAAAGTGTGGAAGCTGTCGCAGGTGGATCAATCTAACCTGACTGACCCGAAACAGGTTACCGGCAGCCAGACAGTGAGCGGCGAGTGGAAAACCAACCTGACCCCGGACAAGCTGGGGGTGGTGGCGCTGGACCCGGATTCACTGTCGATCAGCGGGCTGTATGACTACTCGAAATATCTTAAGCAGAGTGGTCAGGAAGCTGCGCGCTACCAGCTGAATATGTGGAGCAAAATCTTCCAGCCGCTGTCGGTGGCGGTGATGATGCTGATGGCGCTGTCGTTTATTTTTGGTCCGTTGCGCAGTGTCTCAATGGGGACGCGTGTGGTTACCGGCATCAGCTTTGGCTTTCTGTTCTATGTGCTCGACCGCATCTTTGGCCCGCTGAGTCAGGTCTACAATATGCCCCCGTTCCTCGGCGCGGTTCTGCCCAGCGCGGCGTTCTTTGCGGTCAGTGTCTATATGCTGCTGAAGCGGCGCTAAGTTAATAAATGACTGAAAAAAACCGGGAGCGATCAGCTCCCGGTTTTTTTAGCGGTTTAGTCGTTCTAACAAAGTTGAATCTGTACGCCAAACTGGGGGTCCACACCAGTGGAATTAAACGTAAAGTTTTTCCAGGTGTTTGAACTTGTTGTATTGGCCATCTCGGAACCACCAAACTTCTGCACCGCCTTCACACAGACACCTGATACAGCTTGCCCGTCCCGAGTGACGATAAACCTCCATGTCGCCGTGACAGGGACGGTGGTGCTACTGACAAAGCTGGCGCTTAACACCAACGGTTGCGGAGCCGCGGCATTAACCGTTACTGGCACCTGAATCGGATCCGGCGCTTCTTCCGTCTGTGTCGCATCCTGCCTGACGGTAATGGTGGCTGTGCCCGCACTGATAAATGTCATCAGCCCGCTGCTGGCGTCTGCCGTCACAACATTTTGGTCTGAAGAGCTGAAGTGCTTAGTCCCGCCGTTATTACCACCACTGACGTTCAGCAGTTGCGGCACGTCCCCCTGCGTCGCGGTAACCTCGCCAGCACTTAGCGGCGGGGCAGCATTCAGCGTCACCGTGACGGTGAGGGTGGTCTGCTGCGCCAGGTAATTGGTGCTCTCAGCTTCACTGATGGTCACTGTCGCCATACCTGCTGCCACGGCGGTTAACTTACCGCTGGCGTCCACACGTACCGTCGCGGGCGCTGAAGAGCCGTAAGTGAGAGCCGTTCCGTTGCTGTTGCCGCCACTGACGGTGATCGCGCCGGTTTCGCCGACCTTAATCGATACATCCTGTGCTGCCAGCGGTCTTCCGCTAATCCGCTTAACCGTCACCGGAATGGTCAGACTGGCGGGAGCCGTATGACTGCTGGTTGCCGCCTGGCTGACGGTAATCTTTGCCGTACCCGCTTTCAGGAAGGTTACCGTCGCATTGTCTATCCGCGCCACTGTTTCATCATCCGAAACAGTGCTCAGCGCGCTGCCGTTACCGCCGGCGATGGTTAGCGCCAGCGGAGCGTCGCCAAAGTCGGCGGCAATTGCTGACGGTCCCGTCAGCGGAGTGGCAACATTCAGCGCCACTGTGACGGTGATTGTGGTCTGCTGCGCCAGGTAATTGGTGCTCTCAGCTTCACTGATGGTCACTGTCGCCGTACCTGCTGCCACGGCGGTTAACTTACCGCTGGCGTCCACACGCACGGTACCGGGCGCTGCAGAGCTGTAAGTGAGGGCCGTTCCGTTGCTGTTGCCGCCACTGACGGTGATCGCGCCGGTTTCGCCAACCTTAATCGACACATCCTGTGCTGCCAGCGGTCTTCCGCTAATCCGCTTAACCGTCACCGGAATGGTCAGACTGGCGGGAGCCGTATGACTGCTGGTTGCCGCCTGGCTGACGGTAATCTTTGCCGTACCCGCTTTCAGGAAGGTTACCGTCGCATTGTCTATCCGCGCCACTGTTTCATCATCCGAAACAGTGCTCAGCGCGCTGCCGTTGCCCCCGGCGATGGTTAGTGCCAGCGGAGCGTCGCCAAAGTCGGCGGCAATTGCTGACGGTCCCGTCAGCGGAGTGGCAACATTCAGCGCCACTGTGACGGTGATTGTGGTCTGCTGCGCCAGGTAATTGGTGCTCTCAGCTTCACTGATGGTCACTGTCGCCGTACCTGCTGCCACGGCGGTTAACTTACCGCTGGCGTCCACACGCACGGTACCGGGCGCTGAAGAGCCGTAAGTGAGGGCCGTTCCGTTGCTGTTGCCGCCGCTGACGGTAATCGCGCCGGTTTCGCCGACCTTTATTGACACGTCCTGCGCCGTCAGTGGCGTTCCCTGCGCGCGCTTTACCGTAACCGCCACGCTAATCGGTGCGGGTTCCTGCTGAGTCTCGGTGGTCTCCTGACGAACGGTAATCCGGGTCTGGCCCACATTGTGGAATCTCATCAGCCCATTGCTGGCGTCGATACTGACTATATCGTCGTCCGCAGAGCTGAAGTGTTTCGTACCGCCATTGCCGCCGCTCACCTGTAGCGTGGTGGCGGTCGCGCCGTACTCCACGGTCACCGCATCAGCGCGCAGTTCTTCGCTCTCCTGTCTTGCCAGCGGAAGGGTCAGCTGCTGCGCTGACTCACCCGGCTGCCCCACCGTGACCTGCCAGTGGCCATTGCCATAGCTGGCTGGCGCAGTCAGTTCTGTCTGGCTAAAGCCATCCTGGTCAGTCACTGTGGCGCCCGCTGGCTGATTGTCACTGGTCCAGTTCAGGGTTTGTTCACTGATACCGACCTTATCCTGCTCGCTCAGTGTTGCGATAAACGCCACTTTTCCACTCCCCACCACCACCTGCGGTGTGGGGACGGCGGTATGCAGGGCCAGAGACAAACGAGGTGGCACCACGTTGAAATCAATCGATTTCTCCTTGCCGGTGGTTCCTGTAGCCCGTTTGCCTGCGGCCGGATCCAGCAGCGAAGCAATCACCTTATCACTGCCAGTAGTGCTGATGTTTTCTAAGTAAACCATCGCCTTGCCAGCAGAGTCGGTTTGTCCCTGATTAGTTTGCAGTGTGCCCAGCCGGGGATTGCTATGGCTCCACCACACCTTGCGACCTGAAATCGGGTTCCCCTGTGCATCCACTGCTGTGGCGGTAAATAAGATGCGCCCTGTTTTCCCGGGTTGAAATTTGATATCGCCATTAGCGTTGATGACGCCATTCTCCGGCACTTGCAGCGTTAGCGAACTCATGGCGTCATTCGGTAATACCGTCAGCTGATAACTGGCGCGACTGACCGGCGGATCGGATAATTTTACATAGGTTTCAGCGGTCACCGTGGTTTGTCCCTCACGCAGTGGCGTCACTTGCCCGCTGAGATTGTCCACTTGCGCAACCGAGGCATCACTGCTGTGATAACGGGTATGCGCGGCAGTGATGCCTTTAATCGCATGAATAAAAGGCGCGCTTCCGGCCTTAATGGTCAGTTCCTTCGGATCAAAGTAGATCTGCCAGCTTTTTTCCTGCTCTTTATATGCCAGTACAATATTGTTATTGCGTTCAACGAAAGCCGTACTGGCTTGCATCAGGGATGGCAGCGCCTGCGCCCGCTGCGGATCGAGCATTTCATCCAGCGTACGACCAAACTGCCAGCTCAGGTTCAGTCCCGCTTTAAAGTCGTTGCTCTGGTTGCTGATAAAATCATGCTGGGCATGGAGCGACAGCAGCGGAAGCGGTTGCCATTTCAGGCCAAGAGTCAGACCATGCGGATCTTCGCTTGCCTCGCTGCGGCTGCCTCTGACATCAACTTTATCGCCATACCACTGGAACCAGCCAGCATTGGCGGCAAAATGGTCACCCAGTGCGGCGTCCAGCTTCACATCCCAGCCGCGCGCCGCCCGTTCATAGAGGGTAAAGTAAGCGTCATCGGACAAGAAACGGTTATCAGCAGAGTGCCGCCAGTCGCTGAGCGGGTAATAGTAGTTAGCTGAGGCGCGCAGGCGCTGGCCCCACAGCTCTAACCCGGTGCCAAGGCGATTATGGTGGCGGGTGAGATCCTGGTCGTAGAACAGATTGCCGCCCAACATCAGATCAGGATTGATCATATGGCGCCAGCCGAAGCCGAGATTGGCGATATTGCGATCATTCCAGCGATGGGCGCTGAACTGGCTAAACAGCGTATCACTCTGATCGCTATGCAGTGGCAGCAGATAGTCGAGGCCGAAATCGTCCTCACCGTTAAAACGCGTATCAATTTTAACGCGCGCATGTCCACCGGTGTGATTAAGCCAGGATTCCACCTCCGCCGTGGCGGCCTGACTCATCATGCTGCTGGCCTGATTAGCAGCAGAATGGCTGGCTCCCTGCTGGCTGGCCCCGCGCCAGAAGCCATCCATCCACTGCTGGATTTTTTCCGCCTGCGGCGATGAGGCTTGCGTTAATTTTCCCTCCGCGGTTACCCGCGGCGCGACCACCCACTGTCCGCGTAAATCCTGAAGCTGTTCAGGGGTTTTAAGCGGCTGGTTTAAATTTTTTAGCTGAGAAAGTGACATGGAATAACGCCAGGCAAATGTCTGTACATCTTCATCTGCTTTAATTTGCACTAACTCCACGGCCGGATATAAATGCGTACTGGCATTGATATCCGGCAATAACAACCACTCTTTTAGTTGCAGGTTATATTGCTGGCTGATATTTCGCTGTAGCTGTTCAAGGTCACCGACCTCCGGCTTCATTTGCTGCTGCAACTGTCGCCAGCTTTCCTCCTGTGGTTTCGGTAGCAAAACATAATTCTTATCTTGAATAATATTATTCAGGCTATTATTCGCAATGCTTTTATTAAAGAGAAATGCGATGATAATTAATGAGATTAACAAATAACTCATTAACGGCAGGGCGATGCGCCCCCGGCAAACATCCTTGTGTTCAGATTTAACGTCCATGTGCGGTATGCTTCCATTTCAATTAAAATCAATCAGCGTGGCCGGGAAGCCACTCTGCTAAAGCCAGTCCTGGCCATTTGAATAGTGCGGTTTTTAAGATTTCTTCGTGCAAACTTTACGTAAAAAAACGCCGGTGTAAAACAAAATTTATGCATTCTTCTGTCTGGTTGTATAAAAGCGTCTTTTATAGAAAATATTGTGATGTTATCCTGATGGTGAGTTATTTATGGCTGTAATGTTTTAATGGCATCTCATCATAAAATATCTCATTGGGGGCTATTTTTATTCACAGCGTTATTAGCCGTGTTTGTCTGGTTGCTGGCTGTTTTTATTTTTCTTTCACGGCAAGGTTGATTGGATATTGATGTGTTTAATATTGAATTATTCTAATATTAGAAAAGATAAATATTGATGGCTTATCAACGTAATCGCGCAAGGGCCGAGGCAAAAAATACCTCAGCTCTGATTACATCATCAGGCGCTCAATCACTGGCGGCAGCTGCGACAGCAGATACAGAATCAGCCCAATGGTGCCGCCAACCAGCGTACCGTTGATGCGGATAAACTGCAGATCCTTGCCGATATTCACTTCGATCTGATGGGACATATCGCGCGCATCCCAGCTTTTTACCGTATCGCTGATATGGCGGGTCAGGAAGGCGGCGAAGTCCGGCGCGACGGTGCTGGCCGCTTCCTCCATATGCTGATTCAGTGAGGCACGCAGACTGGCGTCATTGATCAGTGTTTCGCTAAACCAGTGGCCTGCGGCAGTGATTTTTGCCTGTACCGCTGAGTTATCGCGGTTTAAATCCTCTTTCAGCCAGCCGCGCAGATCGCCCCACAGCTCGCCGATATAGCTGTTCAGCGCCTCATCCTCTTTCAGATATGACTTAATACTGTCGGCACGGCGCGCCATCTCCGGATCCTGCTTAAGCTTCTCGATAAAGCGCTCAACCGCGCGGTTAAAACCAAGGCGCAGTTCATGACCATGATCCTGACCAATATCATCAAGAATCGAATTGACTGCATTCGACACCAGATCGGCGCTGTGTTCGCCCAGCCACTCGGTCGGCAGCATTTTGGCTTTGATGGGATGTTCACGCTTCAGCCAGCGCACCAGCTGCAGGGCGATAAACTCGCGAGTACCGGGTTTATGCAGCAGCTTCAGTAACTGCTCAATTGCCGCATCCAGCAGCTCCTGATGACGGTTGTTTTTGGTCAGGCTCTCCAGCAGCATGGCGCCGGACTGAGTCAGATCGACCTTATCAATCGCCTTATGCACCGCGCGGCGGATAAAGCGCTGGATGCGCGCATCATCGGTCAGATCGAGAAAGCCGCGCATCACCTGCATCAGATGGCGTCCGAGCCGTTCGGCATTGCCCGGCGCGCGCAACCAGCTGGCGATAATCTGCGCCGGATCGTGACGGCGGATCAGCGCCAGCAGCGATTCAGTATTGAGGAATTTCTCCTGCACAAAGCGACCAAGATTCTCACCGATACGATCTTTATTGCGCGGAATAATCGCCGTATGGCGTGAGATAAACGGCACCGGCACGCGGCGAAACAGCGCCACAACCGCAAACCAGTCAGCCAGTGCGCCGACCATCGCCGCCTCGGCAATCGCTTTAACCCCACTGACCCAAAAGCCGGGCGGGAAGAACAGGGTGGTGACAAATACGCCCGCCGCGATACACAGCAACAGCAGGGCAATACGTTTAACTTTCTTTAATTCAGTCTCTTTATCCATACTTGCCGCTTAACGTTTGCGGCCTCCCATAATACTGCCCAGTACCCCACGGATAATCTGGTTGGTGATCTGTCGGGTCGCGCTTTTCGCCATGGTCTGCACCACGCCATCACGCTTACCGCCGCGTGGCCCGGTGCTGCCGAACAGAATATCTTTTAGCCCGCCGAGAATGCCGTTATCCACCGCCAGCTCGTTGCCTTTGCTGGCTGGCGCCTGCTCGCTGGCGGCCTGCACTCCTTTTTGCAGCATCTCATATGCCGACTCGCGATCGACCGCTTCATCATATTTGCCCGACAGTGGCGAGTGGTTAATCAGACCGTTACGTTCGTCGTCGGTCACCGGCCCCATCCGCGAGCCAGGGGCAATGACCATCGCGCGTTCGACCATTGTCGGACTGCCTTTCTCATCAAGGAAAGAGATCAGCGCTTCGCCGGTGCCCAGCGCCTGAATCGCAGTCACGGTATCAAATGCCGGATTGGCGCGCATGGTTTGCGCGGCGGTTTTTACCGCTTTCTGATCTTTCGGCGTAAAGGCGCGCAGCGCATGCTGAACGCGGTTACCCAGCTGACCGAGCACGGTATCCGGAATATCCGCCGGATTCTGACTGACAAAATAAACCCCCACCGCCTTGGAGCGGATCAGGCGGATCACCTGCTCGATCTTATCCAGCAACACCTGCGGCGCATCGTTAAACAGCAGGTGCGCCTCATCAAAGAAGAACACCAGTTTTGGCTTATCGAGGTCGCCAGCTTCCGGCAGTTGCTCATACAGCTCCGACAGCATCCACAGCAGGCTGGTGGCGTACAACTTCGGCATCTGGTACAGCTTCTCCGCCGACAGAATATTGATCACCCCTTTGCCATTCGCATCGGTGCGCATCCAGTCTTTGATATCCAGCATCGGCTCACCAAAGAAGTACTCGGCTCCTTGCTCCTCCAGCGTCAGTAACCCGCGCTGAATCGCGCCGACCGAGGCACTGCTAATATTGCCGTACTGCGTCTGGAAGGATTTAGCGTTATCGCCGATATACTGCGTCATGGCGCGCAGATCTTTAAAATCGAGCAGCAGTAAGCCCTGATCGTCGGCGATGCGGAAGATAATCTGCAACACCCCCGACTGCACCTCATTCAGATTCAGCAGGCGCGCCAGCAACAGCGGGCCGAGGTCAGTCACCGTGGCGCGCAGCGGATGCCCTTTTGCCGCAAAGATATCCCACAGCACCGCCGGACTGCTTTGCGGCTGCCAGTCGCTGACGCCAATCTTCGCCAGCCGCGCCAGCAGCTTCTCCGAGCTGACTCCCTCGCGGGCGATACCGGTCAGATCTCCTTTTACATCGGCCATAAAAACCGGCACGCCAATATCAGAAAACGATTCGGCCAGTTTTTGCAGAGTAACGGTTTTGCCGGTGCCGGTCGCGCCGGTAATCAAGCCGTGGCGGTTGGCCATCGCTGGCAACAGATGCAGTTGGGTCTCGCTGGTCTGGGCAATCAACAGGGGTGCGGTCATGGTAGCTCCATTTGCGTGATTCGATTGCTGGCGGGTTGCGTCACTGCACCAGATTATAGTTCAGCGAATACTTCACGATATCGGCATTGTTGCTAAAGTTCATCCGCTTCATCATGCGCGATTTATAGGTGCTGACGGTTTTATTGCTAATCGACAGGGTATCGGCAATCGCATTAATGCTTTCGCCATGAGCCAGCATAATCATAATCTGCCGCTCACGCATCGTCAGGCTCTCATGGGGCGCGCGGTTGCCGCCCTGATATTCGGAGAACACAATCTCCTGCGCCAGATCGTGATCGATATAGCGCGCGCCACGCGCCACGGTGCGAATCGCATGCAGCAGCACTTCCGGCGGTTTATCTTTGGTGATATAGCCCAGCGCGCCGCTATTCAGCACCCTGCGGGCGATTTGCGGCTCGTTATACATGCTCAGCACCAGAATGCGCAGCGCCGGATATTGCGGAATAATGCGGTTAATCAGGTCCTCGCCGCTGATGCCGGGCATTGAGATATCCAGCAGCAGCAGAGTGATATCACAGTGACGCAGACGCTCCAGCACCTGGCTGCCATCCGGCGCTTCGCACACCACTTCAATATTGTTATCCAGGGCAAAAATTTGCTTCAGTCCCTCACGCATAATCGCGTGATCGTCGGCGATCATCAGCCGGATAGGTTGTTCCATCGCTTAATCATCCTTTTTATGGTTTTTACTGGCTGCGGATAGCGGGACCGTCAGTTTGATGCGGGTGCCTTTTCCGGGTGAACTGGTGACGGTAGCATCGCCATTCAGCATGCGGCCGCGCTCCTGGATACCCAGCAGGCCAAAAGCATTCTTCTGCACACGATTAACATGAAAACCTTTGCCATTATCCACCACTTCGACCACCAGCGTGTCGGGCTGCGGTTTGACGATAATATAGATATTGCTGGCGCTGGCGTGGCGCGCGGCATTGGTCAGCGACTCCTGCACCACGCGGAACGTGGCGGTCATCGCCGCCTCATCCAGCTGCACGCTCTGTTCGTCAGGCGCAATCAGAATGCAGCGGCAGCCGCCGTTTTTCATAAACTGATCGCGCAGCCACTCCAGCGCCGGGATCAGGCCGAGATTCAGCACATTGGGCCGCAGCCGGGTGGAGACATCGCGGACCACCTGGATGGTGCTGTCCACCAGCCCCATCAGATTCTCCAGCTGGGCCTGAATCACCGCGCTGCCCTCGTGCTCACGCATCGACAGCAGTGACAGGCCGGTGCGCAGCGACGTCAGATGCTGGCCCAGCTCATCATGAATATCGCGCGCCAGCTGTTTGCGCTCCACTTCACGGGTCAGCTCCTGATTGCGCGTCAGCATACGCAGCTGCTGATGGGCGGCGCGCAACTCATCTTCGGTCTGACGCACCAGCGTAATATCTCTGCCGACCGCCAGTACGCTGACCATCTTGCTGTGCAGGTTATATTCCGGCACGCAGCGCACATGCAGCACCTGCTTATGGCCGTCGCGCTCGAAGGTCAGCTCATTTTCCGCCCCCTGTTCATCGACCAGGGTTTGCGAGATCAGTTTAAAAAAGCTCAGGCCGACATCGCCCAGCGGCACGCTTTCGGTTAACTGCCAGTTATGGATTTCGCGTTCACTGCGATTAAACCAGCGACGTACCGCCGGATTGGCGTACACGCAGCACATATTGAGGTCAAAGCGCGCGATCAGGTCCGGCGAGTTCTCCACCACCGTATTCATCTGCTTTTCACGCAAACGCTGCTGCTCTTCCTTGCGGCGCAGCTCACGCACATCGTGCACTACGCAGAGGATCTGTTGCAGACCCTGATTGTCATAGCTGCTGGAGCTGACCTCTACCGGGACCAGCTCACCATTGCGGCAGGCATGCTGCGAAGTAAAGGTTATCCCCTCAGGACGTATGCTCAGCTTCCACCATAAAGCAAAGACGTCACTGTCCAGCAATTCGCGATCGATGGTCGAAAAGGTCAGTTGAGAAAATTCCTTGCGCGAATACCCCATTAACTTACAGGCTTTATCGTTGACATATTGAATGCCTAATTCACGGTCGATCAGGTAAATAGCATCGTGAATACGATTTAAAGCAATGTCAGATAAATTGGGTGAGTTTAAATCTGCACGTTGTTGCCGGTTAGAAAAGCCCTGCAGCAGCATAATTCCCTCTATATTGATGATGCTCATTGCTGTAAGCAGTCAATTAATCTGTCTGCCCGCGGGGAGTTGCGCCGCTCCCCGGGATTATTTTTAAAAGGTCGCTTAATATAAGCATGATCATAGTAGCATTTATATCATCCTGAGCAGGGTTGGATATTTTTCAGACTGCTTTTCAGGCATAAACCCCGACGCGTAAAGCTTCACGGGCGCGTGACAGACGGGATCGCACCGTACCGATCGGAATATTCAGATGTTGCGCCACATCCTGATAACTGCCTTCGTTCTCCACCAGAATCGAGAGCATGGTGCGAATATCGCCCGGCAGTTTTTCAATTGAATTTAACGTCGCGCCAAGCAGCTGGCGCTGTTCGGTGATATCGCTGGGATCATTATCAAACAGCAGATCGGCGGTAATCTCATCATCGAGAGTGTCAAGCAGATAGCGGCTCTGCTGACTTTTGTAGTAATTACGGATCAGATTCACCGCAATACCGAAAACCCAGGTTTCCGGGCGTGAAGCGCCCATAAATTTATGGCGATTACGCAACACTTCCAGACAGGTCATTTGCAGCACATCCTCCACATCCTCCGGATTCGCGATGCGCTTACGAATAAAATTCATCAGCTTTTTATTATGCAGAGTAAAAACCTCATCCCAGTCAACACTCAGTGAATATTCAGTGGGATTACGCTGTTCTGCGGTGGCGCCAGTGATTGTCGTGATCATGATTCTCTCCGATTAATGAACACATGCGTTCCCGCTGGATATAGCAAGGGATATGCCAGCGCGATTTGTGCTGTTAACCGGTTGTTTTTACTGCTTTCACTTTTTACGCCAGGAGTTATCTGAGACGAATTTTGTCAGCGGTTTGACCTGTGCAATGCAACTTCTTGCATTAGTGACTGACGGCGATTATTTCGCTGCGGACGGCGGAATATTTTTCTGCAAAAACCGGGAACCGCAGGCCGCTAAGTGACACAGAAAGGAGGTAATTAAAACTGAGGAACGCTGGCGATGATTAAAATGCAACCCGCTATACCCGCAATGCAGCACACCTTAAAAGCGCTACTGAAAGGGACTGAAGCCGCGGCGGCAAAAAATGCCAACCGGGGTCCGGATAATGTGCGCACGCGGGCGGAGACGCAGGCTGATTCGCTGGAAGAGATCGGTTCCATGTTCAGTGAGAAGATGGAGAGTAAAAACAAGGCGCAGAACCGCCGTCAGATGCAGAGCAACCTGATGCGTAATAAGCATTCGGTGGCCAAAGTGGAACATCTTAATCAGCTGTTCCAGTTAATGGACAGCAATGAACAGCAGGTGCTGGAGCAGCAGCTCGGATTAATGCGTGAAGCGCTGGCGCGCTCGCCAGCGCCCAGCAGCGAAGAGCTGTTGCAGGAGATGGGCGGCGACCCGGCGCGTTGTGATGTGATGTTGCGTATGGTACAGCAGCAGGCCAGCAGCGACGGCGACACTAAACTGGCCGATGCCGCCAGCCAGCATCTGAGCAACTTGCTGCAACAGCATGGCGACAGCATTCGCGCCGGCAGCAATACCGCGTCGGCGATTGCCGAATTTACCAGCGATCCGGCGGAAAAGCAGTCGCTGCGCAATCTCTACTACAACAGTATCGTGCATCAGCAGTCGGCGATGGCGATGCTCGATCTGCTGCTCGATCAGGTGGAGCCACGCCACTTTGTGCCGACGCTGCGCACTCTGCAACGCGCGCTGGCCGATGATATCGCCGCGCTGGCGCCGTCGATTACCGCTGGCGCGTTACGCCATATTCGTCACGGCCTGCATGAGGCCGGTCAGCTTAATCACACGCTGGCGGCCAGCAGCACGTTGCTGAAACGCATGAGCCATAAACTGCCGGAAGTGGCGTTAAGCGCGGTCGACTTAACCCGCCGTCTGCTGCAACTCAGCCATAACGGCGCTTATAACAGCGATTTTCAGCATCTCGGTCAGGAGGTGGTCGGCGCACAACCCCAGCATCTGTCACTGTTCTTTAGCTGCCTGTTTCCGCTGGTGCATCAGCTGCCGCACTCGCTGTGGAAAGAACCCGATCAGCGTAAAACCGCGCTGCAACTGCTGCGCGGCATTATTACCGAACTGGCGAAGGCTGAGCAGCAGCAGCTGGCGCGCAGAGCTTCGTAATGAATACTCTCTTTCTGATCCTCAACAAAATCGCCATCAGCGCCATGCAGCGCTCGGAAGTGGTCGGCGCGGCCTTTGCCATGGCGCTGGTGTTTATGCTGATCATTCCGCTGCCGCTCGGCTTAATCGATATGCTGATTGCGCTGAATATCTGCCTCTCCTCGCTGCTGGTGGTACTGGCGATGTACCTGCCGAAGCCGCTGGCGTTCTCCACCTTCCCGGCGGTGCTGCTGCTCACCACCATGTTCCGTCTGGCGCTGTCGATCTCCACCACGCGCCAGATTCTGATTCAGCAGGATGCCGGTCATGTGGTGGCGGCCTTCGGTAACTTTGTGGTCGGCGGTAACCTGGCGGTCGGCATGGTGATGTTTCTGATCCTGACGGTGGTGAACTTTTTAGTGATCACCAAAGGATCGGAAAGGGTAGCGGAAGTAGCGGCGCGCTTTACCCTCGATGCGATGCCGGGCAAGCAGATGTCAATCGACAGCGATCTGCGCGCCGGGATGATCGATGTCTGGCAGGCGAAGGCGCGACGCAGCGATCTGGCGAAAGAGAGCCAGCTGTTCGGCGCAATGGATGGCGCGATGAAATTTGTTAAGGGCGACGCCATCGCCTGTCTGGTGATCCTGTTTATTAACCTGATTGGTGGCTTCAGCATCGGCGTATTACAGCTCGGGATGCCTGCCGGTGAGGCGATGCACGTCTACTCCATTCTGACGATTGGCGACGGCCTGATCGCACAGATCCCGGCGCTGCTGATCTCACTGACCGCCGGGATGATCATTACCCGCGTCTCCTCCGATAACGAAAAATCCGTCGATAACAATATTGGCCGCGAAATCGCCGAGCAGCTGACCAGCCAGCCAAAAGCCTGGATCCTATCGTCGATCGGTATGGTGGGGTTTGCGCTGCTACCGGGGATGCCGACTGCGGTGTTCCTGGTGCTGGCGGCGCTGACGATGATTAGCGGCACCTTTCAGCTGTGGCGCGTGCGTCAGGAAGGACGGATGGCGCAGCCGCAGATGGAAAATGAAGTGATCCCGCCGGAGCTGAATGGCAAAGAGGATCTGCGCCAGTTTAATCCGACCCGTCCTTACCTGATTAACTTCCCGGCCGCCAGCCGTGGCCAGCCGGAGATGCTGGAGCTGGTGCAGGATATTCGTCGTCTGCGTAACCGCATCGTTTATCACTTTGGTTTTACCTTACCGGCCTTCGATATCGAGTTTCTTGAGCATCAGGATGAGCATGAGTTTCGCTTCTCGGTATATGAGATTCCGCAGGTGATCGGCACCTTTAATCTGCCGATGCTGGCGGTGCATCAGCGCTGGCTGGAGGCGATTGCAGAGGCCGATCGCGAGCAGGTTATCGCTGGTGACGAGCTAAGGCGTGAAGGCGATCTGATCTGGCTACCGGCAGAACATCCGTTACTGCAAAACGATGAGGTGGATCGCTGGAGTCCGCGTGAACTGCTGGTGAAGCGGATGGAAAACGCCATTCATGCCAGCAGCCCGCACTTTATTGGTCTGCAGGAGACGCGGGCGCTGATGGGTTGGCTGGAGACCGAGCAGCCGGAGCTGTCGCAGGAGTTGCAGCGTGTGATGCCGATTGCCCGTTTCTCCAGCGTGTTGCAGAAGCTGGTGGCCGAACGTAT
The DNA here is from genome assembly GCF_017875465.1 of Winslowiella toletana. Taxonomy (NCBI): domain Bacteria; kingdom Pseudomonadati; phylum Pseudomonadota; class Gammaproteobacteria; order Enterobacterales; family Erwiniaceae; genus Winslowiella; species Winslowiella toletana. The sequence goes on from NZ_JAGGMQ010000001.1 coordinate 3,029,166, forward strand.
TCCGCTGCGTTCGGTACGCGCGATTGCCGAAGCGCTAATCGAGCACGGCCAGCATGAGCGCGATATCAACCTGCTGACCGACCAGGTGCGCATCACGCTGAAAAATCATCTCTGTTATCAGTATGCGCAGGCGGATGGCCTGCATGTCTGGCTGCTGACGCCGGAGCTGGAAGAGCAGCTGCGTGATGCGCTGCGCCAGACGCAGAATGAGATTTTCTTTGCCCTGATGCAGGAGCAGGTTACGGCGATCCTTGCTGAAGTCGGACAGGCATTCCCGTCCGACAGCAATCAGAGCGCGGTACTGCTGGTGGCGCAGGATCTGCGCAGCCCGATGCGCACCCTGATCCACGAAGAGTATCACCAGGTGCCGGTGCTGTCGTTTGCCGAGCTGCAACCCAATCTGGCGGTGAATGTGCTCGGGCGCATTGACCTCGATCCCGCCGTCTACTCACTTACCAGCTGGGAGAGTTAATGATGTTCGAACTGCGCGTACTGTCCGGCCTGCATTTAGGCGCGGCGTTGCCCCTGTTTGGCGACAGCTGGTTGATTGGCCCGACGGAAGAGGCGGATCTGCAACTAACCGATGCGGCGATCGACAGCACTTACCGTCTGCTACATCCGGATGAAGAGAACTGGCAGCTACAGCAGGCCGCAAACGACAGCAGTCTGCAGGATCTGGTGGTCAGCGAATCATTTTCCCTTGGCGGCGTCTGGCTGTGCGTGGCGGCGGCAGACACCCCGTGGAGCGCCTTTACGCCACCGCCAGTGGCTGAAGCGGTCGCGGCGAACGAGGCGCCGGTGGCCGCTGCGCCAGCGAAAGGCGGTTTTCCGCGCTGGATCAGCGCGCTGATGTTAAGCCTGACGCTGCTGCTGACCTTTACCGTGGTCAGCTGGATCCTGCAACCGACGGTGGCGCAAAGCCAGATTAATCAGTCCGGACGCCAGCATCTGGATACGCCCGCTGAGATGCGCGCGCCGCTGCTGAATATGTTGCGCGAACGCGATCTGGCTGCGGCGGTCAGCGTGGTAAACAGCAAAAAGACGCTGACGCTAAAGGGCAAACTGAATAAAGAGCAGATGCTGGTATTTAACCGCATGCTGGCGCGCTTTAATGCCGACTATATGACCGCCGAGCCGCTGATTAACCAGGTGACGCCGCTGAAGATCGAACTGCCGTTCCGCATCGTGCAGATCACCACCGGCGCCCGCGCCAATATTGTTACCGATGAGGGGCAGCGGCTGTTTATTGGCGATGAAGTCGACAACCTGCGTCTGGTGTCGATCACCAGCAACCGCATCGAATTTAACGGACGCGACAATATTAAGGTGAGCTGGTAATGACCGCGGCTCTCGATCACTGGTTCAGCCAGCAGCAGCAACGGCTCAGCGCCTTTGCCCCGGTCAGCGCGTTTGGTCGTATCACCGGTATTAACGGCATTCTGCTGGAGAGCAGCCTGCCGCGTGCGCGCATCGGCGATCTGTGTCGCGTGGAGCGTAACGACAGCAGCAGCGTGCTGGCGGAAGTGGTGGGCTTTAATCCGCAGCACACCCTGTTGTCGGCGCTGGGCCAGCTGGATGGCATCGCGCAGGGCGCGCGCGTCACGCCGCTGTTTCTGCCGCACAGCATCACCGTTTCCGACCGCCTGCTGGGCAGCGTGCTGGATGGTTTTGGTCGTCCGATTAGCGAAGGGAGTATCGGCGCTTTTGTGATGCCTGGCAGCGGTGACGCCAGCTTCAGCGTGCTGGGCGATGCGCCGCCACCTACCGAACGTCCACGTATTGATACGCCGCTGCCAACCGGCATTCGCGCGATTGACGGCCTGTTAACCCTTGGCGTCGGCCAGCGCGTCGGCGTCTTTGCCGGTGCGGGCTGCGGCAAAACCACCTTGCTGGCGGAGCTGGCGCGTAACACCCCCTGCGACGTAATCGTGTTTGGCCTGATTGGCGAACGTGGCCGCGAACTGCGTGAGTTTCTCGATCATGAACTGGATGAAGAGCTGCGCAGCCGCACGGTGCTGATCTGCGCCACCTCGGATCGCAGCAGTATGGAGCGTGCCCGTGCGGCGTTTACCGCCACCGCCATCGCCGAAGCCTGGCGCGATCAGGGCAAAAGTGTGCTGCTGATCCTCGATTCGCTGACCCGATTTGCCCGCGCCCAGCGTGAAATCGGTCTGGCGCTGGGCGAACCGCCGGGACGCGGCGGCCTGCCGCCTTCAGTCTATACCCTGCTGCCGACCCTGCTGGAACGCGCCGGACAAACTAACCGTGGCTCGATTACCGCGCTCTATTCGGTGCTGATTGAGGCGGACTCGATGAACGATCCGGTGGCTGACGAAGTGCGCTCGCTGATTGATGGCCATATTGTGCTGACGCGCAAACTGGCGGAGCGCGGCCACTATCCGGCCATCGACGTACTGGCCAGCCTGAGCCGCACCATGAGCAGCGTCACTTCGCGCGAACATATCGGCGAAGCCACCTCGATGCGCCGCATGATGGCGGCCTGGCAACAGGTGGAGATGCTGATCCGCCTCGGCGAGTATCAGCCCGGTCACGACGCCATGACCGATGCGGCGGTGGATGCGCAGCAGGCGATCAACGGTTATTTGCGTCAGGAAATGCACGATCCTTCCCACTTTGAAGACACGCTATTGCAACTCTCGGAGGTAAGCCAATATGCGCCGTCACATTAACGTTGAATCTGATATCCCTGAAGTTTCCGAAACTGAGGCGTTGCAGAAAACCTTTGCGCTGCTGCTGCCGATCCGCCGCCAGCGTCTGAGTCGCAGTGAGCGGGTGCAGCGCGAGCAGGAGCGGGCGTTACAGCTGGCGGACAGCCAGAGCGAAGCGGCGCAACAGCAGCTTGTCAGCCATCAGCAGCACTACCAGCAGCTGCGCGACAGTTTTGCCATTGGATTACAGCAACAGGAAAATCTGCGTCAGGCGCTGAACGTGCAGCAACAGGCGGGCGATGCGGTGCTCGGCCAGCAGCGCGAACTGATCAATTGCCAGCAGCAGCAGAGCGACCAGCAGCAGCGACTGAGCGAGGCGCAGCAGGAAACACGCAGCCGCCAGCGCGAACTGGAAAAGCTGGAGTATCTGATGCAGGAAAGCGAGGGGCTGCAATGACACCATTACAGCAGCAGGCCCAGCGCGTGGCCGATAAAACCCAGGCCAGTAAACAGCGTGACAGCCGCCAGGCGGAGCAAGCGCGTCCGCAGACCCCTGCGCGTCAGCCAAAGGCGGATACCGCTCATCAATCCATGGCAAAACCGCTGGATAAAAGCGGACGCCACGCCAGCGAGCATAGTGATAAACCGCGGCGTTCAGCCGCGCGTGAACGCAGTGCATCCACTGCTGACACGCCACTGCTGAAACGTGCGCTGCAGAGTGAGCCTGCGCCGCAGGAGGCGTCGCTGTTTAGCGAACTGCTGGGCAGTGACAGCCAGACTCCGCTGGCAACGGGCGGCGCGCATTTTGACTGGGCGGCAGGGATGCCCGCCGCACCCGCGCAGGCCGCCAGCGCGGCGCCGTCAATGGCGCTGTGGCATCAGCTGGAGCCGCCACTCAGCGAAGCGTTGTCCAGACAGCCGGGCGGGCCGGTATCGATGACCTTGCTGCTGCCAAAGCTGGGTGAAGTGGATGCGCGGATGTCCAGCCTGCCGACCGGCGCGGGCTGGGATATCAGTCTGCGTTTTGCCCCGCAGGCGCTGGCGATGCTGGCGCCGCACCACGAGCGCTGCCGCGAATCGCTGCGGCGTCGTATGGCCTGCCGCGTGCGCCTGCGTTTTGAACAGCGGGGGGAGGGATAATGAAGCCATTGCAGCTGCGTCAGCAGAGCCAGCTTGAAGCGCGTCTGCGCCAGCAGATCGGCGCGGGCTATCGCTTTCACTACGCCTTAAACGGTGAACATGGCTGGCTCCAGCTGACGCTGACCTCCGCGCCTGCGGTGCCGACGCAACCCTTACAGTGTGGGCTGGGAACGCTGCATCTTGCCGATGCCGAAGCGGTATGCAGCCTGTTTTCCGCCTGTCCGCTGCTGCCGCAGTCAGATATCGCCGAGCAGTGGTACTGGCCGCTGTTTAATCAATACCTTAGCGATGAGCTGCGCTGCCTGCTGGGGCACGTTGCGGTAACGGATACGGTCGCCGATGACGGTGACTGCTTATGGCTGACGCTGAATGTGCTGCTTGGCGAGCAGCGCGCCAGTAGTCAGCTGAAAATTTCTCTTAATACCCTGTCATTACTACTCAATAAAACCGGCTGGCAAGCGCTGAACACCCCGTCAGCGCATAAGCTGGCGCTGACGTTGCCACTCACCCTCGGCGCACTGTCGTTCTCGCTACAGCAGCTGCGTACGCTGCAATGCAACGATGTGGTTCTGCCCACCACCACCGATTTTTCCCCCGCCGGAAACGGTGTGCTGCGTTTTGCTCACCTCAGTTTGCAGGGGGAGTTGATCAGCGAAGCGGGGCGTTCCGCCCACTTTTATATTACCGATTTGGAGACAACTGACGTGAATTTGACCCCCGATGATTATGCGATGGATGGAATGCCGCAGCCGGAAGAGGAGTGGTCGTCTGAGCCACAGAGCGAGGCGTCGGTGTTTGATCCGCTGCCGCTGGCGTTAACCCTGCGCTGCGGCAATCTGAAACTCACGCTTGGCGAACTGAACCGGCTGAGCGCCGGATCCACCGTGATGGTCGAGCATGTTCAGCCTGGCGAAGCGATCCTCTGTCACGGCGACTTTCCGCTGGCGAAAGGGGAGCTGGTGGATGTCGAAGGGCGGCTCGGTCTGCAAATCACCCATATGCTGCCCGGCGCAGTCAATCCGCTGGGCGGGGGCAGGTAACGCGCATGGAGATGGGACCGCTTAACCCGATCATGCTGGCGCTGTTTCTTGGCGCCCTGTCGCTGCTGCCGATGATGATGATTATCTGCACCAGCTTTCTGAAAATATCGATGGTATTGCAGCTGACGCGCAATGCGATGGGGGTGCAGCAGGTGCCGCCGACCATGGCGCTGAATGGCATCGCGCTGGCGGCGACGCTGTTTATTATGGCGCCGGTATTTAGCGATATGTCGCAGCGGGTCAAAGCGCTTCCTCTCGATCTCAGTTCGATGGAACGGCTGGAATATACGCTGGGCAACGGCATTGAGCCGTTGAAAAAATTTATGACTCATAACACCGATCCCGACATTGTGGTCCACCTGCAGGAGAACAGTCAGCGCATGTGGCCGCCGGAAATGGCCAGTACGGTGAAGCCGGATAATATGCTGCTGGCGATCCCGGCGTTTGTGCTGTCGGAGCTGCAAAACGGCTTTAAGATCGGCTTTCTGATCTTTATACCGTTTATTGTGGTCGATCTGATCGTCTCCAACGTACTGCTGGCGCTTGGCATGCAGATGGTGTCGCCAATGACGGTGTCGCTGCCGCTGAAGATCCTGCTGTTTGTGTTGATCAGTGGCTGGACGCGCCTGCTGGACGGCCTGTTCTACAGCTACTTATAGAGGCGATATGGAAATTCTGACGCTTTTCCGCCAGGCAATGCTGTTAGTGGTGATGCTCTCCGCGCCGCCGCTGATTGTGGCGGTGCTGGTTGGCGTGGTGGTTTCATTAATCCAGGCGGCGATGCAGCTACAGGATCAGACCCTGCCATTTAGCATCAAGCTGGTGGCGGTGGGGGTGACGCTGGCGCTGACCGGCCGCTGGGTCGGCGTTGAACTGATGCAGCTGGCGCAGGCTGCTTTCGCTATGATGTCGACTGCCTGATGCTGCTCGGCGCACCGCTTACCGATACCTTCCACTTTATTCTGGCGCTGGCGCTGGCTATGGCGCGTATCTTCCCCTGTATGCTGCTGACGCCGATCTTCTCGTTTAGCGTGGTAAAAGGCGTGACGCGTACCGCAATTGTGGTGGCGCTGTCACTGTTTATGGCGCCGGTGATCAAGCCGCAAATCGATCTGTTGCAGCCCGATATGCTGACGCTGACTGGTTTAATTCTGAAAGAGCTGATTATCGGCGTGCTGATTGGCGTGCTGATGGCGATGCCATTCTGGATGTATGAATCCATCGGCGGTCTGTTTGATAACCAGCGCGGCGCGCTGATGGGCGGGCAGATTAACCCGCAGCTCGGGCCGGACGTCACGCCGCTGGGCAAACTGATGCAGCAGTCGATTATCCTGTTGCTGATTGTCGGTCTTGGCCTCTCCACCATCACCCAGATTATCTGGGACAGCTATCATCTCTGGTCGGCGACCGCCTGGATGCCATTCCCCAGCGAGGCCGGTTTCCAGGTTTATCTGAAGATCCTCGGCGACACCTTTACCGATATGGTGCTGTACGCCGGTCCGCTGGTGGCGCTGATGCTGCTGATGGATTTCGCCATCGGCATTATGAGCATCTACAGTCCGCAATTGCAGGCGACTGCGCTGGCGGTGCCGGTTAAGTGCCTGCTCGGCATGCTGTTCTTTGTGCTCTATCTGCCGCTGCTTAATCACCTGGCCGATCAGCGACTCTACGATCTGCGCGATCTGATCCATATTCTGCCGACCCTGCTGGACAGCAAAGGGAGCCCGCCATGAGTGAAAAAACCGAAGACGCAACCCCGCAAAAACTGCAGGAGTCGCGGAAAAAGGGGCAGGTCAGCCAGAGCCAGGATATCCCGAAACTGATGATCTGCATTGGTGTGCTGGAGGCAATTTTTGCGCTGGTGGATACCGGTATGCAGCGCATGGAAGCGATGATGCTGTTGCCGCTGGCGCGCCTGCGCGATCCGTTTGACCATGCGATGGAGGAGGTGCTGACCGATTCGCTGACCGTACTGCTGGGTTTTGTCGGCGCGGTGTGCGGTATTGCGGTGCTGCTGCGTGTTCTTGGCGGCTGGGTGCAGTTTGGCCCGCTGTTTTCGGTGGAAGCGCTGGCGCCAAAATTTGAGTCGCTGAATCCGGTAAACCATTTTAAGAATATGTTTTCCGCGCGCCAGTTTACCCAGTTACTGACCAGCATTGTGAAGGCGGTGATTATCGGCCTGATTGTCTGGCAGGCGATTGAGCCGGAGCTGGGCGGCCTGTCGCAGCTGGCGCTGGGTAATCTCGACGGCTTCTGGCAGGGGGTGATGGCGCTGTTTGTTAAAGTGGCGCGCCGGGTGCTGCTGGTGATGCTGGCATTAAGCGTGCTCGACTTTGGTATCCAGAAATACTTCTTCCTTAAGCAGCAGCGGATGAGCCACGACGATATTAAAAACGAGTACAAGCAGAGCGAAGGCGATCCGCATATGAAAGGCCACCGCCGTCAGGTGGCTAATGAAATGATGAATGAGGAGCCGAAAGCGCCGCGTCAGGTGGCGGTGGAAGAGGCGGATATGCTGCTGGTAAATCCGACCCACTTTGCTGTCGGCCTCTATTATCGTCCGGGTGAGACACCGTTGCCGCGGCTGCTGTTTAAAGCCAGCGACGAAGAAGCGCATGCGCTTATCGACCAGGCGCAGCGCAATAAAATACCGGTGATTCGCTTTATCTGGCTGACGCGCACCCTGTACCGTACCACCCGCGAGGGCGACTATATTCCGCGCGAAACCTTAACTGCGGTGGCGCAGGTCTATCGTCTGCTGCGTGAGCTGGAGGATCAGTATCTGGATGAGGTGATTGAAATTCGGGATGAGTAGGTGATTTGGGGGGCTGTCCAGAGCCGACCAGAAACGAAAAAAGGCAGGGGTGGTGAACTCCCTGCCTTATTCAAGTTCCATCTTCCCTTATGGGCGTCTGGTCAGTTGCTTGATGACAACGATAATCTGCAACGTAACGTGGATTATCTCCAGCGCCACAAGGATAATTGTCAGATTTATCACTCGGCTGTCTCCTTATTCAGGAGAGCGCCACACGCCACAAGTGCTTTTGGGTTACCCCTTATCGCGTGTACCAGTAGTTAGCAGGTACAAGCAGCACTCTTTTAGGTGGAAGCAAACCGGACAGCACCACCTGTATCTGGTCGGGATTTGAAACTTGCGCGCCAGCGCTATAATCCACTGCTCAGAGGCTGCAACTGCGTATGGTTGCCAACTGCGCAGAGTATAAAACCGCGCCACACCCGCTGCAATCCCGCTGCAATGGATGCAATGTTGACTGGCTCGCAAATCAGCGTTAAAGTTATTCACAGTTAGCAGGTACAAGCAGCGCCGTTCCCTGCAGCGGTCACCAACCGCCACCGGAACAGAAAAATAACTCAGCTCACCAGGCTGGGTTTTTTTTCGCCTTCATTTCCCCCCTTTCTGGTTGAGTCGCAATAACGCAGATAAGGGGTTGGATTTAGAGGGGGGCGCAGAGGCGGCGTTCTCGCCGCCCGCAATCAAAACGCCATAAGGCTGTCAGTGATGGATAATCTGCTGTAAAAAATCTTTCGCGCGCTGCGAACCAGGGGCGGTAAAGAAGCGCCCGGCCGGCGCATCTTCGATAATTTCGCCGCTATCCATAAACACGATGCGATCGGCAATTTTGCGCGCGAACCCCAGCTCATGGGTCACGCAGCACATGGTCATGCCCTCTGCCGCTAACTCAGCCATTACCGCCAGCACTTCAGCCACCATCTCCGGATCGAGGGCCGAGGTTGGTTCGTCAAATAACATCACTTTGGGATTCATCGCCAGCGCGCGGGCAATCGCCACCCGTTGTTGCTGACCGCCCGATAACTGCGCCGGATACTTTTCACCATGCAGCGCCAGACCGACGCGCTGCAGTAATTCTCCGGCTTTGGCCTGCGCCGCAGCGCGATTGCGCTTCAGGATACGCATCTGCGGAACCATCAGATTATCCAGCACCGTCAGATGTGGGAACAGTTCAAACGACTGAAACACCATCCCCACCTGCTGGCGCAACGCGGGCAGATCGGTGTTTTTATCACTCAGCAACACACCATCGACATCAATTTCGCCGCCCTGAAAAGGCTCCAGCGCATTAATACATTTAATCAGCGTCGATTTGCCGGAACCTGACGGGCCACAGATCACCACCACTTCACCTTTGTTGATGGTTAATGAGCAGCTTTTCAGTACCGCATGCTGGCCATAATATTTCGATAAATGGGTTACGGTAATCATGCGCTTTTCTCCTGTAACAGGGTGAGCAGACTGTTGGCGACAATCTGTGTCGCGTGGCGCAGATCGTCAAGATGCACCCGTTCATCCGCGCGGTGGCCATTGGCCTCAAGAAAACTGCGCGGCCCCGCGCCATACATAATGGTCGGAATACCGGCAGCGCTGTACAGTCGCGCATCGGTATACAGCGGCAGTCCCACCAGCGGAATCGGCTGTTGCAGCACCTGCTCCGCTTCATCGCTAAAGATTTTCGCCAGCGCCAGACTTTGTGCGGAAGGGGTAAAGGGACGGGCCAGCAGAATCTGGCGCAGATTAAAGCTGATACCGGTCAGTTGCTGTTGCACGCCAGCAATAATCGCCATTAATTCCCGCTCCACCGCTTCCGGGTTCTCTTCCGGGATAATACGGCGGTCGAGGCGGATCACCATATTATCGGAGACCACATTGGTATTAATGCCGCCCTGCACCAGGCCAATCACCAGCGTCGGTGAATCAATGCCGTCGACGGCGGAGTGCTGCGCCGCCAGAGAGTCGCGATACTGATACAGCGCGGTCATTAAACGGTTGCCCGCCTCAATCGCATCACAGCCGCTGCCGGGAAACGCGGCGTGCGCCGATTTGCCCTCAATGGCAATTTCCAGATGCAGGCAACCGTTATGCGCGGTGACGACGAAATAGCTTAATGCGGCGCAAACCACATAATCCGGTTTGGTTATGCCGTTATCCAGCAGCCAGCCAGGCCCGGTATGACCGCCGGTCTCCTCGTCATAAGTAATATGCAGCTCAATCGTGCCGTTTAACGTCGCACCGCTGTGTTTTAAAGCCAGTAATGCCGACGTGTAAGTGGTGATATCTGATTTCGACACCGCCGCCCCTCGGCCATACAACCAGCCATCCTCAATCTCTGCGCCATAGGGATCTTTACTCCAGCCGCCACCGGGCGGCACCACGTCGCCGTGGGCATTCAGCGCTACTACCGGGCCGGGACCAAAGCAGTGGCGCACGATTAAGTTGGTCGCGCTACGCATACCGGCCGCCTGCACGATTTCATCCGGCACCGGCAAAATTTCTACCTGCAGATCAAGATCCTGCAACAGCTGCGCGGTCATCAGCGCATGGGGAGTGCAGTCGCCGGGCGGGTTATCCGAGGGCATCTGCACCAGTTTTTTCAGCATTCCGACCTGGGCGGGAAAATGGCTGTCAATCCAGCGGGCAATATTTTGCTTCGCATTGCTCATGGCGGGCATTCCTTGTATTAGTTAAAGCGTGAAATATGGTAGGGCGCAAGATTGATATCGCTGCTGCCGCTAAGAATAAGTTGAGTGAGACTGTGCGCCACGACGGGCGCAAGGGTGTAACCGTTGGAGGTCACCGCATTGTAAAAACCGCGCTGAGTTGGCAGTTCACCAATAATCGGCGCACCATCGATATTGATATTCATACCTGCCCAGCTGCGTACCATGTGCAGGCGTTCCAGTGCCGGCAGCACCCTGGTCGCTACCCATAAATTGCCTTCGATACTTTCGCGCTGTGACTGATTCATGCGCATCGCCGGATTAAAGCCCGCACTCCAGCCGCCGCCGATTAACAGGCTGCCGTGGGCGGTTTGCTTCAGACTCAAATGACGCCCGGCGTGCGCGATCAGATGATCGATCAGGGGTTCGGCGCGTTCTGTTACCACCATTTGCAGCGGTGCGCCTTTGACCGGAATGGCAGCGCCGACCATTTCGCCGATCCTGGCCGCCCAGGCGCCCGCCGCATTCACCACCCGCCGTGCTTCAATTACGCCACGGCTGGTCTGTACGCGGTAACCACCGCTTTTCAGCGGTTCAATCGCCATGACATCGGTGCCGCGCTGAAAACGCGCGCCTTTATTGCGTGCCATTTGATTGACCACATAGGTGGCGCGCAGCGGATTGATTTTGCCTTCCATCGGGCAAAATTCAGCGCCAGTCAGATTGGGGGATAAATGCGGCGATAAGCGGGCAAGCTGGGTTGCATCCAGCAGGCAGGCATCGATACCGTAGCTCTGTTCCAGTTTGATTTTCTGTTCAAGGAAGCGCATCTCCTGAGGGGTTTCCGCCACCATCAGACCACCGGTGATTTTGATTTCCAGCGATTCACCACTTGCCGCTTCCAGTTGCTGCCACAACTGCACCGAGAGCGGGCCAAGTGGTAAGGTCTGCGCCGCCGGGCCGCCGCCTTGCTCCGCTTTGGCGCCAAAATCAAATGACAGCAACTGCACATGTAAGCTGCCCGCGTTGGCGCCGGACGCCTGCAAGTTGATATCGTCGCGCTCAACCACCAGCACTTCAGCACCGGCATCCGCCAGGTAGTAGCCGAGGCAGTTGCCCATCACGCCACCGCCGATCACCAGCACGTCGGTTTTTTGCAGTGCCAGCGGCGAGGTTTCCACCGGACGGGCGAGGTTGGGCGTGATGGCCGGTTTATGGCCACCCCACTCCTTTTTTTCAAATGCCAGCAACGAGATCGGTACCGGACGGGCAGGCAGGCGCGGAGCAAAAAAGCCTTCGGTATCGCTCTGGCGCTGCGTCATTTCTTCGACTAACTGCACCACCATGCCGGAGCAGGTGCGCCCCTGGCACAGCCCCATCCCCACGCGCAAATTACGCTTTAGCGCGGCAGGGGTATCAATTCCCTGTCTGATGGCCGTTCGCAGGCTGCCCAGCGAAATATTCTCACAGCGACAAATCACCGTGTCATCGGCCAGCGAACTCAGCCTGACTGGCGGCGCCTGGTAGAGTTGCCATAGCGCACGCTGAAAATCTTCAGCTCCGCGCACAGCGCCTCTGGCGCTGCTGCTGTCGTTGTCATCAGTGGTAAATCCCAGTGCCGACAGCGCACTGACGGCGGCGAGAGTGCCGCGCGCCAGCGCCACCTGCGCGCCGCCCAGCCTGGCGCCATCGCCCACCACATAGACGCCGGGAACAGAGGTGGCGCCGTTTTCATCGGTTTTAATCAGCGGTGTGCTGAAAGGCGTGGTGGAGAGTTGTTGTTCGCAGCCCAGCATGCGCGCCAGATCGGTGGAGGGGATAAAACCGTGCCCAAGGCACAGGACATCACAGGCGATGGTTCGTGATGATCCGGCGATACGCTGTCCGTCGGCATCAACGCGCATCACGGTAACGCTTTCCAGCCGCTCACTGCCATGGGCCGCGACGACCTCCTGCCCCCAGTGAACCGGCACCCGGTGTTTTTTCAATACGCTGAGGTAGTGGCGGCCTGTTAGCAGCAGTTGCGGGGAAACTTTCAGTAGCGTCAGCATCTGACGCAGATGCTTAATTCCCGGCTTCGCTGCTCTTTCCAGCAGCTCAACAATACCGCCTCCGCTTTCCAGCAGCTCGGCTGAGTACTGTAAATTCAGCGGGCCATTGCCGCTGACCACCACCCGTTCGCCCGCCACCACCCGATAGGCTTTCGCCAGCGTCTGTCCGGCGCCGGTGGTCATCACGCCGGGCAACGTCCAGCCGGGAAAAGGCACTGGCCGCTCATAAGCGCCGGTGGCAATAATCAGCTGCCGGGCGTGAATCAGTGTGGTTTGCTGATCGATAATCACCGCAATTTCCTGCGGCGAGAAGGCCGCCCACACCGTGGCCTGCTGGATAATTTCCGCTCCGGCGGCCTGCGCATCCGCCAGCAGCTGCTGCCCGTCGCGCCACTGCTTTGGCAGTTTACCGGCGATAAGATGCGAAGCCGCCAGCGGTTTAAAAAACTGGCCGCCACTCTGTGGCCGCTCGTCCAGCACAATCACTGTTGCCCCCGCGCGGGCGGCAATGCGGGCGGCGGATAATCCGGCTGGCCCGGCGCCGACAATTAACAGATCGCAGGTGCGTTGCGGCGGGGCGGGCAGCGATGGCGCGGTCGCCAGCGGTTGCGGCTGGCTGTCCGCGCGACGGCGGCTGGCGATCTGCATCCCTTCACTGACCAGCGTCATGCAACTGCGCTGCGAATGTTTGCCGTCCACCTCCACCACACATTCGTAACAGGCGCCCATCCCACACCATAAGCCACGCGCTTCTCCCTGCTCATTGTGGCGTAGCGCGACAATATTCTGGCGGGATAAGGCGGCGGCAATGGTTTCAGAAGGCAGTGCCTGCACGGGCTGACCATCAAACCAGATGGTGAAAGTTTCAGCCGCAGCGGAAATGTTAGCGGATTTGATTTCCATAGTGCTTGTGATCCGTATTCTTTTGTGTATACATTACGTATACGGTATACAAACGGTATTCAGCAAGCATTTTCGCAAGGAACTCAATATGTCGACCTTTCGCGGTACTTATACGGTTTTGATTACTCCCTTTACTACAGAGGGTTCAGCAATTGACGTGCCAGCTTTAGAAAAACTGGTTAACTGGCAAATTGAGCAGGGAATTCATGGGCTTATCCCGCTCGGCAGTACCGGTGAGTTTTTATCGATGAGCCGCGAGGAGCGACAACTGGTCACTGAGACGGTGATTCGCACCGCCAGAGGGCGCGTACCGGTACTGATGGGCACTGGCGCGGAATACACGCCTGAGTGTGTCGAACTGAGCAAAGAAGCGGAGTCGATGGGCGCAGATGGCGTGATGATCATCCCGCCGTTTTACAGCTGCCCGAATGAAGACGAGCTTTTTGCCCACTACCGCGCGGTCGGCGAGGCGCTGTCGATCCCGATTATGATTTACAACAACCCGGCCACCGCCAATGTCGATCTGGTGCCGAAAACGGTCGCGCGTTTAGCGGAGATCGATACCGTCAGCTATATCAAAGAATCGACCCTTGAGGTCACGCGCGTTCGCGACATTATCGAGCTTTGCGGCGACAAGATGAATGTGTTTGCCGGCATCCTCGGCTACGAATCTTTCTGGCTCGGCGCCTGCGGCTGGGTCGCGGTGGCCTCCAATTTACTGCCCAACGCCTGCGCGCAGATGTTTGAAGCGGCGGTTGATCGTGGCAATCGCGATGAAGCCTTAGCCATCTATCACCAGATCCTGCCCGTAGTGCGCGCAGTCGGTGGACCGCACTACGTCGCCGCCAGCAAGGCCGGGCTGGAAATGATGGGGCTGAATGTCGGTATCCCGCGCGCGCCGCGTCTGCCGATGGCGAATGATTTGCACCATATCCTGCGACATGAATTAGAAAAACTCGGCGTTCTGAACTCTGTCGCTCATTAATGTCATCCGCCACCCCATTTAATTTCGGAGAAAGTCTATGAACGCAAAAGTTTCATTATTCGCCACTCTTTCCCTGCTGTTTGCCGCCGCCAGTTATGCCGACTGCATCCCGTTGCAGGGGGCGAATTTAGTCACCCCTGGCGCATTAAAAATGTCGACCAACCCGACGCTGCCGCCGCTGCAATATGTCGATAATCAGGGCCAGTTAAAAGGGATGCGTATTGAGTTAGGCGAAGAAATTGCCAGACGCCTGTGCCTGAAACCCGACTATACCCGCATTGAGTTTTCCGCCATGGTGCCCGGCTTACAGGGTGGCCGCTGGGATATGATTAATACCGGTATTTTCTTCACCCCGGCGCGCGCCAAAATGATGTATTTAATCCCGTATGAAAGCCAGGCGATCAGTATTTCCACGCAGCCAGCCCTCGCCAGCAATATCAGCAAAATCGAAGATCTCTCCGGCAAAAGCGTCGGTGTGGAAATTGGTGGTTTTGAAGAAAATACCATCAGAAAGATCAGTAAAGACCTGGTGGCAAAAAACCTGAAACCGATTGAAATCCAGACCTTTGATAACTTTACCGTCGCCTTCCAGGCACTGCGCGCGCAGCAGGTCAGCGCGGTGATCAGTATTGATGCCGTCGCGGCGGAATATCAGCAAAAAGGGATGTTTAAACAGGTGATATCCGGCCTTGAGCCGACCCCGGTCGCCATCGCCTTTAAAGATGCAAAACTGGCGGCTGCCACGGCGCAGGTGCTGAACAACATGAATGCGGATGGCAGCCTGCCAGCGCTATTTAAAAAATATGGCGCGGCAATGATCCCCGGAACCTTTAGTGTGCAGGGGCCTTCATCTTAGACGTAAGGAATGATCATTATGGTTCAGGGCTGGAGCTGGGAAGGGTATTTTCATTACCTCACCAACCACTTTATTTTTATGGGGGCGGTTAACACCGTCCTGTTAACGCTGGCTGGTATGGCTGGTGGTCTGTTATTTGGCGTATTACTGGCCTTTGCCAGACTGTCGCCATGGGGCTGGGTTAATCAGTTAGCGCGCATTTATATCTGGCTGTTTCGCGGTACGCCGCTGCTGGTTCAGCTGATTATTATCTATACCGGTTTACCGCAAATCGGCATCCGTTTTACGGTGATTGAAGCGGTAGTCATTGGCCTGGTGCTTAACGAAGCAGCGTATCTGGCGGAAATTATTCGCGGTGGCGTGCAGGCGTTATCCCGGGGGCAGATTAATGCCGCCAAAGCGCTGGGTTTTCACCATCTGGGCGTGGTGCGTTATGTGATATTCCCGCAGACCATGCGTTTGATTCTGCCTTCGCTGGGCAACAGCTTTAACGGGCTGTTAAAAACCACCTCCATCGCCTCAGTTATTTCGATGGAAGAGTTACTGCGCCGCACGCAAATCCTGATGCAGGAGCAGTTTATGGTGCTGGAACTGTTTATGGTGGCGGCCACCTATTATCTGATTCTGACCACCCTGTGGGACTTTATTCAGCGCAAAATCGAGCGTCATTACGCCAGAGCCTATCAGAGCACCACCAGCGCGCCGACAGTGCGTAAAAGCGTGTTGCAGAGAATCACCACCACCTTTGCGAGGGGAACGCCGCGATGAAGAGTTATGATGTGATTGTGAAGAACGCCGATATCGTCACCGCCTCAGAGCGCTATCTGGGTGATATCGGCATCAGTAACGGTAAGGTGGCGGTGATTGCCGCGACGCTTGATGCGTCACAGGCAAAGCAGGTTATTGATGCGCACGGACGGATGGTGACGCCCGGCGGCGTCGATGCCCACTGTCATCTCGATCAACCCTCAACCGATGGCTCGGCTGGCGCCGATGATTTTATTAGCGGAACCCGGTCGGCGGCCTGCGGCGGCACCACCACGGTAATCCCTTTTGCCATGCAGTTTAAAGGCCAGAGCCTGCATGATGCGGTGGCCGATTATCACCAGCGCGCTGAGGGTAAGGCGTGTATCGATTACGCCTTTCATCTGATTATTACCGATGCCAGTGCGGCGGTGATTGCTGAGCTGCCGCAGATGGTGAAGCAGGGCTATACCTCGTTTAAAATCTATATGACTTATGAGGCGCTGAAGCTTTCCGATCATCATATCCTCAATGTACTGGATGCCGCGCGCCAGCTGGGCGCCATCTCAATGATTCATGCGGAAAATGATGACTGCATCAGCTGGCTGACCGAACGGCTGAAAAGCGAAGGCAAAATCTCGCCGCGTTATCATGCGGTCGCGCACTCGCAGATTGGCGAGCGCGAAGCGACCCATCGCGCCATCTCACTGGCAGAACTGGTTGATGTGCCAATTTTACTGGTGCATGTCTCCAGCCGTGCGGCAGTCGAACAGATTTACTGGTCGCGCGGGCAGGGGATAAATATCTTCTCCGAAACCTGTCCGCAGTACCTGTTCCTGACGGCGGAAGATCTCGGCATTGACGACAGTTTCCACGGCGCAAAGTGCATCTGTAGCCCACCGCCGCGCGACACCGACAGCCAGCAAGCCGTATGGAACGCACTGGCCAACGGCACCTTTTCTATTTTCTCGTCCGATCACTGCCCGTTTAATTATGACGATCCACAGGGGAAAAAACTGCACGGCGAAGACGCGTCTTTTGATCTGGTGCCGAATGGCATTGCTGGCCTGGAAACGCGGCTGCCGCTGCTAATGAGCGAAGGGGTGCTGAAAAACCGCATCTCAGCACAACGGTTTGTCGATTTAACCGCCACCGCACCGGCAAAACTGTATGGACTCTATCCGCAAAAAGGCACCCTGATGCCCGGCAGCGATGCGGATCTGGTTATCTGGGATACGGATTGCCATAAAACCATCCATAATGATCAACTGCATAGCGCCGCTGATTACACCCCTTATGAGGGCAAAGAGGTGCATGCCTGGCCAGCAATCACCTTATCGCGCGGTGACATCGTATGGCGCGACAACCAGTTCACCGGTCAGCGGGGTAACGGGCAGTTTCTTCACTGCGCGCTCCCTTTCCCCTCAAAAGGATAATTCGGTAAACTATCCCTGACCTTTTGCTACTGGATAACCCGTTAAGATGACTGACTACCAGGATCACGCCCTGTCTGCCATTATGGCAGCCAAACCACTGTATATGAAATCAGCCAGTCTTTCTGAACAGGTCTATGCGCTGCTTAAAGAGTTGATTCTGGAGCGAAAAATTCCGGGAAGTAGTGAAATGTCCGAGTCCCGCCTGTCCGAAGAGTTACAGGTGTCGCGTACGCCGATGCGTGAAGCGCTGGTGCGGCTGGCGGGCGAAAACCTGCTGGAGCGTCGCGGCGCACGCTCTTATGCCGTGCGCTCAGTCGATATCAAGGAGTACCTTGATACCATGGGGTTGCGCGAGATCCTGGAAGCGGAAGCTGTCAGCAAGGCCTTTGGTCGTATCAGCAACGAAACGCTGACGGCGCTGATCGCGGAATTGCAGCTGCTGATTGAAAGCGATCAGGAAGAGCATCTGTACTGGCGCTTTGATGAAAAACTGCATGACACCCTCGCAGAAGCGTCCGGCAATATAGTGCTGGCCCAGGTGCTGCGAAGATTGCGGGTCAACGTGCGTCTGTTCCGCCTGCACAGTCCGTTGCATCGCCAGCAGGAGAATCATATCGAGCATCTGGATTTGCTGAATGCAATGCTGGCCGGAGATAAAGATAAAAGCCTTGAGTCGATTCGCAAGCATATTACTAATCTGAAAAATGATGTGCTGAGTTCGTTGTAGCCGGGCAGATTAGCCCTGCCACAACGTTTGCTGATGTAAGCGGCGGCGTTCCCGCCGTCTGCAGATTACAGGCCGGCAAACACTTCGGTGATTAACTCGCGCGCTTCCCGCGCCTGCTGCATAAACGCCAGCAGCAGCTGACTAAAACCGCTGGCATTCAGCGCGGCCAGCGGTTGCTGACTGCACAAACGAATTGAATCCTCCTCATCCAGCGCCAGCCAGCAACCACGCATCGCGTTCATCTCAAAATTCAGCGTCATCAGCAGACGCCAGGCCGCCAGCTTCTCGCCATAATCCTGCATGGCGAACAGCTGACAGTGCAACAGCAACGCATCACTGCCATCCGGCAGTTCCAGCACCAGCGCCTCCTGACCACTTTCGTCCTGCAAGGCGCAGACGCCATTCTCCAGCTTCAGTACCACGC
The DNA here is from genome assembly GCF_017875465.1 of Winslowiella toletana. NCBI lineage: Bacteria > Pseudomonadati > Pseudomonadota > Gammaproteobacteria > Enterobacterales > Erwiniaceae > Winslowiella > Winslowiella toletana. Next base: position 3,047,616 of record NZ_JAGGMQ010000001.1, read on the forward strand.
CCTGGCTGCTGGCGAACTCGTCCAGCAGCATCTGCAACTGTTGTTGGGGTTTCATCGCGCTCTCCTGTTAACTATTCTAAACCACACCGCGTTTATCCTGCACTTCCGCATTGGTCAGAGCATTCACCACATCCTGGCTGGCGTAGGCAATTTCACCCTCCAGCGAAAACGAGTGCGGGGTTGCCTGATCTTCACCATAACTAAAGTTAATCTTGCCAAGATTACGGCTCATACTGACATTGCCTTTGCTCGATCCGCCGGTGACCAGCAACGGAATATTGATCCCTTCCGGCTTATTGTTGGTCTCCGTAAAGCCGATGGATTTGATCCGCAGATTATTGCGATCCTTTAACAGCTTCTCTATCTGCTGCGGCTGGGTGCGGTGATCCAGCCACAGTTCCTGTGTTTCAAATTTCTTGTTGTCTTTCATCTCCAGCGTCACCACCGCCTGCGTATCGCTATGCTTTTGCAAATCGCGGATCACCTCTTTCAGCATCGGCTTCTCAGCCATAAACTGGCTGATGCGCTCCGCATTACTCGCTGGCAGCTCGCTGGCGATCAGGCTGTGCAGGACATGCATCAGATTGTTGCTGTCGATCTTATGCAAGTTGTTATAGGTGGTTTGATACTCGGCGCTGTTCATCGCCTGACAACGCAGATCCGCCGCCTGCTGCTGCAACCGCAGCTGTTTAGCGCTATTGATCACGCCGTACTGGCCGTTGTTGTCCGGCGTCATGGTGAGCAAATGGGTGGTGAGTTTCTCCAGCTTCTGCTTTACCGCCTGTTTTTCAGGCAGCATTGAGGTGTTAAATTCTTCCTTTTTGGCGGCGGCTGGTTTGGCTGCGGCTTCAGCTGTGGTCTCGGCTGCGGTCTCAAAAGCATCCAGTGCTTTTTTCTCCAGCGCATCGAGCTTTTTCCGCTCATCCTTACTCAGCGCGGGTTTGCCGTCAGGGTTATTCAGATAATCGAGGAAGCGCTGCTCATTCAGCGTTTTCATCTGCGCTGATAGCTCCACCTCTGGCTTCTTCGGCGGCTTATCGGCGTCTTTAATCTCCTGCACCAGCTTGTTCAGTTCGGCATCATCGAAATTTAACCCGATCTGCTCAAGCAGCTTATCCAGCTGCCGCTGTTCAGGCGCTTCGACTTTGGCCATATCGATGCTCATACTCTGTTTGGTACGATTATCGATACTGACCTGGATATTGGTGCTGCTAACGCCAAACAGCGGCACGCGCAGATTAGATGCGGCGTTAGTGGTCATCCCGGCGCCGCCGGCAATACCGGCGCTGGCGCTGGCATTGTTAAGAAAGCGCATACGGTTATCACTGCGGCCATCAGTCTGGCCGCCATCCGTGCGGGTAACATTCCGGTCGCGCTGGGCGGAGGCCAGATTCACCCCGGTCTGCGCGACCACCGTACCGCGAACCGTGGCGGAGTCGCCGCCGCCCACCGGCAGGGATGCGCCGCCACCGGCGGCGGCAATCAATGCCGCATCGACATTGAAGGTCAGGGTGGTGCCATGTTTCATACGGTGGCCGACGCCGCGATCGATCAGCTGCTGCGGGTTCAGCTCGCCGCTGGTCATCTGCCTGATAAATGGCTCCAGCTCCGCTTCGCTGATGGTAAAGCTAATGCTGTTTTGCATCTGCCGCTGTAGCGCCATCGAGATCATGCCGCCAAGGCGTGCCGACGGAATGATCGCGTTGCCATCACCAAGATCGGCCTTAATATTCTGGTAATCGTCCGCTTCGCTAATCGGGTTCCAGCCCACGGCGCCAAAAGCGGTGCCGGTGCCGCCGCCATTACGGCTAAAGGAGACGGTAATGCCGCTGTCGCCGCGCGAGAAACTGGCGTTATACGTGCGATCAAGATTGCCGCGCAGGCCGGGGATGCCGATCACTTCACCGCCGGGGATCACCGACAGGGTTAACAGCCCGCCATAGGATCGGTCAAAGCCCATATTTTCCCCCGGCTCCAGCGAGGTAATAGTGCGATGCAGACGCTCGGTCATCTGATCCTGATCCTTTGCTTTCAGCACCGTACGGGTCGTCATATTGATACCGTGATGCGGCTTACTGAAGGCATTGGTCATCGATTTCACTGAGTCGTAGCAGGCTTCCAGATGCTTATTGCTGACAAAACCCTGGCTGGTGGCTTTCCGTATCGGATCCTCGCCGTAGGTTTCATCGCGCAGCACGCGGAAGCGCTCCTGCAGATCCTTCGAATGCGCCGCGATAGCCTGGTTATCTCCCGCCAGTCCTTCCATCTCATCCACCATCTCGTGCAGTTTGCTCATGGTGATGCCGTCGAGGATCAGGCGGGATTTCGACAATCCCGTATCATCAAAAGGATCACGCTGACGATTCATCGGCGGATTCTGCTTCTGATGCCGCACCACCACTCCCTGATTCTGCAGAGTATCCATTAGCGTATGGCTGTCATTTTCCGCACGCATCGGATAGCGCTGATACAGGGTGGCGAGATCGTTAACCAGATTGCTGTCGTCGCTATTGATATTCAGCGCCTGAGTAAAGGCGTTGAGCCGGGATGGCGAGAAATCTTTGGTGGCGGTGCGATCGGGTTGCAGCGCGCCGCTATGCTGGCCCAGCAGGCTGGTCTGATGGCGCGCGCTGTCGGTGACGCCATCGCTGAAGGTTTTCAGATTTTCAATCAGCGCCTGATTAAACGAACTGTTTTCCAGCGCGGTCAGGCGATCCTGCAAATTAGCACGTGGTGCCGCAGGCGCTGGCGCGGCAATCAGCGCCTTCATCTCGCTGTGCAGCGCGCCCTGATGCTGATATAGCGGGCGCAGCCCTTCACGACCCTGCCAGTCATGCTGCATATGGTAACCGGCATTTTTAATCGGGCGCGGCGTGGCGAGGGTGGGGTTAAAAACGTGGGCGCGCAGACGGTCGCGCAGGCGGCTGTTGATATGGTTACCGTCGCGGCCGGTCATACCAAACAGATTAGCTTCGCGCTTCATGGTCATGCCCATCACGCGGGTACTTTTGGTGGCGTCATCCAGACGCTCCCAGGCCTTCTCTTTGCGGCGGCGATGGGATTTAGCTTCCAGCTTTTTATCCGGATCGTAGTCCGGCTGTACCAGCCAGCGGTCGGCATCGGCTACCTGTTTTGCATTCTGGCTGGTGACCTGGCCTTCAGCAGCGGGATTGGACGCCGCGCCTGCGGCGTTTTCTCCCTGTTTAACCGTGGCGTTCAGCCGACGCCCGGCCAGTTGCAGAATCGCGCTGCGCCCGTCTTTATCCGCCACCATCAGCGAACCGTCGGCAACATTATGCAGGCTTGCCAGTTCCACCAGCCCGTCGGGCAGCGCTACCGGCTGCCAGCCCGGCGCGGGTTGTTCTGTATGCCGGGTCTGCCAGTGATCTTTCGGCATGGTATACAGCTTGCCCTGCTCATCGAGGGTATACAGCGACTGTTTTTGATCCATGGCGACATCGGTCAGGGTATTGCCGACACCGCTGGCTGGCATACTTTCAGCGGTACCCGCTTTGCTGGCGGGCAGCCAGTTATCGATGCCATCTTTGGTCAGGGTGTGCATCAGCTTTTCCGGCTGGCGGCTGCCGGAGAGATTACGGTGAAACTGCAATTCGCCGTCTTCGCTCAGGGCGACAAACCGCTCGGCATCCAGCGGAGCGATGGCGCTGGCTTTATTCTGACTGTTAATGCCCACCAGTGGCTCATCCAGCGACAGGTTGCTTTTCATCTGGCGCATGGTGAACTGATGGTTGCTGCCGCCAATGCTGTCGCTTTTCAGGCTGACTTTTACCCGTGAGGCGATGCCGTCTTTCAGCACATATGCCTGGCCGTCCTGGCCGCGCTTGATATTATCAGCACTCTCAAAGCTGGCTTCCCAGCGCTGGGAGTTTTTATTAAAGGCGTGGATTTTGCCATCATGGATCATCACCTGGCCGAGACGGCCCAGATCGACATTATCCTGCGGCAACGGACGCGGGCGTAGCAGACCTTCATGATGATCCATGACCAGACTGGCGCTGAGATTCCAGTCGGGGCGGAATGCGCCGCTGGCGTCCAGCGAGCAGGCGTGGCGCTCATTAGTGGCATCTTTCACCAGCGCAAGCAGCTTGCCGTCGCCATGGTTAACAAAGCTTTCCACACTGTATTTTTCACCGAGATGGGCCGCCAGCTGGGCGGATTTTTCGCTGTCCTGTTGCAGCAGCAGCTCTTTATCGCCTTTCTTTGGCGCTGCGCTGCTGTACAGCTTGCCGTTACTGCCAATGGCAAACAGCTGGTTATTGTGCAGGGTGATGCCGGTGGCATGAAAATCGCTGGTGGTTTCTCCCTGCTGCGTTTTCAGCGCAATGCTCTGTGGTTTGGTTCTGTCGCTGTCCGGCTCGCTTTCCGCATCCAGTGCGCTGAGAAATTGCACTGACTGTTTGGCGGTTTTCTCGTCTTTCAGCAGCAACAGCGCATTACCCTGTTCGTTGGTGCAGTAGCTGGTGATCTTCTGTTTAAATTTTTCCGATTCGCCGCCGGTAGAGAGGTTATACAGGGTTTTACTGTCGTGAATGGCATACAGCATGCCGTTCGGCTGTTTGGTTAATTTGCTGAAGCTTTTCTCTTCATCTTTATCCAGCTGATCCCAGTGCATCTTCTGTTCATCAAGACGATAAAGACGACCGCCGTGCTCACGCAGCTGTTCGCTGACCAGATCTTTTACCCGGCCATCACCCTCTTCGCGCTCATGGCTGAATATCCCGGTCAGCTGGCTATGCAGCGCTTCCCCTGGTGTTGCGGTATTGCGCAGCAGCGCGGCATGGTTCTGCTGCCCGGCGGGCGCGGGCAGGCTTTGCGTCAGGCCGATAAACGCCGTTTTCGATCCCTGTAAACTTAACAGGCGATTGCGATCATCCAGCAGCAGATGCTGGCTGTTATCGTCACTGGCCTGGTGCGCCTTATACGTGTGACGTGGCCGCGCCACCGTCTCATTCAGGATATTGCGCAGGTTATCTGATACCGCATCGGTTACCGTCAGCTTGCCGTTGCCATCCAGCGCCAGCCCGGCGATCTGCGGGCGCAGCCGGTTTTTTTGTTCAGCGCGATCACTTTCGGCGGCGTCCAGCGCCACCTGCTGCATGGGGTTAAGCTTGCTTCTCTCCAGCTCGTTGAATTTCTCTTCTGCAATGGTGGCCAGTTTCGGCGGCGTAGCGGCCTGACGCGTTTGCTGCGGCGCAATGCGGGCGTTTTCCGGCTGTTTGCCGCGTGCCTTTTCGCTGAGCGACGGCGTGGGGTGCTCGGGGCGCTGGCCTTGCGCCTGTTCCAGCAGCGGCGAGGGCGGCTTACTGACCGGAGCGGGCGGATTATTGATTAATGCCTCCAGTTCCGGCAGTTCCGCAATGGTGTCCATTACCGTACTGGCGAGTGTTTCCCGGCGCGAAGGTCTTGAGGTGGTGGCTGGCGCTGGCGTGGTGCTGGCGGAGGGACGGGGCTGCACGGCAGGCGGCGTAGTGGCTGGTGGTCGGGTCTGCGCGCCGGGAGTACGTTGCAGCGCGCTGGCGCGGGTGTAGCTTTCTGGCTCGCGCGTTGCCGCCCCGGGCTGGGGGCGGGCGCTGCTACGGGTAAATTGCGCGGTATTCAGATTCTCTTCAGGCCGCGGCGGCAGTGGCGCATTATTGCGGCTCTGTGGCCCCGGTCGCTTCTGCAGTTTATTGCCATTGGACTGCAACCGTTCACGCAGCCGCGTCAGGCTGCTGCGCAATCCACAGCCGCTGCTCTGGCGCGGCTGCGTCCCCTGTTGTCTGAGTGGCGGCGCGGGCTGGCTGGAGGCGCCATCCTGCAGCAGCGATCCCCCGGCGTTCTGCCGTGGACGCGTGTTTATCTGGCGTAACGGGATTGATGGCGTTTGCGTATTACGCGCCTGCACCCCGCGCATCGCGCGGTTGCCGGCTAACAGGGGAAGTTTGAATGGCATACTCTTCTCCATAAGCCCCCGGTATAGGGGGCTTAACAGCGGTTAGTTTTCCACCGGCACCTGGGTGAAATCATAAGGCCCGTTACGCAGCTCCGGCTGCCACCAGATAGTGAGCTGGTGCAGATCCGACTGCGGACGGCAGGAGACCGAATTACAGCCTGCAGGTGGTTTGGCGCAGGCGCTCAGCAGCGTCGCCAGCAGGCCCAGCATGATCAATTTAGGCAACATTCTCTCTCTCCTTAGCGTGTCAGCATGCGGCTGCTGTCGCGGGTAGCTGGCGTGCTTACCGCTGCGGGCGCGCCGCCAGCAGCGGACAGCAATGACATCCGTGATGGACGCACCGTGCCGTTGGGTTCAAACGCCACATACACTTCGGCGGAATCACCGGGTTTCAGCGCCGATCGCGGCCAGCTGGCCACCGCCAGCGTGCGGTCGCTGCGACAGGCGGCTTCATCAAAACGCTGCGTCTGGTTGCTGGTATTGGTGATCACGCCAACCGAGATCTGCACCGATTTATTGCCGTACCACTGATGGCGTCTGAAATCGCTGTGGAACGCCGACGGGATATTGCACAGCGAGCTGAGCGTCAGACCGCTGCCGCCGCTGGTCATCCCGGTGGGAATACGGTTCTGCGCCAGGTCGCGCATCGCATTTTCCACCATCTCTTTCATATCGGTGTATTTATGCCGACGGCTGACTTCGTCCATCGCATTATTCAGCTGCTCGCGTGATTCGGCGGCGATATAGCGTGACGGATCAACCTGATCGCCAATCAGGTGCGGTGTGATAATAAACAGCCGCTCGCGCTGCGAGGTTTCATGACGCGTTGAGGAAAAGAGCTTACCGATAATCGGGATGCTGCCGAGGATCGGAATACGGCGTTCACGATCGCCGCTCTGTTTGGTGTGGAAACCGCCCATCACCAGCGAGCGTTTCGCTTCGACCAGCGCCTGGGTGCTGATCACGCCGTTATTGGTGCCTTCGGCCTCACCATCATCGTTTTTATCCAGCTTGCCATCTTCGACATCGACAATCAGCTGAATCGACGACTTCTGGTGGCCGCTGATGGCGCGCGGTGTGACGCGCAGACTGGTGCCCGCGGTCACCGCCTGAATATCGGCGACGCGCTCGCCAATTGCGCGGATATAGGCGGTATCGCTGAAATCGATCACCGCGGGCTGGTTCTCCAGCGTCAGGATCGAAGGATTAGCAATAATCGACGCGGTGCCTTCGCCTTCCATCGCTTCAATACTGGCGAAAAAGCGCGAGAAATCGGAGATAAACAGCGTACTGGAACCGGCCAGCAGATTGGTTGCGCCGCTGACGTTACCGAACTGACCGCCCAGGCTGCTGGAGATGCGTTGCAGTTCGCTGCGATCGACATCAATAATCACCGCATCAATTTCAATCAGCTTTTGCGGCACGTCGATAATATCGATCAGCGCCTGATAGGCGGCGCGGTTTTTCGGATCGTCGCGCACCAGCAGGGCGTTATTACGCACGTCGGCCGAGACGGTGCCCTGTAAGCTGCTCAGTGATTTGGTTTTTTCGCGGCCAAGGCGCGAGGTGCCGCGCTGCACCATCTGATTAAGGATATTCTGCGACTGCTGCTGCATCTGATCCATTCCGCTGTCGCCGCCGTCCTGACTGCCGGACTGGCCACTGGCGGTAGCACTGTTACTCTGTCCCAGCAGCTCATTCAGCATGGTGGCGACACCCGGCACCAGCAGCTGCTGGTCGCGGTATTTGATATTACGATCGGCCACCGAGGCGTATTTCAGCGGGAACGACATCATATCTTTGTTGCTGGCGTCCGGTTTCTCTTCGGATTTACGCGCGAAATCAGCAATCAGACGCACATATTCCGGTGGCCCGGTAACCAGCACGACGCCTTCATCCGGCAGCTCGCCCCAGCCAAAACGTGGCTCCAGCAGGCCGACGCCGCGCAGCGCCTCTTTGATATCCGGTGCGGCGTCCGGGGAGATTTCCAGTCGCTGCGAGCTTTGCGCCGACTGCGGGCTGATATACAGCGTGTTGTTATAGACAAACCACTGGAAGCGGTACTCAAGCGACAGGCGATTGAGAAACGCCTCCGGGCTGTCGGCGCGCAGCTTGCCGGTAATATTGCTGTCGCCGAGGGTGCCGAGATTGATCTCGACGCCAAAACTGTTGGCAAAATCTTCAAGGATAATACTCAGCGGAGTGTTATCGGCTGAATAGGCATAAGCACCGTTTTTCCACTCTTCCGGCGCGCGGGCGCTGGCGGAGCTGATGCTGAATGCCAGCAAGGTGATGGCCGCGACGATGCGGCATACCGCAGGAACCAGTTGAAACTTAAACACGCCGAACTCCTTGTTGCCGGACGATCGAAAACGGCAGCGCTGTGCTGCCGTGGGTAACTCAGTTAATCGCATCGATAATTGACTTACGGATACCGAACTTAAACTGGGTGTACTGCGAGCTTGCCCAACCGGCGTTGGACATATCCTGCAGCTGGTTCTGGAAGGCGTACATATCGGCGACGTTAAACGACGATTCACCGGACATCTCTTTGGCGAACTGATACGCGTCGTGATGGGTACGGGATTGTTGCGTGCTTAACTGACGTTGGAGCAGATCGTTTGAACTCATGGCAAAAACTCCTCACTTTAAGGTCCAGATTTAAGTGGCACCTGAAGCAAGGCAGTTCCCGCTAATGGCAAATTTTTTAACCGGGCTGGGCCGCCAGCTGCTGGCACAACGCCGCCCAGCCGATTTGCAGTTCACCCTGTTCGGTAACCAGCCGCAGCTGATCGACCGGTAGCTGCTCGTCAAAACTCAGCTGCCACGCCAGCTGTGGTTGCTGCGCCAGCCAGCTGGAGATTTCATCCTGCTGCGCACTGGCGCACCACAGCGTCGCCTGCTGCTGGCGTGAGTGCTGACGCAACAGCTGTTGTAACAGCGCGCGAAAACGTTGCTGCGGGGTAAAATCATCCAGCACCTGGCTTATCGCCTGGCTTAACAGCTGTTCAGCAAGCGGAACCAGCTGCTGCTGATCCTGCTGGCGCTGTTGCTGCCAGTCGCTAAACATTTGGTCGGCCTGCTGCCAGAAGCGGGCTTCACACTGTTCGCGCTGTTCGGCAATGTGCTGCGCCGCCTGCTGTTGCGCCGCCGCCACTATCTCCTGCGCCTGTTGCTGCGCCTGTGCGAGGATCGCTTCCGCCTGTTGATGCGTGGCGATCTCCTGCGCCCGCAGCAGATTCCCCGTCGCTGGCTCGCCGTTCAGCAGGCTGATTTTTCTAACTTTCCACATAAGAGTCGCCCGGCTGATGGTCGATAAGATCATGACGCTGGCACTGCCACAGCGCGGCCTGCCATAACGGTTGCAGGCGTCCGGCGGCAATCGCAGGAGGAGGGGTGGAACGGCTCACCGCTGGCTGTGGAAACAGCAGTTGCAGACGTGGCCAGCCAGCGGGCCACAGGGCATGGAGCAGCTGCAGACTGTCGGCAGCCTGCCCGCTGGCAAACAGCGCTGGCGGCAGCCAGCTGGCAGGGCGCAAACCTTTCGCCAGCCGCCGGCACCAGATTTTCATCTCTGAAGGCAGCGGCGTGGCGCAGCCGCAGATCTCGGCAACCAGATCGAGCAGCAGCTGACGGCCCTGCGGCGTTAGCGCGCTAATCGCCAGCACCAGCGGCTGCGGCGGCGTAACGGGCGTCGGCGGGATCGCCAGTGACTGCTGCAATACCACCGCATGCTGTTGCAGAAAGCGCTGCTGCTGCTCATCAGAGAGGGTGGCGAAGCGGCTGTTATGCCAGCTGCGATCCGCCTGCAACCAGAAGCCGCGCTGCCACCAGCTAAGCCAGCTCAGATTGAGTTCGTCATCGTTCATGGCAAATTACTTGCCCTGTCCGGCATTATTCAGCGCCGGTTTCTTCAGACGACTGCCCGGTTTCAGCACCATAATCGCCACGCCCAGCAGCAGCAGTATGCCGATCACCAGGGTGATGATTTTAATCAGTGAATAGGTGCCTGGCGTCAGCTGGAACGGGCCAAGATGCACCACCTCGACATGATCCTGATAGGCTTTGGCCGGTACAAACACAATCGCCAGATCGCGGTCATCACGCCCGACAAGCCCCGGGATACTGGTGGCGACCAGCCGGCGGATACGCGGCTCGATACCGTCGGGATCAAGGGTGTCGTGGTATTTAATAAATACCGAGGCTGAGGCCGGTTGCACCGGCTCACCGGGCGCGATGCGCTCCGGCAGCACCACATGCACGCGCGCTACTACCACACCATCGATTTGCGCCAGGGTTGCTTCTACCTCCTGCGACAGCGCATAGATATAGCGTGCGCGCTCCTCCAGCGGGCTGGAGATCACGCCGCTTTTCTGGAACACCTCGCCTAAATTGGTGCGCGCTTTACGCGGTAAACCGGCAGCGCTCAGGATATTTACCGCGCGTTCAATATCGGGCCGGTTAACCAGTACGCTGACCCCTTCTTTCGCCACCTCTTTTTGCGCCTCGATATGGTAGCGATCCAGTTCGGCGACAATATCGTTAGCATCATTTTCCGACAGGCCGCTGTTCAGCAGGGTTTGATCGCCACAGGCTGACAGCAGCATGGCTAAGGTCACGGCAAACAGCGCTTTCAGCAGATAAGCAGGCATAAGAGGGCTACTGCAGGTTGGTGAGTTTATCGAGTGACTGCACGCCTTTGGAGATCACTTTGGCGTTCATCAGGCTCTCGATATAGTAGTTGGACAGCTGGGCATTCGCTTTGGCGAAGTCCTCGGGGTTGGAGGATTTCGAGGCGATCGACAGATCGTGAAATGCCTCTTTCTGCGCGCGCTGGCTGCCGCTAATCGATTCGGTAATCCCGTTCATCATACCGGGAGAGGTGGCGGCCACGCTGTTATCCGGGGCGGCGGCGTTTTTATTCAGCTGCGAGGAAAACCAGTGAATATCGTCCTGGCTGGCCGGTTCCGGATACATCTCGACTGAGGCGACCGGTTCAGAAGTAAGTGCAGGTTTTGCTTCAGTGACTTTCATTGGCACGACTCCATGCAGGGAAAAGTGGGAGGAGCGGAGAGGTCCCCTCCCGGAACGCGATAATTAGTACTGAATTTTAACCTGCGCAGCGGCGGAACCGGCCTGCGCGGCGCTGTCGGCGATGCCGTTAATGCGCTGGTTTTCTGCATCCAGCGCCATTTTGTCCAGCTGGTTCTTCTGCATGGTGCCCTGAATCTCCTGCGCGCCAGACATAAAGTCCGCGCCATTGGATGCACCAGAAAGTTTGCTTGAGGCAGAACCTGCGTTGGTAATCAAACTCGACAATGAAGTAATGGCAGACATAGTGTGTTCCTCGCTAATTAGGATCAGTTTTCATCATGAATGTTGCATTGATTAAGTGGCGAAGCGCGGGCGGCAGTTCCAGCAAAAGAGGATTTTTTTTTCGGGCAGGAAGAAAAGGGCATCGCCCACCGGTCTGATTCAGGTGGGCAGCTATTCAGCTATCAAGATTTAACAGCTTAAGACGGTGATACAGCGTACGGCGCGGAATACCCAGCTCATGCACCACATCATCAATGCGATTATCGTGACGGCGCAGGCAGTCATGGATCAGGCTGCGCTCAATGCGGCGCATACGGTCTTTCAGCAGCGAGCGCCCCTCCTCTTTTTTAAGTTCGCTACTGCAGAGCGGCGGCAGCCCCAGCACAAAACGCTCGGCGGCGGCTTTCATCTCGCGGATATTGCCCGGCCAGCTGTGCAACAGCAGGGCTTCATCCAGCGCTGGCGAGCGTCCGGGCAGCGGCTGATCCAGCCGCAGCGCCGCTTCATGGGTAAAGCGGCGGAACATCGGAATAATCAGCTCTGGACGTGAGCGCACCGTTGGCGTGTCGATTTTGATGGTATCGAGGCGGAAGAACAGGTCGCGGCGAAAACGTCCCTGCTCCACCAGCTGCTCCAGCGGCGTCTGCGAGGCGGCGACAATGCGCAGATCAAGACCGACGCTTTTGGTGCTGCCGAGTCGCTCGATGGCGCGCGTTTCCAGCACGCGCAGCAGCTTGGCCTGCACCGTCAGCGGCATGCTGTCGATCTCATCGAGAAACAGCAGGCCTTTATTGGCGCTTTCGATGTAGCCGGCACGCGAGTTATTCGCCCCGGTATATGCACCGGACATTACACCGAACAGTTCACTCTCCGCCAGCGTCTCCGGAATCGCCGCGCAGTTAACCGGCACCATCGGCCCGCGGCAGCCGGACAGGCGGTAGATGCGCATTGCCAGTGTGTCTTTGCCGGTACCGGTTTCACCCTGCAGCAGCACATCGATTTTCAGCGGCGCGATGGTCTGCACAATTTTATGCAGATGATTGTGAATATCGGCCTGCGGCGAGCAGCTGTTCGCCGCTGTGCTGATGACGGAACTGTTATCAATGCTCACCTCATCTGCGCTGCTGCGCATCTGAGTCTTAGTAAGACCAACCATAAATTCTCCAGTGGCTTAACGTAAACGCCGGATCCCAACATGCTGGCGTTAAAGCAATCCTGTTTGAAGCAATAGTGAAGCTGAGCTGATGTAAGTCTTGTTGTAAAAAATTACAAATCTTAAGTCAGCTTTACTCTCGCCCATGGTTGCCTGATTGCGCTATCAGTCCTGGATGATAGTTGTGTAGGGATTATCCATGACCCTGTAGGGATATCCTTACAGCGACCGACAGAATAAGCGTAAATACAATCAATTATGCTAAGTGGCCGATAGTGCGGTTGATGCGGTGAAACTTTTATGACCATCAGACAACGGAACGCTGCTGAGATTAATTTGGAACTCATCGATAGCATCGCCCACCTATTAATCGAGTCGAAACCTGAAAAACCGCCCGAAATGTCAGTTAAATGTAAGTAAATTGGCATGCAGGCGACCATAAACTGTAAAGGTGGTAACCGGTTGCGGCTCAAAAACATTCAAAACGATTACGTTTACTCGAGGAGTTATCCAATGAAATTTCCCGGAATAGGTGGCGGTGCATCCAGCGCCGGTAAAATTGATACTCCGCCCGCAACAGCTGCGGGCAAAATTGATACCCCAAACACGGCGGCGAAAGCCGATAGCGCTGCGTCCGGCAAGGCCGGTGGCGGTCCACTCTCTTACGCCGGTAAGGCGATGAACGTAGCGGGAGGCGCCAGTACGCTGGCTTCGATGACCGGTATTGGCGGCGGTGGCAATTCTGCCAGCGCCAGCAACTCTGCTACTGCAACGGGTTCTGGCCAGTCGCAGTCTGCCAGCAGTGGTGGCGGTCTGGCGTCAATGGCATCTAAGTTGTTGATGATGCTGGGTCTGCAACAGTTACTGGGTGGTGGTGAACAATCCCAGCAGAACCAGGTTCAGCAACAGCCTAAGCAGCAGTCTGCCGCGCAGCCAGCTAAAAGCGAAGGCGGCGGTATGGCTCAGCAAATGATGCAGATGATGCAGCAGATGATGCAGATGATGATGCAGCTGATGGGCATGCAGAGCAGCGGCAACAGCAGCAGCAACAGCAACCAGAGCGGAGGTGGCAACAATGGCAATTAACGGACTGGGTGCGGGCGGTAATGCGCTGGCGCTGCTGAGTCAGCTGACTCAATCATCGCAGAGCCAGCAGAATGTCTCTAATCAGAGCCAGAGCAGCGGCACCTCGCCGGTGACCTTTGGCACCAATGCCGCCAGCGCGGTGCAGCCACAATCGCTGGCGCAGAAGAGCAGCGCCAGCGGTGAGAGTGACTCGCAGGGCGGCATGATGGGCATGATGCAGCAGATGATGCAGATGTTGCAGCAGCTGTTGCAGGCGATGATGCAGCAGATGGGCGGCGATGCGAAGCAGGGCGGTGAGGCGGGAACTTCTGGCGCTGCGGGTGCGGGTGGCGCGGGTAATGCTGCTTCACCTGAAGGCGCTGCGGGCGGCGAGGGCGCTGGCAATGCTGCTGCTCCGGCGAATGCTGCGGCTTCTGAAAACAGTGGTGAAGCCGCAGGCGGCGGTCAGCAGTCTGGCGGGCTGGGCGATATGCTGAAAAATGCCCTGATGATGCTGGGTATGAATTCGCTGATGCAGATGATCGGTGGCGGTAACCAGAATCAGGCCGAGAGCCAGTCACAGAATCAGTCTCAGGTCTAAGCCCGGAGGAACTATTCGATGGCAATTCAATTAGGTAACGGGGGAGGTCTCTCTCCCGGCATACTGAGCGATATAAAGATGCCGCCCGGCGCGCAAAGCCCGGCAGCATCGGGCCAGTTATCGCTGAAGAAAGATGCCAGCACCATCAGCTACGGTGGCAGTGGCGGCGGCATCGCTGACAGTAGCTTGCTGTCTGGTAAGCAGAGCAGCGCCGGGCAGCTGTCTCAGCAGAACGGCGCCGGAATGTTGCAGGGCATGCTGATGCTGCTGGGTATGCAGGCGCTGATGCAGTCGATGGGCGCAGGTAATACTGAGGGCGCGCAAGCGGAGGCCACCGCATTGCCGGAAGAGTCGGCAGCGGGCAGCGGTACTGCCGATCCTAATATTCGCTCCAGCGAGAAGGATCTTACCGTCAAACCGAGCGAAGAGAATCTGCAGGGGCGTCCGGTCGGTGATAACCGTACTGCCGATCAGATTATCGATGACAACCCGGTGCTGAAGAACCTTGGCGATCAGAAAGACATCAAGCGCGATGAGCTGAAACAGCGCTTTGGTGACTGGACTGAAGACAATAAGGATCCGAAAAGTCGCGCCGATGCTGCTTACAATATGTCCTGTGTGCTGAACAGCATTAAAGGGCTGAACGGCAGCGACGGCAGCGAGCGGACGGAAATCTCAGCTAATGACAAGATCGAAGGGATCACTAAAGACGGCGATGCGCGTCACGGCACTGAAGCCGGTGTGCTGAAGGATGTGGCTGAGCAGGGTCTGAAGATGCTGCCGGACAACAAAAATCTGCCGGAAACCAGTGATACTCATGTGCGCAAAGATGGCACCAATAAAGATAACTTCCAGTGGGGAATGGGCGAGATTGGTAAGGTGCTATCCAATATCCCTATCCTGAAATCGGTGCTGGCGCCAACCTTTAACAATATTGGCGAAGCGCGCGATCTGGGCGAAGTGTTTACTGGTGGCCTGAAAGGGCTGGGAGAGGGGGCATTAAGCGCGGCGCGCGGCCCGGTCGGCTGGGGGATAACTGCCGCCACTGATACCGTGCAAATTGCGATGGAAAATGCCAATAAAGATAAGAAAGACCCGCCGCCGTTCTCCTGAGTGGCGCTGCAACGCCTTGTATTTCCCTTTGTCCCTGCTACTGCTCAGGGACTTTTTTTTGCCTGAATCCAGGGAATCAAAAACCGTAGGGGCAGCGTTCTCGCCGCCCGTACCGCAACTTAAGAAATAAAGTTCTTACCCTGCTTCAGCACCACATCACAGGCTTTGGTTTTCACCTTTTTGCCCATTTCGGTGTCGCCAAGGCTCTTCAGATTCAGCTGCTGACCGTTGCCGGTATTCAGCAGCCCCATCAGGCCCTGCTGATAATCGGTCTGCTGCGTTTTCTCCTGCTGAGTGTTCAGACCCAGTTTGCCCAGCACCTGGTTTTTCACCGACGAGACATTATTATCCACCACATTGTTTTTCACACAGTATTCCAGCACGCCAGCGGCGTTAGTCATGCTGTTAGCGCTTACCGCTTTATCGCCGCCGGTTAACAGGCCGGAGAGGGAAGAGAGCGAAGTGCCGCTTTGTGCAGTGTTGCTAGCGGTATTGCTGTTATTCTGCTGACCGAGCTGCGATGCCGCGCTGTTCAGCTGATCCTGCCAGCTGGCCGCAGCGGCATTGCCCGCCAGCAGCGCTGATGAGATGCTCAGAGCCAGTAACACCCGCTGAATGGACTTGTTCATTGGTAACCCCTGTTTACTGTATTACGCACAATGCCGACAGAAAAAGGCATTGCGCCTGCTATTAGAGACTTTCCGACTTTGGCTAAGTGTAGAAGTTCCTGTGGCGGGATGGGGGGTAGGGGAAATAAGGGGGAATTGGGATTTATCTGTATGGGTGAGACCAGTGGCTGAACGCAGGGAAAGTGCGGCTTTGCTGGCGACTGCGCTGTTTTTTTCAGCACTCAGATCGCAACCCCGAGGATTAAGGTTGCGCAGACCTTGTGTAACGGTATAATCCCCAACGTTTTCCGCGTACTCTTCGTGCCGAAGTGGCGAAATCGGTAGACGCAGTTGATTCAAAATCAACCATCGAGAGATGTGCCGGTTCGAGTCCGGCCTTCGGCACCATATGAGTATGAAAAATTAAGTCACCGTGAGGTGGCTTTTTTTTTGCCTGCTGTTTGCAAGATTTCCATTTAACTGATTGTTTAATAGTAATTTATTCATTA
Source organism: Winslowiella toletana (assembly GCF_017875465.1). Classification (NCBI taxonomy): domain Bacteria; kingdom Pseudomonadati; phylum Pseudomonadota; class Gammaproteobacteria; order Enterobacterales; family Erwiniaceae; genus Winslowiella; species Winslowiella toletana. The sequence goes on from NZ_JAGGMQ010000001.1 coordinate 3,063,934, forward strand.
TATGAAAAGTTCCTCTGAACCTGATAAGTGGCCATCAGTCAGGCCGTAGAATGTGCTGCGCCCGTTCTGGGCAACTATTTAATCTTACTTAATAATTCGGTATGCTGGACGCTGCCGGGATAAGTTTTTAGCCGGGTTAATAGCGAACAGATTATTACAGGGAGTAATTATCATGGAAATGCTAAAGTTACCTGCCACAATATTTACCACACAAAGGAAATTTGAAGACTATACTGCGGAAGATATGCGATATGGCGATTTATCATCATCTCAATTAAAAGAAAAATTTAAACTTAACGCTATTTCTGAAGTAGCAGATCCTTATACGCTTACCAGACTCACTCCTTTTGATTCGCCGAGATCAAGATTCGCCAACGTTTATGGAAGCGGAAGAGGTGAGAAATTAACCATCAGAGAGTGCGCTAATCTTCTTTTTGATGAAATGCGCGTATTGTCCTGGCCTTTCTCCTTTTACAGCCCATATAAGCAGCTGATTAACCGAATGTTAACGCATATGCAGAATAAAAATGGCATATCATTTCGGGATTCTATTTTTAATTTGGCGCTGGCAAACCAGATTACTCTGAATAAATCTAAAGAGAGTTCTCTTGAGACTATTAAATCAATAATAAATAAAAATGTAGACTATGAAAGAAAAGGTTACCCAGAATCAAAGTTGGGAGCGTTCTCGGATGCATTAAAAGTCACTGTGTTGCCTAAATTCACCAGATTTTCTGATAACATCAACGGCCTTGGCATAACTGTGCATGATATCCATGCGATGCGTATCAAGCTGATAAATTTAGAAGTGAACCATAACCGCTGGAAGGCAAATGTGCAGTATCAGGCACAAGATCACTTTGGCCTTGATAACAATGATATAATGAAAACCAAGTTTAATCAGTTTAGATTCTTCAGGATCTGGTTTGTACTTCAACGTTACGAGAAGTTTGGATTCAGACCTTTTATGACAGATATGGAGACTACATTAGTGATAGAAGGCGGATCGAGATGAAAAAAATTGTAGCTTTTGGTGTTGTTATCGCAGTCGCGGTATTTGTTATATTTGATAATTACTTATCACGCCCGGTTAAGGTCGTTGATGTACATATGACAAATTATAGCGCGACTATACTTGTTGACCATTTACCTGTAACGGATATACAGAGGATTGAGTGGTGGAAAGAGAACAAGGCAGAGATTTTAAGTAAGTATAAAATTCCTTTAGAGAACACTTATGGGGATTTATCGTATTATGTTATGGCCTTTGGCGATGGCTATAAAGAATTGGGAAAAGAGGACAGGCTTTGCTTTGATGATATTCCGCCGCCAAAGAACTGCATTGATAAAGAGCGGTTGCTTACTGTGCGTACGACGCGCGATGGGGGGACGGAGTATGTTTTGAAAGGTGGGGTTTATGTTGAGGGGAGGGATGGGGAGGTGCGATAACATGGAGGCTAGTTCATGTGACGATGGCTATAAATCGTTTGCTATAGTAATAATTGATGCCAATTAAGGCGAGTGCCTTTATCGCATCGATAAGGGCAATTTATTAATTGACTCAGCGTAACTCATTGATTATAAATTTAAAAACGGAATGATTAATGTGTTTTTTATGCAATTCAAATCGTCAATCAAATTAATGAGTTCTTGTTTGCTAAGAACATTCCCGCAGAAAAGCAGGCTTTAATGCGCTCAAGTTTTTCAGAAATATCCAAGGGTGTACAGCGGGATGAACTTTCCCCTTTAGATAAAGAAGTTGCAAAACAAATCAAGGGCCAAGCCAGTAGCAACAAGCAGATATTCACCTTTATCTACCACAATATTTTTCTGTCCATTGATGCGATGGCCGGCCACCTTGATATTATGGGCGAAATGTATTCCGAATTTCTCAAATATGCTTTAGGTGACGGTAAATATTCTTTAGAACAACAGGCGTCAATCATCGCTGATTACTGGCTGTTATTAGTTTATGGAATAAACGAGTGGAGATACTATCAACAGCCTTCACGTATCGGAAAATACTGTGGCAAATTTTCGCTTTCACCTTTTTCGATAAGGGCGATTCGTGACTGGCTCAGTCCTGTGCGGTCGCCGAGCGCGCGAGCACTCATACCAAGTGCCGTCCTGATCAGGTTTACCCACCCTTTTTTTGGACGCTTAGCTTCCCGACTGCTCGTCATATTGCTGAGCAATCTGTCTACTTGATTGATTTTAAGATCTTTATTCCACATTTCATTATCTTCTATATCGTATATGCAATGATTTTACATCTATTTCATAGTATATATGATATGAATTTTGCGTGTATTTATATTATATATACAATAAGTTTGTAGAAATTGATAACATAAAAATCACCCCCGTCCCCTCCACACCCGACTAAAACTCATCACCATCGCCAGAACCGTCGCAGCCACCGCCACCCAGAGGCTTAATCTTACCGCCAGCGCTTCCTGCAGCGGATTGTTCAGCGGCAGGACATACAGCGACAAAATAACGCCAACCAACGCCGCGCCCAGACACTGGCCAAAAGTGCGCATTATCGCCAGTACACCAGAGGCATAGCCGCTATTGACGCGCGACGCATTTGACAGTATCTCGCGGTTATTCGGGCTCTGAAAGCAGCCAAAGCCGATGCCGCATAACAGGCTGCGTGCGCCAATATCCCACGCCTGCGCATGTTCAGGCAGTTGCGCCAGCAGCACCAGCCCGGCAGCAAAAACACATAATCCGACAGTCGAGATAATCGCCGCCGGGTAGCGGTCGGCGAGTCGTCCCGCATGCGGCGCGGCCAGCACAATACCTAGCGGCCACGGGATAAACAGCAGGGCGGAAACAAAGGCGCTGTAACCATAAACACTCTGGAACAGAAACGGTAAAGCCACAAAGGTGATCCCCTGGCTGATAAAGGATGCCAGCGAGGTTAACGCCGCCAGTGAAAAGCGCGCAGAAGCGAACATATCCAGCGGCAGCAGCGGTTTTGCCGCGCGGCGCTGACGCCAGATAAATGCCAGGCCAGCAATAATCGCAGTCAGTCCGTAAGTGATGGCTGTGTTCAGCGTCTCTGGTGCAAGTGCTCCTTCACCAGGCCGGGAAAAGCTGTTCGCCGCCATAATCAGTGCGCCCAGCATCACCGCCGAGAGAATAGCGCCCGCGATATCAAATGGTTCTCGCGTTGACGTCTGTTTGCCAGGGATAACCCGTAAGCTGAGTATCATCGCGATAAGGCCCAGCGGAATATTGATGGCGAACAACCATTGCCAGCCTGTCGTCGACAGCAGGGTTCCGCCCAGCACCGGCGCGATAGCGGTGCTGGCGGCGATCAGCAGCGCATTGAGCCCAAGAATGCGGCCGAGCAGACGGTTAGGGAAAATCGAGCGCAGTATCGCGGGTGCAATACTCAGGGTTGCGGCGCCGCCAATGCCCTGCAATAAGCGCATCACAACCAGCATATCAAGCGACGACGATAATGCGCAGCCGAGGGATGCCAGCGTAAACAGCAGAAGCCCGGTGGTAAACAGTGTGCGAAACCCTATCCGGGCTGCCAGCGCGGCAAATATCGCCAGCGTCATTGCCGCCGATAAAAGATAGCCGTTGGCGACCCAGACTGCTGATGCGGCGGAAACTTCCAGCGAACGGGCGATCTGCGGTAACGCGATATTGACCATTGAACCGTCAAATACCGCCATCGTGGTGGTGGTCATTACCGCTGCCATGGCTAAACCACGTTCGCGGCCTGGCAGCCCTTCATCGCCCGGCTGGTCGGAGAATAATTCTGTCTTCTGCATCATGGAAGCACCCTTTCTTCTGTGGAAGATTGATGCAGAAAATATAACCATGCAGCAGATAAGGCGGAAGGCGCAGCATTTGCAATTATAACCTGCATCAGACGCCTTCCCACTTTCTTCAACTGCGGATGTATAGCTTAATGTGTGACGTTACCGCTTAATCTGTAACCTCATAGCCTGATGGCACAAAAGTTTTATCTCTCAGGTTATAAACCCGATCGGCGACAGCAATCATCTCTGGCCGGTGAGCCACGAATACCCGTGTAACAGGCATCTGTTTTACCGCTTCATTGATCTTCCGCTCGTTAATAACGTCCAGGTCACTGGTGGCCTCATCAAGAAACAGAATGCGGGGACGCTTGTACAGCGCCCTGGCGAGCGACACGCGCTGTTTTTGTCCGCTAGAAAGAATACTTCCCATGTCACCCACCATCGTTTCGTATTGCATCGGCATCGCCATAATCTCATCATGGATTGCCGCTGCCGTGGCGCATTCATGCATCCAGTCAATATCAGGCTGTGGGGTAAAAGAAGTGATGTTATCCATGAGTGAGGCTGCAAATAATTTATCATCCTGCATGACAAACGCCGTGTGCCGACGGTATTCGTCAATACCAGTCTGGCGGACACTAACGCCATCAATAAATATCTCTCCTGAATGCGGAAGAGTCAGACCCGCCATAACATTGAGAAGCGTCGATTTACCACAGCCTGATGGGCCGATAATCGCTACGCTCTCGCCCGGTTTGATCTCCATATCTATCCCTTCGAAAATAAAGGGTTCCGCCTCACTGTAGCGAAATGAAAGCGCACTCAGGGTTAGCTGGCCGGATACGTTCTCAAGCCGTACAGGATTTAGCGGATTCCATGCACTTTCTGTTTCGGTTGCAGCAATATCTGTCAGGCGCTGCGTGTGGATCGAGATCAGACGAAAATCAAACAGCGAATTTATCACCTTCACTGAACGGGTAAGGAACATATCTGCATAGAGCAGAAAAGCCAACAGAATACCCGCGGTCATTATGCCCGCTTCCATCAGGCTGCCGCCGATAAACAGGATCGCTGCCGATGAGAGACCCGTCAGCAGAGCCGAAAGCGTCTGGTTAATAAGATCTATCTTTAACAGATGAGCGCGTGCATTCGCGGTATCAATAACCCGGTTAAGCCATGCGTTACGCCGGTATTCAGCTAAATCAAACACTTTTACCGCTGCCACGCCGCGCACAGTCTCCAGAAAGTGGGATGATTGCTGGGCTTCATGCGCTATCGCCTCAACTTTCGCCCCCATGCAGGTGTCATAGAACATTAATTTCACCCCCAGATAAACAGCGGCCATCAGCAGGGATATGATGGCCAAAAATGGGCTGTAAGCGAACATCAGCGCGATCAGCGCCAGCAGAATAAGTACGTCGAGCAGAGAAGTAAGCATTTCTGCCGTAAATGCTTCCTGCACCTCATTTAGCGAAGTCAGCCTCGAGGCAATATCTCCGACATGGCGCTTTTCAAAAAAGGCCACCGGCAGCTTTAGCAGGCGGTTAAAAAATCCGGCGCTCCACTGGATGCCAAGTGAATAACGTATCGCCATAAGCGTCCAGGCGCGAACCATACTAAGAATCGCACGCAGGATAAGCAGAAAAACGACGCCAGTTATAATAAAATTCAACATGTTGAGGTCGCTTGCCTTTAACGCAATATCAATAATAAATTGAGAGGCAAGAGGAACAGAAAGGGCCAGAATCTCGATAAACAGTGATAACAGAAGAATTTTACACAGCACACGCCCAAGTCCGTCTACGCCGCGAAACATATCGCTGACAGTAATACTCTCGCTGATTTTTTCTTTTTTAAATTCGGCCTGAGGCCACACTTCCAGAGCGATGCCGGTAAATTTATTGGACAGTTCATTGATGCTGATAATTCTCTTTCCGGATGCGGGGTCATGGATGATAGCGCCTTTTTTGCTTATCTTTTTCAACACCACGAAATGGTTGAATGACCAGTGCAAAATACACGGAAGTTTAGTGCTGCTCAGCTCCTCCAGCTCAAGCCGCACTGCACGGGCATTCAGGTTTATTCGTCCTGCGGCTGTCATTATTTGCCTTAATGTCATGCCGTTACTTGAGACGTCAAAAAGTTTTCGCATCCCGTAAATATCTGTCTTGCGACCATACCATGCGGCTATCATTGCCAGGCAAGCTAATCCGCACTCAGTAACCTCTGTTTGCATTATTACCGGTAGCCTTTTGCTAAAAGACTGAAAAAATGCGCTGATATTATATTGCATCTCTATTCCATGCTGTCCGTTGCACGTTCATATGCCCGCCTGACAGGTATAAATAACCATTGGTAAACTTTTCTGGTTTTAACATATATTTCCGCTTCGACCTCCATGCCAGGTAAAAGCGAAATATTCAATTGCTGCTCTGTCAGCTCTGGTGTGACAATGATGCGAAAAAGTCCTTTGCCGCTATAATCACTCTTTGCCTGTGCCGGGGATGTCATATTGACTGGTGCTACCGATATCGCTTCTATCGCGCCACGGATTTTCCCATACCACTGATAAGGGTATGCGGCCACTCTCATTTTTACTTGCAACCCTCTGACGACTTCACCAATTGAATCAGAAGGCGAAAGTAGCTCAACTTTTGCCGTTGCGCCTTGCGGCACAAGCACAGCTATTCTCTGTCCAGCTGTTACCCTTTCACCAATATGTGCGCTTACGCTGGTTATGACGCCATCAAAGGGGGCGACAATTAAATATTCTTTGTTTTTCTCAGCATCAAGAATCCTTTGATCAATGGTTGCCAGTTCTATAATAAAGGATTCTTTTTTTTCATTTAAATCCCTGTCTACAGATGACGCTTGTTTCTGTAACTCCAGCAACTCACCTTGCAGAGTGATCCGCCTTACCTTCGATGAAGATAAACTTTCTGCTGATAAATAATAATCTTTTCGCCTGTCTATCAGATCCGAATCAAGCGCGATGCCTTTTTTTCTTAAGTGGGTATACAGCCTGGATTTTTCTGCGAACCATTCCTTCTGAATTTCGCTTTCTTGTATCAACGCTTCCAGGCTGTTAATTTCCTGCTGTTTTATTTTAGTTTTACTGGCCAGATAGAGACTATTTTTTTGAGCATTGCTAATGGTGATCTCAAGCTTTTTAGACAGTGCATCACGTTGCTTTTTTAACAGCGCCATCATTTCAACGTTGGCAGGGCCAAGGTTGGTATGAATATCACTGCTTACCGTGAAAACCAGCTGGCCGCGTTTTATGATTGTTCCCTCAAATGCAGAGGAACGGGTTATTATCCCATCACGTAGTGCCATTAACGCCACCGCTGGAGGATCATAAGCCACCATTCCGGTGACGTTTATCCGTTCGCTGTACGAACCAAACGTAATAATGGATACAGTGAAAATGCCGGTTATCAGGCCGGTTATCAGAAAAATAGTGAGACCTGACGGGACATGCAGACGGGAAGGGCCAAACCATCCCTCACGCTTATGTTGCAATGCCTCGGCACGAAAGACTGACTCATCATCCTTTTCTGTTGTCATCGGAAATAAAAACCTTATTATTTTTAAAATCTATCAATAGCTTTCTGCTTTTGAGGAAGTTGTTACCTATAAGTCCATCAATATTGCCCATATGTTCAAAGTCACCGGCTACAATGACCGCGCCAAAATGCTCGATTTTGCCATTCTTCGATTTCGTTTCCAGCATCAGTGCCTCGCATCCTTCATTATCCATCTCAGGATCGACAATAAGACAGCTCTCAGGTTGTCTGGATTTAAGTCTCTCACGCCAGATTATGGAAACGGTGGAACCTGTATCCATAATCAGATGATACTTATGCCCGGATTGCTCGGCTTGAAAGATCATGCCATCGGAAGACATTTGAAAAGAATATTCCTGAAAATTTTCTTTGATTTGCGATTCAGAAGCGATGTTGTCGCCAATGGTGAGTGATTTCCCCTTATAATCCAGTAATATTTGTTTATCTTTAAATGCACCTAACCCCACGACCTGGCTCTGCGGCAATTCACCTTCGCCAGAGATCATCAGCCCCCACTGCTTAAATGGAGTGACGGGGACATCTCTTAATTTCAACCCATTCATATCGAGAGATTTAGCCAGATACGCTATATTTTCCTGAACTTTACCTTTTCCATCAGTACTACGATATGTACGTTCTTTTTTTAATCCTTTGATTTTATTAAGTTGATTTTGATAAAGATGGAAACCAAATGAAGAACCCGTATCAACCATGGCATAGACCGGGGTGCCATTGATGACGAAATTTGCATGCGGGGTGGCAAGCTGATCAAAGCTCAGCGTTAAGGTTACGGATTTTTCCATATCAGCAAAGGATAGTGTCGTGCTAAAGGCGAATACAAAATATAAGCGGTTTAATAACCAGGTTATTATCATCTTCATCATGCTTTCCAGCTATTTTTGAATGTTTTTCATGATTTCTTTTTCATCCACGCCCGATGCCATAAGATGCGATGCAGCGCGACTAAGAAATAATCTCATCGATTTGCAGAAAACGGTTTTATTGTTGAAACGATTAGTGCGTGAAAAACGATTTACCAGACGGCCGCCGTGGCAGATATTATTCCATACGCATTCTGCGCACACTGTCGGCAGATTGCTGCTTAACGCGAGATATTCTTTAACACAAGATGTTTCAAGTACCCTCGCCAGCGATAATTCACTGACATGCCCAACGGCATTGAATATCTCATCAGATGTCGAACGCAATGTGTCATCAATACGCAGCATGCCGTCGGCTGTTACTGTAAAGGCATAGGCGGACTCAACATTAGCACTCATACCAAGCACCCGATTAAACTGGCTGTTTAGCATGGTGCCGAGATAAGTATTAAAGATTCGAATAAAGATTTCTGGCCGCCCATCAGCAAACCATGCATCCAGTGCCTCGTTCAGAAATCGGCCTACACCTTCGCCATCAGGGCTATCGTCGTGATGATCGTCTGGTATAAGAAAATCGAAACGCTGGCACTGGAGAGTATCGGCAAAGTGGCGATAAATCTCCGCACCATTTGCATTGGCGTTGGCCACTGAAAGTATGCCTGGTTCACCTGGCAGACGCCCTTGCTGCCACGCATTTTGCAGCAGGCGTAAACCGGTAATTGTGCCCTCGTAAGTGCTCTTCCCCTTACGGTCTAACCGATGACGGTCATTGATATGTTTTGGTCCGTCGACCGATATACTGGCATGCACCTGATGTTTTTCAAAAAGCGCAATCCACTCGTCATCAATCAAAATGCCATTGGTTTGTAATGCCAGTTCAAATTTTGAACTGCGGTAGTTACCCTGCAAGAGAATCTGGCACATGCGATCGAAACGGTCTTTTTTCATCATCAGCGGTTCGCCACCGTGAAAGTCTACCTGAATAACCTCAATGTCATTTTCGGCAGCCGATCGTTCAAAAAATCCCCTCAGCGCGTATACGTTATCCAGAGAAATTACCGGCGTGCTATCGGTTGCCAGTGTATTACCCATATTGAATACATAGCAGTAAGTACAATTAATATTGCAGCGTTCACTAATTTTTAAAATTATTTCAAGATGCTTTATTTTTTCGCCTTTTAACTGTGTCATGTGTATCCTCCTCCATGGGAAAACACGGGGGTGGAAATCTCCCCCGTGCAGTCTCAATTAGATACGCTTAGTCCAGTTAGCAAAGGCATTTATCCAGCCGCCAGAGACAGTATCCAGCAGGCTATCAACAAGGATTTTACGCTGTGCTTTTTTATCGTCAGCATTATTCAGGCGGGCTTTGTTTGACGCGATTTCATGCTGTAATTTGCTCATCTTAGATCCTTTTAAATGAGTTTGTAAGTGCTGACGCACGGATTTGCGCCTGCTTAAAAAACATACAGCACTTTTCAGGGTTTTGTAATGATGTTTTTTTATAAGATGCGTTTTTTTATATAAGACGATATTTTATAATGAGAATTTTTATGCTTGGTTATTTATATTTTTTAAAGTTACTATCACAATAATAATTTTATATATGAACGTTCAGCGATGACTTATCCTGATTATTAATAATTATGAATAACAATTATTAGCTCTTTGCTGCCGAGAGCCAGACGCCTTCCCATACTCTTCACCAGCGGATACTATGCGTTATGACTGAACCTGACCTCAATTTACTGATCGCGCTTGATGTGCTGCTTGCCGAAGGAAGTGTGGCGGGTGCTGCGCGGCGTCTGAACTTAAGTGCTTCGGCGATGAGCCGCACGCTGAGCCGTCTGCGCGCGGTGACTGGCGATCCATTGCTGGTGCGGGCAGGGCGTAATATGGTGCTGACGCCCTATGCTGAGGAGATACGTGAGCGCACGCAAAATACCGTTTTTGCCGCGCGCGCCATCCTGCGTCCTGCAGCGTCAGAACTGCATTTATCCACGCTACAGCGCACATTTACCATTCGCGCTAACGATGGTTTTGTTGAGGCGTTTGGCGCGGCGCTGATTGCCGCTGCAGTAACGGTGGCCCCTTTGGTGCGTCTGCGCTTTGCGCCTAAGGCAGAAAAAAGCGCCAGGCCTTTACGCGAAGGGCTGGCTGATCTTGAAGTGGGTGTATTAAGCGATATGGGACCGGAAATACGTTTACAGGCGCTGTTCCGCGATCGTTTTGTCGGCGTGGTAAGAAAAGGCCATCCGCTGGCGCTGGAAGCGCAGGTGTCCGCCAGCCAGTATATCGCTTACGGTCATGTTGTCGCCTCTCGCCGTGGCGCGCTGAGCGGGCCTGTCGACAAAGCACTGGCTGAAATAGGCTTAGAACGCAATATCGCCGCTACGGTGCCGAGCTTTCCGGCGGCGCTGGCGGTGGCGCAGGCATCCGATCTGGTGGCGCTGGTGCCGGCATCATTCCTTAGCCATCAACGGCTTGTAGAGGGCGCGGTCGTCACACTCAGCGCGTTTGAACTACCAGTAAAAACCAGTGGCATCACCATTTCGCAGATGTGGCATCCGCGTTTAGAACTCGACCCGGCCCACCGCTGGCTGCGACAGCTGGTGCTGAGCGTCTGCCGCCAGCTGGCGCCGGAGTGATCATTCGGCGCTATCATCAGTCAGCGCTAAAACCCTTTAACCGATTGCTTATTACTGACGTCCATAATAAGACACTTGTATGCAGTCTGAAAAATTAAAGACGTTACATACAGTCATGGTTTTTCGATGTGCCAGTCGAAAGATTAAAATATTATCGTCCCAACGACTAATGATCAGAAATATGTGATCAGGCACATTTTATATAAACGTGCATTTACGTTATAAAGCAGATATAGAGCATGAAGCTCAATAATCATAAGAAGGAATCTTCAATGTCACTCCCCTCGGTTGCATTACAGTTTCCCTTTACACTTTATCAGACTAAAAACACGTTCGATGATTATGATGCTAATGATATGCGGTATGGTGATTTAAGCGAGCACTGTCTGAAAGGCCATTATAATTTAAAAGCCATCGTTGAAGGTATTGATCCCTGGAACAGTGAGGTTGAGACATACCCGTCAGGCAATTACGCTTTTTCCCGCCCGGTAATTATTAATCAATCAACCAATCATCGTGAAATCGCAAAGCTATTATTTGACCACTTCAGACGCCACTCCTGGCTGGATAAGTACAATGGATTAAGTGTTTCGATTCATGATGTTTACGCTACTCAGATAACTATTGAATCATTATATATTGATGAAACTCGCTTTCGGGCAAAAATACATTATAAAGGACAGGACCATTTTGGTCTGGATGTTCAAGATATAATGAACCTTCGTTTCCATCACATCCCTATTTTTCGTATCTGGTTTGTTTTGCAACGTTGGGAAAAGTTCGGTTTTAAACCGTTTATGACCAATATGTCAGCCACTCTGGATATCACCGGAGAGCGAAATAGATGAAATATTTAATATTTAAAATATTAATTGGGTTGTGGTTGATCGTAATTTCGCTTTTGTTGTGGAAGATATCTCGTCCGGTAGAGATTGTTGCGATACATTATGAGAAAGCTTCCAGTGATATTCTGGTGAAAAACTTCCCACTGACTATTAATCGAAAGATAGCGTGGTGGCAGGAAAACAGAACCATGCTGAAGGAAAAGTATGGTCTGCCAGCGCTGGAGACGAATGGACTACGATGGATATCTTTCTGGAATTTTGGTGAGGGTTATCAGATTGAAAAACCCGGAGATACTTCCTTTCCCAGTAAAGATACATCTTATCTGCTCTGCTTCGATGATATAAAGGTGGCAGAAAGGTGTATTGTAAAAGATCGCCAGATGCACATCAGCATCACTCGCGATGGGGTAGTGCTTATCTACTTTGGCAGAAAAGTCTTTATTGAACGGCCAGATGGCGAGATTGTACGGGGCAAGGACCTCTGATATAGCTGTGTCAGTGACCAGCGCAGGGCCAGACATATAGCTGTAACTTCATCACGTCTATTAGCAGTTCTTAACTTTTATCCTTGTGACACAAATTGAAATGAGTTAGTTTTCCCGGAGTGCATTTTACCCGATGAATAGCGGGTTGCGGATAAATTACAGGTGATGCTTAGCCAGTAAACTGCTGGTCTATGTACTCTGATAACCTGATCACAAGGAAAAGGAAAAACAATGGCTCTGCCTGGCTTAAATCCCGAAAAAAGCATGATGGATTACGATTTCGCGCATCTCTTTGGTCAGGGAGCGCCTGATCTTGATTTTAAAGCGCTTGGTTCATCAATGGATTGCACTCGCGAGTTTTGTCAGGCAGGAATTATCTATGCAGATGGCCCCCATAAATATCTGGTGAGACCCGGCAACAGGCATCCGAACGGACAGAGCGGCGTTGTCACGCATGTGATTGTCACCAAAACCCCGCCGCAAGGTTCACAAAACAGCGTAGGAAAAACACTCTCCGAAGCCGTTTCTGCTACCTCGTTAGGCACCGAGATTGCCTCAACGGTACTCTCTTGTGGCGCCATGATCATTACTGCTGGTGTGGCGATTGCGGGCGGTGCGGCGACACCGATAACCGCCGGTGCCAGTGGCGCACTGGTCGCGCTGGGATATGCGGGCGCTGCCGCCACCGGTCTGCAATGTATCAATGGGATGTACCGCCTTTATGATATTGGGGAAACCAGTGGTGAGAATGTTGCATGGCTGGACTCGCAAAACTGGTATATGACCACCTCGACCGCACTTGACCTGATTTCTCTTGCCAGCGCCGGTGGTGCTTTGAAAGAAGCTGTTGCTACCTATCGCGCGATGAAATCCGTATCGTCGTTAAAAGTGACTGAGTGGCTGAAAAATTATTCACGCCAGGACCGCGCACGACTTACTGAATTAATTATTCGGGTACAAAACCCGGGCATTACGGCTAAAGAAATTAAGATAGCGCTGCGCGCTGGCCTCTACCCGAAACGTTTTCCCATTGAGCCAATTCAGAATGAACTGAGAAAACAACTTGCAGCGGTGGTCACCAGCGCTGCAGCGCTGGCGGGTAGTGCGGTCAGTGGCGTTATTGCCGCCCCTGGCAATATCTCAAAATCAGGACGCTATATTTTTGGCACCATCCAATCTCTTGCGGTAATTTAATGCAACTCTTAACTTTGATAGCCGGTTCACGTTTCTTTAAACTGCTACAGCATGGCAGAGAGACCGAGCAAATTATTGCGCGTAAAGACGGCAGTTTGTTGCAGCACTCGACAATTGAGCTGGAGCGCTATTTTGCTAACCCTCCTGCACAGTTGCCGCGACAGAACGCCTTTTCACTGGCACTCGCCTTGTTATGTTTTTTGGTGGTATTTGTGCTGAATCTGCTGATGCTGCTGCATATCTTGCCCGATCAACAACCACAGGTCAGAGCGCTCTGTTTTTTCCTGCCATCAATACTGTTTCTTATCAGCATCCTGTCGGCAAGCTACCTGACTTCCCGTGGCTACCTTCACGGTCTGAAGCTGTTTTTCGCGCTGCATAGCCTGTTGTTTACTGCGACGATTGTGCAGTTAATGCTGGCGTTGTTGGCCGACAATAGTCGTCATGCTGTTATGATGCTGGTTGCGCTGGCGGCGACTCTGTTTTGTCGTCGGCTAATAAACAGTCAGTCATTTATTCTGTTTGTACTCTGGTGCCGCTCACAGCGAATTTCCAGCCTTGCTCGTAGTATAAGGTCTAAGTCGCGCGTTTAATAAATTTTACTAATAAAATAATAACTATAAGTAAATGGTTAGGTAATCCCCCCGAAAAACCGGTGTGTTCATAAGTAGAATTTTCTCGTAACCTGAACCGGGGAGATCTCTATGAAAAAATCACGTTTCACTGACAGCCAGATCATGTCCATCCTGAAGCAAGCCGAGGCAGGAACGCCGGTGGCCGAACTGTGCCGCGAGCATGGCATGAGCAACGCCAGTTTCTATAAGTGGCGTTCACGCTTTGGCGGGATGGATGCTTCCATGATGACCCGCCTCAAAGAACTGGAAGAGGAAAACCGTCGCCTCAAAAAAATGTATGCTGAAGAGCGTCTCAAGGCCGAAATTATTCAGGAAGCCATGGCAAAAAAGTGGTGAAGCCATCGCGTCGAAAGCAGATGGCGCAAGAAGCCGTCAGGAGCCGAAACGTCAGCGTGCGTTTTGCCTGCCGGCTGTTTGTTGTCAGCGAAAGTTGCTATCGCTACCAGCCGCAACGAAATGAAGAAAATGACGTCATCGCCGACTGGCTGCTCCGTATCACTGACAGTCAGCGTAACTGGGGATTTGGCCTGTGTTTTCTGTATCTGCGTAACGTAAAAGGTTTCCAGTTTAACCATAAAAGGGTGTACCGGATTTATTGCGGGTTGTCGCTTAACATGCGGATCAAGCCGAAAAAACGACTGAAACGGGATAAACCTGAGCCACTGATGGTGCCTGAAAGTGGCAACGAATGCTGGTCGATGGATTTCATGCATGATCAGCTATCGGATGGACGTTCTGTTCGTTTACTGAATGTTATCGATGACTTTAATCGGGAAGCGCTGGCGATTGAGGTGGATTTTTCCCTGCCAGCGAGTCGGGTGGTCAGAACGCTGGAGCAGCTCATTGAATGGAAGGGAAAACCAGCAGCTATCCGGTGCGATAACGGGCCAGAATATACAGGCAGGATACTGATGTCATGGGCGGCCCGACAGAATATAACCCTGCGTTTTATTCAGCCCGGTAAACCTCAGCAGAACGCTTATATTGAGCGATATAATCGTACAGTACGCTATGACTGGCTAGGGCAGTACCTGTTTTCCTCGCTGGATGAATTGCAGGACTATGCCACACGCTGGCAATGGTTTTATAATCACGAGCGTCCGAATATGGCATTGAATGGCTACACGCCGATGCAGCATATTCAACGCATGACCTGATTCTACTTATCACCTCCGTTAAAAATGGGAGGATTACCGTTATAGTGATAAGATTACTAACGTTAAACCACCGTTAATAATAACGTAAGGTTTTCTCAGGACCGGTGAATTTATTTCTGACTACGGCTTCACTTATTAGTGTAAGCAGGAATTAATCGAAGATATTACCCGCAGCTATCAGACCGTTATCGCTGAACTCTATGTTGACGGTTGCCGCAATCTTCAACTGGATGACTTAGATCCCGCTGGAGCGTCTGTGTCTGAGTACTCAGTGTTGCTTACCTCCACGGAGGAGGGCAATGCGCTTACTGAAGAGCAGCAATGGGCCAGGATCGCGCTGATTAAAGAGATCGCAGAAGAGGTATGGGGTTAAGCGACGTTAAGGTAATCGCCGCTATTCGTTATCAGTAGTGCCGGATTCTGAGCTGTTTTATAAAGCATCAGCTACCTGGCAATGCTGGTTGTGGTTCACCCATCAGTTTGATTTCCTCAACACGACGTTTATTCATATTGATTTCGCACTGCTTAATAATAGGTTGATAATCAAAACCCTCTTCGCCAGTGGTAGAGGCGATTGCAAGACAAAATTCTGCTTTATACTTTTCCCATATCTCCTGCGATTTTAATAATCTCTGCTGGTAAACGTTGCCGCGGCTCTCATCACTTTTGCTATTAAATGGATCCGTATAGTCAGGATTGTGCTCTATTGAGGCTAACGTTTTTTTCAGAACCTGATTGACCTCTTTGTTGCTTTCTCTCCATTTTTCTTCAAGGCAGTTTTCACCTTGATGGCGGTTATCTATACCTGTATAGCATATCGATGATTCTTTACCTTCCGCCAGAATGTTTTTTTCTGCCATAGCAGAAGGCAAAACCAACAGGAGTGAAAAAATATTTCTTTCTTAACCATTTAAGTAAGGTATCCTTTTTCTTGTTGATTCAAATTTCATCAATCTGGCATTATTTTTAATATATTCAATTAACTCAATTCGACTGTTTTGCATCGCCGCTTTGCAAAGGTTAGTAGCATCGTTAAATTCCTGGTAATAAATGTCCACCATCACATCACGTATTTTACTATCCAGTGAATCCCAGGGTATTGCTCCATCCCGGCCTTTATTATTTTTGTGATATGATATTTCAGTCTCTTGTGCTTTTTGGGGATACACAACCTCAAACAACCTAATCTGATGCTGATGGCTAATCTCTCCAACCATCTGACCATACACCTTTACAAATACCCCTGCCTGATTGCCTTTTAATCCCGCCGCTTTCGAGCAGATTACCGCCTTATATTCTTCAATGCCAGCACGTCGCAGAGTAGCAAATACTTCTCCACGCTCACGGTTGCTTGCTGATAACCGGCATTCATTATCATACGCTGTAGTTTTTTGACCTCTTCCGGCTGATTAGTCCCACAGGTTCCGACTGCGGTAAAAAGCCGATGTGGATTTAATACCATGGGATCGTGATAGTGTTTATTCGGCATCGGATATCCTTATCACCTGGCCATTATGGCTAAGAGTTATTTATTTGCCTGCCAATAAGCCGTAAATAAATAGCCATCAAATAATTCCTTTTATTTTCAGCTATGAGGAAAATTACAGCATAATTGTGGCTTTCTATTCAACTATCAGGGGCAGAATTTGCGAGAGAGATATCAGCTAAATCGATTGAGGCCCATACCAGACTGAGAATCAATGTGGATCGCTAAAATCCTGCATAAGTGGATCTTTCTAATGGTCCACTTATGGGCCAGATTAGTGATCATCATTGTCAGCCAGGAGATCATCAATGACATCAGTTACCAACCAATATGGCCAGCCTGTGGGTGCGGACCTGCCAGACTGGACGCCGCGCGCATTGCCATCGCGTATCACCCTCGACGGGCAATATTGCCGTCTTGAACCGATTGATGTGGAGAAACACGCCGCCGATCTCTATGCCGCCTTTGCGCTGGCGCCCGATGGTCGCGACTGGACCTATATGTTTGCCGAGCCGTTTAGCGATTTCGCCAGTTACCTGCGCCATGCGCAGTCAATGGCAGCCAGTGAGGATCCGTTGCATTTTGCGGTTATCGATAAAACCACCGATCGCGCGGTTGGCTCGCTATCACTGATGCGTATCGATCCGCAGCATGGCGCGATGGAGGTTGGACATGTGGCGTTTTCACCGCTGTTAAAGCAGACGGCAATGGCCACCGAAGCCCACTATCTGCTGATGACGCTGGCGTTTGAGCAACTGGGCTATCGCCGCTATGAGTGGAAATGTGATAGCTGCAATCTGCCATCGCGCAAAGCGGCTCTGCGCTTAGGGTTTCAGTTTGAAGGACTGTTTCGCCAGGCTGTGGTGTATAAGGGACGCACGCGCGACACAACCTGGTTTTCAATTATCGATGCCGAATGGCCGGTGGTGAAGCAGGCGCTGACGTTATGGCTGGATAGTCGTAATTTTGACAGCGAAGGGCAGCAGATTCAGTCATTGCAGAGCTTGCGCCAGGGTTGAATTTGTCAGCGGCGCAGCCCCTGCGCCGCCAGCCCTTAACCCACTACTGCACCGTTGGCACAATCTTAATATCCACCATCCCAATCCCCAGCCGGCGCGGCTCGTGACCGGTGATATTGCCTTCATTGGATAACAGCGGCTCCGGCGGCACAATCACCAGCGTGTCCACTTTAGCCGGATTGCGGAAGTGCAGGGTGGTGGTGGTGTCCTGCTCGCCCAGATTAAGTTGCTGCTTATCCTCGCCGACGCTAATTGGTATTGGCCGGTGAATATTCGGGCCGATCGCCCGCGCGGTGATCACCAGATCAAAACTTTCCGGCAACGGTTCGCTGTACTCTATTTTCACTTCCGCGGCCAGATTAGCATTCGACCAGCGTCCCCACTCTTCCGGGCGTGAAATACCGCTAAACTGTTTCACCGTTTGTGGTGCGCCAGGCAGATTAAAAATAAAGCTGTCAGCCTGGTAGCGAATATCGTTATCGAGAATTTTCAGCCTGGCGATATTCTGTGTGAACTGCTTTTCGTCACCTTTGAGCGCTTTAAAGTTAACCTTGCCTTTATAGATATCCTCTTTAATCAGCATCACTTCGGGCTGGCTATTGAGCTGTCCGCTGGAGACACACAGCTGATTAGAGAGCGCTAAATCAGGTGCCCACATACGCGCCATTTTGTAGCATTTATCCACCCAGATAAATTTATCATCAGCGGTAAAATCGGCCAGCTGATAGCGCAGCGGCGCGGAGTATTCCCCTTCCGGCAACGGTTCAACTTTGCCGTTGGTGACGCGCAGCAGCAGTGGCAATTTAAAACTCGCGCCGGAAAAACTAAAGTCGCCGTTTTTTTGATCGATAACATAACTGGTAATGGTTTTCGGGAAATTCCATAACCGCACGATATCCGGCTTCCACTCGTTAATTTTATCTTTCATATTGAGAAACGAGGAGGAGAGCGATATGCCGGACAGACTGCTACGTCCCAGACCGATATAGTTATCGCCGCCTAAAATATCCAGCACTGTGGCGCCATTATCCAGTGAGCTGCGTTTCACCGGGATCAGTGCGCTGTCCGGCTGATCGCCGCGTACAATAAAGAACAGGTTTTTGCGATCCTGTTTGATGAGATATTTATAAGCGGTATTGTTCATTGCCAGATGGTCGCTGGAGACCACAATCACGGTATTTTTAAAGTAAGGCGAGGCTTTAATGCGCTCAATCAGTCGGGCGATATGCTCCTGACTACAGGTTACCGCGCTAAATGACTGGTTGGCTTTGCCGTCCATGCTGTAACTTTTACGCTGGCAGCTGCGCGAGATAAAGCCGTCAGGGTGATGGGTATCCACCGTCAGGGTAAATAGCGCAAAGGGTTTTTTCTGTTGCGACAGTTGGGTAAATTTCTGCCATACCTCATCCAGCACTGTATCGTCGTAATAACCCCAGTTATTGCGATATTTAGTATCCTCCACCAGCGGTTCCAGCTCCTGCAAACCATACATATTTTTGCTGTCGAAACCGTGGGATTTCAGGAACAGATCTTTACCGGCAAAGCGCAGATCGGCGCCCTGCATAAAATAGTTGTCGTAACCGGAGGCCTTCAGAATATCGCCGAGACAGATATTTTCCGGATAGAAGCTCGACAGCGCTGCGGAGGCATTACCACTAAACGGAGCAAATAACGGAATACCGCACTGGGAAGCGACCATTCCGGCAATGGTATATTCGGTGCCGGGCAGTTGTTCCGTCTGACTAAAATCAATCGCATTATCTTTGACTGCACTTAACGCCGCTGTCAGCCCGGGAAAAGCCTGCTCATCAAACCAGGTACGTTCAAGACTTTCCGCATAGATATAGACCAGATTGCGCTTACTGCCGGTCATGGTTTTATGTGGCACTTTATAGTGAGCGGCGAAATCAGAATCACCCTGTCGCGTCTGGGAACGCACCAGTTCAAACACCTGCTGAAAAGCGGGCGTGGTTTTGATTGAGGCCAGCGCCAGCAAGACTGCCAGCAGGCTGTAGCCAATATGGTGCGGATGCTCTTTGCGGCGCAGCAATATCCACGACAGCAGACAAAAAATCAGAAACAGCGCCAGAATCAGTCCAATGGCGGGCAGCACATATTTACTGATCCCTGCGCCTTCCATGCTGTTGGTTAAGGTATAGATAACGGCATCGTTAATGCCGTCGCCGGTAAAATAGTTACTGGCAAATAAAGTGGCATTCAGTATCACAAATGCGCCTGAGATAATTAAAATAACACTGAACCAAAATTTATTTCGCCCGGCTTTTATTGCATAAACGAAAATCGCAACCAAAAATAAAACAACTGAAAGTAGTTCAGACGACATCAATTCCTCTCTTTATCATTAAGCACTTTCCCTGGCGCTCAGCCTCCTGAGATGGCAGCGATACCACAGTCCAATTTAGCGCGGCAGCTGCGGGCAGGCAACTGACACTGACAGAAATGCGGGCTGAATCAGAATTGGGCTAAAAAAGCAGCGGACCAGCAGCGAGAGGGAGACTGGTCCGTGGGGGGAAGAGGTTATAACTCGCCAGTCATATACTGGGCAACGCCGTTGCCAAAGCTCCAGTCACCTTTGCCATTGGTAATAAAAGAGATCATCAGATCGCTGCCTTCAATACCGCAGCTCTGTTTAAACTCGCGCGCCAGCTCCGCCATAAAAAATTGTTTCTGTTCGTCGCTGCGTGGGCTGGTAAATACCCGCACCATCACCAGATTGTCGCTGCGTTGCAGACCAAGGCCGGTATCTTCAAATACCATCTGATATCTTTTATTTTCGTGAACAATCTGATAACGATCACGTTGCGGTACTTCGAAGGCGGTCAGTACGGCACGGTGCGCGGCATCGAGCAACGTTTGCATTTCAGATTCTGAGCGGCCCTGGATAACATCGAACTGTAATAATGGCATAGACACTCCTGATGACATTGCGAAAAGGATAAGCTGACAGGGTTATCCTGAACCTGCTGACGACAAAGAAAAAGCGCTATACTTAAATTGATTATTTACTATTGTGAACAATCCTGATGAAAGAACTGAAAACTGAAGCGTTATGGATGCATCTTCACTGGCTGACAGTGCTGGCTGAGCAGGGCAGTTTCACGCGTGCGGCAGAGCGGCTGGAAGTCAGTAAAGCGGCGATGAGCCAGAAAATAAAGCAGCTGGAACAGATGGCCGGGGTGGCGCTGGTGCAACGCACCACACGCAGCGTACGGCTGACCAGCGCCGGCGAGAAGCTGGTAGAAGATCTGCGCGCGCCCTTTTCCCAGATTGCGCAAAGTTTTTATAGCGTGCGCGACTCCAGCGGCCCGCTGCGCGGTCTGGTGCGGGTAACTGCGCCGGTGGCGTTTGCCCGTCAGCAGCTGGTGCCGCATATCAGCTCTTTTCTGCGCCAGCATCCGCAGGTGAGGGTGCAGCTGGAAGTCTCCGACCGCCTGGTTTCGCTGGCCAGCGAAGGCTTTGATCTGGCGATCCGCCACAGTAATGCGCTGCCGGAAACCCATGTGGCGCTGCCGCTGTGTGATACGCGCGCACTGCTGGTGGCCTCACCCGGCTATATAGCTGCGCACGGCAAACCCCAGTCGCCACCACAGCTGCATCAGCATCAGTGTCTCTACTATCCGCGCGGCGTTGAGCCGCCACGCTGGACCTTTGCCCATCGCGAGTCGGCCAGCGAGCAGGTAACGGTCAGCGTCAGCGGCCCTTTTGCCACCAACAATAGCGAATCGATCCGTGATGCGGCGCTTGATGGGCTGGGTATCGCGATGCTGCCGGATTTTAGTGCGCAGGCCGCGCTGGATAATGGCAGCCTGCAGGTGATTCTGCCGCAATGGCGCGCGGTGGGCGCTTTTGCCGATAAGCTGTGGATTGTGCGGCCTTACACTGCGCAGGCGCCGCGTGCGGTCACCGGGTTTACCCACTGGCTGCGCGCCGCTTTCCGTGATGACGGATGAACTACGCTTAAAGCAGTGACTTCTCACTTGTCAGCAAGGAGAACAACATGACAAAAGCGCAATCCGGCCTGATCGCTGTTGACAAACAGGGCAGTAACGTCCTGTTTCTTAACCCACAAACCTTTGCCGTCGAGCAGCAACTTAACGCCTTTCCGCTCCGTCCCCATGAATTGTTGATCCTGCCGCAGCACAACAAAGCTTATGTGCCGATCTTCGGCGATGGCATCCATGGCGATAATCCCCATCCCGGCCATAAAATCGCGGTGATCGACCTGGTTAAACGCCAGCTCAGCCACTTTATTGATATTCGTCCGCTGGTTTCGCCGCATACCGCGCGTCTTGGCAGGGACGGGCGCGTCTATATCTGTTGCGAAAACAGCGCCACCATCCTGGTGATTGATCCGAATACTGATCTGCCGGTTGATCAGATTGCGCTGCCTTCGCATAACAGTCATCGCCTGACTATTTTGCCGTCGGGACGTAAGTTATTCACCGAGAACGAAGAAGATGCCACTATCACGGTGATCGATCTCTGTACCGCCCATGGCGAAGTGGTGGAAAATATTTTGATGCCGCGGGCGATTAACGGTATTGCCGCGTCGTCGCGCTATCCGTATCTGGTGGCGACTGATGCCGAAAGACCACTGCTCTATATTCTCGATGCGGAAAGTCACCGTATTCGGCATCATCTGCCGCTGCCAGGACATAAAAAAGCAGCGCAAATTGCGCGCTTTAGCGAAGATGGTGGACTGCTGGTGGTGATTGGCGACGGTGAACCGATGATCACCCTGTTTGATGGCATGCTGACGCCGCTGAAACAGATTCATGTCGGCAATAAGCCGATGGACGGCTGCTTTAGCCCGGATAATCGCACCCTGCTGATTGCCAATGAAGATGATGGCACGCTAAGCGTGATTGATATTGCCGCAGGCAAAGTGATTGCCACGCCATCGGTCGGACGCGGTTGCGAAGTGTTAAGTTATTTTACCCTGAGCTGATAACTGTTTGAGAGGGAGTCAATGAACAACTATAAAGTGGCGGTAATCCCGGGCGACGGCATTGGCGTCGATGTGATTAAAGCGGCCTGGCAGGTGCTGGAGCTGAGTGCGGCAAAGCATCACTTCAGCCTGCAGGGCGAATGGTTTCCCTGGTCCTGTGATTACTATCTCGAACATGGCGAGATGATGCCGGAAGATGGCATCGCCACGTTGCGCCAGTTTAATGCCATTCTGCTTGGCGCGGTGGGCTGGCCGCAGCGAGTACCGGATAATGTGTCGCTGCATGGTCTGCTGCTGCCGATTCGTAAGCAGTTCGACCTGTTTGCCAATGTGCGCCCGCATCGTCTGTTGCCGGGCGTGCGCGGTCCGCTGCGCGAGGAGAATTTCGATATCCTCTGCATTCGTGAAAACACCGAAGGTGAATACAGCGGTGCCGGTGGTCGTATCCATCAGGGCACGCCGCAGGAAGTGGCGGTAGAAACTTCGATTTTCACCCGTCAGGGCGTGGAGCGGATTCTGCGTTATGGCTTTGAAGCCGCGCGGCAGCGCAGCGGACGCCTGGCATCGGTGACTAAATCTAATGCGCAGAAATACACCATGGTGATGTGGGATGAAATCACCGACGAAATTGCCAAAGAGTATCCCGATGTCAAAGTGACGCGCTACCATATCGACGCGATTGCCGCGCGTTTTGTGATGCAGCCTGAATCGCTGGATGTGGTGGTGGCTTCTAACCTGTTTGGCGATATTCTGACCGATCTCGGCGCCGCGATTCAGGGCGGGCTGGGCTATGCTGCCTCAGCCAACCTTAATCCCGATCCGGCTATGCCATCGATGTTTGAACCGGTACACGGCTCGGCGCCGGATATTGCCGGACAAAATATCGCTAATCCGCTTGCCGCTATCTGGTCTGGCGCGTTGATGCTGGAGCATCTCGGCGAACAAGCGGCGGCGCAGGGCATTATGCAGGCGCTGGAGCGGGTGACGGCAGAAATTCCGTTAAACCAGACCCAGAGTACCGCAGCGATTACCGATGCGGTATTGCGCTTAATTTAATCATGGCGGATGGACAGTGGGTGGCTGAGCAACGCAGAAAACAGATGGCCGCGCTGATCGCTCAGCTGGCGCCCGCCACCGGCTATACCCGGACGCTACTGCCGGATGTGCGGCTGTTGCGATCGGATGTGCCGCTGGCGCGAACCCCGGTGTTGTATGAGCCCTGCATTGTGGTGGTTTGCCAGGGACGTAAACGCGGCTTTCTCGGCGACGGCGAATATATTTACGATGCTCAGCAGTACCTGGTGCTGTCGGTGCCGTTGCCGTTTGCCAGCGCCACTGAAGCCAGTGCCGAAGAGCCGATGCTGGCGATTTCATTGCGCCTTGATCTGGCGGTGCTGGCTGACTTACTGCTGACCCTGGATAAGCCGGGCGATAACCGGGCGGTGTCACCCTTGTCGATGGCGTCAACGCCGCTGGACGATCGCCTGGGCGGCGCAGTATTGCGACTACTGGAATCCCTGACAGTATCCTCAGAGGCTAAAGCGCTGGGGCCGGGCTTACTGCGGGAGATCTACTACCGGGTACTGATGGGCGAGCAGGGGGCGGCGATGCGTGCGGCGCTGTCACATCAGGGGCATTTTGCGCAGATCGCTCAGGCGTTAAACCTGCTGCAAACCGGTTTTGCGCAACATTTTGCGGTGGCGGATCTGGCGCGTCAGGTGGGGATGAGTGTGCCCGCCTTCCATGCCCATTTTAAAGCGGTGACACAAAGCTCGCCGATGCAGTATCTGAAATCGACACGGCTGCATCAGGCGCGCCTGCTGATGATTCGTGGCGGCGCTTCGGCGGCGGCGGCTTCCGCGCAGGTGGGCTATGAAAGTCCGTCGCAGTTTAGTCGAGAGTTTAAACGCTTTTTTGGCCGCACTCCGCAGCAGGAAGCGCAGTATATGAAGCGTATTTTACGGCTGGAACCGGCCATCGAAATGGCCGGTTAACGGTTAGTGCGGACTGGCGGTCGGGCGGATCACCAGTTCACTGACATCCACATCCTGCGGCTGCTCCAGCGCGTAGACAATGGCGCGGGCAATCGCATCAGGTGTAATAGCGATGCTGCGCCATGACTTCATTGCGGCACGGGCGCTTTCATCCGAGATCGTGTCGGCCAGTTCAGACTCCACCACGCCAGGGCAAATCACCGTAACGCGCAGGATATCGGTTTCCTGGCGCAGTCCATCAGAAATGGCGCGCACCGCATATTTTGTCGCGCAGTACACTGCTGCGGTTGGCGAGACGCTCAGGCCGCCAATCGACGAGATATTGATGATATGACCGTGCCGCTGTTGCTCCATCAGCGGTTGCGCCGCGGCGATGCCATGCAGTACGCCGCGAATATTGACGTCAATCATCTGGTTCCACTCATCGATCTTGCGCGCCGCCAGTGGTGAAAGCGGCATCACACCGGCGTTATTCACCAGCGCATCCAGCCTGCCAAAACGCTCTCTGGCGCATTCAATAAAGGCTTCCATACTGGCGAGGCTGGTGACATCCAGCGGCTGAGCGATAATTTCCGCCCCTTGTGCGCGTAGCTCGTTGACCAGCTTCTCCAGCCGATCGGTGCGGCGCGCGCCAACGATCACTCGCGCGCCTTTCAGCGCGAGCAGGCGGGCGGCGGCTTCACCGATGCCACTACTGGCGCCGGTAATGGCGATAATTTTGTTTTTAATATCAGACACAGGACTCTCCTTTGGCGATAAAATCGGCAAGCTGGCTAACTGTCCCAGCAGGAGAAAATGATACTGGCAGCCATGGTCTGCGCGAATATCTCAGGCTCTCTGATGATTGCCTGATCCTCTTAATCTTAATCGCACGCTGGCGGCAACTATGGTTAAATTACGGCTAACCATCGCAAGGAGCATATGATGAATTACACCACCGTAGTGATTGAAACCCCACGCCTGATTTTGCGCCCGATTACTCGTGGCGATGCCGCCAGCTGGTTCGCCATTATGCGCGATCCGCAAGTGATGAAATATTGGGGGCACCGGCCCTGGCAGCAGATCTCACAGGCCGAAGAGGGGATTGCCGCTGATATGGAGGCCATGGCCAGCGGCGAGTATCTGAAGCTGGCGCTCACCGCCAAACCCGATAATCAGTGCATTGGAATGTGCATTTTCTTTCACCATCATCAGGGATCGCAGCGCGGCGCTATCGGCTACTGCCTGGCCAGCGAGGCGCAGGGTCGGGGGTACATGACGGAAGCGCTGCAGTACTTTTTCGCCTTCTTACGGCAGCAAATGTCGCTGCGGCGGCTGGAGGCGGATGTGAATCCGCACAATCTGGCTTCGATCCGCATGCTGCAACGCATGGGCTTTCAGCAGGAAGGGGTGATGAGGGAGCGCTGGTGCGTGGAGGGGGTTACCTCTGATTCCTTGCTATTTGGGTTGTTGCTGAATAAATAACCGCAGTGCAGCGCTGGTTGCCGGGGGGACAGGGCGGCAAAAACGCCGCCCCTACAGGGGAGCTGCGTAGGGGCGGCGTTTTCGCCGCCCGTGGTCTACACCTCATCCAGATCCGTTGACAGGGTAATCGCTTTATCGGCTTCCAGATCGGCCAGGCGCTGTTCCAGCGCCGCTTTAATCAGATTGTAAGCGTCGCTGCCCAGCGCCAGACGATGCGGGGCAGGGGAGCGATCGACACTGGCAATCATTTCACGCACCATCTTTTTCGCATCGCCAATCCATGGGAAAGGCTGACTCAGCAGATGACCCGGGGTGCCGTCATATTCCGCCATCGCTGCTGCCATCACCAGCCCCCGGTCACGGAAACCGGTGTTGGCGGTGCCCGGTTCAATCAGGGTGAACTCGATATTAAAGCCGCGCACTTCCTCGCGCACCGCTTCAATAAAGCCTTCAATCGCCCATTTGGTGGTGTGATACAGGCTCAGGCCGGGAAACACAATTTGTCCGCCCATCGAAGAGATTTGCAGAATGCGGCCACCGCCCTGCCGACGCAGATGCGGCAGCACCGCCCGCGTCACCTGAATGGAGCCAATCACATTGGTGTTAATTTGTTGCACGATCTGCTCGTCGCTCAGCTCTTCGGCAGCGCCGCCAAGTCCGTAACCGGCGTTGCTGACGATCACATCAATTCGCCCCAGTTGGTCAAAAGCGCGATTAATCACTGCATGTACCGCCGGGGTATCCGTCACATCCAGCGGCGCTACCCACAACGCTGTACCGTAGCGCTGTTGCAGATCGTCGAGCTGTGCCGGATTACGTAAAGTAGCGGCCACGCGATCGCCGCGCGCCAGCAGGGTTTCTGTCATTTCGCGGCCAAAGCCGGAAGAGGTGCCGGTGATAAACCATGTTCTGGACATAATCATTTCCTCAGAAGATGTTGAAGGTTTAATCACTTTAACCCGGTCACATTGATGCTACTATCCGTCTTATTTCGCATGCGGAAGTGAAAATTAACCATGAATCAGAAGCCTGATCTGACCTCGCTAACGGCATTCGCCACCATTGTCAGCCATGCCAGTTTTCGTAAGGCGGCAGATGAACTGGGGATGTCACCATCGACCCTCAGCCATATGATGCGCACGCTGGAGGAGAAGATGGGGGTGAGATTACTGCATCGCACCACGCGCAGCGTATCGCCAACCGAAGCCGGTGACGCGCTGTTTGCCAGCCTGCAACCGGCGTTACGCGAACTGAATAGCGCCCTGGCGGTGGTGGAGGATTTTCGTCAACGGCCGCGCGGTAATTTACGCATTAACTCCAGTGAGATCGCCGCACGTTATCTGCTTAATCATATTATTCCGCGCTTTTTAGCGTTCTATCCGGATATTTCGCTCGATCTGGTTACGGAAGGGCGGCTGATCGATATTGTCAGCGAGCATTTTGATGCCGGGGTGCGGCTGGCGGAAGATGTGCCGCAGGATATGATTGCGGTGCCGTTCGGCGGTAATGCGCGCTTTGTGGCGGTTGCCGCTCCGCACTATCTGCAGAATAAAACGCCGATAAACGTGCCGGACGATTTACGCCATCATCAGTGCGTACGTTTTCGCCTGCCGAGTGGCAAGTTGTACCGCTGGGAGTTTGCACGGCATGGTCAGGAGCTGACCATCTTGCCGCAGGGGGCGTTAATGCTGGATCATCTTGAGTTAATGGCGCAGGCGGCAGCGCAGGAACTGGGCGTGGCGTACGTCCCTTATGCGGTTGCGCAGCCTTATCTGGCACGCGGCGAACTGAATCTGGTGCTGGAAGAGTGGTGTCCGGAAATTCCGGGGATGTGTCTCTACTACCCTGGTCATCGCCATATCCCCGCGGCCCTGCGCGCCTTTATCGATACGCTGCGCCAGTTTAAATAAAGGGCCGGTTGTAGATTGCCGTGCTCCAGTGACGGCTACTGGCGTGTTTCTCCGCCTGCCAGCCGCGTTTGCGCAGCTCACGGGCAATCATCTTATTCATAATGCCATGCCCGACCAGCAGCACCGTGCCCTGCTCAGACAAGGCGATCAGCTGCTGCGCCGCCTGTTTCGCCCGTGCGCTGGCCGTTTTAAACGACTCCACCGAACCGGAATAGCCGCAAAACCACAGCAGTCGCCAGAATGATAACCAGAACGCGGGTGGCAGATGAAAAGCGGAAAACGGCAGAATAGGCAACTCGACTTCGCTATACAGCGCATCACTGGTGTCAGCCTGCATACCGAGCTTCTCCAGCGAGGAGAGCGCACGTGGCAGCGTGCTGGTGACAATCACGTTGGCCTGGCGTGCGATCATCCGGCTGCGATCCGGCGGCAAATCGCTTACCAGCGACAGGTTGTACTGTTCGCACCACTGCTCCATCGCCAGCGCCGAGACGCGCGCAGGCGACTGATGATCGGGTTTACCATGCCGCATTAAAATAATTGCCATAATTATCAGCCCGTTTTGAAGTCCTTTCAGGGTAGCCGATTGCGCCTGACGCGAATATATCCGCCACGCAGTTTCAGATTGCGCCCCTTTTTTACCGCAACTGTCATCTGAATGACATCTGATGGTGCGAGAAATAGTCCGCCAGTTGAAGCGCCGGTAAAGCGTCATCGTTAGCGCCAAAGATTAGCATCAGCACCATGGAAAAAAAATTCACTACCTGCATTTGAGTTAAATATTGTTTAACTCTCTGATTTTACGCGATCTCATGTTTTAATGGCTCCCTGATTGTGAAGTAAATCTAATTATTTGCGGGATATTTACTTGCTTTATCTACGCGCGTAGATACAATGAAAGGGTAGTGATAACTCACGGTGCTTGATGTCCAGTCTGCTAAGTGATGGTCCGGTTTGTTTCGCGTTACTTAAGCGATCGGTTAATTAAAAACCGACAGACGCGCAGCAAATAACAAGATCCTGACACCAGGGAACCCTTTACTGACCTTTCATCATGGCTCAGAAACTGAGCGTCTTTACCGGGGAGTTATCTCTTCGTTAAGAGGAACGATGACCCACGGAAGGGCGCTCTTAAGATCTCCTAACATCAGGGAATTTTTTGAATGACCTCACAACAAGCTGTGGAGCAATCGATTGCAGCAACGCCATCTGCTGCGGATGAAAGACTCACCACCGAAGAAGGGCGCAAGGATTTCTGGCGTGCAACCTTCTCCTGCTGGCTGGGTACCGCAATGGAATATGCCGATTTTGCCCTCTACGGACTTGCCGCCGGTATTATCTTTGGCGACATCTTCTTCCCCGAAGCCACCCCTGCGATGGCATTACTCTCCAGCTTTGCTACCTGGTCGGTTGGCTTTATTGCCCGTCCGATTGGCGCACTGTTTTTTGGCTGGCTGGGCGATCGCAAAGGTCGCAAAGTCGTGATGATCAGCACCATCATTCTGATGGGCGCTTCAACTACCCTGATTGGCCTGATCCCCAGCTACGCTTCTATCGGCGTATGGGCGCCCACCTGCCTGGTGATTCTGCGCTTTTCGCAGGGCTTTGGCGCCGGCGCCGAACTTTCTGGCGGTACGGTGATGCTGGGCGAGTATGCGCCCGTGGAACGACGCGGGCTGGTCTCCTCGGTGATTGCCCTCGGTTCCAATAGCGGCACCTTACTGGCCTCGCTGGTGTGGTTGCTGGTGGTGCAGATGGATCAGCAACAGCTGCAGGACTGGGGATGGCGTATTCCGTTCCTCTGTAGTTCGCTGATCGCGCTGACTGCCTTGTGGATCCGCCGCAACCTGCGTGAAACACCGGTGTTTGAACGCAAAAAAGCACAACTTGAAGCGCAACGTGCTCAGGCGCTCGACGCCCATCCGCCGGTCGCCGATAGCCGTAGCTTCTGGCAGCGCAGCAAAGCGTTCTGGATTATGGTTGGTCTGCGTATCGGCGAGAACGGCCCCTCGTATCTGGCGCAGGGCTTTATCGTCGGCTATGTGGCGAAAGTGCTGATGGTCGATAAATCGGTGCCGACCACCGCAGTGTTTATCGCCTCGCTGCTTGGTTTCCTGATTATTCCCCTTGCGGGCTGGTTATCGGATCGTTTTGGTCGCCGTATTACTTATCGTTGCTTCTGCCTGTTGCTGATTATCTACGCCTGGCCTGCCTTTACGCTGCTCGACAGCCGTGAGCCAATGATTGTGATCCCGACTATTGTTACCGGTATGGCATTAGCCTCATTGGGGATATTTGGCGTGCAGGCGGCATGGGGTGTGGAGATGTTTGGCGTCCATCATCGCTATACCAAAATGGCGGTGGCCAAAGAGCTGGGTTCAATTTTATCCGGTGGCACCGCACCGCTGATTGCCGCGGCGATGCTCTCCTTTACCGGACACTGGTGGCCGATTGCGGTCTACTTCTCGGCGATGGCGACTATCGGTTTTCTGACCACTTTTGTGGCGCCGGAAACCCGGGGGCGCGACCTCAATCTGCCTGAGGATGCAATCTAAAAACCTGCTCCTGGTCGTGACTGCAGGTGTCAGTGGTAATCAGGCTGGCCGGGCATTGCCCGGCTGGCATGTTGTCTTTTATCTCTTAATCAGCAAGGTAAAGTATTGGCTAAACAGCACCCAAATCGCGTGACGCGTGCAGATGTCGCCAGAATTGCCGGAACTTCGGTTGCGGTGGTGAGTTATGTCATTAATAACGGCCCACGTCCGGTGGCTGAGGCCACGCGTCTGCGGGTGCTGGAAGCGATTAAACAGATCGGTTATCGGCCAAATAGCATTGCCCGCGCGCTGGCTTCGGGCAGCACTAAAAGCTATGGCTTAGTGGTGCCCAATATCTCCAATCCTTTTGTCGCGGCGATGGCGCACGCGCTGATTCAGGAAGCGCTGAATGAGGATATGGTGATTCTGCTGGCGGATGCCGGTGACGATCGCCGTCGTGAGCTGGAACTGATTCAAAACCTGTTAAATCGTCAGGTTGATGGCCTGTTTTATTACAGTGTTGATCGTCATCCTTATATCGACCTGATTAAAGCCAGTGGCACGCCGTTGGTGATGCTGGACCGGGTTGATCCGGCATTGCAGGTCAGCATGTTACGGGTTGATGAACGCGCCGCCGCGCGCGTGGTGACGGAGCATTTACTGAGCCATGGCTATCGTGATGTCGGGGTGATCCGCGGTCCGCTTGAGATGCTTAATGCACAGGACCGGATTAACGGCTGGCGCGATGCGATGGAAAGCCACGGGCTGGAGATGCAGCAGAAGTGGATATTCCCGACGCGCTATACCCGTGAAGGTGGTTATGAAGCCACCTTGCAGATGTTGCAGGGCGACACGCTGCCGCGCGCACTGTTTGTCAGTAATGAAGGGCAGGCGATTGGCTGTATTCGCGCGTTGCAGGAACACAATATTCGTGTCCCTGAGCAGATAGCGCTGGTGTGCTTTAACGGCACCGATCAGTCAGCGTTTATGGTGCCGGCGCTGACTACCGTGCGTCAGCCGATTGGGGGTGATGGCGAAAACGGCCATTGAAATGCTGAAAGCATGGAATGGCGAGGCAATGCTGCATGAGGTTTCTCATCAGCTGGAAATAGGCGAATCCTGTGGCTGCACGCTGGCTCCAGCACTAAGCGCCAGAAAATAAAGATAATAACTGATGAAACGTTTAATTATTGATTGCGATCCGGGGAATGGCATCGCAGGTGCAAATGTTGATGATGGTCTGGCTCTCGCGCTGGCGATGGCTTCGCCGGATATTTCGCTGGAGCTGATAACTATCGTCGCCGGTAACACGCCAGTGGAGGTGGGCTATCGCGTGGCGCAGGATCTGGTGGCGCGTTTAGGGCTGACGATTCCGGTGCATAAAGGTGAAAGCCAGGCGCTGCGCGAACCGGCTGAACCCTGGCGACAGGCGCTGGATCAGCGGGTGCATCAGCTGCAACTGACCCATTTGTGGCATGGCGTACGTGAGCCAATGCCAATGGTTACGCCTGAGCAGGACGCGGTCGATGCCATCGGTCAGCTGATTTGCGACAATCCGGGCGAAATCACCCTGGTGGCGATTGGTCCGCTGACTAACGTGGCGCGGGCGATGCAGCGCTATCCGCAACTGGCGGAGTCGGTGGCCGAAATCGCGATTATGGGCGGTGTATTTGCCCTTGATGACTATCTGAAAGATACCAACTTTGGTCTCGATCCGGAGGCGGCGCATCAGGTGCTGAACAGCGGCGCGGCGATTACGCTGGTGCCGATGGATGCCACCACCCAGACATTGATGACCCATCAGGATCTTGACCGCATTGCGCAGATTGATAAACCGCTGGCGCGCTTTGTGAGCGAAACTTTCCGCCCATGGATTGATTACTCGATTAAAACGCGCAATCTGCCTGGTTGCTGGATCCACGATGCGCTGGTGGTCGCCTGGTTGCTGAATCAGCGGGTCGCCACTGCCAGTGATTATCTGGTGGATGTTGAGCTGCACGCCGGACCGACGCGCGGCAAATCCTGGCGTTATCGTCATCCTCTGCGGGTGACGGTCGGTATCGAGCAATCGGCAGGCGGCCTGGTGCATGTGCTGCAAACGGTTGATAACCAGCTGCTGTTGACCATGCTGGAACAGGCGCTGGCGGGATCGGCGTTTTAAAATAAACGGACAGGGGCAGCGTGAAACCGCTAGTCCGGCAGGTGCAAACCCTTGATACGGGCGGCGAGAACGCCGCCCGTATAAGTTAACTTCTCGCGCTTTTATACCAGCGCACCCCGTCAATCAGCATAAACAGCAGCAGGCTGACGCCCATCAGCGGCAGACTGACAGCCAGTACTACGCCAGTGACCGCCAGCAAAAAACGCAGGCTCAGGCTTAACTGACGCCAGCCGTAAATCAGCGTATCCGCCGGATTAGCCTGCTGTTTTATCGCCGGACGGCGCAGCCACCACATGCGATAACCCAGCACCGTCATTACACACAGTCCGATGCCAGCCAGCGCCAGCACCAGCTGATTCGCCACACCAAACAATACGCCCATATGAGCATCTACGCCCCAGCGCGTCAGTTTCGCCAGTAAGCCAAAGCGGGCGAACTCGACTTTATCCACCAGCTGAAAGTTGTGTGGGTTGATGGCCACCGCGTCGACCTGCGTTGGCCAGCTGCGGTCGATTTCGGACACTACCCAGGCTTTGTCGGCTTTGTACGCCGGACGAATCTCGATTTTAGCAGCATCAATATCCGCCAGACGTGCACTGGCCAGAACCGCATCAAATTGCGCCGCAGTCACCGTAGCAGCGGCCGGTTGATGGACCATCATCGCCATATGACCGGCATGATGTTCCGCATGTTCGTCCATCGGCATCATCGGCTGGTCGTCGCCGAGACTGGTATTGACCGCTGGCGTCAGCCAGCCAAAGTGGGCGCGCATCTGCGCAATATTATTACCCGCCCAGTTCGACCAGGTTAAACCGGTGGCGGAGAAAAACAGTAGCCCGAGCAGCAACAGCAGTCCCAGCGTGGTGTGCCAGTGGCGCTGGCGCAGAAAGCGTGCGCTTTTTGACTGGCGCATACGCGCCGCCCGGCGTGGCGTGCGGCTGAACGCCCATAGCGCAGCGCCGCCCAGCGCGGCGATCCATAACCAGCTGGCGGCCAGCTCGCTGTAGTTGCGACCAAACTCGCCCAGCAACAGATTACGATGCAGATAATCGAGCCAGGTGCGAAACGGCAGCACGCCGCTGGTGCCGTATACCCGCAGTTCGCCACGGATCGCCAGCGTTTTCGGATCGACAAATACCGCATGGGTTTCCGATGCAGCGGCCTGCTCATCACGGAACATCACGCGAGTGGTCTCGCCTGATGTCGGCGCAGGTCTGACCGCGACGATTTGCGCATCGCTGCCCAGGTAGTCAATCGCACGAGTGACCTGCTGCGACAGCGGACGATCTTCCCCCGTTGATGAGGTAAACAGCTGCTGCGCATAGAGATGGTTTTCCAGCTGCGGCGTCAGCACATACAGAGTGCCGGTCAGGGCGGCAACCAGGATAAAAGGGCCAATAAATAAGCCAATATAAAAATGCAGGCGACGCAACAGGTGTAGCAACGCCTGGCGATTTTGTACTGTTTCGGCGCGCGCCGCTGGCGCGGCCGTGATAATTTTTTCCGACATAAAGGTTCCTTTGCCCATAGCAGGCAGGTGCAGATGCCTGACGCCATTGGCGACAGGTGAACAATTCCAGTGATTTCAGCTGTTCAGTGTCGGAAAAGGGGGGGCGCGCGAGCGAAAATGAATGGGAACAAAAATAGCGATAAACAGCGGGTCAGGCCCGGTCGCCGGCAATGCGGCGGCTTGTAGCAGAGTCCAGAGTTCGGGCAGATGACTCAGATTAAGCGGCAGATGGATCAGCAGTACGCAATAGCCGCAGGCGTTATCGTCCATCATCGACACTGGATGGGTTGATGCTGGCATTGCAGGATCTGCAGAGGCCATCATATGCGGCATATCGGCCATCGGCATGTCGCCATGGTGCGACATCATCATCATCGGCATGTCGCTGCCACGCGTCTGCGCCAGTGATTTCGAGATCACCGGTGCAATAAACAGTAGCAGGATCGCGAACAGGCCAAGCCATGCGGGCAGGCGGCTGCGCGAGGCATAAATCCGAATCAGTGACACCGGGAACCTGTAGCTAATTTCAACGCGGGGATTGTAGCTGAATCAGCGCGGGATGTTACAAAAGATTGCCTTTATTACGTTTTTCTCAGCTTCTGGCCGGGCGAATGGCGGTTCGCCCGGTTAACCGATCTCAGCGTCGTTACTGTGGTGGCTGGCAGACATCGATCCATTTAGCTTCGGTCAGCTCCGCCATCTGTTGTGGCGAGATGCGCACAGCGCTGAAAATCGCGCCGGCGGCAGGCAACACTTCCGTAAAACTCTTTAGTGATACATCACAATAGACCTGCAGCGGATTTTCCAGCCCAAACGGGCAGACGCCACCGACCGGATGACCGGTCCAGTTCACCACTTCGTCGGTACTTAGCATGCGGGCTTTAGCGCCCAGCGCCTGTTTTAACTTGCGGTTATCGAGACGTGCATCACCACGCGTGACAATCAAAATCACCCGATCTTTCACTTTCAGCGACAGCGTCTTGGCAATCTGGCCAGGCGTGACGTGGTGGGCTCTTGCCGCCAGGGCGACGGTTGCCGTGCTTTCTGCCAGTTCAATGATATCAATTTCGGGGGCGCGATCGGCAAAGAACTGCCGCACAGACTCAAGGCTCATGCTTATCTCCACAATTTAGCAGCTGATAAAGCTGCCACAATGCCCGGGATCTGTAAACGGCTGGAGAAAGGAAAAATTGTCAGCAAATAACAGTCAGAAAATCAGGCGCACTTCAGGGTGCAATCACCACAACGCTGTACGTCGGGCACCCGATAGCGCTGGCAGCAGCTACGCCGCTGCATTGCGCCCTCGCGCGGGATGATGGTGCGGTAGAGCGGGTTATCAGAACCATCAAGCAGTTCGCGGCTGAAAAACAGCGCATGTTCCAGTGTGAGCCGGGTCTGCTCATCGATTAATGGTTGCAGGTTGCCAAGAAACCAGTGCATCAGATAGCCGGTATTATTCCAGATAAGCTTTGCATTGATCGCGCCATGCTGTTCGATAGCGGCCACCACCGGTTGCAGATGGCGCTGAATCAGACGGTCAATACGCTGGTGGGCGTTGAGATAACGCGCGTCTTTGTCTTCACGTACGTTTAACCAGTAGCAGGCGGGACGGCCAGTTTCATGAAATTCAATGTGGAAATGGCGCGGAGAGCAGTCCAGCGCACGTGGTTCCAGCAGCAATGACATCATCATCGGCGGAACAATCAGACCGAAATACCACTGCGCCCACAATGACTGCAATGGCTTAGCTTCACGCGCCATCTGCGGGTGATTGCAGTAGAGATGATCGCCATAGTGCTGACAGAGTGAGTGAAAGGTTTCACTTTGCGACCACTGATCCAGCGTCATCGCCGCAGCGGGCGCAGTCTGGTCCAGCTTCAGGCTGTCGAGAAAGTAATCCCGCTCGGCGCTAAACAGCGCATGCAGCCTGTTGCCCAGCGGGTTGTCACTTTGCAAAAAGATCACTGGCAGTGCAGCGTAATCATCGGCCTGACGCGTGGTGATTGCCATGGGCATCCCGGGTTAGGAAATAAAGTTACGAAAACAAATGATAATCGTTCGTAATTCTATCCAGGTTGTCAGAACCAGGCAAGGCGGTTAAGGGGAATTATTGTTCTGTTTACACTTATTTATCCCTGCTTTTTATCAGGTTAATGCGCGTGATTAATGCTGGTTATTAATTAATTTTAATTAACAAATACTCTGGCTAAAAGCGGTGGCCTGCATAACCATTCAGGCAAATTAAATACAATCAATCGACTAATTTGGCAAAAGGATCTATGTACTGATGCTGTCCAGAGTTAAAGGATTACCATTATTAAACACTTGACCGTGAGTAGCAGAGAAATAATTGGGGGAAGCTAGTGGGGAATTAAATAAGCGCGCGGGTTAAGTCGTGTGGAAATATTAGCCCCGCGCGGGGGGCTAATTTGAGTTAAATAGCATCTGCGGGCTGGGCGCTGGATGTTTTTGGCAAGTCGTCCCAGCAGAGAATAGTATTACGGCCACGATTTTTAGCCACATACAGCGCGCGATCGGCATGCGCCAGCGCCTGCTCAAAATCATCAGCAAATAGCGGCGCAATACCGGCGCTGATGGTAACGTGAGTGGCAACCCGTTCATTAAAACGATGCGGAATCTCTAAATTCAGCACGTACTGGCGGATACGCTCAGCCAGCTTTAACGCAATCGACGCATTCACATTGGTCAGCAGCACCAGAAACTCTTCGCCGCCATAGCGGGTGACGATATCGCGCGATCGCACTGCATCACGGATGGCCACCGACACGCGCGCCAGCGCCTGGTCGCCCATCGCATGACCATAATTGTCGTTATAAGCCTTGAAATGGTCGATATCCAGCAGCAGCACAAAATGGCTACCAGAATGGTTCTCCAGCACGCTTTCAAGGCGGTTTTTCAGCCCACGCCGGTTATACAGCCCGGTGAGCGGATCGAGCATACTCAGGTCGCTGTAGGTCTGTTTCTCTTCATACAACTGATACATCAGGCGACGGGTAAACTCATCGCTGCGACGGCGCAAAAAGTGCAGCAGGGTAAAGCCCGCCAGCGGCAACGCAATGGTCGACAAAATCAGCGTCAGATTGTGGCCGCTGTCGAGAATCAGCACCGTCAGTGCTGGCGGCGCGGTATGCAGGCAGAATGCAGACAGGTGATCGCTGAGGGCAATTGAACAAATAAAGAACACGCTGATCAGGCTGATCGGTAAGTAACTGGCATTAAAATAGAATACCAGCTGATGTTTAACCGCAATATGCCATGCCCAGAGTATTCCTGTTATTAATGCCGCACTATTAAGTTGGGATAATTTGACTTTTGGCCTGAAGAAAATCCAGACAAATAACCCCACGCTCAGGCACGGGATAAGCACCGTCGGCAGAAGTATCTGTGATGTAAAGACATAACTGGCGTTAAACAAAATGAAGAGCGATGTGACTATGTTTAAAAAAAGAAAAAACATCATCGTCAGGCGATATTTGCTGTGTAGCAATTCGTCATAAGTTTGTAATTTCATATTATATACTCGCTGCAGCCCTGAAATATCAAAGCGCTAAATCTGACATTCGAGTTTATTATTCGGTCAGGAATAGTTTGTGACAGTTATTATGTTATTTTTTTGCATGATGAACAGCGCAATTTAGCACTTTAGACCGGTGCTGTCATCCTCAGGCACAAAGTTTCAACAATCTTGCTGCAGAATGATAAAAATTATCATATGCTGTTGGTTATCATTATCATCTGAGGGTTGTGACGATGTTAGTGGCGATAGCAACCGCGTGTGGATTATGGGGAGTGAGCTGGATGTTGGGAAAACGACTGGATAGCGCCTGGGGCGTGCTGTTACCTTGCGCGATGATCCCGGTGATGGCATTGATGGAACTCTCATTCTCACAGTGGCGCGTGCTGATGGTGATTGCACTGCTGGCAACGGTAAGCATGCTCTATCATAAACGTCTGCGTCATTATCTGCTGCTGCCATCCTGTATTGCGTTAGCAGGCTGCGTAATGGCGATTTCGCTGAAGTTTGCTGTCTGGTAAGAGTGAATTAAAACCGAAAGATAAAACAGTAACCGGGAAGGGATTAAAGCAGGAAGCCTGTTTACAGGCGGTGAGTGTTTACAACTGGTGCGAAGAGAGGGACTTGAACCCTCACGTCCGTTAAGACACTAACACCTGAAGCTAGCGCGTCTACCAATTCCGCCACCTTCGCATCTTCGTCGTAAATCTCTTATCGCTGCATTTGGTGCGAAGAGAGGGACTTGAACCCTCACGTCCGTTAAGACACTAACACCTGAAGCTAGCGCGTCTACCAATTCCGCCACCTTCGCGCAAATGCAAAGCAATACATGGTTGTTGGTGCGAAGAGAGGGACTTGAACCCTCACGTCCGTTAAGACACTAACACCTGAAGCTAGCGCGTCTACCAATTCCGCCACCTTCGCATTCCCACAATACCGTTTATTGTATTGCAACCACGGAGGCGCATTCTAGAGATTTTACCGGGTACGTCAACAGATATTTCACCGTCATGGAATGATTGCCGTAAAAAGCAACATCTCCATGACGATTAGCTGAATCAGTAAGTTGCAAAGCTGCGGGATACCCGCAGCCGGCAAATTAACGTTTTGCCCGGGCGCCTGCGCCCATCACTGCACGGTAAACCTTAAAGCGGCCGGTTTGCGCCAGCACTTCATGGCTGCCGAAGATTTCATCCAGCAGTTTTGGATAAGGCAGGAAGGCGTTAGCCACAATTCGCAGCTCGCCGCCGCTGTTCAGGTGCTTGACCGCACCACGAATCAGCGTCTGCGCGGCATCAAGGCTGGTTTGCATGCCTTCATGGAATGGCGGGTTGGAGATAATCATATCAAAACGCCCGGTAACATCGGAGTAGACGTTACTGGCAAACACTTCACCTTCCAGCTGGTTTGCCGCCAGCGTTGCTTTACTGGCGGCAATCGCGGATGCACTGACATCCGTCAGCCACAGGCGTACGCGTGGCGAGTGACTGGCCAGCACGGTGGATAACACGCCGGTACCGCAACCAATATCCAGCACTTTACCGCGGGTATGAGGGCTAAAGGTCGACAGCAGCAGATCGCTGCCAATATCCAGTCCGTCACGGCTAAACACGCCCGGCAGGGTTTTGATGGTGAAATCGTCGAGGGCGTATTCTCCCCAGAAGCTTTCTGCATCAAAGTCTGGCTGGCGGTCGAGGCGACCGTGATACAGACCACAGCGGCGGGCGCTGTCAATTTTGCTCATGGTGGCCCACGGCTCAAGCATCTGCTCAGCGCTACGCACGCCGCTGCGGTTTTCGCCAATCACAAAAATATCGCAGCCTGCTGGCAGCAGTGACAGCAGGTTTTGCAGCTGGAACAGTGCTTCCGGCTTGTTTTTTGACCAGTAGTAGATCAGGGTATCGCAGTCAGTCACCATCTCAGCGCTGGCAACCAGGCTGTATTGCGCGCGCTCGCCCATCGTCCGGCTGAGGTTCTGCCAGTGATGATATTGCTGGGTATGAACTTTGCTGAGAGCAGTCTCCAGTTGAGCGGGCAGGTCATCCTGCAGGTCACCGGCAAACAGCACGCGGCGTTCAATAAATTCATCACTGTGGCGCAGAATTACTTCACTGGCCGGGGTAAAAGCGGACATCGGATGGCTCCTTACTAATCAGAGCAGGGATTATACAGAAAGTGTTAGCTGATGCAGCAACCAAACGCAGGGAGGGCGCGGGGAAGTTGGCGCATATTCGTCGGGTTTGTTAGCATAGCGACGCAATCGGGCGACCAGACAGGAAAAAAAATGTCCTCCAGACGTGACTGGTTATTACAGCAAATGGGCATTACGCAGTATGTACTGCGGCGTCCGCGCGCCTTACAGGGTGAGATAGCACTCACTTTGCCGCCGCATACGCGCCTGCTGATTATCGCCGATGTGCCGCCTTCTACCGATGATCCACTGGTCAGCGACGTGCTGCGCGCGCTGGCAATCGGCCAGCATGAGGCTTTTGCCCTGACGCCGGATCAGCTGGCGATGCTGCCGGATGACCATCACTGCGCCAGCTGGCGGCTTGGCATTAATGCCCCGCTGACCGTGCAGGGCGTGCAGCTGGCTTCTCCGGCTCTTGAAGAGCTCTACCATAATGCCAGTGCCAAACGTGTACTGTGGCAGCAGATTTGCGAACATGACTCAGATTTCTTTACTCACCCCGAGCGACCTTAGCCTCGCCTTTGCAATTGAACAGCGTAGCCACGCTTTTCCGTGGACAGAAAACACCTTTGCCAGCAATCAGGGCGAACGCTATCTCAACTACCGGCTGGATGTTGATGGCGTAATGGCGGCTTTTGCCATTACCCAGATCGTGCTTGATGAAGCCACGTTATTCAACATCGCCGTCGACCCGGCGTTTCAGCGCCGTGGACTGGGGCGTCAGCTGCTGGAGCATCTGATTGCGGAACTGACGCAGCGCGACGTGCTGACGCTGTGGCTGGAAGTGCGCGCCTCTAATCATGGCGCTATCGCTCTGTATGAACAGCTGGAATTTAATGAGGTCTCGGTGCGCAGAAATTATTATCCGACCGC
This sequence comes from Winslowiella toletana, assembly GCF_017875465.1. NCBI lineage: Bacteria > Pseudomonadati > Pseudomonadota > Gammaproteobacteria > Enterobacterales > Erwiniaceae > Winslowiella > Winslowiella toletana. Next base: position 3,104,773 of record NZ_JAGGMQ010000001.1, read on the forward strand.
AGAAGGTCGTGAAGACGCGCTGATTATGGCTTTAACTTTGTGACCGATAACAACAGGATTAACCACCAGATGTTAAAAGATTGGGACTGGATTTTATTCGACGCTGACGACACGCTGTTTCATTTTGATGCGTTTGCTGGTTTGCAGCGCCTGTTTCAGGACTACGATGTGCAGTTTTCCACCGCCGATTATGATGATTATCAGGCGATCAATAAGCCGCTGTGGGTTGATTATCAGAATGGCGTTATCAGTGCGTTACAGCTCCAGCATCAGCGTTTTCAGGGCTGGGCGGATAAACTGAGCGTTGAGCCAGGCGAGCTGAACAGCGGTTTTCTTACCGCCATGGCGGAGATCTGTGTTCCGCTGGAGGGCGCGGTAAACTTGCTGAATGGCTTAAAAGGCCGGGTGAAAATGGGCATTATCACCAACGGATTTACCGCGTTGCAGCAGGCGCGTTTACAGCGCACCGGCTTTCTTGAGTACTTTGATCTGCTGGTGATCTCTGAGCAAGTCGGTTATGCGAAGCCGCATCCGGCCATCTTTGACTACGCCCTGGAGCAGATGGGTAATCCAGCGCGTCAGCGCGTGATGATGGTGGGTGATAACCCGGATTCGGATATCCTTGGCGGCATCAATGCCGGGCTGGCCACCTGCTGGCTGAATGCGGATAACCGCGTCAAACCTGAAGGTATACAGCCGGACTGGCAGGTCTCCTCGCTGCAGCAGCTGGCTGAATTATTGCAGGTATAGTCTAACGCCACGCCCTGCAATCACTGTGTTGCGGGGGGCTTAAACCGCAGACCATTCTGATCAGAAGCCCGCCGGAATCTTAATTGATTCTCCGCTTGCGCAGTTGAAAATAGCCGGACTTGGTGATGTAGTATCAGCGGCAAAAATGCACAGGCGCGGAGTCGTAAAAATGACCCAAAAAAATCAATATTCCCGGCGCAAATTATCCGCTTTATCGCTGATTTTTCCGGCCATTATGCTGTCAGGCAGCGCCGGGCTGTGGCAGATGGCGCATGCGGAAGATGTCCTGCAATATCGGCCGACCCTGGTCACGCTGGAGGGGGACGTTGATATGCAGCAGTTTGATGGTCCGCCAGGCTACGGTGACGGGCCGGATGATAAAAAGGTGTATGTGCCGGTGCTGCATCTGGCAACGCCGGTAGCGGTCAATCCGGCGCCAGGTATCTCTAATGAAGATGCTGACAGTGAACCTGAGAGCAATGTGACTGAAATGCAGGTTCTCTCTGATCATGGCGCGGTGAAACTCAATGGTTGCTATCGCATTAGCGGAAAGTTAATGCATCAGGTGATTGCCGATCACTATACAACGGTATTAATTATTATGGATTCGGCGCAGCCTTCGACCAACTGTAAGTAACCGCTGTCAGGTCGCGTCGCTATCTGGCGAGTTCGCTTTTTCTGCCGTACACTGCCTGCCAACAAACCCCAAAAATTTATCTGAGGTCAATCCGGTGTAAAAAAACTTAATCGTCCGCAAATTGATGGCGACAGCATGCTGCTAAAAGGCTTGTTGCCCCTTTCTGATCGATTAAGCGCCGTTGCGGATTGTGTATAGCCCGCGGATCGGCGAAAATGCCGGCCATTGATGATAAATCGCCTGTGACAGCGGCTCTGTGCCGCGGCCTCACAGCGCCAAACCAGAAGACTCCTGATGTCAAACGCACCCTTTATGCAAGAGGTGGCTCGTCGCCGCACTTTTGCCATTATTTCTCACCCCGATGCCGGTAAAACCACCATCACTGAAAAAGTGCTGCTGTTCGGACAGGCCATCCAGACCGCCGGTACCGTAAAAGGTCGTGGTTCCAACCAGCATGCGAAGTCTGACTGGATGGAGATGGAGAAGCAGCGTGGTATCTCGATTACCACCTCGGTGATGCAGTTCCCTTATCGCAACAGCCTGGTTAACCTGCTGGATACCCCGGGACATGAAGACTTCTCTGAAGATACTTACCGTACGCTGACGGCGGTTGACTGCTGTCTGATGGTCATTGACGCCGCGAAAGGCGTTGAAGATCGTACCCGTAAGCTGATGGAAGTAACCCGTCTGCGCGATACGCCGATTATCACCTTTATGAACAAGCTTGACCGCGAAGTCCGTGATCCGATGGAAGTGATGGATGAAGTGGAAAACGAGCTGAAAATCGCCTGCGCGCCGATTACCTGGCCGATTGGCTGTGGTAAGCAGTTCAAGGGCGTTTACCATCTGTATAAAGATGAGATCTATCTTTATCAGAGCGGCCAGGGCCACACGATTCAGGAAGTACGTATTGTTAAAGGTCTGGATAACCCGGATCTGGACAAAGTGGTCGGTGAAGAGATTGTGGCGCAGCTGCGTGAAGAGCTGGAACTGGTGCAGGGAGCATCGCACGAATTTGATCAACAGGCTTTCCTGGCTGGTAAGCTGACACCGGTATTCTTCGGTACTGCACTGGGTAACTTTGGTGTCGACCATATGCTGGACGGCCTGGTGGAATGGGCGCCATCGCCAATGCCGCGCAACACCGATACCCGCGTTGTCACCGCCGCAGATGAGAAATTCAGCGGCTTTGTATTTAAAATTCAGGCCAATATGGACCCGAAACACCGCGACCGTGTAGCGTTTATGCGTGTGGTTTCCGGCAAATATGAGAAAGGCATGAAGCTGCGCCAGGTGCGTACTGGTAAAGATGTGGTGATTTCCGATGCGCTGACCTTTATGGCCGGTGACCGCTCGCATGTCGAAGAAGCTTTCCCCGGCGATATTATCGGTTTGCATAACCACGGCACTATCCAGATTGGCGATACCTTTACGCAGGGCGAGAATATGAAGTTCACCGGTATTCCGAACTTCGCCCCTGAGTTGTTCCGCCGTATTCGTCTGCGCGATCCACTGAAGCAGAAACAGCTGCTGAAAGGGCTGGTTCAGCTGTCAGAAGAGGGCGCGGTGCAGGTATTCCGTCCGGTGCATAACAACGATCTGATCGTTGGTGCGGTCGGTGTGCTGCAGTTTGAAGTGGTGGTTGCGCGTCTGAAAAGCGAATATAACGTCGAAGCGATCTACGAATCGGTTAACGTCTCTACCGCCCGCTGGGTGGAGTGCAGCGATGCGAAGAAATTCGATGAATTCCAGCGTAAGAATGAAGTTAACCTGGCGCTGGATGGTGGCGATAACCTGACTTACATCGCCCCAACCATGGTTAACCTGAATATCACCCAGGAACGCTATCCGGAAGTGGTATTCCGTAAAACCCGCGAACATTAATCGTCAGGTTTTAATCATGCTGGCCGGCTTTCTCCGGCCAGCAGCGGTCAGATTCTGGCAGCTTTGCTAAAAATCGTCTGTTCTTTGCCCGTCTCGCCCAGACTCCTCCTAAAAAACCTCTGTTTTGCCCTTTTTGCCTGCTTTTAGTCCATCAGATCCAGCTAAATCCTGATTCTTGACTATGATTACCTCTGTCAGGTGCTGGTTTATGCGGTTTAAAGCCAGTCACTATTTCAACAGTTACGCCGTTTGTAGCTGTAAAGCCCACGGTTGTGGGGCGTATCAACAGGTAGAAGGAATATATCGATGAACAACTCTAAAATTGTTAAAACTCTGATGGCTGTGATGGTTGGTTCTGCGCTGATGAGCGGCTCCGCTCTGGCAGAGCAAAGCGCAACTCAGAAAGCATCAGCCACCGCCGATAGCGCGGGTTCAAAAATCGATAGTTCTATGAAAAAAGTCGATGGCTACATGGGCGACAGCTCAGTTACAGCAAAAGTAAAAGCCGCTCTCGTTGATGACGAGGCGATCAAAAGCACTGATATCTCCGTTGAGACCCACTCCGGTGTGGTAACGCTGAACGGTTTCGTCACCTCACAGGATCAGGCAGAAAAAGCAGTTGCCCTGACCAAAAAAGTGGAAGGCGTGAAATCAGTGAGTGACAAACTGCACGTTAAAGACAGCAAAAAACAGTCTGTGAGTGGTTATGCAGGCGATACGGCAACGACCAGCGAAATTAAAGCTAAACTATTAGCTGATGACATCGTGCCGTCTCGTAACGTGAAAGTTGAAACCAATGATGGTGTAGTACAGCTTTCCGGTGCGGTGAAGACTCAGGCACAGTCTGAACGTGCTGAAGGGATTGCCAAAGCCATTGAAGGCGTGAAAAGCGTTAAGAATGACCTGACCGTTAAACCTTAACCGTCAGCATGACCGGGCTTCTTGCGGAAGCCCGGTCAGAAAGCAGCATTAAGAAGAAAGAGAAGATAAGTCCGTGGGAAAGCTCCCCGGGCAGACACAAGCAGTTCGATTTTCACTATGGTAAAGGAGAGGCTTATGTTTCGTTGGGGTATTATTTTCCTGATTGTCGCGCTCATCGCAGCTGCGTTAGGTTTTGGTGGTTTAGCAGGTACAGCCGCGTGGGCAGCTAAAATTGTCTTCGTTGTCGGTATTATTCTGTTCCTCGTTAGCCTGTTTACCGGTCGTAAAAGGCCTTAGTTAAATCGGACATGCGTTTCGATTAAGTTCTCTTAGCGGAGGCCAGTCATGAACAGCGACATCATCGTTGGCAGATATAAGCAATTGAAAGGCCAGCTGTGGTTGATGTGGGCGGAATGGTTTGATAACGATTGCGCCTGGGTCGCAGGGAATAATGACTGGCTCTCCGGCATCCTCCAGGAGGATTACGGCAGAGAACAGCAGGATCCGGTAGTAAAAAGCACTTCATCTCAGGAGCCTTTGCAATAAAGGCTACCTTGTTTGTCATCACCTCTTGCCGATGTTATAACCCCTCAGATACCGTCTGTCTCTGCTACAGCATTTCTGAGGAGTACGTCGTTGGGCAAACGCATCCCTGTTACGCTGGGCAATATCGAGCCGTTAAGGCTACCCCTTTTTAATCCGGGTAAAATCGCGCTGGTCTGCGAAGGTGGCGGGCAGCGGGGGATCTTTACTGCCGGGGTGCTTGATGAGTTCCAGCGCGCTAACTTTAATCCTTTCCATCTGATGCTCGGCACCTCTGCCGGCGCACAAAATCTGTCGGCCTTTGTCTGCGCGCAGCCGGGCTATGCGCGCCGGGTGATCACCCGTTACACCACCAGCAAACTGTTTTTTGATCCCCTGCGCTTTGTGCGTGGTGGACATCTGATCGATCTCGACTGGCTGATTGATATCACTGCCCGAGAGTTTCCGCTGGCGATGAGTAGTGCGGAGAAGATGTTTAGCAGCGGAAAAGAGTTCTATATGTGCGCCTGTCGCAGTGACGATTATACGCCGGCCTATTTTGCGCCTGGCGCAGATAACTGGCTGAATATTATTAAAGCTTCAAGCGCGATCCCCGGCTTCTACCGTCCCGGCGTCGATCTGGATGGCATCAGCTATCTCGACGGCGGTATCAGTGACGCCATTCCGGTGCGTGAAGCGGCCCGTCGCGGCGCGGATACCATTGTGGTGATTCGCACCGTACCTTCGCAGATGTATTACACCCCGCAATGGATAAAGCGGATGGAGCGCTGGCTGGGCGAAAGTGCATTGCAGCCGCTGATGAACGTCATACAGCAGCACGAGCAGAGTTATCACCAGATACAGCGCTTTATTGAAAAGCCGCCGGGCAAGTTGCGGATTCTGGAAATTTATCCGCCGAAACCGCTGGCCAGCAATGCGCTGGGCAGTCGGGTGGCGTCACTGAATCAGGATTATCATCTTGGTCGCCGTTGCGGGCGTTATTTCCTCGCCACTCTCGGCCAGTCGCTGAGCGACAGCGGTACTTTTGTGCGTCATTTACAGGTTACCCCACCGGCAGCGGTGGCGAATGAACCGGGAAACAGCGTGATTATCCGCGATCCGGTGGCCGGTAATGATATCGATTATGACGAAGGATCCCGTGCATGAGTTTTGTTGATACTCACTGTCATTTTGATTTTCCGCCGTTTAGCGAGCATCAGAGCGAGAGCTTAGCGCGCGCCGCCAGCGCAGGCGTCGATAAAATTATCGTCCCTGCGGTGGCGGCTGACCGTTTTCAGCGGGTGCTGGCGCTGGCGGAAAACCATTCTGCGCTGTATGCCGCGCTGGGACTGCATCCGCTGGCGATCGCTGAACATAACGATGCGGCCATCGCGCTGCTGGAACAGCATTTGCAGCAGCGTCCGCCAAAGCTGGTGGCGATTGGCGAGATGGGACTGGATCTCTATATGGATAACCCGCAGTTTGATAAACAGCAGGCGCTACTGGATGCCCAGCTACGGCTGGCACGTGATTATCAGTTGCCGGTGATCCTGCATTCACGCCGTACCCACGACAAACTGGCGCTGCATTTACGGCGGATTGAGCTGCCGCGTCGTGGCGTGGTGCATGGCTTTGCTGGCAGTCTGCAGCAGGCAGAAGCGTTTATTAAGGCAGGCTATTACATCGGCGTCGGCGGCACCATTACTTATCCGCGCGCCAGCAAAACCCGTCAAACCATTGCCCGTCTGCCGCTCAGCGCACTGCTGCTGGAAACCGATGCGCCGGATATGCCATTGTGTGGTTTTCAGGGAGAGCCGAATCGCCCTGAGCGTATCGTCAATGTCTGGCAAACCTTATGTGAATTACGCAGCGAAGCGCCGGAACACATTCGTGAAACCCTGCGTGAAAATACCCGCCAGTTGTTTACACTCTAGATTGAATGTTAGAATTATAACATTGTCGTTCAGGCAGCGTTAATCGCTGTATTACGGCCTCTATTGTGATTTTAATCACATTAAATATGGAATGAATGTAATCGTTTCTTAATCTTATGTGAGTTGACGCACATCAATGGCAGTGGCGCACTGTTAGAATGTTAACATCGTCGCAAGGCTCACTGAATCTGTTGTTGGAGAGTAGCATGACTGATGTAACCGCTGCGGCGCTGCGCGCCCTGAAATTGATGGATCTGACCACCCTGAATGATGATGACACCGATGCGAAAGTGATTGCGCTGTGTCATCAGGCGAAATCCCCGGCTGGCAATACGGCGGCCATCTGCATCTATCCACGTTTTATTCCGATTGCACGTAAAACCCTGCTGGAGCAGGGCACGCCGGAGATCCGTATCGCCACCGTCACCAACTTCCCGCATGGCAACGACGATATTGCTATCGCGCTGGCGGAAACCCGTGCCGCTATCGCTTACGGCGCCGATGAAGTGGATGTGGTATTCCCGTATCGCGCGCTGATGGCCGGTAACCGCGACGTCGGCTTTGCGCTGGTGAAAGCCTGTAAAGAAGCCTGCGCTGCCGCCAATGTGCTGCTGAAAGTGATTATCGAAAGCGGTGAGCTGAAAGAGGCGGCGCTGATCCGTCAGGCATCGGAAATCGCTATTGATGCCGGTGCTGATTTTATCAAAACCTCTACCGGTAAAGTGCCGGTTAACGCCACGCCGGAAGTGGCTGAAATTATGCTGACGGTAATCCGTGATAAAGGCGTTAAAGCGCAGGTGGGTTTTAAACCTGCCGGTGGTGTGCGTACTGCCGCAGACGCCGAACTGTATCTGAAACTGGCTGACGATCTGCTGGGCAGCGACTGGGCCGATGCGCGCCACTTCCGCTTTGGCGCCTCCAGTCTGCTGGCCAGCCTGCTGAATGCCGCCGGATATCAGAGCGCTGGCAGCCAGTCCGGTTACTGATTTGCCCATACTGGCACCGTAAAGGGGGTTACCTTGTATCTGCCGCAAGAAATTATCCGTAAAAAACGTGATGGCCTGACCCTTAACGACGACGAAATCCGCTTTTTTATTAATGGTGTACGCGACAATAGCGTCTCTGAAGGGCAGATCGCCGCGCTGGCGATGACCATCTGGTTCCATGATATGACCCTGCCGGAACGCGTCGCGCTGACTATGGCGATGCGTGATTCAGGTACGGTACTCAACTGGCAATCTCTGCAACTCAATGGTCCGATTGTTGATAAGCATTCGACTGGTGGCGTCGGTGATGTCACTTCGCTGATGCTCGGGCCGATGATTGCCGCCTGTGGTGGCTATGTACCGATGATCTCCGGCCGTGGCCTCGGCCATACCGGCGGCACCCTTGATAAACTGGAAGCGATCCCCGGTTTTGATATTTTCCCGGAAGATGACGCTTTCCGCCGTATGATCAAAGAGGTGGGCGTGGCGATTATCGGCCAGACCAGCTCGCTGGCGCCAGCGGATAAACGTTTCTACGCTACCCGCGATATTACCGCGACGGTGGATTCGATTCCGCTGATTACCGCATCGATTCTGGCGAAAAAGCTGGCCGAAGGGCTGGATGCGCTGGTGATGGATGTCAAAGTTGGATCCGGCGCGTTTATGCCGACCTTTGAGCAGTCAGAACTGCTGGCGCAGGCGATTGTCGGCGTGGCGAACGGCGCCGGATGCAAAACCACCGCGCTGCTGACCGATATGAACCAGGTGCTGGCCTCCAGCGCCGGTAACGCACTGGAAGTGCGTGAAGCGGTGCAGTTCCTGACCGGTGAATACCGTAATCCGCGTTTGCTGGAAGTGACTATGGCGCTCTGTAGCGAGATGCTGCTCTCCGGCGGACTGGCCAGTGATGACGCTGATGCGCGCGCCAGACTGCAAAAGGTGCTGGATAACGGTAAAGCCGCCGAGGTGTTTGCCCGCATGGTTGCGGCGCAGAAAGGCCCGATCGACTTTATCGACAAGCTGGACAGCTACTTACCGGCGCCGATGCTCAGTAAAGCGGTGTATGCCGATCGTCCCGGCATTGTCAGCGCGATGGATACCCGCGCGCTGGGGATGGCGGTGGTCGCCATGGGCGGCGGTCGTCGTCGCGCCACTGACAGTATCGATTACAGCGTTGGCCTGAGCGATATGGCTCAGCTGGGTGATCATATTGATGCCCATCGCCCACTGGCGGTAATCCATGCCGCCAGCGAGTCCGGCTGGCAGGAAGCGGCGCATGCGCTGAAGTCAGCGGTTAAACTGAGCGACAACGCGCCCGCGACAACGCCAGTAATCTATCGCCGAATCAGCGAATAACCGTCAATTTCGGGTATACTGATCTGATCGCTATTTTTTAATCCGCATCGCGTGCATACGCAGGAGAGCAGGATGAAACGTGCATTTATTATGGTGCTCGATTCCTTCGGAATCGGCGCCAGTAAAGACGCTGACAAGTTCGGTGATGAGGGTTCTGATACCCTTGGCCATATTGCTGAAGCATGCTTCAAAGGTGAAGCGGATATCGGGCGTAAAGGTCCGCTGCGGCTGCCTAATCTCAGCGCGCTGGGTCTGGGTAAAGCGGCTGAAGAGTCGACCGGCAGATTTCCGCCAGGACTGGATGAAAACGCCGAAATTATCGGTGCTTACGCTTATGCTAAAGAACTCTCTTCCGGTAAAGATACGCCGTCAGGTCACTGGGAAATTGCCGGTGTGCCGGTGCTGTTTGACTGGGGTTATTTCACCGATAAACAGAACAGCTTTCCACAGGAACTGCTGGATAAGCTGGTTGAGCGCGCAAATCTGCCGGGTTATCTCGGTAACTGCCACTCTTCCGGCACGGTAGTGCTTGATGAGCTGGGCGAAGAGCATATGAAAACCGGCAAGCCGATTTTTTATACCTCGGCTGACTCGGTGTTCCAGATTGCCTGCCATGAAGAGACATTTGGCCTCGATCGGCTGTATGAGCTGTGCGAAATTGCCCGTGAAGAGCTGACCGAAGGTGGCTACAATATTGGCCGCGTGATTGCGCGTCCGTTTATTGGTGATAAAGCCGGACATTTTGAGCGTACCGGTAACCGTCACGATCTGGCGGTGGAGCCACCGGCGCCAACCGTCCTGAAAAAACTGGTGGATGAGCAGGGCGGAGAAGTGATCTCGGTCGGCAAAATCGCCGATATCTATGCCCATGTTGGCATTACCAAAAAGGTGAAAGCCACCGGTCTGGATGCGCTGTTTGACGCCACCATCAAAGAGATGCAGACGGCGCCGGATAACGCCATTGTATTTACTAACTTTGTCGACTTTGACTCCACCTGGGGCCACCGTCGCGATGTGGCCGGTTATGCGGGCGGACTGGAGCTGTTTGACCGCCGTCTGCCGGAGTTGATGGCGCTGGTGAAAGAGGATGATATTCTGATCCTCACCGCTGACCATGGTTGCGATCCAACCTGGCACGGCACCGAGCATACGCGCGAGCACATTCCGATTTTGATCTACGGTCCGAAAGTGAAGCCCGGTTCGCTGGGGCATCGCGAAACCTTCGCCGATATCGGTCAGACCGTGGCGAAATATTTTGGCCTCTCGGCGATGGATTACGGCAAAAGCATGCTGTAATTGCAGCATTAACTTACTGTTTCAGGGCCGTTTCTGACGGCCTTTGTACTGACTAATTAAGGGATAACAAGATGGCAACGCCTCATATTAATGCTGAAATGGGTGACTTCGCGGACGTGGTTCTGATGCCTGGCGATCCGCTGCGTGCTAAACACATTGCCGAAACCTTTCTGCAGGATGCGGTTGAAGTGAATAACGTGCGCGGCATGCTGGGTTACACCGGCACCTATAAAGGCCGTAAAATTTCCGTGATGGGTCACGGTATGGGCATTCCATCTTGCTCAATCTATGCCAAAGAGCTGATCACCGAATTTGGCGTGAAGAAAATCATTCGTGTCGGTTCATGCGGCGCGGTACGTGCTGATGTGAAACTGCGTGACGTGGTGATTGGTATGGGCGCCTGCACCGATTCCAAAGTGAACCGCATGCGTTTTAAAGATCATGACTTTGCGGCGATTGCTGATTTCGATATGGTGCGTAACGCGGTTGATGCAGCCAAAGCACTGGGTGTGGATGCGCGCGTGGGCAATATCTTCTCTGCCGATCTGTTCTATACGCCAGACCCGCAAATGTTTGATGTTATGGAAAAATACGGTATTCTCGGTGTGGAAATGGAAGCGGCGGGCATCTACGGCGTGGCGGCGGAATTTGGTGCGAAAGCACTGGCCATCTGTACCGTGTCGGACCATATTCGTACTCACGAGCAGACCACTGCCGCTGAGCGCCAGACCACCTTTAGCGATATGATTCATATTGCGCTGGAATCTGTGCTGTTAGGCGATAAAGCGTAACCACGCGTTGCTGGTACGGGCGGTGATAACACTGCCCGTATCGGTAAAAGTATCTATTCACTGATAATGCCTTCCTCTTGCGTTAACCCCCGCCTGCTGTACATTAACTGCTATATTATCTATTCAAGTATCTATTCACTATGACCGATCTATGCGCATTATTGCGCATTATTGCTGCACGGGCCGCTGGATAGTGGCGCATTGCAGTTCCGGCTAAATGTCAGCCAGGCGACATTGTCGCGTCGGCTGGCGGGTGAGATGCAGCAACAGGTGACTCAGCTGGAAGCGCAGATCAGGCGTATGGCCTGATCAGGCTTTCTCTTCCGCTTTCGGTGTCGCTTCTGCGTCGCTCTCTTCCTCATCATCCTCTTTTACCGGTTTACTGGCGGTTAGCAGGAACGGTGACTGTTGCCAGCGGGTGCGGCGGTCGCGCAGCAGGGTGCGGGTGAGAATAATGCCAATCGCCAGCGCCAGCAGCATCATCAGACGCAGAATATTGGTGGTGTTATCCACCTGCTTAGCTTCCGTCACCAGCACATGGGTATCCAGCGTGACACGCAGAAAGCCGAGCGGGCCGCCATTGCTGTCGAGCGGCTGCACAATCTGATGGTTAAAGTAACTGCCAGCACGCTTGCCGTCGATCGCCAGCCGGTCGCGCACATTGATATTTTCTCCACTGCGCGCCAGCAGCGTGCCGTCATCGTTATACACCGAGGCATCCAGAATACGGCTGTGGTCGGTCATCTGCGCCAGCAGCGCCTGGATTTGCTGGCGGTTGTCGTCGCCATTTTCCATTAATGGCGTCAGGCTGTAAGCGACCTGTTTCGTCAGGGTGCGCGCCAGTTCCTCTACCTGCTCGGAACGGGCCATCTGATGGCCAAGACTGAACCATGAGGCGCCCTGCATCAGCACCACCAGCAACGTCAGACAGATCAGAACAATCACGGTGCGGTGCAGGCGAAATTTCAGTTTGGCTTTTGCCATCTCAAACCTTTAAATTTTGTGAACAGCTGCGCAGCTGTTTTCGACACTTTATGTTGCCAGAAGCGCAGCAGACAAGGTAGCCTCTTGCGTGGTTTTGTTAGGTTGTGTTGAGCAATTTTACCCAGCCTGTAATGTCCTTAACAGGAGCTGTAATGCCAAATCGTCTGACCTGGTGTGACCTGCCTTCCGATGTCTCTCTGTGGCCGGGTTTACCTCTTTCTCTCAGTGGCGACGAAGTAATGCCGCTGGATTATCGCGCCGGACGTACCGGTTGGTTGCTTTATGGGCGTCAGCTCGATAAAGATCGTCTTACACATTACCAGCATCAGCTGGGCGCGGCGATGGTGATCGTCAGTGCATGGTGTGTTGATGATTACCAGGTGATTCGCCTGGCAGGATCGCTGACTCCGCGCGCCACCAGGCTGGCGCATGACTCCGGGCTGGATGTGGCGCCGCTGGGCAAAATCCCTTACCTGAAAACACCAGGCCTGCTGGTGATGGATATGGATTCTACTGCGATCCAGATCGAATGCATCGATGAGATCGCCAAACTGGCGGGTTGCGGTGAGCAGGTGGCGGAAGTCACTGAGCGCGCAATGCGTGGCGAACTCGATTTTGCCGCCAGCCTGCGTCAGCGCGTGGCGACACTGAAAGATGCCGATGCCAATATTCTGCAGCAGGTTCGCGATGACCTGCCATTAATGCCAGGCTTAACCACGCTGGTGCAGAAGTTACAGGCGCTGAACTGGCAGGTAGCGATCGCTTCCGGCGGTTTTACTTATTACGCGGAATATCTGCGCGATAAGCTGCATCTGTCGGCAGTGGTGGCTAATGAGCTGGAGATCCGCGACGGCAAACTGACCGGTGAAGTGATCGGCCAGATCGTGGATGCGAAGTATAAAGCGCAGACGCTGCTGAATCTGGCCAAAAAATATGAGATCGCTGAAGGGCAAACCGTGGCGATCGGCGACGGCGCCAACGATCTGCCGATGATCGCCGCCGCATCGCTCGGCGTGGCCTATCACGCCAAACCGAAAGTCAATGAAAAAACCGAAGTGACCATCCGCCATGCGGACCTGATGGGGGTGTTCTGTATTCTCAGCGGCAGCCTGGTTCACGAAGAGCGTTAATCTAAGGATAAAATTTGGCAAAGGCGGTAAAACGCGCCTTCGTGTGTAACGAATGCGGCGCAGACTACCCGCGCTGGCAGGGGCAATGTAGCGCCTGCCAGGCGTGGAACACCATTACTGAAGTGCGCCTTGCCGCATCACCTGCTGTTGCGCGCAATGAGCGACTGTCGGGCTACGCCGGCAGCGCCGGTCCCAGCAAGGTGCAGAAGCTCTCCGAGATCAGCCTTGAAGCGCTGCCGCGTTTTTCCACCGGTTTTAAAGAGTTCGATCGCGTGCTTGGCGGCGGCGTGGTGCCGGGCAGCGCCATTCTGATTGGCGGTAGCCCGGGAGCCGGTAAAAGTACTTTGCTGCTGCAAACCCTGTGTCGCCTCTCCGAAGGGATGAAGACTCTGTATGTTACCGGCGAAGAGTCGCTGCAACAGGTCGCGATGCGCGCTCACCGTTTAGGCCTGCCGACGGAAAACCTGTTTATGCTGTCGGAAACCAGCATCGAGCAGATCTGTCTGATCGCCGAGCAGGAGCAGCCAAAGCTGATGGTGATCGACTCGATCCAGGTGATGCATATGGCGGATATCCAGTCATCACCCGGCAGTGTGGCGCAGGTGCGTGAAACCGCCGCTTATCTGACGCGTTTCGCCAAAACCCGTGGCGTGGCCATTGTGATGGTCGGCCATGTGACCAAAGATGGCTCGCTGGCTGGTCCGAAGGTGCTGGAACACTGTATTGACTGTTCAGTGCTGCTGGATGGCGATGCCGACTCGCGCTATCGCACGCTGCGCAGCCATAAAAACCGTTTTGGCGCAGTGAATGAGCTGGGTGTGTTCGCGATGACCGAGCAGGGACTGCGTGAGGTGAGTAATCCTTCGGCAATCTTCCTGTCGCGCGGCGATGAAGTGACGTCCGGCAGTTCGGTCATGGTGCTGTGGGAAGGCACGCGCCCGCTGCTGGTGGAGATTCAGGCGCTGGTCGATCACTCGATGATGGGCAACCCGCGTCGCGTGGCGGTGGGACTGGAGCAGAACCGTCTGGCGATTCTGCTGGCGGTCTTGCACCGTCACGGCGGGCTGCAGATGGCTGACCAGGATGTGTTTGTGAATGTGGTTGGCGGCGTTAAAGTCACCGAAACCAGCGCCGATCTGGCGCTGATGCTGTCGATGGTCTCCAGCCTGCGTGACCGCCCGTTGCCACAGGATTTAGTGGTCTTTGGCGAAGTGGGACTCGCCGGTGAGATTCGCCCGGTGCCAAGCGGCCAGGAGCGTATCTCCGAGGCGGCGAAACACGGTTTCCGCCGCGCCATCGTGCCGATAGCCAATGTACCGAAAAAGCCGCCGGAAGGCATGCAGGTGTTTGGCGTGAAGAAACTGGCGGATGCGCTGGCGATTCTGGAAGATCTATAATTTCCTGCGCCGGGCGATGTCCGGCAGCAGATTCTCAGCGGCTATTGCGCAGTGACATGCAGGAGGCATTTCATGTCGTCATTTGATTATTTGAAAACGGCGATTCGCCAGCAGGGCTGTACCCTGCAACAGGTGGCGGATGCCAGCGGCATGACCAAAGGCTATCTTAGCCAGTTACTGAACGCGAAAATCAAAAGTCCCAGTGCGCAGAAGCTGGAAGCGCTCCACCGCTATTTAGGTCTGGAGTTCCCGCGTCGTGAGAAAACCATCGGTGTGGTATTCGGTAAGTTTTACCCGCTGCATACCGGCCATATCTATCTGATTCAGCGCGCCTGTAGCCAGGTCGACGAGCTGCATATCATTATGGGTTATGACGAGCCGCGCGATCGCATGCTGTTTGAAAACAGCGCCATGTCACAGCAGCCGACCATCAGCGATCGTCTGCGCTGGCTGCTGCAAACCTTTAAATACCAGAAAAATATCCGTATTCACTCTTTTAACGAAGAGGGCATGGAGCCTTATCCGCACGGCTGGGATGTCTGGAGTAAAGGCATTACCGCCTTTATGGCGAAGCAGGGGATTGAGCCTAATCGCGTCTATACCAGCGAGGAGCAGGATGCGCCGCAATATTCGGCCAATCTGGGCATTGAAGCGGTGCTGATCGATCCGAAGCGATCCTTTATGAATATCAGTGGCGCGCAGATTCGTCAGGATCCCTTCCGCTACTGGGACTATATTCCGACCGAAGTGAAGCCGTTCTTTGTGCGCACCGTGGCGATCCTTGGCGGTGAATCCAGTGGTAAATCGACGCTGGTGAATAAGCTGGCGAATATCTTTAATACCACCAGTGCGTGGGAATTTGGCCGCGACTATGTCTTTTCCCATCTTGGTGGTGATGAGATGGCGCTGCAATATTCTGACTATGACAAGATCGCGCTGGGGCAGGCGCAATATATCGATTTTGCCGTGAAGTACGCCAATAAAGTGGCCTTTATCGACACCGATTTCGTTACCACCCAGGCGTTCTGTAAAAAGTATGAAGGGCGCGAACACCCGTTTGTGCAGGCGCTGATCGATGAATATCGCTTTGATCTGGTGATCCTGGTGGAGAACAATGTTCCCTGGGTCGCAGACGGGTTACGCAGCCTTGGCAGCTCGGTGGATCGCAAGGAGTTTCAGGATCTGCTGGTCACCATGCTGGATGCCAACCATATTCCCTATGTGCATGTGGAAGAGGACGATTATGACAGTCGTTTTCTGCGCTGCGTGGAACTGGTGAAAGAGATGCTGGGCGACAGGTAATTCCGTTTTCCGTCTACCCTGAAAGCAGGCTCGGGCTTTCACCTGTTTGTCTTAATCAGTTGACCAGAGATTAGCCAATTGTTAAGCTAAATTATACCCATATAGATATAAACCGACGAATGGATGACGCGGATGAAAACACTATATTGGATTGGTAGCAGTAAAAAGGACCTTCAGTCGTTACCTGAAGATGTACAGGATACTTTCGGCTATGCCTTACATCTGGCGCAACGTGGTGATAAACACCCCCAGGCCAGACCACTAAAGGGATTTGGCGGAGCTGGAGTGCTGGAAGTGGTTGAAGATTATTTCAGTAATACTTATCGGGCAGTGTATACCGTCAATTTCGGTGACGTAATGTATGTTCTGCATGTATTCCAGAAAAAATCGTTAATCGGAATTACCACACCCAAACCCGATATGGATAAGATACGCGAAAGGCTGAAATCCGCAGAAAACCATGCTAAAGGAGTTTGCTATGAGCCATGATATCGAAATCAGCAGCGGCAATGTTTATGCCGACATTGGCCTGAATGATGCCGAAGAAATGCTGGTAAAAGCACAGCTTGCGGCGACAATTGGCAGCATCATTAAAAGCCGTAACCTGACTCAGGATCAGGCCGCAAAACTTTTGGGGATGACTCAGCCAAAACTGTCTAATCTGCTGCGTGGCCAATTTCGCGGGATTAGCGAAGCCAAAATGCTGGAATGTCTGACCCGTTTAGGACGTGATATACAAATTGTCGTAGGAAAACCACGCCTCACGCCGGGCAGTCTGAAAGTGGTATTTGCCTGATAAATCGGGCGGTGTCCTCGCCGCCCTGGGTAACCTTAATACACCATTACCACTTTGCCGCGCATATGGCCTTCCAGCACCCGTTGATGGGCGGCGGTCAGGGTTTCCACACTCAGTCCCGACAGGGTTTCATTCAGCGTGGTGCTGAGTTTACCGGCATCCAGCAGGCTGGCGACTTCATTCAGGATCTCTCCCTGACGCGCGATATCCGGCGTGTTAAACATGCTGCGGGTATACATCAGTTCCCAGTGCAGCGCCGCGCTTTTCAGCTTCAGCTGAGTCATATCCAGCGGTCGGGCGTTTTCCACGATGGTGCAAATATGGCCCTGCGGCGCAATCAGCTGCGCCAGCGTCTCCCAGTGACCATCGGTATCATTCAGGCAGAAGATATAATCCACCTGTTTCAGGCTCTGCTTCTCCAGCTCTGCGGCCATATCCTGATAGTTAATGGTCAGGTCGGCGCCGCGATCCAGACACCACTTTACGGAATCCGGACGTGAGGCAGTGGCAATCACCTTTACCTTGCTGTTGAGTTTAGCAAAGGGGATCGCCAGTGAGCCGACACCACCCGCGCCGCCAACAATCAGCAGGGTTTTGCCTTCTGCGGCGTGCTGAATATTCAGGCGTTCAAACAGACCTTCCCATGCAGTCAGCGCAGTCAGTGGCACGGCGGCAGCGGCAGCCCAGTCGAGGCTTTGCGGCTTATGGCCGGTAATACGTGCATCAACCAGCTGTAGCGTACTGTTGCTGCCTGGACGGGTGATATCACCGGCATAGTAAACCTCATCGCCAGCTTTAAACCCGCTGACTTTGCTGCCGGTGGCCAGCACCACAGCGCTGGCATCCCAGCCCAGAATACGCGGAGCCTGCAAACCGCTGCTCTGCGCGCCTTTATGCACCTTGGTATCCACCGGATTGACTGAGGCGGCTTTTACCTCAACCAGCAGGTCATAGTCGCCTGGCGTCGGTGTCTCGGGATGGATCTCAATAAACTGTGCCGGATTTTCCGGGTTAATCGCAATCGCTCGGTTATTCATCATTATGCTCCTGAGTTAAGTGGGTTAAGTGTAGAAGCTGTTTACTAAAGTGATAAGATGGACAATCAATGACAGAGTGTTCGTCCAGGATGAACAATAATGTTTAAACAGTTACAGGATATGGCGCTGTTTGCGCTGGTGGCGGAAAGCGGCAGCTTTACCGCGGCGGCGGCGCGTGCCGGACTGCCGAAATCCAGCGTCAGCCAGCGCATCAGCCAGCTGGAGCAGGCGCTGGGTTTGCGTTTACTGAATCGCACCACGCGTCAGCTGAATCTGACTTTTGCCGGTGAACGTTATCTGATTCACTGCCAGGAGATGTTGCAGGCCAGCGAGCGCGCCGGGCAGGCGATTGAACGCCTGCGCGCCAACCCCAGTGGCCGTTTGCGCATTACCAGCCCTGCAGGGATTGGCGCTACGCTGCTGGCGCGCTGTAACACCCAGTTTCAGCAGCAGTTCCCTGATGTCACCCTCGAAGTGTCGGTGTCTGACGATATTCGCGATCTGGTGCAGGAGGGCTTCGATATTGCGTTACGCACCGGCAAGCCGCAGGACTCCTCGCTGATTGGCCGTCGTATTGGTTACTGTCAGCGCCTGCTGGTGGCCTCTCCGGCTTATCTTGCGCAACATCCGGCTATCCGGCATCCGCAGCAGCTGGCGCAACACCGCTGTATTGCTCACCGTGCCTGGAGCGAGTGGCTGTTGACGCGCGGCGAGGAGTGGCATAACTGGCTCCTGCCGCCAGCGCATATGACCGATAATCTGATCTATGCGCGTGAGTGTGCGCTGCAGGGGGCGGGAATTACGCTGTTGCCACGTTTTTTAACCCACGAGCTGATGCAGCAGCAGGCGCTGGAACAGGTACTGCCGCAGTGGCAGGTAGAGGGTAATGAGTTATGGCTGGTCTATCCGAGCCGTAAACTCAACTCGCCCGCGCTGGCCTGCTTTATTGATTTTGCCCTTAGCTCGCCGGTATTTAGCGAGTTCTATCGCTGACCATTGCGCCGCCAGATTAAATCCTGCACAACAGTATGGATTTAATACGCATTCTCATTATCATTTAGCTTTGCTATTCTTCCTCCCCTGGAATATTTCCCGAAGTGATCAGAGGCGGTTTTATGGCGGCGGTTGAGAGTTATCGTTTATTTAATGTGGTGCTGGCGCGTAAGCAGGTGCTCTCTCCATCCATGCTGTGCTGCGTTTTCAGTGGTGATGAGGTGCGTCAGATGAAAATGGACGGACCGGATCAGCGCATCAAACTGCTGTTTCCTTCGCTGAATGGCACGCCCCCGACGCTGACGGCGGAAAGCCACTGGTGGCAGCAAACCAAAGCGCTGCCCGCGGAGACCCGTCCGATTCCACGTACTTACACCATTCGCCGGGTCAATGCGCAAACCGGTGAAATGGAAGTTGAATTCGTCATGCATGGCACCGAAGGTCCGGCCTCGGCGTGGGTGCTGGCCGCCGGGCCGGGCGACGCCTTGCAGATTGTTGCGCCGAATCGTGCTCACACTGAAGAGAGCGGCGGTTTTGAGTGGCGGCCGCATGCGCAGATGGAGCGTGCGCTGGTGATTGCCGATGAGACAGCGCTGCCCGCGGCGAAAGGCATTCTTGAGCAACTGGCGACGCGTGCTAATCCACCACAATTGCAGATTTTCCTCGAAGTGCCGAAACGTGGTGATTGCGTTGATTTAAGCCAGTTCACCTTTGCTGAAGTACACTGGCTGGCGCGCGAGGCGAGCGGCGCCAGTTATGGCGAAGCATTGCTGAGTGCGGTGCAACAGCATGTGAAATTGCCGGAGTATGCGCTGACCGGTCAGGCGCTGCGTGAAGAGGGGGCGGATGAGATTGTATGGGATCGGGCGGCGAGTGATGATACCCGTTTCCACGGCTGGGTGGCCGCAGAATCCAGCGCAGTAAAGCATCTGCGTCGCTATCTGATTGGTGAGTGCGGTCTGTCGCAGGACAGTATCAGCTTTATGGCGTACTGGAGTCGTGGACGTCGTCCATAAAAACAGGCGGCGTTATCGCCGCCCCGGTAAGCGTCGCTATTTGGTCATACGCTTATATTTGATGCGTTTTGGCTCCAGCGCCTCGGCGCCAAGAGTACGCTTCTTATACTCTTCGTATTCGGTAAAGTTACCTTCGAAGAATTCGACCTTACCTTCATCCTGATAATCAAGGATATGGGTAGCAATACGGTCGAGGAACCAGCGGTCATGCGAGATCACCATCGCACAGCCCGGGAACTCCAGCAGGGCGTTCTCCAGGGCGCGCAGGGTTTCGATATCGAGGTCGTTGGTCGGTTCATCGAGCAGCAACATATTGCCGCCAACCTGTAGCAGCTTAGCCAGATGCAGACGGCCACGCTCACCACCAGACAGCTCGCCCACACGTTTACCCTGATCGACGCCTTTAAAGTTAAAGCGGCCAACGTAAGCGCGGCTTGGCATCTCGGTGGTGCCGATACGCATAATATCCTGACCGCCGGATACTTCTTCCCAGACGGTTTTCGAATTATCCATGGAATCACGGAACTGATCGACGGAAGCCAGCTTCACGGTATCGCCCAGCTCAATGCTGCCGCCGTTTGGCTGTTCCTGACCGGACAGCATACGGAACAGGGTCGATTTACCGGCGCCGTTGGCGCCGATAATGCCGACAATCGCGCCTTTCGGTACGGAGAAGCTAAGATCGTCAATCAGCACCCGGTCGCCGTAGGACTTGCTCAGACCGTTCACTTCCACCACCTTATCGCCCAGGCGTGGGCCTGGTGGGATAAACAGTTCATTGGTTTCGTTACGTTTCTGATATTCGGTGCTGTTCAGCTCTTCAAAGCGCGCCAGACGTGCTTTGCCCTTCGACTGACGGCCTTTGGCGCCCTGACGCACCCACTCCAGCTCTTTCTCAATCGACTTACGACGCGCAGCTTCCGAAGACGCTTCCTGCGCCAGACGCTGATCTTTCTGCTCCAGCCATGAAGAGTAGTTGCCTTCCCAGGGAATACCTTCACCGCGGTCCAGTTCCAGAATCCAGCCCGCAACGTTATCGAGGAAGTAGCGGTCATGGGTAATCGCCACCACGGTGCCTTCGAAGTCATGCAGGAAGCGCTCAAGCCAGGCCACGGATTCGGCATCCAGGTGGTTGGTTGGCTCATCGAGCAGCAGCATATCGGGTTTTTCCAGCAGCAGACGGCACAGCGCCACGCGACGACGCTCACCACCGGAAAGATTCGCCACTTTGGCATCCCAGTCCGGCAGGCGCAGCGCATCGGCCGCACGTTCCAGCTGGCTGTTCAGGTTATGGCCATCGTGCGCCTGGATAATCTCTTCCAGCTTGCCCTGTTCGGCCGCCAGCTTGTCGAAGTCCGCTTCCGGCTCAGCATAAAGTGCGTACACTTCATCCAGACGCTTCAGCGCGCCAACCACTTCAGCGACCGCTTCTTCAACGGATTCACGCACCGTATGTTCGAGATTCAGCTGCGGTTCCTGCGGCAGATAGCCGATTTTCAGGCCGGGCTGTGGACGCGCTTCGCCTTCGATATCTTTATCGATACCGGCCATGATGCGCAGCAGGGTGGATTTACCGGAGCCATTCAGACCCAGAACGCCGATTTTCGCGCCCGGGAAAAAGCTCAGTGAAATATTTTTGAGAATGTGACGCTTCGGCGGAACCACTTTGCCGACGCGATGCATGCTATAGACGAATTGAGCCACGTTAAAATGAGCCTCTTAAGGTCTGTGTTGGTGTTGGGGCGGAACTGCCCACTCAGATGACGAAGTTTAGCTGTTTTCCTGCCTTAATCACAGCCGATGCCCAGAGTATTCTGTCGTTTAGTCCTCGCTGGCGGGATAACTGTTTGATTTTTGCACGGCCAAAACGTTATGCTGATTTTTTGCCTTTTAAACCAGAGGGATATCAATGAAAGTTCTGATTGCGGCTGAAGAGAACGCGTGGGGCGGCATGATACAGCAGCTGCGCCAGCAACTGCCCGACGTCGAATTTATTGCTTCGGCCGGTCATGCCGCCCAGAGTCTGGCCGGTTTCGACGTGCTGATCCCCGGTATGGCGCGGGTGGATGCACGCCTGCTGCAAACCGCTGACAACCTGAAACTGATTCAGCAAGCTGGCGCCGGTCTGGAAGGCGTTGATATCCATAGCGCCGGGGAGCAGGGGATTATCGTCGCCAATGTGCCGTCGGATCACTCCGGTAATGCTGATTCGGTGGCGGAGCTGGGGATCTGGATGATGATTGGCCTTGCGCGTAAGGCGCTGGAGTTGCCTGACAGCATTGCTCAGCAGCGCCTGGGTCAGCCGACCGGTCTCGGTTTAATGGGCAAAACTGTCGGACTGGTGGGCGTGGGCGGCATTGGCAAAGCGTTAGCCAGACGCCTGACGGCATTTGGCGTGCGGTTGATTGGCGTCAAACGTGATGCCGACCGCGCCTTTGCCGAACAGCATCAGTTATCCTGGTTAGGCACCATGGAACAGCTGCCGGACCTGCTGGCGGAAGCGGATTTTGTGATTTTAAGCCTGCCGGATAATGCACAGACCCGGCATATCATCAATGAAAATGCGCTGACGCAGATGCAGGCGGGCAGCTTCCTGATTAATTTAGGTCGCGGTGGGTTGATTGAGAAGCAGGCGCTGATTGCGGCGCTGGAGCTGGGGCACATTGCTGGCGCCGGGCTGGATGTCTTCTGGCAGGAGCCACCCGATCCGCAGGATAAGATTTTCAGCTACAACGTGATTGCCACCCCGCATATTGGCGGTGTCACTGATATTTCGCTGCAGGGTAATGTGGCGGGCGTATGCGAAAATATCCGCCGCCTGCGCGATGATGAAGAGATTTTGCATCGCTGGGCCTGAGGGGCGAGAACGCCGTCATTACGGCTGGCGCAAACCATTGATACGGGCGGCGTTCTCGCCGCCCGTATTACAGGGTGATCACTTTCACTTCTGCTGCTTTCAATTTTTGCGCCAGCGCCCTGGGCGGTGCGCTGTCACTGATTAAGGTATCAAACAGATCCAGTTCGCCGATGCGTGCTGGCAGCACCTTGCCAAATTTGCTGCTGTCGGCCAGCAGGATCTTGCGCTGAGCGCGTTGCAGCGCATGATGCTTCATCTGCAACTCGTTAACATTGTAACAAGTCGCCCCCTGATTGACATCGATGCCCGCCGCCGAGATAAAGGCCAGTGATGGACAGAGTTCGTCCAGCACATGATTCTGTCCCAGCGGCGTGAAAATCGCGTTATCCGGATGGAATTCGCCGCCGCTGAGGATCACATGGCAGCCACGCTTCTCTTTCAGCGCCAGAAAGGTATTCATCGCACAGCAGATGGCGGTAAAGGACAATTCATCGTCAATGGCGTCAATTACATAAGGAATGGTGGTGCCACAGTCAAAAAACACCGTATCGTTAGCGTTAATTAGCGTCGCCGCCAGCCGGGCCAGCTGCTGCTTTTTGCTGACGTTCTGCGACTGCTGATCCGAGACAAAGTAGTGACCCTGGCTGATACGCGGATCGCTGACGATATAGCCGCCAAGCAGCACTACCGTTGAGGGCTGTTCATTAAGATCGCGACGAATCGTCATCTCCGAAACACCGAGTAACCGGGCGGCATCTTTCAGATGGAGCTTGTCGATACGCTTTAATGCATGCGCCAGTTTATTTACGCGCTCGTCGCGCCGGGTTTCCATGGTGATTTCCTTTGATTAATATCCCTGACCTGATGGGGTATTGCCAGCAACCATCGTCAGATCTTATACCGCCAATGGTTCTCTTCAGTTCACGATAAATTTCACTGATTTTAATGATTTGCGCGTCATTAAGCTGGCAGCCTGGCAATATTACCTTTAATAGAATCGCCCCGCAAACCTCGCGCATCACGCCTCAGTCTCACGCATTAATTGTTAAAATAATAACATTAATCACAGCAGTTAAAATAGCAACTCCCTTCTGCTGGTGCGTTTACGCTGGTTGAGATTCATGTCACAAATATAACATTGCATCGTTGTTATTGTTATTTTAACAACATTAAATGTTTAAAAATGACTCAGCGGAGAGTGCTATGGATATTGCCGTCATCGGTTCCAATATGGTGGATTTGATCACCTACACCAATACGATGCCTAAAGCCGGTGAGACGCTCGAAGCGCCCGATTTTGCGATTGGCTGCGGGGGAAAAGGCGCTAATCAGGCGGTGGCGGCGGCAAAGCTCGGCGCCAGCGTGATGATGATCAGCAAAGTGGGCGAAGATCTGTTTGCCGATAATACCGTCAATAACTTGCAGGCGTTTGGCATCGATACGCGGCACGTCACTGTCGCGCCGGGCGTATCCAGCGGAGTGGCGCCGATCTTTGTCGATGACCAGTCGCAAAACCGTATTCTGATCGTTAAAGGCGCCAATAATCAGCTGCTGCCCGCCGATATTGATGCCGCCGCAGCGCAACTCAAGCAGTGTCAGCTGATCATTTTGCAGCTGGAGATCCCGCTGCCGACGGTGTATCACGCCATTGATTTTGCCAGCCAGCACGGTATCGCCGTGATCCTCAATCCAGCACCCGCGGTGACGGAACTGGATATCGACTACGCCTGCCGCTGTGATTTCTTTATGCCAAACGAAACCGAGCTGGAGATTCTGACCGGTCTGCCGGTGGCGACGGAAGAGGAGGTGCTGCGCGCCGGGCAGACGCTGCTCAGCCGTGGTCTGAAGAATCTGATTATTACGCTGGGAAGTCGGGGTTCGGTATGGATGCAGGGTGACAGCGTATATCGCGTCAGCCCAACCGCAGTGCAAGCCGTCGATACCAGCGGCGCGGGCGATGCCTTTATCGGCTGCTTTGCGCACTACCTGGTGCAGAACGGCGATATCAGACAGGCGATGCAACTCGCTTCGGCCTTTGCGGCCTGTAGCGTAACCGGGCGTGGAACGCAGCGTTCTTATCCCGATGCCATCACCTTCCAACGTTTTCTCAACGCCTGAGTGGGGATCCTCACATGCACCAGAATATCGTTCAGCAATCCGATGGCTATCTGAATAAGACGCCACTGTTTCAGTTTATTTTGTTGTCCTGTCTGTTCCCGCTGTGGGGCTGCGCCGCCAGCCTGAATGACATCCTGATTACCCAGTTTAAAAGCGTCTTTGCTCTCAGCGATTTCGCCAGTGCGCTGGTGCAGAGCGCCTTCTATGGCGGCTATTTCCTGATTGCGATCCCGGCGTCGCTGGTGATCCGCCGTTCCAGCTATAAAATTGCCATTCTGATCGGGCTGGCGCTGTATATCGCCGGTTGCATTATGTTTTATCCGGCGTCGCATATGGCGACCTACACCATGTTCCTTGCGGCGATTTTCGCTATCGCCATTGGTCTGAGCTTCCTTGAAACCGCGGCCAACACCTACAGCTCAATGATTGGCGATCGTCAGCATGCTACGCTGCGCCTGAATATCAGTCAGACCTTCTATCCGGTCGGCGCGCTGATGGGGATTGTACTGGGTAAATATCTGGTGTTTCAGGATGGCGACAGTTTGCAGAGCCAGATGGCGACGATGAACGCAGAGCAGATTCACCAGTTTCGTCTGACGATGCTGGAGCACACGCTGGAACCCTATAAATATCTGATTATGGTGCTGGTGGTGGTGATGCTGCTGTTTCTGCTGACGCGTTACCCGCGCTGTAAGCCGGAAAGTGCTGGCAAAAAGCTGCCGGGACTGGCGGAAACCTTCAGCTATCTGGCGAAAAATCGCCACTTTAAGCGCGGCATTGTGGCGCAGTTTCTCTATGTTGGTATGCAGGTGGCGGTATGGTCATTTACCATTCGTCTGGCGCTGAATCTTGGCGCCACCAATGAGCGTCACGCCTCCAACTTTATGATCTACAGCTTTATCTGTTTCTTTATCGGCAAGTTTGTCGCCAACTTCCTGATGACGCGTTTCCGCGCCGAGAAAGTGCTGATTGCTTACTCCATCGCCGGGGTGGTGACGCTGGCTTATGTGATGCTGGTGCCGAACTTTACCGCCGTCTATGCCGCAGTCTTTGTCAGCGTGCTGTTTGGCCCCTGCTGGGCGACCATTTATGCCGGCACCCTGGCGACGGTCGATAACCGATACACCGAAGTTGCTGGTGCTTTTATTGTGATGGCGATTGTCGGCGCCGCCTTTGTGCCCGCCTTGCAGGGTCTGGTCTCTGACCATCTCGGCTCGATGCAGCTGGCGTTTGGCGTGTCGCTGCTCTGTTTTGCCTGGGTCGGATTCTATTTCTGGGGTGAGCTGCGCCATAAAAAACAGCCGCTGGCGCAGGGCGCTGCATTTGTCGGGGAGGCACGATGAAAACCACATTACCGCTCCATCCTGCGCTGTTTCAGGAAACGCCACGTACTCTGCTGGATAATGCGCGCTTTAAAGTTGAGTTGTTTCGCTATCCATCCGGGATTGAAGCAGTGCGGCTGGAGAATGCGCGCGGCTTTGTGATCGTGCTGCCGTTCTACGGCCAGATGGTCTGGGATATGCAGTTTGACGGGCAGCGTTTAACCATGGGCAGCGGTTTTAAACAGCCGCTACCGGGTAAGGATATTATCGATACCTACGGCTGCTTTGCTTTTCACTCCGGGCTGCTGGCGAATGGCTGTCCGGCTGCCGATGATACTCATCCGCTGCACGGTGAGATGGCCTGCGCGCGTCTCGATAATGCCTGGCTGACGCTGGAGGAAGATCGGCTGGCGCTGCACGGCGATGTGGAATATATCAAGGGATTTGGCCATCACTACCGCGCCGCGCCAGCGGTGACGCTACTGGGAGATACGCCGCGTATTGAGATCGCCATGCAGGTGACTAACCTCTCCGGCGCAACCATGCCGTTGCAGTATATGTGTCATATGAATTACGCCTGGGTGGCAGATGGGCGCTTTAGCCAGAATATCCCGGATACGGCGTTTCAGCTGCGCACGTCGATCCCGGCGCATGTTCAGCCAACGCCGCAATGGCTGGACTATACCCAACAGCTGGCAGCGGCGCCGCAGGCGTTTGACGGCCTGCAGCGGCCAGAAATGTGCGATCCGGAAATCGTGTTTTTTGCCGATAATCTGCCGCAGTATGTGCAACAGGCTGAATTTATGCTGCATTCGCCGCAAGGGTATAGCTTTGTCACGCGCTTTGATACCCGCCAGTTCAGCGCCGCGACGCGCTGGCTGCTGCATAATGCCGACCAGCAGGTGGCCGCCTTTGTGTTACCGGCCACCTGTCGGCCGGAAGGGCATAACGCCGCCAGACGCGCGGGCAGCTTAATCACGCTGGCGGCGGGTGAACAGCGTCAGTTCCGGGTGGAGACCGGGCTGGCGGATTGAATTTTTGGGCGGCGTATCGCCGCCCGTGTCAGCCCATCAGCGCCTCGCCAATCTCCTGATGACAGTAAATAATTGAGTAGTGATTTGCCGCCAGCGGCACCCGGCGCAGTCTGGCGTTCAATACCGCTAAGCCATTGTCTTCCAGCGCCAGCAGCGCCTGGCCGTTGGCGGACTGATATTCGCCGGGCGTGGCAAACTGCATCGCTTTAAACAGCGTGATGCGGCTGTGTCGCAGCGGCGCGCTGAGCGGCTGATTACTGAGAATAATATCGGTCTGTTCCGCCTGTAGCGCGCGTTGCGCCGCCTGATCTTCAATGCCAATCATCGCCAGCACCATCTCCAGCGTGCCCGGCTCCGCGCGTAGCTGGAATTCGGTCTGATACACACTGTCCAGCACGCAGATATGAATATCCTGAAAGCCTTGCTGTTCCAGCTGGGCGGCGATCTCCAGCGCGATATTACCGCCCAGCGACCAGCCGAGCAGCCGTACCGTGCGTTGTGCAGACAAGCCATGCGCCATCATGGCGCGCAGATAGCAAGCGGCCAGATCGCTGAGTGAGTCGATATGCGGCTGGTGAAACAGATTGTAATTATTGATGCCGATGGCGCTCAGTTTACCGTTTAGCGACAACGCGAGATCGCGATAGATCTCACTGCCGACCACTGCCGGATGAATCATCCATACCTCTTCTGGCGAACACTGGCTATTTAGCGGTTGCAACAGACAGAAGCTGGCCGGGGACTGGTTCAGTTGCGCCAGTAATTTCTGGATCGGGTTATTGATCGCTTCCGGCGCCAGTTGCTGATCGTCGGCGAGGTTGCGGATCGCCCGCGCCTGGCTGGACAGCGAAGAGTGGGCATACAGCGTTTTGATATCCAGCCACAGTCCCTGGCGTCGCAGGCGCACCATCAGCTGAATGGCATGAATCGAGTGGCCGCCGAGGGCAAAAAAGTCATCATCACGGCTGACTTTTTCTACCTGTAAAATTTCCTGCCACCAGCTTGCCAGCAGCTGTTCATCTTCACTTTCCGGCGCCAGACACTGATCGTTGCGGCTTGCTGTCGGTAGCGGCAGGGCGCGGCGATCGAGTTTGCCATTGGGTGAAAGGGGCCATGCCTGCAACTGCACTAGTGCGGAAGGGATCATATAATCGGGCAATACGCCGCGCAGATAGCGGTGCAGGCGCGGGCCAAGATCCGGCTGATCGCTGGCGACGAACCATGCCACCAGACGTTTATCACCCTGTTCGTCGTCGCGGGCCATCACCACGGCGTCATCGATGCCTTCACACTGACGGATCTGCTGTTCAACCTCAGCGGTCTCAATGCGCACGCCGCGGATTTTGACCTGAAAATCGTTGCGTCCCAGATATTCAATGCTGCCATCTTCCAGCCAGCGCGCCAGATCGCCGGTTTTATACAGCCGCGCAGCGGGGTCATCACTAAAAGGATCGCGGATAAAGCACTCCGCCGTCAGCTGCGGGCGATTAAGATAGCCGCGCGCCACCTGCACGCCGCCAATATAGAGTTCGCCCTTGCTGCCTGGCGGGAGCGGCTGCAGTTGCGCATCCAGAATATGCAGCTGAGTATTGCTGACTGGTCTGCCAATCGGCACCAGCGGACGCGGATCCTGCGGATGGCAGTGCCAGTGGCTGACATCCACCGCCGCTTCGGTCGGGCCATACAAATTATACAGCGCCGCGCCCGCCAGTTGCCGATGGCAACGCTGGACGGTAGCCAGCGGCAGTGCTTCGCCGCTGCAGATAATTCGTTGCAGGCTGTCGCATTGCGCCATATCGCCGTGACTGAGAAACAGCTGCAACATTGAGGGAACAAAATGAATGGTGGTGATCTGTTGCTGCTGAATCAGTGTGCAGAGGTAGTCAGGATCGCGGTGGCCGCCGGGTTTTGCCATCACCAGCCGTGCGCCGCTGATTAATGGCCAGAAAAACTCCCATACCGACACATCAAAACTGAAAGGCGTTTTTTGCAGCACCCGATCTTCTGGCGTCAGCTGATACGCCTGCTGCATCCACTGCAAACGGTTGATTACGCCGCGATGTTCATTCATCACCCCTTTCGGTTGTCCGGTGGAGCCGGAGGTGTAAATCACATACGCCAGCGAGCGCTGCGGATCGACGCCACTGGCAGGCAGATTCTCTGCGGCGGCGAACTGCCAGCGCGCGCTATCGCGTTGCAGATGCAGCGCCACCAGACCTGGCGCAACCGCTGAAGCTGTCGCCCGTTCGCCGGCATCGTCGAGCAGCAGCAGCCGTGCGCC
Organism: Winslowiella toletana; assembly: GCF_017875465.1. NCBI lineage: Bacteria > Pseudomonadati > Pseudomonadota > Gammaproteobacteria > Enterobacterales > Erwiniaceae > Winslowiella > Winslowiella toletana. The sequence goes on from NZ_JAGGMQ010000001.1 coordinate 3,134,117, forward strand.
GCTATCCTGCAGCATAGTGCTGAGCCGCTCCTGCGGATAGTCGGGGTCGAGTGGCACATAAGCCGCACCGGCTTTAAGAATGGCGAGCAGGGCGATGACCAGCTGATTGCTGCGTTCGGCGCACAGCGCCACGCGATCATCACGACCGATGCCCGCCGCGCGCAGATGCCAGGCGAGCTGATTGGCCTGCTGATTCAGCTCGCTATAGCGGAGTGGCTGGTCGCACCCTCCGAGCGCAATGGCCTGCGGAGTGCGCAGCACTTGCTGTTCAAACAGGCGATGTACGCCCCCGGCTGGCGTCCAGGGCTGGGTATGGTGATTCCAGCGCGCCAGTTGTCGTTGCTCTGTCGCCAGCAGCAGCGGCAGCTGCGCCATCGGTAAATCGGTGGCGGCATCCAGTACGCTTTTCAGCAGGTGGCGCACCCGTGCTGCGGTGCGCATTGCCCACTCTTCGTTAAACCATCCCTGATTAAAATTAAACTCCAGCAGCGGATCATCCTGCGGATGGTAATGACGCAGATAGATGGTCAGTGGCATCTGTTCATAGCCGTGGTGCATGGCGCTCACTTTTAGCGGCTGATTATCCAGTTCAATATCGGTGGGAAAACATTCAAGGGAAAAGGTGATGTCATACAGCTGGCGACGACCCTGCTGGCTCAGGCGCAGCTGGCGATTCAGCTCGGCAATCGGGTAACGCTGGTGGCGATAACAGAGACGCAGCTCGCTCGCCACCTGCTGAATTAACTGGCCAAACGGCTGATGGATATCAATCTCAATTTTTAGCGGGATCATTGAGGAGAACATCCCCAGCGTCTGTTTATGCTGCGCGCCGCAACGGTTGTGTACCGGCACGCCGATAGTCAGGCTCTCCGCCTGCCACAGGCGCGCATACCAGCAGGTGAGCAGCGCCAGCATAAAGTGCATCACCGAGCCGCCACTCTCTGCGGCATAAGCCTCCATCTGCTGATAGCGCTGATGCGGCAGAGGGTGGACAATTTGCCGGCTGAGCGAGGCGGCTTGCTGTGTCAACGAAGCCGCTCTTTCGCCCGCCAGCGCACTGGCGGGGGTGCCGGAAAAGCGGCTCAGCCAGAAGTCGCGATCGGCAGCATAACGCGGAGAGTGCAGATAGGCTTTATCGCTGGCAATAAAGTCCGCATAACGCGTGGCGGCAGGCAGGTCGCCGCAGGCCCCGGATTTTAACTGCTTATAACGATCGATAATTAAGCGCCCCAGCAGCGACAGGGTGGTGCCGTCGGCAATCAGATGATGAGCGCTAATCAGCCACAGGGAATCGGTGGCATTGACTCTGACAAAATGGCAGCGCCACAGCAGCTGGTTATACAGCGGGAAAGGTTTAATAAATGAGACACGCAGATATTCCATTGCCTGATCGTTTGCCGCCCGTTGCTGCGTAAAGTCGCGATAGTCGATGATTATTTTTTGCCGTGGACGGGTACTCTGGATAATGCCTGATTCATCCTCCTGCAGGCGAATTCTCAGGGCGTCATGTTGATGTAAAATATCATTAGTTGATTTTTGTAGCAGAGAAATATCGATATCGCGCTTAATTCTCCATATGGCGCCAATATTATAACAGGGCGTATCCGGCGTGAGTAACTGATCGATTAAAACAGCTTGCTGTACGGTCGTTAAGGGATACACAGGCATGCGTGCGCCTCCGGCAAAGGATTGGGCTGTGAGCAATAAAGACAATTAAGTATATAAACTTTTCGCCAAAGCGAAATAAAATGGCGGAATAATTTAACCGTAACAGGAATTATTTATTTTAGACGGGGTTCTATTTTAATGCGGTATTATGATCTTTATTTAAGATGCGGATATAATAAATCAATTATCGTCAGGATATCATTGAGAAATAAAACAGGCGTAAGCGTTAAATACCCTTACGCCTGAAAAATAACATCATTAAATGGCCACCAGCCCGCGTACGCCATCTGCTTCCATACTGTCGCCGCGACCCCGCCGCACAATCTCACCGCGCGACATCACCAGATAGTTGTCGGCCAGCTCGGCGGCAAAGTCATAGAACTGCTCCACCAGCAGGATCGACATATCACCACGCTGCGCCAGCTGGCGGATCACCGCGCCGATCTCCTTAATTACCGATGGCTGGATCCCTTCGGTTGGTTCATCCAGGATCAGCAATTGCGGTTTGCAGGCCAGCGCGCGCCCAATGGCTAATTGCTGCTGCTGACCACCGGAAAGATCACCACCGCGCCGCTGCTTCATCTCTTTGAGTACCGGAAACAGCTGATAGATCTCTTCCGGCACTTGTCGGGCCTGCGCGGCGGGAAAGCGCGCCAGCCCCATTAACAGATTCTCTTCTACCGTCAGACGCGGAAAGATCTCACGTCCCTGCGGCACATAAGCGATGCCCGCCTGTACCCGTTGATGCGGCTTATGCGAGTTAATCACCTTATCCTGCCAGCTGATGGTGCCGGATTTGGCCGGGATCAGCCCCATCAGACACTTCAGCAGGGTGGTTTTCCCGACGCCATTGCGACCGAGCAGGCAGGTGACTTCGCCCTGACGGGTTGTAAACGACAGTCCGCGCAGGATATGACTGCCACCATAATATTGATTCAGTTCAGATACCTGTAACATATCAGCGCCCCAGATAAACTTCGATAACCTGCTCGTTGGCCTGCACTTCGCGCAGCGAACCTTCCGCCAGCACCTGACCCTGATGCAGTACCGTAACGTGGTCGGCAATGGTTTCCACAAAGCCCATATCGTGCTCCACCACCATCAGCGAATGCTTACCGGCGAGGGTGCGAAACAGCTCGGCGGTATACTCGGTTTCGGCATCGGTCATACCGGCGGCAGGCTCGTCGAGCAGCAACAGATGCGGCTCCTGCACCAGCAGCATACCGATCTCCAGAAACTGTTTTTGTCCGTGGGATAGCAGCCCGGCGGGGCGGCTGCGTTCGGCGCCGAGGCGCAGCAGCTTCAGTACCTCATCGATGCGATCCTGCTGTTCGCTGTCCAGCCGCGCGCGCAAACAGGCCCACACCGACTTATCGGTTTTAAGCGCAATTTCCAGATTTTCAGACACCGACAGCGCCTCAAATACCGTTGGTTTCTGGAATTTGCGGCCAATGCCGCTGCGGGCAATTGCCACCGGCGACAGGCGGGTGAGATCGGTATCCTGATCGTAAATCACTTTACCGCTATCAGGCCGCGTTTTTCCGGTGATCACATCCATCAGTGTGGTTTTTCCGGCACCGTTCGGACCGATAACACAGCGCAGTTCACCGACGCCAATATTCAGTGACAGATCGGTAAGCGCACGAAAGCCATCAAAGGAAACGTTGATCGCATTCAGCTGCAGGATCGGATCGCTTTGCTGGCGAAAACGATCTGACGGATGAGGCTGGGTAAACAGTGGCTCAGTCATGCTTCCTCCGGCGGATCAGACCAATAACGCCATGCGGCAGAAACAGCGTGACGAGAATAAACATCAGGCCGAGGAAGAACAGCCAGTATTCAGGAAAAGCCATGGTGAACCAGCTTTTCGCGCCGTTGACGATCCCGGCGCCCAGCAGCGGACCAATCAGCGTGCCGCGTCCGCCTAACGCCACCCAGATCGCGGCTTCAATTGAGTTGGTGGGCGACATTTCACCGGGATTGATAATCCCCACCTGCGGTACATACAGCGCGCCCGCCAGTCCGCACAGCACCGCCGACAGCGTCCAGACAAACAGCTTAAAACCCTTTGGGTCGTAGCCGATAAACATCAGACGGTTTTCGGCGTCGCGGACTGCCGTCAGCACACGGCCAAACTTGCTGCGCGCCAGCGCAAAGCCGATACCGAGGCTGGCGACCAGCAGTAACACGGTGGCGATAAACAGCCCGATGCGGGTGCTGGTGGCGGTCACCGGAAAACCGAGCAGGGTGGTAAAACCGGTAAAGCCATTGTTGCCGCCAAAGCCGGTTTCATTGCGGAAAAACAGCAGCATGCCGGCATAGGTCAGCGCCTGCGTCATAATCGAAAAGTAGACGCCCTTAATCTTCGAGCGAAAGGCAAACCAGCCAAACAGCAGCGCCAGCAGACCGGGCGCCAGCATAATCAGGCACAGCGCCCACGCAAAGTGCTGGGTGCCGCTCCAGAACCACGGCAGTTCACTCCATGACAGAAACGACATAAATGCTGGCAGGCCATCGCCCGCCGCCTGCCGCATCAGATACATGCCCATCGCATAGCCGCCAAGGGCGAAAAACAGGCCATGACCCAGCGACAGCAGACCGGCATAGCCCCACACCAGATCCAGCGCCACCGCCACAATCGCATAGCAGAGGATTTTACCGACCAGCGTCAGGGTGTAGGTGGAGATTGCCAGCGGATTCTCCGCCGGTAACAGCGCCAGAAACGGCATAATCAGCAGCGTCAGCAGCGCAATAACGCCGATGCTGATGGTCAGTCGCGGTGCTTTTTGCGCGACGGTTAGCGTCATTGGTTGTGTCATCAGTCAGTCACCCGCCCTTTGAATGCAAACAGCCCCTGCGGTCGTTTCTGAATAAACAGAATGATCAGCACCAGGATCAGGATCTTGCCGAGCACCGCGCCGATTTGTGGCTCCAGCACCTTATTCAGAATGCCAAGGCCAACGGCGGCGACTACGGTGCCCGCCAGCTGGCCGACACCGCCCAGCACCACCACCAGGAAGGAGTCGATAATGTAGCCCTGACCCAGTTCCGGGCCGACATTGCCTAATTGCGACAGCGCCACGCCGCCCAGTCCGGCAATGCCGGAACCGAGACCAAACGCCAGCATATCAACGCGGCCAGTGGGCACGCCGCAGCAGTCGGCCATCGCGCGGTTCTGCGTTACCGCCCGCACATTCATGCCAAGGCGGGTTTTATTCAGTAGCAGCCAGGTGAGGATCAGCACGCCAGTCACAAACAGGATCACTGCGATGCGGTTATAAGGCAGTACCAGATTCGGCAGGATCTGCATGCCGCCGGAGAGCCACGCCGGATTCGCCACTTCGAGATTCTGTGCGCCAAACAGCACGCGGATCAGCTGGATCAGCATCAGGCTGATGCCCCAGGTGGCGAGCAGGGTTTCCAGCGGGCGGCCATACAGGTGGCGGATCACTGTACGCTCCAGCAGCATGCCGATGGTTGCGGTAATAAAAAAGGCCACTGGTAATGCCAGCAGCGGATACCAGGCCAGCCACTCCGGCGCAAAGCGCTGAAACAGGCTCTGCACCAGCCAGGTGGCATAGGCGCCAAGCATCAGCATCTCGCCGTGCGCCATATTGATTACACCGAGCAGGCCATAGGTGATCGCCAGCCCCAGCGCCGCCAGCAGCAGAATCGAGCCAAGTGACAGCCCGGTAAACGCCTGCCCGAGCAGATCGCTCCACATCAGACGCTGTTTAATCTGCTGCAGGCTGTCGGCGGCAGCAGCGCGCACAGCGGCATCCGGTTCATTCTGTTCGCTGGTCAGACGTTGCAGGCTGCCCTGCATATTAGGATCGCTGGTTTCGCCCAGCAGTTTCACCGCGCGCAGACGCACCTGGGGATTGCTGTCGTTCAGCTGCAGATTAGCCAGCGCTAAGGTCAGCGCGGCGTGAACATTGCTATCCTGTTCAGCGGCGAGGCGCTGCGTCAGTAGCGGCAACTGATCGGCGACAGCATCATTTTGTAAGGCGCGCGCGGCACGCAGGCGGGTGGGCTGGTCGTTGCTGACCAGCTGATGCGATGCCAGCGCATTGATTATCAGCACGCGCAGACGGTTATTCATAAACAGCTTTTTGGTCGCTCCGGCGGGCTTTGCGCTGCCTTCCAGCGGCGTCAGCTGGCCATTGTGCCCGACAAACGGCTGTTTGTTTTGATCGATAACCACTGCTTCTTCACGCAGCGCCTGCAACAGAGCCAGGCGCGAGGCATCGGGCGCTGCGGCCCACTGTTGTAACAGGCTGGCCTGCTGCGTGCGGCTGGCAGCGGCGTAATCTGCGGCCGGACCGGCTTGCGCGGCAAATGGCGCAAGCAGGCACAGCGACAGCAGTAGCCAATATAATTTGATTATCTTCATCGCGATGCCTGTCTTATCTTGTAGGGGCGGCGTTTTCGCCGCCCGTGCCGCTGGAAAACGGGAGCCGATAACGGCTCCCCTGTGTTCGAGTTTTCCCGGACTATTGCGAAGATTTCACCGGATGGTCTGGCTTCTTATCATTACCGGCGATATACGGGCTCCATGGCTGGGCGCGCACCGGCTTATCGGTCTGCCATACCACGTTAAACTGGCCGTTATCTTCGATCTCGCCAATCATCACTGGCTTATGCAGATGGTGGTTAGTCTGGTCCATGGTCAGAGTAAAACCATCCGGCGCGGCGAAGGTCTGTCCGGCCATGGCGGCGCGTACTTTATCCACATCGGTGGTACCGGCTTTCTCAACTGCCTGCGCCCACATATGGATGCCGACATAGGTCGCTTCCATCGGATCGTTGGTAACCACGGTGTCCGCATTTGGCAGTTTGTGAGCCTTGGCATAAGCCCGATACGCAGCGACAAACTTGGTGTTGGTTGGGTTATCTACCGACTGGAAGTAATTCCATGCCGCTAAGTTACCGACCAGTGGTTTGGTATCGATGCCACGCAGCTCTTCTTCACCCACCGAGAAGGCGACAACCGGCACATCGGTCGCTTTGATGCCCTGATTCGCCAGTTCTTTGTAGAACGGTACGTTAGAGTCACCATTAATAGTGGACACCACCGCGGTTTTACCGCCCGCGGAGAACTTTTTAATATCGGAGACGATGGTCTGATAATCGCTGTAACCAAACGGTGTATAGACCTCTTTAATATCTTTATCCTGAATCCCTTTTGAGTGCAGGAAAGCGCGTAAAATCTTATTGGTGGTGCGCGGATAGACGTAGTCGGTGCCAAGCAGGAAGAAGCGTTTTGCTGCGCCGCCATCTTCACTCATCAGGTATTCCACGGCCGGAATCGCCTGCTGGTTTGGCGCGGCGCCGGTATAAAACACGTTTGGCGACATCTCTTCGCCTTCATACTGCACCGGATAGAACAGCAGGCCGTTCAGCTCTTCAAATACCGGCAGCACCGATTTACGTGATACTGAGGTCCAGCAACCGAATACCACTGCCGCTTTGTCCTGCGTCAGCAGCTGACGCGCTTTTTCGGCAAACAGTGGCCAGTTAGAGGCCGGATCCACCACTACCGGTTCCAGTTTTTTACCCAGTACCCCACCGCTGGCATTGATCTCATCAATGGTCATCAGCGCCACATCTTTTAACGGCGTTTCTGAAATCGCCATGGTGCCGGAGAGCGAATGCATAATACCGACTTTAATCGTATCTGCCGCCTGTGCTCCCCAGGCGAGCCCCATGCTGACAACCGTGGCGGACAGCGCAAATGCCTGCAAAAGTGAACGTCGTTTCATATCAACAGCCCCTCAAAGATATTGGTTGGAATTATTCGGGTGAACTGGTCTGAAGCCTTGCCTGCTGTAGCATATGTAGCGTGATTTTCCTGACCTCGGCCTTACTGACGGAGATATGATCGGTCAGGATGCGTTGTGCCTCCTCGGTTTGTTGTTTTAATACCGCCAGCAAAATACGGGCGTGTTCGCTATAGGTGGCATCAATACGATCCTCACGCGTAAAGTCGAGGCGACGAATGATGCGGATTTTTTCGGTTAACTCGGCATGGATCCGCGCCATTTCACCGTTGCCAGCGGCGGCGACAATCGCCATATGGAACGCTTCATCATGCAGCGATACCGCTTTACCCTCTTCCAGCCGTGGCTGATCGACCCAGAAGGCGGTCAGATCCGCCAGTAGTTCGGCGCAGCGGGCGGGCGGCAGCGCACATAAGCGGCGAACCGCTTCCCGCTCCAGCACGATGCGCAAATCGTACTGCTCTTCGAAGTATTCAAAATCAAATGGCCGTACCTGCCAGCCGCTGCGAAACCACACTTCGACATAGCCTTCACGCTCCAGCCAGAACAGCGCCTGCCGCACGGGTGTGCGGCTGACTTCCATTCTTTCCGCCACTTCGCTTTCGCTAAAGCGGTCGCCGGGCATCAGGCGGAAATCGAAAATATCGTTTTTAATCGTCTGGTAAATGCGTTCGGCCAGCACTTCCGGGCGTCCTTTACTGCGTTTCTGATGAAATCCGGCCTGCTGCATGCAGTTGTCCTTATTCCAGCCACAGCAGGGCGTCACCCGGACTGACCGGACGTCCTGGCTGACAGCCGATACGTTTGACGCGACCCGCGCGCGGGGCATTGATTGCCAGCTCCATTTTCATCGCTTCGACCACAATCAGCGGCTGGCCTGCGGAGACTTCATCGCCCGGTTTCACCAGTACTTTCCAGATATTGCCGTTCATATCGGCGCTGACCTGGAAGGCATCGTCATCAGCTTCCGGCGGTTGCAAGTTGTCGTCGCTGGTCAGTGGCGCGCCTTCTTCTTCCTGCTGCCACAGCGAAACCTCAGCCTCAAAGGCGGTGGACTGATGCTGGCGGAATTCAGCAATAGATTGCGCATGATCGTTGAGGAATTGCTGATGTTCGGCGAAATCAAACACCGACTGCTCAATGGTGATCTTCCCACGTCCTTCACGGAAATCTTCACGCAGCAGTTCCAGTTCGTCCTCGCTGACCGGGTAGAAGCGCACCTGATCAAAGAAGCGCAGCAGCCAGGGTTCACTGGCGGCGAACTGGTCGTTTTTCAGGAATTTATTCCAGATCGGCAGGGTGCGGCCCACCAGCTGATAGCCGCCAGGGGAGTCCATACCGTAGATGCACATATACATACCGCCAATGCCGACGGTGCCTTCAGCGGTATGGGTGCGCGCCGGGTTATATTTGGAACTCAGCAGGCGATGACGTGGATCGACGGGCACCGCACAAGGCGCGCCGAGATAGACATCGCCAAGGCCGAGGATCAGATAACTGGCGTCAAAAATCACTTTGCTGACCGCTTCGCGATCTGGCAGGCCATTGATACGCTGAATAAAATCAACGTTATTTGGCAGCCATGGCGCGCTGGCGCGCACCGTCTCCTGGTAGCGCTCGACCGCACCGAGGGTGGCGCTGTCTTCAAAGGCCATTGGCAGCCAGACAATGCGCGACGGCACTTGCATCCTGCTGACATCGCCGAGTTCTTTTTCCAGCGTCAGCAGCAGGGCAATCAGCTGTTTCTGGCTGAGGATGCGGCTGTCATAGCGGATTTGCAGCGAACGCACACCTGGCGACAGCTCTTCGATGCCCGGCTGAGCGGTGGCTTTCAGCGCTTCCATCAGCAGATGCACGCGCAGACGCAGCGCCAGATCCAGTACGTTATCGCCGTACTCAATCAGCACATAGTTGTCACCGGCCTGGCGATACACTGCAGTAGGTGTCGCGCTGGTGGCGGCAATCGACGCCAGTACGGTGGCGGAGCCATGTTCGGTGGTGGCCAGTGACGGCACGGCAAACGTTGGCGCGTGGCTGCTGGTCAGGGTTGCCACCGCGTTGCTCTGCGCTTTTTCCAGCGCATGGGCTTCATCAAAACTGATCGGATGGAAGCGAATACGATCGCCCGGTTTTACCTGGCCCACTTTCCACAGCTCCGCTTTGGCGATGGTCACCGGGCAGACAAAGCCGCCAAGGCTCGGTCCGTCACGGGTAAGGATCACCGGGAAGTCGCCGGTAAAGTTCACCGCGCCGATGGCGTATTCGCAGTCATGCACGTTCGACGGATGCAGACCGGCTTCGCCGCCGTTGGCGCGCGTCCAGCTCGGTTTCGGCCCGACCAGCCGCACGCCGAGGCGGTTGGAGTTGTAATGTACATGCCATTCGCTGGCAAAGAATTCGTCAATCGACGCCTGGGTAAAGAAGTCTGGTGCGCCGTGCGGGCCATACAGCACGCCAATACGCCACTCATCACCATAAACCGGCACCAGTGCCGGATGTACCGCTTGCGGCGCGCTGACCGGCGCCGGCGTGGTGCAGGCATCGAGTTCCGGCTGTGAGATCGCCAGCATATCGGCGACGCGCAGCGTGCGTCCGGCATGACCACCAAATTGCCCCAGTGCAAAAGTCGAACGGCTGCCGAGGTATTCCGGCACATCAAAACCATTACGCACCGCAAGATAAGTGCGGCAACCGGCCTGCGCACGGCCCAGCGTCAGGGTCTGCCCGGCGCTGACCGTCAGCGGCTGCCAGTAGTCAACCGCCACGCCGTCGATATCCGCCGGACAGGCGGCGCCGGTCAGGGCAATAGTGGTATCACTGTGAAAACGCAGCGTCGGCCCCTGCAAGGTAAATTCCAGACCGGCCGCTTCTTCGGCGTTGCCGACAATACGGTTGGCAAGGCGGAACGCAAAATCATCCATGGGCCCGGATGGCGGCACGCCAATATCCCAGTAGCCTAAACGGCCCGGATAGTCCTGAATGCTGCTCCAGGTGCCCGGTTGCAGCACTTCAATCACTTTCGCCGCTGGCGTAAAGCTGTCCAGCATCCGTGTCCACACTTTGCCGCTGTGGAACGCTTCAGTGGCGACAACCTGGCGCAGATAGTCGAGATTGGTGGCGATACCGTGAATACGGGTTTCATTTAGCGCCTGCTGCATTTTTGCCAGTGCGGCAGCGCGTGAATCGGCGTGGACGATCAGTTTGGCGATCATCGGATCGTAGAAGGCGGAGACTTCGGTGCCGGTGCTGATCCAGCTATCGATGCGCACATCGTCCGGGAAACAGACTTCGGTTAATACGCCCGGGCTGGGCAGGAAGTTTTTCAGCGGATCTTCGGCGTAAATACGCACTTCGATCGCTGCGCCTTGCGGCGCAGCGGTCATCGCTGACCAGTCGAGCGGATCTCCCGCGGCGACGCGCAGCATGCACTCCACCAGATCCAGCCCGGTCACGCATTCGGTTACCGGATGTTCCACCTGCAGGCGGGTGTTGACTTCCAGGAAGAAGAACTCATCACGTCCGGCGTCGTAGATATATTCCACGGTGCCGGCGCTGCGATAGTTAACCAGCTCTCCCAGCTTAACCGCTGAGTCGAGCAGGGCAGCGCGGGTGGCGGCTGGCAGATCTGGCGCCGGGGTTTCCTCGACCACTTTCTGATTGCGGCGTTGCAGCGAACAGTCGCGTTCGCCGAGGGCGATCACCTTGCCTGCGCCATCGCCAAAAATCTGCACTTCTACATGGCGCGCCTGGTCAATACAGCGCTCAAGGAAAACACCGGCATCGCTAAAGAACTGTTCGCCAAGACGGCGTACGCTCTCCCACGCTGCGCTCAGGGCGTCGGCGTCGGCGCAGCGGGTCAGGCCAATACCACCGCCGCCAGCGGTGCTTTTCAGCATCACCGGATAACCGATCTGTTGGGCGGCGTTCAGCGCCTGATCCAGGGAGTCGAGCAGCGGGGTGCCTGGTGTCATCGGTACGCCTGCGGCGGCGGCCAGTTCACGCGCGCGGTGTTTCAGGCCAAACTCGCCAATCTGCTGCGCGGTCGGGCCAACAAACGCGATACCCGCTTTTTCACAGGCGTCGGCAAATGGCAGACTTTCTGACAGAAAGCCATAACCCGGCCAGATCGCTTCACTGCCGGTCTGCTGCGCAGCGGCGAGAATTTTGTCGATACGCAGATAGCTGTCAGCGGCTTTTTCGCCGCCGAGTGCAATGGCGATATCGGCATCTTTGACATGTTGGGCATTTTTATCGGCATCGGAATAGACCGCAACGCTGGTGATGCCAAGGCGTTTTAAGGTGCGAATGGCACGGCAGGCAATCTCGCCGCGGTTAGCGACCAGCACGGTATTAAACATTGGATGTCTCCTTGCGGTTCAGCCAGTTGCGCCAGCCACCGAATTCAGTAATGTCGCGCGCATCACTAAGCGCTGCGGGTTCACAAATAAAGCCTTTTACCTGGCGACCATCGATCAGCGTCAGGGTGCCGATGCCCAGTGGCGCCGGGATTTCGGCGACAAACTCACCGAAGCGCGCCAGCGGGATATCCCACAGTTCAACGGTAATCGCCTTGCCGCCGTCGGCTTTCGCCAGACCCGGCTTCGGCGGATGGGTATTGGCCAGCGCATACAGGCGATAGCTGGCGGCGGTTTGCGTCTCCTGCACCAGCACCGCATCGCGGCTGGTCAGCTGATGATTGAGCGGCATACCGGTCAGATGCGCGCCGACTACCGCCACGCGGACATGCAGAGGGGAGTGCGGAAGCGGTACTTGACTGGCAGGCTGCGCTCTGCCGGTCGCGCCGAGCGGCAGCGCCTGCTGCGCCTGCCACTGCTGACCAAAGGTGGCCAGCGCGCGATCGTGCCAGGCCGGCGCAATCAGCGTTATACCGGCTGGTAAACCGTCCTGGCGGAATGGGGCGGGCAGCGCCAGCGCCGAAAGGTCGGCCAGATTGGTGAAGTTGGTGTAGGTGCCAAACTGCGAGTTAAAACGCACCGGCTCCTGCTTCATCTCTTCAAGGGTATGAATGGTCGGTGAGGTCGGCACCACTAAGGCATCGAACTGGCTCAGGGTCTGCTGGATCTGGCGCGTCAGTTCGGCACGCAGATATTCCGCCTTAAAGGCTTCCACCGCGCTATATTTTTCGCCGCTGGCGACAATGCCATATACCACCGGATCCATATTCTGCGGATGCTGCAACATCTCACCCACCGCCACGGTGCGCTCCGCGACCCACGGGCCATAGTAGAGCTGCTCGGCCAGCTGGTGGAAAATACCAAAGTCGACAGGGTGCAGCGTTGCGCCCATTGCGCTTAGCGCGCTTAATGCCTGCTCCCAGGCGGCTTCGGCCTGCGCATCGTCAAAGAAGGTTGGGGTAGCCGGGATCGCCAGACGCGGTGCGGCAGGCAGCGATGCCGGGGCCAGCGCCGGGTTGCTGCGCGAATAGGCGTCGCTGGCATCATAACCACCGGCAATCTGCGCCACGGTAAAGGCATCTGCGACCGTCAGGGCAAAAATCGAGATGGTGTCGTTCAGGCGGCAGGCCGGCACCACGCCGCTGGCGGAGAGCCAGCCTTTGGTTGGCTTCAGGCCGACGATATTGTTAAAGCCTGCGGGAACACGGCCGGAACCGGCGGTATCGGTGCCGAGTGAAAAGCCCACCAGTCCACGTGCCAGCACGGAAGCGGAGCCGGAGCTGGATCCGCCGCTGACATATTCAGGATTAAAGGTGTTGCATACGGCGCCAAATGGCGAGCGGGTGCCGACCAGCCCGGTGGCGTACTGGTCGAGATTGGTTTTGCCAATCACTACCGCACCCGCGGCTTTTAGCCGGGCAACGGCGGTGGCGTCGTTGTCGGCCTGATAAGTCAATGCCGGACAGGCGGCGGAGGTCGGCCAGCCAGCGACATCGATATTATCTTTTACCGCAAATGGCACACCAAACAGCGGCAGGGTGGCCGGATCGCTGCGGTAAGCCGTCAGCAGAGGCTCGATTTGCGCGTGCAGCTGGGCGGGGGTGGCCAGATACAGCCAGGCGTTATCGTCGGTGGAGAGCGTTGTCAGTAAATTTTCCAGCGTGGCGGTAATCGCCTTTGCATCCTGCTGATAAAGCTGTTGCCACTCCTGCAGCGTATAGCCGGTGGTTAGTGCCATAGTTTTGAATTCCATCTGGTATACAAGATTGGATTCACTACAGCAAATGACGTGCCAGGTTTTATTTGATTGATTTTTATGACTTTTAATTTAACGCCGCTAACAGGGTGCACAGTCGTTGAGCATCGGTTGAACAAAAATGGGGCGGGAATGACGCTACAGGCCATTTTGAAGTGTGATCTTCTGCCAGATAAAAATCGTTAAGTTGTTTTAAGCTTTCAGGCATTCAACAGGGCATGAAGCCCGGGCACCTTAAAGAAGGAGCTGATGAGTTTAATGCTGAATTAGCAGAACGCATCCTGCATAAATTTAATCGGTGGCACGATCGTTTTAATGGCCTTTCAATGTCAGTGCATGATGTTTATGCAACACATTTCACTATAAAGTTACCGCGTGTTGCAGGTGATAATTACGCTGCTTCGATTCACTTTAAAGGGCAGGATCATTTTGGGCTTGACCCGCAAGATATTCTAAATCTGCGCTTCCATCATATCTCTATGTTTCGTATATGGTTTATTCTGCAACGCTGGGAGGAATTTGGTTATAAAGCTTTTATGACAAATATGGAAGCTGTGGTGGATATTAAAGAGAACCGGAAATGAAAAAAACAGGAACAGCAATATTGGTATTAATTATATTAACTACAGGTGCGTATATTGCACAACAACTTTCCCGGCCGGTTGAAGTGATTGCGGTTCATCAGGATAAAAACTGGAGTACAGTTTTAGTGAAAAATTTCCCCATCACTGCCGACGGAAAGGTCGACTGGTAGGAGGATAATAAAATAATATTAAAGGAGAAATATGGAATACCGACTCCCGACAATCAAGGTTGCTTCAATATAACGGTCTGGGATTTTGGTGAAGGTTATGAGGTTGAAAAACCTGATCCGATTTACAGTCAGTGGTGCAACTTACTACCAATATCCTGACGGAAAAATCATTAAAGGAGAGCGGTTTACCACAACCATTAAATGATCCTGCCGGTATGACTTTCGTAAAAGTTTGTCCTGATTGTGGCGTGAAGCGCTATGTCTGGTTAGCATGGAGTAGTTATTCCCTGCTGTTGGGTATGTTTTATTGGGATGAAGAGAGGCGCTAACGTGGGAAAGGTCATGGCGGACAAGTGGCAGTACTGGATGGTTGGAGCCTGTTTAGCCGTAATGGCGGGTAGTGTGCAGGCCGATTCACTGGATGCACAGCGCGAACGTTACCAGCAGATTAAACAGGCCTGGGACAATAAGCAGATGGATACCGTGGCGCAGCTGATGCCCACGCTACGTGATTACCCGCTCTATCCCTACCTGGAATATCGCCAGCTGGCGCAGAATCTCGATCAGGAAACCAGCCTGGCGGTTAACAACTTTATTCAGCAACATCCGACGCTTCCTCCGGTGCGCTCACTCTCTTCGCGCTTTGTCAATGAACTGGCGCGACGTCAGGACTGGCGTGGCCTGCTGGTTTTCAGTCCCGATGCACCGAAACCGGTGGCGGCGCGCTGTAACTGGTATTATGCCAAATGGGCCACCGGCCAGCAGCAGGTAGCCTATACCGGCGCGAAAGAGATCTGGCTGACCGGCACCTCGCTGCCTGCCAGCTGCGATAAGCTGTTTACCGTCTGGCAGGACGCCGGTGAACGCACGCCGATTACCACCCTCGAACGTATCCGCCTGGCGATGAAAGCGGGTAACACCAGCCTGGTGAATTTCCTCGCTAAACAGCTGCCGTCAGAGTATCAGACCATGGCCAATGCGCTGATGGATCTGCAAAACGACGCGAAAAACGTCGAAGCCTTTGCCCGCACCGTGGGGCCGACCGATTTTACCCGCCAGGCCACCAGCATTGCTTTTGCCAGCGTGGCGCGCCAGGACGCGGAAAACGCGCGGGCGATGATCCCGTCACTGGTGCGCTTGCAGAAAATGAGCGAGCAGGAGAAGCAGGAGCTGGATGAAGCGGTGGCCTGGCGTCTGATGGGTAACGATATCACCTCCGAACAGGCCCGCTGGCGCGATAATGTGGTGATGCGTAGCGAATCCACCACTCTGATTGAGCGTCGCATCCGCATGTCGTTAGGCAATAACGATCGTCGTGGCTTTAATACCTGGCTGGCGCGTTTGCCGCTGGAAGATAAACAGAAAGATGAGTGGCAATACTGGCAGGCGGATCTGCTGCTGGAGCAGGGACGTAAAGAGGAGGCTGACGGCATTCTGCAAAAACTGATGCAGGAGCGCGGCTTCTATCCGATGGTGGCGGCTCAGCGGCTGGGTGTCGACTATCCGTTACGCGTCGATAAAGCGCCGCGCGCTGAAGGTTCGCTGGTACAGGGCGCGGCGATTAACCGGGTGCGTGAGCTGATGTACTGGAATATGGATAATCTGGCGCGTACCGAGTGGGCTTATCTGGTGCGCAGCAAAAACCCGACCGAACAGCAGATGCTGGCGCGTTACGCTTTTGAGCAAAACTGGTGGGATCTGAGCGTACAGGCGACGATTAGCGGAAAATTATGGAATCATCTGGAAGAGCGTTTTCCGCTGGCGTGGGACGATCAGTTTAAGCGCTTTACCAGCGATAAAAGCATTCCGCAGAGCTACGCCATGGCGATTGCCCGTCAGGAGAGCGCCTGGAACCCGAAAGCG
The DNA here is from genome assembly GCF_017875465.1 of Winslowiella toletana. NCBI lineage: Bacteria > Pseudomonadati > Pseudomonadota > Gammaproteobacteria > Enterobacterales > Erwiniaceae > Winslowiella > Winslowiella toletana. The sequence continues at coordinate 3,150,353 of NZ_JAGGMQ010000001.1, forward strand.
CGCTCACCGGTCGGCGCTTCCGGTCTGATGCAGGTGATGCCCGCCACCGCCCAGCACACGGTAACGAAGTTCAGTATCCCAGGTTATGTCAACAGCAGCCAGCTGCTTGACCCGCAAACCAATATTCAGATCGGCACCCAGTATCTTGAATCGGTCTACCAGCAGTTTGGCCAGAACCGTATCTTCTCGTCGGCGGCGTATAACGCCGGACCATCCAGGGTGAAAACCTGGCTGGGCAACAGCGGCGGACGTCTGGATGCGGTGGCGTTTATTGAAACTATTCCGTTCTCGGAAACGCGCGGCTATGTGAAAAACGTGCTGGCTTATGATGCCTATTATCGTTATCTGATGGGCAAGCCGGACAAGATCATTGCTGACGGCGAGTGGCAGCGGCGTTATTGATTGTGCTATTCTTCCGTACTCGTTAATGAGTACGGAAGGCCGCTATGACTCAACCTTTAATTCCCGTCACTGAAGAGCCGCATAATGCTGAGTGGCAACGCTTCGTTGCCCTGATGCAGCGCGCGTTTGCCGATAACCTGCATTTACCGCTGTTGCAGCTGATGATGACGCCCGATGAGCGCGAGGCATATGGCACCCGCTTGCGGATCATTGAGGAGTTAATGCGCGGAGAGATGAGTCAGCGAGAACTGAAATCGGAGCTGGGCGCCGGTATTGCGACCATTACCCGTGGCTCCAACAGTCTGAAGGCTGCGCCGCCAGCGCTGAAAAACTGGCTGGAGACGCAGTTACTGCATGGTTCAGATAAGATCTGACTCTTCTGCTTTCATCTGGTAAATGTCGTTATGAAACGGACAGAGCGCCAGAATCAGCGCCTGGTGATAGACGCTGGTACGCGTCAGTAAACCATGCGTAAAAGCGCCAATTGCCCCGCCCTGGTGCTCGGTATTTTCAGTACCGCTCAGGCTTGCCCGTTCCGGGAATGTTCACAAACAAATTGCAGTCCGTTCCGAGGACCCGATTAAATTTCCCCGGATATGAACGATTATCAGGCGGCGCCTCAGACTCTAAAGTCACAACTAACTTGTCAGCTAAATAAAGGGATGAATATGGAGCCGGTCAAACAGCAGCAGGAAGATACAGGTAAGATTTTGCGTAATACGATACGGATGAGACGCTGGCTAATCATCGGTGGTATTGCCGTGGGCGCTCAGGCGTTGCTGAATGCAGTAACCCGACCTGAGTCATCGGGAGCGCTTATTTTTCACTCGCTCCTGGCACTGGGTTGTATCGGCTACGGACTTTCAATGACACCCAGAATTCGCAGGCTTTCTCAGTCTGGTGAGAATCAAAGCTAAACAGCACCAGCATAGAAAAAAATATTGCCAGAAATGCTTTATCTCAATGAGGCTGATGGATAAGTTATTTATTTATAAACGAAAAAGTTAATTCCCTTTATCTCATCATAGATGAATTTTATAAATATCTAGTCGCGGTATATTTTAATACTCAACTTAAAGCGGGGCATATTTGTATTCCCCTGACATAACCGGCATTCAGGTAGTGATAAAGCCGGTATTGCGACCATTACCCGTGGCTCCAACAGTCTGAAGGCTGCGCCGCCAGCGCTGAAAAACTGGCTGGAGACGCAGTTACTGCATGGTTCAGATAAGATCTGACTCGTCAGCTTTCATCTGGTAAATGTCGTTATGAAACGGACAGAGCGCCAGAATCAGCGCCTGGTGATAGACGCTGGTACGCGTCAGTAAACCATGCGTAAAAGCGCCAATTGCCCCGCCCTGGTGCTTAATGTTTTCAATACCGGTCAGGCGCGCCATTTCATCACCCAGTTCACGTCCCTGATAAATACCTTTCATCACAACCGGCGGCAGGGTAAAGCTGGCGGAACGTGATTCGCCGCGCTGTTTATGATCTTCAATCACCATCCACGCAAAAGCGCTGGTCTCTTCGATTCCCGCTTCGATCGCCACCCAGAAGTGCGCTTCTGGTCGGACTTGTCGCGCATTCATCACGCGCTGACGTGCGCCAGTTCTCGTTTCTGTATTTGTAACCGGCTGGGCAGCCACGCCACTGTCGACCTCGACACCTTCGATATGGCAGGATCCCACTCCGAAAACATCGCTGAACGCCTGAGAAATTGCGCTTATTTTTGCCGGATTGATGGTAGCAGCGACAACATGGTACATAATTGTTTGAACCCTTTAGGCAAATTTGTCGCAGTATAACGGAAAAACTACATGTTACAGGTCTATCTTGTTCGCCACGGAGAAACGCTGTGGAATGCCGCCCGCCGTATTCAGGGGCAATCAGACAGCGCACTGACCGCAAAAGGCGAGCAGCAGGCGTCTCAGGTGGCTGAGCGCGTGAAGTCGTTAGGGATTACCCATGTTATCGCCAGTGATTTGGGCCGCACGCGCCGTACCGCCGAAATCATTGCTGACGCTTGCGGTTGCAGTGTGACGCTGGATGCGCGTCTGCGTGAGCTGAATATGGGGGTGCTGGAGCAGCGTCCGATCGATGAGCTGACCGCAGAAGAAGAGAGCTGGCGTAAAACGCTGGTTGACGGCACCGAAGGTGGCCGTATTCCGCAGGGTGAATCGATGGCGGAAATGGCCGCGCGTATGCATGCCGCGCTGAATGCCTGTCTTGATTTGCCGGCTGGCAGTCGCCCGCTGCTGGTGAGTCACGGTATGGCGTTAGGGGTGCTGGTCAGCACCATTCTTGGTCTGTCGCCGAGCGCTGAGCGTCGTTTACGTTTGCGTAACTGTTCGATCTCGCGTGTCGATCATCAGCAGAGTTCATGGCTCGCATCTGGCTGGATTGTCGAGACGGCGGGGGATATCTCGCATCTGGATGCGCCGGCTCTGGATGAGTTACAGCGCTAGAGCGTGTGGTTTCGGGCTGCGATAGCAGTCGGTTTTTTTACGCCTGTAATTTGCCATTTTGTTAATTTTAGCGCTGCCTGGATACATTGGGCGGCGTTATCGCCACCGCCCGTCGCTTAAGCCTGACGCCGAATCGGAATCAGATAATCACAGCGAATCTCGCTTGGCGGATCCTGGCGCTTCTTACCGCCATGGGTATGGAAGCGTTCAATATCCTGGCCCTGGCGGCGCGTCAGCCCCAGCGTCGGCATACAGGTGCCATAAATCAGCAGGATAAACTCCTGCAGATCGCCTGTCGGTCCGTGATAGCTAAACTGCACATAATCCCCGGCTTCCAGCAGCACCGTCTGGGCTGACTGCATCGCCTGCGTCAGCTGATCGGACGACACCGCAGTGGTGTAAAGAATCTCCTGCTCATCGTCTTTCTCATGGCTTGGACGCGACTGGTGCAGACCATACAGCATCGGCGGCACAGTGTCGGTTTCCGTCAGGAACTGCCGCCAGAAGTGAATGCGCATCTCATCGCGGTAGCGGGAGATCTGCTCCAGCGTACAGGTGTAACTCTGGGTCTGACCGACCAGCACGGTTTCCGGCAGCGTGACGTAAGTCGGCTCCGGCAGCTGGAATTCGCCGAGACGAATCGGTGGACGGATGCCAAAGGAGTTCCAGTCTGAGGCGCGGCGATAGTATGCTGGCGTCTGCGCAAACTGTTTTTTAAAGGCGCGAGTAAAGGTCTGCTGTGAATCAAACCGGTACTGTAGCGCAATATCCAGAATCGGACGACTGGTCAGGCGCAGTGCAACAGCAGCCTTCGACAGACGACGCGCACGGATATAGGCGCCAATCGCATGGCTGGTGACTTCCTTGAACATTCGTTGCAGGTGCCACTTGGAATAACCTGCTTTTGCTGCCACATTGTCGAGCGACAATGGTTGGTCCAGATGGCTCTCCAGCCAGACAAGCAAATCGCGAATGATACCGGCTTGGTCCATAAATCGTCCTCTTTCGTACTCAGTGTTGGTGCAGGGAAAAGCAAAGTCGACGAATAATAGCACTAAATGCCCATAAACCAGCGGCGGTTTTATTAGTCCGAATGTGCTATATCAATGCGAATTGGCGTCAGATAGTGAATGCAGACAGGTGTGAAACCCGTTTCTGCGTTTACCTTACAGTTTCATCTATTTCTTATGCAATGGTAACGTAATGATAATAAAAGCTCGGTTATTAGTAACAGCAGTTATTTTTTCCGCCTTCACTGCCCAGGCAGAGGTCGTCGGCTCAGTAGATACGGTGTTTAAGGTGTTTGGACCGGACCATAAAATCATCGTGGAAGCCTTCGACGACCCCGAGGTAAAAAATGTAACTTGTTATATCAGCCGGGCAAAAACCGGCGGTATTAAGGGGGGACTGGGTTTAGCCGAAGATACGTCGGATGCGGCTATCTCCTGCCAGCAGGTGGGACCGGTTACGCTGAGTGATAAAATTGCGCAGGGTAAAGCTGAAGGCGACGTGGTGTTTCGTCAGCGGACTTCGCTGATCTTTAAGAAACTGCAGGTGGTGCGCTTCTTCGATCAGAAACGTCATGCGCTGATCTACCTCGCCTATTCCGACAAAGTGGTCGAGGGTTCACCGAAGAATGCGTTGAGTGCGGTGCCGATTATGCCGTGGAAAGGCTAAAGCGGAATGAATACGGCCGGCGGGTGATAAACGTTAACACGGGCGGCGAGAACGCCGCCCGCCGACTCAATCCTGCAAATCGCCACAGAAGCGGTAGCCTTCGCCGTGGATGGTGGCGATGATTTCCGGCGTATCCGGGGTGGACTCAAAGTGCTTACGGATGCGACGGATGGTGACGTCAACCGTACGGTCATGCGGCTTCAGTTCGCGGCCAGTCATCTTTTTCAGCAAATCGCCACGGGTCTGAATTTTGCCCGGGTTTTCGCAGAAGTGCAGCATCGCGCGGAACTCACTGCGCGGCAGCTTATACTGTTCACCCTGCGGGCTGACCAGCGAGCGACTGTTGATATCCAGCTCCCAGCCGTTGAACTTATAGCTTTCAACCAGTTTGCGCTCGTCGCTGCTGATGGCGAGGTTCATGGTGCGTGACAGCAGGTTACGCGCACGAATCGTCAGCTCACGTGGGTTAAACGGTTTGGTGATGTAATCATCAGCACCGATTTCTAATCCCAGGATCTTATCGACTTCATTATCGCGGCCTGTCAGAAACATCAGCGCCACATTTGCCTGTTCGCGCAGTTCACGCGCCAGCAATAAGCCGTTTTTACCCGGCAGGTTAATATCCATAATCACCAGGTTAACGTCGTTTTCCGTCAGCACCTGGTGCATTTCAGCGCCATCCGTAGCTTCGTAGACCATGTAACCTTCGGCCTCAAAAATGCTTTTGAGGGTATTACGGGTCACTAATTCGTCTTCAACGATAAGTATGTGCGGGGTCTGCATGTGTTCGCTACCTAAAATTGCCAACAAAATTGAAAACAGGACGTACCACCGTTAATCACTACTGCCTGAATCAGGCTGTTCAATAAGCGATTTAACCGAAGTACAGAATTATGTTCTTGATGCACTATCCATCAACGTCAACAACATTGTCAGCTCAGCCATAAGGATGAATCCTGCATGCCCCGGCAGTGTCCTAACACCGACTATCCTAACTGCATTAACAGCAACATAACAGTGCTGACTACAAGCGATACGCATTAAAACAACGCTTCGTTGACTTATATCAAAATCAATTGTAGCACGTTAACACTTTTGTGAAAAACTCTTCGCAGAATGCCAGCTTAGCTCACAAAACTCCCTGAAATAGCCACGATTCAGCCTCAAATGCGCTGACAGACCAATTTTGTTTCACTGCTGATTTTAATTTACTGATAAATATTACATATTTGTTAATGATCTGGATTAATTACCGATTAACGGACGTCGGGCGCGCTAAACTAAATCTGAAGTAATTTAACAAGGTAAATTAACCTTGTTATTTAATTGTTAAATACAGCTGTCTGTTATTTAACATGCTGTCATGTCAGAGTAACCACCTCTGCTAATGTAACATTTAAGGCTGTCATGCTGTTTCCACTGATTCTGGTCGCTCCTGCCCGTGCTGAAAACGTCGGCGCCGCTGCTCGCGCGATGAAAACCATGGGTTTTACCGAGCTGCGTATTGTGCAAAGTCAGGCGTATCTTGAACCCGCTGCGCGCTGGGTAGCGCACGGCGCCGGTGAAATCCTTGATAATGCGACGCATTTTGACTCGCTGGCCGCCGCGCTGGCGGATATTGAGTTCTCGGTGGCCACCACTGCGCGCAGTCGCGCCAAATTTCATTATTACGCTACGCCGCAGCAGGTTGAAACCATCCTGCAGGAGAAGGCGCAATGGGTAAGCAGTATGGCGCTGGTGTTTGGCCGTGAAGATAGCGGCCTGACAAACGACGAGCTGGCGCAGGTGGATTTGCTGACCGGCATTCCGATGGCTAATGACTATCCTTCGCTAAATCTCGGCCAGGCGGTAATGGTTTACTGCTACCAATTATCTGCGCTGCGTCAGCTGGCGGTAGTGCCGCCGGCACCGGTCGACCAGCCGCAGTTAGGTGCGCTGCGCCAGCGTATCGAGCAGCTGTTAGTTACGCTGGAGGTGAATAATGACCATAAGCTGGCCGACTGGCTGCAACAACGTATTGGCCTGCTGGAGCAGCGCGACAGCGCGATGTTGCATCGCCTGCTGCATGATGTAGAAAAAAAACTTATAGATAAAAACTCGGCATGATCGGCATCTGGCAGTGTGACTCACCAGTAAATTTGTTGCAGGTAAAATATCCGCGCAGGCCAGCAGCCATTCGTCGTTGCAGCACGCGGTTGCGCGGTGGTTTTACCGCCGATAAAAAAATTGACTTAGCCATCACTTTGCTTTACTTCTGGAAGGCAGACGGACATGAAAAGACAGACAGACGAAAAATCTAAATGCGTAAAATCAGCCTGAATACCACAATTATTATTACCACCACCATTACCACAACAGGTAACGGTGCGGGCTGACGCATACAGGAAATAACAAAAAAAGAAGCCCGCACCTAACCAGTGCGGGCTTTTTTTTCGGCATAAATTCAGGAGAGTTTTTAACATGCGAGTGCTGAAATTCGGCGGGACCTCAGTGGCAAATGCAGAAAGATTTATGCGTGTTGCCGATATTCTGGAAAGCAATGCACAGCAAGGACAGGTCGCGACGGTGCTCTCTGCGCCGGCTAAAATTACCAATCATCTGGTCGCGATGATTGAGAAAACCATCAGCGGTCAGGACGCATTGCCGAATATCAGCGACGCCGAACGTATTTTCGCAGAACTGCTGCAGGGTCTGGCTGATGCTCAGCCGGGCTTCGCTTATGACCGTCTGAAAACGCAGGTAGATCTGGAGTTCGCTCAGCTAAAACAGATTCTGCACGGCATCAGCCTGCTGGGTCAGTGCCCGGACAGCGTCAACGCGGCGATTATCTGTCGTGGTGAAAAACTCTCTATTGCCATAATGGAAGCGCTGTTGCAGGCGCGTGGTTACGGCGTCAGCGTGATTGATCCGGTCGAGAAACTGCTGGCGGTCGGTCACTACCTGGAGTCCACCGTCGATATCGCCGAATCCACGCGCCGTATCGTCGCCAGCCAGATCCCGGCAGACAATATGATCCTGATGGCGGGCTTTACCGCCGGTAATGAGCGCGGTGAGCTGGTGGTGCTGGGCCGTAATGGCTCCGATTATTCGGCAGCGGTGCTGGCGGCCTGTTTACGAGCCGACTGTTGTGAAATCTGGACTGACGTTGATGGCGTTTATACCTGTGACCCACGCCAGGTGCCGGATGCGCGTCTGCTGAAGTCGATGTCCTATCAGGAAGCGATGGAGCTTTCCTACTTCGGTGCCAAAGTGCTGCATCCACGCACCATCACGCCAATTGCCCAGTTCCAGATCCCTTGCCTGATTAAAAATACCGCCAACCCGCAAGCGCCCGGCACTCTGATCGGTGGCGATGCGGTGGATGATGAAAACCCGGTAAAGGGCATCACCAACCTGAACAATATGGCGATGTTTAACGTCTCCGGGCCGGGGATGAAAGGGATGGTCGGCATGGCAGCGCGCGTGTTTGCCGCGATGTCACGCGCTGGTATCTCGGTGGTGCTGATTACCCAATCCTCTTCCGAATACAGCATCAGCTTCTGCGTATCGCAGGGCGACCTGGCGCGTGCGCGCCGTGTGCTGGAAGATGAGTTCTATCTGGAATTAAAAGATGGCCTGCTGGAGCCGCTCGATGTGATGGAGCAGCTGGCGGTGATCTCGGTCGTCGGCGACGGCATGCGCACGCTGCGCGGTATCTCGGCCAAATTCTTCTCGGCGCTGGCGCGCGCCAATATCAATATTGTGGCGATTGCGCAGGGCTCGTCCGAGCGCTCAATTTCCGTGGTGGTCAGTAATGACGATGCCACTACCGGTGTGCGCGTGGTGCATCAGATGCTGTTTGCTACCGATCAGGTGATCGAAGTGTTTGTGGTTGGCGTCGGCGGCGTCGGCGCTGCGCTGATCGAGCAGCTGCATCGTCAGCAGGCGTGGCTGAAGAATAAACATATCGATCTGCGTGTCTGCGGTATCGCTAACTCGCGCGCGTTACTGACCAATGTCCACGGCGTGCCGTTAGATAACTGGCAGCAGGCGTTACAGGCGGCAAAAGAGCCTTTCAGTCTTGAGCGTCTGTCACGACTGGCGAAAGAGTATCACCTGCTGAACCCGGTGATTGTCGACTGTACCTCCAGCCAGGCGGTGGCCGATCAATATGCTGACTTCCTCGCCGACGGATTCCATGTGGTGACGCCGAACAAAAAGGCCAACACCTCGTCATGGAACTATTACCAGCAGATGCGCGCCGCGGCGGAGAAATCGCGCCGTAAGTTCCTGTATGACACCAATGTCGGCGCCGGTCTGCCGGTGATTGAAAACCTGCAAAATCTGCTGAATGCCGGTGATGAGCTGATTCGCTTCTCCGGGATCCTGTCAGGTTCGCTGTCATTTATTTTTGGTAAACTGGATGAAGGCGTTTCACTGTCGGCAGCCACCAATATGGCGCGCGATCTGGGCTTTACCGAGCCGGATCCACGTGACGATCTCTCCGGTATGGATGTGGCGCGCAAGCTGCTGATCCTCGCCCGTGAAGCGGGTCATCAGCTGGAGCTGAGCGATATAGAGATTGAAGCGGTATTGCCGGACAGCCTGAATCAGATTGCCGATGTCGAAACCTTTATGCAGCGTCTGCCAGAACTTGACGCCGCCTTTAGTGCGCGTGTTGCCGCTGCTGCTGCCGAGGGTAAAGTATTGCGCTTTGTCGGTGCGATTGAAGAGGGCGGCATCTGTAAGGTAAAAATTGACGCCGTCGACGGTAATGATCCGCTGTATAAAGTAAAAAATGGTGAGAATGCGCTGGCGTTCTACAGCCGCTACTATCAGCCGATCCCGCTGGTTCTGCGCGGTTACGGCGCCGGGAATGATGTGACTGCCGCCGGGGTATTTGCCGATCTGTTACGCACGCTGTCATGGAAGTTGGGAGTTTAATAATGGTAAAAATTTATGCGCCGGCCTCAATTGGCAATGTCAGCGTCGGCTTTGATGTGCTTGGCGCGGCGGTTTCGCCGGTTGACGGTTCGCTGCTTGGCGACTGCGTCAGCGTGGAAGCGGCAGAGAGCTTTAGCCTGGTGAATGAAGGACGCTTCGTCAGTAAACTGCCGACCGATCCGCAAGAGAATATCGTTTACCAGTGCTGGGCGCGCTTCTGTGAAGCGATCGGTAAGCAGGTGCCGGTGGCGATGACGCTGGAAAAAAATATGCCAATCGGCTCCGGACTGGGCTCTTCTGCCTGTTCGGTGGTGGCTGGCCTGATGGCGATGAATGAGTTTTGCGGTAAGCCACTGAGCGATACCGAGCTGCTGGCGCTGATGGGCGAGCTGGAAGGACGTATTTCTGGCAGCGTACACTATGATAATGTCGCGCCCTGTTTCCTCGGCGGTTTGCAACTGATGCTGGAAGAGAACGGCATTATCAGTCAGGAAGTGCCAGGCTTTGATGACTGGCTGTGGGTAATGGCTTACCCGGGCATTAAAGTCTCCACTGCCGAAGCGCGGGCGATTTTACCGGCGCAGTATCGCAAAGAAGATTGCATTAAACATGGCCGCTATCTGGCGGGCTTTATTCATGCCTGCCACACGCAGCAGCCTGAGCTGGCGGCGAAACTGATGAAAGATGTGATCGCTGAGCCTTACCGCACTAAGCTGCTGCCGGGCTTTGCCGAAGCACGTCAGGCGGCAAACCATATTGGCGCGCTGGCCTGCGGTATTTCCGGCTCCGGCCCGACGCTGTTTGCCGTCTGCGACAACACGGATACCGCGCAGCGTATGGCTGACTGGCTAAGCCAGCACTACCTGCAGAATGATGAAGGCTTTGTACATATTTGCCGTTTAGACACGGCAGGCGCACGTAAACTGGGATAACGCATGAAACTGTATAACCTTAAGGATCACAACGAGCAGGTCAGCTTTGCCCAGGCGGTAAAGCAGGGTTTGGGCAAACAGCAAGGGCTGTTTTTCCCACTGGAGCTGCCTGAGTTTGAACTGACTGATATCGATGAGATGCTGAAGCTGGATTTCGTGACCCGCAGCAGCAAAATCCTCTCCGCGTTTATCGGCGATGAAATTGAAGCGCACCAGTTAAAGGAGCGCGTAAAGCAGGCTTTCGCCTTCCCGGCGCCGGTGGTGAAAGTCTCCGAAGATATCGCCGCGCTGGAGCTGTTCCATGGCCCGACGCTGGCGTTTAAAGATTTCGGCGGCCGTTTTATGGCGCAGATGCTCTCTTATATCAGCGGCGCCGATGAGCAGGTCACCATTCTGACCGCCACCTCTGGCGATACCGGTGCCGCAGTGGCCCATGCGTTTTACGGCATGGACAATGTGCGCGTGGTGATCCTCTATCCGCAAGGCAAAATCAGTCCGTTGCAGGAGAAGCTGTTCTGTACGCTGGGCGGCAACATTGAAACTATCGCTGTTGATGGTGATTTCGATGCCTGTCAGTCGCTGGTGAAGCAGGCATTTGATGATGAAGAGCTGAAAAAGGCGATTGGCCTTAACTCGGCGAACTCAATCAATATCAGCCGTCTGCTGGCGCAGATCTGCTACTACTTCGAAGCGGTCGCGCAGCTGCCGCAAGAACAGCGTAACCAGCTGGTGATTTCGGTGCCGAGTGGTAACTTTGGCGATCTGACCGCGGGTCTGCTGGCCAAGTCGCTGGGCCTGCCAGTGAAGCGCTTTATTGCCGCCACCAATGCCAACGACACCGTGCCGCGCTTCCTGACCAGTGGTGAATGGCAGCCAAATGCCACTGTCGCCACACTGTCGAATGCGATGGATGTCAGCCAGCCAAATAACTGGCCGCGCGTCGAAGAGCTGTTCCGTCGTAAAACCTGGCGTTTACAGGATCTGGCGACCGGCGCGGTGAGTGATGAAACCACCAAAGCCACCATGCGTGAGCTTGACAGCATCGGTTATGTTTCTGAACCTCATGCGGCGATTGCCTATCGTCTGCTGCGCGATCAGCTGCAGGATGGCGAGTTTGGCCTGTTCCTTGGCACTGCGCATCCGGCGAAGTTTAAAGAGAGCGTGGAAGCGATCCTTGGCAAGCAACTGCCGCTGCCGCCAGAACTGGCGGAGCGTGCCGATCTCGATCTGCTTTCGCATACTATGAAGGCGGATTTTGCTGAGCTGCGGGCGTTTTTGCTGAAGTAGGACCTTGTTGTGGGACGGGCGGCGAAAACGCCGCCCCTACACCAGATGAACGTAGGGGCGGCGTTTTCGCCGCCCGCAAGCCGCAAAGGTATTTATTTCTGCTCGTGGCGTTTAAACACCAGTTCAAGCGCTGAACTGGCTTCACTGTCAAAAAAGTAACCTTCAAGGTCGAACTTTTTCAGCTGCGCTGGTCTGCTCAGACGTTGCTGAATGATATAGCGGCTCATCAGCCCACGCGCTTTTTTGGCGTAAAAACTGATTACCTTAAATTTGCCGTTTTTCTCATCGAGAAACACCGGTTTAATGATCTGCCCGTTAAGTTTCTTCGGCTTCACCGCTTTAAAATACTCATCAGAAGCGAGGTTAATCAGCACATCGTCGCCTTGCTCCGCCAGCGCATCATTCAGCGCTTCGGTCAGGGTATCGCCCCAGAAGGTATAGAGATCTTTCCCTGCCGGATTAGCCAGCTTAATGCCCATCTCCAGACGATAGGCCTGCATTAAATCAAGCGGACGCAACAGGCCATACAGGCCGGAAAGCATCCGCAGATGCTGCTGGGCAAAGTCGAAATCTTTGGCGCTAAAATCTTCCGCCTGCAAGCCGGTATAGACATCGCCTTTAAACGCCAGGATCGCCTGTCGTGCATTGTCGAGTGAGAAGGGCGGCTGCCAGTCGTTAAAACGTTGGGCGTTAAGTTCCGCCAGCTTATCGCTGATATGCATCAGCGAACCAATCTGCGCCGGTGACAGATCGCGCGCCAACTCGATCAGCTGCTGCGATTTGTCGAGAAGTGCGGATTGGGTAAATTTTTGGGTCGCCAGCGGGCTGTCAAAATCCAGCGTTTTGGCCGGAGAGATTACCATCAACATCGTTCTGTTCCTCAGCTGCCCCGCAGGGTTTTCTTCTGTTTATTCGTATGGTTAGTCCCGCATACTGTAGCAAAAAAGCCATCAGGTCAGGCAAATCATTACGATTCGCGCTGGCTATCGGTTTAGCGGCAACCTTACCTTGCGTGGTCAGTTGCGCGTGATATTATCGACCACAGACTTTTTACCCCTCGACAGTCTAACCTAATGAGAATGACAACTATGACGGACAAACTTACTTCCTTACGTCAGCTGACTACTGTGGTTGCTGACACCGGCGATATCGCAGCGATGAAGCTGTATCAGCCGCAGGATGCCACCACCAACCCTTCTCTGATTCTGAACGCCGCGCAAATCCCTGAATACCGCAAACTGATCGATGAAGCGATCGCCTGGGCGCGCGATCAGAGCAGCGATAAAGCAGAACAGATTCAGTACACCTCCGATAAACTGGCGGTGAATATCGGTCTGGAAATCCTGAAGCTGATCCCCGGCCGTATCTCTACTGAAGTTGATGCTCGTCTCTCTTACGACACCGAAGCCAGCATCGCCAAGGCGCGTAGCCTGATCAAACTGTACAACGATGCAGGTATCAGCAACGACCGTATCCTGATCAAACTGGCTTCCACCTGGCAGGGTATCCGTGCCGCTGAGCAGCTGGAAAAAGAAGGCATCAACTGTAACCTGACCCTGCTGTTCTCCTTTGCGCAGGCACGTGCTTGTGCAGAAGCGGGCGCCTTCCTGATCTCTCCTTTTGTTGGCCGTATCCTTGACTGGTACAAAGCGAATACCGACAAAAAAGAGTACGCGCCGCACGAAGATCCAGGCGTGGTTTCAGTGGCTGAAATCTATCAGTACTACAAGCAGCACGGCTATGAAACCGTGGTGATGGGCGCAAGCTTCCGTAACGTTGGTGAGATTCTGGAACTGGCAGGCTGTGACCGTCTGACTATCTCCCCTGGCCTGCTGAAAGAGCTGGCGGAAAGCGAAGGCACCGTTGAGCGTAAACTGAGCTTTAAAGGCGAAGTGAAAGCGCGTCCGGCGAAAATGACCGAATCTGAGTTCCTGTGGCAGCACAACCAGGACCCAATGGCGGTCGCTAAACTGGCAGAAGGCATTCGTAACTTTGCCATCGACCAGGGCAAACTTGAGAAGATGATTGCCGATCTGCTGTAATGGTTTTCAGGTGGCCGGCAAGCGGCCACTTTCTCTTTCCCGCCCCGATGGTTTATTCTTGCTGACAACCCTTCTTCAAAAACCGCGCCGTTTCTGACTGGCCGCGACTACGCAGCGAACTGACAATGAATACACTACGCATAGGATTGATCTCGGTTTCCGACCGCGCCTCAAACGGCATTTATCAGGATCTGGGTTTGCCCGCGCTTGAGGCGTGGCTGGGACAGGCGATCACCACCCCTTTCGAACTGGAAAAACGTCTGGTGCCCGATGAGCAGCCGATGATTGAGCAGGCGATTTGTGAGCTGGTGGACGAGATGTTCTGCCATCTGGTGCTGACTACCGGCGGCACCGGTCCGGCGCGTCGCGATGTGACGCCAGACGCCACGCTGGCGGTGGCCGATCGCGAAATGCCTGGTTTTGGCGAGCAGATGCGGCAAATCAGCCTGAATTTTGTGCCGACCGCGATTCTCTCGCGCCAGGTCGGGGTGATCCGCAAACAGTCGCTGATTCTTAATCTGCCAGGCCAGCCGAAATCGATTAAAGAGACGCTGGAAGGGCTGAAAGATGAGCAGGGTAATACGCGTGTGCATGGCATCTTTGCCAGCGTTCCTTACTGCATTCAGCTGCTGGAAGGCCCGTATGTGGAAACTGACGGGGCGGTAGTAGCAGCTTTTCGTCCTAAAAGCGCAAGACGTGACACAAACAACTGAAAAACGAATTTTTCAGGCATAAGATCCAGCACGACTGGGTGTAGCGAGAAATTGACGGTATAGTCATCGCAGCTTTACAGCTACAGCTATACTTTTTTCTTCTGCCTCTGGAAATGCACGAAAAATTATGGATCACGATATCGCACGCCGCTTAAACCGGCAGGATTACAAAACCCTCTCTCTGGCGGCACTGGGTGGTGCGCTGGAGTTCTACGACTTTATTATCTTCGTCTTTTTCGCGGCGGTGATTGGCGAACTGTTCTTCCCGCCGGATATTCCGGAATGGCTACGCCAGGTGCAGACCTTTGGTATCTTTGCCGCCGGTTATCTGGCGCGTCCGCTGGGCGGCATTATTATGGCGCACTTTGGCGATCGGGTCGGGCGCAAGAAGATGTTCAGCCTGAGTATTCTGCTGATGGCGCTGCCGACGCTGGCGATGGGTCTGCTGCCCACTTACCAGAGCATCGGCATTGCCGCGCCATTGCTGTTACTGCTGATGCGCATGTTGCAGGGCGCAGCAATCGGCGGTGAAGTGCCGGGCGCCTGGGTATTTGTCGCCGAACATGTGCCGGAAAAACGCACTGGCATCGCCTGTGGCACGCTGACCGCCGGACTCACCTTTGGCATCCTGCTCGGATCGCTGGTCGCCACACTGATCAATACCACTATGACGCCACAGGCGATTGCCGCCACCGGCTGGCGTATTCCGTTCTTCCTTGGCGGTATTTTTGGTCTGCTGGCGATGTATCTGCGCCGCTGGTTACAGGAAACCCCGGTATTCCGTGAAATGCAGGCGCGTAAAGCGCTGTCTGAGGCGCTGCCGCTGAAAACCGTACTGGCGGAGCATAAGCGTGGGGTCGTGGTGTCGATGCTGCTGACCTGGCTGCTCTCGGCCTGCATTGTGGTGGTGATCCTGATGGCGCCAACCCTGATGCAAAAACAGCATGGCATTGCCGCCGCCACTGCGTTGCAGGCCAACAGCGTGGCGACCGTGATGCTGATGACAGGCTGCATTATCGCCGGTCTGCTGGTTGATCGCTTCGGCGCGGCGAAAGTCCTGACGGTCGGCAGCCTGCTGCTGGCGATCTGCAGCTGGGGGTTTTTCCACAGCACCGCGGTGGCGCCGCAATATCTGTTCCTCGCCTACGCCATTGCCGGACTCAGCGTGGGGGTGGTCGGCGTGGTGCCGTTTGTGATGGTGCATGCCTTTCCGGCCGAAGTGCGTTTTACCGGTATCTCTTTTTCTTATAACGTCGCTTACGCCATTTTCGGTGGCCTGACGCCGATTTCCGTCACCCTGATGATGAAGTACACGCCAATGGCGCCCGCGTGGTATGTGGTGGCGCTGGCGCTGATGGGCTTGCTGCTGGGCGTGTGGCTGGCCGCAGAGCGTCGTCAGCAGGGGCTGATGCGTGAAGTCAGCGCCCGTTAATCTGACCTTGTGTTTACTGACAGGCCCGCTGATGCGGGCCTGTTTTTTTTCATCAAAATGAAAATTTTTTTAGTTTTAACCCTTGATGCTGTCAGAAGCGGCCCCACTTACTTCTCATCCAATAGTTGTTGGACCGGAAAAAAAGCAGTTGTTGTTGGTTGAAATAACGCAATTCGCCCACATAACTGGTTCACAATCAGATTGATTACGAATTGACGAATTTAAGTAGGAGACGTTTAGATGGGTAAGATTATTGGTATTGACCTGGGTACAACCAACTCTTGTGTTGCGATTATGGATGGCGGCAAAGCTCGCGTGCTGGAAAATGCGGAAGGCGATCGCACCACTCCTTCAATCATTGCTTACACGCAGGATGGTGAGATTCTGGTAGGTCAGCCTGCTAAACGTCAGGCTGTGACCAACCCGCAGAACACCCTGTTCGCGATTAAGCGCCTGATTGGCCGTCGCTTCCAGGACGAAGAAGCACAGCGTGACCTGAAAATCATGCCTTACAAAATCATCGCAGCCGATAACGGCGATGCGTGGATTGACGTAAAAGGCCAGAAACTGGCGCCACCGCAGATTTCTGCGGAAGTGCTGAAGAAAATGAAGAAAACGGCGGAAGATTATCTGGGCGAACCAGTAACTGAAGCGGTTATCACTGTACCAGCTTACTTTAACGATGCTCAGCGTCAGGCAACGAAAGACGCCGGCCGTATCGCTGGTCTGGAAGTAAAACGTATCATTAACGAACCAACCGCCGCCGCACTGGCTTACGGTCTGGATAAAGAAGTTGGCAACCGCACTATCGCGGTTTACGACCTCGGCGGTGGTACTTTCGATATCTCCATCATTGAAATCGATGATGCTGATGGCGAAAAAACCTTCGAAGTGCTGGCGACCAACGGTGATACTCACCTCGGTGGTGAAGACTTCGACAGCCGCATGATTAACTACCTGGTGGCTGAGTTTAAGAAAGATCAGGGCATCGATCTGCACAACGATCCACTGGCGATGCAGCGTCTGAAAGAAGCCGCAGAGAAAGCGAAAATTGAGCTCTCTTCTGCTCAGCAGACCGACGTGAACCTGCCGTACATCACTGCTGATGCTACAGGTCCTAAACACCTGAACATCAAAGTGACTCGTGCGAAGCTGGAATCACTGGTTGAAGACCTGGTGGCACGCTCTATCGAACCACTGAAAGTGGCGTTGCAGGATGCGGGTCTGTCGGTTTCCGACATCAACGACGTGATCCTGGTCGGCGGTCAGACGCGTATGCCAATGGTTCAGGCGAAAGTGGCTGAGTTCTTTGGTAAAGAGCCGCGTAAAGATGTGAACCCGGACGAAGCGGTAGCGGTAGGTGCTGCAGTACAGGGTGGTGTTCTGGCGGGCGACGTGAAAGACGTGCTGCTGCTGGACGTAACCCCGCTGTCACTGGGTATCGAAACCATGGGCGGCGTGATGACTGCGCTGATCAACAAGAACACCACTATCCCGACGAAACACAGTCAGGTGTTCTCTACGGCGGAAGATAACCAGTCTGCGGTGACCATTCATGTGGTGCAGGGTGAGCGTAAACGTGCCGGTGATAACAAATCACTGGGTCAGTTTAACCTCGACGGCATCCAGGCTGCGCCGCGCGGTATGCCACAGATCGAAGTCACTTTCGACATCGATGCCGATGGTATCCTGCATGTGTCAGCGAAGGACAAAAACAGCGGTCGTGAGCAGAAGATCACCATCAAGGCTTCTTCTGGTCTGAACGAAGAAGAGATCGCGAAAATGGTGCGTGATGCTGAAGCTAACGCTGAAGCTGACCGTAAGTTCGAAGAGCTGGTGCAGGTACGTAACCAGGCCGATCATCTGTCGCACAGCACGCGTAAGCAGCTGGACGAAGCGGGCGATAAACTGCCAGCAGACGACAAAGCGCCGATTGAAGCGGCTCTGGCTGAGCTGAACACTGCGCTGAAAGGCGAAGATAAAGCTGAGATCGAAGCCAAAATGCAGGCGCTGATGGAAGTTTCCAGCAAGCTGATGGAATTTGCTCAGCAGCAGCAGGCTGGCGCTGGCGCCGATGCAGGCGACGCTTCTGCGAAGAAAGATGACGACGTTGTCGATGCTGAATTC
Source organism: Winslowiella toletana (assembly GCF_017875465.1). Taxonomy (NCBI): domain Bacteria; kingdom Pseudomonadati; phylum Pseudomonadota; class Gammaproteobacteria; order Enterobacterales; family Erwiniaceae; genus Winslowiella; species Winslowiella toletana. The sequence continues at coordinate 3,168,353 of NZ_JAGGMQ010000001.1, forward strand.
GAAGAAGTAAAAGACGACAAAAAATAAGCCCTGAACGGAAAGGGGGGCAGTGATGGCCCCCCTACGGAGTTTCAGGTACCCGGCGTAATATTCAACCATTACAACGGGTAAAGGTAACCAGCACGGGCGTAGGAGATCTCTCCACGCCCGTGCACGCATGTTAAGGGCAGGACAAATAACAATGGCGAAAAGAGACTATTACGAGGTTTTAGGCGTTCCGAAATCTGCGGATGAGCGTGAAATCAAAAAGGCCTACAAACGCCTGGCAATGAAATTCCATCCTGACCGTAATCAGGAAAAGGATGCCGAAGGTAAATTTAAAGAAGTTAAGGAAGCCTACGAGATTCTGACCGATGCGCAGAAACGTGCGGCGTACGACCAGTACGGCCATGCAGCCTTTGAACAGGGCGGTATGGGCGGTGGTCATGGCGGCGGCGGTTTCGGCGGCGGCGGCGCTGACTTCAGTGATATCTTTGGCGACGTATTTGGCGATATCTTTGGTGGGGGACGCCGTCAGCGTGCCGCACGTGGCGCTGATTTACGCTACAACATGGAACTCTCGCTGGAAGAAGCAGTGCGCGGCGTGACCAAAGAGATCCGTATTCCTACCCTGGAAGAGTGTGACGTTTGCCACGGCAGCGGTGCGAAATCAGGGACGAAGCCGCAAACCTGTTCAACCTGTCATGGTGCTGGCCAGGTGCAGATGCGTCAGGGCTTCTTTACCGTGCAGCAGGCGTGTCCGACCTGTCACGGGCGTGGCTCGGTAATTAAAGATCCTTGTAACGCCTGCCATGGCCACGGCCGTGTCGAGAAGGCCAAAACGCTGTCGGTGAAAATCCCGGCGGGTGTTGATACCGGTGACCGTATTCGTCTGACCGGTGAAGGTGAAGCCGGTGAACACGGCGCGCCAGCAGGCGATCTCTACGTTCAGGTGCAGGTGAAGAAACACCCAATTTTTGAACGTGAAGATAATAACCTGTACTGCGAAGTGCCGATCAATTTCGCCATGGCTGCACTGGGTGGCGAGATTGCAGTGCCGACCCTTGATGGTCGCGTCAACCTGAAAGTACCGGCGGAAACGCAGACTGGTAAGCTGTTCCGCATGCGCGGTAAAGGTGTGAAATCCGTACGCGGCGGCGCTCAGGGCGACCTGCTGTGCCGTGTTGTGGTGGAAACGCCGGTTAGCCTGAATGACAAGCAGAAGGCACTGTTGCGCGAGCTGGAAGAGAGCTTCGGCGGTCCATCCGGCGAGAAAAACAGCCCACGCTCCAAAAGCTTCTTTGACGGTGTAAAAAAGTTTTTTGACGATTTAACCCGTTAATCTGCATTGCTCCCTGCCTGCGGCAGGGAGCAATTTCTGTTAATTATCCCTCCCCTGGCTTCATGCCGCTGATTGCCGTTCATTCTGACTATTGCTGTTTTGTCAGCACATTGTCAGGAATTGCACTATAAATGTTTCCTGTTGTTGCAATAGATTCCAGTTTGTTATCTGATGCCTGTGCAATTTTTCTAATGAATATAAGGACATTTATGAAAAAGTTTCTGGCAACTGCCGTATTTGCTCTGCTGTTAACCGGCTGTGCGCAGCAATCTTTCGTTTTGAAACAGAACCAGACTTCTGCACCGAAACAAGTTACTACTCATCATTTCTTTGTTTCTGGTATTGGCCAGAAAAAAACGCTGGATGCAGCCGCAATCTGTGGCGGCCAGGACAAAGTGGCGCGTGTAGAAACGCAGCAGACTTTTGTTAACGGCCTGCTGGGCGTGGTCACTTTCGGTATCTATACACCGCGTGAAGCTCGCGTGTATTGCTCACTGTAAGCGATCGCCAGAGGGAGCCGCTATCGGCGGCTCCCGTTCACGTAGTCCGGTTACAATCCCGAACTTCTTACCACCACATCCGCTCGCGCACGCAGCGCATCGCTCAGTGCAGTACCCAGTCCTGGCCCCTGCGGTGGTGATAACCAGCCGTTCTCCAGCGTCGGCAGCGTGCTGACCAGATCGCCATAGAATCCTGCCAGATAAGCGCGCACCACCTCCTGGAAAATCGCATTTGGCGATGATAAACCCAGATGCAATGACGCCATTAATACCACCGGACCGGTGCAGTCATGAGGCGCAATCGGCTTCTGATACGCTTCCGCCAGCGCAGCAATTTTTTTCGCTTCGGTGATCCCGCCGCACCATGACAGATCGAGCATCACATAATCGAGCGCATCAGCCGCCAGGTGATCGCGGAAATTACTGGTAGCCGCCAGCGTTTCACTGCCGCACACCGGTAATCCTGACAGCCGGCGATAATCCGCCAGCGCCTGCGGTGAATCCATTTTTATCGGATCCTCGGCCCAGAAAATATTCAGTTCGCGCAGCGGCTTAGCAATCGCCAGCGCACTGCTGGTATTCCATAACGAATGGAATTCGCACATCAGTTCAATGCGATCGCCCACTGCCCGGCGGATCTTTTCAAACGGCGCGATAGCTTTTTTAATATCGGCGCTGCTGATGTACTGGCCGCCGCTGGCGGCGGCAAAGCTGTCTGCCGGCCAGATCTTCATCGCGCTAAATCCTTCCTCAATCAGGCTTTGCGCCAGTTCGTCCGGACATTCGAGGAAAGCCACCTGGTCGTCGTAACGTCCGCTCGGTTTGCTGTCACCTTGCGCTATCACCCGCCGCTGCTCGCCCTGACTGTTAAAACTGACGCCAGCGCAGGTGTTGTAAGCGCGCATGCGGTCATGGCATAGCCCGCCCAGCAGCTGATACAGCGGCTGGTTAAGCGATTTCCCCAACAGATCCCACAGCGCGATATCAATTGCGGATGCCGCGCGCGTTTCCACGCCCGAACCGTTAAAGCCCAGATAGCCGCGCAGCAGGGTGCGATTATGCCGCTCAATCTGTCCGGCCTCCTTGCCCAGCAGCAGGGGCGCCGAGACGGAGTGGATATAGGCTTCCACCGCTTCTGCGCCACGAAAGGTTTCGCCCAGACCGACCAGTCCCTCATCGGTATGGATCTCCACCCACAGCAGGTTCGCGAGGCTTTTAACCCGGGTGGTTTCAATACGGGTGATTTTCATTGCTGCGCCTTACCGTGGACAAGATTGTTAAACGGGCGATGCTGTTGCAGACGCTGGATATTATCGGCGATTAACGCATAGCGGCGGGCAAACAGACCGGTGGTCCAGCCGGAGATGTGCGGTGTGCAGACCGCATTTGGCAGCTGTTCAAAACGGTAGTGCGCTGGCGCGACCTGGTCACTGCTGCCCGCCGGGTACTGATACCAGACGTCGAGAAAAGCGCGGGAGATTTTTTGCTGCTCCAGCGCTTCATACAGCGCCTGCTCATTGACCACGGCGGCGCGGGCAATATTAATCAGCACCGCATCAGCGCGCATCGCATCCAGTTGCGCGTGGCCAAAGGAGTCGCGCGTTTTATCATTGAGCGGGCAGGAGAGCACCACATAATCGGCGCGCGGCAGATGCTCCAGCAATGTATCCGGATGCCAGGCTTCATCCGCCGGACCCTCCACTTTGCCATCCTGCGCATGGCCGGAAATGGCTATCACCCGTACGCCAAACGCCTGAGCGCGGCTGGCGATCGCCTGGCCAATGCGGCCAAAGCCGACAATCAGCAGCGTGCGGCCATAAAGTTCGCCGCGCGGCGTGCGTGACAGATAGGTTTCTGACCAGTGCTGACTGTCAAAGCTGGCGCGCAGCGTCACCAGCCGCACCTCATGCTGTAGCATCGCGGCAAGGGTATATTCCGCCATCGGGATTTCATGTTCATAGACATTACAGACGCTGCAATCGGCTGGCAGTGCGGCAAAGTCGATCCCGTCCAGCCCGGCGCCGGGAACGTGCAGCAGACGGAACGCCGGAGGCGGGGTTTTACGCTGAAAACGCATCGCGACCAGCACATCCGCGCCGTCAATCTGGTCGTCCCATTGTGCAGACTCATGAGCTTCACGGGGGAGGGCAATAAACTCGGCGGGGAAATCGAGTGCCTGCGCAATCTCCTGCTGGTGAGTGGCCGCTTCGCCGATCATGACAATCTTCATGGTGATTTCCTTGTAAATAATTAATGAACAATCAGTGATTTTTTCAGTTCAAGGCGCTTAATTGGCCCGACCACCAGCAGATAACAGACAATCGCCCCCAGCGCATTGGCCGCCACAAAGGAGAGGGCGATAGAGAAGTTGCCCGCTTCGTTCACCAGGTAGCCGATAATAATGGGGGTGGTGATACCGGCGATATTACCAATGCCGTTAAACAGCGAACCGGCGAGGCCACTGGCCTGCTTTGGCACCACATCTGACATCACGCCCCAGCCCTGGGCGCCAAAACCTTTGCCAAAGAAGGCCATCGCCATAATCGCCACGATCAGCCATTCGGTATCGAGGTAGTTACAGATAATCATGGTGGTAGAGAGCAGCATGCCAAATACGATTGGAATCTTGCGCGCCCAGGTAATTGAGACACCGTTTTTAATCAGGCGATCAGACACCACGCCGCCCAGCACGCCGCCGATAAAGCCGCAGATCGCCGGGATCACCGCGATAAAGCCGGTTTTCAGGATCGACATGCCGCGATCCTGCACCAGATAGATCGGGAACCAGGTCAGAAAGAAGTAGGTCAGGGTGGTTACGCAGTACTGGCCGATCAGAATCCCCAGCATCATTCGGCTGGAAAGAATTTCACGCACGCAGGGCCAGGTGGCGACCGTTGGTTTTGCCGGTTGTCCTTGCTGGTGCCTGCTGTCCATATCCACCAGCGCACCGCCCGCGGTGATGTAATCCAGCTCGCTTTGGTTAATCCGCGGATGCTCTTTCGGCATAAACATCACCCGCAGCCAGATCAGCGTCAGCAGCATGCCGAGGGTGCCCATCATCAGATAGACATACTGCCAGCCAAAGCGCTGGGTGACCCAACCCATCACCGGCGCAAACACCACGGTGGCAAAGTAGGAGGCTGAGGTAAACAGTGCTGAGGTGGTGCCGCGTTCCGAGGCCGGGAACCAGGTGGCGACAATCCGGCTATTGCCGGGGAAGGCCGGGGCTTCCGCCAGACCAATCAGAATGCGCAGCACAAACAGCGCGGTAATGCCGATTACCGCTGGCAGGCCAGCGACAAATCCCATACTGAAGGTCAGAATCGACCAGAGGAAAATACTGATGGCGTATACCCGGCGTGAGCCGTAGCGATCCAGCAGGCGGCCGCCAGGGATCTGAGCAATCACATAGGTCCACGCAAAGGCGGAAAACATATAGCCCAGGGTGACGGAAGAGAGACCAAAGCTGGATTTAATGGCGGTACCAGTAATCGACAGGGTCGCCCGGTCGGCATAGTTCATCGCGGTCATAAAAAACAGCATCACCATAATGCCATAACGTACGCGGGTGGCTTTTAACGCTGTCGCCGTAGTGGAAATGGTTGCGCTACCATTTTTATATGTAGTTTCATGGGGTGAGGTATTTTGTGACATGATTTATTCCAGTATTTCATTGATAGTAATGATTTAATATCAAATCAGCCCGTATATGGTTGCGCAACCATTAGAGCTGAATACTGAGCAGTGACTGACTGCCTTGCAAGCATCAGCAGTGAAAAATGGGAGCCAGGCGACAAATATTGTTGCTTGTTAATCAACCGTTAAAGGTGCTGTCGCGATCGATAATCGTGAAGCCAATATCGCGATAAATCGCCGCCGCATCATCGCCTTTCAGCCGATCAAGCAGGGCGCTGGCGGCCAGCTGGCCGATCTTTTTGCCATCGATTTTGACCGTCGAAAGCGGGGGGAAGGTATGGGCGGCAAAATTCATATCACCAAAGCCAAATACTGCAATCTCCTGCGGCACTTTAATGCCGCGGCTGGCGGCTTCGGTTAGTACGCCATGGGCAATGGTATCGGAAGTGCAGACCACCATCAGCGGACGCGGCGTACTGGTCAGCAGCGCGCTCAGGCCTTCACGCCCTTGTTGCAGCGTTGGCAGGCCGGAGAAGTAGTGCTGCTGCACATCGTGAATGCCATTGGCATTCAGCGTATGGATAAAGGATTTGGCGCGCAGCGAACCACGCGGATCGTCCACCGACAGCAAGGCAAAATGGCGGTAATTTTTCGCCAGCAGATGCAGTGCGATGGCCCGCCCGGTGTCTTCATGGGAAAAGCCAATCAGCATATCGATCGGATCCGGCGAAATATCCCAGGTCTCAACCACCGGCACCCGGGTGGCGCGCAGCCGCTTACGGCTGTCTTCGGTGTGCAGGGTGCCGGTAAGGATAATGCCATCAGGACGGCGGCTGAGGATCACTTCCAGCAGCTCCTGCTCATGCTGTGCCTGATAGCCCGAGGTTCCCAGCAGTACCTGGTAATCGGCAGCCGCCAGTTTTTCAGCAATCGCCTGGAAGGTATCGGAAAAAATCGGATTGGTGAGCATTGGCACAATCACCGCCACCAGACGACTGCGATTAGAGGCCAGCGCACCGGCGATCTGATTGCGTACAAAACCGGTTTCCTCAATCACCCGCCGCACTTTTTCCAGCGTCGCGGGTTTTACCTGCGCCGGCTGATTAAGCACGCGTGAGACGGTAATCGGCGCAACCCCCGCCAGTCTGGCGACGTCAGCTATGGTCATGCCTGATTGCGAGCTGTGTTTCATTGCCATTAACGGGTCACCACAGGAGAACGAAGAGGCATTCTATAGTTAATGTTTTTGACCAGCAACCGAGCGACAGCGTTTTGCGCCTGGCGTTATGTTTCGGTAATTTCGAGCATTAAGCCATAAATAAACTGTTATTTTCGAGTCTTTAAACGGCGTATGCTGGTTAACAGATACTGAAACATGTAACACACAGGAATTAAATAATATGCTCTTTCACATCAGGCGTTTGCTAAACAATGAGGCCACCAGCGGGGTGGTACTGATTCTGGCCGCCGCGCTGGCGATGATTCTGGCGAATAATACTGCGACTCAACAAGGCTATCTGGCGCTGCTGGCGACGCCGGTTGAATTCCGCTTTGGCGCACTGGATGTCAGCAAAAATCTGCTGCTGTGGATCAATGATGCGCTGATGGCGCTGTTCTTCCTGATGATTGGTCTGGAAGTGAAGCGCGAGCTGATGGTGGGGGCATTAGCCAGCCGCGATCGGGCGATATTCCCGCTGATTGCCGCCCTTGGCGGCATGGTGGCGCCGGGACTGCTGTTCCTCGCGTTTAACGGTGGTGATGAGGTGACGCGCAGCGGCTGGGCGATCCCGACCGCTACCGATATCGCTTTTGCGTTAGGTATTCTGGCGTTACTGGGAAGCCGGGTGCCACCGGCGCTAAAAATTTTCCTGATGGCGCTGGCGATTATCGACGATCTCGGTGCGATTATTATTATTGCGCTGTTCTACACCAGCGAGTTGTCGATGGTGGCGCTCGGCGTCGCCGCTGCGGCGATTGCGTTGCTGGCGCTGCTGAATATGGCTAATGTGCGCAGCACCTCGCTCTATCTGCTGATAGGGATAGTGTTGTGGGTGGCGGTATTAAAATCTGGCGTGCATGCCACCCTCGCCGGGGTGATTGTCGGTTTCTTTATTCCACTGGCGAAGAAAGAGGGGCATTCACCTGCGGAGGAGCTGGAGCACGGGCTGCATCCGTGGGTCAGCTGGCTGATTCTGCCGCTGTTTGCTTTCGCTAATGCCGGTGTGGTGCTGGACGGCATTTCCGCTGGCGATATGTTCTCGCTGCTGCCACTGGGGATTATGGTTGGTTTACTGATTGGCAAACCGCTGGGGATTACCCTGTTTTGCTGGCTGGCGGTTAAATCTGGTCTGGCGAAACTGCCGCAGGGCACCAGTATGTCAAATATTGTCGCCGTCGGCGTACTGTGCGGAATCGGATTTACCATGTCGATCTTTATTGCCACGCTGGCCTATGGCGATATCGACCCGGCCCTGATTACACTTGCCAAGCTGGGCATTCTGATTGGCTCCATCGCTTCGGCTGTGGTGGGCTACCTGCTGCTGCGCGTTAAACTAAAATAAACGTCAAACCTGTTCCGGCAGGTTTGTCGCGTTTTTTGCGCCCGCTTATCGGTTAAGCTGGCGCTATATTGCGGCTGACACAGGAGCGCATCGGTGCGTATGTCTCATATTAATTACAACCACCTCTACTACTTCTGGCAGGTGTGCAAAGAAGGATCGATTGTGGGTGCTGCCGAAGCCCTGTTTTTGACGCCGCAAACCATTACCGGACAAATAAAAGCACTGGAAGATCGTTTGCAGGGCAAGTTGTTTAAGCGTCAGGGGCGTGGTGTGGTGCCTTCGGAGCTGGGACAGCTGGTGTTTCGTTATGCCGATCGCATGTTTACCCTGAGTCAGGAGATGCTGGATATCGTCAACTACCGCAAGGAGTCGAACCTGTTGTTTGATGTCGGTGTGGCGGATGCGTTATCGAAGCGGCTGGTGAGCCAGGTACTGGAAACCGCGGTGCGGGATGATGAAAAAATTCATCTGCGCTGTTATGAGTCGACCCATGAAATGCTGCTGGAGCAGTTGAGTCAGCATAAGCTGGATATGATCCTCTCAGATTGTCCGATCGATTCCACGCAGCAGGAAGGGCTGTTCTCGGTCAAACTTGGCGAGTGTGGCATCAGTTTCTGGTGTACGCGCCCGCTTCCTGACAAAAGCTTTCCCGCCTGCCTTGAGCAGCGACGTTTGCTGATCCCCGGACGGCGTTCGATGCTTGGTCGCAGGTTGCTGAACTGGTTTCATTCACAGGGGCTGCAGGTGGAGATTCTTGGTGAATTTGATGATGCCGCGTTAATGAAGGCGTTTGGCGCCTCGAACAATGCGATTTTTGTCGCGCCGTCGCTGTATGGGCAGGATATCTATAGTGATGATGAGATCGTTGAGATTGGTCGTATTGATAATGTTACTGAAGAGTATCACGTGATTTTTGCTGAGCGCATGATCCAGCACCCGGCGGTGCAGCGCATCTGCAACAAAGATTTTACCGCGTTGTTTCCCGCCTGAAATTATCAACAGGGGCGGCGAAAACGCCGCCCCTACGAAGATCTGATGTAGGGGCGGCGTTTTCGCCGCCCGTAGTGGGTAAAAAAAAGCATAAAAAAACCGGCGCAGGCGCCGGTTCTTTCAAAGCCGATTAACAAATTAGCATTAAGCCAGTTTGTTGATCTGTGCAGTCAGGTTTGACTTATGACGTGCAGCTTTGTTCTTGTGGATCAGGCCTTTACTAGCCTGACGGTCCACAATTGGTTGCATTTCGTTAAATGCTTTCAGAGCAACTTCTTTATCGCCAGCAGCGATGGCCGCGTATACTTTCTTAATGAAAGTACGCATCATTGAGCGGTTGCTTGCGTTATGCTTACGACGCTTCTCAGATGTTACGGCGCGTTTCTTAGCTGATTTGATATTAGCCAAGGTCCAACTCCCAAATATATTCTATTGAGGACAATTCAAAGGCCGTGGAATATGCCTTTTCAGCCTTCGTTTGTCAATGGATTTGTGCAAATAAGCGCCGTTTAAAATGACGACACTTGATTACGTTGTGATGGCGCAGGATTCTACCAGCATCGTGGGGATGAATACAGTCTTTCCCAATAAAATTGTCTGATATCTGACTCACTGGCCGCCATCTTACTGAAATTGCCCCCAGAATGCCGTAAAGGGATCAATCGCGGGTTAACCTTAACCGCTGTACAAGGTATAATCCGCCGATTTCCACAAATTTGAGCCAGCCATGAAGTTTATCCGCGGCATACATAATCTCAGAGAGCAGCATCGCGGCTGCGTGCTGACCATAGGTAACTTTGACGGCGTGCATCGCGGTCATCAGTCTCTGCTGGCGCGTCTGTGCACAGAAGGGCGTAAACGTGGCTTACCGGTCATGGTGATGCTGTTTGAGCCGCAGCCACTGGAGCTTTTTGCCGCCGACAAGGCGCCAGCGCGTCTGACGCGTTTGCGTGAAAAAGTGCGTTATCTGGCCGAAGCGGGTGTCGATGCGGTGCTTTGCGTGCGCTTTGACCGCCGTTTCGCTGCACAGACTGCGCAAAGCTTTGTTGCCGATCTGCTGGTAAACAAGCTCGGCGTGCAGCTGCTGGCGGTAGGCGATGATTTCCGTTTTGGCGCTGGTCGCCAGGGGGATTTCCTGTTATTACAGAAAGCGGGCGTCGAATATGGCTTTGATGTCATCAGCACCCAGACATTCTGCGATGACGGTAAGCGTATTAGCAGCACCGCGGTGCGTCAGGCGCTGGCGGAGGATAATCTGGCGCTGGCGCAGTCGCTTTTGGGGCATCCCTTCAGTATTTCTGGCCGGGTGGTGCATGGCGATGCGCTGGGACGCACCATCGGTTTTCCGACGGCGAATATTCCGCTACGGCGTTCAGTTTCGCCGGTTAAAGGGGTGTATGCCGTTGAAGTTTATGGCCTTGCTGAGCAGCCGTTGCCCGGCGTGGCCAATATAGGTACCCGCCCGACCGTTGCCGGGTTACGTCAGCAGTTAGAAGTTCATCTGCTGGACGTTGCAATGAACCTGTACGGACGCCATATCGATGTGGTGCTCTGTCAAAAAATTCGCAGCGAGCAGCGATTCGCATCGCTTGACGCGCTAAAAGAGCAAATTGCTAAAGATGTGGTGACTGCCCGAAACTTTTTTGGGCTACCAACACCGGTTTAAGAACCGACGAAACCGACATACGGAACCGAGAATCTGATGAGTGACTATAAATCTACCCTGAATTTGCCGGAAACGGGGTTCCCGATGCGTGGCGATCTGGCCAAACGCGAACCGGGAATGCTGCAACGTTGGTATGCTGACAATCTGTACGGCATCATCCGCGAAGCCAAAAAAGGGAAAAAAACCTTTATTCTGCACGATGGCCCTCCTTACGCGAACGGCAGTATTCATATTGGTCACTCAGTTAACAAGATTCTGAAAGACATTATTGTGAAGTCCAAAGGCATGGCTGGCTATGATTCGCCGTATGTGCCGGGCTGGGACTGTCACGGTTTGCCAATCGAACATAAAGTTGAGCAGATGATCGGTAAGCCGGGCGAGAAAGTGAGCGCGGCTGAGTTCCGTGCTGCCTGCCGCAAATATGCCGCTGAGCAGGTTGAAGGTCAGAAAGCTGACTTTATCCGTCTTGGCGTACTCGGTGACTGGGACCGTCCTTATCTGACGATGAACTTCCAGACCGAAGCCAATATCATCCGTGCGCTGGGTAAAATCATCGGCAATGGCCACCTGCATAAAGGCGCCAAGCCGGTGCACTGGTGTCTGGACTGCCGTTCCGCGCTGGCGGAAGCGGAAGTGGAGTATATCGATAAAACCTCCCCTTCGATTGACGTGATGTTTAATGCGGTGGATAGCGCTGCGGTGAGCGCCAGATTTGGCGCCGCCAGCGTTAATGGCCCGGTTGCGCTGGTGATCTGGACCACCACCCCGTGGACCATGCCAGCTAACCGCGCGATCTCACTGCATCCGGAATTTGAATACCAGCTGGTGCAGATTGATGGTAAGGCGCTGATCCTCGCCAAAGATCTGGTTGAGAGTGTCATGAAACGCGCTGGCGTCAGCGAGTGGACGGTGCTGGGCAGCACTACCGGCGCTGAGCTGGAACTGATGCGTTTCCAGCATCCCTTCCTTGGCTTTGATGTGCCAGTGGTACTCGGCGAGCATGTTACCCTGGACGCCGGTACCGGTGCGGTGCATACCGCCCCTGGTCACGGCCCGGATGACTATGTTATCGGGCAGAAATATGGTCTGGAAACCGCTAACCCGGTCGGTCCGGACGGCACCTATATCACCGGTACTTATCCAACGCTGGATGGCGTGCAGGTATTTAAAGCCAACGATATGATTGTTGAGCTGCTACGTGAGCATGGCGCGCTGCTGCATGTGGAGAAAATGTTCCACAGCTATCCGCACTGCTGGCGCCACAAAACGCCGATCATCTTCCGTGCTACGCCACAGTGGTTTATCAGCATGGATCAGAAAGGCCTGCGCGCGCAGTCGCTGAAAGAGATCAAAGGCGTGCAGTGGATCCCGGACTGGGGCCAGGCGCGTATCGAATCAATGGTCGCCAACCGTCCTGACTGGTGTATCTCGCGTCAGCGTACCTGGGGCGTGCCGATGGCGCTGTTCGTCCATAAAGAGACCGAGCAGCTGCATCCGCGCTCCCTTGAGCTGATGGAAGCGGTGGCTAAACGGGTCGAAGTGGATGGCATTCAGGCGTGGTGGGATCTGGACAGCAAAGATCTGCTGGGCGATGACGCTAATGACTATGTAAAAGTGCCTGATACGCTGGATGTGTGGTTTGACTCCGGCTCTACCCATTCGTCTGTTGTCGATGTGCGCCCTGAGTTTGGCGGCCATAGCGCGGATATGTATCTGGAAGGTTCGGATCAGCATCGTGGCTGGTTTATGTCTTCACTGATGATTTCTACCGCGATGAAAGGCAAAGCGCCTTATCGTCAGGTACTGACCCACGGCTTCACCGTCGATGGTCAGGGCCGTAAAATGTCAAAATCTATCGGTAACACCGTCAGCCCGCAGGATGTGATGAATAAGCTGGGTGGCGATATTCTGCGTCTGTGGGTGGCATCAACCGATTACACCGGCGAAATGGCGGTATCGGACGAAATTCTGAAACGTTCTGCCGACTCTTATCGTCGTATCCGTAATACCGCGCGTTTCCTGCTGGCCAATCTGAATGGCTTCAATCCGGAAACCGATATGGTGAAAGCGGAAGAGATGGTGTTGCTGGACCGCTGGGCGGTAGGTCGCGCTAAAGCCGCACAGGAAGATATCATTGCTTCTTACGCCAGCTATGATTTCCATGAAGTGGTGCAACGCCTGATGCAGTTCTGTTCGGTTGAGATGGGCTCCTTCTATCTGGATATCATCAAAGACCGTCAGTACACCGCAAAAGCCGATGGCCTGGCGCGTCGTAGCTGTCAGACCGCACTTTGGTATATCGCTGAAGCGCTGGTGCGCTGGATGGCGCCGATCATGTCGTTTACCGCGGATGAGATCTGGGCTTACCTGCCAGGCAAACGTGCGCAGTATGTGTTTACTGAAGAGTGGTTCGACGGCCTGTTTGGCGTGGCGGATAATGAGCCGATGAATGACGCTTTCTGGAGCGATCTGTTGCAGGTTCGTGGTGAAGTTAACCGTGTGATTGAGCAGGCGCGTGCGGATAAGCGTATCGGTGGATCGCTGGAAGCGACGGTTACGCTGTATGCCGACGCGGAGCTGGCGCAGAAACTGACCAGTCTCGGTGACGAGTTGCGCTTTGTCCTGCTGACGTCCGGTGCGCTGGTGGCGGATTACAGCCTGGCCACTGCTGAAGCTCAGCAGAGTGAAGCAGTAAAAGGTCTGAAAATTGCGCTGCACAAAGCAGAAGGCGAGAAATGTCCACGCTGCTGGCATTACACTACTGACGTCGGTCAGAATCCGGAGCACGCAGAAGTTTGCGGTCGCTGTGTCACTAACGTCGCCGGAAACGGCGAACAGCGTAAGTTTGCCTGATGCGTAAGCCACTTTTATCGACCGGATTGCGCTGGCTGTGGCTGGTGCTGGTAGTGATCGTTATCGACTTCGGTAGCAAGCAATGGATTATGGATAATCTGATGCTGCACCAGTCGATGCCGATTATGCCGTACTTTAACTTCTTCTATGCCCACAACTACGGCGCGGCATTCAGTTTCCTCGCTGATAAAGGTGGCTGGCAACGCTGGTTCTTCGCCGGTATTGCGGTGGCGATAGTGGTGGCGCTGCTGGTGATGATGTATCGCACATCCGCCAGCCAGAAGCTTAATAATATTGCTTACGCGCTGATTATTGGCGGCGCGTTGGGCAACCTGTTTGATCGTTCGTATCACGGCTTTGTGGTCGATTTTATCGACTTCTATGTTGGCGACTGGCATTTTGCCACCTTCAATATTGCCGACTGCGGCATCTGTATTGGCGCAGCGCTGATCGTTCTGGAGGGATTTTTGACCCCTTCGGGAAAGCAGGCTAAACAGAAAGGGTAAGGCATGACTGATTCTGTACAGCGCGATAGCGCGGTGCTGGTGCATTTCACGTTGAAGCTGGAAGATGGCTCAACGGCGGAGTCGACGCGTGCCAATGGTAAACCGGCGCTGTTCCGTCTTGGCGACGGCAGTTTGTCGGCAGGACTGGAGGAGGCGTTGCTGGGGCTGAAGGCTGGCGCTAAGCATAACTTCAGCCTGCCGCCGGAGTCTGCGTTTGGTGCGGCCAGCCCGGATATGATTCAGTATTTCTCGCGCCGTGACTTTGCGCAGGCGGGGGAGCCGGAGCCTGGTGCTATTATGCTGTTTACCGGCATGGGTGGCAGCGAAATGCCGGGGGTGATCCGTGAGGTTTCCGGTGATTCGATCACCGTTGACTTTAATCATCCTCTGGCCGGACGCACCATTCAGTTTGATATCGAAGTGCTGGAGATCGATCCGGTACTGGAGGGGAACCATGCAAATCCTGTTGGCTAACCCGCGTGGTTTTTGTGCGGGTGTGGATCGGGCTATCAGCATCGTCGAGCGCGCGCTGGAGATGTATGGCGCGCCAATCTATGTACGCCATGAAGTGGTGCATAACCGCTATGTGGTCAATAGCCTGCGCGAGCGCGGGGCGATCTTTATTGAAGAGATCACCGAAGTGCCGGATGGTTCGATCCTGATTTTCTCGGCGCATGGCGTGTCTCAGGCGGTACGTGCTGAAGCGCGCGCGCGCGATTTGACCATGCTGTTTGATGCCACCTGCCCGCTGGTGACCAAAGTGCATATGGAAGTGGCGCGCGCCAGTCGTAAAGGCACTGAGGCGATTCTGATTGGCCACGCCGGTCACCCGGAAGTGGAAGGCACCATGGGCCAGTACAGCAACCCTGCTGGCGGCATGTATCTGGTCGAGTCGCCGTCTGATGTCGATAAATTGCAGGTGAAGGATGAACAGAACCTGTGCTTTATGACGCAGACCACATTATCGGTGGATGATACTTCGGATGTGATTGATGCGCTGCGTCAGCGCTTCCCGAAAATCGTCGGGCCGCGCAAAGATGATATCTGTTATGCCACAACCAACCGACAGGAAGCGGTGCGCAGCCTGGCGCAGGATGCTGATGTGGTGCTGGTGGTTGGCTCGAAAAACTCTTCCAACTCTAATCGTCTGGCCGAGCTGGCGCAGCGTGCCGGTAAACTGGCGCGGCTGATCGACTCTGCGGATGATATTAAGGAAGAGTGGATCAAAGGCGTCAGTTGTGTGGGCGTGACCGCCGGTGCTTCCGCGCCGGATATTCTGGTGCAGGAAGTGATCAGCCGCCTGCGTCAGTTTGGCGGTGAAGTCGCCATCGAGCTGATTGGCCGCGAAGAGAATATTGTCTTTGAAGTGCCGAAAGAACTGCGCGTTGATATCAAGCAGGTCGATTAACCGATTTACATGGGCGGCGTTCTCGTCGCCCGTGCTTATGATTCCCCCCGAACATTCCCTTCCCGCGATTTGTTTTACTGATAATCCCTGCCCGCTGGCGTAAAATTCTAATTATGTAATGAATATTGTGGCGGTATTGTAGCCGCCTCGTTAACCTTATCGTCGCTTGCAGGCACAGAAATTCCAGGGACATAAATATGAGTCATTCAGAAATCCGTATTGCTATCGTGGGCGCCGCCGGGCGTATGGGACGTCAGCTGATTCAGGCGACGCAACAGGCTGAAGGTGTGCGCCTGGGCGCTGCACTGGCGCGTAGCGGCTCTTCGCTGGTGGGGAGTGATGCGGGTGAGTTAGCCGGGACTGGCGCTATCGGTATCAAGGTCAGCGACAACCTCGAAGCAGTGGTTAATGATTTCGATATTCTGATCGATTTCACCCGCCCGGAAGGAACGCTGGAGTACCTGGCTTTCTGCCGTCAGCACCAGAAGGCGATGGTGATCGGCACCACCGGATTTGACGACGCAGGTAATGCGGCGATTAAGCAGGCTTCAGCTGATATTGGCATCGTATTCGCGGCTAACTTTAGCGTTGGCGTTAACCTGGTGCTGAAGCTGCTGGAAAAAGCAGCAAAAGTAATGGGCGACTATGCCGATATAGAAATTGTCGAAGCGCATCACCGCCATAAAGTGGATGCGCCATCAGGCACCGCGCTGGCAATGGGTGAAGCGATTGCTGATGCAATGGACTGGGATCTTAAACAACATGCGGTTTACGCCCGTGAAGGTTTTACCGGCGAGCGTAAGGCGCAAACCATCGGATTCGCCACAGTCAGGGCTGGTGATATCGTTGGTGAGCATACTGCGATGTTTGCTGATATCGGCGAGCGGGTAGAGATTACCCACAAGGCTTCCAGCCGTATGACCTTTGCCAGCGGTGCGGTTCGTGCTGCTCAATGGCTTAATGACCGTAAAAGCGGTCTTTATGATATGCGTGATGTGCTTGATTTAGAGAGTTTGTAAAGTGTTGCGACCATCGTGATGTGGTTATTTCAATCATAAGGTTATGATT
The DNA here is from genome assembly GCF_017875465.1 of Winslowiella toletana. NCBI lineage: Bacteria > Pseudomonadati > Pseudomonadota > Gammaproteobacteria > Enterobacterales > Erwiniaceae > Winslowiella > Winslowiella toletana. The sequence continues at coordinate 3,184,862 of NZ_JAGGMQ010000001.1, forward strand.
GGTAGGGTAATAATTTTATTGCCCTTTTTTATTTGTTAAAAACAGATGGTTTTTATTGTTTTTCATATTAACTGGTTGAAATAGTCATTTTTATACCTTCGCTGAGTGGCAAAAAACGTATTTTTGACCATTTGGTCTGGTTTTTCGTACTCACTGAACCTTTTTTTATTTCATTTCACCAGGCAACCGGTTTTATCAGCCGGATATCACTTGTTTTCAGCATGAATCTTCCGAGTTTCCTTCCAGTTGGCTAAAAAAGTATGAAAAACTCACTCTCAGGGTAGACAATGGGCAGGGCGATCATTAGAATGCGCGCAATTTGCCGAAAATCGACATCTCAGGCGGTTTTTGCATTGATTCATGGCCGTATTATGAATTAATATGCAGATATTGTGACTGTTTATTCCCTGGAGGACGTTTTGATTAAGTCAGCGCTATTGGTTCTGGAAGACGGAACCCAATTCCACGGTCGGGCCATTGGGGCAGAAGGATCGGCAGTGGGTGAAGTTGTTTTCAACACTTCAATGACCGGTTATCAAGAAATCCTCACAGATCCTTCCTATTCCCGCCAGATCGTCACTCTTACTTATCCCCATATCGGCAATGTCGGCACCAATGCTGCTGACGAAGAATCCTCCCAGGTACATGCGCAAGGCCTCGTTATTCGTGACCTGCCGCTGATCGCCAGCAACTTCCGTAATGAAGAAGGGCTGTCTGCGTACCTGAAGCGTCATAATATTGTCGCGATTGCTGATATCGATACCCGTAAGCTGACCCGTTTGCTGCGTGAGAAAGGCGCCCAGAACGGCTGCATCATTGCTGGTGACGCGCCGGATGCCGGACTGGCGCTGCAAAAAGCGCAAGCCTTCCCTGGTCTTAAAGGCATGGACCTGGCGAAAGAAGTGACCACGCAGGAGTCTTACAGCTGGCTGCAAGGCAGCTGGACGCTGGAAGAGGGCCTGCCAGCGCAGCGCAGTGACCTGCCATTCCACGTCGTGGCGTACGATTATGGCGCGAAACGCAATATCCTGCGTATGCTGGTGGATCGCGGCTGCCGCCTGACGGTTGTTCCGGCGCAGACCTCTGCGGATGAAGTGCTGAAACTCAATCCGGACGGTATCTTCCTGTCAAACGGCCCGGGCGACCCGGAGCCATGTGACTACGCTATCAGCGCCATCAAGTCATTCCTCGAAACCGATATCCCGGTATTTGGCATCTGTCTGGGCCACCAGCTGCTGGCGCTGGCCAGCGGCGCGAAGACGGTGAAAATGAAACTGGGTCACCACGGCGGTAACCATCCGGTGAAAGACCTGGATAACGACCGCGTGATGATCACCGCTCAGAACCACGGTTTTGCGGTTGATGAGAGCAATATGCCGGCTAACCTGCGTGTGACGCATAAATCGCTGTTTGACCATACGGTGCAGGGGATTCACCGCACCGATAAAGCAGCGTTCAGCTTCCAGGGACACCCTGAAGCCAGCCCGGGGCCAGCCGATGCGGCGCCGCTGTTCGATCACTTTATCGAACTGATCGAAGCTTACCGTTCAACCGCGAAATAATCAGGAGCGACAAAATGCCAAAACGTACCGACATAAAAAGTATCCTGATTCTTGGCGCTGGCCCGATCGTTATCGGCCAGGCTTGTGAATTCGACTACTCTGGCGCGCAAGCCTGTAAAGCGCTGCGTGAAGAGGGTTACCGCGTAATCCTGGTGAACTCCAACCCGGCGACGATTATGACCGACCCGGAAATGGCCGATGCCACTTATATCGAGCCGATTCACTGGGAAGTGGTGCGCAAAATCATTGAAAAAGAGCGCCCGGATGCGGTGCTGCCGACCATGGGTGGCCAGACTGCGCTGAACTGTGCGCTGGAACTGGAGCGCAAAGGTGTACTGGCCGAATTTGGCGTCACCATGATTGGCGCGACTGCCGATGCGATTGATAAAGCGGAAGATCGTCAGCGCTTTGATAAAGCGATGAAAAGAATTGGTCTGGATACTGCGCGTTCCGGCATCGCCCACACCATGGAAGAAGCGCTGGCGGTTTCTGAAGAGCTGGGTTTCCCGTGCATTATCCGTCCCTCTTTCACCATGGGCGGCACCGGTGGCGGTATCGCTTATAACCGTGAAGAGTTCGAAGAGATCTGTGAGCGTGGCCTCGACCTGTCACCGACCAGTGAGCTGCTGATTGATGAGTCGCTGATTGGCTGGAAAGAGTATGAGATGGAAGTGGTTCGCGATAAGAACGACAACTGCATTATTGTCTGTTCTATCGAAAACTTTGACGCCATGGGCATCCATACCGGTGACTCGATCACCGTCGCGCCGGCGCAGACGCTGACCGATAAAGAGTATCAAATCATGCGTAATGCCTCGATGGCGGTACTGCGTGAGATTGGCGTCGAAACCGGTGGCTCTAACGTGCAGTTCTCGATCAATCCGCAGAATGGTCGCATGATCATTATCGAGATGAACCCGCGCGTTTCCCGCTCTTCAGCGCTGGCATCGAAAGCGACCGGCTTCCCGATTGCGAAAGTGGCCGCCAAGCTGGCGGTTGGTTTCACGCTGGACGAACTGATGAACGATATCACCGGTGGCCGTACCCCGGCGTCGTTTGAACCGTCCATCGACTATGTCGTGACCAAAATTCCTCGCTTTAACTTCGAGAAGTTTGCCGGCGCCAATGACCGGCTGACGACGCAGATGAAATCTGTCGGTGAAGTGATGGCGATTGGCCGCACCTTCCAGGAATCAGTGCAGAAAGCGCTGCGCGGTCTGGAAGTGGGCGCTAACGGTTTTGACCCAAAAGTGAGTCTGGATGATCCGGAAGCGCTGACCCGCATTCGCCGTGAGCTGAAAGATGCTGGTTGCGACCGTATCTGGTATGTGGCTGACGCTTTCCGCGCGGGTATGTCGGTCGATGGCGTGTTTAACCTGACCAATATCGACCGCTGGTTCCTGGTGCAAATCGAAGAGCTGGTGCGTCTGGAAGAGCAGGTGGCGCAGGAAGGCATCAATGGCCTGACTTACGAAGTGCTGCGTAATCTGAAGCGTAAAGGCTTCGCCGATGCACGTCTGTCGGATCTGGCGGGCGTTGCGGAATCCGAAGTGCGTAAGCTGCGTGAACAGCTAAACCTGCATCCGGTCTATAAGCGCGTTGATACCTGTGCGGCGGAGTTCGCCACCGATACCGCTTATATGTACTCAACTTATGAAGAAGAGTGCGAATCCAATCCAAACAGCGGCCGTGAAAAAATCATGGTGCTGGGCGGCGGTCCAAACCGTATCGGCCAGGGGATCGAATTCGATTACTGCTGTGTGCATGCCTCGCTGGCGCTGCGTGAAGATGGTTACGAGACCATTATGGTTAACTGTAACCCGGAAACTGTCTCCACCGACTATGACACCTCAGACCGCCTCTACTTTGAGCCGGTAACCCTTGAAGATGTGCTGGAAATTGTGCGCATCGAAAAACCAAAAGGGGTTATCGTGCAGTACGGTGGCCAGACGCCACTGAAACTGGCGCGTGCGCTGGAAGCCGCCGGTGTGCCGGTTATCGGCACCAGCCCGGATGCGATTGACCGTGCTGAAGACCGTGAGCGTTTCCAGCAGGCAGTGGATCGTCTCGGCCTGAAGCAGCCCGCCAACGCCACGGTTACCGCACTGGAGCAGGCAGTTGATAAAGCGACGCTGATTGGCTATCCGTTGGTGGTGCGTCCGTCTTATGTGCTCGGTGGGCGTGCGATGGAAATCGTTTACGACGAAATCGACCTGAAGCGTTACTTCCAGACTGCGGTATCGGTTTCCAACGATGCGCCAGTGCTGCTGGATCGCTTCCTCGATGATGCAGTAGAAGTGGACGTTGACGCTATTTGCGACGGTGAGCGCGTGCTGATCGGCGGCATTATGGAGCATATCGAGCAGGCTGGCGTGCACTCCGGTGACTCGGCATGTTCACTGCCAGCGTACACCCTGAGCGTTGAAATTCAGAATGTGATGCGCCAGCAGGTTGAGAAACTGGCGTTTGAGTTGTGCGTTCGTGGTCTGATGAACGTACAGTTCGCGGTAAAAGACAACGAAGTCTACCTGATTGAAGTTAACCCGCGCGCCGCCCGTACTGTGCCTTTCGTCTCGAAAGCGACCGGTGTGCCGCTGGCGAAAGTCGCCGCCCGCGTGATGGCGGGTAAATCACTGGCGGAGCAGGGTGTAACGGAAGAGGTGATTCCGCCTTACTACTCAGTGAAAGAAGTGGTGCTGCCGTTTAACAAGTTCCAGGGCGTTGACCCGATTCTTGGTCCGGAAATGCGCTCCACTGGTGAAGTGATGGGTGTGGGTCGTACCTTTGCGGAAGCTTTCGCTAAAGCAATGCTGGGTGCGCAGTCCAATATGAAGAAATCAGGCCGTGCGCTGCTGTCGGTGCGTGAAGGCGATAAGAAACGTATTGTTGACCTCGCCGCGAAGCTGCAGAAATTTGGTTTCGAGCTGGATGCGACCCACGGTACGGCGGTGATCCTTGGTGAAGCCGGTATCAACCCACGTCTGGTCAACAAGGTGCATGAAGGTCGTCCACATATTCAGGACCGTCTGAAAAATGGTGAGTACGCCTATATCGTGAACACCACCGCCGGACGTCAGGCGATTGAAGACTCGAAGCTGATTCGCCGTAGCGCACTGCAGTATAAAGTGCACTATGACACCACGCTGAACGGCGGCTTTGCCACCGCGATGTCGCTGAATGCGGACCCGACGGAGAAAGTGACCTCCGTGCAGGAGATGCATGCGCAAATTAAGGCCCATCAGGGCTGATAGCAGAAAAACGCTTCGGCATGATAAAACGGCTCCCGGATGGGAGCCGTTTTTTTTATGGCAGAAAAACGGATTTCGGTGCAGGAAAGTATAGGTAAATTAAGGATAAACTTTACCCAGCATAACAAAAATCTGTTCTGCTCTTACCGGGCGTCAGGTTAAAATATAACCCGATGGCGCTTTACAACGCCGAACGAGGATTTATGGCATAAACCGACAGGGATGGCTAAACGATGGATGCACGCAGAGCCGTCGTTGGGTTGCGACCTGGACCTGATATGACATGGACTGATGGATTTAGTCACGTCAGGACAGTATATCTGGCCTCACGGGGCGGCAATGGAGGAGTGGGTATGGAAACAAGAGTGGCGAAGCTGGAAACCAATGTCGGGCATATAAAAAACGCGATAACCGATATCAGACATGATCTCCGCGAATTTAAAGATGAAATGCGGGAATTCAAAAAGGATGTTCATGCCGAGTTCAAGGATATTCGTGCCGAGTTCAAGGATATTTATGTCGAGTTTAAGGATATTCATGTCGAGTTTAAGGAAGTCAGAAAGGAAGCCCGCGCCGACTTTCGTCTGTTGTTTGGCGCTATCATCTCGGTTGCGTTGGGGATGGCAGGCTTAATGGCGAAAGGTTTTCAATGGCTGTAATGTGGCCAGACGCCTGATTTTGCCCCTTCCCTGAAAGGGGCGTCAGTGATCAGGAGAGCGCTACCTTGATCCCCAGTCCAATCAAAATTCCGCCCAGCAGTTTATCGATCATCTTCTGCGCTTTTGCCAGGCCGCGACGAACCGGCGCGCTCTGAATCAGAAACACCAGCATCGGCCACCAGATTACTGACAGGCCGAGAATAATACCCGCATACCATAACTTCTCGCCAAAGCCGGAGTTGATGCTCAGCACCTGAGTAAACACCGAAAGGAAGAACAGTGTGGCTTTCGGATTTAACAGGTTACACAGATAGCCCTGCAAAAATGCCTTTTTCAGTGATGTCCCGGCGCGCTGAACATTATCGAGATCCATCTTACTGTTACCGCGCGCCAGCAGAGCCTGTACGCCGACATAGATCAGATAAGCGGCGCCGGCATATTTCAGCAACATAAACAGCCATGGCGTGGTGGTGATCAGCACCGCCAGACCGGCAACGCAGTAGGTCATATGGGTCGCCACGCCGCAAATTACGCCGAGCGAGGTAACCAGAGCAGTGCCGCGCGCATAACGCGCCGCATTTTTTATAATCAGGAAAAAATCGGGCCCGGGAGAGAGCATGCCCAGAGTTGCAATCGCCGCAACAAACAAGCTGGTTTCTAACATGGTGGTATTCTGAGTTAAAAATGGAAAGGGTAAGTTTAACACGGCTGGGTGCAAAAGATGTTACAGCAATCTCTTCAAGGGTGACCGGGAACGCAACCGCTAAAATCCTTTACAACCTTTACGCAAATCCCCGCATCTCGCTATCGACGAAAGTTTCGCCTTTACGTATGATGGCGCCAATTTAACCCCCTGTTGAGTTTCATATGAAGATTAGTCTTATCGCGGCGCTGGCTGCCGATCGCGTTATTGGTATGGAAAACGCGATGCCGTGGAATTTACCCGCGGATCTCGCCTGGTTCAAACGTATTACCCTGAACAAACCGGTGATGATGGGTCGTCTGACCTGGGAATCCATTGGTCGTCCGCTGCCGAATCGCCTGAATATTGTGATCAGCAGCAAGCCCGGCAACGCGGAAAACGTGACCTGGGTGACCTCGATTGAGGAAGCGATCAACGCCGCTGGTGATGCGGAAGAGATTATGGTGATTGGCGGTGGCCGTATCTATGAGCAGATGCTTGGCCGTGCTGACCGTCTGTATCTGACCCATATTGACGCTGAAGTAGAAGGTGATACGCACTTCCCGGACTACGAACCGGATGAGTGGGAATCCACCTTTAGTGAATTCCACGACGCGGATGAGAACAACTCACACAGTTTCTGTTTCGAAATCCTCGAACGCCGCTAGTTGTTGCATCACAACTCAGTACCGGCGCGGTTTATTGCCGCGCCGGTAAGGGTTATTTACTGCTGACTTCCGCCGCGATGGCACATGACTTTCCTTTCGCGCCACTTAATGGCGTGCCATCGATAGCATCCACCATTCTTAATGCTTGCGGACGCAGCCAGCGCTGCATACGTGATGGCATATCCAGCCCAATCAGTATCACCACCACCAGGGTTAAGCTGAATGATAATGACGCCAGCGCGTTGCCAAGACTCATATGCTGGGCAATTGACGCGCCAAGAATCGGCGCCAGCGCGCCACCCAGCGCGCCGACATTATAGGTAAACCCAAGACCGGCTGCACGCTGGTCGGTATCGAAGTAACCGCCCAGCAGTTTGGGTAACAGCCCGGCAATCCCCTGTCCCAGCATCTGCTGCAGAAACAGCACTGCGCCCAGCAGCATAATATTACTGCTGCCGATGGCGAACAGCGGCACAATCAGAAACTGCGAAATCAGCAGGCTGATGGCATAGGCTTTTCGCGTGCCGAGCCAGTCACCAAGAAAACCGCCAACACAGCAGCCGGTGGCGGCACCAAAACCGCTGAAGAACAGCACATTGGCCACGGTCTGCGGTGAATAAGCGAGATCGACCTTCAGATAAGTTGGCAGCAGCGACTGAATGGGCCATGAATAGAGAAAGGCAAACAGCACGATGACCATCAGGGTCACGCCGGTAGGCCAGCGATCGCCGCTGGTTTGCACCATAAACCAGATAAAGGTCACGGCGCACAGCAGGCCCAGCAGCACCAGCGGCGCCACGCTAAGCTGACCAGAGAAGCAGAGATACAGCGCCGCTGCCGCCAGTACGGTTAACACCATATTCAACAGCCGGTGTTTGCCGCGATAGAGAATATCGATCATGGTATGCGGCTTTTCTGCCTGTGCTCCGGCTTTATCGCCATGAGCACGCTCCCAGTCTTCCGCTTCCGGCAGGTTTTTGCGCAGCCATAAAGCAAACAGAATCGGCAGCAGGCCAATATAGAACAGCATACGCCAGCCGAAGACTGGCACGATATGGCTGTAAGCCTGTGCCGCGATCACTGCGCCAATCGAAAATCCTGATATCAAAAAGCCACTGGCCTTATTACGCATTTTTTGCGGCCAGCTCTCCATCACATAGGTCGAACTGGCGCCGTATTCACCCGCCATACCAATACCGATTAACAGTCGGGCGAGGAACAGCGTGGTATAACCGGGCGCCAGTCCGCAGGCCAGAGTACCGACAGAAAACAGTACAATACTGGCGATCATCGCCAGCTTGCGGCCGTAGCGATCGCCCATTGCGCCGAGCATTAAGCCACCGAACCAGCGTGAGATAAATGCCGCGGAGATCAGACTGGCGGCCTGGATCAGGCTGAGGTTAAACTCCTGCCTGATGTCGGTCAGAACCAGGGTAATCAGCACAAAATCGAAGCCATCCAGTGCATAACCGATCCATGCAGCGAGAAAAGCTTTCCATTGTTTGCCACTGAGTTGTTTATACCAGCGGACAGAGGATGGAGCAGTATTCATGGTGGAGGATCTCCGTTATGTAGCTAAACCCCAAAATTAAATATAAAAGGGAGTAAAACTCCAAAACGGAGTGTATAAGAAGCGGATGGTTTTACAACCACGATTAGCCATAAGTGTGAATGGCTTCAATAAAACGGCGCGGGCAGAAAAAAATTAAAATTTCATCTTATTGAAAGATAATACTATTTTCTATGGAGTTTCGCTCCATACTAAATTGATCTTTGACTGACGGCCTGAGCGGTTTTGTCTTTAGTCAGCTGCGCCGCTTGCGGGTCGGCTTTGACCAGCAGGGCATAAATCAGATCCAGCACCAGCAGTTGGGCGATTTTAGTGCCGATGGAATCACCCTGTAACCGCCCCTGCCGATTACCATTAATCAGTACATAATCGGCGTCGAGGGTAACCGGCGATCCGAGATTATGAGTCAGCGCCACCACCACCGCCCCGGCTTCTTTCGCCAGCTTCAGCGCTTTTACCGTCTCTTCCGAAGTACCGGAATGACTGATGCCAAAGGCCACATCGCCCGGCTGCATTAGCGACGCCTGCATATACATAAAGTGGTTGCTGGTCGCGGCATCAACGCGCATGCCGATGCGCATCAGCTTGGCTTTGGCGTCTTCCGCGGTAATACCGGAGGAGCCAACGCCAAACAGGCAGATGCGGTCCGCTTGTTGTAAACGGGTGACCACCTCAGCAATGGTTTTTGCCGAGATCAGGTTAAGGGTTTCCGACATCACATTGTTGATCGACGTTTGCAGCTTGGCGCCAATCAGCAGCACATCGTCGCTCTCCTGCACGTCGGCATCCAGCAGGCCATCTTCGTTTTTCTCACGTGTGGCCACTTCAATCGCCAGATCGATCTTAAAGTCCTGAAACCCTTTATAACCAAGGGTACGGCAGAAGCGGATAATCGTCGCTTCACCGGTGCTGGTCTGGGCTGAGAATTCCGCGATAGAAAATTGCGTGACGCTGGCCGGGTTTGCCAGCGTGTAGGCTGCAATACGCTGTGCGGAACGCGTCAGACTATTTTGTAGCGCTCCTAAGCCGTCAAGAATTTTGCCAGGCTTCCAGCGGGGGACAAGTGCAGTCACGGCATTACCTCATTGATCACGAAATCAGTACGGCGTGCATGATCGCACAGTTATTCTGCAGGGTGAAGGATAATGACCGCCGGATGGGGGGGCGATTAACAAAACCCCTGCGCGGCCCACAAGGCGGCGCCGAGCAGTCCGCTATCCTGGCGATGGAAAGCGGGCTGCAGCGGCGTACGGCAGATGGCCGGCAAATGTTGCTGCGCCGCACTGACCCGCGCCAGATAACCGGGCGCCAGACCGACGCTGCCGCCAATCACCACCCGCTGAATATCCAGCGCCATGGTGATATCGGCGATCAGCCGGGCAATGGCGCTGGCCGAGCGGTCAATGATTGCGCTGGCGGGCTGATGCTGCGCGCTGGCCTGCGCGAAAACCTCGGCAGTGGTAAGCGGCTCTGGCCACTGGCAGGTTGCCGCAGCAATGGCGGTGCCGGAAGCGATGCTCTCAACACAGCCATAGCGTCCGCAGCCGCAGAGTGGTCCCTGTAAATCCGCCAGGATATGGCCGATATGGCCGCTCAGGCCGTTATTGCCGGTCTGTAGCGTGCGGTTGAGAATAATACCGCCGCCGACGCCGGTAGATACGGTGATAAACAGCATATTATCCACATCGCTGGTTGGCAGCGCCTGATATTCCGCCCAGGCCGCGGCCTGGGCATCATTCAGCAGGGTGTAAGGCAGTTTGCTGACCTGCTCAATGGTGGTGGCCAGTGGAAAATTGGCAATTCCCCCAAGGTTAGCCGGATTTAACGCGACCAGCTTGCCCTGACGGATAATGCCGGTTGAAGCCACTGCAATCGACGTCGCCCCGGACTGCCAGTCGCGCAGCAGCTGTTGTAAGCTGCGGGCGAACGCCGCCGCGCCGCTCCGGGGGGTGATAATCTGCTGGCGATCGCTCAGCTGCCCATTTTTATCAACCAGCGCCGACGCAATTTTGCTGCCGCCAATATCCACAGCCAGACATTTTCCCATGGTTGCTGCCTTATCGATGAAGCCATTCAGTGGCAGAAAAGATAAACTCCATTTAAAGTAATTAAAAGGAGTTTTGCTTCATTGGGCTGGACGTCTGTTGTTTTGTGGAGTAAAACTTCAATTAATATTTTGTTATGGAGTTAAAGCCATGTCGTCTGTTGCCTCGCTGAAAAAACGCTTTCACCACGGCTTAATTGTCTCCTGCCAGCCGGTAGCGGGTAGTCCGATGGATAACCCGCAGCTGGTGGCGGCGATGGCCGCTGCGGCAGTGCAGGGGGGCGCCGTCGCCTTGCGCATTGAGGGTATCGACAATCTGCGCGCGGTGCGTCAGGTCACCGATGTGCCAGTTATCGGAATTATTAAACGCGACCTGCCGGATACCCCGATTCGCATTACACCCTGGCTGAGCGATATCGATCAGCTAAGCGCGGCGGGGGCCGATATTATTGCTTTTGATGCCACCTGGCGTGCGCGCCCGTGCAGCGTAAAGGCACTGTATCAGCGTGTGCGTGACAATCAGCGTCTGACAATGGCGGATTGCGCCACCTTTGATGAGGGGATCGCCGCGCAGCAGATGGGCATTGATTTTATTGGCACCACGCTTTCCGGTTATACCGGCGGTGAGATACCCGCCTTGCCCGATATTGCGCTGGTCAGCGATCTTGCGCAGGCCGGTGCTTGTGTGATTGCCGAAGGGCGCTATAACGCGCCGGATCTGGCCGCGGCTGCCATCAGCGCCGGTGCGCTGGCGGTCACCGTTGGTTCAGCCATCACCCGAATTGAACATATTTGCGGCTGGTTTACCGCCGCCATCCAGCAGGCCTGAGTGGCCTGAGTGAAGAGGAGAAACCATGAGTAAGTTAACCGGCTTGATTGCTGCCCCCCATACCCCTTTCGACGAGCAGGGTGCGGTAAATTATCCTGCTATCGATAAGATTGCCGCCCATCTGATTGATGACGGCATCAAAGGCGTTTATGTCCTGGGCACGACCGGCGAAGGTTTGCACTGTTCAGTCAGTGAGCGTAAGCAGATTGCCCGGCGATGGGTCGATGCTGCAGGCGGCGAACTGGCTATCACGCTGCACACCGGTGCGCTCAGTGTGGCCGATGCGGTTGAGTTGTCACAGCATGCCGAGACCCTCGACATTTTCGCCACGTCGGCGATTGGTCCCTGCTTTTTTAAACCCGGCAGCGTTGCCGATTTAGTGGCTTATTGTCAGGCGATTGCCGCTGCGGCGCCGTCAAAAGGCTTTTATTATTACCATTCCGGCATGTCCGGGCTGAACCTCGATATGGAGCAGTTTTTATTACAGGCAGAGTCCGCCATTCCAAACCTGAGCGGCATTAAATTTAACAGCCCGGATCTGTATGAGTATCAGCGCTGCCTGCGCGTCAGCGGTGGCAAATTTGATATTCCGTTTGGTGTTGACGAGCATCTGCCGGGTGGACTGGCGGTCGGCGCCATCGGTGCAGTGGGCAGTACCTATAACTATGCCGCACCGCTGTTCCAGAGCATTATCAGCGACTTTAACGCGGGCCGTCATGCTGCGGTGATTGCGCAGATGGACCGGGTGGTGGCGCTGATTCGGGTGCTGGTCGAATTTGGTGGTGTGGCGGCAGGTAAAGCGGCGATGCAACTGCATGGTATTAATGCTGGCAACCCACGCTTGCCGCTGCGCGCGCTAACCTCTGAGCAGAAGCAGACAGTGACGCGGCGCATGGCTGAAGCGTTAGGTCGATGATACGTTAGTAAAGGCGAGCCTGCCGGTAGCAAACGGCTCGCCTTTGCGACGGCGAAAAACATTGTGGCGCAAGCTCCACAATACTGAAGCTCCGCCTCCCTCCTGTTATCCAGCCATTCAATATCACTCCTTTATATTCAGTCAGCTGGATAGAGAGGCAGAGATCACTCTTTCGTAATCTATAATGATCAAAGCTAAGGCATTTGCTGGGAAGCATGGAGTCGCCTTGCTATGAAAACCAGAATGATACTGATTGGCTGGCTGGCGTTTGTCTGCTGCGATTTCGCATTAGCGATGCTGAGCCTGCAGGTCCGGGATGTCTGGAGCTTATCGTCGTTAGTCTGGTTCCCGGCCGGACTGCTGCTGGGGGTAGTTTGCGCGCTGCCGGTGCGCTACTGGCTGGCGTGGCTGCTGAGTGCTGCGTTAATGCATCTGGTCGCCAGTCAGCTGTATGGCCGTCCGGTCAACGTCTCCTTAATCTTCTGTGGTTTCGATGTATTGTTGCTGATGGTGACGGCGCTGATCTGGCAATTCTATTATGGCGCTATGTATCGTCCCAGTCGCCCGCGCGACATTCTTGCCCTGGCGCTGTTGTGTGGCATCAGCGGCGTTGCCGAACGACTGATCACCACCTGGGCGCTGTTTCTGCTGGATTATCCAATCGATCAGTCACTTTCACTGCTGTCTATGGGCGGCTATGTGCTGAGTTATCTGCCGTTAACCTTTTTTGTGCTGTGGCTGGTGACTATCGGCAGTGAACCGCAGGGGGATATCTGGCTATGGCTGCTGGCTTTCGGCATGTTGCTGGCGCAGCTGATGCTGTTTTTCGCTCCGGTCAGCAGCAGCGAGGAGCTGCGCTGGCAGGATCTGGCGCTGATGTTTTCGTTTGCATTGCCGCTACTGCTGGCGATGCGTGGCGATCTGCTGCTGCTCAGTATTTTCCTTTCCCTTAGCGTGGTCAGCGTGGTGGGGGCGACTCTGTTTGGTCAGGGACCCTTTTATCATCCGCAGCGCAATGTGCAACAGGATGTACTGCTGGCGACCTGGTACTGCGCCGCCTTTAGTCTGCCAGCGCTGCTGTGCGCCAGCTGGATTAGCCAGCGCTATGCGCAGCTGGCCCGTCACCAGTGGCGCGAACAGTTAATGGATACGGTATTGCAGCAGGGGTGGTTCCACCGTTTTCAGCTCAACAGTGCGGGCGCCATCAGCTGGCGTTATCAGAGCCGCTGGCAGGATACCAGCCATGCGCCAGCTTACTGGTCGCAATTTATCGCCTGGCTGCATCCGGAAGATCGACAGGCAGTTGAGCAGCTAAAGGCCTCTGCGCCGCAGATCCCGCAAGTGCTGGCGGTACGGCTGGCTGATGTCAGTGGCCAGTTTCACCGCACGACTATGGCGCTGATTGCCTGTCGCAAGGGAAATCAATTGTGGTTTGAAGGGGTGCTGTTTCCTGACGCGCAGACAGCGTCCGTGCGGAGGCCGTCATGAGTATTCGCGTAATTGTTGCCGACGACCATCCGGTGTTTTTGCTGGGTTTACGCGGTGTATTAGCCTCGTTGCCAGAGGATTACCAAATCGTCGCCGAAGCACATGATGTCAGTGCCCTGTTTGCGCAGCTGGCGCTGCATCCGGTGGAAATGCTGATTACCGATCTTAATATGCCGGGCGACCAGCAGGTTGATGGGGTGCGAATGATTGGCCGGGTGCGCCAGCTCTATCCCAATCTGACTATCGTGGTGATTACCATGCTGAGTGACCCGCGCATCCTTGAGCTGCTGACTCGCTATCGGGTAAAGGCCGTTCTGAATAAAAGCAGTCTGTCGCAGGAACTGGCTGATGGTCTGCGCAGCCAGCAACCGGAAGACCAGCCGTGGCTGAGCGATGTGTTCCGCAGCGATCCGTTGCAGCAGATTGAAAAGGCGCTAAGCGCAAAAGAGCTGGAGGTTTTGCGGCTGATTGGTCAGGGGTTAAGTGTTAACGATATCGCCGCGCGCCTGTACCGTACCAAGCAGACCATCAGCGCGCAAAAGCTGAGCGCAATGAGAAAGCTGGGGCTGGAAAATGATGCCGCGCTCTGGCGCTATCTTAATCAGACTGGACTGGGGCAGTAGCCATGTTGCGCCCGCACTGGTGGTGGTTATGGCTGATTTTTCCGCCATGGGCGCTGGCGCTGGCGGCGGAACCTGCTGCTGAGCAGGTGGAGGGGCGGCGTGTGGAGATCTGGTCGAATATGACCAGTGAAGCAATGACCCCCGCCGCCAGCCATGGTCGGGTGCTGCCTCACTATCCGGTGCTGAAAGTGGGACTGTTTTGCTGTTCTGCGGCGCCGCTGCAAACGCTGCGCTGGGACGGCAAGCTGGAGGGTTTATATCCGGATTATCTGCGCCTGCTGTCGGTGGTGCTGAAGCGTCCGGTGGAAGCCCGGCTGTATAACAGCTGGCCGCAGGCGTATCAGGCGTTGCAGCGTGGCGATATCCAGTTGCTGGCTCAGTCCGATTTTGCCGTCGCAGATGCGAACAACAATCGCACCGATCCGATTCTGGTCCAGCCGCTGATGCTGATGGTGCGCAAAAGTAATCAGAATACGCCACTTGCTGAGCTGCATATTGTAACTGCACCGGATATTAATCCGGCGCTGCTTGCACATCTGCGCAGCCGCTATCCGCAGCTTACCGTCGCCAGCAGCCAGCAACAGGGGGTACAGGCGGTCGTCAGCCATCAGGCCGATGCCTGGCTGGATGGTCAAAGTCAGATCGCCTGGTATAGCGCGCTGCGACCCCAGTCCGGGCTGGTTTACCGCCGTGATGCGCAGCTGGAAGAGTTATTGTACGGCTTTGTCGGACGTCAGGGGGATGGGGTGGTAGAAGCGGTTGATGCCATTCTGACCGGCATTCCGCACGCCCTTAAAAATGAGATTTACCAGCGCTGGATATCGGGCCTGGCGCAGGGCTATCACAGCAATGGCCCGCCATTCAGCCAGCAGGAGATTGACTGGATTAAGCAGCATCCGGTGATCAATGTGGCGGTGGATATTGATACTCCACCATATTCGTTTGTTAATAAAAACGATGAGATCACCGGGCTGGATATCGATATTTTGCAACTGCTGGCGGAAAAGAGCGGGCTGAATTTCAATTTTATTCCGGCCTCTGGTCCGCCAGAGGTGGAAAAAGTGTTGCGCGCGGAGAAGGCGCAGATGACGCCGTCGCTGATGGACTCGCAGGCGCGACGCGGCTGGCTGACGTTTAGCGATCCCTGGGGGACGATAGAGTGGGTGATGATCACTCGCAACGAACACAGTGCGCCTTTTACGTTGCAGCAGTTAAACCATAAACGGGTGGCGATCCAGCGTGGTCATGCGTTGCTGTCAGCGATGCAGTTCTATCCACAGATGTCGATCGTCGAAGCAGCGACAGTGCCAGAGGCGGTCGATATGATGCTGGCGGGCGCGGTCGATGCAACGTTTGCCAGTCTCGGCAGCGCCAACTATTTGCAATCCAGCCGCTATGGCAACCGTATTATTGTGCAGACACTGGATAATACGTTGCAGCCGGAGCGATTCGCGGTGCTGCCCGCTTACCCACAGTTAACCAGCATTCTGAATAAAGGCATTGCCAGCCTGTCGCCGAATGAACTGCGCGCGCTTAAGATCCACTGGTTTTCCGTCGCCAATCTCGCCTCTTACAACAGTCAGTTGCCGCCCTGGGTGATGCTATGGGGCGTGGCGCTGCTGGTGATTGCTTTAAGCTCGATATTCTGGGGCAGTTATCTGGCGCGCCAGATCGGCAGACGTAAAAAAGCGGAGTACCGCTTGCAGGAACTGCTGGCCTACTGGGAAATCCTGTTTAATAACGTACCGACGCCAATGTTTGTCTGTGCTGCCGATATGATCGTCACCGCCGCTAACCAGCATTTCTGCCAGGCGACGGGGCTGCGTGGTCAGGAGGTGCTCGGACGCGATCTCTTAACCCTGCATTTTCTTACGGCGGCCGATAAGCAGGAGGTGCGCGGGATTTTTCTGCGCTGTCTGTCTGGGGATCCGGCGCATTTCTCCGATCGTATCCTGCATTTGCAGGGTAAGGAGCGGGAAGGGTATTTATGGTTTGAGGGCTACCATAATCCTGCTGGCGTGATGCTGGGCGTGATTGGCGGCTGGTTTGATGTGACGGAGCGTAAATCACTGGCGCGCGAGCTGCTGCTGGCGCGTGATAAGGCTGAGCTGGCCAGCCAGGAAAAATCGGCATTTCTGGCGCGCATGAGCCATGAAATTCGCACCCCGCTGCATGCCATTATCGGCATTCTGGAACTGGCGGTAAAACAGCGGCCGGAGCAGGAGAACCCGCTGCGCATTGCCTGGCAGGCCGCTGACTCGCTGCAGGGCATTATTGGCGATGTACTGGATTTTTCTAAAATCGAAGCGGGCAGCATTGATATCAGGTTACAACCGACGCGTCTGGAAACTTTGCTGGAGAGCTGTGCCGCCACTTTTCGCTTGCGTGCTGAAGAGAAAGGGCTGGCGTTACAGGCCCTGCTGCGACTTCCCGCAGCAACTGCGCACTGGCTGGATGGCGCACGCCTGACCCAGGTGGTGAATAATCTGCTACTGAACGCGATTAAATTTACTGAAAAGGGCGAGATTCAGCTGCGCGCCAGCGCCCGCTATCTGCACAATGAGGATCGTGATGAGGTCACTATTGAGGTGGAAGACAGCGGTTGCGGTATTCCCGCAGAGATGTATCAGGCGGTTTTGCAACCCTGGGTACGGGCCGAAAGCGCCGATGCAGTGCCCGGTAGCGGTCTGGGGTTACCGATCTCCGCCCGGCTGATTAACCTGATGGGCGGCACGCTGACGCTTGGCGCCAGTGATTCCGGCGGCGTCAGAGTGAATATTTTGTTGTCATTGCAACGCGCCGAACCGGATCTGCTGGCCAATCCTGCGCTGCCGGACAGCGGGCTGCGGGCAGAGAGTGAGTCGCTGAATATTCTGGTGGTGGATGATTTGCCGGTGAATTTACATGTTCTGGCGCTGCAATTTGCTTCGTCCGGCCATTATGTCGAGCTGGTGGGCAGCGGAGCGGAAGCACTTCAGGAGGTTGCACAGCACTACTATGATGTGGTGCTGACCGACTGTCAGATGCAGGGGATGGATGGTTATACCCTGACGCGTCACTTACGTGAATATCAGCAGCGGCATCAGCTGCCGCCGCAGCTGATCGTTGGCTGCACCGCCAATGCGTTTGCCAGCGAACGTGAGCGTTGTCTGGCGGCGGGGATGGATGATGTGCTGATTAAGCCCCTGACGCAACAGGCGCTGCTTGATGGTATTGCGCAAGCCTGGGAGCAGGTTAATCAGCGGGTCGCCGCCATTGAAGATGAACCGCTACGGGCGCTGGCGCAGGGCGATGCGCAGCAGGAACGCCAGCTGCTCACGGCGCTGAGGCAAGGGCTGCAACAGGATATGGCGGCGATCCGCCAGCTGCACGACGGTGGCAATATCGCGCAAATTACCCAGCATGCGCACCGGATGCAGGCGTCATTTGCCCTGCTTGACGACTATCCCGGGATGCGGGTGTGCTTGCGGATTGAGAAAAGTGGACGGGTTGATCGTCAGACGCTGGATACTTTACTGGAACGGGCGGAAAGAGTGCTGGCTAAGCTGGCGCAACGGCTGTCGTCACAAAAAAGCCCGCCTGAAGGCGGGCTGTGAAAGCTAAGTTATTATTATGCGGTTACTTAGCGCCTTTACACATCGCGTGCATACGGCTGTCGCCGACTTTACGCCACACGCCCCAGTCGCCGTCTGCGCCTGGCTGGTTATCCTGCGTCCACCAGCCGTTCATCCATTCGGCGCCGTTATAAGTCACTTTATTACATGGCATGGCATAGGTTTTACTCTTATCCCATGAGCCGCCAGGCTGTTCAGTCACCTCTTTCTTCGCGTTCAGCACCAGCGTGGTTTCACCGCTGTTATTCTGCGGATCGGTGGCTTTCAGCTGCACAACCACATCGAAATCCTCAGTTGCCGCAGCTTTCAGGCGCACACGGGTAGCGATGCCACGGTCACTTTCCAGCTCGACCTTGTCGGCGTTACGGCTGACGGACCACTCGAAGTCCAGCTGCTGCACCGGGGTGCCATCCGGGTCCTGTGACTGATCCGCACTCAGGCTGACCCAGTCATCATGAGTGATAGTGGTAGTGGAAGGGGTGATCACCGCCAGCGGCGGCGTGCCGGTTTCCGGTAATTCAGCCTGTTTAATATCAATGGTGTAGTTGTAGTTCTTGCTCTTATCGATCGCATACACATGGTAGTTATTTCTCACCGCAGTGATTTTGACCTGACCGTTTTCCAGCGTATCGCCAATTTTCACCGGCATATTTTGCTGGTTAACTTTACGTGCGAGGTCATATAACCAGTTGGCCGCTGAGCCCCATTGATCCTCGGCGATCTCATGGGTGAAGTCGCCAGCCGAATCGCCATTGCTGAACAGACGGAAGGTGACTTTATCACCCGCTTTCAGATTCTGCTGCGCCTGGACACCGTTGCCAATCACGCTCCAGCCCTGTTCAGGATTTTCGCTGCCCTGAATATCGACATCACTACAGGAGACAAAGTTTTCACTGGTGCCATGTGAGCGCGCAACCGGCCACATCGAGACAATGGTGTGCTTGCCGCTGGTTCCCTGCGGTAATTTAACCATTTCACGCCACTGCACGAATTCACCATTACCTGGCTGCGCGACATCAGGGAAGTGGGCAATCTCGACCAGATCGCTCCATTTAATCGCCTGCATATTATCCGCTTCGTTTTTGGTGATATAGTAACGAATATGGTCGGTACTATGGTGGCGCGTGAAATAGTAAATAATCGGGATTTCACCGTTTTCATTTGGCGTTATCGCCTTGCGCGCCCAGTAGTTAGCTGGCAGATCCAGTTTGGTATTCGCGGCATTGGCGCTACAGATACGGCCATCTGGTAAAGAGCGGGTATAATCCTGGTAATCGCTGGCATTCACATAGACATTCTGCTGCGGAGTGGTAATGGCACTCTCCTGATTATTCTCTCTTAGCGCATCACATCCCTGAGAATTATCGGTTTTACACAAAAATCCACGCGCAGGCGGATCCATTAAATAACCATGGGCAGAGGCAATCTGTACATGGGCGGCACTGCCTGCCAGGGCCATAAGTACAAGTAGTGTCTTTTTCTTAAAAGAACGCATAATTTTTCCAGTTACTTTGATATATCATATAAAGTTAAAGTGTTTATCGGCGCGAGCGGGCGCTGAAATAACAACGCATCTATCGCGAGATCAGTAAAATCCAGCTGCAGGGATTTTGTTTCGCGAAGTGGGGAATATCATAATTTCTGTGCAATCTATTAGAATCGGAAAATTCTTGTCACCGCTAAGAGCGCTCTTTTATCGGTTTATTATTGTCGGGTTTTATCTGTCTGGCTAATTACTGTTCTTAATCAGCAGCAGAATTGTCCGCTGTTAAATGGCGTTCTGTTATACGATTATTTATCACGTGATGTTTAATCAGTTATTTACAGGAAGCAGATAATGAAGCGTAAATTTATTTTATTATTACTGGTATCAATGGTTTCTTCTGTGTCATTTGCCCATGAAGGGCATGACGATATTGAAACCAGCGAAGTACATGAAGCCCATACGACAAACGGAGAGCAGCAGGAAAATAACGCTGATGACTCCGCTCAGCAAGATACGGTGCATAATTGTAGCGGCGACGAGTCTGCTGATGCGTCGCGGGAGCAGCGTGACTAATTGCCGTTGGGCTGACGGGTTAAGATAACCAGCTGACTGTCAATCAGCTGGTTATCGCCGTTTGCGGCATGCTGTGCATGGCGGATCATCACAGTTTAATATCAAACAGACCGGAGCGGCTCAGCAGGAAGTAGAGCTGACAGTCACTCTCCACCGCCAGTTTATCCATAGCCCGCAGTTTGTGGGCGCTAACTGTCTTGATGCTCAGATTCAGGCGGCTGGCGATTTTGGTTAAACTCAATCCCTGGCATAACAGACGCAGTACCTCCGACTCTTTAGGTGAGATCTCGTTAGTATTATTATTGGCGTTAAGCAGAGTGCGCATTAAGTCATTCTCCACATAAACCTCATTGTTCAGTACGCTGCTCATCACGCGCTCCAGCGTTTTTTCACAAATATCCATGCTGATATAACCGGAAATGCCGGAACCGAGCATCATACGCACCAGACTGGCATGGCGGTGCGGCGACATCACCACAATTTTGATATGCGGGTATTTGTTACGCAACCACTTCACCAGGTTATAACCATCCATCGAAGCCAGCGGGCTGCTTTTACGCTCATCAGTATTGAGCGTATATCCCAGTAACAGCAGATCGATATGATTGCTGTTTAAGGTGCTTACCAGCTCGGCTGGAGTGGAAACATCATTAATAATCGAATAGCTGGCATTGTCATCACTGACGGAAAGTTTTTTTCCGGTCATATTTTTAATCAACGATTTAATGCCGCAGCGAATCAGTTTGTGTTCATGAGCAATAGCAATATTGATGGTCATAGCGTTCTGTCCTGATAAATTTGGATGGCTGGAAAGTGCGAAGATAATAACCAGGGATCTGATACGCCAGCGAGAAGATTCTTGCTGATTAAGAAAAACTCATTTTATGAAAAAATTGTTATCGACGGACGGGCGATTTTCTGACTAGTCAGATTTAACTGTGGCGGGTTTTACAGTTAAGATTTATCTCGTGGGTTAACGATATTTTACCAAAACTTTTTCGGGGACGAAGATGAGAGCGGGATTTAAAAAAATTAATGCTTTTCTTACCGTTGTCGATACCGGCAGTTTTGAAGAAGCGGCGCGACAACTTTATATTACACCATCCGCAGTATCATTGCGTCTGAGTTCGCTGGAAGATGAAATGGGCGAAAAACTGGTGGTGCGCCGTCGGCCCTGTATTCCAACCGCCAAAGGCAAAATATTCTATCAACATGCCCTGGAGCTGCGGAATGTGAAAACGCAGTTAGAGCGCGCGTTTGCCCAATAATTTACCCGCGATTACCGGGTGCAACGCTCCGGCAACGGCGCGGCTGGATCTTCTTCCACTTTAAACTGCCATTCGGCGTAGCTGGCCGCCTGTTTAAAATGGATATAGGGTTCACTGAACCCCTGCTGTTTAAGTGGTCTGCCGCTGCCCTGGCTGTAAACGCCGATCCAGCGCTGCTTTTCATCATAGATCATCCCCCATTCACGCTTTTGGCTAAATGGATCGATATAGATCTGGCGCAGCAGGTGCTGCGCCCGGTTGCCGCGCGTATCGCTGATCAACTGATGGAAAGCGGTCGGATAGCATTTATTACCCGCCGGGTTTTCGCGGTACAGACGGATTGCCTGACGAATCTGATCGCCAGCGAACAGCAGCTGCTCTTCGCGATCCTGCCGCCACTGCGTCTGACGGTGGTCATAACTACGCAGCAGCAGCAGCGACAGCATGCTAAGCCACGCCAGCAACAGCAGATAGCTGAAGCCCGCCTGGCGATTACCAGTCGGCATAGGGCACTCCATCCAGCGATTTCTGCTGCGAGCCACTGAAAATATCAATAATCTGCCCGTGTTCGTCCTGGCGGCTGACCCAGCTATGGTGCTGATCCGTCAGCGGATCGAGCGGCAGCTGGCGCAGATAGCCTTTTTCCACCAGCTCCTGCAACCGCGTTGGCCCCTGAATATGGTCGTGGCGATAGTGATCGAGCGAAACCCGTAGCGTATTCAGATTGTGTTTCAGCACCACCTCTTTGGCACGCTCGGTTTGCTGGAAATAGCGCGGCGCCACCAGGGTTACCAGCGTGGCAATAATCGCCATCACCACCAGCAGTTCAATCAGGGTAAAGCCTTTTTCACCATTGCGCATAAGGCACCCCGTTGAGTCCGCGGGCTTCGCTATATGAAGCGACATCATAGATATCTCCCCGGCGGGTAAAATTACCCGGTTCGCTGTTACTGCTGCGCAAGCGCCAGCTCTCATGGTCAGCTTTACCGGCGCAATCACACATCGGATCGCGCGGAATTCGCCGCAGAAAGTAGATTTTGCGCTGATTAGGCGAGGTTTTATCCACCACCCCTTCGCTAAGCGCCTGTAGCGTTGGCGGATAGCCGGATTCATCGCTGCGTTTCTCAATCAGCCCTTGCTGACTGGCGCGATGATAGCTATCCAGCGCCTGGCGGATCTGACGCAGCGCCTGTTGCAGCTGTTCCTCTTTATGGCGCTGAGCCTGTTTCTCAATTAGCGGCAGCGAGGCTGCCGCCAGTGAAGCCAGCAGACTGAGCGTCACCATCATTTCAACCAGGGTAAAACCCTGTTGCCGTCGCTGACTCATGGCGCGCTTCTTGCTGCGCTGTCATGGGCCGGGTTGGGTGGCGGCAGTTCGCCGCGCTGATCCGGGAAGTGCGCCGGTGGTGCCAGCGGTGGCGCGACAGATGCTTCTCTGCCTACCTGGATACGACCCGCTGCGCGCAAACGCATATCCTGATCGCCTGGCAGATCTTCAGTCCCTACGGCGATCGCATTGATATGGGATCCCGGCAGATCGATGCTGCGGGCAATACGCGGCGTGATCAGCAGCACCACTTCGGTGCGCTTCTTCTCTTTATCCGAGGTTCTGAACAGCGACCCGATCAATGGCACATCGCTGAGTCCGGGCACGCCACTTTTCTCATCTTTCTGGTTCATGCTGATCAATCCAGCCAGCATCTGGGTTTCGCCATCGAGGCTGCTGAGAATGGTTTTCGCCATCCGGTTGTTGGTGCTGTAGTATTTCAGGCCATCCTTACTCTCCTGCGCCAGGCCCAGGCTGCTGAGGCTGAACTCAACATCCATACTGATCTCGCCGTCGAGACTGATCTCTGGCGTCACCTGCAGCTTCAGGCCAACGTCCTGGTACTCCACTTTCTGGTTGGTTACGCCATCATTAGTGGTATTGGTTAATACCGGCAGTTTCTCGCCAATTTCGATCAACGCCTGCTTACTGTTTTTCACATGAATACGTGGATTGGCCAGCACTCTGGCATTGCTGCGGATCTTACTGATATCGAGTTTAAGTCCGCGATTGCTGCCAAGATTGATAAACATATTGTCGCGACCAAAACCGTTCAGCGGAATATTGCTGGATCCATCGGCGCCGCCATTAAAGCCAATACCGATCTCACCCGGATAACGAATACCCAGTTTGGTGGCGTCACTGCTGCTGATCTCCAGCACTTCGACTTCCAGCGTGACCTCCGCTTCCGGACGATCCAGCGTCATCAGCAGGCGTTCGATCATCTCGATACTTTCACGTGGACTGCGTACCGTCAGTGAGTTAGTCCGTTCATCGACATGAATATCTTTAATCTTCATCAGGTTGCGCAGCGCCACGTTGACATCCTTCGCTTTGGCGTAGCCGAGGAAAAAGGTTTTCACCATAATGTCACGATAGATTTTCTCTTTGTTCTGGCTGGCCGGATAGATCAGCAAGGTATTGCCATTCAGCACCTTTTTCCGCAGCTGATTGGAGATCAACAGCAAATTGATCGCGTCTTCCGCCGTGGTTTTATTGGCAATAATGCTGGTGGTGATATTGCGTGACACATCGTTATCAAAGATAAAGTTCACTCCGGTGATCTTCGAAATGGTGTTGAAGATCTCCATCAGATTATGCGAGCGAAAATTGAGTGATACCGGCTTCTGCAGTTCAGCGCTCATCCGCTGCGACGGCTGCGTGCTGGACGACAACTGGCGCAGCAGATGATCGCGCAGCGCGGTGGCCTGCGGCCAGCCCGGCTCCTCTTCCAGCACTTTCTGGATTTTTTCCAGCGCCGCTTGCGGGTTGTTTGCCGCCAGTTTGCTGGCCTGCTGATACATCATATCCAGCGAACGCCAGGCATTGATGCGGCGCAGTCCTTGCTGCGCACGCATATTGCCGGGCTGATACTGCAATGCGGTACGCCACAGGCGTGCCGCGTCCTGATGGTTATTCTGCGCAACGGCGCGATCCGCTTGTTTCAGATACAGATCGACCAGCTGATTACTCTCCAGCTGTTCGCGGCTTTTCAGCGTCAAATCCTCAGGATTGACCAGACGCTGTTGTCTCAGCTTATCCAGCGAATGGATAAGCTGCTGTTGTTGATCTTGCGGCAGTTGGTCAGAGGTATGTGACTGCTGGTTAGCACAGCCTGCCAGCAGCAGCACGGTGATTAATACAGACAGCTTTTTTTTCGTAAACATAGTCAATATCGTTAGAATTTAGGTTTTGATTGCATATCGTCCAGCGGTAAGCGCCGGTCGGTTTCAAGCGGCAGCCAGCGGAAAACCAGATAGTCAGGTTCGATCGCTGTTAACTGCCAGTTCTCATTTAATTTTTCGCCACGGCGAATGCTGTCGGCGATCCTGCACTGATTACAGACGATCCAGCTTTGCTTACCGTCGCTTAGCACCAGATAGCGCTGGTTATGGCTCCACCAGGCGCCGACCAGCTTGAATGGCAGGCTGGGGGCGCTGGGGGGCGCTGCCGGTTTGGGCGGCGGCGGTGGCGGCGCGGGTTTCGCTTTCGGTCCCTGAAACGGGAACAGATTGCTGTCGTGATCGTCAGGCGCGCGGGTCGCCGTGGTACGGCTACTGTCGGGCGGTCCGGCAGCCAGCGGGCTGGCCTGTGGCAGTAACGCCTGCTGCTGCGTGGGCGCATCATCAGGCTCACTGACCAGACTCCACAGCACCAGCGCAGCGGTTATGCCGATCGCAATCTGCAAGTAACGCGGCAGTTTCATTGGCTCTCTCCTGCCAGCGTGACGCGCAGCGACATGGTTAGCTGGGTGGTGGCGGGTGATGTACGCGCCATGCCTAACGACTCAAATTGCAACGGCAGGCTGGCCGCCATCTCGCGCAATGCGCTTTGCAAATTCATATATTCACCCACCAGCGGAATATCGAGCACCAGTTGATCGCGCTGGCCATCGCTGCTGTCTGCCTGCAGCTGGTAACGGCTTTCGTTAACCTGCAAACCATGCTTTTGCAGGATGGCGAACAGCGCCTTCACCTGTTCATATTCCGTGACGCTTAGTGCGCTCCCGGCTGCGCTCTGTTCCGGCGCGCTAATCGGCAGCGGCGCCGCCAGCTGCTGCTGGATCTCCTGCTGACGCAGGGTATCGGCGATCAACGCCGGGCGCAGCTGAGCACATAAGTAAAACAACAGCACCAGCCACAGCGCGGCAATCAGCAGTGGCAGCGGGCCAAGCAGTTCATAGCACTGGCTGGCATACCAGCGCAGACGGGGTTGCCACTCATTTAACGAGGGCAGGATGCCTGAGTTAAGGCGCATCGGTGTACTCCAGATTTAACGTGGCGCGAATCTTCCATGGTCCGGGCATACTGTTTTCCGTTTGATGGCTTTCCAGACTTACCCGGGCTGGCAGCCGTTGTAAGCGTGAGACAAAGTCCAGCAGCGCATCCAGTGAGTGACTGAGCACCTCAACGCGGATCCGTTGCTCACGCACATCTTTCTGCAGCGACAGCAGGGCAATATCGTCGTGCAGGGCCAGCGCGATCAGCGCCAGTCCGTTCAGCTGCGTTGACTCCTGCTGTGGCGGCGCTTTATCGAAGGCGCGCTGTCTGGCGCTAATCGCTTCCGCCGCCTGACGGTGAGCCTGTAGCAGTTGCATCTCCTGAATCACTGCCTGCGTCAGCTGTTGTTGCTGCTGCCGGGTGATAGCGATCGCCAGCAGCGTCGGCGCAATCAGTACCACCAGCAGGACGAGACTGATCGGCAGCCGCCAGCGCGCGATAAATTGATGACGATTTATCATGGCTATACATCTCCCTGCCTGCGCAGACCCGATGTGCTGTTCAGCACAAAGCGCGGCAGCGTTGGCAGACCGGCGAGGCGGTTAGCGGTATCCAGCTGTTGTCTTAATTCGTTGTGCGGCAGATGCAGGCTAAACACGCTGTGCCACTGTTGCTGAAAGCGGCAGGCGAAACTGCTTTGCTGCGGGCCGATGCAGGCGAACAGCGCGTTGTCTGGCAACTGGCGGCCAAAATCGCTCAGCATATTGCTGAATGGCGTGCGGCAGCCGCGCAGCCGCAGACGCTGATCCTTTGCCACTTGCTGCAGTTCACTCAGCAGCGCCTGCGGCAGCAGGGCGGCAAAGGCATTCTCGCCATAGCCGCTGTGCAAAAAGCTCACGGCCATCGGCTGCTGCTCATCCTGCTGCTGTGCCAGCAACAGCGCGGCATACTGACGCAGTTCCGCCGGTCGCATAATGCCATTGCTCCACGGCACCAGCAGGTAGCTGAGGTGGGGGGCGTCGACGACAAACTCCAGCGTGTCGCGCCAGCGCGGCGCGGCCGGCAGACTGGCGAATAACTGCGCCAGCTGATCGGCCAGCGGCTGCTGCGGCTGCCAGCGGCACTGGTATTGCAGCCGGTTATTGAGCCACAGTTGCAGATGCTGCTGTTGCAGGCGGCAACACCAGCGTTTAATGGAGGGAAATAACACGTTTCACCTCCTGCAGGCTGGTCAGCCCTTTGCTGGCTGCGTTAATAGCGATCTGCTGCAATGGCATAAAGCCTTCCGCCAGTGCGACTTCACGTAGCTGGCGCAGCGGTGCGCGCGCCAGCAGCGCCTCTTTCATCGCATCGCTGAAATGCAGTACTTCCGCCAGCGCCAGCCGTCCGTGATAACCGCTGTTCCGGCAATGATCACAGCCCGCCCCCCGGCTCCAGCTGGTTTCGCTAAGCTGGAGGCGATCAAGCTGCCAGTCGGCAATCTCTTCCGCTGTCGGCTGAGAAGCCTGCTGACACTGCGGGCAGATCTGACGCACCAGGCGCTGGGCGACGACGCCGTTTAGCGCGGTGATCAGACTGGCTGGCTCGACCTGCATATAGAGAAAACGCTCCAGCACGCTGAATACACTGTTGGCGTGCACCGACGAGAGCACGACGTGGCCGGTCAGCGCCGCCTGCACCGCAATCCCGGCGGTCTCACCGTCACGAATTTCCCCCACCAGAATAATATCGGGGTCGTGACGCAGGATGGCGCGCAGGCCGCGGGCAAAGCTCAATCCTTTCTTATCGTTGACCGGAATTTGCAATACCCCCTCCAGCTGATACTCCACCGGATCTTCAATGGTGATGATCTTGCTTTCACCACTGTTCAGCTCGCTGAGCGCCGAATAGAGGGTGGTGGATTTACCGCTGCCGGTGGGCCCGGTTACCAGCACCATGCCGTGTGGGATCTGCGTCAGCTTGCGTATCGCCTGTAACGTCGGCAGATCAAAGCCGAGCGTTTCCAGCCGCAGTTTTTTATCATGGGATTTATCCAGCACGCGCATCACCGCATCCTCACCGTGGATGCTGGGCATAATCGAGACGCGGAAATCGACATCGCGCTGCTGAATATGCGCCTTAAAACGACCATCCTGTGGCACGCGGCGCTCAGAGATATCCATGCAGCCAAGCACCTTCAGACGCGAAATAATCTGCTCGGCATTCTGCCAGCCGTTGCAGCGCGTAATGTTATGCAGCACGCCATCAATGCGGTATTTCACCACCAGGCCATCAGGCACGCTCTCCAGATGAATATCGCTGGCGCGGCTTTGCAGGGCGTCGTACAGCGTGGAGTCGACCAGTCTGATCACCGAGCTCTGCTCCTGATCGATGGTGACCAGTGAGATCTCCAGCGTTGTCTCTTCACCCTGACTGGCGAAATCCTGATGATCGATCTGCTCCATAGTGCGCTGCTGACGCGACAGATTATCCAGCTGTTCATTGACCCAGCCTGGACGACAAAGCGCCAGACGCTGAGCATGGCGCTGTGCCCACTGGCGTAGCGACAGGCTAAAGGGATCCGCCAGCAGCAGCCACGCTTTGCCATCCAGCTGGATCGGTAACAGACGACGCGCCAGCGCCTGCGGCAGGCTGATGCGGCTGAAGTCCAGTTCCGCCGCCGTAAGCTGTTGTTCCTGCAGCGGCCAGAGACCCAGCTCTGCCGCCAGCGGCTCCAGCTGCTGCGGCTGTCCGGCCAGCAGTTGCTCCAGCCAGTCGGCACGCTGTTCCTCTGCGAGATTCAGCCATGCAGAGTCTGGCATTTCGTGATGATCATGGGTCATCAGGCTAATCCTCCCGCCATTTCAAAAATGGGCATATAAAGCAGAAACACCACCAGGCCAACCAGGCCACCGACCACCAGCATCAGCAGCGGTTCAAACACTTTGCTAAAGGTCTCGATAGCGCGTTCCAGGCTCTCGTCATAAAAAGCGGCGATGCGCTCGCACATTGCAGGCAGCTCGCCTCCGCGTTCGCCAACCACCAGCAGGCGGCTGGCGACCGGAGTGGTCAGTCCTTGCGCGCTCAGGCAGTGTGATAGCGCTTTACCCGTCTGCACCTCCGTCAGAATCTGGCGCAGCCGCGGCTGATAAGTGGCCGGTAGCAGGCCGCCGGTCAGCTGAAGCGCGTCGACGGCGGCCATGCCTCCCTGTAACAGCAGGCCGAGAGTGCGATAGAAGCGCACCAGAATCGTCAGCCGGTACTGTTGCCTGAGCTGCGGAATGCACAGCAGCTGTCTGAAACCCGCCTGGCGCAACGCTTTATTGCGTAGTGCGGCAACGATCAGGGCGACAGCGCCTGCAGTCAGCAGCAGCAGCAGCGGGCCATAGCTGTCGGTCAGCCCACCCCACCAGACAATAAAGTGCGCGCTGGCATTCAGGTTTTGCATGCCGTTAAACACCACCGCAAAACGCGGAATAATAAATCCCAGCAGAAAGAACAGAATCAGGCAGCCGACGCCGATCACCACGCTGGGGTAGAGCAGGGTGCTGCGAATGCGTTTGCGCAGGGTTTCCATGCGTTTTTCGTAATGCAGGAAACGTCCCAGCGCCACCGGCAGCTGACCAGTCTGTTCCGAAGAGGCCACGGTGCTGACCAGCAGCGGCGGAAACAGCGCGGGTTGGGTGGCGAGCGCCTGCGACAACTGCTGTCCACGATAGAGTTCGCGCAGAATGTCACCCAGTACCCGGCGCTGTTGTGGTTCATTGCAGCTCTCATTCAGTGCTTCGATGGCTTCAACAATGACCAGGCCGGCCTCCAGCAGCGCGATCAGCTCCTGAATAAACAGCGTCAGGGGAAATGGCCGTGCGCGCCGTGCGCTGGTTTTGGCCTTTACCTCTAATACCAGCGCATCGCTGGCGACTTGCGCTTTCGCCTGCTCGACGCTGCTGGCATAAACCTGCTGCACGCTGCGGACACCGTTGCGCAATAACGTTATCTGATAATTTTTCATGGCTTTTTATTGCTCAGCAGTGCGGCTCTCTTTTTTCAGCCGCGCATAGTGGGGATGTACGCGCTGGATATAACGCTGACGTAAATGCCCCCGATCCGACCCGTTACCGGCGTTATAAGCCCCGACCGCCTCCCAGCTATAGCCATAGCGGCGCATAAAGCCTGCCAGCACCCAGGCGCCGGTCATCACGCTGAGGCACGGGTCGTCGAGCAGTGCGCTTTCAGAGATCTGAAAGTTGCGCAGTAGCGGCAGATGGCGGCTGTTAATTTGCATCAGGCCAATGTCGTAACTGCCGTCACGGTTCTGATTACGCGCTGAGCTTTGCAGGTTGGACTCCACGATGGCGATGGCATGCAGCAACTCCGGTTCAATGCCATAGCGCTGGCCAGCCTCTTGCCAGCAGGTCGCTTGTGCCGGTAGCTGCATAGCCCACAGCGACAGAAAACAGAGAAATACACGCACGATCAGAATCCGTAGCTCACCGCCTGGTCGCCATTACCGGCCGCCAGCAGCTCAACTTCATACACCACATTTTTTTTACGCGTCGGGTTATGCCACTGGAACGGGTTGCCCCAGGGATCGGCAGGCACTTCTTTACTCAGATACGGACCTCGCCAGTTTTTGACGCCATTCGGACGTTCATGCAGCGCTTTCAGCCCCTGTGCTTCGCTGGGGTAGTGGCCAACATCAAGACGATACTGACCCAGCGCCTCAGACAGGATTTTCATCTGACTGATCGCGGTTTTTTCTTTCGCCTGATCCACCTGAGAAAACAGGCGTGGACCGACAAAACCAGCCAGCAGCGCAATAATCATTAATACCACCAGCAGTTCGAGCAGCGTAAAGCCCTGCTGATGACGGTTACGAGGTAATAAGGTTTTTTTCATGATGTTCTCACGTTTATTTCACAATATTGGTTTAACAACTGATGTAAATATTCTTAAATAACCCCTGCGCAATAAACAGGCTATTGCTCTATGGTTAATTAAGAATTAATGCCGGATGATTGAGAGTTTTCTTTATTTAGCCGGTGGGGGGATTTATCGCTATATGGCGGGTTACTATGCGATGCGCAATATCTGATAACAGTAATGTTTTTACTGATAATGTCCTGAACAAAGATTAAATGAGAGTGTAAATGGAAATGGTATGGGCTGCATTAGCTGGTGCAGTCATCGGCAGTTTTCTCAATGTGGTGATTTATCGCCTGCCGCTGATGATGGCGGGTGAAACATGTAGGTTAAGTTTTCCCGCCTCACACTGCCCTTGCTGTGGCTCGCCGGTGCGCTGGCGCCACAATCTGCCGCTGCTTGGCTGGTTGCTGTTGCGGGGGCATTGTGCCGATTGTCATCAACCAATTAGCTGGCGCTACCCGCTGGTGGAAGGGGGGACGGCACTGTTATTTATGCTGGTGGCCTTTCGTTATGGACTGACCTGGCAAAGTGGATTTATTCTCAGCGTGATTTGTCTGCTGATCGCACTGGCGGTTATTGACTGGCGCACCATGCTGCTACCGGATCGCCTGGTATTGCCGTTGTGGGTGCTGGGAGTGGCGGCGACGCTGCTGGAGATTAATGCGGTCAGCTGGCGCGATGCGTTAATCGCCTCGGCCATCGGTTTTGCCCTGCCGTGGCTACTGGATCGTCTGCATTATCTGCTGCGTGGCGGCGCCGGGATGGGGATGGGCGATATGAAGCTGTTTGCCGCACTGGGCGCCTGCTTTGGCGTGGAAACCCTGTGCCATATTATGCTGTTTGCGCCTCTGCTGGCGTTGTTAAGCGCGGTGCTGCTACGGGTAAAAAAGGGCGAGGCTTTTCCTTTTGGTCCTTATCCGGCAGTAGTAGCGATATTTTTTCTGATATTTGATCCTCGTTATTATCATTTTTAAATTCTCCCGGGAATATTCTTGCCCTTCGCGGGAAGCTGCCGCTGGTTTTTAACAGGTAAAGAAAATACTTTTCTGCGGATAATTATTGATTGTTAATGCGAAATGTTACCTGTGAAAAAGAAATCTGGATTAAATATGATAACGGCATCACTGTTGCTGGCTGGAATAGTCAGCAGTGCGATAGCGAGTGCTGCTACATTTTATGCTGCGGATAGCTTTCCGGATATCAGTGATAAAAAAATTATGGTGGGTTTCTGGCATAACTGGGCGAGCCAGTCCGATGGTTTTCAGCAGGGGAGTGCCGCCAATATAGATCTGACGGAGATCCCTGCAGAATATAACGTTATTACCGTGGCCTTTATGACCGGCAACGGCATTCCGACTTTCCAGCCTTATAATATGAGCGATGCAGAGTTTCGCCACAAGGTCGCGATCCTTAACAGCGAAGATCGCCCGGTACTGATTTCGCTGGGTGGCACCGGGGTGCATATTGAGCTGGCGCCGGGAGAGGCGCAAAAATTTGTCGATGAAATTATTCGTCTGGTTGAGCTGCACGGTTTTGACGGCCTGGATATCAGTCTGCCGGGCAGTGCGCTTGCCGCCGGCGCCAATCAGACTGAAATTCCCGCCGCACTGAAACGAGTTAAAGCGCAATACCCCAAATTTATAATCAGTATGTCGCCTGAGTTCCCTGACCTGCGGCAGAAGGGGGGCGCCTGGAAAAAACTGATCGAAAATCTTGAGGGCTATTATGACTTTATCTCTCCACAATATTACAACCAGAATGACGATGGCGTAGAGGGTGAAAATGGCTGGTATGCGCAAAATGATGACAGCAAAAAAGCGCAATTTTTATATACCCTGAGCGACTCGCTGGTGCATGGCACGCGCGGCTATATCCCTGTTCCGGCGGATAAACTGGTTATCGGCCTGCCCAGCAACGAAGATGCCGCCGCCAACGGTTATGCTAAAAATGAAGCTGATGTGCGTAACGCCTGGGAACGTCTGGCGGCCCAGGGGACGCCAGTCAGGGGACTAATGACCTGGTCGGTTAACTGGGATGCCGGGCATAACCGCAACGGTAATGCTTATGGCAACGCGTTTGTTGAGCGTTTTGGTCAGTTAATTAATGAAGATCTGACGGCCGCTCCGGACCATGACGCACCCAGCCAGCCAGGTAAGCCCGATCTCACTCTGGCAGAGGGGCTGGTTGTTCTGGCATGGCAACCTGCCAGCGATAATATCGGCGTATCGCACTACAATATCTGGCGTAACGGCGTTGAAATAGCTCAGTCGCTGTTGCCGGAGTGGCGTGACACGGAGGTCAGCGCAGGCAACAGCTATGAGTATCAGATTGTTGCGGTGGATAAGGCGCAGAATCTCTCTGTGGCCGGGGAGTCCTCTTCCATCACTGTGGAGGATGAAGCGCCGCCAGAAGATAATGAGAAGCCTTCCCCTCCGGTAGCGCTGGCAGTTACTGAGGTCGGTCAGGATCGCCTGACGCTTAGCTGGCATGCCGCCATGGACAATCTGGTCGTCAAACACTACCGCGTCTATCGCAATGGGGAGTTTATCAGTGAAGCGCTGGAGACCCGCTTTATCGATAGCGGGCTGACGGCAGGAAACACCTACGAATACCAGGTGGCGGCAGTGGATACTGCAGATAGCTCTTCGGATAAGAGTCAGCCGCTGATAGTGAAAACCGGTAATGCAGCTATGCCGGCAGCAGAATATCCGTAGTAAATCCAGTCAGGATGACCGCTACGGTTGTCAGCCTTCGTTGGCGCGTACGCGGTTGGAGGGCTGAACAAACAGCGCGCGATCTTCCCAGCGCAGCAGCGTCAGGGTGCCGCCCCAGCAGCAGCCGGTATCCAGTCCAATAATCCCTTCCGGCGTACCGCGTCCTTCCAGTGAGGCCCAGTGGCCAAACACAATGGTGTAGTCACGGGCGACAGGACCAGGAATGGCGAACCAGGGTTTAAGCGGCGGCGGCGCAGATTCCGGTGACTCTTTGGCAATCATATCCAGCTGGCCGTTAGGAAAGCAGAAGCGCATACGCGTCAGCGCATTGGTGCTGAAACGCAGGCGGGACAGCCCGCTCAGTTCCGGCGTCCAGTTATTCGGCATATCGCCATACATCGCATTAAGAAATAGCGGATAGCTGTCGCTGGACAGCACCGCTTCGACTTCGCGCGCACACATTTTCGCCGTGGCGATATCCCATTGCGGCGTGATGCCGGCGTGCGCCATCACCAGCTTCTTCTCTTCGTCGACCTGCAGCAGTGGCTGACGGCGCAACCAGTTAATCAGCTCGTCGGCATCGGGAGCCGTCAGCAGCGGCGTAATGCGATCTTTGGGTTTATTGCGGCTGATACCGGCGTAAACCGCCAGCAAATGCAGATCGTGATTACCCAGCACCAGACGCACGCAGTCGCCCAGTGAACGCACAAAACGCAGCACCTCGAGCGAACCGGGACCACGCGCCACCAGGTCGCCGGTTAACCACAGGGTATCTTTCTCTGGATCAAAGGCGACCTGCGCCAGCAACGATTGCAACTCATCATAGCAACCGTGAATGTCGCCAATAAGGTATGTACTCATTAAGTTTTTTTCTTAGTGAATATGGGTCGGGATGGCAAGGCGAAACACCGGAATATCAACATTAAAGGTTTCCCCTTGTTGATCAACCATCACATAGTGGCCTTGCATAGTGCCCATCGGCGTTTCGAGGATCGCGCCACTGGTATACTGGAATTCATTGCCAGGCTCGATCAGCGGTTGTTCACCAACCACTCCTTCGCCCTGAACTTCTGTTTCCCGACCGTTACCGTTAGTAATCAACCAGTAACGGCCAAGAAGCTGCACAGGATTGCGCCCCAGATTGCGAATGGTAATGGTATAGGCAAAAACATAGCGATCGTCATGAGGTGCGGATTGCGACTCAATATAGACACTCTGCACCTGTACACATACTCGGGGCGAATCAATCATGCGTTTAGCTCTCCTGCGACTCAGGATGCGCAGTTAGCCAGTTAGCTAACTGGCAATATTGTGCGACAGAGATGTTTTCTGCGCGCAGCGTATTGTCGATGCCCAGCTCGGCCAGCGTCTCCAGCGAGAAAATATGTCCCAGGCTGTTACGCAGCGTCTTTCTGCGCTTGCCAAAGGCTTCGGTAGTGATGCGGCTCAGCGTGCGAATCTCATCCACCGGGTTCTGCATCTTAGCATGCGGCACCAGACGCACCACGGCGGAATCCACTTTAGGCGCAGGCGTAAAGGACTCTGGCGGCACTTCCAGCACCGGAATGATATTGCAGTAATACTGCGCCATCACGCTCAGGCGACCATAGGCTTTACTGCCCGGGCCAGCCACCAGACGGTTAACCACCTCTTTCTGCAACATAAAGTGCATATCTTTGATGGCACTAGTATAGCTGAAAAGGTGGAACATCAGTGGCGTTGAAATATTGTACGGCAGATTGCCAAACACGCGCAGCGACTGGCCTTTTTGCTCAGCCAGTTCGGCAAAGTTAAAGGTCATCGCGTCCTGCTGAAAAATGGTCAGCTTCGGGCCGAGGAACGGATGCGTTTGCAAACGTGCCGCCAGATCGCGGTCAAGCTCAATGACGGTCAGGGCATCGAGGCGCTCGCCTACTGGTTCGGTCAGGGCGCCAAGGCCGGGACCGATCTCCACCAGCGCCTCGCCGGGCTGAGGGTGGATGGCGGAAACAATGCTTTCGATGATGTACTGGTCGTTGAGGAAGTTCTGTCCAAAACGTTTGCGGGCAAAATGGCCCTGGTGGACGCGATTATTCATTACTGCTCTTGATCATGGTAATGGCGAGATTAAGCGCCGTGATAAAGCTGCCCGTATCAGCTGTTCCCAGGCCCGCCAGTTCAAGCGCGGTGCCGTGGTCAACAGACGTACGGATAAATGGCAGGCCGAGGGTGATATTCACCGCGCGACCAAATCCCTGATATTTTAGCACCGGAAGCCCCTGATCGTGATACATCGCCAGCACCGCATCGGCATGTTGCAGATATTTGGGCTGGAACAAGGTATCGGCCGGCAACGGGCCGGTCAGCTGGATCCCCTGCAGGCGCAGCTCGTTCAGGGCCGGGATAATGGTATCAATTTCTTCACGGCCCATATGGCCGCTTTCGCCCGCATGCGGATTAAGGCCGCAGACGAAGATATGGGGGGTGGTAAGGCCAAACTTAGTTTGCAGGTCGCGATGCAGAATAGTAATCACTTCATGCAGACTGTCACGGGTAATAGCGTCCGCGACATCTTTTAACGGCAGGTGAGTGGTGGCCAGCGCCACGCGCAGCTCTTCCGTCGCCAGCATCATCACTACACGATCGCATGCGGCGCGTTCGGCAAAAAATTCGGTGTGACCGGTAAACGGGATACCCGCATCGTTGATCACCCCTTTATGCACCGGACCGGTAATCAGCGCGGCAAATTCGCCGTTCAGACAACCGTCACAGGCGCGCGCCAGGGTTTCCAGCACGTAAGCACCGTTAGCGACGCAAAGCTCGCCGGCAGTCACTGGCTGCGCCGTTGCGATCTCCAGCAGCGTCAGGCTACCCGCCTGCTGCGGCTGAGCGGCAACGCCAGGTTGATAGTCGCGCAGAGTAAGCGGCAGACCGAGTTTCGCCGCGCGCTGGCGCAGTAATTCTGCTGAGGCGCATACCACCAGTTCAACTGGCCAGTCTCGCTGCGCCAGCTGAATGCAAAGATCGGGACCAATCCCGGCGGGTTCGCCGGGAGTGATCACTACACGCTGATTACTTAGCATTGCCATCCAGAATTTTCACATAAGCACTGGCGCGTTGTTCCTGCATCCAGGTTTGTGCTTCTTCAGCAAATTTACGATTAAACAGCAGGCGATAAGCACGCTCTTTCTGCGCCGCATCGGTTTTATCAACCTGGCGGGTATCCAGCAGCTGAATCAGGTGCCAGCCGAAAGAGGAGTGAACCGGCTCACTGACCTGGCCTTTATTCAGTTTCAGCAATGCATCACGGAATGCCGGATCAAACACTTCAGCTGAAGTCCAGCCCAGGTCGCCGCCCTGATTGGCCGAACCCGGATCGTCCGAAAGCTGTTTCGCTGCGGTGGCAAAATCAGTTTTGCCGCTCTTAATATCGGCAGCAACCTGTTCCAGCTTCGCGCGTGCCTGCGCATCGGTCAGAATCGGTGACGGTTTCAGCAGAATATGACGCGAATGCACTTCGGTGACCGAAATATTCTGCGACTCGCCGCGCAGATCGTTCACTTTCAGGATATGGAAGCCGACGCCGGAACGGATTGGACCAACAATATCGCCTTTCTTCGCCGTGCTCAGCGCCTGCGAGAACAGGGTTGGCAGCTCTTCAATTTTACCCCAACCCATATTGCCGCCTTTCAGCGCCTGAGAGTCAGCAGAGTAAGTGACCGCCAGTTTACCGAAGTCAGCGCCGCCTTTAATCTCACCTACCAGCTGTTTCGCCAGGTTTTCCTGCTCATCAACCTGTTGCTGCGTCGGGTTTTCCGGCAGCGGCAGCAGGATATGGCTGAGATTCAGTTCAGTGCCGCGATTGTTCTGGGCGCCAACCTGCGCGGCCAGCGTATCCACTTCCTGCGGCAGGATGGTGACACGACGACGCACTTCGTTATTACGCACTTCAGCAATCTGCATCTCTTTACGGATCTGCTCACGGTAGGTGCTGTAATTGACACCGTCATAGGCCAGACGGCTGCGCATCTGATCCATCGATATCTTATTCTGCGCCGCAATATTGGCAATCGCCTGATCAAGTTGCTGATCGGTGACCTGCACGCCCATCTGTTTGCCCATCTGCAGCAGGATATTATCCATAATCAGACGTTCAACAATCTGATGACGCAGGGTGCGATCGTCAGGCAGCTGCTGTCCGGCCTGCTGCGCCTGTGCTTTCACCGACTGCATCATGCCATCAACATCACTCTCTAATACCACACCGTTGTTTACGACGGCGGCAACTTTATCAACCACTTGTGGTGCTGCAAACGCGGTATTGGCTGCCAGGGCCACACCAAGAATCAGCGTTCTCCAGTTCTTCATACTTTTTCCATTCTTCTTTCCGCACTGCGGGTTTGCATGCCAAACATTACAACATCAGAAAGCGCGCTGGTAAGGCAGAATACCCTGACGCAGCATTTGACCGGTTCCTAAGCCGTAGTTAGAGCTCAGGCCACGCAGTTCAATGTTGAACGAGATTTGGTTGTCATATTTACTGCTTTCGTTTTCCCAACCGTTGATTTTGCGCTCGTAACCCAGGCGAATGGCATAACAGCATGAGCTGTATTGCAGGCCAACCAGCTGATCGGCAGGCTGTTTTGATTTGGTGTCGTAGTAATACGCACCCACCACCGACCAGGCATCAGCAATCGGCCAGCTTGCCGTCATCCCAACCTGAGAAATGCCATCTTTATAGATCTCGTTGGTAGAAATATCACGCTGCAGCGCAGACGCCACATACTCCGGGCTGCTGTAGCGATAGTTAAGCTGGACCATACGGTCAGCGTCACGACGATACTCCAGCACCGCATTCCCCTGCGAAATGTTATCCAGTCGCGTATCGTACTGAATACCACCGCGCGTGCTCCAGCGATCGCTAATTTTCCAGTATGAATCACCGGCCCACACCAGGCTGCCAGTGTCATCTTCATCGCTCGTCGTTTCCAGTCCGGTGCGAGAAGGGGTAAACGAGTAGATTTGACCCACAGAAACGTTAAAACGTTCAACCAGATCGGTATCATAAATTCGCGAAGTGACGCCGGTGGTCATCTGGTTGGCGGATGCGATGCGATCCAGACCGCTATAGGTGCGATCGCGGAACAGTCCGGTGTAGTCAGATTGCAGCAGCGTTGAGTCATAGGCGTTGATATGGCTCTGGTCGCGATACGGGATATACAGATACTGCGTACGCGGTTCCAGCGTCTGGGTATAACCTTCCGCCCAGTTCATATCGCGTTCAAACACCATTTTGCCATCAACTTTGAATTGTGGCATTACGCGGTTGACCGACTCTTTCAGCTGGTTGGTTTTATCGGTATCGACGCTGGTATTGTAATACTCCACATCACTCTGCTGATAGTGGGTCGCCAGCAGCTTCGCTTCGGTATTCAGACTGCCCCAGCCATTGGCCAGCGGCAGATTAATCGTCGGTTCAATGTGCAGGCGCGTCGCTTCAGGATAGCGCGAATCGACGTTGGTAAACTTCACCGCCTGACCATACACGTGGGTATCAAACGGCCCCACATCGTTCTGATAGTAGTTAAGATCCAGCTGCGGCTGCGCACGATAGACATTACGCACCGAGAACACCTGGAAATCTTTACTCGACAGGGTGGCGTTCCAGTTGCTCTCCGCATAGCCGACGCTGAATTTCTGCGTCAGATAGCCATCCGTCGACGAGTAGTACGGCGAATCCAGATCGTTAAAATAGTAATTGTCGCTGACTTTTGAGTAGTCAACATTGAAGCGCCAGTTCTGATCGTAGACGCCAGCATGGCGCCAGTAGAAGAACCAGCGATTCGAATCTTTCTCTTCCGGATGATCTTTATTGAACTGATCGTCCGATTGCAGATAGTCGAACTCCACCAGGCCAGCGCCTGCCGTGGTCAGATAGCGGAACTCATTCTGATACTGGATGCCGCGCTTGCTCATATAGTGCGGCGTCAGGGTGGCATCAAAGTTCGGCGCAATATTCCAGTAATACGGCAGAATAAATTCAAAGCCGTTGTTACTGCCATATTTGGCATTGGGGATCAGGAAACCAGAACGACGGCGATCGCCGATCGGCAATTGCATATACGGGCTGTAAAACACCGGCACCGCACCAATTTTAAAGCGCGCATTCCAGATCTCCGCCACCTCTTCCTGGCGATCCTGAATCACTTCAGAACCGACCACGCTCCAGCTGTTATCGCCAGGCAGACAGGAAGTAAAGGTGCCGTTTTCCAGAATGGTATAACGATTTTCACCGCGCAGTTTCATCTGATCGGCGACACCACGCCCCTGGCGGCCGACCATCTGATAGTCACCGTTCCAGACGTTGGTGTCTTTGGTATTCAGATTCGACCAGGCTTTCGGACCTTTCAGGATGACCTGATTGTCGTCATAGTGCACATTACCCAGCGCATCAACCGTACGGGTAGGTACAGTTTGACCAGGCAAGGTTTTCTGATGAAGCTGTACTTCATCAGATTGCAGGCGGCTGTTACCCTGCTGCACATCGACATTGCCGGTGAACACCGCATCGTCGGGATAGTTGCCTTTCGCGTTATCAGCGTTAATCGTTACCGGCAGTTGATTGGTTTGTCCCTGCACCAGAGGTCGATTATAACTCGGCACGCCAAGCATGCACTGCGACATCAAATCGTCGGCAAGCACATGCTGACTGTAAAGTGCTGAACCAATCAGAGTGGCCAGCAAAGTAGGAATATGTTTTTTCATACGCGGTATCGAGAATTCCGTGATAACTGGCATCATGCCGACAAACGGTCAGAGACTAACTTACTCAACTGCGTTGCGCTAGTCTTAATCCTGCTCGTTTACCCGCGTTGCCGTTAGGCTCTGAGTTAAATGACAGGTATGATAATGCAATTTTTGGCCTTCAGCATGGCGAATTGAGGAGTATATGCGCTATTGGGGAAAAGTACTTGGCCTTGTGCTGGGTTTGTTGTCTGGAGCAGGCTTCTGGGGCCTGGCGATTGGCCTGATTATTGGTCATATGGTTGATAAGGTTCGCGGCGCGCAAGGGCGGGGCTATTTCGCTAATCAGCAAACGCGGCAGACGCTGTTTTTTCGCACCACTTTTCAGGTGATGGGGCATTTAACCAAATCGAAAGGGCGCGTAACCAATGCTGATATTCAGATGGCGTCGCTGCTGATGGAGCGGATGCAGCTGCATGGTGTGGCGCGTACCGCGGCGCAGCAGGCGTTTCGTGAAGGTAAGCAGGGTGAATATCCGTTGCGAAGCAAGCTGCGTGAATTGCGTAGCGCCTGTTTCGGCCGTTTTGATCTGATTCGGATGTTTCTGGAAATTCAGATTCAGGCGGCGTTTGCCGATGGTTCACTGCATCCCAATGAGCGTCAGGTGTTGTATGTGATTGCTGAAGAGCTGGGTATTTCCCGCAGCCAGTTCGATCAGTTCTTACGTATGATGCAGAGCGGCCAGCAGTTTGGCGGCGGCGGCCAGTCGTGGAACGGCTCTTCTTCGCAAGGTGGTTTCCAGCAGGCGCCACGTGGGCCGACGCTGGAAGATGCCTGTAGCGTACTCGGCGTGAAAAGCAGCGACGATGCGGTCACCATTAAGCGCGCCTATCGCAAGCTGATGAGTGAGCACCATCCTGATAAGCTGGTGGCGAAAGGTTTGCCGCCGGAAATGATGGAGATGGCGAAGCAAAAAGCGCAGGAAATTCAGTCGGCGTACGATTTGATTAAGCGCGAAAAGAATTTTAAATAGCCGTGAAGTGAAAAAGGGCGGCGAGAACGCCGCCCACAGCAAAATTAAAAATCCGCCGGCTGACGAAAAGTCATCGGCGTTTTATATTGCGGGTGGGTAATGGTCAGTATCTCCGCATGCAGCTGTAATCTTGGCGCCATGACTCTGGCTTCATCATGAGCATAAAAGCGGTCGCCCAGGATTGGATGGCCCAGCGCCAGCATATGGACGCGTAACTGATGAGAACGCCCGGTAATCGGCTTTAAGCGGACGCGCGCGCTGTTATCGGCGGCATACTCCAGCACTTCATACCCGGTCTGCGCCGCTTTGCCGGTTTCAAAACAGACTTTCTGCTTTGGCCGGTTCGGCCAGTCACAAATCAGTGGTAAATCAACCAGCCCGCTCTCCGGCTGCGGATGCCCCCAGACGCGTGCAATGTAGGTTTTTTGTGGTTCGCGCTCGCGAAACTGCCGTTTAAGCTCACGCTCAGCGGCTTTGTTCAGCGCCACCACCATCACCCCGCTGGTCGCCATATCCAGCCGGTGTACCGATTCGGCCTGCGGGAAATCACGCTGAATGCGCGTCATCACACTGTCTTTATGCTCTTCCAGACGACCGGGCACCGACAGCAAACCGCTGGGCTTGTTGACCACCATAATATGCTCATCCTGATAGAGGATATGCAGCCAGGGATCGAGTGGGGGATTGTAGGGTTCCATCATATGTCCAACAGGTACTCGGGCAACACCCTCCCCGATGTAAGCAGGGGAGGGCTGGGGTGGGGGAGCAACGATTACTGGTGCGTCACCACAATCAGGCGCAGCGCATCGAGGCGCCAGCCCGCATCGTTAAGACTGGCCAGCACCTGCGCACGATTGCTCTCCAGCGCTTCGACCTCGTCATCACGAATATTCGGATTGACCGCTTTCAGCGCTTCCAGACGCGACAGCTCGGCGCTCAGCTTCTCATCGGCTTCCTGACGCGCTGCATCAATCACCAGGCGCGCTTCCGCCGCCGCCTGCTCTTCGGATAACTTCAGGATCTCATGCACATCCTGCTGTACCGCATTGACCAGTTTACTGCCGGTATGACGGTTCACCGCATTAAGCTGACGGTTAAAGCTTTCAAATTCAACTTTGCCCGCCAGGTTAGTGCCTTTACGATCAACCAGCATACGGACTGGCGTTGGCGGCAGGAAGCGGGTCAGTTGCAGGTGCTTCGGCGCCTGCGCTTCCACCACGTAAATCATCTCCACCAGCAGGGTGCCGACCGGCAATGCTTTATTCTTCAGCAGCGACAGCGCGCAGCTGCCGGTATCGCCGGAGAGGATCAGATCCAGACCGTTACGAATAATCGGATGTTCCCAGGTAACATACTGGGCATCTTCACGCGACAGCGCCTGCGCACGATCAAAGGTAATGGTGCAGCCATCTTCCGGCAGTCCCGGGAAATCTGGCACCAGCATATGATCGCCTGGCGTCAGCACGATCATATTATCACTGCGATCTTCCTGATTGATGCCGACAATATCGAACAGGTTCAGCGCAAAGTTGACCAGTTCAATATCATTGTCCTGCTCGCCAATCAGATCGGCCAGCGCCTGCGCCTGTTCGCCGCCATTGGAGTTCAGCTCCAGCAGGCGGTCGCGGCCCTGCTCCAGCTGGCTTTTCAGCGCGTCATGCTGGCTGCGGCACTGATGGATAAACTCCTCCAGTCCCTGTGGATTCTCCGGCGCTGCCAGATACTCAATCAGCTGCTGATAAACGCTGTCATAGATGGCGCGACCTGTCGGGCAGGTATGTTCAAACGCGTCCAGACCTTCGTGATACCAGCTAACCAGCACCGCCTGCGCGGTTTTTTCCAGATAGGGCACCATAATCTGAATATCGTGCGCCTGGCCGATACGATCGAGACGACCAATACGCTGCTCCAGCAGATCCGGGTTAAACGGCAGATCAAACATCACCAGACGGCTGGCGAACTGGAAGTTACGGCCTTCGGAACCGATTTCCGAGCACAGCAGCACCTGAGCGCCGCTCTCTTCGGTGGCAAAGTAAGCCGCGGCACGGTCGCGCTCGATAATTGACAGGCCTTCATGGAATACCGCAGCACGGATGCCTTCGCGCTCGCGCAGCACCTGCTCAAGTTGCAGGGCAGTAGCGGCTTTGGCGCAGATCACCAGTACTTTCTCGTCACGGTTGCTGGTCAGATAACCCAGCAGCCATTCAACGCGCGGATCGAAGTTCCACCAGGTGCCGCTGTCGCCTTCAAATTCCTGATAAATCTGCTCCGGATAGAGCATATCGCGTGCGCGCTCGTCGGCGGATTTACGCGCGCTCATAATCCCGGAGACTTTAATCGCCGTCTGATACTGCAACGGCAGTGGCAGGCGAATCTGATGCAGTTCACGTTTCGGGAAGCCTTTCACACCATTACGGGTGTTACGGAACAGTACGCGGCTGGTGCCATGGCGATCCATCAGCATGCTGATCAGCTCCTGACGCGCCTGCTGCTTGCCTTCACGGTTGCTGTTGGCCACCTGCAATAGCGGCTCGATATCCTGTTCGCCCACCAGGTCGTTCAGCATATTCATCTCATCGGTGGAGATGGTTTTATCTGCCAGCAGCATAGCGACGGCATCAGCAATCGGGCGGAAATTCTGTTGCTCTTCAACAAACTGAGCGAAATCGTGGAAACGATCCGGATCCAGCAGGCGCAGACGGGCAAAGTGGCTCTCCATACCGAGCTGTTCCGGGGTGGCGGTCAGCAGCAGTACGCCCGGGATCTGTTCGGCGAGTTGCTCAATCACCTGATATTCGCGGCTTGGTTCGCCTTCGCTCCACGCCAGGTGGTGCGCCTCATCGACGATCAGCAGGTCCCACTCGGCCTCGGCCATTTTCTCCAGGCGCTGTTTGTTGCGGCGCACAAAGTCCAGCGAGCAGATCACCAGCTGTTCTGTTTCAAAGGCGTTGTCGCTGTCATGCTGCGCTTCGGCGTAACGGTCGTCATCAAACAGCGCAAAGCGCAGGTTAAAGCGGCGCAGCATCTCGACCAGCCACTGATGTTGCAGGGTTTCCGGCACCACGATCAATACGCGTTCGGCACGGCCCGCCAGCAGCTGCTGATGGATAATCATGCCCGCTTCGATGGTTTTACCCAGACCCACTTCATCGGCCAGCAACACGCGCGGCGCATGGCGACGGCCAACGTCATGGGCAATATGCAGCTGGTGCGGGATCAGGTTGGTGCGCATCCCACGCAGGCCGCTGATCGCCAGACGATACTGTTCACTGTGATATTTGCGCGCGCGAAAACGCAGGGCAAAGCGATCCATGCGATCGAGCTGACCGGCAAACAGGCGATCCTGCGGTTTGCTGAACACTAATTTACTGTCCAGCATCATTTCGCGCAGCGTCACGCCGCTCTCATCGTTATCCAGACGCTTGCCGACATAGGTCATCAGACCTTTATCGCTGAGGGCTTCTTCTACTTCCAGCTGCCAGCCTTCATGACTGGTCACGGTGTCGCCCGGATTAAAGATCACGCGGGTAATCGGAGAATCATTTCTGGCATAGAGACGGTTTTCACCCGTGGCAGGGAACAACACTGTCACCATACGTGCATCCAGTGCAACAATGGTTCCCAATCCCAGTTCGCTTTCCGTATCGCTGATCCAGCGTTGACCAAGTGTATAAGGCATAGATAGTTGGCTCGATTCTCATCCCCTTCGTAATTGAAGTTGCCGCAGCGTTAGCGGCGTTCACTCACCCGAATCACTGACTGGTGTCAGTTCACCGGGATTTGTTCTCTTGCTGCCTTGCTGCAACTCCAGTTACTTTGGGGAACTCATGTTTTTTTAGAACGCGCTGCAGGCAATAGCATTGCGGCCGGACAAAAAGAGTGTCTGGCTGAAGGTGCGGAGCGTT
The DNA here is from genome assembly GCF_017875465.1 of Winslowiella toletana. Taxonomy (NCBI): domain Bacteria; kingdom Pseudomonadati; phylum Pseudomonadota; class Gammaproteobacteria; order Enterobacterales; family Erwiniaceae; genus Winslowiella; species Winslowiella toletana. The sequence continues at coordinate 3,229,638 of NZ_JAGGMQ010000001.1, forward strand.
GACGTTCAGGAAGGGCGCTATGGTACTGGAAGGTAACGCGTTCGTCACCTGTCAAAACAGCCCTAACTGTCCTGTTATCAGTGTAGCAAAGTCATCCTGCATAAATGGCAGAATGCCGTCCGCCACCGGTTGTAGCTGGCGCGAAAGATAGTGATCATAGTCGAGAGGTGTGATTCGCGCCTCCAGCGGTTCCGGGCCTGAGGTTGCCATCACATAGCGAATATAACCGCCATTCTGGTACTGCAACGGGCGGCCCAGCTTGCGGTTGTGCTCATCGGCCAGCCGCGCGGCGCGCACATGCGGCGGCACATTACGTTCATACTCTTTCAGTGGCCGGCGTAAGCGCTTTTTGAATACCAGTCGATCGTCAAGTTCACCGTCCAGCAGCTGACGCACAGTTTCACGAATAAAATCCTGATAAGGCTGGCGCTGAAAAATCCGCAGATAAAGTTCCTGCTGAAACTGCTGTGCCAGCGGCGTCCAGTCGGTGCGGACCGTTTCCAGCCCTTTAAACACCATGCGCTGCTGACCGTCCGCGGTAATTAAACCGGCATAGCGTTTTTTGCTGCCCTGTTCGGCGCCACGAATGGTGGGCATTAAGAAACGGCTGAAATGGGTTTCGTACTCCAGCTCCAGCGCGCTTTCCAGACCATACTGCTGGCTGAGATGCTGCCGCCACCAGAGGTTAACTTTCTCCACCAGCCGCTGACCAATCTCACTGGCCTGCGCGTTATCGTGCGGCGATTTCAGCCAGACAAAGGTGGAATCAGTGTCGCCGTAAATCACATCGTAACCTTCCGCCTCAATCAGCTCGCGCGTCTGGCGCATAATTTCATGGCCGCGCAGGGTGATGGAAGAGGCGAGGCGCGGATCGAAAAAGCGACAGGCGCTGGTGCCGAGCACGCCATAAAAGGCGTTCATAATAATCTTCAGCGCCTGTGACAGCGGCTTATTGCCCTGTTTTTTCGCCGCTTCACGCCCCAGCCAGATCTGTTTGACGATCTCCGGCAGGCAGTGTTCGCTGCGCGAGAAGCGCGCATGGCGGAAGCCGGGCACGGAGTGCGCGTCGTCGGGCGTCGCCAGTCCGGCCACCAGACCGACCGGATCGATCAGAAAGGTGCGGATAATCGACGGATAGAGGCTTTTATAATCCAGCACCAGCACCGAATCATACAGACCGGGGCGTGAATCCATCACATAGCCGCCGGGGCTGGCTTCCGGGGCGATTTCACCGAGATTAGGCGCCACATAACCGGCACGATGCATCCGTGGCAGATAGAGATGGCTGAAGGCAGCGACAGAGCCGCCATGGCGATCCACCGCCAGACCATTAACCGAGGCGCGTTCCAGTAAAAACGGCATCAGTTCGGTGTGCTGGAAAATGCGCGTCACCAGTTCGCAATCTTTCAGGTTGTAGCGCGCCAGCGCCGGTTTGTCGTTGGCGAAACGTTCATTGATCTCTTCCATGCGCTGCCATGGATTATTAATCGCTTTACCTTCGCCCAGCAGTTCGCGCGATACCGCTTCGAGGCTGAACGAGGAGAAGTTCCAGAATGCGGATTTTAGCGCCTCAATGCCGTCAATAATCAGCCGTCCGGCAGCTTGCGCGAAAAATACGCCGGGTTTAAAACCGTGTTCGCGCCACTCCAGCGGCTGGCGATCGCGGCCCAGACGCAGCGGTATGCCATAGCGGTCGGCATGTTTTTGCAGCACACGCAGGTCAAACTGCACCACGCTCCAGCCAATCACCACGTCGGGGTCGTGCTGCTGAAACCAGGCGTTAAGTTTTTCCAGCAGCTGCGGACGGCTGCTGACATATTCCAGATTAAAATCCAGCTGGCTGGCATCGCCATTTTCCGGTCCGAGCATATACACATCACGCTGACCACAACCCTCAAGGCCAATGCAGTAAAGCTCACCGTGCTGGGTGGTTTCGATATCCAGTGAGACCCACTTTAGCGGCGGCCGATAATCAGGATGCGGCTTCAGCCTGCCGTTGATCAGGCTGTCACCGGCAGGCTGACCGCTGAACCATACCGGCGCGGTGATAAAGCGCTCCATTAAAAAGCGCTCCGGGGGACGGATATCGGCCTCGTACAATGGGATCTGCTGTTCACGCAGTAGCTTTTCCAGCCGCTGTAGCTGGCGATACTGACGGCAATAGAGCGCAAATACCGGGCGATGACGGAAGTCTTTCAGTTCGAGGGGCGTAATGCGACAGTGACGTTCAGCGGCCAGCAGCTGTTCTGCCTGCTGCTGAAATTGTTGCGGAATAAAGGCCACCGACTCCTGCTCCGGCAGCACCAGCCGTTGCGGCCCGGCATCGGTTGCCAGCCACAGCACCACTTCCGTACCGGTGGCGGTGTCCCGCCAGTGGCGAGTAAGTAAAAAGCCTGCGCGTGCGTTATCCACCCGGAACCCTTATTGCGTTAACTGTAAATAATAATAGCATGTTTATTTATACAGTTCTTGCGCGACAATTAGCGGGATTTTAATTCAGCTGCTAAACCTTGTGGGTAACATAAAAAAGTCATTGATGACCTGAGCCAGGCTGGCGCTGTATCAACTAAAAGGATATTTCGATGGAACCTGTAATCGTAGCCCATACGCCATTGGGTGATGGGCAGTTGCTGTTTAAATCACTGAACGGCACTGAACAACTCTCCGCACTCTACGCTTTTGAAATCGAATTACTCAGTCACGACAATAATATTGCGCTAAAAACGTTACTGGGCGGCGACTTAGCTGTTGAGTTAAAAGATCAGCAGGCGCCATCGCGTTATTTAACCGGAAAAATTACACAAATTACCCATGCCGGTCAGGCCATCGGCGCTGAACGCTACACGCTGTATCGCGCCACCATCCGTCCGGCGGTATGGTACTTAACGCAAAACCGTGACTTCCGTATCTGGCAGGAAAAAACGGTGCCTGAAATCCTGCATGATCTGTTTAAAGCCCACCATATTCTGTATGAAAACCGGCTGAGCTGGCGTTATCGCCAGTGGGATTATTGCGTCCAGTATCAGGAGAGTGATTTCGATTTTATTAGTCGCCTGATGGAGCATGAGGGGATTTATTACTATTTTTCGCATCAGGCGGATGGGCAGGTGCTGATTCTGGCCGACGGGCCGCAGGCGCATAACGCGCTGGCGGGCCATGAAAATATCCCGTGGAGCACTCAAGAGGGTCATGCTGCGGGGATTAGCGGCTGGAGCGCCACTGACACCATCACCCCGGCGCTTTACAGCATGGATGACTACGATTTTCGTCAGCCGCGCGCGCGGCTGCTGGAGGTGCGACAAAATCCTCACTCCGGCGCCGTCGGCAGAGCGGAAGTGTTCGACTGGCCTGGCCGTTTTAACGATCGTCAGCAGGGGGAGTTTTATGCACGCATACGTCAGCAGGAGCTGGCAGCGCAGCACCAGCAGATGGCGGGCAGCGCAAGCGCCTGTGGCATCGCGCCCGGTTATCTGTTTCAGCTCTGCGGCGCGCCGCGTCGTGAGGATGAGCGGCAATATCTTACCGTCAGCGCCAGCTGGTTACTTAGCGTCAGTCCCTGCAATAGCGGCGCAGCAGGCGGCGAGCGGCTGGTAAGCTTTACCCTGGTGCCGGGCGATATCAACTGGCGCCCGCTGCGGCAGACGCGCTGGCCAAAGACCCATGGCCCGCAAACTGCCGAGGTGATCGGACCCTATGGCGAAACTATCTGGACCGATAAATATGGCCGGGTAAAACTGAAGTTCCGCTGGGATCGCCATGGTTGCAGCGATGGCAGTAGTTCGTGCTGGGTACGCGTCTCCAGCAGCTGGGCGGGCTGGGGATATGGCGCCTTACAGGTGCCGCGCGTTGGTGAGGAGGTAGTGGTGGATTTTATTAATGGCGACCCGGATCGACCGATTATCACCGGGCGTGTCTATAACCAGCAGAACATGCCACCCTGGGAGCTGCCCAGTGCCGCCACACGGATGGGTTTTATGTCGCGCAGCAGTGGCGGCACCATTGATAACGCCAGCTTTCTGTTTCTCGACGATGCCCTCGGTAACGAATCTTTTACCCTGCACGCTGAACGCGATATGACGATTTCAGTGGAGAACGATCTTCATATGCGGGTTGGCGGTAACCGGCAGGAGCATACTGCGGGAGACCTGATGGTTTCGGTTGATGGCAGCTGGCAGCAAGAGGTGAATGGCGGCGAAATCATGATCTCTTCGCCACATAAAATCACGCTGAAAAGTGACACCACCATTGAAATGGATGCCCCGGTCAGTACCGTGAATGCACGCAGTCACGCTTACACCACCACCGGTTTCAATGTCAGTATTAACGGACTGGATATCAAGATGAATGCGATGTCAGTGGGCACCACCATCTCCAGCAATGAAGTGAAGAGCCTTGCCTGCACCTTTACCGGATTAAGCCTGTCAAAGACCGGCGTCACCATGCAAACCAACACCATTAAATACAGCGGAACACAGCTGATGGTCGATCTTTCGGCGGTGCGAACGTTGATGAGCGGCTTGTTTTTATATATGTGATCACGCCATCACCTGCTGACATTGACATAAAGCCAACACTCCCATACAAAACAAGCCTTGACGCTGTTGTGACGGGTCAGGACAATCCAGCATTCGAAATACCAGAATGGAACATTATGGAAGCCTGGCTGGAACAATTAATTACGCAATCGCTGGCGTGGTCGCTGTTTGCGGTGATGCTGGTGGCATTTCTGGAGTCGCTGGCGCTGGTTGGACTGTTGTTGCCCGGCACGGTGCTAATGGCGACGCTGGGCGCGCTGATCGGCAGCGGCCAGATGGGCCTCTATCCGGCATGGGGCGCCGGGATTATCGGTTGCCTGCTGGGCGACTGGATCTCCTACTATATTGGCTGGCAGTTTAAAGGGCCGCTGCACCGCTGGTCATTCCTGCAACGGCATAAGTCGATGCTGGATAAAACCGAGCATGCCCTGCATCAGCACAGTATGTTTACCATTCTGGTTGGACGTTTTATTGGCCCGACCCGCCCGCTGATCCCGATGGTTGCCGGTATGCTGGAGCTGCCGATAAAGAAGTTTCTGCCGCCTAATATCATTGGCTGCCTGCTATGGCCGCCGCTCTACTTTATGCCGGGCATTCTGGCGGGCGTGGCGATTGATGTGCCGAAGGATGCGGAGAGCGGCATGTTTAAATGGCTGCTGCTGGCAGTGGCGCTGCTGCTGTGGCTGGGCATCTGGTTATGCTGGCGCTGGAAGCGCGCCGCGAAGCAGAATGACTGGGCGACGCCGATGTTGCCGGTCAGTCGCCTGCGCTGGCTGGCGCCGAGCGCGTTAGTTATCGGTGTCGGCAGTTTTATTGCCATCCAGTTTCATCCGATGATGCCGATATTTCGTCATTTGCTGTGGCAGGTATTTGTCGGTCGCTAGCATCGATAGCGGGTCAGCGTTGCTGGCCCGGTTATTTAACCGTAACGCCTAAAATCTCTGCTTCCCGCGTTTCCCCGGCGGCCAGCGTTGCGGTCGCGCCATCCCAGTAAACCCGTCCGTCAACAATCAGCACGCTGCGTGCGGCGATCTGCTGTGCATCTTCCAGACTGTGCGACACCATCAGTAAGGTGATTTTTCGCTCGCGGCAGACTTCATCCACCAGCCGCAACATCTCTTTGCGTAATGCCGGGTCGAGGGCGGAAAATGGCTCATCCAGCAGCAGTAACGGCTGCTGTCGCACCAGACAGCGCGCCAGTGCGGCACGCTGGCGCTGGCCGCCGGAGAGCTGCGATGGCAGGCGTTCGAGATAGTCACTGAGGCCGACGCGTTGCGCGATAGCGTTGATGGCCTGTTTCTGCTGCGCATTTAGCTTTAAGCCGGGATGCAGGCCCAGACCGATATTTTGCGCCACGCTAAGATGGGGAAACAGATTGTTTTCCTGAAACAGCATCGACACCGGACGCTGCGCCGGGGCGCTGTGGGTATGGTCACTGCCATTTAGCGTCATAGTGCCGCTACTGGCGGGCAGAAAACCGGCAATCAGACTCAGCAGCGTGCTTTTGCCGGCGCCGCTCGGGCCAAGGATCGCCAGCCGCTCGCCCGCCTGCATCGACAGAGAAAAGCGCATCGGCAGATGCTGATAGAGATAAGTTAAATTATTCAGCGTAAGCATGACGTCCCGGCAGTTTTTCAATCACGGTGAACAACAGAAAACAGAGTAATAGCAGTAGCAACGCGGTGACCGCCCCCTGTTCGCTGCGATAAGAGCCAATCTGCTGATAGAGCCAGAAGGGCAGGGTGCGGAAATCTTCATTGCCAAACAGCGCCACTACGCCAAAATCGCCAATTGACAGTACACAGGCAAACGCCAGCGCCTGGGCCAGCGGGCGCTTCAGCGCTTTCAGTTCAATCAATTTCAGCCGGTTCCAGCCTTTAATATCCAGCGAGAGGCACAGCAGATTGTAGCGCTCGGCAATATCGCGCAGGGGATTTTCCAGTACCTTCATCGCATAGGGGATGGCCATCAGCGCATTGGTAAACATCACCAGCCCCTCCGCCGACTGCGGTAAACCAATGGTACTGTTCAGCAGCAGGAAGAAACCGGTGGCCAGCACAATGCCAGGCATGGCGAGGATCAGCATGCCGCTGAGTTCCAGCGTCTGGCCCGCCAGCGGACGCTGGCGCAGGCGCAGCTCGCGGCTGGTCCACAGCAGCATGGTGGTCAGCACCACGCACAGCAGACCGGCTCCCAGCGCGATGCGTAGCGACGTAGCGGTTGCCTGCCATAGCGCCGGTTGCGTCAGCACGCTGCCAATCCCCTGATTAATGCCATCAACCACCACCGCCAGCAGCGGCGGTAATAACAGGCTTAACGCCAGAGCGATGATCAGGGTATCGGTGAGGCGGGCGTGCAGGCTCTGTTGCGGATTACGCCAGCCGCCCAGCGTGGCGTTACCCGCCGGGATCACTTTACTTAAACGCTGGCTAAGCATCACCAGGCCGAGGCAACAGATCATCTGTATCAGCGCCAGCAGCGCCGCCCGGCCAGGATCGTAGTCATAACTGAGCGCCTGGAAAATTGCCAGCTCGATGGTGGTGGCTTGCGGCCCGCCGCCCAGCGACAACACGGTGGCAAAACTGGCGAAGCAGAGCATAAAAATCAGCGCTCCGGCGGGCAGAATTTGCCGCCGCAGCCACGGCCACTCCAGCAGACGAAAGTGGTGCCAGCCGCCCATTCCCAGCTGCGCCGCCAGCTGACGCTGTTCGCTGGGAATATTCTCCAGCGTCTGCAATAACAGGCGGGTGGCCAGCGGCAGATTAAAGAACACATGCGCCAGCAAAATGCCCGACAGGCCATAAGGCGAGAAGCGGTAGTCAATGCCGAACAGCTGGCAGAGATGCGCCAGCCAGCCTTCGCGGCCGTAGACGCTAAGTATGCCAAATACCGCCACCAGCACCGGCAGCACCAGCGTCATGGCGCACAGGCGCAGCAGCGCACGGCGTCCGGGAAAGCGGCGACGCCAGAGCGCACGCGCCAGCGGGATTGCCGGGATCACGGACAGCAGCGCCGATAACAGCGCCTGCCAGAAAGAGAAGCCCAGCACATGCCAGAGATAGCGATCCTGTACAATCGCGCGCCAGTCGGTTGCCGGTGCGTTAAACCATAATGCGCCAAACGCCAGTAGCGCCACGGCGACCAGCAGCAGGGCCGCCAGGCCGCCGGGGATCATCCAGCCGGCAATTAGCGGCTGACGGCGCGTTGCCATTCACTGATCCACTGGCTGCGTTTATCGGCGACTTGCTGCGGGCTGAACTCCAGTGCAGTTTTTGGTACGCGAAGAGTGCTGAAGCCGTCCGGCAGTTTGCTGTCGATCACCGGATACATCCAGTTGCCGGTCGGAATGGCCTGCTGGAACGGCTGGCTGACAATAAATTGCATAAAGCGCTGCGCCAGTTGCGGTTGTTTGCTGCTGGCCAGCTGACCGGCGACTTCGACCTGCATATAGTGGCCTTCAGCGAAGTCGGCGGCGGCATACTGATCTTTTTTCTCTTCAATCAGATGATAGGCCGGAGAGGTGGTGTAGCTCAGCACCAGATCGCTTTCACCTTTCAGGAACAGGCCGTAGGCTTCGCTCCAGCCTTTGGTGACGGTAACGGTTTTGCGGGCCAGCTTCTGCCAGGCCTGAGGCGCATCAGCGCCATACACTTTCTGCATCCACAGCAGCAGGCCGAGGCCTGGGGTGCTGGTGCGCGGATCCTGATAGATCACTTTCCAGTTCTGATTGCTGTCGACCAGCTCTTTCAGGCTTTTGGGCGGGTTTTTCACTTTGGTTTTGTCATAGACAAAGGCGAAGTAGCCATAGTCGTACGGCACAAAGGTGCTGTTATGCCAGCCACCCGGAATTTTCAGCGCGCGGGTATCCACCTTGCTCGGGCTGAACAGAGCGGTTTTTTCCGCCGCCTGCAGCAGATTGTTATCGAGGCCAAGCACCACATCCGCTTTACTGTTTTTGCCTTCCATCCGCAGACGGTTTAGCAGTGATACGCCATCTTCCAGCGCGACGAATTTCAGTTCGCAATTGCAGTCGGCTTCAAACGCTTTTTTGATCGCCGGACCCGGCCCCCACTCCGCAGAGAATGAGTCATAGGTATAGACGGTCAGGGTGGGTTTAGCAGCGAAAACAGGTGTCGCCAGCAGCAGTAAAAAGGGCAGGGTTTTCTTTAACACTTTGCGCTCTCCTGGAGAGAAATTTTATGAGTCGCAAAGGATCTGAGTAACGCGCAATCTCAAATCCCTACGCCGGTATAAGCCGGATCAGGTTCGACGGGTTTTTCTCAGCGGAAAACTTGCTCGCGGCGTTTTTAAATTATCGCCATATAAGGTTTTTCCGCACCCCGTTGAGAATCGCCTATTCTAGTGACTTATGCTGCGCAGCGAAAGCATCACGACTCCGGCGGTGCAAACCAGGCGGATTTAAAATCAAACCAGCCGAGGGTATTCATCCGCACCCCGCGCATACTGCGCTGGCCTTCCAGCAATAACCAGTGGTGGAACAGCGGATGCAGGCTGTAACTGTCGACCAGCTGTTGACTCCAGTCCGCCAGCGACAGTTGTTGCTGCCGCCAGCGCTGTGCATCTCCTTCCCAGTCAATATCCACACAGTGATGGATCAGCGGAATTTCATACAACAACGAGAACAACGAAAAATCTAACGGCAGGGTGAAATTCGCGCTGCCCAGCCAGATATCACTCTCCGCTTCACCGCGATACCAGCTGTTGTAGTCCACCTCCTGGGTCACCAGTTTCACGCCATGGGCCGCCAGGATCGGCTCCAGCGCATTGGCGATGCCCTGATGCTCAATATGGTCGCTGTACCAGGTAAGGGTTAATGTTTCCAGCCCGTCGGGTTTGCTGACTGGCGTCATATTGCGCCGGTGATGCCAGCGTGGCAGCAGTCCCCAGGCGGGGAACCAGTAACGCTGATAGCCAATCCCCGAGTGGTTGAGCATCGCAATCGGGTTAAAGATGGTGCTGATCCAGCGGCGCACCTGCTCGTTGCGCCCCTGTTCAGAGCGCTGGTCGAACAGCAGAAAATAGCAGCCCTCCTCAAGGCGGCTCTCTTCCGAGGTTTCATCCTGCTTTCCACCTTGCAGTTTGACGCCGGAATAGACCAGTTCATCAGAGATCTCCGGCAGCACCCAGATCGCCACTTCATCGATGAGCGCGCGGTAGCCGAAGTAGTCATCAAATGCCTCAATTTTTAACTGTGACTGCTGATTGCGCACCACTGAATAAGGACCGGTGCCAATCGGCTCGCGTGCGAAGTCCGGCAGGGTTGGCCATTCACGCGGCAGGATCATGGCACTGACGCTGCCCAGTAACCACGGCAGCCAGTTATCCGGCTGGCTGAGATGAATATCCAGCGCCCAGGGTGTCGAGGATTCAATGCGCGTCAGATGGCTGAACAGCGGCTGGGCGTTAAGGCGCTGCAGTGAGCTGATAACATCATCCATCTCCAGTTCGCGGCCATGGTGAAAATGGATTGCCGGGCGCAGATAGAAACGCCAGTGGCTGGCGGAAATCTGCTGCCAGTGATGGGCGATATCGGGTTCCAGTTCCCCGTTTGCCTCATTTATACGTGTCAGGCTGCTGAAGATCTGTCTGGCGAGATGGGTTTCTGAACGACGCAGCGGCGAACCGGGCAGCAAATTCATCAGCGGGCGGTAGTAGAGCACTCGCAGAATATGTTTACCCTGACGAAAACTGCGCCCGAGGTGCGAGCTAATCATCTGACGCACCTGATTTTTATCGCCAACCAGTTGCACCAGCTGGTCGATGCGATCCTGCTCCAGTAAGTCTTCGGCACGTTGCTGCTGGAGTGCGAGGCCGGTATAGAGAAAACTCAGCATCGAGCGTTTACCGCGTCCGGCTTCCGACTGCCAGTTTAGCCAGCCTTCAGCTTGCATCGCATTCAGCAGGTTGCGCATATGTCGCCGCGAGCAGCTGAGCTGCAACGCAAGTTCATTAAGTGTGGTCTCTTGTGACTGGCCGTTACAGCTCTGCCACAGGCGAATAAATTGCTGCCGCAAGCGGGGAGAGGACATAAAAGGGGAACTCCGCAGTGAAAGCCATCAGTTTTTCATTTCCTGTATTATGGCGATAATAGCGGCAGATGGAAGAGCGGGAGGCATCGTTGTGATGCGCTTAACCATCACTTTCTGAGTATGGTGCTTTCACCAGCCAGCGGATGAATGTCTGCTGGCTTTTTTCTTTTCACTATGCTTTCTTCTACGCTTCATACTCTGTCGACTATTCGATACCCCCTTTTTCATCCTGCAAGGATCAAGGCATGAAATCGCTGCTTACCCGCCGCCGCCGTATGAATCCGGTGTATATCGCTTTTATGGCGGTCTCTTTTATGGTTGGCGTGGCCGGTGCGCTACAGGCGCCGACGCTGAGCCTGTTTTTATCGCGTGAAGTGGCGGTGCGTCCGTTCTGGGTTGGGTTGTTCTATACCGTCAATGCGATTGCCGGCATTGTGGTCAGTCTGCTGCTGGCAAAGCGCTCGGACAACCGTGGCGACCGGCGTATGCTGATTCTGTTCTGCTGCGTGATGGCGCTGCTGAATGCGTTGCTGTTTGCCTTTAACCGTGACTATCTGACGCTGATTACGTTCGGGGTGTTTCTCTCGGCGCTGGCCAGTGTGGCGATGCCGCAGATTTTCGCGCTGGCGCGCGAGTATGCTGACAGTTCCGCGCGTGAAGTGGTGATGTTCAGTTCGGTGATGCGTGCGCAGCTGTCGCTGGCATGGGTGATCGGGCCGCCGCTGTCGTTTGCACTGGCGCTAAACTACGGTTTTACCACCATGTTTCTGGTGGCCGCCGGATTGTTTGTCATCTGTCTGGCGCTCATCTGGCTGGCTTTGCCGTCGGTGCCGCGCGTTGAGCAGTCGCCGGAAGTGCTGCTGACCCAAATCAGCGCGTGGAAAAATCGCGACGTACGCATGCTGTTTTTCGCTTCTATGATTATGTGGACCTGCAATACCATGTATATCATTGATATGCCGCTGTATATCAGTAGCGTGCTTGGCTTGCCGGATCGGCTGGCGGGGTTGCTGATGGGTACTGCCGCCGGACTGGAGATCCCGGCGATGCTGCTGGCCGGGCATTACGTGAAGCGTTTCGGTAAACGCAATATGATGCTGTTCGCGATTGCCTCAGGAGTGCTGTTTTACCTCGGGCTGGTGCTGTTCCAGTCGCGTACGGCGCTGATGTTGATTCAGATTTTTAATGCCATTTTTATCGGCATTATTGCCGGGATTGGCATGCTCTATTTTCAGGATCTGATGCCGGGGCGTCCGGGGGCGGCCACCACACTGTTTACCAATAGTATATCTACCGGGGTGATTCTTGCCGGGGTGTTGCAGGGGGCGCTGGCGGAAACCTGGGGGCACTATGCGGTGTACTGGCTGGCGTTATTGCTGTCGATAGTGGCGCTGGGGCTGTCGGTAAAAGTTAAAGATGTCTGAAGTAAGCAGGGCGGCGAGAACGCCGCCCCTACGGAGGTTTTTCTGAAACATTGTAGGGGCGGCGTTTTCGCCGCCCGTATTCCAGAATTAAAGAAATGCCGGCTGCCGCCGCTCAAAGGCGTCAATATCGGCGGCATGTTCCAGCGTCAGACCAATGCTGTCGAGGCCATTCAGCATGCAGTGACGACGAAAACTATCCAGTTCAAAGCTATAGCGCTTATCCCCGGCAATCACCACCATATTCTCCAGATCAACGGTAAAGCTGATACCTGGCTCGGCGGCCACCATCGCAAACAGTTCATCAACCTGCTGTTCGCTGAGGGTCACTGGCAGCAGCTGGTTATTAAATGAATTACCGTAAAAAATATCGGCAAAGCTCGGGGCGATTACCGCCTGAATACCGTAATCAGTAATCGCCCAGGGCGCATGCTCACGCGACGATCCACAGCCAAAGTTCTCGCGCGCCAGTAAGATACTGGCGCCCTGAAACACCGGCTTATTCAGAATAAATTCCGGGTTCGACTGGGTACCCGCTGCATCCAGATAGCGCCAGTCATGAAACAGATGCACCCCGAAACCGGTACGTGTCACTTTCTGCAGAAACTGTTTCGGCAGGATGGCGTCAGTATCGACATTGGCCGCATCGATCGGCACCACAATGCCGCTATGCCGGGTAAATTTGTTAGCCATAATCTTGTCCTTAATGCAGTTCGCGAATATCCGCGAAGCGGCCGCTGATGGCTGCTGCGGCGGCCATTGCCGGGCTCAGCAGATGCGTACGGCCATCGCGTCCCTGACGACCTTCAAAGTTACGGTTGCTGGTTGAGGCGCAACGCTCGCCGGGATTCAGGCGATCATTGTTCATCGCCAGACACATTGAGCAGCCTGGCAGACGCCATTCAAAACCGGCATCAAGAAAGATCTTATCCAGACCTTCCGCTTCCGCCTGCGCTTTGACCGGGCCGGAACCCGGCACCACAATCGCCTGCACACCCTGCGCCACCTGACGTCCTTTGGCGATGGCGGCGGCGGCGCGCAGATCTTCAATCCGTGAGTTGGTGCAGGAGCCAATAAAGACTTTATCGATACGCACATCGGTCATTCTGATGCCGGGCTTTAAGTCCATATAGGCCAGCGCTTTCTCGGCGGAGGCGCGTTCAACGGGATCGCTAAATGAGGCAGGCTCCGGGATCAGCTGATTGACCGCAATCACCTGGCCTGGATTAGTGCCCCAGGTCACCTGCGGCGCGACATCGGCGGCATCAAGGGTGACCACGCGATCAAACTGCGCGTCGCTGTCAGATTTCAGGCTGCGCCAGTATTCCAGCGCCTGCTGCCATTTTTCCCCTTTTGGCGCAAACTGCCGCCCTTGCAGGTAGGCGAAGGTGGTTTCATCTGGCGCCACCAGACCCGCTTTCGCCCCCATCTCAATCGCCATATTGCACAATGTCATGCGGCCTTCCATGCTCAGCGCTTCAACCGCCGGGCCACAGAATTCCACCACGTGACCGGTGCCGCCGGCGCTACCGGTTTTACCAATCACCGCCAGCACAATATCTTTGGCGGTGATGCCAGGCGCCGCAGTGCCGGTGACTTCGATTTTCATCGCTTTGGCGCGGCTCTGCTTCAGCGTCTGGGTCGCCAGCACATGTTCCACTTCCGAGGTGCCGATACCAAACGCCAGCGCGCCAAAAGCGCCGTGGGTCGAGGTATGGGAGTCGCCACAGACCAGCGTGGTTCCCGGCAGGGTCAGACCCTGTTCCGGGCCGACCACATGCACGATGCCCTGAAACGGGTGGTTCAGGTCATACAGCTGTACGCCAAATTCGGCGCAGTTCTTGATCAGTTCCTGCATCTGAATGCGCGCCATTTCGCCTGACGCGTTGATATCTTTGGTCTGGGTCGAGACATTATGATCCATGGTGGCGAAAGTCTTTGATGGCTGGCGTAGCGGACGACCGTGCGCGCGCAGACCATCAAACGCCTGTGGCGAAGTGACTTCATGCACTAAATGGCGATCGATATACAGCAGCGGCGTTTCGCCCGCGACTTCGCGGACGACATGCGCATCAAACAGCTTCTGGTATAATGTTTTACCCATATCTGCTATTCCTCAGTGATAAAGCGGGCAATGATCGAGCCCATCTCATCGGTGCTGATTGCCTGCCCGTCACCGGCTAAATCGCTGGTGCGGAAACCTTCTTCCAGCGCACGGTTAATCGCGCGCTCGATAGCGTCGGCCGCCTCATCTGCTTCCAGACTGTAACGCAGCAGCAGTGTCAGCGAGAGAATCTGCGCAATCGGGTTGGCGATATTTTTACCGGCGATATCCGGCGCGGAGCCACCCGCCGGTTCATACAGGCCGAAGCCCTGTTCATTCAGGCTGGCGGAAGGCAGCATGCCCATTGAACCGGTGATCATTGCGCACTCATCGGACAGAATGTCACCAAAAAGATTAGAGCAAAGCAGCACGTCAAACTGTGACGGATCTTTAATCAGCTGCATGGTGGCGTTGTCGATATACATATGGCTCAGCGCCACATCCGGATACTCTTTGCCGATTTCGCTGACGATTTCACGCCACATTACTGAGGTCGCCAGCACGTTGGCTTTATCGATGGAAGTGACTTTGCTGCGACGTTTGCGCGCCGATTCAAAGGCGATACGCGCAATGCGCTCAATCTCAAAGCGGTGATAGACCTCGGTATCAAACGCACGTTCATGCATACCGCTGCCTTCGCGTCCTTTCGGCTGGCCGAAATAGATGCCGCCGGTCAGTTCACGCACGCAGAGAATATCGAAACCGCGGTCAGCGATATCGCGACGCAGCGGACAATATGCCTCCAGACCTTTATACAGGCTGGCCGGACGCAGGTTACTGAACAGTTTGAAATGCTTACGCAGTGGCAGCAGCGCGCCGCGCTCAGGCTGTTCAGCGGGTGGTAAATGTTCCCATTTCGGGCCGCCAACCGAGCCAAACAGAATCGCATCCGCCTGCTCGCAACCGGCAATGGTGGCGGCGGGTAATGGCACGCCGTGACGATCGATGGCGATACCACCGATGTCATATTCGCTGGTGGTAATGCGCATCGCAAAACGCTGGCGAATCGCATCCAGCACTTTGGCTGCCTGCGCCATCACTTCCGGGCCAATGCCGTCACCTGGCAGCACCGCAATATGATAATTTTTCGACATAATTACACCGTTTCCTTCTGGTCTTTATTCTTGAATTTGCGTTGCAGTTCCTGCTCAACCTGACGGGCGCGCCAGATATTGTTTAAGGCATTAATCATCGCCTTAGCGGAAGATTCCACGATATCCGTCGCCAGACCGACGCCGTGGAATTTGCGGCCATTATAGTTGACCACGATATCTACCTGACCCAGCGCATCTTTGCCATGGCCTTTGGCGCTCAGCTGATATTTCACCAGTTCGGTATCAAACTCGGTGATGCGGTTAATCGCCTGATAAACCGCATCCACCGGACCGTTTCCGGTTGCCGCTTCTGATTTCTGCTCTTCGCCGCAATGCAGATGAACTGAGGCGGTCGCGGTGATGCTGGAGCCTGACTGCACGTTAAAATCTTGCAGCTGAAAGTGTTCCGGCTCTTCGTTCTGCTTGTTAATAAACGCCAGTGCTTCCAGGTCGTAATCGAAGACCTGGCCTTTCTTGTCGGCCAGCTTCAGGAAGGCGTCGTACAGCGCATCCAGACTGTAATCGGTCTCTTTGTAACCCATCTCTTCCATCCGGTGTTTCACTGCGGCGCGGCCAGAGCGGGACGTCAGGTTCAGCTGGATTTTATGCAGGCCGATCGATTCCGGCGTCAGAATTTCATAGTTTTCGCGGTTTTTCAGTACGCCATCCTGGTGAATTCCGGAGGAGTGAGCAAAGGCGTTGGAACCGACAATCGCTTTATTGGCCGGAATCGGCATATTGCAGATCTGGCTGACAATCTGGCTGGTGCGGTAGATTTCCTGATGCTGAATATTGGTATGCACATTCATTATCTGGCTGCGGGTTTTAATCGCCATAATCACTTCTTCCAGCGCGCAGTTGCCGGCGCGCTCGCCCAGACCATTCAGCGTGCCTTCCACCTGACGGGCGCCAGCCTGCACCGCGGCGATTGAGTTGCCAACCGCCATGCCCAGGTCATCATGGGTATGGACTGACAGAATGGCTTTATCGATATTCGGTACGCGGGCAATCAGCTGCGAGATGATATTGCTGTATTCGTCTGGCAGGGTATAGCCGACGGTGTCCGGGATATTGATGGTGGTGGCGCCGGCGTTAATCGCCGCTTCAACCACGCGACACAGATCGTCAATTGGCGTGCGTCCGCCATCTTCGCAGGAGAATTCCACATCGTCGGTATAGTTACGCGCCCGTTTGACCATGCGGACCGCCCGCTCAATCACTTCCGGCAGGGTGCTGCGCAGTTTGGTGGCGATATGCATTGGCGAGGTGGCGAGGAAGGTGTGGATACGATAAGCATCAGCAACGCGCAGCGCTTCATAAGCGGCGTCGATATCTTTTTCGACGCAGCGCGCCAGTGCGCAGACGCGGCTGTTTTTGATCTGGCGCGCAATGGTTTGCACCGACTCAAAGTCGCCGGGAGAGGAGATCGGGAAACCGACTTCCATCACGTCAACACCCATGCGCTCCAGCGCCAGCGCGATTTGCAGTTTTTCTTTCACACTCAGGCTGGCCTGTAACGCCTGTTCGCCATCACGCAGAGTGGTATCGAAAATAAATACTTGTGAGCTCATCGTTATCGTCCTTCCCGTTAGTGCTATTTCAGCGCCTGTTCCGCGAGCATAAAAAAACCCGCGCATCGGCGCGGGTTTCTTTAGTTTTGCGAGTCTGAATCAGTGATTGATTCCGCCCACAAGCCTACCGCGCAAATAAGATGCGTTTAGTAGTAGACCGAGTAGGCGGAAGTTACCAATCATTGAATCAAACCCCATAAAATTTCTGTTGCCAATATTGATACGTGTTTCAGCCAGCATTGTCAACCTTGATACCCGCAACCCTGGGCGGGCTACTGTTTCGAACCTTCCGGCTTAATTTTAATAACTATAAGATCGCTCTGTTGATGGTGATTCCGACAGAATAAACCGCTTTTATTTCGCTACTCACTCAGTGAAATTGTCGAAGCTACTCGCTCTGCTCCAGATGCTTAATTTTAGCTGATAATCGCGAAGCTGCGTTTGTCGTTTGCCTGCCAACTTTTTCGCGGTTATGGTAAATACACAACTCTAACGAGAAATTAGCAAGGGCATTACTTCCCCTGTACCTGGGTTGTGGAAATGATTTCCATAACCTGAGAATAAAACCCAAAGGTCTGCCTTCTTCTGGCATCGTCTGTGCGACGCTTTACGTTGTTGCGCAGCGCAAATGGCAAGCGAACAGAGTCAGCAGAATCAGTACCTTAAGCCTGGAGGCAAAGATGGAGATGTTGTCAGGAGCCGAGATGGTCGTCCGGTCGTTGATCGATCAGGGCGTGAAGCATGTGTTCGGTTATCCGGGCGGAGCGGTACTCGATATTTATGACGCTCTGCAAACGGTCGGCGGTGTCGACCATGTGCTGGTGCGTCACGAGCAGGGCGCGGTGCATATGGCCGATGGCTATGCGCGCGCGACCGGTGAAGTCGGCGTGGTGCTGGTGACCTCCGGTCCGGGCGCCACTAATGCGATTACCGGTATCGCCACCGCTTATATGGATTCGATTCCGATGGTGGTGTTGTCCGGACAGGTAGCGTCATCGCTGATTGGTTACGATGCGTTCCAGGAGTGCGATATGGTGGGGATCTCCCGCCCGGTGGTCAAACACAGCTTCCTGGTTAAGCATACCGAAGATATCCCCGGTGTCATTAAGAAAGCCTTCTGGCTGGCGGCCACCGGTCGTCCTGGCCCGGTGGTCATCGATCTGCCAAAAGATATTCTTAATCCGGCAAATAAATTGCCGTACGCCTGGCCGGAGTCGGTGAGCATGCGTTCATATAACCCGACCACGCAGGGGCACAAAGGTCAGATTAAGCGAGCGCTGCAAACGCTGTTAGCGGCGCAGCAACCGGTAATTTACGCTGGTGGCGGGGTGATTAACGCCGGGTGCCATGATCAGCTGAAAACCCTGGCGGAAAAACTCAATCTGCCGGTGACCACTTCGCTGATGGGACTGGGCGCGTTCCCGGGCACTCACCGTCAGTGCGTTGGCATGCTGGGCATGCACGGCACCTATGAAGCTAATATGACGATGCATAACGCCGATGTGATCTTCGCGGTCGGTGTGCGGTTTGACGATCGCACCACCAACAATCTGGCAAAATATTGCCCGAACGCCACGGTGTTGCATATCGATATTGATCCGACATCGATCTCGAAAACGGTGCCTGCAGATGTGCCGATTGTCGGTGATGCCAGGCAGGTTCTGGAGCAGATGCTGGAATTGCTGGATCAATCTGACGCCAGCCAGAATTTCGACAGTCTGCGCGACTGGTGGCAGAGCATCGATCAGTGGCGTTCACGCAAGTGTCTGGAGTTTGATCGCACCAGCAACACCATCAAGCCGCAGGCGGTGATCGAAACTATCTGTCGCCTGACCCATGGCGAGGCGTATGTGACCTCTGATGTGGGACAGCACCAGATGTTTGCCGCGCTCTACTATCAGTTTGATAAGCCACGTCGCTGGATCAATTCCGGTGGTCTCGGCACCATGGGCTTTGGCCTGCCAGCCGCGCTGGGGGTGAAGTTAGCGCTGCCGGCAGAGACGGTGGTGTGCGTGACCGGTGATGGCAGTATTCAGATGAATATTCAGGAGCTGTCCACCGCACTGCAATATGATATTCCGGTGCTGGTGCTGAACCTGAATAACGGCTATCTGGGGATGGTGAAGCAGTGGCAGGATATGATCTACTCCGGCCGTCATTCGCAATCCTATATGCAGTCGCTGCCTGACTTTGTACGCCTGGCGGAAGCCTATGGCCATGTTGGCGTATCGATTAGTCACCCGGAAGAGCTGGAAGAGAAGCTGAAGTACGCGCTGGAAGAGCTGGGCAAAGGGCGTCTGGTGTTTGCTGACATTAATGTCGATGGCACAGAGCACGTCTACCCGATGCATATTCGCGGTGGTGGTATGGACGAGATGTGGCTGAGCAAAACGGAGAGGACATAATTATGCGGCGTATTTTATCAGTATTACTGGAGAACGAATCCGGCGCATTATCCCGCGTAGTCGGCCTGTTTTCACAGCGTGGTTACAATATCGAAAGCCTGACGGTCGCGCCGACCGACGATCCAACCTTATCGCGCATGACGATTCAAACCGTCGGCGATCAGAAAGTGCTGGAGCAGATCGAAAAGCAGCTGCATAAGCTGGTGGACGTGTTGCGCGTTAGCGAGCTGGGGCAGGGATCGCACGTTGAACGTGAGATTATGCTGGTGAAAATTCAGGCCAGCGGTTATGGCCGTGAAGAAGTGAAGCGCAGCGCGGAAATTTTCCGTGGTCAGATTATTGACGTTACGCCAACGCTTTACACGGTTCAGCTCGCCGGTACCAGTGACAAGCTGGACGCTTTCCTCAACACCGTGCGTGAAGTGGCGGAAATTGTTGAAGTGGCGCGTTCCGGGATTGTTGGTGTGTCGCGTGGCGACCGTATTATGCGCTGACAGACGGTAGCCGGACGCCTTGCGCGTCCGGCTGCGATGATTATTTTTGATCCGCTTTATGGATGCGGCTTTCCGCAGCATTCGCCCGCTGATTTGCCCGTTGCATTCTTTTTTTGCTATTTAATACTTGCTGAGCCTGTTGAGCGCGCGTCACTCTTGCAAAGACGCGATTATTCAACTGTTCTGTATTAATATCTTGCCATATTTCCCGAACCAAAATCCGGTTCTGTAACGCACGCTGTTCCTCGATTCGCTGTTGCTCAGGGGTTAATGAGCGAATTCTTAAGGTGGAGAACGGTTGTGGCTTTTTCGCTTCTGGCGGCCTGAGGTTTGCCCTGGCGGCGGTCTCACTGCTGATTCTCAGCGTTTCATTGTGAGCAGGATCAGATACAGATGCATTGTTGTCAGCAAAATCAAGAATCGACATAACGTTTCCATAGCCACGATTGGTGGTGGCGTGGAATGAGTGCAGCATACGGCGGTTGACCGACGAATGCTGATGGATTCTCCTTGTTGATGATTGCACCACTGTCACGCTATCAGTGCCACTACTGTTGATTATCACACCAGCAGCGGAGCCTGATGCTGTTGCCTGAGGTACCGCCACACTTACCTGCTGTTCAGCGCTGATTGCCGCTACTGTTTTACTTTTTTCAGCCGGTTTGTCGGTTATCTGGTTATTATTCTGAGTGCTGGCGTTATTGTCATTGTCGCCATCATCGTCGGCGACATATTCCGGTGGCATTTGTTGCTGTTTTTGCCGCAATTGCGCCTGCTGCTCTTCCTCAAGTTGCAGGATGAACTGCTCTCTCATTAATTCCAGCTCCTCCGTCAGCTGCTGGTAATCTTTATCACGTTTTGCGCGATCGGCTTCGCAGATAAGATCTCGTTGGTTATCACGTTCAGCACAATACTGGTTGTGCTCTTCACTGAAGGCTCGGGTCGTGGCAATTATCTCACCGACAATAAGAATCAGGTCGGCTATTCCCGCAGATACTGGCTCAGGAGAGATATTCTGCCGGCGCTGAATATGGAGCTGATAGGGAGTATAGGCGCCGCTGCCCGTCATATCATAAATCTCTGCACGGGTTTGATTAGTATATTTTATGCTTTTTCGCGTATCTTTTTTTATCTGGCTGGCATGGGTTATTAACTCGTTGTTCTGCAGTGTTGTGTTTCTGTCAATAATGTTTTTAGTATCAGAATAGAGTGACTGCAAATACCAGGACAGAGAAGTTAACTGCTTTAATTTTCTGTCTACCGCCTGAGCCTCTCTGATATCATCAAGAATCTCATTGATCATATCGATGTTCGCTAAAATTGCGCCAATTATAGCTTCGTTTAACTTATCGGACGTCGCTGTTTTTATATGACTTCCTGCGCTGTTGATTCTTTTTATCGGTGATGGCTGTTTTTTACGTAAGATAAAGGTTTTTTTGCCCTCATTCAGATAACGGAGAAGAACGCTAATTTTACTGTTGATCTCTTCAGCATGTTTATTCACCTTATCGGTGTGCTCCAGATGGTTAAATAGCCCTGAGTGTGTGGTTATATCACGCTGCTGAGAACGTGCCGGAGCCGGGTCTTGTAATGCCATCACCGCATCAAACAGTTCGCTATGGGTGCCAGGTCTGTCAGTGCTATGAATTATCTGAAATCCTTCAGGTGTCTGCTGGTTGAGCGTTAACCGATCCGGAGTAATCACCAAAACCAGCTCATTGTTGACCAGCATCTGATGCTGCTGGTTTATATCATTGCCTTGTGGATCGAAATAATTAACCGTATCACCCTCAGCGTCTTCGTTAGCAATATACCATCCCCGCAACGTTGCCAGCCCGGATAACAACGCTTTAAACGTGAGGGCATAAGGAGGGGTGGAAAATATCGGATGAGAGGTCGCCGTCAGCATAGATTTAAGCTCTATGGTTTCAACCGATACTGTTTGTTGCTGAGTGATTAGTTTCCTGCTGCGTAAGCCAATTTCATAATTTTCAGGGATAATGCCTTGTTTTAACAGCTCGCTCAGGGTGCCGGTTATCGGTATGAAATTCTGCGGTGCATGTTCAATAACCTCAAGTTGTGCATTTAATTGTTGCAGAAAAGCGATCCCTTGCGCCGAGCGGAGGAAATTTTTAAGATAAATTTTCTGGTCTGTATTATTAATCTGATCAAAGCAGCGACGGACCAATTGCTGCCAGACGATTAGTTTACTGTTACGCCAGAACGACTCCGCGACAACATTGCACAGCGCAGTATCCTGCGTTAAATCTTGCGGCAAAATAATTTTCAATATCTCTTTCGCACTCAGTTCCTTATTGATCAGTGCCTGGTTGAGTATCAGCAGAAATAGCAGCGTGTTATTATCTGACATTATGCCCGGTGTGGCAGTGGCAAAACGGGACAGGGTTTGCACAATTTTAGCGGCGTTTTCTCGCAGAAATTGCTTCAGGATGGATCTGTCGCCTGGCATAGTGGGAGGTACCGGAATATCACAAATCCCCCTTGTGTCAGTACTTACTGCACAATAAGCCAGATCCAGCAGGCTCTGGCAAAACTCAAAAGCGGTAAGGGATTCTGCACGTTCAAGCCAGCGATAATCAGGCTCCGGAGTTAAGCTTACACCCGATAATAAGCTCAGGGTGCTATTAGTGCAGATATTCTTATAAAGGTTCTCATAGTGGTGGGTGTCAAAATAGTGGCGGATATCCTCCTGACCACAGGCAAACAAAAACAGAATAAATGAATCTGCATTTTGCAACAGCAGCCTCCACATCGCAGTTCTGTCAGCATAAATATCGTTAAGTAACTGTCGCGGATTGGTGTATTTTACGCCTGATAGCTGTGATACTAACTGCCAGGTGGGTGCCTGATTAATTATACTTTCAAACAGACTCAGGTCTTCCTCGCTTAAGCTATATTCTTTTTTCGCACGTTCACAAAAGGCAGCCCATTTTTTTTTATCGAGTACACTTGCTATGGCTATTTCCCATAATGAGATATCACTGGCAGTAAGAGGTGTTTTATTTCTTCGCTTGTTTATGGAAAGATGAATGGGGTTAAAACGTTCAAGGATGATAGTTTCAAAGCCAGCCTGGTCGAATGCCTGGTTATTTTCTGCCTGCATTGCTGCAAACATCTCAGAACTTCTGGATATATCATTCACAAGCCCATGCTGTAACACATAAAAAATATCATGGGTTCCGTGAACCTCCATCATATGACTCAATTCGTGGGTGATTGCCTGTAATATATGCAGAAATGGCGCCGTTATCAGCGACCGGTTTAGAATGATTCTGCGATGTTTATCCCCAGGGAATGCTTGTGCAAGCGACCCCCGGTCCTGGTGTTCCCCCAGCAAAAATTGGTTGGCATAAGTGGTTAAATAGCTTTCGACTACCTGATGGTACTTAACAAGAGCATTATGGGTTGGCTCTGTCATTGCAGGGGTAACGTCAGCAATATCAATACCGAGATACTGGGCGATAATCTGTTGTAAAATTGATGGGTTAACCCGTTCGTTCGCAAACAGATTGGATAAAATTTTATCAATTAGCTTTAAGCATTCACGCAGTTGTGGAAGTTGATGATGAACTTCGCGACCCCGAGCGGTTATGGTAAAACCCGCTTTACGTAACTGTTCAAGTTCAAGACTATCCTCAATGCCCTGGCAGGGTATTGATTCGATCCCTTCTCGGGGTATCCAGTGGCGGAAATAGTGCCTGATATAGTTCTCGCAACCGGTGTCAATATCCAGGTATGAGGCTAAGTTTCTGCGAATCTGGATTATTTGAACGTCGGTGATTTGATCGGGGGCAATACCACATCTGGCAGCTTCCAGTGCAATAAACAGACTGTTGTTAGCGCAAGCGGCACTGACAGGGATAAAAAGGCCCTGAATAGCTGGCGCATAGCTTAACAGCCCATCTTCATTTACCGACTGGCAAATAACGATTACATCTGTTGGATGTTGCGAGGGGGCGGGGAGAAATAACACCAGCTGTCCTTCGCTATCTTCAATACGCAAAGCGTAATTACCCGCTCTGTTTGCATTAACAAAAATAAACGGGGCAAGTTCCATGGCATCGAGATTCCAGCAGCCCGACTGGCTTAGCGCTGTGATGATAGCGTGCTGCTGTTGCAAGGATAAATTATCCCAGTAATTACTCGCCAGCGGTGCGGTGGGCGGCGGATTATTATTATCAGCTGGGACACCGCCACTGACACGATTTGAATCAACCATATCATCTCCTTATGATTGTGATTTTGTCGCCATGCAGTTTGCAGAGTGGTGGCAGACTGCATTCGCGAATAAGCATCGATTTTTTAAAATTGCAAAGATCCGCCAGCGAGCAGGACAACTGTCGTGCTTAGCTGAAACGGTTACTCAAATTATAAACATCATCACTTTAGTTGATGTGCGTTGGGCCAAATTTTGCTTAACAACTGCGCTAAGTCGATGAAAAGCGGTTGCTCACCACTCTTTTCTGCTGTTAGATGTTAAAAGAGACTTATCCATAACTACGACAGGGCTATTCATCATCGCGCGGTCGTGGTATCTGAAGTGTGGGGTTATTGTGAAACTGGATGAAATTGCGCGCCTCGCCGGTGTTTCGCGCACCACTGCCAGCTATGTCATTAATGGCAAAGCCAAGCAGTATCGTGTCAGCGATAAAACCGTCGAGAAAGTGATGTCGGTGGTGCGTGAGCATAATTACCATCCTAATGCAGTGGCAGCGGGGCTGCGTGCCGGACGTACGCGTTCGATTGGCCTGGTTATTCCCGATCTTGAGAATACCAGCTACACGCGTATTGCTAACTACCTTGAACGCCAGGCGCGTCAACGTGGCTATCAGCTGCTGATCGCCTGTTCGGAAGATCTGCCGGAAAATGAGATGCGCTGTATTGAGCATCTGCTGCAACGTCAGGTGGATGCGATTATTGTTTCTACCGCTTTGCCGCCGGAACACCCGTTCTATCAACGCTGGATCAACGATCCCCTGCCGATTATTGCCCTTGACCGCGCGCTGGATCGTGAACATTTCACCAGCGTGGTCGGCGCCGATCAGGATGATGCAGAGATGCTGGCGGCAGAACTGCGCAAGCTGCCGGTAAATAACGTGCTCTATCTTGGCGCGTTGCCGGAGTTGTCGGTCAGCTTTTTACGTGAGATGGGTTTCCGTCAGGCGTGGGAAGGCGATGAGCGCAATATTGATTATATTTATGCCAACAGTTACGAGCGAACGGCGGCGGCGGCGCTGTTTGAGAGCTATCTTGAAGACCATCCGATGCCGGAGGCGCTGTTCACCACCTCCTTTGGCCTGCTGCAGGGCGTTATGGATGTGACGCTGAAACGAGAAGGCCGTCTGCCGGTTGATCTGGCGATTGCCACCTTTGGCGACCATGAACTGCTTGATTTCCTTGAGTGTCCGGTGCTGGCGGTCGCGCAGCGCCATCGCGATGTGGCGGAGCGGGTGCTGGAACTGGTGCTGGCCAGTCTTGATGAGCCGCGTAAACCGAAACCGGGTTTAACCCGCATTCGGCGCAACCTGTTTCGTCGCGGAAAATTAAGCCGCAAAAGCAGTTAAAAAATGACGGGCAGCGCCAGCTGCCTTTTTTTACATCTATTAATTTTTTGGCCAGGTTTTATCTCCGGCTGAAAATTGGCGCATAAATTCAATGTGACGCGCGCAGTTTACGTAAATTAAAGTAAGTATTGTCCCTGCCGATGTTTAACTTTAAAACCGATATCGCCTCGCGACTGTCAGATTTTGCCCTCAGTTCAGGCCCCGTCAGGCGCTAACGCCCTGTGCATTCCTTCAGAAATACCTTAAAATGCAAACCGGCTCGCAAAGTTTGCAGCTTAATTTTGCCGACTTTTGACTGCTATATTTTTGAGCATAATTAAAATTAATGTGAATTTTTTGTCACTATTCATCGGCTTATTTTTTTGTTTTGTATCTGGCAGGCTTTATTTTTAACTCTCCTCCCTTTTACCCCCTCAGAAATAATGTCTTCAGGCCCGTACTGCGGCTTGACAATGTTTTCCTTCGCTCCGTAAACTCTTTTAGTGGGAATTTGTGGTGTAAAGTGGTGAAACGGGGTAATCAGGGGGTGAGGCTGGCATGTTCCGTGGGGCAACGTTAGTCAATCTCGACAGTAAAGGGCGGCTCGCCGTACCTACGCGTTATCGCGAAACGCTGATCGGGGAATCACAGGGGCAAATGGTATGTACCATTGACCTCCACCAGCCATGCCTGTTGCTTTACACCTTACCCGAATGGGAAATCATTGAACAAAAACTGTCTCGCTTGTCCAGCATGAATCCCGCCGAACGTCGCGTACAGCGACTGTTACTCGGGCATGCCAGTGAGTGTCAGATGGATAATGCAGGCCGCTTACTGCTGGCGAACACTCTTCGTCAGCATGCGAGTCTGAGCAAAGAAGTGATGCTGGTTGGACAGTTCAATAAGTTTGAGCTGTGGGATGAACAGACCTGGTATCAACAAGTCAGGGAAGATATTGACGCTGAGCAGTCGACGCGGGAACCGTTATCCGATCGATTGCAGGATTTGTCGCTATAGATATGCAGGATAATTTTAAACATACCACGGTGCTGTTAGATGAGGCGGTTAATGGCCTCAACCTCAAGGATAACGGCATCTACATTGATGGCACTTTCGGGCGCGGTGGACATTCGCGCCTGATTCTTTCCCAGTTGGGAGAGCACGGCCGCCTGTACGCCATCGACCGCGATCCCCAGGCGATCGCCGCTGCCGCAGAGATTACCGATCCCCGTTTCAACATTATTCATGGTCCGTTTTCGGCGCTGGCTGAGTATGTGGACGAGCTGGGACTGACCGGCAAGGTCGACGGCATTCTGCTGGATCTTGGCGTGTCGTCACCGCAGCTTGATGATGCTGAACGCGGATTTTCGTTTATGCGTGACGGACCGCTGGATATGCGCATGGATCCGACACGCGGCCACTCGGCGGCTGAATGGTTGTTGCATGCCGAAGAGAGCGATATCGCGTTTGTGCTGAAAACCTTTGGTGAAGAGCGCTTTGCCAAGCGTATTGCACGCGCGATTGTTGAGCGCAACCGCGAACAACCGATGACGCGCACCAAAGAACTGGCCGATGTGATCTACGCGGCGACGCCGGTGAAAGATAAATTTAAGCATCCGGCTACCCGCAGTTTTCAGGCAATCCGCATCTGGGTAAACAGTGAACTGGAAGAGATTGAACTGGCGCTGAAAGGCGCGCTGATCGCGCTGGCTCCGGCCGGTCGCTTATCGGTGATCAGCTTCCACTCGCTGGAAGACCGCATTGTGAAGCGTTTTATGCGCGAACAGAGTCGTGGTCCGCAGGTTCCGCATGGCATCCCGATGACCGAAGCGCAGCTGGCCAGCCTTGGAGGTCGTCAGCTGAAAGCGCTTGGCAAAATGATGCCGGGTGAAGCGGAAGTGGCGGAAAACCCGCGCGCGCGCAGTTCAGTGCTGCGTATTGCTGAAAGGACCGCATCGTGATTGGCAACGAGCGCCACAGCTTACCCGGGGTTATCGGCGGCGATCTGCTGCGTCATGGCAAGATACCATTAATCCTGGTGACGGCGGTGCTGATTTCTGCGGTGCTGGTGGTGACCACCGCACACAAAACCCGTCTGCTGACGGCGCAGCGGGAACAGCTGGTGCTCGAACGTGATGCGCTGGATATCGAATGGCGCAACCTGATTCTGGAAGAGAATGCCCTCGGCGATCATAGCCGGGTCGAGCGTACGGCAACCGAGAAGCTGCAAATGCAGCATGTCGATCCGGCGCAGGAAAATATTGTGGTACAGCAATAAGGAACCACGGACTCAATGAGAGCCGCAGCTAAAACGCTTAAATTGAAAAAACCGGAAAATAAGGCCAGCTTTGTCAGCTGGCGTTTTGCGTTGCTGTGCGGTTGTATTTTACTGGCGCTGGCGGGTCTGCTGCTGCGTGTAGCCTACCTGCAGGTGATCAACCCGGACAAACTGGTGCGTGAAGGCGATATGCGTTCTCTGCGCGTGCAGGCGATCCCTACCGCGCGCGGCATGATTAGCGATCGCGCCGGTCGCCCGCTGGCGGTCAGCGTCCCGGTTAACGCTATCTGGGCCGATCCGAAAGAGCTGAATGAACATGGCGGCGTCACCCTCGACAGCCGCTGGAAGGCGTTGTCCGATGCGCTCTCTATTCCTCTCGATCAGCTGGCGGCGCGGGTTAACGCTAATCCGAAAGGGCGCTTTGTCTATCTGGCGCGTCAGGTTAACCCGCAGATTGGCGATTACATTAAAAAACTGAAGCTGCCGGGCATCTACCTGCGCGAAGAGTCGCGTCGTTACTATCCGGCGGGTCAGGTCACCTCGCATCTGATTGGTTTTACCAATATCGATGGTCAGGGCATTGAAGGCGTCGAGAAGAGCTTCGATAAGTGGCTGACCGGTCAGCCCGGTGAACGTACGGTGCGTAAAGACCGTTATGGCCGGGTGATTGAAGATATCTCCTCGGTGGATAGCCAGGCGGCGCATAACCTTGCGTTAAGCATTGATGAACGTCTGCAGGCGCTGGTCTATCGCGAGCTGAATAACGCCGTGGCGTTTAACAAAGCCGAATCCGGCACGGCGGTACTGGTGGATGTCAGTACCGGTGAAGTACTGGCGATGGCTAACAGCCCGGCCTATAACCCGAACAACCTGACCGGTACGCCGAAAGACGTGATGCGTAACCGCGCGATTACCGACATCTTTGAGCCGGGTTCGACGGTGAAGCCGATGGTGGTGATGACCGCGTTGCAGCGTGGCGTGGTGAAAGAAAATACCGTACTGAATACCGTTCCGTATCGCGTTAACGGCCATGAAATTAAGGACGTGGCGCGCTACAGCGAACTGACCCTGACCGGGGTTCTGCAGAAATCGAGTAACGTCGGCGTGTCTAAGCTGGCGTTAGCGATGCCGTCCTCAGCGTTAGTAGATACTTACGCGCGCTTTGGACTGGGTAAGGCGACCAATTTGGGGTTGGTCGGAGAAAGCAGTGGCTTATATCCTCAAAAACAACGGTGGTCTGACATAGAGAGGGCCACCTTCTCTTTCGGCTACGGGCTAATGGTAACGCCGTTACAGTTAGCGCGAGTCTACGCAACCATTGGCAGCTATGGCATTGCCCGCCCGCTGTCGATTACCCGAGTTGACCCGCCAGTGTCTGGCGAGCGCGTCTTCCCGGAAGAGCTGGTGAAGACGGTAGTGCATATGATGGAAAGCGTCGCCCTGCCAGGCGGCGGTGGCGTGAAAGCGGCAATTAAAGGCTATCGCATTGCGATTAAGACTGGCACGGCGAAAAAAGTCGGTCCGGATGGTCGCTACGTCAATAAATACATTGCTTACACCGCAGGCGTTGCGCCTGCCAGCCATCCTCGTTTTGCCCTGGTGGTATTAATCAACGATCCACAGGCCGGTAAATATTATGGTGGTGCAATATCAGCACCGGTGTTTGGCGCCATCATGGGCGGCGTATTGCGCACCATGAATGTTGAGCCGGATGCGCTGCCCACCACCGATAAAAACGATATGGTAATTAACAAGAAAGAGGGATCAGGTGACAGATCGTAATTTGCGCGACCTACTGGCTCCGTGGGTGCCTGGCGCACCGGAGCGACCGCTTCGTGAAATGACACTGGATAGCCGTCAGGCGGCATCCGGCGATCTGTTTGTGGCGATTGCTGGCCATCAGGCCGACGGACGACGTTTTATTCCGCAGGCTATCGCTCAGGGCGTGGCGGCAGTGATTGCTGAAGCCGAAGGCGAGGCAGCGGATGGTGATATCCGCGAAATGCACGGCGTGCCGGTGATTTATCTGTCGCAACTGCCACAGCGTCTGTCGGCGCTGGCCGGACGTTTTTATCAGCAACCGGGTGAGCAACTGCGCCTGATTGGCGTCACCGGCACTAACGGTAAAACCACCACCACTCAGCTGCTGGCGCAGTGGGCTAACCTGCTGGGCGAAACTGGCGCAGTGATGGGCACGGTTGGCAATGGCCTGTACGGCCAGCTGGTATCGGCTGAAAACACCACCGGTTCGGCGGTCGATGTGCAGCACGTTTTATATTCGCTGGTGCAGCAGGGCGCGACTGTCGCCGCAATGGAAGTCTCTTCACATGGCCTGGTGCAGCATCGTGTTGCGGCGCTGCCATTTGCCGCAGCGGCGTTTACCAATCTCAGCCGCGATCATCTCGACTATCACGGGGATATGACGCGCTATGAAGCGGCCAAATGGCTGCTGTTCTCTGAGCATCAGGTCGGCCAGATTATTATTAATGCCGATGATGACGTGGGGCGCCGCTGGCTGGAGAATCTGCCGGATGCGGTAGCGGTAACCATGGATAACAACCTGCAACCGGGTTGTCGGGGCCGCTGGTTAAAAGCCAGTGAGGTGGTTTACCACGATGGCGGCGCCAGAGTGCGTTTTGCCTCGAGCTGGGGCAATGGCGAGATTGACAGTCGCCTGATGGGCGCTTTTAACGTCAGTAACCTGCTGGTGGCGCTTGGCACCTTACTGGCGCTCGATTATCCACTGGCATCACTGATGGCTACTGGCAATCAGCTGCAGCCGGTATGTGGCCGCATGGAAGTGTTTAACGCGCCAGCGAAACCGACGGTCGTGGTGGATTATGCCCATACCCCGGATGCGCTGGAGAAAGCGCTGGAAGCTGCGCGCCTGCACTGCAAAGGCAAACTGTGGTGCGTCTTTGGCTGTGGCGGCGATCGCGATAAAGGTAAGCGCCCACTAATGGGGGCAATTGCAGAGCAGTTCGCCGATGTAGTGGTGATTACGGATGACAATCCGCGCAGTGAAGAGCCTGCGGCGATTGTTGCCGGCATTCTTTCCGGCTTACTCGATGCCGGGCGCGCACGGGTGGTTCATAGACGTGCGCAAGCGGTTACTAACGCTGTAATGCAGGCACAGCCTGACGATGTTGTGCTGGTAGCCGGTAAAGGCCATGAAGATTATCAGCTGGTCGGCAATCAACGCCTTGATTACTCCGACCGCGTAACGGTCGCCCGTTTGTTAGGAGTGATGGCATGATCGCGCTGACATTAGAGCAACTGGCAGTTATCACCCGCGGTGAGCGGGTGGGCGACGATTTGACGATTACAGCGGTCACGACTGATACGCGTAAGGTCAGCGCCGGTGCACTGTTTATCGCGCTGCAGGGTGAGCGTTTTGATGCCCATGATTTTGTCGCTGAGGCGATGGCTAACGGTGCGGCTGCATTGTTAGTGAGTAAGCACTTACCTGTCGCTGTACCGCAGGTAGTGGTGAAAGATACCCGGCTGGCGCTGGGGCAGCTGGCGGCATGGGTTCGTCAGCAGAGCAGCGCGCGCGTGGTGGCGTTAACCGGCTCATCCGGCAAAACCTCGGTCAAAGAGATGACCGCCGCTATCCTGCGTGAATGCGGTGAAACCCTGTATACCGCGGGTAACCTGAATAACGATATCGGCGTTCCCCTGACGCTGTTGCGTCTGAACACCGAACATCAGTATGCGGTGATCGAGCTGGGCGCCAACCATCAGGGCGAGATTGCTTACACTACCGATTTAACCCGGCCTGAAAGCGCACTGGTGAATAACCTTGCGGCGGCGCATCTGGAAGGGTTTGGTTCACTGGCGGGCGTGGCAAAAGCTAAAGGCGAGATTTTCAACGGTCTGCCTGCGAATGGCACCGCAATTATCAATGCGGACAGCCATGACTGGCCGCACTGGCAGAGCCACCTGCACAATAAAACCGTCTGGCGCTTTGCCCCTGAGCAGCAACCGGACAGCGATTTCTGGGCCAGCGAGATCCGTTTCGCCACCCAGGGCACCGAATTTACCCTGCATACGCCAGCCGGCGCGGTGGCGATTACGCTGCCGCTGCCGGGTCGCCACAATATCGCTAACGCGCTGGCCGCTGCGGCGCTGGCATTGTCGGTGGATGCGCCACTCAGCGCCATTCAACAAGGGCTGGCCACACTACAGGCAGTGCCGGGACGTCTGTTCCCGATTGTGCTGAATCGTAGTCAGCTGCTGCTGGATGACAGCTATAACGCCAACGTCGGGTCGATGACCGCCGCCGCGCAGGTACTGGCTGATATGCCGGGCTATCGCGTGCTGGTGGTCGGCGATATGGCTGAGCTGGGCGATGAAGCGGCTGAGTGTCATCGCGAAGTCGGCGAAGCGGCGCGTCTGGCGGGAATTGATAAAGTCCTGAGTGTCGGCTCGCTAAGCAAAGGCATCAGCGATGCCAGCGGCGTGGGTGAACACTTCGGCGAAAAAGCAGCGGTGACTGAACGATTGTTGTCACTGTTGTCGGAACATCAAGAGATGACCATTTTAGTTAAAGGTTCTCGTAGTGCCGCCATGGAGCAGGTAGTACAGAGCTTACAGGAGAAAGGAACATGTTAGTCTGGCTGGCCGAACATCTGGTCGCTTTTTATTCTGGCTTTAACGTCTTTTCCTACCTGACGTTTCGCGCCATCGTCAGCCTGCTGACTGCGTTGTTCCTCTCACTGTGGATGGGGCCGCGCCTGATTGCCTATCTGCAAAAATTACAGATTGGTCAGGTGGTGCGTAACGACGGTCCTGAGTCGCACTTCAGCAAGCGCGGCACGCCGACCATGGGCGGCATTATGATCCTGACCTCCATCACCATTTCGGTGCTGATGTGGGCGTATCCGTCTAACCCGTACGTCTGGTGCGTGCTGTTTGTGCTGGTGGGTTACGGCATTGTCGGCTTTGTCGATGACTACCGCAAAGTGGTGCGCAAAGATACTAAAGGGCTGATCGCGCGCTGGAAGTATTTCTGGCAGTCGGTGATTGCGCTGGCGGTGGCGTTTGTGATGTATGCCATCGGCAAAGATACTCCGGCCACCGAGCTGGTGGTGCCGTTCTTCAAGGATATTATGCCGCAACTGGGGCTGCTCTACCTGCTGCTGGCTTACTTTGTGATTGTCGGCACCAGTAACGCGGTTAACCTGACCGATGGTCTTGATGGCCTGGCGATTATGCCAACGGTGTTTGTCGCTGCGGGCTTTGCGCTGGTGGCCTGGGCGACCGGTAACGTTAATTTCGCCGCCTACTTACATATCCCTTATCTGCGCCATGCAGGTGAACTGGTGATTGTCTGTACGGCAATTGTCGGCGCCGGACTGGGCTTCTTATGGTTTAACACCTATCCGGCGCAGGTGTTTATGGGGGATGTCGGTTCGCTGGCGCTGGGCGGCGCGCTCGGTACTATCGCGGTGCTGCTGCGCCAGGAGTTCCTGCTGGTGATTATGGGCGGCGTATTTGTGGTGGAGACGCTGTCGGTGATCCTGCAGGTCGGATCGTTCAAGCTGCGCGGTCAGCGCATTTTCCGCATGGCGCCGATTCACCACCACTATGAATTGAAAGGCTGGCCGGAGCCGCGCGTGATTGTGCGCTTCTGGATTATTTCGCTGATGCTGGTGCTGATTGGCCTGGCAACGCTGAAGGTACGGTAATCATGACAGACTATCAGGGTAAAAAAGTCGTCATCATCGGGCTGGGCCTTACCGGGCTCTCCTGTGTTGATTTCTTTTTAGCGCGGGGCGTCACGCCACGCGTGATGGATACCCGACTGTCGCCGCCGGGCCTCGATAAGTTGCCGGAGGCGGCAGAGCGTCATCTGGGGTCGCTGAATGACCGCTGGCTGCAGAGCGCTGACCTGATTATCGCCAGCCCGGGTATGGCGCTGGCGCATCCTTCGCTGCTGGATGCGGCTGAGCAGGGCGTGGAAATTATTGGCGATATTGAGCTGTTCTGTCGCGAAGCCAAAGCGCCGATTGTGGCGATTACCGGTTCTAACGGTAAAAGCACCGTCACCACGCTGGTAGGGGAAATGGCGCAGGCGGCGGGCTGGTCAGTGGGCGTCGGCGGCAATATCGGTCTGCCTGCGCTGACGCTATTGCAGCATCCGGCGCAGCTGTATGTGCTGGAACTTTCCAGCTTCCAGCTGGAGAGCACTCATAGCCTGAAGGCGGCGGCGGCCACCATCCTCAATGTGACTGAGGATCATATGGATCGCTATCCGCTTGGCCTGCAACAGTATCGTGCCGCTAAGTTAAAGATTTATGAAAATGCGGAAGTTTGCGTGGTCAATGCGGATGACGCCCTGACGATGCCGGTGCGCGGCGCGGATAAGCGTTGCATCAGCTTTGGCGTCGATGTTGGTGACTACCACCTGAATCGCCAGCAGGGCAGCATCTGGCTGCGGGCTAACGGTGAAAAAGTATTAAACACCGACGAGATGAATCTGGTCGGCCAGCATAACTACACCAATGCGCTGGCGGCGCTGGCGCTGGCGGATGCGGTCGGTTTACCGCGCGCCACCAGCCTGAAGGCGCTGACCACCTTTGGCGGCCTGCCGCACCGTTTCCAGCTGGCATATCAGCACAACGGCGTGCGCTGGATTAACGATTCGAAAGCCACCAATGTCGGCAGCACCGAAGCGGCGCTGAACGGCCTGAAAGTCGACGGCACGCTGTGGCTGCTGCTGGGAGGCGACGGTAAATCAGCCGATTTCTCGCCACTGGCCAGCTACTTACAGGGCGATAATGTACGGATTTACTGCTTTGGTCGTGATGCTGCTGAACTGGCGGATTTACGTCCGGAGATTGCAGTACAGACCGAAACCATGCAGCAGGCGATGACGCAAATCGCCGCACAGTTACAGCCGGGCGATATGGTGCTGTTGTCACCGGCCTGCGCCAGCCTCGACCAGTTCCGCAATTTTGAACAGCGCGGCGACTGCTTTGTGCAACTGGCTAAGGAGCTTGGCTGATGCGATTTCCTGGTCTGAGCCTCGCCGGTGGTGTTTCCGGTCGCTTGAAAGAGTGGGTGATGGGGCCGCGTGAAAACGATGCGACCTCGATGGTGCTGTATGACCGCACTCTGCTGTGGCTGACCTTTGGTCTGGCGATTATCGGTTTTGTGATGGTGACTTCGGCATCGATGCCGGTGGGCCAGCGTCTGTCAGACGACCCGTTCTTCTTTGCCAAGCGCGAGGGGTTCTATATGGCGCTGGCGTTTGGTATGGCGCTGCTGACCCTGCGGGTGCCAATGGAAGTCTGGCAACGCTACAGCAATATTATGCTGCTGGCCTCAGTGCTGATGCTGCTGATTGTGCTGGTGGTGGGCAGCTCGGTAAACGGCGCCTCGCGCTGGATCGCCCTTGGCCCGCTGCGTATTCAGCCGGCGGAGCTGTCGAAGTTGTCGCTGTTCTGCTATCTCGCCAGCTATCTGGTGCGCAAAGTGGAAGAGGTGCGTAACAACTTCTGGGGCTTCTGCAAACCGATGGGCGTGATGGTGGTGCTGGCGGTACTGCTGCTGGCGCAGCCGGACCTCGGTACGGTGGTGGTGCTGTTTGTCACCACGCTGGCGATGCTGTTCCTCGCTGGCGCGAAATTATGGCAATTTCTGGCAATTATCGGCTCGGGTATCTTTGCCGTTTGCCTGTTAATTGTCGCCGAACCCTATCGTATGCGCCGTGTAACCTCTTTCTGGGATCCATGGGAAGATCCATTCGGTAGTGGTTACCAGTTAACCCAGTCGTTGATGGCCTTTGGCCGCGGCGAATTCTGGGGGCAGGGACTGGGTAACTCAGTGCAGAAACTGGAGTATTTACCCGAAGCGCACACCGACTTTATTTTCTCGATTATCGGGGAAGAACTGGGTTATATCGGTGTGGTTTTTGCACTGTTAATGGTATTCTTCGTCGCTTTTCGTGCGATGTCGATTGGCCGACGCGCATTAGAGCTTGACCAGCGATTTTCCGGCTTTCTGGCCTGTTCAATTGGCGTCTGGTTTAGCTTCCAGGCACTGGTTAACGTCGGTGCCGCAGCGGGTATGTTGCCGACCAAAGGTCTGACGCTGCCGCTGATCAGTTACGGTGGTTCCAGTCTGATTATTATGTCGACGGCTATCGTGCTGTTATTGCGTATTGATTACGAAACGCGTCTGGCAAAAGCGCAGGCGTTTACACGAGGTGGTCGATGAGTGGTAAGCGACTGATGGTGATGGCTGGCGGAACCGGTGGACATGTTTTTCCCGGGCTGGCGGTAGCGCACCATCTGATGGCGCAAGGCTGGCAGGTGCGCTGGCTGGGCACCGCCGACCGTATGGAAGCGGATTTAGTGCCGAAGCACGGCATTGAAATTGATTTTATTCGCATCTCTGGCCTGCGCGGCAAAGGTGTGAAGGCGCAGTTGCTGGCGCCGATGCGCATTTTCTCCGCCTGGCGTCAGGCGCGCGCCATTATGAAGGCGTATCAGCCGGATGTGGTGCTGGGAATGGGCGGTTATGTTTCCGGTCCCGGTGGCCTGGCGGCATGGAGCTGCGGTATTCCGGTGGTGCTGCATGAGCAGAACGGCATTGCTGGCCTGACCAATAAGTGGCTGGCAAAAATTGCCAAAAAAGTGATGCAGGCATTTCCGGGCGCTTTCCCGCATGCCGATGTGGTGGGCAATCCGGTGCGTACCGATGTGCTGGCGCTGCCGTTACCGGAACAGCGGCTGGCAGGCCGCGAAGGACCGGTTCGCGTATTAGTGATTGGCGGCAGTCAGGGGGCGCGGGTGCTGAACCAGACGTTGCCGCTGGTGGCGGCCAAAATGGGCGACAGCATCAGTTTATGGCATCAGGTTGGCAAGGGCGCGCTGGAGACGGTGTTGCAGGCCTATCAGGATGCCGGCCAGACGCAGCATAAGGTCACCGAGTTTATCGATGATATGGCAGCGGCCTATGCCTGGGCGGATGTGGTGGTATGCCGTTCCGGCGCCCTCACCGTCAGCGAAGTGGCCGCCGCAGGTTTACCGGCGATTTTTGTGCCGTTTCAGCATAAAGATCGTCAGCAGTACTGGAATGCGCTGCCGCTGGAGCAAGCGGGCGCCGCCAAAATTTTCGAACAGCCGCAGTTTACTGCGGAGATAGTAGCAGCAACGCTGGCAGGCTGGGATCGCCCAACCCTGCAGCAGATGGCAGAGAGAGCGCGTGCGGTATCGATTCCTGATGCTACCGAACGTGTTGCTGTCGCGGTAAGCGCCGCTGCGGGTAACTAAATGATTGTCGGGGGCGGATCAGTCCGG
The DNA here is from genome assembly GCF_017875465.1 of Winslowiella toletana. Taxonomy (NCBI): domain Bacteria; kingdom Pseudomonadati; phylum Pseudomonadota; class Gammaproteobacteria; order Enterobacterales; family Erwiniaceae; genus Winslowiella; species Winslowiella toletana. Next base: position 3,266,462 of record NZ_JAGGMQ010000001.1, read on the forward strand.
CCCGGTATTAGCAGGCAGAAGAGATGAATACACAACAATTAGCGAAACTGCGTTTAATCGTGCCCGAGATGCGTCGCGTCCGGCACATTCACTTTGTCGGCATCGGTGGTGCTGGCATGGGCGGTATTGCTGAAGTGTTGGCTAACGAAGGTTATGAGATCAGCGGTTCGGATTTAGCGCCGAACCCGGTTACCCAGCATCTGGCGGCGCTGGGCGCGACGATCTTCTTTAACCATCGTCCGGAAAACGTCAGCGGCGCCAGCGTAGTGGTGGTGTCGACGGCGGTTTCCCAGGATAACCCGGAGATCGTCGCTGCGCGTGAAGCGCGTATTCCGGTGATTCGCCGTGCAGAGATGCTGGCCGAACTGATGCGCTTCCGTCACGGCATCGCCGTTGCCGGTACGCATGGCAAAACCACCACCACGGCAATGCTTTCCAGCATTTATGCCGAAGGCGGACTGGATCCGACCTTTGTTAACGGAGGTCTGGTCAAAGCGGCGGGTACGCATGCGCGCCTTGGCAGCAGCCGTTATCTGATTGCGGAAGCGGATGAGAGCGATGCGTCGTTCCTGCATCTGCAACCAATGGTGGCGATTGTCACCAATATCGAAGCCGATCATATGGATACCTATCAGGGCGACTTCGAGAACTTAAAGCAGACGTTTATCAATTTCCTGCACAATCTGCCGTTTTATGGTCGTGCGGTAATGTGTGTTGATGATGTGGTTATCCGTGATTTGCTGCCGCGTGTCGGGCGTCAGATTACCACTTACGGTTTTAGCGATGACGCCGATGTGCGTATCGAGGATTACCAGCAGCAGGGCGCGCAGGGACACTTTACTCTGGTGCGCCATGACAAGCCGCTGATGAAGGTGACGCTGAATGCGCCAGGCCGACATAACGCGCTGAATGCGGCGGCGGCGGTGGCGGTGGCGACCGAAGAGGGGATTGAAGATGAAGATATTCTCAGCGCGCTGGAGAGTTTCCAGGGCACCGGACGTCGCTTCGACTTCCTGGGTGAGTATCCGCTGGCCGAAGTGAATGGCGCAACCGGCAGCGCGATGCTGGTGGATGACTATGGTCACCATCCGACCGAAGTGGACGCCACCATTAAAGCGGCGCGCGCCGGCTGGCCGGACAAAAAGCTGGTGATGATTTTCCAGCCGCACCGTTATACCCGTACTCGCGACCTGTATGACGATTTCGCCAATGTACTGTCGCAGGTCGATGTATTGCTGATGCTGGATGTGTATGCCGCCGGTGAATCACCGATTCCGGGTGCTGACAGCCGTTCGCTGTGCCGCACCATTCGTGGACGCGGCAAGGTGGATCCGATTCTGGTGTCGGATCACGATGCAGTGCTGGAAATGCTGGCGCCAACGCTGACCGGCAACGATTTAATCCTCGTGCAGGGCGCCGGTAATGTCGGCAAGATCGCCCGCAAGCTGGCGGATCAGAAGCTGCAACCACAGGTTACTGAAGGAGGGGATCATCATGGCTGAGAAAGTTGCTGTCTTGCTGGGTGGCACCTCTGCTGAGCGTGAAGTGTCGCTGATGTCAGGAACTGCGGTGCTGGCAGGTCTGATTGAGGGCGGTATTGATGCCCATGCCGTCGATATCCGTGATTTCCCGGCGACGCAGCTGAAAGAGGCCGGGTACGACAAAGCCTTTATCGCGCTGCATGGTCGTGGTGGTGAAGATGGTACGTTGCAGGCGCTGCTGGAGTTTCAGGCGATTCCTTATACCGGTAGCGGCGTGATGGCCTCGGCGATCACTATGGATAAGATGCGCACCAAGCTGTTGTGGCAGGGCGCCGGTTTGCCGGTGTCGCCTTATGTGGTGATAAATCGTCAGCAGATGAGCGCCGGTATCGACGCTGAGCTGGCTGCACGTATCGCTGAGCTGGGAATGCCGCTGTTTGTGAAGCCGAGCTGTGAAGGCTCCAGCGTCGGTATCTCGCGGGTTGATCAGCCTGCCGATCTGCCGACGGCGCTGGAGGAGGCTTTCCGTCACGACGACGAAGTGCTGATTGAGAAGTTTTTAAGTGGTCCGGAGTACACCGTGGGCATTGTTGGCGACGCTATTTTGCCTTCAATTCGCATTAGACCGGCCAGTGACTTCTATGACTATCAGGCAAAATATATTTCTGACGATACTGAATATTTTTGCCCGAGCGGATTAAGCGCCGGTCGCGAAGCCGAGTTAAGTAAGCTGGTGATCGATGCATGGCGTGTGCTGGGGTGCAGTGGCTGGGGCCGGGTGGATGTGATGATGGATAGCGATAACGGTTTTTACCTGCTGGAAGTCAATACGTCACCGGGCATGACCAGTCACAGCCTGGTGCCGATGGCGGCAAAACAGGCGGGATTGAGCTTCTCGCAGCTGGTTGTGCGTATTCTGGAGCTGGCGGACTGATATGTCCCAGGCGGCTCTGAATGTACGTAACCGGGAAGCGCAGCAGGAGAAAGCGCGCAACGGACGAAGCAATGGCTCGCGCCTCGCGGGGATTATCTTCCTGCTGATGGTGGTCGGCACTATGGCTTTTGGCGGTCTGGTGGTGCTGAAGTGGATGAATGATGCGTCGCGCTTGCCGTTATCGACACTGGTGGTGACCGGGAAAACCCACTACACCACCAATGATGATATCCGTCAGGCGATTCTGTCGCTGGGTTCACCGGGCACCTTTATGTCGCAGGATGTGAACATTCTCCAGCAGCAGATTGAACGTCTGCCATGGATCCAACAGGTTAGTGTGCGAAAACAGTGGCCGGACGAATTAAAAATTCACCTGGTTGAGTATGTACCAGTAGCTCGCTGGAACGATCTGCATATGGTTGATGCAGATGGAAAATCGTTTAGCGTACCGGCAAGCCATATTGGTAAAGAAGAGATGCCTTTGCTGTACGGCCCTGAAGGTAGCGAGCAGGAAGTACTCAGCGGCTATCACCAGATGAGCCAGACGCTGGCGGCAGGCAAATTTAAGTTGAAGATGGCATCGATGACGGCACGTCGTTCATGGCAGTTGGTGACGGCAGATGATGTCCGCATCGAACTTGGCCGCAACGATGATATGAAGCGTTTGAAGCGTTTTATCGAGCTCTATCCTTCACTGCAACAGCAGGCGACGGCAGAGAATAAGCGCATCAGTTACGTTGATCTGCGATATGACTCTGGCGCGGCAGTAGGATGGGCACCGGCCTTTATTGAGCCGCAGGACAGTAATCAGCAACAGAATCAGGCACAGGTTAAACAATAATGATCAAGTCGACGGACAGAAAGCTGGTAGTTGGACTCGAGATTGGCACCGCGAAGGTCGCCGCTTTAGTAGGGGAAGTTCTGCCCGATGGCATGGTCAATATTATCGGGGTCGGTAGCTGTCCGTCCCGCGGTATGGATAAAGGCGGTGTAAACGATCTGGAATCGGTAGTGAAATGCGTGCAGCGCGCTATCGACCAGGCGGAACTGATGGCGGATTGCCAGATTTCTTCGGTTTACCTCGCATTATCGGGCAAACACATCAGTTGCCAGAATGAAATCGGGATGGTTCCGATTTCCGAAGAGGAAGTGACGCAGGAAGATGTAGAGAATGTGGTACATACCGCTAAGTCGGTCCGCGTTCGTGATGAGCATCGTATCCTGCACGTTATTCCTCAAGAGTATGCAATCGACTATCAGGAAGGGATCAAGAACCCGGTGGGTTTATCCGGTGTTCGCATGCAGGCCAAGGTGCATTTGATTACCTGCCACAACGATATGGCGAAGAACATTGTTAAAGCCGTTGAACGTTGTGGTCTGAAAGTTGACCAACTGATTTTCGCCGGTCTGGCATCAAGCTTTGCGGTGCTGACCGAAGATGAGCGTGAACTGGGCGTCTGCGTCGTCGACGTTGGCGGCGGCACGATGGATATCGCCGTATATACCGGCGGTGCGCTGCGCCACACCAAAGTGATCCCGTATGCCGGGAATGTGGTGACCAGCGATATCGCGTACGCTTTTGGTACGCCGCCAACCGACGCCGAAGCGATTAAAGTACGCCACGGTTGTGCGCTGGGGTCGATTGTTGGCAAAGATGAAAACGTCGAAGTACCCAGCGTCGGCGGACGTCCGCCAAGAAGTCTGCAACGACAGACACTGGCTGAAGTGATTGAACCACGCTACACCGAACTGCTGAATCTGGTGAATGAAGAGATTCTGCAGTTGCAGGAACAGCTGCGTCAGCAGGGCGTAAAACACCATCTGGCGGCAGGGATTGTTCTGACTGGCGGTGCGGCGCAAATTGAAGGGCTGGCGGCCTGTGCTCAGCGTGTATTCCACACGCAGGTGCGCATCGGACAGCCGCTGAATATTACCGGATTAACGGATTACGCGCAGGAGCCGTACTACTCAACGGCGGTAGGCTTACTGCACTACGGAAAAGAGTCGCACCTGAACGGTGAGGCTGATGTGGAAAAAAGAGCCTCAGTTGGCAACTGGTTTAAACGTATCAATAGCTGGCTGAGAAAAGAGTTTTAATTTTAGTAAAGGGGATCTGGCACCACTTTATTGATCCCCAGGCGACAGGCACATAACGGAGAGAAATTATGTTTGAACCTATGGAATTAACCAATGACGCGGTGATTAAAGTCATCGGCGTCGGTGGTGGCGGCGGTAATGCCGTTGAGCATATGGTGCGCGAGCGCATCGAAGGCGTGGAGTTCTTTGCAGTAAATACCGACGCGCAGGCGTTACGTAAAACTGCAGTCGGTCAGACTATCCAGATCGGTAACGGTATTACCAAAGGTCTGGGCGCGGGTGCAAACCCGGAAGTTGGCCGTAACTCTGCGGAAGAAGATCGCGAAGCACTGCGTTCCGCGCTGGAAGGCGCCGACATGGTGTTTATCGCTGCGGGCATGGGCGGCGGTACCGGTACCGGTGCAGCGCCTGTGGTAGCTGAAGTGGCAAAAGAGTTAGGTATCCTGACGGTTGCTGTGGTGACCAAGCCTTTTAATTTTGAAGGCAAAAAACGCATGGCATTCGCCGAGCAGGGTATCGCGGAGCTGTCCAAGCACGTTGACTCATTGATCACCATTCCTAACGACAAACTGCTGAAAGTGCTGGGTCGTGGCATTTCTCTGCTCGACGCGTTCGGTGCGGCTAACGACGTGCTGAAAGGTGCGGTGCAGGGTATTGCCGAACTGATCACCCGTCCGGGTCTGATGAACGTCGACTTCGCTGACGTGCGTACCGTGATGTCTGAAATGGGTTACGCAATGATGGGTTCTGGCGTCGCTTGTGGTGAAGACCGTGCGGAAGAAGCAGCGGAAATGGCGATCTCCAGCCCACTGCTGGAAGATATCGACCTGTCTGGCGCGCGCGGCGTGCTGGTCAACATCACGGCTGGCTTCGACCTGCGTCTGGATGAGTTCGAAACCGTAGGTAACACTATCCGTGCGTTCGCTTCTGATAACGCAACCGTGGTTATCGGTACCTCACTGGATCCGGAAATGAACGACGAACTGCGCGTGACCGTGGTGGCGACCGGTATCGGCATGGACAAACGTCCGGAAATTACGCTGGTTACCAACAAGCAATCCAGCCAGCCAGTGATGGATCATCGCTATCAGCAGCACGGTATGGCTCCACTGCCTCAGGAGCAGAAACCGGCGGCGAAAGTGGTTAACGACCCAGGCGCACCAGCCAGCAAAGAACCTGACTATCTGGATATCCCGGCCTTCCTGCGTAAGCAGGCGGACTAAGAACTTTCTGATGATTGGGTTCCTCCGCTCTTTGTGCTAAAGTATTCGTCCGCTGGTGTTATACACTGGCGGTCGGATGAGTAATTTTGCGAGATAATACGATGATCAAACAACGGACATTAAAACGTATTGTTCAGGCGACTGGTGTCGGTTTACATACCGGCAAAAAGGTCACACTGACGCTACGCCCTGCGCCGGCTAATACCGGGGTCATCTATCGTCGCACTGACTTGAATCCACCGGTCGATTTCCCGGCTGATGCCAAATCCGTGCGTGATACTATGCTCTCTACTTGCCTGGTAAATGAGCATGGCGTGCGTATTTCAACGGTCGAACACCTGAACGCAGCACTTTCTGGTCTGGGTATTGATAACATTGTGGTTGAAGTCGATGCGCCTGAAATCCCGATTATGGACGGCAGCGCAGCACCCTTTGTTTATCTGCTGATGGACGCAGGCATTGAAGAGCTGAACAGCGCGAAAAAATTTGTCCGCGTCAAACAATCTGTCCGGGTTGAAGATGGCGACAAATGGGCTGAAATCAAGCCATTCAATGGTTTTTCGCTGGACTTTACCATCGATTTTAACCATCCGGCGATTGATTCCAGCGCGCAGCGCTACAGCATGAATTTCTCTGCTGAGAACTTTGTGCGCCAGATCAGCCGTGCACGTACTTTCGGCTTTATGCGTGAAATCGAGTATCTGCAGTCTAAAGGCCTGTGCCTGGGCGGCAGCTTCGATTGTGCAATCGTGGTGGATGACTACCGCGTATTGAACGAAGACGGTTTACGCTTTGAAGACGAATTTGTGCGTCACAAAATGCTTGATGCGATCGGTGACCTGTTTATGTGTGGCCATAATATCATTGGTGCGTTTACCGCATTCAAATCGGGTCATGCATTAAATAACAAACTGCTGCAGGCGGTGATGGCTAAACAGGAAGCCTGGGAATGGGCAACGTTTGAAGACGAAGCTGAACTTCCGCTGGCATTCAAGGCACCTAATCTGGTTCTGGCGTAAGCCGTAATCAGACTATAACGACTGGTTAAGCTGGCACTCTCTCCGGCCAGTGAGACCAGTCGTTCTATTATCTTCTTTTCCCTCTCTCCCGCGTTTGAATGCTGCTTTCCTGGCCAGTTCAGGGCACTTTTCCTGCACGCGACAGATTTATCCTGATGTCGGCTGTCGCTAATGATGGTAAGATTTGCGCTCAGAAAAATCAGTAACTGGCGAGTAATGGCAGAATAAAGTGACAAGCATTCTTGATCGTTGGCGACAATTTGGCAGACGTTACTTCTGGCCGCATCTCCTGTTGGGGATGGTCGCGGCGAGTTTTGGCCTGCCTGCCGCCCATGCCAGCGAACAGAACAGCTTACCTGAAGCCTCCTCCCGTAGTCTGACTATCGGCAATGTGGTGCGTTTCGACAGCCTTGCGCTGTTGCAGGAGAGCGCCCGTCGTCCGAACTTTAATGTCGATTACTGGCACCAGCACGCTATCCGCACGGTTATTCGTCATCTCTCTTTTGCGCTAACGCCAACACACTTGCCGAGTGCTGAGCAGGCGTTACCGCTTGAAGTACAGAAGTTCGCGCTGCTCGACACCCTTAATGCGTTGTTGACTCACGAATCTCGTCCCCCGGTTATTACCCACGACGCTTCACACCTCAGCATTACGCCACGCACACCGCACCAGACTGGCTTGTGGCTGGCTCAGGTTCAGGGCATTCGTGCCGGACCCGCAACTCTCGCCTGAAAAAACTCAGAGCACAGCTCTACACCTTGATAAGCAATAACAATGCTGCAGGCCGACATATACGGCTGGAGAGAAGTATTTATTATGTTGACGAAAATTTTAACCAAAGTCTTTGGTAGCCGTAACGATCGTACGCTGCGTCGTATGCGTAAAGCGGTTGAACAGATCAATAAGATGGAGCCGGAATACGAAGCGCTCTCTGACGATCAACTGAAGGCGAAAACCGATGAATTCCGCGCACGTCTGGCGAAAGGCGAAGAAGTGGAAAGCCTGATCCCGGAAGCGTTTGCCACGGTGCGTGAAGCCAGTAAGCGTGTATTTGGTATGCGTCACTTCGACGTGCAGCTGCTGGGCGGTATGGTGCTGAACGACCGCTGTATCGCCGAGATGCGTACCGGTGAAGGTAAAACCCTGACTGCAACCCTGCCTGCCTACCTGAACGCGTTAAGCGGCAAGGGCGTGCATGTGGTAACCGTCAACGACTATCTGGCACAGCGTGATGCCGAGAATAACCGCGCCCTGTTTGAGTTCCTTGGTCTGAGCATCGGTATTAACCTGCCAAATATGCCCGCCCCGGCCAAACGCGCCGCTTATGCCGCCGATATTACTTACGGTACCAACAACGAATACGGTTTTGACTACCTGCGCGATAATATGGCGTTCAGCCCGGAAGAACGCGTGCAGCGTAAACTGCACTATGCGCTGGTGGATGAGGTTGACTCCATTCTGATCGATGAAGCGCGTACACCGCTGATCATTTCGGGCCCGGCTGAAGACAGCTCCGAGATGTATATCAAAGTGAATAAAATCATCCCGCACCTGATCCGTCAGGAGAAAGAAGACTCCGATACCTTCCAGGGTGAAGGTCACTTCTCGGTGGATGAAAAAGCGCGTCAGGTACACCTGACCGAGCGTGGCCTGGTCAATATCGAAGAGCTGCTGGTCAGCGAAGGTATTATGGATGAGGGAGAATCACTCTACTCACCAACCAATATTATGCTGATGCACCATGTCACCGCCGCACTGCGCGCGCATGTGCTGTTTGCCCGTGATGTCGATTACATTGTGAAAGATGGCGAAGTGATCATCGTTGATGAACACACTGGCCGTACCATGCAGGGTCGTCGCTGGTCTGATGGTTTGCATCAGGCGGTTGAAGCGAAAGAAGGCGTGGATATTCAGAACGAAAACCAGACGCTGGCTTCGATCACTTTCCAGAACTACTTCCGTCTGTATGAGAAACTGGCCGGTATGACCGGTACTGCCGACACCGAAGCCTTTGAATTCAGCTCGATTTACAAGCTGGATACCATTGTGGTGCCGACTAACCGTCCGATGGTGCGTAAAGATCTGCCGGATCTGGTCTATATGACTGAGGCGGAGAAGATCGATGCAATTATCGAAGATATCCGTGAGCGTTCTGCTAACGGCCAGCCGATTCTGGTCGGTACTATCTCGATTGAAAAATCCGAAGTGGTTTCTGCCGCGCTGGATCGCGCTGGTGTGAAGCACAGCGTACTGAACGCCAAGTTCCACGCCCGCGAAGCGGACATTGTGGCGCAGGCAGGCCAGCCGGGGGCGGTGACTATCGCTACCAATATGGCCGGTCGTGGTACCGATATCGTGCTGGGCGGTAGCTGGCAGGCTGAGATCGCCGCGCTGGAAGAACCGACCGCAGAGCAGATTGACGCGATTAAAGCCGCGTGGACGATTCGCCATGATGCGGTACTGGCATCAGGTGGTCTGCATATTATCGGTACCGAGCGTCATGAATCACGCCGTATCGATAACCAGCTGCGCGGCCGTTCCGGTCGTCAGGGTGACCAGGGTTCATCGCGCTTCTACCTGTCAATGGAAGATGCGCTGATGCGTATTTTCGCCTCAGATCGCGTCTCTAATATGATGCGTAAACTGGGTATGAAACCAGGTGAAGCGATTGAGCATCCATGGGTGACGAAAGCGATTGCCAATGCGCAGCGTAAAGTAGAAAGCCGCAACTTTGATATTCGTAAGCAGCTGCTGGAATATGATGACGTCGCCAACGATCAGCGTCGTGCGATCTACTCCCAGCGTAACGAACTGCTGGATGTTTCCGATGTCAGCGAAACCATTAACAGCATCCGCGACGATGTGTTTAAAACCACCATCGACAGCTATATTCCACCGCAGTCACTGGAAGAGATGTGGGATGTGGCCGGTTTGCAGGAGCGTCTGAAAAACGATTTCGACCTCGATATGCCAATCGCTGAGTGGCTGGATAAAGAGCCTGATCTGCATGAAGAGACGCTGCGTGAGCGTATCATGGAGCAGGGCAAAGCCGTCTACCTGGCGAAAGAAGAAGTGGTTGGCAGCGAAATGATGCGCAACTTCGAAAAAGGCGTGATGCTGCAAACGCTGGATTCCCTGTGGAAAGAGCACCTGGCGGCAATGGATTATCTGCGTCAGGGTATCCACTTACGTGGTTATGCGCAGAAAGATCCTAAGCAGGAGTACAAGCGTGAGTCGTTCGCGATGTTCGGCGCCATGCTGGAATCACTGAAATATGAAGTGATCAGCACCCTGTGCAAAGTTCAGGTGCGTATGCCGGAAGAAGTGGAAGCGATGGAAGAACAGCGCCGTCTGGAAGCTGAGCGTCTGCAACAGCAGCAGCAGCTGAGCCATGTTGATGCCGATAGCGAAGCGGCAGCATCAATGGCAAGTCAGACAGGTGAACGCAAAGTGGGCCGTAACGATCCCTGCCCATGCGGTTCCGGTAAGAAATTTAAACAGTGTCATGGGCGCTTAGCCTGATATCTGTCAGGGGCGGCGGGAATGCTTCCCCTACAATATTTCAGTCAATCCTTCGTAGGGGCGGCGTTCTCGCCGCCCATTTTTTATGGAGATAAATAATGAAGCACCTGCAAGTTGCGGTAGGCATTATTCGTAACGCCCGTAAGGAAATTTTCCTCGCGCAGCGTTCAGCCAGCTCGCATATGGCGAATATGTGGGAATTTCCTGGTGGTAAAATTGAAGCGGAAGAGAGTGCGGCAGAAGCACTAAAACGTGAATTGCTGGAGGAGACCGGGATTGAGGTTACGGCAGCCGAGCCTTTTGATACCGCAGATCATACCTACGAAGATTTACGCGTTACGCTGCACTTTTTTATCGTCGAAGCCTGGAATGGCGAACCTTATGGCCGTGAAGGACAGCCGATGCGCTGGGTGCCGCAGGCGCAATTAGTCGCGGCAGAGTTTCCACCCGCGAATATTCCCATTGTTGCCCGTCTGCTGGCGGAAATCACCGGCTGAATATTCGGGCGTCGTTGTCGCCGCCCGCTGCAGTTAATGACGATCGATCTGCTCTTCGCTCCAGTCGTCGCTGTCGGACAGATCGCCGCTGCTGGGGATACGTTTCTCTTCTGCGGCCCATTCACCGAGGTCAATAAGCTGGCAGCGTTTGCTGCAAAATGGCCGCCACAGGCTCAGCTCATCCCAGATCACCTCTTTGCCACAGGTCGGGCAGTTCACACTCACTATTTCTTCTTTCATAACAACCTTTAACAACAAGCCAGTTCAAAATCGAGTCGGGCAGGAACGTCACCGTTCTCACTATCCAGCGGCAAAAAACGAATCGCATAGCGGCTCTTATGCCCCGACACTTGCGGATAAAGCGAGTCTTCCAGCATCAGTTGCAAACGCAACAGATCGGAACCCTCCGCATTATCCTGGAAAAAACCATTCAGGCTGGTCTGGTTACGGAAAATTCCCGACTGACGGATCAGTTCGAGGATCAAGGTCAGCGCTTCGCGTACGGCGCTAAGCGACTCCAGCCACTGCGTCACCTGATTGTCACGCAGCTGCTGCTCCTGATGCAGCCAGACGTGCAGGGTGGGCAGATCGAAGCTGCAACAACCACCGGGAATACTGAGGCGCTGACGTACCAGACCGATCAGGCGATCTTCACGCAGCTGCTGTCCCATACGTGGCGCTGCCATCAGCACCGTAGAGCAGCGCTTCAGACGCTGGCTTAACGCGTTAATCAGCTCCATATCGACGCCAGGGACTTCAGCCCAGGATCGCAGCTTCAGCTGCTGGCGATCCAGCTCTTTCAGGATGTCAGTGCGCAGCTCGCCACGCTCAAAAACATCCAGTAATTCAGCGGCGTTGCGGAAAAATGTCAGCGCGCCAAGATGGTCGGTAATGCTTTTACTCGCCTCTGACTGCTTAAGTAAAAACTCGATACGCAGCCAGGTACGCATTTTTTCATTCAGTGGATGCTCAAATAGTATCGTTGTGCTCATGCTTTTTATCCTGTTCTGCCAGCGTCGCCAGCGCGCAATAGCGCTGATGCAACGCAGCAACAAGTGGTAATACCGCTGCGGGATCGCCACTGTTATCGATAACATCATCAGCTACGGCCAGGCGTGCTTCTCGCGTCGCCTGGGCAGCAAGAATATTGCTGGCTTGTTCACGACTGATATTGTCGCGCGCCATGGTGCGCGCCAGCTGAGTTTCCGGGTCAACATCGACCACCAGCACACGATCTGCCAGCTTATGCAGATTGTTCTCAACTAACAGCGGCACAACCCATAAGCACCATACAGAGTGGCTGGCAGCCAGCTGACGACGTGTCTGCTGGTGGATTAAGGGGTGAAGCAGGTTGTTCAGCCACTGCTTATCCGCAGCTGAACTGAAAATCTTCTGACGCAGGCTGGCGCGATTTAGCGTGCCGTCGGTATTGATGACGGCATCGCCAAACTTTTCGGCGATGGCCTGCAATGCCGGCTGACCGGGTTCGACGACCTGACGGGCAATCACATCCGCATCCACCACATCCACACCCAGCGCGGCAAAGGCATTGGCGATGGTGCTTTTTCCGCTGCCGATGCCACCGGTCAGCGCGACGGTATAGCGCATAAGCCTGATTCCAGATTAACTTGCGAGAAAAATCAGAATTTCGGGGGTTTTATCGCAATAACTACCCTGAATTCTGCGGCATGGATCACAAGTGAGATTTTCAGATAAATTTAAGCGATTGTAGCGTAAATAAAGCCACTTTCGCAGTCTTGTAGTCGCGATTTTAGCGCGTATGATAGCTTCACTGGAGCTGGGCAGCAGCACCCGATCGTCAGATCGTCGCCACTAACCAGGAAATATGTCATGCGTATCGAAGAAGATTTAAAACTCGGTTTCAAAGATGTTCTTATCCGGCCTAAGCGTTCAACGCTGAAAAGCCGCTCCCAGGTTGAACTCGAACGTCAGTTTACCTTCAAACATTCAGGCATCGCCTGGTCAGGCGTTCCCATTATTGCCGCTAACATGGATACCGTTGGCTCTTTCCGCATGGCAGAGGCGCTGGCGTCATTCGATATTCTTACCGCAGTTCATAAACACTACAGTGTTGAGCAGTGGCGCACCTTTGTCGCCAGCGTGCCGGAAAACGTGTTGCGTCATGTGATGGTCTCCAGCGGTACCTCTGAGGCTGACTTTATTAAAATGCAGCAGATTCTGGCGTTGTCACCGGCACTGAATTTTATCTGTATTGATGTGGCTAATGGCTATTCGGAACATTTTGTTGAGTTCTTAAAGCGCGTGCGTGAAGCCTGTCCGGATAAAACCATTTGCGCCGGTAATGTGGTCACCGGTGAGATGGTGGAAGAGCTGATACTGTCCGGCGCTGATATTGTCAAAGTGGGCATTGGCCCGGGTTCAGTCTGTACTACCAGAGTGAAAACCGGTGTTGGCTATCCACAGCTTTCCGCGGTGATTGAGTGCGCCGATGCCGCTCACGGCCTGGGGGGCCAGATTGTCAGCGACGGCGGCTGTGCCGTGCCGGGCGATGTGGCAAAAGCGTTTGGCGGCGGTGCGGATTTTGTCATGCTTGGCGGTATGCTGGCGGGCCATAACGAGTGTGAAGGCACCATTGTGGAAGAGAATGGCGAACAATTTATGCTGTTCTACGGCATGAGCTCCGAATCGGCGATGAAACGCCATGTCGGCGGCGTGGCCGAATACCGCGCCGCAGAAGGTAAAACCGTGAAGTTGCCGCTGCGTGGGGCGGTGGAAGATACCGCCCGCGATATTCTCGGTGGCCTGCGTTCTGCCTGCACTTATGTCGGCGCTGAGCGTCTGAAAGAGCTGACCAAACGCACTACCTTTATTCGCGTGGCCGAGCAGGAAAACCGTGTGTTTAATCGATAAACCCCGGGAGCCGATAACGGCTCCCCTACAACCCCGTAGGGGCGGCGTTATCGCCGCCCGTGTTGATGATTTGCAGCAGCCGGGTTACCCCAGCGCATCCCCCAGACCAAATATCGGCAGGTACATTGCCACCACTAACGTCCCGACAATTATCCCAATCACTACCATCATTAGCGGTTCCAGCGTGGCGGCCAGCGTATCTGCCAGCTCATGGGTGTGTTCTTCATGCCATTGCGCCAGCCGCGCCAGTAAGATATCAAGTGAACCGGCCTCTTCACCCACTTTAATCAGCTGATGGCAGAGCGGGGTAAAAAGTTTATGCTGCGCCAGCGCCTGATGCAGGGGGTTGCCTGCAGCGATATGCTGCTGTAAATCACTGATAGCTTCGCGCCACAGGCAGTCACTCAGGGTTTTTTCTACCGCCTGCAAGCTTTGCAGCAGGGTCAGACCGGCCTGCTGGGTCAAGGTCAGGGTGGTGAAAATCTGGCTAAGCTGGCTGCCGCGATACAGAGATGAAATCAACGGCAGACGCAACAGCAGTTGCTGTTCCCGACGTTGCCAGGTTACACGTTTTCTGCGCTGGCTACGCCACAGCAGAACGGTCAGCAGGGTGATCATGGTCAGCGGCATAACACCCCGCTGCAGGGTTTCGGACAACGCCATTACCGCCGCAGTAAACGCTGGCAGCGGAGCGTCAAACGCTGCGTAAATCGAGACAAACTCCGGAAGCACCAATACCAGCATCCCCACGGTTACCGCGAGAGCGACCAGCAGAATAAACAGCGGATAGCGCAACGCTTTGATCACCTTCTTTTGCAACTGTTGCTGGCGCTCCTGCTGACGCGCCAGCTGAAAGCAGCACTCATCCAGCTGACCGGTGACTTCACCGATATGCATCAGCGCCGGAAATAACGGCGGGAAAATCTCTGGCCAGCGTTCCAGCACTTGCGAAAAAGGGGCGCCCTGTTCGATTTGCGCCTGGATATCCAGCAACAGCGCCTGCCAGCCCGGATGAGGATGGCCTTCGGCCAGCAGTCTGACGCCCTGCGCCAGCGTCAGCCCCGCTTTCAGCAAGGTTGCCAGCTGGCGGATCAACATAACCTTGTGCTGCCATTGCCAGTCACGCGGACGCCAGCTTTTACCTCGCTTAATCGACACCGGCGAACAGCCTTTATCAAGTAATTGCTGCATCACCATAAGTGAACTGTTGCTAAGTAAAGCACCACTAACAAAGTCACCGCGGGCATCAATCGCCTGCCAGTGAAACAGCGTAGGATTAGCCATCACCGACACCCACAATGCGATTGATCTCCTCCAGTGAGGTATCACCACGGTTAACCGCATGCAGACCTTCGGTAAACAGTGAGTTCATTCCCTGCTGCTGCGCCAGGCTGGCCAGTTCATCGGGCGTGGCATTGGCGGCAATGGCCTGTTGCAGCGGGTCGCTGATCGGCAGCAGCTCAAAAAGCGCCAGCCGACCGTAATAGCCAGAAAAGCAGTGGTCGCAACCCACGGCGCGCCAGTTTTGCAGCGCGCCTGGCCACAGGGCCGACGGAAAGTGGGTTAGCGCAGCAGCAGGCTGGCGGCAATGCGGACATAAACGGCGCACCAGGCGTTGGGCAATTACCAGCTTTAGCGCCGATGCCAGCAGATAACCGGGGATCCCCATCTGACCAAGGCGGGTCAGGGTCTCAGTGGTGGAGTTGGTATGCAGAGTCGATAACACCAGATGGCCGGTTTGCGCCGCTTTAATGGCGATTTCGGCGGTCTCACCGTCACGAATCTCCCCCAGCATAATCACATCCGGATCCTGGCGTAACAGCGCCCGCAGCACGCAATGAAAATCGAGTCCGGATTTGCTGTTGACCTGCGTTTGATTGACCCCTGGCAATGGGATCTCTACCGGATCCTCGACGCTGCACAGATTTTTCCCCGGCTGGTTTAACGCGCTTAAGCCGCTATAGAGGGTAAAGGTTTTGCCGCTGCCGGTAGGGCCGGTAACCAGAATCAGTCCCTGCGGACGCGCCAGCGCGGCGCGGTAACATTGCAGCGCGGCGGCAGGCATGCCGAGTTTGTCGAGATCAATCGCCTGAGCTTCACTTTGCAGCAAACGAATCACTGCTTTTTCGCCGAAGCGCACCGGCAGTGTCGAGAGGCGAAATGACTCAGCTTTGCCATTCACCTGCTGGCTAAATTGGCCGTCCTGAGGCATGCGCCGTTCAGCGATATCGAGGTTGCCGAGGATTTTCAGCCGCGCCAGCAGCGAGGCGGTAATATTGTGATAACTGCCTTGCAGCGGGTGCAGTACACCATCGATGCGCAGACGGATGCGTAACCCATTGGCCTGCGGTTCAAAATGGATATCAGAGGCACGCCGCTGGATGGCGATTTGCAGGGTCTGATCCACCAGATCAACCGCCGAAGCGCCTTGCGCCTCATCGCTACTGCTTTCGCGCGCCAACGGGCTGGCGGATGACTGCTGACTGTATTGTTCGATCCGCGCCTGTGGCCAGCACTCGATCTCAACATGACACTGGCTGGCGAAGCGCAGCGCCTCAATCATTTGCGCATCAGGGGTTTCACTGATCGCCAGATGCAGCCGGTCAGCGGTATGCTGCAGAATAATCGCCTGGTAGCGCTGGCAGAGCGCCTGGATCGTGCGCTGATTTGCCGTCTCCATTAGCGTGTCCCCGTAGCATCATCAAAGCGGAACACATCGTTGCAGGCCTCCGCCAGGCTGCTCTGGACGCTGTTGCAGCTGCGCTGCCAGCTAATACGCCCATCGGCCGCGGCCCAGATTGGGGTTAACACAACGGTTAAGCCATCCAGGCTCTCCTGACCTGTCAGCGTAATCGCCCCGGCGGCAACCGCCACACTGCGCACATAGCGCGAGCCGCTACCGGCAGGCACGCCATTGCTGCCAGCGTTACAGGCTGTGGTAGCGCCACGCTCAATGGCGCAGAGTTCCACCGCTGTTTTATACGGCATCATGGTCTGCAACATATCGGTGAGCGCCGCTTTCTGCAGGTAGTTTTGATACGCCGGTAAACCTATCGCGCTAAGGATGGCGACGATACCGACCACGATCATCAGTTCAATCAGCGTGAATCCGCGTTGCTTATGCTTGTCCATTACTACTGCTCTCCTTGGGGTGTCTGACGGCACCATAAGCAGGCTGGCTGGTGGAAACCAGTGGTAAAGCGGTAATTTGCGCGGGATCGCGGAAAGGTTTTAGCGGAGAGATAGCAGAGGACAAACAGAGTGGAAGCGGGTTCACAGAACGGGCGGCGATAACGCCACCCCTAACAGTCTGGTAGGGGAGCCGTTATCGGCTCCCGTTGTTCAGTTAAAGCGCATCGACAGATCGAGCGCCCGCACATGCTTGGTCAGCGCGCCAACGGAAATATAGTCCACCCCGGTTTCGGCAAAGGTGCGCAGCGTCTCATTGGTCACATTGCCGGACACTTCCAGCAGCGCCCGTCCTGCGGTTAAGGCCACGGCTTCGCGCATCTGCTCGACGCTGAAATTATCCAGCATCACGATATCCGCGCCAGCGGCCAGCGCCTGCTCCAGCTCATCAAGGGATTCCACTTCCACTTCAACCGGAACATCAGGATGCAGCCAGAAGGCTTTTTCTACCGCCTGTCGAATCGAGCCGGTGGCAATAATATGGTTCTCTTTAATCAGAAAAGCATCGGAAAGTCCCAGCCGGTGGTTGCTGCCGCCACCGCACAGCACGGCGTATTTTAGCGCGGTGCGCAGGCCCGGCAGGGTTTTACGCGTATCCAGCAACTGGGTATCAGTGCCTTCAAGCAAGGTGACATAGCGGCTGACTTCAGTTGCCACGCCGGACAGGGTCTGTACAAAGTTAAGCGCGGTGCGTTCGGCGGTCAGAATCAGCTGCGCCGGGCCGGCAATTTCAAACAGCAGCTGATTAGCGCTAATCGCCTCGCCATCGTCGACATGCCAGGTCAGCTGGGTGCGGTTGCCGAGCTGAATAAACACCTCTTCCACCCAGCGTTTACCGCAGAAAATCCCCGGTTCACGGGTAATCACCGTGGCATGAGACTGGGTATCGGCAGGCAGCAGACTGGCAGTGATGTCATTACTGGCATCCACTTCGCCTCCTAAATCTTCCTGTAGCGCATTGGCAACCGCGGCAGGAATATCGTTCTCAATACGGCCCAGCAGTTCTGTACGGCGACTGTCAGAGTCGTAGCGGCGTGTCGTCATATTCAAGCTCCGAAGGTTCGGATAATAGAGTGCGGACACTCTAGCGCGTTTGCTAAAAGCTTGCCAGACGGCGGTTGACGTAAGCCAGTGAACGCGTAAAGGTATCGGGATCAGCAACCCACTTATGAAACAGGGAAAAGTATGCAGGTGACATCGATTCGACAGAAAGGGCTACCGGTAAGCGGCAAACAGCTGTTACAGGATGTCTCTCTGCCTGCGCTGGTATTACACCAGTCGGCAGTGCAGCATAATCTGGGCTGGATGCAGCAGTATGCCACGGCGCACGGCGCTGAGCTGGCGCCACATGGCAAAACCACCATGGCTCCGGCGCTGTTTCAGCGTCAGATGGATGCTGGCGCCTGGGGGATCACGCTGGCAACGGCGACCCAGTGCGCTGTTGCGGCACAGCATGGCATCCGGCGGATGCTGCTGGCGAATCAGCTGCTGGGCCAGGCGAATATGCAGATTGTGGCCGATCTGCTGCGCCCGGGCGATATTGAGTTTCACTGCCTGGTGGATAGTGCGGTCAATGTGCATCAGCTGGGCGCCTTTTTCCATCAGCAGGGACTCACGCTGAATGTGATGCTGGAAGTGGGCGTGGTCAACGGGCGCTGCGGTTGCCGTACACAGCAGCAGATTAACGAGGTGACTGCAGCGATTGCTCAGTATGACTCGCTGGCGCTTAGCGGTATTGAAGGCTATGAAGGAGTGATCTTCAGTGACAGTGAGCAGCAGGATGTTGCGGCCTTTATCAGCATGCTGGTGAAAACCGCGCTGGCGCTGAAAACAGCCGGCAAGTTTGCCAGTGAGCATCCGATTATCACTGCCTCGGGGTCGACATGGTACGACCTGGTGGCTGAGGCATTTGCCCGTGAAGATGCGCGTGATGCTTTTATTACCCTGATGCGTCCCGGTTGTTATCTGGTTCACGATCACGGTATCTACAAGCAGGCGCAAAATGCGCTGCTGGCGCGCCATCCTGAGATGCACAGCGCTCTGCTGCCAGCCATGGAAGTGTTCGCTTATGTGCAGTCGACGCCGGAAGCTGGACGGGTAATTGCCGCGCTGGGAAAACGCGATATCGCCCACGACAGTATGCCGGTGCCGCTGCGCGTCTATCAACAGGGGCAGAGCGAAGCCCGCAGCCTGGACGCCAGTTATCAGGTTGTCCGCCTGATGGATCAGCATGCTTTTCTGCAGGTTCCCGCCGATCATCAGCTGACGCCCGGCGATATTATCGCTTTTGGCGCTTCGCATCCCTGTCTGACGTTCGATAAGTGGCGTCAGCTGTGTGTCGTTGATGACAATTTGCAGGTGGTTGAAACGTTGCCGACTTTTTTCTAAAGCTGCGACAGCTGTCCATTAAACAACACCGGGCCGGTTGGCTGACCGGTTGGTGAACCGCCCTGCGGCTCAAGGCTAATCGCCAGCGTCAGGCGGTTAGCCAGCTGATGATGGCTGATATCGACCCGGTTAAGCTGTCTGGCCTGTATCAGCCCCAGAGAGCGGGGTATGCCGTCAGCAGGAATCAGCCACAGTTGCAGACTTTGCTTACTGTCCAGCGCCGGAGGATTCAGCGCCGTCAGGCTTAGCTCGGTTCGCGCCGGGTTAATATTGACGATCCACTGTCCTTTGGCGTTATCTGCGCTATTCAGGATAGCGACAGGCTGGTCAGTGGGCGCTGTCTCCGTGCGCAAGTTGGAGTAAAGCAATATTCCGGCCAGCGATGCGGCCAGCGCCCAGCCACTGTAGTGCCAGCCGTGCGGTTTTGCTCTGGCGGGCTGGATAGCCGGCAGACTCAGGGCGATTTTCTTCCAGATATGCGCGGGCGGCGTGACTGGCGTCAGTGAGTCATCAAGATGCGCCAGCGCGTTCTGCCAGCGGCTGACTTCCAGCGCCAGCTCTGGCTCCTGCTGTAAACGCCGTTCAAATTTGAGTCGCGCTGCGCCACGCAAGGTGCCGAGCACATATTCTGCCGCCAGCGCTGAATCGTAATCGCTTCTGTTTTTCATATACCTACACAATTCTTAAGATGATCCAGCGCACGACGAATCCAGCTTTTTACACTGCCCAACGGCTGCTGCAAATGGGTGGAAATTTCACCATGCGACAGCCCCTGATAGTAGGCCAGCGTGATACTTTGCCGCTGGTCGGCGGATAAATATCCGAGGCACTCAGTCAGGCGCTGCGCCTGCTGGCTGGCGTCTAACTGGTCGGCTGCCGGAGCGGACATCGCCATCAGCTCCTCTTGCGGCTGCTCATCCAGAGCCTCAAGGTTATTGTCACGCATTCGCAGGCAGTCAATGGCGCGGTGGCGCACAATATGTGTCAGCCAGGTTTTCGGCGCGCTAAGTTCCGGGTTATAACTGGCGGCACGTTGCCAGACGAGAATAAAACTGTCATGCAGTACTTCTTCCGCCCAGCTGCGACGGCGCATCATGCGCAGCGCGATGGCATACAGATGCGGTGAGGTTTGATGATAAAGCGATGCTAAAGCCTGACGGTCTCCGGACGCGACAGCGGCTAGCAATAAAACCTGCTCGTTGGGGGGGGTGTCCGTCATCTCTTATCCTGTGATGGCGCTGCGGAAGGCAACACTGTGTCTGTGCCGCGAAATATTGCGCGGCACAGCAAGTATAGATGCGCTTATTTTGGCATCAATACGGTATCAATCACATCGATAACGCCATTTTTCTGGTTTACATCATAGGTACTGATATTGGCGACAAAACCTTTGCCATCTTTTAACTGAATATTGTGCGGGCCGTTGCTCATAATCCACAATGGCTGACCATTGACGGTTGTCAGTTCCGCCGTGCCATGGCCCTGTTTTAATTTTTTCTGCAACGCTTTCATATCATATTTACCGGCGACCACATGGTAAGTCAGAACGCTGGTCAGCAGCTTTTTATTCTCGGGTTTAAGCAGACTCTCCAGCGTGCCTGCCGGTAATTTGGCAAAGGCGTCATTGGTCGGCGCAAATACCGTAAACGGACCCGGGCCTTTTAAGGTTGTCACCAGATCGGCCGCTTTTACCGCAGCAACTAGCGTGGTGTGGTCTTTTGAATTTACCGCATTATCAACAATATCTTTTGACGGGTACATTTCAGCACCGCCAACCATCACGATATTCGACATCATTTCAGCCATTGAAACACTGCTGAACAGCAATGAAGCGCAGATAGCAGAGCGAATTAAGGTTTTCATGATTATTTCCTTGTTGAGTGACAGGGGGCATTGATTGCCTCACATTGCTATGTACGAACCGGCGGGCGATTTGGATGCAGCAGAGACGAAAAAAGTTGTGTTACCGCTCAATGACCGATTAAAGCGGTGGCAGGTATAAGATTTCTTAACGGAAAAAAAACCGTGCTACTCTGAGGGAAATGTTATGAAGGGAGGGAAGGGGATGCAGTTGCAGGATGGCTGGATTGTGGATGTGAAGCAGGTGCCATCGCCACATTTTAATTTACGCCCCGCGGATGAAGCGCCGTCATTGCTGGTGGTGCACAATATCAGTTTGCCGCCCGGCGAGTTTGGTGGCCCGTATATTGATGCGCTGTTTACCGGCACGCTGGATGCCAGCATCCATCCCTTTTTCGCAGAAATCAGTCATCTGCGCGTTTCGGCTCATTGCCTGATTCGCCGCGACGGGGAAATAGTGCAATACGTTCCTTTCCATCTGCGCGCATGGCATGCGGGCGTCTCTCTCTGGCAGGGCCGTGAAAACTGTAATGATTTTTCAATCGGCATTGAGCTGGAAGGAACGGATATCCTTCCCTATACCGATGCGCAGTATCATGCGCTGAAGGACGTCACACTGCTGCTGATGCAGCACTATCCGCTGACGGTTGAGCGTATTACCGGCCATAGCGATATTGCGCCGCTGCGCAAAACCGATCCCGGACCGGCATTTGACTGGGAAAAATTTCGCCACGCCTTAGATCTCGCGAGGGATACCACTCCGAAGGAGCGCAATGCATGACCCTGTTTAGCTTATTGCTGGTGTTAGGTTGGGAGCGCCTGTTCAAATCAGGTGAACACTGGCAACTGGATCACCGGCTGGAACCGCTATTTCGCCGGCAACGGCGTTTTTCACTGCTGCGGACCATACTGATGACACTGATCGCGATGGCGATAGTGATGGTGGTGATCGGTTCGCTAAAAGGGCTGTTCTTTGGCGTGGTGCAGCTGATTTTCTGGATTCTGGTGGGGCTGCTCTGTATTGGCGCGGGTTCCGTGCGCCTGCATTATCACGCTTATCTGAAGGCGGCCAGCCACAACGACGCTAACGCGCGGGATGCAATGGCGGAAGAGCTGACGCTGATCCACGGCATTCCGGTGGATTGCGACGAGCGCGAATACCTGCGCGAACTGCAGAATGCCTTGCTGTGGATTAACTTCCGCTTTTATCTGGCGCCGATGTTCTGGTTTGTGGTCGGCGGCGCATGGGGGCCGGTACTGCTGGTCGGTTATGCCTTTTTACGCGGCTGGCAGAGCTGGCTGGCGCGGCACCATACGCCCCTGGAGCGCTCACAGTCCGGCATTGATGCGGTGTTACACTGGCTTGACTGGATCCCGGTGCGTCTGGCCGGGGTGGCCTATGCACTGCTGGGGCACGGTGAGCGCGCGCTGCCTGCGTGGTTTGCTTCGCTTGGCGATCGCCACAGCTCGCAATATCAGGTGCTGACCCAGCTGGCGCAGTTCTCGCTGGCGCGCGATCCTCATCTGGATAAAACCGAGACACCGCGCGTGGCGGTGTCGCTGGCTAAAAAGGTGTCGTTAGTGCTGGTGGTGGTGGTGGCAATACTGACGATTTACGGCACCCTGGTGTAACTACTCTTCGGCTGGCGGTACGCCAAAATCGGGCATACCGTCAGCGTCCCAGCTGAAGCTTTTAATGCGCGTATGGCGGTTTGGATCCCATAATGGATCGCCCTCGATTTCCGTATAGTTACGCGCATGATACACAAGTATATCTTCGCCATTTTCTGCGGTGGTAAAGCTGTTATGCCCCGGGCCATATTGCCGGTGCAGCCAGTGAGTGGTAAACACCGGACGCGCCGATTTTGACCAGTTGGCCGGACGCAGCGGATCCGCATCGGCATCAATCCATAATAATCCCATACAGTAGTTTTCATCGGTGGCGCTGGCGGAATAGCTGACAAACAGCTTGTCGCCGTGACGGATCGCCGCCGGGCCTTCATTCACGCTGAAACCGGCGCACTCCCACTGATATTGCGGACGGCTTAGCATCACCGGCGGGGTTTTTAGCGTCCAGGGATTTTCCAGCTCGGCCAGATAGAGGTTGGAGTTGCCGGGGATCAGCGGATCTTTCTGCGCCCACAGATACCAGTTTTTGCCCTGATGCCGGAATACGGTGGCATCCAGCGCAAAGCTGTCGATCGGGGTACGCACCTGTCCGCGCTCCTGCCAGTTACCGCTTAGGGGATCGCTGTCGCGACACTCCAGCGCAAACATCCGGTGCTGAAACAGCCCGTCTTTAATCGCCCTGCTCGGGGCGGCGGCGAAGTAGATCATCCAGCGGCCATCAATGTAGTGCAGTTCCGGCGCCCAGATCAGTTCGCTCATCGGGCCGCCGGGCGGTTTACGCCACACCACCACGGCGCTGGCTTCACGCAGACCGCTTAGCGTGTCGGCGCGACGGATCTCCAGCCGGTCATATTCGGGTACTGAGGCGATAAAGTAGTAGTGATCTTCGTGGCGCAGAATAAAGGGGTCAGCGCGCTGTTCAATAAACGGGTTAGGCCAGCTCTGGTCAGACATTACGCTGCTCCCTCTGGTTTGATATCAAGAGGTTTTCCTTCGCGGTAGTCGCTTAGTTCACGATAGTTTTCGCGCCGTTTAGCCAGATCGATCTGAATGGTCTGCATCAGCTGACGGTCAACTTTTAACAGACGAATGACGCCTGCGGTAATCAGATAACCGACGCCAGGGATCACGGTAAACAGCAGCATAATGCCGTTAATCGCCGTGGCGCTCTGTTGTTTCGCACCCGCATCGTAGCCATACCATGACAGCAGAAAACCGACCATCGCCCCGGCCACCGCCAGTCCCACTTTCAGGAAAAACAGGTTGCCGGAGAAGCTGATGCCGGTGCTGCGTTTACCGGTTTTCCACTCGCCGTAGTCATCAACATCCGCCATCAGCGACCAGTGCAGCGGCGACGGGATCTGATGGAGGATATTCAGCAGGAAGTACATCACCAGAATCAATACCGTGGCATGCGGATCGAGGAACCAGAAACCGGTGGAGAAGATCGCCAGCACGATATTGGTCCAGAAAAATACTTTCAGTTTGCACCAGCGGTCGGTAAGCGGTTTCGCCAGCGTACTGCCAATCATCATGCCAACCACCCCAAGACTGATAAACAGCGTGGCGAAGCTGGTCGACTGCTGCATCACCCAGGTGACGTAATACATAGTGGCGGCCATGCGAATAAAGCCGGGACACACATTGCAGAAGGTCAGCAGCAGAATGCGCACCCACTGATCGTTTTTCCACACATCTTTCAGATCGGCTTTCAGATCGTCATTACTCGGTACTGCCGGAGTGATGCGTTCGCGCACCGTGGCAAAGCAGAACAGAAACATAAACAGACCGATAGTGGCCAGTACGCCCATCGCCATCTGGTAGCCACGCGCCCGGTCTGCGCCGCCAAACCACTCCGCCAGCGGCAGCAGCGACAGTGACAGAATCAGCGTGGCGATGCCGACCATCACAAAACGGTAAGACTGGCACGAGACGCGCTCGCCAGGATCGTTGGTAATCACCCCGCCGAGTGAACAGTAAGGAATATTAATGGCGGTGTAGGAGAGCGACATCAGGAAGTAAGTGATAAAGGCATAGATCACTTTACTCTGATAGCTCCATTCCGGCGTGGTAAACATCAGGACGCTAAACAGCACGTAGGGCACCGATACCCATAACAGCCACGGGCGAAAACGTCCCCAGCGGCTGCGCGTACGGTCGGCAATCGCCCCCATAATCGGATCGGTAACCGCATCCAGCACGCGCACCGACAGCAGCAGGATGCCGACCATTGCTGGCGCCAGGCCAAACACATCAGTGTAAAAATAGCTGAGGAACAACATGATGGCGCCGCCGATCATATTGCAACCCGCGTCGCCCATGCCGTAGCCAATTTTTTCTTTAACCGAAAGCGCTGTTGCCTTCATTGTCTGTTCTCCCGCCGCTGGAGGGTCATCCTCTGTAGTGGGAAACA
Source organism: Winslowiella toletana (assembly GCF_017875465.1). NCBI lineage: Bacteria > Pseudomonadati > Pseudomonadota > Gammaproteobacteria > Enterobacterales > Erwiniaceae > Winslowiella > Winslowiella toletana. The sequence continues at coordinate 3,291,607 of NZ_JAGGMQ010000001.1, forward strand.
TTATTGATGTTTATGTCTCACTGTGCGCAGCAGGAAACCGTCGCGCAGATGGACAAAATGACTGTGCAGGGAGAAGTGTGATGGAGATCATTAACACGGGCGGCGAGAACGCCGCCCCTACATGAAGCCTGGCGTAGGGGCGGCGTTCCCGCCGCCCGCCGACAATATTACGCCTTCTGCGCTTTATTCTTAATAAAGTAGCCGATAGCAAGGATCAGCACCCAAACCGGGATCAGCCAGACTGAAATCGCCATACCTGGCGTCATCGCCATAATCACCAGAATACCGGCGAGGAACACCAGGCAGATCCAGTTGCCAACCGGATAGAGCAGCGCTTTAAAGCGAGTGGTCACACCCTGCTGATCTTTCTTGCGGCGGAATTTCAGGTGGGCAAGACTAATCATTGCCCAGTTGATCACCAGCGCAGAAACCACCAGCGCCATCAGAATGCCGAATGCTTCACCAGGCATCAGATAGTTCACCAGTACGCAGATGGCGGTGGCCAGCGCGGAAACCGCAATGGCGATCACCGGAACACCGCGTGCATCCACTTTCAGCAGCGCTTTCGGGCCGTTGCCCTGTTTCGCCAGGCCGTAGAGCATGCGGCTGTTACTGTAGACGCAGCTGTTATATACCGACAGCGCCGCGGTCAGAATCACCACGTTTAGCGCATTCGCCACCAGGCTGTCGCCGAGGTCATGGAAAATCATCACAAACGGGCTGCCGCCCTCGACCACTTTGGTCCATGGGTAGAGTGAAAGCAGCACGGCCAGCGAACCGATATAGAAAATCAGGATACGATACAGCACCTGATTGGTCGCTTTGGGAATGCTTTTTTCCGGGTCGTCCGCTTCCGCCGCGGTTATGCCGATCAGCTCAAGGCCACCAAAGGAGAACATAATCACTGCCATCGCCATCACCAGACCGGTGACGCCATTCGGGAAGAAGCCGCCAATATCCCAGATATTGCTGACCTTCGCTTCCGGCCCGGCAGTCCCACTGAACAGCAACCAGCCACCGAAAATGATCATTCCGACCACCGCCACCACTTTAATGATGGCAAACCAGAACTCCATTTCGCCATACACTTTGACGTTGGAGAGGTTAATCGCGTTGATCACTAAGAAGAACACGGCGGCAGAGACCCAGGTCGGGATCTCCGGCCACCAGTACTGTACATAGATACCGACTGCGGACAGCTCAGCCATCGCCACCAGTACATACAGCACCCAGTAGTTCCAGCCGGAAGCAAAGCCGGCAAAATTGCCCCAGTATTTGTAAGCGAAGTGGCTGAAGGAACCGGCTACCGGCTCTTCCACCACCATCTCTCCCAGCTGACGCATAATCATAAAGGCAATAAAGCCGCCAATCGCGTAACCCAGCAGTACTGACGGACCAGCCATTTTGATCGTTTGTGCGATCCCCAGAAACAAGCCGGTACCTACCGCGCCACCCAATGCAATAAGCTGAATATGGCGATTTTTCAATCCCCTTTTTAGCGCATCGCCTTGTTGTTGTTCCATATAAAACCTCGTGATGTCGTTATTCTTATTGGCATTTTTTGCGCCGCTGCGTGAGCCGTTGTAAGCAAAATCTGACAGATAACGTATTGATTATTTTACAGTAACAGCATCACAAAAAACGAAATGATGCTTTCTCCGCGACAAGAATAGTGGTAAGCGCTGGCCTTTGCACATGCTTTCTCTTTTTGTGCGGCGAAGTGGTGAAGAAATAGTCAGTTACATCTGCCGCGCAATATCCTCTTCTGGCATAGATTGGCCCGAAAGACGAATAGCTTCGCCTTATGGCTTAGCGCCAGAAACCCCACTAACTCCGTGTAAGGTTTCGTAAAAGTTAGCGTTATTAACAATTCTGTCGCCCGCGTTTGATACGCTTTCCGGTGGCTAATCAGTCTCTTTACAACGTGAGCCAGCCCCGGTTTCGGGCTTATGCCATATAGACACAAGGTGAATACTTTGTTACTTTACGGACACCTTTTTGCAATTGGTATTACCAATTTACTTCGGACAAATGGCAGGAAGAAGGGAAGATGGCCTACAGCAAGATTCGCCAACCAAAGCTATCCGATGCAATCGAGCAACAGCTCGAGTCTCTGATTATGGAAGGGACCCTGCGTCCGGGTGAGAAGCTGCTGCCAGAGCGCGAGCTCGCCAAACAGTTTGATGTCTCCCGCCCCTCTTTACGTGAAGCTATCCAGCGTCTGGAAGCAAAAGGTCTGCTGCTGCGCCGTCAGGGCGGTGGCACATTCGTACAACAAAGCCTGTGGCAAAGCCTGAGCGATCCGCTCGTAGAACTGCTTGCCGAACATCCTGAATCTCAGTTCGATCTGCTGGAAACCCGTCACGCACTGGAAGGCATTGCCGCCTACTATGCGGCGTTGCGCGGCACCGACGAAGATTTGCAGCGCATTCGCGAATGTCATCAGGTGATTCAGCAGGCACAGGATAGCGGCGATTTAGACGCCGAAGCCGATGCGGTTATGCAGTATCAGATTGCTGTCACCGAAGCGGCGCACAATGTGGTGCTGTTGCATCTGTTGCGCTGTATGGGACCGATGCTGGAGAAGAACGTCCGGCAGAACTTTGAATTGCTCTACTCACGCCGGGAAATGTTGGCGAAAGTGAGCGGTCACCGCGCCAGCATCTTTGCGGCGATTGTGGCACGCGAGCCGGAACAGGCTCGTGAAGCGTCACACCGCCATCTGGCGTTTATCGAGGAAATATTGCTGGACAGAAGTCGGGAGCAGAGTCGTAGAGAGCGCTCCTTACGACGTTTACAGCAACGTAAGGAATAACGCGTCGAGAAAACGCGGCTATATACCCGACACCATTCGCGTTGCAACTGACTCAGCGGCAACCTGAAGGATGAAAGGGATAAACGACGAGCCTGTCTCCTTGCGCTCCATAATCAGGCAGAGTGCAACGAGACAGGCTCCAGACAATTCAACGTATTAGACACAGATAAGGAATACCCCCCATGTCAGAACGTTTACACAATGACGTGGATCCGATTGAAACTCGCGACTGGCTACAGGCGATCGAATCGGTCATCCGTGAAGAAGGTGTTGAGCGCGCGCAGTATCTGATTGATCAGGTATTAAGCGAAGCACGTAAAGGTGGCGTTAAAGTGGCTGCGGGTGCTGGTGTCAGCCAGTACATCAACTCCATTGCCACTGAAGACGAGCCGGAATATCCGGGCAACGCCTCTCTGGAACGTCGTATCCGTTCCGCGATCCGCTGGAACGCCATCATGACGGTTCTGCGTGCATCGAAGAAAGATCTGGATCTGGGCGGTCATATGTCCTCCTTCCAGTCATCCGCCACCATCTATGAAGTGTGTTTTAACCACTTCTTCCGTGCGCGTAACGACAAAGATGGCGGCGATCTGGTTTATTTCCAGGGTCATATCTCCCCAGGCGTTTACGCCCGTGCCTTCCTTGAAGGCCGTCTGACTGAAGATCAGATGAATAACTTCCGTCAGGAAGTGGATGGTAAGGGTCTCTCTTCTTACCCGCATCCAAAACTGATGCCTGATTTCTGGCAGTTCCCAACCGTATCGATGGGCCTTGGTCCGTTAGGCGCGATCTACCAGGCGAAATTCCTCAAGTATCTTGAGCACCGTGGTCTGAAAGAGACTGCCGCACAGACCGTTTACGCCTTCCTCGGCGACGGCGAAATGGATGAGCCAGAATCCAAAGGCGCGATCACTATTGCGACCCGCGAGAAGCTGGACAACCTGTGCTTTATCATCAACTGTAACCTGCAACGTCTGGACGGACCGGTCACCGGTAACGGCAAGATCATTAACGAACTGGAAGGCATCTTTGCCGGCGCCGGTTGGGAAGTGATCAAAGTGATCTGGGGCGGTCGTTGGGATGAGCTGCTGCGTAAAGATACCAGCGGTAAACTGATCCAGCTAATGAACGAAACCGTTGACGGCGACTATCAGACCTTTAAATCGCGTAACGGCGCTTATGTGCGCGAACACTTCTTCGGCAAATATCCGGAAACCGCTGAGCTGGTGAAAGATATGACCGACGACGAGATTTGGGCGCTGAACCGTGGCGGCCACGATCCGAAGAAAGTCTATGCGGCGCTGAAAAAAGCGCAGGACACCAAAGGCAAGCCGGTAGTGATTCTGGCGCATACCATTAAAGGCTATGGTATGGGCGACTCCGCAGAAGGGAAAAACATCGCTCACCAGGTGAAGAAAGTGAACATGGATGGCGTGCGCTATATCCGTGATCGTTTCAACGTACCGGTTGAAGATGCGGATATCGAAAAACTGCCCTACGTGACCTTTGCTGAAGGTTCAGAAGAGCACACCTATCTGCACGCTCAGCGCCAGAAACTGGGTGGCTACCTGCCAACCCGTCAGGCGAAGTTCAGCGAGAAGCTGGAAATGCCCGCGCTGTCTGATTTCCAGTCACTGCTGGAAGAGCAGAACAAAGAGATCTCGACCACTATCGCCTTTGTGCGTGTGCTGAACGTGATGCTGAAGAATCAGTCGATCAAAGATCGTCTGGTGCCAATTATCGCCGATGAAGCGCGTACTTTCGGTATGGAAGGTCTGTTCCGTCAGATCGGTATCTACAGCCCGAATGGCCAGCAATATACCCCGCAGGACCGTGAGCAGGTTGCTTACTACAAAGAAGACGAAAAAGGTCAGATCCTGCAGGAAGGCATCAACGAACTGGGCGCAGGCGCATCCTGGCTGGCGGCGGCAACGTCTTACAGCACCAACAACCTGCCGATGATTCCGTTCTACATCTACTACTCAATGTTCGGTTTCCAGCGTATCGGCGACCTGTGCTGGGCGGCAGGCGATCAGCAGGCGCGCGGCTTCCTGGTAGGCGGTACTTCCGGTCGTACCACACTGAACGGTGAAGGTCTGCAACATGAAGATGGCCACAGCCATATTCAGTCACTGACTATCCCTAACTGTATCTCTTACGATCCGGCTTACGCCTATGAAGTGGCTGTCATTATGCATGACGGTCTGGTGCGTATGTACGGTGAAGCACAAGAGAACATCTACTACTACATCACCACGCTAAACGAAAACTACCATATGCCTGCGATGCCGCAGGGTGCGGAAGAGGGTATCCGTAAGGGTATCTACAAGCTGGAGACGGTAGAAGGCAGCAAAGGTAAAGTTCAGCTGCTGGGTTCAGGCTCTATCCTGCGTCATGTGCGTGACGCAGCGCAGATTCTGGCGAAAGATTACGGCGTCGGTTCTGACGTTTACAGCGTGACTTCATTTACCGAACTGGCGCGTGATGGTCAGGATTGTGAGCGCTGGAACATGCTGCACCCGGCTGAAGAAGCGCGTGTGCCGTACATTGCTCAGGTGATGAACGAAGCACCGGCCGTGGCGTCAACTGACTATATGAAACTGTTCGCTGAGCAGGTTCGCAGCTATGTACCATCAAGCGATTACCGCGTGCTGGGTACCGACGGCTTTGGCCGTTCTGACAGCCGTGAAAATCTGCGTCACCACTTCGAAGTGGATGCGTCTTACGTTGTTGTAGCAGCCCTGGGCGAACTGGCCAAACGCGGCGAAATCGAGAAGAAAGTCGTGGTGGAAGCCATTGCGAAATTCAATATCGATGCTGATAAAGTCAACCCGCGTCTGGCATAAGAGGTAAAGTTTAATGGCTATCGAAATCAAGGTACCGGATATCGGTGCAGACGAAGTTGAAGTCACCGAGATTATGGTGAAAGTTGGCGATAAAGTTGAAGTTGAACAGTCGCTGATCACCGTGGAAGGTGACAAGGCCTCGATGGAAGTCCCTTCGCCAGAAGCTGGCGTAGTGAAAGAGATCAGAGTGGCCACCGGTGATAAAGTGGAAACCGGTAAACTGATTATGATTTTCGAATCCGCCGACGGTGCAGCAGAAGCTGCGCCTGCTCCGGCAGAAGAGAAAAAAGACGCAGCGGCGCCAGCTGCTGCGGCCGCACCGGCAGCCAGCGAAAGCAAAGAAGTTGCCGTGCCGGATATCGGTTCAGACGAAGTTGAAGTGACTGAAATCCTGGTGAAAGTGGGCGACAGCGTTGAAGCTGAGCAGTCACTGATCACCGTGGAAGGCGATAAAGCGTCAATGGAAGTGCCTGCGCCATTCGCCGGTAAGATCAAAGAGATCAAAATCGCGACTGGCGATAAAGTCAGCACCGGCTCGCTGATTATGGTGTTCGAAACCGCCGGTTCTGGCGCTGCGGCTCCGGCTGCGGCAGAAGCGCCAGCGGCTGAGAAAAAAGAAGCAGCGGCTCCGGCGCCTGCGAAGAAAGAAGAGGCGAAGCCCGCCGCTAACGCTGAAGCGAAAAGCGATTTCGCCGAGAACGACGCTTACGTACACGCCACCCCGGTTATCCGTCGTCTGGCGCGTGAATTCGGTGTTAACCTGGCGAAAGTCAAAGGCACTGGCCGTAAAAGTCGTATTCTGAAAGAAGACGTTCAGTCATACGTGAAAGATGCCGTGAAACGCGCCGAGTCTGCACCTGCTGCAGCGGGCGGCGGTATCCCGGGCATGCTGCCGTGGCCGAAAGTTGATTTCAGCAAGTTCGGTGAAATCGAAGAAGTCGAGATGGGCCGCATCCAGAAAATCTCTGGCGCTAACCTGAGCCGTAACTGGATCGTGATCCCGCACGTTACCCAGCACGACGAAGCGGATATTACTGAAGTCGAAAACTTCCGTAAGCAGCAGAATGACGAAGCAGCGAAGAAGAAACTGGATCTGAAGATCACCCCACTGGTGTTCCTGATGAAAGCGGCTGCCAAAGCGCTGGAAGAGTTCCCACGTTTCAACAGCTCACTGTCGGAAGATGGCCAGAAACTGACGTTGAAGAAATATATCAATATCGGTGTGGCGGTTGATACGCCAAATGGTCTGGTGGTTCCGGTGTTCCGTGACGTCAACAAGAAAGGCATTGTTGAGCTGTCGCAGGAACTGGCGGTGATCTCGAAGAAAGCGCGCGACGGTAAGCTGACGGCTTCTGATATGCAGGGTGGTTGTTTCACCATCTCCAGCCTTGGCGGCATTGGCGGTACGGCATTTACCCCCATCGTCAATGCGCCGGAAGTGGCGATCCTCGGTGTGTCTAAATCATCGATGAAACCGGTGTGGAACGGTAAAGAGTTTGTACCACGCCTGATGCTGCCTCTGTCACTCTCCTTCGACCATCGGGTCATCGATGGCGCGGCGGGTGCGCGTTTTGCCGCTTACATCGGCACCATCATGGCAGATATTCGCCGTCTGGTGATGTAAGTTAACAGGCCGGCATGTTGCCGGCCTTATTACAGGCTCCTGGATTGAGAAGTTAACATCTAAGGAAACCAAGCGGTTTGCAGTCTGTTAACAATTCTGTAAACTCTTGCGATGAATATGTCCCGGTGGAACATGGGCACTAACCAGAAAGTCTGACCCGCCGGAACGCCAATCAAAGAGGTCATGATGAGTACAGAGATTAAAACTCAGGTCGTGGTACTTGGGGCTGGCCCTGCAGGCTACTCTGCAGCCTTCCGTTGCGCTGATTTAGGTCTGGAGACCGTCATCGTAGAGCGTTTCAGCAGCCTTGGTGGTGTTTGTCTGAACGTGGGTTGCATCCCTTCGAAAGCGTTGCTGCACGTCGCGAAAGTGATTGAAGAAGCCAAAGCGCTGGAAGAGCACGGTATCGTATTTGGTAAACCTACCACTGATATCGACAAAGTGCGTTCGTGGAAAGAGAAAGTCATCACTCAGCTGACCGGTGGTCTGGCGGGTATGGCGAAAGGCCGTAAAGTTAAAGTGGTTACCGGTCTGGGTAAATTTACCGGTGCTAATACGCTGGTGGTTGAAGGTGAAAATGGCGCGACTACCATTAACTTCGACAACGCGATTATTGCTGCAGGCTCACGTCCGATTGAACTGCCATTTATCCCACATGAAGACCCACGCGTCTGGGACTCAACTGATGCACTGGAGCTGAAAGAAGTTCCTGAGCGTCTGCTGGTGATGGGCGGCGGCATTATCGGTCTGGAAATGGGCACCGTATATCACGCACTGGGTTCACAGATTGATGTGGTTGAGATGTTTGACCAGGTGATTCCGGCGGCGGATAAAGACGTAGTGAAAGTCTTTACCAAACGTATCAGCAAGCAGTTTAACCTGATGCTGGAAACCAAAGTGACTGCGGTAGAAGCCAAAGAAGACGGCATCTATGTCACGATGGAAGGCAAAAAAGCGCCAGCCGAACCACAGCGTTATGATGCGGTGCTGGTCGCTATCGGTCGCGTACCGAATGGTAAACTGCTGGATGCGGGTCAGGCGGGCGTGGAAGTGGATGAGCGCGGCTTTATCCGTACCGATAAGCAGATGCGCACCAATGTGCCGCATATCTATGCGATCGGCGATATTGTGGGTCAGCCAATGCTGGCGCATAAAGGTGTGCATGAAGGCCACGTCGCGGCAGAAGTGATCTCCGGTAAGAAGCACTACTTCGATCCGAAAGTGATTCCTTCTATCGCTTACACTGAGCCAGAAGTTGCCTGGGTAGGTCTGACTGAGAAAGAAGCGAAAGAGAAAGGCATCAGCTATGAAGTTTCCACTTTCCCGTGGGCCGCTTCTGGTCGCGCCATCGCTTCCGATTGTGCAGACGGTATGACCAAACTGATTTTCGACAAAGAGACGCATCGTATTATCGGCGGCGCGATTGTTGGCACTAACGGCGGCGAGCTGCTGGGTGAAATCGGTCTGGCGATTGAGATGGGTTGTGATGCTGAAGATATCGCCCTGACGATTCATGCGCACCCAACGCTGCATGAATCTGTTGGTCTGGCTGCTGAGATCTTTGAAGGTAGCATTACTGACCTGCCAAACCCGAAAGCGAAAAAGAAATAAATTTTCGCTATTTGGTTTCGCTGAAAACGGCTCCCCAGGGAGCCGTTTTTTTAGCTTAATCTAAGAGGAAGGTGATTTTCAGGATTACGTCGCAAGGTCACATCTGCAGCCAGACTGTTTATATCCCCGATATTGTTTTGGCTAATCTTGTTTTCACCATTTTTATCGGTACACAGTTCAACATTAATGCTGTATGCATCTGTCATACTCGCGATGCTAATCGGATCACCGTTTGTCTTATCGAAGTTATGATCCGAACTGGTAAAATTGAATTCTCTTGCTATTACGACAAATTTACCTGCTTCTGCTTTCTGATGTTGGTTAATCAGCTCAGCAGAGAAAATATTTGTTGCTTTCATCGATACAACATATTTTTCAGATGAATGTAATGTTTTATAATTTAAATTTACCGATGTTGCAATGCAATCAAGTGCCTGTACTTTAATTCCCTTGAATTGTGCAGTGAAGATTAGAGCTTTGAGCCTTCCTGTATTATCAATAAAATCCAGGTAATTGATCAAGTTATCAGGTATAAAATAACCTGAACCTATATGTTTGTTCACCTCGTCAAGGTACTGTTGATGTACTTCACTTACCAAACCTGAAAGATAAATTTTTTTGACATTGTTATCACCGAGAGTCTGTATATTTTGGATGATAAAATCTATGGGTAAGGTATTGCCAGGGTCTTTATAAACTACAATTCCACTACTATCAGTTAGCATAGAATTAATCAGTGCTCTTTCATTATCGATGTCCGAACTTTTATTGGGGGTATTAATTTTCGCCTGAGGCTTTATAACGTAACTTTTGGCAAGTTCGGTATGTTTTTCCTTAAGGGAATCTCTCTTCTCCTTAATGAGAATGTTTAGCAAGTGCATATCACGTACTGATATATCTTTATCAGTGAGGTGGTCTGTTGTTAGTATTTTTTCAGCGACAATTTCCTTAGTTCGTTGGTTGGGAATTAGAAAGTTTTCGTACCCGGTTAAGTCTTTAGTTTTAAATTCATTATTCTTGACATTAATACTGTAAAGTTCTGCGCCAGCTGTATTTACGCTCTGCATAGAGAATTTCCATGTTAATAATGATTTCCAAAATATATCTGTTAATGTAATGGTGCTGATATAAAAAAACGCTGAAATATTTTCCATGCTTAGCATGAAATTTTAGTATTACTCTCATTTTTTAAAAAAAAACGGGAGGGATTCCCCTCCCGTATCGATTAAACAATCAGAACCACTGACCAAAACGACGGATATAGAGTTGTTTCATGCCCTGGCTTAACAGGCAGTAACCCAGCAGGGTCGCCAGCAGCCATGGGAAGTAACTTAATGGCAGCGCCTGTAAACCAAACCAGCTATTAACTGGTGAGAACGGTAAACCGATGCCGATTACCACCACCAGCACGGTGGCCAGCATAACTGGCCAGCTGGCGCGTGCCTGAATAAACGGGATCTTCTGGGTGCGCAACATATGTACTACCAGCGTTTGTGACAGCAAGCCTTCGATAAACCAGCCAGACTGAAACAGAGTCTGATGATCAACGCTGTTAGCGCCGAAAATATGCCACATCAGCGCAAAGGTGGTGATATCAAAAATTGACGAAGTGGGTCCCATCCACAACATAAAACGCCCGATATTTTTCGCATCCCATTGGCGTGGCTGGCGTACAAACTCCTTATCCATTTTGTCCCACGGCAGCGCCAGCTGTGAGATATCGTAAATCAGGTTCTGCAACAGCAGCTGAATCGCCAGCATCGGTAAAAATGGAATAAAGGCGCTGGCGACCAGAATGGAAAACACATTGCCGAAATTGGAGCTGGCGGTGATATTCAGATACTTAATGATATTGCCAAAGGTCTGGCGACCAACCAGTACCCCTTGCTCCAGCACCATCAGGCTCTTCTCCAGCAGAATAATATCAGCGGACTGTCTGGCGATATCGCTGGCGCTGTCGACAGAGATTCCGACATCCGCCGCGTGCAGCGCCGCCGCGTCATTAATGCCATCGCCAAGGAAGCCGACGGTATGACCGTTCTCCTGCAGCAGAGTAACCACCCGCTGTTTCTGCGCCGGGGTCAGCCTGGCAAAAATGGTATGCAGCTCTACCCTCGGTTTTAGCTGTTCATCGCTTAACTGCTCAATCTCATCACCCAGCAGCGGCACGCCGGGATCAAGATCGAGATCCCGGCAGATTTTGGCAGTGATCAGCGGGTTATCGCCGGTCAGCACTTTGATCTGCACGCCATTATCCTGCAGCGCGCGGATCGCCGCTGCGGCGCTCTCTTTGGCTGGATCGAGGAAGGTCAGCATGCCGCACAGGGTTAAATCGCGCTCATCGTCCGATGTCAGGCGCTGATGCCAGCCGCTGCTATTTAATTTACGGATGGCGATTAGCAGCACCCGATAGCCCTGCTGATTGAAGTCGGCGGCCCGCTGTATAATTTCTGCACGCCATGCCTCATCGATCGCCACCACCTGACCGTTCTGCTGCAGATGGGTGGTGATTGCCAGCATCTCTTCCACTGCGCCTTTGCAGATCAACTGATGCTGTCCCTGATCGTCACTCAGGGAAACCGACAGACGACGGCGGCTGAAATCGAACGGCAGTTCGTCGACTTTGCGGAGATGACGCGGCAAGTCGTGGTACTGGCGCGCAAACGCCACCACGGCGCGATCCATCAGATTTTTATGTCCGCTCTGATGAAAACTGTTCAACCACGCCAGTTCCAGCACCCTGCGGCAGGGGCGGCCGAGAATATCCAGATGGTGCTCCAGCGCAATATGATCCTGCGTCAGAGTGCCGGTTTTATCAGTACAAAGCACATCCATCGCGCCAAAGTTCTGGATAGCATTCAGCCGTTTGACCACCACTTTGCGGCGCGCCATCGCCATCGCGCCTTTGGCCAGATTGGTGCTGACAATCATTGGCAGCATCTCAGGCGTCAGACCGACGGCGACGGCGACGGCAAACAGGGTGGCATCCAGCCAGTCGCCTTTAGTGAAGCCATTCAGCAACAGCACCACTGGCACCATAACGGCCATAAAACGGATCAGCAGCCAGCTGACGCTATTTACGCCGCGGTCAAAAGAGGTGGGAGGGCGTTTGCCAATAATATTTTTTGCCAGCGAACCAAACCAGCTGCGGGTGCCGGTGGCGACCACCACCGCAGTGGCGTGGCCGCTGACCACATTGGTGCCCATCAGGCAGATATTTGTTAAGCCGGGCAGCGCGCCTTCACCAATATCGTGCGGCGTCTGCGTGGGTTCCGTCAGACAATATTTTTCCACCGGTAAGGCTTCGCCAGTCAGCGCTGCCTGACTGACCAGCAGGTCATGTGATTTAACCAGCTTGATATCGGCAGGAATAATATCGCCAGCTGACAGTGAGATGATATCTCCTGGCACCAGCTGCTGCTGGTTGACGTAGATCCACTGTGGTTTGCTGTTATCGCCATGGCGGCGCAGGGTGGTGACCTGAGTGGATACCAGCGATTTCAGCGCATCGGCCGCCTGATTGGTGCGGAACTCCTGCCAGAAGCGCAGTACCCCGCTCAGGGTAATCATTATCAGCATAATGGTTACGCCAGTCAGATCGGTTTCTTCACCCTGCTGCGCCGGTAGCCAGTAGTCGGTGAAGAAACTGATGCCAGCCAGACCCATCAGTACAAAAATAAACGGATTATTAAACGCCATCAGCAGCTGAATCAGGACGTGCGGCGCTTTTTCCTCCGCCACCTGATTCAGGCCAGACTGTTGCAAACGCGCGGCCGCCTGGCGGGCGCTCAGTCCCTGCGGACTGCTGTTGAGTGTGGCAAAGGTGCTGTCGAGGCTGACCTGCGCCTCACGGGCAATCGGCCACGCCTGAGTGGGGCGATTTTTGTTGTGGCGGCGCGTTTGCTGCGTACTATCGATCATCTGAGTCATCTGTTGCTACTCCAAATTCTGCGCACGGCAATCTCTCTCAAATTGAGATAGTCGTGAAAAAAAGAGTGCGTTGCAGATGGGAAAGGAACTAGCTCACTGCTCCCTTGCAACGCGGATTACGTTGCGTACTGGGGTGCTCGTCCATAGGGACTCCTTAACTGATAATGGTAATAACCTGAATAGCAGGATCGGTTACAGAGAGCTGCGCATCAGGCGCAGCCGATAGCCGCTTGGGCATCAGCCCGGAGGAAAAAGGGTATGGGTAAATTTCAGTATCATAATGACTCGTCCGGGTAGCAGTGGAGCAGCAGACGAGTTAACCGATCGCTGCTTGCCAGGGTGGCAAGCAACAGGCTTGCCTTAATGGGTTTGGTTACTGTCCAAAAAGGTTGCTCCACGTGATTAAACGACAGGCACTATACGCCCGGCCTGTTGGGCTGTAAATCTCGCTTCCTTAACCGCCAGTCAACGCACGGCAATTAATGACTTCGCGCCAGCCTGCAGGCGATGGTAAGTGATATTTACGTCTGTAGCAGATAGCGGATAAGCATATCCGGGTTAAATCCGCTAATACAATCACTGTCATTTTGGCTGATGCCGGTTTCTTTCAGACGCAGGCACCATGCTGGCCAGTCTTCGCCAGGGCGGAAAGCATGCGCGCCACCTGTCGGGGAATTAATTTCGTCCCGGATCATTTTACCCGCAGGCGATAACTGTTTTCGCAGCCCTAAACGGGTATCAATCACAGAACAACTTTCGTCACATACTTGCATTATATCGGTCCCGCTCAGTCCTTCGTCCATATTGCCGAGACGTTCTATCCATTCAGAGGGGGTTTCATCACCAAAGCGTTTATAGGGATTCCAGTCCGACGAATTCAGCCTGTTCTGCAATCTTTTGCCACTGTCCGACAAACCTGATTTATGCGCCTTCCATAGCCTTATCAGCAAAAAACTATTGCCGCCGGTTATCAACACCAAATCATCCACTGTCAGTTCAGGTTGTTGTTTGATTAATCTGCTTGCCCAGCGGTAATTGGTTTCATCTTCTTTCCACGCATAATCGCCCGGCATATCTGAGTCGATAATTTGCATCGTATGCTTGCCGTGATCGCTAAGCGCGCTGCGAAATTGCTGCGGAAAAGCATTTATTTCATCGGTAGTGACCTTCACCAGGTCTTTAATATCGTTTTCTGTCAGCAATAATCCAAGTTTGCGTGCAATGAGCAGCAGCTCCCTGATTCTTATAATTGGCATCGATGAGCTATTCAGTTTTATTTTTCTGCTGTTGATTAATCGCTCTATTTTTTCACCATCGCCGGAAAGATCGCTTATCGTAATCACGACAGGCTGTGCCTGAGAACGGGAAGGTTTACCGGTAAGCTTTAACAGCCTCAAAGGGGGAGGAAACGTCACCCGGGATGGCCCGGTAACCGCAGGTAAATTATCGCGCGGGGGGGGCAATAGCGCTGAAAAATGGTTACCGATATTCAGGATATGTATCTCGCGTGCATTAGCCTCAAAGGAACCCAAAATGGCCTGGGATTCCTTTTCGGCGATAAAGCTATGGCTGATAACCCGTATTGGGTGTCTGAAACGATCCAGTAAATCCTGATTAAGCATTTCCACTAAGGCCGCCGCTGCGCCTGCCGGCTTGAACAGGATATTGCCATCCAGAAAAAAACCATGCGCATGCCCCTGCCAGCCTTGCAGCACCAGCCGCTGACGATATTTATTTACCTGCGCCATTAGCCATTTGCTTTGCGAGTATTCACGCGTCGTGAGCTGTAACAAGGCGATCGGCAGCGAATTATTATAATCGGTGCCGCTGCTGCCATTATTATGCAATTGAGTCCAGCCCTGCTGTTTGAGAAAACGCTCGACGTGCGCACCATTCTCTGGCTGAAAAAGATTGCGCTTTTGCTGGATAGCCCGAATCACGCCACTGACGTTCGTGCCGGAACGCGCCGCGCGCTGCCACGGCGAGGTCAAAGAGGTGGCGGTTATCCGTTTGGAACGCGGGGTGATCACCGGATCTTCCTGCAACAGTTTATTTGCCGGATAACGTTTCTGGATTTCGGGCGTAAAACCGGTGAGGGTGATAACTTCCTGTTCTGACAGATAGGGCGCCAGTTTTTTTAGCCGGACAACCCAATATGGCCACTCTTCGCCCAGCTGAAAGTCCATCCCTTCCGGGTTCGTTGAATGGATATAATTCATCACTCGCAGCCCGGCTTCCGATAATGGTTGCCGCTGCAGTAAATGAAGGTTTAACAGGATAAGGTTGATGTCTTTCAGTTTACTAAAGTCACTATATTTCAGACGCTGATCCATATTGCTCACCCGCAGCGCCCATTCAAGGTTGGTTTCTCCGGCTAATTGTTTCCAGGGACTCCAGTGCGGAGAGTTGAGCCTCTCTTCCAGCTCCTTACCCGCTGCCGTCAGATGCTTATTTTCCAGCGGGGCCATTGCGCCCATATGGCGGTAGCAGGGAAGAATCTCTTCCAGGGTTTGAGGCGAAAGCCCGGATGGCTGTTGCCGCAATGCATGCTGAAGCGTTGAAATTATCGGTGGTCCTTCCGGGGGAGCAGCAGGCGGTAACGGTAATGGCGGGTATGAAAGAAGCCCGCTATTTTGAAACCCTGGTGTCGGATAGTTGGTTGCTGTAAATGCTGGTGAAAGAGGGGGGATAAAGTTCTGCCTGGCTGACAAAGGTGGTGGCGCTGACCATGCTGCCATATTTAACGGACTTTGCATCACCTGCGAAAGCTGATGGATCATTGGCATATCGGAGGCTGAAAAGTGGGCATTTGTGTTTAGCGCTATAAGCCGTTCATCAGCATTCGGAGGGATACGGTCAATTCTCTTCACAATGGCTCCCTGCTAAATAGCGTGGGGAATTGGGTTCTAATGCCAAAGTGTAATCAGCTATCGCGAAAGCACCGGAAACATCAGCAAAAGTGAGCGAATTTTGATGGTCAGACGAGATTTAGTAATGAAACGCTGGCAGGTTGAGCAGGCAAAACGGCATTCAGGCCAGCGGTGGCCTGCATTCAGCAGGTTTATGCGGTGAATGTTGCAAGGCGCCGAATAATGTTGCTTTTTTGTAAACAGATTAACAAGCGAACTAATTCCTGATATGCTGACCCCCGCGAAACCGGGCACCTTACCCTATGCAAAACCCGGACAAGGATAGTTACTCACGTCGACGTGAAAAAAGGTGACCGGAAAGCCAAATACAATGAGAGCGAGGAGAACGTCGTGCTAGAAGAATACCGTAAGCACGTTGCCGAGCGTGCTGCCCAGGGGATTGTTCCTAAACCGTTAGATGCTTCCCAAATGGCCGCGCTGGTTGAACTGCTAAAAAACCCACCAGCAGGTGAAGAAGAATTCCTGTCCGATCTGTTAATTAATCGAGTCCCGCCAGGCGTTGATGAAGCGGCCTATGTTAAAGCGGGTTTCCTTGCGGCAATTGCCAAACGTGAAGCAACCTCTCCTCTGGTTTCGCCGGAAAAAGCGGTGGAGCTGCTGGGCACCATGCAGGGTGGCTACAATATCCATCCGCTGATCGATGCCCTCGATGATGAAACGCTGGCCGCGATTGCCGCTAAAGCGTTGTCCCACACGCTGCTGATGTTTGACAGCTTCTACGACGTTGAAGAGAAAGCCAAAGCTGGCAACCCGCATGCCAGACAGGTCGTACAAGCCTGGGCTGATGCTGACTGGTATCTCTCGCGCCCGGAACTGGCGGAAAAAATCACCGTTACCGTGTTTAAAGTTACCGGCGAAACCAATACCGATGACCTCTCGCCGGCGCCAGATGCCTGGTCGCGCCCGGATATTCCACTGCATGCGCTGGCAATGCTGAAAAACGCCCGTGAAGGTATCGAACCCGACGATGCTGGTAACGTGGGTCCGATTAAGCAGATCGAAGCGCTGAATCAGAAAGGTTTCCCACTGGCATACGTCGGTGACGTGGTCGGTACCGGTTCATCACGTAAATCCGCCACCAACTCGGTGCTGTGGTTTATGGGAGATGATCTGCCGTTTGTGCCGAACAAAAAAGGCGGCGGCGTGGTGCTGGGCGGTAAAATTGCGCCGATCTTCTTTAACACCATGGAAGATGCCGGCGCACTGCCGATTGAAGTGGATGTCGATAACCTGAACACCGGCGACGTCATTGATATCTATCCGTATAAAGGCGAAGTGCGTAGCCATGACACCAATGAGGTGCTGGCGAACTTCGAACTGAAAACCGAAGTGCTGCTGGATGAAGTGCGTGCCGGTGGCCGTATTCCGCTGATTATTGGTCGCGGTCTGACCACCAAAGCGCGTGAATCACTGGGTCTGCCAGTGAGCGACGTATTCCGCATCGCGAAAGACGTGGCCGAGAGCAGCCGTGGTTTCTCGCTGGCGCAGAAAATGGTTGGCCGCGCCTGCGGCACCGACGGCGTGCGTCCTGGTCAGTATTGCGAACCGAAAATGACCTCGGTAGGTTCGCAGGATACCACCGGCCCGATGACCCGTGATGAACTGAAAGACCTTGCCTGCCTCGGCTTCTCCGCCGACCTGGTGATGCAGTCATTCTGCCATACCGCGGCCTATCCGAAGCCGGTTGACGTCAGCACGCACCATACGCTGCCCGACTTTATTATGAACCGTGGCGGTGTGTCACTGCGTCCGGGCGACGGCATTATCCACAGCTGGCTGAACCGTATGCTGCTGCCGGATACCGTCGGTACCGGTGGTGACTCCCATACCCGTTTCCCAATCGGTATCTCATTCCCGGCGGGTTCTGGTCTGGTGGCGTTTGCCGCTGCCACCGGCGTAATGCCGCTGGATATGCCGGAATCAGTGCTGGTGCGCTTTAAAGGCAAAATGCAGCCGGGCATCACCCTGCGCGATCTGGTGCATGCGATCCCGCTGTACGCGATCAAAGCGGGCCTGCTGACCGTTGAGAAGAAAGGTAAGAAAAACATCTTCTCTGGCCGCATCCTTGAGATCGAAGGCTTGCCGGAACTGAAAGTTGAGCAGGCATTTGAGCTGTCCGATGCTTCTGCTGAGCGTTCGGCGGCGGGCTGTACCATTAAGCTGGGTAAAGATCCGATTATCGAATATCTTAATTCCAACATTGTGCTGCTGAAGTGGATGATCTCCGAGGGCTATGGCGATCGCCGTACGCTGGAGCGTCGTATCCAGGGCATGCAGAAATGGCTGGAAGATCCACAGCTGCTGGAAGGCGATGCCGATGCGGAATACGCTGCGGTGATCGATATCGATCTGGCTGAGATCAAAGAGCCAATTCTCTGTGCGCCTAACGATCCTGATGATGCGCGTCTGCTGTCTGACGTGCAGGGTGAGAAGATCGATGAAGTGTTTATCGGTTCCTGCATGACCAACATTGGTCACTTCCGTGCGGCCGGTAAGCTGCTGGATGCCCATAAAGGCCAGCTGCCAACCCGTCTGTGGGTGGCGCCGCCAACCAAGATGGATGCGGCGCAGCTGACCGAAGAGGGTTACTACAGCGTGTTTGGTAAGAGCGGTGCGCGTATTGAGATCCCGGGTTGCTCACTCTGTATGGGTAACCAGGCGCGTGTTGCCGATGGCTCGACGGTGGTTTCCACTTCGACGCGTAACTTCCCGAACCGTCTGGGTAATGGTGCTAACGTCTTCCTGGCGTCAGCGGAGCTGGCTGCGGTAGCCTCACTGCTTGGCAAGTTGCCAACGCCGGATGAGTATCAGCAGTTTATGGAACAGGTGGATAAGACGGCGGTAGATACTTACCGTTATCTGAACTTTGACCAGCTTGACCAGTATACCGATAAAGCTGATGGTGTGATTTTCCAGACCGCAGTGTAGTTCTGTTGTGATGGGCGGCGAGAACGCCGCCCCTTTGCTTCAGACCATCATTTTCCGCACAAATCCCAGATGACTTTCCTGCGGTAAATTCCCCAGTCGTTGCCAGATCTGATCATAACCGCGTAAACCTGCGCAGCAGTCAGCGAACTTCTGCTGTTTCTCCGCTGCACTAAAAGGTTCCGCCAGTGAGCCTTTAGCGTTCAGACGCTGAGCGGTCAGCGTGCGGCCATCTTTCAGCATAATGGTGACAATATGCGGCAGGTTACTCTGTTCAGCTTCTTCTTCGGCGCTCCAGCTGCTCATCGATACTCTGGCCAGTCTGGCGGCATCGGCCTGACGCTGCACCTGCTCTGGCGTGAAATCGGCGACACTGAGCATCCCTTTCTCCAGCATCACCGCCACACAGTAATGCATCGAGAAACGCGCCTGCATCTCATCCTGCGGCTGCTGATATGCAAGATTGCGCAGATTCGAGATACCGACTTTGGTGGCCACCGACTCAACATCTTCAGCGCTAAAGGCATGCAGCGCCTGCAAATCGGCAATCGCATCAAGAATGCGGTGCGTCGATCCGCAGCAGGGATGCTTTTTCGGCATCACACCCACCGTTTCAATCACATGCTGTGGCAACGTTAACCAGCGCTGGATGCTTTCCGGCTGAAAACCGGCGCCGTCAAACAGCTGATAAAAGCCCATATCGCATTCGATAATATCCAGCCGTCCGGTCATTTCGCAGGCTGCCAGCTGAGCGGCATCAATCGCGTTACGCGCCGCCATACCAGCATGAAAAGGCTTTAACGGCGTGCCAAACTGGCCTTTAATCCCGCTGGCGAGGCTGACGGCAATCGACAGCGTGCGCGCAATTCCGGCCTCATCGAGTCCCTTTAGCCAGGCGACGCCAGCCGCGGTGCCGATACAGCCGATGGTCGAGGTGCCATGCCAGCCCGCCGTATAGTGTGCGCTGCTGACCACTTCGCCAACAAAGGCCTGCGCCTGTAAACCGATCAGATAAGCTTCTGTCAGCGCCTTGCCGTCGCGGTTCTCTTCCAGCGCCACCGCCAGCAGGGCAGGGACCAGCACCGCCGAGGCGTGGCTCATCCCCGGGCCAAAGTTATCATCGTAATCAATCGCATGGGCGGCGGTGCCATTCAGCAACGCGATAATCGCCGCTGGCTGGCTTTCATAGTGCGCCCAGGCACGCTGCACTGCCTGGGTGGAGAAGTCGTCGCGTCCGGCATACAGGCAGCCCAGCGTATCGGCGATCGCATCCTGCGCCAGCTGGCGCGCGTGGTCGCTAAACGCCGGGTGGCGAACGCACCAGGCGGCAATGGTTTCAATCACACTCATACAACACCTCCGGCAGCACATTCATCCAGCAACAGCTGCAATAATTTTCCAATCTGAAAACGGTTTACTTCCCGACCCGGCTGGTCAGTGTCGACCCGATGCACCACCACCATATCCAGCGTCGGCATCACCAGGCAGAAGTGGCCGCCAGCGCCGCGCGCCGAATAGCTGCCCGCCGGTAATATCGCTTCCGGCCAGGCGACGCTATCGCGCGTCACCCACCACATATAGCCATAGGCGCCGCGATCGCCGGCGTGGGAAATCGGTGCGGTGCTGGTCTTCACCCACGCCGCCGGGATAATCGTTTCTCCCTGCCACTGGCCCTGCTGCAAAAACAGCTGGCCAAAGCGCGCCAGATCGCGCGTCGACAGGCGGAACGGATAGGCCGCATGATCTGACGACTCTCCCGGCTCCATCCAGCCATCCTGCCCGCCGCGGAAATCTTCCATGCCAACTGGACGCGCAATACGCTGCTCAAAAGCCTGATGGATATTTTCGCCGGTCAGCTGCAACCAGGCAGTGCCAAGGGCATTAAAATCCCAGTTGCTGTAGCACCAGTTCTCCCCTGGCGCATGGCGGTGACGCGCCGGTTTAATGCGCTTCATCCATGCAGTTTCATAATTTGCCGGATGATAGATACCGGAGCGCGCCGTCAGCAGGTCATACAGACAGGCCTGTTTTTCCACTGCCGATAAGCCTTCACGGTCGTCAATGCCCAGCGTCTGCAAGGTCAGTGACAGATCGATACGATCTTCCGCCACCGCCGGGCCATACAGCGCGCTGAGAAAGCTTTTGCGCATTGAGTGGCACTGAAAACGATGGCTGAGATCGCCAACGGAAAACCGGCACTCGCCGTGTTGCAGCACCATCATCGCATCGGTATTAATGGTTTCCAGATAACGACGCAGCTTAATAAACATGCTTAAACCTTCTCCTTAGCATTCACTGGCAGCGAGGAAACGCCGCGTGTACTCTTCGCGCGCATTGCCCTGACGCAGGGCATCGGCGCTTAACTCTTCCAGCAGCACCCCCTGATGCATAATCGCCACCCGCTGACAGAGATGGGTCACGACCGCCAGATCGTGGGTGACCATCAGATAGGTCAGCTGGCGCTGTTTGCGCATCGTGGCGAGCAGGTTAAGGATTTCCGCCTGCACCGACACGTCGAGCGCCGATGTGGGTTCATCAAGCAGCAGCACCGACGGTTCCATAATCAGCGCGCGGGCAATCGCGACGCGCTGACGCTGGCCGCCGGAAAGCTGATGCGGATAGCGGTAACGAAATGCATCACTCAGACCCACCGCATGCAGCACATCGCTGATACGCGACTCGTGGCGATCAAGGCCGTGCAGCTGCAATGGTTCGCGCAGCGCGTTCCACACCATTTTGCGTGGATGCAACGAGGCGTAGGGATCCTGAAACACCATCTGTACCTGACGGTAAAAAGCTTTATCACGTACCGGCTGCTGCTCTTTGTTATCAAACAGAATCGCGCCCTGATAATCGCTGTTCAGACCGGCAAGGGCGCGCAGAATGGTGGATTTACCACAGCCGGATTCGCCAATCAGGCCATAGCTTTCGCCCGCCGCCAGCGTAAAGCTGACATCGCTCACTACCTGACGGCGCTGGCTGCCTTCACCAAAGGCGATATTCAGACTGACCGCTTCAACACTGCGCTGTTGCGTGGGAATCGGTGTATTCATATGGCAACTCCATCACGCCAGGTCGGGCCGTTCAGCCAGGCGGCGTCACGGGTCGGCACACTCAGGGTCTCCACCGGTTGCTGCAGCCGTGGCTGGCTGGCGAGCAGCGCGCGGGTGTAGGGATGACAGGCATGTTCCAGCTGGCTGGCCTGAATCTCCTCCACTACCCGTCCGGCATACATCACCAGCACACGGTCGCAAAAACGTGATACCAGATTAAGATCGTGGGTGATAAACAGCATGCCGGTATTGCGGCGCGCCAGCAGTTCATCAAGGATACTCAGCACCTGCTGACGCACGGTCACATCCAGCGCCGAAGTGGGTTCATCGGCGATAATCAGATCCGGCTCCGGAATCAGCATCATGGCGATCATCACGCGCTGCCCCATACCGCCGGAAATCTCATGCGGATAGAGCTGGCAGACTTTTTCCACCTCACGAATATGCACTGACTCCAGCATTGCCAGCGCCCGCTCGCGCGCCACGCTTTTACTTGCCTGGGTGTGCAGGCGATAAGCTTCGCTAATCTGGTCACCGATACGCATCAGCGGATTTAGCGAGAATTTAGGATCCTGCAAAATCATCGAAATGCGTCCGCCGCGAATCCGCCGCATCTGCTTTTCGCTGGCGGCCAGCAGATCGATATCGCCAAACTGCATTTTATCCGCCGTGACGCGACCAATTTTCGGCGTCAGCTTCAGCAGCGCACGGCAGGTCTGTGATTTGCCAGAGCCAGACTCACCGACAATCGCCAGCTTTTCGCGTCCGACGCTGAAAGAGACATTGCGCACCGCGTGATGATCCTGATGCGCGCCCTTAAAAATGATATTCAGGTTTTCCACCTGCAGCAGGGTGTCATTCATGGCGGAGATCCATTACGTCGCGCAGGCCGTCGCCAAGCAGGTTAAAGGCCAGACTGGTAAAAAGAATCGCTAAACCAGGGATGGCGGCAATCCAGCCATTGTTCAGCATAAATTCGCGGCCGGAAGCCAGCATCGCCCCCCATTCCGGGCTGGGCGCTTGCGCGCCGAGGCCGAGGAAGCCGAGTCCGGCAGCGGTCAGGATAATCGCCGCCATATTCAGCGTGACGCGCACCACCACTGACGGCAGACACATCGGCATAATATGGCGCAGAATAATGTGCCACGACGATGCCCCCTGCAAACGTACCGCCGCGATATAGTCCATCTTGCGGATCGACAGGGTTTCGGCGCGCGCCAGACGGGCAATCGGCGGCCAGGAGGAGAGTGAAATGGCGATAATCGCGTTATCAATGCCCGGACCCAGTGCGGCGACAAACGCCAGCGCCAGAATCAGGCTGGGGAAGGCGAGAAAAATATCTACCAGGCGCATCAGCACGGTATCCACCCAGCCACCGAGGTAGCCAGCGGTGGTGCCGATAATCAGCCCCAGCGGCGTGATGATCACCGCCGTCAGTGCGGCGATATACAGCGTAATCCGCGCGCCATGCAGCAGGCGGCTGTAGATATCACGTCCCAGCTCATCGGTGCCGAGCCAGTGCTGCGCCGTTGGTGGTTGCAGACGGTTGGTCAGATCCTGGGTAAAAATATCATGCGTGCTGAACCACGGCGCAAACAGCGCCGCCGCCACCACCACCAGCAGCACCAGCAGACCAAACAGCGCCGAATGGTTAGCGCAGAAGCGCAGCCACTGTAGCCATATTTGCTGCATCCGTGCCTGGAATGGCGAAGCGGGCACCGGCGCGCTAAGCCAGCTACGTAATGCCGAACGCTGGTGCGCTGGCAGTGATTTATTTAGCGAGTCGGTCATTGTCCCTCCTGACGCGTGCGGGGATCGAAAATACGGTACAGCAGGTCGCAGATCAGATTAAGCACCACAAAGATCGCGCCGATCAGCAGCGTACAGCCGACCACCGCGTTCATATCGCCAGCCAGCAGCGCATTGGTGAGGTAGCGGCCAAAACCCGGCCAGGCAAACACGGTTTCAGTGAGTACGGCTCCTTCCAGCAGGGTGGCCCAGGAGAGCGCCACCACGGTTAAGGTCGGCACCGCCACATTGCGCAGCGCGTGGATCCAGACGCAGCGCGCCCATGACAGACCCTTAACCCGCGCGGTGATAATATATTCCTGTGAAAGCTGCTCAATCATAAAGCTGCGCACCATGCGGCTGATATAAGCCAGTGAGCTGAGGCCCAGAATCGACGCCGGCAGAATGATATGACCGAAGACGTTCTTAAACACCTCCCAGTTACCGGCCAGCAGGCTGTCAATCAGCCAGAAGCCGGTCACCGGATGCAGATCGAACTCATACATAAAGTCGATACGACCAGGTCCGCCAATCCAGCCGAGTGAGGCATAGAACAGCAGCAGCCCCATCAGTCCCAGCCAGAAGTGCGGCGTCGAGTAACTCAGCAGGCCGATAAAACGAATGACATGGTCAAACCATGAGTTACGGTACATTGAGGAGAGCACCCCGGCCGGAATACCGAGGCCGACGCCAATAATTGCCGCCAGCGTCGCCAGTTCCAGCGTGGCCGGAAATACGCGGGCGATATCCTGCGCCACCGGCTGGCTGGTGGTCAGCGCGGTGCCAAAGTTGAGATGCGCCAGCTGCCAGACGTAATCAATAAACTGTTTCCACAGCGGCTGATCGAGGCCCAGCAGATGGTACATCTTGTCATAGGCTTCCTGACCGGCGTTGTCGCCGATCACCGCCACCACCGGGTCGATCGGCAGCAGACGGCCAATAAAGAAGGTCAATGCCGCCAGCCCCAGCAGCGTACAGAAGATGGAGAGTGTGCCTTTCAGCAGCGCCCGCAGGCGGCGCCAGATTGGTGACGGCTCCAGGGTCATGTGTTGTTGCGGTAAAAGCTGCGACATTGGCGGCCTCCGTTATTTGCTCGCGGCGTTGTACCAGACGCGGAAGCCATTCCAGGTCCAGTTTTTCACTGTCGGGCTGATGCCGGCGGTGTTGTACATCTGGAACATGATGGCCATCGGTCCTTTCTGCATCACTTCACGTTGCAGATCGGCGTACATGGCGGTGCGTTTGCTGTCGTCCGGCTCCAGCAGCGCGGCTTCAACGGCTTTATTCATCTGCTCGTCGTAGTAAGCGGCGCGCCAGCTTGGATACTGCGTGGCACGCGCTTCTTTGCTGTTGTCCGGGTTAAACACCAGCCGCGAGGCGTTGCCGTAGGCATCCGGCACCGAGGTTTGCCATGCCATCATCACGCTCTGGAATTCACGACCGCGTGCGCGGCTGAACAGCTGGGCATTAGCCATCCGCTCCAGCTTCAGTGTGACCCCGATTTTGGCGGCGTTCTGCTGGATGCTCTGGGCGATAGGCGCTGAGTGCGGCAGGGTGCCGAAAAACACAGTGGAGGTGAAACCATTCGGGTAACCGGCTTCGGTCAGCAGCTGTTTAGCTTTGGCCAGATCGAGTTTAAACGGCTGACCCTCTTTGGCGTCCAGCGCGCCGAAAGCGCCGAGTTGCGCAAAGCTGGCGCGCGGCACGCCGAGGTACGGCATGACGCTGTTCGCCAGGCCGTCGTAATCGATCAGGTAGCGCATTGCCAGACGTACTTTTTCATTTTTGAAAATCGGGTCTTCGTTGTTAAAGCTCCAGAAGAACAGCTGCGGTTTCAGGGTTTTTTCCACCTTAACCTTGCCGCCTTCATCCAGCGTTTTCAGATCGTCTGCTGACAGGTCGCGGGCAATATCGACATCGCCCTGCGTCAGCAGCAGGCGCTGGGTGCCGGTTTCCGCCACATGACGGATCAGAATGCGTTTCAGATGTGGCTGCTCGCCCCAGTAGTTGGGCGTTGACTGTAATACCACGCCCTCACCGGCGTTCCAGCGCGCCAGCTGATACGGTCCGACGCAGGCGGTATGGGTGGAGAGATATTTATGGCCGAAGTCGCCATCTACCGCCTGTTTCTCCAGCAGTTTGCGATCGACCAGTGAGGAGACGTTATTGGCGGCAATCGCCTGAAGCACCAGGTTGGTGGGATAGGCTTTATCGAAGGTCAGCACCAGTGTGTTGTTATCCGGCGCGGTAATTGTCTGGTCGACGTTCTCTTTAGTAAAACCGTACTCTTTAATCGCCGCCGCGTTGCCATAGCCGAGTTTAACCACCCGCTGCAGTGACCACGCCAGATCGCCCGCCGTTGCCGGGGAACCATCGGCAAACTTCATGTTCTTTTGCAGATGAAAGGTAATGGTTTTCCGGTCGGCAGAAACATCCCAGCTCTGCGCCATATTCGGCACCACTTTTTTCTCATCTTTGACGTCAAAATCCACCAGCGTATCGCAGGTGTTGGTATAGATTTCATTGGTGACCACTTCACCAATTTGCGCCGGATCCCAGGTGCTGATGGCGTCGATATTCCACGCCATTACCAGTGAATCGGGCGGTGTTGCGGCCTGACTGGCCGCGCTAAAAGTGCCCGCCAAAACCAGTGCGGCGGCAATTGCATTCAGTTTGGTCATTATTATGCTCCAGAGGATAAAAGAATCAGAGTTCAGTCGGACGCGGTTGCACCGGTGGTTTCACTTCCGCCGGGATCGGGCATTTATAAGGGGTTTCACTGACCTGCTCGTAATGGGCTTTTTTCACCTGCGCCAGCAGCACTTTATCGGTCAGCACATCAATGGCGGTGGAGGCCATCACTTTGGCAACGTGGGTCAGACCTTTGTGCGCGGCCGGCATTTTGCCCTGTGCGGTCAGCTGCCAGGAGTGGCCCGGCGTGGCAATCGCCATGGTCGGAACATGAGCCTGCACTGTTGGGATCACCCAGCTGACATCGCCAACGTCGGTGGAACCCATCATCACTTCACCCTGGGTATCAAGCGGGATAATAAAGTCGCTGAGCGGCTTTGGCGTGGCGCGTTTCATGCCGGTTTTGCGGATATCGCTGGCGATCTCTTCCGCGCTGAGCGTCGCCTGAATCTCGGCGGCAAACGCCAGGTCGGCGTCATCAAACTTCACGGTGCCCAGCTGTTCCAGGTTACGCTGCATCGCCTCTTCCAGCGGGCGGTTGCCCAGCAGGTTGGAGACGGCGCTCATAATGCTGATCTCGACCTGGGTATCGGTCATCATCGCCGCGCCCTGCGCCACGCGTTTGACGCGCTCATTCAGATCGAACATCGCATGCACATCGCGTGAACGGATGGCGTAACGCACTGCAGCTTTCGCCTGCACCACGTTTGGCGCGATACCGCCGGAATCGAGCATCGCGTAGTGGATCCGCGAATCCTGCGGTACATGCTCACGCAGGAACTGAACGCCGACATTCATCAGCTCAGCGGCATCCAGTGCGCTGCGGCCCAGGTGTGGCGATGCGGCGGCATGCGAAGAGCGACCGGTAAAGAAGAAGTCCATGCGAGTGTTGGCGAGGGATTGCGGTTTTGCCACTTCGTGATGGGCGCTGGGGTGCCAGGTAATCGCCACATCAACGTTATCGAAAGCGCCTGCGCGCGCCATAAAGGATTTCGCTGCGCCGCCTTCTTCGGCCGGACAGCCGTAGTAGCGTACGCGGCCAGGCGTGCCGGTCGCGGCCAGCCACTCTTTCAGCGCGGTCGCGGCCAGCATAGCGGCAGAACCTAACAGGTTATGACCGCAGCCGTGCCCCTGGCCATTGCCTGGCAGCGGGGAGGGATAAGCGACACCGGACTCCTGGCTCAGGCCAGGCAGGGCATCATATTCGCCGAGAATGGCAATAATCGGGCCGCCTTCACCGGCTTCGCCGATAACCGCCGTCGGGATGCCGGCGATATTCTCAGTCACGCGGAAACCCTGCTGTTTCAGCATCGCGGTATGTTCGGCCACGGAGCGGTATTCGGTATAACAGATCTCCGGCATACCCCAGACGCGGTCGCTCAGATCACAGAATTCGGTTTTATGTTCATCCACCAGCTTCCAGACTAACTCTTTGTTTTGCATGACTGTCCCCAGAAATCGTTGTCAGGCGCGTGCGCGGCCCAGGACATTCAGAATGCGCGTGGGTGGCGGCAAAATACCAATGAGCATTTCGCCTGTCCCATTCCAAAAATGCATAGTTTGGTGTCTGGATTTACGGGCGGCGTTATCGCCGCCTTTGTCAGGATTATCACGCTGCCGAAACGGCGGTTTCTCCTTTGGCGCTCAGCCAGAAGGCTTCCGCCTGATGATTGCGCAGGTGTGGCTGACGATACAGACGGATATCCAGCGGCATATCCCAGTGGCGATCGCCGGCGCGCACCAGCATGCCGCGGCTTAACTCTTCATGGATCAGACTTTCCGGCAGCCAGGCGACGCCGCTGCCCGACAGCACCATCGCTTTCAGGTTAATCGACATGCTGTTTTCATAGATTGGCGCCAGCGGCAGCGGCTTGCGGCTAAACATCTCCGCCAGCGCATGGGCAAAGAAGGAGTGGTGGCCATAGCTGAGATAGGGAATCGGCTGCTGATCAAGACCGACAGGATAGAGCGGTTTACCGTCACTGTCGGGACGACACACTGCTATAGCGCGTTCGGTACCCAGCCGCAGCATCGGGTAGCGGGCGAGTTGCTGGATCAGCGAGACAGAATCATGGGCGTAGGTCAGCAGAAAATCGGTTTCATCGCTGTGCAGCAGCGTAATGTGCTCCACAAAGGTCGGTTTTTGATCGCACAGGCGAATATAGCTCAGCTGCTGATGCTGACTAATCTGTTTGATCCAGTCGGGGAAAAAGGTCAGCGACAGCGTATTCAGCATCGCAAAACGCATCACCGAGGTCCGGCGCGTATAACGCTGATGCATATCGTTACGCAGGTGTGACATGGCAAACACTGTTTCACTGGCGGTGGCGAGGAACGCCTGCCCTTCAGGCGTCAGCGTCACCGGATAGGTTTTACGGTCAAACAGCGGCACGCCAAGCCACTCCTCAAGCTGGCGGATACGCCGGCTCAGTGCGGACTGGGTAACATGACGCTCATCCGCAGCGCGAGTAAAGCTGTAGCAACGCGTGACACTGAGAAAATCTTCGAACCATTTCAGTTCCATAACAAAAGCCTCGGTCTGGACGAAAAGGAAGGGGAGTTCAGCTGATCGACAGAAGATCACGCAAAAATCGCGCCACACTGTTAAATGGTCCTGAAATCTCTTTTTTTCGCCTCTCAGCCTGCGATAATGCCGGTAAGCATCTATTCACCACGCGCGCAGTGCAGAAACTGCACTTTTATAGTGCGTGACAAGGCCGTCTGGCTGGCAGAGGAAAGTACAATGGAATATGAATTTTTACGTGATCTCACCGGCGGGGTGAAGGTACGTATGTCGATGGGCCATGAAGTTGTGGGGCACTGGTTTAATGAAGAAGTAAAAGAGAATCTCACGCTGCTGGACGATGTTGAAGCGGCGGTGCAAGCGATTAAAGGCAGTGAGCGCCAGTGGCAACATGTCGGTCATGAGTACAGTTTGTGGATGGATGATGAGGAGATTATTATCCGCGCCAATCAGCTGAATATCGAAGATGACGGTATGGAAGAGGGCATGAGCTATTACGATGAAGAGAGTCTGTCATTCTGCGGTGTGGAGGATTTTCTCGCGGTGATCGCCGCCTACCGACTGTTTTTACAGGGAAAATAATCGGGACGGGATTGAACCCGTCCGCAAAATTCACAACGATGCACCGCCGCAAATCACCAGCTCCTGACCGGTAATTGCCCCGGCCAGTGGTGACAGCAGATAATTCACCAGTCCGGCCACCTCCTGTGGCTGAATAAAACGCCCAATCGGCGGCAACTTCGGCGGTGAGCTTTCGCGTCCCGGTTGTTTCAGCATTGGCGTCTCGGTCGCGCCTGGCGCGACGATATTGACCGTTATGCCGCGTCCGGCCAGCTCCGCCGCCCAGCTTCTGATCATCCCTCTCATCGCGGATTTAGTGGTGACGTACTGGCTGCGACCGGCGGCGCCGGTCGAGGTGCGACTGCCGAGCAGCACAATGCGGCCGCCCGCAGGCAGTTGTGGTGCCAGCTGATTGGCCAGCACCTCCGCCACACGAATATGCAGCTGCCACAGCTGTTCACTGATGGTTTCATCCAGTTCACCGAGAGGCGCTGCTTTCATCATCCCCGCAGCATGAATCACCGCATCCACCGGCGACAGACTGCTTAGCGCCTGCTTCAGCGCCGCAGTGTCAAACAGATCAACCGGGAGCGATTGAAACGCCGGATTATCGTCGCTGACAAGGGTGCGGCTGAGTCCGGTCACCGCCCAGCCCTCCTGCAATAACGTTTGCGTTATCGCGGCGCCTATCCCGGAACTGGCGCCGGTTACCAGCGCATGACGCTTCATCACTGCGCCTCCAGCATCGCCAGCGGAATTTTAAATACCGCTTTGCGTACCTGTGCGGGTTTACCTGCGGCGCACAACGCCTGATGCGCCTCGCCGGGATAGAAGGTGACAAAATCACCGGCGCGCAGATGTATCGCTTGTGTCAGCTGCGGACTGGCGAGGATAAACAGATCCGGCTTGCGCTCTTCCGCCTGCTGCTGACGGGCATCCAGGCAGGAGAAATTAATGATCTCCTCGCCTGCCAGCAGCACCTGAATATCTAAATAGTGGCGATGAAACTCAGTATGACGCGTCGCTGCGGGCGCGGTCTGCGCCGCGCCAATATGGCAGAACCAGTCAGCGCCTGGCGGCTGGATTTTGCCGTCATCATGGGCCTGCAACGCCGCCAGACTGTATTGCGGTTGTGACAACAGCGACCAGAGTGAAGCTGGCAGGGTCGCCAGCGTCAGTGCATTAAGATTACCGGCGATCATGCTTTATCTCCTGTCAGCCACGCCTCGTTGACGCGCACATATTTAATTGCCTGACGGAAATAGGTGTAAGCAATATGCAGTTCGCCGTTAATGCCCTGCTTAATGCTGGGATAGGAGAATTCGCGATTCAGTTTCTGCTGTGAGTTGTTGGTCATGCAGTAGCCATCGCCCTCATCCAGATTGCGCTGCTGCGGCCAGCTTTTGCCGCCATCGGTAGAGATCGCCAGCGTCATAGGCGCACGCGGCGCGCCCCAGAATGCGCTGCGGCCGGTATGTGCTTTTGGCTCCAGCGCTACCGCCACATCGTCGTCCTCATCTTCAATTTCGTCATACAGCGAGGCGCGGCGTTCAGTGGCATCGGCGGCGCTCATCTTGTTAAACACCAGCGCCAGATGGCCGTTGTGCAGTGTTGTCACCTGAATTGACGAGTTATTGTTGGGCAGTTCCGTTGCCTGTGGCGCAGACCAGCTGTTGCCGCCATCGGTTGAACGGCTCTGATAGATAAAGTCCGCCCAGCGGCTGCGGTACAACGCCAGCAGCGAGCCATCCTTCAGCAGGGTGATATTCATGTGCACACAGCCGGTACTTTCCGGCACCGCCACATCGCGCCAGCTTTTGCCTTTATCGCTGGAGATTTTTACCGCGCTGACATCATGGTTACCGACCCATTTCTCGCCCGGCGTGGTGCGGCAGTAGAACACCGGCAGCAGCCAGTCGCCGTTATTTAAAACCACCACTGGCTGACGGATAAAGGTGCCCGGCTGATCGAGCAGCGTTTCGATAGCTCCCCAGCTGCGACCAAAATCGCGCGACTGGCGGTAGCGCACAATCGCGGTATCCTGATTGCCCGATTTCTGCGCGGTATACAGCAGCCACAAAATATCATCCGGATCGAGGAACAGCACCGGGTTCTGTTCGGAGCGGGTCGGATCTTCCGACAGCTTTTCCGCGGCAGACCAGCGCTCACTGCCTTTTTCCAGCCGCGAGCAGTAGATGGAGATATCAGCAATACCTTCCTGAGTACCGGCAAACCATGTACAGAGCAGATCGCCGTCCGGTAACGGTAACAGATTAGCGGCATGGTTCTGCGGGCAGGCCGAAGGCAGCATCGCGCTTAGCTGTTGTTGATTACCGGTTAGCAGGCCAGTGCGTTCAACGGCGACAGTTTCCATAGTCATATCAGGCTCCACTTTTCTGAATTTGGGGTTTGGTTTTTTTGCTCTGTTTTTCTGCGCGCGTCGGGATCAGACGGTCGATTAACATGATCACCGCCGGGGTCACCAGCGCGACATACATGTTGTTGATGCCAAACGGATCGCCCAACATATACCAGACCGAGGTCACCACACAGGCGCCAATCAGCCCTGCATTCGCGCCGCGCGCGCTCTTAAAGAACGGCAGGTAGAAGGCAATCATTGCCACGACTGAAATCGACAGGCGAATGGCGCGGGTAAAGAATGACAGCTTCAGCACTTCCGGCACGAACAGCACGAAAATCAGTGGCGCGAAACCAATCGCCAGTGATAACCAGCGCGTCATTTTAAATTCGCGCTCTGGCGTTGGGTTGCGATAAGGCACATAGAAGTCTTTAACAATCAGCGAGGCAATCGCCAGCGCGACGGTACTGACACTGACGAAGATCGATGCCACCAGTGAGGTGGTGACAATCCCCGCCAGCCATGGGTTCATATCCTGCAGGAACACCGGTAATGCATACAGGCTGTTGATCTCCGGATGCAGGTATTTCGCCGCCACACCGATAATCGCGATGGCAATCGCAATGGGCAGACAGAACAGGAAAGCGACCCAGGTGGCGCGTTTGGCCGATTTGGCATCTTTGGTGGAAGAGATCGCCTGAATGACAAACTGGGTACAGAAGATGGATCCAATGGTGCCAATCAGCCAGGCAAAAATGGTGCTGGCGCCGATATTGCCGTCCCATGTCCAGTAGAAGTCCGGCATATTTTGCACCATTGGGGTAATACCGCCGGTCATATGCAGCGCCACACCAAGGATCACCAGTACGCCAAAATACTTGATGCCACTGTGTAGCAGCGTAACCCAGGCCATCCCTTTCATGCCGCCAAAGGCGAAGTAGAAGGTACTGACGACCGCGGTAATAAACGCCGCTACCGGCAGGTTCACTTTTAGTACTGTTGAAATGGCCGCCGCGCCGCTGACATAGTTACCCACGTTAACCAGTAGCAGGGCGTAAATCATAATTAGCGAGATAATATTTTTAGTGGAGTTACCATATTTCTCGGCAATCGCACCAGAAATAGTGATTTTCCCGGTGTTGTAGATGCGTTTAACCAGCAACAGGCCAAAGATGGGGAAACCAATCGCCGCGCCAATTACCGACCAGGAAGCGGCGAAACCATCTTCAAATGCCGCCTGTGCGGTACCGATAGTGGATTTTGCGCCGATATATTCTGACATTAACATCACTCCGACAATAAAGGCCGGCATCGCACGCGAGCCTTCCATAAAATCGCCTGAGCTTTTACTTCTTAACCGGTAGGTTAACCAGGTGGTAAACAGGATGTACGCTATGACGATGCCGATAATAATTAGCGTATCTTCAGCGGTAAATTCTTTCATTTCAGCCTCTTAACAGACGTAATGAACCCTGGGTGTGTAAGGCAACACCCGCTTCAGCAAATCGGAAATGGTTTTATTAAATTTTTTTATTGCAGGTACTGGTTCACGATCTGACGAATGCGTTGTTCGTCTTCTGCGCTGAACTGCACCGCATAGCGGCTGTCGCCGACATCATGGCCCATCAGCGCCAGCGCTTTTTTCACCGCTGCCGGAGAGAAGGCGACGCTGTACAGATCGGTACGCAGGCCGGTGACGTTTTGCTGGGCTTTATGCGAGGCTTCGATATCACCGGCGTTAAAGTGCGCCCAGATAGCGTTAATTTCGTCAGGCGCCACGTTGGCCAGCCCGGAAATACAGGCGGAACAGCCATCGACAAAGCCCTGATGAATCAGCGAATCCGGCCCATTCAGCACGTTAAAGTTGTCGATGCCTTCGGCTGCCTTTAAAAAGCCGCTCAGGCTTTCATAGCTCCCGGCGCTGTCTTTGATGCCGATGATATTCGGATGCGCCGCCAGCGTGCGCACGGTGTCCGGTTGCAGGGTATTGCCGGTGCGCGCCGGGATGTTGTAGAGGAATAGCGGCACCTCAAGGGCGTCGGCCACAGCGCGATAGTGCGCAATCAGCTCTTCCTGTTTTAGCGGCACAAAATAGGGCGTGATAACCGAAACCGCATCCACACCCAGTTTTGCTACCTGCCTGCCAAGACGAATGGTTTCACGCGTCGAGATCTCGCCGATATGGGCGACCACATTTGCGCTGCCCGCCACTTCATCAACGCAGGTTTCGGTCACTGCCAGCTTCTCCTGCTCGTTCAGCACAAAGAATTCGCCGTTAGTCCCGCCGCAGAAGATGCCATTACCGGCTTTTAGCTGACGCTGGATCTGCTGGCGCATCGCGCTGGCGTTATACGCGCCGTCGCGGTCAAAGGCGGTGACAATGGCGGTGAGTACGCCGTCAATTTTTTTGCTCATCTTATCCTCGGAATTTATTCGTGATTGAGTGTCGGAAACAGCGTCAGGTAGATATCGCGTACATCACTGGCGCTGACCGCTGCCGGAACATTTTTCATCAGGCGCTGCACATCCAGCGCAGCTTCCACCAGGTAGGGCAGGTGGTCAGCATTGATCCCCAGCTCATCAAGGCTGGCGGGCAGTTTCAGGCGTTTAACCAGCGCGGCGAAGTAGTCGACCAGCGCGTGCGATTTCGCCTCTTCCGTCAGTGAAGGATTCGCATCGGGCAGCAGGTCGTATGCCTGAGCAAATTTGCTCACTGCCGCCGGGCGCACAAAGCGCATGCAGGGCGCCAGCAGAATGGCGTTCGCCACGCCGTGCGGGATATGGTATTTGCCGCCCAGCGGATAGGACATGGCGTGAACCAGATGGGTGCCGGCATGGGCAATCGCTGCGCCGCCGTAGTAAGAGGCCCACAACATATCGAGACGGGCGCTAAGGTTTGCCGGTTCGGCAAGGGTGGTTTCAAGGCTGGCAAACAGCTTTCTCATACCGATTAGCGCGTAGTTATCACTGACCGGATTCGAGACAGTTGCGGTAAAGCACTCAATCAGATGGCAGAGCGCATCAATGCCGGTAGAAGACGCGATATGGGCGGGCATGCTGGTGGTCAGTTCCGGCACCAGCGCGACAAAATCCGGTAACATCACTGGCGAAATAATGCCTACCTTGGTCTCTTTTTCCGGGATCGCCAGAATCGCGTTCGGCGTCGCTTCGGAGCCCGTTCCGGCGGTGGTCGGGATCAGCAGAGTGGTGGTGCGCGTCAGCGGCTTGTCACCGGCCAGCAGGGCATCCAGCGTTGGCGCGTTATCCACACACAGCACCGACAGCAGCTTGGCGACGTCCAGCACGCTGCCGCCGCCAATGCCAATCACCATATCAATACCTTGCGTCTCCAGCGGCGCCAGAATGGCCGCGACGTCGTGCTGGCTTGGTTCCGGCGGCACGCTGTCGATAATTTTCAGGCTGCCGACATGCGACTTCACTTGCGCAATAAGCTGTTGTACTGCCGGGATCGCCACAATATTTTTATCGCTGACCAGCAATACGCTCTGCTTGTCCTGCAGCAGATAGCCAATGTCGTTAAGCGCCTGGTAGCCGCTGATAAGGGTGCTGTTGATATTCATTATTTCTGCCTTTTCTCCTGGCGATCGCTTGCTGGAATCGCTGGTGATTGTAATTCGTCATTTCAACGCGACGGCTGTCACAACTGCTGGCTAATTTTATAAGACAAATTGATTTTGATTAATTTGATCTTGCTCACATATAATCAATCGTGATTGAATATAATCATTATCGGGTTGTGTGGCATGATGACTACCGCAATCTTTCAACCCTGATGGAGAACAGATGACGCAGTGGAAAACCCCGGTATGGGTGATTGCCGATGATTTTACCGGCGCGAATGACGCCGGCAGCGGGCTGGCAAGGGCCGGTGCGCGGGTCAATGTACTGTTTGACTGCAACAGCGCGCTAAACAGCGCCGAGGCTGATGTCTGGGTAATCAGCACCGACAGCCGGGCGCTGAGTGCGCCTCAGGCTGCCGAACGCACCCGTCAGGCAATGGCGGCTGGCGTGGAGAGAGTGCGTGATGGCTGGATTTTTAAAAAAATCGACTCCACCCTGCGCGGTAATCCGGGAGCGGAGATTGAAGCGGCGCTGCTGGCCAGCGGCAGACAGCTGGCGTTAATAGCGCCTGCGGTTCCTAAGCTGGGCCGCACCACGCGCGGCGGCTATTGCCTGATCGACGGACAATTGCTGACCGCCACCGAATTTGCCAGTGACCCGAAAACCCCGGTAGGCGACGCCAGCGTACTGGCGCGGCTGCAGGCGCAAAGTGACCTGAGCGGCGCGGTGCTGAGCCTTGATGAGCTGCGCTCCGATACGTTAGCGCAGCGGCTGCAACACCATCTGCATCAGGGCACGCGTTTACTGGTGGTTGATGCCGAATCGGATCACGATATTCAGCGCCTGATGCGCGCTGCCGCGCAGCTGGCGGAAAAACCGCTGCTGGCCGGATCCGCCGGATTAAGTGATGCGCTCGGCGCCTTGCTGTCCGATCGTCCCGCAGCGCCGCTGCTGGCGGTGGTGGGTTCGATGAGTGATATCGCCCGGCAGCAGATTGCGCGGCTGCAAACCCAGCATTCTGTGACGCTGGTGGATATCGATATCACCGCGCTGTTTCAGCAACCGCCGTGGCCGCAGAGCAGCAGCTGGCTGCAACAGGCCATCACGGCGCTTCAGCAGGGAGAGCACTGCATTATCCGCACCTGCCAGCAGGCAGATCAGCGCCATACGATTGCGGCGCTGTGCCAGCAGCATCAGATCTCACGTCAGCAATTAGGTGAACAAATTTGCCAGCAGCTCGGCGAGCTGACCGCGGCGATTTTGCCGCAGGCCGAGCCAGCCGGGCTTTATCTTTCCGGTGGGGATGTGGCGCTGGCGATTGCGCGGCGGCTGGGCGCCAGCGGATTTCAGATTAAAGGGCAGGTGGCGGGCTGTGTGCCTTACGGTCATCTGCTGAACAGGTATCAACACATGCTGGTGATGACCAAGGCCGGTGGCTTTGGTGATGAAAACACCCTGGTAGAAGTTATTCGTTTTATTGAGGAGAAGTCGAGTGAGTAAAATTATTGCGGTTACCATGGGCGACCCGGCAGGTATCGGTCCGGAAATTATTATCAAGTCACTGGCCGAAGGTGAGCTGTCCGGCGCACCGGCCGTGGTGGTGGGATGCGCCACTACGCTGCGTCGCATACTGAGCCTGAATATTACGCCGCAAGTGGAATTACGCGTGCTGGATAAGGTGTCAGATGCGCACTTTGCGCCAGGCATTATTAATATTATCGACGAGCCGCTGGTGGATCCGCAGGGGTTAAAACCGGGAGTGGTGCAGTCCGAGGCGGGTGATCTGGCATATCGCTGCATAAAACGCGCCACAGCGCTGGCAATGGCCGGTGAGGTGCACGCTATCGCTACGGCGCCACTGAATAAGGAAGCGCTGCACTCTGCCGGGCATATCTATCCGGGCCATACCGAACTGCTGGCGCAGCTGACGGACAGCAAAGATTACGCCATGGTGCTGTATACCGATCGACTGAAAGTGATCCACGTCACCACCCATATTGCACTGCGTAAGTTCCTTGATACGCTGGGACGCGAGCGGGTGGAAACCACCATTGCGATGGCGGATACCTTTATGAAGCGTGTGGGTTATGACCATGCGCGTATCGCGGTGGCGGGCGTAAATCCGCATGCCGGTGAAAATGGCCTGTTTGGCGATGAAGAGATCACTATCGTCGGACCTGCCGTCGAAGCGATGAAAGCCAAAGGCATCAATGTTTATGGTCCGTGCCCGCCGGATACCGTCTATCTGCAGTGTTATGAAGGGATGTATGACATGGTGGTGGCGATGTATCACGACCAGGGACATATTCCGCTGAAGCTGTTGGGTTTCTATGACGGGGTGAATATCACCGCCGGACTGCCGTTTATCCGCACTTCTGCTGACCATGGCACGGCATTTGATATTGCCTGGACAGGTAAAGCGAAGTCTGAGAGCATGGCGATTTCCATCCAACTCGCGATGCAACTGGCATAAGGAAATATGAAGGGACAAAGCCGCCTCGATCAGATTATGGACTATCTGAAAAGTCATAATCTGGTCACTGTTGAACAGCTGGTCGCCGCCATTTCAGCGTCGCCAGCCACCATTCGCCGTGACCTGATTAAGCTTGATCAGGAGGGCGTGATTAGCCGCACGCATGGCGGTGTAACGCTGAATCGCTTTATCCCCGCCCAGCCGACCACTCAGGAGAAGTCGCAGCGTCATCTGGCCGAGAAGCAGGCGATCGCCCATCAGGCGGCAAGTCTGGTCAAATCTGGCGATTCGGTGGTGCTGGATGCTGGCACCACCATGCTGGAACTGGCGCGCGAGCTGACGCATCTGCAACTGCGGGTGATTACCGCGGATCTGCATATTGCGCTGTTTCTGTCAGAGTTTAAGCAGATTGAGGTGACGATTATCGGTGGCCGTATCGATGATTCCAGCCAGTCCTGTATTGGCGATCATGGCCGACGTTTTCTGCGCACTGTCTATCCGGATATCGCTTTTGTCAGCTGTAACTCATGGAGTCTGGAGAAGGGCATTACTACCCCGACCGAGGAGAAAGCCGGGCTGAAGCAGGATCTGCTGGTCAATTCGCGCCGTCGCGTGTTGCTGGCTGACAGCAGTAAGTACGGCTCCTGGTCACTGTTTTGCGTGTCGCCATTGCAGGGACTGACCGATATTATTACCGATAAATATCTGGAAGCCGATGTACGCACTGAACTGACCGGGCAGCCGTTTCAGCTGATGCTGACGGCGTAAGGCAGCCAGAGACAACCCCCTGCTGAGTCTGAAATAGCCCTGCGCTAACCAGGCGGACCCCATTATCCTCTTTTTTATCTTGTCGGTTGTTATGGTAAATTGCGTGTGAGATGAGCACAGGAAGGAACACTCAGGATGAGTAAACGATCGGAAATTATCGACGGCAAATATGCTGCTTCTCGACCGACGGGTTTGATTTATACCGAAGTGCTTGGCTGGGTGGATCTGGGCCACGCACAGGGTTCTGATATTCGTAACTTACTTAGCAGAATGACCCGAGGAGAGGCTTCGGGAACAGAGTTCTATGATGTGACGTACGCTCAGGGGATGACGTCTCCTTACGGGTTGTTACGTTCGGGCAAGGTGATGACCTGGCGCAACCGGCGCGGGCGGCCTCACTGGGAGCAGAAAAGCATCGCGCTGGCGATGATGATGACCATGGCGCGTAAGTTTGAGGCGTTTCAGGGATCGTTTCCCAATAACCTGGTAACTGACAGCGGTTTCGGCGGCGAGGATCTGGTCTCAGACCTGCTGGGTTTTTTACCGTGTGGTGTCAGTTCAGAATCCCTTTAATCAGCTGTGGCCGGTCAGCAAGAAAGAAGCCCTGAAGCGCTGGGACTATTACGGCAAGATTGGTAGCTGGAAAAACGAGACGTTCCAGCCGCTGCTGTTCCCGGATCCGGAAAAATTTCCCCACTGACGGCCACGTAAAGGGCTGCTGCCGCCGTTCATGCGGACGATTGTACCCTACAATGATTTTCTGTCCGGTAACGTGATCCTGCCGCAGCAGAACGGGACGTTTGCGATTATTGGTGCCAGCAACGGCAGGATGGGACTATGAGAAAACGCACGAAATTTTGGACTGGCGCAATTCTTGTTGCCGGAATTATTCTGGCCGCTGTCTGGACGTTTCTTAAGCTGGAGTTTGCAGGCTCTGCATCTTACACCGAGCAGGACTGGCTGAAGTACGAATTCTATACGCCTGAACTGCTGAAACAAATGCCCAGGATTTCAGACAACTATAATTTTGATTTTACTAACATTACCGGTCCGGAAGCTCTTGTTTTTTCAGTTCATTTTCAAGGGGCCACTGACAGCAGTGAGATCCGGAATTACTTAAGAGTTAAGGGATATGAACCACAAAAAACATGTAGTATTGAGGCGGAATGCTGGCGAAGCTATGAGAGTAATGATGTTGTTTCAATAGGTAACTTTATGTCTTCAAAGGAAGTTTTTGTTGATATATATCGAAGCCCGTACACGGACCCTCTGACCGATTTGAAATGATCTTCCTGGAAATTTCGGCGGTTGCGGCTTAGAACCCCTGGGTCGGCGAGAAATGGACATCAGCCAAAAAGTTAGATGCCATTCTCGCCGCCCACTGTTACAGCGTTTTCAATCCCACGGCAGGGATATTGCGGCCGTAGTAAATTTCACGCATCTCTTTCCACAACAAATCGGTAATGCGTTTGTGCTCTTGCGGGCGCAAATCTTCCGGTTTGGTGTTAAACAGGTAGTGTTTTAAGTCGAACTCTTTCAGCAGCATCTTAGTGTGGAAGATATTCTCCTGATAAACGTTCACATCCATCATGTCGTACATCGACTTCATATCTTCAGACATAAAGTTCTGAATCGAATTAATCTCGTGATCAATAAAGTGTTTTACGCCGTTAACGTCACGGGTAAAGCCACGCACACGATAGTCGATAGTGACGATGTCAGATTCCAGTTGATGAATTAAGTAGTTCAGCGCTTTTAGCGGCGAGATGACACCGCAGGTAGAGACCTCGATATCGGCGCGGAAAGTGCAGAGTCCGCCTTCCGGGTGACTTTCCGGGTAGGTATGGACGCAGATATGGCTCTTATCCAGATGGGCCACCACGGAGTTCGGCAGTGGACCAGGATGTTCCGAGTTATCGATATCACGCGGGTCAATAGGCTCTTCGCTCACCAGAATGGTGACGCTGGCCCCTTGTGGTTCGTAATCCTGACGGGCGATATTCAGCACATTAGCGCCAATGATCGAGCAGGTTTCGCTCAGGATTTCAGTCAGACGATTGGCGTTGTATTGCTCATCAATATAGGCAATGTATCCGTCGCGCTCCGCAGCGGTATTCGCATAGCAAATATCATAGATACAAAAACTCAGGCTCTTTGTCAGGTTGTTGAAGCCATGTAGTTTCAGCTTTTGCAATTTAGTTCACCCCCTTATAAATGCCCAGTCAGCTTGCGTCTGACAGTGCATTCAACAGATATTGCGGCAGGGCAAAGCTGCCAGTGTGGATCGCCGGATTATAGTAACGGCAGGTTATACCCGCTGCAGCAAAACGCGCCTGCAGGGTTGCGCTATCAAGCTGGCGCAAAGCTGGATTATCACTCGCCCAGGCAAAGGTCATAATGCCGCCATAATAGGTCGGGATCGCTGCCTGATAGAAGCTGACATCACTGAAGTAGTGACCCAGCTTGCGGTGACTGTTGATGGCTTCGTCCTGTTGCAGGAAACAAACGCCATTCTGCGCCACGAAGATGCCATTCTGATTAAGGCTGCGGTGGCATCCGGCGTAAAATTCAGAGGTAAACAGACTTTCGCCAGGACCAATCGGGTCGGTACAGTCAGAGATAATAACGTCGAATTTTTCGCTGCACTGATTAACGAAGTTAACGCCATCATCTATTACCAGCGTAAAGCGCGGATCCTCATAGGCTCCGGCGCTGTGGTTTGGCAGATACTGTTTGCAGAAGGTAACCACCCCGGCGTCAATTTCCACCATGGTGATCTGCTCAACCGATTGATGACGGCTGACTTCACGCAGCATTGCGCCATCGCCGCCGCCAATAATCAGCACTTTCTTCGCCGCGCCGTGCGCCAGTAGCGGCACATGGGTCATCATCTCGTGGTAGATAAACTCATCGCGCTCGGTGGTTTGTACCACGCCGTCAAGCGCCATAACGCGACCCAGAGCAGCATTTTCAAAGATAATCAGATCCTGATGTTCGGTCTTTTCACGATACAGCTGTTTATCAACCGTG
Source organism: Winslowiella toletana (assembly GCF_017875465.1). Lineage (NCBI taxonomy): Bacteria > Pseudomonadati > Pseudomonadota > Gammaproteobacteria > Enterobacterales > Erwiniaceae > Winslowiella > Winslowiella toletana. The sequence goes on from NZ_JAGGMQ010000001.1 coordinate 3,333,117, forward strand.
AAATATTGTCCGAAACCGGCATGAAGTGTTTCATACCACATTTCATTTTGAGCCATGGAGGATCTCCTCAAAGTAGCCAGGAAAAATGGGCGGCACATAATAGCTAACTCTGACCGTGGTTGCACGGTCAAATTATCAGCAGTGGAGTAATCGCGGTGGGTTATTTTACGTAGGCCAGCAGGCTCAGGGAATCACGTGCGAGAGACTTACACTTTTTATCATTCGCGATGGCAATACCGCTCAAATCACGGTAGCTGTCTTCGCCTAACGCTTTCATGTTGTAACTGGCGTAATTGGTTAAATCCCAACGGTTTTGCTGGGCAAAAAACATCAGGGCTTTACGAATCTGGGCATCGGGAAGATCCTGATAGCCACAGTCATTTTTCAGGTAGACAAATACCGCGGTCAGATCCGCAAGATCTTCCGCTTCTGATTCGCTCAGCGCAAAGCTGGAGCAGGAAAAACCCAGCAGACCGGTCAGAAACAGAGCCTTGATGCCTTTCTTCATAATTCTTCTCACAAAGTTGCTATAACCTGACGTTAGCACAGTTAGACTCCGGGTTCAGACAATTTTGCCGCTTAAACTGCCTTCAACAGCCATTTTCATCAGTTTCCACCAACATGATGAATCTGATTGAACTTGACCTTACCGCCGGGGGAGGGTTTAAGCTGCGCAATAACTTTTACTGTAAAGGATGCAATGATGTTACGCCGTGATTTTATTAAGCTGAGCGCTGCGCTCAGTGCTGCCGGTGCGTTACCACTCTGGAGCCGCTCGCTGATGGCCGCAACCCGTCCGATGCTGCCGATTCCCGAGCTGCTGAGTGCCGACCCGCGCGGCGAAGTCACGCTAACCGCTCAGAGTGGTTTTTCAACCTGGAACGGCAAGCAAGTGCCGAGCTGGGGTTATAACGGCAATCTGCTGGGGCCGGCGCTGCTGCTGGAGCGCGGCAAACCGATTAGCGTCAATATCGACAACCGGCTGCCGCAGGCCACCACCCTGCACTGGCACGGGCTGGAGATCCCCGGCGCAGTGGATGGCGGACCGCAGGCGCGCATTGAGCCGGGCCAGCGCCGCACGGTGAGTTTTACCCCCGACCAGCCGGCGGCTACCTGCTGGTTCCACCCTCATCAGCATGGTGAAACCGGCTATCAGGTGGCGCAGGGGCTGGCGGGGCTGGTGATTATGCAGGATAACGACAGTGAAAAACTGATGCTGCCGAAGCAGTGGGGCGTCGATGATATTCCGCTGATTTTACAGGATAAACAGCTTAGCGCCGACGGCAGTAAAATCGATTATCAGCTGGATATTCTCAGCGCGGCGGTGGGCTGGTTTGGCAATATGATGTTAACCAACGGCGTGCAGTATCCGCAGCAGGCGGTGCCGCGCGGCTGGCTGCGTCTGCGCTTGCTGAATGGCTGTAACGCCCGTTCCCTGAAACTGGCGGCCAGCGATCATCGCCCGCTGTATGTGATTGCCAGCGACGGCGGCCTGCTGGCTGAACCGGTTAAAGTCACGGAGCTGGCGATGATGCCAGGTGAGCGCTTTGAAGTGCTGGTCGATACCAAAGATGGCAAAGCGTTTGACCTGGTGACCCTGCCGGTGCGTCAGATGGGGATGACGCTGATGCCGTTTGACCAGCCGCTGCCGCTGTTAAACGTTATCCCGCTGGCGATTCAGGCCAGTGGTCAGCTGCCGGACAAACTGGTCGATCTGCCGCCGCTGCCCGCCAGCGAAGGCATCACTAACCGCTGGCTGCAACTGATGATGGATCCGCAACTGGACCAGCTCGGGATGCAGGCGCTGATGCGCAAGTATGGCAATAAAGCGATGGCCGGGATGGCGATGGATGCGCACGACGATAAAGATGGCGACGGCGCAATGGATCACCGTGCAATGGCTGGCGACCCGGCAAGTTACGATTTCCATCACGGCAATAAGATCAACGGCCTGCCCTATGATATGGACAAGCCGATGTTTGCCGCCAGATTAGGCGATTATGAAAAGTGGACCATTTCCGGTGAAGGCGACGCCATGCTGCATCCGTTCCATATTCACGGCGCCCAGTTCCGCATTCTGTCGGAAAACGGTAAAGCGCCGGAAGCGCACCGCAGTGGCTGGAAAGACATGGTGCGCGTTGAGGGCTGGCGCAGCGAAGTGCTGGTGCGCTTTAACTATGTTGCTGATGCGCAGAATGCTTATATGGCGCACTGCCATCTGCTGGAGCATGAAGATACCGGCATGATGCTGGGATTTACCGTTAACTAAAGGCTGAGCGGGCGGCGAAAATGCCGCCGCTGCACCATCCGTAGGGGCGCCGTTCTCGCCGCCCATCTACGTAACGTTGCGCAGCCAGTGCAGTTTTCTGCCAAAACCCAGCCGGTTATTGGTCATTTTTAGCCGGTTAATCCGGATTTTCCATACTGGCGTAGTGATAAGTTTTGCCAGCGGGAAACGCCGCTGGTAGTGCGTGCGGGCGCGCTGCGCTTCATCGCCGCTTAAGCAACTGACTTCTCCCTGATACTGCACGCCACGGATCAGCGCCACGGTTTTAGTCTGATCGCTGACCGTGCCGGCAACCAGGGCCTGCTGTTGCATCAATGCGCCATGCTCGGTGCTGCTGGCGCTCATCAGCAGAAATGCCACTTCGTCCCGATCAAAAACATAAAAGCAGCTGGCGCACCACAGTGAATCGCGCTCGCCGCTACAGAGTGTCAGCACATGCTGCTGCTGCAAATAGTCGCCGATCGTCGCCAGCGGATTAACATTTTGCACAGGTAAACGTCCGTTTTATGCGCCTGAGCGGCATGGCACGCTGTCGTCAGGCGCAGATTTAAGTGAAGTCGCTACCGGACCATCACCGGGTGACTTAATGGTGAAGTTGCGCCGTCATTATTGGTGGCGGTGGCGGTAATATTGGCGACCTGCAAACCGGCGGGCAGTGCCCGCAGGTAGTGGAAGCTGGCTTTGCCGTTGGCATTGATCGGCACCATCTGATAACCGAGGAAGTCTTCGGCCTCATCTTCACTGGCACGACGATTTGAGAAGAATTCAATACGGTACAGGGTGTTAGCCACACCATTGACCTGACCATCAACGCTTAGCTCGCTGTTATGCAGCCTGACCTGGCTCAGACGCGGAGCCGTCTGGCCCTCATTCGGCACCGATTCGCAACCGGCGCTCTGACCATCAATCGCGCAGATTTTTTCCAGCTGACTGGTGTCATTACTGATACCGCCGCCACGATTGCCAATAAAGGCGGCGTGTTCCAGTCCCGGCACGTTAAAGACAATCGCGCCAGCTTCACCTTCGACACAACTGCCACCGGCAAAGCAGCGCTTAATATCTTTACCGTTATCGACCATAATATTTTCACTGATGCGGTTATCCGAAGGACCGGTGATACGGTTAATACCAAAGCTGCCATCTTTACCCGCTTCGCCCTGTGGACGCACCGAAACCGCCACCCGGTTGCCGATCATAATATTGCCGTCCACGATATTTTCGCTGCCGCTTAAGGTGACGGCGGATGACAAGTTGGTAAAGGTATTGGCCGCAATATAGTTGCGGTTGCCCCAGTTAAGCTGAACACCATCAGAGTAATTTTCAAAGTGGTTACGGATGATTTGATTATCGTTCCCCCACAACAGCTCGATACCCTGAGAGGGTTCCTGATTACTTTTATCGGTAGTAATAAAGTTATCGGCAATCAGATTAAATGATGCGCCACGAGTGGCCTCCATTGCATCGCCATTATTAATAAAAGTATTGCGGATGATTTTATTTCTTTGTGTGGTTGTGATGGTGGAATTACCTTTGCCATCATCGCCGGTTAACATAATGCCAGCGCCACCATGGTTCGCGACAATACGGTTATCTTCCAGCAGGTTATCACTGGCGCGGTTAATTAAGATCCCGATGCAAAAGTTACTGATTTCCAGCCCCTGTAGCGTCACATGGTCGGTATCGCGCAACACCAGACCTGGCAGGCTGGTGGTGCGCACATTGGCGCCGTACTGGCCCGCAACCGCGCCCGGGCAGGCTCGTGGATCAACCGGTTTGATATAGCCGGAACCGTCAATCGCAATATAGTCACTGGTTTTGCGCCAGTCGGTATTGATAATCTCTACCGGTCCGCGGATGGCAGGCAGCGGCTGTTGCAGTTTAATGACATACGGCTTGTTGCCGATGGCATGTAATTCAATGCGATAGTGTCCTGGGTGTTGATTGTTTTTTTCTAATGCCCAGCGCAACGTACCCTGGCTGCCATTATCGGCATAAGAGGTGACCTGTAATATTTCCGCTGACGGGCTGCTGTTTTCTGCTGCACAGATAACAGTTGGCAGCAGACAGGAAAACAGTATCGCTAAAGATATTTTTTTCATTTTAATTCTACCTTGACTTTTCTTACGGTGATTCAAGGTAAAGGACGCCCCCTGGTGCCTTTAACCTGTTGAGATATAATTTTTTCTTTGAAGTATTGAGCGTATTTATATTTTTTATTTTATTAATAACGACAAGATGCCACACTGATTATTACGTCGGGTAATAATCAGTGTGGGATAAAAATAGTCTGTTTATGATGCGATATTTGCAGGTTAAATAATTAAAATACGGCGCTCCATAACGCCGATATAGGCATTGCCAGTACCAGCGCTGGTAACATATTGGCTACCGGGAATATCTTAATGCCACAGATACGAAAACCGGTGGCAAACATCAGTACGCCGCCGACGGCGGAAAAATCCGCCTGCATCGCTGGCGTGGTCAGTGGCAGAATAAATACCGCGCCATAGGCCAGCAGTAACTGAATAATCAGCTGTGGCACTGCGACAATCGCCACCGCGAAGCCGAGCGTGGTAGCAAAAATAGCGGCGGTAAACACATCGAGGAACGATTTGGCAATCAGGATACTGAAATCACCGGTCATCCCCTCATGCATCGAACCAAAAATCCCGGTGCCACTGGCGCAAAACAGCACAATAATCGCCACATAGCTCTGTAAAAATTGCTGCTGCGACTCCTCACTGCCTGGCTCGGAGCGGACAACTAATTCCACTAACCCGCGCGCTTTCGCTCCAAGCTTGCCAATGCCTTTTTCCAGATAAACTAACTCCCCTAACAGTGAACCGAGGATCACCGCCAGCACCATCACCGGCATATGGGCAATTTTGGTGACCAGAATGATGCCCATACACATTGAAGCGGCGCCAAAAATCTGCGGCATCGAGGTGCGTACGCGTTCAGGGAGTTTATTACTCAGTAGTGCCCCAACAATGCCGCCAGTCAGTACGGCGGCCCCATTAATATAGGGTCCAATAATCACGACTCTTCACTCCCACTTAATAAGTTTACTGTCTCTCCCCAACGTGGTAATTCCGCACAATCAATACCAAATAAGCTCAGCGCGCGCGCCACACTGTGGGAGATAATCTCCTCAACAGTTTGTGGCCGGGCATACAGAGCCGGCACCGGAGGGAAAATAATCGCACCACATTCAGTCGCATATTGCATATTACGCAGATGACCGGCATGTAATGGCGTTTCCCGCACCATTAACACCAGCCGCCTGCGTTCTTTTAGCACGACATCTGCTGCCCGTGTCAGCAGATTATCGGTAACGCCATTGGCGATGGCAGCCAGGGAGTGCATTGAGCAGGGCGCCACCAGCATCCCCATGGTCTGAAATGACCCACTGGAAATCGCGGCTCCTACTGCCCGGATCGGATGCACCACGTCCGCCAGCGCCAGCACATCTTCCTCGCTGAGACTGGTTTCGTGCTGCCGATTCAGATGTGCCGCCGGGGAGATCACCAGATGGCTCTCCACTCCAGCCTGACGTAAGAAACGCAGTGCCTGAACGCCATAGGAGAAACCTGAAGCACCGCTGATGCCGACCACCAGACGTGGTTTTTTTAGCGCACTAACTGACCCTGACATACCCTCTCCTGATTACTGGTTAAAGCCTGGAATAAAGCGATTTACATCCACTTCAAGGAACTGACTGCGCTGGAAATTCTTTTTCAGGCTATAAGGTACGGTACAGTCGAAAATAGCTTTACAGGCAATACCGTGGCCGCGAATTGACGAGCTAAAGGCCGGATCGGAAGAGGGATCAAGCGGATGGCAACGCACGCCCGGAATAAAGGTGGTGCTGACATCGCCCTGGTAACGGGTGGTCATTGCCCACATCACGTCACTAAGGTCGAAAATATCGACGTCTTCATCCACCAGCATCACATGCTTCAGTTCGGAGAAGGCTGAGAAAGCCAGCAATGCAGCCTGTTTCTGGCGACCTTCATCCTGCGCAGTGCGTTTTTTCACCTGCAATACCGCCAGGTATTTGCCGGTGCCCGGAGACGGGCAATGTACATTCTGCACAAAACCAGGCAGGGCGCGTTCTACCATTTGCAGAATACTGGCTTCGGTAGGAATACCGGCCATATTGGTATGTTCGTCGCTCGGGCCGATACAGGTTTGCAGAATTGGATGACGGCGATGAGTAATCGCTTTGACTTTAATTACCGGCACTTCCGCCTGTGCGTCACCGGTATAGCCAGGGAATTCTGGCATCGCTTTACCGGTGTTGGTGTTCTGGTCTTCGCGTACGCGGTAATTTGGCACCAGTTCGCCTTCAATCACCACTTCGGCGTTAGCAATGCCGCGCGCTTTGACGCTGATGCAGTCAACCAGTTCGACAGCCTGGCCACGCAGGCTACCGGCAATAGAGAGTTCATCAAAACCGAGCGGGGTTGTCGGTGGCTCAAAGCAGGCGCCAATTTCAATGGCCGGATCGACACCGATACTGATAGAGATTGGCAGTGCTTTACCGGCGGCTTCCGCTTTCTGGCGAAAAACATCCAGATGACGGCCCGGCACAAAATACATGGAAATCTCATCTTTGCCCTGCACACACAGGCGGTGGATGGTGACATCGTGCTCACCGGTTTCCGGATCAGCAGCATAGGCCATACCGAGGGTGAAGTACGGGCCGGCATCTTCAGGTGTATTGGTCGGTGCTGGCAGCAGTTTCAGAATATCGAAATCAGGATCGGTCGCCAGATGCACGACTTCCTGACAAGCGGCTTTCTCACGTGGGATAACGATCGGCGCAATTGGCGTACTGACCGAATCTTTTAGCATAAAAGCCAGCTTTTCCGGCGTAGTGCCGAACAGTCGTGCCACACGCTTACGGGATGACAGTAACCCGATCAGCACGCGCATATCATCATAGCCTTTGATTTTATTGAAAATCATTGCCGGGCCAACACGAGTTGGTCGTTGCACGGTGCCATTGGCGCCAACATAACGATAGACGCCGGAGAGTTCGGCGATCGGATCCACCGGTTCATCGGTGTAAATCAATTCATCCTCGTACTGGCTTAGCACCGCCAGTGCGGAACGCAGGTCCGTCACTTTTGGCAGAGCATCAACTTTTTTGGCTTCAGACATACAAATGAACCTCAAAATCATCTTATCGGCAAAGCGTCAGCAGACGCTATCTTGCAACAACAGGGCTGATATCAGCGGCTTCACCGTTGCTGTGCTTGCAGTTTCGGGATGTCGGTAATTGTTGTCCAATAATAAAAACCGGTGTTTTAATAAGGGATTTTTATAAGTTTTGGGCACATAATCATGGCCACATATCTGCGCTTACGACGGAACCCTGACCGTATGGATCACCGACAACTGCACTCCTTTGTGGTGCTGGCGGAAGAGTTACATTTTGGTAAAGCCGCTTTGCGCCTGAATATTGCCCAGCCAGCACTTAGCCAGCATATTAAAGCGCTGGAGCAGGAACTGGGGCTGATGCTGTTTTTGCGCAATCGGCGTAATGTGGCGTTAACCCATGAGGGCGCGCAGTTGCTGGTTGATGCGCGGCTGGCGGTAAGCCATTACGATAAGATCCGTGAAACCGCGCGCAGCCTGCGGGCAGGATATAAAGGCCAGCTACGAATGGGATATGTCGGATCGTCGATCATCGATCCGGTATTAGCGATGTTAATTAGCGGTTATCGTAAGGAAAATCCGCACGTCGATATTGATATTGAAGAACACGATGTTAACCAGCAATTAACCCTGTTGTTAAATGATCAGCTGGATATTGCTTTAATTCGTACCCCGGTGCCGCGGCTTGAGCAGCTTGATTATCTGGAAGTGGCGACGCGTCCGCTGATTGCCGTGTTGCCGCATCACCATCCGTTGCTGAATAAGCAACGCATTGCTTTAGCCGACCTGGCGAATGAACCTTTTCTGATTCAAAAAGATCCTCCCGGCGTCGGGCTGGGCTGGTCGGCGCTCTCTTCCTGTCTGCGCGCCGGGTTTACGCCGCAAAAAATTCAGTTTACCCGTGATGTGTCTGTCGCCATTGGCCTGGTGGCGATTGGCATGGGGGTGACGCTGGCGCCGGAAACCCAGCTTTCGGTGATGCTGCCGGAAGTCGGGTATTGTCATCTCGACGATCCACTGGCCACCACCACGCTGGCGCTCAGCTGGCAGAGCCATTTGCATAATCACGCCGTGCGCGACTTTATTGACTATGCGCGTGAGCTACTCTGCTAATAATAAATGACAGCTATCAGGCCTGTTCCAGCGCCAGACGCAAATCCTCAATTAAATCATCTTTATTCTCGATGCCGATCGATAAACGAATGGTAGACGGTCGAATGCCAATGCGGTCGCGCACCTCAACCGGCACGCCCGAATGCGTGGTGCTGGCCGGGTGGCTGGCAAGTGATTCGGTGCCGCCAAGGCTGACCGCCAGCTTAAACAGCTGGAGCGCATTGAGAAAACGGAAAGAAGAGGCCTGGCCGCCGCGTAAATCGAAAGAAAAGGTCGAACCGGCTCCCGAACACTGCTGGCTGAAGGTTTGTCCGGCGGCAGATTGCGCATCAAGAAATGACAGATAGTGGATATTTTCGACTTTAGCATGATCGCGCAGAAACTCCGCCACAGCCTGTGCATTACTGTTTGCGCGCTCCATCCGCAGCGACAGCGTCTCCAGTGAGCGGCCAATCATCCAGCAGGAGTGCGGATCCAGCTGGGTGCCAATCGAGCCACGCAGCGATTTAATCTGGCTGATCAGCGCCTTACTGCCAAGCACCGCACCGGCAATCAGGTCCGAGTGGCCGCCAACATATTTGGTCAGCGAGTAGATGGAGAGATCGGCGCCATGCTCCAGCGGCCGCTGAAACACCGGGCCCAGCAGGGTGTTATCGCAGGCAATAACCGGACGATGACCCTGTTGTTGAGCAATATAGTCAGCGATACGACTGATCATCGCCACATCGACCAGGCTATTGGTCGGGTTTGCTGGTGACTCAATCAGGATGACTGAAACGCGTCCCTGTTGCAGCGCAGCATCGGCGGCAGCCTGTACCGATGTCTGATTGACGCCATCATCAAAGCCCTGAGTCGCCACGCCCAGATTGCGAAAGGTTTTCGTTAGCAGGGTTTCGGTGCCGCCATACAACGGTTGCGAGTGCAGGATGGCATCCCCCGGTTTGACCAGCGCCAGCAGCGTGGTGGCAATTGCCGACATGCCGGAGGAGAATAGCGCGCCACTTTCGCTGCGCTCATAAATCGCCAGTCGATCCTCAACGATTTCGCTATTAGGATGGTTAAAACGCGAGTAAACCAGGCCCGATGAACTGCCTGCCGGTGGTTCACGGCGGCCGGAGACATAGTCGAAGAAGTCGCGCCCCTCTTCAGCAGTGTTAAAGACAAAGGTCGAAGTAAGGAATACCGGCGGTTTAACCGCGCCTTCAGAAAGCGCCGGATCGTAGCCATAGTTAAGCATTTGCGTTTCTGGCGACAATTCGCGATTACCAAGATGGGTTTTCTTTGAGTGTGGCGACGTCATACGATCTCCTGCCATTGCGGCATGAATTAACTCGTTATTTTTAGCATAAGCTAGCATGCAGCTGATCATGACGATAAATGAATTAACGTTCTATGGTTAAAACCATTTGCGCTATTAAATATTATATTTGTTATTTATGGCAGTCTATCCATCTGGGTGGGTTTTTTCCATTCCCTGGTTTTATTGTGTAAAAACAGTTGACGCTGTTTTCGGACATGAGTACATTAATTACACAACTCAACCCTGTACGCAGCGATTAAATTCACTGGCTGTTAGGGTGAAAAAACCGGCAAGCTGCCGGTTTTTTCGTATCCAAAGGACTGGAGAACGTGCGCACCTCTTTTTTTATTGATGGCTATAACCTGTTTTATGGATTGCTGGCTGGCACTCCTTATAAATGGCTCAATCTGCCTGCGTTGTTAACTCATATTTGTTGTGTCCAGAATCCTGCCTCGCAAACCGTCAATATCAATTATTTTACTTCCTCAGTTTTGCCTCATCTTGCCACCAGAGGTATAGAGTCAAGGCATGCGCAGGACACTTATATCCGCGCTCTTATTGCGCATAATGTCTGCGTTTATTATGGCCGTCACAGGATAGAACACGGCACCGCACCCCGTTACATCAGCAAAGACGTTCCGGCATCAAGGCTGGATAAAGTTCATATCTGGGATCTGGAAGAAAAAGAAACTGACGTCCATATCGCCATTAGTATGTATCGACTTCTTGCACGGCAGGTGAGGTTGGATGACGAGAAGCGCATCCGGCAACTGGTTTTAGTCTCAGCTGATACCGATATGACCCCTGCACTAAAAGCGATACGTGAAGATTTTCCTGATATTACGGTTGGGATTATACTGCCGCATCGGGAAGGGATCCGGCGTGGTGTTCCTGGTTCTCTGGCTAACCACAGTCACTGGATAAGGCGAAATATCTCTGATATCGAGCTGGCCTCACATCAGTTTCCTGACCGGGTAGCCACCAGAAAGAAGTCCGCCATAAAACCGCATTACTGGTAATTTTCGGCAGACCCGGGGGGCGTATCTGCCACATAATGATTCAGGTTGCGCAACAGCATGCTTCAACGGTGAAATGTGGTAGACTGCGGTGCTTTCCCCATGCAACCAATCTGAATGTTATGAAACACACCGTAGAAGTGATGATCTCCGAAGCTGAGATCAAAACCCGCATTGCTGAACTGGGCAAGCAAATCTCTGAACACTACCGTGACAGCGGCAGCGATATGGTGCTGGTCGGTCTGTTACGTGGGTCGTTTATGTTTATGGCCGATCTGTGCCGCACCATTGATGTCTCGCATGAAGTCGATTTTATGACCGCCTCCAGCTACGGCAGCGGCATGTCCACCACCCGTGACGTCAAGATCCTGAAAGACCTCGACGAAGATATTCGTGGTAAAGACGTGCTGATTGTTGAAGATATTATCGATTCCGGTAATACGCTGAGCAAAGTGCGCGAGATTCTGCGCCTGCGTGGTCCGAAGTCACTGGCGATCTGTACGCTGCTGGATAAGCCTGAGCGCCGTGAAGTGGCGGTGGATGTGGAATATGTCGGCTTCACTATTCCCGACGAATTTGTGGTCGGTTATGGCATCGATTATGCCCAGCGCTATCGTCATCTGCCGTATGTTGGCAAAGTCGTGATCTTCGAAGAGTAATCCCCACGCCTTACAGCACAATCGACCAAGGCCGGAGTGAGCAGCCTGTTGTATTCTTGCGGCGCTATTCAGACGGGCGGCGATAACGGCGCCCCTACATAATACGTAGGGGCGCCGTTATCGGCTCCCGACTATCAGCGATGGCTATCCGGCGTATTCAGCAGGTTGGCAATACCGTGGCGGTAACGTTGCTCAAGGATTTCACGGTTGGTGGCGGTGACCTGAAGGTCGCGCAGGCAACCGTCGTGAATCCCATATACCCAGCCATGAATCGTCACTTTCTGGCCGCGCTTCCATGCTGATTGCATTATCGTGGAGTGACCGAGGTTGTAGACTTGCTCAATCACGTTGATTTCACACAATTTATCAAAACGCTTTTCTGGCGGCAGTTCACCCAGTATTGAGCTATGTTTGTACCACAGGTCGCGGATATGCAGCAGCCAGTTGTCAATTAATCCCAGTTCCGGATTTTCAACTGCAGCCTGTACACCGCCACAGCCATAGTGACCGCAGATAATGATGTGTTCGACTTCCAGCACTTCTACCGCGTATTGCACCACGGAAAGGCAGTTTAAGTCGGTATGAACCACCAGGTTGGCTACGTTGCGGTGAACAAACAGCTCACCAGGTTCAAGGCCGGTTAAACGTTCCGCAGGTACGCGGCTGTCAGAGCAACCAATCCACAGAAAACGGGGTTTTTGCGCATCAGCAAGACGCTCAAAGAAACCTGGGTCCTCTTCGACCAGCAATTTAGACCATTCGCGATTGTTGCTGATAAGGGTGTCTATGTCTTTCATTAAAATTAACGACCTGTAACAAGTCAAAGTGCGTTGCAGTACTATAGGCCAACGCCACAATATTTAATACGGCAAACAAAAAAACCAAACAAAACAGGGTAGGCTTTTACCTATGACTTATGCACTGGAACTTGAAAAACTGGCCAAGACCTATCCCGGCGGTGTTCAGGCGCTGAAGGGAATCGATCTTAATGTTGAGGCCGGTGATTTCTATGCACTGCTCGGGCCGAACGGCGCGGGAAAATCGACCACCATCGGCATTATCAGCTCGCTGGTAAATAAGACGGCCGGCAAGGTGCGGGTATTCGGTTATGACCTGCAGCACGATGTGGTCAACGCCAAGCGCCAGCTGGGGCTGGTGCCGCAGGAGTTTAATTTTAACCCGTTTGAGACCGTGATGCAGATTGTGGTCAATCAGGCGGGTTATTACGGTGTTGAGAAGCGCGATGCCATTGCACGTGCGGAAAAATACCTCAAGCAGCTTGATCTGTGGGAGAAGCGTAACGAACGTGCGCGCATGCTTTCTGGCGGTATGAAACGCCGTCTGATGATCGCCCGTGCGCTGATGCATGAGCCGAAGCTATTGATCCTTGATGAACCGACGGCGGGCGTGGATATTGAGTTGCGTCGTTCAATGTGGGTATTTCTGAAAGAGCTTAATGCGCAGGGTACTACCATTATTCTTACCACCCATTATCTGGAAGAAGCTGAGATGCTGTGCCGCAATATCGGCATTATTCAGAGCGGTGAGCTGGTAGAAAACACCTCGATGAAAGGACTGCTCTCCAAACTGAAATCTGAGACCTTTATCCTCGATCTGGCGGCAAAAAGCGCTTTGCCACGGCTTGAAGGTTTCCAGTACCGGCTGGTGGATGCCTCGACGCTGGAAGTGGAAGTGATGCGTGAACAGGGACTTAACAGCGTGTTCAGTCAGCTTAGCGCGCAGGGGGTTCAGGTGCTGAGTATGCGGAATAAAGCAAACCGGCTGGAAGAGCTGTTTGTTGGACTGACGCAGAAGAAAGGGGAGAAGGCATGACACATTTGTACTGGGTAGCGTTAAAGAGTATCTGGGAAAAAGAGATTAACCGTTTTGCGCGTATCTGGGTACAAACCCTGCTGCCGCCGGTGATCACCATGACGCTCTATTTTATCATTTTCGGTAATCTGATCGGCTCGCGGATTGGTGATATGCATGGTTTCACTTACATGCAGTTTATCGTCCCGGGCCTGATTATGATGGCGGTGATCACCAACGCTTACGCTAATGTCTCCTCGTCGTTTTTTAGCTCCAAGTTCCAGCGCAATATCGAAGAGCTGTTGGTCGCGCCGGTGCCTACCCATATTATCATCGCCGGATATGTTGGCGGTGGGGTGGCGCGTGGTATTTGCGTGGGGATCCTGGTAACCGCTATTTCGCTGTTCTTTGTGCCTTTCCATGTGCACTCCTGGGCTATGGTGGCGATCACGCTATTACTGACGGCGATTCTGTTTTCGCTGGCGGGGCTGTTAAATGCGGTGTTTGCCCGCACTTTTGACGATATCAGCCTGATCCCGACTTTTGTGCTGACGCCACTAACCTACCTGGGCGGCGTATTCTATTCGCTGACGCTGTTGCCACCGTTCTGGCAGGCGGTATCGAAGCTAAATCCTATCGTGTATATGATTAGCGGCTTCCGCTACGGTTTCCTGGGCATCAGCGATGTACCGCTGGTATTTACCCTTGCGGTGCTAATCGCCTTTATCGTGGTGTTTTATGCGCTGGTATGGTGGCTGATTCAGCGTGGCCGTGGATTGCGGACGTAATAAACTTATTGGGCGGCGAAAACGCCGCCCGTAGGATATTCAGGCCACCTGAACCGGCACCGCTTTCGCCACACGTTTCAGCTGATTGTCACCCTCAAAATAGGCCACTTTCGGCTGCCACTCGCGGGCTTGCTCATCTGACATCTGTACATAAGAGCAGATAATTAGCAGATCACCTTCGCAGGCGCAGCGCGCAGCGGCGCCATTTACTGAGATAATTTTTGAGCCACGCTCAGCAGCAATCGCGTAGGTCGAAAAACGCTGACCATTATTGACGTTGTAAATATCAATCGCTTCATACTGCAGGATGCCGGAGGCATCGAGGAAATCCTGATCGATAGCGCAGGAACCTTCATAGTGCAGATCGGCCTGGGTGACTTTTACCCGGTGCAGCTTGCCTTGCAACATGGTGCGTACCATAACTTTATTACCTCGTTACCCGTCATACTTCAAGTTGCAGATGCGTTGGCTGCGCCTGCTCACCCTGGTCACATAGTTATCTATGCTCCCAGGGATTCTCAGTCTTGCCGCCTTCCTGCAACTCGAATTATTTAGGGTAAAATCAGAAAAAAACGAACGACAGTATCTGTCGATAGCCGTGCCTTGTCTACTGCGTCAGATCAACCTGCTGGTTATCAATCAGCCGTGCATTGCCCAGCCAGGCCGCCATTAAAATAACCGCGCTTTGACTCTCGGTATTCAGCGGCAGCAGAGTGCCTGCATCGCAGATCGCCAGTCCATCAGGGCGGAAGCCTTTCTCCGTCAGTTCCGCTTCGGCATCAGCGATAATCTGCTCCACATGGCGTTCACCGTCAGACAACTTCTGCGCCATGCTGTTCATCACTTTGCTCAGGGCCGGAGCCTGTTTACGCTGATCGGCAGTCAGATAGCCGTTGCGTGAGCTTAACGCCAGTCCGTCTTTGGCGCGTACCGTTGGCACGCCGATAATCTCGATATCGTAGCCCATATCGGCCACCATCTTGCGGATCAACGCCAGCTGCTGATAATCCTTTTCGCCAAAGCAGGCGAGGTCAGGCTGGACAAGGTTAAACAGCTTGCTGACCACCGTCGATACGCCACGGAAATGGCCCGGACGGCTGGCGCCTTCCAGCAGTGACGACAACCCCGGCACCTCCACAAAGGTCTGGGTATCCAGTCCCTGCGGATAGATATCGTCCGGTGAAGGCGAAAACACCAGATCGACACCGCGACGATTAAGCTTCTCGCAATCTTCCTGCAGCGTGCGAGGATAGCGCGCCAGATCGTCCGCGCGTTCAAACTGCATCGGGTTGACGAAAATAGTGGCCACCACGATATCAGCACGCTCACGCGCTTCATCAACCAGCGTCATATGACCATCGTGCAGATTGCCCATGGTCGGCACCAGCGCGATGCGCTTACCATCCTGACGCCAGCGACGGATCTCACGGCGCAGCATCGGCAAGGTTTCAATTATCAGCACAGACTCTCTCTCCTGGATTATTGGAAACTGTGTTCTTCAGCGGGATAACTTCCGGCTTCAACTTCAGTAATATACTGGCGCACCGCTGCACGGATATCGCCGCTGTCAGCAAGGAAGTTTTTCGCGAATTTCGGGATATGTCCACCGGTAATGCCAAAGGCGTCATGCATCACCAGAATCTGACCATCGGTCACATTACCGGCGCCGATGCCAATCACCGGGATAGTCAGCGCTGCGGTGACGCGTTGCGCCAGTGGCACTGGCACACACTCCAGAACCAGCAGCTGCGTACCGGCGGCTTCTAACGCCAGCGCATCTTCCAGCAGGCGATCGGCCGCCGCAGCTTCACGCCCCTGGATTTTGTAACCGCCAAATACATTGACCGACTGCGGCGTTAAGCCGAGATGACCACAGACCGGCACTGCGCGCTCGGTCAGCTGCTGTACCGTCTCCGCCAGCCACTTACCGCCCTCCAGTTTGACCATATTCGCGCCCGCGCGCATCAGCTGCGCTGCGTTATCGAAGGTTTGCTGCGGCGTGGCGTAACTCATAAATGGCAGATCGGCGAGCAGCAGGGCCGCTGGCGCGCCACGGCGCACGGCATGGGTGTGATAGACAATATCTTCCACGGTGACCGGCAGCGTTGAATCATGGCCCTGCACGGTCATCCCCAGTGAATCACCTACCAGCAATACCTGGATGCCCTCTTCGGCAAACAGTTTAGCGAAGCTGTATTCGTAGGCAGTAATCGAGGCGAATTTACGCCCTGTCTGTTTCCACTGGCGCAGATGAGAAATAGTGGTCGGTTTCATTACGGCCCCTCAGGACAAAATTTCTGATGGGCGAAGTGTAATAGATCGCTTCAGGTAGAGGAACGTTTATCAGAGATGAGAGTACAGGGGAAAAAAAAGGGGGGGTATCGCGCGGGAAAAATAACATAAAGTAAAAATAGTTACACAAGTCAGAAAGCAGAAACCCCGCACAAGGCGGGGTTATGCGCTATAGCCAACTGCTTCGCGAGGGCTGCAGGCATACAGCATGATGAAATTCTTCTTTTGGCTAAATAATTATACGACAGAAGTCAAACCCCATCAATCGCATATTTAATAAGCAGAATTTACGGTTTATAATGTCGCGGTCCGAAAGAGGTAATGCCCGCTGAACCGCTTTGTAAGTTGCCAGATTAAGCTCTTCAACACTGAATTTGGTAGTGAACAGTACTGAACCATCAGTGTATCGGTGGCTAATGTATAGCCCTCTTCCGGGTTCGCCCCCGGAAGCCTTGGCGGCAGCGTGGTGAAATTCTTCTTTTGGTTAAGTGAATAGCATAACCGGATGGGCGGATTAGAGGTATGGAAACTGCTTAGTAGCCTACGTGCCACAGAGATGGAGGTGCGGGTTATGAAAGAGCTATTAATAGCGATGATTAACTTAGTGACAGCAGTGCTGGAACTGATCAATAAGTTCCTTTAATCGGGAGCGTAAAACCTTCGAGGTTTTTTGAGCCGTCTTGCGGGACGGCTTTTTTGTTGCGGTTAGAACCGGCGTCGAACAAATTTATATCACCAGAGCTGAATTTCACTGCTATCAAGCTTTGCCAGGCACTCTGCGACAGACTCTCCATCCGGGAAGCGAAGATCTGGCGCAATCTCCAGCAGCGGCAGCAACATAAAAGCGCGATTTTTCATATCGTAATGCGGCACGATTAAACGCTCACTATTCAGCGTCAGATCACCAAACAGCAGAATATCCAGATCCAGCGTGCGCGGTCCCCAGCGCTCGGCTTTACGTTCCCGTCCCTGTTCCAGCTCAATACGTTGGGTGTGATCGAGTAGCGCTTCCGGCGTCAGCCCGGTCTCCAGGGCAATTACCGCATTAAGATAGTCAGGTTGATCCGCCGGGCCATACGGCGGCGTGCGGTAGAGCGCAGAGGTGGCAATTAACTGACTGTCGGGGATCGCCGCCAGTGCATCAAGTGCATTTTGCACCTGATGCAGTGGATCGGCCAGATTGCTGCCTAATGCGATCCAGACCCGTGTCATGCGTTGCTGTTGCCGTCACGCCGTGGCGCTGCGCCTGGCGTGCGTTTACGCGGACGACGGGTGCGACGACGAGGTACCGGATCGTCACCCAGCGTGTTGAGCATAGTTTTCTGCTGCGGCGGCGCCGCAACCTGGAACTCGCTCCACCAGGTGGTGAGACGCTGCAATTCCTGATTGTTTTCCACTTCAGCACGCAGCGCCAGCAGATCATAAGCGGCGCGGAATTTTGGATGCTCCATCAGCTTCCACGCGCGTTTACCATGGCGACGTGACAGGCGTAGCTGCAATTGCCAGATATCGCGCACCAGCGTGGTAATGCGTTTCGGTATCGCCAGCGCACGGCAGGCTTCGTCCAGCACATCGTTCATCGCCAGCGCAAAGGCGTCGTAATAGGCCAGGCCGCTCTCCTGCGCGATTTTCTGCGCCGCTTCCAGCTGTGGATACCAGAACATGGCGGCAAACAGGAACGCCGGGTTAACGCGCATCTGGTTGTGGATGCGGTTATCAGTGTTTTTCAGCACCTGAACCACCATCCGCTCCATCGGACTGTCACTCTGCTCGGTAAAGTAGCGGGTGATAATCGGGAACAGCGGCTGGAACAGCTGATATTCCCGCAGCTGCAGATAGGTGCTGTAACCGTAACCGGCCTGCAGCAGCTTCAGCGTCTCTTCAAACAGACGTGCGGGCGGAATATCCTGCAACAGCGTGGCAAGGCGTGGGATCGGCTCACCGGTCTCTGGCGCAATGCTCATATCGAGTTTGGCGGCGAAGCGCACGACGCGCAGCATACGCACCGGATCTTCGCGATAACGCGTTTCCGGATCGCCAATCATGCGGATAATGCCCTGTTGCAGATCGCTCAGGCCACCGACGTAATCTCGCACGGTGAAATCAGCGACGCTGTAGTAAAGACTGTTGATGGTCAGATCGCGGCGCTGGGCGTCATCTTCAATCGAACCAAAAATATTGTCGCGCAGCAGCATGCCGTTCTGGCCGCGCTGCGAGCTGTTACGATCTTCCTGCTCGACTTCGGCCAGATGATGTCCACGGAAAGTGGCGACTTCGATCACTTCCGGACCAAACATCACATGCGCGAGGCGGAAGCGACGACCGACCAGACGGCAGTTGCGGAACAGCTTACGCATCTGCTCCGGTGTGGCATTGGTGGTCACATCGAAATCTTTCGGCTTTTTACCCAACAGCAAATCGCGCACGCCGCCGCCGACCAGGTAGGCTTCGTATCCGGCTTTATTCAGGCGATAGAGCACTTTGAGGGCATTTTCGCTAATGTCTTTCCGCGAGATTGTATGGCGATCTCGAGGGATAATCGTCATATGACGGATTTCCTCGACCACCGTGGGCGCCTCATCTTCGCGATTCAGGACTTTTCGGCAAAAATTAGCAACTCGGGTAAAAATGGGACACCTCGATAGTGACTAAGAAACTTGGGTGGTAAAAACAGCGGCTAATCATAGCTTAGTGAGAACCATTTGAGAATGCCGATGTCACGGCATCGCCTTCCGCTGCGTCATTGCGTGGGATTTTTGCTAAATTCCACTGCTGGATCGCCTGTTTTAACAGCGCTTCCAGTGAATCATCCTGCCAGCCTGCCGGCACATTCTGACCGAGAAACTGTAAAGCACGCACCAACAGAGGGCGGGGATCGCCTTGCGGCAGGGCGGGCGCATGATTTTGCTTCGATAATTTATCGCCATCATGGTTCAGTACCAGCGGCAAATGCAAATATGCCGGTACCGGCCAGCCAAACTGCTGATACAGCGCAATCTGTCGCACCGTCGGCTCAATCAGATCGGCACCACGGACGATCTCCGTCACGCCCTGGAAATGGTCATCAACCACCACTGCCAGGTTATAGGCGAACAGCCCGTCACGGCGATGAATAATAAAATCTTCGGCAGCCAGCGCCGCATCGGCGACGATTTCACCGCGCAGGCCATCATAAAAGTGGGTGACCGGCGCATGCTGGCGTAAACGCAATGCTGCATTTTCCGCGCCATGTTGTAACGTGCGGCAGTGACCATCATAGTGTCCGCCGATTTGCTGAATACGACTACGACTACAGCGACAAAAATAGCTCTGCTGATGCTGACGTAACCACGCCAGCGCCTCGCGATAGGCGTCATGACGCTGCGACTGCCACAGCACATCGCCGTCCCAGTGCAGGCCGTAATGTTCCAGCTGACGTAAAATTTGCTCTGCAGCGCCGGGCACTTCACGCGGCGGATCGATATCTTCGATACGCACTAACCACTGACCCTGCTGCGCACGCGCCTGCAGATAGCTGCCAAGTGCAGCAATCAGCGATCCAAAGTGTAATTCACCGGATGGAGAGGGGGCAAAGCGCCCGATATAGGATAGTGACATGATATGCAGATACGGAGAGCAGTGAAGCGGGAGCACCAATTTGTCCCTGCTTCACTGCAACATCCGCGCGCCGTTAACCGGCCATTTGCTTCTCGCGAATTTCCGCCAGCGTTTTGCAATCAATGCAGAGATCGGCAGTAGGACGCGCTTCAAGGCGACGGATACCGATTTCAACGCCACAGGAATCACAGTAGCCGAAATCGTCGTCTTCAACCTTTTTCAGCGTCTTCTCGATCTTCTTGATCAGCTTACGCTCACGGTCGCGATTACGCAGTTCGAGGCTGAACTCTTCTTCCTGGGCGGCACGATCGACCGGATCCGGGAAGTTAGCGGCTTCGTCCTGCATGTGTGTAACCGTACGGTCTACTTCATCCCTGAGTTGATTGCGCCAAGCTTCAAGAATCTTCTTGAAGTGCTCCAGCTGGGCTTCGTTCATATACTCTTCGCCTGGCTTCTCTTGGTATGGCTCCACCCCAGCGATGGCGAGAATACTCAGGGACGATGTTTTACGGTTTTGCCCTTCTTGCATGTTGTTTCTCCTGGATAACACGCACTATCGATCCCCAAAGGGGGAAAAAACAGGCCGCTATAAATAACAGAAGCGATTAAGGTTGGCAATTATTCTTGAACATGACTTGACAAGCCTGTGAGTAAAAGCGTATTTAGCGCACCGCCAGTATCTATCCTATCAGAGCAAATTGCGCTAAATATTACAACTCTACTTGCAACGACTTTTTCAGTGTCAAACCGGTTGAAGATAACTGCGCCTTATAACAGAGTATCTCTACTCCGCTCTGTTGTGCCCGTGCCAGTAGTTCTGCGTACTGCGCATCAATATGACGCGCCGGAGATACGTCCTCAATCCCCGAGTGCAGAACGGCAAAAAAGAGTACCGCGCGCTCGCCATTTTCAGCGATTTTGGCCAGTTCACGCAGGTGCTTCTGACCACGCCCGGTAACCGCATCCGGAAAATACCCTTTGCCATGCTGTAATAGCGTCACGGATTTCACTTCAATATAGCAGTTTCGGCGATGATCTGCTTGCAACAGAAAATCGATGCGGCTGCGTTCTGCGCCATATTTCACTTCCGCCTGTAACGATTTGTAGCCAGTCAGCTGCGGGATAGCCTCAGCGGCGATGGCTTCACGCACCAGCGTGTTGGCGCGCAGGGTATTCACACAGATCCAGTGACCCTGCTGCGTCTCCGTCAGCTCCCAGCTGTGCGGGTATTTCCGCGTCAGACTGTCGGAGGTGGAATACCACACGGTATCACCTGGTGTGGCGCAACCGGTCATGGCGCCGGTGTTGGCGCAGTGGATGGTCAGGGTTTCGCCCTGCGGCGTCACCACATCCGCGAGAAAACGTTTGTAGCGGCTAATCAGGCGCGCGGATTGCAGCGCCGGAAAATATTCCATAATTATTCCTGTCTGGCGATAAGAGGCCAGCTTTCAATGACCTTGTAACTACTGCGACCCTGCGCAAACGTCGATTGCAGCAGGGAAAAGTGCGTGACATCGAACTGCCAGTGAAAATCGCGCGGCGGCATCGCCACTGGCCGGGTAGCATTGCGCAGCAGGCTGATATGCGGATGAAACGGGTGCGGACTTTGATAACAACCGCTGCGTGCTGCCTGGGAACGCAGCATCTCCGCCAGTTGCACCAGTCCGCGTGGTGCCTGACGCAGGCCGAGCCATACCACGCCGGGACGTGGCCAGTGGCCGGCATCGTCAATATGCAGGGTAAACGGCGGCTGGCGAATCCGTCCGGCCAGGCGGCTGATCGCGGTGGTTTTTTCGTCGCTGACTTCACCGAGAAAGGCCAGCGTCAGGTGCAGATTAGCGGCGGCCAGCGGACGACCCGCTGCGGCGTCAAACGCCGCGGCGCGCCAGGCGATGATTTCCTGCTGTATCGTCTGCGGTAAACCGATGCCGAAGAATAAACGGCGCGTGGACATAGCAGTCTCCGGTAATGAATTGAGAGGAATGCTACAATGCCTGCCAATATAATACCCGTCATAATTCGAGCTGCACCTGTGTTGGCCGCGTTCACTCACCCGAATCACGTAGTTTAACTATGCTCATCGGGATTCGTTCACTTGCCGCCTTGGTGCAGCTCGAATTATTTAGGGTAAACACCCATATTGTTACGGAGTTTTTCTGTGAGTGAATTACCGGTCAGTGCGGTGCTTCCTGCGCTATTAACCGCATTACAGCAGGCGGCACAGGTGTTACTGGCGGCGCCCACCGGCGCCGGTAAATCGACCTGGTTACCGTTACAGATCCTGCAGCAGACCGATTTCAGCGGACGCATTCTGCTGCTGGAGCCGCGTCGGCTGGCGGCGCGCAATGTGGCGCAGCGGCTGGCGGAACAGCTGAATCAGCAGCCGGGTGGCACCGTCGGTTATCGTATGCGCGCTGAAACCCGGGTTGGAGCCGATACCCGGCTGGAGGTGGTGACTGAAGGTATCCTGACGCGCATGCTGCAACAGGATCCGATGCTGGAAGGGGTCTCGCTGGTGATCCTTGATGAGTTTCACGAGCGCAGTTTGCAGGCGGATCTGGCGTTGGCGCTGCTGCTGGATGTGCAGCAGGGGTTGCGTGATGACCTGAAAATTCTGCTGATGTCGGCCACTCTCGATAATCAGCGCTTAAGCGCCATGTTGCCCGCTGCACCGGTCATTATCTCTGAAGGCCGCAGCTACCCGGTTGAACGACGCTACAGCGCGCTGCCGACGCATCTGCGTTTTGACGATGCGGTAGCGCGCGAGGTAAGTCAGCTGCTGCGCGATGAAAGCGGATCACTGCTGCTGTTTTTACCCGGCGTCGGCGAAATTCAGCGCATTAAAACGTTGCTGGAGGAGCGGGTCAGCAGTGATGTCGATCTCTGCCCGCTGTACGGTGCGTTGCCACTCAGCGAACAGCAGCGCGCGATTCTGCCAGCGGCGCCAGGACGGCGCAAAGTGGTGCTGGCGACCAATATTGCCGAAACCAGTTTAACTATCGAAGGCATCCGGCTGGTGGTGGATAGCGGACTGGAGCGCGCCGGCTGTTTCGATCTGCGCAGCGGTTTAACCCGCCTGCAAACTCAGCGTATCAGTCAGGCATCGATGACGCAGCGCGCCGGGCGAGCGGGCCGTCTGGAGCCGGGGCTGTGTCTGCACCTGATCAACAAAGAGCAGGCGGAACGAGCGGCGAGCCATGCGGATGCTGAGATTATCAACAGCGATCTGTCGGCGCTGTGGCTCGAGGTATTGCAGTGGGGCTGCCATGATGCCAGTCAGCTGAGCTGGCTGGATAAACCGCCATCCAGCGCGCTGCTGGCCGCTGCTGAGCTGTTAACCACATTGGGGGCCTGCGATGCTAACGGTAAGCTGACTGAGAAGGGGCGTCGGATGGCGCAACTTGGCAGCGATCCGCGGCTGGCGGCGTTGATGGTTGATGCGGGTAGCGATGCCGGGCGTATCGCCACCGCGACGTTGCTGGTGGCGATCCTTGAGGAACCACCGCGCAACGGCAGCGGCGATCTGCGTGATTGTTTCCAGCGCGTACAGCCGCACTGGCAGCGACGGGCACGTCAGCTGCAAAAACGGCTGGGCGTCGGCGCAGCGCAGGCGGACAGTGATTATCTGCTGCCGCTGCTGATGGCTGCTTTTCCCGACCGTCTGGCGCGTCGTCGCGGTCAGCAGGGACGTTATCAGCTGGCAAATGGCATTGGGGTACAGCTGGATGACGATCACGCGTTAACGCGCTATGAGTGGCTGCTGGCGCCGCTGCTATTGCAAAGCGGCGCGCAGGCCGACGCGCGTATTTTGCAGGCACTGCCGGTGGATATCGATCGGCTGACGCAGCAGTGCCCGCAGTGTGTGAAGTCAGTGACCGCAGTTGAGTGGGATGACGAAAAAGGCACGCTGCGCGCCTGGCGGCGTCAGCAAATTGGCGCGCTGGTGCTGAAGGCACAGCCGCAAGCGAAGCCGGAGCCGGAGGAGCTGCATCCGGCGATGCTGAACTGGGTCCGCGAAAAAGGGCTGAGTGTGCTGAACTGGACGCCGGAAGCTGAACAGCTGCGTATGCGCCTCGCCTGTGCCGCTCAGTGGTTGCCGCAGGAAGAGTGGCCTGCCAGCGACGATCAGAGCCTGCTGGCGACGCTGGAGCGCTGGCTGTTGCCGATGATGGACGGTGTGCGCGATCTGAAAGGGATGCGGCAGATTAATCTGGCCAGCGCACTGTTGCAATTACTGACGTGGACGCAGCGTCAGCGGCTGAACAGCGCGTTGCCGACGCACTACACGGTGCCGACCGGCAGCCGTTTGCCGTTGCGTTATGATGCCACGCTGCCGCCGGTACTGGCAGTAAAGTTGCAGGAGATGTATGGCGAAGCGGAGAACCCTTGTGTGGCGGACGGGCGGGTGCCGCTGGTGCTGGAGTTACTTTCACCGGCGCGGCGGCCATTGCAGATCACCCGCGATTTAGCGGCATTCTGGCGCGGCGCCTGGCCGCAGGTGCAGAAAGAGATGAAAGGGCGTTATCCGAAACACACCTGGCCGGATGATCCGGCAACGACCCGGCCAACGCGCAAATAAATCATCACGTAATAATTTGAAAGCGAATAATTATCATTTATATTCTCATGTCTGAGCATCCTATAACAACAATGAGAAATATTTATGGCTTTTATTCGCAGGGAAGCCGGCGCCGCGATCTATGCGTCGGTAAATAAACATAGCTTTACCGTTTCACTGCTGGCACTGGTGATTCACACGCTGGTACATCCTGCGCTGGCTGCCACAGAGGCGCAGCCGGATCTGGTGGTGGAAGCGGCGGCTGATCCATTAACCAGTGATCAGCAGGACTATCAGGTCAAAACCACGCGTGCCGGCACCAAAATGCTGCTGACCCCACGTGATGTACCGCAGTCGGTCAGCGTTATCACCAAACAGCGTATGCAGGATCAAAACCTGCAATCGGTCGGTGAGGTGCTGGATAACACCACCGGCGTCGCCACTGAAATCATTGACAGCGAACGCTCAGCGTACTTCTCACGGGGTTTTCAGATCAGCAGTTTTACCTTTGATGATATTCCCACCTCGGTGAGTGATACATGGAACTTTGGCGATGCCGGGTCGGATACGGCGATTTATGACCGTATCGAAGTGGTACGCGGCGCAACCGGCCTGATGACCGGCGCGGGCAGTCCGGGGGCATCGATCAATATGGTGCGTAAACATGCGGACAGTAAAGCGTTTAGCGGCAATGTCAGCGCCAGTTACGGTAGCTGGAATAAACAGCGCTATGTGCTGGATCTCTCCGCGCCGCTGAATGATGCCGGTAGCGTACGTGGCCGCGTTATCGCTGGCTATCAGGATCAGGATAGCTGGCTGGATCGCTATCATAAAAGTAAAAAGTTCCTGTACGGCGTTGTGGACGCGGATGTCACCGACCATACCACCCTGTCGCTGGGTTACGACTATCAGCAAAGCAATACCGGCAACCCCACCTGGGGCGGATTGCCGACCTGGTACAGCAATGGCGATCTGACCCATTACGATCGCAGCACCAACTCTGCTGCCAACTGGACGCGCTACAGCATCGATTCACGAAAAGTCTTTGCTAATGCGACGCATAATTTTGATAACGGCTGGAGCTTCCGCCTCAATGGCACTCATGCCGAGGAGACCTTTAACGATAAGCTGCTGTATGTGATGGATTTCCCGGATGCGGTCAGCGGCGAGGGCACTTCCGGCTTTGGCAGTAAAGATCGCGGCACCCGTAAGCTGGATTCAATTGATACCTATGCCAGCGGGCCGTTTGATCTGTTCGGGCGTCAGCATGAGCTGGTGGCGGGCGTCAGTTACAGCCGTCAGCATAACGCCACTTACAGTGCCGACGGTTCAATCGACAGTGAGCAGATGGGCAGTTTTAACGGCAATGGCGATGTTGCTGAGCCAGAGTGGGGTGACTGGTATCTGAATGCGGATGATATGGTGCGGCAGAAATCGGCCTATACCGCAGCGCGCTTCTCACTGGCCGATCCACTGTCGCTGATCCTCGGTGCGCGTTACACCCAATGGAGTACCGCTGGCAGCAGCGGCAATATGCGCAAAAACAATCTGACGCCTTACGGTGGTCTGGTTTATGACATCAACGATAGCTGGTCGGCTTACGCCAGTTATACCTCGATCTTCCAGCCACAAACTTACCGCGACAGCAGTGGTGCTTACCTGTCGCCCGTCACCGGT
The DNA here is from genome assembly GCF_017875465.1 of Winslowiella toletana. Classification (NCBI taxonomy): domain Bacteria; kingdom Pseudomonadati; phylum Pseudomonadota; class Gammaproteobacteria; order Enterobacterales; family Erwiniaceae; genus Winslowiella; species Winslowiella toletana. Next base: position 3,359,379 of record NZ_JAGGMQ010000001.1, read on the forward strand.
AAAAACTATGAAACTGGTCTGAAATCGGACTGGCTGAATGGTCGTCTGACCGCCAGCTTTGCGCTGTTCCGTATCGAACAGGAAAACGTCGGCCAGGCTGATGGCAGTAAATTTGTTAATAATTCCAGTGAGCAGGCTTACTACGCTGCGAAGGGCGCAGTAAGCAAAGGGGCGGAGTTTGAGCTAAATGGCGCGGTAACCGAAAACCTGCAAATGACCTTTGGTGCCACGCGCTATGTCGCCAGAGATTCATCCGGCCGCTTTAACAGTAATATGCCGCAGACCTCGTTTAAACTCTTCAGCCGCTATCAGCTGCCGATGCTGCGCGATTTGACCATTGGCGGCGGTGTTAACTGGCAAAATCGCACCTTCCAGGACGCCACCGGGCCGGATGGCGAAACCCAGCGCGTGTATCAGAGCAGCTACCCGCTGGCTAACCTGTTTGCCCGTTATCAGGCGACAAAACAGCTGGCGGTGCAGGCAAACGTCAATAACCTGTTTGATCGCACTTATTACTCGTGGCTGAGCGATTACGCGGTGTATGGCGAATCGCGAAATTACTCGGTTAATGTTTCGTATCAATTCTGATCCCTCACCCCGGCTCTGCGCCGGGGATTTCTCCCTGCTGAGAGTTAAGAATATTCAGGTTTAATGCTATCCTTTCGGGCCGGCGAATTCTTCGCCCCCGCGTCATATGCGCAACGCTTCCCCGCCGTGATAAACGGCCGAATAACAGCATTTCGGAAGGTTCCACTTTCCCGCGATGCAGAACAGGAACAGAGTAATCGCCGTTGCCGACGGCCATGCCTGGAGAAATAAAACGAATGTCTGGGAACGATCGCGAACCTATTGGGCGCAAAGGGAAACAGCCTAAGCCGCCGCGGAAGCCGGTTAAAGGTCGCCGCAGGGAAGAAGAGTATGATGATGAAGATTATGATGATTATCAGGATGATGCTGATGACGACGACGAGGAGGTAGCACCGGTGCCACGTAAAGGAAAAGGGCGGAAGAAAAGAAGCTGGCTGGGGCTGTTTATTAAGCTGCTGCTGGTCTTTATCGTGCTGATGGCCATTTACGGCGTTTACCTCGATTCGCAGATCCGCAGCCGCATTGACGGTAAAGTCTGGCAGCTGCCCGCCACAGTGTATGGCCGTATGGTCAGCCTTGAGCCTGGCATGTCCTACAACAAGCAGGAGATGATTGCGCTGCTTGAGGGGACCCAGTATCGCCAGGTGACGCGCATGACACGTCCGGGTGAGTTTACTGTGCAGGCCAACAGTATTGAGATGATCCGCCGTCCGTTTGATTTCCCGGACAGCAAAGAGGGTCAGATCCGCGCACGTCTGTCATTCAGCAGTGGTTCTCTGAGCGAGATTAAGAACCTCGACAGTGGACGCGACTTTGGTTTCTTCCGCCTTGATCCGCGCCTGATCACTATGCTGCAATCGCCAAATGGCGAGCAGCGTCTGTTTGTGCCGCGCGCGGGCTTCCCGGACCTGCTGGTGGATACGCTGGTCGCCACCGAAGATCGCCATTTCTATCAGCATGATGGCATCAGCCTCTATTCAATTGGCCGCGCTTTCCTCGCCAATATTACCGCCGGTCGCGCGGTGCAGGGGGGGAGTACCCTGACGCAACAGCTGGTGAAAAACCTGTTCCTGACCAATGAGCGTTCCCTGTGGCGTAAGGCGAATGAAGCCTATATGGCGCTGATTATGGACGCGCGTTACAGCAAGGATCGTATCCTTGAACTGTACCTGAACGAGGTCTATCTCGGTCAGAGCGGCAGCGATCAGATCCGTGGTTTCCCGCTGGCCAGCCTCTACTATTTCGGTCGTCCGGTGGACGAGCTGAGTCTCGATCAGCAGGCGTTGCTGGTGGGGATGGTGAAAGGGGCGTCGCTGTATAACCCATGGCGTAACCCGCAGCTGGCGCTGGAGCGCCGTAATCTGGTGCTGCGTCTGTTACAACAGCAGAACGTTATCGACCAGGAGCTGTACGATATGCTGAGTGCGCGTCCGCTGGGCGTGCAGCCGAAAGGTGGGGTAATTACGCCGCAGCCAGCCTTTATGCAGATGGTGCGTAATGAGCTGCAGCAGAAGCTGGGCGATAAGATTAAAGATCTCTCCGGGGTGAAAATTTTCACCACCCTCGATTCGGTCTCGCAGGATGCCGCTGAGAAATCGGTGGAAGAGGGGATTCCGGTGCTGCGTAAACAGCGTGGCCTGAAAGATCTTGAAACTGCGATGGTGATTGTCGATCGTTTCAGCGGCGAAGTCCGTGCGATGGTTGGCGGCGCCGATCCGCAGTTTGCCGGTTATAACCGTGCCTTGCAGGCGCGTCGCTCAATCGGTTCACTGGCGAAACCGGCAACCTATCTGACGGCGCTTAGCCAGCCGGATAAGTATCGCCTGAATACCTGGATCGCCGATAACCCGATTGCCCTGAAACAGCCGAATGGTCAGATCTGGAAGCCGCAGAATGACGATCGCCAGTTCAGTGGCCAGGTGATGCTGGTTGATGCCCTGACCCGTTCGATGAACGTGCCGACGGTTAATCTGGGGATGTCGCTGGGTCTGCAACAGGTGACCGATACCTGGACCAAACTGGGTGTGCCGAAAGATCAGCTGCATCCGGTGCCAGCCATGCTGTTGGGGGCGCTGAACCTGACGCCGATTGAAGTAGCGCAGGCGTTCCAGACTATCGCCAGCGGCGGTAACCGGGCGCAGCTTTCAGCAGTACGTTCAGTCATTGCCGAAGATGGCACGGTGCTGTATCAGAGCTTCCCGCAGGCGGAAAGGGCTGAGCCAGCACAGGCAGCTTATCTGACGCTGTACAGCATGCAGCAGGTTGCCGCGCGTGGAACGGCGCGTGCGCTGGGGGCGAAATACCCTAACGCTAACCTCGCGGCGAAAACCGGCACCACCAACAATCAGGTCGATAGCTGGTTTGCCGGTATCGATGGTAAGGAAGTAGCGATTACCTGGATTGGTCGCGATAACAACCAGCCAACTAAGCTGTACGGTGCTTCCGGTGCGATGCAGATCTATCGTCACTACCTGGAAAATCAGGCGCCGATGCCGCTGATGCTGACGCCACCGGAAGATATCGCGCCGATGAACGTCGATTCCGCCGGTAATTTTGTCTGTGGCAGCGGCAGCAGCAGCTGGCGATCTCTGCCGGTCTGGACCACCGATGCCAATGCGCTTTGCCAGCAGCAACAGCAGCAGGTTGAGCAGCAACAGCAGCAGTTACAGCAGCAGCAACAGTCGGAGCAGAAGGATGGCGACGGCGTAGCGGGCTGGATAAAAGATATGTTTGGTAAGTAATCCCATGGGCGGCGTTAGCCGCCCTTTTCAATGCTCTCTCCCCATCACCGTACCCCGTCCCGGCTGGATTTTTGTTGCAGATCCGCGTTTAATTCGCATATCATTCGGGCTTCATAATAATAATTATCGTTTACATTCCGTAGCGATTCTCTTTCATCAACCTTGAAGACCGTCATGCAACTTCCGCAAGCCCAGGACACCACCTTCCGGCTGGACAATGTGAGTTTCACCGTTCCCGGCCGTACATTGTTACATCCACTTTCGCTGACTTTTCCTGCCGGTAAAGTGACCGGTTTGATTGGCCACAATGGTTCCGGAAAATCCACGCTGCTGAAAATGCTGGGTCGTCATCATGACGCCAGCGACGGAAAAGTGCTGCTGAATGATGCGCCGCTGGCGGAGTGGAACAGCAAAACCTTCGCCCGTCAGGTTGCCTATCTGCCACAGCAGCTGCCCGCTGCGGAAGGTATGACGGTGCGTGAACTGGTGGCGATTGGTCGTTATCCCTGGCATGGTGCGCTGGGTCGCTTCGGTATTGAAGATCGTGAGCGCGTTGATGAAGCTATCACGCTGGTCGGATTAAAGCCTTTCGCCCGGCGGCTGGTGGACAGTCTTTCCGGTGGTGAGCGTCAGCGCGCCTGGATCGCGATGCTGGTGGCGCAGAACAGCCGCTGCCTGCTGCTGGATGAGCCGACCTCCGCGCTGGATATCGCGCATCAGGTCGATGTGCTGGCGCTGATCCAGCGTCTGAGCCATCAACGTGGCCTGACGGTGATTGCAGTACTGCATGATATCAATATGGCGGCGCGTTATTGCGACCATCTGGTGGCGTTGCGCGGCGGTGAGGCCATCGCGCAGGGCGAACCACAGGCGATTATGCATGCTGATGTGCTGGAGAAGATCTACGGCATTCCTATGGGCATCCTGCCGCATCCGCAAGGCGGTGCGCCAGTGAGCTTTGTTTACTGATTACAGGATGTTCTGATGCCAGACACTCTTCGCCGCCGCCTGCTGACCGCTATGGCGACTTCTCCCTTATGGCTGAACCTGTCGGCCAGCGCTGCTGTGGCGCCGGATCTGCAACGTATAATTGCTATCGAGTGGCTGCCAGTCGAACTGTTGCTGGCGCTTGGCGTCGCGCCGATGGCTGTTGCCGACAAGCACGACTACCAGGTGTGGGTCGGAAAGCCAGAGCTGGCTGCTGATACCATTGACGTCGGTCTGCGTACCGAACCGAACCTTGAATTAATGACACAACTGCAACCCTCTCTGATTGTCTATTCGCAGGGTTACGGGCCGTCGCCAGATAAAATCGCCCGTATCGCGCCGGGCATGGGCTTTAGCTTTAACGAAGGCGATGGCAAACCGCTGACTTCAGCGCGCCATTCACTGGTTAAGCTGGCCCGGCACCTTGATATCGAACCGCGCGCTCATCAACATCTGGCGGAGTTCGACAGCTTTATCGCCCAGATGCGTGTCCGGCTGGCGCCACGTGCGCAGAAGCCATTATTACTGATGTCGCTCATCGATAACCGCCATGCGATTGTGTTTGGCAAATCCAGCTTGTTCCTTGAAGTGATGAATCATCTGGGAATTGAAAATGCCTGGCAGGAGGAAACCAGCTTCTGGGGCAGTGCGGTGATTGGCCTTGAGCGGCTGGCGGTGATCAAAGATGCCGATGTAATCTGCTTTGCGCATGGCGATGAGCCGCTGATGCAGCAAATCTCCTCTACCGCCTTATGGCAATCCTTCCCGTTTATCCGTCAACAGCGCTTTAAGCGGGTGCCCGCCGTCTGGTTCTATGGCGCGACGCTGACCGCGATGCAATTCTGCTATACCCTCGACAGCGCGCTGGAGGCGTAATGAACGCAAGCAACAGGTTCCCGGTTACGCTGCTTAGCACGTTGTTTATCGCCGCGCTGGCGCTGACGTTTTACAACTTTAGCCATCAGCTGCCGCTGGCGCAGTGGTGGCCAGCGCTGCATCAGCCCAATGTCGATGATATTGAGCAGATGGTGTTTCACTACAGCACGCTGCCGCGTCTGACTATTTCGCTGCTGGTCGGTGCCGGGCTGGGGCTGGCCGGTCTGCTGTTTCAGCAGGTATTGCGCAATCCGCTGGCTGAACCCACCACCCTCGGGGTGGCGTCCGGTGCGCAGCTGGGGATCACCATGGTGACCATTGGCGCGCTGCCTGCGGGTTTTCTGACGGCCCAGATGGCGGCGCTGACTGGTGCGCTGCTGGTGGGGCTGGTGGTGTTTGGCATCGCCTGGGGCAAACGTCTGTCGCCAGTTACGCTGATTCTTGCCGGTCTGGTGATGAGTCTCTATTGCGGCGCAGTCAATCAGATCGTCGCCATTTTTAATAAAGACCAGCTGCAGAATATGTTTCTGTGGGGCACCGGCGCACTTAATCAGCAGGACTGGAGCAATGTGATCCTGCTGTGGCCGCGTCTGTTAATCGCCTTTGCCCTGACGCTATTGCTGCTGCGTCCGCTGACCCTGATGGGGCTGGATGATGGCGTCGCGAAAAACCTCGGCCTGGCGCTGTCGCTGGCGCGTTTAGCTGCGCTGGTACTGGCGATTCTGCTGAGCGCTCAGCTGGTCAGTGCGGTGGGGATTATCGGTTTTATTGGGCTGTTTGCGCCGCTTCTGGCGCGGATCCTGGGCGCGCGACGCTTAATCAGCCGGATGCTGCTGGCGCCGTTTATCGGTGCACTGCTGCTATGGCTGGCGGATCAGAGCGTCAGCTGGCTGACGGACATCTGGCTGGAGGTCTCAACCGGTACCGCCACCGCGATAATTGGCGCGCCGCTGCTGTTATGGCTGTTGCCGCGTCTGCGCACCGGCTCGGTGCCGCCAGCGATGAATGCGGGTGATAAAGTGCCGGCTGAGCGCCATCGGGTGGTGTGGTGGGCGCTGATTGCGCTTGGCGGACTACTGCTGATGGCGGTGATTGCACTCGGCTTTGGCCGCAATGCTGAGGGCTGGGTATGGGCCAGTGGCGAACTCTGGCAACAGTTACTGCCATGGCGTGGCCCGCGACTGGTTGCCGCGCTGGCGGCTGGCATGATGCTGGGCGTCGCGGGCTGTCTGATTCAGCGCCTGACCGGTAATCCGATGGCCAGCCCGGAAGTGCTGGGGATCAGTTCTGGCGCCGCTTTTGGCGTGGTGGTGATGCTGTTTATTGTACCGGGTGATGCTTTCGGCTGGCTGCTGCCGGCGGGCAGCCTTGGTGCTGCGCTGACCCTGATCATTATTCTGCTGGCAGCAGGGCGCGGCGGTTTCTCTCCGGAGCGCATGTTGCTGGCGGGGATGGCGTTAAGCACTGCCTTTACCACGCTGCTGATGCTGCTGCTGGCCAGTGGCGATCCGCGTATGGCGGGGCTTCTGACATGGATTTCTGGTTCTACCTATAATGTCGATGGCGCACAGGCGTTACGTACCAGCGTGATTGCTCTGGTATTAATTGCGCTGGCGCCGTTGGCGACGCGCTGGCTGGCGATTCTGCCGCTCGGCGGCGCTACCGCACGGGCGGTAGGTATGGCGCTGACGCCTTCGCGTCTGGCGCTACTGTTGCTGGCCGCAGCGTTAACCGCAGCGGCAACACTGACTATTGGCCCATTGAGCTTTATTGGTCTGATGGCGCCGCATATGGCGCGCATGCTCGGCTTCCGCCGCGCGTTGCCACAACTGGTGATTGCCGCGCTACTGGGTGGCGCATTGATGGTGTTTGCTGACTGGTGTGGGCGGATGATGTCGTTCCCGGATCAGATCCCGGCAGGTCTGCTGGCGACCTTCTTTGGCGCACCGTACTTTGTTTATCTGTTGCGGAAAAGCTGATAAACAGACGGAGCTGTTAATAGCCGCAACGGATAACGTTGCGGCTTTTTTATTGTCGCCTTGCCGTACCAGGTACGAAATAAATCTTGATAATCGTACTGCGTACGATTAAGATCGGCTTCTACATGGAGGTAGATGACAAATGGAGTATTTTGAATTTATTGAAACGGTCGTCTTCAGTAAGCAACGTCGATACCTGCTAAACGATGATAGCTTCAGGGAATTGCAGGAGTATCTGCTGACGCATCATGATGAAGGCGACACGATAATCAAAACCGGCGGCTGCAAAAAAATACGCTGGGGTCGCCCCGGTATGGGGAAGCAAGGTGGCGTCAGGATTATCTACTATCTTCTCACTCATAGCGGCAGGCTGTATCTGCTGACGGTTTACCCTAAAAATGCAAAAGATGACCTGAGTGAATCAGAAAAAGCCATACTGAAGGCATTAACCGACAGACTTAACTAAACCATGCCTGCACTGCACGGCATTTTCGCAAAGGTTTGTATTATGGATAAACAACTATTTAACGATTTGGTCGAAAGCATGGAACAGATGGTTGCGATTGAGAATGGCGAAATGCAACCGGCTCAGGTTCATCGCCACCATTTGCCAAACGTCAAATTATTGCGTGAAACCAGTGGCATGAAGCAGGATGAATTTGCTGAGGCGGTGGGTGTCAGCGCGTCACTGGTGCAAAGCTGGGAGCAGGATCGTCGTATACCTTCAGGTTCATCGCTAAAAATCCTGCTGATGCTGGAACGCAACCCGGCGCTGATGAATGACCTGCTGGCGGTCTGAATAGTGGCAAAAAAACGGCTTCCGATCAGGGAAGCCGTTATTGCCGCAATGCCTTCAGTCTTACTTACAGTCTGGCAAAGCTGCGTTGCGCAGCATCGATGGTGTTCTGAATATCTTCTTTGCTGTGCGCCAGCGACATAAAGCCCGCTTCAAAGGCTGAAGGCGCAAGGTAAATGCCCTCTTCCAGCATCAGATGGAAGAATTTTTTAAAGCGTTCCACGTCGCACTTCGTCACATCCTGATAGCTGGTTACCGTCTCTGCATCAGTAAAGAACAGGCCGAACATCCCGCCGACATGGTTGACCACCAACGGAATATTCTCCGCTTTTGCCGCAGCCAGCAGGCCGTCAGCCAGCTGAGTCGTCAATGCGGTCAGGGTCTGATGGCAGCCAGGTCTGGCGATTTCACTCAGACAGGCGAAGCCAGCCGCCATCGCAATCGGGTTGCCGGAGAGGGTGCCCGCCTGGTAAACCGGGCCGGTTGGCGCCAGCGCTTCCATCACTTCACGACGACCGCCAAAAGCACCAACTGGCATGCCACCGCCGATGATTTTACCCAGGCAGGTGAGGTCCGGCTTCACGCCGTAGTGCGCCTGCGCCCCCGCCAGCGCCACGCGGAAACCGGTCATCACTTCGTCAATGATAAACAGTGCGCCAAACTCATCGCACAGCGCGCGCAGTCCTGGCAGGAAGTCGTCATGTGGCGGGATGCAGTTCATATTGCCCGCGACCGGTTCAACGATAATGCAGGCGATATCTTGCGGGTACTGTTCAAATGCCGCGCGAACCGATGCCAGATCGTTATAGGTGCAGGTCAGGGTATGTCTGGCGAAGTCCGCCGGTACGCCAGGTGAGTTTGGCTGGCCAAGGGTCAGCGCGCCGGAACCCGCTTTCACCAGCAGACAATCGGCATGGCCATGGTAACAGCCCTCGAATTTAATAATCTTATCGCGATGGGTGTAACCGCGCGCCAGACGGATGGCGCTCATGGTGGCTTCGGTGCCGGAGTTCACCATCCGCACCATATCCATGGTTGGCACCAGCTGACAGACCAGCCCGGCCATTTTAACTTCCATCTCGGTTGGTGCGCCAAAGCTCAGGCCACGTTCGGCGGCTTCAATCACCGCATTACGGATTGCCGGGTGATTATGCCCCAGCACCATCGGCCCCCAGGAACCGACGTAATCGATATAGGCTTTACCATCCGCATCATAGAGGTAAGCGCCGTTCGCACGCTCGATGAAAAGCGGTACGCCGCCGACACCGGTGAACGCGCGCACCGGAGAGTTAACTCCGCCGGGAATTAACTTTTGCGCCTGAGCATACAGGTTTTCAGACTTACTCATGGATCGGGCTCCTGAATCATATATGGGGAAATATCCTTACCATTCTAAGGAACATGCCGGTGGGTTGAAAGGCGTGCAGCACGATTGATACTTTCAGTAAGGATTTTTTTGCGACGGCAGCGCAGGCTATGCGTATCATACGGTTATACATTTCCTGACAAATGACCCTGATATGCGTGAAATCCCGACATCTTCGGATCAGTTACCGGTCATACCGGTGCGTCGTGGCGACTATCTGCGGCTGCTGTTGCGTCGCGATAAAACACCGGTAGCGATTCTGATTGTTGCCGGTATCACCGGTACGCTGGCCGGACTGGTGGGTGTGGCCTTTGAAAAAGCCGTCAACTGGGTACATGGGCTGCGGCTGGCGACACTGGCCGCAGCGGGCGACAGTTTGTGGCTGACTTTGCCGCTGGCATTTATTCTCTCCGCGTTACTGGCAGTGATGGGGTATTACCTGGTGCGTCGTTTTGCGCCTGAAGCGGCCGGTTCCGGTATTCCGGAGATCGAGGGGGCGCTGGAAGAGTTGCGCCCGGTACGCTGGTGGCGGGTGATCCCGGTGAAATTTATTGGCGGCATGGGCACGCTGGGCGCCGGAATGGTGCTCGGCCGCGAAGGTCCGACGGTGCAGCTGGGCGGCAATATCGGACGGATGGTGCTGGATCTGTTCCGTTTACGCAGTGCCGAGGCGCGCCATTCGCTACTGGCTACCGGTGCGGCGGCGGGGCTTTCCGCCGCGTTTAATGCGCCACTGGCCGGGATCCTGTTTATTATCGAAGAGATGCGCTTGCAGTTTCGTTACAGCCTGATCTCGATTAAAGCGGTATTTATCGGCGTCATTATGTCGAGCATTGTTTTTCGCATTTTTAATGGCGAGCATGCGGTGATTGAGGTCGGTAAACTGAGTAATGCGCCGGTTTATACCCTTTGGCTCTACCTGCTGCTGGGGATGGTATTTGGCGGTGTTGGCGTGCTGTTTAACAAATTGATCTTCCGTACCCAGGATTGGTTTCAACAGTTACATGGCGGACGAATGCAGAAAATCCTGCTGATCGGCGCACTGCTGGGTGGGATCTGCGGCGCGCTGGGGGTGATCCAGCCGGAAGCCGCCGGTGGCGGGTTTAATCTGATCCCGCTGGCGACGGCTGGTCATTACACGTTGGGTATGCTGCTGTTTATTTTTATTGCCCGTATGATCACCACCTTACTCTGTTTTGGTTCGGGCGCGCCTGGCGGGATTTTTGCACCGATGCTGGCGCTGGGAACCTTGCTGGGCACCGTTTTTGGTATCGCCAGCAGCGCGCTGTTTCCCCAATGGGGGCTGCAGCCCGGCACCTTTGCGATCGCCGGGATGGGGGCGCTGTTTGCCGCATCAGTTCGTGCGCCGCTGACCGGTATCGTGCTGGTGCTGGAGATGACCGATAATTATCAGCTGATTTTGCCGATGATTATCACCTGCCTCGGCGCTACCCTGCTGGCACAGTTTCTTGGTGGTAAGCCCTTGTATTCCTCTCTGTTAGCCCGCACTCTGGCTAAACAGCAGCAGCAACAAGAGGCGCAGGCTGCGCATAAAGCATCATGCGCCAATACTTGATTGCGCTATTAGCCTATAAGATAATGATAAAAGCTATGGTCAACTATTGACCTGACAGGCGGCAGCCTGAACGCATTACTGGAGTATTTAAATGAGTGACGATGTAGCAACAGCACTGCCTCTGCAATTTACCGAAGCTGCAGCCAGCAAGGTGAAAAACCTGATTTCCGACGAAGATAATCCGGACCTGAAACTGCGTGTCTATATCACCGGTGGTGGTTGCAGTGGTTTTCAGTATGGCTTTACTTTCGACGACAAGATTAATGACGGCGATATGACCATTGAGAAATCGGGCGTGGCGCTGGTGGTTGATCCGATGAGCCTGCAATATCTGGTGGGTGGTGCGGTGGATTATACTGAAGGGCTGGAAGGTTCACGTTTTATTGTCACTAACCCAAACGCAAAAACTACCTGCGGTTGCGGATCCTCTTTCAGTATCTGATGCTGAAAAAAAAGGGCGAAGATCACTTCGCCCTTTTCGGTTTACCACTCGACGGTGACCAGACGCTGTTCCTGATTACTGCTGGCGTTCCTGGCTATTTTGCTTTCGGTCACTTTCGGTTGTGCGGATATCTGGCGGCCACAATCAATCTGTGGTGCTTTCTGACTGACACTGACACGCCCATCCACCTTACACAGTGAATAGATGGTTAGTTTCACCCCAATGCTGCCGGTTGTGGAAGCAGCATAGAGATTACCCGCCATCAACAGGCCTAAGGCCAAAATAACGGCTTTCATGGTAGTTTGTTTCCTGGTGCAAACATATGCGCAGAACGCATATAAAACGCCATGAGAATATCAGTTCCCATCGCGGCACTACTTAATTAACGGCAATATTTGCTGTTTCTTTAACCGTTCTTTATCCGGTCTTTACAGTTACAGCTATTTGTTGGGCTGGAGCATGCTGCATAATTGCTCAGCTGCCTGAATAATACGTGGTCCCGCGCGACTAAACCAGTCATCATTTATCGCAATCACTGGTACGGACAGTTGCGGCTGCCAGAAGCGGATTACCGCCGGGATACGCGCTGCATCGCCGGTGATGACGATGGCTTGCGGATGGCGCATCAGCACCTGCTCGCGGCTTACCTGGGGCCACGGCACTCTGCTGTCGGCAAAAATATTGTCTCCGCCGCAGAGTTGCAGGATCTGGTTCTGCAGCGTGGCCTGCGAGGCGGTAAACAGCGGTTGCATGCCAAACTGCAGAAATACTGGCTGGCGTTGCAGATGCTGATAGCGTTGCCGCAGGGCGGCAAACCGCTGCGCCAGCGCATCAGCGTGCTGGCGCGCCAGCTGAGGCTGTGGACTCCATACCTGCAGTTCACGCAACCCGTCGACCACGGACTCAATGGATTGTGCATCCAGCCAGACGATCTTCAGCCCCAGCGCCTGCAGTTGTTCGACCTGACGCTGCGGGGTGCCGCCACGCCATGCCAGCACCACATCCGGCTTGAGCGCCAGGATGCGTTCAACATTGATTCCCTGCCAGTTAGCCACCTGTTCCAGCTTTGTTGCCTGCGGCGGATAATCTGAGTAAGCGCTCACCGCAACCGGTGTGATGCCGGCGGCAAATGCCAGTTCGGTAAGATGCGGCGCCAGCGAGATAACCCGTGGCGCAGCGGCGGCCAGCGCCACGCCCGGCAGCGCCAGCAGTAACAGCAGGGTAGCGAAAAACTTAGCCACGCAGGTTATTCAGCAGGGTTTCAACCATCAGGGATGATTGTTGGGCGGCAACGACCAGGAACTCATCAAAGCTGAGGTGTGACTCCTGATCGGCCACGTCTGAAATCGCGCGCACCACCACAAATGGCGTATTGAACTGATGGCAGACATGCGCAATCGCAGTGGCTTCCATCTCAACCGCGATCGCCTGCGGGAAGGTCTGACGAATGCGCGCCAGCGGCTCAGCACCGTTGATAAAGGCATCGCCACTGACCACCAGACCACGCACCGCATTCAGGCTCAGCTGTGCAATACAGCTCTCGGCGGCGGCAATCAGTTTCTCATCGGCTTTAAAGGCGGCAGGGCAACCGGCCATCTGTCCGGCTTCATAGCCAAAGGCCGTGACATCGACGTCGTGATAACGCACTTCATCTGAAACCACGATATCGCCTACGGTCAGCGTCGGCGCCAGGCCGCCAGCGGAGCCGGTATTAATAATAAAGTCAGGTTTGCACAGCTCCAGCAGCAGCGTGGTGCCCATGGCGGCCGACACTTTACCGATGCCCGATTTCAGCAGCGCCACTTCAACGCCGTTCAGGGTGCCGGTATAGATTTCACAACCGCCCAGCGTCAGAGTCTGACGGTTTTCAATCTTGTCACGCAGCAGGGTCACTTCCTGCTCCATCGCACCAATAATGCCTGCTTTCATAGAGAGTCTCGCTTTGTTGTAGAATTTATCACCTAAAGTGATGCATAGTTTAACATGGTTGTCCTGATAGTATTCACGCACCCGGTGAGAGGAATGATGGCAGAGATTAATTTCAGGAAGAAAATGAGTTTTCAGCGGCCATACAATAACCGTGAAGAACCCGCTGGTGAATATAATATTACGCGTCATTTTGAAAGTGACCGTGGACGAATTATTAATTCTGCAGCGATTCGGCGTTTGCAGCAGAAAACCCAGGTATTTCCACTGGAGCGTAATGCGGCGGTGCGTTCACGTCTGACCCATTCGCTGGAAGTGCAGCAGACCGGGCGCTATATCGCCAAAGAGATTATTGAGACGCTAAAATCCAGCGGCGGACTGGAGCAGTATGGACTGGATGATTTTACCGGCGCTTTTGAAAGCCTGGTGGAGATGTCCTGTCTGCTGCATGACGTTGGCAATCCGCCGTTTGGTCATTTTGGCGAAGCGGCGATAAACGACTGGTTTGATGATAATTTACCTGCAGAACTGGTCGATCCGCAGGTGTGCGGCGTATTCAGCGATGACGAGATAAAGGCGTTTACGGCGCTGAACGATATGATTCGTCAGGATCTCTGCCATTTTGAAGGCAATGCGCAGGCCATACGGCTGGTGCATACGCTATTGCAGCTTAATCTCACCTATTCTCAGGTCGCCTGTATTTTAAAATATACCGCGCCGGCATGGTGGCAGGGTGATAAACCAGCGGAATTTAGCACGCTGATGAAGAAGCCCGGCTTTTATCTGTCGGAGCAGGATTATATTGCCGAGCTGCGGGCCGCTACCGATATTCAGGAGCATCACCGTTTTCCCCTGACCTATATTATGGAAGCGGCCGATGATATTTCTTACTGCATTGCCGATTTAGATGATGCAGTGGAAAAAGCGATTTTTAATGTTGATGCGTTATATGAATTTCTTGAACAGAGCTGGGGTAAACCGAAAGCCGGTGATGCTTTTTCCCGCACGGTGGGTTATGCGTGGAAAAATGCTAATGGCAATGGGCGTTTCCGCAGCAAGAACGATCAGTTCTTTATGTCGCTGCGCGTCAGTGTGCAAAATGTTTTGGTCTCCTACGCGGTGAAACGTTTTGTGGAAAATCTACCGGCAATTTTCGCTGGCGACTTTAATCACTCATTGCTGGAGGATGATGGTGAAGAGGGGCGTCTGCTGGCGATATTCAAAACCGTGGCGCGTAAGCACGTATTTAACCACTCGGAAGTGGAGCAGCTGGAGTTACAGGGTTATCGCGTGATGAAGGGGTTGCTGGATATTTATAAGCCGCTGCTGACCTTGAATTATGAAGATTTTACCGCATTAATGAATGAGGACTTTTTAAAAGGCCGGCCAATTGAGACGCGGCTGTTCCATAAGTTGTCGGGTAAGCATCGTAAAGCTTATCAGCAAAAAATGAGAACCATCATTGTTGAACATAAGTATCAGCGCCTGTTGTGGGAGCGTTATTACCGCGCCCGCCTGCTGCAGGATTATATCAGCGGCATGACCGATCTGTATGCCTGGGATGAATACCGGCGTCTGATGGCGGTAGAGTAAAAGTTTGCTGGCGAGATTTGTAAAGATTAAGAATAAATTTTTACCATTACCAAATACTTAAACATGAACTTCGCGCTAAAAATTTAATCTTAAAATCGTGACCACAGCAATGGTCTGCATCATTGTCAGAGACGAGAAACCGACGAATGAAAAAAACTACCTTAGTATTGAGCGCACTGGCTCTGAGCCTGGGTTTGGCGATGAATCCAGCAGTGACTCAGGCTGCCGAAACAGCCTCTTCTTCCACCCAGCAATTGCCAAGTCTGGCACCAATGCTGGAAAAAGTTATGCCTTCCGTGGTCAGTATTAACGTTGAAGGCAGTACCACCGTGCGTACGCCGCGCATGCCGCAACAGTTCCAGCAGTTCTTTGGCGACAATTCACCGTTCTGTCAGGACGGCTCTCCTTTCCAGAGTTCGCCAATGTGTCAGGGCGGCGGCCAGGGCGGACAGGGACAGGATGGTCAGGATGGCGGCAATACGCAGCAGGAGAAATTCCGAGCGCTGGGCTCCGGCGTGGTGATTGACGCGGCGAAAGGCTATGTTGTCACCAATAATCATGTGGTGGATAACGCCACGAAAATTCAGGTGCAGGTGAGTGACGGGCGTAAATATGACGCCAAAGTGATCGGCAAAGATCCACGTTCTGATATCGCCCTGATACAGCTGCAGGACTTTAAAAACCTGACGGCGATTCAGCTGGCGGATTCCGATAACCTGCGCGTCGGTGATTATACCGTGGCGATCGGCAACCCTTATGGTCTGGGCGAAACCGTGACCTCGGGTATTGTTTCGGCGCTGGGCCGTAGTGGCCTGAATGTTGAAAACTATGAGAACTTTATCCAGACCGATGCAGCGATTAACCGTGGTAACTCCGGCGGTGCGCTGGTTAATCTTAACGGTGAATTGATTGGGATTAACACTGCCATTCTTGCGCCGGACGGCGGCAATATCGGTATCGGCTTCGCCATCCCAAGTAATATGGTGAAAAACCTGACCGCGCAGATGGTGGAATATGGTCAGGTGAAACGCGGTGAGCTGGGGATTATGGGTACCGAGCTGAACTCCGAACTGGCGAAAGCGATGAAAGTCGATGCTCAGCGCGGCGCTTTTGTCAGCCAGGTATTGCCAAACTCTTCGGCGTCGAAAGCCGGGATTAAAGCAGGCGATGTGATTGTTTCGATCAATAAGAAACCGATCTCCAGCTTCTCTGCGCTGCGCGCCCAGGTGGGAACGCTGCCGGTAGGCAGTAAAATGGAACTCGGCCTGTTGCGTGACGGTAAACCGGTGACGGTGAATATTGAGCTGCAACAGAGTACGCAGAACAAAGTGGAATCTGCGACCATTTATGCTGGCATTGAAGGCGCCGATCTGAGCAATATTGCCAACAATAAAGGCGTTAAGGTCGACAATGTGAAGCCGGGTACGGCAGCAGCGCGCATCGGCCTGAAAAAGGATGACGTGATTCTCGGGGTGAACCAGCAGGCGGTGGCCAACCTTGGCGAACTGCGTAAGATCCTTGATAGCAAACCCGCTGTTCTGGCGCTGAATATCCAACGTGGCGACAGCACTATCTACCTGGTAATGCAGTAACTTCTGACCTGCCGGCGCTCAGGCGCCGGTACTTTTTCGCACCATTCCTCGCTCTATTTGTGATACTCCCCGCAATTTTTACAGCCGGTTCACCTCTCTGTGCAGTTGCACAATGTGTCGCGCGATTCTCCCCGCTATGCTGAATATCCCTATGCTTTGCAGGAGTGTTTGATGGCCACCTATCATCTGGATGCACGTCTGGCCCAGGAGATCGTCGCGCGCACGATGAAAATTATTGACAGTAATGTCAATGTGATGGATGCGCGCGGGCGCATTGTTGGCAGTGGCGACCGTGAACGCATTGGGGAAATGCACGAAGGGGCGCTGCTGGCCCTGTCGCAAGCGCGGGTGGTGGATATCGACGAAGCGGTAGCGAAACATCTGCATGGCGTGCGGCCTGGTATTAATTTGCCGCTGCGAATTGATGGCGAGATCGTCGGCGTAATTGGTCTGACCGGCGATCCGCTGACCCTGCGCCACTATGGTGAACTGGTCTGTATGACCGCCGAAATGATGCTGGAGCAGGCGCGTCTGCTGCATATGCTGGCGCAGGACAGCCGTTTACGTGAAGAGCTGGTGCTGAATTTAATCCGCAATGAAATCCTGTCGCCCGCCCTGAATGACTGGGCGCAGCGGCTGGGCATCGATCTTAATCAGCCGCGCGTTGTGGCGGTGGTGGAAGTGGACAGCGGTCAGCTGGGTGTCGACAGTGCGATGTCAGAGTTGCAGCAGCTGCAAACCCTGCTGACCACGCCGGAGCGTGATAACCTGATCGCCATTGTTTCGCTGACGGAGATGGTGGTGCTAAAACCGGCGCTGAATACCCATGGCCGTCACGATCAGGATGAGCACCGGCGGCGCGTGGAGCAGCTACTGTCGCGAATGAAAGAGAGCGGGCATCTGCGTATCAGAATCGCGTTGGGCAATTTTTTCACCGGGCAGGGCAGTATTGCGCGTTCATACCGTACCGCGCATACCACCATGCTGGTGGGTAAACAGCGTATGCCGGATCAGCGCAGCTACTTCTATCAGGATTTAGTGCTGCCGGTGCTGCTGGATAGTTTACGCGGCGGCTGGCAGGCGAATGAGTTATCGCGTCCGCTGGCAAAACTGAAAGCGCTGGATAGCAACGGCTTACTGCGACGGACGCTGATTTCGTGGTTCAGTCATAATGTTCAGCCTTCGGCCACGGCAAAAGCGCTGTTTATCCATCGCAATACGCTGGAGTATCGTCTGAACAGGATCTCGGAATTGACGGGGTTAAATCTGAGTAATTTCGATGACAGGCTATTGCTGTATGTCGCGTTACAGCTCGATGAGCAGCCGTAGGAAGAAGCGGGCGGCGCTAATGCCGCCCCGATAAATTAACGTCCGTTACGAGTTAATTTTTCCAGATCTGATTCAATCTCGGTGATTTTATTCGATACCACGCTTTCCAGATGACGCAGATCGTGGAGAATTTTACGCTTCAGATCCACTTCAACCTGGTCGCGCTGGCAAATCTGGTCCAGCTCGTCGATCACGTAGCGCAGGTTCGGGCTGATTTCCTGCACTTCTTTATAACCCTGGCCGATACTGTCGCCGACCACAGTTTTACGCTGACGCGGATATTTAAATTTCACGCTCTTGGCGAAGAACTCACCTTTATCTTTGCGGAAATAGATTTTCAGAATGTCGTTGTTGGCTTCCTGACGCAGGCTGTAGCGGTCGATATCGTCAGGTGAACTGATGCCGAGGCTTTTCAAATTGTCATACATGATATTGATTCCTTTGTAAGTTGATGTCGATCCGGCTGCGCGTCGTGAATCCTGCGTTGTGCAGTGCTCGCAATCCTCATGGACTCAAGTCCACTGCGGTTGCTGCGCGCTTACGCCTTGTCTTCACTTAGCTCACTCGTTTCGTACTAATGCGATCAATGCCGTCACAGAAGTCGAAAGTGCAGAAACCGTCGTAGTGTGATTAAGATTAACTGGCGCGGATTATCGTCTGAAATCTGAACAAATGCACCTGTTAATTCGCTACGCAAAACAGGTAATTGTGCGGGGAAGTGTAAAGAAAAGATTACGGGCCACAGGGCGTGGCCCGCAGCATAATTAGTCGATGGTGCGCAGCAGTTCGTTGATGCCCACTTTGCCACGCGTTTTAGCGTCGACTTTCTTCACGATTACCGCACAGTACAGGCTGTAGCTACCGTCTTTCGATGGCAGGTTGCCGGAAACCACCACCGAGCCAGCAGGTACGCGGCCATAATGCACTTCACCGGTTTCGCGATCGTAGATTTTGGTGCTCTGACCGATATACACACCCATCGAGATCACCGCGCCTTCTTCAACGATAACGCCTTCAACGATCTCAGAACGTGCGCCGATAAAGCAGTTGTCTTCAATGATGGTTGGGTTAGCCTGCAGCGGCTCCAGTACGCCACCGATACCCACGCCGCCAGACAGGTGAACGTTTTTACCGATCTGCGCGCAAGAACCCACGGTTGCCCAGGTATCTACCATTGAGCCTTCATCAACGTAAGCGCCGATATTAACGTAAGACGGCATCAGCACGGTGTTGCGGGCGATAAACGCACCCTGACGCACAGCCGCAGGCGGCACCACGCGGAAACCTTCTTTCTTAAAGCGCGCATCGTCGTAACCGGCGAATTTCATCGGCACTTTGTCGTAGTAGCGGCTTTCTGCGCCATCAATCACCTGATTGTCATTGATGCGGAATGAGAGCAGAACCGCTTTCTTCAGCCACTGATGAGTGACCCACTGACCGTCGATCTTTTCAGCTACGCGCAGCGCGCCACTGTCCAGCAGGCTAATTACCTGATTTACGGCTTCACGAGTCACGGTATCAGCGTTAGCTGGGGTGATGTCGGCACGGCGCTCGAAGGCGGCTTCAATAACACTCTGTAATTGTTGCATTAAATATAGTTCCTGTAATCAATCGTCTTGTAGGAGAGCCGTTATCGGCTCCCGATGCGCTGGTCAGCACGGGCGGCGATAACGCCGCCCCTACATTGCATAGTAAAAATTGTGTCCGGGTCACACTTTATCGTTTGGATTAAGTGCCTCTGTCAACCGTTGTTGCAATACATCACGTAATTCGGCATCAAGTGCGCGCCGATCGCTGTTTGCCAGAATAAATAAATCCTCTACCCGCTCGCCGATGGTGCTGATACGCGCACCGTGCAGTGATACGCCGAGGTCCGAGAAAACCTCGCCCACGCGCGCCAGTAAACCGGGTTGATCAAGCGCAATCAGTTCCAGATAGGTGCGCCGGTCGGTGTGGGTTGGCAAAAAGTTAACCTCTGTATCGACGTTAAAGTGCTTCAGCCTCGCCGCCTGGCGTCGGGTACGCGGCGGCACCCAGTTAGTCTGGGTAATTGCCTGCTCCAGCGCCTGACTGATCATCAGATGGCGATCGGCTGACAGTGGGCTGCCGTCCGGTTCCAGCACGATAAAGGTGTCCATCGCCAGCCCGTCGCGGCTGGTAAAGATCTGCGCATCATGCACGCTAAGATTGCGGCGATCCAGCTCACCGGCGACGGCGGCAAACAGGTAAGGGCGATCCGGACTCCAGATAAAGATCTCGGTGCCGCCGCGTGTGGCCTGCGGACTCACCAGCACCAGCGGCTTAGTTAAATCATGGTTCATCAGATGACGCGCATGCCACGCCAGCTGATTCGGCGTATGGCGCAGGAAATAGTCAGCGCGACAGCGCGACCAGATATCGTGCAGCGCCTCTTCATTGATATTATCCATACGCAACAGCGCCAGCGCCTGCAAACGGTGATGGCGCACACGTTCGCGCAGATCCGGGCTGTTTTCGCTGCCGCGACGCAGCTGCTTTTCAGTCGCGAAAAACAGTTCGCGCAGCAGGCTCTGTTTCCAGCTGTTCCATAAGTTTTCATTGGTGGCGCAGATATCGGCGACGGTCAGACAGACCAGATAGCGCAGGCGATTTTCATTCTGCATCACTTCCGCGAACTGCTGGATCTCGGTCGGATCCTGAATATCGCGGCGTTGCGCAGTGACCGACATCAGTAAGTGATGGCGCACCAGCCAGGCGACCAGCTGGGTTTCGCGCGAGTTAAGGCCGTGCATCTCGGCAAACTCCAGCGCGTCCTGCGCGCCAAGCACCGAGTGATCGCCGCCGCGTCCTTTGGCGATATCGTGAAACAGCGCCGCCATTAACAGCAGTTCCAGCTGCGGCAGGCGCGGCCATAGCTCGACACACAGTGGATGGCGCGGACGCGTCGCTTCATCGGCAAAGCTTTCCAGCTTTTGCAGGACGCGGATGGTGTGCTCATCTACGGTGTAGGCATGGAACAGGTCAAACTGCATCTGGCCGACAATATTGCTCCACTGCGGCATATATGCCCACAACACGCTGTGACGATGCATGGGCACCAGCGCGCGACTGACCGCGCCGGGGTGGCGCAGGATGGCGAGAAATAACTTACGCGCCTGCGGAATCATGCATAGCGGCTGTTTCAGATGGCGACGGGCATGGCGCAGCTGACGCAGGGTAGTGGAGTAGATGCCGGTAATATTCTGATTGCGCACCATGGTATAGAACATGCGCATAATCGCTACCGGTTCACGCTCGAACAGGGTTTCATCGCGCAGATCGATCAAGCTGCCGCGCAGCTGAAAATCATCATCAATCGCGCGGGGCTTTTCATCGGCGCCGAGCGCCAGAATCGCCTCGTCAAACAGCTGCAACAGCATCTGATTCAGCTCACTGATGCGACGCGTGACGCGGAAGAAGTCCTTCATCATCCGCTCCACCGGCTCGTTACCTTCGCCCTGATAGTTCAGGCGCTGAGCCACGGTGAGCTGGCGATCGAACAGCAGACGGTTATCGTAACGAGTCAGCGTCAGATGCAGCGCAAAACGAATACGCCATAAAAAACTCTGGCACTCGTTCAGTTCATTGCGTTCGGCTTCAGTCAGAAAGCCAAAGTCGACCATTTCGCTCATCGAGGTGGCGCCAAAATGGCGACGCGCCACCCACAGCAGGGTATGGATATCGCGCAGGCCGCCCGGGCTGCTTTTTATATCCGGCTCGAGATTGTAGCTGGTGCCGTGATAACGTTTATGGCGCTCCTGCTGTTCTTCAATCTTGGCGGCGAAAAAGCGCGATGACGGCCAGAAGCCGTCGCTGAAAACGTTTTTCTGCATTTCAAGAAACAGCGCGACATCGCCGACCAGCATGCGTGATTCGATCAGGTTAGTGGCGACCGTCAGATCGGAAAGCCCTTCCAGCAGGCACTCTTCCAGCGTACGCACGCTGTGGCCCACTTCCAGTTTCAGATCCCACATCAGCGTCAGCAGCTCGCCGGTGCGTTGCGCTGCTGCTTCGTCCAGCGGTGTGCGGCTGAGGATCAGCACATCGATATCAGACAGCGGATGCAGCTCGCCACGGCCATAACCCCCGACCGCCACCAGCGCGATATCGCTCATCACGTCAAAGCCGTAAAAACGCCACAGGCGGCGTAACAACCGGTCGATAAACAGGGTGCGGGCGTCGATCAGATCTTCAGCATCGGCGCCGGCATCAAAGGCATCGGCCAGATGCTGGTTAAACGCGTCCAGATACTGCTTCAGGGTTTCGCGGGTGAGTTGCGTATCGTCCCAGTGGGCCGGTGAGTCCGAAAGCCCGATATTTACGTTTTCTGTCACGCTATTGCTCATCTGCGCTCTCTCTTCAGCATCTCTCGGACATAAAAAAACCGGCGACAGGGCCGGCTTTCAGGGGTGTTTACGCAGCGTGCTTCGCGGGATTAACCCTCGTTCACTAATACGTTTTCGATGGTGTCATCTTTACGCAGCGTCAAAATTTCACAGCCGTTTTCTGTCACCACAATAGTATGCTCATACTGCGCGGACAAGCTGCGATCTTTAGTTTTTACCGTCCAGCCATCTTTCATGCTGCGAATACGATAATCACCGGCGTTAACCATCGGTTCGATCGTAAAGGTCATACCGGCCTGCAACACTACGCCGCCATCATCCGCATCGTAATGCAGTACCTGTGGCTCTTCATGGAAACCTTTGCCAATACCATGACCGCAATACTCACGCACCACTGAGAAGTCCTGCGCTTCAACAAACTTCTGGATCTCACGACCCAGCGTACGCAGACGAATACCCGGCTTGACCATGCGCAGCGCCAGATAGAGGCTCTCTTGCGTAATGCGGCACAGGCGCTCGCCAAGAATCGTCGGCGTGCCAGCGATAAACATCTTCGAGGTATCGCCGTGGTACTCATCTTTGATCACAGTGACGTCGATATTAACGATATCGCCATCCTTCAGCAGCCTTTCATCACTCGGGATACCGTGGCACACCACTTCGTTAATCGAGATGCAGACTGACTTAGGAAAACCGTGATAGCCGAGACAGGCGGAGACCGCCTGCTGCTTATTGACGATATGGTCGTGACAAATGCGATCTAATTCAGCGGTACTGATACCCGGCTTAACATAGGGTTCGATCATCTCCAGCACTTCGGCTGCCAGACGGCCCGCCACGCGCATTTTTTCGATTTCTTCAGGGGTTTTTATTGAAATTGCCATTAATTTTATCCGCTGTTGTCGTCATTTTCGACAATAATGTAGCTAGTGATACAATGTTAACAGCCCGTCCGGATGCTGCCAAATAGTGATTGAATTGCAGCTGGCGGGATAACAATTATTGGCGTCACAGGCGGCTTTATGGTATAAAGCGCGCCGACGATTCTCTGTACGACAAGGTTAAACTTGTTATGCGGGAAACGCATAAATCTCATTATGTGTAAATAACACACACATATCGACACATACGCCGGGGTGCCTGCGAAGAGCGTTATCGCTGTTCAAGGTCGGTTGTATGGGATATGTGGAGGCCCAACCCCAATCATTTATATAGAGGTAATCATGGCAACTGTTTCCATGCGCGACATGCTCAAGGCCGGTGTACACTTCGGTCACCAGACCCGTTACTGGAACCCGAAAATGAAGCCATTCATCTTCGGCGCACGTAACAAAGTTCACATCATCAACCTTGAGCAGACTGTACCAATGTTCAACAACGCTCTGGCTGAACTGAACAAGATCTCTTCCCGTAAAGGTAAGATCCTGATCGTTGGTACTAAGCGCGCGGCAAGCGAAGCGGTGAAAGAAGCTGCTCTGAGCTGCGACCAGTTCTTCGTTAACCATCGCTGGTTAGGTGGCATGCTGACTAACTGGAAAACCGTTCGTCAGTCCATCAAACGTCTGAAAGATCTGGAAATCCAGTCTCAGGACGGTACCTTCGATAAACTGACCAAGAAAGAAGCGCTGATGCGTGCTCGTGAACTGGCCAAGCTGGAAAACAGCCTGGGCGGTATCAAAGATATGGGCGGCCTGCCGGACGCACTGTTCGTAATCGATGCTGACCACGAACACATCGCAATCAAAGAAGCAAACAACCTGGGTATCCCGGTATTTGCTATCGTTGATACTAACTCTGATCCAGATGGCGTTGATTTCGTTGTCCCTGGTAACGACGATGCGATCCGTGCGATTAAACTGTATCTGACTGCAGTTGCGACCACTGTTCGCGAAGGTCGTTCACAGGATCTGGCGCAGCAGGCTGAAGAGACCTTCGCCGAAGCTGAGTAATTAAGGCTTGCTCTTAACAGAGCCCTTATAATACCCAAGAGCATTCAAGCTGCAACAAGGCGGCAACTGAACGAACTCTGGGAGCTTAGTTAACTAAGTGACCAGGGTGAGAGAAGGAAGCCAACGCCGTTGCAGCTTGAAGAGCGAAGGGTATTTCAGATTGTGATCTGTAAGGGGCCTTAAGGCCCCTTTTATTTTTAAAGTCTGTTTTGCCGGGCCATCTGGCTGGCGGGGCAGAATAAATTTTCCGCAACAAGTCTCTTACTGCGCGCAGGCGCACAGGGACGAATCGAGGATTCTGGAATGGCTGAAATTACCGCTGCATTGGTAAAAGAACTGCGCGAGCGTACTGGCGCGGGCATGATGGACTGCAAAAAATCGCTGACCGAAGCGAACGGCGACATCGAGCTGGCTATCGAAAATATGCGTAAGTCTGGCGCGATTAAAGCAGCGAAAAAAGCAGGCAACGTTGCTGCTGATGGCGTTATCAAAACTAAAATCGCTGGCGACTACGCTGTGATTCTGGAAGTTAACTGCCAGACTGACTTTGTTGCTAAAGATGGCGGTTTCCAGGCATTCGTTGATGAAGTTCTGGACGCAGCAGTTGCTGGTAAAGTGACTGATGTTGAAGTGCTGAAGACCCAGTTCGAAGAGCAGCGCGTGGCGCTGGTTGCCAAAATTGGCGAAAACATCAACATCCGTCGCGTTGAAGTTCTCGAAGGTGAGCAGCTGGGCAGCTACCAGCATGGCGCGCGTATCGGCGTACTGATCTCTGCTACCGGCGCTGATGAAGAGCTGATCAAGCAGGTTGCCATGCACGTTGCAGCAAGCAAGCCTGAGTTTGTCAACCCGGAAGACGTGTCTGCCGAAGTGGTTGAGAAAGAGCGTCAGGTTCAGCTGGATATCGCTATGCAATCTGGCAAGCCGAAAGAGATCGCAGAGAAAATGGTTGAAGGCCGTATGAAGAAATTCACCGGCGAAGTTTCTCTGACTGGTCAGGCATTCGTTATCGATCCAGCTAAAACCGTGGGCCAGGCACTGAAAGAGAAGGGTGCTACCGTGGTTAACTTCATCCGCTTTGAAGTGGGCGAAGGCATCGCGAAAGTCGAAAGCGACTTCGCAGCAGAAGTTGCGGCCATGTCTAAGCAGTAAGCATGGTTAAGGAACCGCCGAATGGCGGTTCTTTTTTATCTGGACTTCACGTTAGCTGTGGGCGGCGATAACGCCGCCCCTACAGATATCGTAGGGGAGTCGTTATCGGCTCCCGTTTCTGCCCAGCATAAAAAATTTAGCTCTACGCATTTTCAGTCTCATCCCAATAGCAATTTATGCTGACTAAGCGGATGATACATCAGATTTTACTCTTCCAATTTGATGATAGCTTCCAGGAAAAATGACCATGGCTACCAATGCAAAACCTGTATATCAACGTATCCTGCTAAAACTGAGTGGTGAAGCACTGCAAGGTGCCGAAGGCTTTGGTATCGACGCAAGCGTTCTCGACCGTATGGCGCAAGAAGTGAAAGAGCTGGTCGAGCTCGGCATCCAGGTGGGCGTGGTGATCGGCGGCGGGAACCTGTTCCGCGGCGCTGGTCTGGCAAAGGCGGGTATGAATCGCGTTGTTGGCGATCATATGGGCATGCTGGCCACGGTAATGAACGGCCTTGCCATGCGCGACGCGCTGCACCGTGCCTATGTTAATGCGCGTCTGATGTCAGCGATTCCGCTGAATGGCGTGTGTGACAACTACAGCTGGGCTGAAGCTATCAGTTTACTGCGTAATAACCGTGTGGTGATTTTCGCTGCCGGCACCGGTAATCCATTCTTTACTACCGACTCTGCAGCTTGTCTGCGTGGCATCGAGATCGAAGCCGACGTGGTGCTGAAAGCCACCAAAGTCGACGGCGTTTACTCTGCTGACCCGGTGACTAATCCGGACGCGACCCTGCATGATCAACTGAGCTATCAGGATGTGCTGGAGCGCGAACTGAAAGTGATGGATCTGGCGGCATTTACCCTGGCGCGCGACCATTCGCTGCCAATCCGCGTGTTCAATATGAACAAACCAGGTGCGCTGCGCCGCGTGGTGATGGGTGAAAAAGAAGGCACGCTGATTACGCATTAATATCAGTCACGGCGTAAAATAGGGTATATTCTGTGAGTGCGATGCCCTGTCTCGCACTCCATTCAGGATTATCGAAGATTATTTAAACGGGTCTTAGCTGGCTAAGGCCTGCCTGGTAACCAGAATCCAAGGGTTCCAACGTGATTAACGACATCAGAAAAGATGCAGATGTGCGCATGGATAAATGCGTCGATGCGTTCAAAAACCATATCAGCAAAATCCGTACCGGCCGTGCTTCACCGAGTATTCTCGATGGCATTATGGTTGAGTATTACGGTGCTGCTACTCCGCTGCGCCAGCTGGCCAGCGTAACCGTTGAAGATTCTCGTACTTTGAAAATCAACGTGTTTGATCGCTCGATCAGCGCGGCGGTTGAAAAAGCGATTATGACTTCCGATTTGGGTCTGAACCCAAGTTCTGCCGGTACGGACATTCGTGTTCCTTTGCCAGCGCTGACCGAAGAGCGTCGTAAAGATCTGATCAAAGTGGTCCGCGGTGAAGCGGAGCAGGGGCGTGTTTCCGTGCGTAACGTCCGTCGTGACGCTAACGATAAAGTGAAAGCCCTGCTGAAAGACAAAGAGATCAGTGAAGACGACGAGCGTCGTTCACAGGATGAGATTCAAAAAATGACCGACGCCTACATCAAAAAAATCGATGTGGCCCTGGCAGAAAAAGAAGCGGAACTGATGGAATTCTGATTCCATCATGCGCCGTAAAAACGCCGTACAGGTTCCCGTTCTGGCAGAATGGCGGGTCTGGCGGCGTTTTGCATTTTGATTCGTTAATATGTACCCCTATGCCAGTGGGCGGCGCTAACGCCGCCCCTACACCAGTTTTCGCGTAGGGGCGGCGTTAGCGCCGCCCGTTTGCATGAGTACTTACACAGAGCAGCCTAATGAAGCAATTAACCATCCTCGGCTCGACCGGTTCCGTCGGCACCAGCACACTGGCGGTGGTGCGCGAAAATCCTGATCTATTTGCGGTAAAGGCGCTGGTCGCCGGTCGCAACGTCGAGCTGATGGCTGAACAGTGCCAGCTGTTCCGCCCCGCCTTTGCGGCGATGTCCGATGAAGCCTCTGCGCAGGCGTTACGTCAGCGACTGGCGGCGTTAAATGTCGCCACCGAAGTGCTGGCCGGAGAGCAGGCTGCCTGCGAACTGGCGGCATTAGACGATGTCGATCAGGTGATGGCGGCGATTGTCGGCGCCGCCGGGTTGTTGCCGACTCTCGCCGCCATCCGTGCCGGGAAAACCGTACTGCTGGCGAACAAAGAGTCGCTTGTCACTTGCGGCCGTTTATTTATGGACGCAGTACGTGAGTCGAAAGCCCAGCTGTTGCCGATCGACAGTGAGCATAATGCCATTTTTCAGAGTTTGCCTGCTTCCATCCAGCAGCAGTTAGGTTACGCTGATCTCAAGGGTAACGGCATTGAGAGCGTTATTCTTACGGGATCGGGTGGCCCTTTTCGTGACACGCCAGTGACTGCGCTGAGCAGCGTAACGCCAGATCAGGCATGTGCGCATCCGAACTGGTCGATGGGACGTAAAATTTCTGTCGACTCGGCCACCATGATGAATAAAGGCCTTGAATACATCGAAGCTCGCTGGCTGTTTAATGCCACTGACGCGCAGATGGAAGTGATCCTGCATCCGCAATCAGTGATTCACTCCATGGTGCGTTATCGCGATGGCAGCGTAATCGCACAACTGGGTTCTCCAGATATGCGTACGCCAATTGCCCATGCGATGGCCTGGCCACAGCGAGTTAACGCTGGCGTTACGCCGCTGGATTTCACCCGCATGGGTGCACTCACTTTCGCTGAGCCTGATTTTGCACGTTATCCCTGCCTGAAACTGGCAATGGATGCCTGCGAACAAGGACAGGCTGCGACGACCACATTGAATGCTGCGAACGAGATTGCTGTTGCTGCGTTCCTGAACACACAGATTCGCTTTACTGATATTGCCGGGCTGAATATGGCGGTATTGGCAGCGCTTTCTTGTGAAGAGCCGCAGAGTGTTGAAGCGGTGATAGCGATCGACAAGCAGGCACGCGCCGTGGCGAATGAACTGTTGCCGCGCTTTGCCGCTTACCGGTAATTAAATGATTTGCCGAGCCGCTATTTGTTCGCTGCGGCCGGAAATGGTATAGTCACCGGCTACCGTTGAGCAGATGTGGCCTGTCGTAGCGGTAGTGAGAGCCGTGTGGAACACGGCTTTTTTGCGCCAGCGTACAGAGTATTCAGAAGCCGTTGTATTTCTGATTAAAGGAAATAATTACGCGTTATGTCGTCCGAAAATCAATTACAAACCGATGACCAGCTCGGGAGCGGCCCCCGCCATGTGGCCATCATTATGGATGGCAACGGGCGCTGGGCAAAGAGTCAGGGCAAAATGCGCATCTCCGGTCATAAAGCGGGAGTGAAATCGGTCCGTCGTGCCGTAAGTTTCGCCGTGAGTAATAAGCTCGATGCACTCACGCTTTATGCCTTTAGCAGCGAAAACTGGAACCGTCCGCCACAGGAAGTCCTGGCGTTGATGGAGCTTTTTGTCTGGGCGCTCGACAGCGAAGTGAAAAGCCTGCACAAGCATAATGTTCGTTTAAGAATTATTGGTGACATCAGTCGCTTTAATTCACGCTTACAAGAGCGGATTCGCCGCGCTGAGGAACTTACTCAACAAAATAATGGACTAACGCTCAACATTGCCGCGAATTATGGTGGCCGTTGGGATATTATCCATGGCGTCAGACAAATCGCCGAGCAGGTGCAGGAAGGATTGCTTCGTCCCGATCAGATCGACGAAGAGTCCCTGGATAAGCATCTTTGCCTCAGCGATCTGGCGCCAGTGGATCTGGTAATAAGGACCGGGGGAGAACATCGCATCAGTAACTTCCTGCTATGGCAGGTTGCCTATGCAGAGTTTTACTTTACTGATGTTCTTTGGCCTGATTTTGATGAACAAGTTTTTGAAGGTGCAATGAATGCTTTCTCACACCGAGAGCGCCGGTTTGGCGGCGCAGCACCTGGTGGCGCCTGAGCGCACTGGGGGTAACCTTTGCTGAAATCTCGTCTGATTACGGCATTCATACTGATTCCGGTGGTGATTGCCGCGCTGTTTTTGCTGCCGCCGTCAGGTTTTATGATTACCACTCTGGTGGTGTGTATGCTGGCCGCATGGGAATGGGGTCAGTTTGCAGGCTTTGCATCCCGCTCTCAACGTATCTGGCTGGCCGTACTTTGCGGTCTGCTGCTCGCCTTAATGATGCTGGCGCTTCCGGCGTATCAGCACAGTCTGCATTTACCCGTGATGACTATCTCGCTCTGGGCCTCGCTCGGCTGGTGGCTGGTGGCGCTGGGATTAGTGCTGTTTTATCCGACATCCGCCGCACTTTGGCGTCAGTCACGTTTCCTCCGTTTAGTGTTCGGTATCCTGACCATTGTGCCTTTCTTCTGGGGCATGCTGGCGTTGCGCCAGTATCATTATGATATCGACCATTTCGCCGGCGCCTGGTGGCTGCTGTATGTGATGTTCCTGGTATGGGGTGCAGATTCGGGCGCCTATATGTTTGGTCGTCTGTTTGGCAAACACAAGCTGGCGCCAAAAGTCTCACCGGGCAAAACCTGGGAAGGTTTCTTTGGCGGCCTGCTGACGTCGGCGCTGATCGCCTGGCTGTTTGGCCTGTGGGCGCCGTTAACCATCGAGCCGGTGACACTGCTGGCGTGTTCGATTGTCGCGGCATTAGCGTCGGTACTGGGTGATTTGACCGAGAGTATGTTTAAACGCGAAGCCGGAATTAAAGACAGCGGAAATCTGATTCCGGGTCACGGCGGTATTCTCGACCGTATTGATAGCCTGACTGCTGCGGTGCCGGTATTTGCCTGCCTGCTGCTGCTGGTCTTCAAAACCCTTTAAAGGACGCATCATTGCCATGTTGAGCATACTCTGGAGCTTTGCTGCCTTTATCGTTGCGCTGGGCGTGTTAATTACCGTCCATGAGTTCGGCCATTTCTGGGTTGCACGCCGCTGTGGCGTCAAAGTGGAGCGCTTCTCCATTGGGTTTGGTAAAGCGCTGTGGCGTCGCCGCGATCGTCAGGGCACTGAGTATGTGATCGCGCTTATCCCCCTCGGCGGCTACGTTAAGATGCTCGATGAGCGCGTCGAGAGCGTGCCGCCTGAACTGCGTCATCAATCTTTTAACAACAAAACCGTGTTGCAGCGCGCCTCGATTATTGCTGCCGGTCCCATCGCCAACTTCATTTTCGCCATCTTTGCTTACTGGCTGGTATTTATCCATGGCGTGCCCGGGGTTCGTCCGGTTATTGGTGAAATTGTGAGCGGTTCGGTGGCTGCGGAAGCGCAAATTGCCCCTGGCATGGAACTAAAAGCAGTAGACGGTATCGAAACGCCTGATTGGGAAGCTGTACGTATGGCGCTGGTGGCAAAAATCGGCGACGACGAAACCACCGTCCGTGTGGCGCCATTTGGCTCTTCGCAATCTACGGAAAAAAAGCTCAATTTGCGCAACTGGCAATTCGAGCCTGATAAGCAGGACCCGGTGGTGGCATTAGGGATTCGGCCACGTGGACCAGAGATTGAATCGGTACTGGCTGAAGTGCAGTCTGGCTCACCTGCCAGTGCGGCAGGTTTGCAAGCAGGCGACAGGATCGTTAAAGTCGATGGTCAGCTGTTAGGGCAATGGCAGAGTTTTGTCACCCAGGTGCGTGACAATCCAGGGAAGGCCATTGCGCTTGACGTTGAGCGCCAGGGGGAAGTGGTCAGTCTGACGCTGACGCCTGAGGCGAAGCCGGATAACAGTGCAGAAGGGTTTGCGGGTGTGATACCTCGCGTGATCCCACTGCCGGACGAATATAAGACAGTGCGCCAGTATGGTCCGTTTGCGGCAATTGGTGAGGCCACGGATAAAACCTGGCAACTGATGAAGCTGACGGTTGGCATGCTTGGCAAGCTGGTTACGGGTGATGTAAAGCTGAACAATCTGAGCGGGCCGATTTCAATCGCGCAGGGTGCCGGGATGTCAGCTGAATATGGTGTGATTTATTATCTGATGTTCCTCGCGTTAATCAGCGTGAACCTCGGGATTATCAACCTGTTCCCATTACCGGTTTTAGATGGTGGTCATCTGCTTTTCCTGGCGATCGAAAAGATCAAAGGAAGACCGGTGTCCGAGCGAGTTCAGGACTTCAGTTATCGTATCGGCTCGATTTTGCTGGTGCTGTTAATGGGGCTTGCACTATTCAATGATTTCTCTCGCTTGTAGTCGTCGCCGCAAGGCGCACGCAGGCTCGGGATGTGTTAGGAAGAACGCATAACAACGATGGCGATGAAAAAGTTGCTCATAGCGTCGCTGCTGTTTAGCAGCGCCACCGTATACGGTGCAGACGGGTTCGTAGTGAAGGACATTCATTTCGAAGGACTGCAGCGAGTCGCCGTCGGTGCGGCCTTGCTTAGCATGCCTGTGCGGGTAGGGGATTCTGTGTCTGACGAAGACATCAGTAATACCATTCGCTCCCTGTTTGCGACCGGAAACTTCGAAGACGTTCAGGTCCTGCGCGACGGCGAAACGCTGATCGTTCAGGTGAAAGAGCGTCCGACCATTGCCAGCATCACTTTCTCCGGTAACAAAGCGGTGAAAGAAGACATGCTTAAGCAGAACCTTGAAGCCTCTGGCGTACGCGTCGGCGAAGCGCTGGACCGCACCACCATCTCGACAATCGAGAAGGGTCTGGAGGATTTCTACTACAGCGTCGGCAAATACAGCGCCAGCGTAAAAGCGGTGGTAACGCCGTTGCCGCGCAACCGTGTTGACCTGAAACTGGTGTTCACCGAAGGTGTTTCCGCCAAAATTCAGCAGATTAACGTGGTCGGCAACAAAGCGTTCAGCTCGGAAGAGTTGATCTCCCGCTTCCAGCTGCGTGATGAAGTGCCATGGTGGAATGTGGTGGGCGATCGTAAATACCAGAAGCAGAAACTGGCGGGTGACCTTGAAACCCTGCGCAGCTTCTATCTGGATCGCGGCTATGCCCGTTTTAACATTGATTCCACTCAGGTCAGCCTGACGCCGGATAAAAAAGGCATCTATATCACCGTCAATATCACCGAAGGCGATCAGTACAAGCTTTCTGGGGTGGTGGTTAACGGCAATATGGCCGGTCACTCAGCAGAAGTTGAAAGCCTGACCAAAGTTGAGCCGGGCGAGCTGTATAACGGCGCCAAAGTGACGCGTATGGAAGACGACATCAAGAAGATGTTTGGCCGTTACGGCTATGCTTATCCACGCGTGGTGACACAGCCTGAAATCAACGATGCGGATAAAACCGTTAAGTTGCATGTTAACGTCGATGCCGGTAACCGTTACTACGTGCGTAAAGTGCGTTTTGAAGGTAACGATACCTCGAAAGATTCCGTGCTGCGCCGTGAAATGCGTCAGATGGAAGGGGCATGGCTGGGCAGCGACCTTGTTGAGCAGGGCAAAGAGCGCCTGAATCGTACCGGTTATTTTGAAACGGTCGACACTGATACCCAGCGTGTACCAGGATCGCCTGATCAGGTTGACGTGGTGTATAAGGTGAAAGAGCGCAACACCGGTACCTTTAACTTTGGTATTGGTTACGGCACCGAAAGCGGCGTTAGTTTCCAGGTCGGCGTACAGCAGGAAAACTGGCTGGGAACCGGTAATACCGTTGGTATCAGTGGTACCAAAAACGATTACCAGACCTATGCAGAATTCTCTCTGACCGATCCGTACTTTACCGTTGATGGCGTCAGTCTTGGTGGTCGTCTGTTCTATAACGACTTTAAAGCGGATGATGCTGACCTCTCAGACTATACCAACAAAAGCTATGGTCTGGACGGTACGCTTGGCTTCCCGGTCAACGAAAATAACACGCTGCGTGTAGGTCTGGGTTATGTGCATAACTCCCTGTCCGATATGCAGCCGCAGATTGCCATGTGGCGTTATCTGCGCTCCGTTGGTCAGGAGCCTGGCCAGGATTATTCAGCAGATGACTTTACCTTCAACTATGGCTGGACTTACAACAATCTGGATCGTGGATTCTTCCCGACCTCAGGTAACCGTACCAACCTGAACGGTAAAGTGACGATTCCTGGCTCAGACAACAGCTTCTATAAAGTGACGCTGGACAGCCAACAGTATATGCCGATCAACCAGGATCGTACCTGGGTGCTGTTAGGCCGTGGTCGTCTGGGTTATGGCGATGGTTTAAGCGGTAAGGAATTGCCGTTCTACGAGAACTTCTATGCCGGTGGCTCCAGCACGGTGCGTGGTTTCCGTTCGAACAACATCGGTCCGAAAGCGGTCTACTACAATAACAACTCGTCTAACTGTTCCGGAACAGCAGCACTCTGTAGCTCTGACGATGCGGTAGGTGGTAACGCTATGGCGGTAGCCAGCATGGAGCTGATTACGCCAACGCCATTCCTGAGTGAGAAGTATTCTAACTCGGTACGTACATCACTGTTTGTTGATGCCGGTACCGTATGGGATACCCATTGGGAGGATACTGCTGAAACCCGCGCGGCAGGTGCGCCGGATTACAGCGATCCAACCAACGTACGTGTTTCTGCCGGTCTGGCGCTGCAGTGGATGTCTCCACTTGGCCCGCTGGTGTTCTCATACGCTCAGCCGATGAAAAAGTATGATGGAGATAAAGCAGAGCAGTTCCAGTTTAACATTGGTAAAACCTGGTAACGACCTGCGCAAGGAAGCTGCTCAAGTGAGTATCGCGTTGTCGCCCGGCCACACAGGTGTGCCGGGGTCACGCAAAACATGTGTCAATGACACGAACGGTGATGGTAAGGAGTTTATAGTGAAAAAGTTGTTATGTGCCGCAGGTCTGAGTCTTGCTTTAGCTGTTTCAGCTGGCGCCCAGGCTGCTGACAAAATTGCAGTGGTAAACGTTTCCAGCATTTTCCAACAGTTACCGCAGCGTGCGACAGTTGCGAAGCAGCTTGAAAATGAATTCAAAGGCCGCGCAAGCGAGCTGCAGAACCAGGAACGCGATCTGCAAACTAAAATGCAGCGTCTGCAGCGCGACGGTTCAACCATGAAGGCGAGCGAGCGCAGCCGCATGGAAAAAGACATCATGGCGCAGCGTGAAGCGTTCTCGACTAAAGCGCAGGCTTTTGAGCAGGACAACCGTCGTCGTCAGAGCGAAGAGCGTAATAAAATCCTGAGCCGTATTCAGGACGCTGTGAAGAAAGTGGCTGACGATGAAGGTTACGACGTCGTTATCGATGCAAACGCAGTTGCTTATGCATCTAACTCTAAAGACATCACTGCTGATGTACTGAAACAGGTTAAATAATCCATGTCTTCAATTCGACTGGCTGATTTAGCCCAGCAGTTGGATGCAGAATTGCACGGAGATGGCGATATCGTCATCTCCGGCATTGCTTCTATGCAATCCTCCCAAAACGGTCAGATCACTTTTTTATCTAACAGTCGCTACCGCGAGCAGCTCGCAACCTGCCAGGCTTCAGCCGTGGTGCTGACGGAAGCGGATCTGGAGTGGTGCCAGAGCGCTGCGCTGATCGTTAAAAACCCTTATCTGACCTATGCGCGTATGGCGCAACTGTTGGATACCACTCCACAACCGGCCAGCAATATCGCACCCAGCGCGGTGATTGATGCCAGCGCTAAACTCGGTAAAAATGTTTCAGTCGGCGCCAATGCGGTGATCGAATCTGGCGTTGAACTGGGTGATAACGTGGTAATTGGCGCCGGTTGTTTTGTTGGTAAAGATACTCATATCGGCGCCGGTTCCCGTCTTTGGGCCAATGTTTCGGTTTACCATGAAGTGCGCATCGGTGAGCAATGTCTGATTCAGTCAGGCACGGTGATCGGCGCAGATGGCTTCGGTTATGCTAACGATCGCGGCAATTGGGTGAAGATTCCGCAGCTTGGCACCGTGGTGATTGGCGACCGGGTTGAAATTGGCGCTTGTACCACGATTGACCGTGGCGCGCTGGATAACACTCAAATCGGCAATGGTGTTATCATTGATAACCAGTGTCAGATTGCACATAACGTTGTGATTGGCGACAATACCGCTGTTGCGGGTGGCGTGATCATGGCGGGCAGCCTGACGATTGGTCGCTACTGTATGATTGGCGGCGCCAGCGTAATTAATGGTCACATGGAGATTTGTGACAAAGTTACGGTGACCGGAATGGGAATGGTGATGAGACCAATTACCGAACCTGGGGTATACTCTTCCGGAATTCCGCTGCAACCCAACAAAACCTGGCGTAAAACTGCAGCGTTGGTGATGAATATTGATGAGTTAAGCAAACGCTTAAAGCACATCGAGCGCAAAGTCGGCAAAGACTAAGCGACCATCCCGCGTCTGCCCAGCTTTCATAAATAAAACATGCGAAGCAGGGAAAGCCAAGCGCACGGAAACAGAATTTGCGGCCTGCGGACGATCCTGTGATCTTTGCAGGCCGTGTTATTAATGCCATCAGATTTTTTTTAGGACAGGAAGAGTATTTTGACTACTGAAACTCATACTCTGAAGATTGAAGAGATTTTAGAGCTACTGCCGCACCGTTACCCATTTTTGCTGGTAGATCGCGTTCTTGATTTTGAAGAGCATAAATATCTGCGTGCAGTGAAAAACGTAACGGTCAATGAACCGTTTTTCCAGGGGCACTTCCCTGGTAAGCCGATTTTTCCAGGCGTCCTGATTCTGGAAGCGATGGCGCAAGCCACCGGTATTCTGGCGTTTAAAAGCGTGGGTAAACTGGAACCGGGCGAGCTGTACTATTTTGCTGGTATTGATGAAGCGCGCTTTAAGCGTCCTGTCGTACCTGGCGACCAGATGATTATGGAAGTCACATTTGAGAAAACCCGTCGTGGCCTGACACGCTTTAAAGGCGTGGCAACTGTTGACGGTAAAATTGTCTGCGAAGCTACCATGATGTGTGCCCGCAGCCGGGAGGCTTAATCCGTGATAGACCAAACCGCCGTAATCCATCCGAGTTCAATTGTTGAAGAGGGCGCCATTATTGGCGCTCGCGTCCATATTGGCCCATTTTGCTTTATTGGCGCTAACGTTGAAATTGGTGAAGGTACCGTACTGAAGTCCCATGTGGTGGTGAATGGCCACACGCGCATTGGTAAGGATAATGAGATTTATCAGTTCTCTTCGATTGGTGAAGTGAATCAGGATCTCAAATATGCCGGTGAACCTACGCGCGTGGAAATTGGCGATCGCAACCGCATTCGCGAAAGTGTGACTATCCATCGTGGCACCGCGCAGGGCGGCGACGTGACGAAAATTGGCAGTGATAACCTGCTGATGATTAACGCACATATCGCCCATGACTGCGTGATTGGCAACCGCTGTATTTTTGCCAATAACGCTACGCTTGGCGGCCATGTTACTGTTGATGACTTTGCCATTATTGGTGGCATGACGGCGGTGCATCAGTTCTGCACCATCGGCGCGCATGTGATGGTCGGCGGTTGTTCGGGCGTTGCTCAGGATGTTCCACCTTATGTTATTGCGCAGGGCAACCACGCAACGCCATTTGGCATCAACATCGAAGGGCTGAAACGTCGCGGCTTCAGCAAAGAAGCACTGCATGCGATTCGCAATGCTTATAAGTTGCTGTACCGCAGTGGCCGTACGCTGGATGAAGTGAAGCCTGAGATTGAAGCTATCGCCCGGCAACATCCTGAGGTGCAGCCATTCTACGATTTCTTTACGCGTTCAACGCGAGGTCTGATTCGTTAACTTATGCTAAAGCGTCCTTTAACGATTGCCCTGGTCGCCGGAGAAACCTCCGGCGATATTCTTGGTGCAGGTTTGATTCGCGCCCTGAAAGCGAAGCACCCTGATGCGCACTTTGTTGGTGTTGCAGGGCCGCTGATGCAGGCGGAAGGTTGTGAAGCCTGGTATGAGATGGAAGAGCTGGCGGTAATGGGCATCGTTGAGGTGCTTGAACGTCTGCCACGCTTGCTGAAGATCCGTCGCGATCTGACCCGTCGTTTTAGCGAACTGCGACCGGATGTTTTTGTTGGCATCGATGCGCCAGACTTTAACATCACCCTTGAAGGACGTTTAAAACAGCGCGGTATTCGCACTATTCATTACGTCAGCCCGTCAGTCTGGGCATGGCGACAAAAACGTGTTTTCAAAATTGGCAGATCGACCGATCTGGTGCTGGCATTTCTGCCGTTTGAAAAAGCGTTTTATGACCGATTTAATGTGCCTTGCCGCTTTATCGGCCACACGATGGCGGACGCCATGCCGCTGCAGCCGGATAAGCTGACTGCCCGTCAGACGTTAGAGATTGATGAAAATGCCCGCTGTCTGGCGCTGCTGCCGGGCAGTCGCGGAGCGGAAGTTGAGATGCTAAGCGCCGATTTCCTGAAAACGGCGCTGCTGCTGCGCGAAAAGTGGCCTGAGCTGGAAATTGTCGTGCCGCTGGTGAACGCTAAACGGCGCGAGCAGTTTGAGCGGATCAAAGCGGAAGTGGCACCGGATCTGCCGATGCATCTGCTTGATGGGCATGGCCGTGAGGCGATGGTCGCCAGTGATGCCGCACTGCTGGCGTCTGGTACTGCCGCGCTGGAGTGTATGCTGGCCAAGTGTCCGATGGTGGTGGGCTACCGCATGAAGCCGTTCACCTTCTGGCTGGCGGAACGGCTGGTGAAAACCGATTATGTCTCACTGCCGAACTTGCTGGCCGGTCGTGAGCTGGTGAAAGAGCTGTTGCAGAGCGAGTGTCAGCCGGCGTTGCTGGCGGCGGCGCTGGAACCGTTACTCTCCGGGGGGAAGGCGCGCGACGCACTGCTGGCGACCTTCCACGAATTGCACCATCAAATCCGCTGGAACGCGGATGAACAAGCGGCAGAAGCCGTGCTGGAGCTGGCAAATGTCTAATTTTATCTATCCACCGCTGGCAAGCTGTATTGCCGGCGTTGATGAAGTGGGTCGCGGGCCGCTGGTGGGCGCGGTCGTCACTGCCGCGGTGATCCTCGATCCGGCCAAACCGATTATCGGTTTGGCCGATTCGAAAAAACTGTCAGAAAAACGCCGTCTGGCGCTGTATGATCAGATCAAAGCCAATGCGCTGGCCTGGAGTGTCGGGCGCGCCGAGCCGGAAGAGATCGATCAGCTCAATATCCTGCATGCCACTATGCTGGCGATGCAGCGCGCGGTGGCGGGACTCGCTGTACTGCCGGATTATGTGCTGATTGACGGTAATCGCTGCCCGGCATTGCCGATGCCATCGCTGGCGGTGGTAAAAGGCGATAGTCTGGTGGCGGAGATCAGTGCGGCTTCTATTATTGCCAAGGTGACGCGCGATCGCGAAATGGCCGAGCTGGATAAAGAGTTTCCACAGTATGGTTTTGCCCAGCATAAAGGTTATCCGACCGCATTCCATCTGGCGCAACTGACGCAGCATGGCGCTACGGCACATCATCGCCGCAGTTTCGCCCCGGTGCGTAACGCGTTACTGGATGCGGAAGTCAGCAATGCACGGGAGCCGAAAGCGGCTCCCCTACAAATCCTGTAGGGGCGGCGTTAAGTATTAACCGGAGTTAACAGATCTATGGCTGAACCACGTTTTATTCACCTGCGCGTTCACAGCGACTACTCCATGATCGATGGACTCGCCAAGACTGCCCCATTGGTGAAAAAAACGGCGGCTATCGGTATGCCAGCGGTCGCTATAACTGACTTCACCAACCTTTGCGGTCTGGTGAAATTTTATGGCAGTGCGCACAGCGCTGGCGTTAAGCCGATCATCGGCGCTGACTTCCTTGTCTCCAGCGAACTGATGGGCGATGAGCTGAGCCATATCACCGTGCTGGCGGCCAATAACACCGGTTATCAGAACCTGACGCTGCTGATCTCGCGCGCCTATCAGCGTGGCTATGGCGCGGCGGGACCAGTTATCGACCGTGACTGGCTGATGGAGCTGCAGGAAGGACTGATTCTGCTCTCCGGTGGACGGCGCGGCGATGTTGGCAAAAGCCTGCTGCGCGGCAACACTGCGCTGGTCGCGCAGTGCCTGGCGTTCTATCAGCAGCATTTCCCCAATCGCTACTATCTGGAGTTAATCCGTACCGGACGCCCGGATGAAGAGAGCTATCTGCACGCGGCGGTCGAGCTGGCGATTGCCGAAGGGATCCCGGTGGTGGCGACCAATGAAGTCTGCTTTATTAACGCCGAAGATTTCGACGCCCATGAAATACGTGTGGCGATCCACGACGGTTTTACCCTTGATGACCCCAAACGCCCACGTAACTACAGCCCTCAGCAATATATGCGCAGTGAAGAGGAGATGTGCGAGCTGTTCTCGGACATCCCGGAAGCACTGGAAAACAGCGTAGAGATTGCTAAGCGTTGTAACGTCACCATTCGCCTTGGCGAGTACTTCCTGCCGCAGTTCCCGACCGGTGAAATGAGTACCGAAGATTTCCTCGTCATGAAATCGAAAGAGGGACTGGAAGAGCGTCTGGAATTTCTGTTCCCGGACCCTGAAGTACGCGTGGAAAAACGCCCGGAGTATGATGACCGTCTCGATATCGAGCTGAAAGTTATCAACCAGATGGGCTTCCCCGGTTACTTCCTGATCGTTATGGAGTTTATCCAGTGGTCGAAGGATAACGGGGTGCCGGTCGGTCCCGGACGTGGTTCCGGTGCTGGTTCGCTGGTGGCCTATGCGCTGAAAATTACCGACCTCGATCCGCTGGAGTTTGACCTGCTGTTCGAACGCTTCCTGAATCCGGAACGTGTATCGATGCCCGACTTTGACGTCGACTTCTGCATGGAAAAACGTGATCTGGTGATCGAGCACGTAGCTGACATGTATGGCCGCCAGGCGGTATCACAGATTATTACCTTCGGTACGATGGCGGCGAAAGCGGTAATCCGCGACGTGGGTCGTGTACTGGGGCATCCTTACGGTTTTGTTGATCGCATCTCGAAACTGGTGCCGCCCGATCCGGGCATGACGCTGGAAAAAGCCTTCCTTGCTGAGCCGCAGCTGCCGGAAATCTATGAGGCGGATGAAGAGGTCAAAGCGCTGATCGATATGGCGCGTAAGCTGGAAGGTGTGACGCGCAACGCCGGTAAACACGCCGGTGGTGTGGTGATCGCGCCAACTAAAATTACCGATTTTGCACCGCTCTATTGCGATGAGAACGGCAACCAGCCGGTCACCCAGTTTGATAAGAACGACGTTGAGTATGCCGGGCTGGTGAAGTTTGACTTCCTTGGCCTGCGTACGCTGACAATTATCGACTGGGCGTTGAAAATGATTAACGCCCGACGTGAAAAGCAGGGCGAGCCGCCAGTCGATATCGCCGCCATCCCGATGGATGACAAAAAAAGCTTCGATATGTTGCAACGCTCGGAAACCACTGCGGTATTCCAGCTTGAATCACGCGGCATGAAAGATCTGATTAAGCGCCTGAAACCTGACTGCTTTGAGGATATGATCGCGCTGGTGGCGCTGTTCCGTCCGGGGCCGTTGCAGTCGGGGATGGTGGATAACTTTATCGACCGTAAGCATGGTCGTGAAGCGATCTCCTATCCGGATATCCAGTGGCAGCATGAGTCGCTGAAACCGGTACTGGAGCCAACCTACGGCATCATCCTCTATCAGGAACAGGTGATGCAGATCGCCCAGGTGCTGGCCGGTTACAGCCTTGGCGGCGCGGATATGCTGCGTCGAGCGATGGGTAAAAAGAACCCGGTCGAGATGGCCAAGCAGCGCGGCGGTTTTGAAGATGGCGCCAAATCGCGCGGTATCGATGGCGAGCTGTCGGTAAAAATCTTTGACCTGGTGGAGAAATTCGCCGGTTACGGCTTTAACAAATCGCACTCCGCGGCCTATGCGCTGGTCTCGTACCAGACACTGTGGTTAAAAGCGCACTATCCGGCCGAGTTTATGGCGGCAGTAATGACCGCTGATATGGATAACACCGAGAAAGTGGTGTCGCTGGTGGATGAGTGCTGGCGCATGGGATTAAAAATCCTGCCGCCGGATATTAACTCCGGGCAGTATCACTTCCATGTGAACGGTGACGGTGAGATCGTGTACGGTATCGGCGCAATTAAAGGTGTCGGTGAAGGCCCGATTGAGGCGATTCTCGAAGCGCGTAACGAAGGTGGCTATTTCCGTGAGCTGTTTGACCTCTGCGCGCGCACCGATACCAAAAAGCTTAATCGCCGGGTGCTGGAAAAACTGATTATGTCCGGGGCGTTTGATCGCCTTGGACCGCACCGCGCTGCGCTGATGAGCGCCCTTGGCGACGCGCTGAAGGCCGCCGATCAACATGCCAAAGCCGAGGCGATCGGCCAGGCCGATATGTTTGGCGTCCTGGCGGACGCGCCGGAACAGGTTGAGAAATCCTATTCTGATGTCACGCCGTGGCCGGAACAAATTCAGCTGGACGGTGAGCGTGAAACCCTCGGGTTATATCTTACCGGCCATCCGATTAATCAGTACCTGAAAGAAATTGAGCGCTATGTTGGTGGATCGCGCCTGAAAGACATGCACCCGACCGATCGTGGTAAAGTTACCACGGCAGCCGGTCTGGTGGTGGCGGCCCGCGTAATGGTAACAAAACGCGGTAACCGTATTGGCATCTGCACGCTGGATGACCGTTCTGGCCGTCTGGAAGTGATGTTGTTCACAGATGCGTTAGATAAATACCAGCATATGCTGGAGAAAGACCGTATCCTGATCGTCAGCGGACAGGTCAGCTTTGATGACTTCAGTGGTGGCCTTAAGATGACCGCCCGCGAACTGATGGACATTGATGAAGCTCGCGAAAAATATGCGCGCGGGCTTGCTATCTCGCTGACGGACAGGCAAATTGATGACCAGCTTTTGAACCGTCTCCGTCAATCCCTGGAACCCCATCGTTCGGGAACCATTCCGGTGCATCTCTATTATCAGAGAGAAGATGCGCGGGCGAAGTTGCGCTTCGGCGCAGCATGGCGCGTGTCGCCCAACGATCGTTTACTTAACGATCTACGTTCGTTGGTAGGATCGGAGCAGGTGGAACTGGAGTTTGACTAAAACAGGAATATTATGAGTCTTAATTACCTGGATTTCGAACAGCCAATCGCAGAACTGGAAGCGAAGATTGATTCGCTTACTGCGGTTAGCCGTCAGGATGAAAAACTGGATATTAATCTGGATGAAGAAGTGCAGCGTCTGCGTGAGAAAAGCGTTGAACTGACACGTAAAATCTTCTCAGATTTGGGGGCATGGCAGATTGCGCAGTTAGCGCGTCATCCGCTGCGTCCATACACGCTGGACTATGTCCGTAACGTGTTTACCGACTTTGATGAGTTAGCTGGCGATCGTGCTTACGCAGATGATAAAGCGATTGTGGGTGGTATTGCTCGTCTGGACGGTCGTCCGGTGATGATCATTGGTCATCAGAAAGGCCGCGAAACCAAAGAGAAAATTCGTCGCAACTTCGGTATGCCGGCGCCAGAAGGCTATCGCAAAGCGCTGCGCCTGATGGAAATGGCCGAGCGTTTCAGGATGCCACTGCTGACCTTTATCGACACTCCGGGTGCCTACCCAGGCGTCGGTGCGGAAGAGCGTGGACAGTCTGAAGCGATTGCCCGTAACCTGCGTGAAATGTCAGGCCTGAAAATTCCGGTTATCTGCACCGTTATTGGTGAAGGTGGTTCCGGTGGCGCACTGGCAATTGGCGTTGGCGACAAAGTGAATATGCTGCAGTACAGCACCTATTCGGTGATTTCACCGGAGGGTTGTGCGTCAATTCTGTGGAAAAGCGCTGAAAAAGCGCCGCTGGCCGCTGAAGCGATGGGCATTATTGCACCACGTCTGAAAGAGCTGAAGCTGATC
This sequence comes from Winslowiella toletana, assembly GCF_017875465.1. Classification (NCBI taxonomy): domain Bacteria; kingdom Pseudomonadati; phylum Pseudomonadota; class Gammaproteobacteria; order Enterobacterales; family Erwiniaceae; genus Winslowiella; species Winslowiella toletana. The sequence goes on from NZ_JAGGMQ010000001.1 coordinate 3,402,499, forward strand.
GATACGGTGATCCCGGAGCCGCTGGGTTCAGCGCACCGTGATCCACTCAAGATGGCTGAGAATTTAAAAGCTCAGCTGCTGGCCGATCTGGCCGATCTTGATGTGCTGAACACCGAGGAGCTGCTTAACCGTCGTTATCAGCGCCTGATGAATTACGGTTACGCATAACAGATGCAGCGATCTTTGTAGGGGCGGCTTCTCGCCGCCCAAGGGAGCCGAAAACGGCTCCCTTACATGTCGAAATGCCACTTACCCGTAACGGGCAAGTGGCATTTTTGTATGTCTGATCCTGTCTGATTCCCTTTCCGAATAGTCACCCTAAGAAACTGATTGCTGTCGCTTTTATCTGCGGATAAGATGCGGGTGCTTCTTGATAATAATAATCATTTTCTTTTAGGGGTTAATCATGCAATACCTGTGGAGTCGCGTCGCGGTGTTACTGACCGCACTGGCGCTGGCGCATAATGCGCTGGCTGCTCCCTTTGTGGTCGAAGATGTCAGTGGCCGTAAAGTCGAAATCAAATCCGAAGTAAAACGTATTATTTTAGGTGAAGGACGGCAGATCTATCTGCTGGCGGCTTTTGACACCGATGCGCCGTTCAAACGCGTGGTCGGCTGGCGCGACGATCTGCCTAAAGCGGATTTTGACAGCTACCAGATCTATGTAGCGAAATATCCGCAGATCACTCAATTACCGACCTTTGGCGGCGCCAAAGATGGCACCTTTAATGTCGAGCAGGCACTGACCCTGAAGCCGGATCTGGTGCTGATGAACCTGGAATCCAAAGCCGCTACCGACGAATCGAAATTAATCGAAAAGCTGGCCAGCGTCGGTATACCGGTGGTGTTTATTGATTTCCGCGAAAAGCCGTTTGAAAATGCGGAAAAGAGCATCCGGATTATGGGTCAGCTGGTGAATAAACCCGAACGCGCTCAGCAGATTATTGATTTCCGTCAGCAGCAGATCGATCTGGTGATCAACCGTCTGAAAGCGTACAAAGGCCCGCGGCCAAAAGTGATGATCGACCGCGCCGGTGGTTACACCGAAGAGTGCTGCATGTCATTTGGCGATGAAAACTTTGGTCGCATGGTGGAAGTGGCTGGCGGTGACAATATTGCTAAGGATTTGATCCCCGGCACTTTTGGCACCCTGAATCCGGAGCAGATTATCGCCGCGCGTCCTGATGTGGTGGTGGTGACCGGTGCGAACTGGAAAAACTATAACACCGCCAATGGCTGGGTTGGCGTGGGGCCGGGGGCGGATCAACAAGTCGCTATCCAGCGCTTACAGGCATTGATGGCGCGTTCGGCGTTTAAAACCCTGCCGGTGGCGACCAACGGTCACGCCCATGCCATCTGGCATCAGTTTTATGACAGCCCGTATCAGTTTGTCGCCATCCAGCAATTAGCCAAGTGGATGCATCCTGATCTGTTTAACGATCTCGATCCGGACAAGACATTCCGTGAGTTCCATCAGCGCTTTCTGCCAATCGATTATCAGCCTGGTTATTGGGTAACGCTACCGGCGGCGTACTAAGCCCGGATGTGGGGAACTCTTAGCATGGCGATCAGTCCATAAATTGCACTTAACGTATTCCATTAAAATGCCAATAGTCTGGGAGGATACCTGTTGGTGTCCCCCTATTTTGTATCATTTACGGCGGACTAAAATCAGCGAAATAAAGTAGGAAAATGCGTTTAGCGCTTGTAGTGTTGATGGTGATCTCAGCGGACATTACAACACAAACAGGATATCGCATAGCCATATGGGAGAATAATTATGCCTGATGACTTTAATATAGTGCCTCATGCACCTGGCAGGATAACTCAGAATTCTCCTTCACTGACTGGCCCCGGCATTCCGTCGTCGTCAATGCCTGTGGCGCAAGTGACTAATTCTTCTTTGCAATTAAGCTCTCTATCCGATCCATTATTTTCACCGTCTGCATCCTTATATCCGGCCTTGCAACAGCGCCCACTCTCACCCCCGGCATTACGCTATTTACCGCCCGACCCTCCACAATTCAGCACGTGGCGGGCTGAGGAAAGGTTCCCTCAGCAACAGCATTTTCTAACCGATACACTATCAAGTCCTCATAATATTGATGATAAGGCTATCACTTTATCTTCATTACAAGAGGCGTTACGTTCTTCAGGCAGTAAAAAAAAATCATCGATACATGATTATGCAAAAAAAAAGATCGCGGCTCGCAGCAATGTCAATGAAACCTTATGTTATATGCTTCATAGCATTGAACCCGAAAAGGGATTAGAGAGCAATCAGGCGCAGAGTTCAGAGGGCAGTAAATTATTTCTTGAATTGATAGAGACAGAAGCAAATAAAGGTGATGTTGATGCTGTATTTCGTCAGTTAGCCGCCCGGTGTAATAATGCCTCGCCACAGGCAATCAGCGTCAGACTTGAATTTTTTAAAGCTTTCTCGACGGAGATTATGCAACGACCCGCAGATACCCTTAAACTATTACTTCCTGTACTTGAAACTATTGGTTTACCTGACAAACTAGTACTCAGTATGATGACCAATAATGTGCTTAATTCTCTGGGGGAATCGGTTAAACATTATAATGATATTGCGACTTATTTATATACTTTGGCAAAAGTTATGCCATCAGAACAGGCTAAATCTTTTAATGAATCATTCTTGCAAGTAATAAATGGTATCTGTGAAAAAAACCAATCTGTACACTGGGTTTTTCCATTTATACTCAAGAAAATATTTAAAGAATTAGAAAATACACGCTTAACTGATGAAGCAGTACAAAATACACTAATGTATTATTATTCAAGGTTTGAAAATGCGGTGGATTCCTATCGCGGGAATTTTAAGAGGGTTAAAGAAACTATTGTTGAGATGTTGAGACCACTGATTCCCTGTACCCTAAATAATTTTAATGTTTATTTTAAGAAAATGATGTCTGCTGCGTCAGCGGATTTAAGGTTTAATATGACTATATCTGGCGCGCCACAAGACCGTGTGCTGACACATCTTTTACTAAATGCACTCGATTTTCCCGGCAGCTGGAGTGAGGATGTCATTAAGGCTTACAAAACGATCCTTTTGGAAAGGCCTAATGATGGTTGCGATTCAATGGCATTTATACACTTCCTTAACCTGGCGCAAATCAATTTATCGGTAGAATACAGTGTTAAAATTTTTGAAGAAATGTTTAATGCAAAAATAAAAAAAGTCGATCGATTAAATGCGTTATCCATGTATCAAGCGCAACTAATTTGCGAGGAATCTCGAGCTATGGATTTATTTAGTTGCGAAGAAGGAAGCGCGGTCAGAAATTTTATCACATATTGGAAATATTATCTCGATCTTAAAGAGAAGGGTATTAATGACCAGCAATGCCTGAAGATCGGTGAATCTGAACCCCCTCTTGTTGAGGAACAGTCAAAATGGCAAACCTTTCTTACTGATTATACATTTACCGGCGTGGTGTCATCAAAGATGGCAAATAAATGGTTGGAACGGAATGATTTTCTGGAAAATGTGGTATTTATAAACAATGATTTTGACAAAATTTTGACCGGTATGCTTGGTTCGTTATCAGGCAGTAAACATCAGTTAGCGGTTATCGACAGGATTGTCTCTGCCAACTTGAATAACAGTGAATCAGGCTATGATTTTTTAAACGATCGGTTAAAAGCAATAATTAATGATTTCAGCAAAAAAGAATCACCAGCGCCATACTTTAACCTGTTTGAAAATATTGCGCTTATCCAAATTAAATTGCTGGAAAAAGGGCATGGCACAAACGCTATGGCATTAATGGACGATATTGCGAATAGTCTGGCTCCGATCAGTGTTGCAAAAAATATTTCTGCACCATTAAAGATGTTGAACAGCCAGTTAGAAGCAGGGAAAATTAGTGATGATAATTACCTTTACCTTATTTCACGCACAATTGAAGCATCTTGTTATATTCGTCGGGATAAAGAAGAGGAAATCATACGGCCGTTTCTGGTGAATGCAGCTTACAGTGTAATGACGCGCAAGGGTAAAAAAAACGATTTTATACGCGAGTTTTCAAAGATAAAAACAGATCTACCCTATAAGCAGTCAGGATATAATAAATTTTTAGAACTTGGTAAAAAAACAATATTATCGCTTCAACATCGCGCTGGGCCGGTGACTACAGAAGAAGCCGATGAGCGTCAGGCTTTGGCCAGTTTTTTCACCAGCAATATTACTGGAATAGATATTTTTCGCCAGGCATGTATTGCTGCTGTTGGTGGGAAATCTGATGCGGAAGCAGGCATAAAAGTAAACATCGATTGGGTGATAAATCCTGGGAGTTTTTTTGCAGCTTCGACAAAAGTTCAGCATGCAATGTTGCTAACTTTTTCGCAGTTACAGCAGGATCCCGATAAATTTATTTTTTCATGCCTGACAATGGTCAGGGAGCAGTTGTCTGCGCCTGCAGTATCAACCTCAAATGTTGATCAATATATGCATTCTGTCCATTCGATACTGGCTTTATTGCGGGCAACCCCTCCTGTTTCTATTCATATGTTAGAAGAAATCTATAATCTCTATACAACAAGGCAAAATCTGCAGGGGAATAGGGTTGATGCGCTAAGTACCATTATACTAAACGATTTAAAAGCATTGCTCCGTGATTTTGATAAAGAATCGTTAGATAAACTATCTGAATCTTTAAGGTCTGTTACTTTAAAAGAAGCCAATTATAAAGCGATTTTTCCAGTATTTAAACCGGAGGGAAAAGTCTCCAGAGCAGATTCTTCCGATAGTAAAATACGCAAAAGATACCAAAATGTGCAACAGGACGATGCATCATCCGCAAGTGAAGTTGCTGCCGTCAGGCCCAAAGATAGATCATCTAAAACGGTACTGCGAAATGTATATATACGTGAAAGTGATAGTTTATCCATTTATGACATTGAACCTAAGTCTAAGGAACGGATTATCTCGCTGATGTGTGGAGAGAAATCACGTGCTTTACGTATTCACCGACTCGGCAATGTTAACAAAGCATCGCGTGTCTATGCGGTGGACAGCGTTTCAACTGAACCCCTGAATATTCAGGCAAAACATTCAGGAAGAACTGATTTAAGAATAATACTGCTTAAAGGAAGTAATAATAATTACATTTTACTTAGTGAGTATAATCATAAAGAAATTAATGCAATAATAAACAATTACCAATATTACACTAAGGAGGAAATAGATACGATAATAAATAATCCGCATGCAAAATGTCGTCGATTGCAGGCGAACGAACTTACAGATTTATAAAATTTTCTTTTTTTCACTGCATCGTGTCGATCCGCTATGCTTATCGCTGGCTATAAATTTACCAGGAGATTCGCATTGAATATCATCGCCATTATGGGACCGCACGACGTTTTCTATAAAGACCAACCGATCCGGGAACTTGACGCTGCACTGAGCGCGCAGGGATTCCAGCTAATCTATCCGAAAAATGCCGATGACCTCGTTAAGCTGATTGAGCACAATTCACGTATTTGCGGCGTCATCTTTGACTGGGATGAATACAGTCTCGACCTCTGCAGTGAAATTAACCAGCTTAATGAATACCTGCCGCTGTATGCCTTTATCAACACCCACTCGCAGCTGGACGTCAGTATCAATGAGATGCGGATGGCACTGTGGTTCTTTGAATATGCGCTGAATGCCGCCGATGATATTGCGCAGCGTATCCGTCAGTACACCAACGAATATATTGAAACCATCACGCCGCCGCTGACGCGTGCGCTGTTTACTTATGTGAAGGAGGGGAAATACACCTTCTGCACCCCCGGCCATATGGCGGGCACCGCATTCCAGAAAAGTCCGGTTGGCACGCTGTTTTATGACTTCTTTGGCGCCAACACCCTGAAGGCCGATATTTCGATTTCCGTTACTGAACTGGGTTCGCTGCTCGATCATACCGGCCCGCATCTGGAAGCAGAGGAGTATGTGGCGCGCACCTTTGGCGCTGAGCAGAGTTATATGGTGACCAACGGCACCTCGACCTCGAATAAAATTGTTGGCATGTATGCGGCACCGGCGGGCAGCACGGTGCTGATTGACCGTAACTGCCATAAGTCTCTGACGCATTTACTGATGATGAGCGATATTGTGCCAATCTGGCTGAAGCCGACGCGCAATCCACTGGGTATTCTTGGCGGCATCCCGCAGAAAGAGTTCCGTCGCGACAGCATTGCGCAAAAGGTGGCCTCGACCCCGTGTGCCAGCTGGCCGGTACATGCGGTAATTACCAACTCCACCTATGATGGCCTGCTGTATAATACGCAATTTATTAAGCAGACGCTGGATGTGCCGTCGATTCACTTTGATTCCGCCTGGGTGCCCTATACCAATTTCCATCCGATTTATGCCGGTAAAAGCGGTATGAGCGGCGAACGCACGCCGGGGAAAGTGATTTATGAAACCCAGTCGACGCATAAACTGCTGGCGGCGTTTTCACAGGCGTCACTGATTCATATTAAAGGCGACTACGACGAGCAGACGTTTAACGAAGCCTACATGATGCATACCACCACCTCGCCGAACTATGCGATTGTCGCCTCGATTGAAACCGCGGCGGCGATGCTGCGCGGCAATCCCGGCAAGCGCCTGATTAATCGTTCGGTAGAGCGCGCGCTGCATTTCCGTCGTGAAGTACAGCGGCTGCGCGAAGAGAGTGACAGCTGGTTCTTTGATATCTGGCAACCGGAAGCAGTGGATGAGGCCGACTGCTGGCCGATAGCGCCAGGTGATGACTGGCACGGCTTTACCGATGCCGATCACGATCATATGTATCTCGATCCGATCAAAGTCACCATTCTTACGCCGGGGATGAGCGAGCAGGGGATTATGGCCGATGAGGGGATCCCGGCGGCGCTGGTGGCGAAATTCCTTGATGAGCGCGGCGTAGTAGTGGAAAAGACCGGCCCATACAATCTGCTGTTTCTGTTCAGCATCGGCATCGACAAAACCAAGGCGATGAGCCTGCTGCGCGGCCTGACCGAGTTTAAACGTGCTTACGATCTTAATCTGCGGGTACAGAACATGTTGCCGGATCTCTATGCCGAAGATCCTGACTTTTATCGCAATATGCGTATCCAGACGCTGGCGCAGGGGATCCATACCCTGATCCGTCAGCATGATCTGCCGCGGCTGATGTTGCAGGCTTTTGATGTGTTGCCGGAAATGAAAATGACCCCGCATCAGATGTTCCAGCAGCAGGTTAAAGGCAATGTGGAAACTGTCGATATCGGTCAGCTGGTGGGGCGCGTTTCCGCCAATATGATCCTGCCATATCCTCCAGGCGTGCCGCTGGTGATGCCGGGCGAGATGATTACCGCCGGGAGCCGCGCGGTGCTCGATTTCCTGCTGATGCTCTGTACCATTGGCGAGCACTATCCAGGCTTTGAAACCGATATTCATGGCGCAAAACTGACCGAAGAGGGACGTTATCTGGTGCGGGTGCTGAAGGATCCGGTCAGCTGAATCCGGATTTCCTCCCCTTGTTGCTGGCGCCAGCTACGGGTATGGTGCCAGCAACATGTCTCAATCAGGAAATCACTATGCTGGGATTAAAGCTGGTTCACCATATCGCCATCATTGCCACCGACTATCAGCGTAGCAAAGCCTTTTACTGCGACATTCTCGGCTTCACGCTTATTGATGAGATCTACCGCGCTGCACGCGATTCATGGAAAGGGGATCTGGCGCTGAATGGTCATTACACCATCGAGCTGTTCTCCTTTCCGCAACCGCCGGCGCGCGTCAGTCATCCGGAAGCTTGTGGCCTGCGTCATCTGGCGTTTAGCGTTGATGATATCGATGATGCCTTTGCTCAGCTGGCGCAGAGCGGTGTGGTTTGTGAGCCGGTTCGTGTCGATCCGCTGACCGGCAAACGCTTCACCTTTTTTAACGATCCTGATGGTTTGCCGCTGGAACTGTATCAGGCGTAGAATACCCGCTTACTTTCACCGGGTTATCCGAGGTCGTCGCTATCGCTATGCCACCGCTTTCCAGTCTTGACGCACAGCTTGCCGGGCATTCTCGTCTGCTGGTGGCCTACAGTGGCGGCCTGGATTCGACCGTATTGCTGCATCAGCTGGTGCAACTGCGCATCAGCCATCCGAATTTGCAACTGCGCGCGATTCATATTCATCACGGGTTGAGTCCTTTTGCCGACAGCTGGCAGCTGCATTGTCAGCAGCAGTGTGCTGAGTGGCAGCTGCCTTTACTGACTGAGCATGTTGCGGTGGATGGCCGTGAGCAGGGGATTGAAGCGGCGGCGCGCAGCGCGCGCTATGCCGCTTTTCGTCGCCATCTGCAACCAGGAGAAACACTGCTGACCGCGCAGCATCTTGATGATCAGTGCGAGACGTTGCTGTTAGCGCTGAAGCGCGGCAGTGGTCCCGCCGGGCTGGCGGCGATGCCGGCGCGACTGACGCTGGGGGAAAACCTGTTACTGCGCCCGTTACTGACTCAGACGCGCGGGCAGCTGGAGCAGTGGGCGCAGCAGCATCAGTTAAGCTGGATCGAAGACGAGAGTAATCAGGATCTGCGTTATGACCGTAACTTCCTGCGTCAGCAGGTGCTGCCATTGCTGCATCAGCGCTGGCCGCACTTTGCCCAAGCCTCCGCACGCAGCGCCGCGCTCTGTGGCGAGCAGGAACAGTTACTGGATGAGCTACTGGCCGAATCGCTGGCTGCGATGATGCAGACGGATGGCTCACTGCTTATCGCACCGCTACAGCCACTCAGCGAGGCGCGGCGTAATGCGCTACTGCGGCGCTGGATTAGCGCACAGGGCGGTCAGATGCCGTCACGCGACGCTGTGCAGCGTATCTGGCATGAGGTTATCGACAGCCGTGAAGATGCCTCACCTTGTCTGCGGCTGGGAAATCACCAAATCCGCCGTTATCGCCAGGCCATTTACTGGCTGCCGCTCTATCCTTCATTGCGTGACTGCGTTATTGCCTGGCAAAGCCCGTGGCAGCCCCTGCTGCTGCCGCAGCAGCTTGGTACGCTGTGCATCGACCCGCAGGGTATTGAACTGCGTCAACCGCGCGCGGATGACGTGGTGACGATCCGTTTTTATGCACAGGGTGATTTTCATATTGTGGGCCGCGCCGGTAGCCGGGCGATCAAAAAGTTGTGGCAGGAGTTTGCTGTCCCGGTCTGGCAGCGCGAGCGTACGCCGCTGCTGTTTTATGGCGAAAAATTGATTGCTGCGCTGGGCGTATTTGTCACCCACGAAGGCCGTATCACCGATAACAAAAGCTGGCGTATCAGCTGGCTGAAACCCTAAGCAGAGAGAGCAATGATCTATAAATATATCGGGTTGCTGTGGCTGGCCATCAGCACGGCGCCGGCACTGGCCGCAGGGGATGTCGCCGCGGGTCAGCAAAAATCGACCAGCTGCCAGGCCTGCCATGGCGCGAAAGGCAAAGCTGCAGTGCCGCTCTATCCCAATCTCGCCGGACAGAACAGCGCCTATCTGGCGCATGCGTTACAGGCGTACAAAAAAGGCGATCGTAGTGGCGGGCAGGCAGAAGTGATGAAGGCGTTTGTGGCGGGATTAAGCGAGCAGGATATTGCGGATTTGTCGGCTTACTATGGCAGTCTGAAGCCCTGAAGAGGCAGGGGCGGAAGAGTCCTTCCGCCCGCAAAATCAGTCAGATTCGCTGACGACAACCGTTCCCAGCTTTGGGTGGCTGAAACTGGCAATATGATCCAGCCGCAGTTCGCGCTGTTCGCCAGTTAGCTCGATTACCAGATATTCGATGTTTTTTCGCATCACCATATCGGTGGCCTTCGCGCTGAGCTGTTCGCCGTTTTTCAGTTCCAGCGACAGTGTCCAGTTACTTTGGCAGGCGAGCTCGAGGTTATCGTAGTCGTCACAATTGATCGGTTTGTACGCTTCATTCGTCAACATAATCGCTCACCAATAAGTTTGCAGCAGCAAAAGCTGCTTGTTCCCTGACAGAAGAGTTTAGCTCACTATTAGCAGCTATCTCGTCCAGTGCTTTTAACACGCAACCTATCGCGTCCGGCACGTATCCAAGATCGCCGCTGCCTATCTCAGCATATTTGCGGCGAACTAATTCACAATACTTTTGCACATGCACCTCCTTCAGAGCATAACCCTCTGGCTAGTAAGCGACTATAGCACAGGCTTTTACGTGAAATCAGCCCACAGCAGGGTGATTTGCTGCCGCGGCGCGTTACAATGCACTATCTGATAATAAGGGATCTCATGGCACTTAAAGCAACGATTTACAAAGCCAACGTTAATGTCGCGGATATGGATCGCAACGTTTTTCTCGACAGCAGCCTGACGCTGGCGCGTCATCCATCGGAGACCGAAGAACGCCTGATGCTGCGGCTTCTGGCGTGGTTATGCCATGCCGGTGAGCGCCTGCAATTTACTCGCGGCCTGAGTGCTGAGGATGAGCCAGAAATCTGGCGACTGAATGACCATAACGGCATCGAAGAGTGGATTGATTTAGGCCTGCCTGAAGAGCGCCGGATTAAAAGAGCCTGCAATCGCTCCGCCAGCGTATTTTTATATACTTACACCGCGCGCGCTGCGCAGATCTGGTGGCAGCAGAACCAGAGCAAGTTGTCGCAGCAGGATAATCTGACGGTGCGCTTTATTGACGATGCGATGCTGGCGGCGCTGACGGCTTTCGCTTCACGCAGTATGACGCTGCAGGCCACCATCCAGGATGGCACCATCTGGCTTTCTGACGAGCAAAATCATCTGGAAGTGCGTTTTACTGACTGGCTGATTAATGGCAAAGCACCATGATTGTTCTTTCACGTAATGCGACCATCAGCGATGCTGAATTAGAAATTACCGCCATTCGTGCGCAGGGTGCCGGTGGCCAGCATGTGAATAAGAGTTCAACCGCTATTCATTTACGCTTTGATATCCGTGCGTCGTCACTGCCGGAATTTTATAAAGAGCGCCTGCTGGCGGCCAGTCACCATCTGATTACGCCAGATGGCGTGGTGATTATCAAAGCGCAGGAGTATCGCAGCCAGGAGCTGAATCGCGAAGCGGCGTTAAAGCGGCTGGAAAATCTGATTAATGAATTAACCGTGGTGGAGAAAACCCGGCGCGCCACGCGTCCGACGATGGCATCACGTAAACGGCGGCTGGAGGGTAAAGCGCGAAAAGCAGCGACCAAAACCCTGCGCGGCAAGGTGCGTTAAGCGGTCTTGCGCGGCATATCAGAGCGGATAAACCGCAGTAGTTAATTAGCGGAAACGATTCAACTTAAGCCAAATTATTATTATCGCTGCAGGAAATAACCCTCCGGCAGCGGTGGGAATATGTTTGTTAAGCATAATTACACTGAAATAAGCTTTTCGCTATTGCCTGCTATTAAAAAATATTGTCTTATTAAGTCGCACTGAAATTATTAATTTTATAAAGCTGATGCACACAAGAGAAGGATCTCGCCGCCATTCCCCTCCCTGTATACCGGTAGATATGACCTCTTTTGTTGCCTGATATAAGCAGCTTTGTCCGCCAACAGACATTTAGCGAGTTTATTATTTTGAATGAATTAAAGGCATTGAAAAAAGGATATGCCAAAGTATTTCTTTGGCTTCTGGTGACGCTTTTTCTTATCCCGACGATTACTCTGGTTTTCTCTGAATATGGCAGTCGTCAGCTTGACCAGCAGTATAGCGAGATCTTTATTGATGATGCCATCGGGCAGAATCAGGACGTTAACAAACTGAAAGATTTCCTGCAGCAGAATCCCCCGTCCAGCATGTGCGGCACCGTTACGGATGAACTGCGTGATTATCAGCACGCGGTCTGCGCTGAGCAGTCCGAGCTGTGGCAATTCTATATGATGGATAAGGTCGCTTTCTGGACGCTGATTGCCGGTGCAGTGATTTTACTGCTGGTGCTGCTGTTCAGTGCGCTGGCATTTACCAGCCGTAAGGGACAACTGCTGAGCCTGACGCTGGCCCGTCAGTTCCTGATGCTGGCCAGTGCGCTGGAAGTGGTGGTGCAGGGGGCGATGCTGGTATGGCTCTCCTTCTGGGGCACCGCCTTCTTTACCCAGACTTATTACCCGAAAGTGATTCTGCTGGTGGCCATACTGGTGCTGTATGGCATGTACCATATGATTAAGGGCATCTTTAAAAAGCTGCCGAAAGAGGATGGGGTAGAAGGTGAAGTGGTTACGCGCGAGGCGGCACCGGCACTCTGGGCGCGGGTTGATGCGCTGGCGGCTCAGGTCGGCACCACGCCGCCAGACCATATTATCGCCGGAATTGATGTTAACTTTTACGTTACTGAAGCGCCGCTGAGCGTTAATGATCAGCCGCTTAAAGGCCGCAAACTGTATGTCAGCATTCCGCTGCTGCGTCAGCTGGATACCGCGCAGGCGGATAGCGTTATGGTGCACGAACTGACGCATCTGCATGAAGGCGATACCGCTTCCGGCGCGCTGCTGGGGCCGAAACTGCACCGCTTTGACCAGTATACACAACTGATGAGTGAAAACCTGGCGACGCTGGTGGTGTTCTATCCCCTCTGTCTCTACCGCATGCTATTCGAACTGGCTGCGCAGCGTGACAGCCGTCAGCGTGAGTTTATTGCCGATCGCACCGCTGCGAAGCTGATTGCACCGGCGGCCATTATCGAGTCACTGATTAAAATCTCCGCCTATGCCAGTTACCGTGGTGAGGTCGAACAGACGCTGTTTGAGCATAACACGCAGCATCAGAATGAACTGGGCATCCGTAATGCGATTGCCGCCGGTCTGCCAGAGCATGTCAGTTCGCCGGACTTTATTGGCATGATGCGCCAGCAAAATGTTCCGCACCCGTTTGATTCGCATCCGCCGCTGGCTGACAGAATGCGCAACGTCGGTTATACGGTCGAAGAGGCAAACTATGCGGCGATTGCCGCCACCTTTCCGACGCAGAGCTGGGTTGATCTGATGCCGGTGGCCACTGATATTGAGCAGCGTCTGTGGCAGAAGTATGAACGTGATTTTTCTTCGGCGCATGAAGAGAGTCTGGCATGGCGCTATGAGCCGGTCGGCGAAGAAGAGACAGCGCTGGTGCTGAAATTTTTCCCGCCAGTCACTTATTCGCTGAAAGGCGGTTTGCAGGTCGCCATTAGCTATCGTGGCATTGTGCCACCGCAAAGCGATGAGCTGCTGGAGTGGGATAACATTAAAAGTGTGAACCACGTGCGCCGCTTTGGTACTGATATTATCTACCTGCACCATCATCAGCCAAATGCCCAAGGTAAAAAGCGTACGACCATCCGTCTGCCGGGAATCAAAAAGGAGATCGAAGCCTTTAATCAGACCTTCGGCCTTTACTGGAATCGTCACCAGAGTATGCGTGTTCAGCAGGCGCATGAGCAGCAACAGGCCGCGGTAACTCAAAACTGACATAAAAAAAACCACCGCGCAGGCGGTGGTTTTTTACTGCCGGACGGGCTTACTTCGCCAGTTCAGCCACCAGGAAATCAACGATTTCAGCGGTTTTAATCATTCGCTTTTCGCCTTCACGACGCGCTTTATACTCAATCTCTTCGCTGTCGAGGTTACGATCGCCAATTACGATAGTATGCGGCACGCCAATCAGTTCCATATCGGCAAACATCACGCCCGGACGCTCTTTACGGTCGTCCAGAATGACATCGATGCCTTTCGCGCGCAGGGTGTTATACAGCTCTTCCGCCACATCTTTCACCCGGAACGACTTATGCATGTTCATTGGCAGAATCGCTACCTGGAAAGGCGCCAGCGCCGCAGGCCAGATAATACCGCGATCGTCGTGGTTCTGCTCAATAGCGGCAGCAACAATACGGCTGATGCCAATACCGTAGCAACCCATGGTCATCACCTGGTTACGGCCATCTTCACCCTGAACCGATGCCTTCATCGCTTCAGAGTATTTGGTGCCGAGCTGGAAAATATGACCGACTTCGATACCGCGTTTGATCAGCAGCGTACCTTTACCGTCCGGGCTGGCATCGCCTTCCACCACGTTACGGATATCAGCAACTTCGGCTTCTGGCAGATCGCGCAACCAGTTGATGCCGGTGAAGTGCTTACCGTCAACATTGGCACCAGCGCTGAAGTCGCTCATTTTGGCGACGGTGCGATCGGCAACAATCGGCAGCGACAGGCCAACCGGCCCGAGTGAACCCGGACCTGCGCCCAGCACAGCGCGGATCTCTTCTTCGCTGGCAAAAGTCAGCGGCGCCGCTACCGCAGCGATTTTTTCCGCTTTAACTTCGTTCAGCTCGTGATCGCCGCGAACCAGCAGGGCAACCAGTGCATGGCCACTCTCTTTGGTTGCTTTAACCAGCAGCGTTTTCACCGTCTTCTCAATTGGCAGATTAAACTGCTCAACCAGCGCAGCGATGGTTTTCGCCTCTGGCGTATCAATTTCACGCATTTCCTGCGTCGGCGCCGGACGTTCGCCTGCAGGAGCAATCGCTTCCGCCAGCTCAATATTCGCCGCATAGTCGGAATCGGTAGAGAAGATAATGTCGTCTTCGCCGCTGTTCGCCAGCACCTGGAACTCATGCGACGCGCTGCCACCGATAGAACCGGTATCCGCCTGCACCGCACGGAAATCCAGCCCCATACGGCTGAAGCTCTGGCTGTAGGCACGATACATCGTATCGTAAGTTTCCTGCAGCGACTCCTGAGTGGTATGGAACGAGTAAGCATCTTTCATAATGAACTCGCGTGAGCGCATGACGCCAAAGCGCGGGCGCACTTCGTCACGGAATTTGGTCTGGATCTGGAACAGGTTCAACGGCAGCTGTTTGTAAGAGCTCAGCTCATTACGAATCAGGTCGGTGATCACCTCTTCATGAGTTGGACCCAGCACAAACGGGCGCTCGCCACGATCGACAAAACGCAGCAGCTCAGGGCCATACTGTTCCCAACGTCCACTTTCCTGCCACAAGTCGGCGGGTTGCACCACCGGCATGGAGATCTCAATGGCACCGGCGTTGTTCATCTCGTCGCGCACGATGTTTTCGACTTTCTTCAGTACGCGCAAACCGGTGGGCAACCAGGTATAAAGACCGGAAGCCAGCTTGCGGATCATCCCGGCGCGCAGCATTAGCTGATGGCTAATGACTTCGGCGTCGGCAGGCGTCTCCTTTTGCGTGGAGAGCAGATATTGAGTAGTACGCATGTTGTTACGATTCCATTAAGCGGAAAGCTATCAAAAGTAAACTGACCTGAAACACTGGCGGTTAGTGTACCAGCGAGTCTGAATCCTCAAAAGTAAAGCGGGCAATATATTAGCGTGGATCGACGGCAATTACCTCGGTTCCGGCGGCGGTGACGCGCCAGCGGACGTTAAACGTCAGCAACCAGACGGCATATTCACGATCCGGCTCCTCGCCTTTGCGATAAGCGGGACGCGGATCCTGCGCCAGCACCTGGGCAATAAAACGCTCCAGGTGCGGATAGTATCGCTGTTGGGCGGCAATCTGTTGCTGCGCGGCGGGCGAGAAACACACCGGCATATCGGCTTCAGGCGCATGCCGGGCAAATCCGGCGCGGGCATCCGGCAGCGCTTCAGCAAACGGCAGATAGGGTTTGATATCGACAACCGGCGTGCCATCAACCAGGTCAAGGCTGCCAAGCTGCAAAATCACCGCATTTTTTTCGCAGCGGATATCCAGCAGTTCAACCAGCGACATGCCGACCGGATTAGGACGAAAGGTGGATCGGGTGGCAAATACGCCCATGCGCGCATTACCGCCGAGCCGTGGCGGTCTGACCGTCGGACGCCAGCCGCCTGCCATGGTCTGATGAAAGATAAACAGTAACCACAGATGGCTGAAGTCTTGCAGGCCGCGCACAGCTTCAGCCTGATTGTAGGGCGCCAGCAGATGCAGCTCGCCG
This sequence comes from Winslowiella toletana, assembly GCF_017875465.1. Lineage (NCBI taxonomy): Bacteria > Pseudomonadati > Pseudomonadota > Gammaproteobacteria > Enterobacterales > Erwiniaceae > Winslowiella > Winslowiella toletana. The sequence continues at coordinate 3,418,426 of NZ_JAGGMQ010000001.1, forward strand.
CCGCCGTCCTGAATCAGGCCCGGCTGGCGTGGAACAGCAAATTTTTCCTTCCAGGGGGAACGGATAACACCGATTTGCTCGAAGGAAAAAGCGGTCATTGATCGGAGACTTTCAGCGCCGAGCCCTGGCAGATGGCCTGACGATAACAACCCTGAGTCGCAGTAACGATCTCACACTTATGCAGCAGTACCGCATTCGCTTTCATGCCGGAAGCCCGGATCTGCAATCTTTTACGCGCAGTATTGATATTCGGCGGAGAGTCCTGCGTGCTGCTTTGACAATCATCACCCGATACTTCGCCTAAATCACGGAACGGCTTGCTAATCAGATCTTCAGCATTGGTATACAGTTTTACCGGCGACGGGCGTGGAGCAGGCTTGGTGCGCGCGGGTTCAGTCGGCGTCGATTGCGTGGTTGAGCTGCGAATCGGTTCTGGCGACTTGTGCAGCAGTGAACACCCTGTCAGCGACAGCGCTAACAAACAGAGCGGTATAACACGCATGTGACAATCCTCATGTTGATAAAAGTGGCGTTATTGAAGCAAGCTATGGTGGAAATGACAAGCGACTAAGCAGGATGGCGCTGGCCTGACGACGAAAAAATAAGGGCGACGTTGCCGTCGCCCTCAGTTGATGTGCATTAAGGCAGGAGATTACCAGCCTTTCACTGCGCCACCGTTAAAGATTTTGTTCGCCGCGTCATTTACTTCGTCTGACTGATAAGCCTGAACGAATTTCTTCACGTTTTCCGCGTCTTTATTATCTTCGCGCGCCACGATCAGGTTAACGTAAGGTGAATCTTTGTCTTCAACAAAGATGCCGTCTTTGGCTGGGGTCAGGCCAATCTGGCTGGCATAAGTGGTGTTGATGACCGCCAGGGCAATTTGCTGATCGTCCAGAGAGCGTGGCAGCTGTGGGGCTTCCAGCTCAACCAGCTTCAGTTTTTTCGGGTTCTCAGTGACATCCAGCACGGTTGGCAGCAGGCCAACACCGTCTTTCAGTTTGATCAGACCCTGTTTCTGCAGCAGCAGCAGGCTACGGCCAAGATTGGTTGGGTCGTTAGGAATGGCGACCTGAGCGCCTTCCTGCAGTTCATCCAGTGATTTGATCTTTCTGGAGTAGCCCGCGATTGGATAAACAAAGCTGTTGCCGACTGACACCAGTTTATAGCCGCGATCTTTGATCTGCTGATCCAGATACGGTTTGTGCTGGAAGGCGTTAACGTCGATGTCGCCTTTGCTCAGCGCTTCGTTTGGCAGCACGTAGTCGTTAAAGGTGACCAGCTCAACATCCAGACCGTATTTCTCTTTCGCCACTTTCTGCGCGATTTCAGCAACCTGCTGTTCAGCGCCGACAATCACACCCACTTTAATGTGGTTTGGATCTTTCTCTTCCTGACCACAACCAGCCAGCGCCAGTGAACCAATCAGCGCACCCACAGCGGCAAGAGTTTTTAATTTAAAAGACATATCCGTTCCTTCAAAATGAAATTGATGTTGCTTGTGTTTACTTGTGGGTGACTGCGCGAACGATGCGATCACCACAGAATTGAATCAAATACACCAAAACCACCAATAATACTAATACCGTATTCATCACAGTGGCGTTGTATCCGATATAACCGTACTGATAGCCAATCTGACCCAGACCACCGGCACCGACAGCACCCCCCATTGCTGAGTAACCCACCAGTGTAATCAGGGTAATTGTAGCGGCATTTACCAGTCCCGGCAGCGCTTCAGGCAGCAGCACTTTACGGATGATCTGCAGCGGCGTGGCGCCCATGGCGCGCGAGGCTTCAATCAGTCCGGTTGGCAGTTCCAGCAGGGTATTTTCCACCATACGCGCAATAAAGGGTGCGGCGCCGACGGTCAGCGGCACAATCGCGGCCTGCAAACCGATGGAGGTGCCGACAATCAGGCGGGTAAACGGAATCATCCAGACCAGCAGGATAATAAAAGGAATCGAGCGGAAGATATTCACTGCGGCGGAGAGCACGCGGTACAGCTTCGCGCCTTCCATAATCTGTCCCGGACGGGTGATATACAACAGTACGCCTACCGGCAGACCGAGCACAAAACCCATAAAGCCAGAGACAAAGGTCATCATCAGGGTTTCCCACACACCCCGGCCCAGTAACCACATCATTGCCTCAGACATAACCTAATACCTCAACTTTCACGTGATGTTCTTGCAGGAAGGCGATCGCAGCAGCAGTATCCGCCTCATCACCGTCCATTTCAGCCAGCATGATGCCGAATTTCACGCCACCGGCGTAATCCATCTGCGCGCTGATAATATTGTTATTAACATTAAAGCGGCGCGCCGCTTCTGACAGCAGCGGGGCATCAACGGACTGGCCGGTGAACTCCAGACGTAACAGCGGCACGGTATCGGTTTTGGCTTCCGGCAACAGGCGGTCCAGATAATCCTGGGGAATATCGAGATGCAGCGTGGACTGAATAAACTGCTGGGCCAGCGGGGTTTTCGGGTGCGAGAACACTTCGCTGACGCTGTCTTTTTCAATCAGCTCACCATTACTGATCACTGCTACCTGATCGCAGATGCGTTTGACCACATCCATTTCATGAGTGATCAACAGAATGGTAATACCAAGACGACGGTTAATATCTTTCAGTAATTCCAGAATCGAGCGGGTAGTTGCCGGGTCGAGGGCGCTGGTGGCCTCATCGCACAGCAATACTTTAGGGTTGCTGGCCAGTGCCCGGGCAATCGCCACGCGCTGCTTCTGCCCACCGGAAAGATTGGCTGGCCAGACATCTTTCTTATCCGCCAGGCCCACAAGGTCGAGTAATTCAATCACCCGCTGTTTGATCTGTTCACGCGACAGATTGCCTAACTCTAACGGCAGGGCGATATTGCCAAATACCGTACGTGAGTTCAGCAGGTTAAAGTGCTGGAAAATCATACCAATCTGACGACGGGCATGGGTCAGCTCTCCCTCTGACAGAGTCGTGAGCTCCTGGCCATCGACCAGCACGCTGCCGGAAGTGGGGCGTTCAAGCAGGTTAACGCAGCGGATCAGCGTACTTTTGCCCGCGCCAGATGCGCCAATTACGCCGTAAATCTGTCCGGCGGGCACGTGCAGGCTGACATCTGACAACGCAGTAATGTTGCGTGAGCCTTGCTGGAACACTTTGGTGATATTTGAAAGTTTTATCATTGAGTTATTTATTATCGTGATGAAAGTTGTCCGTGGTGTGGCTTAGCGTCAATCTTCGCTATCGCGAAATTTGAATGGATGGTAAGGCATCCAGACGTCTAAATCAATCGAAGTCATTCAATCTGGCATTCTCTCTTTTATTGCAATCATGCGATACTGTGCAGCAAATTTAGTAGCAGGAGTTTCTACGTGGCAGAGCTTGTACCCGCAATTTTCCTTGATCGTGATGGCACGATAAATGTCGATCACGGCTATGTTCATGAAATCGATAACTTCCAGTTTATCGATGGCGTGATTGACGCCATGCGTGAACTTAAAAAAATGGGCTTTGCGCTGGTGCTGGTGACTAACCAGTCCGGTATCGCGCGCGGTATGTTTACTGAAGATCAATTTATCAGCCTTACCGAGTGGATGGACTGGTCGCTGGCCGATCGCGAAGTCGACCTCGACGGCATCTATTTCTGTCCGCATCATCCGGATGCAACGGAAGACGCTTACCGCCAGCAGTGCGATTGTCGTAAACCGCAGCCGGGCATGTTGCTGTCGGCTCAGCAGGAACTGAACATCGATATGGCTGCTTCTTATATAGTAGGTGACAAGATTGAGGATATCCTGGCGGGTAAAGCGGCTGGCGTCGGTAAAAAAGTACTGGTCCGTAGCGGTAAGCCTGTCACTGCTGAAGGTGAAGCTGCAGCAGATTGGGTAATTAATAGCCTTGCAGAGCTACCGCAACGCATTAAACAGGGTTAAAAAACAGCGTTTCGTACGAAGTTGCGGCAAGTGGCATGAAAGTGGCAAAAAAGTTTAGATTTGTGCTTGCTATCCCTCAGGAGCTCCCTATAATGCGCAACCACTGAGACGGAACAACGGCTTACACAGCGGCGGCTCAGGAGGTTCGGGAAGCGAGTTAATCGGTTCTGAACCGCCGGAGAAAAACTTCTGAAAACGGGGTTGACTCTGAGGGAGGAAAGCGTAATATACGCCACCTCGCAGCAGCAGACGAAGTCGCTGATTGCACTGCTCTTTAACAATTTATCAGACAATCTGTGTGGGCACTCGCAGGGTTGATATCGCAAACCATCCCCGGATGGAAAAAATTTGAAATATCAAGTCTCAAGAGTGACTACTATATTCATTACGAATAACAGTTTTAATTCTTTGAGCATCAAGCTTTTTAATTGAAGAGTTTGATCATGGCTCAGATTGAACGCTGGCGGCAGGCCTAACACATGCAAGTCGGGCGGTAGCACAGAGGAGCTTGCTCCTTGGGTGACGAGCGGCGGACGGGTGAGTAATGTCTGGGGATCTGCCCGATGGAGGGGGATAACTACTGGAAACGGTAGCTAATACCGCATAATCTCGCAAGAGCAAAGTGGGGGACCTTCGGGCCTCACACCATCGGATGAACCCAGATGGGATTAGCTAGTAGGTGGGGTAACGGCTCACCTAGGCGACGATCCCTAGCTGGTCTGAGAGGATGACCAGCCACACTGGAACTGAGACACGGTCCAGACTCCTACGGGAGGCAGCAGTGGGGAATATTGCACAATGGGCGCAAGCCTGATGCAGCCATGCCGCGTGTATGAAGAAGGCCTTCGGGTTGTAAAGTACTTTCAGCGGGGAGGAAGGCGATGCGGTTAATAACCGCGTCGATTGACGTTACCCGCAGAAGAAGCACCGGCTAACTCCGTGCCAGCAGCCGCGGTAATACGGAGGGTGCAAGCGTTAATCGGAATTACTGGGCGTAAAGCGCACGCAGGCGGTCTGTTAAGTCAGATGTGAAATCCCCGGGCTCAACCTGGGAACTGCATTTGAAACTGGCAGGCTAGAGTCTCGTAGAGGGGGGTAGAATTCCAGGTGTAGCGGTGAAATGCGTAGAGATCTGGAGGAATACCGGTGGCGAAGGCGGCCCCCTGGACGAAGACTGACGCTCAGGTGCGAAAGCGTGGGGAGCAAACAGGATTAGATACCCTGGTAGTCCACGCCGTAAACGATGTCGACTTGGAGGTTGTGCCCTTGAGGCGTGGCTTCCGGAGCTAACGCGTTAAGTCGACCGCCTGGGGAGTACGGCCGCAAGGTTAAAACTCAAATGAATTGACGGGGGCCCGCACAAGCGGTGGAGCATGTGGTTTAATTCGATGCAACGCGAAGAACCTTACCTGGCCTTGACATCCACGGAATTCGGCAGAGATGCCTTAGTGCCTTCGGGAACCGTGAGACAGGTGCTGCATGGCTGTCGTCAGCTCGTGTTGTGAAATGTTGGGTTAAGTCCCGCAACGAGCGCAACCCTTATCCTTTGTTGCCAGCGCGTGATGGCGGGAACTCAAAGGAGACTGCCGGTGATAAACCGGAGGAAGGTGGGGATGACGTCAAGTCATCATGGCCCTTACGGCCAGGGCTACACACGTGCTACAATGGCGCATACAAAGAGAAGCGAACTCGCGAGAGCAAGCGGACCTCATAAAGTGCGTCGTAGTCCGGATCGGAGTCTGCAACTCGACTCCGTGAAGTCGGAATCGCTAGTAATCGTAGATCAGAATGCTACGGTGAATACGTTCCCGGGCCTTGTACACACCGCCCGTCACACCATGGGAGTGGGTTGCAAAAGAAGTAGGTAGCTTAACCTTCGGGAGGGCGCTTACCACTTTGTGATTCATGACTGGGGTGAAGTCGTAACAAGGTAACCGTAGGGGAACCTGCGGTTGGATCACCTCCTTACCTATGTGAAGATACTCCGCGCAGTGCCCACACAGATTGTCTGATGAAAAAAGTAATGAGCAAGCGTCTTTTTGCGTAAGGTTCGGTGACAAATAAGTTTGTCGCTCAGATTTGCAGGCAAATCTTCACCTTTACACAAAAATAGCCAGTCAGTGACTGGCTGACAATTTTTGTGTCCCCATCGTCTAGAGGCCCAGGACACTGCCCTTTCACGGCTGTAACAGGGGTTCGAATCCCCTTGGGGACGCCATACTCTGATAACGATGTGAAAGACGTTATCAACCCAGTATCTCAAAACTGATTAGGCCGCAAGGCGAGTCACGTTTGAGATATTTGCTCTTTAAAAATCCGGAACAAGCTGAAAATTGAAACGATATGTCGTCTCATTTCTCCGTAATAAGAAATGAAGCACGATATATTCGAGTCTCTCAAATGCTTGCAGCTCTGAAGAGTCGAAAGACACTTCCGGGTTGTGAGGTTAAGCGACTAAGCGTACACGGTGGATGCCCTGGCAGTCAGAGGCGATGAAGGGCGTGCTAATCTGCGATAAGCGACGGTAAGCCGATATGAGGCGCTATACCCGTCGATACCCGAATGGGGAAACCCGGTGCACTGCGGTGCATCATCGTTAAGTGAATACATAGCTTAACGAGGCGAACCTGGGGAACTGAAACATCTAAGTACCCAGAGGAAAAGAAATCAACCGAGATTCCCCCAGTAGCGGCGAGCGAACGGGGAACAGCCCAGAACCTGAATCAGTTTGTGTGTCAGTGGAAGCGTCTGGAAAGTCGCAGGGTACAGGGTGATACTCCCGTACACAAAGGCACACTTGCTGTGAGTTCGATGAGTAGGGCGGGACACGTGACATCCTGTCTGAATATGGGGGGACCATCCTCCAAGGCTAAATACTCCTGACTGACCGATAGTGAACCAGTACCGTGAGGGAAAGGCGAAAAGAACCCCGGCGAGGGGAGTGAAACAGAACCTGAAACCGTGTACGTACAAGCAGTGGAAGCCCTCTTCAGGGGGGTGACTGCGTACCTTTTGTATAATGGGTCAGCGACTTATATTCTGTAGCAAGGTTAACCGTATAGGGGAGCCGCAGGGAAACCGAGTCTTAACTGGGCGTTAAGTTGCAGGGTATAGACCCGAAACCCGGTGATCTAGCCATGGGCAGGTTGAAGGTTGGGTAACACTAACTGGAGGACCGAACCGACTAATGTTGAAAAATTAGCGGATGACTTGTGGCTGGGGGTGAAAGGCCAATCAAACCGGGAGATAGCTGGTTCTCCCCGAAAGCTATTTAGGTAGCGCCTCGTGAACTCATCTCCGGGGGTAGAGCACTGTTTCGGCTAGGGGGCCATCCCGGCTTACCAACCCGATGCAAACTGCGAATACCGGAGAATGTTATCACGGGAGACACACGGCGGGTGCTAACGTCCGTCGTGAAGAGGGAAACAACCCAGACCGCCAGCTAAGGTCCCAAAGTCATGGTTAAGTGGGAAACGATGTGGGAAGGCACAGACAGCCAGGATGTTGGCTTAGAAGCAGCCATCATTTAAAGAAAGCGTAATAGCTCACTGGTCGAGTCGGCCTGCGCGGAAGATGTAACGGGGCTAAACCATGCACCGAAGCTGCGGCAGCGACGCGTATGCGTTGTTGGGTAGGGGAGCGTTCTGTAAGCCGTCGAAGGTGGACTGTGAGGTCTGCTGGAGGTATCAGAAGTGCGAATGCTGACATAAGTAACGATAAAGCGGGTGAAAAGCCCGCTCGCCGGAAGACCAAGGGTTCCTGTCCAACGTTAATCGGGGCAGGGTGAGTCGACCCCTAAGGCGAGGCTGAAAAGCGTAGTCGATGGGAAACAGGTTAATATTCCTGTACCCGGTGTTACTGCGAAGGGGGGACGGAGAAGGCTATGTTAGCCGGGCGACGGTTGTCCCGGTTTAAGCGTGTAGGCTTGCGTTCCAGGCAAATCCGGAACGCTTTAAGGCTGAGGCGTGATGACGAGCCACTACGGTGGTGAAGTAACAAATGCCCTGCTTCCAGGAAAAGCCTCTAAGCATCAGGTAACATCGAATCGTACCCCAAACCGACACAGGTGGTCAGGTAGAGAATACCAAGGCGCTTGAGAGAACTCGGGTGAAGGAACTAGGCAAAATGGTGCCGTAACTTCGGGAGAAGGCACGCTGCTGGTAGGTGAACCCCCTCGCGGGCGGAGCCGAAGGCAGTCGAAGATACCAGCTGGCTGCAACTGTTTATTAAAAACACAGCACTGTGCAAACACGAAAGTGGACGTATACGGTGTGACGCCTGCCCGGTGCCGGAAGGTTAATTGATGGGGTTATCCGCAAGGAGAAGCTCTTGATCGAAGCCCCGGTAAACGGCGGCCGTAACTATAACGGTCCTAAGGTAGCGAAATTCCTTGTCGGGTAAGTTCCGACCTGCACGAATGGCGTAATGATGGCCAGGCTGTCTCCACCCGAGACTCAGTGAAATTGAACTCGCTGTGAAGATGCAGTGTACCCGCGGCAAGACGGAAAGACCCCGTGAACCTTTACTACAGCTTGACACTGAACATTGAGCCTTGATGTGTAGGATAGGTGGGAGGCTTTGAAGCGCGGACGCCAGTCTGCGTGGAGCCAACCTTGAAATACCACCCTTTAATGTTTGATGTTCTAACTTGGGCCCGTTATCCGGGCTGAGGACAGTGTCTGGTGGGTAGTTTGACTGGGGCGGTCTCCTCCTAAAGAGTAACGGAGGAGCACGAAGGTCAGCTAATCACGGTCGGACATCGTGAGGTTAGTGCAATGGCATAAGCTGGCTTGACTGCGAGAGTGACGGCTCGAGCAGGTGCGAAAGCAGGTCATAGTGATCCGGTGGTTCTGAATGGAAGGGCCATCGCTCAACGGATAAAAGGTACTCCGGGGATAACAGGCTGATACCGCCCAAGAGTTCATATCGACGGCGGTGTTTGGCACCTCGATGTCGGCTCATCACATCCTGGGGCTGAAGTAGGTCCCAAGGGTACGGCTGTTCGCCGTTTAAAGTGGTACGCGAGCTGGGTTTAGAACGTCGTGAGACAGTTCGGTCCCTATCTGCCGTGGGCGCTGGAGAATTGAGAGGGGCTGCTCCTAGTACGAGAGGACCGGAGTGGACGCATCACTGGTGTTCGGGTTGTCATGCCAATGGCATTGCCCGGTAGCTAAATGCGGAAAAGATAAGCGCTGAAAGCATCTAAGCGCGAAACTTGCCTCGAGATGAATTCTCCCTGACTCCTTGAGAGTCCTGAAGGGACGTTGAAGACTACGACGTTGATAGGCCGGGTGTGTAAGCGCAGCGATGCGTTGAGCTAACCGGTACTAATGACCCGTGAGGCTTAACCTTACAACACCAGAAGTGTTTTGGTGAGCGTTGAGAGAGACGCGACAGTATTCAGCTTGTTCACCGGAATTAAGTCCGAAGGATTTTGCGCTGTGACAAGGCGGCAACTGAGACGGCATGAAGGAGCATACAGAAGTATGTGACTGAGTGACGCGAAGGCAGCCAACGCGGTCAGAGCGTAAAAGACACAGGACAGAGCACAAAGAATTTGCCTGGCGGCTTTAGCGCGGTGGTCCCACCTGACCCCATGCCGAACTCAGAAGTGAAACGCCGTAGCGCCGATGGTAGTGTGGGGTCTCCCCATGCGAGAGTAGGGAACTGCCAGGCATCAAATTAGTACCATTTCCCGTGACACGGAAATGAGAGAAACACCTGAATTCAGACGTCATGTCTGGGATCAGTACAGAATCGGTGGAGCGGTAGTTCAGTTGGTTAGAATACCTGCCTGTCACGCAGGGGGTCGCGGGTTCGAGCCCCGTCCGTTCCGCCACTTATTACGAAAGCCCTGAGCATCTGCTCAGGGCTTTTTCGTATGTCTGAAATAGTGCTATTCTTGTCTTTTAGTCACAAGTGTTATGCTGAAAGTCGGCTTTTTCAGCAACAATATCACTGCCATACTCTCCTCACTTTCAGCAAAACTGTTTATAAAGGATATGAGGACATTATGACAATTCCCGCTTTTGGCTTAGGCACTTTCCGTTTGCAGGATGATGTGGTTATCGCATCGGTAAAAAACGCACTGGATCTGGGATATCGGGCAATCGACACCGCGCAGATTTACGGTAATGAAGCCGCTGTTGGGCAGGCAATTGCAGAAAGCGGCGTGGCGCGCGAAGAATTGTTTATCACCACGAAAATCTGGATTGAAAACCTCACGGCAGAAGCGCTGGCTCCCAGCCTGAAAGAGAGTCTGGCCAAATTGCGTACCGATTACGTTGATCTTACCCTGATCCACTGGCCATCGCCTGGCGCTGCGGTCCCGGTAGCTGAAACCATGCAGGCACTGGTTGCGGCGAAACAGGCCGGACTGACGCGTGCGATCGGTATCTCTAACTTCACCACGGAACTGATGCAGCAAGCGATTGATGCCGTTGGTGTAGCAGAAATCGCCACCAATCAGATTGAATTACACCCGTATCTGCAAAACCGTAAAGTTGTGGCGTTTGCCCGGCAGAATGGCATCCCTGTTACATCCTATATGACGCTGGCTTATGGTAAGGCGTTAACCGACGGCGTAATTCAGGTCATTGCAGACAAGCATCAGGCCACGACTGCACAGGTTATTCTTGCCTGGGCGATGCAGTCAGGTTATGCGGTAATACCATCTTCTACCAAACGGACAAACCTTGCGAGTAACCTGCTGGCGCAATCACTAAAGCTGGATGAGGCAGATATGACGAAGATTGCCACACTGGACAGCAATGACCGTCTGGTGAGTCCGGAAGGACTGGCACCCGCCTGGGATCGCTAGTCTGAAGTACGACCGGACAGCCTTCACTCCCGAAGGCTGTCCGTTGATAGCAATATCCCCGATGCACATATCCACCATCACATCTCCCACTATTACTTTTAAATTCCTTATCAATTAAGCATTAAGCGCAGTAATCGCTTGCTGGTTTTGAATCTCTCAATTGAACAGTGCAATAAGTCCGTATAGAAACCGGCTGGCAATATTTTAATGCTGAGAAGCATAATAATGTGAAATAAATCACAAAAACAGCAACGGCTTATTTAGTGAAAATAAACTTTCAGAGCGGATTTAGATCACATAAAAAATTAAGAGTAAAAACAATAAATTAAGTAAAAATTGCGTAAAAAGCGTAAAAAATAAAGTGATTTATATCACAAAATTTCACGAAATTAACCACTGTCAACACCTGCTGCTGGAGAAAATCATTGCATAAATGTGATATCCGTCAAAAAAATTAATCCCGGCATCTTTAACATTAAATCCACATTAACCGGTAAATGTTTATCTGAGGTCAGCCATGAAAATAGGATTAGTAATAAGTGGTGGTGATGTCAGTGGCATGAATAACTTTCTGTTTCAGGTTAACCGGATGACCGAATCTGAAATGGTGATTTTTGATGGCGGCATTAATGGCCTGATAGAGAATCGTGCGAAGGAAATATCACGCCGCGATTTAGTGGATCTTTCCATCTCTTCTGTACCGTTAATCTCTTCCGGCAGAAAAGAGGATAAATGTAAAAAGTCTGACTACGAGAAAATTGTCAAAAATATCCGCCAGAAAAAACTCGACTGTCTGATTATGGGCGGCGGAGATGGCTCTTTTCAGTTTTTAAAAGTTCTCAGCAGCTATGGCGTTAACTGTTATGGCATCGGTATGACCATTGATAACGATATCACGGGTAACAGTTATACCATCGGATTTTCGACTGCCTGCGAACAGGTCATTGCTGAGGTGGGGAAATTACGTAATACCGGCCGCGGCCTGCCAGGACGGATATTTATGATCGAACTGCTGGGCGGCTATTGTGGTGAGTTAACCTTACAAGCCGCGCTGAAAAGCAATGCCGATATCGCACTTATTCCTGAATCGCCATGGAATATTGATCTGCTGGCGCAGAAAATCAGGGATAAGATTAAAGTGCAGAATAGCGTAATTATTTTATGTTCTGAAGGCTATACCAAAGAGTATACCCCTGGATTTCAGGGTGCGATTGATACCATGATTGGCAAAATTGAGCACAAAATTGGTATCCGCATCAGAAAAACTATTCTGGGTTATGGATTAAGAAATGGCACGCCAACCGGTGAGGAGATTATTCAGGGCGCCATTCTGGCGGAAGAAGTTGTAAGGTGTATTAACAGCGGCCTGACTAATAAAATCATTGTTATAAACAATAATAATAAGGCTATCCCGATCGATCTTGAAAACTCCGACAAACGTCTGGTGGATGAAGATAGTAATCTCTACAAACTGGCTAAAGTAAATAACCTTATCTGAGGTAATAACATGCTTAAAGTACTCTGCGTATGTGGCTGCGGTCTCGGCTCAAGCTTTGCTATTGAAATGAGCGCGAAATCGGTATTGCAAAAATTATCGATTGAAGCTGATATCGATCACACTACGGTATCCGAAGCTTCATCTTTTAAATATGACATTATTCTTACCCAGAAAATGTTTGCTGACATCTTAACCTCAGATGCCAGCGAGGAAGATAAGAAACGAGTCATCATATTAAACAAGCTCACTGATAAAAAAGAGATAGAAGAGAAAATCCTGGCTTATATAAATTCAAAATAAAGTTGAGGTGGTAAGTGGACGCTATTATTCATTTTATTGTGAAGGATTTTCTCGGCCAGGCTTCGATACTTATTGCGTTAATCGCCATGCTTGGTCTGATCCTGCAAAAAAAATCTGTCGGTAAAACTATCGAGGGAACATTTAAAACGCTGCTTGGCTTTCTGATCATGATGGCAGGCATCAATATCATTGTTGAAGCCCTGACCTATCTGAATGATATCTTTACCAGCGGTTTTGGCATGAAGGGATACATTACCGATGTTGCGGCTATCGCTGGCGTGGCAAACCGTGAGCTGGGTTCTGAAGTGGCGCTGACGCTGTTGGTGATTTTTGCTGTTAACATCATTATTGCGCGTATTACGCCATTTAAATATATCTTCCTCACTGGCCAGGCGCTGTTATGGATGGCGACCATCGGAACCGTTATTGGTTACAAGGCCGGGCTGACGGGCGCGACCCTGATTCTGACCGGCGGCATATTTGGCGGCATTATGGCGGTGTTAATGCCGGCCATCGCCCAGCCAATAGTGCGCAAGATCACCGACTCCGATGATGTCGCCCTCGGTCACTTCTGTACTATTGGTTATCTGGTGCAGGCTGCCGTCGCGCGCGCCATTGGCAAGAACTCACGTTCAACTGAGGATTTAGAGTTACCGGATAACTTTAAGTTTCTGCAGGACACCTACCTGTCAATGGCTGTCATTATGGTGCCGATGTATATCATTCCGGCCATTTTTGCCGGCCCGACTTATATTGCACAGTTTGCCGGCGAAACAAATTACATCATGTATTCGTTTATGCAGTCGATGCAGTTTGTCGCAGGTGTGTTTGTGCTGTATAGCGGCGTGCGTTTACTGCTGAATGAACTGGTTCCGGCTTTCCGTGGTATTGCGATGCGTCTGGTCCCTAATGCTAAACCTGCGCTTGATTGCCCGGTGTTATTCCCCTATGCCCCTAACGCGGTGATTGTCGGCTTCCTTGCCACCACTGTTGGATCGATTATCGGTATGATCGTATTCCCGATGTTTGGTCTGGCGATGATTCTGCCTGGCTTGCTGACCAACTTCTTTGCCGGCGGGGCTGCCGGGGTGTTTGGTAACGCTATGGGCGGCAGAAAAGGGGCGATTATCGGCGGTGTGGTGCACGGCCTGTTTATTACCTTCCTGCCGGCCATCCTGGTGCCCCTGCTGGAAACCTTCGGCTTTAAGGGCGTCACCTTTAGTGATTCAGATGTGATTAGCACCGGTCTGGTACTGGGGCATGCCTTCCAGCATGACTGGCCATTCGTTATCGGTTTTATTGCCTTTGTAATATTGATTGTCTGGTTTGCTAACCGAAAACTGAGTAAGTAATCCGGCTTAATTCTGGCCTCTGACGATATGAGGAGAGATTATGTTTGCAAAATTAAAACAAATGTTTAATTCACAACCTGAAGGGGAGAATAACAGTGATGAAGATGCAGAGAGAATAGCGGCGGAATTCACACAGCTGGAATCAGTTTTATTACAGAACCCGGCGGATAACGCTACGCAAAAACAGTTAATGGTTAAATATAACCAGGCGGTAAAAATATTTTCCGCCAGTAAAGGTTATCGTAGCCGGGTTGATGATGTTTTCGTAAAGATGGATGAGCTGAGAAATACCATTCGCAGAAATATATGAGGTGATATGAGCATTAAACAGTTCCTTTCACAGAACCAGTATATTCAGGTGCGAATGGATGTTGACTCCTGGAGCGACATTATTGCGCAAGCGGCAAAGCCATTAATTAGTGGTGGCTTTGTTACTCCTGAATATCCGCAGGCAGTAATTAACAATACCATCGAGTATGGGGCCTACTACGTTTTCGATGAAGGTATCGCTATACCTCATGCCAGACCGGAGTGCGGAGTGATTAAAGATTGCTTTAGCATGATGACCCTTAGTCATCCCCTGTCGATTAATGGCAGTGAACCAGTAGATATTATTGTGATGTTTGGCGGCGTTAACAGTGATTCTCACATCACTGAGGGTATCGCCTCGATCGTCGGTCTGCTGGAACAGGAGGATACGTTATCTCAAATCAGACGAGCCACAACAATTGACGAAATTCTCGGGTTATTATGAAAACAGTGATTCTAGTTAATGGAATTCCGGCATCAGGGAAAAGTTCTGTTGCCAGAACGCTTTCTGATTACTTTAAATTTCCGCTATTAAGTATTGATGAGATCAAAGAACCTTTTATGGTTCAGTTCTCAGAGGTTATTGATCGGCCGCTAAATCGTAAACTTGGTTATGCGGCCTATGAGTCAATGTTCAGTATCGTTAAGAGTGCGCCACAGGATACGATATTTGTTATGGACGCCTGGTTTGGTTTTCGCGATAAAACGATTTTAGCGGATTACCTGAAAATGTCAGGTTGCCAGACCATTATTGAAATATGGAATAAAGCTTCGGCTGAGCTGGTTGCTGAAAGATATAAACAGCGCTGTGCCTGCCGGGTAAAAGGGCATCCTGGTGAAGAGTATATTCCGGAATTAACGCAGCTGGCGCATAAAGCACAACCTATGGCTTTCGGTGAGGTATATACCGTTGACCAGGATCAGGGTGGCAATAACCAGGAACTTATTGCGTGGGTCAGTCACCGTCTGCATCAAAATTAACCCTAAACAAATTATCTCTTGTACGAGGAATTAACCAATGAACAAAATGACAACGGCAGAACGTCGCGGCTATCAAATGATTTGCGATGCTACAGGTTCAATGATGGTTGTGGCCTGCGATCAGCGTGGCGGAATGAGAACACTGCTGGCCGCCACGCCGGAAGAACAGGCTAAGATCAGCAATGAAACCCTCGGCAAAACCAAATACGATATTACCCGTTATCTGGCCTCTGAGGCGGGATGCGTATTAGTGGATCCAATTTGCGCCGTACCGGGCATTATTGATGAAGGGGTGGTGCCACGTAATACCGGCCTGTTGGTGGGACTCGATGCTTCTGGTTGGGGGACTTCACCACATGGTTATCGCATCTCCAATATGGTTGAAGGGATCAATGCACGTAAGGTGCGTGAACTGGGCGCGACCGGCGGCAAAATCATGATCTACCTGCGTATGGATACGCCGGAAGCCAATACTGAAAACCTGGCGACGCTGCGTGATGTGATTGCCGATTTCGCCCGCGAAGATCTTTTCCTGGTGGTTGAGTTCCTGACTTATCAGCTGGAAGGCGAGAGCAATGAAGCGTACCAGAGCAAAATTCCACAGCTGATACAGGACGGTTGTCAGGCCTGTATCGATTGCGGTTCTAAGGTACTGAAAATTCCTTATCCGGGAAGCGAAGCGGCCTGCGCCAGCGTGACGAAAATTTGTGGTGATATTCCGTGGGCGGTGCTGTCGGCGGGGGTCGATCACCAGACCTTCCTGCAGCAGGTTGATATCTCGCTGCGCAATGGCGCTTCCGGGGTGATTGCCGGACGCTCGCTGTGGAAAGATTGCATCTCCCTTGACCGCAATGTTTCCAAAGAAAAGTTATCATCGATTGCGGTATCACGTCTGCGCGACATCCAGCAGCTGTTAGTCAAATATCGTAAAGAGCTGCTTAGCGCTTAATCAGCGATATGAATACGCTGGCCGTTGGGGTAACTCCCGGCGGCCAGCCCTTTTTTCAGGGCACGCATATGGATAACAACCTGGAATTGATCATCTTCGATTGCGACGGTGTGCTGGTCGATTCAGAAATTATCGGCATCAGGCTTACGGTGTCACTGCTGAATCAACACGGCGTCGCTATCGGTTTCGATGAGTTTACCCGCGACTACAGTGGGCTGGCGTGGAGTGAGCTGATTGATAAAGTCAGGGCTGATAAAGGCGTTAACATTGCCGAAAGCATTCATCAGCAATTTTATTCGCTGCTGATGGCTGAGTTCGGTAACAGTCTCAGCAGAATCGCTGGCACTGACGAGGTGATTAGCGGGATTACGACGCGTAAATGTATCTGCTCGAACTCCGGCGCAGAGCAACTGGATTACATGCTGTCTCTGGTGGGGCTAAAGCATCTGTTTGCGGCGAATATCTTTTCCGCTGTCGATCTGGGACCTGGCCGCGCGAAGCCGCAGCCCGATATCTTTCTGCATGCAGCTGAGGTTATGCACGCCACCCCGGCAAACACGATGGTGATTGAAGACTCGGTACATGGTGTGATAGCCGCTAAACGCGCAGGGATGTATGTAATTGGTTTTACCGGCGGCGCCCATACTAATGCAAGCCATCGCGGCAGGCTGGAAGCGGCAGGGGCCGATACGGTGATCGACTCAATGTATCTGCTGAACGCTGAAATCGCCCGCTTTCGCCAGCGCGCTGAATAACGCGCAGTACCGGACAGCTATCCCGGCTGCGGATACTGTCCCTTTATCCATTCGCTGAGAAAATCAATAAACGCGCGCACGCGCATATTCACCGCGCCGTCGCTGTAGTAAACCGCATTGAGTGGCATCTCCACCGGTAGCAACTGGTCGGCAAGCAGCTGCACCAGACTACCGTCGGCAATCTCCTTATCCACCATATATTCCGATAAACAGGCAATGCCATTGCCGTTCAGGCACAGCTGTTTAATGGTTTCACCGCTATTGGATGAGGTCGCCGGTATAATATCGAACGGCTGACCATCCTGCTGCGCCACCGGCCAGCGATTCAGACGCGGTGCTTCAACAAACGCCAGACAGTGGTGTTGACGCAGCTCTTCGGCGCTCTGCGGCGTGCCGTGCTGCGCGAGATAACCTGGCGCTGCGACAATTTTGCGATAGCTGGTAAACAGAGGACGTGCGCGCAGGCTGGAGTCCACCAGCGTACCGATACGAATAGCCACGTCGACTTTACGCTCAATCAGATTAATAAAGTTTTCCGACGACACCAGCGACAGGGTGATTTCAGGATAGCGCTGGCGGAAAGGTTTTATCATCGGCATCAGCACATGCAGTACTACCGGCGTAGCGGCATCGATACGCAGCAGCCCGCTGGGCACATTGCGGCTTTCGATTAACTCATTTTCGGCGCTGGCCATCTCCTGCAGCAGTTTCTGCACCCGACGGAAATACTTTTCGCCCTCCTGGGTCAGCTTCACCTGACGCGTGGTGCGCGTCAGCAGCTCTACGCCAAGTTTATTCTCCAGCTTTTTAACCGCCCGGCTGACGGCAGAATTGGCCATTTCCAGTTGCTCTGCGGCACGGCTAAAGCTGCCGCTCTCTACCACCGCCACAAAGATGGTCAGCTCTTCAGATGTCGCTTTCATTATTGCTCCGGCCGCAAAATTAAACAGGGATTTTGCACTGTTTTGTTATTTAAACATGACCGGATCCTCAGCGCCATCAGACAGACCGTCTCTGAGCAGCAGCAGGCGCCCTCAGCGGTGGCTTCAGGTCGTCAGGGATGGTCTGCAAATGCCGCCGGTTTTTGCATTTACTTACGCTATGGCGCGCGTAAATCAGCCGTACCGATTGAAACTACGGCGTAAAGTCCCTATAACTGAAAGAAGAGATATACTTCTCAGCAGCAAATAAGGTTCAGGCGGTACAGTGCACAAAAAAACCTATGCCATGAGATATGTTGCAGGTCAGCCAGCGGAGCGGATTTTCCCCCCTGGAGCGATGCTGCACGTAGGTAAAGCCTTACCGCCTGGCGCTCCTCTGCCCACCGAAACCACGCTGCGGGTGCTGGTGTGGAATATTTTCAAGCAGCAGCGTGCTGACTGGTTATCGGTGCTGCAAAACTTTGGTAAAGATGCGCATCTGGTATTGCTGCAGGAAGCGCAAACCACTCCGGAACTGGTGCAGTTCGCTACCTCCAACTATCTGGCGGCCGATCAGGTGCCCGCTTTTGTGTTGCCGCAGCACCCCTCTGGCGTAATGACGCTGGCCGCTGCGCACCCAATTTATTGCTGCCCGTTGCGTGAACGCGAGCCGTTACTGCGCCTGTCCAAGTCGGCGCTGGTAACCGCCTATCCACTGCCTGACGGTGAGTTGCTGATGGTGGTCAATATCCATGCGGTCAACTTTAGCCTCGGTATCGATGTTTACAGTAAACAGCTGGGGCCGATTGGTGAGCAGATCCTGCATCATCAGGGGCCGGTAATCATGGCCGGAGACTTTAACGCCTGGAGCCGTCAGCGGATGAATGCGCTGTTCCGTTTTTCACGTGAGATGGGACTGCGTGAAGTGCGTTTTACCGACGATCACCGGCGTAAAGCGTTCGGTCGTCCACTGGATTTCGTTTTCTATCGCGGTATGCATGTCGCCGAGGCCTCCGTCCTTGTTACGCGCGCATCCGATCACAACCCGCTACTCGTCGAATTCACCCCCGGCAAGCCTGAGCTTATCTGAGCTTCTTGCAGGCCTGCCGTCAGGGCAGGCCAGTCGCGTCTGCCCATCTTTAAAAAACTCAAAAAGGAAACAGAGATATGGCAACGCAAAGTCACCACCAGAATGTCGATAAACAGTTCGGCGATCGTGCTGAGGCTTACCTCAGCAGCGCGGTGCATGCCAGCGGCGGCGATTTACAGCGTCTGAGCGAGCGATTGTCCGTGACACCTGAGGCGCGGGTGCTGGATCTGGGGTGCGGAGGAGGGCATGCCAGCTTTATCGCCGCGCAGCAGGTACGAGAAGTGGTGGCGTACGATCTCTCCGGTCAGATGCTGGACGTGGTAAAGAAAAGCGCTCAGGAGCGCGGATACGGCCATTTAACTACCCAGCAGGGCTATGCCGAGGCGTTGCCCTTTGCTGACGCCAGCTTTGATATTGTCATCAGCCGTTATTCAGCACATCACTGGCACGATGTGGGGCAGGCGCTGCGTGAAGTTAAACGAGTGCTGAAACCGGCGGGCAAAGTGATTTTTATGGATGTGAATGCGCCCGGCAATGCCGTGCTGGATATCTGGCTGCAGACGGTGGAAGCATTGCGCGATACTTCGCATGTGCGTGACTACCATCCGGGCGAATGGCTGACGATGTTTACCGAAGCCGGATTAGCCATCACCGGGGTTACTCAGGACCGCCTGCATCTTGAGTTCAGCAGCTGGATTGCGCGTATGCGCACCCCGGAAGCACTGGTGACAGCTATTCGCGCTTATCAGCAATCTGCTGCTGATGAAGTGCAGCGCTATTATCAGTTACAGCCGGATGGCAGCTTCAGCACCGATATTATCTTTATCGAAGCGGTTAAACCGTAAATCAGCGGCAAAAAAAGAGCCACTCCGCGGAGTGGCTCTTTTATTCGATAAGACGTAATCGGTATGCTTTAGCTATCTGGCGTGGCGCTATTATTCACAAACAACGTCAGCTTATCGCCGGGTTGAATGCTTTTTGCGTCACTTAGTACACTATTCCAGCGCATCACATCACTGGCATTGACGCCGTGACGTTTAGCGATACTGGCAAGGGAATCCCCTTTACGTACCTGATAGGTGATGCTGCTGTTACTGGCCAGCGCGGTACCTTTACCACCACTCACGCTGAGCGTCTGACCCGGTTTAATTTTTCCGCCACGCAGATTATTCGCGCTTTGCAAATCTTTTACCGAGACGCCAAGGCGTTTCGCGATACCGGATAAGGTGTCGCCGCTGCGCACTTTATAACCGCCTGCACTGCTGCTGTTTTTCGCCACCTCAGTGGGTTGAACTGCAGCGATATCACCTGTCGCCAGTGAGTTACGTAGCGTGGCAACATTCGACTTAGGCACCATTATGTAATGGGGACCGTTTGGCGCTGTTGTTCCGCGTTTGTAACCGGTATTAAAGCTCTTCAGCTTGGTCAGTGACATACCCGCCATTTCGGCAGCCTGTGTCAGTTCGATCTGCTGACCCACTTCGACACGCGCCAGGGCGCGGCTTTCGTTAGGGGTCGGCAGTCGAATACCGTAACGTTTGTTATGCTTAAGGATTTCGCCCAAAGCCAGCATTTTCGGCACATAGACCGTGGTTTCGCGTGGTAACGATAAATTCCAGAAGTCGGTCGGTTTCCCGCGCGCTTTATTCTGTTTTACCGCTTTCATGACGCGTCCTTCACCACTGTTATAGGCCGCAATGGTCAGTAACCAGTCGCCGTCAAACATGTCGTTAAGACGTTCCATCATATCCAGCGCAACCTTGGTAGATGCGACGATGTCACGTCGACCGTCATACCACTGGTTCTGTTTCAAACCATAATTACGCCCCGTAGCCGGGACAATCTGCCAGATGCCTGCGGCATTCGCGGCTGATGTCGCGTGGGGGTCAAAAGCGCTCTCCACTATGGGTAGTAGTACCAGTTCCATCGGCATTTTGCGTTGCTTAATCTGCTCGACTATCCAGTACATATACGGCTCTGCCCGTAATGTTACATCGTGGAGATAGCTCTTGTTCTTCAGGTACTTTTGTTTTTGTTCACGGATCCGGGAATTTTCCGGAACCTCCATCTTCAGCTCGTCGCTAATGAAATGCCAAAGATCCTGGTCTTGCGCGAGGCTGGTTCCATCATCCTGCCAGCGCGGAGACAACATCCGATCTGAGTACTTTCCATTTTCACCTTGACCTGCCGAAGACAGACTCTGTGCATGCTGGACCGGGGTGTTAGCATCATGCCTTGACGCCTGGCAACCCACCAGCAAGACCGAGGCGAGTATTATCGCTTTAGCCTTCATGTGTGTGTCAATAGTTTGCTTAAAAGACGAGCAATGATACGTGCTCGGTTTCAACAACACAACCACAAATGTCAAAAACGGTCTTTCAACTCGCGTAAACGGGCAAATGGTTGCCATGCTTGCTGTGGTGTACAATCGAATCCTATAACCCGTTGTAAATCAGTCTCATGCGTTCTTAAAAATAAATTAATCTTGCGCTCAAGGGCCAGTTTTGATGGCAAAGTAATGCGATTTTCAGCGCGTAACTCCTTAATTTGCAGGCAGTAGCGCGCAATTTCACTATCTTGCGGTAAGGTCGCTTGCGCAAACTTCAGATTAGATAATGTGTATTCATGGGCGCAGCAAATAAGGGTTTCGTCAGGTAGTTTGCTAAGCTTTTGAAAAGATTCGAACATCTGTTCTGGTGAGCCCTCAAAAAGCCGACCACAACCACCGGAAAACATAGTGTCGCCGCAAAAAAGGTAAGGCGAACTGTAATATGAGATATGTCCTAAAGTGTGTCCCGGGGTGAAAATAACGCTAAATTCGCAGCCCAAAATAGTGAAGCGATCGCCCTCGCTGACGATTTTCGTCGCCCCTTTATCTTGTGTCTCCTGCGGGCCATACACCACTAATTGTGGCCACTCTTCCAGCAGTTTTTTTACGCCGCCAACATGGTCATGGTGATGATGAGTGAGTAAAATCGCTACCGGTTGCCACTGATTTTGCTGCAGGGCCGCCATCACCGGCGCAGCTTCGCCCGGGTCAACAATCAGGCAGTGACCGCTGTCATCATTTAGCGTCCAGATGTAGTTATCCTGTAGTGCAGGAATGCTGGTAAGATTCATAGTCACCTCTCAGAAGGCCGTGAAGGAATGAAGATGGTAAAGCATGAAGCCCGCTAAAACACGCCAAATTCTAAATGCACCGAACTCCTGGGCGGACATGCCCTGGGGCGACTATTTTCGTGATGCGCTTTCACAACATCTGCAGCCGTGCCTCGGCAAGCTGTATGGCTTCCACCTGCTTAAAATTGGCAATCTTAGTGCGGAAATCGATACCGAAGCCTGCGCTATCTCACACCAGGTGAATGTCGGCCAGCAGGGGGAACGGCTACAGGTGATAGCCGATCCGATGTGTCTGCCGTTTGAATCCAAGTCCGTTGATGCCTGCCTGCTGGCGCATACGCTGGCATGGAGTGGCGACCCGCATCGCATTTTGCGCGAGGTGGACCGGGTATTGATTGATGATGGCTGGATGATTATCAGCGGCTTTAATCCGTTTAGCCTGCTGGGGATTGGCAAAGCGATCCCGGGATTACATCGTCGCGCGCCATGGAGCGGGCGGATGTTTAGCCAGATGCGATTGCTGGACTGGCTGAGCCTGCTGAATTATGAAGTGATGCACCGCACCCGTTTTCAGGTGGTGCCATGGAACCGGCAGGGCGGCAAAATGATCAGCACGCACTTACCGGCTTTAGGCTGCCTGAACATTGTAGTGGCACGTAAACGCACCTTCCCGCTGACCATGACGCCAGCGAAGAAGCAGGCTAATAAAGGACGACTGCGTCAGACGGTTAATGCCACCCGCCAGTTCCGCGATCAGGATTCCTGCTTATAGCCAATGTCATCAAAGGCCGGGCTGCCCGCTGCGCTGCGCGCCAGTTCGTCGCAGCGCTCGTTCTCCGGATGACCGGCGTGGCCTTTGACCCACTCCCATTTAATTTCATGGTGGCTTAAGGCGCTATCGAGCCGTTTCCACAGATCGACATTTTTTACCGGTTTTTTATCGGCGGTTTTCCAGCCACGCTTCTTCCAGTTATGGATCCAGCTGGTAATGCCCTGACGCACATACTGGCTGTCGGTACTGAGCGTTACGGTGCAGGGCTGGGTTAACGCTTCCAGCGCGACAATGGCCGCCATCATTTCCATACGGTTGTTGGTGGTCAGGTAATAACCGGCGCTAAAGGTTTTTTCATGCTGACCATAGCGCAGAATCGCGCCATAACCGCCGGGGCCTGGATTACCCAGGCAAGATCCGTCGGTGAAAATTTCTACCTGTTTACTCATCTCTGGTAAACTTCCCTCTGACAAAACGCCAAGTCTGACATAAACGAGCCCTATGAGCACAGCAATTACACGCCAGATCGTCCTCGATACCGAAACCACCGGTATGAACATGATAGGTGTCCATTACGAAGGTCACCGCATAATTGAGATTGGTGCCGTTGAGGTGGTTAACCGCCGCCTGACCGGTAACAATTTCCATATGTATCTGAAGCCGGACCGGCTGGTGGACCCGGAAGCTTTCGGCGTTCACGGTATCGCCGACGAGTTCCTGCAGGATAAGCCGTGCTTCAGCGATATCGCCGATGAGTTTATGGATTATATCCGCGGTGCTGAGCTGGTGATTCATAACGCGTCGTTTGATATCGGCTTTATGGATTACGAATTCAGCAAGCTGAACAGAGGCATTGCAAAGACCGATACCTTCTGCAAAGTCACTGACAGCCTGATGATGGCGCGTAAGATGTTCCCGGGTAAGCGCAACAGCCTTGATGCGCTCTGCTCACGTTACGATATTGATAACAGCAAACGTACGCTGCACGGCGCACTGCTCGATGCCGAGATCCTGGCGGATGTCTTCCTGCTGATGACCGGCGGCCAGACCTCGCTGTCATTTTCAGTGGAAGGGGAGCGTCGGGAAGCGGATGGCAGCCAGAGCATTCAGCGTATTACACGTCCGCAGTCAGCGCTGCGTGTGGTACAGGCCAGCGAGGAAGAAGTGCTGGCGCATGAACAGCGTCTGGATTTAGTGATGAAAAAAGGCGGCAGCTGTTTATGGCGGCCATAAGTGCCTTATAAATGAGCCAAAATCGTCCGTGATGCTGAAAAAGCAGGCAAACGCATTCTCCGCGCTTAAAAAGCGTTGACGGCAAATCTCGCTACGATTAATATGCGCCTCGTTCCCGACGGGGAACACAGCGCGGAGCGGTAGTTCAGTTGGTTAGAATACCTGCCTGTCACGCAGGGGGTCGCGGGTTCGAGCCCCGTCCGTTCCGCCAACATTCAGAAAGCCTGATTCAGTAATGAATCAGGCTTTCGTCGTTTTACTCCTTCTGCAACACCACTTTGCCAGCATAAACAGCCGCGGCGGAAGCTGCGCGCTCATGGCGTGCAATCCAGCGGTAAGCGCCGCCGCTTAAAAACGCGCCGATAAACCAGCTAAAGTTAGCCACCGCGTGCAGTGCAGGAATAAAGCTGATCACCAGCCCAATCGCTACCGCCGGCAACAGCGCCGCAATCGCTTTCGGGTTAAAGCCGCCGCGATACCAGTACTTGCCCTGCGGCGTGTCGTTAAACAGATCGTCTGTCGATACGGTGCCGCGTTTAATCAGATAGAAATCCACCAGCAGAATACCGAACAGCGGGCCGATAAAGGCGCCCAGTACATCCAGCGTATAGTGAATCAGCTCGGGTGACTGGAACAGGTTCCATGGCGTCAGCAGTACTGAACCCACCGCCGCAATCATGCCGCCGGTGCGGAAACTGATCTTCTGTGGGGAACAGTTGGAGAAGTCGAAGGCCGGTGACACAAAGTTCGCCACAATATTGATGCCGATAGTGGCGGTAATCATCGTCAGCAGACCAATCGCCACCGCCAGATCGTTGCCGACCATACTGACGGTTTCAATCGGGTCGGTAATCATCTTGCCAAACAGCGACTGGGTGCCGGAAACAATAACTACCGTCACTATTGAAAACAGCAGGAAGTTAAACGGCAGACCCCAGCGGTTGCCGCGGCGGATTTCGCCCATGCTTTTACCATAGCGTGAGAAGTCTCCAAAGTTGAGTAACGGGCCGGAGAAGTAGGACACCACCAGTGCGGTGGCGGTAATCATCTGCCAGCTCTGTTCTCCCGCGCTCATCTGCTTGCTCGCCAGGGTAAAAGAGATACCGTCGAAGCCGGTCTGGTAAACAATCCAGCCCGCCAGCGCCACCATCACGATATATACCGCCGGACCGGCCACATCGATAAAGCGTTTAATCGCGCTCATGCCGTGCCAGAACACCATCGCCTGCAACAACCACATAATGCCGAAGCAGATCCAGCCCAGCTGCGACAAACCCAGCCAGGATGACTGGGTCATTGGCGCCAGCGCTGGCCAGAACTTCAGGGTCACCAGCATCAGCGCGTTGGCGGCAAGGTAAGTCTGAATGCCATACCACGCAAAGGCGATCAGGCCGCGGATCACTGCCGGGATATTGGCGCCAAACACGCCAAACGCCTGACGGCAAATCACCGCATAAGGCACCCCGGCCATCTGGCTGGGTCTGGCCACCAGATTGGCGCAGATCTGTACAATACAAATCCCCACCAGCAGACAGAGCAACACCTGCCAGCTGGCCAGCCCGAGGGTAAAGAAGCTGGCGGCAACGACATAGCCTCCCATGCTGTGTACATCCGACATCCAGAACGAAAAGATGTTGTACCAGCTCCAGTTCTGGTCGCGGGTTGGCGCCAGATCTTCATTGCACAGTCGTGGACTGTAGTTGGCATTGGCTTCACTGGCCGACGCCGGGCTAACACTTTGACTATTTGGCATGAAACCTGCTCCTCTGAATGCACCGAATAACAAACTCTGTGCAGAGGGTATTGCAGGAACCAGGCCAGAAATGAGTTTTTGTATACAAAAGTTAAGTTTCATGTATACGATTCTTGTATGCAATGATGTTTACCGGAGTAGGTAATGAAGAGTGAAAATGGCCTGAAAACGGCTGCGGACCTGAACGATAAAGACGAGCCGATCTATCAGGCGCTGATGTCCGCGATTGTTGAACATCAGTTGCCACCCGGAAGTAAATTGCCTGAAGAGGCCCTTTCAGAGGTGTTTGGCGTCAGCCGTACCGGCATTCGTAAAGTGCTGCAACGCCTCGCGGCGGTGCAAATGGTCACTCTGACGCCCAAACGTGGTGCACAGGTGGCGACGCCGGGGGTTGAGGAAGCCCAGGATATTTTCCGCACCCGCGCATTAATTGAATGCGCCAACCTGCCTTTTGTGCTGGAACACTGCCAGCCACCGCATCTGGCGGCGCTGGAGAAGCTGGCGCGTCAGGAGCAGCAGGCTCATGAACAGCATAACGGTCCGGCGGCGATCCGACTGTCGGCGGCGTTTCATATTCAGCTACAGGCAATTTCCGGCAACCAGGTGCTGACCGAAATGGTCACACGCCTGACTCAGCGCTCATCGCTGGTGATTGCCGCCTGGGGCGCGCCATGGCAACAGGGTTGCCGCTGCAACGATCACGATCGTCTGATCTCCATGCTGCGTGAAAAAGCGCTGCAACCGCTGACTGACACCCTGCAGCAACATTTCGCGAATATTGTAGCCAGTCTGCACTTTGAACGCAGTGGCGAAACCCTGCCGGACTTTGCCCGCCTGTTTGGCTCGCTGGGGAGTGCGCAATGATTATTCAGGTGATTAATCCCAATACCAGCCTGGCGATGACGGAAACTATCGCCAGCGCAGCGCGTGCGGTGGCGGCAAATAGCACAGAAATCGTAGCGGTCTCACCTGCGCAGGGTGTACCGTCGATTGAAGGCCATTTTGATGAGGCGATTGCCGCCGTTGGCGTACTGGAGCAAATTAAGCTGGGACGTGAGCAGGGCGTCAGCGGTCATGTGATTGCCTGCTTTGGCGATCCGGGTTTGCTGGCGGCGCGTGAACTGGCGCAAGGGCCGGTAGTGGGCATCGCCGAAGCGGCGATGCATATGGCGACCCTGGTGGCGACGCGTTTTTCGATTGTCACCACCTTACCGCGCACCCTGATTATTGCGCGCCATCTGCTGCAGCAATATGGCTTTGAACATCACTGCGCCGCGCTGCATGCTATCGATTTACCGGTGCTGGCGCTGGAAGATGGCAGTGGTGTCGCGCAGGAGAAAGTGCGCGCGCGTTGTATACAAGCGAAGCGCGAAGATGGCAGCGGCGCCATTGTGCTGGGCTGTGGTGGGATGGCGACGCTGGCCAGAGAATTAACCCAGGAGCTTGGCCTGCCGGTTATCGACGGCGTAGGCGCTGCAGTGAAAATGGTGGAATCGCTGGTGGCGCTGGGTCTGTCAACCAGCAAGCATGGCGATCTTGATTACCCGATCCGAAAAACCATCACAGGTGCTTTTCACGGCCTAAACTGATCATTCGGCTCGACGACAGGAAACCTGATAATGACTGATGCCGTAGAAAAGAAAGAATATAGCTTTAATAAAAGCTATCCGCGTGACCTGCGTGGTTACGCTGGTAAGCCGCCGCATGCGGCATGGCCCGATGGCGCACAGATTGCCGTGCAGTTTGTGCTGAACTATGAGGAAGGCGCGGAGAATAACGTGCTGCACGGCGACGCCGGTTCGGAACAGTTTTTATCCGATATTATTGGCGCCGCCAGTTATCCTGAACGCCATATGTCGATGGATTCGCTGTATGAGTACGGTTCCCGTGCGGGATTCTGGCGGATTCATCAGGAGTTTCAGAAGCGCGATCTGCCGTTGACGGTATTTGGCGTGGCAATGGCGCTGGCGCGTCATCCGGAAATCGTCGCAGCGATTAAGCAGGCAGACTACGATGTGGTCAGTCACGGCTGGCGCTGGATCCACTATCAGGGAATGGACGCCAAAACTGAGCGTCAGCATATGCAGCAGGCGGTGGACGTGCTGGTGGATCTGTTTGGCAAAACGCCGACCGGCTGGTACACCGGGCGCGACAGTCCGAATACCCGTCGGCTGGTGGCGGAGCATGGCGCATTCACTTATGACAGTGACTACTACGGTGACGACCTGCCATTCTGGACGCAAGTGACCTGTCAGGATGGCACGGTAAAACCGCATCTGATCATTCCGTATACCTTAGAAACCAACGATATGCGTTTCGCCACGCCGCAGGGTTTTAACACTGCCGAGCAATTTTATACCTATCTGAAAGACAGCTTTGATGTGCTGTATGAAGAGGGCGAGACCTCACCGAAGATGATGTCGATTGGCATGCACTGTCGTCTGCTGGGACGCCCGGGGCGTTTTAAAGCGCTGCAGCGCTTTCTTGATTACGTGCAGCAGCATGACAAGGTGTGGATCTGTACCCGCCAGCAAATCGCCGAGCACTGGGTGGAGAAGCACCCGGCGCCTGAGGTTTAACACAGGGCGGCGAGAACGCCGCCCCTACAGATAATGCCAACTTTGTAGGGGCGGCGTTCTCGCCGCCCGCGCCAAAGATCTGGATGCTGATTGCCAGATAAACCGGAGCCGAAAACGACGCCCCTGCAATCTCAGCTCATTAAACTCACCTGTGCCGCCACAATCCGCCAGCCATCCGCCATCCGCACCCATGTCTGCTGCTGACGGCCCGTCTTCTCGCTGCCCTGACGGGTAAACTCGGTGCTGCATACCGCATAATCATCACCAAAAGTGGTGATCACCGTATTCTGCAACTGACGATCCAGCCCGACAGAAGGGCGCGCCGCACGGAATGCACGGATCGCTTCGATCCCATACAGATTCTCACCGGCGCCCAGCCGCACGGTGCGCGGGTTATGCCAGAACAGTTCGTCCAGCACTTCAGTATCATTGCCGGTCAGCGCTTTTTCGTAACGATAAAAGGCGCTGGTCACTTCGGCGATAATCGCCGGGCGATCGATATAGTCATTATTCATAGTCAAACTCCCATCCTGCTGGCTTGCGCCATTACCAGACCCTGCTGCTCCAGCGCGCGTGCGGCGCGTAAACAGTTCTCTTCTTTAAATGGCGCGGCAATCAATTGCAGGCCAATCGGCAGACCGCTGGTGGTTTGCAGCGGTACCGTGGTCACCGGCAGGCCAAGGAAAGAGATCGGCTGCGTCAGCATCCCCATACTGGCGCGGGTTGGCAGATCGACACCGTTAATATGAATCGTCTCCTGACCGATAGTGGTGGCGCTGCATGGCGTTGCCGGGGCAATCAGCACATCAAACTGATCAAACAGCGGTAATACCTGCTGCTGGAAATGGCGACGGAAGCGCTGGGCCTGCACATACCAGGCCGCCGGGATCATTGCCCCCGCCAGCAAGCGCTCGCGTGATAATGGCTCGAAACGCTCGGGGCTGGCGCGCAGCGCAGGTAAATAGTGGTTGCCGCCTTCGGAAGCGGTAATCAGGAATGCCGAAGAGCGGGCGATTTCAGCATCCGGCAGCAGTACTTCGTCATGGCCATTTAGCGCACGCGCCGCGCTGGCTACCGCGGCACGGGCATCCTCATTACACCAGGTCTGGAAATAGCCGCCGAGTACGCCGCAGCGTAATCCTTCCAGCCCCTTTTCCAGGCCGGGCAGCGTGGGGCGCAGCGCAATATCGGCCTGAAATGCATCCTGGCTGTCATGTCCCTGCAGTGCGTCATAGACCGCTGCCAGATCCGCGCTGCTGCGGGCAAAGGGACCGATATGATCGAGGCTGGCGACAAATGGATGGCTGCCGCTGCGCGACAGGCGGCCAAAGGTCGGTTTCAGACCAAGAATGCCGCACAGCGAAGCGGGCACGCGAATCGAACCATTGGTATCGGTGCCAAGTGAGAAATGCACCAGGCTGGCAGCCACCGCCGCCGCAGAACCACCAGAAGAACCACCGGCGATACGGCTCAGATCGCGTGGATTATGGGTGGCGCCATAATGGCTGTTTTCGGTGGTAAAACCATAGGCGTAAGCATCCATATTCAGCATGCCGGACAGCAGCGCACCGGATTTTGCCAGCTTATCCACTGCCCAGGCATCCTGATGCGCTGCCGGGCGATCGCTGAACAGACTGGCGCCGGCCAGCGTGCTGAAGCCCGCCACGTCGAACAGATTCTTTACCGCATAGGGCACTGCCGCCAGCGCTGGCAGTGGCTGCCCCTCACGGCGTAAACCGTCAAGGCGATCGGCTTCCTGCAACATGCGATCCCGCGTCACCCGGGTCCAGGCATTAATAGCCGGATTATGCACTTCAATTGCGCTGAGGGTCTGTTGGGCGATATCCCGTGCACTCAGCTCACCGGAGGTCAGTGCGGACTGCAATTCTGCAATCGAGAGGGCGGCAAGGTTCATGCTTTATACACTCCCGCTACTTCCAGACGATCGTCGAGCGGATAAGCCATCAGCGGCGCCGACATCGCGGCGATGCGGCTAAATTGCGTCAGCAGTTCAGCACGGCGCGCATCATCTAACTCCAGCGCCAGAACCTGCTCCATTTGCGCCACATACGCGGCCCAGTCAGGGGTATTACTCATCATATTCTCCTGTTAAAAACCGGCAGCGCTGCCGTTGCTGCGCGGATCGAACGCGCCTTCCAGCATGCCGTTGTTATGGCGCACAATCGCGCCCGCATGGCCGACGGCCTCGCTAAAATCAGGCAGCAGTTCTACTTCATGACCCAGTTCACGCAGGGTGGCGATGGTTTCCGCTGAAAAGCGGCCTTCCAGTTTCAGCGACTCAGAGGCCTGGCCCCAGGTACGGCCCAGCAGCCAGCGCGGCGCACTGACGGCCTGCTGCAGCGGCATCCCCTGTACCACATGGCGGGTAAACAGCGCTGCCTGGGTTTGCGGCTGACCATCGCCACCCATGGAGCCATACACCATGGTGCGGCCATCATTCAGACGCGCCGCCGCCGGATTCAGGGTATGGAACGGCTGTTTACCCGGCGCCAGCGCCAGCAGATGGTCGGGTTGCAGGCTAAAGGCCGCGCCGCGGTTCTGCCAGGTAATGCCGGTATCCGGCAATACCACGCCGCTGCCGAACTCATGGTAGATACTCTGGATAAACGACACCGCCAGCCCGCTGCTGTCCATCACTCCCATCCATACCGTATCGCCCGGTCCGCGCCCGCTGCCCCATGGCGCGGCTTTGGCGTCATCAATTTGCGCCGCCAGCGCCGCCAGACGATCGCTCTCCAGCAGGGACTGCATCTCTTCGCTGATATGCTGTGGATCGGTGATGTATTTATCACGCAGGCCAAACGCCAGCTTGGTGGCTTCGACAATCCGGTGCACGGTCTGCGCATCACTGGCTGCGGCCATATTTAAGTGATCGGTAATACCGAGGATCGCCAGCGATACTAATCCCTGGGTCGGCGGCGTCATATTGTAGATCTCACCCTGCTGGTGCGAGACGCGCAGCGGCGTGCGGCGCTTTGCCTGGTGATTTTGCAGATCTTCGAGGGTGATCGGCATACCCAGACGCGACATCTCCAGCGCCAGCTTGTGCGCCAGCGGGCCGCGATAGAAACTCTCCAGCCCGTCAATGGTCAGCGCCGTCAGGGTATTGGCCAGTTCCGGTTGGGTAAAACGGCTGCCAGTCCGCGGGGCTTCACCGCCGGGCAAAAAGTTGCGGGCAAAACCAGGCTGATTAACCAGCTCGCTATATTTACTGG
This sequence comes from Winslowiella toletana, assembly GCF_017875465.1. Classification (NCBI taxonomy): domain Bacteria; kingdom Pseudomonadati; phylum Pseudomonadota; class Gammaproteobacteria; order Enterobacterales; family Erwiniaceae; genus Winslowiella; species Winslowiella toletana. Next base: position 3,450,026 of record NZ_JAGGMQ010000001.1, read on the forward strand.
CGGTGGCGGAGGCTTGCGACTCGGTGACCGGAATACCATCGGCGGCATAGCGAATGGCATCGCCCAGCAGGCGCGCCAGCGGTAGCTGCGCGCCGCCCAGTTCCGCCGAAATTTTCAGCGCTTCCGCCCAGCCGCTGACGGTACCGGCGACCGTCAGCGCGGCTTTCGGACCACGATGCGGAATACTCTGTTCGCCGCTGTAAAAATCAAAATGGGCCAGCGATCCGGCAGCGCCGCTGGCATCAATAGCAACAGGTTCACCTTGCGGCGGCATAATCAGCCAGAAGCCGTCGCCACCTAAGCCATTCATATGCGGATAAACTACCGCAATGGTGGCCGCAGCGGCGACCATCGCTTCAATTGCATTGCCGCCTTCGCGCAGCACGGCGAGGGCGCTTTCACTCGCCAGGTGGTGCGGCGCTACCGCCATACCCAGCGGCGCCATATTACTTTGAATCATCGCTTGCTCTTTTTTATCGGGTTACAGACCACAACAGTGAAGCAAGAGATGTTCCAGGTTGCCAGCGGATTGCGGATTTGCTGTCGCAACGATTGGCCCCGGAATAAATTGTGTTATGTTCAGTGAAACGAAAGTTACAAGAGATCGCCATGAAACAGCTTGATGAACGTTTAAGAAGCCATTACCCGCAGCTGTCGCCGCAGGAGCAGCGCATTGCTGACTTTGTCTTCGACCATTTCGACGATCTGATCAGCTATAACAGCGCCGAGCTGGCGCGGTTAAGCGGGGTATCGAAAGCTACGGTCAGCCGTTTATTTAAGCGCTTAGGCTATGAAAAATATAAAGATATGCGCGATGAACTGCGCACCCTGCGCCAGAGCGGCATGCCATTAACCGATAATCGTGATGCAGTGCAGGGCAATACCCTGCTGGCGCGCCACTACAAGCAGGAGATGGCCAATCTGACGCAGTGGGTGAACAGTGTTGACGCCACGCAGTTTGGCGAGATTATTCAGGCAATGACTCAGGGAAAACGCATATTTATCATTGGTATGCGTAACGCTTATCCGGTGGCCTTGCACCTGCGGCAGCAGCTGATGCAGGCGCGCGCGCAGGTGCATCTGCTGCCGCAACCCGGCCAGACGCTGGCGGAAGAGCTGGTGGATGTTACTCCGCAGGATGTAGTGGTGGTGGTGGCATTTCGCCGTCGTCCGCGCATTATCAGGCCGCTACTTCAGCAGCTTCAGCAGGACAACATCCCGGTTCTGCTGATCTGCGAGCCTCAGGCGCAGGGCGTTATTGCCTTGTCGCGCTGGCAGCTGTTTGCCTCGCTGGACAGCGTCTCCGCCTTTGACAGCTATGCCTCGGCAATGAGTGTCGTTAACCTGCTATCCAACGCGTTACTGCACGAATTATTATCGCAGGGGCGTCAGCGTATCCACCTGATTGCCGACCTCTATCAGCACCTCGACGAGCTGGAGCAACGCTAACGGGGCACCATTCTGGTGCTTTGCCTCTTTTTGAGGCAGTGCGCTGTCGCTGATTTCTTCTCTCTTCCCCCATCCCAGCCTTATAAAATCTGCCACTTAGAAAATTTAAGCGGCAGATTTCTCCCTGGCACATTAGTTGCAGAATGCATTTAACAAGAATCTTTTGTTTCATGATTAACTAACCGGGGTATGATGATGAAAAAGGCATTAATGGCGGTAATGGGTGCGGCGCTGATGTTATCTCAGGTGACAACCGCAATGGCCGATCAGCTACAGGATATTCAGAAACGTGGCGTGATCCGTATCGCTGTGCCGCAGGACTTCCCGCCATTCGGTTCAGTAGGCACCGACCTGCAACCACAGGGTTATGATATCGATATGGCCCGATACCTCGCAAAACAGATGAAACTAAAGTTACAGCTGGTGCCGGTGACCAGTGCTAACCGTGTGCCTTATCTGCAAACTGACAAAGTCGATCTGGTGATCTCCAGCATGGGTAAAAATGCCGAGCGCGAAAAAGTGATCGATTTCAGTCGTGCTTATGCGCCGTTCTTCCTTGGCGTATTTGGCCCGAAAGATGTGGCGCTGAAAGATGCTGCTGAACTGAGCGGCAAGTCGATTGGGGTTACCCGTGGTGCGGTCGAAGATATGGTGTTAAGCGACGTGGCGCCGAAAGAGGCGCAGGTGAAACGTTATGAAGATAACAACACCACGCTGTCCGCTTATCTTTCTGGTCAGGTGCAGTATGTGGCGACCGGTAACCTGGTAGTGGCGGCGATTGCGCGTCAGAACCCGGCAAAAGCGCCGGTGGCCAAATTTATGCTGAAAGACTCGCCGTGCTTTATCGGCCTGCGTAAAAACGAGCCAGCGCTGAAAGCGCAGGTGGACGCGCTGATTGAGCAGGCGATCAAAGATAAAACCCTGAACGGTATGTCGGAAGAGTGGCTGAAAGCACCACTGCCAGCAGATTTAGGCGCGTAAGGACAGACCATGATCGGACAACTTAATTTTGCCGCGCTGTGGCCTCACTGGCCGGAACTGCTGTCCGGTCTGTGGGTGACCATCCAGCTTACCGTGGTTGCCACTCTTGGTGGCGTGGGGCTGGGTATTTTTGGCGCAGCATTGCGCAGCGGTAAGCCCTCATGGCTGAGCCGCATCTGGGGCGGCTATGTTGAGCTGATTCGCAATACCCCCTTTGTGGTGCAACTGTTTTTTATCGTCTTTGGCCTGCCGAATATGGGCATGAAACTGACAGCCGGTGAAGCCGCGCTGCTGGCGATGCTGATTAACCTCGGCGCTTACAGTACTGAGATTATTCGCGCCGGCATTCAGGTCACACCACGCGGACAGTGGGAAGCGGGACGGGTGCTGGGTCTGACCCGCGCGCAAACCTTTATTCGCGTGGTGCTGCCGCCATCACTAAAACGTATTTATCCGGCGCTGGTCAGTCAGTGCATTATTGTGATGCTTGGCTCATCGGTGGTGTCGCAGGTCTCTTATGAAGAGCTGACCTTTGCCGCCAACCTGATTCAGTCGCGCACTTTTTTAAGCTTTGAAGTCTATCTGGTCACCACTCTGATGTATCTGGCGCTGTCAGTTGCCATGCGTCAGCTGTTACTGGCCGCCGGGCGTAAATGGTTTGGAGAGCAGCCATGATGACCACTTTTACTGACTGGGACATCCTGCGTAATCTGCTGCTGGCGGCGCGCTGGACGCTGCTGCTGTCGCTGACCGCCTTTATTGGCGGCACGCTGGTGACTCTGCCCTTGCTGCTGCTGCGTCTGAGCGGTGGCCGCTGGCCGCTGCGCTTTATTCGCGCTTACGTCGAACTGTTTCAGGGCACGCCGCTGCTGATGCAGCTGTTCCTCGCCTTTTTTGGCGTCGCGCTGTTTGGCATTGATGTCACGCCGTGGACCGCGGCGTCGCTGGCGCTGACGCTGTATACCAGCGCTTTTCTGCTGGATATCTGGTTCGGCAGTATTAAAGCGCTGCCAAAAGGGCAGTGGGAAGCGTCCCGCTGTCTGGGACTGAGTTTTGGCCAGACTCTGTTTCGCGTGGTCGCGCCGCAGGCGGTGCGTATCGGTATCGCCCCTACCGTGGGCTTTGCGGTGCAGGTGATTAAAGGCACTGCGCTGGCGTCGATTATCGGCTTTATCGAGCTGACCAAAGCCGGAACTATACTGAATAACGTAACTTATCAGCCATTTAAGGTCTTCGGGTTGGTGGCGCTGGGCTACTTCCTGATGTGTTATCCGCTGTCCCGCTACAGCCAATATCTGGAGAAGAAATTCAATGCCGCTCATCACCATTAATCAGGTACAGAAATATTACGGCGAAAACCATGTGCTGAAAGGCGTCGATCTCGATGTCGATATGGGTGAAGTGATCTCGATTATCGGCCGTAGTGGCTCCGGCAAAAGTACCTTGCTGCGCTGTATGAACGGACTGGAAGGCTATCAGGAAGGCAGCATCAAGCTGGGCGGCGTCACCATTACCGATCGCGATTCGCAGGCGCGCGATATCAGCCGCTCGATCGGCATGGTGTTCCAGAGTTTTAACCTGTTCCCGCATATGACCGCGCTGGAAAACGTGATGCTGGCGCCGCGTCGGGTGCTGAAAAAGAAAGAGAGTGAATGCCGTCAGCTGGCGGCGCAGATGCTGGAGAAAGTCGGCCTCGGCGACCGCATGGATTACTATCCGGCGAATCTCTCCGGCGGACAACAGCAGCGCGTGGCGATTGCCCGTGCGCTGGCGATGTCACCGAAAGTACTGCTGTGTGATGAGATCACCTCAGCGCTCGATCCGGAGCTGGTGGGCGAAGTGCTGAAAGTGCTTGAGCAGCTGGCGAAAGAGGGTATGACGCTGATTCTGGTGACCCACGAAATGAACTTTGCCCGTGAAGTTGGCGACCGCGTGGTGTTTATGCATCAGGGACGGGTATGGGAGCAGGGCGACAGCCGCACCGTATTTGCCGATCCGCAGACGCCAGAGCTGAAACAGTTTATCTCCTCGGTGCGCGGCCTTAATTAAGCATCGGAATGTCGAATAAAGGAATCTAAGATGGATATCACGCACTACCCACAAATTAATCCGCCACAACGTCTGCTGATGGGACCAGGACCGATCAATGCGGATCCGCGTGTGCTGCGCGCCATGTCGAGCCAGCTGCTCGGTCAGTACGATCCGGCGATGACCCACTATATGAATGAGGTGATGGAGCTGTATCGCGCGGTATTCCGCACCGAAAACCGCTGGACGATGCTGATCGACGGCACCTCGCGCGCCGGTATTGAAGCGATCCTGCTGTCGGCGATCCGTCCGGGCGATAAAGTGCTGGTGCCGGTGTTTGGCCGTTTTGGTCATCTGTTATGTGAAATTGCCCGCCGCTGCCGCGCCGAAGTCCACACCATTGAAGTGCCGTGGGGCGAGGTCTTTACCCCGGATCAGATTGAAGATGCGATTAAAAAGGTGCGTCCGCGCCTGCTGCTGACGGTGCAGGGCGATACCTCTACCACCATGCTGCAACCGCTGGCGGAGCTGGGCGCGATCTGCCGTAAATATGATGTGCTGTTCTATACCGATGCCACGGCTTCTTTCGGCGGTAACCCGCTGGAAACCGACGCCTGGGGACTGGATGCGGTTTCCGCCGGGATGCAGAAGTGCCTTGGCGGGCCATCCGGCACCTCGCCGATCACCCTCAGCCCGCAGATGGAAGCGGTGATCCGTAAACGCAAATGCGTGGAAGAGGGGATCCGCACCGCCGCCCATCAGGATGGCGATGATGAGATGATCTACTCCAACTACTTTGATCTCGGCATGATCATGGATTACTGGGGACCGGAGCGCCTGAACCACCATACCGAAGCCACCAGCGCGCTGTTTGGCGCCCGCGAGTGCGCGCGTCTGATCCTGCAGGAAGGTCTGGATAACGGCATCGCCCGCCATAAGCTACATGGCGCAGCGATGCTGGCCGGTATTCAGGGGATGGGGCTGGAAACCTTTGGCGATCTGCAGCACAAGATGAATAACGTGCTGGGCGTGGTGATCCCGCAAGGGGTGAATGGCGATCTGGCGCGCAAACTGATGCTGGAAGATTTCGGCATTGAAATTGGCACCTCCTTTGGTCCGCTGATTGGCAAAGTGTGGCGCATCGGCACCATGGGCTATAACGCGCGCAAAGATTGCGTGCTGCAAACCCTCGCTGCGCTGGAAGCGGTACTGAACCATCTCGGCTTTAAAACCACGCAAGGCGCGGCGATGCAGGCGGCATGGGATCTGTACAGCAACGGGAGTCGCTAATGAGTGGCTGTCTGATGAACGCAACCGAAGCTGAACTGGCTGCTGCCCGGGTCATGGCGCGCTGTGACGCGCTGGCGGAAATCAGCGAAACCGGCGATAAGCTGACGCGCGTTTATCTGTCACCAGAACATATGCGCGCCAATACACGCGTAGGCGAGTGGATGGCGGCGGCTGGCATGCAGGTGTGGCAGGACAGTGTCGGTAATATTTGTGGACGCTATGAAGGCGCGGTAGCGAATGCGCCGGCGCTGCTGCTGGGGTCGCATCTGGATACGGTGCGTAATGCCGGTCGTTACGACGGTATGCTTGGCGTACTGACCGCTATCGAAACCGTGCAATATCTGCATCAGCACCAGCTGCGACTGCCGCTGGCGATTGAGATTATCGGCTTTGGCGACGAAGAGGGCACGCGCTTTGGCATTACCCTGCTGGGCAGTCGCGGCATCACCGGCAGCTGGCCGGAGAGCTGGGTGACGCACCCGGACGGAAACAGCATTACCGTGGCTGAAGCGATGGCCGATGTCGGCCTTGATGCCAGCAAAATTGGTCAGGCGGCGCGTCAGGTCAGCGATATCGTTGCTTACCTTGAGCTGCATATTGAGCAGGGTCCTTGTCTTGAGCAAGAGCAACTGGCGCTGGGGGTGGTGACCGCGATTAACGGCGCACGACGGCTTAACTGTCGTTTTGTCGGCGAAGCGGGGCATGCCGGCACCGTGCCGATGAGTCATCGCAAAGATGCGCTGGCCGCCGCCGCCGAATGGATGGTGTATATCGAACACAGTACGCCACAGCATGATGCGCAGCTGGTGGCCACCGTCGGCACTCTGCAATGCGCGCCCGGTGCGGTAAATGTTATTCCGGGTGAAGTGGATTTGACGCTCGATGTGCGTGGACCGCAAGATCAGCCGCTGGCGGCGCTGCTTTCCGAATTGCTGACCCAGGCAGAAGCCATCGCGTTGCGCCGTGGGCTGATCTTTAGCGCTGACGAGTATTACCATATTGGCGCGACGCGCTGTGACGACCGGTTGCAGGAGGCATTAAGCCAGGCGGTAACGCAGGTGCAGGGGCGCGCTCTGTCGCTGCCAAGCGGCGCCGGGCATGATGCGATTGCTATTGCCGAGCGCTGGCCGGTCGGGATGCTGTTTGTGCGTTGTGACCGCGGTATCAGCCACCATCCTGCCGAATCGGTAATGACAAACGATGTCGCCAAAGCGATACAGGCATACCTGTTAGCGGTAGTGAATATCGCCAAATCGTAGGGGCGGCGTTCAGACGGGAGCCGAAAACGGCTTCCCTACAGTGTTCCAGATATCCTGACGTAGGGGCGGCGTTCTCGCCGCCCGTGCCAATAATTTGCACGGGAATTAAAGATGACGCCTGAACAGTTCAATCAACTCAGCGATGCCGAAGCACGTCACGCCATTGCGCATTGTGTGGCGTTGCCGGGCTGGTGCAGCGAGCTGGCGGCGGCGCGTCCTTATGCTTCCCTTGATACGCTGTTGCAGCATGCGGCCGGGGTTGCCAGCCACTGGGATGGCGACGATCTTGCGCAGGCGCTCTCCGCGCATCCGCGCATTGGCGAACGGGCTGCGGGAGCGGGCAAAGAGGCGGCGTTGTCGCGTCAGGAGCAGTCGGCGGTCAGCGACGATAATCAGCTGCTGAAACAGGCGTTGCACAGCGGTAATCAGCAGTATGAACAGCGCTTTGGCCGGGTATTTCTGATTCGCGCCAAAGGGCGTAGCGGTGAAGAGATGCTGGCTGAACTTCAGCGTCGGCTGGCTAATGATCCACAACAGGAGCTGCAGGAAGCGCTAACCCAACTGCGTGAAATTACCCTGCTGCGTCTTCAGGAGAGTTTTCAATGAGCACCATTACCACTCACGTACTGGATACGGCGCTGGGAACACCGGCTAAAGGCGTTGTGATTGCGCTGGAGCAGGACAGTTCTGCTGGCTGGCTGCCGGTCAGTAAAGGCCAGACCGACAGCGATGGCCGCATCAGAGACTTCACCCTTGAACCACTCACGCCGGGACACTATCGGCTGACGGCGGAGATTGGCGCTTACTTTGCCGCCAGCGAACGTGACACGCTCTATGTGACCGCGCAGATCGATTTCACGATCCCGGCCACCGGCAGTCACTATCATTTGCCGTTTCTGATCTCACCCTGGTCGTGGTCGACCTATCGCGGTTCCTGAGCAACACCTCAGCGGGGCGGTTTTTGCGCCGCTCACATTGATTAAATAAAACGATAATTAGAATGGCTCGTTTTAAAAAAAGTGCTAATTAATTCTTATTTAATTACGCCTTCTGATGGCAGAATCCTCTTTATTTCCCCCCGTTATCTTGTGTTATTACTGCTTTTTTGGGCGGTCATTTTCTGTTTTTGCTGAAAAAACAAGGCGATTATTTTTATTCTGACTTATGAGACTTAACGCTAATAGCGGCAGACGTTGGCATTGATCTATGTGAATTTATTGGCATAATTGCCCGACATCCAAAGATACTGGGTCAGCATCAGGGAAATACCCAGAAGCATCAGGCAATTATAATAATTAATGCCGGTGATGTTTATGCTGTACCGGCGACACAGACAGATCCTTTGCAGGGCAGCAGGAAGCGCGCAAAGTATTGCGCGATCAAACTGATTATAGCCGCATAAATAACCATAAATTGCCTGCAGAGAGCTCACTCCCTGCAGGCAACTTCTTACAGGTTACAGGCTGAAGGTGTCGGCATCGCGCCAGGCAGGGAATTTCTCGCGATATTCTCGCAAATTTTCCAGCGATAACTCCGCATCAAGACGTGCGGGCTGGTGGGGTTCCCCGGCCGCCAGAATCTCACCCTGCGGGCTGATAATCCGGCTGTCACCGCTGTACTGATGCTGATTGCCATCACTGCCAACACGATTGCAACCGGCAACATACGCCTGGTTCTCAATGGCGCGCGCCAGCAGTAACGACTGCCAGTGCAGCGCACGCGCTGCTGGCCAGTTGGCCACATACAGCGCCAGATCGTAGTCGTTCTGATTTCGTGAAAACACCGGGAAGCGCAGGTCATAACAGATCTGCGGCAGAATGCGCCAGCCGCGCCACTCAATAATCTCCCGACGCTCACCCGCCAGATAGTGATGATGCTCATCGCCCATGCGGAACAGATGACGCTTATCATAACTGTGCAGCTTGCCGCCCGGCTCGACCAGCAGGAAACGGTTTACCGCCCCTTTATCAGTCTGAATCGCCGCGCTGCCGCCTACCAGCGCATTGGTCGCTTTGGCATGAGCCTGCAGCCATTCTATGACCTGCGCCTGTGGCAGCGAACTTTGCGCTGCTTCCATCGCAAAGCCGGTGGTAAACATCTCCGGCAACACGATCAAATCACTGCCGTTAATCTCTGCCAGCAGGGTGTCAAAGTGGCGCAGGTTGGCTTCACCATCCATCCACACCAGCGGTTGTTGCAGTACCGTCAGTTTTAAAGTTGACACAGGCGCTCCGCAGCAGCATCCAGCGTGGCTTCCTGTTTGGCGAAGCACAGGCGGATCAGTTTATGAGGGAAAGGATCAGCGCAGAACACCGACAGCGGGATCGCCGCCACGCCAACTTCTTTGGTCAGCCACTGGCAGAAGCTGACGTCGTCAAGATCAGAGATCGCACTGTAGTCCGCCAGCAGGAAATAGGTGCCTTCACAAGGCAACACTTCCAGCCGGCTCTTCGCCAGCGCCTGCACAAAACGGTCACGACGCGCGCGATAAAAGTCTGGCAGTTCGCGATAGTGATCCGGCTGATCGCGCAGCATATCCGCCAGCGCCAGCTGCGCCGGAGTATTGACCGAAAAGGTCAGATACTGATGCACTTTGCGAATTTCCGCACTCAATGCCGCAGGCGCCACGCAATAACCCACTTTCCAGCCGGTCATATGGAAGGTTTTACCAAATGACGATACGGCAATCGCCCGTTCGCGCAGCTGCGGGTGCGCCAGCACACTGGCATGGCCTTCGGCGGCAAAACAGATATGTTCATACACTTCATCGCTCAGCACATAGATTTCCTGCTCAGCGATAGCCTGCCACAACGCAGCAAAATCACTTTTCTGCCAGACGCTGGCGGAAGGATTGTGCGGTGTATTGAGGATCACCAGTCGGGTGCGTGGCGACAGCAGGGTGGCAAACTGCTGCCAGTCCACTTTAAAGCCCGGCGGTTGCAAGGCGATACGCTTCATCACGCCACCAGCAAGCGTCACCGCCGGAGCATAGCTGTCATAGCTGGGATCAAAACAGATCACTTCATCGCCCGGACGCACCAGCGCGGTAATCGCTGCATACAGCGCTTCGGTCGCGCCAGCGGTGACGGTGATATCGCTGTCGATGTCAGGCCGGTAGCTATACAGCTCGGCGGTTTTCGCCGCGATCGCTTCACGTAAGGGCTGCACGCCAGTCATCGGCGCATACTGGTTAGCGCCCTGGCTGACGTGATATGCCAGACGCTCCTGCAGATAGCCCGGGCCGTCAAAATCAGGAAAGCCCTGCGACAGATTGATCGCCTGATACTGCTGTGCCAGTGCGCTCATTTGCGAAAAAATAGTGGTGCCGAGCGCCGGAAGTTTGCTCTCGGGAATCAGGGGTGTTTGACTCATGTGGATTACCTGTAGCGCTATTGTCTGTGCGGTGTGTTGCTGCCACTATAGCCCCGATGGTAATATTTGGCAATCAAGACGCTTAGACGTCTAAAGTCGAAAAACAGTAGCGCTGCAAACACCTGAAAAATAAGGAAAGGTATGACGGTTTTACCGCAATTGGACCAGCTGGTGGCGGCCTGCCACTGGATTGGCGCAAAAGGCTGGGCGCCGGCGACCGGCGGGAATATGTCGGTTCGCCAGGACGACAGTTACTGCCTGCTCAGCGAATCGGGTAAAGATAAAGGCAGCCTGACGCGCGATGATTTTATTCAGGTTGAGATTGCCAGCAACCGCGCGCCATCCGGGCGTACGCCCTCGGCGGAAACCGGGCTGCATACCTTAATCTATCGCTTGTTCCCGCAGGCGGGCGCGGTGCTGCATACCCATACGGTCAACTCAACGGTGTTGTCGCGCGTGGAAAAAGGCGCTGCGCTGGTGTTGCAGGGTTATGAAATGCAGAAAACCCTCGCCGGACAGCAGTCGCACCTCGACAGCGTGTCGATTGCGCTGTTTGATAATGACCAGGATATTGACGCGCTGTCGCAGCGGATTGCGCAGTTCGCTCAACAGACGCCGTTGCGTTACGGTTTCCTGCTGCGCGGCCACGGCTTAACCTGCTGGGGCAAAGATGTTAATGAGGCTAAGCGCCACCTTGAAGGGCTGGAGTTTCTGTTTCTGTGTGAAATGCAACGACGCCTGCTGGAGGCCAAATGATTCGTGCGATTGTTACCGATATTGAAGGCACCACCAGCGATATTCGCTTTGTCCATAACGTGCTGTTTCCTTATGCCCGTCAGCATCTCGCGGCCTGGCTGGCTGAGCATCAGCAGCAGGCAGCAGTCAGCGCCACGCTTGACGATCTGCGCGCCGAGATTGCCCGGCCGGACGCCACTGTCGACCAGCTGGTCACCACCTTATTCGCTTTTATGGATCAGGACCGCAAATCCACGGCGCTGAAAGCGCTACAGGGGATGATCTGGCGTGACGGCTATCTGAACGGTAATTTTAAAGGTCATCTTTATCCGGATGTGCTGCCCGCGTTAAAGCAGTGGCAGGCGCAGGGCGTTTCGCTGTACGTTTATTCATCTGGCTCAGTAGCTGCGCAGAAATTATTATTTGGCTACAGCGAGGAAGGTGATATCACTCCGCTATTCAGTGGCTATTTCGATACCCATGTCGGCGCCAAGCGCGAAGTCGATTCGTATCGCACTATCGCCAGTCAGATTGCTCTGCCAGCCAGTGAACTGCTGTTCTTATCCGATATTCATCAGGAACTGGATGCCGCGCAGCAGGCGGGCTGGCACACCGTGCAGTTAATTCGCGACGAGGCGGATGCAGTCAGCGTCCATCGTCAGGTAAACCGTTTTGATCAGATTAACCTGGAGCTGTTTTCCTTATGAGTGCATTGACTATTTTTACCGATACCGAAGCGACAACACCGATCTGGCACAGCACTGACGCGGAAGAGATCCGTCAGCAGCTGAATGCCAAAGATGTCCGCTTTGAGCGCTGGGAAGCCGATCGCGACCTGGGTGACAATCCGGCAGCGGAAACCGTGATCAAAGCTTATCAGCATGCCATCGATCGTCTGGTGGCGGAGAAGGGCTATCAGAGCTGGGATGTAATCAGCATGCGTGCCGATAACCCGCAGAAAGAGGTGCTGCGCACCAAGTTTCTCTCTGAGCATACCCATGGCGAAGATGAAGTGCGTTTCTTTGTTGAAGGCGCCGGGCTGTTCTGTCTGCATCTTGATGGCAAGATCTATCAGATCCTGTGTGAGAAGAACGATTTGATCTCAGTACCGGCCGGCACGCCGCACTGGTTTGATATGGGATCGTCACCGCACTTCACCGCCATCCGTATCTTTGATAATCAGGAAGGCTGGATCGCTAACTTTACCGGCGACACGATCGCCGATGCTTACCCGCGTCTGCCTTAGTATCCTCGCCCTCCCCCATTTACGGGGGAGGGCCTGCGACAGCCGATGCAGCCTTAACGTGGCTGAAAAATCCCTTCCGCCACCTGTGCAGGTGTTACCACACCGGTATCCAGCACCCAGCCGCTAATCAGTGCGGCAGGAGTGACATCAAACGCCGGGTTATACACGCTGGCATCCTGCGGCGCCCACTGTACCTGACCAAAACTACCGGCAACCCCGGTCACTTCACGCGCATCGCGCTGCTCAATCGGAATCGCTGCGCCATCCGGACAGCCGCTGTCGAGGGTGGTATGCGGCGCGGCAACATAGAACGGGATGCCGTGATAGCTGGCCAGTACCGCCAGGCTGTAGGTGCCGATTTTATTCGCCACGTCGCCATTAGCGGCGATACGGTCTGCGCCAACCCAGATTGCGTCTACCTGCTGCTGCGCCATCAGGCTGGCGGCCATTGAGTCACAAATCAGTTTATACGGCACGCCCAGTTCACCCAGTTCCCAGGCGGTCAGGCGGCCCCCCTGCAACAGCGGACGGGTTTCATCTACCCAGACGTTGGCGACGTTGCCCTGTTGATGCGCCCGGGCAATTACCCCCAGCGCGGTGCCGACGCCTGCGGTGGCTAAACCGCCGGTATTGCAGTGGGTCAGCAGGCGGCTGCCTGCTTTTACCAGCACACTACCGGCTGCGGCAATGCTGTCGCACAGCGCTTTATCCTCTGCCACCAGGCGCAGTGCCTCAATATTCAGCGCGCCGGCGAAATTCTCCTGCGCCAGCGCCAGTTTCATGCGGTCAAGGTTGTTCATCAGGTTGACTGCTGTTGGCCGTGATGCCCGCAACACGTCCAGTGCGAGGGTCAGTTCGGTTTTCGCCATGCCATTTTCCGCCAGCAACGCCAGCAGCAGACTGGCGGAGAGACCAATCAGCGGCGCACCGCGCACACGCAGCGCCTGGATATGGCCGACCAGCGTGGCGACGTCGGGAACAGGGCGCCAGATTTTTTCCTGCGGAAGTGCCTGCTGGTCGAGGATCCAAAGCTGATTTTCACGGACCTGTAAGCTGGTAGTGCTGAGTGTCTGCATGTGGTTTAAATCCATGTTGCGTTAATGCTGCATATTGTGCCAACATGCAGTGCGGATGTATAGACGTCTGAACGGCTTATTCTTATCATATAACGCAGAAAAGTTTCAATGGGGAACAAGGCAATGTCGCAATACCGTACGTTCACTGCCGCAGATGCGGTCGATTATGCCCGACAATTTGGTGGACTGGACGATCCCTCTTCACTGGTGGACGCACAGGAAATTGGCGATGGTAACCTTAACCTGGTATTCAAAATTTTCGACCAGGCGGGTCGCAGCCGGATTATTGTTAAGCAGGCGCTGCCTTATGTACGCTGCGTCGGCGAATCCTGGCCATTAACCCTTGATCGCGCGCGTCTGGAAGCGGAAACGTTGCAGGTGCATGGCAGTTTCTGTCCACAACACACGGTTAAAATTCTGCATTTCGATGCTGACTTAGCGGTGATGGTGATGGAAGATCTCTCCGATCACGCCATCTGGCGCGGTGAGCTGGTGAAAGGCAGCTATTTCCCGCAGGCGGCGGCGCAGCTGGGTGAATATCTGGCGCAGACACTGTTCCATACTTCTGATTTCTTCCAGCATCCGCATGCGAAAAAAGCGGATGTCATTCGTTTCACCAATCCCGAGCTGTGTGAAATGACCGAGGATCTGTTCTTTAATGAGCCTTACCAGATCCATGAGCGCAATGCTTATCCGGCAACGCTGGAGAGCTTTGTCGCTGAGCTGCGTGATGATCATGAGCTGAGAATTGCCGTCGCTGGCCTGAAACATCACTTCCTGGCGCACGCTGAAGCACTGCTGCACGGTGATATTCATAGCGGTTCGATCTTTGTCACCGACAGCAGCCTGAAAGCGATTGATGCCGAGTTTGGTTTCTATGGCCCGATCGGTTTTGATGTCGGCACCGCGATTGGCAACCTGCTGATTAACTACTGCGCACTGCCGGGCCTGCTGGCTGCGCGTGAAGCGGCGGACGGACGTGAACAGCGTTTAACCGATGTGCGTGAAGTCTGGCTGGGCTTTGCAGAACGTTTCCTCGCGCTGGCGGCGGAGAAAACCCGCGATCAGGCGCTGGCGTATCCGGGCTATGCCGAAGCATTCTTGCAGCGCGTGTTGCAGGATACTATCGGTTTCTGCGGTACTGAACTGATTCGTCGTACCGTAGGGATTTCACAGGTGGCGGATATCAAGAAAATCGCCAGCGAGCCGATGCGTGATGAGTGTCTGCGCCATGCGATCAGTTTAGGCCGCACGCTGATTCTCGCCGCGCCACATGTGCAGGATATCGATGCGCTGATTGCGCGGATCCGTCAGAACGGTTAAGTGACTGACAGGGGCGGCGAAAACGCCGCCCCTACAAACCCGTAGGGGAGCCGTTTTCGGCTCCCGTCTGGTCGTTACGCCGCCTCAATCTTTCTGGCAGGTTGCTGCGCTTTTACCGGCCGGGTCGCCAGTTCATCAGCAGCAAAATCATCAACGTTAATTGAACGCAGACGACTGGCTTCCGCCCGCGTCAGCACGTCGGCTTCCTGCTGATCAATCCATCCCTCCTGCAAACCGCGTGTCGCCAGTTTATCCAGACGGGTAAAGGACAGGCTCTTCTTCAGCTGTTTACACAGACGATCGTGAATCACTTCCGCCGCCATCACATCCTGTAGCGCTTCTTCCAGCTGACCGGCCGGATTATGTTCGCCTGGCGTCAGATACTGACCGCGTCCCAGACGGGTACGGGTAGCGGAAGGCAGCTGCAGAATGCGCGCCAGTTGATGATCCAGCTGATCGGATGGCGCATGGCAGTGGCGGCCGGTCGGGAAGATCACCACCCGCAGCAGGCCAGCAACCAGCCGATTCGGGAAGTTACGCAGCAGATCGTCCATCGCCAGTTCAGCCTGATGCAGCGCATCCTGTACGCCCCAGTGCACCAGCGGCAGGTCCGCTTCATTGCGTCCCTCATCTTCATAACGTTTCAGCGCTGCGGAAGCCAGATAAAGCTGACTCAGCACATCGCCAAGACGCGCAGAGATACGCTCACGGCGTTTCAGACTGCCGCCCAGCACTGACATCGAAATATCTGACAGCAACGCGAGGTTGGCGCTGATGCGGTTCAGATGCTGATAATAACGACGGGTTGCGTCACGGGTTGGTGTTTTACTGGTGCGACCGGCGGTCAGTCCCAGCCACAGGCTGCGCATCTTATTGCTGCCGACATGGCCAATATGGCTGAACAGCGCCTTATCAAAGACGTTGACATCGCCGCTCTGTGCTGCGGCCATCTCATCCAGCACATAAGGATGGCAGCGGATTGCCCCCTGACCAAAAATAATCATGCTGCGCGTCAGGATATTGGCGCCTTCCACGGTAATCGCAATCGGCGCCCCCTGATAAGCACGGGCGAGGAAGTTACTGTTGCCGAGCATAATGCCTTTACCACCGGCAATATCCATCGCATCAACGATGGCGCGCTGGCCGCGATGGGTACAGTGATACTTAACAATCGCTGACAGCACTGCCGGTTTCTCACCCAGCACAATGCCGTAAGTAATCAGCGCCGCTGCGGCATCCATTACATAGGCATTGCCGGCAATGCGCGCCAGCGGCTCTTCAATCCCTTCCATTTTGCCGATCGGCAGTTTGAACTGACGGCGGATATGGGCGTAAGCGCCAATGGCCAGCGCGATACTTTTCACGCTGCCGGTGGAGTTCGATGGTAGCGTAATCCCGCGTCCTACCGACAGACATTCCACCAGCATCCGCCAGCCCTGACCGGCCATTTTCGGCCCGCCAATAATATAATCAATCGGCACAAAGATATTCTCGCCGCGCGTCGGACCGTTCTGGAACGGTACATTCAGCGGAAAATGACGACGGCCAATTTCGACGCCAGCGGTGCTGGTGGGGATCAGCGCACAGGTAATACCCAGCTCGTCGCTTTCACCCAGCAGATGCTGCGGATCGGAGAGTTTAAACGCCAGCCCCAGCACGGTAGCGACAGGAGCGAGTGTGATATAGCGTTTGTTCCATGTCAGACGCATGCCAAGCACCTGCTGACCCTGCCAGTCGCCCATGCAGACCACGCCGGTATCCGGAATCGCCCCGGCATCAGAACCCGCTTCCGGGCTGGTCAGCGCAAAGCAGGGGATCTCCTGACCGCGCGCCAGGCGTGGCAGATAGTGATCTTTCTGCTCTTCGGTGCCGTAATGTTGCAGCAGTTCACCCGGGCCGAGAGAGTTGGGCACACCGACGGTAATCGCCAGAATTCCTGAAACCCCGGCCAGTTTCTGCAGCACTTTGGCCTGCGCATAAGCGGAAAATTCGAGGCCGCCGTACTCTTTTTTAATGATCATCGCAAAGAAGCGGTGCTCTTTCAGATACGCCCACAGTTCCGGCGGCAGATCGGCCATTTCATGGGTGATCTGAAAGTCGTTGGCCATGCGGCAGGCTTCGGCTACCGGACCATCAAGAAAGGTCTGTTCCGCTTCCGTCAGGCGCGGTTGTGGGTAGTTATGCAGTTTCTGCCAGTCAGGATTACCGCGAAACAGCTCGCCTTCCCACCAGGTGGTGCCAGCATCGATCGCCTCTTTTTCAGTACGCGACATCGGCGGCATCACTTTCTGAAAAGTGTGCAGCAGCGATTTGGAGAACATTGCCCGCCGCATCGGCAGGAAATTAAATGGCAGCAGAATAATCGCCAGCGGAATCAGCAGCCATGGCGTCCACAGCGACAGCATCGCCATCGCGGCCGTCCAGATCAGCAGCAACAGGCTGGCGAGCAGCAGATTTACGCGGTGATAGAAGAGTGCGCCAGTCAGCACAATCGTCGCGATAATACTGAGAACCATCATAATGAACCGCTCCGTAAGTAGTAAGAGGTCTGACCTGTTCAGATCGTTACCACAGGTTTAGAGCAGATATAGTTTGTTAGCAATGTGTTTACATTATAATTACAACCTGGCTCACAATCCTGCAGCACCAAAAGTCAAAGCCGCAGCTTGTGTTGCAGGGCGCTTTTCGCCTTACCCCCATTCCGGTAAACTTGTGCAGAATTTCTTTCCCCCTAAGGACATCCCTATGTACCAGGACATAATTCGTTCAGAGTTAAATGAAGCCGCCGACACGCTTAATAAATTCCTGAGCGATGATGCCAATATCCATGCTATTCAACGCGCTGCGGTACTGCTGGCGGATTCGTTTAAAGCTGGTGGTAAAGTTCTCTCCTGCGGTAATGGCGGTTCACATTGTGACGCGATGCATTTTGCTGAAGAGCTGACCGGTCGCTATCGGGAAAACCGCCCAGGCTACCCGGCGATTGCGATCTCTGATGTCAGCCATATCTCCTGTGTCAGTAATGACTTCGGTTATGACTTTATCTTCTCGCGCTATATTGAGGCGGTCGGGCGCTCAGGCGATGTGTTGCTGGGGATCTCGACTTCCGGCAACTCTGCTAATGTGATCAAAGCGATTGAAGCAGCGCGGGCGCAGGGAATGAAAGTGATCACCCTGACCGGCAAAGATGGCGGTAAAATGGATGGTTCGGCCGACGTCGAAATTCGCGTGCCGCACTTCGGTTTTGCCGACCGTATTCAGGAAATTCATATTAAAGTGATTCATATCCTGATTCTGCTGATTGAAAAAGAGATGGCTAAATAATTAGCGTCTTCCCCCGTGCGCGGGGGAATTATTGATTTTGAGGTCATCACTATGTGCGAACTGCTCGGGATGAGCGCTAACGTCCCAACGGATATCTGCTTTAGCTTTACCGGCCTGGTGCAGCGAGGCGGTGGAACCGGGCCACATAAAGATGGCTGGGGCATTACCTTTTATGAAGGCAAAGGGTGTCGCACATTTAAAGATCCGCAGCCGAGCTTTAACTCGCCAATCGCGCGTCTGGTGCAGGATTACCCGATTAAATCACACTCGGTGGTGGCGCATATCCGTCAGGCCAACCGCGGTGAAGTATCGCTGGAAAATACCCATCCATTTACCCGTGAAGTCTGGGGTCGTAACTGGACCTATGCGCATAACGGCCAGCTCAAAGGCTATCGCCAGCTCGAAACCGGCCAGTTTCGCCCGGTGGGTGAAACCGACAGTGAGAAGGCGTTTTGCTGGTTGCTGCATAAACTGACCACCCGCTATCCGCGTACCCCAGGCAACTGGCCAGCGGTATTTCGCTATATTGCGGAACTGGCGACTGAACTGCGCGAGAAGGGCGTGTTTAATATGCTGCTGTCGGATGGTCGCTATCTGATGGCCTTTTGCTCCACCAATTTGTTCTGGATCACGCGGCGTGCGCCCTTTGGCAAAGCCAAATTGCTCGATCAGGATGTGGAGATAGATTTTCAGAAGCAGACCACGCCAAATGACGTGGTCACGGTGATTGCGACTCAGCCGCTAACCGGTAATGAAACCTGGCACAAAATAGAACCCGGTGAGTGGGTGCTATTCTGTCTTGGTGAGCGCGAGGAATGATCCTGATGGCGCTGAATGGTTGTCGATTACCGGACTGCTGTTCAGCACATATTTTCCGGCATTGACGCTAACCGTTGGCGGTTGTCGATGCTGCACAAACCACGCATATCCCGGCTGTAATTGCTTCCAGAAGTTGGCGTAGTAAGAGTTACGATGGCGCTGCATATTGCTTTCCGTCATCCGGAATGGATAAATACTGACGCTCACCTCTGACTGGCCATTGCGCAGCGCGGCATTTACATAAGTAAAAATCTCATCCATATAGGCATTGGTCATGGCATAGCAGCCCACTGACACACAATTGCCATGAATCATCAGATATTTACCGTCGTAACCCTGCTGGCGATCATACTCATTGGGAAAGCCAATATTAATCGCGCGATAGAAACGGCTGTCGGGTTTTAACTGACGCTGCGTCACGGTGTAAAAGCCTTCCGGACTTTTAAAGTCGCCCTGACGCTGTTTCGGACCGAGTCCGCCGGAGAAGTTGCAGATGCGATAGCTGTCCAGCAGACGATATTCGTTGCCTATTTTTCCATACAGTTCCAGCGTGCGCTCTTCTTTAAAAATCTGAAGATAGACCGGGGTGCCAATTAATTGTTTCTTTAATTCTTTACTTACCGGAGCCAGTGGCTGAACGGGTTCCGGGGTGCTGGCCTGACTTAAGGCTGGCAGAAAAATCATCGCAAACAGCAGTGCGATTTTGCCCATTCTGATTCCCTTGAAATAGAGGGTTTTAAAGTGCGACGTGGTGAGCGTCTGGTAACTGCATTATCGGAAAATTCCGCTATCGCAGCGCAACATTAACATTGTCTGTTTTTTTATCAAGATGCTGGCCAAGATTATTCCTCATAAACACTGGACTTATCCCTTGGCGACAGGGAATAGCATGGATTTTCCGGCTGAGCGGCGCACTTGAATTGTCTGATTTTAACTGTATACTTATCCAGTAATGCCGGAGGGGATATGCGTAAGATTATACACGTCGATATGGACTGTTTTTATGCTGCAGTCGAAATGCGCGACGATCCCCGTTTGCGTGATATCCCGATAGCGATTGGCGGCAGCCAGAAGCAGCGTGGCGTGATCAGCACTGCGAACTATCCGGCGCGTAAATATGGTGTCCACAGTGCGATGTCGACCGCCATGGCGCTGAAACTCTGCCCGCATCTGAAAGTGATCCCCGGGCGTTTTGAAGCCTATAAAACCGCTTCCAGCCATATTCGCGAAATCTTCTCGCGCTACACCTCATTAATTGAACCACTATCCCTCGATGAAGCTTATCTGGATGTGACCGACAGCGAACACTGCCATGGTTCGGCGACCTTAATGGCGCGCGAAATTCGTCAGAGTATTGCCGATGAGCTGAATCTCACCGCCTCCGCTGGCATTGCGCCGATTAAATTTGTTGCCAAAATAGCCTCCGATCTGAATAAGCCCAACGGCCAGTTTGTGATCACCCCGGAACAACTACCGGCCTTTTTACAGACGCTGCAACTGAAAAAAATCCCCGGCGTTGGCAAAGTGACGGCAAAGAAGCTGGAAGAGCTGGGACTGTTTACCTGTGCCGATGTACAAAAAACCGATCTGGCGATGCTGCTGCGACGCTTTGGCAAATTTGGTCGCGTGCTATGGGAACGCAGTAATGGCATTGACGAGCGGGAGGTGATTACCGAACGCGAGCGTAAATCGCTGGGCGTCGAACGTACGCTCTCTGAGGATATTCATAGCTGGGAAGAGTGCCTGAAGATCCTCGATTATCTGTATGAGGAGCTGGAGCGGCGTTTAACCGCCATTAAGCCGGATCGACATATTGCGCGGCAGGGCGTAAAGCTGAAGTTTAATGATTTCCAGCTGACCACGCAGGAGCATGTCTGGCCGGTTCTGAATAAAGACGATTTAATCAGCATGGCTAAGAAGACCTGGGATGAGCGACGCGGGGGACGGGGTGTGCGGCTGGTGGGATTACATGTATCGTTACTGAATCCACAGCTGGAACGGCAGTTATTATTGGGCTGGTAATTGGAAATAATATGGGCGGCGAAAACGCCGCCATTGCACCAGGTGCAAATCATCAATACGGGCGGCGAAAACGTAGCCCCTACGCTGCTCTGATGTAGGGGCGGCGTTCTCGCCGCCCGTAATCGAATTATTTCGCAGGAATGACCCGCAGCAGTTCCGTCAGCAGTTTCCAGTACAGGCCAACGCTTTCGATATGTACCTGCTCATCCGGTGAGTGCGGACCGGTGATGGTTGGGCCGATAGAAACCATATCCATCTGTGGATATGGTTTCTTAAACAGACCACACTCCAGACCGGCGTGAATCACCTGAATGTTCGGCGTGCGGTTAAACAGCTTCTCATAGGTTTCACGCACCAGCGCCATTACCGGTGAAGAGGCATCAGGCTGCCAGCCCGGGTAACCACCTTTCGGTGCGGTTTTCGCGCCAGCCAGTTCGCCAAGCGAAGTCAGCATTTCCACCACGTAATCTTTACCGCTGTCGATCAGCGAGCGGATCAGGCAGATAATCTCCGCTTCATGGTCTTTAATCGATACCACGCCGACGTTCAGTGAGGTTTCCACCACGCCTTTCATCACGTCGGAGTTACGGATTACGCCGTTTGGCGTGCTGTTCAGCAGGGCGATAAAGCGGTCACGGCTGTTAGCGGTCAGCGCGCTGGCTTCACTGGCCAGCGGCTCAACCAGCACATTGACGTTTTTATCTTTCGGGCTGACTTCATTCTGCAGTGTCGCCAGATAACCGGTGGCGGCAGCTTTCAGCGCATCCACTTTGTCGGTGGCGACCGCCAGCGTCGCGACCGCTTCGCGCGGAATCGCATTGCGCAGGGTGCCGCCGGTGAAATCAACCAGGCGAATATCCAGCGTTTTTGCCTGCGCGGCAAGGAAGCGCGCCAGCAGCTTGTTGGCGTTACCCAGACCGACATGAATATCGCAACCGGAGTGACCGCCTTTCAGGCCCTTAATCGTCAGCTTCAGAGTGGTGAAACCGGCCGGAACCGCTTCACGCTCAACCGGCAGGGTGGTAATAAAGTCGATACCGCCCGCGCAACCCATATAGACTTCACCTTCCTCTTCTGAGTCGGTGTTGATCAGGATATCCGCCTGCAACCAGCCAGCCTGCAGACCAAAAGCGCCATCCATACCAGACTCTTCGGTCATGGTCAGCAGCACTTCCAGCGGACCATGCTCAAGGCTGTCGTCGGCCAGCACCGCCAGCGCTGACGCCATACCGATACCGTTATCCGCGCCCAGCGTGGTGCCGCGTGCTTTTACCCACTCGCCATCAACCCATGGCTGAATCGGATCTTTAGTAAAGTCGTGTACCGTGTCGTTATTTTTCTGCGGCACCATATCCAGGTGCGCCTGTAGCGCAACCGGTTTGCGGTTTTCCATTCCCGGCGTCGCCGGTTTGCGGATCAGAATATTGCCCACTTTATCGCGATCAACCCAGAAGCCTTTCTCTTTGGCCCAGGACAGAATATGTTCAGCCAGCGCTTCTTCATGATAAGAGGGATGCGGAATAGAGCAGATTTTGGCAAAAATATCCCACAGCGGCTGTGGTGATAGTTGAGACAATTCAGACACGATAAGTCTCCTGTTTCGGCAACCGGTATGTCCGGTGCGTCGCAAAGTTTCCAGTAAAAGATCGCCGTCAGCGAATCTGACGTGATAAGCCTGAGAATACCACCGTTTAGCGCACCTTGCGCAACCAGCAGCGCTAAAAAGCCGCAACCAGGCACACAGGTGCTGGTTTTTAGCGCTTCAGATCCTTATAATCTCGCGCAACCTTTTCCCATTGCATACTTTTAAGCCAATATTGTTGGCCGGGATTCCTTTATGAGCGAAAAATACGTCGTCACCTGGGACATGTTACAGATCCATGCCCGTAAACTGGCTCAGCGCCTGCTGCCTGTGGAACAATGGAAAGGCATTATCGCGGTCAGCCGCGGTGGTCTGGTTCCGGCTTCATTACTGGCACGTGAACTGTGCATCCGTTATGTTGATACCGTATGTATCTCCAGCTATGACCACGATAATCAGCGCGAAATGACCGTGCTGAAGCGCGCAGAAGGCGATGGCGAAGGCTTTATCGTGATTGATGACCTGGTGGATACCGGTGGTACCGCGCAGGCGATCCGCGATATGTATCCAAAAGCGCGCTTTGTGACGATTTTTGCCAAACCGGCAGGTCGTCCGCTGGTCGACGATTATGTGGTCGATATCCCGCAGGATACCTGGATTGAGCAGCCGTGGGATATGGGCGTGGTGTATGTCCCGCCAATTGTGAAAGGCTGATTCACCCGCCATCTTTGATCCACATTAATACAACGCCCGCTTTTGCCGGGCGTTGTTGTTTCTGCCCGTCACCAGGTTAAACTGTCTTTCCGTCAGGCTGCGCAGGAAGGAAAGCTTCATAATGACTCCCAAAAATCTCAGTGAAGAGCTGTTCAAGCCCCGCTTTAAGCATCCCGAAACGTCTTCTCTGGTGAAACGCCGTCATTACTCGACGCAAAGTGTGCAATCGACACTGGATGGCGAACATCACGCAGGCTGGTATCGCATGATTAACCGCCTGATGTGGGCATGGCGTGGTTTACCATTGCTGGAAATTAGCGAAGTGCTGGCGCGGATTGCGGTCAGCGATGCCGGGCGTACCAACGAAAAACATCTTGATACGGTGATTGGCTATCGCGGCGGCAACTGGATTTATGAGTGGTCGAAACAGGCGGGGATGTGGCAGCAACAGGCGATGGAAGCCACTGACGACCTTACCGCCGGTGAGAACTGGCTGCATGCCGCCAACCTCTACAGCATTGCCAGTTATCCACATATTAAAGGCGATGAACTGGCGGATCAGGCGCAGCTGCTGGCGAACCGGGCTTACGAAGAGGCCGCGCCGCGACTGGCCGGTGAGCTGAAAGAGCTGGCGTTCACCATTGCTGACGTTGGCGTTATCTCCGGCTTTCTGCATATGCCAAAGCAGGTGGCGGCGCCTTATCCGACGGTCATTATGTGTGGCGGCCTCGACACGTTGCAAACCGACTATTACCGCTTTTTCCATGACTACCTTGCGCCGCGTGGCATTGCCATGCTGACCATTGATATGCCATCGGTAGGATTCTCGGCGAAATGCAAACTTAGCCAGGACACCAGCTTGCTGCATCAGCAGGTATTGCGCCAGCTGGAGTCAGTGGCGTGGGTTGACCATACTCGTGTCGCCGCTTTTGGTTACCGTTTTGGCGCTAATATTGCGGTGCGTCTGGCGTACCTGGAAGCGCCGCGTCTGCGTGCGGTGGCCTGTCTGGGACCGGTGGTGCATAGCCTGCTGACCGATATCCAGCGGCAAAACGCGGTGCCGGATATGTATATGGATATGCTCGCCAGCCGCATGGGCATGGCGAATGCCAGCGACAGCGCGCTGCGTACCGAACTGAATCGCTATTCGTTAAAAATGCAGGGGCTGCTGGGACGCCGTACGCCAACGCCAATGCTGTCCGGTTACTGGGATAACGATCCGTTTAGCCCGGAAGAGGATTCACGCTTAATCGTCAACTCGTCCGCCGACGGCAAACTGCTGCCGATTACATTCTCGCCGGTGTTGCAGAATTTCGACGACGCGTTACAAAAAATTTGTGACTGGCTCGCCAGGCAGTTGCAGAGATGAGTTGCTATTATTCAGCAGTTTGCTACAAATGAGGCAACATCACAGGAGGTTTAATCATGACGTTACCGAGTGGACACCCGAAAAGCCGGTTAATGAAACGTTTCGCTGCTCTGGGTCCCTATATCCGCGAGAACAAATGCGACAACGATCGCTTTTTCTTTGACTGCCTGGCAGTTTGCGTCAATGTCAAACCTGCACCCGAAGAGCGTGAGTTCTGGGGCTGGTGGATGGAGCTGGAAGCAGAGTCCGATCGCTTTACCTATGAGTACCATTTTGGCCTGTTTGATAAAGAGGGCAACTGGAAGCCAACAGCAATCAAGGGTAAAGAGAACAATCAGAAACTGGAAGAGACCCTGCGTAATTTCCATGAGCGTCTGAAAGAATTACTCGTGGGCATGGAGCTGGGATTAGTGCCTGCGGAACACTTTAACGATCAGCCGGTAAAACTGACTGCCTGATAAGACAGTGATTGCTAAATAAACAGGAAAGGCCGCTCACACTGTGAACGGCCTTTTTTTACAGACACATAACGAGGGTAAGACAACCGCATCCGTGGCAGGATGCGGGGAGACAGCTTAGAACTGGTAAGTCATACCGACAGCAACGATATCGTCGGTGTTTTTCGCCAGTTTGTTATCGTCGTTCAGCAGGTTGATTTTGTAATCAACAAACGCGGACATGTTTTTGTTGAAGTAGTAAGTCGCGCCAACGTCAGCAAATTTAACGTAGTCAGCATCGCCAACGCCGTTTTCGATATCTTTCGCTTTAGTCTGCACGTAAGCCAGTGACGGACGTAAACCGAAATCGAACTGATACTGAGCCACTAACTCAATATTCTGCATTTTGTTAGCGTAACCGCTAACCGCCAGATCGGCGCCATTAATCTGCGCGGTGCCGCTGATCGGGTTCATATTACGTGTTTCAGCATAGGTCGCGGCCAGATAAACACCGTTGTTGTCATATTTCAGACCGGTCGCCCAGGCTTCAGCTTTATCGCCACCGCCGTAAGTTGAGGTTTTCTGGTTCAGCACGCGGTTAGAAGAAGACACCGCACCGTTAATGGTCAGGCTATCCATCAGGGTATAGGCGAGTGATGCCGCCATACCGTCGCCGTTAGCGGTGGAGCCCTGGCGCGTGGTGCTCTCATTTTTGCCCTGATACTGCAGGCCGAGCTTCAGGCCATCAACCAGACCAAAGAAGTTGTTGTTACGGTAAGTCGCTACACCATTGGTACGGGACAGCATATAGATATCTGCGCCGGTATAACCTGTGCCGCCGAACTCAGGCATCATATCGGTGAACGCTTCAACGTCATAGATCAGGCCATAGTTACGACCGTAATCAAATGAGCCGTAATCGCCTGCTTTCAGACCGGCAAAACCTAAACGGGTTTTGGTGCCGGTAGTGCCATCGCTTTCTGCGTTACTGGCAGGCATATGGTATTCCCACTGGCCGTAACCGGTCAGCAGGTCATTAATCTGGGTCTGGCCCTTAAAGCCGATACGCACATATGACTTATCGCCATCGTTGCTGGCGCTGTCACTCAGGTAGTGCATGGCTTTAACTTTGCCGTAGAAATCCAGCTTGTTGCCATCTTTGTTATAAATTTCCGCTGCGTGTGCTGAGGTGGTCAGGGCCAGTGCGGCCGTCAAAATTGCCAGAGCGCTCTTCTTCATTTAATAGACTTCCCGAATAAGTAAAATAACATTTTGCCTTGTAGGCTCTTGTTAACGCAGGAACGTTTTACCCTGACAGGATGAAAGTTTTATGACATTTTTTCTGATTTCTTGTTAATTGCGAACTTTTGGTCTACGCCATTGTCCGCGCTATTTTGTGCTTTTCCGCCGCTGGCTGTTGGCTTAACCGGTCACACCTGATTAAATGGCTGTTTGCAGACTTTTTTTACCAACGGCAGGAAATAATGAGCGGCAGTCAGACCCTGGTGGTTAAATTAGGTACCAGCGTCCTTACCGGCGGATCACGTCGGTTAAATCGGGCACATATCGTTGAACTGGTTCGTCAGTGCGCACAGCAGCATGCGGCCGGACATCGTATCGTTATCGTGACGTCGGGGGCGATGGCCGCCGGACGGGAACATCTTGGTTACCCCGAACTGCCGCCCACCATCGCCTCAAAGCAGCTGCTGGCTGCGGTGGGGCAGAGCCGTTTAATTCAGTTATGGGAACAGCTGTTCTCCATCTACGGCATCCATATTGGCCAGATGCTGCTGACCCGTGCCGATCTTGAAGATCGTGAGCGTTTTCTGAATGCGCGTGACACCTTACGCGCGCTGCTCGACAACCATATCGTGCCGGTGATTAACGAAAACGATGCGGTGGCGACGGCGGAAATTAAAGTCGGCGATAACGATAATCTCTCGGCGCTGGCGGCGATGCTGGCGGGTGCTGATAAACTGCTGCTGTTAACTGACCAGCCGGGGCTGTTCACTGCCGATCCGCGCAATAACCCGGCGGCAGAGCTGATTAGCGATGTACACGGCATTGATGATGCGCTGCGGACTATCGCCGGTGACAGCGTGTCGGGCCTTGGCACCGGCGGTATGGCGACTAAACTACAGGCCGCTGATGTCGCCTGTCGTGCCGGCATCGATGTGATTATTGCCGCCGGTAGCCGTGCAGGGGTGATTGGCGATGTGATCGCCGGTCAGCCGGTCGGCACCCGTTTTCATGCGTTGCAAACGCCACTGGAAAATCGTAAACGCTGGATCTTTGGCGCGCCGCCTGCCGGTGAAATCGTGATTGATGATGGTGCGCTGTCAGCGATGCTGGAGCGCGGCAGTTCGCTGTTGCCGAAAGGTATCCGTCAGGTTGATGGCAACTTCTCCCGTGGCGAAGTGATCCGTATCCGCAGCCTGCAAGGACGCGATGTGGCGCATGGCGTTTCGCGTTATAACAGTGATGCGATGCGCATGATCGCCGGACATCACAGTCAGAAAATCAGTGAAATTCTCGGTTATGAATATGGTCCGGTAGCCGTTCACCGCGACGATATGATTGTCAGTTAAGGAGTTTTCGATGCTTGAGGAAATGGGTAAAGCCGCGAAAGCCGCCTCTTACCAGCTTTCGGTGTTAACCACCGCGCAGAAAAATCAGGTTCTGCTGACTATCGCCGACAGCCTTGAAGCGCAGAGCGCGGAGATCCTGGCGGCCAACGAACGGGATCTGGCCGACGCACGGCAGAATGGTATGAGCGCCGCGCTGCTTGATCGCCTGATGCTTAACCCCGCGCGTCTCAAGGGCATCGCCGATGATGTGCGCCAGGTTTGTCGCCTGGCCGATCCGGTAGGTTTACTGATTGATGGCGGCCAGCTGGATAGCGGGCTGCGTATTGAACGCCGCCGCGTGCCGCTGGGCGTGGTGGGGGTGATTTATGAAGCGCGTCCCAATGTGACGGTGGATGTTGCCTCGCTATGCCTGAAGACCGGCAATGCGGTGATTCTGCGCGGCGGCAAAGAGACGTATCGCACCAATGGCGCCACCGTACGAGTGATTCAGCGCGCGCTGCAACAGCATGGCCTGCCGGCTGGCGCGGTGCAGGCGATCGAAAGCCCGGATCGTGAACTGGTGAATCAGCTGCTGAAGCTGGATCGCTATGTCGATATGCTGATCCCACGCGGCGGTGCCGGATTGCATAAGCTTTGTCGTGAACAGTCGACGATTCCGGTGATTACCGGCGGGATCGGCGTTTGCCATATCTATGTTGACCAGTCGATTGAACAGGATGCGGCGCTGAAAGTGATTGTTAACGCCAAGAAACAGCGTCCAGGCGCCTGTAACTCGGTGGAAACCCTGCTGGTGCATCAGGCGCTTGTCGCCACTTTCCTGCCAGCGCTAAGCAGCCGTATGGCGCAGGAAGGCATCAAACTGCACGCTGACGCACAATCGCTGCCTGTGTTGCAGACGGGTGGCGCAGAGGTGGTGGCGGTGAAAGAGGCGGATTACAACGACGAATGGTTGTCGCTGGATCTGAATGTCAAAGTGGTAGCGGATATGGATGAGGCCATCGCGCATATTCGCGAACATGGCACCCAGCACTCCGACGCGATTCTGACCCGCACTATCCAGCATGCCGACCGTTTTGTTAAACAGGTCGATTCATCCGCGGTTTACGTCAATGCCAGCACCCGTTTTACCGACGGCGGCGAGTTTGGTTTAGGCGCTGAAGTGGCGGTGAGCACGCAGAAACTGCATGCGCGCGGCCCGATGGGGCTGGAAGCGTTAACCACCTACAAATGGATCGCTTACGGCGACGATACAATCCGCGGATAACGCGGGCACTGGCAGGAGAAGAAATTTGACGCTTTCTCAATGGTTACCTTTTGCTGCTATCGCCCTTGGCCTGGTGCTGACGCCCGGGCCAAATATGATTTATCTGGTGTCGCGCTCCATCTGCCAGGGGCATAAAGCCGGTCTGATTTCGCTGGCTGGTGTGGCGCTGGGGTTTATTTTCTATATGTTCTGCGCCGCCCTCGGCATTACCGCGCTGGTGATGGCGGTGCCTTTTGCTTATGACGCATTACGCATTGCTGGCGCGCTCTATCTGCTGTGGCTGGCCTGGCAATCGTTGCGCAATGGCGCCTCGCCTTTTCAGCTACGTACGCTAAAACCTGACAGCCCACGCAAACTGTTTACCATGGGGCTGATTACCAACCTGCTTAATCCCAAAGCGGCAGTGCTCTATCTCTCTCTGTTACCGCAATTTATTGATCCGTCTCAGGGCAATGTGCTGGCGCAATCCCTGACGCTGGGTTTCAGTCAGATAGTTATCAGTATGCTGGTAAATGGTGCGATTATCTTTACCGCAGGCTCTGTTGCGCAATTCCTCTCCGGTCGCCCGTTATGGCAACGTGTTCAGCGCTGGTTAATGGCTACGGTATTGGCCGGGCTGGCGGTGCGCATGGTGATGGATGTGCGGAAGTAAGCCGAATTCATCCATCACCCACGCAGCTTAGCCGATATTACCAGGCCAGCGCATTGCCGGTATAATCGATATAGTGATGGCCACCTTTGCCGGGCCATTTTTCCAGCTGATCGGCAATACCACTGGCGCTTTCTGCAACCGTCAGGGTTGCTTCACTGCCCCCCATATCGGTTTGCACCCAGCCTGGATGCACGCAGAGCAACGTTTGTCCGTGCGGCGCGGTAGACTGGGTAAGTTCGCGTGACAGCATATTCAGCGCCGCTTTACTGGCGGCATACAGCGGATAAGTTGCGTCGTTATTTTCATTCAGACTGGCCAGTTGCGATGACATCAGGGCCAGAATGCCGGTTTTTGGCGTCAGCAGGGGCAGCAGTTCTGCAGCACAGCGCACCGGGGAGAAAGCATTGGTGGTAAACAGGGCAAGAAGTTCAGCATCGCTGGCCTGCATAATATCCTGATGATCAGGGCCAAATACGCCTGCATTAATAAAAATCACCTCAAACTGGCTGGTGCTGAGTGGTTCCTGCAGGGCGCTGCGCTGCCCGGCGTCATTAATATCCAGCGTCAGCCAGTCGATGGTCGGGTGAGATTCAGGAATTGCGTTACGGGTGGTGGCGCTAACCTGCCATCCGCGTTCGGCCAGCGTATTTGCCAGCCCTAAACCAATACCACGTGAAGCTCCGATAATAAGGGCATGTTTACTGTTTTCCACGCAAACTCCTGTTAGTTATTGAGGAACAAAGGCTTACAGAAGTTAAGCATAGCGGAACAGGATAAATATGTAAGATGCGGATCGCGAGAAATATGAATTTATTGCACTGGATCGACAGGGTTAACTATTAATTAATGGTGGTGGTTTACGCAGTTAGCTGTGCAGGGCTTGACTCGGAAAAGCGTTTTTTCTAACGTATTAGCTCGCGACATTTCTGCTTTAAAGCCGGTATAGCTCAGCAGGTAGAGCAGTTCATTCGTAATGAAAAGGTCCCGGGTTCGACTCCTGGTATCGGCACCATCTTCAACACTAAGACAGCGCCAGCATGGTCAACAGCAATCCTATGCTGCGGCTACAATTTCAGCCGGGTCCATCGCTGGCGGCGGCCAAAAGTGGCACCACCAGATCGCTGATCGGTGTTGGGATGCCATGAGCCTGACCATATCGCTGCACCACCCCGTTACGGATATCCCATTCCAGCGGGCGACCGGCTTGCCGGTCAGCAAGGATTGAGGTGCCTAAATCGGGCGGATAACCATGAAATCCATCAACGATCTGTTGTGGCACTTCGTCGCCCAGTATTGCCCCCGCTGCACGCGCCACCGCAAGGCATTCCCGCAGATAAGCCAGCGACAGGCTGGTGATATCGCTGCGGGAAAACATGCCCGCACGGCGACCAGCCAGTACCATTAAGCCAGCGACCGCATTCTGCAAAAGTTTGCGCCATGCGACGGAGGTGAAATCTGCAGCTACTTCGACTGAGCATCGTGTACCGTGCAAAGCCGCAAGCACCACACCGGTTGCTGGCGTGTCTGGCAAGGTGAGGCGTGGCTTGTCGCGTAGCCACACCGAAGCATTTGCTTCACGTTGAGCGGGAAACCACACCACTGAAGGCAACACCGTGTTGCCGGACAGGTAACGGGCAAAGAGTGTTTGTTGCTCAACACCGTTTTGCAGTACGCAGACCACGCTCTCTGCATCGCACAACGCTGCAAGCCACGGCGCCATCGCCTCCACCTGCGTTGATTTTACCGCGACGAAAACCAGGTCAAAGGGGGTTTTTATGGCGACCGGATCAGTCTGCACTGGCCCTGGCACCACGATCTGGCCACCGTCGAAGCGCAGCTCCAGCTGTGGATGCGCCGTGCGACCGCAAATTGTCGGCGTGCGTCCGACCTCATGCAACGCCGCCGCGATGGTGGTGCCGATGGCTCCCGGACCGACCAGAGCGATTGTTGGATTTTCAGACATCGTCATAATCCTCCTGTGCCGTTATTGCGCTTCTCGCTTTGCTTGCTCAATGCGCATATCACTGATCATGGCAGTCAGTTTATCGAGTTTCTCATCGGTTTTACTACTGATGGCATCAAGTTTTGCATCGAATCTGGCACCCATTGCATCAAGTTTTGCATCGAATCTGGCACCCATAGCATCAATTTTCGCATCAAGTCTGGCACCCATGGCATCCTGCCTGGCAATCATGGCATCAAATTTCGCATCAACCCTGGCGCCCAATATATCGATTTTGTCATTAACGCGGTGAAAATCTTCTCTGGTGTCCGCCCTGAGCGTGGAGACTTCCGTTCTTACCTCCGATATCTGGCCCTGGAGATTAACATAAATTGTCCAGGCGCCTAAGGTGGCAACCCCAAGAGCGCCAATGGCGACGTTAAGCGCACTCCAGAAATTCAAAGGGGAGTTAGGATTAAAGTTCATTTTATTTTTCTCCTCTATTTTTAGCGAGCTTGTTATTTGTTTCATTTGATATAATTATATTGTTAAGGCGTGGGTTAAATAGCAATTTATTAAATCGAACTGGTGAAGATTATTCTGTCTTTTTTTGAAATGCAACAGGATTTTTATTGGGTGGTCTTTCCAAAAAATAAACAGATAATGGTTTTTGCTTGTTTTTTTTACCCTCTCGATTAACTGAGTTCTTCGGCGTGCCTGGTGTTGTTATTTTTTATGTTTATATTAATCAATGGCGTGATGGGTGTTTTGCGCGCGATAATTAATTTCAATAAGAGTAATTACCAGAATATATATTTATCCTGTGGCGTCAGGTACAGGCTCTGCGTAAATTACAAAATTAAAAGTTAAACTTGTAATTACTGTATAATCCGGTGAGATGGCTGCCGTGATAACATACAGCGATTTTCTCCCTGCAGTTGCATCATTAATCTCAGCATAACCAGCGATGAGGTTATGCTGAGCAGTGTGACTTTATCATTATCAAATGATGATACCGGAATGCGCGACGTGTTCGGGCCGATAAAGCTGACGCCACGCGGGCAGTGCAGGACGCTGCCCGATAATCAGACCATCCCCCTTGCCTGATGCCCCGACAATGCTACGATGGCCTAAAACCATCGTGGTGTTAATAATGAAATCACTGTTACCCGTCTTAATGATTTTACTGCTGCTTACAGGATGCGTCTCTTCCGTGGGCCAGGACTTTGACGATGCAAAATTAAGTCAAATTCGTAAAGGGCAGTCGACAAAATCTGATCTTATTGCCCTGTTCGGCCAGCCAGCCACCGATACGCCTTACCCGGAAGGCAACACGATTCTGGTCTGGAACTGGAGTCAGGCCAGAGCGATGAACACCACCTCCGGCAAAACGCTGACCATCAAACTGGATAATGGCAGGGTTGAAAGCTATTCGGTAAGTAAAACGTCGATGGAGTAAAATCAGGCTTTCACTGGAGGAGTGCATGTTAAAAAATCTAAACCATCTTACCCTCGCGGTTTCAGACTTATCACAGAGCCTGGACTTTTATCATCATCTGCTGGGCTTGCAGTTACATGCATACTGGGATAACGGCGCTTATCTCACCTGTGGCGATCTCTGGCTGTGTTTGTCGGTTGATCCGCTTCGTCGTCCGTTGAATGCTGAAGAGAGCGACTATACTCATTACGCCTTCACAATTGATCGACAGGATTTTCAGCAGTTTGTGCTGGGTCTTGAGCAGGCAAAGATCAGCATATGGAAACGCAACAAAAGTGAAGGGGAGTCCTGTTACTTCCTCGACCCGGACGGCCATAAACTGGAAGTCCATGTCGGTGGTTTGCCGGAGCGCCTGGCGGCCTGTCGTCAGCAGCCTTATGCGGGCATGGTGTTTAGTTAGTCTGCACTGTTGTTGTGCGGTTATTACGACTCTTTCTTCGCTTGCTCAACGCGCATATCAATGATCATTGCGGTAAGTTTATCGAGTTTCTCATCAGTTTTGCTACTGATGGCATCAATTTTTGCATCAAGCCTGGCACCCATGGCATCAATTTTGTCGTTAAGGCGGTGGAAATCTTCTCTGGTGTCTGCCCTGAGCGTGGAGACTTCCGATCTCACCTCCGATATCTGTCCCTGAAGGTTAAAGTAAATTGTCCAGGCACCTAATGCGATAATGCCCAGGGCGCCAACTGCAACGTTGAGCGCACTCCAGAAAGTTAAGGGAGAGTCAGGGTCAAAAATCATTTAATTTATCTTTTTCTGAAAGGCAATGTAATTACTGGCTAAAACCTGGTGATATAAGTTGTTATCACGTTATTTTAATGCTTTAAGTAACGATGATTTTATTCTCCAGGGGGGAGGATAAAAACCTATATTTGACTGAAAACTGTATTCACCCCCGCATACCTGGTACGCGAACCATCCCTGTCAGGATAAATTTGTTAAACCTTTTTAACATTCGCTTGCGCTATTTTCATCTGCGTGGAAAATAATCGCTACTGAATGTCTGACTCCATGTAAGCTTATCACCACCTGACATCAGATTAAGGATAATGTATGGCCGCAAGCGATTTTTTCTTACAGCGTCAGCTTGATGCACTGATGGCTGACGCTGCGAATCAGGACTACCGACTGTGGGTAAAGACGGAGCATCATCCGGTAAAACGTCTTGAGCAATTAGCCCGCCATTATAACGGCCGTATCCGGCAGCGCGTGGTGCTACGCCTGGGTTATATGCATCAACCTTCATCACTGCCAGCGCTGATTGAGCGGGCCAATGACTGGGCTGCTCCGGTTCGTTCAGCCGCGCGCCAGAGCATTCGGCGATATATCACGCAGCAGGATGCCGGGCTACTGGTCGATTGTCTGCCCGATTTTTACCGGCTACTCAACGGTGAACGGGACGATCATCAGCGGCTGGTAGATGAAGTAATCCAATTTTTATCTTTGCCGCAGCATCAGCAGAGGCTGCTGGATGGCGTCTGCGTTGCTCATAAAAACATTGCCCGGATTGCGACACAAGTGCTGATT
The DNA here is from genome assembly GCF_017875465.1 of Winslowiella toletana. Lineage (NCBI taxonomy): Bacteria > Pseudomonadati > Pseudomonadota > Gammaproteobacteria > Enterobacterales > Erwiniaceae > Winslowiella > Winslowiella toletana. The sequence continues at coordinate 3,484,526 of NZ_JAGGMQ010000001.1, forward strand.
GAACAACAGCTTTTCCCGCCGGGGAAGATTTTTCAGCAGGCCAGCCTGCAGCAGGATTGTATGGTCAGACTGATGGCTGCCAGAGCAGTTCTTAGCAGCTGCGCGGCCGTAACCACTGAAAGAATGCAGGAACTGCTCAGCGATAGTTACCCACCCATCAAACAGTTAGCGCTGCATTACGTTATTAACCAGAAAACAGAGGTGTCGCTGCCGCTACTGCGTGTGTTACTGCTGGATCGCAACGAACTGGTACGCAAGCGTGCGGCCCGGCTGCTGAAAGCGGGTGGGTGGTCACCGACAGAACATTATCTGACGGTGTTTAATGATACTGGCCGCAAGGTGACTGAAAGGAGCGTGGCGCTGCTCGGTCTGGATGAGCAAAAATATCTTCCGGTGGAGGCGCTGGCATTAAATAGTCTGAACAGCCAGCAGCCGGGGATGTACAGGGTGGCTTTGCGGGTAATTGTCAGGCATCAGCAACAGGAGGCGCGGGAAATATTACTTGAGGCAATCTCCTGCCCATCGTCAGCTATTGGGCGGATGGCTTGCCGGCAATTTATCAAACTTAAACTTTTTCTCCGGCCAGGCGAGCTTCAACAGGTGCTGGATACGCATCCCTGCGCCGATCGTCAACGGCTTTGTCTGGCTCTGACCAGCAGTTTAAACCTGTGGGATAGTCTGATTTTCCTGCTCTACAATGCAGCGATTTTTGAGAAGTCATTAACGCAACAGGCGCTCAGCGGCTGGAAAGTCAGAGCGAACCGTGGTGGAACGCAGCCTGACGCAAGGCAAAAAAGAGAATTACTGGTTCTGCTTGATAGCTGTGGTGATGATTTATTCAAAGGTAAAGATTATCTGCAGCAGTTGTTATCGTCATAGTTAGCGGCGGGGCAATGCCCCATTCCGGTGCATCTCTTTAACCAATCCCCAGCGCATCCATAAACAGCGTGATCAGCTGATTGATCTTACGCCCTTTTTTAATTATCAGGCAGAAGGGCGTTTTAACCTGAAGTTCATCTGGCCCAATCGCGCGCATTTTTTTCTCCTGCACATAATGCTCAGCATAGTGCGCCGGAAGGTAGCCAATAAAATGTCCGGTAAGGATCAGCATCGCCACCGCCTCAACCTGCACAGCCTGAATTTTACTGCTGCTAAAGGCAAACAGCTTATTGTTATGGCGATGCGTGACATAGGTGTGATTAATGATTTTTTGATTCTTTAATATTTCGAGGCTGATGCTGGTGTTTTCCTGTGAAAATAAGGGGTGCTGATTACTGCAATATAAATGCGAGGTTTCGGTATAAATAGAATAATAATCAAATTCACTTTTTTTATCATATACCGGCGCAATGGCGCAATTAAACCGCTCCTCATTTAATCCCTTTTCTATATCATCAAGATGGGCGGTTTGCAGGCGGATGTTTACTTTTGGTGCAGCGTTATGTAGCTGTTGCACCGCTTTGGTTACCGGCGATTGTGAGTCAGAAATCGTGTTGTCCACCACGCTGATATTCAGGTCGCCCAGCACCTCATTGCGGCTGTTGTGCAGGCGTTCACGAAAATTATTCAGAGAGGCGAACAGCTCCAGCGTGGCCTGATAAACCGTGACGCCATATTCGGTCAGCTCAAAGCCCTCACGCCCGCGGCTGCACAGAGTCATTCCCAGACGGATCTCCAAATCGGAAAGCTGTTTGCTGATCGCCGCCAGACCAATATTCAGTTCATGACTGGCCGAGGTCAGGCCGCCCGAATCTACCACGCATTTAAATACACGTAATAACTTCAGATCGACATTGTTAATGGACATTGATGAATTATCGCTGCGCGCATAATTCATGTTTCCTGTGTTGGAAACCTTACTTTCCATAATAAATATTCAACCCCGGAAGAAATACAGTGAAAGTAAGAGTGAACCTGAATTAGCCGCTAATTACCAGCTGGCAAATTAAAATAACTTTTAATTATCACTCGCACCCCGGTCAGAGGATTTCCTTATTTTATGACGACAGGGGTGAAACCGCGCAATGAGAGAGGAATTATGTCTGACAGTGCCGATCGTTTATGGGGTGCCCGTTTTAAAACTCCGCCTGCTGCCGCCTTAACCGCGCTGTCGCGCAGCCCTGAGTACTATTTTGCTCTGGCTCCGTACGATCTGGCTGGCTGCCGGGCGCATGCTCACGAACTTCAGCGCGCTGGCCTGCTGAGCGAGGCGGAAACCAGCGAAATGATCGCTGCTATCGACCTGCTGGATGCTGACTATCGTGCCGGGAAAGTGGATCCGATTTATGCCGATGAAGACGTGCATACCTTTATCGAACGTGCGCTGACTGAACGCCTTGGCGCGCTGGGCGGCAAACTGCGTGCCGGACGTTCGCGCAACGATCAGACGGTGAACGATCTGCGCCTCTACCTGCGCGACAATGTACGCCGGATTACTACCGCTTTGCTGGCTCTGCAACAGGCGCTGGTCAGCCAGGCCGAACAGCATGCCAGCACCATTGCGCCGGGCTTTACTCATCTGCAGCAGGCGCAGCCGATTGTATTTGGCCATCAGTTAATGGCTCATGCGCAATCTTTCTCGCGCGATATTGAACGTATTCAGGACTGGGATAACCGCAGCGCTTTCTCACCGCTGGGCGCCGCCGCGATGGCCGGTTCCGCGATTGCCCGCCGTCCGGAGCTGGCGGCGCAGGAGCTGGGGTATCGCGCGCCGTGCGAGAACTCGATTGATGCTGTCGCCAGCCGCGATTATGTCGCCGAATTCCTGTTTATCACCAGCATGATTGGCGTCAATCTGTCGCGCATCAGCGAGGAGATCTGTCTGTGGACCTCACGCCAGTTCCGCTGGGTTGAGATCAGCGACAGCTACGCCACTGGCAGTTCAATTATGCCGCAGAAGAAAAATCCGGATATCGCCGAGCTGACGCGTGGCCGCAGTGGCCGCCTGATCGGCAATCTGACGGCAATGCTCGCCACCATGAAAGCGATGCCGCTCTCCTATAACCGCGATCTTAGTGAAGACAAACGCAGCGCCATCGATTCGGTGGACACGCTGCTGCTGGTACTGCCTGCGATGGCTGGCATGATTGAAACCATGAAGGTTAATGAGGCGGAACTGCTGGCGCAGGCGCCGGAAGGTTTCACCCTGGCGACCGAAGTGGCCGACTGGCTGGCAATGCGCGGCGTGCCGTTTAAAGAAGCCCATGAAATTACCGGCAAGCTGGTGCAGCTGTGTGAATTCCATGGTCATGGCCTCTCCGATCTGACCGATCAGCAGCTGGCGGAAGTGGATGCGCGCCTGACGCCTGAAGTGCGCACGGCGCTGACGCTGGAAGCCGCTATCCATTCACGCGACGGTTTCGGCGGCACCGCGCCAGCGCGCGTCAGTGAGCAGATTGAGCGTCTGAAAGGGCGTATTCAGCAGCAGGCCGAGTGGGTGAGTGCTTACAAGGGCCCTCGTCTGTAAACCCTTAGCATTGAACCCCGGAGCCGCAATGAACAGTTCGAAAAACGTTAACCTGGCGGGAAGCCGCGAGCAGCCCGAACAGAGTTACGACCTCAAACAGTATCAGGTGGTGCCGCGTCGTTATTACGGACGAATTACCGCCACGGTGGTGATTATTCTGCTGCTGGCCTCGCTGGTACATGCCTTTTCGCAGGGCAAAATCGAGTGGTCATTTGTCGGCCAGTTCTTTACCGCGCAGGCGATTCTCGATGGGGTGGTTAACACCCTGGTGATGTCGATTCTGGCGATGGCGCTGGGCATCCTGTTTGGCGTGGTGGCGGCGATTATGTATATGTCGCCGAACCCGGTGCTGCACTACATCTCTGTGGGCTATGCCTGGGTGTTTCGTGGCACGCCGCTGATCCTGCAACTGCTGTTGTGGTTTAACCTGGCGCTGGTGTTTCCGGTGATCTCGATTCCCGGCGTATTCAGCATTGAAACCGTCAATGTAATGACGCCGTTTGTTGCGGCGCTGCTGGGACTGAGTATCAACCAGGGCGCCTATACCTCTGAGGTGGTGCGCGCCGGGCTGCTGTCGGTGGATACCGGCCAGTATGAAGCGGCGAAGTCGATCGGTATGCCGCGTCTGCAGGCGCTGCAACGCATCATTCTGCCGCAGGCGATGCGGGTGATTTTACCGCCGGTGGGCAATGAATTTATCAGCATGATTAAAACCACCAGTCTGGCGAGCATGATCCAGTACTCCGAGCTGCTCTACAACACGCAGAACATCTACTACGCCAATGCGCGCGTAATGGAGCTGCTGTTTGTAGCCGGTATCTGGTACCTGATTATCGTCACCGTGTTGTCGTTCGGGCAAAGCCGCCTTGAGCGCTACTTCTCTCGCGGCCAGCGCCGCCGTAACTAAGGAGATTACGCGATGAGAAATATCGTCAGAGCGGTTGAGGTAAATAAGTATTTTGACCACTTTCATGCCCTGAAAGACGTCAGTCTGGAAGTTAACTACGGCGAGGTGATGTGCATTCTCGGTCCGTCCGGCTCCGGTAAAAGCACTTTCCTGCGCTGTATTAATCAGCTGGAAAAGATCGATCAGGGCGGAATCTGGATTGATAACGAACTGGCGGGCTATCGCATTGCCGGTAACAAACTGCATTCGCTGAGTGACAAGCAGATTGCCCGTCAGCGTCTGCAAACTGGCATGGTATTCCAGCGTTTTAACCTGTTTCCGCATAAAACCGCGCTGGAAAACGTGATTGAAGGGCCGATGCACGTCCTGCTGCGTCCCAGACGTGAAGCCACCGAAGAAGGGATGGCGCTGCTGGATCGCGTCGGGCTGGCGAATAAAGCCCACGCTTATCCGCAGGCGTTGTCCGGTGGTCAGCAGCAGCGCGTAGCGATTGCCCGCGCGCTGGCAATGAAACCCAAGCTGATGCTGTTTGATGAGCCAACGTCGGCGCTCGACCCGGAAATGGTCGGCGAGGTGCTGGCCGTTATGCGTACGCTGGCGAAAGAAGGAACCACCATGGTTGTGGTAACCCATGAAATGGGCTTTGCCCGGGAAGTGGCGAATCAGGTGGTGTTCATGGATGAAGGTCGCATTATCGAGCGCGGCGCGCCCGAAGACATTTTGCTGAATCCGCAAAATCCGCGGATGCAGAACTTTATCTCCGCCATTCTTCTTTAAACCCTAACCAGGAACATCCAGATGAAAAAGATTGTGCTTTCTGCCGTTGCCGCCGCTCTGCTGCTGCAATCCACCGCCTGGGCCGCTGAACTGCCAGCGGCGATTAAATCTAAAGGGGAACTGACGGTGGCGATTATGCCGAACTACCCGCCGATGGAGTTTAAGGATCCGGCCACCAATACCCTGACTGGCGTTGATGTCGATCTCGGTAACGCCATTGGCGAGAAGCTGGGCGTCAAAATCAAATGGCAGGAGATCGCCTTTGAACAGATGGTGAATGCTGTGGCGACGAAGCGCGTGGATATGGTGATGTCCGGTATGACCGATACTGCTGAGCGGCAGAAAGTGGTCAGCTTTATCGACTATTTCCAGACCGGCCCGCAGTTCTACACCCTGGCGGCACGCAAAGATATCAACACTGCGGCCGATTTGTGCGGTAAAAAAGTCGGCACCAGCCGTCGTACCACCTTCCCGCAGGAAATTGCCAAATGGAGCGCGGCTAACTGCGAAGCCAAAGGCAAACCGGCGATTATTGTGGTCGGCGCCGAAGGTACTGCCGATGCGCGCACCCAGCTGCGTCAGCGCCGTCTGGATGGCGCGGTGCAGGGCAGCGAAACCCTGCCTTATGTGATGGATCTGGAGAAAAACACCTATAAACCCCTGGATCAGTCGATTGCCTTCCAGCTTACCGGTATGGCGATTGATAAAAATGATCCGGCGCTGATTGCCGCAGTACAGGGTGCGGTCAATGATCTGATCGCCGACGGTAGCTACGTCAAAATCCTCAGCAAATGGGGTCTGGCGGATAACGCGATTAAAACCGCGACCGTTAACGGGAAATAACCATGACTGTACCTGACGTCCGCCCGCGCTGGCCGCAAGGCAAGCAGGGCTGTATGGCGCTGGCGTTTGATCTCGACGGGCCAACCGGCGACGCGATGCTTAACGGCAGCATCTGGCAAATACCGGAGTATTTCACCTTCGGTGGTTACGGTCCGTTTCGTGCGCTGGGCAGAATCCTCGATCTGCTGGAGCAGTATCAGGTGCCCGCCACCTTCTTTATTCCGGCGTGGGTGGTTGAGCAGTGGCCGCAGCAGTGCGCCGCAATTGTCGAAAAAGGGCATGAGGTGGCTTATCACGGCTATCGCCATGAGTCCTTTTACGCGCTAAACGGCGATCAGCAGCGTCAGGTAATGGAGACATCGCGCGAGATTTTCTGGCAGCGCCTCGGCATTCGTGCCGAGGGTTTTCGCACGCCATCAGGCGACTGGCATCAGGAAACACCTGGTGTATTGCTGGATGCGGGCGTGATCTACTCCAGCAGCATGCGCGGTGACGATCGGCCTTATGCCATCAGCGTGCCGGGCTATACGCAGCCGCTGGTAGAGATCCCCGGCAAATGGGAAATGGATGATTACGCCTCGCTGGCTTACACCCGCGAGCCGGACTTTCCGAAAGGGCTGGATCGCACCGCCAGCTATGCCCTGACGCTGGATAACTGGTGTCGTGAATTTGATGGTGCGATGGATGAAGGTCTGTGTCTGACGACGCTTTTCCATCCCAAAATCAGCGGTAAGCCGGGACGAATTCTGCTGCTGGAGCAGTTTATTGCCCATATGCGTCAGCGCGACGTCTGGTTTGCCCGCTGCCGTGATGTCGCCCACTGGTATCTGCAGGAGCAGCAGCATGACTGAAGCAACACGCTGGCCACAGGGGCAGCAATCGGCGGTGGTGCTGACCATCGACTTTAACGATATTCACGGCATTCTGACGCAAACCCCGGCGGTGGCCGGACGCGATAAAACTTTATCGGTCTGGCGTTACGGCACGCTGCGCGGTGTTGATCGGCTGCTGAAATTGCTGGCGGAAAAAAATGTGCGCGCCAGCTGGCTGGTGCCAGCGATTGTCGCGACTGAAAATCCTGCGGTGTTCGCCCGTATTGTCGCCGCCGGGCATGAGATTGCCTGCAGCGGCGATCGCCACCAGAATTTTGATACGCTGACGCTGGAACAGCAAATCGCCTGCGTCAGGCAGGGTTGCGACCAGCTGGCAGCCGCTGGCGGCGCGCGGCCGGTAGGATTTCGCACGCCAGCCGGACAGTGGAAACCGGGGCTGGCGGCAGCGCTGAGTGAGGCCGGTATCCGCTGGTCATCCAGCTGGCGCGGCGACGATTTACCCTACTTCCATCCGGCGACACGGCTGGTTGAACTGCCGATGCATTATGAGCTGGAGGACGAGCCTTATTTCGCCTTTAACCTCAGTCCGGCGGTGCCGCCGGGCCAGTCACGTATCGCCTCTTATCAGCAGACGTTAGAAAATATGAAGCTGGATTTTCGCGGCTTCCACCGTTTTGGTCTCTGCTATGTACTGCGTCTGCATCCGGAAATTATCGGCACTGCCGGGCGCATCGGTCTGCTGGGTGAATTGCTGGACTTTATCGCCGGACACCAGCAGGTGTGGATGGCCAGCGCTGCTGAGGTCGCCGACTGGTGGCAAACCCAGCCTGATAATCTGCCCGAACATCCGGCAGAGATCTTCCAGCGACAGATTATGGAGCAAAACGCATGAGCCAGTTAATGGACGATCTGGCGGCTTTTGTCGCCAGCACCGGTTATAACGATTTGCCACCAGAGCTGGTGGAGCGCGCCAAACGTCATATTCTCGATACCTTTGGCGCCACCCTGGCGGGCAGTAATAGTCCGATCGCGCAGGCGGTGCAGCAAACGGTTATCGCCGAAGGCTGTACGCCGCTGGCCAGCGTCTGGGGATGTGGCTGGCAAACCTCACCGCGCAATGCCGCCTGGCTAAACGGTGTGGCGGCGCATATGTATGAACTGGACGATACCGGTGGCTGCGATCACTCTGGCGCGGTGGTTTTGCCGGCGGTAATGGCGCTGATACCACAGTGTGCGGCGCCGGTTTCTGGTCAGGCGCTGATTACTGCGGTGGTGCTGGGCTATGACGTGGGCCGCCGGGTGCTGGAAGCCTGTGGTGGCTATGCGCCGCATAATGAAGCGGGCTGGCACTCCACTGCTACCTGTGGCGTATTTGGCGCCGCCGCCGCCGCCGCCTCTTTACTTCAGTTAAATCAGAACCAAACCGCGCAGGCATTGGGGATTGCCGCCAGCTTCAGCAGCGGGTTATGGGGCTTTATCCATGATGGTTCGCAGAGTAAGAAGTTGCATGCCGGACGTGCGGCGGAAGGGGGCGTGTTAGCTGCACTGCTGGCGGCCAAAGGCATCACCGGCCCTGGCCAGACCTTTGACGATGTCTGGGGTGGTTTTCTGCAAACCTTTGCCCCAGCCAGCCGCCAGCCAGCCGCATTAACGGCGGAACTGGGGCAGGTATGGAAGCTCAATCGTTGCTCGATTAAGCCCTATGCTTCCTGTCGCGGCACCCATTCGGCGATTGATGCCGTTGGTCTGCTGATGGCTGAACACAACTGTGGCGCTGAACAGATCGCGCGTATTAATGTGTACCTTAATCCGTTCCTGCTGGATATGTGTGGCAATAGCGATCTGCAAAGCCTGGCGGCGGCGCAGATGAGTCTGCCCTATGCGCTGGCGGCGCGAGTGCTGTTTGGCCATGCCGGACTGGATGCCTATGACAGCGATAAACGCGCCAGCAGTGAGGTTGCCGCCATGCTGACGCGCATTGAACTGCATATTGATACGCAGCAGGGCAGCAGCGATGAGCCGGTGGTTGAACTGGAGACGCTGACGGGCGAACGCTGGCGCCAGCATATTGCCGTGCCGCTGGGTGCGCCGACCAATCCGTTAAGCGATACCGCACTGCTGGATAAGTTTACCCAGCTGGCGCAGCGGGTGCTTACGCCGCAACAAACCAGTGCGTTGCAGGACTACTGCCTGACGCTGGAGCAGCAGGCGGATGTTAGTGAGTTGCTGGCGTTACTGAAGTAAGGATTAGCCCATATCGCGGGATATGGGCATTCTGTCAGAAGTGACTACCTGCCAGCGCTTCCACCCGCGCCATGGCCTGATACAGCGCCGCTTCGCTAACTGGCTCGGCCATATTTTTCATATCTGACGTTGCCACCGACTCATGCACAATCACCGCCATCTCTTCCGCCGTGAGGTCGGCAATCGCCGCCAGCGTTAGCGGGATAGCGCACTGATGCGCCAGCATCATTTCGCGCAACAGCTCTTCATCGCTACGGTTTTCCAGCGCCAGCAGGCACAGATTGCCGTAGCCGACCAGCAGGCCATGGCCATACTCGCGGGTTTTATCACAGAAGGTAAAGCCTTCATAAATCGCATGTGACGCCGCCATATGCGCGCCGTTGCTCATTAGCGAAGTCATACCAGCAAAAGTGAAAATCGCATCCAGCGCCTGATCGAGATGCTGATCCGGCTGCCCGTTACGCACTGCGGCGCAGGCTTTCGGGCCATGTTCGGCTATCACTTCATAGCAGATCAGGCTGTGCGCCAGTGATGATTTCTCATTAGCGCCTGCGGGTGGATGGCGCTGACTGACGGCGCGGAATTCATACCATTTCGCCAGCGTGTCGCCAAGACCTGCGGCCAGCCAGCGCACCGGCGCCTGAGCCAGCAGCTGGCTATCGATAATTACTGCCGCTGGCGCCTGGGGAAGGGGGAAAATATCGTAGAAATTACCCTCGTCATCATAACGAATGCTCAGCGGCGTGACGGCGGCGCAGGTGGCGGCGATCGTAGGAATGGTGACCAGCGGGAGATTATGTTCCGCACCCACCGCTTTACAGGTATCCAGCGATTTACCGCCGCCAGTGGCGATAATCATATCGGCGTTCAGCGCCTTCGCCCGTTCACCAAGACGGGCGATCTGCCGCAGCGAGGTTTCACCGCCAAACCATTCGCTGCCGACTAACTCCACTTGTGCGTCAGCAAGCTGCGCACGCACCAGCGGTTCGACGGCCTGCAACGCCTGGTGACCGCCGATCAGCAGCGCGCGCTGCCCCAGCTCACGACAGATACCACCTAACTGCTGTATAACGCCTGCACCGCGCAGCACGCGCGCAGGGAAAACCAGATTTTGTTCAGACATGCCTGACCTTATTTAGTTGTAATTTACGCCGGGTAATACACAGAGCATTTCATAAAGAATATTGGCGGCCAGCTGCGAGGTGGTGCCGCTGATATCGTAAGGCGGAGACACTTCGACCAGGTCTGCGCCAATCAGATTCAGGCCACGACAACCACGCACGATCTCCAGCCCCTGAATCGAGGTCAGACCGCCCACTTCCGGCGTGCCGGTGCCGGGCGCCCAGGCGGGATCAAAGCTGTCGATATCATACGAGAGATAGACCGGGCCGCTGCCCATCTGCGCACGCACCTGTTCCATTAATGGCGTCATCGACTGATACCAGCATTTTTCCGCAGGCACCAGGCGGAAGCCCTGATCGACACCCCACTGAAAGTCGCCGGCATCGTAGCCCTGCGCACGTTGACCAATCTGCACTACCCGCTGCAGATCAAGCAGACCTTCTTCTACCGCGCGACGAAAGGTGGTGCCATGGGCAATTTTTTCACCGAACATTTCATCATTGGTATCGGTATGCGCATCAACATGGATCAAACCAACCGGGCCATGCTTTTTCACCAGCGCACGCAGGATCGGTAGCGTCAGGGTGTGATCGCCACCCAGTGTCAGCGGCACTAACGGAAAAGCATTCAGTTCGCTGTAATAGTCTTCAATGATCTGCACCGATTTATGCAGATTATAGGTGTTGATCGGCACATCACCGAGATCCGCCACACGCAGCGAATCGAAAGGCGCAGCGCCTGTTGCCATATTGTACGGGCGAATCATCACTGAATCGGCGCGGATCGCTCGCGGCCCGTAGCGGGTGCCGGCACGCTGAGATGCGCCAATATCGAGCGGAATGCCGATAAACGCCGCATCCAGCCCATCGGGGCGTTCAGCGGCGGGCAGACGCATCATGGTGCCGCGTCCGGCAAAACGGGGCATATCGTTGCCGCTCTGCGGCTGTGGAAAGTCGTTATCGCTGTTCGGGTGCATCAGGTGTGGCCTCCGGAAGGTGAAAAGGGCATCAGCCATCATCTGCCGGATAAGCTTGAGAAAAAATCATTGAGAGTAAATAATCAGTTCAGAGATTACTTAACTAATTAGCCGCCAGGCCGAGGGAGAGTCCGTGAGCGTCAACCGCCTGCCAAACCTGAAGTTGCTGACTATTTTTGCCACCGTGGCGCGCTGCCAGGGTTACTCGCGCGCGCAGCAGGAGCTGAACATGACTACTCCGGCGATCAGCGGTTATATGAGCGAGCTGGAGCAGCGGCTGGGATTTGTACTGTGCCAGCGTGGTCGCGGCGGCTTTTCGCTGACCCCTCGCGGCGAACAGTTTTTGCAGTACAGCCTGCAATTACTCGGTACGCTGGCGGACTTTGATCGTCAGGTGGAAGGGCTGAAAAGCGAGCAGGGCGGCGTGTTCTCGCTGGGGGTGGTCGATTCCCTGTCGACTGACCGGCGGCTGGGACTGGCGGAGAGCATCAACCAGTTTAGTGAGCGCTTCCCGGCGGTGTATCTTAACCTCTCAGTGCGCGATCCCAATGAATTGCAGCAGCAGGTGCTGGATAACCGGCTCGATCTGGCTATCGGCCATTTTCCGGTCAATGTGAATAATCTGGTGACGCTGCCGCTGCATCACGAGCAACACTGGCTCTACTGTAGCGACAGCCATCAGCTGTTTAACCGCGCTGAACAGGATACTGGTGATTTGCATAGCTACGGTTTTGTCACCCGCAGTTACTGGAATCAGGCCGAGCTGGCGCGCCGCGGCTTTAAAGCCAGCGCCGCCTCGGTCGAGAGCATTGAAGCGCAGCTGATTCTGATCCTGTCAGGCAAATATATCGGCTATCTGCCTGAGCATTGCGCGCAACCCTGGGTGGAGCAGGGCCAGCTAAAACGCCTGTTACCGCAACAGTTTAGCTATCAGGCGCCGTTCTCACTGATTTTCCGCCGTGGACGCAGCCGGGAAACGCTAATCAGGGCGTTCCGCGACCTGGTAAAAGTGCGGGTGGCGGTGGGATTGTAGTGCCTGTGTTATTCACCATCAGCTTGTTTGCTGTGCAACACAAGAGGATTTGACATTTGTTCGTCTTGAAACGCGAGGCCGCATGATCAAACCTGTGGCGCTTTTTACGGAGAAAAAAATGAGTTGCCCATACTGTCAGGATCTTTGCGTTAAATACATTATCCGTACACCGGCGGATCTGCGTAAGGCGATCCGTATTGCCGCTCAGGCGGTCAGCGAGGGGATAATCTCTGAAGCTGAATCGCAATCGCAGTGGAATCAGTATAGTTTCAAACAGTGTGCCGAAGGTATGACATGGGGGGATATTGTGGATTACCATTTTTTATGTAACCGCTGCCAGACTCAGTTTGTTTTAGGTGCCGAAACATACCATGGCAGTGGTGGCTGTTGGTCGCCAGAAACGGAAAAGCCCACGGCAATTATTGATTAACTTTATGATATTTTTGGTTTTTTTGAAAAGCGTATTACCATCATCAGCCATCATGACAAATCAGCTAAAATAGTCACTTTCCTCCATATATTAATAGCAGTTTAATCCATGAATTTGCCGGTTTAATGAATCTTTTATTTTGTTTATTTAATATCAAGAACTTATTTTAAGATCGCCCTGCAGAAAAACAACCGCAAAATGCAATGTCCATCACACAATGCTATGTCATAGCTATTATGTCCATGTCTTCAGATGTTCATGCCGTAGCGTGAAAACGCTGCTCCTGTAACGTAACACCTGATGAATTATTTTATTTCTCAGGAGTTGTCACAATGTCATACGTAAGTGATGGTGTGGGGATCATTGCGAAAAATACCCGGCGCATGAATCTGTTTGTCTCCGTTTCTGCGGCAGTGGCGGGATTATTATTTGGCCTCGATATCGGCGTTATCTCCGGTGCACTCCCTTTTATAACTGAGCATTTTACCCTCAGTAGTCGCCAGCAGGAGTGGGTGGTCAGCACCATGATGCTCGGTGCGGCGCTTGGCGCACTGTTAAACGGCTGGCTGTCATCACAGCTGGGGCGTAAATACAGTCTGATGGCGGGAGCGGTGCTGTTTATTGTCGGTTCCCTCGGCTCGGCTCTGGCAGAGAACGTTGAAATATTGATGGCGGCGCGGGTGGTGCTCGGCGTCGCGGTGGGCATTGCATCCTATACGGCACCGCTTTATCTCTCTGAAATGGCAACCGAAAATGTTCGCGGTAAGATGATTAGTATGTATCAGCTGATGGTAACGCTGGGTATTCTGATGGCTTTTTTATCCGATACCGCTTTTAGTTACAGCGGCAACTGGCGCGGTATGCTGGGCGTTCTGGCGCTGCCAGCAGTGGTACTGATGATTCTGGTGTTCTTTCTGCCCAACAGCCCGCGCTGGCTGGCGGCAAAAGGGCGTCATATTGAGGCGGAAGAGGTGCTGCGCATGTTGCGAGATACCTCCGAAAAAGCCCGCAATGAACTCAACGAGATCCGAGAAAGCCTCAAGGTGAAGCAGGGCGGCTGGGGGTTATTTAAGGTTAACCGGAATGTCCGGCGTGCGGTATTTCTTGGTATGTTATTGCAGGCGGTTCAGCAGTTTACCGGCATGAATATTATTATGTATTACGCGCCGCAGATATTTAAAATGGCCGGATTTACCAGCACTGAACAGCAGATGATCGCCACCATTGTGGTCGGCCTGACGTTTATGCTGGCGACATTTATCGCGGTATTTACCGTGGATAAAGTGGGGCGCAAACCCGCGCTAAAAGTGGGTTTCAGTGTGATGGCGCTGGGCACGCTGATATTGGGGTTCTGTTTTATGTCGCTGAGTATCGGGCATGCATCACCCGGTCTTTCCTGGCTTTCGGTTGGCATGGCAATGATGTGTATTGCTGGCTACGCCATGAGCGCCGCGCCAGTGGTGTGGATTTTATGTTCAGAAATTCAGCCGCTGAAAGCACGTGATTTTGGTATCACCTGTTCCACCACCACCAACTGGGTGTCCAATATGATTATTGGCGCCACCTTCCTGACGTTGATTGATACCTTCGGCGCTGCCGCCACTTTCTGGTTTTATGCCGCACTGAATATCAGTTTCGTATTTATTACTTTCGCCCTGGTCCCGGAAACGAAAAATGTCACTCTGGAGCAGATTGAGAAGAAACTCATGTCGGGGGTTAAATTGCGCGATATTGGCTTATAATAAACAGCGCTATGTCACAGTTATTGCTGTGAAATAGCGCTATTACTCAGTAAGCCACCAGCGCATTCTCATCCCTTGTCATCAACTGTATTAGCTTAGGATGGACATAGAGCTTCTCGCGACCAAAGGTAATTTCATTCAGAACGCCAATTTCACACAGTTGTTTCAGATAGACTGATGCCGTCTGGCGTCGTGCGATGCCATTATCGATCAGGCTCGATATACGACAATAAGGCTGTTCAAAAATGATCTGCACCAGTTCATGGCTGTAGATTTTGGGCAGCGACTGGCGAATATGCGCTGTGGTTAGCGCCAGCAATTCGCGTACGGCGGCGATTTTCGCCGTGGTCCATATTGAGGTCTCTTCGACAGCTTTCAGCATAAACAGAATCCACGGCTCCCACTCACCAGAAGCGGTCACGCCACGTAGCAAATTATAATAATCCGCTTTATGGCTGACGATATGGCGGCTCAGATAGAGTATTGGCAGGGTCAGCAATCGCTTTTCTATCAGAAACAGGATGTTGAGAATACGCCCCGTTCTGCCGTTACCGTCCGGAAAGGGATGAATGGCTTCAAACTGGTAATGGGTAATCGCCATTTTCACCAGAGGATCAATATCATCTTCGGCGTGAATAAAATTTTCCCAGTTACTCAACAGATCGCGAATAACACTTTCCCCTTCAGGAGGCGTATAAACCACGCGCTGATCGCTGCTGACTAATCTTGTAGCTGGCACCCGGCGGATATCCATCTCTGCATTTTTTAACGTCCGGCAAATCTTTACCGCCGTCGAAGCACAGAGAGGCCGTTCATGCACATTTTTAAAGCCATCATAGAGTGCAGTACGATAGCGCAATGCTTCTTTAGTGGCCGGATCCGCCTGACTCTCTTCCTGCGAGAACTGAAAAAGCTTGTCTGAGGTGGTAACGATGTTTTCAATTTCGGAGGAGTCTTTTGCTTCCAGCAACGGGATTAGATTGATCAATAGCCCCTGGTCAGGCAACAACTCGCCAGCCTGTTTAAGCTCAGCCAGCGCCGCACGGGCTTTAATACAGGCTTTGAGTACGGTTACAGACTCCAGCTGTTCAGCTTGTGGTGGTAACAGTGGCAGCTGGTTAAAGGGTTTTTCAGCATCCCATGACATAGGTTTAACCCTCTTGCAGTTATCGACAGCTTCACGGAACCTGTCGATGGGATAAACATGTCTCAATGATATGTCGATAAAAACTGATTTTATCAACATATCCTGAGCCTAATGTCGATACCATAAACATGCCTCAGTGATATGTCGATAAAAATCGATTTTATCGACACGTTTTTAAAACATGTCGATGTCATAAACCTATCCCTAAATGCCTTAGCCGATACGATCTTCCCGCAACTTAAACACTCTGACCATTTCCAGCAGCTGTTCCGCCTGCTGCTGCATCGAATGGGCCGCCGCAGAGGATTCCTGCGACAGAGTGGCATTTTGCTGGGTGGCGGAATCCATATGGGTGATGGCGACATTGACCTGATCAATACCGGTGCTCTGCTCGTTACTGGCCATCGAGATGGTATCCACTAGCTGGCTGACACGCTGCACGCTGCCAACAATCTCCGCCATTGAACCGCCCGCACTTTTCACCAGCGTATTGCCCTGATTGATACGGGTTACCGAGTTATCGATCAGGGCGCCAATCTCTTTCGCTGCTGTTGCTGAGCGTTGCGCCAGCGCCCGCACTTCAGCCGCTACCACGGCGAAACCGCGTCCTTCACTGCCAGCGCGCGCCGCTTCGACCGCCGCATTCAGCGCCAGAATATTGGTCTGGAAGGCGATACTGTCAATCACGCCAATAATGCTGCTCATCTCGCTGGAGAACTGGTTGATTTCGCTCATGGTCTGCACCACCTGCTCCACCACTTCTCCGCCCTGATCGGCGGCAGAGCTGGCCTCACGGGTAATATCACTGGCGATACGTAAGTTGTCGGCGTTATTTTTCACTACTGATGTCAGCTGTTCCATTGATGCAGCAGTCTCTTCGATTGCGCTGGCCTGGGCTTCGTTACGCGCGGAAAGCTCGCGGCTACCGATGGCGATCTGGCTGGATGCGGTGGCGATGGTTTCGGTACCGGAACGGACACCGGCGACAATCCGCGTCAGATTGCTGTTCATCTCCTGTAAAGCCTGCATCAGCTCCGCCGTCTCATCGCGACCACTCACGGTGATAGTGGTCTGAAGATCGCCGGAGGCCACGGTGCGGGCGATCGCCACCGCCTGCGCCAGCGGGCGGGTGATGCTGCGAATCAGCCACCAGGTAATGATAAAACCGGCAACCAGCGTCAACGCCATTGCCAGCATCAGCATCAGTCGGGTCTGCTGATAGAGCGCAAGGTTGCGCGCATCGGTTTGCTGACGGATAAGCGCGGCCTGCTTCAGCGTGCTGGCCACCATCTCATCAATCATGCGCGTGGGTTCACGGTCGATGCCGGAGACCAGCTTATCCACCCGCTGCGGGCTGGTTGCATCCTGAATATGATATTGTTGCAGTGCCAAAAGATAATGCTTTTCCAGTTCGGCGTGCAGGCTACGGGTCTTCACCACCTCGCTGGTGCTGATGCCAATTTGCGGCAGCAGTTTGCTGAGATGATCCAGCAGTGCCTGGGTTTTCTGGCTCTGTTCAGTAAAGGCTTTCTGGTATTTATCGAACTGTTCCTGCCCCTGCGTGCCACGCAACAGGGTATTTTTCCACTCCTGCACCTGAATCTTGAACTGCACCTGCGCATTACGCGCGGTATCGATGCTGTCTGAAATGATTTTTTCGGTCGCCAGAATACTCTGGTTATGCGCCAGTCCGTCGGCGTTAACGGACAAACCGCGCATGCCGATAAACAGGGTCGCCAGCAGCAGAATAGCCGCCAGCAGACCGAGGCGTTGCCCGATGGTGAGATGGTTTAGTTTCATAGCGTTCAGTATTTCCCGGGTTAAATAGAGATCAAGATCGTGCGCCACTGGGATATCGACTGCGCAGAGACCCGACTTTAATCTGCCCGCCAGTGGAAAACTGGAGGAATTAGCTGTAAGTGTCTGGTGTGAATTATAAAAACGCTGTTTATGAAGTTTTTGTGACGGCTGATTTACCGGGCAGAGTAATGAATAATAAACTCGGCGCCGCGTGGCGTATTATGCGCGGTGATTTGCCATTTGTGCGCCTGCGCAATCTCTTTACAGATAGCCAGGCCGAGACCGGTTCCCTCAGTGCTGGCATTCGCCGCACGCCAGAAGCGTTTAAACAGCATGGGAAAATCATCATGATGAATACCCGGGCCGTTATCCTGAATATGGATGGCACTGGCCTCAACCACCACCGTGACTTCCTGATTTGCTGGCGTGACATTAATGGCGTTTTCGACGATGTTTTTTAATAAAATAAATAGCGCGCTTTCGTCGGCGTTAATTGGCGGCAGGGTTTCCGGCGCCTCAATCTGCAATTGCACCTGATGGTTTGCCGCTTTCAGCTCCAGATAGTCAACAACGTCATGGGTAACGGCGATAATATCGGTTTTATCAAACAGATAGTTTTGTGATTCACTGACTTCCGCCAGATGCAGAAGCTGTCGTACCTGCCTTGCCATCAGGTCGATTTCACGAAACAGCAGATCTTTGTTATTAATTTCAGGCTGCAACTCAATCTGCCCCCTTAATAGCGTTAACGGGGTTTGTAGCTCATGAGCGGCGGATCCGAGAAACTGCTGCTGGGCGCTGAAGCCGGTCTCTAACCTTTCCAGCGCCTGATTAAACGCACCAATCAGCGGTTTTATTTCGCTGGGCATCTCTTGTTCACCCAGACGGGTGGTTAAATTTGCTGGCGTAATCGACATGGCCGCCTTTGAGGCGCTATTCAGCGGGCGCAGCACCATACGAATGGTAAAGGGAAACGTCAGGCCAAAACCGATAACCGCGATTAATACGGTAATTGCGGCGATATTTGGCAGCGGGTCCAGTTTCATATCCACTACCGTTTCACCAAAATAGTTACTGGTGGCGGTCTGCACGTAAAACGGCCGCTCGTTATGATAAATTTTCAGGCTATAGAGATCGAATGGACGATGATTAAAGTTGACCTGGCGGTGAGCGCCCACTGCTGAAGAAGAGAGCAGATCTTCCGTCGGGAAATGGTAAATATCACTATGCGAAGAGAGCAGCACCCGGCCTGATTTATCCAGCACCCGGTACATAAACTCGGTTGACGCCACATCAAACAGCCATGCCGTTCGTTTATCCACCTGGATTGCCGTTGGCTGACCCTGCGGATTATATTGCAGCCCTGCAGCCACACTTTCCGCGGTGTCTTGATTGTCTTTCATCTGCCACATTTGCAGCGGTGAGTGGCTGAACATATACAGGATAAGACTGACAATCACCGTCAGACTGATCGACAGCACGGCAATGCTGGTTACCCATAATCTGAATGCCAGGCTGCGGCTCCAGTAACTGATGCTATTAAGTCGCATTTTAATCGTTTAACTCCAGCGGCAGCAGGGCGAAGCCGACGCCGCGGACGTTAACTATTTTCGCCAGCACGCCGACGCGCAGCATCTTTTTGCGCAGACGATGGACGCTCACTTCCAGTGCATTAGGCGTGACCGCATCAGCCAGACCCCACGCGGCATGCTCCAGGGTGGCATGGCGCACGGTATGCCCTTTCCCCTGCACCAGCGTCTGCATAATTTGCAGCTCTGGTGAGGAGAGTAAAATCGATTTGCTGGCGCAATGCAGCATCTGTTGTTGCGGATCAAGCGTCATATTGGCGAAACTCAGCGTCAGCGCCATGGTTTCGGCGGGGCGGCGCATCAGGGTTCGCACGCGGGCGACCAGCTCACTCATGGCAAAAGGTTTGCTGACATAGTCATCGGCGCCGCTTTCGAGGCCATCGATGCGATCGTGTAACGCATCGCGTGCGGTCAGCATCAGGCAGGCGGTCATCTCGCCTGACGCACGCCACTCCCTTAAAAATGTGAGACCATCCCCATCAGGCAAGCCGCGGTCGATAATAATCACCTGATAGCGCGCCTGGTTAAGGCCATATTTCGCCTGCGAAAGGGTGGGGAAATAGTCGGTTTCGATACCCGCAGCCGACAGCGCCTGACCAATCATGCCGGCAAGCCGCAAATTATCTTCAATAAGCGCAACGCGTGACATAGGTTCTACCCTCTAAAAGTGATAGAGATAACCAACGCTAACCTGCGGAATGGTGGTGTTATCGACTAACGGACTGTCGTCAATGCCACTGCCGAAGCGTGTCACACTGGCATCAAGACTCAGACTCTGATGCGCGCTAAGCGCATAGCTGACATTTAATCCCGCAGAGAAGGCGTAAGTTGATTTGCCATCATAAGCATCGCGACCCGGACGGGCTTCGGCAGGCCGGACGCCATAGTAGTAATCAACATATTTATCGTTAAGCCAGACAATATCTGCATAAGGTGCAATGGTGACGTCGCCGTAGTCAAATTTTCTGATGGCGGCTAACTTTGCTTTTTGTCCTTTATTACCGGCGAATAAATAGTCCGCATACAGCGTAACGATTTCCGTATCCCATGCTACCGACGGACCTGCCCAGAATCCGCCGCTGCGCTTTTGCATATCGTTCAGAACCGGCGCATCCGATCCTTTATAACCATCACCGAAAGCATATTCGCTGTGCAGGGCAAATTTCAGGTTGTCCCATCGGCCCACTTTAATATCGAGGTTATTGCCAAATAGCCGCAGCCATTTATTTTCAACGTAGATCAGCGGCAGTGGCGAATACTCTGAACCATAATCGCGGTAAGGTGACTGCTCATATTTAACGCCAATACCTACTCCCCATTGTGTGACGTTGGGTTGATCGCTGAACAGGGTAAATCCACTGGTCTGAGCGGCGGAGTTGCTAACCGCATAAAGTGAACCTGAATAGAGAAACAGTGAGCCCAGCAATAATATGGTTGGAAAAGTTTGCTTCACAATCGTTCCTTAAGCGGCGGATTAAATTTTCGCAGCAACTTTAGGGCGATCAGACTTACAGATTACTTACCACATTGCGTTATGCCTGAAACGGGGGCAGGGAAGCGATTTTGATATTAACCCCGCTGCCGCTGCGCGGCTTTTCGTGGTTAATTTGATCCAGCGCAAGATATGTCAGCTTGCCTCCTGCCACTCTAAAACCTGAGCAGTAATCCTGAAATGACAGCTGATACAGGGGCGGTAAAATGACAACTAAAATGGGTTTGAGTCTTGGTATGTTGGTATGGCTGGGCTATGTCGCCTGGATGGTTACTTATTACGCCAGCACATTTACGCTGTTCAGTTCTTAAGCGTTGCGGCGGCAGACAGCCCTCTGAATCCGATCATGCGACTCAGAGGGACAGAGCAGTCAGCTAACTGAAGACGCTGATGGCATTCACCAGGCGCCGCGCCTGCTGCTTCATTCCCGCCGCTTCACGCACGCTGTTCCCGGCCAGTTCGGCATTCTGACGGGTATTTTGATCCAGCACTTCCACCGCTTTACCCACTTCACTCAGACCGGTTCCCTGTTCATGGGTCGCCATACTGATCTGATTCAGTAACGCTTTCACACTCTGCACTTTTTCGACCATTTCGGTAATCGCTTCACCCGCTTCGCGCACCTGACTGGCGCCATCCTGTACATTAAGGGTACTGGCTTTAATCAGCTGGCGGATCTCGCTGGCGGCCTGCGCGCTGCGATTGGCCAGACTGCGCACCTCGCCGGCGACTACCGCAAAGCCTTTACCCTGTTCACCGGCGCGCGCCGCTTCCACTGCCGCATTCAGCGCCAGAATATTGGTCTGAAAGGCAATGCTGTCGATCAGGCTGATCATGGTGGCGATCTGCGTCGAACTCTCGGCTATTTTATCCATGGTGCCGACAACGCTCAGTACCGCCTCGCGCCCCTCTAACGCTGCCTGATTAACTGTTGATGAGAAGCTATTGGCTTTATCGGTGTTGTCGGTATTCTTCTCTACCGCGCGGGTCATCTGCTCCATCGCGGCGGCGGTTTGCTGCACGCTGACCGCCGTCTGTTCAGTGCGGCTGGCGATCTTCTCGCTGCCCTGCGACAGCGCATCGCTGGCCTGATGAACCGCCATAATCTGCGCGCGCACGTCGTTAACCAGCCAGCGAAACATCAGTCCCTGTTGCGACACCGCGCGCAGGGTCATGCCGACTTCATCAACGCGATCAAAACCTGCAACCTGGCTATTGGCACCTGTGGCGACATTCAGCGCCATGCGACAGGCTTTCTCCATCGGACGGGATATCTGCCACTCCAGCCAGCCGCAGATCACCATTGTGGCCAGCAGGGAAAGTCCGGCAGAGAGCGCCAGCGCGCCCCCGGCAACGCCAGCGGTTAACCAACTCAGCAGGCTGAGCAGCCAGAAACCGGCGCTGGCCGAGCGGATGCGCCAGCGCAGTGGCATGGTCTTCAGTGCCGAGAGGCTGGCAAGCGGCCCACGACGCAGCAGAATGCCCTGATGCAACCGCCAGCTACGCAGTTCGCTGCGCTGCATTTGCTGATACAGCTGTTCGGCGGAGTTCACTTCCTCGCGGCTGGGTTTAATCCGCACCGACATATAGCCGATGATTTTACTGTCACGGATCAGCGGCACCACATTGGCGCGCACCCAGTAATAGTCGCCATTTTTGCGGCGGTTTTTAACCAGCCCGCTCCAGGGAAGTCCTTGTCTGATGGTGGCCCACATATCGGCGAACGCCTGTTTCGGCATATCTGCATGGCGCACCAGATTATGGGGCTGCCCCTCGATTTCGTGCTGCGCGTAGCCACTCACCTCGACAAAACTCATATTGGCGTAAGTGATATTGCCGCTGGCGTCGGTAGTGGTCATCAGAGTGGTATCGTCGGCGAGCATATATTCGTTACCGCGATGGCTGGTTTGGGAACTCACTGGCAGGTCTCCTCCATGATTATGATAATTTTATTTAAGTCCGCATCAGGGGGGCTTATCGGCAGGAGGGGCTGTTAACTTTACGTAAAAAAAGTAAATCTGCGATCTGCTTTGGATTAGCGAAATGTAGCCAGGTTGCTACAGCCATCACTGGCTATAGCAACCGTAGTTAAATCAGGCTTTGCTGGCGTCGGGGGTGAGCAGCCCGCTTGCGCCGCGCCCGGTGAGGGTAAAGAACGAGATCAGGGTAAAACTGGCGGTAATCAGCCCAAGGATCAGGTAAGCCTGATGGAAACCGACAGAATCGTACATCTGGCCGACCCAGGCTGACAGCACGACGCCGGAAAGCTGTTTCGACAGGTTAAAACCAATCAGAAACAGCGTGGCGGAGAGGCGCGGGTCAAACACCGACGAGATATATTTAAAGGTGCCGACCAGCAGAAATGGCAGCTCAAACATATGCAGCGTTTTCAGCACAATCACTTCAACGCCGCTGCTGGCAAAAGAGGAGCCAATGATACGAATCGACATAATGGCTCCCGCCACCAGCAGGGCATTTTTAGCGCCAATACGGTTAATAATCGCCGGGGCAAAAAACATAATAATCGCATTCAGCAATTCACCGCCGGTGGTGACGAAACCAAATATTTCGGTTCCCTGTTGTGGTGATGAGAAGAAGCCTTTAAAGAAATTGGCAAACTGCTGGTCAAACACATCATAGATACTCGCCACGCCTACTACGTACAGTAAAAACGCCCAGAAACGCGGCATTTTCAATAATTCACCGGCCATTTTTAGCGAGAATTCGCGTTGATTAGCGCCGAGCTTATCGATGACCACTTCGCTCTGGCCTGGTTGCGGGCGTGAGAGGATCAGCAGCAGCGCCAGCACCAGCGCAAATCCTGAGGCGATCCAGAACGTGATATTCGGATTGATGCTGAACAGAATGCCGGTTAATGAGGCGCAGACCGCCCAGCCGACGCAGCCGGATACCCGCACCCGACCATATTCAAAACGGTTGGTGCGACTGACGCGCTCGATATACGCCTCGACGGCGCCAGAACCGCCGGAAAAGACAAAGCCAAGGTAGATCCCGCCCGCCAGCGCGCCGAGCCAGATATTAAATTGCAGCAGTGGCGACAGAACAAAGATAAAGAAGGGAGCAAACAGAATCAGCAGAATCACGATGCACCAGAGCAGGTGCTTGCGCAGTCCCAGTTTGTCCGATATCAGACCAAAGGCAGTCTGGAAGACAATCGAAAACAGCGCGATGGAGGAGAAGACCATCCCGGTTTCGGTTTTTGTCAGATGATTAACTTCCGCCAGCCACACCGGGAAAAAGGGAAAGTACGCCGACATGATGAAGTAGTAGAAGAAAAAGAACAGCATAAAGTAGCTGAAATTGTGCCGTTCCCTTGTGGTGAGTTCAGAGAGCTTCATAAGGTATCCCGTTATTTTATTATTAGTCGGTCTGTAGGTGTAAAATGTTATGCGCTATACATGCATTGCCAGTTATCTCTCTAACGTCTTTTTACGGCAATTATCAGCTGTGTGTAATCAGAAGGCGATCACAAAAAGCGCTGAAAATAGTAGCGTTAGCGTGTTTTAAACAGGCATGGTGTTAGCGCGTGACATTTCTGTCGCAACGCCAGCTGATTCGCCCGGCCAGGCCAAGTTTGCAGTGAATGCTGATAAATTGGTTGATAAATTTTCTGGCCTTCTGGCTGGCTCAATTCCATTGATTTTTCGTCATTTCTGCGATGCAAAGATCATCAGTTTGTGATGTGGTTAACCAATTTTGTGTCTCAGGTTGACATCATTTGGCAAATCACTGAGTTTAGCGCTAAGCGAATTACAGACAATAAGAGGATTGAGCATGAAGCAGACCTGGCGTTGGTATGGTCCCGATGATCCGGTAACGCTGGCCGATGTGCGCCAGGCCGGGGCGACCGGGGTGGTCACCGCACTGCACCATATTCCGAATGGTGAAGTGTGGACGGTGGAGGAGATCCTGAAGCGCAAAGCGACGGTAGAAGCGGCGGGCCTGGTGTGGTCGGTTGTGGAAAGCGTGCCGATTCATGAGGATATCAAAACTCACTCTGGCCAGTATCCGCAGTGGATTAGCAACTACCAGCAGTCGCTGCGTAACCTTGCGCAGTGCGGCATTTCTACCGTTTGCTACAACTTTATGCCGGTGCTGGACTGGACCCGCACCGACCTGGCGTATCAGCTGCCAAATGGCGCCAAAGCGCTGCGCTTCGACCAGATTGAGTTTGCGGTATTTGAACTGCACCTGCTGCAACGCGAGGGCGCCGCGGCAGGTTACACCGCTGACGAGGTGGAGCAGGCTAATCAGCGGTTTGCGGAGATGAGCGATGAGAAAAAAGCACAGCTGACCGCCAATATTATTGCGGGTTTGCCGGGGGCGGAAGAGGGCTACTCTCTTGAGCAGTTCCGCCAGCATCTGCAGCGCTATAAAGATATCGATAAAGCCCGGCTGCGTGAGAACTTCGCTTACTTCCTTAACAGCATTATTCCGGTGGCGGAGCAGGTGGGGATCCGCATGGCGGTGCATCCCGACGATCCACCGCGTCCGATCCTTGGCCTGCCGCGCATTGTCTCAACGATTGAAGATATGCAGTGGATGGTGGACAACGTCAGCAGTCCGGCCAATGGCTTTACTATGTGTACCGGATCCTACGGCGTGCGTGCCGATAATGACCTGGTGCAGATGATCACCGAGTTTGGTCCGCGCATTTACTTTACCCATCTGCGTTCCACACTGCGTGAAGAGAATCCGCACACTTTCCACGAAGCGGAACACCTGTACGGCGATGTCGACATGTATGCGGTGATAAAAGCGATCGCCACTGAAGAGCATCGCCGTAAGAGCGCTGGTGCTGAAGATCCCATCCCGATGCGTCCTGACCACGGCCACCAGATGCTGGACGATCTGAACAAGAAAACCAATCCAGGTTATTCGGCGATTGGTCGCCTGAAAGGTCTGGCCGAACTGCGTGGTGTGGAGCTGGCAATCCAGCGCGCATTCTTCAGCCACTGATCTCCCGCCGCATAACACATTCGCGTTATGCGGCTCCCGGTTTTTCCCGGTTCTGAGTCTGCTTAACCCTGCCGTCCGGCGAGGGTGGTTATTTAACAGGAGTTTGTTATGGCACAGAATATTGCCAACAGTCCGCTTTCCGTCAGGCGTCCGGCATGGGACGCCACACGCCTGGCGCCGCGTATTGTTCATCTTGGCTGCGGTGCTTTCCACCGCGCGCATCAGGCGCTGTACACCCACCATCTGCTGGAGATCAGCGACAGCGACTGGGGGATATGTGAAGTGAGCCTGATGTCCGGTCATGGCGCGCGCCTGATCGACCAGCTGAAAGCGCAGAATTTGCTGTATACCGTGGCGGAACGTGGCGCGAACAGCAGCGAGCTAAAAATTATTGGCGCGGTTAAACAGGCGCTGCATGCGGAATCTGACGGCGGTGAAGCGATTTTGCAGGCGATGACGCGCGCAGAAACCGCCATTGTCTCACTGACGATTACCGAGAAAGGCTACTGCACCGATGGCGCCAGCGGTCAGCTTGATCAGCATCACCCGCTGATTAAACAGGATCTGCTTAATCCTGCACAGCCTGTATCCGCCATTGGCTATATTGTTGAGGCGCTGTATCTGCGCCGCCAGCAGGGGCTTAAGCCGTTTACCGTGCTCTCCTGCGATAACGTGCGTGACAATGGCCTGGTGGCAAAAGCGGCGGTACTCGGGCTGGCAGGCGCGCGCGATGCCGGGCTGGCGCAGTGGATAGCAGAGCAGGTGACCTTTCCCTGTACCATGGTGGATCGCATTGTTCCCGCCGCCACTGAGCAGAGTCTGCAACAGATTGGCGCGCAACTGGGGGTATTTGATCCCTGCGCAATTGCCTGCGAACCTTTTCGCCAGTGGGTGATTGAAGATCATTTTGTGAATGGCCGTCCACAGTGGGATCGGGTCGGCGCGCAGTTTGTCGATGATGTGGCGCCGTTTGAACTGATGAAGTTACGCATGCTGAATGGCAGCCACTCATTCCTTGCTTATCTCGGCTATCTCGCCGGTTACCAGACGATTGCCGAAACCATCAATAATGACGCATTCCGCCAGGCTGCGCTGTCCCTGATGCTGACGGAACAAGCGCCCACACTGGCGATGCCAGCAGATACCGATCTTCACCGCTATGCCGCGCAACTGATTGAGCGCTTCAGTAACCCGTCATTGCAACATCGCACCGGACAAATCGCTATCGATGGCAGCCAGAAGTTGCCACAGCGCCTGCTTGATCCGATTCGCCAGCACCTTGCCGCAGGCCAGCCATGGCGTCATCTGGCGCTGGGAGTGGCTGGCTGGATGCGCTATGTCAGCGGCACAGATGAACAGGGGCGCGTTATTGACGTGGTTGACCCGTTGCTGACGCAGCTACAGGCGATTCATCAGCAGTATGCCGAACCGCAGCAGCGGGTGCGTGCGCTGCTCGGCATCCACGCTATTTTTGGCACTGACCTGCCGGATAATCCGCGGTTTGTCAGGGCCGTAAGCGATGCTTACCTGCAGATACTGGACAATGGCGCGGCTGCTGCGGTGGCAGCCCTTAACCCGTCAGGAGAAGCATAATGACCGCATTTATGACTGAAGATTTTTTACTGCAAAACGCCACCGGACGCATGCTGTATCACCACTATGCCGCCGCAATGCCGATTTATGATTTCCACTGTCATCTTAACCCGCAGGAGATTGCCGAAGATCGTCGTTTTGCCAACCTCGGGCAAATCTGGCTGGAAGGCGATCACTATAAATGGCGCGCGTTACGGGCGATGGGGGTCGATGAGTCACTGATCACCGGCAAAAGCAGCAGTGATTACGATAAGTATCAGGCCTGGGCGCGCACCGTACCGCGTACGCTGGGAAATCCACTCTACCACTGGACCCATCTTGAACTGCGACGGCCATTTGGCATCACCGGCACGCTGTTCGGACCGGCCACCGCCGAACGCATCTGGCATCAGTGCAATGAGCAGCTGGCTACGCCGGAATTTTCGGCGCGCGGCATTATGCGCCAGATGAATGTGCGAATGGTGGGGACGACTGACGATCCGATTGATTCGCTGCAATATCATCGCCAGATTGCCGAAGATGGTAGCTTTGATATTGAAGTGGCGCCCAGCTGGCGACCGGATAAAGTGTTTAAAATTGAGCTGGAGGGGTTTAACTCCTATCTGCAACAGCTGGAAGCCGCAGCAGATGTGGCGATTACGCGTTTTGATGATTTGCGGGTGGCGCTGGCCCGGCGTCTGGACCATTTTGCCCTGCACGGCTGTCGCGCCGCTGATCACGGCATCGATATCCTGCGCTATGCGCCGGTGCCGGACGATCGGCTGCTGGATGCGATCCTGTCGAAACGTCTGGCCGGTAACGCACTGACAGAACTGGAAATCGCCCAGTTCAGTAGCGCTGTGCTGGTATGGCTGGGGCGACAGTATGCGGCGCGCGGCTGGGTGATGCAGCTGCATATTGGCGCGCTGCGTAATAACAACACGCGGATGTTGCGTCAGTCAGGCGCTGACAGCGGTTTTGACTCGATTGGCGATAACAATATTGCCTGGCCGCTGTCGCGGCTGCTCGACAGTATGGATATCAGCAATGAGCTGCCGAAAACGATTCTCTACTGCCTCAATCCGCGTGATAACGAAGTGCTGGCGACGATGATCGGTAACTTTCCCGGCAGCGGGATGCCTGGCAAGGTGCAGTTTGGTTCCGGCTGGTGGTTTAACGACCAGAAAGACGGCATGCTGCGTCAGCTGGAGCAGCTGTCACAGATTGGGCTGCTGAGCCAGTTTGTCGGCATGCTGACTGACTCACGCAGTTTTCTCTCTTACACGCGGCATGAATATTTTCGCCGCCTGTTATGCAATCTGCTGGGCCAGTGGGTGGAGGCAGGGGAGGCGCCGGATGACGAAGTACTGCTCGGACAGATGGTGAAAGATATCTGCTTTAACAATGCGCAGCGCTATTTCTCCGGCGTGTAATTTTCAGGCGACCAGCGGGTCGCCGCTTGCCGAAAATTGATCAACCACTTATGGTATAGTCTGAATATTGCCCTGAATTAGCGGCGTTACTGGCAACATAAAGCGGATACCACCATGAAAGCGTCATCCATTCCACCGCGCCCACAACGTCCTTACCAGGAAGTGGGCGGCATGCTACGTACGATGATTATCCGGCAGCAATTCGCGCTGGGTGATCGCCTGCCTCCGGAACGTGAAATCGCCGAACAGCTGGATGTCACGCGTACCGTGCTGCGCGAAGCGCTGATTATGCTGGAAATTGAAGGGCTGATTGAGGTGCGTCGTGGCTCCGGTATTTTTGTCGTCATGCTGCCGCAGGATCACAACGCTGATGCCGCTGACAGCAGTCAGTGCAACGACGCCGGACCGTTTGAGCTGCTGCAAGCGCGTCAGCTGCTGGAGAGCAATATCGCCGAGTTTGCCGCGTTGCAGGCGACCCGCGACGATATCGTCAAGATGCGCCGCGCGTTACAGATTGAAGAGCAGGAGCTGGCCAGCGAAGACCATGAAAGTGGTGATATGCAGTTCCATCTGGCGATTGCGGAAGCGACCCATAACAGCATGCTGGTGGAGCTGTTTAAACAGTCCTGGCAGTGGCGTGAGAATAACCCGATGTGGATCCAGCTGCATCGCCATTTGCAGGATACTCACTACCGCCAGGCCTGGCTGACCGACCATAAGCAGATCCTTGCCGCACTGATCAAGAAAGATGCGCGGGCGGCGAAGCTCGCCATGTGGCAACATCTTGAAAACGTGAAAGTACGTCTGCTTGAGTTCTCCGACGTTGATGATATTAACTTTGACGGCTATCTGTTTACCTCCTGGCCATTAAGCGAAGCGAATTCCTGACACAGTTGCCGGTTAATCAAGGGAAGCTCAAACGTGACGACTTCTGATTGCAAAATTTCTTCTCCGTCGCGACAGCGCGTGCTGACCGCCGCGCGCCACTGTTTTGCGCGCGATGGTTTTCATGGCGCCTCGATGAAAAGCATCTGCAAGGCCTGTGATATGAGTCCGGGCACGCTGTATCACCACTTTGCCAGCAAAGAAGCGCTGATCGAGGAAATTATTCAGCAGGATCAACAACGTGCCTTTGCACGCTTTGATGACAGCGCCGAACAGCGCGATGTGGTTGAGGAGATGATTGCTAACCTGCTGGCGGTACGTGAAGAAGATCAGGCGCAGCGTTCGCTGGTCATCGAAATCATGGCCGAAGGTATGCGCAATCCGCTGGTGGCAGAGATGCTGGAGCGCAAGCACCAGGCGATTATGCAGCGGGTGATTGAGCGTCTGGAGAAGGGCAAAGCGCAAGGCGCGATTGCGGCGAATATCGATTTAAACGCGGTAGCCAGTTTGTTACTGTCGCTAACCTATGGCGTGCTGGCGGATACCGGCAGCGCGATGCAGCTTAGTGACCAGCAGCGGCGAAACACCCTGACCGCCATGATTAATGGTCTGCTGGGTATCCGGCAGTAATCACCGCTTTACCAGTTAAACTCCTTTAAAACCATTTAATTAGATAATGTTATCTGGCGATGCCTGCTGGATTAAAAACTAGAACGAACGTTCGGTTGATCATCTTGCCACTAAAGTCAATCGCCCGCGCGCGTCGTTCGTGAGCCCTGTCGTCTTTCTGTCAGTTGCGCCTGCGTTTTTGCGAGCGAGACGGCAGTTCATCTTTATCGCGGTAACGCTCCCTTCTGGCACATGCTATCTCTTTTACACGGTTAAAATTTGGTTGACCAATAAAATAGCCGGTCAACCTGAAGCGACATTTACTCACAAGATGGAGAAGCGAACCGATGTTAAAACCAGTAGAAACCCGATCCCGTGAAATTAAGAATCTGGATGGCTTATGGGCGTTTGTGGTCGACAGCGACAATCAGGGAATGAACCAGCAGTGGTGGCGTCAGCCGTTGCAAAACAGCCGTGAGATTGCGGTGCCGGGCAGCTTTAATGAGCAGTTCGCCGATGCTGATATTCGCAACCATGTCGGCAATGTCTGGTATCAGCGGAACGTTATCGTACCGGCTGGCTGGGAGGGCCGCCGGGTGGTGCTGCGTTTTGATGCGGTCACCCACTATGGCAAAGTGTGGGTCAACGAGCAGCAGGTGATGGAACATCAGGGCGGTTATACACCGTTTGAGCATGATATCAGCCATCTGCTGCAAGCGGGTGAACCGCTGCGGATCACCGTCTGCGTCAATAACCAGTTAAGCTGGCAGACTATCCCGCCAGGCATGGTGGTGGAAGATGAAGAAGGGAAACGCGAACAGCTCTATTTCCATGACTTCTTTAACTACGCCGGTATTCACCGCAGCGTGATGTTGTATACCACGCCGAAAAATCCTATCAGCGATGTGCATGTGGTGACCTCGCTGACCGAAAACCATCAGCAGGCTACCGTCAGCTATCAGGTCAAAGCGTCGGGTAAGGTCAGCGTACTGCTGAAAGATCATCAGCAAAATGTGGTGGCGCAGGGCAGCGGGCCACAGGGCGATCTGCTGGTCAAGTCACCGACATTATGGCAACCGGGTGAAGGCTATCTCTATACCTTGTGGGTGGAGAACGAGGCGGACGGCCAGCAGGATCACTATTTTGTCCGCGTCGGTATTCGTACGGTTAAAGTCGTCGGCGAACAGTTCCTGATTAACGATAAACCGTTCTATTTCACCGGTTTTGGCCGCCATGAAGATGCTGATATTCGCGGTAAAGGATTTGATAATGTACTGATGGTGCACGACCACGCGCTGATGAGCTGGATCGGCGCTAACTCTTACCGCACCTCGCACTATCCCTACGCGGAAGAGATGCTCGACTGGGCCGACGAACACGGCATTGTGGTGATCAATGAAACCCCGGCGGTGGGCCTTAACCTCGCGCTGGGTATTACGTTTAGTCAGAATACGATGCCGGAAGCGCTGTTCTCTGAGGAAGCCGTTAATCAGCAAACACAGCAGGCGCATCTGCGGGCAATTGAAGAGCTGATTGCCCGCGACAAAAATCACCCGTCGGTAGTGATGTGGAGCATCGCCAATGAGCCGGATGCTAACCAGACCGGCGCGCGTGACTACTTCGCGCCGCTGGCGGCAGCGACACGCAAACTGGATCCCAGCCGTCCGATCACCTGCGTCAATGTTATGTTCTGTACGGCAGAAAGCGACACCATCACCGATCTGTTTGATGTGGTCTGCCTCAATCGTTACTTCGGCTGGTACACTCAGTCCGGCAACCTCGAGAAAGCGGAACAGCAGCTGGAGAAAGAGTTACGGGCATGGCAGGAGAAGCTGCATCGTCCGATTATTATCACCGAATATGGCGCCGATACGCTGGCCGGTCTGCACTCTACGTATCAGGAGATGTGGAGCGAAGAGTTCCAGAATGCCTTCCTGGCGATGTATCACCGGGTATTCGACCGCGTGGGGGCGGTAGTGGGCGAACATGTGTGGAACTTCGCCGACTTTGCTACCTCACAGAACATTATTCGCGTCGGTGGGAATAAAAAAGGGGTGTTTACCCGCGACAGAAAACCGAAGTCTTCGGCCTTTGTCCTGCGCGAACGCTGGACTTCTCAGCAGCCGTTTATCAAGCCCGGCAGCGCGGAGTAATCACTAATGAAAAATAGCCTCACATGGAAAAATATTGTGGGCTATGGCTTAGGCGATGTTGCTAACAACTTCGCCTTTGCTATGGGCGCGATGTTTTTGCTGAATTACTACACCGATACCGTCGGCATTAATGCCGCGGTAGCCGGGACGATGTTGTTACTGGTGCGGATCTTCGATGCGGTGGCGGATGTGGTGGTGGGCCGGGTGGTCGACAGCACGCAAACGCGCTGGGGAAAATTCCGCCCCTTTATTCTGTTTGGCGCCGTACCGCTGATGGTATTTAGCGTGCTGGTATTCTCAGTTCCCACCGCGCTAAGCGACAGCCATAAAATCTTTTATATGTATCTGACCTATATGGGGCTCGGACTGGCCTATTCGCTGGTCAATATTCCCTACGGTTCACTCTCTACCGCCATGACTCAGCATCCCGAGGAGCGGGCAAAGCTGGGCGCGGCGCGCACCATTATGGCCTCTTTTACCTATACGCTGCTGGCGTTTGTGATTGCTCCGGCGATTAACAGCAGACACGGTGAGTCGCAGTCTGTCTATACCCTCTACACCTGTGTGCTGGCAGTGGTTGGCGTGGCGCTGTACTGGATCTGTTTCCGCACCACTCAGGAGAATATTACCCGGGTGGTTCAGCAACCGACGCTGCGCATCAGCCTGAAAACCATTAAGCGCAACCGGCCACTGATTATTCTCTGTCTGGTGGCGATAGCGACACTGACCGGCACCTTCTCCCTCAGCGCCGCCGGGCTGTATTACGTACGCTATATTCTGCATGATATGAGCTATTTTAGCGTGCTGATCTTTATTCAGACCTTTCTCGGCGCTGTGTTAGCGGCTCCGTTAGTGCCGCGGCTGGTCAAACGTTACGGTAAGAAATCCACTTTTATTCTCGGCTCGGGGATCGCCGCGCTCAGTTATCTGACGCTGTTCTTCTTTCTCTCCTCTTCGATCTATATGGCGTTTTTCCTGTTCGCCTGCGCCTCGTTTGGCGCCAGTCTGTGTATGACCGTGATGTGGGCGCTGGAAGCCGATACGGTTGAATATGGCGAATACCAGACCGGCGTGCGGATTGAAGGACTGACCTATTCGCTGTTCTCCTTTACGCGTAAATGCGGTCAGGCGATTGGCGGCTCGCTACCGGCGTTTATTCTGGTGGGATTTGGTTATGTCTCCAATCAGCCGCAAACCGCCGAGGCCATCACCGGTATTAAACTGGCGGTGGCGATTATTCCGGCCCTTTGCCTGTTCCTCGCCTTTATTGGTATGTGCTGTTATCCACTCACCGAAAAGAAATATCAGGAGATCGTACAGGAGATTGAAAAAAGAAAAACCACCAGTCAGCAATTCCTTGAACAACTCGAAGAGCATAAGGTTTATCGCAGCAAAATCGAATAATAAACACCTCCGGGGATAAGAGTTATATGAAATACATCACCAAAACGCAGTTAATCTGTGGGGTTGTGTTCTGCTTATCTTATCAGGCTGTAGCATCCTCCTTTGAGCAGCAAGAGGATGTTTTAAGATTACGTGTCAGGAATGAACTTCGCAGGGCGGAGAAGCCCAGCGCCGGTAACGGTAAAGATATCTATGCCTGGGTGCAGGGGCTGGCGCTGGAGTATAACAGCGGTTATTACCGCGATATTATCGGTGTCGATATTGGCGACTTTTATGTTTATAAACTCGGCGCGCGTGATAACTGGAGTAGCCGCTGGTATTTAAATGATCATGATAGTTTCAATCGTTATACTGCGGCGTTAAAAATAAACCTTTCACCGCAGTTGCAGTTTAAAGTCGGTCGTATGGTGACGGATACGCAATACAGCGGTGGCGACGATCTGTTAATTATTAATTCATCATCACAACGTACTGTGCCATCACTCTCTGATGCGGCGCTGCTTAAATATCAGCTTAATCCACAGCTGGATATTTATGCCATGTATCGCTTTGGCGTATATAACTATTCTGATGTCGCCGAGGGGGTGCATAAAACCGGGCCGATTAATACCACCACGCTGAAACATGATCTGTTTCGGCCACAATATATCAGCGCGCTTGCCTGGCGACGCCAGTGTGAATCTGCCGGTGCGGCGGTCTCCTGGCAGCAGGATGTGGCGCTTCAGCTAATGACCAAAGCCGCAGGCTGTATTCCGCTGGCGGACGATCAGCGCGAGTATCTGAAGCCGGAGTTTATGGCGTTTTATGCCAGGCTGAATGGACTCAGCGTCCGCGATGATGGTCCGGAGTACGGCTATGTCGTCAGTGGACAGCTAAGCTATGTTGCGCCGCCGGGGTCGCTGTTTATGGCGGCGGCCAGAACCGGCGACAGACCGCACTGGAGCTCTGGCGTTGACACCGATCTGGGCTATCCGTTTGACCTCAGTATTGACCGTAACCATAACGATATGTGGTCGTGGCAGGCGGGCGGCACAGTGAATCTGCCGGGTGATACGTATGTTGGTGTGGCGCAGGTGCTGACTCGCGGTTACGAGGATTATCAGCATCGCGTGCCGATCCATGGCATGGGCACTAACCTGCTATTT
The DNA here is from genome assembly GCF_017875465.1 of Winslowiella toletana. Classification (NCBI taxonomy): domain Bacteria; kingdom Pseudomonadati; phylum Pseudomonadota; class Gammaproteobacteria; order Enterobacterales; family Erwiniaceae; genus Winslowiella; species Winslowiella toletana. Next base: position 3,519,108 of record NZ_JAGGMQ010000001.1, read on the forward strand.
GGCTATCGCCCGCAAGATGGCATGCTGAAAGGGCTGAAGGCGTTACTGATCCTTAATAAAGCGCGTGAGCATCGCAACGGCAGTAGCCTTGGCGATCGGCTGGACTACTACGATATCAAAATGAATCTGCAATATGATTTTATGCTGAAGTAGTCCGCCGTCTGCACCGCTGTTAAGGCTGCCGCTGCGCTACTGCCGCGAGTAAGCGGCGGCCTGCTGGAATAATGCGTCATCCGGGCGGATGCCGGTATACAGCACAAACTGCTCGACCGCCTGAATGGCAAACACTTCCGCGCCGGTAATCACCGTTTTATGCTGGCTGCGCGCGCTGGCGACCAGCGGCGTCTGTTCCGGTAGCGCGACCACCTCAAATATCACGCTGGCGGCGGCAATCTCTTCAGCGCTAAACGACAGTTTATCGGCATCGACACCGCCGCTCATGCCGACTGGCGTGGCGTTAATTAATAAGCCGGGCGCTGGCACCCCTTCGAGACTCAGACGCCATTCAAAGCCGCACAGCTCCGCCAGCTGACGACCCGTGGTTTCATTTTTAGCAATAATATAGCCGTGCTTAAAACCGGCATCTTTTAACGCGCAGGCCACTGCTTTGGCCATGCCGCCGCTGCCGCGCAGCGCAAAACTCATCTCTGTCGGCACCTGATACTGCTTCAACAGGGTGGCAATAGCGATATAGTCGGTGTTCCAGGCTTTCAGATAGCCATCGGTATTAACGATGGTATTAACCGAGTTGATCGCTTTCGCTGAGGCGTCCAGCTCGTCAACCATGGGAATACAGGCCTCTTTAAACGGCATTGAGATGGCGCAGCCGCGAATACCCAGCGCGCGTACGCCGCCGATGGCGGCCGCCAGATCGCTGGTGGTAAAGGCTTTATACAGGTAATCGAGATCCAGCGCGTCATACAGATAGTTATGGAAGCGGGTACCGAAGTTGCCGGGGCGCGCGGCCAGGGACATGCAGACTTTGGTGTCTTTGTTCAGATTTTTACTCATTGTTTTTATCCTGATGGCAGAACAGCGTGTCGTTTATCCCATTCTGGGGGTAATTAAATGCGGAAAAAACAGCAGACTTTATGCCTGTGACTTCCCCTTTTAGCTCTGGCGCCGGTGGCTGGAGAGCAGCAGCTTCAGCATCGTTTCAGCGGCGGGAGAGAGCGGACGTGAGCCGTGGGTGACCGCATAATGTTTTACTTCCCAGCGCGGCGTGCCGGGCACTTCCTGCAACGGCAGCACCGGACGTAACAGATCGGCATAGTGGGTCGGCAAAATGCCGACATACTGGCCGGTGGCAATCAGCATTGCTACCGCTTCAATGCCGTTGGCTTCCGGGCCACGACGGTAGCCCATCCGGCTGATACTCTCTTCAACAAACGCCTGCTGATGACGGAATACCACCGGCCGTTTTTCACCGGTGACTTCACTGCCAATAAAATAGAGCTGATGGCTTTCGCTATACAATTCAATATAACGTAAAGATATGACCTTCTGATGTTCCATGATGCCTTTTAGCGCTATATCCAGTTTGCGATCAAGCAGCGCCTGAATAAGCTGTGGCGCGGTAAGTGTATGCAGCGATAAATTTACCAGCGGCGCAGTATGATGTAATTCCTTTAATGCCAGATGTAAAAAACCACCGGGATTGCCAATGATATTATCAGAAAATCCTATGGATAGATCGCCGGAAATAATTTCGCGGCTGGCATCAATCGCCGGAAATATACGGTCAAGGGCATCCAGCGCTTCCTGGGCATAAACCAGTGCGGCTTTACCGGCCTCGGTAAGCTCAAAGCCCTGCGGCCCACGGCTGCAAAGCCTGGCGCCGAGCGTATCTTCTACCGATTTAATCTGCCGGCTAATGGTGGTTTTAGTCATATTCAGTTTATTTTCTGCTGCGGAAAAACCACCCGCCTGCGCCGCCACGCAAAATATACGTAACGCCCTTAAATCACGTTCATTCAGCACTCTATTTTTCATGGTTGTTTTTCCTGCAACGATGATTGCATAAAAAGTCTGTTTTCCGGCTGCGTAACCATTAATACAATCACCAGTAACATCTTTTGCCACATCAGGGAAATAGTCCATGTCAGAACAATTAACCATTGCACCAAAAACTAATCATAAATCACTGTTATTTTCTGAACTTGCTTTAGATCTGGATAACCTGCAGGCGCATTTTGCCGTGTTAGGCATGCCTTATGGCGCGGCTTATACCCCACAGGATTATAACAACGATCAGACTAACGCACCCACCGCCATCCGTCAGGCATCTGACCGCGTGATTCGCAGCCCGGAGCGCTTTGATTTTGATATTGATGGCCCGCTGTTGCAGGGACGCGACGATGTGCGCTTTGTGGACTGCGGCGATGTGCCTGCCGATCTCAGCGATCCACGCGGGCATTTCCGCCGTGCCGAGCTGGCGACGCGCAAGATCCTTGCGGCGGGTGCGATCCCGATAGTGCTGGGCGGCGACCACGGTATCACCAACCCGATCCTGCGCGCTTTTGACGACCAGGGGCCGATCACCATTGTGCATCTCGATGCTCATCTTGACTGGCGCGATGAGGTCAATGGCATCAAAGATGGCCTCTCCAGCCCAATGCGACGCGCCTCTGAACTGCCGTATGTCAAAGAGATTATTCAGATCGGTATGCGCGCTTCGGGCAGTGCGCGCCAGGAGGAGGCAGACTATGCACGAAAATGGGGCGCTGAAATTATCACTGCCTATGAATTGCACGATATTGGTATGGAAGCGGTGCTGGCGCGTATCCCCGATGGCGGCCGCTACTACCTGACTATTGATGCGGATGGCCTTGATCCAACCTGTATGCCAGCGGTTGCCGGACCGGCGCCAGGCGGCGTGACCTTCGTTCAGGCACGAAAATTGATACATGGCCTGGTGAACAAAGGACAAGTGGTGGGGATGGACTTCGTTGAAATCCAGCCAGAAAAAGATATTAACCAGCACTCCTGCATGATTGCAGGCCGTCTGATTCTCAATTTTATCGGGGCCGCGATCCGCGCGGGCTATTGCGATACCACGCGTTAATTAACCTGGAAGATGCTGATGAAACTGAAAACCTTATTGCTGACGCTTTGCCTGCCTGCGCTGTTGCATATCGGCTCCACGCTGGCCGCTGAGCCGGTACGTGTGGCGATTGATCCCACTTTCCCGCCGATGGAGTACATCAAGGACGGTAAGCGCACTGGTTTTGATATCGATATGGCCAGCGCGCTGGCGGAAAAGCTTGGCCGCCCGCTGGAGTACACCGATATGGACTTTAAAGCGATGGTGCCTTCAGTGCTGGCCGGACGTTCCGACATTATTCTGTCGGCGATCTATATCACCGATGAGCGCAAAAAAGTGGTCGATTTTACCGACCCTTACTTCTCTGCCGGTCTGGTGGTAATGGTCAATAAAGATAACACCAGCATCAAAGGCCCGGCCGATCTTGCCGGTAAACGCGTAGCGGTGCAGGTGGGCACGAAGTCAGTCAGCGTGATGAATGCCCAATACCCAACCGCTAAATTGATTGAAGTGGAAAAAAATGAGGAGATGTTTAACTCGTTAACTTCCGGCCGCGCTGATGCGGTGGTCACCGGTAAACCGGCGGCGCTGCTGTACGCCAAAGCGCGTGGTGTCAGCAAAGTGTTAGACGAACCGTTAACCCGTGAGGACTACGGCATTGCCGTCAGTAAACGTGAGCCTGAACTGCGCGCTGAACTGAATAAAGCGTTGCAGGCAATTCGCGCCGACGGCAGCTGGCAGCGTATCCACGAGAAGTGGTTTGGCGTTGCGGGCAACTAAAGGAGCATAAATATGGTCACGTTTGATTTTACACCGGCCCTGGCAGGCTGGCGGGATCTGCTCTCAGGCGCGCTGGTGACCATCGAAATAACCCTGTGTGCCATGGTGTTAAGCTGCATTCTTGGCACGCTGATTGGTCTGGCGCGGGTTAATCCCGCGCGTAAAGCGCTGTGGCTGGCTGGCAACACCTATGTGGTGCTGGTGCGCGGCACGCCGCTGCTGGTACAGCTGTTTATCCTCTATTTTGGTCTGCCCTATTTCGGCATCGTGATCCCGGCGTTTGTCTGCGGGGTGATTGGTATGGGCTGTTACTCCGCCGCCTATGTGTCGGAACTGGTGCGTGGGGCGATTCTGTCGATCGACCGTGGTCAGATGGAGGCGTCGCGTTCGATGGGCATGTCCTCGGGGCAGGCGATGCGCTGGGTGATTATGCCGCAGGCGCTGGTGCGTATGGTGCCGCCAATGGCCAATGAGTTTATTGCGCTGACCAAGAATTCGGCGCTGGTATCGCTGGTAACCATTCATGACGTGATGCATGAAGGGCAGAAAATTATCAGCGTTTCCTACCGCTCGCTGGAGGTCTATATCGTGATTGCCTTTATCTATCTGATACTGACCAGCGCCACCATGCTGGCGTTACGCAAGCTGGAAAACAAGCTGCGCGCCGGAGGGATGGTGCAATGAGTCAGGGCATTATTCAGGTCAGTAAGCTGCAAAAATCATTTGGCGACAACACTATTCTGCATGGCGTTGACCTCGAGGTGCAGCGCGGCGAAGTGGTGGTGATTATCGGGCCAAGCGGCTCTGGCAAAAGCACCTTTTTACGCTGCTGTAACGGTCTTGAGCAGGCGGAAAGCGGCTCAATCCGCATCTGCGGTGAGCGACTGCTGGATAACGGCAAAATGCTCGACGATATCCGCCTCAACGCGTTGCGCACCCATGTCGGTATGGTGTTTCAGTCGTTTAATTTATTTCCGCATCTCACCATCCTTAACAATGTGGCGATTGGCCCGCGCAAAATTTTGCAACAGCCAAAAGCCCATGCTGAACAGCTGGCGATGCAACTGCTGGAGAAGGTCGGGCTGGCGCATAAAGCCACGGCGATGCCCGCCAGCCTGTCGGGCGGGCAGAAACAGCGCGTGGCGATTGCGCGGGCGCTGGCGTTGCAGCCGGAGGTGATGCTGTTTGATGAACCCACCTCAGCGCTGGATCCGGAGCTGGTGGAAGAGGTGCTGGCGGTGATGAAACAGCTGGCACGTGAAGGCATGACCATGATGGTCGTGACCCATGAAATGACCTTCGCCCGTGAGATGGCGGACACGCTGGTGGTCATGGAGGAGGGACGCATTGTCGAAGCGGGTAACGCCGCAGCGATATTTGCCAGTCCGACCCATGCCAGAACGCAGGCGCTGCTGAAGAAAATCAGTTAACAGAGAGAATCAGATGACCAATATGCGTGGCGTTGATCGGGTCAATCGCGCCTTTAGCGGGATTTCCACTTTTTTACGCGCCAACTACTGTGAGGATATCGCCCAGCTACAGGCAGAAATGGCGATATTTGGCGTGCCTTTTGATGAGGCTTCCCCTTTTATGCCTGGCACGCGGATGGCGCCGCGCAGTATCCGTGAACACTCAATGCGCTTTTCCCCCAGCGGATTTTATGATATTGCGCGTCAGCAGCATTTTCTTGCCAGTGAGATTACCGACGGCAAGATTCAGGATGTTGGTGATATCGATATTCTGCCCACCAATCTGTCACAAACGATGGAAAATATCTCCGCGATGACGCGCCAGTTACGGCGCAAAGGGGTGATTGCGGTGGCGATGGGCGGTGATCACTCGGTCTCTTACCCGCTGATTCGCGGCATTGAAGAGCCGGTGCATGTGATTCAGTTTGACGCCCATCTCGATTTTGCCCCGGTGCAGCACGAGATGCACTACACCAACGGTCAGCCGTTCCGCCATATTGCTGCGTTACCGCAGGTAAAAAGCCTGACGCAGGTGGGGATCCGCAGTCTGCGCGTGCGTCCGGGCGAAATCGCCGATGCACAGGCGCAGGGCAGCCGTATCGTGCCGGTAAATGATTTTCGCCAGTGCAGCCCACAGCAGATCGCCGCACTGTTACCCGCTGGTGAGAAGTGTTACGTCAGCATTGATATCGATGTGCTGGATATGGCGCTGGTGCCGGGATGCGTCTCTGCTGAGCCTGACGGCCTAAGCTACGCCCAGCTGCGCGATACCCTGTGTGCGCTGGCTGAACGGATGGATATTATTGGTTTCGATTTAGTGGAGGTGAATCCGCTGCTGGATGTTGCAACCGGCATGACTTCTTACCTGGCGGCGCATACTATGGTGGAGTTTATGGGTCATATCTTTGCCCACCGGTAACGGTCAGAAACAGCGGTGCGGCGTCTCTTCAGGGAAACGGGAATAACAATGCAGCGGATATATGTAAATGGTGAGTTTGTTGACCAGCATCAGGCGCGGGTGTCAGTTTTCGACCGCGGCTTCCTGTTTGCTGATGCGGTGTATGAAGTCACTGCGGTGGTTAACGGTCAGCTGGTGGATTTTGACGGTCATATGCAGCGGCTGCAACGCTCCTGCAAAGAACTGGCATTGCGGGTGCCGCTGAGTGCGGATCAGCTGCATCAGATCCATCTGACGCTGATTGAGCAGAATGATCTGCATGAAGGTTCGATTTATCTGCAGTTAAGCCGTGGCAGCGCCGGTGTGCGCGATTTTCACTTCCCCGGCCCGGATGTGGAACCGACGCTGGTGCTGTTCACCCAGCAGCATGCGATTGTGCAGCATGCCAAATTGCAGAACGGGCTGAAAGTGGTCACCTGGCAGGATATTCGCTGGCAGCGTCGTGATATTAAAACTGTCGGCTTATTAGCTGCCTGTATGGCAAAAGAGTATGCCCGCGCGCAGCAGGCTGATGATGTGCTGTTTGTCGAGCACGGACTGATTACTGAGGGCAGCTCCTCCAACTGTCATATGGTGCTGGCGGATAATACGCTGGTCACCACGCCGTTAAGCCATGCCATCTTACCCGGTATTACGCGTGCAACGCTGTTGCGGCTGTGCGCCGCCGAAGGCATCAATGTGGTCGAGCGCTCCTTCAGCCCGCAAGAGGCTTATCAGGCGCAGGAGCTGTTTATCAGTTCCGCCACCACCTTTGTGTTACCGGTCGTCGCGCTGAATGGCCATACCATTGGCGGCGGCGTGCCGGGGCCGGTGGTACAGCGTCTGCGCGAGCGCTATATTCGCGAACTGACTAGCCAGTAATTTGTGAGGCGGGCGGCGTTTTCACCACCCGTAGTAATGACTTCCATCAATCCGAAACTGGCGCTGATATTTGCCCGAAAGCGCCAAAAAAGACTACGATTTCAGACTGGCCGTAAAAATCAGCGGATTAAAACTACAGGGAGTCGTAATGAAGAAGGTTCTCCGGGCATTTCTGCCGCTCTACACCACCACCCTGTTAATGCTGCTGGGATCCGGCTTACTCACCACCTATGTGTCGCTGCGGCTTGCCCATGAGCAGGTAAGCGGGGCGCTGATCGGTGGCATTACCGCCGCCAACTATATCGGTCTGGTGATTGGCGGTAAGGTCGGGCACAACCTGATTGCGCGCGTCGGCCATATCCGCGCCTATGTCTCCTGCGCCGGAATTATTACCGCATCGGTGCTGGGCCACGGGCTGACCGATTTCTTACCGCTGTGGATTTTTCTGCGCCTGATTATCGGGCTGTGCATGATGTGCCAGTATATGGTGCTGGAGAGCTGGCTGAACGATCAGGCGGAAGCCAGTCAGCGCGGCGTAATCTTTGGCCTGTATATGGTGGCGACCTACCTTGGCCTCTCCGCCGGTCAGTTTATTCTGGTGATGCAGAGCGATTTTGGCCTCACCAGCTTAATGATTGTGGCGCTCTGTTTCGCTCTCTGCCTGGTGCCGATCGCGCTGACCACCCGCACCAATGCGCAACCGATGTCCCCCGCGCCGATGGAGCTGGGCTACTTCTTTAAAACCATCCCGCGCCTGCTGATTATGACGCTGGTGATTGGTATGGCGGTGGGCGCGTTTTACGGTATGGCGCCGGTCTATATCAGCCAGCTGGGATTCAGCGCCCACCTGACCGGGGTCTTTATGGGGATTACCATCTTCGCCGGGCTGGTGTCGCAATTTCCGCTAAGCTGGCTGTCAGATCGCATCGACCGTAATCGCCTGCTGTTTATTACCGCGCTGATCTTTGCGCTGGTGTCGATTCCACTCGCCCTGCCGATGCAGTTTAGCTTTACGCTGATTGTCGCCATGGCCTTTGCCGTCAGCATGATGCAGTTTTCCCTCTATCCGCTGGCGGTGGCGATTGCCAATGATCAGGTGGTGCCCGAGCGCCGCGTCTCGCTTACCGCCTGCCTGTTAATGGCGTTTGGCATCGGCGCCTGTATTGGTCCGCTACTGACCGGCGCAATTATGCAGCCGCTGGGCGGCAATATGCTCTACTCCTTTTTCTGTCTGTGTGGCGTGGTGATTGCCGCGCTCAGCTGGCAGAAAGTCTCTGCGGTGACCCCCTCTGATGAAGTGCAGTTCCCCCATGTTGCGTTGCCGGATGGGATGACCAGCTCGCCGCTGGCAGTGGCGCTGAACCCGACTATCGATGAGGAAGAGATCCAGTCGGTAATGGTTAATAGCGAGGAGGAGATCCCGGAGGTTGCCCCGGAAGATGAGGATCAGGATGCGCCAGTGAAGTAACGCATCACTTGTTATGTGATGCCGGTCACTAAACTGCATCTCGCCGGTATGCAGCCAGCTTGCTGTTGATGGATTATGTTTTTCATATAATCATGTTTTGAAATTTTATTTTCATTCAAAGCGACGTTATTAACGGCAACTGAACGAGATAAGGAAATAAGTATGAGATTAGGCTTAGTGGGCTACGGTCAGGGCGGACGTTATTTTCATGCGCCTTTTATTGCGGCGGCACAGGGTATTGAGCTGGTCGGGGTGGTTGCCCGCGCTGCCGAAACCATCGCCCGGGTTAAAGCGGACCTGCCAGACGTCAAAATCTATCCCAGCCTCAGCGCCATGCTGGCGGATGGGGTTGATGCGGTGACCATTACTACCCCTCCGGCGACGCGCCGTGAACTGGTGCTGGAAGCGATTGCCGCCGGGGTGGCGGTTATTGCCGATAAACCTTTTGCTCCCAGCGCTGAAGTGGCGCGAGAGCTTGATCAGGCGGCCAGGGCCAAAGGGGTAGTGCTGGCGGTGTTCCATAATCGCCGCTTTGACGCTGATATCCTGACGCTGCGTAAAGTCCTGCAACAAGGTTCGCTGGGACAGTTGTGGCGTTTTCACTCGCGGATGGATCTGGACGAGAACACACTGGAAGGTGGCGCACAGGGGGGCTTACTGCGCGACCTTGGCAGTCATCTGGTGGATCAGGCGATCTGGCTGCATGGTCCGGTCAGCACCGTGTATGCACAATTAGACTTTGTCAGCGTCGAGGGGGAGCAGACCGATGCCAGCTTTGTACTGACGCTGACCCATCAGTCGGGGGTGCATTCACACCTCTCCGCCAGCAAACTTAATCATCTGACGGCACGCGAACTGCGCTGTTATGGCGATGCGGGCAGCTACTCGGCATCGGGCACTGATGTACAGGCACAGGCTATTTTTGCCGGTCTGCGACCGGTGGACGATCCTGCCGGTTGGGGAATTGAGAAGCCAGAATTGTGGGGCACACTGCGCACCGCAGACGGCGACAAAGTGATCCCTTCTGAGCAGGGCGCTTATCAGGCCTATTATGAGCAGTTTGCCGCGGCAGTGCAGCAGGGCGGTAAGCCGCCGGTCAGCGCCAGCGAGGCGATCCTGACGCTGAAAGTGCTGGATGCTGCCCGTATCAGCGCCAGCGAAGGGCGGGTGGTGACGATAGATTAACAGGCCATGGGCGGCACAATGCCGCCCATGGCTTTGCAGGCACTTAAGGAACTACCGGAAACGTCCGGCAAATGACTCGGCAATCGCCAGGATCGCCGCATGAACCGGACCACAGGTAATGGTGGGGATCACTGACGCATCCACCACATAACCATTATCCACACCATGGATACGCAGCCGTCCATCCACCACCGAATCCTGCGCGGTTTTTCCCATCTGACAGGTGCCTACCGGATGATGATGCGTAATCACTGCCCGCGAAATAAACTCGCTAAGCGCGGCATCATCCTGCACCTGCTCTCCCGGCAGCCACTCTTTTTCCCGCCACGGACTCAGTGCTGCGTCATTGCCAATCTGGCGGGCAATTTTTAGCGCTTTAATAAAAGTCTGGCGGTCATGTTCTGTTTGCAGATAAGCCGGGTCGATCAGTAATTTATCGTTGCGGTGTGGGCCGCTGAGCGTAATTTGTCCGCGACTGGTGGGGCGGGTAACACCACACAGCAGGGTATAGGTGGTGCCCGGTTCCGGCTGCGGAAAGCTGTCGGCAACTGAAGGCGCACAGACACAGCCGAGTACAATATCCGGCTGGACATCGCGCCGGGTTATATCCGCCGAATGCAGATACATCAGGGATTCCGAGTGTTGTAAGCGGGTTTTGCCAATCGGCTGACGCGCCAGCCACACATTGCCCGCCGCCAGCAGATGGTCATGCAGATTTTTACCCACCTGCGCCAGCGGCAGCTGACAGCTGATCCCCAATGCCTCCAGTTCACTGGCGCAGCCAATACCGGATCGCATCAGCAGGGCTGGCGAGGCCAGGGCCCCGGCGGCAACAATCACGTTATCTGCCGAAAGGGTCTCCGCTTGACCGGCAATAATACAGTTCACACCGCTAATTTTATTGCCTTCGAGCAGCAGCTTTTCCACTTCGGTGTGTAACAACAGTGTCAGGTTATGGCGTTCACCTGCCGGTTTCAGCCAGGCATCGGCAGCTGACACCCGCTCGCCCTGACGGATGGTCAGCGAGTTGGGTGCGACGCCGCACAACTGTCCGCGGTTATGATCGCCAAGCCAGGGCGCACCCTGATTCAGTCCGGCCTGCATATAGCTTTTCACCAGCGGATGAACCTCTGCATCTGGCAGCCAGACATCTAACGGACCATCAGCGCCATGCACCGCGCTGGCGCCGCCAGAAAAGCGCTCACTTTTGATAAACCACGGCAGCAGACCCTGCCATGACCAGTTGTCATCACCGGTGGCCTGCGCCCAGGCGGCAAAATCATCCTGATGACCACGCACATGCGCCATCGCGTGTAAGCAGCTGGAGCCGCCGACGGTACGGCCACGTGGCCAGGGATGGATACGGTTTGCGGTGCCGGATTGCGCTAAGGTTGCGTATTGCCAGTCATAGGCTCTGCCCTGAATCAGCGGCCACATCGCGGGCTTAGCGATATCCGGATCCGTCGGCCATTCACCAGCCTCAAGCAACGCCACCTGGCAATCCGGGTTTTCTGAAAAACGCGCGGCCAGTACTGAACCTGCGGAACCGCCACCAATGACCAGCACATCAAAATGACGCATACCTTTCCCCCGTTACTGGTGATCTCAGGCGTAATCCTTCTTCGAAGGTGCAAAACCTAAGCGACTGATGATTTTTTGTTGCACAACCGCCAGGTGCTGCCACATGGCGCGTTCGGCGCCGTCGCAATCGCGGCTGGCGATGGCATCGGCAATCAGATGGTGTTCCTGGTCTCGCTGTGCGATACGGTCATGGGTGGTCTCTTCATCACTTTGCGCAAAGCGCAGGCGGCTGTCGCTGGCCACCTGGTTCAGCAACACAAAGAGTTCGCTGACCAGACTGTTACGTGAGCCAGTGGCAATCGCGCGATGAAAACGCTGGTCGGCTTCGCTGGGGGTCAGATCATCTGGCGTGCTGGCGGCGGCCTTAATTGCCGCAATCTCTTCTGGCGAGGCGCGTAATGCCGCCAGTCTGGCCAGCGCCGGTTCCAGCATCATGCGCATCTCCATCACTTCCAGCGGATTGGTGGATCGCACCAGATCACTGCCAATAAAATTACTGACCGCATCCTGTGGCGTATTGCTGTGGTTGCTGCCTTTCTCCACGCGGCTTTTTGCTTTTGGCTCGCTGGTGCGGCGGCCCGGACGTGCGGGTGGGATCTCACCGCGGTCGCGCATCAGTTGTAAAGCTGAGCGCAGCAGATGGCGCTTGATATTCAGTTTTCCGGCCAGCACGCGCTCCGCCGGTAACATCCCTTTGGTCTGGGTCAGCTTTTTGATCTCACTGACAAGGTGTTCCAGCTTCTCCTGCTGCTTCTCCTTGACCGGTGAGCGGGTTGCCGCAGATTTAATGGTTGTCATAAGGCGATCCTGTCAGTTTTCTGTACCCGTGATCGTCAGGGCAGAGTTGATGTCGATTATCCATGTTATGCAACCAGTTAAATAGGTTAGATAGTAAAATCATTTAAAAACATATGGATAAATTGTGATTCTTGCGTTTCAGTATTGGCTGGCCGCGTTTTTTAGTTATCATAACCGAAAAAATGGTGCTAATAAAACCATTTATGAAATGGTTGATTTTTAAGGTTGCGGGACATAATGTGAAGATCTGTCTGGCCATTATCCTGTGAGGTTATGATGCGTTCCGCCTTTGCCCAGCCGTTATTTACCCTGACTACCGGTCCGGTTGATGTCTATCCGGCGGTGTCGCGGGCATTATCGATGCCGGTCTGGTACGACTACGACCCGGCTTTTCAGAACTGCTTTGAACGCGTCAGCCTGAAGGCCGCACAGGCGCTGGAAAGCGCCACGCCGCCGCTGATCTTACAGGGTGAACCGGTACTGGCGCTGGAAGCCGCGGCGGCATCGCTGCTTAGCGCTGAGGATATGGTGCTGAATCTGGTTTCCGGCGTATATGCCGCCGGTTTCTCTGAGTGGGCGCGGCGCTATTCGCGTCAGGTTGAGGAGCTGCGCGTTGAATTTAATCAGGTGATTGATCCTGTCGCGGTTGATGCATGGCTTAGTCGTCATCCGCAGATTACCGTGGTGGTGGTTTGCCACCATGACACGCCGTCCGGCACCCTAAACCCACTGGATGAAATTGGGCGGGTGGTGAAAAAACATGGCAAATTGCTGCTGGTGGATGCGGTTTCTTCGTTTGCCGGTGTGGCGGTGACGGCGGCCAGTTGCCAGGCGGACCTGTTTATTACCGGCCCCAATAAATGTCTCGGCTGTCCGCCGGGCTTAAGCCTGGTGGCGGTATCTGACGCTGCCTGGCGGAAAATCGAGGCCAATGACGCTGCGCCGCGTGCGTCGGTACTCAGCCTGCTCGACTGGCGTGATGCCTGGTCAGCGGAAAAACCTTTTCCGTATACCCCATCAGTGGCGGAGATCAACGGGCTGGAGGCGGCGCTGGACGGTTATTTGCAGGAGGGGCCAGCGCAGGTCTGGGCGCGCCACAGGCTAACCGCACAGGCATTTCGCGCCGGGATTCAGGCGATGGGACTTAGCCTGTGGGCGGCGGATGAAAGCATTGCTTCACCAACGGCAACTGCGATACGCGTGCCCGACGGGGTAAATGAAGCGCAATGGCGACTGCGCGCGCGTGAGTGTTATGGCGTGATGTTTTCGTCAGGGCGCGGTGAAACGCTGGGCAAGGTATTGCGTGTCGGCCATATGGGGCCGACTGCGCAACCGATGTTTGCGATTATTGCGCTGACCGCACTGGCGGGGGCACTTAATCAGCTACGCGAGCCGCAGCTGGATATTGGCGCTGGCGTGGCGGCGGCAATGGCGGTGATTGGCTAATCATGGTCAGTTATAAACCGGCGCTGCTGTGCGAAATCAATATATCTGGTTGTATTTTAACCGCTAATCAGATGTGTTAAATTCTGCGCAGGTCAATCTGGATGACAGGAGCCACGGAATGGGTGCAACCCCTACACCGCATGATGCGGTCTTTAAACAGTTTCTTACTTACCCTGCAGCCGCAAGGGATTTTCTGCAAATCCATCTGCCGCCGGCGCTGCTAAAGCATTGCGATTTGGCAACACTTCATCTGGAATCATGCAGTTTTGTTGAAGAGGATTTGCGTGCGTTCTATTCGGACGTGTTGTATTCGCTGAAAACGGTTCGCGGGGAAGGGTACATCCACTGCCTGATAGAACATCAGAGCTCGCCCGACAGGCATATGACCTTCAGGCTGATGCGCTACGCCATCGCGGCGATGCAGCGTCATCTTGATGCCGGGCATCATCGTCTGCCGCTGGTAATCCCCATCCTGTTTTACCACGGTACTACCAGCCCTTATCCTTACCCGATGAACTGGCTACAGGCTTTTGATGACCCGGAGCTGGCCGCGCGCGTCTACGGCGGTGATTTTCCGCTGGTGGACGTTACAGTGATCTCCAACGATGAGATCATGTCGCACAAAGGGGTGGCGTTGCTGGAGTTTCTGCAGAAAAATATTCGCGAACGCGACCTGATGAAGCTGCTGGAGCCGCTGGCAACGCTGATAACAAGTGATTACACTACCGATATGCTGGTGACTGTAGCGATGAATTATCTGCTGCAGGTGGGAGAAACGGCGGACCCGGAAGCATTTATCCGCGCGCTGGCAAAGCGGGCCGGACAATATGAGGAAATGATGATGACGATGGCAGAAAAGCTGGAGCAGAAAGGTCTGAAGCGAGGTCTGGAACGAGGTCTGGAACGAGGTCTCGAGAGAGGGCGTCTGGAAGGTATACTGGAAGTCGCACGCAAAATGTTGTCCCGGGGGCTGGCGCTTGCTGATGTGATGGAAATGACCGGCCTGACGGAAGATGAACTGAATCAAGCCCGTCACTTATAACCTGCGGTCAAATTTTTCCATATCGCTCAAGCCGCCGCGGCGCAAAAACTATGCAGCTACCGCTTTACGTCAAAACGGTAGCTACGGCCAGTACAGGTTTAACGCGCGCCGCGAATATAGGGCGCGCCAAGCGCCGCCGGTAAACTGGCGCGGCGGCCAAACAGCAACAGCACCAGCATCACGGTAATAAATGGCAGCATCTGAATCACATCGGTCGGCACATCCACCCCCAGCACCTGCAGCGCAGTGGTCATCGACAGGCAGCAACCAAACAGCAGCGCGCCCGCCAGCACCCACAACGGTTTGCCGCGCGCCAGCATCGCTAACACGATGCCGATAAAGCCGTTGCCCTGGGTCATAAAGGGAACAAAAATGCCCGCGCCGACCTGAGACATAAACGCGCCGCCCAGACCGGCAAACAGTCCGGTGATCAGCACCGCCAGCGTACGCGTGCGCAATACATTGACGCCAGCGGCATCCAGCGCCGCAGGTTTATCGCCTGCCGCCTGCAGATATAAACCGGCCAGCGTGCCGCGATAGATCATGGCAAACAGCGGCACCGCCAGTACTGCCAGATAGATAATCAGCGGCTGATTAAACAGCGCCTGGCCGAGCACCGGAATATTGCTGAGCCCGGGAATCGCCCAGCTTTCGATATTACCCAGTCGCGGATAGGTGCGGCTAAACTGAAAGTAGTGCAGCAGAGCGGTCGCGCCCTCGGCGCCCAGCGTGATGGCGATACCGACCACAATCTGATTCAGTCGCCACCAGACGCACAGCAGCGCCATCAGTCCGCCGGTCAGGGCTCCGGCGAGACCGCCCGCCAGCAGACCTAATCCCATTGACTGGCTCTGCCAGGCTACGTAAAAACCCAGGTAACCGCCGCTAAGCATCATGCCTTCAAGGCCGATGTTCAGGACGCCCGCTTTTTCCGACAGCTGTTCACCGAGACCAGCCAGCAGCAGCGGCACACCAGCGGTGACTGCGCCCAGCAGCAGTGAAGTCAGAAAGCCAACCGTAAACAGATCCATGCTATCCCCTCACTTTTTGTCGTTGACGCTGTTCAACACATTCGGTCAGTCCCAGCACCAGCATCAGTACCGCAACCGTAACCAGCGTGAAATGGTTGGGAATATCCATGCGGCGCGCGGCACTTTCACTGCCAATCGACAGCATGGAAAACAGAAAGACAAACGCAATGGTGCCAAAGCCGTTAAAACGCGCCAGAAACACCAGCGGCACCACCACCAGGCCATAGGCCGGATTCCAGTCGGCGCGCACATTGCCCTGCACTCCCATAATTTCCACTGCGCCAGCCAGACCGGCAAGGGCAGCCGAGAGGGCAAATACTGCCAGCGTCAGCAGGCTCACGGAAATCCCGGCATGGATTGCCGCTTGCGGATTAGCGCCCACCACGCGCAGTTGCAGACCAAAGGCGGTGCGCGTCATCATCCAGTGCACCGCCAGAATCGCCAGCAGACCGAGCAGTAACCCGCTGGAGATATGGCTGCCAAACAGCATGGGTAAGCGATCTTCCCACGGCAGGGTACGGGTTTGCGGCACGGTGGTGCTGGGATCAAAAAACACCAGCTTTACCAGCACATTTGCCAGCGAAATACCGAGAAACGACATCATCATGGTGGTAATGATTTCATTGATATTTTGCCAGGCTTTTAGCAGACCGGGCAATAACGCCCAGACGCCGCCGACCACTGCCGCCGCCAGCATCGCCAGCAGCAGGGCCAGCCATACCGGCGCCCCCCAGGCGAGCAGCGCAGGGGCCAGCGCGGAGGATGTCACCGCGCCGAGCAGGAACTGGCCGTCACCACCCAGGTTCCACAGCCCGGCGCGAAAAGCGACGATCAGGCTGGCAGCAATCAGTAACAGCGGGCCCATCCGCGTTAAGGTGGCGTCCAGCCCGGACGGGGTCAGCAGCCCTTTGCGCACGATATAGCTGTAATACTCCAGCGGATTCACCCCCATCACCAGCAGCAGACTGCCGGTGATCAGCAGCGCAATCAGCAGTGGCGCCAGTGAAAAACTGAGCCGGGTCAGCCACCGTTTGATCCACGGCGGAAAGGCGACGCCTGACGTTGTCAGGCCAGTGGGTCCGGATTGACTGCTCATTAATGCACTCCACTCATCAATTCACCCACCCGGCTACGGGCGGCAGGATCGTTGTCGACAATGCCGACAATCTGGCCTTGCGACATCACCGCGATGCGGTCGGCCAGCTCAAGAATCTCTTCCAGATCGGTGGAAATCAGCATCACGGCGCTACCGGCGGCGGCAGATTCGCGGATGCGGCGACGGGTTGAGCGGATATTCTGCAGATCCAGTCCGTAGGTGGGTTTGGAGAAGATCACCGCCCGTGGCGTATCGCCAAGTTCGCGCGCCAGCACCGCTTTTTGAATATTGCCGCCGGAAAGCTTACCGATCGGGGTGTCGGTTTGCGGTACGCGAATATCATATTCACGGATACGCGCGGCGCTCCAGCGGGCAATTTCCGCCGACTGTTCAATGCCATGACGCCAGAACGGCGCTTCGCCAATCTGTTTTAACAGCAGATTAGTGGCGACCGGAAAGGTGCTGACCGTGCCTTCGCCATGCCGGTTATCAGTGACATAGCGTAAACCGCGCCGCCGTCGTTCACCGATGGAGCAATTTTCTATCGACTCGCCATCCAGCCAGATACGGCCGCTGCTTAATGGACGCTGACCGGCAATCGCCTCCGCCAGCTGTTTCTGGCCGTTGCCATCAATACCGGCGACGCCAACGATTTCGCCGGGACGGATACGCAGCTCAACACGGCTGACCGGCACCAGCTTATCGCTGACTTCCAGCGCATGAATTTCCAGCACCGGTTTTGCTGTTGGCTGGCAGCTGCTGTGGCGTACACCACCCGCTACTTCACTGCTCAGCGAAGGATCGAGGTTAAACATCAGTTGCACGACCTGACGGGTCGCCTCTTCACGGTGTAATGCCCGCAAATTATCCGGCGTAATTTCGCCCACTTTGCGCCCGAGTCGCAGTACCGAGATGCGGTCGCCCCAGTCCAGCGCTTCATTGAGTTTGTGAGTGATAAACACCACCGCTAAACCCTGCGCCACCAGCCGACGCATCAGCTGTCCCAGCTCGCTGGCGTTTTGCGGCGTCAGCATCGCGGTTGCTTCATCGAGAATCAGCACCCGGCTACCGCGCAGCAGAGTACGGACGATTTCCGCCTGCTGCTGTTCACCCAGCGACAGCGAACCGGCCTCAGCATAAGGATTAACGTTAACGCCAATTTGCTGGCTGACGCGCTGAATTTCTGCGGCGAAATGCGCGCGTGGCGGGCGTTTCCACCAGCGTTGACCCAGCGCAAAGTTATCGACTACCGATAGCGACGGCACCATCATTGAGTGCTGGAATACCGTGCCAATCCCCAGATCCAGCGCCCGTTGTGGCGAGTTAATCGTGCGAATTTGCCCCTCCAGCTCGATGCTGCCCTCATCCGGCTGTAACAGACCTGCCAGCATACTCACCAGGGTGGATTTCCCGGCGCCATTCTCTCCCAGCAGCACATGCACCTCGCCGGGCCACAGGGCAAAATCCACCTGATTGTTGGCAACAATGCCGGGAAAACGTTTGGTTATCTGCCTGACCGACAGCGCGGGCAGGGGAGCGGACAATAATTCACTCATCATGGCCTCCGGCTAATCAGCAAATTAAGACTTACCGGCGTTTAATAAGTCATGCAGGGATTTGGCATCATATTCGGCCGGTATTTTGATTTTTCCGGCAATAATCTGATCTTTTAACTGATTGACACTCTGCCAGACGTCATCCGGAATATGCGCGGTTTTTAATAAACTGATCGAACCGTCAGCTAAAGAGGTGGTGTAATTATGGCTGCCATATTTATCTGCTTTTAAATCACCGATCATGGCAGTAAATACCGGGGTTAAATTCCATAATACCGAACTTAATAAATTGCCTTTATCAATTTTCGATTTATCGCCAATCACATCGATAAACCAGACTTTACCGCCATCTGCGGCTTTCGCGGTTTCTACCGCCTGCAACATGCCAAAGCTGGAGCCATTGCCCTGACCAAAGATAATATCGGCGCCGGCGGCAATCACCGAGGAGGTGACGCGTTTGCCGCCTGCGGCGTCGCTATAGGCCGCCGGACCAATCACCGCATAGCGAATTTTGATATCGGCTTTGGTGGCGCGTGCGCCGCGAATAAAGGCGTTTGATTGCGCATTCCATGATGGCGGTTCGCCTGAGACCACTACGCCGATCGTGCCGCTACGGGTCATTTTCGCCGCCAGCGCCCCGGCCAGATAAGCGCCTTCATGGCCGCTGACGGTATAGTCGGCGACCAGCCCGGCTTTCAGTGATGCCGGGCTGTCGGTGACCGCCACCGGCACGTTACTCTGCTGGCCAATTTCTGGCGCCGCCTGGTTGTAACCGCTGGCATGGGCAATCAGCAGCTGAGCGCCATCGTCAATCAGATCGCGCAGCGCCGGACGGATATCGCCATAGCCGAGGTTTTCCGCCACCATCACTTTAACGCCCGCTTTGGCCCCGGCCGCTTTGGCGGCGTCAATTCCCTGCTGGTTCCAGCCAAAATCGGTGCCGGGTTCCGGGCTTAAAATAGCAATCGATTTAATCTCTGCGGCATAACTGGTGGCGCAAAAAAACAGACTAACTAACAGCACGCGATGCAAATTTTGCCAACTTCTCATCATCTGTTTCCTCATTAATATTATTGTTGACATTGTCTTTAATTAATTAAATATTTTATTCGTCTGGCGATGTTATCTGGCCGTTTCCTTTATCCCGGGAGTTACCATGCGAATGAGCTGGTTGTTTATTTCTGCCATTATAATTTTATCTCCGCTGCACGCAGAGGAAACGCTGCATATTGAACGGGGCACACAAGGCCTCGATAAATTTATTATTGCGGTAAATAATCAGGGCCAGCAGCCTTTGTCTTGTGAAGTCTCTACCGCACACTGGTACTCGGTGGCGCTGGGCGATATTCTGCCGGGCAGAACCCTGCAAGCCGCACTGTGGAAAAACACGCGCAGCGGTGAAGTGTTTATTCTTAACCAGCAGCAGGATCGCCTGCCGGTGCAGCGCTTCTGGTGTGGTCAGCAGGGCGCCAGCTGGCAAACCCGCTATCAGTTTACGCTGCCCGATCGGCGTCAGCAGACGCCGCAGTCGCACCAGTTTAACTGTCGCGAAGCGGCGCACAGTACGCAGTGCCAGCCAGTAAGCTGACAGATCAGACTCTCTTCCTGCCATTATCCCCTCCGCGCCTGGCCAGTTAACGGAATGAAACAGCGTAATCACTGACTTACGCTGTTCAGGTCACTGCAGCAATACTCAGATGCATTTCATTAAGCTATCGCTATAACCAATATGCAACCAATATCTTTGGTTGATCCAGATCGTTTGGTTATCATAAGGCGAAAGGTCATAGAGTTTTCCATTGGCTGCATTGATTGAGCCGGCGATCTTACGCGGGATTTATCTGGCCTTAATTTGGTTATTTAATTGTTTTTAATGGTTTATTTTTACTTTTCTTTTGGCGTTTTTTTACTGTTTTCGCACGGTTATTCATCGCTTAATTTTTTTTAACCAATACTTTTATGCTCGCTATTATTGGTTGAAATATTTCTGTTGTTGTGTTTTTCTGGCTGTACCGGGCAGGCCAGCACCAGAGGAATTCCCGGAAATGGTTGAGTTATTGGTTTTGCTGTTCAGTACGGCACCGGGCGTTCAGTGCCGTAACAGGTTCTTAAACTCAGGGGGTAGCCAGTGGAAGCGATGTTGAAAGGCGTAGCACAACAAAAACTGAAAACCGGCGCGGAGTTCAAAGCTTCGTTAGATGATGGCCGCCAGCTGTGGGTAAACGGCAAAAAACTGGAGAAGGTCACTGATGAACCGGCGCTTTCTGCCGGCATCGACTTACTGGCATCGATGTTCGACGATCAGTTTACCGCCGAACACGCGGACGCCACCACTGTCACCGATAGCGTCAGCGGCGATGTCTATAGCCGCGCCTGGCAGATCCCGCGCACCATTACCGAACTGCAGGATCGTCGCAAGATGATCGAGTACACCTCATTAAAAACCGGCGGCACTTTTGGTCGTCCGCCGGATCTGGCGCCGGCGATTGCTGTGGGACTGTATGCTTATCTGCCAACCTTTAAAGCGAAAAAATCCACCTTTGATGGCTGCCAGCCTGACTTCGCGGAAAATATCGAACGCTATCTGGCTTATGGTCGCGACAATAACCTGACAGCATCGGAAAGCCTTGCCGGACCGCAAACCGATCGCTCATCACCGAAAGCGGGCGAAGCCTCGCTGCTGCGGGTTAAAAGCATTGAACGCGGTGGTATCCGTGTCTCCGGCGCCAAAACTGTCGGCTCGATCGCCGCGCAGGCCAATGAAATTTTCTTCACCAACCTTGGTGGCATTCAGGAAACGCCAGCGGAAGCCTGTATCTGGGGATCGGTGCCGATTAATTCGGAAGGGATTCGCTTAATTTCCCGTGAAATGGTTTCCCATCCTGGCGCCGATCCTTTCGATCATCCGATTGCCCGCCTCGGTGAAGAAGCTGACCAGTTTATTATTTTCGACAATGTGTTTGTGCCCACCGAGCGCATCTTTAACCTCGGCGATCCGACGGCGATGCAGTATTACGGCCCGGTCTGCACCTTTGCGCACTGGCATGTGTTAACCCGTCTGGCGGTCAAAGCGGAGCTGTTTGTCGGCGCGGGCCAGCTGGTGCTGGATGTGCTGGGGACTGGCCGTATTCCGGCGGTGCAGGCGATGCTGGGGGAACTGATCGAATATGCGCAGACTCTGCGCGCCTTTGTTTATGCGGCGGAAGCCAAAGCACAGATGACCGAAGGCGAGGTGATGGCGCCGGATGTCGGCATGTTAACCACCGGGCGTCTCTACTCGATTCAGCACTACCCGCGCATTATTCACGTGTTGCAGGAGATGTGCGGACAGGGCCTGGTGATGCGCTTTGGCAAAGCGGCGTTTGATAACCCGGATATCGGCCACTACCTGCGCGATCTGCTGGTCGGTCATGGCGCCAGCGCAATGGAAAAAGAGCAGCTGATGAACTTTATCTGGGATATGACCACCAGTTCGCTGGCAGGCCGCGTCGCGCTGTTTGAAAACGTCAACTCCAGCCCGGCGCCGCGTCTGCGTGCCCGTCTGTATGAAGAAGTAAAACGTGATGTGTTTGTTGACCAGGTGAAGAAGCTGGCAGGGCTGGTCTGATCGCCACGTTTTTTCTGTGGCGATGGCGAATACGCGTGAGAGCCGTTGTGCTTTTGCGCGTCATTATCGATGTCGGGGACGCGCATGTTTAACGAGTATGCAGACTATGATGGCCTGGGGCTGGCGCAGCTGATTCGTCAGCGTGAGATCAGTGCGCAGGAGGTGCTGGAAACGGCAATTACCCTGTGTGAACGCGGTAATCCGGCACTGAATGCGGTGGTGCATCCGGCTTATGAGATGGCGCGGCAGCAGCTGCGCCAGGGTCTGCCAGACGGGCCTTTTGCTGGCGTGCCGATGCTGATTAAAAACACCGGTTTTGAGGTCAGCGGACAGCCGCTTTCCAGCGGCTCGCACCTGTTCAGTGGAGTGGTTTCGGCGCAGGACAGCACGCTGATTGCACGTTATCGCCAGGCGGGTTTACTGTTGCTGGGAAAATCGAATACGCCGGAATTTGCCCTTAGTTTTACCACTGAACCGCTGGCGTATGGCGCCACGCGTAATCCGTGGGATCTGCAGCGTACGCCGGGGGGCTCTTCCGGCGGCTCTGCGGCGGCGGTGGCTGCCGGCTGGATGCCGCTGGCCAATGCCTCCGATGGTGCCGGTTCGACACGCGTACCGGCTTCGCACTGTGGCCTGTTTGGTTTTAAACCCAGCCGGATGCGTAATCCACTGGGGCCGGTGGCGGTTGAAGCGATTGCCGGTATGTCGACGCCGCATGCGGTCAGCTGGTCGGTGCGTGATAACGCCGCTCTGCTGGATGCCAGTGCTGGCGCCGATCGCGGCGATCCCTATGCCGCACCTGCCAGCGCCGCCAGTTTTTTACAGGCGGTCAGCCAGCCACCGCGTTCGTTGCGCATCGGGCTGATCACCCATTCGCCATTAGGTCATGCGATTGACCCGGATATTCTGCGGGTGGTGAATGAAGCGGCAAGCCTGTGCAGCACGCTTGGCCACCAGGTGGAACCTGCGGTTTGCGCCTATGACATCGAAGCCCTGATGCGCGCCTGGCGCATTATCCTTGGCGTCAATGTCGCCAGTGGCATGAACAGTTTTGCCGCCGCACGCGGTATCGCCGATCCGCTGTCACTGCTGGAGCCGGTTAATCAGCAGTGGATCCTTGAAGGACAACAGTGGCGCGGCCTCGACTATCTGTGGGCGATTAATCAACTGCATGCAATGGCGCGCGCCATGGGGCAATTCTTCAGTCAGTACGACATTCTGTTATCGCCGGTCACCAGCGAAACTGCGCCGCTGCTCGGTGAGATGCAGGGCGATACCCGCGATCTTGATGCTTTTTATCAGCGCTTCTGGCAACACGGTCCCTTTACCTGCGTGTTTAATGCCGCCGGTTGCCCGGCAATGAGCGTTCCGCTGGGAATCTCCACCCGTGGATTGCCAATTGGCGTCCATTTTGGCGCGGCCTTTGGCGAAGAAGCCACGCTGTTTGCGCTGGCTGGTCAGCTGGAGCTGGTGCAGCCGTGGTTTAAGCGCCGTCCTTCTATCCATTCAGGAGTCCCGCATGTCTCTGACTGAGCAGGCCATTCTTGCTTTAACTGCCCGCGCACTGGCGGCAAAAATACAAGCCGGGGAACTTAGCGCTACGGCGGCCATTGAGGCGCGTCAGGCGGAGATCGTCCGGCGTGAACCGGTGATTCTGGCATGGCAAACGCTGGCGGCGGAACAGGCGCTACAGGCGGCGCAATTGCTGGATAGCCGTCCACACAAAGGAGCGCTGGCTGGCGTAGCCATTGGCGTCAAAGATGTGATTGATACCGTCGATTTGCCAACCGGTTATGGTTCGGCGTTGTACAGCGGTTTTCGTCCCGCCTGGGATGCCAGCTGTGTGGCGATGGCGCGCCGGGCCGACGCCATTATTCTTGGCAAAACGGTGACCACTGAATTTGCCATGGCCAGCCCGAATCAGACTCGTAATCCGCATAATCCCGCGCATACGCCAGGCGGTTCTTCCAGCGGATCCTGCGCGGCAGTCGCCGCCAATATGGCGCAGGTGGCCTACGGTACGCAAACTTCAGGATCGATTATTCGTCCGGCCTCTTACTGCGGCGTGGTCGGTTATAAACCGAGTTTCGGCACCATTAACAGCACCGGCGCCAAGGTGCTGTCGCACTCGCTGGATACCATCGGGGTGATCACCCGCAACGTACGCGATGCCGGTTTTGCCAGCGCGCAACTGGCCAGTCAGCCGCAACTGCATATTGGCGATGCCAGCCATAAGCCGCGCATTGCGCTGTTCCGCTCCTCTAACTGGGCGCAGGCCGGGGCGGATTCGCAGCAGGTGCTCGAGTCGGCGGCCAGCCGTCTGGCGGCCGCAGGTGCGCAGGTGAGCGAAGTGGCGACGCCGGATCACTTTAGCGAACTGTTTGCGATGCATGACGCGGTGATGGGCTGGGAAGTGGCGCATGCGCTGGCCTTTGAGCATCGCCGCGCGGAGATCACCGAAGTGACCTGCCGTTTTCTCGATTTCAAAGCAGAAACCACGCTGGCGCAATATCAGCAGGCGATGGCCAGCATCGGCCAGTGGCGCAAGCGCATGCAGGCGCTGATGGACGGTTATGACCTGTTCCTGACGCTGGCCGCGCCGGGCGAAGCGCCGGAAGGACTAAGTTCAACCGGCGATCCGGCGTTTAACCAGGCGTGGACGTTACTGCATACGCCGTGCATTACCTTACCGGCCGGGCGCGGACCCAAAGGTTTACCGCTGGGGATTCAGCTGGTTGGGCGTATCGGCGCGGATGCGCAGCTGCTGCAGTGTGCGGCCTGGATTGAAGATCATTTAGCGGACGACAGCGTCTAGTCATTCACCGCTCTCAGGCCCGATGTGTTAACAGGATCAGTATGAAGCTAACCGCGTCTGCCGTTACGGCCTCGCGCAGTAACCAGTTTTTCAACTGGTGCGCGCTGTTTATGCTCGCCGCGGCGATTTCTCAGCTGTTAACGCTGATTAATTTCCCGGCAGCAGCACTATTAGGTTCGATGCTGGCCGGGGTCTGTTTTGCGGTCAGCGGTAATGAACGCAAGCTGTGGCGTCCGCTGTTTCTGCTGGCGCAGGGGGTTGCCGGTTGCCTGATTGCCACCAATCTGACGCCGGTGATATTGCTGTCAGTAATTGCCAACTGGCCGATCCTGCTGTTGTCGGTCTGCGCCACCTTACTGTTTTCATTTTGTATCAGCTGGGGGCTGCGCTATTTCGGCAAAGTATCGGCGGAAACCGCCATCTGGGCGGCAATGCCCGGTATGTCGAGCGCGATGGTGATTATCGCCTATGAACGCAATGCCGATGGTCGCGTCGTGGCGCTGGTGCAATATATTCGTCTGGCGGCGGTGGTGCTGGCGGTAACCCTGGTTTCGCATCTGTTTGCCACCCCGGCAGCGGTGATCAGCAGCGCGAAACTGTTTAGCTTTACGCCGATTGCGCTGAGCGCCTTGTGCAGCACGCTGGCGATTGCCGCACTCGGCCCGTTAGCCGCGCGCTATATGGCTTTCTTACCGGCGGCGGCGATGATGGTGCCGCTGATTGTCGGCGCGGTGTTAAGCGCCAGCAATATCTACCATATGACGCTGCCGGGCTGGGTGCTGAATCTGGCGTTTGCCGCTATCGGGCTGGAAGTTGGCCTGAAGTTTACCCGCGCGATCCTGCTGCGGCTGATTCGGCTGATCCCGCTGGCGCTGCTGGCGTCACTGGCGCTGATTGGCCTCAGCGCGCTGTTTTCATTGCTGCTGAGTTATTTAATGGGCGTCGATCTGCTGACGGCTTTTCTGGCTACGGTGCCGGGCAGTATCGACTCGGTGGCGATTGTCGCTATCGCCAGCCATGTGGATGTGACTTTTGTTCTGGCCCTGCAAACCGTGCGTATGTTTGTGGTGGTATTGGGGGCCCCGTTTTTTGTTCGACAATTACGCCGCTTACCTGGCTGGGAAAAAGAGGAACAACTATGACAACGGGTCAAAATACTCTCGAAGATCAATTCCGTGCCGCCATGCGCCAGCTGGCGACGGCGGTGAATATCATTACCACCGGGCAGGGGGATGAACGTCGTGGCCTCACCGCCTCGGCGGTATGCAGCCTGACGGTTACGCCGCCGATGGTGCTGATTTGCGTTAATCACTTTGGTGAGGCGCATCGCGCAATACTGGAAAACGGCGCTTTCTGCGTCAATGTGCTGAATGCCGAACAGCGTTTTCTGGCGGATATCTTTGCCGGGCAGGCGGGAGTGGAACCTGCCGAACGTTTTTCTCACGCCAGCTGGAGCGAACTGGAAAGCGGCGCACCGGCGCTGGATGGCGCGCTGGTGAATATCGATTGTCGCATTGCTGAACGTGTTCAGACCTCAACTCACAGTGTGTTTTTCGGTGCGGTCGAGGCGATACGTTTCGGTCAGCAACATACGCCGTTATTGCATTTTGATCGTCACTATTTCTCGCTGGCGACCGCCAGCATCGCCTGAACCTAATCTGATTAAGGAGCATAAGATGGCTGTAAGTGATAGCGATTTGGTTAGCGGCTGGCAACAGGTTCTTACGCTGTGTCAGTTAAAGGCCGGTGAACAGGTTACGCTGCTGACCAGCACCGACTCCCATCCGCAGGTGGTTAATACCTGTGAAATCGCCTGCGGTCTGATGGGCGCAGTGGTGACGCGTCTGGTGCTGCCGCCGCTTAACGGCGAGAAAGCGCTCAGCCCGGATAAGTCGGGCTATGTCGGCAAGACCGCGCTGGAGACCAATAAAGTGGCGCTCAGCGCGCTGAAAAGCAGCGATCTGATTATCGATACCATGATGCTGCTGTTCTCGCCGGAGCAGGAAGAGATTCTGAAAGCCAACACCCGCATGCTGCTGGCGGTGGAACCGCCGGAGATTCTGCTGCGTCTGCTGCCGACGCTGGAAGATAAACAGCGCGCGATGGCCGCCACCAGACGCCTGCAACAGGCGAAAACGATGACCGTCACTTCGCCGGCGGGTACCGATTTCCGCTGCGCACTGGGCGCTTATCCGGTACTGACTCAGCACGGTTTCTCCGATGTGGCGGGCAAGTGGGATCACTGGCCAAGCTGCTTTGTCGCCACCTGGCCTGATGAAGGCAGTTCGCACGGTAAAATTGTGATTGATAGCGGCGATATCATTCTGCCGTTTAAACGCTATGTGCGTGAGCCGGTGACGCTGATTATTGAAGAGGGCTATATTCGCCAGATTGAGGGCGGATTTGACGCCGAGTTTATGCGTAGTTTTATGGATTCGTTTAACGATCCGGAGGCTTATGCCATGGCGCATGTTGGCTGGGGATTGATGACGCGTGCGCACTGGAGCACGCTGGGTCTCTATGATCGCGAGTCCACTATTGGCATGGATGCGCGCGCCTTTGCCGGTAACTTCCTGTTCTCCAGCGGGCCAAACACCGAAGCGGGCGGCACGCGTGATACGCCTTGCCATCTGGATATCCCGCTGCGTAACTGTTCACTGTCGCTGGATAATGAGCCAATGACGCTGAACGGGAAAGTGGTGTCAGAGGATCAGCGTTAAGACGTTAGCAGGGGCGGTTAACGCCGTCCCTACGAGCCGGGCACCGCGGCGCCGCTGGCAATAAACCAGACAAAGAAAACCACCGCCGCAATAAAGATAAGGGCCGGTGCAATCGCTCTTTTATTCATTTTATTCTCTCAGGGGAATTCGCCAGAGGCCATATTCTATCCGCTTCAGGCTTTGTCTGCAGCAGTTTTGCCCGGCCCTGCGGCGAACTGTGCTAATTCTGAAAGTGTTAACCGGGGCCGTGCTGGCGAAGATGACGCGCGGGTTTTCACCTAATCTTTCTCTGCGGTCAGACAAAATCACAATGAGAAGAATGATGGGTGACTACTACTATCTGGAAAACAAACCACAGCCAAATACCTTTAAAATAGTTCACCGTTCCGGCTGCCTGAAGCTCACCATTCTCAGGCGCGATCGGGCATTTCTCGGCACCTTTTATACCGCAGCAGAAGCGCTGGTTAACGCCCAGCAAAAGCATCGCGCCTGTCGCGTTTGCCCGCTGTGTTGCAGCAAAACGGCATAATCCACCGGCCATCGGCTGACGATGGCTTTTTCTATCTGACGCCAATACGCTGATCTTTACCGATACGGCGGAACTGACAATAAGCCAGCCACTCCTCCCAGCAACGATCCGGATTGATATCCGGCCAGCTACCGTTTTTGGTCATCTCGGCCGCGATATGGTCGGGCAGGCTGACGGCAGTGGCATTTGCGCGAATCCTCTCCACGTCGCTGCGTGATAATGGGGTGGATTGCTGGTTCTGCGCGCTTACCAGCAGCTTAACCAGCGCAGGAATATAAATAATCGCCATAACAGGTTTCCTTTAGCAGGAGAGTAAGAGTTGGAGGGCCTGTCGCTGGCTATTAATAAGGGAAGCTGGCGCTGCGGCTACATTATGATTATCGGCATTGCACAGGATGACTTGAGGGGGATGGATTTTCCAGGTAGGTTTTTTAATCAGTATTTTTGACAAAGATAAGCAAATAGCTCCGCTATCAAACATTGCCTGCGGGCGTTACTATTGTTTTATCGAAGACAAGCAGCCTTCTCCCAGTCAAAAACCTGAAGGAATTAAATCATGAAATCGATCAAAACTTTTGTTGCAGTTATCGCCCTTGCTACCGTATCTTTCGGCAGCTTTGCTCAAAGCGTGAGCGCCACCGGTAGCCACCTCGACAGCGCGGAAGCGCGTATTGCCGCGAAAGCGCAGGCAGCCGGTGCTTCATCTTATAAAATCACCAGCGCCAGCAACGGCAACTATGTCTATATGACGGCTGACCTGATTAAATAAGTCTGCTGAATAACAAAAGGGAGCCTCAGGCTCCCTTTTTGCGTTTGTGGCTTAGCTGTGCTGAATCATCGGCTTGCTATGCAGTGCTAATTGCAGAGGTGGCGGCACTGGTTAATAGCGCAACAGACCGCCATCAACCGCATACTGGCTGCCGGTGACATAAGAAGCATCATCAGATAACAGAAACAGCGCCACCGCCGCGGCTTCATCAGCGGTGCCGACCCGGCGTAGCGGCACCTGGCTGACGACAAAATCCTCAAACTGCTGGCGTGCTTCTTCGGGCATAAAGTGGCGGAAGTTGGTCTCAATCGGACCGGGTATCAGCACATTAACCCTGATTTCTCTTGTGGCCAGCGCCGCCGCCCAGCTGCGCGCCATCGCCACCACTGCGCCTTTGGTGGCGGCATACAGGCTGGTCATTGCTGCGCCTTCATAGGTTGAAGAGGAGGAGGTGAGCACAACCGAAGCGCCGGGTTTCAGCAGAGGGGAAAGCTTCGCCAGCTGCAGCATCGGACCTCTGACATTGGCATTCATCATATGATTAAAGGCCTCTGCCGTGACCTCTTCTGGCGTGCCGACCTCGGCAAAACCCGCATTCAGCCACAAACCATCCAGCGTCCCCCATGACAGTAAAGCGTCAGCCAGCGCCTCGGGGCTATTCTCCTGCGCTGCATCGTTATGCAGGATCAAAGCGTCATCGGGCAGTTGCTGTTGCGCTTGTTGCAGGCGGGCAGCATTTAATCCGGTGATGGCGACTTTTCCGCCTTCTTTACTGATACGTAAAGCGCCAGCCAGTCCCATACCACTGGTGCCGCCGGTAATCAGTATGCGTTTATCTGTAAATCTTGCCATGCTTACCTCTTTTTAGCGTTCAGGGACAATTATTCAGCGGATAAAATTTGTGGTGTCCCTTAAGGAAATAAAAATGTTAAGGTCAAAATCTAATGGATAACAACAGGATGCTTAATATGATAGTCAGAACATGGCATGGTTGCGTACCGCTGAAACATGCTGAAGGATTTGCCGCACATTTACAGCTTACTGGTGTACAGCATGCTGAGGGGATCGCCGGAAATCTGGCTGCTTTAGTACGTCGTGAAACTCAGCAGCAGTGGGAGCACTTTTTTCTGGCGACATACTGGGTGGATATTGATGCAGTTAAAGCCTTCGCCGGGGAAAACTACCATATTGCAGTGACATATGCGGACGATGAGCAATTCGAATTGCTGTCCGATCCCTATGTATTTCAGCATCAGGTTAGCAGCGTAACGGCCTTGTAGCCTGCCGCGTGGTTACTGCAAAACACCATAACCCGCCTGTCGCGCCGCCGCTGCGCGCTGCGCCAGCAGCTGATAATGATCCGCTGGCGGCGCCATAAATCCCTGCAACTGTAACGCTGCCAGCAGTTCGCTGACGCGGCTGTCATAGTGCAGTTCGACAAAGGCGCGCTGTAATGTTGCCAGCGTAGTCGGATCCAGGCTGGCGGAAGCGACCAGCAGCGGCATTGGCGCCGGTTGCGTTTGATCAATGACCCGCACTTGCTGCATCAGCTCAGGTTCATCGCGCGCTAACAGCTCAAAAGCATAGCTATCTACCGGGCCGATATCCGCCAGTCCGCTGGCAATGGTTTCCACTACCCGCCGTGGCGTAATCAGCGGCCCGACGGTTTCGCGATACAGTCGCTGCTGGCCGGGCGTCAGCCAGCGCAGCAGATGAAAACGCAGGGCGCTGTAACCAGAGTGCGACTCCGGGTTGGTAAACGCCAGCCGCTGACCAAAGGTTTCCGCCAGATGCTGATAAGGTGCATCTTTTGCCACAATTAAACGGCTGCGATAGCTGCCAGCACCGTCCGCCAGCGAATGCAACGGAACCGGCGTGGCCAGCGCCACCACCGGAAACAGCCCAAGGGAAAACGGCAGGCCGCACATCAACACCCCCGCCAGATCCGCGCGCTGCCACAGGGCCTCCAGCGGCGCCGGGGCCGGATAGTCGATCACATCGCCGCTGACATTTGCCCGGCGATACACCTCCTGCAGCAGCTTCTTCCAGTTTGCCGCCGCCGTCGCAGTGACTGAGTACATCCGTGCGTTAGCGATCATGCGTAGCGTAACGTCTGGCCAATGCCCAGCTTTTGCGCTTTTTCCAGCATCGCATGACCAAGGGCGATATCACTCAGCGACAGGCCGCGATGCCAGAACAGAATGGTTTCATCATCGCGTTCGCGTCCGCTTTTTATCCCGGCGACAATCTGCCCCAGTTCGCCGTGCAGCGTGGTTTCACTCAGCTTTCCGGCTTCAACATGGGCGCGCAGCGAACCAAACATGCCGCCTTTGCACTGACCCCAGTCATCAACCACCATTTTAGCCATAATGTCGGTCAGCGACAGTTCGACTGCGCTCATGGTGCCATAGGGGATCACCAGCGCGCCGGGTTTGATCCACGCGGTCTTCAGCATGGGCGTTGGTTTTTCCAGCCGCGAGGCTTCCACCACGATATCCGCATCGCGCACGCAGCTTTCCCAGTCGTCGGTGACGATAATCTTTTTACCCAGATCCTGCTCCAGCCGACGGGCAAAGGCTTCACGGCTCTCCGCCCGGCGTGAGTGAACGCGGATCTCATCAAAGTCATACAGGCTATCCAGCAGGCGGACATTCCAGTAAGCGGTGCCGCGGGCGCCAATATGCGCCAGAACTTTACTGTTTTTGCGCGCCAGATGGCGGGCGCCAAGCGCGGTGATGGCGCCGGTACGCATATCGGTAATTGCCGAAGCATCGAGGATCGCCACCGGCATACCGGTTTGCGGATTAAATAAATTCAGCATCGCCATCTCTGACGGCAGACCCAGCTTGTAGTTATTGACGTAATCGCCGACCACTTTTACCCCGGCCAGATTCAGCGGCGCAATATAGCCGCGCAGCACATTAAAGTGGCCGTTAAATGCCGGATCAGGGATCAGATGCACGCGCGGTTCAATCACCGTCTGATGGTTGCCCTGCGCCAGCAGTCCGGCTTCGACGGCGGCGAGAATTTCGCTGTCGCTCATTGCCAGCTGTTGAATATCTGGTCCGTTGAGGTAGCTGATATTGACCTGTTCAGTCATCTCTTTCCCTTAGTCTGGCGCTCAGGCCACAAGCAATGTTTGCTGGTAAGTGAATAGCTGCTGGCGATTAAGTTCTCCCAGCAACTGGTGATGGTCATCGGTAACTTTTACTCCGGGCGCGTCGTGGGCCAGCATCAGTGACAGAACCTCTTTCAGGCTGGCATCGGCTTTCACCGCCAGTGAAAAGGCGCTTTGCGCGACTGGCGTCATCGCCTCGCTTACCGCTGTCAACGCCAGCAGTTTCAGCGCGGCATCGTTGCCAATAAAGGCGGTGACAAAATCGTCGGCAGGATGGCTGAGAATGGCTGCTGGCGTGTCGTACTGGCATAGCTTGCCACTGCGCATAATCGCGATGCGGTCGCCCATTTTGATCGCTTCATCAAGGTCATGGGTGACAATCACCACCGTCTTTTTCACCCGTTGCAGAATCTGCTTAAATTCCAGTTGCAGACGGCCACGCACCAGTGGATCGATCGCGCCAAAGGGTTCATCCATTAGCATTACCGGCGGATCGGCGGCCAGCGCGCGCGCAACCCCCACACGCTGGCGCTGTCCACCGGAGAGTTCTGCCGGATAACGCTGACGATCGCGCGCCGGATCCAGCCCGACCAGATGCAGCAGTTCATCGATGCGCGCATCGGTTTTGCGCCGATCCCAGCCCAGCAGGCGCGGCACGGTAGCGATGTTGTCCGCCACATGCATATGCGGAAACAGACCCACATTCTGGATCACATAGCCGATATGGCGGCGCAGCTGCACCGGATCGACGGTGGTGATATCTTCACCATTAACCCACACCCGCCCCTCAGTGGCGTCTTCCAGCCGGTTAATCAGCCGCAAGGCAGTGGTTTTGCCGCAGCCGGAGGGGCCGATCAGTGCGGTGGTGGAGCCTTCCGGGATCTCCAGCGTCAGGTTATACAGCGCTTTCTGCGTGGTGCCGGGATAAATTTTGGTGATATTTTCCAGTTTAATCATCAGGCATTCCCTTTCGGAACATGTTTGAACCAGCTCTTTTCGATGGCGGCAAACAGCAATTCGGCGCCAATCGCCAGCAGAATAATCGGCACCGCGCCGACCAGCAGACGCGACATATCCATAATCGCGATACCGGTGGTAACGAAGTCGCCCAGCCCGCCGCCACCGATAAACGAGGCCAGCGCCGCACCGCCAATCACCTGCACCGCCGCGGTACGTACACCCGCGAGGATCCCCGGCGCAGCCAGCGGCAGAATGACCTGGCGGGTGATTTGCCCACGCGTCAGTCCCATGCCTTGTGCGGCGGAGAGGGTGTCTTTATCGACTGACTGAATACTGGTGCAGGTATTTAGCAGGATCGGCGGCAGCGCGAGGATCACCAACGCCACCACGGACGGCAGCAGGCCAATACCGAGAAACGGCAGCGCGGCGGCGAGGATCGCCAGGCTGGGAATGGTGCGCAGCGTGCTGGCAATATTGGTGGCGATAAAGGTAGCGCGCGGCGAAGCGGCGACCCTGACGCCAACCGGCAGCGCCAGCAGCAGGGAAAACAGCAGCGCCAGTCCACACATCACCAGATGTTGTTGCAGCGCGTCAAAGAACTGCTGCGGATTGGCGATGATCCAGCGCCATGCGTCGATAAAAATCATGCGCTAGCCTCCAGGCTGATCTGCGGGCGACGACGCGCCATACGGCGCTGCAACAGCAGAAACAGGGTATCGACGCCAATCGCCAGCAGCGACGTCAGGCCGCCGCCAGTCAGGATCTTTTCCGGATAGCGCTGATCCAGCCCGGCAAAAATAATCGTGCCCAGTCCACCGGCATTAATATAGGCGGCGACCGTGGCGATACCAATCAGGGTGGTGGCCGCGATGCGCAAGCCGGTGATAATAAACGGCAGCGCCAGCGGCAGTTCAATTTCCCACAGCCGACGCCAGTAGCCGTAACCCATGCCGTGCGCCGCATCCAGCACCTCAGGCGCAATGGCATGAAAGCCGGTGGCGATATTGCGCACCAGGATCATCAGCGCATAGGCGGTCAGGCCGACAATGGCGGGCAGTACGCCGATGCCCAGCCATGGAATAAACAGCGCAAACAGCGCCAGACTGGGGATTGAAAACAGCATGCCGGTAAAGGTCAGCACCAGCGCATAGGTTTTTGGCCGGCGCGCGCTCCAGATGCCGAGGATCATCGCAATCACAAAGGCGCAGCCCAGTGAGATGCCGACCAGATAGAGGTGTTGCCACAAGGCGAGGGCAATATCATCAAGGTGTTTCGGCGCCCAGCGCATCAGTCAGTCTCCAGAAGTTGCTCGTCGGCACTCAGCCAGTCTGGCGTGCGAATCGCGCTGGCCAGCCGGGCAATATCTGCCGCTGAAGAGCGATCCTCATCCAGCGGCGCGACCAGCGTCCGTACCCGTCGCCAGATAGCAGCGCTGCCGCTACCCAGATCGCTGACCGGTAATGCGCGCAGGTCCACCGCCTGTGCGGCCACCAGCAGTTCAATCGCCACCAGGTAGCGCAGACTCTCAACCAGCCGTGCGGTTTTAGTGACGATCGCCATCGACTGTGCGGCGTAATCCTCCACCCGATCGGCCACCGGAATGGTGATGGCCGACATCGGACTGGCGTGATGCACAATATCGCTGGTGAGGGCGGAGATAGTTTTTTGCAGCGTGGCAAAGCCGGTCTGGCCACTGTGCGGCGTCAGGAAGCGCGGCAGTCCGCTGGCGCTGGCGGACATCAGTTTCATCATGCGTTCAGCGGCACAGCTGGCCTGGCGCGCCAGTGCCAGACCCAGCGCTTCAAATGCCAGCGCCAGATGAGTGGCATCGAAATTGGCGTTGGCTAACACCAGATCGGCGCTGGCAATCAGCGCCGGATTGTCATCGGCGCTGTTCAGCTCCAGTTCGGTAGCCTCTCTGGCATGGTTAAACGCCTGCTGCACGCTGGCCAGCACCGATGCGGCGCAACGGAAACTTAATGGGTCCTGCAACAGTCGTGCGCCACCGGCTTGCACCAGCGTGCCACCCGTCAGCAGTGACAACAGATGAGCGGCGCTCTGCGCGCCTCCCGGCAGCGGGCGAATATGGCTGGCCCAGATTGACAGCGGGGAAATATTGGCGCGGAACGCTTCAAATGACAGGGCAATCGCCCCGGTGTGTGCATTGATTAACTGCGCGATATCGCTGAGTACCAGCGCGGCAAGTCCGACGCTGGCTGCATTCGATGACACCAGCGCCAGTCCGTCTTTACCGCTCATTAATGGCAGGGTAAAGCCGACAGTTTTCGCCAGCGCAGCGATCGCACTGACTTCACCCTGATATTCTGCTTCCCCCTGACCAGTAAGCGCCTGGCCGATATGCGCCAGCGGCGCGAGATCGGCCTCGCCGATGGAGCCGATTAACGGAACCTGCGGATGTACGCCATGATTCAGCAGCTGTAACAGCGCCGTGGCGCTGGCCGGTGAAATACCGGAATAACCGGCAGCCAGCCCGGCAAGCCGCGCCAGCATCATCGCCCGCACCTGATCGCGGGTCGCCAGCTGGCCCACACCTACGGCGCGCGCCAGCGGAATACGCTGCTGGATCTGCTGTAAGCGGGCGATATCCTGCTGACCATCGTCACCATGCAGTACGGCGGTATCCACACCGGCGCCAAGGCCGGTGGTGACGCCGTAGATTTGCTCGCCGGATGCAATACGTTGATAAAGGAAGGCGTACCCCTGCTCGATACGCTGCTGCGCCGCCGGGCTGAATGCCACCGGATAATCTTCCCGGGCGACCTTTACCAGCATCGCCAGGCTTAACGCGGTGTGATCACCGAGAGTTAAGGTCATAGCCCCTCTTCAAATTGGGTCAGTTACGATTTCACAATGCCTTTTTCGCGCAAAAATGCTGCTGCGACATCAGCTGGCTCTTCTTTATCTTTCTCTACTGCGGCATTGAGTTTCTGCATGGTGGCGTTATCCAGCAGCGCACTGACTTTATTCAGCACCGCTGCGGCATCCGGATGCGCTTTCAGCGTCTGGTCACGAACTACCGGGGCGACGAAGTAAGGCGGGAACAGATGTTTGTCGTCGGCCAGCGAGACATACTGTCCGTCAGCAATCTGCCAGTCGGTGGCGAAACCGTTCGCCACATCAATTTGTCCGGCGGCCAGCGCATCGTAACGCAGACCCACTTTGGCAAACTGGCGGAACGATTTAAATTTGATGCCGTAAACCTGCTGCAGGCCTTTCAGACCATCCTGACGATCGCCAAACTCAGCGCCCGCGCCAATGGTCAGCTGCGGGGCGACTTTTGCCAGATCGGACAGGGTTTTCAGCTGATACTTTTCTGCCAGCGCTTTGCTGACCAGTAAGGCATAACCATTATTCAGTCTGGCAGGCGCCAGCCAGGTCAGCTGGTATTTTTGCGCATAGACGCTTTTTACCTGCTGATAAACTTTATCCGGATCGGAAGAGAGTTCACCTTTCACCACCGCACTGAGTGCGGTGCCGGTGTACTCCGGGTACAGATCAATATCGCCTTTTAACAGCGCCGCTTGCGCAATTAAGGTGCCGCCAAGGTTAATTTTGCGCTCCACCGGCATCCCGGCCTGCTCCAGCGCTGAGGCGTAGATCTCCGCCAGAATATATTGTTCGGTAAAGCTTTTGCTGCCGACGATGATATCCGCCGCCTGACTGGCGGGCGCAAATGCCGTTAATCCTGCCATTAATAACAGAACCTGCCTGATGGTTGTTATGCGCATTGCTTTCCCCAGCGTAGAGTTATTGTGAATAGACATGTATATACAATATTTATGCCAAAAAAATAGTGATTAATAATCAATCACCTCAGTTTTTTCCGGCGGGAATCAGGTCGAACGTCAGGACAAAAATGCACCAGTAAGATGCACAGAGAGTGTTCAAAGTAGAGCAAAAGCCGGGGGCGGGTGAAATTCGTTTTCGCGATAAGCTATATCTTTATGAACGCACCTGTGGGTTAAAAGTGATAATTAACACCGAGGTCAATCACATAGCTCAGCGATTTTTCCACCATGGGGCTGTTGCGTACCTGATCATCATGCAGGTTAAGCCGCGTGGAGATAAAGCCTTCCCAGCGGGCGCTGAAGCGGTAGTCGAGCGCCAGCTGTAGCCAGGGCGTCAGGCTGGCGCCGGGACGGTAGCGGCTTAATCCGCTGCGACGGGACTCATTATCATCAATGCCATAGTAATAGCGCGTTTGCCGCGCATCCTCCCAGTCGATGCCGAGCGCCGGAATCCATGCCAGCTGGCCGCTTTGCAGATAGCCGGTCCATGACACCGTCGCCAGCAGACCATTGCTCTGACCGAGGGTATCTGCCGCCAGCTGGCCAGACAGCGCGCCATACGGGGTAATCCGCTGATAGCTGACGCCAGCCATCAGAGTGGTGCGGCGATTATTCAGCTGCTGCATCTGCGGCCCTTTGCCATTGCGGCGGTCGTAGCTGCGGTCAAACCATAATCCTTTGATTTTTAGCTCATTGGCTGCATCTTTCCACGCCAGCAGCCCGGCTTCATCGCCATCAATATACAGATGCTGGTCGTTCCAGCTCAGCAGGGGAAAAGGGAAATAATTGACCCGCGTAGCGCGATACGGGTTGATTTGCCACTCATTATCCAGCGCCAGCGCTAAGTCTTTTGCCGACAGTGGCGCCGTAATAAATAGCATCAAACTAAAGAGTAACGGTTTGCATTCCATGGTGTTCACCTGTTGCGGACCGCAGGGAATGACTCAGATATTACTCGCGTAAGCGTGGTTAGTTAAAGTGACGCCGCTCGCAGGGTTAGCGCATAAGGCAGGGGATATCGCCGGACTCTTCATGGCGGAGGCGGTCACATAGCGCCGCGAGAGTTAATTCTGAGTAGACTTCAATGCCATGGCGGGTCAACAGTTCTGTAGTCACGCCCTGACCGGCGATTTGACCGCCGTTAAAGCCACCGCTGTAAATCATCCTGCTGCCGCATGACGGGCTGCCTTCGGTAAGAATGGCAAACTGACAGTTATGCTGTTGCGCCATCTCCAGCGTCAGCCAGGCGGCTAAAATATAGCGCTCGGTGACGTCATCACCGCTGGCTTCACGCACCGTTGCGCCATCGTTAATCACGCCATAACCACGGGCGGAGGACTGGATCTCTGCCGCCGGACGCGGCGTCTGAAAACCCGCAGCCAGTTCCGGGCAGAACACCACAAAGCGGTTTTGTCGCTGCCAGCGGGCGATATATTGACTGACCAGTGTTTTTGCCGAGCCGTTATAGCGCACCGGAAAACCGGCGAGACAGGCGCTGAGAAGGATTTTTTGCATTGCTGCGCCACCTGAAGGCTAAGATTTTTTATCCTGGCATTCAATGTTACGCAAGGCGAGAAATGGGGGTATCATATAAGAACAATTAAACAAACCCAGCCTGCGGCCGGGTTCGGATTATCGCGGAGATTAGGGTTTTATCAGCCTGATGGCGTGTTCCAGCACTTTCTGTTCATCGCGCTCGCTGTCACCGCGTTTAAGTCGGGTCTTCTTCAGCAACTCAGCCAGCACCGAGCGCTGCGTATCACGGCCGCTCTCCGCCAGCACGATAACCGCATCACCAATCACCCGGCACACTTCGTCATAATACTCTTCACTCAACACATCACGTTTCATCGCAACACCTCCTTTCTACACAACCTGGCACGCTTTTGTACATGCCGCCAGTCTGGTGGCATTCCGTTGCTAATGAACGCGTTCCGCTTCGCGCGCTTTACTGGCGCTTCTTGACACCCGGTGGGCTTTTTCCGGGTCGCCAGCCACAAATTCGAAGGTAGGGGAGTAATAAAAGGGCAGCCAGCCGCCGTAGCCATTTTCCCACTCCCAGCGCACCGGGCAGGGCCATAAAATGCCATCGTAAAGTATGTAGTAAATCCATCGACCATTGGGACGACGCGGCTTGGGCGTTTTCATCGGGGCAACTATGTTGAGCTGAGGGTATAGTAAAAAAATAGCCTATATTTTGACCTGTCACACGCTGGGTTTCAACCGGCAACACTTGAATACACCCTAATCCACCAGTTTACTCCTGCTTTATGGGACAGGGGTAACAAAAAATAGTGCGTTACTGGCGGAGAAAAATATGCAGAAAACATACTAAATAGTTTCTGTGCTAAACTACCTCGATTTCCTAAGGATGAGGATCGCAATGATGACACGATACGGAGTACTGGCGCTGTTTTTGACCCCGATGCTGCTGCCAATGGCGCAGGCTAATGATAAAACCCAACTTTTTGAGCATGTAAATCAGCGTCTTGGCTGGATGAAAGATGTTGCCGGTTATAAAGCCAGGCATCATCAGGCAATTGAGGATTTGACGCAGGAGTCACGGGTGCTCTCGCTGACTCTGAATAGTGCTGAGGGCCTTGATCTGCAACCACAGTCGGTTAAGCCCTTTATTACGGCACAGATGGATGTGGCCAAAGCGATACAATATCGTTATCGCGCTGACTGGCTGTCAATGCCGGAAGAGAAATGGACGCCATTACCCTTACCGGTGGTGCGGGAAAAAATTTCAATGCTTAGTACGGACATCCTCCGCCATCTGGCGCAGATGCTGAAGTCCGGAGACCGTGTGCGTGAGGAGGACAGGCCGGCATTTAATATGCTGATCTCGCAACATAACATCGCCGAACCTGATAAAGCGATGCTTTTTGATACCCTGAAACAGGTGTCATTAAAATAGCGCGCTAACGCCAGACCTCGCCGCACAGCAGCACTGCCTGCGGGCGTCGCTGATGAATCCTTTCTGCCATCCGCTGACAAGATTCAAGGGTAGGGTAGATATGTTCTGATACCGGCAGCGCGTCGCAGGCATCGTAGCCGCAGGCGCTGACTAATAGTACAAAGCCAATTAACATATCCCCTCCTTAAACGACGGTCCCTGAAGAGGGAGACTCTCCGTCTTCAGGGTTTAAGTATAGCCGAGCGAAGCGGCAACTGCGTGTCAGACGCAGCAGTTGGAGGAAAAGATGAGTAAAACCAACGTATGCTTTTCAGCTGAAGCGGTGAAAATATTGACCGCGTGAAATATATTTTTGCCATTATCGGCGAAAAAGATTAGCAGAAATAATAATGAATTGATTAATTCATTAATTTTATTTAACTCCGTTTTTGCCCATCATCTAAGAGACATCAGGCAAAAAAAAGTCAACAGTATCCCCCGGCAGATTATCTGCTGAGTGATTTTTGTTGACTATTTACAGCGGCTTATTAGCGATCAGGCTTTATTGTTATCAATGGTGATATTGGGAGCACACTGCTCACCCGCCTTTACCATACGGAATTCTGCTTTACCCTGATGTACATAGATGCAGGCACGACCCATGTCGCCGCCATCCTGTTCCTGCGAGAGTGAAACTGTAACCGTTTCTGCCATCGCGAGCGGTGAGAGCAGTATTGCTGCCATTGCCATAGCGGGCAGGTTGGTTGTATGCCATACCTGTGGGCATTTCATTTTGCACATCCTTTTAACACACCGTAAGAGATTACCGGGTACCAGATAGCCAGCTAAACGCTATCAAAATAAGTTTGCTAATTATTGGTACTGCAAGTGTAAAACTATTGCGAACAACCTGAATCGGTCAATCTAATAATTGTCTAACAGATCACGCTTTTTAAAACTGTTTTTCAGAAACTGCCCCAAACCGGCGACGATCCCGACAAAATGCCTTATCAACCTGTGCCTATTTTGAGGCCGTTAATAGTTGAAGTAAAATCCTAATGCTAAAGTTTCCGGTAAAACTCGGTTTTTAAGAAGTTTCCGGGTCACAGACCAGAAATAATCGAACAGTTATTTGCGCCTGATGGTGCTATTTTGGAATTCCGGTAAACAAATGCGAGGATTACATCAGCAATAACCTGAGTGTACTGGCACTGGCAGGACAATATCTGTATCAGCGCCATCTTCATCCCTGCGGGGCGGCATCTAACCACTGCAGTAAACCCCTGACGTCAGCGTCGATACTGCAACGAAGTCTGGAAAACTGATGAAGTTCAACCCTTAAAGCCCGCCACCCGCGGGCTTAGTCATTTCTGGCGTCAGCGAACCACGCTTGACCTTACCGTAAGGGGAGGGTTTACCCTTCAGATCTCTGAGGTTATCTGAGTGATGAGGAAATCCAATGAACAAGATAAAACCTTTCCTGCTGATTGCGTTGCTGGCGCCATTAAGCGTGCTGGCAGCGGAGACGATGCATATGGACCACGCAAAAGAGAGCGCCGCCCAGCAGAGTTATCAGAGCGGCATGGATAAGATGCATGGCGATATGATGCAGGGGATGCAGTCGGACAATCCTGATGTCGCTTTTGCTCAGGGGATGACGGCGCACCATCAGGGAGCGATTGATATGGCGAAAACCGAGCTGAAATATGGTAAAGACCCTGAAATGCGTAAACTGGCGCAGGAAATTATCGCCGCGCAACAGCCGGAGATCGACCGTATGCAGCGCTGGCTAAAACAGCAGAAGCGATAGTCCGCCGAGTCCCGCCGCCGCAGCGGCGGCGGGAGAGATGGCGTGTATCAGGATGACTGACTGACGATTAATTTAATCCCCAGCAACGCCATCAGGCCACCGCCAAGGGTATCGAGCCGCTTTTTAAAACGCAGATAAGCGCTACGTGGCGCGGTGGCGGAAAGCACCATAACCACAAACAGATACCAGGCAAAGTCGATGGCGAAAGAAGCGACTGGCAGCGCAATATTGATCCAGACAGGATACTGGTGGCTGAGAAAAGCAGCGAATATACTGCCGAAAACCAGCGCGGTTTGCGGATTGCTGATCTGCGTCAGCAGGCCAAGACGAAAGCCGCGGGCGGCGCTATAGCCGTTCGATGCGCCAGTCTCCAGTTCGAGTGGCCGACGGGCGTTGATAATCATCTGATACGCCAGATACAACAGATAGAGGCCACCGGCAATCTTCAACAGCCAGAACAGCCACGGAACCGTCAGTAAAATCGACTGTAACCCCATAATCGCTGCCAGCGCGAACAGCGCACAGCCGGTACTCATCCCTAACGCGGTAAATACCCCGCAGCGACGACTCTCTGACATGGCGGTTTTGGCGACCAGCAAAAAGCTGGGGCCGGGTGACATCGAACCTACCGCAATGACTCCACAAATTGATAAAAACGCAATCAGGCTACTATCCATCACATACTCCTGTCAGGTTGGCACGTTAAGATGGGACTTAGCGCAAATTTAACGTAATCCACGGGATAAAGGTGAACAGAATGGGGCAACTGGAACGGAA
The DNA here is from genome assembly GCF_017875465.1 of Winslowiella toletana. Lineage (NCBI taxonomy): Bacteria > Pseudomonadati > Pseudomonadota > Gammaproteobacteria > Enterobacterales > Erwiniaceae > Winslowiella > Winslowiella toletana. Next base: position 3,561,235 of record NZ_JAGGMQ010000001.1, read on the forward strand.
AGTTTCAGAATAAAGCCTGTTTAGTTCCGGGTGATTCGCCGCTTATTTCTGCACAAGTGCCCCCGCCCGCGGGAAAAGGGTAACGGGCGGAGGCTAAAGTTGTTAAAGTTGGCGTTTTACACCTTTGTGGAAACACTATGTCTAACGAAATTGCACATCCATCCAGCAGTCCTAAGCAGGCAGCGTTGCAGCTGGTGATTGAACTGGTTCGCGCCGGTAAACTCAGCCCATTGCAGGGCGATGCGTCAAATATGATCTCTATTTACGAACAGTTTAAAACGCATTTTGAATCGGACAAACATAAACACAACTCTGATTCCGCCATCTCTTAACGGCATGCGTGGCAGGGATGCCCGTTCGCCATTCGCCTCTTTTTAGCGCTATTTAGTTCTTATAGATGTTATTCATTCCAGAAACGATGTAATCCGACTTTCGGATTGGCAATCTTTCCCTCTTGATGGCCGCACTGACGTTAAAGTGTTAGCGTTATCACAATAGCGTTGCTCAATAAAATTTATGGTAATACAAAATAAAACAGCGGTTTAAATTTTTCCGCGAAAAATAGCCACTATCAGCGGGTAAACCACATGACGATGGCAACCATTGAGCACCATTCTGTAACGGATCGCGCATTCTTAATTACGCGCCGCATTGGGGATAAAACCTGTTCTCACCACTGGCATCAGTGGCTGGAAATTCTCCTGGTCGAACAGGGCTATGGCACTATTATTGTTGATAATCAGCAATATGCGTTGCGTCCTGGTCGGCTGTTTATCTTTCCACCCTATAAACTGCATAAGGTGCTGGTTGATGAGCGCGATCTTGCCAGCTACCGGCGCACCTTGATCCATCTGGACAGCGCCATTCTGATCAATTTCTTGCGTGATTTTCCGCATCAGCGCGCCCGTTTACAGCGCCTTTGTCATCAGCACGGCGCCGCTACCGTCTATGATTTAAGTGAATATCAGCACGGTCTCGAACAGTTATTCAGCGTTTATCAGCGCATTTTTGACAGCCGTCCATTTAATCTGCCGGACAGCGCCTGCCTGGTGTTACAGCTGCTGAATTTTTTGCCGGAATATGCCGTGAACCGGGAGCCGCGCGATGACAGTATTTCCACGCGTGTGATGTTATGGGTTGAGGAAAATTACGCGCATAAATTTAGTCTCGCGGCGCTGGCGCTGTCGCTTAATTTATCGCGCAGTTATATCTCCCGCAGCTTCAAACAGGAGACCGGAGGGTTGATTCAGGATTATCTGTTGATGCGCCGCTTGTGGCAGGCGTGTGCCTGGTTGCGCAGCGAAGAGCTGCCGGTGGAGGCGATAGCAGAGCAGACCGGCTTTGCCGATACCTCCTATTTTATTACCTGCTTTAAAAAGATGATTGGCGATACGCCGCTTAAATACCGTAAACGCCATCAGGATGATGGCGTTTAGCGGCAGCGGAGTTACTTACTGACCTGATCGTAGTAAAGCATGCTGGTGCCAATCCCCTGTTGTGCGCCTTTAACATTATCGCGCAGACCCACCAGTTTTTGCCCCTGCAAGGTCACCACATACGGCGAGTTGTGCTGAATCTCTTTTTGCAGCTCGACATACAGCGCCTGGCGCTTCTGCACATCACTCTCCGCCGCTGCGGCGCGGGTCTGCGCGCTGAGTTTGGGGATCTCCCAGCCAACACGCCAGGCGAGGGTTTTCGGACCACCGGGTACATTCAAGGCAAAGGTGCTGGCATTGGTATTGGGATCGACATAGTCCGCTCCCCAGTAGATAAAGATCGACTGGAAATTACGTCCGCGCATTTTGCTCCACAGTTCTGATTCTGCCACTGGCTGAATATCTATATTGATATCCGCTTTAGCAAAGCTGGCCTGCAACGCCTGCGCCACATCAGTGTACGGCGGCTGATTGACAATAGTCAGGGAGAAACGGGTGCCGGGCTTAATGCCAGCCTGTTGCAGGATACTCTTCGCTTTGGCGACATCCAGTTTAAATGGCTGATCGGTTAATGCGCCGTCAAAGCCCTGCGGCAGAAACGCCTGGTGCACCTGATACTGTCCCTTCAGTAACTCACCAGACAGGCTGTCATAATCCACCAGCCAGCGTGCGGCCTGCCAGAGTGCCGGATTGCCCAGCGCCGGTTGCTGTTTGTCCTGGGTGTTAAAACCCAGATAGTAGATCAGACTGGAAGGGAAGGCGGAAACTTTAATGCCGGGATGATTTTTAATCGCATCAAACTGATCGGCACCCAGTTCATAGGCGACATCGGCATCACCCTGTTCCAGCAGCAAACGTCGCGAGCCGGGATCGGCCACCCCTTTCAGAATCACCCGTTTCAGTTTCGGCGCGGGACGGGCCTGCGGATTCTGTTCCAGCACCAGCGCCTGCTGCGGAACATAGTTGCGAATGCTGTAAGCGGCGCTGCCAGCGGAGCGGGTGCGCAGCCAGCCGTTACCAAAATCGTTATCTCTGGCATGCTGCTGTACCAGTTTGCTGTCGACAATCGATGCCACCGGCGCGGTCAGCAGACGCAGCGCCAGATCGCTGCCAATTGGCGAAACCCAGCGTAATTCCACTTTGTCATCGCTGATACGCGTGAACTGCGTGTCGATATTTTCTGGCGTCCAGCCTAATTCGCCAAGGATAAACGCCGGGGTTTTATTCAGCTTTACCACTCGCGTCAGTGACCAGATAACGTCGTCGGCGGTGATGGCATTGCCACTGGCAAAGCGACTGCCTGGCTTCAGATTAAATACCAGGCTGTGTTCGCTGCTGCCGGGTTGCCAGCCGGTTGCCAGTTCCGCTACCAGCTGACGCGGATTATTGCGATCCGACGCCACCAGCCCCTGATAGAGATCGGTCAGGCTGCTGGTACTGACGGTTTCAAAGCTCTCTGCCGGATCGAAACTGATAATGCCATCAAGTGGGATTGCCACAACTAAAGTGTCGGCGGGCGTCGCCGCATGGACAGCAGCGGTAAAAGTTAATGCACTGGCGATGGCGACGGGCAGAAGTTTACGCATTTGATGATCCTGATGAGGGGGGATATCAGGACTATAGGGGGCAAACTGGGCGTTGGAAATATCACTTCAGACTATGGTATCCCGCTTTCAGACTATAGCCAGATCAAGGATTTATAATTAACCGGGCGGGATTAAAATATGATCCTGTAGGGGCGGCGTTCTCGCCGCCCGTCTCATACGGATTAACCGACAATCCGCCCATTGGCCATACGGGCGGCGCGATCGCACATATGGTCGATCACATCCGGATCATGGCTGACCAGCACCATGGTCAGATTATCGAGGCGCTTCAGATCGTTCAGCAGATTAAGGATCTCGGCCTGCACCGACATATCCAGCGCTGAAGTGGGTTCATCCAGCAGCAGCACCTTTGGCTCTAACAGCAGTGCGCGCACAATGGCGACACGCTGGCGCTGTCCGCCGGAGAGCTGGTGCGGATAGCGGTCGGCCATCGCCGGATCGAGACCGACATGACGAAACCCCTGATCGATGCGATCATTGATATCCTGCACCTTCAACAGTTTTAGCGGCTCGGCCAGCGTGCGGCGCAGGCGGTGGCGCGGATGCAGCGAGGCGTAAGGATCCTGAAACACCATCTGCACTTCGCGGCGCAGGTCGCCGGTAAAGGCTTTGCCAGCGACGACCTGATGCCCGGCCAGCTGCATGCTGCCCTGCCAGTGTGGATTCAGTCCGGCCATCACCCACAGCAGCGACGATTTGCCGCAGCCGGACGGACCCACCAGTCCAAAACATTCGCCAGCGGCAATCGTCAGGTTAATATCATGCACCACGGTGCGCAGATCATAGCCCTGCTTATGCGCCACACTCAGCTGTTGCAGATCAATCATGCTCACGAGTCGCCTCCAGTGCCGCGCGATCGAGAACCGGCAGCGTCTGCCCGTGGGTCGCTTTGCTGGGACGACAGGACCACAGGGTTCGGGTGTAGGGATGCGTGGCGCGCGGGAGTTCAGCGGCGGGCAGGGTATCCAGCACTTCACCTTTGTACATCACCATCACCCGATCGCAATGCTCCGCGACTTGTTGCAGATCATGACTGATCAGCAGCAGCCCCATATTGCGCTGCTCCACCAGACGGCGGATAAGCGCCAGCACCTGATCGCGCATCGCGTGATCGAGCGCAGAGGTCGGTTCGTCAGCAATCAAAAATTGCGGATCGGCAATCAGCGCAATTGCCAGCATCACGCGCTGCCCCATGCCGCCGGAGAGCTGATGCGGATAACGCGTCATCAGCTGAGCCGGTTGCGGCAGACCCACCGCATCCAGCATCTCGCACACCTTTTCGCGGCGTTCGGCGCGGCTAAAGGCGCGATGCAGCTTGAGTGGCTCCTCAACCTGCCAGCCAATGGTGCGCACAGGGTTCAGGGCATATTTAGGATCCTGCATGACCATCGCCAGCTTACTGGCGCGTAACTGGCTCCAGCGGCGTTCAGTCAGAGTTAAGGCATTTTCCCCGGCGACGCTTAAGCTGCGCGCCTGCACATGCAGTGAAGGCGCTAACAGGCCCATTAGCGCGCGGGCGGTGAGTGATTTACCGGAACCGGATTCACCCACCAGCGCCACACGTTCGCGTCCGAGGGTAAAAGAGAGATCTTTTACCAGCGTAGCGCCATCATTCAGCGAAATACTTAGCCTGTCGGCGATAATCAGCGCGGAAGAATCAGTTGGCATTTCGGGTATCCAGTCGGTCACGCAGGCCGTCGCCTGTCAGGTTAAAGGCAAGGCTGGCAAACAGAATCGCGCCACCTGGTGCGGCAGCGACCCACCACTGGTCAAAAATCACCTTACTGCCTTCGGCGACCATTGAACCCCATTCCGCCGTCGGTGGCTGAACGCCCATCCCGAGGAAGCCAAGACCGGCGGCGGCAAGAATAATTCCGCCGAGGCTGAGTGCGGCGCGCACCACGGCGCTTGGCATGCAGAGCGGCAGAATATGACCAAACATCAGACGCAGGCCAGTAATGCCCTGCATCCGCGCAGCGGCGAGGTAATCGCTACGACGCAGCGCAAGGGTTTCCGCGCGCGCCTGACGCGCAAAGGGCGGCCAGCTGGTCAGCGCCAGCGCCAGTGCGCCATTCATCAGCCCCGGGCCAAGCATCGCCACCAGCGCCAGCGCGATCACCAGGTTTGGCAGTGACAGAAAGATATCGGTAATGCGCATCAGCACACGTTCGGTCCAGCCGCCAAGATAACCGGCAGCGATACCGACCAGCATGCCAACCGGAATGGTCAGCAGCAGAATCAGCGACACCAGCAGCAGCGTCGGACGGGTGCCGTAAATCACCCGCGACAGCAGATCGCGGCCAAAGCCGTCGGTGCCCAGCCAGTGAGCGGCAGAGGGCGGCAACAGGCGTGCGGACATTAGCTGGGCATTGGGGTCAAAAGGCGCCAGCAGCGGCGCCAGCAGTGCGGTCAGCAGCAGAATGGCCACCAGCGTGCCGCCAGCCACCAGGGTAGTCACCCGGCGACGGCGATAGCGACGCGGCGCCACAGTTTCAGCATCAGTTAAATTTTGCGTCATCGGGTTCTCGGATCGGTTAGCCAGGTGAGAGCATCAGCCAGCGTATTCAGCACGATAAAGCAGCCGCCAATCAGCAGCGTGGAGCCAAGAATCGCCGGTGCATCGGAGGCGAACAGCGCGGTGGTCATATAGCGGCCAACACCCGGCCAGGCAAAGACGGTTTCCGTCAGCACTGAACCTTCCAGCAGTGTGGCGTAGGAGAGCGCCAGCACGGTAATCAGCGTACCTGAGACATTGGGCAGAACATGCAGCAGCAGAATACGCCCGCGTCCGGCGCCTTTGGCGCGCGCGAGGGTGACATACTCCTTGCTGCTCTCTTCCAGCAGCGCCGCGCGCAGCAGACGGGTAATGCCCGCCATCGACAACATCCCCAGCACCACCACCGGCAGCCACAGGTGGGCGATGGCGTTGCGGAACATTTCCGCATCGCCGGATAGCCAGCTATCAATCAGCATCAGACCGGTTTTGGTTTCGATGGTATAGACATAAATATCATCCAGCCTGCCGGGTCCGGCCGACCAGTGCAGCACTGCGTAAAACAGCAGCAGCCCCAGCAGCCCGAGCCAGAAAATCGGCACCGAATAGCCCAGCAGTGAGATTAGACGCGCCAGGTTATCAATTATGCTGCCCGGTTTCCACGCCGCCAGCAGCGCCAGCGTGATGCCAAAAAAGGCGCCAAAAATCATCGCACAGCTGGCCAGTTCAATCGTGGCCGGGAAAGTGCGCATCAGATCGCTGAGCACCGGCTGATTGGTTATACGCGAAACGCCCAAATCACCCCGCGCCAGGTGTTCGAGATAGTGCCAGAACTGCATCAGCACCGGCTGGTCGAGGCCTAAATCACGGCGTACCTGCGCATAAGTCGATTCACTGGCGTGATCGCCCGCAATCTGTAACACCGGATCGACCGGCGACAGATGGGACAACATAAAGGTAAACGCCAGCAAACCGAGCAGCGTCACCAGTAACGAAATCAGGCTGGTGGCGAGACGTCCGCCACCGCGCCAGAAACGCCGGGCGGACCCGGCTTCGGTAGAGGTTACCGCCATTACTTACTGACCTGGTTGTAGTAAACCATATCCGGGTTGATTCCCTGCACATAGCCTTTCAGGTTATCGCGCAGCGCAACCAGGTTACGCGCCTGCAGTCCCACCACGTATGGGGAATTTTTCTGCACTTCGCGCTGCATGTTCTGATACATCTCCACCCGCTTAGCATTATCACTGACGGCGGTAGCGGCCAGCGTCTGTTTGCTCAGCTCAGGAATATGCCAGTTAGAGCGCCATGCCAGGGTTTTGCTGCCATCTTCCGGATTGTAAGCAAAGGCGGCGGCGTTAGTATTCGGATCGAAATAGTCAGCGCCCCAGGCATTTAGCGTCGCTTCATATTTATGCGCTTTTACGCTGGTGGAGACTTCGGTGCTGAGCCCCGGGATCAGTTCCACCTTAATGCCGCCTTTGGCGAAGCTGGCCTGCAACGCCTGAGCGATATCCAGATATGGCGGCTGATTGCTGACGGAGAGCTTAAAGCTGACATTGGTCAGGCCCGCTTTCTGCAGAATCGCTTTGGCTTTTTCCGGATCGTATTTATACGGATTGTCATTCAGCGCACCGAGGAAACCTTGCGGCAGGAATGACTGGTGTACCTGGAACTGGCCTTTCAGCAGATCGTCGGCGATACCGTGGTAATCAAACAGGTAGCGGGAAGCTTCCCACAGCGCGGGGTTTTTCAGCGCGGGTGAAGCATCAATATTGAACTGGATGTAATACAGCGACGCCATTGGATAAGCGACGGGTTTCACCCCCGCTTTGCCTTTCAGCGCGGCCATCTGATCCGCGCCAAGGTTACGCGCAATATCGGCGTCACCCTGTTCCAGCAGCAGACGACGCGCCGCCGGTTCCGGCACGTTTTTAATCAGAATATTTTTCAGTTTTGGCGCACCGGCGGGTGAGGTCGGGTTAGCCGACAGCAGCACCACTTCATGCGGAATATACTTGCGGATCTGATACGGACCGCTGCCGGCAGAGTGAATGCCCAGCCACTGATTGCCGAGATCGTTTTTCTGCTGATTGGCCAGTACGGTTTTTTCATCAACGATCGATGCCACCGGCGCTGAAAGCAGGCTTAACACAAACGCCGGGCTGATATCAGCGGTCCAGCTGATCTGAACGTGCTTGTCATCAATCTTTTTCAGCTGTGCATCAACGTTGTCTTTGGTCCAGCCCATCTGCGCGAGGATAAAAGAGGGGTCCAGATTCAGCTTGATTACACGCGACAGGGAGAAGATCACATCTTCCGGGCGCACCGGATTACCGGTGGAGAATTTAGCGCCATCACGCAGTTCAAAAGTCAGGCTGCGGTTATCGCTGGCAGGCTGCCAGGAGGTCGCCAGCGTTGGCTTCAGATCAACCGGATTATTCGGGTCTGACTGCACCAGACGCTGATAGATATTGGTAAAGGCCTGCATCGAGGTCAGTTCAAAACCCTGCGCCGGGTCAAAACTGCTGGCATCATCGATCGACTGAGCAATCACCAGCGTGTCTGGCGGTGTGGCAGCCTGAGCAGCAAAAGAAGCAGCCAGAGCAATAGCGATGACTGACGGAACGATACTTTTCATGACGTTTCCTTACCTTAAAATTTGCCGCGAGTTTAAATGACTCATAGCCTTATCAAATAGTAGATTATTGGCTATCGATATGTGTTTTTGTTCTAAGTAAAGCGATATGGTTATAAATCATTAATTGATGACTGACTGAGATTACTGCTGGCTGTAAGCGAATTAATTTTAGCACCGTTCGGATCAGCCATGCTGAAACGTGGCATATAAAGCCGGTAACAGCGCCAGCAGGTTATTAAACATATACAGAAAAATCGGCAGTTTTAGCCCGCGTGATTGCAGCCGTGCATAGCACAGCAGCATCGAAAACAGGGTCAGCATCGCCAGCGTTTGCAGATGCACGTATTGCGTATGCATGGTGGCAAACAGGATCGAGGTGAGGGTGACGCAGGCCAGCGGGCTCTTCGGCGCCCACAGCAGAAATCCCTGCAACAGAAAGCCGCGAAACAGAATCTCTTCAAACACCGGCCCCAGCACCACGGCGGTAAACAGCAGAATCAACACCGCAGAGCGGCTCTGTTGTGACTGCTGTTCCAGCCAGGCTTCAGGCTGCAGCACGAAGATTTGCAATAGCATCAGTAACAGCAGGCCACCAAGAAACAGCAGGGTGGTTTTTAACCGCAGCGTACCCGGCGGAATGTCGTCGCGGCGCGTGCAGTAAAAACGATACAGCGGAAACAGCACCGCGAACTCAAACAGGCAAACCACCGGCACCAGCAGACCACTACTGCGCAGCTCAGCCACATTGGGGAAGCGCGAAATCACCAGCGTTATCAGGTAGTAAATCACAAACATCGCGCCGTAAAACAGCGTCAGCGTAACCCGGTTGGTATTGGCGTTCATCTTAAGCCCGTGGCTGAAAAGAGAGGCAATACTATCAACCAGTTAGAAAACTGTCGAGCGGGTTCAGCGCGGGGGGGAAACAGCGGTTTATCAGGCCGGGTGAAGACCCGGCCCGTACTCTGATTACCAGAGCAGATGACTTAACGTACGCGGATGGCGATAAAGGTCATCAACGCCGCGAAGCAGATAAAAATCGCGAGTTCCATGATTTCCTCCTAAGAATTATCTTAGGTAATTATATCCTTTATCTGGTTAAGGATTGAGCAATTCGTGTCACTTTCACATTGTTATAAACTGGCGGCACGAAAGGGTAAAAAACCGTCTGATCCGCCAACGCAATCTGTTAGTCTGAGAGCTGTTGTTAAGTAAAAACACGTAGAAGAGGAGTGAAACGTGACGTTTTATGCAAAATCCCTGATGGTAGCCGCGATGTTTGCGCTAACCGCTTGTAACACTGCGCCAAAGCATGATGCAGCGGCGCAGCCGGTCGATGCTGAGAATGATCGCTGCGGCGCTTCGCAGTATCAGAACTATGTCGGCAAACCCCTTTCTTCACTGGATACGGTGAAATTCGCCAACCCGGTGCGTGCGATCCCGCATAACTCGGCGGTGACCATGGACTTTAACCTTAATCGTCTGAACTTTATGGGCGATGCCAGCGGCAAAATTAGCAGCGTCTATTGCGGCTAATCAGCCAACCGGGGCGAAGCAGATTCGCCCCTATCCGTGCTTCTCACCCGCCCCCTGTTACTGCTTTTTTACCAGACCTTTCACCTTTCATTTCACCATTCGCTGCTTCTGCCGCTTGTCATATTGCTGCAATAGCGTCGGGTTAGCTTAACTTGCGTCATACAACAGTGATCTCCTCGTCACGAAAACAGGTAATGCTTGTCTTTTCATACCTTCCCGCTGCGTGCGGGATTTTTTTTGCGTTTCTTCCGGCAACAGATCATTTGCTTAGCGCTTTCGGCTACGCTGTAGAGAAATATTCAGCAGGAGTGATTATGCGAGCTGTGCAACTTTTGTTACTGTCAGCAACAGTGCTGCTGGCGTCACCCGGGTTTGCTTCCAGCAATCAAGCCTGGGCGGCAGCAGATAAGGCGATGGCGCAGGCTTGCATTAAAGCCAGCGGTTTAAAAAATGCCACACCAGCCGGCAAAATCATGCTGTTTGATGATCGGGTTGGTTACTCGGCTCTGCTGTTGCAGGGGCGTTATCCTCAGAAACATATGAATAATCAGCGCGGCCGCGAGTTGTGCCTCTATCAGCGCAGCACAAAAACCGCTTCAGTTACCGAGGCCGATAGCCTGATGGCTAAAACGCCATAGATTAACGGATGATGGAGAAAATGCCTGATACTGATGCTGCAATTACCGTCCTGCCAGCCAGCATGGAAATGCTGACGCCACTGGGGGAGCTTGATTATGGTTTTCGCGTCACCAGAGAGTTTATTGCGGTTTTTGACCGTCCTGTCAGCCAGAACCTGAAGCGGGTTGAGGCATACGAAAAGCACTATTTTAACGATCCGCAGCAGTTTAGTGCGTATGTCGACAGTGTGGATAGCGCCCTGTTTATCGTTCAGCGCCAGCAGCAGCTGGCGGGTTATCTGGCGGTAAGCCGCAACTGGAATGGTCTGGCGCTGGTGGAAGATATCGCTGTCGATCGCCATGCGCGGCAGCTGGGTTGTGGCCGTGCGCTGATGGATGCCGCAGTGCAGTGGGCGCGTGAGAAAAATCTCTCGGGGCTGGTGCTGGAGACGCAGTCAAATAACGTTCCCGCCTGCCTGTTTTACGAGCAGTATGGTTTCGAGCTGGCGGGCATCGACCGGGCGCTGTATCGCGCGCTGAATCCACAGCGCAGTGAAACTGCGCTGTTCTGGTACTTATGGCTTAACCTTTAGATGCCGCGTGCGATCCGTGAGACTGGCGCCGGTGACCGCCAGCACTGACAGCAGGATCAATGCCAATGCCGGGGCTACCACCGCCCATGGCGCGCGTTCAAGATAAGGCATCCCTTCCGCCAGCACGATCCCCCAGTCGGCCGCCGGTGGCTGCGGCCCGAGACCGAGAAAACCCAGTCCGGCCAGCGCCAGCGCATTGCCCGGCAGACGTAGCATCGCGTGACGCAGTAATGGCGCCAGCATCGGCGGCAATAAATAGCGCCAGGCGCGCCGCAGCGGACCGACCCCGAGGACCGGCAACATGCGGATATGCGGCTGGGCATTGATCTCGGCCACCAGCGCGGCGGTATGCGCCGCCAGCGGCGCCCAGCTGACAATAATCACCGCGAAAGCGGCGCCAGCAGCGGTCGGGCCGTTGACAGCGGCAATCACCATACCGGCAATCACCGGCGGTGTGGCATTGGCCACTTCAATCGGGCCGACCAGCACGCGCGGAAACAGTCCAGCCAGTATGCCGATCAGCAGACTACAGAGCGTGACCAGCAGCGCCAGCGCGCAGGTGTGCAATGCTCCCTGCGCCACGCGTGCAAGGATATCGCGGCCCATGGCGTCGGCGCCGAATGGCAGCGACCATGATGGCGATTGCAGGCGCAGCCAGGCGGAACTGAAAGCATCGCGCGGTAAACCAGCCGCAATCAGCAACAGCATTAGCAGCAGAGCGATCAGCGGTATCCACCAGCCTGTGCGGCTGACCGATACCTGCGGCGGTATCGCGGGCAGCGCGCCATAGTGCAGAGCCGGACCCAGCAACGCGCGCTGCAACAGACTGGCCAGCAGGCCAGCGACACTTCCGAGCAGCAGCAGAATCAGCATACCGCTTTGCAGCGCGGGCAGATCACTGGCGGCGGCGGCGCCCAGCGTGGCGCGACCAAGGCCCGGAATGGCAAACACCTTCTCCACCGCAATCGCGCCGCCAGTCAGGCCGATAATCACCATCGCCAGCTGCGGCAGCATTGCCGGTAGCGTGCGTTTGATCAGCGCCAGCGCCAGGCGATAACGCGGGATGCCCGCTGCCTGCCAGCTGACCAGCCACTTCTCCTGAAAACTGGCGCTTAGCGCGTCGGAAAACAGACGGCCGAGTAAGCCTCCGGCCGGAATGCCCAGCGCCAGCGCCGGTAATATCGCGTGCTGCCAGCCTGTCCAGCCAAATGGCGGTAACCAGCCGAGCCACACCGCACCGGCCAGCAACAAGAGCGCCGCCAGCAGAAATTCCGGCAGCGCGGTCAGCGCCGCCGCCAGGGTTCCCGCCGGGCGTCGCGCCACACCCGTCAGACCGGCGCGCAGTACCGGCAGGCAGATCAGGCTCAGCAGTAGCAGCGCGACCAGCAGTGCGCAGGCCATCAGTGTCAGCGAAACCCCGGTCGCCTGTAGCATGCCCGGCAGCACCGGCGCACCGGAGATCCACGAGTTGCCGGCATCGCCCTGCGCCAGGTTTTTCAGCCAGTGCCACAGCAGGGCATCCGGCCCCTGATATAACCCCAGCGAGTGGCGAATCGCCTCCAGAGTTTCTGTGGTGGCCTCCTGATCGCCGGAGCGCGCCCGCAGCAACGCCAGCGCCGGATCGCCTCCGGCCAGCCAGGGTAAAATCCCGACCAGCATCACCATTGCCGCGAGGGTGATCAGGCGCGACAACAGCGGCAGCAGGGGAGTAAAGTGGCGCATTATCACTCCAGATGAGTCTGGCTGGAGATCAGCCGACGTTCGCGCGGATCACGATCGGCACTGCGTACTGCCGGACTTTCCCCCTGAATCACCCGTTCGTGCAGCATCGGGATGGCGGCATCAGTGGCCAGAATCAGGTTTTCCGCCGCGATGATTGCCTGACGACGCGCCTCACCAGCTGGCGTGGCTGCTGCCCGTTGCAGCGCCTGATCGATCGCCGGCTGGCATAGCTGCGCAATGTTAAATGAACCCTTGCAGGCAAAGTCGCTGTACATATAGGCGACCGGATCGCCGGAGTCGAGCACCGTGGCGCGCGACAGGATAAAGGCGTCAAACTTACCCGCCAGCGCATCCGCTTCAATATGAGCATATTCACGCACCACCTGCTTCACCTGAAAACCAGCGGCGGTGAGCTGCTGCGCCAGATAAACCGCCACTTCCGGCAGTTCAGCGCGGTCACTGAAGGTGGCGAGAGTCATCAGCTGGCCATTGGGTCTGGCTGCCGCCTGCGGATGCGCGACCGGCTGACGCAGCTGCGCCGCCCACGGCAGCGCCGGACCTAACAATCCTTGCGCGACATCCGCGCGTTTTTCATAGACGTTATCCACCAGCTGCTGGCGATTGATCGCCTCACGTACGGCGGCACGCAGCGCCGGATCGCGGAAGGTTCCCTGCTGGCTGTTCAGATACAGGGTGTTGGTGCGCGGCATTGGCACTTCATGAATCTGTTCCGGTTTCAGCAGGGCGGCCTGCGAGACCGGCACCGCTTCCACCACATCGGCGCTGTTGGTGCGCAATGCCGCCGCGCGCGCTGCACCGTCCGGCACAAAGCTGACATCAATCCCGCTGGCCTGCGCTTTCTCACCCCAGTAGTCAGCAAAGCGGTTTAAGCTGGCGCTGCTGGTGCCATTCACTTTGCTGAGAATAAACGGCCCGCTGCCGCTGCCGACCGGATCAACGCTGCCATTTGCGCCATAGGCTCTGGCTGCCAGAATCGCCAGTTGCGGGCTGGAGAGGCGCTGCGGGATCAGCGGATCGGGATCGGCGCTGGTGATGATCACCGCATGATCGCCGTCGGCGGCAATCTCCAGCGTAACGCCATCAAGAATACGTGGCTTAGGCGCAGCCTGAGTGGCGGCGTTAAGTGAGCGGATCACCGTGGCTGCCGTTAACAGCGTACCGTCATGGAAATGGACATTCTCGCGTAACTCAAAGCGCCAGCGGCGATCGTCAAGCTGCTGCCAGCGGGTGGCCAGCGCTGGTTTTGCTTCGCCCAGCGCATCAAGATTGACCAGTGTTTCGGCTGTCTGCCAGCGTGACAGTTTAAACGCGTCGTCACTCAGCGGCGACAGGGCGGAGCGTGGCGGTTGTAGCATCGCCAGACGAATGCGTGAGCTGTCTGATTTGACCTCCTTTTCGTTAAAACAGCCGCTAAGCAGCAACGTGATGCTCAGTATCCACAGGGCGCGAGCTTTCATTAGCCTGGTATCCTTATTGTTAAATTAATCAGCCAAAGGTAAACGGGGGATGGCGTCCAGCAAACGCTGGCTGGCCGGGTGCTGCGGGTGACACAACAGCTGGCGGGTGGGGGCGTCTTCAACGATGGCGCCGTTATCCATTACCAGCACGCGTTCGCACAGGCAGGTAATTGATGACAGATCGTGTGACACCACCAGCAGGCCCATCTGCTGCTGACGGGCAATATCGGCCAGCAGGTGGTTGATTTGTTGTCTGAGCGGCAGATCAAGGCCACTAACCGGTTCGTCCGCCAGCAGAAAACGCGGTTGCAGCGCAATCGCCCGCGCGATAGCCACGCGCTGCGCCTGACCGCCGGAGAGAGTGGCGCAGCGCTGATTTAACAGGCTGGCATCGAGCCTGACCTGCGCCAGAATCGCTGCCAGCTGAAGCAGGTCGGGTTGCAGACGCTTTAACTGGCGCAGCGGTTCGGCCAGCACATCCGCCACCGTGCGGCGCGGATCGAGCGTGGTGGCTGGATCCTGCGCGATATATTGCACCTGCTGGCGATACCAGCGCAGCGCCCGTACCGATGCGGGGCGCACCGGATGTTGCTGGCAGCGCACTTCGCCGTCAGTGGCGCTTTGCAATGCCAGCATCAGTTTCAGCAGTGTGGATTTGCCGCTGCCGGAGGAGCCAATCAGCGCCACGCGTTCACCGGCACGTAGCTGGAATGAGACGGCGTCGACAAGCGGACGCGGCTGGCCGTGCGGCTGATAGCTGAGCTGATGGGTAGTAAGAAAAGCGGGCACAGACATCAGGCAATCCCCCGCAGCGGGGGCGTGGTGAGCAGCATCTGTTCCGCGTGGCGTGCGGCGCTGACCAGCCGCTGACTGGCCGCATGCGTTGGCCGGTTCAGCAGTTGCTGCATGGTGCTGTTTTCCACCAGCCGCCCGGCTGACATCACCAGCGCCCGGCTGCAGAGCTGCGCAGCCAGCACCAGATCGTGGGTGATAAACAGCAGCGCGGGCGCATCGCGACGCAGCGCCAGGCGCTGGAACGCCGCGATTACCGTCTGTTGCGTGGCGACATCCAGCGCACTGGTGGGTTCGTCGGCGACAATCAGCGGGCTTTCGCTGGCCAGCGCCAGTGCGATGCAGACGCGCTGACGCTGGCCGCCCGACAGCTCGGCGGGATAACAGGCCATCACCCGCTCACTATCAGCGAAATCCATCTCATCCAGCAGCGCAATCGCCGCCTGCTGCGCTGCACGCCGGGAAACCGGTTGTCTGGCGCGCAGTGTCATCTGCAGCTGCTTGCCGACACTCACCAGCGGATTAAGGGCGCTGGCGGAGTCCTGAAAAATCATCGCTGCACGTGTCGCAGGGGAGCGCTGGCCCACCGGGCGATCAATCACCGACTGTCCGGCAATTTGCAGTCTACCCGCCAGGCGCGCCGATGCGGGCAGTGCGCCAATAATGGCGCTGGCGGTTAGCGATTTACCACATCCTGATTCACCCAGCAGACAGACGCACTCGCCCCGTTGCAGGGAAAAACTGAGTTGATGCAGTTTTTGCTGCTGGTGCAGATTCAGATCCAGATTGGTCAGTTGCAGCACCCTGTCAGGGGCCGGAGATAACGAAGTCAGCATAGCGTCGCATAGAAGTTATTTGTTATGTAATAACATAACAAAATGTGACACTGTGATGCAAAATAAGTTTAAATGTACTCAACTTGAGGATAGGACATCCTGAAGCGGAGGGTAAGGAAATCCATGAACGCAATCTTTATTGAACTCTCAACATTTGAAAAATACCGTGCAGAATTCCTGACGGATGACCAGTTTAAGGCATTTCAGGAATGACTAATGGCTAATCCCCACACGGGTGATGAGAATCATTTATTACTGGTGGTCTGACGAAGGGCTATTCTATCTCTTCTCCCTGTATGACAAGGATGAAATGGATGATCTCACCAAAAAGCAGAAAGATATTCTGGCCCGGATGCTTGAGCAGATTAAACGAGGAAACAAACTATGACAGAGCGTAACCTGTTCGCTGAACTTATGCAGGGTATGGAAGAAATGGCCGCACACCGGAAGGGTAAGATCACCCTGAAAACCCATAAAGTCTCCCGCCATCGGGTTTCAATTGCGCCGGAAGAACTTAAATCAGTGCGCGAAAGACTGAATCTTTCCCAGGCTGTTTTTGCCAGCTATCTGCATACCGGTGAATCCACTTATCAGAACTGGGAACAGGGCAGGGCTAAACCAAATGCGCAGGCTGTACTTTTAATCCTCATGGTAGCTCGTAACCCTGAAACCTTGCAGACCCTTGCCAGCTTGTAGATTGGCTGTACCTCGGCGAGCTTGCCCCAGTAATCGTATAATCTTCAGGGCTGCAAAGCAGCATATTCATAACTGGTGATTTCGTAACGGTTAGCAAAGGGATCGCTAAAATAGATCGACCAGGAGAGCTGATGATCGCTAAGGCTGAAAGTGACATCATGCTGACTAAGGTGCCGTTGTGCAGCGATAAACTGCGCGGCGTTGCAGCGAAAGGCGACGGTATGACCTGCGGCATGCTGCTGGCGTTTAAATAGCGCCAGATGAATATTGCCCTGTTGAAGTGTTAATGGCCCACCCTGCTGATACCAGTTCAGTAGTGGCTGACAAACGCTAAATCCTAATACCTCATGATACCAGCGTGTCGCCTGCTGTATGTCATCGACATAAATATGTACATGGTCGAAAGCCGAAAGCTGGATTGTCATGATTGATCCTCAGGCGCGTTTTAAAGCGAGTGTAGCCCGAGATAAAAAGCGATCAATTCAAAGCGCACGCCTGGTTAAATCTTTTGCGCTTACTCCGCTTTCTCATCCATCAGCTGCGCCAGTACATTGCGATAGCCCTGTAACAACGCCTCATCGACTTCATGTTCCAGTTTGCTAATCACCGTGGCGATAATCGCTTTGCTGGTAGCCGGTTTACCGGCTTGCATCAGTTCGGTCATCACTGCCGCCAGCAACTCAGCCTCACGCGGTGCTTGCCAGGCTGGGCTGTTAAAGTAGTCGGTAATCGCACGGCCTGCGCCGGGTGTATGTGCTCGCATGAAAAACCTCCGAAAAAGCGCCATCGGCCACACCACCGGCCACACAAGGGGAGGCCGGTGAGATCATAAACAGGACAATATGATGGTGATCCGGGCAACCAGGACAGTCAGCCCGCCACTTGCCAGACGTTAAACAGGTGGAGATTTTTTAAACATAGAACGCGGCAGCGGAGTTGTCAGTAACAAAATGAAATATTTTTGACATTACGCAGGCGAATAAGTGCTGACAACCTCTAAAACGCCATTAATGATAAATTGCACGCCCATGCACACCAGCAGGAACCCCATCAGGCGTGAGATGGCTTCGATACCGCCTTTGCCGACGATGCGCATAATGCCGCCGGAGCTGCGCAGGCTAATCCATAAAATCACACTGACCGCGATAAAGGTCAGCACCGGCGCGACGCTGATCACCCACGGCGAGAACTGCGTGCTGTCGCGGATGGTGGAAGCGGAACTGATAATCATCGCAATGGTGCCCGGACCGGCGGTGCTGGGCATCGCCAGCGGTACAAAGGCAATATTGACCCCTTTATGTTCGTTTAACTCATCCTGCTTGTGCTCGGCCTCCACCGACTGACCGGCCGGTTTGTGCGGGAACAGCATGCGAAAACCGATAAAGGCGACAATTAAGCCACCGGCAATCCGCAGGCCAGGAATCGAGATGCCAAAGGTATCCATCACCAGGTTACCGGCGTAATACGCTACGGTCATAATAATAAAAACGTACAGCGAGGCATCGCGCGCTTGCTTGTTGCGCTCGCTAAAGTTCATATCGCCCGCCAGGCCTAAAAACAGCGCCACGGTGGTCAGCGGGTTAGCCAGCGGCAGTAATACCACCAGACCCAGGCCAATCGCCTTAAACAGTTCCAGCATGCTGATATCCTTAACAGAAAAGGGCGTTTATCGCGTAATCCTTGGCTGCCAGTATTACCGTAGCGAGCGGCTAAAGCCAGCCTCAATCTTTATGGTGAACGACGATTATTAAAGACAAATAAAATAAAGGTTGCATCTGAAGGGTGGCTATGAGTAAATGCGTCGTCGGTTTGTTAAGCAGAGCCGAATATGCGAGCAGTTTTAGTAAAGCAGTCTTCAGTTCAAGCGTTATCTTAGATATCTCTTCTTCCTGACTCCTTCCTGAGTGCCTCATAAATTCTGTAGACAAACCATTTCGCCCATGTGGCTTGTAATTGAATGAAGGATAGACAAATGTCTAACAAAATGACTGGTTTAGTAAAATGGTTCAACGCTGAGAAAGGCTTCGGTTTCATTTCTCCAACTGACGGCAGCAAAGATGTATTCGTACACTTCTCTGCAATTCAGAACGATGGCTTCAAAAGCCTCGACGAAGGTCAGAAAGTTGAGTTCACCATTGAAAATGGCCAGAAAGGCCCAGCAGCTGCTAACGTAACTGCTATCTAAGCGAATTTATCGCTGCTGAAGATATTTATCTTCAACGACGAAACGCTAATAAAAACCCGCCTTGTGCGGGTTTTTTGTTTTAAGCATAAAGATAATGCTATTTGCCTGCCCGCAGCGTGAGGCGGCGTTAGCTGAATGCCGCTTCAGCTAAATAATCTGAAGTTGTCCCGTTGCCAGTATTTGCCACTCGTCACATTTCTCAACTTGCTAGACTGACGGTTCCGCTATGCATTTGAGGCCACGCGCACTTCGCTATGGAATCCTGGAAGGTCAATCTTATTTCAGTCTGGTTCGGGTGTTTTTTTACCGGGCTGGCTATCAGTCAAATTCTGCCGTTTCTTCCACTCTATATTCAACAGCTTGGTGTTGAATCCCATAGCGCTTTAACCATCTGGTCCGGATTAACCTTCAGTGTCACCTTTATGGTTTCGGCGGTGGTTTCACCGATGTGGGGTAGCCTGGCAGATCGCAAGGGGCGTAAGCTGATGCTGTTGCGCGCCTCTTTTGGCATGGGAGCGGTGATCCTGATGCAGGCGTTTGTCACTAATGTCTGGCAGCTGTTTCTGCTGCGTGCGCTGATGGGGCTGACTTCCGGCTATATTCCCAATGCAATGGCGCTGGTGGCTTCGCAGGTGCCGCGTGAGCGCAGCGGCTGGGCATTAAGCACCGTGGCCACCGGCCAGATCTCAGGTGTGATTGCCGGACCAATGCTGGGCGGGCTGCTGGCCGACTGGGTCGGTTTGCGCAGCGTGTTTATCCTCACTTCAATTCTGCTGCTGATCAGTTTTCTGATTACCCTGTTTCTGATTAAAGAGACCGGACATAAAGCGGTAAAGAAAGAGGACAAGCTCAGCGGCAGCGCGGTATTTCAGACCTTAAGCAATCCGGCGCTGGTGATCACGCTGTTTTGCACCACACTGGTGATTCAGTTAAGTAACTCTTCCATCAGCCCGATTCTGACGCTATTTGTGCGCGATCTGGCACCGGATGTGCAAAATATTGCCTTTCTGAGCGGTTTTATTGCGGCGATCCCCGGTATGTCGGCACTAATCTCTGCGCCCTGGCTGGGCAAGCTTGGCGATCGTATTGGTACCGAGCGGATTTTGATCGCCACGCTGACGTTTTCGATAGTGCTGTTTCTGGCGATGGGCTTTGTCACCAATGCCACGCAGCTGGGCGTATTGCGCTTTCTGCTGGGCTTTGCCGATGGCGCAATGATGCCTGCGGTGCAAACGCTGCTGTTGCGCTACTCCAGCGACCAGGTCACCGGACGTATTTTTGGTTACAACCAGTCATTTATGTATCTTGGCAATGTGGTGGGTCCGCTGATTGGCGCCGGTGTCTCGGCGATTGGCGGGTTTCGCTGGGTGTTTATCGCCACGGCGCTGGTGGTGTTTATCAACACCTGGCAGTTGCGGCGACTCTATCGGCAGCAGAAGACAGCAGCGACGGAGTTGCAGAAACCCCGGGCGTAGGGGCGGCGTTATCGCCGCCCGTGCCGATGCGTTACGGCTGACGCAGGGTAAAGCGATAGCTGTAGCGCCGTTCGCTGAGTAAGAAATCGGCATTGACGCTTGGACTCCAGGAGTCGTCACCGCCGACGCCCATGTGGAAGCCATCCAGCGTCAGCCAGCAGCCCGCTTCTTCCCGTAGTAAGTGGCGATGGCTGGTATCACGCAACTGCTCCATGCTGTAACGACTTAGCGAGAAGTGGAAATCACCGCTGAGTTGCAGCTTACCGAGATCCAGCTGACGCGTCCCGCCGCGCAGCCCGTTATCGCTGGGGAACACATAGGGTGTATGCAGGGAAGCCAGTGGCAGCTGCCAGCGCGAGAACTGCGCCGCACTGCGGCGGTCCGGGTAGTTTTCATGCGGGCCAAGTCCCAGCCAGCTGACTTCGGCAGGCGCTTCCGCCAGCTGACAGCGTACGCCAATACGCGCCGGGGCTGGCACGCCGGCGGCAATCTCGACGCTCACTTCAACGCTTATCTCTCCCTGCGCATTCACCTCATAGCGTTTGCGGCTGAGGAACAGTGTCTGTTGCTGATACTGCCAGGCATGCAGCGTATCGACGATAACCGAGTCACGTAGCGCATCGGCTTTAAACTGCAGGGTGACGGCTTCCAGTTGCCAGAGTCCGGCACGTTTCCAGCGCTCGACCCAGGCGTTCGGATCGATACGCGTGGTTTCGCTGATACCGATATCATTATCCAGCGGTGCGCGCACAAACAGATCGCTTAGCGGTGACAGCAGCGTAGCGCGATCCTGTTGCAACCACTGCGTCAGTTCACCGCTGCGGCGGGAGAACTGCCAGCGCTGCTGACCATGTGCAATTTCAATGGTATCGTGATTAGCGGTAAGGGTCGGCGCGACAGCGGAATCAGCTTCCGGCGGCAGCGCCAGCGTAGCAGGCAAACGCCACTGCGCCCAGGCCGCACGGTGATCTGCCGCGGACCAGGCGGTGGCCTGCGGTTGTACCACCTCAAGATTAAGCCACACTTCGCCGCTTAGCGCGGGCTGCTGATCCAGCTCAATTCGCTGGCTGCCCTCTGGCGGCAGCGACAGGTTAATTTCGCCACTGACCACCGTCTGGCCATTCTGTTCGATGCGCCAGCGCAGCTGCTCGTTGTCGCTGTGACGGAACAGATATTCACTGCTGACAGTAAAGGCCAGCGGGTTGCCGGGATCGACGCTGAACTGGAAAAACTGCTGAGTATGCTGTGCCTCATACAGTGACGGGTGCGGCGTGCGATCGGCAAACACCAGACCATTCATGCAGAACTGGCGGTCATTGGGCTTATCGCCAAAATCCCCCCCGTAAGCCTGCCAGCGGCTGCCATCTGCATCTGTCTTCGTCAGGCTCTGGTCGACCCAGTCCCAGACAAAGCCGCCCTGCAGGCGCGGGAACTGACGAAATGCCTGCCAGTAACGATCGAAACCCCCAAAGCTGTTGCCCATGGCGTGCGCGTATTCGCACAGGATTAGCGGTCGCGTTTCACCCGGCATGCTAATCCACTTTTTAATTGACCATTTGGGCACCGCCGGGAAGGGCTGATCCTGATCCACACGTGCATACATCGGGCAGATAATATCGGTCGCGTCGCTATTGGCGCCGCCACCTTCATACTGCACCGGACGGGTTGGATCGCTGCTTTTGATCCAGCGATACAGCGCGTCGTGCGTGCTGCCATGGCCGGATTCATTACCCAGTGACCAGATAATAATGCAGGGATGATTACGGTCACGCTGCACCATCCGCGTCACGCGTTCACTAAAGGCATTAAACCAGCGCGGATCGTCGGACAGGCGATTCATCGGCTGCATACCGTGCGTTTCAATATTGGCTTCATCGACCACGTACAAGCCGTAGCGATCGCACAGGCGATACCATAGCGGGTGGTTAGGGTAGTGAGAGCAGCGCACCGCGTTAAAGTTGTGCTGTTTCATTAACTGAATATCACGCACCATGGTGGCTTCATCCATCACCTGGCCCGTCTCCGGGTGATGTTCATGGCGGTTAGTGCCGCGAATCAGCAGCGCCTTGCCATTGACCTTTAACAGCCCCTGTTCAATGGTGACCTGACGGAAACCGACATCATAAGCTTCCGCTTCGATCAGCGAACCCCGGTTATCAAGCAGCGAGATCACCGCGCGATACAGATGCGGGGTTTCAGCGCTCCATAACAGCGGCTGCGCAACCTGCAGATTAACGGTGGTGCGCTCGATGTAGTGGCCACGCTCATCAATAATTTCACTGCCAAACGGCTGTTGCTGATGGGTAATCTCTTCATTGTCACGCCAGAGCCCGACTCTGAGCTGATAGTCTGTGCAGTTATCCGGCGTCAGGCTGGCGACCACTGTTGCCTGCAAGCGCGCCGAGCTGAATTCCGCACTGAGATGGGTTTCCAGCTGAATATCACATAGCTGCACCTGCGGTTTATGCAGCAGGCTGACGTCGCGGAAAATACCGCTCATCCGCCACATATCCTGATCTTCAAGATAGCTGCCATCGCTCCAGCGCAGCACCATCACCGCCAGACGGTTATTGCCCGGCTGTAAAAATTCACTGAGGTCGAATTCCGCTGGCAGACGGCTGTCCTGGGAATAACCGACCCAGTTGCCGTTGCACCACAGATAGAAGGCTGAGTTTACGCCATCGAAAATAATGCGCGTCTGCCCGTTATGCAGCCAGTTATCGTCGACAGTGAATGTGAGCGAGTAGCAACCGGTGGGATTATGCTGTGGCACCTGCGGTGGCGTAACCGGAATCGGATACTGCACATTGGTGTAAATCGGGCTGTCATAACCGGCAAGCTGCCAGTTAGAGGGCACCTTAATGCTGTCGGCCTGCGGCAGATCCTGCAACAGCCAGCTTTGCGGCACCGCTTCCGGCTGATCAAAGTAGCTAAAATGCCAGCTGCCATTCAGACTCTGACGTCGATCCGACGGCGCATCATTACGTGCCTGCTGCGCATCACGCCAGCTGAAAAAAGGCGGATGGGCGGGCAGACGGTTAAGTTGCGTGGTGCCGGGCTGCTCCCAGTCGCGACGCGCAATGATCTCTGACAGGGTATGAATAGCGGCTGTTTTCATCATGGGATCCTTATTGAATGTTATGCGCTCACACTGCCTGTGATGGCAGATTTAGTAAAGCGTTTAGCGGCGATTCCGCGACGGCGATCGCGTTCCCGGATTTCGGGAAAAATCTGCGGCAGGCAGCGGCTGATGCAGACTGGTCACTGAATTCTGGCAGGAAAGTGTTAAGCGTGGTTACGCGCGGTAAAAAGCCGCCGGATGCAGAGTATTCTGCATTGTCGGGCGATCCCCTGCGGCATACACTCGGCGCAAAATCGTCATACAGAGGTTCTGTTTATTATGGGTCGTATTATTAAGCTGGTCACAATTGTGGCGCTGGTAACAGCATTAAGTGGTTGTCTGTTCCCGATGTGGGGACCGGGCGGTGGCGGTGGTGGTGGACATGGCGGCGGCGGTGGCGGCGGCGGATGGGGCGGCGGTGGCGGCCCACGCGGTGGTTTTATGGGTGGCCCACAGTAAGTCACTAAACTTCCCTCCGACTGGCCGGTTACGGCCAGTCGGAGGCATTTTATTTTGACCATTCAATAAAAAATATTTTCAAAATTCCATTTATCAACGACTTGTTATCCGCTCAGGGGTATACAAATCATTTTTAGCAGAGAAACGTTTCGATAAAGTTAACTACTGCATGTGCTTCTTAATACACGAATATATCCGCTAAAAAGCGCTACCATTTTATTTATCTCAATGTTAACGTCTTGCTTTAACCCGCTGAGACATTCGCATGAAAAATCTCATTGCTGAATTATTGTTAAAGCTCGCTGCCAAAGAAGAAGAAGCTAAAGAGCTCACCGCTCAGGTTGAAGCATTAGAAATTGTAGTTACCGCCATGTTACGCAAGATGGAGGAAGCACAGCGGCTGGAACTCAATGCCGGCATTGAGGTTGCGATGCGTAAAGCGGCAGAGGATGCAGCCACCGATCCGCAAGATACTTCCTTATTGCAGGGCTATATCCGGCGACTGCTGACTTACCCACGCTATTAAACTTTTCTGTAGAGCCGCTTTCAGCGTTTAACTGTTGCCAGCATGGTTACGCACTTAAAGTAATAATGAGATCCAGCTATAAGTTTGTTTTTTATTTTTAGCCATATACAAAATACCTGCCAGACTTAGCGTTAATGCTGTTTAAAGCATTAGCGCAATGACTTCGTGAATTAAAATAAGGATCGAATATGAAGGTGCAGATATTGATACTAATGCTGGTCAGCCTGATGACAGCGGGCTATGCCGCTGCTGTTGAGAAAACGCCGCAGCAGCAAAAAATGGCCAGCTGTAATCAGCACGCCAGCAGTCAGGCGCTGAAAGGCGACGCGCGCAAAGACTTTATGAGCGAGTGCTTACGTAAAGACAGCAAAATAAGTGATATGACGCCGCAGCAGGTAAAAATGAAAACCTGTAATACCCAGGCGGCAGAGAAGACGCTGAAAGGGGATGAGCGTAAAGCCTTTATGAGCAGTTGCCTGAAGAAAAGCTAAAGTTTAACGTGGATCTGTGGATCCACGTATTTCTCCCTTCGCATGATCTCCCACCGTAAATTCTTTCAGCCCGCGCAAAACCGTTTTCTGCGGCGGTTAATATTTATTAAGATTTTAAATTTAATTATAAACAATGAGTTAGAATTTAATATTCACTTTAATCCTCTCCCGCGCCCCGTACCTGCCAGGCTTAATAATATTCCTGTAAAAGATGTGGGTATCACCGCATCTGCCAGTTACCTTTGAAAGGGAGCACTGTCGTGAGCTATCAAAATGTTATGGTTTTGCAGGATTTGCCAGAGATGAAGCCGGTTAAAGCACCGGTAGGGGAAACCGACGTTTTACTGATTCGTAACGGAGATACGGTTCGTGCTTATCAGGCAACCTGCCCGCATGCAGGCGCTCCTCTTGAGCAAGGGGCGATTTGTGACGACCAGTTGATCTGTCCGTGGCATAAAGCGGTATTTAATCTGAGTGACGGTTCGCTGGCGGAGCCACTGGCCCTCAGCCATCTGCAGCACTATGCCTTGCGCATTGAAAATGGCATGGTGCAGGTCGACCCTGAACCGCTGGCGGCGAAGCAGCCGGGCAAGGGCGTTGATAACACTGAGGTGTTGGTTATTCTTGGCAGCGGAGCGGCAGGCAGCGCTGCGGCGTGGACGCTGCGTGATGAGGGATTTAACGGCAAACTGATTCTGGTTGATCGCGAAACTGAAGCCCCCTATGACCGCACCGCATTAAGCAAATTTGTTCCCTCCGGCAAGATGAAAATCAGCGAAGTCCCCTCAATGCTGGATAAGGATTTTCTGCAGCAGGTGGAGCGGGTCCATGGCGATGTCGGGCGGCTCGACAGCCGTAAACAGCAGCTGCATTTTGCCGATGGTTCGACGCTGCATTTCGATAAATTACTGATTGCCAGCGGCGGGGTGCCGCAGCGCCCGGATATTGAAGGTAAGGCGCTGTTCGGTGTACATCTGTTACGCAGTATTGAGCAGGCTGATTCGCTGCTTAAAGAGGTCGACAGCCAGCAGAAGCTGGTGATTATCGGCAACAGTTTTATCGGCATGGAGCTGGCCTCGGCGTTGCGCGCGAAGAAAATTGATGTGCAGGTGATCGCCCGCCAGCCGCTGCCGTTTAAAAAGCAGTTTGGCGAGCAAATCGCCACCTTTTTCCGGGAGCTGCATGAAGAGAATGGCGTGCGTTTTGTTGAGGGTGAAGTGGCGGCTTTGCAGGGGGAGCGGCATGTCAGTGGCGTAGAGCTGAAAAGCGGTGACGTAGTGCCGGCGGATGTGGTGCTGTTCGCCACCGGTATCGCGCCGGCGACCGGCTTTATTCACGACATTGAGCTGCTGGATGATGGCAGTCTGCCAACCGACGCCCAGTTGCAGGTGGGCAAGAATATCTGGGCCGCGGGGGATATCGCGACCTGTCCGACCGCAGCTGGCAAGTTACGTATTGAACACTATCGCGTGGCGCACCAGCAGGGGCGGGTGGCGGCGAAGAATATGCTGGGAGCCGCAGAAGCATTTGATCGGGTGCCGTTTTTCTGGACCGCGCATTTTGGTACTCGTTATGAATATCTTGGTCACGCCAGCGAATGGGACCAGTTTGAACTGCTCGGTTCGCTAACGGATAAGAGCTTTATCGCGTTCTATGGTCAGCAGGGAAAACTGGCTGCTGCGGCTTCCTGCGGCATGTACACCCTGACCGCCGGGCTGATACAGCGCATGCAGCAGCCCATGACGGTGGAACAGGCGATCAGCCTGGCGGAGACGTATTTGTAACAGCTGGCGGGGCGGGGGAAAGCCCGCCCGCTATGATCAGGACTTTTTGCTAAGTGCTTCCGACTTCGCCATACACTGGCGCATCGCTTCTATCACCGCAGCGCGGAAACCTTTCTCTTCCAGCACTTTAACCGCTTCAATGGTGGTGCCGCCCGGTGAGCAGACCATATCTTTCAGTTCGCCGGGATGTTTGCCGGTTTCCAGCACCATCTGCGCTGAGCCTTTCACCGCCTGTGCAGCAAACTGATACGCCTGCGCGCGTGGCATGCCGCCCAGCACTGCCGCATCGGCCATCGCTTCAATAAACATAAACACATAGGCTGGTGCCGATCCGCTGACGCCGACCACAGCGTGGATCAGATATTCATCAACCACCGCAGCTTTGCCGAAGCTGTTGAAAATCGCCACCACTTCCTCGCTCTCTTGCTGCGTCACCAGCGCATTAGGCGTCACCGAGGTCATACCTTCATTGACCAGCGCCGGGGTGTTTGGCATCACGCGTACGATTTTGCGGTCATGGCCCAGCGCCATGGCCAGTGAATCGAGGGTCACGCCAGCAGCGATCGAAACGACCAGCGTCTCTTTATTCAGACTGCTGGCCACCTCTTTCAGCACTTTCAGAATCACGTTTGGCTTAACCGCAGCAAACAGAATATCAGCCTGTTTCGCTACCTCTTCCGCGCTTTGCGCCGGGGTGATGCCATACTGCTGCTGCATCGCCTGATTAGTTGCGGGCTTATGATCAAATACCCAGATATTTTCCGGTTTGAGCACTCCACCGGCCACCAGACCGCCAATAATAGCTTTAGACATATTACCGCAGCCGATAAAACCTATCTTTTTCTCCAGCATCTT
Source organism: Winslowiella toletana (assembly GCF_017875465.1). Lineage (NCBI taxonomy): Bacteria > Pseudomonadati > Pseudomonadota > Gammaproteobacteria > Enterobacterales > Erwiniaceae > Winslowiella > Winslowiella toletana. The sequence goes on from NZ_JAGGMQ010000001.1 coordinate 3,588,576, forward strand.
ATTTCCTTAATGCGTTCTGTATTTACTGCCACCCAGCTTACGACATTCTCCACCTTAATCCAGCTTCAGCTACGCTTAAAACCAGCAGCAGCTGGCAAGTTAAGCACAGAAAAAATTTGCCATTCTGTAAAAGAACGGCAAGATCTCCCTCGTTCCCCAATCCTGACAGGAAATGTTATGCCAATCTGGGTGGATGCCGATGCGTGTCCAAAAGTGATTAAAGAGGTGCTGTATCGCGCCGCCGACCGTGCGCAGGTCGAGATTACCTTTGTAGCCAATCAGCCGCTAAATGTTCCGCCGTCGCGTTTTTTACGTACGTTGCAGGTTCCGGCTGGTTTTGATGTGGCGGACAACGAAATTGTCCGTCGTGCAGAGAAGGGCGATCTGGTGGTGACGGCGGATATTCCGCTGGCGGCGGAAGTGATGGAGAAAGGAGCGATAGCGCTTAATCCACGCGGTGAGCGTTACAGCAATGCCACCATTCGTGAGCGCCTGACGATGCGTGATTTTATGGATACCCTGCGCTCCAGTGGTATTCAGACCGGCGGCCCGGGCACCTTAAGCCAGAAAGATCGCCAGCAGTTCGCCAATGAGCTGGATAAGTGGATATTACGCGGGTAACGATTATCAGGGCGGCGTTTCCGTCGCCCGGATGCAGCGTGACTAATCAGACAAAACTATCATCATCGCCAAAATCATTATCATCAAAACCGTCGCCGCCGAAGTCGCTGTAATCATTGGCGTTATCCTGCGGCAGACCGGCATCCTGATGCAGAAACTGATCCTGGCCACCCTGATTAAAGGTATCGAGACTGGTATCGACCGCCTCCGGCATCGCCGGTTCATTGATAATATTCACAATCTCTTCCGGCTGCGAATGATGGAACATGCTGGTCAGCATATCCGCCATCACAACCCCCCCGGCAACGCCGACCGCGGTCTGCAAAGCGCCACCAAGAAAACCGGTGCCGCGCGCCGCGCCTGCCGCCGGGGCGTTGTAAGCCGGTTGCTGCTGTTGCGCAGGCGCGCTGTTCCAGGCTGAGGATGCAGGTTGCTGCTGCGGTTGTGACGGACGGCTGCCGCCGCCAAACAGACCGGACAGAAAACCGCCGCTGCTCTGTTGCGGTTGCTGCTGTTGCGCCTGCGCCAGGCGGCTCTCCAGCTCGTTGACCCGCTCGTTAAGCTTCTTCATCGCCGCTTCCTGAATCAGGATCGCCTGCGCCATATAATAGGGGGCGCCAGGTTGTTGCTGTAGCTGGCTGGCAATCAATTTTTCCGCCGCCGCATCGCGCGGCGCAGACTGCGATTCGGCCTGCTTCAGTCGGCTAAACAGATTCTCAATCAATTGTTGCTCTTCGTTCTGCATGATAAACCTCCGTAAACAGGGACAGGCTAATTGTGGCAATCGTATCGGGAAAGTAAATCGGCATCGGGTAAGGAGATGTTGCCAGCGGAAAAACCGGCGGTGATGCACAAAACGTGCATGGAATTACGGTTTTTAATCAGCTGGTTAGCCAGCATCTTTGTGCGGTCGTTGGCAAAAATGACGTAACGTCTGGCTCAGCGAAAAAATTGACGGTATGATGCGACGCAAAGTTGACCTGTTTTACTCCCATGTTGGTGAGCATGTTGCCCCCAACAATGCGGCTGAGGATGTGCCATTTATGTCGTTACCCATCTATCTGATCGGCGCCCGCGGATGCGGCAAAACCACTGTCGGACGCGCGCTTTCCCAGGCGCTGGCCTATGCGTTTAGTGATACCGATTATTTTTTACAGCAGACCACACAACAGACCGTTGCCGGGATTGTGGCGGCTGAAGGATGGGAAGGCTTTCGCCGCCGCGAAACCCAGGCGCTGATCGCCGTCACTGCGCCCTCAACGGTGATCGCCACTGGCGGCGGGATGGTGCTGGCGGAAGAGAACTGCCGCTTTATGCGCGAACATGGCCGGGTGGTCTATCTGAAAGCCGATCCCGAGGTGCTGGCATCGCGTCTTGAAGCCTATCCTGAAGAAGAGCAGCGACCAACGCTGACCGGGCGTCCGATTGCCGATGAGATGGTGGAAGTGCTGTCACAGCGTGACAGACTCTACCAGCAGGCCGCACATCATGTGATCAATGCGATGCAGACCCCAGAGCAAGTGGTGCAGACGCTGTTACAAACGCTATCACTGGCCCGCGCCAGCTAAATTTCCCTGTGCCAACCTCCTGACACGGGCGGCGAGAACGCCGCCCCTACAGTGTTACGGAAAAATCCCCTGCATTGTCTATACTTAACCTCTGGATATCACATTATCATCCACAATAAGAGGGAACATATTATGGCGACAAGACCTCCATATCCACGCGAAGCGCGTATCGAAGCGGTTGAAAAAGGCCCTGAGGGCAAAACTGTGACTTCATATCAGCTACGCGCCGATCACCCTCATGAAAATACGCTGATTAGTGAGCATGACACCGAACAGGAAGCGCTGGACGCGAAGCAGCGTTATGAGGATGCCGGGAAAGAGTAGATAAATGCTTTTTGTTAACGGTTCTCAACGTGATTAATTTTTTCACGATCGCCCGCCAGTCAGTGAAATAATATTCAGAATATTCTTCGGGGGATTTTTTCCCCCTTTGGCGATCCCCGCATACTTTTCTTTCTCCACCAGTATATTGTCCCCTCGTTGGGTTTTACCCCGCATATTGTGCTGCGCTAAATAGCCATCGTTAAAAATGAGAACTTGACCTGCAAAGGTAACGGTTTTAGTTTCAATGCAGACCAAACAGGAACTTAGTTCCATATATCGGAACACAATATGACTACCCTGGAAAATGCCGCTGCGGTATTAAAACTTTTTACCCGTTACGGCGTGATGCAAGGTCAGTCAGGATTGTCATTTAGTGATGTGGTCGAGTCTTTAGGGCTGCCAAAAAGCACCGTTTCACGGTTGCTGGCCACCATGGAGTCGCAGGGGCTGCTGGAGCGTGATCCGGATACGCGCTGTTTCCATATTGGCCGCGTATTGCTTTCGGTAGCCAGCAGCTATCTGTCAACGCCGCTGGTCGACAGTGCTTCACCACTGATGGCGCGGCTGGCGACAGAATCTAATGCCACCGGTTATATCTCGGTGCTGGATGGGCGCGAAATTATTGTGATGCGCATGTTCCACTGCCGGCAGTTTATTCAGGTGGTTACCCCGGCGGGCAGTCGTTCTCCGGCGGCGGAAACCTCGGTAGGCCGCGCGATTCTGGCGCGTCACAGCGACGATTATATTTGTGCGCTGTATCAGGATGCGTGGCAGGTCAGTTCGCCAAACTCACCGCAAACGCTGGATGAGTTACTGGCGGCGCTGGCGCAAGTGCGTCAGCAGGGATGGGCGCTGGCCCGTAACGAAACACTGCAGGGCATCAGTTCGCTGGCAACTGCGGTAAGCAATAAACATCGTGATGAAACGATTGGCGTCTGCCTCTCTTTTCCTTCGACTGAAGGTGAACAGCGTTATTCACCGCTGGTTTTAGCGGCGTTGATGACCACAGCGCATCAACTGGCCGAAAAATTTGGCGATCTGAAATGGCTGCAAAAATATCCAGGTCGCCAGTGATGACTTTGCGCCTCACCAGGGAAAGCAAAGTGCTGTAAAAGCCAATACCAGGGCTCTATTTTCAACATAACAACGTAAGCAAAGTCCGCAGAGACTCACTCGGGTAATTCTCTTCTCAACGTTCCTGAGGGGGAATTAACCTTATTTACCAATCCGATAATAATGAAATAAACCGACAGACAGGGTAATTCAACGGGGAAACTATGCGGCAGGATAATCCATTAAAGGATATTGGCATCGTTGTGATGCTGATTCTCCTTTCAGTTCTCGGCGCTATTATTGGCGTGCAGTTATTAACGACATTGGGTGTAACACCTAATACCTCAATTATTGGCGCGCTGCTGGCAATGCTATTAGCACGTATGCCAATGAAAGCTTTCCAGCGTTACCGTTCCGTGCATACGCAAAACCTGGCGCAAACCGCTATCTCATCCGCCACCTTTGGCGCGGCGAATAGTCTGCTAATGCCGATTGCGGTGCCATGGGTGATGGGCCAGCCGCAGCTGGTGCTGCCGATGTTTGTCGGGGTCTCGGCGGCGATGCTGCTGGATGCGTATTTACTCTATCGTCTGTTTGATACCCGTGTGTTCCCGGCCAGTAATGCGTGGCCACCAGGCGTTGCCGCGGCAGAAGCGATCAAAGCCGGTGACAGGGGCGGTAAGCAGGCGTGGCTGCTGGTGGTGGGCATTGTTGGCGGTGTTGCCGGTTCGATGCTGAAAATTCCAATGGCGGCCTTTGGTACGGCGTTTATCGGCAATATCTGGGCGCTGAGTATGTTCGGTATTGGTCTGCTGTTGCGCGCTTATTCTGAACCGATTGCTGGCATCGATATCAACGCTAACTATATTCCGCACGGTGTGATGGTCGGCGCAGGTCTGGTGGCGCTGATTCAGGTGGTGCAGGTGATCCGCAGTAAGAAAACGGATAACAGCGGCTACTCCAGTCCGGATACCGAAGTGCGCAAAGCGCTGGGACTGGGATCGGTGGGTTATGTGCTGATCGCTGCGCTGCTGGCGCTGGCCGCCGGTTTGTGGAGTGAGATGTCACTGCCGATGCTGCTGCTGTTTATCGTCTATGCCGCTTTTGCCGCCTTTGTGCATGAGCTGATTGTCGGCATTGCCGCGATGCACTCTGGCTGGTTCCCGGCGTTTGCCGTGGCATTGATTACGCTGATTATCGGCATTCTGATTGGCTTCCCGCCGCTGGCGCTCTGTGTGTTAACCGGTTTTACCGCCGCTACCGGCCCGGCCTTCGCCGATATGGGTTACGACCTGAAAGCCGGTTTTGTGCTGCGCGGTCATGGTAAGAATCTGCAGGAAGAGCTGTGGGGACGTCGTGTTCAGCTGATTGCCGCGTTGATTGCCTTTGTGGTGGCGATTCCGGTGGTGTGGTACGCGCACTTTAGCTATTTCGCGCAGGATTTACTGCCGCCAGTAGCACGCGTCTATGCCAAAACCATTCAGGCCGGTGCTGAGCCGGGGATTGCCATGAGTCTGCTGATTTGGGCGATACCGGGGGCGATCATTCAGTTAATTGGCGGACCAAAACGCCAGCTGGGCGTCCTGCTGGCAACCGGCCTGCTGATTAATAACGCCGCCGCTGGTTGGGCAATTATCGCCGGTATTGTACTGCGCCTGATTATCAGCCGTGTCTGGGGCGAGCGTGGCCGTACGCCAATGGAAGTGATGGCCGCAGGATTTATTGCCGGTGACGCGCTGTATAGCTTCTTCCACTCGATCTTTGCCAGTGGCGCTAAAAAATAAAACGAGGATTCAACAATGAGTTTGCAACAAACTTTGCAGGTTTTTGAGTTAATGGACCACGCCAGGGTCAGTGGTCAGGATATCGTTGATCTGTTTGCCGGTTATGCTGGTGTGAAAGCCACCACCCATCGCGTGGATGGCGAGAAAGGCGGCACCGATTTCGTGCGTATCGAAATCCACGGCACCGATGGCAAACTGAATGGCGGTAGCGCGGCTACCCTCGGTATTATTGGTCGTCTCGGCGGTATCGGTGCGCGTCCGACGCGTATTGGTCTGGTTTCCGATGCGGATGGCGCTGTCGCGGCGGTGGCCAGCGCCCTGAAGCTGGCTGAGATGCAGCGCAAAGGCGATCCGCTGGCAGGCGATGTGATTATCACTACCCATATCTGCCCGGATGCGCCAACCCGCCCGCATGAGCCGGTCGATTTTATGGACTCGCCAATCGACGACCTGTCGATGAGCAGCAATGAAGCGATCGCTGAGGCAGATGCTATTCTTTCCATTGATACCACCAAGGGAAATCGCATTCTTAATCACAAAGGTTATGCGCTGTCACCGACGGTGAAAGAGGGCTATATCCTGCGCGTTTCAGAAGACCTGCTGCGCATTATGGAGATGACCAGCGGCCAGCCGGCAGTGACATTCCCGATTACCACCCAGGACATCACGCCATACGGTAACGGTATCTATCACCTGAACAGTATCTTACAGCCGTCAACGGCGACCGATGTACCGGTGGTGGGCGTGGCGATCTGTGCTGAGTCAGTGGTGCCAGGTTGTGGTACCGGCGCAAGCCATGAAGTGGATATTGCGCTGACGGCGAAATTCGCGGTAGAAGTGGCGAAAGAGTTTGGCCGCGGCACCTGCCAGTTCTATGACGCTGAAGAGTATGCACGCCTGGTCGCGATGTACGGCTCTCTGGGCCATCTGCGCGCGCGGAAATAATCATGAAGCAGACACTGGTTACGCTTACCATTGGTCAGTCTCCACGCAGCGATATTCTGCCGCTGCTGCTGGAGCATATGCCGGAACAGCAGATCGCGCACGCCGGATTACTGGACGGGCTGACGGCTGCCGAAGTTGAGCAGCAGTTCGCGCCGCAGGCTGATGAAAAGGTTCTGGTTTCGCGTTTGCAGGATGGTTCGCAGGCGCGTCTGTCGGCGGCGAAAGTCGAGATCGCCCTGCAGAACAAGATTCTGGCGCTCGAGGAGCAGGGTTACGACATTATCCTGTTACTCTGCACCGGTGAGTTCGGCCAGCTGCGCGCCAATAACGCACTGCTGCTGGAGCCGGATCGCATTATTCCGCCACTGATTAAATCGATTGTCGACAGCCATCAGGTGGGGATTGTGGTGCCGGTGCAGGAGCAGATCCGTGAGCAGGCGAGTAAATGGCGCCACCTCAGCAAAGCGCCATGCTTTGCCGTCGCCAGTCCTTACCTCAGTGATGATGAAACCCTTACAGCCGCCGCGCTGTCGTTGAAAGAGCAGGGGGCGGATGTGGTGGTACTGGATTGTATTGGTTATCACCAGTATCACCGTGATTTCCTGCAAAAATTGCTGGAAATTCCGGTGCTGTTGTCGAATGTGCTGGTGGCGAAACTGGCTGCTGAACTGCTGGTGTAATCAGGGCGTGAGGTGTGCGACATTGCGTAGCAATTTTGCGTGACAGAGCGTGAAACAAACCTCTACACTGACTTTTCACATATTTTTAGGTTTCGAGGAAGTTGCATGCTCAACGTTAGTGAGTACTTTGACGGAAAAGTGAAATCCATTGGTTTCACCAGTGCCAGCACCGGACGCGCGAGCGTTGGCGTGATGGCGGAAGGTGAATATAACTTTGGCACAGCCCAGGCGGAAGAGATGACAGTGGTCAGTGGTTCACTGAAAGTTCTGCTGCCAGGTGAAACCGAGTGGAAACTCTATCAGGCGGGGGCGGTATTTAACGTTCCTGAGCACAGCGAATTCCATCTGCAGGTTGCCGAACCGACCTCCTATCTGTGCCGCTACCTGTAATCTGTAACGGGTGGGGATTGCTTTATGGGATCCCCATCTTAAAATAACCTGTTGCCGACTTTCCCTGATGCTAATAAAGACTGTCTGAACGATTGTTTTTTATTTTAATATCCTATCTTTGCGCTGTTTTTCTTTTTTATATAACGACCTGGCCATATCTCAGCTGGCAACAACCCGATTGTTGTCGCGATGATATTTTCACCCCGAGGCCAGGGTTTTATTAATGCATTATGTAAGGTGGATGATGAAAGACCATGCTCTCTGGAAAGGGCTGAGAGTGATTTTTTCTTTTTCCTTACCGCTGCAAGAATATCGGCCCGATGCCAGTCTTTTGAATTGATTCCCTTCATATTACTCTCCTGATTAATGATGTTTCGGAAAGTATCGTTTGTGTTTTTTAAAGTCAACATAAAAATATACACTTTGAGTATAAATGCGTATTTGATTTTTATTTTAATTATTATCTGATTAATTATTTTTATTGGATGTTTTTTGTCGGTAGTTTTTTCTATTCTCTGATGGTTACTCAATGGACAGATATTATAAATGTTTATATGCTAAGGGTTAGGTGAAAAACAGGGACGTTTATCTATGAATGTGTCGGGTTCGCAGAGAAAAGAAAATATTATCAATAATATAACATATATTATGAGAAGTCGCGGAGAAACTAAAGCATCTCTCGCTTCTCGCACAGGGGTTACACGCGCAACAATATATAAGATCCTTGAGGGTAAAGTTAATAATATTCAAAGGTCAACTGTGACCCGGATAGCTGACTTTTTCGGTGTTGCGTGTGAAGTTATTGAAAATTATGATCTCGAGTGCATTGAACTTATTGAAAAAACGTTATCACCTGAAGGCGATAAAAATCCTGCGGCAATTCCCATTATTCCTCAGGGAGAGTTTTTGGGCTGTCTCGAAAAAAGAGTTGGCTATCTCGTTACCCGATATCCGTTAACATGGTATTTTGGCGACGTATCAAATATGGTTGCCTTAAAAGTAGAATCCAATATAAAAAATGTTTTCTATCCGGGAGATATTCTTATTATTAAGCGTAAGGTCTATCCTTCTGATATGCAGCTTGCGCTCTTTTATTCAAAAGACGAAGGGTTTTATCTAAGTTATGATCAGGAAATCTCTCGGTTTATGTATAAGACTGATGAATATCTACTTGGTACTGTTATTGAAGAGCGGGTATGATTTTTGATGTTAATTTAAATATTCAAGGAAGGATATGCAATGGAACACAATACCAAATATAAACTACTTGGCTTTGAACGTTCAGATGTTATTAAAGCTAATATTATGGTTCTTGCAACTGGAAAATATATTAAGATTGGTTTGCCAGATCTTGAAAGTAGCGAAATAACTAATGATTTAAATAGAGATGAAATTAAAGCGCTTTATCGAAGAATGTATGGCAATGAAAATACTGTGACATCTTATGAACTAGGTGACAGGCATGAACGATCCTGGTATGCTTATCTCATTATCAGTATAGCTATGACAGTGATATATATTCTTTGCACTATTAGCGGCGTAAAGCCCATTCATATTCCTCTGGTTAACTTTGTTGTCCCACCAGCGATATTTTTCTATCCTCTCACTTTTATTTTTGTTGATATTCTTAACGAATTTTTCGGCTTAAGAATGGCAAGAAGAACAATACTTATTTCATTTGTCGCAAATGTTTTATTTGTTGCAGGCTTGTGGGCAACAAGCCTGCTTCCTGGCCTGGCTGAGTGGGAGCTGAATGAATCATATAGTGCCTTTGTAACAAGCATTGTTGCTGTGCTTTTTGCTTCTTCTTGTGCCTATCTGGTATCGGAAAATATTAACTCATTATTACTTTGTAAAATAAAAGAACTGACAAACTCCAGATACCTTTTTATAAGAGTGATCACCAGTACCGTTATCGCGTCGGCGATAGATAGTGTTATTTTTTGTACATTAGCTTTTTATAATGTGCTGAGTATAGAGACGATAAAAACCATGATAATGTCACAGTTCATCATTAAATTAGCTTATGCAATTATTGGCGTGGGACCAATCTACGCCACTCGTGAACTATTCAGAAGATATATTAACGCAGAAAACAAAAAGGAATGTGTATGAGCATAGGTAATGGAATAACGTTGCTGGGAAAAAACACAAATTATATCCAGAACTACTCGCCCGATTTACTTGAATCGCTTCCACGGGCTTATGCCAGGGAGGAAATAAAGATTCAGTCAGGAAATTTACCTTTCTCCGGCTTTGATTTATGGACGGGATTCGAGCTTTCCTGGTTAAATAATAAGGGGAAACCTGTTGTTGCTATTGCGGATTTTTTCATCCCGGCAACAAGCAGAAATATCATTGAATCAAAGTCATTCAAACTCTACCTCAATAGTTTCAATCAAACAAGGTTCGCTACAACGGAGCAGGTTGCCGAATCGCTCAGGCAAGATCTTTCACTGTCTGCCGTTGGCGAGGTAAAGGTCAACATTTATCCTCACCTGACCGATTACCCGGCAGCTAGTAACTCGCTGCCTGGCGAGTGTATTGATCAACTTGATATCGAAATTGGCGATTATACCTTCAAACCAGAACATCTTATTGGTTCCACCTTTGATAAAATTGTTTTTGAAACACTCTCATCAAATTTACTCAAATCCAATTGTCTGGTGACCAATCAACCTGATTGGGGCAGTGTTGTTATCAGATATGAAGGGCAACAAATAGATCGAGAAAAGTTACTCCGATATATTATTTCATTTAGAATGCATAATGAGTTTCATGAGCAGTGTGTTGAACGTATATTTAACGATATTAATTACTATTGTCGTCCGGAGAAATTAAGCGTTTTTGCAAGATATACCCGCCGGGGGGGATTAGATATCAATCCGTTTCGCAGCAACTTTGAAGAAAGACCTGCCGCGCCACGTTTAATCAGACAATAATATTGAGCGTTGCCATATTGATCGGCCATGAAGCACTGGCGAATTCGCTTTCGTCAGTGCTGTTTATTGTTTTTTACCGCTAACCGCCGGATTCTCCTCCAGCGCCACCATCAGTTGCGATAGCGCATTATCCAGCTCCTCCAGAGTATTCGGCGGAATTAACGCCAGCAGTCTCTTTTCGTTTTCCACATGTACTTCCACCACACGATTGATCAGCGCTAAGCCTTTTTCCGTCAGCTGCACCAGCATACTGCGTGCATCGTCGGTATTGGGCAGCCGTTCAATCAATTCGCTGGCTTCCAGTAACTTCAGACGATGGGTCATGGTGCCGGAGGTGATCATCAGTGCGGAAAACAGCGCCGTGGGCGACAGGCAAAAAGGTGTCCCGGCACGGCGCAGGGTGGCCAGCATATCGAACTGCCAGCGCGTCAGGCCAAAGGGAGCGAAGGCTGCTTCAATCCTCGGTTCCAGCAGCATGATGCAGCGTTTCAGACGACCCATTGGCCCCATCGGGCTGGCATCAATATCCGGCCTTTCCCGTCGCCACTGTTCAAGAATTACGTCAACTGCATCCGGTTTTCGGCTAGTCATACGTACTCCGGTATCTTGATATCGAGGTAATTTTCAACGGTTTATCAGATTCGGAGTTTAAGAATAACGCGCAGACCCTGCTGAAGCCCGTGATCGGAAGCGCAACTTATGACGTTACTTTGGGGGGGGTTAACCCCAAAGTAACGCGTTACCGCTACGCTATACGCATTTAAACAGTTGTTTACTTTTCATCAAGCTTATCGCGCAAGCGCTTACGGATAGCACGCATCTGCGATAACGAATGTTTTACTGTTCCGCTGGCGCCAAACATATCATCGTGGGTGATCATATTTTCAATCACCAGAATCTTGCCGCCAGGGCTTTCCTGAAAGGAGATAACAAGTAGTGGGTCATGATCATCAGGTAACACTCGCCCGTGATAAAGGCCGATATAATACGGGGAAGACCCCAACGTGGAGTTGGAATCTTTGATCATGCCGTAACGCCGTTCATGGATATGCTCATAGACTTCAACATAACCCCGTGCTTGCCACAGCTTTTGCAATGCCTGAATATCGCCGATGTAAGTGATTACCACATCAAGGTCAAAACCAAAATAATCACTCACTTCGCCAAAGCGTCTGGCAAAATCAACCCGTAATATATTTATCCTTGTGATCACGGCGAGTCCTTTCCGCTAACATCTCACCATAAATTTCTTGCAGGAAATTCCGGCGATATTCTTCATCACTCTTCCCTGTGACGTGAGTACTACCTGACTGACGAGACAGAGAAAGCATTTCATCAAGGTTTGCAGCGTTAACCGGAGTGAGCTTCATAAAAATCTCCTGTGCAAATTTCAGTCAAGTATACCATAAGTATGGATAGCGAAAAGGGGGGAAAGTTAACGCTGAGCTTCACCACCCAGTGCTTCCACCAGGTTACTGACCAACGCGGCTAATTCGCTGGTCATCAGGATAAAATCAGCGTCGAAACGCAGGGCGAAATCTTCGCGATCGATATCGTCGTTCTGCTCACGCAGGGTGTCAGCAAATTTCAGACGCTTCAGCGAACCATCATCAGACAGCAGCAGCTGAATACGTTCCTGCCAGTCGAGCGCCAGTTTGGTGACCAGTTTGCCGGCTTCGATATGGTTGGCAATCTCATCACACACCAGATCCTGCTTCTTACAACGGATCACGCCGCCATCTTCGAGGATCGCTTTCAGCTCGGCTTCATCCATTAGCGCAAAACCGGCCGGGACATCACCGGAACGCACCCACTCGGTCAGCGTCAGTTCGATCGGGCTTTCCAGCGTCAGCGGCACCACCGGCAGTGAGCCCATGCTTTTGCGCAGCAGCGCCAGCGTGTCTTCGGCTTTCTTGGCGCTGGCGCAGTCGACCATAATCAGGTTGTTAACCGTATCAATCCACAAAAAGGTCTGGCTGAAACGGCTGAAGGCGCGCGGCAGCAGGCTGTGCAGCACTTCATCTTTCAGCGAGTCTTTTTCGGTCTTTTTCAGTTTGCGCTGCTGCTCGCTCTCCAGCTTATCGATCTTCGCTTCCAGCGCCTGTTTAATCACTGGCGATGGCAGGATCTTCTCTTCTTTACGTGCGCAAATCAGGATCTGGCCGTTATTCACATGGGTCAGGGCATCGCTGCGCGAACCCATTGGCGAAACCCAACCGGTTTTTGCCATATCCTGGCTGCCGCAGGGACTAAAGGAAAACGCTTCGAGTTGTTTTTCCATATCGTCCGTCGACAGCGGAATGTCACGATTCAGACGATAAACCATCAAATTTTTAAACCACAACATGGTGTTTTCCTTAGCCGGGGCGCGATCTGGCGCGCAAGTCTTAAAGTCAGCGCGCATGATAGCGAAACATCGCCGCGGTTTCATTGCCTTTCAAGCTGCGCCCTTCTAATGTAACTGTCTCTGCGTCGCATAATGAGGACAACAACGTGCGTATAGGTATCGATTTAGGCGGCACCAAAACTGAGGTGATTGCGTTATCCAACCAGGGGGAAGAGCTGTTTCGCCACCGCGTGCCGACACCGCGTGACGACTATCAGAAAACCGTTGACGCTATTGTCGGACTGGTGACCCTCGCGGAAGAAAAAACCGCGCAGCAGGGCAGTGTCGGCATCGGTATTCCAGGAACGCTTTCGCCGTACAGCGGCAAGGTTAAAAATGCTAACTCCACCTGGCTGAATGGTCAGCCACTGGATAAAGATCTTTCGGCGCGACTACAGCGCGAAGTGCGGGTCGCCAATGATGCTAACTGTCTGGCGGTGTCCGAAGCGGTAGATGGCGCGGCGGCGGGCGAAGCGACGGTGTTTGCGGTGATTATTGGCACCGGCTGCGGCGCGGGCGTGGCGCTTAATGGCCAGGCGCATATCGGCGGCAACGGTAATGCGGGCGAGTGGGGCCATAATCCGCTGCCGTGGATGGATGAAGATGAACTGCGCTACCGTCTGGAAGTGCCCTGCTACTGCGGCAAAGCGGGCTGTATTGAGACCTTTATTTCCGGCACCGGTTTCGCCACCGATTATCAGCGCCTGAGCGGCCAGTCACGCAAGGGGGCGGAGATTATTCAGTTGCTGGAGCAGCAGGATCCGGTAGCTGAACTGGCGATGAGTCGCTATGAGCAGCGGCTGGCAAAATCGCTGGGACAGGTGATTAATATTCTTGATCCGGATGTGATTGTGATGGGCGGCGGGATGAGCAATGTTGCGCGTCTGTATCAGACGGTGCCGTTATTGCTGAAAAACTGGGTGTTTGGCGGTGAGTGTGAAACGCCGGTGTTGCAGGCGCGGCATGGTGATTCCAGTGGCGTACGCGGCGCGGCCTGGCTCTGGCCGTTATAGATCAAAGCGGCCCTCTGCCGTCAGCAGCAGAGGGCCGTAAAGCTTACTCGACGCCGGACAGCATCGCATCCGCTGGCGCGTTGTCGCGCTGCGCTTTGGTCATCAGGAAGTAAATATAACCGGCCGCCATCATTGCGATAAAAATCCCGCCGATTAATGGGTTAAACCACAGCATCGCAATCAGACAGACTACCGCCAATACCAGCGCGATTGCCGGGACAATCGGATAGCCCGGTGCGCGGAAGCTGCGCGCCATCTGCGGTTCAGTACGACGCAGACGGAACAGGCTCAGCATACTCATCAGATACATCACAATGGCGCCAAATACCGCCATGGTGATCATCGCCGCCGTCAGCGTCATTCCCTGCAGATTAATCCAGCTGTCGCTAAAGATTGCCGCGATGCCAATCAGTCCACCGGCAATAATCGCCCGATGCGGCGTCTGGAAGCGGGAGAGTTTTGCCAGCGCTGGCGGCAGATAACCGGCGCGCGACAGGGCGAAGAACTGGCGTGAATAGCCGAGAATAATGCCGTGGAAGCTGGCCACCAGACCGAACAGGCCAATCCACACCAGCATATGCATCCAGCCAGAGTTTTCGCCGACAATCATTTTCATCGCCTGCGGCAGCGGATCGTTAATATTCGACAGCGTGCGCCAGTCGCCCGCGCCGCCCGCCAGCAACATCACGCCAATCGCCAGCACCACCAGCGTCAGAATGCCGCTGATATAGGCTTTCGGGATCGTGCGTTTGGGATCTTTCGCCTCTTCGGCGGCCATCGCTGCGCCTTCAATGGCCAGGAAGAACCAGATGGCAAACGGGATGGCGGCAAAGATACCGGACACCGCAGGTATACCGAAACTATCGCCGCCTGACCAGCCGTTGGCGACAAAGTTAGCCATACTAAAGCCTGGCGCCACCACGCCCATAAACACCAGCAGTTCACCTACAGCCAGCACCGTGACGCAGAGTTCAAACATCGCCGCCAGTTTTACGCCGAGAATATTCAGCGTCATAAACACGATATAGGCGCCAACGGCGGCATATTTCGGATTCAGCTCCGGGAACTGCACATTCAGATAGGCGCCAATCGCCATCGCAATCGCCGGTGGAGCAAAGACGAATTCAATCAGGGTTGCCATACCGGCAATCAGACCACCGGTTTCGCCAAAGGCGCGACGGCTGTAAGCAAAAGGACCACCGGCATGCGGAATGGCGGTGGTCAGTTCGGTAAAGCTGAAGATAAAGCAGGTGTACATGGTGGCGATCAGGGCGGTGGTGATCAGAAAACCCAGGGTACCCGCTACGCCCCAGCCGTAACTCCAGCCGAAGTATTCGCCGGAAATGACCAGACCTACCGCGATGCCCCACAGATGTATCGTGCCCAGTGTGGGCTTGAGCTTACTTGTCACTGTCATATTACACTCCCCGCTATTGTCTTGTTATTTTCGAGGTCAGCGCCTCGCCCCGGTTATCGCTTGCCAGCAGGGTTTGATAATGCCGCCGCCATGCCCGGGAAAACTTGACGCTGGCGCACTAAGTTTTGTCATCTATAGTCAACTCAGCGGCAGGAAAAGCGCCCGCTGTACGCTGCGGTCAACATTGGGTCGTCTGCGGTCAAGCCGAACGGATGTCTGGCATCACATGCTGGTAACACTTTTGTTATCCCCGGAGCCTGACTTATGAGTGCCAAACAATATGACACCCTTGATAACACTGCGCTGACCGCGCTGGCGCACGCTGCCCTCGCACAATACCCTGCGGCGCTGCATGGCGAACTGAGCCTGCTGTGTCGATCCGAAAACGCCACTTTTCTGCTGGTGGCCAATGGTCAGCGCTATGCCCTGCGCCTGCATCGCGGTGATTACCATCAGAAAGCGGATATCGAAAGTGAGCTGCACTGGCTGAATGCCCTGCGTGATACCGGCATTGTGGTGCCGCAAGCGGTGCTAAACCGTCAGGGCGAAGCGGTGCAGACCCTGAAGCTGCCGGATGGCGGTGAGCGCTATGTGGTGCTGTTTCACTGGATCGAAGGCGAAATGCCGACCACCGATGTCGATCCGCGCGCCTTCCGCCAGCTGGGCCATATCACCGCCCGCCTGCATCAGCACAGCCGCCAGTGGCAGCGCCCGGCGGGCTTTCAGCGCATTATCTGGGATCACCGCACCATGGTCAGTGCGGACAGTCACTGGGGCCACTGGCAGGATGCCCCTAATCTGCAAATCGCCGATCGCGCCATTGTCGGCCAGGCGATTACACGGATTGGTGATGAGCTGGCGGATTATGGCAAAGGCGCCGATCGCTACGGCCTGATCCATGCCGATCTGCGTCTGACCAATCTGCTGCTGCACAAGGGCGAAACGCGGGTGATCGATTTTGACGACTGTGGCTTCGGCTGGTATCTGCACGATCTGGCCGCCGCCATTAGCTTTGTTGAGCACCATCCGCGTGCTGCCGAGTGGGTGGATCACTGGATCCATGGCTACGAGCAAGTGGCGCATATTTCCGATGCCGATATGGCGCTGGTGCCCACCTTACTGATCCAGCGGCGTATTCAGCTGCTGGCATGGGCCGGTTCCCATGCCGAGACGGAAATGGCGCAAAGTCTTGGTCCGCAGTGGGCCGATCATTCGGTGCGTCTGTGTCGCCGCTATCTGGAAACCACGCAGCTGCCGGTTGGCGCCTGAATCTGCACTATCATCGGGCAGGGATGCGCAGCCGCGGTGCCCGGCCCGTGACTGATAATCACTAACTTATTGTTTTACCTCGCCATAGTGGTTGGTACGAAATTTGCTGCTTATTCCTGATACTTCCTTTTGCAGCGCAGGGCGAGGCGATGATGGAAAATGTAATGACAAGACAACCCGAGATGGCTGGCGTGCTGGCCGCCGGGTTTGCCAGTAACCGCGGTGTGCTGGCGGCAGCGGCCAGTGGGTTAGGGGATTTTATCTGTGATAAGGGCGGCGATGTCGATCGCATTTTCGGCGTCAGCGGCATCGATCCGGAACTGCTGGCCAGCCCGACGCTCAGTCTTGGGCTGATCAACTACTGTCGGGTGCTGGAAGAAGCGGCGCGATCCTCAGGTTTTGATAACTTCGGTTTGCACTACGGCAAGCAGTTTAAACCACAGTCATTAGGTCTGATTGGTTATGTTGGCCTCTGTTCGGCGAATCTTGAGCAGGCGCTACAGAATGTGGTCAGTGCTTTTCCCTTTCATCAGCACGACACCCTGACGCGGCTGGTTGACAGGGGCGATTGCTGGCGCTTTGACTATCAGGTCAGGCATGGCGCGATTCTCTGTCGCCGTCAGGATGCAGAGCTGACGCTGGGGATGATTATGAATCTGATCCGTCATGTCACCGGCAAAAGCTGGTCACCGCGTGAAGTGCATTTTGAACATCCGCGCCCGGAGCAGTGGCATGAGCACTGTAAGGTGTTTGATGCGCCGGTTTATTTTGATCAGCCGTTTAATTCGCTGGTGATCCCGAAACGCGATCTGGCGCGTGCGATGCCGGACAGCGATCCGATCCTGCTTACCGTAATGCAGGATGCGATCCGCCGTCTTAACTGTAGCGCGCCGCTGCAGAATATTGTCGATCAGGCGCGATCGCAGGTGCATCTGGCGTTGTTGCAGGGCGAGCCGGTACTGGATGACGTGGCGGAAAAAATGGGGCTGTCGAGCTGGTCACTGCAACGCCGCCTGCGTGATGAAGGGCTGAGTTTTACCGCACTGGTGGATAAAGTGCGCTGTGAAATGGCCACGCACTATCTGCAACAAAAACAGCTGCCGATTTCGGAAATGGCGCTGCTGCTGGGTTATTCGGAAGTCAGCGCCTTTTCGCGCGCCTTCCGCCGCTGGTTCGGCATCAGTCCGCGCCAGTGGCGTCAGGATGAGCTGGCCGGTTAACTTCCCGGCCGTAATCTGATTAAAAACTTTTTGGCGATATTATCGGGCGGCGGCGGCAGATTGTCGGCGCTGCTAACCACTCCCCACGCCTTTTTGCACAGCTGTTCATCACCGATAGCGCTTAACACGTTATAACGCCGCTGTGGCCCCCAGATAATGGTCAATGTACATTCGCGGCCTGCAAACTGTTCAGCATTATCAAAATTCTGCTGGATCCGGTACTGAATCTGCGAAAAATAGCGGCAATCTTGTTTTGACATACCTTCTGCTGGCTTAGCGCACTGTTTTTCCACCCAGGTCTGTACCTCACGGGTGTCGGGAGGGGGATTGCTATGATTTGCCGACTGACAACCCGCCAGCAGCAGCGCCATTCCGGCTATACCTCCCGCCATTATCCCTGTTTGCTGTATCGCTGATGCCATTATTCACCCGGATTGCTAAAGAATTTTTAATATCAGCCGATAGCTTACAACGTTAGCTTTCTGCTGACAGGTTATTCCAGCACCGCCAGACCATTTACAGATAATTCCCCTGCTGCCTTGCAGCGGTCGCCTTATTGGCTGGAAGAAACAATAAAGCCACCAGGTTAGTCACGGAAATAAATTATCAGGCAATTAAATTATTACCAATACAGATAGTCGTTTTATTGCTGCCTCTGGCTTTTATCGGCGGATATTCATTGACGGTTATTAATCGCGCGCTGCTGGTTTTTTTACTTAATTCATGGAACAGAAATGAAAACCTATTATCGCCTTGTTACGTTGACGTTAATTAGTTGCGCGGCTCTCAGCGGCTGTGCGACCGAATCTTCACGCGCTATCGAAGCGCCTCAGGTTACCGCTGCCAGTCAGCCGGCATATCAGGGGGTAAAAAGCCCGATTGCCGTGGGAAAATTTGATAACCGCTCCGCTTATATGAATGGCATCTTCTCTGATGGTGTCGATCATCTGGGCAACCAGTCCAAAACCATCCTGATTACCCATCTCCAGCAGACCGGGCGTTTTAACGTGCTGGACCGCGCTAATCTCGACGAACTGAAAGCGGAAGCAGGCTATAAGCGCAGCACGCAGTCAATCAAAGGCGCCGATTATGTGGTGACCGGCGATATCACTGAGTTTGGCCGCAAAGAAGTGGGTGACCAGCAGCTGTGGGGCATTCTGGGGCGCGGCAAAACTCAGGTCGCTTATGCAAAGGTCAATCTGAATATTGTTGATGTCGCCACTTCTGAAGTGGTTTATTCCGTGCAGGGCGCCGGTGAGTACGCACTCTCTAATCGTGAAGTGATTGGCTTTGGTGGTACCGCCAGCTATGACTCCACATTAAATGGCAAAGTGATGGATCTGGCGGTGCGTGAAGCGGTCAATCATCTGGTCAGCGGAATTGAATCCGGCGCCTGGCGTGCGGTTAAATAATAAACGGAGAAGAACATGCGCATACTGAAATACAGCCTGGCAGCGGCTACCGCTTTACTATTAACCGCCTGTGCCGAAAAAAACACAAATATCTATTACTGGGGCGACTACCAGCCGTCGTTATATAGCTATTACAAACATACTGCGGCACCGGAAAAAGAGATTGAGACCCTGAATGCGGTTATTCAGCAGGCGAATGCCAAAAATAAACCGGTCGCTCCCGGACTGCGCGCCCAGCTCGGGTTGTTATATGTGAATACCGGCCATCCGGATCTGGCTTTCAGCCAGTTTAACGCGGAGAAAGCCGCATTTCCTGAGTCCTCTCACTATATGGATTTCCTGATGCGTAACAAGCAGGAAGCAAAATAATGAAAAAACTAATCACTCTCGTCGCCGTGCTGGCGGCCATCACCCTGACCGGCTGTGCGAAAAAAACGCCGTATGATTACTCAGCTTTTCGCGCCAGTAAACCGGCCTCGATTCTGGTGCTGCCTGCGGAAAACCACTCTGCGGACATCAATGCGGCGCACAGTTTCGTCTCGCTGGTGACGCAGCCGCTGGCCGAGTCGGGCTACTATGTGTTCCCGGTGGCCGTGGTGGAAGAGACTTTTCAGCAGAATGGCCTGACCAACGCCACTGATATTCGCAGCGTCAGTGCGGAAAAATTGCGCAGTATTTTTAACGCCGACGCAGCGCTGTATATCGATATCACCGATTACGGTACCAAATATATTGTTATCGACAGCATAACGCAGGTAAGCGCGACGGCCAGGTTGGTCGATCTGCGCAGCGGCAAGCAGATCTGGAGTGGCCTTGCCACCGCGTCGAATAACGAGCAAAACAATGGTAATCAGGGGCTGGTAGGGATACTGGTCAGTGCGGCGGTCAAACAGATTGCGAATAATGTTGGCGATGGCGCGCATGATGTTGCAGTGGTCACCAGCAACCGCTTGCTGACTGCCAATACTAATGGCGGCATGCTTGCGGGGCCGCGCGCAAAAGCCGCGAAAATCTGATAGTACGGGCGCCATTGCGGCGCCCACAGGGTTTCAGACGGTCGGTGATTCCAGTTTGCTGTAGCCTAAGCCATTCACTTTGCGCACTTTAATCTGCACCGGAATGCGCTCTTTCATCGCTTCGACATGGCTGATCACGCCAATCGTTTTGCCGCTGGCATTCAGCGCATCAAGGGCGTCGAGCGCAGTATCCAGGGTTTCGGCATCAAGGGTGCCGAAGCCTTCATCAAGAAACAGCGATTCGATACGAGTTTTATCACTGACCAGATCGGAGAGCGCCAGCGCCAGCGCCAGACTGACGAGGAAACTTTCGCCGCCGGAGAGCGTGCGGGTATCGCGCTGGGCATCGGCCTGCCAGGTGTCAATCACCTGTAATTCCAGCTCTTCCTGCGATTTACGCTCTAACAGATAACGACCATGCAGACGGGCAAGCTGATTATTCGCCAGCCATACCAGATGGTCGAGCGTCAGCCCCTGGGCAAATTTACGGAATTTATCGCCCTTCGCAGAACCAATCATCTCATTCAGCCATGCCCAGTCCTCCAGCTGCTGTTCACCATCGGCAATTTGCTGCATCAGCCCTTGCTGCTGCTCACGTCGCTGCTGATCGCTGGTTAACTGCTGGCGCGCCTGACCCTGCTGCTGCGCATTGTCGCGGATTTGCAGGCGCAGAGACTCAATTTCCTGCGCAAGTTGTGGTGGTGAAAGGTTAAGGCTCTGCGCAGTTTCACTCTCTTTCTGGCGTAATTGCAATGCTGAAAGCTGGTTATTTAGTGAGTTATGCTGTCCGGTCAGGGTATTTATCTGGTTCTGTGCCGTCAGCCAGCGCTGTTGTACTGCGGTGCAGAGCGTATCGGCCTGCTCCGCCTGCTGTTGCAGCTGCTGGCGTACTGCGGCGATCTGCCGATCGCCAAATAATTGCTGGCGCTGCTGCTGCTGTTCGGTTAGCTGCTGACGGGCACTATTCAGTTCGCTTTCACTGCGGCGTAATTGTTGCTCACGTTCCGCCAGTTCGCTGGCTGCGCTCTCCTGACGACTTTGTAATGCCGCCAGCTGAGGGCCAAGCTCAGTAAGCGCTTGCTCACTCTGCTGCCACTGCCGCCACTGCGCCTGGCGTTCGGCTAACCAGTTCTCAGTCTGTTGCTGAGCAGGCAGGGTGAAGTGATAAGCCGCCAGCTGCTGGCTAAGTTGCTGACGTAATTGCTGTGTCTGTTCAGCATCAGATTGCTGCTGCTTTTGCCGCTCCGCCAGCTGCTGCTGCGCGTAAGCGAGTTGCTGGCGCGCCAGCAGCAGTGACTGCTGCAGTTTTTGCCCTGTCTGCTGTTTTTGATGCAGGTTTTCTCTGGCCTGCTGGCAGTGACGCACACTCTGCTCCAGCTGCTGTAATGCCTGCTGCTGCGTGCTTTCCTGTTGCTCCTGTTGCGCCAGCCAGTGGCTGAGCGCGGCATCGTCGTGCGGTTCAACAGTCAGCGCCAGCGGCTGACAAAGCGCCTGCCAGCGTTGCAGCAGCTGTCCGCTATCATCCGCTATTTGCTGCAGCTCCTGCTGCAGCTTTTCCCGCTGCTGTTTAGCCTGCCGCACCTGCTCGCCTTTAGCGCTGCCTTGCTCAGACAGCTGTTGCAGCTCGTTTTCCAGCTGTTGCAGTCGCTGCTGGTTGGCTGAAAGCTCAATTGCCTGATACCCGGCAATCGCCGGATGCTGGCGGGAGCCGCACAGCGGGCAGGGCTGATCGGGTTGCAGCGTGGCGCGATGCTGCGCCAGATCGGTGATCTGCTTCTCCAGGTCGCAGCGGGCTTTCAAATCGAGATGATGCTGTTTTTTCTCTTTATAACCGTTGCGCAGCGCAATCAGTTGCTGCTCATCCTGCTCCAGCTGCTGCGTCAGCGTCTGGATCGCCAGCTGCGTTTTTTTCTGCTGCTGATGCTGTTGTAACAGTTGCAAAGAAATCTGCGCCAGCTGCTGGCGCTGTGGCCGCTGTTGTTGCAGTTGCGCCAACGAAGCGCGCAGCGCCGCCTCGGGCTGCTGCTGTTGCAGGCTGTCCAGCGCCTGCTGGGCCAGAGTGAGCTGCTGTTGTGCTTGATCGGTTTGTTGCTGCAATGGCGCCAGCTGCTGCTCCTGCTGCGCAATCGACTGATTTTGTGTGTTAATGCTCTCCAGCTGTTGCTGCTCATGCTCTCGGTGCGAAGTTAGTACTTGCTCGCTTTTTTGTAACGCAGCCAGACGATCGCCCCACTGCAATAGCAATGGTCCCCAGTCGGCGACCTGAGCATGCTGCTGACGCCACTGCTGATGCTGCTGGCGCTGCTGCTCCAGCGTGCGCATTTCCAGCTGCTGCTGTTGCCGGTGTTGCTGTTTCTGCTGGCAGGCAACCTGCTGTTCATTAAGCGTTTTGCTGAAATCCTGACACTGCTTATCCAGCGCGGCGATGCGTAAATCCAGCGGCAGTACCTGATCGTTAATCAGCGTTTCCTGCTGCTGGCGCTGTTCATTCAGCTGCTTACGCGCATTTTCCGCCTGCTGCTGCTGTTCGCTCAGGCTGAGCAGCTGGGTGCTGGCCTGTTGTTGCTGCGTTTCAACCTCAGTCAGCTGCTGTTGCAGCGCGCTAATATCCTGTTGCAGCTTGTGCTGTTGCTGGTACGCATTGAGTGATTGTGTGAGTACTTGCTCCTGCGCAATCAGCTGCTCCAGCTGCTGTTGCAGCGTCTGGCGGCTCTCTTCATCCAGCAGCGCCATACCGGAGGCCTGCGCGCGTAAATTGTCCAGCGTGATGCGGGTGCTTTTATAGCGTTCAAAGACTTCAACCGACAGGCGACCATAAATATCGGTGCCGGTCAGCTCTTCCAGCAGCTCTGCGCGCTCGCTGGCTCTGGCATTGAGGAAGGCGGCGAACTGACCCTGCGACAGCATCATCGACTTGGTAAAACGATTAAAATCAAGGCCGGTCAGGGTTTCGGTGATGCGCAGTTTATCGCTGACTTTATCGGCGACAATGCTGTTATCGTCGCAGCGCGCCAGCTCGACGCGTGGCGCCTGCAGGTTGCCGTCAACTGCGCCGCGTGCGCGGTTCTGACTCCAGAATGCGCGCCAGGCGACGCCTTTCACTTCAAACTCCACTTCCGCCAGGCATTCTGCGGTATCGCGGGTGATCAGATCGTTCTGCGACTGAGTGATGACGCCGAGACGCGAAGTCTGATGATAGAGCGCCAGGCAGATGGCATCCAGCAGGGTGGTTTTTCCCGCGCCAGTGGGGCCGGTAATCGCAAACAGGCCGTTACTGGCGAAGGGTTCGGCGGTGAAGTCGATTTTCCACTCGCCTTTCAGCGAATTGAGATTTTTAAAGCGCAGGGTCAGAATTTTCACGGCTGCACCTCACTGCGTACCGCATCAAGGGTAATGGCGAACAGTTGCTCTACACGTTGCAGGCGCGCCGCATCGCTGCTCTGTTCCTGCGCCAGCCGTCGGCTGAATACCTCTTCGACACTCAGTTCGCTCAGGGTTTCGTTGTTCTGGCGGGCGATAACCTTGTCCCGCTGTTCTCTGCTGCGCCGCAATAACACCACTTCCACCGGCAGATCGGCGGTCAGCTCCTGAATGCGTCGCTGAATATCGCTGAGGTAATCCGCAGTGACAATTTCAATATCCAGCCAGACGTTGCTGCTGGCATCGGTAAACTGTTTCAGCTGCTGCTCGATTTCCGCCAGTGAGCCTTTAATCATGCACATCGGCTGAAACTGCGGGATCTCCAGCGCCTCTACCCGCTGCCGTTGCTGGCCGTCAAATTCCACCAGAAACACGCTCTTCGCTTTACCGGTTTCATCAAAGCTGAGCGGAATCGGCGAGCCGCTGTAGCGGATATGATCGCTGTCGGCGATGCGCTGGGCGCGGTGAATGTGCCCGAGGGCAATATAATCTGCGGGCGGAAAAGCCTGCGCCGGAAAAGCTTCCAGCGTACCAATATAGATATCGCGCACCGCGTCACTTTTGGTCACGCCCATGGTGGTCAGATGGCCGGTCGCGATAATCGGCAGTGGCAGCGCCAGCGCCTCGCGCTGCTGC
This sequence comes from Winslowiella toletana, assembly GCF_017875465.1. Classification (NCBI taxonomy): domain Bacteria; kingdom Pseudomonadati; phylum Pseudomonadota; class Gammaproteobacteria; order Enterobacterales; family Erwiniaceae; genus Winslowiella; species Winslowiella toletana. Next base: position 3,612,672 of record NZ_JAGGMQ010000001.1, read on the forward strand.
AATGCGTGCTGATAGCAGCGCTGGTAATGTTCACTGATCGCTTCCAGCAGGCTTTGCTGCTTCTCGCGACCTGATTGCCCAGCCTGGCTGCGCAGAATATCGCGCGGACGCAAAAAGGGAATGGCGCAGAGTAACGCGCCAGGATGGCCCTGACGATCGTTCAGCAGCAGCACCTGATCGGCAATACACTCGCTGGCGGCGGCAATCACCCGCGTGTTCAGGCAGGCCAGCAGATCGCGCGACTCATTGAGGGTGGCGACCGAATCATGGTTGCCGCCCAGCAGCACCAGCTGGCAGCCGGTCTGCTGTAATTGCACAATAAAATGGTTATAGAGTTCACGCGCATAGCTCGGCGGCGAGCCGGTATCAAAAATATCGCCGGCGACAATTACGGCATCAATCTGCTGCTCTTCTACCGTCTGAATAAGCCAGTCGAGAAACGCCCGGTGTTCCGGCTCACGGCTTTTGGTGTAGAAGAACTGGCCGAGGTGCCAGTCGGCAGTGTGGATAATGCGCATAAATCTCCCAAACTCGGTGCATTACGTTGATGCGAAAGGCCGATTATAAACAGAGTGAAAAAAATCGGCTGCGATAATGCTGGATCCGCGGTCAAAAAATTGTGACAAAGGCCATTCTGACCCGTGCATTTTTCATAAATCTGTCATAAAACTGACGCATAATGACGCCGCGAATCCCAGTGACAAATCGGTCACATCAGCAGGAGCAATAATGGCTAAGCGCATTCTGGTAGTCGAAGATGAAGCCCCAATCCGTGAGATGTTGTGTTTCGTCCTTGAGCAAAATGACTATCAACCGATAGAGGCGGAAGATTATGACAGTGCGGTAAATTTACTTATCGAACCCTGGCCAGATCTGATCCTTCTTGACTGGATGTTACCTGGTGGCAGCGGTATTCAATTTATTAAACATCTGAAGCGCGAAGCGATGACGCGCGATATTCCGGTAATGATGCTGACAGCGCGTGGCGAAGAAGAAGATCGGGTGCGTGGGCTGGAAGTAGGTGCTGATGACTATATTACCAAGCCGTTTTCGCCAAAAGAATTAGTGGCGCGAATTAAAGCGGTAATGCGCCGTATTTCGCCGATGGCGGTGGAAGAGGTGATTGAGATGCAGGGGCTGAGCCTTGATCCCTCCTCGCATCGGGTGATGGCCGAAACCACGCCGCTGGATATGGGACCGACCGAATATAAATTACTGCATTTCTTTATGACCCATCCCGAACGTGTTTACAGCCGCGAGCAGCTGCTGAACCATGTCTGGGGCACCAATGTGTATGTGGAAGATCGCACTGTCGATGTGCATATTCGCCGCTTACGTAAGGCACTGGAAGTCACCGGCCACGATCGAATGGTTCAAACGGTGCGCGGAACGGGTTATCGTTTCTCCGCTCGTTTTTGATCGGAGTCTGAACCGTGCTGGAACGCCTCTCCTGGAAGAGATTACTGCTGGAGCTGTTGCTGGCCTGTCTGCCAGCACTGATACTGGGTCTGCTGTTCGGCTATTTGCCGTGGTGGCTGTTAGTATCCGTGCTGGGCGTGCTGGGCTGGCATTTCTATAATCTGCTGCGTTTATCGCACTGGCTGTGGGTGGATCGCACCATGACGCCGCCCGCCGGGCGAGCCAGCTGGGAGCCCCTGTTTTACGGTCTGTATCAAATGCAGCTGCGTAATCGTCGACGACGACGCGAGCTGGGTAATCTGATTAAGCGTTTTCGTAGTGGGGCCGAGTCCTTGCCGGATGCGGTGGTGCTGACCACCGAAGAGGGCAATATCTTCTGGTGTAACGGCTTAGCCCAGCAACATTTAGGCCTGCGCTGGCCGGAGGATAATGGCCAGAATATCCTTAACCTGCTGCGCTATCCTGAGTTTTCCCGCTATCTGCGCCAGCGCGATTTTGCCCGCCCGCTTACCCTGGTACTGAATAATCATCGTCATTTAGAGTTTCGTGTAATGCCTTACAGCGAAGGGCAGTGGCTGCTGGTGGCGCGGGATGTCACCCAGAAACACCAGCTGGAAGGGGCGCGGCGTAACTTCTTTGCCAACGTCAGCCATGAACTGCGTACGCCACTGACGGTGTTACAGGGTTATCTGGAGATGATGAACGATTCGGTGCTGGAAGGCCCTTCGCGCAGCAAGGCGCTGCAAACCATGCAGGAGCAGACGCGCCGTATGGACAGCCTGGTGAAGCAGCTGCTGACGCTGTCGCGTATTGAAGCGGCGCCAGCTATCGACTTGCAGGAGAAAGTGGATGTGCCAATGATGCTGCGCCTGCTGCAACGCGAAGCAGAAACCCTCAGCAACGGTCGTCAGGAGATCCATTTCCATACCGACCCGCATCTGCAGGTATATGGCAATGACGATCAGCTGCGCAGCGCGATTTCTAACCTGGTGTATAACGCGATTAACCATACGCCGTCCGGCACTCGCATTGATATCAGCTGGTTGCGCGATAAAACCGGCGCGCATTTTGCGGTAAAGGACAACGGGCCGGGCATTGCAGCGGAACATATTCCGCGGCTTACCGAGCGTTTTTATCGCGTGGATAAAGCGCGCTCGCGCAATACCGGCGGTAGTGGTCTGGGGCTGGCGATCGTCAAGCATGCGTTAAGCCACCATAATTCGCGGCTGGATATTACCAGCGTGCCGGATATTCAGACCTGCTTTAGCTTTACGCTGGCGCCAAGGTTGATTGTTCAGGTGGAATTACCGGAGAATGCTACGCGTTGACCACTAACAGGCGCAAAGCATGAAACAACTGATTCTGACAGCGCTGCTGCTGCTGTCAGCCGCGGCCTCGGCCAGAGAGGGGATGCTGGCGGGCAATCTGACCAGCGTTGGTTCCGATACCCTCGGTAACCTGATGGCGCTGTGGGGCGAAAACTTCAATCGTCAGTATCCCGGCGTTAATGTGCAGATCCAGGCGGCCGGATCCTCGACTGCGCCTACCGCGCTGGCGGCTGGCGCTGCGCAACTGGGGGCGATGAGCCGTCCGATGCAGGCCGGGGAACGTCAGTTGTTTGCCGATAAATATGGCTATGCGCCGCTGGCGGTGCCGGTAGCGATGGATGCGCTGGTGGTGGTGGTTAATCAGGATAATCCGCTGAACGCTATCGACACGCAGCAGATTGATGCGCTGTTTTCGGTAACGCGTCGCTGTGGCGCCACATCAACGCCGGAACACTGGGGCGATCTGCAATTAAACTCGCCTGAGTGGCAGCAGCGTGCATTGCAGCGTTTTGGCCGTAATTCCGCCTCGGGCACCTGGGGTTTCTTTAAACAACAGGCGTTGTGCGGCGGCGATTTCCGCCGTGATGTCAGTGAATATCCCGGCTCGGCGGCGGTGGTGCAGGCGGTGGCCACCACGCTGAATGGTATTGGTTACGCCAGTATCGGTTTTCATATTAGCGGGGTAAAAACCCTGGCAGTGGCGCGCGCTGGCGCGGCGGCGGTGATCCCCAGTATCGAAAATATCCGTAACGGCAGCTATCCCTGGAGCCGACCACTATATATCTATGTGAATAAACCCCCCGGTAAACCGCTGGAACCCCTGACGCGCGCTTTTCTGTTGCAGGCGATTTCGCCGCAGGGGCAGGCGCTGGTAAAACGAGCAGGCTATTTACCGCTTTCCGATCAGCAGCTGCGTCAGGCGCAGGCGTTAATTGAATAATCCCTCTCTTACGAGGTTTCTGAATAGCGACCCATTATCCATAATGAATTTTATTCATCACCCGTGAAATTTCCTCTATTGCACCTGAAGAATGCTCATGTCACTCTTGGTTCAGACATATAGACATCCAGAAGTCTAAGAATAACGAAGAGCAACTATTTCACAGGTAAATTATGTGCCGCGCACATAAGCCAGGAGTTAATCAACATGCAAAGATCCACCGCGCCATTCCGTGCCGATACCGTTGGCAGTTTCCTGCGTCCACTAGCGATTAAACAGGCCCGCGAGCAGTTTGCCGCCGGTGAGATTGACGCCACTGCGCTACGCCGTATCGAAGACGAAGCGATTCGCGATGTGGTCACCCATCAGCGCGCCTGTGGTTTACAGGTGGTTACCGACGGCGAGTTCCGCCGTGCGTGGTGGCACTTTGACTTTTTCGACGGCCTGCAAGGCGTTGAGCGTTATGAGTCAGAGCAGGGCATTCAGTTTAACGGCGTACAGACCAAAGCACACAGCATCCGTGTCGTCAGTAAACTGGGCTTTGGCGATCACCCGATGTTAGCTGATTTCCGCTATTTACAGGGCGTCAGCGGCGATGCCGTAGCGAAAATGACTATTCCGAGTCCGAGCGTGCTGCACTTCCGTGGCGGTCGTAAAGCAATTGATGCCACGGTTTATCCTGAACTGGATGCCTATTTTGACGATCTGGCGCAGACTTATCGTGACGCAATCAAAGCCTTTTACGACGCCGGTTGCCGTTATCTGCAACTGGATGATACCGTCTGGGCTTACCTCTGTTCTGACGATCAGAAACGCCAGATTCGTGAACGTGGTGAAGATCCTGAGCAGCTGGCGCGTACTTACGCCCGCGTGCTGAACCAGGCTATCGAAGGCAAACCGGACGATCTGACCATTGGTCTGCATGTCTGCCGTGGCAATTTCCGTTCTACCTGGATCTCGGAAGGCGGTTACGAGCCGGTGGCGGAAATTCTGTTTGGTTCGGTCAATGTCGATGCTTTCTTCCTTGAGTATGATAATGAGCGCTCGGGTGGCTTTGAGCCGCTGCGCTTCATTAAACCGGGTAATCAGCAGGTGGTGCTGGGACTGATCACCACCAAAAATGGTGAGCTGGAAAATCCGGAAACCGTGAAACTGCGCATTGCTGAAGCGGCGAAGTTTGTCGATCGCAGCCAGATTTGCCTTAGCCCGCAGTGTGGTTTTGCCTCTACCGAAGAGGGCAACAGCCTGACGGAAGAGCAGCAGTGGGCGAAACTGCGCCTGGTGGTCGATATCGCCAAAAACGTCTGGTAACTGGCGTAAACTTGTGCAGACAGGCGCGGAATTCCGCGCATTTTGTGCATTAAAATCCGTTAAATGACCAATTTAACCCCGACCTGTGCATAAAAAATACAAATCATGTAATGCAGTTCAGTTATATACTGAACTGATACACTGCTTTTCCGAATTTATCCGCTATATCACTCTGCTTTTCCGATTCCGTATTGCCTTTACCCGCTATAAACGTTTTACTTAGCGCCGTTGTCGATTCATCCCCTGTGAACAGAAGAAAATCAGCTCAAATCACCTGCACGTCAGGCCGTCAGCAAGCATATTGCTCTGTAGTTGTCTGAATTATTGTTAATTTTCCACGTGCTGTCGGATTCGCAACGTTTAAACACCACTTTCACGCAACATCAGTTACAGGCAATACCGCTTTATGACACATCGTTTAGCTCCAAAAGATATCCTCGCACTGGGCTTTATGACCTTCGCCCTGTTTGTCGGTGCCGGTAATATTATTTTCCCGCCAATGGTCGGCATTCAGTCCGGTGAACATGTCTGGGTTGCGGCTCTCGGCTTCCTGATTACTGCGGTAGGTTTACCGGTAATTACGGTGATTGCGCTGGCGCGCGTTGGCGGTGGTATTGATGCACTGAGCACGCCAATCGGTAAAGCGGCGGGCCTGCTGTTAGCCACAGTCTGCTATCTGGCGGTCGGACCGCTGTTCGCTATCCCGCGCACCGCAACGGTTTCCTTTGAAGTCGGTATTGCGCCAATGACCGGCGACGGCCCGCTGCCGCTGTTTATCTACAGCGTGGTCTACTTTGTGCTGGTGATGGGCATCTCCCTCTATCCGGGCAAACTGCTTGATACCGTCGGCCATATTCTGGCGCCGCTGAAAATTGTTGCGCTGACGGTGCTTGGCCTCGCGGCGCTGATGTGGCCTGCGGGCGGTATTGCGCCAGCCAGCGCGGACTATGCGCGCGCCGCCTTCTCCACCGGTTTTGTTAACGGCTATCTGACCATGGATACGCTGGGCGCGCTGGTGTTTGGCATTGTTATCGTCAATGCGGCACGTTCACGCGGTGTCAGCGACAGCCGCCTGCTGACGCGTTACACTATTCTGGCGGGTCTGATTGCCGGTATCGGCCTGACGCTGGTCTATCTCAGCCTGTTTAAACTGGGTTCCGGCAGCGCCGGGCTGGTGGATCAGAATGCCAATGGCGCGGCGATTTTACACGCCTATGTACAGCAGACCTTTGGCAATATGGGCAGCTTCTTCCTGGCTGCGCTGATCTTTGTCGCCTGTATGGTCACGGCGGTGGGCCTGACCTGCGCCTGCGCCGAGTTCTTTGCCCAGTATCTGCCGCTCTCTTATCGCACGCTGGTGTTTATTCTTGGCCTGTTCTCGATGCTGGTCTCCAATCTGGGTCTGAGCCATCTGATTCAGATTTCCATTCCGGTACTGACCGCCATCTATCCGCCCTGTATTGTGCTGGTGGTATTAAGCTTTACCCTGAGCTGGTGGCATAAAAACAGCCGCATCATTGCACCGACCATGCTGGTCAGCCTGCTGTTCGGCATTATTGATGCGTTTAAGACCACCAACTTTAAAGATATTTTGCCACTCTGGAGTCAGCATCTGCCGCTGGCCGATCAGGGGCTGGCCTGGTTGCCGCCGTCACTGGCGATGCTGATTCTGGTCGCGGTGTATGACCGTGTGCAGGGACGTCAGCAGGTAACCGCGCACCAGCAGTAACACTGCAGTTTTTTTTGTAACCACGGGCTTGCCCGTGGTTTTTTCATTTCCACAGGTGATACGTTGCTATGCAAGAAACAAACACGCTCAAACGCGGACTGAGCACTCGCCATATCCGTTTTATGGCTTTGGGATCGGCAATTGGCACCGGGCTGTTTTACGGTTCCGCCGATGCGATAAAAATGGCCGGGCCTAGTGTGCTGCTGGCCTACATTATTGGCGGCGCGGTGGCCTATATTATTATGCGCGCGCTGGGTGAAATGTCGGTTAACAATCCGCAAGCCAGTTCGTTTTCGCGCTACGCCCAGGATTATCTTGGCCCGCTGGCGGGCTATATCACGGGCTGGACCTACTGTTTTGAAATCCTGATTGTCGCCATTGCGGATGTCACCGCCTTCGGAATCTATATGGGGGTGTGGTTCCCCGATGTACCGCACTGGATCTGGGTGCTGAGCGTGGTGCTGATTATCGGCGGCATCAATTTGCTCAGCGTCAGGGTGTTTGGTGAGGTGGAGTTCTGGTTCTCATTCTTTAAAGTCGCCACCATCATTATTATGATCCTTGCCGGTTTCGGCATCATTATCTGGGGCATTGGCAACGGTGGTCAGCCGACTGGCATCCATAATCTGTGGAGTAATGGCGGTTTCTTTGCCCACGGTATTGTTGGCATGCTGCTGTCGTTGCAGATGGTGATGTTCGCCTATGGCGGTATTGAGATTATCGGTATCACCGCCGGTGAAGCGGAAGATCCGGAGAAGTCGATTCCGCGTGCGATTAACTCGGTGCCACTGCGTATTCTGGTGTTTTACGTCGGCACGCTGTTTGTGATTATGTCGATCTATCCGTGGAACCAGGTCGGCACTTCCGGCAGCCCGTTTGTGCTGACGTTCCAGCATCTGGGCATCGCCGCTGCGGCATCGATTCTTAACTTTGTGGTGATTACGGCATCACTGTCGGCGATTAACAGCGATGTATTTGGTGTTGGCCGTATGCTGCATGGCATGGCGGAACAGGGCCATGCGCCGAAGATGTTTATGAAAGTATCGCGTCGCGGTATTCCGTGGGTGACGGTCGTCGTGATGATGCTGGCGATGCTGGTCGCTGTGTATCTTAACTACCTGATGCCGGAGAAAGTGTTTCTGGTGATCGCCTCGCTGGCGACTTTTGCGACGGTATGGGTGTGGATTATGATCCTCTGCTCGCAGATCGCTTTCCGCCGTAAACTGAGCCGTGAAGAGGCAAAAGCGCTGAAGTTTGCGGTGCCGGGTGGCTCTGCTACCGCCATGGTCGGCGTGGCGTTCCTGGTGTTTATTATTGGCCTGATCGGTTACTTCCCGGATACCCGCGTGTCGCTGTATGTCGGTATGGTGTGGATTGTGCTGCTGCTGGCGGGCTATGTGATCAAACAGCGCGTTAGCCGTAAGTAAACATTTACTGGCCGGGTGAATGCCCGGCCAGTCGCTCTCAGCTCAACGGCTGAATGATCATTGCATCTAATTGCGGATACAGAATTTTGTTGCTCATTAACACCGGGTTGCCGTTCAGCAGGCCGTGGTTAGCGAGAAAATCATTGGTGACGCCACCCGCTTCACGCACCAGCACGATGCCGGGCAGGCAGTCCCAGATATTCATGTGAGGCTCGTAGTAGCCGATCAGACGTCCGGCGGCGACCCATGCAGTCATCAATGCGCCGGAACCGTTACGAATAAACATCCCGCCCTCATCGAGCAACTTGCTGATAAACGGCACAAAGGTGCCTGCCGCCACGCGCTGTGAGGTTCCCACACCCATCACGCCAGCTTGCACATCTTCTCCGCTATGCACCTGTAATGGCGCGTCATTAACCCACGCCCCCTGGCCGGTGCAGGCATGAAACATTTCCCGATGGTTCGGGTCATACACCACGCCAATTACGGGTTCACCATCGATAATCACGCCAATCGCCACGCACCAGTTATGCAGTCCGTTGAGAAAACAGCTGGTGCCATCAATTGGATCGACCACCCAGATGCAACGGGCGTTTTTCTCGCTGCCGCCGCTCTCTTCACCAAGGAAGTCATCGGCGGGGAAACGCTGTTCAATCAGGTCGCGCACCAGCGCTTCGACATCGCGATCGGCAATGCTGACGACATTCTGCATATCCTGATCTTTATGCTCGACTTCCAGCTGGTTACGCTGCTGGTAAAAGCCATAAGCGCGATTAGCGGCGGCCTGCGCCACTTCACGGGCAAAATGGTAACGGGCATCAATTGCAGCGGGAGTGTAGGGTTCCATAGTGACCTTCATATCTGGCATCAGTTGGCTGGCTAAGTAACTTAGCAGGAAATTGTGACATCTCTGAGGCGAAACAGGGGCAGCGGGAGGGATCAGAACAAAAAAACAGACAAAAAAAAGCCCGCCGTAGCGAGCTTTTTCTGCAACCGACCTGAATTACAGGTTAATGGCGTTTTCAGACAGGTATTTAGCGACGCCTTCTGGTGATGCGCCCATACCTTCTTTGCCTTTTTCCCACTGTGCCGGGCAAACTTCACCGTGCTCTTCGTGGAACTGCAGTGCGTCAACCATACGCACCATTTCGTCGATGTTACGACCCAGTGGCAGATCGTTCACCACCTGGTGACGTACAACGCCGTTTTTGTCGATCAGGAATGAACCGCGCAACGCAACGCCTGCGTCCGGATGTTCGATGCCGTAAGCTTTCTGAATTTCGCGCTTAACGTCAGCAACCATCGCGTATTTAACTTCGCCGATGCCGCCTTTATCAACTGGCGTTTTGCGCCATGCGTTATGCACAAACTCAGAGTCGAAGGAAACACCAACAACTTCAACGCCACGCTTCTGGAACTCTTCGTAACGCTTGTCAAAAGCAATCAGCTCAGACGGGCATACAAAGGTGAAGTCCATTGGCCAAAAGAACACAACGGTGGCTTTACCAGCGGTGTGTTTTTTAAAGTTAAAGTTTTCTACGATTTCACCGCTGCCCAGCACAGCTGCTGCAGTAAAATCAGGGGCTTGACGAGTTACCAGGACCATGTTCACTCCTGTAAAAGTGTGAAGTTAATGTGATTTGACGCCAGCAAGTATAGAGGCTTGATGCCATCGTGAACCAGTGCATAGCGCCGATTACTCAGATAGGCTGCGCCTATCGAAAACAGAAAATAATTAAGGCGTGCTCATACAATAGCCCTTTTGGCCAAAAGGGCAAGCATCAAATTATATCAGACTGGTTTACAGTTGCTGCGCAGCGGCCTGCTGCATCATACGCGGGTAAAACTGCCAGAACAGTGTGGCAAACTGATGATAGTTAGCGATGAAATCTTCATAAGAGTCGCTGAGCGCCGCCAGTCGCGGGCGACGCGCCGCCATGCCGTGCAATACATTTTCTAAGTAGTGCGCTTCGGCGTACTTCTCCATCCAGCGCTCGCTCCATAAGTAACGGTTAAGGTTCTGGAACCGCTCCGGTGTTGAGGGTAATTCGGGCTGGATCACAGAATGCGCCTCGGCCAAAAAAGCTGGCAAGGAAATTTCCGGCTGCACCTGTTGCCAGTGTCTGGCAAGGAAATGATCCCAGATAACATCGAGGGTAATCGGCGCTACGCGGTAGGTTTCAGGGCGGAAAAATTGCCGGGCGGCGCGCACTTCAGGCAGCGAGTCGGTCATCACGTCGATACGGCGATGCAGTGCGATGCCATTGGCCACCGCCAGCGGCCACTCATTGTGTGGATTGCCGCGAACAAAATCCGCCATCAGGTTGCCCAGTAGCGAACTGTCGGCCAGTGAGGCGAGGTGAAGGTGTGCAAGAAAGTTCATGCCGGGCAGTATAACCATTAACACGGGCGGCGAAAACGCCGCCCCTACAAAAGATCGGTCACGGGCGGTGAAAACGCCGCCTGTAAGCAGTTGTTTAGAATTCAGGGCTTTTCGGCTAAACTATGCCGCCTGTTTCACACCTGAAGATGTTTACCATGCGCGTTGCCGATTTTTCTTTTGAGTTACCTGAATCTTTGATTGCCCATTACCCGCAGCCACAGCGTAGCGGCTGTCGTCTGCTCTCCCTTGACGGGCCGAGCGGCGAACTGAGCCATGGCGTGTTCACCGATTTACTGAGCAAACTCAATACGGGCGACCTGCTGGTATTTAATAATACCCGGGTGATCCCGGCGCGTGTTTTCGGCCGTAAGGCCAGCGGCGGCAAAATCGAAGTGCTGGTTGAACGTATGCTCGATGACAAGCGTGTGCTGGCCCATGTACGCGCCTCCAAAGCGCCGAAGCCCGGCGCCGAGCTGCTGCTGGGTGAAGATGAAAGCGTAAAAGCCACCATGGTGGCGCGCCACGATGCGCTGTTTGAGATTGCGTTTGACGATGAGCGTGCGGTGCTGGATATCCTGAACGCCGTGGGCCATATGCCGCTGCCGCCGTATATCGATCGCCCTGATGAAGACGCCGACCGCGAGCTGTATCAGACGGTCTACAGCCAGCGTCCGGGAGCGGTAGCCGCGCCAACCGCCGGTCTGCACTTTGACGAACCGCTGCTGGAGGCGCTGCGTCAGAAGGGCGTGGAGATGGCGTTTGTCACCCTGCACGTCGGTGCTGGCACCTTCCAGCCGGTGCGTGTCGACAGCATCGAAGACCATATTATGCATGCCGAGTACGCCGAAGTGCCGCAAGAGGTGGTTGATGCGGTACTGGCCTGTAAAGCGCGCGGTAATCGCGTGGTGGCGGTCGGCACGACCTCGGTGCGTTCGCTGGAGAGCGCGGCGCAGGCCTGTCAGGATGCGCTGATTGCGCCGTTCTTCGATGACACCAAAATCTTTATCTACCCAGGTTATCACTATCAGGTGATTGACGCGCTGGTGACCAATTTCCACCTACCAGAATCGACGCTGATTATGCTGGTTTCCGCGTTTGCCGGTTACCGCCATACCATGCATGCCTATCAGCAGGCGGTGGCGGAGCAGTACCGTTTCTTTAGTTATGGCGATGCTATGTTTATCAGCCGTAACCCGCAGGCCGAACAGGAAGTGGTCGGCAACTAATTGTACGTCGCCGGGATACGCCTGGCGGCAGGGTTAATCGCGCACAGCGCGATGTTTAGCGCCAGCAGACTGTTTCTCTGCTGGTTCGGAGAGCAATGTGAAGTTTGAACTTGATACTACCGACGGACGCGCACGCCGTGGCCGTCTGGTGTTTGATCGTGGCGTGGTCGAGACGCCTGCTTTTATGCCCGTCGGTACTTACGGCACGGTTAAAGGCATGACGCCGGAAGAAGTGCAGGAGACCGGTGCGCAGATTATTCTTGGCAACACCTTCCACCTCTGGCTGCGTCCGGGTCAGGAGATTATGAAGCTGCACGGCGATCTGCATGATTTTATGCAGTGGAAAGGGCCGATACTTACCGATTCCGGCGGCTTCCAGGTGTTCAGCCTTGGCGCGATGAGTAAGATCACCGAAGCCGGTGTGCATTTCCGCAACCCAATCAATGGCGATGCGATCTTCCTCGATCCGGAAAAATCAATGGAGATTCAGTACGATCTCGGCTCCGATATCGTGATGATCTTTGACGAATGTACGCCATACCCGGCCGACTGGGATTATGCGAAGCGTTCGATGGAGATGTCACTACGCTGGGCGCGCCGTAGTCGCGATCGCTTTGATTCGCTGGGAAATAAAAACGCACTGTTCGGCATTATTCAGGGCAGCGTTTACGAAGATTTACGTGATGTCTCGGTCAAAGGACTGGTAGAGATCGGCTTTGATGGGTACGCTGTGGGCGGCCTGGCGGTCGGTGAGCCGAAAGAGGATATGCACCGCATTCTGGAGCATGTTTGTCCGCAGATCCCGGCAGATAAGCCACGTTATCTGATGGGTGTCGGCAAGCCAGAAGATCTGGTGGAAGGTGTGCGTCGCGGCGTAGATATGTTTGACTGCGTGATGCCGACGCGTAACGCGCGTAACGGCCATCTGTTTGTGACCGACGGCATCGTAAAAATCCGCAATGCGAAGTATAAAGCGGACACCTCGTCACTGGATGCGCAATGTGATTGTTACACCTGTCGCAATTACAGCCGTGCTTACTTGCATCATCTTGACCGTTGTAACGAAATATTAGGCGCACGTCTGAATACCATTCATAACCTGCGCTATTACCAGCGTCTGATGGCTGGTTTACGCCAGGCTATCGAAGAGGGTAAATTAGAGCACTTTGTTACCGAGTTCTATGAACAGAAGGGCAAGGCAGTTCCGCCTTTAACCGTCTGATAATTAAATAATGAGGGAAATTTAATGAGCTTTTTCATTTCTGACGCAGTAGCAGCAGCTGGCGCGCCGTCTCAGTCAAGTCCTTACTCCCTGGTGATTATGCTGGTGGTGTTTGGCCTGATTTTCTACTTTATGATCCTGCGCCCGCAGCAGAAGCGTGCGAAAGAGCACAAGAAGCTGATGGATTCCATCGCCAAAGGTGATGAAGTGCTGACCACCGGTGGTCTGGTTGGTCGTGTGACCAAAGTCGCTGAAACCGGTTATGTAGCAATTGCGCTGAACGATACGACGGAAGTTGTGGTCAAACGTGATTTCGTGGCTGCCGTTCTGCCGAAAGGTACGATGAAGGCGCTGTAATTTTAGTTTTTCCCTAAGGGAACTGCCGTGTTAAACCGTTATCCTTTGTGGAAGTACATCATGCTGGTCGTCGTCATTCTTGTCGGCCTGTTGTACGCACTTCCCAACCTTTATGGTGAGGATCCGGCTGTTCAGATCACTGGTGCGCGCGGTGGCGCCGCCAGTGAACAAACGCTGGGTCAGATCCAGGAAGCATTAAAACAAGACAATATCCAGAGCAAGTCCATTGCGCTGGAAAATGGTGCCATTATGGCGCGTTTTGCCAACGGTGATGTGCAGCTGCGCGCCCGTGAAGCAATTATGAAGGTTCTTGGCGAGAATTACGTTGTCGCACTTAACCTCGCACCAGCAACGCCAACCTGGTTGAGCATGCTGGCGGCCGAACCGATGAAACTCGGTCTCGACCTGCGTGGTGGTGTTCACTTCCTGATGGAAGTCGACATGGATACCGCGCTGGGTAAACTGCAAGAGCAGAATACCGATAGCCTGCGTAGCGACCTGCGTGACAAATCTATTCCTTACACTAACGTTCGTAAAATTGATAACTACGGTGTTGAAGTGCGCTTCCGTGACGCTTCTGCCCGTGACGATGCGGTGAGCTATCTGTCCAGCCGCCATCGCGATCTGGTTATCAACAGCAGCGGCAGCAATGCTCTGCGCGCGGTGATGAGCGACGAGCGTCTGCGTGAAGCGCGTGAGTATGCGGTTCAGCAGAACATCACTATCTTACGTAACCGTGTTAACCAACTGGGTGTGGCCGAGCCACTGGTGCAGCGTCAGGGTTCTGACCGTATCGTGGTTGAGCTGCCAGGTATCCAGGATACGGCGCGTGCGAAAGAGATTCTGGGGGCAACCGCCACGCTGGAGTTCCGTCTGGTCAATACCACTGTCGATCAGTCTGCGGCGGCCAGTGGCCGTGTGCCGGGCGATTCGGAAGTGAAAAACACCCGTGAAGGCCAGCCTGTTGTGCTGTACAAGCGTGTGATTCTGACCGGCGACCATATTACCGATTCCACTTCCAGTACCGATGAGTACAACCAGGCGCAGGTGAATATTTCACTGGATGGCGCGGGTGGTAACATCATGTCCAATTTCACCAAGGACAATATTGGTAAACCGATGGCGACGCTGTTTGTTGAGTATAAAGACAGCGGCAAGAAAGATGCCAACGGTCGTGCGATTCTGGCGAAACAGGAAGAGGTGATTAACGTCGCTAATATCCAGTCGCGTCTGGGTAACAGCTTCCGTATTACCGGTATCAGCAATCCGAACGAAGCACGTCAACTGTCGTTGCTGCTGCGTGCCGGTGCGTTGATTGCGCCAATTCAGATCGTTGAAGAACGCACCATCGGTCCAACCATGGGGGCGCAGAACATCACTCAGGGTCTGGAAGCCTGCTTATGGGGCCTGGTGGCGTCTATCGTCTTTATGGTGGTTTACTACCGCAAATTCGGTGTGATTGCGACTTCTGCGCTGATTGCCAACCTGGTGTTGATCGTCGGCATTATGTCCTTGCTTCCGGGCGCCACGCTTACCATGCCGGGTATTGCCGGTATCGTACTGACGCTGGCGGTAGCAGTCGATGCTAACGTACTGATCAATGAGCGTATTAAGGAAGAGCTGAAGAATGGACGTTCCATTCAACAGTCGATCCATGAAGGTTATAAAGGCGCGTTCTCCAGTATCATCGATGCTAACGTTACGACGCTGATTACCGCCATCATTCTGTACGCTGTGGGTACCGGTTCGATTAAAGGCTTTGCGATTACTACCGCCATTGGTGTAGTAACCTCAATGTTTACGGCGATCGTCGGTACACGTGCCATCGTCAACCTGTTGTACGGCGGCAAACGCATCAACAAGCTGTCTATTTGAGGAGTGCGTTGTGGCACAGGACTATAGCGTTGAACAACTAAACTACGGGCGTAAAGTTCATGACTTTATGCGCTGGGATAAACTGGCTTTCACCCTTTCCGGGCTGCTGTTGATTGCGTCAGTGATCATTATGGGCGTGCGCGGATTTAACTGGGGGCTGGATTTCACCGGCGGTACCGTCATTGAAATTACCCTTGAGAAACCGGCTGAACTGGACACCCTGCGTGGCGCGCTGGAGAAGTCAGGTTTTGCTGAACCGCAGGTGCAGAACTTTGGTAGCAGCCGTGATGTGCTGGTGCGTATGTCACCACACGAAGGCAATGCGGGCCAGGAGCTGGGCAGTAAGGTGGTGAACATTGTTAATCAGGCGACACAACAAAATGCGACCGTAAAACGCATTGAGTTTGTCGGGCCGAGTGTCGGTAGCGATCTGGCGCAAGCCGGTGGTATGGCGCTGCTGTCAGCACTGATTGCGATTCTGATTTACGTCGGTTTCCGCTTTGAGTGGCGACTGGCGCTGGGCGCCGTGCTGGCGCTGGCGCATGACGTGGTGATCACCATGGGTATTCTCTCGCTGTTCCATATCGAGATTGACCTGACCATTATTGCCTCCCTGATGTCGGTTATCGGCTACTCGCTGAACGACAGTATCGTGGTATCGGACCGTATTCGTGAGAACTTCCGCAAGATTCGTCGCGGCACGCCTTACGATATCGTCAACGTCTCGCTGACGCAGACGTTGAGCCGAACCATCATGACCTCGGCGACAACGCTGGTGGTGGTGCTGATGCTGTTTATCTTCGGTGGCGCACTGCTGGAAGGCTTTGCGCTGACCATGCTGATTGGTGTTTCGATCGGTACTATCTCTTCCATCTACGTCGCCTCTGCGCTGGCGTTGAAACTGGGCATGAAGCGCGAGCACATGCTGCAGCAGAAAGTGGAAAAAGAGGGTGCGGATCAGCCGTCGATTCTGCCTTAAGCCATTGACAGCGGGAGCCGATAACGGCTCCCCTACGTAGGGGCGGCGTTTACGCCGCCCTTTTTTTATCTGCCAGCACTCTGGAGCGGCACAAGATCATGTACGCGCACATAACCCAGTTGCTCCGGCTGGATACCGCTTAAACGCAGGGACACCGTGGTTTCGGCTTTTGGCAGCAGTGAGGAGGGCAGCTCAATGCTCTGCGACTGACGGTCAGCAGCCAGTGGCTTACCGGTAATCGGATCCAGCTCACCCCACTCAACCAGCGCCGTCAGCGGCACCAGCGGCTGTTCCCCGGCGGCACGAATATGCAGCAGCGCACGAGTGCCATTGGCTTCCGCTTCGACATGGCTTAATGATAAGCGCAGTTCACCGACATTGCTTTGCAGCAGCACGGCGGTATTAGCATTCGGCAGCAGCCAGGCTCCCTGCGCTGCGCCGCTGTTCAGTTGATTTTGTTGTTCCAGCACCGTGGCCTGATCGGTTAGCTGACGCATCTGCTGATTTAATTTGCCGACTTCGTTATGCAGCTGATTTACTGCTGTCGGCTCTGGTGCGGCGCAACCCGCCAGCAGCAGCATCGATGACAGCATGCTGAAGGATAAAACGTTGGTCATTTTCATGTAGTTAGCTCCCTGCACTGAGGTATCAACAGTGTGACTGCCTTATAGCGTTAAGCATAGCGTAAATTATCGCTAAGCCGTTGAAGCCTGTCGCGTAATGGCTATTTGTGGCTAACTTCAGTGAAACATCGGGAATGCCACTGGCGGTTATTTTGTTAACCGGCACTTCGCGCTACACTGTTGCCCAATTTGGTGAATATCAGGAAGCGTTATGCATTGCCCATTCTGTTCTGCAGTGGATACCAAAGTGATTGACTCCCGTCTGGTTGGTGAGGGCACCTCGGTGCGCCGCCGCCGCCAGTGTCTGGTCTGTCATGAGCGTTTTACCACTTTCGAAGTGGCAGAGCTGGTGATGCCGCGAGTGGTGAAAAGCAATGATATCCGTGAACCTTTTAACGAAGATAAGCTGACCAGCGGCCTGATGAAGGCGCTGGAGAAACGTCCGGTAAATTCCGACGACGTGGAAAATGCGATTAGCCATATCAAAACCCAGCTGCGCGCCACCGGTGAACGCGAAGTGCCGAGCAAAATGATCGGCAACCTGGTGATGGACGAGCTGAAGAAACTGGATAAAGTGGCCTATATTCGCTTTGCCTCGGTTTATCGCAGTTTCGAAGATATCCGCGAATTTGGCGAAGAGATCGCCCGGTTACAGGATTAGAGCATGCGCGATGAATTTTATATGGCCCGGGCGCTGGAGCTGGCGCGTCGAGGGATGTTTACCACCACGCCGAATCCGAATGTCGGCTGCGTAATTGTGCATGACGGTATTATCGTTGGCGAAGGCTGGCATCAGCGTGCCGGCGAACCGCACGCGGAAGTGCATGCGCTGCGGATGGCAGGTGAACGCGCGAAGGGCGCTACTGCCTATGTTACGCTGGAGCCGTGCAGCCATTTTGGCCGCACGCCGCCCTGTTGCGATGCGCTGATTCACGCTGGCGTGACGCGGGTAGTGGCCGCGATGCAGGATCCCAATCCTGAAGTTGCCGGACGCGGTTTATACCGTTTGCAGCAGGCTGGAATTGAGGTCAGTCATGGCCTGATGGCAAATGAAGCCGAAGCGATTAATCGCGGCTTTTTAAAACGGATGCGCACCGGCTTTCCCTGGGTGCAGCTGAAACTGGGCGCTTCGCTTGATGGCCGCACCGCGATGGCCAGCGGCGAAAGCCAGTGGATAACCTCGCCGCAGGCGCGGCGCGATGTACAGCGCCTGCGTGCGCAAAGCTCGGCAATTCTCAGCAGCAGCGCGACGGTGCTGGCGGATGATCCTGCGCTTACCGTGCGCTGGACGGAGCTGGACAGCGCCAGCCAGGCGGCGTATGCGCAGACGGATTTGCGCCAGCCAACGCGGGTGATTATCGACAGTCAGAACCGCGTCACACCACAGCATCGTCTGATTGGCCAGCCGGGCAGCACTATTCTGGCGCGCCTGCAGGCGGATGGATTGAGCTGGCCGGAAGGCGTCGAACAGCTAAAAGTACCGGCAGTCGATCAGCAACTGGATCTGGTGCTGCTGCTGATGCTGCTGGGCAAGCGCCAGCTGAATACCCTGTGGGTGGAAGCCGGCGCCAGCCTGGCGGGCGCTCTGCTGCGCGCCGGGGTGGTCGATGAGGTGATTGTTTACCTTGCGCCGAAATTATTGGGTGACAACGCCCGTGGCCTTTGCCAGCTGCCGGGATTAACGCAACTGGCTGATGCGCCAGAGTTTTCTTTTAGCGACGTCCGTCAGGTTGGGCCAGACTTACGTCTGACGCTGACTCCTCGCTAGTGGCCTGCGGAAAAGCGGAAGCAGACCGACAAAGAGTATGATAGAATCCGCCCCCCTGCGGGGCCAAACAGAACCCTGAAAGGACGAATATGAAGATTATTGAAGCTGCAGTTGCCACTCCTGATGCGCGCGTTGCTATTGTTATTGCGCGTTTTAACAACTTCATCAACGAAAGCCTGCTGAGCGGCGCCATCGACGCGCTGAAGCGTATCGGCCAGGTAAAAGATGAAAACATCACTGTTGTCTGGGTTCCGGGTGCTTACGAGTTACCTTTAACTGCGCGTGCGCTGGCCAAAGCCGGTAAACACGACACAGTTATTGCCCTGGGCACAGTGATTCGTGGCGGCACTGCGCACTTCGAATATGTTGCTGGTGAAGCAAGTTCTGGTCTGGCGAATGTTGCAATGAACAGCGATATTCCGGTGGCGTTCGGCGTGCTGACGACCGAAAACATCGAGCAGGCCATTGAGCGAGCGGGCACCAAAGCGGGTAACAAAGGCGCAGAAGCGGCGCTGACTGCACTCGAAATGATTAATGTATTGAAAGCCATCAAAGCCTGATTTTTTTTGTAAGGGGAATTTTGTGAAACCTGCTGCACGTCGTCGTGCCCGTGAGTGCGCTGTCCAGGCGATTTACTCCTGGCAGCTGTCGAAAAACGACATCGCTGATGTTGAATACCAGTTTCTGGCGGAACAAGACGTCAAAGACGTTGATATTAACTATTTCCGTGAGTTAGTGGGCGGCGTTGCGACCAACAGCGCATACCTCGACGGTCTGATGAAGCCTTATCTGTCGCGTCAGCTGGAAGAGCTGGGCCAGATTGAAAGAGCCATCCTGCGCATTTCATTGTTTGAACTGAGCAAGCGTGCTGATGTGCCGTATAAAGTGGCCATCAATGAAGGTATCGAACTGGCGAAAGTATTTGGTGCTGATGACAGCCACAAATTCGTCAATGGTGTACTGGATAAAGCCGGTCCTTATATTCGCCCGAATAAAAAATAATCACCTCAGGCCGGTTCTCCGGCCTTTTCTTTACGTCTTAGCGGAACGCATTTATGGCATGTGGCGAATTCGAACTTATCGCGCGTTACTTTAACCGTGTGACAAGCTCTCGTCGCGATGTGGAAAAAGGCATTGGCGACGACTGCGCGTTACTGAATGTGCCGGAAAAAAAGACTCTGGCGATCAGTACCGACACGCTGGTTGAAGGCGTCCACTTCTTACGTGATATCCATCCGGCCGACTTAGGCTACAAAGCGCTGGCGGTAAATCTCAGCGATCTGGCGGCCATGGGTGCCGATCCGGCATGGTTAACACTGGCGATCACTCTGCCTGATATCGATGAAAGCTGGCTGAAGGCGTTTAGCGACAGCCTGTTTGAGCTGCTGGATTACTACGATATGCAGCTGATTGGCGGTGATACTACGCGCGGCCCGCGCAGCCTGACGTTAGGCATTCATGGTCTGGTACCGACCGGACGAGCGTTAAAACGTTCGGGCGCCCGCCCGGGCGACTGGATTTTTGTTACCGGCACGCTGGGCGACAGCGCAGCCGGCCTGGCGTTATTGCAGCATGCTATCCGCATTGCCGATCCGGCAGCCTGCGAAGCGCTGATTAAACGTCATTTACGACCGATGCCGCGTATTTTGCAAGGGCAGGCACTGCGTGATCTGGCCAGCTCTGCTATCGATATTTCCGATGGCCTGATCTCTGATATTGGTCATGTGCTGAAGGCCAGCGACTGCGGCGCGCGTATCAATCTTGATGCGTTGCCGCTGTCCGCAACCCTGACGGAGCATAGCGAACGCGAACAGGCGCTGCGCTGGGCATTAGCCGGCGGTGAAGATTACGAGCTGTGCTTTACCGTACCGGAAATTAACCGTGGCGCGCTGGATGTTGCGCTCGGCCACCTTGGCGTGCCTTATACCTGTATCGGTCAGATGGCGCCAGCGTCGGAAGGGCTGACGCTGATGGAGCAGGGCAAGCCGGTGGAATTTAACCTGAAAGGATTTGACCATTTTGACGCGCGATAAAGACGTAGCCAAAAGCCGTCTGAAAATGAGTAATCCCTGGCATCTGCTGGCAACCGGTTTTGGTAGCGGCCTGTTCCCCTGGGTTCCGGGCACCTGGGGCTCGCTGGCGGCGATCCCGTTCTGGTGGGCCATGACTTTTTTACCACTGCAGATCTATTCGCTAGTGGTGATGCTCGGTATCTCGCTCGGGGTGTATATCTGCCATCGCACCGCCAAAGATATGGGCGTCCACGATCACGGCAGTATCGTCTGGGATGAGTTTATCGGTATGTGGATCACCCTGATGGCGCTGCCGGTGATGGAGTGGCAGTGGGTGGCCGCTGGCTTTGTGATTTTCCGTATTCTCGATATGTGGAAGCCATGGCCGATTCGCTGGTTTGACCGTAATGTGCATGGCGGCATGGGAATTATGGTCGACGATATTATCGCCGGGATAATTTCCGCCGGGATCCTCTATTATCTTGGACATCACTGGCCGTTGTGATTTTTTATCCCCCGCTGCCAGGCGGGGGAATAACCACTGTTTTCTGCTGTCTGTTCCCCGTTTACCTGCCTTAAATTTTGCATTGGTTTACTTGCGGTACTATTGCCTTGCGTTACTAGATCTGGTTACTATGCGCTGCACAAAAAGATCATCGTCTTTTCTGTGACTCATGGATCGTTTAATAAAAGGACAAAATATGCGCAAAACTTCACTCATTCTGCCCTTAGTCGCCTTGATGGCTTTTACTACAGCAGCTAAAGCGGAAAGTAACCATACATTTTCAGCAGGTTATGTTCAAAGTGACTTCTTAAAATCTAAAGGTATTAACGCCAAATATCTTTATAGCAACAGCGAATTCCCCATCGGATGGGCGGCATCTTTTACCACCACCAACAAAGATCAAGACCTCGGATTTGGGGCGAAAAATGATTACAGTTATTACTCCCTGACGACCGGCCCGACTGTCACTGTGGCCGATTTAGTCACGCTGTACGCGCTGGTTGGCGTTAGCCGTGGCGGGGTCAAGTACACCTGGGGAGATTTTACCGCTAAAGAAAAGCTTTATGGTTTCAGCGGGGGAGTAGGCGCCCAGCTGCATCTGGCGAAGAATTTCGTCATCGATGCGGGCTATGAGCGTGGTAGCCTGGCGCAAAAGAAAGGATATGATGCCAAAGAAGAACGCGTTGATTTAAATATGTGGACGGTCGGCCTCGGTTACCGTTTTTAATTCACGGGCCTGCAGATGGGCGGTAAAGCTTTACCGCCCGAATTGATTATTCGAATCCCACGACGTGGTGCGGTTGATACACCGTTTCCAGTTCGGCGATCTCCTCGCTGCTCAGTTCAACCTCTACTGCTTTCACTAAATCGTCCAGCTGTTCGGCACGCGATGCGCCAATAATCGGTGCGGTTACAGCAGGTTTGCTCAGCATCCATGCCAGCGCCACCTGCGCGCGACTGACGCCTCTGTCGTCAGCAATAGTCGCGACCCGTTGTGCGATAGCCGCATCATTCTCTTCACTCTGGCTGTACAAGGTTTTGCCAAATTCATCGGATACTGAGCGCGCAGTGGTTTCGCCCCACGGGCGGGTCAGACGCCCTCGTGCTAACGGGCTCCACGGCAATACCGCAATATTCTCCGCCAGGCAGAGCGGATGCATCTCGCGCTCTTCTTCGCGCTGAATCAGATTGTACTGATCCTGCATGCTGACAAAGCGCGTCCAGCCATGCAGGTCGGCGGTGTAGAGCGCTTTAGCAAATTGCCAGGCGTGCATTGAAGAAGCGCCGATATAACGTGCCTTGCCGGATTTCACCACATCGTGCAGCGCTTCCAGCGTCTCCTCCAGTGGCGTGTCATAATCCCAGCGATGGATCTGTAGCAAATCGACGTGTTCCATCCCCAGCCGCCCAAGGCTGTCATCAATCGATTGCAGAATATTTTTGCGCGACAGGCCACCGGCCAGATTGCTCAGCGGGAAATAGACTTTGGTGGCGACCACAATTTCATCGCGTCGTGCGTATTCGCGTAGCGCCCGGCCAACGATCTCTTCGCTGCTGCCATCGGAGTAGCTGTTCGCGGTGTCGAAGAAGTTGATGCCGGCGTCCAGCGCCTGCTTGATCAGCGGTTTACTGCTCTCTTCCGGTAGTGTCCAGGCGTGGTTGCCGCGATCGGGTTCGCCAAAGGTCATGCAACCTAAGCAGAGACGGGAAACCTGCAGGTTGGTACTGCCTAATTGGATCGTTTTCATTATGGCTCCGCTGTTTGCGTAGGGGTGGCGTTCACGCCGCCCGGTGGTGCAAAGTATAGGCTCGGGAGCCGAAAACGGCTCCCCTACAACGCCAGCCAGTTGTTAATCTGTGCACGAATTCCTTCGGCATCCAGCTGAAAATCATGACGAACTTCGTCCTGAGTGCCCTGTGGAATAAACTGATCCGGCAGACCAATATTCAGCACCGGCACCGGACGACGTTTAGCCATCAGCAGCTCATTGACGCCGCTGCCAGCGCCGCCCATGATGGCGCCTTCTTCCAGCGTCACCAGCGATTCATGGCTGGCTGCCAGTTCCAGAATCAGCGCTTCGTCGAGCGGTTTTACAAAACGCATATCAACCAGCGTGGCGTTCAGCGCTTCGGCAGCTGCCGCCGCTTCCGGCAACAGAGTGCCAAAGTTAAGGATTGCCAGTTTTTCACCGGCGCGCTTTTTCACGCCTTTACCGAGCGGCAGCGCCGCCAGCGGCTCCAGCGTAGCGCCGGTGCCGGTGCCGCGTGGGTAACGTACCGCACTTGGGCCATCGGCGTAGTGATAACCGGTATACAGCATCTGGCGACATTCATTTTCATCGCTTGGCGTCATAATCACCATACCCGGAATGCAGCGCAGGAAGGCGATATCAAACGCCCCCTGGTGGGTCTGACCGTCGGCACCGACAATGCCACCGCGATCGATAGCAAACAGCACCGGTAGTTTCTGGATCGCCACATCGTGGATCAGCTGGTCGTAGCCACGCTGCAGGAAGGTGGAGTAAATCGCCACCACCGGCTTATAACCACCAATCGCCAGACCGGCGGCAAAAGTGACCGCATGCTGCTCAGCAATCGCCACATCAAAGTATTGCGCCGGATAGTCGCGCGAAAACGCCACCATGCCGGAACCTTCGCGCATGGCCGGGGTGACGGCCATTAATTTGCTGTCATCGGCGGCGGTTTCGCTCAGCCAGTTACCGAAAATTTTTGAGTAGCTTGGCAGGCCTTCCACGCTTTTGGGCAGCAGGCCGCTGGCAGGATCGAATTTCGGCACCGCGTGCCAGCTAATCGGATCTTTCTCGGCAGGAGCGTAACCTTTGCCTTTTTTGGTCATCACATGCAGGAATTGCGGCCCTTTCAGGCTGCGCATATTCTTCAGCGTCTGTACCAGCGCCAGCACATCATGGCCATCAACCGGGCCGATATAGTTAAAGCCCAGCTCTTCAAACAGCGTGCCCGGTACTACCATGCCTTTCAGGTGTTCTTCGGTGCGTTTCACCAGCTCTTTAATCGGTGGCAAGCCAGTCAGTACTTTTTTGCCGCCTTCACGCAGGCGCGCATAGGTTTTACCAGAAAGGATCTGCGCAAGGCGATTATTCAGTGCGCCAACGTTTTCTGAGATCGACATCTCGTTGTCGTTCAGCACCACCAGCAGATCGGGTTTGATATCGCCCGCGTGGTTCATCGCCTCAAACGCCATACCGGCAGTGATCGCGCCATCGCCAATCACGCAGGCAGTGCGGCGGCCTTTGGCCTCTTTTTCTGCCGCTACCGCCATACCCAGTCCGGCGCTGATCGATGTCGAAGAGTGACCGACGTTCAGTACGTCATATTCACTCTCTTCACGCCACGGGAAAGGGTGCAAACCGTTTTTCTGGCGAATGGTGCCGATGCGTTCACGGCGGCCAGTAAGAATTTTGTGCGGATAAGCCTGGTGACCAACGTCCCACACCAGATGATCGAAAGGCGTGTTATAGACGTAGTGCAGGGCAACCGTCAGCTCGACCACGCCAAGCCCGGAAGCAAAATGTCCGCTGGAGCGGCTTACGCTGGCGAGCAAATATTGTCGCAGCTCATCACACAGCTTTGGCAGGCTCTCTTTCGGTAATAAGCGTAGCTCTTGTACCGAATTTGCCAGGGCTAATGTTGGGTATTTTGCAATATCAAAACTCATCAGAGACTCATCGTGGCTGTTATTTATCGCGTTCAATTATGAAGCTTGCTAACGTTTGTAATGACGTTGTATTTAAAGATTGCGCAGCAAGCGTCTCTAAAGCACTCAGGGATTCCTGATACAGCTCCCAGGCTTTTGCCCGGGCATTTTCCAGCCCCATTAACGCTGGATAGGTGCTTTTACCTAAGTCCTGATCGGCGCCCTGGCGTTTGCCCAGCACCGCGGTATCACCGACAACATCCAGAATATCGTCCTGCACCTGGAAAGCTAAACCGATGGCGCTGGCGTAGCGATCGAGCGCCGGCAGCGCCTGAAGTCCGCGTTCACCGGCGGTCAGTGCGCCTAAACGCACGGCGGCGCGGATCAGGGCGCCGGTTTTATGGCGATGGATCTGCTCCAGCGCCGCTAAATCAATCTGCTTGCCTTCCGCCGCCAGATCCAGCGCCTGGCCACCGCACATACCAGCGACACCGCTGGCCTGCGCCAGTTCGGAAATCATCGCGATACGGTGCTGCGCGCTGACGCCGGGCATCGGTTGATCGGCCAGAATCGAAAACGCCAGCGTCTGCAGGGCGTCTCCCGCCAGAATCGCGGTGTCTTCACCAAATTTAATATGGCAGGTGGGCTGGCCACGACGCAGGCTGTCATTATCCATCGCCGGTAAGTCGTCGTGAATCAGAGAATAGGCGTGAATACACTCCACCGCAGCAGCAGGCGCATCAAGGCTGGCCGGGTCGGCCTTTAACATTTCGCCAGTAGCGTAAACCAGAAACGGACGTAATCTTTTACCCCCTAATAATGCCCCATATTCCATGGCATTAACCAGAGGAGAACTCTGAAAAGGGAGTGGGCCTAATAGTCGGCTCAGCGCGGCATTAACGCGATCGTGATAAGCGTTGAGTAACCTGGAGAAATCCATTATTCACTGTCCGGGGTAAAAGGGGTCAGTTCTGCGTCTTTATCGTCACTCAGTAAGATTTGTACGCGTTGTTCGGCCTGTTGCAATTTCTGCTGGCCGCTACGCGCCAGCTGGACACCACGTTCGAATTCATTAAGCGCCTCTTCCAGCGGCAGATCGCCACTTTCCAGACGGGTAACAATCTGTTCAAGCTGCTGCAGTGAAGTTTCGAAGCTGGCGGGCTGTTCGGCTTTTTTCGGCATAATACGTATCTGCTCAGTGGTTTTTCATCATCATGCAATCGGTTATGGTAGCCGACTAAAATTAATTAGCAAAATAATGATATGGGCGGCGGTTGCTGAAGCAGTCGCCTGTCAAAGGTGATATACTTTTGCGCCTCGGATGCAAAGGGCTGAGGCCATTTTGCAATACTCTTGATTTTAACAGCTAAGTGCTTCGATTTTTAGCACTTAATTGCCCAACGAACCCTTGCCGCCATGAAGTTTATCATTAAATTGTTCCCTGAAATCACGATCAAAAGCCAGTCTGTACGTTTGCGCTTTATCAAAATTCTGACGGGGAATATTCGTAACGTTCTTAAAAACCATGATGACTCCCTCGCCGTTGTACGCCACTGGGATCATATTGAAGTGCGCTCCAAACATGAAGAGCGTCGTGCCACTATTGTCGATCTGCTCACGCGTATTCCTGGTATTCACCATATTCTGGCGGTAGAAGACCGCGAATACACCGACGTGCACAATATCTTCGAGCAGACGCTGGAAATGAACCGTGAGCGTATTGAAGGCAAAACCTTCTGCGTACGCGTTAAACGTCGTGGAAAGCATGAGTTTAGCTCACAGGATGTCGAGCGCTATGTCGGCGGCGGTCTGAATCAGCATGTCGCCACGGCGCAGGTGAAGCTGAATAAACCGGAAGTGACGGTTAACCTCGAAATCGAAGACGATCGGCTGATTCTGGTGACCGCACGCCACGAAGGTATTGGCGGTTTCCCGATTGGCACCCAGGAAGATGTGCTGTCGCTGATCTCCGGTGGTTTCGACTCCGGCGTATCGAGCTATATGCTGATGCGTCGCGGCTGCCGTGTACACTACTGCTTCTTTAATCTTGGCGGCGCCGCCCATGAAATTGGTGTACGCCAGGTTGCGCACTATCTGTGGAACCGCTTTGGCAGTTCGCATCGCGTGCGTTTTGTCGCCATCAACTTTGAGCCGGTCGTTGGCGAGATCCTCGAAAAAATCGACGATGGCCAGATGGGCGTGGTGCTGAAACGTATGATGGTGCGCGCAGCTTCACGCGTTGCCGAACGTTATGGCGTGCAGGCGCTGGTCACTGGCGAAGCGCTGGGGCAGGTTTCCAGTCAGACACTGACTAACCTGCGCCTGATTGATAACGCCAGCGATACCCTGATTCTGCGTCCACTGATTTCGCATGATAAAGAGCACATTATCAACCTGGCGCGTCAGATCGGCACTGAAGATTTTGCCCGTACTATTCCGGAATATTGTGGTGTGATTTCGAAAAGCCCAACGGTCAAAGCGGTGAAAGCCAGAATCGAAGCGGAAGAGCTGAATTTCGATTTTACCATTCTCGATCAGGTGATTGAGCAGGCGAACAATGTCGATATTCGCGAAATCGCTGAGAAAGCGCAGGAAGAGGTGGTTGAAGTCGAAACTGTCGCTTCGTTCGGTGGTAATGACGTGGTGCTGGATATTCGTTCGATTGACGAGCAGGACGACAAGCCGCTGAATATTGAAGGGATGGAAGTGAAATCACTACCGTTCTATAAGCTCAGCACCCAGTTTGGCGACCTCGATCAGAGTAAAACCTGGTTGCTCTACTGCGACCGTGGCGTGATGAGCCGCTTGCAGGCGCTGTATCTGCATGAGCAGGGCTTCAATAACGTTAAAGTTTATCGCCCGTAAAAGCAGGGGCGGCTTCGGCCGCCCATTGCCCGTTATTCCACCCATTCCCGATAATCAAAAATCCCCGCCGCCAGCACCAGTTGTGATGCCACTTCATGGGCTTTCTCTTTGCCGACAATCAGGTCGATAAGCTTCAGAGCGAAGTCGATAGCGGTGCCCGGTCCCTGACTGGTAAGTAAATTAACGCGCGGATCCCACACCACACGCTTATCCATCCACTTGCCTTCCGGAATCGTCTCTTTCAGTCCTGGATAACCGGTCATATTGCCGACCGGAAACAGATTGTGGGGCACTAATACGGTACCGGCGGCCGCGCAGATAGCGGCGACAATCCGTCCGGAGAGATGGAACTGGCGCACGCTTTCGACCAGCAGCGGACTGTCGCGAAAGGTCTCTGCGCCTTTCAGACCGCCGGGCAATACAATAGCGGCAAAATCGTTATCCGCCACTTCTACCAGCGGCGCATCCGCCAGCAGGCGTACGCCACGGGAACAGACAATTTCGCGTTCGCCGTTGCTCTCCACGCTGGCGGTAGTGACCTTCAGTCCGCCACGCACCAGTAAATCGATGGTGGTGACCGCTTCGCTCTCTTCAGTTCCATGTGCCAGGCAAACCAGCACCGATGCGCTCGCGTTCATAATCTTGCTCCTTTCGCTTAACCAATTCATACAGACGACTGTTTTCCGGCGTGGCAATGCCCTGCGCGCGCGCGCGGCGCAGCAGGTAACCGGTAATATATTCAATTTCAGTGCGGCGCTGGCTACGAATATCCTGCAGCATCGACGAGGTATTGGCGGCAGTACTGTCGATAATCGCAAACACATAGTCCATCAGACTGTCGCGCGAGGTATGCTGGCCTTCACGTTCCATCACCGTGGCAATCTCGTCACACAAACGGCTGATCTCATCGCGATACGGCAGTAAATCACCATTGCGGCAGTCATAGATCACCGTTAGCGGGTTGATCACGCAGTTAACCGCCAGTTTCTGCCAGCTGGTGGAGGCCATATGGTTATGCCAGGCGACATCCGGCAGCGCATGATGCAGGGTATCGGCCAGCTCACTCAGGCTGGCGCTCTCCGGAGTGCCGGGGCCAATATGGGTGACGCCATTCGCAACATGAATAATTACCGTGCCATCACGTTTTGCCGCATGGGTGGTAATACCCTGCAAAATCGGCTGCGTCAGGCTCTTAAGCTCATCAATGGTCCCCATACCGTTGTGCAGCAGCAGTATCGGGCAGTGCGGCCGCAGCAATGTTTGCAGATTGCGTACCGCTTCCGAGACCTGCCAGGCTTTCAGCGTTACCAGCAGCAGTTCGCTCTCAGCCAGAAACAGCGGATCGTTGGCAATATAGGTCTTATTAATTACCTGACCGTTGAGATCGATAACGTTCACTGAGCAGTAAGGCTGTGGAACGCGTAGCCATCCCTGCACCTCATGTCCCTGTTGATCCAGAGCGGACAACCAGATCTGCCCTAACGCACCGCAACCCAGAACGGTAATTTTCATTCTTCCTCCCCGCGTGCGGGTTTTTGCTGTGCCATTTAGCAGCACACAGCTTTAATTATAGCTTTCTCCGCTGGCGGTTTTATTTGACCGCCACAAGCGAGTATTATGCATGTCACTTTAGAATCTGGAGAAGAAATCATGCCATCTTTCGATATCGTTTCTGAAATCGACATGCAAGAAGTACGCAATGCGGTGGAAAATGCCAACCGTGAGCTGTCCACTCGCTTCGATTTTCGTAATGTTACCGCCAGCTATGAGCTGAATGAGAAAAACGAATCAATCAAAGTTATCAGCGAATCGGATTTCCAGGTTAAACAGCTGGTGGATATTCTGCGTGAAAAGCTGCTGAAGCGTGGCATCGAAGGCGCATCACTTGACGTCGCGGAACAGATTGAGCATAGCGGTAAAACCTGGAGCGTCGAAGCCAAAATGAAGCAGGGCATCGAACCCGAAATGGCGAAAAAAATCGTTAAGCTGATTAAAGATAGCAAAATTAAAGTGCAGCCGCAGATTCAGGGCGAGGAAGTAAGGGTAAATGGTAAGTCACGCGATGACTTGCAGAGTGCGATGGCACTGGTGAAGAAGGGAGAGTTGGGGCAGCCGTTCCAGTTTAAAAATTTCCGCGATTAAGGCAAAGGGCGGCAATAATAATATTGCCGCCCTCCTTCAGGATTACGCCGAGGCCACCAGCGCCTCTAACTCCACGCGATTGGTCACCTTGCTGTCAATCTTCACATAAGCGCTTTTCTCTTCCGGCACGATAAACACCGCACTCACGCCAGGCTGAGCGCGCAGCCGTTGCTCAACTTTTTCAAAGCTGCCCTGTGCTTCCTGCAATGTAATCCGCAGACTGCTGACATAGGGCGGCTCTTTCATACTGAAGCTGACAAATAACCACACCGTCGCCAGCACCGCGCCAAGCAGAAACACGCTCTGTCCATCGAAGTTACCGTACACCCAGCCACCAAGACTGCCGCCAATCGCCACGCCAATAAACTGGCTGGTGGAGTACACCCCCATCGCGGTGCCTTTATAACCGGCAGGTGACTCTTTACTGATCAGGGAAGGCAGAATCGCTTCCATCAGATTAAAGGCGATAAAGAACAGTTGCAGACCCACCACTAAAGTCCAGAAATGACCGCCTGCGCCCCACAGCACAATTTCAGCAATCAGAATCAGCGCCACGCAGCTGATAAATACCCGCTTCATGCGGCGCTTTACTTCGGCGTAGATAATAAACGGGATCACACCGGCAAAGGCTACCAGCATGGTCAGCAAATAGACCTTCCAGTGCTGCTCCGCCGGAAAGCCGGCCTGTTCAAACTGGCCGGGCAGGGCGACAAAGCTCGACATCAGCAGGATATGCAGACAGAGGATGCCGAAGTTAAGTTTCAGCAGGCGCGGATTGGCCAGCACTTCGCGAATACTGGCTTTGACCATACCGGATTCACGGTTTAATACATGATGCGGGGAGGAGGGCACTACCAGCAGGGTAATCACAATGCCCAGCGTCGCCAGCAGCGCAATCATCCAGAACAGCGCATGCAGTCCAAAAGAATGGGTGACAATCGGCCCGATGACCATGGCGATAGCAAAGGTCACGCCGAAACTGATGCCAATAAACGCCATCGCCTTGGTGCGGTTCTGTTCGCGGGTTAAGTCAGACAGCAGCGCCATCACCGCAGCGGCAATCGCACCGGAACCTTGCAATGCGCGGCCAAGAATCACGCCCCAAATCGAGGTGGTACTGGCGGCGATCACACTGCCCAGCACAAACACTAACAAGCCAGCGACAATCAGTGGCTTACGCCCGATACGATCGGAGAGCAGACCAAACGGGATCTGAAACAGCGCCTGCGCCAGACCATAGATGCCAATCGCCAGGCCAATCAGCGTTTCGCTGGCTCCCTGCAACGCCATGCCATAAGTGGTCAGAACCGGCAGCACCATAAACATTCCCAGCATTCGCAGGGAAAAAACCGTTCCCAAACCCCATGTCGCGCGTAGCTCGACCGGAGTCATTTTATTATCGTTCATTACAACCTCAGTGAGAGTCTATACCAACAGGCATTACAAAATGACCTGTTGGTATAGGTTCTTCATTTGCCGACCGTATTTTAAGGTCCTGTGCAGGGCGGGTAAAACATTAAGAGGTAACAAAAAGAAAGGGCGCGATATACCCGGGGGTAATGCGCGCCCTTAGTGATGTCTTTCCGTCGTTACCAGACGTAAGTCAGTAAATCTTTCGAGGCCGGAGCCATAAAATCGACTGACATCATCACGCTAAGAGCCGTGATGGCGACAATTGAGAAGACAAACAGTTTACGCGCCCAGACGCCATCGTTCGATGTCTTGTAACCGCGTAATGCCATTCCCAACCACCACACGCTGACTGCCGCAGCAACCACCAGATATTTGTAACCGGCATAACCGCTCAGCGTCAGCATCAGAGTGGCCACCATAAACGCGATGATATACACCGTGATATGGTGTTTTGCCACTGAGATGCCTTTCACTACCGGCAGTACCGGAATATTGGCTGCCTGGTAATCTTTAAAGCGGAAGATGGCAATCGCATAGGAGTGCGGCATCTGCCACAGGCTAAAGATCGCCAGCAGGATCAATGCACCGGCATCAAACTCATTGGTTACTGCGCAGTAGCCAATAACCGGCGGCGCTGCGCCGGAAAGGCTACCGATCAACGTGCCATACACTGAGTTACGCTTCATATACAGGCTGTATACGCCCACGTAAATCACAAAGCCCATCACCGCCAGCCACATGGCCAGTGGATTAGCGCCAAGGTACAGCAACGCAAAGCCAGCAATACCCAGAACGGTTGCATACACCAGGATTACGGTCGGAGAGATAAGTCCTTTGACCATCAC
Source organism: Winslowiella toletana (assembly GCF_017875465.1). Lineage (NCBI taxonomy): Bacteria > Pseudomonadati > Pseudomonadota > Gammaproteobacteria > Enterobacterales > Erwiniaceae > Winslowiella > Winslowiella toletana. Next base: position 3,644,717 of record NZ_JAGGMQ010000001.1, read on the forward strand.
TCGGTTTTTCGTTCTCTCCATTTTTTTGTCGATGTCACGGTCGATAAAGTTGTTGTAAACACAACCCGATGCGACCACCAGCGAAACACCGACCAGGGTGGTGAGAAACAGGGAATAATCGATGCTGCCTTTTGAGGCGAGCAGGAATCCCCCGATGACAGAAATTAAATTTCCGAAAATAATTCCTGGTTTCGTTACTTGCAGGTATTGCTTAATCATCACAGGCGACTCTTTAGTGAACCATCATATTGTAGTTGAGGTTCCACATAATCCATATCGAGCCAACAACAACGATCAGGATAATGAGTGCCGCAAACACAATGGCAACCATATTCCATCCATCTTCAGTTTTTGTGTTCAGATGCAGGAAGTAACCCAGGTGCACCAGCACCTGAACCACAGCACAAATCAGAACCACAGCGAGGATAGTACTGTGGGTCGCCCCACCATCCATTACCATCCAGAACGGGATGCCGGTCAGAATGATCGACAGTACAAAGCCGATCATATAAGACTTCACGCTACCGTGAGCTGCACCATGGTCGTTAACAGAATGACTCATTACATGGCTCCCATCAGATAGACAATGGTAAATACACAGATCCATACCACGTCAAGGAAGTGCCAGAACATGCTCAGACACATGATGCGTGTACGGTTGGTGTCGGTCAGGCCGCGACGGGAAATCTGATACATCAGTACCAGCATCCAGATCAGACCTGAGGTCACGTGCAGACCATGGGTGCCGACCAGCGTAAAGAACGCTGACAGGAAGCCGCTGCGCTGTGGACCAAAACCTTCAACAATCAGGTGATGGAATTCATAGATTTCCATGCCGATAAAGCCAAGACCGAACAGGAAAGTCAGCGCCAGCCAACCGATAACGGTTGATTTGCTGCCTTTACCCATGCTGATCACGGCAAAGCCGTAGGTAATCGAGCTCAGTAACAGCAGGGCGGTTTCAACCAGCACGAATGGCAGTTCAAAAATATCCTTGCCAGCCGGGCCGCCCGCGGTGCTGTTAACCATTACTGCATAGGTCGCAAACAAGGTTGCGAAGATAATGCAGTCACTCATCAGGTAGATCCAGAAGCCAAAGACTTTATTGGCTCCTGCATCGTGATGCCCATGCTCCGCATGGGCGTCGTGGTGTTTCAGAGTTTCAGTTGACATTATTTCAGGCCTGCTTTGGTAATTTCGTCAAAGTGCTGATTCTCGATTTTCTCGACTTCTGCAACCGGTACATAGTAATCAACGTCTTCGTCGAAGCTCTTAATAACCCAGCTCAGGATCATACCGAGGAACGACAGACCGACTAACCACCAGATGTGCCAGATTGCGGCGAAACCAAAGACCAGAGCAAAGAAACCAATTACGACACCCGCGCCGCTGTTCTTCGGCATGTGGATCTCTTCGTAATGTGCTGGCTGCTTGTACGCTTCACCTTTCTCTTTGATCTCCCAGAAAGCATCACGTTCATGAACTTCAGGAATAACCGCAAAGTTATAGAATGGCGGTGGAGAAGAGGTTGCCCACTCCAGCGTACGGCCACCCCACGGGTCACCGGTCACATCACGCAGCTGCTCACGGTCACGTACCGAGACGTAGAACTGAATAATCTGACAAACCACACCACATGCAATCAGCGCCGCACCGAAGGCTGCAACAACCAGCATTGGGTGGAACTGAGGATCGATATCCTGGCTCAGGCGACGGGTCATACCCATAAAGCCCAGTACGTACAGTGGCATAAAGGCGGTGAAGAAGCCGATGATCCAGAACCAGAATGCACGGATACCCCAGGTTTCATTCAGGGTAAAGCCGAATGCTTTCGGGAACCAGTAAGTCACACCAGCGAAACAACCGAAGACCACACCACCGATAATAACGTTATGGAAGTGCGCAATCAGGAACAGACTGTTGTGCAGAACGAAGTCAGCACCTGGAACCGCCAGCAGAACACCGGTCATACCACCCACAGAGAAGGTGACCAGGAAGCCAACAGTCCACAACATAGCAGAGTGCATCTGAATGCGGCCCTGGTACATGGTAAACAGCCAGTTAAAGATTTTAACACCGGTCGGGATGGCGATAATCATCGTCATAATACCGAAGAAGGCGTTAACGTTCGCGCCTGCACCCATGGTGAAGAAGTGGTGCAGCCAGACGATAAAGGACAGCACAGTAATAACTATTGTCGCCCATACCAGCGAGGTGTAACCAAACAGACGTTTTTTAGAGAAGGTTGCAACCACTTCGGAGAACACCCCAAAGACCGGCAGAACCAGAATATACACTTCCGGATGACCCCAAACCCAAATCAGGTTGACGTACATCATCATGTTGCCGCCCATATCATTGGTAAAGAAATGGAAGCCCAGATAACGGTCAAGGGTCAGCAACGCCAGCGTCACGGTCAGAACCGGGAAGGAAGCGATAATCAGAACGTTGGTACAGAGTGATGCCCAGGTAAAGACAGGCATCTTGAACATGGTCATGCCCGGGGCACGCATCTTCAGGATAGTAACGAAGAAGTTAATCCCGGTTAATGTCGTACCAATACCGGATAACTGCAGACTCCATATCCAGTAATCGACCCCGACCCCCGGACTGTATTCCGCCCCGGAGAGTGGTGGGTACGCCAGCCAGCCGGTCTGTGCGAATTCGCCCACACCCAGTGACAGGTTAACCAGAACCACACCGACAGCAGTAAACCAGAAGCTGAGGTTGTTCAGGAACGGGAAGGCCACGTCGCGTGCGCCAATCTGCAGAGGAACAGCGATGTTCATCAGACCGACAACAAACGGCATCGCTACGAAGAAGATCATAATCACGCCGTGGGCGGTAAAGATCTGGTCGTAGTGATGAGGCGGCAGGAATCCGGCCTCGCCTGCCGAAGCAAGCACCTGCTGGCTACGCATCATTACCGCATCGGCAAAGCCGCGCAGCAACATGACGAAAGCCATAATGATATACATGATACCGAGGCGTTTATGGTCAACAGAAGTCAGCCATTCGGTCCACAGGTATTTCCACTTACCGAAGTAAGTGATTGCGCCAGCGACTGCCAGACCACCAAGAATGATGGCGGCAACCGTAATCACGATAATTGGCTCGTGTAACGGTACTGCGTCCAGGGTTAATTTTCCCAACATCGTTTTATTCCTCGGCTCCAGCATGGGATGCTTCGCTCATGTCCATGCCTTCGTGCTCAGACATGTCCATCTTCCCGTGGCTCATCTTGAATTTGCCAATAACTTGCTTGAACAATTCCGGATCAGCGGTAGAGAAGAACTCAACTGGATGGTTTTCGCTAGGTGCAGCGATTTTTTCAAATTCATCCATCGTGGTTAATGTGTTCGGCGACTGTTTCGCTTTCGCTACCCACTGCTCAAAGTCAGCCTGGTTAGCGGTGGCGATGGCTTTAAACTTCATGCCTGAGAAGCCTTTACCACTAAAGTTGGAAGAGATGCCGTCAAACGTGCCAGGTTCATTCGCAATTAAGTGCAGTTTAGTCTGCATACCCGCCATAGCGTAAATCTGGCTACCAAGGGTAGGAATGAAGAAGGAGTTCATGACAGAATTGGAGGTGATCTTAAAGTTCACCGGCGTGTTAGCCGGGAAAGCGATCTGGTTAACAGTTGCAATACCCTGTTCAGGGTAGATAAACAGCCATTTCCAATCCAGCGCCACCACATCGATCTCAATTGGCTTCACATCAGAAGCAATTGGCTTGGCAGGATCCAGCGCGTGGGTTGATTTCCACGTCAGAATGCCAAGGAACACGATGATCAGAACCGGTACAGTCCAGACGACGGCTTCCACTTTATTCGAGTGTGACCAGTTAGGGCTGTATTTTGCCTTGGTGTTGGATGCCCGATATTTCCAGGCGAACACCACAGCCATCAAGACTGCCGGAATAACGACGATCATCATCAAACCGAAAGCGGTCAGTATCAACGAACGTTGCTCCAATGCAACCTGTCCTTTGGGACTTAACAATGCACTATCACAGCCACTTACTAATAAAGTGCCTGCAATTAATGACAAAATCCCCAAACTTTTATTGTATTTCCTGAGTCTCATTTAACGACCTCAATGACAAGGGCTCTATTGTCGTTTAAGTGTGGCGGCATTTTACGGGAAGGTTTCGGCACTGTAAACCAGCTTAAGGTTGTGTCAGGCCGGTGTTGACACCTTTTGCTAAGGGTGTCACAGATGTTACTCAAAATGACAAAATATTAACGAGCACAATGAGTTGACATTAATATAACAGAATTGACCTGGTTTTTCTGAGGAAAAATCGCCGCTGATATAAACAGCGAATACCGGACCCAAATATTTAACAACTCTGCATCATTTGAGAGATATTAATTATACAAAATTAATTACTCACCGGTTTGTAATATCGACCAACAGGCAGGATACTTTATTGTGCTATTTTTTTTTAATTTAACCTGAATCGGGGAAAATTTGCGCTTTGCCGTAAATCAGACTAGCGATAAATCGCGGTTTGCGCAATTTATCGCCAGATAAACATGTTATAGCGCTGATTTGCGCAGCGCGAGGTAGTCGAGCAGCGATCCGACCACGATGCCACACAGCGCCAGCGCCATACCCAGTTCAAACAGCGGCGTCAGCAAACCGCCGCTGTTGATCCAGCCCAGACTACTGATAGCCAGCATCAGCAGCCAGACGCCGAGCAGTGCACAACCTGCAGTCAATGCACGCAGCGCCCAGCGGTAACCGCCTGCCCAGGCGGTGCGCGGCATAAAGCTGTCGGTGTTCTGGGTATATTCCAGCGTGCGTTTACAGCCCGCCAGCAGCAGCAGCCCCGGCAGTGCAGCCACCACCGAAAACGCATAAAACGTCGGCCAGCCCCACAACTCAACAAACCAGCCTGCCGCCGGACCGACATAGACGCGACCGACGGCTGACAGCGCGGAGAGCAGGGCGAACTGGGTGGCGGAGAACGATTTGTTACATAGCGTCATCAGCAGCGCAACAAAGGCTGCGGTGCCCATTCCGCCACACAGGTTTTCAACAAACACCGCGCTGGCCATACTGAGCATCTGCTTGTCGGTGACTGACAGTATCCAGTAACCGAGGTTCGATATCGCCTGCAGCAGGCCAAACAGCATCAGGGCGCGGAACAAGGTCATGCGCTGCATTAACAGGCCGCCCAGCAGCGCACCGACGATAGTCGCAATCAGGCCGAAGGTTTTGTTAATCAGACCGACTTCGCCGGCATCAAAGCCGACGCCGCGAATCAAAAAAGTGGTGGTCAGGCTGGCGGCAAAGGCATCGCCCAGCTTATACAGCACAATTAGCGAGAGAATCAGCCACGCATTATTGCGGTTAAAGAAGTCACGCAGTGGCTCCATTACCGCCTGCTCCAGATTGCGTGGCTTGGGAATGGCGTCGGTCGGTTCTCTGGCGCACAGGGTGGCGATTACCCCCGGTACCATCATCGCCGCCATCAGCCAGTAGGTGGCCTGCCAGCCGAGATAGCGATCGGCCAGCCACAGCGCCAGTCCGCCGGAAACCAGCATCGCCAGCCGGTAGCCTAATACGGTGATCGCTGCGCCGCTGCCTCGTTCTTCCGGTGGCAGCACATCGGTTTTCCACGCATCAAAGACAATATCCTGCGATGCCGAGCAAAATGCCACCAGTACCGCCAGCGCCGCCAGCAGCGTCAGATTGCGCGACGGCTCCATAAAACCCATCGCCACAATGCCGGCGATTAGCAGCAGTTGCGATATCAATAGCCAGCCACGACGACGGCCAAACAACGGCGGCGTGTAGCGATCCATCATCGGCGCCCAGAGAAACTTAAACACGTAAGCCTGGCCAACCAGTGAAAAGAAACCGATGGTTTTCAGATCAACGTTTTCCACCGTCATCCACGCCTGCAGCGTGCCGGAGGTTAAAGCAAGGGGTAATCCAGAGGCGAAACCGAGTAGAAGCAGGAGGAGGGCGTTACGTTGAGCGAAAATGCGCAGGTAATTATTGGCCATAGGTTCCTTGTGGCGATGTACATTATCGGCACGGGCGGCGAGAACGGCGCCCCTACAGGCATCGTAGGGGCGCCGTTTTCGGCTCCCGCCGAACAGATTAACGCGCGTTCTGTTTGATAAAGGCGCTGACGCTGGTATCTTGCGCCATATCGGCAATCACGTCACTCAACGTAGCGTTAACCGCGTTGGTGATTTTGGTGTTGTTAGCGGCAAAAGCACCTTCAACACTGTAGGTCTGACGATAGTTTTTCACCTGCTTATTGCCGTTTTTCGCGGTGGCAATAATCGAGATGTCTGCTTTGGTGGTAATGCTGTAACGCACATTACCCTGGGTCACATCGGCATACAGATTGTTAACTACGATCTGCAGATCGACGGCGCCATCCGGGCCAATCATATAACCACGTGCGCCCATCTGTTTCTCCAGCACTTCCTGCAGCAGAAAGCGCAGGTCACGTGAAGGGGTCAGGGTAACCAGCTGGCCATCGCGATTAACTTTGGCCAGCGCCTGGTCACTGCGCTGGTCGGCACCGTTGATACTCACGGTGACGCCCATCAGACCCGGGTCCTGTTGTGGCAACTGAATTTTTGGTGAAACGTTTAATGTATTGCTGTTGCTTGCACAGCCAGCCAGAATAAAGACGGCCAGCAGCGGAAATAATAATTTTTTTAACATGCTTATTTTCTCGTTCGCCTAAGTTGTGTTGCTGACAAAACTCCGGCCATCATATCATTGGCTGGCGTGGAGGGAAGCCCTGATGGCGCGTAAATTCATCACCTTGCGTTTTTTTCGGACTGACTGAAGGGTGACGCCAGCAGCGCAACGGCAAAGCGCAGCGCGGGAATTGCGACCTGAGAAAAGAACAGCTTAAGAAATTTTCATTGCTAAGCCGCGGGTCGGGGAAAAAACCGGCTATTATTGAAAGAGATGGGGCGCAGCTCGCTGCCGTAGAGGAGTGCAGTTATGATTCGCGGACAAATAGAAGAAAAGTTACGCACGGCGTTCAGTCCGGTACATCTGGAAGTGCATGACGAAAGCTACCGTCACAATGTGCCAGCAGGCTCCGAGAGTCACTTTAAAGTGATTATCGTCAGTGACAGTTTCACGAATCAACGCTTCCTGATGCGACATCGCGCCATTTATGGCGTGCTGGCCGATGAACTGGCGGGCAGTGTGCATGCGCTGGCGCTGCACACCTATACTGTGAAAGAGTGGGAAGGGTTACAGGATACCGTACCCGCCTCGCCAAATTGTCGCGGCGCCGGTACGCTGGCCTGACGGTCAGATGCGGTAACAATCAAAACGGCCTGCGGGCCGTTTTGTCGTTTTTAGTGTTCACCCCACCCTTTGTCGTCGGTAATTTGCGAGTTAAGTCGGAATTTGTCAAAAAGCACCGCATCTGAAGGAGTTTGCGTTCTCGACTCAGTACGGTGATGCCGCTATAATGCTGCGTCTATTTTTCCGGAATGTCTTCGGGACGCTTCTGGTAACAGGGAATGCGGTTCTTACAACAGAGGCCGTCCCGGTTGTCGGAGAGGGCATCAGATCGTCACTGGCGATGGATGCCTTGTCTGAAGTTGACCGAGCACGTGATTTTTTTGAGGTAACAAGATGCAAGTTTCAGTAGAAACCACTCAGGGCCTGGGCCGTCGCGTTACGATTACTGTCGCTGCTGACAGCATCGAGAGCGCTGTTAAAAAAGAGCTGGTCGACGTGGCTAAAAAAGTACGTATCGATGGCTTCCGTAAAGGCAAAGTACCAATGAGCGTCGTTGCACAGCGTTACGGTGCTTCTGTTCGCCAGGACGTACTGGGCGATCTGATGCAGCGCAACTTTGTTGACGCCATCATTAAAGAAAAAATCAGCCCGGCTGGCGCGCCGAAGTATGTGCCAGGCGACTACAAAGTCGGTGAAGACTTCACCTTCACCGTTGAGTTCGAAGTGTATCCAGAAGTCGAACTGAAAGGTCTGGAAGCGATCGAAGTTGAGAAGCCGGTTGTTGAAGTGACCGATGCCGACGTTGATACCATGCTGGACACCCTGCGCAAGCAGCAGGCGACCTGGAAAGAGACCGACGCAGCGGCAACCGCTGAAGATCGCGTTACCGTTGATTTCAGCGGTTCTGTAGACGGTGAAGAGTTCGAAGGCGGCAAAGCGTCTGACTTCGTACTGGCAATGGGCCAGGGTCGTATGATCCCGGGCTTCGAAGAGGGCGTGGTTGGCCACAAAGCGGGCGAAACCTTCACTATCGACGTTAACTTCCCGGAAGATTACCACGCTGAAAACCTGAAAGGGAAAGCAGCGAAGTTTGAAATCGTGCTGAAGAAAGTTGAAGAGCGTGAGCTGCCAGAATTCACCGAAGAGTTTATCAAACGTTTCGGCGTTGAAGATGGTTCGGTTGAAGGCCTGCGTGCTGAAGTGCGTAAAAACATGCAGCGCGAGCTGAAAGGCGCGGTGCGTAACCGTGTGAAAACTCAGGCTATCGACGGTCTGATCAGCGCGAACGAAATCGAAGTGCCGGCTGCACTGGTTGACAGTGAAATCGACGTTCTGCGCCGTCAGGCTGCACAGCGTTTCGGTGGCGATGAGAAACAAGCCCTGGAGCTGCCGCGTGAACTGTTCGAAGAGCAGGCTAAACGTCGCGTAGTGGTTGGTTTGCTGCTGGGCGAAGTGATTCGTACCCATGAGCTGAAAGCTGACGAAGAGCGCGTTAAAACGCTGATCGAAGAGATGGCTTCTGCGTATGAAGATCCGCAGGAAGTGATCGAGTTCTACAGCAAAAACAACGAGCTGATGAACAACATGCGTAATGTTGCTCTGGAAGAACAGGCTGTTGAAGCGGTACTGGAAAAAGCGAAAGTGACTGAAAAAGCCACTGGCTTCCAGGATCTGATGAATCAGACAGCTTCTGCCTGATTGACATCTGACAGTGAGTGCTCAGGCCCGCAATCGTAAGATTGTGGGCCTTTTTGTTTTTTATTTTTCACCAAATATCACCTTTTGGCTGTTATTCGCTTAATTAACCAACGAATTATCGTCTATGCTGTTTTTCCTGGTTAGCGATTGATGAAAACGTTGTTATGCTTGAAAGAGTGGGGCAACATCCCCAGATCCTTTTCTGAGTAACCCGCAATTTTTACGCTGGCTGATTGACCGTCCGGATGGCGTCGGCGAGTGAGACAAGGGAGCATAGAGTTCCCCGGCTCACTCAAGTAGAATCGGTACAGAAGTGTTGCCAAATGAAATTTATCCAGGAGACGGTAATGTCATACAGTGGCGAACGTGAACAAACTGCACCTCATATGGCGTTAGTGCCAATGGTGGTTGAACAAACTTCGCGCGGAGAGCGTTCTTACGACATCTTTTCGCGCCTGCTGAAAGAGCGCATTATTTTCCTTACCGGTCAGGTTGAGGATCATATGGCGAACCTGATTGTGGCGCAGATGCTGTTTCTGGAAGCGGAGAATCCGGAAAAAGACATTCATCTTTATATTAACTCTCCTGGTGGCGTGATTACGGCGGGTATGTCGATTTACGACACCATGAAATTTATCAAGCCGGACGTCAGCACCATCTGTATGGGCCAGGCCTGTTCAATGGGGGCGTTCCTGCTGACCGCTGGCGCGAAAGGCAAGCGTTACTGTCTGCCTAATTCCCGTGTGATGATTCACCAGCCATTGGGCGGTTATCAGGGTCAGGCGACCGATATTGAAATTCATGCGCGTGAGATCCTGAAAGTGAAAGGGCGTATGAACGAACTGATGGCTTTCCATACGGGCAAAACTCTTGAAGAAATAGAAAGAGACACGGAACGCGATCGTTTCCTCTCCGCGAGCGAAGCTGTAGAGTATGGTTTAGTCGATTCCGTACTGACGCATCGCGAATAAGGCTTAAGGCCAGTGGTCGATAAGCTATAGTTAGTGAGACGCTGGTCAAGAGTTGCAATAAACGAGGGCAGTGCAAGGCGCTGCCATCGCCGCAAAACCTGCGGACCAGGATAAAGAGAAGAGGTTAACTGATGACAGATAAGCGCAAAGACGGTTCAGGAAAGCTGCTGTACTGCTCTTTTTGCGGCAAAAGCCAGCATGAAGTGCGTAAGCTGATTGCCGGGCCGTCAGTGTATATCTGCGATGAGTGTGTCGATCTGTGTAACGACATCATTCGCGAAGAGATTAAAGAAGTGGCCCCGCATCGCGAGCGCAGTGCTCTGCCTACGCCGCACGAAATCCGCCATCACCTTGACGATTATGTTATCGGTCAGGAGAAGGCGAAAAAGGTGCTGGCGGTTGCGGTCTATAACCACTACAAGCGCCTGCGCAATGGCGATACCAGCAACGGTATTGAGCTGGGCAAAAGTAATATCCTGCTGATCGGTCCGACCGGTAGCGGTAAAACGCTGCTGGCTGAAACCTTAGCGCGTCTGTTAGATGTGCCATTTACCATGGCCGACGCCACTACCCTGACTGAAGCCGGTTATGTGGGTGAAGACGTTGAAAACATTATCCAGAAACTGTTGCAGAAATGTGATTATGACGTGCAGAAAGCCCAGCGCGGCATCGTCTACATTGATGAAATTGATAAAATCTCACGTAAATCCGACAACCCGTCGATTACGCGCGATGTTTCCGGTGAAGGCGTGCAGCAGGCGTTACTGAAACTGATTGAAGGCACGGTTGCCGCAGTGCCGCCACAGGGCGGTCGCAAACATCCACAGCAGGAGTTCCTGCAAGTGGATACCTCGAAGATTCTGTTTATCTGTGGCGGTGCATTCGCTGGCCTGGATAAAGTGATCTCGCAGCGTGTGGAAACTGGCTCCGGTATTGGTTTTGGCGCCACAGTGAAAGGCAAGTCGCAGAAAGCCAGCGAAGGCCAGCTGTTAGAGCAGGTGGAACCGGAAGATTTGATCAAGTTCGGTCTGATTCCTGAATTTATTGGTCGTCTGCCCGTGGTGGCGACGCTGAATGAGTTAAGCGAAGAAGCGCTGATTCAGATTCTGCGTGAGCCGAAGAACGCCCTGACCAAGCAGTATCAGGCGCTGTTCAATCTGGAAGGTGTGGAGCTGGAGTTCCGTGACGAAGCGTTAACGGCAATTGCCAAAAAAGCGATGTCGCGTAAAACCGGTGCGCGCGGACTGCGTTCGATCGTCGAAGGTGCGTTGCTGAACACCATGTACGATCTGCCTTCAATGGACGACGTTGAGAAAGTTGTGATTGATGAGTCGGTAATCGATGAACAAACCGATCCAATGTTGATTTATGGTAAGCACGAAGCGCAACAGGCTTCTGGCGAATAAATAACCAAGTCAATCCAGTCAGTTATATAAAAAGGGGAAAATTCTTTCCCCTTTTGTTTTTCTCTCGCGCTTTACATTGAATGTCAGACATTCATCCCCATATACTCAGATACCTGTGGGTCGACTGCACTTTCACTGCACTATGCGGTTCCCATCACCCTGGCGGACATTAAACAAAGAGAGAGCTCTATGAATCCTGAGCGTTCTGAACGCATTGAAATCCCTGTGTTGCCGTTGCGTGACGTAGTGGTTTATCCGCACATGGTAATTCCGTTGTTTGTTGGTCGGGAAAAATCGATTCGGTGCTTAGAAGCCGCCATGGATCATGATAAAAAGATCATGCTGGTTGCACAGAAAGAGGCTTCAACGGATGAACCTGGCATCAACGATCTCTTCTCGGTAGGGACTGTTGCATCAATCCTGCAAATGCTGAAATTGCCTGATGGCACGGTAAAAGTGCTGGTCGAAGGCTTACAACGTGCGCATATCACTACGCTGGCAGATAACGGCGACCACTTTACTGCGCAGGCGGAATATCTGGTTTCTCCGGAAATCGAAGAGCGCGAGCAGGAAGTGCTGGTGCGTACGGCAATCAATCAGTTTGAAGGCTACATCAAACTGAACAAAAAGATTCCACCGGAAGTGCTGACGTCGCTGAACAGTATTGACGACGCCGCACGGCTGGCCGATACCGTGGCGGCGCATATGCCATTGAAGCTGGCTGATAAGCAGTCAGTGCTGGAGATGTCCGACGTCAATGAGCGTCTGGAATATCTGATGGCGATGATGGAGTCTGAAATTGACCTGTTGCAGGTGGAAAAACGCATTCGCAACCGCGTCAAAAAGCAGATGGAAAAGAGCCAGCGCGAGTACTATCTGAATGAGCAAATGAAAGCGATTCAGAAAGAACTGGGCGAAATGGACGATGCGCCGGACGAAAATGAAGCGCTGAAGCGTAAAATCGATGCGGCGAAAATGCCGAAAGAAGCGCGTGAAAAAACCGAAGCGGAACTGCAGAAGCTGAAAATGATGTCGCCGATGTCAGCAGAAGCCACGGTGGTGCGCGGTTATATCGACTGGATGGTGCAGGTGCCGTGGAATGCGCGCAGCAAGGTGAAAAAAGACCTTGTGAAAGCGCAGGAGACGCTGGATACCGACCACTTTGGTCTGGAGCGCGTCAAAGACCGCATCCTGGAATATTTAGCCGTACAGAGCCGCGTCAGCAAAATCAAAGGCCCGATTCTGTGCCTGGTGGGACCTCCGGGGGTGGGTAAAACTTCACTCGGTCAGTCAATCGCCAAAGCCACCGGACGCAAATATGTGCGTATGGCGCTGGGCGGCGTGCGTGATGAAGCGGAAATCCGTGGTCACCGTCGCACCTATATCGGCTCAATGCCGGGCAAGCTGATCCAGAAAATGGCGAAAGTTGGCGTAAAAAACCCGCTGTTCCTGCTGGATGAGATCGACAAAATGTCATCCGATATGCGTGGCGATCCGGCTTCGGCATTACTGGAAGTGCTGGATCCGGAACAGAATATCGCGTTTAACGATCACTATCTGGAAGTGGATTACGATCTTTCGGATGTGATGTTTGTCGCGACGTCTAACTCGATGAACATCCCGGCGCCGCTGCTGGATCGTATGGAAGTGATTCGTCTTTCCGGTTATACCGAAGATGAAAAACTGAATATCGCCAAACAGCACCTGCTGCAGAAGCAAATTGAGCGTAACGCGCTGAAGCCGCATGAAATTTCGGTAGAGGATAGCGCGATTATTGGCATTATCCGCTACTACACGCGTGAAGCGGGTGTGCGTAGTCTGGAACGTGAACTGTCTAAGCTGTGCCGCAAGGCGGTGAAATCGCTGTTGATGGATAAAACCGTCAAACATATCGCGATTAATGGCGACAACCTGAAGGATTTCCTCGGCGTTCAGCGCTTTGACTATGGTCGTGCGGAAAACGAAAACCGTGTCGGTCAGGTTACCGGTCTGGCGTGGACTGAAGTGGGCGGCGAGCTGCTGACCATTGAAACCGCCTGTGTGCCGGGTAAAGGCAAGCTGACCTACACCGGTTCTCTGGGTGAAGTGATGCAGGAATCCATCCAGGCGGCGTTAACCGTGGTGCGCGCGCGCGCGGAGAAGCTGGGCATCAATGCTGACTTCTACGAAAAGCGTGATATTCATGTGCATGTGCCGGAAGGCGCGACGCCGAAAGATGGTCCGAGCGCCGGTATTGCAATGTGTACCGCGCTGGTCTCCTGTCTGACCGGTAACCCGGTGCGCGCCGATGTGGCGATGACCGGTGAAATCACCTTGCGTGGCCAGGTTCTGCCAATCGGTGGTTTAAAAGAAAAACTGCTGGCAGCACACCGTGGTGGTATCAAAACGGTGTTAATTCCTGATGAAAATAAACGTGATCTGGAAGAGATTCCTGACAACGTGATTGCCGATCTGAAGATTCATCCGGTGAAGCGCATTGAGGAAGTTCTGGCGCTGGCGCTGCAAAATGCCCCTTACGGCATGCAGGTTGCCACCGCAAAATAGTGATTTTTGGCAAAAATAGTTAAAAAGTGCGGCTGGCAAGTCAAATGGGACTTGCCAGCTTTTTTTTGTGTCGCTAATTTAGAGGGCTGGCCGAGGGTGCGACGTTAACGATTAAACGTTGTTTCGGCCCATCAGGCTTGATATAACTTGCTGCGCGTTCGTACAGGGCCCGGATGCTCGGGTACGATGTGAATAATAAAGAGGGGATGAATAGAGTGAATAAGTCACAGTTGATCGACAAAATTGCTGCGAATGCTGATATTTCTAAAGCAGCGGCTGGACGTGTATTAGATGCTTTTATGGTTTCAGTTTCCGATTCTCTGAAAGCAGGTGATGAAGTTGCGCTGGTTGGTTTTGGTACTTTCTCCGTACGTGAGCGTTCTGAGCGTACTGGCCGTAACCCACAGACTGGTAAAGAAATTACCATTCCAGCGGGTAAAGTACCTGGTTTCCGCGCCGGTAAAGCGCTGAAAGACGCGGTAAACTAAGAGTGGTTAAGCCTCCACTGAAGCATTTTCTTCGGTGGATTGAGGACTGACAAAGCGTTCTCATGTAACATACCGGGCACATCAGGCAAATGATGTGCCTTTTTTTATCGTTACTGGTGACAAACGCCGTATGCGCGTGTCAAAAAAAAGGCCGAAGCTGCGGGCCTGAAATGCAGCTGCGTAACACGGCCGCGAGGATGCGGGCGCAAGCGTAAGGTTTACATTCACACTACATACAGCGGAGTGTTGGCATACCATGATGGACAATTTACGCGCGGCGTCGAACCATGTCGTGCTCAAAATTATTTTGGGTTTGATTATCCTGTCATTCGTGCTGACCGGTGTCGGCGACTTTTTAATTGGTGGAAACGGCGATTACGCCGCCAAGGTTAACGGACAGGAAATCAGCCGGGCGCAATTAGAGCGTGCGTTCGCCAGTGAGCGTGGCCGCCAGCAGCAGATGCTGGGCGATCAGTTCTCGCAACTGGCCGGTAACGAAGGTTACCTGCAGCAGATGCGTCAGCAGGCGCTGTCACAGCTGGTGGATGAAGTATTACTCGATCAGTACGCGAAAGAGCTGAAGCTGGGCATCAGCGACGAGCAGATCAAACAGGCGATCTTCACCCAGCCGGCGTTCCAGACCGACGGCAAATTCGACAATACAAAATACCTGAGCCTGATTGGCAATATGGGCTTCTCTGCCGATCAGTACGCTGAAGCGCTGCGTAAGCAGCTGACCACCCAACAGCTGGTCACCGCAATTGCCGGTACTGATTTTATGCTGGGCAGCGAATCGGACTCGTTAGCGGCGCTGGTTTCGCAGCAACGTTTAGTTCGCACTGCAACTATCGATGTTAATCAGCTGGCAGCAAAGCAGCAGGTGAGCGACGAAGAGAGCAAAAACTACTACCAGCAGAATCAAAACAGCTTTATGGCGCCGGAGCAGTTCCGTGTCAGCTATATCAAGCTGGATGCGGCAAACATGCAGGAATCGGCCAGCGACAGCGAGATCCAGAGCTGGTATGACGAGCACAAAGCCGACTACGGTCAGCCGCAGCGTAACCGTTACAGCATCATTCAGACTAAAACCGAAGCGGAAGCGCAGGCGATTGTTGATGAGCTGAAAAAAGGCGGCGACTTTGCCGCGCTGGCAAAAGCGAAATCTGCTGATCCTATCTCTGCACGCAAGGGCGGTGATATGGGCTGGCTGGAACCTTCTACTACGCCTGATGAACTGAAAGAGGCTAATCTGACCAGCAAAGGCCAGCTTTCCGGCGTGATCAAATCTTCCGTTGGTTTCCTGGTGGTGCGTCTTGACGATATCCAGCCAGATCAGGTTAAGCCGTTGACGGAAGTGCGTGATGCTATCGCTGATAAAGTGAAGCAGGAAAAAGGCATCGATGCTTATTACAAACTGCAGCAGAAAGTCAGTGATGCGGCGAGTAATGACAACGAATCGCTGGCCAGCGCTGAAGAGGCTGCAGGCGTAAAAGCGGTTGAAACCGGCTGGTTCAGCCGTGACAACCTGCCCGCTGAGCTGAACTTTAAGCCGGTACAGGACGCGATTTTCAACGGTGGTTTAATCGGTGAAAACGGCGCGCCGGGCAGCAACTCCGATATTATTACCGTCGAGGGTGACCGTGCCTTTATCGTGCGCGTCAGCGCGCATAAAGCTGAAGCAGTGAAGCCTTATGCTGAGGTTCAGGCGCAGATCGTCGATACCATTAAGCACAACAAAGCGGAAAAACAGGCGAAAGCCGATGCGGATAAAATCATTGCCGAGCTGAAAGCAGGCAAAGAGGACGCATTTAAAGCCGCGGGTCTGAGCTTTGGTGAGGTGAAAACGCTGACGCGTAATGGTCAGGATGCGATCACACAGGCGGCGTTTGCCTTGCCACAACCGGCGAAAGATAAAGCCGTTTACGGTGTCAGTGAGGATATGCAGGGCAATGTAGTGCTGCTGTCACTGGATAAAGTGCAGGCGGGCACCATGCCAGAGCAGCAGAAGCAGGCGATGGTGAAGGGGATTACCCAGAACAATGCGCAAATTGCGTTTGAAGCATTGCTGAGCAACCTGCGTAAAGAGGCCAAAATCAAGTATGGCAACGCGGCGCAGCAGTAATCTGTCTCGCAATTAATCTGCAATCTGATGCAACTCTGAAGGCCGCTTACGCGGCCTTTTCCATTTTTGTCTTTTGCCATTTGTTTCTCCCGCCCCAACGCGCGTAAGTTATCCGTGCTGTCACAACATGGAGGAACAACAGCATGATTAAAAAACGACGTAACGCTATGATTCTCGCGCTGATACTGGGAGCAGGCGCACTGTCGCCCACTTTTGCCGCCGAGTCTCAGAGTGCGCTGGCCGAACCCAAAACGCTGACTGATAATAACGCTGATGCAGCCAGTGAACAGGGGACAGTCAGTATTAACCGCGCCAGTGCGGAAGAGCTGGCTGCGGCGATGAATGGCGTAGGCCTTAAGAAAGCCGAGTCGATAGTCAGTTATCGCGAAAAGTATGGTCCGTTTAGCGACGTCGAGCAGCTGAAGGAAGTACCGGGGATCGGCAGCGCGCTGGTGGAGCGTAACGCCGCGCGCCTGAAACTGTGATCGCAATCGCAAGCAGGCTTTTTGCCAGTGGTCGCGTGCTGGCAGGCTGCTAACCTGTTCAGGTCATACCAGTGGGTATGGCCTTTTCGTCTTTCACGCAAACATGATTGAGGAAACCAGCCTGTGCAGACAACAATTAAGGTTCGTGGCTACCATCTGGATGTTTATCAACATGTGAATAATGCCCGCTATCTCGAATTCCTTGAAGAGGCGCGCTGGGACTGGCTGGAACGAAAACAGGCATTTGCATGGATGGCAGATCAACAGATGGGATTTGTGGTGGTTAATGTCAATATTAACTATCGCCGTCCGGCGGTGCTGGGCGACGTGCTGACCATCGATAGTCAGTTACAGCAGCTGAGTGGCAAAAGCGGCGTACTGAGTCAGAATGTGTTACTGGCAGATGGCACAGTAGTCGCGGATGCGCTGCTGACCTTTGTTTGTGTTCACCTGCCATCGCAAAAAGTTCTGCCGCTGGAGGGGGAATTAAAGCAGCAACTGGAATCGCTGCTTTAAGCCATGCTGCTGCACGGCGCAGGGCAACGCTTACGCCAGACCAGTTTTCGCCAGCATGCTGGCCATCACGCTGGCGGCATGATCCTGATAATCACTTAATCCACGGGCGCGCAGATGGCAGGCGGCACATTCGCCACAGCCGTCACCTTTAATACCGTTATAGCAGGTCAGGGTCTGCTGACGTATCAGCGGCAGCTGCTGCCAGTAATCGGCCAGCGCCCAGGTTTCCGCTTTATTCAGCCACATCAGCGGCGTTTCAAAACGCACCTTGCGCGCCATGCCCAGCTCAATGGCGTGATTCAGCGCTTTAACAAACTCATCGCGGCAGTCCGGGTAGCCGGAGAAGTCAGTTTCACAGACGCCGGTGATCACCGCTTCCGCTTCGACCTGATAAGCATAAATCGACGCCAGCGTCAGAAACAGGATATTGCGCCCCGGGACAAAGGTGCTGGGTAAACCGCTGGCGCTGGCATCGAAAGCTGGTACCGGAATGTTATCGCGCGTCAGGCTGCTGACTGCCAGCTCATTTAGCAGGGTCACATCCAGCACCTTATGCGCGCGGGCGCCCAGCTGTTGTGACAGTGCTTGTGCAACGTCGATCTCTTCGCGATGGCGCTGGCCGTAATCGAAAGTGACGCAGTGTACTTCGTCATACTGCTGAAGAGCCTGAATCAAACAGGTTGTAGAGTCCTGTCCACCGCTAAAAACCACCACTGCACGTTTCATATATCGCCTTCCTTAATGTTTCAGATATCACCCTGCAGGGGCGGCGTTCACGCTGCCCGCGCCAATGGTTTGCCGCCGTGCCTGCTGCAATACGGAAGCCGTTAACGGCTCCCCTACGTCCGGGGGGGCCTATACTACTGTTTACGACCGCTTCACTCAATCACCACCGGAGGCGGCACCCAGGCGCGGGTAAAATCAAACCAGCCCGACGCATTCAGGTATATACCTTCCACGCCAGGCGGCGCGCTAATCTGATAGCGATAATTAAACAGCGGAGTAATCACCGCATCGTTCATCAGTTGCCGGAAACACTGCTGCAAGCCGACAAAACGTACCTGCTCCTGTGGCTCAGCCTGAATCTGGCGCAGATCGGCCATAAGCCGCTGATAGCCTGCGGCAGAAAGAAGGGTGGACCACAGAGGATCAAGGCGCAGCCAGCTTTCGAGGATAAATTCCGGCGCGTCACCAATCAGCCGGTCACCCATTACTAAATCAGCCTGCGCCAGACCGGCATAATCCTGCCAGTTTTTGGCGTGATGAAAATGCAGTTGCAGCTGGCAGTTATGGCTGGCCAGCAGCTCCTGCAGCTTGTGCGCCATCGCATCCAGCTCTACCGGTAAATGATAGTGCAGACTGAGCCGGTCGGGCAGGGCGATATCATCCCCGGCAGACCAGTCGGGCAGTGGCCAGCCGGGCAGCATCTCGCGACTCGGAGTAATCAGTCCCTCTTCGATCGGCAACTGCGCGATAATTTCCGCCTGCTGAATCAGCTTCATCAGTTTTGCCGCCTGCGCCGCATTGAGCGCGCGCTGCTGATTAATCGCCAGATAACAGAAGCCAAGGCTGGTGCTTTTACTGACCGGCCGCAGCAGCGGCAGCTCATCCAGCGCGCCAATCGCAATCTGTACCGGATGGCTACAGCTGGTTCCCAGCTGGCTGTCAAACAGTTGCGGTGTGATCCAGTATTCAATTGCCTGCATCAGCGGGTGTTGCAGATGATACCAGCCGTGGCTCTCAATCCGCACCAGCGTCGGGCTAAAGTGGCTTAACCTGTAAGGACCCGCCCCCAGTTTTTCATCCAGCGGATGCGGCAGCAGGCAAAATACAGTGGCCAGACGATGTGCCAGCCAGTTGTCGGCGGTATGCAATTCAAAGCGCAGACAGAGCGCGTGCGCCAGTGACACCGACTTGACGCTGGCCAGCAGTTTGCTGCCGATGGTGCTGGCAAGAATCTTTTGCAGCCGCTGTTGCAGCTGAACCGCAGTAATCGCTTCGCCATTGTGCCAGTGCAGCTGCGGACGCAAAAAGAAGAACCACTCCAGCTGGTTATCACTGCATACCCAATGATGCGCCAGATCGGCAACCACCTGATTGTGCTGAAAACGGGTCAGACCGGCATACACATGGTGGCAGAGATGCTGCTCCGCGCGGCCACTCAGGGTCAGCGGCTGTAAGGCATCCAGCGTGCGATAGTAAGGAATACGCAGGGTTGGGGCGTTATTCAGCCACTGTCCGCCCATAAAGGGCTGCAACAGCTGGCTTAGCTGCTCTGGCGCCAGCTGCACCAGTTGCAGAGCATGCTGCGGCTGTCCGCGATCAAGTTGCTGCTGCAACAGCTCGCTGCGCAGATGATCCGGCGTTTGTAAAAAGCGCAGAGCGCCGCGCTTGCCACGTCCGGACTCTGCGCGCCAGTCGAGCCATTGCGCCTGTTGCCACTGACCAAGCAGAGTACGCATATGGCGCTCACTACAGAAGCAGCGTTCGGCCATTTCGGCGACGCTGGTTTGTTGTGGAACACCGCCACTGTGCTGCCACAGGCGGGCAAACTGGTTAAGGCGATTAAGCTGGCGCATAGTTAAACCCGGAATGGTTTTCACAAAGTATTCACTATTAGTTCCGCAATTACCAGGTGATACTCGACTCTCATACTTTCATCACTGCCAGGAGATAAGATGTCGCGTTTAGCTGCTTTTGATATGGATGGCACCCTGTTACTGCCTAATCACCAGTTGGGGAAAGAGACGATAGCGGCACTACGCGCATTACAGGAAAAGCAGGTGATTCTGGCCTTTGCCACTGGCAGGCATCTGCTGGAAATGAAAATTCTGGCAGCGGAACTGGAACTGGATGCCTGGCTGATTACCGGCAATGGCACCCGCGTCAATGCGGTGAATGGCGAGCGGCTATCTGGCAACGATCTGCCGCCGGATATCGCCCGCCAGGTCACCGATACGCAGTGGGACACCACGGCCACCATGCATGTGTTTAACGATGATGGCTGGTTTACCGGCAATGAGCTGCCGGAAATATTGCAGGCGCATCTGATCAGCGGCTTTACTTATCAGCTTGCGGATGTCCGCCAGATCCCGGCGGACCAGGTGACGAAAATCTGTTTTATTGCTGAACATGAGGAGCTGTGCCGGCTGGAAATCCAGCTTAGCGAAGCGCTCGGTGACCGCGCGCATCTCTGCTTCTCGGCCTGGGAGTGTCTGGAAGTGCTGCCGGTTAACTGCAATAAAGGGACTGCGCTGAACTTTCTCAGCAACCATCTCGGGCTGACGATGGCCGATTGCATGGCCTTTGGCGATGCGATGAACGATCGTGAAATGCTGGCGGCAGTGGGGCGGGGTTTTATTATGGGCAACGCCATGCATCAGCTGAAAAATGCACTGCCGCATCTGCCGGTTATCGGACATTGCGCGACACAGGGAGTGTCACATTATCTTAATCACTGGCTGACCACACCACACCTTACCTATTCCCCCGAATTCTAAGGTTCTTCAGCCAGCCGGACGGGAGTGTCCGGCTTTTTTATGCCAGCGCCTGCTGCCACGGACTGATATCGCCAATATGTTCCCGCACCCAGTCGGCATGATAATAGCTGTCGAGATAGCGATCGCCGCTGTCACACAGCAGGGTGACAATCGCCCCCTGGCGGCCCTGCTCGCGCATCTCTCTGGCAACCTGCAGCGCGCCCCAGATATTGGTGCCGGTCGAAGCGCCCGCTTTACGGCCCAGCTGTTTTTCCAGCCACAGCATCGCTGCAATGCTGGCGCCATCCGGCACTTTCAGCATCGCATCAATGACATCCGGAATAAACGACGGTTCGACGCGCGGGCGGCCAATACCTTCAATGCGGCTGCCAGTGGCGCTGATTAAAGCCGGATCCCGCTGCTGCCAGTAATCAAAGAACACCGAGTTTTGCGGATCCACCACCAGCAGCCGGGTATCATGTCCCTGATAGCGCAGATAGCGGCCAATGGTGGCTGAGGTGCCACCGGTGCCAGCACTCATTACAATAGTGTCCGGAATCGGAAACGGCTCGCTGCTCATCTGGCGGAAAATGCTCTCGGCGATATTATTATTGCCACGCCAGTCGGTGGCGCGCTCGGCATAGGTAAACTGATCCATAAAGTGGCCGTTAAGCTCGCGCGCCAGGCGCTCGGATTCGGCATACAGCTGGCAGGGATCGCTGACAAAGTGACACTGACCACCATAAAAAGTGATCTGTTCGACCTTGCGTCTGGCGGTACTGGCGGGCATTACCGCAATAAATGGCAGGCCGATCAGGCGGGCAAAATAGGCTTCCGACACTGCGGTACTGCCCGATGACGCTTCAATAATTGGCCGATTCTGTTTGATCCAGCCATTGCTTAAGCCATATAAAAACAGCGAGCGGGCCAGACGGTGCTTCAGGCTTCCGGTAGGATGGGTGCTCTCATCTTTTAAATAGAGCCAGATGCCGGGAAAGTCGGGTAAAGCCAGACGGATCAGATGCGTATCGGCGGAACGCTGAAAGTCGGCATTTATTTCGTTGATTGCGTGTTTTACCCACTGGCTGGTCATGATCGGGCTCCTGATAATCGTGCAGCAAGAGTAAGGCATTCACGGGAAAAAAGGTTTATCTTCTTTACTGTATAATGGCGTAATTAGAGAAAAAAATTCTCCGGAGTCGGCGTATGTTAGATAAAACTGACCGTAAACTGCTGGCGTTGCTGCAGCAGGATTGCACGCTTTCGCTGCAGGCGCTGGCCGATGCGGTTAATCTGACCACCACGCCATGCTGGAAACGGCTGAAAAAGCTGGAAGATGACGGCATAATTCGTGGCAAAGTGGCGCTACTGGATGGTGATAAAATCGGTCTGTCATTAACCGCCTTTATGCTGATCAAGACCCAGCAGCACAGCAGTGCCTGGTATCAGCAGTTTGTTGAAGTGGTGCAAAGCCTGCCGGAGGTGATGGCTTTTTATCGTATGGCGGGCGAATACGACTATCTGATGCGTATTCAGGTGGCGGATATGAAATGCTATGACGCGTTCTACAAACGATTAGTGAACGGCGTTCCGGGATTAATCGATGTCACTTCGAGTTTTGCCATGGAAGAGATAAAATACACCACGGCTTTGCCAGTGAATCCTTAATTTAATGGAGGTTTTTTGCCTCCTTTTCCCAGTTCAGGACATATTGCGTGCGATTGTTTAGCCAATTAAGTTGGTATTTTGCCCGGGAGTGGCGTCGGTATCTTGGCGCGGTTTCTTTATTGATAGTAATAGCGATCTTGCAACTGCTGCCGCCGAAGGTAGTAGGCGAGATCGTTGATGGTGTCACCCAGCGACATATGGGCGCGGGTGAGATCCTGATGTGGATTGGCGCCATGCTGGTGACGGCGGTGGTGGTATACCTGTTGCGCTATGTCTGGCGTGTATTGCTGTTTGGCGCGTCTTATCAACTGGCGGTTGAATTGCGCGAAGACTTTTATCGTCAGCTCAGCCGTCAGCATCCCGAATTCTATCTGCGCCACCGTACTGGCGATCTGATTGCCCGCGCCACCAACGATGTGGACCGCGTGGTGTTCGCCGCCGGGGAAGGCGTGCTGACGCTGGTGGATTCGCTGGTAATGGGGCTGGTGGTGCTGATTGTGATGAGCACCCAGATTAGCTGGCAGTTAACGCTGCTGGCGCTGTTGCCGATGCCGGTAATGGCGCTGGTGATTAAACGCTATGGCGATCAGCTGCATAACCGTTTCAAACTGGCGCAGGCGGCTTTCTCCTCGCTTAACGATCAAACTCAGGAGAGCCTGACCAGCATCCGTATGATCAAAGCCTTTGGCCTCGAAGATCATCAGTCTGCGCAGTTCTCGGCGATTGCCCGTGACACCGGCGAGAAAAATATGCGCGTGGCGCGCGTGGACGCGCGTTTCGACCCCACGATCTATATTGCGATTGGCATGTCGAACCTGCTGGCGATCGGCGGCGGCAGCTGGCTGGTGTGGCATGGTCAGATGACGCTCGGCCAGCTGACCAGTTTTATTATGTACCTTGGTCTGATGATCTGGCCGATGCTGGCGCTGGCATGGATGTTTAATATTGTCGAACGCGGCAGCGCGGCCTGGAGCCGTATCCGTGCTCTGCTGACCGAAGTGCCGACGGTGACGGATGGCGATAAAATGCTGCCGGAAGGACGTGGCCTGTTGCAGGTGGCGATTCGCGAATTTACCTATCCGGGCAGTAAGCAACCTTCGCTGCGCAATATCAATGTCAATCTGAAGCCGGGGCAGATGCTGGGGCTGTGTGGCCCGACCGGTTCCGGTAAAAGCAGTCTGCTAAGCCTGATTCAGCGCCATTTCGACTGTGATCAGGGGGATATTCGTTATCATGGCGTCCCGCTGACCCAGCTACGCATCGATGGCTGGCGCAGCCGGCTGGCGGTCGTGAGTCAGACTCCTTTTCTGTTCTCCGATAGTGTCGCTAACAATATTGCACTGGGTCGCCCCAATGCCACCCAGAGCGATATTGAACAGGTCGCGCGACTGGCCTGCGTGCATGAGGATATCCTGCGGCTGCCGCAGGGTTATGACACCGAAGTGGGCGAGCGCGGCGTGATGCTCTCTGGTGGACAGAAACAGCGTATTTCGATTGCCCGTGCGCTGCTGTTAAATGCCGAGATTCTGCTGCTGGATGATGCGCTTTCGGCGGTTGATGGCCGCACGGAGCATCAGATCCTGCACAATTTACGCAACTGGGGTGAAGGGCGCACGGTGATTATCAGCGCCCATCGCCTGTCGGCACTGACCGAGGCGAATGAAATTCTGGTTATGCAGCATGGCGTGGTCGCGCAACGCGGCAGTCATGAGCTGTTAGCCGGACAGCCTGGCTGGTACAGCGATATGTATCGCTATCAGCAACTGGAAGCGGCGCTGGACGAAGATGAGAACGAAAAGGGAGTGCCCCATGACTAGCCTGGCGCAGCTGTGGCCAACTATTAAACGCCTGCTGGCTTACGGCAAACCGTGGCGTAAATCACTCGCTATCGCGGTGGCGCTGCTGTGGGTTGCGGCGGCGGCAGAAGTGCTGGGGCCGGTTCTGGTGAGCTATTTTATCGATAATATGGTGGCGAAGCATCAGATGCCGCTGGGGATCGTGGCCGGTCTGGTGGTGGGATATATTCTGCTGCAGGCGCTGGCGGCAACGCTGCACTATATCCAGGCGCTGCTGTTTAATCAGGCGGCGGTAGGCGTGGTGCAGCGCCTGCGCAGCGATGTGATGGATGCGGCGCTGCGTCAGCCGCTGAGTGCGTTTGATACCCAGCCGGTAGGGCAGATTATCTCGCGGGTGACCAACGATACCGAAGTGGTGCGCGATCTTTATGTGACGGTAGTGGCGACGGTATTGCGCAGCGCCGCCCTGATTGGCGCGATGCTGGTGGCGATGTTCAGCCTTGACTGGCGGATGGCGCTGGTGGCGATCACCATTTTCCCGGCGGTGATCACGGTGATGCTGATCTATCAGCGTTACAGCACGCCGATTGTGCGTCGGGTGCGCAGCTATCTGGCGGATATCAATAACGGCTTTAACGAAGTGATTAACGGCATGAGCGTGATCCAGCAGTTCCGCCAGCAGGCACGCTTTGGCGAGCGAATGGGAGAGGCCAGCCGCTCCCACTATCTGGCGCGGATGCAGACGCTGCGGCTGGATGGCTTTCTGCTGCGTCCGCTGCTCAGCCTGTTCTCGGCAATGATCCTGTGTGGACTGATGTTGTTGTTTGGTTTCTCTTCGGCTGGCAGCATTGAAGTCGGCGTGCTGTATGCCTTTATCAACTATCTTGGTCGCCTGAATGAACCGCTGATTGAACTTACTACCCAGCAGTCGATGTTACAGCAGGCAGTGGTGGCCGGTGAGCGTATTTTCGAACTGATGGACGCCCCACGTCAGCAATATGGCGACGATAAGCGGCCACTGGCCAGCGGTAGCATTGAGGTGCGTAACCTTAGCTTCGCCTATCGTGATGACCGTAATGTCCTGAGCAATATTAATCTGCAGGTGCCATCGCGTCATTTTGTGGCGCTGGTGGGGCATACTGGCAGTGGCAAAAGTACGCTGGCGAACTTGCTAATGGGTTACTACCCGCTAAAGCAGGGGGAAATTAATCTCGATGGTCGTCCACTCAGCAGCCTCAGTCATCAGGTACTGCGTCAGGGGGTGGCGATGGTGCAGCAGGATCCGGTGGTACTGGCCGACAGCTTCTTCGCCAATGTCACGCTTGGGCGCGATATCAGTGAACAGCAGGTGTGGCAGGCGCTGGAGACGGTACAGCTGGCGGAACTGGCGGCTGGCCTTGCCGAGGGCATCCATACCCGCCTGGGTGAGCAGGGCAACAATCTGTCGGTAGGGCAGAAGCAGCTGCTGGCGATGGCGCGCGTGCTGGTGGCGTCGCCACAAATCCTGATCCTTGATGAAGCCACCGCCAATATCGATTCCGGCACTGAACAGGCGATTCAGCGCGCCCTGCGCGCCATTCGTCAGCAAACCACGCTGGTGGTGATTGCCCATCGACTGTCGACTATTACCGAAGCAGACAGCATTCTGGTGCTGCATCGCGGCCAGGCTGTTGAGCAGGGTAACCATCGTGAACTGCTGGCCGAACAGGGGCGCTACTGGCAGATGTATCAGTTACAGCTGGCGGGCGATGAACTCACGTCGGGCATGGCGGCCGAGGCATAAACTCCGTTTGCACCTTTTTTGCACAGTTTTTTCGGAAACGTCTATATTGATGCACTCTGTTAACGCGTAACGCACCTTTATGGTGCGTTTTTTCTGCCCGCTCACTGGCGTTCCGGCAGGGATTAAGATCGCTGTCACAGCCTGGCATCAGTCGCTGTCTGGCTAATCCTCTGAAATTTTCGTGTTTTTAATTTGTGGCACAGGCTTTGCTTTAATCAATCCGAGTCGGGTGTGGCAAACAAATTATCTACCTGGAGGGGATTCTATGAAGCTGGTTACCGTGGTAATCAAACCGTTCAAACTGGAAGATGTGCGTGAAGCATTATCTTCAATCGGCATTCAGGGGCTGACCGTCACCGAGGTGAAGGGGTTTGGTCGCCAGAAAGGTCATGCAGAACTTTATCGCGGTGCAGAGTACAGCGTGAATTTCCTGCCAAAAGTTAAAATCGACATTGCTATTGCTGACGATCAGCTCGATGAAGTTATTGATGTGATTAGCAAAGCTGCCTACACGGGCAAAATTGGCGACGGTAAGATCTTCGTTGCAGAACTGCAGCGTGTTATCCGTATACGTACCGGCGAAACAGACGAAGCCGCGCTGTAATTTCGGGCTCTGAATTGTGAAGGGATGGAATAAAATGAATAAAGTACTGACTAAGTTGGGTCTGGCAGGCCTGGCATTGTTACCATCGCTCGCGATGGCTGCACCTGCCGTTGCAGATAAAGCTGATAACGCATTTATGATGATTTGCACCGCGCTGGTGCTTTTTATGTCTATACCAGGCATCGCGCTGTTCTACGGCGGTCTGCTTCGTGGCAAAAACGTTCTCTCCATGCTGACTCAGGTCGCGGTGACCTTCTCAATGGTCTGCGTACTCTGGATGCTGTATGGCTACTCGCTGGCTTTCAGCGAAGGTAATGCCTTCTTCGGCGGCTTCAGCATGGCAATGCTGAAAGGTATCGAACTGACGGCATTAACCGGTACTTTCTATCAGTATATTCACGTAGCGTTCCAGTGCTCGTTTGCCTGTATCACTGTGGGTCTGATTGTCGGCTCTATCGCAGAGCGTATTCGCTTCTCCGCGGTGCTGATTTTCGTGGTGGTATGGCTGACGCTGGCGTATCTGCCTATCGCACATATGGTGTGGGCAGGCGGCTTCCTGGCTCAGGATGGCGCGATGGACTTCGCTGGCGGTACTGTGGTGCATATTAACGCCGCGGTAGCGGGTCTGGTCGGTGCTTACCTGCTGGGCAAACGTGCTGGTTTCGGTAAAGAAGCCTTTAAACCACACAACCTGCCGATGGTATTCACCGGTACCGCGATTCTGTATGTGGGCTGGTTCGGCTTTAACGCCGGTTCTGCAAGTGCAGCGAATGAAATCGCTGCGCTGGCCTTCCTGAATACCGTGATGGCGACAGCGGGTGCGGTACTGGCCTGGACCTTCGGTGAGTGGATGTTCCGCGGTAAGCCATCACTGCTGGGCGCCAGTTCAGGTGTGATTGCCGGTCTGGTTGCTATCACCCCGGCATGTGGTTACGTCGGTGTGGGCGGTGCGTTGATTATCGGTATCGCAGGCGGCATCGCCGGTCTGTGGGGCGTTACCATCCTGAAAAAATGGCTGCGCGTTGATGACCCTTGTGATGTGTTCGGTGTCCACGGTGTGTGCGGTATCGTCGGTTGTATCCTGACCGGTGTGTTCGCGGCGCCTTCACTGGGTGGTGTTGGCTACGCAGAAGGCGTGACCATGGGCCATCAGGTTATGATCCAGCTGTTCAGCGTTGGCGTGACCATCGTCTGGACCGGTGTGGTGGCCTTTATCGGTTTCAAACTGGCGGATATGATTGTTGGTCTGCGTGTTCCGGAAGATCAGGAACGTGAAGGTCTGGACGTCAACAGCCACGGCGAAAACGCTTACAACCAGTAACAGAGAAACCGCTCAAAGAGAGCAGTGCGCTAAAAAAATAAAACGATAAACAGAAAAAGGGCGATATTGATGATATCGCCCTTTTTTATGACCTCCCGCTTAACTGCGCAGACGCATTACCCCTTCCTGCACCGTTGAAGCCACCAGCGTGCCATCCTGAGTGTAGAACTGGCCACGGACAAATCCGCGCGCACCGGATGCTGAGGTGCTCTCCACGCTATACAGTAGCCACTGATTCAAATCGAACGGACGGTGGAACCACATTGAGTGATCGATTGTCGCCACCTGCATACCTGGTTCCAGGAACCCTTTGCCATGTGGTTGCAGCGCGACCGGTAAAAAGTTGAAATCGGACGCGTAGCCGAGCAGATATTGATGAATACCGGGATCGGCAGGCATCTGGCCATTAGCGCGGAACCACACCTGGCGCTGCGGTTCATCAACATGTCCCTGCAACGGGTTATGAAACTTAACCGGGCGCATTTCCAGCGGTTTTTCCGCCAGAAATTTCTCGCGCGCTTTTTCCGGAATAAACTCCGCCAGCTGATGGGCAATGTCGGTTTCAGAAGGCAGCGTCTCCGGGCCTGGCACCACTGGCATCATGTTCTGATGCTCATAGCCACTTTCCGGCGCCTGGAAGGAGGCGGTCATATAGAAAATCGGCTGGCCGTTCTGGATGGCGCTGACGCGACGGGCGCTAAAGCTATTGCCGTCACGCAGGGTTTCGACATCGTAGATAATCGCTTTCTGACTGTCGCCGGGACGCAGGAAGTAGCTATGAAACGAGTGAATAATTCGTTCGGCAGGGACAGTCTGTTTGGCTGCATACAGCGCCTGGCCAACAACCTGACCGCCAAATACCTGGCGGAGTCCTAAGTCTTCGCTCTGGCCACGAAACAGGCCCTCTTCTAACTTTTCTAAATTAAGCAGGTTTAGCAGGTTTTGCAGTGCCTGGCTCATAGCAGCCTCCTCGAAAATAGTTCAGCGATCAGTTTGCGAGATCCGACCAGTTATCGTCAACTGGGTTAAAGCGGAATCTTCTTCTTTTTTCCCGCAGGGATGATGAAAAGTTGCTAACAGGAAAAAAGCAGTAACTTGTGCCAGGCTTAAGCTTGTGACGCTGGCTGACAGCGCGGTTCTGCCGGTTACTGGCGGAACACATTGATAATAAGGAAGGAGAATAAATCAATGAAATTTTGGCATCTTATGAGTGGCGCCGCGCTGGCGGTGGCTCTGGCAGGTTGTGCAGATAAAAGTGCAGATATACCCACCCCGACGCTGGGCGCGCAGACAGCAGGGCAGCAGGCGGCGATAGCGCAGCCAAATGTTAGTGGCTCGGTCTATATTCGTCAGCGCATTGCGTTACCGCCGGATGCAGTGTTAACGGTAACTTTATCGGATGCGTCGCTGGCGGATGCGCCATCGAAAGTGTTGTCGCAGCGCGCAGTGCGTACCGAAGGCAAACAGGCGCCATTCAGCTTTGTACTGCCGTTTAATCCGGCCGATATTCAGCCCAATGCACGCATTCTGCTGAGTGCCGCGATTACGATTGATGGCAAAATGGCGTTTATCACTGAGACGGTGAAACCGGTGATTAACGGTGGTGGCACTAAAGCCGAACTGGTGCTGGTGCCCGTGCCGTCGGTAGCCATGCCGGCGCAAAGCGGAGCGGCAACCACTGTGCCGTCAACCTCGCCAACGCAGGTGACGCCGGCCGCATCAGTACCGGCGCCAACCAGCCTCTGACTGGCGATTGCTGGCAGGGCTAATCCCTTGCCGGCATCATCGGTTTCAGGGCTGCCAGCGATAGCGCGGCAGAGAAATTTTGCCGTCATTGCTGACTTCAACACCTTCCGCTTCCAGCGCCGTACGCTGGCGCTCGAGATCATCACCAATTAATGAAATTTCGCCTTTACGGTTAATCACACGATGCCATGGGATCTTGCTGCCTTCGGGTAAGCGGCGCAGGATACCGCCAACCTGACGCGCAGCCCGTGGCGAGCCAGCCAGGCGGGCGATGTCGCCATAGGTGGTGACGCAGCCGCTGGGAATGGCGGCGATAATTTGCCAGACACGTTGCTGAAAGTTGTCGTTATCGAACATAGGAATACTCAGGTAAATAATAATAAAACCTTAATCGATAGCCTGGCGATACTAAAGTAAATTTAATCACACCTGCCGTTGCAGGCCATCAGGTTGCGGTAATATTAGCCATTTTTCGCAGTAAATTCGCGCGTTGAAGGATAATATTTAGGAGAATACCGAGGGTTTTAAAAACTGGACATTCAACTAAAAAACGTGACCTGTTCAAGAAAACAACGGTCGCAGGAGGGGCGCTTGCAATTGGCGGGGGCATCATTGATAATGCCTGCGCTCTGAAGGTTAGAGCCAGTCAATGGAGGCCCTGTTGGTGCTCCCGCAATGCTAACTTGTGAACTCGGTCAGATCCGGAAGGAAGCAGCCGCAGCAGGTGACGCGTGTGCCGGGATGTCGCTGGCAGGGCCTCCACCATTTCAGCCCCTCGCATTATCCTCAGTTTTATCCTGTCAAATCTTACAATATTCTGAAGATGCTTTTACCTTACATATTTCCAGACGGACACCGGAACTTTGTCGTAGAGTTTATTCATAGTCAATTCCGCCAGGCGGTGATCGGCAGCAGAATTAAACACTTCTAATTCGTCGTCAGATAATTCGTATTTGTTTTTTTCAATTACTCGCTCAAGGGTATCGATTGAACGACAGCGTCTTAAACGCATCAGGTAATCAGTTTTAGTAAGAATTTTGTCTGTCATTGTTAAACCGTAGTAAAAATAATGGGTTGCTAAACTGAGTGGCTGGCATGCAAAGGCCGTTGCGCGCACTCTTCGGCGAAAATGTTAAAAAGTCGTTTGGCTGATTTCTGCCAGCGCTGAAGATCCTGAGCATTAATACCGTAGTTACTGAACAGCATAAATGTGTCATCGAGATATTCATCGATTTGCGCAATCAGATCCGCATCCTCAACATGTTTGATTTTGTAATTCATGGTGAAAGAGGCGATATGTTCAATCAATTCGTTAAGCTGCAAATTTACCGCAGAAGTAGGATCATTGACCCAACCGTGATGACTGTCACCGAGGGTTGACATACTTTCATCGTACAGACTTTCACACAAGAATTTCAACTGGGCAATATCATGCCTTTTTGGTGAGTATTCGTCCATCTCTTTCCCCTCCATAGCGAGTGATACAAGCCGGTACACGGGCTAAGCTAAAAGGTATGCGGCCTGGAAGTGATTATAAAAAATAGTTTATTAAACGGACTTCCTGAATATAACGCAGATTAATTAATAGCGCCTGAGTTCATTACCAAAGATTACAATTCATTAGCGGTTGATGGGTATTGATTGTCGATCAGTTCAAAGGCGAGAAAGCCGGGAATTATCCGGAACTGAACCGTTTCCACCGCGGTCTCGCTGGCATCAATATCCAGACATGCATTGAATATCGTCCATTCAAACTGATAGCTCATTTTATAACGTAAACTACCGGCAGGAGCTATTGAAATAATTTTCACACTGTCGGGAACGAATCGCGCATTTTGAGAATACCATGCTAAATCTCCCACCAGTTGCGGTTCTAATTTGGGAATATTCTGTTGAATTATTTCCTTCAATATTAGCGGGTCAACTTCGTCCTGCAAATTATTGCAGGGAATTAATGTGCGCATTTTTCCATCACTGTGTTAACTGCTACTAATATTGATCATTGTGTTTAGTGTTAAATAAAGCAAGTGGCAAAAAAGGTCATATTGCCATGCATATGATTTTAATGGTTTTTATTTTGAAGCTTTGTGCTGTTTTCTGCGATAGCGCACAACTTGCTGATGAGTTTTGTTTATCTAAGCCCCTGGCGCTTATGTGGGCACGCCGGGTAACACCTGGATACATTTTTCCCGTGAGGCACGTGACGAATCGCTGATATTTAGTGTTATGTTATAACATATATATTAATAGCGGAACCACCGTAATGCCTGCTTCTCTTCCTCCCCAATCGACTCTGTTTACGCTCTCTGCCCCCGCCAGGCTGTTGCTGAGCTTATCGCCCGTAGCGTTGCTGGCTGCTGCGGTATGGTGGGCGACTGCGCAATGATTTGCTTGCAAAATTTGCAGGCCGGCTACCGGCGTCAGCCGGTTACGCCGGTAATCAATGGCCGCTTTACCCGGGGATCGATGACAGCGCTGGTCGGCTCCAACGGTTCAGGAAAATCCACGCTGCTCAAAACCCTTGCCGGTTTACTGCCGCCGGTGGCGGGAAGCTATCAGTTATCTCAGCCATCTGCGGCAGCGGGTTGGTTACCGCAGCAGTCTGAAATTGAACGACAGTTCCCGATTACCGTATTTGATCTGGTGGCAATGGGCTGCTGGCAGCGCAGTGGCTGGTTCGGTGCTATTGGCCGTCAGTTGCGTCAGGAGATTATGCAAAATCTGCAGCGGGTAAGAATGGCTGATTTCGCCGATGCCCAGCCAGGCACGCTCTCCGGCGGACAGTTGCAGCGCGTGCTGTTTGCCCGTCTGCTGATGCAGCAGGCTTCTCTGCTGTTGCTCGACGAGCCATTTACCGGCATCGACAGCCCGACCATCGAGCTGCTGCTGGATTTGCTGGCGGAACGTCATCGCCAGGGTTGCACACTGATTGTGGTGCTGCATGACCTCAGTATGGTGGATGCGTGGTTCCCGCAGGTTTTACGGTTGCATCCGGATAAGAGCGAGTGGCAGACGCGCGTGCTCGCCAGAGCGCCGCTACGGCAGGCTGGAGGCGTGCAGTGATGATGGTTAGCCTGTTGCACCCGTTTATTGAGTTCGGCTTTATGCGTCGCGCGCTGGTGGCTTGTGTGGCGTTATCAGTCAGCGCCACACCGCTCGGCGTATTTCTCCAGCTGCGGCGCATGAGCCTGGTAGGCGATGCGCTGTCCCATGCGGTGCTGCCAGGCGCGGCGATTGGCTATTTAATCTCTGGTCTGTCGCTGGTGGCGATGGGGATCGGCGGATTTATTGCCGGTCTGACCGTAGCCTTGCTTTCCGGCGCCGTCAGCCGCTTTACCCCGTTACGTGAAGATGCCAGTTTTGCCGGTTTTTACCTCGGCTCGCTGGCGCTGGGCGTGACGCTGGTGTCATTGCGCGGATCCAGCGTTGATCTGCTGCATGTGCTGTTTGGCTCGCTGCTGGCGGTCGACAACCTGTCGATCATGCTGGTTGGCAGTATCGCGGCGATGACGCTGCTGCTGCTGGCGCTGATCTACCGGCCATTAGTGATTGACGCTTTTGACCCCACCTTCTTACGCGCGCAGAGCCGCTGGAGTTCACCGCTGGTGAATGGCCTGTTTCTGGTGCTGGTGGTGATCAATCTGGTGGCCGGTTTCCAGGTGCTGGGCACGCTGATGTCGGTAGGACTGATGATGCTGCCAGCCACCAGTTCACGCTTCTGGAGCTTGCGTCTGCCTGGCATGCTCGCCGCCGCGATCACCCTTGCCGTGATTGCCAGCTTCAGTGGCCTGTTCGCCTCATTTTATCTCGCGCTGCCAGCCGGTCCGGCGGTGGTGCTGAGTGCTGCCATTCTGTTTTTTATCTCGATTTTAGTCGGGCCGCACGGTGGTCTGTTAACGCGCCGCCGTTTTATTTTGACAGGTAAGGAGAACGTATGAAGAAGTTACCCATAGCGCTGGCATTAGCTGCGTTGATCGGCAGCCCGCTGGCACTGGCCAAAACGGTAGAAACCGTCGCCAGTTTTACCGTGCTGGCGGATATCGTGCAGCAGGTCGGCGGGGAACATGTGAAGGTTAAAAGTCTGGTGGGGCCTGATGGCGACCCGCACAGCTTTGAACCTACGCCGCAGGATAGCCAGGCGCTGTCGCAGGCGGATGTGGTGTTTGTCAGCGGACTGGGAATGGAAGGCTGGATGGATCGCCTGGTGATCGCTTCCGGTTACAAAGGCAAAGTGATTGTCGCTTCAAGCGGCGTCAACACACGCAAAATGGAAGAGGATGGCGAAACCATTACCGATCCACATGCGTGGAACAGTATGCAAAATGGCGTGGTGTATGCCACCAATGTGATGAACGCGCTGATTGCCGCCGATCCTGACGATGCTGACTATTTCCGCCAGCATGGCGCCGCCTATATCAGCCAGCTTAAGCAGCTCGACAGCTGGGCGCAGCAGACCTTTAACGGGATTCCGGATGCGAAGCGTCAGGTGCTGACCAGCCATGATGCCTTTGGCTATTTCGGTCAGCGCTATGGCGTGCGCTTCCTGGCGCCAGTCGGATTTT
Organism: Winslowiella toletana; assembly: GCF_017875465.1. NCBI lineage: Bacteria > Pseudomonadati > Pseudomonadota > Gammaproteobacteria > Enterobacterales > Erwiniaceae > Winslowiella > Winslowiella toletana. The sequence goes on from NZ_JAGGMQ010000001.1 coordinate 3,679,142, forward strand.
CCACCGAGTCAGAAGCCAGCGCCAGCGATGTGGCCAGCTTAATTAAGCAGCTGAAAACAGAGAAAATTCACAGCTACTTTATTGAGAATCAAACCGATCCGCGTCTGGTAAAACAGATCGCAGCGGCGACCGGCGCGCAGCCAGGCGGTGAGCTTTATCCGGAAGCGTTATCCACACAGGATGGACCCGCAGCCAGTTATATTGCGGCGTTTAAACATAATGTTGAGAGTATTGCCGGCAGTATGAAGTAATAAAAAAAGGGCCGGAAGCGTGCTTCCGGCCCAAAGGGATAAACGATACGACACTAACGTTTTTTCTTTCTTCCCTGAACCGCCTTAAAGCGCGGGTTACTCTTACAAATGACGTAGATACGGCCTTTACGGCGCACCACGATGCAATCTTTGTGACGCTTTTTGGCCGAAGCCAGTGAACTCAGTACCTGCATAACGGCCCCTGACTTATTTGCTTTTATTGAAGAAGTTGCCATAACGCTGATTAAAGCGCGCCGCACTGCCTTCTTTGTTAAATTCTTTCTGCTTGCCGGTGTAGTAAGCGTGCGAGGCAGAAGAGACATCGAGGGTAACGTACGGGTAAGTCGCCCCTTCAAATTCTACGGTGCGGTCGGTTTTAATGGTGGAACCGACTTTAAAGTAGTGATCAGCGCTGGTGTCATGAAACACCACCGTACGATAGTGGGGATGGATATCAGCTTTCATCGTTGCTCCGGAATTTGTATGTTATAACATAACAATTATTATGCGCCGGGCAGATGAGAATTGCAACCCAACTTAATCGCAGAAAACGGGCAAAAAAAAGAGGCCGCATTAGCGGCCTCTGTTGATCACTGTCAGTAAAGCTTAGTGATGCGATTGCTGTTCAGAATGTCCCTGTTCAATCTCTTCTTTGTGTTTGCTAAAGCGGCGGCGTACCACCACGAAGAACACCGGAACGAAGAAGATTGCCAGTACGGTCGCCGTGACCATCCCGCCCATTACACCGGTACCTACGGCGTTCTGGGAACCGGAGCCCGCGCCGGTACTGATGGCCAGTGGCAGTACCCCGAGGATAAAGGCCAGCGAGGTCATCAGAATCGGGCGTAAACGCATACGCACCGCTTCCAGCGTGGACTCGACCAGCCCTTTGCCCTCTTTTTCCATCAGATCTTTGGCGAATTCGACGATTAATATCGCGTTCTTCGCCGACAAGCCAATGGTTGTCAGCAGGCCCACCACAAAGTAGACGTCATTGTTCAGACCACGCAGAGTGGTAAACAACAGCGCACCAATCACACCCAGCGGCACCACCAGCATAACCGCGAAAGGTATCGACCAGCTCTCATACAATGCCGCCAGACAGAGGAATACCACTATCAGCGAGATGGCATACAGGGCAGGGGCCTGGTTACCGGACAGACGTTCCTGATAGGACATACCGGTCCAGTCGTAGCCAATACCGGTTGGCAGCTGCGACGCCAGATTTTCCATCAGCTCCATTGCGGAACCGGAGCTTTTACCCGGAGCGGCCTGGCCGAGGATTTCCATCGAAGGCAAGCCGTTATAGCGTTCCAGACGAGGTGAACCATATTCCCATTTCGCCGATGCAAAGGCGTTAAACGAGACCATGCCGCCACTACTGTTACGCACATACCAGTTATTGATATCACTTGGCAGCATACGGTAAGGCGCATCACCCATCACGTAGACTTTCTTCACACGACCGCGATCGATAAAGTCGTTGACGTAAGTCCCGCCCCACGAAGCACGCAGCGTGGTATTGATATCAGAGATAGAGACACCCAGCGCTTCCGCTTTCTCCTGATCAATATCCAGTTTGTACTGCGGCGTATCTTCCAGACCATTTGGACGCACACCCACCAGCGTATCGCTGTGCTGAGCAATCAGACCAAACAGCTGGTTACGCGCCTGCGTCAGCTTCTCGTGACCCAGGTTAGCCTGGTCGATCAGCTGGAAGTCAAAGCCGGTTGCGGTACCCAGTTCAACAATCGCTGGCAGGTTAAACGGAATCACCATCGCATCTTTAATCACCGACAGCGCACCCATCGCACGTGCGGTAATCGCCGGAACTTTGCTCTCCGTACCCGGACGCTCATCCCATGGTTTCAGACTGACGAAGGCGATACCGGTGTTCTGGCCACGGCCGGCAAAACCAAAGCCGTTAACGGTAAACACCGAGCTGACCGTGTCTTTCTCTTTGGTCAGATAGTAATCCGTCACCTGATCGAGCACTTTCTGCGTACGCTCTTGCGTCGCGCCAGCAGGCAGCTGCGCCATGGTCAGGAAGACACCCTGGTCCTCTTCCGGCAGGAACGAGCTGGGTAAGCGCAGGAACAGTACTGCCATGCCCACCACGATCAGCAGATAGATAATCAGGTAGCGGCCGGTGCTGCGAATGATATGGCCCACACTGTCGGTATAGTGATGGGTGCTCTTATCAAACATCCGGTTAAACCAGCCGAAGAAACCAGTGGTTTTGCCGTGTTCACCTTTCTTGATGGGTTTCAGCATGGTGGCGCAGAGCGCCGGGGTCAGCACCAGCGCCACAATCACCGACAGAACCATCGCGGAAACGATGGTGATCGAGAACTGACGATAGATAACCCCGGTAGAACCGCCGAAGAATGCCATCGGAATAAATACCGCTGACAGCACCAGCGCGATACCGACCAGTGCGCCCTGGATCTGATCCATCGATTTACGCGTGGCTTCTTTGGGCGGTAATCCATCCTCCGCCATCACACGCTCGACGTTCTCCACCACCACGATGGCGTCATCCACCAATAGCCCGATGGCGAGCACCAGCCCGAACATCGTCAGGGTGTTTATCGAATAACCAAAGGCGTTGATAATGGCAAATGTCCCTAACAACACCACCGGCACCGCGATCGTTGGGATCAGGGTAGCGCGGAAGTTTTGCAGGAACAGGTACATCACCAGGAACACCAGCACGATCGCTTCAACGAGGGTTTTCACCACTTCGAAGATGGAGATTTTAACGAACGGCGTGGTGTCATATGGATAAACCACTTTCAGACCTGCAGGGAAGAACGGTTCCAGTTTTGCCAGTTCCGCTTTTACCGCTGCGGCGGTATCCAGTGCGTTAGCGCCAGTTGCCAGTTTAATCCCCAGACCGGATGCCGGCTGGCCATTATAACGGGCAACAATCTCGTAGTTTTCCCCACCCAGTTCAATTTTCGCTACGTCGCGCAGGCGCACCTGCGAACCATCCGCGTTGACCTTCAGCAAAATTTTGCCGAACTCATCGGTAGAGGTAAGACGTGTCTGCGCAATAATCGAGGCGTTCAGCTGCTGGCCTTTCACTGGTGGCGTACCACCAAGCTGACCGGCTGCGACCTGGGCATTCTGATTGGTAATGGCGGTGATCACATCCACCGGCGTCAGCTGATAGTTATTCAGCTTATGCGGATCCATCCAGATACGCATCGCGTACTGGGCGCCAAACAGCTGGGTATCACCGACACCGCTGACGCGGCTGATCGGGTCTTTGATATTCGAGCCAACATAGTCCGCAATATCATTCTGCGTCATGCTGCCGGTATCGTTGATAAAACCGGCCACCATCAGGAAGCTGCTGGAGGATTTCTGAACCTTAATCCCCTGTTGCTGAACTTCCTGTGGCAGTAACGGCATCGCCAGCTGCAGTTTGTTCTGCACCTGAACCTGCGCGATATCCGGGTCAGTACCCGATTCAAAGGTAATGGTCAGCGTCACGGTACCAGAGGAGTCACTGCTGGAACTCATGTACATCTGGCCATCGATACCATTCATATTCTGTTCGATGACCTGCGTGACGGAGTCCTGCAAGGTTTTCGCATCAGCACCCGGATAAGTCGCGGTGATCTCAATCGCCGGTGGAGCAACGTTAGGATATTGCTCGATCGGCAGTTTAAGAATCGACAGCGCACCCGCCAGCATAATAATGATGGCGATAACCCAGGCAAAAATGGGGCGATCGATAAAGAACTTAGCCATGTATCAGCGGCTCCTGTTTATGACTTGGTTTGTTCAGCCGACGCATCTTGTTTCTTCGCGTCGTCTGCACTCACTTCCTGCGGAGTCACCTGAGCGCCAGGTTTCGCACGCTGAATACCGGTAACGATAACTTTATCGCCATCCTTCAGACCTGCTGAAACCAGCCACTTATCACCAATCGCCTGTTCGGCGGTCAGCTTGCGTACTTCCACTTTATTATCCTGACCAATCACCATCGCGGTAGCTTCACCGGTTGGCGTACGGGTCACCGCCTGTTGCGGAACCAGCAGCGCATTCGGGTTGGTGCCTTCGTCCAGACGGGCACGGACAAACATCCCTGGCAGCAGACGCTGATCCGGATTCGGGAACATGGCGCGCAGGGTAATGGAGCCGGTGGTCTCGTCGACGGTGACATCAGAGAATTCTAATGTTCCGGTACGGGCATAGGCGCTACCATCCTGCATTAACAGGGTGACGCTGGCTTTGCCGTCATCCTGCTTCAGCTTGCCTGACTCCAGTTCCTGACGCAGACGCAGAAATTCTTCACTGGATTGCGTAACGTCAACATAGATAGGGTCAAGTTGCTGCACGGTGGCGAGGGCGGTGGTTTGCGCGCTCTGCACTAAAGCCCCTTCAGTGACCGACGATTTACCAATACGTCCGCTGATTGGTGACGTGACTTTAGTGTAGGCGAGGTTAATACGCGCCGTTTCGACATTTGCTTTTGCTGCCTGTACCGCTGCTGCGGTCTGGCTGGCGGTGGCCATTGCCTGGTCATAATCCTGCTGACTGATATATTTGGTGCCCAGCAGCGGCTTATAACGTTTCACCGTCAATGCGGCGATCTGCGCGTTAGCGTTAGCCTGAGCCAAATCGCCTTTAGCGCTGTCCCAGGCAGCCTGATAGGTGGCCGGGTCGATCTGATACAGGGATTCCCCTGCTTTGATATCGCTTCCCTCAACGAAATTCCGCTTCAAAATAATGCCCGAAACTTGTGGGCGCACTTCTGCAACGCGGAAGGAAGAGGTTCTGCCCGGTAGCTCGGTGGTCATTTTAAGTGGTGCGCTTTTTAAGGTGACAATGCCAACCTCGGGTGCTTGTTGCTGGCCGGCTTCTTGGGATTTATTTTCATCACATCCTGTTAGCACTAAGCTGCCTGAAAGCATCAGGACGGCCGCCAGAGGCGTTAACCCTCTGTTTTTGTTCATAAATAAACCTCGAGTGTCCGATATCGATTGTTCAATGGATCACAAACCGTTAAACCCATTGCTGCGTTTAAATTATGGTCGTGCTATGTTACATACATTCGCAAATGTATGTAAATCTACCCTTTTGTAAAAAACACCCTTATGGCACGAAAAACCAAACAGCAAGCCCTTGAAACGCGGAATCAAATTATTGATGCAGCGATAACCCGGTTTTCTGAAGATGGTGTCTCCGCGACATCACTGGCGGATATTGCTCAAGCCGCTGGTGTGACGCGTGGTGCGATTTACTGGCATTTCAAAAATAAAGCCGACTTGCTGAACGAGATTTGGTCACAGTCTGAGTCCGGTATGGACGACTTAGAGACTGAGTATCAAATAAAATACCCTGACGATCCACTTTCCGTTATGCGTGCGATGCTTAACTATGTATTTGAGTCCACGGCGCGCGACCAGCGGAGAAGGTCACTTATGGAAATTATTTTCCATAAGTGTGAGTTTGTCGGTGAAATGACAACTCTGCAAATGATGCAGCAAAATTTATATCTTGAGTGTTACGAAAAAATAGAAGAAGTCCTGCGCAGTTGCATTGACCAGGGACAACTCCCTGCTGAACTTAATACGCGTCGCGCGGCAGTGATAATGCGCGGTTATGTCAGCGGAATCATGGAAAACTGGTTGTTTATGCCGGATAGCTTCGATTTGGCGGCCGACGCGCCATTATTAGTAGAAACCCTGATCGATATGCTAATCACCAGCCCGACGCTGCGCCGGCCCTGAAGCCGCCAGTTTTTTTTCATAATCCCGCTTAATAATCTCCAGCGCCGCCAGCACCGTTTGCGGCGCCACCTGATTCTCTTCCAGCAGCATAATCAAATCCACTGCCAGTTTGACCTCATCGGGGGCTTTCTCTAATGACATCGTGCAACTCCATTCAATGCGTGATTATAAACGTAGTATTTTCGCTACCAGCATCATCACCAGCGCGCCCAGCAGCGCCAGCAGCAGGGCGCGCGGTTCAATGGTGGCCAGCGTTCCCCAGCTGAAATAGCTGCTGATATAGCCGCCGACCAGCGCACCGACCAGCGCCAGAATCAGAGTGGGAATCGATCCCCCCTGACGGCCCGGGAAAAACCTGCGTACCACTAAGCCAGCGATTAAGCCGATCACAATCCAGGAGAGAAGTCCCATTCCGTCACCCCGCGGTTAAAATTGCCTGTCCAGTATAGCCCGCCATCCGCTGAAGTGGCAGCCGCACGGCGCTTACTGCTGCTCTTCGCGGCGGGCTATCTCCAGTTCGATCTCTTTTAACGCCGCGCGGCAGCGTTGCAGACGGGCCTCCAGCGCCTCCAGCTCCTGCTGCATTTTTTGCTGCTGAACCAGCGTCTCCTGCTGGCCGAGCAGGCTTTCACGCCCGGCAATCATCTGCAGCAGGCGGCGCTCAAACTCCTGGTGGTCGGCCAGCTTTTGATAGAGCGTCTCGGCGCGTTTGCTGCCGCCACCTTCCTGACCGCGCAACGGCAGAGTGGCGATTTCACGCTGTAACGCGCCGATTTGCAGCACCACACGCTCCGCCAGCCAGGCGAGGCGTTCAGCATGACTGTCATCAACCGCGTGCCGCAGTTGCAGCATCGTTTCGCGGATTTCCAGCAGATAGTCGCCGAGACGCAGGCTCTGACAATGAAATAGCTGGTTATCAAAGCGTGCCCGGCGGGCGCGTCTGCCAGCCAGCGGCGCAACATGCTTTGCCAGCTCTTCCACGCGGCTGTCCAGCTGTTGCAGTAATAGCGAGCTTCTCATTTTGCTTCTCCGGCGCTGTGTTAAAGTAGCCACAGCATGATTAATTCAGGTCGCACTATGCAGCGCATATTATTATTAGTTGTTGGCTGGCTGGCGATTGCCCTTGGCACGCTGGGCGTGGTTCTGCCGCTGTTGCCCACCACACCATTTATCCTGCTGGCGGCCTGGTGCTTTGCGCGCTCGTCGCCGCGCTTTCACCACTGGTTGCTTTATCGCTCCTGGTTTGGCAGTTATATCCGCCACTGGCAGCAACATCGTGCTTTGCCGCCGAAAGCCAAAGGGCGGGCGATAGTTTTTATTATTATCACTTTCGCCGTCTCGCTATGGCTGGTAAAAATAGTCTGGTTACGTATTCTACTGATATGCATGCTCTGTGTACTGGTGATCTTTATGTTGCGTCTGCCGGTGGTTGAGAAAGAACAACAAAAGCGCTGATTTCCCTGCTTCAAGGTTGCATTTGCCAGACACTTTGCTTAGATTTGGTCGTTTTCGTGCGCGGCTTCCCCGATTTATCGCCTCCGTCTGCAGTTTTTGACTGTCAGTATGGAGCGAAGCTGCGTGAGTCAGATTCGTTTTTACCAGGCATAATATTATGACCGCGACTGCGCAGCAGCTTGAATTCCTTAAAGACAGTATCAAAAGCATCCCGGATTATCCAAAGCCGGGCATTCTGTTTCGTGACGTAACCAGCCTGCTGGAAGATCCGAAAGCGTATGCCACTGCCATTGAACTGTTAGTTGATCGCTATCGCAATAGTGGCATTACCAAAGTCGTCGGCACGGAAGCGCGTGGCTTCCTGTTCGGTGCGCCGGTGGCGCTGGCGCTGGGCGTCGGCTTTGTCCCGGTGCGTAAGCCAGGCAAACTGCCGCGCAAAACGTTCAGCGAAAGCTATGAATTAGAGTACGGCACCGACAGCCTCGAACTGCACTGTGACGCAATTGGCGCCGGTGATGTGGTGCTGGTGGTTGACGACCTGCTGGCAACCGGCGGCACCATTGAAGCCACGGTCAAACTGATCCGCCGCGCCGGTGGGGAAGTGAAAGACGCCGCTTTTGTGATCAATCTGTTCGATTTGACCGGCGAAGCGCGTCTGAAAGCGATGGGCGTTAACAGCTATAGCCTGGTTGCTTTTCCGGGTCATTGATTCCAGCGGGCGGCGATAACGCCGCCCCTACAAGAGATCTGGGTAGGGGCGGCGTTATCGCCGCCCGGGTTCTTCCAGATCCTCATATTCTTCAGCCTCGCCGTAAAGGTAGGGCTGTGTTAGCATTACCCTCTGTTTCACTGAAAAATTCCGCGAATTAATGAGCTATCAGGTACTTGCCCGCAAGTGGCGTCCACAAGCGTTTACTGATGTTGTCGGTCAGGAGCATGTCCTGACAGCGCTGGCGAATGGCCTGTCGCTCGGCCGCATTCATCACGCTTATCTTTTTTCCGGCACCCGCGGTGTCGGCAAGACCACCATTGCGCGTCTGCTGGCGAAAGGGCTGAACTGCGAAACCGGCATTACGGCGACGCCGTGCGGTCAGTGCGATAACTGCCGTGAAATCGAGCAGGGGCGCTTTGTCGATCTGATTGAGATTGATGCCGCCTCGCGCACCAAAGTTGAAGACACCCGTGACCTGCTGGATAACGTGCAGTACGCACCGGCGCGCGGTCGTTTCAAAGTCTATCTGATTGATGAAGTGCATATGCTGTCGCGCCACAGCTTCAACGCCCTGTTGAAAACGCTGGAAGAGCCGCCATCGCACGTCAAATTCCTGCTGGCCACCACCGATCCGCAAAAGCTGCCGGTGACCATTCTGTCGCGCTGCCTGCAATTCCATCTGAAAGCACTGGATGTTGAGCAGATCCGCGGCCAGCTTGAGCATGTGCTTAAAGAAGAGAATATCAGTGCGGAAACCCGCGCATTACAGCTGATGGCGCGCGCCGCCGACGGCAGTATGCGTGACGCGCTGAGCCTGACCGATCAGGCGATCGCGATGGGGCAGGGGCAAATTACCACTGATACCGTTAACGCGATGCTCGGCACGCTGGATGATGAGCAGCCACTGGCGTTAATCGAAGCGCTGGTGAATGCAGAAGGTCAGCAGGTGATGACGCTGCTGAACCAGGCGGCGTCACGCGGTGTGGAGTGGGAAGCGTTGCTGGTTGAGATGCTGCGTCTGCTGCACCGTATCGCGATGGTGCAGCTGCTGCCGTCAGCGATGGGCGACGAGCAGGCGGCGATTGAGCAGCGTCTGCGTGAACTGGCGCGGGTGCTGCCGCCAGCGGATGTACAACTCTATTACCAGACCTTACTGGTGGGGCGCAAAGAGCTGGCGCTGGCGCCGGATCGTCGCATGGGCGTTGAAATGACCCTGCTGCGCGCGCTGGCCTTTCATCCGCGGCAGGTGATTGCTGAACCGGCCGCACGTCCGGCGATGACGCCGCAGGCGCAGCCACAGCCGGAAGTTCCTGCAACCCCGCCATCGCAACCGCCGGCGGCGCACAGTGCGCCGGAAGTCAGCGGCAATTTACCGGATGCTACCAGCCAGCTTCTGCAGGCGCGCACACAACTGATGCGCCAGCAGGGAGCGACCAAACTAAAAAAGAGTGAGCCGGCGGCGCCTGGTGCGCGGCCGGCGAGTTCGGCACTGGAGCGGTTGGCTTCAGTTACCGAACGCGGTCAGAAGCGACAGCAAGCTGCTGTTGCCGAATCTGTCGCGGCGGTAAAAAAAGAGGCGTACCGCTGGACGGCGCAAAACCCGCAGGAAGTGAAGGCGGAAGTGGTGGCGACGCCGAAAGCGCTGCGTTCGGCGTTAGAGCATGAAAAAACGCCGGAGCTGGCGGGCAAGCTGACGGAAGAGTCACAGCAGCGCGATGGCTGGGCGGCGGAAATCGCCGCCATGAACATTCCGAAACTGGTGCAGCAGCTGGCATTAAATGCGTGGAAAGAACAGACTGAACAGGGCGTATGTTTGCATCTGCGCGCCGGTCAGCGACATCTTAACTCGCCTTCCGCACAGAAGGTGCTGGCTGAAGCATTAAGTCAGGCGGCCGGACAGCCGGTTGAACTGACTATCGTGGAAGACGATAATCCGGCGGTGTTAACGCCGCTGGAGTGGCGACAGGCCATTTATGAAGAGAAGCTGGCGCAGGCGCGCCAGTCGATAATCGCGGATACTCATATTCAGACTCTGCGCCGGTTTTTTGACGCCGACCTGGATGAAGAGAGTATTCGCCCCGTTTGAACCGCCGCCTAAGCGTATACGACGATTACGCGGCCTGAGCTGAGAGAGAAGACTATGTTTGGTAAAGCCGGTTTGGGCAACCTGATGAAGCAGGCCCAGCAAATGCAGGACAAAATGGCCCAGGTGCAGGAAGAGATTGCTGCAATGGAAGTGACCGGTGAGTCCGGCGCAGGTCTGGTAAAAGTCACCATTAACGGCGCGCATAACTGCCGTCGTGTGGAAGTCGATCCAAGCCTGTTGGAAGATGATAAAGATATGCTGGAAGACCTGGTTGCTGCGGCATTTAACGATGCGGCGCGCCGTGTTGCTGAAACGCAGAAAGAGAAAATGGCGGCAGTTTCCAGCGGCATGCAGTTGCCGCCGGGCTTTAAGATGCCATTCTGATGCAAACCAGCCCACTCCTCGAAACATTGATGGAGTCGCTGCGCTGTTTACCCGGAGTCGGGCCTAAATCGGCGCAGCGCATGGCTTTTCAGCTGCTGCAACGCGATCGCAGCGGCGGTATGCGTCTGGCGCAGGCGCTGACGCGGGCGATGTCTGAAATCGGTCACTGTAAGGATTGTCATACTTTTACCGAACAGGATATCTGCACCATCTGCGCCAATCCGCGTCGTCAGCAGAATGGCCAGATTTGCGTGGTGGAGAGCCCGGCCGATATTCATGCCATTGAGCAGACCGGGCAATTTGCCGGTCGCTACTTTGTGCTGATGGGCCATCTTTCGCCGCTGGACGGTATCGGCCCCAATGATATTGGGCTGGATCGTCTGGAGCAGCGTCTGGAACGTGAAACCATTGTCGAAGTGATCCTCGCGACCAACCCAACGGTAGAAGGGGAGGCCACCGCCAACTATATTGCTGAGCTGTGCGGGCAATATGGTGTCGACGCCAGTCGTATCGCGCATGGCGTGCCGATGGGCGGCGAACTGGAAATGGTCGATGGCACCACCCTGTCGCATTCGCTGGCAGGACGGCAAAAGATCAAATTTTAAGCATTCACAGGTACGGTGCTGCCGTACCTGCTTGAAAAGTTTTTTTTCATCCCCATCTCCTCCTCATCATTCAATAAACCTGATTTGTTGAGGTATCAATGACCATGAAAGGACAAGAGACCCGTGGCTTCCAGTCAGAAGTGAAACAGCTTCTGCATCTGATGATCCATTCGCTCTATTCAAATAAAGAAATCTTCCTGCGCGAGCTTATTTCCAACGCCTCCGATGCCGCGGACAAGCTGCGTTTCCGTGCGCTCTCCAGCCCTGAACTGTATGAAGGGGATGGCGATCTGCGGGTACGGGTTTCGGTGAACAAGGAACAACGCACCATCACGCTGAGCGATAACGGTATCGGTATGCGCCGTGATGAAGTCATTGAAAACCTGGGCACCATTGCCAAATCTGGCACCAAATCCTTCCTTGAATCGCTGGGTTCCGACCAGGCGAAAGACAGCCAGCTGATTGGGCAGTTTGGCGTTGGTTTCTACTCCGCCTTTATCGTCGCCGATAAAGTTTCGGTACGCACCCGTGCCGCCGGTGCTGGCGCAGATGAAGGGGTTTACTGGGAATCAGCAGGCGAAGGTGATTACACCATTGCTGATATCGAGAAAGCCGATCGCGGTACCGAAATTACCCTGCATCTGCGTGAAGGCGAAGATGAGTTCCTTGATGCCTGGCGCGTGCGTGGCATTATCGGCAAATACTCCGACCATATTGCCTTACCGGTCGAGATTGAGTCGCATAACGAAGAAGATGACACCACCCACTGGGAAAAGATCAATAAAGCCCAGGCGCTGTGGACGCGTAATAAGTCTGAGATCAGCGAAGACGAATACAAAGAGTTCTACAAGCATATCGCCCATGATTTTAGCGACCCTGCGGCCTGGAGCCACAATCGCGTCGAGGGCAAGCAGGAGTACACCAGCCTGCTGTATATCCCGGCGCAGGCGCCGTTTGATATGTGGAATCGCGAGCATAAACATGGGCTGAAACTCTATGTGCAGCGCGTGTTTATTATGGATGACGCCGAGCAGTTTATGCCGAATTACCTGCGTTTCGTCCGTGGTCTGATCGACTCCAACGATCTGCCGCTGAACGTATCGCGTGAAATTCTGCAGGACAGCCGTATTACCCAGAGCCTGCGCAGCGCGTTAAGCAAGCGTGTGTTGCAGATGCTGGAGAAAATGGCGAAGGATGACGCGGAAAAATATCAGCAGTTCTGGCAGCAGTTTGGTCTGGTGCTGAAAGAAGGCCCGGCGGAAGATACCAGCAACGCGGAAACTATCGCGAAACTGCTGCGCTTTGCCTCTACCAGCAGCGAAGGCGCGACGCAGACCGTCTCGCTGGAAGATTACATCAGTCGTATGGTGGAAGGTCAGGATAAGATCTACTACATCACTGCTGACAGCTATGCGGCGGCGAAAAGCAGCCCGCAGCTGGAAGTGTTCCGCAAGAAAGGTATTGAAGTACTGCTGCTCTCCGATCGCATCGACGAGTGGATGATGAGCTACCTGACCGAGTTTGACGGTAAGTCCTTCCAGTCGGCCAGCAAAGCGGATGATGCGTTAAGCAAACTGGCGGATGAAGAGAGCGACGAGCAGAAAGAAGCGGAAAAAGCGCTGGAGCCGTTTATCGAGCGGGTGAAAACCCTGCTGGGCGATCGGGTGAAAGAAGTGCGTCTGACGCATCGCTTAACCGATACGCCGGCGATCGTTACCACTGAAGCCAACGATATGACCACCCAGATGGCGAAGCTGTTCGCCGCTGCGGGTCAGGCGGTGCCGGAAGTGAAGTATCTGTTTGAGATCAACCCGGATCACGCGCTGGTGAAACGTGCCGCCGATACTCAGGATGAAACGCAGTTTGCCGAGTGGATCGAGCTGTTGCTGGAGCAGGCGCTGTTCGCCGAGCGCGGCACGCTGGAAGATCCTAACCAGTTTATTCGTCGTATGAATCAGCTGTTGATTGCCTGATAGTGGGCGGCGAGAACGCCGCCCCTACAGTAGTAGTCTGCGCTCTTTTGTAGGGGCGGCGTTTTCGCTGCCCTTTTTCATCTTATTCCCCGGCCGCCTCAGCTAATAACCATTGCCGAAACAGCGCAATCTCCGGCTCATCTTTTCTGCTCTGCTTCACCATCATCCAGGTTGCACGATCCATAGCCGCGAAGCCGACAGGCGCCACCAGCGTGCCTTCCTCCAGCTCTCGTTTCACCAGAATCTGCGGCGTAATCATCAGGCCCAGACCATTGCGCGCCGCCTGAATCCCCAGTGTCAGATTATCGAAATATCTTCCCGCCCAGAAATCACCGCGTGCGCCGGTTTTTTCCGCCCATTCCGCCCAGGCGTGCCGTTTGGTATCAGCATGCAGCAGCGGCAGAGTGGTGAAATCAGTGTCATAGCTGACTGGCTGCGCAAAATTCGCTGAGCAGACCGGGCCGATATAGTCGACGGTGATTAGCGTCGCGGCAATATCCTCGTGGGAAGACTGCTCATGACTGAGGATCAGAATATCGGTCTGGTCGCCACGCACTTTATCCACATCCATATGGGTCTGAAAATTCAGGGTAATGGCGGGATGAAGCTGACTAAAGTCGCTGATACGTGGAATAAGCCATTGCGACAGAAAACTGGGCGCAGAAGAAACCGTGAGACTGCTGTTATGGCGCAGGCTAATTTTTTCACAGGTCGTTTCGATATCGCTAAACGCCCGTGCGCAGGTCACCTTCAGGCGCTCACCATCCGCCGTCAGCTGCACCCGGCCATTGGCGCGAATAAACAGCGGCTTACCCAGCCACTCTTCCAGCTGCTTAATCTGATGGCTGATGGCGCTGTGGGTTACGTTAAGTGACTGCGCCGCCAGGCTGAAGCTGTTATGCAGCGCCGCCTGCTGGAAATAGCGCAGGGCGCGCAGTGGAGGAAGGCCAGCCATTGATTCAACCCCTGTGAGAAAAACTAACAGGAATTGTCTGTTTATATCATTTTAAAGTCCAGCCGCATTTTCATACTCTTAGCCACGGAAAATAGCGGTCCGCCGGGGTAACGCTCTGTGCGCGTTGATTTTCCCGCCAGCACCAGGGAACCGTGCATCACTATTACTTCGCTAAAAAAATCATAAAAAAAATAACACCCCCCATCTGTGGCATGGCTTTATCAGCAAGAGTTAATCATTTCATGGAACCATCACAACAGCAGATTAACGCGCTACGCAACGAACTGCGTCAGACCCTTTCCCGCCTGTATAAGCTGGAAAACCACGACATTTTTTTTGTGAAGTCGCTGCGTATTGCCCGGGTGATCTTATCCCATCAGTTTTACAAGCAGGAAGTGGCGCGCTGTCACGCCCGGCAGGCGCTAAATCAGCCGGTCAGTGAGTTATTACAGCGTCCGGCGATGCAAATCGGCGAACCGGGCCATATTGCGCTGATCACCCATGTCGATCCTTGCAGTGGCGAAGTAAACGATTTACGTGGTTGTGAGGGCAAAGGGGTGGTGGATGGATCGCACAGTTTTGCCACCCGGCGCCATGAAGAGCTGGTGCGTAATAGTGCGATTTTCGTTACGCCATTACACCTGCACGCCGGACTTTCACCCGCACTGACGATGATTGCCCTGCGTACTGCGGAATTCAGTACGCTGCTGCGTAGCGAGTTACGCCTGTTTGAAGCGGCGACCTCGGTGGCGAACCCGCTGGAGAAATCACTGGCAATTATCAATAACGGTTACTGGCAGCCTTTCAAAATGGCGCCGGTTGCCGGCACTCATATTGCGGCCACGCTATGCCGCTAGTCTGAAAGAACGCCGCTGTTTCCGCCGGGTTCCGTGCGTTAACTCCCTGTATCTCATCCGCTTATCTGGATTTTCTTGCTGTTATGTAACCAGAATGTTGCGGTTGATTAACCGCCCGTTTTCTTGTGGATATCGGGTCTTAATGGTATGTTCTTGCCCTTATTCGTTAGATCAATGCGATTCGCAAGGGGATTTACGCAATGCGTATTATTCTGCTCGGCGCTCCGGGCGCAGGTAAAGGTACTCAGGCTCAGTTCATTATGGAGAAATACGGTATTCCGCAAATCTCCACCGGTGATATGTTACGTGCCGCGGTTAAAGCGGGCAGTGAGCTGGGTAAACAAGCCAAAGAAATTATGGATGCTGGCAAACTGGTTACCGATGAACTGGTCATCGCGCTGGTAAAAGAGCGAATTGCGCAAGAAGATTGCCGCAATGGTTTTCTGTTAGACGGCTTTCCGCGCACCATCCCTCAGGCTGATGCGATGAAAGAAGCGGGCATCAAAGTCGATAACGTGCTGGAGTTCGCGGTTCCTGACGAACTGATTGTTGACCGTATCGTCGGCCGTCGTGTACATGCGCCATCAGGCCGTGTTTACCATGTCACTTACAATCCGCCGAAAGTGGAAGGTAAAGATGACCTGACCGGCGAAGAGCTGACCACGCGTAAAGATGATCAGGAAGAGACCGTGCGTAAGCGCCTGGTGGAATACCATCAGATGACCGCGCCGCTGATTGCCTACTACAGCAAAGAAGCCGCAGCCGGTAACACCGCGTACCACAAAATTGACGGCACGCGCAAAGTGTCTGAAGTCAGTGCCGAACTGGCAAAAATCCTCGGTTAATCGCTTTTCGGGCCAGCTTATCGCTGGCCCTTTTACAGCAATCGGTTTATCCCCCGCGTTTTTTCGCTACAATCATTCTCGTTTTCATTTAGACCCCCTTTATGCCAATCAAAGGAATAACAATGAGGCAAGATAAGCCCGGCGTATTGCTGGTGAATTTAGGGACGCCTGATGCGCCCACCACGCCAGCAGTAAAACGTTATCTGAAACAATTTCTCAGCGATCCACGGGTTGTGGATACTCCACGTTGGTTATGGTGGCCGATCCTGAATGGCGCGATCCTGCCGATCCGCTCACCGCGGGTGGCTAAACTGTATGCTTCAGTATGGATGGACGAAGGTTCTCCGCTGCTGGTCTACAGCCAGCGCCAGCGTAACGCGCTGGCGGCCCGGCTTGATATGCCGGTGGAACTGGGGATGAGTTACGGTAACCCCAGCCTGAAAAGCGCGACAGACAGCCTGATGGCGCAGGGCGTGACCCGTCTGATCGTGTTACCGCTTTATCCGCAATTCTCCTGCTCGACGGTGGCGGCGGTATGGGACGGCTTAACCGCCGTGTTCTCCGGCTATCGCTCGCTGCCGGATGTGCAGTTTATTCGCGATTACGCCGAACATCCGGCGTATATTGCCGCGTTGAAGGCTTCAGTTGAGCGATCTTTCGCGGTGCATGGCAAGCCCGATCTGCTGGTGATGTCGTTCCACGGCATTCCGCAACGCTTCGCTGATGAAGGTGACGACTATCCACAACGCTGTCACGATACCTGCGCTGCACTGACGGCGGCGCTGGGTCTGGGGGCAGGGGAGGTGATGCTGACCTTCCAGTCGCGCTTTGGCCGCGAGCCATGGCTGACGCCTTATACCGATGAGACGCTGAAAAGTCTGCCGGCTAAAGGCGTTAAGCATATTCAGATTATGAGCCCCGGCTTCTCCGCTGATTGCCTGGAAACCCTTGAGGAGATCAGCGAGCAGAACCGTGAATTCTTTATGCATGCCGGTGGCAGCAAATTTGAATATATCCCGGCGCTGAATGATGATGCCGGACATATTGAGATGATGGTGGAACTGGTTAACCGCCAGCGCTGACCGCGCGGGCCGTGAATATGATACTATTTACGGCCTGAATTCTTCTGAAGCTATCGATCATGAAATTTCCCGGCAAACGCAAATCCAAACACTACTTCCCCGTCAGCGCCCGCGATCCCTTACTGCAAACCCAACTTCCGCCAGAAAACGTCAGCAGCTGGGTGGTGGGTATCGATCAGACGCTGGTGGATATCGAAGCCAAAGTGGATGATGCGTTTGTGGCGCGCTATGGCCTGAGCGCTGGCCATTCGCTGGTGATTGATGATGATGTGGCGGAAGCGCTGTACAACGAGCTGATGCGCGACCAGCTGATCAGTCATCAGTTTGCTGGCGGCACCATCGGTAATACGCTGCACAACTACTCGGTACTGGCGGATGACCGCTCGGTACTGCTCGGCGTGATGTGCAACAATGTGCAGATTGGCGGCTACGCCTATCGTTATCTGTGCAATACCTCCAGCCGTACCGATCTTAACTATCTGCAGGGCGTTGATGGTGCCATTGGCCGCTGTTTTACCCTGATTGGCGATAACGGCGAGCGTACTTTCGCCATCAGTCCGGGCATGATGAATCAGCTGCGTGAAGAGAGTATTCCTGAAGCGGTGATTGCCGGCGCTTCAGCGCTGGTGCTGACTTCCTATCTGGTGCGCTGTAAGCCGGGCGAGCCGATGCCACAGGCGACGATGAAAGCCATTGAACTGGCGAAAAAACACAATGTGCCGGTGGTGCTGACGCTGGGCACCAAATATGTGATTGCCGATAATCCGCAGTTCTGGCGCGATTTTCTGCGCGACCATGTGTCGATTGTGGCGATGAATGAAGATGAAGCGCAGGAGCTGACCGGATTTAGCGATCCGTTGCAGGCGGCCGATAAGGCGCTGGACTGGGTCGATCTGGTGCTGTGTACCGCCGGGCCAAATGGTCTGTATATGGCCGGTTTTACCGAGGAGGAGGGCAAGCGTAAGACCAATCATCCGCTGCTGCCGGGGGTGATCGCGGAATTTAACCTGTACGAATTCAGCCGCGCCATGCGTCATCAGGATTGTCAGCAGCCGCTACGTATTTTCTCGCATATCGCTCCTTATATGGGTGGACCGGAGAAAATTATGAATACCAACGGCGCCGGTGATGGCGCGCTGGCGGCGCTGCTGCATGATATTACCGCGAATAATTACCATCGCAGTAATGTGCCGAACTCCAGCAAGCATGGACGCAGTTATCTGACCTATTCGTCACTGGCGCAGGTGTGCAAATACGCCAACCGCGTCAGCTATCAGGTATTAAACCAGCATTCGCCCCGTTTAACCCGTGGGCTGCCGGAGCGTGAAGACAGTCTGGAAGAGGCGTACTGGGAAAGGTAATTGGGCAACGGGCGGTGAGAACGCCGTCCCTGCAAATTCCGTAGGGGAGGCGTTCTCGCCTCCCTGTTGCTGCTAAATCGGACACTCCTGCGGCTCTTTTTCCAGCTCCAGCTGCAACATATTTAGCATACTATTGGCGATTTCACGTTCGCCCATCACCACGCGATCGGCGCCACGCTCCATAATATATTCCACCTCATCGTCATAATGCGCGCGGGCAATAATTTCAATATTAGGCCGCTTCTCGCGCGCCGCAGTGACTATCTCACCCGCCTCGTAGCCGTTGGGGATGGTCAGCAGCAGCCAGCGTGCGCAATCGAGCCGCGCCAGCTCCATGGTATCGGCGCGTGCGGCATTACCCAGCACCGCTTTGATGCCCTGCTCACGCAGCGCTTCAACGCGTGGTCGCGAGTTTTCCACCACCACAATCGGCACCCCGGCGGCAATTAAGCGCGAACCAAGCAGGCTGCCGACGCGGCCATAACCCACTACCAGCGCATGATTACAGAGATCAACCGGGATCTGCTTCTCTTCTTCAATCGCCTCTTCCATCGTCTGCTCTTCGATGGTCTCGGTTTTTTCCAGATACCGTTCCAGCAGAGTAAACAGAATCGGGTTCAGCATAATCGACAGGATCGCCGCCGCCAGTACCAGATTGCGTCCTTCATCGGACAGAACACCGAGGGAAATACCCAGACCGGCCAGAATAAAGGCGAATTCACCGATTTGCGCCAGACTGGCAGAAATGGTCAGCGCGGTACGGCGTGAATGGCCAAACAGCGTTACCAGCAAATAGGCGACAATGGATTTACCCAGCACGATAATCGCCAGCGCGCCAAGTACTGCCAGCGGTTTTTGCACCAGAATCATCGGGTCAAACAGCATGCCGACCGAAACAAAGAACAGCACGGCAAAAGCATCGCGCAGCGGCAGCGTATCGTGCGCGGCGCGATGGCTGAGTTCCGACTCGTTCAGCACCATACCGGCAAAGAAGGCGCCGAGCGCAAAGGAGACATCGAAGAACTCGACAGCACCAAAGGCGATACCCAGCGCCAGCGCCAGCACCGCAAGGGTAAACAGCTCACGCGAACCGGTGGCGGCGCTTTTCGCCAGAATCCACGGCACCACGCGGCGGCCAACCACCATCATCAGCACCATAAACGCCACCACTTTACCGATAGTCCACACCATATCCCAGGCGAGCATCGAGAAGCTGGCGTTGCCTTGTTCCAGCATGGCGGCAATTGCCGGCAACAGCACCAGCGTCAGCACCATCACCAGATCTTCAACAATCAACCAGCCAATGGCAATCTGTCCACGCTGACTGTCAATTAACTGACGCTCTTCCAGCGCACGCAGCAGCACCACGGTACTGGCGGTGGAGAGGCAGAGACCAAATACTAAACCGGTAATCAGCGACCAGCCCATCGCCCATGACAGCCCCATACCCAATAGCGTGGCGACGGCAATCTGCGCAATAGCGCCAGGGATGGCAATGGATTTAACCGACATCAAATCTTTCAGGGAGAAGTGCAAACCGACACCGAACATCAACAGGATCACACCGAGTTCAGCAAGTTCCGGGGCGAGGTTCGTATCAGCCACGAAACCGGGGGTAAAAGGGCCAGCTAATACGCCAGCTAACAGATAACCTACTAAGGGGGAAATGCGTAGCCGGTTAGCCAGCATGCCAAAGAGGAAGGCGAGAACAAGGCCTCCGACAATTGTCGTGATAAGCGGCGTGGTGTGGTGCATGCCTGTCTCCTTGTGTCCCTCTTCATACCTGGCATTACAGCTAACACCAGCAACTTTGAGGGTAAGCAAATGTGTCCGGTTGTAAGTGTTCAGTTTATGGCATATTTCTGGCGCATGCTTGTCAATAATGGTGATAAGTGCAAAAAATATGTAAATGGCAGCGACTTAGGCAGATGAGCGGGATTTCTCCCACTCATCATACAGCGGACGCTATTTTATCGCAGAAAGGTGCGGCATGATTCGCAAGTATCCGCCGCTTAAAGGGGCTATTTTTGCCGATTATCTGGCAGGAAAGCGGTGAGAATGCCGAGAAGCGGCAGGTAAGCGCAGATTTGGTAGACCAGCTCAATACTGGTGCGATCTGCCACCAGACCTAAAATCGCCGCGCCGATGCCTCCCATGCCAAAAGCAAAACCGAAAAACAGTCCCGAAACCATGCCAATGCGGCCCGGCATCAGCTCCTGAGCATACACCAGAATTGCGGAAAAAGCTGAGGCGAGGATCAGGCCGATAATCACACTCAGCACTCCGGTCCACGCCAGCGAAGCATGGGGCAGCAGCAGGGTAAAGGGCGCAACACCGAGGATCGATCCCCAGATTACATACTTGCGGCCAATCTTATCGCCCAGCGGTCCGCCAATCACCGTACCGGCGGCGACGGCAAACAGAAAAGCAAACAGATGCAGCTGCGCATCCTGCACCGACAGACCAAATTTGTGGATCAAATAAAAGGTGTAGTAGCTGCTGAGGCTGGTGAGATAAAAATATTTGGAAAAAATCAGCAACAGCAGAATGCTGATAGCCAGCGCCACTTTTTTGCGCGGCAGCGGATTTTTCACCGCCGTTGCCGCGCCGCTTTTCGCCACGCGATGCTGAGCCTGATACCAGCGGCTAATTTGCAGCAGCAGCACAATCGCCAGCAGCGCCGCGAGGGTAAACCAGGCCACATTCCCTTTCCCGTAGGGCGCAATAATGATCGCCGCCAGCAGCGGGCCCAAAGAAGCGCCGAGATTGCCGCCGACCTGAAACAGTGACTGCGCCAGACCGTGGCGGCCGCCGGATGCCATACGCGCTACGCGTGAAGATTCAGGATGGAATACGGAAGAACCGGTGCCCACCAGCGCGGCGGCCAGCAGGATCAGCGGGAAAGTCTGCGCGACCGCCAGCAGCAGCAGGCCGGAAAGGGTAAAACCCATACCAATCGGCAGTGACCATGGCTGTGGATGTTTATCGGTATAGTGGCCGATAAGCGGTTGCAGCAGTGAGGCGGTGACCTGGAAGGTCAGGGTGATCAGGCCGATCTGCACAAAACTAAGGGAAAACTCGCTGCGCAATAACGGATAGATCGCCAGGATCAGCGACTGAATCATATCGTTTAACAGATGCGCCAGGCTGATTGCGCCCAGTACGCCGAAAGCGGTACGCCTTGGCGCCGCCGGAGATGCCGAGAGGGTTTGTTCGCTTGCCATTAATTAACCTGAATATTGAGTATTGTTATGGCGCCGGACGATAGCGCTAAGGCTATTCAAGCGGGTTGTTGCGGCTATTACAATGGCTCTGCGTGCGATTGCTAACATATCCATAACAATGCTGACTGGGTACGGTCATAAAGCTGCGGCATAATCGGGGCGCAGTCTCAAAAAATTGAAAGCGTTGATGTTATCTTCACAGGCGTTCTACACTGGCGAAATAATCAGAAAGCGTTGCTGACAAGGAGATCGATTTTGCGTTTTACCAAAAAAACGGTGCTGGGAACTCTTTTGCTGTCATTAATGGCCGCATCATTACAGGTTCAGGCATGGGAAAAAGGCCGTACTTATAAATTTACCGTGTTGCATACCAATGATCATCACGGACGCTTCTGGAATAACGATCACGATGAATATGGTCTGGCCGCGCAAAAAACGCTGGTGGACAGTATTCGCTATGATGTGCAGGCGCATGGCGGTCAGGTGCTGGTGCTCTCCGGCGGAGATATTAATACCGGTGTGCCGGAGTCTGATTTGCAGGACGCCGAACCCGATTTCCGTGGAATGAATCTGATTGGTTACGATGCGATGGCGCTCGGAAACCATGAATTTGATAATCCGCTCTCTGTATTACGTCAGCAGCAAAAGTGGGCTAAATTCCCGCTGCTTTCCGCCAATATCTATCAAAAAAGCACCGGAAAGCGTCTGTTCCAGCCCTATGCGCTGTTTAACCGTATGGGCCTGAAAATCGCGGTTATTGGCTTAACCACCGATGACACGGCAAAAATCGGCAATCCGGAATACTTTACCGATATGGAGTTCCGTAAACCCGCCACCGAAGCGAAAGCGGTGGTTGAGGCGCTACGCGCGAAAGAGAAGCCGGATGTGATTATCGCCGCGACCCATATGGGCCACTACGATAATGGCAAACATGGCTCCAATGCGCCGGGTGACGTGGAGATGGCACGCGAGCTGCCAGCGGGTTATCTCGATATGATTGTCGGTGGTCACTCGCAGGATCCGGTCTGTATGGCCAGCGACAATGTAAAACAGGTCGATTATGTGCCGGGCACCCCGTGTGCGCCTGATCGGCAGAATGGCACCTGGATTGTGCAGGCCCACGAGTGGGGCAAATATGTCGGCCGCGCGGATTTCACCTTCCTGAACGGCAAGCTGACGCTGGAGCACTATGCGCTGCTGCCGGTTAACCTGAAACATAAAGTGAAAAACAGCGACGGCTCGGAAAGCTGGGTTAACTACACCCAGCAAATTGAAAAAAATCCGGCGATGATGAAATTGCTGACACCCTTCCAGAATAAAGGTGAAGCGCAGCTAAATGTGAAGATCGGCAGCGTCAACGATCATCTGGAAGGCGATCGCAGTAAAGTCCGCTTTGTACAAACCAATCTCGCGCGTTTGATCCTTAGCGGTCAGATGGATCGCACTAAGGCGGATTTTGCAGTGATGAGTGGCGGCGGAGTGCGTGACTCTATCGAGAAAGGCGATATCACGTATAAAGATGTGCTGAAAGTGCAGCCGTTTGGCAACACCCTGACCTATGTCGATATGAAAGGCAGCGACGTGGCGAAGTATCTGGCGGTCGTTGCTAATAAACAGGTGGATTCCGGTGCTTACGCACAGTTTGCCAACGTCAGTCTGGTGGCGGATGGTGAAGGGGTCAGCGAGGTCAAAATCAAAGGTGAGCCGTTGCAAATGGATAAAACCTACCGCATGGCGCTGCTGAGCTTTAATGCCACCGGCGGCGATGGTTACCCGGTAGTCAGTAATCTGCCTGGCTACGTGAATACCGGTTTTGTTGATGCGGAAGTGCTGAAACAGTTTATTCAGCAGAACTCGCCGCTGGATGCGACAAAATTTGCCCCACAGGGTGAAATTGTTTATCTCAGCGCGGAACAGAAGCAGGCAAAAGAAAAAGAGAAAGCGGCTGAGCCAAAAAAACTGCGTGCGCCGAAGTATCCGAAAATGGATACCGCGTCGTTATAATATTGGTGTTTTCTGTGAACAAGGGCGGCGAGAACGCCGCCCCTGCACCATTACGAACGTAGGGGCGGCGTTCTCGCCGCCCGTTTCGAAGATATGCAGTAGCGGCACCCGCCAGCTTATCAAGCCTCACATGCCCGCCGCGCCATCAGCTTCTGCCGTAAGGTATCCCACATCCAGTTGTAAAATACGGTGTATGGCAGGAAGAACAGGAAGAAGGCCATCTCAATCATAAACGCCTGCAGTAAACTGATCCCCAGCATCCACGCCGCCAGCGGCAGACCCATAACAATAAAGCCCCCTTCAAAACCCAGCGCATGCGCCACGCGCAGGACAGGACCTCGCTTAGCTTTGCCCGGTGGATAAAAGCGATCAAAAACGCTGTTATAGATCATGTTCCACACCATGGCGACAGTCGACAGCATGATCGCCAGTGCGCCCATCTGAAACAGCGGTTTATCCATAATCCAGGCCGCCGTTGGCGCAACGATAAGGATCGCCAGCACCTCAAAGCCTGCAGCATGTAAAAAACGTTCTTTCAGTGTTCTGGTACGCATATTTGCTCCTTAATCAGTTCTGGCCGCTATTTTCATCGTTTTTACTGATAAGATAAAATGAGTATCCATCGATAAAAGCGATAGAGTGCCATGCGTTATTCACCTGAATCACTGGAAGCCTTTGTTCAGACTGTGGAGAGCGGCTCATTTTCCGCCGCCGCTCGTGCGTTACGTAAAAGCCAGTCCACCATCAGCACCGCCGTGGCAAATTTAGAAGCCGATCTCGGCTTCGCGCTGTTTAACCGCGATGCCTGGCAACCGGTACTGACGGAAGAGGGACGGCGCGCACTGGCGCAGGTGAAGGAAATTCTTGCCGCCAGTGAGCGGCTGGAGGAGCTGGCGGTGCGGCTGGCGGGTGAAGAGGAGCCATTTCTTAGTATGGCAATCTCCGATTTCTGGCAGACAGATCATCATGAATCGCTGCTGAAACGCCTGGCGGCCCGTTATCCGCTTATTGAATTTGACTGTATGATTGCCGAAGACGCCGATGTGATTGACGCGCTGCAAATGGGGCGTGCGCATATTGGTGTGGTGCGGGCACAGCCGCATCTGCCGCCGGATATTGCCTGCTCACGTTTACAGGTGCAGGCGCAGATGGCGATCTATATCCATCAGGATCATCCGCTGGCGCAGCAGAGCAAGGTTAACTGGAGTCAGCTCACTCCCGAACGCCAGTTGCGGCTGAACACCTGGACGCAGAATGACAGCGACCGTCCGGTGGGCAAGGTGTGGTCGGCACCGTCGTATCTGCTGCTGCTGGAGATGGCGGAACAGGGATTTGGCTGGAGTATTTTGCCGCGCTGGCTGGTCAGGCAGTTTGGTCATCAGGTACTGACGGAACTGCCGGTTAACGGCTGGCCGCAGAATATTGCGGTCGATGCGTTATGGTCAAAACGCTCGCCGCCCGGCCCGGCCGGACGCTGGATGATCGATCAGCTCTGCGCGCAGCGGCCTGATTAGTCGCGGCGCGCGATATCGGCCAGCGTGGCATCAAGCAGTGTTGTCAGATCGCTGGCCGCCAGCTCAATATCCAGCCCGCGTTTACCGCCGGAAATATAGATGACCGGCCACTGCGTCGCCAGATGATCTATCACCGTTGGCAGGCGTTTTTTCTGTCCTAACGGACTGATACCGCCAATCAGATAGCCGGTGATGCGCTGGGCCAGCAGCGGATCGGCCATATCCGCTTTTTTCGCCCCCAGTGCTTTCGCCACTTTCTTTAAATCGAGCTGACCCGACACCGGTGTGACCGCCACCGCCAGATTTTTAGGGTCGCCATTTAATGCAACCAGCAGCGTTTTATATACCTGATCAGCATTCAGATTCAGCTTACGTACTGCCTCATCGCCAAAGTGGGTCTCGTCGCTGTCATGCTGGTAAGAATGCAGGGTAAAGGCGACTTTATGTTTTTCCAGAAGTTTAACCGCCGGGGTCATGGTCTGTCCTTGGTCAGAATAATCTTATAAAGATGGTGAAGAAAAGTACTGGCGAAAATCCAGGCTTTGAGCGACAATCGCCATCCCATCAGCAAGTCACTTGCTATGGATAACCAAAATCATAAATAAATTCCTCTTTGACGGGCCAATTTTAATATTGGCCTTTTTTTTTACCTGCCCTTCAGCAACTCCGGCAAATTGCCATCGCCATACAGATGCAGTGCGCCTACCGCCACCACATAGCGGCCTGCCGGCATGCTCAGTAACGCATCTGCCCAGCGCTGATTGCGCTGGTGCATCAATACATCATTCAGCTCACTGCTAAAGGTGCTCGGCAGTTCGACCTGACGCTGGCCCGGTGGCGCTTCAAGCCACCAGCTCACCATGGTTTGCAACATGCGCGCATTGGTGTGCCAGTGCTGCAGTGTATCTTCCAGCAATGGCATGCCATTATCTGGCAGTGCTTTCAGGAGTTCCAGCTGCTCGTCCGGCCCTTCCAGTTCGATAATTTTCAGCTTGCGCAGTCTGGCTGCCTGTAACAGCTGGTAGTCGATGCCGTAATCAGGTCGCAGTCCCAGCCGTTGCGCCTGTTGCGCCTGTAACATCAGCGCCACCTGCCAGCCTGGCAGCGCGGCGATCATCTCCGCATTAATCGCCAGTTCGTCACAGAGGCGCAGCAACGTCTGCATATTCTGCGCCGACAGGCGTTGCTCCAGCGGCGCGTGGGTTTCGCTGTGGGCGAAAGGCGATGCGCCGCCAGTAATATCCGCCTCAACAACCAGCGCATCGGCGCGATTAAGACGCTGCAACAGCGTCGCTGGCAGCGGCATCATATCGCGGGTACCCATATGGATACTGCCAACCAGATGAAGCTGGCGCTTAGCGGGCAGAAACATATCCAGCGCCGGATAAGCATACTTCACCGGAGAGAGTTCTCTGAACAGTGAGCTGACTCTGTGCAGTAAATTACCCATTATGCCGCCTTATGGTAGAAAACGATTTATGCTAGCGGTTAACTTTACTGATTAACAGAGGAAAGCTCTGTAATGCCTTCATCACAAGGCGGTGTAACCCCGGTATATCAATGCTTTGGCGGCTGATAACGCAGCAGACGATTGGCATTGCTGACCACGGTAATCGATGACAGTGCCATCGCCGCCCCTGCCACTACCGGACTCAGCAGGGTGCCGGTTAGCGGATAGAGTACGCCCGCAGCAATCGGAATCCCCAGTGAGTTATAAATAAACGCGCCCAACAGGTTTTGCTTCATATTGCGTAACGTGGCTTTGGCAATCGCCAGCGCATCGGCAACGCTGTTCAAATCGTGACGCATCAGGGTGATGGCCGCGGTTTCGATCGCCACATCACTACCACTGCCCATCGCAATGCCGACATCTGCCTGCGCCAGCGCGGGTGCATCGTTAATGCCGTCGCCAATCATCGCCACCTGATGGCCCTGCTGTTGCAGCTGAATAATCGCCTGCGCTTTGCCTGCGGGCAGTACGCCAGCAATCACCTGATCCAGACCTGCCTGGCGCGCAATGGCACTGGCGGTCGCCGGATTATCACCGGTCAGCATCACCAGGCGATAGCCCAGCTGATGCAGGCGTTGCAGCGCTTCGCGGCTGCCAGTCCGCAGCGGATCACGGATCGCCATCACTGCGACCACCTGGCCATTCGCCGCCAGCATTACCGGTGTGGCGCCGCTCTCTGCCTGCGTGCGAACCACGCTTTCCACCGCAGCGGTATCAATCTGATGCTGCTGCATCAGTGCGTGGTTGCCCAGCAGCATGGCAACGCCGTCAATTGTGCCGCTCACCCCAAGGCCGCGTATTGTACGAAATTGCTCAGTTACCGGCAGCGTTTGATCTTTGGCGCGTTCGGTTATCGCCCGCGCCAGCGGATGGCTGGAACCCTGCTCAAGTGCCGCAGCCCACAGTAATGCCTGCGTTGTATCGACCTGATTAAAGGTGAAAATATCGGTTACGCGCGGGACACCTTCCGTCAGCGTACCGGTTTTATCAAATACCAGCGTATCAAGGGTACTGGCGCGTTGCAGGGCATCGGCATCGCGTACCAGTACGCCAAATTCGGCAGCGCGACCGACGCCGGAAATAATCGACATCGGCGTCGCCAGCCCCAGCGCGCATGGGCAGGCAATAATCAGCACCGTAGTGGCAATGACCAGCGTGTAAACCAGCTGCGGCGGTGGTCCGACGAAATACCAGATGACGGCGCTGACAACGGCGATAGCCACCACCGCTGGCACAAAGACTGCCGAAATACGATCGGCCAGCTTGCCGATTTCCGGTTTGCTGCTTTGCGCCTGACGGACCATCTGGATAATCCGCGCCAGGGTGGTGTTTTTGCCGATGGCGCGCGCGGTAAACAGCACGCTGCCATCCTGCAGCAGGGTTCCGGCATGCAACGCGTCACCGACTGATTTCTGCTGTGGCAGCGGCTCACCGGTCAGCATCGCCTCATCCAGCCAGGCTTCTCCCTGGCTAATCTCGCCATCAACCGGCACGCGATCGCCGGTAGTCAGACGTAAAGTCATACCCGGGGTGACGGCGCTTAAAGGCACGGTTTGTTCGCCCTGTGCGGTCACTACTCGCGCGGAAGGAGGCGTCAGATCGAGCAGACGTTCCAGTGCTTTTGAGGAGCGCTGACGCGCCCGCTGCTCCAGCGCATGGCCAAGATTAATCAGGCCAATAATCATTGCACTGGCTTCGTAATAGAGATGGCGTGCCGCCATCGGGAAAAAGTCAGGCCAGAGATTAACGCTAATCGAGTAGAGCCAGGCGGCCGCCGTGCCCAGCGCCACCAGCGTATCCATGGTGGCGGCGCCTTTTAGCAGGCTGCGCCACGCACTGCGATAGAAATGACCACCGGCAGTCACCATCACCAGCAAGGTCAGCACACCGACCACCAGCCAGCCGCTGCGGTTGGTGGCGGTCAGCATCATATTATCGCCGAACATGCCCCATATCATCAGCGGGATACCCAGCGTTAACGCCAGTGCGGACTGCCAGCTAAAGCGGCGCATCGCCTGGCGGGCGTTATACTGCTGTTTTTCCCGCCGCAGCTGATCATCCTCGATAACTTCCGCGCCATAACCGGCATCGCTGACCGCCTGAACCAGCGCTTCGGGCGTCGCAGACCCCAACACCAGTGCGCTGCGATCTGCCAGATTCACCCGTGCCTGGGCTACACCTGGCACCTGTTGCAGTGCATTCTGCACCCGGCTCACGCAACTGGCGCAACTCATACCATCGATCAGTAACTGATGGCTGTCGGTGGAAGAGGGTGCCGGAAGCTGTAGAGTATCCGCTGTCAGCGCTTCCGGCTGAATATCTGAATCTGGCAACGGGTCAGGCTTTGGGTGAATGTCACCAGGTTGCAGGCTGGCGTGATAACCGGCCTGCTCAACAGTGGCAATTAACTCAGCGCCCGCCGCGCCGCCGCTCACCCGCGCTTCGGTGAGGGTGACATCCGCCTGTTCAACATCGGCACGCTGCTCCAGCGCTTCTTTGACTCTTTTGACACAGTGGCCGCAGGACAAACCGTCCAGCGCCAGTAACGTAGTTTGTGACATGGTTATCGCTCCTGATTATCCATACTGACTTAATATCAAGCTGGATTGAACTCAAGGTTAAACCTTCCATCAAGGGGAAGGTCAAGTGGTTATCCTGGTAATCAAAACAACAGCCTCTGGCGTCAGACCGGATGATTTTTTCACTCGTTGCAGGTCGCTGAAATAAAAGAGGTTGGAGGGGTTATGAAAATCATATCGACTATCATGCTATCAATATTTTTATTAGGGGGCTGTACTTCCTATAACTCAGTGCAGCTAAGACAGGAACAAATTGGCAGCCAATACAGTTATTATAAAACCGAGCCACCACTGTATACAGGCGATATAATTAAATACAAATTAAAAGAGGGTGGCAGCGGTCAAATTACCATAGAGAAAATAGAGCCAAATTCTATTATTGCTAATAATGGTCAGGTCATCCCTTTTGCGCAGATAGTATCGATTGAACGAAAAGATCTCTCTAAAACAAAAACCTCCGTTTTAGCTGGCGGTACCGCTGTGACCGTCGCTATCGTTGTTGCCATTGGTGTTGCTATAGTAGCAATAGCAAAAGGGGCAGCTAGTGCGTTTTAGCATCTCTTCGGGTCGCATCTGTTAAGATCCGCAGGCATAAGGATGGTTAAAAAAGGGGCAAAGATGAATATCAGCGATGTGGCAAAAAAAACCGGACTGACCAGTAAAGCCATTCGTTTTTATGAGGAAAAGGGACTGGTGACGCCACCTCTGCGCAGCGAAAATGGCTATCGCAGCTACACCAGCAAGCATATCGAAGAACTGATGCTGCTGCGCCAGTCACGGCAGGTTGGGTTTAATCTGGATGAGTGTCGCGAGATGGTGGCGCTGTTCAATAATCCGCAACGCCATAGTGCCGATGTTAAAGCGCGTACGCTGGATAAAGTGGCGGAAATTGAAGCGCATATTCATGAATTAACCATTATGCGCCAGCGCCTGCTGGAGCTGGCGGAGGCCTGCCCGGGCGATGACAGCGCTGATTGCCCAATTATCAATAACCTTGCGGGATGTTGTCACAGCGGGAAAGTGGTTAAATGCGGGGCCTGATACGCAGGGTAATGCCCTCAACGGCGACCACCACCACTTCACTACCTGCGGGCAGATCGGTGTCAGCCTGAACGCGCCAGCTGCTGTCGCCGATTTTCACATGACCCAACCCGTCAACCAGAGAAGTTTGCAGCTTCAGGTGCAGGCCAATCATCTGGCTGCCGCGCTTGTTCAGCGTACTCGGCACCTGTTGCCGGTCACGTCGCTGCATCCAGCGGAACCACAACAGGGCCGATACCATAATCAGCAGCGCAAAGATGCCTCCCTGCCACTCCCACGACAGTGGCAGCAGCCAGACCAGCAGCCCAACCAGCACCGCCGAGATACCACTCCATAGCAGATAGCCGCTGGTTCCCAGCATTTCAGCGGCCAGAAGTAGTCCGCCTAATGTCAGCCAGAACCAGTGCGGATGAGCAATTATTTCAGCCAGCATCAGTTTTTACTCCGATCCTGTTTGCTCTCGTTTAATAACTCGCTGATTCCGGCGATGGAGCCCATCAGACTGGTGGCTTCCAGCGGCATCAGCACCACTTTGCTGTTATTAGCCGAACCAATTTTTTGCAGTGCATCGGTATATTTCTGGGCGACAAAGTAGTTAATCGCCTGCAGGTCGCCAGCGGCAATGGCCTCAGAAACCATCTGCGTGGCGCGCGCTTCGGCTTCGGCAGCGCGTTCACGCGCTTCAGCCTGTAAGAATGCTGACTGGCGTTCACCTTCGGCTTTCAGAATTTGTGACTGCTTATCGCCCTCTGCGCGCAGAATGGCGGCCTGGCGTACCCCTTCCGCTTCAAGGATATCGGCGCGTTTAGTACGCTCCGCTTTCATCTGCGCATTCATTGAGGCAATCAGCTCGGCGGGTGGGCGCACGTCGCGAATCTCAATTCGCGTCACTTTAATGCCCCAGGGGTTGGTGGCTTCATCGACAATATGCAGCAGGCGGGTATTAATATTATCACGCTGTGACAGCATCTCATCCAGCTCCATGGAGCCGAGTACCGTACGGATGTTAGTCATGGTGAGATTAAGGATCGACAGCTCAAGGTTGCTGACTTCATACGCGGCACGCGAAGCGTCAATCACCTGGATAAAGCAGACAGCATCAATAGTCACATTGGCGTTGTCTTTAGAGATGATCTCCTGCGAGGGGATATCCAGCACCTGTTCCATCATATTGATCTTACGACCTACACGATCCATAAAAGGAACAATCAGGTTAAGTCCGGGAGAGAGGGTTTTGGTATAACGACCAAAGCGTTCAACAGTCCACTGATAACCCTGTGGAACAATTTTGACACCAGACCAGACAACAATAAGCGCCAGTATGATGAGTACCGGGATAATGGCTAGCATAGATAAACCTCCTGACTGTTAAATTGACGGGCCGAGTCGCTTCGGCCCGCTTGGATCCGGAATTAGTAGAGCAAAGAGTAGAGCTGACGACGGTATTTTGCCGCAAGTGCATCGCCTGTGCCAAGCGCCGCAAGGATCTCCTGCAGCATTTTACGCACCTGGCCATCTGCCGCGTTCATATCTTTTTTCAGGTGGGTAAGCAGTAACTCCAGCGCTTCTTCATTACGCCCAACCTGATGCAGCTGGAGGGCGAGCTTCGCCGCCAGCGCAGCATTCTCGGGTTCCGCTTCCAGCTGCTGTTGCAACTGCTGGATCTCCGGCGTGTCAGCAGCCTGCTTCAGCAGCTCAATCTGCGCCAGCAGCCCCTGATAGCGGGTATCCTGATCCTGTATCGGTACGACTTTAAGAATGGTTTCTGCTTCATCGCTGCGACTCAACGCGATCAGCACTTCGGCCAGCAGAAAACCGATATCACTCGACTGGTTGCTTAACTGCCAGGCATCTTTCAGCAACGGCAGCGCGTCGATCATTTTACCTTCCTGCATCAGCGCCATCGCTTCCTGCGCCTTCAGCTGTTCCGGACGTGGCAATACCTTTTCCAGCAGGGCGCGGACAGCTTCTTCAGGTTGCGGCCCCTGGAAGCCGTCAACCGGCTGGCCATCCTGGAACAGATAGACCGTCGGGATTGAGCGCAGCCCAAACTGAGACGCCACCGCCTGTTCGGTATCGCAATCCAGTTTGGCCAGAATAAACTGCCCGGCATACTCCTGCGCCAGGCGATCCAGAACCGGCGTCAGCTGCTGACAGTGCTGGCTGCGTTCAGACCAGAAGTAGAACAGCACCGGTATGGACGTCGACTGCTCCAGCGTCTGGTGCAGGTTGGATTCATTGATATTGATAATCGAAGCTTGTGGTGACATAAATTCGTCTCTTTTGCTGATGACTTTGTAACGATATTGGGGCGTAACCCCTGGCTTCAAGCGGAATTATTATTACACGACTGGTTACTGCGCAAAATGCGATCCAGCATCCAGCCCGGCAACAGGCGGCGCAAAATAGTCATAGCGTGCGCCACCAGGGTCACCGGATAACGTATTTTGGGCCGACGACTCTCTAAAGCATGGCGCAATTCAGGCAGGATTGCTTCAGGCGGCAGAGTAAAACGTGCGGCGATACCCGGGTTGGTGACGGGTTGATCCTGCCTGGTCTGGTTTACATTATCGGTAAAGCGGGTGTGAATCGGACCTGGCTCAATCAGGCTGACGCGCACCCCAGTGCCATGCAGCTCCATGCGTAGCGCATCTGACCAGGCTTCCAGTGCATATTTGCTCGCAGCATAAGCGCCACGACGCGGCGTTGACACTAATCCCATCACCGAACTGGTATTAATAATGCGGCCTGCGCCACTGGCCAGCAGCGCCGGTAACAGCAATATGGTTAGCTGATGGACGCCAAAAAAGTTGGTGGAGAATTGCTGCTCCAGCTGCTGACGCGACAGCGTATCCAGTGCGCCATAGACGCCATAACCACCATTGTTAAACAGCGCGTAGAGATTATTACCGGTCAGCTCTATCACCTGTCGCGCCGCGCGTTCAACGCTATGCGCATCATCAAGGTCGAGTTCAATGCCGGTAAAACCGAGTTGATCCATACGCGCCACATCGTCGGCTTTACGGCAGGCGGCAAACACCCGATAACCACGATGCAGTAAATCATTAGCTGCCACCAGACCAATGCCGCTTGAGCAGCCGGTAATTAATATCGATTTTTGCATAATCCTCTGCGCTAAAGATGTTATTTATCTGTCAGGATGGTGCGTTGCTTTAACAATATCCTGTTTTCCTGCCATCAGTCTACACGTTATATCGCTGCAGTGGCATTAGTTGGTTGAAATAAAGCGTGCTCATCTGATTAGAATTTTTGGATATAAAAATGCAATTGGATAAATTAAAAGCATGCAAATTAAAGATTATATTTTACAGTAACTTAAGGTGATTTTATATTGCTAAATAAAAAACGATGAGTGTAAACTCTGCGGCGGGTGCTCTGGATCTTTTTTGTCCTGAGCATTGGCAAGGGACAAAAAGAGAAAGGCCCCACCCGACGATTAAGTCAAAGTGAGGCCGCTCTCATGCATGACAACATGATGGTAGCCTTTTACCTGCCGCAAGGCAATAAGGAGATAAGGCAATGACGCCATTAAAACTGCGATTACTGAGTCTGGTTATTATCTGTGTGACAATACTTATTGTTGCATGGATAATTCGCAATTCACTTTGCGAATTATATATCAGACATAGTAATACAGAGGTTGTGGCGACTCTGGCTTACGAATCCAGAGGTTAAGGCAACCCAACGGCGGGAGAATACTCCCGCCTGTTGGTTGTCTGGCAGAGATCCCCGAGCACCCGCCCTTAATTATTCCTGCGATAATTATTTTTAGTTTTAAATATCAGGATTGAAATTTTTGATGGCGGGCTTAAATTAACTGCGCCTTATCTGTATTTTATATTGCGTAAACGATGGCGTGAAATATAAACTCTGCGGCGGGTGCTCTGGATCTTTTTTGTCCTGAGCATTGGCAAGGGACAAAAAGAGAAAGGCCCCACCCGACGATAAAGTCAAAGTGAGGCCGCTCTCATGCCCAGACAGCATGATGGTAGCCTTTTACCTGCCGCAAGGCAATAAGGAGATAAGGCAATGACGCCATTAAAACTGCGATTACTGAGTCTGATAATTATCTGTGCGACAATACTTATTGTTGCGTGGATAATTCGTAATTCACTTTGCGAATTATATATCAGACATAGTAATACAGAGGTTGTGGCGACTCTGGCTTACGAATCCAGAGGTTAAGGCAACCCAGCGGCGGGAGGGAACTCCCGCCGGTTGGTTGTCTGGCAGAGATCCCCGAGCACCCGTCCCGAAGTGACTCCGCCATTGTGACACTTAATCTTTTGATTTTTATAAATCCGGCTGCGGATTTTTGCATAACTTTACCTGACAGCCGTCACGTTTTGCCGCTACTCATGCTTAACTAAAGGAGCCAGTTCTCTGGCCATCAGGTCGGCGATAAAGGGTTGCGCATCGGGATTGGGATGAATGCCATCCTGCTGCATCCATTCAGGTTTCAGATAGACCTGCTCCATAAAAAAGGAGACTAATGGGATGTTGTACTCTTGCGCCAGCTTCGGATAGATCCCGCTAAACGCCTCGTTATAGCGGCGACCATAGTTCGCTGGCAAACGGATTTGCATCAACAACGGCTGGGCTTTGGCTGCCTGAATGTCGCCGATGATTTTACGCAGATCCTGCTCCACATTTTGTGGCGGGAAGCCACGTAAACCATCATTTCCACCCAGTTCGATCAATACCCAGCGTGGTTGATGTTGTTTCAGCAGAGCGGGCAAGCGGCTCAGGCCCTGGGTTGCGGTGTCACCACTGATGCTACCGTTAATAACGTCAGGTTGTTTTTGCCATTTATCATTGAGCAGCGCAGGCCATGCGGCGCTGGCGGACATGCGATATCCGGCGCTTAAACTGTCGCCGAGAACCAGCAGTGTATCTGCCGACGCCACGCGCGAAATGAGTAACAATAATAACAGGAAAGGGTAATGCCAGCGGAAAACATTCTTGAAGTTCATCGTCTTAGTAAGTCCGTCGGTCAGGGTGAGCATCAGCTCAATATCCTCACCGGAGTTGAGCTGGTTGTCAAACCGGCTGAAACGATCGCCCTGATTGGTGAATCAGGATCGGGGAAATCCACCCTGTTAGGCATTCTTGCCGGGCTGGATGATGGCAGTGAGGGAGAAGTCTTCCTGTGTGGCGAGCCGTTGCATCAGCGTGACGAAGAGCAGCGGGCTGAATTACGCGCCCGGCATGTCGGCTTTGTGTTCCAGTCTTTTATGCTGGTGCCAACCCTGAATGCGCTGGAGAACGTGCAACTCCCGGCATTGTTGCGCGGCGATAGCGAAAACCAGAGCCGCGAACAGGCAAGAGCGCTGTTATCCCAGCTGGGATTAGCGGAACGCCTGAACCATCTTCCGGCGCAGCTTTCCGGTGGCGAGCAGCAGCGTGTGGCGCTGGCGCGCGCCTTTAATGGTCGTCCCGATCTGCTGTTTGCCGATGAACCGACCGGTAATCTCGATCGCAAAACCGGCGATCGCATTGCCGACCTGCTGTTTTCCCTCAATCGCGATCTTGCCACCACCCTGATTCTGGTTACGCACGATGAGCAGCTGGCGGCGCGCTGCGATCGCCGCCTGCGTCTGCGCGACGGAAAATTGTGGGAGGAAGCATGATTTGGCGCTGGTTCTGGCGTGAGTGGCGCTCGCCCTCACTGCTGATTGTCTGGCTGGCGCTGACACTGGCGGTTGCCTGCGTACTGGCGCTGGGTTCGCTTAGCGACCGTATGGAAAAAGGACTGAGCCAGCAGAGCCGTGATTTTATGGCCGGTGACCGTACGTTAAGCAGTTCCGGTGAAGTGCCGACGGAGTGGCTGGCGCAGGCACGGCGTGAGGGACTGCAGGTCAGCAGCCAGCTGAGTTTTATGACCATGACGTTTGCGGAGAATACGCCGCAACTGGCATCGGTAAAAGCGGTGGACAATGCTTATCCGATGTTTGGTCAGCTGACGACGGAACCGGCGAATCTGAAGCCGCAGGCCGGTACGGTGCTGGCGGCTCCGCGTTTGCTGGCGCTGCTGAATTTGAAAACCGGCGATATGCTGGATGTCGGCGATACATCGCTGCGTATTGCCGGAGTGGTTATTCAGGAGCCGGACGCGGGTTTTAACCCTTTCCAGACCGCACCGCGCCTGCTGATGAACCTGGCGGATGTGGCGAAAACCGGCGCTATTCAGCCGGGCAGTCGCCTGACCTGGCGCTACAAATTTTCCGGCGAGGCGCCACAGCTCAGCCGCTACGACAGCTGGATTGAGCCGCAGCTGAAGGCTAATCAGCGCTGGATTAGCGTTGATAACTCCGAGGATGCGCTTGGCCGCTCGATGCAGCGCGCGCAGCAATTTTTGCTGCTTTCCGCGCTGCTGACGCTGATGCTGGCGATCTCTGCGGTCGCCGTGGCGATGAGTCACTATTGCCGCAGCCGCTACGATTTAGTGGCGGTGCTGAAAACCCTCGGCGCCAACCGTGCGGCGCTGCGTAAGCTGATTGTCGGGCAGTGGCTGGCGGTATTATTACTGGCCGCAGTGGGCGGGAGTGTATTAGGGTTAGGATTTGAGGCGCTGCTATTGCAGATGCTGAAACCTGTGCTGCCAGCGGCGCTACCGCCATCCAGTATCTGGCCATGGTTATGGGCCATCGGTTCGCTATTTGTTATTTCATTGCTGGTGGGGCTGCGCCCTTATCGCTTGCTGCTGGCGACACAACCGCTACGGGTACTACGACGCGATGCAATTGCCAATATCTGGCCGCTGAAGTTTTATCTGCCGGTGATGGCGCTGGTGGTGACTGGTTTACTGGCGTTGCTGGTTGGCGGCAGCAAACTGCTGTGGGCGCTGGTGGCCGGGATTGTTTTGCTGGCGCTGCTATTGGGGGCGGTGGGTTGGGGCGGCTTATTGCTGCTGCGTAAACTGTCGGTGCGTAATCTGGCGTTTCGCCTGGCAATTAATCGCCTGCTACGCCAGCCGCTGACCACGCTGAGTCAGCTGGCGGCGTTTTCCCTGTCATTTATGCTGCTGGCGCTGCTGCTGGTGATGCGTGGCGATCTGCTGGATCGCTGGCAGAAACAGTTGCCGCCGGACAGTCCTAACTATTATCTGCTGAATATTGCCACTGAGCAGGTGCCGCAGGTCAAAGCGTTCCTGCAACAGCATCAGGTTAAAACCGAAACCTTTTACCCGATTGCACGCGTGCGTCTTACTGAGACTAACGATAAGCCAGTGGATCCGGCGCAGGATAATACCTACAACCGCGAAATCAATCTTACGTGGATGGCGCAGCCACCGGATAACAGTCCGGTGGTGGCTGGCAGCTGGCCGCCGAAACAGGGCGAAGTGTCGATGGCGGAAGAGCTGACGGAGCGGCTGGGACTTAAACTGGGTGATACGCTGACTTTTACCGGTGATACACAGAACTTCTCGGTCAAAATTACCAGCCTGCGTTCGATCGATCAGGAGAGTCTGCGGCCATTCTTCTTCTTTATCTTCCCGCCAGGCGCGCTCGATCAGCAGCCGCAAACCTGGCTGACCAGTTTCCGTATGGACAATAATCCGGCGCTGCTGGCGCAGTTAAACCGCGCGTTCCCGACGCTCAGCCTGCTGGATATTGGCAGTATTTTGCGCCAGGTCGGGCAGGTGCTGACGCAGGTCAGTCAGGCGCTGGAGATTATGGTGGTGCTGGTTACCGCCTGTGGCGTACTGCTGCTGCTGGCCCAAATCCAGGTGGGAATGCGTCAGCGGCGTCAGGAACTGGTAGTTTACCGCACGTTAGGCGCCAGTAAAAAGTTGCTGCGCGGCACGTTATGGAGTGAGTTTGCCATTCTGGGGCTGGTTTCCGGGGTTGCCGCTGCGATTGGGGCTGAGGCCGCGTTATGGGGATTACAACGTAAGGTGTTTGATTTCCCGTGGCAGCCTGATTTTACGCTGTGGGTAGTACTGCCATTTACCGGCGCGTTGTTGCTGTCGGTCTGTGGTGGCTGGATGGGCGTGCGGTTGCTGAAGGGTAAGGCATTGTTCAGAAGTTATTACGCTGGATAAAAAAGGGAGGCAGCGATGCCTCCCATCTGATTAACCCAGTTTCTCGCAGGCCCAGGCGATACCGCTGGCATACTCCGGCGGTAACATTGGCGTCAGCGCGGTTAACGCTTTGCTCAGTTCGCCTGGCTGAACGTCATTCAGATTCAGGTGGCCCACTTTACGACCCGGACGCACTTCTTTCTCATACCAGTGCAAATTGACCAGCGGTTGCTGTAACCATTGCAGGTTGAGATCGGTGCCGATCAGATTCACCATCACCGACGGCGTGCTGACCACCGGTTTCGGCAGCGGCAGGTCGAGGATCGCGCGCAGATGCAGTTCGAACTGACTGATGGACGCGCCATTTTGCGTCCAGTGGCCGCTATTGTGCACACGCGGCGCCAGTTCGTTAATCAGCAGACCTTGCGGAACCACGAAACACTCCATCGCCATCACGCCAACATATTGCAGCTGGTTCATAATTGCGCCCAGCATCTGCTCAGCCTGCTGCTGCTGTGCGGCATCGGGTTGTGGCAGTACCACGCTGGTACGCAGAATGCCTTCCTGATGCAGGTTATGGGTCAGCGGATAGAACACCGTTTCGCCATTGTGACCACGGGCGCCAACCAGCGAAACTTCACCGGAAAAGTTAATACCCTGCTCAACAATGCACTCACCATAACAATCCTGCGGTAACTCGCTGGTCTGGCTGGCGCGTAAGCGCCACTGACCGCGGCCATCGTAGCCACCGGTACGGCGCTTAACGATCGCCAGTTCACCGAGCGACGCGAACACCTGCGGCCACTCTTCAGCAGACGCCAGCAGTTGCCATGGCGCGGTGGCCAGACCCAGCTGATCGAGCAGCTGTTTTTGCGTCAGGCGGTCCGCCAGCTGTGGGAAGATATCGCGGTTTACAAACGCCGGGTGACGCGCCAGCTCACGGGTTAATGCGGTTTCCGGCCAGCGTTCAATCTCGGCGGTAATCACACTTTGCTGGATCGGCAGCGTTTCCGGCTCGGCATCGAGGCCCACCGGATAGACCGCAATACCCAGCGGCTCACCAGCCTGGCGCAGCATGCGTCCAAGCTGACCGTTACCTAATACGCAAACCGGTTTCATGCATTACCCCGTGGATCCGGATTGTTCAGCACCTCGTCGGTCTGGCTCTGACGCCAGTCAGCCAGACGTACCGCCAGCTCTGTATCATGGATGGCCAGAATCTGCGAAGCCAGCAGAGCAGCGTTTGCCGCACCTGCTTTACCAATCGCCAGCGTGCCGACCGGAATACCGCGTGGCATCTGCACGATCGAGTAGAGGCTGTCGACGCCGCTTAATGCTGCGCTCTGCACCGGCACACCCAGCACTGGCAGTAGCGTTTTCGCTGCCAGCATACCTGGCAAATGCGCTGCGCCGCCGGCGCCTGCGATAATCACCTGATAGCCATTGCCCGCAGCATTTTCCGCAAAGCTGAACAGTTTGTCCGGGGTACGGTGGGCTGAGACCACTTCAACGTCGAAAGGAACCGCAAGGCTGGTAAGGATTTCTGCGGCAAATTCCATAGTAGCCCAGTCACTTTTCGAACCCATAACAATGGCAATGCGGGCTGGGGCGGCGTTGGATGACATGCGAGTCTGACTCCTGTGATTGTACAAACTTCACCCGCGCGACTTTAACAGGGCGGGTGGGAAGGGCAAAGAGAATAGCATGACTCGCCAGCAAGGAAAACGGTTGCGTCGCCGTATCCGGCGGCAAAAGCCAGCTTTTTTAAAGTGTAATTCAGAAAGGGAAAGTGCTGAGGGTCACTGCGTCGGCATCAACTGTAATCATTGAGCCTTCATGATGCCAGGCGCCCAGTACAACACGTTCGGCGCTGATATCACCGGTTTGCACCTGATGCACTGCCGGTCGGTGGGTATGGCCGTGAATCATCCACTGCACCTGATGGCGCTGTATGGCGTCGATAACTGCCTGCTGATTGACGTCCATAATGGTTGCGGATTTGCTGCTATTGGCATTTTTACTGCCGGCACGCATGCGTGCGGCAATGCGCTGACGAATAAACAACGGCAGAGCCAGAAACAGCTTCTGCAGCCAGCGCTGATGCACCTTACGGCGAAAACGCTGATAGCCTTCATCATCAGTACACAGGGTGTCGCCATGCAGGATCAGCACGCGTTTGCCATACAGATCGAGCACCTTTTCTTCCGGTAGCAGTGTTATGCCGCTGGCGCGCGCAAAGCGGTGGCCGAGCAGAAAATCGCGGTTGCCATGGATAAAGTAGCAGGGGACGCCATGCTGTTTCACGGCCAGCAGTGCGGCGGCGATTTCAGCATGCAGTGGTTGAGGATCGTCATCACCAATCCAGGCTTCAAACAGATCGCCAAGAATATACAGCGCGTCAGCATTCAGCGCCTCGCGCTGCAAAAAACGCAGAAAACCGGCAGTAATTGCCGGTTCTTCATGACACAGATGCAGATCTGCGATAAAAAGCGTGCGTGACATTACTCGCTAATGGTCACTTTCTGGATCAGCACGTCTTCTTTTGGCACATCCTGGTGCATGCCGCTGCGGCCGGTAGAAACGCCTTTGATTTTCTCAACCACGTCCATACCTTCAACCACTTCAGCAAACACACAATAGCCCCAGCCCTGCAGGTTTTCGCCGCTGAAGTTCAGGAAGTCATTATCCGCAACGTTGATAAAGAACTGAGCGGTGGCTGAGTGTGGTGCGGAAGTACGCGCCATTGCCAGTGTGCCCTTGGTATTCTTCAGGCCGTTGTTCGCTTCGTTACGGATCTCTTCTTTGGTATCTTTCTGCTTCATGCCAGGTTCAAAGCCGCCGCCCTGAATCATAAAGCCGTTGATGACACGGTGGAAAATGGTGTTGTCGTAGAAACCTTCACGACAGTAATCCAGGAAGTTCTGCACGGTAGCGGGAGCTTTATCGTCGAAAGTTTTGATAACGATATCGCCATGATTAGTCTGGAAAGTAACCATAATCTCGTCCTGTTAAGGTGGGAGTTTTAAACGACTGTACCCACGGCAGAGTTGTAAAAATGCCGGGCCAGTTTAAATAGACGCCTCTTATATCACAAATTGTGATGACGCGTCAGCAGGTGAGAAAGTCGTAGTTGCAGCCATCTCCTTGCAATGCATCGCGCTTACGTTAACAATACGTCAAAATAACCCTTTATATACCCAGGTAATTGTCGTTGCGGCAAGGCAGCAAGGGCATGAATCCCGATGAGCTGATTAAACTCAGTGATTCGGGTGAATGACCGCCGCTGACGCCGCTGCAACGTCAAGTACGCAGGGGATAATCAGTTTCGTTAACCCGCACACGTAATACGGAATGTCTCAATGCTAAAGATCTACAACACCCTGAGTCGTCAAAAAGAGGAATTTAAACCTATCCATGCTGGTCAGATTGGCATGTACGTGTGCGGAATTACCGTTTACGACCTGTGCCATATCGGCCATGGACGGACATTTGTCGCATTTGATGTAGTGGCGCGTTATCTGCGTTATAGCGGTTATCAGCTGAATTATGTACGCAATATTACCGATATTGACGATAAAATCATTAAACGCGCCAATGAAAACCGCGAAAGTGTTGAAACCCTGACTAACCGTATGATTGCGGAGATGCATAAGGATTTCGCTGCGCTGAATATTCTGCCGCCGGACCAGGAACCACGCGCCACCCGGCATATCAGTGAGATTATCGAACTGGTCAGCAAGCTGATTGCACGCGAACATGCTTATGTCGCCAGTAATGGCGATGTGATGTTCTCCGTTGAGAGCGATGCGGATTACGGAAAATTATCCCGCCAGGATCTTGAGCAGCTGCAGGCTGGCGCACGCGTCGAAGTTGCTGAAGATGTGAAACGTAATCCAATGGATTTCGTGCTGTGGAAAATGTCAAAAGTTGACGAGCCAAGCTGGCCATCGCCATGGGGCGCAGGCCGTCCGGGCTGGCATATCGAATGTTCGGCGATGAACTGCAAACAGCTTGGCGATCACTTTGATATTCATGGCGGCGGGTCCGATCTGATGTTCCCGCACCATGAAAACGAAATTGCGCAGTCGACCTGTGCGCATGACGGTCCGTATGTTAACTACTGGATGCACTCCGGTATGGTGATGATCGACCGTGAAAAAATGTCGAAATCACTGAATAACTTCTTTACCGTGCGCGACGTGCTGGCGCACTACGACGCAGAAACCGTGCGTTATTTCCTGATGTCCGGCCACTATCGCAGTCAGCTGAACTACGGTGAAGATAATCTGAAGCAGGCGCGTGCTGCGCTTGAGCGTCTGTATATCGCGCTACGCAATACTGACGCCAGTGCTGATATCGCCGGTGGTGAAGTGTTTGACGTGCGTTTCCGTGAAGCGATGGATGACGATTTCAATACGCCAGAAGCTTACTCCGCGCTGTTTGATCTGGCGCGTGAAGTTAACCGTCTGAAAGCGGAAGATATGACTGCAGCGAATGGTCTGGCAGCGCGTCTGCGTCAGCTGGCTGGCGTGCTGGGGCTGCTGGAACAGGATCCTGAGCAGTTCCTGCAAAGTGGCGCAAACAGCAACGATCAGCAAGTGGCGGAAATTGAAGCGCTGGTCAAAATGCGCATTGATGCGCGTCAGGCGAAAGACTGGGCGCAGGCGGATATCGCGCGTGACAAGCTGAATGAACTGGGAATTGTACTGGAAGATGGCCCGCAGGGAACCCGCTGGCGTCGTAAGTAATTCAGGATTGCCCGGGATTATCTGCACTAACGTAGGGGAGCCGTTTTCGGCTCCCGGCTTAATGTGAGAACGGTGTTAATCACCGTCACGGGCGGCGAAAACGCCGCCCCGGCAGCTTCAGCTGCCGTTATCAGGCGGTAACCGTCACCTGATTGCCATCAAACTCTACCACTTGTCCGGCGACAATTTTGCAGCGCTTGCGAAGTTCCACTGCGCCATTTACCGTGACATGGCCTTCGGCAATCAGCGATTTCGCCATCGCACCACTCTCCACCCAGCCTTCCAGCTTCAGCAGATCGCATAAATCAACGTGTGGGTGTTTACCCAGAGAAAA
This sequence comes from Winslowiella toletana, assembly GCF_017875465.1. NCBI lineage: Bacteria > Pseudomonadati > Pseudomonadota > Gammaproteobacteria > Enterobacterales > Erwiniaceae > Winslowiella > Winslowiella toletana. Next base: position 3,722,450 of record NZ_JAGGMQ010000001.1, read on the forward strand.
GGTCGCCATTATTTTGCTGCTCCATCGTGATATTCTTCGCATGCCTGCAGGGTGTTCTGAATCAGGGTTGCCACCGTCATCGGCCCGACACCGCCAGGCACCGGGGTAATCCATGCCGCGCGTTCGGCGGCAGCTTCAAAGGCCACATCACCGACGACTTTGCCACTTTCCAGACGGTTAATCCCGACATCAATAACGATCGCGCCTGGTTTAATCCAGTCGCCCGGAATAAAGCCAGGTTTACCCACTGCAACCACCAGCAGATCCGCATGCTCAATATGATGGCGCAGATCTTTGGTAAAACGGTGGGTGACGGTGGTGGTGCAGCCAGCCAGCAGCAGCTCCATGCTCATTGGACGGCCAACAATATTCGACGCGCCGACCACGACCGCATTCAGACCATAAGTCTCGATATTATAACGTTCCAGCAGCGTCACAATCCCACGAGGGGTGCAGGGACGCAGTTTCGGTGCGCGCTGACACAGGCGACCAACGTTATACGGATGGAAGCCATCGACATCTTTATCCGGCGAGATATGTTCCAGCACTTTAACATTGTCGATACCTGCCGGTAGCGGCAGCTGCACCAGAATGCCATCGATTTGCTGGTCATTATTCAGCGTTTCAATCAGCGCCAGTAACTCGGCTTCGCTGGTGGTGGCGGGCAGATCGTAAGAACGGGAGATAAAACCGACTTCTTCGCAAGCGCGACGTTTGCTGCCGACATAGATCTGTGACGCCGGGTTTTCCCCGACTAATACTACAGCAAGGCCAGGTGCGCGTTTACCGGCTGCCAGACGTTGCTTAACTTTTTCCGCAACCTCAAGGCGCACCTGCTGCGCAATCGTTTTACCGTCAATAATTTTTGCTACCATCAGAGAGGAAATCCATCTGTTTTGAGTTAAATCGGGGAATGCGCCTATTCTGGCAGAAGCGAGCGCCGCTGTCAGGCACAGAATACTCTGTGAATGCGGATAACTGCCGCCGGTTGTCTGACCTGGGGCTGGCTGTTACTCTGTCGCCGCGGATTTCCCCGAATAAAGCGCCTTTGGGCAGGATAGTAAATGATCTGGCTGATGCTTGTAACCCTGGTCGTGGTGTTTGCCATTGGCTTCAGAGTACTGAACTCACGTTCGCGCCGTGCAACCAAAGCGCTGAGCAAACGGCTGAACCTTGATCCCGTCTACGTTGAATCGCTGATTAGCCTGATGGGAAAAACCGCCGGAGAAGAATTTGTCGATTATCTGGCACGAGATAATGAGTCTCATGTTGCTAATGCTGCCAGCGTGCTGTTTATCTGGCAGGTGTTTATTGTTGATGAATCCGACGCTAACCTTGAGTTCTGGCGCGGCGTGTTGCGTAAGGCTTATCTGCCAACCGATCTAAGCGCGGAGCATGTTCGGCTGGCGCTCAGTTTTCTGCGGGAAATTGAACCCGACGCGCAGGAGATGCATGCTTTCCGCTTGCGCTATAACGCGCGCTTTGCGCCAGCGGATGAGATGAGTGGCGAGGAGTATGGCAATATCTATTCCATTCATTCCCGCCTGAACCGCCACTAAAATTACGCCATTTTGCTCTCAGGGCAGGGTGACTGCTCAATAGTGCAGCAACAGTGCGCACAACACGGTAAAAACGTTGACTCACCATGTGCGCGCCGTATAATCCGACGCAATCACCATGCGCCCTTAGCTCAGTTGGATAGAGCACCGGCCTTCTAAGCCGTAGGTCACAGGTTCGAATCCTGTAGGGCGTACCATTACAAATCAAGTAGTTACAAAATTCTCAATCCAGCCTGATTATCCCCTTGTGTCATATTTGTGTCGTTAACCGCCAAAAGTGCGTCAATTTTGCACGCATGTTCGGTCAGGTGGTTTGGCGCCAGGTGAGCATAACGGCGCACCATTTCGATTGACTCCTATCCAATGCATAGAACACGTACATTTACAGATAACTAATTAAGCTTCTTTGTTGCCTTTAATATCCCGGCCAGACTAAGACTCCGCACCTTTGCCAGCAGTTGAAGCCTGTTCCCAATACTGTGTTTTGACCTTAAAAGTCAGCAACTGATAAGACAGACTGATTAAATATCAATTAGTCGTACCAATAAAGGTCACTTTGGTGTTCAACTCGTCTTCAAGTGTTATACGGCAATACTCAATCTGGCTGCCGCCTGCTTGGCATACGGAGAGTTCAATTTTGCCTGGATGCTTACCATTGGAGACATATCGCATAATGGCAGAGATAGCATCTGTAGAGTCAGATCACCGTACTAAACCTTTCAGCCCCATCTTCGTCAGCTGCGCTCATATCCCCCTGACTGGCTCTCCATATAATGAATCGATGGCAATCCAGCCTTTATGATTACTGTCCTGCGATTCGCCAGTGATACCGTCAATTTTCAGGAAGAGGGCTGTACTCATAATTAGTCCTTTTGCTTTCGCAGGAACGCCAGCTGAAAGAAATAACAGAAGCGGAGCAGCGGCGCGATAGTTTTGTGAGCCACAACCAGAGGTTGGCAGAACAAACCACACGAATTGAAAGCGAATACCTAATCGCCAAAGGGCTAGATGGCTTCAACCTGCCTTGCCTGCCCGATGGATCCATTCTTCTCTCGCTGGTTGATGAGTCCGGCAATGTGGTCGCAGCGCAGACCATCACGCCACAGGGTGAAAAGAAGGTGCTTTATGGATCGGCTACCGAAGCAGGACGCGAATGGCTCAGAAACCGCCGCAACGAATGCCTGGCGAAGCGGGTGAGACCACCAGTGCTAATCGACACCTTTGGCGACGTGACCAAAGCCGCAGCCGATACACAACACCGTATGGGCTTAGTCAGACCGGGCGGCGAGGCGTTCAGATTGAAAAAGAAGTGAGTTATCTATCGAGGAAAGTTGGGAGAACAGAGGAGACAACAACAATTGCAATGTTAATAATTATTGATAGGATGTTTCCGATTGCAATCAAAGGAAGCATTAAATGAAAAAGGTTTTGGCATTGGCGCTCGGAGCGCTTTTACTTTCAGGGTGTACCGTTCGCGTAGCTGACATGACTGTTGCGAGCACTAAAAATTATAATCTAAACGCAGCTAAGTTTGAAAAAGGTGCGCGCGTTACTGGCGAAGATAAAGCCCCAATCGTTATTTTCCCTTTAGGTATTCCTAACGTCAAAACAGCGATGGATCATGCTATTGAGAAAGATAAGTGTGCGGTGGGCCTGAGTGATGTGGTTATCTACCAGTTAAACCACGCATTCCTCTTCGGCACTTACGGATTCCGTGTTGAAGGAACGCAAATCATCGACAAATCACAGATGGGATGTGAAAACCACATCTGATACTAAGCCACCTTCGGGTGGCTTTTTTCTATGGGGCAAGGAAATGAAAAAGTCTATTCTGGCATGTTTTATATCTGTGTTCATTTTGACAGGATGTGGGCCAAAGGAGCTTTCTCCCGAAGAGAAACAAAAAGTTGAGCAACTCAAGGTGGAGTTATCACAGACAGAAAGTGAGATTTCGTCTGCGAATGCGGCCAATCAGAACTACTCTGGCGGGTTGATAAAGACTTTAATAAGCGCCAGAGTGGAAATTCTCAAGACAAACCAAGCGCTAATTAAGCAGCGTATTAATGCTATTGAGTCAGGCGCAAAAATAACAATGGATGTTCCCGGCGCAAAGTCTGATGAGGCGGCATCTGAGTCAATTAAGAGCGAAATAGATGCGTTAAATGATCAGATTTCTCAGGCTAAAGCAGAGGCCAATCAATATAGCGGTGGCTTGGTTCTTGCGATAAAACTGGCAGCAATCGCAACTCAGGAACAAACCATGGCGATGCTTCAACAACGCTACCTTTCAGCCAGGTATGGACTTGCTAACGCTATGCCATCTGACTTGAAGCAAGACAACACTGCGGAAGCTAAGCAAATTCAGAAGTCAGCGCAGGCTAGTAACATTCAGCCATTACTCCCACCGGGTGAGGGGCCGTTTGGTTTAGAGTCAGGTTTGACCAAAAAGAATATCGAAGATATGACTGGTGAAGAGTTAAAACCTGTTGAAAATGTACCCAACCTCTATACGTCACAATCTCTACCGAAAAATAACGCTGATTTTGCGGTTTATGGTCTTCTCATCTCTCCAAAATCCGGCCTATGTGAAATCAGAGCATTGGGAAAAAGCGTTGATACGGACAGCTATGGTCTCGCTCTTCAATCAAAATACAAAGAGCTGCTAAGCTCCTTGTCTTCGATTTATGGAAATCCTGAAAAAACTGATTTCTTGCTATCAGGTTCAATCTGGAAAGACCCTCAGGACTGGATGATGGCCTTGAACAAAAAAGAGCGCTTCCTGTCAGCTCAATGGAAAGAAACATCTGCAACACCTTTTAAAAACAATCTTACATCGGTCTCTATGGAAGCAAGGGCTAATGGCTCCAGCAAGGGGTATGTTTTTCTTCAGTATGACTTCAACAGCATAGATGCTTGCAACGCGGAGATTGAAGACGCCAAGAAAAGCTCGTTATAAACCTTCTTCTCTATGTTGATATATAAACGCTTATAAAATTTTGTAACCACACCTCGCTCCGGCGAGGTTTTTTTATGAGCAAAATATTCGATCAAAAGTAAGCGTCCAGCCTGAGCCGTATTGATTATTTATCAGAAGGGATAACGATATTCCACGGCAGCAGTTCATGCACCCGGGTGACCGGCCAGTCCGCGATAACCGTCAGCACATGCCGCAGGTAACTTTCAGGATCCATGCCATTCAGTCTGCACGTCCCGATCAGGCTGTACAGCAGCGCACCCCGCTCTCCGCCATGGTCTGAGCCGAAGAACAGCCAGTTTTTTCGCCCCAGACTCACCATCCGCAGCGCGTTTTCCGCGATGTTGTTGTCAGGTTCGGCCCAGCCGTCGTCACTGTAATACGCCAGTGTACCCCACTGGTTAAGCGCATAGCTGAACGCCTTTGCCGTTTCCGAGTGGTGCGACAGCGTCTTCACCTTTTCGCGCAGCCAGCTTTCCAGCTCTTTCAGCAGCGGTTTCGTCTGTTTTTGCCTTTCCGCCAGCCGGTGCTCCGCTGGCTGGCCACGGATATCGGTCTCAACGGTATACACCTGCCGATGCGCACCAGGGCTTCTTCCGTTGTGGCCGACGGCGTTTGTAGTGGCACTGGCGCAATGGGCCGAAGAACATGGTGTGTTGCTGGAATTTATCAAGCCGGGAAAGCCGACGCAGAATGCCTTTATCGAACGGTTCAACCGGACATACCGGACGGAGATACTGGATTTTTATCTGTTCAGAACCCTGAATGAAGCACGTGAAATTACAGAGTGCTGGCTGGCTGAATATAATGGCGAGCGCCCCCACGAATCCCTGAATAATCTGACACCGGAAGAGTACCGGCTGATGGCTGAAACCCCAAAAATCTCAAAAAGTGCGTGGAACTAAAACGGGTGCGCTTACAGATAGTCCAGGAGCTATATAGAGGCGCGACAAAGTAAGATAAGCCCATGCGGGGCATGGCTTATTGGTCGGGCCTTTCTGGTAACAGCTTGCCAATGATATATACAGTTAATATCGACAGACCAATGGCCACGAAGCGTTCGAACCAGGTGTCATAGTGAAAGAACCAGTAACAACACACAAATACCAATAACCCACCGATAATCGAACCGGAGGTTTCAATCAGGGTATACATGATACGTTTACCCAGGCTCAGTTTGGGCGTTTTATCGTCTCGCATTGATCTCACTTTCCACCATATCAATGATCCTTTCAAATGCCGGTTGTCCTTGCATCCGTTTTACCTCAAGGGCTTCGATAAAGGGGTTAAGCGCCGGTTCAACAAGGAAGTAAAGCAAATCAAGATCGCGATGTCGCAGGGCGTTGTATACCTCTGGATTGTACAGCTGGAGGCGCGATGAAGTGTAGATACACCTTTCAGTCATTCCTCCTATCAAAAGAATATTTCCGATAGCGGCACCACGAATTGTAATTAAAAACGAACTGCGTTGTGCAATCGTCGTAGCCAGCTTGCCAGCTATCAGGGAGTTTGTCAGCGTCCGGCCAGCTACAGAAGCAATAATCTTACCGTAAATGGCGTTCTGCTTAGATTCGGGCACGCTTTTGTTGAAGATGTTGAGAACTGTCTCAATAGTCCTGATGAAGTTATGATTTTCAAGAATGCCGTGCTTTATGGCCGAAATCATTCTTATTGTTTCTGTCTCCCGCTGGGAGCGAGTATCAGTATCTATAAACCCATAGGCAAGATATCCGATATCAGTTGGAACCGACAAAATACCGTGCGTCAGTCCTATGGCCGTCTCCGGCGAGACGATGATTTTTGCAATACGCCTGGCAATTTCTGCGTTACTGCGCATGATAGATTCCTTTCATTTTTTATCGTTTTATAGCCATCATTACCAACAGGCAAAAGCCGACCGCCTGTTTCGCCACCCTCCCTTGGCTCAGCCCGAAGTGCCCGTGACTGCTCGGGGATAATGTAAGCTGGCGACAGTTGCTGGCACTTCTGTGACAGAGTCCGTCTAACGTCGCTGTAATCTGTAATATTCAGTGATGTAATTTGTTGTGGCAGTGCTGGATTCGTTAAAATTAGCATAGCTGTTAGCTGGCATCCAATCCGTTTTCAGGTTCCTGATGAATTGCCCTATATGACTGTTATAAAAGAATTTTACACGTCGTATTGTGTTTTTTTTATCTGCTATCGCCAAAGCAACGGCTCGGGTCTTGCCCGTCAGAACATTTACGGACGTTATCTGCTAAAGGCAACCTGACTGTCAAAAATCTAATCGAAATTCCTCGCGCTGCTGGTGTGTGTTTAACACCGCACCAGACATAATTTCCGCACCATAACGTTACAAGCAGGCAAATATGCATTTATGAACATTCACAGATACGCATAAGTACTTAGCGAGACAATGTAGCAAGTCAGCGATAACGTCGAGCCGGTATACATCCTGCGGCGCGATGCGCCAGTTGTGGTAATGTTGACGCCAACGAGTGCGACGCCATGATCGAAACGCTGTACCTGTTTAGCAATCCGACGAACGCTTCACATATTAATGCGTCACTGCCGGAATTTGAGCGTCGCGAGACCATCGAAATCGACGTATATAGACCAGATTCACCAGGAAATAAGGAGCCTGTTACCACCACTGGCAGGAAATCGACACGAAAATATTCAAGCTTGTCCTTATACAGGATACAGGTCATTTCACGCACTCCTTCCGGCCCTGCAAATGGTCTTTGTAAAGCACAAGGTCTGGCCCGGCGGGCAGAACGACGAAAATAACTTCATCAGATAAAGAGATTCGCTATGTCCAAATATGCTCAGGCAGCAGTTGTAACGGTGAGAAAAAATCAGGGAAAGCAGTCGCCCGATATGCGTCAGGAGTGGGAAAAAACGATGGCTGAATATTTCCCCACTCAAGAGACTTCGCGGAAAAAAAGTTGCCCTAAAAATGCATTTTTGGGACTTTGTGAGGCGGGGCTGATAGTGGGTATTCCAGCGGGCAGTTACGGTTTAAAGCCGGAGAATGTAAACAAGCGCTATGCGGTTGATGCTGTACAGCGGGCTACCGGGGGTATTACTGATAAGAACGAACTGTGGAAAGCAGTCGCTGGTGCTAATAAAACACATAACTCCCAGATGGATATTGTTCTTGAACTATTGAGAGCAAATTTGCTGAAAACTGAGGTATCTTAATGCGATGGCTAAATACTGTCTGGTAAGCATCCGCTTATAGTCAGTTATCAGCCCAATGGAACTTCCCCCCCATATCCCACACTCACCCTGTTAGCAAAATAACGTGGCGCGCCCGTCGTGCCTTTTCATCCGTTATGGTTAAGAGGGATTATTGTGCCGTCACCGATTTCCGGGAGAATTCCCGTTGCACCTGCCAGCCGTGAACTGCGCGATCTGCGACCCGGCGATAAAGTTAATATCCGGCTGGCGCTGGAGCCGGGCAATCGCGCGCACCGCGACTGCGAGGTAAAGGTTAACCGCCAGCAGTTTGATGCGTTGCGGGTCGCCAACCAGGCGATTCAGGATACCCACCGTATTCTATCGATGGGCGTCGGCGATCAGCGTTTTCACTCTGTCAGCACCAACGGCGAAACCTTAAAACGTCAGCTGGTGATGCGTAAGCGGATTAAAGAGCAGGGCATCACGCCACTTAACAGCATGTGGGAAGCAAAACGTTTTCGCGTCGGTAACTGCGGTGAGATGGCGATGGTCTGCGCACAGCTGATCGCCAGCTCCGGGTTAAACCAGCCCGTCTCCGTGGTGGAAACACGCGGCAGAACCGATCATACCTATGTGGTTATCGGTGATCCGAACTCACCTGATGAGAAAGTGATCGCCGATCCCTGGGCGCTGTTTAGCCGCGCGATGCTGGAGAAAAACTTTCATTACGCCAGCGCCAGCTCAAGAGTGGTACATCAATTTACTCCACAATACGATCCCACTATGAAAGCGGCGTTCACCAGTGGCGGTATGGTCAGTCGTGCCGAAGTGGAGCGGGAGTTTGCGGAATTAAACGATGCACTGGGCAACCCCAGCAACGAAGAGTTGATTCAGAAGGCAGTATCTAAACGCTGGGTTTACGATCAGTTTCACGCCTCTGATAACCTCGGCGAGTCTTACCGTTATGGTTCAGGCCGCGATAAACGCTATGTGGATCAGAATATGACCAAAGCAGAATATCAGGAAATTTATAGCGGCCCACGTCCCTCCGCTGCGGAGCCCCGGCCTGCACGCTATTACCCGCCCACTGCTGGCGGCAGTTCCGGCGCACCGCAGCGTAGCGCCAGCACCCGTACTCGTCGTGCTTCCGTTTATGAACCGGCAGCAGAGGTCTCTGAGCGCCTGCGGCGTATGTCGATGTCTGAAGAACCACGCCCCCGACGTCAGTCCTTTGCGGCGGAGCGGCCATCCACGTCACGCCGTCAGTCATTTGCCGGCGAAAGGGAGCCGCGTTATTCAACGCAACCCTCCCGTTCCGCCCGGGTGGAAGTGCGCGACCCGCAGCCAGAATCCTCGCGCCGTTCACGTCGTCACCGCGATCGCGAACGTGAGGGCGAACTGAACAGTCGCAGCGCCCGCTTTGCATCATTTTTCTTCCGCTGATAACCCTTGAGAGGCTACGATGGCTGGTTCTGATACCCTGAAAAATTTATTGATACCGCTGCTGCAAGCCGCAGGTGAAGCGGCCCCGGTGCTGGACGATTCAGACAGCTATACCCTGTCGCTCAGTCAGGATCTGATGCTGGAGCTGAGTGAAACCCCGCAGGAATTTCTGACCGTCAGTTGCCTGCTCGACATTCCGCCAGAGCGCTATGATGAGTGGGAAACGCTGGCCATCTTACTGCAAAGCAATCTGCTGGGGCTGGAGCACCCACCGATCATTACCGGCCTGCTGATCGAACAGAAAAAGGTGATCCTCTGGACGCGTCAGCCGTTTGTGGTGATGGATACGCAATCAATGAAAGTGCTGGTAGAGCGCTTTGCCCAACAGGCTGAGCATGTGCAGGCCTGGCTACTGGAAACGCCAGAGATGACATCCGCAGAGGCGTAACTGTCGCCGCAGGCTCACCTAACACAAATCATTCGCGTTTGTAAGGCACACAATTCATTCATAGTGTTAAGAAAGCGCTAAGGAGGGGTAAAGTACAGTAAGCTTCTGGTTTTTAAGACATTCGGAGATATTTTTATCGGATGACTTCGCGGATAGTATCTCTCAACGGCGCAACTCAGGCCGTGTGAAAATCGAGGATACAACCATGAAAAAAACGACTCTGGCACTTTTAATGACCGTCTTCACAGCCAGCACTTTGTTCTCCACTGTGACCCAGGCCGAAGGCCCTCCGGGACAGCAGTGGCATCAGCAGGGTGGCCATGATGGACGCGGCGGCCCTGAAGGGCATGATGGCCCAGGTCGTGGTCCGGATCATGGACGCGATGATCGTCATGACGATCGTGGCCGCGGCCCGGATCATCATTACGAGTCTCGTGACCGCTTTGCATGGCAGGGACATGACTTTCGTCGTGGCCAGCCGATGCCGCCACACTTCCGTGGCGATGACTACCGCGTAAGCGACTGGCATCAGCGTGGCCTGCGTGAACCACCACGCGGTGAGCACTGGGCGTATATCGACGGTAACTATGTGTTGATTGCGGCGGCGACAGGGGTAATTACCTCTATCCTGTTAAATAACGCTTTCCACTAAGTTCCTGCGCGGCTGGCACGCCCTGTGTCAGCCGCTTTGCTATCAGCTCTTCACACCACCATCCGCATTGGTTGCAGCCAATAATTGCGCCAAAAAGCAGCGGTATTCCACGGATTGCTTCCCGGCTTTCACCGCTATTCTGGTGAAAATATCATTATTCGCCCGCCCCGGAGCACCCGATGCCAGACAAAGATTCCGTTATTGAACGCCTCTCCCTTGAGGTTCTTGCCCTGCGAAATATTGTGCAGATGCTGATTGCCTACGGCAATGTACCCACCGGCGGCAAGCTGAACAAGTACCTCGAGAAAGTTGCCGATGATGTTGAACATCGCGATGGGCGTGAAGCAAATAAAGGTATTGCCGATGTGATTCGCAGCTATATTCGCTGACCGTTCGGCGTTAGCAACCCCCTATTTTCATATCATCAACACAGCCTTGACCCACGACAATCCGGCCCGCGATTAGCCTTCCTATAATCACACCCGTTTATCTTCTAACTGGTGCGAAAGTATGGCTTATCAGCTTGATATTAACTGGCCCGAATTTCTGGAAAAGTACTGGCAAAAGCAGCCGGTGGTATTAAAAAATGCCTTGCCGGGGTTTATTGATCCGATTACGCCGGACGAACTGGCGGGGCTGGCGATGGAAGCGGAAGTCGACAGCCGTCTGGTCAGCCATGCCAATGGTCAGTGGCAGGCCAGCAACGGACCCTTTGCGCATTTTGATGATTTGGGTGAAACCGGCTGGTCATTACTGGCACAGGCGGTTAACCACTGGCATGCGCCCTCTGCGGAGCTGGTGCGCCCGTTTCGCGTATTGCCGGACTGGCGTTTAGACGATTTGATGATCTCTTTTTCGGTGCCGGGCGGCGGTGTCGGACCGCATATCGATCAGTATGATGTGTTTATTATCCAGGGAATGGGCAGCCGCCGCTGGCGCGTGGGTGATAAACTCCCACTGAAGCAGTTTTGCCCGCATCCGGCGCTGCTGCATGTTGAGCCTTTTACGCCCATTATTGATGAAGATCTGGCGCCGGGCGACATTCTCTATATCCCACCTGGCTTCCCGCACGACGGTTTCACCCATCAGACCGCGCTAAACTACTCCGTTGGTTTTCGCGGACCCAATGGCCGGGATTTAATCAGCAGTTTCGCGGACTATGCGCTGGAACAGGATCTGGGTGGCGAACACTACAGCGATCCTGATTTAACCTGCCGCGAACATGCCGGGCGGGTGGAGGATTATGAGCTTGATCGTCTGCGCACGATGATGATCGATATGATTAATCAGCCGGGAGATTTTAAACAGTGGTTTGGTCGCTTTGTGACAACGCCGCGCCACGAGCTGGATATCGCCGCCGCACAACCGCCTTATCAGCAGAATGAGATTGTCGACGCGCTGATGGACGGTGAAGTGCTGACGCGCCTCAGTGGGCTGCGGGTGCTGCGGGTTGGTGACAGCTTTTTTATCAACAGCGACGGGTGGAAAACGGTTGATCCGGACGCGGCTGATGCGCTGTGTCGTTACACGCTTATCGGTAAACAGCAGCTGGGTAAAGCGCTCCACAGTCCGGCTTTCGTTGCTGAGCTCACCGGGCTGATTAATCAGGGTTACTGGTTTTTTTACGAGCAATAACACGATCAATTATGACTTCCGGACCGCGATATTATCCGGAAGTCATGGCCTGAATAGCAGGGGATCTGTCACCCGGCAGACAGCTCATGGCGGGCGGCTTCGGCGATAAAGTGGCTACGATCGCGATATATCGCCGGTTGTTCTCGCACGCGATTATCGATGCGACTGATCAGAGTATCAGGCAGTGCGATATTAATACGCTGTTGTTTACCATCAAACCGCGATAAATCAATATCGATAACCAACCAGCAATCATAATCCGCATATTCCCGATCGCCAGCATAGGCAAGATGACCGGCATCCTTTATCTGCTCAACTGAATATTTTCCGCTTAACAGCATATCTTCAACGGTTAACAGGATCGCTTCACGCACCATGGGGGCGATCTTGTCCTGCGAGTCAGCGGCGGAGAAGCACCCGTAGTCATAAGCTGAAAACGCAGGAACAATCATACCGTAAGCGGTGTTTTCATCTTTTGGCGTCTCTATGCCCACGGAAAAAAACATAATAACCTCCGAAAAAGGCGGGGACCTAAATCCCCGCCATTTTTTTAATGGATTTGACAGTGCCGAGAGGCAAGTCCTTTTTCGGATGCGGCACCGGGAAGGTTTTCCCGGTGATGGGTGACCACCATATCTGGTGGCTACCGCGGTTATGCCGTTTGAGTTCGCATCCGGCCTCTGCCAGCTCCTTTATCAGGTCAGTAGATTTCATTTGCCCTCCTGGCCCTGAATAAATAATACACACATATACACACATGACAAGATCCGCTTATCTTTTTATTTGCTTATGGGTAGCCGTTTAAACCGGCGTTTTTTAAACCCGGCTGATAACTATCGACTAGACTTAACTCACTGGAAGTAAAAGGAGAGAGCGATGTCTGAGAAAAATCCAACGATGCAGCGTGCTGGCAAAGATGACGAACACCCGGCAAAAGATCAGCCCAATAAGCATGGTGAGATCCCACGTAAGCGCGATGACAGTGAAGACGACAATAAAGACCCGTTTAAAGCCGACTAAAGTCAGTGAATAACCATCGCTGCTATCAATTGCCCCTCAAATGCTGGAAGATTGGGTCCATCTGAATAACCCCGGGGGTTTTTTGACCGTTCAGTGCCTGCTAAGCCAGGCGCTTTGCGTCATCCCCGGCGGGAAACGTGTATCCGCAGGAGACAACAGCATGAAACAAGGACCACTTGAGCTCGAAGAGCTGGAATGGCTGGAAGATGTACTGATGAAGTACGGCAACGACAATGCGATGCTGGACGTTTCGGAGCTGGACGGCTTCCTGACTGCTATCGTTTCTGGCCCGAACAAGCTGGAGCCGGGCGAGTGGCTGGTGGCGCTTTGGGGGGGGGAGAACAGTGTGCCGGAGTGGGAGTCAGAAGAGGAACTGCAGCGTTTCCTCGATCTCACCTTCCAGCATATGAACGATATCACAGAGCGACTTAATGACTATCCGGATCAGTTTGAACCGATTTTCGGCACCAGCCATCTGGATGATCAGGAATATACCATTGTGGAAGAGTGGTGCTTTGGCTATATGAAGGGCGTCGATCTCGATGACTGGTCATCCCTGCCGGAATCTCTGCAGCCTTCACTGGCAGCGATTGCCCTGCATGGTCGCGAGGAAAACTTTGCGCAAATCGATAATATGTCGCCGGAAGAGTTTCTTGGCAGCATTGAGAATATCCCACCTGCGGCGCTTAGCTTGCACGATTACTGGTTAAGCAAGCAGTCACCGCTACACTAAGCATATTGCGTTGTCGGTCACCGGGGCTGCTGTCGCCAGCAGCAGCCCCGGGATTACCTGGTGAGAATTATTTTATACAGGCAGAACACTGCTGGCGGCAGGTAATCTGCTGATAGAAATCATTCCCTTTATCATCGACAAGGATAAAAGCAGGGAAGTTTTCCACCTCGATTTTCCAAATCGCTTCCATTCCCAGTTCGGGGAAGGCAATGCACTCCAGACGCTTAATACTCTGCTGAGCCAGTACCGCCGCTGGTCCACCGATACTGCCAAGATAAAAGCCGCCATGTTTATGGCACGCATCGGTCACCTGCTGACTGCGGTTACCTTTCGCCAGCATAACCATGCTCGCGCCCTGCGACTGCAGCAAATCAACATACGAGTCCATCCGTCCTGCGGTGGTCGGGCCCAGCGAACCGGAAGCATAGCCCTCCGGCGTTTTGGCCGGTCCGGCATAATAGATCGGATGATCTTTCACGTACTGCGGCAGTGCTTCGCCGCGTTCAAGGCACTCTTTCAGTCTGGCATGGGCAATATCACGCGCCACCACGATGGTGCCGCTGAGCGAGAGGCGGGTCGCCACCGGGTAGCGGCTAAGCTGTTGCAGGATCTCAGCCATCGGGCGATTGAGGTCAACGTTTACCGTTTCGCCTTCACCCGCTTCACGTAAGGCCTGCGGGATATACTGACCAGGATTATGTTCCAGCTTCTCCAGCCAGATGCCGTCGCGGTTAATTTTGCCTTTGATATTGCGGTCGGCGGAACAGGAGACACCCATGCCGACCGGGCAGGATGCGCCGTGACGCGGCAGGCGGATCACGCGAACATCATGCACAAAGTATTTGCCGCCAAATTGCGCGCCCAGACCAAAGTTCTGCGCGGCCTCCAGCAGTTCCTGCTCCAGCGCCAGATCGCGGAATGCCTGACCATGCTCATTACCCTGATGCGGAAGCTCATCATAGTAGTGCGTGGAGGCCAGTTTAACGGTCTTCAGCGTCGCTTCTGCGGAGGTGCCGCCAATCACAAACGCCACATGGTAGGGCGGGCAGGCGGCGGTGCCGAGGCTGCGCATCTTGTCGATCAGATACTCTTTTAGTTTACCCGGACTGAGCAGCGCTTTGGTTTCCTGATACAGATAGGTTTTATTCGCTGAACCGCCGCCTTTCGCCATGCAGAGGAACTTATACTCCGCGCCATCCACGCTGTAGAGGTCAATTTGCGCCGGCAGATTGGTGCCGGTGTTTACTTCGTTATACATATCCAGCGCGGCGTTCTGCGAATAGCGCAGGTTGTTGTCGATATAGGTGTTATACACCCCACGCGACAACGCCTCTTCATCGCCGCCACCGGTCCAGACGCGCTGGCCTTTTTTGCCGACGATAATGGCGGTGCCGGTATCCTGGCAGGTTGGCAGAATGCCTTTGGCGGCAATTTCTGAATTTCTGAGGAATTGCAGCGCCACATATTTATCATTTTCACTGGCTTGCGGGTCATCAAGAATCGCCGCGACTTGCTGCTGGTGGGCAGGACGCAACATAAATGCGGCATCGTGAAAGGCCTGTTGCGCCAGCAGAGTCAGAGCCTGGGGATCAACGCTCAGCACCTCCTGACCGGCAAACTCGGAGACAGAAACATAGTCGCGGCTGATTAGCCGGTACTCGGTCTCATCCGCCGCCAGCGGAAAAGGCGCCTGATAATGGAAAGGTTTATTCGACATTTTTTTCTCACTTAATAAGCAATAAATTCAAATCTTCCAGCCATTTATTGAGCGGGCATCTGCCCGCCCCGTCGGTTATCCGAACATCATGGTCATCCACGGGTAACCGATAGCGATTAGCGCGGCAAGGAAGATGGCGCCGAAAATGCTGCCCAGCCGCCAGTAATCGGCGGTCGGCAGATAACCACTGCCGTAATAAATCGGACTTGGGCCGGTACCATAAGGTGTAATAATGCCCATCACGCCCTGCGAAGTCACCAGCATCAGACAGAACACCATCATATTCATGCCCGGAATGGTGGCGGCGATAGTCAGCATCGCCGGCAGCAGCGCGGTGGTATGGGCGGTGGTGCTGGCGAACAGATAGTGCAGCAGGTAATAGGCCAGTAACAGAATGATGGTTGCTTCGCCCGGGGAGATGCCGCTCATCAGCACGCCGCCCTCTTTACCCAGCCAGCTGATAAATCCGGTTGAAGAGAGACCATCCGCCAGCGCCACCAGGGTGGCGAACCAGACAAAGGTATTCCATGCCGGTTTATTACTGGTGATGTCATTCCATTCCAGCACGCCGGTCCACAGCATCAGGGTGATCACCAGCACCGCCGCGAGGGCTGGCTCAATCCAGCTGGCGGCGAAAATCCACATTATCAGCGCACAGCAGACAAACAGCAGCAGCAGAATTTCATTGCGTGACAGCTTGCCCAGTTTCTCCAGTTCCTGCTGCGCCCAGCGCGGCACCTCGTCGTTAACTTTAACCTGCGGTGGGTAGAACCAGTAAGCCAGCAGCGGCATGGTCAGCAGCAGCAGTGCGCCAACCGGCAGGAAGGCGATAAACCAGCTGCCCCACGCAATATTGATGCCGACGGTGCTTTTTACCAGCGCCAGCGCCAGCAGGTTGGGCGCCAGTGCGGAGAGAAACAGCGAGCTGTTGATACAGGTTGCGGTAATCGCCACCCACATCAGATAGGAGCCGATCTTACGGGCGCTGGGATCATTGGGTTTGGAGCCATACAGCGGCGGCAGGTTGGCAATAATCGGATAGATAGTGCCGCCACTGCGCGCGGTATTGGAGGGGGTAAAAGGCGCCAGCAGCAGATCGGCCAAGGTAATGGCGTAGCCCAGCGTCAGACTGCGGCGACCGAGGTATTTCACCAGGATCAGCGCCAGGCGGCGGCCAAAGCGGGTTTTATCATAGCCGGCGGCAAACATAAATGCGCCGAAAATCAGCCAGACCGTTGAGTTACCAAAACCGCTTACCGCCCATTTAAACGACTGGCTGGCGAGTTTGAAATTTGGCGCCGCCATCTGCTCCGGACTGAACAACAGCCACTG
The DNA here is from genome assembly GCF_017875465.1 of Winslowiella toletana. Lineage (NCBI taxonomy): Bacteria > Pseudomonadati > Pseudomonadota > Gammaproteobacteria > Enterobacterales > Erwiniaceae > Winslowiella > Winslowiella toletana. Next base: position 3,739,125 of record NZ_JAGGMQ010000001.1, read on the forward strand.
GCCGCCGAGGGCGATAATCACCACGGCGGTAAGGCCAATTACCGCGCCGGGTAAAGGTTCGATAATCAGGCCGACAATCACCCCAACAAAAATGGCGAAGAAATGCCATGCATAGGGCTCCAGTCCGGCAGGCACCGGCACCAGCAATAATATAATGGCGACCAGCGCGGGCAATAACATCGGGATCAGTTTTTTTATTTTCCCACTGGCAGAATGACCTGCTGGTGTTAACGGGGTGGATAAGGGAACGTTTGTCATATTTCAATCGTCTTTAAGAGTTAATAATTTTTTAGCGTGCAGAAATACAGATTGCTTTCTTTAGTTAATTAACTTTTTAAAGTTAATTAATGGTGGCGGCGACACTGATCTCTGCACCATTATCCGGTTCTGATTTGCTGAGGCGTTATTAACGCTGTTGATATATTTATATGATGCGACTTCCATATTAATTGCTGTTGATCCTGATCAAGAAAATATCCTGACAGGCAGCTTTTTAAAGAAATGCTTCTGCGTCGGCGGGCAGCAGTATCAGGGCATTCCAGGCAGTCAGGCCCTGCTGGCAACCGGCGGTGGACTGCGCGGCAGAACAGGGTAAATCTGTTTTTTGATTTTAATCATTAAATAAGCGAAAAAGCGCGGTGAGTGGCAAAACTATAATTAGTTAATTAACTAATGTTACTCCTCTGACCAGATAAAAAATATTATATTGGCATTATGACATCGGCCAATAACGACAATTAATAAAACCATAAGCCGATAACAAATTTAAAGTATATGCAACATTCTAAATTATGGAGAGGCTTATTATGAGCATCAGCGATCGGATATTAATGCCGTTTACTTTACCTAATGGGGTAGAGCTTAAAAACCGCCTGCTAATGGCGCCAATGACTACCTGTACCGGCATTAATAATGGGATGGTAAGTGCTGAACTGGTGGAATATTACCGGGTACGTGCCGGCAGTATTGGTACGGTTATTGTTGAGTGCTGTTTTATCGACAATAAAGGGCTGGCGTTTCCGGGAGCCATCGGTATTGACGATGACGATAAAATTGCCGGTCTGGCACAGATCGCCCGTGCGATTAAAAGTCAGGGATCGAAAGCGATTCTGCAGATCTACCATGGCGGCCGGATGGTGGAGCCGGAGCTGATCGGTGGTCGTTCGCCGGTGGCGCCAAGTGCGATCGCCGCGCCGCGCGAAGGTGCGGCTAAACCGCTGGCGCTGACCGCTGAACAGGTGGAGTACACCATCAGCCAGTTCGGCGACGGCGTGCGCCGCGCCATCGCCGCAGGCTTTGATGGTGTGGAGATCCATGGCGCTAACACTTACCTGATTCAGCAGTTTTATTCACCACACTCCAATCAGCGCAGTGACCGCTGGGGCGGCAGCCGCGATAAACGTACCCGCTTCCCGCTGGCGGTACTGGATATTACCCACCGTATGGCGCGTGAGTATGCGGACGACGCTTTTATTATCGGTTATCGCTTCTCACCGGAAGAGCTGGAAGAACCGGGCATCCGTTTTGACGATACGATGTATCTGCTGGAAAAACTGGCGGATCGCGGCCTGCATTATCTGCACTTCTCCATGGGCTATTTCCTGCGTCCGTCGATTGTTGATACCGGCGACAGCCGTCCACTGATTGAGAAATATATCGCCATGCGTTCCGTGAAGCTGGCGCAGGTGCCGGTTATGGGCGTTGGCGGCGTGGTAAATAAAAGCGATACCGATTTAGCCCTCGAACATGGCTATGATCTGGTGGCGGTTGGCAAAGCCTGTATTGCTTATCCGGACTGGACCGATCGAATCGCCAGCCAGCAGATCCTTGAGCTGTTTATTGACAGCACCCAACGCGAAGCGCTGACCATCCCGGAACCGCTGTGGCGCTTCTCGCTGGTCGACGCGATGATCCGCGATATGAGTCTGTCCGCGAAGAAATTTAAACCCGGTGTGTTCCGGCAAAAAGTGCAGGATGCAGATACTCAGCTGATGATTAACGTCAGCCTTGAGACCGACCGCATTACCGATATTACGCTGGAGCCGGACGCCAGCGCCGATGTCGCCTTTGTCACCAGTTTTGACACGATCCGCAGCCGCATTCTGGACGCTAACAGCCCGCATGTTGATGCGGTAAGCGGCGCAACCACCCAGAGCGAAGCGGTAAAAAAAGCCGTAGCGAAAGCGCTGGCGATATCCTGCAAGGCGCAGATTGTGGCAGAGGGCGGAAACCCGACAGAAGCGCAACGTTATGATGTGGTGGTGATCGGCAGCGGCGGCGCAGGTCTGGCGGCGGCGATTCAGGCCAGCGATGACGGCGCCAGCGTGCTGATTATTGAGAAGATGCCAACCATTGGCGGTAACACGATTAAAGCCTCAGTGGGGATGAATGCGGCGGAAACCCGTTTCCAGAAACTGAAAGGAATTGTCGACAGTAAAGCGCAGTTCTATCAGGAAACCCTGAAAGGCGGTAACTTCAAAAATAATACCCAATTGCTGAATCGATTCGTCCAGCAGGCGCCGCAGGCGGTAGAGTGGCTGGCAGAGCGCGGAATTGAGCTGAACGATATTACCATCACTGGCGGCATGAGCATCGACCGCACCCATCGCCCGGCGGATGGCTCAGCGGTGGGTGGCTTCCTGATCAGCGGTCTGGTGAAAAATATCAATAAACGCAGTATCGATCTGATGCTTGATACTTCTGTCAGTGAAATCCTGTATACCGATGGCGCGGTAAGTGGTGTGCGGGTAATCAACGACGATCAGGAACAGCAGACTATTATCAGCAAAAGCGTCATTGTCGCCAGCGGGGGATTCAGCGCCAACAGCGCGATGGTGGTGAAATACCGTCCGGAGCTGGCGGGATTTGTTACCACTAATCATCAGGGCGCTACCGGTGGCGGCATTGCCCTGCTGGAAGCGATTGGCGCCGCCACGGTGGATATGGGTGAAATCCAGATCCATCCAACGGTAGAACAGCAAACCTCCTACCTGATTTCTGAATCCATTCGTGGCGGCGGCGCAATTCTGGTCAATCAGCAGGGCGAACGTTTCTTTAATGAGATGGAAACGCGCGATAAAGTGTCGGCGGCGATTATCGGTCTGGCGGAAAAATACGCATATATCGTGTTTGATGAGCAGGTAAGGCTGAAAAACAAGGCGGCGGATGAGTATCTGGCGCGTGGGTTTGTGGTCAGCGCGGATTCAGCAGCGGGCCTGGCCGGTGAACTGAATATTGATGCCGCTACCCTGCAACAGACGCTGGCGCGCTACAATGGTTTTGTTGCCGACCAGTGCGACACCGATTTTGGCCGCAAAACAGCGCTGCGCCAGCCGATCAGCCAGGGGCCGTTTTACGCCATTCGCATTGCCCCGGGTGTACACCATACGATGGGCGGCGTAGTGACCAATGAAGATAGTGCGGTGCTCGATGCGCAAAATCAGCTGATCCCGGGAGCCTTTGCCGCCGGTGAAGTGGTCGGCGGACTGCATGGCAGTAACCGTATTGGCGGTAATGCGGTTGCTGATATTATTATTTTTGGTATTCAGGCAGGCAGCCACGCGGCAAAATACGCCCGGCGCTAAGCGCACCGGCAGGGCCGGTAACCACGACCATTAAGGAGTATCACTATGCCAGCGGAACAACGCATCTGTAGTTACTCTGCAGTATTAATGGGATCGCCGATTCTGCTTAAGCTGTTTAACCACGATGAAGCGCTGGCTAAACAGGTATTTGGCCGCATTAAGCGGCTGGAAGATCTGCTGACCGTTAACCGGGGCGACTCGGAAGTGATGGCCATCAATCATGCAGCCGGCAGCCATGCGGTGGTGGTCAGCCGCCCGGTATTCAGTCTGATTAAACGCGCCCGGGCGGTAAGTCTGCTGCCGGGCAGTTGTTTTAATTTCACTATCGGTCCGCTGGTTAAGCGCTGGAAAATCGGTTTCCACGGCGATACGGTGCCACCCGCCAGCGAGCTGCAGGCGTTGCTGGCGCTGACCGATCCACGCCATGTGATTCTGGATGAGCAGAACTGTTCGGTATTACTGGAAAAGGCCGCGATGGAGATCGATCTCGGTGCAATTGCCAAGGGCTATATTGCCGATGTGATTAAGCATTATCTGCAACAGCAGCAGGTCGATCGGGCGCTGATTAATCTCGGCGGCAATGTGCATACGCTGGGGGCGGGCTGGTCTGTGGGATTAAAAAAACCGTTTGGCGACCCGCAGGAGCTGATCGGCGTGATAGAGGTTGCCGATAAGTCGGTGGTCACTTCCGGCATTTATGAGCGCTATTTCGCGCATAATGGGCGCTGTTATCACCATATTCTCGATCCGCAAACCGGTTATCCGCTTGATAACGAGCTGCTCAGCGTAACGATAATTTCCGACGACTCGCTGGATGGCGATATCTACACCACGCTGGTTTACGGTATGGGCGTCAGCGCAGGGCTGGCTTTTCTGGCAGCGACTCCGCAGATTGAGGCGATTCTGGTGACCAGAGCGAAGGAGGTGATCCTCTCTTCGCAACGGCAGTTCAGCTTTACCTTACTGGATAACGACTATCAGCTGCGGTAAACCGCTTACTGGCAATACTGCTTTAATAACTCATGCTGTTCAGCCTGCAGGCGATAGAGATAGACCGGGCGACCGGTGACGCCATAGTGGATGCTGGTAAACAGAATATTGATTTGCGCCAGATAGATTAGATATTTGCGGCAGGAGACGCGGGAAATATTTACCGCCGTCGCCAGCTGATCGGTCGAGAACTCACTGTCGGGATGGCTGTCGATCCACTGGCAGATGGTGCGCAATGTCTGCACGGTTAATCCTTTCGGCAACCGCTTGCTGTCGGCGACAATCGGGTGATTACCATGAATCAGCTGGTCGACATCCGATTGTTCGTAATACTGATGGCTGTCCATCATGCTTTTTTTCTTGCTCCAGCCGGTCAGCGCCTCTTCAAAGCGCGGGAACTGGAAGGGTTTGATCAGATAATCCACCACCCCATACTGCAATGATTTCTTAATGGTGATGGCGTCCGCCGCAGAAGAGATCACAATCACATCAATTGCTTTGCCAGCATTGCGCAGCTCCGGCAGTAAATCCAGTCCGTTATCCCCCTGCATATACACATCCAGCAGGATCAGATCGATCGGCGCCGGGGGATTTAACACCATATTTTTCGCCTGCTGCAGGGTTGAGGCGGTGCCGCAGCAGGTAAATCCGGGGATCTGGCCAATATAGCAACGGTTAAGCTCCGCAACCATGGCGTCATCATCCACCACTAAAACATTAATCATCTGCGCATCCTCTCACCATCCCAGGGCAGCTGGACTAAAAATTGGGTATACACCCCAGGTTCGGACTCTACCATAATAGTGCCGCCGAGGCTTTCAACTTGCTGTTTCGCGAGGAATAGTCCGACGCCGCGATCCTCGCCTTTCGATGAGAAGCCTTTGGCGAAAATGGCCTCAATATGTTCTGGCTGTATACCGGGACCGTCGTCACTGACTTCACAGGTGAGCCAGTTCTGCTGGTAATGCAGTAACACATTGACTTCACCTTCAGGCTGCTGGTGCATGGCGTCCAGCGCGTTCTCAATCAGATTGCCCAGCACGGTAATCAGCGCGGTGGTCTGCTGCTCATTTTCATTATCCGGCACCTGACTCTCCTCGCTGAGGGTCAGGACGTGACCACTATCGCCAGCGCGGTTAATCTTGCCCAGTAAAAATCCGGCAATCACCGGCGATTTGATTTTCAGCAACAGCGAACCAATTTCCGTCTGATAATTATTGGCGCTTTTCAGAATGTAATCTTCCAGCTGCATATAGCTCTTCATATGCAACAAGCCGAGAATGACATGCAGCTTGTTCATAAACTCATGAGAGCGAACGCGCAAGGCGTCAGCATAATTTACCATGCCGCTCAGGCGTTGCATCAGCTGGTGGATCTCGGTCTTATCGCGGAAGGTGCAGATTGCGCCAATAATCACCTCGTTGCTGCGTACCGGTACGGTATTACTCAGCAGCATGCGCCCTTTAAAATTGATCTCTTCATCACGGCGCGCGACGCCGGTGCGCAACACTTCGCGCAGATTGGTCAGCATCGGCAATGACTGGGCCGCATTGCCGATAACCATATTTTCCAGGCTGCCGCTTTCGCGGAACATCTGGCGCGCCGCCTGATTGATCAGCGTCACATGCGCCTGATCGTCAACGGCAATCACCCCTTCCTTAATCGATTGCAGCATCGCCTGGCGTTGTTCAAACAGCCGGGAAATCTCATAGGGCTCATAGCCAAACATAATCCGTTTTAACATTTTCACCAGGCACCAGATGCCCAGTGAACCGAACAGCGTGCCAAACAGTACCGTCCATAAAATGTTCCAGCGGTTTTCATTCACCAGGCTGGCGACGCTGGTCAGTGGAATACCGATCGCCACCACGCCGATTTGCCGGTGCTGTGGGCCGTAGACCGGGGTAAATACGCGCAGTGCCTCGGCCAGTACGCCACGATTAACTGAAGAATTTTCCTTGCCGAGCAGAGCAATATTAATATCGTCGCCGATAAAATGGTGACCAATAACATCCGGATTAGGATGTGAATAGCGGATGCCATCCATATTGGTCACCACCACAAACAGCAGGTCATTGCGGGTTTGCACCGCACTGGCCAGCGGCTGGATCTGGTCGCTGTCGTTATTCAGCATCGCCTGCTGCAATGCCGGAGAGGCTGCCAGCGTCCTGGCTACCGCGAAGGCTTTATCCTCCTGACCCTGACGTACGATGTCGCTGATCTGAAAGAAGTAGAGCAGATGGACCACCAGTAGCAGTGAGGCGAGCACAACGCTCACCATCAGGGTGATGGAGGTACTGAGTTTAATCGGCTGCTTGCGCACCGCGCGTGATTGCTGCATATCGCTCATTGAGTTCCCGGCGAGATAAATCCAGAACCATCATTATCCCTGATGAATCGGATGCCGAGAAGCGACAACCGGATAAATAAACCGCGGAGTGATGACCAGCATCAGAGATATGGCTATTTTGTCGCCGCTCTGTGTCAGATTGCCTGTATCTGCACTTTAACTTCATAGCCCAGCAGATACAGAGCCTGCTCTAAGGTCTCTACTTTAGAAGCATAACCGACATCCAGTAGCCGGTCGGTCTGCGCACTGTTCAGATTGAGCTTTCTGGCTAAATCCGCCTTGCGCGTACCGCTGGCGATCATCGCACCATGCAGCGCGGCTTTCAGGCAGGTCAGCACCGGCAGATGCAGCACAATTTCATCGTCGGTTGCTGCTGAGGGCTGCGGCAGTGGCAGGCGGTCGGCAATGCTGTCGCCGATAGCGGCGGTTAAGCTCTCTTGCGCCGCCAGCTCGATATCATCTTCGGTTAATGCTACGGAGTGGAGATTTTCAAAATCGCGAAAGCTGATAACATATTCGTCGTTTTCTTCGTCAAAGCTAACGCGCGCCGGATAGTTGTACATACATAACCTTAATTGCCGCAGTGGGAAGGAGAGGTGAGTATGGTAGCAGGATGCCGGCACAGTGACCTGATAAACCGTACCCGAGGGAGATGTGGTAATGAAAAATGCGTTAAGAGCGCCGCTGGTCTGGGGCATTGTCTGTTTTCTGCTGCTGTATCGCACGTTGCCTGCCGATATGATTATGTCCTGGCAGATATCGCAGCAATATAATGTCCCGTTATCGAGCCTGCTATTAAATGGCTTAACTCAGTTGTTACCCGCGCTGACGCCGCTGGCCTGCTTTGTATGGCTGGTGCGGCATCTTTCCACTGGCCTCTGGCTGGCGCTGATTGCGCCGGTGGTGGCATGGTTTGCCATCCAGCTTATTATCGCGGCAGTTTTCTATTTTGTGGCAGTGAAGAGCGGTAATATCCCGCCGTATGCGGAAGGATTTGTGACGGCGCTGCGCCGGATGCTGAATCTCCACTGGGCATCCGCGATGGTGGTTAGCGTGCTGACCATTATGGCCTGTAGCTATGCCTGCTGGCGCGAAACCCGCTGGGGTTAAGCCAAAAAAAGGCCAGCATCAGCTGGCCTTGTTAACGTGATAACAGGTTACGGCAGAGCGTAAGCAATTACATAATCACCACGATCCGGTGACTGACGTCCGCCGCCCGCTGAAATCAGGATGTACTGCTTACCATCTTTCGGTGACACATAGCTCATTGGTCCACCCTGACTGCCAACCGGCAGACGCGCTTTCCACACTTCCTTACCGGTGGACGCATCAAAGGCGCGCAGGTAGTAGTCCTGGGTGCCGGCGATAAACACCAGGCCACCCTGAGTCGCCAGCGTACCGCCCAGCGTTGGCATGCCGATTGGCATTTTCACGCCCATCTTAATACCAAACGGACCGGTATCCTGCACTGTACCGACCGGCACCTGCCAGACGATTTTCTGGGTTTTCATATCAATTGCCGAAAGCGTACCAAACGGCGGTTTCTGACATGGAATGCCCACAGCGGACAGGAAGCGGTTTTTATTCACTTCATACGGCGTACCTTTCAGCGGCACCGCGCCCATACCGGCGTTAACCGCTTCACCACCATCACTGGCCTTCGCTTTTTTGGTATCCGCGAGGATCATCTGTACCCACAGACCCAGACGCATATCATTAACGAAGATGTAGTGGTTATTCGGATCGGTCGACATGCTGCCCCAGTTCATCCCCCCCAGCGATCCCGGGAAGCTCAGGGAGCGGTCAGTACCTGGCGCAGTAAACAGGCCGTCGTTACGCATGGATTTAAAGTCGATACGGCAGGCCAGCTGGTCAAACGGCGTGGCGCCCCACATATCAGACTCTGTCAGCGTCTGGTTGCCGATTGACGGCATGCCAGTGGAGAAGGGCTGAGTTTTAGAGTACTGCTCGTTCGGGATGCCCGCAGTTTTAACCGCGCGCTCTTCGACTTTGGTCAGTGGCTTACCGGTCAGGCGATCAAGCACAAAGATCATGCCGGTTTTGCCGCCAATCACCACCGCCGGTTTGCTGGTGCCATCTTTCTGCGGGAAGTCGATCAGGCTCGGCTGCATCGGCAAGTCAAAGTCCCACAGATCGTTGTGCACGGTCTGATAAACCCACTTCTCTTTACCGCTGGTGGCGTCGAGCGCCAGTACGGATGCGCCATATTTATGATCGAGCTGAGTACGATTCGCGCCCCACAGGTCAACCGACGAGCTGCCCATCGGAATAAACACGGTGTTCATTTTCGGGTCATAGGACATCGGCGCCCAGGAGTTTGGCGTGCTGCGGGCAAACTCTTTGCCCGGCATCAGCACCGCATTCGGATCCGCATTGCCCGGGTCGAATGCCCAGCGCATCTGGCCGGTGATCACATCAAAACCACGCAGTACGCCACCAGGCATATCGGTCTGTACGTTATCAGCGACACGACCACCCACCACCACCGTGGTTCCCGCCAGCGTCGGCGCGCTGGTCAGCTGATATTTCGGATCCTGCGCATCACCCAGACCGGCTTTCAGATCAACGGTGCCTTTGTCGCCAAAGCTTTCACAGAACTCACCGTTATCCGCGTTGATCGCAATCAGACGCGCATCAATGGTGTTCATCAGAATCCGGCGCTGACAGGTATCACCTGCTGGCAGGTTCACTGGCGTGACCGGGGTGGATCCCGGGACATCAGGCTGCGTCAGCGGCTTGCTGGCGTCAAAATACGCCAGACCACGGCAGCGGTTCCAGACCTGAGTCTGGGCGTTGACTTCACGTTTCCACAGCTGTTTACCGCTGTCGGCGGCTACCGCAATCACATTGTTATGCGGGGTACAGAGGAACAGGGTGTTGCCAACCTGCAGTGGCGTCTGCTGATCTTCAGCACCGCTACCGGTCGGGCTAAGCGGGGTATCGCCGGTATGGAAAGTCCAGGCGACTTTTAAATCTTTTACGTTGTCGCGGGTAATTTGATCGAGTGCGACAAAGCGGCTGCCTTCCGGCGTATTACCGTAGTTATCCCAGTCTTTCTGCGCTTTGCTTTTATCAACCGGCACCAGCGGCAGCTGCTGGCCATTAAATGCCACGGTTGGATGCGGCAGGAACATCTGCACAAAGGCGACGATCATCCCGACCGCAAACAGGGCCGCCAGCGTGTAAGCGGGTTTAGCCAGTGAGGACTTACCTTCACGCTTACGCAGCGCAGGCCAGATGAGGAATGCCAGCAGCAGCAGACCTGCCGGTACCATCAGGCGCGATACCAGCGGCCAGAAATCCCAGCCCGCATCAAATAACGCCCAGATTAAGGTGCCGACAAAGGTAACAATAAACAGCACTACCGCCGATGATTTGCGACGGAAAAACTGAATCGCAGACAGCAGGGTAACGACACCGGCAATCAGGAAGTACCAGCTGCCGCCCAGGGCGACCAGCTTGCCGCCACCGATAACAAAGAACAGTCCGACTGCCAGCAGTATCACGCCGAGCAGTACTGACCAGATGCTCAATCCTTTTCCGGGACGAGCGGAATTTTCTGCCATAACACAAACTCTCCTATAAAAAATAATCGTTCCCGGCCACAAATTCATACCTTGCTGCCACAGAAAAACACCATGCCTGCGGCTGGAAACTGTTTTGTAATGGCTTTTTTGCGTGCTGATAACGCAGAACAAAGCCTGGTCTGCGATTCGTGTAACCCTGAGAAAACCTCCCCGCCACACGGCGGCAGGATTGTACCATTTGATTCATAAAAAAAGAACGCCGATAACGTAGTGCTTACCGGGCGGTAGCATTTTTGCTACAATTCAATTACTTATTGTATGGATTAGTGGTTTTTAATTTTTTACCCGGGTGGGCTGGCAAAAGGGGATCAGAATTTCAGCGAGAGAAAGCTTTTTTTATCTCAGTAGTTAAGCCGCTGAATCTTTTTTATGCAAACTGCTGAGGAAGATAATTTCTGACCCGTGTCCGGCGCAATCACACCGGAAACGGGTTATTGAGGTTAATGACAATTTAGCGGACTGCGGGCAGGGCGATATTTTGCTGTAGCGTAAACAGATCGTTCTCCGCCGTCATCTCTGCGCGGGCAGTCTGGAAGCGCGTGACTGACTGTTGCAGGTTAGCCACCTGCAATTGTAGCGAGCTGGCGGAGGTGGCAACTTCAGAGACCAGCGTGGCATTCTGCTGCGTGACGGTGTCCATCTGATTAATGGCGATATTAATCTGCGAAATGCCACGACTCTGTTCACCGGAAGCCAGCATCACTTCATCCATAATATCCACCACCTTTTTCACATCGGATAACACTTCATTCATGGTATTGCCCGCCACTTCCACCAGTCCGGCGCCTTGCTCAATACGGCCAAGTGAATCATTAATCATGGTGCCGATCTCTTTTGCCGCTGTGGCGCTACGCTGGGCAAGGGTTCTGACTTCTGACGCCACTACCGCAAATCCACGGCCGTACTGACCGGCGCGTGCTGATTCGACTGCCGCATTCAGTGCCAGCAGGTTGGTCTGAAATGCGATGCCATCAATAACGCCGACGATGTCAGAGATCTTCGCGGAACTCTGCTTAATTGAGCGCATGGTATCAATCACTTCGGATACCACGTTGCCGCCGCGCGTCGCGGAGTCAGAAGCCTTTAGCGCCAGATCGTTGGCTTTACGCGTATTGTCCTCGTTGTTAATCACTGTTGCCATAATCTGCTCCATGCTTGACGCGGTTTCATCCAGCGAAGCAGCCTGCTGTTCGGTACGGGCAGAGAGATCGATATTACCGGTGGCAATCTCTTCCACACCGCTGCTAATCGCATCCGTACCGTGACGCACCACCAGCACCATATTCTCCAGACCATCACGCATACGCTGAACCGCAGCAAACAGCTGGGCCATTTCATTTTTACCGTTAATATCGATTCTGGCGCGCAGATCGCCCTCGGCAATACGGTCAAATACGGCAATCGCCTGATTCATTGGTTTCACAATCAGTCTGGTCATGCCCATCCAGGCCAGAGCCGCCAGCAGCAGTGCGCAGGCTAGCGCGCAGTAAAGAATAAACGCCATCCGTTCCACCCGGTTATTGGAATCGTCCCAGGCTTCATCAATACCTTGCAGTTTAAAGGCCACCAGCGCTTTGGACGATTTATCAAACGCGGCATACAACTTCGTGGACTGTCCGGCCCGCTGACGATACTCATCGAGATTGCCCGCCGCCAGCGCCGTCAGCGCAGGCTGAATAAACTCTTTCATCAGCGTGCCACGTCGGGCGGCCATTTCGCCGGAAATCACTTCTTCCTCTGCTGACTGCGGATACTTCAGATATTCCTGCCATTTTGCGTTGGCGCCATCGATCTTGCCTTTAGCGCGTTCAAGCGCGATAGCGCCCGCGGCGGCATCGCCTTTCCCCATTAATGATTCATACAGACGTAAATCCAGACGGGCACGCAGCAATAACTCAGAGCTGTCATTCAGCGCCACCAGCCCTGGCAATACTTCATTATCGACGCGGGCAAAGGATTTATTGCCCGACTGCACGGCGACGAGTCCAAGTACGCCGACAAAAAGTAATAATGCCGCCAGTGAAAAAACCATCATGCTAAGTGCGGTACGGATCTTAATCTTACGAAACATAGCTTATTCCCTGTTGCCGGTTAATAAAGAAAAGTGAGTGCTGACTCTCCATCTGGAGCCATACGGCGGAGCGTGTTTATAAAATTATTTAAAACAGTATAGAAAAGGTGTTACCCGGCAAAAAACGCATTTTTGCCGGGTAAATAATGATCAATGGTGTGCGGTTATTCAGACTTCGCTAAAAACGTTTTTAACTTATCCTGATAAAATTTCGCCGACATCATGGTGCCATGTCCGCTGGTTTCTTTACTGGCAGGAATAAGCAGCAGTTCAGCCTGCTTTATTTTATCGAGTTCGCCAGCCAGAATGCCGGTTTCTACCGGGTTACGCTCATCATCTTCTGAATTAATGATCAGCATCGGGGCTTTAATTCTGTTTAATTCCGTCAGCGCATTATAATTCGCTGAAGATCCCCAGATATAAATAAAGTCATTGGCGTCGCTGGTGACAGGGGCGGCCAGCCGTTCATCGATCAGTTTATCGGCCATTGCACGGGTAGGAGCTTTATGCTGATACGCGAGGGTGCCGCCGGTGGTGGCAATGCTGAACATAATGCTGGCGCTCTTCAGTACCGGTGGTTGCTGGCTATAATTTCCCTGATTCCATGCCGGATCGTTTTTAATCGACTCAATCAGCATCCGGCGCATCATCCAGTTACGGCCTGATAATTCATCAGGTTGTGATGCCATTGGCACCAGCGCATCCATCATCTGCGGATATTTCTCACCCCACAGCCAGGTCTGCATGCCTCCCATCGAATATCCCATCACCAGCCGCAGATGGTTGATGCCTAAGCCCTCTTTTAACAGGCGATATTGCGCCAGTACCATATCGTTATAGTCATATTGCGGGAACTTCATGCGTAAGCCATCGGAGGGCCGGGATGATTGTCCCGAGCCAATGCTTTCCGGCATAATAATAAAATATTTACTGCTGTCCAGCGCCTGACCCGGGCCAAATAATTCGCCGCCAAAATTGTTCGCCAGCAGCGCTTTAATCGGCTGGTTGGTGCCATGTAGTAATAAAATAGCCGGCTTACTGCGATCCCCTAAGGTATAATAGTGGATCTTGAGATTTTTGAGTTTTTCACCGTTATTAAAACTAAACTCAGGGGCAATCCAGTTACCTTCCTGCGGCGCAGGGATTTTAGTTTGCGCATGGGTAAAGGGTGATGCGATTAACAGAATACAACCTGCCAGACCTGATAATATAGAATTAGCCATAAAAACTCGTTGGTCATCGTGAGTATTGGAACGCCGATGTTAATGTTTATTAGGATAAATCCCAAACAACATTACCAAAGTTAATAATAAAAAAATATTATCTCCTGAATGTTCTGTTTATGACCGGAGATTATCCAGCAGGTTTTAAATAAGATACGATATCTCTCAGCACCTGATTTGTGCATCTGCACAGAATGCCATTCGCCGCAGAAAAAATAGCTGTAATACCGATGTAACAGACTTAAGGAAAATTTCGTTGCCGCACATATTGGCCGATTTCTGCACGGCATAAAAAAGCCCGGCAGTGTGCCGGGCGGTATAATCTGTACCATAAAAGGAACCAGCAAAGTTCCTGAGGCTAAGATAGACGGCTTCTGAGGGTTCACCACAATCGTTTTTACTCGTCTTGATTCACTATTTTACTGCTTCTGTAATCCACTCCCCCGGTTGGCGAATGTTATCTGCATCGCAAAAGCGCAATAAATAAGTATGCTTATGATTTAGCGTGATATTGATCACAACATGTGCGGCCTCTTAAATATATAAAACCACAATCCAATAAAAATGAAACAGTGGTTCATTTAAATAAGGGGCGATACGCCATGTTAAAAAACAGGCTACCTTTGGGCGAAGGACGCAGGGTCAACCTGGGCCATCAGCTGGCTTATGGTGGGGGCAACTTGCTGGGCAGTGGCGCTCTGGCGATTGCCGGCGCGTGGTTACTCTATTTTTATACCACCTTCTGCGGTCTGACGCTGCTGGAGGCTTCGTTTATCTTCTCCGTCGCCAGCGTTATCGATGCCATCAGTAATCCGTTAATGGGGTATTTAACCGATAATTTTGGCAACACCTGGTTAGGTAAACGCTTTGGCCGTCGGCGTTTCTTTTTACTTATCGGCGCGCCATTAATGATGTTCTACCCGTTACTGTGGGTGGAAGGATTTGGCTTCTGGTATTACCTCTGCACTTACGTCATTTTCGAACTGATCTATACCTCAGTGATGGTGCCCTATGAAACCCTGGCTACCGAAATGACCGATGATTTCGCCGTGCGTTCGAAGCTGACCGGCTATAAAGCGATCTTCGGCAAAATGGCTAACTTTCTGGCGGCGATTATTCCCGGGCAATTTATCCTGCTGTACGGTAAAGAGTCGGCGCAGCCATTTCTGTATACCGGCATCACTTACGGCCTGATTCTGTTTATCGCCATCGGCATGCTTTACTGGTTCTCATGGGAGCGTAAAGATGTTGGCATCCGTGCTGTCAGACAGAAAAAATCGTTATGGCAAACGCTGGTGGCGCTGGTGCGCGATATGCAATCCACCTTCTATTTACGCGTGTTCCGCAAGCATCTGGGGATGTATCTGTTTGGCTTTGGCGCTGAATGGTTATTCGCTTCCGTATTTACTTACTATGTGATTTTTGTGCTGCAATACGATCCGGCAATTCTTGCCGGGCTAAACAGCCTGAATGCGATCTTACAGCTCTGTTCTACGGCGATCTTTATCGCTATCTGCGTTAAACGCGGCTTCAGCAAGCCTTATACCTGGGCGCTGTCGATCGTTATCTTCGCCGTCTGCTGCTATTCCCTGCTGCACTTTCTGCATCTGCCGCCAGCTATCGCTACCGTGGCGATTATTGGCGTCACGGTGGTGTTTGGTTTAGGGACTGGCGGCGTTTACTACATTCCGTGGACGGTCTATACCTTCCTTGCCGATGTTGACGAGGTATTTACCGGCCGCCGTCGCGAAGGCATTTATGCCGGTGCCATGACCTTCTCCGGAAAAATTGTCCGTTCGGTGATTGTGTTTGTGATGGGGGCGATTCTTAGCTATTACGGCTTCCAGTCGAAATCCCATGTACAGCCGGAAAGCGCAATTAATGCCATCTCATGGGTATTCTTTGCCGGGGTGATTGTGCTGGCGCTGACCGCAATTATCTTTAGCCGCCAGATGACCCTGAACCGCAAAACTCACTTTATCGTCCTCGAGGAAGTGGCACGCATCAAAGCCGGTGGTGAACTAAGCGCGATCAAACCAGAAGCGCGGGCGGTAATTGAAGAGCTGGTCGGTTTCCCTTACGAGCAGTGCTGGGGCAACAGCGATATCGCCCGCAAAATGAATGTCAGCGATGGCGCCCTGCCTCCTGCGGTTGCGCAGCAGCTGCCACAACGTTAAGCGTGGACGTTTACGATTTGATGTTTTTATGTTGTGGTTTTATTAAAAATAAAACAGTGTTTTAATTTTATTGTATGACTGAGCGTTTAGCGCTAGAATCCGCACAGGCTGGAGGCGAATGCGGTTTCCCCGGCGGGAAAGCGCACCACGCTGAGCGATTGTTTGCTGATTTTCATCCGGGCGAATGCCGCCCCATGCGCTAAGGAAAATATGATGATTCTCGAGAGTTTTTCATTGCAGGGTAAAGTTGCCATCGTGACCGGTTGCGACACCGGTTTAGGACAGGGTATGGCGGTGGGTCTGGCGCAAGCGGGCTGCGACATCGTCGGCATTAATGTGGTGGAGCCGGAAGAGACTGCGGCGCAAGTGACCGCGCTGGGCCGACGTTTTTTAAGTCTGAAAGCCGATTTGAGCCAACTGGAAGCGGTGCCTGCGCTGCTGGAGCGCGCGCTGGCGGAGTTTGGTCATATCGATATTCTGGTGAATAACGCCGGAATTATCCGTCGTCAGGACGCGCTGGAGTTTAGCGAAAAAGACTGGGATGACGTAATGAACCTGAATATTAAAACCGTGTTCTTTATGTCGCAGGCGGTGGCCCGTCAGTTTATCAGCCAGGGGCAGGGCGGCAAGATTATCAATATCGCCTCCATGCTGTCGTTCCAGGGCGGGATCCGGGTGCCTTCTTATACGGCATCCAAAAGCGCTGTAATGGGCGTAACCCGTCTGCTGGCCAACGAATGGGCGCAGTACGGTATTAATGTGAATGCCATTGCGCCGGGCTATATGGCGACCAACAATACGCAGCAGCTGCGTGCTGACCCGGCGCGTCATGACGCGATAGTTGAGCGTATTCCTGCCGGACGCTGGGGTTTACCACAGGATCTGATGGGACCGGCGGTGTTTCTCGCCTCCCCGGCATCGGATTACGTTAATGGCTACACCCTTGCGGTTGATGGCGGCTGGCTGGCGCGTTAATGTGTTCGGGCGGCGTCAGCGCCGCCCGTGCGGTTAATTGCCATAACCCCATAAATAACGCTATGTTACCCCCCAGATAACAACGGTTGCCGGGGGTGACGTGGAAAGAGTGGATTGCGATCGGATGTTTGTGGCGGTTATCGAGACTGGCAGCTTTACCCGCGCCGCACAACGTCTGGGCACCAGTCATGGCCAGGCTTCAAAACTGATTTCACGCCTTGAGCAGCTACTGGGTGTGCAGCTGTTCCGGCGTAGCACCCGTTCGCTGACCGCCACCGATGTCGGCACTGCCTACTATGAGCGGATCCGTATTCTGCTAAAAGAGTATGATGCGCTGGATGATTCCGTACGCAATTCTTCGGCATCGCCTGCTGGCCGGGTGCGAATTTCCGCGCCGGTGACCTTTGGTTCAACTCAGCTTACGCCGCATCTGATTCAGTTTGCCCGCCAGTATGCCGGCATTGAGCTGGATGTCAGCTTTGCCGACCGCATGGTCAATGTGGTTGATGAAGGTTTTGACCTGGCGCTGCGTATTGGCCAGCTGGCTGACAGTAGCCTGATGGCGCGTAAACTCTGCGATATCCGCATTATTCTGGTGGCTTCCCCCGATTACCTTGCACGTCGCGGCACACCGCAGCACTGGCAACAGTTATCTGACCATGACTGTATTATCGATACCAATTTTCGCGATCCCTTTCACTGGCCATTCTGCGGCGCGCAGCAGCAGATGCAGGAGCAGGCGGTTAACGGGCGGCTGAAGTTCTCCAATGCCGAGGTCTGTCTGCAGGCCGCCTGCGCCGGGCTGGGGATTGCCCGTCTGCCCGCGTTTGTCGCCGGTGAGGCGCTGCGTAACCAGCAGATCGTTCCGCTGCTGGCTGCCTGCGAAGTGCCGCCGCTTGGCCTGTTTGCGCTCTACCCACCGGCCAAATATCTGGCGCATAAATCGCGTACGGTGATCGACTTTCTGGTTGAAGCCTTTGCTGGTGATCCGGAGTGGGAACAGGGTTGGTAATTTATTCCATTATGGAAATAAATATCCTCTTTTAGCGGGGATAATCATCGCTATGGAAACAGAGTACCTTTCCTCTTATTAACTTACTGAGAGGAAAATACCATGTCTGACAATCGTACGACTCCTTATGCTGCTCTGATTATGCGCCTGGCGCTCGGCGTGCTGTTTCTGGCGCACTTTGGCCTGAAGTTTTTCGTCTTTACGCCTGCGGGCACCGCGAAATTTTTCGCCTCGCTCGGCCTTCCCGGTGGACTGGCGTATATCACCATGGCGGTTGAACTGCTGGGGGCGATTGCCCTGATCCTCGGGATCTATACACGTATTGTGGCGATTGTGCTGATCCCGATTTTACTCGGCGCTATTTTTACCGTGCATGGCCCGGCTGGCTTCTTCTTTACCAATACCAACGGTGGCTGGGAGTTCCCGGCGTTCTGGATTATTGGTCTGGTGGTGCTGGCGCTGACCGGCGACGGTAAATACGCCCTGAAACCCACGCCAGTTAAAGGCTAAACGGAGGCTCTATGCTGGTAAATGGTCAATGGACAGCCGAATGGCATCCGGTACAGGCGACCGATAGCAAAGGTGGTTTTGTCCGTCAGACATCAAGTTTTCGCCACTGGGTGACACCTGATGGCGCAGCCGGAATCACCGGGGAAGGTGGCTTTAAAGCGGAAGCGGGCCGCTACCATCTGTATGTCGCGCTGATCTGCCCGTGGGCTTCACGCACGCTGATGGCGCGCAAAATGAAGGGGCTGGAAAAGGTGGTCAGCGTATCGGTGGTGGAGCCGTGGCTGCTGGATCAGGGATGGCATTTTGGCGATTATCCCGGTGCCAGTGTGGATCATCTGAATCACGCCGAGTGGATCCATCAGCTCTACACCCAGGCGGATGCGACCTTTACCGGCCGTGCCACGGTGCCGGTACTATGGGACAAACAGACCGGCACTATCGTCAATAATGAATCGGCCGATATCGTGCGGATGTTTAACAGCGGTTTTGCTGAGCTGGCTCGTGCTGATATCGATCTTTATCCGTTGCCGTTACGTCATGAAATTGACCAGCTGAATGCGGAGATCTACCCCAGTTTAAATAATGGCGTCTATCGCGCCGGTTTTGCCACCACCCAGCTGAGTTATCTGGAAGCCTGTAACGATGTTTTCAGCATGCTGGATAAGCTGGAGCAGCGGCTAAGCGACGGGCGCAGTTTTCTTTGCGGCGAAGCGCTGACTGAGGCCGATATCCGTCTGTTTGTTACCCTGATCCGTTTTGATGCCGCTTACCATGGCATTTTCAAATGTAACCGGCGTCAGCTGAAAGAGTATCTCCAGCTGCATCGCTATACCCGGCGGCTGCTTGCGGTGCCTGGTGTACGTGAGACGGTAAATATTGATCATATAAAGCAGGGCTACTACTCAATTAAGGCGCTGAATCCGAATGGCATTGTGCCTGAAGGCCCGGATCTGAGCGCATACGGACTCTGAGAGACAAATAATGGCAAAAGATATCGTGATTCTGCTGCATGGCGTCGGCAGTCGCGGCGATGATCTGCGCGGTGTAGCGCAGCTGTGGTCGCAGGACATTCCCGGTGTGATCGTCGCGACGCCGAATGGCCCGCAACAATTTGATATGGGCGTGGGATATCAATGGTTCAGCGTTAACGGCGTTACCGACCAGTCGCGTCCGGCACGTATTCTGGCGGCGCGCAACGCCTTTGACGCGACCTTGCAGGGGATTCTGGCGCAGCATCAGCTAAGCGCCAGTGAAGACAATATTATGCTGGCCGGTTTTTCGCAGGGGGCGATTATGGCGCTGGATATGCTGGTCAGCAACCGCCTGCCGCTGGCCGGTGTGGTGGCGTTTTCCGGTCGCCTGGCTTCGCCAGTGCCTTACCAGCCTGCGGATAATGCGGCGTTATTGCTGGTGCATGGCCAGGATGATCCGGTGATTGGCTGGCATGAAAGTGAAAAGGCCGCGCAGCAGCTTAGCGCGCTGGGTGTGGCGGTGGAAAGCGCGTTTGAAGCTGGCGTGCCGCATACCATTACCGCCAGCGGTGCGCGTAAAGCGGCGGAATTTATTGCCCGCCGTTTTAGCCGCCGATAAACCACGGGCTGGCGCTGCTGCGCCAGCCTGGTATCAGAATGTTAAGTCTTTTGGTTAAGGGAATCATTCATCTGAAAGCTCAGGATGAATGAATTCTATTTCTGCTATTCTTCTGTCGTTCATATTTATAGTACAGCTGGTTATACTATTTGCCAGATCGTGAGTTCCCTGGGCACCTGTCACCGCAACTCCGCAATAATCATCCCGGTATTTTTTCCATTCAGCCTGGGTCTTTTTGAAGGCGATTATCATATTATTTTTTTGTTCTTTATCACCTCCCCACCACTTTGTGTAGTCAAAGCTATCTATTTCTTTGAGTTTTCTTTCAAAGGCATTTTTTAATTTCGCTTCTGACTTATTACTTTCACTCTCAAGGCATTCACTGTTTTCGTCTCCATATTTGTCTGTGCAAAAATTTACTGCTTTACTCATCACCATACTATTAGGTTTCGCTGCAATTGATGATAATGGGATTGCTATCAATAACATAAGTGTTAAAGTTTTCATTTCAGGCTCTCCAGTCTGATTCTCATTCTTCTTAAGTCTCTTTTTTCATCAGGGTCGTTCTCTATATAATGGGCTACTGCTGGCGCCCCTTGCCCAGCCGCAATTATCTCAACCAGCCCTTTTGTTGTTCTGCTACCCTGGTAGAGGATATCAACGAAAACATTTTTTACTGCTATATCAATAAATTCCCATTTTACAGGATCTTTGATATGTCCGGACTGTCGTATATACACGTCTCTGACATAATCACGTTTTTCTTTGTAAGAGATTTCAAATAGCTTAATCTGCTGCTGATGGGTTATTTCTCCCACTAACGGACTGTATGCTTTGACAAATGCTCCGGCCTGATGACCTTTCAGATATTCAGCTTTTGAGCAGATAACAGCCTTGTACTCCTCAATTCCAGCCAGTCTGACCGTAGAAAATATCTCCCCGGCACTCCGTCCTCCCATATCATAGCCACGTCCCAGTGTTACACCTGAGGAACTTGTGGGAGGCGATTGTAAAATGCGTGAAAATTGCGGAGTGCTGTGTGGTTGCCTGAACGGCTCTACGGCGGTGATATAATCCAGCCCCTCAGCGTCAAAGGTGACCTGTCCTTCACTGACATGAAGTGATCCTGCAGTATGGCGTGGGCGCCAGTGCGTACCGGTCGCGTTCTGCAACGCTTGTATAAACCAACTGTCTGCAGGGTGCACCAGCCCGGTCGGTGACATATTCAGCAGGCGTTGATACCAGCGGATGGCTTCAGCGGTTTCAGCACCACACTGCCCATTGACAGTCAGGGTGCGGCCAGTGGCCAGATGGTATCCGGCATGTATGATGATGCGCTGCACTTCTTTCACCTCGCCCAGGTTATTAGTGCCACATACACCGACTGAACCGGAAAAACGAAAAACGCGTGGAGCATGATACAGAGAATGTTTCATGGTCACAATTCCTTGTGATTAGCGCGCAACTACTGCGCAACCGTCCGTTTACATTTAGCCGTGCCTTATCACGGTTAAAATAGATGATGCTATTGCATCCTTGGTCGTATTTATCCCACAACTTTCGGTATTGTTGTCAGCGGTTCGCGTAACGTAGTGAGGTTTATTTCCTTTTTCTTTATTGTCTGTTTAAAGATGGCTTTTTTCTGAATTTATATTTTTATAAGAATTGATATCTGTTGATATTGTTATCATGCTGATATTTGTTGAATGCAATAATGATTATATCTGGATGGAAATTAATTCAAAGGCTTTAATTTGATCGGGGATGTAAAACTATTTATTAGCAGGTAATTTATCTGCATTATTAAATCCTGTCAATAATTGTTTGATAAAATAATTAAAGGTTTTTGTGATTTTAATTATTATTGATTTTATTATTAAGAAATATAAAGCGGATGATGGAATATTTTATCGTAATGCCAGAAATATTGGTTTAGCAGCGTATAAATATATTGCTGCTAAACCAGCCTTCAGGATTTAACCGTAGCCGTATCTACTACCGTTACCGCAGGTTTAGCGCGGGCTGGCAGCGCCGCAGCACGCGATTCGGCATCCACCGGTTCATCATATTTACGCTTCAGATGATTTTGTACCTGTTGCAGTAATGCGCCATCCAGCGCGTAATGGCGCAGATAGACCCATAGCGTCAGGCCGAAAAACAGCATCGGCACCACAATCATAATCCCCTGCATCCCCATTACCGTGCTGGCGCTTTGTGGCACACCCGCCTGATAACCCACCGCACCCAGCAGCACGCCAATCACCAGACCGGCGAAAGCGGAACCCGCTTTAACCACCATGGTTTGCACCGCAAAGGCAATACTCTCGATGCGCATCCCCAGCGCGTAATCGCCGTAATCGACGGTATCCGCCACCATAATCACCAGCAATACCCAGAAGAAAGCGCCGCCGCAGTTGGCCATAATGCCGGACAGGGCAATTAAGGTGGCGCTTTGCGGCGCATATAAGCCAACAATCAGCAGCAACAGGCAGCTTAATACCGGTAAAACCGACGCGCTAATCCACAGAATTCGTCGTGAAAAGCGTTTTGCCAGCAGTGGAAACAGCGCGATAGTCGCCAGATTAGCAATACCGGCATACATCATATACCAGGGGAACAGTTCTTCGCGGCCCACCACATATTTGAAGTAGTAGATGGCAAATGACTGAATGACGTTATGCGCCAAATTCCACGACAGCGCCATCACCAGCAGGGCAAATAGCGGCTTATTGCGCACGATCATCATCAGCACGCTTTTGAGACCGTGCTGCACCTGCTCGCCGCCCTGATGTGAAGAGGAGTACTTCTCCTGCACATTAACCAGCGTGACGAGGGTGGATAGCACAAAGAAGAACACCAGGATAAAAGTGAAGCGCATAAAACCGTCACCCTGGCTGCCCTGACCGAGCAGATTAATCAGCGGCAAACCAATCACCCCGGTGAGATAACCGGCGCTGCTGGCGAAGAAACGTGGCCAGGGGATCAGCGCTTCACGCTCGCGTTTATCGACGGTGATGCAGGGCACCAGTGACCAGAAGGGCACATCCATAATGGTGTAGGTAAAGCCCCACAGGATATAGGTGACCCAGATATACGCAATCAGAGCGCCGCCGGTGAAATTGTGTGCGCAGAATACGCTAATCAGCACCACGGAATTCACCAGCGTGCCGATCAGGATCCAGGGTTTAAATTTTCCCCAGCGCGTGCGGGTGCGCTCGACAATCCAGCCCATTACCGGATCGAGCAGCGCATCAAGAATACGTGCTACCAGAAACAGCGACGCCACCATACTGACGGAGATCCCCACCACATCGGTGTAGTAATACATCAGGTACATATAAATAATGCCGATGGCAAAATCTTTGCCAAAGGCGCCGAATCCATAGCTGATTTTAGTTTTTAGTGAAACGCTCATGGTGATTTCCGCATCTCCCCGGAGCCAGCGCTGACAGCTATAAAAACAGCGTCGGCCTCCTTTCAATGCGGCTTATATGTAGGGTGAGTCAGGGGTTAACGGTAGGCAGGCAACCAGTTACCGTGCGCTTCGATTAACGCATCGCACAGGCGAATGGTGTCATCAATCGACAGCTCTGCCGAAGTGTGCGGATCAAGCAGGGCGGCATGATAGATATGCTCTTTTTTCAGGGTAACGGCGGCTTCAATGGTCAGTAGCTGGGTGTTGATATTGGTGCGGTTTAACGCCGCCAGCTGCGGCGGAAGATCGCCGACAATGGTTGGCGTAATCCCCTGAGCGTCGACCAGACAGGGCACTTCAACACAGGCCTCTGACGGCAGATTAGTGATCAGGCCACGGTTAAGCACATTGCCGCCGATTTTGTACGGCTGATCGGTTTCCATCGCTTCGATGATCCAGGATGCGTACTCATGGCTGCGGCAGTGACTCAGTGCTTCGTCACGGGTCAGTTGCTCCCGTTGCAGCTGCCAGTTATTGATCTGCTCAATGCAGCGGCGCGGATACTCATCCAGCGGAATATTAAAACGTTCGATAAGTTGCGGATAATTGCGCTTAATCCAGTAAGGCATATATTCGGCGTTATGCTCTGAGGATTCGGTCACGTAGTAGCCAAATACCCGCATAATTTCATGCCGTACCATATCGTCATGCTTGTGTGTCAGCGCGGCGGCGCGGCGCTTAATTTCCGGATAGATATCTTCACCATGGCGCTTAATATCCAGTAACCACGCCATATGATTGATACCGGCAATCTGCCAGGTGACGCCATCGGTTGGCATATCCACCGCTTTCAGCAAGGTGTCGGCGCATACCTGCACGCTATGGCACAGTCCGACGGTTTTAATCCCGGTATGGCGCAACATCGCGCCGGTCAGGGCGGCCATTGGATTGGTATAGTTAAGGAACCAGGCATCCGGGCACTCCTGCTCCATTTCGCGGGCAATATCAAACAGCACCGGCAGGGTGCGCAGTGCGCGGAACAGGCCGCCAATTCCCAGCGTATCGGCAATGGTCTGGCGCAGGCCAAACTGTTTCGGGATCTCAAAGTCAGTGACCGTGCAGGGCTGATAGCCGCCGACCTGAATGGCGTTAATCACATACTTCGCCCCTTTTAACGCCGCCCGGCGCTGCTCCACGCCGACATATTTTTCAATGCTGGCCCGCCCCCGGTTAATATTCTGATTAATATTATTCAGCATATTCCATGAGTCTTGCAGACGGTTTTCATCAATATCGTAAAGTGCAATCTGCACCTCACTTAATGACGCGGTCGCCATAATGTCGCCAAGTACATTTTTTGCAAATACGGTGCTGCCCGCACCAATAAAGGTGATTTTCATTGTTTCTTCCTTTGCCAGTGAATATTGCGTTGGCTTGACTCTAGGCAGCAGCGGAAATAATGTATATGTCGTTTTGTGACATCAGTATGGCGAAAAATGAAAGCGCCATAAATCTGTGAGGTAAATCGCAAATAGCCGGGTTTCAGGCCATTAGCGCTTGCCTGCTACGGTGTTTCACACTAAAAACAAACTCACCTATGTGATTATGTGATGTTGCCAGGCAGCGCTGAGGTAAAAGCGAGTGGTACAAAAAGATCTTAAACCGGAAGAGATATCGCATTTTGGCCTTAATATTTTTCAGTTCGGCCATGAAGTCTGCCATTCCGGACACAGTTTTGGTCCGGCGGTGCGTCAGCACTATTTGCTGCATTATGTGATTAACGGAACCGGGCGTTTTTTTACCGAGCGCGGCAGCTATCAAATTAACCCCGGCGAAGCATTTCTTATTTACCCTCATGAAATTACCACCTACAGCGCGGATAAACGTCAGCCGTGGGAATATATGTGGATTGAATTTGACGGTTTAATTGTCGCACGTACCTTTGAGTCGTGCGGATTAAGTCGTGATAATCCGGTGTATAGCGCCGCCGCTGACGGTGGGCAACCTGAAGCGTTCCACTATCTGCAACAAATTCTGGCGCAGGAGACCGCGCAGTCGCTGCGTATTGCCGGGCTGACCTGTCTGTTTCTTGATGCATTGCAGGCTAATGCTGCCTGCCCGGTTGTCACCCGGCCAGCCGCAGACGATCCGCTGGAGAAGGCGATTCACTGGATGGAGCGTAATTATCATGAAAATATCACTATCAGCGATATTGCCGCCTGCTGCCGGGTGGATCGCAGCTATCTTAGCCGCCTGTTTAAAGCGCGTTTTGGCTATGGCCCGAAGCACTATCTGATTTTACTGCGGATGAATGTCGCGACGTCACTGCTGGTTGATGCGCGTTTACCGATTAAGGTCATTGCTTTCTCAGTGGGTTATCGCGATCAGATGCAGTTTTCGCGGGTGTTTCGCCAGATCTGGCAGATGTCGCCGGGCGAGTGGCGTCGGCAGGGGGGCGGGTAATTCCGGCGTATACCATTCACCGGAATTGTCGCTTTGCAGATATGTATTGTTGTCGTTGCCGATCATATTGCTAAGGGCAACGCTGTTGACGCACAGCTCTATATCCTGGTCAGATTACAGGTTAAGGGAATTGAGTGCCATCCACAATGGCACCCTCCCAGTTTGCTCCTTTCATACTGTTGGCGCGTAAATCGAGACCGGATAAATCAGCATCGATAAGGTTAATATCGTTCATACTGGCGCCAGTCAGGATTGCCTTGCGCATATCAGCGCCTTCAAATTTAAGACTACCCAGATTGAGGTTGTGCAGATGGGCTCCTGTCATATGCGCACGGAAAAATTCCGCCTTATTCATATTAGCGCCAGTAAAAATTGCTTCTCTCAGGTCAGCATTATGGAAGAGAGTTCCCTCCAGATTTGCCTTGGTGAAATTAGCGCCGGCAAAATTACCGTTACTTAAATTTACGTTGCTTAAATCTTGCCCGCTTAAATCCACACCATGCAAATTTGCGCCATTTTTGAGGGTATCAATTAATTGTTTACGATCTAATTTTACGCCTGACATTCTTGTGTCTTTAATTTTAGCATCTGTCAAGTCAACCCCTGTGACATGAGCGTCTGTAAAATTCGCACCCTCGAAATTGGTTTGTTTTACTGTTGAATATACAAGGTTAGCACCAGTGAAATCACATTCACTTAGATTCAGCATATCCAGAGCAGTGTTATTCATGAAGCCTCGGCTGAAGTCTATTTTTTCAATCATCGCACCTCCGAACTTCACTCCATTTAACTCAGTGCCTTTCATCGACACATTTTTTAATGTTGCGTTTCTCATGGACACAAGTAGAATATTGGCACCGTCAAATACAGTGTTTTCCATTATAGCTGAATTCAGCTCGGCATCCTCCATATTGGCCTTATTAAACCTGGTATTTATTAAATTAGCTCCTGTAAATTTTGCTCCCTCAAGTTCAGTTTCTTGCAAAGAAGCATTCTCAAGATTGGTTTTTATCATGGATGCCCCATTCATAATAACACCATCCAAAATAATATCCTTAAGATTCATATAATCCAGTTGACACTTTGACAAGTTTAATGGGTCAGATTGACTATGGGTCTTTAATAATCTATCCAGGGCTTCACGTTTACTTTTGAGGGTGTCATTTTTTGTATCTAAAGAGGCGTCGGGTGGGATGGATGCACGTAATAAATTTAGGTCATAATTAATTTGATTTGAGTTATGTATCCCCTGATTGCATTGTGAGGGTGCTTCTATTTTCATATAAACCTCTGATGATTTAATTTTTTGGTTATGTGCTGATTTTATAACAGCAAAATATTTATGTGGGTGATTGTTTTAAATGTTTTAAGCATGGTTGATAATAATAATTAATTCCTAAGTCGACAATAATAAAACGCTTAACGTAATTGCATTTAGTGTTCTGCCGCAATCGCCACCGTAACAACCAATCTACAGAATCACAGGCATGAAAATATTGACGGTGGTGTGTTCTCCGGCATCTGGACTGGCAATTTCAGCCGATGGCGAAGTTAACCAAAGAGACATTTTCACCCATTTATTTATGCATGACTCTTTGCGCTTAACGACGTGGTTTGTATTAATGACAGGGGGGCTGTAATGCAGAGGCTATCGATTAATTTATTGTTTTTTATTGGTTTTATCGTGGGTTTTACCAGATCTGGCAGATGTCGCCGGGCGAGTGGCGCAGAGGGCAGGGGAGAATAGATACGGTAAGCGATGCCAGCCATCCCGCAGGATGACCGGCACACTGATTTTACGGTGCTGCATCCTCCGGCATCCGGGCAGGGAGTTTCAGCAATTTGCGTTTCTCCGCCACCTGTTCGGCGGTTACCGCCGGTGCTGCGTTACCCCATGAATTGCGGATATATGTCGCGACCGCTGCTGCCTGCTGATCCGATAATTTCCACGCAAAGCCAGGCATTGCGCCACTGGTTGGGTTGCCGTGAGTGACCGCACCTCTGCCGCCTTGTAATACCGTCGTGATCAGCGAGGAGGCATCGGGCGCCATAATCGCCGGATTATCCGCCAGACTGGCGGCGAGATTTGGAATGCCTTTGCCGTCGCTGTTATGGCAGGCGGCGCAGTGCTCAAGCCCCTCGACCAGGTAAGCGCCGCGATTCCACTCCGCTGATTTGGCTGCACCGGCAGTGAAACCCTGGTTATCAAAGAACAGCAGGTTCCAGCCCATCATCGCCAGACGGATATTATACGGGAACGGCAGGCTGGTTTCCGGCACCGCGGAACGCACTGGTTTTACCGAACGCATATACATCCACAGATCGTGCATATCCTCGTCGCTGACTTTGATATAGGCGTTATACGGCATGGCCGGATAGAGATTTTCACCCTGTTTGCCTTTGCCGTGGCGCACCGCGCGATAGAAGTCGCGCTCTGTCCAGTTACCAATCCCGGTTTCACTGTCCGGGGTGATATTGCTGGCGTAAATGCCGCCAAATGGCGTGCTGATCGCGTAGCCGCCGGCGAAGGCGTTTTTGCTTTCTGGTGCGGTATGACAGGCGACGCAGTCCCCGGCAACCGCAATATAGTGACCGCGTTTTACCGCATCTGCATCGGCGGCAGTCAGCGGCTGACTCATCAGAATATGGTTGTCGGCGACATTATCTGCTGCAGTATTACCGTTCTGATACAGCAGCACGCCCGCCACCAGGGGCAGCGACGATAGCGACACCACCGGCTATAGAGAGTTTATTCATTTCACACCTTCACCAGTGGGCCAGGGTTTTTCACGTACTGCTCAATAATCGCTTTTGCTGTCCACAGGCTTAGCGCGCCAATGGTGCCTGTCGGGTTATATCCGGCATTATTCGGAAACGACGATGCGCCAAGCACAAACAGGTTACGCATATCCCAGCTCTGCTGGTAGCGGTTAAGTACGCTGGTGGCCGGATCGACGCCCATTACCGCGCCGCCAATGGTGTGGTCGCTGGCGAAATTATACGGCGAGTATTTACCGGCGGCGGAGTTGGTGCCGATGACGATTTTCGCCCCCATCGCTTTACCGATTTCAACGCTTTTCTCCTCGATAAATTTCGCCGAGCGGCGGCGTCTCACCGGAGACGGCGCGCAAAGTGTTGCAGGCGGGTCGTACCGCCGGTTTGCTAATGGGCAAAACGTTGCAACAACCTGGCGAGGTCATTATGGTCAGCGGTAATATTGATTACACTGCGCATCGTCAGCGTATTGAGGGGTTCAGGCAGGTTATTCAAGAGCGTTTTTTCGCCGTTATTTTACGCGAGGTATTAGTTGGGCAGGACCAGCGTGAAAAAATTCAGCAGCTGTTAAATAAATATCTGCAGAGCAGCGAAAATGTGGTGGGGATATATAATACCGGATCCGGAAATAGCGGAATCAGCGAAATATTAGCGCGCCAGCATTTGCTGGGGAAATGTATTTATATTACCCATGAGCTTTATACAGTAACCCGGCGGTTATTAACCGAGGATGCTGTCAGTTTTGTGCTTGATCAGCATGCCCGCCAGCATGCGCAGCTGGCGCTGGATATTGTGCTGCGTAAACTGGAAAAAGATGAAGCGCCGGATGTCTATCTGAGCGGGAAAGTCGATTTCAGATTAATTACCGCTGAAAACCACCTGTAACCGTGCGCGTCAGGCCCGCCGGGCCTGCGCCGGCGCGCTTTCACCACGGAAAAGAATGGCGGAAAGCAAAGTAATGAAAATAAATCAGACAGATTTCTGAGGGCGTGCTAGAGTTAAATCTCAATTAATAAAAGAAAGGTTTTTATCATTACTATTAAATTTAAATGTCCGTGCTGTCACGGTCAGCAGTACCGCCTCTCCCTGTTCGATGTCAATTCTAAGAATCCTCATGGTGCAGTGTGTATCTTTTGCAAATCTGGTATGACAGCCAGCTCTCAGGTCGCTAATAATAAGGTTTTGCCCGCTCACAGCCACGCTTAATCCTCCTGCCGCCCGATTGATGAATCCCGTTCATAACCTCTAGCTCAGAATCCCCCATAGTTTTTTTTGCTCTGGCTTCCTAAAGTATTGGCAGCCGGGGGATAATTTATCTCCTTTGGCAGCAATAATGTCGGAGGACAATATGCAACAACGTAAACTGGGTAGCGATGGTCTGGAAGTTTCCGCTCTGGGACTCGGTTGTATGGGATTAAGCTTCGGCTATGGTCCGGCAACCGACAAGCAGCAGGCGATCACGTTAATTCGTACCGCCTTCGAGCGCGGCGTGACCTTTTTCGATACCGCTGAAGTCTATGGCCCCTTTGCTAATGAAGCGCTGCTGGGCGAAGCTTTAGCGCCGTTTCGTGACCAGGTGGTGGTTGCCACTAAGTTTGGCTTCGATCTGCCGCAACCCGATAACAGTCAGGTGCTTAACAGTCACCCGCAGCAGATCCGTAAAGCAGTGGAAGGCTCACTAAAACGGCTGAATACTGACACTATCGATCTGCTTTACCAGCATCGTGTCGATCCCAATGTGCCGATCGAAGAGGTTGCCGGTACTGTTAAGCAGCTGATTGCCGAAGGTAAGGTGAAACATTTTGGCCTGTCGGAAGCGGGTGCGCAGACTATCCGCCGCGCCCATGCGGTGCAGCCGGTGACGGCGTTGCAAAGTGAATATTCGTTGTGGTGGCGCGAACCAGAGCAGGAAATTATCCCGACGCTTGAAGAGCTGGGCATTGGTTTTGTGCCGTTTAGTCCGCTGGGTAAAGGTTTTCTCACCGGCGCGATTAATCAAAATACCACCTTCGACAGCAGCGATTTCCGCAATAAAGTGCCGCGCTTTAGCGCTGAGGCACGCAAAGCGAATCAGCTGCTGGTTGATGAACTGGCGAATATCGCCCGGCAGAAGGATGCCACTCCGGCGCAGATTGCTCTCGCCTGGCTGCTGGCGCAAAAGCCGTGGATTGCGCCGATTCCTGGCACCACTAAGTTGCACCGGCTGGAAGAGAATATCGGCGCGGCGCAACTGCACCTGAGTCGTGATGAACTGAGCATTATTGAAAGTGCGCTCGCGGGTATTGAGGTGCAGGGTGCACGTTATCCGGTAGAGTTGCAGAACCGGGTAGGGCGTTAAATCCTTTTTTGCGGCGGGTAGCGCAGCGCGGCCTTTAGCGAGTAAACGCTGCGCGGTGCTGTCCGCCGCTGACATATCCCATCCGTTAACCGCCTTACCCTCTTCAGAAGCCGCCCCCGGCAAACTAAATGGCTAACAATAATTAAAGATGGAATGTCTTTATTATTGAATAGTAATCATTATCTCATTTTTGCTTAAAATATACGCAATTAAATTAAATAATAATCATTATCAAATATAATTATTTTTATAAGTTCATTTTAATGACAGTCACTGAAGGGAATTATTTCCGGTCAACCCTAAGGCAATTTGCGTCTTATTCAGCATATCATTACTGTTTTTATGGATTTCTGCTGGCTTACAACAGGTTAGTGGCATCAGCGAAATTATGTGTTTGTACAGAAAATTAAACTAAACATATAATTTATATCTTTTTTACACTTTGAAATATGTGTGTCTATATTATTCTCAGAATCCAGGCCGATAACTAACTATTAACTTCCTTGTTACCTTTAAGCATGTGAGAGTCGTAATGCTATGCTCCTTCAAAAAGAAACTACCCGTCGTAAGTTTTTAATCGGGTCGCTAATGGCTTTGCCAGTCAGCGACATGATCTTTAAAGGTCTGACTGCTGCCCAGGCTGCAGAAATGGCCGCCCCGGAATTGCTCGACTATAAACCGATCTTCTTTAACGCTGAACAGTGGCAGTTTGTGATGGCCGCCTGCGATCGTTTGATCCCCGCAGGTGGTAAAGGTAAAGCGCCAGGCGCGCTGGAAACCAATGTGCCGATCTTTATCGACCAGCAGTTGCACACCGAAATGGGCGATGAAATCTATATGCAGGGGCCGTTCGAGCCACATGCAGATGCGACTATGGGGTATCAGATCCCTTATCGTCCACAGCAGATTTTCAAAACTGGAATCGAGCTCACTAATCGCTGGTGCCAGCAGCAATACCAGAAACCTTTCAGTCAGTTGTCCGAACAGGACAAAGATGCAGTGCTGACGCAATTACAGAAAAACGGCGTCGATTTCGCCAGCATGGGTACTGACGATCTGAAAGCGTCCCAGTTTTTCAGTGAACTGCTGTCCGAAACCAAACACGGCTATCTCTCCGACCCGATGTACGGTGGCAATAAAGGCATGAAAGCATGGATTGCCATTGGCTTTCCGGGCGCGCGCGCCAGCTATCTGGAATGGGTAAAGCAGCACAACATTCCATATCCATTAGGGCCGGTCAGTGTCAAAGGCGAACGCGCCTGAACGGTTTGAGCACTTTTTCGTTTTTGAGAATTGACAGGGTTTAACAATGGCACAGGTGAATAAAGAAGAAGTCGACGTCGTCGTAGTCGGCCTGGGTTGGGCTGGTTCGCTGATGAGTATCGAGCTGGCAATGGCGGGATTAAAAGTTCGCGCGCTGGAGCGTGGACCGGACCGTGGTTACGACGCATTTGCATATCCGAAACCGGCTGATGAATACGCCTATGCGGTGCGTAATAAAGTGATGGCGACCCCGGCGGAAGCCGCGGTAACCGTGCGTCACAATATGAGTCAGACCGCGTTGCCGACGCGTAAATGGGGCGCTTTCTGTCCCGGTAATGGTGTCGGCGGTTCCGGCCTGCACTGGACGGCAGTATTAATTCGTCCAACACCGATCGATCTGAAACTGAAAACCTACGCTGAGCAGGCTTATAAGCCGGGCATTCTGCAGGAAGAGATGGAGATCGGTGATTTCCCTTTTAGCTGGGAAGAGATCGAACCTTATTACGAAAAATTTGAGATGATTTGCGGTCAGTCCGGCAACACCGGCAACCTGCGCGGTCAGATTCTCGAAGGCGGCGACCCGTTTGAAGGGCCACGCGCCAATCCAATGCCGCTGCCGGCGCTGGATGACACGCTGAACAACACCATGTTTGTCAAAGCCGCGAAGAAGCTCGGTTACCATCCGTTCCCGAACCCTTCCGCCTGCGTATCGCGCGCCTGGACTAACCCGTATGGCAACCAGATTGCGCCATGTAACTATTGCGGTTACTGCAGCAAATATCCTTGTCTGAACTACTCCAAAGCTTCGCCGCAAACCGCGGTGATGGATGCGCTGAAACGTATGGATAACTTCTCCTATGAAGTTAACGCCAACGTAATGAAAGTGGTGCTGCACGACGATAAGAAAACTGCCAAAGGGGTGGTGTATATCGATGAGCAGGGCAATGAGTGCTTCCAGCCAGCGAAGATCGTGGTGCTAAGCAGCTTCCAGTTCGCCAACGTGCGCCTGATGCTGCTGTCCGGCATCGGTAAGCCATATAACCCGATTACCAATGAAGGTGTGGTGGGACGTAACTACGCGTTCCTGAGTAACGGCGGTTCCACGCTGTTCTTTAAAGATAAAAACTTCAATCCGTTCGCCACCGCAGGCGCTACCGGCCAGATGTTTAATGATATCTCGCCAGGTAACTTTGATGGTCCGTCACTGGGCTTTATCGGCGGCGCGAAGATCCACAGTTCGCAGGCGACCGGTACGCCAATCAGCACCGCGTTACCGAAAGGGACGCCGGGCTGGGGCGCAGGCTGGAAAGATGGCATGGAAGAGTGGTACGGCCATTCGATGAAGATCAGCATCACCACCACCTGTATGTCCTATCGCGATATCTATCTCGATCTCGATCCTAACTACAAGGATGAGTACGGTTATCCGCTGCTGCGTATGACCTTCGACTGGAAAGCGAACGAACTGAAACTGCAGCAGCATCTGCGCGGCATTGTTGGCGATATCACCAAAGAGCTGAACCCTGACAGTTACAGCGAAAGCTTCCTCGGTATGGATGCGCATTTCGATCTGACCAAATATGTCTCTACCCATAACGTCGGCGGCGCGGTGATGGGTGAGTCGCCGGATACCTCTGCGCTGAACCGTTATCTGCAGAGCTGGGACGTGCATAACGTGTTTGTGCCAGGCGGTAATGCGTTCCCGCAGAACTTCCAGGCTAACCCGACTGATACCATCGGGGCGATCACCTTAATGGCGGCGCAGGCGATTAAAGATCAGTATCTGAAAAATCCTGGTCCACTGGTTCAGGCATAAGTGAGATGAAAATGATGAATGCTAAACGTTTTTTTATCGCAAATGCGCTGGTGGCCGCACTGGGTTTGGTTGCTAACGCGCAGGCGGATGATGCTCAGTTAATTAAGCAGGGCGAGTATGTTTCCCGCCTCGGCGACTGTAGCGCCTGCCACTCCATTCCGGGTAAAGCGGAGTTTGCCGGTGGTCTGGCGATTGAGTCCAATCTGGGCACCATCTGGTCGACCAATATCACGCCGGATAAACAGCATGGCATCGGCAATTACAGCGAGCAGCAGTTTAATGATGCGGTGCGGAAAGGCGTGCTGCCGGACGGCACTCGCCTCTATCCGGCGATGCCCTATCCGGATTACGCCAAAATCAGCGATGAAGATATGCATGCGCTGTACACATACTTTATGCAGGGTGTGAAACCAAGCGCTGAGCAGCCGCCGGAAACCGATCTCAGCTTCCCGTTTAGCCAGCGCTGGGGGATGCGTTTCTGGAACTGGGCGTTTGCCAGCGATAAGCCTTTCCAGCCAATTGGCGGCGCGTCAGCCGAGATTAATCGCGGCGCTTATCTGGTGGAGAGCCTCGGTCACTGTGGCAGCTGCCATACGCCGCGTGGTATTGGCATGAATGAGAAAGCGCTCGACAGCAGCGACGAGCAGTTCCTCGCCGGTGGCAATCTTAACGGCTGGGAAGTGCCTTCACTGCGTGGTCTGCCACGCTGGAGCGAGAAAGAGATTGTCGATTATCTGGCTACCGGCCGTAATGATAAAGCGGCGGTTGGCGGTGAAATGACGTCGGTGGTCGAGCATAGCAGCTCATATATGACCGATGCCGATCTGCAGGCGATCGCTTCTTATCTGAAGTTCCTTGGCGGCAATCCGGCGCTGGCGACCGGAGATGCGTCAGCGGCGCAGGCGACGGAAGCAAAACTGACGGCGGCGAAAAACCTGAATCTGGGGGAACGTCTCTATCTGGATAACTGCGGCGCCTGTCACTTTGTTAGCGGCAAAGGCGCAGCGGGGATCTTCCCTGAACTGGATCAGGCGACGATTGTTAATGCGCAGGATCCGGGTGGGTTGATTCATACCATTCTGGCTGGCGCGCAGCAGCCATCCACCGCGCGTGCACCGTCAACGCTGGTGATGCCTGGTTTTGCGCAGCGTCTGAATGATGATGAAGTGGCGCAGCTGGCGACCTTTATCCGTCAGGGATGGAGCAATAAAGCCCCGGCGGTGACCGCCGATCAGGTTAAAGATGTACGTGAGAAGCTGAAGACTCACTGATAAAGCGCGCTACCCGCCAGACGGCGGGTAGCGGGTTTCAGAATGGCGTTTCCACCACGCCGCCATCAACGCGTAATGCTGCACCGGTAGTGGCTGACGCCTGCGGTGAACAGACATACACCACCATATTACTGACCTCTTCGACACTGGCGGCTCGCTGGATAATTGACGTCGGGCGGTTCGCTTTCACAAACTCCACGCCCAGTTGCTCAAGATCAGCGCCTTGCTCCAGCTCCTGTTTAAAGAAATCGGCAAAGCCATCCGACAGCGTCGGGCCAGGCAGCACCGAATTTACGGTGACGCCGCTGCCCGCAGCGGCTTTCGCCAGTCCGCGCGACAGCGCCAGCAGGGCGGTTTTACTGAAACCGTAGTGGATCATATCGGCAGGAATATTGATCGCCGATTCTGAAGAGAGAAATACCACCCGGCCCCAGTTATTTTTCAGCATCTGCGGCATCCACGCGCGGCTCAGGCGTACTGCGGACATCACATTGATATCAAAAATGTTTTGCCAGACCCGATCGTCGGTGGCAAAGAAGTCGCTTTGCGGGAAAATACCGACATTATTGACCAGAATATCGCAGTGCGGCTCGGCCTTAACCAGTGCGCTACAGCCTGCTTCGGTGCCTAAATCCACCAGATGGCCACGCGCGTTATTGCCCAGCGAACTGACCAGCTGATCAATCTGCGCCTGGGTCCGGCCGGTCACCACCACTGTGGCGCCGGCCGCCGCCAGACCCTGCGCGATCCCTTTACCAATCCCCTTGGTTGAACCCGTCACTACGGCGGTTTTGCCGGTTAAATCAATGTTCATTATCTTCTCCTGTGCAAATCAGCGATAACTAAGGATGTTATTCAGTGTAGACACGATTCAGCCGCAGATCGCCGCCACTCTGTATCACATTGTGTCATCACGGGATTAATCTGTTTTTGGTCACTTATGCGCAATTTTATTGCTGTTGATAGTGAGAAATACCCTAAGCTTTAGCCTGTTTAATCATGTTAACCGGGAAAATAACGGGAGAGAGTATGTCTGAGGTTAAGC
Organism: Winslowiella toletana; assembly: GCF_017875465.1. Taxonomy (NCBI): domain Bacteria; kingdom Pseudomonadati; phylum Pseudomonadota; class Gammaproteobacteria; order Enterobacterales; family Erwiniaceae; genus Winslowiella; species Winslowiella toletana. Next base: position 3,775,601 of record NZ_JAGGMQ010000001.1, read on the forward strand.
TGATCGCGGTGGATATGGATGGTACATTTCTCGACAGTCACAAACAGTACAACCGGGCGCGTTTCGCGCGGCAATATCAGCAACTGAAAGCGCGCGATATTCGCTTTGTGGTCGCCAGCGGCAATCAGTATTTCCAGTTAAAATCTTTCTTTCCGGATATTGAACGGGAAATCGCTTTTGTCGCCGAAAATGGCGCTTATATTGTCGACCAGCAGGAGGATATTTTTGTCGGTGAGTTCAGTAATGAAAATGTCCGCGCGATTCTCGCCACCCTGGCGCAGATCAGTGACCTGAACTATGTGATTTGCGGCAAAAACAGTGCTTATATTCCGCGCGGTCAAAGCCCGGACTATTATCAGAAAATGACGCACTACTGTCATCGCCTGCAAGAGATCGACAGCATTGACGAGGTGGACGACACCATTTTCAAATTTGCCCTCAATCTGTCGGACGATTATGTGGCGGATTTTATGCGTAATATCGATATTGCCCACAATGGCGTGACCACACCGGTCACCAGCGGACATGGTTCGGTCGATCTGATTATTCCTGGTTTACATAAAGCGCACGGACTGGCGCTGTTACAGAAAAAGTGGGGCATCGAAGATCATCAGGTGGTGGCGTTTGGCGACGGCGGTAACGATCTGGAGATGCTGACGCAGGCGGGCTATGGTTTTGCGATGGCCAATGCGCCGCAGAGAGTGAAGGACGCGGCAAATTACCAGACCGACAGTAATAATGACGAAGGTGTGTTAAATGTGATTCAGCAGATTATTGATCGCCAGCCGCCATTTAATTAATCGCTGGCGTGACCGATTCGCGAATAATCAGCTGGCCGCGGAAGGGGGTAAGCGGTGGATTCGGCTTACCCTCCAGCAAATTAACCAGCCGGTCCAGCGTATCTTTAATCATTTCCGCTACCGGCACATGCACGGTGGTTAATGTCGGAATATAAAACGACGCCATCGGAATATCATCGAAACTGAGCAGCGATATTTGTTGCGGCACCGCAATGCCCGCCTGGTAGAACGCCCGCGCGGCGCCGGTCGCCATATCATCATTGCTGGCGACCAGGGCGCTAAAGCTGACGCCGCGCGCCAGCAGGGTTTCAGCGGCGACGCGCCCGCTGTCGGGTGTCCAGTCGCCATGCACCACCCGTGCAGCCTCCCAGCCAATACCGTTTTCCTGCAACGCCTGCTGATAGCCAGCATAGCGGCTTTCACTGGTCGGCGACCCCTGCGAACCGCTGATAAAAGCAATCTCACGATGCCCCTGCGTAATCAGATAATTGATCGCGCTGACGCTGTCCTGCTGATGTTCGGCGTAAACACAGTTATCCGGATGGCGTTCCAGCTTGCGGTTAACCACCATAATCGGCTGCTGATGCTGCTCAATGATCTCATCCATTTCTGCCGGCGTCAGAAAGCGCGGATAAATAATAATCGCGTCGCAACGCAGATCCAGTAAGAACTGAATCGCCTGGCGCTCCTCTTCCGCACTGTGTTTACCATCGGCAAGGATCAGCTGGCGGCCATGGTTTTCCGTCAGGGTCGCGGTCTGAAACAGCAATTCGCTGAAGTAGGGGCCATGGTACAGAGTATTGGTGACCACCAGACCAATGCTTTGCGATTTGCGCGTCGCCAGGTTGCGCGCCAGCAGATTAGGGCGGTAACCGGTCTCTTCAATCGCTTTAAACACGCGGTCTTTGGTGGTTTTGCTGACATAGCTATTTCCGGCCAGTACGCGTGAAACCGTTGCCTTGGAAACACCGGCTTTGTTGGCCACGTCAAGCATCGTTGTCATACGAAGTTCCTTGAATGGATTCCAGGCGGGCGGCGAAAACGCCGCCCCTGCAACCAGATCTCTGAACATTGCAGGGGCGGCGAAAAGCCGCCCCTGCAACCGGATCTCTGAAACATTGTAGGGGCGGCGTTTTCGCCGCCCGATTAGTCAGAGAGTTTACCGTATAGTTATAGTAAAGGGTAAGGGTTAACGATGAAATAAATACTTTATAAGGCTTCTTTTTTTTCGTTAAAAATAAATCATAGCGGCGTAGTAATTATTTTGCTCTGTGATCAAACCCCCCGATCTTAATCATGAATTTATCCCTTGCTGGTCGTTTGCGATCCGAATCACAAAATGTGAAAAGTAATATGAAACCGGTTGCAGATTGTTGCTTGATTTGCCTAAATTTGGGTAAACAACAGGTAAGGAGATCGGGATGAATAAAATATTACTGTGCTGCGCCGGCGGGATGTCTACCAGTATGCTGATGCAGAGAATGGAAAAAGAGGCGAAAGAACAGGGCATTGCCGTTGAGATGCAGGCGGTGGGTTTTGATGAATTCGCTGATCAGATTGCGGCCTGGGACTGCTGCCTGTTGGGGCCGCAGATTAAGTATAAATTAGTCGAGTTCCAGGCGATTGCCGCTGAGAAGCAGAAACCGGTTGCGGTCATTAATACCATGGATTACGGCATGATGAATGGCAAGAAAGTGCTGCATGATGCGCTGGCATTAATTCAGTCTCACGGAGAATAATAATGAGCACAATCAGTGAGTCATTATTTGGCATTATCGAAAATAAAATCAGCCCGGTAGCAGCAAAACTTTCCAACCAGCGGCATGTGGTGGCGATTAAAGATGGTTTTATCTCGTCGATGCCATTCCTGATTGTGGGCTCATTTATGCTGCTGTTCGCCCATCCGCCGTTCAGTGCTGACAGCCAGTGGCTGATCGCCAAATGGTGGCTGGGGATGGTGGCGCGTTATTCTGACCAGATTATGATGCCGTATAATATGACGATGGGCATTATGGCGGTGTATATCGCCAGTGCTATCTCCTATAACCTGGCGCAGAGCTACAAAATGAACGGCTTTATGGCCGCCTGTCTGTCGCTGATGTCATTTCTGCTGGTGGCCGCGCCACAAAGCAATGGCAGCCTGCCGGTGGGTTCGCTGGGCGGCGAAGGCATATTCACCGCCATTCTGGTGGCGCTGTATACCACCGAGCTGATGCACTTTCTGCAGAAACACCATATCGGCATTAAATTACCCGAGCAGGTGCCGCCGAAGATCCGCCAGTCCTTTGATCTGCTGATCCCGATTCTGGCGATCTTCCTGACGCTGTTCCCGCTAAGTCTGTTTATGCAGAGCCATTTTGGCATGCTGCTGCCACAGGCGATTATGGCGATCTTTGCGCCGATTATCTCGGCATCCGATTCACTGCCTGCGGTATTAATTGCCGTGCTGCTCTGTCATCTGCTGTGGTTTGCCGGTATTCACGGCGCGGTGATTGTTGGCGGTATCTTGCAGGCGTTCTGGCTGACCAACCTCGGAATTAACCAGCAGGCGCTGAATACCGGCGCGCCGATTACTCAGATTTTTATCGAGCCATTCTGGCAATTCTTTATCGTTGTCGGCGGTTCCGGTTCCACCATGGGGCTGGTGTTCCTCTATCTGCGCAGCAGTGCGGCGCATCTGCGTTCGATTGGCAAGCTGGGCCTGGTGCCAAGCATGTTCAATATCAACGAGCCGATTATCTTCGGTTCGCCGGTGGTGATGAATCCGCTGCTGTTTATTCCGTTTATTACCGCGCCGCTGGTCAACGCCATTATTGCCTGGATCGCCACCCGTACCGACCTGGTGAATCATGTGGTGTCGCTGGCGCCCTGGACCACCCCGGGACCGATTGGCGCCGCCTGGTCTACCGGCTGGGATTTCCGCGCGATTATCCTGGTTGCGGTGCTGATTGGCGTATCGACCCTGATTTACTACCCGTTCTTCAAAATGTATGAGCGTCAGCTGCTGGCGCAAGAAGAAGAGACATTGCAACCTGCGGAGAGCCACTAATGGAACTTGATGAAACAACGGTGATGGAGCTGATTATCCATGCGGGCGAAGCACGATCGCTGTCGATGGAAGCACTGCGCGCCGCGCGTAAATATGAGTGGGCGACAGCTGATGAGCTGCTGAGCGGCGCCACTGCTGCGGCTAAAGAGGCGCATAAAATTCAAACCGCGCTGATTGGCGCCGATGAAGGCTGCGGCAAGATCCCGGTCAATCTGATTCTGGTGCATGCACAGGACCATTTGATGAACGCCATGCTGTGCCGCGAACTGGCGGAAGAGATCATTGGCTTACATCGCGAGATTGCGGCACTTAAACAGCGTTAATTTCAGGAGAAGAGGATGAGACACCAGCAGTTAAAACCATTTCCTGCGGGCTTTCTGTGGGGCGCATCAACATCAGCCTATCAGGTGGAAGGCGCATGGAACGAGGGGGGGAAAGGCCCCTCGGTGATCGATAAAGCCATCTTTAGCGATCAGATTAGCGACTTTACCGTCACCAGCGACCACTACCATCGCTTTAAACAGGATGTGGCGCTGTTTGCCGAACTGGGGCTGAAAACTTACCGTTTCTCGATTGCCTGGAGCCGTCTGTTTCCTCAGGGCAGCGGTGAGCTGAATGCGGAAGGCGTGGCGTTTTATCAGCAGCTGATTGATGAACTGCGTCAGCACGATATTGAACCGCTGGTAACGCTGTATCACTTCGATCTGCCGTGGGCGTTACAGGAGCAGGGCGGCTGGTCAAATCCGGCGACCATTGACGCCTTTGAGCATTTCGCCCGCACCGCCTTTGAACTGTATGGCGACCGGGTCAATTACTGGCTGACGATCAACGAACAAAATATGATGATCCTGAAAGGGGAGGTGATCGGCACGTTGCCGCCCGGCACCCCGGATCCGCAAAAAACGCTGTATCAGCAGAATCACCATATGATGCTGGCGCAGGCGAAAGCGATGATCGCCTGCCATCAGCTGCTGCCGCAGGCCAAAATCGGTCCGGCGCCGAATATCTCCTGCGTCTATCCCGCCACTTCACGGCCGGAAGATGTGCTGGCAGCCAATAACTTCACCTCGATTCGCAACTGGCTGTATCTCGATCTGGCCTGTTTCGGACGCTATAACGCCGTGGCCTGGAGTTTTATGGCGGAGAAGGGCTATCTGCCAGCCATAACCGATGAGGAGATGGCGATTCTGCGGCAGGGCAAACCTGATTTTATCGCCTTTAACTATTACGCTTCCGCGACCGTCGGCGCCGATCTGCCGCAGGAAGATGAGCAGACGCCCGATCAGCTGGTCGATCAGCAGCTGGCTGGCATCGACAAAACCGTCTATGTCGGCACTGAAAACCGCTGGCTGAAGAAGAATCAGTTTAACTGGTATATCGATCCGGTGGGTTTCCGCATCACCGCGCGTGAAATTTATGACCGCTACCATCTGCCGTTAATCGTGACTGAAAACGGCCTCGGCGCTTTTGACGAACTGGCGGCGGGCAACAAGATCTATGACGACTACCGCATTGATTACCTGAGCGCGCATATCGAACAGCTGCAGCTGGCGATCTCCGATGGTGTGGAGCTGTTTGGCTACTGCCCGTGGTCAGCGATCGATCTGGTCAGCACCCACCAGGGGATCCGTAAACGTTACGGCTTTATCTACGTTAATCGTGACGAACACGATCTGAAAGATCTCGCGCGTTTTAAGAAGAAAAGTTTTGCCTGGTATCAGCGCGTCATTCAGAGCAATGGTCAGAATCTGGCGAATAGCGTCGAATATTAACGGTTCTTTAAAAGGAAATAAGATGTCTGAACAACAATTACCGCAAGACTTTCTGTGGGGCGGCGCGGTAGCAGCGCATCAGGTTGAAGGTGGTTGGGATCAGGGGGGCAAGGGCATCAGCATTTGTGATGTGCTTTCCGGCGGCGCGCATGGCGTCGACCGGGTGATTACCGACGGTGTTCTGCCAGGATACAGCTATCCGAATCACCAGGCAGTCGATTTTTACTCGAATTATAAGCAGGATATTGCGCTGTTCGCCGAGATGGGATTTAAGTGTTTCCGTACCTCAATTGCCTGGACGCGGATTTTCCCTGATGGCGACGAACAGCAGCCAAATGAGGCGGGTTTACAGTTTTACGACGATCTGTTTGATGAACTGCTTAAATACAATATCGAGCCGGTCATTACCCTGTCGCACTTTGAGATGCCGTACCATCTGGTGAAGGAGTATGGCGGCTGGTTAAACCGTAAGGTGGTTGATTTCTTTGTCCATTACAGTGAAGTGGTGATGAAGCGTTACCAGGCGAAAGTAAAATACTGGATGACCTTTAACGAAATTAACAACCAGCGTAACTGGCAATATCCGCTGTTTGGTTACTGCTGTTCCGGGGTGATTTTTAATCAGCACCCCAATCCGGAACAGGCGATGTATCAGACACTGCATCATCAGTTTGTCGCCAGCGCCAAAGTGGTGAAGCTGGGTCATCAGATTAATCCGCAGTTTAAGATCGGTTGTATGCTGGCGCTGGTGCCACTCTACCCGTGGTCCTGCCATCCGGATGATGTGATGTTTGCGCAAGAGGCGATGCGTGAACGCCATCTGTTTGGCGATGTGCAGCTGCGCGGCTATTACCCCTCTTATATTCTGAGCGAATGGGCGCGTAAAGGTTATCAGATTGAGATGGAAGCCGACGATCAGCAGACGCTGCTGGAAGGCTGCGCCGACTATCTGGGCTTTAGCTACTACATGAGTAATGCGGTGCAGGCTGCGGCCAGAGACAACGCCACGGGGGATGCAATTGCCGGTTTTAACGGCAGCGTAAAGAATCCGCATGTGCAGGCATCGGAGTGGGGCTGGCAGATAGACCCGGTAGGTTTGCGTTATACGCTGAATGCCTTTTATGAGCGCTATCAGAAGCCGATGTTTATCGTTGAGAACGGTTTCGGCGCGGTGGATCGCGTGGAGGCTAACGGCGAGATCAACGACGATTATCGTATCGCTTATCTGCAGGCGCATATTGCACAGATGAAAAAAGCGGTGATTGAAGATGGAGTTGATCTGATGGGTTACACCCCGTGGGGCTGTATTGACTGCGTCTCCTTTACCACCGGTCAGTACAGTAAACGCTACGGCTTTATCTATGTGGATAAGCATGATGATGGCAGCGGTAGCCTGGCGCGCTCACGTAAGAAGAGTTTTGCCTGGTATAAAGCGGTGATTGCCAGTAATGGCGAGAAAATTTAACACCCCGGGAGCCGAAAACGGCTCCCCTACTGTAGGGGCGGCGTTCTCGCCGCCCGTGTCGCTATCGTGCCTGACGCATCTGATCGGCGACGTGGCGTAACATCTCTTTATAGGCCGCGTTGCCGGTCTCTTCGCGCTTTTTATGCAAGTAATTGATAATGCCTGAACGGCTGATAGGCTCACGTGTGGCTATCATCGCCAGCACCGCTTCACCCACCTCTTGTTCGATAACGCCGGATTGCACATCGTAGCTCATGGGGTTCACCTGTTAATTCGCTCACCTGGTCTGTTGCTACCTATAGCACCAATTTCCATTTTTTTTTGCCACCGCTAAAGCATTTTGCAAAAAATGCTGCCAGCACTTCCCACTGCCCCGGCAGGACAGGCCGCGCTACCGGTAAATGGAATTCACTTTTTACGCGCCAGGCGCCAGCAAAAAATCCTAAAGTTACAGAAATGCGACAGTCTGGTCAGCTGTGTTCAGTAGCAAGCGTATAATTCAATCGCTTTAATAAAACTAAACAAACCGTGGGGGGCTGAACAGTGTTCGCATATTATTACGTGACCAGGACGCCGCAAAGAAACGGGTTTCATGCAGTGCATATTAAAGGTTGTAAGTTGATACCGGAGATGGAGAAAAGAGTTTTCCTTGGCAGTTTTTATAATTCACACAATGCCTTAATGACGGCGAAGATCTATTATCCCCAATCGAGGAAATGTGCTTTTTGTTTGTTATAAAATCAGGCTGTCGAATTGCCGAGTTATGTTTGTCACAAATCACATATTTAGTTTCGTTATGAAATAGTTAACCTGAGCACTGAATTTATGGTGGATAACAGCATTTTTTCAGTGCTCAGACGGATTATTCTTTCGGCCAGGCAGCATCCAGCAGTTGACGCTGCTGCTGTTCCGTATAAGTGACCAGTGAATTTTTGCTGTTGGATCGTGCCAGAATCCACTGTTTATCGGCTTCACTTAGCGGTTGCGGCTGTAGCCAGAACGGGCTGATGGCATGGCTTTTCAGCCATTCGACCAGCTGTAACGCGGGTGTGGCGCTGGATTCAGCAAACAGCTTGTCCGCCAGTTCCGCCATTAACTGGCGTTGCTGGGGATGTTCGCTCTGATTAAGCAGGGTCAGAAACGGCAGCAGCAGACGGCCACAGACTTCGCCGTGATGATAATCTTTAATCGCGCCCAGCTCACCGGCAATACCGTGGATCACGCCAAGACCCGCCATACTCAGACTCACGCCCCCCAGCCAGGAAGCCATCATCATCTGTTCGCGTGCCGCATCGCCGCGCGTGCCAGTGTCATTCAGCGCTGGCCAGCCAGCGATAAACGCCTGCATGCCGCTGATGGCGGTGTGACGGGTAAAAGCATTGCCTTTCGCTGACAGGTAAGCTTCAAACAGATGGGTAAACGCATCAATGGCGCAGCAGGTGAGAACCGCGTCCGGCGTGCCTTTCAACAGCTGCGGATCGAGGATGGCAATCTGCGGCACAAAGTTAGCATGGCGCAGTGACGCTTTGACCCGGATATGCGTTTTCTCGGTCACCACCGCATTTTGCGTGACTTCGCTGCCGGTGCCAGCGGTGGTCGGAATGGCGATCAGCGGCAGGGTGTTGCCACTGAGTTTACTGTCACCGACTTTCTCCAGATAGCGCAGGGTATTAAGCGGATGTTCGCACAGGGCGGCAAAGGCTTTCGCTGCATCCAGCACGCTGCCGCCACCGATGGCGACCACGCGGGCGACCTTTCCGCGCCAGCGCGCGACCCAGCCGTCAATCTCATCCGGCGACGCCTCATGGCTGACGATCTCATGATCAATAATCAGACCATCCAGCTGCGTTTTAATCGTGGCGTAACCTTCACTGTTTAAAAATGAACGGCCACAGAACAGCAGGGTAGGGACGGGAGTGGCGCTCAGCAGCGGGATAAGTTCACTGAGACTGCCATTGCCGAAGATAGTCTGTCTGTTGGCCAGCATCTGACTGAAATTCATTGGGTATTCCCTCTTTTCTGCTTACAACCAGGCCGACAGTTTACCGCCTGCGAGCTGATATGGGGGAAAAAATCAGCAGCAGCGCACAGCACAAAACTTTGATCGCCCTCGCAGAATGTAAATTATGCCCGTCCAGGGGATATCACAGCGCAAATGTTACGCTTAACATGTTATCGGTAACAACCTGCTAACGTCCGGGTTGTAACTTGTTTCCCTGCCAACCGCTTGCTGTCCTGTCACCTGTAGCGGTGGACCATAATGATAAATATGCCGCCGTCTGCATCGCTGACGGTGAGTATGCCGCGGAGAAGAATTTATGCCATTAGTCATCGTTGCCGTCGGGGTAGTATTGCTGCTATTGCTGATGATTCGCTTTAAGCTGAATGGATTTATTGCCCTGATCCTGGTCGCGCTGGCGGTCGGTATGATGCAGGGAATGCCGGTCGATACCGTGATCAAATCAATTAAAAACGGTGTCGGCGGTACCCTCGGTAGCCTGGCGCTGATTATGGGCTTTGGCGCCATGCTCGGTAAACTGCTGGCGGATTGCGGCGGCGCGCAGCGTATCGCCACAACCTTAATCGAAAAATTTGGTGAGAAGCATATTCAGTGGGCGGTGGTGTTAACCGGCTTTACCGTTGGTTTCGCGCTGTTCTATGAGGTGGGTTTTGTGCTGCTGCTGCCGCTGGTATTTTCCATCGCCGCCTCGGCGCGCGTGCCGCTGCTGTTTGTCGGCGTGCCGATGGCCGCCGCGCTGTCTGTTACCCATGGCTTTCTGCCGCCGCATCCTGGTCCAACCGCTATCGCCACGCTGTTTAATGCCGATATGGGCAAGACCCTGCTGTTTGGCACCTTGCTGGGGATCCCGACGGTGATTCTCGCCGGTCCGGTCTATGCGCGTTTTCTGAAAGGGATTGATAAGCCGATTCCAAAAGGGCTGTATAACCCGAAAACCTTCACTGAAGCCGAGATGCCGGGCTTTGCTGTCAGCGTCTGGACTTCGCTGGTGCCGGTGATCCTGATGGCGCTGCGCGCCGTGGCGGAGATGGTGTTGCCAAAAGGGCATCTGCTGCTGCCGTACGCGGAATTCTTCGGCGATCCGATTATGGCGACGCTGATTGCGGTGCTGATTGCTATCTTCACCTTTGGTCTGAACCGTGGCCGCAGTATGGATGAGGTGATGGGCACCATCGCCGATTCGATTAAAATTATCGCCATGATGCTGTTAATTATCGGTGGCGGCGGCGCGTTTAAACAGGTGCTGGTGGACAGCGGCGTGGATAAATATATCGCCAGCATGATGCATGCCAGCAACCTGTCGCCAATTCTGATGGCGTGGTCAATTGCCGCCGTACTGCGTATCGCACTGGGATCAGCAACTGTGGCGGCGATTACTGCGGGCGGCATTGTCGCGCCACTGATTGTGACCTCCGGCGCCAGCCCTGAACTGATGGTGATTGCGGTCGGTTCCGGCAGCGTGATCTTCTCTCACGTCAATGACCCGGGCTTCTGGCTGTTTAAAGAGTATTTTAACCTGACGATCGGCGAGACCATTCGTTCCTGGTCGGTGCTGGAGACGATTATTTCGGTCTGCGGTCTGGTGGGTTGTCTGCTGCTATCGAATGTGATTTAACAGCGTAACGGAGAGGGCGACCTCTCCGTTTTGATCTCAGTGCATCAATGCGTTAAAGGCCGCTAACTCCTCTTCCGGCATACCTGCATGGCGCGCAGCCGCGCAAATCTGCTGCCAGCTGGTGGTATCGATCGGAATCCCCTGCGCCAGCCGCGCGGCACGATTCGCCGCTTCCCACTCTCCCGGAATCTGAATCGCCTGATCGCCACTTTGCGGCGACTGCTTAACCCAGTGCAGAAAAGCTTCGGCTTCCTGCTGCATCGCTGGTGCGTCGAACGCCTCGGGATTGAGAATAATGGTCGTCATGCAGTTAAAGATGGCATTGGTGCTGGTGCTGAGTGTCTGATCGTGGGTGGTGCGTCCACCGGAGAGTGCGCCGCCAAGAATTTCACACAGCGTAGCCAGTGCATAACCTTTATGCCCGCCAAACGCCAGCAGAGAGCCAAAAGGCTGCTGATGCATCACCGACGGATCTTCGGTCGGCTGGCCATGGTGATCAATCAGATAACCCGGTGCGACGGCGTGACCTTTGTTGTACGCGACGCGAGTTTTACCAAAGGCGATGCCGCTGGTGGCGTAATCGAGCAGTAAAGGTTGCTGGCCATCGCGCGGGAAGATGGCGCAAAACGGATTGGTGCCAAAGCGCCGGTCGCTGCCGCCAAAGGGCGCAACCATTGGATCGCCAACCACATTGACGAAGTGAAAAGAGATAAAACCGGCGCGCGCACACTGTTCGGCCCAGTGGCCGATACGGCCAATATGGTGCGCATTATGCAAACCGACCGCCGCCAGACCAAACTGGCGCGCGCGTTCAATACCCTGCGCCATCGCCTCACTGGCAACCACCTGACCAAACCCCTGGCTGCCGTCGAGGGTTAATACCGCCCCGACATCTTTTACCACTCTGGCATGCTGATTTAGTTGCAGATGGCCTTCCGCCAGCGACTGCATATAGCTGGGGATCATACCGACGCCGTGTGAGTCATGCCCTGCAAGGTTGGCGCCCACCAGGTGTTCCGCCACTTTTTCCGCTTCAGACTGGCTGCTGCCGGCATAAATCCAGATAGCCTGCACAAATTGCCGCAGGCGCTCACTATTAACACGCTGTTCAGTGTTCACTACACCTCCCCGGGATGGTTGATCAGGTTTATTGAGATCAATGCGTTAAGTGGTAATCAGCAAGTTATAGCATATGCGCAGGGAGGGAAGTAGCGTGAACACGGGCGGCGATAACGCCGCCCGTCGGTAAAACAATTCGGGCCACAGCGTGTGACCCGAGGAAATTGTTTTTTTAATGTGGCTGTTCGAAGCCAGCCTTCACCATCTGATCGCGTAACACCAGAGTGATATCACGATTGCCACCGGTTACCGGGTAAATCACATTATTAACCACATCATCAAGGTAGTGCTCATCAAACTCCTGCATGGAGAGCATGCTACCGCCTTCATCATTAATCGCTATTGAGCCTTTGATATGATTGCCGGCATCGCGTGCTTTTAAACAATATCTGCCCATATGCGTATCAATTGCGCTCATAACATCTCCTCTGTAGCTGTTAACGGAACAGATAACGACTGAGGCCCTGAGCCACGATTTAAGTTTAGCCGTACGGATAACAGCAGCGAAGCGGCACTGCGGCGGAAAATCACAAGTCGTGATCCTGTTCGCAATAACAGAATTTAGCGCGCCAGAGTTAATTCCAGTGCTTTGGCGGCCAGCGCCTGCTGCGCGCCTTCAGGCAGTTTGCTGTCGGTGATCACCGCATCAAACTGATCCAGCGGTAAGGCGAGAAACGTGGCGATTTTATTGTATTTCGAACTGTCGCTCAGCAGCACGCGTTTGCTGCTGACGTTGGCTACCGTGCGTTTGACGATCACTTTATCTTCATCCGGCGTGAAAATCCCGCGCGTACCCCAGCAGGTGGCGGAGATAAAAGCGATATCAATCGACAGATTCTGCAGCGCACGCGCAGCGGCTTCACCGACGCAGGAGCGGTTTTCGCGACACAGAGTTCCGCCGGTGTGGATCATACGGCACAGGCTGGATTCAATAATAAAACTGGCAATCACAAAATCGTTGGTGACGATCAGCAGGTCATCACGATCGCCCAGCTCACGCGCCAGCGCCAGCGTGGTGGTGCCGGCATCCAGATAGATGCAGCTGTTACGTGGAATATGTCGCGCGGCGGCCTGACCAATCAGAAACTTTTCATTGCTGAACATCGCGGTTTTATCCAGATGCGATGGCTCAGCCGCCAGCCGTTCGGTGGATCGCACGCCACCCGATACTGACAACAGCGCGCCTTGCTCTTCCAGTTTCTGCACATCACGGCGAATGGTCATATGCGAGACGCCCAGGCGTTCGGTCAGCTCGTTTATGCTAATCACGCCGCGTTCTGCTATCAGCGCTAAAATTTGTTGATGACGTTGTATTGGTATCACTGCGACTCCTTTCTCACTGAAAGCACCATAGCTACGAGTATAGCGCTGCTGCGGCGGCAATTTTATCATTTTTTAACATTCCCATGCCAGCTCAGCCGACTGACGAAAAAATTACCACTGGTGATTTGTTAAGGTTTAGCGATAACTGTCTGATTAAAAGCAATTATTCTGTCGATGATGCCATTATTAATGTTAATTCCTGTGAATATAAGGCGAGTGTGACGTTAAAAAATGTGAGTGATATCACGTCAAAGTGGCAGCAGACTGCTTATACTTAACACAACAAAACAAATAATCACCAAAATTAACACGAGGAACCTATGGCACAGACATCAGCACTTAACGTCGGCGTGATTGGCCTGGGATCGATGGGCATGGGCGCCGCGCAATCCTGTATTAAAGCCGGTCTGAATACCTTCGGCGTCGATCTCAACCCGCAGGCGCTGGAGACATTGCGTCGCAGCGGCGCGCAGGCGGCGGAAACCAGCGCAACGGCATTTGCTGCGCAACTGGACGCGGTTCTGTTACTGGTGGTGAACGCTGCCCAGGTGAAAGCCATTCTGTTTGGCGAAGATGGCGTCGCCAGCAAGCTGAAACCCGGCACCGTGGTGATGGTCTCTTCAACAATATCATCGCAGGATGCGCAACTGATTGAACAGCTGCTGGCGGAGTATCAGCTGCTGATGCTGGATGCGCCGGTGTCCGGTGGCGCTGCGAAAGCGGCACTTGGTGAGATGACGGTAATGGCTTCCGGCAGTGAGGCGGCATTTAATCAGCTACAGCCGGTGCTCGATGCAGTTGCGGGTAAGGTTTACCGTATTGGCAGCGAAATAGGCCTCGGCTCTACGGTAAAAATTATCCATCAGCTGCTGGCGGGCGTGCATATTGCCGCCGGGGCGGAAGCGATGGCGCTGGCGGCGCGCGCCGGCATTCCGCTCGATACCATGTATGAGGTGGTAACCCATGCCGCCGGCAATTCATGGATGTTTGAAAACCGCATGCGTCATGTGGTCGACGGTGACTACTCGCCGAAGTCGGCGGTCGATATTTTTGTCAAAGATCTCGGACTGGTGGCGGATACCGCTAAAGCGCTGCATTTCCCGCTGCCACTGGCTTCCACCGCCTTCAATATGTTTACTTCCGCCAGCAATGCCGGTTTTGGCAAACAGGATGACAGTGCGGTAATCAAGATTTTTAGCGGCATCACGCTGCCGGAAAAAAAGGAGCAACCATAATGCGCCTTGGAGTGATTGCCGATGATTTTACCGGCGCCACCGATATTGCCAGCTTTCTGGTGCAGAACGGGATGGCGACGGTACAGCTGAATGGCGTGCCAACGGGCGACGAGAGCATTGACGCGGAAGCGATTGTGGTCAGCCTGAAGTCACGCTCCTGCCCGGCAGCACAGGCGGTCAGTGACTCGCTGGCCGCGCTGCGCTGGTTACAGCAGCAGGGCTGTGAGCGCTTCTATTTTAAATATTGCTCCACCTTCGACAGCACCGCGGCGGGCAATATTGGCCCGGTCACCGATGCGCTGCTGGAGGCGCTGGGAGAAACGCAAACCGTTATCTCGCCAGCGCTGCCGGTAAACGGCCGCACCGTCTACCAGGGTTACCTGTTTGTTATGGATCAGCTGCTGAGTGAATCGGGTATGCGCCATCATCCGGTGACGCCGATGACCGACAGCAATTTGCTACGCCTGATGGAAGCCCAGGCGCAAGGCAAAGCGGGTCTGATTGCCAGTGCACTGCTGGATCAGGGGCCTGAAGCGGTGCGTCAGCAGCTCGATAAGCTGAAAGCGGACGGCGTGCGCTATGTGGTGCTGGACGCGTTGCATGAGCAGCATCTGTTAACCCAGGGTGCCGCCGTGCAGCAGATGAAACTGGTGACTGGCGGCTCCGGGCTGGCAATTGGCCTGGCGCGGCAGCTGGCTTCGGGCGCGCATGATAAACAGCAGGCGCAGGCCGCGGGCGCGCCACAGGGCAAGCGTGCGGTGGTGATTTCCGGCTCCTGCTCCACCATGACCAACCGTCAGGTGGCGATCTATCGTCAGCAGGCGCCAGCGCAGGTGGTGGAGGTGGAAGCCTGTCTGCAGGATCCGCAGGCCTATGCTTTGCAGCTGTGTGACTGGGTCGAAAAGCACGCCGAAGGCGTACTGGCGCCGCTGCTGTATGCCACTTCTGATGCGCAGCAGTTACAGCAGATCCAGCAGCAGTATGGCGCGGCACGCAGCAGCGAAGCGGTTGAACAGTGCTTTGCCGCAGTCGTCCGCGAACTGCAAGCGCGTGATTTCCGCCGCTTTATTGTTGCGGGCGGTGAGACCTCCGGTGTAGTGGCGCAGACGCTGGGCGTGCGCGCCTTCTGTATCGGTCCGGTTATCTCACCAGGGGTGCCATGGGTACGCGATACCGAACAGCCGATCTCGCTGGCGCTGAAATCAGGCAACTTTGGCGATGAGAATTTCTTTGCCCGCGCACAAACGGAGTTTCCACTATGACTGAACAACAAGCTCGCGAAGAGATGGTAAAACTGGGCGCGTCATTTTTTCAGCGCGGCTACGCCACCGGTTCCGCCGGTAATCTGTCGATGCTGCTGGAAGATGGCAGCCTGCTGGCGACGCCAACCGGCTCCTGTCTCGGCGAACTGACGGCTGACACCCTGTCAAAGGTGACGCTGGATGGCGAGTGGGTCTCCGGCGATAAACCGTCAAAAGAGATCAGCTTCCACCGTGCGATATACCTGAATAAGCCGCAGTGTAAGGCTATCGTGCATCTGCACAGCCTCTATCTGACCGCACTCTCCTGCCTGGAAGGGCTGGACAGCAAAAACTGTATTAAACCTTTTACCCCTTATGTGGTGATGCGCGTCGGTGATGTGCCGGTGGTGCCTTACTATCGTCCGGGCGACGATCGTCTGGGCGAAGACCTGGCGAAACTGGCGCCGTATTACAACGCTTTCCTGCTGGCCAACCATGGTCCGGTGGTGGTGGGGAAAAGCCTGCGTGAGGCGGCGGACAATACCGAAGAGCTGGAAGAGACGGCTCGTCTGATATTTACCCTCGGCGATCGCCCGATTCGTTATCTTAATGATGACGAAGTGGCTGAGTTAAGGAGCTAAGCATGCCTAAGTTTGCGGCGAATTTATCCACCATGTTTACCGAACTGCCGTTCCTCGACCGCTTTGACGCGGCAGCGGCGGCCGGCTTTAAAGGGGTTGAGTTTCTCTTCCCGTATGACTATCCGGCAGACCAGCTCAAAGCCAGACTGCAACAAAATCAGCTGCAACTGGTGTTGTTTAATACCGCGCCGGGCAATGTGGCGGCAGGGGAGTGGGGCGTAGTCGCCATTCCCGGACGTGAAGAGGAAGCGCGCCGTGATATCGATCTGGCGCTGGAGTACGCCATTGCGCTCGACTGTCCGCAGGTGCATATCATGGCGGCGACGCTGCCGCCGGGCGCCAGTCGTGAAGCGTATTGCCAGACATTTATCGCTAATATGCGGTATGCCGCTGAGCGGTTTGCCCCGCACGGGATTCGTATTCTGATTGAAGCGTTAAATCCGACGACCAAACCTCATTATCTCTACGCCAGCCAGTATCAGACGCTGGAGATGGTAAAACGCATCGATCGCGATAATATTTTTACCCAGCTTGATCTGTTCCATGCGCAGCTGGTGGACGGTAATCTGAGTTATTTAATTCGTGAATATGCCGGTCATTATCAGCATATTCAGATCGCGTCTGCACCGCATCGTCATGAGCCGGATGAAGGCGAAGTGAATTATCCGTGGCTGTTTGCTCTGCTGGACGAAATCGGTTATTCCGGCTGGATTGGTTGTGAATATTTCCCGCGTGGTGATACAACGGCTGGCCTGAAATGGTTTGATGCCTTTCGTTAGCAAAAGATAGCGTGAAATTATGGTTCTGCGTCGGATGCATTACGCCCGGCGCGGGCATGCTTATGCCTAAAATAGCTTTTAACATCAGGTAAGTAACAAGCAATAAACGCACAACTATAATAGTCCCCGTTGCTGAGGTATTTTTTATTATGTCTACCACCCTGCTATTATCTATTGCCGCCATCAGCGTTATTTTACTGCTGCTGTTGGTTATCAAAGCGAAAGTGCATCCCTTTGTCGCCTTATTAATTTCCAGCTTGTTTGTGGCGATCAGTACCGATATTCCGGCTAAGCAGATCATGGAAGTGATTATGTCAGGGATGGGCGGACTACTGGGGCATATTGCGATTATTATTGTGCTGGGCGCGATGCTGGGGGCAGTAATTGAAGCCTCCGGTGGCGCAGATTCGCTGGCCGCACGCTTTACCCACAGCCTGGGCATTAAACGCTCGGTTGCCGCACTGACACTGGTGGCGTTTATTCTGGGTCTGCCGGTATTTTTTGAGGTGGGCTTTATTATCGTGGTGCCGCTGATCTATGGCTTTGCCAAAGTCGCGCGGGTATCGCCGCTGAAATATGGCCTGCCAATGGCGGGAGTGATGTTGCTGGTGCATGTTTCGGTGCCGACGCATCCGGGACCCGCGGCGGCGGCGGGTTTGCTGAAGGCTGATATTGGTTGGGTGATGATGCTGGGCATCGCTATCTCGGTGCCTGCGGCAATCTTTGGTTATTATGTTGCCAAACTGATGAACCGTAAAAACTTTCATCTTTCGCTGGAGGTGCTGGAACAGCTGCAGCTGGCGGATAAAGAGGGCAAAAAGAAGAAAAGCCAGCCCTCTCAGAAACCGCCAGGCGCGCTGCTCATCTCCTCGCTGATCGTTATTCCGGTGGTGCTGATTATGCTGGGCACGCTGTTAACGCCGTGGTTGCCAGAAACCGGTGCATTACACGGTTTTGTCGCCCTGATTAGCACCCCGGCCATCGCCCTGTTAATTGCGCTGCTGCTGGCCGCATGGCTGCTGGGCTTCCGCCGTGGCTGGGGCAGAGAAAAACTGGATACCATTATCAACAGTGCGATCCCTGGCGCGGCTGGCGTACTGCTGGTTGCCGGTGCGGGTGGGGCGTTTGGTAAGGTGCTGGTGGAGTCCGGCGTCGGCAAAGCGCTGGCGTTACTGCTGGAGAATATTCATCTGCCGCTGATTCCGGCGGCGTTTGTGCTGTCTCTTGCGCTGCGCGCCTCGCAGGGTTCCGCCACCGTAGCGATTGTCACCACCTGTGGCCTGTTAACCAGCGCAGTGGCAGAATTACAGGGGATTCAGCTGGTGCTGGTCGCGTTGTCGGCCTGTTTTGGCGCGCTGGGTTTATCGCATGTCAATGATGCCGGATTCTGGGTGGTGACGCGTTATTTAGGCCTGTCGGTCGCTGATGGGCTGAGAACCTGGACGGTATTGACCACGGTGATGGGGCTGGCGGGATTTGCCATTGTCTGGCTCTGCTGGACCATAATCTGACGATTTATTTGCTGATCTGCGTGATGCGGATGGGTAACGGCTTCAGCGCTGATCCAGCTAAAAACGCACCATAGCCAGGCGGTACAGAAATCTTCTTCTATACTTAAGTTGCTATGAAATGTGGTTTTTATCTTTTACTGGCGAGGAAAATGGAATGAAAATTATTCTCTGGATCATCGCAATTATTTTTATCGTCGGCCTGCTGACGCTGACTGGCGTGTTCAAGCTGATTTTTTAATTGCAAACAGAAACCTCTGTCGCTGCCATTTGTGGCGACAGGCTGGTTTTTTACCCGGAATCTTTCTTACCTATCAGGCACTTAATAATCGGATCCATCGGGGTTAATGGCAGCAAGTCTTCCAGGGTGATCGGCTTACTACACTGGGCGCAGACTGCACCATGATGCTCCTCTCCTTTCCCTCCTTTATCGGTATAGATGAATTTTTTACTTCCGCAGGAAGTACATCTCACTTTCATAACCATGACGTTTATCCTTGTCAGCTGAGATAAGAATTATCTTAACAAAAGTTTGCCGTGAATTCGATTAAATAAACGCCGCAAATGATTTTTGCGCAGGGGTATATGTTATTTGACTGAAAGTAAATAACATTTTTTCTTATGCCGCATGTTATTGATAAGCATTAACGATGATATATCGCGACTAAAAGCCTTTTTTATCTTTTATCCGCCAAAACAGCGTAAGGCGATCTTTTTGCGAAATTTCTGATTACGTTGCGGAAATCTTTCTTATCCGTGCAGTTATCAGAATCAAGGAGTTGCAATATAATGTAAAGTTGTGATTACATTTGCGAACAAATGAAAAGCTGGCAGAACGTTCGGGTACAAATGCGGAAAGTCCGGTAAAATTTCGAGCCTTAATAAGCCTTTTATGCATTTAATACTTAAGTCTCTATATTCCACGCCATACCCGTTGCATTGATTTAAACAATGTTGAACCAATGGTTGTTAAAATTTATCGTTTTTTAATCCAGGTAGCAATGAAGTGAAAGTTTCCAATTATTCTCTGCCGCTGCTGGCATTCAGCAGCTATTTTCTGGTCAGCCCGCTGGTTTCTGCCGCTGATGCATCTGTTAGCAACAGCGAACAGGGATGGTGGCAAACCTTTACCGGCAATGTGCAGCAAACATGGGACGCGCCAGAGACGCATGATCTCTATCTGCCGGCGATTACCTGGCACAATCGCTGGACCTATGACAAAGAGAAAACCGACCGCTACAACGAGCGGCCATGGGGCGCAGGTGGCGGTATCTCGCGTTATGATGAGTACGGTAACTGGCATGGCATCTATCTGATGGCGTTTAAAGACTCTTATAACAAATGGGAGCCGATCAGCGGTTATGGCTGGGAAAAGACCTGGCGCCCGTTAAACGATCAGAATTTCCGCCTCGGAGCGGGCTATACCGTAGGCGCCACCGCGCGCGACAACTGGAAATACATTCCGATACCGGTGGTGCTGCCACTGGCGTCGGTAGGGTATGGGCCAGCAAGCTTCCAGATGACTTATATTCCCGGTACATACAATAATGGTAATGTTTTCTTTGCATGGTTCCGTTGGGCTTTTTAGTCGGTAATTTGAGCGCTAAGTGACTTTGATTGCAGGAAATAGCGATATTTATCACTTTTTCGTCATCACGCACTGGACAAAAGCGTTAGCAATTGCTGTACTAACCCCCGACACAGTTTAGTGTCCATTTTTCATGTAAAGGTAATATTGATGTCTAAGATTAAAGGTAGCGTTAAGTGGTTTAATGAGTCCAAAGGATTCGGTTTCATTACTCCTGAAGATGGTAGCAAAGATGTATTCGTACACTTTTCCGCTATCCAGAGCAACGGTTTCAAAACCCTGGCTGAAGGTCAGCGTGTAGAGTTTGAAATCACTGACGGCGCTAAAGGCCCATCTGCTGCTAACGTTGCTGCTATTTAAGTTAGTTATCAGACAGAATTCTAAAAACCCGCCACTGGCGGGTTTTTTTTTATGCTGTTTTTGCTTATCGCCAGAGATAAATCGCCACGAACAGGATTGCGGAGAGGCAGCTGATCGCGACGGCAAACCCTTCACTCCACTTCTGCGAGATATGTTGTTGCATTTTATTTACCCATTGTCAGACCTGTTTTGAGTGTCGCAGGGCAAGATTAAGAAAACATTAACCTGAATAGTATTCGCTGTAATGGTTAAATCATTTGTAACACTCAACTCTCTGCACCGGCTTCGCTTTTACTTCCGCTCGCTATATAACTTATGCACAGCTCAAACTGAGGGAGAAACCATGAATATTCGCCCGGCACAAATCAAAGATAGTTTTGCACTCAGCGCCTTGCTGGCTGAGTTAGGCTATGGCGGTACGGAAAGCTTTATTGATAAACGGCTGGCGCAGCTGATTGCCGATGCTGATGAGATGTTACTCGTCGCTGAACACGGGCAGACGGTATTGGGGTTTCTTTCCCTGCATTTTATTCCACAGCTGGCGCTGGCCGGTGATTTCGCCCGGGTCAGTTACTTCTGTATTGCCGAAGGTGAGCGCAGCAAAGGCGCGGGCCAGCAGCTGCTGCAATACGCCGAAAGAATGGCGCTGCAGCGCGGCTGTGACCGGATGGAAGTGCATTGTCATGAACATCGTATTAAAGCCAATAGCTTTTATCAGCGCGAAGAGTATCGCGAGTCACCGAAGTACCTGATTAAACATTTGCGCTAAGCAGCGAAGGGCCGCTGCCGCAGGCGAGGATCAGTGCATCGGCGATGGCGTCAATCTGATCTTCTGGCATGATTGAGGTACTCAGTCGAATAAACTGCTCGCTGCCGCAGCGAAAGCGCTCGCCCGGATAGACTGCAATACCGTGGGCGGCGAGGGTAATCATGGCAAATTGTTCTGACTCCACCGGAATATAAATACACAGCCCGTCTCGTGTCGGCAGTGGCATACCACGCTGCGCCAGCGCATCAATCAGCATCTGTCGCCGTCTGGCGTATATTGCGCGCGCGCGGATAATGCTCTGCTGCGTCTGTTGATCATGCAGCATCCAGGCCACCGCGCCCTGCAGAATACGGCTGGTCCAGCTGGCGCCAAAGTTACGATAAGACTGAATGCGCTGCACCAGATTTTGCGACGCCGAGAGCACCGCCAGCCGCAGATCCGGGCCGTAGGCTTTCGAGAACGAGCGCACATGCAGTGTGCGTTCAGGAAAGAAGTTGCCGAGACTCCATACTGGCCAGGCGGAGAGCTCGCCGATGCCGTCATCTTCCACAATCAGAGTCGTGGAGCCGACTAAAACCTGCGCCAGCGCCTGGCTGCGCGCTTCCGTCACCGTGTTGCCGGTGGTCGAGTGGGTGCGTGGCTGGTAGATAAACATCGCCGGCGATTTCTGCATTAATCGCGCCAGCGCATCGGGCAGTGGCCCCTGGTCATCGCAGGGCAGCGGCAGCACTTCCGCGCCGACATTATCCAGCATATCCAGCAGGCGGGTAGCGGTAGGATCTTCGATCACTACCTTTTCACCAGGTGAAACCAGCGTCTGTAAAATCAAATTCATCGCATCAAAACCGCCATCGGTCGCCAGAAAAGCTTCGGCGGGCAGCGGCCAGCCAGGTTTAAGCGCATTCACCAGTGCTGGCACTATCGGCTCACGCTGATAGCTGTTGAGATTTGCCACTTCAATACCGTGCAGCATCGCGGCGCGCAGATCCGGCAGCAGTTGCGCATCCGGGGCCGAAAGGATCAGATCGGCTTTAACTGTGTTGCCATAATTGCCGATCTTCTCAAATCTGACCGGCCGTGGCGTCATTGTGTCGCCGCACACCCATACGCCACTGCGCCCTTTTCCCGCCAGCACTTTCTGTCGTTTTAACTGACCCCAGGCCGCTGACACCGTCGCCGGACTGACACCGAGCTTTTCCGCCAGATCGCGCACTGCGGGCAGATGGGCACCAATCGGGATCGCACCTTCGCGAATTAAGGTCGCCACCGTCAGCGCAATCCCTTTTAGCGAGGGTTCCGTGATGCGTTCCGCCAGCCAGTTCAGATCCAGAGTTGAGGTCATAAGAAATCCATTTGTTCAGTAACAAAGTAATTATTGTACAGATAATATTATCGATCTAGTATCAAATTCAAGCATTGATTGCTTAAAAAATAACCGATACATCGGCGTGATCGTTAAGCCGGGAAAAGTGAGAACAAAATATGATAACCATCAGACTGGCTGTTCGGGACTGGGACTATTTCACGCCACTGGCCTTAGGCGATGTGAAGCCACAGGGATTTAACGTCGAAGTCCATCGCGTTGGCACTCTGGTGGGCGATTTGGCCACCAGTAAAGATTACGATGCCGGTGAAGTCTCCTTCAGCCGCTACGCTCAGGGACGCGCTAATGGCGATACCTCGCTGCTGGCGCTGCCGCATTTCCTGATGCGTGGTTTTCGTCAGCGCTGCATTATCACCACTACCGACAGCCCGTTAACCTCGCCTGCACAACTGAAAGGCAAAAAGATTGGCCTGACCGGCTGGCAGGATTCCGGCAACACCTGGACGCGCACCGTGTTGCGCGAAGCGGGGGTGGAAATCGATGATGCGTACTGGTTTGCTGGCCGCCTGACCGCCGATCACCCGATTGTCGACCGTCTGAGCGGTTTTGGTCGTGAAGGGCGCATCGAAGCGGCGCCTGGCGAACGTCCACTGATTGAATTACTGAAAGCCGGGGAGCTGGATGCGGTGTTTACGCCGTTTATGCCGGAAGGATTCTTCTTACCTGGCTCCGGCTTGCGCCAGTTACAGACCGACTTCCGCCAGGCGGAGCTGGAGTATTTTAATCGCGTTGGTTATGTCCCGGGCATGCATCTGCTGGCGATGAAACCGGCAATTGCCGCCGAACATCCGGCGATCCCGCAGGCATTAAGCGCGGTGATTGAGCAGTCGGCGCGAGTATGGAATCAGAAACGCGAAAAGTATGCGGATACCACGCCGTGGCTGCTCGACGATTTGCGACGTACCACGCAGGATTTACCGGCAAACTGGAATGATAACGGTTTTGCGGTTAACAAGAAGATGATTGCTGATTTTGCTGATGAGCTTTATCAGCAGGGGCTGACTAAGGAGCGTCTGACACCTGAAGCACTGTTTCCGGCTGAAGCGCAGGGGGAGAAATAATGAAAGTTGCAATGGGACAGTTCGCGGTGAGCCGCGAGTGGCAGGATAACGCGAAAACCTGCATTACGCTGATGACGCAGGCCGCCGAGGCGGGCGCCGATCTGCTGGTGTTACCGGAAGGTGTGCTGGCGCGCGATATTGCCGATCCCGATCTGGTGCTGAAAGCCGCTCAGCCGCTGGATGGTCCGTTCCTTAGCCTGGCGCTGGCCGCCAGCCGTGAAAATAACATGACCACCATGATGAGTGTGCATGTGCCGACCGCGGATGCGCGTGCGCTGAATGTGCTGATTGCCATTCGTGACGGCGAAATTATTGCCCATTACGACAAGCTGCATCTGTATGACGCCTTCGCTATGCAGGAGTCGCGCAATGTCACCGCTGGTGATCGGGTGCCGCCGCTGGTGGAGGTCGCCGGGATGAAAGTGGGGCTGATGACCTGTTATGACGTGCGTTTCCCTGAGCTGGCGCGCCGCCTGGTGCTGGATGGCGCGGATGTGCTGGTGCTGCCAGCGGCATGGGTAAAAGGACCACTGAAAGAGATGCACTGGGAGGTGCTGGTTACCGCCCGTGCGCTGGAAAATACCTGTTATCTGGTGGCGGTCGGCGAGTGTGGTCCACGCAATATCGGCAACAGTCTGGTGGTCGATCCGCTTGGCGTGGCGATTGCCAAAGCCGCAGAAGGGCCGGCACTGGTGTTTGCCGACCTCGATCCGGCACGTATTGCCCATGCCCGTAACGTATTGCCGGTGCTGGAAAACCGTCGCTTTGCGCGTCCGGAACTAAAATAACTGAGACCGTACTGGGGAATTCACTAAGATGAAAAAAATTGCATACGCCATGGCACTGGCTTTAGGCCTGACCGTTACCCTGGCTCAGGCCGCAGAAACTCTGCCGACGCAAAGTGTCGATCAGGCGCTGCATGACCGCTTACCGGATGCGGTGAAAAAGGCCGGTAAAATGATCGCGGTGAATAACGGCTCATTCCCTCCTTATGAGATTGTCAGTGGCCCGAACAGCATGGATGGCGCGACTGCCGATCTGACCCATGCGCTGGCGCAACTGCTGGGTGTGAAGATTGAGCATGCGACAGTAAGTGGTTTGCCGGGTCTGCTGGCGGGGATTAAATCTGGTCGCTATCAGTTAGCGGTTGGCCCGGTCGGAGATTACCCGGATCGTCAGGCGAAGAACGACTTTATCGACTTCGTGCAGGAGTTTGTGGTGTTCGGCGTGCAGAAGGGCAATCCGGCGAAGATTAACGGCCTCGATGATACCTGCGGCAAACGTATTGCGGTGATGGCCGGTGGTTCAGCTGAGCAGGTGATCCGTAAACAGTCGACCGCCTGTACCGATGCCGGTAAAGCGGCGGTGACGGTGCAATCGTTTACCGATCAGCCTTCTTCGATTCTGGCGGTGCGTTCGAAGCGTTCTGATGCCTTCTTCTCATCGCAGGCGCCGCTGACTTATTTTGTCGAGCAGGCTGAAGGCCAGCTGGAGCTGACCGGCAAAGGCCAGAAAAATGGCTTTGGCGATATCTTCCAGGGTTCCGTGGTGCCGAAAGGTTCCGAGCTGGGCGATGTACTGCTCGATGCCTATAAAGAGCTGTTCAAAAATGGCACCTACGCCGCGATCATGAAAAAGTGGAAACTTGAAGGCAATATGATTGCTGAGCCTGGCCGTAACCTTGCGAAAGGAATGCCGAAATGACAGTAAACACCACCGATTCACGAGCCAGGGAAAGGGCTGACGTGCAACAGCGCGATGTGGCCTTCGCCCGCAGCGCACCGAAGTATGGACGCGTGGTCTCATGGATAGTGGTGCTGGTGGTTGGCGGCAATTTTCTCTGGCTGGTAGCCAACAACCCCAACTTTGAGTGGCATGTGGTGCTGGAGTGGTTTACTGAAGGCACCGTATTGCAGGGGCTGAAGGTGACCCTTGGCCTGACCGTGGTGGCGATGATCCTCGGCGTGGCGCTGGGATTATTGCTGGCGGTGGCGCGTTTGTCGGATAACCGTTTACTGCGTGGCCTCTCCAGCCTCTATATCTGGTTCTTTCGCGGCACGCCGCTGCTGGTGCAGCTGATCTTCTGGTACAACATGTCGACGCTGTTCCCGATGATTTCCCTGTCGCTGCCGTTTAGCGATACGGTACTGGCCAGCTGGAATACCAACGATCTGATTACGCCGTTAACCGCAGCGATTGCCGGCCTGGCACTGAATGAGGCTGCCTATATGGCGGAGATTATTCGTGCTGGTCTGCTGTCGGTGGATAACGGTCAGGTGGAAACTACCCAGGCGTTTGGTATGAGCCGCAGTCGGGCGCTGCGCCGGATTATTATTCCGCAGGCGATGCGTTCGATTATTCCGCCAACCGGTAACCAGTTAATCAGCATGATCAAAGCCACCTCGCTGGTCAGCGTAATTGCGATGGGTGATCTGCTCTACTCCGTTCAGGCGGTGTATAACCGCACCTTTGAAATTGTACCGATGCTGATGGTGGCGGTGATCTGGTATCTGCTGATTACATCGGTGCTGAATCTCGGTCAGTCAGCGATTGAACGGTATTACGCCCGTGGCACGCGTCGTTCGCCATCGGCTGCGCGCAAACCGACCTCGGCGGTGCCTGAGGTGGCGGCGATGGCCACACGTCCGCTGGTGCGTAAGGAGGATCTATGAGTCAGCTTCAGCCGCTGGTGCAGGCGCGTAATGTACAGAAGAGTTTTGGTGATAATGAAGTGCTGAAAGGCATCGATCTCGATGTGTTTCCCGGTGAAGTGGTGGTGATCCTTGGCCCTTCGGGATCGGGTAAATCGACGTTTTTGCGCTGTATTAATCATCTGGAAGATATGAATGCCGGTTCAATTATGGTCGGCGACCGGCAGATAGGTTATGAGTTGAAAAAAGGCATCCTGCATCGTCTGAGCGCACGCAATATTGCGCGCCAGCGGCAGGAGATCGGCATGGTGTTTCAGCAGTTTAATCTCTACCCGCATATGACTGTGCTGCAGAATATTATTGAGGCGCCGATTGGCGTGCATAAACATCCGCGTGATGAAGCGGTGCGCTTCGCCAGAGAGCTGCTGGCGACGGTGGGCTTAAGTGATAAAGCGGACGCCTGGCCGCGTCACCTCTCCGGCGGCCAGCAGCAGCGAGTGGCAATTGCGCGCGCTCTGGCGATCCGGCCAAAACTGATGCTGTTTGATGAGCCAACGTCGGCGCTCGATCCTGAGCTGGTGGGCGAAGTGCTGGCGACCATGCGCACGCTGGCCAGTCAGGGACTGACGATGGTGGTGGTCACCCATGAAATCGGCTTTGCCCGCGAGGCGGCGGACCGGGTGGTGTTTATGGATGGCGGCGTGGTGGTTGAGCAGGGGACGGCTGAGCAGGTGTTGGGTAACCCACAACATCCTCGTACACAGGCGTTTCTCAGCCGTTTCATCTGATTATTGGCGGACACGCGCCCGATCTTACTCTGTTACAGATTGCTATTGTATTGCGCGCGTAACTGCGCGTTAATAGCACAAACAGGTGATTGCTATGGTTAATAAGAAGGTGTTATGGAAGGTATCAGTATTGCCAAACTGCTGATTATCGGTGCGTTAATCGTACTGTTATTTGGCACTAATAAGTTACGTTCTCTTGGTGGTGATCTGGGCTCAGCCATTAAAGGCTTCAAAAAAGCCATGAGTGATGATGACTCTGCTAAGAAAACTACCCCTGAAGATGCCACTACCGATCGCGTTACTCATAAAGAGTAAGTTAACGGCGGGACAAATGTAACTTCTGGTTACAGCTATTCAGATAAAAGAACCGGCAGCCCACAGGCGACCGGTTCTTTTTTTTTGGGGGGAATCGATTATTTCACTTCCATCCCTTTCGCCTGCAAATCAGCATGGTAGGAAGAGCGGACAAAGGGACCGCAGGCGGCATGAGTAAAGCCCATCGCCAGCGCTTCTTCTTTCATCTCATCAAACTCAGCCGGACTGACGTAGCGCTGCACCGGAAGATGGTGGCGACTTGGCTGCAGATACTGGCCCAGCGTCAGCATGGTGACACCATGACGACGCAGGTCGCGCATCACTTCAACGATTTCGGCATTGGTTTCGCCAAGGCCAACCATCAGGCCAGACTTCGTCGGGATCTGCGGGTGCGCTTCTTTAAAGCGTTCCAGCAGTTTCAGCGACCAGTCGTAGTTTGCGCCCGGACGTACCTGACGGTAAACGCGCGGCACGTTTTCCAGGTTGTGGTTAAACACATCTGGCGGCGTTTGCACCAGAATCTCCAGCGCGCGATCCATACGACCACGGAAGTCAGGCACCAGGGTTTCAATTTTAATGTCTGGACTTTTTTCGCGGATGGCGCTGATGCAGTCAACAAAATGCTGTGCGCCGCCATCACGTAAATCATCACGATCTACGGAGGTGATAACCACATAGCGCAGCGCCATATCGGCGATAGTCTGCGCCAGTTTGCCTGGCTCGTTCGCATCAGGCGTCAGCGGACGACCATGCGCCACATCGCAGAACGGGCAGCGGCGGGTGCAGATGGCGCCGAGGATCATAAACGTGGCGGTGCCGTGGTTAAAACACTCGGAAAGGTTAGGGCAGGAGGCTTCCTCACAGACGGAGTGCAGACCGTTTTTACGCATTGCGGCTTTGATGCCCTGAATACGGGTTGAGTCAGCAGGCAGTTTGATTTTCATCCACTCCGGCTTTCTTAACATCTCAGGCCGTTCAGTCACCACGGTTTTTACCGGGATCAGTGCCATTTTGTCTGCGTCGCGATACTTAACGCCGCGTTCCATCAGTATAGGTTTACTCATAAGCTTGCAGGTTCCAATTTGGATTGCGTTCTGAAATCACTATACAACTCAAAGGGTTGCTATGCATTTCAACTTTTTTTGATAAAAGCGCAAAAATTATATCATCTCACCGCCTGACAAGCAGCACGGGAAGAAGGGAAAACGTTGCATAATTGTAAAGCAGCACAGATGGCTACAGATTACAGCTGGCTTAATTCCTGCGTATCACGATATTCCGCGCCACCGATGGCCAGCAGCGTGACAAATTTATCCACCAGCACCGGCTGCACTTCTGCCAGCGTAATCCCGGGCTGGAAGGCGCTCAGCTGAGTCATCTCCAGTCCGGCATAGCCACAGGGATTAATACGCAGAAAAGGCGTCAGATCCATACGGATATTGAGCGCCAGGCCATGAAATGAGCAACCCTGACGAATACGCAGGCCAAGGGAGCAGATTTTTTTGCCGTCGACATAGACGCCGGGGGCATCAGCGCGCGCACTGGCAGTGACGCCAAAGTGCGCCAGTGTATCGATCACGGTTTGTTCAATGGCGGTGACCAGCTGGCGGACGCCAAGCTTACGGCGCTTCAGATCGATTAATACATACATCACCTGCTGGCCCGGACCGTGATAGGTTACCTGGCCGCCGCGATCGCTCTGTACCACCGGAATATCGCCGGTCATCAGCAGATGTTCAGTTTTACCCGCCTGGCCCTGGGTAAAGAGTGCCGGATGCTCGACCAGCCAGAGTTCATCAGGCGTGTCAGCGTTGCGCCGATCGGTAAACTGATGCATGGCTTGCGAAACGGATTGCCAGGGGCGTAGTCCCAGCTGGCGTACGATGATGGTGTTTTGAGGCAAAACGTAAGTCCGGCTGACAAACAGAAGGGCAGTATAACGTCGGTAAAGGGCGAGGGCTACCCACCCTTTACCGTCAGGTGCGCTTACAGCACCATACGAACGATTTCGATTTTACCTAATTCTTCGTAAAGAATTTCAATCTGTTCGATATGGGTGGCATTAATGGTGATCGACACGGAGTGGTAGTTACCTTTGCTGCTCGGTTTAACTTCCGGGGTGTAATCGCCTGGTGCATGACGCTGCACCACTTCAACCACTTGATCTACCAACTCTGGCTGCGCCAATCCCATTACTTTAAACGGGAAGATGCAGGGGAATTCAAGTAGTTCTTTCAGATTGGTTTTCATAAATGCTCCGGTGCGCTAAAACGAAGGCTCCCGCCGCAGCGGGAGCTTACTGATAGTTATTATATGGGGTTTCTGGCAGGAATTATCAAGTACCGATGAAATAATCAGCGCGGGCGGCGTAAACGCCGCCCCTACGGATGATGATGGTGTTTTGTAGAGGCGGCGTAAACGCCGCCTCTACGGATGATGATAATGTTTTGTAGGGGCGGCGTTCTCGCCGCCCAAAACCGTCATATTAGCCAAACCAGTGATGGAACATCAGTTTGATGTAATCCACGATGCGGCCAAAGAAGTTGCCTTCCTGCACTTCGTTCAGCACCACCAGCGGGCGCTGGTCAATGGTTTTGCCATCCAGCTGGAAGTTGATGCTGCCAACCACCTGGTTTTTCTGCAGTGGGGCGTGCAGTTCGGTGTTGGTCAGCACATAGCTGGCTTTCAGATCTTTCATGCGGCCACGTGGAATGGTCAGATAAGCATCTTTCTCCACGCCCAGCATGACGCGATCGCTGTTACCAAACCAGACTGGCTCAGAAGCAAACTCTTTACCGGCTTTCAGTGGCGCGACGGTTTCAAAGAAACGGAAGCCCCAGGTCAGCAGTTTTTTGCTCTCGGTTTCGCGACCTTTATAGGTATGGCCGCCCATTACCGCCGAGATCAAACGCATCTGACCTTCAGTCGCCGACGCCACCAGATTGTAACCTGCCGCATTGGTGTGGCCGGTTTTGATGCCATCTACGGTCAGGCTGGTGTCCCACAGCAGGCCGTTACGGTTCATCTGACGGATATTGTTAAAGGTAAACTCTTTCTCTTTATAGACCGCGTACTCTTCCGGCACATCACGGATCAGCGCCTGACCGATCAACGCCATATCGCGCGCTGAACTGAACTGGCCTTCCGCATCGAGACCATGCACCGTCTGGAAGTGAGTATTTTGCAGGCCCAGCGCTTTAACATAGTTGTTCATCAGGCCAACAAACGCGTCCTGGCTGCCGGCGACATAATCGGCCATCGCCACACAGGCATCGTTACCCGATTGCAGCACGATACCGCGCGTCAGCTGGGAAACCGGCACCCGATCGCCTGGCTTCAGGAACATCAGCGAGGAGCCTTTGAACACCGGGTTGCCCGTTGCCCAGGCATCCTGACCCACGGTGACCATATCTTCCTGATGGATTTTGCCTGCCTTTACCGCCTGACCGATCACATAACTGGTCATCATTTTGGTCAGACTGGCCGGGTCACGACGGGCGTCAGCATTTTTTTCCGCCAGCACCTTACCTGAGTTGAAGTCGATCAGGACATAGGCTTCCGCATCGATATCCGGCACGCCAGGAATCATGGTTTTCAGATTAACATCTTCGGCATGGGCGAAGGTGGTGATGCTGAGCGCGATCAGTGAACCCACTGTCAGGCGTTTGAGAAAACGAGAAGGTGTCTGAGTGTTCATGTTTGGGACAACAACATCCGTGGAGTTAAGTTAAAAAAGTGACTCACTATAGCAAATGCATATTTTACAGGCACCCGACTTTGCGCCTCACTTGTTAACAGACGTTACATTACCGTCTGTTAACCAGCGGGTCGGGCACGCGCAGCATTACATTCCGCCAGGTGCGACTGTGATAAATGATTGCTGCTGAGCTTCGGCGGACAGGCGTTGCTGCAGCGCAGCGGCCTGTTGGCGATTACTGAATGGACCTAACTGTACGCGATACACATTGCCGCTGGCGGCAACGTTAGCGGGTACGCTAAAGCGCTGGCTCAGCGACTGCGCCCAGGTGCGTGCACGTGCGCCATCGCTGAGTGCGCCGACCTGCACCACATAACCGGAACCTGAAGCAATGGCTCGGGCGCCAGAGTGAGCGACCGGCGCAGCGGCCGCGGCGGCTGGCGTCGGCTGGCTTACCGCCGGTTGCGGCTCATTGCCTTCCAGCACGCCAGAACGCAGTGGCGTCGGTGCGCCAAGGAATCCGCCGCTACGGACCGGCGCGCCCATCGTGTCATCGCTGCTCAATGTCTGGTTGTCCACCGGCAGGCTGTTATCTTCTGGCTGGGCTACCGGTTGTGACTGCGGCTGGCTGGCAGCCGTCGCGGCAGCGCCACCCATTACCGTCATGCCACCAGCAATATCCGGGCGGGAAGGCAGAGCGTAGCTCTGTTTGGCTACCGTGGTGCCAACGGTGCCCGGACCAGACAGCGAACCATCCGGCGCGACCTTAATATAATCGACGCGGACTTTGGTATTATTGGAAATATTCAGACGTTCACCCGCCGCGCGTGACAGATCGATAATCCGTCCTGGCGTGTAGGGGCCGCGATCGTTAACCCGCACCACAATCTGGCGACCATTGGCCATATTGGTGACGCGCACATAACTCGGTAGCGGCAGGGTGGGATGCGCGGCGGTCAGGGCATTGGGATCAAAGGTTTCACCGATCGCCGTCTGATTGCCGCCCGCTTCATCGCCATACCAGGTGGCCAGCCCGGTTTCGCTGAAGTTCGACGGATCTTTTACGATGCGGTAAGTCTTGCCATTGACCGCGTAATCCTGACTGGTGCCGGGATTGATCGGTTCATAGCGCGGTTCGACGCCGCCAATTTCCACCACCGGACCGCTATACGCCGGTTGCTGGGGGGCGGGTGACTGCTGTTGCTCAGTGGTACAGGCCGCCAGAAGCAGTGATACCGCGCCAATCCAAAGCCAATCCTTACGCATGTGAAGCCTCTTAAACGCTTTTTGACAACATTTTTCGATGAGTATGGATCGACATCACAATGCCAAATCCGGCCATAAGTACTATCAGGGCGGAGCCACCGTAACTGACCAGCGGCAAAGGTACGCCAACTACCGGTAAGATACCACTAACCATGCCAATGTTAACAAAAACATAGACAAACAGAATCAGCATTAAGCCACCGGCCATCACGCGGCCAAAGGTAGTTTGCGCACGTGCGGCGATCATCAGCCCGCGCATAATCAGCACCAGATACAGCACCAGCAGAATCAGCACCCCGACCAGTCCCAGCTCCTCCGCCAGCACCGCAAAGATAAAGTCGGTGTGGCGTTCGGGCAGAAACTCCAGCTGTGACTGGGTGCCATGCAGCCAGCCTTTGCCGCGCAGGCCGCCGGAACCAATGGCGATCTTCGACTGAATAATATGGTAGCCCGCGCCGAGCGGATCGCTTTCCGGATCAAGCAGCATCATTACACGGTCGCGCTGATAGTCGTGCATCAGGAAGAACCACAGGATCGGAATAAAGGCCGCCACCAGCAGCACCGCGACGCCAATCAGCTTCCAGCTCATCCCTGACAGGAACAGCACAAACAGACCTGAGGCGGCAATCAGAATTGACGTGCCGAGATCGGGCTGTGCCGCCACCAGCAGGGTCGGCATAAAGATCAGGATTAACGCGATGCCGGTATTTTTCAGTGAGGGCGGACACACATCGCGGTTAATAAAGCGCGCCACCATCAGCGGTACGGCAATTTTGGCAATCTCTGATGGCTGAAAACGCACAAAACCGAGATCGAGCCAGCGCTGCGCTCCTTTACTGATCTGACCAAAGACATCGACCGCCACCAGCAACAGCACACAGACGATATACAGGTAGGGCGCCCAGCCTTCATAGACCCGCGGCGGCACCTGCGCCATCACAATCATAATGATCAGGCCCATCACAATCTGACCGATCTTGCGCTCCATCATGCCAGGATCCTGGCCGCTGGCGCTCCACATCACTAACGCACTGTAAGCCAGCAGACCGGTGATAATCACCAGGAAGATCGGGTCGATATGCAGTTTTGTCCAGATGGTGCGCTTTTGCGGGCTATCGTTCATTGACATGATTACTCGCCCTCATAGCCGGATGGCACCGGAGGCGCATCAGGCAGTACGGTATTGTTATCGCCCAGCATAATGTGGTCGAGGATCTGACGCATAATAGTGCCCACTGCCGGACCGGCGCCGCCGTTTTCCAGAATAATGGTCACCGCGACGCGTGGTTTATCGTAAGGCGCAAAAGCTGTCATCAGTTTATGGTCACGTAAACGTTCAGCAATTTTATGCGCGTTATAGGTTTCATTGGCTTTCAGGCCATAGACCTGGGCAGTACCGGATTTGGCGGCGATTTTATACGGCGCATCGGCAAAGCTTTTATGCGCGGTGCCGTTTGGCCGGTTAGCGACGCCATACATCCCATCTTTGGCAATTTCCCAGTAGCCGGAATGAATATCGCCAATCGGTGGATGATCTGCCTGTTTATAAGGCACCTGCACGTTGTTTTCACGGGTTGAGCGCAGCAAATGCGGGACTTTAACGATGCCGTCATTAATCAGCGTCATCATCGCTTTATTCATCTGTACCGGCGTGGCGGTCCAGTAGCCCTGACCAATGCCGACCGGAATAGTGTCGCCCTGATACCACGGCTTTTTAAAGCGTTTCATCTTCCAGTCGCGGGTCGGCATAATTCCGGCGTACTCTTCGGACAGATCGATACCGGTCAGATGGCCGTAACCAAATTTACTCATCCATTCGGCCAGGCGGTCGATACCCATATCGTAAGCCACCTGATAGAAGAAGGTATCCGCTGACTCTTCCAGCGATTTGGTGACGTTCAGGCGACCATGACCCCAGCGTTTCCAGTCACGATAGCGCTTTTCCGATCCCGGTAACTGCCACCAGCCGGGGTCAAACAGACTGGTGCTGCGGTTAATCACCCCGGCGCTAAGCGCCGACACCGCCACATAAGGTTTGACGGTGGACGCCGGCGGGTAAGTACCCTGGGTCGCACGGTTGATTAACGGACGATTTTCATCGTGCAGCAGGCGGTTGTAATCGCCGCTGGAGATACCGTCAACAAACAGATTCGGGTCATAGCTTGGCATCGACACCAGCGCCAGCAGCTCGCCGGTGCGCGGATCGCTGACCACAACCGCCGCGCGGCTGCCCGCCAGCAGGGTTTCAATATACTGCTGCAGGTGCAGGTCGATGGTCAGCGTGATATCTCGGCCAGCCTGCGGCGACTGCTCATGCAGCTGACGAATCACGCGGCCACGGTTATTGACTTCCACCTCTTCGTAGCCGGTTTTGCCATGCAGCAGATCTTCGTAATAGCGCTCAACGCCCAGCTTGCCGATATCGTGGGTCGCGGCATAGTTCGGCCATTTGCCCTCGCTATCGAGGCGCTCGACATCGCGGTCGTTGATTTTGGAGACGTAGCCGATGACATGGGTGAGGGCGGAGCCGTACGGGTAGTAACGGCGCTGATAGCCTTTTACTTCCACGCCCGGGAAACGGTACTGGTTCACCGCAAAACGCGCCACCTGCACATCATTCAGACCGGTTTTTACCGCAATGGAGGTGAAACGCCGCGAGCGTTTACGCTCTTTTTCAAAGGCGTCGATATCGTCATCGGTAAGATCGACCACCGGACGCAAATCTTGCAGTACCTGCTTGAGGTTATCGACTTTTTCCGGCACCAGTTCGACCTGATAGATGGTGCGGTTCAGCGCCAGCGGAATGCCGTTACGATCGTAAATAATGCCGCGGCTGGGGGCGACAGGAACCAGTTTGATACGGTTTTGATTGGAGCGGGTGCTGTAATCGTCAAAACGCAGAATCTGCAGGTGGTACAAATTGACCACCAGAATGCTGGAGAGAATCAGAATGCCAAAAAAAGCGACCAGCGCACGCCGCACAAAAAGCGATTGTTCGGCAGAGTAGTCACGAAAAGAGTTACGTTGTAATTTCATCCGCTGCTTATTGATATCCGGTCAGATCTTTCGGTTATTCACGATGATAAGGATGATTCGCGGTAATACTCCATGCGCGATACAGACTCTCAGCAACCAAAACGCGAACCAGCGGATGGGGCAGGGTCAGTGCCGAGAGCGACCAGCTCTGCTCAGCAGCAGCTTTGCAGGCGGGAGACAGCCCTTCCGGGCCGCCAATTAACAGGCTGACATCTCTTCCGTCGAGCTTCCAGCGTTCAAGCTGGGCGGCCAGCTGCGGGGTTTCCCACGGATGGCCAGGAATATCCAGGGTGACGATGCGGTTGCCTTTGCCGACCGCCGCCAGCATCGCCTCACCCTCTTTATCGAGGATGCGGGTGATGTCGGCATTTTTGCCACGCTTACCGGCGCTCACTTCCGTCAGCTCCAGTGGCATATCCCGGGGAAAACGGCGCAGGTATTCCATAAAGCCGGTTTGTACCCAGTCGGGCATTTTGGTGCCTACGGCGACAAGCTGCAGCTTCACGCATTAACCCCAGAGTTTTTCCAGCTCGTACAGGCGACGACTCTCTTCCTGCATCACATGAACAATCACTTCACCCAGGTCGACGACCACCCAGTCCGCGAGGGTCTGGCCTTCAACGCCCAGAGGGATCATGCCTGCGGCACGCGATTCCTGCACCACATGGTCAGCGATTGACATCACATGACGGGTTGAGGTGCCGGTACAGATGATCATGCAGTCGGTAATACTGGACTTGCCCTGAACATCCAGAGAAAGGATATCCTGACCTTTAAGATCATCAATCTTATCAATAACGAAGTCTTGGAGTGCTTTACCTTGCAAAAGGTTCCCCTCGGGTAGTTGTGTGTGACGGGTTATCTCATAATTACGCGTTTACTGGCGCGGATAACCGTTACAGGATTTATCTGCGGGCCATAGCCCTGAAAATTAGCGGCGAAGTATAGCATGCCCCCATCACTGAGAGTATAACCCTTCACGATTGATATATGCGGTTACTGCGGCAGGCAACAGGTCATCGCAGGACTGCCCGTGCTGGCGGCGCTGACGGATCTCTGTCGCTGAGATGGCCACCAGCGGCGTGTCGGCGAGGAAGATAAAGCCCGCAGGCTGGCGCTGTAGTGCGCTGGCATCCTGCGTCAGATGGGCATCGAGCCACTGCTGCTGCTGGTCGTTTTCCATCCGGGTCGCATAGCCCGGACGTTTGCATACCAGCAGATGACAGAGCGACAGCAGATCCTGCCAGCGATGCCACTTATGCAGGCTCAGCAGTGAATCCTGACCGATGATAAACGCCAGCGGCTGTTGATTGCCGCGCTCCTGGCGCAGTTCCGCCAGCGTGTCTGCTGTCCACGAGGGGGTACTGCGTTGCAGCTCGCGCTCATCAAGGCGGAACAGCGGCAGATCGGCAATCGCCAGTCTGACCATCGCCACGCGCTGCGCCGGGGAAGCTTCAGGTTGTGGACGATGCGGCGGCACATTGTTGGGCAGCAGCGTCACCTGCTGCAAACCCACCTGGCGCGCCAGCGCTTCAACCGGGCGTAAATGGCCGAAATGGATTGGATCAAAAGTGCCGCCAAACAGGGCGTGCAGCGCAGTCGTTTCAGACATCACAGAAGCTCTCAGGAAACGATTTATTACAGAGTAGCAGTGACAGGGTTTCCAGCTCAGCCCATAGCGTCTGGCCGTAATCCTGTTTCAGGGTCAGTTCGATACGGGTTAACAGTCGAATTGCCTGCAATAACTGGCGGGCATCGATACGTTGCAGCGCATCGCTAAACAGCGGACGGCGGTTCTGCCAGACGCGGTGCTGATCGAACAGCGTCCGCAGCGGTGTGCTGCGCATCTGACGCTGCAGGGTCAGCAACATCATCATATCGCGTTGCAGGGTGCGGATCATAATCACCGGCTCGCTCTCTTCCGCCTGCATCTGCCGCAAAATATGCAATGCACGTTTGCTTTTACCGGCCAGCAGCGCGTCAACCCAGTGAAACGGCGTAAAGTGCGCCGCATCATTCACCGCCTGTTCCACGCGCGGCAGCGTCAGCTTGCCATCCGGCCACAGCAGCGAGAGACGTTCCAGCGCCTGTGACAGCGCCAGCAGATTACCCTCATAGCAGTAGCAGAGCAGCTGATTAGCGGCATCGTCGAGGGTCAGCTTCATCGCTTTCGCCCGATTGACCACCCAGCGCGGCAGTTGCGCCTGTTCCGGCGTCACACAGGGAACCAGCACCGCGTTGCTGCTTAACGCTTTAAACCAGGCGCTGTTCTCCTGCGCTTTGGTCAGCTTGTTGCTGCGCAGCATCAGCAGAATATCGCTATGCAGTAACGTGGCGAGTTTGACCAGCTGTTCGCCCATTGCCGCATTGGGGCCATTTTCCGGCAGGATTAACAGTAACGTCTGACGACTGGCAAACAGGCTGAGTTCCTGGCAGGTACTGAAGATGGCATCCCAGTCGGTGCTGGCATCAAGGGTAACGCTGAAGTGTTCGCTAAACTGCTGCTGTTGCGCTGCGGCGCGCACCACGTCCTGACTTTCCTGCAGTAACAGCGGTTCATTGCCACAGAGCAGATAACAGGCGCGCAGCCCCTCTCGAAGCTGCGCGCTGAGTTGCTCAGGATAGATCCTGATCATTG
Organism: Winslowiella toletana; assembly: GCF_017875465.1. Classification (NCBI taxonomy): domain Bacteria; kingdom Pseudomonadati; phylum Pseudomonadota; class Gammaproteobacteria; order Enterobacterales; family Erwiniaceae; genus Winslowiella; species Winslowiella toletana. The sequence continues at coordinate 3,813,721 of NZ_JAGGMQ010000001.1, forward strand.
GACGGAGGCGCTGCCCGATGTCGGCAGAGCTGCCGGTTCGGTACCGCTGACGGCTGGCGTCGCGGAATCGGCATCAGTGGCTGAGGCATCAAGGTTTTCCTGCGCCGCATGCACGCTTAACAGCTTACGCACCAGCTGCTGAGCGCCTTTTTCACGCATTTCCTGGCGAATAATCTCCTGTTCGGAGTCTTTTGCCAGCGCGGCCTGCGGGTTATCGAAGAATGAACGATAGACGGTGGCGCTGATTGGATAGATGCCTTTATTTGGCAACAGCACCTGAGCGCGTACGGTCATCATCATTGAATATTCGGCGGTAACGCCATTGCGGAACACGGACGCGGTATCACGGCCACTGCTTTCACCCAGCAGACGCAGTGACGGCACATCGGTGCGCAGCCCCGGATTATCAACAATCTCAACGTTGTTCAGACGTAACTGTTCACGCACTGTGCGCGTCAGCGGGCCATAAGGATCGTTGCTGTCGAGGATCAGTGTTTTCATTTCTGACGGCACCTGGGTGGTGCCGCTCAGATGAAAACCACAACCTGCGGTGACCAGCACCGCAAAGCCTAATAACAGAGTTAAAATCGGATGTCGCACACTTCCTCCTGAACTTAACCTACGACGAGGTTAAGCAGTTTGCCCGGGACGTAAATCACTTTACGAATGGTCACGCCGTCCAGATATTTCGCCACCAGATGCTCCTGCGCAGCCCGTGCCTGTACCTGCTCCTGCGTTGCATCTGCCGGAACCGTAATTTTACCACGTACTTTGCCATTAACCTGCACCACCACCAGCAGAGAATCCTCCACCATTGCAGCGTCTTCGGCCTGTGGCCATGGCGCATTGTCAACATCCTGCGTACCGCCCAGCGCCTGCCACAGGGTAAAGCTGGCGTGCGGCGTGAACGGATAGAGCATACGCACCACTGCCTGCAGCGCTTCCTGCATCAGCGCGCGATCCTGCTCGCTCTCCTGCGGCGCACGAGCCAGTTTGTTCATCAGTTCCATAATCGCCGCGATGGCGGTATTGAAGGTCTGACGACGGCCAATATCATCGGAAACTTTGGCGATGGTTTTATGCAGATCGCGACGCAGCGCTTTCTGATCGTCATCCAGGCTGGCGATATCCAGAGCGGCCACCGCGCCTTTTTCGGTATGATCAAACACCAGTTTCCAGACGCGTTTCAGGAAACGGTTAGCGCCTTCCACGCCAGATTCCTGCCACTCCAGCGTCATCTCTGCTGGTGAAGCGAACATCATAAACAGACGTACGGTATCCGCGCCGTAACGCTCAACCATCACCTGCGGATCAATGCCGTTGTTTTTCGACTTCGACATTTTGCTCATACCGGCATACACCAGCTCGTGACCGGCTTCATCGCTGGCTTTAACGATACGACCTTTCTCGTCGCGCTCAACCGTAACGTCAACCGGAGAAACCCAGTTACGCTCGCCGTTAACGCCAAGGAAGTAAAATGCATCGGCCAGTACCATGCCCTGGCACAGCAGGCGTTTGGCCGGCTCGTCAGAGTTGACCAGGCCAGCATCACGCAGCAGTTTGTGATAGAAGCGGAAATACATCAGGTGCATGATGGCGTGTTCAATACCACCCACATACTGATCGACCGGCAGCCAGTAGTTGGCCGCTGCCGGGTCCAGCATGCCTTTATCGTAATCCGGGCAGGTGTAACGCGCGTAGTACCAGGATGACTCCATAAAGGTGTCAAAGGTATCGGTTTCACGCAGCGCTGGCTGGCCGTTAACGGTGGTTTTCGCCCACTCCGGGTCAGCTTTAATCGGGCTGGTAATGCCGTCCATCACCACATCTTCCGGCAGGATCACCGGCAGCTGGTCTTCTGGCGTGGGCATGACGGTGCCATCTTCCAGCGTCACCATTGGGATTGGCGCGCCCCAGTAACGCTGACGGGAAACCCCCCAGTCGCGCAGACGGTAGTTCACTTTACGCTCGCCAACGCCTTTCTCTGCCAGCTGGCTGGCAATCGCGTTAAAGCCTTCTTCGTGCGACAGGCCGCTAAACTCACCGGAGTTAAACAGCGTACCTTTGTCGGTCATCGCCGCTAAGCTGACGTCCGGCTCGCTGCCATCCAGATTGAGGATCACCGGTTTAATCGTCAGGTGATATTTGGTGGCGAACTCCCAGTCGCGCTGGTCGTGCGCCGGTACCGCCATCACTGCGCCAGTACCGTATTCCATCAGCACAAAGTTAGCGACCCATACCGGCACTTTTTCGCCAGTCAGCGGATGGAGCGCGAACAGGCCGGTGGCCATGCCCTTTTTCTCCATGGTCGCCATCTCGGCTTCGGCAACTTTGGTATTACGGCATTCTGCTATAAAGTCTGCCAGCGCCGGGTTGCTGGCCGCCGCCTGCGCCGCCAGTGGGTGACCCGCCGCGACCGCCAGATAGGTGGCGCCGATAAAGGTGTCCGGACGCGTGGTATAAACGGTCAGCTTCTCTTCGCTGTCGACCACATTAAAGGTGATCTCCACCCCTTCAGAACGGCCAATCCAGTTACGCTGCATGGTTTTGACCTGCTCTGGCCAGTCTTCCAGCTTGTCGAGGTCGTTCAGCAGTTCATCAGCGTAGTCAGTGATTTTAACAAACCACTGTGGGATCGCTTTGCGCTCAACTTTGGTATCGCAGCGCCAGCAACAGCCGTCGATCACCTGTTCGTTAGCCAGTACCGTCATATCATGCGGGCACCAGTTAACCGCCGAGGTTTTCTTATAAACCAGGCCTTTTTTATACAGCTCAGTGAAGAACCACTGTTCCCAGCGATAGTACTCTGGCTGACAGGTAGCCAGCTCGCGGCTCCAGTCATAACCAAAACCCAGCAGCTTCAGCTGGTTCTTCATATAGTCGATATTGTCGTAGGTCCAGGGTGCTGGCGCGGTATTGTTTTTTACCGCGGCGCCTTCGGCCGGCAGACCAAATGCGTCCCAGCCAATCGGCTGCAGCACGTTTTTGCCCAGCATACGCTGGTAGCGAGCGATAACATCGCCAATGGTGTAGTTACGCACGTGGCCCATATGTAGGCGACCAGAAGGATAGGGCAGCATGGAGAGGCAGTAGTACTTCTCTTTGCCTTCCTCTTCAGTCACTTTAAAAGTCTGCTTCTCGTGCCAGTGAAGCTGAACGTGGGATTCTATCTCTTCCGGGCGGTATTGCTCTTGCATGGCTGCCAGTGGTCCTTAGTGAATAGCTCAATTATTAACTAATTTACTATTTTGATTAATCGACATCAGATCCGCATAGCATAGCTGATAAGCCTTCGCAGCAACAATAGTTAGCGTCCCGCTAAGCTGCTTTTCTCTGTAAGGCGGAATCCCGCTTGCAGAATTGGACGAATGTGGTGCGGTTAACCCGGCAAAACGCTGATAAGCGCTAGAATTAAAGAGGGATTATCTGTCAGCACAGCAAAGGAGAGAAAATGAACAAGCTTGCTCAGTACTATCGTGAGTTAGTGGCATCGTTAACCGAGCGGCTAAATCGTGGCGATCGCGATATCGACGCGCTGGTGGATAATGCGCGTCAGCGTCTGACTGCCAGCGGAGAGTTGACCCGTCATGAAGTGGACGAGGTATTGCGTGCGGTGAGGCGCGATCTGGAGGAGTTTGCCCGCAGCTACGGCGAGAATGAAGAAGATCTTAACGATAGCGTCTTTATGCGCGTGATCCGTGAAAGCGTATGGAAAGAGCTGGCGGATATTACCGATAAAAGCCAGCTGGAGTGGCGTGAGGTATTTCAGGATCTTAATCACCACGGCGTCTATCAGAGCGGTGAAGTGGTGGGTTTAGGCAATCTGGTGTGCGAAAAGTGCCATTTTATCCGCGCCATTTATACCCCGGAAACCTTAACCCGTTGCCCGGAGTGCGGTCACGACCAGTTTCAGCGTTTACCTTTTTCACCGTGATATGATTGAAACGGGCGGCGAGAACGCCGCCCCTACGGATTATGATTTTTTTGTAGCGGCGGCGTTCTCGCCGCCCGCCACCAGCATTAGTGCAGAATTTTTGCGAGGAAGTCTTTTGCACGTTCTGATTGCGGATTATTGAAGAACTCATCTTTCGAACGATCTTCGACGATTTTTCCTTCATCCATAAAGATCACGCGATTGGCCACTTTGCGCGCAAAGCCCATTTCGTGGGTTACCACCATCATGGTCATGCCTTCATTGGCCAGTTCGACCATCACGTCCAGCACTTCGTTGATCATTTCCGGGTCTAGCGCGGAAGTCGGTTCATCGAACAGCATCGCCACCGGATCCATACAGAGCGCGCGGGCAATCGCCACACGCTGCTGCTGACCGCCGGAGAGCTGACCCGGATGCTTATTGGCATGCGCCGCTAAGCCAACACGTTCCAGTAATTTCAGCCCTTTCTGGCGCGCCTCTTCTTTGTTGCGCTTCAGTACCTTGACCTGCGCCAGCGTCAGATTTTCGACAATCGACAGATGAGGGAACAGTTCAAAATGCTGGAACACCATACCGACTTTGGAACGCAGCTGCGCCAGGTTGGTTTTCTTATCGTTAACCTGGATACCGTTCACTTCGATGATGCCCTTCTGAATCGGCTCCAGACCATTGACGGTTTTAATCAGTGTCGATTTTCCTGAACCCGACGGGCCGCAAACCACTACCACTTCACCTTTTTTAACTTCGGTTGAGCAGTCGGTCAGCACCTGAAAGTGACCATACCACTTGGAAATATTTTTCAGGGTAATCATTTAAACTGTCCTTTTCTTTAAATAGCTGACCAGCATCGAAGCGGAAATACTGATAACAAAATAGACCAGACCGGCAAACAGAATCATCTCTACCTGGGTGCCATCGCGTTCGCCAATCGAGGAGGCGGTGCGGAAGAAGTCCGCGAGGCTCAGCACATACACCAGCGAGGTATCCTGGAACAGCACGATGCCCTGAGTCAGCAGCAGCGGCACCATGGCGCGAAACGCCTGCGGCAGCACAATGAGTTTCATCGACTGCCACTGCGTCATGCCCAGCGCCAGGGCGGCATTTCCCTGACCGCGGGAGATACTGAGGATACCGGCGCGAATGATTTCGGAATAATAGGCGGCTTCAAACAGTGAGAAGGCGATCATTGCCGAGATCAGACGAATATCGGTTTTCGGTGATAATCCCAGCACCTGCTGCAGGAAGCTTGGCACCACCAGATAGAACCACAGCAGCACCATCACTAATGGCACCGAGCGGAACAGGTTGACGTACAGGCGTGCGAACCAGCTGATCGGCTTAAAGGTCGACAGACGCATGACCGCCAGCAGCGTGCCCCAGATAATGCCAAACACTATCGCTGTCACGGTGATCTTCAGGGTGATAACCAGACCGTTAAGCAGATAGGGCATACTGGGAAGAATTGAACTCCAGTCAAACTCGTACATCATTTACTCCCCATATTTCCCGGTACGCGAACCTTACGTTCCACCAGACTCATAATCAGCATAATCACCAGGTTGATGGCCACATACGCCAGGGTGATGGCGGTAAAGGACTCATAGGCATGGGCGGAGTAATCCAGCAGCTTACCGGCTTGCGCCGCCATATCCACCAGACCGATAGTTGAGGCGATCGCGGAGTTTTTTACCAGATTAAGCATTTCCGAGGTCATCGGCGGCACGATGACGCGGTAAGCGTTGGGCAGCAGAACGTAACGGTAAGTTTGTGGCAGCGTCAGGCCCATTGCCAGTCCGGCATTTTTCTGGCCGCTCGGCAGCGACTGAATCGCCGCGCGCACCTGCTCGCAGACGCGGGCAGCGGTAAACAGACCAAGGCAGATAACCGAGGAGATAAAGAACTGAATATTGGGATCCAGCTCGGACTTAAACCACATGCCGAGATCGGCGCCAACCAGTTCCGGCGCGACCAGATACCAGAAAAAGAACTGCACAATCAGCGGAATATTACGGAACAGTTCAACGTAGCAGGTGCCGATAGTGGAGAGCAGGCGGTTGGGCACGGTGCGCAGAATGCCAAACAGCGAGCCAACAAAGAAGGCAATAATCCAGGCGGTAACCGAAACCAGAATGGTGGTCTGGAAGCCAGACCATAACCAGCCAAGGTAGGTGGTATTGCCGAATGGGGCGGACTCAAGAAAAATCCCCCAGTTCCAATCGATAGACATAAATAACTCCGGTAAAAAAGGGTAGCGAAGCTACCCTGAAGATTGGTGAGTGGCCCCCGAAAATGCAGTCTGGGGAACGACCATCCTGCATTTGTTACCCATCACGCTTGCCAGTTGTCGCCGAAGCTTTAACTTTAGAGGGTGTGGGCCATATTGTCTGTCCGGGCCGGTAATCAGCAATCGAGAGGGCAGACCAGCTGCCCTTTATTGTCATTGTTAGTTCAGTGCTTTATCGTTCGGTTCTTTGAACAGCGCTTTCATATCATCTGAAAGATCAAAGTTCAGGTTCATATTTTTCGGTGGAATTGGGTTTTTAAACCATTTATCAAACCATTTGGCCGCTTCACCGGAAGTCTGCGCCTGCGCAATGGTGTCATCCATCAGCTTTTTAAACTCGGGATCGTTTTTGCGCAGCATACAGCCGTAAGCTTCTTTCGACTGCGGCGTGCCAAGGATTTCCCAGTTGTCCTGTTTCTTCGCTTTCGCGCGCTCACCGGCCAGCAGGGCGTCATCCATCATAAAGGCGACAGCACGACCGGTTTCCAGCGTACGGAAGGAGTCACCATGGTCTTTGGCGCTGATAATACGCATTTCCATTTTCTTCTCATCGTTCAGCTTGTTCAGCAGAACTTCTGAGGTGGTGCCTGAGGTGACAACCACGGTTTTGCCTTTCAGATCGGCGAAGTCTTTAATCGGACCGCCTTTTTTCACCAGCAGGCGCGTGCCTACGACAAAAATGGTGTCAGAAAATGCCGCTTGTTTCTGGCGCTCAAGATTGTTGGTGGTTGAGCCGCACTCGAAATCGAAGGTGCCGTTTTGCAGCAGCGGAATACGATTCTGTGAGGTGATTGGCAGTAACTTCACCTGCAGATCAGGTTTGTTCAGCTTCTTTTTCACCGCTTCAACAATCGCATTGGAATAGTCCTGCGAGTAGCCCACGACTTTTTGCTGATTATCGTAATACGAGAAAGGAACAGATGATTCGCGATGCCCGACCACGATAACGCCATTTTTAGCCACTTTATCGAGGGTGGACATCTGCTGCTGGGCAGCCGGATCTTCTGCGTAAGCGACACCGGAGGCTAATCCAGCCAGTGCAAGGCTAAGCCCCAGTTTCCGTAATTTCATGTTCCAACTCCTTTGTCGTTTTGACGCCAGGATAAAACTGCGCCGATTATGATGTTGTGTTGATGTGTCGCTGCGTTCAGCTGGCCACCGGCCAGAAGGTGCTTTGTTTAGTTATTAAAATAGCTGAATGTTAACGTCATGAAACAAAAAAGTTTCTTTTTTGCGATGTCACCCGCACCAATCAGAGGCAATTCTTTTGACCATGCTCCGCCATGGGGCGTGTTGTGAGCCACCATGGTGCAAGCCAGTATTTCATCTTGTTACATCAGCTTATCTGCAGCACTTTCACTGAATTTTCACCATAATAAATAGCAAACATCATGCCAAAAAAAGGGGAGCCATCAATGGCTCCCCTTTTTGCGTTGCAACTTTCACGCTGTTTTAAGCATTATCGTTTCTGGCGTAAACCCAGTACTGCAGCGGCAAAACCAAACAGCAGGGTAACGATCCAGACCGGCCAGTTGCCAAAACGCGCGTACGGCGTCAGGCCGGTGGCTGGCGTCACTCTGGCTTCCAGCACCGCGCGGGTAAACTGCGGAATCATTTTCTGCACCTCGCCATCGGCGGTAATCACACCGGTAACACCATTATTGGTACCGCGCAGCAGTGGACGTCCCAGCTCCAGCGCACGCATGCGCGCCATCTGGAAATGCTGCCACGGACCAATCGAATGACCAAACCATGCGTCATTCGAGATGGTAAGCAGGAAGTTGGTATCCGGACGGAAGTTATCGCGCACCTGCTGACCGAGCACAATTTCATAGCAAATGGCGGCAGTCAGGTTATAGCCCGCCACTTCCAGCTGCGGCTGAATATAATCACCGCGGCTGAACGAAGACATCGGCAGGTCAAAGAACGGCGCCAGCGGACGCAGTAACGTTTCCAGCGGCACAAACTCGCCAAACGGCACCAGATGGTTTTTCTGGTAGCGATTACCACTGCGATAATCATAAGGCTGTTTACCGCCCAGTACGATTATCGAGTTGTAATCGTGGTAGCGATTGCCTTCCAGACGAGAATCAACAATACCGGTAATCAGGCCGCTGCCAGAGGCGCGCAGTTGTTCATCCAGCGAGCGCAGGAAAGGCTGCTGATTGACCTCCAGATCGGGAATAGCGGATTCCGGCCAGATAATAATCGGCGCTTTACCGTTAAACGGCCGCGAAAGCTGGCTATACACCTCTAAGGTGCGGCGTAGTTCGTTGGGATCCCACTTCATTGACTGCGGAATATTGCCCTGAACCAGCGCCACATCGACTGCGCGTTCAGGTAACGGCTGATACCAGCTGATCTGGCGCAGCGGCCATGGCAGCAGCAGTAGCGCAACGGCGCCAACCGCCGCCGCCAGGCGACGCTGAACCATTGCATACACCGCCAGACCGGCAATCATCATCAGCACAAAGGTGATGGACTCCACGCCAAGCAGCGGCGCCAGCCCTTTTAACGGGCCGTTGATCTGGCTGTAACCAAATTGCAGCCACGGAAAGCCGGTCAGTACCCAGCCGCGCAAGAATTCGCTGATCTGCCAGAGCACCGGCGCCGCCACCGCCAGGCGTAGCAGCGAGGTACGGGGGAAGAATCGGGCCAGCAACGCCGTAAACAGCATGGTATACAGCGACAGATAGGCCGCCAGCAGTACCACCAGAAAGACGTTAACCGGACCAGGCATACCGCCAAAGGTGGCGATGCTGACATAAACCCAGTTGATACCACTGCCAAACAGTCCCATGCCCCAGACAAAGCCAATGGCGGTCGCCTGAGAGGTGGTGCGGTTTAGCGTCAGGGCCAGCAAACCACAGAGTGAAACCAGTGCGGCGGGCCAGAAATCATAAGGCGAAAATGCCAGCGTGCCACAGGCACCTGTTATCAGCGCCAGTAACAGGCGAACCCGCTGGCGCTGGTAAAGTGAGGCGATAGCCATAAATTAATTATTCTTCCAGTATAGGTTGCGGCGAGTTTTCCGGAATTCTTACGTGGACCTGAATGATGCGGCGGCTGTCAGCCATCGCCACTTTGAATTGATAACCATCAATCTCAATGCTTTCACCCCGGGCCGGCAGATGACCGAATCCCTGCATCACCAGACCGCCAATAGTATCCACTTCGTCATCGCTGAAGTTAGTGGCGAAGGTTTCATTGAAATCTTCAATCGGCGTCAGTGCGCGGATGGTGTAGGTGTGACGGCTAAGCTGACGGATATCACGATCTTCTTCATCGTCATACTCATCTTCAATCTCGCCGACGATCAGTTCGAGGATATCTTCGATGGTGACCAGACCGGACACGCCGCCGAATTCATCAATCACAATCGCCATATGGTAGCGCTGGGAGCGGAACTCTTTCAGCATGCGGTCAACACGCTTACTTTCCGGCACCACCACCGCCTGGCGCAGTACTTTTTCCATACTGAAAGGTTCGGAGCCACTGCTCATAAACGGCAGCAGGTCTTTCGCCATCAGAATCCCTTCAATATGATCTTTGTCTTCGCTGATCACCGGAAAACGGGAGTGCGCAGAGTCGATAATCACCGCCAGACACTCTTCCAGCGTCTGGTTACGTTTTAAGGTCACCATCTGCGAGCGGGGGATCATAATGTCGCGAACGCGCTGCTCCGCAATATCCATCACGCCTTCCAGCATGTCACGGGTATCAGGGTCGATCAGTTCGTTCTGTTCAGAATCGCGGATCAGTTCCAGCAAATCATCACGGTTTTTGGGCTCGCCGTGAAAAAGCTGATTGAGGATTAGGGTGAAGAATCCCTTTTTACTACTGGGACTGTCGCTGTTTTGTGAATGGTCGTCGCTCATGGCGTTTTAGTTAAGGTCTCTCTTGATCTGGAATCGGTCTGTCAGCAGACGGCTGACAGCTGAGTACTTCTGCAGAAGACGGCAGCAGTAAACTGCCGCCGTGGGTGATTATAAATCTTCTTTCTCCGAAATGTACGGATCGGGGTAGCCAAGAGCAAGCATTATCTCGGTTTCCAGCGATTCCATCTCTTCGGCTTCGTCATCTTCAATGTGATCATAGCCGAGTAAATGCAGGCTGCCATGGATCACCATATGCGCCCAGTGCGCCTTAAGCGCCTTCTGCTGCTCAGCCGCTTCCTGCTCCACCACCTGACGACAGATAATCAGATCGCCTAACAGTGGCAGTTCGATACCGGGTGGCGCTTCAAACGGAAATGACAGCACATTGGTCGGCTTATCTTTACCGCGATAAGTCATATTCAGCTCATGACTTTCCGCTTCATCAACGATGCGGATGGTCACTTCACTGACGGGCTGGAACTGCGGCAATACCGCCTCCAGCCACTGCTGAAATTCAGCTTCCTGCGGTAAGGCCGCTTGCGATTCGCTGGCAATTTGCAGGTCCAGAATCACTTCACTCATTTCTGCTCCTGGGCAGTTTGTGCCGCAAGGGCTTCGCGCTTGCGCTCTTCCGCCTGCTTATCGCGGCGTTTCTGGTCAGCTTCTTCCCAGGCTTCATAAGCAACCACGATGCGGGCCACTATCGGATGGCGCACCACATCTTCGCTGTGGAAGAAGTTAAAGCTCAGTTCGTCAACCTCCGACAGTACTTCAATCGCATGGCGCAGGCCTGATTTCAGGTTGCGCGGCAGATCGATCTGCGTCACGTCGCCGGTGATGACCGCTTTTGAGTTAAAGCCAATACGTGTCAGGAACATCTTCATCTGTTCGATGGTGGTGTTCTGACTCTCATCAAGAATGATAAAGGCGTCATTTAAGGTGCGGCCACGCATGTAAGCCAGCGGCGCAACTTCAATCACATTACGCTCCATCAGCTTCTCGACGCGTTCAAAACCGAGCATTTCATACAGCGCGTCGTACAGCGGGCGCAGATAAGGATCGACTTTCTGGCTGAGGTCGCCTGGCAGGAAGCCCAGCTTTTCACCGGCTTCGACCGCCGGACGGGTCAGCAGAATGCGGCGAACTTCCTGCCGCTCCAGCGCATCCACCGCCGCCGCCACCGCCAGATAGGTTTTACCGGTACCGGCCGGGCCGATGCCAAAGGTAATATCATGGTCAAGGATATTGGCGATATACTGCGCCTGATTCGGCGTACGCGGCTTAATCACGCCACGTTTGGTTTTGATATGGATTGCTTTGCCGAACTCCGGCACGCTCTCTGCCGTTTGCTCCAGCACGCGGCTCTCTTTAATCGCCAGATGGATCTGCTCAGGATCGATATCGGTGGTATTGCCGCGCAGCGGGGCGGTATCGACATACAGATCTTTCAGGATATCTGCCGCCGCGTTAACACTGAGCGCGCGGCCTGACAGCTTAAACGCGTTGTCGCGACGGTTAATCTCGATACCCAGGCGGCGCTCAAGCTGCTTAATGTTATCGTCAAAAGGACCGCACAGGCTGAGTAACCGGCGATTGTCCGCGGGTTCTAATACTATTTCGCGAGTTTCGATATTCAAACTAATCCTTTGGGTCACTGAGGGCCAGTTATGAGCAACAGGCTATTTCAGGCTGATAACCAGCCGTGCCTTTTAGCCAATTATTTATGTCAGTGCAAAATGTCGCAAGTGAGTGAACAGATATTTGGGCGCTGCTTTCAGAAAGCAAGCGCAAAGGAATGAAATTGCGCGGCGAGCTGTAACGCCCGCCGCAAAACCGCAGATCAAGGCTGGAAGGTAGCCACACCCAACTCGTTTTCCTTACGCGTACGCGCAATCACCGAAGCCGGGCTCTCTGCCACACGCAGACCCATCTGATCTTCGGTGCGCACTAATTTGCCACGCAGCGAGTTGGTATAGACATCGACAATCTCCACATCGACAAATTTACCGATCATCTCCGGGTTGCCTTCAAAGTTTACCACCCGGTTGTTCTCGGTACGGCCTGACAGCTCCATCACGTTTTTACGTGAGGTGCCTTCCACCAGAATACGCTGTACGGTGCCCAGCATACGACGGCTCCACGCCATTGCCTGCTGCTGGATACGATCCTGCAGAATATACAGACGCTGCTTTTTCTCCTCCTCCGGCACATCATCCGGCAGATCCGCCGCTGGCGTACCCGGACGTGCGGAGTAGATAAAGCTGAAGCTGACATCAAAGTTCACATCGGCAATCAGCTTCATGGTCTGTTCGAAATCCGCCTGGGTTTCGCCAGGGAAGCCGATAATAAAGTCGGAGCTGATCTGAATATCCGGTCGGGCGGCAATCAGTTTGCGGATGATGGCTTTATATTCGAGGCCGGTATGCGCGCGCTTCATCAGCGTCAGAATACGATCGGCGCCGCTCTGTACCGGCAGGTGCAGGAAGCTGACCAGCTCCGGTGTGTCGCGATAGACCTCGATAATATCATCAGTAAATTCAATCGGATGGCTGGTGGTAAAACGAATGCGGTCGATACCGTCAATGGCCGCCACCAGACGCAGCAGATCGGCGAAGCTACAGATCTCATTGTCATAAGTGGTGCCGCGATAAGCGTTAACGTTCTGGCCTAACAGGTTAACTTCGCGCACGCCCTGTGCCGCCAGCTGGGCAATTTCAAACAGGATATCGTCACACGGACGGCTGACTTCCTCACCGCGGGTGTAAGGCACCACGCAGAAAGTACAATATTTGTTGCAGCCTTCCATAATCGATACAAAGGCGGTGGGGCCATCGGCTTTCGGTTCCGGCAGGCGATCGAATTTCTCAATCTCCGGGAAGCTAATATCCACCACCGGGCTTTTCGAGCCGCGTACGGTGTTGATCATTTCCGGCAGGCGATGCAGTGTTTGCGGACCAAACACGATATCAACGTAATGCGCACGCTGACGGATATGATCCCCTTCCTGCGACGCCACGCAGCCGCCGACACCGATAATCAGCTCGGGATTACGCTCTTTCAGCGTTTTCCAACGGCCCAGTTGATGAAATACCTTTTCCTGCGCTTTTTCACGAATGGAACAGGTATTAAGCAGCAGAATATCCGCCTCTTCAGCGACATCAGTCAGCGTGTAGCCGTGAGTCGTTTCCAGCAGGTCAGCCATTTTCGATGAATCGTATTCGTTCATCTGGCAACCCCAGGTTTTTATATGCAGTTTTTTTGTCATCGACATGCCATTACTCAGTGCAGAAGGGAGTGCAGGGCGAATAGTGTAATGCCTGAATGCGACCATGACCAGCGCAGGGGTATCATTAATGACTTCCGTTATGGGTTGATTAGCGTTTTCTGTCGATCAGCGCAAATTCCGGTACAATTCGGCATAAGGTAATTTTTGCGGTACTGGCCGCCAGCCCCGGCCATTTAAGGATAATACGATGCGCGATACTGAATTTGATGTGGTGGTGATAGGTGGTGGCATGGTGGGAGCCGCACTGGCCAGCGGTCTGGCGCAGCAGGGATTTTCGCTGGCGGTGGTCGAGCAGGAAGAAGCGCCTGATTTTGATCCGGCCAGCAACCCGGATTTGCGTATTTCGGCAATTGGCAGCGCTTCGGTGGCGTTGCTGAAGCAGTTGCAGGTGTGGCCTGATATTCAGCAGATGCGCACCGCCCCGTATCGTCAGCTGGAAACCTGGGAGTGGCAAACCGCCTGTGTGAAGTTTGATGCCGCTTCGCTGGGATTGCCGGAGCTGGGATATATGGTGGAAAACCGCGTGCTGCAACGCGCACTGTGGCAGCGCCTGCAACAGCAGGCGGTGACGCTGTACTGTCCGGCGGCGCTGAAAACCCTCAGTCGCGACAATCGCGGCTGGACGGTGACGCTGGCGGATGGTCGCCAGCTGCAAACGCGACTGGTAGTAGGGGCCGATGGCGCCAATTCACAGGTGCGGCAACTGGCGGGCATCGGCATTCACGGCTGGAACTATAGCCAGTCATGTATGCTGATCACGGTGCGTTGTGAGCATCCGGCGGGTGATACTACCTGGCAACAGTTTACGCCGCACGGGCCGCGCGCCTTTCTGCCGTTGTTTGATAACTGGGCCTCGCTGGTGTGGTATGACGCGCCTGCGCGTATCCGCCAGCTACAGGCGATGCCGCTACCGCAGTTGCAAAAAGAGATTGCCGCTCACTTTCCGGCGCGCCTTGGCCGTTTCAGCGCGGTTGCTGCCGGTTCCTTCCCGCTGGTGCGTCGCCATGCCACGCGCTATGTGCAGGATGGTTTAGCGCTGGTGGGCGATGCGGCGCATACCATCAATCCGCTGGCCGGGCAGGGGGGGAATCTGGGCTATCGCGATATTGATGCGTTAATTGATGTCCTGACGGAGGCGCGTGACAATGCCGAACCCTGGAGTTCTGCCGCCGTGTTGCAGCGTTATCAGCGCAAGCGCCATACGGATAATCTGCTGATGCAGAGCGGCATGGATCTGTTCTACTTCACCTTCAGTAACCAGCTGGCGCCGTTAAAGGTGGTGCGCAATCTGGGACTGCTGGTGGCGCAGCACTCCGGGGTGTTAAAACGGCAGGCGTTGCGTTACGCGCTGGGACTGTAGCCTGATCGGCGGCGAGAAAGCAACGGGCGACGAGAACGCCGCCCCTACAGGGTTTGTAGGGGAGCCGTTCTCGGCGCCCTTCTTATTAATGACGTAAAAAAGCCCGCAGAAGCGGGCTTTTTTACTTAATTGGCTGGGGTGCAGGGATTCGAACCCCGGAATGCTGGTATCAGAAACCAGAGCCTTACCACTTGGCGACACCCCAATATTGCGATCTGCAATGCAAATCGTCTTTGTTTGGCTGGGGTGCAGGGATTCGAACCCCAGATGCTGGTATCAGAAACCAGAGCCTTACCGCTTGGCGACACCCCAATGGTGCGATCTGCAATGCAAATCGTCTTTTTTTGGCTGGGGTGCAGGGATTCGAACCCCAGATGCTGGTATCAGAAACCAGAGCCTTACCGCTTGGCGACACCCCAATGGTACTAATGGTACTACAAAAAAAATGGTGGCTACTACGGGAATCGAACCTGTGACCCCAGCATTATGAGTGCTGTGCTCTAACCAGCTGAGCTAAGTAGCCATTGTACTGCATTTTCGTTTACTTACTGCATTTCCTGATTTGGCTGGGATACCTGGATTCGAACCAGGGAATGCCGGTATCAAAAACCGGTGCCTTACCGCTTGGCGATATCCCAATATCCGTTACCACATATCCGTGATAAATCAAAAAATTTGGCTGGGATACCTGGATTCGAACCAGGGAATGCCGGTATCAAAAACCGGTGCCTTACCGCTTGGCGATATCCCATCCGTGCAACACCGTTTAGGGAAATGGTGCGGGAGGCGAGACTTGAACTCGCACACCTTGCGGCGCCAGAACCTAAATCTGGTGCGTCTACCAATTTCGCCACTCCCGCCGAAAGAAAAAGATGGTGGCTACTACGGGAATCGAACCTGTGACCCCAGCATTATGAGTGCTGTGCTCTAACCAGCTGAGCTAAGTAGCCATCTTTTTTCTGCGTAACCTTCATCGGCGTTGCGGGGCGCATTATGCGTAAGTGACCTGGAAGCGTCAACAAATTTTTTACCGTTTTTGCCGTCAAACGTTTTGTTTGTCTGGCTTATAACCAGCATGACGATAAAAGCAGCGATTTTCAATGCTGAACGCGGAAAAAACCAAATAAAAACGGGCCGGTGCAGGCCCATTTTTATCAGATAAACAGATGCTTATTTATAAGCGGATGCGTGTACGCCTACAGCACGACCAGACGGGTCATTCATGTTTTTGAATGATTCATCCCATTCGATGGCTTTCGCTGAAGAACAGGCCACTGAAGGGCCTCCAGGCACGCATTCAGCTGCACTTGGCACCGGGAACAGCTCTTCAAAGATTTCACGGTACAAATACGCTTCTTTTGACGATGGCGTGTTGTATGGGAAACGGAAGTGCGCAGTTTCCAGTTGCTGATCGCTAATCTGTTTTGCCGCGACCTCTTTCAGCGTATCAATCCAGCTGTAGCCGACGCCGTCAGAGAACTGCTCTTTCTGACGCCACGCCACGCTTGCCGGCAGGTAAGACTCAAAGCATTCGCGCAGGATATGTTTTTCCATTTTCCCGTTTGGTCCGCACATCTTGTCGGCCGGGTTAATGCGCATCGCCACATCGAGGAATTTCTTGTCGAGGAAAGGTACGCGCGCTTCCACGCCCCACGCCGACATCGCTTTGTTAGCACGCGCACAGTCAAACATATGTAGCGCCAGCAGCTTACGCACGTTTTCTTCATGGAACTCTTTCGCGTCTGGCGCTTTATGGAAGTAGAGGTAACCACCAAATACTTCGTCAGCGCCTTCGCCGGACAGCACCATTTTAATGCCCATCGCTTTAATCTTACGTGACATCAGATACATTGGCGTCGAGGCGCGAATGGTGGTGACGTCGTAAGTTTCAATGTGATAGATCACATCGCGAATCGCATCCAGACCTTCCTGCACGGTGAAATGAATTTCATGGTGTACGGTGCCCAGATGTTCTGCCACCGCTTTTGCCGCAGTCAGATCCGGCGATCCTTCGAGGCCGACAGCAAAGGAGTGCAGCTGTGGCCACCAGGCTTCGCTCTTATCCTGATCTTCCACGCGCTTCGCCGCAAAGCGTTTAGTCACCGCGGAGATAATAGAAGAGTCGAGACCACCAGACAGCAGCACGCCGTAAGGCACGTCAGACATCAGGTGACTTTTCACTGACTCTTCCAGTGCGTTTTTCAGTGCGGCGGCATCGGTGACGTTGTGCTCGACGGCTTCATAGTCAAACCAGTCACGCTGCCAGTAACGACGAATTTCGCCATCTTCGCTCGACAGGTAGCTGCCAGGCGCGAACTCTTTGATGCTGCGGCATACCGGCACCAGCGCTTTCATTTCGGAAGCAACATACAGGTTACCGTGCTCATCGTTACCCATATACAGCGGGATAATACCGATATGGTCACGGCCAATCAGCCAGGTTTTTTTCACGCTGTCATACAGAATAAAGGCGAACATACCCTGCAACTCGTCGAGGAAGTCGATGCCTTTTTCCTGATACAACGCCAGAATCACTTCACAGTCGGAATCGGTCTGGAACTGGTAACGGTCACTCAGCTCAGCGCGCAGCGCCTGATGGTTGTAGATCTCACCGTTAACCGCCAGCACGTGGGTGTGATCGGCGTTGTATAGCGGCTGTGCGCCATTGTTGACGTCGACAATTGAGAGGCGCTCATGAGCCAGAATGGCATGATCATCCGCATAGACGCCAGACCAGTCCGGTCCGCGATGACGCATCAGGCGGGAAAGCTCCAGCGCTTTTTTACGCAACTCAACAGGATCGGTTTTCAGATCCAGCACACCAAAAATAGAACACATAGCAACGCTCCCTAACGACTCGCTCTGGCCAGTTAATGATTACAGTTCAGCAGCACATCTGCTGCCCGATGCATAAGAAAATGCTCTATATCAGCAGCCCGATCAAGCGATTTAGCTAATCTCTGAAAAATAGTCTGTTGACCTGGCTTAATCTTTGATGGTTTATCAGTTTTTGCGGGTTTTTATTAGTGGATCGATAATAAAGTGGTAAGAGTGGCGAAAAAGCAGACAGTCAGGGGCGAATAAAAAGCCCGGCGGCGCCAGGCTTGTGCAATCAGATAATATCTATCTCCGCCACCGACGGATAAATCCATGTCGGGCGGAAAGGCATGGCATCAATATCACTCAGGGTGGAGACACCGGAGAGCACCAGGATGGTGGCCAGACCGGCCTGAAAACCGGCGAGAATATCAGTACGCAGATTATCACCGACAATCACCGTATCTTCTGAGTGTCCCTGCATTTTATTCAGCGCCGCGCGGATAATCCACGGGCTGGGCTTGCCGACATAGAAGGGTTTGCGGCCTGATATTTTTTCGATACCGGCGCAAAGCGCACCACAACCTGGCGTAAAGCCGCGGCCATGACTGTCCGGATTGGTGGCAATAAAGCGGGCGCCACTGGCGACGAAAAAGGCCGCTTTATGCATCATGTCCCAGTTAAAGGAGCGCGTCTCACCGACAATTACAAAGTCGGGATTGATATCGGTAATGGTGAATCCGGCTTTATACAGCTCATGAATCAGCGCGCCTTCGCCAACCACATAGGCTTTTTTCCCTTCCTGACGGCGCAGAAAATCGGCGGTCGCCATTGCTGAGGTGTAAAACACACTGTCGGGCACCTCAATGCCTGCTGATGCAAAGCGGTTGGCAAGATCCTGCGCGGTCTGAGACGGATAGTTTGTCAGCACCACCAACGGCATGCCGTTATCCATGACGCGATGGATAAATTCGTCCGCGCCAGGCACCGCGGTGTTGTCGTGCATCAGCACGCCATCAATATCACAAATTACATTTTTTAAGGTCATCACGCTTCCAGAAGACGTTGCAGCAGAATGCCGTTAAGCATTGCGCGTTTGGCCAGCGCGAAAGCGCCGATAGCGGAACGGTGATCGATTTCAGATCGCACCACCGGTAAATTTTTACGGAAGGCTTTCAGTACCTGAGTGTTAATGCAGCCTTCAATCGCCGGCAGTAACACCTTTTCAGCTTCAATAATTTCACCGGCAATCACCACCTTCTGCGGATTAAACAGGTTAATCGCAATAGCAATCGCCTTACCTAAATAGCGGCCAACATATTCAATCACTTCACAGGCCAGCGGATCGCCCCGGTTGGCGGCTTTGCAGATCAACTGGATCTGGCAGTTGTCGATGGTCAGTGAGCTGGGATAGCCCTGGGTCAGCAGGTGGCGGACACGATTTTCGATGGCGCCATTGGCGGCGATAGTTTCCAGACAGCCAAAGTTGCCGCAATGGCAGCGCTCGCCCAGCGGGTCGACCTGGATATGACCAATTTCACCGACATTACCATTGCTGCCGAGAAAAATCTGGCCGTTAGTGATAATTCCCGCGCCGGTGCCCCGATGCAAACGCACCAAAATGGAGTCGGCGCAGTCGCGGGACGCACCAAAATAGTGCTCGGCCAGCGCCAGGCTGCGGATATCATGACCGACAAAACTGGTGACGTTAAAGCGCGCTTCAAGGTGCGACACCAGTGACCAGTTGTTCACATTAATATGCGGCATATAACGGATAACACCGTTATTCGGATCCACCAGACCGGGCAGAATCACCGAAATGGCAATCAGTTCACGCAGCTTGCGCTGGTGCAATTCGCTAAAGTTTTCGATGGCAAGGAACAGGGCGTTTTCCAGCGTTTCCTGGGTACGTTCCGGCAGCGGATAATGCTCTTCGGCGAGGGATTTGCCACTCAGTTCATACAGCGTCAGCGTGGCGTCGTTACGGCCAAGGCGCACGCCGATAGTATTAAAGCCGCGCGTCTCGGTGACAATCGAGATGGCGCGACGACCACCGGTAGAGGCCTGTTGATCGACCTCTTTAATCAGTCCGCGCTCAATCAGCTGGCGGGTAATTTTGGTGACGCTGGCGGGAGCAAGCTGGCTGATATCGGCGATTTGAATGCGCGAGATAGGACCCTGCTGGTCAATCAACCGGTAAACGGCTGCGCTATTCAGTTGCTTTACGAGATCGACATTTCCTATTTGTGCCTGGCCGCCGTTGGTCATTCAGTGATTACTCGCTTAGGACTTCGTCACCATTAACGATAGTCTGGATAATTTTATAATCGCGGGTGAAAACAGTCAGATTAGCGACTTTACCTGCTTCAACTGAGCCCAACTGCTTGTCCACGCCCATTGCACGTGCTGGATAGAGGGTTGCCATTCGTAAGGTTTCATCAAGCGCGATGCCTGCATGTTCGACGCAGTTCGCCACTGCTTCAATCATAGTAAGTGCAGAACCACTTAACGTCCCCTTATCGTCTACGCACAGCCCGTTACGATAGTATATTGTTTTGCCTGCAAAAATGAACTGATCAATAGCAGCGCCCGCCGGAGCGGTGGCGTCGGTCACCAGCACCAGTTTGTCACCTTTGATGCGTTTGGCATTACGGACATTAGCGTAATGGACATGTAAACCATCTGCAATAATGCCGCAGTATACCTCTGGTGAATCAAACAACGCACCAATCAGACCAGGTTCGCGGCCGGTAATGGTTGGCATGGCGTTATACAGGTGAGTGGCGAAACCAATACCGGCGCTGATACCGCTCTTCGCTTCCTGATACGTCGCATGCGAGTGGCCTGCCGAGACAATAATGCCGGCATCGCGTAACTGACGAATCACTTCAACGCCCGCCATTTCTGGCGCCAGCGTTACTTTGGTAATCACATCGGCATTTTCGCAGAGAAAATTAACCAGTTCAGGATTCGGCTTGCGAATTAAGTTCGGGTTGTGAGTGCCTTTTTTCGCGACATTCAGCCACGGCCCTTCCAGATGCAGGCCCAGCGTCTGGTGGGCGTTCTGCGCCAGATAAGCACGCATTACTTCAACGGCACGTTTCATCAGCTCATCGCTGCTGGTGATCAGCGTCGGTAAAAAGCTGGTGCAGCCCGATTTCTGATTGGCTGATTGCATGATATTCAGCGTATCAACGCTAATCGCGCTGATATCGTCATTAAACTGCACGCCGCCGCAGCCATTCAGTTGCACATCGATAAAACCGGGAGCAATCATCGCGCCAGCCACATCGCGGGTGGCGACGCCGGCAGGCAGTTCCGCCAGCGGGCAGACGCGCTCAATCAGGCCATCAGCAATAACAACGGCATGATCGTCAAGGATTTCATGGCCGGTGAAAATGCGGCCGTGGGTTAATGCGTACATATCTGTTACCTCCAGGCTGATTACAGGCCTTTCATATTTTCCGCTTCCATTTCGCGGAAATATTTCACTGTTTTCACTTTCAGTTCCATTGTGGAAGGCTCATCACAAACCACGACGGATTTAGCATGCAGCTGCAGGCAGCTGATGGTCCACATATGATTAACATTGCCTTCAACCGCCGCCTGTAACGCCTGCGCTTTCACGTGGCCGATAACCAGAATCATCACTTCTTCTGCATCCAGCAGGGTGCCAACACCCACGGTCAGGGCGTATTTTGGCACCTGATCAACATCGCCATCAAAGAAGCGTGAGTTCGCAAGGCGGGTTTCATGCGTCAGCGTTTTAATACGGGTGCGGGATGCCAGAGAAGATGCCGGTTCGTTAAAAGCGATATGCCCGTCATTGCCGACACCGCCCATAAACAGATGGATCTTGCCGTAAGCGCGGATCTTTTCCTCATACTGACGACATTCTGCGTCAATATCCGCTGCATTACCATTCAGAAGATTGATGTTTTCACGAGGAATATCAATGTGATCAAAAAAGTTACGGAACATAAAGCTATGGTAGCTTTCCGGATGCTCTTTCGGCAGGCCAACGTATTCATCCATATTGAAGGTGACAACATGTTTAAAGCTGACCTGGCCCGCTTTATGCATCTCGATTAAATGTTTATAGGCTTCCAGCGGTGTTCCACCGGTTGGCAAACCTAAAACGAATGGACGTTCTGCGGTCGGTTTAAACGTGTTGATGCGGTTAACGATATGGCGGGCGGCCCATTTACCCACCTGGGTAGCGGTCGACAGGGGAATCAGTCTCATGTTTCACCTCATATTAAGCAAAATTGAATCAGATTTAACACGGTATTACGGCCGTTATCACTTAGCGTAACCTGCCGTGGCATAACTACCGAGGAAAAATCCGTGTTGATAATTCGGATCATAAAATAAGTTTGCAACTATAGCCAGTCGCGTATGTAAAAAACTGCGGTATTTGGTGATATCAGTCACAGATGCGCAGGTTTAATTTGCGAAGCGAATTAATTTTTTTTTACACTTCGCATCGTGGTGTGTACTGTCATCAGGTTAACTGAAAATTGTGAAAATAAAACCAAACAGTTTCAGTGGCCTTGTCGGCTTTCGGAGGGGGAAAAGGTGAATATTTTAAGTTACTTACAAAAAGTAGGCCGGGCACTGATGGTGCCGGTGGCAACACTGCCGGCAGCAGCCATTTTAATGGGTGTGGGTTACTGGCTCGACCCTGATACATGGGGAGCGGGCAATGCGCTGGCGGCCCTGTTAATCAAGTCGGGTTCCGCCATTATCGAAAATATGTCCGTACTGTTCGCAATTGGTGTGGCGTACGGCATGTCTAAAGATAAAGACGGCGCCGCCGCGCTGACCGGCTTTGTGGGTTTCCTGGTGGTCACCACACTCTGCTCACCTGCAGCGGTGTCGATGATTCAGAAGATCCCGTTAGACCAGGTGCCTGCCGCCTTTGGTAAAATCAATAACCAGTTTGTCGGTATCCTGGTGGGGATTATCTCGGCGGAAGTGTATAACCGCTTCAGCCATGTGGAACTGCCGAAAGCGCTGTCGTTTTTCAGCGGGCGCCGTCTGGTGCCGATCCTGGTCTCTTTCCTGATGATTCTGGTGGCGTTTGTCCTGATGTACCTGTGGCCAATGATTTTCGGTGGCCTGGTCAACTTCGGTGAACATATTCAGAAACTCGGATCGGCTGGCGCGGGTATTTACGCCTTCTTTAACCGTCTGCTGATCCCGGTGGGCCTGCACCACGCGCTGAACTCGGTATTCTGGTTCGACGTGGCCGGCATCAATGATATTCCTAATTTCCTCGGCGGTGGCCAGTCCATCGAAAGCGGCAAAGGCATTGTCGGGATTACCGGACGTTATCAGGCGGGCTTCTTCCCGATTATGATGTTTGGTCTGCCGGGTGCGGCGCTGGCAATCTATCACTGCGCCCGTCCGGAAAACCGCGCCAAAGTCGCCGGCATTATGCTGGCGGCGGCGTTTGCTTCCTTCTTTACCGGGATTACCGAGCCGCTGGAATTCTCCTTTATGTTCGTGGCGCCGGTACTGTATGTGATCCACGCCTTCCTGACTGGTGTGTCAGTATTTATCGCCGCCAGCATGCACTGGATTGCCGGTTTTGGCTTTAGCGCCGGTCTGGTGGATATGTTCCTGTCAACGCGCAATCCGCTGGCGACACACTGGTATATGCTGATCCCGCAGGGGCTGGTGTTCTTTGTTATCTACTATGTGGTGTTCCGTTTCACTATCAAGAAATTCAATCTGATGACGCCAGGCCGTGAACTGTCAGTGGATGGCGATGAAAGTGATGGTTACGACACTAGTGTTGATCACAGCGGCAGCGGTGAGTCGGAAACTGAAACTCTGGCGCGTCGTTATATTGGCGCGGTGGGCGGTTCTGAAAATCTGACCGGCATTGATGCCTGTATTACTCGTCTGCGTCTGAATGTGAAAGATTCTGGTGACGTAAGTGAGTCGGTGGCTAAGCGCCTCGGAGCTTCCGGCGTGATCCGTCTTAACAAGCAGAGCGTACAGATTATTGTTGGTACCCGTGCCGAGACCATTGCTTCGGCGATGAAAATCGTACTGGCGAAAGGCCCGATTGCTGCGGCGGCAGGCGCCAGCGCCACCACTGCGCCAGCGGTGGCGGTTCAGCCACAAGCGGTAACCAACGCCTCAAAAGGGATTATCGCCACGCTGGTGGCGCCGGTAAGCGGTCAGGTGGTGGCTCTTGATCAGGTGCCGGACGAAGCTTTTGCCAGCAAAGCGGTGGGTGAGGGGCTGGCGATTATTCCTGACAGCAAAACCGTGGTCGCGCCGATTGCCGGAACAGTGGTGAAGATCTTTAATACCAACCATGCCTTTTGTCTGGAAACCGATAATGGCGTTGAGATCGTGGTGCATATGGGCCTCGATACCGTGGCGCTGGAAGGTAAAGGCTTTACCCGCCTGGTTGAAGAGGGCACCAGCGTCACTGCCGGTCAGCCGGTGCTGGAAATGGACCTCGATTACCTGAATCAGCATGCCCGTTCGATGATCAGTCCGGTAGTGGTCAGCAATATTGATGATTTCGCCGGGGTGAATCTGCTGGCCAGCGGCGCAGTGATTGCCGGTGAAACCAAACTGTTCGAAATCAAAAGCTAAATGCGCACGGCGGCGAGAACGCCGCCGCTACGAAATCGGCATTTATCTGTAGGGGGGCCGTTATCGGCGCCCGAATGTAATGTTATAAACTGGGCGGGGAGCGATTCCCGCCCTTTTTTGTGTAATTAGTCTAACAAACGGTTGTTTCCCTTCTCCGCTTTGTGGATCATACTCCGTTATTTCGTGGTTCAAATCACCAGCCATATTAGTGTTGAGGAAATTGAGATGAGTGAGGCAGAAGCCCGCCCAACTAACTTTATTCGTCAGATTATCGACGAAGATTTGGCGAACGGTAAGCACACCAGCGTGCATACCCGTTTTCCACCGGAGCCGAATGGCTATTTGCACATCGGTCATGCAAAATCGATCTGCCTGAATTTTGGCATCGCGCAAGATTATCAGGGTCAATGTAACTTGCGTTTCGACGACACCAACCCGGTTAAAGAAGATCTGGAGTTCGTTGAATCTATCAAGCATGACGTGCAATGGCTCGGTTTCCAGTGGAGTGGCGACGTCTGTTATTCCTCTGACTATTTCGATCAACTGTACAACTACGCGGTTGAGCTGATTAACAAAGGTCTTGCCTTTGTAGATGAGCTGTCACCGGAGCAGATCCGTGAATATCGCGGCACGCTGACCGCGCCGGGCAAAAACAGCCCGTACCGTGACCGCACGCCAGCAGAGAACCTCGCACTGTTTGAAAAAATGCGTAACGGCGAATTTGCCGAGGGAACGGCCTGCCTGCGCGCCAAAATCGATATGGCTTCCAGCTTTATTGTGCTGCGCGATCCGGTGCTGTACCGCATTAAGTTTGCCGAACACCATCAGACCGGCAATAAGTGGTGCATCTATCCGATGTACGACTTTACCCACTGCATTTCCGATGCGCTGGAAGGCATTACCCACTCGCTCTGCACGCTGGAGTTCCAGGATAACCGTCGCCTGTATGACTGGGTGCTGGATAACATCACTATTCCTGCCCATCCGCGTCAGTATGAGTTCTCACGTCTGAATCTCGAATACGCCATTATGTCGAAGCGCAAGCTGAACCAGCTGGTGACTGAGAAAGTGGTGGAAGGCTGGGACGATCCGCGCATGCTGACCGTTTCCGGTCTGCGTCGTCGTGGCTATAGCGCCGCTTCGATTCGCGAGTTCTGCCGCCGTATCGGCGTGACCAAACAGGACAATATCGTGGAGATGGCCTCGCTGGAGTCCTGCATTCGTGATGACCTCAACGAAAATGCGCCACGCGCGATGGCGGTGCTTGACCCGGTTAAAATCGTAATAGAGAACTTACCGGCCGGATATGAAGAGGTGCTCACTATGCCTTGCCATCCGAATAAACCGGAAATGGGCAGCCGTGAAGTGCCGTTCAGCCGCGAAGTGTGGATTGACCGTGCTGACTTCCGTGAAGAAGCCAACAAGCAGTACAAGCGGCTGGTGCTGGGTAAAGAAGTGCGTCTGCGTAATGCTTACGTGATCAAAGCCGAGCGTGTGGCGAAAGATGAAGCGGGCAATATCACCTGCCTGTACTGCACCTGCGATACCGATACCTTAAGCAAGGATCCGGCGGACGGACGTAAAGTGAAAGGGGTGATTCACTGGGTTTCCGCGGTACATGCATTACCGGCAGAATTCCGCCTCTACGATCGTCTGTTTAGCGTCGCCAACCCGGGGGCGGCTGAGGATTTCCTTACCACCATTAATCCGGAATCACTGGTGATTCGCCAGGGCTTTGTTGAGCCTGGTTTGCAGGCCGCTGAAGCCAGCAGCCCTTATCAGTTCGAGCGCGAAGGCTATTTCTGCGCCGACAGCCGTTACTCCAGCGCGACAAACCTGGTATTTAACCGTACCGTCGGTCTGCGTGATACCTGGACCAAAATCGGTGCATAGGCCGTAGCCGCAGCAAAACAGAGGCCGCAACATGTTGCGGCCTTTTTTAGCTTTTAGTACGCTTTTCGAAAGTTAATTCGCCGGTTTTTGTATTGTAATACAGTTCCTGGTCGAGGGTTTCTGTATTACTGATCAGTTCATTGACCCTGTCCTCCGAATATTGCTGAGACCGCGCGTACGCCGCTAACGCGTCTTTATGGCTGCCAACCCCGCCAAAGAACCAATAGTTGCCACTGCCCTTGAATACCCACGCCCGGCCAGGGCCCCTGCCTTTAAAGCCTTGAACTGATTTCCCTACTCCCACATCAAAAGAAAAAAAGACCTGACTGTCGGTGTAACGGTGAAAATTCACGCGTTTAAAATCACCAGACAGCAGTGACTCAGTAGCTTCTGGCAGGGTAATACTGTATGTAGAGTCAAGCATGGCATTATGCCACTCCTTACCAATACAGATGATCATCGGAGCCTTTTCCGCTGCCGTCTCGGCAGCAGGTCTATCAGATAGGGGAAGGAGGTAATGATCCGATGCTTTTTCGTTGATAAGCCGGTTAGAAGGAAAGGTATTGTTAACCGGCAGGCAATGGACTTCCTCGGGTTTAATCGTTATCAGTGAATGATATGTGACGGCCAGCTGGCTATCCGCTTGTTCAACGTTGCTGATAAGGGTGATTAATGCTTCCTGTAATGAACGATGGAGACATTGAATCGACTTTTCATTATTAATTTTATCCGCCACAGCGAAAATCCTCTCTACAATATTTTCTGTTGTGTTCGCAGACCTGGCGACCAGCAAGCTGAATTGCTCTTTCAGCAGGTAGTTACAGAGGTTTTTTAGCATATGTTCTAAACCCTCGACAGAACTTACTTTCTCCGTTAATTGCTGCTCAATGTTGCGTAAGCACTGCAAAATAAAGTTAGCAGGATTCTCATTTAATACAGAA
Source organism: Winslowiella toletana (assembly GCF_017875465.1). NCBI lineage: Bacteria > Pseudomonadati > Pseudomonadota > Gammaproteobacteria > Enterobacterales > Erwiniaceae > Winslowiella > Winslowiella toletana. The sequence goes on from NZ_JAGGMQ010000001.1 coordinate 3,840,732, forward strand.
ATAAATTTCATCATTAAATTTTTAGTTGCCGAAGTCAGTTGCAGGAAACAGGGTGGGTTGATTATCCATTTGGTATTTATGTTGATGCCTGCAGTAGCGCTGTTTTCTTTCATTTTCATATATGCACGCTCGAATATATCCCAGCCAACAGGATTAGAGGTGATAAGGGTGATAAGTGCCTGCCGCTCCTGGTTATTTAATACTGGTGGAGGATCCTTGGGGGTAAGACTGTAGCCCATCTCCCTTTGAATAATATACATAAAGGCGTTATATCCTGATTCTTCGCTGGTCAGGTTGTTATTAATTACAGCGAGGGCACTAAACAGTTTGTCGCGATTTTTAATGGTGTGTAACGCACTGTTTAATGTCATGGTTCTGATGATACTTCCTGTTTTAGCCTCCAGTTTTCGGTTAAATGATTTTGCCAATGTCGAAGTGGTTATAGTAACATAGAGATTCTCGCTAATTTTATTAATATTAAAAATATCTTCAAGAATTTTAACTGACTTGGAAATGTCTGCTGGTTTTGTTATTTTTGAAAAATTATCACTAATAATTTCTGTTAAATTGTTAGTGATACTGTGGTTGCCCTCTTTTACCAGGTTAAGCTGAAGGAATAATACCCAGCCAATTAAGTTACTACACTGATTCTTACGTATTTCCTCTGTGGTTAGCATGTTTTTATTGATGGCCGATAACGTGTCTTTGAGCATTTCCTGGAAACGGTTAGCGGTTTGATAGAGATTGAATCCCTTAGAGTTAATATTGGCGATGGCTATTTCTTTAATGATATCTCTATCGGCTGTTGACGATAGAGATTTCAGAATGCTGGCGACAATTTCTGTGGTATGTTGTTGGGTAAATATTGCATTAACCAGGAAGTTAAATTTTTGTACAAAAGGGTTGGCTTTATTTTCTGGAAGTACTAACGGTTCTCTTTTTCCTTCTTCAACATGTTTTTCCCATTTCTGGTATTCTTCAATGCTGGCGCCAGCCTTACCAATAACCAGACACTCCTCTGCGTCAAGCGTTTTAGTTTGAAATGGTTTGATCTTTTTCAGGTAATTAAATAATATATTGATTACCGTCTCTTTTTTTTCAGTATATAGATCGAGGACTTTATCTGGCTGGTAAACGTCAATAAGTAGTAACATTACAATTGCATTAATTTGATCATCTTTTTTTATATTAACGCCAAAGAAAGTGTGAAACATTTCCTCGCTATACTCTCTGGGTAAACGTTCATAGCAAAAGGCGATAAAATAGATAGTGGCTAATGGTCTGTTGCCGTCAAGGCCCAGAGGTAATATTTTCTCGACCTGTCTGGCAATAGCTTCACTCCAGGCTGGTGGTTGCTCGAAAGCAGCAGTTATTATCACTGACATCGCGCGGTCTTCGATAATATATGTTTCTGAGTTTGGCGAATTAAAGGATATCCACTCTCTGATTTTAGAAAAATGGTTTTTAAAACCATCCTCACAGAGAGTAATTAAAGGCCAGAATGCTTTTCTTACGAATCTCTCATAGCCAATATCCCTGTCTGTAATTGTTTTTTCTGATTTTTGTATATAGGGGATATAACCATCTGCTGCCTGCATAAACAGAGAGAAGTAGTATTGCAGACGATTTTGTGTTTCTTTATTTTCTAAAGGTTTTTCTTCCAGTTCATGATAAACCTGCTTGACCATTTCTTGCATTACATAAAGGATGGCATTAGGGTTATCATTTTTAAAAGCCTTCATGACAATATTAAAGGCGCTGTTGAATTCGTGATTTTTGTTATGTGAGGGTTTTTTAGCAATTATATAAAGATAGTTAGCCAATGCGTCACTATCTGATTTGTCCTGGATTACCATTGCGGTCATGGCGCTGAAAGCCCACGGCGGGGGATCCTCAATTTTACTGGCGATAAAGTGTACTTGTGTTGGAGTGACACGCTCTCTTGTCGCTGCGGCAGCGATTGCGCCCAGACTGGTTTTGTTTTCATTTTTGTTTTTCTGAATTATTCTCTTTTCTGCTGGTAATAGAGTGAATTCAATATCCAATAGTAGTGCCAGGAAAAATTCAATTTTTGCAATTTCATTGCCAGGGAGTTCATTAAAAAAAAGGTTGGTGGCATTTAACTTATCTTTTATCTTTAACTTAGCTTCTATATTTAACTGATTTTTTATATTGTCATAATTTTTCTCTTTAAAAAGAGAATTAAAATCGGAGTAGTGTTTTACGCCACTTTCCTGTAGATTATCTGGGTGACTGATAAAGGTTTTATAAAGCGTGTTGCTACTTGTTGCCCGATAAAGCTCTGTCGGGATAGTTTTCAGAAGGGTTACCACATCAAAAAAATCCAGTATATTATTTATTTCCTTCTGACCAGACTGTTTGATATTCACCTGGACGTTGTTTTGTTGTTTGGAAATTATAATCGCATTTGGAAATTTATTAAGATTTTTCTCTTCAATTTTCTCGGCTTCGCCGTTCTGATAAATTGTCTTGCCTTCACATGTGATAAACAGCACCGGCAGCCTGGTAGTGCAAGACAGCAAACGCATTAAATGCTTGGGCTCACAACTGTTTATTTCCCCTTTCTGCTCTTCAGTGAATTGCAGAGGTCCTGTAATCGGCGGCGTATCACGTGTCATCTTGCTTATGTCATTGCCGGATTTGGGACGGGTTGATGGCGGACAGAGTTCTGACGCCTCTGCACTACCAGATGCCTCTGCACCACGTGACGTCGATGGCTGATCGGTATCGTGCTGCACAAGCGCTAGCAAACGGGCGTTCGCCTGATTTAAATGTGAAGTGCTGGAAGGTATGCCAGCGTCAGGACTTTTCCTCGAGGGGAGAGGGAGGCTGGCGCTGTCAGTGTTGTAAACCATGGTTAAATTTTGCGTCAATTGCGCACGGCTGGTGCTGGCGTCAGCAGTAGAGGAAAACTGCTGAATTTTTTTGCTGTCGTGGTCAGCTATCTGGATAAACTGCGGCAATTGAGGGCTGTGGAAGTCAGCAGGTAACTGCGGTAAGCTGGGGGGATTAGGCATATATTTCTGCAGGCTTCTGTCAGATTCAGATTGCTGATTCAACGTTACCACTGATTTTAGAGTTTCGAGAGTATTCGGTACATTATATGCCGTCGGCACCGACATAGGGTTGCTTTTGGCCGGTTGTGAGTCAGTGGCGAGACAAGTAGGTTTAACAAAGGGTACCAGCTTGCTGTGAGTAGGATCCATGCTTATTATCCTTTAAATATGACTGATAGGATCAAACGATAAGATCTAAAGGTCAGGCGAAACTGACCGCTGTGCTATTTTTGCTTAAAGTACTCTTCTTTACTGATGGGGATATATTGTTCTTTTTCCTTGTCATAACTAAGTATCCTTGAGTTTAATTCTGGCTTATTGATTAGTGTATAGATATAACTTTTTTCCATGTGACTATATTTATTGGCTTCGATTTCAACCTCTCTGTGGTTGCCAATTTTAATTATGTATATATCATTACGCGGGCCAATAAATGCAACACCTCGGGTAACCCCCCTACCTCCCCAGCCCAGACATACATCAAAACTAAATACTCCTTTGTTGTATTTATGGGTGTTTAATTCGTGATCATTTTCACCTGTCTCCAGTTTACTTATTGCTTTATTTAACGGTTCTGTTAAGTCTTTATTGCTAATATATCTCTCCCACATTTTATCAACATAGATTGTTCTTGTAATGCGTGGTTTTTCCTGCCCATCATTCAATATCTGCGTTTCTTTGACCGTAGTGGTGTTGGGATTCTGTTGAATTTGTTCCATTTGTTCCATTCTGTAATTCGACCTCGGCGTATTATCGGGGGTAGTTCGAAATTCTTGTGCTAATGACTGATCTGGCTTCAATAGCGTTTCATACTGCATCGATAGCTGTTCGTGGATTTCAACGGATGTAGTTTCAATACGCTTCAGTATCATATGAAGTGATCCATTAAGCGAAACACTGATAGTCGGTTTTACCTTACCTGCCATAATGGTATTGCTAAGTTTAAAAATCCTGATAACCAATTCAGGTAGTTCATGGTGACTTATTTTTTGCATGCAGTTGCAGATGCGAAAAAGTGAGCTTTCTAAATTTAACATCGGGGCATTTTTTAGTGGAGGTATTAACCAGCTTTCAATCTTGTCCAGGTACTGATTAATCCAGCCAACGGTTTCTGTGCTAACTTTGTCAACTAAGAAGCCTAGCATCACTTCCTGTACTTCAGGTGAAGCATTAAGAAAGCATTTTGGTTCCATTATCCACTCTGTTTTACCAGGGGATTTATTATAAGCATTCACAAATATTTTCCAGGCATCTGGGCTGCTCGTCAAAAAAGTTGTTAATGCCTGCAGTTGTTTGTCATTTAAAGGTTCGGGCATTTTCGACGTGCCGGGATTGCCGCTATCGGGCGTCATCAGCATTTGCCGGTTCACGATGTCGGTAAACAATTCAAATCTGCTCAGGTTGATCTTCTTTTTCGATGATTCAGCTAAGCGGCGCAATAAAAGATCTATGGGGATGCTTCCGAATGCGGTTTTAAGCAGCGTTTCCCGAATCGCGTCGATTTTAGATTTTTCTACTACCTGAGCAATAATTTCAAGGAATGTGCGGTTTTTCTCTTCTGTCTCAACTTCAGTTTGCGCTGTGCGATTGTCTGTTAGCCATATTTTTAATTTTACCAGTGGCATGGTTATTTCTTTAAGCTCACCTATTGCCGAAAGGTTTCTGATAAGATTTTCTCGTAGTATAATTGCGTAAGAACTGACGGTGTGTTCCAATAACCTGATCTGAATTAATGACAGGTTGCGAAGTAACTGGTTGCAGGCAGTGTGATTTTTTTTCCTTGTTAATATGGCTAGCCTACTATCAACGTTTTCCTGTAAGCGATTATTCAGGCTGGTAATATTACCTGCCTTATTACCTTCAGCCTGTAAGCTGATATTAACAATTGATTTTATCAACTCCTCTTTTTGTATAGCCTGAGATAGTGAGCACAACCTCTCAACAAGAATAGGTGTGCAATCTTTATTGGTAATGACTATTTTTACAATGTTGTTTATTTTTTCGATAGTCCGTATCCCATCTTTATGGTCCAGCTTAGTACCCGCTACGTTATTAATTTTATTTTTATGGACAGGGAATATACCAGACTGATTATGTATAAAACATGTTTCTTCCGAAATATTTTTATTAGTTGAGTTGAAGTATTCAATTTTCTGCCAAATATTTATAAAGTTTTCAATCGCCAGCTTATCACTTTTTGCCTTATAGATAGTATTAGCCAATTCATCGTCAGATAGTGTTTTGACCATTAGTGCCGAGAGAGTTCTGATTGTGTTATTTGCTTTAATATACTTTCCAATGAAAGAAGTTAATATTTCTTTCGCACGTTCAGGTGAAAACCTGATATTGGTATACTCGATAAGCTCTATACAGGCAAAAGGCAGATCCCCTGTTTGACCTAATTCATTGATAACTGTAAAGTAAAAATTAGTGATATATTCTGACCATTGGTCAGGGAAGGGGAGGCTGCTGGAGATAAATAACGCCAGCAGACTATCAGTGATGCCATACTCGTTTTTGTAGGTGGGGTTTTTCAGGCTGTGAATGGTTTTGTTATAATTTGATTTTAATACAGGAAGTGATTCTTTAATAAAATCATCTGTCGACTTAGTGATAATAATAAAGGGTAATAAGTTTTCTCTGGCATGGTATTGTACCTCACTGCTAAAATTCGATTTTTTTAGTGCCTCATCAAAGCGGTTGCATAAGGTTATTATCTTATTGCGAGTTTCGTCCCTGGTAATTGACTCTTCTTCCATCCCTCTGGAAATATGTTTTCTGACCATTTTAAATACTTCCCGGGCGAAATCTGGTATTTCTTTTTTCTGTTCAACCTGATGCTTATATTTTTCTTCCTCTGTCAGACCCTCTTGCAACGATTTTTTAGGCTCCAGTATTGACAATACATCCTTGACTGCCTTATCCAGTATAAATATTTGATCGTCTGGTAGCCAGGTGGCCAGGGAATATAACCATTCGCCGATGCAACCGAGACGATTTGCTGCTCCGGAGTCGCTGCAGAAAAGGCCCAACATATTGTCGTTAAGTGCATGTAACAGCTCTGGCTCAGGTAAACCAAAAATTTCAAGCACCAGCGCTGTTATATTGAAACAAGATTCCGGTTGTTGTTGCAAATGTTTTTCCATAGTCCTGAATAAACTTTTTCTGAAAATCATGCCTGCGGTGCCCGGCTTCGCAAACTTTGCAGCTAATTCGTTACAGGTTTTATATGAACTATCTAATATTGCCCAATATGTCTTTGCCCAGGACGGATTTTCTCTTGCTGCCTTCGCATGTTTTAGCTCCGATTTCACCAGACCAGCATAACTTTTCATACCAGCTTCAATATAGTTGGTGGTTGCAGGTTGAAAAATCGCGCAAATTTCCTCTCCATCTTTTACTCCCAGTATATGTTGTGGGATTCTCTTTAGCAGTTCGGCGGGGTTATTGGTAACCGTGGTGTAGTCACTATCTGTCCCTGCGGTGCGCAAACCAACTATAATTTTTGATTCTTCCTTCCGGATCAGCAGCGCATCCGGGAAAATTTCTCGATTGTCTTGATTACCCAATTCAAGCCCCGAGGAAAACACCTGAAGTCCGGCAACGCTCTGGTAAATTACCGGCAATTTGATGAGACAGGAAACAGTACTGGCTAAATATACTTTTGCCATGTTAATCGCATTTTCCTGCTGCTGACTCAGTGTTAACTGGTTAAAATCACTCTGAGGGGAAACGGGTATTTTCCTGGCTTCTGAGGTGCTGGCAGAGATTCGCTGACTGACAGCTACCTCAGAAACTGAACCCTTTTGTAAGCCCATTTTCAATGCCTCGGCGAGCTTGCCATTGGCGTCCTGCAATGTCTTAGCAGCTGGCGTATTTTTCACGTAATCTTGCACGTTTTTTTTCGGTTCACTCGTGACACTGCGTAACGGAGTTTGTTGTTGTTGATCAATATTGGAGATACTTTTTATCTCCTCGGGCAGTTGCGGCTGCTGAAGTTGAGCTGATTGTGAAGCAAAAGCTTGTAGCTCAGATAACTTGTCTGGTTTAGCGTGGATATCGGCAGATTGTGTATACGATATGAAAGGCGCCGCTGCAGTATGTGCTGAGGGGGTTTCTGGCCGGACACTTATATCTTTGGCTAAAGAAGTATTTCCGACCGCGCCAGGGGGCGGCATTAGTGACTTTGATGTCGTTTTTATTGATGTTGTCAACGTTGACGCCCCGCTTGTGGTAACCTGAACTATATCTCTTTTTTGTGTCGGATCCATTTTCTGTCCTTAAATCAATTTTTATGATTAACAATAACAGCACCTTGCGCTATAAATGTTGAATGCATTTTTTGTAAATAATTGATGTAAGTCAATGATATTGTTATATTGCTTAATGCTCTATAAATAATCGCTGATTAAATTCTATTCACTGCTGATGTTATAATGATTAGCTATTTTAATATCATCATCTATTTTAGATTAGCATTATATTTAATTCATTATTAATTATTTTAATCTTCGTGTTTGTTATTGTTGAAATATCGCTGCGGCGACGATCATATTTATTTGACTTTATATTGATAATTTCCTGTCGCAAAAATAGTATGACGTCTTAATCACCGGACGCGATTAAGCCGTACTTATCGCTAATTATTATCGCCTGAATATAAAAGGGAATTTTATGTCTGCAACTAATGGAATGCGCAAAGCGGTGGCCTTTGCTACCGCCTGTATTACTGCTTCGCCGGTAATGGTGATATCTGCAGAAGCCAGAGCCGAAGGCTTTATTGAGGACTCATCATTAACCGGTGGCCTCTATTACTGGCAGCGCCAGCGAGATCGCAAAAACCTTGAACCCGTCAGCGACCACTATGGCCAGTATCAGAACAACCTGCACCACTCAACCTTTAACGGCAGTCTGGATTTCAGTTCCGGCTATGCTGGCGAGGTGGTGGGTGTCGATCTTGGCATCTATGGCGCAGTTGAAATGGCTAACAGCGGCCCGGCCGCACCCGATGAAATCGGCTTCAGTAAGGCGCGAACGCGCTGGGATGAGCAGTGGGCTGGTGATAAGGGCGGCATCAGTTTTTATCAGGCGGCGATGAAACTGAAGCTTGATGATTACTGGCTGCGCGGCGGCTATCTGCAGCCGACCGGCCAGACGCTAATGACTCCGCACTGGAGTTTTCTGCCGGGCACTTATCGCGGTGCCGAAGCCGGTGTAACGCAGGATTATGGCGACAGCGGCGCTATCTCACTCTCCTATATGTGGGCTGACGCGTATAAAGCGCCCTGGTATCAGCATCTTTACCGCTTCCGTAAAGCTGATGGGCTAACAGAAGTGCCTTATCTGCACTCGTTTGGCGCTAAATATGACTTTAAAAATAACCTGACGCTGGAAGCTGCGGTTGGTCAGGCAGCGCACTATGTTGACCAGTACTTTGCCAAAGCATCATATGCTTTTCCGCTTGCCAGTAACGATCTGCGCGCCAGCTACCAGTTCTATGGCGCGCGCGATAAAGAGCGCGGCGGCGCGGCGAATAGCAATGATATCTATGATGGGCTGGCCTGGTTGCAGGCATTAACCTTTGGGTATACCAGCGGCCCGTTTGATTTTCGCCTTGAAGGCAGCTGGGTAAAAGCCGAAGGTAACCAGGGCTATTTTCTGCAGCGCATGACACCCGGCTACGCCAGCTCTAATGGCCGCCTTGATATCTGGTGGGATGCACGTTCTGACTGGAACGCCAATGGCGAAAAGGCGCTGTTTGCCGGTGTAATGTATGACCTGAAAGAGTGGCAGCTGCCGGGATGGCAGATGGGAACCTCATATGCCTGGGGCTGGGATGCTAAACCCGCCAGCAATCCGCAATGGGACCAAAGCCAGCGGCTGAAGGAGTCGGCATGGAGTATGGATCTGCTCTATACCATTCAGCAGGGGCGTGCGGAAGGTACGATGTTCAAACTGCATTACACCCAGTATAACAACCACAGTTCGCTGCCCAGCTACAGCGGCGGCTACGGCAATATGTTCCAGGATGAGAAAGATGTGAAGTTTATCGTAACCGCGCCTTTTACCATTTTTTAACCAGTGCCAATCTTAACCGCAGGCAATGACAGGAGGTAACGACGTGAAACGACGTAAATCAGGGATGATGGTGGCAGCACTAAGCGGGCTACTGACATGTGGCAGTAGTATGGCGAGCGATCAACAGCTGGTCGATCAAATCAGCCAGTTTGGCGTAAAGTATCAGGTGACAGATAATCATGCGGCGCAGCATGGCGTTGACTGCGCGGCGCTGGGGGCCGACTGGGCCTCCTGTAATCGCGCGGTGATTACGCTAAGCAATCCCGGCCCGGCATTAAGCGGGCAGAACTGGGCAATCTATATCAGCAGTATCCGCCAGATATTAAAGGTCGACAGTGACCAGTTCCGGATTACGCATATTATTGGCGATCTGCATAAACTGCAGCCGACGGAAAAATTTAGCGGTTTTGCTGCCGGAGAGAACGTCAGCATCCCGATTATTAACGAATACTGGCAGCTGGCGCTAAGTGATGTGATGCCACGCTGGTATGTCACCGCCGGTGATGCGCACGCCAGAGTGATCAGCAGTACCGATACTGAAGATCTGTCGCAGTTTGTCGCACCGCTGGATAAGCAGTGGAAGCGCACCCCCGATGATAAAAATGTGCTGATGACCGCACAAACCCGCTTTGAAAAAAATCGTGATATCAAAAAAATGACCACCGCCAGTTTGCGCGGGCAGATCACCCCGACGCCGCTGACGCTGAGGCTGCACCCGCAGGATGTCGATTTGCAGCCGGGGGTAAAACTCGATCTGCTGTCGCTGCCGCAAGATAAAGCTGAGGTTATCCGCGAGCATTTTGCCCGCGCGGGCATTAGCGAGCAGCAGGATGGCTATCCGATCACGACCCGTATTGCGCGCAGCGATTTTGATGGCGAGCAGGCGCATTCCGGTGCTTACCGTTTAATCATTGGCGAGCAGGGAGCGGAAATTAGCGGTTTCGATGCAACTGGGGTGTTTTATGGCCTGATGTCGATCCTTTCGCTGGTGCCCTCTGAGGGGGATAAAAAGATTGCCACCCTTGATGTCAGTGATGCCCCCCGTTTTGCGTACCGTGGCGTCGCCGTTGATGTGGCGCGTAATTTTCACAGTAAAGACGCGATAAAACGCCTGCTCGATCAGATGGCGGTGTGGAAGATGAATAAGCTGCATTTCCATCTGACGGATGACGAGGGCTGGCGCATTGAAATTCCCGGTTTGCCAGAGTTAACCCGCGTCGGTGGCCGACGTTGCCACGATCCGGACGAGCAAACCTGCCTGATGCCGCAGCTGGGATCGGGGCCGGACAGCGACAATCATGGCAGTGGCTACTTTAGTCGCGCGGACTATATTGAGATCCTGAAATACGCAGGCGCGCGGGCCATTGAAGTGATCCCGGAAGTGGATATGCCCGCCCATGCGCGCGCGGCGGTAATCGCTATGGAAGCGCGCTATCAGCGTTTAATGCAGCAGGGGAACGCGACCGAGGCCAGCCGCTACCGCTTGCTGGATCCGGACGATAACTCAAACACCACTTCGGTGCAGTTTTATGACCGCACCAGTTATCTTAATCCCTGTCTGGACTCCTCAAAACGCTTTGTCGACAAGGTGATCACTGAGTTCCGCCTGATGCATCAGGATGCGGGGCAGCCGCTTACCCGCTGGCATTTTGGTGGCGATGAAGCGAAGAATATCCGTCTGGGAGCCGGGTACACCGACAGCCGTCAACCGGAAGCCGGGAAGGGGGTTATCAATCGTCAGCGGGAGGACCAGCCGTGGGCGAAATCCCCAGCCTGTCAGCGTAGGGTGCAGCAGGGCGCCGTGGCGGATATCAGCCATCTGCCGGGCTGGTTTGCCGTCGAGGTAAGCCGACTGGCAAAGGCCCAGGGGATTGATCAGATGCAGGCATGGGAGGATGGGCTGAAGGCGGTCGACAGTGCCAGCGCTTTCGCCACCGGTCGCGTGGCGGTGAATTTCTGGGACACTCTCTACTGGGGCGGTTTCGCCAGCGTGACCGACTGGGCCAGCAAAGGTTACGAGGTGGTGGTCTCTAATCCGGACTATCTGTATATGGACTTCCCCTATGAAGTCAATCCGCTGGAGCGCGGCTATTACTGGGGCACGCGCTATAATGATGAGCGCAAAATGTTTAGCTTTGCGCCGGATAACTTGCCGCAAAATGCCGAAACCTCGGTTGATCGCGATGGCAACAGTTTTAGCGCCAAATCCGACAAACCCTGGCCAGGGGCGAGCGGTATTTCAGCACAGCTATGGAGCGAAACGGTACGTAGCGATCAGCAGATGGAGGAGATGATTTTCCCGCGCCTGCTGTCGGTTGCCGAGCGTGGCTGGCACCGTGCCGGATGGGAGCTGGACTATCAGGCCGGCCGCGAATATCAGCAGGGCAAAACCCACTGGGTGGATACCGAAGTGTTGCGCCGGGACTGGCAGCGTTTTGCCAATCTGCTGGGTCAGCGTGAGTTAGCCAAAATGGATAAACAGGGAATTGCCTGGCGTCTGCCGCCAGCAGGCGCGCGTATCCATCACGGCATGCTGGAGGCGAACAGCGCGCTACCGGGGATTGATATTCAGTTTTCCACCGATGGCAGGCAGTGGCAGGCTTATAACGATCAGGCGCGACCACGCATCACGAGTGAAGTCTGGGTGCGTACCGTCAGTGCCGATGGCAAGCGCTTTAGCCGGGCAGAGCATCTGCAGGCGCCGCTTTCCGCAGATTAAGCAGGCATAAAAAAACCGGTGAAAAATCACCGGTTTTGTTTTACTGCATAGCAAAATTTATTTGTCGTGCAGCGTGTCGTCTTCGCGGCAATCGCCCAATGCACAGTGACCGTAAAGGTACAGGCTGTGGTTGGTAAGCTTAATACCGTGGCGAGTGGCAATCTCACGCTGACGCGTCTCAATTGATTCATCACTAAATTCGATCACTTTGCCACAATCGAGGCAAATCAGGTGATCGTGATGATGCTGTTGCGTAAGTTCGAAGACAGATTTGCCGCCCTCGAAATTATGACGGGTAACGATCCCCGCATCATCAAACTGGTTCAGGACGCGGTAAACCGTCGCCAGACCAATCTCTTCGCCCATATCAATCAGGCGCTTATACAAGTCTTCCGCACTGACGTGATGGCCCTCTGGTTCCTGAAGCACTTCCAGAATTTTCAGTCGGGGAAGCGTGACTTTCAGGCCGGCCTTCTTTAATGCGGTGTTATTGTCAGTCATGCGGATATTGTCCTGTTACTTTGCTAGTCACAATGTGGCTGAGTGGCTGAAAAGCCCTGAACATCGGTCAACGCGAAATCTTAGTGCGTCTCATTATAGAACTCGTACTTCGAAATGAAAACCGCAAGGAGAGCGTGAAACAACTGCAGGTTGTAATGAGGTACGTCCCTGAGAAGTCCATGACCCGGAGCCTGTCCCATTACAGATACTGTGCTAAACCCTTCACTTTACTTATAAAACTTCAATAGCAGTGTGACCGATGGGGGTATTGTACAGATTTGCAGGTAAAAGTTACAAACATGTATCTATTATTTCTATAGGAAAAACCACTTACTCAATGTGAGATTGCGCTCACATTGAGTTTTTCATCCTAGGCTTCGATGATTTCTTTCAAATGAAGTTCATCAAAAATTTGCTTAACCCAGCGATCAACGCGCTCATTGGTCAGCTCTGGTTGACGATCTTCATCAATCGCCAGGCCGAGGAAGTGGTCATCGTCCGCCAGACCTTTTGATGCTTCGAAGTTATAACCTGCGACCGGCCAGTGACCAACGATAATCGCGCCATTTGGCTCAATGATATCGCGGATGGTGCCCATCGCATCACAGAAGTACTCCGCGTAATCTTCCTGATCGCCACAACCAAACAGCGCAACCAGTTTACCGTTAAAGTCGATCTCTTCCAGCGTCGGGAAGAAGTCATCCCAGTCGCACTGCGCTTCGCCATAGTACCAGGTCGGGATGCCGAGCAGCAGAATATCAAAAGCCTCAAGATCTTCTTTAGCGCACTTGGCGATATCATGAACCTCAGCAACCTCTGTACCCAGTTGCTTTTGGATCATCTTTGCAATGTTTTCCGTATTGCCAGTATCGCTGCCAAAGAAAATGCCTACGATTGCCATGAGCTTAATAACCTCTTGAAACTTAATGATATGGTGAATGCTACAGATACACAGTTACTGGCAATGATAGCAGACAGTACCGGGGCGAGGAACTTCAAATGCCGCCGGATTTGTCGCATTGTGCGTTCAAAGCCGCGGATTAGCGCGGCTTTTAGCAGGTGGGCGATCAGCCGTTAGCGTTAAGCTGCGCCAGAATCATCTCTTCAATCAGCTCGCTGCGGCTCATATTACGCTCTTCAGCCATCTGATTGAGTGCATCAACCGCGTCGCTGCCGATTTTCAGTTCGACACGGCGCAACCCACGACTTTTGTCGCGTTTTAACTGATTGCGTTTATTAATGCGCAGCTGTTCATCACGCGTTAGCGGATTGGTTTTTGGTCGTCCCGGGCGACGTTCGTCTGCGAACAGATCGATCGTTGTGCGGTCGGTGTTTTCTTTTGCCATAGAATCGTGATACTGAATGAGCGTCCGCGTTTGCAACGCCAGGGGTTCTGACTTAATGGGCCGGTATGCCGTTAACAATAACACCGCGCCCCTCAGGCTGAATATTTCACCTGTTACAGCCAATGGTCGGCGTGGTGAACAGCGCCAAAATTTTAGCGCGCCATCATACCCCAGTGAAAGTCGTCACGACAATCATTTCCCCACACCAGCAACTATTTGCTTTTAAAGCGCAAAAAAGCGGCGGATTGCGCGCAAAACCGCATCAGGTTTTTCGGCATGCACCCAGTGTCCGGCACCAGCAATCACATGCGCGCGCGCCTGCGGGAACTGGCTGATCACCGCCTGACGATGGATATCATCGAGATAAGGCGACAATTCACCGCGAATAAACAGCGCCGGATGCGGCCAGGCGGGCAGCACTTCCCAGCCGGAAATGGTGGTGTAGTTGTCCCACAGCACCGGCACATTAAAGCGCCACTCACCTTCGTGGAACGATTTCAGCAGAAATTGAATCACGCCCTCTTCATCGACATGGCCGCGCATCACTTCCGCCGCCTGGGATCGCAGGGTAACGCCCGCCGCAGTGACTGCATTGATGGCGGCAAAAATGGCGTCATGGCGACGCGTCTGATAATCCACCGGGGCAATATCGATCATCACTAACTGTTCGACGCGTTGCGGCGCCAGCGCAGCCAGCGTCATGGCGATTTTGCCGCCCATCGAATGGCCCACCACCGACACCTTATCGATGCCCTGCGCATCCAGCGTATCCAGCATATCCTGCGCCATCACGCGGTAGTTCATCTGCTCGCTGCGCGCCGAAAGGCCATGATTACGTACATCTACCTGCAAAACCGGACGGTCGGTTTTCAGTCCGCGCGCCAGCCCTCCCAGATTATCGAGACTGCCAAACAGGCCATGGATTAGCAGAATCGGGTTAGCGGCAGCGACAGATTGTTCAGTTTGCAGGCGAGCATTCAAATTCATGGCAAAGTTCTTACAGTGGAAACCAAAGCTTAGGTTATCATGGATTTCTGCATTCTTGCCGGGCAAAAGCTGCCGGATGAAAGCACATTGTGGTTCACGCACTTTTTGCGGCTTATTCTGACTTTTGCCTGCAAAAGGTGGTGGCGCTACACTGCGGCAAGATTTAACTTTATAATCCTTAATGTCAGATCCGGGTCATATTTTAAACCTCCCCGGCTCTGCAACATGCAATAACCGTACGGATAAAGATGAAAACGATTGAAGTCGACGAAGAGCTCTACCGCTATATTGCCAGCCATACTCAACACATTGGTGAAAGCGCATCTGATATTTTGCGGCGTATGCTGAAGTTTACCGCCGGTCAGAGTGCGCCTGCGACGCCGCAGGCATCGCCAGCGAAAGAAGCGGTGGCGGTGAAAACCGAATCACGTCCGCAAGACCGTGTACGCGCGGTGCGTGAGCTGCTGCTTTCCGATGAGTATGCGGAGCAGAAGCGGGCGGTTAATCGCTTTATGTTGATTCTGTCGACCTTATATACACTGGATCCGAAAGCGTTTGCCGATGCGACTGAGTCACTTCATGGCCGCACCCGCGTCTACTTTGCGGGTAACCAGCAAGTCCTGATCCAGAATGGCACCCATACCAAGCCGAAGCATGTGCCCGGCACGCCGTATTGGGTGATAACCAATACTAATACAGGTCGCAAATGCAGCATGATTGAACACATTATGTTGTCGATGCAGTTCCCGGCGGAACTGACTGAGAAGGTTTGCGGCACCATCTAACTGAAGCGTCAGGGAGAAGCGCCAATGGCCAGTCACCCCCGTGCCGGGCAGCCAGCCCAGCAGAGCGATTTGATTAACGTTGCACAATTAACATCCCAGTATTATGTGCTGCAGCCGGATCTGGCTAATGCAGAACATGCGGTGAAATTTGGCACCTCCGGCCATCGTGGCAGCTCAGCGCGTCACAGCTTTAATGAATCACATATTCTGGCGATTGCGCAGGCGATTGCCGAAGAGCGCAAAAAGAATGGCATCACCGGCCCGTGCTATGTTGGTAAAGACACCCATGCCCTCTCCGAACCGGCGATTATTTCGGTGCTGGAAGTGCTGGCGGCCAACGGTGTGGATGTGATCGTGCAGCAGGACAATGGCTATACGCCAACGCCAGCGATCTCTAACGCAATCCTTGAGCACAACAAAAACGGCGGCGCGCTGGCTGACGGCATTGTGATTACGCCATCACATAACCCGCCGGAAGATGGTGGCATTAAATATAATCCACCGAACGGCGGTCCGGCAGACACCAATGTCACCAAAGTGGTGGAAGATCGCGCCAACCAGCTGATTCAGGGCGGCCTGCAAGAGGTCAAACGTCTGGCGCTGGATAAAGCCTGGGCGACAGGCCATATTCAGGAACAGGATCTGATCCAGCCTTATATTGAAGGTCTGGCGCAGGTGGTGGACATTGCGGCGATTCAGAAAGCCGGTCTGAAGATTGGCGTTGATCCGCTTGGCGGCTCCGGTATTGCTTACTGGCAGCGTATTGCTGAGTTCTATCATCTCGATCTGACCATTGTTAATGATGCGGTCGATCAGACCTTCCGCTTTATGCATCTGGATAAAGATGGCGTGATCCGGATGGATTGCTCGTCTGAACCGGCGATGGCGGGTCTGCTGGCGCTGCGTGATAAGTTCGATCTGGCCTTTGCCAACGATCCGGATTATGACCGTCACGGCATCGTTACCCCTGCGGGTCTGATGAATCCAAACCACTATCTGGCGGTGGCGATTAACTATCTGTTCCAGCATCGTCCGCAGTGGGGCAAAGATGTTGCTGTCGGCAAAACGCTGGTTTCCAGCGCGATGATCGACCGGGTGGTGAACGATATTGGCCGTAAGCTGGTGGAAGTGCCGGTGGGCTTTAAGTGGTTCGTTGACGGCCTGTTTGACGGCAGCTTTGGTTTCGGTGGTGAAGAGAGCGCTGGCGCCTCCTTCCTGCGCTTTGACGGCACTCCATGGTCTACTGACAAAGATGGCATCATTATGTGTCTGCTGGCGGCGGAAATTACTGCTGTAACCGGTAAGAACCCGCAGCAGCACTATGATGAGCTGGCTGAGCGCTTTGGCGCGCCAAGTTATAACCGTTTGCAGGCTTCGGCTACCTCGGCGCAGAAAGCGGCGCTGTCTAAGCTGTCACCAGAGATGGTCAGCGCCGATACGCTGGCGGGTGATCCGATCACCGCACGTCTGACTGCCGCGCCGGGCAACGGTGCGTCGATTGGCGGTCTGAAAGTGATGACAGAGAACGGCTGGTTTGCCGCGCGTCCGTCAGGTACGGAAGACGCCTATAAAATCTACTGTGAAAGCTTCCTCGGTGCTGAGCACCGTGAAAAGATTGAAAAAGAAGCGGTAGAAATTGTCAGCGAAGTACTGAAGAACGCGTAACGATGTGACACGGGCGGCGTTAGCGCCGCCCTTTTTACACCCCGGCTACGGCATAAAGCGATAACCAATCCCGGTTTCGGTAATCAGATGCTTTGGTTGCGCCGGTTCCGCTTCCAGCTTCTGGCGTAAATGCCCCATATAGATACGCAGATAGTGGCTGTGTTCCACCGCGTTCGGTCCCCACACCTGATTAAGTAACTGGCGTTGAGTCAGCACTTTCCCCGGATTATTCAGCAAAATCACCAGCAGGCGAAATTCAATCGGCGTCAGATGCAGCGGCTGATCGTCACGCGTGACGCGGCGGGCGGCGATATCCACCGTTACGCCGGAAAAGGTGATCACCGAAGCCTGTGGCTGCGTTGCGCCGTGACGGCGCAGGGCGACACGGACTCGCGCCAGTAACTCGCCCACGCCAAAAGGTTTCGCCAGAAAGTCATCAGCGCCGGCATCCAGCGCATCAATTTTATCCTGCTCGTCGCTACGCGCGGAGAGCACCACAATCGGCATCGCACTCCACTGGCGCACTTCGCGGATAAAATCAATGCCGTCACCATCGGGCAGCCCGAGATCGAGGATCACCAGATCGGGTTTGCGCGTCGCGGCTTCAATCAGACCGCGCTGCAGCGTTTCACTGTCAAATACGCGTAAAGACTCACCCTCCAGCGCAATGCGCAGGAAGCGGCGGATCTCTTTTTCATCTTCAACAATCAGGACAGTGGTCACATTTCCTCAATCTGTTCGGGATCCCACGCGGGCAGCTCATCCTGCGGCAGTCGCAGATGGAAGCTGGCGCCACCGGATGGCCGGTTTGTCGCCACGATTTCGCCCTGATGCAGAGTGACTATCGCCTGGCAGATCGCCAGACCCAGGCCGACACCGGGAATCGCTGACTCTTTGCTACCGCGGGTAAATTTATCAAATATCTGCTGTTCCTGCCCGGGTAAAATACCCGGGCCGCTGTCCCACACTTCAATATCGAGAATATTCTCCTGACGCCGTGCGCGAATACCGATTTGCGCCTGCGGACCGGCATACTTCAGCGCATTCTCCAGCAGATTGGTCAGCACCCGTTCGATCAGCGGACCGTCAACCTGCACCAGCAGTAGCCCATCAGGTAAATCGAGATCAATACGCCGCTCATTTAGCAGCGGGGCCATCGCGTTCAGCGTACTGCCAATAATCTCTTCCAGCGTCAGCCACTCTCTGCGCAGCACAAAACCGCCGGACTGAATGCGCGCCATATCCAGCAGATTATTCACCAGCCGGGTGGTATTAATAATATGCTGGCGGATCTGATTCGCCTGCGGTGCATGGGGCGAGCTGGCGGCGGCTAAATCCAGCGTCAGAATTTCCGCCATGCCAAACAGCACCGTCAGCGGGGTGCGCAAATCATGGGACAGCGCCGCCAGCAGCGAGTTACGCAGCTGCTCGCTTTCCGCCGCGAAGCGCGCCTGCTCTTCCGATTGCGTCAGCGCCAGCCGCTCAAGGGCGGTGGCAATCAGCACCATAAAGGTTTCAATCAGCCGCTGCTGTTCGGGGATCATTAACTGACGCAGGCTGGAGGGCTGGATAATCAGCAGGCCCCAGCTTTTCTCCTGCATCACTAACGGCAGAATCTGATAGGGCACGCCGGGCAGGGTATCGGTACCCGCGCCGGCTGGCTGGCGGTTATCAAAGCTCCAGCGGGCGATAGCCGGATCCGCCTGGCGCGGCAGCGGCAGCTGGCCCTGTGCATCGGGCAGCAGCAGCTCGCTGTTGGCGCGGAAGCTGTTATCGATAAAGTGCTGGCTGACGCTGATAATATCCTGCGAATTACGCGTGCGGCTCAGCGCTTTCGACATTTCATACAGCTGGCGCACACGCCCTTCACGGTAGTGCGCCACCCGCGCCTGATAGCGCATACTGGCGGTCAGGTTACCAATAATAATACCCACTGCCAGCATAATGCCGAAGGTCAGCAGATACTCGAGGTCGGATACCGCGAGGGTGCCGCGCGGGGCAATAAAAAACAGGTCAAAGCTGGCGACGTTGATCACCGAAGCCAGCACCGACGGCCAGCGGCCATACAGCAAGGCGACAATCACTACGCCGAGCAGATAGAGCATCACCAGGTTGGCATCGGCCACCTGTGGGAACAGCCAGCTGGCGCCGAGGGTAGTCAGCGCGCAGAGCGCCACCGCCAGCGCGCAGCCTTCCAGCGGCTTACGCCATTTTTCCGCGCTGCTTTTCGCGCTCAGCGGACGGGCGGGCAGGGCAGTATCCGCCTCATCGCGTGCGACAATAATCAGATCAAGATCCGGCCCCAGCTTGCCCAGCCGGTTGGCGAAACCGTCGCGCTTCCAGCGCTGTGCGGCGCGGCGGCCAATCACAATTTTGCCGAGATCATGTTCGCGCGCATAACGCAGTACCGACTGCTCTTCATCGGTGTCGGAGAGGGTGGCGGTTTCCGCGCCGAGATCCTGCGCCAGTTTCAGTGCCTGCAGAATACGCCGCCGCTGTTCCCCCGGTAATTTATGCAGCCGTGGCGTTTCGACATATACCGCGTGCCAGGGCGCGTCGAGCCTGGCGGCCAGACGTGCGGCGGTGCGCACCAGCTTCTCATTGCCGCTACCCGCGCCGATACACAGCAGAATCGCATCGCGGGTATGCCAGACTTTTTCCCGCCCTTTATGGTCGCGCCAGGCGCGCATCTGATCGTCAACCCGGTCGGCGGTGCGGCGCAGCGCCAGTTCACGCAGGGCAATCAGGTTACCTTTACGGAAAAAGTGTTCAATGGCGCGCTCCGCCTGTCCGGCGATATACACTTTGCCTTCGGCCAGCCGTTGCCGCAGATCGTCAGGTGTCAGATCGACCAGCACGATCTCATCAGCCATGTCGAAAATCGGATCCGGCACCGTTTCGCGCACCTGAATCCCGGTGATGCTGCTGACCACATCGTTCAGGCTTTCCAGGTGCTGCACATTCACGGTGGTCAGCACATCGATACCGGCATTCAGCAGCTCCTCGACATCCTGCCAGCGTTTTGGGTGACGCGCGCCGCTGATATTGCTGTGCGCCAGTTCATCGATCAGGATAATCGCCGGCGCACGGGCGAGAGCGGCGTCGAGATCAAACTCCTGATACTGACGGCCCTGTTGTGTGTAGCGCTTCATCGGCAACACATTCAGCCCATCAAGCAGCGCTGCGGTTTCGCGCCGTCCATGCGTCTCCACCACGCCAATCAGCACATCCAGCCCCTGTTCGCGCAGGCGGCGTCCCGCCTGCAACATGGCATAGGTTTTACCGACGCCCGCGCAGGCGCCGAAAAAGATCTTCAGTTTGCCGCGCGGCGCAGCGGCAAGCTGCTGCAACAGCTTCTCCGGTGACGGACGCTGTAGCTCATCGTTCATTGGTTATCCTTTTAACACCGGCGGCGATAACGCCGCCCCTACGGCAGGGGAGCCGTTATCGGCTCCCGTCCAACGCCAGATTCAGCATAAGGACATTTACCGTTGCTTCGCCAGTAAATTTGATTAATGGCGTATTAATCTGGCTGGCAATCAGCTGGTTAAGCTGCTGCAGCGGAATACCACGGGCTTCCGCCACCCGTGGCGCCTGCCAGTAAGCGGCGGCTGGCGAGATCTGCGGATCAAGGCCGCTGGCGGAGGCGGTCACCAGATCCAGTGGAACTGGCCCGGTGGACAACGGATTGGCGGCGCGCAGAGCCGCCACCCGCTGCGCAATCAGCTTATCCAGCGCCGGATTACTGGCCGCCAGATTACTGCCCGCTGACGCCAGCGCGTTATAAGGTGACTCGGCGGTGGCCGACGGACGGCCATGAAAATCGGCCGGGCCGTCAAACGCCTGACCGATCAGCTCAGAACCGCGGACTTTACCGGCGACGCTAATCAGCGAACCGTTGGCCTGCCACGGAAATATCGCCTGCGACAGGCCGGTGACTAACAGCGGATAGGCTGCGCCAGTAATCAGCGATAACAGGATAAATACCAGCAACGCCGGACGTAAAATGGACATAACAGTTCCTTAAACCAGACCGGTAACGGTTAACAACAGGTCGATAACTTTAATGCCGATAAACGGCACCACAATGCCGCCAGCGCCATAAATCCACAGGTTGCGACGCAGCAGGGCGGCGGCGCTTAATGGCCGGTAACTGACGCCTTTTAACGCCAGTGGGATCAGAAACACGATAATCAGCGCGTTAAATATCACCGCTGACAGAATCGCCGACGCTGGTGAATGCAGCTGCATAATATTCAGCGCATTCAGCTGCGGCCAGGTGACGGCAAACGCCGCCGGAATAATGGCGAAGTATTTCGCCACATCGTTGGCGATACTGAAGGTGGTCAGCGAGCCACGGGTCATCAGCATCTGTTTGCCGATATGCACCACTTCAATCAGTTTGGTAGGATTGGAGTCGAGATCGACCATATTGCCCGCTTCTTTTGCCGCCTGGGTGCCGGAGTTCATCGCCACCGCCACATCGGCCTGCGCCAGCGCCGGGGCATCGTTAGTGCCGTCACCGGTCATCGCCACCAGCCGGCCTTCTGACTGGTACTGGCGAATCAGCGCCAGCTTGGCTTCCGGCGTGGCTTCAGAAAGAAAGTCGTCGACACCGGCTTCGGCGGCAATCGCTGCGGCGGTTAACGGGTTATCACCGGTGATCATCACGGTTTTAATCCCCATGGTGCGCAGCTCGGCAAAACGTTCTTTTATGCCGCCTTTAACGATATCTTTTAACGCTACCACCCCCAGCGCCACACTGCCTTCCGCCACCACCAGCGGTGTTCCGCCGGTGCGCGCCACCTGTTCCACCAGCGCCATGACTTCTGGCTGCAACTGACCGCCGTTGGCTTCAACATGACGCTTAATCGCATCCACCGCCCCTTTGCGAATCATTCGCTGCTGAATATTGACCCCGCTCATGCGGGTTTGCGCTGAGAACGGCACAAAGGTGGCGTTTAGCGCATGCAAATCACGTTCGCGCAGATTAAAGCGTTGCTTCGCCAGCACCACAATGCTGCGGCCTTCCGGGGTTTCATCCGCCAGGGAAGCCAGCTGGGCGGCATCCGCCAGCTGCTGTTCATTCACGCCTGGCGCTGGCAGGAATTCTGACGCCTGCCGGTTACCCAGGGTGATGGTGCCGGTTTTATCCAGCAGCAGCACATTGATATCACCGGCGGCTTCCACCGCGCGACCGCTGGTGGCGATTACATTGGCCGCCAGCATGCGGCTCATCCCGGCGACGCCAATTGCCGACAGCAGGCCGCCAATGGTGGTGGGGATCAGACAGACCAGCAGCGCCACCAGCACCGTGACGCTAATCGCCTCGCCGCCATACAGCGCAAACGGATAAAGCGTGGCGGTGGCAAACAGAAATACCAGCGTCAGCGCCACCAGCAGAATGGTAAGGGAGATTTCGCTTGGTGTTTTGCGGCGCTTAGCGCCTTCCACCATGGCGATCATCCGGTCGAGAAAGGTTTCGCCCGGGTTGGCGCTGCACTGAATCACCAGCCAGTCCGATAACACGCGCGTACCACCGGTCACTGAAGCGAAGTCACCACCCGATTCACGGATCACCGGCGCTGACTCACCGGTAATCGCGCTTTCATCAACCGAGGCGCCCCCCTCAATCACTTCGCCGTCACAGGGAATAATGTCGCCAGCCGACGCCAGCACAATATCGCCTTTGCGTAGCGACTCTGCCGGAACGCTGTCGATGGCGGCATCATGATGCGGCGCGGCGAGCTTGTTTGCCCAGCTGGTTTTTTTCATCCCTTTCAGTGAGCTGGCCTGCGCCTTACTGCGCCCTTCAGCAATTGCCTCCGCGAAGTTGGCAAACAGCACGGTAAACCACAGCCAGACAGCGATGGCGGCGGTAAAACCGGCGCTGCCGCTGCTGTAACCGAGGGCCATCGCCAGCGCGATGCCGCTGGTGAGAATTGAGCCGAGATACACCACGAACATCACCGGATTACGCCACTGTACGCGCGGATCGCATTTTTTCAGCGCACCGGCTAACGCCTGTTGCGTGATGGCCGCATCAAATAGAGGTTGTTGCTTGCGAGTCATTATCTACTCCGGCACTTAATGATTCAGTAATTGAAGGTGTTCAGCGACCGGTCCGATCGCCAGCACCGGTACAAAGGTCAGGGCGGCCACCAGCAGCACAGTGCCGATCAGCAGGCCGATAAACAGCGGACCATAGCTGGGCAGGGTGCCTGCACTTGCCGGTTGCGCTTTTTTCACCACCAGTGAACCGGCAATCGCCAGCACCGGCAGAATGATGGCAAAGCGGCCGACAAACATCGCCAGCGCCAGCAGCAGGTTCCAGAACGGCGTGTTGACGCTGAGTCCGGCAAAGGCACTGCCATTGTTATTGGCGGCGGAGGAGAGGGCATACAGCACCTCGCTAAAACCGTGCGCTCCCGGATTAAGAATCCCCGCGCGTCCTGCATCGGTGGTAATCGCCAGCGCAGTGCCGATCAGCACCAGCGTCGGTGTAACCAGAATCGCCAGCGCGGTCATTTTTATTTCGCGGATTTCGATCTTTTTACCGAGATACTCCGGTGAGCGACCAATCATCAGTCCGGCGATAAACACCGCCAGCAGCACAAACAGAATCATGCCGTACAGACCCGAACCGACACCGCCAAAAATCACTTCACCAATCTGCATCAGCAGCATTGGCACCATGCCGCCGAGTGCGGTAAAGGAGTCGTGCATCGCATTAACCGCGCCACAGGAGGCGGCAGTGGTCACTACCGCATACAGCGCAGAATTCAGAATGCCGAAGCGCGTCTCTTTGCCTTCCATATTCAATGGTGAGGCGGCGCCAGCTGAGAGCAGATGCGGATTACCGTTAAACTCGGCCCAGATCACCACAATGGCGGCGAGAATAAACATCAGCGTCATCGCGGCCAGCAGCGCATGTCCCTGACGGCGATCGCGCACCGCTTCACCAAAGGTGAAACAGAGGGCGGCCGGGATCAGCAGAATCGCCAGCATCTGCACAACGTTGGTCAGCGCGTTGGGGTTTTCAAAGGGATGCGCCGAGTTAACGCCGAGAAAGCCGCCGCCATTGGTGCCCAGCAGCTTGATCGATTCCTGTGAGGCGATCGGCCCCATCGGTAACGTCTGACTGTGACCCGCCAGTGTCAACACGCTTTGATAGTCATTAAGGTTTTGCAGCACGCCCTGACTGACAAAAAACAATGCCAGCAGCAGTGACAGCGGCAGTAACAGATAGAGGGTAATGCGCAGCAGATCCTGCCAGGCGTTGCCGAGCGTCTGTACGCTATGGCGGGAAAAAGCGCGGATCAGCGCAAAAGCGACGGCAATGCCGCTGGCGGCGGAGAGGAAATTTTGCACCGTCAGGCCAGCCATCTGGCTAAAGTAGCTAAGGGTATTTTCGCCGCTGTAAGCCTGCCAGTTAGTGTTGGTGACAAAACTGATGGCGGTATTCAGCGCCAGGTGCCAGCTCATCGGGGCAAAATGTTGCGGATTAAGCGGCAGACGATCCTGCAGCATCAGGATGGCGAACAGCACCAGCACGCCGAGCAGGTTGATGGCCATTATCGCCCAAAAATAACTCAGCCAGCCCATCTCCTGCTGACGGATCCCGCACAGCCACCACAGACGCCGCTCAAATCCGGCGCGCAGCGGACCGGGATCGCCATCCACCAGTTTCGCCATGCTTTTGCCTAACGGCTGCGCCAGAATCAGCAACAGCACCACAAAGCTAAACAGTAACATGCTTGCTGACGCAGCCATCAGAAGGCCTCCGCATAAAGCAGGGCATAAATCAGATAGCCCGTCAGCAACGCAACCAGCAGTACGCCAGCGACAATCGCAACACTCACACTACACCTCCAGAGGGGGTTATTCAGATAAGTGCAGGGTAATCATTAGTGTGCAAAGAAGGTGTATAGAAAGCAGGACGCGGTATAAAGAAAGTATAAAAATGGTGATTAACAAACCTGATTACTTGAATTAACAAATATGTAACCCAATTACAGTAATTGGTAAAAACTGCGATTTTTTTCGTCAGAAAGTGGTCGGATGAGTAGTAAAATTACCAAACGCGGCGTAAGATAGTGGTCAGATTACACACAGCACCCATTTTAATGTGATCTGTATCGAACTGACTAACGGAGGGCGTGGGCCATGTATCAAAACTATTCATTGCTTAAAATCATCCTGCGTCGCACAGCGGCGATGGTGGTTGGCTTACTGGCGTTGCCAGTGATGTTATTTCGCGCGGACCGGGCGCGTTTTTACAGCTATCTGCATCGATACTGGAGCAAAACCAGTACGCAGCCAGTATGGCTGGCGCAGTCTGAAGCCGCCGGTGGCGATTTCTGGTAATCATCAATTTGAAAAATCCCGCGCTTAGCGGGATTTTTTTTGCCTGAATTTCACGCCATCACGATCCTTTTTAGCGCCAATCATATCAGTTTCAGCTACACTTAAAACCTATACAGAATTTAAGAGGCTGTACAACTATGAGCGAGAAAATTCCGGTTGGAATCAGTGCCTGTCTGCTCGGGGATAACGTCCGCTTCGACGGCGGCCATAAACGCTTTGCCTTTGCGACTAACGAACTCGCTCCTTTTGTACGCTTTGAACCGGTCTGCCCGGAGATGGCGATTGGTCTGGCGACGCCGCGTCCGGCATTGCGGCTGGTAAAAGATACTGAAGCTGAAGATCAGGTTGCGCTCTGCTTCAGTAAAGAGGGGGGTGAGGATGTGACGCAGCTGATGCAGAGTTACTCCGCAGAAAAAGTTACCCATATGCATCATCTCTGCGGCTATATCGTCTGCGCCAAATCCCCCAGCTGCGGCATGGAGCGGGTGCGTATCTATGAATCTGCTACCAATAACAATCGCAAGGCGGGCGTCGGTATATTTACCCGTGAACTGATGCGCGAGATCCCCTGGCTGCCGGTGGAAGAGGACGGACGTCTGCATGATGACGCGATCCGTGAGAATTTTGTCGCCCGCGTCTATACCCTGTATGAATTTAATCAGATGTGTAAAGCGGGCCTTAGCCGCTTCAGTCTGATGGCGTTTCACAGCCGCTACAAACTGCTGCTGCTGGCCCATTCACAGCCGCAATATCGCGAGCTGGGGCGCTTTGTCGCCGCCATGGACCAGTGGGATTCGCTGGAAGCCTATGCCGTGGAGTATCGCCAGCGCCTGATGAATCTGCTGTCGCAACCCGCCACCCGCAGCAATCACACCAATGTGCTGATGCATGTGCAGGGCTATTTCCGCCGTCAGCTGACCTCAGCACAGCGCCAGGAGCTGGCGGCTCTGATTGATCGCTATCGTCAGGGGATCCAGCCGCTGCTGGCACCAATCACCCTGCTCAAACACTATATGGCTGAATATCCGGATGCGTATCTGACGCAACAACGCTATTTCGAGCCATACCCGGAAGCGCTGCGTCTGCGCTACGGTTACTAATTTTTCAGGAGTTTTATGGCCACCCATTTGGTATGGCTGCGCAATGATTTGCGCGTCAATGATAATACTGCTTTATATGCCGCCTGCCGTGATAAGCAGGCGAAGGTCATTGCCCTGTTTATCGCCACGCCGCAACAGTGGCAACAGCATCAGATGGCACCGCGTCAGGCGGCGTTTATTTATGACAATCTGCAATTGCTGCAACAGGCGCTGGCAGAGCGCGGCATCCCGCTGCACTACCATCAGTGTGACGATTTTACCGCCTCGGTGGCCTTTATCACCGGGTTCTGTCAGCAGCAGCAGGTGGATCAGCTGTTCTACAATTATCAGTATGAAGTGAATGAGTTACAGCGTGATGCCTTAGTGGAAAAAGCGCTGTTCTGGCAGGATATTGTGGTGCAGGGTTTTGATGACAGTTTGCTGTTGCCGCCAGGCAGCGTGCAGACCGGCAATCGCGAAATGTATAAAGTGTTTACGCCATTTAGCAAAGCCTTTGTTAAACGTCTGCAACTCGGTTTACCGGAATGTGTGCCGGCGCCCGCCGCGCGTGACGGCGCGCCGCTGCAAAAACTGCCAGCGCTGGAACCTTTCGACTATCCGCGCCAGCCATTCGACCAGCAGCTGTTTCCCGCCGGTGAGCAGGCGGCGATTAAGCAGCTGCGCCACTTCAGTAAACAACCGGTAATGGATTACCCCAGCCAGCGCGATATTCCGGCGCTGGACGGCACCAGCCGGCTGTCGGTCTATCTGGCGACCGGTGTGCTGTCGCCGCGTCAGTGCCTGCACCGTTTGCTTAAAGATCATCCCAATGCACTGGCGGGTGACGACAGTTTTATCTGGCTGAATGAGCTGATCTGGCGCGAGTTTTATCGTCATCTGCTGGTGGCCTGGCCGGCGCTATGCCGTCATCAGCCGTTTACCCGCTGGACGCGCAATGTGCAGTGGCAGGTGGATGATCAACAGCTGCAAGCCTGGCAGCAGGGTAAAACCGGCTATCCGATTGTTGATGCGGCGATGCGCCAGCTGAACAGCCTTGGCTGGATGCACAATCGCCTGCGGATGATCACCGCCAGTTTCCTGGTGAAAGACCTGCTGATCGACTGGCGCGCGGGCGAGCGATATTTTATGTCGCAGCTTATCGATGGCGATCTGGCGGCGAATAACGGCGGCTGGCAGTGGGCCGCGTCTACCGGCACCGACGCCGCGCCCTATTTCCGCATCTTTAATCCGACCACCCAGGGCGAACGCTTTGACGCGCAGGGCAAATTTATTCGTCACTGGCTGCCGGAATTACGCGATGTACCGGACGCCGACATCCATCAGCCCCAGTTGTGGGCAAAGAAAAATCAGCAAACACTCGATTATCCGCAGCCAATGGTAGACCATAAGGAAGCACGTAAGAGGACACTGGAAGCCTTTGAGGCCGCACGAAAATAGTCGGGGAAAACCATGCGCAATTTTGAACTGGAACATATTGTTAACCAGCAACTCAACACCGCGAGCTTTAGTGACTACGCACCGAATGGCTTGCAGGTGGAAGGGCGCGCTGAAGTGAAGAAAATCGTTACCGGCGTTACTGCCTGCCAGGCGCTGCTGGATGAGGCGGTGCGTTTGCAGGCCGATGCGGTACTGGTACACCATGGCTACTTCTGGAAAAGCGAGTCTCCGGTGGTCAAGGGGATGAAGCGCAACCGGCTAAAAACCCTGCTGGCCAACGATATCAATCTGTATGGCTGGCATCTGCCGCTCGACGGTCATCCGCAGCTCGGTAATAACGCGCTGCTGGCGAAAGACCTGGGGATAGAGGTGCGCGGTGAAATCGCCCTGTTACTGCCCTGGGGTGAGCTGGATGATGCCCTGACCGGCGAAGCGCTGGCGCAACGTATCACGGATAAACTGGGACGCACGCCACTGCACTGTGGTGATAATGCGCCAAAACTGATTCGCCGCGTCGCCTGGTGTAGCGGTGGCGGACAGAGCTATATTGATGAAGCGGCGGAATTTGGCGTGGATGCGTTTATCTCCGGCGAAGTGTCAGAAAAAACCATCCACAGCGCGCGTGAAAACGGCGTGCACTTTTTTGCCGCCGGTCACCATGCCACCGAACGCGCCGGGATCCGTGCCTTAGGCGACTGGTTAGCGGAAAGCTATGGCTTAGATGTGACCTTTGTCGATATCGATAATCCTGCCTGACCTTCCTGCCTGCTCCCCCACACGGTCGGGGGAGCAAAGTGATTGACACTCAACCCATTGTTAAGCATAACTGTCTGCCTTAAATGAATAAGCAGATACCTGATGTCGCTGGCGTTACCCTCTGCCCGGCGATACAGGATATTTGCCTTTTAGTCTGTCAGGAGGTGCATATTGCAACGAGCACGCTGTTACCTGTTAGGGGAACGCGCTGTAGTGCTTGAGTTGGATCCCCCGGTTTCCCTCGCCAGCCAGCAGCGGATTTGGGGACTGAGTGAGCGCCTGAAAAGCAATCCGCAAGTCGTTGAAACCATTCCGGGGATGAACAATCTGACCCTGGTATTAGCCGATCCGCAGCATACTGCGCTGGATGCCATTGAGCGTTTACAACGCTGGTGGGAAGAGAGTGAGGCGCTGCTGCCCGAATCGCGCCAGGTGGAGATCCCGGTGATTTACGGCGGTGAAGCCGGCCCCGATCTTGATGAAGTGGCGCGTCACAGCCAGCTGACGCCACAGCAGGTGGTGGAGCTGCACGCCTCGGTTAATTACGTGGTCTATTTTATTGGTTTCCAGCCCGGTTTCCCTTACCTCGGTGGCCTGGATGAGCGCCTGCATACGCCGCGCCGCGCTGAACCGCGCCTGCTGGTGCCGGCCGGGTCGGTGGCGATTGGCGGCAGCCAGACCGGTATCTATCCGTTAGCCACCCCAGGCGGCTGGCAGCTGATTGGCCGCAGCGATCTCACGCTGTTTAATCCCCAGCATCAACCGCCTACCTTGCTGCGCCCGGGCGACAGCATCCGTTTTGTGCCACAGAAGGAGGGCGTGTGCTGACGATTATTCGTGCCGGAATGAGCACCTCAATTCAGGACGCAGGCCGCTTTGGCTGGCGTCAGTACGGTATCGGCCTCAGTGGCGCGCTGGATATTCCGGCGATGAAAACCGCTAATCTGCTGGTGGGTAATCCACAGGAGAGTGCGGTACTGGAAATTACGCTTGGCCAGTTTAGCGCTGAATTTGGCCGTGACGGCTGGATCGCGCTGACCGGTGCAGGCTGTCATGCTGAGATTGACGGCAAAGCGGTGTGGACCGGCTGGCGTACTGCGGTTAAAGCCGGACAACGGCTGACGCTGGCGATGCCGCAGCGCGGCATGCGCAGCTACCTGGCGCTGGATGGCGGTTTCGATCTGCCGTCGCTGCTCGGTTCGTTAAGCACCGATCTGAAAGCCGGATTTGGCGGTCAGCACGGCCGCCGGATTGAGGATGGCGACCAGCTGCCATTACTACCTGCGACGCGTCAGTTCACTAAGCCCGCGGGCGTTCGTCAGCTGCTATGGGGCAACCGTATTCGCGCCTTGCCTGGCCCGGAGTATCATGAATTCAGCCGTGAATCGCAGGAAGCTTTCTGGCGCAGTTCATGGAAGCTGAGCCCGCAAAGTAACCGTATGGGCTATCGCCTGCACGGGCGTACCTTAACCCGCAACAGCAGCCGCGATATGCTGTCACACGGCCTGCTGCCGGGCGTGGTGCAGGTACCGCCAAATGGCCAGCCGATTGTGCTGATGTCCGATGCGCAAACCACCGGCGGCTATCCGCGCATTGCCTGTGTGATTGAAGCGGATCTCTACCATCTGGCGCAGATTCGTCTGGGGGAGCCGATGCACTTTGTTCACTGCACGCTGGATGAGGCATTGCAGGCCAGACAGCAGCAGCAACGTAGTATCGATCAAATGGTATGGGGATTAGAAAATGAAAGTTGATCTCAACGCCGATCTCGGCGAAGGCGGTGGCAGTGATCGTCAGTTGTTGCAGCTGGTGACTTCCGCCAATATTGCCTGCGGTTTTCACGCCGGTGATGCGCAAACCATGCTGCAGTCAGTGCGCTGGGCAATGGAATCTGGTGTCGCTATTGGCGCCCATCCAGGCTTCCCGGATCGTGAGAACTTTGGTCGTACTGCGATGCAGTTGCCGCCGGAAACCGTTTATGCGCAGGTGATTTACCAGATCGGCGCGCTGAAGGCGATAACTGAAAGCGAAGGCGGCAGGCTGGTACATGTAAAACCGCACGGCATGCTGTATAACCAGGCGGCGCTGGATACCGAACTGGCAGAGGCGATCGCCCGCGCGGTAAAAGCGGTGGATCCGACGCTGATACTGGTGGGTCTGGCTAACAGCGAACTGATTCGCGCCGCTGAACGCCTCGGCCTGGCCAGCCGTCAGGAAGTCTTCGCCGACCGCGGTTATCAGGCGGATGGCACGCTGGTGCCGCGCAGCCAGCCTGCGGCGATGATTGAAAGTGACCAGCAGGCGATTGAGCAGACGCTGAGCATGGTGCAGCACGGTAAAGTGCGCGCTGTCAGCGGTGAAGAGGTGGCAGTGCGCGCGGACAGCGTCTGTCTGCATGGCGACGGCGCGCATGCGCTGCAATTCGCCAGCCGGCTGCGTGAAGCTTTCGCCGCGCAGCAGATTAACGTCACCAGCCAGTAACATCCCCTGTTTATTCTCTCCGGCCGTCAGGGCCGGAGATTTTTTTATTACTCCTGGAGAGTCACCATGGACAACGCTGTCAATCTCTGGCCGCTTATTGGTATCGCGGCGATTATTATCGGCTTCTTACTGCGTTTTAACCCGGTGCTGGTGGTGATCGCCTCCGGTATTATTACCGGCATTGCCGCCAATATGCCGATCGAGTCGATTCTGGAAAAACTCGGTTCCGGCTTCCTCAATACCCGTAACCTGGCGTTAATTCTGTTACTGCCGCTGGCGGTGATTGGTCTGGTGGAACGTCACGGTCTGAAAGAGCGTGCGCAGGGCTGGATTGCTCATATTAAAAGCGCCACGGCCGGACGTCTGCTGATTGTCTATCTGTTTGTGCGCGAAGCGACGGCGGCGCTGGGTTTAACCAGTCTCGGCGGTCATCCGCAAATGGTGCGTCCGCTGCTGGCGCCAATGGCGGAAGGGGCGGCGGAAAGTCGTTATGGCGAGTTGCCGCCGCAGGTACGTTACCGTCTGCGCGCTATGTCGGCCGCCACCGATAACGTCGGGCTGTTCTTTGGCGAAGATATCTTTGTCGCCTTTGGCGCGATTATCTTTATGCATAACTTTATGCTCGAGTCCGGTGGTATTCAGACTGAGCCGCTGCATATTGCGTTGTGGGGCATTCCGACCGCAATTTGCGCCTTTATCATTCATGCGGTGCGATTACACCGTCTGGATAAAACCCTTGCCGCTGAACTGGCATCCATTAATGCGCAGGCGTTGCAGGCGAAGGGAGCAAAGTAATGTTTCAACAACAATATCTGTTCTGGCTGGCAGGCGTCATCCTGCTGATTGTCGGGGTGATGTCCTGGCGTGATAAAGCTAACCCACGTCGTTTAACCACCGGTCTGTTCTGGGCGCTGTATGGCCTGGTATTCCTGGTCGGCGACTGGACTTACTCACTGATGAGTCAGTTTGCCGGTTCCGACGCCGAAGGGCAGCGCAGCCTGCATATTGTGGTCGGCGTGCTGGTGGTGGTGATGGCGCTGGTAGCCGGTCTGGGCGGAGTTAAACTCGGCAGCTATCATCAGCGCACCGAAGAGCAGCGTAAAGAGAGCGCCACCCGTCTGGGCAACAAACTGTTTCTGCCCGCGTTATCGATTCCGGTAGTCACCGTGGTGGGCGTACTGGCGTTTAATAATATCCCGGCGCTGCAACAGGCGGTATTTGGCGCCGGTAATCATTCGACTCTGATCACCCTGTTCTCGATGACGGTCGGCTGTCTGGTCGGCTGGCTGGTGGCGCTGAAACTGACGCGTGAAGCACCGGCACAATCGTTACAGGAGACGCGTCGCCTGCTGGATTCAATTGGCTGGGCATTTATTCTGCCGCAAATCCTCGCCACCCTCGGCCTGCTGTTTACCACCGCCGGTGTCGGTGTCGCTATTTCGCATCTGACTGAAACCTATCTGGCGGTGGATAACCGTCTTGTCGCGGTGGCAACCTATACCATCGGTATGGCGTTGCTGACCATGGTGATGGGCAATGCCTTTGCTGCCTTCCCGATTGTGACTGCCGGTATCGGTATTCCGATTCTCGTTCTGCAACACGGCGGTAATCCGGCGGTAATGGCGGCGATTGGCATGTTCTCCGGTTATTGCGGTACGCTGATGACGCCGATGGCGGCGAACTTCAATATTGTGCCTGCCGCACTGCTGGAGCTGCCGGATCGTAACGCAGTGATTAAAGCTCAGGTGCCGACCGGCGTGCTATTGTTAATGGTTAACGTGTTTCTTCTCTACTTCCTGATGTTCCTGTGAGGTTTTAATGAAAACGGTATTGATCACCGCCTTTGACCCCTTTGGTGGCGAACAGGTAAACCCATCATGGGAAGCGGTACGTCAGCTAAATGAGCATATTATCGGCGGGGCGAAAGTGGTCGCCCGCCAGCTGCCGACGGTGTTTGGCGAAGCGCTGACCACCCTGTATGCGGCGATGGATGCGCTGCAACCTGAGCTGGTGATTGCGGTCGGCCAGGCCGGTGGGCGTGCGGATATCAGTATTGAGCGTATTGCGATCAATGTTGATGATGCGCGTATCCCGGATAACCAGGGCAAGCAGCCGATTGATGAGCCAGTCGTGGCTGGCGGCCCGGCGGCTTACTTCTCCACCTTACCGATTAAAGCGCTGGTTGAAGGCATCCGCGAAGCAGGCATTCCCGCAACGGTTTCGCAAACGGCGGGCACCTTTGTCTGTAACCATGTGATGTACGGCCTGCTGCACCGGCTGGCAGAGCAGGGCGGGGAAGTGCGCGGCGGCTTTATTCATATTCCGTATCTGCCGGAGCAGGCGGCGAAACTGCCGGTTGCGCCGAGCATGTCAGCACAGACCGTGATCCTGGCGCTGGAGATGGCCATCTCTATCGCCCTGCGCACGGAGCAGGATTTGCGTCTGGTGGGCGGCGCGACGCATTAACTACCGGGAGTTACTATGCCAGAAGGTCCCGAGATTCGGCGGGCGGCAGATCAGCTGGAGCAGGCGATTCTGGGGAAGACGCTAACCGACGTCTGGTTTGCCTTCCCCGAATTGAAAACGTACGAACCGGCGCTGCTGGGTGAGACAGTGACAGCGATTGAAACGCGCGGCAAAGCGCTGCTGACACACTTTTCCAACGGCCTGACGCTCTACAGTCATAACCAGCTGTACGGCGTCTGGCGCGTGGTAAACAGTGGCGAGACGCCGCAAACCAATCGCGTGTTGCGGGTACGGCTGGCGACGGACGAGCGGGCAATTTTGCTCTACAGCGCTTCCGATATCATGCTGCTGAACAGCGAGACGCTGGCAAGCCACCCCTTTCTGCAGCGTGTCGGCCCCGATGTGCTGGATATCACTCTGACAGCGCAACAGGTGCGCGAGCGCCTGTTGTCCGCACGTTTTCGCCGACGGCAATTTAGTGGCCTGTTACTCGATCAGGCATTTCTCGCCGGGCTGGGTAACTATCTGCGGGCGGAGATTCTCTGGCAGGCGCAGCTGCTGCCACAGCATAAAGCGCAGGATCTTTCACCCCAGCAGCTGGCAATCTTTGCCGATGCGCTGCTGGCGATCCCGCGTCACTCCTACCAGATGCGCGGCACCATGGATGAGAAGCGTCATCACGGCGCGGCGTTTCGCTTTAAGGTGTTTCATCGCAGTGGTAAACCCTGTGAACGCTGCGGCACGCTGATTGAGAAAAGCACACTCTCATCGCGACCTTTTTACTGGTGTCCGGGGTGTCAGTTTTGACTGCACGCTGACGCGCAGATATCCGCTGGCAAGCAACTTCATCCGATCATGAATATGACTCATGTTCGGGTGAAATTAAATCACTTTTACTCAATCAATGAGTCTGGCATAAAGTATGCACTGCTATTCGCTTTAGACAATATGAAGAAAACTGAATAAAAAAACCAGAAAAGAAAACGTTAAGATACTGGGAAAGCAAGAAGTAAATTCAGTTTTTTTATATCAGAAATCAGGATGCCAAATCGCGATGAATAATGAATTTACATTTACCATTAAAAGCATTTCTTTCGATGAAAATTATAACCCTTCCGAAAATACGCGTATCACTACCAACTTCGCTAATCTGGCCAGAGGCGAGAAACGCCAGCAGAACTTGCGCAATGCGTTAACGATGATTGACGATCGTTTCAATACTCTGGCGCATGGTGATAATCCGGAAGGGGATCGTTACGCCGTTGAACTTGAAATCATTTCCGTTGCGATGGATGTTGAAGGCAAGAGCGTTAGCTTTCCAGTGATTGAAATATTGAAAACAAATATTATTGATCAAAAAACCAACGAGCGCATTGAAGGTATTGTGGGGAATAATTTTTCCTCTTACGTGCGAGATTATGACTTTAGCGTATTATTGTCCGAGCACAACAAGAATAAAACCGAATTCAGCACGCCGGATAATTTTGGCGACCTGCATGGAAAGTTATTTAAATGCTTCGTTAATTCAGCTGATTACAAAGCGAATTTTACTAAGCCGCCAGTTATATGCCTGAGTGTTTCAAGTAAAAATATCTATCATCGGACTGAGTATCAGCATCCTGTTCTGGGCATCGAATACCAGCAAAATGAATCTTCGATGACGGATCACTATTTCAAAAAAATGGGATTACAGGCGCGTTATTTTATGCCGCAAGGGAGTGTTGCGCCTTTGGCGTTTTATTTTGCGGGTGATTTAACTGGCGATTATACCCATCTTGAACTGATCAGCACCATCAGCACGATGGAGACTTTTCAAAAGATTTACCGGCCTGAGATTTACAATGCTAACTCTGCCGCTGGAAAAGAGTATCAGCCAGACCTGAATCATCAGGATTATGCATTAACGCAAATTGTTTATGATCGAGAAGAGCGCAGCCAGCTGGCTATTGAACAGGGAAGGTTTACTGAGGAGCACTTTATCAAACCCTACCGAACTGTTCTCGAGCAATGGTCCGCTAATTACGTTCTTTGATGAATCTATACACAAGGTTATCTGTTATGAAAATATTATTACCTACTTCAACGGCGGGCAGTTTGCCTAAACCCTCCTGGCTTGCACAACCGGAGACTCTCTGGTCACCCTGGAAATTGCAGGATAAGACGTTAATTGAGGGCAAACAGGATGCGCTGCGTTTGTGCCTGCAAGATCAACAACAGGCAGGTATTGATATTGTCAGTGATGGCGAGCAAACACGTCAGCATTTTGTTACGACATTTATTGAGCACCTTAGCGGCGTTGATTTCGAGAAACGTGAGGTCGTAAGAATTCGCAATCGTTATGATGCGAGTGTACCGACAGTTGTTGGTGCGGTGAGTCGCCAGAAGCCGGTTTTTGTTGAAGATGCGAAGTTTTTACGTCAGCAAACCAGCCAGCCGATTAAATGGGCGCTGCCAGGCCCGATGACGATGATCGATACGCTCTATGACAGCCACTATAAAAGTCGCGAAAAACTGGCCTGGGAATTCGCCAAAATTCTTAATCAGGAAGCCAGAGAATTAGAGGCTGCTGGTGTCGATATTATCCAGTTTGATGAGCCCGCATTTAATGTTTTCTTTGATGAGGTGAATGACTGGGGGATTGCCGCTTTAGAAAGAGCCATTGAAGGGCTTAAGTGCGAAACGGCTGTCCATATTTGTTATGGCTACGGCATCAAAGCCAATACAGACTGGAAAAAGACGCTGGGATCAGAATGGCGGCAATATGAGGAAATTTTCCCTAAACTGCAAACATCTGGTATCGATATCATCTCACTGGAATGTCAGAACTCGCGTGTGCCGATGGATCTTATTGAACTCATCCGCGGTAAAAAAGTCATGGTAGGGGCTATTGATGTGGCAACCAATACCATTGAGACACCAGAGGAAGTCGCCAGTACGCTACGCAAAGCACTGCAGTTTGTCGATGCTGACAAGCTCTATCCTTCTACTAACTGTGGCATGACCCCGTTATCCCGTCGGGTAGCCAACGGCAAGCTCCAGGCGTTAAGTGCAGGCGCAGAAATTGTCCGCAGAGAACTGCTGGCTAAATAACCTCGCCAGAGAGTCGATCATGTGCAGGGAACTCAGTCCGGGTTAAGCGAGCTGATCAATCGCCAAAACTCCCCAATTACCCACCGGACTGAGCGATTTCCCTGCCTCATGTAAGCCGCTCCCCGTAACCCGCTTATAACCTCAGGCTATACCCCCCCACCAAACAAGCATTCGCCAACCCCCTCCCCAGATGAAATAGTCAGATCAGCCTAAATCTGGAGAAACATCATGCTGATCCCACAACCCTATTTATTATTCCTTGGCGACGTAACCGACCCGCTGGCAGCGAAAACCGCGCGCGGCATTCAGGTATGGCGTCCGGAGCAGTGTGTCGGCGAGCTGCGCCTGCCGGGCTGCACCGTCTCCCTTGGTCTTGAAGAGCTGGATATCGCCACCGCCGTCGCGCGCGGCGCGAAAACCCTGGTGCTGGGCACCGCCAATGCCGGTGGTTTTCTGCCGCAGCACTGGCTGGGGACGGTACGCGACGCAATTAGCGCAGGCATGAACGTCGCCAGCGGTCTGCATCATCGTCTGGCGGATGAGCCGGAGCTGGTGGCGCTGGCTGCGGCCCATAACGTTGAGCTATTCGATATTCGTCATATGCGTCCGAAACTGTCGGTTGGCAGCGGCAAAAAACGCAGCGGCAAGCGCATCCTGACCGTCGGCACCGACTGTTCGGTCGGCAAAATGTACACCTCGCTGGCGCTGGAAGCGGCGATGCGGGAGATTGGCCTGAAAGCTGATTTCCGCGCCACCGGCCAGACCGGCATCCTGGTCGCGGGTGAAGGTATCGCCATCGATGCAGTGATCGCTGACTTTATTGCTGGCGCCGCTGAAGCGCTTTCACCGGCTAACGAAGACGATCACTGGGATATCGTAGAAGGTCAGGGTTCACTGTTCCACCCGTCCTACGCCGGTGTCAGCATGGGTCTGATCCACGGTGCGCAGCCACACTGGCTGGTGATGTGTCATGAAATGGGGCGTCCGCATATGCGTCATCTGCCGCACTCACCGATGGTCAGCCTGGCGGATTGCGTGGAAGCTAATATCCGTGCCGCGCATGTCACCAGCGACAACGTCCAGCTGGCCGGTTTTGCCATCAATACCTCCAATTACAGCGAAGAAGAAGCGCGTGCTTATTGCCAGCAGGTCAGCGCAGAGTTTGGCGTGCCAGCCACCGATCCGGTGCGTTTTGGTATCAATGATATCGCCGCGTTGCTGAAAGAGCGGGGCTAACATGCGTCGCATGCATTTTGAAGCGGTGGAACTGCCGCTGGCGCGGCCCTTCGCCATTGCACGCGGCACACGTACTGCGGTCACCGTAGTGCGTGTCACGCTGGAAGAGCAGGGGTTTATCGGCCTTGGCGAATGTACGCCAACGCCGCATTACAACGAAAGCGCGGAAAGTGTCACCGCGCAACTTAGCGCGCTGCAGGCGCAGGTCGAAGCCGGTCTGAGCCGTGAGGCGCTGCAAAGTCTGCTGCCAGCCGGTTCCGCGCGTAATGCGCTGGACTGTGCGCTGTGGCGGCTTGAGGCGGCATTAAGCCAAAAAAGTCTGTGGCAGCTGCTCGATCTGCGCGCGCCGGAGTCGGTGATTACCGCTGAAACCCTGAGTCTCGATAGCGTAGAAAATATGGCTAACGCAGCGGCGGACGCGGTATCACGCGGCGCCATCCTGCTGAAAATCAAACTGGACCGCGATGCGATTCTGGAAAAGGTCGCCGCCATCCGTCAGGCCGCGCCAAAAGCCACGCTGATTATTGATGCCAATGAAGCCTGGTCGGGCATCGATCTTGGCAGCCTGTTCGATGCGCTGACGCACTACAACATCGCGATGATCGAGCAGCCGTTACCGGCAGGCAGCGATGGCGATCTGCAGCGTTTCCCGCATGTGATCCCGGTCTGCGCCGACGAAAGCTGTCACCAGCGCGGCGATATTGCCGGTCTGCGTAATCGCTACGAGATGATCAATATCAAGCTCGATAAATGCGGAGGTCTGACCGAAGCGCTGGCGATGGTGACCGAGGCGCAGCAGCAGGATATGCGCGTAATGGTCGGCTGTATGCTCGGCTCTTCGCTGGCGATGGAAGCGGCGCTGCCGGTGACCCTGACCGCGGAGCATGTCGATCTTGACGGCCCGATCTGGCTGGCGGCCGACAGTTCACCATTCCTCTCTTATCACAACGGCCATATCTGGCTCTAACCCTATCCCGGAGTGACGATGACGGATATCACGCTAACTTCTCCTGACACCGCCGCGCCCTCCGGTTCTTTCACGACGCCAGTACTGGCCGTGAACGATCTGAGCGTCAGTTTCCACGGACGCAGCGGCCGCAATCTGGCGCTGAAAGGCGTCTCTTTTACGGTAAATAAAGGTGAAATTGTCGCCGTAGTCGGCGAAAGCGGCTCCGGCAAATCGGTGACCTCGCTGGCGGTTATGGGACTGCTGGCAAACTCCGCCACTATCGAGCGCGGTGGCGTGCAGTTTACTGGCCGCGACGGTAATACCCGCGATCTGCTGAGCCTGAACGGCGAACAGCGCCGCCAGCTGCGCGGGCGCGATATGGCGATGATTTTTCAGGAGCCGATGACTTCGCTGAACCCGGTGCTGAAAGTTGGCGATCAGCTGACTGAAGCGCTGCGCGATCATCAGCTGTGCGATAAACAAGCCGCCGATATTAAAGCGCGTGAATTGCTGCGCCAGGTGCGCATTGCTGATGTCGATCGCGTTATGAAAAGCTACCCCCATTCGCTGTCCGGCGGTATGCGCCAGCGTGTAATGATTGCGCAGGCGCTGGCCTGCGATCCGCAATTACTGATTGCCGATGAGCCGACCACGGCGCTGGATGTCACCGTACAGGCGCGCATTCTGCAAATTTTGCGCGACCTGCAACAGCAAACCAATATGGCGGTGATGTTTATCACCCACGATATGGGTGTGGTGGCGGAAGTCGCTGACCGTGTGGTGGTGATGTATCGCGGCGAGGTGGTGGAGCAGGGCAGTGTCGAACAAATTTTTACCGCGCCACAACATGCTTACACCCAGTCGCTGCTGGCGGCGGTGCCGCGCCTCGGTGATATGCGCGACAGCCGCTGGCCGAAACGCTTTCCGCTGCTGGGCCAGCAGAGCGAAAACGCCGGTGACCAGCAGATCACCGCCCGCTACGAAGAGAAACCGCTGCTGGATGTGCGTGGACTGCGCGTCTACTACCCGGTGCGCAGCGGCGTATTCTCTGCGCTGACCCATCGCGTGCATGCGGTGGAGCAGATTGATTTCAGCCTGTGGCCCGGTGAAACGCTGGCGATTGTCGGTGAGAGCGGCTGCGGCAAATCCACCACCGGCCGCGCACTGCTGCGGCTGATCGACAGTCAGGCCGAAAGTATTCTGTTCCACGGCGAGGAAATCTCCCATCTGAAAGAGCAGGCATTTCAGCCGCTGCGGCGTGAAATGCAGATGGTGTTTCAGGATCCCTATGCCTCACTGAATCCACGCTTAACCGTCGGCTTTACCATTGCCGAACCGCTGTTGCTGCATGGACTGGTGAAATCGCTGGAAGAAGCGACGCCGCAAGTAGAAGAACTGCTTAAAAGCGTTGGTCTGTTGCCGGAGCATGCCAGCCGCTATCCCCATGAGTTTTCTGGCGGTCAGCGCCAGCGTATCGCCATCGCCCGCGCGATGTCGTTGCAGCCGCAGGTGATTATCGCCGATGAGGCGGTCTCGGCACTGGATGTGTCGATTCAGGCGCAGGTGGTCAATCTGATGATGGATCTGCAGAAGAGCACCGGTGTGGCATGGATCTTTATCTCCCATGATATGGCGGTGGTTGAACGTATCGCTAATCGTGTGGCGGTGATGTACCTCGGGCAGATTGTCGAAATCGGCCCACGTCAGTCGGTATTTAATAATCCACAACATCCTTATACCCGACGTCTGCTGTCATCGGTGCCGGTGGCCGATCCGCTGAATCGTGCGCTGCGCACCTTCGATGACAGCGAAATCCCTTCACCGCTGCGCAAAGCTGGCACAGAGGTGGAGAAAACCCGTTATCGCCAGGTGGCCGGGCAGCACTGGGTTGCCGAAGGCGCATTTTCGCAAGCATAACTTTTCATCAGGAGAGACACCATGAAAGCCATACTTCGCCGTTCTGCCGTCGCCCTCGGGCTGTCATTGTGTCTGGCGGCTGTTGCCCAGGCACAGGATTTACGTATTTCGGCCTATGTCGATATTACCGGGATGGACCCGCACGATACTTCCGACAACGCCAGTTATTCGGTGCAGAGCGGGGTGTTTGAGCGTCTGTTCCAGTTCGACAGCCAGATGAAACTGACGCCATGGCTGGCGACCGATTACACCAGCAATGAAAATGCCACCGAGTTTGTGATTAATCTGCGCAGCGGTGTGAGCTTCCAGGATGGCACGCCGTTTGATGCGGCAGCGGTGAAAACCAACCTTGAACGGCTGGCCGATCAGAGCAAAGGTCTGAAGCGTAACAGCCTGTATAAAATGATTAAAACCGTCACCGTGGTATCGCCAACGCAGGTGAAAGTGGAGCTTAACCAGTCGTTTGGCGCCTTTATTAACACCCTGGCGCATCCTTCGGCGGTGATGTGGAGCCCGGCGGTGCTGGCGCAATATCCGGAAGAGACGCAGCTGCGTCTGCACCCGGTCGGTACCGGTCCGTTTAAATTTGTTGAGTGGCAGCCAGGCAAACTGGTGAAGCTGATTAAAAACGACAAATACTGGAAGCAGGGCTGGCCAAAAGTGGACAGCGTGACCTTTACGCCAAGTCCGGAAGATGCCACCCGCGTCGCGGCTCTGAAATCGGGTCAGGTGGATGCCATCTATCCGCTGCCTGCCGATCTGCTGGCTACCGTACAGAACGACAGCAAACTGGCGGTACAGCGTGACCCGAGTATTTATCTCTATTATATGTCACTGAATACCCAGCATAAGCCGCTGGCTGATGTGCGTGTCCGTCAGGCGCTGAACTACGCGATTAATCGCGATCTGTTCCTGAAAGTGGGTTTTGGCGGTATGGGTAAACCCGCGACATCGGCAATGCCGTCAGGCGTGCAGTTCTATCAGAAACAGACCGATGTTGATTACAGCTACAACCCGGAAAAAGCCAAAGCGCTGCTGAAAGAGGCCGGTTATGGCAATGGCCTGGATCTGAAACTGTGGAGCACCAATACCACCGTCGCGGTGCGTGTGGCGCAGTTCCTGAAACAGCAGCTGGGCGCGGTCGGTATTCGTGTCACCGTTACGCCAATGGATTCCGGTTCGCGTAACGCCAAACTGTGGGGCGTGAAGGATCCGAAGCAGGCGGAATACGATCTCTATTACGGCGGCTGGTCTACCTCTACCGGTGATGCTGACTGGGCGCTGCGTCCGCTGTTTGCCACCGAATCCTGGGTGCCAACCTCGTATAACGTCTCTTACTACAGCAATCCGGCGGTCGATAAAGCGATAGCGGGCGGTCTGGAAACCGCCGATCCGGCGAAACGTGCGCAGGCTTATGCCGAAGCACAGAAGCTGTTGTGGAAAGATGCTCCAATCGCTTTCCTTGGCACGCCGGATAATCTGGTGGGTAAAACCAAAAAGCTGGAAGGCGTATCGATGCTGGCGGATGGCAACCTGCTGTTTACCCAGGCCGAGTTTAAATAAACCATCGCTATCGTAGGGGAGCCGTTTTCGGCTCCCGTCTGGATGACGGCTACGGTGCAAACCATTGGCACGGGCGGCGATAACGCCACCCCTACAGTGATAAAATTTTTAACCGACGAGAAATCACCATGTTTGCTTATATTGTCCGACGTCTGTTGGAAATGATCCCGGTACTGCTGGTGGTCTCGCTATTAGTATTTGGTTTTATCAAATTATTACCGGGCGATCCGGCGCGTATTTACGCCGGTCCGGACGCCACCATTGAAGCAATAGAAGCGGCGCGCCTGCACCTCGGGCTTAACGATCCGCTGCCGCAACAATATATTCACTGGCTTGGTGGCCTGTTTAAAGGCGACTTAGGCGTCACTTTCCGCACCCAGCAGCCGGTGACCGAAGTGATTGCCCAGGGCTTTATGCCCACCATGCTGCTGGCGCTGGCCGGTTTTGCCTGGTCAGTGATCCTCGGGCTGATTATCGGCGTGATTGCGGCGCTCAAACGGGGTAAATGGCAGGACTGGACGCTGATGAGCTTCGCTGTCGGCGGTATCTCAATGCCGCCATTCTGGCTCGGTCTGCTGCTGGTACAGTTTGTCGCCATGCCGTTTGGCCTGTTCTCGGTCAGCGGCTTTAATCAACCCAGCGATATTATTCTGCCCGCGTTAACCCTCGGCGCCTCGGTGGCGGCGGTAATGGCGCGCTTTACCCGCTCGGCGTTCCTCGAAGTGGCGCAGGAGGACTATGTGCGCACCGCCAAAGCCAAAGGGCTGCGCAGCCGGCTGGTTACGTGGAAACATGTGATGCGTAATGCGCTGATCCCGGTGATCACCATGCTCGGCCTGCAATTTGGCTTTTTGCTCGGAGGCTCGATTGTGGTGGAGAGCGTATTTAACTGGCCCGGCCTCGGCTGGTTGCTGATTGAATCGATCAAATCGCAGGACCAGCCGGTGATTCAGGCGCTGGTGATGCTGTTTGTGTTTGAATTTATTGTGATTAACCTGCTGGTGGATCTGCTGTACGCGGTGGTCAACCCGGCGATTCGTCTGCGTTAGGAGCTGATGATGACTTTGCCAACTGAACCGGTGATCCCGGTGGTGACAGAGAAAAACACTATCCGCTCGCCGGGTCGCGATTTTCTGCACGCTCTGGTGCGCAACCCGCTGGCGCTGGTCTCCGGTGGTTTTGTGCTGTTACTGCTGCTGGTGGCGATTTTTGCCCCGTGGCTGGCGCCGTGGAATCCGATGGAGCCGGACTGGATGGCGCTGTCGTCGCCACCTTCCGCCGCCCACTGGATGGGAACGGATGACCTTGGACGTGATGTGCTGAGCCGGATTATTTATGGTGCGCGTATCTCGCTGTATATCGGCGTGCTGTCGGTAACGATGGGTATGCTGGTGGGGATCGTTCTCGGCCTGCTGGCGGGCTATTACGGCCGCTGGGTCGATATGCTGATTATGCGCGCTTCCGACGTGCTGTTC
This sequence comes from Winslowiella toletana, assembly GCF_017875465.1. Taxonomy (NCBI): domain Bacteria; kingdom Pseudomonadati; phylum Pseudomonadota; class Gammaproteobacteria; order Enterobacterales; family Erwiniaceae; genus Winslowiella; species Winslowiella toletana. Next base: position 3,884,727 of record NZ_JAGGMQ010000001.1, read on the forward strand.
GCCTTTCCGGGCATGTTGCTGGCGATTGCAGTGGTGGCGATCCTCGGTCCGGGGCTGAATAACGTGATTATTGCGGTGGCGGTATTTAGCGTGCCGGTGTTCGCCCGTATTGTGCGTGCGTCCACGCTGTCGCTGAAACAGGCGGCCTATGTTGAAGCGGTACGCTGCGCCGGTGCGCCGGATCGCGTGATTCTGCTGCGCCATATTCTGCCAGGCACCCTGTCGAGTGTGATTGTCTATTTCACCATGCGTATCGGCACCAGCATTCTGACCGCGGCGGGACTGAGCTTTATCGGTCTCGGGCCGGAGCCGGATGTGCCGGAGTGGGGCAATATCCTGGCGATGAGCCGCAATATGATGATGGCTGGTCTGTGGCACGTTAGTGTGTTTCCTGGCCTGGCGATTTTTATTACGGTGCTGGCCTTCAACCTGTTGGGTGATGCACTGCGTGATACACTCGATCCGAAACTGAAAAGCTGAGAAAAGTGATGGATTTTCAACAGATGCAGCGCGATTTGCTGCTGCAACGCTGGCGCGCCACGCGCAGCCTCGGGCAGCCGCGGATGGCCTGCGGGCCACGTAATACGCTGGCCGATGTGCCGGGGGTACGCGTCGGGCACAGCACCCTTGATGCCGGTGAAATTCAGACTGGCGTGACCGCGATTGTGCCGCCGGGCGATAACCTGTTTACTCAGCCGTTGCCCTGTGCTGCGGCGGTGCTGAATGGTTTTGCCAAACCAGTGGGGCTGGTGCAGCTGGAAGAGCTGGGCGTGCTGCAGACGCCGATTCTGCTGAGCAATACGCTGGCGGTCGGCACGCTGTTTACCGCGCTGGTGCGTGATGCCATCAGCCGCAATCCGGAACTGGGCCGCAGTTTGCCGACCGTCAATCCGCTGGCGCTGGAGTGCAATGACGGCTGGCTGAATGATATTCAGGCGCTGGCGATCACCGATGAGATGGCGCAGCAGGCCTTGTATACCGCATACGCGGAGTTTGCCCGCGGCAGCGTCGGCGCCGGACGCGGCATGAGCTGCTTCAGCCTGAAGGGCGGAATTGGTACGGCTTCACGGCTGATCCCTGCCCTGAATGCCACCCTCGGCGTGCTGGTACTGGCGAACTTTGGCGCGTTAAATGCGCTGACGCTGGATGGCGTGCGCGTTGGCGAAGCGATTGAGCCGCTGCTGCCGGAGCTGACGCCGCAGCGTGATGCCGGTTCAATCATCATCATTATGGCCACCGATGCCGCACTGGATGCGCGTCAGTTAAAGCGTATTGCGAAACGCGCTGGCGCCGGATTAGGGCGTCTGGGTAGCTACTGGGGTCACGGTTCCGGTGATATCGCCGTGGCGTTTTCCACTCAGCCGCAGCCAGCATCGCTGGCGGATGCGGCACTGGAACCGCTGCTGGCGGCAGCGGCCGACGCCACGGAACACGCGGTGCTGGATGCCTTATTGAGCGCGGAAGCGGTGACCGGTTTCCGGGGGCATTCCCGTCCGGCGTTACGCGAGATTCTCGATAGCCTTTGCTGAAGGAAGTAACCATGAAAATTTTTATCTCTGCCGATATTGAAGGCATTGCGGGTGTAATGCGTCCGGAGCAGTGCAGCCCGGGCACCGCCGAGTACCAGCTGGCGCGCGCGCTGATGGAACAGGAAGTGAATGCCGCGATTGACGGCGCTTTTGCTGGCGGCGCCAGCGAAGTGGTGGTGGCCGACAGTCATGCGGCGATGACCAATCTGCGTGCCGAAAATATTGATAGTCGTGCGCGACTGGTGCAGGGCAAACCACGCGGTTTATCGATGGTGGAAGGCCTGGAACAGCAGCAGTATGACGGCATGATGTTTATCGGTTATCACAGTGCGGCGGGCGAGTCTGGCGTGCTGGCGCATACCATCAACGGGCGTGCGTTTTACCGGGTAAAAATCAACGGTCAGGTGATGGGCGAGAGTGATATCTACGCCGCCGCCGGTGCTGAGCAGGGCTCGCCATTGTGGCTGGTCAGCGGTGACGATACCTTGCAGACGTGGATCAATCAGTACTATCCGTCGGTCAATTACGTCGGCGTTAAGCGGGCAATTTCCCAGACTTGCGCCGAATCGTTAAGCCCGGTGGCGGCGCGCGAGGCAATTCGCGAAGCGGCTGCCAGCGCGGTGCGTCAGGCAAGTCAGGTGGCGACGACGCGGATTTCGGCGCCTTATCAGCTGGAATTGATGGTAGCGAAACCGGTACTGGGAGATCTGTTCTGTTTGATACCCGGCACAGAGCGGATTGATGCCATTACGGTGGGTTATCGCGCGGATAATATGGCGACGATGGTCAGTCTGCTTAGCGCGTTCTCGTATCTGGCGACAACGCAGAACTAAGATCGCTCTGCTTGGTAGGGGCGGCGTTCTCGCCGCCCGTGCCGATGGTTGCAGCGGGAGCCGATAACGGCTCCCCTACATTATCCGGGCTAACGCACATACTTCACTATCCGGCTGCGATTCAGCAGTAAGCGAATGCCATCCTCTTCCAGCTGGATCACAAAGCGTTTTTCCCATGGACCATCCTGCGCAGTGGCCAGCACCCGGCCTTTGCCCAGAGATACCAGGCTGGCGGTAATCGATGCCGGACCAATCCCCATCAGCAAGCTGTCGCCGTCGATATCAATCACGCTGCGATATGCCGCCAGCTGCCAGCGGCCCTGCAGCTGTTGCAGTGTGTTATCCGCCACCACCGGCACAAAGCGCCGTGCCGCCAGACCAATTTCACCGGCAATCGCCGCGCCGTCATGCGCCAGACGTATCGGAAAAGTTGACGATAACGAAACCGCTTCACCCGGTATATTACTGCGGTACAGGGTTTCACCGGCGCCCAGCCAGGTGGCGGTCACCCCGTTAATCTCCAGCCAGTCGCTGCCTTCTTCCGCCGCATACAGCCCGGGTTGCAGATCATGACCTTTTTCCGGCAGGGATTCATCCAGCAGCGCCGCCATGATTTTTAAGGCGTTTTCAAAGGTGGTGACATCTTCGCGGTTAGCAACCAGCGCCAGTCCGACCTTCAGTTCAGGATGCAGCAGGAAATAGCTTTTGTAACCGGCATGGGAACCGCCGTGACCCACCAGCCGGTGGGCGCCAATCTGCGAATGCGCCACACCAAGGCCATAACCGCTTTCACGGCCATCGGCTAAGTAGCGCGGTGCACTCAGGCGCGCCAGTACGCCTGCGCCCGGTCCCTGATCCGCCAGTACCGACTGTAACCAGCGGCTGAGATGGTTAGCGCTGCCGGTGACGCTACCGGATGCTGAGAGATGCAGTCCGGCGCTGGCCAGCTGCCACTGACTGCCCTGGCGCCAGTAACCTGGGACCAGGCCCGGCACAATATCAAACCAGCTTTCCGGCGCAATCAGGCGAATATCCAGCGGCTGGCAGATATGCTGTTGCAGCAGATCGTTAAACAGTACCCCTTTGGCTTTCAGCGCCTCTTCCACCAGGCGATAGCCGGTATTGGAGTAGGAGACTTCGCTGCCGCAGGGATAGCTCAGGTCGCCATTGCTGGCGACAAAATCCAGTAATGAGGCGGCGCTGGTGGCGTTATACACCGACAAACCGAGCAGCGACAGGGTTTCACGTACGTCCGGCAGACCAGAGGTCATATCCAGCGCCTGGCCGACGGTGACCTTGCCTGCATCGCCAGTCAGCTGCGGCAGATGCTGCGCCAGACTGTCCTGCAAATTCAGCCGGTCGCTGGCCGGACCGGTGACCATGGTGGCGAACAGATGTTTAGTCACTGAGGCGAAACGCACCACGCTGTCGGCGCTGAAGGGCGTCTGCTGCGCGAGATCCGCGAGGCCACCGGCGTGGGTGGCGTGGATCTTTTCACCATCAAACAGGGTGACAGCGCCACCCGGTGCGCCGGGCTGGTTCCAGCTGGCGGCCAGTTGGGCGGCAATATCGCTGGCATGTTGCCAGTTTAGCTTCATGCGGGTTCCTCAAGAGTGATACTTAAGTCGAACAGTTCTGCGGTGTGCGGATGCTGAATGCGCCGCGCACGCAGATCGTCAGAGCTGAGCTGCTCCACCATCTGTCCATGCTGCATGACGCCGATGCGCTGGCAGAGATGGGTCACTACCGCCAGATTATGGGTCACCATAATATAGGTGAGCTTACGCTCTTCCCGCAGATCGCTAAGCAAATTCAGAATTTCCGCCTGTACCGAAACGTCCAGCGCCGAGGTCGGTTCATCCAGCAATAATACTTCCGGTTCGGCAATCATCGCGCGCGCAATCGCCACGCGCTGACGCTGTCCACCGGAAAGCTGATGCGGATAACGAAAACGTACCGCGGCAGGCAGACCGACTTCCTGTAATGCTGTCGCGATGCGCTGTTCGGCGCGATCGAGGCGGTGCACCAGCAGCGGCTCATGCAAAATGCGGTCGATAGTCTGGCGTGGATGCAGCGAGCCATAGGGATCCTGGAATACCATCTGCACCTGACGGAAGAAGTTGCGGCCACGATGGGCGGTGAGCTGCGTACCGCCAAATTCCACCTTGCCCTGCCACTCATTATTCAGCCCGGCCAGTACGCGCAGAATAGTGGATTTGCCCGATCCGCTCTCGCCGACGATGCCGAAGCTTTCGCCATTACCAACCTGAAAACTGACGCCTTTAACCACTTTATGCGAGCCAAAGGCGATATGTAATTTATCGATATCAATCATATTTCTTCCCGCCATGCAGCTTCACGTTTCATCACCGGCAGCCGATCGCGTGGATGGCGCAGTGAGGGCAGGCAGGCAAGTAAACCTTTGGTGTAAGGATGTTGCGCCTGTTGCAGCTGGCCCGCGTCCAGCATTTCGACAATCCGTCCGGCATACATCACCGCCACACGGTCGCAGAAGTGGGAAACCAGTGGCAGATCGTGGCTGATCAAAATCAGTCCCATACCGCGCTGTGACACCAGTTCATCAATCAGCTTCAGGATTTCCGCCTGCACGGTGGCATCCAGCGCACTGGTCGGTTCATCGGCAATCAGCAGTTCCGGATCCGGCGCCAGCATCATGGCGATCATCACACGCTGACCCATGCCGCCGGAGACTTCATGTGGATAGCGTTTTGCCACCCGTTCCGGATCGCGGATTTTCACCTGCTGAAGCAGATCAATCGCCGCCGCCATCGCCGCTTTTTTGCTGCCGCCTTTATGCTCGCGCCAGGCTTCGGCAATCTGCTGGCCGATGGTCATTACCGGATTAAGTGAGTATTTCGGATCCTGCAAAATAAAGCCGACGCGTTTGCCACGAATTTTGCGCAGGGTTTTCTCGCTGGCGCCGCGTAAATCGATGCCGTCAAAGCTTAGCTTGTCGGCCTGCACCCGGGCGTTGCCGGGTAGCAACTGCATCAGACTACGCGCGGTCAGTGATTTGCCGGAGCCACTTTCGCCGACAATGGCGAACTTCTCTTTGCCGACGCTGATGGAGACACCGCGAACAGCCTCGAAACTCTCGGTGCGGCTGGTAAAGGTAATGCGCAGGTTTTCAATTTCGACCAGCATCTAGCGCTCCTTAGGATCGAGGACGTCCCGCAGGCCATCGCCAAGGAAGTTGAACGCCAGTGAAGTGAGGAATATCGCGATACAGGGCATCAGTGGCACCCACCATTCGCTAAACAGGAAGCGACGGGCGGTGGCAATCATGGTGCCCCATTCCGGTGACGGTGGCTGCGCGCCCATGCCGAGGAAGCCAAGGCTGGCGGCGGTAATAATAATTGAGCTCATATCCAGCGTGACGCGCACAATCAGGCTCGGCACACACAGTGGCATCACATGGCGCAAAATAATACGCAGCGGTGACGCGCCGGTGATACGGCTGGCGGCGATAAAATCACTGTTTCGAAACTGCAGGGTTTCGGCGCGCGCCAGCCGGGCGTAGGGCGGCCAGGCTGTCAGCGCAATCGCCAGCACCGCACTTTCCACGCCCGGTTTCAGCGCGGCGACAAACGCCAGCGCCAGAATCAGTCGCGGGAAGGCGAGGAAAATATCGGTCAGACGCATCAGGGTTTTGTCTAACCAGCCGCCGACATAACCGGCAATACAGCCAATCAGCAGGCCCAGCGGCGCGGTCAGCAGCACCACGGCAATTACCATGCCCAGCGTGGTGCGTCCGCCAAAGATAATCCGCGTCCAGACGTCGCGTCCCAGCTCATCGGTGCCCAGCCAGTGCTGCAGAGAGGGTGCGGCAAGGCGGTTGGTCAGATCCTGGCTGCCTGGCGTGTAAGGCGTCAGCAGCGGGGCGAGCAGCGACAGCAGCAGCACCGCCAGAATCACCAGCAGCCCGGACATCGCCAGCGGGTTTTCGCGCAGGCCAAGCCATAAACGATAGCGTCGGCCCCACACCGCCTGACGGCGGGTGGCGGGAGTTTCATCGAGCAACCATGCTCTTGTCAGAGATTTCATTTTACGCGCGGATCCCAAAGTCGGTAGAGGAGGTCGGCGAGCTGGTTCAGCAGGACGTAGGTCGCCCCGACCAGCAGCGTAGCGCCAACCACCGGATTCATATCAGCATTCATCAGTGAAGTGGTGAGGTATTGACCGAGCCCCGGCCAGGCAAAGACATTTTCCGTTACCACCGCGCCTTCCAGTAGCCCGGCGTAAGTCAGCGCCAGCACCGTGACCAGCTGCACCGCCACGGTAGGGAAGGCGTGACGCCAGATCACCCGTCGCGATGACAGCCCTTTCGCCCGTGCGGTAATCACAAATTCGCCGCTCAGGGCATTCAGCATAAAGGTGCGCGTCATACGCGTGATATAGGCCATGCTGAAGTAGGCAAGGATCAATACTGGCTGCGCCATATGCGCCAGCGCATCGCGGAAAGCGTCATAATCCCCGGCCAGCAGTGAATCGACGGTCAGCAGGCCAGTGACCTGCGGCACCATATCCTGGAAGATAATATCCTGACGTCCCGGACCTGGGGCGATGCCGAGTACCGCATAGAAGATCAGCAGGCTCAGCAGCGCCAGCACAAAGACCGGCAGTGAGTGTCCGGCAAGACAGACCACGCGGATAACCTGATCGAGGGTTTTGCCCTGACGCACCGCCGCCCAGACGCCGAGTGGAATGCCAACAATCGCCGCAATAATAATCGCCGCCGTCGCCAGTTCCAGCGTCGCCGGGAAGAAACGGGCGATATCAGTGGTCACTTCGTTATGGGTCAGCACTGAACGACCTAAATCGCCGTGCAGCAGTTGATTGAGATAGTGGCCAAATTGCATGTACAGGGGCTGATCCAGCCCCATTTCTTGTCTGACACGTTCTACGACCGACTGCGGTGCGTTATCACCCACCGCAGCCAGTACCGGATCGGTCGGCATGACCCGACCAATAAAGAACGTTAACACTGACAAACCAAACAGCGTCAGCACCAGGCTGCTCAGCGTGCTGAGTAAACGTTTAAACGACGACATTACGCTTTTTTCACCTGCTCAAACGGGTTGTCGCGCAGTACAGTCATATGCACGCCGGTGATGTTTTTACCGCAGGCGATGTTTTTCATATCCTGCATCATCTCAATAAACGGACTTTTTTCACGGTGTTCGCGCTGAATCTGCTCATACAAAGCGATACGCTTCGCCGGATCGGCTTCATGCAACGCGGCGACGGTCATTTTGTTAAATGCATCGTCAGACCAGCCGCAACGCCAGGCGAGCGTACGGTTACGCGCACCGCTGCTGTTGTCGGTATTAACGCAGAACGCTTCGGTGTTGGAGTTAGGATCGAAATAGTCCGCGCCCCAGGCAGTCAGCGCCAGCTGATGGGTACGGGCGCGCATTTTGGTCAGCACCTGACGGTTTTCAGAAGAGATCAGCGACACTTTGATGCCCACTGCGCCCAGCTGGGTTTGCAGCGCCTGCGCGATATCCGGGTAAGGCTGCGCCGAGTAGTGATCGAGGGTGATTTCAAAGCCATCCGCATAGCCCGCTTCCGCCAGCAGCGCCTTGGCTTTGGCGACATCGACTTTAAACGGCTGATCGTCCAGCGCCGCCGGGAAGCCGGAAGGCAGGAAGCTCTGATGCACTTTATGCGTCAGCGGCAGAATATTTTGCTGGATGCTGTTGTAGTCGATAGCCCACTTCAGCGCCTGCCACACCTGTGGCTTTTGCAGATGCTCATTAGTGGTATTGCATGACATCAGCATGATGGTGGAAACATCCGTCTTATAGACGTTGAAGTTTTTATCACCCTGCAACGGTTTCAGCTGTTCGGTGGTCAGATCGCGCGCGATATCGACATCGCCTTTCTGCAGCATCAGCAGCTGAGCGGAAGGATCGACGATATGTTTGATAATTACGCGTTTGGTGCTGGTTTTCGACGGGTTATGCGGGTTTTTCTCGAGAATAATGCTTTCACTGGCTTTCCATGCGCGCAGGGTGAACGGGCCGGAACCGGCGCTCTGCTGTTTCATCCAGCCATTACCCAGATCGCCGGTTTGCTGATTGGCTAGCGCCGCTTTTTTCTGCACGATGCTACCTACCGGCGCCGACAGGCAATACAGCAGGAAGGTTTCTGCTGCCGGTTCGGCGAGGTTCAGCACCAGCGTTTGGGCGTCTTTCGCCACAATCATCTGCTCAACGTTATCTTTGGTAAAACCGAACTGGTTGATAATAAACGCCGGGCTTTTATCCAGTTTAACGACGCGCTGCAAAGAGAAGGCGGCATCTTCAGCGGTCAGCGGGCTGCCATCGGAGAATTTCACCGACGGGTCGAGATGGAAAGTAAAGGTCTTGCCGTCGCTGCTGACTTCCCAGCTTTTTGCCAGCTCGCCGCGGATTTCACTGGGTTTTTCCGGGTTTGGCATTACCAGCCGTTGATAGAGGTTGCCCGTCACTTCAGAGCCAATCGCCTCAAAGCTTTCTGCCGGATCCAGACTGGTCATATTGTCGATCTGCATCGCCATCACCAGCATGCTGGCCGGGGTGGCGGCAAAGGCGCTGCTGCTGTTCAGGCTAAGATAAGAAAGAAACGGAACCGCTGAGCATCCTGCAAGAAAACGTCTTCTGGTAACCATGATTTCTCCAACTGGTTGATATTTAATATTATTTTTAAGTTTAAGTGTTGTTTTCGCCTTGACTTCTGTTAAAAGGCGGTGGTTAATATTGTCAGGAGCAACTTATTTTCTCCGGCGACAAAAAGATGCCTCTTTTCAGTGCAAGCGCCTGTGCGTCTGCGCTTTTATGATGCATCGTCTTCTACCGCTTATCCGTTTACGGGACTTCAATTTATGTCTGATACGCTATTTTCTGACGCCGACCTTGTGCCGGTTTTTGACGGTCACAATGATGTGCTGCTGCGCCTGTGGCGCTCACACGCTGCCGATCCGGTTGGTGCTTTTCTTAATGGTCCTGCCGCGGGTCAGATGGATTTACCGCGTATCAGACAGGGCGGTATGGCCGGTGGTCTTTTTGCGACTTATGTCCCAACGGGGGGAGTTAAGGCAAGAAGTGTGCCAGGCAAGTTAAATTTCAGCGATGTGCCTGAAACGCCTTCAATTGAAGAAGCGCGCAATATCACTTTTTCGCTGCTCAATACCTTAATTCGCATTGAAAAAAATTCTAATGGCCAGGCGAAAATCTGCCGCACCGCTGCGGATATTCGTCACAGTATTGAGAACAAAGTCCTGGCGATGGTGATGCACATTGAAGGTGCAGAGGCGCTGGATGCCGATCTTGAGTTGCTGGAGGTGTTATACGCTGCCGGGCTGCGCACCCTTGGCCCGTTGTGGAGCCGTCCGAATATTTTTGGCGATGGCGTGCCGTTCCGCTTCCCCTCATCACCCGATATTGGCGCGGGTCTGACGGAGGCCGGATTACGTCTGGTGCGCGCCTGCAACCAGCTGCGCATTATGGTTGATCTGTCGCATATGGATGAGAAGGGCTTCTGGCAAACCGCCGCCATCTCCGACGCGCCGCTGGTGGCCAGCCACTCCAATGCCCATGCGCTCTGCGCGCAGTCGCGCAATCTTACCGATAAGCAGCTGGCGGCTATCCGCGAGAGCAACGGCTTTGTCGGGGTGAATTTTGGCACCATGTTCCTGCGTGAAGATGGCAAAAAGAGTCCTGATGCCACCGTTAATGAGATCGTACGCCATGTCGATTATCTGCTGGAAAAAGTGGGCGAAGATGGCGTCGGCTTTGGTTCCGATTTCGACGGCACCACGATTCCACCGGATATGAAAGATGTCGCCGGTCTGCCGCTGTTAGTGAAGGCGCTGGCGCAACGTGGTTACGACCGCGCGTTGCTGGAGAAGATCTGTTACCGCAACTGGATAAGAGTGCTGGAAGCCAGCTGGGGGGAATAAACACCAGACGGATGCGGGTTCGGCACTATCCTTGCATTGCTTATGCTCAGGATTAGTTAAGCGAGCCATAAACTCATGCGATTGCGTCATATCGAAGTTTTTCAGGCCATTGTGCAGAGCGGCACCATCAGCGGCGCGGCGCGCTTGTTAAATGTGTCACAACCGAATGTCAGTCGCGTGCTGAATCACGCTGAGCAGCAGCTGGGCTTTGCGCTGTTTGAGCGCCGTGTGCAGGGGATGGTGGTTACTGCCGAAGGACGCCGGCTGCTGCCGGAAGTGGATGAGCTGTATCAGCGTCTGCAAGTTATCAGTCAGCTTACCGATCAGCTACGGCGCGGCGAAGGGCAGATCGTGCGTCTCGGCGCTGCGCACGCCTTTGGCCAGATGGTGCTGGCGCCGGCGCTGGTAGCTTATCGTCAGCAGGCTTCGTCGGTAAATGTGGAACTGGTGACCGAGCATTTCAGCGCCTTGTGCCACAGTCTGCTAAACGACGAGCTCGATTTTGCGCTGGCCTTTGGTCAGCAGGTGCACGCTGATTTACTGGCGGAGCCACTGTTTCAGTCGTCGATGGTGGCATTATTGCCGCTGAACAGCCCGCAAAACGGCGCGGTGACGCTGGAGTGGCTGTGTCAGAACAACCTGTTAATGATGCAGCAGCAGGATCCGCTGGGGCGTGTGTTGCATCGCGCGCTGCGTGACAAAGCGCTGCAACCGGCGGTGTCGCTGTCGATTAAAACCTATTCGGTGATTGCTGATATGACGCTGGCGGGTGGCGGCGTGGGGATTGTCGATCTGTTTACCGCCTGTCGCTATGTCGGACAGCTGAAAATTCTGCCGATTGCGCAGCCGTTGCCATTTGAAGTCATGCTGATTAGTCGTCGCGATCGGCCACAATCGCAGTCTGTATTGCAGCTGAAGCAGGTAATCCGCCAGAAGCTGTGGGATATTGCGCGCCAGTGCGAGACGCTGTTTTTAACCCCGGCGGTGTAATACAAAAGGGCGACGAAAACGCCGCCCCTACACCCGATCTGTAGGGGCGGCGTTCTCGCCGCCCGTATTACGGATTGATCCCTGACCTGATGGCAGCGTTCTCGCTGCCCCTGCATCACCGTATTAGTTGTCCTGCTTCAGCTGCGAAGCGAATTCACGCTTATCGTAACCGGTATAAAGCTGACGCGGACGGGCAATTTTAATGCCGTCGTCATGCATCTCTTTCCAGTGTGCAATCCAGCCGACGGTACGCGCCATAGCGAAGATCACGGTAAACATCGACGACGGAATACCCATCGCTTTCAGAATAATACCAGAGTAGAAATCGACGTTTGGATAGAGTTTACGCTCGATAAAGTACGGGTCGTTCAGCGCGATGTGCTCCAGCTCCATGGCCACTTCCAGCAGGTCATCTTTCATACCCAGCTCGTTCAGCACTTCATGGCAGGTTTCACGCATGACGGTGGCGCGCGGATCATAGTTTTTGTAAACGCGATGGCCAAAGCCCATCAGACGGAAAGAGTCATTTTTGTCTTTCGCACGTTTCACAAATTCAGGGATATGATCGACGCTGCTGATCTCTTCCAGCATACGCAGACAGGCTTCGTTGGCGCCGCCATGCGCCGGTCCCCACAGCGAGGCGATGCCCGCCGCGATACAGGCAAAAGGATTGGCGCCAGAGGAACCGGCGGTACGCACGGTTGAGGTCGAGGCGTTCTGTTCGTGATCGGCATGCAGTACCAGAATACGGTCCATGGCGCGTTCCAGCACCGGATTGACCACGTACTCTTCGCACGGGGTAGAGAACATCATATTCAGGAAGTTACCCGCGTAGGAGAGGTCATTACGTGGATAGACAAACGGCTGGCCAATCGAATATTTGTAACACATCGCGGCGACCGTCGGCATTTTCGACAGCAGACGGAATGCGGCGATTTCGCGGTGGCGTTCAATGTTGACATCTAATGAGTCGTGGTAAAATGCCGCCAGCGCGCCGGTGACGCCGCACATCACCGCCATTGGGTGTGAGTCGCGACGGAAGCCCATAAACAGACGGTTAATCTGCTCATGAATCATGGTGTGGCGGGTGACGGTGGTACGGAATTCATCAAACTGCGCCTGCGTCGGCGCTTCGCCGTTCAGCAGGATATAGCACACTTCCAGGTAATTAGAGTGCAGGGCGAGTTGGTCAATTGGAAAACCGCGGTGCAGCAGAATGCCTTCATCGCCATCAATAAAGGTGATTTTGGATTCGCAGGACGCCGTCGAGGTAAAGCCCGGGTCAAACGTAAACAGACCATGCGAACCCAGGGTCCGGATATCAATTTCGTCTTCTCCAAGCGTACCTTGCAGCACGTCTAGCTCAATAGGAGCTTCGCCATCTCGGGTTAGCGTCGCTTTTTTATCAGCCATTACAGTCTCCTTAGCGCCTTATTTGTAGGGATCTTTGACACCTTGACTGGCTATCATACCCGGATTGCTTGCGTAGAGATGCAGTCTATCGACTCTGTGGCATGGTAAATCTTGCAGGGTACAGAGCGATGGGCGCTTACAAGCGAGGGTCCGTCAGGCATGACATGCTGCGTTACACGGTTGTTAAAGATCCGGTCTGGACATTATTGTTCTCGTAACCATTTCCTGATGCTTTCGGGTGGCTCACCCAATCAATGTTACATAACTTACGCTTAGGGGAAAGTGTATCCCCATAACTTTTGTGCATCATAGGGTTTTCAATTGTTCGTTTGTAACAGGAATGTTGAACTTTTGTCAAATCAGATAATTAAATTTGTATAAATTGTGAAAATCGTGAGGTTGATCACTGTTCAACCTAAATGTTCCCAAACAGTTTGTAGGGGAATTGTAATAAGAATGTGATCCCCCTATACTTCGGCCAGGTCTCCGGAATACCCTGCTGTAGGAGCCACCCAGCGTTTCATACGCGTCGTTTTGACACTGGACGTTGCAGTTTTAGTGCCTGGCGCTGTGCTTTCGATTGTTAACGCTGTCTGACCCCCTTCAGGACCGGAGGAAGCAAAATAAGAAAGGCTGTGTGGGCAAAACCGTGAAAAAACAAAGACCTGTCAACTTGGATCTCACTACGATCCGGTTTCCCGTTACTGCGATAGCGTCCATTCTCCACCGCGTCTCCGGCGTGATCACTTTTGTGGCTGTCGGTATTCTGCTCTGGCTACTGGGTCTCTCTCTCTCCTCACCCGAAGGCTTCCTGCAGGCATCTGCCGTTATGGACAGCTTTTTTGTTAAATTCATCGTATGGGGCATTTTAACTGCACTGGCTTATCATATTGCCGGTGGCATTCGCCATATGCTGATGGATTTTGGTTTTCTTGGTGAAACGCTGCAAATTGGTACGCGTTCCGCTCAGATAACTTTTGGTCTCACCGTCGTGCTTTCAATTCTGGCAGGAGTCCTCGTATGGTAAGCAATGCTTCTGCTCTGGGGCGTAATGGTATACATGACTGGCTGCTGCTACGTGCCGCAGCCATGGTTATTACTCTCTATGTGCTTTATATCCTCGGTTTCCTCGTGGTGTCAGATACCCTGACCTACGATATCTGGCGTGGATTTTTTGCCTCCTCCTTTACCAAAGTGTTCACCCTTCTGACGCTGTTATCCATTCTGGTGCATGGCTGGATTGGGATGTGGCAGGTGCTGACTGACTACGTTAAACCGGTTGGCTTGCGACTGATGTTGCAGCTGGTGGTGGTGCTGGCGTTGTTGGTGTATGCATTTTATGGAACTGTTGTGGTGTGGGGTGCTTAATGAAATTGCCAGTCAGAGAATTTGACGCCGTTGTGATCGGCGCTGGCGGTGCAGGCATGCGTGCTGCGCTGCAGATTTCCCAATCGGGCAAAACCTGTGCCCTGTTGTCAAAAGTTTTTCCTACCCGTTCCCATACCGTGTCTGCGCAGGGGGGGATTACCGTTGCGCTGGGTAACACCCATGAAGATAACTGGGAATGGCATATGTACGATACCGTCAAAGGTTCCGACTATATCGGTGACCAGGACGCGATTGAATATATGTGTAATACCGGCCCGGAAGCGATTCTGGAACTGGAGCATATGGGGCTGCCGTTTTCCCGTCTCGACGATGGCCGCATTTATCAGCGTCCGTTCGGCGGCCAGTCGCTGAACTTTGGCGGCGAGCAGGCGGCGCGTACCGCCGCTGCGGCTGACCGTACCGGTCACGCCTTGCTGCACACTCTGTATCAGCAGAACCTGAAAAACAAAACCACTATCTTCTCCGAATGGTATGCGCTGGATCTGGTGAAAAACGCCGATGGCGCAGTGGTCGGTTGCACCGCGCTGAATATCGAAGATGGCGAAGTGGTCTATTTTAAAGCGCGCGCCACAGTGCTGGCCACCGGCGGCGCCGGTCGTATTTATCAGTCCACTACCAATGCGCATATCAATACCGGTGACGGTGTCGGTATGGCGCTGCGCGCTGGCGTGCCGGTGCAGGATATGGAAATGTGGCAGTTCCACCCAACCGGTATCGCCGGCGCGGGGGTGCTGGTCACGGAAGGTTGTCGTGGTGAAGGGGGTTACCTGCTGAATAAGCATGGCGAGCGCTTTATGGAGCGTTACGCCCCGAATGCCAAAGATCTTGCCGGTCGTGACGTGGTGGCGCGTTCGATTATGATCGAAATCCGTGAAGGGCGTGGCTGTGATGGCCCATGGGGTCCGCACGCGAAACTGAAACTCGATCATTTAGGTAAAGAGGTGCTGGAATCGCGTCTGCCGGGCATTCTGGAGCTGTCGCGTACTTTTGCGCACGTCGATCCGGTGAAAGAGCCGATTCCGGTGATCCCGACCTGTCACTATATGATGGGCGGCATTCCGACCCGTGTGACCGGTCAGGCGCTGACGGTCAATGAGCAGGGCGACGATGTGGTGGTGCCGGGTCTGTTTGCCGTCGGTGAAATCGCCTGCGTATCAGTACATGGCGCTAACCGTCTGGGCGGCAACTCGCTGCTGGATCTGGTGGTGTTTGGTCGTGCTGCGGGTCTGCATCTGCAGGAATCGATTGAGCAGCAGGGTGAACTGCGTGATGCCAGCGAAGCGGAAATCGACGCTTCACTGGCGCGCCTCAATCGCTGGAACAATAATGTTACTGGCGAAGATCCGGCGGAGCTGCGCAAAGCGTTGCAGGCCTGTATGCAGAACAACTTCTCGGTATTCCGTGAAGGCGATGCGATGGCCAAAGGTCTGCAGGAGCTGAAACTGCTGCGCGAGCGCCTGAAAAATGCGCGTCTGGATGACCGTTCCAGCGACTTTAACACCCAGCGCGTTGAGTGCCTGGAGCTGGATAACCTGATGGAAACGGCATATGCCACAGCAGTCTCCGCTAACTATCGTACCGAAAGCCGTGGCGCTCATAGCCGCTTCGACTTCCCGGATCGTGATGATGCCAACTGGTTGTGCCACAGCTTGTATCTGCCTGATAGCGAGAGCATGACGCGCCGTGAAGTGAATATGGCGCCGAAGCTGCGTGAAGCCTTCCCGCCGAAAGCGCGTACTTACTAGTTGCGGAGATAAGACGATGAGACTCGAATTTTCTATTTATCGTTACAACCCGGATGTTGATAACGCTCCGCGCATGCAGGAATACACGCTGGAGAGTGATGAAGGACGCGACATGATGTTGCTGGACGCGCTAATGCGTCTGAAAGAGAAGGATCCGACGCTGGCGTTCCGCCGCTCCTGCCGTGAAGGGGTGTGCGGCTCCGACGGTCTGAATATGAACGGCAAGAATGGCCTTGCCTGTATCACGCCGGTGTCGGCGCTGGGCAATGGCACAAAGAAAATTGTTATCCGTCCGCTGCCGGGATTGCCTGTCATTCGCGATCTGGTAGTAGACATGAGCCAGTTCTACACTCAATATGAGAAGATTAAACCTTACCTGTTGAATAATGGAGAGAATCCGCCTGCACGCGAACATCTGCAGGAACCGGAGCAACGTGAAAAGCTGGATGGCCTGTACGAATGTATTCTTTGTGCGTGCTGTTCAACCTCATGCCCGTCATTCTGGTGGAACCCGGACAAGTTTATCGGTCCGGCAGGGTTACTGGCGGCGTACCGTTTCCTGATTGACAGTCGTGATACGGAAACCGATGCGCGTCTTGACGACCTGAACGATGCTTTCAGCGTATTCCGCTGTCACAGCATTATGAACTGTGTGAGCGTATGTCCGAAGGGACTCAATCCGACGCGCGCCATCGGCCATATCAAGTCGATGTTGTTGCAGAGAGGCGCTTAACAGCGAGTTTTCCGGGAACCTCAGGGTTCCCGGATATTCAGGAAGCCTTTATAAACGTTTGCGCGCGCGGCGATCGTTTTTAAAGGTTCCCTTACGGGCCGGGCGCCGATCGCGCACAGTGCTCGTATCGAACTTGTACTACGGCAAGCCGTTAACCCGGCAAAAAATGAAACCTCGAAAAAAAGCATAAAATGCTTAAGGGATCACAATGCAGAACAGCGCGATGAAGCCCTGGCTGGACTCCTCCTGGCTGGCCGGCGCGAACCAGTCCTACATAGAGCAGCTCTATGAGGATTTTCTAACCGATCCTGACTCTGTTGATGCTGCATGGCAGTCGTTATTCCAGCAGCTTCCTGGCACTGGGGTTAGACCTGAGCAATTCCACTCTGCAACGCGTGACTATTTCCGTCGTCTGGCGAAAGATGCTTCGCGTTACACCTCCTCTGTTACCGATCCGGAAACCAACTCCAAGCAGGTTAAAGTTCTGCAGCTGATTAACGCGTTTCGTTTTCGCGGCCATCAGAGTGCCAGACTTGATCCGCTGGGCCTGTGGAAACAGGAAGCGGTGCCGGATCTCGATCCGGCTTTCCACGATCTGACTGACGCGGATTTCCAGGAGACCTTTAACGTTGGCTCCTTTGCCATCGGTAAAGAGACCATGAAGCTCGCCGATCTCTTCGAGGCGCTTGAGCAGACCTATTGTGGATCGATCGGTGCAGAGTATATGCACATCACCAATACTGAAGAGAAACGCTGGATCCAGCAGCGTATCGAATCGGTAGTGGGGCACGCCAGTTTCACCAATGAAGAGAAGAAAGGCTTTCTGAAACAGCTGACCGCTGCGGAAGGTCTGGAGCGTTATCTCGGGGCGAAATTCCCCGGCGCTAAACGCTTCTCGCTTGAAGGCGGTGACGCACTGGTGCCGATGCTTAACGAAATGATTCGTCATGCCGGTAAGAGCGGAACCCGTGAAGTGGTATTAGGTATGGCGCACCGTGGTCGTCTGAATGTCCTGATTAACGTGCTCGGTAAAAAGCCGCAGGATCTGTTCGACGAATTCTCCGGTAAGCATAAAGAGACGCTCGGCACCGGTGACGTTAAGTACCATATGGGCTTCTCTTCCGACGTGGAAACCGAAGGCGGTATGGTGCATCTGGCGCTGGCGTTTAACCCGTCGCACCTGGAGATCGTCAGCCCGGTGGTGATGGGCTCGGTACGCGCCCGTCTCGATCGTCTCGACGAACCGAGCAGCAATAAAGTATTGCCAATCACCATTCATGGTGATGCCGCCGTCACCGGCCAGGGCGTGGTGCAGGAAACCCTGAACATGTCACAGGCGCGCGGTTATGAAGTTGGCGGTACCGTTCGTATCGTGATTAACAACCAGGTGGGATTCACTACCTCTAACCCGAAAGACGCCCGTTCCACGCAGTACTGTACCGATATCGGTAAAATGGTGCTGGCGCCGATTTTCCACGTGAATGCTGACGATCCTGAAGCGGTGGCCTTTGTTACCCGTCTGGCGTTGGATTTCCGTAACACCTTCAAACGCGACGTATTTATCGATCTGGTCTGCTACCGTCGTCATGGTCATAACGAAGCGGATGAGCCAAGCGCCACCCAGCCACTTATGTACCAGAAGATCAAAAAGCACCCGACGCCGCGTAAGTTGTATGCTGACAAGCTGGAAAGCGAAAAAGTCGCCAGCCTGGAAGATGCCACGGAAATGGTCAACCTGTACCGCGATGCGCTCGATGAGGGCGAATGTGTGGTGCCAGAATGGCGTCCGATGAGCCTGCACTCCTTCACCTGGTCGCCGTATCTGAATCATGACTGGGACGAAGCTTACCCGGCATCGATGGATCTGAAACGTCTGCAGGAACTGGCTAAACGTATCAGCCATGTGCCGGAGAATGTCGAAATGCAGTCGCGTGTGGCGAAAATCTACAACGATCGCGCGTCGATGGCCGCCGGTGAGAAAGCATTTGACTGGGGCGCGGCGGAAAACCTCGCCTACGCCACGCTGGTTGATGAAGGCATTCCGTGCCGTCTCTCCGGTGAAGATATGGCGCGCGGCACTTTCTTCCACCGTCATGCGGTGATCCACAACCAGGCCAACGGCTCGACCTATACCCCGCTGCAACATATCCATAACGGGCAGGGTGTATTTAAGGTGTGGGACTCGGTGTTGTCGGAAGAAGCGGTACTGGCGTTTGAGTATGGTTATGCCACCGCTGAGCCGCGCACCCTCACCATCTGGGAAGCGCAGTTTGGTGATTTCGCCAACGGCGCACAGGTGGTTATCGACCAGTTTATCAGCTCCGGTGAACAGAAATGGGGCCGGATGTGTGGCCTGGTGATGTTGCTGCCGCACGGCTACGAAGGCCAGGGGCCGGAGCACTCCTCCGCGCGTCTGGAACGTTATCTGCAATTGTGCGCCGAGCAGAATATGCAGGTTTGCGTGCCTTCAACCCCGGCGCAGGTATATCACATGTTGCGCCGTCAGGCGCTGCGCGGCATGCGTCGCCCGCTGGTGGTCATGTCGCCAAAATCTCTGCTGCGCCATCCGCTGGCGATTTCCACGCTGGAAGAACTGGCGACCGGTGGCTTTAAACCGGCAATCGGCGAGATTGATGACCTTGATCCGCAAGGGGTTAAACGCGTCGTGCTATGTTCTGGTAAGGTTTACTATGACCTGCTAGAGCAGCGTCGCAAAAACGAACAAACTGACGTGGCTATTGTACGTATTGAGCAGCTGTATCCATTCCCGCATAAAGCGGTACAGGAAGCGTTGCAGCCTTATTCACATGTACATGATTTCGTCTGGTGTCAGGAAGAGCCGCTAAACCAGGGCGCCTGGTATTGCAGTCAGCATCACTTCCGTGAAGTTGTGCCTTTTGCAGCTTCATTACGTTACGCCGGGCGTCCAGCATCCGCTTCGCCGGCCGTTGGCTACATGTACGTTCACCAGAAACAGCAGCAAGACCTGGTTAATGACGCGCTGAACGTTGATTAAATAAAGGATAGATAATGAGTAGCGTAGATATTCTCGTTCCCGACCTGCCTGAATCTGTTGCCGATGCCTCTGTGGCAACCTGGCACAAAAAACCGGGCGACAGCGTCCAGCGCGATGAAGTGCTGGTTGAAATTGAAACGGATAAAGTGGTGCTGGAAGTTCCGGCTGCTGTCGACGGTATCCTTGAAGCCATTCTGGAAGATGAGGGCGCTACCGTAACGTCTCGTCAGGCGCTGGGTCGTCTGAAAGAGGGCAACAGCGGTGGTAAAGAGACTTCAGCAAAATCTGACACCAAAGAGTCAACCCCAGCGCAGCGTCATACTGCCGGGCTGGAAGAAGAGAGCAACGATGCGCTTAGCCCGGCGATCCGTCGCCTGATTGCCGAGCACGATCTGGATGCTTCTGCGATTAAAGGCAGCGGTGTTGGTGGTCGTCTGACGCGTGAAGATGTGGAAAAACATCTGGCCAACAGCAAAGCGGCGCCGAATAAAGCAGAAGCGAAACCTGCCGCTGCCGCGCCTGCGCCAGCACTGGCTGGTCGCAGTGAAAAACGCGTGCCAATGACGCGTCTGCGTAAGCGTGTCGCCGAGCGTCTGCTGGAAGCGAAAAACAGCACCGCAATGCTGACCACCTTCAACGAAGTGAACATGAAGCCAATTATGGATCTGCGTAAGCAGTATGGCGACGCGTTCGAGAAACGCCACGGTGTGCGTCTGGGCTTTATGTCCTTCTACATCAAAGCGGTGGTTGAAGCGCTGAAACGCTATCCGGAAGTGAATGCCTCAATTGATGGTGAAGAGGTGGTGTACCACAACTACTTCGACGTCAGCATCGCCGTTTCCACGCCACGTGGTCTGGTTACGCCGGTACTGCGTGATGTCGATGCGCTGGGCATGGCCGATATCGAGAAAAAAATCAAAGAACTGGCGGTGAAAGGTCGCGACGGCAAACTGACCGTTGAAGAACTGACCGGCGGTAACTTCACCATCACCAATGGTGGTGTGTTTGGTTCACTGATGTCGACCCCGATTATCAACCCGCCGCAGAGCGCGATTCTGGGTATGCATGCGATCAAAGATCGTCCAATGGCGGTCAATGGTCAGGTGGTGATCCAGCCAATGATGTATCTGGCGCTTTCTTACGATCACCGTTTGATCGACGGTCGTGAATCCGTTGGTTATCTGGTGGCGATCAAGGAGTTGTTGGAAGATCCGACGCGCCTGCTGCTGGATGTCTGACCCCGTCGGGCACGGCGATGATCGTGCCCAACCCTATGTGTGGCCGCATATCCGCGTTGTTACCGCCTGAAAGGGCAGGGTGACAATGCGAATTCGGCCAAATCTTTTCAGCTCTGAATGGATAGAACATCATGAACTTACACGAATACCAGGCGAAACAGCTGTTTGCACGGTATGGCCTGCCGGCACCTACCGGTTACGCCTGCACCACGCCACGTGAAGCGGAAGAAGCAGCCTCAAAGATTGGCGCAGGTCCGTGGGTGGTTAAATGTCAGGTTCATGCCGGTGGCCGCGGTAAAGCGGGCGGTGTGAAAGTGGTTAACAGTAAAGAAGAGATCCGTACGTTTGCGGAAAACTGGTTAGGCAAGCGTCTGGTGACCTATCAGACTGACGCCCATGGCCAGCCGGTAAACCAGATTCTGGTTGAATCCGCGACCGATATTGATCAGGAACTGTATCTCGGCGCAGTAGTGGACCGTGGCACCCGTCGCGTGGTGTTTATGGCGTCCACCGAAGGCGGCGTGGAAATTGAGAAAGTGGCGGAAGAGACCCCGCACCTGATCCATAAAATGGCGCTCGATCCGTTGACTGGCCCACAGCCGTATCAGGGCCGTGAACTGGCGTTTAAACTGGGGCTTACCGGTAAGCAAGTTGGTCAGTTCACCAAGATCTTTATGGGGCTGGCGACGCTGTTCCTTGAGCGCGATCTGGCGCTGGTAGAGATCAACCCGCTGGTCATCACCAAACAGGGCGATCTGGTGTGCCTTGATGGCAAACTGACTGCCGATGGCAACGCGCTGTTCCGTCAGCCGGAACTGCGTGAAATGCGTGATCCAAGCCAGGAAGACTCCCGTGAAGCGCACGCAGCGCAGTGGGAACTGAACTACGTGGCGCTGGAAGGCAATATCGGCTGTATGGTCAACGGCGCAGGTCTGGCAATGGGCACGATGGACATCGTCAAACTGAGCGGCGGCCAGCCAGCTAACTTCCTTGACGTTGGCGGCGGCGCGACCAAAGAACGTGTCACCGAAGCCTTTAAGATCATCCTGTCTGATGACGCGGTTAAAGCGGTATTCGTTAACATTTTCGGCGGCATCGTGCGCTGCGACCTGATTGCGGATGGCATCATCGGCGCGGTGGCGGAAGTGGGTGTCAACGTACCGGTAGTGGTACGTCTGGAAGGTAACAATGCCGAGCTGGGCGCGCAGAAACTGGCGGACAGCGGTCTGAATATTATTGCAGCAACCAGCCTCAGCGACGCGGCGCAGCGCGTTGTTGCTGCAGCGGAGGGTAAATAATGTCTATTTTGATCGACAAAAACACCAAAGTGATCTGCCAGGGTTTCACCGGCGGTCAGGGTACTTTCCACTCCGAGCAGGCGCTGGCGTATGGCACGCAGCTGGTTGGCGGTGTTACCCCAGGTAAAGGCGGTACTGAGCATCTGGGTCTGCCGGTCTTTAATACCGTGCGTGAAGCCGTTGAAGCCACTGGCGCAACCGCATCGGTAATCTACGTTCCGGCGCCATTCTGCAAAGACGGTATCCTCGAAGCGATTGAAGCTGGCATCAAGCTGATTATCACCATTACCGAAGGGATTCCTACCCTCGATATGCTGACCGTCAAAGTGAAGCTGGATGAAGCCGGTGTGCGCATGATCGGGCCAAACTGCCCGGGTGTGATCACCCCTGGCGCCTGTAAGATTGGTATTATGCCAGGTCACATTCATAAACCTGGCCGTATCGGTATCGTTTCACGTTCCGGCACCCTGACCTATGAAGCCGTTAAGCAGACCACTGATATCGGCTATGGCCAGTCAACCTGCGTCGGTATCGGCGGTGACCCAATTCCAGGCTCTAACTTTATCGATATTCTGCAGCTGTTCCAGGACGATCCACAGACTGAAGCGATCGTGATGATCGGTGAGATCGGTGGCAGCGCGGAAGAAGAAGCGGCGGCATTTATCAAGCAACACGTGACCAAGCCGGTCGTCGGCTATATCGCTGGTGTAACCGCGCCGAAAGGTAAGCGTATGGGCCATGCCGGTGCGATTATCGCCGGTGGTAAAGGCACCGCAGACGAGAAGTTTGCTGCGCTGGAAGCGGCCGGTGTGAAAACCGTCCGCAGCCTGGCGGATATCGGTGATGCGGTAAAAGCGGTACTGCCAGCGTAATAATCTCGCGCGCAAACCGTTTCGTAATAATCAAGCCACCCATCAGATGGGTGGTTTTTTTTTGCTGCGAAAGCGGCATTTATGCCGACCACAAGCTATCCTTACTCAGTACAAGGTTAAATCAGTTCACTGTACGGGTAAAATATTTGTGAAATAAACGAACGTTAATATCCAGAACAGAATAACAATGCCGATAACCGTTTTTAAAAGAATAAACTAATAGCGCGGAAAAACTTTTAGCGTATTGCTACGCTAAAGTTAAAAAACTGACGGCTATTTTATCTTTCCGCTGGATTTTATTACCAGCACAGCGAAATTATTTAACATCACTTTTACTTAGTGCTATTTCAGGCAAGGCGTTATTAACCTGGATCAAAAAAAGGTACGATATATCAAGCTTTAGCGCTGGATTAATTGTGGTTTTTTCTTTAAATTGCGCTACATCAATTTCGCGAGATTCATGTCTCTCAGCGAAATGCGATCTGACTACTAAAACAGGGTTCGCAACACGCTAATAACTATTTGTGGTTAGCGAGAAGCGGCGTATTATATTCCTGTCTCATTTTGTGGTTACTTTTGTTTTCATTATCAGCTGTGGCTATGCGCCGCCTGTTCCCGGCTGCGCCACACAGTATTACTGGAAGAATATCATCCGTCTGTAACGGCAATGACAATAGCCATCAGTGACTGTTACCGGTCAGTGACCACGCTGTTAGTCGGAACCATTCGCGAGGAGCAAGGGGTCAAAATGTTTGATATCGTCGAACTGTCGCGTTTACAGTTTGCCCTGACTGCGATGTACCATTTTCTGTTCGTTCCGCTAACGCTGGGTATGGCGTTTTTGCTGGCGATTATGGAAACCGTATATGTGCTGTCTGGCAAACAAATCTATAAAGATATGACCAAGTTCTGGGGCAAGTTATTCGCCATTAACTTTGCGCTGGGCGTGGCCACCGGCCTGACTATGGAGTTCCAGTTCGGGACTAACTGGTCATACTTTTCGCACTATGTCGGCGATATCTTCGGCGCGCCGCTGGCAATCGAAGGATTAATGGCATTCTTCCTCGAATCCACCTTCGTTGGCTTATTCTTCTTTGGCTGGGATCGTCTCGGCAAAGTTCAGCATATGGCCGTCACCTGGCTGGTAGCGCTGGGGTCCAACCTTTCCGCGCTGTGGATTCTGGTCGCCAATGGCTGGATGCAAAACCCTATCGCCTCCGACTTTAACTTCGAAACCATGCGTATGGAGATGGTGAGCTTCTCCGAGCTGGTGCTGAACCCGGTTGCGCAGGTGAAATTCGTGCATACCGTAGCGGCGGGCTATACCTGTGGCGCGATGTTTGTCCTCGGTATCAGCTCTTACTATCTGCTGCGCGGACGCGATGTGGCTTTCGCCAAACGTTCATTCGCGATTGCCGCCAGCTTCGGTATGGCTGCGATCCTCTCGGTTATCGTGCTGGGTGATGAATCCGGTTATGAAATGGGTGACGTGCAGAAAACCAAACTGGCGGCGATTGAAGCAGAATGGGAAACCCAACCGGCTCCGGCATCCTTTACCCTGTTTGGTATTCCGGATCAGGAGACCCAGCAGAACAAGTATGCGATTCAGATCCCGTATCTGCTTGGCCTGATCGCCACCCGTTCGGTGGATAAGCCGGTTACCGGTCTGAAAGAACTGATGCAGCAACATGAAGTGCGTATCCGTAACGGCATGAAAGCTTATCAGCTGCTGGAAGAGTTGCGATCCGGCAATAGCGATCCCGGCGTGCGTGCTGAATTTGATCAGCATAAAAAAGATCTCGGCTACGGTATGCTGCTGAAACGCTATACGCCAAATGTCGCTGACGCCTCTGAAGCGCAGATCCAGCAGGCGACCAAAGATTCGATTCCACGCGTTGCGCCGCTCTATTTCGCCTTCCGTATTATGGTCGGTTGTGGCGTGCTGATGCTGCTGATTATCGGCCTCAGCTTCTGGAGTGTTATCCGCAACCGCATCGGTAAAAGTCCTCTGCTGCTGAAAGTGGCGCTGTACGGCATCCCGTTGCCGTGGATTGCCATCGAGTCCGGCTGGTTTGTCGCCGAATATGGCCGTCAGCCATGGGCCATCGGTGAGGTGCTGCCGACTGCGGTCGCCAACTCGTCTCTGACTGCTGGCGATCTGCTGTTCTCCATGGGCCTGATTTGCGGTCTGTATACGCTGTTCCTGGTCGCGGAAATGTTCCTGATGTTTAAGTTTGCTCGCCTTGGCCCCAGCAGTCTGAAAACCGGGCGTTATCACTTCGAACAGTCAACGCTTTCGTCACAGCCACTGCGTTAAACAGGAGTCGATAAATGTTAGATTACGAAAGTTTGCGTTTTATCTGGTGGCTGCTGATCGGCATCTTACTGATTGGTTTTGCCGTCACCGACGGTTTCGATATGGGCGTAGGGATGCTGTCGCGCATCCTTGGCCGTACCGACACTGAACGCCGTATTATGATTAACGCCATTGCTCCGCACTGGGACGGTAACCAGGTATGGCTGATCACCGCCGGTGGCGCGCTGTTTGCCGCCTGGCCGATGGTTTACGCCGCTGCCTTTTCCGGCTTCTATGTGGCGATGATTCTGGTGCTGGCCTCACTGTTCTTCCGTCCGGTTGGCTTTGACTACCGCTCGAAGATTGAAGATATGCGCTGGCGCGGCATGTGGGACTGGGGCATTTTTATCGGCAGCTTTGTGCCGCCGCTGGTGATTGGTGTGGCGTTCGGTAACCTGTTGCAGGGCGTGCCTTTCCATGCCGATGAGTATCTGCGCCTGTTCTATACCGGTAACTTCTTCCAGCTGTTGAATCCGTTTGGTCTGCTGGCGGGGGTTGTCAGCCTGACGATGATTCTGACGCAGGGCGCCACCTATCTGCAGATGCGTACGGCCGGTGAAATTCACCTGCGTGCACGCCTGACCGCTCAGATCTCCGCGCTGGTGATGATGATCACCTTTGCGCTGGCGGGTGTCTGGGTGATGTATGGCATCGATGGTTATGTCGTCACTTCGGTGCTGGATCATGCGGCAGCCTCCAATCCACTGACCAAAGAGGTGGCGCGTGAAGCGGGCGCCTGGATGATCAACTTCAATAAAGCCCCGATCCTGTGGCTGATCCCGGCGCTGGGCGTGGCGTTGCCACTGCTGACGATCCTCTGTTCGCGTCTGGAGAAGGGCGCCTGGGCGTTTATCTTCTCCTCGCTGACGCTGGCCTGTGTGATCCTCACTGCCGGTGTGGCGATGTTCCCGTTCATTATGCCATCCAGCACCGTGCCGAACGTCAGTCTGACTATGTGGGACGCCACTTCCAGCCTGCTGACGCTAAAACTGATGACCTTTGTAGCGATGGTGTTTGTACCGATTATCCTGCTGTACACCAGCTGGTGTTATTACAAGATGTTCGGCCGCATCACCAAAGAGCATATTGAAGACAACAACCATTCTCTTTATTAATCAAGGAGCAGAACAATGTGGTATTTTGCCTGGATTCTCGGCACCTTGCTGGCCTGCTCATTAGGTATCATGACGGCGCTGGCGCTTGAGCACGTGGAAGAAAACGCGTCCAAAGAGCAGAAGTAATGGCCGCACTGATTAGCCGATTGTATGGCGTAATGGATAAGCGCCCGTTGAGGGCGCTTTCTCTGCTGCTGGCGTTGCTGCTGGCGGGGTGCATCTTCTGGGAACCGTCACGTTTCGCGGCGAAAACCGGACCGCTCAGCATCTGGCAGGGATTTGTGATGATGTGGGCGGTCTGCAGCGGGGTGATACACGGTGTCGGTTTTCGCCCACGTCGGCTACGCTGGCGCGCGTTTTTCTCACCGCTTCCGGCGCAGATTATTCTGTTAGCTGGCCTCGGCTTCTTCTTCCTTTGAGCGTACCAATCACGGCCGGGCAATTGACGGCCGTTTGTTAAGTAGATTTATCTCTGTTTGTGTGAGGATTTGTCTAAGATTTGTCCCGAAAATCTAATCAATTGTTTCCTCCGGATAATTATTTTCGTTCCCCTCTGGCAACCCATTCCCAAGGCCATTTCTTCTGCGTATAGTAGCAACGTTTAAAGCATTACCGGGATGTAGAGTGAGTACAACGCTGTTTCGATGGCCGGTACGCGTCTATTACGAAGACACGGATGCCGGTGGCGTGGTTTACCATGCCAGCTATGTGGCTTTCTATGAACGAGCACGGACTGAAATGCTGCGCCAGCACCATTTCAATCAACAGGCGCTGCTGGATCAGCAGATCGCTTTTGTCGTGCGTCGAATCACAGTCGACTATCTTGCCGCTGCACGCCTTGATGATTTGCTGGAAGTGCAAAGCGAGGTGGTTTCTATGCGCAGGACGACTATGACATTCGCACAACGTATCGTTAATGCAGAAGGCAAGGTTCTCAATGAAGCGGAAGTCCTGATCGCCTGCATCAACCCACATCTAATGAAGCCGATAGCGCTTCCCAAGTCTATTGTCGCGGAGTTCAAGCAGTGACTGACATGAACATTCTTGATTTGTTCCTGAAGGCGAGCCTTCTGGTCAAACTTATCATGTTGATTTTGATTGGGTTTTCTATTGCCTCATGGGCAATTATTATCCAGCGTACCCGTATTCTGAACGCCGCAGGGCGCGATGCCGAAGCCTTTGAAGATAAGTTCTGGTCGGGTATCGAACTCTCCCGTCTTTATCAGGAGAGCCAGGCGCGCCGTGACGAGCTCGGCGGTTCTGAGCAGATTTTCTACGCCGGCTTTAAAGAGTTTGCGCGTCTGCACCGGGCCAACAACCACGCACCGGAAGCGGTAGTGGAAGGTGCCAGCCGTGCGATGCGTATTTCAATGAACCGTGAGCTGGAAAGTCTGGAAAATCATATTCCTTTCCTTGGCACCGTCGGTTCCATCAGTCCGTATATCGGTCTGTTTGGTACGGTGTGGGGGATTATGCACGCCTTTATCGCGCTGGGCGCGGTGAAACAGGCGACGTTGCAGATGGTCGCTCCGGGTATTGCCGAAGCGCTGATCGCCACCGCGATTGGTCTGTTTGCCGCTATTCCGGCTGTTATGGCGTACAACCGCCTGACCCAGCGTGTGAACAAGCTGGAACAGAACTACGACAACTTTACCGAAGAGTTCACGGCTATCCTGCATCGTCAGGCGTTCTCCAGCGAGAGCAGCAAGTAATCGGAGGTTACGCATGGCCAGAACGCGTGGTCGTCGCGCTCGTCGCGACGTAAAATCTGAGATCAACATTGTCCCGCTGCTGGACGTCTTGCTGGTGCTGCTGCTGATTTTTATGGCGACAGCACCGATCATTACGCAGAGCGTGGAAGTTGATCTGCCGGATGCGACAGATTCAAAAACAGTTTCCAGCGATGATAATCCACCGGTAATTGTAGAAGTATCAGGTGTCGGACAGTACAGCCTGGTAGTCGATCATGATCGTATGGAGCAGCTGCCGTCAGAACAGGTCGTCGCCGAAGCGCAGCGCCGTATTGAAGCGAACCCGAAAACGGTGTTCCTGATTGGCGGCGCGAAAGACGTGCCCTATGACGAGATTATCAAAGCGCTGAATTTGCTACACCAGGCGGGCGTGAAGTCCGTTGGTCTGATGACGCAGCCGATCTAATTAATTCGAACCGTTTTTTGGGAACCGAGAGTGTCGAAGGCAACCGAGCAGAACGATAAGTTAAAACGCGCGATTATCATCTCGGTGATACTGCATATCTTTTTGATTGCAGCGCTGATTTGGAGCTCGTTTAACGAAAATATCGACGCCAGCGCTGGCGGCGGCGGTGGCGATATCAATGCTGTCATGGTCGATCCTGGTGCGGTAGTGGAACAGTACAATCGTCAGCAGAATCAACAGAGCGACAGCAAACGCGCTGAACAGCAGCGTAAAAAACAGGCTGAGCAGCAGGCTGAAGAGCTGCAGCAAAAGCAGGCCGCCGAACAGCAGCGTCTGAAAGAGCTGGAGAAAGAGCGTCTGCAGTCGCAGGAAGAGGCGAAAGAGCAGGCTAAGGCGCAGGCTGAGCAGCAGAAACAGGCGCAGGAAGCGGCAAAGCAGGCGCAGGAGCAGCAGAAACAGGCGGAAGCCGCTGCGGCGAAGGCGAAAGCCGATGCCAAAGCTGAAGCAGATGCACAGGCGAAAGCCGCCGCGGATGCGAAGAAAAAAGCGGACGAAGAGGTGAAAAAAGCCGCTGCGGACGCGAAGAAAAAAGCGGAAGAGCAGGCGAAAGAGGCTGCAGCTAAAGAGGCTGCCGCGGCGGCTGAAGCGGCGAAAGTAAAAGCCGCTGCTGACGCCAAAGCGAAAGCCACCGCCGATGCGAAAGCCAAAGCGGCGGAAGAAGCCAGACAGGCGCAGGCCGAAGCCGCGCAGGCAGCGAAGGAAAAGGCTGCTGAAGAGGCGAAAGCCAAAGCGGCCACTGCGGCGAAGGCGAAAGCCGATGCGGCGGCCAAAGCCAAAGCGGCTGCGGATGCGAAGAAAAAAGCTGCTGCCGAAGCGGCTAAAGAATCCAGTGATGTGGACGATTTACTCGGTGGCCTCTCTTCTGGTAAAAATTCGCCAAAAGAGGGTAAATCTGGCGGTGCTGCTGCAGGGCAGGGCAATCAGAAAAAAGCCGGTGCTTCTGGCGCGGCGATCGACAGCTATCTTGGTCAGGTTAAAGGCGCAATTGAAAGTAAGTTTTATGATTCTGACCTGTATAAGGGTAAAACCTGTGACCTGGCGATTAAACTGGCGCCTGATGGCCTGTTGATCTCAGTACAGCCAAAAGGTGGCGACCCGGCGTTATGCCAGGCAGCGGTTGCGGCAGCCAGACAGGCGCGGTTACCTAAGCCACCAACGCAGGACGTGTATGAAGCTGTGAAGAATGCGACATTAGGCTTTAAACCTTAAGAATTGCGTACCCGGCGGCATGTTGAACTATGTTCTGTATGTCGTACTCTAAATGGCTTTGCATTATTGGTTCGTTGTAACACTGCTAATTATCGTGGACTTAGGGTTCAGATAAGGGAGAAAAGATGAAGCAGGCACTGCGTGTAGCGTTAAGTTTTTTATTTCTGTGGGCAGCCGTGCTGCATGCGGAAGTTCGCATTGAGATTACCCAGGGGGTAAACACCGCACGCCCAATCGGCGTGGTGCCGTTCAAATGGGACGGCCCGGGTGCAGCTCCGGAAGACGTTGGCGGGATTGTTGCCGCTGACTTACGTAACAGTGGTAAATTTAACCCACTGGATCGCGCACGTCTGCCACAGCAGCCGACTTCTGCTGCTGAGGTTCAGCCTGCGGCGTGGAGCGCGCTGGGTATTGATGCGGTGGTGGTGGGTCAGGTGCAACCTGGCGCCGATGGCAGCTACACTGTCTCTTACCAGTTAGTCGATACTGCCGGTTCACCAGGTACCGTTCTGGCGCAGAACTCGTTTAAAGTGACTAAGCAGTGGCTGCGTTATGCGGCGCATACTGCCAGTGACGAAGCGTTTGAAAAACTGAGTGGTATTAAAGGTGCGTTCCGTACTCGTATCGCTTATGTGGTGACGACCAACGGCGGTCAGTATCCGTATGAGTTGCGCGTCTCTGATTACGATGGTTACAATCAGTTTGTGGTGCATCGTTCACCGCAACCGCTGATGTCGCCAGCCTGGTCGCCAGACGGCAGCAAAGTGGCGTATGTGACCTTTGAAAGCGGACGTTCCGCGCTGGTTATCCAGACGCTGGCTAATGGTGCGATTAAACAGGTGGCGTCATTCCCACGCCATAACGGCGCACCATCCTTCTCTCCTGATGGCAGCAAACTGGCGTTTGCCCTGTCGAAAACCGGTAGCCTGAATATTTATGTGATGGATATCGGCTCTGGCCAGATTCGTCAGGTGACCGATGGTCGCAGCAACAACACTGAGCCGACCTGGTTCCCGGATAGCCAGACTATCGCCTACACCTCGGATCAGGCTGGTCGTCCACAGATTTATAAAATGAATATCAACGGTGGCGCGCCACAACGTCTGACCTGGGAAGGCTCCCAGAATCAGAACTCTGATGTGAGCGCCGACGGTAAATCTTTGGTGATGGTTAGCACCAATGGCGGTGCGCAACATATCGCCAGACAAGATCTGGAAACGGGAGCCGTTCAACAATTAACGGACACGTTCCTGGATGAGACGCCAAGTCTCGCACCTAACGGCACAATGGTAATCTACAGCTCTACTCAGGGTATGGGTTCCGTGTTGCAGTTGGTTTCGACAGATGGGCGTTTCAAAGCGCGTCTTCCGGCAACTGATGGACAGGTAAAATCACCTGCCTGGTCGCCGTATCTGTGATGCATGTAAAAATGTATAGCAAACTATAATAGGATTTTAGAAATGCAACTGAACAAAGTGCTGAAGGGTTTACTGCTGGCACTGCCAGTGATCGCAGTGGCTGCATGTAGCTCACACAAAAACAACAACAACGACCAGACCGGTATGGGTGCTGACGGTTCTAACAGCGGCATGAACAGCGGTAACATGTCTTCTGAAGAGCAGGCACGTCTGCAGATGCAAGAACTGCAGAAAAACAATATCGTTTACTTCGGTCTGGACAAGTACGATATCGCTTCTGACTTCGCTCAGATGTTGGATCAGCACGCAGCATTCCTGCGCAGCAACCCGTCTTACAAAGTCACCGTAGAAGGTCATGCGGATGAGCGTGGTACGCCTGAGTACAACATCTCTCTGGGCGAGCGTCGTGCAAGCTCCGTGAAAATGTACCTGCAGGGTAAAGGCGTTTCTGCTGATCAGATCTCTATCGTTTCTTACGGTAAAGAGAAGCCAGCTGTACTGGGTCATGACGAAGCGGCTTACGCCAAAAACCGTCGTGCCGTACTGGTATACTAAGAGAATCACATGATTAGTAGCTTCAGAACTCACCTGTTGAGTCTGTCGTTACTGATTGGCGTAGCGGCCCCCTGGGCCGCTAATGCCCAGGCAGCAATCAGTAACGTTGGCTCCGGCTCGGTCGAAGACCGTGTCACCACCCTTGAGCGTATTTCTAATGCTCAGGGACAACTCCTTCAACAACTTCAGCAGCAACTCAGCGACAGTCAGCGTGATATCGACGCCTTACGCGGACAGATTCAGGAAAATACCTACCAGTTGAATCAGGTCGTCGAGCGGCAGAAACAGATCTATCAGCAAATCGACAGTCTCAGCAGCAATGGAGGCGCTCAGGGCGCATCAGGCGGCGACGCAGCGGCCGCAGGCGCCGGTGCAGCAGCGGCAAACGATGCACCTGCTACAGGCGCTGACAACGCTGCTGCTGCGCCAACGCAAAGCGGTGATGCCAATACGGATTACAATGCGGCGGCGGCGCTGGTGCTGGAGAAGAAGCAGTATGATCAGGCGATCACTGCCTTTCAGGCCTTTGTGAAAAAATATCCGGATTCAACTTACCAGCCGAATGCTAATTACTGGCTCGGTCAGTTGAATTACAACAAGGGTAAGAAGGACGACGCCGCCTACTATTTTGCCACTGTAGTGAAAAATTACCCAAAATCACCAAAAAGCCCGGAAGCGCTTTATAAGGTTGGGGTGATCATGCAGGACAAAGGCGACACCGCAAAAGCCAAAGCGGTGTATCAACAAGTTGTAAAACAATACCCAAATAGCGAAGCGGCAAAGCTGGCGCAAAAACGCGCGGCGGGGCTGTAATAGTCGCGGTTTGACCAGATATCGTGTGATTTCTGGTCTTGCCGCGTGAAAGGTAAGCAGTTGAACAACTTATTGGTAAATAGTGGTTGCGCTGAAAATTCAAATCAGTAATATATGCCGCCGTTGACAGGGCATTAGTGAATGCGCTCTGACAGCCTGAAAGTGGGTCGTTAGCTCAGTTGGTAGAGCAGTTGACTTTTAATCAATTGGTCGCAGGTTCGAATCCTGCACGACCCACCACTTTTAAGTAGTACCCGGTGTTAAATCGTGAAGGATAAGAACCGTAAAGGTTCGGGTCGAGCGTAAGCGAGACAACGTTGCCTCCGGCAACGGCCCGAAGGGCGAGGCCACAGGCCGAGTTATCCTGCACGACCCACCACTTCGAAGAATAAAATGTTTTAACCGCATCAGCGGGTCGTTAGCTCAGTTGGTAGAGCAGTTGACTTTTAATCAATTGGTCGCAGGTTCGAATCCTGCACGACCCACCACTTTTTAGCAGTACACGGTGTTAAATCGTAAAGGATAAGAACCGTAAAGGTTCGGGTCGAGCGTAAGCGAGACAACGTTGCCTCCGGCAACGGCCCGAAGGGCGAGGCCACAGGCCGAGTTATCCTGCACGACCCACCACTTCGAAGAGTAAAATGTTTTAACCGCATCAGCGGGTCGTTAGCTCAGTTGGTAGAGCAGTTGACTTTTAATCAATTGGTCGCAGGTTCGAATCCTGCACGACCCACCAATTCAAAACTAAAGCGCCTTCTGGCGCTTTAGTTGTTTCTGGGCATCGCAACTTAATTCGTGTGGGGTTCGAACCTGCTGCAGGTTCGGGTCGAGCGCAAGCGAGACAACGTTGCCTGCGGCAACGGCCCGAAGGGCGAGGCCACAGGCCGAGTCATCCTGCACGACCCACCAATTCAAAACTAAAGCGCCTTCTGGCGCTTTAGTTGTTTCTGGGCATCGCAACTTAATTCGTGTGGGGTTCGAACCTGCTGCAGGTTCGGGTCGAGCGCAAGCGAGACAACGTTGCCTGCGGCAACGGCCCGAAGGGCGAGGCCACAGGCCGAGTCATCCTGCACGACCCACCAATTCAAAACTAAAGCGCCTTC
Organism: Winslowiella toletana; assembly: GCF_017875465.1. Taxonomy (NCBI): domain Bacteria; kingdom Pseudomonadati; phylum Pseudomonadota; class Gammaproteobacteria; order Enterobacterales; family Erwiniaceae; genus Winslowiella; species Winslowiella toletana. The sequence goes on from NZ_JAGGMQ010000001.1 coordinate 3,918,532, forward strand.
TGGCGCTTTAGTTGTTTCTGGGCCAGCGTTTTCGCCGCCCGCCCCATTAAGACATATTCTTCCAGATATGCATCACCGCATAACTGCGCCACGGACGCCACGCCTGCGACATTAACTCCGCCTGTTTCGCGCTGACGCCACCAAGGTTATTACGCACCGCAATATCTTCTTTCGGGAAAGCATCCGGCCAGCGCAGCGCACGCATTGCAATATAGTTGGCCGTCCACGGGCCGATACCCGGCAACATCACCAGTTGGTTAATCACTTTTTCTGGCTCACTGCCCGCCTCCAGCCGCAACTCTCCTGAAGCACAGGCCTGCGCCATCGCCAGAATGCAGCGCGATCGCGCGCTGACAATGCCCAGGCTGGCAATATCATCAATGCTGGCTTCACAGACACGCGTTGCCAGCGGCGACAGGCGGGTTAGCTCGGCAAAAGGCGTGGCAATTGGCTCGCCAAAGGCCGCCGCAAAACGACAGGCAATGGTGGTAGCCGCTTTAACGGTGATTTGCTGGCCGAGAATGGCGCGTACCGCCATTTCAAAGCCATCAAAGGCGCCAGCAACACGCAGTCCCGGATTGGCGCTGAGGCTGCGGTGAAAAAGTTCGTCCTGTTGCAGGTGGCTGGCAATCAGATCCGGTCGCGCGCTGAGATCGAACAAATTGCGCAGACGGCGCAGCAGTACCGGCAATACCGGCGTCAGTGAATGGCTGAACTCAGCCATCAGCGCCGATTTTGCCGCGGCATGTGTGACACGTACCCAGCCCGTACAGCTACCCAGACGCACTGTACGGGCATAACTATTCTCGCTGATATGTTCCACGTCTTTAATCGCCCGCATGCTGAGAAACGCCAGCATCGCCTGCCAGTCATAGGGCGGACGGTAGCTCAGCTGTAAAGTCGAGGTTTCGCCTGCCAAAAACGGGTGCCTGTTATCCGCCGCCTCTTTGCGCAGACGGCTGGGAGAGAGGCGATATTGCGCATTAAAAGCATCATTAAAGCGACGCAGGCTGCTAAAACCGCTGGCAAAAGCAATCTCGGTGACCGGCAGCCGTGTCTCCGTCAGCAACTGTTTCGCCAGCAGCAGTCGGCGGGTCTGTCTGATCTCCACCGGCGATACGCCCAGCTCTTTCTGCACAATGCGCCGTAGCTGACGTGAACTGATGCCAAACTGGCTGGCGATCTGCTCCAGACTTTCCGCCTCGGAGGTCAGCCCTTCATCAATACGCTGCACCAGCAGATCGGCAATACGGTGCGCGCTGTCTACCGGCGCATTACCCGGAGCCAGCTCCGGACGGCAGCGCAAACAGGGGCGAAATGACGCTTTCTCGGCGGCTTCCGCACTGTCAAAAAACCGGCAGTTTTTCTGTTGTGGCGCTTTCACCGGGCAGATTGGTCGGCAGTAGATGCCGGTGGAGGTGACGCCGACAAAAAATACGCCGTCGAAACGCGCATCACGCGAGGTGAGCGCCTGATAAGCGGCATTATTATCCATGATGCAGGTTTCCAGGTGATCAGGTGAAGTAACCAGTCTATGCCTGTGCGAGCTGACGAACTGGCTATTATCGGACATGAAACTATTTTAACCTGATGTCCGAAAACAGCCAGTCACTGGCGATCAATCAGCGATAATGGCTCTGATAGTGATGGGTTATAACGGAGGCTAAATCATGTCTTACTACTGTAAATTATTTACTTCACCGGTCGGTGTACTGACGCTGATCGCCAGCGATAAGGGGCTGGCGGCGATTCTGTGGGAAAATGACAATCCGCGGCGTGTGCGTCTGCCGCTGCTGACTGAAGATAACCAGCATCCGATCCTGCTGGAAACCGAACGCCAGCTGCAACGCTATTTCGCCGGCACATTGCAGCGTTTCGATCTGCCGCTGGATTTTGTCGGCACCGAGTTCCAGAAGAAGGTCTGGACGGCGCTGGTGGCGATTCCTTTCGGTGAAACCCGCAGCTACGGCGAAATTGCCCGGCAGATTGGTCATCCAGCTGCGGTACGCGCCGTCGGCGCGGCTAACGGTAAGAATCCGATCTCGATTGTCGCGCCCTGTCATCGGGTGATCGGCGCCAATGGCAAACTCACCGGTTTTGCCGGTGGACTGGCGACCAAAGCCTTTTTACTGGATATCGAAGCGGGGAAAGCGCAGCAGGTTAAATGATCTGCATCACATCCTGTGCTTAATAATAAAAAATCAGCGACAGCCGGAAACATTTTCGCTATCGTGTTTAGCATATAAAACATCCGCAGCCATATAGCGGATGAAATAGTCATATTTTGCCAGATACGTTAAGTCGAAGAAACGAGACTGCCGCTATGAGCCTGATGTTCGATCCCGAAACTGCTGTTTATCCGTTCCCGCCGAAACCCGCCCGGCTTTCTGTTGATGAAAAACAGTTCTACCGGGAGAAGATCAAACGTCTTCTGAAAGAGCGTGACGCGGTGATGGTGGCCCACTATTACACCGATCCGGAAATCCAGTCGCTGGCGGAAGAGACCGGCGGCTGTGTCTCCGATTCGCTGGAGATGGCGCGCTTCGGCAGCAACCATCCGGCCAGCACGCTGCTGGTGGCTGGAGTGCGGTTTATGGGCGAGACGGCGAAGATCCTCAGCCCGGAAAAAACCGTCCTGATGCCGACGCTACAGGCGGAGTGTTCACTGGATCTTGGCTGCCCGATTGAAGAGTTCAATCAGTTCTGCGATCAGCATCCGGATCGCACAGTGGTGGTATATGCCAATACCTCGGCGGCGGTAAAAGCGCGTGCCGACTGGGTAGTCACGTCCAGTATCGCCGTGGAGCTGATTGAACACCTCGACAGCCTGGGTGAGAAGATTATCTGGGCGCCGGACCGTCATCTTGGGCGCTATGTCACCCGGCAGACCCGCGCTGACGTGATTTGCTGGCAGGCAGCCTGCATCGTGCATGACGAGTTTAAAACCCAGGCGCTGCAACGGATGAAAGCGCTCTATCCGCAGGCGGCGGTACTGGTGCATCCGGAGTCGCCGCAGGCGATTGTTGATCTTGCCGATGCCGTGGGTTCTACCAGCCAGCTGATTCAGGCGGCGAAAACCCTGCCGCATCCACAAATGATTGTCGCTACCGATCGCGGTATCTTCTACAAAATGCAGCAGGCCTGCCCGGATAAAGAGTTACTGGAAGCGCCAACTGCCGGTGAAGGCGCCACCTGTCGTAGTTGTGCGCACTGCCCGTGGATGGCGATGAACGGGTTAAAAGCGATTGCCGACGGGCTGGAGCGGGGTGGCGAGCAGCATGAGATCCATGTCGAGGAGAGTTTACGCCAGGCTGCATTGATCCCTTTGAATCGTATGCTATCTTTTGCAGCTGAGCTTAAACTTAACGTCAAAGGCAATGCCTGACGCTTTCCTTACTACAAGGTGCTGATATGGATTTCTTTAGTACAAGTAATATCCTGGTTCATATTCCGATCGGCGCAGGTGGTTATGATCTGTCATGGATTGAAGCTATCGGCACCGTTGCTGGCCTGTTATGTATCTGGCTGGCGAGTAAAGAGAAGATTATTAACTACCTGTTTGGTCTGATTAATGTCTCGCTGTTTGCGGTGATTTTTTTCCAGATCCAGCTGTATGCCAGCCTGTTGTTGCAGCTGTTCTTCTTTGTCGCCAATATTTACGGCTGGTATGCCTGGAGCCGGCAGACTGCCGACCATCAGGCGCAGCTTAAGATCCGCTGGCTACCGCTGCCAAAGGCTATTGGCTGGGGTGCAGGCAGTGTAGTGGCGATTGCGTTAATGACCCTGTTTATCGATCCGGTATTTGCTTTCCTGACTAAGATTGCGGTGTCGCTGATGCAGGCGATCGGCTTTACCGTGGCGATGCCGGAACTGCAACCGGATGCGTTTCCGTTCTGGGATTCGTGCATGATGGTGCTGTCGATTGTGGCGATGATTCTGATGACGCGTAAATACGTTGAGAACTGGCTGCTTTGGGTGATTATTAATGTTATTAGCGTCACCATCTTTGCCCGCCAGGGCGTTTATGCGATGTCGCTGGAATATATGCTGTTGACGTTAATTGCGCTGAATGGTTGCTGGTTATGGATTAAAAGCGCGCGCGAACAGGGTTCACGCGCGCTCTCTTAAGCGTTAGTGGTGATGATGGTGATGCTGCTGGCTGGCGATGCCCAGCTCGCAGTCACCATCATCGCAACGCTGATACTCCATCTGTACCGTCGCATGGGCGATCTGATAGCGCTGGTGCAGGTGGTCGTGAATGCGGTGCAGCAGTCCGTCATGGTCATAGGGCGGGACAACCTGCACATGCAGGGTCATCACCGGCTTCTCGCCCACCTGCCAGACGTGAACGTGATGCACATTGCGCACTTCGGCAATACTCAGGGTTAAATCGCGCGTCAGCTTCTCGACGTTTACCGAACCGGGTGTGCCCTCAAGCAGCTCATGAAAACTCTCACGCATCAGCGCCCAGCCGCTGCGTAACACCAGAATCGATACCAGCATTGAGAGTATCGGGTCGACTGGCGTCCAGCCGGTAAACAGAATAATCAGCGCGGCGATAATTGCCCCTACCGAACCCAGCAGATCCCCCATCACATGCAGCGCCGCCGCACGGACGTTAAGGTTTTTCTCCTCACTGCCGCGATGTAACAGCCAGAACGACAGCACATTCGCCAGCAGACCCGCGATGGCAATCCCCAGCATCAGTCCTCCGGCTACCGGCTGTGGCTGCCAGAAACGACGGATCGCCTCCCAGACAATCAGCGCGGTAATCACCAGCAGCGCCAGCGCATTAACAAAAGCCGCTAACGTGGTGAGACGCAGCAGGCCAAAGGTATGGCGGCCATTGGGCTTACGCCGGGAAAACTGTACCGCCAGCAACGCCATCAGCAGGGCGGCGGCATCGGTCAGCATATGCCCGGCATCGGCCAGTAACGCCAGTGAGCCTGACAGGATACCGCCAGCCACTTCGGCCAGCATAAACACCGCGGTAACGCTAAATGCCGCCAGCAGACGTTTGTGGTTGCTATTGCCTTCAGTGTGATTGTGTTGATGGGCCATAATTTTCCAGGTTTTTTAATAGTTTCTCGGTTAATGATACCAGTAAATGCCATTCTGCCGGGCTGTCGTTGTGCAGTCTGGCCTGCTCAATTATCGCCTGGCACAGAACTTCACCCTGCTGATACGCCAGCAACAGCCAGCTGCCTTTGCAGCGATGGGCAATCTGTTCCACCTGCAGCCACTGCTGCTGCTGCCGGGCCAGCGTCAGCGCCGCCATATCACTATGCAGCGCCCCGGTCAGGGTGCTGACAATCCGCATAATATAGTCAGGCTGAAAACTGGCAAGACGCTGAATGCGTTTATCCAGATCGCTGAACAACGCCTGTTGATGGCCCTGCAACACCGCCTGAATCGCGCTGAGCGCCACGGGTTTTAACAGGAAAACGTCGGCGCAGGGCTGGTGAGACTGGTTGTCGGCAGAACAGAGCACCAGTGTCTGCGGCATGCTCTGCTGGCGCTGACGGCGGCGCAGAATGCGCGCTACCGTAATGCCGTCCGGATGCGGCATGGAGTAATCAATAAATATCACATCGAATGGTTGTTGCGCGGCCGCACGCAGCAGGGCACGCCCGTGATCAAAGGTGGCGGCTTCAATCCCTGAATAAGCCAGCTGTTGCTGCATCACCAGCAGATTAGTGGGATGGTCATCGACTATCGCCACTCGCAGCGTGCTCAGTGACACTCGATCAGCTGCTGGTTGCGTCTCCACGGCAGGCCCGGTGCTCGCGGCGGGGATTAATGGCAGCATAACTGTCACCCGGGTGCCGCGACCGGCAGTCGATTGCAGTTCAATCGTGCCGCCCATACGGGTGACGATTTCGCGGCAGATAGATAAACCCAGTCCGCTGCCCTGCACCGACAGCGATTTACCCGATGGCGTCTGATACCAGGGTTCAAACAGCCGCGCCTGCTCATCAGCGGCAATGCCGCTCCCGCTATCACTGACCTGCATACAGAGCTGCTGATCGTGTTGCGCCAGCGTCAGGCGAATTTCGCCTGAGCGGGTAAATTTAATCGCATTCGCAATTAAGTTATTGGCAATCTGCTGCAGCCGTTCGCTGTCGAGCATTACGCACGCGGGCAGTGGCGAAACAGCGCTGACCTGAAAGTCGGGGCCATCGGCGCGCATTAAAGGATGATAGAAATCGGCCAGACGCATCAGCCACTGATGCAGATCAACTGCATGCGGACGCAGGGTAAAGGTGTTGCTCTCGATACGGGCGTGATCCTGCAGATCGTTTAACAGCGTCAGCAGTGAGGCGGCGCTGCTGTGGATCACTGCTAAATTTCCTGGCTGTGGCTGACGGGCGACCTCAATTTCCAGCAGGCCCAGGATCGCCTGCATCGGCGTGCGCAATTCATGGCTGACGGTGGCGAGAAACTGGCTCTTCATCTGATTGGCGCGTTCCGCTTCTTCACGTTGCCGTTCCAGCTGACGTCGCTGGCGCAGATCCCGGCGCTGTTGCATATAGCGACGGATCAGCAGAATCAGCAGAAAGGCGATGGCAAACAGCGCGGCGATAAACATAAACAGCGAAATCGGCCGCATATTACCCTCGTCGCGACTCGCCAGCTGTGGACTATTACTCCAGTTTTCACGCATGCGCTGCTGGGTATCCGGTGGGATCTGCTGTAATCCTTTATTCAGGATCGAACGCAACAGTGGCTGACCGCTGCTGACGCCCATCGCAATTGGCCAGGCCGTATCGCTGGCGGCAAACGCCAGATGAATAAGGTCGTTATAACGTGTCTGCATCAGCCAGCGCGCCGACAGCACATTATCCACTACCGCATCCAGCTGACCATTGGCCAGCGCGTCATACAGGGCTTTACCATTATCATACTGGCTGACATTCAGCGTCGCCGGGATCAGATGAATGCCCAGATCGCCGCGTCGTACGCCGATGCGCATGCCCTGCAAATCCTGCCAGCTGACCACCGGTTCAGACATATTACCGATATAGACACCCCAGAGCGCACGCCAGACCGGCATCGTATTGCCCTGCATATTGTCATTACCGGTCAGTGGCAGCATCAGTTGCAGCATCGGACGCGTCTGACTTAACAGGCTCCCCGCCTGTTGCGCGTTCTCCACCCAGCGTGGCCGAAAACGCAAACCGGTGTTCTGGCCGATGGCATTCAGTAACTCGACGCTGTATCCGCTGGCTTCACCGTTAGCGCCGCGATAGCTCCACGGATAGTCGTCACTCAGCGCGGCATAGTCAATCGTCGGGTGCTGCGTAATCCACTGGCGCTCCATGCTGGTCAGGCGTGCGGTATTGGTATCGAAGTAGCGCGGCAGCTGACTGCTCCAGCGTCCCTGAATCTCGTTTACCACATCCATTGGCAACTGGCGCAGGGTGGTATCCAGCGCGGTGGCCAGTGGTGCATCACCGGTAACCGCCTGTAAATTGAGCTGGCCGGGTTCGAGCGCGGATTCCAGCTGATAAATCTGTCCCTGCTGCAACTGGGTCAGCAGAAAGCCGGCGCTGATCTCGTCGGCGACAACATAATCGCTTTGCTGATTTAGCAGGGTATAAAGTGCCTGCAGATCGCTGTCGAGGGTGAGCCACTGATGCTGCCGGGCAAAATCGGCACTCACCAGCGCGCGCGTCTGCCGGCTAATCGCAATGCGGGCGTCACCAGAATTAAACATCACCTGGCGCTGGTTGTTGCGGTTGCGATAGATGCGCAGCGGCGTGCTGTACCACGGCTGAGTGGCATACAAACCTGCGGGCAGTGCGTGCTGCGGAACGCCAAACAGCAGATCAAGCTGCCCCTGCCGGAGCGCCTGTAACATAGCGTCATAAGAGGGATAGCCAGCAATATCAAACTGCAAGCCTGCGTTGTGGCTTAACAGCGCCAGGTAGTCGGCATTAATGCCATACAGATCGCCACCCACCACAATATTCCATGGCGAGCTGTTATCGCGCAGCACGCCGACGCGCAGCGGTTTGTCATGCCAGGGGCGCATCACACTGTTGGGCATCATCTCCTGCGGCAGCGCAATACTGCTGACCGCGCGATAAGCGGCGGCGGCACTCAGGCTGATACTTAGCAGAAACCATAGCAGCAGCAGGCGTGTCATTGTTGCGCTTTCCATACTGCGGCGAGATCCAGCACGGAAGTGGCGCCGGTTTTATCGAGAATATTCTTTTTATGGGTACTGACGGTTTTATTGCTGATATGCAGCTGTTCGGCAATTTGCAGATTCGATAAGCCACGCGCCAGCAGCGCGAGGATCTGCTGCTCTTTACTGGTCAGGTTTCCGCCTGCTGGCGCTTCTGCGATACTCAGCACCGGAAACGCCCGTTGGCCACCCAAAACCGCAAGGATTGCGGCCAGTAACTGTTCCATCGGCTGACGCTTAACGATATAGCCTGCTGCACCTGCGGCTTCGGCCATGCGCAGATACATCTTCTCTTCCTGAGCCGAATAGATTACGACTGCCTGCTGCGGATACCGATTTTTCAGTTGTTTTAGCAGCTGCAGACCATCGCTGTCCGGCAGACCAATATCAAGGATAATCAAATCCACCTGATGGTGACGCAGATAATCGCGCGCCTGCTGTTCATTACTGACGGCGTAAAGATGGAGGGGAATCGGTGAGCGACTAAGAGCGGCTTCCAGTGCAACCTGAACCAGAGGATGATCGTCGATTAACAGCAGAGTGGCCATGATGATTTCCGTCACTATTCAGGATGTTCAGCATAGCGAAGCGGGGCAGGGATGCAACAAAATCAAAGGAGAGCCGTAGCTCTCCCATTAGCGGATTACTGCGTAGTACCATCAGTTTTGGTATTGACATCAGTACCCGTGCCGGTCTCAACTTTTTTGTTAACATCCGGACACTTCCCGTCTTTACACTGGGAATTTTTATGCATTTCATCTGCCGACATTTTGTTGTGATCGGTGGCAGAGCCGGAAGTATCACCGGTGTTGATTTTTGAGTTATCAACTTTATTTGGCGCCAGATTCTCATTAGCACCACCAGCTTTAGCGCCAGCATCAGCCGCCTGGTTAGCAGTACCGTTGTTACCTGATGCAGCCATTGCTGCACCACTACCAAGCGTCATTGCGGCGGTGAAAAGAACGATTGCAAACTTTTTCATCGTAATGCTCCTGTTAATTATTAATTAATTGTCTGACTCAACCTGAAACGGCGATTACAGTACTAAATGTAATAAAACCGAAATAAAATATCGGTTAAGAAATGCAAGCCAAACAGATATGGCGTAAATATCAATTTTTTAAGCGGTAACGTTTAAAAGTGTAGTAAACAACCCCGAAAACGCAAACTTGTGATGTCGTCCACAGGGAGAAAGTCGATTTACAGCACAACGTACACAGGCTAAATTGGTCAGGTTGTGCCCGGTGCGCACCGGGCAATGAATTTAATGGACAGATTATGAATTACCAGAACGATGACTTAAGAATCAAAGAGATAAAAGAACTTTTACCTCCCGTTGCACTGCTTGAAAAATTCCCGGCTACCGATAAAGCGGCTGAAACCGTCTCCCTCGCCCGTCAGGCGATTCATAATATTCTTAAAAATAAGGATGACCGTTTGCTGGTGGTGATTGGACCTTGCTCCATTCATGATACCGAAGCGGCAAAGGAGTACGGCGCACGTCTGTTAAAGCTGCGTGAAGAGCTGAGTGATTCGCTGGAAGTGGTGATGCGCGTCTATTTTGAAAAGCCGCGTACTACTGTCGGCTGGAAAGGGTTGATCAACGACCCGTATATGGACAGTAGCTTCCAGATTAATGATGGTCTGCGTATTGCGCGTAAGCTGTTACTGGATATCAACGACAGTGGTCTGCCTGCTGCCGGTGAGTTCCTTGATATGATTACGCCACAATATATGGCGGATCTGATGAGCTGGGGCGCAATTGGCGCGCGCACCACTGAATCACAGGTGCATCGTGAACTGTCATCCGGTTTATCCTGCCCGGTTGGTTTTAAAAACGGCACGGATGGCACGATTAAAGTGGCGATTGACGCGATTAATGCCGCCAGCGCGCCGCACTGCTTCCTGTCTGTCACCAAATATGGTCATTCGGCGATTGTCGAAACCAGCGGTAACGGCGACTGCCATATTATTCTGCGTGGCGGTAAAGAGCCGAATTACAGCGCACATCATGTGAGCGCGGTAAAAGCGGGCCTGGAAAAAGCCGGTCTGGCGCCACAGGTGATGATTGACTTCAGCCATGCCAACAGCAGCAAACAGTTCCAGAAGCAGCTGGTGGTATCTGATGATGTGGCGCAGCAGATTGCCGGTGGTGAACAGGCGATCGTTGGCGTGATGATCGAGAGCCATCTGGTAGAGGGTAATCAGAATCTGGATAGTGGCGAACCACTGGTGTACGGCAAAAGTGTTACCGATGCCTGTATTGGCTGGGAAGATACTGAAACCGTACTGCGCCAGCTGGCGGCAGCGGTGAAAGCCCGTCGCGGATAAATATCCATACCCCCTCCCGGTTACAGGAGGGGGTAGTATTTAGCCGTTTGACTGCTGACCAGTCGGTCGGGGATCGGTCAGATTGTTACTTTTGCCCAGAACCTGGCGATTTAACTGCCACCACAACAGATCGGTAAAGGCACCCCAGCGATGACACAGCTCTTGCTGTGTTGCATTCATAGGTTCAGGATCACCAAGCAGTAAACCACTCTGCGTTTTCCAGGGGCGGAATTCGGTTTTCCCTTTCAGTAAACACGCGCCTTCAGCGGTAATTGCCACCTCGGGGTTATAACCCTGGCACCAGGTACTATCCAGCGTCCTGGCCAGTAAGTTGCAGCCGGTACGATAATATACCGTATCTGACAGACTGAGCTGATAAAGTGTTGGCAGAATATCTTTATGACTGCCCAGCCTGTTAGCATCAAAAAAACTGTTATGACGATAGGTTGGTGGAACATAAATATAAAATGGTACAGCGTGGCCCAGAACCAGTTCCTCGGGATCAGGATAACCAATACTGCGAATATTATGGTCGCCAGTGGCAACGATAATCGTCTTTGATCCTAACGAATTATTCTCTTTCACGTTGCTGATAAACTGGCCTAAATAATCGTTACTGTAGCGTAAGGTATTCATCACTTCTTGCAGTTCATCGCCGGACGCCAGATTTTTTAAACGATTTTTCTCTTTATCGGTTAAATAAAAAGTCGTTTTATTATAACCAGCAGGCGTTCTGTAAGGCGGGTGATGAGTGGTCGACATCGCCATAATAAACACATGTTCGCCTTTTTTATCCGCTTCCTGCAGACGCTCTTCTATATAACGGAACATATATTCATCCGGCACTCCCCATGTTGCTATCTGAGCGGAAGGGTAGCGCTTTTTTAGTCCGTTTTGCTCGATAAACTCACTGACGCCCAGCTGAGGAAGGAACTGATTAATATTATGCCACGCACCATTGCCGGAAGTAACATATATAATTTTATAACCGTTAGCGAGGAAAGGTTTAAACATATTGCTGGCAAAGTCAGTAGTCTGGGCGCTGGACTGGCCAATGCTGCTCATCGGGCTTCGCACAAAGAATCGGCTCAGGGTATCAATGGTGCCATCCCCTTCGGAAATAAACCGGTCAAAGTGCCAGTCTGACTGCCAGTGTTGCCGCAGAGCTCCGAAGAGATCCCGATCGCTTCGATCATAGCTTGCAAGGTCATACCCCATACTTTCCATTACCGCCAGTACCACATGGGGAGGATTGTTTTTCGCCGTCGGGTTTAGATCGGTTTTAGCCATAAACGGTAGCAGGCTGGCCGGTGTAGGTTGTTGCAGAAAACGGCTTAAAAGTTTCGCGCCTTCTTCATCCGTCGCTTCCGCAAAATGGTTGCTTTTTGCATGGGCCTTGAAAGCCCAGTCAAGTGCAATCAGGCCATTAGGTGTCAGCATATTAAGCAGTTTTATTTCGGAGACCTGAGCATCATCCTGGCGTAAAGGAAAAGTGCCGAGGGAACCACGCATGCCGGCAAAACAGGTAAAAAGTATTATTAACGTAGAGATGATCGATACTGGCAGATTACTGTTACGCACTTGTCGGCTGTTAAGCCAATGTTGCCAGTAACGATAACCAAAGAATGCCATAACCGCGAATATTCCGAGGGAGAGCAGCGCGCGAATCACCGGATAGTCTGCCCATATGGTGCTTAATACAGCAACAGTATCATCTTCAACTAAACCGAAGATAAAGATATCAATAAAACGATCAAAGGTGGCATAGTAGAAAACGTTCACCACGGTCAGAGTGGCGATAACCAGGCTCAGAAACGTCGCCAGCCAGGGCCAAAAACGTTGCCAGAGATAAAACCCACGGTTGTTTATGGCAACAACGGCAGCGATCAATAAACAAGGAACGAACAGCAAACTGGCGATACGAATATCGAACAGGGTTCCCGTCCAGAACATTCTTTTTATATCCTGAGAAACATCAGCCAGCGTTTCTGATGTTCCATAGGTGAATAGCAGATAAATCCTTCCCAAAGCCTGGATAACGACAGCTAAAAGCCAGGGTAATAATAAGGCAGTAAATATTTGCCGCAATCGATAAAACCACATAAAACCTTCTTATTAATAAAGTGAACAGACACCCGCAGGGCGTAGCCACGGCAGGTGAAATTAATGCAGGTTATTAATTAAATGATTAATGATATTAACTAGTGATATCTTTTCAGTTTTTTATTTCAGGTGGTGAATGCCTTTGGCGAGATAAATTAACCCGGCATCAGACCTCAGCCAGCCCGAACTGGCATATATTACCCAGGTAATAACGCTTTTCCAGTGTGAGTCTCTTTTTCTTAATACCTGGTTTGGATAGCGTTTAAAAAGATATTAATGTTTTCTGACGTGTTGTTTTAATCAGAATAAATAAAATAATAAGCAGGCATCTGTATTACATCACGAGGCTAAGGGGAGGGTTATGGAAGCTCAACATTGCAGGCAAAAAAATACCCGCTAACGCACTGGCGAACCAGACTTTAGCGGGCATGTTATCAGACGAAATTTATTACTTCGCTTTACCCTGGTTTGCTACGGCTGCCGCTTTCGCAGCAATCTCATCAGCATCACCCAGATAGTAGCGTTTCAGCGGTTTAAAGTTCTCGTCGAACTCATACACCAGCGGAACACCGGTAGGGATATTCAGCTCAAGAATTTCATCTTCGCTCAGGTTATCCAGGTATTTTACCAGCGCGCGCAGAGAGTTACCGTGCGCAGCAACGATGACACGCTCGCCGCTTTTAATGCGTGGCAGAATGCTTTCGTTCCAGTAAGGGATAACGCGATCGATGGTCAGCGCCAGACTTTCGGTCAGCGGCAGCTCAGCGTCGGTCAGTTTTGCGTAACGTGGATCGTGTCCAGGGAAACGCTCATCTTCACGGGTCAGCTCTGGTGGGGTGATGGCAAAGCCACGACGCCACTGCTTAACCTGCTCGTCGCCGTATTTCTCAGCGGTTTCAGCTTTATTCAGACCCTGCAGCGCACCGTAGTGACGCTCATTCAGCTTCCATGATTTTTCAGTTGGCAGCCAGGCCTGATCCAGTTCGTCGAGAACGTTCCACAGGGTGTGGATGGCACGTTTCAGCACGGAGGTGTAAGCAAAATCGAAAGCAAAGCCTTCTTTTTTCAGCAGTTCGCCTGCTGCTTTGGCTTCAGTACGACCTTTATCGGACAGATCAACATCGTACCATCCGGTGAAGCGGTTTTCGTTGTTCCACTGGCTTTCGCCGTGACGCACCAGAACCAGCTTAGTTACAGCCATAGCTTAACTCCTTAATAATCTGACAGTTCTATGATATCGATTATCATGATATTGCCGAAAATTGCCCGCTTCGACAATCTGATATCCCTCTACCATAGCGGAAATCTGGGCACGGCGTAAGCCTGGGACGTACGCAGTGCGCGTTTTTCAGGCTGATGTTAACAGGCGGTCAGCGTATAGCGCGTAACTGACTGATACGTTTCACCAGGCTGTAACCAGCAGTTAACCTGTGGCCATTCCGCATGGTTCGGTGAGTCCGGCAGGAACTCACTTTCCAGCGCGATGCCCTGAAAGGCAGTATAGCTGCCCTGTTCGCGGGCGGGCGTGCCATCCAGATAGTTGCCCGAATAGAACTGCAAGGCCGGTGCGGCGGTCTGCACTGTGAGCTGCAGTTTGCCATCCGCAGACCACAGCTGCGCGGCAGGCTGGCTGACATCGCCCTTTGTATTGAGTAAAAAGGCGTGGTCGTAGCCTTTCACCGCGCGCTGATCGTCATCCTGCAGGAACTCGTCGGCCACCACTTTCGGCTGGCGAAAATCAAAACTGTTCCCGGTCACCGGTTTTAAATCTGCACCATTTTTTCCTGAGTACGGGATGCCGTTACTGTCCACCGGCAGATAGTAATCCGCCAGCAGTTGCAGGCGATGCTGACGCGCATCGCCATGCTCTGCATCCAGATTAAAATAGGCGTGGTTGGTGAGATTGACCGGGCAGGGCTGATCAACCTGCGCATGGTACTCAATCGACAGGCAGTTGTTATCATCCAGGCGGTAGCGCACCGAAGCCAGCAGATTGCCGGGGAAACCCTGGTCACCGTCTGGCGAGTTAATCTGATAATGCACTTCGCTTTCGCTCTGGCTGACAATCTGCCAGCGGCGTTTATCAAAGCCTTCCGGGCCGCCGTGCAGCTGATGATCGCCCTGATTGGCCACCAGCTGGATATCGCCCTGTTGCAGCCGGGCATTGGCGATACGATTAGCGTAACGTCCGACGGTGGCGCCCAGATAGGCGGTCTGATGGAGATAATCTGACGGCGTGGCGCAGCCCAGCAGCGCTTCGCGTACGCTGCCGTCTTTCATTGGCACGCGTGCCGAAAGCCAGGTGGCGCCCCAGTCCATAAAGGTCACCACCATACCGTGCTGATTGCGCAGCACGGTAACGCGCCACGGCTGACCATCAGGGGCATGGGATTGAGGTTGGTTTAGCACAGGCCTGCCCCCTCTGAAGCTTTACAGACATAGAAGGTCTCTTTAATGCCGGATTTGGCTTCATACTGCTCAGCCACCGCCGCTTTGACGCTGTCGACCAGATCAAATGGCATCAGCGCGACGATACAGCCGCCAAAGCCGCCGCCGGTCATCCGCACGCCGCCCTGATCGCCGATAACGGCTTTTACGATCTCAACCAGCGTATCAATCGGCGGTACGGTGATTTCAAAGTCATCGCGCATTGAGGCATGGGATTCCGCCATCAGCACGCCCATCCGCGCCAGATCGCCTTTACTGAGCGCATCGGCGGCTTCCAGAGTACGGGCGTTTTCGCTCAGTACGTGGCGCACGCGTTTTGCCACTTCCGGCTCCAGCTGCTGCTCACGCGCGTTAAACTCGGCCAGCTCAACGTCACGCAGTGAGCTTTTGCTGAAGAAGCGCGCACCGGCTTCACACTGCTGGCGACGGGTATTGTATTCGCTGCCGACCAGGCTGCGGCGGAAGTTGGAGTTAATGATCACCACCGCAATCTCTTCCGGCATTGGCACCGGACGGGTGCCCAGCGTACGGCAATCCAGCAGCATCGCATGATCCTGCTTGCCCAGCGCGGAGATCAGCTGATCCATAATGCCGCAGTTACAGCCGACAAACTGGTTCTCTGCTTCCTGACCGTTAAGGGCAATTGCGGCGCCGTCCAGCGGCAGCTGATAGAGCTGCTGGATCACCGTGCCGACCGCCACTTCCAGCGACGCCGACGAACTGAGACCGGCGCCCTGCGGCACATTGCCGCTGATCACCATATCCACGCCGCCAAAGTCGCTGTTGCGCTGCTGCAGATGTTTCACCACGCCACGCACGTAGTTGGCCCACATCTTGTCCTGCAGGCTGTCAATCGGCTGATCCAGCGAGAAGATATCCTGCTGGTTATCGTAATCGACCGCCACCACGCGCACCTGACGATCGTCGCGTCTGGCGCAGCTGATTACCGTCTGATAATCAATGGCGCACGGCAGCACAAAGCCGTCGTTGTAATCGGTATGCTCGCCAATCAGATTAACGCGGCCAGGCGCCTGAATCGCATGGGTTGGCTGATAGCCAAACGCCTGACTGAAGATCTGTTGGGTATGGGTCTTTAAGCTCATTGTGATGCTCCGTTCTGGCGGAAATGAATATCGCTGACAGAACGCAGACGTTCAGCCGCCTGTTCCGCCGTTAAGTCCCGCTGGGTTTCTGCCAGCATTTCATAACCGACCATAAATTTACGTACGGTCGCCGAACGCAGCAGCGGGGGATAGAAGTGGGCATGTAACTGCCAGTGTTCGTTCTCTTCGCCATTAAACGGCGCGCCGTGCCAGCCCATCGAGTAGGGGAAAGAGCACTGGAACAGGTTGTCGTAGCGACTGGTGAGTTTTTTTAGCGCCAGCGCCAGATCCTGACGTTGCGCATCGGTCAGATCGACCAGGCGTTTAACCGCTGCTTTTGGCAGCAGCAGGGTTTCAAATGGCCATGCTGCCCACCAGGGCACCACCGCCAGCCAGTGTTCGGTTTCCACGACCGTACGGCTGCCATCTTTTAGCTCACGCGCGGTGTAATCCACCAGCATCGCGGAGCCATGCTGCTGCCAGTAACGACGTTGCAAATCGTCTTCGCGTTTAATTTCATTCGGCAGGAAGCTGTTAGCCCACACCTGGCCGTGCGGATGTGGATTCGAGCAGCCCATCGCCGCCCCTTTATTCTCAAACACCTGCACCCACGGATAGTGCTGACCGAGGTCGGCGGTCTGTTCCTGCCAGGTGCGCACCACCTGCTCCAGCGCCGACAGCGACAGCTCCGGCAACGTTTTGCTGTGATCCGGTGAGAAGCAGATCACCCGGCTGGTGCCGCGTGCGCTCTCACAACGCATCAGCAGATCGTCACTCTGCGGCGCATCCGGCGTATCGGTCATCAGCGCGGCGAAGTCGTTGGTAAACACATAAGTATGGGTATAGTCCGGATTTTTATCACCGGTTACCCGGGTATTGCCCGGACATAAAAAGCAGTCAGGATCGTGCGCCGGTAACTGTTCCTGCGCCGGGGTTTCCTGCGCGCCTTGCCATGGGCGTTTGGCGCGATGCGGAGAAACCAGTACCCACTGATCGGACAGCGGGTTGTAACGGCGATGCGGATGATCAACCGGATTAAATTTTTCCATGTTCAGTCCTGATAACCTTTTAAAGCAAAGAGAGTCTGGATAAAAAGTAGCACAATGGCGGCCACGAAAGCGTGATCGAGTCTGAATAAATGGAATCGTTTACACAAGCTGAATATTCTTACTTATCAGACCAGGTGGCGGTGGATGAATATAACCCAACACAAAATGGGTTTAAAAGTGGTAGCGGTTACATTATTGCGCAAGCGTACTTAAGCTTGCGGAGAGTGGGGAAGATGGCTGGCCAATAATCTGTCGACCAGCCTGACAGCGCTCAGCTTAGCGTATCCTGCTGATAGCGATAGATCTCGCCATCAGGCACAAAGGTTAAGCGATGCGTAATGCACCGCGGCGCATCTTCGGCGTGATGCGAAACAAACAGCAGCTGGGTCTGTCCTTCGCCAATCAGCACATCAATAAAGCGACGCACCAGCAGCCGGTTTATCGGGTCCAGCCCCTGTAGCGGTTCATCGAGGATTAACAGCGTGGGATGTTTAACCAGCGCACGGGCAATCAATACCAGCCGCTGCTGTCCCCAGGAGAGACTGTGGAAGGGGGCGTCGGCAATGGCATGATTCATCCCCAGCAGCGCCAGCCAGCTGTTGGCCAGATGGTGCTGACGATCTGACACCGCCTGATAGAGTCCAATTGAATCAAAATAGCCGGAGAGCACCACATTCCGCACGCTGGTGCTGACCCGGTAGTCAAGGTGCAGACTGCTGCTGACATAGCCAATATGCTGTTTGATATCCCAGATGGTTTCACCGCTGCCGCGACGGATGCCAAACAGGGTCAGATCGTTGCTGTAACCCTGCGGATGATCGCCGGTCACCAGGCTGAGCAGCGTTGATTTCCCGGCGCCATTCGGGCCGACAATTTGCCAGTGCTCACCGGCCTTTACCTGCCAGCTCAGATTATGCAAAATCGCCCGATCGTTATACGACACCACGCCGTTATTAAGCACAATCCGCGCCGCATCCGGCGCCATCTGTGGCTGGCTGTCGGGCGTATCCGCTTCCGGTAACGCCATCCCGGCCAGCTTCTCACTGTGCGCCAGCTGCGCCACCAGTGCTTCAGCGAGGATCTCAGCGCGTGCGCCAGTGTGGGTGAGGGTGCACTCCGCCAGCACCCCGACGTTAGCGATAGCGTCGGGAATATCATCAAAACGGTTAAGCACCAGCACCAGCGTCAGTCCCTGCTGATGTAACTCGCCCAGCAGCGTCGCCAGACCAGCGCGCGACTGTACATCAAGACCATCAAAAGGTTCATCAAGGATCAGCAGGTCCGGTTGCGCCATCAGCGCCTGACACAGCAGGGTTTTGCGCGTTTCGCCGGTGGAGAGGTATTTAAAGCGGCGATCCAGCAGATGGGTAATGCCAAACTGCGCGGCCAGCTGCTGACAGCGCGCGGCATCCTTTACCTCTTGCTGGATAATCTCCGCCATGGTGTAGCCGGTATCTTCTTCACCCGGGCTAAGTAAATCGGTGTTATTGCGCTCCCACTCTTCACTGACCAGCTTTTGCAGCTGCTCCAGCGACAACCGGGCAGGGCGCTGAAAGTCACAGCGACGTGCGCCCTGCAACAGCGTTAACTCGCCGGACAGCGCGCGCGCCAGTGATGATTTACCGCTGCCGTTAGCGCCGACAAACGCCCAGCTTTCGCCACTGTTCAGCGTTAAATCGTTCAGGGTCAGTATTCGGGTATCGCTAAGACGAAACGTGCCTTGCGTAATTTGCAACGTAGTCATTATTTATCCCACTTTATGCATTGTCTTAACGGTTGTAACCACTGTGGGCAATAATGTCAAACCCTGCCATGCGCTTTACAGCAGCGTGGCAATGATCACCTGATCGGCATTGAAAGAGGCGCTGACATTGACGCCGGGTTGCAGCTGCTGCTGATCGACCAGCTTATTTGGCAGGGTGGCGCACAGGGTTTCGCCACTGCCCAGCGCCAGCAACACTTCGCTCTGCTGCTCGCCGCGTTCAATCTGGCTGACGGTGGCGGCAAGCTGATTGTCGGCGTCAGTCGCCTCGCGCGTGACGCTGACCCATGGCGCTTTAATCAGCACCAGTACCTCTTTGCCAGTGCTCAGTTGCAGACGATCGGCGCTTTGTTCGGTAAGCGCCGCTTTTAAGCGGGTCACGCCATCGGCGAGCAACACCTCTACATGCTGCTGCACCTGCAGGTTATCGCGCTCAGTGATGGTGCCAAACAGCTGGTTACGCGCGCTGGTTTGCAGCGAGAAACGGGAGATGGCCGCCAGCAGGCTGTCCAGCGGCAGCTGATCATCCTGTAACACATCAAACGCTTTCTGCTGAATCTGCTCCAGTAACTGAAACAGCTGGATCAGCCGCTCACCGTACAGCGTCAGCACCGCGCCGCCGCCGCCTTTGCCGCCGGTGGCGCGCTCCACCAGCAAGCGGTCGGCCATCTGGTTCATTTCATTGATGGCATCCCAGGCGCTTTTATAGCTGATCCCCGCCAGCTTTGCGCCCTGGCTGATGGAGCCGGTATGCTGAATCTGTTTCAGCAGTTCTATCCGGCGCGGATCGGCGAACAGTTTCTGTTGCAGTCTGATAATGAGTGAAATACTGGCCTGCATGGTCTCTCCCCGGGTGAATCAGTCAGTCGATTGTAAAGCGCACAAAAGGTCAGTGCACTTTTTTCTCCTGCCGTTACAATGGTTTTTTTGCTCAGTGCAGATGAGGCTCCGATGTTTGAGTTATTAAAAAGTCTGGCATTCGCCATTATTATGGTGCCGGTAGTGATGGCGCTAATCCTTGGCGCAATTTATGGCCTCGGTGAAATCTTTAACGTCATCTCCAAAATTGGTCACCGCCGCGAAGACCAGCCAGCAAAAAACCGCCAGTAAAAATCCAGGGCCGGTACAAGCCATTGGCAGGGGCGGCGTTAACGCCGCCCCTGCAGTCTGTTATCACATCTAAACTTCCGCTAATTTCCGCCGATATAGCACATGACAGTTTTTGCGTAGTCGTTATATTATGAAATATATAACGTAACCTGGAGATTGCTATGTCTGTCAAATTACACCACTGGTTTACCGGTGCCGCTTTAACGCTATCTGTTGCCGCTCATGCGGTCGCGGCCGATAAAATCACGGTGTTCGCTGCGGCTTCGCTGACCAATGCGCTGGAAGAGATCGCCACGCAATATCAGCAGGGCAAAGAGGTGAAAATTGTCTCTTCTTTCGCTTCGTCCTCAACGCTGGCGCGTCAGATTGAACAGGGCGCGCCAGCCGACCTGTTTATCTCCGCCGACCAGCAGTGGATGGATTATGCCATCGATAAAAAAACCATCGATGACAGCAGCCGTTACACCCTGTTAGGCAACGATCTGGTGCTGGTGGCGCCCACCGCCGCGAAACCGCAGCCGGTTGCCATCAGCAAAACCACCGACTGGAAAAGCCTGCTAAATGGTCAGCGCCTGGCGGTTGGCGATCCGGATCATGTACCGGCCGGGATTTATGCCAAAGAGGCATTACAAAATCTGGGTGCATGGGATACGCTGTCACCGGTAATGGCGCGCAGCAACAGCGTGCGTGCAGCACTGGCGCTGGTAGAGCGTGATGAAACGCCCTACGGTATCGTCTATGGCTCGGATGCCATTGCCAGTAAAAAAGTGACGGTGGTCGGCACATTCCCTGCTGACAGCCATAAGCCGGTGGAATATCCGATGGCGATCGTCAGACAACATAACTCAGCCGCCGTCACGGCTTTTTATCAGTACCTGAAAGGTGCGGAAGCAGCGGCGATCTTTAAACGTTACGGATTTGCGCCACGCACATGATACTCAGCGATCTCGAATGGCAGGCGGTTGAACTTAGCCTGAAAGTCTCCACCGTTGCGGTGATATGCAGTTTGCCATTGGGGATCCTGGTCGCATGGGTACTGGTGCGCTGCCAGTTTCCCGGTAAAGCGCTGCTGGACAGTGTTGTCCATCTGCCACTGGTGCTGCCGCCAGTGGTGGTGGGCTATCTGTTACTGATTGCCCTCGGGCGGCGCGGCTTTATCGGCGAATGGCTGTATAACTGGTTCGGCTTTAGTTTTGCTTTTAGCTGGCGCGGTGCGGCGCTGGCCTCGGCGGTGGTGGCTTTTCCGCTGATGGTGCGCGCTATCCGCCTGGCGCTGGAAGCGGTGGACAGCAAGCTGGAGCAGGCGGCGCGTACGCTGGGCGCCGGACGCTGGCGGGTGTTTTTCACCATTACGCTGCCGCTGACGCTGCCGGGCATTATTGTCGGCACCGTGCTGGGCTTTGCCCGCTCGCTCGGTGAGTTTGGCGCCACGATTACCTTTGTCTCTAATATTCCTGGCGAAACCCGCACGCTTCCCCTCGCGATGTATACCCTGATTGAAACCCCCGGCGCCGAAGGCGCGGCGGCGCGCCTCTGTGTGATTGCTATTGTGCTGGCGCTGATGTCGCTGTTGTTATCGGAATGGCTGGCCCGCTGGGGCCGTAAACGGCTGGGGGCGTAATGCTGGAACTTAACTTCAGCCAGCAGCTGGGCGATCATCAGCTGACCATTGACCAGACTCTGCCCGCGCAGGGCATTACCGCGATTTTTGGCGTTTCCGGCGCCGGTAAAACCTCACTGATTAATGCCATCAGCGGTTTAACCCGACCACAGCAGGGCGTGATTCGCCTCAATGGCCGGGTGCTGAGTGATGCGCAGAGCGGGGAGTTTCTGCCGCCGGAGCAGCGTCGTGTCGGTTATGTGTTCCAGGATGCGCGCCTGTTCCCGCACTACCGGGTACGCGGCAACCTGCAATATGGTATGGCGAAAAGCATGAAGCCGCAGTTTGATACGCTGGTGCAGCTGCTGGGGATTGAACCCTTGCTGACACGCTTTCCCTGGTCACTGTCCGGCGGTGAGAAACAGCGGGTGGCGATTGGTCGCGCCCTGCTGACCGCGCCGGAAATTTTACTGCTGGATGAACCGCTGGCTTCACTGGATCTGCCGCGCAAGCGCGAGTTGTTGCCTTATCTGCAAAAGCTGGCGAAGCAGGTGGATACGCCGATGCTGTATGTGTCACACAGTCTTGATGAGATCCTGCATCTGGCCGATAACGTGCTGGTGCTGGATCAGGGTAAGGTCAAAGCCTTTGGCGCGCTGGAGCAGGTGTGGAGCAGCAGCGCGATGCGTCCGTGGCTGCCGCATGCTGACCAGAGCAGCGTATTGCGCGTTCAGGTGCTGGAGCAGCATCCTTACTACGCGATGACCGCGCTGTCGCTGGGCGATCAGCATATCTGGGTCAGTCGCGTCGATGCGCCGCCGAAAACGCCATTGCGGATCCGCATCCGCGCCGCCGATGTTTCGCTGGCATTGCAGCCGCCGCAAAACACCACTATCCGCAATATTCTGCCGGTACAGGTGGCGGAGCTGCTGGAGATCGACGATCAGATTGAGGTCAGGCTACAGGTGGGGCATCGCGAGCTGTGGGCGCGGATTACGCCCTGGGCTCGCGATGAACTGGCGATTAAGCCGGGGATGTGGCTTTACGCGCAGATTAAGAGCGTGTCAATCACGCCCTGATTACAGCACTTCACGGTAGATGGTTTCGGCGATGCCAGGCTCAAGGTTGGTGCCAGTCACCCGGTGGGCGCGCGCTTTGATCGCCTCATCGGCATTGCCCATCGCCACGCCTAAACCGACGCTTTCCAGCATGCTGAGATCGTTATAGTTATCACCAAACGCCAGCACTTCACTCATCTGATAACCCGCTGACGCCACCCACTGCGCCAGACGCTTGCCTTTGCTGTTACCGGCGCGGGCGATATCAACCTGATCGTGCCATGACCATTCGCAGGCCAGTCCCATCTCATGTTCCACTTTATCGGCAAATTGTTGCAGCGCACGGGTATCCGGGTGGGAGAGGGCAAACTTCCAGATCGACCCGGCTTCATTGGCCGCCGCACTCAGGCTGTCCACCTGCAGGAAGGTTGGGCGCTGATGTTCCGGCAGCGACTCCGCCCAGTTAATGGTGCGCGTGACGTGGCCGGTAGCGGTCTGATAAAGCATGGCGTTATCAACATACAGCAGACCATGAATTGCCTGCTGGTCCAGCATTTTAATCACCTGCTGCGCCTGATCCAGTGGCAGCGGGTCGGAACTCAGTACCTTTTTTGCATGATAATCATACAAATAAGTCCCGTTACAGCAAATTGCAGGTGTATCTAATGCCAGTGCCTGATAAAAAGGGTGAATAGCAACGTGATGGCGACCGGTGACGATCAGCACTTTTACGCCAGCCTGTTGGGCTTTTGCCAGTGCTTCCAGTGACTCCGGGAGTATGGTCTTATTCGGTGTCAGCAGTGTGCCGTCAAGATCAAGGGCGATAACGCGATAGCTCATAAGTCATTCCGGTGGTAATTATTATCAAACCAATGATACTACACCTTGCTGCGGTTTCGACCAAACCGGCAGCAACCTAATCATCTGACGGGCTGCCGTAAAACAGGCTACGCTTTGCGGCAGGTCTTACTTTCAGGCATTGAACAAGGAGCATTCATGAAACAAGTTGTCTACACCGCCAGCCCCGAGAGCCAGCAAATTCACGTCTGGCAGCTAAACGATCAGGGTGAGCTGACACTGTTGCAGGTGGTTGATGTGGCAGGCCAGGTCCAGCCGATGGTGGTTAATCCAGCGCAGGGTTTTCTCTATGTGGGTGCTCGTCCTGATTTTCGTGTGATTGCCTACAGTATCGCCGCTGATGGCAGCCTGACTGAAGCCGGACAGGCGCCGCTACCGGGCAGCCCGAGCCATATCTCTACCGACCGTAGCGGTCGCCTCCTGTTCAGTGCCTCGTATAACAATGCCTCATTCAGCATCAGCCCGATTGGTTTTGATGGTCTGCCGCTGGCGCCGAGCCAGGTCATCGAAGGGCTGGAAGGTTGTCACTCGGTAAATATCGATATCAGCAACCGCAATCTGTTTGTGCCCGCGCTGCTGCAGGATCGTATCTGTCTCTATCAGCTGACCGATGAGGGTAAAGCCGAACCGCGTCCGCAGGCGCAGGTCACCAGCGTCGCCGGCGCCGGTCCGCGGCATATGGCATTCCACCCTAATCAGCAGTTCGCTTACTGTATTAATGAGCTGGACAGCACGGTTGACGTCTGGCAGCTGAGCAATGCTGATGGTGAAGTGGCGCGGGTACAGACGCTGGATATGATGCCTGCTGATTTCAGTGGTACGCGCTGGGCGGCGGATATCCATCTGACGCCGGACGGCCGTCATCTGTATGCCTGTGACCGCACGGCCAGCATTGTTACCGCCTTTAGTGTCAGTGAAGACGGTGCGCTGATTGAGCTGGCGGGTTATCAGCCAACCGAAGCGCAGCCGCGTGGCTTTAATATCGACCACAGCGGGCAGTATCTGATTGCCGCAGGTCAGAAGTCGCATCATATTGAAGTGTATAAAATCGATGGTGCGCACGGACAGTTGCAGCCGCTGGCGCGTTATGCGGTCGGTCAGGGCCCGATGTGGGTGGTGATTCACCAGTTGTAGGTTTTTGCTACTGCGAAGGCTGTATCGGATGGCCTGAACGCTGTTTCGCTCGCCTTTAGGGTGAGCGAAACAGTCTATTTTCAGAAATGCGACTTGGCCTTAATGAACCGGGATATCTCAAGGGCTCTCTATTTCGTCTTCACTACTGGTATTGAAACTATTACCAGGGAAAACCTTGCTGCTGAAAGCCTGTAATTCTTCAGGTTTTTCAGTGAAACGCGTTCTTAATTCGATGCCTCTTTCAATTGCTTTTTCATCGTTACCAGGAGCGAGGGCATTGAGTGCTAAATGCTGTATTTCACCAGCAAACACCATGCCGATACGTTGGCTGGAACGATAGAGGGTAAATTGGTTAATATGCGGATCGAACAAACCACCAGAGCCTTCTTGCTGAAGCATTGTCTCAAGCTCGTGACAAGTGCCACATGCGACAAATTTGCCATCTATTGGAATGATTATCGGCTTGGATGCTTTATTTTTATTGTGGTTTTTATATATTTCATCTTTATTTTCAGCTAAAAAGTTCTCAATGTTTTGTTCTGCATGTCTTGTTTGAGTAATCCTTTTTGATAAGTATTTCGCTAAATTATCATCATGCACCGGTGCATGAATCATAATATTGTTGAAATTATTTTTTTTTGCTTCAGATAAAACCTTGAACAACACATTTACCATGTGCTTGCACTGTTTTTTTATATCGGTAATACTCAGCCCTGCATTCAGCATTTTTTGGTAATCTCCCACGGATTTCCCGTTTAATATGCTGTCAATTTCCTTTTCCATTCTCACCAATGTTAAGATTAACTTCTCTGTGGAAAGAAATGCTCTTAACTTTATCTGATGTCTGTAGTTACGGGAAGCTGAAACCTGGAACCAATCGTTTTTGTCCACCGGTCTTTTGATGTCCGGTTGAGATGTTTCATCATTTAGTGATAAATATAGTGCTTGTTCTATTTTATCAGTGTTATAATTTGCTGATATATGAATTTTTTCACCAAAAACACTGACCTGGACCTCTATAGGGTTTGTTTTTAGCTCCACATTCATTTTATCATGGATAGCCGTCGCAATATGACGAAGGATTTGAGATACCCTGTTTATTCCAGTATATGCTTTATCTTTGGTAGGGTTGATTTCTTGTCTGTAAATTGTTTGCTGCTGACCTTGATTAAGATAAAATGCAGGTTTTTTACCCAGTGCCCACTTTTTATTATCTGTGGTAGGACCGATCACGACATTGTGGTCAAATATGAATTTAGGAATTTTAACTTCAGCTTCATTGTTTTTTGAATTTGATTTAACCTTGGTGTCAGTTTTGATGTTGATATTGGTGATTTTTTTTATATTTACAATATTTTTTAATGAATGTTCATGTTTATATATTTTATCCAGTTGTGGAATGTTGTTAATTTGCCCTGATGGATTTTCAGTTTTCATTTAAAAGCTCAGCCTGGTGGGGTTTAAAAACTTTATATTTATAATGATATTTTAGTTGTTATTTTTTTTATTTAATGATTAATAATTAATTGATTATTAATGCTAAGGGTGTTTTTGATTATATTATCGTTGGAATGACGTTTGTAAACGTCAGATTGATCAGAAAGGGGCGATTATTATTCACCCCTGATGTTGTAAGAAAGGTTTTAATGTTGTGAACTATGCGGGAGTTATCATCTCAGCTATACATCGCCGTAATCGACGCGCTGGCTAAACTGTGAAAATGCACATTAAAGCCCAGCATCGCGCCACTGGCGTGCTCATCCACCTCCAGCTTCTCCACATCCAGCGCATAGACGCTAAAGATATAGCGATGGGATTCACCTTTCGGTGGCGCCGCGCCGCCATAGCCCGCTTTACCAAAATCGGTACGCGTCTGCACCGCTTCTTCCGGCAAATCAGCAATGCCGGAACCGGCGCCTTGCGGTAATACCGTGACGCTGGCAGGAATATTCGCCACTCCCCAGTGCCACCAGCCGGAACCGGTCGGCGCATCGGGATCATAGCAGGTGACGACAAAACTTTTGGTTCCAGCAGGAACCTCATCCCACGCCAGCTGCGGGGAAAGGTTATCGCCCTCGTAGCCCATGCCATTAAACACATGGCGCTCAGGCAGTTTTTCCCCGTCGTTAAAATCCTGACTGAAAATTCTCATCAACACTCCTCTGTAAGTGAGTTTGGTTATAAATGAAGCAACTTCAGCAACTCCTCAGCGGCGGCAGCGGAAGAGGCGGGATTCTGTCCGGTGACCAGATGACCGTCGGTCAGAGTGTACACTCCCCAGTTGTCGGTATGCTCGAAGTGCGCGCCCAGCTGCTTCAGTTCGTCTTCCACCAGGAAAGGCACCACGTCGGTCAGGCCGACTGCCTGCTCTTCACTGTTGGTAAATCCTGTTACCCGCTTACCGGCCACCAGCGGCGTGCCGTCTGGTTTTTTAACATGACGCAGTACACCCGGTGCATGGCATACTGCACCCACCGGTTTACCGCTGGCAAACAGGTTTTCGATCAGCGCGATGCTCGATTTATCTTCCGCCAGATCCCACAGCGGACCATGGCCGCCAGGATAAAATACCGCGTCGTATTTGCTGCTGTCGATGGTATCGAGGCGCAGCGTATTGGCCAGCGCCTGTTGCGCGGCGGAGTCATGGCGGAAACGCTCAGTATCGGTGGTTTGCGCATCGGGTTCATCACTTACCGGATCCAGCGGTGGCTGGCCGCCCAGCGGCGAAGCCAGTACCACATTGATGCCGGCATCTTTAAACACATAATATGGCGCGACAAACTCTTCCAGCCAGAAACCGGTTTTTTTACCGGTATCACCCAGTTTATCGTGCGAGGTTAATACCATCAGCACTTTCATCATTTACCTCCAGGTTTATCTGCCGCCACCCGTACCAGCACCTTGCCGAAGTTTTTCCCCTCCAGCATGCCGGTAAAAGCTTCTGCTGCGTTATCCAGACCGTCAATCACATCTTCGCGGAAGACAAAACGTTCTTCAGCCACCCACTGGCTCATCTGGCGGAAAAACTCCTCAAAGCGATGGGCATAATCCTGGGAGATAATAAAACCCTGTACCCGCATACGCTTGCGTAAGATGACGTCCTGAAAATGCGGCAGACGATCAGGGCCGGGGGCCGCTTCAGTGGCGTTGTAATCGGCGATCAATCCGCATATCGGGATGCGGCCTTTGCTGTTCATCAGCGGCAATACGGCATTGAATACCTTGCCGCCAACATTTTCGAAATAGACATCAATGCCGTCCGGGCAGTAGCGTTTCAGCTTCTCCGCCAGATCGTCATTCTGGTGATCAAGGCAGGTATCGAAGCCCAGCACCTCTTCGGCATAGCGGCACTTCTCGGCGCCACCGGCGATACCGACCACATGACACCCTTTCAGTTTAGCGATTTGCCCGACAATTGACCCCACCGCGCCGGTGGCGGCGGCGACCACCACGGTTTCGCCCGCCTGCGGCTGACCAATATCAAGCAGCCCCATATAGGCGGTAAAACCGGTCATCCCCAGCATGCCCAGCGCCCATGAAGGATGCTTCAGCACCGGACCGGTTAATTTAAACAACCCATTGCCACGCGACAGCGCGTAATCCTGCCAGCCGTTCTGGCTGACCACCCAGTCACCCGGCGCATAATCGGGATGATTAGATTGCTCGACTATTGCAACAGTACCCGCACCCATCACTTCATTGATGCCAATCGGTGGAACATAGGAGGGGGCATCGCTCATGCGACCACGCATATAGGGATCCAGCGACAGCCAGATGGTGCGGAGTAAAACTTCACCGTCACCCGGCTGCGGAATGTGCTGATGCTCAGTGCGGAAATTGGCTTCAACAGGTGCGCCGTGTGGACGCGACGCTAACACCACACGACGGTTTGTGTCTTTTTGCTGCGACATAATCGGCTCCTCTGGGGTTGTGAATGATAAAAGCGTAGCGCATCACAACCACCAGTGCTTGTCGCTCCGGGAATTACTGGTACTGAAACAGCGCTGGCCGATCCAGCGCGGCGTTAATGGCATCGGTCAGCTGCTGAAGCGCCTGCGGGTCAATCACATACGGCGGCATCAGATAGATTAAGCGGCCAAACGGGCGGATCCACACCCCCTGGTCGACAAAAAATTGCTGAATTGCCGCCATATTGACCGGGTGGCGACACTCAATTACGCCAATCGCCCCCAGTACCCGCGCGTCGGCGACCTGCGGATGATCGCGCAGTGGCAGCAGGGCGGCGCGCAGTTGCTGTTCAATCGCCGCAACCTGGGCTGGCCAGTGATTTTCCGCCAGCATTGCCAGGCTTTCACTGGCGACAGCACAGGCCAGCGGATTGCCCATAAAGGTGGGGCCGTGCATAAAGCAGCCCGCCGCACCGTTGCTGATGGTCTCCGCCACCGCGCGGGTAGTCAGGGTGGCGGAAAGCGTCATGGTACCGCCGGTCAGGGCTTTGCCGACGCAGAGAATATCGGGTGCAATTGCCGCATGGTCGCAGGCGAACAGTTTGCCGGTACGGCCAAAGCCGGTGGCGATCTCATCGGCAATCAGCAGCACGTCATGCTGGTCGCAGAGTTCGCGCACCCGTTGCAGATAGCCGGGATGGTAAAAACGCATGCCGCCCGCACCTTGCACAATAGGTTCGAGGATCACGGCCGCCAGCGAGTTTTTATGCTGCTCAATCAGGCGGGTGAAAGAGCCGGCATCATCCGGCTGCCAGTTGTCATCAAAGCGGCACTGCGGCGCGTCGGCAAAGTGGTGGCTCGGCAGATAGCCCTGATACAGGCTGTGCATTGAGTTTTGCGGGTCGCAGACCGACATCGCCGCAAAGGTATCACCGTGATAGCCATTGCGCAGCGTCAGGAACTGCTGTCGCTTCGCCCCGCGCGCCTGCCAGTATTGCAGCGCCATTTTCATCGCCACTTCCACCGCCACCGAACCGGAATCAGCAAGGAATACGCACTCAAGCGGTTCTGGTGTCATGGCGACCAGCTGCCGGCAGAGTGCGACCGCTGCCGGATGGGTAATACCGCCAAACATCACATGTGACATCTGGCCAATCTGCGTCTGCAACGCCTGATTCAGCCGCGGATGGTTGTAACCGTGGATCGCCGCCCACCATGAGGACATACCATCCACCAGCTGCCGTCCGTCACTCAATTGCAGGCGGATGCCGCTGGCGGCCACCACCGGATAGCAGGGCAGGGGATCGGTCATTGAAGTGTAGGGGTGCCAGATATGCTGGCGGTCAAAAGCGAGGTCTGATGGGGTCATAGCGAAACTTGTAAACCAAAATAAAAAGATTTAGTTTACAAGTATAACTCAGCAGTACAGATAAAACGACCGACCTTTTTGGAGCATGCAATGGCACAACGCTGGACAGTATCACAGGCGCAAGACCTGTTTGATAAACCCTTTCTTGAACTGATGTTTGAAGCGCAACAGATCCATCGTCAGCATTTTGACCCGCGTCAGGTGCAGGTCAGCACCCTGTTATCGATCAAAACTGGCGCCTGTCCGGAAGACTGTAAGTACTGCCCGCAGAGCGCGCGCTATAAAACCGGTCTGGAGTCGGAGCGCCTGATGGAAGTTGAGGAAGTGCTGGCTTCGGCGCGCAAAGCGAAAGCTGCCGGTTCCAGTCGTTTCTGTATGGGTGCGGCATGGAAAAACCCGCATAACCGCGACTTACCTTATCTTGAGCAGATGGTAAAAGGCGTAAAAGCGATGGGGATGGAAACCTGTATGACGCTGGGTACGCTGGATGAGAGCCAGGCTAACCGTCTTGCTGATGCCGGTCTTGATTACTACAACCACAACCTCGATACCTCGCCGGAATTCTACGGCAGCATTATCACTACCCGCAGCTACCAGGAGCGCCTGGACACGCTGGGCAAAGTGCGTGATGCGGGCATTAAAGTCTGCTCCGGCGGGATTGTCGGTCTTGGCGAAACCGTTAAAGATCGCGCCGGGTTGCTGGTGCAGCTGGCGAATCTGCCGGTACCGCCGGAAAGTGTGCCGATCAATATGCTGGTCAAAGTGAAAGGCACGCCAATGGCGGATAACGACGATGTGGAACCTTTTGATTTTATCCGCACCATCGCCGTGGCGCGCATTATGATGCCTGCCTCGCATGTGCGGCTGTCGGCGGGCCGTGAACAGATGAGTGAGCAGACCCAGGCGATGTGTTTTATGGCGGGTGCTAACTCGATTTTCTACGGCTGCAAACTGCTGACCACACCTAATCCGGAAGAGGATAAAGACCTGCAGCTGTTCCGCAAGCTGGGGCTGAACCCTGAACATACCACCACTGAATCGGGTGATAATGAACAGCAACAGGTGCTGGCGGGCCAGCTGCTGAACGCCGATACCGAGCAGTTCTATAACGCGGCAGTCTGATGAGCTGGCAACATCGAATCACCTCAGCGCTGGCGCAGCGGCAGGAGAGTGGACGCCTGCGTCAGCGCACGCTAAATCAACAGGGCGATGCGCGCTGGATTGAGGTGGCGGGGCAGCGTTATCGCAACTTCTCCGGCAATGACTATCTCGGGCTCAGCCACGATTTACGGGTGATCCGCGCCTGGCAACAGGGCGCAGAACGCTACGGCGTCGGCTCGGGCGGCTCCGGTCATGTAACCGGCTATTGCCGTCCGCATGCGGAGCTGGAGGATGAACTGGCCGACTGGCTGGGCTATCCGCGTGCGCTGCTGTTTATTTCCGGTTTTGCCGCCAATCAGGCGCTAATTGCCGCGTTAACCGGCAAAGATGATCGTATCTTCGCCGATAAGCTGTCCCATGCGTCACTGCTGGAAGCCGCCAGCCATAGCCCGGCGACGCTACGGCGCTTTGCCCATAATCAGCCCGCCAGCCTGCAAAAACTGCTCACGCCACACACGGCTGGCGAAACGCTGGTGGTGACCGAAGGCGTGTTCAGCATGGACGGTGACAGCGCGCCGCTGGCCGATTTGCAGCAGCTGGCGCGGCAGCATAACAGCTGGCTGATGGTTGATGATGCCCATGGTATTGGCGTGCTGGGCGAGCAGGGGCGCGGTAGCTGCCAGCAACAGCAGGTGCGGCCTGAACTGCTGGTGGTCACTTTTGGTAAAGCCTTTGGCGTCAGCGGCGCAGCGGTATTGTGTGATAACGATACTGCCGACTACCTGCTGCAGTTTGCCCGCCATCTGATCTACAGCACCTCGATGCCACCGGCGCAGGCCTGTGCTTTGCAGGCGGCTTTACAGGCGGTGCAGCAGGGGGATGATCTGCGTCAGCAACTGGCGGAAAATATCGCCCACTTCCGCCGCGGTGCAGGCGATCTGCCATGGCGTCTCACTGAATCGCACACTGCCATTCAGCCGCTGATTGTGGGTGAAAACCAGCCGGCGCTGGATCTGGCGACAGAACTGCGCGCACGCGGCTGCTGGGTCAGCGCCATTCGTCCGCCAACCGTGCCGCCCGGCACCGCGCGGCTGCGTATCACGCTGAATGCCAGCCATCAGCCACAGGATATCGATGGTTTACTGGAGAGGTTGTATGACGCCAAAGGTGAATAAACAGGCTGTGGCGCAGGCCTTTGGTCGTGCGGCGCAAACCTATAACCATCATGCGGAACTGCAACGCATATGTGGCGACAGATTAATGTCTCTCACCGAAGTTTCCGGTTATCGCAGCGTGCTGGATGCCGGTTGCGGCACCGGCTGGTTTAGTCAGCGCTGGCGCGATCGTGGTTTTCAGGTCACCGCGCTCGATCTGTCGCCAGCGATGCTGGCCGAGGCGCAAAGCCGCGCGGCGGCGCACCACTATCTGGCAGGCGATATTGACGATTTGCCGCTGCCTGATGGTGCTGTCGACCTGTGCTGGAGCAATCTGGCGGTGCAATGGTGTGATGATTTACAGCATGCGCTGAATCAGCTGTGCCGGGTGACGCGAGTTGGTGGCAAGGTGATGTTCTCCACTCTTGCCGCCGATTCGTTAAATGAGGTGCGTGACGCCTGGCGCCAGCTGGATGGCGCCAGCCATGTTAATAATTTTCTCAGCGTCGGGCAGATTACCGCCGCCGCTGCCGGTAAACATCTGCAACTTAGCGAGCAGCGTCTGACGCTGGCGTTTCCTGATGTGCTGGCGGCGATGCGTTCACTGAAAGGCATTGGCGCGACCCACCTGCATCAGGGGCGCAGTGCGGGACTGATGACCCGTCAGCGTCTGCAACAGCTGGAGCGGTGCTGGTCGCGCGATCAGCGCGGCTGTCTGCTCAGTTACCATTTAATTTTTGGAGTGATTTCGTTGTGATTAAGCGCTGGTTTGTAACCGGAACCGATACAGAAGTGGGAAAAACCGTCGCCAGTACGGCGTTATTGCAGGCGGCAGTACAGGCAGGGTATTGCGCGGTCGGCTATAAGCCGGTGGCTTCAGGTAGCGAGTTAACCGCAGACGGGGTACGCAATAGCGACGCGCTGGCGCTGCAAAAGTACAGTTCGCTGACGCTGCCTTATGAACAGGTGAATCCGCTGGTGTTTATGGAACCCACCTCGCCGCATATTATCAGCGCTGAAGAGGGCAGGCCGATTGAATTTAGCCAGCTATCAGCGGGGCTGGCAACCATCAGTGCGCAGGCTGACTGGGTACTGACCGAAGGCGCGGGCGGCTGGTTTACCCCCCTCTCTGAACATCAGACCTTTGCCGACTGGGTCGTGACCGAGCAGTTACCGGTGATTCTGGTGGTGGGAATCAAACTCGGTTGTATCAATCATGCGTTACTGACGGCGCAGGCAATAGCCGCTGCGGGTCTGCCTTTTGCCGGCTGGATTGCCAACGATGTGCAGCCAGCGGGGCGACGCCATCAGGAATACCTCGCCAGCCTGCGTCAGCGACTCTCTGCACCGTTTTTAGGCGAGATCCCATATCTGACCAACAGTGCGGCCTTTAACCAGCTGGGCGGCTATCTGCGCCTGCCTGAATAACCTTAAGGTTGCGGGACCGGTTGCGTCCCGCAGCATCAGGATACGGTCATCCACATATTGACCATGCTGTCATCCAGCTGGGCGACTTTGCCCTGCGCCACATTCCGTCCGCGGTGCAGTAACAGAAAGTAGTCGGCCACGCGGCGGATAAACGACAGGCGCTGTTCCAGCAGCAGGATGGTCAGACCAAAATCATGATTCAGACGATGGATCAGATTGCCCATCTCCTCCTCCAGCCACGGCGACATGCCTTCCGTCGGCTCATCCAGGATTAGCAGCTTCGGTTGCAGCACCAGCGCGCGCGCCAGCGCCAGCTGTTGCTGCTGGTCGGCCGGCAACTCGCCACTACGCTGATGACGCAGTGAGTAGAGGTGGGGAAACAGTTCATAAACCATCGGCGGAATGGCGCGATGGCGATCGTCCTGACCCGCCAGCAACGCAATCAGCAGGTTATCCTCGACGCTGAGCTGGGAGAAAATCTGGCGGCCCTGCGGCACATAACCGATTCCCATGCGCGCACGCGTCTCCATTGGCTGTAACAGCAGATTTTTAGGCGGCGAGTCATCTTCCTGCCAGGTCATGCTGCCGCTGTTAACCGGTAAATTACCCATGATGCAGTTAACCAGCGTGGTTTTTCCCATGCCGGGGCTGCCGAGTATGCCGGTACAGGTGCCTGGTGGCAGATCAAGGTCAACATCCCACAGAATATGATTCTGTCCGTAAAACTGATTCACTGCGCGTAAGCTTAACATCTGACACTCTCCTTCCAGACAATTTTCCGCTGGCACTGATTATTCCCGTCCGCTGGCGCATGGCCTCAGGGCGGAAAACGTTGTTGCCACGGCTTCGTGCGATCGCTCTGGTGTAATGAAAGCGCGAGGTGGTGGATAAGTGTTGCAATTATCAGGCCAGAAAGGGGGAGTAGTGGGGGTTTTCATCGCACAGATAAAGTAATTACCGGTGCGAATAGGTGAACGTTGCTAAACAATGGCGCAAAGGTCAATTTGGCTCTGCACTGAGGCGGTGCTTTATACCTTCATCCGCTGGTGCAAATGGTCCGCGACAAGGCAGCGCCGTACCAGTTGTGACACCAGAAATAGGGGGTAAAAAGCAGTGGCATCCCGGCATAAGTTATGCATTGCTTAAGCTGTCTGGCGCTAAGATAAGATGAAAAAAAGCGAAAAAAAAATAATTCAGCGTGCAATTAGAGTGCAGCACGGTTTTATACACACCAGACGTTTCGGGCGTTGTAATCAGTTATCCACTATTCCTGTGGATAACCTTGTGTATTAGATTCTGACAACATGTGGCAGACGAGAGCGGACGCGGCCTGGCCTTTAACTGCTGCTAAACTCGACTCAGGAATCAATTAGTTAAAAATCAACACGTTGATGAAAATCAAGCCTGAGGCTTTTCCGGCTTTTTTCAGATGACGGTTTCACTACAGTATGCTTGACAAATGTTAAACGATAGAAACTTCTGGGGATAACCTTGCACGTCGATCCTCGGGCTTCTGCCCAATTATGGCGAGTGAAAGTGACGCTTTGCTTTCTGGCGAAGCATCATGCAAAATAACTGTCATTATATCCAGTATAATTTTCTGGAAAAATCGTCAGGGACGAGTAGAATTACACTCCGGTTCGCGCGTTTCTTCATCAGGTAGCCCATCAATGAGCAAAGTTTTTAAACTCAATTCTGCATTTCAACCAGCAGGCGATCAGCCTGAGGCCATTCGTCGTCTTGAGGAAGGGCTGGAGGATGGTCTTGCCCATCAGACACTGCTGGGGGTGACCGGATCGGGTAAGACCTTTACCATTGCCAATGTGATTGCCGATCTGAATCGCCCCACCATGGTGCTGGCGCCGAATAAAACCCTCGCCGCGCAGCTGTATGGTGAAATGAAAGAGTTTTTCCCTGATAACGCGGTGGAGTATTTCGTCTCTTACTACGACTACTATCAGCCGGAAGCCTATGTACCGAGTTCAGATACCTTTATTGAAAAGGACGCCTCGGTTAACGAACATATTGAGCAGATGCGTCTGTCGGCGACCAAAGCGCTGCTGGAACGCCGTGATGTGATTGTGGTGGCGTCGGTATCAGCGATCTATGGCCTTGGCGATCCCGATCTCTATCTGAAAATGATGCTGCATCTGACGCGCGGCATGATTATCGATCAGCGCGCGATACTGCGCCGTCTGACTGAGCTGCAATACACCCGCAATGACCAGGCGTTCCAGCGCGGCACCTTCCGCGTGCGCGGTGAGGTAATCGATATCTTCCCGGCGGAATCCGATGAGATTGCGCTGCGTGTGGAACTGTTTGACCAGGAAGTCGAGCGCCTGTCGCTGCTGGACCCGCTGACCGGTCAGGTGCTGGAAGTATTGCCGCGCTATACCATCTATCCAAAAACGCACTACGTGACGCCGCGCGAACGTATTCTGACCGCGATGGAAGAGATTAAAGTCGAGCTGGCCGATCGCCGTCAGGTGCTGCTGGCGAACAACAAGTTGCTGGAAGAGCAGCGTCTGTCGCAGCGCACCCAGTTTGATTTAGAGATGATGAATGAGCTGGGTTACTGCTCCGGCATTGAAAACTACTCGCGCTATCTCTCCGGACGCGGACCGGGCGAAGCGCCGCCGACGCTGTTTGACTATCTGCCAGCCGATGGTTTGCTGGTAGTGGATGAGTCGCATGTCACTATTCCGCAAATTGGCGGCATGTATCGCGGCGACCGCGCGCGCAAAGAGACGCTGGTGGAGTATGGCTTCCGTCTGCCGTCGGCGCTGGATAACCGCCCGATGAAGTTTGAAGAGTTTGAGGCGCTGGCGCCGCAAACCATCTATGTTTCGGCGACGCCGGGCAACTATGAACTGGAAAAATCCGGTGAAGAGATTATCGATCAGGTGGTGCGTCCGACCGGTCTGCTCGACCCGTTAATTGAAGTGCGCCCGGTGGGCACCCAGGTCGATGATCTGCTGTCGGAAATCCGTAAGCGCGTGGCGATTAACGAACGCGTGCTGGTGACCACGCTGACCAAGCGCATGGCCGAAGATCTGACGGAGTACCTTGAAGAACATGGTGAGCGTGTGCGCTATCTGCACTCGGATATCGACACCGTGGAGCGTGTCGAGATTATCCGCGACCTGCGTCTGGGAGAGTTTGATGTGCTGGTCGGCATCAACCTGTTGCGTGAAGGGCTGGATATGCCGGAAGTGTCGCTGGTGGCGATCCTCGATGCCGATAAAGAGGGCTTCCTGCGTTCTGAACGCTCGCTGATCCAGACTATCGGGCGCGCGGCGCGTAATATTAATGGTAAAGCGATTCTGTATGGCGATCGCATCACCGCGTCGATGGCTAAAGCTATCAGCGAAACCGAGCGCCGTCGCGAGAAGCAGCATCAGTACAACCTCGATAACGGCATTGTGCCGCAGGGGCTGAACAAAAAGATCGCCGATATTCTGCAGCTGGGCCAGGGCTATGGCAAAAACAAAACCCGCGGACGCGGTAAATCTTCACGGGTGGTGGAAGAGGCTGACGAAGGCTACCTGGCACTGACGCCGCAGGCGCTACAGAAGAAAATTCATGAGCTGGAAGTGCAGATGCAGCAACATGCACAGAATCTGGAGTTTGAAGAGGCGGCGGCGGTGCGCGATCGCCTGCATGAGGCGCGCGAGCTGTTTATTGCGGCTTCGTAATAACAGGGGATGCAAAGGCTGCTGTTTATCGCATTTAATTTAATGAGCAGAGCATAACTCAGATGCCAGCAAGATGGCTTTTGCTGGCACAGCGTCTCAGTTTAATGTAAACAAGAATAAATGCCGAATTATCACAAGGATAGATCTGCTCTGTCAGGCTAAGCTGCATGGTTCAACCGATTGGTGAGAGTAAAGCAGATTTCACTTATCTCTCAGGATAAGCAGAAAAAATATTCAGTTCGATGCCCAGTCTGATGGCATGTTTTGCATTATTAACCCCCAGTTTTCTCACAGTATTCCCCATATGGAATTTCACTGTACTAACGGAGATGTTAAGCATATGGGCAATTTCCGAGTAGGTTTTACCTGTGCTGCACCAGTAAAGTATTTCAGTCTCACGGCAAGAGAAAATATTTTTATCAATTATGATATGGTCAGTTTTTTGGTCTTTACGGTAGAGACAAAGCTACATTTCATGGATATTGATTAAAAGTCCCTGAAGCTGGTCTTTGTTTTTTTTAACGTTGTCATAAATATCCGCCATTAAAAATTTGTTAATATATAACGATAACAATGCCAGATTGCCATTATTATCATGTAAAACAAAAGTCTGCCCACTGATTATATTATAAGGTGTTACTGATTTTAAGATATACCCCCACGATTTCTGGCAGCATTTAGAATTATTCCATTGAGAGTTAACCACCAGCTTTTCATCCCAGGCAAGCAGTGAAAACCGATTGAGGGCATTGATAATGACAGGATCTACATTTTGAAATTTTTTTCTTAAATAAGTGTTTTTGAAATAGTCATTTAAGTCGCTGATAACCATTATTTCATCTAAATTACTTTTATTTATCACGAGATAAGCATAATTCATCTTCCCATATTCCAATAACTTTTCTTCAAGATATTCTTTTATATAATTGTTCTTTTCATTATTAAAGAAAAAACCTTTATGCATCAATTTATTCCTCTTGTCTATGGTATGCTCGCACTAAATCATCGCTGATGTCATCGACATGGCGACCAAACTGGCTATGGCTTCTCTTCAGTGATCTGAAATTATTAAGTTGTCGGGCATATGTGAAGAGCCATTCATGGCAGTAATAAACGTATTTATTACTCTTTTCTGTCAGCGGGTAAAAATCGTTTAAAACTTGTGACTACGATCGCTATAAACTCACCAATAATATGCGGCCATGCCACTGCGGAAAACCCCGCCATGATAATCATATAATATAGAGAACAATTTTCTGATGAAAAATAAGCCCATATAATAATTGCAACTATCCCTCCCCGCAGCAAATCACCTGCCAGCCTGCGAATAACCACAGGCTGACTGGAAAGTAACTGACTGGAAATCACGCCAGCGGAAAGAATACCGACAACCAGCCAGAGTCCGGAGTATTCAATAAAAATAGTGCTCATCGCGACCATACCTCAGTTTGTCCCAGCATAATGAATACTCAGCGCCGGGTTCCGTAATAGTGTTAATGGAAAGTTCGGGTAGCAAAAAAATGACTCATTTAATATCCTGTGACCTGTCAAAAAATTGATGTGCCAAAGTTTAAAATCAAGTGA
The DNA here is from genome assembly GCF_017875465.1 of Winslowiella toletana. Classification (NCBI taxonomy): domain Bacteria; kingdom Pseudomonadati; phylum Pseudomonadota; class Gammaproteobacteria; order Enterobacterales; family Erwiniaceae; genus Winslowiella; species Winslowiella toletana. The sequence goes on from NZ_JAGGMQ010000001.1 coordinate 3,957,518, forward strand.
AAACAGCCGCTTAATTTTGGCTCCACCTTATCCGTTATCGCGCCGCACAGGCCTGGCGATAGACTAAAGTTCAGGTGGGTACTGTACTTTGGTTTAGTTATTAAATTCTAATCAGCTTCGCTTATGGGATCGCACAGAACGTTCTGATCTGCTGTGCAGAGAGCTCTGCTTTTTAGTAAGAACTGAAACGTTACAGCGGGAGGAGGGAGTTTGTCGTGCTGATGGCGGCAGTCGCTGCCATCAGCGATTACCGCTAAACATGTCAGCCAATCGCCTGAATGGCGTGTTCCAGCGCCGCATGCAGTAACCGGCGGTCGTGACGATATTTAATATCGGCGGCCTCCAGCGGTTCACGGATCACCAGCCGATCTTCCACGCCCGTAATATCGCTATGCGGACTTACCACTACAGCATCAATGACCTTCTTACCGATATATTTTTCCATCAGCGCCAGCTTATCAGCCAGCGTCAGGCTGGCCGCCGCCGGGCTGAGTTCGCGTCCCAGGTTGCCAATAAACACCATAGTGGCCGGAGTGCGCCGCAGCGCCTGCGCCATTTCATCAATCAGCAACACCGGCATCAGACTGGTATAGAAACTGCCAGGGCCAATTAAAATTAAATCAGCTTCACCAATCGCCTCAACCGCTTCGCGCGTGGCGCTGACCGACGGAGACAGCATCAGCTCCTGCGGTGGCAGTTTCATCTGGTCGATATCGGTTTCGCCATAAATAAGATGGCCCTCACTGTCCAGCGCTACCAGATCCACCGGTTGTTCTGACATCGGGATCAGAAAAGCATCGACCTTTAGCAGGTTGCGGATCAGGTTTATCGCCTCGATTGGCCGTACGCTAAGATGATCGAGCGCTTTCAGCATCAGGTTGCCGAGGTTATGGCCGGAGAGCTCACCATTACCGCTAAAACGGTACTCAAACATTGCTGACGCCACGCTGGGTTCGGTAATCAGCTGATTCAGGCAGTTGCGCATATCGCCCCAGGCAATCCCCCCTTCGGAACGGCGAATGCGCCCGGTAGAACCGCCATTATCCGTGGTAGTCACGATGCCTGTCAGCCGTGAACCCAGCGGCGAAAGCGCCGACATTACGCGACCTAATCCATGTCCCCCACCAATGGCGACGACGCGGTCTAAATCCGCTAAGGTGCGATTACGCATATCTCTCCTGAATAAGCGATCTTACTTGCCAGTTTGGGCCTGGCCTTCGTTAATAACGCTTGTTAATAAATATAAATGTTGACGCATTTTACCCGATCGCGCAGCGAAAATGCGTGTAAATTCGTTATATATCATAATATATAGCGAAAAGTGTTAGTGGTATCGCCTTGCTGTTAGCGTTAGAATTATTTCACCGCGATTGACAGCCCCGCTGCCGATCACACTCTAGCCTTTATACCTAAGTCCTCGCGATAGGGTGTACTGGCCGTAGCCTTTGAGCTGCCAGGGTGCAGAAAGAAATGACTGCATCTCCCGTATTTGGAAAGGTGTTCTGGTGTCACAATTTACTGATAATTTTGAGCGCAAGTTTTATTACTTGCGCTTGTCGATCACAGACGTATGCAACTTTCGTTGTACCTATTGCCTGCCCGACGGTTATAAACCGCAAGGCGTCACCAATAAAAGCTTTTTGTCACTGGATGAGATCCGGCGGATTACCCGTGCCTTCGCCGCGTCGGGTACCGAGAAGGTGCGCCTGACCGGCGGCGAACCCTCGCTGCGCCGTGATTTCTGCGAGATTATCGCCGCCGTGCGCGAAAACCCGGGGATTCGCCAGCTGGCGGTCACCACCAATGGCTATCGGCTTGAGCGCGATGTCGCCGCCTGGCGCGACGCCGGACTGACCGCGCTGAATGTCAGCGTCGACAGCCTCGATGCCCGCCAGTTTCACGCCATCACCGGCCAGGATAAATTCCATCAGGTGATGCGCGGTATTGATGCGGCGTTTACGGCCGGTTTCAGTAAAGTCAAAGTCAATGCGGTGCTGATGCGTGATGTGAATCATCACAGTCTGGAGACCTTTCTTGACTGGATCCGTGACCGTCCGATTCAGCTGCGCTTTATCGAACTGATGGAAACCGGCGACAGCAGCGCGCTGTTTCGCCAGCACCATATCTCCGGGGAAGTGATCCGCGATCGGCTGCTGGCGCGCGGCTGGCAACGGCAGGCGCGGGAGCGCAGTGATGGTCCGGCGCAGGTGTTCCGCCATGCGGATTATCAGGGCGAAATCGGCCTGATTATGCCGTATGAAAAAGATTTCTGCGCCAGCTGTAACCGCCTGCGCGTCTCCGCCGTCGGCAACCTGCATCTGTGCCTGTTTGGCGAGGGTGGCGTGCCGCTGCGCGACCTGCTGGCCCGCGACGATCAGCAGCAGGAGCTACAGGCACGGATTGCCGCCAGCCTGAACAGCAAAAAACAGACCCATTTCCTGCATCAGGGCAATACCGGCATTACTCAGAATCTGTCATTTATTGGTGGCTAACCGGCCTGGAGAAGCGTAATGGACAAACCCGAATCAGAATTTAAAGCCGCGGCGATTGCGGTACTGACCGTTTCCGACAAACGTGACGCCACGAACGACAGTTCCGGCGACTATCTGCGTGAAGCGGCCAGTGAAGCGGGTCATGAAGTAATTGATCACGCCATCGTGAAAGATAATAAGTACCGTATTCGCGCCATCGTCTCCAGCTGGATCGCCAGTGACGACGTGCAGGTGATCCTGATCAATGGCGGCACCGGTTTCAGCGCCAGCAACAGCACGCCGGAAGCGCTGCAACCGCTGTTTGATCGTCAGATTGACGGTTTTGGCGAACTGTTCCGCATGGTCTCGTATGAAGACATTGGCAGCGCCACCCTGCAATCGCGTGCGCTGGCGGGGATGGCGAATCAGACGCTGATCTTTGCAATCCCCGGTTCCGGCAACGCCTGTCGCAGCGCCTGGGAACGCATTATTGCTGACCAGCTGGATGCCCGCACCCGTCCCTGTAATTTTATTTCGCATTTAAAGAAGCCATAAGTATGTCGCAATTGACCCATATCAACGCCTCAGGTGAGGCCCATATGGTGGACGTTTCCGCCAAGACCGAAACGGTGCGCGAGGCGCGTGCTGAAGCTTTTGTGGTGATGCACCCTGACACCCTGCAAATGATTATCGATGGCAGCCACCACAAAGGTGATGTGTTCGCCACCGCACGGATTGCCGGCATTCAGGCGGCGAAACGCACCTGGGAACTGATCCCGCTCTGCCATCCGCTGATGCTGAGCAAAGTGGAAGTGACCCTCAGCGCCGAGCCACAACATCATCGGGTACGCATTGAATCCTGCTGCCGTTTAACCGGCAAAACGGGTGTGGAGATGGAAGCACTGACCGCCGCATCAGTGGCGGCGCTGACCATTTACGATATGTGTAAAGCGGTGCAAAAGGATATCACCATCGATAATCTGCGCCTGTTAAGCAAAAGCGGCGGTAAGTCCGGCGATTTTCAGGCGGTAAGCCATGATTAAGGTGCTGTTTTTTGCTCAGGTGCGTGAGCTGGTGGGCGTTAACCAGCTGGAGATGGCGGCAGAGTTTAGCGATGTTGAAGCGCTGCGCGTAGCGCTGGCCGCACAGAGCAACCGCTGGTCGCTGGCGCTGGAGTCTGGCAAGCTGCTGGCGGCGGTCAATCAGACGCTGGTGGCGTTGCAGCATCCGCTGAAAGATGGTGATGAAGTGGCGTTCTTCCCACCGGTTACCGGAGGCTGATATGGAAACCCGTATTCGTGTCGGTCATCAGCCATTTAGTATGGCCGAGGAGTACCAGTGGCTGGCCGCCTGCGATGAAGATGGCGCCGTGGTGACCTTTACCGGCAAAGTGCGCAATCACAATCTCGGTGATGATGTTTCGGCGCTGACGCTGGAGCACTATCCGGGGATGACCGAAAAAGCGCTGGAAGAGATCGTCGCCGAAGCCCGTCAGCGCTGGCCGCTGCAACGTGTGACTCTGATTCATCGTATTGGCGAACTGTTTCCCGGCGATGAAATCGTGATGGTGGGGGTGACCGGCGCGCATCGCAGCGCCGCCTTCGCCGCCGCTGAATTTATGATGGATTATCTGAAAACCCGCGCGCCGTTCTGGAAGCGCGAAGCCACACCGCAGGGCGACCGCTGGGTCGATGCGCGTGACAGCGATAAGCAGGCCGCCCGCCGCTGGGAGTAAGTAGCAGACCGCATAGCAACAGGTGCTAAATAGTCCCTGTAACGTTAAGATTAGCGTTTCGGGCAAAACCTCGTTTTTTCACACGTCATAAAAGGGACTTTTATATGTGGATCTTACTTGCCTTCTCGCTGCTGGCTGCCAGCTTTAACCGTTATACCGGCGCATTACTGCTGCTGCTGACCACCGTCTGGGCCACATACAGCGGCGTGCTGACGCTTGCCGGTGTAGGGGTGATGATGGTGGTGGCGGTGATTGCACTACTGTTGCATCGCTATCGTCATATCAGCGCGCTGGCGATTAGCGCGGAGTTACTGCTGCTGTTTATTGCGATCAATTTGCTCAGCCATTTTACCCCCGGTTTTAATAACGTCAGGGTGCTGGATCAGGTACGCGCCGGTGAGATGAGTGCGCCGTTTTCGATGTACTATAACTTCGATAAGGCGCTGCTACCTTTTGTTTTTCTGGCGATTATACCGACGCTGTTTCGCACCCGACCCCTGCGTCAACCGGCGGCGATTTACTGGTTGCCGCTAATCCTGAGTCTGCCGCTGCTGTTGTTAATGGCGACCGCATTTGGCGGTTTAAAAATTGAACCCCATGCGCCGCAATGGATTGGCCAGTTTTTCCTCGCCAACCTGTTTTTTGTCAGCCTGGCGGAAGAAGCATTGTTCCGCGGCTATCTGCAGCGGCGTCTCAGTCAGTTTATCGGGCCGCTGGCGGGCCTGCTGATCAGTGCGTTGCTGTTTGGCATCTGTCATCTGGCGGGCGGTGTGCTGCTGGTGCTGTTTGCCACGCTGGCCGGGATAATTTACGGGCTGGCATGGATGTGGACTGGCCGCCTGTGGGTGGCGACCCTGTTTCATTTTGCCCTTAATCTGCTGCATCTGCTGTTTTTCACCTATCCGGCCTGGCAGTCCTGATCGGGAAAACTGGCCTAATCTGATGGATTCACGGCTACAGGTTGGTTAAGGTGCCTGCAGCATAAAAATTCCTGAGGATCTGCATGTTATCTCCATTTTCCCCGCGCGGCGTCGTGCTGCTTGCACTGCTGGTGCTGGCGGGATGTAGCAGTAAAAAAACCATTGAGGCACCGGCCAGAAGCCCGGCCGATGTCAAAGCCGATATAGTCAGACTGATACCGGCGAAGGTCAGCAATAAAGCGGGGTGGGCAACGGATATCGCTACCGCGTTGCGTACCCAGGAGATTGCGCCGAGCGCCAGCAATATCTGCGCGGTGATTGCCGTTATCGACCAGGAATCGACCTTCAATGCCGATTCGGCGGTTCCCGGCCTGCCAAAAATCGCCTGGGGCGAGATTGAACGCCGTGCCGCTAAAGTGCATGTGCCGGCATTTGTGGTGCGCACCGCGCTGCTGATTAAATCGCCCAACGGCAAAAGCTACAGTGAACGCCTCGACAACGTGCGCAGCGAAAAAGAGCTGAGCGCTATTTTCGATGACTTTATAGATATGGTGCCAATGGGGCAGAAGCTGTTTGGTAATCTTAATCCGATTCACACCGGCGGCCCGATGCAGGTGAGTATCGCCTTCGCCGAAGCCAATGCCAAAGGCTACCCTTACCCGATTGAGGACAGCATCCGCCATGAGGTGTTTAGCCGTCGTGGCGGCATCTGGTTTGGCACCAGACATCTGCTGGGCTATCCGGCCAGTTACAGTCGGCCGCTATACCGTTTTGCTGACTTTAACGCTGGCTGGTACGCCAGCCGTAACGCCGCGTTTCAGGCAGCGGTGACGCGCACTACCGGGATGAAACTGGCGCTGGATGGCGACCTGATCATCTATGGTTCCGATCAGCCCAGCTCGACAGAACTGGCGGTGCGCACCCTGAGCAAGCGGCTGGATCTCAGCGAGCGGGCGATTCGTCGGGCGCTGGAGAAGGGCGATAGCGCAGAATTTGCCGATACCGACCTGTACCGCGATCTGTTTACGCTTGCCGATAAGATGGCGGGCAAACCCGTGGCGCGCGAAATGTTGCCCGGCATTAAACTGGAAAGCCCGAAAATTACCCGCAACCTGACCACCGCCTGGTTTGCCCAGCGGGTGGACAGTCGCTATCAGGCCTGTATGGCGCGCTAAGCGCCATACAACAGCGATTAAGCCTGATCCAGCTGGAATTTCTCGACCGTTTGCGCCAGATGTTTAGCCTGATCTTCCAGCGATGCGGCGGCGGCGGACATCTGCTGCACCAGCGCAGAGTTCTGCTGGGTGACGCCATCCATCTCGTTGACGGCGATCGTCACCTGGCTGATGCCCTGTGACTGTTCGTCGGAGGCGTGAACGATTTCGCCGATAATACTTTGTACCGATCCCACAGCATGGGTCATCTCCTGCATGGTTTTTCCGGCGTCACGCACCAGTGTGACGCCGCTGGTGACGCGCTGAGTCGATTCTTCAATAAGTGCGGAGATCTCTTTTACCGCGCCAGCACTGCGTTGCGCCAGACTGCGAACCTCCGCCGCCACCACCGCAAAACCACGCCCCTGTTCACCGGCGCGCGCCGCTTCCACTGCGGCGTTCAGCGCCAGAATATTGGTCTGGAAGGCAATGCCGTTAATCAGGCTGGTAATATCGCCAATTTTGCGCGAACTTTCGTCGATTTGCTCCATAATCGCCACCACCTGGCTTACCAGCAGCTCGCCGCGGCGGGCAATATCGGTTGCCTGTCCGGTCAGGGCGGTGGCCTGATGCGCGTTATCGGCGTTATGTTTCACCGTTGCGGTAAGCTGCTCCATACTGGCGGCGGTCTGTTCCAGCGCAGCGGCCTGCTGCTCGGTGCGGGAAGCCAGATCGAGGTTGCCACTGGCAATTTCACTGGCGCCGTCGCGGACCGAACTGCTGGCGGCCAAAATATCGCTGACAATATGGCGTAATTGTTGCTGCATGGTGTACATGGCAAAGAAGATGCTCTGGCGATCGTTGCGGCTGACGGGGACTTCGCCGGTGAGGTTACCGTCGGCGATCGCCAGCGCGATTTCCGCCGCCTGCGACGGTTCACCGCCAATTGGCTTCACTACTTTACGGCTGAAGATAGCGCCGAGTACCGCACAGACAATAACAATACTGAGCAGCATCATGACCAGCGCGTAGTGCAGCTGACGGTTGGCTTCAGCCATCACGTTGCTGACCGGGGCGACAATCGCCAGCCGCCAGGGGGTGGCGCTGTTACCGATGGTGATCGGTTGCCACACCACAAAGGCATCCTGTTGCAAAACTGCATCAAAGGTCTCGCTGATGCCGGCGTCGGTATGACTGCCGTTGGCATTGTACGTTTTACCGACGGTACTTTTATCCGGGCTGGAGACCACTTTGCCATCGTGCGACAGCAGTAATGCGTAGCCGCTGCCCTGCCACGGTTTAATCGCATCAATGGTTTTTTGCAGGGTTTCCAGTGAGAAATCAGCGGTGGCCGAGCCGATAAACTTGCCGTCCACCATGATTGGGGCGGCAATCGACGTCAGCATCACATCCACACCGTTATAGGGATAGATATAGGGTTCGAGGATGACCTCTTTCTGTCGCTGACGGGGCAGCAGATAGTAATTGCCGCTACCGGCGACGTCGTAATCGGTGAGGTTATGCACCGCGGGCTGCCCGGCGGTATCGCGATCGACATAACGCACATAGCGTCCAGCCGGATCCTGGTCCGCCTGCGTGGCGAACTCGCTGTCTTTGCCATCAAAGGCGTTGGCTTCAAATGCCAGCGACATCGAGAGAAAATCGTCGTGGGCCGCGAGGCTGTTTTTCAGCAGAACATCGGCGCCCGAACGCTGGGCAAGATTTGCCTGCTTCAGGCTGTAAGCGCTCTGCCCGAGGGCGCGCGCGGCATACAGCGCAGCATCGAGTTTTTGCTGCACGACAAGGGTGTTAGAGCGAGCAATCTGCGCCAGATAATCTTTTGCCAGATTGCGCTGCTGCTGACTGGACTGCCAGCTCAGCAGACCAATCGTCACAGTGAAACCCAGGCCAATAGTCAGCACACCTGTAATCAGCATCAGGGTGCGAGTGCTCATTTTATTTTTTCGCAGCGAGAGGCTGGACATAGAATTTGAATTCCCCGGTCAACAGTGAAGTTATTGCAGTAAAAACGGTGATAACTTCCTGTCAGGCGAACTCCTGTCTGCCTCACTATCGGCCTGGTGGCGACAATCTTGATAGTTATCGTGCATCACTGGCGAAATGAATGGTAAAACTGTAGCGATGCCAATTTGCTGCGGCTTGTGCCACACTTCAAAGAGGTCACTTTTACTTAACGCTAAGGAGCGCATCATGGATCGATTTCCACGGTCGAACGGTTCAATTGTTCAACAGACGAGCACCGGAATACAAACCTATATGGCGCAGGTGTATGGCTGGATGACCTGTGGCCTGTTGCTGACGGCATTTGTCTCCTGGTTTGCGGCAAATACTCCGGCGGTAATGGAGCTGGTGTTCGCCAACCGCATCACCTTTTTTGGTCTGATTATTGCCCAGCTGGCGCTGGTGTTTGTGCTGTCGGGGATGGTGCATAAGATGAGCGGGGCGGTCGCCACCGGGCTGTTTATGCTCTATTCGGCGCTGACCGGCCTGACTATGGCCAGTATTTTCCTCGTTTATACCTACTCTTCGATCGCCAGTACCTTTTTTATTACTGCCGGGATGTTTGGCGCCATGAGTTTCTGGGGCTACACCACCAAGCGTGATTTAAGCGGAATGGGCAGTATGCTGTTTATGGCGCTGATCGGTATTGTGCTGGCGTCGCTGGTGAATATCTGGCTGAAAAGCACGGCGCTGATGTGGGCTGTGACCTATATCGGCGTGGTGGTGTTTGTCGGTTTAACCGCGTATGACACTCAGAAGCTGAAAAATATCGGTGAAGGCATCAATGTTGATGATAAAGAGAATATGCGTCGTTTCTCAATTATGGGCGCGCTGACCCTCTATCTCGACTTTATTAACCTGTTCCTGATGTTGCTGCGTATTTTCGGTAATCGCCGCTGAGGGTAAAACAAGGTACGGCGTATGCCGTACCTTGCAGTATTACGCCGAAGGCTCGCGTTCCATTTCATTCTTTTTTCGTAGCGTACTGGCGCGTCCCTCCAGCCACAGATAGAGCACCAGCGCCAGCAGCAGTGGGGCGATAAAGTAGATCACCCGGTAGGCCAGCAACGCGGCGATAATCGCGCCATGTGAGGCGTGTTGCCCGCTCAGCAGCGCCAGGAATACCGCTTCCAGTACACCAATTCCCGCCGGAATATGAATAATCACCCCGGCAATACTGCTGATCAGCAGTACTCCCAGCACCACCGGATAATCTACTTTCTGCGCCAGCAGCAGCCAGATAATGGTGCCCATTACCATCCAGTTAGCGCAGGAGACGGCAAACTGAAACAGCGCCATACGCAGTGACGGCAATGCCAGCTTCTGGCCTTTTACCGTCCAGCGGCGGCGTTTTGAGAAGGCGCACAGGCCAAGATAAAACACCACCACCGCCAGCAGCACTACGCCAATAATGCGCAGGGTGCCTTCGCCGATAAACCAGCCAGCAGGAATCGGCACCATTCCCCAGCTAAACACCACCCCGGCCAGCAAAATATAACCCAGCCAGTTAGTGGCGATACTTAGCGAGAAGATGCGCGTAATCGTGCTGCCGGAGAGGCCCAGACGGGAGTAGAGTCGATAGCGCATCGCTACGCCGCCGACCCAGGTGCTGAGCGTCAGATTGAAGGCGTAGCAGATAAACGACACCAGCATCACCTGACGCTTCGCCAGTTTATGGCCGCAGTAGGCGCGGCCAATCAGATCGTACAGGCCATAGGTTGCATAGCTGACTACCACCAGCGCTACCGCCGTCAGAATGGCGGTACGGTTGTAGTTAATAATCACGTCCCAGACGTCCTGCCAGTTAACCTTTTTGGCGTAGACCACCAGCAGCGCGATAACGGCGATAAAAAACAGCCACGTCAGCACTTTTTTCACCCGTGCCCAGGCTGGATGCGCTTTTGACATCAGGATTTTGCCCCCGGGTTATCTGTTTCGACACGATCCTGTGTTTCCATCTCCGGCTGTACCGGCGGCGCCACCAGCGCCAGTTTTGGCGTATGGGCGGGCAGCCAGCCAGCAATCGCCGGGAAGTGGCGTAAAAAGTGGAACACCAGCACGCTCTTGCTGATCTGCCACCAGCTGCGCTTCGGCAGCTTGCTGCCATCAACGCGCTGGCAGTCGCGTGCGATCAATCCTTCGAGGTTGTCACGCAGCAGCTGGTTAAACTGGCGGTCGTGGATAATCAGATTGGCCTCCAGGTTCAGCGACAGACTCAGCGGATCGAGATTGCTGGAGCCGACGGTCGCCCACTGCTGATCCTGCACGGCGATTTTGCCGTGCAACGGACGGCGAATGTACTCATAGATCTCGACCCCGGCTTCCAGCAGATAGTTATACAGCAGCTCCGCCCCGACCTTAACGATCGGCATATCCGGTTCGCCCTGTACTATCAGCTTCACCCTGACGCCGCGTTTTGCCGCCTCGCGCATCTCGCGCAGCAGGCGATAGCCCGGGAAGAAGTAGGCATTGGCAATAATCACCTCCTGTTGCGCGCTGCGCAGCATATCCATGTAGTGCTGCTCAATATCGTCACGGTGCTGATCGTTATCGCGAAACACAAACAGCGCCTGCGCATCGCCCGGGGTACTGTTATGCACCGGGCGGTGAGAGCGATAGCCCCACCAGCGGCGCGTCACTTGCTCGCTACCGATCTCCTGCTGCACATAGCGCGCAATATCCTCAACAATCGGCCCTTTGACTTCCACCGCATAGTCCTGTTTAGCCTGCGGGCCATAGCTGGAGTTATGCTCTTCGGAGAAGTTAATCCCACCCACAAAGGCGATTTCGCCATCTGCCACCACGATTTTGCGATGCAGACGGCGGAACACATTGGTACGCATACCAAATATCAGCGGGCGCGGATCGTAATAGATAAAACGCACCCCCTCGGCGGTCAGACTGTGCACATACTCATCCGACAGATCCGGTGAGCCGTAACCATCGACCATCATTTCAATCTTTACGCCGCGTCTGGCGGCGGCCAGCAGCTCGGCGTGCAGATCTTTGCCAACCTGGTCCTCAAACAGAATAAACGTTTCCAGTAGCAGGCTGTGTTGCGCGCGACGAATCGCGCCATAGACCCGCGGGAAAAACGCTTCGCCATTTTCCAGCAAACGGATGCGGTTGCCATCGCGCCATTGCATATTCATAGATGAATCTCCACGGCCAGCGGCGCATGATCGGAGAGATGTGACCAGGGTTTGCGCGGGAGTTTCTGTGGATGACTGGCGCTGGCATTGCGCACATAGATACGATCGAGGCGCAGCAGCGGGAAGCGGGCAGGGAAAGTGCGTGCTGGCCGTCCATTTTCACGGCTGAACACCTCTTCCAACCCTGCGCCCTCTGCCAGCAGCTGATTAGCGCGCTGTTGCCAGTCATTGAAATCCCCGGCGACCACTACCGGCGCATCGGCGGGTAGCGATTGCAGTAGCTGGCACATCATCTCCATCTGCGCGTTGCGGTGCGCGTCGCGCAATCCAAGGTGAACGCAGATAACATGCAGAGTGATATCCCGATCCGGCACCTGCACTTTGCAGTGCAACATGCCGCGCTTTTCACTATCGGGCACCGAAATATCAAGATTTTCGTAACTGACGATAGGAAAACGCGACAGTACCGCGTTGCCATGGTGTCCTTCGGGATAGACCGCATTTCGGCCATAGGCATAATCATTCCACATGGTATCGGCAAGAAATTCGTAATGGGGTGTTTCAGGCCAGTTCTCCACGTTTAACAGATGCGTTTCGTGGGTGCCCATCACCTCCTGTAACAAGACAATATCTGCACTGGTTGCACGCACTGCTTCACGCAGTTCTGGCAGAATAAAGCGCCGGTTTGAAGCGCTAAAACCCTTGTGAGTGTTAATCGTCAGGACTTTAAATGAAAATCCTTGCGCCTTTTGTGACATACTGTGTGCGCTCTCCTTTTCGTTTTGTTAAGGATAAAGTGTAGTCTTTGTCACAAAAGAGTGCCGATATGAGCGGTAATTTGCGGCAAAATCCGAAAATTGCGTTAGTCTGAGGAAATTCGTCACCGACACCTGTCGGTAACAGCTTGGGCGACCTTTACTTGGGTCTGCCAGGAGAAAATGATGAAATGGTCGAACCGTATTCAGATTGTCACCGGACAAACCTGTGTACATATTTCACTGCATCTGTTGCTTATCGCCGCCCTGGTGTGGGGCTGGAAGCATCAGGCGCTGGTCCAGGTCAGCATGGTTTTACTGGCGATGTATAGCAGCGTGTTCGTTGCTATGATGCTGACACAGCGCGTTCCGCGCCTGCGTAACCTCGGGGACTTCCTCGAAGACGTCACCACCACTTACTACTTCGGCGCCGCGATGCTGGTGCTGTTGCTGCTGTCGCGGGTGATCCACAATAACCTGTTGCTCGGCGGTATTGGTGTATTGATGGTGGCTGGTCCGGCCGTGGTCTCGCTGCTGGCGAAAGAGCCAGCACGCAATATAGAGAAAAAACGCGGCTAAAGGCGGCGCGAAAGAAAAAGAGGCTGAGCAATCAGCCTCTTTTTTTATTGCTCTTCAGGTAGCATTAGGGAGTTAGCGACAGAGATGTTACAATCCCAAACTTACGCACCGTAGTTTGTGCCCCCCTTTCAAACGTCAGGCTCGCCTGGCGTCAAGTTATCCCCCTGGAAACTACGCCGTCGAACACGGTCAGGGCGGATCCGGAGTTACTCTAATTTATGTCATTTGATTCTCTCGGCCTGAGTGCCGACATTCTGCGCGCTGTTGAAGAGCAGGGCTATACTGAGCCAACGCCAATCCAGCGTCAGGCGATCCCGGTAGTGCTGGCAGGCCGTGACCTGATGGCCAGTGCGCAAACCGGTACCGGTAAAACCGCAGGCTTCACCCTGCCGCTGTTGCAGCTGTTAAGCAGCAACAACCCGCACCCTAAAGGCCGTCGCCCGGTGCGCGCGCTGATCCTGACACCGACCCGTGAACTGGCGGCGCAGGTGGGCGAAAACGTCAGCGAATACAGCAAACATCTGAATATCCGTTCGATGGTGGTGTTTGGCGGCGTCAGTATTAACCCGCAGATGATGAAACTGCGCGGTGGCGTTGATGTGCTGGTGGCGACCCCAGGTCGTCTGCTGGATCTGGAACATCAGAATGCCGTGGATCTGTCCCACGTTGAAATCCTTGTGCTGGACGAAGCTGACCGTATGCTGGATATGGGCTTTATCCACGATATCCGTCGTGTGCTGTCTAAACTGCCCGCGAAGCGTCAGAACCTGCTGTTCTCCGCGACTTTCTCTGATGAGATTAAAGGCCTGGCGGAAAAACTGCTGACCAATCCTGAGCAGGTAGAAGTGGCGCGTCGTAATACCGCTTCTGAGCAGGTTACTCAGCATGTAATGTTTGTTGATAAGAAGCGCAAACGTGAACTGCTCTCCTTCCTGATTGGCCGCGATAACTGGCAGCAGGTGCTGGTGTTTACCCGTACCAAACACGGTGCTAACCATCTGGCGGAACAGCTGAATAAAGATGGCATCACTGCGGCGGCGATCCACGGTAATAAAAGCCAGGGCGCTCGTACCCGCGCACTGAGTGATTTTAAAGATGGCGGCATCCGTGTGCTGGTCGCCACTGATATCGCGGCGCGTGGTCTTGATATCGAAGAGCTGCCGCATGTGGTCAACTATGAGCTGCCTAACGTACCGGAAGATTACGTTCACCGTATCGGCCGTACCGGCCGTGCTGCGGCAACCGGCGCCGCGCTGTCACTGGTGTGCGTTGACGAGCATAAACTGCTGCGTGATATCGAGCGTGTGCTGAAGCGTGAAGTGCCACGTAGCGCAATCGAAGGCTACGAGCCAGACCCGAACATCAAAGCTGAGCCGATTCAGAACGGTCGTGGTTCAGGTGGCGGCGGTGGTCGTGGCGGCAATGGCGGCGGCCGTGGCCGTGGTCCGGCGCAGGGCCAGCGTGGTGGTCAGAACAGCGGCGATCGCAGCGCGAGCAACGGTGAGCGTAGCCAGGGCAATGGTCAGCGTCGTCAGGGCGCAGCGCCTGCCGCACGTGGCAGCAAACCGGCTGGTAGCGGCGCGCCACGCACCAACGTGACGCGTCAGCGCCGTTCGAATCCAGGCAATAACGGTTAATCACCGTCACAGCGGGCCGCACTGGCGGCCCCTGATTTTTTCTTCCCCTGCGCTTTATCCCCGTTTCACATCTTCGCGAAAACCCTTAAACTTGCGCGTCAATTTTTATGAGTGTAATCAGCATGCGGGTTTTACTGGCTCCAATGGAAGGCGTTCTCGACTCTCTGGTACGTGAACTGCTTACCGAGGTTAATGACTACGATCTCTGTATCACCGAGTTTTTGCGGGTGGTCGATCAGCTATTGCCGGAAAAATCTTTCTATCGTCTCTGTCCTGAACTGCGGCATGCCAGTCATACGCCATCGGGTACCCGTGTGCGTCTGCAACTGTTGGGTCAGTATCCGCAATGGCTGGCGGAAAACGCCGCCCGTGCGGTCGCGCTCGGCTCCTGGGGCGTCGATCTTAACTGCGGCTGTCCTTCGAAACTGGTTAATGGCAGCGGTGGCGGCGCGACCTTGTTGAAAGATCCGGAGCTGATCTATCGCGGCGCGAAAGCGATGCGTGAAGCGGTGCCGGACCATCTGCCGGTGACAGTAAAAATCCGTCTTGGCTGGGATTCCGGCGCGCGTCAGTTTGAAATTGCCGATGCGGTGCAGCAGGCCGGAGCGACGGAGCTGGCGGTGCATGGCCGCACCAAAGAGGATGGCTATAAAGCTGAGCGTATTAACTGGCAGGCGATAGCGGATATCCGTCAGCGGCTGACCATTCCGGTGATTGCTAATGGTGAAATCTGGGACTGGCAGAGTGCGCAGGATTGTCTGGCCGTCACCGGTTGTAATGCGGTGATGATTGGCCGCGGCGCGCTGAATGTGCCCAACCTGAGCCGGGTGATAAAATACAACGAGCCGCGTATGCCATGGCCAGATGTGGTGCAGCTGTTGCAGAAGTATACCCAGCTGGAAAAGCAGGGCGACACCGGTCTGTATCATGTGGCGCGGATCAAACAGTGGCTGGGTTATCTGCGTAAAGAGTATGCCGAGGCCAGCGAGCTGTTTAGTCAGATTCGCACCCTGAAGCGCTCAGCGGAGATTGCCAGCGTTATCCAGCAGGTTGCCGGTTAATTTATCTCGCGGATTGGCTGCTGATCGAGCCAGGCGCGGATATTTTCCAGCGCTTCGCTAAAATAGCGCTGATAATTGCTGTCGCTGACATAGCCCAGATGCGGCGTGGCCAGCAGATTGGGCAACTGACGATACTCATCATCCTTTGCCACCGGCTCCTGCTCAAACACATCAATAGCCGCGCCAGCAATTAGCTGGTTTTTTAATGCATTTACTAATGCGCCTGGCGCGATTAATCCGGCCCTCGCGGTATTGATCAGGCAGGCCGTGGGTTTCATCACCGCAATATCTTCGCTGTCGATCAGACTGGCGCTTTTTGCAGACAACACCATATGCAGGGTGACAATATCACTTTGCGCTAACAGCGTGCGTTTCTGTGCGCAGAACGCTACCCCGGCCGCTTCCGCTCTGGCCTGCGTCAGACCCGGGCTCCAGGCGCAAACCTGCATGCCAAAAGCCTGTGCGACAGTGGCGACTCTGCTGCCGATTTTTCCCAGCCCGATAATACCCAGTCGTTTGCCGGCAAGCGTGGTGCCCAGCGTTTGCTGCCAGACATCGCCGCGGGTAAAGGCGTTATTTTCGGTGACCAGATGACGCGCCAGCCCGAGAATCAGCGCCCAGGTCAGTTCCAGGGGCGCATCCGCACCGCTGGCGGTGCCGCAAACCACCACGCCTTTCGCGC
This sequence comes from Winslowiella toletana, assembly GCF_017875465.1. NCBI lineage: Bacteria > Pseudomonadati > Pseudomonadota > Gammaproteobacteria > Enterobacterales > Erwiniaceae > Winslowiella > Winslowiella toletana. The sequence goes on from NZ_JAGGMQ010000001.1 coordinate 3,973,686, forward strand.
GCGCCGCGGCGATATCGATAGCCGCATTGCGCATCCCGGAAGTAATCAGCAGTTTCAGATTGGGCAGCAGATCAAGCAGCGGACGATCGATTGGCGTTCTTTCACGCATCACGATCACAATCGCGGCCTCTTTAAGCCGTGCGGCCAGTTGCGCGCGATCGGACAGGTGCTGATTGATCGCCGTGACACTGACGCGATCGCTGATGCTGCGCCAGTCAGCGAGGCTTAATGCGACATTTTGATAATCATCCAGGATGACACATTTTATCTGGCTCATAAGCCTCCGTTAAATGCGCCGGGCATTTCGCAACAATCTTAGCAAGATCTCTTAGCACGCTATACCCGTCATACTTCAAGTTGCAGATGCGTTGGCTGCGCCCGCCCACTCCGGTCACATAGTTATCTATGCTCCCGGAGATGAGCGGGCTTGCCGCCTTCCTGCAACTCGAATTATTTAGGGTAAATGCGTATGATAGGATGCTAATTATATACCGTTAACGGCTTTACGATGTCCACGACCGCAGCACTCAGCAATACCCAGCTTAATAAGCGTATTTTCTCGGTAATTGTTTTTACCTTTTTCTGTTATCTCTCGGTGGGTCTGCCGCTGGCAGTGCTGCCGGGTTTTGTGCATAACCAGCTCGGTTACAGCTCATTGCTGGCTGGTTTAATTATCAGTATTCAGTATTTCGCCACCCTGGTGAGTCGTCCGCAGTCGGGGCGACTGGCTGATATGCTTGGCCCGAAACGCGTGGTAATGCTGGGACTGGTCTGTTGCGGCATGAGCGGCGTCCTGACAATTGTGGCGATGCTGGCGCAGCACCTGCCGTGGCTAAGCCTGCTGCTGCTGGCGGTCGGACGGCTGTTTCTTGGCGTCGGCGAGAGCTTTACCAGCACCGGTTCAACCCTGTGGGGCATCAATGTGGTCGGTACGACGCAGACCGCGCGGGTGATTTCGTGGAACGGTGTCGCAACCTATCTGGCGATGGCGGTCGGTGCGCCGCTGGGGGTGATGCTGAATCAGCTGTCTGGTCTCGCTGGCTTTGCTTCACTGATTGTGCTGATGGGTGTGGTGGGCTTCTGGATGGCGAGCAGAAAACCGGCGATCAAAGTCAGTGTCAGCAGCCGCACGCCGTTTCGTCAGGTTTTTTCCCGCGTCTGGCTGTATGGTTTCGCGCTGGGACTGGGCACCATCGGTTTTGGCGTCATTGCTTCGTTTATTACCCTCTATTACGCCAGTCGTGACTGGAGCGGGGCAGCGCTGGCGCTGACGCTGTTCAGTCTCGGCTTTATTATGATGCGCATCGTCTTCAGCAGCTACATTACCCGTTTTGGCGGGCTGAAAGTATCGCTGTTCTCGCTGCTGATCGAGTGTGTTGGTTTGTTGATTATCTGGCAGGCCAGCTCGCCACTGCTGGTGGATTTCGGCGCGTTTCTTACCGGCGCCGGTTTCTCGCTGGTATTCCCGGCGCTCGGCGTCGAGGCAGTGAAGCAGGTGCTGCCGCAAAGTCAGGGCAGCGCACTGGGCACCTATTCAGCCTTTCTTGATCTGGGATTAGGGCTGAGCGGCCCGGTCGCCGGGGTTTTAATCGGCTTCTGGGGCATGCAATCCATCTACCTGGCGGCGGCGCTGGTGGTACTGCTGGCGGCGGCAATTACCGTCCGCATGCTAAGTCTGCCGCAGAAAACCCCGGTCTAAATCTGGCTGAACAGCCAGTAGAGCAGCGCTGACAGCAGGACTGACACCGGCAGGGTGAGCAACCAGGCGCAGGCCAGATTACGTAAGGTGGCGATTTGCAGTCCGGAGCGATTCGCCGCCATGGTGCCTGCGACCCCGGAGGAGAGGACATGGGTAGTGGACACTGGCAGACCAAAGCCATCAGCGGCGCCAATGGTGGCCATCGCCACCAGTTCCGCGCTGGCGCCCTGAGCATAGCTAAGATGGCTTTTACCAATCTTCTCACCGACGGTCACCACAATCCGTCGCCAGCCCACCATGGTGCCAAGACCCAGTGCAATCGCCACCACCACTTTGACCCAGAACGGGATATAGCGCGTAGCGCGATCCAGCTCTTTTTTTATTGCCGTCAGGCTCTGTTGCGTGGCGGCAGGCAATTTTAGCTCGCTGGATTGCAGCAGCTTAATGCTCTCCGATGCCAGATACATATCATTACGGGTATTTGCCACTGCCTGCGCCGGGATATTATCCAGATTGCCATAGTGGCCAATTTCATCGCCAATCGATCCTATCAGTTGTCCCAGCGCCGGCATTACCTGTGGCAGCACTTCACCATTTTCTACACAGGCGGTAAGTACCGATCGCGGCGCATCCATCAGCGCCCGGGGAGGAAACTGTTGCAGCAATTGCTGTTCGGCCTGGTTTGCCAGCACCACCACGCGCGGGATCTCATGTGGTGGAATCGAGCGATTCAGCGCCCAGGCAATCGGCATACTGCCCACCAGAATCAGCATAATCAGCCCCATCCCTTTTTGTCCGTCATTGGAGCCATGGGCAAAGGAGACGCCGGTGCAGGTCAGGATCAGCATGCCACGGATCCACAGCGGTGGTGGATGGTTGCCGTCCGGCGCACGGTACAGCTGACGATTGCGGATAAACAGCTTCATCAGCAGCAGCAGTAATCCGGCGGCGATAAAGCCAGTCAGCGGCGACAGCAATAGCGCGTAGCCCACCGTCAGCGCCTGATCCCAGTCAACGCCGCTGGTACCGCTGCGGCCATGGATCAGGGCATTCGCGATACCGACGCCAATAATCGATCCAATCAGCGTATGCGATGAGGAAGAGGGCAGGCCCAGCCACCAGGTGCCAAGGTTCCAGATAATTGCCGAAAACAGCAGCGCATAAATCATGGCAAAACCTTTGCCGCTGCCCGCCTGCAGAATCAGCTCGACCGGCAGCAGCGAAATAATGCCAAACGCCACCACGCCACTGGAGAGCATGACACCAAGAAAGTTAAAAAAGCCTGACCAGATCACCGCAAAAGTAGGGGGAAGTGAATGGGTATAGATGACTGTGGCCACCGCGTTGGCGGTATCGTGAAAACCGTTAACGAATTCAAAACCTAGCGCGATTAACAGCGCGAGTCCCAGCAGCAAAAAGGGAATATAGCTGATGTCGCTGACCCCCGCATCCTGCACATCCTGGAACAGATTCACCCCGGCAAAGGCGATGCCCAGTACCAGCAGCAGGATAAACAGCAGCATCGAACCACGGCTGTTTTTAGCGTAAATATTCGGGCGTCCGCTGGCAGGCTGGCGATACGGAGCGATTGCGTTATGTTGGCTCATCACACACCTTCTCAGTCTGAGGGCCGCAATTGCGCGGTATCTGAGCTGTATTACGCGGTTTCTGTGACAGAAAAATGATCGCTCAGTGAACTACTTTTTCAGTCCGGCAATAAATTCGCGGCTCATTTGTGGTGAGGTGAGACGTACAAAGTGCAGATGCTGATAGCGGCGGTCATTCAGCATCGCCTCGTAGCGCTGACGGTTGGTGCGCCAGGTTTTGATCGTCCACAGGATAATCGAGTCGCGGCTAAAGAAGCTTCTGCGGAAGGTTTCCCGGCAATTAGTGCCTGGCCAGATCTCCTGTTGCCGCCATGCGCGGCTGACAGCGCGACGAATCGCCTGACAGAGGGTACGCAGAAAACCGTAATCGACCCAGATAATGGTATCGACATCGCGCCATTTAATCGGCTGGCTGCGTTTATAGTTGCCATCCAGCACCCAGCCCGGCTGTTGCAGCGCCAGCTCAAGACGGGCAAATAGCTGCTCGTCACTGCTTTCCCCCCAGTCGCGCTGCCAGAATAGCGCATCCATTTCGATACAGGGCAGTGCCAGCTGGCGCGCAATCGCCCGGGCAACCGTCGATTTGCCGCTGCCGCTGGTACCAATCACGTTGATCTTCATCACTTATCTCCATTATCCGTGATTATATTTAAGCATAAAAAAAGCGGGCCATTGCGGCCCGCTGATTCTGGCAGTAGTAAAACTTAGAAGTTGCTGCTGGCAGCTGGTGCGGCTGGCTGTTCTGTGGTGGTGTCAACGGGCTGATCTTCTGCCGGGGCAGGGGCTTCAGCGCTGTTGTCACTGCTCTGCGGTGCCGCTTCCGGGGTGGCGACATTCGCGCCCTCGGTAGTGGCTGGCGTCAGCGCATGTTCCTGCGGCTGTGCGCCGGCAGTTTCCGGCACCGCGACAGGTGCAGATTCACCATTTTCGGCCAGACCGGTAATCTTTGTCGGCATACCGCTACGGGCTTTCAGCGCCGCATCCATTTCCGTCTGATTAACCGTCGCATCAATCACCACTTTGCTTACCGCTGGGGTAATAGTGATTGGCATTGGCTCACGCGAGTTAAACTGCTCTTCGGTCTGCGACAGCGGATTGTGGATTTCCACATAGCGCGAACCATCTGGTTCCACGCTGGCTTTTACCGGCTGGTTAATAAACTGCACGCGCGTGCCAACCGGCACGTTGTCGAACAGCCATTTGATATCGTCAGCACGCAGACGGACACAGCCATGGCTTACACGCAGGCCGATACCGAAGTTGGCATTGGTGCCGTGGATGGCATACAGGCGGCCAATATAGAGCGCGTAAAGACCCATTGGGTTGTCCGGACCGGCAGGGAACACATCCAGCAGTTTCTCACCGCGGGCGGCATACTCTTCATGCATCTTTTTGGTCGGTGTCCAGGTTGGGCCGTCTTTCTTACGCTGTACGCTGGTTACCCAGTCCATCGGCGTATCTTTGCCTAACTCACCGATACCAATTGGCAGAACCACCACGGTATTGGTGCCTTTTGGATAGTAATACAGACGCATTTCAGCGCTGTTAATCACAATGCCTTCACGTGGCGCGTCCGGCAACAGCAGCTGCTGAGGAATAATCAATTTACTGCCAGCCTTCGGCAGGTAGACATCCACACCCGGGTTAGCTTCCAGCAGATTGCTGAGACCCATTTGATATTGCGCAGCAAAAGCCTCCAGCGGCAATTTGCTGTCTTGTGGAACAGTAATTTCCAGGTTTTCTCCCGTTAACCGGCTGTTTTTGGCCGGAAGAGGATAAACCACAGCAAAAGCAGATTGGCTAAAAGCCGCAACTACCAGTGCCAGTGTGACGATCGCGCGCATGCTCTTTTTCATAGTTCTTCAGGTGTTAGCGCCTTAGCAGGCTGTTAGAGAATCGACCCATTTCCGGATTGTGACCGGGTGCACATTATATGTGCATAATGGCGCCAGAAGGAACCAGGATTTTTCGCAGTTGAACTAACTTTACGTAAAATTGTCTGTCAGAGCGTCGATATTTACTGGCAGTGACAATTTTTTTGCGCTTAAGGCTGCCATAACGGCACTTCGCCGCTGAGTTTACGGTTAAGAAAGAAGGCGGTACTGATTAGCGCCAGGTGGCTCAGCGCCTGCGGCGTGTTGCCCAGCGGATAGCCGCGGGCGTCAAATTCTTCGGCATACAGGCCGAGTGGATTGGCGTAACTCAGCAGCTTTTCAAATTCAAAATGGGCTTCCTCCACGCGACCGGCCCGCGCCAGACATTCCACATACCAGAATGAACAGGCGGCAAATGCGCCTTCGCCGCCACGCAAACCATCGGCTGGCGTTTCAGCAACGTTATAGCGCCGCACCAGTCCATCGCTGACCAGATTCTCTTTAATCGCATCAAGGGTAGAGAGCCACTCCGGATCGGTGGCGCCAACAAAACGCACCAGCGGCATCAGCAGCATTGAGGCATCCAGCGCATCGCCATGGCGGGTGGCGGTAAAGTGGCCCAGCTCTTTATTCCAGAAATGGTTCCAGATATCGGCGCGGATCTCAGCACGGACTTTTTCCCAGCGCGCATAAGGCATGGATAGCGAGCGTTTCATTCCCAGCCGCAGTGCGCGATCCAGCGCCACCCAGCACATCAGGCGTGAATGCAGAAAGTGCTGCGGTTCGCCGCGCATCTCCCAGATCCCGGCATCCGGCTGATTCCAGTTTTCGCAGACGTAATCGATCATCCGCTGCACATTTTCCCAGCCGCGATGGGAGATCGCCTCGCCATATTTGTTCGCCAGATAGATGGCATCCATCAGCTCGCCGTAAATATCCAGCTGTGTCTGCTGCCAGGCGTCATTACCGATGCGCACCGGCGTCGAGCCAGCATAACCGGCGAGATTAAGCAGTTCGATTTCATGCAGTTCCGTCCCGCTATCGAGGCGATACATCACCTGCAACTTCTCTTCGTCGTGGTGGCTGTTTTCGACGCAGCGCGCAACCCATTTGGTAAAGCGTTTGGCTTCCGAGACATAGCCGAGGCGCATCAGCGCATACATACTGAATGAGGCGTCACGGATCCAGGAGGCGCGATAATCCCAGTTCCGCTCGCCACCTGGCTCTTCCGGCAGGCCAAAGGTAGCCGCGGCAGCAATCGAGCCATGTTGCCATGAGGTAAGCAGTTTCAGCACCAGCGCAGAGCGGTTGACCATCTCCTGCCAGCGGCCGTGATACTGGCTTTTACCCGACCAGCGACGCCAGAAACTCAGGGTTTCCTGAAAACAGTAATCGGTTTCCAGTTTATCCAGATGTTCATCGTCGGCGCTGCCAAACATAAACTCAGCATACTCGCCGCTTTTTAGCGTAAAACTGGCCACCGCGGCGCCGCCTTCGATTGCCAGCTGGCGACTGCCTGCCAGACACAGCGTCGGTTGTCCGGCGGCGGAAAACTCGACTAAACCTGCTTTCAGACTGGCCTGCGTATTGGCGCGGGCATAATCGTGCACCGGCGCGCAGCGCAGTTGAAAACGTGCTTCGCCATGTACCATTTTTACCCGACGCACAATACGCGGCTGCTTGTCCTGACCGTTACACAGCGGCATATAGTCAGTAATTTCGGCCACGCCTTCGGTCGCCAGCCAGCGGGTTTGCAGAATATTCGTATCGGGCAGGTAGAGCTGCTGGCGACGTGCCTGTGGCCAGTCGGGAGCAATGCTGAATAATCCCGATTCATCGTTGTCGAGCAGCGCAGTAAATACCGAAGGGCTGTCGAGATTTGGCCAGCAGAAGTAATCAATCGCGCCATCACTGGCGATTAGCGCGCAGGTTCGCAGGTCGCCAATTACACCATGATCGCCAATCTCTCTTTTTACGTGGTTCATAACGCTCCCGTTTTTATTCATCAGCTTTAAGTGACTATAGTCAATCAACTGGAGCGGCGGGCGCAGTAAGCGCAACGAAGTGTAAATCAGCGTACCGGGCGTTTGAGAAAAATGGCGCGTTGCTGATGGCGTCTATACTTGCAAGTCAGCCATTACTGAGTTCAGGAGGAAACCATGAGTAAGCCGACGAACAAAGTCGCCATTGTCACTGCATCGGATTCCGGTATCGGTCAGGCTTCGGCGATTATGCTGGCGGAGCAGGGATTTGATATTGGCATTACCTGGCGATCGGATCAGGACGGGGCGCAGCAGACCGCACAGCAGGTCAGAGCGCTGGGCAGGCGCGCCGAAATTGCGCAGCTGGATCTCGCCGATCCCGAGCAAGGCGGCCAGTCACTGCTAAAACTGATCGAGACGCTGGGGCGGATTGATGTGCTGGTCAATAATGCGGGCGTCAATATCAAAGCCGATTTCCTTGAGACCACTTTTGCTGACTGGCGCAAGGTGTTTACCGTGAATGTCGACGGCGCGTTTATTTGCGCGCAAATCGCCGCGCGCCAGATGGTGCAGCAGGGGGAAGGGGGGCGAATTATTAATATCACTTCAGTGCATGAACATACGCCGCTGCCCGGCTCCGTCGCCTATAGCGCCAGCAAGCATGCCCTCGGGGGGCTGACTCAGTCGATGGCGCTTAGCCTGTTGCCGCATAAGATTCTGGTTAATGCTGTCGCGCCAGGTGCGATTGCCACGCCAATGAATCATATGAGCAACAGCGATGCGCATCAGGTGTCGATGCCGGAGATCCCCGCCGGACGACCGGGCGACACGCGTGAGATCGCCAGTATGGTCGCCTGGCTCTGCTCACAATGGTCGACCTATACCACCGGCCAGTCGTTTATTATTGATGGCGGATTTAGTCTGGCTAATCCGCAATTCTTTATGCAGAAATAATCTAGTCCCCCGCCCGGCGGGGGAAGCATTTACTCTTCGCGCTTATTTGACCAGTGGCGGAACGCCAGCCGCAGTCCCCACGCCAGCGCCAGTGCGGCGACTACCCACAACAGATGTTTCAGGTGCTGATCAAGCTTATGCAGCCATGGCGCGATCACCTCACCCCCGACATACCCCAGGCTGACAAAAATCAGTGACCAGAGCAGGGCGCCGGTCACATTCAGCAGAAAAAATTTCAATGGGTTTAAGCGGCTGGAGCCGATAATAATCGGGCCGATCAGTCGCAAGCCGTACATAAAGCGCACGCCGACCACAAACAGTACCGGGCGGCGGCGGATCATCTTATTCGCTTTTGTGATTTTGCCCTGATGCTTGCGAAACCGTTGCAAAATGCTGGCGCCATAATAGCGGCCAATAAAGAACAGAATCTGATCGCCGAGCGTTCCGCCCAGCGCCGCGACCAGCACCACCCAACCGTAATGTAACAGTCCTTCGTGGGCCGCTACGCCGCCAAGTAGCGTAAAGGTCTCCCCCTCGGCCAGACAACCCACTAACAGCGCCCAGTAACCATATTGTGTGATCAGCCCATTTATATCGATCGGCAAAACTTACCTTCCCGTTATGACGTTTGAGGATCTGATTTTATACCCGGATACGCCCTGGCTGCGCGGAAAACGCTAAATTTCGGTCTTTTCCGCCGTCGCATGGCTTTATTGATGGAAAAATGTGCAATCCGCCAGCTAAAAGCGCCAGCGGCAATTATACTTGCTTATGAATACGCCGCAGGCGATCGCTGGCGGTTAGTCGTGTCAGAGGAGTGATTTTATGAATCATGTCTGGGGACTGATGGCGCATCCCAACCGTGAAATGCGCAATATTAAGCAAGAAAACGAGAGCGTCTCGCACCACTACACGCACCACGTACTGATAATGGCGGCGATCCCGGTGATCTGCGCATTTATTGGTACTACGCAGCTGGGGTGGGATCTGGGCGCGGAGCGGACAATTCAACTCAGTATGTTTACCGGCATTGCGCTTGGCATTTTGTTTTATCTGCTGATTCTTGGCGGTGTGGCGGTAATGGGCCGGGTGATCCACTGGATGGCGCGTAACTATCCGCAGCGCCCCAGTCTGCAACGCTGTACGGTGTTCGCCGGTTATGTCGCCACGCCGCTATTCCTCAGCGGACTGGTGGCGCTCTATCCGCTGGTATGGCTCTGTTTACTGGTGGGATCGCTGGCGATGGTGTATACCGGCTATCTGCTGTATGTCGGCATCCCGATGTTCCTGAATATTGACCGCGAGGAGAGCCTGCGTTTTTCCGGTTCGACGCTGGCGATCGGTATTCTGGTATTTGAAGTGTTGCTGGCCCTGACCGTGGTGATCTGGGGCTATGGCTATCTGATGTTCTGAGTGCGGGCTTCTCAGGTTGCAGTGGCGCCTGCGCCGCTGCAACATTCTCGCCGTTTGTTTACGCCCGGAAACGAATCTCCTGTAGGAATTTACTTAATCGCCGGAGTATGATGCTGCGGCCAGCCCCCGTGTAGCGTTACTTTCGCGGATGGCGGCCTGTGCGTTTTGCACTGTTAAACATCCACCCGCTTAAGTTTTCACACGATGCCTGCAAAAATCCGTTATTCACTATTGAGTTTAGCTATTCTTTTTTCTGGTCAGGCACTGCTGAACCCGGCGGTTGCCAGTTCCGCAATCGTGGCGCAGTCACAGCCTGAGATTGCCTCTGGCAGCGCCATGGTGATTGATTTAAATACCAATAAAGTGATTTACGCCAGCCATCCCGATCTGGTGCGACCGATTGCCTCGATCACCAAGCTGATGACCGCGATGGTGGTGCTGGATGCGCATCTGCCACTGGACGAGAAGTTAAAGGTCGATATCAGTCATACTGCGGAAATGCGCGGTATCTATTCTCGCGTACGTCTGAACAGTGAAATCAGCCGCAAAAATATGTTGCTGCTGGCGCTGATGTCATCGGAAAACCGCGCAGCAGCCAGTCTGGCGCACCATTATCCCGGCGGCTACGATGCTTTTATCCGCGCGATGAATGCCAAAGCGCGCGCCCTTGGTATGACCAATACGCGCTACGTGGAGCCAACCGGTTTGTCGATTCATAATGTATCGACCGCGCGTGACTTAACCAAATTGCTGATTGCCAGCAAAAACTATCCTTTAATCGGCCAGTTAAGCACCACCCATGAGGATATGGCGAACTTCAGCAGCCCGAACTACACGCTGCCATTCCGTAATACTAACCATCTGGTTTATAAGCAGGACTGGAATATTCAGCTGACGAAAACCGGTTTTACCAATCAGGCCGGACACTGTCTGGTGATGCGCACCACCATTAAACAGCGTCCGGTGGCGCTGGTGGTGCTGGATGCTTTTGGCAAGTATACCCATTTTGCCGACGCCAGCCGTCTGCGCACGTGGATGGAAACCGGCAAGGCTGCGCCGGTTCCGGCGGCTGCGCTAAGCTATAAAAAGCAGAAAGCCGCGCAAACCGCCAGTAACCGCGCCAGCGACGACAGCGTAACCGAGTAGTGATTTTCCGGCCCTGCTGGCGCAGGGTCTGTGCTCTGCAACCGATACTGATGCGCCCCTGCGGCGGCGGTCAGCAAAAAAGCTTATCGTGACAGCGCCCCGATTTGACCATAAATCCTATAGTTAAGGCTGCTGCAAAAGCATAAACTAACGCGCTGAATTGCCGCGGCCTGATGCCGTGCCAGCCATCGATAACCGTATGGATCGCCCTTCTTATGTCTACGTTGTTAACTTATTGTCGAATTTTTTTACTGGCGCTGATCACCCTGACGCCAGTGGTGAGCATGGCTGCGGAGGTGAACACTCCTCCGGTCGCAGAAGGTGATGCGGCACCTAAGGTCAATGCGTCGGTGGAATTGCCGAAAATGCAGAAGATCCTCGACAAGATCAAAGGGCAGGTTTCCGGCGAAAATAACGACGGTAAGCTGGTGCAGCTTAACGATATGGCGCTCGAACTTTCTGCTAACGCGGATACGCTGGGTCAGGCGCTGATCCCACAGCGCGTGCAGCTGATTTCGCAGCTGGCGGTGCTGGGTCCGGCGCCAACGGCGGAAAGCGGGGTAAAAGAGACGCCGGAAGTGACGCGCAAGCGCACCACGCTGGAGAATCAGAAGAGCAAGCTTGACGATCAAATCAAGCAGGCTGACGCGATTAAAAACAGCGCGCAGAATCTTTCGGCGCAGATTATTAACCTGCGTCGCGATGCGATGAAAACCCAGCTGGCGCTGAATTCCGGCAGTATTTTTGGCGCACGTTTCTGGGCGCCGTTGTTTGGCGACCAAAATCTCGACGCCGAAAAAATCAGCGGCTTTGCCGACGAACTGGCCGCCACCGCAGCGCTGTCATGGGAGCCGGGCTGGCGTTTTGGCACTGTCGCCTGGGTGCTGTCGGCGCTGCTGATTGCCACGCTGGGCCGTCGCTATTCCGAAGAGTTTTTCGCCTGGATCAGCATCCATAAAATGCCGGAAGGACGTCTGCGTCGCAGTTTCCTTGCAGCGACAATTGCGCTCAGCACCCTGGCGGCAATCGTGCTGGCGTTTAACTTTATCGACCTCGCTTTTACCCGTCGCGAAGAGGTTTCTGACGACGTGCAGAGCTTTGTCGATAAACTGGTGCAGCTCAGCGTGTTCTGCGGCCTGATTGCCGGACTGGGACGCGCATTTCTCTCTACGCGTCGGCCATCATGGCGACTGCCCGCTATCTCCAATGAAGTGGCGACCGCGCTGAAACCTTTCCCTCCGCTGACCGCCTCCCTGGTATTTGTGTTCCAGGCGCTGGAATCCTTTAACAGCAGCGCCGGCACCAGCGTAGGCACCACCATCTGGGCCAACGGCCTGACGGCGTTGCTGATTGGCGCCACCGCGCTGTCGATCAGTTTCCGCACCAGCCGTGCGCGCCGCAAAATGATACAGGAAGGCAATCAGCCGGAAGCGCGCTCCACGCTGGTCGGGCTGGTTCAGATGGCGATCACCCTGACCGGCGGCGCGATCCTCGCGTCGCTGGTGATTGGTTATGTCACTCTCGGCCGCTTCCTCAGTTATGAATTGATCTGGATGGGCATCGTTATTGGCTCGTTCTATCTGCTCAGCCATCTGGTAACCGATGCCTGTGAAAGCCTGCTCTCCACCAGCAATACCACCGGTAAACGCCTGCAAAGTTCGTTAAATATCGACGAACGTCATCTGGCGCAGGCGGCGGCGCTGCTCTCCGCGCTGGGCAAGACCATCCTGATTCTGTTTGCCGCCATGTCACTGCTGAATGGCACGCTCGGCAGCTCGACGCCGATTGAACTGCTGCAAAAAGCGGTGGAGTTTTGGGGCGGCAAGGGGCTGGAGTCACTGAATATTGTCCCGGCGCATATGGTTAACGCGCTGTTGTGTCTGGTGATCGGGATTTATGTACTGCGCTCGGTGAAGCGCTGGCTGGACAAAGATTTCCTGCCGAAAACCACCATGGACGTCGGGATGCGCGTCTCGCTGGTGACGCTGTTCAGTAATATCGGCTATGTGCTGATTATCCTGCTGACCCTGTCGATTATGGGGCTGCAGTGGAACAAGCTGGCATGGATTGTCAGTGCGCTGTCGGTCGGTATCGGTTTTGGTTTACAGGAGATTGTGAAGAACTTTATCTCCGGTCTGATTCTGCTAACCGAACGGCCGGTTAAAGTCGGCGATCTGGTGAGCATCAGCGGCATTGAAGGGGATATTCGTCGTATTAACGTGCGCGCCACTGAGATTCAGCTGGGCGATAAATCGACGGTGATTGTGCCGAACTCGCAGCTGATTTCGCAGAATGTACGTAACGCCACCATGGGCAATGCGCAAGGGGTGGCGACCATTACGCTGACCTTCCCGCTGGATATCGATCCGGTGCTGGTGCGCCAGCTGCTGCTGGATGTGTATAACGATAACGAGCGCATTCTTGAGACGCCGGAACCGTCGGTCTCCTTTAAGGATCTGACGCCAGCCGGTATCGTGCTGAGCGTGACCGGCAATGTCGCCAGTCCGCGTCAGGTGAGCGGGGCGAAAAGCGATCTGCTGTTTGATATGCTGACCCGTTTACGTAAAGAGGGCGTGATGCTGTCAACGCCGCAGACCATGGTGATTGAGCGCAGTAAGTCTGGCAATGTGATGCTGAAAGAGGCGCCTGAACAGTAAGCCTTGTGAAGAGGGGGCATCAATATGCCCCCTGGTCGGTAAACAGCGTGGCCAGTATATGGCGGGAAGTTGGCACTAATCCCACCTGCAAGCCAAAGGGTTTAAACAGTTTGTTAATGATGTCTGACGTATAATTCCCTTTATCGTTTTCGACTTCAGAGAGCGTTTTACGTGACACCGACACCAGTCTGGCAAACGTATCCTGCTTTAATCCCAGCACATCAATTCTCAGGGTTTTTAATGCCACTCCCTGGGTTATCTCCCCAAGTAGTAGCGCTTTAATGATCGCCAGCCTGGCGGCATTTCTGCCATCAACCCCCATCGCCTGTGAAAGTCCAGACACTCTCTGGCGTGAAACGCGTTTTTCAGCAGCGGGGATATCCGCTCTGGATGCTGTTGTGCTCACTGTGCTGGCACTCTGTTTTACACGGTTTTGTTTTGCTCTGATTCTATTAATGGTTTCTCTTGCAGAGTCGGCGGCGTGATCTTTCATAGCAAACTCCATCGGGCTAGTTTATCAGCAATAAAATTGAAATTTATCGCGGGCATTTCAAGAATTTGCTCAGGAACGCCTCTGGCCTGCAGCCGCTGCTTGAGCGTAACTAATTGCTGAGCGGTCTCTTGCAGTGCCTGCAATAATTTATCAGCAGGGACCAGGTCGTAAAGCGCCGCAGCTATACCGACAAAATCATACTCCCCCCCAATTTCTAACGGTGGCGCCCATTTAGTGGTTCTGGCAATCCCTTCCGGATCGGCCTTCATCGGTGCGAAGTCGTAGATTGGCGCGAGCCTGATACTTTTATCGTCTTTAATAAACGACGTGTTTCGTCCATGGTTATCGCTGTTGCCGAAAATAATATTCAGTAAATCACGACGTACCCACTCAATAACAAATAACGCACTATCAAAATAAAAGCCCTGTTCTGTCACCATATTGCTGTGATTGATTTTATCGATCAGCGCCCTGATCGTCTCCTCATGGTACAGGGTGACGCCGGGGGATTTTTTCAACAGCGAATAGACGGACTCCATGCCAAACCGTTTAACCTGGTTTTGATCCACAAAAGCGATATCGAATCTGGGCAGCCACAATGAAGGGTAATGTAAACCTTCTTCAAGGCGCATATGGCGGGTTGGGATGGTATCAAATCCCATGGCTTCCAGTTCATGGTAGTAATGGAATTCAGCCCTTAAAATATTACAGTCGACTTCGCTTTTTGCACCGCGTGGATATTTCACTAAATAGTGGATATCGCGATTGGCTAAATCATTTTGCCAGGTGTCGATCCAGATACGTTGATCCTTGCTGCAACGCAGCAGCAGCTTCGGTGCTTCCCCGCCGGCACCCGTTGCCCCACCTGCAGCTGCGCCTCGCTGCTGAGCATAATCCAGAAAGTCACCGGCTCTGTTTTTAACGTCATTTACAGTAAAAAACAGCGTTTCAGCCAGGGGATGGTATTCAGGTAAAGACTCTTTGATACGCAAATTGCCGACCGGGGAAATGGTGCCATGTTTTAGCAACACAAAGTTTTTTTGGTCTGCGGTTAACCCGGCAAGATCCAGATAATTTTCCCAGTAGCGTTTGCTGGCACCGCTGGGAATAATGTCATCAAGGAACCTCATCCAGCCGGGCTGACCGTTATTGTCAAAGAACAGCGATACGGGATGATTAAGTGACACGGCATGATTATCATCGCGATCAAGATTTTCAAGCGCATAATCAGATTGATACTCTAATTCGCTAACCTGATAAGAGTTAGTATTACTATCGGGAAAAGTGATATCAGCAATATCTACCCATTGATTACTCAGGAAAGCTTGCAGTGTTAAAGATTCCATATCAAACCCCCGGTGATTTATGAGTGATATACTACACGTTAAACAGTGCAGTCTCAATTATTGTAACTGATAATACTCATTACGTGATTTTTATGCTTTTTGTGTAACCTATGTTACTCATTGTCGGCTGGGTTTTACCAGAATCAAGATCAATGCGGATGCGATTTGTCGCAGCCGCAATCCGCCCAGTTTTTCAGTTTGCTGGTTTTACCAATACCGGGGTTAAAACTGTTGGTGGGATCCAGCTGGCGATAAAAAGCTTTTAGCTGTGGTTTCGCCTGATACAAATGGCCGACATTATGTTCCGCCGGATATTCCGCACCACGCGCCGCCAGCAGCGCCAGCATCTTCTCCTTCAGCGCATGCACATCCACGCCTTTTTTCACAATGTAATCCTGATGGAAGACATGGCACATGAAGTGGCCGTAATAGAGCCGATGCACCAGCGCATCATCAAATTCCGCCGGCAGTTGCTCAAACCAGTGACGATCGTTTCGCCGCAGCGCAATATCCAGCGCCAGAATATCTTCCACATCCTGATGATGTACCGCGTGATAGCGTACCGCGGCGCCAGCAGCGGCAAAACGATGCAGAAACGCTTTGCCGCCTTCCTGCGCATCGCACTCAAAGAAGTCGCCATCGGCCTGCTGAAAGTAGTGCTGTAAAAAATCGCGCGCTTCCTGGATGCCTTCACCAGACATTTTAAGCATCAGATGATGCTCGAAACGGTCGCGATACTGCTTCAGACGTTGCGGCAGATGGGATGGCAGCAGCGAACTGACTTTTTGCAGCAGACGATCGATGGCGTTGGGCTTAATAAATGACAGGCGACTGAGCAGGGCGTCAGCGCGTCCCTTCAGGGTGAAGAACAGCGGCATTTTGTCGGTGCCCAGCTTGTCGATCATCACAAAGGTATCTTTGCCATACACTTCGGCGATATCGAAAATATCGCGATGCATATACTCACCGGCCACCGGCAAGTGAGTGAAGTTCGCCAGCATATGGCGGCGCAAATCGTCGAGCACTTCCGTATGGTCAGTACCGATATAGAACACCTGCTGTGCGCTGTCGGCGACAAAGGTATCGAGACGTACCGCAAACACCGCCAGTTTGCCGGCGCAGCCAGAGGCTTCGAACAAGCGGCGTGCATCGGCGTTAAAGCGCGACGGCGTATCGGCGTCCACATCGCGCACCCGCTCAGCATACTCATTGTCTGAAGCGTGACGCTGGTCGTGCAGTACATCGCTGGCGCGCCAGTTTTCATCATCAAGGCGACCGAGGATCTGCTCTGGCGTGACGCCAAGATCGATCCCCAGATGATTGACCAGCTGTAGTTCACCTTGTGGGGTGATCTGCGCATACAGCGCCATCTCGGTATACGCCGGGCCGCGTTTAACCAGTGAACCGCCGGAGTTATTACAGATGCCGCCCATGACTGAAGCGCCAATGCAGGAGGAGCCAATCACCGAATGGGGTTCACGTCCCAGTGGTTTCAGCAGCTTCTCCAGCTGGTAAAGGGTGCTGCCCGGAAAGGCCAGCACCTGTTTACCGTTGTCGATTAACTGAATCTTATCCATCCGCAGCGTGCTGATAATGATAATTTCGCGCTGATAGTCGTTACCGTCTGGTGTTGAACCTTCGGTAAGTCCGGTATTTGCCGCCTGCATCAGAATAATTTTATCGGCGGCGACAGCGATTTTCAGTACGCGCCACAGCCCGGATAACGAACCGGGGAAAATCACCGCCAGCGCCTCGCCTCCGCCCGAGCGGAAGCCTTTGCGATAACGTTCGGTTTTAGCCGGCTCGGTTAACAGATGGTCACGGCCGACGATACGGGCAAACTCGGCAAGCAGGGTCTTATTGGTGTCGGTTACAGAGGGTTGCATATCCATTGTCCTGTTTTATCACACGACAATACTGTAGCAGACCGTGATGTTAAGCCGGCGTCTCCGCCACTTGCCAGTGCACTGCGCTGACACTTTTCTCCAGGCTGATGCGGCAAACAATATTTTCCAGTTCGCGCTGGGCATGGGGAAACGCCAGAATATTGGCGCAGACTTCCAGCTGGCCGGGGCGGGCGATATCCGCGCTGCACAGTGATTGCAGGCGCAAAGCCATCCCGTTAATCGCCTGTAAGATCAGCGTGCGCACCAGAATTTCATCCTCGGCGCCACAGGTGATCTGAATGCGATAGCACTGCTCGATGTCGACCTCCGGCGCCTTCGGTTGCAGGTTAATGCGCTGCGCCGCTTCACGCAGCAGAATATTCGCGCACAGCAGCACCAGCGTAGCGGCGGCTGCATTGGCAAATTGTCCCAGCCCGCACAGTACGCCAACGGCGGCGGAACACCACAGGGTTGCCGCGGTATTCAGTCCCGTGATGCTCATACCCTGACGCATAATCACGCCCGCGCCGAGAAAGCCAATGCCGGAAACAACCTGCGCGGCAATGCGGCCAGGGCTGTCCGGTGAGGTGCTGGCGGAACTTAAAATAAAAATTGCCGCGCCGGTAGCGACCAGCGCATTGGTGCGCAGACCTGCCATCCGTTGCCGCCACTGCCGTTCTGCACCAATTACGGCGCCGAGCAGAACGGCCAGCGCCAGATGCACGATAAAAGGAGACCATGCCATGATAACGACCCTTATTTTCCCGGCGCAGAGCGCCAGGCAATGATTAATTAACGGGTAGCATCAGCGAAATAATCGGGGTGATAGCATTGCCCGCCGTGGGATACGGCAAGCAACGAAACAGGAGAGACGTCAGATTGCCGTGGAGATGTAATGTCGACTTTGCGTGTCCAATGATCTTCTCCATAAAAATTTGCCGGGACTATAAGCGTAAATTTTCAGGCTGTAAATTGTGAGCTGGCGGGTGGTTTAATCATGGTTAAGCTATCGCCAAATAAAGATTCTGCCGCTAGCATTGGAGTAAGCCATGAATTTTCAGGCGATTTTTGCCCATCGTGGTGATTTGTTAACGGGTGCAGAGCGGCGACTTATGGCACACTGCAACGATCACTACAGTTAAGTGAAAAAATAAATCGTTATTGCGCAGTTACTTAAGAGAAGCCAATCTGATGAAATGGATTTACTCTGTCAGCCTTGCTGTCACGCTGGCGATGCAGCCAGCTTTTGCCGATGAACTCTCTGGCCAGCATCCGTTAACCCCTGAAGCACGTGACGCCTTTGTCACTGATTTGCTGAAAAAAATGACCCTCGATGAAAAGATTGGTCAGCTGCGACTGATTACCGTCGGCCCGGTGGTCACCAAAGATGTCATCCGCGACATGATTCAGCATGAGCAGGTGGGCGCCATCTTTAATACCGTGACCCGGCAGGATATTCGCGTTATGCAGGATCAGGTGATGCAGCTCAGCCGCCTGAAAATCCCCCTGTTTTTTGCTTACGATGTGATACATGGTCAGCGCACCGCTTTCCCGATTCCGTTAGGGCTGGCCGCCAGCTGGGATCTGGATGCAGTGGCGCAGGTCGGACGGATTTCAGCGTATGAGGCGGCGGATGATGGCCTGAATATGACCTGGGCGCCGATGGTGGATGTCACCCGCGAGCCGCGCTGGGGCAGGGTATCGGAAGGTTTTGGCGAAGATACTTTCCTCACTTCTGCGATGGGACGCACCCTGGTCGAATCGATGCAGGGGAAAAGCCCGGCGGATCGCTACTCGGTGATGACCAGCGTGAAACACTTCGCGGCCTATGGCGCAGTGGAAGGCGGTCGTGAATACAACACGGTGGATATGAGTCCGCAGCGCCTGTTCCAGGATTATCTGCCGCCATATAAAGCGGCGCTGGATGCCGGCAGTGGCGGGGTGATGGTGGCGCTGAATTCAGTTAATGGCGTGCCCGCGACCTCCGACAGCTGGCTGCTGAAAGATGTTTTGCGTGATGACTGGAAATTTAAAGGCATTACCATCAGCGATCATGGCGCAATCAAAGAGCTGATTAATCACGGGGTCGCCAGCGATCCACGCGATGCGGTGCGGGTGGCGATTAAGTCCGGCGTCAATATGAGCATGAGCGACGAGTATTACAGCAAATATCTGCCAGGCCTGGTGAAAAGTGGTGAGGTCAGCGAGCAGGAAATTGATGATGCGACCCGCCATGTGCTGAATGTTAAGTACGATATGGGACTGTTTAACGATCCCTACAGCCATTTAGGGCCGAAGGGCAGCGATCCGGCGGATACCAATGCCGAAAGCCGCCTGCATCGCAGTGAAGCGCGTGATGTGGCGCGCAAAGGCATCGTGCTGCTGAAAAACCGTCTGGAAACGCTGCCGCTGAAAAAATCGGGCACCATTGCGCTGATTGGTCCACTGGCGGACAGTCAGCTCGATATGATCGGCAGCTGGTCGGCGGCGGCGGTCGCGGCCCAGGCCGTTACGCTACGTCAGGGGATGGAAAATGCCATGGCCGGTAAGGCGACGCTGCTGTACGCCAAAGGCGCGAATGTCACCGACAACAAGGGAATTAAAGATTTCCTTAATCTGTATGAAAATGCGGTGCAGAATGAGTCGCGCAGCGCGCAGCAGATGCTGGATGAAGCGGTAGCGGCCGCGCAGAAAGCCGATGTAGTGGTGGCGGCGGTGGGTGAAGCGCGCGGCATGGCCCATGAAGCCTCCAGCCGCAGCGATATCACCATTCCCCCGAGCCAGCTGAAGCTGCTGGATGCCCTTAAAGCCACCGGTAAGCCGCTGGTGATCGTGCTGATGAATGGGCGTCCGCTGGCGCTGGTGAAAGAGCATCAGCAGGCTGATGCGCTGCTGGAGACCTGGTTTAGCGGTACGGAAGGGGGCAATGCGATCGCCGATGTACTGTTTGGCGATTACAATCCGTCGGGTAAATTGCCGATGTCCTTCCCGCGTTCAGTGGGACAGATTCCGATTTACTACAACCATCTGAATACCGGCCGTCCGTATAATGCCGAAAAACCGAATAAATACACGTCACATTACTATGATGCGGCAAATGGTCCGCTGTTCCCGTTTGGTTACGGCCTCAGTTACACCCGTTTTGAGGTGTCGCCGGTAAAAATGTCGGCGACCACCATGCCGCGTAATGGCAAGGTCACCGCCAGCGTCACGGTCACCAATACCGGCGATCGCGATGGCGCAACGGTGGTGCAGATGTATCTGCGTGATCAGGTGGCCAGTATCAGCCGTCCGGTGAAGGAGCTGAAAGGCTTTAAACGCATTATGCTGAAGGCCGGCGAATCACAAACCGTGAGCTTCCCGATTGATGTCGAAGCGCTGAAGTTCTGGAATGCGCGTATGCAGCAGGTTGCCGAGCCGGGTAAATTCAGCGTAATGATTGGACTGGACTCCGCCAGCACGCAAGACGCCGGGTTTACTTATCTGTAACCGTCAGTGGACTCAGGGGCGCAGGCCCCTGAGTTTGTCGTAAAGTATAATCAGCAGAGGCAGGATGAACGGGTTGCGCGCAAAGATTCAGCAACAGGTGTTTCGTCTGAACGGCCTGTCGTTGAATGAGTTTGATATTTCTCAGCCGGCAGGCGATGCGGGACTGTATGGCCCGGATAGCGTTATCTGGCGGGTGCATGGCGATTTTACTTCGATGTTATGTGGCGGCATTAGCGCGCTGCTGATGCAAATGTTGCATCCGCTGGCGCTGGCGGGTGTCTGGGACCACTCCACTTTTCGCGATGATATGCTGGGGCGTTTACGTCGCACCAGCCAGTTTATTGCGGTCACCACCTTTGGCAACAGCACCGATGCCAGCACGCTGATTGAGCGCGTTAAACGTATTCATCTGCGGGTTAACGGCGTTGATGCGCAAGGACGTGCTTATGCCGCCAGCGATCCGGCGCTGCTTACCTGGGTGCATGTGGCGGAATCCAGCCGCTTTCTGGCTGCGCATCTGCGCTACAAAAATCCGCATCTTAGTCTGGCGGAGCAGGATCGTTACTATGCCGAAGCCGCCGTGGTGGCGGAAGCGCTTGGCGCTGCTGGAGTGCCAAAAAGTCAGCATGAGGTTAGTGATTATCTGCATGATATGCGCCCGCAGCTGCGCTGTGACGATCGCACCCGTGAAGTCACCCGGCTGCTGCTGAATGCGCCTGCGCCCAGCTGGCAGGCGAAGCCGGTGATGAAAACCATGATGCTGGCGGGGATCGCTTTACTACCGGAGTGGGCGCAGCAGCAGTCGGGTTTTCGCTTCTCGCGTTTGCAGCGTTTTACTCTCGACAGCAAGATTGGCATTATCGCCGCCGGATTACGCTGGGCAGTGCAGAATGGCGCTTATCAGCGGGCGATGCGGCGTATGGGGCGGGAAATTTGAGAATTTTACCTCTTGCTCTGTACGGTGACTAAAGTGATGCTGCATATAACTGGCCGGATAATTACTACCCACTTGATTCGATGTCATTTTAATTTTTCTGATAGCAGGATACCTGGATGATCCAGATGCAGATGGTTTATGACGATGCGGCCCGTAAGACCGGGCGCGCGCAATTAACGGTGTACGGCGTGGGGACATACGCGGTGCTCTCCGGGCGCGATAAGTTTATTAACAATGCCAACTGCTCGTTTGTCACCGACTATGGTTCGATCCCGGTGGGTGAATATTGGATCGTGGCGTTACCTTCCGGCAGTTTTGCCAATAGCGTGTTGCGTGAAGTAAAAGATCTGGTTAATCGTACTAATCACGATGAATGGTTTGGCCTGTTCAGTACCAAAACCATGTCCGATCATGTACTGGTCAATGAAGTTCAGCGCGGTTCGTTTCGCCTTCATCCGTTACGACCGGACGGATCGGGAGAGTCCTGGGGCTGTATCACTTTTTTCAATGTGCAGGAATTTCAGATCGTCAGACAGGCGCTGCTGCGTACTGAGCAAAGCAGCGTTGCGGGGTCGCGCAATGGACTGCAGGCCTATGGCAAAGTCACAGTTAAAGGGACGCCAGATTATGCGAAATGTGATGTTTAAAACCGCTCGCGCGGTAATCTATATCGTGCTGGCGATGCTATTAATCCGCTATGTCTATCCGCTGGGTAATCTGGTCGGTCGCTTGCAGGATAAATCGTACCATCTGCTGTCACCTGAAGGGCTCGGCCTGATCGATCATGCGCAGGAGTGGGGCAATGACTGGGCGAGTTTTTTCACCGGTATCGCCTGCATTCTGCTGATTGCCTCACTTATCGCCCTGCTGGTCAGCGTGGTGATTAAAACCGCTAAACGCAATTTTTGAGAGTTTTACCCTTGTCCTGACGTGGCGTGAAGGAGGATCCTGCTCTATTCTCGGGGAAAAGGATCCCTCCACGCTACGTAGAGGCTTTATGACACAGTCGCATCTGATTGCTGAAGTAGCTAATCAGCAACAAACGCTCACCGCCGTCATCGAACAGGATGAGCGTGCCGCCTACTTCTATATCTGGCCTGCTGAGCCGTTTCGCACGCAGTTTGCGGTGCGTGGCTGCTGGCTGCGTAATCTGTTACCTGCTCCCCAACAGGAAGATCGTGAAGCCATGGCGCAGGGGATTGCACCGTTGCTGAGCGCCGAATACTGCCGCACGCTGGAAGCCGAACCCCCCCTCGATCCTGCCGGTATCCAGATTATCTGGGAGCCAGCCGACGATGGCGCTGCCGTCTGGTATCAGGGACAACTGCTGGCGGTGATCCCCGGCTGGAGTCTGTATCAGCAGCAGCAGGTCAGTTTCTCCGCCGGGTGCATCAAAGAAAATCGCCTGACCGCACCGCTCGGTTCCGCCTCAACCAATGAACATTATGCGCAGGCTGGTAAACATCGCCTGTTCTGGCGCGACTGGCATGATGGTCATCTGTGGGAACCGATGCAGCGTGAGATGCTGAAGTGCTACGAAGCACAGTATGGCGAGTCACTAAAGTATTACGCTATCGATCAGGGCAACTGGCCACCGATGGCGATTTCCCAGCACTATCATCAGGGCGTCTGGTATTTCCTGACGCTGGGGATGAGCATCCGTCCAATGCCGTGGGTCGATTTCCTGTATGAAGATCTGGCGCCGCAATATCGCCGTACTGAACTGGCGATGGCGATTGATGCCGAAGTAATGACCGAAGATAACGCGGTGCAGATGGCCAGTGCGCTGGCGGGCTTTGCCCATCTTCCCTGGGGCCGTTTAAGCTGGATCGGTGAAGGCCATACGCTGGAATCAGCCGTTGCGCCGGTCGGTTTTGAAGGCTTTATTCTCTCTGGGGCGCTGGCGCGCGAAGAGGGACAGTTCCCGCTGCCGAAGCGCGAAGGGGAGAAGGTTAATCTGTTGTGGGCCAGTCCGGTGACCACCGCTGAGCGCGAATTTGCCCAGGCCGATGAGAATGGCGGCTATCAGCTGGTCGCGCGTCTGCTGCAATATGGTTCTGGTCATATCTTCCGTCCACGTCAGCAGGTGGTGGAGATCGAAAGCTAAATCCATTCAGCTTAACCCTTGATCGCGTCGCACAAATCTTTACGCGGAATGTGACGTGGATCGCCTCAAGTTGTCGCCGTGTACGCCGTTAACTCGATCAGGTAATCGTGCCTTTTTCGAGTCAAGTGGTGTGCATATGCTAAAAACAACACAATCCCGCTTTACCGTAATACTCATCAGCTTTTTTCTGCTGTTACTGCTGGTGACGGTGGTGGTAATAAAACAATTTGTCGCACCGCAACTGACGGCTAATGAGAGTCAGCGCGTACGCTATCAGGTAGATGCGCTGGCGGCGAATATCGTCGAACAGATGAACCGGGTGCAGGCGCAGCAGCGCAGTATCACAGAAGCCGCCGGTGTGATGGACAGCAGTACCATTGATACCCTGCTGCCGGTGCTGGTTAACCAGTATCAGGACGTAAACGTATTCGGTGGCGGTATCTGGCCACTGCCAAACCGGCGTGATCCCGCGCGGGAAAAATTCAGCAGCTTTTTTGCCCGCGACAGCAGCAACCAGCTGAAGGTGAATACCTTCTGGAACTCCGCTGAAGCGCCAAAATATTATGAACAGCCCTGGTACAAGGATGGCATCGCCGCGCCAAAAGGGCAGTGCGCCTGGGCAAAAGCCTATCAGGATGCCGCCAGTCCTCAGCCGCGTACCAACTGCGCCATGGCGATTTATCGGGACGGCACCGCATGGGGCGTGGCCACCATCGACGTCACTCTTGGCTTCTTTAACCATCTGGCCAGACAGATGGGTGAAGCAATTCAGGGCCGGGTGCTGATTGTGGAAGCCGATGGCAAAGTGGTCGGCGATGCCGCACTGGCTGACGGCAGCGCCAAACTGCAAAACCTTAACGATCTGTCACTGCCGATGGCGGCGCCGCTGCATAAACTGTTAGCCACAGCCAATGGCGAACCGACTCAGCTGGAATACAGCAGCGATGATGGCGACCACACGTTACTGGTGCAGCCGATTGCCGGGAGTCCGTGGTATCTTGCCAGCGATGTCCCTTCCAGCCTGCTGGTGCAGCAGACCAATTCAATGTTAACCCGTCTGGGCCTGGTGCAGATCCCGCTGGCGGTGATCCTGCTGTTAGTGCTGCTCGGCTTTATCCGCAATATGATGAAGCGCCTGGGCGGACTGAATGACAATATTCTTGCGCTCTCCACCGGTGGTGCGGATTTAACCCAGCGTCTGCCAGAGAGCAAAAGCCCGGAATTTAATGCCGTGGCGCAGAGCTTTAACAATTTTATTGAGTACCTGCAGGGGCTGATGCGCCAGGTGGGCGACAGCGCGCTGGCGATTACTGCCGCTTCACGTGAGATTGCCAGCGGCAATGCCGATCTTTCATCCCGCACCGAAGAGCAGGCCAGTTCGATTGTTGAAACCGCGGCGTCAATGGAGCAGTTAACTGGCACTGTGCGTCAGAACGCCGATAACGCCACCCATGCCAATCAGCTGGCCGGTGATGCCTCACAGGTGGCGGCACGCGGTACCGAAGTGGTGCGTCAGGTGGTGTCGACTATGGGAGCGATTAACTCCTCGTCGCGCAAAGTGGTGGATATTATCAGCGTGATTGACAGTATCGCCTTCCAGACCAATATCCTGGCGCTTAACGCTGCGGTAGAAGCGGCGCGCGCCGGTGAGCAGGGTCGTGGTTTTGCGGTGGTGGCGTCTGAAGTCCGCAACCTTGCGCAGCGTTCCGCTAACTCGGCGCGTGAAATCAAAAAGCTGATTGAAGAGTCGGTAGCCAATATCGACACCGGGAGTCAGCTGGTTGAACAGGCGGGTAGTACCATGGATGAACTGATGCAGGGGGTCAGCAGTGTCACGACGCTGATGAGCGAGATTATGTCTGCCAGCCGTGAACAGAGTATGGGGATCGATCAGGTTAATATCGCGATTAACCAGCTTGATAGCACCACCCAGCAAAACGCCGCGCTGGTGGAGCAGGTCTCTTCTGCTGCCCAGGCGATGGAAGAGCAGAGCGTGCAGCTGGAGCTGGTGGTTAACAGTTTCCGTCTGTAATGGCCCTTAACTGAGAATGGTTATCAGGCGGAATTTACCCCGCCTGAGTTTTTTTTGTCACATTTGTCATCAATTCGCACGATTTCATACGGTAAATCTGGCCAGGGATATGTCAGAATAGTGAGATTAGTCCTAAGGAGCTGTCATGTCCGCGATAGAAGTCATCCTGGTCGACCATCTTGATCGTCCGACCGGCCGTATGGAAAAGCTGGAAGTACACGAGAAAGGGTTGCTGCATCGCGCTGTGACGGTCTACGTGTTTAACTCACAACATCAGTTGCTGCTGCAGCAGCGCGCCAGTGATAAATATCACTGCGGCGGCTTGTGGAGCAATACCTGCTGTGGCCATCCTTACCCGCTGGAATCGACGCAGCACGCGGCGGAACGTCGCCTGTTCGAAGAGATGGGCATGCGTCTGACCCTGACGCCGATGTTTGAATTAAGTTACAACCTGCCAATGAGCAACGGACTGACTGAGCACGAGTATGGTCACGTCTTTTTTGCGGTCAGTGACGATCTGCCAAGGCTTAACCCGCAGGAAGCGGATAGCTGGCGTTATGCCTCCGTTGAGGAGGTCGCGCAGCAGATTAAGCAGGATCCCGAGGCGTTTACGCCATGGTTTTTGCATACCTTCGCACGTATTCCGCAGCAGCTGACATACTTTACCCGCAAAATATAAAGGCCGGGTCACCCCGGCCTTTTAATTAGTGCGCAAAGTCCTCGGCATCAACGTCGTAGCCAGATGGCTCCCAGCGCATCAATACCATCGCCAGTAAGCCAATCACCGGCGCGAAAGCAATCACCCAGAACACGCCGGTATCCAGCATTGCCGCCAGTACCGGGAACAGGAACAGCGACAGGGTTGAGCTGGCGCGTACCACTGTCTGATTAAAGCCAACGCCGACGCCACGCAGTGAGGTCGGGTAGCTTAAAGAGGCGTAAGTCATGGTGTGCGCGCCGGGACCAAAGCCCTGGCCCAGCAGGAACAGCGCCAGCATGGCGATGGCGAATGCCGCTTCTCCGGCGCCATCCGGGCGTCCGGTCAGCGCCAGTCCAAGCAGCGCGACCAGCTGGAAACTGTAACCGAGTACGGTCATTTTCCACGCGCCAAAGCGCGGCACCAGGCGAACTGCGAGTATCCCACCAACAAAAGCAAACAGCAGATTCAGCGCCAGCGAGATCAGAATGGTGGTCAGCAATGACTGCGCGAGGAAACTGGAGATAATGACCGGCAGGCCAAAGGCCACCGCGTTATAGGCAAACGGTGAGACAGTGGAGATAATGGTCGCCAGCACAGTACGTTTCAGATAGATCCCTTTCAGCAATTCACCGTAGTTACTCCAGCTGGCGCGCCGCGTGGGTTTGGCTGGCGTGAGGTCAGCGTCCTCGGCAACATGCGCATTGATGCCATAGGAATTGCGCAGAATATGGGCCGCCCCCTTAAGATCGCCCTGATTGGCCGCCCAGACCGGCGATTCACTCATATAGCGACTACGAATCGCAATAATGATCAACGCAGGCACCGCGCCAAAGCCAAGGATCAGACGCCACAGCCAGTCGGTATGGCTCTCCGGCAACACCGCATACAGCAGCAGCACCAGCAGATAAGAGGTGCTGATCGCCGCGTACCAGGTCGGACACCACATAGCAATACTGGCGGCTTTATTGCCGCGCCCCTTCAGCTTTGAGAACTCAGCGAGAAACGCCATCGCCACCGGCAGGTCAATCCCGACCCCCATACCCATCACAAAACGGGCGGCAGCCAGCACATACTCATTTGGCGCAAAGGCGCAGGCCAGCGCAGCAAAGACAAAAAACAGCATATCGGCCATAAATACGCGATAGCGGCCAATTTTATCGGTGAGATAGCCGCCAATCAGCGCACCGACAATCGCGCCAAAAGTGATCGCTGAGGCGACCATACCGGTACCGGCCGGTGTCAGATTAAATTCGCGCGTAATATCTTTAATACCAAACGCCAGCGAGCCGAGATCGTAGGCGTCAAGAAATACGCCACCGAGCGCGATGCCGATGACGATGCGCGCATTGCTGCGTGACTGACTGCTATGGTTAACCAGTTGCGAGACGTCAGCCGCGCTGCGAATCATTTCCGCCTTGCCAGACGGCGCTTCCCCTGCCAGCGCGACGTGCGCCGAAGATGTAATTTCAGACATGATGTTGTGAACACATTATTAGAATGGAACCAGCAGCATACTCAGCCCCGGCCGGGCGTTAAATTCTTTCTGGTTATAAGTTACAACCGTTTGGTGGTTGATAAGGCGAGCGGAAAGCTGTTATCGACGTCAGTTGTGGAGAGAAGCACGTTTTTCCTGCTTTGTGCCCAGCGACCGCAAGATTTGCGCTACGCTGAAAGAGCTTGCTTAAGGGCATGTTTAATCAATGATAAGGATAAAAAAAGATGACTTTCAACGCATTGCGTAGCGGGTTACTGGGATTTGCCGCACTGATGACGCTGGCCGGGACGGCGTCGGCGGCCGATCCGGTGCGTGTCGGTTCAAAAATTGATACTGAAGGCTCATTGCTGGGCAATATCATTCTGCAGGTGCTGGATAAACACGGGGTGAAAACCGTGAATAAAATTCAGCTCGGTAATACGCAGGTGGTGCGCGGCGCCATTACCGCCGGTGAGCTGGATATCTACCCTGAATATACCGGCAACGGCGCGTTTTTCTTTAATGATGAGAAGGATGCGGCGTGGAAAAATGCCAAAGCCGGGTTTGAGAAGGTGAAAACCCTCGACCAGCAGAAAAATCAGCTGACGTGGTTAACCCCGGCGCCAGCCAATAACACCTGGACCATCGCGGTACGCAGCGATGTGGCACAGAAGAATCAGCTGCACTCGCTTGACGATCTCAGCCGTTATCTGAAGTCGGGTGGTGAGTTCAAACTGGCGGCGTCGGCGGAGTTTATTGAACGTGCTGATGCGCTGCCGGCGTTTCAGAAAGCCTACGGCTTCCAGCTAAAGCAGGATCAGCTGCTGTCGCTGGCCGGTGGTGATACCGCGGTAACAATTAAAGCTGCCGCGCAGCAAACCTCCGGCGTCAATGCCGCGATGGCTTATGGCACCGATGGTCCGGTGGCGGCGCTGGGCCTGCAAACCCTGAGCGATCCGAAAGGCGTACAGCCAATCTATGCGCCTGCTCCGGTGGTGCGCGCCGCGGTGCTGAAGCAGTATCCGGATATCGCAAAATGGTTGCAGCCGGTATTTAGCTCACTGGATGAAAAAACGCTGCAACAGCTGAATGCCAAAATCGCGGTGGAAGGGCAGGACGCGAAAAGCGTGGCGGCCGACTATCTGAAACAGAAAAAACTGCTGTAAGTCGCCGTGCAGACGCGATTATCGCGGCGTCTGCACGTCCGTAATCTGCGCCAGGTGGATGCCGATCCGCTGGCTGAACGGAGTCATTTTGCGAATCACACTGTATAACCGCGTGTTGCTGGTTTTGATGCTGCTGATGCTGATTGCCATCAGTACGCTGCCTTTCCTGACTTATGCTGCTAATCGTCTGGTCTCTGGTCAGCCGCTAATGCTGTGGTCGCTGCTGGACGGCGTCAATGGCTTGCTGCTGTTGCCGGTGCTGTTGCTGTTTCTGCTGGCCTGGCGTCCGGTGACGCGTGGCAATCTGACGCTGGTGGTGATCCTCAGTGAAATCCTGCTTACTCTGCTGGTGGCGTTTAGTGGCCACCAGGCGACAACGCTGGCGCAGCAGGGCAGTCCGCTGGCGCGCACCGCCTTCGGCAGCGGTCTGTGGCTGGCGGCGGCGCTGTGCCTGTTGATCGCCGCAGATGCGCTGACGCGCGCCACGCACAGCGCCTTCTGGCGGCTGTTGCTCAATGCTCAGATGTGGCTGCCGGTGATTGCGCTGCTGCTGCTGGGTCAGCTCGATCAGCTGGCGCTGTTAAAAGAGTACGTTAACCGCCATGAAGTGTTTGATCAGGCGCTGTCACGTCATCTGTTGCTGCTGGTCAGTACTCTGCTGCCGACACTGTTGCTGGGACTGCCACTGGGCCTGCTCTGTTACCGCCAGCCGCGCTGGCAGTCATCAGTGTTTGCGCTGCTGAATATTATTCAGACCGTGCCATCGGTGGCGCTGTTTGGCCTGCTGATTGCGCCACTGGCGGGACTCGCCAGGAGCTTTCCGCTACTGGCGGGTCTTGGCATCAGCGGCATCGGTATGGCGCCAGCGCTGATTGCTTTGGTGCTGTATGCGTTGTTGCCGCTGGTGCGCAGCGTGGTTGCCGGATTGCAGCAGGTGCCTGCCGGGGTGATTGAGACGGCCAGAGGCATGGGCATGACGCGGATGCAGGTATTCTGGCATGCGGAAGCGCCACTGGCGTTGCCGGTGATGCTGAGTGGTCTGCGGGTGGTGGCGGTGCAAACCGTCGGCATGGCGGTGATAGCCGCGCTGATCGGTGCCGGTGGATTTGGCGCAATTATCTTTCAGGGCTTACTGAGTAGTGCGCTGGAGCTGGTGCTGCTCGGGGTGATCCCGGTGATTGCCATGGCGGTGGTGGTCGATGCGCTGTTTAAATTTGTGATTTCACTGCTGGAGGCGGAACGCCGATGATCCACTTTGACCAGGTGAGTAAGTATTTTAATGGCAATGCGGCGGTCAGTGACTTAACCCTGAATATAGCTGAAGGCGAATTTACCGTGCTGATTGGCACCTCCGGCTCGGGCAAGTCCACCACCCTGAAAATGATTAACCGGCTGATTGAGCATGATGCCGGCGCCATTCGTTTTGCCGGAGAAGAGATCCGCAGTTTTAATCCGCAGACTTTGCGGCGTCGCATGGGGTATGCGATTCAGTCGATCGGTCTGTTTCCGCACTGGACGGTGGAGAAGAATATCGCCACCGTGCCGTCGCTGCTTAACTGGCCGAAAGCGCGTATTGATGAGCGGGTAAGCGAGCTGCTGGCCTTGCTGAATCTGGATAACGCATTTCGCCAGCGCTATCCGCATCAGCTGTCCGGTGGTCAGCAGCAGCGGGTTGGGGTGGCGCGCGCACTGGCGGCCGATCCGGAAGTACTGCTGATGGACGAACCTTTCGGTGCGCTCGATCCGGTGACTCGCGCCGCGCTACAGCAGGAGATTATCCGTATTCATCAGCTGTCGGGGCGTACCATCGTACTGGTTACGCACGATATTGATGAAGCCCTGGCGCTGGCGGATAAAATTGTGCTGATGGATGGCGGGCGTGTCATTCAGCAGGGTACGCCAGTTGAGCTGTTAACCCGTCCGGCCACGGCTTTTGTGCGAGATTTTTTTGGTCGCAGCGAGCTGGGCGTACGTCTGCTGTCGCTGGGCAATGCTGGCGCTACCGCCAGGCGTGGCGAGTGGCTGGACGCGGAACCGGTGGCATCCGATATCACCTTACGCGAGGCGCTTTCGCTGTTTATTGGCCGGCAGACCGATAAATTGCCGGTAGTGGATCAGCAGCAGAAGCCGCTCGGCGTGCTGCATTTTATCGATCTGTTGCGTCAGCGGGAGGCAATATGATGCGCTGGCTGCGCGATCCGTTGCTGTGGCTGCTGATGTTATTTATCGCGCTGCTGCTGGCGTTGCCACACAGTGGTGCGCTGTTTGCTTACTGGTTTCCGCAACTGGAGCGGCCGCTGTATCAGCAGGATAGCTTTGCCCGGCTGGCACTGGCGCATATCGAGCTGGTGGCAATCTCCAGCCTGCTGGCGACACTGCTGGGGGTGGGCGCAGGGATACTGGTTACGCGTGGCGCCGGACGTGAGTTTCGTTCGCTGGTGGAGACGCTGGTGGCGGCCGGACAAACCTTCCCGCCGGTGGCGGTGCTGGCGATTGCGGTGCCGGTGATGGGGTTTGGCGATCGACCGGCGATCATTGCGCTGTTGCTGTACGGACTGTTGCCGATTTTGCAGGCCACGCTGGCCGGGATCAGCGCGGTACCCGCCAGCGCGCGGGAGATTGCCGAAGGTACAGGCATGAGCGCATGGCAGATTTTAACCAAAGTGGAGCTGCCACTGGCGGCGCCGGTGATCCTTGCAGGTGTGCGCACCTCGGTGATCATCAATATCGGTACCGCGGCCATCGCCTCAACGGTCGGCGCGAAAACCCTTGGCTCACCGGTGATTATCGGCCTGAGCGGCTTTAATACCGCTTATATTATTCAGGGCGCGGTACTGGTGGCCCTGCTGGCGATTGTCACTGACAGAGTGTTTGAACGACTATTGCAGCGGCTTAAGAAGCATGCAGAATAATGGCGTAGCCCACCAGCATCAGACCGCCAACGCCGCCGATAGCCAAAACCAGGAAGCCAGAGATAATCGCAACTTTTTGCAGGTTCATTGCCGTGCCTTTTAACAAAAAAAAGAGGGCGGATCATAACGCGATCCGTCCTCTCAGCATAGGCGATTAAAGCGTTTTTATTGCACGCCATTCGCTTCTTTGTTGAAAAATATTGTCACGCGCGCCACTTCAATACCCAGTTTTTTCAGTGAAGTGACGTTCAGCAAATGATGTTCATCCTGCTGCCAGATCCAGTCATCAAAGTTCAGACGGTAACTGGAGTCGTCCGTTTTCACCTCCATCTGATAGCGCCAGTTAAAGGCATTGCCCGCCGTATGACCAATCGCGCGACCAATAATATCGTTTGCCGTGCCGACATAGCTGCCATCCTGCAGACGACGAATCTGCCAGACGCGCGTCTGCTTCTCGCCATCGTCATAGACAAACTGCTCATGCAGGGTCAGGGTTTCACCCAGCACCTCACCGCGAATGGTGACTTCAAAGCGTCGAATCTGTTTGCCACTGAAATCCTGCACCATCCCCCAGGCGCGCGACTGACCGTCAAAATAGCGGAAAATATCAATTTTTGGCGTGGCTGACTGATAGTCATCAATAGTGCTGCCACAGCCGCTGATTACCAGGCATAGCCCCAGACAGAGTGCTTTCCACATTTCAGATTCCTCCGGTCAGACCCTGACGGATTTCAGGGTATTCGGTTTTTGCTGACAGCCATCTTTTCATGCTATGTGTTCCTCAGTATCCTGCGTGTCACCGGCAGATAGAACGCCCAGCCGCAGCCCAGCAGGGGGTAAACCAGCGCGGCGCTGTGTTGCAGTTGCATCGCGCCGAGCTGGGCGCCAGTCAGATAACTTAACGGGCCACCGATAGCACCCAGTGCAATCAGCCAGCTAAGGGGTAACTTCAGCGTCGCTATCAGCGTTCGCCACCAGCAGGCAAAGGTCAGCCATAACGACAACATCCACAATGGCAGCCACTGGCTGCCACTAAAGTGCAACAGATCCAGCGCCAGCCACAGGCTGTCGAGGGCGATGCCGATCATCGCCAGCGCTAACAACGACCAGCGGCTGCCATGGGGAGACAGCCATAGCGCCAGCAAAGCAATCGCCGCGGCGGCCAGTTCGCCACGTTCGCGCAGGCCCACGGCCAGTGCCCAGTAAGCATCGAAGCCGAGGGTCAGCAGCCAGAAGCGCCAGTTTTTCATGCGCGAGCGGCAGTCAGCTGCACGGTGCCAATGGTGCGCGCCATAAAGCCTGCCTCGCAGTAGCAGAGATAGAACAGCCACATACGGCGAAAACGCTCATCAAACTGGCTGTTTTCCAGCTGCGGCCAGGCGCGATCAAAACGCTGACGCCATTCACGCAGCGTTCTGGCGTAGTCGTGGCCCATCTCAAAAACATCCTGCACCACGTAGTCGCTGACGTCGCTCATTGTCTGCTGCAGCAGGGTGACGGAAGGTAAAAAACCACCGGGAAAGATATAGCGTTGAATAAAATCAACGCCTTTGGCATAGCTGCCGTAGCGTGCTTCGCTGATGGTGATCGCCTGCAACACCATCCGACCACCGGGTTTTACCAGCTCCTGACAGCGCTGGACAAACAGCGGGATATAGCGGCGACCCACGGCTTCAATCATCTCGACCGATACCAGCTTGTCATACTGGCCTTGCAGGTTGCGGTAGTCCTCGCACAGCACCGTGACCCGATCGCTCAGTCCGGCCTGTTCAATACGCTGACGGGCAAACTGATACTGTTCGCGCGAAATGGTGGTGGTAGTCACCCGACAACCATATTCACGAGCGGCAAACTCCGCCAGCGCGCCCCAGCCGGTGCCGATCTCCAGCAAATGATCGCCGGGACGCAGCGCCAGCTTGACGCAAAGCCGGCGTAGCTTCGCTTCCTGCGCCTGTTCCAGTGTGGTGCTGTGATCGCGAAACCAGGCGCTGGAATACTGCATCGATTGATCGAGAAAGGCGCGATAGAAGTCGTTGCCCAGATCGTAGTGCGCGGCGATATTGCGTTTCGCCTGGCGTACGCTGTTACGCCGCAGGGCGTGAATCAGTTTGTTAACCGGGATGGTGAGCCAGCTTAAGCGCGTTTCCAGTTTATCCATTACCGCCATATTCAGCGCCAGCGTCTGGATCACGGCCGTCAGATCCGGCGTGTCCCAGTCATCGTCCATATAGCTTTCCGCCGCCGCAATGCTGCCGCCGAGCAATACGCGGCGATATGCCCGGGTATGTTTGACCTGCACTTCCGCCTGCAAGGCTGCCTGTGGATCACCAAAAAACTGCTCCCCCAGATGCGGATCAATAATGCGTAATCCGGCGCCACTAATGTGGTTTAACAGCGCAAAAATCACACGACGCGAGGCTGAGACGCGCTTGCCGGGTTTATTGCCGTGCGTAAAGCTCACTTCAGAGATGCACATGGTCTATTTCTCCGACTTCGGATGGTTATACAGCGGCGCGCCTTTGCGCCATAACCTGAAAGCCTGCCAGTAAATGGCCAGCGCCGTGCGCAGGGTAATCAGGGGAAAACGCCACAAATGGTGGCGCAGGTTGCGACCTGTTAATGGCTGCTGACGCAGATACAGTGTCGCGTCGAATTCCCGCCCGATACGGTGGTTTTCAATATGGACGGAGAGCGATTTTGCAGGCCGCGACAGCCGCCAGTGATAAACCATATCCATCGGATTAAACGGCGAGACATGAAAGGCTTTTTCCGTGGTTTCACTGCCGTCGGGATTGACCGCATAGGTATGGCGCTCATTCCACGGCGTATTACGCACCTCCGCCAGCATCCAGCGCAGCTGGTCGTGCTGATCATAGAGGTAGTAAAAATTGACCGGATTAAATGAGCAGCCAAGATAGCGCAGCTGACACAGCAGCATCACGCGGCCGGTCAGCGTCTCGCCGGTCAGTTCGGCAATGCGCTGCTGGGCGCGCGTTTTGATATCTCCACCGCCGAGATAATCCTCAGGATAAAATGAGGCAGGGGAGAAGCGTCCGAGGCGGATCCCCACTTGTGACAACAGCGGCAGCTCATCAAGGTCAATCAGCGGCATGAAAATGCGATAGCTGAACTGATGATCGATGGGCGTAAAACGCCGGTGGCGCACATGGCCGCTGTAGAGGGTGCTGTTCATAACAGCGCCGCCTGTTCCATCGCGGCGACCACGTCCAGCGCACTGCGGATGCCGTCTTCATGAAAGCCGTTATAACTCCAGGCGCCGCAAAACCAGCTGCGGCGCTGGCCGTTCAGCAGCAGACGCTGCTGCTGAGTCATCAGGCTTTGTGCGCTGAATTGCGGATGATGATAGCAATATTTTCCCAGCACTTTGCTGGCGTCAATCGGTCGCGTCGGATTAAGCGAAACGCAGAACGTATGCGGAGCATCAATGCCCTGCAACATATTCATATTGTAGGTCACACTGGCGCCCAACAGCTCATCGCCGTTTTGCGTATCATCAAGGTGGTAATTCCAGCTGGCCCATGTGCGACGATTGGTGGGAAGCATGGCGGTGTCGGTATGCAGCACCACCTCATTGACGCTGTAAGGCACGCCCGACAGCATGGTCTGTTCTTCCGGCGTGGCGTCCTGCAGCATCTGAAGCGTCTGATCGCAGTGGCTGGCAAAAATCACCTGATCAAAGCGCTGACTGCCGTTAGCGGTGCGTAATGTCACCCCCTCCGCATCGCGCTGCACGGCAAGCACCGGGGTATTCAGATGCAGTTGCAGTTTATTATCCAGCAGCGCCAGCAAGCGGCTAACATATTGACGCGAGCCACCCGGGATCACATACCACTGCGGCCGGTTAACCACATCCAGTAAGCCGTGGTGGTTGAAAAAGTGCAGAAACAGCGACAGTGGCATATTGCGCATTTCAGCCAGTGAGGTTGACCAGATCGCGGCCCCCATCGGCAGGATATAGTGCTGGGCAAAAAAGTTGCTGAAGCCCTGACTATTGAGAAAGTCATCCAGCGTTTCATCATCGTTTTGTTGCTGTAACCACAGTTTTCCGCGCTGATTAAAACGCATAATTTCGCCGATAAAACGCAGAAATTTCGGCCTGAACAGGTTGCTGCGCTGGGCAAACAGACTGTTCAGCGAGTGGCCGTTATATTCGAGTCCACTGCGGTGGTTGCTGACGGAAAAGCTCATTTCTGTTTTCTGGCTTTCCATGCCCAGCTCAGCCAGCAGCGAGAGAAATCGCGGGTAGGTGCGGTCGTTATAAACAATAAAACCGGTGTCGATCGCCCAGGTTTTACCCTCCAGCTCGACGTCGATAGTAGCGGTATGGCCGCCCGGCGTGGCTGAAGCCTCAAACAGCTGCACATCGGCGCGTTCAGCCAGTTTCCAGGCGCAACTAAGCCCGGCAATGCCGCTGCCGATAATGGCAATCTTCACAAAACTACCTCGCTATCTGCTGAGTTAAAAGTCGCTGCCACGACTGGGGTAAACGCGAAATCAGGCGCAGCAGCAGAGCAAACAGGGGCGGAAAAACCACTTCCCGTTTGCCCCGCGCCAGACCACGACGAATAAAGCCTGAAGCCTGTGCCACGTTAATTTTCATCGGCATAGTAAAATCGTTGCGCGCAGTGAGTGGCGTATCAACAAATCCCGGTAATACCAGCGAAATATGGATCTGCCGCCGGGTCAGATCCTGCGCCAGACTGCGGGCGAAGTAAGCGAGCGCCGCTTTGGATGCGCCATAAGCTTCCGCGCGCGGCAGTGGCACCAGGCTGGCGGTAGAGCCGACCAGCGCCACCCGGCTCTGTGGCGGCAGTTGCGGTAGCAGAGCATCAAGGCAATTGACCGGGCCGCTGAAATTGGTGCTCATCACCCGATGGACTTTTTCGGCGTCGACCACGCCATTATCGAGATATTCACAGGTGCCGGCGCAGAGGATCACCAGCTCGGCGCTTTTACCGTTCAGCGCCGCGCGCGTGTCAGCTAAATCGGTGATATCGAATACACAGAGGGTAATGTCAGGGGCATGGCTGTGCAGCTGTTGCAGTTTGTCGCGGTTACGTCCGCAGGCGATCACCGCCCAGCCGTCAGCGGCATAATCGCATGCCAGCTGAAAGCCAATTCCTGAACTTGCACCGGTAATCAGTACGCGTTTCATGATTTCAGCCTCCTTTTCAGGGCGGCGATCACGCGTCCCAGCAACGGTACTTTTTCATACAGCATTTCGCCGAGGTCATAATAATCGCGCTGAAAATGGATACGCTCCTGGCGAAAGGTCAGATAACTGCTGCCTTCCAGCGACTGTGGCGCGCCTTTTTGCAGCGCCGGATGCGCATATTCCATCCGCCATAACAGCAATGCACACTGGTCAAAATAGTGCTTGTGCGTCACTTCAAAACGGCAATAGCGCAAGTTTTTCAGTAGTGAAGCAAAATAGCGTTCCAGCGCTTCGAGTCCGTGATGCTGACCTACAGGATCCACCAGCAACATATCCTGATGGTAAATCTCAGCGAGCTGGCTAAGTTGTCCGGCCTGCATATTCTGGTAAAACGCCACCAGGCTATTCAGTGTGACCTGTTGTGCATGCTGCATAGTTATCCCTAAACTGCTTTAACCGCTAAGGGGTTTAATGGAGAACCCTTGCTCCTGCCAGTGCGCGATCTGTTCCTGCTGACCCCGCGTGAGTTTTTTACCGGTCCACAGGAAAAGATGCTGACCAGGGAAAAGCTCTGGTCGCAGGGTATCCAGTGGTTCTGCTAATACGTCAATGCGCCAGCCATGCTGTGATAAGCGCCATGCCTCCAGCCAGAGTCGGGTGCGATCCTCTGTTCCCCAGCCGAGCAGTAACGCATCTTTACCGGCCTTCTTACGCGATCCTGTCAGACAGAATGCGACATAGTCGATAAGTGCGCCATCCAGCAGGCTGCTCATGGCTTTTGCCGTAGCCTGATCCAATCCCAGCCGCTGACGAACCGGTATAATCACATTATCTATTAGCGCATCTGATGGGTTTTCGCGACCCATTGTGGCAATTTTTACCCGTAATTTGGATGGGCGTACGCTTCGCAGCACCGCCATCAGCTCATCCTGCAGGGTCATCCAGCCGTCATGGGCATGGACGTTTTCACCCTCGAGCAGGGCCTTCACTTTGCCCACCGGTACGCCGCTTTCCACCCAGCGCATGATTTCTTCAATACGGCGGATATCCTCATCATCAAACTGACGATGACCTCCCTCCGAGCGCTGGGGTTTTAACAAACCATAACGACGCTGCCATGCACGTAGCGTTACCGGGTTGATCCCACAACGTTCAGCGACTTCACCGATACTATAAACGGCCATGTTTTTCCTCTTTATGCGACCATCTCTACCTCAACGTTAGCCCGACACGGTTAACTTGTACAACTATTTTTACATTGTACAGGTTGACCTGGCGCAATTTCAGGAGTATTTCTCATATTTGAGATTTAATCCCTTATTTGAGATGAATATATGACCCGACAGGATGGCACTGAACAACGACTGGCTTTCAGGCTGGCTGAATTGCGGCTGGAGAAAGGCTGGTCGCTGGAAGAACTGGCGGAGAACACCGGTATCAGTCGCGCATCGCTGTCACGGATTGAGCGCGCGGAAACCAGTCCGACGGCGTCCCTGCTGAATAAGCTGTGTGCAGCTTATGGTCTGACCATGTCGCGCTTACTGAGTGATGTGGAAGAGAATATTGCCCAGCACCTGCGTGCGGAACAGCAGCTGGTATGGGTTGATAAAGAGAATGGTTTTGAGCGGCGCAGTCTGTCACCGCCCGCCACTGCCTTTCGCGCTGAGCTGGTTGAGGCACGGCTGCGTGCCGGGGCGCGCATTGAATACGATACGCCGCCGCTGCCGGGCCTGGAGCAACATATCTGGATACTGGATGGTGTGCTGGAAATCAGGATGAATGAGCAGCACTGGCGGCTGGTCGCCGGAGATTGTCTGCGCTTTCATCTTTTTGGCCGCTCCTCTTTTCACGCGCCGGACACTATGGCGCACTACGCTCTGGTGGTATGCCGACCATGATTGATTACGAAATACTGGATGCCGCACAGGCGCAGCAGGAGCATCCCGCGCTGTGCGAAGTGCTCACCCGCTGTGTAGCACAAGGGGCGAGTATCGGTTTTATTGATGCTGCCGATCAATTATCAGTCACCCGCTTCTGGCAGGATGTGGTTTACAGTCTTGCCAGTGGTGATAAGCAGCTGCTGGTGGCGCGTGAGCAGGGCAGGATTGTCGGCACTATTATTGTGGTGCTGGGCATGATGCCAAATGGTTCACACCGGGCGGAGATCAGCAAACTGCTGGTGCATCCGCGGGCGCGGCGACAGGGGATTGCGCGCCAGTTGATGCTTCAGGCCGAGCAGATTGCCGTGCAGGCGCAGCGCACGCTGCTGGTGCTGGATACGCGCAGTGGTGATGTGGCGGAACAGCTTTACCTGTCGCTTGGCTGGCAGGTAGCTGGCAGCATTCCCTGTTATGCGCGGTCAACGGCAGGTGAGTTTGATGCCACCACCGTGATGTATAAGCTGACCGGACAAAACAGTGATCGATCATAGCGGACTGGTCATTGCCCGTGAGCCGGTCACTTCTGCTGATGCGCAGTTGCTGATGATGCAGCTATCCGCCGCTTTGCATGACATTACCGGTGACAGTGGCCTTAGCTCGTTTAATCCGCAGGATTTACAGCATGCTGGCGCCTGTTTTGCTGTTGCGCGCAATCAGGCCGGTGGCGCCATTGGCTGTGGCGCTTTGCGGCCGCTTAGCGCCGGGATTGCCGAATTAAAGCGTATGTATGCGGCAGAGCCTGCTCTGGGAATTGGCTATGCACTGCTCGCATTTCTGGAGCAGGAAGCGTGTCAGTTGGGATATCGGGAAATCTGGCTGGAAACGCGGCGGGTCAATCAACAGGCGGTCAGATTTTATCTGCGCCATGGTTATCAGTTAATTGACAATTATGGCCGCTATAGTGGTAATCCGGAGGCTGTTTGTTTCGGTAAGGTGCTGGAATAATTCCGCAGCTTTAGCCGGTAAACGCCTTGATGATGGCAGGAATAAATTGCGCCAGAAACACGGCACCCATCACCCACATAATGATTTGGCTCTTCGCCTCGCTGATTTCACTTCTGATGGCGCTGATATCCGCTTTAGTGGCATAGTTTGATTTAATCACCGCGACATCAATTTTCAGCTCTGCAACATCGGTTTTCAGGACTTCAACATCGGTTTGCAGCTTACCCACATCGGTTTGCAGCTTACCCACATCGGTTTGCAGCTTGCTCACATCGGTTTGCAGCTTGCTCACATCGGTTTGCAGCTTGCTCACATCGGTTTGCAGCTTGCTCACATCATATTCGAGTTTTTCCAGTCTCGGTTGCATATTATCACCTCCTTTGTGATTACCGTCGGAGAACCGACAGTTTCCCCGGGCGATTTTAGTCTGTTTTGCATTGTGCATATTTTATCCAATATCCTTTTGGTTGTCCTGAGTTTTTTGTCAATTTTTTGCCGCAGATGACACTCGGTTAGCTGATTCAATCATGAGCCAGCAAGAATGAAAATCACCACTAACGAAATTTGGAATGCGTCACGCATATGGTAAACTCCGCCGCAAACCAGGGCTGAATAGCTGCAATTCTCTGTAGAGCACTGTTGTGTTTTATGATGATATGTTGTGCATAATATAAGCTGATTTTTCGACAACTAACTGAAATAAAACAGAACCTAAATAAATGCTTACCTCCGCGCTAAAAGCGCAAATCGGCCAGTGGTACAAGGCCCTGCAACAACAGGTTCCCGATTTTATCCCGCGTACACCGCAGCGCCAGATGATCGCCGAAGTGGCGAAAACGCTGGCGGGCGACGCGGGACGACATCTGGCGATTGAAGCGCCCACCGGCGTCGGAAAAACGCTGTCCTATCTGATCCCTGGCATTGCGGTTGGTCGTGCGCAGGAGAAACCGCTGGTGGTCAGCACCGCCAATGTGGCCCTGCAGGATCAAATCTTCAGTAAAGATTTGCCGCTGCTGAAAAAAATTATCCCCGATCTTAAATTTACGGCTGCCTTTGGTCGCGGGCGTTATGTGTGTCCGCGTAATCTGTCGGCGCTGGCGGCTGACAAAGATCAGCAGGGCGATCTGTTGCTGTTTCTCGATGACGAACTTACCGCCAGCAAAGATGAGCGTGCCCAGTGCGCGGTCCTGCAAAAATCCCTCGACCGCTACCAGTGGGATGGTCTGCGCGATCACAGCGAGGAAGCGATTGAAGACTCTCTGTGGCAGCGCCTGAGTACCGATAAAGCCAACTGTCTGGGACATAACTGCCACTGGTATCGCGAGTGCCCGTTCTTTGTGGCGCGCCGCGAAATTGAGAATGCTGATGTGGTAGTGGCTAACCATGCACTGGTGATGGCCGCGCTGGAAAATGAGTCGGTATTGCCACCGGCAAAAAATCTGTTGCTGGTGCTGGATGAAGGCCATCATTTACCTGAGGTGGCGCGCGATGCGCTGGAGATGAGCGCGGAAATCACCCCGGGCTGGACCAGTGTGCAACTCGATCTGTTTGTGCGTCTGGTGGAGCTGTGTATGGCGCAGTTCCGGCCAAAAACACCGCCGCCGCTGGCCAATATTGAACGGCTGAAGGGGCACTGCGAAGAGATGCGTGAGCAGTTGCAGATGCTGTCGGCGATGCTGGCGCTGTGGCTGCCAAAAGATGAGATCGCTGGTGAATACCGCTTTGAGATGGGGCAACTGCCGGAAGAGATCCTTACCCTGTGCGCGCGTCTGTTTAAGCTGAGCGATGCCCTGCGTGGTCTGTCAGAGGCGTTGCTTAACGATCTGAGCGACAAAACCGGCCAGTATGATGTGGTGCGCCTGCACCGCACACTGTTACAGATGAATCGGGCCTTTGCGTGGTTCGAGTCGATCAGCAAGCTATGGCGTCTGGCGGCGATGGAGCAAGCCTCGGGCGCACCAGTATCAAAATGGGTGACGCGTGAAAACCGCGAAGGCAATGCGCACCTGCTGTTTCACTGCGCCGGCATTCGCGTCAGTGAGCAGCTGGAGAAACTGCTGTGGCGCAAAGTGCCACATGTGGTGGTGACCTCCGCGACGTTGCGTTCGCTGAGCAGTTTTAACCGCCTGCAGGAGATGTCTGGCCTCAGTGAAAAGCCCGGTGACCGCTTTGTCGCGCTGGATTCTCCTTTTAATCATATTGAGCAGGGAAAACTGGTCATTCCGCAGATGCGCCATGAGCCGGTAATGGCCAGCGAGCCGCAACATATTGCGGAAATGGCGCATTTTTTCCGTCAGCAAATGACGCAAGCGCAGCATAAAGGGATTCTGGTGCTGTTTGCCAGTGGCCGCGCCATGCAGCTGTTTCTGACGCATGTTACCGATTTGCGGCTGATGATGCTGGTGCAGGGCGATAAACCACGTAGTCGCCTGGTGGCGCTGCATCGTCAGCGGGTGGAGCAGGGTGAAACCAGCATTCTGGTAGGCCTGCAATCGTTCGCCGAGGGGCTGGATCTGAAAGGCGAGCTGCTGACGCAGGTACATATCCATAAAATTGCTTTTCCCCCGATCGACAGTCCGGTAATTTTGACCGAAGGGGAGTGGCTGAAAAGCCTGAAACGTTATCCGTTTGAGGTACAGAGTTTACCCAGCGCGTCGTTTAATCTGATTCAACAGGTGGGTCGTCTGATTCGTAGTCACGAATGTTTCGGTGAGATTGTGATTTACGATCGACGCTTAATCAGCAAACGTTATGGCCCACGTCTGCTGGCTGCGCTGCCGGTGTTTCCGATTGAACAGCCCGCGATGCCGGCAGGGGACCCACCGCCAGCGCTAAAAGAAAAAAGCGCCAAAAAAACCAGACGGCGGCGCTGATTTGTCCGTAAACCGTGTCAATGTTGTGCATGACGTCCGTTTTTGCACTATCCGATCAGGAAAAAACAGAGCGATGGAATACAGCAAAATTATTAAAGAAGTGGGGCGTGGCAAAAACCATGCGCGTGATATCGATATTGATACGGCGCGTGCGCTCTATCGCAGCATGCTGGCGGGGGAAGTGCCGGAACTGGAGCTGGGTGGCCTGTTAATCGCCTTGCGTATTAAGGGGGAAGGCGAAGAGGAGATGCTGGGTTTTTACCAGGCGATGCAGGAGCAGGTGCTGCAGCTGACGCCGCCTGCCGGTAAACCGCTGCCGGTTGTGATCCCCAGCTATAACGGCGCGCGTAAGCAGGCCAATCTGACGCCTTTACTGGCGCTGCTGCTGTCAAAACTTGGCTTTCCGGTGGTGGTGCATGCGGTCAGTGACGATCCCACTCGCGTGACCAGTGAAGCGGTGTTTAGCGCGCTGGGCATTACGCCGGTGATGGATGCGCGATCCGCCCAGCAACAGCTGGATGCCGGTGAGCTGGTTTTGATGTCGGTAGCTACGCTCTGTCCGCCGCTGGCAACACAACTCTCCCTGCGCTGGCGCATGGGGGTGCGTAACAGCGCGCATACGCTGGCGAAGCTGGCTACGCCATTTGCGGAAGCCGCTGCGCTGCGCCTCTCCAGCGTTTCACATCCGGAATATATTGCGCGGGTGGCGAAGTTCTTTACTGCCATTGGCGGCGCCGCTTTGCTGATGAATGGCACGGAAGGTGAAGTCTACGCTAATCTGCAACGTTGTCCGGCAATCACGCTGATCGGTGGTCAGCAGACGGAACCGCAGCTACTGCTGGCGCGTCAGGAGGAGGTGGCTATCGCGCGTGATGCGCTGCCGTTATCCAAAGAAGCCGCCGGGACGGCTGGCTGGATCCAGCGGGTGGTCAATAAAGATCTACCGGTGCCGCACTCATTGCGGTTACAGCTGGCCTGCTGCTTTGTCGCCAGCGGGCAAACGGCGGATATCGCCAGCGGTCTTGCTGAACTGGATGCCGCGGGTTATTAACGCCAGTTAAACGTTACGGGCGGCAGTGCCGCCCGCACCAAATTAACTCTATCAGTTAAAAAAAGAATTAACCGTTTCCTGTCTGGATATTTCTTAATAACCGCGCAACTTTGGGAAAATATATTCCCGCTCTTTCTTATCGAATACTCACTTATTTCATTTTACCCTGCGCGGAGAAGTCTCGGTCATGCTGATTTTCAATCGCAAGTATTACTGACTGAGACTTTATTTTCCCAGGGAAAGATAAGTAATAATGAGGTAAGAATGAAGAAGTCGGTTTATTTACTGTTAACCGGTGTTGTTATGACTCCGCTGGTAGCAGCCGCTGCGGATGCTGGCCCACAGGAGAATTACTGGTGGAGCAGCGAAGCGCAAAACACGGGTTTTCAGGAGGCGCTAAAGCAATTTGATCTGACGCCGCAGCAGTTAACATCCGATCCGCAAAGCGCACTGGCGCGCTCGCAGGACCGAAATGATCCGTTGTACTGGATCAAACGCACGCTGGCGATCTATCCGGCGGAGAATGGTCGTGCAT
This sequence comes from Winslowiella toletana, assembly GCF_017875465.1. Taxonomy (NCBI): domain Bacteria; kingdom Pseudomonadati; phylum Pseudomonadota; class Gammaproteobacteria; order Enterobacterales; family Erwiniaceae; genus Winslowiella; species Winslowiella toletana. The sequence continues at coordinate 4,018,080 of NZ_JAGGMQ010000001.1, forward strand.
TTAACATCCCTGTTACTGAAGTGCATGCTAATGGCCGTGCGCGCACCCATGCGGGCGGCAGAACCGGGCATTTTATTACGCCGATATTTATGCAGGCTGGCGATAAAATTAAGGTCAGTGCAGGTGATTATAGCGATAATCAAATCGACTGTAGCGTTTCAACGGGTGTCAAATTTAATGATGAAAACCATATTTTTGATGTCATCAAACTGGTTAAAAACAGTAGCGTTGAATATCAGGCCAGACAACAGGGTACCTTAATGCTGGCGTGTTTCGATAAAACTCGTGATATGCAGCATTATGAAACCATGGTGCCAGTAACTATTGGGTCTGGCGGTAAAACCTATCCGATGTTTATTTTTGGCCGTTCGTCGCAGCAGGAATGGGAAACGCAGATCAGTCAGACGCCTAATCCGCTGGGCCAGGTGCTGCTGTTTAGCGGGCGTTCACGCCTCTATGCGCCAGCGGCTAAAGCGCAAGCCTCCGCGAAGGACAATATCATCAGCTTAATGCGTGAGCACCTGCTGATGACCATCGAAAGCGATAAGGTCAACGGTTTTGACAGCACGCAAAGTGCGTTAAACCTGCCGACGCAGGGGCTGATTAACGCCTCCTACGAAGGTTGCTGTTCTGCGGCGGGTGGCCAGGGGTTGGTACGGATTGGTTTCAGTAACAAACTCAGACCGACCGCCTGGGGCGAATGGCATGAATACGGTCATCAGTATCAGTTTGGCGGCGTGAACTGGTCGGGGCTGGGCGAGGTGAGTGTCAATATTTACTCGGTGGCGATTCAGCATTTGTTAACCGGCAAAGTGAATGCTAAAGCCTGTTTTCAGAATAAAAGCGACAAAGATGGCGTAGTCTCGCGCGATCCTGATGCGGTCGTAAACTTTCTGAAATCCGGTGAGCCTTATCAGTTTGATCAGGGTGGCAGCGGCACGGAATTTGCGCGGATGGTGATGTTCTGCCAGCTGTTGTCCAGCTATGACAACCTGTATCCGCAACTGGGCAAAGCATGGCGCGCGGCTTATCACTATGGTGATAATGCGGGGCAGTTTAACACCGTGCAGAAAACCAAAGACTGGTTTGTGATTAATGCCAGCCGTTTCTCTGGCCATGATTTGCGCAGCTTCTTTGATAAGTGGGGACTGGGTTATAGCTCTGCCGCCGCCGCTGAAATCGTCAGTCTGCGCCTGCCGGCGCCTGATGAGGTAATTAGCGAACCGGAACCGCAGCCGGAACCGCAGCCGGAACCGCAGCCGGAACCGCAGCCGGAACCGCAGCCGGAACCGCAGCCGGAACCGCAGCCGGAACCGCAGCCGGAACCGCAGCCGGAACCGCAGCCGGAACCGCAGCCGGAACCGCAGCCGGAACCGCAGCCGGAACCGCAGCCGGAACCGCAGCCGGAACCACAGCCGGAACCACAACCGGAACCGCAGCCTGGCTATCCTGCTTTCAGTGATAATATGGTTTATCACGCCGGCGATATTGTGAAATCACGCGATGGCAAGCTCTATCAGTGCAAGCCATGGCCGTACACTGGCTGGTGTACGGTGAAAACTGCAGCACAAATGTTGCATTATGAACCCGGCATGGGCCTGAACTGGAAAGACGCATGGACGCTGTATCAGTAACCTGACCTGTGCAGGTTGCACCCTGAAAACCATGACTGTTAACCCACAAGCGAACCCCATTCTGGTGGTTCGCTTGTTTTATTATCGCCGCACTATTTTAACGCCAGCAGGCGTTCCACCAGCCGCAGCCAGATGCCAATTCCCTGCTCAATGATCGCATCGTTAAAATCATACCAGGCATTATGCAGCGGGCGTGAAGGGGTGTCGCCGTCGGCGCCAATCCAGAAATAAGCGCCCGGACAGGCTTCCAGCATGCAGCCAAAATCTTCTGATGCCATTGATGGATTCACTTCCCAGCGCAAAGCATCTTCGCCCAACGCGCTAATCGCCGCCTCGCGCACATTGATTGCCGGCTGCGGATGATTTTTGGTTACCGGGTAGCCGGGATACCAGTTAATCGTTCCCTCGACGTCAAATGGTGTCGGTAAAGTAGTCACAAACTCATCAATCAATCCGCGAACTTTAGTGCGCACTTCGCTTTGTAAACAACGCACCGTACCGCGCAGTTTCACCTGTTCCGGGATCACATTAATGGCTTCGCCGCCATTAATCTGGGTGATGCTGACGACGGCTGAGGCGAGCGGCGACAGGCGGCGCGCCGGAATAGTCTGCAGCGCCATAATCAGTTCAGCGGCGGTCACTATCGGGTCGGCGCCGCTTTCGGGCATTGCGGCGTGGCAGCTTTTACCGGTCAGGGTGATTTCAAATGAATCCAGTGACGCCATCATAACGCCGCTGTTGACCGCAACAGCACCGATTGGCAGTCCCGGCCAGTTATGCAGACCGTAAATGGCATCCATCGGAAACAGAGTAAATAAGCCGTCTTCGACCATTTTGCGCGCGCCGCCAAGATTTTCTTCAGCGGGCTGGAAGACAAAGTGCAGGGTGCCGCTAAAGCGCCGCGTCTGGCTAAGCAGCTTAGCGGTCGCCAGCAGGATCGCGGTATGGCCGTCATGCCCACAGGCATGCATCACGCCGGGATGGTTTGATTTATGGGGGGGATTACCCAGTTCAGTCATTGGCAGCGCATCCATATCCGCACGCAGACCAATGACCGGACCCGGCCCGTTTTCCAGCGTGCCGACCACACCGGTGCCCGCCAGCCCTGTATGCACCTGCAGACCAAAGGCCCGCAGCTGTTCGGCGACCATTCGCGATGTCTGATGTTCCTGATAGCCCAGTTCGGGCCGTGCATGTAGCTGGCGTCGCCAGTTAATTGCTTCTTCAATTAACGAAACAGGAATGGTCATAAATGCATTTTTCTCCATGTTATTGCCGTATATCCCCAGCATTACCGCGAACTGATTCGACTTTCACTTTAGTTGCAACAGAGGTGCGTCGTCCATCAGTCACAGCAGAAAATCCTTTTTATCCAGACCGCGTTGCCCGGGCAACGAAACTTTGTGAGCCAGACTGAATAATTATCGATGCTTTTTTGCAGTTGCCGCCAGTTGTCTTAAACATAACCCATTAGTGTGCTTTTTCTGCGCAATGATGGTGCGCGAACAGCGGCAATTTGCGCCAAAAAAGGGCATCAGGAAAAGGGAGAAGCCAGTCGGTCAGGCTTTGCTGATTGGCATTGCTCTTGCATGAACTTGTATATACATGAGCGGACAGAGCTATAACAGCTCACCGTTAAATTCACCAGAAGGAAACCAACATGCTTTCTCTCCGTGCGTTGAAAAACACTCTCGCCGCTGCCTGCTGTTTTGGTCTGCTGGCTTCCACCTCATCTGTGGCGGCTCCGGAAGCAGGAACCCTGAAGATGGGGGTTGAACCCTGGCTTGGCTACGGCCAGTGGCATGTTGCCGTTGCGCATGACCTGTTTAAAAAACAGGGGTTTGAAAAGGTCGAGGTGATTAACTTCGCCGAAGATAAAGATATTAACGCGGCGCTGGCCAGTGGGCAAATTGATGCGGCAAATATCGCTTCCCACACGGCGATGGGCATGATCTCCGCTGGCCTGCCGGTGAAAGTGGTGCTGCTGCTCGATCAAAGCAACACCGCCGATGCGATGCTGGTGTCGAAAGAGATCGGCTCGTTAAAAGATTTGCAAGGCAAGCAGGTCGCCTATGAAGAGGGCACCACCAGCGACATTCTGCTGCGCAGCGCGCTGGCGTCGGCAGGCATGGCCTTCAGTGATATCAAGCCGGTGCCGATGCCTGCGGCTTCTGCCGGTAGTGCGTTGATTGCCAAACGTGTTCCGGCGGCTGTCACTTATGAACCCTATCTGTCAGTGGCGATGCAGGGCGATGCCAGCCTGAAAATGCTCTACAGCGGCCACTCCGATCCGGGCCTGATCAGTGACGTGCTGGTGGTGCGTGATGACGCGATTAAAAACAAACCCGGCCAGATTGCCGCCCTGATTAAAACCTGGGATGCGGCGCTGGCGCACTACCAGGCCAACACGGTTGCCGACCGCGCCGTGATTGCCAAAGCGGTTGGCGCGACGCCGGATGAGCTGAAAACCGCCTTTGATGGTGTGAAGTACTACACGCTGGCAGAGAACAAACAGTTGCTGAGCCATGACTACTCCAGCAAAACCTTCCCGCATATTCTGAAAGCCGCCACGGAAGCCGGCATTATCCAGCAACCGGTGACGCCGGCGCAGGTGATTGACGCCAGTTTTGTTAATGCCGATTAAGGTCGGAGGTGCTATGAGTTCGTTAAAACTGGAGGGCGCCAGCCCTCCGTCAAAACCGCGTCGTCGTCGCTGGAGCCTGATGACGATCGGCAAAGCGCCAACCCAGAGTCAGTTTCTGACGATCGCCATTATCGTGTTTGTGGTGCTGACTGGCAGCTGGTGGCTGGCGACGAGAAGCGGTGCGATCCCGCCGCTGTTTCTGCCAGGACTGGATCGCGTCTGGCAGCGCATGCTGGCGCTGGCGGTTAACGGCACGCTGTGGAGCGATGTGCAGAGCAGTCTGTACCGTATTGTTATCGCCTTTGCCATTTCATCGCTGATGGCGATTGTGATTGGCGTGCTGGCCGGTTGCTACGGGCTGTTTAAAGCGATTGTTGAACCGCTGGTGGATTTTATCCGCTATATGCCGGTGGTGGCTTTTGTGCCGCTGACCATTTTGTGGACCGGCACCGACGACTTCCAGAAGTTTCTGGTGATCTGGATTGGCACCTTTTTCCAGCAGGTGCTGATGATGATTGATGCAGTAAAACGCGTACCGATCGATTTTATCGGTCTGGGCCGCACGCTGGGTATGCCGGACCGCAAAATCCTGTTCCGTATTGTGTTGCCGGCGGCGTTTCCGGCCATCTGGGATGCACTGCGTATCAGCCTTGGCTGGGCGTGGACCTGGCTGGTGCTGGCGGAGCTGGTGGCCTCAACCTCCGGCCTCGGCTATCGCATTGTGGTATCACAACGCTATTTCCAGACTGACACCATTATTGGCTACATTCTGCTGCTGGGTCTGCTGGGATTAATCACCGACCAGCTGATGCGCGCCGCCGAGCGTGTGCTGTTCCGCTACAACCGGAGACGTTCCTGATGGCGACATTGACCTTAAAAAATCTGGATAAGAGCTTCTCTCTGGGGAAAACGCGGCGTCAGGTGCTGCACGGTATCGATTTAACCCTGAATGATAACGAATTTGTCTCGATTGTCGGTTCGTCCGGCTGCGGCAAAAGCACTCTGTTGTCGATTGCCGCCGGGCTGGAAGAGTTCGACAGCGGCGATGTGCTGGTGGATGGCCGTTCGATTACCGGCCCCGGCATCGACCGTGGCGTGGTGTTTCAGTCCTACACGCTGCTGCCGTGGCTGACTGCGCGGCAGAATATTGAATTTGCGCTGAAAGCGGCGGGGATTCCGGCGAATCAGTGCCGCGATATTGCCCAGCAGCATCTGGAACTGGTGAAGCTGGGCAGCTCCGGTGACCGCTGGCCGGGCGAGCTTTCCGGCGGTATGAAGCAGCGCGTCGCCATTGCACGCGCGCTCTCATACCGGCCAAAGATCCTGCTGATGGATGAGCCTTTTGGCGCGCTTGACGCCATGACGCGCCATCAGATGCAACAGTTGCTGATTGAAATCTGGGAGAAACACCGTCTGACGGTGATGTTTGTTACCCATGATATTGAAGAGGCGGTATGGCTGTCGGATCGCATTGTGGTGATGGGGCCTGGGGTAATTGACTCAACCTTTGACGTCAATCTGCCACGCCCGCGTCTGGAAACCATGAACCGTGAGCCTGAATTTATTGACCTGCAACATCGCGTGCTGGATCGCATTCGCCAGCCTGCGCTCGCTAACTAATGAAGGAATAGAAGATGTCTGTAACTTTTCACGATCTCTCGGCCGCCGACCAGTTGCCGACCCAGCTGTTTAAACGTACTGAATCGGACCTCTCTTTTTTCAGCGAACGCGTGACGCCAATTATTGCCGCCGTTCAGGCGCAAGGCGACGCGGCGTTGATCCGTTTTGGCCGTGAGTTTGATGGCGTGCAGCCGGAACATTTTTCCCTGCGCGCGGAAGAGAGCGAATTTGACGAAGCCTTTGCCCGCATGGATCCGGAAGTGATTGCCTCGATTCGCTTCTCGGTGGAAAACGTGCGCGCCTTCCATGAAGCGCAGAAGCCGGAAGAGATGTGGCTGAAAGAGATGCAGCCAGGGGCATTTGCCGGCGATCGCCATGTGCCGATCGATGCGGTGGCCTGCTATGTGCCGCGCGGTAAAGGTTCCTTCCCCAGCGTGCTGATTATGACCGCAGTACCGGCGGTGGTGGCCGGGGTACCGCGCGCGATTGTGATTACGCCGCCAGGACCGGATGGCAAAGTGGATGATGCGACGCTGGTTGCGGCGCGGCTGGTGGGGATCACTGAGATCTATAAATGCGGCGGCGCGCAGGGCGTGGCGGCGGTGGCTTACGGCACCGAAACGGTACCAAAATGCCTGAAAATTGTCGGGCCAGGCAGCCCGTGGGTGGTAGCGGCAAAACGCCAGCTGACCCATCTGCTGGATCCGGGGGTCCCGGCCGGTCCGAGCGAAAGTCTGATTCTGGCCGATGACAGTGTTGATGGCGCGCTGGCGGCGCTCGATCTGCTGATTGAATCAGAACATGGTCCGGATTCCTCGGCGTATCTGGTGACCTCCAGCCGCCGGGTGGCGGAACAGGCGATTGCAGCGCTGCCGGGCTACTGGGCGCAGCAAACCGAGCAGCGCGCCGGGTTCTCGCAGCAAGTGCTGTGCGGCGATCATGGCGGGGTGGTGCTGACTAAAGATTTCGCCACTGCGGTGGAGTTTGTTAATCAGTATGCGCCGGAGCATCTGGAGATTCTGACGGCAGAACCGATGGCGGTGATGACGCAAATCCGTAATGCCGGTGAGATTCTGCTGGGGAAATATACCCCGATTACGCTGGGTAACTTTGTGCTCGGACCCAATGCGGTGCTGCCAACCAATGGCGCGGCAAAAACCGCCGGACCGCTGTCGGTATTCGACTATATGAAACGTATCTCGGTCGGTTATGTCACGGCGGCGGGCTACCAGCCACTGGCCGATAAAGCCAGACGCTTTGCCGAATACGAAGGTTTTCCTGGTCATGCGCTGGCGGTTTCCGGGCTGCGTAATACCCTGCTGGAAGGGGATAAGCATGGCTGAAGATTCCCGTCAGCCCCTCGCTGCTGAAGCACGCACGCTGGCGCGCGCCGGGGAGTGGCAGCAGGCCAGTGAGAAGCTTTGTCAGTTAATCGGCGAGGTGACTGGCGTACAGGCGCTGACTTTGCAGATTAACCGCGATCAGTACAGTCTTAACTCGCTGAATGGCCGGGTAACGCTGGCCGACGACCGCACGCTGTTTTTTAAATATCACCATGAAGAGGGTGAAGATCACACCATCGAAGAGTACTACCGCGCGGAGCTGTTGCGTGAGCATGGTTTTCGCGTCGATGTGCCGCTGTATGCCTGTGGTGAGCCGGGGCGGCAGATCCTGCTTTATCGCCTGCGTGACGATCGGCGGCTGGCGGATGTCTGCCGTGATATTGAACTGCAACCGTCAGCGGTGGCGGAACAGCAGGTGATCGAAGCACAGCGTCGCGCCGATGCGGAAATCCTGCAGCAAACCCTGCCGACATTACAGGCCGGGCGCGCCACGGAGGTGGCCGCCGAACCCATTCATCAGCTGTTTTATCACCGGCTGATCACCCCCGGCGAACAGCCGGGGCTGGGCGGGCGGGTAAAGCAGTTTTATGTTGATAAAAACTTTCAGCTCGGCGACCAGCAGCTGAGCTGGCAGACCCTGAGCAATCTGCAGTGGGAAATTAACGGCGTACGTTACCACCACACGCTGCGTCAGTTGTTCCTGGAAGCCGCGACCACGCTGGCGCCCGCAGCACTGGCGCAGCATGGGGTAGTGGTGGCGCATGGCGATGCGCATAACGCCAATGTGTGGTTTGAAACCCACGATAACGTGGCGCAGCTGGTGAGTTTTGATCCGGCTTTTGCCGGTAGCCATATCCCGGCGCTGCTGGCGGAGATCAAAGCCACTTTCCACAATATCTTTGCCCATCCCTGCTGGTTATATGAACCGGCGCTGGCCGCCGATCTGTATCAGGTTGCAGTGACGCGCACCGGCGACACCCTGCAGGTCAGCCATAACTGGCAGCTGACCTCGCTGCGCGCGGCATTTCTGCGCAGTAAAGGCGATCTCTACTGGCGACCATTGCTGAATGAGCTGCGATCGCGCGGACTATTGCCGGGCAACTGGCAGCGGATTATGCGACTGGCGCTGTTTTGCTGTCCGACGCTGGTGCTCGATCTGCGCGCCGCAGGCGGCAGTGGTCATACGCCGACCAGTTCAGCGCTGGGGCTGGCCATCGCGGTGATGCTTGGCAGTGAAGGTGATGATGAATTTGATCGCTGGCTGCAACAGCTGGTGTGAGGAGAGGGCGATGAAAGCGGTACGTTTATATGGCGTCGGTGATTTGCGGGTTAACACGCTTGATCTGCCGGAGATGGCCGCGAATCAGCTACGGCTGAAAGTGCTGGCGGCGGGGATTTGCGGTTCAGATCTGCATAACTATCGCACCGGCAAGTGGCTTGCGCAGCTGCCGGTGACGCCGGGCCATGAAATTTGTGGCGAAGTGCTGGAAGTGGGCGCTGATGTGCGCGGCTTCCAGCCTGGCGACCGGGTGGTGGCCGATTCCCGCGTCTGGTGTGGTGAGTGCCCTGCCTGTCAGCGGCGCAGCTTTAATCTCTGTACCGCGCTGGGTTTTGTCGGTGAAGTCTGTGATGGCGGTTTTGCTGAACAGACGGTATTACCGCCGGAAGGATTGCTTAAGGTACCAGCGGATATGCCAGCGGCGGTGGCGGTGCTTAGCGAACCGCTGGGCGTGGCGCTGCGGGTGGTGAATCAGCTGCGTATTCCGGCGGGTGCGCGGGTGCGCGTGGCCGGAGGCGGCACCATCGGCGGCCTGGTGGCGCTGCTGTTGCATGAAGTCGCGCAGTGCCAGGTGCAGCTGTCAGAACCCAATGTCGCACGTTATCAGTTGCTGGCGCAGATCATCCCGCTGCAGCCGGACGGTGAGTTTGACTATGCGGTGGAAGCCACCGGTATTACCGCTGTGCTGCAACAGCTGGTCGATGAGATTAGCGCCGGTGGCCGTATCGCGCTGGTCGGGCTGTTTCATCATCGCGCGGACTTTGATTTTAATCGTCTGGTGGAGCGTGAAATCGATCTGGTGGGCTGTAGCGTATTTGCTGATGAGCAACGTCAGGCGCTGGCGTTGTTGCCGCAACTGGCGGATAAACTGGCGACGCTGACCGCGCCACCGATCGCGCTGGATGCGGTGCCACAAACCTATCTTGATCTGATTGCCGGCAACAGCCGCTGGTTAAAGTCGTGGGTACAACCATGAATGCAACGATGCAACGTTTTTCATTATCCGGTAAGCGCGCGCTGATCACCGGCGGCACGCGCGGCATTGGCTTTACGCTGGCGGCGGGACTGGCGCAGGCCGGTGCGCAGGTGATTATTAGCGGGCGCCAGCAGACCACGCTCGACGCGGCAGTGGCGCAGCTGCAGCAGCTTGATGTCACCGCCAGCGGCCTGCTGCTGGATGTGACGCAACCGCAACAGATCAGCGCCGCATTTGCCACGCTGGATGCGCCGGATATTTTGATTAATAACGCCGGAACCGAGCAGCTGTGCCCGTCGCTGGATGTCGATGAAGCGCTGTGGCAGCGCATTGTCGATACCAATCTGAAAGGGGCGTTTTTCTGTGCGCAGGCGGCGGCGCGTCTGATGACGGAGAATGGCGGCGGGGCGATAGTCAATCTCTGTTCGCTGACCAGCAAAGTGGGCGTGCCGGGTGCTGCGGCTTATGGCGCATCAAAGTCCGGGCTGGTAGGGCTGACGCATACCCTGAGCAGTGAGTGGGCGTCACTGGGCATTCGGGTGAATGGCATCGGGCCGGGCTATTTCAGTACTGATATGACAGAGGTGTTTTATCAGGACAGCGCCTGGTGCGCCGCGATGCTGGCGAAAATTCCCCTTGGCCGCTTTGGTGAGCTGGACGACCTTGTCGGCGCGGCGATTTTCCTTTGCTCCGATGCCGCCCGCTATATCACCGGCCAGGTGCTGTATGTGGATGGCGGCTATTTAGCCTCGATTTAAACCACTTGTTCCTCTATACCAAAATGTCTCTTGATCAGATCTGCTTATCGAGAGACTTCAGGTGCGATTAATTAAATAATAATTTTAAATATATCTATTATTCAGCGTAGAAAATACTCACCAAAGTCGTTTGCGTCGGAGCGAAAAATCTTTACAGGGTTTGATTCACTCCGATGGAAAAGGAACGATTACGTATGTCAGAAAGCATCCCCATTATTGATATTTCGCCAGTGCAGGAATCGGATGCCGGGCAAAAAAAATGTTTGTCGACATTAAGGCAGACCGCCCATGATGTCGGTTTTTTCTATTTAACCGGACATGGTGTCGATAGCGCGTTATTAAATGATATAAAGAGAGTGACTCGCGCTTTCTTTTTATTATCTGACGAAGAAAAACTGGCCGTTTCTATGATTAATTCCCCGCACTTTCGCGGCTATAATCGCGCGGCGGCTGAGTTAACGCGGGGACAGCCAGACTGGCGAGAGCAGTTTGATATTGGTGCTGAAAGAGTTGCAGTTAATATGTCGGCGGATAGCCCAGTATGGCACTGCATGCATGGGCCGAATCAGTGGCCAGAGAATTTACCCGATTTAAAATCAGTCACGCTGCGATATCAGCAAGCGATGACTGTCGTGGCGTTAAAACTGCTGCGTTTGTTAGCTCTGGCACTGGAATTACCCGCCTCCTGTTTCGATATCCTTTATGGCAACCAGCCGAATGAACATATGAAGCTTATCCGCTATCCGGGACGAGACTGCGCCTCTACCAGCCAGGGTGTTGGCGCGCATAAGGATTCGGGACTGCTAACTTTTATTATGCAGGATGAACAGCCGGGGTTACAGGTCGAAATCAGCGAGCGGCGCTGGATTGATGTCCAGCCAATAGATGGTTTGTTTGTGGTGAATATCGGCGAATTATTAGAACTGGCGACCAATGGTTATCTGCGTGCGACCATGCATCGGGTGGTTGCACCGCCCGCGGGCGCGGAACGGCTCTCTGTTGCGTGGTTCTTAGGTGCCAGCCTGGATGCGACGGTGCCGGTTTTTCCGTTGCCAGAACATCTGCGCAAAGACTGCAAAGGTGTCGATACCGATCCGCAAAACCCATTACTCAGAGATGCAGGAATAAACTATATCAAAGGGCGATTCCGCTCTCACCCCGATGTAGCCTGCAAATTTTACCGCAAATGGATGTGCGAAAATGGATAAAAAACTCATAGTGATTACCGGCGCCAGTTCTGGATTTGGTGCAGAAATCGCCAGACAATTTAGCGCGCTTGGACACCCGTTATTATTGTTAGCCCGGCGCACATAGCGTCTGTTTGCACTTAACTTACCGCACAGCTTGTGCCGCACTATTGATGTTAACGATCTTCAAAGCTTCATTGATGCTATTGATGAGGCGGAAGAGGCGTATGGGCCGGTCGACTGTATCGTCAATAATGCAGGTATTATGCTGTTGGGTAATATTGAGCAACAGGCCGACGCTGAATGGCGCAAAATGTTTGAAACTAACGTATTGGGCTTACTCAACGGTATTAGCATTGTGCTGGAGAGTATGAAGAAAAACCAACGAGGCACCATCATCAATATCAGTTCGCTGGCAGGCCGCAAAACCTATGAGCACCATGCTGCCTATTCGGGGACGAAGTTTGCGGTTCATGGTATTTCGGAAACGGTCAGATGGGAAATGGCGCCTTATAATATTCGGGTGATAACCATTGCACCGGGGGCTGCTGAAACAGAATTACTTGACCATATCTCCAGCGAATCGATTGTTGACGAATACCGCCAGTGGAAAAGTGATATCGGCGGCGTAATGAGCGCAGAAGAGGTAGCAAAATCGGTGATTTTCGCCTACTCACTCCCACAAAGCGTATGTGTTCGCGAACTGGTTATTGCTCCAACCAGACAACAAAATTAATTGTAATGATTAACTGTAAATTAATTTAAATCTTTTCGTTTATTGAGGATCTTTTGTATGGCTTCTTGCTCCATTTCTGCACCTTCAATATTACCTTCGAAAATGGCGACCCAGTAGCCTGATAACGGACCTTTTTGATTGGGTAAGTTTTTTGTTTTTATCCGTTTGTCTTTCTGTTTATCATTCATAACTTTTCCATAAGTTATCTGCATTTATGTTGATGGTGCTATATATAGCTAAATAATAGTTAGCCTAGGATGAAAGTATGGTTGATTTATATCGTAGGGAAAAATAACAAACAACACAAGCAATCAAAAAAATATTGAATGGTATTATCAAAACCCGATTATTCCATGGGGTGTCGGCATTATGTTAGTTAAGGACAAAGATCACAGATTTGTCGCATCCAATGTCAATTTTTCCCAGTACTCAGGCGTATCGCCTGAGTTACTGATTGGACTAAATGATAGTGAACTGGCGCGGGTCTCATTAAATGCTTATGATTTCCACCTGAAAAACTTAAGACTAAAATTCAGCGCAAACAGTATCGATGATTTAATATGGCAATGCTATCAACGTGGCTTTCATCATCTTATCCCTTCTCCGGTTATTATCAATTACAAATAAAACCTCCAAAACTTCGGAGGTTTTATTTTTTCAGAAATTGACGGTCAGGATGAATGTTTTTATAGTGCTTTTATCAGGGAGTCATCTCTTTTTATTTAGCCTGGGCTGTACCTGATATTATCCATGCTAACACCAGGAAGCCACTGTTGGGTACTGCCCAGACTAAAGCAATCAAAGAAGAGATACAGCATTTTATGGCGGAGGGGGCATTGGGCGCAGCAAATATGGCCCGAGCTGCGCCAGATTGCTGCAACCCAGCTGCGCCAGCGTGCGGTCAATCTCGTTACGCAGCAGGGTTAATGCCTGTTCGACCCCGGCCTGACCTTGCACCGCGACGGCATACAGCAGCGGGCGGCCAATCAGCACCGCATCAGCACCCAGCGCCAGCGCTTTCACCACATCGGTGCCGCGACGGAAACCACTGTCGATGAGAATGGTGGCTTCTGCGCCCACTGCCTGACGAATTTCCGCCAGCATCAGCATTGGACTGACGGCGCCATCCAGCTGACGCCCACCATGATTTGACAGCACCATGCCATCGGCGCCGCTGGCCATTGCCTGCTGCGCGTCTTCTACCGTCAGAATGCCTTTAATCAGTAATTGCCCCGGCCACTGCTCGCGCAGCCAGCGGATAGTCTGCCAGTCGAGCTGCGTCTCCATCTGCTCAGCAAAATAAGCTGCGCCGCCGACGCCGCGCTGATACTGCGGTGGAATATAGGGCTGCAGATTACCAAAGCCCGGCATGCCCTGCGGCTTCAGCGTGCGCCATACCCAGCCGGGTTTACTGGCGACATTCAGCAGGCTGCTGAGCGAGAGTTTCATCGGGCGGCGATAATGGCGTTTATCGCGCTCACGATTGCCAAAATGCACCGCATCCACCGACACCACCAGCGTACTGCAACCGGCCTTACGCGCCCGTTTCAGCAGGTCAATGGTGACCTGACGATCTTTTAACACATACAGCTGAAACCAGTGATTGCCATAGCCGTCGGCGGCAATCTCCTCCATCGCCGCCGTTGATACGGTACTCTGGATATACGCGATATTGGCGGCGCGTGCAGCGCGCGCCAGCATCAGATCGGCCTGATAGCGCAACATGCCGTTATAGCCGGTGGGGGCAATCAGCAGCGGTGCACTGAGTTTTTCGTTGCCCAGCTGCAGGCTGAGATCGCGCTGGCTGGCGTTTTTCAGCACTGGCGGGACAAACTGCCAGCGATCAAATACCGCACGGTTATGGCGCAGGGTGATTTCATCTTCCGCGCCGCCATCCACGTAGTGAAAGGCGAATGCGGGCAGCGTGCGTCTGGCCTGCTGGCGAAAATCGTTAAGATTGAGGATCATAGCACCTGCCTGAGCGCGGCGATAAAGCGCTGGTTATCGGCCGCGCTGCCGATCGACACGCGTAACCAGTCGCGGTAGCCGGGTTCCAGCCAGGGTTTAATAATAATGCCGAACGCTAACAATTTTTTCGCCAGTTCAGCGCCGTCGCCATTGATGCGGAAAAACAGAAAATTGGCTTCAGAAGGGGCGACTTGCCGCACCAGAGGTTGTAACTCTGCTGCCAGCCACTGGCGTTGTTGCACCACCCAGGCGGCGCTGTCGCGCACATGTTGCTGATCGTCCAGCGCCACCAGCGCGGCGGCTTGCGCGCTGCGATTGATATTAAATGGCGTCCGCACGCGATTCAGCAGATCCACCAGCAGCGGATCGCTGGCCAGACCGTAGCCGACGCGCAAACCAGCAAGACCATAAGCTTTAGAGAAGGTGCGCAGCACTATCCACGGCCGTGACTGCTGGCGCAGCAACGTCAGGCTGTCGGGATACGCTGCCAGATGGGCGCAGTACTCAAAATAAGCTTCGTCGACCACCAGCAACGCATCCTGCGGCGCGGCGTCAATCAGGCGCTGAAATCCGCGCTGATCGAGCATGCAGCCTACCGGATTCGAAGGATTGCTGAAGATGACCAGTTTAGCCGGGGTGGTCAGCGCAGCTTCCCAGGCCGGCAGGTCATACTCCATCTGCTGGTTAACCGCCACCAGATCAACCTGCGCGCCCATCAGCTGCGGATAGAGCTGATGCAGACCGAAAGAGGGCAGCAGGGTAACCACGCGATCGCCGCTGTTAACAAAGGCGAGGCACAATAGTTTCAGTAACTCTTCTGAGCCGTTGCCGATGGCGATACAGTCGGCGGCGATGCCGGTTTTCACCGCCAGCGCATCACGTAACGCGCTGCTGGCGGCATCAGGATAGATGGCGCTGCGCTGACTGCTGCTGTCCAGCGCCGCCGCTACTCTCGGGCTGGCGCCTAACGGGTTCTCATTGCTGGCCAGCCGTGAAATGGTCTCGACCTGCCAGGTGCTTCTTACTGCTTCATCAGAAAGCCCGGCGTTATATACGCCGAGTTGCAGCACATCCTTGCGCGCCAGAGCGTGGAGCGTATTGCTGAGCATAAAACCCCCGAAGTTCTGCATTGCCTGCTCCCCCCCAGCCTTCCCCCACAGGGCGGGGGAAGGGGCGGTCGGGAGATTTATTTCACCATCGGCAGATTGAGCTGATGCTGCTGCGCGCAGGATTGCGCCAGCTCATAACCGGCATCCGCGTGACGCATCACGCCGGTCGCCGGGTCATTCCACAGTACCCGTGACAGTCGCGCGTCGGCTTCTTTACTGCCATCACAGACGATAACCATGCCAGCATGTTGCGAAAAGCCCATACCGACCCCGCCGCCATGATGCAGACTGACCCAGGTGGCGCCGCCAGCAGTATTCAGCAGGGCGTTCAGCAGCGGCCAGTCGGATACCGCATCGGAACCATCTTTCATCGCTTCGGTTTCACGGTTTGGCGAGGCCACGGACCCGCAGTCAAGATGGTCACGGCCAATCACCACCGGCGCTTTCAGCTCGCCATTACGCACCATTTCGTTAAAGGCCAGTCCGGCCAGATGGCGTTCGCCAAGGCCGAGCCAGCAGATCCGCGCCGGTAAACCCTGGAAGGCGATACGCTCCTGTGCCATATCCAGCCAGCGGTGCAGGTTGGTGTGGTGCGGGAACAGCTCTTTCAGTCTGGCATCGGTTTTATAGATATCTTCAGGATCGCCG
The DNA here is from genome assembly GCF_017875465.1 of Winslowiella toletana. Lineage (NCBI taxonomy): Bacteria > Pseudomonadati > Pseudomonadota > Gammaproteobacteria > Enterobacterales > Erwiniaceae > Winslowiella > Winslowiella toletana. The sequence continues at coordinate 4,033,982 of NZ_JAGGMQ010000001.1, forward strand.
GACAGCGCCACCCAGCGGAACGGTCCTTTACCTTCGCAAAACAGCGGGCGGATATAGGCCGGAACAAAGCCCGGGAAATCAAAAGCATTTTTCACCCCTTCTTCCAGCGCTACCTGACGGATATTGTTGCCGTAGTCGACGGTGGGAATTCCCATATGGCAGAAGTCGAGCATCGCCTGCACATGCACCGCCATCGAGGCGCGTGCGGCTTTCTCCACTGCTTTCGGGTCGCTGGCGCGTACGCTGGCCCAGCGATCGAGATCCCAACCCAGCGGCAGATAGCCGTTAATCGGGTCGTGCGCGGAAGTCTGGTCAGTGACGATATCCGGCTTCATGCCGCCCGCCTGCGCGCGTTTCACCAGCTCTGGCAGAATTTCCGCCGCATTGCCCAGCAGACCCACCGAGATAGCGCGTTTTTCACTATTGGCGTCAGCAATCATTTTCAGTGCTTCATCAATGCTGAAGGCTTTGTAATCGAGATAGCGGGTGCGCAGACGGAAATCGATACGCGACTCCTGACACTCCACCGCCAGCACCGAAGCCCCGGCCAGTACCCCGGCCAGCGGTTGCGCGCCGCCCATACCGCCGAGTCCGGCGGTCAGAATCCACTTGCCGCTCAGATCGCCGTTATAGTGCTGGCGTCCCGCTTCGACGAAGGTTTCAAAGGTGCCCTGCACAATGCCCTGTGCACCGATATAGATCCAGGAGCCGGCGGTCATCTGGCCGTACATCATCAGTCCGGCTTTATCCAGCTCATGGAAGTGGTCCCAGGTCGCCCAGTGCGGCACCAGGTTAGAGTTGGCAATCAGCACGCGCGGCGCATCGGCATGGGTGCGGAACACGCCAACCGGCTTGCCGGACTGCACCAGCAGGGTCTCTTCTGGTTGCAGGGCGCGCAGCGAGCGCAGGATCTGCTCAAAGCACTCCCAGTTACGCGCCGCTTTACCAATCCCGCCGTACACCACTAAATCTTCCGGGCGTTCAGCGACATCAGGATCGAGGTTATTCTGGATCATGCGGTAGGCGGCTTCGATCAGCCAGTTGGCACAGTGCAGCTCACTGCCGTGCGGGGCGCGGATTTCGCGGGCTACCGCTTTGCTCAGGGATTCGCTCATTGTATCCTTCTCCTCAATTAGTGGGCGTCGCGGGCGTGACTTGGCAGCAGGGCGGCAATATGCGCGGGCCAGCTGTCGCTGCTTGCCCACAGGCGCATCTGTTCGATATCGGGGGCCATCAGACGATCTTTATCGAGGAAGGCGACGCGCTGACGCAGCTGCGCCAGCTCCTGTTCCAGCATCGCCGAGCTTTGTAGCGGACGATGAAAGTCAATTCCCTGCGCTGCGGCCATCGCTTCAATTCCTACCACCGCGGCGGTGTTAAAGCACATGGCGCCTAAACGGCGTGCGGCGTAAGTGGCCATCGAGACATGATCTTCCTGATTGGCGGAGGTGGGCAGGCTGTCGACGCTGCCGGGATGGGCGAGGGATTTGTTTTCAGAAGCCAGCGCCGCGGCGGTTACCTGGGCAATCATAAAGCCGGAGTTGACGCCGCCATCGTTAACCAGGAACGGCGGCAGGCCAGAGAGGCCGGTATCCAGCAGTAGCGCCATACGGCGTTCGGAGATCGCGCCGATTTCCGCTACCGCCAGCGCGATAATATCGGCGGCAAAAGCGACCGGTTCGGCGTGGAAATTGCCGCCGGAGATCACATCACCGGTTTCTGAAAACACCAGTGGGTTATCGGAAGCGGCATTGGCTTCAATCTGCAAGACGCGTGCGGAGTGACTCAGGTTATCGAGGCAGGCGCCCATCACCTGAGGGACGCAGCGAATTGAATAGGGGTCCTGCACGCGTCCACAGTTGGCGTGGGAGGTGAGGATGTCACTGCCTGCCAGCAGCGTCGATACCGCCGCAGCCACCGCAATTTGCCCGCTCTGACCGCGTGCCTGATGAATACGCGAATCGTAAGGTTTAATCGAGCCTTTAATCGCTTCCAGCGACAGTGCTCCCGCCACCAGACCGGCAGCAAACACTTTTTCCGCTTCAAACAGACCGCGCAGCGCCAGCGCAGTAGAAACCTGGGTGCCGTTCAGCAGCGCCAGACCCTCTTTCGGACCCAGCACAAAAGGTTGCAGCCCGGCCAGTTTCAGACCGTCAACCGCATCGATCAGTTTACCTTCAACGCGTACCTGACCTTCGCCCAGCAGCATCAGGGAGAGATGCGCTAACGGCGCCAGATCGCCGGATGCGCCGACGGAACCTTTTTCCGGGATGCAGGGCATAATACCGGCATTAAACAGGGTAATCAGCGCATCAATCAGCGCGATACGCACCCCGGAATGACCGCGCGCCAGGCTGATCACTTTGGTTGCCATCACCAGCCGCACCACATCATCGGGCAGCAGATCGCCAAGACCCACGCTGTGTGATAACACCAGATTGCGTTGCAATTCAGCCAGACGCTGCGCCGGAATGGAGGTCTGCGCCAGTTTGCCAAAGCCGGTATTAATGCCGTAGGTAACTTTGCCCGAGCTGACGATGGCGGTCACGGTGTCGTGCGCTTTCAGCACTGCTTCACGTGCGCTTTCATCCAGTGTCAGGGTTACGCCACCATGATAAATGGTCTTGAGCATCGCCAAATCCACCGCACCGGGGATCAGACGACATTCTTGCGTAGAGAGCGACATAGTATACTCCTGTCTATACAAGTTCGGTGAAGAGAAAACCCGGACGCTGCCGGGTAGCACCTGCTGCTATAAAGAGCAACGGGTCAAGTAAGGGTTGACTATACTGAGTGAAGCATAAGTGTATAGTCTTGTCTATACAAGTAAGCAAGAGCTGTGCCAGACCGAACAAAATCAGAGATCCGCAGCGTCGCGGCCAGTTGGTTGTGAGCGGGTAACTGCTGTTGCACTGTGATCGCGCTAAATTCGCACCATCTCAGGGCAAGGCAATTACCATGGCAGTAGTCTTGAAGGAACGGGAAGCCTGGGATCGGGAAGAAACTGATCCAGTAAACCTTCTTCAGCCAGCAGCAAAAAACTGTAATAGGCAATACTGTCAGCATTATTGAGCACAATGGCCGCCCGCGCCTCCGGGTTACTGGCCATGCTTCTCAGCAATGACTTTACATGTGCCATTTTTAGTGGATTAATCACTAATCTGGCATTTTCCATGATGAATAACCCATTGATAACATCCTTATATTTAATTTCCGGTAATTCGAGTTGTTTTAGAGCATAATTACAATCTTCAAAATAATATTCCAGTTGAAGTTGTTGGCTGGTTTTTTGTTTACCGGTTTTTATCGGCCCTTTCCCCGCCACTTGTTCGATATCATGGGCAGTGGCTCGCGGATCAATAACGTCATCTTGCATACTTTCTTCCAGTCGCTTCTCAATTAATCTGAAAAAAATATCGCTATCGCTGGCTGGATCGCTGTTAAATGCATGTGAATCTTCTTTAAGCATGATTTCTGACACTGTTTTAGTGGCTAGTTTTTTTTCATTTGCTACTGTTATGTCATATTTTTGCCGGGTAGAGTAAAAATATTGTCTGCGAGAGTAGGGATGAAAAATATCATTCTGATTGTAAAAGAAATCGCTGGTACGATAGCGGCGTATAACGCCTGATCTGCTCTCTTTTTTAAATTTACCGATATGGCTTACCTCATGGATAATAGTATTTAAACGTTTAAGATAGCGATACGGATGGTTTCCCGCTGAATGAGTAAGGGTAAAGGGTTCTGCCAGGAGTAACATAATCGGTTTTTTAACGTAGTCCGCACCAATGGTGAGAGCCGCAGTATTTTGCACGATGGGTAAGGCTGAGTCAGTGGATTTAGCAAGAAACAATCTGTCGATGTTTTTTCCGTTAGCGGAATATTCTTTTAAATTCCCTGATGCTGATTTTAATGTTTTTTGAAATATTGCTGTTTTTCTGGCTAAATTGTGTTCGCCAAAATGTTTACGGATAAAGATGGCGAGTTTCTTTTTGCTAACCTGCGACAGAATAGTATCCAGTATAGATTTGCTACGCGTAAAAAAGCTATCTACCGGGATAAAGCTGTTAATTGCAGGATACTCAAGGACTTCTTCGCCCTGTTTGCAAAATATATAATCCTTTGCTTTGCCAAGTTGCTTTAAGTATTGGGTCGTTTCTGGTTCCAGGTCGGTGAGGTAATCCAGGTTCAACTCTTTTAATACATTAATCTTCATAAAATCAATAGCTCTGTTTGCCTCTTTTTCTGTTGCAATTGCACCCGGAAGTTGTGGTCGATTGACGCCGGAGGTTCCGGCGCAGAACTCATCACCTGCGCGTTTAACTATTTTTCCACCGGCGCAGCTCACTTCTACTTCAAATGAAAATTCCCCCTCATCATAATGCATAACCCATAGCCTCTCAGGGCCATCACCAGCGGGTATATGCAAAATAAAATGATCTCTTTTTCGTTCATGCTGCGTCACTTTGATATATTCTGTGACCCCTTCTTTGTCAATGCCGCTCATGATATACAGATTTCCCTGTTCATCATGATAAATATTTTTATAGCCAGGCAGGGCATATTTTTCGGAGAACGGCTGAGTTAATTGTATTTTTTTTACCTCATGGGGTAAATTGATAAATGTCGTCGAGGTAACCTGATGGAAAGTCCACTTTTCTTCAACACTGTCATAGCGCAATTTGAATAGCTGAAATTTTTCGCTATCCAGCGTTTTTTTTACGGCCAGGCGATAAATCCCCAGTGCGGCGGTGGCGCTAAGGGGGATATAGCGATTTTCAGCGGATGCGGTTGTTGTCCAGTGCAGAAAATGGCGAGCGCCAGACTGATATAGCCCTGGAATATTTTGTGGCAGCAGCGGGTTATCTGGATCGCCAGCACTGGTGACTAACATGCTGGCGGTGATCTCTTTTTCTGCTGCCTGCAGTGCGCTAAAGGGGGTCGCGACTTCCCAGCGTTGGGTTTGATAATCCCATTTTAATACGCGCTGCTGTGAGAGAGGGCGAGCCTGCAAAAAAGTGAAAAAGTCACCGTTCAGGATACCCGGGGCATACTGTACCTGAACTTTGCCAGGGATGATGCTGTCCGCAATCTGTACTTCAAGGTAATACAGCTCGCTTGTTGCCGGAATACGCCACAACTTACTCTCTGCTGCCGGAAATCTTACTGGCGTCAGCACCACGCTATCGCCAGGATATGCGCTGAGTAATTCCGCGGGAATGGCGGATAATGTTCTGCCGTCAATATGATGATTACCGCTCGGGTAGGGATGCCACTGTTTCTCCGCACTATCGAAATATATCTTCTGACCATTGCCAAGGGTGAAAGTATGGTCCTTATTCTGGCTCTTGACCCAATAAAATGCGTCATTGAGTTTAATCCAGGCATGGTTGGCGGGATCGTCATACACGAAGAAAGCTTCGCCGGGCTGATCGTTTATACTCCATTTGCCATTCTGTGAATTATATTTTGCCTGATGTGGTTTTCCGCTGGTCTCAGCCAGCATGGCTTCACCGCGAGTACCCTGTGGATAAATATACCAGCGGTTGCCGCCTATCTCACCCACCAGCGGTGGATTCAACGTTAACCCGCTATCGGAGTGGCTTAATATACTGCCGTTTAATTTTTTTACCGGCAGGATATTTTTCGCTGCTGTTTGCGGCTGATTAGCACGCGGGGGGGGCGGCAATCTGGCGACATTATTGATCGAAGCCATGGGCCTGTTGGGCATTTTTGACCTGAATGCGCTGGCGCCTTGTGCCTCAGGCAGCAGTACAACCGAGCTGCCTATTTTGAGCACAAATTCACCGCCTGATTCGCAGGCTTCCGGTTTGAAAATATCGCCATTGAGGATCCGCCCCGTTGTAGTGGCTAAATAAGCCAATATATGTTGACCGATGCCTATCACTACGGCGCTGGGATCGAATTTCTTCGCTGAATAGTTAAAAAATACCAGGCTGTTCTGATATTGCTGATTGCCAAAGCTGAACATCCGGCCTGAAAGCGTGTCATTGGATCCATTCGCCTGTTCCAGTTTTATGGCTTCATTGAGCAGACATGTCCTTTTTTCATGCCCCTCAAGTGCGCGTTTCGCTCTGGTGGTCTGATAAGTGAATACCAGCTTATCCTCCAGCAGCGTGGCCAGATTGTTTTTTTCGGTCCGGGACAGTGAAAAGTGCAAGCGGGTACAGAAATTATTCAATAGCTGGTATAGCTGCTCGGGGCTATCTTGTGGTGAGTACGAAGTATGGCTTATCAGAATCTCCTGCTCTGGCATGTCAGTGGTATTTGGCAGGGCATCGGTGTTGTCTTCAGGCATATCTTCCGTACTGGTTTCTAAGGGAGTAGTTATCTGTTCCGACCAGAAGCGAGCAGCAGAGAATGTACTCACCGGCAAAGCCTGGGCAAACAGATGCCCGGACGCTGCGGGATTTGTCACGCTACGCAGATCCTGGCCGGTGGTGTAGCCAGTAATCAGACTATAGAGTTGCGATAGCACGCTGCTGATTTGGGTGGTGAGATAGTCCGCAGTCGTCACGATGGGGGCAGCGAGAGAGTGCGAGTATGAAGGGGCACCAGCGGTGACGGCTTGCGGTACAGGCTGACTATCTGTTGCTGCTCTGCCGCTAATCTGCGGAAAACGCCCTGTTCTGGACTCGGGCCAGCAGAGCGAGTGTGTTGCAGGTAATTGAGATGCCAGTTTAAGTGTCACTGGCTGCGCATAATTTTGCACGGCCAGCAACGCCTGTTGCCGGTTTTCACTTATCAGCAATGTGGCATCAAGCGCCGCTGAGAAGGGGGCTGTCTGGTTGTCCGGGAAAGGGGGATTTTTTTCCGGCGGGCAACAAGTGATCTGTTGTCGTTGCTGCGATTTGAGTAGCGCACAGCTGTAAGGTGGCAGCTGGTAACGTTCAAAAGGGGGAGCAGGCATATTCTGGCCGGACAGGGCAAACCCAGGTAACCGGATATGTTTCTCCGCTGGCGCCGGGATATTGTCGCTATTTAAGGTGGGTTGCGCGGGCTGGATGGCGTACTGCCACAATTGTTGCGCCTTGTCGGATAAATTGATTAATACCATCAGTAGCGAATAGAAAGAAAATGCCTGCCTTTTAATATCGATCGGACCCTGTCCGGGAAATAGCGATAAAAATTGCATGATTTTACTGGTCCATATTTTATGGGCATTGTCGGGCATTGAGAGTGACAGGGGGAGATAGCTGGCAATCAGGCACAGACATATTTGTTGAAAAACTTCCGGCGGTGTTGATTTTTCTGCCAGGTGAGGTATGGCGGCACGGTAAATCTCACTGATTAAAAATATATAAAGTTCTTTTTTTTCGCAGATGTCATTTATCTGTTGCTGCGGGCAGGTGCATAACTGGGAAATGATACTTTTTAATTGTATTGCGGTAAAAACCACAAAAGGGACAGGCATTGACGGTAGCCAGGTTTGCAGCCCGTTATGCGTATTTTGCTGACAGATGCTTTGTATGATTATTTCCTGCGTTGCAGGCAACTGCAGTTTGTTGCGCACCAGATGAATCAGCACCTGAGGAGATGATAGCGAGGGCGTTAATAACCCCTGCGCTTGTTGACAGGCAATCATTAAATCCTTCTCATTTAAAGCGAGAATATCATTTTCGCCTGGAAGCAAGCTTTTAACAAACAGACAGGAAATATTAGTGACATTTTTTATACTATGCCACCATGAGCCAGCATAACCCGTAAATATACCGCCGGGAAAGGATCCTGGTTTTGTTATTGATGAAGAAACAGGCAGGTTAATATCAGGCATAAGTCGGCTTCCTTTCAGTAAGAGGCAACGGTTCTGAACTGCGCGATACTTGTTAAGCGTAATGGAACATTGCTAATGCATTTATATAAAAAGCGTATCCTGGTGGGGCATCGCTGGTTTCCTCCAGCATGCATTGATTACAGATGGCCTGACTCAGGGGGGAGGTATTCTCCGTATGCGAGGGTGGACATTTGCAGATGTCTATACATTTGCGCTACCAACCAGTAAACTCAGGTTATTAGCTTTATAAGGATACAAAATATGGTCGAGCAGACTGCCATTTCGCAACTCGCAGCCGCAATGAGTGATCAGCCTGCGCCGATCTATCAGCGTGTTAAACAGGCGATCGTCAGTCAGATCAGTGAAGGGGTGTGGAAAGCTAACCAGCGTGTGCCATCGGAAAGTGAACTGGTTAACCGGTTAGGCGTCAGCCGCATGACGATCAACCGTGCGCTACGCGAGCTGACCAGCGAAGGTTATCTGATTCGTATGCAGGGCGTTGGCACTTTTGTCGCCGAGAGCAAAGGCTATACCGCGATGCTGGAAGTGCATAATATCGCGGAAGAGATTGCGCAGCGCGGCCATAGACACAGCAGCAAGATTCTCGCCCTCAGCGAGATGAAAGCTGACCCGGAGCAGGCGGCGGTACTGGGACTGGCTACCGGTCAGTCAATTTTCCATTCGCTGATTATCCATTACGAGAATGAGTTGCCGGTTCAGCTGGAAGATCGTCTGGTGAACCCGCAAATGGCGCCGGACTATCTGCAGCAGGATTACGCCAGGCAGACGCCCTACACCTATCTGATGCGCGTGGCGCCGCTGACGGCGGGTGAGCATATTGTGGAAGCGGTATTGCCGGATATGCGTCAGCGTAAGCATCTGGCGCTGGACGAGCATGAACCCTGTTTGCTTATCCGTCGCCAGACCTGGAGCGACGCGAAAATTGTCACCTATGCCAGACTGCTTTATCCTGGTTCGCGTTATAAGCTGTTAGGGCGGTTTAAGGGTCACGGCTGATATTCGGGGTTATCGCCGCAAACAGTATTAACGCATCATCCGCAAGCGGGGTTAAGGTTTCACCCGACTGCGTCCACCAGGCGCCTTCACCGCGCGACAGCCGTTGCGCACCAGATCGCCACTCACCGGCGATGACCCAACAAACGCCCATCTCGCTGCGCTGCGCGGTACTGCTGATCACCACTTGCGCGCTAAATTGTTCACGCCGCGTCATAATATTAAAGTCGAGACTGGCGTCGCCGAACAGCTTCGCACTGATCGCCAGTTCGCCAGGGAAACAGAACGGCTGATTCAGCAACAGCGCATGGGAGGGTTGCTCCGGCCCATACAGTTCAACTTTTTCCCCTTCAATCAGGGTAATCACCCGGTCCACGTCGGGAAAACGCGAGAAATCACCGCTGGCGGCGATCGTCGCGATACTGGCGCGCCAGCCAAACTCGCTGTGCTCCGGCGGGAAACTGACGATTTCCCGCGTTTCACCGCCACCATTGCGCCATTTACTGGCCGGCAGTTTTTGGGTCTGATAGAAATGCATCACAATAGTGCCGCCATTACCGCCGCAAAGCGGCGATCGCTCTCTTCCTGTAGCGCATGGCGGCCCTCGGCAATCAGCTGCTTGCCTGCCACCCAGACATCGCGGATCTGCGAGCGGTTACCGGCAAACAGCCAGCGGTTAAGCAGGGCGTGATCCGGACAACTGCCCAGCCAGGCGTCCTGCGCCAGCACCAGCCAGTCGGCGCGCTGACCGACGGCCAGCGAACCGCTATTAACGCCACAAGCCTGCGCGCCGCCCGCCGCCGCCTGACGATACAGCAGGTCGCCCACCGAGTGCTGGTGTGGCGTGACGATACGGTTGCGACGACGGTCGCGCAGACGCTGGGCATACTCCAGCCAGCGCAGCTCTTCGACCACATCCAGCGATACATGGCTGTCGGAACCAATACCCCAGCGGCCGCCTGCGGCGATATAGTCGGTGGCGGGGAAGATACCGTCGCCAAGATTGGCTTCGGTAGTCGGACAGAGACCGGCCACCGCCGCGCTACTGGCAAGACGACGGATTTCACCCTGATCAAGATGCGTGGCATGGATCAGACACCAGCGCTGATTGACCTCAAAGCGATCCAGCAGCCAGTTAACCGGGCGTTCGCCGCTCCAGGCCAGCGAGTCATTAACCTCTTTCTCCTGTTCGGCAATATGGATATGTACCGACAGAGTTGTGGAACTGGCGGCCAGCACCTCCTCCATCTGCCGCTGTGAAACCGCGCGTAGCGAATGGAAACAGAGTCCCTGATTATGCAGCGGCTTATTGCGCAGTAGCGTGCTGAGATTTTCCTGCTGGCGCAGATATTGCCCAGTATCCTGAATAAAGCGTTTCTGGCCTGCCTGCGGTGGCTGGGCGCCAAAACCGGCGTAGCTGTAGAGCACCGGCAACAGCGTCTGGCCGATGCCAGCCTGTTCCGCCGCCGCGACCAGCTGCTGCAACATCTCATCCTGGGGGTAAGGAGTGCCATTCAGGTCATGATGCAGATAGTGGAATTCTGCCACCTGGCTATAGCCGCCCTTCAGCATATCGATATAGAGATGGCGGGCGATATCCCCGACCTGTTCGGGCGAGAGCCGTTGCACCATACGATACATCAGGTCGCGCCAGGTCCAGAAACTGTCCTGCGGATCGCCAGCTACTTCGGCCAGTCCGGCCATTGCGCGCTGGAAGGCATGCGAGTGCAGATTGGCTATCGCCGGCACCACTGCGCCGGGCAGGATAATGGCGCCGTCGGCGTCGCTGTTGGCACTGATACGGGTAATCACTCCCCGGGTATCGACTTCAATACGTACCGCGTGTTGCCAGCCGTCTGCCAGCAGTGCGCGCGACGCAAAATAACTCGACATGGTTGATCCTCAGGCTATGTGGTTGTATATACATATACATACTTTGACGGTTTCTGTAAATGGCGCGACCCGCGGGGAGAACAGATGGCAGCCAGAATAGCGTGTGACAGTTTATGGTACGGGGCCGACCTGGTCACCATGCGCGACGGCCAGTATAACCTGATTGCCGATGGCGCCATTGCGGTGGCGGACGGGCAGATTGTCTGGATCGGTACGCGCAGTGAGGCGGCGGATATTCAGGCGCAGCAGCGCACCGATTTTGGCGGTGGTATCATTACGCCCGGACTGATCGACTGCCATACCCATCTGGTATTTGGTGGCGATCGCAGCGCGGAGTTTGAACAGCGTCTGAATGGCGTCAGCTATGCGGAGATTGCCGCGCAGGGGGGCGGCATTCTCTCCACGGTGCGCGCCACGCGCGCCGCGCCGCTGGATGAACTGGTCAGCAGTGCGCGCTGGCGCATCGATCGACTGCTGGCGGAGGGTGTCACAACGCTGGAGATTAAATCCGGTTACGGCCTTGATGAAGAGAGTGAACTGCGCATGCTGCAGGCCATTCGTCTGCTGGCGCAGCAGGTTCCCGCTGATGTGCTGGCTACCTGTCTGGCGGCGCACGCCTTCCCGCCGGAGTTTAAACAGAACCCTGACGGTTGGGTCGATATTATCTGCCAGCGGCTGTTGCCGGAAGTAAAAGCCCGGCAGCTGGCGGATGCGGTCGATGCGTTTTGTGAACATCTGGCCTTCTCGCCGGCGCAGGTTAGCCGTGTTTTTGAACGGGCGCAGCAGCTGGGTCTGCCGGTAAAACTGCACGCTGAACAGCTTTCATCGCTGGGCGGCGGCGCGCTGGCGGCGCATTTTAATGCGCTCTCTGCCGACCATCTGGAGTACGCCACCGAAAGTGACGTGCAGGCGATGGCGCAGCATGGCACGGTAGCGGTGCTGCTGCCGGGGGCATTTTATCTGTTGCGCGAAACGCAGCGGCCACCGGTCAGGCTGTTCCGTCAGTATCAGGTGCCGATGGCGCTGGCCAGCGATGCTAATCCCGGCACCTCACCGGCTCTGTCGCTGCGTTTAATGCTGAATATGGCCTGCACGCTGTTTGGCTTTACCCCGGAAGAGGCGCTGGCGGGTGTCACACTGCATGGCGCAAAAGCGCTGGGGCTGGAGAAAACACACGGTACGCTGGAAAGCGGCAAAGTCGCTAATTTTGTTCACTGGCCGCTGGCGCGTCCGGCGGAGTTAGTTTACTGGCTGGGCGGACAGCTGCCTTGTCAGGTTATCTATCGAGGAGAAGCGCAATGACCCCTTATCAGTTCTCAGCCGGCACGCTGCCGCTGCTGATCAGTATTCCCCATGCCGGAACCGCGCTGACGCCGGAAGTTGAAGCCGGGCTCAGCGATGCCGCGCGCGGCCTGCCGGATACCGACTGGCATATTCCGCAGCTGTATGATTTTGTTAACACAATGGGCGCCAGCGTGCTGGTGGGCAACTACTCGCGCTTTGTCATCGATCTTAACCGTCCGGCGGATAATCAGCCGCTGTATACCACCGCCACAACCGGGCTGTATCCGGAAACCCTGTTTGACGGCACGCCAACCTTTAAACCGGGGATGACGCCAACCGACGCGCAACGTCAGGGTTATCTTCAGGATCTCTGGACGCCGTATCATCAGAAGCTACAGCAGGAGCTGGCGCGCCTGAAGCAGCAGTTTGGCTATGTGCTACTGTTTGATGCCCACTCCATCGCCTCGGTGATCCCGCGTCTGTTTGATGGCCGTCTGCCGGATCTTAATCTTGGCACTAATAGTGGTGAAAGCTGTCCGCCAGTGATGAGCGCCGCGCTACAGCAGGTTTGTGAAGCGCAGTCACGGTTTAGCTGGATAATGAACGGGCGCTTTAAGGGCGGCTATATTACCCGTGCTTATGGCCAACCGACGCAGCAGCAGTATGCGCTGCAACTGGAGCTGGCGCAGGGCAACTATATGGATGAGCAGCCGCCGTTTGGCTGGCGTGGCGATCGGGCGGCAGAACTGCAACCGCTGTTAAAACAGCTGATTGAGGTGATGCTGGAGCAGGGGGCGCAGCAGTGCAAAGCTGAATAAGCTGCGCTGCTGGCCGGTTTGCTACGTAACAGCAATTCCTGACGGCTATGCAATGGCCGCGATTTTCAATTTCAGTGGGTTAACTGATAAGTGATGTTGCTGGCTAATCCCCATGCCACAGCGGCGGCCAGTTTGGCTAAAGGATCAAACCCGCGGGAGCCGACAATGGCTCCCAGTCGCGCAATTGCCGATCTTCCTTCCATAAATGACATTTTCACCCCTCGCGCCGCTTGAAAATATAAACTGTAGTTTATAACTTGCATGGTATAAACTACAGTTTATGGAGAATGTCGTGGATACATGGAAAGTAGATACCACTGAACATTTTGATCGGTGGCTGGATAAGCAGGATGACGACATGATTGATGATGTGCTGGCAAGCCTGAAAGTGCTTGAGCAGTGTGGGCCGATGCTGGGAAGACCCGATGTTGATCAGGTAAAAGGTTCGGAATTTCATCATATGAAGGAACTGAGAGTGCAAAGCAATGGGCGGCCGGTGAGAGCTTTCTTTGCATTCGATCCTGAAAGGCAGGCCATCGTATTATGCGCCGCCGATAAAACCGGCCGCAAGCAAAAGCGATTTTATGCTGAGATGATTAAAAAGGCTGATGCGGAATACAGACAACATCTGGAAGGGGTTAAAAAATGAGTAAACTTAACGAACTGATCGCAAAACGTTCGCCTGCCTCGCAGGCGCGTATTCAGCAAAAAGCGGACGCGATGATCCTTGACGTTCGCCTGCGTCAGCTACGTGAAGAACTGGCGCTGTCGCAGACCGAGCTGGCGGGGATCATGGGGATCAGTCAGCCCGCGATTGCCGCTATCGAAGCGCGCGGTGAGGAGATAAAACTGTCCAGCCTGAAAAAATATATTGAGGCGCTGGGCGGCAAACTGAGCCTGAATGTGGAAATGCCGACAGGCTCAGGCCGCATCTATTACATCTGACTGAGCATTAACGCGAACGAGCATCCGGGCGTACCATATCAAAGCGCAGATCTTCATTTATCGCGTAATAAGCGCTCGGCCCACCGGCGCGTAAAATCGGCTGCGCTCTGGCGGTCTGATAGATGCCATTTTCCAGCAGTGCGCTGTCGATATGGATCGCCACGACTTCGCCCAATACCAGCCAGGTGGGAATCTCACCGCCGTCGGCATCCAGTAATTGAATACACTGCGTCAGTTTGCACTCAAAGTTAACCGGGCTTTCCGCCACCATACTGGCTTTGACATAGCTGGCGGCCAGCGGCGTCAGTCCGGCAAGGCTAAACTCATCTTCACCATGGGGCAGCGAGGCAGAACTTTCATTCATCGCCTCAGCCAGCGGGCGGGTGGCGAGGTTCCAGACAAACTCGCCGGTTTGCGTAATATTTTGCACGCTATCCTTCCAGCCGCTGCTGGCAAAGCCAATAATTGGCGGATGATAGTTAAAGCAGTTAAAAAAACTGTACGGCGCCAGATTGCGCTCACCAGCTTCACTGACCGAGCTGATCCAGCCAATCGGGCGGGGGCCGATAATCGCATTCAGCGGGTCATGCGGTAGTCCGTGACCGGCTCGGGGTTGGTACGAATGACGTTGTCGAGACATAGTATTCCTTGATTCAGAGATAATTTCTTTATCTTGACATCCTCCCAGCCCTAAAGGGCGAGGATCCCTGCTGCAAAGGCTGGGAGGGGGAGTCTCTAAGCCACCGGGTATTTACTGCTGCTTTCCACTCAGTCAGCCATGAGGTCATTTTTGTATAAGGGATATATTTATTTCCCGCCTCCTGGTTCTCGTTCTGAAGCGCCAGCGCACGGTTGAAAACGAAACGACAGGCACCAGCGAAGCGTCTCATTTCACGCTCCTGCTGATCATCTGGTCGCAACTGGAATTTGAAGGCTTGCCATCGTTTCATACTCCCAATTATATTTTTGTTTGTGGCAAATGTAACTAATATTAGCTGCGTCAGACAATGACCTTCCTGATACATGTTCACCAGGTCTCTGTCCCAGATATCGACGAAAAATATTTGATCAGCATATCCCTGCCCTGAAGGACGGGATTTGACGGCACACGAGATAAATGGTTTACGCGTTTTGCCAAAGCGGGTATCTTACGCGCCGACTATACCCTTCGTACTTGAAGTTGCCGCTGCGTTAGCGGCGCGCACTCACCCGATTCACTGACACCGGGATTCGTTTACTTGCTGCCTTGCTGCAACTCCAGTTACTTTGGCTAAAACTTAAGAGACGCCGATGAAAAAGCCTGCTGAAAAAAACGTTCTTCACCCGCGCAACCGCCATCGCGGACGCTACGACTTTGATGCGCTGAAAGCGTGCCACCCCGCGCTGGCGCCTTTCGTGCAGGTGAATCAGTATGGCGATGAGTCGGTTAATTTTGCCGATCCGGCCGCAGTGAAAATGCTAAACCAGGCGCTGCTGCATCACTACTACCAGATTGAACACTGGGCGATCCCGGACGGTTTTCTGACGCCGCCGGTACCGGGTCGGGCGGATTATCTGCACCATCTGGCCGATCTGCTGGCCGAAGACCATCAGTCGGTTATCCCGCGCAGCAATATTAACGTGCTGGATATTGGCTGCGGCGCAAACTGCATCTATCCGCTGATTGGCCATCGTGAATATGAGTGGCGCTTTACCGGCACCGAGAGCAATGAGCAGGCTATAAAGGCCGCTAACGCGATTATCGACTCCAACCCGGGCCTGAACCGCGGCATCCGCTTGCGTCGCCAGAAAGAGAGCACAGCCATCTTCCGTGGTGTGGTGCATAAAAATGATTTCTACCATGTCAGTATCTGCAATCCACCGTTCCACGCCTCCGCCAGCGATGCGCGTCAGGGCAGCCAGCGTAAACTGCGTAATCTTGGCCTCGATCGTAATGGACCGCTGAACTTTGGTGGTCAGCAGGATGAGTTATGGTGTGAAGGCGGCGAGACGGCCTTTATCAGCCAGATGGTTAACGAGAGTATCGATTTCGCCCGTCAGTTTGTCTGGTTTACCTCACTGGTGTCGCGCAAAGAGAACCTGCCAGCGCTGCGTGAGGCACTGGAAGAGGCTGGCGCAGCGCAGGTGCGGATTGTTGATATGGCGCAGGGGCAGAAACAGAGCCGGTTTATCGCCTGGAGCTTTTACGATAAACCAGCGCGCAGCCGTCTGCTAACCAGGTAACTTATTCCGGAGCGGCTAATGCCTGCATGCCAGCCGCGCCCTCTATATCACTGCCGGTTTGTAACACCTGCACCGTCTGGCGCGGTGGTTTAATACCGGCCGCATCAAAATGTTTCTTCACCATATCATCCAGCGCAAAGCGTACCGTCCACTGCTTAAGCGGTTGCGTGGTAAAGGAGACGCGCACGGTAAATGACTGGCTGGTCAGGCCGACCAGCCCGGCAAAGGACGGCTCGCCGATCACCATGCCGCGGATCTCTTTGTTCTCCATCAGCTCTTTCACCGCCGCCTGTAAAGTCGCATTAACCTTTTCACTCTCTTCATTGCGATCAACATCATAGTTGGCGACAAACGAGCCGATGCCGCGCACAAAGTTGGCGAAGGTAGTGATCGATGACCACGGAATAATATGGTAAGCGCCGGTATCCTGGCGCACCCCGACTGAGCGAATCGACATCCGTTCCACGGTGCCGGTAATCGGGCCAATGGTCACCAGGTCGCCGGTATTCATACCGTTTTCAAACTGAATAAACACGCCGGTAATAATATCCTTTACCAGCGTCTGTGAACCAAAGGAGACCGCCAGTCCCAGCGCCCCGGCGCCAGCCAGCAGCGGCGCGATATTAACGCCAATTTCCGACAGCAGAATCATAATGGTAATGGTGCTGATCACCACCGCCAGCGCATTGCGAAACAGGGTCAGCAGGGTACGGGTTCGCGCGCCTGGCATCGGTCGGCCATGGGAATCCGAAGCGAGCCGGCTCTCAATCAGGCTGGCCAGCAGCGTCCAGCCCGCCGCCGAGAACAGCAGGATCATCAGGATGCGAATCAGCACATCCACCATCTTCTCGCCAGCGCCAACCGTCAGCCAGTGCCACAGATCAAACAGATGCCAGGCGTTAAGCAACAGCAGGGTAACGGCGAAGACGGTGATAATACGCGCCAGTTTCAGCAAAGCGGAAACCCAGGCATTGACCCGTTTTTGCAGCTCCGGATAGTGACTGCGTAGCTCCGGCGATAGCACAATAGTTTTTGCAATCCAGCGGCTCAGGGTGCCGGATACCAGCGCGCCGATACCGATAATCGCCAGGCTGCGCACCGTTGCTGACATCATAAATTGCAGGCTGTCGCCGGGATTAAATATTGAGAAGAAGAACAGCACGATAAAATAGGTGCTGGCCAGCCAGTGCCAGATCAGCGCAAAGCCGCGGATAAACAGGGCGAAAAACGACATGCTGCGATCGGCAAGCCTCACCAGCTCCTGCTGGATATTGCGCTTGTTATGGAAAATCAGATACAGCGCCCACAGGGTAATCAGCCCCATCACCACCACATTAACCAGTGCGCCGACCTGTAAATTTACCTGATTACTGACAATCGGCACGATCACCAGTAATCCATAACCAATCAGGCCGCTCAGCCAGCTAAGGCGGGTATTCCAGTAGCGGGCGCGGTTATCGGCAATGCGGAACGGGCGTAAATCCGGCACATTGGGGCAGAAAATCAGGCGTAAAATCGCTTTAAAAAACTCGATTAGCGCAAACGCATTAAGAAACAGCCCCTGCTGGCGTGCGATGGTACGACTACCAGCATTCAGGTAGTCACTCATAATCTGGCCGGTAAACAGCGCCAGCGCCAGTAGCGCCAGATCAATAACAAAAGCGGCCATAATCATCGCTGGCAGATGCAGCCAGCTGGAGCGGTCGCGGTTTTTGCTGCGTCCCCAGCGTCCCATGCGGCGATACAGCGGTCTTGCCAGCCAGCGGACCAGCCACCAGAAGGCAAACAGCGCCGCCGCCAGCATCATGAAATGGCTGACGGCATTGTAAAAGGTGTCCGGGTTAAAGGTTTTATGCGGCGCGGAGAAAATATTATGTTGCAGCGTGGAAAATCGCTCAGCAAAGGCGCCGCCAAACTGACGGCTGACATCGGTCAGACCCTGTAATACCGTCTTATCATCCTGCTCTTCAGCTGGCGGCGTCAGCACCGGTTGGCCATTTTCCGCCGGGGTGGCAGCAGCATTGCGCAGCTGTTCGATTAATTCGCCGCGTGACTGGTCATTCTGCAAAATATTCGCCAGCGCCGCATAAGCCGCTTTTTTATCTTCAACATCAGGTTGCTCGCTGGCGGCCTCTCCCTGCTTTTGCGTCTGCTGAGCCGCTACCGCAGCGGCAGGCAGTGAGACAGCTACTGCCTGACGGCCGAATCCGGCGATGAAAATAAACAGCAATAACCACCGAAGCAGAAATCGTCGGGGCGGGGCAAAAGCCAGCATCACATTCTCCTGTAGCGTCGCCAAAGCAGCGTCGATCAGCAAGTATAGCGGGCCTGAGGTCAGTGTAAGGTAAAGCTGGCGGTTTTGGGATTAGGCTGAGAAAGGAGGAGGGCGGCATCAGGCCGCCCTTAAGATTATGAAACGTGTTGTAAAAACTCTTGCAGACGGGCGCTTGGCGGATGGCTAATCAGCGTATCCGGGTCACCATCTTCGGCAATGCGGCCTTTATCGATAAAGATCAGGCGCGACGCCACTTTCTGCGCGAAGCCGACTTCATGGGTCACGATCACCATGGTCATGCCTTCTTCGGCCAGATCCTGCATCACTTTCAGTACTTCGTGACGCAGCTCCGGATCCAGTGCAGAAGTTGGCTCATCAAACAGCATCAGTTTCGGCTTCACCGCCAGCGCACGGGCAATTGCCACGCGCTGCTGC
This sequence comes from Winslowiella toletana, assembly GCF_017875465.1. Taxonomy (NCBI): domain Bacteria; kingdom Pseudomonadati; phylum Pseudomonadota; class Gammaproteobacteria; order Enterobacterales; family Erwiniaceae; genus Winslowiella; species Winslowiella toletana. The sequence continues at coordinate 4,052,664 of NZ_JAGGMQ010000001.1, forward strand.
TGACCACCGGAGAGTTCAGACGGGAAGTGGTGCGCACGTTCGGCAAGGCCGACTTTGCCCAGCAGCTCTTTCGCCAGTTTATGCGCATCCGCTTTCTTCGCGCCACGCACGCGAATCGGACCAAAGGCGACGTTATCCAGCGCGTTCATCTGCGGGAACAGATGGAACTGCTGGAATACCATGCCGGCTTCCTGACGGATCAGGCGCTCATCAACTTTCGGATCGTTAACTTTCAGACCATCAACTATCAGCTCACCGCTGGTAATCTCTTCCAGCTTATTGATGCAACGCAGCAGAGTGGATTTGCCGGAGCCGCTTGGCCCGATAATCACCACCACTTCGCCCTGTTTAATGCTCAGGTCAATATTGTGCAGCACCTGGGTCTGACCAAAATGTTTGGAGACGTTTTTAAATTCAATCACAGGATTTTCATCCTTTTCTCAATGCGACGCAGAACGAAACTCAGCACCAGCGTAATAAACAGATAGATAACCGCAACCGCACTCCAGATCTCCAGCGCGCGGAAGTTACCAGCAATAATTTCCTGTCCCTGACGCGTCAGTTCCGCCACGCCAATCACGATAAACAGCGAGGTATCCTTGATGCTGACAATCCACTGGTTACCCAATGGCGGCAGCATACGGCGCAGCGCCAGCGGCATAATCACGTAACGCAGAGTTTCACGGCGTGACAGGCCCAGCGCCAGTCCTGCTTCACGGAAACCGTTATGAATTGACAGTACCGCACCACGGGTGATCTCAGCGATATAGGCGCCGGAGTTGATGATAATGGTTACCACCGCCGCGCTAAACGGATCGATGCGCAGATCGGTAAAGGCCATCGGCAGGGCGAAGTAGATAAACATCACCTGCACCACAATCGGCGTACCGCGAATCAGCTCAATAAACACCAGCGCGATATTGCTGGAAAGCCAGCCGCCATAGGCGCGGGCAAAACCGGCAATCAGGCCGATTATCAGGCCGCCAACCAGACCGAGGACCGAAATCCACAGCGTCATTTTGGCGCCTTCAAGCAGAATAGGAAGAGCTGGCCAGATGGCGCTCCAGTCGAACTGCATAATACTTTCTCCCGAACGAAAACACTTTTTGTTGAAATGGAAAAACGCAGAGACGCAAAGCCGTCGCTGACGTTAATGACTCTGCATGGTAGCGGGCGGCGAGAACGCCGCCGCTACGGTATGGAGAACCACTGATTAACCGGAGTGTATTATTTAGGTTCGCTGCCGAACCATTTTTTATAAATTGTGTTGTAAGTACCGTTATCATGCAGGGTTTTCAGCGCGCCGTTTACTTTGCCACGCAGGTCATCGCTGCCTTTCGGGAAGGCGATACCGTACTGCTGGGCTGAAATCGATTCGCCAACCGCTTTAAACTGGCCTTTACCGGCGGTGTGGATAAAGTAGAGAATATTTGGCGTGTCATGCAGCACAGCGTCAGCACGGTTAGTGCCTAACTCCATATAGGCGTTGTCGATATTCGGGAACTGACGCAGGTCTTTGGTTTTGATGTGCTGTTTCGCATAATCAACAGAACCGGTGCCGCTTTTGACTGCCACCACTTTACCGTTCAGATCATCAATGCTTTTTACTTCATTGTTATTCGCTTTTACCATCACCAGCAGGCCGCTTTTGTAATAGCCGTCGGAGAATTCAATCGCTTTTTTACGCTCTTCGGTAATGGTGATACCCGCCAGTGCGAGGTCGATATTGCGAGTCTGCAGTGCAGGAATGATGCCGCTGAAGTCCATTGGCTTCAGGGTATATTCAATGTTCAGCTGTTTAGCGATGGCATCCCACAGATCGATATCAAAACCGACATACTTATCACCCTGTTTAAATTCAAACGGGACGAACGCAGTATCAGTGGCGACGATCAGTTTCTTTTCAGCAGCCGTGGAAGAGACAGCAAATGCCAGCGCCAGCGCGGCAAGGGAGACCTTAAAAATCGACTTCATCATCTTATCCTTATCATTGAATCGGGGAGCTCCCCGTTGTTGTGATGCCCGCTGCCATATGAAAAATCTATGCCAACTTTTCATATTGTTTAAAAACAGCAGGTTAATCCATCCGATGGACAACAATTCTTTAGCTTTGCGTGCTGTGCACCATAATGAGTCACCATAATGGTGCATTGAGATCATTGTGGTGCAGCAGCAGGCGCTTTACTAAAACATTAAATCGGGTATTCAATGAACAGGATAGTTAGAAATATGTTAACAGGCTCATATTTCTGTATTAATAATTGAAATTAGCGTAGCTGGCTATCTTTACTGCCACGACGGTTAAACAACGCCGCGCCCTGTTTATTATCGTGCAACTGCTGACATTTAACACAATATTGCACGCCGGGCAGGGCGAGACGCCGTGCTTCGGGAATTGGCTCGTCACATTCGTGACAAAATTCTGCGCTGGCGCCAGCATGCAACTGTTTGCGCGCCCGCTGCACTGCATCATCAATGGTGGAATCAATTTGCTGTTGAACAGCATCGTCAGATGCCCATCCGCTTGCCATTTTCTTCATCTCCACAATGCAAAAAGCGAATGACTCAGAGTCATCCGCTTTCAGGGCTATTCAGATTGCGGCAGAACTGCCGCCTGGATTAGCTGTTATTCAATATTGGATTCGATAAACCACAGGAATTTATCGAGATCGCGTGATGCGGCGGTAAAGATATCCGCGGTATCTTCGTCTTCAACTTCGGTGATCGCTTTACGCGTATCATTTGCCACTACTGCGTAACGATCAGCCAGCGCTTTCAGATGATCCTGCACGCTGTGAATATTCAGCGGGTAGCTTTTCAGCGGAGTGCGGTCATTAACAATCTGCGTCGTACCCAGCGCCACACCACCCAGCTGTACAACACGTTCAGCAATCGTATCCTGGTGATCGGTAATCGCGGTGCGGAAACCATCCAGCATTTCATGCACACCGATAAAGTTCGCGCCACGCATGTTCCAGTGCGCCTGTTTGGTAATCAGTGAAAGATCGATAAACTCTGTAACCAGACGATTAAGCACCTCGATGGTGGCTTTTTTGTCATTCTCGGCCACGTCATTACGGGTATAAATAAGATCTGAAGATTTTGCTTTAACCAGTTTTGCGGTACTCATCATTAATATCCTCTTGATGGGTTTGTCCTGAATCGTATGGCAATAAGTATAGCACCGGTTATTAAACTTGCAGGAAAGTTGCTGCCTGTTAGTTCGATAGTCAAAGCCTGTTGCTTTATAACAGGATTATCTGGGGTGATAAATAGCAATGCTAATGGCGCTGATAATATTTATCATTCGTGATTGGTTTTTTAAAGTATTGATTTTAATTGATTTGTTATTTTACAAACTACGCAGGTGACGGAAGGTGATTTATTTAATGTGTAACGGTGACAAAATATGACTGTCACCATTATTTAACCTGATTATAAATTATTATTCATTTTTAACGTACAACCGCTGATTATTCAGCCCCATAACAGAGGCTGTGTCGGAATACTCTCAGAAAAAATTACTCACGAATATCGCTTACCGGGTCGATCTGCGTTTTTTGCGGGCGCATGGTGAGAGTCGAGCCAATTGATGCGCCAATAATCGCCAGCAGCGCCAGCCACTGCACCAGCGTCAGCACTTCACCAAGGAACAGCATGCCAGAGACGGCGGCCATGGCCGGTTCCAGACTCATCATGGTGCCAAAGGTGCGCGCTGGCAGACGCGTCAGCGCCACCATCTCCAGCGAATAGGGCAACGCACTCGACAGCACTGCAATCGCCAGCGCCAGCGGAATCAGCGACAGCTGCCAGATACCGCTGGCAGCAAAACTCAGACCAATCGGCACAAATACGATGGAGGCGATAACTGAACCCATCGCGACGGTTGCCGGGCCATGCTCAGCGCCAGCTTTTTGTCCGGCAAGAATATAGAGCGCCCAGCAGGCGCCTGCGCCGACCGCCAGCGCCGCGCCTTGCGGATCGACGCTGGAGATATCATGACCCAGTGGCAACAAAAACCATAAACCCAGCACCGCCAGCACTACCCAGACAAAATCCAGCGCCCGGCGTGAACCGAGCAGTGCCAGCGTTAACGGGCCGGTAAACTCCAGTGCGACCGCAATGCCTAACGGCACGGTACGTAACGCCAGATAGAACAGATAATTCATCGCCCCCAGCGCCAGACCGTAAATAATCAGCGGGCCCATCTGCTGGCGGCTAAAGCGCAGACGCCAGGGTTTAAAGATAATGCACAAAATCACCGTGCCCAGCCCGAGGCGCAGCGCGGTAATGCCCGGCGCGCCCACCAGCGGAAACAGGGTTTTCGCCAGCGCTGCACCGCCCTGAATAGAGGTCATGGCGATAAGCAAAACTAAAATGGGGAGCCAGACGGGTGACTGCGTCTGCGGTTGAGGTGACGACATCCTGAAAACCTACCTTTAAATCCATTGGTTTAAGCAAATAAGAGCGTCAGTGTAATAGAGCAGACAGATAAAAAATGCGTTGGCGGCGAAAAAAATGTTGGCTGCAGCACCGAAACAGGGCCATTTCAGTAAAGAAGTGTCAGGTTTAATTAAGATTTATCTCAATGAACCTTTTTTTACACATGGGATTTATTCGGGTTATACTGTGATTAATATAAGCAAAAAGAATGACATACGAACACCCATTAACTTTCTGTTACAGCAAACATTCTGTTAGACAACAATTATCAGGCAGAGTTTCTCTCTGTTTTTTGTTATATTTTCAGCGTTGTCAGGAGAGAAGTACTTTCACATTTGAGGTGGTTATGAAAAAAATTGCATGTCTTTCAGCACTGGCTTGTGTACTGGCTGTATCCGCAGGTTCTGCCATGGCGCAGAGCACTGTTACCGGTGGTTACGCACAGAGCGACTACCAGGGTGTGGCTAACAAGGCCAACGGTTTCAACCTGAAATATCGCTACGAAAACGGCAGCGACGCTCTGGGTTGGATCGGTTCTTTCACCTATACCGAAAAAGATACCACTACTGATGGTTTCTATAACAAAGGTCATTACTACGGTGTGACTGCAGGTCCTGCATTCCGTCTGAATGACTGGGCAAGCATCTACGGTGTGGTTGGTGTTGGTTACGGTAAAGTAAACGTTAACGACAAAACCACTCGTAATACCGCTGACGGCAGCGATTACGGCTTCTCCTACGGTGCTGGTCTGCAGTTCAACCCAATCCAGAACGTTGCTCTGGATGTAGGTTACGAGCAGAGCCGTATCCGCAGTGTAGACGTTGGCACCTGGATCGTTGGTGCAGGTTACAGCTTCTAATCGAGCTGAACCCTTCCGGCTCTGACCGGACTGCAAAAAAATCCGCCCCTGTGGCGGATTTTTTTATGGGCGCAACTCAGCAGCGCAAGGAGATCCTCGCTTTGCCAAAAGACGCTCAGTAGTGAGTGGTATTGCTGTCAGACAGGGGATAATTTTGACCAGCGGTATGCAGGCAGGATCAGGAAGCCTTGTTTTCCGGCTTCTGTGGCGTAGTCAGCATCTCCAGCAGCATCAGGCGCAGCGTAAACGGCGAACGACAAAACAGCCGTAAAAGTAAGGGTGCTTTCATGGTGGTGACCTCCTGTGACGGCCAGACTTGCATCACTTTATTACTGATATGCATACCGGTTTCCTTATGCTTAACGGCGGCTGAACAGCAGACAGAGTCCAGCGACGAACAGCAGAAACATCATTAACAGCAGGAAGGGTTCATTCATGATATTGACCTCCACAGTGAGCTGATGACATGGTTGCTTTATAGACAGGTATAGCACAGGCTATACCCCATAGCCAGTGCTATTTATCGGAATATTTGTGCTTCTTTGAGCTTCGTTTACAATGTGGCACCAACAGACCTGCACGGCAGTCAAAAACGCAGGTTAATAAGAAGAGGAAGTTTAATGAGTCGTCGCGCCAAACCCACAGTTGCCACCCTTAATGGGCCGCTGAAAGATATCGAAGAACATGTCGAAGGCTTTCGTCAGGTTCGCGAGGCGCATCGCCGCGAGCTGATTGATGACTATGTTGAATTGATCTCCGACCTGATCCGCGAGTTTGGCGAAGCACGCCAGGTAGATATGGCGGCGCGTCTCGGCGTATCGCAGCCGACGGTGGCGAAAATGCTGAAGCGTCTGGCTACCGGCGGGCTGGTGGAGCAGGTGCCTTATCGCGGCGTATTTCTTACCGCTGAAGGCGAGAAGCTGGCGGAAGAGAGCCGCCAGCGTCACCATATTGTCGAAACCTTTTTGCTGGCGCTGGGTATCAGTCCCGATACCGCGCGCCGGGATGCCGAAGGTATTGAACATCATGTCAGCGATGAAACGCTGGCTATTTTTCAGCAATTTTACCAAAACCGTGGTTAATTCCCGTTATCCCTGAACTGTGAGCCACCATGGCAACATTGCTGAAGCCGTTTCTGCATGACCGTTTTCTTCATCTGTTAGTGGTTCTTGGGGCGGTTTTAGCCTGTTTCGCCCCGTTTAAACTGCATCAGCTGCCGCAGGCGGTGGACTGGAATACTATTATCACGCTGTGTGGCTTGCTGATGCTGACCAAAGGCATCGAAGCCAGCGGCTATTTTGAGGTGCTGGGTCGTCGTCTGATCCACCGCTTTCAGCATGAGCGCACGCTGGCGTTGTTTATGGTGGCGGGCGCGGCGCTGTTGTCGACCTTTCTGACCAATGATGTGGCGCTGTTTATCCTCGTGCCGCTGACCCTGACGTTACGTAAATTCTCCAGCCTGCCGGTTTCGCGCCTGATTATCTTTGAGGCGCTGGCGGTGAATGCCGGTTCGTTATTGACGCCGATCGGCAATCCGCAAAATATCCTGTTATGGAGTCATGGCGAGGCCAGTTTTGCCAGTTTTATCCTGCAGATGTTGCCGCTGGCGCTGCTGTTAACCGGCAGCTTATTACTGCTGACCTGGTTCAGTTTTAGCAAAAAGAAGATCCAGCGCCATGCTGAAGATCAGATCAACGGCTGGCAGCGTCGATTGCTGTTTAGCGCGCTGGCGTTGTACGTGCTGTTTATCGTGGCACTGGAGCTGAAGCTGGCTATCTGGGGATTATTGCTGGTGCTGGTGGTATTTCTGTTGCTCGCCCGCCGGGTATTGCTGACTATCGACTGGAGCTTACTGGCGGTATTTATCGCCATGTTTATCGATGTGTTTCTGATTACCCGCCTGCCGTTGCTCCAGGCGCCGTTGCACCATATTGCACAGCTGGGCGAGGGCGGGACTTATCTGCTGGCTATCGGTTTGTCGCAGGTGATCAGTAATGTTCCGGCGACTATTCTGTTGCTGAATACTTTACCTGCCAGCACGCTGTTTGCCTGGGCGGTAAACATTGGTGGTTTTGGCTTGTTGCCCGGTTCGCTGGCCAACCTGATTGCGCTGCGTATGGCGAAAGACCGCAGGATCTGGTGGCGCTTCCATCTGTTCTCGGTGCCGATGTTATTGTGGTCCGCACTGCTGGGGTGGGGACTTTTTTTGCTTATCAATGCGATTTAGTCTCAGGCTAATCCGGAAGTGTCAATAAATCCTGGCATTTGTCAGTTTTCTTTCTATTGTTAGTAGCAGTTTGGTCTTAACGGGCTCGGGTTGAGCCTGCGGTAAACTGTGAGAACTATGACAACTTCAGAGAACAATCCGTCAGAGAATGACGCGCGTCAGCCGGATGACAGTCAGCATTCCCCCTCCGATACGCAAGATAATGAGCCAGCGCGCAAGCGCCCAGGCAAAAAGCCACTGATTATTCTGGCCATCGTGGTAGTGGTGATGCTGATTATCGCGCTGTGGTACTGGCTGGCTAATCGCAATATCGAAACCACCGATGACGCCTTTACTGAAGGCAATGCCGTGACCATCGCACCGAAAGCTTCCGGTTATGTGGTCAAATTGCTGGTCAATGATAACCAGCGGGTGAAGAAAGGCGACCTGCTGGCGCAGATTGACCCACGCGACAACGCGGCGCAACGCGACCAGGCGAAAGCGCAGTTAGGGCTGGCCACTGCGCAACTGCATCAGTCGCAGGCGCAGCTGGCGCTGTCGCGGGTGCAGTATCCGGCGCAGCGCGATCAGGCGCTGGCTGACCAGGCGAAAGCCGAAGCCAGTCTGCTGAATGCCCAGTCGGAATATCGTCGTTTACGCGGCGTCGATCCACGCGCCACCTCGCAACGTAATATTGACAGCGCCAATGCGCAGCTGCGCGCCGCACAGGCGCAGTTGCAGAGTGCTAAAGCGCAGGTGGAAGTGGCCTCGCAGGTGCAGTTGCAGGTTCGTCAGCAGGAGACCAATGTTGAAGCACGTCAGCAGCAGGTTGAGCAGGCGCGGGCGCAGCTGGCGACTGCTGAACTGAATCTCTCCTGGAGTGATGTGCGCGCACCCTATGACGGCTTTGTCACCAAACGTAATGTGCAGCTCGGCACGCTGGTGCAGGCGGGCAGCGCGCTGTTCTCGCTGGTGTCTACTGATGTCTGGGTGAACGCCAACTTTAAAGAGTCGCAGCTGGAACGGATGCGACCAGGCAATAAAGTCGAGATCACCATTGACGCCTGGCCGGATATGAAACTGGAAGGGCATGTCGACAGTGTGCAGATGGGTTCCGGCTCGCGTTTCTCCACCTTTCCGGCAGAGAACGCCACCGGCAACTTTGTGAAGATTGTGCAGCGTGTACCGGTGAAAATCGTTATCGACAAAGGCCTGGACAGTAACCGACCGCTGCCGCTGGGTCTCTCCGTTGAGCCGAAGGTTCATCTGGAATGAGCCAGAGCGAAAGCTGGAAACCGGCCAGTAACCCCTGGCTGGTTGCGATTACCGTTACCCTGGCGGTATTTATGGAGATCCTCGATACCACCATTGTTAATGTGGCGCTGCCGCATGTGGCTGGCTCGCTCTCTTCCAGCTACAGCGAATCGACCTGGGTGCTGACCTCCTATCTGGTGGCGAACGGCATTGTGCTGCCGATCTCGGCATTTCTCAGCCGGGTGTTTGGCCGCAAGCAGTTCTTTCTGATCTGCATCGTGATGTTTACCCTCTGCTCCTTCCTGTGCGGTATTGCTACCGAGCTGTGGCAAATCATCCTGTTTCGCGTGTTGCAGGGGTTTTTTGGCGGCGGTCTGCAACCGGTGCAACAGTCGGTACTGCTGGACTATTTTAAAGCGGAAGATCGCGGTAAGGCCTTTGGGCTGTCGTCGATTGCGATTATTGTCGCGCCGATTGTTGGCCCGACGCTGGGCGGCTGGATCACCGATAACTACAGCTGGCGCTGGGTGTTCTTTATTAATATTCCGGTCGGCATCCTGACGGTGCTGGCGATCTACCAGCTGCTGGAAGATCCGCCATGGGAACGCAAATGGGCGAAGGGCAAACTGCGCATCGACTATATTGGCATCAGTCTGATTACGCTGGGTCTGGGCTGTCTGCAGGTGATGCTTGACCGCGGTGAAGATGATGACTGGTTCTCCTCCGGCTTTATCCAGCTGTTTGCCGTGCTGACCGCCATTGGGCTGGTCGGGGCGATTTACTGGCTGATGTATGCGAAGAAGCCGGTGGTGGATATCCATTGCCTGAAAGATCGTAACTTTGCCATCTCCTGTCTGTTAATGGCGGGCATGGCGATGATTCTGTACGGCAGTTCGGTGGTTCTGCCGCAGCTGGCGCAGCAGGATTTAGGTTATACCGCCACCTGGTCGGGACTGGTGCTGTCGCCCGGTGCGGTGCTGGTGGTAATGACCATTCCGCTGGTGCTGAAACTGATGCCGATCGTGCAGACGCGCTGGATTATCGCCTTTGGCTTTACCTGCCTGTGCGTATCGATGTTCTATTCGGCGCGGCTGACGCCGGATGTGGATTTCGCCACCCTGTGTATTATGCGCAGCGCGCAGTCGCTTGGGCTGGGTTTCCTGTTTGTGCCGCTGACCACCATTGCGTTTGTCTCGATACCGCAACGGTTAAATGCCGATGCCGCCGCGCTGTTTACCATGTTTCGTAATGTGGCTGGCTCGATTGGCATCTCGCTCTCCACCGCGGCGATTACCGATCGTGCGCAGGTGCGCAGCGCCAGCATGGTCCATAATATGTCGCCGCTTAATGAGCAGTTTAATCTTACCGTCGGGCGCTGGGCGCAGGCGATCCGCGATTTTACTACCGCCGTGGGTGATCCTGTCACCCTTGCCACCGGCCAGTTGTATAAAGAGATGGTGGCGCAGGCGCGCATCCTGGCGTATGTCGATGTGTTTATCGGGCTGGGGATTGTGGCGCTGATTTTGATTCCATTTTGTTTGCTGCTTTCGCCGATTAAGAGCGAAGGCAGTGCAGGAGCACACTGATATGAACGTTTTTTCGCTGGCGCGCGCAGGGGGAGTGATGGCATTGAGCGCGGCGATCGCGGCCTGCTCGGTCGGCCCCGACTGGCAGGCGCCAAAAAGTGATACTGCCGCCAGCTATCAGGCGATGAAAGCGGGCGAAAAGTCCACGCCGCAGGCCGCCGCTATTCAGCCACAGTGGTGGAAATCGTTTAAGGATCCGCAGCTGGATAGCCTGATTGAACGAGCCATCGCCGGTAATTTATCGCTACAGCAGGCGGTGTTGCGTATTGCCGGGGCGCGTGAGCAGCTTGGTCAGGCGCGTGGCGGCTGGTTTCCTTCGCTTAATGCCAAAGCGGGCGTTACACGTCAGCAGCTGGGGCTGAAAGGGGAGCTGGAGTCAAACGGCGTGTATGACAGCGCCGGTGAGGTCGATCCGGAGCTGCGTTCCGCACTGGATGGACTGACCAAACCGGTGACGTTATATCAGGGCAGTTTTGACGCCTCGTGGGAACTGGATTTATGGGGCAAAGTACGGCGACAGGTCGAAATGGCCGATGCGCAGCAGCAGGAGTCGATTGAGAGCCGCAACGACGCGCTGGTTTCCTTGCAGGCCGAAGTGGCGCGCGCCTATCTGCAATTGCGCGGCGCGCAGTCCATCAGCCAGACGTTACAAACCCAGATTGATGTGGCGCAACAGACGCTGGAGCTGACCGAAAGCCAGCAGCGTAACGGCCTCGCCGCGCAAATGGATGTGGAAAATGCCCGCGCCCAGCTGAGTTCTTTGCAGGCGCAGCTGCCGCAATACCAGGCGCAGGCGCAACAGGCTATCAATGGCCTGTCGGTATTGATCGGCAAACCACCGGGCGCGCTGGATGCTGAATTGCATGCCAGCAAAGCGCTGCCGCTACTGCCAGCGCTGGTGCCGGTTGGCGTGCCGTCGACACTGGCGCGTCGGCGTCCGGATGTACGTCAGGCGGAAGCCTCACTGCATGCTGCTACCGCCAATATTGGCGTCTCGGTGGCGCAGCTGTTCCCCAGCTTCTCGCTGACTGGTGAGATTGGCATGCGCAATACGCATCCCGGCTATCTGGATAACTGGGGCAGCAATTTCTACAGCTTTGGTCCGGGGATTTCGATTCCTATTTTCCAGGGCGGCCGTTTAGTCTCCGGGGTTAAACTGGCGCGGGCGCAACAGGCCAGCGCGGCGCTCGGTTATCGTCAGACGGTGCTGACGGCGTTGCAGGATGTGGAAAATGCGCTGGTGAGTTACCGTACCGATCAGCAGCAGTCTGGCCACCTCGATGAAACGGTGTCGTCATTGCAAAATGCCTTTGACCTGGCCAATGACAGCTATCGTCAGGGTATTTCCACTTTTATCGATGTGCTGGATACCCAACGGCAGCTGGCGCAGGCGAAACAGCAGGCGGAGCAGTCGCGGGTGCAGACCAGTCTCGATCTGGTGGCGCTGTATAAAGCGCTGGGCGGCGGCTGGGAACCGTATCAGCAAGCCAGCCTGCCGCAATATCCGGTATTTGGCCCTGCCACCCGCGCCGATACGTCACGCCAGCCCTGATCTTTTTACCATGGGCAGCGCGGCGGCTGCCCATGACTATCAAACCATTCCGCCTTCATTCCCCCGCTGTGCTCGCTAAAGTGAAATAAAAATTCCCCACAAGTATTTTTATGAAATAAAAAACAGATCTACCGGAGCAATGATTGCTTCAGGAAACAACCCTGTAAAGCTAATACTGTGTCCATGGTCACAAATTAAGCTATGGAGCATGACGCCTGCCACAGAATTTAACTTTCAATGTTAATAATAATGAAACTATCAGTCTAAATTAAGGCAGGCATCAGGCGATTTTTAACATTTTGCATCGTACTGATGGTTCCTTTTAACCAGGTACCGGAGACTGAGCCACCATGGCAAAAGAACAATATCTCTCGCAAAGCAGAGCGTCTGGCCCGAACAGCAGCGCGCGCACTGAACCTTTTGTGAAGGTTATCGCCGCCATCGCCACGCTGGGCGGTTTGCTGTTCGGGTATGATACCGGCGTTATTTCAGGTGCATTACTGTTTATGGGGGATGAACTGCATCTCACCCCGTTTACCACCGGGCTGGTGACCAGCTCATTACTGTTCGGCGCAGCTTTCGGCGCACTGGCTTCAGGCCATTTTGCGGCGGCTGCCGGACGAAAAAAAATCATCGTGATCCTGGCAGTTATCTTTGCCACCGGCGCGCTCGGCACCGCACTGGCGCCGGATGTGAACTGGATGATTTTCTTCCGTCTGGTACTGGGTGTTGCCGTGGGTGGAGCCGCTGCGACCGTGCCGGTCTATATTGCGGAGATTGCCCCTGCCAATAAACGCGGTCAGCTGGTGACCTTGCAGGAGCTGATGATTGTCTCCGGCCAGATGCTGGCCTATATCTCCAACGCCGGTTTCCATGAAATCTGGGGCGGCGAGCAGACCTGGCGCTGGATGCTGGCGATTGCCACCGTGCCGGCGGTGCTGCTGTGGTTTGGCATGATGTTTATGCCGGATACGCCGCGCTGGTATGCGATGAAAGGGCGGCTGGCGGAAGCGCGTGCGGTGCTGGAACGTACACGCGCCAAAGAGGATGTAGAGTGGGAACTGACCGAGATTGAAGAGACGCTGGAAGAACAGCGCGATCTGGGTAAGCCGGGACTGCGCGATTTGAAAACCCCGTGGCTGTTTAAACTGTTTCTGATTGGCATCGGGGTGGCGGTTATCCAGCAGCTGACCGGCGTCAATACCATTATGTATTATGCGCCAACCATGCTGACGGCGGTGGGGATGAGTACCGATGCCGCGCTGACCGCCACCATTGCTAACGGCGTGATTTCCGTGCTGATGACCTTTGTCGGTATCTGGCTGTTAGGCAAAACTGGCCGCCGGACGATGGTGAAAATCGGTCAGTTTGGTTGTACCGCCTGTCTGTTCTTTATTGGCGCAGTCAGTTTTCTGATGCCGGAAACGGTTAACGGCCAGCCTGATGTGCTGCGTGGTTATATGGTGCTGCTTGGCATGCTGATGTTTCTCAGTTTCCAGCAGGGCGCACTGTCGCCCGTTACCTGGCTGTTGCTGTCGGAGATTTTCCCGACCCGTATGCGCGGCATCTTGATGGGTGGCGCGGTATTTGCCATGTGGATCGCTAACTTTGCCATTTCGATGGCGTTTCCGCTGCTGCTGGCCAGTGTCGGGCTGGCGGGCACTTTCTTTATCTTCGGCATCATTGGCATAGCTGGCGCGATATTTGTGGTGAAATGCATTCCGGAAACGCGCAACCGCAGTCTGGAGCAGATCGAGCACTATCTTCATGACTGGCTGAGTGATGATGTGGAAACGAAGCCAATGGCGGCGCCGGTCAAGCAGAAAGCGTAATATTTATCTAAACTAATAAATTGCACCTTATTAAATAAGGTGCAATTTATATTTTTATTATATTATCATTTATTTAAAAGGGTAATTTTAATTTGTTTAATCTATTTTTCTAAAAATACCTCGGTGTTTTATATCGCAGGGATTGCCGCTATCAATATTTATTTTGTTTTCTGAGGCTGGTTGTTATTGTCGCTGGCTGCATACCTGGTCTGTCGTGGTGTATTTGTCTGTTTTCAATTTCATTGATCTCTTTTACTTTTGATAGCCCTGATTTATTGATATTGTAATTAAGGTGAAGGTATTTATTAATATCCTTTATTACAAATATTAATTAATTATTCTGAGGGTGATTTATTATGACAAAGGATTGTAATGGGGCGATAACAAAATCGATTCTGGCTATATTACTCACGATAATGATGCCTGGATTTGTCGCTGCTCAGCAAACCGCTACGCTGCAAGTTCAGGGCCGAATCATACCCAGTGCCTGTGGGATTAGCTTAAGCGATGCCGGGCTGGTGACATTCGATGATGTTATTCCGGATCCGACAGAAGATCGTCAGCTGGGGAGTAAAAATCTTACCATGACCATCTCCTGCGGTGCGCCAACTCATATAGCCTGGGCTGCTCAGGATGAAAGTTTTAGCTCCCTGTATGTTGGACGGGTTGAAAATGCAACGGAGAATGGTGCCCCAGTCGTAGAAAAACGAGGGATGTTTGGTCTTGGCTGGGCGGATAGCGCGCAAACCAGCAAACTTGGTGCTTTTACCATCGCCTCAATTCCGTCCGGCATTCAGTCTGATGCTGCAGGTGACACCGCTGTGGGGCATTTACGTCAGGAAGGCGACTGGGTATTCAGCAACGGTCTGATGTTTAATGGCCGGGATGAGGTGCGCTGGCAGACCATTATTGATCAAAGTACCCGACAGCCCGCCGCTTTCAGAATGGCGACGTTCCCGCTGCGTATCAGCGCTTTGTTGCAGAAGCTGGATGGCAGCACTATCGCTGATGATATTCAGCTGACGGGTCGCGCCACATTGAGCCTGGTCTATCTCTGAGCTATCACTAATATTATACGTTATTTAAATTATCTTAATTGGTGATAATAATTGTCCGCCTGGCGGTGAGAGATGCTTGATTGCAGTAATTTGCGCCGTCAGCTTTTTTATTTTCTTTACGTCACTATTTTAAAAAATTATGTTAATAACAAAACTTTTCTCTGATGGTTTATTTTTCCTGCGTGGTGTTTTGTTTTTTACTTACCTGCTGTTTTCTGCTCGCATTATGGCGACCGGTATGCAACCCGAAACCTCGCTGTTATTAATTAACGCTGCTGAGCAGGGTGGCGTGATAAATGTAAAAAATACTGATAATTATCCGGCATTACTCTACACACGTGTCCGGAATCTGCCGGATGAAGAGGCCGGTGTAACGCTGCTGGTCACTCAACCGGTGATGCGGGTGGAAGCGGGGCATACCCAGCAGGTACGCTTTATTCTGAAGACAGTGGCGCCGGTGGTGCAACAGCACCTTATGCGCGTCACGTTCGAAGGCATTCCGCCGAAAACGCCCGGTAGTCATAAAGTGGGCATCACCATTCGTCAGGATTTGCCGGTGCTGATTCATCCCGCAGCGCTGCCGGAAGTTCAGGATACCTGGACGCGTCTGCAGTGGCGGTGGGATAACGCTCGCCTGCAGGTACATAACCCCAGCCCTTATGTCGTGCGGCTGGCGAGCCAGGTGATGACGTTGCCTTCCCGTGCGCAGGCCGATCTTGGTAAAAGCTATATCCTGCCGGGTCAGACCCTGACGATGGAGATGAATAAACCGTCAGCTGCCGACCGCCAGGTGCGAATAGCGCCCGTCAGCCGTTATGGGGTGGCGATGCCTGAATATGTCGCGCCGCTCAATTAACCGGCCGCAGCCTGAAAACGCTTATTGTTATGATATGCCATAAAAAAGGGATTTTTTTACTGCTGTTGAAGGTGTCTGTGCCGTTCTGTTCTTACCCCGTGCAGGCAACCACAGAGATCATATTTGATGAAACGCGCCTGAAAAACCGGGGGCTGAATGAGGGACTTAGCCACTTTTTTTCCCGCGCGGCGCGTTTTACGCCGGGGATCCACCAGGTAGAGCTGATGGTGAACGGGGAGAATCTCGGCATAATGGATGCCCGCTTTAGCCCGCAAAGCGAACTCTGCTTTGATGCGACTTTTTTGCAGATGGCAGGGTTGCAACCTGCACCGGATAAAACGGATAACAGCTGTACGGACTATCGGCATTATTATACGGGTACCCAGGTCATGTTGTTGCCCGGGCAACAGCGGGTCATAATTGTGGCGCCGCACTCTGCACTGGCGCCGCGTGATAACTTCGATCGGCGTGGCCTGGTAAGGGGCGGAACCTCCGCTTCTGTTAACTATCAGTTACAGACTGCCGTCAGCCGCCATTCGGGCAATGAGCATGCGTCAGCCATCGCAACGATGGAAACGGGTGCGAATATGCATGACTGGCTATTTCGCAGCCGCCATATTTTTTCCGACTATGGTGGCCGGCGAACGTACAATGTGCTTCACAGCTATCTTCAGCACAGCATTATTGCTATGCGCCGGACATTGCAGCTTGGCGAAATCCATACCCGCCATTCTCTGCTGGCGGTTCCCCCCTTACTGGGCGCTCAGTTGTACGCTGATAGCGGGCTGTCTGTTCAGGGCAGTGGCGTCGAGGTTCGTGGTGTGGCGCAGTTTGAGCAGACGCGGGTTGAGATCGATCAGGCGGGGCAGCGGATATTCTCTACCATCGTACCTGCCGGGCCTTTTGTTTTTGCAGACCTGCCGGTGGTTAGCCGTACAATACCTTTGCGGGTTACGCTAACCGGGCTGGATGGGGAGGCGTCCGTTTTTGACATTCCTGCCACTGAGTTAATCGCTCCAGTTAGCCAGCCTGCAGGCTGGTCGTTTGGGGCCGGGCAGATGCGTAATCAACTGGCAGATGGCGGACATCGGCCTGCATTACTGACCGCCAGCCGCGGCTGGCGGCTCACGCCACGCAGTTCGCTGGAAAGCAGTGCACTGGTCTCTTCCCACTATCAGTCCGCCGCCTGGTCAACCGGCTACTCGCCGCTTCGACATATGGCGCTGTCGTTACAAGGCAATGCCGCCAGCGAGCAATACTATGGACGCCGGGGCGTGCGGCTTAGCATCGCCGCGAATGTTAATCCCAGTGAGCGTATGCAATTTAATGCCGCAATAGCGGAGAGCCGTTCCGGATATCGGGAGATAACCGAGGCGGCGCAACCATCAGTTACCACTGGCAGCAGGAGTTACCGTCTGGCGGGCAGTGTTGCGCATCCGGTGATGGGTAGCCTGGCGCTCAGCGTTTCATTAGACCGCCAGCCGCAGCCAGCGGCGTTTAATCTTAGCTGGAGTAAGTCTGTACAGTGGCTGAGCAACCAACAGCTTAAGTTATCCGCGTACTGGCAGCGTCAGCGCCCGGTGATGACTGGCGAAACCAGCGCCAGTGCAATTGAGGATGTGATCTTTTGTCAGCTGAGCGTCCCTTTTGGCAGGCAAAGTTTCAGCACAACCGTGCGTAATCAGGGAAAGCGCCGCTGGGGAAGCCAGCAAGTTGGCGGCGCATTAAATGAAGATATCACCTACAGCCTGTCTGCTGGGCGGGCGATGCATTCTGCAGAGAACAGTTTTAGTGGCTCGCTGCATAACAACCTGCACTACACGCAGCTGGATACTTTTGTCAGTCGTGCCGCCCTGACTACCGGCTATGGCTTCGGTCTGAACGGCAGTATGGCGATAAATAAAGAAGGGATGCTGTTTGCTCCCTACGCGATTCAGGACACCTATGGGGTGATGGCGCTTGATGAGCCGATTGCTGGCGTTAACATTGCCACGCCTCAGGGGGGCGTATGGACCGATTTTCGTGGTAAGGCGCTGATACCTGGATTACAACCCTGGGGAGCATCACACCTTGAAGTCAATGTGAACTCTCTGCCACAGAACCTTGAGTTAACCAACGGCACCCGGGTCGTGCGGGCAGGGCGTGGCGCCGTGTCTTTTATGCAGTTAAAGGTCGCCTCGTCACTGCGGGTGTTGCTGCATATCCGTATGCCGGATGGCGCACCTCTGCCTGCAGGCTATGCGGTTATGAATCAACAAAATCAGTATGTCACTAACACGCTGGAAAACGGCCAGGTCTTTTTGCAGCAGGCAGAAATGGGCGGCACGCTGTCGGTAATCAATGATGATGGTAGCCCACTTTGCCAGTTGTTTTATCAGTTACCCCTGCATGCAGTGTTCGATGTGCTTTATCAGGATATTAACGGAGAGTGTCGATGAGCCGCTGCAATACCGGCAGGAAAACGCGGGGGGGAGGGGTGTTGGTTGCCCTGCTGCTCACAACCAGCAGTGTTAAAGCGCAATGCAATCTTAGCTCAGCCCCGACATCCTTGGATTACGGTGTGGTACGTGCGTTATCAGCGAGGCCTTCTGCCGATGGCTACCTGTTGACCGAAAGGTTTGTCACCCTGAGTGTGAATTGCAGCACTTCCCAGCCTGTTACCCTCCTGTTCCGTGCGGGGATGCCACATGATGCAACATTCCGTTTTGCCCGACACGGCGCGCTAAGGATTAGCCTGTTGCATGCGCAGCATGCGGGGAAAGCATTGCAGTTACAGCGTCGCAATGTGCAAAGTGGGACAGATGCAGTAATTAGCTCGCAGTTAAATGATGTAAGTAACGGCGATATTGTGCAGTTTTATGATGCCCAGAATCCGGCGTCTGCCCGTCACTTCACGCTGCTGATGGCAATTCAGCCTCGACTTCACCAGCAGGATTTTCAGGTTCGCGATAAAACATCGACGGCCACCCCACTTGATATCTCCCTTTATCCCTGAGCCAGGATTATTGCCATGTCATTAAAATACAATGGTTTATGCTGTTTCTGGTTGTTTGTTCAGCCGCTCATGGCCGACACAACTATCCGGCTGCTGATCTCTGCGGAAGTGCAGCCATCGGCTTGCCAGGTGTTTTTGGATAATGGTGGCGTGGTGAATTTTGGTCAGTATGCGCTTGACAGGTTGAACAGCAATCTCCCCAGCCTGCTGGGAAGCCGTGATATCAATCTGCATATACAGTGCGAATCACCGCGACAAGTCGCATGGAGCATTTTTGATGAAAGGGCTGAAACCCGCGATCATTCGCTGTCGTTCAGCAGCCGCGGCCAGAGGATTGTTGCGCAGGATAGTCTGTATGGGCTTGGATTAACGCGTACTGGCAGGCCATTGGGGGCGTACAGTGTTGAGGCGCGCTTTGCCCGATCGCAGGTTGATGGTCAGCCTGCCAGCTGGTCCTGGATGACGGCGACAAAAGGGGAGCAGCACTGGCAGGGAACCGGCGGAGATATGCTTACCCAACCGGGCAGACACTTTTTTACACCGACATATAATAACCAGCCACTGGCCTTTAGCCGCGTCACGGTGCCGCTGCGGATAATGGCGATTATCGCACCGGGGCAAACCCTGGCATCAGGTGATATTAGCTGGCTGGTGGGAGAGGCAACGATTACTCTGACCTACCTGTGAGCGGAAAATACAGGTGTGAGCATAATCAAGTTCTATTGAGTGCGCGGTCCCCTCTCTGATTCTTTATATCAAGCAATATTTAAAATGAGAGCCAGTAAGCATTTTTTTGTAAAAATAAGGTATTTTTGTGCTGTGTTTCAGATGGAGGTTGTAATTATCTTTTGGGTATTTGTCGCGCCGCACTTTATTTATAATGTAATTATAAGCTTACATTGGCTTGAAGGGTGTTTTGCCAGACTTGCAAATACCGATAACTAAACCAGGATTATATCTCGTTTTCCTTTTTAGTGAGGTGCCGTTATAAAATCCTGCTGACAACAATTAATAAGCGGTAATTGTGGAGTAAAGGTTAATGTCTGAGTGTTAATCAATCTGATGACCAGGCTGGAGCATATTATGAAGAAAAAATCTAATGACTCACCATTTCGTACTACTGAAAATTATCCTCAGAAAAAACATCGCACTGAAGAGTGTTGCTGTCATGGCAATAATGATGAAGAGCCGACAGATTATGGCGGGGAATTTTCAGTTAATACCGAAATATCGCAAGAATCCCTTAACAATCTGTTTAGCCGCTGGCTGGATATGCGGGGGCAACGCGATGGAAGCACTCTTTTTCAGCCCGCTAAAGCATGGCAGAGCGCGGCCGAAAAACTAAACCATATCCTTAACGGCAGTTTATCCAGTGAGTCCACTGGCGAAAATAAAGCGCATCAGCAGGTCAGCAGACAACTGGATAAACTGGAGAAAACCTTTCTGCAACTGCGCAGAAAAGTGGCCGATCAGGGTGCGGGTGGCGTTAAGCAGAGGGGAGCGGTGGCATCGGTTAATCATACTCTTGAGCAATTACGTGAAGCCGAAATGGTGTTACACCATCCTGAGGGTGAAGCCAGTTATAAAACCTTGCCGGATTTCCCGCGTTATCTCTATCTGTTAACCGAAATATTGCAGGAGGGCGTACGGCTTGGCGCTCTGGAAGAAGATGATGAGGTGGTGGATGATTACTATTCCCATGCTGAAGAGTATCTTTCTGCGGCCATGAACAGTGCGTTTGATGAGCGGCGCAGACAAATTCGCTGGAATCAAAGCGGGGCGAACCTCGATCAGGTTTATATTATCGATCGACACAATCAGGAGTCACTGACTTACTGGGTGCCACTAGCGGGTGAGTTATCCCATAATATGCTGGTGGTGCGGGATGTGTTGCGCGATCGTATTGCTGATGATTTTGTCGAAAGCCTTAATATTGAACAAATGCAGGCGGTTCTGGCGCAAATTTCCCTGCCTCAGCATCAGCTGGCGTCGTGGACTGTCCGGCGTGAGCAAATTATTTATCTGGAGAAGTACCTTAATCAGCCACAGCCGGCTGCTGCCGCGCTTGAGAATGAGTCTGCTACGGCTGGGGTGGATATGAAAGTGGTTTACGGCCTGATTTTGCCCCAGGTGCGCGCGCGTTATTTACCCGGCGTGCAATACAGTGATATCAACCTCAGCCAGTCTCAGCCTTTTGATAGTATTCGCGTCTTCCCGGGCAATGGCGAGGAGATTGTTCGTTCTCAGATTGCAGAGCAGTTAAAACGACTGTTTAACATAAACTTTGGGCCTAAGTTTGCTAAAACTATTCTGGGGGCGTCGTTTCTTGGCGCGCTTGCCCCAGTCGTTCATTTGTTGCTTGATCTTTTTTGGCCCAAACCAAAGGCCATCACCATTGAGGATGTCAGGGCCGAGATTGATAAGCGCTTAACGGAAGTATTAACGCAACAACATATTACTAATCTTAAAATCCGCTTTCAGACCGTAATGCAGGCTTACGAACTGCGCATGGAAGTTGTAGAAAATGCTAACCGCAATGAACCGGATAAAACTAAATGGGATATGGGGAAAACCTCAGAATGGGAATCGGTGCTGAATAATTTTAATGAACTCAGTACCTATTTTTTTACCGATCAATTTCGCGTGCAGTATCAGGTGAGTCCGTTATTTGTTCTTTTTGCGACTCTGTATGTTGGTGTGCTGAATGCCACGATGATTACCTATAAACCCGGCGATAAATTTACTGTCATTATGAGTTATTTTGAGCGGTTTTTTAATGGCTGGTATCATTATATGCAGCAGATGTCTGATATGGCCTGGTGGGATGTCAACAGAATTGACTGGGATAATGTTGATCGTGTCAGGGGGCTGCCCAGCCAATACTATCTTGTCGACCTCTATTCAGAGAAACGTCTCGGTGGCCTTATCATACAATATAATTTAAGCGGATATGATAAATTCGACCGAATGGCAGATCCAATGGATATGCTGAAAGGGCGTATTCGCATGTATCTTACCGCTAATACGCAGCTGCGCCAGTTAGCGCAAATTTATGATGATACGGTTAAAGCATTTAACGCCACCTGGCAAACCTCGCACCAGGCTAACCTTGTCGGTACGCTGGTTGACCGAAGTATTGGCGATTTGCATTATGCCGCTCATATGAATTATCACCAGTCGCACAATCCCTATAGTAATGGCGGCACCTATTTCAATCTTCTGTTGCCTGGCTTGCAGCAGAGCTATACCGTCGGTGGCCAGCAGTTTGCCCGCAATGATTTTTTTGTCACCATCAGAACTAACCAGGGGCTGAGATGGTATGGCCCCGGCGATTACGTCGATTTAACCACGCGCAATAAAGCCGGTGAAACCGAGACGGAGTGGATCGGTTATGACTTTACTCTGCCACGTGGATTCCGCCTGGTACTTTATTCGGACTTAAGCTTTGGCGAATATACGGAGCCAGACAGCACAACGTTAAAATATCGCGGCACCTCAACGCAGTTGCCCGCAGATGGCGAGACGCCGTGGCTGACCAGGAGTTTTCCGCAAGGCTTAAAAGCGGTCAGCATGAAAGTACGTATTGATCCCAGTATCTGGTTTCCGGGGCTGGCACATGGCCGGCTGGCGCGCGTGCAGCGTCTTACTGGTCGCTATGTTACTACCACCGATGGCAACCGGCTGGCGGTGTGGGATGATATTCCGACGGCAGATATGGACAACTGGGAGTGAGTGCCGGGCGATATGTTGATCTTTATTGCATTGCGTCCGGTAATGGCTGGTCATTACCGGACGCGTTATCTGCTGAATGGCGGTATCCGCCGCACGGCTTTTTATGGCATAATCTGCGCTAAATCACATTCCAGTTTACCAACCGTAAGGCAATCTCTGTGCTAGTTTCCAGCAACGTCACCATGCAGTTTGGCAGTAAGCCGCTGTTCGAAAACATCTCTGTCAAATTTGGCGGCGGTAACCGCTACGGCCTGATTGGCGCTAACGGCAGCGGCAAATCAACCTTTATGAAAATCCTCGGTGGCGATCTGGTGCCATCCGCCGGTAATGTTTCCCTCGATCCTAATGAACGCATCGGTAAGCTGCGCCAGGATCAGTTCGCCTTTGAAAAATACAGCGTGCTCGACACGGTGATCATGGGGCACCACGAACTGTGGGAAGTGAAGGAAGAGCGCGACCGTATCTATGCACTGCCGGAAATGAGCGAAGCAGATGGCTACAAAGTGGCCGATCTGGAAGTAAAGTATGGCGAGATGGATGGTTATACCGCCGAAGCGCGTGCCGGTGAGCTGCTGCTTGGCGTGGGTATTCCGCTGGAACAGCATTACGGCCCGATGAGCGAAGTGGCGCCAGGCTGGAAACTGCGTGTGCTGCTGGCGCAGGCGCTGTTCTCGAATCCGGAAATTTTGCTGCTCGACGAACCAACCAACAACCTCGACATCGATACGATTCGCTGGCTGGAGCAGGTGCTGAACGAACGTAACAGCACCATGATTATCATTTCGCATGACCGTCACTTCCTGAATATGGTGTGTACGCATATGGCGGATCTGGATTACGGCGAGCTGCGCGTTTATCCGGGTAACTACGACGAATATATGACTGCCGCCACCCAGGCGCGCGATCGCCTGCTGTCGGATAACGCCAAGAAGAAAGCGCAGATTAACGAATTGCAGTCGTTTGTCAGCCGCTTTAGCGCCAACGCCTCGAAATCGCGTCAGGCGACTTCCCGCGCCAAGCAGATCGATAAGATCAAACTGGACGAAGTAAAAGCGTCCAGCCGCCAGAATCCGTTTATCCGTTTCGAGCAGGATAAGAAGCTGTTCCGTAACGCGCTGGAGCTGGCGACTCTGACCAAAGGCTTCGATAACGGTCCGCTGTTCAAAAACGTCAACCTGTTGCTGGAAGTGGGCGAGAAAGTGGCGATTATCGGTCCGAACGGTATCGGTAAAACTACTTTACTGAAAACCCTGATCGGCGAAGCGGTGCCGGATACCGGTACGGTAAAATGGTCTGAGAATGCGCGCATTGGCTATTTCGCGCAGGAACACACTCATGACTTTGATAACAACCTGAATGTCTTCGACTGGATGAGCCAGTGGATGCAGGGCAACGATGACGAGCAGGTGGTGCGCGGTATTCTTGGCCGTCTGCTGTTCAGCCAGGACGATATCAAGAAGCCAGCCAAGGTGCTGTCCGGTGGTGAAAAAGGCCGCATGATGTTTGGTAAGCTGATGATGGAGCGTCCGAATATCCTGATTATGGATGAGCCGACCAACCACCTCGATATGGAATCGATCGAAGCGCTGAATATGGCGCTGGAGATGTACGAAGGGACGCTGGTATTCGTTTCCCATGACCGTGAATTTGTCAGCTCACTGGCCAGCCGCGTGATCGAAATCACCCCGACGCGTCTGATCGACTTTACCGGCAACTACGAAGATTATCTGCGTAGCAAAGGTGTTGATAGCTAAGCGGTGTGTTGTTGCGGGCGGCGATAACGCCGCCCCTACGGCTTAATTCTGTCGCCGCCCGTGCTGACGATGGTTACTGCGTTTTATCGTTTTCCTGCAAAATATGCTGCGTAATCAATGTGGCTAACCGCTGTTCATCTTTCTGCGCAATCGCCTCTACCATCGCAAAATGTTCCTGTGACGACTGCACAATACGCGCATGCGAGCTCCACTGCCCGAGGGCCGCGGATGGCACCCGGCTGCGCAGATCAAAGATTAATTCCACCATCTCCTGATTGGCGCAGGGGGCGAGCAGGGCACGATGAAAAGCCATATTCGCTTCGTACTGCTGCAAAATATTGCCGTGCAGGGTGAAATGTTCAAATTTATCGGCACAGGCTTGCAGCATTGCCAGATCTTCGGCGCTGGTGTTGGCGATAATATCTTTGGCTGAAGCGCTCTCCAGAATCGCGCGGATCGCCGAGATATTGCGACGTTGCTGCACATTGGGCGCATAAACGTGATAGCCCCGATTCGGTACATGTTGCACCAGGCGCTCGATCACCAGCTGATCCAGTGCGCGTCGCACTTCGCTGCGGGTACAGTTATAGCGTTCCGCCAGCTCAACCTGCTTAAGCCACATACCGGCAGTAAATTCGCCGGTATTGATGTCCGTCGCCAGGCTGTTGGCGACATCCACCAGTAGCACGCTTTTACGATGTTTCATTGTCGGTTCCTTTCCTTAACCCGCAGGGAAAACAGTGCGTATTTTAGTGCCGCCAGGCAAGAGTTACATTGCTGTCATTGCAAAACGATCTGCCTTCAGGCGAGGCATTTTCCGGTCATTCCCTTTTAAAAACAGAATACTACCCCGAAACGCTCACCGCTTCCTGCTGCTGAATTAACAGAATTGTGACACAAGCCATAGGTTTTGTGAATAAATTGTCATAAAAATTGGCGCCAATTTTGGTTCTGTGATTGAATCAAATTCGAACGTTACTTAGCCAACCGGAACAGAAGATGACCACAGCCGAAGTTCAGTCCGCTGCGCAGCGCAGTCAGGCCCTCTACTATCGCGGCAGCACCACCATATTTTCCTGCCGTTTCGACAGCCGTTTTCAGTACTGCATGTATGTGCCACCCAGCTTTGATGCCGATCCACAGGGGCACAAGCTGGTGGTGGTTATGCACGGCACCGGGCGATCGATGACCCAGTATCGCGATGCCTTTACCGAGTTCGCCCGTTATAACCGCTGCGTGGTGCTGGCGCCGCTGTTTGCCGTGGGACCACTGGGCGACGGCAACTCGCATGGCTTTAAATACATTATTGAGCAGGATATCCGTTACGACCTGCTGCTGCTGGAGATGATCGCCGAGGTCAGCGCCTCGCTGCAGGCGGATTTCGCGAAGTTTTTGCTGTTTGGTTACTCCGGCGGCGGTCATTTTGTGCATCGTTTTCTGTTTATTCACCCGGAAAAGCTGCTGGGCGTTTCCATCGGCGCGCCAGGCTCGGTAACCCTGCTGGATAACGATAAAGAGTGGTGGGTGGGAGTGAAAAATTTCGAATCCCTGTTTGGTAAACCGCTTAATTATGCCGCGCTGCGCAAGGTGCCGGTGCATCTGGTGGTCGGCAAAGTGGATATCGAAACCTGGGAGATCACCCATCAGCCAGGCGGGAAATATTATCAGCCGGGATGCAACGATAGCGGTGAGACGCGCGTGGCGCGCAACACTTCGCTGCTTAACAGCCTGCGGGCGAATGGCGTCAGCGCTACCCAGGATATTGTGCCAAATGTCGGTCATGACGGCATGAAAGTGCTTGATGAAGTGAAAGATTTCTTTGTACAGATTCTTAACCACACGCGCTGAAGCCCGGGAGCCATTGTGAAAAACGTCATACCCTTTCCACTGATTGAAATCTCCGGTTCCCCACAGCAACGTGGCCGCCAGTATGGTGAAGCCGCACGCGAAAGGATTCATGCTGGCGTGGCGATCTACGGCGATCAGCTTAGTGAACTGCTCAGCCCGCAGGAGAAAAGCCGCATCCTCGAGGATTTTTCCGCCATTGTGCGTCAGTTTGACCCCGACTATCTGGCGGAAATGGAAGGCATTGCCGCTGGCGCCAGTGTGCCGCTGGAAGCCATTGTGATGATCAACGCGCGAACCGAAGTGGTTGCCAAGGCACGGTTACTTAGCGAGCAGCGCGAAATCCATGATGACAGCATAGAAGATGGTTGCAGTGGCGCGGTCATCCTGCCGCAGCGCAGCGCGCACGGCAAACTGATCCACGGCCAGAACTGGGACTGGCGCGCCGAATGCGCCGACACCTCGGTGGTGGTGAAGATCCGCCGTGATAACGGGCCGGATGTGCTGACCTTTGTCGAGGCTGGTGGCCTGGCGCGCAGCGGCCTGAACAGCGCCGGGCTGGCGATCACCGCCAACTATCTGCGCTGCGAACGCGACTATCGTAAATTCGGCGTGCCGATCTCGCTGATCCGCCGTAAAGCGCTGGAACAGCAACATATGGCGCTGGCGATGCGGGTGGTCGCCACCACTGCCAAATCCTGCTCCAACAATATGATCCTCAGCACGGCGGAAGGCTTTGCCATCGATTTTGAGTGCGCACCCGATGAAGCTTTTGCTCTCTACCCGCAACAGGGGGTGCTGGTGCATGCCAACCACTGGGAGAGTGAAACGGCGAAGGTGAAAGTGCGCGAAGAGGGCATTGGCACCTCGCCGGATTCGCTGTATCGCAGCTGGCGTGTCAGCCAGTTGCTGGCGGGCAAACCCCTGCTGAATGAAGAAGATATGAAAGCCGCCTTTTTCGACAACTTTGGTACGCCTTACTCCGTTTGCCGTCCGCCACGTCCCGGCTTTAACAGCGATCTCTCCGCTACGGTGGCGATGATTGTGATGACGCCTGCCGATGGCGTGATGGATGTGGCGCCGCTGCCGGCGATTAACCAGACCTTTACGCGCTACACGCTCGATTAACCCACTCTGAGGACGGTATGAAAAAACGTATAACAGGTGCCGCATATGTTCTGCCGATGATTGTCGCCCTGTCAGGTCATGCGGCCGACAGCAGCGTGATTCGCTTCGCGTTAAACCAGGATATCCGCAGCAGCCAGCCAGGCGTTAACCGCGATGGCAATACCGATGATGTTTTGATGCATGTGGTGGAAGGGCTGGTGGGCTATCGCGAAGATGGCACCGTCGGGCCGATGCTGGCCTCGTCGTGGCAGCTCAGCGATGGCGGCAAAACCTATACCTTCCATCTGCGCGACGGGGTGAGGTTTCATAATGGCAAGCCGGTGACGGCAAAAGATGTGGTCTGGAGCTGGCAGCACTGGAATGACCCAAAAACCCAGTGGCGCTGCGTGCGTGAGTTTGACGGCAGCGGGCTGATTGATGTCACTTCGGTCAGCGCGCCGGATGATCATACCGTAGTGATGCAGCTGGCAAAACCGGTGGCGCTGTTCCTTGATACCCTGGCGCGCACCGACTGCGGCGCAGCGGCGGTAATCAGCCCTGATTCGCTGGATGCCGACGGCAAATGGCTGAAACCGATTGGCACCGGCCCGTTTAGCTTTGATAACTGGAAACATGGCGAATATGTCTCGCTGAAGCGCTTTGCCGCTTATGCCTCGTTGCCAGGTAAACCGGATGGTTTTGTCGGCGGTAAACAGGCGCTGGTGGATGAGGTGCGCTTTATGGCCGTGCCGGATGCCGCTACGGTGAAAGCCGGACTGAGTTCCGGCGCGGTGGACCTGGCGCAGGTCAGCCCGATTGACGCCGCCGATTTGAAGAAAGATCCGAATATTGCAGTGGAGGTGGCGGCGAACGCGCAGCGTCACGGCATTCTGATTCAGACTGATGACCCGCTGCTGAAAAACATCAAACTGCGCCAGGCGATTGCCTCGGCGATGGATACACAGCAGATTGCGCTGGGCACCAGCCAGGGGCTGGCGACACCGAGTAATGCCAATATTTCTACCTCATCCGCATTCTATGGTGACGTCGAAAAGCGGGGCTTCCAGTACGATCCGGCGCGCACCGCCCGCCTGCTGAAAGAGGCTGGTTATAAAGGTGAAACCATCGAAATTATCGCCAATAAGCGTTCGACGGTGCCGAGTTTTGATATGGCGATTATCGCCCAGGCGATGCTACAGGCAGCGGGTATCAACGCCAAAGTCACCACCATGGAGTGGGCGACCCAGCTGGAGCGTTATCAGGCTGGTCGCTACCAGATGATGGCTTTCACCTACTCGGCGCGCTTTAACCCGGCGCTGGCTTTTGAGCAGATCGTCGGCGACAAGAGTAAAGAGAAACGTAAGGTATGGGGCGATCCCGAGGCGATTAAGTTAACTGACAGCCTTGGCTATCTTGACGATCAGGCTGAGATCCAGAAAACCGTCGATCGGCTGCATCAGATGATGATCGAGCAGGTGCCGCTGATGTTCTTCTATCCGGGACTGGATATCGTCGCGCACCGCAAAGCGATTGAGGGTTACAGAGCCTGGCTGGCGGCATCGGCCCGTTTATGGAACGTCTCGCTGAAAGCCTGATGCTAAGGAGCCGCTATGTTGCAGTTTCTGATTAAACGTGTGCTGTCGGCGATCCCCACGCTGTTTCTGGTGACGGTGCTGGTGTTTCTGCTGACACGGCTGGTGCCGGGGGATCCGGCATTGCTGATGCTCGGCGATCTGGCTAACGAGACGAGCCTCGCCGACCTGCGGCACAGTATGGGGCTGGATAAGAGTCTGCCTGAACAGTTTATTATCTGGTTCAGCCAGATGATTCAGGGCGATTTCGGTCAGTCGATTCAGAGTGGCCAGCAGGTGCTGCCGCTGATCGTTACCCGTTTTGGCGTCACCCTGAGCGTGGTGCTGGCAGCGATTATTATCGCTTCGCTGCTGGCGGTGCCTTTCGGCATGCTGGCGGCGTGGAAACAGAACTCGAAGCTGGATGTCGGGCTGGTGATGTTTTCCACCTTTTTACTGTCGATTCCCAGTTTCTGGATGGGGCTGCTGATTCTGCTCGCCTTTGGCCTTAATCTCGGCTGGTTGCCGGTGGTGGGCTATGTTTCGGTCGGCGACAATCTGCAACAGGGGCTGATCTATCTGCTGATGCCGGTGCTGACGCTGGTACTGGTGGAAGTGGGGGCGCTGGTGCGGATGATGCGCGCCAGCACGCTGGAGGTGCTGCGGCTGGATTATGTCGCGCATGCCCGGGCCAAAGGGCTGAAGGAGCACAGGGTGCTGTCGCGCCATGTCTTTCCCAACGCCTTTGGCCCCACCTGGACGCTGATTGGCCTGACGCTGGGTAATCTGCTGAGCGGCGTGGCGGTAACCGAAACGGTATTCAGCCTGCCGGGTCTGGGGCGCCTGCTGGTGGACGCCATCTATGCACGTGACTATCCGGTGATTCAGGGCTGTATGATCTTTATTGCGGCGATCTACGTGCTGACCAATTTGCTGATCGATGCACTTTATCCGCTGTTTAATCCGAGGGTCGCCGCATCATGAAACCACGTATGGCGTTAGCGCCGAATGCACTATTGGGGCTGATTTTAATTGGCGTGATTGTTGCCGCCGGATTAATCGGCTTTTTCTGGACCCCTTACGATCCGTCACGCATTAATATTCTGGCGCGCTTGCAGGGGCCGGATGCCGCCCACTGGTTTGGCACCGATGAGTATGGCCGCGACGTGCTTAGCCGCCTGCTGCTGGGGGCCAGCGCCAGCCTGACCATCTCACTGACTACCGTCACATTTGCCCTGTTGTGTGGCGTGATGCTTGGACTGATTAGCGGCTATCTGCGTGGCATTGTTGACCGGCTGATTATGATGGTGACCGATACCCTGCTGGCATTCCCCGGCATTCTGCTGGCGCTGGGTCTGCTCAGTATCCTCGGCAATAACCGCTACGGCATTATTCTGGCGCTTGGCCTGGCCTATACCCCGGCGGTGGTGCGCATTGTGCGTGGCACGGTGCTTGGATTACGTGAGGCGGATTTTGTTGAAGCCTCGCGCGTTATGGGCCATCACGAACGCTATATACTGACGCACCATGTGTTGCCCAACTGTATTGCGCCGTTAACGGTGCTGGCTACTTCAATGCTTGGCTGGGTGCTGATTTCGGAAAGCGCGCTGTCGTTTCTCGGTCTTGGCGTCCCGCCGCCGGAGCCGACCTGGGGCAATATGCTGGCCGCCAGCCGGACTTATCTGTCGCAGGCGCCATACCTGGCGCTGCTGCCCGGCGCCTGCATTTCGCTTGCGTTACTTGGCGTTAACCTGGTAGGCGACGCACTCCGTGATTATCTCGACCCGAGGATGCATTAATGAATCCGCAAGCCAAATCGTTACTGGAGGTGCGCAACCTGCAGGTCAGTGTCGGCGATCGTCAGGTCGTAAAAGGTATCTCATTTTCGCTGGCTGAACGCGAAGTGCTGGCGGTGGTGGGGGAATCCGGCAGCGGTAAAACCCTGGCGATGCGCGCGCTTATCGGTCTGCTGCCGGCGAATATCAGCTGGCGTGCCGATGCGATGCAGTTTGCCACTGACAGCCTGCTCAATCTTAGCGCCGGAGAGCTGCGTGAAGTGCGCGGCGCCGGGATTGGCATGGTGTTTCAGGAGCCAATGACATCGCTGAATCCGGCAATGAGTATTGGTCACCAGCTCGATGAAGGGCTGGTGTTGCACACGACGCTGACGGCGCCGCAGCGTAAAGCCAAAATTGTCGCCATGCTGGAGCGCGTCGGACTGAGTAATGCCGCCTCGCTGTTAACGCGCTTTCCGCACGAATTTTCCGGTGGCATGCGCCAGCGGGTGATGATCGCCTCCGTTATGCTGCTGGAGCCGAAGCTGATTATCGCCGATGAGCCTACCACCGCACTGGATGTGCTGGTACAGCATGAGGTGATGGAGCTGATGCTGGCGCTGACGGCGGAAAAGGGCAGCGCGGTGATTCTGATTAGCCACGATCTGTCGATGGTGGCCAACTATGCCTCGCGCATTATGGTGATGGAGCAGGGCGAACTGGTGGAGCAGAACAGCAGCGATACACTGCTGGCCAGCCCGCAACATCCTTACACCCGTCGTCTGCTGGATGCGTTGCCAACCCGCAAAGCCGCGCCGGATCGTCAGACGCTGTTTGCCGCGCAACCGGTGATTACCCTGCAGGATATTGTTATCGACTATCAGGGACGTCAAGGCTGGTTCAAGCCGCGCACGCTGACGCGGGCGGTGAATGGCGTCAGTTTTAATGTGCGCGCCGGTGAGACGGTAGCGCTGGTGGGCGCCAGTGGTTCCGGTAAGACCACTATCGGTAAACTGATTGCCGGTATGTTACAGGCCAGCGCCGGATCGCTGGCGTTTATGGGCCAGCCGCTGGAAAACGCCAGCAAAGCGCAACGCCAGAACTGGCGCATGGCCTGTCAGATGATTCAGCAGGATCCTTACTCTTCGCTGAATCCACGGATGAAGGTCGCACGACTGCTGGAAGAGCCGCTGCTGCTGGTGGCGCAGATGAACCGGCGCGCGCGGCTGGAGCGGATTACGCAGGTACTGGCGGAGGTCGGGCTGGATGCGATGTTCCTGTCGCGTTATCCGCACCAGCTGTCCGGTGGCCAGCGTCAGCGGGTGGCGATTGCCCGTGCGATTATTCGCCGCCCGGCTTTTATTATCGCTGATGAACCGACCTCTGCGCTGGATATGACGGTGCAGAAGCAGATCATCCTGCTGTTGAAAAAGTTGCAGCAGACCTACGGTTTCGCCTGCCTGTTTATTACGCACGATCTGGGAGCGGTAGAGCAAATCGCCGATCGGATTATGGTGATGGAGCAGGGGGTGCTGGTCGAAAGTGGCTGGAGTGACGATGTGCTGGATCAGCCGCAGCATGACTATACCCGGCGGCTGCTCTCCTGTTTGCCGCGGTTAACTCCGCTGGCGAGTGGCGGGTATCAGTTGCAACAGAACATTGCCTGATTAACCGGCGGCAACGCCGTCATTACGGCAGGTGAAAATTCTCAATACGGGCGGCGTTTTCGCCGCCCTCCGTTTATTTATGCCCCTGGCCACACACTTCACATTCGGGATCCTGCGCCACCTTCAGCTGGCGAAACTCCAGCGTCATCGCATCGTACATCAGTAGCTTACCCGCTACGCTGCTGCCGTAGGCGGTCAGGGCGCGAATCGCTTCCATCGCCTGCAAGCCGCCAATCACCCCGACCAGCGGCGCCATCACCCCTGCTTCGACGCAGGTTAGCGCGCTGGCGCCAAACAGGCGACTGATACAGCGATAGCAAGGCTCATCCTGCTGCCAGCTAAATACACTGATTTGGCCTTCCATGCGGATCGCTGCGCCCGACACCAGTGGGATCTTCGCGGCATAACAGAGGCGATTAAGCTGTTCACGGGTATCAAGATTATCACTACAGTCGAGCACCAGATCGCAGGCTTTCAGCCGTTTTTTCAGCGCGGCGTCATCAAGGCGCGCATTCACCGCTTCGATAGCAATCAGCGGATTGATCGCCGCCAGCCGCTGGCGCGCCGATGCAACTTTTGCCATGCCGACTTCGGCATCGGTATGCAAAATCTGGCGTTGCAGGTTGGAGCGCGACACGCTGTCGAAATCGAGCAGCGTCAGCGAGCCGACGCCCGCCGACGCCAGATACTGCGCAGCCGCGCAACCGAGACCACCCAGACCGACAATCAGCACACGCGAGGCTTTTAGTTTCTCCTGACCATCAAAATCAAAGTCGCGCAGCACAATCTGACGGTTATAGCGCAGGGTCTCCTCGTCGCTCAGTGCACTCTGCATCTCAGCCTCCCAGCAGTGCGTTAAACGGTTCGATCTCTACCCATTCACCCGTCTGTACCGTTGCCCGCTCGCGCTCCAGCACGATAAAGCAGTTGGCCTGGCTGAAAGAGCTAAAAACATGAGAACCCTGATGTCCGGTGCTGCGCACCTGTAAATCGCCTGCGGCGTCGCGGCTAAATACGCCGCGCTGGAAATCAAGACGACCGGGGGCCTTTTTCAGCACTTCGCTGGCACGCGCGCGCAGCCGTGGTGGCAGAGCGTCGGCCTGCTGGCCGCTAAGATGCGCCAGTAACGGCTGCACCAGCTGATAAAAAGTCACGGCGGCGGAAACCGGATTACCTGGCAGGCCACAGAACCAGCTGCCCGGCAGGCGGCCAAAGGCAAAAGGTTTACCCGGTTTCATCGCCAGTTTCCAGAAGCTGATTTCGCCCAGTTCATCCAGCATCTGTTTGGTGTAATCCGCTTCGCCGACCGACACGCCGCCGCTGCTAATCACCACATCGGCCCGGGCGTCAGCCTGCTGAAAAGCGGCGCGTAAGGCGGCAGGGTCATCTTTAATAATGCCAAGATCGAGCACTTCGCAACCCAGCGCATCCAGCATCAGATGCACGGCAAAGCGGTTGGTGTCATAGATTTGCCCGGCGGCCAGTGGTTCGCCGACCGGTTGCAGTTCATCGCCGGTGGAGAACACCGCCACCCGCAGCTTACGCACAACTCTGACCTGGCCAATACCGAGTGACGCCAGCAGCGGCAGCTCGCCGACGCCAAGTTTTACCCCGGCCGCCAGCACGCTGTCGCCCTGACGAATATCTTCACCCGCCAGGCGAATATTCTGTCCTTTGCTGACCGGCGCAAGGATACGTACTCCCTGATCGCTGCTTTCCGTCTGCTCCTGCATCACCACTGCATCGGCACCTGGCGGAATCGGCGCGCCGGTCATAATCCGAATACAACTACCCGCTGACCATTCGCCCTGGTACGGCGCACCCGCAAAGGCTTTTCCTGCGACAGTCAGTGGCGCGCCACTGGCGAAATCCGCCTCGCGCAGGGCATAACCGTCCATTGCCGAGTTGGCGAACGGAGGCACATTCAGCGGGGAGATCAGCGCTTCGGCGGTAATGCGCCCGGCGGCAGCGGTAATCGCCACCGTTTCGCTGTCGCTCAGCGGGGAAACCTGCGCCAGCATGGCGCGGCGTGCGTCTTCAAGGGAGATCAGTCCCGCAGTAAAGAGTTCCATTATGTCTCCAGATCGGGCCAGCCTGCTGCCCGGTAACGACTCAGATAGCGGCTATTATGGCGCGAATTAACAGGTGGGTCACGCCCGCTTAACGCTGCGGCGACTCAGATAGAACATAACGTTATTATCAGTCAACAAACTTTCCGCTTTACATCGCTTTACAGGCTACCTATAGTCGAAAATCGCTGAAATTTTGCTATACCTCAGCTAACTCAGTGTTTTTCATGCTGATTTAACGCACAGGGCAACGGGATTATGAGCAGAGCAGTAATCGCCATTCATGGCGGCGCTGGCGCGATTACACGCGCGGCAATGAGTGCAGAAAAAGAACAATATTATATCCAGGCGCTTTCGCAGATTGTGACCAGCGGCCAGGCGATTCTGGCGGCGGGCGGCAGCGCGCTGGATGCGGTCACCGAAGCAGTGCGCCTGCTGGAAGAGTGTCCGCTGTTTAACGCCGGTAAAGGCTCGGTGTTTACCCATCAGGGTACCCATGAGCTGGATGCCTGCGTGATGGATGGCCGCTCGCTGGAAGCCGGCGCGGTGGCCGGTGTCACCCGGATTCGTAATCCGGTGCTGGCGGCGCGCGCAGTGCTGGAAAACAGCCCGCATGTGCTGTTTATTGGCGCTGGCGCCGAAGCTTTTGCCGCGCAACATCAGCTGGAAGCGGTGGAACCTGACTTTTTCTCCACCCCTGAGCGCTGGGAACAGCTGCAACGTGCGTTAGCCAGTAACCAGACGCTGCTCGACCATGATGGCGCTGCGCAGAGCGGCGGCGACGATCCGCTGGATAACGATCGTAAATTTGGCACCGTGGGCGCGGTGGCGCTCGATCTGCATGGCAATCTGGCCGCCGCCACTTCGACCGGCGGTATGACCAATAAACAGGCCGGACGCGTTGGCGATTCGCCGCTGGTCGGCGCGGGTTGCTACGCTAATAACGCCAATGTGGCGGTCTCCTGTACCGGCACCGGTGAAGTATTTATGCGCACGCTGGCGGCTTACGATATTGCGGCGCTGATGGAGTACGGTGGTTTATCGCTGAAACAGGCCAGCGACCGGGTAGTTATGGAGAAAATTCCGGTACTGGGCGGCAGCGGCGGCATTGTGGCGGTTGATCGTGATGGCAATGTCGCGCTGCCGTTTAACAGTGAAGGCATGTATCGCGGCTACGGCTATGTCGGTGACGATGCGGTAGTGGGTATTTATCGCGCAGAATAAGGAGAGGGCATGACCGGATCACCAGCAGAGATGCAGCTGTCGCCAGAGCAGGTGCTTGCGGTACGTAATCTTAGCGTCAGTTTTACCCAGGAAGGGGTGACCACCCAGGCGGTGCGCAAGCTGTCACTGGAAGTAAAGCGTGGCGAAACGCTGGCGATTGTCGGTGAATCCGGGTCCGGTAAGTCGGTGACCTCGCTGGCGCTGATGCGCCTGATTGAGCAGGGCGGCGGCAGGATGGACAGCGGCGAAATCTGGCTGCGTCGCCGCAATGGCGCGGTGATCGATGTGGCGAACATGCGTCAGTCGCAGATGCGCGGCATTCGCGGCGCCGATATGGCGATGATTTTTCAGGAGCCGATGACTTCGCTCAATCCGGTGTTTCCGGTGGGTGAGCAGATTGCCGAGTCGATTCGCCTGCATCAGGGACTCAATCATCGTCAGGCGCTGGCGGAAGCACAGCGGATGCTCGATTTAGTGCGCATTCCGGAAGCGAAAAATGTGCTGACGCGCTATCCGCATCAGCTTTCCGGCGGTATGCGCCAGCGGGTGATGATTGCGATGGCGCTCTGCTGTAAACCGGCGCTGCTGATTGCCGACGAGCCGACTACCGCGCTGGATGTCACCATTCAGGCGCAGATTTTGCAGCTGATCCGCGTGCTGCAAAAAGAGATGGAAATGGCGGTGATCTTTATCACCCACGATATGGGCGTGGTGGCGGAAATGGCCGATCGTGTGCAGGTGATGTATCGCGGTGAAGTGGTGGAAACCGCGCCGGTCAACGATATCTTCCGTCAGCCGCAGCAGGCGTATACCCGTGCGCTGCTGGCGGCGGTGCCGAAACTGGGATCGATGAGCGGTCAGCCGTTCCCGGCGAAATTCCCGCTGGTTAACGCGCAGGATCCGCAGCCCCAGTTGCCGCAGGATACCGTGTCGCCGCAGGCGGAGCCGATTTTGCAGGTGCGCGATCTGGTGACGCGCTTTGATATTCGCAGCGGCATTTTTAATCGTGTCCGACGCCGGGTGCATGCGGTGGAGAAGGTCAGCTTTGATCTGCGGCCGGGTGAAACGCTGGCGCTGGTGGGAGAGTCGGGCTGCGGCAAATCGACCACCGGGCGTTCGCTGTTGCGGCTGGTGGAGAGCCAGAGCGGCACCATTACCTTTGCCGGTAAACGCATCGATCAGCTGAAAAACAGCGAGCTGTCGCATTTACGTCGTGATATTCAGTTTATTTTTCAGGATCCCTATGCCTCACTCGATCCGCGCCTGACGGTCGGTTTCTCGATTATGGAGCCGCTACTGGTGCATGGCGTGATGAAGGGGCGCGAAGCGGAAGCGCGCGTCGGCTGGCTGCTGGAGAAAGTCGGGTTGCTGCCGGAACATGCCCGGCGCTATCCGCACGAGTTTTCTGGCGGTCAGCGCCAGCGTATCTGCATTGCGCGCGCGCTGGCGCTGAATCCGAAAGTGGTGATTGCCGATGAGTCGGTATCGGCGCTGGATGTGTCGATTCAGGCGCAGATTATCAATCTGATGCTCGATTTACAGCGTGAGTTCGGCATCGCGTTTCTGTTTATTTCTCATGATATGGCGGTGGTGGAGCGTATCAGCCATCGCGTGGCGGTGATGTATCTCGGGCAGATTGTCGAGATTGGTCCGCGACAGGCGGTCTTTGAGCACCCGCAGCACCCCTATACCCGTAAACTGATGTCGGCGGTGCCGGTGGCCGATCCCGGCCATCGCCGCCGTGAGCGCGCCTTACTGGTCGATGAAATGCCCAGCCCGATTCGCGAGCTGGGTGATGAGCCGGATGTCGCACCGCTGGTGGAAGTCGGCGTCGGACATTTTGTCGCGCGCCATGCAATTAGCGGCGCCTGAATCTGTGTTTTGCCAAAATACCTTAACAAGGGACTACAGGAGATAAATGCAACATGACGATTTCACACACGCGTAAATGGCTGGTTACCGCGGGCCTGATCGGCAGTTTCGCTGCAGTTCCGGCCTGGGCGGCAAAGGATGCGGTGATTGCTGTCGCCTCCAACTTCACTACTCTCGATCCTTATGATGCCAACGACACGCTGTCGCAGGCGGTGGCCAAGTCTTTCTATCAGGGACTGTTTGGTTTTGATAAGGATATGAAACTGACCAACGTGCTGGCGGAAAGCTACCAGGCCAGCGCCGATGGCCTGACTTACACCATTAAACTGCGCCCTGGCGTGAAGTTCCAGGATGGCAGCGACTTTAACGCCGACGCGGTAAAAGCCAATCTCGATCGCGCCAGTAATCCCGACAATCATCTGAAGCGCTATAACCTGTTTAAATATATCGCCTCTACTGACGCCGTGGATGCGACAACGGTTAAAATTACCCTGAAACAGCCGTTCTCGGCTTTTATCAATAACCTGGCGCATCCTGCGGCGGCGATGATCTCGCCTGCCGCGCTGAAACAATATGGCAAGGATATTGGTTTCCATCCGGTTGGCACCGGCCCGTATCAGTTTGTCACCTGGAACCAGACTGACTTTGTCAAAGTGAAGAAGTGGGACGGTTACTGGAAAAAGGGTTATCCAAAACTCGACAGCATTACCTGGCGTCCGGTCGTCGATAACAATACCCGTGCGGCGATGATGCAGACCGGTGAAGCGAATTTCGCCTTCCCGATCCCGTTTGAGCAGGCGAAAGTGTTGCAGGGCAACAGCAAGCTGGATCTGGTGACCTCGCCATCGATTATGCAGCGCTATATCAGTTTTAACGTGACGCAGAAGCCCTTTGATAATCCGAAAGTGCGTGAGGCGATTAACTACGCGATTAACCGTCAGGCGCTGGTGAAAGTAGCGTTTAGCGGTTACGCCACGCCAGCCACCGGTATCGTGCCGCCCTCGATCGACTTTGCGCAAACCTATCCGAAGATTGAATATAATCCGGCCAAAGCGCGCGAACTGTTAAAAGAAGCGGGCTATCCAGATGGCTTTACCACCACCCTGTGGTCCTCGCATAACCACAGCACCGCGCAGAAAGTGCTGCAGTTTACCCAGCAGCAGCTGGCGCAGGTGGGCATTAAAGTGCAGGTGACGGCGATGGATGCCGGTCAGCGAGCGGCCGAAGTGGAAGGTAAAGGCCAGAAAGAGAGTGGCGTGCGCATGTTCTACACCGGCTGGTCCGCCTCTACCGGCGAAGCTGACTGGGCGCTGACGCCGCTGTTTGCCACCGCCTCCTGGCCGCCAGCGATCTTTAATACCGCCTTCTACAGTAATCCGCAGGTGGATAAAGATCTGGCCGGTGCGCTGCAAACCACCGATCGTGCTGAGAAAGCCAGACTGTATAAAGATGCACAGGATCGTATCTGGAATGATCACGCCTGGGCGCCGCTGGTGGTTGAACAGTTAGTCTCGGCCAACAGCAAAACGCTGACCGGCTTCTATGTGATGCCGGATACCTCATTTAGCTTCGATGAAGCCGATCTGAAGTAATGCCGCACCCTGCCAGTCGTCAGCGGCTGGCAGGGCAACGCGCAGGATGATGCATGCTTAACTATTTTATTAAACGCTTACTGGGACTGATTCCCACGCTGCTGATTGTGGCGGTGCTGGTGTTCCTGTTTGTCCATATGCTACCGGGCGATCCGGCGCGGCTGATTGCCGGGCAGGATGCGGATGCGACGGTGGTGGCGATGGTGCGTCAGCAACTGGGGCTGGATCAGCCGTTACCGCAGCAGTTCTGGCATTTTATCCTCAATGTGCTGCAGGGCGATTTTGGCCACTCGATGGTGTCAAAGCGGCCAGTGGTCGATGAGATTGCCTCGCGCTTTATGCCAACATTATGGCTGACGCTCACCAGCATGGTGTGGGCAGTGATTTTTGGGATGGCGATTGGCGTGGTTTCCGCGGTATGGCGCAACCGCTGGCCGGACCGTCTCGGCATGACGCTGGCGGTTTCCGGTATCTCCTTTCCCGCGTTTGCGCTCGGCATGTTGCTGATGCAGGTGTTCTCGGTCGAGCTGGGCTGGTTGCCGACCATTGGCGCCGATAGCTGGAAACACTATATTTTACCCTCTATCACCCTTGGCGCGGCGGTAGCGGCGGTGATGGCACGCTTTACCCGCGCCTCCTTTGTTGAGGTGATGCAGGAAGATTATATGCGTACCGCGCGCGCCAAAGGGGTCAGTGAAACGCTGGTGGTGGTCAAACATGGCCTGCGCAATGCGATGATCCCGGTGGTCACCATGATGGGCCTGCAGTTCGGCTTTCTGCTCGGCGGTTCGATTGTGGTTGAAGTGGTATTTAACTGGCCGGGTCTTGGGCGCCTGCTGGTGGATTCGGTGGCGATGCGTGACTATCCGGTGATTCAGGCAGAAGTGCTGCTGTTTTCGCTGGAGTTTATTCTGATCAATTTGATCGTCGATATGTTGTATGCCGCAATCAATCCGGCTATTCGCTACAAATAAGGAATCGCAATGAAAAACTGGCGACGTGAAGCGGCGCTTAAGGCGATGCCAGCACTACAGGCCAATCGCGTACGCACGCCGTGGCGGGAGTTCTGGCGGCGTTTTCGCCGTCAGCATGTGGCGATGATTGCCGGGCTGTTTGTTCTGCTGTTACTGATACTGGCGTTTGTCGCGCCGTGGATTGCTCCGTTTGATGCGGAAAACTATTTTGATTACGACCGGCTGAATGAAGGGCCGTCGATGATGCACTGGCTGGGGGTTGATTCGCTGGGGCGTGATATTTTCAGCCGGGTGCTGGTCGGCACGCGCATTTCGCTGATTGCCGGTTTCTTCTCGGTGGCGATTGGCGCGCTTATTGGCACGCTGCTCGGCTTGCTGGCTGGTTATTATGAAGGCTGGTGGGACCGGATAATTATGCGCATCTGCGACGTGCTGTTTGCCTTTCCTGGCATTCTGCTGGCGATTGCGGTGGTAGCGATTATGGGCAGCGGTATGTCCAACGTGATTGTCGCGGTGGCGATCTTCAGTATTCCTGCCTTTGCCCGCCTGGTGCGTGGTAATACGCTGGTGCTGAAGCACCAGACCTTTATTGAATCGGCGCGCAGTATTGGCGCATCCGATATCACCATTATTCTGCGGCATATCCTGCCGGGCACCGTGTCGTCGATTGTGGTCTATTTCACCATGCGAATCGGCACCTCAATTATTACCGCCGCCAGCCTCTCGTTCCTTGGTCTGGGCGCGCAACCGCCGACGCCGGAGTGGGGGGCGATGCTGAATGAAGCGCGCGCCGATATGGTGATGGCGCCGCATGTGGCGATTTTCCCCAGTCTGGCGATTTTCCTGACGGTACTGGCGTTTAATTTGTTAGGCGATGGCTTGCGCGATGCACTGGACCCAAAATTAAAAACCTGATGCCTCTGCTGCTGTGCCAGGCTTGTTATTTTCCGTCGGGAGCAGGCCATGAAGGAATTTGATTACCAGCAGGATTTTAAACGTATCGATTTTCGTCAGCACCCCGAACGCTACCAGGTGGGACGGGGTGAGCAGGGGGTGCTGATGGTGGAACCCTACAAAAGCGAAATTTTGCCGCACTGGCGCTTTAAAACTGCCGCAGTTGCAGAAATCTCGGCAAACAAAATAATGCAGCTGTATGAAGCGTATCGCGCGCAGGATGATTTTGTCGGCATGGATATGGCGCGTAAATTTATTCAGATGGGCTATACCCGCGCCCGCCGCTACGCCAACCATAAAGGTGGCCGCAAATACGATGCGGATCGTCAGGTTTTGCCTTATCAGCTTAATGAAGAGAAAGCCCGCGCGGCGGCGATTTTTAAAGCCCACTGGGACCAGATTCGCGCCGATAATGACTATTTAACGCGTAAAAAACAGCATCAGGCCCGCTATGGCTAAGGGCCGTTAATCCGTTTTACCCACTTCAGGTTCCGTCACGCCAATATCCCTTGATCCAATACTGCTGTGCGCAGCGGTTAGTTAGCATGAAAATTATGTGAGAGTTATCACTTTTTGCTCACCCTGAGATGGATGTCAGAAACAATATCAGCCATTATCACTGAATAAATAATCTTTAGTGAATATATATTCAGGTGGCACTGACAGATGGTCAGCCGATTTTTCGATCATCTTTCGTTGCAACCATATTCTTCAATGATAACAGGCTGATCTGGAGAACATCTCACTATGAGTACCTACAATTATCCCAAGTTCGGTGCCGGTTTATGGCACTTCGCCAACTATATCGATCGTTATGCAGTTGATGGTTATGGTCCGGCGCTCAGCACTATCGATCAGATTATGCAGGCGAAACAGGTGGAAGATTTATCCTATGTCGATTTGCCTTATCCGTTTACGCCGGGCGTCAGCCTCAGCGAAGTCAAAGACGCGCTGCAACAGGCCGGATTAAAGGCCATCGGCATCACCCCGGAAATCTATCTGCGTAAATTCTCGCGCGGCGCTTTTACCAATCCGGATCCGCGTGCGCGCGCCGAGGCGTTTGCCTTAATGAATGAAGCGGCTACCGTGGTGCGCGAAGTCGGGGCGAATTATGTGAAAGTCTGGCCGGGTCAGGATGGCTGGGACTATCCGTTCCAGGTTGACCATAAGAATTTATGGAAACTGGCGGTCGATGGCATGCGCGATCTGGCTGGCGCTAATCCGGATGTGAAATTTGCCATTGAATATAAACCGCGTGAACCACGGGTTAAAATGACCTGGGATTCTGCCGCGCGCACCTTACTGGGTATTGATGATATTGGCCTCGATAACGTCGGGGTCCTGCTCGACTTTGGTCATGCGCTGTTTGCCGGTGAATCGCCAGCGGACTCCGCACAGCTGATTATCGATCGCGGTCGTCTGTTCGGCATGGATGTTAACGATAATCTGCGCGGCTGGGATGATGACCTGGTCGTCGGTACGGTGCATATGACGGAAATTTTTGAATTCTTCTATGTGCTGAAAATCAATAACTGGGATGGCGTCTGGCAGCTGGATCAGTTTCCGTTCCGTGAAGACCATATTGACGCCGCGAATTTATCGATTCGCTTTCTGAAGCATATTTATCGCGCGCTGGATAAACTGGATATTGCTGCGTTGCAGGCTGCGCAGGCGGAACAAAATCCGCTGGCAGCGCAACGTATTGTGCAGAATGCATTACTGACTTCAATTCAGGAGTAGATTGCGGTTATTTATCCTTCGCCCTGGAGGGGCGAAGGATATCAATATGTTTTAGCGTGAATCTGCATCGGGATTGATATCATATTTCCAGCGCAGCGTTAAATTGCAGCTTACCGCGAGTCATCGCGCCATAAAAAAAAGGATCTACATTTTTTTCTGGCATTTACGCTTTAACGCATAAACTCATGATATATCACCGGGCACAACTCTTGATATGTTTTTCCGGCATCAAGTTTTTTTTGTAACGCAGAACTATCAGGTTCAAACCGAAAGAATGTTGTCTTAATGCCCAGTTTTATTGCTGCTTCTGCTTCGTCATATGCAATCTTTCCACCTCCCCAGACTTGTACTTCTCCATCATACTTGAGTACAGGATAAAGCATATAATAATGTATATTATTACCATCAACTTTTTTAGTCTCCCAAGTATTATCAGGATCAGGAACCCTGATAATGCTGACATCATTTTTAGCCAGATCGTTTTCGGGGGCCACTTCAGAAACAATGCCAATAAGTTTTATTTTTTCCTTAAGCGAGGCATATTCATTAACAACATCATAGACAACACCGATGCCTGCACTGGTTCCGCCACATACTAAAACTATCTGTTTATCCGCATGAGCAGCCAGGCAGCTATCCAGCTCAGATTTTAATGCTTCTTTTAATTTTTCCAGGTCTTTGTAGCCCAGGCCGGAATAACCTAGAAAGGTAATGCAATGGAAGCCCTGGTGTTGTTCTGCATCCCCCACAAACAGTTTATCGATTTTATCGGTTGTTGGGTCTGAAGCAGGTAGCATGCGGTGAAGAATTGTTGATGTGTTTTCATTGTAAATCTTAGCATATTCAGATGATACTCCTTTAGAGAGTTCTGAGTTGTTGATGATGATATTTGAATTTATAGCGTCCATATGGGTGACTCCTTTCGGTTTTAATAAGCCTGATAGAGAAGGTAAATAATGCCACCATTAATGAATTCTAAAATACGCTTAAAACAGAGTGTGGTACCAGTTAATACTCTGCCCCGACTGGTGAGGCCGGAGCGTAAAATCAGCACAGGCACGCATATTCCCGTACGGTATTATTTTGGCGCTTGAATTATCCAGTAATAAAACACTTAACCTTCCCAGATTTTCTGTCGCGCTACAGCGCAAAAGCGTTCCTGCTAACTGGTTAATTTCCGCCATGTTTCCTATGCTAAAAGCGTTACGGACTGCCCCTCAAATGCTCGTTGATCACTAAGGAAACTGATATGTCCATTCGCTGCAAATT
Source organism: Winslowiella toletana (assembly GCF_017875465.1). Taxonomy (NCBI): domain Bacteria; kingdom Pseudomonadati; phylum Pseudomonadota; class Gammaproteobacteria; order Enterobacterales; family Erwiniaceae; genus Winslowiella; species Winslowiella toletana. The sequence continues at coordinate 4,096,450 of NZ_JAGGMQ010000001.1, forward strand.
GCTTCTGGCAAGTGTTGTGGTTGTAAGTGTGGCTCTTTCTGGTTGTACCTCAAAAGTAGCCGATAGTACCCATTATTCCGGTTTTCTCCCCGACTACAGCAAGCTGCGACCAGAGCAGTCAGCCAGCGGCAATCAGACCCTGCGCTGGGTTTCACCGGATTACAAATCGTCTGACTATCGCGGTATTGTCTATCCCCCGGTGATCTACTATCCCCGTGCATCGCCCAATGCGCGTGTCAGTCAGCAGACGCTGGATCAAATCAGAACCTATACCGACCAGCAAATGAAGGCCGCGGTGGCCAAACGTAAACCGCTGGTTACTCAGCCTGGCCCTGGCGTATTAGTGATGAAAACCGCGATTACGGCGGTCTCAGCGGAAAATCAGGGCGTACAGTTCTATGAAGTGGTGCCGGTGGCGGCAGTCATTGCCGGAACCATGGCCGCTTCGGGCCATCGTACGCAAGAGAGTGCCCTGTTTCTTGAGGTACAGCTGATTGACTCCCAGACCGGAAAACCAGTGATTGAAGTGGTGCGTAAAGGTATTGGCAAAAACGTCGCCAACAGCAATGCGCCAATTAACTTTGACGATCTGAAAACGCCGATCAACCTGATGGTTGAAGATACGGTTAATTTTAGTGCCACGCCCTGATTAAATTTTTGTAAACAGGCGTCCGGTCAGACCCGCCTGGCGCTATGTTTATAGCTGCACTTAATTATCGGGGGATTCTATGTCACGCCTGTTATCGACGCTGCTTGTCAGCCTGTCACTGCTTAGTTCCGCGCCGCTGCTGGCTGCCGGGGTCAAGGTTGAACAGCTCCAGGACGGACTGGAGCATCCCTGGTCGCTGGCTTTTCTGCCCGATAACCAGCATCTGCTGATCACTGAACGTTCTGGACAGCTGCGCCTGTGGAGCCAGCAGAACGGTTTATCGCCGCCGATTAGTGGTGTGCCAGAAGTATGGGCGCAGAGGCAGGGCGGGCTGCTTGATGTGGTTCTGGCGCCGGATTTTGCCCACAGTCGTCGCGTCTGGTTAAGCTATACCGAGGGCGGTGAGCAGGGTACAGGCGGCGCTTCGGTGGGTTACGGTGTATTAAGCGCCGATAATCGCCAGTTGCAGAACTTTAAAAAGGTGCTGGGTCAGCAACCGCTCTCCGGCGGCGCTAACCTTGGCACGCGCATGGCATTTGATGCCGACGGCTATCTGTATATCGTCTTTGGCGACAACTTTAACAGTTCCACTGCACAGGATCTGAATAAGCTGCAGGGTAAAATTGTGCGGCTGACGGCGGATGGCGCTATCCCGCCAGATAATCCGTTTGTCGGCCAGCCGAACGTCCGCGCCGAGATCTGGGCCTCGGGCTTACGTAATCCGCAAGGAGTGGCGCTTAATCCCTGGACTCAGCAGATCTGGGAAAGCGAACATGGCCCGCGCGGTGGGGATGAAGTGAATATTATTGCGAAGGGTAAAAACTACGGCTGGCCGCTGGCCACCTGGGGCATTGACTACAGTGGCGCGAAAGTGCCGGAGTCCAAAGGCAGTAAGGTGGCAGGCACTGAGCAACCGGCGTTTTACTGGAAAGTATCACCTGCGATTAGCGGTATGGCGTTTTATAACCACGCCCGTTTTCCGCAGTGGCAGAACGCGCTATTTATCGGCGCACTAAAACAGCAGAGCCTGATCAGGCTGACGGTAAATGGTGACAAAGTGACTGAGCAGGAGCGACTGCTGGCAGACCGCAACGCGCGTATCCGTGATGTGCGCGCCGGGCCGGATGGCTATCTGTATGTGCTTACGGATGAAAGTAATGGCAAATTACTGAAGCTGGCTGCCGAATAGTTTCGGTGGTGGCCAGCGCAGCTGGCCACCTGCACGCTTATCTCACCCAGCGACAAACTTCCCAGCCGCGCTTAAGTGCTTCCTGGTGCAGCCGCTCATCCGGGTTGATCACATGCGCATGATCGGCATGTTCCAGCATTGGCATATCATTCATTGAGTCACTGTACGCCCAGGTGCATGCAAAAGCCTGGTCGGTTTGCAGCGCTTTCCAGTCGCTAAGACGGCTGACTTTGCCCTCTTTGTAGGTCATGGTGCCGTAGGTGGCGCCACTGTAGCGGTCATCAACAATTTCCACGCCAATCGCCAGCGCACCGTGCGCACCCAGCTGTTGAGCAATCGGCACTACCAGGTGTTCGCCGCTGGCGGAGATCACCATAACCGTATCACCGCGTTGCTGATGCCATGCCATGCGTTCGCGTGCTGAGGGATAAACGCGCGGCAGAATATCGCGCTGAATAAAGCGGCGTATCCAGCCGGAGACGGTAAGCGTCGCCATGCCGGTTAACGGCGCGAGGGTGGTGCTCATATACTCTTCCATCGACAGCGCACCCTGGTAGTACTGCGCCATTAATGCCCGCTCCTGTTCGATCAATGCTTCTGGCGCGAAGCCCTGGGATACCAGCCAGCGCAGCCACAGACCGGTGCTGTCTTCACAAATCAGGGTTTCATCAAGGTCGAAAAGGGCTAAATCCATGGTGGTTCTCCTGTGACAAACTGAAATCAGGTTAGCGGATTTTTGTGACGGACTTAACTTTTCTGCGAAAAATCGGAATTTCACCCAGTTCTGCTGACGGCATTGCGAGGCAGAAAAATCAGCGGCATGGGGCGGCAAAGCCCAGAATTATCTAATAAACTCTAAAAAACTTTACCCTCATACTGTTTTTTTTACCCAGCCAAAAGGTTAGCGTATTGGGTTAAGTGCTGTTTGATAACGCCTTGAAACCTTTATTTTTTATATGGATACTCTGGTCTCGCCATGAATAAAACTCGCCTCTCTGTCAGTGTCCGGGCACTGGCTGCCAGCACCACCTTACTCCTGGTGACCTCTTCCGCCGCCATCGCCGAAGAGGCCCCGGCAGCGCCGCAAATTGACGCCAAAGCCTGGGTTTTAATGGATTTCGCCAGCGGCAAAGTGCTGGCCGAATCAAAAGCCGATGATCGTCTCGATCCCGCCAGCCTGACCAAAATGATGGCCAGCTATGTTACCGGGCAGGCGATTAAGTCGGGCAAAATCACTAACGACGATATGGTCACCGTGGGCAAAGACGCATGGGCCACTGGTAATCCGATTCTGCAAGGCTCGTCGCTGATGTTTCTGAAACCGGGCGACCGCATTCCGGTTTCTGAGCTGAATAAAGGTATTGTTATCCAGTCCGGTAACGATGCCAGCATTGCGCTGGCGGACTATGTCGCCGGCAGTCAGGACTCGTTTGTCGGCCTGATGAATAACTATGTTAAAGCGCTGGGCTTACAGAATACCCACTTTAAAACGGTTCATGGCCTCGACTCTGAAGGTCAGTATAGTACCGCGCGTGATATGGCGCTTATTGGTCAGGCGCTGATCCGCGATGTGCCGGAAGAGTACGCGCTGCATAAAGAAAAAGAGTTCACCTTCAATAATATCCGCCAGCATAACCGCAACCGTCTGTTATGGAGCAGCAACCTGAAGGTGGATGGCATTAAAACCGGCCACACTTCTGGCGCGGGCAATAACCTGGTGGCCTCCGCTACGGAAGGGGATATGCGCCTGATTTCGGTAGTGCTGGGCGCGGCAACTGACGGCATTCGTTTTCGCGAAAGTGAAAAGTTACTGACCTGGGGTTTCCGCTTTTATGAAACCGTGACGCCAATTAAAGCCAATACCGCCTTTTCCACCCAGCGTGTGTGGTTTGGCGACCGGCAGCAGGTTAATCTGGGTGTGGAAAAAGATGCGGCCATCACCATTCCGAAAGGGCAGATGAAGAACCTGAAGGCCAGCTTTACGCTGACGTCGCCGCAGTTGCAGGCGCCGTTAAAGAAATATCAGCCAGTAGGCACCATTGATTTCCAGCTAAACGGTAAGGTCATTGAGCAGCGGCCGCTGGTGGTGCTTGACGACGTGCCGGAGGGGGGCTTCTTTAGCCGCATCTGGGATTTTGTGATGATGAAGATTGATGGCTTATTTGGTAAGTGGTTCTCGTAATCAGCAGGGCGACGTTTTTGCCGCCCTGCTTTGGTGTTAACCGACCAGATTAAACATAATGCCGGAGATGGCGACCAGGCCAACCAGCACCACAAACAGGTTGCTGGCTGCGCCGCTGTATTTGCGCATCGCCGGCACCTTATTAATCGCGTACATCGGCATCAGGAACAGCAGTACGGCGATAATCGGGCCGCCCAGCGTCTCAATCATCCCAAGGATACTTGGATTCAGACTGGCGACAATCCAGGTGCTGACCAGCATAAACAGCGCGGTATAGCGATTCAGTTTAGCTTCAGCAATCTGCTTGCCACGACTACGCAGTGATTTCACCACCAGACCATTAAAGCCTTCGCGCGCGCCCAGATAGTGGCCGAGAAAGGATTTGGTAATCGCGACAATGGCGATAACCGGCGCCAGCCACGCCATCATCGGCGTATCAAAGTGGTTAGCGAGGTAAGAGAGAATTGAGATGTTCTGTGCTTTCGCTTCCGCCAGGTTTTCTGGCGTCAGGCTGAGTACGCAGCTGAAGACAAAGAACATCACGGTGATCACCATCATCAGATGGCTGAAGGCCAGAATGCGCGAGCATTTGCTGTCAGCGGCATCCCCGTACTCTTCACGTTTGGCGACCGCAAAAGCAGAAATAATCGGCGAGTGGTTAAAGGAGAATACCATTACCGGGATGGCCAGCCACAGCGTCATCAGCAGTCCGTGACCACTTCCGGCCAGCGACACATGATGAAAAATCGCGCTACTCCAGTTCGGGATCAACCACAACGCCAGCAGCATCAGCACCGCGACAAAGGGAAACACCAGCATACTCATGGTTTTCACAATCATCTCTTTACCAAAACGTACGATAGTCATCAGACCAAGCAGCAGTACCAACGCCAGCAATGCGCGTGGCGGTGCCTGCAGATGCAGCTGATGGGTAATAAAGCTGTCGACGGTATTGGTAATCGCCACGCTGTAGACCAGCAGGATTGGGTAGATCGCCAGGAAGTAGAGCAGGGTAATCAGCTTACCGGCGCCAACGCCGAAGTGTTCTTCCACTACTTCAGTGATATCCGCGCCGGGCTTGCTGCCAGAAAGCACAAAACGACATAAGCCACGGTGAGCGAAAAAGGTCATCGGGAAAGCCAGCAGCGCCATAATCACCAGCGGAATCAGTCCGCCAATACCGGCATTAATCGGCAGAAACAGCACTCCGGCGCCAATCGCCGTGCCGTATAAACCCAACATCCACATGGTGTCGCTTTTGCGCCACGTCATCACGCTTTGCTGTTTATCATCCGTTAGAACAGCGGTTTGAGACGAGTTCATGACCTTCTCCAGTGTTGCCCGTAATAGAAGAACAATTAATTAACCACCGACGATTTATTCTGACTGGCTCTTGCAGAATTAATCGCCTGGAACGGCAGTGATTAACCATAACTATTTTTTATGGCGCACACTCTACCATCGGAATAAGCAGATAGCAGCGTAAGTTTCGCCATCCCGGGTGATCATGATCACAACTGCGCTAATAAAATCAGACCATTAACCTGCCTTAATGGTTTTTTGTCTGTTGTATATGCTGCTAATGTTTTATCTGATAGTGGTAACTACTGTATTTTCATCGCTAACGAATGATTACATAGCGTTGTGATTGGTGATTTTTTATTCAGCATGAAATTTAAATTGATGAAAATCAATGTATTATTATAGGATAAAGTTATGGGTGTTTAGAGAGTAATCAATTTGCGCAACAGGAGATTAATAACCGTTCGTGTAAGGGATTTATTGCGCAAGTATTAACAGTTGTGCGAAAGGATATTAATTAACAGAGAGAATTTAATAAGATGAAAATAATCGGCCCGCATAATGGCGGGCCGGAAAGATTAATTACGCACCCAGCCTTTACGGATAGGGAAAGCAAACAGCGTACGGTACAGCTTGCTCAGCAACTGCATCAGCGCGGTACCGTAGAACTGCCACGCTACCTGCGAGAACAGGCAACCCAGCATTCCGACCAGCAGACCGCCGAGCATATCCATAGGCCAGTGAACGCCAAGATAGACGCGTGACCAGGCAATGGCGATGCCGGTAAGCATCAGTACCGCCCCGGACCAGCGACGGTGCCAGAGTAAAAACGCCAGCGCAAAGGTGAAGATGGTGGTGCCATGATCGCTTGGATAAGAGTAGTCCGGCGCATGCGCAAGGAACTGATAGCCGAAACTAAGGGTAAACGGACGCGGATGCGGAAACAGCGCGCCAAGGCAGAAGGAGATAGCCAGCGCATATAGCAGCGCAATGCCGGTTTTCAGGACCAGTTCACGTTGCGAATGGACACGATCTTTTGGCCCCCACAGCCACAGTGCAACAATCAGTAACGGGACAATGGCGATCAGATCCTTAGCCAGAAAGGTAGCCAGTGAAATCAGCCACTGTGGTGACGCCGGGGTGGCGTTAATCCAGAGAAACAGTGCGCGATTAAGCGTTTCCATTATCAATTTTCCTCTTCCTGTTAAGCAGATACCAAAACCAAAGCCGACCGTTCCGCTCAGGGAGCTACGGAAAAATCAGTCAAAATAAGTGCATAGCCTGGAAGCGCCGTCGTCGCAGGTAAATGGAAATTTTCCTAATCACTATCGATGTTTCAGTTTGGTTTAAGTTTGATGACGGAAAAATGACGTTTATATAAAAGCGAGAGGAAAAAATCGATTGTCTGCCGCATAAAAAGCATAAAAAAACCCGCTAATCATAAGATTAACGGGCTCCACAATTGGGGGATTTCAAAGAAAAGCAGTGGCATTAATTAAGACTGTGGCCCTGAATAAAAGTTCTGATCAATTAACAATTATTTTTTAACTATGTAAAATCGGCCAGATAATCACAATCAGGGTGCCCGCGAGGGTCAGCAACACATTGGCAATAGCATAGGTTCCGGCATAGCCCAGCGCCGGAATATTGCTGCGCGCAGTATCACTGATAATCTCCATCGCCGGTGCGCAGGTACGCGCGCCCATAATGGCGCCAAACAGCAGCGCGCGGTTCATTCGCAGCACCCAGGCGCCAAACAGGAAGCAGATCACCACCGGCACCAGGCTTACCGCCAGCCCGGCGACCAGCATCTGCCAGCCCGCGCTGCCGAGGCCGTGAGTAATGCCGCTACCGGCGCTCAGCCCGACGCCAGCCATAAACACCATCAGGCCAAACTCTTTCACCATGGTCAGCGCACCCTGCGGAATATAACCAAAGGTCGGATGGTTGGCGCGCAAGAAGCCAAGCATAATACCGGCAAACAGCAGACCTGCGGCATTACCAATACCAAAACTGAAACCGCTAAACTGGAAGGTGATCATGCCAATCATCAAACCAATAATAAAGAAAGAGCAGAATGCCAGCAGATCGGTAAGCTGACTGTGAATGGAGATAAAGCCGATGCGATCCGCGACGGTTTTTACCCGGCGCGCTTCGCCGCTAACCTGCAGTACATCGCCCTTATTCAGCATAATGCTGTCGTCGATCGGCATTTCTATCTGACTGCGGATCACCCGATTAAGGAAGCAGCCATGGTCGGTCAGTTTTAACTGGCTCAGCCGCTTATTCACCGCATTATTATTTTTGACCACAATCTCTTCGGTGACGATGCGCATATCCAGCAAATCGCGATCGAACACCTCTTTACCGTTACGGAAACTGGTATCCAGCCGTGAGTGTGCATCCGGATAGCCGACCAGCGAGATCTCATCGCCTGGCTGCAGCACTGCATCACCATCCGGGCTGGCCAGAATACCGTTACGCCGAATTCGCTCAATATAGCAGCCGGTGGCGCGATAGATGCCCAGCTCGCGCAGATTTTTGCCGTCAGCCCAGGCCACCAGCTCCGGGCCGACGCGGTAGGCGCGGATCACCGGCAGGTAGACTTTGCGGATGCTGTCAGTATCCAGCCCGCGCTCGCGCGCAATCTGTTGCGCGCAGGTAGGCAGATCCTGATGTTGCAGTTTTGGCAGATAGCGCGCGCCAAAGATCAGGCTGACCAGTCCGACGAGGTAGGTGAGGGCGTAGCCGAGGCTGAGATTATCCTGCATACGGCTCAGGGCTTGCGGGTCGCTGATGGTCTGGCGCAGGGTGTCGCCAGCGCCCACCAGCACCGGAGTGGAGGTCATCGAACCTGCCAGCATGCCGGCGGTTAAACCGATATCCCAGCCCAGCAGTTTACCGAGGCCGAGCGCCATTATCATCGCGCTGAGCACCATCACCACCGCCAGCATCAGGTAATTTTTACCGTCGCGGAAGAAGATTGAAAAAAAGTTAGGCCCGGCTTCCACGCCGACACAAAAAATAAATAACATAAACCCGAGATTTAGCGCCTCAGTATTTATTACGAAGTGTTGTTGCCCCAGCAGCAGAGAGACCACTAAAACGCCAATGGAATTACCCAGTTGTACAGAACCTAAGCGTAATTTTCCTAAGCACAGTCCTAAAGCCAGTACTACAAATAATAACAGGATGTAATTCCCGCTTAACAATTCGGCGACGTTTATGTTCACAGGTTAACTTCTTGTTTACCAGCAAGTTGTTGATAGAAATAAATTTATGCGCTAACGTTTATCTGACTGTAAGCGGACGCGACGCTGTTTTTAGCGCCCGGTAGCGGAATTTATGCAGGGATAAATTAAAGCGAGAATATTTTAATCACTTATTTATTTTTCAGCCAGTAAAAACAACGCGTTTTTAAATTTTTGGCATTATCTTTTCTTGAATTAACACCGTGGTTAATTCAACGGCAGGCTATCGAACAGAATCAGCTGAGGACCCGCTATGTTGTTACAGGGCGTCCGTTTATCGGGCGTATTGACTTGTGTCATGTTGTTTTGTGCGGTGTTTATCATCGTACGTTTCGGTATGGCCGTTGATAGCCCCGGCGAAATCCGGGTTCAGCCAGGCATGCTGCTGTTTATCCTTCCCGGTGTACTGGCCGGGGTCACTGCCCGTGAGGCGCCGCTCAGCGTGGCACTTGGCGGCGCGTTGCTGTCAATTCCACTTTGTCTGCTGTTGTCGCATACGCGTTTTATTGTTGCGGCAAGTTTCTGGCAGGAGCTGGCGTGGTATGCCAGTGCGCTGTTCTGGTGTGGATCCGGCGCGCTGGTAGTGATGCTGTGGCGGGCGATGTTTGGCTCGCGACCGCGCTCGTAGGCAAATAACAGCCATAAAAAAACCGGGTATCGCTACCCGGTTTTTTTTCTTACGCTGGAATTACTGGAACAGGTTCAGGTTCTCTTTGGCGTAAGCTTCAAAATCAGTGCAACCGCCGATATGTTTCTGATCGAGGAAGATTTGCGGCACAGTTTCAACCGGTTTACCCACAGTTTTCTCCAGGTCAGCTTTGCTGATGCCTTCTGCGTGGATATCAATATAACGGAAGTTAAAATCTTCACGCTCTTCGGTCAGTTTTTCAGCCAGCTCTTTCGCGCGCACACAGTAAGGGCAGCCCGGACGTCCAAAGATCACTGCAAACATAGGTAACTCCTCAAAGGTTAGATTCTGTTCTGTGATTAACATCACATTTTATCGCTTAATGGGCTTATGATGCCCGCTTCGTTTGCTGAAAGGAAGAAGGAATTGCCTGTTAATCTGATTTGCACAGACTATGCAGAAGACCGCTGATTAGGCTTTAATATGTGGCTGCCGACGCATCTGGCAGGCGGGCGGCGAGAACGCCGCCCCTACTTTAGGGTATCTGAAACATCGTAGGGGAGTCGTTATCGACTCCCGCGCAGCGGAGGTTAACATGCGTGCATTTGCTCAATTACCTAAAGCGGTGCTGGTACTGGAAGTGCTGGGCATTTTACTGCTGGTGCTGGCGATGCTGTCGGTAAACCAGTGGCTGACGCTGCCCGACTGGCTGAGCGGCAAAGCTGCCGCCACGCTGATGTTTTTTGCCGGTGTGCTGTTAATGCTGCCCGCAGCCGTCACTCTGATGTGGCGTACTGCGCAGGCGCTGGCGCCTCAGCTGCTGGGCAGCGGCAGGCACCAAAACAAAACCACCAAAACCGGAGATTCTGATGACGCCGACCATTGATTTATTGCGTTCACATCGCTCGATTCGTGCTTTTAACGAACAGCCGATTACCGATGCACAACGCGAGGCGATTATTGCCGCCGCGCAGTCGGCTTCGACCTCAAGTTTTTTACAGTGCTCGTCAATTATTCGCATTACCGATCCTGAACTGCGTCAGCAGCTGGTTGAGCTGAGCGGTGGCCAGAAGTATGTCGCGCAGGCGGCGGAGTTCTGGGTATTCTGCGCTGATTTTCATCGCCACCTGCAGATGTGTCCGGATGCACAGCTGGGGCTGGCGGAGCAACTGCTGCTGGGTTGTGTCGATACTGCCCTGATGGCGCAAAACGCGCTGGTCGCCGCCGAGTCGTTAGGGCTGGGCGGGGTATTTATCGGCGGCATCCGCAATAATATCGCGGCGGTCAGTGAGTTGCTTGACGTGCCAAAACATGTGCTGCCGCTGTTTGGCATGTGTCTCGGCTGGCCGGATCAGCAACCGGATGTGAAGCCACGCATGCCGGCTAAAATGCTGGTGCATGAAAACCGTTATCAGCCGATGGATACCAGCGTGCTGGATGAGTATGACCAGCAGTTGCTGGATTACTATCAGCAGCGTGACAGCCATCAGCGTACTGATACCTGGAGCGCGCATATTCAGCGCACCATGATTAAAGAGAGCCGCCCGTTTATTCTCGATTTCCTGCATAAACAGGGCTGGGCAACACGTTAAAATTGTCTGTGAGGCTTGCTGGTGAAAATTGCGATTCTATCCCGCGACGGTAATCTCTACTCCTGCAAACGCCTGCGCGAAGCTGCGCTGGCGCGCGGGCATCAGATCGAGATTATCGACCCGCTCTCCTGCTATATGAATATCAATCCGGCCTCAGCGGCACTGCACTATCGTGGTCAGCCGCTTGGCCACTTTGATGCGGTGATCCCACGGATTGGCCCGGCCACCACATTCTATGGCATGGCGGTGCTACGCCAGTTTGAAATGTGCGGCAGTTATCCGCTGAATGAGTCGGTGGCGATTACCCGCGCCCGTGACAAGTTGCGCTCGTTGCAGCTGCTGGCGCGGCAGGGGATTGATATGCCGGTCACCGGCTTTTCCCATTCGCCGGATGACAGCCGCGATTTAATCGATATGGTGGGCGGTGCGCCGCTGGTGGTTAAACTGGTGGAAGGAACGCAGGGGATTGGCGTGGTGCTGGCGGAAACCCGGCAGGCGGCGGAGAGCGTGATTGAAGCCTTTCGCGGCCTTAATGCCCATATCCTTGTGCAGGAGTATATTAAGGAAGCCCGGGGTTGCGATATCCGTTGCCTGGTGATTGGCGATCAGGTAGTGGGCGCCATTGAGCGGCAGGCGAAGGAGGGGGATTTCCGCTCCAATCTGCATCGCGGCGGCACTGCGCGGCGGGTGGAGATCAGCCAGCGCGAACGGGAAATGGCGGTTAAAGCCGCTACCACGCTGGGTCTGGATGTGGCTGGCGTCGATATTTTACGTGCTGCACGCGGGCCGTTAGTGATGGAAGTCAACGCGTCGCCGGGTCTGGAAGGGATTGAAAATATTACCGCGCTGGATATTGCCAGCCTGATGATTGAGTGGATTGAGCGCCATGCCTGCCCTGGCTTCAGTCTGAAAACCGGCGGTTAAGTGCCATATTTCACTCATCGGCGTAGTGTTTGCGACACTTTTTCCGTAAGCTGTGCGCTCTTTAATTGGCGGCATGAGGCAGTAGGTTATGGATTCACTCGTCGTTCCAGATATTGACGTGTTACGACGTTGGCTGGATCAGCAAAGTATCACCTGGTTTGAGTGCGATGCCTGCCAGGCGCTTCATCTGCCGCATATGCAAAATTTTGATGGCGTTTTCGATGCCAAGCTCGATCTGGTCGATGACGTTATTCTGTTTTCCGCGCTGGCTGAGGTGAAGCCCACCGCGCTGATCCCACTGGTGGCCGATCTGTCGCAGATCAATGCCAGTTCGCTGACGGTTAAAGCGTTCCTCGATATTCAGGATGATAATCTGCCAAAACTGATTGTCTGCCAGTCGATAGCGATCACCGCAGGTGTCACCATCGGTCAGTTTTCGCACTTTATGAAACAGAGCGAAGAGCAGATTTCGATGGTGATCCTCGAGGCGTTTGCCAACAATTTATTAGTGGTTGGCGAGGATGACGATCGCACGTCGATTGTCACGCGGCAGTCAATGTTGCACTAAAGCGGTTCCCCGCTGTTTAAATGCCGCTTTTTGCGGCATTTTTCATTTTTACCTCACCACTTTTTATTCTGCATTTTGCCCTTAATTGCCAGATATTTCGCGTGGCTTATGCCATAACTGGCGTATCACATAGAAGAAACATGCATAAAAAATCGATAAAAGGCGTTTTTTACGCTGAGGGCTGGCCTGTACCTGCTTGCGGGGCTATTCTTGCGGGGCTGCATTTCGCGTGCAACACCCGCGCAGGTATAGGTTTTTTCTATTAAACAGCGCGTGAATATTGATTCATTGTAAGCCGGTATTTTTTAACTTAAATGATCAGCGATAGGATGTTTATCAGTCGCTTGTTCTGCATAACCGTTTGGCCTGTTCAGGAGGAAGTAAAACATGTTCAACCAACGTAAAAAATGGTTGTCAGCCGTGGTTGCCGGGGCGTTGATGGCGGTTTCCGCTGGCACAATGGCAGAACAAAAGACGCTGCACGTCTATAACTGGTCAGACTATATCGCGCCGGATACGGTGGCGAATTTCGAAAAACAGAGCGGCATTAAAGTCGTTTATGACGTCTTCGACTCCAATGAAGTGCTGGAAGGCAAACTGATGGCCGGTAGCACCGGTTATGATGTGGTGGTGCCTTCCTCCAGCTTCCTTGCGCGTCAGCTGGAATCCGGCGTGTTTCAGCCGCTGGACAGGAGCAAACTGCCAAACTACAAAAACCTCGATCCTGAGCTGATGAAGAAATTAGAGCAGCACGATCCGGGCAACAAATACGCTATCCCGTATCTGTGGGCGACCACCGGTATCGGCTATAACGTCGAGAAGGTGAAAGCGGCACTGGGTAAAGATGCGCCAGTCAACAGCTGGGATCTGGTGCTGAAACCGGAAAACCTCGAAAAACTGAAAAGCTGTGGCGTCTCCTTCCTTGATGCACCGGAAGAGATTTTTGCTACCGTGCTGAACTATCTGGGTAAAGATCCTAACAGCAGCGACGCGAAAGATTACTCTGGCGCGGCCACTGATCTGTTGTTGAAACTGCGTCCGAGCATCCGTTATTTCCACTCTTCGCAGTATATTAACGATCTGGCTAACGGTAATACCTGTGTGGCCATCGGCTGGGCAGGGGATATTCTGCAGGCGAAAGACCGTGCCATCGAAGCCAAAAATGGCGTCGATATTGCTTACAGCATTCCAAAAGAGGGCGCACTGGCGTTCTTCGATATGCTGGCAATTCCAAAAGATGCGAAAAATGTCGATGAAGCTTATCAGTTCATCAACTATCTGATGGAGCCGAAAGTTATCGCTGAAATCTCTAATAAGATGTTTTATGCCAGCGGCAATAAAGCCTCTGTGCCACTGGTTGAAGCCGATGTCCGTAACAACCCGGGGATCTATCCAACCGAGGCGGCGATGGCCAAACTGTTTATCCTGAAAGTGCAGGATCCAAAACTTGACCGTGTGCGCACCCGTGCATGGACTAAAGTTAAAAGTGGTAAATAATCGTTAACAGTGGGCGGCGATAACGCCGCCCCTACGATGATTCAGATACCCTCTGTAGGGGCGGCGTTATCGCCGCTCGTCAGAAAGATAACAGATAAAACAACAGAGGCTCTGTACTGGCCTCTGTTGTGTCATTTAACGGCCTTGCCGTTTATTCCCGCTTCGCACCGGAGAGTAATGTTAGTGAACGACGCGATCCCTCGTCCGCAAAATAAAACCGCAAAGGCGTTAACGCCGCTGCTGGAAATCCGCAATCTGACCAAATCCTTTGATGGTCAGCACGCTGTTGATGATGTCAGCCTGACCATCTATAAAGGCGAAATCTTTGCTCTGCTTGGCCCGTCGGGTTGTGGCAAGTCGACCTTATTGCGCATGCTGGCCGGTTTTGAGCCGCCAACGCAGGGCACTATCTGGCTGGACGGACAAGATTTGTCGCATGTTCCGCCGTATCAGCGGCCGATTAATATGATGTTCCAGTCCTATGCCCTGTTTCCGCATATGACGGTGGAGCAGAATATCGCCTTTGGCCTGAAGCAGGACAAACTGGCGCGCGGCGAGATCGCCAGTCGGGTGGAGGAGATGCTGGCGCTGGTGCATATGCAGGAGTATGCCAGACGTAAACCTCACCAGCTCTCTGGCGGTCAGCGTCAGCGTGTAGCGCTGGCGCGCAGCCTCGCCAAACGGCCAAAGCTGCTGTTGCTGGATGAACCGATGGGCGCGCTGGATAAAAAACTGCGTGACCGCATGCAGCTGGAAGTGGTCGATATTCTTGAGCGTGTTGGCGCCACCTGTGTAATGGTGACCCACGATCAGGAAGAGGCGATGACCATGGCGGGACGGATTGCGATTATGAATCGCGGTAAGTTTGAGCAGATTGGTGAGCCGGAAGAGATTTATGAACATCCAACCAGCCGGTACAGCGCCGAATTTATCGGCTCAGTTAACGTGTTTGAAGGGTTGCTGCGTGACCGTCAGGAAGATGGTCTGGTGATTGACAGCCCGGGGCTGATTAACCCACTGAAGGTCGATTCTGACGCCTCGGTTACCGATAACGTGCCGGTGTTTATCGCCCTGCGCCCGGAAAAGGTGATGCTGTGCGATCAGCCTCCGGCCGATGGCTGTAACTTTGCCGTCGGTGAAGTGGTGCATATTGCCTATCTCGGTGACTTGTCGATTTATCATGTGCGCTTACGCAGCGGCCAGATGATCTCTGCCCAGTTGCAGAATGCGCATCGCTTCCGCAAAGGTGCGCCAACCTGGGGTGATGAAGTCCATCTCTGTTGGGATACTGACAGCTGTGTGGTGCTGACGGTCTGAGTTGAGGGAAGTATGAGCCAATATCACGAAACATCCACTGAACCAGCGGCCGTCAGCGCGCAGGCAGTCCATGGCCTGCCCGGACGTTTGTTGCTGCGACATGGGCGCAAGCTGGTGATCGCACTGCCTTATCTGTGGCTGATCCTGCTGTTTTTGCTGCCATTTTTAATTGTGCTGAAAATCAGTTTCGCCGAAGTGGCGCGCGCCATTCCGCCGTATACCGATCTGATTAGCTGGGCCGACGATCAGTTTAGCCTGATCCTGAATCTCGCCAACTATTTGCAGCTGACCGATGATCCACTCTATGCCGATGCTTACCTGCAGTCGCTGAAGCTGGCAGGGATTTCGACCATTATCTGTCTGCTGATCGGCTATCCACTGGCGTGGGCGGTGGCGCAGAGTAAACCGTCGGTGCGCAATATCCTGCTGTTGCTGGTGATTCTGCCGTCATGGACCTCATTCCTGGTGCGCGTTTACGCGCTGATGGGGCTGCTGAATAACAACGGTGTTCTCAACCATTTTCTGATGTGGGCGGGGGTTATCGATCACCCGCTGGAAATCCTCTACACCAATATTGCGGTGTATATCGGTATTGTTTACTGCTATCTGCCGTTTATGGTGCTGCCGATCTATACCGCGCTGACGCGTATCGACTATTCGCTGGTGGAAGCGTCGCTGGATCTCGGCGCCGGACCGCTGAAAACGTTCTTTAAGGTGATTGTCCCGCTGACGAAAGGCGGCATTATTGCCGGTTCGATGCTGGTGTTTATCCCGGCGGTCGGCGAGTACGTGATCCCGGAACTGCTCGGCGGCCCGGACAGTATTATGATTGGCCGTATTATCTGGCAGGAGTTCTTTAATAACCGCGACTGGCCAGTGGCGTCGGCGCTGGCGGTGATTATTCTGTTGATCCTGATCCTGCCGATTATCTGGTTCCATAAGCATCAGAATAAAGAGATGGGAGACAAAGCATGAATAATCTTCCTGCGGTGCGTTCGCCGTGGCGCACCGCGATTCTGCTGGTGTGTTTCAGCCTGCTGTATGCGCCAATGCTGTTGCTGGTGGTCTACTCGTTTAACCGTTCTCAGCTGGTCACTGTGTGGGAGAGCTTCTCCTTCCACTGGTACAAGGTATTGTTCCAGGATGACGCGATGATCAGCGCGGTGACCCTCAGCCTGTCGATTGCGGCGCTGGCCGCGACCGCTGCGGTGGTGCTGGGAACCATCGCGGCGGTGGTGATCGTACGCTTTGGCCGTTTTCGCGGTTCAACCGGCTTTGCCTTCATGCTGACCGCGCCACTGGTGATGCCGGATGTGATCACTGGTTTGTCGCTGCTGCTGCTGTTTGTGGCGATGGGACACGCTATCGGCTGGCCGAGCGATCGCGGCATGCTGACCATCTGGCTGGCGCATGTCACGTTCTGTACCGCCTATGTGGCGGTGGTGATTAACTCGCGTCTGCGTGAGCTGGATCGTTCCATCGAAGAAGCGGCGATGGATCTGGGCGCCACACCGTTAAAAGTGTTCTTTGTCATTACCGTACCGATGATTGCGCCGGCGATTGTTACCGGCTGGCTGCTGGCCTTTACCCTGTCACTGGATGACCTGGTGATCTCCAGTTTTGTTACCGGCCCGGGCGCAACCACACTGCCAATGCAGATCTTTGCTACGGTACGCCGTGGGGTGAATCCGGAAATCAACGCACTGGCGTCGCTGATTCTGTTTGTGGTCGGTATTGTCGGCTTTATCGCCTGGCGCTTTATGGCCCATGAAGAAAAGCAGCGGGTTCGCGATATTCAGAAAGCAAGACGTGGCTGAAAGCACAATATTTTGCCAAAATAATGATTAGCGAAAGGGATAAACCTTAAAGAGCGGCCTTTCTGGCCGCTCTTGTTGATCATTGGTCCGCCAGCGCCGGGCCTGCAGGAGAGAAAGTGGATGTCGGATCTGTTCAGAGCGGGGCAAAGTATGACTGAACCGCGCTCCGCGATTCCTGTACCGGTATTGATCGCCGGTAGTGCAATTATCGCCACCCGCTGCCTGAGCGTGCTGCTGCTGGCGAATGAGCTGGGCTACGAAGAGATTGCTGATTTTGTGCACCGCAGTGCGCAGGCCTGGGACTCTACGTTGATCTTTATTGCCAGCCAGCTGATCTTCTTTATTGAGTTGCGTTGCGCCATCGTACTGATGCGCGGCGCCAACTGGGGACGCTGGGGCTATGCCATTACCCAGTTGGTGGTGATGTTGTATATGCTGGTGGCGTCGCTGGGCTGGGTCTATCCGGAAATTTTCAGTATCAGCGGCGCGACCAATACGGAAATTATCCATACCCTGATACTGCAAAAAATCCCCGATCTGGTGGTGCTGATACTGCTGTTTGCCCCTGCCAGCAGTCGGGCGTTTTTTCGCAAGAAATAATGCTATAATTCCCGCCGTTTTTCAGGTGATGACTACTACACAGGCTTTATCATGCACTGCGCGCTTTATCAGGCGGATCGTTGTCGATCCTGCCAGTGGCTGGAAACCCCTTATCCACAACAGCTCTCCGTAAAACAGTCCCATCTTGAACAGCTGCTGGCTGAGCATGCGCCCGCTGAGTGGCGTGAGCCGGTAATCTCGGCGCAGCAGGGATTCCGCAATAAAGCCAAAATGGTGGTGAGCGGCAGCGTCGAACGCCCGCTGCTCGGGATGCTGCATCGTGATGGAACACCGGTCGATCTGACCGCCTGTCCGCTCTATCCGGCATCGTTTAACGCCGTTTTTGCGCAACTGAAGCCATTTATCGCCCGTGCGGGTCTGACGCCTTACAATGTGGCGCGCAAACGCGGTGAGCTGAAATATATCCTGCTGACGCAAAGCAGCCAGCAGGGGGCGCTGATGCTGCGTTTTGTGCTGCGTTCCCACAATAAGCTGGCACAGCTGAAAGCGGCGCTGCCGTGGTTACAGCAGCAGCTACCGCAACTTAGCGTGATCTCCGCCAATATCCAGCCGGTGCATATGGCGATAATGGAAGGCGATGAAGAAATTGCGCTGAGCGATAATCAGGCGCTGGCGGAGCAGTTAAACCATGTGCCGCTGTTTATTCGTCCGCAAAGCTTTTTCCAGACTAACCCGCTGGTGGCTGCTGAACTGTATGCCAGCGCGCGCGCCTGGACCAGCGAACTGGCGGTGACGCAGATGTGGGATCTGTTCTGTGGCGTCGGCGGTTTTGGTCTGCATTGCGCCACGCCGCAGATGAGCTTAACCGGCATTGAGATCAGCGCCGAAGCTATCGCCTGCGCCCGCCGTTCGGCGGAAATGATGGGACTGGAGAAAGTGCAGTTTGCCGCGCTGGATTCAACGCAGTTTGCTACCGCTAATGGCGCGGTGCCGGAACTGGTGCTGGTCAATCCGCCGCGTCGCGGCATTGGCGCGGAGCTATGTGACTATTTAAGCCGGATGGCGCCGCAGCATATTCTCTATTCCAGCTGTAATGCGCAGACCATGGCGACAGATATTGCGCGGCTGCCAAACTATCGTATTGAGCGGGTACAGCTGTTTGATATGTTTCCGCATACCGCGCATTACGAAGTGCTGACGTTACTGAAGCGAATGGCTCAGGGGCGACGTTAGCGCCGCCCACGCAAATTACTGCGGGAACCAGCGATCGCTGATTTTCTGGTAAGTACCGTCAGCTTTAATCGCCGTCAGCGCACTGTTCAGTTTCTCCAGCAGCGCTTTATTGTCCGGGCGCACCGCAATCCCTAAACCAGCGCCAAAGTATTGCGCATCGGTGACATGATTGCCGACGGTAGCAAGATTTGGATTGCTTTTCAGCCACTCATTAACCACGGCCGTATCGCCAAATACGCCATCCAGGCGACCATTTTTCAGATCGAGAATCGCATTCTGGTAGCTGTCATAGGCCACCGCTGTGACGTCCGGATGCTTATCCTGCAGGAATTTCTGATGGGTAGTGCCGTTTTCCATCCCCACGCGTTTGCCTTTCAGATCCTCAATGCTGCTGAATTTGCCTTTCTGCGCAATCACCACCGCCGAGTTGGCGTAGTAGGGCTGAGTAAAGGCCACCTGCTTGCTGCGCTCGGGGGTGATATCCATGCCGGAGATCACCGCGTCGTAGCGGCGGAATTTCAGCGCCGGGATCAGGCTGTCAAACGGATTATTGGTAAAGCTACACTCGGCTTGCATCTGCTGACACAGCGCTTTGGCAAGATCGATATCAAAACCGACGATCTGGTTGTTACTATCCAGCGATTCAAACGGTGGATAGGTAGCGGAAGCCGCAAAGCGAATTTTTTCCGCTGCGCTGGCGCTAAAGGCGACACTGGCAAGTAAAGCGGCGAGTAACACTTTTTTCATCGGTCAGGCTCCTGTTCTCATTATCATTTTTCTGCCCTGAGGCGAGCAACAAGATGCCATTAAATGCATTAATATGCAATATTTGTGTATAAATAATGAAAAAGGCGCGATATACGCGCCTTTTCATCAGTTTCTATGCTCGAAAGCTAATGCCCGCCGTTCGATCAACCTCATCATCAGCGTCAGCAAACCATTGACCACCAGATAGATTAAACCGGCGGCGGCAAACACTGTTACATCATAGGTGCGGCCATACAGCAGCTGTCCGTGGCCCATCACTTCCATCAGGGTAATGGTGTAGGCCAGCGAGGTGCTTTTAAATACCAGCACCACCTCATTAGAATAAGAGGAGAGAGCGCGTTTAAAGGCATAGGGCAGCAAAATACGCAGTGTATCTTTGCGATTCATTCCCAGCGCGGCACAGGATTGCCACTGACCGGACGGAATCGCGCGCACCGCGCCATGGAACAACAGCGTGGTGTAAGCGGCGCTGTTTAGCGACAGCGCCAGCAGCGCACACAGCCACGGCTGCGAGAGAAAATGCCATAACCACGGTATCTGCTGGATTGACGGAAACTGTCCCGGACCGTAGTAGATCAGGAAGATCTGTACCAGCAGCGGCGTACCGGTAAATAGCGTGATATAGCCTTTCACCAGCTGGCTGACCAGCGGCACTTTCAGCGCCAGCACCACGGTAAAGATTAACGACAATACCAGCGCCAGAATCAGCGAGGTGACGGTCAGCGTCAGGCTGGTATGCAGGCCTTTGAGTAACTCAGGTAAATACTCAAGCATCAGCTATTTCCCTGTTCAAAGCGCGTGGTGCGCAGCTCAATGCGTTTCAGCACAAACTGACTGAACAGCGTAATCAGCAGATAGATCACTGCCGCCATCATATACCAGGTAAAAGGCTCCTGCGTGCGGGTGGCGATGCTTTTGGTCTGCAACATAATATCGTTGACGCTGATCAGTGATACCAGCGCGGTATCTTTCAGCAGCACCAGCCACTGATTACCCAGCCCCGGCAATGCATGACGCCACATCTGCGGCATAATCAGGCGGAAAAATATCGCCGCCTTTTTCATGCCCAGCGCCTGTCCCGACTCCCACTGTCCCACCGGCACCGCTTTCAGCGCACCGCGCAGGGTTTGCGAGGCATAGGAGGCGTAGAGCAGCGACAGGGCAATCACTCCGCAAAGAAACGGACTGACATCGAAGTTTTCGATTTGCATCTGCACTGGCAGCTGGAACAGACCGAAATTAAGCGTAAAACCGTCCGACAGAGTCAGCAGCAGCTGCGAGGCGCCGAAATAGATAAACAGCACCACCAGAATTTCCGGCAGGCCGCGAAACAGCATCACCAGACCGGTGCCGAGCCAGGCTAACGGACGCCAGCGGGCCGATTCCCACACGGCGAAAACCATCGCCAGAATCAGCCCGACAATTAAAGCACAAACGGCAAGGCCGACGGTCATCGCCGCGGCGCTTGCCAGAGGAGTGAGTTCGCTCATCTAATTACTGCTGAAACCATTTTTCGTAGATCGTTTTGTAAGTACCGTCAGCTTTCACTTTGTCCAGCGCGGCATTAAATTTGCCTTGCAGATCGGTGTTGCCCTGACGCAGCGCAATGCCGAGACCGGTGCCGAAGTAAGCTTTATCGGTAACTTTATCACCGAGTGCCGCGAGGTTTGGATTCTGTTTCAGCCACTCGTTCACCACCGCAGTATCACCAAATACCGCATCGATACGACCATTTTTCAGATCGAGAATCGCATTCTGATAGCTGTCATAAGGCACGGTAGTGACGCCGGTCTGTTTTTCTGACAGGTATTTCTGGTGCGTGGTGCCGTTCTGCACGCCCACACGCTTGCCTTTCAGCGCCGCGGCGTCCGTCACTTTGCCTTTCTGTACGATAAAGGTCGCGGAGTTATCGTAATACGCTTTGGTGAACAGCACCTGCTTTTCACGTTCCGGGGTGATATCCATGCCGGCCATCACCGCGTCAAAACGACGGAATTTCAGGCTGGGGATCAGGCTGTCAAACGCCTGATTGGTAAAGGTACAGTCAGCGTCGATCTCTTTACAGAGCGCATTCGCCAGATCAACATCGAAACCCTGAATTTTGTTGTCAGAATCAACGAACTCAAACGGCGGGTAAGAGGCTTCGGTGGCGAAACGAATTGTCTGCGCAGCGGTCGCGCTCAGGCTTAATCCGGCTAACAGCGCGGCAAGTACCACTTTTTTCATCATTATGTCCTGAATCAGTGCGAAAGATAGTTGGCAAACGCATCGGTTTGCGGCTGTGTAAAGCGGCTGGCATCGCCTTGTTCCACCACATAGCCGTTTTCCATATACACCACCCGGCTGGCGGTCTTACGGGCAACTTCGACTTCGTGGGTGACGATAACCTGAGTGATATTGGTCTGCGCCAGTTCGCGAATAATCGTCACAATCTGGGCAGTGATTTCCGGGTCCAGCGCAGCGGTCGGCTCATCAAACAGCAATACCGCCGGTTCCATCATCAGCGCGCGGGCAATCGCCACGCGCTGCTGCTGGCCACCGGAAAGATGCAGTGGAAAACGATCAACAAACTTAGTCAGACGCAGACGATCGAGCAGCTTATCGGCGCGGGCGCGCGCCTGATCTTTACTCAGACCCAGTACGCGGCAGGGCGCTTCAATCAGATTCTGCATCACGGTCAGATGAGGCCAGAGATTATATTGCTGGAATACCATGCCGACATTCTGGCGCAATTCGCGAATGGCGCTGTCGCCAGGGGTTTTACTGAAGTCGAAGTTATTGCCTGCAATACTCAGGGTGCCGGAACGCGGCATCTCAAGTAAATTCAGCACGCGCAGCAGCGAGCTCTTGCCAGCGCCGCTTGGGCCGAGCAGAACCAGAGTTTCACCTTCAGGACATTCCAGTTGAATATCGAACAGCGCCTGATGGGCGCCGTAAAAGCAGTTAATACCGTTTAGTTGAATACTCATGCGCAAATAGTGAATAGCAATTGATGTCGTGAATCTTAACGTCGACAGCATAGTTATGCAATCTTCGTGCGTTGAAATTTATTTATGATAAGTGATGTTAATAAAGCGTAGCACAAGATAGCGCAATGCAACGCTGAGGCGGGCTGGAAGGGATGATTTTTCGTGGGGGAATGAACCTGACGCGCCGCAGGATCGCGGCGCGCTTAATAATGCATTATTTTTCAAGAATCTGACTCAGACTGCCACCCGCCGGATGCTGCCAGTTAGCGACATAACGCACATCATCCACCGCCCAGCAGCTGCCTTCCTGCACCATCAGCACTTCATCCTGCCACTGCACCGTTTTGTCGCCTTCACGGCTCAGACTGACGCGTAGCGGAATATTGCGCGCATCACGGTTAGGAATAGTGGAGGCATCGGCCACGCTGGCGGAGGTGGGGCCGGCTGGCAGGCTGGAGAACAGATCGCCCGCCGGTTTATCACTTTTCGCATTCGCCTGCAGCAACTTCTGATACAGAGCATCGCTCAGATAAGGGCGGTACTGCGCCAGCTGTTGCGCATTGAGTAATCCCTGCGTGGGTTGCTGGGTTCGCAAGTCATAAAATTTTTGCGCCACCGTATCCGGCCCGCCATCGATGCAGGCGCCGAGGCGACTGCCATTATCTTTATAAACCGGTTCAACCGTGGTGCAGGCGCTCAGCAATAGCGCAGCCGGTAAAAGTACGGCGAAGGCTCTGTTTTTCATTTCTATTTCCTTATTGTTAACTGGCAAGTCATTATTTTTAGCATAAAGTATAGCCACGGTTTTTCACCCTACGGGCCATGAAGCACAAAAGGAGAGTACGATGAAATTTTCCACTACCCCAACGCTGGAAGGACAACCGATTACTGAGTATTGCGGTGTCGTGACCGGTGAGGCGATTCTGGGCGCCAATATTTTCCGCGACTTCTTCGCCGGTATCCGCGATATCGTTGGCGGACGCTCTGGCGCTTATGAGAAAGAGCTGCGCAAGGCGCGCCAGCTGGCTTTTCAGGAGATGGAAGAGCAGGCGCAGGCACTGGGCGCAGATGCTATCGTCGGCATTGATATCGATTATGAAACCGTCGGTAAAGACAGCAGTATGCTGATGGTCAGCGTCAGTGGTACGGCAGTTAAGACCCGCTAATGCGCTACTGGATGCTGCTGATGGTATTGTGGCTTAGCGCCTGTTCGACGCCCGGTATCGAGCAACGCGACGGTTACCAGGTGGATACACGCCATGCGGCGCTGGGCGCGCGTCCACGCATTAAAGTGCTGGTTCTTCACTA
Organism: Winslowiella toletana; assembly: GCF_017875465.1. Lineage (NCBI taxonomy): Bacteria > Pseudomonadati > Pseudomonadota > Gammaproteobacteria > Enterobacterales > Erwiniaceae > Winslowiella > Winslowiella toletana. The sequence continues at coordinate 4,120,205 of NZ_JAGGMQ010000001.1, forward strand.
TACGGCGGAAGATTTCCCCCGTTCGCTGGCAACCCTGACTGACCGCGAGGTCAGCGTCCATTATCTGATCCCGGACCGTCCACCACTGAAACAAGGCGAGCCGCTAATCTGGCAACTGGTGCCGGAATCACAACTGGCGTGGCATGCGGGCATCAGCTTCTGGCGCGGCGCGACGCGTATCAATGACACTTCAATTGGCATTGAACTGGTGAATGCCGGCTGGCAGCGGCATCTTACCGGCCCGGTGTGGACGCCGTTTACTGCGCAACAGATCGCCGTGCTGCAACCGCTGATGCGCGATATTGTGCAGCGCTACCAGATCCCAGCGGAAAATATTGTCGGTCACAGTGATATTGCTCCACAGCGCAAACAGGATCCGGGCCCGCTGTTTCCGTGGGCGATGCTGGCACAGCAGGGTTTAGGCGCCTGGCCTGATGCGGCGCGTGTGCATTTCTGGCTGAATGGCCGCGATGCGCAACAGCCCGTGCCGGTTGATAAGTTGCTGGGACTGCTGGCGCGCTATGGCTATCAGGTGACCGAGGGAATGAGTGAACAGCAGCAGCAGCGAGTGATTGCTGCTTTCCAGATGCATTTCCGTCAGACGGATTATCGTGGCCTGGCGGATGCAGAAACCGAGGCAATTGCGCAAGCGCTGATTGAGAAGTATCCGCGGGATTGATAGCGACGGTGAGGGTGAAAACCATTGATACGGGCGGCGTTCTTGCCGCCCGTGGCATTATCAGCCAGCTAAAAATGCCTTCCAGTGCGCCACCAGTTGCTCCAGCGCATGACGATCAACATCAAGATGCGTGACCAGCCGGGTCACCGGACCAGCACTGATCATAATCCCGCGCGCCAGCAGATAGCTTTGCAGCGGTTGCACCTGCTCCGCAGGCAGTCGCACAAAGACCATATTGGTATCCTGGCGGCGGACATCGACGCCAATGGCGGTTAACTGGCTGGCCAGCCAGCGGGCATTGTCGTGATCCTGCTGCAAACGCGCGACATTATGCTCAAGGGCATAGAGTCCTGCCGCCGCCAGAATTCCGGACTGGCGCATACCGCCGCCGGTCATTTTGCGCCAGCGGCGCGCGCGTTTGATATAAGCGGCATCGCCACACAGCAGTGAGCCTACCGGCGTCCCCAGACCTTTGGAGAGGCAGATAGTCAGGGTATCGCAATAGCGGGCAATCTCTTCCAGCGTGACATTCTGTTCCACCACTGCGTTAAAAATACGCGCGCCATCAATATGCAACGCCAGCTGATGCTGACGGGTAAACTCCCACGCCTGTTGCAGATACGCTAATGGCAGTACTTTGCCATTATGGGTATTTTCCAGGCTCAGTAGTTTGGTACGGGCAAAGTGGGCGTCATCGGGTTTGATGACTGAAGCGACCACATCCAGCGGCAGAGTGCCATCGGCAGCGGCGAGGATTGGCTGTGGCTGGATACTGCCCAGCACCGCCGCGCCGCCTGCTTCATATTTGTAGTTATGCGCCAGCTGTCCGACGATATATTCTTCGCCGCGCTCACAGTGGCTGAGCAACGCCACCAGGTTGGCCTGGGTACCCGTTGGCAGAAACAGCGCGGCCTGTTTGCCGCTCAGTCGTGCGGCTTCGGCTTCCAGCGCATTCACTGTTGGATCATCACCGTAAACATCATCACCGGTTTCTGCAGACATCATCGCAGCCAGCATGGCGGCGCCCGGACGGGTCACCGTATCACTGCGTAAATCGACCACTGTTGCTCTCCTTAATAAAAACGGACGCCGCTGCGTCCGTAACAGATACTCAACAATGTTTTACCGCAGCCAGTTAGTTTTCGCCAGTTCCACCACTTCATCACCGCGACCGCTGATAATCGCGCGCAGCATATACAGGCTAAAGCCTTTGGCCTGCTCCATTTTAATCTGCGGCGGCATTGCCAGCTCTTCACTGGCGGTGATGACATCCACCAGCACCGGTCCGTCGTGGGCAAAGGCTTGTTCCAGCGCGGCATCAACCTCTGAGGCTTTTTCCACCCGGATGCCTTTAACTCCGCAGGCGGCGGCAATCGCGGCAAAGTCAGGGTTTTTCAGCTCAGTGCCGTCGGTAAGATAGCCGCCAGACTTCATCTCCATCGCCACAAATCCCAGCGAGCTGTTATTAAACACCACAATTTTTACCGGCAGTTGCAACTGGGCGATGGTGAGAAAGTCGCCCATCAGCATACTGAATCCGCCATCGCCACACATCGCCACCACCTGACGGTTGCGATCCAGCGACTGTGCGCCGAGCGCCTGCGGCATGGCATTGGCCATCGAGCCATGATTAAAGGAGCCGATCAGGCGGCGCTTGCCATTCATCTTCAGGTAACGCGCCGCCCAGACGGTCGGCGTGCCGACGTCGCAGGTAAAAATGGCGTCGTCACTGGCATGCAGGCTAATTTGTTGCGCCAGATATTGTGGGTGAATCGCCCGTTTATCATTGGCCGTAGCCAGATCGTCCAGCCCTTTACGCGCATCGACATAATGTTCCAGCGCCTTATCAAGGAAATCACGGTCGGGTTTATTTTCCAGCTGTGGCAGCAGGGCGGTAAGCGTGGATTTGATATCACCGACCAGCGCCATATCGACGCGGCTATGGGCGCCGAGGCTGCCGGGATCGATATCAATCTGAATGATTTTGGCTTTCTCCGGATAGAAAGCACGGTACGGGAAGCGGGTGCCGAGCAGCACCAGCGTATCGGCATTCATCATCGCGTGGAAACCGGAGGAGAAACCAATCAGCCCGGTCATGCCTACGCTGTATGGGTTGTCGTACTCAATATGTTCTTTGCCACGCAACGCATGCACCACCGGCGCTTTTAAGGTTTGCGCCAGCTGCACTACCTCGTCATGCGCGTCGGCGCAGCCGTTACCGCACATCAGCGTGATATTACCGGCGCCGTTCAGCGCCGCCGCCAGTTCCGCCAGCTGCTTCGCCGGCGGCAGGACTTTTGCTGGCTGCAATGGATACCAGTCCGCACTGGCGTCTTCCGGTGCGGCCTGCAATGCCACATCGCCAGGCAATACCACTACCGATACGCCCCGGTTAAGGATCGCTTTGCGCATCGCAATCGCCAGCACCTGCGGCAGCTGCTCGGGATTGGATACCAGTTCACAGTAATGGCTGCATTCGCGGAACAGCTCCTGCGGATGCGTCTCCTGGAAATAGCCGCTGCCGATTTCACTGGAGGGAATATGCGCTGCGATTGCCAGTACCGGCACGCGGTTGCGATGACAGTCAAACAGGCCATTTATCAGATGCAGGTTGCCGGGGCCACAGGATCCGGCGCAGACCGCCAGTTCACCGCTGATATGTGCTTCAGCGCCAGCGGCAAAGGCGGCGACCTCTTCATGGCGGGTTGGCATCCATTCAATGGTGCCCATACGGTTCAGGCTGTCGCTCAGGCCATTCAGTGAGTCCCCGGTGACGCCCCAGATGCGTTTAACGCCCGCGCTTTCGAGGGTTTTGGCCACTAATGCCGCTACGGTTTGTTTCATCCCTTATCTCCTGATTATTTGCAATGCTCGAAAAAGCATAGTCGACAGGAGCAAAACGGGACTGGCGTCTGAAAGGGAAAAGTGTGAAGGGATATTGTCGCTGCGGAGCCAGCTGGCCCCGCAACGACGGCGGATTATGACGAGAACAGGGCGATCAGGACCGGTGCCAGCAGGCTAAGTACAAAACCATGCACAATCGCCGCCGGAACGATCTCAATACCGCCACTGCGTTGCAGCACCGGCAGGGTAAAGTCCATTGAAGTGGCGCCGCACAAGCCGAGTGCGGTGCTGCGATGCTGACGGATCAGACCCGGAATCAGCATAATCGCCAGCAGTTCACGCAGCAGGTCGTTAAAGAATGCCGCGCTGCCAATCACCGGCCCAAAGGCTTCCGTCATCAGAATGCCGGAGAGCGAATACCAGCCATAACCTGATGCCATCGCCAGCCCGGTTTTTAGCGGCAGTCCCAGCAGCAGCGCCGCAATCAGGCCACCCAGCAACGCACTCAGCGCCACCACCACCGCCACCATCATGCCACGGCGGTTCAGCACAATCTGGCGCAGGGTCATACCGCTGCCGCGCAGCTGCATGCCGACCAGAAACAGCAGCAGGATCAGCGCGTATTCACTGGCCTGCGAGGCATAGTGCAGCGGCGTCCATTCGCTCAGTCCCAGCACAAAACCAATAATCACTACGCCACACAGCTTCAGTGACTCCAGCGCCATATGCAGACGCGATGGCAGGGTTTGCTGTTTATGCTGATGTGCCCAGGGCGCGCGGCGCTCAAGCAGCCACAAGGCCAGCAGGTTGCAGATGATGATGCAGATGACGCTGACCGCCGCATAATGAAAAATCGCCAGCAGATTACTGCTCAGGTTATCGAGAAACGCGAGGCTGATACCCATAAAAAACAGAATCACATACACCATCCAGCTCAGCAGACGGTTAACCATCCGTAATAACGCGGGGCGCCTGAACGGCAGCAGATAGCCAATAATCAGTGGCAGAAGAATAATCAGTAATCCCGAATACATAGCGCCGGGTCGTCCTTGTCAGATACAAAAGTGGCAACACGCTATCCAAAATAGTTCGCAGAGTAAAGTAATGTTCGGCAGCCAGTCTTGACCTGCTCAGAGGTTGCAGCCATTCTCAAGTAAAAGCGGGGGGAAATGCGTCTATGATTCTGGAAAGCATCGAAATAACGGGATTCCGCGGCCTTAACCGACTGGCGCTGATACTGGAAAATAATAATGTGCTGATTGGTGAAAATGCCTGGGGTAAATCGAGTCTGCTTGATGCCCTGACGCTGTTACTCGCTCCGCAGCCCGGGCTGTATCAGTTTACGGCGAATGATTTTCACTTCCCGCCAGGCAATCTTAATCAGCGTGAGCGTCATCTGCAGATAACCTTCAGCTTTCGCGAAGGTGAGGCTGGCCATCATCAGGCGCCACGCTATCAGGCGCTGAATTCGCTGTGGCAGCAGGGTACAGACGGTTTACAGCATATTGTGTATCGGGTTTCCGGCGAGCTTGATCACCAGCAGCAGGTAACCACCCGCCACCAGTTTCTCGACCATAATCAGCAGCCCATCGCCGACAATCAGCAGCAGGTCCATGCGCTGATTGCGCTGCATCCGGTGCTGCGCCTGCGCGATGCCCGCTTTACCCGTCGCCTGCGCCATGCGACCGATGCCACGCAGAATGCCTCCGATCTCGATGCACTGGCACGACAAATTGATACCCTGACGCGCGATCTGGTATCACGTCCTGAGCATCTCAGTGACCATGCGTTGCGCGAGGGGCTGAAAACCATGCAACAGTTGCTGGAGCACTACTTTAGCGTGCAGTCGCCGGAACAGAGTTCGCCGCGAGGGCGGGTGTCATATCATGCGCGTGAAACCCCGCAGGGCTGGCGTTACCTCAACTACCTTAACCAGCTGATCGCCGATGCCGACAGCCGTAGCCGGCAACTGATCGTGCTGCAGATGTTTGCCTTGCTGGCGCAGGCGCGTGGCGCTTACCGGCTGGATGCTGATGCGCGGCCACTGCTGCTGGTGGAGGATCCGGAAACGCGGCTGCATCCGACGATGCTGGCGGTCGCCTGGGGTTTGCTGGAGCTGCTGCCATTACAGAAAATCACCACCACCAACTCTTCCGAACTGCTGTCGCAGGTGCCGGTGGAGCAGGTCTGTCGCCTGGTGCGCGAACCCACGCGGGTGGCGGCATGGCGTCTGGCGCCGGGGATAATGAGTGCGGAAGACAGCCGGCGCATTGCCTTTCATATCCGTTTCAGCCGTCCGTCGTCACTGTTTGCCCGCTGCTGGTTGCTGGTGGAGGGGGAAACCGAGGTCTGGATCATGAACGAGCTGGCGCGTCAGTGTGGCCACCATTTTGCCGCCGAGGGGGTGAAGGTGATTGAGTTTGCCCAGTCCGGCTTACGTCCGCTGCTGAAATTTGCGCAGCGCATGGGGATTGAGTGGCATGTGCTGACCGACGGTGATGAGGCCGGGAAAAAGTACGCCGCCACCGCGCGCAGCATGTTTGGTGCGCAGCATGAGGTGGAGAGTGATCATCTTACCCAGTTACCCGCACTGGATATGGAGCATTTTCTGTACAGGCAGGGTTTTAATCAGGTCTATCATCGTATCGCACATCTGCCTGACAATGTGCCGATGAATCTGCGCCGGATTATCGCCAAAGCGATTCAGCGCTCGTCGAAACCGGAATTAGCCATTGCCGTGGCGATGGACGCTGCCGAGCGGGGCACCGCTTCGATTCCGCCGATCCTGCGTCAGATGTTTAGTCGCGTGCTGTGGCTGGCACGGGGTCAGGCAGATTAGACGACAGGCTTGAAATGCGTAAAACTGCCCCAACTCTATTCTCAGGGCGTAAATTACGGCAAAAAAATGCCAGCTTCTGTGGCTGGCATTTTTCGGTAGGGTTGTACAGAATGAGTAAGAAAGTGGTCAGGCACTGACTGTTGCCGCCATTTCTACCGGAACGATAAGGCTGGCATGGTTGCCTTTTGGCCCTTCATGCACATCAAACTGGACTTGTTGCCCGGCTTTCAGCGTTCTGTAACCGTCCATCTGAATCGTTGAGTAGTGCGCGAAGATATCGTCGCCGCCACTGACAGGACAGATAAAACCGAAGCCTTTGGCGTTATTGAACCATTTAACAGTACCCGTCTCCATGTTTCTACATCCCTCGCAAGGCATTTTATAGGTGAGGTGATCTGGCTTTCAGGCCAGGCTGTTTAAAACTCAATCAGCTTCTGCCTGTACAATGTAGAGAAAATGGACTTAGCGTCAAGCATATGGCCCTGTGAGACGGGGATCAAATCCTCAAAATTTGAGGCAGTTAACGCTATTGCGAATTTTGTGATGAAGGTCGCGCATAAGGTTATTCGGATAAAATTTCATCCACGCTGGACAAATGGTCGGGCGTGTTAAACTTAAGCGATGGCATGATAATGTTATGCCAGCACGTAACGTACAATGATGACGGGTCACTATGGCACACAATAATGATTGGCTTAACTTTGAACATCTTGCAGAAGATAAGCTGCGGGAGGCGCTCAAGCCGCCTTCTATGTATAAAGTTATCCTCAATAATGACGATTATACGCCTATGGAATTTGTTATTGACGTACTGCAAAAGTTCTTTTCTTATGATGTTGAACGTGCAACGCAACTGATGCTTACGGTTCACTATCGCGGTAAGGCTATCTGCGGCGTTTTTACCGCCGAAGTGGCTGAGACGAAAGTCGCTCATGTGAACCAGTACGCGAAAGAAAACGAGCATCCGTTGCTATGTACGCTGGAAAAGGCGTGATCGGTTTTCCGCTCTATTCGGGAGTGGTCCGTCAGGCCGTAATTGGGGGAGGTGCCTAATGCTCAATCAAGAACTGGAACTCAGTTTAAATATGGCTTTCGCCAGAGCGCGCGAGCACCGTCATGAGTTTATGACCGTCGAGCATCTGTTGCTGGCTTTGCTCAGCAACCCGTCGGCCAGAGAGGCATTGGAAGCCTGCACGGTAGATATTGTTGCCCTGCGTCTTGAACTCGAAGCCTTCATCGAACAGACCACTCCGGTGCTGCCAGCCAGTGAAGAGGAGCGTGACACACAACCCACGCTCAGCTTCCAGCGCGTATTGCAGCGCGCGGTATTCCATGTTCAGTCATCGGGACGCAGTGAAGTCTCGGGCGCGAACGTGCTGGTGGCGATTTTCAGCGAACAGGAATCGCAGGCGGCTTATCTGTTGCGTAAGCACGAAGTGAGTCGTCTGGATGTGGTGAACTTTATCTCCCACGGTACGCGTAAAGATGAGCCGGGCCAGGCGCCAGGTTCAGAAAATCCGGTAAACGAAGAGCAAGCAGGCGGGGAGGAACGTATGGAAAACTTCACCACCAATCTTAATCAGCTTGCTCGCGTAGGCGGCATCGACCCGCTGATTGGGCGCGATAAAGAGCTGGAACGTGCTATTCAGGTATTGTGCCGCCGCCGTAAGAATAACCCGCTGCTGGTGGGGGAATCCGGCGTCGGTAAAACCGCGATTGCTGAAGGTCTTGCCTGGCGTATCGTGCAGGGCGACGTGCCGGAAGTGATCAAAGATTGCACCATCTACTCGCTGGATATCGGTTCACTGCTGGCCGGCACCAAGTATCGCGGCGACTTTGAAAAACGCTTTAAAGCGCTGCTGAAGCAGCTGGAGCAGGATACCAGCAGCATTCTGTTTATCGATGAAATCCACACCATTATCGGTGCGGGCGCGGCTTCAGGTGGCCAGGTGGACGCGGCAAATCTGATCAAACCGCTGCTTTCTTCCGGCAAAATTCGCGTAATGGGTTCCACTACTTATCAGGAATTCAGCAACATCTTTGAGAAAGATCGTGCGCTGGCGCGCCGTTTCCAGAAAATCGACATTACCGAGCCGTCAATTGACGAAACGGTGCAGATTATCAACGGCCTGAAGCCGAAGTACGAAGCGCATCACGATGTGCGTTATACCGCAAAAGCGGTGCGTGCGGCGGTGGAGCTGGCGGTGAAATATATTAATGACCGTCATCTGCCGGATAAAGCGATTGATGTTATCGATGAAGCAGGCGCGCGCAGCCGACTGATGCCAGTCAGCAAGCGTAAGAAAACCGTCAACGTGTCGGATATCGAGACTGTGGTGGCGCGTATTGCGCGTATTCCTGAGAAGAGTGTTTCAGCTACCGACCGTGATACGCTGAAAACCCTTGGCGACCGTCTGAAAATGCTGGTATTCGGTCAGGACAACGCCATCGAAGCCTTAACCGAAGCGATTAAAATGAGTCGCGCCGGTCTGGGTCAGGATCGCAAACCTGTTGGTTCGTTCCTGTTTGCTGGTCCAACCGGTGTCGGTAAAACCGAAGTCACCGTGCAGCTGGCCAAAGCACTGGGTATCGAACTGCTGCGTTTCGATATGTCCGAGTATATGGAGCGTCACACCGTGAGCCGTTTAATCGGTGCGCCTCCAGGCTATGTTGGCTTCGATCAGGGCGGTCTGTTAACCGATGCGGTTATTAAACATCCGCACGCAGTGCTGCTGCTGGATGAGATTGAGAAAGCGCATCCGGACGTGTTTAACCTGCTGTTGCAGGTGATGGATAACGGCATGCTGACCGATAACAACGGCCGTAAAGCGGACTTCCGCAATGTGATCGTGGTGATGACGACCAACGCCGGGGTGCGTGAAACCGAGCGTAAATCTATCGGCCTGATCCATCAGGATAACAGCACCGATGCGATGGAAGAGATCAAGAAAATGTTCTCGCCGGAATTCCGCAACCGTCTCGACAATATTATCTGGTTCAAACATCTGTCGGCAGAGGTTATTCATCAGGTAGTCGACAAGTTTATTGTTGAGCTGCAGGCGCAGCTGGATCCGAAAGGCGTGTCGCTGGAAGTCAGTGACGATGCACGCGCATGGCTGGCGGAGAAAGGCTACGACAAAGCCATGGGCGCGCGTCCGATGGCGCGTACCGTGCAGGAGAGCCTGAAGAAACCACTGGCTAACGAGCTGCTGTTTGGTTCGCTGGTGGATGGTGGCTCAGTGTCTGTCGCGCTGGATAAAGAGAATAACCAGCTCACTTATGAGTTTGTCAGCGCCGAGAAGCGTAAGACGGAAGGGGCGGCGCATTAATTAGCCGGGGCGGCGTTTTCGTCGCCTGTACCGCCCAAACAATAAAGGCCGGATAATTAAATTATCCGGCCTTTTTTTATGCGTGTCGCTGGCTTAACGCGGCAACACGGGGTGGGGCAAATCAGCGACTACGGAAGACAATGCGGCCTTTGCTCAGGTCGTACGGGGTCAGCTCTACAGTGACTTTGTCGCCCGTCAGGATGCGGATATAGTTTTTGCGCATTTTACCGGAGATATGTGCGGTGACCACGTGCCCGTTTTCCAATTCAACGCGGAACATGGTGTTAGGTAGCGTATCCAGTACGGTACCCTGCATTTCAATATTGTCTTCTTTGGCCATCGAATCCTCTGGGTATGACTACCTTTATTTTAACCGGCAAGATAATGCCGAATTTCAGGTATTATGTAAACAATTGTCGGTGATATCACCAGCACTTACCGCTCTGTACGCACATGACGCAGCGAGCAGCAGGTGAATAATTTTGGGTGTGATGACGTCAGCGGGGGAATAGCGGGCTAAGAATCTGTTTTAAGTCTGCATCAGTCGCACAATTAAAACAGTTCTGAAACGGTGCGTTAAGATTCCCAGCCTGGTAATTCCGGCTCACTGTTAGTGCAGCGAACAGCGGACGACATACCAAACGCGCATATTATAGCACTGTTATAAGAAAATGCGTGGAAAACCTCGTTTTCAGCCATTAAAAAAGCCGCTGACCCTGCCAGCACTGCTCGCTAACCGGCTGTTGCGACAGCGTATGCAGCCACGCCAGCCATGAAATGCGCGGGACCTCTTCGGCGCCCAACGAGGCGGTATGGGGATTTAACACCTGACAGTCGATCAGCTTGCCGCCATGCTGATGAAAGTGCTGACTGAAGACCAGCAGCGCGGTTTTGGAGGCATTTTCGCTGCGGCTGAACATTGACTCACCGCAGAATATCTGGCCCAGCGCCATACCGTACATGCCGCCAACCAGTTCATCTTCGCGCCACACTTCAACCGACTGCGCATGACCCATCTCAAACAGCTTCAGCCAGGCACGTTTTACTTCCGGCGTAATCCAGGTGCCTTCCTCGCGTTCGCTGGCGCAGCCTTCAATCACCGCATAAAACGCCTGATTCAGCGTAACGCGATAGGGTGAGTGGCGATGAAAACGTTTCATACTGCGGCTGAGGTGAAACTGCTCCGGCAGTAATACTGCACGTGGATCCGGCGACCACCAGAGAATCGGATCGCCCGGCGAAAACCACGGAAAGATGCCGCGATGATACGCGTTGAGCAGGCGCGCAGGGCTGAGATCGCCGCCCATCGCCAGCAGGCCATTCGGCTCGCGCAGCGCCATTTCCGGCGGCGGGAAATTCAGTGATTCGCGTGAGAGTTGGATCAGTCTCATGGTCTGTTGGATTCTCACTGGGCTACAAAGCTAAGACTATAGCGCAAAGCGTTGCTGAAAATGCCAGTATCGACCGCGTTTTGAGATTAATTCGGGATGATTTCCCTGCTCAATCATCTGCCCCTGATCCATCACACAGATGCGGTCGAGCTGTTCCAGTCCCTGCAGGCGATGGGTCACCATAATCATGGTTTTGTCGCGGCTCACCTGCCACAACAGTGCGAGGATCTGACGTTCGGTTTCCGCATCCAGCCCTTCGGTCGGTTCATCCAGTAACAGCAGATCGCCATCGTGCAGCAGCGCGCGGGCAATACCGAGACGGCGCAATTCACCACCCGACAGCTGGCGGCCTCCTTCACCCAGCCAGGCATTCAGCCCTTCTTCATGCTCCAGCAGTTTGCCGAGTCCAACCTGCAATAATACCGCGCGCAACGCGTCATCATCGCGCTGCGGCGAGGCCAGCAGCAGATTATCACGCAGCGTCTGGCTGAACAGATGCACACGTTGACTGACCACGCTGGTAGTGGCGCGCAGCGAGGCTTCATCCCAGTCGTTCAGTGCGCGGCCATTCAGCTGAATAGCGCCGCTCTGGGGATCCCAGGCGCGGGTCAGTAACTGTAGCAGCGTCGATTTACCGCAACCGGTGCGCCCCAGCAGGGCAATTTTTTCGCCGCGCTTCACCGTCAGTGACAGCGCATTGATCGCCGGACGACTGCTCTGCGGATAACTGAAACTGACATCGCGCAGTTCGAGGGCGGCGCCTGCGCCAGCCTCGATCGGCTGGGTATTAAACTGAACCGCAGCAGGCTGTTCGATAATCTGATTAACGCGCAGCGCCGAAGCGACAACCTGGCCCAGATGCTGAAAAGCACCAGCAACCGGTGCCAGTGCTTCGAAAGCGGCGAGGGCGCAGAAGACAAACAGTGCGATCAGCGCGCCGGGCTGGGCCATCTCACCGACGCCTGCGGCGCTCAGCCACAGCAGCAGGGTGACGGTAGCACCGCTGATCAGCAGCATCAGTGCCTGTGACAGCCCGCTCAGGCTCGCCTGACGACGTTGCGCCTGCTGCCATTGTTGTTCGGTATGATCCAGTCGCGCGCGGAACGCCGCAGCGGCGCCATAAATTTTCAGCTCGGCGCTACCCTGCAGCCAGCTGGTCAGCTGCTGACGGTAGTCGCCGCGTAACCGGGTAATCGCTTCGCCGGCCGGACGACCGGCGCGATAGAACAGCGGCGGCAACAGCAGCAGTGTCAACAGCATAATCAGCCCGAGGGTCAGGGCAAGCTGCATATCGACAAAACTCAGAGCAAAGGTCACCACCAGGATCACCATCAGAGCGCCGACCAGCGGGGAAATCACCCGCAGGTAGAGATGATCAAGCGTGTCGACATCGGCTACCAGGCGGTTAAGCAATTCACCCTGACGAAAACGGGCGATACCGGCAGGTGAGAGCGGCAGCAGCTTACTGAAGGTAAATACCCGCAGATGTTGCAGCACGCGGAAAGTACCGTCGTGACTCACCAGGCGCTCAAAGTAGCGCGCAGCGGTGCGTGAGATGGCTGCACCACGGACACCGGCGGCGGGCAGCATATAGTTAAAACTGTACAGACCCGCAAAGCCCGCCAGCGACGAGGCGGCTAAAAACCAGCCGGACAGAGTCAGCAGGCCAATGCTGGCCAGCAGCGTAATAATTGCCAGGATTACACCCAGCGTCAGCAGCAGAAAATGACGGCGGTAAAGTTTCAGAAACGGCAGAAGTGCTCTCATTATGCAATCTCTCCCTGGCGCTGCGCTAACAGCCCGGCAAAAGGACCTGCCTGCGACAGCAGTTCGGCATGACTGCCTTGCTGGATCAGCTGACCATCGCGCATCACCCAGATTTCATCCCACTGCGCCAGCTGGTTTAACTGGTGAGTGACCAGCAACGTGGTTTGCTGACGCGAAGCCTGTTCCAGCGCGCGCATCACATGCTGTTCGCTGTCACTGTCAAGGCTGGCCGCCGGTTCATCCAGCAGCAGCAGTCTGGACGGTTTCAGCAGCGCGCGCGCCACCGCAATACGCTGCGCCTGGCCGACCGACAGACGTGCGGCCTGGTCGCCCAGCTCGGTGTCCAGTCCCTGCGGCAGTCGGGCTAAAAACTCATTTACCCCCGCCCGTTGCAGGACATCATTCAGTTGCGATTCCCCGGCATGGCTATCTGACAGCAGATTCTCACGAATCGTGTTAGCCGGTAGCTGCGGATGCTGCCCGACCCACGCCAGCTGCTGTTGCCAGCTTTCGGCTTGCAGCTCGCGCATTTCAATACCATTTACCGTCAGCGACCCCTGGTAAGGCAGAAAACCGGAGAGCAGATTCAGTAACGAGCTTTTACCGGCACCGCTCTGTCCTACCAGCGCCACCCGCTGTCCCGGTTGCAGAGTAAACGACAGCGGCCCGGCCAGTACCGTGCCGTCAGGCGCAGTAATCACCAGCTTATCGGCTACCAGCGTCAGCGGCGCATTGCTGTCCAGCAGGCGATCGCCCTGCGCGTGGGTGAATTCATCGCTGTGGCTGAGAAAGGTATGCAGCGCATCGGCCGCGCCAACCGCCTGCGCTTTGGCATGGTAGAAAGCGCCGAGGTCGCGTAGCGGCTGGAAGAACTCCGGCGCCAGAATCAGCACCAGAAAACCGGCGAACAGGGTCACGCCTGCACCGTAATGGCCAAAATTCAGTTCGCCTAAATAGGAGAAACCGAAGTAAACCGCCACGATGGCAATCGACAGCGAGGCAAAGAACTCCAGCACTGCTGAGGAGAGAAACGCCATGCGCAGTACTTCCATGGTGCGACGACGAAAACTCTCCGAGGCGACGCGGATATTTTCGGTTTCCGCGCTGGCGCGATGGAACAGGCGCAAAGTTTCCATCCCACGCAGACGGTCAAGGAAATGGCCGCTCAGACGCGAAAGGGCAAGAAAGTTACGGCGGTTGGCATCGGCGGCGCCCATACCGACCAGCGCCATAAACAGCGGGATCAGCGGCGCAGTGGCCAGCAGGATCACGCCCGCCGCCCAGTTAATCGGGAAAATGGCGATCAGAATAAAACAGGGGATCAGCACCGCCAGCGACATCTGCGGCAGATAGCGTGCATAGTAATCCTGCATATCCTCAATCTGTTCCAGCAGCAGGGTGGCCCAGCTGCCTGCGGGTTTACCCTGAATCCACGCCGGACCCAGTGCATCAAGGCGGTCCAGTACTGTTTTACGCAGCGTATGGCGAATCGCCTGGCCGCAATAAAAACCGACGCGTTCACGCAGCCAGCTAATCAGCGCGCGGGCGACAAAACAGCCCAGCAGCAGCAGAAAATCGGCGATCAGCGCGTTGCGCGGCAGTTGCAGGGCAATCAGATCATGTAGCAGCGAAGCCAGCAGCCAGGCTTGCGCAATAATCAGCAGGGCGCTGGCGAGACCGAGCAGAAAAGAGAGACGTAACCAACGGCGCGCATGCACGCTCTGTTGCTTCAGCCATTGGGTAAGTTGTTGTTGACGTGTCTTGTTCATCAGTTGCCGTTCTTGCAGAAAAACGAAACTGGCAGCCGTCTGGCAGCGCCATATGGATGACCCAACGAGAAGTCGCTGGCAATGTTACATGGCAGAGGCAAAAAAGGCGACTGATGAGCAGTCGCCTTAAGAAGATTCGATCAGCTTTTTAACAACTTACTTATCGTTTTTAACCAGACCGTCGAGATAACGTTCTGCGTCCAGCGCCGCCATACAGCCGGTGCCGGCAGAGGTGATCGCCTGGCGATAAATATGATCCATCACATCACCAGCAGCAAACACACCCGGGATACTGGTCTGGGTCGCGTTGCCATGAATACCGGACTGCACTTTGATGTAGCCGTTTTCCAGCTCCAGCTGGCCATTGAAGATGCCGGTATTTGGGCTGTGGCCGATGGCGACAAACAGACCAGCGACATCCAGTTGTTCAATCTGCTGGCTACCGGAGACCGCGCGCAGGCGTACACCGGTGACGCCCATCTGATCGCCAACCACTTCTTCCAGCGTGCGGTCGGTATGCAGCACGATATTACCGTTGCGCACCTTTTCCATCAGCCGGTCGATCAGGATCTTTTCAGCGCGGAAGCTGTCACGACGGTGGATCAGATGCACTTCAGCGGCGATATTCGCCAGGTAAAGCGCCTCTTCCACGGCGGTATTACCGCCACCGATGACCGCGACTTTCTGCTGACGATAGAAAAAACCATCGCAGGTGGCGCAGGCAGAGACACCTTTGCCTTTAAACGCTTCTTCTGACTCCAGACCGAGATAACGTGCTGAAGCGCCGGTGGCGATAATCAGCGCATCGGCGGTGTACTCATCGCTGTCACCGACCAGACGGAACGGACGTGTCTGCAAATCCACCGTATGGATATGGTCAAAAATAATTTCGGTATTGAACTTCACCGCGTGCTCATGCATACGTTCCATCAGCAACGGACCGGTTAACTCGCTGGGATCGCCGGGCCAGTTTTCAACGTCAGTGGTGGTGGTCAGCTGACCGCCTTTTTCCAGACCGGTAATCAGCACCGGATTCAGGTTAGCGCGCGCTGCATATACCGCCGCGGTATAACCTGCCGGACCAGAGCCCAGAATTAATAATTTACTGTGTTTGGCCGTGCTCATGAGACCCTCATTTGTTAACTGGCAAACATGAGCTGGGATTGTAGGGAATTTAACGCCGCAAAAAAAGCGTTCTGCAATTTTGTTAGCAATCGGTGCAAGAGATTTTATCGATGGATCGCCGTTGCGCTGCTTTTTTCCGCAAAATAACCGCTAATGGGTGGTGATCAAAGCAAAAAAAACCGGTAAAAAACAGTAACGCAGCGGGCCTTTTGGCATGTTGTACTGATTTTGTGTGTTTTACTTTGACAATCAGCTGTGCTTTTGCGAAAACATTGTAGGAAGCAGAGGGTTTTCAGGCCAGCTTTGCAGGGTTTCATACCATGCTGAGAGTATTTGGCCGCATAAACTCAGTCTGGCATTGGTCATGACGCATGGTGTGGACAGACAACATGCGTCATACAGATGGCGCTGAAAGGCAACAGACTCGATGTCTTCACTTCGAACAACCCTGCACAGTGATGTTGTGCAGGGTGTGGCAGGCAAAGGGAAGGAATTAAGAGAGACAATAATAATGGTAGACAATAAAAAACGCCCCGGTAAAGATCTCGACAGAATTGACCGTAATATCCTGAATGAGCTGCAGAAGGATGGACGTATTTCTAACGTCGAGCTTTCCAAACGGGTTGGCTTATCACCAACGCCGTGTCTTGAGCGCGTTCGTCGTCTGGAACGTCAGGGTTTTATTCTTGGCTATACTGCGCAGCTGAATCCGCATTATCTTGATGCCTCACTGCTGGTTTTCGTTGAGATTACTCTGAATCGTGGCGCGCCCGATGTGTTTGAGCAATTTAACGCCGCAGTACAAAAACTTGAGGAAACTCAAGAGTGTCACCTCGTTTCCGGCGATTTCGACTATCTGTTGAAAACGCGCGTGCCGGACATGTCAGCCTATCGCAAACTGCTGGGTGAAACCTTGCTGCGACTGCCTGGTGTGAACGATACGCGTACCTATGTGGTCATGGAAGAAGTGAAACAAAGTAACCGCTTAGTGATTAAAACGCGGTAACACAGGGCAGGTGCAAAACCTGATAGATTTCGGTACACTCCTGTGAATTCATACAGGTTCAGCGTCGGGCTTGCCCGGCGCTGTTGCCTTCTTATTTTACAGGCACCTGGAGAGTACTCTTGAGCCAGGAATATACAGAAGATAAAGAAGTTTCCCTGCAGCCGCTGAGTAGTGGACGTCGTCTGCTCGAAGCGCTGTTGATCATTGTTGCTCTTTTCGCCGTCTATTTGATGGTGGCTTTGTTGAGCTTCAATCCTTCCGATCCCAGCTGGTCACAGACCGCCTGGCACGAGCCGATTCACAATCTCGGCGGCGGTGTCGGTGCGTGGCTGGCCGACACACTGCTGTTCATTTTTGGCGTGATGGCGTACGCCATTCCTCCGGTGATCCTCGGTTTGTGCTGGATTACTTTCCGTCAGCGCGATCATCAGGATTATATCGACTACTTTGCGGTCGCTTTGCGCCTGATCGGGGTGCTGGCGCTGATTATTACCACCTGCGGTCTGGCGGCGATTAACGCTGATGATATCTGGTACTTTGCTTCTGGCGGCGTTATTGGCAGCCTGGTGAGCAACGCCATGGCGCCATATTTTAATGGCGCAGGCGGCACATTAACCCTGTTATGCATCTGGGCTGCGGGCTTAACGCTATATACCGGCTGGTCATGGTTAACTATCGCTGAGAAGATCGGCGGTGCGGTAATGGGCGTGCTGACGTTTGCCAGCAACCGTTCGCGTCATGAAGATCAGTGGCGTGAAGAGGATGATGAGCAACATGACGCTGCGCCAGTGAAAGTGCTGTCCCGTGAGAGCGATGAAGATGATGTTCTGCTGGCTGCGCCGAATCACCTTAATGATGAACTGGCGGACGATGACGAAGAGCAGGATCCATTGTTAGCGAAAGCTGCGGCGGCAACCACCGCAGCGCTGGCGGCATCGGCGGTTGCTGCGGAACGTAGTGCAGCGGCTGTGACTTCTCCGGCAACGACGCCGGCTGCGGTCAGCCCGGCAGCAACGCCAGCGCCTCAGCCTGAAGCACCACCGGTATACCGTTTTGAGATGCCGGAAGAGACCCCGACGCCATCGCAGCCGGTGCAGCCGGATGCGGATGAGGGGCCGCGTATGGGCAACTGGCGCGAGACGCCGTCATCAGCCTCTTCGCCATTTGATTTCTCCACGCCGCAACATGATCCGGGCGCTATTCCGGTCAATGCGCCGCAGGGTAGCGGCTTTAGCGATGCGGCCAAAAACGCCGCTGTCGCCGCCGCCACGCCATTTATGCCGGGCTTTAGCGCCACCAGCGGTGATTCCAATCCGCAGGTGAAGCAGGGAATAGGTCCGGAACTGCCACGTCCAAACCCGGTTAAATTACCGACGCGGCGTGAACTGGCCTCTTACGGTATTAAGCTGCCATCGCAACGGATGGCGGAAGAGAAAGCAAAAGAGGAAGATCTGCAACTGACACCGCCATCTTCAGCCGCTGAATTTGAGCAGGTTGATGAAGATGAACAGGCGCAGATGCAGGAATCACAGCTCCGCGAAGCCTTTATGACGCAGCAGCAACAGCGTTATGGCGAGGAGTTTGCAGCGGAACCCGAGGATGAGGAAGCGTTGCAACAGGCGATGCTGGCGCGTCAGTTTGCCGAGCAACAGCAGCAGCGCTATGAGCCGGAAGCAGAGCAAAGGTCCACGTTTACGCTGGATACTTCTAATGCCTTCGACTTCTCACCGATGGATGATCTGGTCGATGATGGCCCGTCTGAGCCGCTGTTTACGCTTGATGCCAGCCATCAGGCGGAAGCCGCGCCATCTCAGGCGACGCCACCACAACCCGCTGCCCAGCCAGCGTGGCAGCAGCCTGCGCCGCAACAGCCGCCGGTTCAGCCAGTCGCCGCAGTGGCAAGGCCGCAACCACCGGCAGCCGACAGCCTGATTCACCCGTTCCTGATGCGTCACGAGCAGCCGATGCACAAACCGCTGACGCCATTGCCAACGCTCGATCTGCTGACTTCACCGCCAGCAGAGGAGGAACCGGTCGATATGTTTGCTCTTGAGCAGACTGCCCGTCTGGTTGAAGCCCGTCTGGCGGATTACCGGGTGAAAGCGGAGGTGGTGGGTATCTCACCGGGTCCGGTGATTACCCGCTACGAGCTGGATCTGGCGCCGGGGGTAAAAGCGGCGCGTATCTCTAACCTGTCGCGCGATCTTGCGCGTTCATTGTCAGCGGTAGCGGTACGTGTGGTGGAAGTGATTCCGGGTAAACCTTATGTCGGTCTGGAACTGCCAAACAAGCATCGTCAGACCGTTTATCTGCGTGAAGTGCTGGATTGCGCCAAGTTCCGTGACAATCCATCACCGCTTTCGATCGTGCTGGGTAAAGATATTGCCGGTCAGCCGGTAGTGGCCGATCTCGGTAAGATGCCGCATCTGCTGGTGGCCGGTACCACGGGTTCCGGTAAATCGGTTGGCGTTAATGCCATGATTATTAGCATGCTGTATAAAGCCACGCCGGAAGAAGTGCGCTTTATTATGATCGACCCGAAAATGCTTGAGCTGTCAGTATACGAAGGTATCCCGCATCTGCTGACCGAAGTGGTAACCGATATGAAAGATGCGGCCAATGCGCTGCGCTGGAGTGTGGGTGAAATGGAGCGTCGTTATAAGCTGATGTCAGCGCTTGGCGTGCGTAACCTCGCCGGCTATAACGAGAAAATTGAGCAAGCCGCGGCAATGGGACGCCCGATTCCCGATCCGTTCTGGAAGCCGGGCGACAGCATGGAAACCACGCCACCGGTGCTGGAAAAACTGCCTTATATCGTGGTGATGGTTGATGAGTTCGCCGATCTGATGATGGCGGTGGGTAAAAAAGTCGAAGAGCTGATTGCGCGTCTGGCGCAAAAAGCGCGTGCGGCGGGTATTCATCTGGTGCTGGCTACCCAGCGTCCATCGGTGGATGTGATTACCGGTCTGATTAAGGCCAATATCCCGACGCGTATCGCCTTTACCGTATCGAGTAAAATCGACTCGCGTACCATCCTCGATCAGGCCGGTGCGGAATCGCTGCTGGGCATGGGTGACATGTTGTATATGGCGCCAAACTCCTCAGTGCCGATCCGTGTGCATGGCGCCTTTGTACGTGATGAAGAGGTGCATGCGGTGGTGCAGGACTGGAAAGCGCGTGGTCGTCCACAATATATCGACAGCATCACTGCCGGTGAAGAGAGCGAAGGCGGTGGTCTGGGGCTGGATGGCGATGAGGAACTGGATCCGCTGTTTGATCAGGCGGTGGCGTTTATCGTCGACAAGCGTCGTGCATCGATTTCTGGTGTGCAGCGTCAGTTCCGTATTGGCTACAACCGCGCGGCGCGTATTATTGAACAGATGGAAGCGCAGGGCATTGTCTCTTCGCCTGGTCATAACGGAAACCGCGAAGTGCTGGCGCCGCCATCACATGAGATGTAATAAACCGCCGGTTTTGTTGTCCTAATCCCCGGGAGCCGATAGCGGCTCCCCTACAGTGCCTCAGATACTTAACTGTAGGGGTGGCGTTATCGCCGCCCGTGCGGATGGTTTCCCCGATACGTAATAACGGAACTTATTAATGAAAAAATTATTACTCTCTTGCTGCCTGATGACCGCACTGACTTCAGCGGGTGTAATGGCTGATGCTTCCAGTGATTTGCAGCAACGTCTGGATAAAGTTAAAAGCTTCCACGCCAGCTTTACCCAGAAAGTGACCGATGCCACCGGCTCCTCGGTGCAGGACGGTGAGGGTGAACTGTGGGTGCAGCGTCCTGACCTGTTTAACTGGCATATGACCGCACCGGACGAAAGCGTACTGATCTCCGACGGCAAAACGCTGTGGTTCTACAACCCGTTTGTCGAGCAGGTCAGCGCCAGCTGGCTGAAAGATGCCACCAGTAATACGCCATTTATGCTGATTGCGCGTAACCAGTCCAGCGACTGGCAGCAATACAATATTAAGCAGAAGGGCGATACCTTTGAGCTGACGCCGAAAAGCGCCGCCGGTAACCTGAAGCAGTTCACCATTAACGTCTCCGGGAATGGCACCATCAATCAGTTCAGCGCCATTGAACAGGATGACCAGCGCAGCGCCTACACCCTGAAAAGCCAGCAAAATGGGGCGATCAGCGCCGATAAATTTACATTTACACCGCCTCAGGGTGTGACGGTTGACGATCAGCGTCAGTGAGGTCTGAGTGAGTAATCTGTCTCTGGATTTTTCCCATAACGAGTTTCAGCCACTGGCCGCGCGGATGCGGCCTGCGACGCTGGCGCAATATATTGGTCAGCAGCATCTGCTGGCGGCGGGAAAACCGTTGCCGCGGGCGATTGAGGCCGGTCATCTGCACTCGATGATTTTATGGGGACCGCCGGGGACAGGCAAAACCACACTGGCGGAAATTATCGGGCACTACGGTAATGCGGATGTTGAGCGTATTTCCGCCGTGACTTCCGGGGTGAAAGAGATCCGCGAGGCCATTGAACGTGCGCGTCAGAACCGTAACGCCGGTCGCCGCACCATTCTGTTTGTCGATGAGGTGCATCGCTTTAATAAAAGCCAGCAGGATGCGTTCCTGCCGCATATTGAAGATGGCACCATTACCTTTATTGGCGCCACCACCGAAAACCCGTCGTTTGAACTTAACTCCGCACTGTTGTCGCGCGCCCGCGTCTATCTGCTGAAATCGCTGACCACTGATGATATTGCGCAGGTGCTGGATCAGGCGATGAACGATGACCAGCGTGGCTATGGCCAGCAAAATATCGTGCTGCCGGATAACACCCGCAATATGATCGCTGAACTGGTCAATGGCGATGCGCGTCGTGCGTTGAATACCCTTGAGATGATGGCCGATATGGCTGAGACCAACGCTCAGGGTAAACGCGAGCTGACGCCGCAGTTACTGAGTGAAGTCTCCGGCGAGCGCAGCGCCCGTTTCGATAATAAGGGCGATCGTTATTACGATTTGATCTCCGCGCTGCATAAATCGGTGCGCGGATCCGCGCCCGATGCGGCGCTCTACTGGTATGCACGCATTATTACCGCCGGTGGCGATCCGCTGTATGTGGCGCGCCGTTTACTGGCGATTGCTTCTGAGGATGTTGGCAATGCCGATCCACGCGGTATGCAGGTGGCGATTGCCGCCTGGGACTGTTTTACCCGCGTTGGCCCGGCGGAAGGTGAACGCGCCATTGCGCAGGCGATTGTCTATCTGGCCTGTGCGCCAAAAAGTAACGCGGTCTATACTGCCTTTAAAGCTGCGATGCGTGATGCGCGCGAAAATCCTGACTATGATGTGCCGGAACATCTGCGTAACGCGCCGACTAAGCTGATGAAAGAGATGGGACTGGGCGCCGAGTATCGTTATGCCCACGATGAAGCCCATGCTTATGCCGCCGGTGAGAACTATTTCCCGCAACAAATGGCACAAACACGCTATTATCAGCCCACTTCCCGTGGTCTCGAAGGCAAAATTGCTGAAAAGCTCGCCTGGTTGACTGAACAGGATCAAAATAGCCCGACAAAACGCTACCGCTAATTCAGACGTTGCGGTAAGGTTAGTAATGATTTCAACGTATTCGCCGAAGCTGCGGCTACGTCTTTCCAATAATTAACTCACTCACTATAAGCACAGGATAAGCATGCTCGATCCCAATCTGCTGCGTAACGAGCCAGACGCAGTCGCTGAAAAACTGGCACGCCGGGGATTTGCCCTGGATGTGGACACGCTGCGCGCCTTAGAAGAGCGTCGTAAAGTCTTGCAGGTCGAAACTGAAACTCTGCAGGCTGAGCGTAACTCCCGATCCAAATCCATCGGCCAGGCTAAAGCGCGTGGGGAAGATATCGAGCCGTTGCGTCAGGAAGTTAACCTCCTTGGCGAACGCCTGGCAGCAGCCAGCGCTGAGCTGGATGCACTGCAGAATCAGATTCGCGATTACGCGCTGACCATGCCAAATCTGCCCGCGGATGAAGTTCCACTGGGTAAAGATGAGACTGAAAACCAGGAGATCAGCCGCTGGGGTGAGCCCCGTCAGTTCGATTTCCCGGTGCGCGACCATGTCGATCTGGGTGAACTGGCGCAGGGGCTGGATTTTGCTGCGGGCGCTAAGCTGACCGGTTCACGCTTTGTGGTGATGAAAGGGCAGATCGCCCATCTGCATCGTGCGTTAAGCCAGTTTATGCTTGATCTGCACACTGAGCATCATGGCTATCAGGAAACGGTGGTGCCTTATCTGGTGAACCACGCGTCTCTGTACGGAACGGGTCAGCTGCCGAAATTTGGCGAAGATCTGTTCCATACGCGTCCGCTGGAAGAAGAAGCCGACAGCAGCAGCTATGCGCTGATCCCTACTTCTGAAGTGCCACTGACTAACCTGGTGCGTGATGAGATTCTGGAAGAAGAATCGCTGCCAATCAAGCTGACCGCGCATACGCCATGTTTCCGCTCTGAAGCCGGATCTTACGGTCGTGATACCCGTGGCCTGATCCGTCAGCATCAGTTCGATAAAGTTGAGATGGTGCATATTGTCCGTCCGGAAGAGTCGATGCAGGCACTGGAAGAGCTGGTAGGTCACGCTGAAAAAGTGTTGCAGCTGCTGAATCTGCCATATCGTAAAGTGCTGCTGTGCAGTGGCGATATGGGCTTTGGCGCGACCAAAACTTACGATCTGGAAGTGTGGTTACCGGCGCAGAACACCTATCGCGAAATTTCATCCTGCTCCAATATGTGGGATTTCCAGGCGCGCCGCATGCAGGCACGCTGCCGCAGCAAAACCGAAAAGAAAACCCGTCTGGTGCATACGCTGAACGGTTCCGGTCTGGCGGTCGGTCGTGCGCTGGTCGCGGTGCTGGAAAACTATCAGCAGGCTGATGGTCGTATTCAGGTGCCGGAAGTGTTGCGTCCTTATATGCGCGGACTGGAATTTATCGGCTGATCCCCTTTATACTTCGAACTGAACCACAAAAACCGTCGATTAACATTCGGCGGTTTTTTTTCGTTTTTGCCACCGGATATCCAGTAAAAAATATTATGGTTCTTCTGGCGGGGAATATTTATAAAAATGATTAAAATCATAGTGATAATCAATTTGTGAACGGTTTCGCATTTCACGCTAAGCTGTTGTAGATAAAAAAAATAAATCGGACACTGGCAAATCGTGCGGCGGTCGATTTTTGCGCGTTGACATTAATATTGGTAATGGCAATATGCGCGCAAAATCTCTCTGTTATTTTGGCACTCGCCCCTATGTCCACCTGGTCTCGCCCTGTCATTTTGCTGCTCTGCGGCTTACTGTTATTGACGGTTTCAATTGCCGTGCTCAATACCTTAGTTCCGCTATGGTTAACGCACGATCGATTGCCTACCTGGCAGGTGGGACTGGTCAGTTCATCCTATTTCACTGGCAATCTGCTTGGCACCCTGCTGGCGGGCTGGCTGATTAAACGTCTCGGCTTTAACTACACCTACTATCTGGCGACGCTGGTATTTGCGCTGGCGACCGTCTGGCTGGGGATGAGCAGTGGATTCTTCGCCTGGAGCCTGGGACGTTTCGCCGCCGGAATGGGCTGCGCGCTGATTTGGGTGGTAGTGGAGAGTGCGCTGATGTGCAGCGGCACCGTCCGCAATCGTGGACAACTGCTGGCCGCCTATATGATGGTTTATTACCTCGGTACCGTGATCGGTCAACTGCTGGTCAGTAAAGTCTCCACCGAACTGATGAGCGTTCTGCCGTGGGTAACGGCGGTGGTAATGGCCGGCATTCTGCCACTGGTATTTACCAAAGTTACGGCACAGGGTAATGATGAAGAGGCAGCGCCAGGCCGTATGTGGCCGATGCTGCGCCGTCGTAATGCACGTCTGGGTATTCACGGTTGTATTATCTCCGGCGTGGTGCTGGGCTCGTTGTACGGCCTGATGCCGCTATACCTTTCCCATCAGGGAATGAGTGATGCTTCGGTGGGCTACTGGATGGCGCTGCTGGTGAGTGCCGGTATTGTCGGACAGTGGCCGGTAGGGCGTCTTGCGGATCGTTTTGGCCGTCTGCTGGTGTTACGTGTGCAGGTATTTGTGATGATTGTTGGCTCCATCGCTATGCTTAGCGATGCGGCCATGGCGCCGGCGCTATTTGTGCTGGGCTGTGCTGGTTTTACGTTGTACCCTGTGGCGATGTCGTGGGCTTGTGAAACCGTTTCGCACCATGAGTTAGTGGCGATGAATCAGGCTCTGCTGCTGAGCTATACCATCGGTAGTCTGGCGGGGCCAAGTATGACTTCATTGCTGATGCAGCACTACTCAGATAATTTGCTGTTTGTGATGATTGCAGTGGTGGCGCTGGTGTATCTGGTAATGCTGTTGCGCAAAGCCGATCAGCATGCAACGCCAATTGCACATGCCTGATAGCGCAGGCGGCGAAAACGCCGCCTGGCTTAATACATCACCTTATGACCGTAGCCTTCAAGAATATGTTTGACCCGATCCATGGTGTCGGCTTTCGGCGGTTTTACCCCATCCAGTTTGTACTCTTCACCCATCGCAATCCATTTATGCTTGCCCAGCTCATGGTAAGGCAGCAGTTCAATCTTCTCGACGTTGCCCATATCGCGGGTAAATTCACCCAGCTTATGCGCTGAATCATCATCATCGGAATAGCCTGGCACCACCACATAACGGATCCAGGTACGGATGCCGCGCTTCGCCAGATAACGTGCAAAGTCCAGCGTACGGTGATTCGAGACGCCAACCAGATTCTGATGAATATCATCATTCATCTGTTTCAGATCCAGCATCACTAAATCCGTTACATCCAGCAGTTCATCGATCACCGGATCGTAGCGACGCACAAAACCGTTGGTATCAAGGCAGGTGTGGATGCCTTCGGCATGGCAGGCGCGGAACCAGTCACGCACAAACTCGGCCTGCAGAATCGCTTCGCCACCGGAAGCGGTCACGCCGCCGCCGGATGCATTCATAAAGTGGCGGTAGGAAACCACGTCGGCCATCAGCTCTTCCACCGTAATCTGTTTACCGGCATGCGTGTCCCAGGTATCGCGATTATGGCAGTAAAGGCAGCGCATCAGGCAGCCCTGGAAAAAGGTGATAAAACGGATGCCGGGACCGTCAACGGTTCCGCAGGATTCGAATGAGTGGATACGTCCGATAGCTGACATTGCGATGAGTTCTCCATGGTAAACCTGCTGGTTGCAGGTGACGCAGTCTTTATATTGCTGCGTTAGATAAGTCTGTTTTGCCAGATACCTTAACTGTAGATCGCTGGCAAAGCAGGCTGGTGGTGAAAAGGCTCCTGCGACGGAGCCTTTTGCGGGTGCAGATTAACTTACAGCGATTTGGTAAAGGTACGTGTAATCACGTCCTGCTGCTGTTCTTTAGTCAGCGAGTTGAAACGTACCGCATAGCCAGAGACACGGATGGTCAGCTGCGGATATTTTTCCGGATGATCCATCGCATCCAGCAACATTTCACGGTTCATGACGTTGACGTTGAGGTGCTGACCACCTTCGATGCTCGATTCATGATGGAAATAACCATCCATCAGACCGGCAAGGTTGGTTTTACGCACATCGTCATCTTTACCTAAAGCGTTTGGCACGATAGAGAAGGTGTAAGAGATACCATCTTTCGCGTAGGCAAACGGCAGTTTCGCCACTGAAGTCAGTGAAGCGACAGCGCCTTTCTGGTCACGGCCATGCATTGGGTTAGCACCAGGTCCGAATGGTGCACCAGCACGGCGGCCATCTGGGGTGTTACCGGTTTTCTTACCATATACCACATTCGAGGTAATGGTCAGCACAGACTGAGTTGGCACCGCATCACGGTAGGTTTGCAGCTTCTGAATTTTCTTCATAAAGCGTTCAACCAGATCACAGGCCAGGTCATCAACACGTGCGTCATTGTTACCGAACTGCGGATATTCACCTTCGATTTCGAAATCAATCGCCATACCATCCGCATCACGCACTGGTTTCACTTTAGCGTATTTAATCGCTGACAGTGAGTCAGCCGCCACGGAGAGACCGGCGATACCACAGGCCATGGTGCGATACACATCACGGTCATGCAGTGCCATCAGTGAAGCTTCGTAGCTGTATTTATCGTGCATGTAATGGATCACGTTCAGCGCGGTCACATACTGTTTTGCCAGCCAGTCCATAAAGTGATCCATACGGCTCATCACGGTATCGAAGTCCAGCACGTCATCCATAATTGGCGCTTCTTTCGGGCCAACCTGAATTTTCATTTTTTCATCCATGCCGCCGTTAATCGCATACAGCATGGTTTTCGCCAGGTTAGCACGCGCGCCGAAGAACTGCATTTGCTTACCGACCAGCATTGGGCTGACGCAGCAGGCAATGGCGTAGTCATCGTTATCGAAGTCCGGACGCATCAGGTCATCATTCTCATACTGCAGAGATGAGGTATCGATAGAGACTTTCGCCGCATATTTTTTGAAATTCAGCGGCAGTTTTTCCGACCACAGAATGGTCATATTGGGTTCAGGTGATGGACCCATGGTGTACAGAGTATTCAGGAAGCGGAAGCTGCTTTTTGATACCAGCGTACGACCATCCACACCCATGCCCGCCAGAGACTCGGTAGCCCAGATTGGGTCGCCAGAGAACAGCTCATCATACTCAGGGGTACGCAGGAAGCGCACCATACGCAGTTTCATTACCAGGTGATCGATCAGTTCCTGTGCGTCCTGCTCGGTGATTTTGCCCGCTTTCAGGTCACGTTCGAAATAGATATCAAGGAAGGTGGAGACGCGTCCGAAGGACATTGCCGCACCGTTCTGTGATTTTACCGCCGCCAGATAGCCGAAGTAGGTCCACTGTACTGCTTCCTGTGCGCTGGTGGCCGGCCCAGAGATATCGCAGCCATATTTAGCCGCCATCTCTTTAATCTGCGCCAGCGCATGATGCTGATCGGCAATCTCTTCACGCAGACGGATAGTGGCTTCGAGGTTAACGCCATTTTCCAGATCGTTTTGCAGTGAAGTGAACTGCGCAAACTTATCTTTCATCAGGAAGTCGATGCCGTACAGGGCAACACGACGATAGTCACCGATAATACGACCACGACCATAAGCATCCGGTAAACCGGTCAGGATACCGGATTTACGGCAGCGCAGAATATCCGGGGTATAAACATCAAATACACCCTGGTTATGCGTTTTGCGGTATTCGGTAAACACTTTTTTCAGTGATGGATCCAGCTCACGGCCATAAACTTTACAGGAGCTTTCCACCATTTTGATGCCGCCAAACGGAATCAGTGCGCGTTTCAGTGGCGCTTCAGTTTGCAGACCAACGATTTTTTCCAGGTTTTTATTAATATAACCGGCATCGTGAGAAGTGATGGTTGAAGCAAGGTCGGTATCAAAATCAACCGGCGCATGCGTGCGGTTTTCGATTTTGATGCCTTCCAGAACATTGTCCCACAGAGCGGTTGTCGCGTCGGTCGCACCAGCCAGGAAAGACTCGTCACCTTCATACGGCGTATAGTTTTTCTGGATAAAGTCGCGGACGTTAACGCTATTCTGCCATTCGCCTGCGGCGAAGGTTTCCCAGCCTGCGGCCAGTTTGTTATTAAGCTCGGTCATTTGATACCTACCTTATTTGTGGAGTTCTTTCTCGGATCCGATCGGGTCAATACGCGACCGGTTCAAAATTCGTATTCAGCAGCGATAACTAGTTCTGATGCTGGTCACCGCTGCGCAGATAAATTACCCAATAGGTTAAGCCGACCATCACACCGCCGCCGATGATATTGCCGATGGTCACCGGAATCAGATTATCAACAATAAAGTTGCTGACGCTCAGGCTGGAGAAGTGTTCAGCGGTGGTGCCAGCCGCCTGCCAGAATTCAGCCGAGGCGAAATCGCGGATAACAATAGCCATCGGAATCATAAACATATTAGCGATGCTGTGTTCAAAGCCGCTGGCAACGAACATGGCGACCGGCAGAACCATTGCCAGCATTTTGTCGGTCAGTGTGCGGCCGGAGTAACTCATCCAGACCGCCATACATACCATCAGATTTGCCAGCGTACCGAGGCAGACGGCTTCAATAAAGCTATGGTGCATTTTATGGTCGGCGGTTTGTAATACATTCAGCCCCCATGCGCCGTTTGCCACCATATGTTCGCCGGAGAACCAGATCAGACCGACAAAGAACAGGGCGCCAATCAGGTTACCGAAATAGACGTTAATCCAGTTGCGCGCCAGCTGCCCCCAGGTGATACGACCGCTGGCTTTGGCTACCACGATCAATACGGTAGAGGTAAACAGGTCAGCGCCGCAGACCACAACCAGCATTAAACCGAGCGAGAAGCAGATGCCGCCAACCAGTTTGGCCAGACCATAAGGTACTGCGCCAGTGCCGGTGGTGGCGGTGATATAGAAGACAAAGGCGATGGAAATAAACACACCAGCAGTGATCGCCAGAAAGAATGTGGTTAAGGGATGTTTTGTTGCTTTATATACACCAGCCTCTTCAGCGACTTTCGCCATCGCGGCCGGTAATAATAGATCGAATGGATTGTCAGCTTTCACTAACGTTCTCCTGAAATTTGTCAGCAACTGAATACTAACAAAGGAGTATAGGGGACAAATTGATATGGATCATATTAGGACTGAAGGCAGAGGCCTTTAACCTGATAACAGACAAGGTCTTTTTGTTTATGTTGTTGTTTTTAATTAAGAAAAAATATTTTAAAATGTACAATAAAAGTTTAAAAACACACGTTTTGTTAAAGTCAGCAGAGGGTATTACAGGCAGGAATTTATATAAAATTGCATCTTTCAGGAAATCAGGCGTCAGATGATGACTATTTATTCACTTTTAATTTTCAGATGTAGTTTTAAACCAGTAAATTTAACGGATTCCACGTGGGAAAAAGGCTATTTCAGACCAGAATACTGGCTGAAATAGCCCGGCCAGATTATTTCCAGTACTGGCGTTTAGCGCGCTGCAATTTCTCGTAAGCGGCCAGCAGTGACTGATGCGCCGGGAACGCCGCCAGATCGCTGTCTGAGGCTTGCAGACCGTAGAACGGTGACTCACCGCTGATGGCGGCAGAAGCCGCTTCAACTGCATCGCTGCCGTACATACGCACAAAGGCGTTGTGATATTGCAGTGGATCGCGGCCCTCTTCCTGCGCCAGCAACAGCAGGGTTTGCAGGCAGCGGTAGTAGTTGGCGCGCTCTGCGCTGACGACGGAACTGTTGAATTCCATGGTCCACTCGGTCCAGATCAGCGCCTGATCAAGATCGCCACCGGCCAGCGCCAGCATCGCTTTCAGCTCGCCAATACGTAACGTATACCAGCCGTTATCTTTGCCGGTTGCAATACCCAGCAGCTCACGCACGCGAGTAAAGTCATCATGGCCGTCTTCGTCCAGCTGAGCGATCATTGCCAGATAATCTTCTTTGTCCCACTGGCTGCCCGGTAACGACAGCACGGTTTCACGCAGATAAGCGCCCATGCTGTTGTTGGCCAGCAGCAGATCTTCCGCCGGATAGATATCGGACATGCCAGGCACCAGGATGCGGCAGGCATAGACGTCGAGATGCTGATAGTCGGCGATATAAACTTCTTTATCTTCCGCCTGGAAGATCGCCATCAGGGTCGCGAACTCCTCTTCGGTGGTGCCTTCAAAACGCCAGTCGGCAAACGGATAGTCTGCGTCATCTTTAAACATATCCCATGAGATCAGACCGCTGGAATCGATAAAGTGGGTTTCGAGGTTGGCGTGCTCCGCCACTTCTTCGTCATCGAAGGTCGGCGGCGTAAAGACATCGAGATCTTTCAGACCGCGGCCCTGCAGCAGCTCGGTAACGGTACGCTCAAGGGCGACACCGAAATCAGGATGCGCGCCGAAAGAGGCGAAGCAGGTGCCGTTTGCCGGGTTGAACAGTACTACGCAGATTACCGGGTATTTACCCCCCAGTGAGGCATCGTAAGAGAGGATCGGGAAACCTTCCGCTTCCAGACGCGCGATGGCTTCAACCACGCCAGGGTAACGGTTCAGCACCTCTTGCGGGATTTCCGGCAGACTGATCGATTCAGCGATAATGCGGTTTTTAATGTAACGCTCGAACACTTCCGACAAGCCCTGCACACGCGCTTCGTTAGCGGTGTTGCCCGCTGACATGCCGTTGGAAACATACAGGTTACCGATAATATTCATCGGGATATAGACGGTTTGATTGTCTGACTGGCGGGTAAACGGCAGGGCGCAGATTCCGCGTTCGGCATTGCCGGACTGCAGATCAATCAGTTCGCTGGCGCTCAGCTCATTTTCCGGATCGTAGAATTTACGCAGCCGGGCGTCGAGAATCCCTTCCGGCAGGCTCTCATCTTCCGGCAGCGGGAACCATTTTTCATCAGGATAGTGGACAAAATCACCATTGCCGATGGTGTCGCCTAACCAGAAATCGGCGAAGAAATAGTTGGTCGACAGACGTTCAAAGTATTCGCCCAGCGCAGAAGCCAGCGCCGCTTTTTTGCTGGCGCCTTTACCGTTGGTGAAGCAGAGTGGGCAATCGCGGTCGCGAATGTGTACTGACCAGACGTGCGGGACAGGATTCAGCCAGGACGCTTCTTCAATATTGAAGCCCAGATCCTGTAGTTTTTGCTGAAAGCGTGCGATGGAATCTTCCAGCGCGGCGTCTTTGCCAGGAATATAAGTTTGAGTCATGTTGCCCACTATTTATTGATTGTGCGTAAAGCGCGCAATGATACGGGTTTTGTCCCCTAATCGCTATGCGGCGGCGATAATTTCCTGCGCTGTATCCTGCCATTATTTGTGATCATGTTGCGTGACAAAAAGATGAAGCGGGAAAGCGCCTCACAAAATAGCGTGGTTGTTTGCAATTACCCTACAAGCTGTTGCGGTGCATCCCCTGAAATCTGCACCAGCGTCGGATAAATGATTGCAGCATCAGGGACGCAGTGATAAAACCGATAGCAGATTCATAACCGATAGATATGACAGTGGTGAGGGGAAATGACTCAGGTTTTCAATTTTAGCTCCGGCCCGGCAATGTTGCCGGTAGAAGTGCTTCGTCGTGCAGAGCAGGAACTGTGTAACTGGCAGGGCCTGGGCACCTCCGTAATGGAGATTAGTCATCGTAGTAAAGAGTTTATTAAGGTCGCAGAGGATGCGGAACAGGATCTGCGCGATCTGCTGAAAATCCCCTCCAACTATAAAGTTTTATTCTGTCACGGCGGCGCGCGCGCGCAATTTGCGGCGGTGCCGTTAAATCTGCTGGGACAGGCTAAAACCGCTGATTATGTTGATGGCGGCTACTGGGCGCATAGTGCAGTTAAAGAGGCGCAAAAATATTGCACCCCTAATGTGATTGATGCCAAAACCACCATTGATGGGTTAAGCGCCATTACGCCAATGAGCAGCTGGGCGCTCAGTGATGATGCGGCCTATGTTCACTTCTGCCCGAATGAAACCATTGATGGCCTGGCGATCAATGAAGAGCCGGACTTTGGCGACAGAGTGGTGGTAGCCGATTTATCTTCCACCATCCTTTCCCGACCGATTGACGTCAGCCGCTACGGCGTGATTTACGCCGGCGCGCAGAAAAACGTCGGTCCGGCCGGCCTGACGCTGGTGATTGTGCGTGACGATCTGCTCGGCAAAGCGCGTCAGGAACTGCCTTCGATTCTCGATTACAAAGTGCTGGCGGAAAATGACTCAATGTTCAATACGCCACCGACCTTTGCCTGGTACCTTTCTGGTCTGGTGTTTAAGTGGCTGAAAGAGCAAGGCGGCGTCAGCGAAATCGATAAACTGAACCAGGCGAAAGCCGATCTGCTGTATGGCGTGATCGACAGCAGCGATTTCTACCGCAATGGCGTGGCGCTGGCGAACCGTTCCCGTATGAATGTGCCGTTCCAGTTAGCGGATTCAGCACTGGATAAAGCCTTCCTGGAAGCGTCATTCGCTGCCGGTCTGCATGCGCTGAAAGGCCATCGTGTGGTTGGCGGCATGCGTGCTTCCATCTACAATGCGATGCCACTTGAAGGGGTGAAGGCCCTGACCGACTTTATGGTCGACTTCGAGCGCCGCCACGGTTAATTACCCGTCATACTTCGACCCGCAGATGCGTTGGCTGCGCCCGTTCACCCCGGTCACATAGTTATCTATGCTCCCGGGGATTCACGGGCTTGCCGCCTTCCTGCGACTCGAATTATTTAGGGTAATTATTCCGTCATTACTTAATACTGAAACCTCACCAGCCGGTGGGGTTTCATTGCAATTGTTTTATGGAGAATAGGTTTCGCATGCTGGAATCCCTGACGTTACAACCCATCGCTCGCGTCGACGGCACCGTTAATTTACCGGGCTCAAAAAGCGTCTCTAACCGCGCGCTGTTACTGGCTGCGCTGGCCAACGGCACCACGCGTTTAACCAATCTGCTGGATAGCGATGACGTTAAACATATGCTTAATGCTCTGAGCGCGTTAGGTGTCAGCTATACGCTTTCTGCCGATCGTACCCAGTGTGAAGTTGTCGGTCGTGGCGGGCCACTGCATGCGGATAAAGCGCTTGAGCTGTTCCTCGGTAACGCCGGCACCGCGATGCGTCCGCTGGCCGCCGCTCTCTGTCTGGGCAGTAACGATATCGTGCTGACCGGCGAACCGCGGATGAAAGAGCGTCCGATTGGTCATCTGGTGGATGCCCTGCGTCAGGGCGGCGCTCAGGTTGACTATCTGGAGCTGCAGGATTACCCGCCAGTGCATATCAAAGGCGGTTTTGTGGGGGGCGAAGTGGCGGTGGATGGTAGCGTCTCCAGCCAGTTTCTGACCGCGCTGTTGATGACTGCGCCGCTGGCAAGCCAGGATACGCGCATTGTGATCAAAGGGGAGCTGGTATCGAAACCCTATATCGATATCACCCTCAATCTGATGAAAACCTTTGGCGTCGTGGTGGAAAACAATGGCTATGCCAGCTTCGATATTCGTGGCAGCCAGCAGTACCAGTCGCCGGGTGACTACCTGGTCGAAGGCGATGCTTCTTCCGCCTCCTATTTCCTCGCCGCTGCGGCGATCAAAGGCGGCACCGTGCGGGTGACCGGTATTGGCCGCAACAGCATGCAGGGCGATATCCGTTTTGCTGATGTGCTGGAGAAGATGGGGGCAACTGTTGAGTGGGGCGATGATTTTATCGCTTGTACGCGTGGCGAACTGAACGCCATCGATCTCGATATGAACCATATTCCCGACGCTGCGATGACCATTGCCACTACGGCACTGTTCGCGCAGGGCACCACGGTGATGCGTAATATCTACAACTGGCGCGTTAAAGAGACTGACCGTCTGGCGGCGATGGCGACTGAGCTGCGTAAAGTCGGTGCGGAAGTGGAAGAGGGGCATGACTATATTCGTATTACGCCGCCTGCATCCATTAATTATGCCGAGATTGGTACATATAACGATCACCGCATGGCGATGTGTTTCTCGCTGGTGGCGTTGTCCTCTACCGCAGTGACCATCCTCGATCCAAAATGCACAGCTAAAACCTTCCCTGATTACTTTGAGCAGCTGGCGCGCATCAGCCAGCTGGCCTAAACTCAACGATAGTCTGAAAGATAAAAACCTCGTCGTCCTGATCGGCGATGAGGGAATTTTCTCTCCGTTTTGCCGCTACCGTTGCACTGACTGTTCTGAATCTGCTGTTTATTTTGCTCAAGTCTATGCTTTGGGGTAACGATCGCGGTTATTGCAGCGTATAATGCGCGGCGATATTTGTCTGACGTGCAGACAGCCACGGAAATTCCAGCAACAGGAGAGAGAGATGACGGCATTAGCCCCGGTTATCACCATTGATGGGCCAAGTGGTGCGGGTAAAGGCACGCTTTGTAAAGCGATGGCTGAAGCACTGCAGTGGCATCTGCTGGATTCTGGCGCAATTTATCGCGTACTCGCGCTAGCGGCACTGCATCATCAGGTTGATATTGCGTCTGAAGAAGCGCTGGTTCCGATTGCCGCCCATCTGGATGTGCGCTTCATTTCCACCGATGGTGAACTTGAAGTGATCCTTGAAGGCGAAGATGTTACTTCGGAGATCCGTACGCAGGATGTCAGTAACACCGCTTCAAAAGTCGCCGCGTTTCCACGCGTGCGTGAAGCGCTGTTGCGCCGCCAGCGCGCCTTCCGGGAAGCGCCAGGTTTAATCGCTGACGGACGCGATATGGGCACGGTGGTATTTGTTGATGCGCCGGTGAAAATTTTTCTCGACGCCAGCTCTGAAGAGCGCGCGCACCGCCGTATGCTACAGTTGCAGGAGAAGGGCTTTAGTGTTAACTTTGAGCGCCTTTTATCTGAGATAAAAGAGCGTGACGATCGCGATCGTAACCGGGCAATTGCGCCTTTAGTCCCGGCTAAAGATGCTCTGGTACTGGATTCCACCAGTATGACCATTGAGCAAGTGATTGAAAAAGCGTTACACTATGCCCGCGAAAAACTGGCGTTACCCGATAACTGATTCGGTTAATCGCGCAGAACAAGATCCCTTAACCCTGTGATATGGACGTCATGGGGCATGTGAAACAACCCCATCCGGCAGGACGTCAGATGGACGTTAAATTGAAGAATCCATAAGATTATCAATATGACTGAATCTTTTGCTCAACTATTTGAAGAATCCCTGAAAGAAATCGAAACCCGTCCGGGTTCCATCGTTCGTGGTGTTGTTGTCTCTATCGACAAAGACATCGTGCTGGTTGATGCGGGTCTGAAATCTGAATCTGCAATTCCTGCAGAGCAGTTCAAGAACGCAGCCGGCGAACTGGAAATCCAGGTGGGTGACGAAGTTGACGTTGCGCTGGACGCAGTAGAAGACGGCTTCGGTGAAACCCTGCTGTCTCGTGAGAAAGCTAAACGTCACGAAGCATGGATCACGCTGGAAAAAGCTTACGAAGATGCTGAAACTGTTACCGGTGTTATCAACGGCAAAGTGAAAGGTGGCTTCACAGTTGAGCTGAACGGTATTCGTGCGTTCCTGCCAGGTTCACTGGTTGATGTTCGTCCAGTGCGCGATACGCTGCACCTGGAAGGCAAAGAGCTTGAATTCAAAGTAATCAAGCTGGATCAGAAACGTAATAACGTGGTGGTTTCACGTCGTGCGGTTATCGAATCCGAAAACAGCGCAGAGCGCGATCAGCTGCTGGAAAACCTGCAGGAAGGCATGGAAGTTAAAGGTATCGTTAAGAACCTCACTGACTACGGTGCATTCGTTGATCTGGGCGGCGTTGACGGCCTGCTGCACATCACTGACATGGCATGGAAACGCGTTAAGCATCCAAGCGAAATCGTCAATGTTGGCGATGAAATCAATGTCAAAGTACTGAAATTCGACCGCGAGCGTACCCGTGTTTCTCTGGGTCTGAAGCAGCTGGGCGAAGATCCATGGGTTGCTATCGCTAAGCGTTATCCGGAAGGCACTAAGCTGACTGGTCGCGTGACCAACCTGACTGACTACGGCTGCTTCGTTGAGATCGAAGAAGGCGTTGAAGGTCTGGTTCACGTTTCAGAAATGGACTGGACCAACAAAAACATCCACCCATCCAAAGTTGTTAACGTTGGTGATGTTGTGGAAGTTATGGTTCTGGATATCGACGAAGAACGTCGTCGTATCTCCCTGGGTCTGAAGCAGTGTAAATCTAACCCATGGCAGCTGTTTGCGGAAACCCACAACAAGGGCGACCGTGTTGAAGGTAAAATCAAGTCAATCACTGACTTCGGTATCTTCATCGGCCTGGACGGCGGCATCGACGGCCTGGTTCACCTGTCTGACATCTCCTGGAACGCTACCGGAGAAGAAGCCGTTCGTGAATACAAGAAAGGCGACGAAATCGCTGCTGTGGTTCTGCAGGTTGACGCAGAGCGCGAGCGTATCTCCCTGGGCGTTAAGCAGCTGGCAGAAGACCCGTTCAACAACTATATCTCTCTGAATAAGAAAGGTACTATTGTTAACGGTAAAGTGACTGCAGTTGACGCTAAAGGTGCTACAGTTGAATTAGCAGACGGCGTTGAAGGCTACCTGCGTGCTTCTGAAGCTTCAGTTGACCGCGTAGAAGACGCAACTCTGGTTCTGAATGTTGGCGACGATGTTGAAGCTAAATTCACCGGTGTTGACCGTAAAAACCGCGTTGTTAGCCTGTCTGTTCGTGCGAAAGACCAGGCTGACGAGAAAGAAGCTATCGCTACTGTTAACACCAAACAGGAAGAAGGTAACTTCTCTAACGCTATGGCTGAAGCGTTCAAAGCTGCTAAAGGCGAGTAATCGTCCTGTGAATTCGGGTAGCGCAAGTTACCCGAATTCTGTAGTAAGCTGTCAAAACCTTTTCCATTAGGGATTAACCGGAGGATTTATGACCAAGTCAGAACTGATCGAAAGACTTGCAGGCCAACAGTCTCATATTCCGGCGAAAGTCGTTGAGGATGCGGTTAAAGAGATGCTTGAGCATATGGCCACTACACTGGCTGAAGGCGAGCGCATCGAAATCCGGGGATTCGGCAGCTTTTCTTTGCACTACCGTGCACCTCGTACTGGCCGTAACCCGAAAACGGGTGACAAAGTGGATCTGGAAGGTAAATACGTTCCTCACTTCAAGCCAGGTAAAGAGTTGCGCGATCGCGCAAATATCTACGGTTAAGCAGCCGCGAAGCGGAAACCATAAAACGACACTTTCGGGTGTCGTTTTTTTTTTGCCGTATTCTGCGCACTTGCGCACAACCTTTTGTTGTTCTCTGCACCCCTGATGTATTGCGCGGAAGCCAGTTCCCATTTCGTCTGATCTGCTGCTGCGCCAGGCATTCACTTACGCCACACTTGTTGCCAAGGCTAACAAGGAGTGGTTATGGCAACCTCTGTTACACAGCTCTCATGGATGATCATCTGCGCGGCATTACCTCTCTGTTTTCTGCCAGCTTTACCCAGTCAGCAGCAGCTGTCCTTGCTGGGCATACTGGCGCTAATTTTGCTGATGGCCCGCTGGCGTCACGCTAAGTCTCTGGCGCTGTTATTGCTGCTGTTTATCTGGTGTTGCTTTGCCGGGCAGCAGACGCTTAATCAAATCACCCGCCTCAGCACGATCCCGGTGGCAGCCGAAGTGCTGATTGAACAGGTCAGCGGAGAAGGGCAGCGGCTCAGAGTGCGGTTACTGGCTGTGGAACAGCGGCCAGTGTTTCCGCCGTTATACGTCACGCTTAATGGCGCGGGCTGGGCAGACGGCGCCTGTGCCGGACAGCGCTGGCAGATGACGCTGAACTTAAGGCCAGTCCATGCCAGGCTTAATCAGGGCGATTTCGATCTGCAACGCCAGGCGCTGGCAAATCATAGCCCGCTCAATGGCCGAATTTTAGCTGCCGAGCCACTGGAGCAGAATTGCAGCTGGCGGCAACAAATTATCGCCGTTAAACAGCCTGAATATCAGCAACTCCCCTGGCAGGCAGTAATCAGTGCGCTGGCTTTTGGTGAACGTGGCGGGATGCCAGCAGATATTACTTTGTTGCTCCGTCAGACCGGCACAGCGCATCTGATGGCGATCTCCGGTATGCATATCGGTCTGGCGGCGCTGTTCGGCTGGCTGCTGGCGCGCGGCGTGCAGTTCTTTTTCCCGGCTCACTGGATAGGGTATCGCTTTCCTTTGTTTATCAGCCTGCTGGTGGCGCTATTGTATGGCTGGCTGTCCGGCGCCAATCCGCCTGCCGTTCGCGCCATGCTGGCGTTAACGCTGTGGGGCTTGCTGCGTCTGTCAGGATTGCGCTGTAGTGGCTGGCAGGTATGGAGCCTGTGCGTTGCGGTGATCCTGTTTTTTGATCCACTGACCATTCTCTCCGACAGTTTCTGGCTTTCCGCACTGGCGGTAGCGGCGCTGTTACTCTGGTATCACTGGTTTCCGTTGCCTGCGCGTTTCAGCACACAGCGGCGCTGGTTGCTGTTGCAGTTACTCCATTTGCAGCTCGGTATGATGTTGTTGTTAATGCCGGTACAGGCATATATGTTTCATGGCGTCAGTGTCAGCGCGTTAGTGGCCAACCTGATTGCGGTGCCGGTGGTCTCACTGGTCAGCGTGCCCTTAATCCTGCTCAGCCTGCTGATCCCCGTCAGTTTTCTCAGTCAGCCACTGTGGTGGCTGGTGGACCGGTCACTGGCGCTGGTGATCAACAGCTTACAGTTACTACCGGATGGCTGGCTGATGCTCAGCGAAGCGGGGGCGCTAAGTTGTCTGTTGTGCTGGCTGCTGCTGCTGGTATGGCGTTTTGACTGGTGGCGCTCCTCACCGGTGACGGTTATCAGCCTGGTGGTGACGCTGGTTTACTGGCGACAAAGCCTGCCTGCGCCCGACTGGCGAATCGATATGCTTGATGTTGGTCATGGTTTAGCGGTGGTGATTTCGCGTGAGGGCAAAGCGGTGATTTATGATACCGGTAATCGCTGGCCCGGCGGTGATACAGGGGAGAGGATAATTGCCCCCTGGCTGCGCTGGCAGGGGATTGAACCGCAGCAGATTATTATCAGCCACGCCCATCTTGACCATATTGGCGGACTGGAGAGTTTACAGCGAGCCTGGCCGCAACTGACGGTAAGAAGTGCGCTGGCGATGAGCGGGCATTTGCCCTGTTATCAGGGGGAACGCTGGCAATGGCAGCAGCTCAATTTTCAGGTGTTATGGCCTGCAGCAGGCAATCAGCGCGGCGCTAATAACGATTCCTGCGTAGTGATGGTCGATGATGGCCGTTATCGCGTATTGCTGACCGGTGACCTCGAAGCCCCGTCTGAAAGAGCGTTAGTGGCGCGCTATCAGGCAGCCTTACGCGCCGATATTATTCAGGTGCCGCATCATGGCAGCAGCACCTCGTCGACCGCGCTGCTGTTACGTCATGTGCAGGGAACGGCGGCGCTGGCTTCGGTGGCGCGTTTTAACAGCTGGCGTTTACCTGCAAAACAAATTATTCAGCGCTATCAGGATAATGGCTATCAATGGCATGACACCGCGCTTTCCGGACAGCTGAGTGTACAATTTAGCAGCGAAAACTGGCAGGTAACAGGGTTAAGAGAGCAAATATTGCCCCGTTGGTACCATCAGTGGTTTGGCGTACCCAGGGAATCCAGGTAGAATGAGCGGCTACTTCATCTCAAGCTGGTTATATAATGCATCTGGATAAAGATCTCTCAACATGGCAGACATTCCGTCGCCTCTGGCCGATGATCGCGCCGCACAAAGCAGGTTTGATCGCGGCTGCGGTTGCACTAATCATTAATGCGGCTGGCGATACTCTGATGCTGTCACTGCTGAAACCTTTACTCGATGATGGTTTTGGTAAGGCAGACAGTTCGGTTCTGCTGTGGATGCCGCTGGCAGTGATTGGCCTGATGTTAATGCGCGGAATCTCTGGTTTTATTTCCAGTTATTGCATCTCCTGGGTCTCTGGCAACGTGGTGATGAATATGCGCCGCCGTTTGTTCAGCCATATGATGGGCATGCCGGTTGCCTTTTTCGATCAGCAGTCGACCGGTACCTTGCTGTCGCGTATCACCTATGACTCTGAGCAGGTTGCTTCATCCTCTTCCAGCGCGCTGGTCACCGTAGTGCGCGAAGGCGCGTCGATCATTGGTCTGTTTATCATGATGTTCTACTACAGCTGGCAGCTGTCGTTGATTCTGATTGTACTGGCGCCGATTGTGTCGATTGCGATTCGTCAGGTTTCCAAACGCTTCCGTAATATCAGCAAAAATATGCAAAACACCATGGGTGAAGTGACCACCAGTGCTGAGCAGATGCTGAAAGGCCATAAAGAAGTGCTGATCTTCGGTGGTCAGGAAATTGAAAGTAAGCGTTTCGCTTCTGTCAGCAATAAAATGCGTCAGCAGGGCATGAAACTGGTATCGGCTTCATCGATTTCCGATCCAATTATTCAGTTAATCGCCTCAATGGCGCTGGCATTTGTACTGTATGCCGCCAGCTTCCCGAGTGTAATGGCGACCTTAACCGCCGGTACCATTACCGTGGTGTTCTCCTCAATGGTAGCGCTGATGCGCCCGCTGAAATCACTGACCAACGTCAACGCCCAGTTCCAGCGCGGTATGGCGGCATGTCAGACTCTGTTCTCGATTCTCGACAGTGAGCAGGAAATCGATACCGGTAAGCGCGAAGTTGAACGCGCGAAAGGCGACATCGAATTCCGCGGGGTGACGTTTGCCTATCCGGGACGTGAAACACCTGCGCTGCACAATATCAATCTGGCAATCCCTGCCGGTAAAACCGTGGCGCTGGTCGGGCGTTCCGGTTCCGGGAAATCGACCATCGCCAGTCTGCTCACGCGCTTTTATGATATTCAGCAGGGCGAAATCCTGATGGATGGTCACGATCTGCGTGAGTACACCCTGAGTTCGCTGCGTAATCAGGTGGCGCTGGTATCGCAAAATGTGCATCTGTTTAACGACACTATTGCCAATAACATCGCCTATGCCCGTAGTGAAAAGTACAGCCGTGAAGAGATTGAGAAAGCCGCAGTGATGGCCTATGCAATGGACTTTATCAACAAAATGGATAATGGCCTGGATACGGTGATTGGTGAAAACGGCGTGCTGCTTTCCGGTGGTCAGCGCCAGCGTATCGCGATTGCCCGTGCCCTGCTGCGCGACTGTCCGATTCTGATCCTCGACGAGGCCACCTCCGCGCTGGATACCGAATCTGAACGTGCGATTCAGTCGGCGCTGGACGAGTTGCAGAAAAACCGTACTTCACTGGTGATTGCACACCGCTTGTCGACCATCGAAAAAGCGGATGAGATTGTGGTGGTGGAAGATGGCCGTATTGTTGAACGCGGTTCACATGACCAGCTGCTGAGTGAGAAAGGCGCTTATGCTCAGCTGCATAAAATGCAGTTTGGCCAATGATTGAACGTATCTGGAGCGGACGTTCGCTCCTGTATATCCTGCTGCTGCCACTGAGCTGGCTGTACGGGCTGATAAGCAATGGCATTCGCCTGAGCTATCAGCTTGGCTGGCGCAAGGTGTGGCGGGCATCATTACCGGTTGTGGTGGTGGGCAATCTTACTGCGGGCGGCAACGGCAAAACCCCGGTGGTCATCTGGCTGGTCGAAGCGTTGCAGCGCCAGGGATTGCGTGTTGGTGTGGTATCCCGTGGTTATGGCGGCAAAGCCGCGCACTATCCATTGTTGCTGAATGCGGAGACGACCACGGCGGAAGCGGGTGATGAGCCGGTATTAATTTATCAGCGCACCCGTGCACCGGTGGCGGTTTCGCCGCTGCGCCGTGAGGCGGTACAAGCGCTGCAGGATGCGGGCAATCTTGATCTGATCGTCACCGATGACGGTTTACAGCATTATGCGCTGGCGCGCGATTTTGAAATTGTGGTGATTGACGGTGTGCGTCGCTTTGGTAACGGCTGGTGGTTGCCTGCCGGACCGATGCGTGAACGCCCGGCGCGCCTTGCCAGCGTCGACGCGGTAATCGTTAATGGCGGCATCGCGCGCGACCATGAGATTGCTATGCAGTTAAAACCTGCGGATGCCATCAATCTGAAAACCGGTGAGAGAAAACCGCTGACGGCCTTTGATCAGGTCGTCGCCATGGCGGGTATCGGTCATCCACCGCGTTTTTTCACCACGCTGAAACAGCAGGGGATTATCCCGGTGAAAGAGCAGGCGTTTGCGGATCATCAGGCATACAGCGAAGCGGAACTGCGCGCGCTGACCACCGCCAGTCAGGTGCTGATGATGACGGAAAAGGATGCGGTTAAATGTCGCGCCTTTGCGGCGGAAAACTGGTGGTATCTGCCGGTCGATGCGGAGTTAACGGCGGGACCGGCGGCAGATTTGCTGGCTAAAATTAAGATGCTGTGTAAATAAAAATCTTCGGCGGCATCTTTCCTGCCGCTAAACTAAAGGCATCTTATTACTCAGGATGTCATGATGCCCGCGATTGAACTCTCCCTCAGCACTGCCCGAAAACTGCATCTTGCGGCGCAAAAACTGCTTAAGCCACCGGGGCGTAAAGCGCAATATCCCGATGTGCTGACCGCTATCCGTGAGATGTCGCTGCTGCAAATCGATACCATCAATGTAGTGGCACGCAGTCCTTATCTGGTGCTGTTCAGTCGTCTGGGCCATTATCCGCAATCCTGGCTGGAACAGACGCTGGCCGAAGGCAAACTGTTTGAATACTGGGCGCATGAAGCCTGCTTTATTCCTGCCGAAGACTATAAATTGCTGCGCCATCGCATGCTCGATCCGGTGAATCTTGGCTGGAAATACAATGCCGACTGGGTGCAGCAGTATGCGCAGGATATCGACGAGCTGTTGCGTCATATTGAACAGAATGGTCCGGTGCGCTCCGCCGATTTCGCCACTGCCGCCGATCATAAACCGGGCTGGTGGTCATGGAAGCCGCACAAACGCCATCTGGAGAATCTGTTTACCGCAGGTGAACTGATGGTGATTGAGCGCCGCAATTTTCAGCGGGTGTATGATTTGCGCACACGGGTATTACCGCACTGGGATGACGACCTGCATATGCTGACTGAGCAACAGGCGGTGCAGCAGATGTTGCATAACAGTATGCGCAGCCTTGGCATTTTTCGCGCTGAATGGCTGGCCGACTACTACCGGCTGAAACGCGCACCGGTGAAGCCGGTGCTGTCACAGGCGCTGGAGCGTGGCGACATTGTTGCGGTGCAGGTGGAAAAACTGGGAGAAATGTATCTGCACCACTCCCTGCTGGCGCTGCTGGAAAAACCGCTGCACGCCAGCCACAGCACGCTATTATCGCCATTTGATCCGATAGTCTGGGATCGGCGACGTGCACTGGAGCTGTTTGATTTTGACTACCGTATTGAGTGCTATACCCCGGAAGCGAAACGTAAGTTTGGCTATTTTGTGCTGCCGGTTTTGCACCGCGGTGCGCTGAAAGGCCGTCTCGACGCCAAAATGCTGCGTAAAGAGCAGGTGCTGCAAATTAAAGGAATCTGGCTGGAGCAGGGTATAAAAGTCAGCGCCACGCTGATCAGGGATCTGACCCGGGCATTAAACGATTTCGCCCGCTGGCAGGGAGCGACGCAGATTGTGATCGATCAGGCGCCAGATGCGTTAAGGGCCAGTTGGGGAGAGGGCTGGCGCTGTGATATGCTTTAAATTCTGATATTACCCAGGTTCATTACGGAGGAACCATGGATCATCGTTTACTCGAAATAGTGGCTTGCCCGGTCTGTAACGGCAAACTTTATTATAACAAAGAGCAGCAAGAGCTGATC
This sequence comes from Winslowiella toletana, assembly GCF_017875465.1. NCBI lineage: Bacteria > Pseudomonadati > Pseudomonadota > Gammaproteobacteria > Enterobacterales > Erwiniaceae > Winslowiella > Winslowiella toletana. Next base: position 4,164,296 of record NZ_JAGGMQ010000001.1, read on the forward strand.
TGCAAGCCAGATGGTCTGGCCTTCCCGGTGCGCGATGGTATTCCGGTACTGCTGGAGACCGAAGCCCGCACAATGACGCTGGAAGAGACTAATCCATGAGTTTTGTTGCCATTATTCCGGCGCGCTTTGCGTCGACGCGTTTACCCGGTAAGCCGCTGGTGGATATTCACGGCAAGCCGATGGTGGTGCATGTGATGGAGCGGGCGCTGGAATCGGGCGCCGATCGGGTGATTGTGGCTACCGATCATCCAGATGTCGCGGCAGCGGTAACTGCGGCGGGTGGCGAAGTCTGTATGACCCGCGCTGATCATCAGTCGGGCACCGAGCGGCTGGCGGAAGTGATCGATCACTACCAGTTTTCGGATGAGACCATAATCGTTAATGTGCAGGGCGATGAGCCACTGATCCCGCCGGTGATTATTCGTCAGGTGGCGGAAAATCTGACGCGTTCTGTTGCCGGTATGGCCACGCTGGCGGTACCGATTGACAGCGCAGAAGAGGCGTTTAATCCCAATGCTGTCAAAGTGGTGATGGATGCGCAGGGTTATGCGCTCTATTTCTCGCGCGCGGCTATCCCGTGGGATCGTGAACGTTTTGCCCGTTCTCGCGAAACTGTTGGCGATACTTTCCTGCGCCACATTGGTCTCTATGCCTATCGTGCCGGTTTTATCCGTCGCTATGTGCGTTGGGAGCCCAGTCAGCTGGAGCAGATCGAACTGTTAGAGCAGTTGCGGGTGCTGTGGTACGGCGAAAAAATTCATGTCGATGTGGCGAAAGCGATTCCCAGTGTCGGTGTGGATACCCCGGAAGATTTGCAGCGCGTACGCGCTGCCATGCAGTAAATTCTGCGGGGCCATTCTGGCCCCGTGATTGCTTTGCTCGCCTCATTTATTTTCCTGCCAGCGATTTTTTTGCCCCATATTTGATCTGTAACGGTGAAACCAGGCGCGACGTCGCCCATGATAGTCATCGTGCTTACGAAAACAGGAGAGGCCATGGAGCTGCTGCGCGCTGAGCTGGCGCTGGTTCTGGGTGAGAAGATCAGCCGACTGGTGCCGGTTTCCGAACAACCGAACGCCACGCTGTTTGCGCTGTACGACAAATCCGGCCATGCGATGTCGCTGGTGGCGAAATGCTATCGCAATAGCGGTATGGCGGCACAGGAAGCTTATAAGCTATCGATGCTGGCGCGCGAAGGCGCCGTCAGACTGCCGACGGTGTATGGCGTGGTGCTCAGCCAGCAGAAGCCGCAGCATGAGGTATTACTGATTGAGCGTATGGGCGGTGTCTCCGCTGAAGCCCCGACGCGTACCCCGCAACGCTGGGCCGAGCTGCAACAGCAGATTGTCGAAAGTATGCTGGCCTGGCATCGTATCGACAGCCACGGGCTGGTGGGAAGCGTCGACAGTACGCAGGAAAATCACTGGGCAGCCTGGTATAAGCAGCGGGTGGAAGTGCTATGGGCGACGTTAAGCAACCTGACGCCGCCGGATCTCACGCCCGATGATCGGCGTATTCTTTATCGCAGTCGCGAACAGTTACCACAACTGTTCCACGACTTTGATGATAATTGTGTGCTGGTGCATGGCAATCTGACGCTGCGCAATATGCTGAAAGATGCACGCAGCGACCAGCTGCTGGCGATGATCAATCCCGGTACCATGCTCTGGGCGCCGCGCGAATATGAGCTGTTCCGTCTGGCGACTGGCGGTGCCGCTGAGTCACTGCTCTATCGCTATCTGGAGCACGCGCCGGTGGCGGAAGCCTTTATTGGCCGGCGCTGGCTTTATCAGCTCTGGGAAGCGGTCGCCACCATGGTTGATAGCGGTAAGTTCGACCGCACCCAGTTCAGCACGGCTTCCGCCGGGCTACTGCCCTGGCTCTACTGAGGGCTGTTCACCCTTTAGCCATTGCCACGCCAGACCTAAGGACTCATACCAGACGCGCTCACTGTGGCCTAAATAGAGCGCGGCGGGAATCGCTTTCTCCCACCAGTTTAACGGTGAGTCAATCGCCATCTGATTGGCAGGAGCGGCAATTGGCGTCAGTCCCTGCGCATGGAAAAAGTTCATCGCCCGCTGCATATGGCTGGCGGAAGTCACCAGCAGCAGCGGCTGGTTGCCTACCACCTGTTTCACTTCAAACGCTTCTTCTTCCGTATCGCGCGGTTTGCTCAGGGTGATAATCGCCTCTGGCGGCACGCCGAGGGTTTGCGCCACGCGCGCCCCGGCTTCGGCGGTACTGACCGGGTTGCCGTTGGCGGCATAACCGGTAAAGATCATTTTGGAACCCGGATTTTCACGCCACTGACGTACACCTTCCACCAGTCGCGGCAGACTGTTATTGGTCAGGTTGGATCCCGGCGCCCATTCCGGATTCCAGGTATAGCCTCCACCGAGCACCACGATATAATCCACTTTCTTGCCGCCGTTCCAGGTCGGATAGTGCTGTTCAATCGGTTTTAACAGTCTGTCGGCCACCGGCTGCAGGCTGATTAACAGCAGGATTAACCAGGCGGAAGAGAGTATAATTTTGCCGGTTTTCTGCCAGCAGCTAAACCACAGCAGTAAAATGCCGGTTGCCATCACAATAAGCAGGAAAGGCAGGGGGAGCAGCAGGCCGCCAATGACTTTTTTAACGGTGAAAAGTAGCAAAAAGGTCTCCTTTTGTCTGAAAAAACATCATCTAAAAGCGAAGCGATGAGTGAAAGGTTCATTCTCCGCCAGTGTATGCCAAAATAGCCGCTTTATTAACGGCATTAACTCCGGAGCCGAGGTTATGCAGGATCGCAACTTTGATGATATCGCCGAGAAATTCTCGCAAAACATTTACGGTACCACCAAAGGGCGTATCCGTCAGGCTATCCTGTGGCAGGAGCTGGATGCACTGTTAACAACCTTACCTGCGCGGCCGCTCTCAGTTCTTGACGCTGGTGGTGGCGAAGGACAAACCGGCTGTGGTCTGGCGGCGCGTGGTCATCAGGTGCTGTTATGCGATCTTTCCGGCGAGATGTTACAGCGCGCACGCGCTCATGCTGAAGAAAAAGGTGTGAGCGATAACATGCAATTCAAACAAATTAGCGCTCAGCAGGTCGGTCAACATTTGGATAAGCCGGTTGATCTGGTATTGTTTCACGCTGTGCTGGAGTGGGTAGCGCATCCGCAAGAGGTTCTGGCGGCACTGTGGGATACGCTGGCACCAGGCGGCGTGTTATCGCTGATGTTTTACAACCTGCATGGTTTAACCATGCGCACGCTGACCCTGGGCAATTTTGGCTATCTGCAGGCTGATTTACGTAAGCGTAAGCGTAAGACTTTATCACCAGACTACCCGCGCGATCCGCAGCAGGTTTATGGCTGGTTGAGCGAGCTGGGCTTTGTTATCGAGCAGCGCGCCGGGATCCGTGTATTCCATGACTATATGCGCGATAAAGAGAAGCAGAGCGAAAGATTCGAGGAAGTGCTGGCAATGGAACAACGTTATTGCCGGCAGGAACCATTTTTAAGTTTAGGGCGTTACATCCACGTCACAGCGCGGAAACCCATTCAGAAGGACGAGCTATGAGTGAATTTTCCCAGACTGTACCGGAACTGGTTGCCTGGGCGCGGAAGAATGATTTTTCCGTCTCTTTACCGACCGAACGTCTGGCCTTTTTGCTGGCCATCGCCACCCTTAACGGCGAGCGGATGGACGGTGAAATGAGTGAAGGCGAGCTGATTGATGCCTTTCGTCATGTCAGTAAAGCCTTCGATCAAACCAATGAAACCGTGCTGGTTCGTGCCAATAACGCCATCAATGATATGGTGCGTCAGCGCCTGCTCAACCGTTTTACCAGTGAAATAACCGAAGGCAATTCAATCTATCGCCTGACGCCGCTGGCGATCGGCATTACCGATTATTATATTCGCCAGCGCGAGTTTTCGACCTTACGTCTGTCGATGCAGCTGTCGATTGTGGCAGGGGAGCTGAAGCGTGCGGCGGATGCGGCGGATGAAGATGGCGACGAGTTCCACTGGCATCGCAATGTGTTTGCGCCGCTAAAGTATTCAGTGGCGGAGATATTCGACAGCATCGATATGACGCAGCGCATTATGGATGAGCAACAGCAGGCGGTAAAAGATGATATCGCCAAGTTGCTGAATCAGGACTGGCGTGCGGCGATCTCCAGCTGTGAGCTGTTGCTGTCGGAAACCTCAGGCACGCTGCGTGAATTGCAGGATACGCTGGAGGCGGCGGGCGACAAGCTACAGGCGAATCTGCTGCGCATCCAGGATGCGACGATGAACAGCCCGGATCTCGGCTTTGTCGATAAGCTGGTGTTCGACCTGCAAAACAAACTCGACCGTATTATCAGCTGGGGTCAGCAGGCGATTGACCTGTGGATCGGTTACGACCGCCACGTGCATAAATTTATCCGTACCGCGATCGATATGGATAAAAACCGCGTATTTGCCCAGCGTTTACGTCAGTCGGTACAGAACTATTTCGACCATCCATGGGCGTTAACCCATGCCAATGCCGAGCGTCTTTACGATATGCGCGATGAAGAACTGACGCTGCGTAGTGAAGAGGTGACCGGCGAACTGCCTTCTGAGCTGGAATACGAAGAATTTAATGAAATCCGTGAACAGCTTGCAGCAATGATTGAAGAAGCTTTGCAGATTTACAAAGCGCAGCAAAAACCGCTCAACTTAGGAACGGTCATGCGCGATTATCTGGCGCAATATCCGCGTGCGCGTCATTTTGACGTGGCGCGTATTGTCGTCGATCAGGCTGTGCGTTTAGGTGTGGCCGAAGCAGATTTCTCCGGCCTGTCAGCAGAATGGCAGGTCATTAATGATTACGGAGCCAAGGTGCAGGCACATGTCATCGACAAATATTGAGCAAGTGATGCCAGTTAAAATGGCCCAGGCGCTGGCCAATTCGCTGTTTCCGGCGCTGGATAGCCAGTTACGCGCCGGACGCCATATTGGCATCGAAGAGTTAGATAATCATGCTTTCCTGATGGATTATCAGGAGTTTCTGGAAGAGTTCTATGCGCGCTACAACGTCGAGTTAATCCGTGCGCCGGAAGGTTTCTTCTATTTGCGTCCGCGCTCCACCACGCTGATCCCGCGTTCGGTGCTCTCTGAGCTGGATATGATGGTAGGGAAAATCCTCTGTTATCTCTATCTCAGCCCGGAACGTCTGGCCAACGAAGGTATTTTCACTCAGCAGGAGCTGTATGACGAGCTGCTGAGCCTCGCGGATGAAAACAAGCTGCTGAAGCTGGTAAACCAGCGTTCCACCGGTTCTGACCTCGATCGACAGAAGTTGCAGGAGAAGATGCGCGCCTCATTAAACCGCCTGCGCCGTTTAGGCATGTTGTGGTTTATGGGCAACGACAGCAGCAAGTTTCGCATTAACGGCTCAGTGTTCCGTTTCGGCGCTGATGTGCGTAGTGGTGACGATCCGCGCGAAGCGCAGCTGCGCATGATCCGTGATGGTGAAGCGATGGCGATTGAAACCGGTCTGGCGCTAAATGATGAAGCCGATGAAAACGAGAACGACAGTGACGGCATTACGTCAGACAATGCGGAGGATGAACAGGCATGATTGAACGCGGAAAATTTCGCTCGCTGACGCTGATTAACTGGAACGGTTTCTTTGCGCGCACTTTTGATCTCGATGAGCTGGTCACTACGCTGTCGGGCGGCAACGGCGCCGGTAAATCCACCACCATGGCGGCATTTATTACCGCGCTGATCCCCGATCTGACGCTGTTGCACTTCCGTAACACCACTGAAGCTGGCGCCACCTCAGGCTCACGCGATAAAGGCCTGCACGGTAAGTTACGCGCCGGGGTCTGTTACTCGACGCTGGATGTGGTGAACTCGCGCCATCAGCGCGTGATTGTCGGCGTGCGCCTGCAACAGGTGGCCGGACGCGACAAAAAAGTCGATATTAAGCCGTTCAGCATTCATGGTTTACCGTCGGCGATGAACCCGACGGAAATTCTCACCGAGACGCTGAACGATCGTCAGGCGCGCGTATTGCCGCTGAGCGAATTAAAAGATCGCCTTGAAGCGATTGAAGGCGTGCAGTTCAAGCAGTTTAACTCGATTACCGATTATCACTCGCTGATGTTCGATCTGGGCATTGTGGCGCGTCGTCTGCGCTCGGCGGGCGATCGCAGTAAATATTATCGCCTGATTGAAGCCTCGCTGTATGGCGGTATCTCCAGCGCCATTACCCGCTCGTTGCGTGACTATCTGTTACCGGAAAACAGCGGCGTGCGTAAAGCTTTCCAGGATATGGAAGCGGCGCTGCGTGAAAACCGCATGACGCTGGAAGCGATTCGCGTTACCCAGTCGGATCGCGATCTGTTTAAGCATCTGATCTCAGAAGCCACCAGTTACGTCGCCGCCGACTATATGCGTCACGCCAACGAGCGCCGCATTCATCTCGATGGCGCGCTGGTGCTGCGCAACGATCTGTTTACCAGCCGTAAACAGCTGGCGGCCGAGCAGTTCCGCCATATTGAAATGGCACGCGAACTGGCGGAACATAATGGCGCAGAAAGCGATCTGGAAACCGATTATCAGGGCGCCAGCGACCACCTGAATCTGGTGCAAACCGCGATGCGTCAGCAGGAGAAAATCGAGCGCTATGAAGGCGATCTTGATGAGCTGACCTACCGTCTGGAAGAGCAGAATGAGGTGGTGGCCGAAGCACGCGAAGTGCAGGAAGAGAATGAAGCCCGCGCTGAAGCCGCCGAGCTGGAAGTGGATGAATTAAAAAGCCAGCTGGCCGATTACCAGCAGGCGCTCGACGTGCAGCAAACCCGCGCCATTCAGTATCAGCAGGCATTGCAGGCGCTGCAACGTGCGCAGGAGATCTGTGGTCTGCCAGACCTTGCTGTAGACAATGCAGAAGAGTGGCTGGAAACCTTCCAGGCGAAAGAGCAGGAAGCCACCGACCGCTTATTAATGCTGGAACAGAAAATGAGTGTCGCGGACGCCGCGCACAGTCAGTTCGAACAGGCATTTGATCTGGTCAACAAGATTGCCGGTCCTGTCACCCGTAGTGAAGCCTGGCAAACCGGTCGTGATTTACTGCGCGAAGCCGCCAATCAGCGCCATCACGCGGAACAGTTGCCGTCGCTGCGCCTGCGCCTGAGCGAGATGGAACAACGTCTGCGCGAACAGCAGGAAGCAGAACGCCTGCTGAATGAGTTCTGCAAACGTCAGGGCCAGCAGTACGAACCGCAGGAGCTGGAATCACTGCAACGTGAGCTGGAAGCGCAGATTGAGCAGCTTTCGCAGAGCGTTGCCGATGCCGGTGAACGCCGTATGATGATGCGCCAGGAGCTGGATCAGCTGCGTGAGCGGATTACTGCCCTGACCGCCCGTGCTCCGCACTGGCTGGCGGCACAGGAGATCCTGACGCAGCTTAGCGAACAGACCGGACAGCCGCTGGAGAACAGCCAGCAGGTTACCGAGTTTATGCAGCAGCTGCTGGAGCGTGAGCGTGAAACAACCGTTGAGCGTGATGAAGTCGCCGGGCGTAAACGTGATATCGAAAAGCAGATCGAAAGGCTCAGCCAGCCGGGCGGTGCCGAAGATGCGCGCCTGAATAATCTCGCCGAACGTTTTGGCGGTGTACTGTTATCTGAAATCTATGATGACGTCACCATTGATGATGCGCCTTACTTCTCGGCGCTCTATGGTCCGTCGCGCCATGCCATTGTGGTGCCGGATCTGTCGCTGGTGCGCGAGCAGCTCGACGGTCTTGAAGATTGTCCGGAAGATCTCTATCTGATTGAAGGGGATCCGCAATCCTTCGATGACAGCGTGTTTGGTGTTGAAGAACTGGAAAAAGCGGTGGTGGTAAAAGTTGCCGATCGTCAGTGGCGCTATTCCCGCTTCCCGAAAATCCCGCTGTTCGGCCGTGCCGCACGTGAAAACCAGCTGGAACTGCTGCATAACGAGCGCGAACAGCTGGCGGAAACCTACGCCACGCTGTCGTTTGATGTGCAGAAAACCCAACGTCTTCACCAGTCGTTCAGCCGCTTTATCGGCAGCCATCTGGCGGTGGCGTTTGAAGACGATCCGGAGGCGCAGATCCGTCAGCTGAATGCCCGTCGTACTGAGATTGAGCGCGGACAAAGCAGTCATGAAAATGACAATCTGCAGCAGCGTCAGCAGTACGATCTGGCGAAAGAGGGCGTAGCGCAGCTTAACCGCCTGCTGCCACGCGTCACCTTGCTGACGGACGAAACCCTGCCGGATCGCTGTGAAGAGATTCGCGAACGTCTGGACGAAGCGCACGAAGCATCGCGCTTTATCCAGCAGCATGGCAACAGCCTGACGCGCCTGGAACCGATTGTCTCGGTATTGCAGAGTGACCCGGAGCAGCATGAACAGCTGAAGACCGATTATCAGCAGGCGCAACAAACGCAGCGCGATGCTCGTCAGCAGGCATTTGCCTTAACCGAAGTGACGCAGCGTCGTGCCCACTTTGGTTACACCGATTCTGCCGGCATGTTAAACGGCAACAGCGATCTTAATGAGAAGCTGCGCCGCCGTCTCGAACAGGCGGAGTCAGAACGTGCCCGTGCGCGTGACCAGTTGCGTCAGCATCAGGCACAGCTGACCCAGTATTCACAAGTGCTGGCTTCGCTGAAAAGCTCGTTTGACGCCAAGCGCGACATGCTGAAAGAGCTGAATCAGGAGATGCAGGATATCGGTGTGCAGGCTGATGCCAGCGCTGAGGAGCGCGCACGTATTCGCCGTGACGAGCTATACAGCGCATTAAGCAATAACCGCGCGCGTCGAAACCAGCTGGAGAAACAGCTGACCTTCTGTGAAGCGGAAATGGACGCTTTGCAGAAGAAATTGCGTCGTCTGGAGCGTGATTACTACCAGAATCGTGAGCAGGTGGTGTCGGCGAAAGCAGGCTGGTGTGCAGTGATGCGGATGGTGAAAGATAATGGCGTCGAACGCCGTCTGCACCGTCGTGAACTGGCATACCTTGGCGGCGATGAATTGCGTTCGATGTCGGATAAGGCGCTGGGTGCGCTGCGTCTGGCCGTCGCCGATAATGAACATCTGCGCGATGTGCTGCGTCTGTCTGAAGACCCGAAACGGCCGGAACGTAAGATTCAGTTCTTTATCGCGGTTTACCAGCATCTGCGTGAACGTATTCGTCAGGATATTATTCGTACTGATGATCCGGTTGAAGCCATCGAACAGATGGAGATTGAACTGAACCGTCTGACGGAAGAGCTGACGGCGCGCGAACAGATGCTGGCCATCAGTTCACGCAGTGTGTCGAACATTATTCGTAAGACCATACAGCGTGAGCAGAACCGTATTCGTCAGCTGAACCAGGGGCTGAACAGCGTCAGCTTTGGCCAGGTGCGCAGTGTTCGCCTTAACGTCAACGTACGTGAAGCGCATGCCACCCTGCTGGACGTGTTATCGGAGCAGCATGAGCAGCATCAGGATCTGTTTAACAGCAATCGTCTGACCTTCTCGGAAGCACTGGCAAAACTTTATCAACGTCTGAACCCGCAAATCGATATGGGCCAGCGTACGCCGCAAACCATCGGTGAAGAGTTGCTGGACTACCGCAACTATCTGGAGATGGAAGTGGAAGTGAACCGTGGTTCTGATGGCTGGCTGCGTGCGGAAAGTGGCGCGCTCTCGACCGGTGAGGCGATCGGTACCGGTATGTCGATTCTGGTTATGGTGGTACAGAGCTGGGAAGAGGAGTCACGTCGTCTGCGAGGTAAAGATATTTCACCTTGCCGCTTACTGTTCCTCGATGAAGCTGCACGTCTTGATGCGAAATCGATCGCTACCTTGTTCGAATTGTGCGACCGTCTGGAGATGCAGCTGATTATTGCGGCGCCAGAAAATATCAGTCCGGAAAAAGGCACCACGTACAAACTGGTGCGTAAAGTATTCCAGAACACCGAGCATGTGCATGTAGTTGGCCTGCGAGGTTTCTCTGCGGAACCCTCTCCGGCGAGTAATGCAGATCCATCGGATGCTGAAACAGAAAAATCGCAGGCGCAGATGTAGTAAAACATTTGCCCACGGATTAATCTGGTAACGGCATTTGCTGCAGTTCAGGCAAATGCCGTTTTTAGTTTCTATACTTAGAACAAAGAGTAATAGCCCAGCGGGTGAAAGTTTCTTTGTCTGTTACGGCTAATTAAATACACAGGGGGCAAGGGATGTTGCTGGCAAATTTTGTTACGTTGAAGAAAACGACGTTAGGGTGTTGTATCGTACTTCTCCTCGCCCAAGTGTATAACGCTTCCGCCGCCATAAATTCACCCATGCCAGCCACGGCGCCAGCGGGAGTGATGAGTGTCGCCGAGAGCCAGTCGCAAATTATTGCGACCCTTCCTCATACGGTAAAACCTTTCTATCTGTCTTCGCTGGCCTCAATCTACGCTGCACGTGATATGCGTCCGCTATGGCAGGATCGTGATGCGGTGCAACAATTTCAGCAGCAGCTGGCGGAAGTGGCGATCTCTGGCGTACAGCCGCAGTTCACCCAATGGGTGCAGCAATTAACCGATCCGGCAATCACCGGACTGGCGCGCGATATTGTATTGTCAGATGCAATGCTGGGTTACTTACAGTTTGTCTCCAGCGTACCGACGCAGGGGGAAACCTGGTTGTACAGTAGCGTGCCATATAAAATGGCCTTGCCACCAATCTCGGTGATTAATCAGTGGCAAACGGCAGTCGATGCGGGCGGTTTGAACACCTTTGTTGTCTCGCTGACGCCACAGCATCCGCAATATATGCGTATGCATCAGGCGCTGAAAACCCTGCAGGCGGATAATCGCCCATGGCCGCAACTGACAGACAAACAGACGTTACGCCCGGGTCAGGTAAGTCAGGATGTTCCGGCGCTGCGTGAAATCCTGCAGCGCACCGGGATGCTTAATGATCTCTCTCTGACACCACAACCGCATCAGGATGCAGTGCCAACGGCGCCAGTACCGGTAGAGGAAAGCGATGTGTCGGTGGCGGTAAGTCCATCGGCTACCATTGCGGTCAGCCCATCGGCTACCAGTGTTGCCGATCTGCCGGTGCAGACGCCGGAAAATGCCGGCAATGTGCAGCCCGCTACGGTCGCCAGCGGTGATAACGTCTATACCCCAGAGCTGGTGGCGGGATTGAAACGCTTCCAGCAATGGCAGGGTCTGGAATCCGATGGCGCGATTGGCGCGCGTACCCGCCAGTGGCTGAATGTCTCTCCGCAGTTGCGTGCTTCGCTGCTGGCGCTCAATATTCAACGCCTGCGACTGCTGCCGGATGATATGCATAATGGCATTATGGTGAATATTCCCAATTACTCGCTGGTTTACTATGTCGGCGGCAATGAGATCCTCTCCTCACGGGTGATTGTTGGCCGACCCGATCGTAAGACGCCATTAATGCGCAGCGCGCTAAATAATGTGGTGTTAAACCCGCCATGGAATGTGCCAACCACGCTGGTGCGTCAGGATATTATTCCGAAGGTGAAGCAGGATCCGACCTATCTGTATAAGCATAATTACACCCTGTTGTCCGGCTGGAGTGATGATGCTGCGGTGATCGATCCGACGATGATTGACTGGAGTATGGTCTCGGCTGCCTCATTCCCGTATCGCATACGTCAGGCGCCAGGCAGCGCTAACTCGCTGGGACGCTATAAATTTAATATGCCGAGTTCTGATGCGATCTATCTGCACGATACGCCGAACCATAATCTGTTCCAGAAGGATATACGGGCGCTAAGTTCCGGTTGTGTGCGAGTGAATAAGGCATCGGATTTAGCCAATCTGCTGCTGCAGGATGCGGGCTGGAACGATACGCGTATCTCCAGCACGCTGAAAGAGGGCAACACTCGCTATGTGCCGATTCGTCAGCGCATCCCGGTCAACCTCTATTATCTGACTGCCTGGGTGGCAGATGACGGCAAACCGCAATTTCGTACAGATATTTACAATTATGATGCTACCGCCCGCTCCGGCTCTCAGGTGCTGACACAAGCCGGACAGTTGCTTCTCTAATTATTGAAAATTCAGCAAGAAACTGTGCCGGGCAGAGTCCCGGCATTTTTTTGCCTGCCCGCTGCTGCTGCGCGCGCGCTTCCAGTTTTCCCCTCAATGGGTTGACGGATAGCAATATGGCAGTTATGGTTCGACCTTGTGCACTTTTTGCTCATTCAGACATCTTTTTCTCAGGTAACAGTATTTGATGGATAAATTCGACTCTCATCGCCGTAAGTTACTGGCATTTGGCGGAGCGGCGCTTGGTTTGTCGCTTCTGCCGGGCCAGGCTTTCGCTACACTTTCTACTCCCCGCCCTCGCGTCCTGACTCTTAATAATCTGCATACCGGTGAGACCCTGAAAACCGAGTTTTTTAACGGTACCAGCTATGACAAGGATGAGTTATCGCGTCTTAATCACTTTTTCCGTGATTACCGGGCAAATAAAGTGAAGAGTATCGATCCTAAACTTTTCGATCAGCTTTATCGCCTGCAGGCGATGCTGGAAACGCGTAAACCGGTGCAGCTTATTTCTGGTTACCGTTCACGTGCCACCAACAATGAACTGCGCGCACACAGCAGAGGGGTGGCGAAACATAGCTACCATACTCTCGGCCAGGCAATGGATTTCCATATCGAAGGCGTTTCTCTGAGCAATGTACGCAAAGCCGCATTAAAAATGCGCGCAGGTGGTGTAGGATATTACCCCAGCAGTGACTTTGTACACATAGATACCGGCCCGCTAAGGACCTGGTAATCAGGAGAAATTCCGGCAGCCCCGTGTTAGCCGGTAACGGAGTGTTATGGATTATCACATTATTCCCGTGACGGCATTCGCGCAGAATTGTTCGTTAATTTGGTGTGCGGAAACGCAGCAAGCCGCGATTGTTGATCCGGGTGGCGATGCCGAAAAGATTATCCGCGCGGTCACAGAACAGGGCGTTAACGTAACGCAAATTCTGCTGACCCATGGTCACCTCGACCATGTTGGCGCTGCGGCAGAGCTGGCGGCGCATTATGCGGTGCAGATTATCGGCCCGCAGAAACTGGATGCCTTCTGGCTGGAAGGACTGCCTGCACAAAGCCGGATGTTTGGTTTAGCGGAGTGCGCGCCGGTAAACCCGGATCGCTGGCTGGAAGAGGGGGAAAGCGTTCAGCTTGGCAATATCACCCTCGAGGTGCTGCATTGTCCGGGACATACGCCGGGACATATTGTATTTTTCGACCGCGCTGGACGTCTGCTGGTTTCTGGCGATGTGATTTTTAACGGTGGTGTCGGCCGCAGTGATTTCCCGCAGGGTGATCATCAGGCATTAATTGACGCGATTATCACCAAATTGCTGCCGCTGGGTGATGATGTCACCTTTATTCCGGGTCACGGACCGATGTCGACACTCGGTCATGAACGGGTGAGTAACCCCTTTCTGCAATAATAATATATTTACGGGCGGCGAAAACGCCGCCCCTACAGCATGGGATCTTTTGTAGGGGCGGCGTTTTCGGCACCCGTTTAAATATTACAGCACTGCGACAATCGCTTCGCACAGTGGCGCCATATTATCCGGCGTCATCCCCGCGACATTGACGCGTCCTGAATTTACCGCATAAACGCCAAACTCTTCACGCAGACGGATAACCTGATCTTTCGTCAGACCGCTGAATGAGAACATACCGTTCTGGTTGATAATAAAACCGAAATCACCTTTGGCGCCTTTCTCCTGCAGAGTATTCACAAACAGCTGACGCATACGCTGAATACGTTGACGCATATCGGTCAGTTCCTGCTCCCAGATAGCCCGCAGCGCGTCATTACCCAGAATAGTGGCAACCACTGCCGCACCATGTGCCGGTGGGTTAGAGTAATTAGCACGAATGGTGGCTTTTACCTGACTGAAAGAGATATCAGCAACCGTGGCTTCGGTGGCAACCAGCGTAAAGGCGCCTACGCGCTCATTGTAGAGGCCAAAGTTTTTTGAGTAGGAACTCGCCACCAGCAGTTCTTTATGGCTGCCAGCAAAGATACGCAGGCCTTCAGCGTCCTCTTCGAGACCACGGGCAAAGCCCTGATAGGCGAAATCAAACAGTGGCAACCAGCCACTCTTCAGTGATAACTCTGCCAGTTGCGCCCACTGTTCGGTGGTCGGGTCGATACCGGTTGGGTTATGGCAGCAGCCATGGAACAGCACCACATCACCGGCTTGCGCTTGCGCCAGGCTGGCGATCATACCGTCGAAATTCAGCTGATGATTTTCAGCGTCATAATAATCGTATTCGCACACTTCCAGACCGGCAGATTCGAAGACGTTTTTATGGTTTGGCCAGCTTGGGTTGCTGACCCAGATACGTTTTACTGACGTCTGGCCAGCAAGAAAATCGGCAGCCACACGCAGCGCTCCGGTACCGCCGGGAGTCTGCGCCGTACGGGCGCGTTTGCTGGCAATAATCGCATTGCCTTTACCAAACAGCAGTTCCTGCGTGCAGTGCGCGAAATCGGCCAGGCCATCGATGCTCAGGTAGTTTTTGGTGGTTTCGTTTTCCAGCAGAAACTGTTCCGCTTTTTTCACGCTGGTCAGAACCGGGGTTTTGCCGGTTTCATCTTTATACACACCAATGCCGAGATTGATTTTGTTTGGGCGGTCATCGGCGCGGAAAAGATCGGCTAAACCAAGAATAGGGTCGGCGGGTGCAGCTGCAATGTTTTCAAACATAGAAGAGGGTCCGTAAGCTTAATCTAAAGCGAATTGAGACCTCAGGTTAACGCCAGAATGGACAAATGCCAACCGTTTGCGACAAAAAGAAAAGCCTGTATCGCATAAATAAAAACGGAGCCTTGCGGCTCCGTTTTTATGCGGCGGTGAGGGGCGATTACTCGCGCGTCACGCCAGCCAATTAGAACTGGTAAACCAGACCAACTGCTACAGTGTCATCAGAGCCAAGGCCCAGGGCGTTGTCGCTGTCGAGCTGGTTGATAATGTAATCAACATAGGTAGACATGTTTTTGTTGAAGTAGTAAGTCGCGCCCACTTCGAAGTATTTGGTCAGGTCAACGTCACCGATACCTTCAACATCTTTAGCCTTGTTCTGCACATAGGCGATAGATGGACGCAGACCGAAGTCGAACTGGTACTGAGCTACAACTTCAGTAATCTGAGTTTTGTTAGCGAAGCCAGAAGTTCCACCGATACGGGTAGCATTACGGCCTTCAGCATAGGTTGCTGCCAGATAGATGTTGTTCGCGTCATATTTCAGACCTGCGCCCCAGAATTCAGCACGGTCGCCTTTGCCAAACTGAGCATCGTTCTGGTCGTTAGTACGATCCTGCGAGCTGTATGAACCTACGATACCCACACCGATTGGTGAAACATAAGAGGTTGAGAAGCCGTAGCCGTCACCGTTAGAGCGGCCCAGTTCGTCACGCTCGTTTTTGCCCTGGTACTGAGCTGCGAAGTCCCAGCCATCAACCAGACCAAAGAAGTTGGAGTTACGGTAAGTCGCTACGCCACCGGTACGGCCGGTCAGGGAGTCGGTCTGCGCTGAGTCGCCACCGAATTCTGGCAGCATATCGGTCCAGCCCAGCACGTCATAAGCTACAGCGTAGTTACGACCATAGTCGAATGAACCCGCGTCGCCAAATTTCAGACCAGCAAAGCCCAGACGGGTTTTGTTGCCAGCCTGTGCATCAACGTCGCTTTCTGAGTTGTTAGCGTTGAACTGGTATTCCCACTGGCCGAAACCGGTCAGGAATTCATTAATCTGAGTTTCACCTTTGAAGCCCAGACGAACATAAGACTGATCGCCATCTGGTGCATAGCCATCATCTTCATCAGAGAAGTAGTGCAGAGCAACCGCTTTACCGTACAGATCCAGCTTGTTGCCATCTTTGTTATAAACTTCTGCAGCGTTGGCCGCACCAGCAGCTAACAGAGCTGGGATAACTACTGCAAGAATGTTGCGCTTCATCATTTATTTATTACCCTCATTGGAGTTTATTCGGACACCTGCCACTGCCGTCAACAATTCTTTACAGAACTCTGAAGATAGTTTGGTGTCTTCCTGTGTCTGAACGCATCTTTCCATTCCGGGCTCGCTTAATCTACCCCGAAAATGCTACAAATCTCGCAATCTTGTTTCAGTGGGAAAATATGTATTACAAAATGTAAAAAATACGGAACTTTGTGAGACATCTCTAAATTTACAAAAATAAAAAAAGGTCAGCGAGGCTGACCTTAATATATATATGAATTTCTTATGTTTAATCCCGGAATTTAGAAACTCGCATTCCTTGGCGTACGTGGGAAGGGGATAACATCTCTTACATTTTGTACGCCGGTGACATAGGCGATTAATCGTTCGAAACCTAATCCAAAGCCTGAGTGTGGCACTGTGCCGTAGCGACGCAGATCACGATACCACCAGTAATCTTCTTTATTCAGACCCATCTCAGCAAGGCGGGCATCCAGCACATCCAGACGCTCTTCACGCTGCGAACCACCAATAATTTCACCAATGCCTGGTGCTAAAACATCCATTGCGGCGACAGTTTTGCCATCGTCATTCATACGCATATAGAAAGCTTTGATGTCTTTTGGATAGTTTTTAACGACCACCGGTGCTTTAAAGTGTTTCTCCGCCAGATAGCGTTCGTGTTCAGAAGAGAGATCGATACCCCATGAGACATCGTTTTCAAATTTCTGACCCGAGGCAATCAAGATATTGACCGCATCGGTGTAATCGACCTGGGCAAAATCAGCGGTTACAAAACGTTCCAGGCGAGAAATCGCATCTTTGTCTACGCGCTCGGCAAAGAAGGCCATATCATCGGCGCGCTCGTCCAGCACCGCTTTAAAGACATATTTCAGCATCGCTTCAGCCAGCGCCGCCGCATCATCAAGTGAAGCAAAAGCAATTTCCGGCTCCAGCATCCAGAATTCCGCCAGATGACGGCTGGTATTGGAGTTTTCCGCACGGAAGGTCGGGCCGAAGGTGTAGATTTTTGACAAAGCACTGGCGTAGGTTTCGCCGTTCAGCTGACCTGAAACCGTCAGGAAAGCCTCTCTGCCAAAGAAGTCTTCATTGAAGTCCACTTTACCCTGCGGGTCACGCGGCAGGTTTTCCAGATCGAGCGTCGAGACACGGAACATTTCACCGGCGCCTTCCGTATCGGAAGCGGTGATCAGCGGCGTCGACACCCAGAAGTAGCCATTTTCATGGAAGAAGCGATGCAGCGCCTGCGCCAGAGTATGGCGTACGCGGGTTACCGCACCGATAAGGTTAGTACGCGGGCGCAGGTGAGCCACTTCACGCAGATATTCGATGCTGTGGCGTTTGGCCGCCATCGGATAAGTATCCGGATCGTCCACCCAGCCAACCACTTCTACCGCGCTGGCCTGGATTTCAAACTGCTGGCCTTCACCCGGCGAAGCCACCACTTTACCGGTGATAATCACCGAACAACCGGTGGTCAGACGTAAAACTTCATCCTGATAATTATTCAGAGAATTATTTATAACAGCCTGAACGGGATTAAAGCAGGAGCCGTCATACACGGCGACAAATGAAATACCGGCTTTTGAATCTCTTCGGGTACGTACCCAGCCGCGTACGGTGACTTCGCTGTCAACCGCGACCCGGCCATGCAGTACATCCGCTACAGGCGCTACGCTCATAAATTTCTCTCTTTAATTGATCTGATTCGAAAATTAATCGTCCCGGATTTGGGACTATTGCTATGTTACTTGCCGTCAGACAGGACACAAGCAGAATTAGCGGCAGAAGATAAGATTTCTTAAGGGGATAGGCGGTGCAGGGGGCAAGACTGGTTGCCCCCGGCGGGCTTAACTGGCTTTTTTCACCAGCGGCAGATCAAAGGCTTTGCGCAGGGCACGCACAAAGGCCGGATCCTGGCAGATGGTTTTCCCCGGGCTGTCGGAGAGTTTCGCTACCGGCTTGCCGTTGCATTCCACCAGCTTGATAACGATATTCAGCGGCGTTACCTGCGGAATATCACAAGTCAGGCGTGTGCCAATCCCAAAGATGACATTGACGCGCTGGCCGAAGTGGCGATACAGGCTGACCGCTTTATCCAGGTCGAGATTGTCGGAGAACACCAGCGTTTTGCTGAGCGGGTCGATATCCAGCCGTTGATAATGGGCAATCGCTTTCTCTCCCCACTCCAGCGGATCGCCGGAGTCATGGCGCAGGCCCTGATAGCGGCCGGCAAAGCCCGCACCGAAATCACGCAGAAAAGCATCCATGGTAATACAATCAGTTAAAGCAATACTGAGCTGATCGTCATACTCATCCAGCCACGCCTGCAACGCCGCCCGCTGGCTGTTGGCCAGCACCGGACTGATCTGCTGATGCGCCTGGAACCACTCATGCGCCTGAGTACCCACTGGCGCGATGCCGAGTTTACGGGCGATATCGTAGTTGCTGGAACCGACCAGCCACGGGAACTGCTGTTGCAACGTGCTGACAATCGCCAGCTGCACGTCGCCGGAGAAGCGGCGGCGGGTGCCGAAATCCATCAGTTTAAAGCGTGACATATCGAGATCGGTGGTCAGCGCATTAAACGCCGCCAGCTTTGTCTGCAGGTGTTCGACCGCCATTTCGGTGGTCACCTGCGGCGAGCGGTGACGATGCACTACTTCACTGATCAGCGCCAGTAGCGGAACTTCCCACATAATCACTTCGCGCCATGGGCCGCTAATGCGGATATCCAGCTTGCCCTGATGATTACGTACCTGCACCTGGGCAGGGTCGTAGCGGAAGTCACGCAGCCAGTCGAGATAGTCCTGTTTAAAGAATGGCAGACCAGCGAGGTAAGCATACTCCTCGTCGTTCAGCGTCAGTGAAGCCATCAGCGCAATTTGCTGAGAAATCTCATCAGCATAAATGCCCAGCAGATCGTCACCCCGGCAGCGGAACTCAGCGGCAACGGTAACGTTGTGATAGCGATGAAACACGGCTTGCTGCATATGGAGCTTGTAGGCATCCGTATCGAGCAAGGTCGTCAAAATCGGGGAAGCGTGTCGTGTCATGGTGCGTTTCAGCATCCTCTCGCGCAGAGCGTTATCCCTGGTAATAAGTAATATGTCTCAATCAAGAGGCGAAGTATAACCGGATATTATATTTAATGAACCTCATCTCAGCACAATTCGGACTACCGGGTCGAGGTTAAAAAGTGCCATTGTTAATGAAATGTATCAATTATTGCGATTGAACCTATTCTGCGTGGCAACATGCGCGCAACAGGAATAGACTTGAATGGATTAACTTTTTATGACGTGAGAAGGATTCTATGACGCAACAGCCTCAAGCTAAATATCGCCATGATTATCGTGCGCCTGATTACACTATTACAGATATCGATCTGACATTTAACCTTGATGCCGCGACCACTCAGGTGACGGCGGTGAGCCGCATCAAGCGTCTGGGCGCCAGCGATACCGCCTTGCGCCTGGATGGCGAAGACCTGACGCTGATTTCGCTGGAGATTGATGGCCAGCCGTGGAGTCACTATCAGCTGGAAGAGGGTGTGCTGGTGATTGAACAGCTGCCTGAAACCTTTACGCTAAAAATTGTTAACGATATTCACCCGGATAAAAACACTGCGCTGGAAGGACTGTATAAGTCCGGCGAAGCACTCTGTACGCAGTGTGAAGCAGAAGGTTTCCGTCATATCACCTGGTATCTGGATCGCCCGGATGTGCTGGCGCGTTTTACTACCACGATTATTGCCGACCAGGCGCTGTATCCGTTCCTGTTATCCAACGGCAACCGCCTCGACAGCGGCAAAATGGAAGATGGCCGCCACTGGATGAAGTGGGAAGACCCGTTCCCGAAACCATGCTATCTGTTTGCGCTGGTGGCGGGTGATTTCGATGTGCTGCGCGACAGCTTTACCACCCGTTCCAGCCGTGAAGTGGCACTGGAGATCTATGTCGATCGCGGTAATCTCGATCGCGCCGACTGGGCGATGACCTCGCTGAAAAACAGTATGAAATGGGATGAGGATCGTTTTGGCCTCGAATACGATCTGGATATCTTTATGATCGTCGCGGTGGACTTCTTCAATATGGGGGCGATGGAGAATAAAGGCCTGAACGTCTTTAACTCCAAATATGTGCTGGCGAAAGCGGAAACCGCTACCGACAAAGATTACCTCGGCATTGAAGCGGTAATCGGCCATGAGTATTTCCATAACTGGACCGGCAACCGTGTCACCTGCCGCGACTGGTTCCAGCTTAGTCTGAAAGAGGGGCTGACGGTATTCCGTGATCAGGAGTTCAGCTCCGATCTCGGTTCGCGTGCGGTTAACCGTATCGATAATGTGCGTATTATGCGCGGTTCCCAGTTTGCCGAAGATGCCAGCCCGATGGCGCATCCGATTCGTCCCGATCAGGTTATCGAGATGAATAACTTCTATACCCTGACGGTGTATGAAAAGGGTTCGGAAGTGATTCGCATGCTGCATACGCTGCTGGGCGAAGCGAACTTCCAGAAAGGCATGCAGCTCTACTTTGAACGCCACGATGGCAGCGCCGCGACCTGTGATGATTTTGTGCAGGCGATGGAAGATGCTTCCAATATCGATCTGTCGCAGTTCCGTCGCTGGTACAGCCAGTCCGGCACGCCAGTGCTGTCAGTACGTGACGACTACAATCCGGAGCTGGAGCAGTACACGTTGCATGTTACCCAGATGACGCCGCCAACCGCCGATCAAAAAGAGAAGCTGCCGCTGCATATTCCGCTGGATATTGAGCTGTACGATGGCGAAGGCAAAGTGATCCCGCTGCAGCATAATGGTCATGCGGTTAATAACGTGCTGAATATTACCGAAGAGTTCCAGACTTTTGTTTTCGATAATGTTTACTTCCAGCCGGTGCCTTCGCTGCTGCGCGAGTTCTCCGCGCCAGTGAAGCTCGACTATAAATGGAGCGATGCGCAGCTGACCTTCCTGATGCGTCACGCCAGCAATGATTTCTCACGCTGGGATGCCGCACAGAGCCTGCTGGCGACTTATATTAAGCTGAATGTGGCGCGTCAGCAGCAGGGGCAACCGCTGTCACTGCCGCTGCATGTTGCAGATGCTTTCCGCGCGGTGCTGCTGGATGAGCATAGCGATCCGGCACTGATGGCGCTGATCCTGACGCTGCCGGGCGAAAACGAAATCGCTGAACTGTTTGAAACCATCGATCCAACAGCCATTGCTGCGGTGCGGAGTGCGCTGATGCGTACGCTGGCCACCGAACTGGCTGACGAACTGCTGGCGGTATATAACGCTAATCACAGCAGTGAGTACCGGGTTGAGCATGCGGAGATTGGTAAACGTGCGCTGAAAAACCTCTGCCTGAGCTATCTGGCGCTGGGCGATGCCACGCTGGCGGAAAAACTGGTGACTGCACAATATCAGCAGGCGAACAATATGACTGATGCGCTGGCCGCGATGTCAGCCGCCGTTGCCGCCCAGCTGCCGTGCCGTGAAGCGCTGCTGAGCGCCTTTGACGAGCGCTGGCATCAGGATGGTCTGGTGATGGATAAGTGGTTTATTTTGCAGGCCACCAGCCCGGCGGCGGATGTGCTGTCACGGGTGCGTGAACTGCTGCACCACCGTTCATTCAGCCTCAGCAATCCAAACCGCATTCGTTCACTGATTGGCGCTTTTGCTTCGGCGAATCCGTCAGCGTTCCATGCCATTGACGGCAGTGGCTATCAGTTCCTGGTGGAGATCCTCAGCGATCTTAACACCCGTAACCCACAGGTTGCGGCGCGGATGATTGAGCCACTGATTCGTCTTAAACGCTACGATGCGACTCGTCAGGGCTTAATGCGTCAGGCGCTGGAACAGCTGAAAGCACTGGATAAACTGTCCGGGGATCTTTACGAGAAGATTAGTAAGGCGTTAGCGTAACGCAGAAATGGAGCCGTTAACGGCTCCCCTACAGGTAGGGGCGGCGTTCTCGCCGCCCTCTATATTTTTACCGCTGTGCATAGCGCTTTTCCGGCTCAGCCGGTGGGCGCTTCATCACCCGATCCAGCACTTCCGCTTCCAGTTCCGCCAGCTTCGCCGAGCCGCGACGTCGCGGACGTGGCAGGTCAACCAGTAAATCCAGCCCGACATTCCCTTCCTCAATCAGCAGCACCCGATCGGCCATTGCCACCGCTTCGCTGACATCATGGGTCACCAGCAGCACGGTAAAATGATGCTGTTGCCAGAGCGATTCGATCAGCTCCTGCATCTCAATACGCGTCAGCGCATCCAGCGCCCCTAAGGGCTCATCCAGCAGCAGCAGTCCCGGACGATGAATCAGTGCGCGCGCCAGCGCCACGCGCTGCTTCTGACCGCCGGAAAGGGCCGCAGGCCACTCCTTAGCACGATCGGCCAGACCAACCGCCTCCAGCGCTTCCAGCGCCGAACTGCGCCAGGCTTTGCCGCGTAATCCCAGTCCGACATTATCAATCACGCTTTTCCATGGCAGCAGTCTGGCATCCTGGAACATCAGACGTGTATCGTCGCGTGCGTTTTTCAGCGGCGCGCTGCCAGCCAGCAGTTCACCGGCGCTGGTGGTTTCCAGCCCGGCCAGCAGGCGCAGCAGGGTGCTTTTGCCACAACCGCTGCGACCAACCACCGCCACAAACTGGCCGGAGGGAATATGCAGATTGATATTATTCAGAATGCAACGTCCGCTGTATTGCTTACTGACGCCATTGATCACCAGCGGCGTACCACTATTCAGACGTGCCGGAGAAGCTTGTAACTCACTCATGCGTTTTCCTCCTTCAGTTGATACGCCGGATGCCAGCGCAGCCAGACGCGCTCAAGCAGCAGCGCACTGACATCCGCCA
Source organism: Winslowiella toletana (assembly GCF_017875465.1). Classification (NCBI taxonomy): domain Bacteria; kingdom Pseudomonadati; phylum Pseudomonadota; class Gammaproteobacteria; order Enterobacterales; family Erwiniaceae; genus Winslowiella; species Winslowiella toletana. The sequence continues at coordinate 4,187,181 of NZ_JAGGMQ010000001.1, forward strand.
GTTTACCCAGCAGGGCATAGAGAATAATGGCTACCACTACCACGTCAGTTTGTAAAAACTCACGGGCGTTCATCGCCAGATAGCCGATACCGGAGTTAGCGGAGATGGTTTCAGCCACAATCAACGTCAGCCACATCAGGCCAAGACCAAAGCGGACGCCGACCATAATCGACGGCAGCGCGCCCGGCAGGATCACCTGCACAAACAGGCTCCAGCCCGACAGACCATAGCTGCGCGCCATTTCCACCAGACCGCGATCAATATTGCGGATGCCGTGGTAAGTGTTCAGGTAGATCGGGAACAGCGTACCGAGCGCCACCAGAAAGATCTTCGCCGCTTCATCGATGCCAAACCACAAAATTACCAGCGGGATCAGCGCCAGATGCGGCACATTGCGCAGCATCTGCACTGAAGTATCCAGCAGACGTTCGCCCCAGCGCGACATACCGGTAATCAGCCCCAGCAGCAGGCCAATCGAGCCGCCGATGCTGAAGCCAATGACCGCACGCCAGCCGCTGATCGCCAGGTGTTGCCACAATTCACCGCTGGCGGATAAACGCCAGAAGGTAATAACGATATTTTCCGGTGACGGCAGAATGCGCGTCGACAGCAGCCCGGTTTGCGAGGCTATTTGCCATATCACCACTAATAACACCGGCAGCGCCCAGGGGGCGAGCTGGTGTGCCAGGCGGGTGCGTTTATTCCTCATCGTGACCTCTTAACTCTGCGAAACTTTCTGTGGTGCAAAGCCGTGGGCCACCGCTTCACCATGGGCAGAGATTTTGCCCGGTTGCGGGATCTGCGGCACGTTCAGATCAAGATGCGGGAACAGCAGTTCGCCAACCCGGTAAGCCTCTTCCAGATGCGGATAGCCGGAGAGAATAAAGGTCTCAATGCCGAGGTCGGCATACTCCTGCATCCGTGCTGCGACGGTTTCGCCATCCCCCACCAGCGCAGTACCGGCGCCACCGCGCACCAGACCGACACCGGCCCACAGATTCGGGCTGATTTCCAGCTTGTCACGCTGTCCGCCATGCAGGGAGGCCATGCGTTGCTGACCCACCGAGTCTGTGCGGGCAAAGGCCTGCTGTGCTCTGGCGATAGTGGCGTCGTCAAGATGGGAGATCAGTCGATCCGCCGCCTGCCACGCCTCTTCATTGGTTTCACGCACAATCACATGCAGGCGGATACCGAAACGCACGGTGCGGCCCTGTGCCGCCGCTTTAGCGCGCACGGTTTCAATTTTCTCTTTAACCAGTTCCGGTGGCTCGCCCCATGTGAGATAGACATCGACCTGTTCGGCGGCCAGATCCTGCGCGACATCGGAGGATCCGCCAAACCATAGCGGCGGACGCGGTTGCTGTACCGGTTTAAACATCAGTCGGGCGCCGCGGACGTGGACATGTTTGCCTTCATAATCGACGGTTTCGCCCTCCAGCACCCGACGCCAGACACGGGTAAATTCCGCTGACTCTTCATAGCGCTCGCGATGGTCGAGGAATACGCCATCGCCTGCCAGCTCTTCCGGATCGCCACCGGTCACCAGATTAAACAGGGTACGGCCATTGGAAAGGCGATCGAGCGTCGCCGCCTGGCGTGCAGCCTGGGTAGGTGAAATAACCCCCGGACGCAGCGCCACCAGGAAACGCAGGCGCTGCGTCACCGGGATCAGTGAAGCGGCCACCAGCCATGCGTCTTCACAGGAGCGGCCGGTGGGGATCAGGACGCCACTAAAACCAAGACGATCCGCTGCCTGCGCTATCTGCTGCAGATAGCCGTGATCGACCGGACGTGCGCCTTCATCGGTGCCCAGATAGCGGCCATCACCGTGAGTAGGCAGAAACCAGAAAACAGAAAGACTCATGATGTGCTCCTTTATTGAGTGACCGGCGCGTCGTGCCAGATACGATCGGCAATATTGACTTTCACCGGCATTAAATGGTTTTGATAGAACAGATCGGCAGTTTCCTGCTGGGCTTTCGCGGTCTGTTCGCTGACCGGCGCAATGGTGGTAGGCGGACGGTGGCTGAGATAGCTGGCCAGCACCGGTTTAGGTAATCCCATCGCTTTTGCCAGTAAATCGATGCTCTCTGCGGTATGCGAACGGGTCAGCGCATCCGCTTCGGTAAAGGTATCCAGTACCTGACGGATAAAGCCGCCATTCGCATTGGTAAAGCTGCGGGTGGCGAGGTAAAAAGAGCCGGTGCGCGTCAGATCGCTGCCATCCTTTAATACCCGTACATCACCCTGCAATAACGCGGCGGAGTAGTAGGGATCCCAGATCGCCCAGGCATCAACATCGCCTTGCTGGAAAGCGGCGCGCGCATCGGCCGGGGTGAGATAAGTGGCCTGAATGTCGTTAAAGCTCAGACCGGCCTGTTGCAGGGCGCGCAGCAGCAGATTGTGCGAGCTGGAGCCTTTCTGGAAGGCCACTTTATGCCCTTTCAGGTCGGCGACAGTTTTCAGCGGGCTGTTCTTCGCCACCAGAATCACTTCCGCCTGCGGTTTTGGCGGTTCGGAGCCGACATACAGCAGGTCGGCGCCGGCAGCCTGGGCAAAAATCGGCGGAATATCGCCGGTGCTACCCAGATCAATACTGCCGACATTCAGCGCTTCCAGCATTTGCGGCCCGGCCGGGAACTCCACCCATTTGATCTGCGTTTGCGGGAATTTCTTCTCCAGCAGCTGATGCGATTTCGCCAGCACCATGCTCACCGAACCTTTCTGGTAGCCAATACGGAACTGCGCAGGCGCAGCTTCGTCGGCGCTGGCCTGACTGCTAATCGTCAGCAGGGCGGTCAGTGCGGCGGCGGACAACAGAGTACGTAGTCCTTTCATTATTTTGCTTCCTTATACGGCGGTGGCCAGTGCATGATGACGGCGTGATAACGCGTGCCAGAAGGTTTCCAGCGATTCATCCAGGCGTGAAGCCAGCAACGGGCTGACTTCCGGATGACGGTCGTAATGGGTGATTTGCGTATCGTCGGCAAACACGCCGTGCAGTACTTCCTGCGCTTTCAGTGCGTTCAGCACCGGCTTCAGGGCGTAATCCACCGCCAGCATATGGGCGACGGTGCCGCCGGTCGCCAGCGGCAGCACCACTTTATGTTCCAGTGCGCGTTCCGGCAGCAGATCCAGCAGCGTTTTCAGCGCACCCGAGAAAGAGGCTTTATAGACTGGCGTGGCGACGATAACCCCGTCGGCGCTTTCCAGATCCTGTTTCAGCGCCAGCAGCGCCGGAGAGTCAAAACGCGCGTAAAGTAAGTCCTCAGGCTGGAAGTTGTGCAGATTCCATGGAATGACTTCGACGCCACGCTTTTCCAGCGCCGCCTGGCAGAGGGTCAATAGCGCCGTGGAGCGTGATGGATAGCGAGGGCTTCCCGCCAGAGTAATAACGCGCATTAAACACTCCTTATAACTAAAAGTTATTGATTAATCTTACTTCAGAACTGATGGCGTTATCCTGACAGAGGCGCGGGAGGGGTTTAAATGATTTATCCGGCAAATCTAAGCCAGAATTCAGATAAGAAGGGCGATTAACGCTAAGCGGCGGGTAATCGTTTGCGTTTATTTTGCCTGATTTGTCTCAGATCCTGTTTTTTCTTCTGTTTATCCCGGATAATACCGCCCCGATTTGCCATCGGGAATTCAGGAGCATGCATGTACTATCCTTTTGTTCGTAAGGCGCTGTTTCAGCTCGATCCAGAGCGGGCGCATGAACTGACTTTTCAGCAGTTACGTCGCCTTTCCGGCACCCCTTTTGCAGCCTTAATCCGGCAGAAATTACCGTCCAGGCCGGTAAAATGCATGGGGCTGACATTTAAAAATGCTTTAGGACTTGCCGCAGGACTGGATAAGAACGGTGAGTGCATAGATGCGCTGGGCGCTATGGGTTTCGGTCATATTGAAGTGGGCACCGTCACGCCGCGTCCGCAGCCCGGCAATGACAAGCCACGTATGTTCCGCATTGTTGCCGCGGAAGGGATCATCAACCGCATGGGGTTCAATAACCTTGGCGTCGATCATTTAGTCGAAAACGTAAAAAAAGCGCATTTCAGCGGCATTCTCGGCATTAATATCGGCAAAAATAAAGACACGCCGGTTGAGCAGGGCAAAGACGATTATTTAATTTGTATGGAGAAGGTCTATCCCTATGCCGGTTATATCGCCATCAATATCTCTTCGCCGAACACTCCGGGATTACGCACGCTGCAATATGGCGAAGCACTGGACGATCTTCTCGCTGCGATTAAATTAAAGCAGAAGGATCTGGAAAGGATCCATCATAAATATGTGCCGGTGGCGGTAAAGATCGCGCCGGATCTTTCTGAAGAAGAGTTGATCCAAATAGCGGAAAGTCTGCTGCGTCATAATATTGATGGTGTTATCGCCACCAATACCACCCTCGATCGATCGCTGGTTGCCGGTTTAAAACATTGTGACGAAGCGGGAGGCTTAAGTGGTCGTCCGGTACAGTTACGCAGCACGGAAGTGATTCGCCGCCTGGCGCAGGAGCTACAGGGCCGCATTCCGATTATCGGTGTTGGCGGGATTGATTCCCTGGTTTCAGCGCGTGAAAAAATTGCCGCTGGCGCCACGCTGGTGCAAATATATTCCGGCTTTATCTATAAAGGTCCGCCGCTTATTAAAGAAATCGTGACGCAATTGTGACCCGCCTCTGATTCATTTCCGCGCTAAATTAGCCAGGGGCTTTATTTCTGCCTCTGGCTCGTTTATATTTTATCCCATTGTGTCATTATTTAGTCTATTATTCATTTTGCCGCTGCGTTTGTTACGACTTCAGTCACCATTTTGCAGAACAGACTTCAGGTAACAGTAACAATTTATTTCCTAAAGGGCGTACCATGAGAATTAAACCTGACGACAACTGGCGTTGGTTTTTTGACGCAGAGCACGATCGAATGATGCTCGATCTGGCGGATGGTATGCTATTCCGTTCTCGCTTCCCGCGTAAAATGTTAACCCCTGACGCCTTTGCCGTTTCAGGTTTTTGTGTTGATGATGCGGCGCTGTTTTTCACCTTTGATGAAAAGTGCCGCCTGGCGGATCTGAATGCCGATCAGCGCGCTGAGCTGGTGCTGAATGCGCTGGTGGCCACTCGCTTTCTGAAACCACTGATGCCAAAAAGCTGGCATTTCGAAAGCCATCACCACGCTGCATGGCGTCCGGGTGAGGGCGATATGGTGAAAGTGCAGCTGTGCGAAAATGGTGAGCAGGCGCGTCTGCTGGTGGTTGAAAGTGGTGACAGTGCGGCGCTCTGTCTGCTGGCGCAGAGTCAGTTAACGCTGGCGGGACGTAATATGGTGCTGGGTGATGCGATCAAAATTATGCATGATCGACTGCTGCCGCAAACGAACAAAGAGTCACTGCGCTACGATCGGGCAGTATAACGCCGGGTTGCCCCGGCGCGAAGGCGCGAAGCCTCAGGCCAGCTCGATATCGCCAGCCGGAATACAACTACATGTCAGAATAGTGCCGTCGCTGCGAATGGCGCTCTGCTTCATTGCTTTGACCTCTCCGGATACCAGCGTCATTTTGCAACTGCCACAGATGCCGGCGCGGCAGGAGTAGGGGATATTATGTCCCTGCATCTCTAACTGCTCCAGCAACACCTGCTGATTATTACCGCTGAAACTGCCGCCCTGATAGCCAATGGTGACTTTACCGGCCGTCTGCGCTTTAACCTGCAGGGTTTCCACCACTTGTCCGGCGCCGTAGGGACGCGGAGGTTTGCTTTTCAGCACTTCCAGCGTATCGCCAACGCGGATTACCCCGCTGTTGCGGGCAATAAGATTCAGACCGAAGTCGATATCACCGCTGTCATCCAGCGCGCTGCGGAAGGTTTGCAGGGTCGCCAGCGGCTCGCCGCTTGGGTGTTTACGTCCGCGTTCCGGGCTGACGGTGGTAAAGATGCAGCGGCTGCAGGGCTTCGGTACTTCAAAGGTGATATCGCCGATGCGCAGCACCGACCAGCTATCTTCCGCCCATGGCGCGGCGCCGGTGACCACCAGATTGGGGCGAAACTGCTCCATTTTGACGCTGGCAGGACAGCGCTGTTGCAGATCGAGCAGCGAGGCTTCGTTAACCAGCAGAAACGGATAGCCGTCGGCAAAACCGAGCGGCACCGCCGGTTTTTTCTTTACCCGTCGCGTCATTTCCGCTCCGACCCAGCGCAACTGCACCGGACGTGGGAAGAAGTCGCTTAGCCAGCGATTAATCGTCTCGGGGGCGATCATGGCGGTAAAGTGCGTGCCCCATACTTCCGTGGGCGAGGCTTCGTGGGCGAAATCAGCAAAGCGGATGGTGGCGCTGCTGCCGTCTGGCGCGCTGAGAAACAGACCATCAACTGTCAGCGCCGGGGTAAACAGCACCATTTCCGGAAACTGGCGGGCAGTAATAAATTTACCATCCGCTTCGGTGATCATAAAAATACGATCAAACGCCAGACCGCTCTCCAGTACCTGTGCGTGGGAAAGTTGCAGTCCACGCATCGACTTAACCGGATGAATAAACAGGCGCGACAAGCTAATCATGGGGGCTCTCCATGCTGTGACAAACCATTCTGGACATCACTCGGACGAAATCGCGACAAATTGTCGGATGAAAAGAAGCTAACTTTATGACATGCGTCTGTGATTAGCTATAATGCGCAACAATTTTCTCAGGACAGTAAGTGACGATATGAATTCTCTGTTTGCCAGTACGGCACGTGGGCTCGAAGAGCTGTTAAAAAGTGAACTGGAAGCGCTGGGTGCGCAAGACTGTCAGGTCGTCCAGGGCGGCGTGCATTTTCAGGGAGACGATCGTTTACTCTATCAGAGCCTGATGTGGAGCCGCCTGGCGTCGCGCATTCTGCTGCCTTTGACTGAATGCGGCGTTTACAGCGACCTGGATCTCTATCTTGGCGCCCAGGCTATCGACTGGACCGGGATGTTTGACAGTGACCGTACCTTCGCAGTGCATTTCAGCGGCACCAATGAGGTAATCAATAACAGCCAGTATGGCGCGCTGAAAGTAAAAGACGCGATTGTTGACAGCTTTACGCGCAAAAATCTGCCGCGTCCGAATGTCGATCGCGAACAGCCAGATATCCGCGTTAACGTCTGGTTGCATAAAGATACCGCCAGCATCGCGCTGGATTTAAGCGGCGATGGCCTGCATCTGCGTGGCTATCGTCAGCAGGCGGGTCAGGCGCCATTAAAAGAGACGCTGGCGGCAGCGATTGTTATGCGCTCCGGCTGGCAGGCGGGCACGCCGCTGATCGACCCGATGTGTGGTTCCGGTACCTTGCTGATCGAAGCGGCGATGATCGCCTGCGATCGCGCACCAGGCCTGCATCGTGAGCACTGGGGTTTCCTCGGCTGGAACAAGCATAACGATGCGCTGTGGCGTGAAGTGACCAGCGAAGCGCAGGTCCGTGCGCGTCGTGGCGTGCAGGAGACGACCTCGCGCTTTTACGGTTATGACAACGACTCACGCGTGACAGAACATGCGCGCGCCAATGCGCGCCGCGCCGGGCTGGCCGATCTGATCAGCTTTAAAGTGCAGGATGTACTCAAGCTGACCAATCCACTGCCGGACGGTCCGACAGGTACGGTAATAAGTAACCCGCCATACGGTGAACGTCTGGAGAGTGAACCGGCGCTAATCGCGCTGCACAGTCAGCTGGGCCGCATTATGAAGAGCCACTTTGGCGGCTGGAACCTGTCGCTGTTTAGCGCCTCGCCGGAGCTGTTAAGCTGTCTGTCGCTGCGTGCTGAACGCCAGTTTAAAGCGAAAAATGGCCCGCTGGATTGCGTGCAGAAAAACTATCAGCTGGTGGCCAGCACCTCACCGAATGGCGTGGGGCAGATTGCCGAAGATTATGCTAACCGTCTGCGCAAAAATCTGAAGAAACTGGAGAAATGGGCGAAACAGGAAGGTATCGAGTGTTACCGAATTTATGACGCCGACCTGCCGGATTACAACGTGGCGGTTGATCGTTACGGTGACTGGGTGGTGATTCAGGAGTATGCTGCGCCGAAAACCATCGATCCCAACAAAGCCCGTCAGCGCCTGTTTGATGTTATCGCCGCGACGCTGAGTGTGCTCGATCTGCCAGCCAATAAGCTGGTAATGAAAACGCGCGAAAAGCAGAAGGGCAAAAGCCAGTATCAGAAGCTGGATCAGAAAGGCGATTTCTTCGAAGTTTCCGAATTTAATGCCAGATTGTGGGTCAATCTGACCGACTATCTCGATACCGGTCTGTTCCTCGACCACCGTGTTGCCCGAAAAATGCTGGGCCAGATGAGTAAAGGCAAAGACTTCCTCAATCTGTTTGCTTACACCGGCAGCGCCAGTGTGCATGCCGGACTGGGCGGCGCGCGCAGCACCACCACCGTTGATATGTCACGTACCTATCTGGAGTGGGCGGAACGTAACTTACGCCTCAACGGACTGACCGGACGTCAGCACCGCCTGATGCAGGCCGACTGCCTGAGCTGGTTGCGTGAAAGTAATGAGCAGTTCGACCTGATCTTTATCGATCCGCCGACCTTCTCCAATTCAAAACGAATGGAAGAGAGCTTTGATGTGCAGCGCGATCATCTCGCGCTGATGACCGACCTGAAACGTCTGTTGCGTAAAGGCGGCACCATTATGTTCTCCAATAACAAGCGCGGATTTAAAATGGATCATCAGGGTCTCTCTGACCTCGGTCTTCAGGCGCAGGAAATCACGGCGAAAACCCAGTCACAGGATTTTGCCCGTAACCGTCAAATTCATAACTGCTGGCTGATTACTCACGCTGGTAAGGAATAAGTTTTATGTCACTGATCAGTATTCATGGCGCTTACCTGTCATTCAGCGATGCGCCGCTGTTGGATAACACTGAGCTTCATATCGAAGAGAATGAGCGCGTCTGTCTGGTAGGCCGTAACGGCGCCGGTAAATCGACGCTGATGAAGATTATCAACGGTGAGCAGCCGCTGGACGATGGTCGTATTATTTACGAACAGGATCTGGTGGTGGCGCGTCTGCAACAGGATCCGCCGCGGAATGTGCAGGGCACGGTGTATGACTTTGTCGCCGAAGGCGTAGCAGAGCAGGCTGAACATCTGAAGGCGTATCACGCCATCTCTCATGTGGTGATGGAAGATCCCAGCGATAAAAATCTTAATGAGATGGCGCGTCTGCAAACCATTCTTGACCATCAGAATCTGTGGCAGCTGGAAGGACGTATCAATGATGTGCTGGAGCAGATTGGCCTCGAAGCCGATGCGCCACTCTCTTCACTCTCCGGCGGCTGGCTGCGTAAAGCGGCGCTGGGCCGTGCGCTGGTCAGTAACCCACGGGTGCTGATGCTCGATGAGCCAACCAACCACCTTGATATCGAAACCATTGACTGGCTGGAAGGCTTTCTGAAAACCTTCCAGGGCAGCATCGTGTTTATTTCCCATGACCGCTCATTTATTCGCAATATGGCGACCCGTATTGTTGACCTTGATCGCGGCAAGCTGGTCTCATGGCCGGGCGATTACGATCAGTTCCTGCTGGGCAAAGAGGAAGCGTTGCGCGTCGAAGAGATGCAAAATGCTGAGTTCGATCGCAAACTGGCGCAGGAAGAGGTGTGGATCCGCCAGGGCATTAAAGCGCGCCGTACGCGTAACGAAGGCCGTGTGCGCGCCTTAAAAGCCTTACGTCGCGAGCGCTCTGAGCGCCGTGAAGTGATGGGCAAAGCCAATATGTCGGTGGGAGAAGCGACCCGCTCAGGCAAAATTGTCTTTGAGCTGGAGAACGTTAACTACAGCGTCTCCGGCAAGCAGCTGGTGAAAGATTTCTCCGCACAGGTACAGCGTGGCGATAAAATCGCGCTGGTGGGGCCAAATGGTTGCGGCAAAACTACGCTGCTGCGTCTGATGCTGGATCAGCTGAAAGCCGACAGTGGTCGTGTGCATATCGGCACCAAACTGGAAGTGGCCTATTTTGATCAGCATCGCGCTGAACTGGATCCGGATCGTACGGTGATGGATAACCTCGCTGAAGGTAAACAGGAAGTGCTGGTTAATGGTAAACCGCGCCATGTGCTCGGCTATCTGCAGGATTTCCTGTTCCATCCAAAACGCGCGATGACTCCGGTGCGCGCACTGTCTGGCGGGGAGCGTAACCGCCTGTTGCTGGCGCGTCTGTTCCTGAAGCCCAGCAACCTGCTGATCCTTGATGAACCAACCAATGACCTCGATGTGGAAACGCTTGAGCTGCTGGAAGAGTTGATCGATGGCTATCAGGGCACCGTGCTGCTGGTCAGTCACGATCGTCAGTTCGTCGATAACACCGTAACCGACTGCTGGATCTTTGAAGGCAATGGCGAGATCGGCTGTTTTGTCGGTGGCTATCACGATGCGCAGTTGCAGCGTGCGGCTTACAAGCAGACCCGTGCGGCCAGCAAACCGGTTAGCGCGCCAAAAGCCGATACGCCAAAAAACGAAACTGTTAAACGTCCGGCAAGCAAACTAAGCTATAACCTCCAGCGTGAGCTGGAACTGTTGCCACAACAGCTGGAAACGCTGGAGAAGAAGATTGCCGATCTTCAGGCGCAGATGGGCGATGCCAGTTTCTTTAACCAGCCACATGACAAGACCCAGCCGGTGCTGGATGCGCTGGCAAACACCGAGCAGGAGCTGGAAACCGCCTTTGAGCGTTGGGAATACCTTGAATCCCTGAAAAATGGCGCCTGATACTACGGGAGAAAAAGGGTATGTGTTCGTCGGACCACGCGCATCACTGGATGCTATGTCCCCAATGTGACCTGATGACACAGCTGCCGGTGCTACAGCCCGGCAGCAAAGCGAGCTGTCCACGCTGTCATACCACATTAGTCTCAAGCTGGGTTGAGCCGCGTAAGCGGCCAACGGCTTACGGCATCGCCGCGCTGTTTATGCTGCTGCTCGCCAATCTCTTTCCCTTTATCAATATGCAGGTTGCCGGCCTGAGTAGTCAGATCACCCTGATGCAGATCCCGCGGGTGATGGTGTCTGAAGACTACAGCAGCCTGGCTACCCTGTTTCTGCTGTTTGTGCAGGGCGTTCCGGCGTTCTGCATGGTAGCGATTTTGCTGCTGGTTAATCAGGTGCGGATGCCCGAAGGATTGCGCCGCTGGATGGCGCGTATTCTGTTCCAGCTAAAGAGCTGGGGAATGGCGGAGATCTTCCTCGCTGGTGTGCTGGTGAGCTTTGTAAAACTCATGGCGTACGGCGATATTGGCATCGGCAGCAGCTTTGTGCCCTGGTGCCTGTTTTGTCTGTTACAGCTGCGCGCCTTCCAGTGTGTCGATCGGCGCTGGTTGTGGCAGCGTGTGGCGCCAATGCCGGCGCTGCCGCTAAAACCGCTGGCGGGTATCAGCGGCCTGCGTCAGGGCGTACGTTCCTGTAGCTGCTGTACGGCGATTCTGCCTGTCGATCAGCTTCACTGTCCGCGCTGCGGCACTGCCGGTCACGCCCGGCGTAAACACAGCCTGCAATGGACGCTGGCGCTGTTGATTACCTCAATTGTGCTCTATTTCCCCGCCAACTTGCTGCCGATTATGGTTACTGAAGCGCTGGGTAACCAGATTAGCTCCACCATTATGGCCGGGGTGATTTTACTCTGGAGTGACGGCTCTTATCCGGTCGCGCTGGTGATTTTTATCGCCAGTATTATGGTGCCAACGCTGAAGATGATTGCCATCGCCTGGTTGTGCTGGGATGCGCAGGGCTATGGCCGCCGCGACGGTGAAAAGATGCATCTGATCTATGAAGTGGTTGAATTTGTCGGACGTTGGTCGATGATCGACGTGTTTGTGATTGCCGTACTCTCTGCGCTGGTGCGCATGGGGCGGTTAATGAGTATTTATCCCGCAGTGGGCGCATTGTTGTTTGCGATGGTGGTGATTCTGACTATGTTCGCAGCAATGACGTTTGATCCGCGCTTAACCTGGGATCGAGTACGTGAAAAAAGTATAAAGGAGCCGAGCGTTGACGGAAAATAATCACGGCGTCGCCAAAGTCGAGCAGATCAAACGCTGGTCGCCCGTCTGGATCATTCCCATTGTCACCATTCTGATTGGTGCATGGATCCTGTTTTATCACTTCAGCCATCAGGGACCTGAAGTCACCTTAATCACTACCAATGCCGAAGGTATTGAAGGTGGCAAAACTGCGATTAAAAGTCGAAGCGTGAATGTCGGTATCGTCGAGAGTGCAGTACTGAGCGACGATCTGCATCATGTGGAAATCAAGGCGCGGATGAATTCCGGCATGGAAAAGCTGCTGCATGGCGATAGCGCCTTTTGGGTAGTGAAGCCGCAAATTGGTCGCGAAGGGGTAACCGGGCTGGGAACCTTGCTTTCCGGCGCCTATATCGAACTGCAGCCTGGCAATAAAGGTGATAAGCCGGAACGCTATGACCTGCTGGACGCGCCGCCACTGGCGCCACCTGATGCTAAAGGCATCCGTATTACTCTGGACAGTAACAAAGCCGGTCAGCTCAATGCCGGCGATCCGGTGCTGTTCCGTGGTTATCGTGTCGGCTCGGTGGAGACCAGCAACTTCGACGCGGATAAACGTGCGATGCGCTACCAGTTATTTATCGCCGCCCCTTACGATCGCCTTATCACCAGCAACGTACGCTTCTGGAAAGACAGCGGTATTGCCGTCGATATGTCGGCATCTGGCATGCGGGTGGAGATGGGCTCTCTGACCACGCTGTTTAGTGGCGGCGTCAGTTTTGATATACCGGATGGCCGTGAACTGGGTGTGCCAGCGGAAAACAATGCTGAGTATCAGCTGTTCGACGATCAGCGCAGCATTCAGGATTCGCTTTACACCGACCATGTTGATTTTGTGATGTTCTTTAGTGACTCGATTCGCGGCCTGCAGCCGGGCGCACCGGTAGAATTCCGCGGCATCCGCCTTGGTACTGTGGCGCAGGTACCGTTCCTGGTGCCGGGTACCAATCAGGCGTTGAATAATGACTACCGTATTCCGGTGCTGATCCGCATTGAACCTGAGCGCTTCCTCGACCGTTTGGGCAAGGATTTCAATCTTGAGCAGCATCTGCAGGAAGGTAAGCAGCGCGGCCTGCGTGCATCGCTGAAGTCCGCTAACCTGCTGACCGGTTCACTGTATATCGATCTCGACTTCTATGATGGGCTGAAACCTTATGCCGGGCCGAATAAAATTGGCGGCTATGAAATTATCCCGACCACCAGCGGTGGCCTGAGCCAGATTCAGCAGAAACTGATGGCGGCACTGGATAAGGTCAACGCACTGCCGTTGAACCCGATGATCAATGAAGCGACCAGTACACTGGCTGAAAGCCAGCGCACGTTGCGTGAGCTGCAGAAAACGCTGGATAACCTGAATCAGATTACCTCCAGCCAGTCGATGAAGGATCTGCCGCAGGATATGCAGCAGACACTGCGTGAACTGAATCGTAGTATGAAGGGCTTCCAGCCTGGTTCACCGGCTTACAGCAAAATGGTGGGTGATATGCAGCGACTTGATCAGGTAATGCGTGAACTGCAACCGGTACTGAAAACCCTGAACAGTAAGAGTAATGCGCTGGTGTTTGAAGCGAAACCCGGTCAGGACCCACAGCCAAAGAGGGCGAAATAATGATGAAATGGATCCCGCTGGCGATGGCGCTGGCGTTAAGCGCCTGTAGCAGTACGCCAGAGACCACTTACTATCAACTGCCGGCGGTTTCCGCCGGGCAGTCTGCCAGCACCAGCAGCGCCAGCCCACAGGCAGTGCTGTGGGTGGAGCATGTCTCGGTACCGGATTATCTGGCTGGTAATGGCGTGGTCTATCAGACCAGCGATGTGCAGTATGTTATTGCCGCGAATAATCTGTGGGCCAGTCCGCTGGATCAACAGTTACAGCAGACGCTGGTGAGCAATCTCAGCGCCGCATTGCCGCAGTGGATTGTTTCCGCTTCTCCCCTTGGCGAGCAGCATGACACGCTAAACGTTAATGTTAGCGGTTTTCACGGCCGCTACGATGGTAATGTGATCGTCAGTGGCGAGTGGATTTTGCAGCACAACAACCAGTTGATTAAGCGTCCGTTCCAGATTTCTCTGCCGCAAAGTGAAGATGGTTACGATGCGTTAGTAAGAACGCTGGCTAAAGGGTGGCAGCAGGAAGCACAGCAGATCGCTAATGAATTATCACGCTTAAATCAGAAGTAATTTTTCTTTAGTGCTAAGTCCTTGATTGTCAGATAGCGAAGTTGTCTGAGGGTCAGGGACTTTTTATTTTGTTTTTCAGCGGGATAGAAAGAGTATTTGTGATTCAACAGCCTGGCGGAATTTATAATTTTAGCTCACATTTATGACATTGGCGTGAATATTGCGCATTGATCTTTCCAGTTTTAGAATGTAGAACTTAAGTGTGGCTGCACATTCTGTAACCACTGTTTTCTTTGATACCAAATTCCAGCAGACCTAAAATGAGGGAAACGAGGCATGATGAAGAGACAGAAACGTGATCGCCTGGATCGCGCGCATTCACGGGGTTATCAAGCGGGAATCTCCGGACGCTCAAAAGAGATGTGTCCCTATCAGTTGATTGATCAACGATCTCACTGGTTGGGAGGTTGGCGACAAGCCATGGAGGACAGGGCGGTTACTGCAGCGTAACTGGCTGTCCACTCTTTTAAAGGAAGTTAACCTCCGCTATGCGCGGAGGTTTTCGTTTCAGGGCGGCATGAAACAGTGCAGGCAAAAATGATTACTTTGTGATTAGCGGCGTAATAAATGCGACAACTACCGGGATAATTAAAGAGGTTATCAGGATACCCACTAACCATCTCTGGAATGAATCAAAGCGTATATTTATTGCATCAAATCTGGCGCTGAATTTCGTGTCCATTGCATCAAATCTGGCGCTGAATTTGGCGTCCATTGCGTCAAGCTTGTTATCCATCTTTTCTTCCAATGTTTTTACATCAGAACGAAGTACACGGATATCCTGTTTCATATCCGTTAGCGTGATATTGATATGTCTGACGTCTGACTCAAGCCTTGTCACTCTGGATTCCATGCTATACCCTCCGCCACCCCCGTTATGTTTTGGGGCCTTCCAGTTACTTACTGTTGATATCGTCTGATTACTGCGCATTTTTTACTCGCCGCTTCATTTCTTGTCATCGTTATCTCTCCGCTGAAAAACAGGGCGTACAGAAAAATTATCACCGTTGCTGCGATTGAGTACGGTTTGCTGACGCCTATATTATCCAGACCAGAGCGGAGAGCAATAGAATGATCTTTTTTTTACAAACAGTAAATTATTCAGATAACTCAGTTAGTTAATAATAATAGTATTGCGAGGATGGCAGCTAAACAGGGAGGCGGAGCGCAGAGTGATTAAGGTTCAGAACCGGGGATTTTAAAGGTCCTGATAGCATTTATCAGGACCTCTGGCAGCTTGCTTAGAAAGCAGTCGTATCTTTAAACAGACCCACTTTCAGATCGGTGGCGTTATAAATAACATGGCCATCAACCAGCACTTCGCCATCAGCGACGCCCATCACCAGTTTACGGTTGATTACACGCTTAAAGTGGATACGATAAGTCACTTTCTTCGCAGTCGGCAGAACCTGACCGGTGAATTTTACTTCACCCACGCCCAGTGCGCGGCCTTTACCTTCCGCACCCAACCAGCCCAGATAGAAGCCTACCAGCTGCCACATGGCATCAAGGCCTAAACAGCCAGGCATTACCGGATCGTTGATAAAGTGGCAACCAAAGAACCACAGGTCCGGATTGATATCCAGCTCAGCTTCAACGAAACCTTTGCCATAGTTACCGCCGTCTTCAGTCATTTTAACGACGCGGTCCATCATCAACATATTACCGGCTGGCAATGGTGGGCCACCAGCGCCAAACAGTTCACCGCGACCAGAAGCAATCAGGTCTTCTTTTGTATAGGATTCGCGTTTATCTACCATGTTTTTAATAAGCCTTATTTTAGTGAATCACGAAGGTTAGCTAACAGGTGTAAGCTGAACAACTCCGATCAGCTGTGGTTAAACCAGTTAAGCCAACGCAGCGGCCATGGACGCTGGCGTGCGTCCTGCAGGTGAATTTGTGCAATGCGTTCCTGAATAGATCGTAGCAGACAGGGAGCATTCTCTTTGTCCCATTCTACACCGGTCAGCAGAGGCAATGCTTCGTCAGCGCTACTGACTGCCCAGATATGGAACTGGCCATCGCGTACCGCATCGACCACATCCTGCTGTAAACAGAGGTGGCGCACATTACTGGCGGGAATAATCACGCCTTGTTTACCGCTCAGATTACGCTGGCGGCAAATTTCAAAGAAGCCTTCAACCTTCTCGTTCAATCCACCAACCGGCTGCACATTGCCAAATTGATCGACCGATCCAGTGACAGCAATTTGCTGGTTAATCGGCTGGCTGGCCAGCGCGCTGACTAACGCGCACAGTTCTGCCAGCGAGGCGCTGTCACCGTCAACTTCTGAATACGATTGCTCAAATACCAGCGAAGCGGAGAACGGCAGTTGCTGATCAAGCTGCAGTTCGGCAATCAGATAGGCCTGCATAATCATCATGCCTTTAGCATGGATATTGCCGCCTAACTCTGCTTTACGCTCGACATCGGTAAACTCGCCATCACCGGGCTGTACGACACAGCTGATACGAGAAGGCTCACCAAAGGCGCGCGGGTGGCCGGGGAATTCAATCACTGACAGCGCGTTAATCTGGCCGATGGCTTCACCTTCGGTTTCGATTAAAATCTGATCAAGCAGGATCTCATCACGCACGCGTTCCGCCAGGTATCCCTCACGCCATTCGCGCGCTTCCAGCGCAGCAGTCAGGCTTTCGCCACTGATCAGCGGTTGTTCACTATAGAGCGCAGCTTCACGCAGCTGGCGGCCAAGCCATGCCGGACAGAGCGGCAGGGCTTCCTGATCGCCGGTATGGCGTACGCTTTCACGCATCAGCACTGGCCAGAAATCGGCTTCAATCGCCGGTAACATCTGGCTTTTGGCCAGCTGAGTGGTCCACTGGCACCACAGGCTGACGTCATCCTGATCGGCAATTTGCAGGTTTTCTTCAAATTCGCTATAGATGCACAGCGATGCCAGTTCTGGCTCCATCTCCTGGAAATCCGCCAGCGCATCGCGCTCGCCACTCAGCACCAGGCGGAACTGCATCGGCATCGAAGGAATTGAAACCGGCAGCGGACGGGTTTCATCCGGCGATAACCAGTCGAAACGCTGGCGCGTAATCACCTGCTTAAGTCGCAGCCACATCAACGGCTGAGCCAGCAGGCTGCGTAACGACAGCACCAGCGTACCGCCGTTAATACGATGCAGCAGACCAGGTTCCAGCTGAATGTTGTGCTGATGCACACGTACGCAACCAAATAACTGCTCTGGTTCGATCCAGTCAGCGAAACAAATTTCTCCACGGGTGGCGAACAGTTCATCCGCGCTGCTGGCGGGCTGCCAGCTGACCGTCTGGCCGCTGATAACATAGTGCCCACCAAACACGGTTTCGCTTTGCGTACTGACGCTCTGCGCTGCGCTGGTCAGTAAGGGTAAGTATTCAGGGTTTTCCGCACATTTCACCAGCAGCAAAGGGAAGGCTACTGAAGACTGCTGCAGTAAACCTAACGCATTGATTAGACGTGGTTGTACCGCAGCCAGACTGTCAGTATCGTCATCAAATGCCTGGGAGAAAAGGGGCTGCAGGCTGTCTGTGTCGGGCTGTAGGGCGCGCCATTCAAGTCGGTTATTGGTCAAAGTTATCGAATTTATCTGAATTAAGGAAAAGCGCGATTATACAAGATTTCAGCCGGTTAAGCACCGTAGAGATGCATTTTGCCCCTGCGATGTCTCCCATGTTGTTTAATCATCTGGTTTTCTCTGCCGCAAGCCAGAAAAAAGCTGTTATTCTTAGCTTGTTACGTGGTCACGATGAGATCCCGATGAAATATCAGCAACTCGAAAACCTTGAAAGCGGATGGAAATGGACCTACCTGGTTAAGAAACACCGGGAAGGGGAGTTGATCACGCGTTATATCGAATTCAGCGCGGCGCAGGAAGCAGTGGATGCGTTACTGGCGATGGAGAACCGTCCGGTAGAAGTACTGAAGTGGATTGATGAGCATATCAATCCGGCGCTGGAGAATCGTATGAAACAGACGATTCGCGCTCGTCGCAAACGCCACTTTAATGCCGAGCACCAACATACCCGTAAGAAATCGATCGATCTGGAGTATCTGGTCTGGCAGCGCCTGGCCGGTCTGGCGCAACGCCGTCATTGCACATTGTCGGAAACGATAGTGCAACTGATTGAAGATGCTGAACGTAAAGAGAAGTACGCCAGCCAGATGTCATCACTGAAGCAGGGGCTACAGGATATCCTTGGTAAACCTGAAAAACCGGAAGATTAAGTCTCTGTTCGTCCGATTTCACTGATTTCGGGCAATAAAAAACCCCGCCTTGGCGGGGTTTTTTTACGCTGGTAACTTAAGCCTGTGGCTGAGTTACAACGTCTTTGATGCCTTTAACTTCGATTTCTACGCGACGGTCTGGCGCCAGGCAGTCGATCAGGGCATTACGGCCTTTCACGCTGTCACAGGTGTTGCCAGTAACTGGGTTAGATTCACCCTGGCCACGTGCAGAGATCTTGTCAGCTGGGATACCTTTAGATACCAGGTAATCAACAACGGACTGAGCGCGCTGCTCGGACAGTTTCTGGTTGTACTGGTCAGAACCGATACGGTCGGTGTAACCCAGAACCACTACAGAACCATCTTTAGGATCCATTGAGCTCAGCTGAGTGTACAGCTGATCCAGCGCCTGCTGACCTTCTGGCTTCAGAGAAGACTTGTTGAAGGTGAACAGAACGTCAGACTTCAGAGTGAAACGCTTGGTTTCAACTACCGGAGCTGGTGCTGGAGCTGGAGCCGGTGCTGGAGCAGCAGCTTCGTCCTGACCGAAACGGTAAGAAACGCCAACGCTCAGCATTGAGTTGTCCGGACGTGCGCCAACGGTAGATGCATCACCGATGTTGTTAACCCACTGGTAGTCCAGGCGAGTAGCCCAGTTTTTGGTCAGTGCGTATTCAACACCAACAGCAGCCAGCGGAGAAACGCCAGTGTCGTGATCGCTGATGCGACCAGTGGTTGGGTTGGTCTGAGTAGAATCAGCACGCCATACCATACCACCCAGACGGGTATAAACGTCCAGATCGTCTGCTACTGGGTAGCTTAATTTAGCTGCCAGCTGAACGCCCTGAGCTTTGAAAGCACCGTTAGTAGTGTTGCCTTTGTTAGGCATACGGCCCAGCCAGTCATAACCCAGCTCGAAGCCCAGATATGGGTTCGCCTGATAACCCAGGAAGGCACCCGCACCCAGCTGACTTTCGTGAGATGGGCCGTCATTATCTTCATAACCGTTACCGTAGTAACCTTTGTCATGGTACTGAGACCAGCCCAGTTTAGCACCGGTGTACCAGGTGTCATCTTTCGGAGCGGCCTGCGCTACGGTAGCGAAGCCAGCCAGTGCCACTGCAATTGCGATAGCTGTCTTTTTCATTTTTGCGCCTCGTTATCATCCAAATAGGCAATGAGCTTTAAATTAAGCCCTTGGTTAAATCCTTCGCCGGGTTATGAAGCTCGATTATTACTCTACCGAAAAACGGAGGTTATTGAGCACCCTGGCGAGATAAAGTCTACAACGTACCAGCAAACTTACAAGTAGGATGTGATGTCGTGCAGCAAAAAAACAGCGTTTCCTACACAATTTTTAACATTTGAAGGGGGAATCTGTGCAAGAAAATGGTGTCCCAGCTGCGGCTAAACCATTGTCCAGCCGCGCCAGAGTAGAATCAGTGTGTTATCTAAGTATGAGACGAAGAAAATCCTGAGAAAAATCTCATTTTTACTTAATGATACAAAGTTGAATGAATTTTTAACCCACTTTCTGGTCTGGTGGAAGCAGAAATACGATATTGCGGTCGCATAATCAGACCCAAAGCCTGGCCCATTGCCGCAGCTTCATCCAGGCGACGGCGGTCATCACGATCGATCTCTTCCGGTAGCCAGCCCAAAACCACACTGTAGTTTCCCGTCTGCAATGCTTTGATCATTGCGTCGACGGTGCTGATCTCTGCGCTCTGGGGAATTTGCATCACCTTATCCAGTGGCAAACCCGATTGTTGCAGCCAGCGACGGCTTAATTTTTGCGGCGGTGTTAACCAGAGCTGCCAGCGAGACTGCGTTCCCAGCTGTTGCAGCAGGGGCAACAAGAGCATTTGGGTCATGCCTGGTTGATCTTCACTGTAGGTCAGCTCACTAATCCAGCCGCCAGAAGCAGTGGTTGCCGCTGTGGCGTGCCGGGAAGGGTGAACCACAGCATTAGCAGATTGAGTTTTCAGTAAATGAGTACGCATAGGTTGTTCGCTCGCAGTGTTACTGTATGGATATACAGTAACTGCGTTGTGGGCAAAGATCAACCTCAATTTCGGAAAACATCTCGCAGAATAAAATGAAATCCCACTGCAAAAGCATTTATTGATTGAACCGGTTACTCGAATTGAATATTTTCTAATTTCATGTAAAAACACGCTTTTTTTGCATCTGATAATCATGCTGAAGGAGAATTGCATGAATAATTCTAAACAACGGATTGCGCAGTCAAAACATTGTCTTGCCCCTTTAGGGGAAATTAATGCGCGCACGCAGTTTGGTGGTTATAGCCTCGCCGTAGAGAAAATTGTCTTTGCGGTAGTGGCGCAAGGGGAACTTTATCTGCGCGCTTGTGAACAGATACAGCCCTATATTGGCGCCGGACGTATGCCACGGCTGGTCTTTCACAAACGCGGGATGCCGGTGTCACTGAACTATTTTCAGGTTGATGAAGCCCTGTGGGCGCAGCCGGAAACCCTGCTGGCGTTATCGCGTTCGGCACTGAAGCATGCGCAGCAGCAACTACAGGAGAAGGCAGACAATCTGCGGGTCAAAGATTTGCCGAATATGGGATTGCGACTGGAAATGATGCTGCGCGCAGTAGGCATCTGCACTGTGCAGTCATTGCGTGAGGAAGGTTCAAAACAGTGCTGGCTGAAACTCAAGGCGGCGCATAAAAATCTGGGCATTAATACGCTGTTTGCGCTGGAAGGGGCAATTACCGGGCGGCATCAGGCGGCGTTGCCTGATGCCGTACAGCAAGAACTACGTGACTGGTTTAATTACACTGTGGATCTGCGTCCTGAGTAGTGGTTGCAGGCTCAGGGCGCAAGAGACATCTGTTTTTTAAGCGCAGCGAGTTCCGGTAAAAGAGCCACCAGCAGCCCCACTTGCTGTAGTACCAGTGGCTCTTTGGTTTCCGCTGCCGGTTCAATGGCGGCCATGCGCGCGGTGAGATTATCCAGCATTTGTCTGGCCTGCTGCTCGCTGACGCTCTCAACCTGCAACACATCGTCGGCATAGCATACGGCATCATCCAGCAACTGCAGCATCTCAGGACGGGTCAGCTTCTCACGGTGTGCGCCCAGTGCCGAAATGTAACTGAGGAAAGAGTGATTGAGGTACAGCAGACGAAACGCTGATTCCAGTAATGCCGGATTGCGGTGTGCTTCTGTTGCCATATTCGAGACCACCGATGCCAGCTCTGCGTCACTGTTATGGGCGTCACGGCGCGCAATACGGTAATCCAGCCGGTTATCTTTGCCCTGGTGATACTGCACCAGAATAGCGTCCAGGTAACGGCAGCTGGCGTTTAAGGTGCGTTCGGTCACTGCGGGCAGGCGGCGGAATTTCCAGTCGGGCCAGATATAACTCACCGCCAGCCAGGCGATACCACAACCCAGCAGAGTGTCGATAATCCGCGGCACCGCCACTTCAAATCCTTCACCCAGCAGATTAAAGCACAACAGCACCAGCAGGGTGATAAACAGGGTGGCATGCGCATAGCGCACATTGCGAAAGGCAAAAAACAGCACTCCGGTAAGTACGATCAAAATCAGCTGCCCGTCGGTTGAAGGCACCAGCCACAGCACCGGCAACCCAACCGCAATACCGGCAAGCGTCCCTAAAATTCGCAGCGCCAGACGTCGCCGCGTCGCATTGTAATTAGGCTGACACACAAACAAACTGGTCAGCAGAATCCAGTAACCATGTTGCAGACCCGTGATCTTGATAAAGGCGTAACCAACACACAGCACCAGCGACATACGCACCGCATGGCGGAACAGGGCGGATTCCGGCGTCAGATGACGGCTGATGCGCAGGCGGATATCGCTCCAGCCGGTCAGTCCTTCACTGGAGAGGCTGTTATCGTGACTGGCATGCGCCTGCGCAATTGCCTGCTCTGACTCAATCGTCGCCAGCTGTGCATCAATGGCTTTTAAATTGCTCAGCAAATAGTGCATTGCCTTGATCTTGTCCGATTGCGGCTGATCGTTTTGCAGACGCGTCAGAGCCGCCTGCAGATGAACAAAGGCGCTTTCGAAGCGGGCATTATGCTGATAAGTTTCGCGCATCAGAATCGAATTGGCCAGCTGCTGGCAGGCCTTAGCCTGCATATTCAGCAGGCGCTGAAAACGGAACAGGATTTCACTGTAGCGATACTCTTTTCGCAGCTGATGATACTGCACGTGAGACGAGCTGGCACGCTCGTGGATGTCCTGGGCGACAAAGTAGTAGTGCAGGGTGCGGCGCGTGCTGCGCTGGCCACGGTCGCCGCGTAAGCGCGTCTGAATCGATGTTTTCGTCTGGTTCAGTACCGCTACCAGCTGGCTGTTGGCCATTGCCACGTCGATTAACGGGCTGTCATCATTCTCTTCAATATCGGGATCGAACAGACTGGCTTTGGCTTCCAGGTAGTTGGCCAGCTGATCAAAACTGCGCGCCAGGTTCTCCTGCAATGGCCGCACCGGAAACAGCAGGTGGCCGCAGAGGGTAAGCAGGTTGTACCAAATCGCCCCGGTCAGCAGCAGCAACGGTTGCAGATACCATTGCGGAAACAGTCCAATCCCCAGCATGGTGTAAATAGCGATCAGCAGCGCACCAAAAGCGATGGTGGCGTAACGCTGGCCCAGCGCCCCCAGCAGAATAAAGCCACAGGTTGAGATCGCCAGTCCGACAATAAACAGCCACGGATACGGAAACAGCAGCTCAATGGATACCGAGGCAATGCAGAAGCACACAAGTGTAATCAGCAGATTACGCAGACGGCCGCTCAGGCGGTCATCAAGATCGGTCAGCGCGGCGGCGACCACGCCAAGCGTCAGCGGGATGGTCCAGATAATCTGATGCAACCACCATGGCACCGCCGCCGCACCGGCCAGCGCCAGCAGAATGCGCAGGTTGTACAACCAGGCGCTGTTAAAGGCATAGCGGCGCAGGCCCGGTTTAATGGCAAACATAGTCTGTTATCCGCGGTTTAGTTAAAACGGTTGCGCGCATTGGCTTCACGCGCGGCTTGCGCCACTTCAACCGATACCACACGCCGGCCTACCGGCCACAGAGCAATGGCGGCAATTTTAAAATTAGCGATACCGACCGGAATACCGATAATCGTCAGGCACTGGGCAATTCCGACCATAATATGGGAAATGCAGAGCCACCAGCCGAAGAAGATAAACCACAAAATATTCAGCAGGCTGCCGGCAGAGTTTAACAGCACATTTTTACTGCCGGGATTGAGTTCATCCACATGCACGGCTTCATTGCCGTAAGGCAGCAGTGACAGTTTGGTAATTTCCCAGCATGAGCGGGTTAACGGCAGAGTAAAGATCAATACAATGCTTACCAGCGTCGCCAGCAGCCAGGCCAGCGTAGTAAAGAAACCACCAAGTACAAAATTAAGAATATTGAGGACGGTACGCATAGAAGTTGTTCCCTAAAGCAGTGCGCTGCATCAGCAATCAGACAATTCGTTGATTGTAACGTGTTTTAACGGTGGAGCGGTACACTCCCGCCAGTTAAACTGAATAAAACCGCGACATGGTCAATCTGCATGGAACTTAAATCAACGTCGCTGGGTAAACACCTGGCGCAACATCCTTACAACCGGGTGCGGCTGCTGACGGCCGGCGTCGAAGTCAGCGGTGAAAAGCATGAGTATCTTATCCCTTTCAATCAGTTGCTGGCTATTCACTGCAAGCGCGGAATGGTATGGGGTGAACTTGAGTTTAGCCTGCCGGATGACAAGGTGGTGCGTCTGCATGGCACCGAATGGCAGGAGACCCAGCGTTTTTATCACTATCTGACTAAAGCCTGGCAGAGCTGGGGCGCTGAGATGAGCGAGGTCAGCGCGCAGGTGTTGCAGGAGAGAGTGGATACACTGCAGCATTTTACGCAACAGGACCGCTGGCTGAAGCGCAGTGAGCTGAGTGAACTGGGCGACGCCATCAATAAAGCTTTCGATGCGCTGCCGTTGCCGGTCGAACGATTGAATGAATTCGATAACTGCCGCGAGCTGTATCAGTTCTGCCTGCAATGGTTGCAGAGCGGCGAAAAGCAGCTGGCGCAGCGCAATAGCGAGTGGACCCGCCGCATGCTGACGCAGTATGCCGATTTCTTTGACAGTGTCGAAACTTCACCACTTAACCCTTCACAGGCGCGGGCAGTGGTTAACGGCGAGGACGCCTTGCTGGTGCTGGCGGGCGCGGGCAGCGGCAAAACTTCGGTGCTGGTGGCGCGTGCGGGCTGGTTACTGATGCGCAAGCAGGCCACGCCGCCACAAATTCTGCTGCTGGCTTTTGGACGGCAGGCGGCGGAGGAGATGAACGATCGCATTCAGACCCGCTTACAGAGTGACGGCATTCAGGCGCGCACCTTCCATTCGCTGGCGCTGCATATTATCCAGCAGGGAAGCAATAAATCACCGGCTATCAGCAAACTGGAAACTGACAGCAGTCATCGCCAGAAATTACTGGTAGCCAGCTGGCGTCAGCAGTGCAGCGAGAAAAAAGCGCACGCCAATGGCTGGCGGCAGTGGCTGAATGATGAGCTGGAGTGGGAAGTCGAAGAGGGTGATTTCTGGCAAAACGACCGGCTGGCAAAACGTCTGGCCAGCCGGCTTGAACGCTGGCTGGGCTTAATGCGGATGCATGGCGGCGCGCAGGCGGCGATGATCGAGTCGGCGCCGGAAGAGGTACGGGAGCTGTTTGCTAAGCGCGTCAAACTGATGGCGCCGATTCTGAAAGCCTGGAAGAGCGCGCTAAAGGAAGAGGGGGCGGTCGATTTCTCCGGACTGATTCATCAGGCGGTGAATATTCTCGATAAAGGCCGCTTTATCAGCCCGTGGAAACACATTCTGGTCGATGAGTTTCAGGATATCTCGCCGCAGCGTGCTGCGTTGCTGGCAGCGCTGCGTAAGCAGAACAAACAAACTACGCTATTTGCCGTCGGTGATGACTGGCAGGCGATTTACCGCTTTAGCGGTGCGGAGATGGCGCTGACCACTGCGTTTCATCATCACTTTGGTGACGGTGATCGCTGTGTGCTGGATACCACTTATCGCTTTAACGATCGTATTGGCGAGATCGCCAATAAGTTTGTGCAGGAGAATCCGCACCAGCTGGCAAAGCCACTTAACAGCCTGACGAAAGGCAATAAAAAAGCTATTTCGCTATTGCCGGAAGAGCAGCTGGAGGCGTTGCTGAATAAAATCAGCGGCTACGCGAAACCTGAAGAGCGGGTACTGTTGCTGGCGCGCTATCACCATCTGCGCCCGGAAACGCTGGAGAAAGCGAAAACCCGCTGGCCGAAGCTGCATATCGACTTTATGACCATTCATGCCAGCAAAGGCCAGCAGGCGGATTTTGTGATTATCCTCGGCCTGCAACAGGGGAAAGATGGTTTCCCTGCCGCCGCGCGTGAATCGGTGATGGAGCAGGGACTGTTGCCACAGCCGGAGGATTTTCCGGATGCAGAAGAGCGCCGTCTGGCTTATGTGGCAATCACCCGTGCCAAACAGCAGGTATGGATGCTGTATGACCGGGAACAGCCGTCGGTGTTTGTTGAACAGTTTAAGCGTCTGGGCGTACCCACATTACGTAAGCCCTGAACTATCAGGCCAGCTTAGCGCTGGCCTCGATGACTTACTGTAAACGCTGTTGCAGATAGCGCTGGTAATCGGGGATCTGGATCGCAACCGCCTGAGCAAACAGCGGAGAGTGGATAATAAAATCGGCGGTGGAACGGTTGGTCGCTACCGGGATATTCCATACCGTGGCCAGCCGTAGCAGCGCTTTGACATCGGGATCATGTGGCACCGCATTCAGCGGATCCCAGAAGAAAATCAGCAGGTCGATTTTGCCTTCCGCAATCAGTGCGCCAACCTGCTGATCGCCGCCCATCGGGCCACTCAGCATGGCATTCACTTCTAAACCGGTCTCACGCTGAATAAGGTTACCGGTGGTGCCGGTGGCGTACAGAGTGTGTTCACCCAGCAGTGCTTTATGGGTATTGACCCACTCCAGCAACGACGATTTACAGTGATCGTGCGCTACTAAAGCAATATGTTTTGACACGGGAATGGTACGGCTGGTCTGCTCCATTAATGCATCCTGGTTTTGCGTAGGGTGATGAAATAAGGGCTTATACAGCAGTGAGTTTACCGCTGCTTACGCTAAAACATCAACTTGCGCGCAGTGCTTTCATCCACAACACCAGACGCTGACGGGTAGCGGAATCAACCTGGTGATACCACAGATTAAGCAGGCGTTCTGCTGCTGTATCATTCAGCGCCAGATCGGCAGGCGGCTGCTGGGTAATGCTGGTGGTGGCCTGCGGCTCGGCAAAACGCGGTACTGAAGCCACCTGGCCATTACGGTTATAGGCGATCATCGCTTTTTCCAGATCGCTGTTATGGCTGGTCAGCAGGCGATCGCGTTTGCTGGCAATTTCTTTACCCTGCTCATCAACCAGCTGGAAATCAGGTGTGGCATCGAACTTTTTTCTTTCGCTCGGCGTTTGCAACGCTGGCAAACGGATAGTGATTGATTTTGCCTGGGCATTAAAGGTGGCAATCAGCGGCACGGAGAGATATTGCCGGTCGTGGGTAACCGTTTTTTCGACGCGAAACAGAAACTGGTGTTCGCCACGCTCCAGCTCAAGCCCTTCAGCGCCTTTTAGCAGAGAACCGGAAATTTTACGTCCATCCAGCACCAGCAGATCGATTTCAGGCGCCAGTTTAAGCGTGGTCGCATGGCAGGATGCAGCAACCAGCAGGGCGATTAAACCTGAAAGCACCAGACGCAGTTTCATTATTACTCCAGGGAACACGAGGACGGCTGATTAGGTTACGAATGTATCAAATTCTTACATTATGGCAGCATATTAACATTTGAACATATTTATTCGTGCTATCAATCCATAAAAAGCGACTCGCCGGTTTATTCCTCTTCTTCCGACCACAGATAACCTAAAATGTTTGCATTCATCGCAACAGGAGTGGGATATGAACGATCAAACAATTGCGGATGTGTTGAGGTCAACGAAGCGTATTGCGCTGGTGGGCGCCAGCGATAATCCGTCGCGTCCCAGTTATGGCGTGATGGCGTATCTGTTGTCACAGGGGTACGAGGTAACGCCTGTCAGTCCGAAACTGGCCGGGCAGCAGCTGCAGGGACAACAGGTGTATGGCACGCTGGCGGAGATCCCGTATCCGATCGATATGGTCGATGTGTTTCGCAACGCTGAGGCCGCCTGGGAAGTCGCGCAGGAGGCGATTGCCATCGGCGCGAAAACACTGTGGCTGCAAATCGGGGTGATTAACGAGCAGGCTGCAGTACTGGCCGGTGAGGCAGGGCTGACCGTGGTGATGGATCGCTGTCCAAAAATTGAGATACCGCGTTTAGGTTTAGCCAGAAGCTGATAAACAAAACCCCGCAGCGGCGGGGTTTTTATTTAATGGCGCAGACGTGGTGCCTGCAGCTGTCGACGGATGGAGGCCGCCAGCGCATCAAGAGAGGGTTGTTCCGGGTGCTCCCCCTGTGTTTCCCAGGATAACTGCGATTCAGCAAGATAGGTATGGATTGGCTGTCCGTTGTCATCTTCCATAATCACATGATACCAGGGAGCGGCGCGCAGCGCTTCGCTATCCGCCAGCTCATCACTGTCTAAATCCGCTAATGAGTATTCCGGATCGACATCAACCACCACCCCGAGATAACCAAGCAGCCGGTGGCGGACTTGTTGGCCGATACCAAATTTACTGGCAATCATTGTGACCTCCTGAGAAACATTGCCCTGCCTCCAATATGGGGACAGGGACTTTGTTTTCAAGTCACAGAACGCGGCAGGCAAAGCCCTTCAGATACATACCTTCCGGATAGCTGGCGATAACCGGGTGATCAGCGGCCTGACGGAACTGCTCTATAAATTGTACATCACGGCGCGCATCGAGGGCGGCATCCGCGATGATTTTTTGAAATAAATCAGTTGCCATTAAGCCAGAACAGGAGAAGGTCAGCAACATGCCGCCTGGATTCAGCAGCTGCATCGCCAGCATATTGATGTCTTTGTAGCCGCGGCAGGCGCCTGCCAGCTGATTTTTGTTTTCAACAAATTTTGGTGGATCCATCACAATCAGGTCGAACTTCTCGCCGCTGTCGCGGTAGGTGCGCAGCAGTTTAAAAACATCGTCGCGCAGGAATTGCGCTTTTGACAGATCGAGGCCATTCAGCTCGACGTTCTGTCGGGCGATATCAAGCGCCGCCTGCGAGGTGTCGACGCTAATCACTTCACTGCAGCCGCCCATCAGCGCAGAGACAGCAAAACCACCGGTATAGGAGAAGCAGTTAAGCACGCGGCGATCTTTGGCATAACGACGTGTCGCCAGACGACTGTCGCGCTGATCCAGATAGTAACCGGTTTTATGGCCGCCCTGAATATCCACCAGCAGCTTCATGCCATGTTCGGTAATCGGCAGCAGTGGCGGTGGCAGCTCACCGCAAACCACGCCCTGCGTCAGCTCCAGTCCCTCTTTCTTACGCACCGAAACATCAGAGCGATCATAGATGGCGCAGTCCGGATAACATTGTGTCAGGGCGGCAATCAGCGGTGCGCGCTGGTACTCAGCGCCAGCGGAGAGCAGTTGCAGTACCAGGAAATTGCCAAAGCGGTCAATAGTGACGCCAGGCATACCGTCAGATTCACCGGCAATCAGGCGATAGCTGTCGAGATCGTCACGCCGGGCCAGCCAGTCGCGCAGCAGCTGCGCCGCCTGCAGACGTCGGACAAAGAAATCGATATCAACAGACTCGTCCTGTTCCCAGCTCCAGACGCGCGCGCGGATCTGAGATTGCGGCGAATAAGCGGCGCGTGCCAGCCATTTACCCTGGCTGTCGCAAACATCAATGGTTTCGCCACTGGATGCTTTGCCTTCCAGACGCGCCACCGCGCCGGAGAATACCCATGGGTGACGACGTAACAGGGACTTTTCACGGCCCTTAGCGAGAATCAAACGAACGGTCATATTTTGCTATGCTTACCTGGAGAAAATTTGGCGCCATTGTCCGGTGCTGGCCGCAAAATTGCACGAAAAATTGTAATTGCTGCTAATGGGGGACTGTCTCCGGCGGGGAGGGCGTCAGTTTACGGTATTGAATCGCATAACCGGAGGTCAGGATGTCTTCAGCAGACAATAAGTGCATAAAAGTATGGGTACATGGCATGGTGCAGGGCGTCGGCTTTCGTTATTCCACTCAGGTGCAGGCAAAAACGCTGGGGTTAACCGGCTATGCGCGTAACCTGGATGATGGCAGTGTCGAGGTGCTGGCATGCGGCGCGGAACAGCGGGTTGATGAACTGGTGGCCTGGCTGAAAGCGGGCGGACCACGCAGCGCACGGGTCGATAAAGTGCTGACCGAGCCGCATCAGCTCGCTGAATTGCCGCGTAGCTTTACCACCGGGTAACTCAGAGACATTTTACCGGTTTAGGCAGGCCAGCAATTTTGGTTGCCTGCTTTGCCGGACCTTCCGGAAACAGGCGGAACAGATAACGGCTGTTGCCTTTCTGTTCACCAAACTTGTTTGCCATCGCTTTGACCAGCATTCGCACCGCCGGCGAGGTGTTGAACTCGAGATAGAATTGACGCACAAAGCGCACCACTTCCCAGTGAGCGTCAGTCATGACGATCGCTTCTTCTGCGGCGATCTGCAGCGCCAGCGCTTCGCTCCAGTCGCTGAGATGTTTCAGATAACCCTGCGCGTCGCGCTCAACCTCTTTACCTTCAAATAACACGCTATTGCCTCATTAACCATTTACGTCGCGCAGTTTAGCAAACTTTTCCGCAGGCAAAAATAAAGCCCCGCATTTGCGGGGCTTTATCTGTCTGTCAGACTGAATTAGTTGCTACGGGCGAAGCCGAGGATGCTTAACAGACTGATAAAGATATTATACAGCGAGACATACAGGCTGACGGTGGCGCGGATATAGTTGGTTTCACCGCCATGGATAATATTGCTGGTTTCCCACAAGATGGCGCCGGCGGAGAACAGAATAAACATCGCACTAATCGCCAGATGCAGCGCCGGGATTTGCAGGAACAGGTTAGCCACCACGGCCACCAGCAGCACCACAAAGCCAGCCATCATCATGCCGCCAAGGAACGACATATCTTTGCGCGTGGTCAGCACATAGGCTGAACAGCAGAAGAACACCAGCGCGGTTCCGCCTAACGCCAGGGCAATGGTATCGCCCATTCCGGCACTGAGGTAGCTGTTAAGAATCGGGCCGAGGCAGTAGCCAAGGAAGCCGGTAAAGGCAAAGGCAGCCAGAATACCCATTGGGCTGTCAGCCAGTTTATGGGTCAGGAACATTAAGCCGTAGAAGCCAACCAGCATCAGGATCAAACCCGGTGAGGGCAGCGCAAACACGGTGCTGGCGGTGGCCGTAATGGCCGAGAAGGTCAGCGTCATGCCCAACAGGAAGTAGGTATTGCGCAGGACTTTGTTGGTACTTATTAGCGAGCTTTCGCGGGTGGAAGTAACAATGCGATCCATATAAAGAGCCTCTTATCAGGTCACAAATATAGCTGTGACAATAGGGATTCAGGCCAGACAAAGAAAGTCGTTTTACCCTTCTTTACGCGTTAAACCGCTGATAATTCGCGCGCGCTGGCGATAATTACGGCAAAAACACCACGGTTGGCGATTTTTCAGGCGAACGAATCAAAACAGGCTTTACAACACTGGGGCACATGTTTATAGTGCGCCTCATTGCGGAGGGGTGGCCGAGTGGCTGAAGGCACCGGTCTTGAAAACCGGCGACGGGAAACCGTTCGAGAGTTCGAATCTCTCCTCCTCCGCCATCTTCTCTTAGCGTCCTGCTAAATGTGTAAATTACCTAAATTACTGCTCGACATCTCAACGTATAATGTTCTGCGTTGGCAATAAAACCCTTCATTGTCAGATCAAATTCCCCAGGTGCTGGCGACAGAATACCACGGGCTGCGCTGTATAAAATCAAGATACAACACCTGGTCAAAAAGCGCATATGGGGTAATTACCCCCTTTTCAGTGCGGACTTAATCTGTTATGGCAAGAATAACGGTGAGAAAAGCATAAAAAATGTTTAAGTATTTTCGCGGATGTGATAATTAAATGTTCTGTCTGTGCCGCGTGGTTGTGTTTATTAATATTATATCTTAACTATTAATTAACTCTCTAAGGATGGGGAAAACAATGGATATTCATACATGCCAGCAAGCCAGCGCATCGCGATCATTTAGCAATGCCGTGAGCAGTAACCTCGATTTATCTTATTATGATATTTCATTCTCAGTCATTGATACTCAATCATTGCGCGTGGTTGCGGTAACCTCAAACTATGAATGGCATCTCTGTTACTGGGGGTATGATCTCGATAAAGAATTAAACCAGCGGCTAATTACGGGTGTGCGAACCTGGAATAATTATGATCTCAGCCATGCGACTGTTTTTGCAAAATGCTTGCCGGAGAGAAACACAAAAATAGATATCTGTACCCGGCATGGCGCCTGCTTTGAAATTATGTCAGTCAGCAGCAGCAACGAAATGGAATTTACTCAGATCATCAGCCTGATGAGACTCAAGCCCGCCATTAGCGCAATGGCAAGAAATCTCTGCAGAAAAAAACAGGATGAGCTGTCACTGCCGTTACGCAGTCGTGAAACGGGGCGAGTTGTTGAAAAGGTAGCTGCTATTTCACTGATTAATCATGATATATGGCAATTTGGCCATCTTACTTTTACCCGACTGGAAATGGATAGCATTCGTCAGTTACTGATGTGCCGGTCGATGAAAGAAATTGCCTGGGCCCATCAATGCAGTGTTAAAACAGAACATAACCGCCTCAATAATATCAAAATGAAAGCCGGTTGCCCGCACCATCCTAACTCATCATTATTTGATATATTAAATCGCAATGGAGTGACTCAGGCATGCCTGGAAAACTTCACCATATCTCGTTAACCTGTCGCGATTTACTTGCCTCTCAACTATTTTACCAGCAGTTTGGTTTTGTCGCCGTTCAAAAATATGAAGATGATGATGTGGTTATTTTGTTCCTTAAAGATGAGAGTCTGTTTATTGAGTTGTTCCACTTTAAGCGCTTAACCAATCCTGTTATTCAGGCAAAGCGTCTGGAAAATATTGGTTTGACCCATCTGGCATTAAAAACCGGTTGTCTGGCCACCAAACGTCATTTGCTGGAGCAAAGGGGGCATATCTGTCAGGAAGTTCATAATGCCAGAGTGAGTAATTTTCGTTACTTCTTTACTGCCGATCCGGATGGCAATTTAGTTGAGATTATTGAGGAGCCTTAATATGAGATGGAGACAAAGGATTGGTGTTGTCGCAGGGAATGCGATGGAGTTTTATGATATTGCAGTGTACGCCGCCATCTCAGGATGGCTGTCGTTGCTGTTTGAACAGCAGGGAGTAGGGCATGGCGCTGCAATTGTCTGGGGGATATTTGCTCTGCGTTTTCTTATCCGACCACTGGGCGGCATCGTTATCGCCCGCTATGCAGAGAAACGCGGCAGGAAAGCAGCATTGATCTTTACCAGTACTTTAACCGGCGTAGCGACATTCGCCATGGCCTTTCTGCCAGTGTCGCTGCTCGGACACACGGTCATTGCCGCCTTTTTGCTGTTGCAAATGCTGCAGGCTTTCTCCTTCGGCGGCGAATATCCCACGGTAATTAACTATTTACTGAGGGATGCGAAAAGTAATCAGTTTGGCAGAATCAGCGCCATGATTGTCGCCAGCTCAATGGTCGGTGTGGTTGCTTCAGTCAGCATTGTGCTGGTGCTTAGCGCCATCCTGAGTGATGAACAGATGCTTGATTATGGCTGGCGCATACCACTGGTGATTGGCGGCCTGAATATTGTCCTCAGCTTCTGGTTCCGCGCCCGCCTGCCTTTTCAGGCGCCCGAGGCGAGGGCAGAACAGAAAAACCGTTTACTCAATAAACACACCCTGTTGATCTTCTTAATCGCTATTCCTGGCGCAGTGGTGTTCTATATCCAAAATATGGCCAGCACGCTGATGGGTAACGCGTTGCTGATCGGCGAGATAAAAGCGTTTTATCCCATTTTCAACTCACTGTTATTAATGATGATGGTGATCGCCGTCGGCATCTGGGTGGATAAGTTCTCCAGTCCGTTAAAAATCTTTAACCGCGGCGCGCTGTTACTGCTGATGCTGGCACCACCGCTCTACTGGCTAATGGATAGCCTGTCACTGCTGGTGATAGCGCTGGCTGCGCTCTCGCTGTCATTTATTACTGCTCTGATTCTCGCCAATATGGCCGCCGTGTTATGGCAACAGGCCGGCGGTCAGGATTTGGCGCTGAGCCTTGGCTATAATCTTGCCCTGTCCATTTTTGGCGGTTTAACGCCGGTAATCGTTAATACGATTATCCCTTCTGGTTTTCTCTATGCTGGTCTCTATGTTGCGGCATCGGTTTTGCCGCTGTTTCTGGTTAATAAATTTCAGGCTGAAAAGACAAAAACTGGCAGAACGCTGATCGCCGGTAAATAACTGGCGCCATAAAAGTACAGAATTTCAGCTTAACAACTTAAAAGACAAGCAATTAGCGCATATTTTCGACGGTCAGCAACAATAGCGCTAATTGCCTGTTGCTCTCATACAATCAAACTACTACACTGCTACGCATCTTGAAGAGCTGAGCCAGACATTACAGTGCTTTGAGATGACTTTAGTAATAAAGTCTGCGGAGGGGTGGCCGAGTGGCTGAAGGCACCGGTCTTGAAAACCGGCGACGGGAAACCGTTCGAGAGTTCGAATCTCTCCTCCTCCGCCATCTTTATTCCCGCTTGTGCCATGAACATTTCTGTTCAGACTCTCTTTGTTATACTCCCTCAATACTTTGTCTGTGCGCGACTTTAACGTCCGGTTGTCACTTCACTGATTCTGAAAAACATCCTGTTGCTTTTCAATCTGCTATTGGCACTAAACCGTTGCTGCCAGAGTCTGCTATATTGCTAACACAATCTACGTCACTGCAAACGTCCGGGGCTTTTCGGTACTGGGCAGGTTATGATGTTCCGATATTTTTCGTTGTCCGGTCGCGGGCAGCGTGTTTGATAGCCGGGATGTTTATCATCTGAATCAATGGAATAAGCACAATGATCAAAAAATATACTCTCTGCGCGTTATCCGTACTGGCCGCGTTACCTGTCGGGTTCTCCGCCATTGCCGCGGATGGCGATTTGCAGTTACAGCAAGTATTGATGATGAGTCGCCACAACCTGCGTGCCCCGCTGGCGGATAATGGCAGTGTATTAGAGCAATCAACGAAAAAAACCTGGCCGCAGTGGGATGTTCCCGGCGGTCAGCTGACCACCAAAGGCGGCGTGCTGGAAGTTTACATGGGCCATTACACCCGTGAGTGGCTGGCGCAGCAGGGCCTGGTGAAAAATGGCGAATGTCCGGCGTCAGATCAGGTATTTGCCTATGCCAACAGCCTGCAACGCACTGTGGCGACTGCCCAGTTCTTTATTACCGGTGCTTTCCCGGGCTGTGATATTGCTGTTACCCATCAGGATGAGATGGGCAGCATGGACCCGATCTTTAATCCGGTGATCACCAATAGCAGTGAAGAGTTTAATAAGAAGGCGCTGACGGCCATCAATGCCGCCGGTGAGAAGCTGAGCCTGAAACCTGCTTACCAGCGCCTGG
Organism: Winslowiella toletana; assembly: GCF_017875465.1. Classification (NCBI taxonomy): domain Bacteria; kingdom Pseudomonadati; phylum Pseudomonadota; class Gammaproteobacteria; order Enterobacterales; family Erwiniaceae; genus Winslowiella; species Winslowiella toletana. The sequence continues at coordinate 4,222,390 of NZ_JAGGMQ010000001.1, forward strand.
AAAAGATCATCGATTATAAAAATGCCCCGGCCTGTAAAGATAATAAACAGTGCAGCCTGAGCGGCGATAATCAGAATAAATTTAAAGCGAATAATGGTGAAGAGCCGGGCGTTGCCGGCCCGCTGCGCGTGGGCAATTCGCTGGTTGATGCTTTCACTCTGCAATATTACGAAGGTTTCCCGATGGAGCAGGTAGCCTGGGGACAGATCAAAACCGCTGAGCAGTGGAAGGAACTGTCAGCAATTAAAAATGGCTATCAGGATGCGCTGTTCACTTCAGCGGATGTTGCGCGCAATGTCGCTGCGCCGCTGGTGGACTATATCCGCAGTCAGCTAATCGATCAGGACAAGGCATCAGCGCCAAAAGTCACACTGATGGTTGGTCATGACTCTAATATCGCTTCACTGCTGACCGCGCTGGATTTCAAACCTTATGACTTGCCAGGCCAGAATGAGCGCACGCCAATTGGTGGTCAGGTGGTATTTGAACGCTGGCATGATCCTAAGAGCGATAAAGACCTGGTGAAAGTAGAGTACGTTTACCAGAGTTCTGAGCAGCTGCGTAATGCCGAACCACTGACGCTGAAGAATCCGCCACAGCGTGTAACGCTGCAGATGAAAGGCTGTGAAACCGATGCGAATGGCTTTTGTTCATGGGAGCAGTTCACCCAGGTGCTGAATACTGCGGTGCAGGGTACTGCCATGCAGCGTGCGGCGCCGGCTGCTCAGCCTGCCGCCGCGCCAGCTGCCGGACAGGATGCAGCGAAAGTGGCCGCAGATAAAGCCGCTGCCGCCAAAGCAGCAGCTGAGAAAGCGACTGCCGACAAGGCCGCCGCAGATAAAGCCGCGCAGGAGAAAGCCGCTGAAGAGAAGCTGGCGGCAGATAAAGCTGCTGCTGCCCAGGCTGCTGCGGATAAAGCCGCCGCAGACAAAGCGGCATCTGAGAAAGCGGCAACTGATAAAGCCGCCGCCGATAAAGCTGCAGCTGATAAAGCTGCTGCTGATAAAGCTGCTGCTGATAAAGCCGCAGCGGCTAAGCCTCAGTAAATCTACGGGCGGCGAGAACGCCGCCCCTGCACCCGCATGACCATAGGGGCGGCGTTCTCGCCGCCCGTGATAGATAAAAAAAGGGCCGACAATTGTCGGCCCTTACTGTTTCTGGCAGCGAATAACGTTTTACGCTTTCGCCACTACCACCAGTTTCTGATTCACAAACTCTTTGATACCGAGATCGGACAGCTCACGACCAAAGCCGGAGCGTTTCACGCCACCGAAAGGCAGCTCAGCAGCGGTATCGGTCATGGAATTGATATACACCATGCCGGTTTCGATCTGTGACGCCAGTTTTTTACCGCGCTCGATATTGCTGGTAAATACTGATCCACCGAGGCCGTAGTGAGAATCGTTGGCCAGCTGCACCACTTCTTCATCATCTTTGACCACGTAAACTTGCGCCACCGGACCGAAGAACTCTTCGAAATATGCCGGGTTGTCGCGCGTGATGCCGGTAAGAATCGTCGGCTGATAGAAACAACCTTCGCCTTGCGGAACGTTGCCGCCAAAGTGCAGTTTCGCGCCATTATCCACTGCCGCTTTCACCTGTTTTACCAGCGTATCGCGTGCGCCGGCGGAAGAGAGCGGGCCTAAAGTGGTGCTCTCATCCAGCGGATCGCCCAGCTTCGCCGCTTTAAATGCCGCGGTGAATTTCTCAAGGAAGGCGTCAGCCACTTTCTGATGGACGATAAAACGTTTAGCGGCAGTACAGACCTGACCCGCATTATTAAGTCGCGCCTGTGCGCCCTGTTTTACGGCTTCATCGAGGTCGCAGTCATCCAGCACGACAAACACATCGTTACCGCCCAGTTCCAGCGTCGATTTTTTCAGGTATTTTGCCGCCTGTGCGGCGACAATGCTGCCCGCTTTTTCTGAACCGGTCAGCGCGGCGCCCTGAATGCGATCGTCAGCAATCAGCTCCGCTACCTGATCATTCGAAATAAACATATTGGTCCAGGCGCCTTTTGGTGCACCGGCATCCAGCACCATCTGCTCAAAGATGCTGGCGCAGTGCGGCACGATGCCAGCATGTTTGGCCAGCACCGGATTACCGGCGGCAAGGTTTGGCGCCAGCACGCGCATCAGCTGGTAATAAGGGAAGTTCCACGGCTCCACCGCCATCAGCACGCCAATCGGGTGGTTCTCAACCCAGGCTTCGCCGAGGTCGGTAGGATAACGGGTTGGTTGCAGAAAACGCTCAGCATTTTCCGCATAATAGCGGGCGATTTGTGCGCAAAGCTTTACTTCGCCACGGCTCTGATTAATCAGTTTACCCATCTCTACGCTGGCGATTTTCGCCAGTTCATCAACACGGCTGTCAATAATATCGGCCAGCTTTTTTAGCACCTGCAGGCGCGGCTGGATGTCACCCTTCGACCAGGATGATTTATACAGTTTTGCTGCGGTATCCAGCGCTTGCTCCACTTGCTGCGGGCTATGGTCCGGCCATGATTTAATCAGCTTATTATTCGCCGGATTGATGGTTTGATATGCAGACATTGATTTACTCCCTGATTACTCTCCAGCCAGTGATGGCCGGGGACAAAATATTTATTCCGGGCAGGCAATTTCCCGCCCGGACAGTACCGATTCAGACATTTTTACGATTGACCACTTTGTCATCCCAGGTCAGTACGTCTTTATCGGTTTTCTCAAAGGCGCGCAGCAAGACATCATCGCTGCCTTGTTGCTCCCAGATTTTTTCAGCGACTATTTCGTCATACGCTGCGACTTCAAAAATCGCTTCAGCGATTTCCGGCGAGGTATGACGCAGGCTTGCCCATTCTCCTACACGATGTGCTTTCGACTGTTGCGTTGCCATGTTTGCCTCCTGAAAGGTGAGATTAACCGTTTAGTTTTGCCGCCAGTGTGGCGACATGTTCGCCCTGATAGCGGGCGATAGTGAGTTCTTCTTCACTGGGCTGACGTGAGCCGTCACCGCCAGCGATAGTGGTGGCGCCATACGGGGTGCCGCCACGTACCTCGCTGATATCAAACAGCTCTTTGGTGCCGTAACCGATCGGCACAATCACCATGCCGTGATGCGCTAAAGTGGTCCAGGTCGATGTGATGGTTTGTTCCTGACCGCCGCCGGTGCCGGTTGAGGCGAATACGCTGGCCAGCTTGCCGTACAGCGCGCCTGAAGCCCAGAGCCCACCGGTACGATCGAGAAAGGTGCGCATCTGACCTGCCATATTGCCAAAGCGCGTTGGCGTGCCGAAGATAATGGCGTCGTACTGCGGTAATTCATCCGCGGTAGCTTCCTCTGCCGCCTGCTGGGTTTTGCCGCCCACCTGCGCAAAGCGTTCTGCGTCCATGGTTTCTGGAACGCGTTTGATGGTCACTTCAGCACCCGGAACTTTACTGGCGCCTTCAGCTACCGCTTTGGCCATGGTTTCAATATGTCCGTACATCGAATAGTAGAGCACAAGAATCTTCGCCATTGATTATCTCCGTGGTGGATGGGTGATTGCAGATTAAAAAACTCGCTGGCCCGGAACGGGCCAGCGAGTGCGTCAGAGTTTTTTTCGGGGTTTTTGCGGCATTTTGTCGCCTGATTCAGGCGCATTTTTTGGATCGTCTTTAGCCGGACGGGGCTGTGGTTTTGCCATCATATTTCTCCTGCATAGTAATGCGATTGATGAGGCGATAACTAAAGTATAGAAGAGAAAGTCACATTTTGCCGGATGCGACGGTTATTGAAGGGAGGCGGCAGCAACGTCGATGGACACGGCGGCTATTTCGATAGTGCTTATAACGGTTTAAGTGAAGTCTGCGGAATTAAATGAATTTTATAGCCGATTGTTTGTTTCTAAATATAAATGAGCGCCAGAAAACAGGTCGTTTCGTCTAAACTGAAAGTGGTGGTGATGACAAGCGGGCTTCCTTCTGGTGCCCGATTCCGCCACCTCCTTTCGCCAACAGCGAAGGGGGCTTTAGCAATATGATGTCTTAACTATTCGGAGGTAAGAAATGGCAGAACATCGTGGAGGCTCTGGTAATTTCGCTGAAGACCGTGAGAGAGCATCAGAAGCTGGCCGTAAAGGAGGTAAAAGCAGCGGGGGAAACTTTAAGAATGACCCGCAGCGCGCCTCCAAAGCAGGTGAAAAAGGGGGACGGAGCAGCGGCAAGAAATAACTGCCTGCTGTCTGTTGTCTGAGTATTTCCCCCAGCCGCCGGGTGATGCCCGGCGGTTTGCCTGATAAATGATTTATCCCCATTGACCTGTTTACCTCCTCAACGCACACTGACGCCCAATTTATTAAGTGGATCGGGCTATGTCGGCATTTCTCTCGCGTTATAAATTCAGCATCAACCTGCCGGAAGTGGTGTTAATCCTGATTACTGTGTTATGGGGTGGCACTTTCCTGGTGGTGCACCATGCGATGACCGTCAGTGGCCCGTTCTTCTTTGTCGGCCTGCGTTTCGCCACTGCTGCGCTGCTGCTGGCGCTGGTATCGTGGAAAACCCTGCGTGGATTACGCTGGCAGGAAGTGAAGGCCGGTGCGTGGATAGGGCTGGCGATTGCCGGTGGCTATGGCCTGCAAACCTGGGGAATGCAGACCATCTCCAGCAGTAAATCCGCCTTTATTACCGCTATGTATGTGCCGCTGGTGCCGCTGCTGCAATGGCTGTTTTTGCGCCGCATGCCGGGGATAATGGCGTGGACTGGCGTAATCCTCGCGTTTAGCGGTCTGTTGCTGCTGGCCGGGCCGGAAGGTGACACGCTGGCGTTTAGTGCTGGCGAGATCGCCACGCTGCTCAGTACGCTGGCGATTGCCGCCGAAATTATCCTGATTAGCGCCTGTGCCGGGAAAGTGGACGTGCGGCGCGTCACCATCGTGCAACTGGCGGTGGCCTCGCTATGTGCATTTGCCTTTATGCTGCCCAACGGCGAGTCGGTTCCGGCGTTCTCACCGTATCTGTTGTACAGCGCTATCGGTCTCGGCGTCGCCAGCGCGCTGATTCAGGTCACCATGAACTGGGCGCAGCGCAGCGTTTCACCGACCCGCGCCACGGTGATTTATGCTGGTGAGCCGGTGTGGGCGGGGATTGTCGGACGTATTGCCGGTGAACGGCTGCCGGGCGTCGCGCTGCTTGGCGGTGCGTTGATCGTGCTGGGCGTACTGATCAGTGAGCTGCGTTTAAAACGCAATAAAAAGGCGAAGGATAAACCTTCGCCTGAGCAGGTTACGCAAAACCTTTAGCTGTCCTGTGGCAATGCCTTGCTGTCGCTGAGCGTTGTCGCCCGGCGATGGCTGAGAATCGCATTAAGAATAATCGCGCCGAAGGTGGCGGTGCCGATGCCGCCGAGGGTGAAGCCGCCAATATTGAGGGCAAAATCACCGGCGCCCAGTACCAGGGTGACGGCGACCATAATCAGGTTGCCGTTCAGGCTGAGATCAACATTGTTCTGCACCCAGATGCGGGCGCCGGCAACGGCAATCAGGCCAAACACCACAATTGATGCGCCGCCAATCACCGCTGACGGGATGGTGTGGATCAGCGCGCCAAACTTCGGAGAGAAGCCGAGCAGCATCGCGATCACCGCTGCGGCGACAAACACCAGTGTCGAGTAGACTTTGGTCACCGCCATCACGCCAATATTTTCCGCATAGGTGGTGACGCCGCTGCCGCCTGTTGCGCCGGAGAGCATGGTCGCCAGGCCATCACCGACAAAGGCGCGGCCCATATAAGGATCAAGATTGCGCCCGGTCATGCCGGCTACCGCTTTGAGGTGTCCGAGGTTCTCCGCCACCAGAATCACCGCCACCGGCGCAATCATAAACATCGCCTGCATGTTGAAGGCTGGCGCGGTGGTTTGCGGCATGCCAAACCATGGCGCGCTGGCCAGCAGGCTGAAGTCTACCGGTTTGCCAAAGCCCAGCCCGTTGGTAAACAGCGCATACACCGCCCAGGCCAGCATCAGCCCGACGAGGATCAGCAGACGCTGCACCATGCCACGGGTAAATACCGCGACGACGCCGATACACAGCACCGTCATCACCGCCATCCAGCTGTCAAACATTGAAGCTGACACGCTGCGTACCGCAATCGGCGCCAGATTGAGGCCGATAGCCATCACCACCGCGCCAGTGACCACCGGCGGCATCAGACGCTCGATCCAGCGGGTGCCCGCTTTCATTACCACCAGCCCCACCAGTGTATACAGCAGACCGCAGGCGATAATGCCGCCCAGCGCCACGCTGAGGTTTGGATTCAGTCCCTGGCCATTAAAGCCGGTTACCGCGATCACCACGCCAACGAAAGCCGCGCTGGAACCGAGATAACTTGGCACCCGGCCACCGGTGATCAGGAAGAACAGCAGGGTGCCGATGCCGGACATCAGAATCGACAGATTGGGATCAAGCCCCATCAGCAGTGGCATCAGCACCGTTGCGCCAAACATCGCGACCGCATGTTGCAGGCCCATAATAATGGTCTGCCCGGCGGGCAGAGTTTCATCAGGGGCGACTAAACCATTGTCAGTGACCGCCGATTTTTTACGCCATTGTGGAAACCAGGAACCAGACATCGTTTTCTCCCTACCCTAAGCATTAACAGAGGCCGTCAGATGGCGGATTAACTGGCTTCCTGCCGCATCAGATGATGATATCCACGATCAAAATAGATCAGGCCGTGCGTATCGTCGTTACACACCAGCGCCTGTGCTTCACAGAACAGAATGTCATGGGTGCCCACGCTGACCACCTGAGTGACTTTGCAGTCAAAAGAGGCCACCGCGCCCGCGAGGATTGGCGATCCGGTCACCAGCGTTGACCATTCGGCGGCAATAAAACGCTCCGCCATTGTGGTTTTACCGCCAAACAGGTTAGAGAGCGATTCATGACCGGCGGCCAGCGTATTGACGCACAGGGCCTGGTTTTCAGTGAACGCCGGATGCACCGAGGCTGAGCGGTTCAGACAGACCAGCAGCGTCGGCGGACTGTCGGTGACGCTGCATACCGCCGAGGCGGTAAAACCCGCGCGACCGCCGGGACCGTCGGTGGTGATAATATTAACCGCCGCGCCAAGACGTGACATGGCATTACGGAATTCCTGTTTTTCAACACCGGACGCAGCCAGTGGCAGGGTATGCAGCGACATGCTTTACTCCTTATCCGAGCACGCAGGCGTCGGCAAAATCGAGGCGCGGCAGACGGCCATACACTTTACTGGCATCGCCGTAGCCGATATTAACCAACAGATTGCTTTTCCAGCCGCTATCGGCAAAAAAGGCGGCATCCACTTTGGCGCGATCAAAACCGGACATCGGACCGGTGTCGAGGCCGAGTGCACGGCAGGCGATAATCAGATAAGCCGCCTGGAGCGAGCTGTTACGGAAAGCGGTCTCTTCCGCCAGTTCCGCGCTGGAGGTAAACCACGAGCGCGCGTCGCCATGAGGAAACAGGGTTGGCAGCGCATCATAAAATTGCGGATCCCAGGCGACGATGGCGGTAACCGGCGCGCTCATGGTTTTCTCAAGATTGCCGCTGGAGAGTGTGGGGCGCAGTTTCTCTTTGCCTTCCGCACTGCGCACAAACACGAAGCGCGCCGGACTACAGTTAGCCGAGGTCGGTCCCATACGCAGCAGCTGATAAATGTCCGCCAGCTGCGCGTCCGTAACGGGTTTATCCTGCCAGCCATTGTGGGTGCGCGCCGCAGTAAACAGGGTGGCGAGGGCTTCGCGGGTTAGTGGTTCTGCCATGATGGCTCCATTAAAGTGGGGGTGATCGCTGCCGGGTGTGGGCTGTTCAGCCACTCCAGCAGCATTGCGTTAAAAGTCTGGCTGTCGGTGACGCTCATCGCATGGCCTCCCCATTGCATCTTTTTGAGCGTCGCATTGGGCAGGGCATTAAGCAGCGTTTCCGAGCAGGTCCAGGGCACCAGAAGATCGTCCTGTGAACAGATCAACAGCACTGGCTGCGTAATATTCGCCGCCGTGATGCTGAAATCTGTCTCCATTAATGCATGCAGACGGCGCAACAGGTTTTCCATCCCCTGGAAGTGAGCGACATTCAGCGTATCTTCCGCTTCAATACGCACCTGATTATCGGACAACCAGTCAGCGGGATAGAGAAACAGCGGCTGGGCGCGCACAAAGGCTTCGATGCCCACATTCAGCAGCAGGTCGCGACGGACATGAAAGCAGCGCCGGGTATGGGCATCAAGCGTTAACCAGCCGTTGATCACCACCACGCGCGCTACCCGTTCGGGATAATCCAGCGCCATCTGCAGGCCGATCAGACCACCCAGCGCATGGCCCACCACATCACACTGGGTGATGTCGTTTTTCGCCAGCACCATCGCCAGTTCGGCGGCCATATCCTGCATGCTGTAACCATCAGGCAGCGTATCCGGGCTGCGTCCGGTGCCACGCTGGTCATAAACCACCACACGATACTGCTCACGCAGCGCGTTTAACTGCGGGAGCCAGAAGTTGCCCGAGCCGCCCAGACCGGCCGAGAGCACCACGGTTTTTGCCTGCGGATGTTGCTGACCTGATAGCTCGATATACATATCGCTGCCCCTATTTGCCAATATGCGCCACGCTGGCGATCTCGATAAGTGCGTCCGGTTTCACCAGACCGCACTGAATACAGAAGCGCGCCGGTTTCTCGCCGGGAAAGTACTCGGCATACACCTGATTGACTGCCGCATAGTTGCTCCAGTCAGTGATAAAAATCGAGTTAAAGGTGACGTCATCCATGGTGCCGCCAGCAGTTTCAATCACACTTTTAATTGTCTCCAGCACGTGACGGGTTTGCGCCGCCGCATCGCCGATATGCACCACATTGTTCTGCTTATCGAACGGCAGAGTGCCCGAGACATATACCACGCCATCAGCAAGGGTGCCGGGAACAAACGGGGCGATGGGAACTGTCGTGCCTGGCGGCGTGATCACGGTTTTTGGCATAGCAACGTCTCCTTAATGGGGTCAGGCCTGGCGCTTAAGCGGCATGGCAGGGGATTGCAGGGTGCTGCAAAAGCTGTCGACATCGGAAACCCAGCCGAAGAAGGTTTCGATATTAAAAATGGCCGCCTGCTGGGCGAAGGCCGGACCGGCCTGATAAGTCGCGTCTTCCAGCACCACGCCAAAATATTCAAGGAAAAAGCCATCGCGCAGCGTCGACTCGACGCAGACATTGGTGGCGATACCAGTGAAAATCAGATGACGAATACCGCGGCTACGCAGCATGCTGTCCAGCGGCGTATTGAAAAAGCCACTGTAGCGCGGTTTCGGCAGTACAATATCGCCTGCCTGCGGTTGCAGCTCGTCAACCAGCTGGTAATCCCAGCTGCCTTTCGCCAGCAGCGTGCCCTGTAATTCGGGATTTTTGCGCATGGTTTTCAGCGCATTGGATTTATGAAAGTTTGGCGAGCCGGCGCCACCTGCGTCCACATACTGGTCATCCCAGCCGTTCTGGAACCAGATAATCTGAATGCCAGCGGCGCGTGCTGCGTTGACCGCAATATTGATTTTCTCAATTACCGGTTTGGTGGCGGAAACATCAAAGCCTGCGAGGTCGAGATAACCGCCCTCGGTGGCATAGGCATTTTGCATATCGACCACAATTAGCGCCGTCTGCTGCGGCGGAAAAGCGATCGCTTCCGGGCGCGCAGGCAGCGTCAGGTTGTTTTCCGCCGCAGCGGTGGAGCAAACGACGGTGTCAGCAGTATTCATCAGGCTACCTCTTTTGCGGCGTCAATGACGTCAATGCGGCTGGTCATCAGTGGCTGGATACGTTCGCCAAAGGCTTCGATACCCTGCAGGAAATCATCAAAGGTCAGCAGTACACCCTGGGTGCCGTCTACCGTAGCGACTTCATCCAGCATGCGCGCCACCGTGGCGTAAGAGCCGACCAGCGTGCCCATATTGATATTGACTGCGGAAGTCGGATCCGCCATCTGACGCACATTGGTATCGCTGCCGGATCGCTTATCCTGCTGGCTCTGGGTGGTCAGCCACGCCAGCGCTTCTTCATCGGCGCCCGCTTTATAGTGTTCCCATTTGGCGCGCGCGGCTTCATCGCTTTCATCGGCAATAATCATAAACAGCACATAGGTGCCGACATCGCGGCCAGTGGTTTCGGCAGCGGCTTTCATGCGGCTGGCGGTGGGTGCAAAAGCAGTTGGCGTATTGACGCCTTTGCCAAAGCAGAAGTTGTAATCAGCATATCTGGCGGAGAATGCCATCCCGGCGTCGCTCTGACCGGCGCAGATCACTTTCATCGGTTTCTGCGGCTGCGGACTGAGGCGGCAGTCGTTCATGGTGAGGAATTCACCTTTTAAATCGGATTTGCCGGTGCCCCACAGATCGCGCAGCACCTGCACATATTCGGTCAGATAGTCGTAACGGCGTGAGAAGTACTCATCCCCCGGCCAGATGCCCATCTGGTCATACTCGGGTTTCTGCCAGCCGGTAACCAGATTGACGCCAAAGCGGCCATTGGAAATCGAATCGATCGTCGATGCCATGCGTGCAACAATGGCTGGCGGCAGCGTCAGGGTAGCCGCGGTGGCATAGATTTGGATGCGTGAGGTGACGGCGGCAAGGCCGGCCATCAGAGTGAAAGATTCGAGATTGTGATCCCAGAACTCGGTTTTACCACCAAAGCCGCGTAGTTTGATCATCGAAAGGGCAAAATCGAAATGATAATGCTCAGCTTTCTGCACGATGGCCTTGTTAAGCTCGAAGGTCGGCATATATTGCGGCGAATTGGTTGAGATCAACCAGCCGTTATTGCCGATAGGGATAAAAACACCAATTTTCATGTGAAACCCTCTGTTTAGCGATGGACGTGGTTCACGCGCTGCGGTGCATCCTGCAATTTCCCTCAAGGCGGCGCTCAGAAACCATTCACAAAATTATTCACCAAAAGAATTGCAAACGCTGTGCCAGAAATTAAAAGATGTTTGTAAACAGAGTGTTGGTTTAAAATCACCATATTGTTGCAGAGCAAGCGGTCCAAAACAGACCATCTGGTAAAAAATAACTGCACAATAAACATGCACAGATGTCTCATTTGAGTGCATCGCGACGTATTAGTGATGAGCAAACCACTTTGCTATCATGGGCCGACGAATAATGGAGAAGGAATCACAGTGAAGTCTTCAGAAAAAGCACCTACGCGCCGTTCGCGCGCCGTTGCCGCAAAACGTGAGGCGATCCTCGGCGCTGCACTGGAGTTTTTTTCTCAGTTTGGCATCCACGGCACCAGTCTGGATAAAGTAGCGGAGCGCGCCGATGTTTCGAAAACCAATCTCCTCTACTATTTTCCGTCGAAAGAGGAGCTGTATATCGCGGTGCTGAAAAATATTCTGGATGTCTGGCTGGCGCCGCTGCGCGCGTTTAGCGACGATCTGCAACCACTGGAAGCGATTCGCGAATATATTCGCATGAAGCTGGTGGTTTCCCGCGATCATCCGCAGGCATCACGGCTGTTCTGCCTGGAAATGTTGCAGGGCGCGCCGCTGCTGAAAGGTGAACTGGAAGGGGCGCTAAAAGCGCTGGTGGATGAAAAGTCCGCGGTGATTGAAGGCTGGATCGACCAGGGACGACTGGCGCCAGTGGAGCCGCACCATCTGATCTTTATGCTGTGGGCCACTACCCAGCACTACGCTGATTTCGCTACTCAGGTCGAAGCTATTACCGGACAAACCCTTAGCGATGACAGTTTCTTCAATCAGACGGTTGAGAATGTGCAGCGCATGGTGATTGAAGGTATTCGCGTTCGTTAACCCACCGGGAGTCACTATGGATTCGGTCTCGCAATTGGTTCTCGGCGCCTCGGTATCGATGGCGGTGATGGGGCGCAAAGCGCCGTTATGGCAGGCGGCATTAACCGGCGCGATTTGCGGCACGCTGCCGGATATGGATGTGTTTGTTGACCACGGTGATGCGATCCGCAATATGACGCTGCACCGTACCGAGAGCCATTCGCTGTTCTGGCTGACGCTGCTGTCGCCAATACTGGCGTGGCTGATTGCTATCCTGACAGGTCAGCGGCAGCAGTGGCTGCGCTGGTGGGGGGCGGTCTGGCTGGCGCTTATTACCCATCCACTGCTGGATTTAATGACGGTATATGGCACCCAGCTTGGCCTGCCGTTTACGAATTTTCCGTTTGCCATCAGCAGCATCTATATTGTCGATCCGCTGTATACCCTGCCGTTACTGATCTGTCTGGTGGTGGCGCTCTGCCTGCGTGGCAAACGTGGTTTGTGGTGGAATACGCTGGGGCTGACGCTAAGTACGCTTTATCTCGGCTGGAGTGTGCTGGCGCAAAGTTATGCCACTCATCAGATTAAAGCGGAAATGGCGCGGCAGCATCTGACGGCAGATCAGTTACTGGTGACGCCAACCGCATTTAATACGCTGGTGTGGCGCGTGCTGGTGATGACACCGGAGGGATATGCCGAGGGTTTCTGGTCACTGCTGTCGCCACAGCGCCCGTTGCAGTTGAGCCATCACGAGCGCGGTGCGGCATTGTATCAGCGCTATAAAGCTAACTGGTACGTGGAGCGTGTCGCCTGGTTTAGTCACGGCTTTTTTGCCATGCGCGAACAGCGTGGACATCTGCTGATTACCGATCTGCGCATGGGCGAGGATCCGCATTACACCTTTACCTTTGACCTCGGGAAACCGGCGCAACAGCAGGCGGTTGCGGCGTCACGTCAGGAGATGCCGCGTCCGTCGTTAGCCAGCTCATTCAGTCTGTGGTGGCGGCGTTTATAGCCGTTGAACGGGCGGCATTAACTCATGCCGCCCGCTGACTGATTATCCCGCTTTACGTTTACGTAAAAACCAGCCAATCGCCAGTAATACGAACCACAGTGGCGTGACCATCAGCGCCTGACGGGTATCCTCTTGCAGCGTCAGCAGCACCAGTACAAACACAAAGAACGCCATACAGGCCCAGCACATAAATTTGCCCAGCGGCATTTTATACACTGACTCGGCATGCAGCTGGGGACGCTTTTTGCGGTACACCAGATACGAGCAGAGAATAATGGTCCAGACAAACATAAACAGAATCGCGGAGACAGTCGTTACCATGGTGAATACTGTCATTACATCCGGGATCAGGTAAATCAGCGCCACACCGCCCAGCAGGCAGAGACAGGAGAAGAACAGACCGTTAGTCGGCACCGCACGACGTGACAGACGACCAAAGCCACGATGCGCCACACCCTGTTGCGCTAAGCCATACAGCATACGGCTGGTGGAGAAGATACCGCTGTTTGCTGAAGAGGCCGCCGAGGTCAGCACCACAAAGTTAACAATACTGGCCGCCGCAGGCAGACCGATCAGCACAAACATCTCGACAAACGGGCTGCGGTCAGGCATCACCTGGTTCCAGGGCGTCACCGCCATAATCACCATCAGCGCCAGCACGTAGAAGAAGATAATACGAATCGGAATGGCGTTAATCGCGCGTGGCAGCACGGTTTTTGGATCGTGGGTTTCTGCCGCGGCGGTTCCCACCAGTTCAATCCCCACAAAGGCAAATACCGCGATCTGGAAGCCGGCAAAGAAGCCGCTCAATCCTTTCGGGAACATACCGCCGTGATCCCAGATATTGGACAACGATGCGGTGCTGCCTGCGGAGGAAGGATAGTGAATCGCCACCAGCACAATACCGGTGACAATCAGCGCCACGATGGCGACGATCTTAATAATCGCGAACCAGAACTCCAATTCACCAAACAGCTTTACCGTCGCAATATTCAGCGCCAGGAACACCACCACGCAGAGCAGCGCACTCATCCAGATCGAGAAATCAGGCAACCATAGCTGGAAATAGGAGCTGATGGCCACCACGTCGGCAATACCGGTGACCACCCAACAGAACCAGTAGGTCCAGCCGGTAAAGTAACCTGCCCAGGGACCAAGCAGATCTGCGGCGAAATCGCTAAATGATTTATATTCGAGGTTGGAGAGCAGCAGTTCGCCCATGGCCCGCATCACGAAAAACAGCATAAAGCCGATAATCATATAAACAAAAATGATCGAAGGTCCGGCGAGGCTGATGGTTTTGCCGGAACCCATAAATAAGCCAGTACCGATGGCGCCGCCGATAGCAATAAGCTGAATATGACGATTGTGAAGATTACGCTGTAGCTTATCCGGCTCTGCGGATGTCAGCTCTGTCTCTTTAGATTGGTCAACCATAACAATTCTGTTCCTGTCAGTGATGATGTGTCAGCTCTGCTGGCTGTTATTTAATCCGGTTAATAACCAGATAAGTTGGCATAAGATAGTGTAATAAGCCGGTTAACAGGTAATTTTTTTTGTCTTCAATGAGCAGTTTTGCGCTTATTTTGACCGGATATGCTGCGGCAGAACGCAGGCAGGCAATATTGGCGCTTTTATCCGCGGTGTGCAGGTAAAGTTCGGTATAAATAGTCGTCTGACCGTTCTGAATTTTCGCAACCGGGCTATTGTTGATACGGGGTGCGTATGCATGCGAGTAAAACCTGTCGGTTGAGGAAATAGTCATCAGTGAAATTTTTGGCCGCGATAGTCATTATTATTCTGGGCGTAACGCTGGCAATGCCGTGGATAAAACAGCATCTGCCCGCCGAATATAATCCATTTACCCCGCTGGCGGTGACCGATCCCCCTAATCTGATTACCCGCTATAAACTGCGCCAGCTGGCAAAGGATCCGCAGGCTTGTCTGGCAGTGATGGAGCGCGCGCGCGACGCCGGACTGGTCTCGTTTAGCCGTCCTGGGACGATAAGCGGCCAGTGCCCGCTGGAGAATGCGTTAAGCATTCAGCGCTATGGCGACGTGCAGCTGAGCAGCCGTTTTCTCGCCAGTTGCCCGCTGGCGGTGAGTAGCGTGATGTTTGTCTTACGTGTACAGGAAAAACGCGGCAGCGGCCCATTCGCTTCGCCGCTGGCGCGCATCGACCACCTTGGCAGCTACGCCTGCCGCAATATTTATCATCGTGCGCAGGGGCGGCTAAGTGAACATGCTACAGCGGATGCCTGGGATATCGCCGGCTTTCAGTTAAAAAATGGTCAGCGCATCAGCGTATTAAATCACTGGCAACAGCCGCCAGAGAAGGCGGCATGGCTGCATCAGACCTTTCAGCAAAGCTGCAGCTACTTTGGCAACTCACTCGGCCCGGATTATAACGCCGCTCATGCCAACCATTTTCATCTCGGAATGCGCGGTTTTGGCATTTGCCGGTAGCCGCTTACAGCGCCGCTTTTTTGCCGTGCTTCAGCAAAAAAGTGCTGGCGGGCCATGAAAAAAGAAATCCTGCGATCATCGCAACCTGCAACATAAACCAGAACAATAACAGCATTGGATTGACCTGATCGTGAAGAACAAATTTCAGCGCCAGTGACATGGTAAACAGAATGCCCAGCTGATAAATCACTAACGGAAAGGTTTGTGATCGGCAGGCAAGCAGCAGGGCAGGGATTACGCGCAACGAACGGGTCTGACGGATGATCAGAAACTGAAACAACACGCCAAGCAACAGCGAGAGTAGCAGACAATAAACCCCTTCCAGCCACAGTGGGGTGACAATCGCAAGGTGCTGTAACAGTATCAGCAGCGGCACTGTCGCGCTGGTACCCAGCACGCATGCCGCGGCGCACAGGGAGGTGGAGGTAAATACCCGCTGCCATAGCAGCAGGTGACCGCCCGCATGCTGTGGGATACGCAACGCCGGTGCTCGTTTATGGAAGTGATTACGACCAAGGTACCACCACGCCAGCCAGCCGAAGAATGGCATATACAGGCCAGTGATTGGCCAGACAATGCTCATAACTGCCAAATGATGCGGCGACCTGATGAGATCCCTGGCAATCATCAGCGCAGTACAGATCCCGAGAATTAAACACAGCATGGCAAACTGGTTGAGCATGATGCTATTCCTGTTGTCGTGTCCGGATAATGTCTTTTAGATTAAATTTATTTAAATACAATTAGTTATGTGGTTTATGACTTTTCTTACAGAGCGGCTAATTTAACTTATATCTAAATATGAGCCATTAATAATAAACCGGTCAAAAATATTGAATCTTGATAAGAAAAATCTTATTCTCTGAGATCGTGATAAATGAAAATCGTGGATGCGCGGCAGTACCGGCGACAACTAATGCCGTTGATTGATGGCGCCCGCTGTTTATTTTTGTTTTAAATGAATCGAACTTCTCCTTCTGCCATGAATAATTTTCATTACTACGCGGTGCAAATACGGCAGGTTTTTCTGTTGATTATTGCAGATAATACGCCATTTTTGCGTATAAGATCTTTTTTTTACTCCGGCATTTACCAGCACAATTATAAGCGCGGCGCGAATGACACTGCGTATCGATGAGGCATTAATGACGTCCGAAAACTATTTCAGCTGGTGTGGTGAAGTCGGGGTTCTTTTCCATAATGCGTCTGAAACTGGTCAGCTGATCTCTATCGTCCAGCAGCAGATTGAACAGCTGGGCTTTGACTATTTCGCCTTAAATATCTGGCACCCCGTGCCTTTTACGCGACCTGAGACGCATCTGTTCACCACCTTTCCTGCCCGCTGGGTCAGCCATTATCGGCAGAAGAAATATGTCGAAGTAGACCCTATTGTGCGAATGCGCCACTCGCCAGGAAAAATAGTGCAGTGGAAAGAGGACATTTTTGTCGATTGCGGAAGGCTCTGGCGTGAAGCAAATGATTTTGGCCTGCGTGCCGGGTTTTCCTGTTCTATAATGGCAACTAACCGTGCCACCGGCATATTGTCTGTGTCATCACGCATTTCTTTAAAAACCATTGATGTCGATCCGACCTTTCAGATGAAATTCCAGCATCTGACGGAGCTGTATCTGACGGCGCTGATGCGTCTTGGAGACCGTTCTATGTTGGTGCTCGATATGGTGTTTACTGAGCGCGAGCTGGAAATCGTAAAATGGACCGCTGAAGGAAAAACCGCCGCAGAGATTTCGCTGATTCTGGGGATTTCGCAGCATACCGTCAATTTCCATCAAAAAAATATGCAGAAACGGTTTAATGCGGCGAACAAAACTCAGCTTGCCTGTTATGCCGCCGCCACAGGCCTAATTTAAAAAAAAGCAACTACCAATATTGGTAGTTACATCTCGCGAATCGGTTGTCTACCCTGCGCCCAGGGTAACAAATCTGCTGATGCCGCGACCTCGCGGCGTTTACGAGGGATGCGACAGGGGACAGTGATGAAGATTATTCAAACCCAGCTAAAGGATATGCCATCTTCGTTGTTGGCGGAATTAGGTAGTTACCGCTACAACGTTTTTGCCCGTGGAGAAGGCTGGTCTATTCCATCGCGATTGCGGACGCCCGGTCAGGAATATGATCGCTTTGACCGTTCGGATGTCAGCTGGTTAATTGCATGGAGTGCAAAACATGGCATCAGTGGCTGTGCGCGCCTGATGAAGTGGCAGGATACGGAAGTCAGCGAGGGGATCACTGTGCCCTTTAATGCTGATATGACCTGGGAGATGTCGCGTTTCTCTGCCCGGCTGGAAATCGATAAAGAGTTACCACTGAATATTTTGTGGCATGCGCTACAGATGGCGGAAAATGTCGGTATTGAACATGTGGTCAGCGCAGCAACCCCGATGCTGGAAAAAATGTTTGAGCAGTATCAGGTAAATTATGAGCCATTAACCCCTGGGCTGATTCACTCTGAGGATAATTTATTTGCGGTTAAGATCCCGGTTAAACAGCCGACGCTGGCGGATAAATATCATGGCGCACGCCGTTTTAGCCCGGAAGAAGTACTGCCTTCGCTGGGGGTTTCCGTGAACTGGCATGCGCGTGGTCGTTAATCAGGCCCAGCGCGACCATAAAGTAATCAGCAGCCAGGCGACGATGACCCAGCACAGCAGCGCGCCGCCAAAGGCAAAAGGCAGACGCATCATGCCAACGAAATACCATAAGGATAATAAGTACGCGAAGTAGGGCAGGATCGCCCACATACCAAACACAATGGTGGTGCGTAGCGCTTCAACACCGCGCTCTGTCACCACGACATAATGGGCAATGAGTGCAAAGGTAGGAAACAGCGGGAGCAAGCCGGCAATATAGTAATTGCGCGTTTTTGCCAGAAAACCGATTAACACTACTACTGCCGCACCCAGCATCGCTTTGATAAGTAAGCCCATTGTTCCGCTCTGTCAGACCCAAAAGGTTAAAATGGGCTAATTACGGCGCAAAATCAATGGGCTTTCCCGGAAAAGCGTTACTGGCGATAGGCGAATTTAATCTGTTTGATGGTGTTGCTGAACACCTCAGCCTGATTCTGATCTTCCAGCTGCGCGATAAATCTCTCCATATTAATGATGACCTTGCCCGCGTCTGCCTGGCCCATGCCTTTCAGCATCAGAGTCACCATCGCTTTAAGGCAGGCAACCTCATCGGCCAGCGCCTGAGTATGTTGTGAAGTGGTAAAGTCGATCTGGCTCATTGCTATCTCCCTGGACATGTATTTCGCTTATAACCATGATGTTATGTAAATAAACACTGTTCGAAGTATACCACAAATCGGCTACTGGCTAACCCCGCTGAGCGCGGGGAATTTAACCGAAAGTAAACAGTTATTAATTGATGCAAAAATGATAACTTAAGTTACTTTTTTAACTGTATGATTTTTATATATTTTATTTTATTACAATATATTGAATGTTGATGTAATTAACTCTGGTTATATTCGCGAGGCAATGGCGTTAAAAAACACTTGTTGATCAAGATAATTATTTCATCTTCTAATTAGCATAAATCATTACAGTATAAACGGTGATTTATGTTCATTCCTCGCCGAAAAAAGAGTAACATTGGCGGTTAAATATTCCTGTTTTCTCTACTTACACCTTCGACCATTCTGGAGAGATCTCTTTTGATCAGCGTTCTTCTTGTTGATGACCACGAACTGGTACGCGCAGGGATTCGTCGCATACTGGAAGATATCAAAGGCATTCTGGTTGCCGGTGAAGCGAACTGCGGCGAAGATGCGGTCAAATGGTGTCGCGCCAACAACGTTGATGTGGTGTTGATGGATATGAATATGCCGGGTATCGGCGGTCTGGAAGCCACGCGTAAAATCGTGCGCTTTAATCCCGATATCAAAATTATTATGCTTACCATCCACACGGAAAATCCGCTACCGGCAAAAGTGATGCAGGCAGGCGCCGCTGGATATCTCAGCAAAGGTGCTGCGCCGCAGGAAGTAATCAGCGCGATTCGGTCGGTCAATGCCGGGCAGCGTTACATTGCTTCCGATATCGCTCAGCAGATGGCGCTTAGCCAGATTGAACCGCAAAAAGCGGAATCACCTTTCAGCTGTTTGTCGGAGCGTGAGTTACAGATTATGCTGATGATCACCAAAGGGCAGAAAGTCACCGAGATTTCCGAGCAGTTAAGTCTCAGCCCAAAGACAGTTAACAGCTATCGCTACCGTATGTTCAGTAAACTGAATATCAGTGGCGACGTTGAGTTAACGCATTTAGCCATTCGTCATGGCATGTTTAATGCGGAGTCGTTGATTAGCAGTGAATGAAGCGTTTGAAGCAAAATCCTTTCTGAAGACCGTTACCAGCCAGCCGGGCGTTTACCGGATGTACGATGCTGGTGGTACGGTTATCTATGTTGGTAAAGCCAAAGATCTGAAAAAGCGTCTCTCAAGCTATTTTCGCGTAAACCCCGGCAGCCGCAAAACAGAGGCGCTGGTCGGGAATATCTGCCAGATTGATGTCACCGTTACCCATACGGAAACCGAAGCGCTGCTGCTGGAGCACAACTATATCAAGTTGTATCAGCCGCGTTATAACGTGCTGCTGCGTGACGACAAATCCTATCCCTATATTTTTCTCAGTTCGGATGCTCATCCGCGTCTGGCATCCCATCGTGGCGCCAAACATGCGAAAGGGGAGTACTTTGGCCCGTTTCCCAATGGCTACGCGGTGCGCGAAACCTTAGCACTGCTGCAGAAGATCTTTCCGGTGCGGCAGTGTGAAAACAGTGTCTATCGCAACCGTTCTCGTCCCTGTCTGCAATATCAGATTGGCCGCTGTCTTGGCCCCTGCGTTAGCGGACTGGTCAGCGAAGAGGAGTATGCGCAGCAGATAGAGTATGTGCGTCTGTTTCTCTCCGGGAAAGATGATCAGGTGCTGAATCTGCTGGTCAGCCGCATGGAGCAAGCCAGCATGGCGCTGAAGTTTGAAGAAGCGGCGCGGTTGCGCGATCAGATTCAGGCTGTACGTCGCGTGACTGAGAAGCAGTTTGTTTCTAATCAGGGTGATGACCTCGACGTGATCGGCGTGGCCTTTGATTCCGGTATGGCCTGCCTGCATGTGCTGTTTATCCGTCAGGGTAAAGTACTGGGTAGCCGCAGCTATTTCCCGAAAGTGCCAGGCGGCACCGAACTGGCGGAAGTGGTGCAAACCTTTGTCGGTCAGTTTTATCTGCAGGGCAGTGAAGCGCGTAGCCTGCCGTCGGAGATATTGCTTGATTTCACGCTGCCGGAACGCGAATTATTATCCGATTCTTTAACCGAGCTGGCTGGTCGGCGCGTTAATATCCAGAGCAAACCGCGTGGCGACCGTGCGCGTTACCTGAAACTGGCGCGCACCAACGCCGCTACCGCGCTGGTCACCCGCCTGGCGCAGCACTCGACCATTCATCAGCGCCTGTCGGCGCTGGCGGAAACGCTTAAACTGCCTGCTATCCGGCGGATGGAGTGTTTCGACATCAGTCACACCATGGGGGAGCAAACCATCGCTTCGTGTGTGGTGTTTGACAGCAATGGGCCGCTGCGCGCCGAGTATCGTCGCTATAATATCAGCGGCATCACGCCGGGCGATGACTATGCGGCGATGGATCAGGTTCTGCGTCGTCGTTACGGTAAAGCGCTGGAAGAGAGTAAAATTCCTGATGTTATCCTGATCGATGGCGGTAAAGGGCAGCTGGCGCAGGCCAAAACCGTTTTCGCCGAACTGGATGTCCCCTGGGACAAACACCATCCGTTGTTATTAGGGGTAGCAAAGGGTAGCGATCGTAAGGCCGGTCTGGAAACACTGTTTCTTGAACCGCACGGTGAAGGTTTTTCTCTGCCGCCGGACTCGCCTGCGTTGCATGTAATTCAACATATTCGTGACGATTCTCACAATCATGCAATTACAGGACATCGTAATAAACGCGCTAAAGTGAAGAACACCAGCGCGCTGGAATTAATTGAAGGAATCGGGCCGAAGCGCCGCCAGCAGCTGCTTAAGTACATGGGGGGGCTGCAGCCTTTGATGGCGGCAACTGTCGAGGAAATAGCCAATGTGCCGGGTATTTCCCATGCTCTTGCGGAAAAAATCTTCCATTCACTGAAACACTAGCATTGAATAGCGGGGAGCAATGTTGCAACATACAGGTAAATCCTACTCCGGCCAGACAGTTACCGTAGCATATGCAATTTAATATACCGACGTGGCTCACCCTGTTTCGTGTCATCCTGATCCCGTTCTTTGTGCTGGCATTCTATCTGCCATTTCATTGGGCTCCTCTGGCTTGCGCGCTGATTTTCATCTTCGCTGCGGTTACCGACTGGTTTGACGGCTTTCTTGCCCGTCGCTGGAAGCAAACCACGCGTTTTGGCGCTTTCCTGGATCCCGTCGCCGATAAAGTGATGGTCGTGATGGCGATGGTACTGGTTGCCGAACACTTTCACGCCTGGTGGATTACCCTGCCGGCAGCGACTATGATTGCCCGTGAAATTATTATTTCTGCGCTGCGCGAGTGGATGGCGGAAATTGGTAAGCGCAGCAGTGTGGCGGTTTCCTGGATTGGTAAAGTCAAAACCACGGCACAGATGCTGGCGCTGTTTGCGTTGCTATGGCGTCCGGACGCGATGGTCGAAGGGGTTGGCGTGGCTGCACTGTATATTGCGGCGGTGCTGACTTTCTGGTCAATGTTCCAGTATTTAAGCGCCGCGCGCGGCGATTTGTTTGAACGCTGATCGATACGATTTAAAAAGCAGCAAACGGACACGGAGTGAGGATAATTCTGTTGACTCATTTCCTCAGGTCAGTAGAATGCAACGCATCGAACGGCAGCTAAGCGCCAGAAGATAAATTAAATCAGCAAGTTCGGAAGAGTTTCTTAGTGAGTTAGCTGATAATTGCGGGAATAGCTCAGTTGGTAGAGCACGACCTTGCCAAGGTCGGGGTCGCGAGTTCGAGTCTCGTTTCCCGCTCCAAATCAGGTTATCAGAAACCATCTGGTAACAGCCTGAAAAGGCAGCAGAATTAAGGCGCGTTGGCAGAGTGGCCATGCTGCGGATTGCAAATCCGCCTACCTCGGTTCGACTCCGGGACGCGCCTCCAATTTACACCCTGCCCGGGTGGTGAAATCGGTAGACACAAGGGATTTAAAATCCCTCGGCTTATGGCTGTGCGGGTTCAAGTCCCGCCCCGGGCACCATGCTTCAGAAAAAAGTCACCCCGCGGGTGACTTTTTTTTCGTCCGTATCCTTCCGCAGCGGTGCTTAATACGCTGTTCTTTATACGAATATCCCCAAGTAAACCATTTTTCAACAGAACGCATTCAGTGCGTGCTGGTGCGTTTCTGTGCGTTGACAGCCGCGGCATTTGGGGGTTGAATTGGGGGCTTGATAGTCAGGTTAAGGAGTAACCCCCAATGCCCCTAACAGACTTTAAAGCTCGCAAAGCTGCGCCTCGTGAGAAACCTTATAAGCTGGGTGACAGCCATGGCCTCTATCTGATCATTTACCCCACAGGTTCCAAACACTGGTATCTGAAATTTAGATACCAGGGTAAAGAGAATAGAATTTCTTTTGGCGCTTATCCTACTGTTACTTTAAGTGATGCCAGGGAATTGCAGACAAAAGCACGTGCAATGCTGGCTCAGGGAATTAACCCGTCGGAGAATCGTAAAGAAGAAAAGCGCGGGGGAGCAGCGTTACTAACTTTTTCATCTGTGGCACTCGAATGGGCTGCCAGCAATCGTAGCTGGTCAGAAGAGCACACTCGTAGGGTAGAACGCTATTTTGAGTTATATGTTTTTCCTGTTATCGGTTCGCGGGATATCAGAGAACTGAAATTGCGTGATTTGCTTAAGCCAGTCAAGACAGTTGAATTGGCAGGTAAAATTGATGTAGCTACCAGACTACAGCAGCGCATAGCTGGCGTTATGCGTTATGCAGCTCAGAACGGTTTGATAGACTCGAATCCGGCCCTTGACCTGAGGGGAGCTGTAGCCACCGCCAAAACACGTCATCATCCTGCATTGCCATTGGAACGATTGCCTGAACTACTGTCGCGAATAGATCACTACAAAGGGCGGGTGTTAACACGACTGGCAGTGCAGCTAAATCTTTTACTTTTTGTTCGCTCAAGCGAATTGCGATTTGCTCGCTGGAATGAAATCAATCTTAAAAAAGCGCTCTGGACTATCCCGGCGACACGTGAACCTATTGAAGGAGCAAAATTCTCCGGGCGCGGAGCTAAAATGCGTACTCCCCATCTGGTCCCATTATCCCGTCAGGCTATATTATTATTCAGGCAGATTTTGAGCATTAATGTGCCAGATTTGGATCTGGTTTTCCCATCAGAACATAACTGTAATAAGACTATCAGCGAGGGTACAACCAACAAAGCGTTGCGCATAATGGGGTACAACAGTAAAACTGAAATTTGCGGGCATGGCTTTCGTACAATGGCTTGTAGTGCGCTGGTTGAGTCGGGTCTATGGTCTCGAGATGCAGTGGAGCGTCAGATGAGCCATCAGGAGCGTAGTGGGGTTCGCGCGGCGTATATTCATAAGGCCGAACACATGGATGAGCGTCAGAAGATGATGCAGTGGTGGGCGGATTATCTTGATGCGAATCGTGTGGGGTGGGTGAGCCCGTATGATTTTGGGAAGGTGCGCTGAAATAAGGCTAATGCCTCATTAATTTGGCTCACCAGTATACTGCCAGGATCAGGTATATTATCTGTTCTGGAAATATGAAAAAGTCGCAGAAGCTCTTCTTTGCCAAATTCTTTATAAGTAACCTGGTATTGTATGAAGTAATGATATCACCTCTGTTTAGGCAGCAAAATTCAGCTTGCCAGTACGCACATGACTCCAGCTACCCTTAGGGCAGTATGCAGCCAATAACAGGGGCTCAGCAAATGAGAAAGCTTATGCGGTGATATTAATAAATTTAGGGCGCTGATGTATGTGCAGTGAGTATAGGGTTGAACGGCAAAGATTCGTTCCCTTTCTTATGCTTATTTCTTCCTGATTCGCTTGTGACGTTCTATCAGTTTTCCTTCGGTATCATAGTAGCGGCTTGGCCAGATTTCGGCCGGATGAATACCTAATGCTTCAGCAATCAGAAATTCTGCTTTGGGCCATGGGCGGATAAGCACATTAGCCAGGGTTGCCGAGCTCATTCCTGCCTGTCGTGATAACGCCGCCATGGTGGTATTCCTCTTACGCAATAAGGCGATAATGTCCGCCCGGTGCATATCAATTTTGCTGCGCATGTATCCTCCTTTCTCGAAGATTCATCAGTATTAGAAGTATCAATGCTAAGTAATACTTAGTATTATTTCAACAAGCAGCCATGAAAATCATCGCTGGGTATAGGGTTTGTTGAGATTATCATGCTGCCATATCGTTTGAAGGAAGCCAGACTAAGAGCTGGGTTGTCCCAGCAGCAACTTGGAGTGCTCGCCGGTATTGACGAGGCGACGGCCAGTGCACGGATGAATCAATATGAGCGCGGTGTCCATACGCCCGATTTTGAGCTGCTATGCAGGGTAGGGGAAGTGCTGGAAATTTCAGCCAGTTACTTCTATACCCTTGAGGATGAATTGGCTCAAGTCGTCCTTAATTACCCTCTCTCAGGAAAATAACGTCATTTATTATATGCTTTCGTCGCTGATGAGTATTAGTTTCATCGGTTTTTATTACCGGAAATGCTAAGTAATACTTAGCACATTTTTAACAGACAGGCATGAAAATTACGGCTTACACATTGGGTAAAGTCGGGATGACCATGCTGCCATATCGTTTGAAGGAAGCCAGATTGAAAGCGGGTTTGTCGCAACAACGGCTGGGTGTTTTAGCCGGGATTGATGAAGCCACAGCCAGCGCCAGAATGAATCAGTATGAGCGCGGAGTTCATACGCCTGATTTTGATCTGGCATGTAGACTGGCGGCGGTGCTGGGTGTTCCGGCCTGTTATTTCTATACAGTAGAAGATGATCTGGCAGAATTGATTTTTAACTATAAAACGACGAAGAAATAGGCGTTGGCAGGCCATTTGGTTATAACCGGGTTGAGTGAACTCGCGATACATGCCGACGATACCCCAGAGTCAGTGCTGCTGCCGGGCAATTTGAAGAGGAATACCGGGCCTGTTCTTCGGGTCAGATCACTGATGAGGTGTACTGCCTGGCAGGAACGTGCAAACTGTATGGAGTGGATCCTGAGTGTTACCTGCGGCATATACTGATGGTTATCGCCAACTATCCAGTTACCCGGATGCGTAAACTGTTGCCGTGGAATATCGTTATCCCTTCTGAGAAGTAATCAATACGATTCAGGCGATATGCTAACCTTGAGTCTTAGCCATGGATTATTACTCAACACTTGGTTACCGAGAACTGGTGATGAGTTAATCAACAAATACCCCGTGATCTTACTCCCCCCTCGTGGCCCTTTGACCTCACAAGTCCAAATATTGACGCCGTCATGGCCACGGCGATGCAGCTGCAACTTCTGGAAATCTTTCTGCACCTGCTTCCACTCATCGCCCGTGGTGCCAGATGTTTCTTTTACGTAATGTTTAAAGATCCCTGGCGAGACAAGGAACAGCTGGTTCTCAACAATATGGAGCAGGGCTGCGGGTGCATTCACCGGCAGATGTCCTGAACCGATGCCCGTTTTCAGCCAGTTGATAAAATGTTCACCAACTGAAAAGCCAGATCGGTCAGCGCAGGAGAGGTTTTTTGCATTTTTTTGTTGCTCAGCAGGTTCGGGAACAGATTCAACCTGTTGTTTATTGACCACAGGTTCAACACTTCCGCTAAAAATCGCAGGCCGTTGCTGACCTGTTTCCCAGATTAATGCAGGGGGAATCTGAAGCAGTGTCAGTGGAACGCCGGCCTCCCAGCCACTCTCAGACGCCACCGTGCAGGACCAGATCACCTTATCCCCATTCGGCACCGCAATCTTGTGCGCCAGCATCTCATCAAACAGGCGGATATTACTGTCAGGTACGCCAGTAATCCCCACCCCTAATAAATATGCGCGAATCCGGTCAGCAGTGGTTTTGCTGATTAACCACAGCGCGTCCTCTGTCAGCCAGCCATCGGAACCGCTGTCTGGATTACTGAGTTTGAATTCATTCTGCACCAGATAGCGAAGGGCGCCGACCATCTGCTGAGCAAATGACGTCACCGGCTGCCGGAAAGCTTTAACCGCATCTCCCCCAAGATTCTGCGCCACCGACGCGCGGTCAGCCTTCTGCACCAGCTCACCCAGAACACCTGCATATTCATAATGTCCTGATATGCAATAAACCAGCGCGGTAAACGCTTCCCGATAATCCGTTAACCAGCTGAGTGCTTGCGGTGGCAGAATCTGCGTACATAACAGTGCGCCAGCAGCGGGATGAAGACGATAATCTTTGTCTTGCGCCGGATAGCGTAACCGCCATGGTTGCCTGACCGGTCCCAGCCACGGATGCCAGTTGCTGCCATCAATAAGTTCGACAGTGATGTCGACAGCGACTTTTCCCACATCATGCAGCAATGCCGCGTAAATCACCGCTGCTGTCCAGACTTCCGTTTGACGGGACTGTTCTTCCGCTGGTGCAGAAGGGGGGAGTAAATAATTCTGGCGCAGCCGTGCTGCGAAGCAGGCAACTTCCAGACAGTGGTCCAGCATGCCGCCCGGCGCTGAATGGTGGTGATTTTCGGAGGCAGGAAATAGCTGGACCAGCTCGGCCAGACGATTAACCGGCGTCAGGTAAAGCTGGTCAAACAGCGTGCGGGGAACAGCGGTGCATTGCCAGAGCTGATTAAGCAGACGTTGCCGCTGCGGTGTGGTAAGAAGTTTTTCAGCTGACGCAGGTTTAAACCAGCCATCAGATAGCTCTGCGTCTGGCGCAGGAGCAGTTTTACGTCTCAGCCATTTCAGCATTTTTTATCCTTTCAGGGCAGGCCCCTTGCCATTAACTCCCTTCCGTTAAATAGCCTTTCTCCTTTTTACCATTTACCCTTTAGTCCCCCTCCTGACAACGAAGGGGGCAAAGGTTATGCAGTAATTTGCGCCGGCTGATTAACCCTTTCCAGCAGCCATTCGCAGGCATTGCGGGCGAAGCCGCTGGCACGGATAATAGCGCGTTTGTCATTTTTTAATACCCGCAGCCAGCTTTCAATATATCCATATCCGGCGTGCTGTAGTTTCGCCTGGATGCCAACATGAGCACAGAGAAATGCTGACCCCATTTCCGCATTGGGTCGGGAGGATCATGTCTCAGAGAGAACATGCCTCTCCCGCCCACCGAACCGGACGTGATAGTTTCCCATCATCCGGCTCTCCATGTTTGCCTGTTCCCATTCCCGTTAAGTGGTTTCAGTGTTCCTGCATGCAGAGCCTTATGGCATGTCAGGCACAGAACGATTCGCTTGCGCCGTCTTGCCGCCGCCACCTGTTTCCAGAGTGGTGTATCCTTCATATCCGCAAGCTTACGGCTGTGATGGATTTCACATGGAACGCCTGTTGCTCCGCAGTATTCACACTGTCGGGCTAAAAGCCTGTCCATAACATCAGAACGTCCGCTGGTAAACCAGGGAACTGCCAGCATATCAACTTTGTTTCCGAGATTCGGAAGCTGGTTCAGGTGTTTCAGACTGAACACGGCAACAGCCCGCTCTTTGCCATGTATACAAAAGCGAACCACGAGACCATTTCTTGTTTTAAGGCGATGAGCTACCTGATTTACGGAAAGGCGTAATTTGAAGGCCAGCGTTTTGAGCAGGCTGGTTTCCCAGAGGAACCACAGCTTGCGCAGGCTGAACTTCGCACAGTAAGCCAGACGGTAATAATTGGCCAGCCCCCTCATTTCCGCGTTATAGGCTAAAACGATTTCCAGCAGGCTGCTGTCCACCAGATGACGCCGGTGTATCGCTTTCAGACGACCGAGATCACCATAGCCATTACGCTGATTAAACCGGACCAGCCTTTCAGGCGGAACAAGAAGATGGATCCGACCCGCCGGATCCCTTGAACGAACTACGCGCCTGCCCAGTTTCGTTCTTCTGATCCGACTGTCTGTGATCGCTCTCACTGTGTAACCAAGGAAAATAGTTCCATCCGTTGCCTTACTGATTTTGCTCTTTTCCGGAGACGCCTCCAGATGGAGACTTTCAGAAAGAAATGCTGTGACTTCGCGCATTATTTCCCGTGCTTCGTCTCTGGAACCGATAACGCCAATCAAAAAATCATCAGCATACCGGCAGAACATTAACCGTTTATAGCCCGGATCCATGCCGTCTTTTGATGGCATGACGGATCGTTCCTCTTCAAGACAACGGACCGAGGTGAGGATTTCCTGAGCATCGCCTTCACGGCCTTCACTCAGTAATTTCTCAGCCCTGCGTCTCCTCTGATATATACGCTGTGTAAGACGCCGGTATTGCGGGTTTTCCGCACGGCGCTCACCCTTATTGAACTGTGATTTTTTCTGTATCAGAAACTGATCCAGCTCATGCAGGTAAATATTGGCAAGGATGGGTGAAACAACGCCGCCCTGTGGCGTTCCACTGTAGGTGGCGCTGAACTTCCAGTCCTCCATATAACCTGCTTTCAGCATATTGTTTATCAGCATGAGGAACCGTTTGTCCTCAATTTTCCTGGATAACAGTGCCAGCAGTACACGGTGATCAATGTTGTCAAAAAAGCTGACCACATCTACGTCGATCAACCACTTAACTCCGGTCCAGTGATGTTTAATATCCAGAAGTGCATCATGGCACGAACATCCCCGCCGGAAACCGTATGATTTTGGCGAAAACACTGGTTCATAGATGCGCTCAAGAATAATTTTCACCACTGACTGCACCAGTTTGTCACTCGCCGTTGGAATGCCCAGAGGGCGGGTCTTTCCATTGGCTTTAGGAATGAGTACCCGGCGGACAGGGGAGAACCTGTAGGTGCTGTTACTGACCTGACCGATAATTTTGGTTAAACGCGCCAGAGAGAAACCATCCAGTGTGTCGCTGGTGACTCCCGGGGTCGTCGCCCCACGGTTAGGTGCAATATCTTCATACGCCTGCAACCAGAGCTTCGGCGCAGTCATAATCCGTGACAACCCATTGATTCTCTTCTCCTGTTTCGACAGGACGGGAATTGATTCCAGTCGCCTTTGCAGAGTATCGGACAGCATCAGCACATCCCCTCTGTAGGCAGACCCGAATCGCAAACACTGCTGCCCTTCACCTGATCAGCGGATACTCCCGGCCCGGTCACCCGGAACCTTTCGTTCCCGATCATCCACCCTGAGATGGCTGTCCTGAGCATTACCTCAGGCATTTGGCTAATATGGCAGCTCTGTCGCCATGTGGGTCGCAAAACTCGCGCCCATTTAGGCGATCCCGTAGTTACGCGAATATGGAGATACGATGCGGACAGATGCCCCGTTCGTCCTTTTGATCCCCCTGACAGGGGGCAGACCGTGCAGGCTGGGCCGAAGATGTTTAATCGCACCATCTTCTTCAGACCGGGCCTCATGGCATCCCGGTATCGGCACGGCACGACGTTGCAGCCACCGCTACGCCGTTGTTGAGGATAAAACTCTGAGGACTGAGGTTCAGGCAGTTTAGCTTTCACCATACGCATCTTGCGATGACCCGCCCGGCCTACGATGGCTTCGGCAGTTTGGGCCTTTTCCTGACATGCTATGGTTCCGTTCCCCTTTCGGGATTTCAGCCGGTTCATCACCGACACCGGTAAGTCAGGCTCGCATGGATTTTCCCAGCTATCCAGAATAATCATATCCACTCCAGTATTCACGCCTCTACGGCGCACAATCAGTTCCTCGAAAGCATAAACCGGATCGCCGAAGGTTTTGCTGGTAGAGGTGATACCTTCGCGAGCTAGCCTGGATACATGGCCGCTGGCGTGGGTAATTTCATGCAAAAGAGTGCCGTAATAATCAGTCACCTCATTAAACTGCTCGGGATGCGGCATAATGATGACATCGCGCAGCGGGTAGTAATATGCTCGCTGCTGGCGTCTGTGGATCACCGGTACACCGCTATGACTGATTATGGCGTCGGCTGATTCAACTGGCGCGCTGACCTGAATCACAGGCTGCATATACGACAGCGGCAGCCCTTCACATTGCGCGATATTAAATAGCCGGAACTCACGCAACAGAGCGAAGTGCTTAATCTTCGGCTGCCCGTTTTTATCAATAATCGGATTGCCATTCTCATCTTTATCTGTCCTTTCCTGCGGAAGATAAAGTACAGCAAGCGTTGACTTCTCACCCATTCGGACGTAACCACCCGCATTTAATGCCTGTCGGTAAGTCAGCCATCGGTCATGCTCATATCCGTTTCGGTTGGCACTGTGCCACAGTAGCGGAATATTAATACCGTTATAGGCTCGGTTAAGTGCAGCGTTGATCGGGAAAACGGGTTCCCCGTCGCGCCAGGGGCGTATCCAGGGAATGCAACCTTCTTCAACTGCAGCAATAATCTCATCGGTAACTTTCTGATAAATATCTGTGATTATTTCCATTTTCTGTTCCTCTGAAAAATGGCAGAGGAGCTCTCCCTGAGCGGAAAAGTCCTCCGCCAGGAGATGAAAATATTAAGTCAGGAGACTAGCTGCATAAGTAAACTGATATAAATTCCATGGAGTAATTCAGCTGTAGTTTGACCAGTTCAGCGACTTTACTATTGCTGTCAGAGGGCAGACACCAGATACCGTACTTTACCGGGTAGGATCCAGATTCCACATTGCAGAAATACATTAACGTGGTCATTAATAGTTTACCTAACCGCTGATGTTCCAGGTCAGGCTGTTGAGGATACCTGACTGTTTTTTCCCAGACTTCAGGGGAGATAACAACAGGCAAAACGCTTTTAGCAACTCCATTTTCACACATGGTATTTCTCCTTTTGATTGACAGGGATATACACCACTACAGTGGGTATTTTCCCTGAGAATGAGTAAACAGATATCCAACACGGAACATCGTTATTACAGGCGGATACCGGTAAACCCGGGCGAGCTACACCGGAATGGTGGCAACCTCAGCTCTGGTTGCAGGGCGCTGACAAGGCAGCAGTAACGGATTAAGTGTTGTATTTGTAAGAGGAGAAATGAAGGGGGAATTGGTTTAGAAAAACTAAAAATTAAGAGGGGGAAGATGATTTATCACACAGGAATTAAAACAACAAATATCTCATGCAGCGTGTGAGATATTCGTTATTAATAAGTTTGATTGAGGGGCGGTACTGCGAAATCTTGTTAATTCAACCAGACGATATTCATATGTCTTTTCAGCGTATTAACCAATGGTTACTTTTGGATTAGCCGCCACTTAACCTGGCAGCTTTCAAAAAAACACAGCAAAATCTGGCTGACAACTATGAGCGAAAATCGAAAATCACAGACAAATAGCAATTTATAAAAATTGTGTTTCTGGTTACATGAATAGTTGTAAAGTATTTAACAGGTGTGGAATGAGTTCACCGCCCGAAATCACTACAATAACTTTAGCACTCCCAACACCAGGTACTCTTTTGCATAAGAATTATTGCTCAGGTTTTCTCAGTAGCATACTTGTATATTCTGCAACTTCAGTTAACGACTTGAGCAATGACGTCTTAGCATTAGAAGGGGAGTTTTTCAAAGCGCAGAAAATTTCCATCTCTATTTTTGATAAAGCTCGATCAGGAGAAACTAGCTTGGTTGAGCTTGTATCCGGGTCGCGGGCCACCCAAATCTGTATAAACTCTTTCTCGGTGTGAGCTACGGTTGCTCTCGCAATAACATTGTTAATATAAAGTTTTGCTGTTTTTTGCAGTTTGAAATCATCCCTGGGTTTAACCACGCCAACTGAGAATTTTTTTTGGGTCAGAAAATCCTTAACATATTCAATGTATAAATTATCAACAGAATGCATGTGATCAACAATAATAACGTCGAAAGCTTCTTTCTGTATTTCGCCAACATTTTGCGGATCTAATTCTTCATGCGAAAAAATGAATGAAACCAGATTAGCAAGTTCATCTGTCATATTGTAATACGAATTCTTTTTTATTTCGCCACTTCTATCTTCTTCAAGCAGGCCGTAGTTGATCAGCTGGCGCAAAGATTTCTTAATGATCCCTTGCTTACTGGACGTTAATTTTCCCTCTGCTTCTCGCAGAGAAGTATATCCGCAAAGTGGGATTGTCTGGCTGATGTATAACTTCTTCGCGAAATCAATATCAGCTCCAGTTAACTCGCTTAATGTATTGATATAATATATTTTATCGTCTGCACCCAACCCGCTTTTGGCCAACCCGATAGCAAGCCTGGTATAGTATTTTGTTTTCCTTTTCTCATCATCGCGCAATAATTTTGTCACGATGGCGTCGAAGCACTCAGCTGTTAAATCGTCGAGTTCAATGTTCAATTCAGCATCCCGAATGCCCATTACGAAATCGAGGAAACGGTTCTGAAGCTGGTCATCCCGCATTTTGCTGTAACACTGGAGCACCTCAGCCGCTAAGCTAACCCCTGGGATTTTACGCGCGATAATGGCGGCTAGTTCATCCACCATCTTATTCATGGAAGACCCCTTTGCTAGCGTGACGATTTTCCTTTCGCCTTCATCATGCGGCTTTAAATCCAACGGTTTGCTCATTGTACTAATCCCTTTTTTAAATCTAAAAAAATCAAAACAAGTTAGCTCGGGATCAACATTATACCTTTGCCGCCGCCGCTTCAGCAATTCATTAGCAATTATTGTGACGTTCGCAATGCCCGCTTCACATAACCGATGGTCAGATTAGACAGCGCTCAGTTCAGCGAAGATGTCAGACCGAATATAGGCCATTACATTTTTATTAATAAAGAGCCTTTACCACCCGCACCCTTAACATCAGCAGTCCCACTCGCCGCAACCCCACTTAGTGCCGCCCCTATATGGACACCCGCCCAGCTGATGGCGCCAAGCCAGAGCACAGGCAGCACCACAAACATAGTGCCCATCACCAGATTAATAATGATGTCATCCTGGCTGTTCTGTAGTCCGGCAAAATTCCAGCTGCTATGCGCATCACTGCTATACAATGCATATAGCAGCCAGCTGTCGAGCCAGCGGGCTAGTTCCCACCAGAATGTCAGAAAGACCAGCGCAAATTGTACCAGGGAAAGCATGATGATGGTTTTAAGCTCGTAGGCTGAAAACAACGTGATTAATGGAAAACAGATAATCAGTGCCATAATTAATATCGCCTGAATCATGGGCAGCGCCTGCCGCACGCTATCAAATGCCGGAAAGGCGGAGATACTGCCAATTAACTCGCCAACAGTGGACAGGGTGCGAGTCGCAGCATTGCTTAATGAGCCACTGGTGTTACCGCCAAAGCCGGGGTAGACACGTCCATCCTGAGATAGCTGCATATTGTCCTGGCTTACCAGCGACCGCAGTACTGATTCTTCATACACCTCCCTGGTCTCGCGCGAACGCTGGATCAGATTCCAGAGTGTGGCAGGAATTGGTTTCAAAACCCGATCGCGAATACCGATCTCTTTATCCTCCCACCATTGTTTACAGGTTGGATAGCCGCCATTACCGCTGTTGAACAGTCCTGCATCGCGACTGCTGTTATATGGCCAGCTCTGGTGAGGGGAATGAGCATGGTCGCTGTCATAAAACCCCGGCGTCCGCAAAAAATAGCTCGACCCTATCCAGCGGGTACTCTCACTCTGTTCATCACTTAAATGAGCCTCACGCGCTTTTAATCGTGCCAGTGAAGGGGAGTAGCACTCCTGTGCGAAGTCGAGGATCTCCTGGTTCAATGCCGGATCGGCAATATGAGTATGCTGAACTTCAAAACGAATTTGTCGCAGGTCTGGCTGACAGGGAAGTGTCGCCACGGCAGCGTCAGTTACCCCTTTTGCCAGCGCATGTATCAGATACCACCACACCGGCACCGAAGCGGTTTGTCCACCAATCTGATTTATCAGGCTGTGATAGCCGGTATCAGCGGGCTGTGGCACAGAATAACCGCACTGGCGGGTGCGGCTGGTATCAAATTTAATGGTGTTCAGGTCGATATTGAGAAAGGGAATGCAGGTAAACAAGATGACCACTAAAGAGGTATAGATATGGTTTTCCATCCACAGCAGAGAAAGTGACCCTTTATTACCCTCATCAATGCCCTGGGCGCGGACTTTCAGCCACAGTGATATCAGCCTGAGTAGCAAAGGGAAGGCAAAAAGACCGGTGCTGCTGATAATGGCCCAGATACCGTTATTAACCAGCCAGCCCAGCAGAGTGAGAAAGTATTCAAGATAGCTATTCGTGGTCATGACGCTAACCAGTTAGTTAGCTCACTGGTTATAAAAAATAGCGCCACGATAACTTCCATTCGGGTTACCGGGCCGCGTTCCCGGAGCTTCGACCAGAACCAGAAAATCAGTGAATACAGCGCCAGCCGCCAGGGGAAAAGACCAAATTTAAGCTCGTCCAGCCTGTGCAATGGCTGGGGTGGTGATGACAGTAGTAGCACCCAGCTAATGGCTGCTACTACTATTGCAATCAATATAAAACGAAGCTTTTGCATCACGGTACCTCCTGATTTACCTGATGCTGCAAATCATTGACGCGTTTATCCACGTCATCACCGACAGCCACCGCTTTTCCTTTCAGCGTGGTGCGTAACTGCTGGCGCTCAAGAATTTTGCTGGCGGCGTTATCGGCCAGTTCATGGCGAACATCGAGTTCCAGTTTAAGCTGACTCAGTTCTTCATCAAGCTGAGTCAGCGTACCGTTGAGCTGATATTGAGCAGTTTTCTCATCCGCGATATTGGGCTCGCGCATTCCGGCTAACAGGGTTCTGCGGGCGGCAAGCGCCTGCTCCATTACTCTGGCCAGCGCCATTTCGCCCGATAAACGCTCGATTAAAATTGTGGCATCAGGATCGTCACGCAGTGCCTCCACCACGCCGCGCGTCAGCAACAGACTGCCTCCGCTGCCTTTCGCCAGGTTCTCCTCAGTAGGCCTCAGTGAACCTTTAACCAGCTCAATAATTGTCTGACGTATCTGTTGCTGCTCCTGCTGAATAAGCGGATTAAGTCCGATACCCGCCTGACTGCTGGTTTTATTGGTGTCCGCGGTACCGGTATTACAGTCCCGGCAAACGTTGACGGTCTGTTCGCCGACCACTCTGGTGAGCCAGCGGGCGGACTGTTCGGGTGATTGCCACAGGGTACAAAGCTGATTGCGGCAGTCTGATGTGGGGATTGAGGAGCTGTCGGTTGCGGAGCGGTTATTTAGCAGGTTATAGCCAGCGGCGGCAGCATCATGCACCAGCCTGATTGGTGGCTGTCCTCTGCCGCCCCGGCGCTGGCCGCCGACCCAGCGTTTACCTTTTTCTGCGGCTTCGCGTTTAGCTTCTAAATCTGCTCTGACTGCGTCGGTATTGGCACTGGCTACCGTCTGGTAATTTTCCGCTTTGGCGCTGTCGGTCCAGGTCGAGTTAAAAGCCAGGTCTCCGAGCTTTTTCGACATTTTCTCGCAACTTAGCAGGGAGCGATCAAAGTCCAGCCGTCCCTGCAGGATGCCGTTGGTCAGTAAATCATATAGCTGAGGATCTGAGCGCTGAATAACCATTGCTGGCAGGCTGGCTACTGCTCCAGTGGCGCTACTGATCACTTCTCCCATCAGGTCGTGAAATCCCTGGGTGATGCCATTAAGCTGATTTTTAATAGTGGTGCGGATATCAAAATTGCCGCACATCAGGTCACTGTTCCAGCCAGCGCCTACCGCGATGGCGTCCGGGCTGTGTTCGGTAAACATCGGCGATATCACTGAACCACCGCCGATTTGGTAATAGACGGAGTCCGCTATACTGCCCTGAGTTTGCAGTGCATAAGGTGGAGCGTTATCGGCGAAAGCTATTGGGAGTGAAAGCATAAAGGCTATGGCACCTGCGCAACGCAGCATAATTATTCTCCTGTGCTGCCAAGGAATATCTGCCCGCGCTTTTTGCAGCAGCTATAAGGGCGCCACAGTGCCCAGGCATAACCACCGTCACTGGCAAGCTGGTCGGCAAAGGAGTCTGCAGGTGAGCCATTGGGGAAAATAGCGCACTGGCTGCTTAGTTGAGGAACCAGCATCTGCCATTTATGATTGCCGTGCTTTCCTTCCTGAACGGGTGCGGGTGGCCAGTAACCATCATGAGGCTCTGCGGTAGCGGGCAGATAAACATGAGGCTGACCATCGCGAGTGATGATATCGGCGACGCGCTGTGCGACCACCGCCGCCGCTTTATAGTCACAGGTCTGAACCACCGCACCGGTACGCGGATAGATATTTCCCCAGACAGCGCCATCAGCGCCTAATTCTCTTACTCCTGGCGTCAGAGATTCAGGATAGAACTTCTCCGGTATGCCATGGCGCCACGCAAGGGTGTCCAGCTGGCTGAGGAAATAAGGCTGAAATGGGCGGGATGATCCCGGGCAGCTTGTACCGAACGTCTCCAAAAATTGGTTAAACACTTCTCCACCCGGATGACCGATGGCATCGGCGTTTTTAAATCGCAATTTGCTGTGCTGATAAGCCGAGCGGGGATGGGTATCACCGCCATCGGAGGCATCCGGAGGGAGTGGTGGTGACAGAGGGGCCATTTCAGACCACGGGTTATGCCCGGTGCAGCTATAGGCGGATATCACATGATCGGGACGGTAATATCTGACTTTTACCGAAGTTCTGACCGAGCAGCCAAAAGGCGTGCAAAAGAGCCAGTAACAAATCCCGGTAACGCGATATTCCAGGCAATCTGGCGACAGTGAGGAGTTGATAATCTGCGGTGTAGATATGGCACTGGCTAAACAAGGCATCATCAGCAAATAAAGAATACTCCGGCGCATCATCTTTTCACCCGAAATGCAGACAGTTTCTTGCCAGCCAGCTCAATATCACTGACACCATAGATAGCAGGTATCGTAAGAACTTAAATGAGAAGGACATAACAAATAATCTCATAGAAAAACTGCTATAAGATCTAACCCAATTAAATATCAATGACATTTAAAAATTGTTTATGCCCTGAGATGATTTATCTGAATATTGATTGGGGATAAGAGATACACAAAAAGAGAATGTATCTCTTATTAACCAAAACCTGCTCATTGTTTATCTGCCGGTTTTTTAATTATGGGCAAAAATGGAACTCTGGGTACCCTCGGTTCCGAAGCCTTAGCGTAGCGGCTGGGCCAGATCTCAGAGGGATGTATTGCCAGGGCGTTTGCAATCAGCCACTCCCCTCTGGGCCAGGGGCGCGTAAGCGCGTTGTATAATGTAGGTGATGCAAGCCCGGCGCCCCTTGATATTGCACTTAGTGTTGTTCCACTTTTTTTTATCGCTGCCACTATGTCTGCTGGATGCCAATCCTTGCTCTGATAATATTTAACTCTTCTCATAATTATCTCCTGTTAAGTTTAACTTCAACAGGTAAATATTAAATCTAAAATCGGCGAATAAAAAGATAAATTTGAAGTTTTACTTCTTTTATTAAATATTTTATTTAAGATATTCTTGCCACTCTGGATTGATAATAAAATAAAGATATGTCCTTCAATAAGGTGGTTAAGTGATTGGAAAACGTTTGAAACTGGCCAGAGTCAATATGAAGTTGACGCAAGCTGAATTGGGAAGCAAAGCTGGAATAGATGAGGAAACTGCCAGCTCCCGGGTCAGCCAATATGAAAGGGAAATCAGCGAGCCAAGTTTTGCCATTGTCCGTCAATTTGCACTGGTTTTAGATGTCCCCGGGGCTTACTTCTATGCAGAGGATGACGATCTGGCTTCATTGATCCTGCAATATCACCGGTTCAAAAAAGAGAGACCCGAAAGCTTTGTTATGTTGATTCCCAGGTAGATCTGGCCAAGCCATTATTTTTCATATAGACAGTGGAGCCTTACGTGATGAGTAACATAAATTCTTAAAAAATATTTAAAATAATTATGCCATTTAGCTGATAATCACATGCACTGTCATATAAGCATGGAAGGCTGAACAATGATTGGTAAACGACTCAGGCTGGCAAGAGTAAATGCAAACCTGACGCAGAGTGAACTGGGACGTCGCGCAGGTATGGATGGTGAGTCCGCAAGTACCCGGATAAGCCAGTATGAAAGGGGAACTCACGCTCCCGATTTCAAGCTTGTCTGCAAGTTCGCAGTGGTGCTGGATGTTCCGGAAGCCTGGTTTTATGCGGTTGATGAAGATCTCGCCGCGATGATACTTCAATACCATCGTTACAAAAAAAATAATCCTGGCGCCGGGATTGTGATCTTGCCTCAATAGGACTGTTCAATCTTTTCAGCAATGATTATCGCTGCATCCAGTTCACTAATCCCCAGCGCCTGCATCAGTGCATAACGCTCGGCCTTTTCATGCTTCTCGGTCATCGCCAGTGCAAGGTACAAAGGAGGGGGCACTACCCGAAACAGGCCTTCTGTTTTAGATGACAGCACGACACCCTCGGTATATTGCCCCGGCGATTTACGTGCGGATTGCAGCAGCAACCGCTGTTCTTCAGTCAGCGCTTTAAAGCGGCAAACCTGCGCAATTTCCTCTTCCGGCATCACCAGCAGTTCCCACCACTCGATCATATTCAGCAGCTTCTTAGCTTCATCCGGAAAATCTGCCAGATTCTGGGTAGCCAGCCACAGCCAGATGCCCAGCTTGCGCCACATCTTGGAGCCTTTAGCCAGGAACTTAGCCAGCAACGGGTTAACGGTAATGATATGCGCCTCATCGGTGATATTAACGATGGCACGTGCCAGATGCTGATCCCGTTCGCCCAGATTATTAATATGGTTAATCAGTGAAATATAGGCAATGGCTAACTGCGCTTCATAGCCTTCACGCGCAAAGGTCGCCAGGTCTACCAGCGTGATATCCGCTTCCGGCCAGATTTGTCCTTCGCGGTTAAACAGCTCACCTTCAAACCCCGAACAAAACAGGTTAATGGATTCTGCCATCTCATAAGCCCGGTTGCGGCGTGGGGCAGGGAGTGTTTCATCCTTAGCGATGACAAATAAAGCCTCGCGGACGTCCTGCGTCAGCGTCTGTCGCTGCTGCTGGTGGCAGATATTTGCCGCCGCGATAATGGCCTGCCGGATCATTGCCCGGTCAGGGCGGGTCAGCCGTGCGTCTTCCTTGTGCTCACCACCGGTAATCATCAGCCTTGCGGTAATCTCCATTTCTCCGAGGATATCCCGCTGCTCGTCATTATCATCCTGTTCATCACTGTCAGGCAGCTCGCCGCTAACGATATTTTCTGCCACCAGTCGCCAGGCATCAGCAAACAGAGGGAGGGTAACGCCACTGCCTGGATGCAGGCTGATTCTGTTGACGCTTAGCCCATAGCGCCCGGCGTACTGTGCGATCAGACCAAATGAGTTGCCAGCTTCGACAATAAACAGCCGTGGACGATGCAGCGCTAACAGCTGGGCGATTTTTGCATTCAGGGTGGCTGATTTACCGGCACCGGTGGGGCCGAGCAGCAGCAGATGACCATTTTTAGCGCGGTCCAGTTTGTTTAACGGGTCGAAGCACAGTGGTGCGCCACCTCGATTAAAGTAGCTGATGCCCGGATTGCCAGTGCCGGTCTCACGCCCCCATAGCGGCGCCAGGCTGGCAAGATGTTGCACAAAGTTAAAACGGGTATACAGGGCGCGCTTATCGCGGGAGGGATCGAAGCACATCGGTAACCAGCGCAGCCAGGCGCTGAGTGGTGCCACCTCATGGTTTTCCTGCACCGGCACCAGCCCGGCGTTAAGTAATGTGCTGTTGAGTTGATACTGATTCTGGCGCAGGGTGGGTAAGTCGCTGGCGGTAAGATAAAACGCCAGAGCACTGCGATAAAGCTTATGGCCCTGATGCAGATAGTGTTTTACTTCCTGACAGTCGCGCCGGGTGTATTCAGAATCGATGTTTTCACCGATCGCACGGTTTGCCAGCAGGTTAAGATGATCCTCCAGCAAATCCTGTGGATGGATGACCACCGTCATACTCAATATTGAACCCGGCGGCAACAGATCAAACAGGGCATTGGTTCCTTCGCCGCGCGACGTTTCACCGGTCAGTAAGCTGGGCTGAGGCACGCGACGCAGGCGGTCGACGACAACCACTTTATGCGGCTGACTATCCAGCCACCATACGCCAGCTGAACTGTCTGAACGGGGTTCACTAAGCAATAATCGCTCAGCAAAATCTGTTAATACCGTTGCGTCGGCTAAATCCAGCGTTCGGTAGACCTGCTTTTTATCTGGCAGCAAAACGGGGGCGGGGTTAAACCATTTAAGCAGCCAGCGATGAATATCCTGCTCGTTCTGGCGTAAAGCCGTGA
Source organism: Winslowiella toletana (assembly GCF_017875465.1). Classification (NCBI taxonomy): domain Bacteria; kingdom Pseudomonadati; phylum Pseudomonadota; class Gammaproteobacteria; order Enterobacterales; family Erwiniaceae; genus Winslowiella; species Winslowiella toletana. Next base: position 4,263,073 of record NZ_JAGGMQ010000001.1, read on the forward strand.
TGCCGGCGCTTTTCAATACGCTGATAATGCGCTCACAGATATGATTGAGTGCCATCTCGGGCGGGAGTGATGACGAAGGTGCTGAAGGCAACCAGCGATAAATCACCATTCGGGTGCGTCGCCACCTTGCTCGCCAGCGGGTACGGGTGACGGTGTTATCTAAAAACAGACCCTCTGGTCGGCTAAGATTATTAAGATGGCGCTGCATCTGCGCCAGCCACTCGCGGGTGAAGTCAGTGTTTTTAGCTTCAGCGACAGCATACTCACTGAGTTGTGCCAGCCAGCTATCTGCATCATCTTCATCCTGACAGAAAAACTGTACTACCCAAGGCGCTTTATCGTCTTCATCAAAACTGTCCTGCAAAGCATCGGCTATCCGGTCTCTGACATTCTCCAGCCAGGCAACTGAGCGTCCTTCAGTTGCCACCGGTATCAGTTCATAGACGGCTCCGACTGAACGGCCATCTTCCAGCAAAAGCGCCTGGCTTTCCGGTAAGAATTCCACCCATGGCAGATGATCGACAAACGAGGGACCTCTGATCTCGTCTTGCCTGCGGAGCCGCTCGCTGTAGCGTCCGGTGCGTTCGACGTAGCGCATTCACAACGGCGCCTCGCGCTCCCCCGGTAAGGCATACTGGGTATGGGAATAGAAGGGGAATACGGTGCTGTAGCCGGGTACCGGTGTAGTGCGGTTCCCTGCCAGATGCGGGAAGATATACAGCACCATATCCGGGTCTGGCAGACGGGGAAATAGCTGGTGGATTTCATTAGTGGCGTTACGGCTGTAGCTTCGCTGGTCGGATACTTGCGCCGGTGTGCGGCGCAACAGAGAACGGCTATCCAGCAGTAACTGCGTGCCGCCGCTTTGCTGTTGCCACAGTTTTAGCATGGTGGTGTCCTTGTCGACCGGCATCATCTGTTGTTGTGAGGTACTACAGGCGCTGAGCAACACCAGTGGGAGAATTGTTAATCTTTTCATCAGTCGAGTTCTCCACCTTGCTTATCTGCGGTGGCGTATTTCACCTTACGCCCCGCTGGTGCGTAATCAATGGCCAGCGGCTGACTGATATGCACCGCAACCCGGTGGCCGGGCGGCACATAGATGGCATCAAAACTCTGCCCAAAGTGCTGCTTCATCCAGTCAGCGGTATCTTTCAGGCCGCCACCCAGTGCCTGCCCCAGCACGTACTTGCCGTTATTACCGGTTACCGCGCTGACAAGATTGCCGCCTTCAACGGCGGTGGTGTTCTGGCTGTTGGCAAAAGCCTGCGCGGCAGCGCTGGATCCTGACAGCAAAAACTGTGAGCTGAGATACTGCGCGGTATTACTCTTCCGCGCGCCGGGAACGCAGGGAAGTCCCTGTTCATCTGACAGCCAGCCAATATCACTGGCTGAGTCGCTGCTATTTTTGCGGTCCGGAACGGTACGTATGGTGCCGTCATTAAACACAAAGGTGACCGAGTGTATCTGCCCGCGTACGCATGACAGCGTCCAGTCACCGGACGCGGTGCCGGAGATAACCGCACCGGTCACATCCGGCAATTCGATGCCATTGGCCGTCAGGTTGCTGCTGCCAATCAGAATTTTGAACGGGTAGGGATCGCTGACGCTACCGTTTACCGGAATACGACCGATCAGGGCGGTCATCGCCACTGAACCTATCAGCGTGGCATTTTCGGGCAGGGTATAAACGGGTTTGTCGGCAGGGAGAAGATCACTGTGCCTGTTTGTTGCCGAATTAATCTCTGTGGCATGACCAAACTCAACCGGCAGATTTACGCGTGTAGTTTTATCCGCTGGCGCGTCCAGGGGGGCGACCCAGCGCACTTCATCTTCCACGCCGGAAGGCAGTTCACCGGGGGGCAGGCCAAGATCCGCGGGGATATCGCTATCATTATTTTTGCTTTTGGTCGCGGATAAACCGTGGATCTCATCTTCAAGTTTATCCAGCAAACCCTGCTGGTGTCTGTCCAGCTCGGTTTTCAGTTCGACCTGATTATCATGCACGGTGTTATTTAAGCGTGTTTCCAGCGTCTGTTGCTGTTCACGCAGACGCCGGTTTTCTTCCTGCTGAGACTGACTGGCGCTGGCGATCTGCTGCAATGCCTGACGATATTGCTTCATCTGGGCCACCAGTGTGGCAAGCGTATCGGCAGGAGAATCTCCATCGATGCCAAGATCGTGTAACTGCTGAGGAGTCAGATCCGCGACGCTATTTGAGCTGCTATGTGTGGCTGACTGCCGGTTGAAGTGCCGCACAACCAACAGCGTGGTCAGCAGTATCAGCAGTGGCACCCCAATTTTTAACAGTCCGCTGATACGCATTATGGCTTAACCTCCCTGGTGCCGGTGGGCTCAGGAAGAATCGCCTGAGAAAGGTCACCATGCTGCGTCACCAGATAAACCACGGTGGTATCGCCGTCACTCCCCGCAGGTTCCAGCGTGTCATGCTGGAAAGCAGCAGCATAGAACTGGCCCTGCAGATCGCGTGGATCAACAACCAGACGGCACACGCTCTGGTTTTTGAGCAGGACGGCGGTAACAGTAGTTGAATCAACGCGCCATGCCATCAGCGGTGAGGTGCGCACCGGCATATTCGGCAAAAGGGTAGTAACAGTGTGCGGCAGATGGGGCGGTATCATGCTGACGCCCGGTAAACTCTCCACCGTGCGTAGCGGAGCATAGAGGCTTTGCGCGGCATATCGCACTAATAACACCACCAGCGGTTCAGCCGAAGAGCTGGATGATGGTGGCGACGCTGTTGATCCAGCAGTAGAGGTAAATACCAGACGCAAAGGCTCCAGTGACTGCTGTTTATCACTGGCACTGATATCCAGCAGTACCAGTTCGCCGTTATTAATATCACGCAGTTGCAGGCGAGCTGACGGGAAACTTTTAGAGGCGAGCAGATACAGCATGCCGTCAGCGCTCTGAATGCGCAGCTTGCCGTCGAGCGAAGCGGGATAACCCACCTTAAACTGTCTGTCGGTCTGTATTAATCTTTCCTGACCGGTTACCAGCGCCACCGGAATCGGCACTCGCTCCCATTGCAGGATTTCGGTGGCGAATACTGGTGTGCTGATTAACAGCGCGAACAGAATGACTATTTTCATAACGGCTCCAGCGGTGTATCCGCCACCAGATGCTGCGGCGCGCCCGCAAAGCAGTCTATCGCCAGTCCCCACGGATTCTTTTCCGCATCGATGGCATAGCGCACTACCTTTAACGGATAACGCACCAGAACCCGCTTCACCGGCTCGTTATGCAGATATTCATCGACGGCAACATCAAGCATTACGCGCCAGCTGTCCCGGCTGAGAACCTGAACGCGGTTTACCGTCTTTCCCTGTGCGGTGCGAATGCTGTCGCCAAACCCGTGATCGGGAATTTCATACACTCCACGTACCCGATCACGTAACTCGCCACCCTCTTTACGCAACTGATAGTCCTTATTCAGCCATGCCAGGCAGGACGGTGTGATATAGGCCTGCAAGCGGTGAATATTGCGGGCATAGTCAGCTTCGCCATTGGCAGGCCAGCGATTAAGCTGCTGGAACAGGTACACAGTGAAGGCATAAACGCTGGCGGGCGGGATTAGCCACCATGGCTGGGTGCTGCCGCTACGCAGATCGGGAGGGAGGTAAACGGTGAGGTGTTGCGGAGCGGAGTACCAGCCGTATCCCATCCCGGCAATAATTATGCTCTGCACCATCAGCGCGATTTTAAGGGACTTCAGATGGGAATCGCGCTCTGCCAGCGCATGACGGAACTGGCTCATTTCAGGCTCCGGCGGATAACCCAGACATCGCTGTTAATCATTAACTGCCGGTCCCCCAGCCCGTGCTGTGCCAGCCAGGCGGCGAGGGCCTGGTAGAGCCAGCTGTCGGGGCGTCCGCGTTTAAGCCGCGCCAGCCATCTTCCTCCCGACTGAACACAGAGCGCGGCGCAGGCCAGCATAGATGTGGGAATTAGCGGCCAGTGCCCGCTAAACAGTGTCAGCAGCGTACCCGCCACTGCACCTGCCATCAGCCCAGCCGCAAGTGCCATCATCAGTTCGGTAACGGTCAGCCCGCGGAACACAGTGGGTTCGCGGTTGAGGCGGTCAGGAAGAAAGTTGATGGTAGCCATATCAGAGAATTTCCGTAGCCTCATTCAGTAGCCAGATGATAATCACCAGCAGCATGGTGCCGACACCTGCCATGGCACCCAGATCTTTCCACTGCTTTTTGCCGTGCTGGATCTCGGAGTAGGTGGCAACACAGTTATTTGCCACTACCAGAAAACCAACGGCGCAAATACCCAGCGCCAGCAGAATAACGATGTCATAGCCATAGTTGCGGATAGTTTCGATAGTGCCTCTGCCTTTACCCCGGGAAGGATCTTCCATATGTGGCAAATCGGCATATGCGAAGGCGGTATGAAGCCAGATTGGGTAAGACGTGAATCGTGACAGGCGCATTTACCACCTCGTTAACTCAGCACCAGCAAGAAACTCACCAGCAACAGCAGCAGCGTTCTGGCCGCCATTCCACCAAGCTCACGCCAGCTCAGCCGATGGCTGGCAACCCCCCGGTAAGCACTTATCAGTGCCCAGCTACTCCATAGCAATAGCGTGGCGCAGAACAAGCTCAGCATCAGCAGATTAACGGCCTGCGGATCTGTAAGGCTTCCGGCCCTGAACGCGTTAATTTGCTCATCACTCATGAGACGTGTGCTCCAGACGGAATTGGGCGTTCAGTTCTTGCGGTGTTCGTGGCTGTGCGCGTGCCGGTATCAGGTAATGCTGTATACCCTGACGGATAATGCCAATATCCCGATGTGCTTTACGATAATCGAAGAAATATCTGGCTTCCGGTGCGCTGTCGGCTCCCTGTTCAGCGCGCTCAAGGGTGTTTTCAATATGGTCCAGCTGCCTGAGGGCAAGGGCAAGCTGTTCGGACTCAGTGCTGTCGGCGGCAGACGACAGGCAGGAGTGGCTTAGTAATACCCACATCAATATCCTGATACGCATAACCTTACCCCACTGAGCCCGAACAGGGGGTTAGCATGGGAGTTGATCGGGATTTTGGCAGCAGGAAATTCGTTGTCGGGGTGGGAGAATTTATTAGGGGGGGATTGAACGCCTTCACCTGGTCCCACTTTGAGCTAAACCTGATTTGACAGTCGGCTTTGTGCCAAAAGCGGAAGCTGGAGTGCCAAAGACTCTCTAATAGTGGATGGGTAATTTTGCAGGGGTGTTTACATAGCGCTTCGCTTGCTGCCTTTTACTTAGGTTCTGACGAATACTTTTTCATATGCAGTTCATTGGTAATATAAGGAATATTGTCTTTTTTTTGTTTCTTACCTTCATGTCTAACCATAAAAGCAAATGAAAATATTGCTGAACGGGTGATCTGAATCAACTGACCGAAATGGTGAATAAACTCATCCTCTTTGATAAAAAGAATATCTTTAATCAATTTATAAGACTGGTAAAGATCTTCTGCTTTATCACTTTTGTGTACTACCAAAAATTTATGTTCTAGACCATTGCGCCACTCTTTATAAAAAGCCAATTCGCCACCTTTATTTTTATTCAGGTCAGTAGCAATGCTGTACAATGCTAAAAGTCCAGGTGACTTTATATCTTCAAACCGTTGTCTTCTGTTATCAACGTCTAACTGCCAGAAGCTTTGAAAATAGATATTTTTCTGTAACCCGCCCTTCTTTGCAGGTGGATAAACTTTGTGAAGTTCACAGATACACACCGCAATCTTATCGAGAATACCAAAGCAAAGACGAAATGCCGTTCTGATCTTCTCAATATCAATGCCTAAGATCTCGTCATTATGTAACTCCAGAAAATGGCATTCTTCTTTTATAGCATCCGTATCCTGAGGATAAAGGTAATCAAAATAGAGATGGCGGGCGAGTGAAAACTCCGATTTAAAGCGGTTTAGCGCCATCTCCATAGGAACAATAAAATCACCGGTTACACCACCGGAGGAAGAGATGACAAGATTATCGGTGGCACTCCCCACGCAGGGGCAATAAAGACCGTGCTCGGACAGTGTCAGATGATTTACAAGGCAGAATTGCCTATATGCACTCAATGCGCCAAACTCCTGTTGTGTGAGCATGTCATCATGCTCGTCCGTTTCGCCTTCTGCTGATACACATTTTTGTATTTTATCGTTTGTTTGTGCTATACGCCCAAGATAGAATGATTCCCATTGTGGAGGAATTTTTTTGGAAACAGATGCATTAATATAACCTTTTCGTATTTCCTTCAATTGCATAATGGAGTATGAAGATGAAACAAGGTTTAGCTCAATGAGCGCGGCAGAACGATTGACCCAAGACTGTGGTATATCTAATCCCTTGCGATTAGTGAGATCATAATATCTAAGTGCCTCACTCAGCCTAAATTGACTTCTTAACGAATTGGCCAGATTAACGGACAGTTCCGCCTGAAACTCTTCGCTCTCTTGCGAGCAGAACATAAAGGCTCGCCAGTAGATGTTTTTTAACGAAACAAGTTCTTCTATTGACTGGAATGTGTGGTCGTGAGGATTATCGACACTTATCTTATTAGACAAGGCATTAGCATAATTATAATAAAAATGGCTCTCTCCTTGTACAAGCGCTAATGCTTCCTTATTATTATCCATCAGCTTAATACCAAGCTCTGCTGCATTTTTATGCTTGCTCATTTGCCCAATATCTACAAGACCACCAGCCACATTCCCCAGCACTATAAAATAATTATCGCCTTTGACCTTTATCTTTTCCAGTTTTTCGAGAAATACAACGGATTGCTGATATGCCAGATCAAAATCACCACAATCAACCAGTCGGTGAATATTGAGACTTTCATCTACAAGTTCTTTTGTAATCATGATTCACTTTCCTTACTTAGATGATTTTTGCGTTTCAACAGTCGAATTAGCCTCACCTGATACGTCAATTACTATCGCGGACAGGCGGCCTCGCTTAACCATTGGCACAGCTTCATTAAGAATGCCCTCCATTGTCGCGGCGTTTACTGGGGGTGGCGTGTCTTTCGCCGCGCGAGGGATAGCGTTTGGTCGAGAAGCACCAAACCAGAAGACCAGATAGATGCCGTAGCCTGCGGCATCGGGATTGGTAGTATAAAGTTGGTCCAGTTGCTCGTTAAGCGCGCTCCAAACGTCCCGGTGATAATCACGCTTTATCTCAATGGGGATCTTTATTCCTGGAAGTGAAATGATGATATCAGCCCTTTTACCCGAAACCATGTGGCCTTCTGGCTCACAGATTATTTGTAACGGATGGAGTCGTGCTCTAAGCAGCTCCAGAAAAAAATTCCGACAGCTCTCTTCAGGCTTAGGCACTAAAATTTGACCATTGCCATTCTCATTCCAGAACTGTTTATAAATATCGGTATTTTCATAAGTAATTCGGTTAGCGATATCCCGCAAATGATCTAACAATAACGCATAGAGATCCATTACATTAGCTGGGGTCTGATTTTTCAGCGTATTCAACGCTTTCTTCCAGTTAGTGTGTTGAAACTGTGATTCCCGATACCGCACCTTCTGGTTGCTTTGGGCGTGTAAGAGATAATCCCGGTAACTTGTACATTCTGGCAGTAATAATAAACGTTCAAATACTTCACCGGCATCGTATAAGGAAAAAGAAGAAACGTCATCAATCAATCTTTTGATAAAATCAGCATACTCCCAATTGTTTGCTGAGTTAGAGTCGTTACTTGCAACGCGGTCTGCATTAGGAAAATGAGTAGCAGAGACAGTGATGATCGCTTCCAATTGTGTTAGTGATAAACGTAGCTCACTACTCCCACGACCTCTTTTCGCCTTACCTGATAGTTGACGAATAAGTGCTATCATTTCCGGCGCGGATTTTGATTCAGATAAAAATAGATCCTGACGCTGGTCTGGAGCGAATAAATAAGTACATACCAGCCAAATTTGATAACTTGGCTTTTTAAGTTTTGAGGGTTGCGCTATCATCAACTCAGATAACTGCAACAACTTTGCATGACTCTCAGGGTGCGCTAACAACCACCCCACCAGGTTTTGTAAGTGGAGAACATCATCAGGGTGCTCTTTAGCTAGTCTCATAACTAAAGGAACGGTATAGTCGATTGGAATGCAGGTATCATTTAACAGATAGTTAAGTGCACGGATATCATGCAACTGATTATTAATGCAGAAATTGATAATGTGGTAATAGGTTTTGATGAAAAATGCTGTTTTGTTAAGTATCACATCCCTTTTCCACGGTAATGAATAATCACTTACAACATTACTGTCTTTGGTGAAAAGTGCTAATATAACATCCAGAGCCAATAGCGTTGTTAATAAATCTTCGTTCCATTGTGTAACATCAGGATGTTTTTTAAATAACTCATCACTTCCTGCCAGTACCGCATACCACCATTTGTAATACTCCCTCTTCAGCAAAGCACAATTCACCTCGTCAATTGTGGGCAGATCTGAACGATTTAAAATCGCTAAAAGACCGGATATCGCATCAGTGACGTTTTCGGCACCTAATATGTCTGCACAGCGCTGCACTGGCGTCAATTTGTCATCAACATCGCTGTATTTCGAATAGTAAATATAGGAAATGTGTTTGAGCCACTCCAAATGTTGGCCCGATACAATTTCCTGACGATATAACTCGAAACTGTGCCTATCTTCATAACGCGCCGCGTTTCGTTCTTTCTCATACGCTATTTGGCTAAGATTATGTTTTACTCGCCAATCGTCAATCTCGCAGAAGATGGAAGTCTCAAATACAGTAGTCAACTTTACATTTAAATGGCAGTACGCGGAAAGAAATTCAAACGTCTCTTGGGATTGCTTGGCACATCGGTAAAGGACCGCAAATGTCAGTCGATAAATACATTCAGTTTTATGTGAACTAGCTTCAGCATGGGATAAATAGTGGATAAAACGTGCCAGCAAAATCTCATCAGGAATAAGATAGAAGGTGCTTCCACCAAATTCATGTAAGAACAAGTAATGAGTATCATAGCGTGTAAATGAAAGAATGGCGGCGTCTATAATATCTTCATATTTCCAGCTGCGATTTTTTATCTCCTGAACGATAGATTTCTGCACATTGTCATAACCGCGATAGTGGTGATTATGGGAGTAGCTATAGAACGTTTTTAGGCACAACCATATCTGAGATGCGCTGTAACCATTCTTCTCGCCCAGTATCTGCAATAATCCAGCTTCCAGAAAATGCACAATCTCATAATGATTTTTAGCTGAAGAATACCAGTCTTTACTGTGAGCGGTGTGGTACCGATCGAGATGCTCAAAGATAGCGAGTAGATCAGCTGCCGGTACAATAGTATTCAGCCGCCATAACGCGCCTATCGGTAATCGCTCACTGGTTATGTTTAATGTATCAATCAGCAGTTGTGCTATATCCTGCGGTGTAAAGTAATCTTTATAAAGCAACTGAATGATATGGTTACGCAACCGGATGCTATCGTGATTTTTGTCTTTTAACTCCGCAAAAAAACGTACCGAAAATTTCTGGCCAGACGCTCCAAAATGGATTAATGCCGTTATTGCTTCCTCTTTTTCCGCATACGATGAATCCTCCGATTTGGCAATTTTAATTAAGTCATCACTCAGTGCGACTATCGGTGTTGCCACCGATAAGGATTCCAAAACGATCATCCGCAGAGAAAATGACGAATGAGGATCGCGGACTATCTGTCGCAATAGAGCTTCCATTTCTACCGTCGCGAAGCCATTCAGATATGAATTGAGACCGTGATTTCTAAACCAGGGATCACGTTCTGATAGTTTTGACAGCGCCACCAGTAGATTTTGTTTTTCCGCTGTCGGTAATGAAGCTGCATCGCCATAGGTCAGAACGCCGTAAGGATCGGCTTCAATGAATACCTGGGCGTATTGCGGTAAAAAGACCGCTAGCCATGCGTGTAAACCTCTCAATTCTGAAGACGGATAACCCTCAAATCCCAGCATACTTCTCAAACGTCCCATGGGTAGCCCTTTGTCAACGATCCCGGCTAACCATTTTGCCGCTAAATACTCAGCAATTGTCCTGTGGCTGTACTCAACAGTCTCAAGCTCATCTCCGGCAGAAAAAACCCGCCTCGATAACGCCGCTCTAATTATTTCATGTGAGAAGAACGAGATGGTTCTGTAACTGGGGTATTCTGGTCGGATATCGTTCAGAAGCAGAGAAACCCCGGAAACATTACTCAATATGCGCAACGCGCAAATTGATCCTGCAGGATACTCTAACTCGTCGCAGGTATAAATTCCTGAAGTTAGCCGCGTATGTTCTTGGCTATGTTCAGTTAAAAGGAACTGTGTCGCAGAGTGGAAAAGTTCAGATCTTGTACGGGGCCAGTTTCCTTCTTTAACGGCTTCAGCCAGCATTATTAGATTTTGTGGGTTGTAAAGAAATTCGCTGGCGTCATGTTTTTCTGCTTCAGCCAGAAACGCTTCGGGGTGTTCTACACCATTCGCTTGTAGAATTGCAGTTTGCTCTTCTTTTGAGAGCGGCTGCAAATGTAAAACAACATAGCCTCCCGTCTGCTCAAAATAGGGTAAAAATGCTGACAAGTCTGATTCGCCTAACCAATCCTGAGAGCGACAAGAAATTCTGACATTTTGTGGCGTTTGGGAAAAAAGCCTACGGACGATGTCATCTACAACGTCACTACTGTTACTGGCACTCCTCTTCTCATCTAATGCATCGATGAATAACGTTTTCTGATTATCAATAGGTACGCCACTTAAGAAGTGACGTACTGTCAGATATTTTGCCTCTTGCAATGCCGCAAACTGTTTGAAGAGGTGCGTTTTTCCAGCACCAGGATCACCAAGCAGAACAATGTTTGGAAAGTGAGAATAATCACTAAATACCACCGTTTGGGTACCTTTATCCTGTTGAGGATAGATTTGCCTGACTTGCCTGGTTAGCATTCTATAGGTTCCTGAGTATCTATTTTTGTTTTACCAAATCTGTATGGTAGGTTTTACTCCAAATTTATCATAGACTTTCAGCCGATACAGTAAACCATCTAACCCACCATGATTGCTATGATGTCACGTTTTGGTTTACATGACAGACTCATAGTGAGCAGAACTGGCTGCTAGGACGTCGAGTGCTGATACCATTCAAACATTGATGGAATCCGGGATGACGCTGGCTCCGTTGCATGGGCTGCATGTCGCTCGAAGGTGACCATAACTCATACCTGACTGTTCATAGCCGCAATCATCCTGTCCGTCATGGAATAGAGGGTCAGGAAAACAGAAAACGCTCATATATATTTTTTAAACGAGCCAATGATTAACGATATGCTGATGCCACTGGCTATCGCCATCAGTAGCAGCCATCCATTGGTGACGTTCCAGGGGGATACCAGATAAATCAGCCCACAGGTAAAACTTACAGTGCTGAATGAATAGCGTATCCGGTGATGAATAAACCCGGACTCATATCCGGCGCCTAAGCGCCTCAAATCGCGCTGAACCAGCCCTTCGACAAAACCCACGACTACGCACAGCAGAAAGAGTGGCAGCGCCAGATACAGCCTTAGCACGCGTATCACCACCGAGTTAATGCTGCAAATCAGGGTTTCAGAAACGCTGTTTAAAGCGGCGTAAAGCGGGTAGGGAAGCAGTCGTTCCATAATCAGAGTGATGTAATGAATACCCAGCGTCAGCCCCTGGGTTACTTTTAACTCAATTGAGTAAATAACAGGCCGGATCCTTATATCTTCAGCTAACCACCGCCATTCATTCCTGAACACTTCACAACTATGAGCAGAACCCTGCTGCGGCCAGAGAAATACCAGTCCGAGCAATTCAATAACCATGCGCAACAGCAGAGCCGCAATAAGCATTGTCAGCACCCGGCTTACCCATGACAAAAATATGCCAAATGGCCCTCTGGGTTTTGCAGGCTGAGAAGCTACGGGTTGTTGTTCCACCATCGTTCTTCACTTCGGTAGTTTTTCTGCATCGCCTCGGCAATCTGCTGGATTGAGGCGGGTAAGGGAACACGTCGATCATGAACGGGCAATGGCAGGCGAATCTTCCACAGCTGTCCGCCTTCCAGCAGTGCAAACGCCTGCCCTTTAGGAAGCTGCACCAGCGCTGAGCTATCCAGCATGGGTACGCGGGTAAGATTGATTTGCTCGCTGGTATGGCTGGTAAAATCACTTTGCCCGGCTGGTACTGAAGCGTCGGTCACGCCAGAAGTGACGCTGCTGCTGCGGATCTCCACCTCTGGTAACTGGCCGGTTAACAACTCCGCCGTCGCGGTTTCACGTACCCGTAGCATAATCAGATTATTGAAATTGCCGACAACCTGTCCGGCTTTGGCGACGCTGCCGATCCCGGCCTGAATATCCGACAAGGTCTGGGTGTAGGCCGTAACCTGAATGCCGGTGCCGCCACCTTTATTAATAAGCGGAATAAATTCTTCTCCCATCAGTTCGCTGAATTCATCGCAGTGCAAATTAATCGGCACTCGTTCCGAAGAATTCCCCGGTAAACCATCATTGATACCGAACTTATAAATATGTCCGGCGACACTGACCAGGTCGGCAAACATGGAGTTACCCACTGCGCCGGATACTTCGCTATCAGAGAGGGCATCAAACGCTACATAGGCAATGCCGCGCTTGCGGATCAGCTGAGGCCAGTCGAAAATTGGGCGAGGATCGTTAAGATCGCTGTAATCCGGCGCCAGCAACTGTGCAATGCTGCCGGTGGTGAGTTTTTCCAGTAACGGTAGCAGTGAGGCAACGATTTTATCAAAGTAGGTGCGGTCATAACGAACCGCAGAGCGAAGACCGTCAAGGATGGGGTCATAGATGCCGGACTGGTTAATATATTGCTCTAAAGCCACGACATGGCGATCGCGCCCCAGCAGATTACGCGGCGTGTTTTTGTCGTTAATATTGCTGGCCAGCTGAGCAACCACCTCCCAGGCTTTACGATCGATTGCCGTCAGGGCATGACGGGCATAATCGATAAATAACCCGTCGATATTCACTACGTGGCGGGCGATTAGCTGGTAGTCCGGCCTTTTACCTAACGCCACCAGAGCGCGGGTAATAATATTCACAAAGCGCCAGGCAAACTCGCGAAACGCCGCACTGTTGCCTTCATTGCTGAGCTGTCCTGCAATACGTGATGCCACTTCTGAGATGCGACCAAAGCGACCGATGGCATTGTACCGCGCGCTCAGTTCCGGCCAGCCGAGGTGAAACAGGTAAAACTCATTCTCGCGTCCGGCGCGCACCGCCTCGGACCAGGCTCGCTTAAGCAAATCGGCATCGCCTTTTGGATCGAAGATAATAACTACGTCGCCGCGCCGGATATCCTGAGTGATCAGCAGTTCAGCCAGCCGGGTTTTGCCAACCCGGGTGGTGCCCATCACCAGGGTATGGCCGACACGGTCTGCCAGCGGCATAGTGACATTCTGTTCCCGGCGTTCCACACCATGCAGTAACGAACTTCCACCAACTTGTTGAGCAGTTTTCCGCTGATTCCAGCTGGAATCACTTTTCAGCAGGGCTTTTTTCTCGGGATTAATCCGCGTGAAAGATAGTGCTGAACTTCCGGTCGCAAGCAGTCATGCAGCCGCTGCGTATGGATCGCCTGCCAGCGAAACCCTTTGCCTAAAAACAGGCGGTGTTTGCTCACCGGTATCTGTGTACTGCGTAGTTGATAGCGGGGCAGACGGCGCAGATTTCGGCGATAGCGTAGTACTTCCAGGCCCTGCCAGCCTCTTCGTAGCGCCAGCAAACCGAAGGCGGTTATCAGCAGTTGTGCTGACTGTGGCTGCAGCATTATCCACTCAGGGAAGAGAAAGCAGATTAGAGCAGAACAGAGGGCCGTCCACATGCTGTAGAACTCCACTGCCGGGCGCAGCTTTACCTCCAGCGGATATTTTTGCTTCATTGGGTATCCAACGGTGCTGCCGGTTCATCGCCCGGTTCGGCATCCAGCTTAAATGCGGCGTTCACTTGCAGATGAACCAGCATCAGGAGAGATATTATCAGCTTCATCTGGTACCTCCGTTTAGCGTTTGCAGGTGATGTTGAATAACACGCTGATACTGATGCATTCTGATGCCTCCCGCAGGATGGTGATAACGGCCTGCGGCATTCAGCCAGCTTCCCGGCTGTTCATCATAGCGTTGCCTTAACAGTTCTGCGGCAACCGCCAGATTCAGATAGGGGCTGAGGGCGGCACAGGGAGAAGAAAACTGCTTTGCATGCCAGCCGAGGTTGATCTGCCCGAGGCCAATATCAATATGCTTTGGGTCAACATGGCGGCTGAAATTTTGCAGAGCAAGACAGGCGTCATGCTGACGGCGATATCGGTATCCTTTCCCGCGTACGTTAAGCGTCCACGGCCAGGGGCGAACAGCCAGCCCAACCCGTGTGGCACTTTCCGTCAGCGCGATGGCATACAAAATTTCTGCTGGCACCTGATATTGCCCGGCAATACGACGGTATCCTTCGGGTATGGCACTGGCGCAGGCAAGCAGCGGAAATAACAACAGCATCAGGGTGAGACGATTTGCCACGTCGCCCCTTGTTGCTGCAGCACGGCAGGCATCATCTGCTGACCATACTTTTGCCAGCGACCTGCATCATGATTCAGGGTGATATTTCGTTGCTGCACCTGCCGGGCATCAATGCCGTGTGCCTGCGCCCAGTGTTCAATACGATTGTCATCGCCCTGGCTGTCCACCAGATAGATATCTAGCGGACGGCGTTCTGCCAGCAGCTCGCGCAGCTTGTTATCACAATCCGGGCAATTTTCACGAACGAATAGCGCCAGCCGTTGGGAGCCATTGGTTATCATGCCAGCCGTACGAATGGGCGTTAGATCGGGATAAAGCCGCTTCCACGCAGCATCATAGGCACGCTGAAACGACAATTCTCGTTCCACACGCAGGTACTCTTTTTTTACCAGCAGTTCGGCAAAGTGGCGGCGTTCCTCTTCGCTTGTCGCTTCAACTCCCAGTGTGGTTAAGGGATCCAATCCAGGTGACCAGATTCCGCGTTCTTCCAGTTTTAGCTGCTGGTATCGCAGCCATTCCGCCGTAGTCAGCCCCCAGCGGCTGGATTGCTGTTTTATGGTAAGAGGTTGCAGAACCAGAGGCTGCGCCTGCAATGGTGAATCTGTTGCCCAAACTGGTGACAATATCATCGGTAAAAGCCAGGATAATTCAGTCATCGTCAGCTCCCTGTAACAGGTGCATGCAGCTTCAGATGCACTTTTCCCGTCACAAAGGTGGCCCACTGGCCATTGATATTGATTAGTTGCCATTTATGCCAGTGCTCACCAATACGCAGTAAAATTGTCTGATCAATGTTCCTGCCGTGTAACGGCATAATGACTGCCAGCGCTATACCCGCGCGGTACTCGACTCCCTCAAGAGTAAAAGGGGCCATTGCGGCCCGACGGGGAGTGGTGGCGGGAGGGCGGCGAAGGGGAATAACTGCCGCCTGTGGAGGAGTCGGTGGCTTCAATGCAGCAACTTCTTTCTGCACTTCAGCCAGTGAAGATTGCAGCGCCTGATTGCTGTTCTTCAGTTCGTTAAGCATTTTCGTATGGTTCAGGATTTCTTTGGGCTGATAGACCCGCAGCGCATTAATACGCTGGTTGAACGTCTGAAGATCTGGCTGAGGGCGATTTTCCAGCTGATTAATACGCTGCTGCATTTCTGCCAACAAATGATCTGTCTGCGTTCTGATTTTGCTGAGGTTGTGATAGCACAGCAGCAGGAGTGTGCTGAGGCCGCTAATCAGTACCAGCAAGATCAGGTCGCAATGTCGAAGCTTATCCGGCATAGCTCGCTCCTGTTTTTAGCGGGTATGGCTGAAGACGGAAGCAAACGATGCGATACAAGCGATCAACAGTAAGCCGCCATACCGGGCCTGCCAGCACCTGAAGTGCTTCATGGAGCGGTATCGGCCCAAGATGGGTTTGCGCCAGCGGCAGTGGCTGCTGATAGAGCAGTTGTCTTTGCTGACTGGCGAAACAGAGCGAGTAGCCGCTATCACGCAGCAGGTAGCGGATAGCTTCACTGACGGTGGGTTTAACATCAGCAGGAATTGATACATCAATAATCTGATTAAGTGGGTCGCGTTGTTCAGCGGCGGGTTCAGTATTGATCATCAGGTAACGATCGCCATGTATGACTGCTGGTGGCGTTTGGGAGGTGGGTGCTAACTGGGTGGCGCGGGAAGATGACGTCGCCGGGATGGCCTCAGGCTCTGTATTACAGCCAGCCATTAACATTACTATCCCAACCAGAATGATATTTCTCATTACTGAAAACCCTGAACAGTTGAATTCTGCTGGCAGGATGGCGGGGAATGACTGGCGCAGCCAGAATCAATTGTTTATGGCTGCAGAAGAATAACGGGGGAGTTTATCGACCTGAGTTGCCGCAGGATAAAGGTCATTACTGAAACCTGACTGTTAATTATCTGCCTTTCATATTCTATAGTCATCAGGCCGTTTTTAAGCGCTGATGTAGTCTCTGGTTGCTGCAATATTTCCTGCAGGGCAGGCGTTCCGGATCGGTTGTTAGCAAGATTGCGCCAGCGTAAAAAAGTTGCGCCAGAGCGAGCAGGATTACGCGTTAATATCAGCGGCAGATAACGAACGGGCAGGGTATAGACGCTCTGCACCAGGCGGTTTTGCATGGTGCAGAGCTGGTCTCTGGTCTGGTTTATTTCTTCAATTAATGCCGCAACCTCTCCCTTACCCTTAAAGGCCATTAAAAGGCCCTTTAGCGAGCTTTTGCGGGCAGTGAGATCGTAATCACTATCGGTTAACGGCAGCCAGCTGATCATCGCTACTCCTTTGATTGATCTGATTCCGGCGTCTGTTTAACGTCCTGCGTGCTGGTCAGTAATTCATCTGGCAAGTTGCTCATCAGTTTTGTAGCGTGCAGCGCCAGTAGATTACCTTCCCGGACATCCTGCCGGGTTACGCCGGTAAAGTGGAATTCCTGCGCCAGTTGGTAAATGCTTTGGATAGCACTGGCACCCTGCAAGCGTAACTGGCTTTTTCTGCGACGTGATATCAGGGCGAACTGTTGTGCCTGAATGAGCTCGCATATCAGCAAATCGAAATTCACCAACAGATAAAGCGTTTGCATACCCAGAGGAGAAATCAGTGAAAGTGAAAGTGTGAAGCGCGCGGGATCAGGGTTACGGCACTGGCTGGTGGTCAGTGCGTCGGGCACGGAGTGAAACAACCTTGCGGTTTGCTGGCGAAGGCTGGTGATTAACTGGGTGGCGGTGTTCAGCTTTTGTTTGAGCTTACTTTGCCAGTAGTCAGCCCAGGGATCATCATGCGCGGCAGCCCATTCGATACGTTTCAGTCTTAACATATAAAACTGCATGCCAATATTGCGGCGTGATTCGTGGGCGTTTGGCGGTGTGCCTGTCCAGAGATTAACTGCATCTCGGGTGTGGAGCGCGATTTTGACTGTGGTGCTGAGAGGTTTCAACGGTTGAGGGGTGTTCATGAGTGATTCTCCGCTTCCTGTGATGGAGGGGAGTGTGTTTTTGGTGGTGGGGAAGGGCAAGGTGAAAACCTTTAGGCGCTAGAAATATTTTAAGGTGGGGCAACAAGAAATTAATAGGTGATCGGGCTGCGTGGGAATCAAATCTGTCAGGCAGTTATGAGCGAGGAGCGGAAATTGGTGCGGGGTAGTTTTTTCGTCAATCTCAGCACATTTACTCAATTATGCTTGCTCAACAATTGATTCAGCCATAGATTTTCAGAAAGTCATAAACTTCCGGGGGGGAACGTGGAATATTTTAGCGATAAAGAGAAAGGCTCTGTAGCGAGAACGAAAAATGATGTCTCTATGATAGTCTGGATTGGGCTTGTTTCTTATATTAACATACTGATAAATAAGGGCTATTTTGGGAAAAATTTTCCAGAAGAATGCCCTGACGGACAAGGGTGCATTGGTACAAATGAAGATACTTTCAAAGCTGCATTACAGGCGGAGATACCAAATATAGGATGGCCATTGGGAGTAGCTCCTGAAGATGTAGATCGATATGCCTACAGGTCAAGAACACAAGTTACGTTCATTCCTGACTATCTAGTCGTCATGGATTTACTTCAATTTTGCTATAAACATGTTGCAGCTCCTATAGAAGGTAATGATTACCACTCGTACTACCGCCACACTCATATTCATGATTTTGATATCGTTGCCGGCAGAAATGAATTTCTCGAAAATGTTAACGTCATTTTTGCCCGAAATGGTATGGCCTATGAACTTCAAAACTCAGGTGAAATCATCCGGCTTCTTAGTCCTGAATTAGTCCAAATGATGTTCAGCGTGAATGTTCCTTCGGAAGTTGAGTTAAAGAATTTACTTGTTCGCGCAAATGCTAAAATCGTAAATTTTGATGTTCAGGTTCGCTATGACGCAGTGAAAGAACTCTGGGACTTCTGGGAGAGGCTGAAAAGTGTACACAATCCATCAAATAAGAGAACATCAACTAAACAATTGCTTGATGACGCTGCTGCGACACCTGAATTTCGAAATATTTTGGAGGTTGAAGCTAAATATTTGACCGATATTGGTAACGAATATTTTATACGTCACGCGGAAATGAACCAGGTAAAAATTCAAGAGAGCGATCATATTGAATACCTATATCATCGCATGTTTAGTTTAATTCATCTGCTTATGAAAACTTTCACCCATTAACTGACCTAATCCCTATATTTAAGGAAAATAGGTACTGACAGTGTCCGCTCCTAGGACTAAACTGCCTGCATGGGTTTCTTTGGGCAGCAGTGAACGAGGAGCGGGCAATCAATGATTTATTTTTCAACCATTCGCTATAATAATTTATTTCTTTAATGTTTCGTCACTTCCCTAATGAATTTTGGGATATCATCGTATTCTTCATACCATATAATTGTCACACCTAATTCTTTCATTAATTCTTCATTCAAAGTGTGGTGACGTTCAAGGAATTTTTCAGCAGATTCGATGTTTTCAATTACTTTTAGTTTTTTCCCATTGTTCTCCTCATAGCAGAATTCACTTGATGAAATTCTTTTCATAAATGTAAAATGCTTGCTGCGTTCAATGTTTTTCGAAGAAATATCTAATAACCGTCTAAGGTTTGGGTCTGTCATTGATAACCCAACCATTAAGCAATTATTTTCTCTAAATGAATTTAGCTGAACAAGATTTGACCAGTGGTAGGAGTCAGAATAAATATGGTGGTAGCCTTCCTCTGAGAAAACTAAAGTTGATTTATCTAACCCATCATAGTATTTTCTATCTTCTGGCAAGAATCCATGAACATGGTAGACCGGAAGTTCATCAGGGTCGAGGCTTTCATTATTGGTATAAATACATCTATGTAGGATTGAGTTACTAATTAATTCTCTTTCAAGTAGGTCATCAAAATTATAAGTAATAACGGATTTGACTTTGGCGCCAGTTCGCCGAGGAAGGCACATCGAAGCAATTGATTTTATTAGTTCAGAATCCATGCGGTAATTATGGTTTCGCAGCTTATACAGATTTTTAGTAACAGCTCCTATGAATTCTTTTGCTTCCCCATCAGTTTTTGAAAATCCCTTGCGAAGGTATCTTGCAGCCATCAGTGCTGACGGTTCGTTAATACCATTTAACCTGCCAACAATATCGTTAAGATCTTTGTCACTCATTGCAATATCACCATTGAATTCTTGGGTAAGGTAAGTTACAAACAATGAATTCAATAATGTGTTCCAATCTGGCATTCCAGCACTACTTGAAACTCCAGCGCCCAAAAATAATGAAAACTGACCTTTGCTATAGCAATGCTTTAACCTTTCCAGTATTTCATCTCGTTCTATTTTCCAATCTCTAACTGGCTTAGATATAGCAGATGAAAGCCTTAAGGAAAAGAGGTTTTTAGTTATTTCATTTACTACTTTTTTATTCTTTGATACTATTTTATTTAATTCATTCGGCCCCCAAAAAATCACATTAAAAGGAAGTTGGCTATTTTCAATCTCATTATTGAAACGCAGCAACAATCTTTCTGGAATTGGTTTAGCAGAAACAACTAATACATTTATGATTTTGTTTTCCGTGAATTCATTAGTGAGCCTTAGAATGTATCTCTCAAAGAACATACGAAATGGAACTTTTGTTAAACTAAACTTTATTTCAATTAATGTTGGCCCTTGAAATTGGTCGAAACCATTCGGAGCAAAAGCATCTCCAAAGTTTAAAGAGTCTCGAGAAATTTGAAACTCCTTTTTTTGGCTCTCAAGATGATGCTTAAAAAGGTGCAAGACAAATGTTTCGAAAGAATAATAACTCTTTGGTCCGCCCTCATCAATTTCTGAAATGATATCATCGATTATCATATTTAATTTATCTCCTTAAGAAGAACACCCAGTTCTAATATAAAAAAGATGCCAATCATGCTAAGCAAGTACTTCTCCGTGATGATAACTTCCTAAGGTTATCAACCTCTTAAGGTTTATTCAATACCAGCATTTTGAATGATATGCAAGCAGGTCACTCCTTATAACCAGCCCCCATTAAGGGTTAACCTAAATCATTTAGCAGCCATGTGTAAAACATCCGCTTCTGGCACTAAGGTGTCGCAGGCAAGACCTAGAGAGTAGCAAAGAGCGAGCAGCGGACATATGATGTTTAGAAACCGCGTGATTTGCAGTTACGCAATAAAGTAAAGATAATTAATTCCGATCTGACTGACTTCGTCACTGGACATTATTTCCGAATGTGCTCTTTCGTCCAGGTTGAAAAGCACGATTTGCACGGAGCGAGTGCAATCAACACGGCAGAGACTGGCATAGGGGAACTGGATGTGGTTTATCCATAGAAGCGGGGGGATAAGGACGTGGGTAATGGACAGAAAGCGCTGTACGTCCAGTCCGGGCGGGAATTAAGATGTCTGAACAATAGTAACCAGCTCACAGACTATCGGGGGCGACTCAATCTGCCGGGGAAACCATGTTTAACTATCTTAAAGCTATGTACCATCAATCAAAAATCCAGGCTGAGCTCAAGGCACAAATATCTGAGCAAATAACGGTTAATGCTATCTGTCAGCACCCTGAATCAATTGAAATCATTGTTTTTTGTTCGAATAATGCTTATTACCGGAAACGTAAGGACGCTGCTTTCCTGACTACTTGCTCTGTGCTCATGCGTACTTTGAAAGATGAGTCCGTACCGATGGAACTCAGAAAAACCGCATGGCGTTTGTTGAACGATAGATATCAGCGAATTCAGCTATTGCAGGACTACAGGACAGAAAATTTCTTGCTTGTTGCCGATTTTGAGTACGCACTTGAAGAACATGGTGAACTGGTAGAGTAGTTTTTTGATGCATTTACACATGCAGTGCCGGTTATTGATTAAAATAGCGTATTGCATGGGTTTCACAAGTCATTCTTGATGAGTTAATTAATTGAGTTAAAAAACGAATAATGTAGGGGGAACTATATGACTATACGGTATTTATACGGGCGTAAAAACATTTTAACTCCGGTTATTAATGACAAGGCAGGATTGCGTCTTAGCGATTTAACACATTACTCTCGCATGGAAAATGAGAATATGCAAGATAATGAAATGGAAAAGCTATTTACTGTAGATAGGACTAAATTTAATATTTTTTTGGGTGGGGATATTATAAATTCGGATGAAATGACTGCTGATACAATTTTCAATCTCACTCCCAGACATTGCTTTTGTCTTTGCTTTTCAAGCAGGAGGGATGAATCGGAACTGTATAAAGAGTTTAAAGCGGACATTTGTATCGGATTTGATGTTGAAAAACTCAGGGAACACCTTGAAATTATTTCAGTAAAATTTTCAGGTATGAAGTTTCAGGGTAGAGATGTAACCTACTACCACCCCGGATCACCACCTAATACATTCACGCCAGATGAACTTGTTTTTTATAAGCCCTCAGCTTTTAGCCATGAAGCGGAGTATCGGCTGGCCTTGTTTTATCCGGAAGATCAGACCGGCTTCAAAACTGAAGACGGAACAGTGATTCCTTTCAGAATGGAGAACAAGTCAATGCACATGACCGTTAGCCATCCGAAAAAAGGATTTGTCAGTGAATGCGTGACCGAAGTGCTGTTTTCAAAGCGCTGATATGGCAGTTCCTGCCATATTGGACAGAATAACCGGAACGTCCAGGTTCACCCGTAACCTCTTATAAATGAGGTGTGCTAGAAGGAAAAGGGTGAACCTTAATTTTCAGTAGCCTCTAAAGTCATGCAACTTTGAAGATAGCTCGTCATTCTTTTTTATGAAATCCATTAGATATTCTTCAGTTACTATTACTTGTGTTCCATCCTTATACTTGGTAGCTAACATCTGATTATCATTATCAGATGTTATTCCTTCCGGAGCGGTAATCCTAAAACTATGCATTATTCTATTGCGTATGTTGACAATTTCTTCGAAAAGGCTTGCAATAATACTATCTGTTGCTTTTGTAATTGTTTCTTTTATGGGCGCTTTAAGTTGTCCAGAAGTTCTATCTGTTAATTCATACCAGTTGTAACGTTTATCAGTGTCTTCCCTTATGATATTTTCAATGATGAATCCATTATTGGAATTAAAAACACAAAGTGCAGTGCCAACAAGCTCTCTGTATTTTTTAGACGGTAACGATTGATGTGAAAAATCTTCATACATAATAATTAAATCCCAATGTTTTAAAGTTTATTAGCAGAAAAATATCAGTTTAAACCCCACTCTAGCATCAGGTCTGGGGAGAATGAACGGTTTGCCAAAGTGCATTACCGAAGTAATTATGAAAAGTCCGCTCAAACATTATGAGGTTTTTTTCGATATTTCAAAGAGGTAGTTTTGTGAATTATTCATTACCCGTTTAATATCAACCTCACGGCTAATCTCTTCTTTGATAGCAATTTCAAACATGAATACTATTAAACTATATAATGTATCGATATTTTCATACTCAGTAATACTGAGGTCATTATCTGTGCTTACATGTACAGAAAACGCCAATGTTTCCATTTCAGATGAATCAACCGATAAAACGACGCGTTTAGCTGCGTCCTTTAACCCATGACCTAATCCTTTTACGACGATATGTTCCACTTTCCCTACTCCTTTTTTGTATGTAAGTCACCAATATAACTTTGGGATACGTTAACTTCCAGTGCTTAAGTACTAGGGCATTATCTGCCAGCGTTTCTCCGACCTTTGCGGCGTATTGATGCCGTTTTTCTGGAGCTGTACGGAATTGGCTGTCTGTCTAAGTGGCGCGGGAACGCTTGCTGCGAAATGGTCGTGACTACAAAGTGATTCCTTCAAACACAGAAGGAACATGAATATGAGTAATGCAGATGAGATTTACAGAATTTGGACTCTAAGGGATAAGGATAGCCGGACAGTAAATGATGCGGAAAAATTGGCTGATGAATCTTGGGCTATGGGGCTGCGGCTCCATCGCAACCGGAACACGCACAACCAGTTAGTTATGCAGTCAGTGCGCTCCCGTTTGGCTCGTTAGCATCGACTCTATGTTGCCTATGCGGTAATGACCGCATAGGCAGAATGCCCGGAGTCTCCACTTCTGGCGGGGATTACTGACGAAGGGAAGTTTTGCCAGCTTTCCAGCGACCAGTACCAGCTGGCGCCACACTGCTTTGCCATCAGAACATCAATTAGCCAAGCAGCTGCGGTCCCAGGAATGCCAGCAGTCGTGGACAGAATTACGGTTGTGTCCAGTTGGAGGAGGAAAGAAGGGCTGAATCCCGTCACTGGCGCTTCATTAACTCCTGCACTGCCCGCGTAATGCGCTCCAGCGTTTCCAGCATGGCCTCTGCGCCGCCAGCGAACGCCAGGTATTCCCCTGTGTATCGGCAAGCCTCAAGCTCAACGGCCACTGTGTCCCGATCGGCAAAACCAGTTTGCGTTTTTGACGTCACCGCCTCTGACGCTAGACGGCAACCCTGCCCGGCAAGGATGGTCATTGCATCACGATAGTCATGGCCGTTAAAGCAGGTGATCAGCAGTCGCGGGTCGAGGTTTTCATCGCCGGTGTGTTTCAGGTGGTCAAAACTCTTCATAACGTGTCCTTTTGGATCCCTAGGTGCAGGCCATAAGCAGCGCGTGAATTTATTATTTCTTCTGATGCACATTTAAAGCATTTTTCATGTACTGCACCGGCTCTGGCATTGGGTGGCTTTTGCCGGGCTTCGTTTTACGTTCATGTTTTGCATATTCTTTACCCAGTTTTTCCCAGTCTTTTGGATACAGCGATATGAAGGATTCCAAGAATTCTTCAAAGGTGAAACCAGACTGAAGAGAATCGCAGGTAGTCTGAATCTTTTCTTCTTTCTTTAGGATAACTGCCATGATTTAACCTTTTTAGCTTGCGCTATGTATCTTATCTGCTTATCCAGAATTGCAATTGCCTCCGCTGGAGGTGTGTATGAATCTGAAACATGAACATCCATCGGCCAGAGACCTGGTTGACCGATCTCGGGTTTTAGTCAAAGTGATGATCGAACATGATGATGTAGGGCCGAATTATGTTTTGCTGTTGATTCTGGCTGACCAGCTCGGGATGTTACGCGATGCATTTGAAGAGGCAGAAATTCGACAGCTCAGAAATGAAAAACTACCTGAATAATATTCGATAGTTCATGCAGCCATCTTTCTGGTTCGAAAGGCCGCGTCTGCGGCCTCAAAAATTAAGAATGGTGGTGCGTACGTCGCTGCAGAACGCTACGAACAGTAACGGTTGATATGCTTTCGCCGATATAGCCATCACCGCCCGTTTTAACTGCGTCCGAAAGTGCTTTGGCGCACTCTGCGCGGTCACTCAGCGCTATGCGAAGGATGTCTGCACGGGTCAACCCGTTAACAGTCTGGATAGCAGATTTTTTAGGTTTCAAGGACATAGATAGAAAACTCCTTGTATGATTCGTTATAATTATACCCCATGCACGCAGAATAATCGCGCATAATTTCATCGTATAGCCAGCCAAGACCGGGCCGGGTGGGAATTGCAACAATGGCATGCGGATGTAGGTTTTGAACAAAATGCTGCACGGCGCCCCCAATCCCAACAAGCAGAAACTCATGCAGCTCATCCAAGTTATATCCCATCGATTTATCTTTGCCAAACCGGTCAATATCATCGTGAAGTTTACGTAAAGGGAAAAAATCAGTCAGATAAAAGTTATTTTTAATATCATGAGCATGATATTGATCGGTGAACATTTCCTGTAACTTCGGCGGCAGATGATGAATCTGGACTACGTACTGATTTTTTTCACCAGACGCTTTGGTGACATCAACTAAGTAAAAGTAACCGGGAAGAGCTTCAGCTGGTTGATACGTATGGATATTTATCTGCATCGGACTTTCCTCCATGTCCTTGGCTATAGCATATGGATTTTAACACTGCCCCGGACCAGGATCAGCGGATAGATTCCTGAATAAGTGCCTCTGTACCAGAGGCACTTATTCACATCAGAAACAAGCCAACTTACTATCACTTTCTGCATTATTAACTTTCTCAGCAGGCGGCTCTGTAGCATCAGGAACTTCAACCGCAGCAGGGCGTTCCGCCCGGTAAACCTCTTCACCATCGATGCGAATCAAACCGATAAACAGCAAATGTGCTTTCAGGCTGACGCCTGTCTGCCCCTTGCGATCACCTTTGCTGTATACAAAGGTATCGGTATAAAGATCACCAAGCCGGAACTGAATCAGGATCTTACGTTTATCCTCACAGGCCTGCGTACAGCGGCGGATAAGTTGCTGCGCATCTTTACCAGTGACCCGGCAATCAAAACGCAGGTATTCAACGTCATCAGAGGGCCCTTCCAGCGCGGCGATATCACAGCATAAGAAAGGATCACCTCTTTTCGGTGTAACTTCACGGATACGGTTAACATAACCTATTCCATTGATATTTAAATTAAACCAGCTCTGCTCAGTCATGATGAATCTCCTTCTTCTGTGTCAGCGATGCGATTAATTCCTTTAAAGAAAATTAGAAAAACATTCACGCCTTGGCGTTTGTGTTTTCAGCATGCATCACGATTCAGGGAGCCAAATGGCGGGCGCTGTGTAACACAGCATTGATACAGGATCAGCAAAACGGATTTTCTGCGGAGGTTTAAGTGACTATTATTTACTGGTACGAAGGAATTATCTGGTAAGTCAAAAATGATTCCACTGGAATCAAACATCAGTAGATAACTAAGACTTATTTGGCCTTGCCAGACATATCGCGTGCAGATGGTCAAACATCGCCTGTACCCGAGGCTCGGGTTCGGCAGATTGTGTCCGATTGCGTGCAGATTTTTGCCGCTTAAACAAATTGAACTCTCCCTGACGCGCCTTGCGCAGCGTCGCCAGAATGTAGCCGAGTGGTTTCTCAATACCTCCCGATGCAATCCGGCATGCACAGTTATCCAGTACTTCCTGGCAGAGAGGGGCGGGCAAGGCTTCCATAGCCCGCCAGATGGCGCCACGTTCTGCAGAGGTGAGTGATAATGTTTCTGGCCAGCAAACGGACGTACTACTTCTTTTTCTTTTTACTTTATTAAGTACGTAAGCTGAGTCCTGATTCGGGACTCTGTAGAACACCTCTGAATTTTCAGCTGATTCACACTTCTCGGCAGGTGCGGAAGTACCGGGTCCTGATACAGGACTTAGTGAATTCTGCTGAGTCTTATCAGAGGACTTTGCAAGCAGCAGAATGCTGGCGGCGCGTTGGTTGAAAAATTCAAAGCGGGAGGCCAGATACTTTTGTTCCGGGTCATCGAGCAGGCTTTGCAGAATGGCATGAGCTGTTAGATTTAAAAGCTTATTAGTGCGGTTGCTGCACTCATTAAGCAGTTTCAGATAGGTATTATCCAGTCGCTGGGCGTCCAGCAAAGTTAAAGGCTCATCATGCAGGGCGTAGATATTTCCGACGACGCGCCCATTGTGACGGTTGCGTACCCGCTGGCAAAGGCTTAACCAGCGGGTGAGGCGCAACATCATCAGACAATGACTGACAGTACTCCGCGAGGCGCGCTCGGAAGCAGGACAGGTTGCCAGCATCACACGAAGCTCATCATATTGCGGGAACGCAGCACTTTGATTTGTGCTGGCATGCAGACGGATCAGTTGCCAGGTAAATTTATCTCGCGGTGACAGGTTTTGGTCGAGCAACAAAAGCCGTGGCACCGTTTCCTGCGGATTACCCATAAACAACAGGCTGTCTGATTGCAGCAAACTCCGGGAATCCGGCTGTTGCTGTGGTCTGTCCTGTAATGATTTCAGCAAAGTACTGAAAGCATCGGTCATTCTTTTTCTTCCTGTGAAATGGGGACCTCCCACTGTTGCACAAGGTTCCACACCACGGTCAGTGAAAGTGACAGCTCCTCAGCAACGCACAGCATGGCCTGCAAGCCTTCCAGTGAATCCAGCTTATCCGGTTTGATTTCCTGCCATCGGTGCCAGACCTGATGTTCCGCTGCTTCATCGGGATTCTCATTTCTTCCGGCGCGCACACAAATTCCCAGTAGCCGACGACGGGCGCTGACCTCTACCGTTGACATGCCAAAATAGTGATGGAGCAGGGCAATTGAAGCACCCAGAGCCAGCGACTGATCAACCAGTTTTTGCTGTTGCTGTGTCTGATGAACCTGTACCAGCATCTGGCGCAGTACGTCATGATTAACTGAAATCTTCAAAAAATGAGCGGCACTATTGCTCAGGTAGAGAACTTCTTCCACGCTTAAAGAACTAAGGTGTGCAAGCTCATATTGGTCGAACCCCATTGACTCACAATAACGCACATTCCCTTCTTTCAGTTCCTGCAGTACTTGTGTCAGTACTGCCTGGTTGATGGAGGGGATCATGATCTTTCCTCCTTTTTCTCAAGCTGGAAAATACGGCGGCTGATGCGGATCAGACGGAGTATTTTCAGTATCTGCTGATCGTCGCGCTCTGGCGAAATCAACATCTCCAGTGCCGGCATGGCAATACCACGCTCGCCGGTAAGAAATGAGAGCAACTGATAGCATGCTCTGTCACCGTTGACGGGTGGTGATAGCAGACTGAATCCCACACCATTTTCCGGGACCGGAGTGACATAATTCTCCAGGCCGCTGATAGTCGCGATATCCCAGGCCAGACGATCGGCCATTGGCCGTAATGATTCTGGTGAATCAAACAGAGGTTCAATCTTCCAGATATCATTTACTGGCTCATTTTCATGCAGCGATGGGGTGGGTGTTGGCTTTTCCCTTGTGGGTTCCTTACTGCGTGGTTTGGTATCAGCGTGTTCAGGCGGTTTCCACGGGGGAGGTTCTTCTGGCTTTCCGAGCAAAGCCTGGCGCTTTTGAGTGGCCTCATCCATTTCGAGCAGCAGAAGGTTAAAATCTACATCTAACCGTCCACTGAGCTGCCCGAGCAGTTCATCCTGGAAATGGTGGATAACCAGACCATCCTCACCATGATTGAAGGTGCTAAGTACCTGGCCGAAAATCTGATCCAGGTCGCTAGTTGGCGGATGTTTCTCCTGTAAGTGCATAACAGATGAACGCAGTGCCAGCAGTTTTTCAATCGTCGATCTGCCTAGCCCCTGATAAAGCAGATCGGGAATGCAGGGTAAAAGCCATGTCAGCGTCTGTTCCATTTTACTGATATGGGACTGGGAAATGGGGTAACCCTGCAGGGTCAGTCGTTCTGCTAATTCACGTTGCGAGAGGGTTATGCCATGCTGTTGCTGAATAAGCTTTCTTGCGCTGTCGATACCTTGGGCGCGCTCAATAAATGTCAGTTTACCGTGCAGGTCATTTTCTGCCAGATGGCCTATCAGGCACCGCAATTCTCCGCTCTCATCCGGCCAGGGGAGAAAGGGAAAGAAAAGGGTGTGGAAACGTTCTTCACCGGTCTCCTGCCATAGCTCATTGAGAATGGCCAACCGCGTATTGCCTCCGCTCGCCAGCGTAAATAACTGATCGTTGGGAGAGCGGGTCAGCAACGGTGGATTATCTAAACCCCGCTGCCTGATCGACGCTTTCAGTTCGTCGTAACAGGGATTCCGGCTCAGCCTTGGATTTAATGCGAATGGCTTAATCTGCTCAAGCGAGGCCACGACTCCGGAATGGCCTGTTTCGGCAAGCTGAGGTGCATCGCCATTCTGCTGAAGTATGGCATTCATGGCTAACTCTCTTGGCAATTACCGAAGTGGACGGTTGCGGCTCAGACTGATTTGTCTGTTAATCCATTCGTCGATGTCGCTTTCAAGCCATGCGACGCTGTTAGTACCTATGCGAATAGCTGTGGGGAATTGTTTGCAGCGGATTTGCTGATAAATCCATGACTTACCGAAACCGGTTTTTTCTTCAACCTGAGGTAGTCGTATTAACCTGAAACTGTCCATTTTCGTTGCTCCTTCTCCTGATAAGTACGTGTAGGCAGGTACAACTTCTCCCGGAAGTATTTGCATTTGCACCTGAGGCTGGCATCCTCTAATTCTGTATATGTCCTGGATAATTAATTTACGGCGACGCACTCTACGGTGGGCCAGAGCTCGATAAGCAGAATTGTTAACCTGTGCAGACGCCATTGGTAATATTGGTGGTGACATCGATAAAGTTTCTGTTATTCACACTACATTATATTGCGACGCCATAAGTCATGGGGTTATATTTATTTTTTTGATTATAACCCAGTAAATTATGATACCAATAATTTATTGGCGAGGTAGGAATGCTTTTATTCGGCAATCATTTTTTCATTATTAAATTGCCTGGTAAGTTATTCAATCACAGGGTTCAATGAAATGCGATAAATTTCTGAGATATGCATTCCAGAAATAAAAATATATTCTTTTTTGGTATGGCTATACCCTGTAAATTTCCAACTGCGAATCTCCTTCGCGCAATTGTCAGGACCGGGTGCGCACCTTTTTTTCAACTAAATTGCTGGCCGGGCTGCCTCATACACAGGTGTGATAATGGCAGTTACGACTCCGAGCACGCGTAATTCATCCGCATCAAAATCATCATATGCATCACCATCCGGTGTGATAATTGACTGTCCGCACAGCATACCCAGCCCCATCAGCCCGTAGAGCTCGTAACCAATAATATCGCTCTGGCTGGCTTTTCGATACAGATCAACAACTACCTGTTGCCCGTTAATCTCATATACCTGTTTATTGCCATTGTTTGATAGCAGCTCGTCCAGACTCTTCATCATAAACGTCACTTCACGACGAGCAAATCCGCGATCCTTGTGGTGTATGCTGGAGAAAGCATCTCCCGTTTCATTGACCACGACTTGCTGATCCCTTGTCCGGCAAACCATATTCTTCCCTTCCCGCTTTGATTGAGCCCGTCAACAACACGCATTAGTGCCTCGCTGTCAGGCTGAGGTTTAAACTCATCGAACAGATTGAGCTGGGCAATACCCTGGCTGAAAAAGTCTCCCAGCATCACACCTGCTTTCATATACCGGTGACCGTCGATCCATATCCGATCGAGAGATTCCATCGCAACGCGAATGATGTCCCTGGTATCGTTAGAGGGGGTTAGCAGCTTTCCGCCAGCCTGATTTCCATAGAATTGTTCGGTGAGGGCATGCGGGCTGGTGCGCAGGAAAACAGATATCTGCCGGCAAAACTGTTTTTCGCCACGTAGTTTTTCAGATGCCCGTTCTGCATATGAGCAAACTGCCTGACGCATCTCTTCGTAATCCGTGATGCGACTGCCGAAGGATCGTGAGCAGACAATCTGCTGCTTGGTAGGGGCAAATTCCTCAAGCTCCAGACACTGTTCGCCGTTTAGTTCACGGACGGTTCGTTCGAGTACCACGTTAAAGTTTTTTCGAATGAACCATGGCGAGCATTCCGCCAGGTGAAGAGCCGTTTCGATACCCATCAGATTGAGTTTTTTGCTGATGCGCCTTCCGACTCCCCAGACATCTTCGACAGCAACAATGTTCATCAGCTTCCGCTGACGGTCTTTGCATGAAAGGTCGAGCACGCCGCCTGTCTTGCTCCATTTTTTGGCTGCATGATTTGCAAGCTTGGACAGGGTCTTGGTCGGTGCTATACCCACGCCAACTGTAAGATGGGTTTCCCTGAAAACCCGGCGCCGCACATCCCGGCCAAACTGATCCAGAGACATGCAGTTACTGATGCCCGAGACATTCATAAACGCTTCATCAATCGAGTAAATTTCTACTGATGGCGCCATTTCTTCCAGAGTGGTCATTACGCGGTTAGACATATCCGCGTAGAGGGCATAATTTGAGCTAAACACTTTCACATTATGGCGGCGCAGGTCGTCTTTCATTTTGAAAAACGGGTCACCCATTTTAATGCCCAATCTCTTTGCTTCGGCGCTACGAGCAATAACGCACCCATCATTATTGGATAAAACGACTACCGGCAACCCCTGCAGATCGGGTCTGAATACTGTTTCGCAGGATGCATAAAAGCTATTTACATCAACCAGCGCGAACATGTCAGTCAGTCGCTTTAATGACAAAGGTCACGACGCCAAATATATCCAGCGCTTCCTCAGCACCAATCACAATTGGCGAGTAGTTTGCGTTCATGGGAACAAGCTGAACGGCAGGGCGCAGTTGCAACTTTTTTACAGTGAACTCTCCCTCAACTGCGGCGATCACAATGTTGCCATGTTCAGCGTGCAGGGCACTGTCCACAACCAGCATATCACCATCACTGATCCCGGCATCAATCATGGAATCACCGCTGACTCTGACGAAATAAGTTGCGGAAGGGTGCTGCACCATCAATTTATTAAGATCAATTCGCTGCTCAACATAATCATCTGCCGGTGAAGGGAAACCGCAGGGTACGCGGTCAATGAAAAGCGGTAACTGCATGATTGCGTGGACTTCAACGGGCTTTAAGAACTGCATATGGATTTTCTCAACAACTACTGTATGTAATTACAGTATTATTGATCGCGTGGATCGATCAAGCTGCTTTTGAAGATAATTTGTGAAGGCTATGATGGCAAAGAGATTTTAGTCTTGCCTGGAGGTCGGGGAAGGGGAAATAAATGTTTTTAACTCAAATCAGGTGCGAATCTTGTGGCCATAGCATTGGGTTATCTATCTTATCAATTAGTGGCGATCCTACTTACTTATAACCCATTTCATCTTTTGTCAGTGTGCCAGCTTTAGCTGAAATTTCAGGAGATAGAACATACCGGGCTGGGCGGGTGATGCATAAACTCATCCGGGAACTGATGGCAGCCATTTTCTGATGCGATGGTTTCAGGATTTGAGTCACTTATTTCATCCATCGAGGGGCTACCTTTTTGTTGTACTTGATATAAGATGGATGGCACGTTGCGCAATATCGGGCATTACAGGATATAAAGTACCGTCATGATTAGCCGTCTTATTAAAGTACTCAGGCCGAATTACTGCTTGCGTGGCGTTCAAATCTTTGAGGCACTCGATCGGAACATTTCTCGTTTTTCAGTGAGAGGTGTAAATCCGGTTTAATTAATCAGGAATTAAAAGATGGAAAAGGATTTTTTATTAACTTATTCAGTAACAAATAATTGTGAAACTACAGATATCATCATGAAGGATAAAGCAGATAGAGTGCGACGGGATATCGCCGCTCTTACTTGCTGGGAAAAATTAAGGAGTGTGGAGACCACATTTTTCGGCACAATGGACATCACTGGTTCAACCGACAGTGATAAAAAGTCGAACGCTAAAGAGAATGTCTGTGATGCATTTATTCCCATTCTGAAAAAGTATGGTGTTGCAGATCAGGATGTAATAATACACTGCGCGATTATGGTTGAGAGTATTAGCGGGGTATACGAATTCGAAGTCTGGAACGTCTGACACGATTTAAGCATCATCATGTTCGCTCGCAAATGCATCTGATGATGCTTGTTTGCTGCTGGTTAAAATTTTTACGAATGAAGCAGGTGGTGGAACAACACAGGCGGAAGATCGCTGATAGTATTGAAAAATAGGATTAAATCCTACCTGATGGAGTCGCGGGCAAAGAAACTACCTGGCGTGCCTCCGTATTCGGCCAAGGCAGGTTTGTTTATTGGCTTGAAAGTGCTGCCAGACAATAATTAATATTACATCGATTGGTGAAATTTGCTCATGACTGCATTAACTAAATGGCTGTAGTGAATCTCTTGGTGTGCTTCTAAGATTTCTGGACATGAATTATTGAGGTCGCTTACGGAGCCAGCATGCAGTATGTCAATTTAGGGCGCACAGGTTTAAAAGTTTCCCGCTTATGTCTTGGCTGTATGAGCTTTGGCGAACCCTCTCGTTCGCCGCAACCCTGGTCGCTGGACGAGCAAACTTCACGGCCATTTATTCGCCAGGCACTGGAAGCCGGTATCAACTTTTTCGATACTGCGAATATCTATTCTGGCGGTAGTTCCGAAGAAATCGTTGGGCGGGCGCTTAACGATATGGCACTGCGTGATGAAATTGTGGTGGC
Source organism: Winslowiella toletana (assembly GCF_017875465.1). Lineage (NCBI taxonomy): Bacteria > Pseudomonadati > Pseudomonadota > Gammaproteobacteria > Enterobacterales > Erwiniaceae > Winslowiella > Winslowiella toletana. Next base: position 4,296,623 of record NZ_JAGGMQ010000001.1, read on the forward strand.
GTCTAAAGCTTTCTTCCCGTGGAAAAACTCGCCAAACAGTGGGTTTCTGTCACGCAAGGCACTGTTTAAAGCCATTGATGACAGTCTGACGCGTCTCAATATGGATTATATTGATCTCTACCAGATTCACCGCTTCGACCATGGCACGCCAGTTGAGGAAACGATGGAAGCCCTGCATGACATCGTTAAATCGGGTAAGGTTCGTTATATCGGCGCTTCCTCTATGGAAGCCTGGCGCTTTGCAAAAATGCAGTTCGCTGCTGAACGTAACGGCTGGACACGTTTTGTCTCAATGCAACCACAATACAATCTTCTCTACCGTGAAGAGGAACGTGAGATGCTGCCGCTGTGTGAGGATCTGGGCGTTGGCGTTATTCCGTGGAGTCCAATGGCTCGCGGAAGATTAACTCGTGCCTGGAGCGAAACCACGCATCGAGCGCAAAATGACGCATTTGCTCTTGGCATGTATCAACGTGCTGCGGAGCAGGATAAAGCCGTTGTGCAGGTTGTTCAGCACATTGCCTCTGAACATGGCGTTCCTGAAGCGCACGTTGCTCTGGCCTGGTTGTTATCAAAATCGAGTGTTACCGCCCCCATCGTTGGCGCCACGCAGTCTCAACATCTGACAACGGCTATCGAAGCGCTCAATTTCACATTGAGCCGCGAAGAAATTGTCCAGCTTGAAGCGCCATATATTCCACATGTGGTGGATGGTGTTATTCCACCGCTCTCTGATGAACCCTTGACCCTGACCCGTCGCCCTTTAGCCGGATAAGTCGCGTAGCTATTCAGATGCCACGGATGGCCAGAATAAATGACAACCTCTGGCGCTTAAAACCTCAGGTACGGAAGCCGGATATAACGGTTAATACACTTTTGCCTGGTTCCTGTGAAAAATCCGGAGAGAGTTGAGCAACCACGCTTGTCGCTGATGTCAGAATTGCACCAGCACGTTCAGCCTGTCGCATCACTGCCTCTTCTGTCCGCGATGAGCGGCTGCCAATAGAATCAACAGGGATCTGTACAGAGTAACCATGACGCAAGGCACTCAACGTTGTCAGCAAAACGGCCACTTCAGCGCTGAAGCCCGAGACAATCAATGTTTTTTTTCCGCTGCTTCTAATGGCTTCTCGTATTGGCTTTACCCCAAATGGGTCGGCGTTGATACGATGAAACGTTGTGGCTTGATCCGCGAAATCTCTAAGCTCATCAATAAGTTCATTACCGGCATTCCCTTGTGGGACCGTCAGAAAAAGTGAGGGCAGACTGAGCATTTTAGCAACTTTGGCCAGATTGCCTGAATTGACGGCCAGAGATTCTGGAGAAATAGTTTTGCTTTGTTGCACGAGTCCTGGATGAAGGTCGGCAAAAATAAATAATACCTCCTCGCGCTGAAGTAAGGTGCTGACACCTGAAGTTTCGTTTTGCCAGAATTGTCCTGTCTCTTTCATCGTCTCTTCTCGCGCTGAAGCATGCTAAAGCCGTTTATTTGTACAATTTCGCAATATCTTCATCGGTGCGATTGCCATGGATTTCGACCTGAGACAACGCATCCTCAATACGCTGAAACTCAGCTTCAGATAACTCAATTCCAGCTGAAGCAAAGTTCTCGCTAAACCGCGCTTCACTGCGCATGCCCGGAATGGGCACAATAAAATCGTTATTATGCAGCATCCACGCCAGGGATATCTGGGCAGCCGTGGCCTGTTTCTGACCGGCAAATTGATTCAGCAAATCAAGCAGGGGCTGATTGGCCTGAATATTTTCTTTCGTATAACGGGTGATACCTTTGCGTACATCGTCGCCGGTAAACTGGCTTTGTGCATGATGTTTGCCGCTCAGAAAACCACTTGCCAGAGGAGAGAAGGGGACGAAGCCAATATTCAGTTCACCACATGCTGGAATGACATCTTTTTCGAACATCCTTTCCATCATGGAGTATTCACTTTGAATCGCGGTTAAAGGTGTTACCGCATGTGCTCGTCTTAATTCCTGCTCAGTTGCCTGAGACTGGCCCCAACCACGGATTTTGCCCTCCCTGATCAGCTCCCCCATGCATTGCGCGACCTCTTCAACCGGAATATTTTTATTCACCCGGTGCTGATAATACAAATCGATACAGTCGGTGTGCAGACGCTTAAGCGATGCCTCAAGGTGCTCGCTGATCACCATCTTAAGGGACTTATCACTGTCATCAGGGATATGCAATTTTGTCGCAACAATGACTTTCTGCCGTAACGGTTTGAGTGCTTCGCCGACAATCGACTCATTGTCACCCGCGCCATAACCTTCAGCGGTATCAAAAAAATTGCAGCCCATTTCGAAGGCGCGACGGATAAGTCTGATGGATTCGTTACGCTCTGGTGCCGGACCGTATCCGTGGCTGAATCCCATACAGCCGAGGCCAATCGCAGAAACATTTAACTCTCTCAGTTTTCTGGTTTTCATTATCAAACCTCTGTCAAAATGTGTAAGGCGGGAGCGCTTATTTCTCTTGTCTCGTCGGTCTGAATAAAATTTCGTTAACATCTACTTCTTCGGGCTGGCTGATAGCAAAGGAGACCATATTGGCGAAAGCGCTGGCGGGCAGGGCGTATTCAGTACTGGCTTTCAGATTGTTTGCCAGCTCCTCGTCACTGACATGACTCATCAGCTCAGTGGCCGATGCGCCTGGAGAGATAATGGTGACGCGGATATTATGCGGAGTCACTTCCTGCCGCAGTCCCTCTGAAAAAGCGCGTACGGCATATTTGGTGGCAGAGTAAACAGAGGACGTTGGCATCACTCGATGCCCGGCCGTCGATGCAACGTTAATGAAATGACCGCTCTTTCTGGCCTGCATATGCGGTAAAGCAGCGGCCACGCCATACAGAACGCCTTTAATGTTGATATCAACCATCTGCTCCCACTCTTCCACCTGACGCTTTTCAACCAGAGAAAGGGGCATGACACCGGCGTTATTGATCATCGCATCAATCTGGCCAAAGGTTTTGACCGCGATGTCGACCAGATTAGATACATCATCCCGTCTGGCGACATCGGTTGTCACGGCAATGGCCTGCGCGCCAGATTCAACTAACTCTTCAGCTAACGCGTTGATTCGTTCTGCCCGACGTGCTGCCAGTACGATTCTGGCCCCCTGGCTGGCCAAAAGGCGGGCCGTCGCTTCACCGAGCCCACTGCTGGCGCCGGTGATAACGATAATTTTTCCGCTGATATTGTTATGCATAAATACTCCTGACGAATTGTTTAAGGGTGGTTAAGCACTCAGTGACTGACTGTTAGCTAATGGACTGGGGGCGAATGCGGATAAGTATCAATATCGCCGCGACCACCAGGGTGATCGCGCTTCCGGTGATCGCGCCATATGCGCCTGAGTGGTCGAACAGAATGCCGCCGAGCCCGGCTCCTGCTGTAACGGCTAATTGAATGGCCGCAACCTGTAATCCACCGCCGCTTTCTGTCTCATCCGGAATGGCGCGTGTCAGCCATGTCGTCCAGGCGACAGGCACGGCGCCAAACAGAAACCCCCAAAGCATGACCAATACCGATACCGTGAGGGTTGACTGCCCGATATACACCAGTGCAACCGCCAGTACTGACATTAATAAGGGCACCAGCGCCAAGGTCCAGCGCAAACTGCGACTTAGCATCAACCCGGCGAAAGAGGTCCCGGCTATGTTGGCGACGCCGAAACAAAACAGCAGCATCGACACACCATTGACGTCAAAGCCAGCAACGTGCTCCAGGAAAGGACGTAAATAGGTAAAGAAGGCAAAGTGTCCACCGAACACCAGTGCCATGCCAAGCATTCCTGCGCCAATTTGTGGCCTTTTAAGTAAACTAAACAGCGTTGCCAAACTTGACTGGCTGTTGGGCTTCATTGCTGGCAGCACACGCCACTGCCAGGCCAGCCCGACCAGCCCCATGACAGCTGCCGCAGCAAATACGCCGCGCCAGCCAATCAGGCCTCCCAGCCAGGTGCCCAGCGGGGCAGCAATTGCCATGGCTATTGAAACACCACCAAAGATAATGGAAAGGGCACGCGGAATGCTTGCTACGGGTACTAAGCGCATCGAGACGGCAGCTGCCATTGACCAAAAGCCCCCCAGCGATACACCCAGCAGTATGCGTCCGGCAATCAAGGTGCCGTAACCTGACGCAAAGCTAACCAAAGTGTTGGAGGCGATAAAAAACAGGCTAAATATTAGCAACACGTGTCGGCGGTCAAGCCGCCGCGTTGCTGCTGCCATAAACAGACTGGCAATCACTCCCATAACGGAAGTTGCAGTGACGGCCTGGCCAGCCATTCCCTCGGTAACATCAAGTGCAGAGGCTATCGGGGTCAGAAGGCTGACTGGCAGTAATTCTGCTGTAACCAGGCATACCACGCTGAACGATAGTGAAAATACCGCGCTCCATTGCGCTTTTGATGGGGCTTTCATCTCTTCATTGATGATTGAGCTTTGACTCATGCGTAACTTCTCTGGTGATTTCAGCAACAACAGGTGGAGCTGAAAATGTTGGACATCAGAAGAGAGTTTAAGCAATGCGCTGCTATCTAAGAAGTGTCATACTAAGATTACTGGTATGAGGTAAATTCATGATGAGCACGATAAATTACAACGGATTGTCGGTTTTCATCGTTGTTGCACGCGAGAGAAGTTTTACCCGCGCAGCGGCACATTTAGGCATATCGCAATCTGCCGTCAGTCACAGCATTAATTCGCTGGAAGAAAATCTGGGGATACGATTGTTAACCCGCACCACGCGCGGAGCCGCCCCAACGGAGGCCGGGGAACGGCTGTTATCTAACCTGGCGCCTTATTATTCCGGAATTCAGGCCGAACTCGCAGCCTTGACTGAGTTACGCGAAAAGCCGTCAGGTACGGTGCGCATTAGTGCGCATGACCATGCTGCTACGACGATTCTCTGGCCAAAACTTGCCCCGCTGTTGCGCGATTATCCTGATATTACGATTGAGATAAATATTGAATATGGGTTGATCGATATTGTTGCTGAACGTTTTGATGCCGGAGTCCGCAATGGTAGCCAAATAGCAAATGATATGATTGCCATGCGTATTTCACCTGATTTTCGCATGTTAGTGGTTGGATCGCCGGGCTACTTCGCGCGATATCCCGCGCCACAAACACCTGATGAATTGATCGCGCATAACTGTGCAAATCTGCGGCTTGCTACCCATGGCGGTTTATATGCCTGGGAGTTTGCCAGGGAAGGCAAAAGCCTTAACGTTCAGGTTTCAGGTCAGATGATTTTCAATACTTCCCCGCAACTGCTAACCGCGGCGATCGAAGGGTATGCACTGGCATTTGCCCCTGAGGATGTGGTGCAACCCTATGTTGATGCCGGGCAGCTGGTTACGGTGCTCGAAGAGTGGAGCCCACAGGTTCCTGGCTACCACCTGTATTACCCCAGCCGTCGCCATTCATTACCTGCGTTTCAGCTGGTTCTCGATGCACTACGTTTACCAACCGGCTAGCGCCTTCAGCCAGCTAGTTTTACACTGGTTAATTGTTCGCATTGCATCAGGAATCGATCCTGCAGTGCAAGATTAAGCGTATCCGGGTTAGTTTTCTGCTGCTGCATATGGTGGAAATGGCGCCCGGACACTTTTGCCGCAGGTTCGTCGCTGACCGCCAGCCAGCCTTGGGTCAGGTGCCCCTGATGCAAATCATCGGGGGCGCCGCTACCACCCATTCGGGTCGGTACCCAGCCAGGATCTACTGTGTTTGCATATACCCCGGGCCATAATCTGGCAATGCTAAACGCTAGCATTGCGTCCAGAAATTTACTTTCGCTATAAGCCGTATAGCCCTGCCATTCCCGCTGCTGCCAGAGCAAATCGTTAAGGGCTTCGTTGCCATCGACACCAAACTGCATGCTGGAACTCATATAAATAAGTCGCTCAGGCTTTTGCATTAATGCCGTTAACACATAGGGTGCAAGCGTATTGATGGCCAAAACCTGGGGATAGCCATCTTCACTCTTGATGAGCCTGGACTCTCGCGTGCCAATCGCCGCGTTGTGAATCACGGCGTCGAACCGGCCAAGCTTATTCGCCTGATCGGCTAAATCCTTCACTTGTTGCAGGCTGGAAAAGTCACCATGTACACCGGCTTCAGCTTCAGGGATTTTCTCTAAAGTTTCTTGGGTCCGTTGCGCAGAGCGACCGTGAACCACCACCTTGTGGCCTTGTCTGGCCAGCATAGTTGCAGCCATAAACCCCAGCCCGCCTGAAGAGCCTGTGATCAAAACACGTTTTTTGTTTTGGGTTGGAATTATGGCGTCCGATGCTATAGCAGCCAGTACATTAAGTGGAAATATGCTGGAAAGCATGCTCAATGACAGCAGTCGAATCATTATCTGACGACGACTGAGTGATTGATTCACTAATAGTTGAGCGACAACGGCAGAGAAATCAGTTCGCATTATTAATCTCCTTTGACTGAGAGGGGAATGATTCCGTGTTGTTGACGGGTAATGGTCGCCCATTTTTCGTGCTTACGCCCAAGCCAGATACTCAGTATTAACCACAGGCAACTAACAGGAACGGCAACAATCGCAATGCCGCTGATGCTTAAGCCCGCAGCAACAAACCCGGCGTAGGTCCAGCTGGCGAGTTGATCGCCCGCGCGATAGACAAAGGTGTCGATAAAATTTTTGGTTTTGTAACGATCTTCCCGGGTGACTGAGGTAAACAATATCTCGCGCGCCGGACGGGCCAGAGCAAAATTGCTGACGCGCCTTGCTACCTGCACCGCGACAAATAACCCTATCGAGGGGTAACCAATCAATGCGGCAAATCCCAACACGCTAATCAACGGCAGGGCGCAAAGCGTACAGGCAACCCCCAACCATCCCAGAATTCTGCCGGTTAGCAGCAACTGAAATACAAGTGTAAAAACATTGACCCAGAAATCGATATTGGCAAAAAAGGCCGTTCTGCTATTTCGATCACTGAAAACCGATTCGGCAATACTGGCTTGATGGAAATATAAGATGGTTGAGGTCGTCGAATAAAAGAAAATAAACAGTGCTATGGCGAACAGGTATGGAGAGCGAAAGGTATGCGCCATACCGGTAAAAATCCCGCCGCCAATTGGCTGCTGATCATCAATCGCCTGTTCGGCAGCCGCGTTTTGACGATGGTGAGCTTTAGCCAGGCGCTGCGAAGCAAAAACCGAGCACTCAATCAATATCATGGCGATAAACAACAGGCCATTCTGTCCAATGTCTTCAACCATGCCGGATGTCAAAGATGAGCCCGCTATACCACCCAGCGTCGCGCCAGCGGCTAAAAATCCGAACAGCCGTTTGCCCTGTTCTGAATTGAAGATATCAACGATGAAAGACCAAAACACGGAGACGACGAAAAGGTTAAACACCGAAACCCAGATAAAAAACATCCGACCGATCCAGATATTCTGTTCTGCTGATGAGAATTTTAGTGCGATGAGAAAGGCGAGTAAGTTGAGTGAAAAAAAGCGATAAGTCAGTTTGATAAATCGCTCACGGCTGCAACGTTTAACTAAATACGCAAAGAGCGGATTGACCAGCAGCATAGCAAGCAGAGTGCCGGTAAACAGCCAGGGAAGATTTTTAACCCCGCCAGCTACGCCGAGTTCATCACGAATGGGACGCAGAATATAGTAACAGAGGAAAAGAACAAAGATATACATCCAGGCCCATACTAATAATCGCAGTTCAGCTTTACTAACATGGCTGAAATTCAATGCGTGGTTTACAAACTGAATAAATTGCCAGATCGCATTGTCGTTATTAGATGAAGATTTCATGTTTCCCTCGAGGAAATGGTATGACCCCATTTCAAACCTTGTGATTATCCTTCACGCTACGTATTAATTTGTGCCGCTACAATAACGATTCATTGCATGCTGATATGAGTGAATTTCATTAATCGGGAAGAAGATACACACTTCTTATGGATGAGGTCAGGTAATCACTCAGCAGGTAAACAGGTCTGTTGAGAGAAAGTTAGCAGTATTATAATTTCATAATTTGTCTTTTTATGTCATTAAACGTAAAGAGCCTCTCCAGCCTGATTAATGAAATCCTCTCATGTTTGTATTTAGTTTTTCAGCATAGTGCTGTTAACTAACCTGCTATACCATCACATATTATTTCTGTCTGAATTAAATATTAAATTATCATTCAGTAGCATTGATTTAAATTCGATATGAATACGATGCGCATTATTAAGTTAAGGCTAATGGCATTATTAACGGAGAGAATATGCGATTTACTAAACAAACTATCACACTTCCCATTTTTCTGCTTAACGCATTGGTTTTTTCACCAATGAGCAATGCGGCAGCAACAGATGCAGCTAAAACACTTAGTGCACGTGATGCAAGCCTGACGGCAATTTCATGGCCGCAGAACGAACTGAACCAAATCATTAAAGCTGATGATCTCCATATTGCCCCCTTTCGTGAAGATGGCGTGACCTATGGAACACCGACGTGGATCTGGTGTGTTGAAGTTGATGGCAATCTCTATGTGCGTGCTTACAACGGGCAGCGTTCAAGCTGGTATCAGGCTGCGTTGCGTGAAAAAGCGGGAAAAGTTATTGCGGCTGGTATCACTAAAGAAGTCAGATTTGAACCGGTGCAGGGGGATATTAATACCCAAATCGACAATGCCTATAAAACTAAATATCAGGGTAGCAGCTACCTTAACCATATGATCAGTGACGGCTCGAGAAACGCCACGATTAGAATTATCCCTCTCGATCTCAATAGCTCCCGTTAATAAAGTATTTGCACTACCAATATGGCATGACTGAATCAATTTACGTTATGGAGAAAGCGAAATGAACAATCATACCGATGAGGTAAATTCAGCAAAATCTGTAGACCAGCAATTAGTTAATCCCAGGCGACGCAATCTGATTAAAGGCGCAATGACCGCCGCAATCGTTAGCACTGCCCCATTACTGATGACGCGTTCTGTAGCGGCGGTCAGTACACCTGCGCCGTTGAAGGATATTGTTGGTTCTGTATCGGTCAACAACATTATTCCTGCTGTTGGTTATGCGGTTTACGCCAGCGATCAGCCGATGCGAGCATTTAAATTCCAGCGACGTGCGGTTGGCCCGAATGATGTCGCCATTGAAATTCAATATTGCGGCGTATGCCATTCGGATATTCATACCGGGCTTGGTCATTGGGGGCCACAGACGCTTCCTCTGGTTACCGGGCATGAGCTGGCTGGCGTGGTGGTGGCTACGGGGGGTTCCGTCAGCCGTTACCGCGTTGGCGATCGGGTTGGTGTTGGCTGCATGGTGGACTCCTGCGGCATTTGTTCAGAGTGTACAGCCGGTTTTGAACAGTTTTGCACTAAAGGAACCAGCTGGACTTATGGCAGCCCTACAGCTGACCCAACAGGTGTCACCCAGGGCGGATATTCCAACGTTGCCGTGGTGAAAGAACACTTTGTTATCTCAATCCCGGATAATGTCGAGCTGTCCGCCGCAGGACCCATTATGTGTTCAGCCGTCACGGTGTATTCCCCTCTGCGACATTGGGATGTTCGCCCCAACAGCAGAATTGGCATCGTTGGATTAGGTGGCCTGGGACATATTGCGGTCAAACTGGCGAAGGCCATGGGCGCAGAAGTTATCGTGATGACGACTTCCCCGGACAAAGTTGTTGATGCGAAGAAATTTGGTGCCAGCGATGTCATCGTTAATCACGATAAATTGCAGATGGAAAAATATGCTCGCAGCCTGGACTTTATTTTAGACACGGTGCCCTATAAGCATGAGATGGATCCACTGATTGGGTTGCTTAAGCGCGATGCAACACTTTGTCTGGTGGGGGTAGGTAAAGCGGATGAACCTAATCAACTGGCCCCCATTACCAATATTCTGGCAAGAAATTCATTTGCCGGATCATTAATTGGTAGTATCCGGGAAACGCAAGATGTTATCGATTTTTGTTCACTACATAATATCAGTCCGCAGATTACCTTAATTCCCGTTCAGCAAATTAATCGTGCATGGCGCGATGTCATCGATAAGAAAGTGCGATACCGTTACGTTATTGATATGACTTCGATTAAGTCTGAAGTTTGAATTGTGTTGTTGCATATATTGCGCGGCTCCGCGTTTTTATAAAATTAATAATCAGGAGATAATAATGTTCCGAATGACCTCTGCGGCATTTTTAATCACTATTACGGCCAGTTTTTCGGTGCTGGCCGACAATACCGCCCCTTCTCAGGCTACCTCTGCCGTGGCTGCAAAAGAGAAGGTGATCATCAGTAAAAATGGCAGTCGCCCCTGGCTACAAGGTCCTGAGGCAAACTTTACCGGTACCGTTCGTGTTGAGCCGCTTTTTACTCAGCCTCAATCTCCCGTTCGGACTACCGTTGGGCATGTAAATTTTGAGCCGGCTGCACGAAGTGCCTGGCATACGCATCCGCTCGGTCAGACATTGGTGATTACTTCAGGCTCTGGATGGACTCAGGAATGGGGTGGTGAGAGAAAAACCGTCCACGCGGGCGATATCATTCATTGCCCGCCCGGCGTTAAACACTGGCATGGAGCCACTGCAACTACCGGCATGTCGCATTTAGCGATTCAGGAAGGTACGCCTGAAGGCAAGAATGTGGAATGGATGGAAAAAGTTTCAGATCAACAATATAACCGTGAACTATAAGGATATTGTTATGCGAGTTTATTCTTTATCACTGATTTCGTTAACTTTACTGCTCAGCGGCTGTGTTCAGCCAGCCTTAAAAAATCAATCGGTTCCTGCATCGCCTTCTTTAGCCGATCTGGGTGACGCATCGCCAGCTCTTGAGAATTATACGCAAAAGTATGTGAATAATGATTTATGGAAAAGGCCTCAGCTCAGCCCGCGCGATCGCAGCATTATCACCGTTGCTGCGCTTATCGCGCGCAATGACCGCGTTGAACTGCCTTACCATCTTAATCTTGCACTCAAAAATGGGGTGAAGCCCGGCGAGATTGCTGAAATTATTGCCCATCTTGCGTTTTATAGTGGCTGGCCAGATGCAACATCAGCAGCTGAAATTACCCGTGGCGTCTTTGCCCGGCACGGCATAACTCAGGCTCAATTGCCGCCGCCAGATGTCACTTTACTTGCGGTGGATGAAAAGGTCGAAGAGGCAAGATCAACGCAGGTCGCCAGTAGTTTTAGTCATGTTTCTTCAGGGACGGTGGATTTTACCGAGAAAGCGGTATTCGGCGATCTCTGGCGACGCCCCGATCTCAGTCCCAGGGATCGCAGCCTGGTGACCGTCAGTGCCTTGATCGCCAGTGGTCAGGTGGAGCAAATCGGCTACCATCTCAACCGGGCGATGAATAATGGCCTGACGCAGAGCCAGGCATCAGAAATGCTGACTCAACTGGCATTTTACGCCGGATGGCCGCGAGTGTTCTCTGCTTTGCCGGTGGTTAAAAAAGTCTTTGAGGCGCGTAACAGTTAGCCGGTGGGCAGGCCTTGCATTCAGTGTGGTCTGCCTGACTAATTTCGATAGCGCAATGCTTCAACCACTAATGAGAAAGCCTTTGAAGAGCCACGGCGATTGGGATAGTAAATATGTAATCCTTCCCAGTAAGGCGTCCATTCTTCCATTACGCTGATTAACTGCCCGGATTTAATATATGGCGCAGCCAGTTCCTCTGGCACATGGCCCAAACCAAACCCGGCGACTGCGGCTTTCACGATCTGAAAAATGCTGTGAAAAATGATCTGCCCTTCAACCCGGGCAGTAACTTCGCGGCCATCTTTCTCAAATTCCCAGACATAGAAGCCGCCATGCGTGGGCAGGCGCAGATTGATACATCGATGCCTGAGTAAATCCTGAGGCGATGCAGGGAGGGGATTTTCAGCAAAATACGTGGGTGAACCCACGACCAGAAAACGCATATCAGGGCCGATTTTCGCCGAAATCATCCCGTTTGCCAGCTGACCACCCAGTCGAACACCGGCATCATAGCGTTTTTCCACAATATCGGTGAGGCCGTAATCATTGACGAACTCAATATTGATATCCGGATAAGCTCGCATCAGAGGGGACAGCTTTGGCCACAGAATGGTTTCAATCGCAAAGTCTGTCGCTGAGATGCGTATGGTGCCTGCTGGCTGCTCTCGTTGATCGTGAAGTGCCGCCAGTTCACTGTAAATGTCATCGAACTTTGGCGCCAGGCTGACAAGCAGTTGTTCTCCGATTTCGGTAGGCGAGACGCTGCGTGTGGTTCGGGTCAGCAAACGCACCCCCATCTTCGCTTCGAGTGATCGCATGGTATGACTCAGTGCAGACTGAGATACACCCAGCTGCGCGGCTGCTCGCGTAAAACTTTGTTCACGGGCGACAGTAACAAATGCTACTAAATCATTGAGGTTGTCCCGGGCCATTTCTCTCACTCCTGCACTAGTTGCCACTGATTTAACGCTATATTTCTAAACGTGTCTATGAATTAAAGGCACCAAAAAAAACTATTCATGATAATTGCTCATGACTCTATTCATAAGTCTCTGCTAATCAGAATCGGTGATTCGCGCTATTTTTATTACGGCATTATTTATTTTTAAGCGCTCCAGGCGGCTGCAAATTCATATAGGGAATCTGAATGAAAGCACTATTAATTGCTTTATCGATATCTGTCTGCGCGACGCTGGCACCGGTGTCTGAGAGCGTGGCGGAAGATAAAACGGATGAGGATCGTCTTCAGTCAGTCAGTGGGGATGACTGGAAAGTGGAGATTATCAGCGACAGCCTTAATTATCCGTGGGATATCGAGGCCGCGGGAGACCAGCTGATACTCACTGAAGCGGCGGGTAATATTGTGATGCTGCATCAGGGGGAGCTTCAGCGCTATGTCGTTAAAACGTCTGATCCTGTGGTGAATGAAGGTGGCAGTGGCTTGCTGGGAATGGCGCTGGCAAAGGATTTCACTAAGAGCGGTGTCGCATGGCTTTATCACACGTACCGCTCAGATTCCGGGCTAACCAATAAAGTCATTAAGGTGCACTTTGATGGCAGACAGTGGCAGGAGACGGGCGTGCTTCTGGCTGGTATTCCCGGCCATCGTCTGTATAACGGTGGGCGCATCGCTATCGGTCCGGATGGCTTTCTCTATGTAACAACAGGATGGACTGAGGATGAACAGCGACCGCAGGATATACAAAACCTGGCTGGGAAAGTGCTGCGCATGACCCTTGATGGTAAGCAACCGCAAGACAATCCCATTCCCGGATCGCTGGTTTACTCGTTGGGCCATCGCAATCCTCAGGGGCTGGCATGGAATCAGCGTGGTGAGCTGTTTATCACAGAACACGGCCAAAATGCTCATGATGAGATTAACCTTGTCACACCCCGCTCGAATTACGGCTGGCCAGAGATACAGGGTGACGAAGAGCGGGCTGGCATGAAAACAGCCTGGCTTAATTCAGGATCGCAAACCTGGGCGCCTTCCGGTGCAACGTTCGCTGGGGACAATCTTTTAGTGGCCGCACTCGGGGCGAAAGGATTGTATATGTTTGATAAGACGAAGAAGAACCTGAGACAAATATTTAGCTCAGGTGATCGCCTGCGCGATGTTATAACGGCGGGAAACGATATTTACGTTATTACCACCAACCGTTCTCCACGAGCTGAAGGCCCGTCTGCCGACCGTCTTATTAAGCTGACGTTAAAGCAATAATTTTCTCCTGAACAGTGTGAGCTTTTAGTTATAAGCAATCTTCATCACTCAATCCATATGTACAGATATTAATCAGGGAGTCATTTATGCCCCATATCATTGTTAAAATTGTTGGTCAGTCTGAAGAAAATAAAACGCTGATTGCCTGCAAATTAACACAAACTCTCGCTGATTCTCTTGGGATCGATGAACAATTTATTTCCGTCTCCGTTGAAGACATTCAAAAAGAAAATTGGGTTGCAGATGTTTATCAGCCTGACATTCTGGCGAAACCAGCGAGTCTGTATAAAAAACCCGGTTACAACCCACACTGATTAATCAGTAATACGTCATTTTTATCATGGCACGCTGAGAATTTAATTCATTTCAAATTGCTAAAGCGTATTGATGGCGAGCTGTGTTGCTGATCATCGTTGCGTTAAAAAAAGGAAATCAATATGAGTTTTTCATTTAATGGTCAGGTGGCACTGATTACCGGGGCTGCCTCCGGAATGGGACTGGCAACAGCAAAAGCGTTTGCGGCGGCCGGTGCTGCCGTGGTGATGGCCGATATCAGTGAGGAAGCTGTCTGTGTAGCCGCTGCTGAGCTAAACGCTGCAGGATACAAAGCGTCAGGCATTCGCTGTGATGTGGCAAAGATTGATGAAGTCAAAGCTATGGTGGATCAAGCCGTTGCGACCTTTGGCCGTATCGACGTTGCATTTAATAATGCTGGTGTACAAAGCCCGGTTGCTGAAACAGCCCTTGCAGAGCCGGAAGATTACGACTTTGTTATGGATGTGAATCTGCGTGGCATCTGGAACTGCATGAAATATGAATTGATTCAGATGAAGAAGCAGGGTAGTGGCGCCATCGTCAATAATTCTTCGCTCGGTGGCTTAGTCGGTATTGCGGAGCGTGGCATTTATCATGCCTCAAAACATGGCGTGGTTGGTCTGACTAAGAGCGCCGGTCTGGAATACGCACCGCAAAATATCCGTGTTAATGCCATCTGCCCTGGCATTATTGAAACACCGATGGTGTCAGGCATGCTGGAAAGCCAGCCTGAAGCAATGGCTGAGATGATGAAAGAGGTTCCGATTAAACGTTTGGGACGCGCTGAAGAAATTGCCGATGCGGTGCTTTGGTTATGCAGCCCGGCATCCAGTTTCATTATTGGTCACGCGCTGCCGGTTGATGGTGGCTATACCGTTCGTTAAATACCCTCAGGCTCGTTTCGGTTTCGAAACGAGCCTTTTTTTTGCTCTTTGAGAAGAGTCTTCGCGTGCTGGAGGCGAATGGTTCAACTAAACATCTGTTTGTAACATTAATAAAAGGACATTAAATAATGGTTACGTTTAATAAACCTGGGGCAGTAAAAACAATTATCATCATTCTCGCCATTATTGTGGCGGCTGTTGGTTTGTTTATGCTGGCTGGCGGTATTTACCTTATCAGTCTCGGTGGATCCTGGTACTTTGCGCCAGCAGGCTTAGTTATCGCCATTGCCGGAATATTGCTGGGATTGCGTCGTCCAACAGGTGCTGCACTATACCTTATCGCCCTTGCAGCCAGTGTTGTCTGGTCAATATGGGATGTCGGATTGATATTCTGGCCACTTGTATCGCGTCTTTTTGCTTTATCAGTATTGGCATTACTTATTCTGTTAATTGTTCCTTTTCTTAATTTCAGGCAGCGTCTGGCTCCCAGGAAAACCGCTTACAGCGTTGCGGGTATTATTTTTATTGCCTTAATAGCGACAGGCTGGAAAGCCTTCGAACCGCAAACACTTGTGGCTGACAGGCATCCTCCAGCGCCTGTCGCCGGGAAGGCATCTGGCGCGAACTCCGGTCCTGAATGGCGCCATTATGGGCGCACGCCGGCAGGCACCCGCTATGCTACAGCCGAACAGATTACTCCGGAAAATGTAGCAAACCTGGACGTGGCATGGACATACCGTACAGGTGAAGTGCCAGAAGGTCCGCAAGCGCATGTCGTTACCCCCTTATTTGCCAACGGTATGCTTTATGGTTGCACGCATTCCAGCCAGATTTTTGCCCTCAATGCAGAAACCGGTCAGCAAATATGGCATTACAATCCGCATGCCAGCGGTAATTTTTTCCCGCGTTGTCGGGGGGTTGCCTTCTATGATGCCTCAACCGATTCCGGCAGCCCGCCCCAGGTCAGTGATCCTTCCGTCGTTTGTCGCCGTCGCGTTATCTCTACCACAGTCGATGCACGGCTGGTGGCGCTGGATGCGCAAACAGGCAAGCCCTGTGAAGACTTTGGTAAACACGGCATTGTTGACCTTCATACAGGAATGGGGACTTTCAAACCGGGATTCTATTTTCCTACCGCAGCCCCCACAGTGGTACGTAACCTGATTGTGGTCGGTGGTCTGGTGCAGGATAACCATGAAACGGGTGAGCCGTCCGGCGTGATTCGCGCTTTTGATGTGCATTCTGGCGCCCTTGTATGGGCATGGGATTTAGGCAATCCGGCGATAACAGCGCTTCCTCCTAAGGGTGAAGGCTACACGCCTGGCACTCCGAATGTCTGGTCTACGCCAGCTTATGATGACCAGCTTGGTTTGATCTATCTCCCTACCGGTAATGCCACGCCAGATTTCTGGGGCGGGCACCGATCGCCAGCAGCCGATAAATACTCGTCTTCGGTTGTGGCTCTTGATATCGCGACCGGTCGCGAGCGCTGGCATTTCCAGACGGTTCATCACGACCGTTGGGATTACGATGTGCCGTCGCAGCCGGCGCTTTATGATGTTCCGGACGGCAAAGGCGGCATGATACCGGCACTGATTCAGACGACTAAGCGCGGTGAAATTTTCATGCTAGACCGTCGCACCGGTGTCCCTGTCACTAAGGTTGAAGAGCGTGTCGTGCCACAAGGCGGAGTCAGTGATGACCGCACTTCGCCGACGCAACCTTTCTCCGTTGAAATGCCTTCAATTGGCACTGAACCGTTGAAAGAATCTCGCATGTGGGGCATGACGCCGCTTGATCAGCTCGTTTGTCGCATTGAGTTCCGTCAGGCGCGTTATGACGGTGTGTTCACTCCCCCTTCGGAAAAGACCTCAATCTTCTTTCCGGGCTGGGCGGGCGGTATGAACTGGGGATCTTCATCAATTGCTGAAAATATCGGGTATTTATTGGTTAATGATTCGCGCATGGGGGTTCTGAATCGTCTGGTTCGTCGTCAGCAGTATGATACCAACGTTAGTGGTGACGGCACGCATGATGGCGGTGCTCCGCAGTATGGCACTCCATGGGGTGTTGAGCAGTCGCGCTTTCTTTCGCCATTAGGTATTCCATGCCAGGAACCCCCTTATGGAACCCTGACCGCCATTGATCTTGCGACCAAAAAAATTGTCTGGTCCGTGCCGATGGGGACGGTTGAAGATACCGGGCCGTTAGGTATCGCCATGCACTTGCCTGTACCGGTAGGTTTACCCACTCTGGGTGGGCCGATCACTACGGCGTCAGGGCTGGTCTTTATGGCGGGAACCCAGGATTACTATATCCGCGCTATCGATATCAAAACGGGTCGTGAACTCTGGAAAGGACGTTTACCGGTCGGCGGAGAGACTACGCCGATGACTTATACCGCGCAGAATGGTCGCCAGTATGTGGTGATAACTGCCGGAGGAAACCGCACCACGCCGATCAGAGGCGACTACATCATTGCTTTTGCGCTGCCGCAGTCTGAGCAGTGAGTCTGATAGCCCGCTATCTGGCGGGCCGATCTATTATTTTAAGAGAAATGGGTTATGCAGAGTGAGTCGGTTCAGTCTGACGAATCAATGAGTTTTATGCGGATGTTGCTGACATTAATGCTGGTTGTTTTGTCCGGATTTTTAATTATTGGCATCGCGCTGCCAGTGCTTCCACGTTACGTTCATCAGCAGCTGGGATTTGGCACCTTTACCGTCGGATTGGTGACGGGTGTGCAGTTTGCCGCGTCTCTGGCATCTCGCTTTATTGCCGGTCGTTATGCGGATCAATCTGGCGGGCGGCGGGCTATTTATCTTGGGTTATTACTGGCGATTGCTGGCGGCGTATTTTACCTGATCTCGATACCCTTTGCCGCTCAGCCGATGGTTGCCATCGTTCTGGTATTGGCTGGCAGAGCTATTGTTGGTGGTGCGGAAAGCTTCATTATCACCGGTGGCATGACGCTTGGGCTGTCACTGGCGGGAGGAAAACAAACAGGACGGGTTATCGCCTGGGTAGGAACCGCAATGTTTGCCGCTTTCGCCGTTGGTGCACCGTTTGGCACTTTTATTTTTGATCATTCAGGCTTTGAGTCCATCGCGATTACTACCGCGCTATTGCCACTCGCGGTAATGGCCGTGGTACGTATTCTGCCAGAACGCGTCGAACCTGCGAAGCAAAAGGGAACGCTTTCACAGGCTCTCTCCTCGGTCTGGCTACCTGGATTGGGTGCGGCTTTTAATGGTGTCGGCTACGCTGCGTTGCTCTCCTTTTCGGTATTACTGTATGCAGAAAAAGGCTGGGGAATGGGCTGGTTGCCGGTGACCGCATTTGCTGCCGCGTTAATCGCAGCACGGTTGTTCCTCGGCCAGTTAATCGATCAATCTGGTGGCATACGAGTGGGCATTGGGTTTTCGCTGGTGACAGCAGCCGGTCAGGCACTTCTATGGGCGGCCCCATCACCCTGGATTGCCGCAGCAGGCGCTGGATTAACTGGCGCCGGGTGGGCGATGGTTTATCCAGCCTTTGGTGCTGAAGCGGTACGCCGACTGGGTGGGGCGAACAAGGGGGTGGCAATGGCGACATACTCAGCATTTCCCGACCTGGCCATCGGCCTGGCCAGTCCGCTATTAGGATTGGTGGTTCCGGTGGATCAGATGGGCATGGCATTTCTCTGGAGTGCGCTACTAGTGATGATGGCAGTGCCTGTTGCTCTGGTGGCCAGGCAAAGATTTTCTGGCTGAAATAGGCGGATAGGGTGGCGAATTAAATCCACACTGATGAAATTTACTCATATATGCATTCAATTTTTCAGGGTTAATGCTAATTAATTCATGGTGCATACTGGAAGTCCAATATGCAGCTGACAGCATTTACTGAAGAAGCGTTTCGGTACAGGCGTTTAAGTCTGACTGGCCTGAGTCACCTGCTGATTAATACAAATTTATCCAGACAGTTTTAAGGAAATGAGATGACTACAATCAATAAAGCCGGATCACAAGCGTCAATGGTGGGTCCTGAAGACTGGTTTACCGGCACGGTTCGCATTGATCCCATGTTTGCAGCCGATGAAAACGCGCGAGCCAGCGCTGGCCATGTCACTTTTGAGCCCGGAGCCCGCACTGCCTGGCATACGCACCCACTGGGTCAGCGCCTGATTGTAACGTCCGGCTTTGGTTACGTACAAACCTGGGGGGAGCCGGCACGCGAAATTCGTGCTGGCGATGTGGTCTGCATCCCGGCCGATGAAAAGCACTGGCATGGCGCCAGCGCGACTACCGCAATGACGCATATTGCCATTCAGGAAGCACATGATGGCAGTGTTGTTGAATGGCTGGAAAAAGTCTCTGACCAGCAATATGGAGATACTGAATGAGTAATAACATCACTGGCAAAGTCGTAGTGATCACTGGTGCCAGCAGCGGGCTGGGTGAATGCACCGCGCGTACATTAAGTGCAAAAGGCGCGATAGTGGTGCTGGGCGCTCGTCGTATTGACCGACTTCAGAAACTGGTTCAGGACATTGAACGTGAGGGCGGCAAGGCGCTGGCGCTTGCAACTGATATGACTGAGAAAGCTCAGGTTGAAAAGCTGATGAAGGCAGCAGTAGATTCCTTTGGGCGCATTGATGTTCTCATTAATAATGCCGGGCTGATGCAGCAGTCGATGCTGGAAAGCCTGAAAGTTGATGAGTGGGATAATATGATTGATATCAATATCAAAGGCACTCTGTATGGGATTGCCGCCGCACTTCCCATTATGAAAGAACAGAAATTTGGTCATATCATCAATGTATCCTCCATCGCGGGCCACAAGGTGACACCTGCTGGAGTCATCTATTGTGCAACCAAGCATGCCGTTCGCGTTATCAGTGAAGGGCTGCGCGCTGAGGTGAAACCTTATAATCTGCGCACCACGATCATCTCGCCAGGTGCTGTAGACACTGAGCTTACCCATCACATCACTGAAGAGGGTGTTGCCGGGCAAATCAGGCAATTTTATGACGAACATGCGATTCCGCCATCCTCTTTTGCCAGCGCGGTAGAATTTGCCATCACTCAACCTGAAAATGTAGATATTAATGAAATCCTCTTCAGGCCAACCAGCCAGGAGATGTAGCTTAATGTTAATAAGCCTGAGTGATATATGGCTCAGGCTTAATGTTAATAAGCCTGACTGATATATGGCTCAGGCTTATTTCTCGATTCAGATCCGGCAGGTTGCTGGCTATTTAAAATTTTCTGATTTGTCAATTAATTACAGGGCCATGTTGATGAATACTCGCTACTTAGGCAATGCCAGGTTAAAGGTATCAGCCCTTGGGCTTGGATGTATGGGTTTCACACAAAGCTACCCACCTTATATATCTGACGATGAAGCTATCAAAGTTATTCGCCTCGCATTCGAGATGGGGGTGACCTTATTTGACACTGCGGAAGTTTACGGGCCCTGTACCAATGAATTGTTATTAGGTAAAGCATTAGCCCCGTTCCGTGATGATGTGGTGATAGCGACAAAGTTTGGTTTTGATTTATCGCAAGGTAATGATGCGGATGGACCAAATGGTCGTGCAATCGGCCTTTCAAGTCGTCCTGAATCAATTCGTAAAGCCGTCGAAGGTTCTCTGCAGCGCCTTGGCACCGATCATATCGATCTTTACTATCAGCATCGTGTTGATCCTGCTGTGCCGATTGAAGACGTAGCGGGAACCCTGGGGGATTTGATTACTGAAGGAAAAGTGATTCACTGGGGGCTTTCTGAGGCATCAGAAGAGACCATACGGCGTGCACATGCAGTACAACCGCTGGCCGCAGTACAAAGTGAGTATTCAATGTGGTATCGGCAGCCTGAAGAGAAAATTTTACCTGCTTTGAGGGAGTTAGGGATTGGTTTCGTACCTTTTAGCCCGTTAGGTAAAGCCATTCTCACCGGACGTTTTGACGCAAAAGCCACCTTTGATGCCAGTGATTTCAGAAGCCAGATTGCGCGCTTCTCTCCGGATAATCTCCGCCAGAATCTGCAGTTGGTCGACTACCTCAAACTGCTGGCTGTTAAAAAAAATAGCCCCCCCGCCCAAATTGCCCTGAGCTGGTTGCTTGCTCAATATGATGGCATTGTTCCGATTCCTGGCACCAAACAGATTGGACGACTTAAAGAGAATCTGGCAAGCACAGACGTTGAATTAACTACAGATGAGCTTGCTGATATACGTAACACGCTGAACAGATTAGATATCGTGGGTGAACGCTATCCTGAATCACAGGAAAAATTAACTCAAAAATAGACATCAAATTTAGTGGGTTAATATTCATGCCTTATTGAAAGGAAGCGCAAGGCAAAAGCGTCAGCCATAACGAGCTCCTCAGAAAACAACAGAAACTATCGCTCAATACATTTTTCGTCTGGAAGCAGCCTTAATTGTTTTGATGGATACAGTGCTGGGTAAGCGATGGGATGGCGGGGCATGTGAAGGCATCTGTTGCCAGCTGTTAGTATGCGTCGGAGAGTGGAGTTATCCGGCAAGGTCTCATGCACTTATTGCAAGTGACAGCTAGGTGGTTGCTGGAAAAGGTGAATCCAGCCTGAAAATAGAAGACTAGGTAAACTGTAACTCAGCTACTGTGGGGGCAAATTTGGGGGCTTTTTTGTCGCATGGATAAATAAATGCTTTTTATTTCAATCTACTGCATAACGATTAAAGTCCCGCCCCGGGCACCATATAAAAGCAGAACTAAATCAATGTGTTATGTTGGTTTAGCAGAGCCACCCAGCGGGTGGCTTTGTGCTTTTAAGGTGCTTTCATAATATCCCTTCATAATATCTTCAGGCTATTACTGCCCCCCAACAACCGGAACTACAGCGATTTTTCGATTGTATCTGGCAGTTTGTTCAACATTCTTATGTCCAGATATAGCCTGCTTGTCGTATATCGTTCCAGTAAGATCAGATATGCCTTTTGCTTTGAGGTCATGGAACGTGAAGTTAAAGTCTATATCCGGGAATTGTTCCTTGGCATCTTGCTTCGCTTTCATCCAACGACTGTTAAAGCCATCCCTTGTATACTTCGAGCCTGATTGTTGGTGCATCACGTAAATAGTACTCGTGCCTTTGTTAAGAGGCAGGGCGCTGGCCAATTTGATGGCGGCTTCAAGTCGAGGACTCCAGCCCTTTATCTGCGCAACGCTGGTTTTGCTTTGCTTGATCAGTATGCCTTCTTCCATGAACTGACTTTTTTTCATTTCCAATACGTCAGCCTGGCGGGCGCAGCAAAGGTAAGCCAATTCCATCGCAATTTGCACTATAGGCGGGGCGATACTAAACAGGGCATTATACTCAGCATTTGTTACGTACCGATCGCGTGCCACTTCTTTAAACTGCTTTACCCCCTTCGATGGATTCCCCTTCACCATGCCTCTTTCATAGCCCCAGCGGTACACACGGGAAATGAATGCCTTCTCCCTGTTAGCCTGGGTTCGACTTTTCACTCCGCGTTTATCCATATATTTGCGAATGTGTTCTGGCTTTATTGAGTCAGGGTGCATTTTCCCAAACACAGAAAGAACTTTTAACGAATATTTTCGATAGTCCTTTTGCGTTTCAACTGACAATTCGAAGAAGTCAGCAGAGCTAAAGAACTTTTCTGCTAATCCTTCGAAAGCATCTTCATTCTTACGATCGTTAATCAGCGCTTCGTATGCCGCCCATACTTGCGACTGGCTGGATTCAAAGCCACATAGGCGGATTGCTCCACCGTTCTTTGGCTTAAATTCAAATGCAGACCTTCCGCGATAAACGCGCGGAGGCATCCAGACATCTTCTTTATTCGACCGATTACGTGCCATTAGTTATCTAAAGCTCCGAAGTTTGGCTCGGGACAGTCAGCCACAATCATTTTCCTGAATGAGAGCGGGTTATTGAAGTGGCCCCATGTTGTTCGTGGGCGACCATCCCGGCGAGTTATAAAGAATATTCCCGCATCGCGAAGGCTTGAGCATTGCTTTGAGGGGATTTTATAACTGTCAACGACGGGTAAAAAGTGATCCATCTACATCTCCACCGACGGTCTAATATTGATCCACCGTTTTACTCAGGATTAGCTTCAGCGATAACCCCGGCTTTTCGTTTTTGTTTCAGTCGATAGCTCTCTCCTTTTATTTGAACAACGTGTGAGTGATGTAAGATTCGGTCCAGCATTGCGGATGTCAGTGCTGCATCCCCGGCGAACGTCTGATCCCACTGTCCGAACGGCAGGTTGGATGTCAGGATCATCGCGCTCTTTTCGTAACGTTTGGCTATAACCTGGAAGAACAGCTTTGCCTCTTCCTGGCTGAACGGCAGATAACCTATTTCATCGATGATGAGCAGCTTCGGTGCCATTACGCCACGGTGGAGCGTTGTTTTATAGCGGCCCTGCCGTTGCGCGGTGGACAACTGAAGCAACAGATCCGCCGCCGTTGTAAAGCGAACCTTGATACCCGCACGTACCGCTTCGTAGCCCATTGCTATTGCCAGATGCGTTTTCCCCACGCCGGATGGCCCCAGCAACACGATGTTTTCGTTGCGTTCAATGAAGCTCAGGGAACGCAGTGACTGGATTTGCTTCTGCGGAGCACCTGTCGCGAAGGTGAAGTCATACTCTTCGAACGTTTTCACCGCCGGGAAGGCCGCCATTCGGGTATACATCGCCTGTTTACGCTGATGACGGGCCAGTTTCTCCTCATGCAGCAGATGCTCCAGGAAGTCCATATAGCTCCATTCCTGGTCCACTGCCTGTTGCGACAGGGCTGGCGCTGCGCTGATAAGACTGTCCAGCTGGAGCTGTTCGGCAAGCACCATCAGCCGTTGATGTTGCAGCCCGACCATCATGCGGCTCCTCTGCAGAACGTATCATAGACAGACAGTGGATGATGCAATGGCTGCCTGTCGAAGGTTACCAGGCTTTCGTCAACCTGCACGTCATACTGTTTTTTCTCAGGCGGCAGGGCCAGCATAGACTGCTGTTCCTCCACCCAGCGATCACAGGGACGAGCCTTGATGGTTTCTGCTTCCGTTGATTGGCCACATCGTAGAGCCATCGCAGGCTATAGCGGTTTGCTGTTTCAACGTCAACGGTGATCCCCATCGGACGCAGGCGCGTCATTAACGGGATGTAGAAGCTGTTGCGGGTGTACTGCACCATTCGCTCCACTTTGCCTTTTGTCTGTGCCCTGAAGGGACGACACAGCCGGGGTTAGAAGCCCATCTCTTTGCCGAACTGCCACAGGGACGGATTGAACCGGTGCTGGCCGGTCTGGTACGCATCACGCTGGAGAACCACCGTTTTCATATTGTCGTACAGCACTTCACGCGGTACACCACCGAAGAGGCTGAACGCATTACGGTGACACTTTTCCAGCGTGTCATAGTTCATATTGTCGGTGAACTCGATGTACAGCATTCTGCTGTACCCCAGAACGGCAACGAACGCATGAAGCGGTGATTTGCCGTTACGCATGGCGCCCCAGTCGACCTGCATCTGCCGTCCGGGCTCTGTTTCGAAGCGAACCACAGGTTCTGGCTCCTGCGGTGTGGACAGTGAGCGTATGAACTCCCTCAGGATAGTCATGCCGCCACGATAGCCCTGCTCCGTGATCTCGCGGGCGATAACCGTCGCAGGAATTTTATAAGGATGGGCATCAGCGATACGCTGACGAATGTAATTCCGGTATTCATCCAGAAGTGAGGTGACGACGGGACGTGGCGTATATTTTGGTATCTCAGACTGCGCCCGCAGATAACGTTTTACGGTGTTACGGGAGATGCCCAGTTCCCTGGCGATCGCCCGACTGCTCAGACCCTGCTTGTGCAGGATTTTAATTTCCATAACTGTCTCAAAAGTGACCATAAGCTCTCCCTGTTCAGGAGAGCAGATTAACCCCTGGATCAGATTTCAGGCGTCGGATATGGATCACTTTCGCACCGTTAGTGACAAAATCAGACAACAACTATAAAGTTTGTGCCTGGCTCTGCCGATATCATCCGATATATTTTCAATCTGGAACAGAAAGCCCATGCTTTTAGATTCAACTTATCATCGACTTACTGCACTCTTCACTGTTATTTTACTGACAGGATGCTCTACCTTGCTGCCCCTGGATTACAGAGATTATGAAGGCAAGGATGCCGCTACAGTTGTCATAAAAAATCCAAAAGGTTTTGTTGGTACTTTCTATCTCTCTATCTATGAAAAGAAAGGTGCGTGCTTTGACAGAGCTGAACGTTACGAACTGGATTCAAATATACTTCCCTCAGAAGGGCGAGTTCTGACAGGGAAAGTTCAGCCAGGACGTCTAATGGCTTTTCAGCGACTCACTACCACAGGATCGTTGGGTGACGGAACACAGGAGTACAACAGAGAGGGATATATAGAATCGAGGTGGGTTTCATTCATCCCGCAACCTGGAAAACACTATTTTCTTGACCCTTACTATGGTGTGAGAGAAATCCCATCTGACTATACCGTAACCGTCTATACGGAACCGGCTAAATTATTTTCTGAATTTAAAACGCCAGTGGAGCCAAACTGGGATGCCACAAACCGTTGTAAGCACCTTATCGGCGGTAGTTAATGTCTGAGGTAGTTTGGTGCCAAGAGCGGAAGTAGCACACGCACCTTCACCGTACAGTAAACAGCGATCCGGAAATTAAGCGATCAGAGTTTGTCAGACACATTGCTGAACAGGTAATTCGTGTTAAATATGTAGGCAAACTGATTAAAAAGTAGCGCAGCCATGGCAGTCCTTTTGTCAGGGTGGGTTTTCCCGATAATACTGACAAGCCTACGACTTCGATGTTCGATTAGAGGTAGTCGAGTTCTGGCACCTATATCAAAACGTACAGATTGAATGTTACCTTAGCCCCTTTAAAACATACCTAACGTAATTAACTGTAATCTGAAGTGATATTATTCGGTAAGCGTCAGCTCAGCACCGTCTGGTTTACTTCGTCAGGCTCTGTAGTTTAGGCGTCCACTTATTTTTTTGCAGGTGGACACCTCCGTGAGTACTGAAGAACGACGTTCCCGTCAGCATTATTCCCCTGAACTGAAGCTTAAACTGGTCAAAATGGCACTGAAAGCCAGCGAAGAAGGCAGAAGTGTGGCCGGACTTGCACGTGAATACGGCATTAATGACAATCTGCTCTTTAAATGGATGCGCCTCTGGCAGAGCGAAGGTCGGATATCGCGGCCGCGACGCAAGTACCGGAAAGCTGCATCTCCCGCTCTTTTGCCCGTACAGATAACCCCGCAGCCGCGGGTCTCACCACCCATTATCCCGACAGCCGGGGTGTAGTGGCACAGTAAATTTGGCCACCTGATTAAAGGTGATATTCTCACCCTAACCATTAAACAGGTGACAGAATGACAACGAAAATAAAGCGGACTTTCTCTGCGGAATTTAAACTTGAATGCGCTCAGCTCATCGTCGATCAGGGCTATACATACCGTGCAGCAAGTGAAGCAATGATTGTCAGCTCATCTGCTCTCGAATCATGGGCAAAACAACTTCGGCAGGAGCGTGAAGGCCTCACACCAAAAGCCTCACCGCTCACCGCTGAGCAGCAGCGTATTCGTGAGCTGGAAAAACAAGTCCGTCTCCTGGAGGAACATAATACTATATTAAAAAAGGCTACCGCTCTCTTGATGTCAGACTCCCTGAACAGTTCTCGCTAGTTGAAAAACTCAGGAAAAGTCATACCGTTAGCCGCCTCTGTGACGTGTTCGAAATACACCGCAGTAGTTACAAATACTGGGCAAAAAAACGGCATATCATCAACCCGGAGCGGGTCAGACTTTATAGCGAAGTTCGTCGTGTTCACCGCCTCAGCAACGGTTCTGCCGGAGCCAGAACACTCGCGGGCATCATCACCCTCGGGGGGCTGCCATTAAGCCGTTATCGGGCCAGCAGGATAATGAAAATACTGGGGCTGAGCAGTTGTCAGCCGGGGAAACACGCATACAGGAAAGTCGCTCAGGAACATATAAACCTGCCAAATACGCTGGCCCGTCAGTTTACCGTAACGGAGCCTGATCAGGTCTGGTGCGGCGACATCACTTATATCTGGACAAGTCAGAACTGGCGCTATCTGGCAGTTGTGATGGATCTGTTTGCCCGTAAACCTGTTGGCTGGGTAATGTCAGCGGTTGCGGATACGGGCCTGGTCATCAAAGCACTGGAAATGGCCTGGGAAAGCCGGAATAAGCCAGCCGGAGTGATGTTCCATTCGGATCAGGGAAGCCAATATACAAGCCTGAAGTTCCGGCAGCTGCTGTGGAAAAGGCAGATAAAGCAAAGCGTCAGCCGGAAAGGAAACTGCTGGGATACTCATTCTAATATACTTTCAAATACCGGAAGGTGGATACAGCGATCCAATGACAGCACAACGCGAAGTCAGTCGATATATAACGGGTTACTACAACGTATTCAGGCCTCATCAGTACAATGGCGGGCTGACGCCTGATGAGTCAGAGAGAAGATACTGGATAACACATAAAACCGTGGCCAGTTTTACTTGACCACTACAGAACCAAGACCATGAGCACTATGGAAAAAATCCCTTTCATTACACGCACCCTTTTATAATCAGATCCGTGATTTTTAACTGCCCGGACATGTAAAATATTCCCGGCCCGGTTTAAAAAAAGAGCCGCAGAGCTGCGGCCATCAGATTCAGAAAAGCCCAGTTACAGGGATATCAGGCTCCGCAAATACTGAAATGAAAAAATATTAATATGACTCTCGGAAATACGGGAAAATCCGGATTGCCGGAATGCAGTCACTCATTTTTGTTTGTTGTTATATTATTCCCCTGTTGCTGGCGTCATGGCTTAAAATTCATCTAAATCAGGCCGGTTATTCCGGCGTCACAGAAGGGATCATGAAGCGACCTTTGTAAATCGTATAATAAAAGGGAAGAACAGGGACGATATTCCGGCCGCCATGATTAACTCTGAAACGCGCAAGTCAGCAAACAGGGCCCCTACAAACAGCACCGAGCCCAGAGTCACGGCGCAGCCGGCATCTCTCATAACAGAGACCCGATTCAGCTTTTCATTAGATTTGAGTGTGCCGGAAAGAAAACCGGCAAAACAGATCAGAACCGTCATCAGCAAAATATAAATCCCGTGCATGCTTCTTAAACCCAGAGAAAATCAACCTAAAACAGATACCCAAAAAACAGGATAAATAATAGCAAGATTTACTGAGGTGCATAGGTAAAAATTACCAATTAATACAGGTAATTTTTACCTGAAAATGAGCATCAGCGGGCGGAATGAAAAACATGCCCAGTACTGCAACATTGCAATAAGAAAAAAATCAATGAACTAATCAGCATCGTCGTTTTTTAAAGCCGGGCTGGTTTTCATCATAATACTCTGCGGAAGATGCCGGTAAAAATATTTTATTCAAAAAACCATAAATTATTTTTGATGGTTACTTCCGGGTTTCAATACATCCGTTGCACCGGGCGTTCTGTTTTACGGCTGGCGCGAAATTGCACACCGGCAATACTTTTATAAAATTTAATGGTATTTCGCGGCGCGGGTGATAATGATGATGAAGGTTGTCAGTTCGGAAGAACCAACCTGCGACACTGATGTCGTATTCCGTAACGGCGTAATCAACCGCAGACAAGCGGCCGTTTAATCCACTATTACCATACGGAAACGCCAATGAAAGAAGTTTGTCTTTTTATCAATATAATAATAACTTCCGGATGTGCTTTATCTGATAAGACATCCCGGCCCGTGGTTCAGAATCCTGTTTCTCAGGAGACTGTTGTTTCAGACAGCAGTCTGACGTCGGAACATGAAAAATTTCTCGGTTATATGCGGGCAGAACTTCAAATCACGGAAGAGCTTACGCAGTCATGCAGGCTGGCAGCGGAAGGTAAAAAAGTGAAAGCCCTTGAAACTTTAAAGAGAATCGACTGGAGAAAATCGGAGGTTAAAGTTTCGAAACCAGGAATCGACTACGACGGAATTATCGATTTCTTTTTACGGCGCACGGATTTCAGTAAAGATTCGTGCCGGGATTACGCGAGCGTTTTATACAGGGATTCCGTATAATCAATTAACGCTCAGAACCCGGCACCAGACTTGTTACACTCATTAAAATCAATATTATATCCACTGACTACAGTAGTCCGTGGATATCTGAGTCTCCCGCAGGGCGTATAAATTTAATCGGGCATTGCCCCGGTCCTGATGGTCACGCTTATATTATTGTAATTAATGATGTTACGGAACCCGTCCTCCCTGTAACGTGGCTCCTGTGAAGGCTGACGGCCACTCGTTAAGCGGATTTTTATTCTTCCGTACAGTCATATCCACTGGAGTTTGCCTTTATTCTTCAACTTGTTCAGGTCACCTGAATTACCTTTACTTTAAGATGCATGCCTCATCTGTCACCGGGCACTTGCTGCGCTCCCGGGGTGAGACAGCAAAAGCACTGCATAATTTCTTACCAGTCAGAAAATAACGCTGCGCTATTCTAACCTATACCAAAGTGCAGTACCCTGTTCCTGCTTTAAAAGGCAGTCCTGGCATACCTCTATTAAGTCACCCTTATGATTCGGGTAAAAAATACACTGTTCCGGGGCCCTGCCTGCACTTATTTTAGCCACTGTATGATGCAAAATAACCTACGTTAAATGAGGGAACGTTATGGATACGCCGGAAAACAAATCACACACAATCATTAGCGGTAAAAATATTATTCCTGAAATCAATGTACCGGATATTATGAGGAACAGTTTCGACCGGATGTCTGAACCTTACTCGGTCGTCAATTGCGAGTCCCGATATATTTACGCTAATCTGGCACTCGCCAGGCTTGTCGGGTTTAACACCCCTGATGGTCTGATAGGTAAGCTCTATTCTGAAGTTCAGGCCAGAATATTTGATAATGAAAAATCACTCAATGCATGGTGGGAGCAGGACAAACAGGTTATTAACAATCCGGAAAAGTCATTAAAAATGCTGGAAATACATCCTGAAGCGGCAATATCACCTTTCACCGTTGAGAAAATACCTTTATTTGAAGATAACAAAGTAGTGGGGCTTATACATCATAACAGGTACGTGGAGGTTTTAAAGCCCAATGATTTCATTAGAGGCAGAAAACCCGGTTCGTTATTGCTTACTATTCCCGATAACGATTTCAATGAGAAAGAATGTGAAATTATATTTCTTAAGCTCCAGGGGATCACGTGCAGACAAATGGCAAATATGCTGAACCGCTCACGCCGGACAATCGAAAACAGGTTGCAAAGCATCTATGACAAAATGGGTGTCAGTAATTATGAGGATTTTACCCACTACTGTGAGGGCAAAAACCTTGACCGTTATCTTCCCAGAAGATATCTGGATCCGCAAAGGGTCATCTTCGGGTGATAAACCCCCTGTATTACCAGGAGGCAGGCCCGGTAAACTCAGTATTTTACCGGGCCGCTTACATATTTTATATTCACATTCTTCCCACACCGCCCGCCCGGCAGCTCTCTGCGGCGGGCCTGACCGGTAGCGCATGAGGGAAGGATCCCACTCAGACGAGCTATTAGCTGGTTGTACAAACTTCCAGCTCAGGATTTAAACAGCCCTTTGCGTGCGGCCTTCATGGAACTCTGGATGCCTTTATGTGCCAGCTGGCAATTGTGATTGTATGGCGCTGGATCAGCCAGCGCACTCCATTTTGAAACGCTTTACTGTGCTGCAAAGAAATACCTCTTACCTCGTCAACGGATGATGATCACTTTCCGGTCACTTTCACGCGGAAAAGAAAGAAATACACATAAATTCAGCATATGCCCGATAAATAAATATGCCAGGCATCTGCATATACTTAGCATATCTGTAAGGATATCCCCGACATGAGGTAAAACCATGCGAACCGTATCTGTATTCAAATACGGCAATAACCGCGCCATCCGTCTGCCCCGCGATCTGGACTTTAGCGGTGTCAGCGCGCTGGAGATCGTCCGCGAAGGTGACACCATCATCCTGCGCCCAGTCCGGCCCACCTGGCGCTCGTTCAGCCAGCTGGAAAGAGCCGACGCGGACTTTATGGCAGAGCGCGGGGATGTTGTCAGTGATGAAGGAAGATTTGACCTGTGAACAAAACGTACATGCTGGAGACCTGTATCTGCTTCTACATCATGCGTGAGCAGCCGGAAGCTGTCCTGAACCGTCTGGAGCAGGCGGTGCTGCTTAACCACCGCATCGTTGTGTCGGCTATCACCTGCGCCGGGATGCGTTTCGGGGCGATCAAAAAAAGCCTCCCCGCGTCACGCGCAGCTGGGTGACGCGTTCCGCGCCCGACTTGACGCCGTCCTGCCCTGGGATCGGGCCGCGGTGGACGCGACCACAGAAATCAAAGCCGCACTGACCGCTGCCGGCACGCCTGGTGGCCCGAACGACACGCCCATTGCCGGACATGCCGTTGCCGCCTGCGCCGTTCTGGTGACAAATAATGTGAGGGAGTTTGCGCGCGTACCGGGCCTGAAGCTGGAAGACTGGAGCCGATGACAGCCTGTCACGATATGACCGGGACAATATCCGGGCAATACCCCCCTGGGGGGTATTCCAGCTCAGCCGATCTGGCAATAATTTCTGTCTGAATATGCGTTGAAATCCGCGTCATTTAGGGAGCAATTGGGGGGCTGGCTGGTAAGGTGCTGTAGCCCCTGAATTCAGTACAACCCGCCAGACTATACTCAGAGACTCAGAGCTTTAAAGGCCTCGCTTTAAATTAGGTCAATGGTCTGTAACAGGGCAGCAAATCGCTGCCCTGTTACAGACTGGATTAACTGAGGTCGCGTCCGTTAGAAGCAATGACTTTCTGATACCAACTAAAACTCTTCTTACGGGAACGTTTAAGCGTTCCATTACCCACATCATCCTGATCAACATAAATAAAGCCGTAGCGCTTGGACATCTGCGACGTACTGGCGCTAATCATATCAATCGGTCCCCACCAGGTATAACCAAACAGGTCGACCCCATCGCTGATGGCTTCATTCATCTGTTTGATGTGCAGGCGCAGATAGTCGATGCGGTAATCATCCTGCACAATGCCATTCTCATCCGGGATGTCCATTGCACCCAGACCGTTTTCGGCAACGAACAGCGGCTTCTGATAGCGATCGTAGAGCTGGTTTAGCGCAAGACGAAGCCCTTTAGGATCGATTTGCCAGCCCCAGTCGCTTTCCGGCAGATGCGGATTACGGATACCACCAGTAATAAGATTACCCTGAACGCCTTCCAGCTTCTCAGGATGAGCACTGATGGTGCTAGACATGTAATAGCTGAATGACACGAAATCGACCGGATACTGGCGCAGGATTTCATCATCACCTCGCTCTTTTATCAGCTTCACTCCTTTAGCAGCGAACATACGATCGCTCCATGCCGGATAAGCTCCACGCGCCTGAATATCACTGAAGAATAACGATACTCGCTGCGCTTCTTCACAGGCCTGGAGGTCGTCAGGATGGCAGGTATGCGGATAAAGTATCTGATAGCTGATCATGCAACCTACCTGCGAGCCCGGAATGGTTTCGTGGCAGGCTTTGGTTGCCAGTGCGCTGGCAACAAACTGGTGATGCGCTCCCTGATATTTTGCTTGTTCAAGGTCGGGATGATTCTCTTCTATGACGCCAACACTGACGTACGGATGGTGCTTGACGCAGTTGATTTCGTTGAACGTCATCCAGTATTTCACCTTGCTGCGATATCGCTGGAAAACCGTTGTGGCAAACTGCAGATAGAAATCGATTACCTGGCGGTTGGTCCAGCCACCGTATTCGGTAACCAGCGTCAGTGGCATCTCATAATGGGAAAGAGAAACAACGGGTTCTATGTTGTGACGGCGCAACGTATCAAACACGCGGTCGTAAAATGCCAGACCCGCTTCATTAGGTTTGGTTTCATCTCCGCGCGGGTAGATGCGCGTCCATGCAATTGACATGCGGAAGCATTTAAATCCCATCTCCGCGAACATTGCGATGTCTTCTTCATAATGATGATAGAAATCGTTACCCCGGCGTTTAGGATAGTATTTTTTACTGTGAGGATCCTGCGCTTCAGCTACTTGCGCGTGCGTCATGCCAGCCCACTGATCGAGCCAACGTTCTTTGGGTGCCTGGCTGTCAAAGATAAACACGTCAGACGCAGATAATCCTTTACCGTCAGCGTCAAAAGCCCCTTCAAGCTGGTTAGCCGCAGTGGCACCACCCCACAAAAAATTCTCCGGAAACGATTTTGTAAAAGTCATTTACTCTCCCCTTATGCAGCCGTCGCTGCCAGTTTTAAAAATTCGTCGCGCGTATCCACATGCCCGTTAGAAATCAGGCTGATATCGCCGTAGTTGTCGGTATTCGTCACGATGACAATGACGCTGGGATCAATGTTTTCTGCGATGAGTGCATCAAGATTAAAGTTGATGAGAGGCTGCCCGATAGTGACTTCCTGACCGTCCTCGACAAGCCTTGTGAAGTGTCGCCCATTCAATTTGACCGTGTCGATGCCGATGTGGATTAACACCTCCGCCCCCGAATGACTCTCCAGCGTAATTGCATGATTCGTAGCAAAGACTGAACCCACACGACCGTTAACCGGCGACACCAGTTCTCCATTCAGCGGGACGATGGCAATTCCCTTGCCGAAAACTTCATCAGCGAATACCGGATCGCTTAATTCGCTAAGTGGCGTAAGCTGGCCTGAACATGGTGCAAACAGCCGCTCAGAAGGGCTGGCGCTGACAGGACTGACCCCAGCATGTAATGTTTCGTTAGCTGAAAAGGCGACAGCATTGTTCAGTGGCATTGCTGTCGTAGCTGCCTGAGAAGACAATGATGCTTCGGGTGCTGACTGCTCAGGTTTTTCCTCGAATCCCAGCACCACAGTGAGTCCGGCTGCAACCGCAAAGGCAAGGGCCATACTCGCCAGTGCCCAGACGAATCCTTCTCCTGCCAGTGACGGCAATCCGGACAACCCTGCCAGTGCATAGGCATAAGCCTTGGCACCCATCGTCATAGCCAGGCATCCCCCAGCAGCCCCTCCAATCAGAGCAGCGGCGAATGGCTTCTTGAAGCGGATATTAATGCCGTACATGGCTGGTTCAGTTACCCCCATCAGGGCGCTGAATGACGTGGAAAGTGCGAGTGATTTGGTCTTTTTACTGCGGGAGCGCAGGAACACACCGAATGCAGCTCCGGCCTGACCAAAGTTGGCTGCAAACATGATGGGCTTAATAGGATCGTAACCCAGGCGGGTAATATTGTTGATGATGATGGGCACGAGCACATAGTGCATGCCGGTTATGATCATTAGCGAGAGTGTGCCGCCGACAATAATTCCGGCAAACGGTCCCATGTTATTCACCAGCCAGATAATCCCGCCAGACAGCGCATTACCTACCGAGATACCCGCCGGGCCAATAACAATCAGCATCAGCGGCGCAACAACCATCAGGCTGAGCAGGGGTGAAAACATTGTTCTGACAGCCGCAGGAATAATGCGATTAAAGAAGCGCTCAACGTAACTCAGCACCCATACCGACAGCACGATAGGAATGACTGAGTTGGCATATGACACTGGCGAAACGCTCAGACCAGCAAAGGAAACCGGATCACCGGCGCGGAAGAGGGCAGATATTGTCGGATGGAAAAGCGTAGCGGCCAGCGCAACGGATAGATACGGGTTAGCCCCGAACTTCAGGCCCGCACTGAAGGCCAGCACCATCGGCATAAAATAGAAAACAGCATCACTGATGGCGACCATTATCTGGTAGGTCTGATTTGTCGCTTCCACCCATCCCAGTGTGAGAAACAGTGACAGAATCCCTTTCAGAATACCTGCACCGGCAATAGCCGGAATGATCGGAGAAAAAATGCCTGAAATGATTTCAAACGCCAGCGATACAGGGTTACGGCGCTTTTTCTGTGTTGTATCCACACTTTCCTGTTTTTCAGCGGCGGCCAGCGCGGGCACTTCATCCTGAATCGCCCGGTATACCTGCGTCACCTTATTTCCGATGATTACCTGGAACTGATCGCCAGACAGGTTAACGCCCATCACGCCGTCGAGGTCTGCAAGCGCGTTTCGGTCTGCTCTGTTGTTGTCCTTCAGGCTAAAGCGCAACCGCGTAATGCAGTGAAAAACGGAACTGATATTGGTTGCACCGCCGAGATGCTCAATAATACGGCGTGCTGTTTGTTGATAATCCACTGATTGATTCTCCAGATTCTGGGCAAAAGATGCCCGTAAACAATCGCCGGTATTAACCGGACACCTTGCTTCCTCTGGGGTTTGCCTGATTTAACAGTAACAAGCCTAAATGGAATTGTTCTGACGACTGATAACGTTTCCGATATGCACCGTCAGGTATAACTTCTCTGAATTACTCATGTTATGGCGGTAATTTTTCGCCACAAAATCGCCGATCGCCTGAACGCAGTTCATTGTTTTCTCATACCGCTTCGGCATCTGATCAAACAGTTCAGCATCGTCATTATCGAGGATTTCCCCGGTCATCACGCGCTGGGCAAAAAACTTCAGGTGCGTCACAAAACGCTGATAATTCAGGCTCTGGTCATCAATGGAAATTGTGAACCAGTATTTAACGATGTTCTGTATCTGAAAAATCAACCGGGTGATTTCCATCACCTGACCGTCTGGCGCATTCATTGCTGCATTGACGAGATGCAGCGCGATACTGGACGCCTCCGCATCGGGTAAAAGCTGCCCGGTACGTGAAGCAATCAACGCCAGAGCCTGACGACCAATCAGATATTCTTTGCGGTAAAAATGCCGGACTTCCCATTCCAGCGGATTGTGGATCTCCTGGCCATCCTGGTGGCGTTTAAGCGCAAAATGCAGATGGTCAGCTAGTGAGACGTACAGTGTTTCGCTTAGTTGATGGCTCAGCGAATTTTGTGCCTGAGTAATGATGTCGTCCGTGAGCTGAATGATTTCCACAGGCACTTCGTTCAGCAACACTTTGAAGCGGTCCGAGACGGTATGGCTGCTCAGCCTGAAGGTCTTTTCAACCTTATCAGCATCAACGATATCTCCTGCCGAGGCGTTAAAACCCAGTCCCCGCCCGGTCAGAATGTACTCCCCCCCATTGGCATCGGAAACGCTGACGACGTTGTTGTTCAGAATCTGTTTTATAAGCATCGCCAACTCCAGAAAACAAAAACGGGCAAAACATAAGCACAGCCAGGGAATTAACCCAGTAGCTGCATTTACGTTTTGCCCGCCGAACGGTAACAAGCTGCTTTATGCAATACAGGCAAAATATCCGGTTCGCATGTGTGAGTCAACGTTGGCGTAAGCTCCTGCCAGAGAAGAATGCAAAACCGTGATCAAACCGACTTAATTCTTTCGATAACAGTCAGCTCCAGTTAAATTCAGGTTCAGCAATTGATCATTCTGACCGGGTACCGTTGCGGTCACGCGGAGTGTTGAGTCCAAAGCAGCCTGTGGTGGTTTAACTGTTTTAGCTGTGGAACCATTCTTGAACATCCTGAGGCAGATTAGAACCTGGCTCAGTGGCCAGTGTGGCTTCGTTGAGTTATTTGATGAGCGGTGTCAGAATGCCGTTTTTACCGGTGAGTGCCTGTCCACCCTGCAATGCTTTAAGCGCTTTATTGTTGTTGGTGTACGACAGAATTTTGTTGTCATTAGTGGAAAATCGGGGGAGAAAGTGGCCAGACAATGAAACTGCGGCATGCAGATATTGAGTAGGCTCAGAGCGGCACTCCTCTTTTTCTGGTGAATAAAATCTTATCTCTTTGACAATTTCCGCTGAAAAATTATACTGGATATACATCGTGTATATCCCAGTGGAGGTCTCTGTGGAAACAACCGTTTTTTTGAGTAACAGAAGCCAGGCGGTGCGTCTGCCGAAAGCTGTTGCGTTACCCGATGACGTCAAGCGCGTCGAAATTATTGCCGTTGGCCGAACCCGGATAATCTCACCGGCGGAGGAGTCATGGGACAGCTGGTTCGATGGCGAGACGGTCAGTGCGGATTTCATGTCAGATCGGGAACAGCCCCAGCCCCAGGAACGTGAGGGGTTCTGATGATAAAGTACATGCTGGATACCAATATCTGTATTTTCACCATCAAAAACAAACCTGCATCCGTCCGTGAGAAATTTAATCTTCACAAACAACAGTTATGCATCAGTTCGGTAACGCTGATGGAACTGATTTATGGTGCAGAGAAAAGTGATGCTCCCGAACGTAATCTTGCGGTCATTGAGGGGCTAACTGCACGACTTGAAGTCTTAACTTACGGCCCTCAGGCTGCTGCACATACCGGGCAAATCAGGGCTGAACAAGCCAGGCAGGGGCGTCCAATCGGGCCTTATGACCAGATGATTGCTGGTCATGCCCGTAGCTGCGGGTTGATAGTTGTTACCAATAATACCCGTGAGTTTGAGCGAGTCTCCGGCTTGAGAATAGAAGACTGGATTTAACTGTTACAGCAGATATCAGCTTTCAATTCAGCAAAAGATAATTTCATTAATCAAAACAAAAAAATTTGGGGCAAAAATGGGGGCTTTTAAGAGAGTCGTCCAAAAATAAATTATATAAATCAGATAATTATAATGAAGTTCAAGTCCCGCCCCGGCACCATATAAAAGCAGAACTAAATCAATGTGTTATGTTGGTTTAGCAGAGCCACCCAGCGGGTGGCTTTGTGCTTTTAAGGTGCTTTCATAATATCTTCAGGCTCTTTTCTGTTCGCCTACGACCGGCACTACAGCGATTTTTCGATTGTATCTGGCGGTTTGCACAACATTCTTATGTCCAGAGGCAGTCTGCTTGCCGTATATCGTTCCAGTAATGCTTTCAGGTCATGGAACGTGAAGTTAAAGTCTGTATCCAGGAATTGTTCCTGCATCTTGCTTCGCTTTCATCCAACGACGGTTAAAGCCATCCCTTGTATACTTCGAGCCTGATTGTTGGTGCATCACGTAAATAGTGCTCATGCCTTTGCTAAGAGGCAGGTCGCTGGCTAATTTGACTGCGGCTTCAAGCCGAGGACTCCAGCTCTTTATTTGCGCAACGCTGGTTTTGCTTCGCTTGATCAGTATGCCTTCTTCCATAAACTGACACTGGTCTCAGGCTCGGCGTGATTACGGTAGCGAATTCGGTGGTAATCACCGCTATATTCCTGTGGCCAGATTAAAGGTGCTACTGCAGACATCCTGCTTTATGTGCCTGATAAGTTCGTGAGTAACATTGGATGGTTCTCCTTTAGCCAGATGCAAATTTATTGCAAAGAAGGGAAGATCCGGCAGATTGCTAATTCCTGATATGATCTCCAAATCGTTCGGTACAGTCGATTCGAGCCAGACAGTTATAGCCAGGTCAGCCCTGACCATCGCGCAAGTAGCTTCGATGTTTCCACTTTCAAACTTAGTACGCCAGTTAACTCCTGACCTGCTTAATGCATCCAGAACAACAGGACGAAAAGCACAAGTTTCCGCCACCATTGATAATGGAAGAGGTGATTTGAGGTGAGCTGTACCTCCTTTCGCGCCAACCCATACAAGACGTTCTACATTCAGACACTCATGGCTATTCTGCCCTACGGGTTCTTCAACTATCGCCAGCTCTAAGGTGCCGTCTTCAACAGCCTTTATTAAGTCTGGCGAAGGTAAACAGACCAGCTTAACGTTTGCATCCGGATGAGCATCAGAAAAAGCCTTTAAAATGGGAGGTAACCAGGCTCCAATTAAATCAAGTGGTGCGCCCATACGAACTTCGCCTTCAAAGGGCGAACAGGACATTTTTTCCCAAAGTTCATCATTCAAAGCAACAATTTGTTTTGCCCCGATCAGAAAGCGTTCTCCAATATGGGTTAAACGAAGCGCCTTACGTTCACGTATGAACAATTCACCGCTTACGTCCTCAAGCCTTGCAATCTGCTGGCTAATGGCACTTTGAGTAAGATGAAGAGCATTTCCTGCTACGGTCATGCTGGCATGTTCCGCAACTGCAACAAAGGTTCGCAGTAAAGTAATATCAAGATTTCGTTTCATGCTTAGCATTATGATTCATAATGCTAAGCATGCAATATATAAGATGTAATTATGTACACTGCTAAGATAGAGTTCTTTCCAGGATATGGAGGAAAGAATGTCATTAATTGAAATTTCACCGCTGATTTTATTCGTTTTTGTATCGACAGTTACTCCGGGTGGTGCAACCACCGTTGCAACAGCTTCAGGTGCTCATTTTGGATTTCAGCGCTCATTGCCATTCATGTGTGGTATTGCAATCGGTCTTGCAACCATGGCAGCGGTTGCTGCGGTTGGTTTGGGAAGCATCATCATCTCTTTTCCCGTACTTCAGTTAATAATGAAAATTGTGGGATCACTGTATCTGATCTGGCTCGCATGCAAGATGGCGCTTGCTGGCCCTCCGAATCTACATGCAAATATCTCAAAACCCGTAGGCTTTATTGGAGCCATCTGGCTGGTCTGGCATAACCCTAAAGGTTGGGCGATGACCCTCGGCGCATCTGCTTCTTTTGCATCACTATCAGATGTACCAACTCATCTCAGTTTTCTTCTTGGTGCTTCTTTTGCTATTGCAGCGATGATTTCGTTATCATTATGGTGCGCTGCAGGGTTATTACTTGCCAGAATATTAAAAACCAACAGGCAATGGCACATCTTCAATACGTTGTTAGGATTACTTCTTGCATCTTCAATAGTTACAATGTGGATTGAGTAGGCTAGTAATATAATTAATGACAATGTGTTTTGTTTTTTATCAGGAAAGCCAAAAGGAATTAAAAGCGGTTTTAATAAATTAGAATATTATATCGACCTTGATGACAATAAAATCATTCAGAGAGTCTTTCTTATTCAATTCCGAGAAATAAAAAGAAGAAAAAAACGTTCAGTTGCCCAGAAAAGATGAAGCTGGAAAAAATAATCCAGGATGAAGGTATTCAGATTAATGGCAGTCCGATGCCCGTTTTAATAATATCAAGTGCGCGGCCTGTCAATGCCGCGCGCGCCGCTGCATTCTCACCTCTGAGCGCGGCACCCAACATACCTGCAATCAGTTCGACATCCTGCACACTCAAGTCGGTACGAACTAGCCCGGAAGCAACAACATCCGGCAATACTCGTTCGACGATACGTACAAACTTTTTCCGCACCTCTGCAAACTCTCGCTCATGCGCGTCCATCGCCTGCCACTGCGGTAACAGAGCGGCATTGGTCAAAGACAATTTGGCAAAGGCGTCAAACAGGGCAAACGGCTGCCGTCGTAAGTCAACAGCCGCCAGATCCCTGTCGAACTCATCAATTTCTTCATCAAGCAGTGCCAGCAGCAAACCCTTGCGATCAAAAAAGTTTCTGTGGACAGTCGCGCGTCCGACACCTGCAGCAGTGGCAATGCGCTGGATGGGGACGTCCACGCCCTCCTCGGCGTAGATACGGCGTGCGACAGCAAGAACTGCCTGTCGTCGTTTGGCGGCATCAGGCCTGAGCGGTTTTTTGGTGTTTGAGTCGGGGCGCATAATCACAACATCTTAACGCAAAGTTATCTTTGATTGATAGTGCGATCATGCCCTTGCATAAAGTGGTCATTAGTGACCACTTTATGCTAAGGTTAATTGCTCGTTGATTTAATGTTAAAAAATTACTAATAAATGAGGGGGCAACATGGGAAGGGTATCAGGCAAGATCGCGCTGGTTACGGGCGCTGGCGGCGGGCAAGGCGAAGCCGAGGCTCGGCTGCTGGCCAGTGAAGGGGCACACGTTATTGCTACCGATATTAATTTCGAAGCGGTTAAAAAGGTTGTCGAGGAGATCAACGCAGAACGTCCGGGCGCCGCACTCGCGCTTCAGCATGATGTCGCATTATCCACGGATTGGGAGAGGGTTGTAGCGGAGGGCAAGACGGCATTTGGGCCGATTACCATTCTTGTCAACAACGCTGGCATCCTGGCTCCGGCCCCCTATGATCTGGTCACCTATGAACATTGGCGCCGGACGATGGATGTCAATGCATGGAGCCAGTTTGCCGGCATGCAGGCAGTGATCCCGCAAATGAAGGAGGCGGGGGTCGGTGCCATCGTCAACATCGCTTCACTCGCGGTCGTCAATGCCTGTGGACGTTTTACCGCATACACCGCCAGTAAGGGTGCCGTTGACGCAGTATCCCGCGCTGCGGCAATTGAGCTGGCGCCAATGAATATTCGTGTTAATTCGGTGAATCCCGGCGTTATCAGCACTGCAATGGTGGAAGAAGCTTTTCCTGATCAGGCATCGATGGAGGCGGCCGCCGCAGCACAGCCGCTGCGTCGCATGGGCCGCCCGATCGATGTCGCTTATCTGGTGCTGTACCTGGCGAGCGATGAGTCATGGTTCACCACGGGCACCTCGCAAGTCATCGACGGTGGTTTATCGGTTTCGGGCGGCGTCACACCGGTCATGGAACACTGAACACAACCTCAGTCTGGGCCGGCGACTTTAATGATCTCGTCCGGCACTCACTGGTTAACTAACAGGAACACTGATGAAAGCATGGCAGTTTGTTGGGGTTAACGAACCCCTGATAAGGAACGAATTACCCGATCCAGAGGCCGGTCAGGGAGAGATCGTAATCGACATCAAAGCAGCTGGCTTATGCCACAGTGATGTCAGTTATATCGATGGCACCCTTACCTCCCTGTTGGCGCACATCCCAATCGTGCTGGGGCATGAGATCGCAGGCATTGTCTCGGCGGTCGGTAGCGGGGTTACGGATTTCAGTGTCGGGCAGCGCGTTGGTATACCAGCTACCGTTGATTCGCCCGGCACGGCACGTAACGGTGGATTTGCGGATAAAGTCGTGGCTGTTGCCGGGCAATGTGTTCACCTGCCCGACGCGGTCGCCTTTGAGCAGGCGGCACCGGCAATGGACGCCGCCCGTACTGCTTATCGCGGGCTGGTCACTGCGGGTCATGTTGTTGCTGGCATGACGGTAGGGATCATCGGCTTCGGTGGGCTGGGTTCGCTGGCAGTACAGATTGCCCATGAGATCGGTGCCATTATTTATGTCGCGGAGGTCAATGAAGCCGCATGGGACGAAGCCCGCAAGCAGGGTGCGCGTGATGTTGCCGCCGATATTCGGGAATTTGAGGATAAGGGGCTGGATGTTATCGTCGACTTCGCCGGTTATGGCACCACGACTGCGGCAGCTATCGACGCTGTGCGGCCCCAGGGGCGCGTCGTGCAGGTGGGTCTAGCCAGGGAAATGGCGACAATTTCGGCGCAGAAGATCACAATGAAAGAGATAACCTATATCGGCGCAGCTAATGGTGATAAGTCTGAGGCTGAAGCAGTGCTGGCGCTTATGGCATCTGGAAATATCAAGTCCGATGTCCTGCCCATCACCTTTGATGAAATTCCCGATTGTCTGAAAAAGCTTGAACTGGGTGGCGTGCGTGGGCGATACGTGGCACTGGCGCAGCCAGCGTCAGACGATAAACCCGGTTCTTGAGAACTTACTGGCCGTAAGGCTTTTTTCTCTTGTAAATGCAATCAACGAGAACCGCTGGGAGGTTACTCATGGCACAAGCGCTACGTATATAAGTTTATTAAAGCCAGGTAATATTGTGTCAATGTCCGCTTCAGGCTCTGAGACATTCAGTCCATTTTTTAAACGATGGACATTCATGACAAAATCCATCGACCACGTCAGGCTCGGAGCATCATGGCGCTGAAGCGGAACCCGCTTGTAATTAACGCCAAGACCTTCCCGTCGCAAAAGCTGCCATATGCGCCGGTAGCCAAATCTTCTTCTGATTGCCCCTCGGCCATTGAATCAATAAACTCTGAACGCAGGTCAATACGTACCAGGTTGAGAAATAGATCTGGTTCGATGCTCTCATCATTTAACACATTTCTCCATATTGATAAAATAATTGCCTGAATACTGAATGTGTTTAATGATTATATCAATTTACTCTTTGCATCCACGTAGTTGCTTTCTGCTATGTAGATATTCAGTGGATAACGGAAATGGTCATGCCAGTATTCACTTAAAACTACCAGCGCAGGGAGACATCCTGAATTGAATTTGTTATGAAATTCAAAAAATTAGATATCACACTGGGTCAGGAACAGGCGAAAGGGAGTGGGACACGGGCCCGCATTAATGAAATTCTCTCATATATGCATTCAGTTTTGCCGGGTTAATGCTAATCAATCCATGATGCATACTGGAAGTCCGCTCTGCAGCTGACGGCATTTACTGAAGAAGCGTTTCGGTACAGGCGCGACTGGCCTGAATCACCTGCTGATTAGGACCAATCTATCCAGACAGTTTTGAGGAAATAAGATGACTACAATCAATAAAGCCGGATCACAAGCGTCAATGGTGGGTCCTGAAGAGTGGTTCACTGGCACTGTTCGTATTGATCCCATGTTTGCTGCCGATAAAAACGCGCGAGCCAGTGCTGGCCATGTCACTTTTGAACCCGGAGCCCGCACAGCATGGCATACACACCCACTGGGCCAGCGCCTGATTGTAACGTCCGGCTTTGGTTACGTACAAACCTGGGGGGAGCCGGCACGCGAAAT
This sequence comes from Winslowiella toletana, assembly GCF_017875465.1. Classification (NCBI taxonomy): domain Bacteria; kingdom Pseudomonadati; phylum Pseudomonadota; class Gammaproteobacteria; order Enterobacterales; family Erwiniaceae; genus Winslowiella; species Winslowiella toletana. The sequence continues at coordinate 4,340,188 of NZ_JAGGMQ010000001.1, forward strand.
TCGTGCTGGCGATGTGGTCTGCATCCCGGCCGATGAAAAGCACTGGCATGGCGCCAGCGCGACTACCGCAATGACGCATATTGCCATTCAGGAAGCACAAGATGGCAGTGTTGTTGAATGGCTGGAGAAAGTCTCTGACGAGCAATATGGAGAGACTGAATGAGTCATAACATCACCGGCAACGTCGTTGTGATCACCGGTGCCAGCAGTGAGTCGTATGTACCTTAAATGCAAAAGGCGCGACTGCAGTGCTGAGCGCCCGTTGTATAGATCAGTTTCGAGAAAATCTGGCAAGCACAGACATTGAATTAATGTTGCTGGTATACATACACGCTGAACAGTTCAGACATCGTGGGTGAGCATTGTCTTTAGCTCACTGCGTTGTTCCTCAAGCTGAGTCAGAGAGCTGTTAAGCTGATTTTGAGTTCCCGCCCCTTGATGTTTCAGGCATGCTATCGATACTCGGTTAACTGCTACCAACGGAATGCTTATGGAATTCACTATCGGCAACATTCGCCCAGACAGTACCGGATTTCAGACATTAAAGTCGGAAAGCATTGCATCCGGGTTTAATATGCTAAGCAGACTGGAGGATAACTGGCTGACGAATAAAAACCGCTTTGATAAACCGGGTGAAAAACTGCTTGGGGTGTTATCCGAAGGTCTGCTCGTGGGTGTCTGTGGACTGAACCGTGATCCATTTATGATTAACGCCCGTGCAGGAAGAATAAGGCATCTGTATATAAGCAATCAGTGGAGGCGTATGCAGGCTGGCAGCCTGCTTTTAAGCGAAGTGGTAAAGGATTCAGCGCTTTGGTTTGATTTTCTTAATACCAATGCACCGCCTTCAGCTTTTATCTTCTACCAACGGGCTGGTTTTATTCCGTTCACTGGTTCCGCGAAGGTCACACATCGTCTGCCCCTGACAAGTACGTAGTGTTGCTTCCCATATTCTTACCAGTTCATACACAGCGCCCTCCATAAACCGCGTTACCATCACTCAGAGTGACGAATAATTCATGATAAAAAGAGAACTGGCACAATTAAGCTGAAATCGGAGCAGATTTTGAGAACGCAGAAAAGGTGTATGGGATACGTTGCTATTGTTGTTGATGATTACGACCGGGCGATTGAATATTACACGCAAAAACTCGGTTTCACCCTTATTGAAGATACCCCGCAGCCGGGGAAAAGATGGGTGGTAGTATCGCCAAATCCGGACAGTGACTGCAATCTTCTGTTAGCACGGGCGTCAAACGAAACACAACAAACGTTTATCGGCAATCAGTGCGGAGGGCGGGTGTTTCTCTTCCTGCAAACTGACGATTTCTGGCGAGATTATGAAGCCATGAAGTCTGCCGGCGTGCATTTTTGCGAGGACCCCAGGGATGAAGAGTACGGTAAGGTGGTGGTTTTCGAAGACCTGTACGGAAATCGCTGGGACTTATACCAGAACGCCTGAATCTTTCTTTTCTCAGCAGAATGGCGCTTAGCTATTTTCCAGCAACTGTGCACGTTTTATGGTTATATCTGGCTACTGAGAATGCTGCATCGGCATCATATATAAGCCGCCAAACATACTGAAAATGATATGAATATTCGAGAAAAAATTGTCAGCCAGTTCAGCCTGTTGTCGCCAGAGTTACAGCGTGCCGCTGAGTTTTCACTGCAGCACGCCAATCAACTGGTCGTACTGTCAATGCGGGCATTTGCCGCAGAAGGCGGCGTTAAGCCTGCCACGCTGCTGCGACTGGCGCAGCGCCTTGGCTATAACGGCTGGGGGGAATTAAAAAGCGCCATGATTGACGATATTGGCCTGCGAAATGATACATATGTATCTAAAGCGGAAAAATTGATTGCTAAAAAGACACAGCCTGAGCTGTACGAAGAAGTCTTTCGGGCGCACCAGGCCAACCTGGCGTTTACCCAGGCGGAAAATCAGCAGGCGATGCATCAGGCAGTAACACTGCTGGATGAGGCTGACAACGTCTATATCTGCGGTTTTCGCGCCAGCTTTCCTATTGCCTGGTCACTGTTTTATGTCTACCGGCTATTCAATCGTCAGGTTTCGTTGATTGATGGCCTGGCCAGTAATATTGAAGTCTTTACCCGTGAGTTAACTGGCAAAGATTGCGTATTGCTGACCAGCTTCGCCCCTTATTCGCGCGAATCACTGGATGTGCTGAATGCGGCAGCTCAGGCTGGCACACGTATTATCGCCATTACCGATTCCCCGGTTTCACCGCTGGCGCAGACGGCGGATTGCACTTTGCTGTTCTCGATTGACAGCCCTTCATTTTTCCCTTCGGTGGTTTCCGGTATGGGGTTAGCGGAGTGTCTGATGGCGATGCTGGTGGCGCGCCATGGACGCGAAGCGGTCAGCAAAATTGAGAATGCGGAGCGTTATCTGATTGATTCAGGCGCATATGTTATCCCTGGAAAATCATGAAAGATGATTCATTTGCTTCCATCATAAGAAAATGAAATGCATTTGAATCATATTTGCGTTGACGTCATTCAAATGAATCATGCAAGATGCTCCCAATCGATCGCGTTAGCGTTTTCAGGAGCAGGAAAAGAGCATGAGTCAGATCATTCACCGCAGCCTTCGTTCCACGCCAGTTGTGGCGGTGAGCGCGCAGGCAGCTTACATCACGGATGTCAGCGGTAAGCGTTATCTTGATGCCTGCGGGGGAGCTGCCGTCTCTTGCCTTGGGCATGGTCATCCCGAGGTGCTGGCAGCCATGCATCGTCAGATTGATCAACTGGCCTATGCGCATAGCAGCTTTTTTACCAGTGAAACCGTGGAACAGCTCGCCGCGCAACTGACCCGTACCGCACCTGGCGATCTGAATTATGCCTACTTCGTCTCCGGTGGTTCCGAAGCGGTCGAAACCGCTCTGAAACTGGCGCGCCAGTATTTTGTTGAGACTGGACAACCGGAGCGCACCACTTTTATTGCCCGCAAGCAGAGTTATCACGGCAACACCCTTGGCGCACTGGCAGTGGGGGGCAATGAATGGCGTCGCCGTCAGTTTGCTCCGTTGCTGATGGATGTGGTGCGCGTATCGGCGTGTAATGAGTATCGCGATCGCCGCGACGATGAAAGCCAGCAGCAATATACCCAGCGCCTGCTGAACGAACTGGAAGAGGCCATTCTGTCGGCAGGCCCGGAGACAATCATCGGCTTTTGTGCTGAAACCGTGGTCGGCGCCACCACTGGCGCCACGCCGCCAACACCGGGGTACTTTCAGGGCGTGCGCCATTTGTGTGACAAATACGGCATCCTGTATATCGCGGATGAGGTGATGTGCGGTATGGGGCGCACCGGCACCCTGCATGCATTTGAGCAGGATGGCGTAGTGCCGGATATTGTTACTATCGCCAAAGGCTTAGGCGGCGGTTATCAGCCGATTGGCGCGGTGCTGGCGAGCGAAAAGATCGTGGCGGCGTTACAGGCGGGCAGTGGCCTGTTCCAGCACGGGCACACCTATATCTGCCATGCTACGGCGGCGGCGGCGGCACTGGCGGTGCAGCAAATTATTGCGCGCGATAACCTGCTGGAGCAGGTACAGCAGCAGGGAGCGTATCTGCATCAGATGCTGAATGACGTGCTGGGAGAACTGCCACATGTGGGCGACACGCGAGGGCGCGGCTTGTTCGCCGGCGTAGAGTTAGTGCAGGACAAAGCCAGCAAAACACCGTTCGATCCCGCACTGAAGTTACATGCCGCGATTAAAGCGCAATGTATGGAACGCGGGCTGATGGTCTATCCAATGGGCGGCACCGTAGACGGGCAATATGGCGATCATATTCTGATTGCACCGCCGTTTATCGTCACCCGTCCGCAACTCGATTTTGTGGTGGATACCCTGCATCAGGTGATCAACACCGAAACGCGTAAGCTGGCGGGGCATCAGCCATGAACCGTTTACCGCCGCTTGCAGAACATCAATGGAGCGATGAACAACGCCAGCTGGCAGAAGAGATCATTAATGGGCCACGCGGCGCATTGTTGCCGCCTTTTGAACCACTGCTGCGCAGCCCGGAGCTGATGGCTCATGCACAGCGTATGGGAGAATATCTGCGCTATCGTAGCGCCCTGGGGCAACGTCTGTCGGAACTGGCGATTCTGCTCACCGCCCGACACTGGTCGCAGCCAGTGGAATGGGCGATTCACGCCTCTGTCGCGCGTGAAAAAGGGATCTCTGCCAGCGCGGTGCAGGCAATCAATGAACAGCGCCGGCCCGAAGATTTGCAGGATGATGAGTGGGTGGTTTATCACTTCTGCCAGCAGCTGCATCAGCAGAAAAAAGTGAATGACGACACCTGGCAACAGGCCATTACGCTATGGGGCGAAAAAGGTGTGGTCGATCTGATGGGTATTAATGGTTATTACAGCTTTCTTTCAATGATAATGAACGGTGCGCAGACGCCGGTACCCGAAACCCGGGATTTTATTATCCCTGCATAAGCAGTTCGCTAAAAAATAAGCGCAGGCAGATGCCACCTTTGCTATGCGCATATTTTTCGTGCTGAATATCATTTATTTTAAATAGCGGCCAATTATTTATTGTGCTGCGCGAATGCTACTGCCTGCTATTTCACTGACGCTGAGGGTTGTTATGTCTGCATTTTTTTCTAAATTAAAAGTTACACTGGCGCTGGTTGCCTGTTCGGCGAGTTTTGTCGCTATGGCCCAGGATAAATTAGTGGTTGGCGTTGATACCGCATTTGTACCGTTTGAATTTAAACAAGGTGATAAATATGTCGGTTTTGATATCGACTTATGGGATGCCATTGCGCAGAAAATGGATGTCAGCTATGAATTACGTCCGATGGATTTTGGTGGTTTAATTCCAGGCCTGCAATCACGCAATCTGGATGTGGCGATGGCAGGAATTACTATCACCGATGCCAGAAAGCAGGCGGTCGATTTCAGCGATGGGTATTACAATGCTGACCTGTTAATGGCGGTGAAAAACGGTGATAACACCATTACCAAATTTAGCGATCTTGCCGGTAAAAAAGTAGGGCTGAAGCAGGGCACTGCTGCCGCCAGCTTTATGAAAGCAAAATATAAAGCAGACTACATTGAGTTCCCGAATATCGATAATGCCTATCTCGATCTGCAGGCGGGTAATCTGGATGCTGTGGTACATGATTCGCCAAACGTGCTGTACTACGTGAAAATTGCGGGAGATGGCAAAGTGAAATCTACCGGTGAAACCGACAGCATTTTGCCACAGCAGTATGGCTTTGCCCTGCAGAAAAACAGCAGCTGGACGCCGAAAGTCGATGCTGCGCTGAAAGCATTACGTGCCGATGGTACTTATAACAAACTTTATGTGAAATGGTTTGATAAGCAACCTAAATAATCCCTTCAGGCCGGTGAAAACCGGCCTGAATTAAGGCAATCTGGTCGATATATGAATTTCGAAACAAAATATATATGGGAATCCCTGCCACTATTATTACAGGGGTTGCAACTGACGCTAATCATCTCACTGGCAGGTTTGTTGGGCGGCTTTACCATTGGCCTGCTGGCAGGCACCTGCCGCGCACTTGGCGGCAAGATAACGAAGACGATATCGCTTATTTTCGTTGAACTTATCCGTGGTACGCCAATTATGGTACAGGTGATGTTTATTTACTTCGCTTTACCCATGGTGCTGCCGATTCGTATTGATCCGGTTACCGCAGCAATTGTTACCATTATTATCAACTCAGGCGCCTATATTGCAGAAATCACCCGTGGCGCCATTCTGTCAATCAATAAAGGCTTTAAAGAAGCGAGCCTGGCGATGGGCTTGTCCCAGCGCAGTACGCTGTGGTTCGTCATAATGCCGCTGGCGCTACGCCGGATGATCCCGGCACTGGGCAACCAATGGATCATCAGCATTAAAGACACCTCACTGTTTATCGTGATAGGCGTGGCTGAATTAACGCGTCAGGGGCAGGAAATTATCGCCGGAAACTTCCGTGCGCTGGAAGTGTGGACCGCAGTGGCGCTGATTTACCTGCTGGTAACGCTGTGCCTGAGCTTCCTGCTGAAGCAACTGGAAAAAAGGATCCATATTTTATGAGCATGGTTGAATTTAATGCGGTTTCTAAGCATTTTGGCGCCACCCAGGTGCTGCATAATATTAATTTGAAAATTGATGCTGGCGAAGTGGTCGTGATTATTGGTCCGTCGGGATCGGGAAAATCTACGCTGTTACGCTGTATTAATAAGCTGGAAGAGATTTCATCAGGCACTCTGCTGGTCGCTGGAATGCATATCACCGATCCACACGCCAATGAATGCGATATCCGTCGCGAAGCAGGTATGGTGTTTCAGCAGTTTCATCTGTTCCCGCACCTGACGGCGCTGGAAAATGTGATGTTCGGCCCGATTCGCGTACGCAAGCAGAGCAAAGCGGCAGCGCGTGAGCAGGCGCTGGTGCTGCTGGAGCGTGTTGGCCTGCGTGAAGGCGCTAATTACTATCCTGCGGCGCTTTCTGGCGGACAGCAGCAGCGCGTTGCCATTGCCCGCGCGTTGGCCGTGAAGCCGAAAATGATGTTGTTTGATGAGCCAACTTCGGCGCTCGATCCAGAGTTGCGTCATGAAGTGTTAAAGGTGATGCGCTCGCTGGCGGAGGAAGGGATGACGATGGTGATCGTTACTCATGAGATTGGCTTTGCCCGTGACGTTGCATCGCGACTGATTTTTATTGATGGCGGCACTATTGCTGAAGATGGCCAACCTGATATTCTGCTCAATGCCAGCAGCAATCCGCGTCTGAAAGCGTTTTTACAGCATGTTTCCTGAGCACAAGTGAATAATAACTCCATGAAAAAAATCACAATCAATGGTTCCGCTTTTGCCATCGGCCAGCGTCTGGGTGAGTTTGGCCGCGATGCCTGGCATCAGAAGCTGACGAAAACCCGCTTGTGGCAAACCGTGGTCGCCATGCAGGCATCTGAACAGTTGCAGACGATGCGCGCGGCGGTTATCGCGCAATATCCGCTGATCTGGCAGGAGCTGGAGGGAATGGCGCTGGGTCTGGAAGCCCCGGTTAACGAAGTCTTTGCCTGGAACTGCCGTGGCGATTTGCTGCGTTCCACCTCGGATGGTTGCACCACGGTCGCGGGCAGCACCGTGACAGGCGAATTAATTATCGCCCATAACGAAGATGGCTTTCCGCAGCTGCGTGATGATTGCGCACTGGTCAGCATTATGCAGGACGAAGGCGTGGGCTTTACCAGCTTCGTCTATCCTGGCTCGATACCCGGTCATACCTTTGCCGTCAATGAGAAGGGGATCGTTAATACCGTGAATAACATTCGTGCGCTGCACCGCCCGGCAGGCTTTCCTCGCCAGGTACTGGCCCGTGCCGCGCTCAATGCCAGTACGCTGGACGAAGCAGTGCTGCAATTGAAGAACCACGCGCGCGCTGGTGCTTTTCACCATACGCTGGGGCAAACAGGCGACAACCGTCTGTTCAGTGTGGAAGCCACCGGTTCAGGCTGTTCTGTGGTTGAGGTAAAGGCCACCATGGGCCATGCCAATCATCTTATTCATCCGGCGATGGCCGATGTGCAGCAGGTGGTGACAGGCAGTTCTGCTTCGCGGCAGGCAAAACTGGAAACATTACTGACCAGCCATCAGCGATTAAGTACTGAAGCGGCTAAAACCATTTTATCCGATCAGAGTAATGAGGCACTGCCCATTTATCGCCTATCCCCGGAAGATCCGGACGATGAAAATACGCTGGCAACCGCGGTGTTCACCCTGAATACCCGGCGGATTGAGTGGCAGATTTATGGGACTGACCGTCATAAGGCCGTTCACGAGGGAAGTTTTAGCTAATATACCGTTAACACAGGATGTGAATGATGGCAGATAAAGTGACTTTTAACCTCAGTTACAATGAGCTGATCTTCTTAATGGAAGATATGATACTGGACTGTCTTGACCAGATAAGGACCGGGCAGCCGGATCCGCATCTTTGGATGGAGAGGGCGCATACGACCAGAGATGTCTGGTACTCACTGGCGTGCGCTGGCGGCTTTCAGGAGGATATGGTGGAAGCCGACTATCTGCGCTTGCTGGCTATGACTGATGGTACAAAGCCGCATGATGGATCTGACGAAGATGGCGGGTCGATATAGGGAAATGATGATTGCCTGAAAGCTAAATCATAAGTGCCTCATAATCGAGACACTTTTTGAAATCAGCACTCTGTTGCTTCGCCATTGTACCCGGCTGGCGGCGGAACATCATATTGGCAAATTTCCCGATGCTTTAGTGATAAATCTCCTCCCGGTGAAACTTTCAATTAACTGCTCTCCTGCCAGCCATTCACCGTAGCCTGCAGCGGTATGAATATGACCTGCGCCTGGAATTACCTCTATTTCACTTCCCCATACAGAGGCCAGTTTATGTGCTCTTATTAATGAGAGGTGCTCATCGTTGTCACTGCAAATCAGCAGAGAAGCGAGCGGGATATTTCCATCAGGCAGTGGCCTCTGCTGCTGGATTTCCTGCAGCGCTGTCTGTGCGTCAACGTCGGCCGGGGCGACCATCACTGCGGCCTTGACCTTTTCACTGCTGCAGGATGCCGCCCATTGCGCGACGGTCACCGCTCCGCAACTATGACCGAGCAGCACGATATCACCTGCGGTATGGGCAATCGCACTATTCAGACGTTCAGTCCATGCCTGGCGGCAGGGGTGATGCCAGTCATCTTGCACAACGCGAGTGACATTGGTGTATTTCCGTTCGAGGTAAGACTGCCAGTGTTCTGGTCCCGAATTGGTATAACCCGGGACCAGCAGATAAGTTGTTTTCATGTTTACTCGAAGCAGACATCCGGGTTTTCGGACAGGGAGACAAACTGTTTGCTATTTTTATCGAGCGCACGAACCCCGCCGCTTTCAATGTCGTACACCCAGCCATGCAGGCGCAGGGCATTATTCCGCAATCCGACGGCGACAGAAGGGTGGGTTTTGATATTGTTTAACTGTGCAATGACATTCTCCTGCACCATCGCATTAACTTTTTCGTCTTCACTGGCATAGGTTTTCTTTTCAACCACGGCTTTAGCCGCATCAGCATAGTGCAACCAGTGAGCCACTGCGGGCATAGGGTCAAGACACTGGCAGGAAGCAATCGCTTTCATCGCGCCACAGTTAGAGTGGCCGCATATCACAATGTCGGTTACCCCTAATGCTACAACGGCATATTCGATGGTCGCGGATACACCACCTGGTTCCGGACCGAAAGAAGGCACGATATTGCCGGCGTTGCGAATAACAAACAGCTGACCCGGATCCTGTTGCGTAACAAGTTCCGGGACGAGGCGACTGTCTGAACAGGAGATAAATAAGGCTTTTGGATTTTGGCTGGAAGCCAGACTACGAAATAGCTCTTTTTGCTGGGGGAAGATGTCTTTCTGGAAGTTTAAAAAACCTTCAATAATATGTTTCATAACGGCAACTTTTCCTCGCTTCAGAGCATAAATTAAATTTCATTATTGCACCGTCATCACGGCAGGTTCAACTGGCTTAATGTCAGGAAGTGTCTGTGATGAAGGGAACAAGCTCCCAGCCGGGGCCACAGACCTGACAGATTCAGGTTCGGAATGAGGGGAAATGTTAACTCCCTCGTCATATAGCGTGCAAAATAGCGGTTAAAAGTTAACGGCGCTGATTGTATTATAATCTTCCCGCTGTTTTTTATCATGGCGTGACCAGCCCTTACCCATATTCCATGAATTGGCTGCAGGCCTTCGACGATCCTGAACGGGCCGCCCGGATTTATGGCAGTGATTTCCCGCTGGTGGATATCACGGTGATCCCCGACGAGGAGATCATGACGCATCGCAGCGTGGCGCTGCTGGAATATTTGCATAAACACAGCCGCCAGCGCGATCTGATGCTAATGCTGGAGCCACTGGCAACGATGATTAATGGCAATTACACTACAAAGGATCAACTGATTGCGGCCGTAAATTACATGCTGCAGGTTGGGGAAACAGCCGATCCGCAATCATTTATGCGCGCGCTGGCACAGCGCACGGGTCAATATGAGGAACTGATGATGACAGCTGCAGAAAAGCTTAAGCAGGAAGGTCTGGAAAAAGGTCTGGAGAAAGGGCGAATGGAAGGGATCATTGAGGTTGCCCGTAAAATGCTTTCTGAAGGTCTGGAACCCGCGAGTATTATGAAAATGACTGGCCTGACGGCAGAAGAGCTGAATCTTCTTCACCATTAGTGCGTGAGCGGACGTGATTGCCGCCAGTGCATGATTACTCATGCCGGGCAGAGTAGCGGCGCAATAACGTTTATCAGATGCTGATGAATGGCTGGCGCTGAGTTCATCCTGGTTCCTGGATAAAAAATATGGAACACCCTGCGCCAGCCAATTTGCCAGTTATGGCAGTTTCAAATTAGTTAAATAATCATATTGGATGCGTGTCAGATTGAGCTGAGTCTGGTTGAAATAAACGCCGATAAAGTTATCTCCTTGACCGACAATATCAATACGGTCAATCTGATTACTGTAGGCTAACTGGCGTAATATTTGCTGAATTTGCGTGGCATCGTTGGCTGGAATACCATTCTCAATGGTGGTTTTTTGTTCAAAAGAAACCGGGTTATTGCTTTCTAAGTCAGGCTTAAAATTCATCAGTTTTTTAAAAACGTCATTGCGGAACTCGCCAAAAGCGTTATAGGTGGTATTAAACGTCTCAGCCAGTTTTTTGATATGCGCCGCCATCTGATTTACTGAAGCTGCGCGGGTGGTGACATAGTGTGTTCCCAGGCCAGAGGCAACAAGTGCGCCCAGCTGCGCCAGACCTCTGCCAACAACGCTACCTGCACCGGCTGGCGCTCCCGCCAGGACTCCCGTGAAAAGGGATCCACCAATGAAACCGGTTACGAGTTTCGACATATTATCCAGATACTGAACACGAACGCCTTGTCGCCAGTTGGTGCCGGGGACAGTGGCCGAAATGCGGTTATCTATCTGTTCAATTCTTCCTGTCGGACGTCTTCTCCCCAGCTCAGGATCTGTTGAAGCATAGTTGCGGTTGTTTTCATCCTTGTATTTATTCAGCGTTAACGCGATCTGGCTGGTTTCCATTTGCGACAGCGCGGAGAGATCGCCGGGCGACATGGTTCTGACAAGAATCAGCGCTTCATTCAGAACCTGTTGCGGTAAAAAGCAGGCTGACACACTGGGATTCAATTCGGGTTGTGTGGTAAGCCCTGCGATTTCATGTGATTTAGGAAATGCCATAAAGTCCTCATCATTAAGATACGCTGCGTACCAGGGTTAGCTTGCTTTGTTCTGTTTTATATCCCAGCCCATCTGTACGGAAGCACCTCTGTTGCCCTTATCTGATTGCTCCCAGTATTCCGTCGATACTTTAGCTGCCTGAAAGGAATACTCCATACCGAGCGTGGATCCGTGTTTAACCCCGATAAAATCAGTATGTGTCACCAGCACATCTTCCAGGGTGATAAGGGTGTACTCCACTTCCTGACCGCCTGCTTTGCATACCGACAACTGAACTTTTGGCAGATGTTTACCGGCCGAACAGTATTGCAGTAATGTTGGGGTGGTCTTGTCGATGAGCGCCTGCACGCTGAGATCGCCGAAGTTTACTTTACCTGCGCCGCCTCCGCCGCCAACGGCCATATTACCAGGTTGCTGCGCACTCCAGCTGAACGAGTAGACATCGATCCATTTTTTATGATTCGCGTTTTGCGATTCACCCTCGATACCCTCAACTTTCAAAAACATATCTGTCGCCATGGCCTGATTCCCGGTTTTTCTTTATGAGAGAGATGCGAATTGATATAGCCCACACACATTAGTAAAATTTAACATAGCAACATGTCAATAAATTAACCGGATTGGAGTATTTATTGGGATGATTCTGAAAGTGTCTGGCGCGTTCTGGTGGGGGGCGCTGATAAAGGGAGGCTGAAGACCAGTGAGGCCTGACAGGCGAGTCGTGTTTCACGCATTACGTTTTAAGGTATTCCCCGCGACTCGCCAGGCATTCTGAATCTGGCCGCATCCCGCACCGGCGGCATACCATACAAACGGGCATATTCACGACTGAACTGTGATGCGCTTTCATAACCCACCGAAAAGGCGATGGAGGCAGCATCTCTCGGTTCGAACAGCAGTAACCAGCGCGCCCTTATCAGGCGCAATTGCTTCTGGTATTGAATCGGCGTCATGGTGGTGATGGATTTGAAGTGGCGATAGAAGGTGGCGACGCTCATATCTGCCATGGCCGCAAGTTGCTCAACGCGAAAGGGCTCGGTGTAATGCTCGCGGATCCAGTAGATGGCGCGGCGTATCTGTGACAAATGCCCGTCCGGACGCGCGATCTCACGCAGCATATCGCCAGACGGCCCCTGCAGAACCCTGAACAGAATTTCGCGTTCAATCATCGGCGCCAGCACTGCGACTTCTGCTGGCCGCTCCATCAGCCTCATCATGCGCAACCAGGCGTCGAGCAGTTCAGGCGTCGCGTCAGCGGCGGAAAAACAACAGCTGTTTTGCCGCTGTTTAAACCCAATATCTCCAGCCAGCAACGAGGTAATCATGCCTGGATCCAGAGCCAGACTGATAGCCAGAAAAGGCAGATCTGTCCCCGCGGGATAAATCTCCCCGGTTGCGGGCACGTCAACCGGCACCACGAAGTAACTCGCTGCGGCATAGTCAAAAAACTGCTCGCCAATCGACAGGGTCTTTCTGCCCTGTAGCACCAGATGCAGCATTGGCTGATAAACCTGGTTCGCACAGGCTTCGGCTCTGACCATCGTCACGCGTGGAATTCCGGTTTCAGTCCAGCGGTTATCAGCGCGCATCACGAGAGAGCGCAACTCATTCATAGCAGTATTCATGCCATCGAGCATAAGTCTGAACCGATGGCAAAACAAGCAGGGTGAGAAGAACAGGCAAGGATTAGAGAAGAATGGGTACGTGTGCGGGACGCTGTTGCCCGGATACTGTTTGCAGGCGGAACAGGGAAATCAGCTTTGCTGATGACATGTCATTCTGCATAAAACATTCTCAATGCCATTAAGGGTAACAAAATGAAATTAGATGGAAAAATTGCGCTGGTCACTGGCGCCTCCAAAGGCATCGGCGCTGGTATCGCCCGGGCATTAGGTGCGGCGGGTGCCATAGTGATAGTGAATTATGTATCAGGCAAAGATGACGCCGGAGCGGTTGTTGCGCAGATCCACGCACAGGGCGGAAAAGCTACCAGCATTCAGGCCGATATGAGTCAGGCCGCTGATGTTACACGCCTGTTTGACACGGTCAGGAGAGACTTCGGGACGCTGGATATTCTGGTAAACAATGCGGGTGTCGCAATATTTCAGATGATTGAAGCGCTTACTGAGGAAGCATTTCATCAGCAATTTAATGTCAATGTGCTGGGGTATCTGCTGGCGACCCGTGAAGCAGTAAAACTGTTTGGCCCACAGGGTAGCATCATTAACATCAGCTCGATCCTCAGCACCGACCCATATCTGGCATCGAGTGTGTATTCGGCGACCAAAGGTGCGGTGGATACGCTGACTTTCGCATTGGCCAGAGAACTTGGGCCACGCGGAATCCGAGTTAACTCTGTACTGCCCGGCCACACCAATACGCCAGGCACTGACGGTAATTTTGCCGGGGAGCTGGGAGAGAAACTTATCGCTGGCACCCCTCTGGGGCGTTTTGGTGAACCAGAGGATATTGCCCCGGTTGTGGTATTTTTAGCCTCCGACGATGCACATTGGGTAACCGGAGAATCTCTGCGGGTGTCAGGCGGCGTGCGCGGCGTAGGTTACTGACTTCTGCTGCAGCAGTGAAGCGGGGAAGAGAGCAACCCTTCCCCGGAGATCGCATTAAGCTAAATCGAAGCGGTCCAGATTCATCACTTTGGTCCATGCCGCCACAAAGTCTTTAACGAATTTCTCTCTGGCATCGCTGCTGGCGTAAACCTCCGCCACTGAACGTAATATCGCATTGGAGCCACAGACCAGATCTGCGCGGGTGGCGGTGAATTTCACCGCTCCGCTCAGGCGGTCACGTCCCTCAAACAGTTCAGCCGAAGCATCGACGGCTTTCCACTCGGTGCGCATATCCAGCAGATTGACAAAAAAGTCATTGCTGAGCGTACCCACATGATCGGTGAAAACGCCATGCTGGCTGCCATCAAAATTGGCGCCAAGTACGCGCAGGCCCCCCAGCAGCACCGTCAGCTCGGGAACCGTCAGCGTCAGCTGTTGCGCTTTATCAATCACCAGCGCCTCAGTGGAGGTGCCATTGCGTACGCCGCGATAATTGCGCAGGCCATCGGCAGCCGGTTTAAGCAGTTCGAAGAGCTCAATATCGGTCTGGTCCTGACGCGCATCGACACGGCCAGCGGCAAAGGGAACGGTAATCGCTGTTCCCGCTGCTCTGGCCGCCTGTTCAACACCGACCACGCCAGCCAGCACGATTATATCGGCCAGCGAAGCTTTGCCGGATGCCTGCTGAATAGCCTCCAGTACCGGCAGCGCACGGGCAGCTATCGCGTTAACTTCCCAGCCTCGTTGCGGCGCGAGAGCCAGTCGGCCACCATTGGCGCCGCCACGCTTATCGCCGCCACGGAAAGTCGACGCCGAGGCCCAGGCAACGGAAACCAGTTCACCCACCGTAAGACCTGAATGGGCAATCTCGGTTTTAAGCGTATCAATATCGGCCGCTGAGGGATAAAACAGCGGCTGTGGCAGCGGATCCTGCCAGATTAACTCTTCTGCAGGGACTTCCGGGCCAATATAGCGCGCTTTGGGTCCCATATCCCGGTGAGTCAGTTTGAACCAGGCGCGGGCGAAAGCTTCATTAAATGCCTGCGGGTCATTGAGGAAACGACGCGATATTTTCTCAAATTCCGCATCGAACCGCAGCGTCAGGTCGGTGACCAGCATCGTCGGTTTGCGTTTTTTCAACGGGTCAAACGGGTCAGGAATAATTTCAGGCGCGTTAGTGGCTTCAAACTGAATCGCGCCAGCAGGGCTGCGTGTCTGCACCCACTCATATTTAAACAGGTTTTCGAAGAAGTAGTGGCTCCACTGCGTAGGGGTTTGCGACCAGGCCACTTCCAGGCCGGAGGTAATGGCGTCAACGCCTGCACCGCTGCCGTGACTGCTGAACCAGCCAAGGCCCTGAGCTTCAATCGGAGCAGCTTCAGGATCAACACCCACATGGCTGGCGGCTGCTGCACCATGGGTTTTGCCCAGCGTATGACCACCGGCAATCAGCGCAACGGTTTCCTCGTCATTCATCCCCATATTGCCAAATGTGGCGCGAATGGCCGGAGCGGCTGAGGCCGGATCGCCACTGTGATTCGGACCTTCAGGGTTAACGTAAATCAGACCCATCTCGGTCGCGCCGATCGGCGCCTGGGCCAGAGATTCCGGATGACGGTGCTCCAGCCAGGTTTTCTCGTCGCCCCAGTTAACATCAATATCGGGTTCCCAGACATCCTCGCGCCCGGCACCAAAACCAAAGGTGCGGAAACCCGCGTTTTCCAGCGCGACATTACCGGCCAGAATATAGAGGTCGGCCCAGGATATTTGTTGGCCATATTTTTGTTTAACCGGCCATAGCAGGCGGCGAGCTTTATCAAGGCTGACGTTATCCGGCCAGGAGTTTAATGGCGCGAAGCGCTGCTGACCACGCCCGGAACCGCCACGACCATCCGCTGAACGATAGGTACCCGCACTGTGCCATGCCATGCGGATAAAGAGGCCGATATAGCTGCCCCAGTCGGCGGGCCACCATGGCTGCGAGTCAGTCAGCAGCGCTCTGAGATCGGCTTTGAGGGCGAAATAATCTAATTTGCTGAATTCTTTACGGTAATCGAAATCCTCGCCCAGCGGGTTTGAGCGGTTTGAGTGCTGGTTCAGCAGATCAACGCGTAGCTGATTAGGCCACCAGTCACGACTACTGGTGCCGCCGCCGGCGCTTTGGTTACCCTGATGAAAGGGGCATGATCCAGCAGATAAGGTATTGTGGGTATCAGTTGGCGTGCTCATTTTAGGCTCCGTTTATTTGTTTCTCGATTAACGATAAGCCTCTGCCTTAATAACTCATACCTGAATTAATCTACAGATTTGATAGCTGTTTCCTTTCAATCTCGGCTTTCAGGTGGATCTTATGACGGCTGGCGTGCAGGGGAGGGAAAACACCGGCGGGAAGCCCGCCGGGAGATTAGCTGAGGAATCAGAACATCATCACCATCCATGGATAAGCAATCAGCATCATTGAGCACAGGAAGATAGCGCCGAAGATGGTGCCCAGTCGCCAGTAGTCTTTCGTCGGCAGGTAGCCACTGCCGTAGTAAATCGGGCTGGGACCAGTGCCGTAAGGGGTAATAATCCCCATCACCCCCAGTGAAGTGACCATCATCAGGCAAAACACCGGCATATTGATGCCCGGTATGGACGCGGCAATGGTCAGCATGGCTGGCAACAGCGCGGTGGTATGCGCGGTGGTACTGGCAAACAGATAGTGCAACAGGAAGAAGGCGATCATCAACACCACCGCCGAAACTTGCGGGTCGTAACCCTGCAGCAGTACGCCGCCCTGTTTACCCAACCAGGCGATAAAGCCGACGCGCGCCAGACCATCAGCCAGCGCTACCAGCGTCGCAAACCAGGCGAAGGTGTTCCAGGCGGGTTTATTACTGGTAATGTCATTCCAGTTCAGCACTCCGGTCCACAGCATCAGTACCACCACCAGCAGAGCCGCCATTGCCGGTTCGATCCATGCGGTGGCAAAAATCCACATCATCAGCGCACAACAGACAAACAGCAGCAGCAGGATTTCGTGACGCGACAGCTTACCCAGTTTTTCAAGTTCACTACTGGCCCAGCGTGGCACTTCGTCATTAATTTTCACTTCCGGCGGATAGAACCAGTATGCCAGCAGAGGCATGGTGAGGATTAACAGCACACCAAGCGGCAGGAAGGCGAGAAACCAGGCTCCCCAGGAGATCTCAAAACCAATGATGCTTTTAACCAGCGCCAGCGCCAGCAGGTTTGGCGCCAGCGCCGATAGAAACATGGAACTGGTGATACAGGCCGCGGTGATCGCCACCCACATCAGGTAAGAGCCAATTCTGCGTGCGCTGGGATCGTTAGGTTTGGAGTCATACAGCGGCGGCAGGTTGGCAATGATCGGGTAGATGGTGCCCCCGCTGCGCGCCGTGTTGGACGGTGTGAAGGGAGCCAGCAACAGATCGGCGAAGGTAATGGCATAGCCCAGCGTCAGGCTACGACGGCCAAGATATTTCACCAGAATCAGCGCCAGACGGCGGCCGAACTGTGTTTTGTCATAACCGGCAGCAAACATAAAGGCACCGAAGATCAGCCACACTGTCGAGTTGCCAAATCCACTTACCGCCCATTTGAATGCCTCGGTGGCAGCCTTAAATTTGGGGTTGGCCAGTTCTGCCGGACTGAAGAGTAACCACTGGCTGAATAGCGCAATCACTACCACGCCGGTCAGGCCAATCACCGCGCCGGGCAGGGGTTCGAAGATCAACCCGATAATCACGCCAGCAAAGATGGCGAAGAAATGCCAGGCATAGGGCTCCAGTCCATCAGGCACCGGAACCAGCAGTAACAGTACGGCCACCAATACGGGCAGGAACAGCAATATCAGGCGTTTTTTTTGCCCCGCAGCGGCGGTCGCGGCCTTAGCGGGTTCACTAATCGTTGATATTTGTTTCATAGTATTTGTCTGTAAATGATGGAGGATATGTTTGACGCTCCGCTGTTCTGGAAACGCATTTGATTATTTCTCTGACTGTTTAACCATAACATCTGAAATATTTTTCTTACTGTTAAGGAGCGCACTTTTCTGTATTTACCCAGCGACAATAAAGCTGCAGGCGATTTTTATCTGAAGCCTTTTTTAATCTTTGATGATAGTAGTTTTTTTGCTTAAAAAAGCCAATAATATTTTTAACTATATGATAAATATATATTTATTTTTCATGTAAATGAAGGGTTGCTTTTTGTTGTATCTTGATTAACAATTTATGAGATTCTTGATTTATTCAATAATAAAACTCACCATTTGTTAAAATCAATCAATAAATAATGTCATTATGCAAGTGAAAAGTTCGAGGTATTAGTAGAATAATCCCGGCCTCTTTACTCAATGGTATTTACGCGCCCGCGCAAGCAATAAAGACTTTTCAATTTTGGAGTTGATCAACATGCATACGCTCACCCCGATACTCAACCCGCTAACCCTGCCGCGCGGCGCGGTACTTAAAAATCGGCTATTAATGGCGCCGATGACCACCTGCACCGGTTTTTATGACGGCACGGTTACCAGCGAGCTGGTGGAATACTATCGCGACCGCGCAGGCAGCATTGGCACCGTGATTGTTGAATGCTGTTTTATTGATCCTAAAGGCCCGGCTTTTCCGGGGGCAATCGGCATTGACAGCGATAATAAGATCGCGGGTCTGACGAAAATTGCTAACGCCATTAAGTCCAGAGGATCGAAAGCCATTCTGCAGATTTACCACGGTGGCAGGATGGTGGAGCCAGAGCTGATTGGCGGCAGAACCCCAGTCGCTCCCAGCGCCCTGGCAGCGCCGCGTGAGGGCGCGACGACGCCGCAGGCGCTGAGCGCTGAAGACGTCGATGTAATGATCACCAAATTTGGTGATGCGGTAAACCGTGCGATCAAGGCCGGATTTGATGGCGTTGAACTCCATGGCGCTAACACTTATCTGATTCAGCAGTTCTACTCACCCAACTCCAATCAGCGTGACGACAAATGGGGCGGCAGCCGCGATAATCGCGCGCGCTTTCCGCTGGAAGTGCTGGAAATCACCCATAAAATGGCGGCGCGTTTTGCCGCCCCCGACTTTATTATCGGTTACCGCTTCTCGCCGGAAGAGCTTGAAGTGCCGGGCATCCGCTTTGACGATACCCTGTACCTGCTGGAGAAACTCGCCGCGCGCGGGCTGGATTATGTGCATTTCTCGATGGGGCAGGTGCTGCGTCCTTCCATCGTCGACACCAGCGATCCAACACCGCTGATCACTAAATTTCTCGCCATGCGCTCAGCAACGCTGGCGAAAATTCCGGTAATCGGTGTCGGTGGCGTGCTGAATAAGGCCGATGCCGAGAGCGCACTGGAGCACGGTTTTGATCTGGTGGCGGTGGGGAAAGCCTGTATCGCGTATCCGGACTGGGCCGACCGCATTATTAATAATGAACATCTGGAGCTGTTTATCGACAGCACCAAACGCGAAGCGCTGAATATCCCGGAACCGCTGTGGCGCTTCTCGCTGGTCGACGCCATGATCCGCGATATGAGCAGCAGCGGTCGTAAATATAAAGCCGGAGTCTATCAGGAGAAAGTAGAAGCTGAGGCGCTGAAGCTGCAAATCAACGTCGTCCTCGATACTGACCGCATCACCGATATTACGCTGGTGCCGGATGATACGCTGGACGTCGATTTCACCACCACCTTCGAAAGTCTGCGCTCACGTATTCTGGTGGCTAACAGCCCGCATGTCGATGCAATTAGTGGTGCGACGACTCAGAGTGAGGCGCTAAAGAAAGCGGTCTCCCGTGCGCTGGCGACCTCCACGAAAGAGCATGTAATTGAGGAGGGGGGAAATCCGCAGGCCCCGCAAAATTACGATGTGGTGGTGGTTGGCAGCGGCGGCGCCGGTCTGGCTGCTGCCATCCAGGCCTTTGATGAAGGCGCCCATGTGGTGATTATTGAGAAGATGCCCACCATCGGTGGCAACACCATCAAAGCCTCGGTAGGAATGAACGCCGCAGAAACCCGTTTTCAGCAATTAAAGGGGATAAAAGACAGCAAAGATCTGTTTTATGACGAAACGCTGAAGGGCGGCAAATTTAAAAACAATCCGCTGTTACTGCGTGAGTTTGTCGAGCTGGCGCCGGAAGCGGTTGAATGGCTGGCAGCGCACGGCATTGAACTGAACGATATCACCATCACCGGTGGGATGAGCATTGACCGTACCCATCGTCCGGCCGATCGTTCTGCGGTAGGCGGTTTCCTGATTAGCGGTCTGGTGAGAAATATAAATCAGCGCAATATTGAAGTGCTGCTGGAAACCTCGGTCGCTGAAATTCTGACGGAGAACGGCGCGGTTAGCGGCGTGAAGGTGGTGGATGAGTATAATGACAGCCGGATTCTGAATGCCAAAAGCGTCATCGTCGCGACCGGTGGTTTTAGCGCCAACCGAGAGATGGTGGTGAAGTATCGCCCGGAACTGGATGGTTTTGTCACTACCAACCATAAGGGCGCCACCGGCAGCGGTATCGCGATTCTGCAACAGATTGGCGCGGATACCGTAGATATGGGCGAAATCCAGATTCACCCGACGGTGGAACAAACCACTTCATACCTGATCTCTGAAGCGATTCGCGGCGGCGGCGCGATTCTGGTCAGTCAGGCCGGTAAGCGTTTCTATAACGAGATGGAAACCCGTGACAAAGTTTCGGCGGAGATTATTGCGTTGCCGGAGAAAAGCGCCTGGGTCATCTTTGATGAGCAGGTGCGACTGAATAATAAAGCCGCTGATGAGTATATCGCCAAGGGCTTTGTGGTCAGCGCCTCTTCCCCACAGGCGCTGGCGGTGAAACTGAATATGGATTATCACGCCCTGCTGGCGACGCTTGAACGGTATAACCTGTTTGTCGGGCAGCAGAATGATGAAGACTTTGGTCGTCAGACCGCGCTGCGTCATCCGCTAAATCAGGGGCCATTCTATGCTATCCGCGTAGCTCCTGGGGTGCATCACACGATGGGCGGCGTCACCATCAACACCGATACCGCAGTGCTGGATAGCCATAAACAGGTGATTAAAGGCGCGTGGGCAGCGGGGGAAGTGGTTGGCGGCATTCACGGTGCGAATCGTATCGGCGGCAATGCGGTGGCGGATATTATTATCTTCGGCATTCTGGCTGGCCGTAATGCGGCGGGGCTGGCGCGACAGTAAGGGAAGGGCGTGGGGGCCGGTTATCAACGACATCGGCCCCTCAATAGCAATGTTTTTTCAGTGACGACTGGCGCAGCCGCATTTCGCCGTGCACGGCTTTAGCCAGATGCGAGTGCCTGATCTTAAGCTCGCCCTGCTGCCATCCGCCGTGGTGAGCAGAGCAAAAAATTCCGCTTTTAGCTTACGTTTACGCTGGTGCTGGCTGTCTTTTCGCCAAATTCTTCACGCATATGCTGCTCGATTTCCTCCAGGCTTTTACCACGCGTTTCCGGCAGCATAAAGGCGATAAAAATGAGTGACCCCACGTTGAGGACAGCAAAGATAAAGAAGGTTTTGCTGCCGGCATAGGCCATCAGCGGCGGGAAACTAAACGCCACCAGGGCATTAAAGATCCACTGCATCGATACTGCTGTACCGGTCAGTGCGCCGCGCAGTTGCATCGGGAAGAGCTCCGACATCAGCAACCAGTAGACCGGTGAGATACACATCTGCATAAAGAACAGGAAGAGCAGGATCAGCGCCAGCGCCATATAACTTTGCGTCATTCCTGCAGGCATCAGGGTCAGAACCAGTCCCAGCAATATCTGGCTGGCGATAACGAAAAACAGACCGGTCATCAACATTTTGCGTCGCGGGAAACGACTTACCGCCCAGATGCCGACACAGGTGGCGATCACCGAAACCACGCCGTTACCAATGGTCGCCGCAATGGCTGCGCTGGTGCCGAGTCCGGTCGTCTTCAGGATAATCGGGGTGTAATACATAAAGCCGTTCACCCCGGTAAACTGAATCACGAAACCAAGGCCGGTTCCAATCAGCAGCAGGCGCAATACCCACTTTTCTTTGAGCAGGGTATAAACATCCGGTCCGCGTTCCGCTTTTCGGGCCTGTTTTTTCATCTGATCGAGTTCTTTACGCACCTCGCGCGGGGTTTCCCGCAGGTATTTCAGCGTTTTTTTGGCTTCTTTCAGCCGCCCTTCAGCCACCAGCCAGTGCGGCGAAGCCGGAACAAAAAAGGTGCCAATAAATAACAGCAGGCCTGGGATCATTGCGATGGCCAGCATATAACGCCAGAGATGTTCATCGTGCAGCAGGTAACTGAGTAAAGTACTCGCCACATAAGCCACAAGTTGTCCGGTGACAATCATTAACTCATTACGGCTGACCAGCGGCGCTCGCAGTTTGGGGCCGGCGATTTCAGCGATAAATACCGGCACGGTGGCCGAACCGCCACCCACTGCTATCCCCAGCAGAAAACGCATCGCCACCATCACCGGCACGGATGGTGCCAGCGCGGTTCCCAGTGATCCAAGCACAAACAGCACGGCGAGGCTTCGCAGGGTGATACGGCGGCCAAACTTGTCGGAGAAAAATCCGCTAAGAAACGAACCCAGCGCGGCGCCAAACACCAGCGATGATGCCACCAGACCCTCAGTAAACGAAGTTAACCCCAGCCCACCCTGATCCACCGGTGAGGACATATAAGGTAAGGCGCCTGAAATAATGCCCGTATCATAGCCAAATGCCAGCGCCCCCATGGTCGCCACCAGCACTACAAAAAAAATTCTTTGCCTGACGGTAACTGCGGATGGAGATTCATCTGAAGCAGATGAATCAGTTGTTGTTGAGTTCATAGTGTCCCTGAATTAAGTGAAATAATAATAAGGCATCTCACATTTAAATTTAAAATCACAGAGTTCTGCGGTGAGGCGCGCGGGAAGTGTAGATGACAAATCCTTTTCTCACTAATGCATCAACAAAATAATAATCAGGCAATGAAATAAAATGGCTAAAACAGACACCGCCATTACTCTTTTGTTTGGCAAATCCCTTGTGCTGGATTTCGCGCAGGTTAAACAGGGACAGCGTGCAGGCCAACATAAGGAGTTTATGATGACGATGGCAGAAAAACTCGCGCAGGAAGGGGGTCAGGAAACAAAATTAGAAATTGCTCTCAAGATGCTGGCAGAGGGACTGAAGCCCTCTGCCGTGCTGAAAATGACCGGGCTGACGGAAGCTGAGCTGGACGAGATTCGTCACTGAGACCAGCAGAGAGTTATTATAAGTTTAAAAAAATCCTGGTGTCGGCCTTAGAAACTGCAATTTAACTTATAGCCCTGAGGCCGTGGGGTAACGGCTGGGCCATATATCAGAGGGATGTTTTGACAATACATCAGCAATAAGCCGCTCCCCCTTAGGCCATGGGCGCATCAGGGTGTTCCTCAGTGTCGAGGGAGCCAGCCCTGCTGCTCTGGAAAGCTCTGACATCGTTACTCCCCGGATTCTTAACTCTTTTTGAATTTGAGCAGATTTCCACTCTTTATTTTTCACAGCAAATTTTCCTTTTTGTTGTCTATAAGTCACATCACGTAAAATAACACACTTTTTTTGTGACTCATAGTCCGTGGACTGATAAGCATCAGTGAGTCATGTTACCCGGATGCATAATACAGAAACTATTCAGGCTCGCTTTGGTGAGCGCATCCGATCGCTTCGCACACAATCAGGCATGTCACAAGAAGTTTTTGCCGACAAGTGCGGGCTTGATCGCACCTATATCAGCGGTATTGAGCGCGGAGTGCGTAATCCAACTTTGTTAGTTATTAATGTGCTGGCTAAAGGTCTGGATGTGAAGTTGAAGGCTCTGTTTGACTGGTGATGGCAGAGTAAAGAAAAGTAAATGCCCGTAGCGCATCATAAAAAATGGCGCGAAGGGCGAAGTTGAATCTGAGATTTTGTTTTTCTTCACGATGTGCCAGCGTTTTACGATGCCGCGACCATAGAGTTATGCTATTTATTAGCAAGTAAATGATATGGCTAAGAGGATCGTTTTACGATGGATATCAATCAACTACCTGCCAGTTTTCTTCATCATCAGCATTTTCAACTTATCGCGCCGGATATGGCGTGGGTTGAGGAAATGCGACTGACTCTGAATGACTTTGACGCCGCACACCACGAATTTTTGCTCTGGTCACCCGGGATCCATTCGCCTGAATCGGTGCGGGAAAATATGAGGATAGCAATTCATAATTTTCAGCAAAATCAGGAAGAGTATAAATTTCTGATTATCAGCAATGATAATGGCGGATTACTGGGATGCATCAGTCTCTTTATCCGCAATGCCCGTATTCCCAGCTATGAAATTGGCTACTGGCTGGCCACCAAAGCGATGGGGAAGGGTATCATGCATCAAGCCTGCAAAATGGTGACCCATATTGCTTGCGATTTCTTCAGGGCAAAAAGAGTGGAAATTCGTGTCGCCGGGCGTAACCAGCGCAGTCAGGCTGTTGCGGTGAAATGTGGGTTTAAACTAGAAGCTATGTTGCGCAATGAACGTACAGACAGTCTGGGCCATACAGATGATACGTTGATCTATTGTTATTGTACGGCAGACAAAATGCAAAACGCCTGATGTCATTATCAGGCGCTTAAACTTACAAAGCCGTATCTGCTGTTATTCCACTTCTGTCACCAGTGGATGCTCTTCCTGAACCGGCTGGCCGCTACCTTTGCGCAACATCCATACCGCATAGATCAGGGCCATCACTGCCGGAACGGCGCCGATATAGCCTACCGATGACATGGAGAATTCTGCACTGACTTTATTACCCAGCAGCGCGCCGGCGCCAATGCCAATATTGAAAATACCTGAAAACATCGCCATCGCCACATCGGTTGCATCCGGCGCCAGCGTCAGGACTTTCATCTGCATACCCATACCAATCATCATAAACGCGATGCCCCACAGCGAACAGAGCGCAATCATCGCCAGTTCACTCACTGCAGCAGTGGTCAGCAACAGCAGGCACAGAGATAACAAGGCAATGGCGCTGGCCAGCACGACGTTAAGGTGGGCTTCGCCATATTTACTGAAAATAATGCTACCGATAATCCCGGCGACACCCAGAACCAGCAACAGCAGAGTGGCAAAATTCTGGCTGAACCCCGCAACTTTTTGCACAAAAGGCTCGATATAGGTAAATGCGGTGAAATGCGCAGTCACCACCGCTACGGCCAGGGCGTAAAGGCCGAGCAGCGCCGGACGGCTCAGCAGCTCCGGAAGATTTCTTATCGATCCCGCTTGTTCTGAAGAAACGTTCGGGATGATTTTGACAATCAGCCACAGCAGAATAAAGGCTACCGCTGCGATCACCAGAAACGTTGCGCGCCAGCCGAAACCCTGGCCAATGATTCTGCCCAGCGGCAGACCCAGTACCGATGCCAGAGCGGTGGCGGTAGCAATCAGACTGAGTGCGCGCGCGCGGTTACCCACTGGCGCCAGCCGTATCGCCAGCGAGGCAGTAATCGACCAGAACAGGGCGTGCGCCAGCGCGACACCGGCGCGGCTGATCAGTAACACGTCAAAATTCCACGCAAAAAATGACAGCAGATGGCTGCACATAAATAAGCCGAAAATAGTGATCAGCAGGGTACGGCGATTGACCTGGCTGGTCATCAGCATCAGTGGCAGTGACATCAGCGCCACTATCCACGCGTAAACGGTCAGCATGATGCCGGTCTGTGCTGACTCCATGCCGAAGCTGCTACCAATATCTGAGAGTAACCCCACCGGGATATACTCAGTGGTGTTAAAAATAAATGCGGCCACAGCGAGTGTCATTACGCGTGACCATGCGGTTTTACGTGCAACAGCGTTGATATCAGACATAGGCAATCCGCTCTGGTGATAAAGAAGAAAGCGCAAGAGTCTAGATACCTGTGTGCAGAATTCAACCCGAATGTGATCTATGTCGCATTTTTGGCTAAGATATAACGTTGTTATGAAAAATTTTTATCGTCGGAGCTGACAGTCGCCACGGTTCATTCCACCTACTGCAACAGAAATACAGGGGCATAATTTGCTGATAAAAAAGAAGAAAACTCGCTCACATACAGAAGATCGCTCGCTGGCGTTATTCTTAGCCACCAGTGCGGGAGTACTGAATGCGATGGCCTTTGGCGCCTTTGGTTTTTTTCCATCGCATATGACCGGTAACGCTTCGCAAATTTCGACCGAAGTACCCGGCGCGGAATATCATGATCTGCTGTTTCTTGCGGTGCTGATCACGGCATTTATTGTCGGCTCAACCACCGCGCGTTTGCTGGTGATTACCGGCCTGAAGCGCAATCTGAGGACGATTTTCTGTCTGATACTTCTGGCAGAAGGCGTGATATTAACGCTGACTTCACTCTTTGAAACCGTCTTTTACTCGTCAAAAAATAACGGTGAAGTGCTGGTATTGCTCGGGTTCCTGATGGGCATCCATAACTCTACCTCCACTCAGCTTTCCAACGGACGGGTGCGCTCAACTCATGTCACCGGCACCCTGACTGATGCCGGAATCGCGTTCGGTTCATATCTCTCCTCGTTTGTCAGCGCTGTTAAAGCTGGCGAGCGGCATTTCTACCAAAAACAGCTGCATACCCATCTGACGACCATTGCCTCTTTTCTGACCGGGTGTATCGCCGGGTTCCTGTTATTTTCATCCTTTGGCTTCAGAGCGATGATCCCGCTGGGCCTGGTGCTGGTGCTGGTGGCTTTATCCACTATTGCTATGACATTGCATACGACAAAGGCGCGCAAAATCATTTAATTGCTGTGACGTTTGCGCTTTGTGTACCGCAGCTGAAGGGGGCTGACGCCCCCGGATCAATCTTACCGGCTGGTATCTCGGCTCACGGAACGGACTTGTGACAATATTGTGAAGCTAATCTTAACGTTAAAATAAATCTTCCTGTTACCGTTACGTCGCCACTGTGCCGATTTATTCAATGCTGAGTAAACGGTGGTTAAATTTAACTCCTCAGCTTTACTGCAACTTCCTTCCTTATGTCATCTTAATTTTCAGCTAAGAAATCTCCTGTATTTTGTGGGAAATGTCGAATTATGGCGGTTTGTCCCGCGCTAAAGTGATTTAACTCCGACTTGCGTAGGTTCGGGGTGAAATTCGGTTAAGGATCTTCGTCAGTAAAAAAACGGCGGGAATCTGACTGAACGCACATTTCCAAGCTGTTGGCGGATTTTTTCAAATTGCAAATCGCACGTTCTGCTACATTTTCACCTGGTTATTAATAAGAGAAACTTAACTATGTCTGACTTTCTTCCCTTTTCCCGACCGGCAACAGGTGAAGCTGAGCTGGCTGCCGTTGGCGATGTGCTGAATTCCGGCTGGATCACCACTGGTCCCAAAAATCAGCAGCTTGAAAAGGCCTTTTGTCAGTTAACCGGCAATCAGCATGCGATTGCTGTAAGTTCTGCAACCGCCGGGATGCATGTCACGCTGATGGCATTGGGCATTGGCGCCGGCGATGAAGTGATTACCCCTTCGCTGACCTGGGTTTCCACGCTGAATATGATTGTGCTGTCAGGGGCTGAACCGGTGATGATTGATGTCGATCGTCACACGCTGATGATTACCCCGGAGCTGATTGAAGCGGCGATCACCCCGCGAACAAAAGCGATTGTGCCGGTTCACTATGCGGGCGCACCGGCGGATATCGATGCGATCCACCGGCTGGGGCAGCGCTACGGCATTCCGGTGATTGATGATGCGGCCCACGCCGCTGGCACCTGGTATAAAGGCCGCCACGTTGGCGCCACCGGTACGGCAATTTTCTCCTTTCATGCAATTAAAAATATGACCTGCGCCGAAGGCGGTCTGGTGGTGACCGATGATGAAAAACTGGCAAATCGTATCCGTAGCCTGAAATTTCACGGTCTGGCTGTAGATGCCTTTGACCGTCAGACGCTCGGGCGCGCACCGCAGGCTGAAGTGATCAGCCCGGGCTACAAATACAATCTGCCCGATATCAATGCCGCCATTGCGCTGGTGCAACTGGCCAAACTTCCCCAGCTTAATGCCCGCCGTGCGCAAATTGCCAACCGCTATCTGCAGGAACTGCGGGATACGCCATTCCTGCCGCTGGCGCAGCCAGCGTGGGATCATCAGCATGCATGGCATCTGTTTATTATTCGCGTTGATCCACAGCGCTGTGGTCTGACGCGTGATGAACTGATGCAGGCGTTAAACGACCGCAAGATCGGCACCGGCCTGCATTTCCTTGCCGCGCATAGCCAGAAATATTACCGCGAGCGGTTTCCCGCGCTCTCCCTGCCTGAAACCGAGTGGAATGCGCAACGCATCTGCTCCATTCCGCTGTTTCCTGGCATGACTGATGACGATGCCAGCCGCGTGATTGCCGCGCTGCGCGATATTGCTGAGAAATAATATGACTACCGATCAGCCCATTAAAAAAATTTCGGTTGTCATTCCGGTATTCAACGAGCAGGAAAGTCTGCCGGAACTGATCCGTCGCACCACTGAGGTCTGCAACACCCTGCCCATGGACTATGAACTGCTGCTGGTGGATGACGGCAGTAGCGACGACTCCGCGGATATACTGGTGGCTGCCGCAGAGCAGCCGGGCAGCCATATTGTAGCGGTGTTGCTGAACCGTAATTACGGTCAGCACTCGGCGATTATGGCCGGTTTCAGTCATATCAGCGGCGATCTGATTATTACCCTCGATGCCGATCTGCAGAATCCCCCGGAAGAGATCCCCCGGCTGGTGGCGGTGGCCGCCGGGGGCTACGACGTCGTTGGCACTGTGCGGCAAAACCGTCAGGATAGCTGGTTTCGCAGGCGCGCTTCGCGGCTGATAAACCATCTTATTCAGCGCACCACCGGCAAGGCGATGGGTGACTATGGCTGCATGCTGCGGGCTTACCGTCGCCATATTGTTGATGCGATGTTGCACTGCCATGAGCGCAGCACCTTTATTCCGATTCTGGCCAATACCTTTGCCCGCCGGGCAATAGAAATTCCGGTGTTGCATGCGGAACGGGAGTTTGGCGATTCAAAATACAGCCTGATGCGTCTGATTAACCTGATGTATGACCTGATAACCTGCCTGACCACCACGCCGCTACGTATGCTCAGCATCTTAGGCAGTCTGATTGCGCTGGCCGGGTTTGCATTTTCGTTATTACTGATCTTTTTGCGCCTGTTTTTTGGTCCGCAATGGTCCGCAGATGGCGTGTTTATGCTGTTCGCTGTGCTGTTTATTTTTATCGGCGCACAGTTTGTCGGCCTCGGGCTACTGGGCGAATATATTGGTCGTATTTATAACGATGTACGTGCTCGTCCCCGTTACTTTATCCAGCGTGTTGTCAAACCTTCGGTTTCTGTCCCCCTGTCCTCAGAGGATATTCAATAATGAAAACGGTCGTTTTTGCCTACCACGATATGGGATGCATCGGTATCAATGCGCTGGTTAAGGCTGACTACCAGATTGAAGCCATCTTCACCCATACCGTTTCCGTGAACGAAAACCCTTTTTTTGCCTCCGTGGCGCGCGTGGCGGCGGAGCTGGGGATCCCGGTGTTTGCGCCGGAGGACGCTAACCATCCGCTGTGGGTCGATCGCATTAAAACCATGGCGCCGGACGTTATTTTCTCGTTCTATTACCGCAACCTGCTGTGTGACGACATTCTGAATAGCGCCAGCGTTGGCGCTTTTAATCTGCATGGTTCACTGCTGCCAAAATACCGCGGGCGTGCGCCGCTGAACTGGGTGCTGGTGAATGGCGAAACAGAAACTGGCGTGACGCTGCACCGGATGGTGAGCCGGGCCGATGCCGGTGCGATTGTTGCACAGGAACCTGTTGCCATTGCCGCGGATGACAATGCCCTGACCCTGCACCGCAAGCTGATCAGCGCAGCGGAGAGTCTGCTGATGAACGCGCTGCCAGCCATCAAACATCATCGGGCCAGCGAACGGGCTCAGGACGATAGTCAGGCGACAACTGTCGGACGCCGTTGTGCGGAGGATGGGCGTATCGACTGGGCGCAGCCGGCGCAGCAGATTAATAATCTGGTGCGTGCGGTGACCGATCCATGGCCGGGGGCATTCGGTTATGTCGGTGCGGCGAAGTTTATTGTCTGGAAGAGCAAAGTGCATCACGGCCAGCTTGCGCAAAAAGCAGGAACCGTATTGTCGGTCAGTCCGCTGCTGATTGCCTGCGGCGCTGGCGCGCTGGAAGTGATAACCGGACAGAGTGAAAACGGCGTTTATATGCGGGGTTCCCAGCTGGCGCAAACCCTGGGGCTGGTGACCGGCGCGCTGCTCAGCAGTCAGCCGCTAGCGGCGATCCGGCGTCGTACCCGTGTGCTGATCCTCGGGGTGAATGGCTTTATCGGCAACCACCTGACTGAACGCTTACTGCAGGATGATAATTTCGATATTTACGGCCTGGATATTGGTTCAGATGCCATCAGTCGTTTTATTGGTCATCCGCGCTTTCAGTTTGTCGAGGGGGATATCAGCATTCACTCCGAGTGGATCGAGTATCACATTAAGAAATGCGACGTTATCCTGCCGCTGGTGGCCATCGCCACGCCGATCGAGTACACGCGCAATCCTCTGCGGGTATTTGAGCTGGATTTTGAAGAGAATCTGAAAATTATTCGTGATTGCGTCAGGTATAAAAAACGCATCATTTTTCCGTCCACCTCTGAAGTTTATGGCATGTGTACCGACGCGAATTTCGACGAGGATCACTCCAACCTGGTGGTGGGGCCGATTAATAAACAGCGCTGGATTTATTCGGTTTCCAAGCAGCTGCTTGACCGGGTGATCTGGGCTTATGGCGACAAAGAGGGGCTGCGTTTTACCCTGTTCCGGCCGTTCAACTGGATGGGGCCACGGCTGGACAACCTCAATGCGGCGCGTATCGGTAGCTCGCGTGCGATCACCCAGCTAATTCTTAATCTGGTGGAGGGGTCGCCGGTAAAATTAATCGACGGTGGCAGGCAGAAACGCTGTTTTACCGATATCAGTGATGGTGTCGAGGCGCTGTTCCGTATTATTGAAAATAAAAACAGTAACTGCGACGGCCAGATTATCAATATTGGCAACCCGGAAAATGAGGCCAGCATCAAAGAGCTGGCGCTACAGCTGCTGGAAAGCTTTAACCGCCATCCGCTGCGCAGTCAGTTTCCTCCGTTTGCCGGCTTTCGTGAGGTGGAAAGCAGCAGTTATTACGGTAAAGGCTATCAGGATGTGGAGCACCGTAAGCCAGCCATTCGTAACGCGCGTCGTTTGCTGAACTGGGTGCCGGAGGTAAAGATGGATAAGACTATCGATGCCACACTGGATTTTTTCCTGCGGACGGTTGATGGCGTGGAACATAAACAATGAAAAAAGTCGGCCTTCGTATCGATGTCGATACCTGGCGCGGGACACGAGACGGCGTGCCGCGCCTGCTGGAAATGCTCAGCCTGCATTGCATTCAGGCAACTTTTTTCTTTAGTGTCGGGCCGGACAATATGGGGCGTCATCTCTGGCGCCTGATGAAGCCAGCATTTCTGTGGAAAATGCTGCGTTCAGATGCCGCGTCGCTGTACGGCTGGGACATTCTGCTGGCTGGCACTGCGTGGCCGGGACGCGATATTGGTCAGGGGCTGGCGGAAATGATTAACGCTACCGCTGACCACCATGAAGTCGGGCTGCACGCCTGGGACCATTTCGCCTGGCAGACCTGGGCGGGCGTCTGGCCAGCGGAAAAGCTTGAAGAACAGATCCGTCGCGGCAGAGATGCGCTGGCGGCGATCATCGGACAACCGGTGACCTGCTCGGCGGTGGCGGGCTGGCGTGCCGACGGGCGTGTAGTGGAAGCGAAAGAAGCCGCTGGTTTCCATTACAACAGTGACTGCCGTGGCACCACGCCTTTTTTACCGATTCTGCGCAATGGCGCGCCAGGAACCGTGCAGGTGCCGGTGACGCTACCCACCTGGGATGAAGTCGTCGGCACACGCGTCAGCAAATCGCAGTACAACAGCTTTATCCTTGAACAGATCAGACAGGATCGCGGCACGCCGGTTTACACCATTCATGCCGAAGTCGAAGGCATTGTAATGCATCAGCAGTTCAGTGAACTCCTCAGGCTGGCGGAACGGGAAGGTATCCAGTTCTGCCCGCTGAGCGAGCTGCTGCCTGATGATCTGTCCGCATTGCCGACGGGAAAAATTGTCCGGGGCACGCTTCCCGGACGTGAAGGCTGGCTGGGATGCCAGCAATTATCTGAGTAACCGGTATGAAATTGATGAAAAATGGCTTATTGCTGCTGGTGCTGTTTGCCCTGTATTACCTTATTCCACTGGAGTTTCGCCCTCTGTGGCAACCGGATGAAATCCGCTATGCGGAAATTAGTCGTGAGATGCTGGTCAGTGGCGACTGGGTGGTGCCGCACTTTTTTGATCTGCGCTATTTTGAAAAACCAGCTGCTGGCTACTGGATTAACAATCTTAGCCAGATGCTATTCGGTCATACCAATTTTGCCGTACGTTTCGGCTCGGTGTTTTCCATCACGCTGACGGCGCTGCTGGTTTACTGGCTGGCGTTGCGCATCTGGCGTGAACGCGATACTGCGCTGATGGCCAGCGTGATTTTCCTCACCACACTGCTGGTATATAGCGTCGGCAGCTATGCGGCGCTCGATCCGATGATCACTCTGTGGCTGGTTGCGGCGATGTGCAGTTACTGGCAGGCAGTAGAAGCGCCGACAACCACAAGAAGAGCGCTTTGCTGGCTGCTGCTCGGGCTGGCCTGTGGTATGGGCTTTATGACCAAAGGCTTTCTGGCGCTGGCGGTGCCGGTGGTGGCGATTGTTCCCTGGGCGCTGCATCAGCGACGCCTGCGCGAACTGCTGATCTATGGTCCGCTGGCGCTACTCGGTGCAGTGGCCATCAGTGCCCCCTGGGCCATTGCCATTGCCCGCGCCGAACCTGATTTCTGGCACTACTTTTTCTGGGTTGAGCATATTCAGCGCTTCGCCGAGTCCAACGCTCAGCACAAAGCGCCGTTCTGGTATTATCTGCCGGTATTAGCGCTGGGGTGTCTGCCGTGGCTGGCGCTGCTGCCGGGTGCATTGCGCACTGGCTGGCAGGCGCGTAAGGAGAATCGCGGTGGCCTGTATCTGTTGAGCTGGGTGCTGTTGCCGCTGCTGTTTTTCAGCATTGCCAAAGGTAAGTTGCCGACCTATATCCTGCCTTGTTTTGCCCCGCTGGCGATCCTGATGGCTAAACAGGCGATGCAGCTGGTCGCAGGCGATAGCCGGACGCTGAAAGTAAACGGCTGGATTAATCTGCTGTTCGGCCTGACCTGTAGCGCGGCGGTAATCGGTTTTCTGGCGCCCTGGGGAGTGGCTTCTCATCCGCTCTACAGCCATATCGAAGTACTGAAAGTACTACTGGCTGCAATGGCTTTCCTGCTATGGGCGCTGATAGGGTGGGTGACGCAGAAAGCCCCCGCGCGACGCTGGGCGTGGGCGGCGTTCTGCCCGCTGGTGCTGGTGCTGGTGGCAGGAAAAGCAATGCCTGACAGCGTAGTAAACGCCAAACAGCCGCAGCAGTTTTTGCATGGCATTAAAAATGAGATGGCATCAAGCCGCTACGTGCTGGCGAACACGCCGGGTATTGCTTCCGGACTGGCGTGGGAATTGCAGCGCAGCGATATCACTCTTTTCGATCAGCAGGGCGAATTGCAATACGGTCTGAGTTATGCGGATGCCCGGGACAAATTTGTTGCCGGTGACGACTTTGCACAATGGTTAACACGTCATCGCCGCGAGGGCAAAGTCTCATTGGTGATGTTGCTGTCCCGCAACCAGCCGGATCCTGCCGCCGGATTGCCCGAAGCCGACTTTTGCTACCGGCAAGGGAGACTGGTGATGTTGCAGTATAATCAGCAGCCATGAATATTCTGTTTATTGCCTTTGCCAGTCTGCTGAGCTGCGCTGGTCAGCTGTGCCAGAAACAGGCCGCGCATCGCGGAGTGCATAAAGGGCGCTGGCATTTGCTGTTCTGGCTGGGGCTAAGCGTGCTGCTGCTCGGCTGTGCGATGCTGGTCTGGCTGGTGGTGCTGCAAAAAGTGCCGGTGGGTGTGGCCTATCCGATGCTGAGCCTGAATTTTATCTTTATTGTGCTGGCCGCCCGCTGGCTGTGGCGTGAACCGGTCTCGGGTCGTCACTGGCTGGGTATCGGGTTGATTGTGGCTGGCGTGATGGTAATGGGAGTCTGGGCCTGATGGGGACTCTGCTGGCGCTGTGCAGCGTACTGCTGGTCAGTTGCGCGCAACTGCTGTTGCGCTGGTCGATGGTCAATCTGCCTGCAGCCAGCGATCTCGCAGCCTTCCTGCCGGTGCTACTGACCTTCTCTGCGCCCGTGCTGGGATTGCTCGCGGGTCTTGCCGCCTATGGACTGTCGATGCTGTGCTGGTTTCTGGCTTTACAGCGGATAGCGATCAGCAAGGCGTACCCGTTGCTTAGCCTGAGTTATGTGCTGGTATGGGCGGCGGCGCTGTGGTTCCCGGCGCTTAATGAGCACTTCAGCTGGGGCAAACTCGCCGGGGTGCTGCTGATAGTGAGTGGCCTGCTGCTGATTTGCTGGCCTGCCGCCGGCAAAAAACCGTAACCCGCCCGCGTTATGATTGAAACAGAGGGGCGCGGGGCTGGATATCGCCGCTAGCAGGCAACCAGAACTTTTTACACAGCTACGTTTTTCCAGCAAAAAAGGCGACATTAAGTCGCCTTTTAGCGTTATGATTTTGCTGATAAATTTTTTACAGGTAACGTATTATGTCGACCGTTTCTCCTCTGCTGGATGTGCAGGAAGCGAGCTTTGCCACCGAAGGGCGCCAGCTACTGGCGCCGGTTTCACTGACGCTGAATGCGGGTGATTTTGTTCTGCTGACCGGCCCCTCCGGCAGCGGAAAAAGCACCCTGCTGAAAATTATGGCTTCGCTGCTGACGCCTTCCGCTGGTGAAATCCGCTTTAAAGGCGCACCGATTGCTCAGCTGAAAGCGGAAAGTTATCGCCAGCAGGTCTCATATTGTTTCCAGACGCCAGCACTGTTTGGCGATACGGTGTATGACAACCTTGCTTTTCCGTGGCAAATTCGCCAGAAAAAAGTTGAGCGCGATGAGCTGAAAAGCTGGCTACAGCGGGTAAATCTGCCTGCGGAGATACTGGACAAGAAAGCGTCGCAGTTATCCGGTGGTGAAAAACAGCGAGTAGCGCTGTTACGTAACCTGCAGTTTTTACCACAGATATTGCTGCTGGATGAGATTACCAGTGCGCTGGATGAAGAAAATAAGCAGCTGGTTAACCAGCTGATCGCCGGGCTGGTGAAGGAAGAGGGGATCGCCGTGGTGTGGATTAGTCATGACAGCGCCGAAATTAGCCAGGCGCAGCGGGTTTTGACGCTGACGGCTCCGGCTACCGGGAG
Organism: Winslowiella toletana; assembly: GCF_017875465.1. Classification (NCBI taxonomy): domain Bacteria; kingdom Pseudomonadati; phylum Pseudomonadota; class Gammaproteobacteria; order Enterobacterales; family Erwiniaceae; genus Winslowiella; species Winslowiella toletana. The sequence goes on from NZ_JAGGMQ010000001.1 coordinate 4,375,523, forward strand.
TCATGATGAACCAGCATAATATAACCAATGAATCGCTGGGGCTGGCGCTGATTCTGGTGGTTATCGCGCTGTTAATCAGCCAGAAAGAGAAGCTGGGTCTGGGCAAGGATATTATCTGGAGCGTATCGCGCGCCGTTGTCCAGCTGATAATCGTTGGCTATGTACTAAAGACCATTTTCAGTCTGGACAATAGCTGGCTGACGGTTCTGATGGTGCTGTTTATCTGCGTCAATGCATCGCTTAATGCCCGCAAGCGCAGTCGCAATATTGATAACGCCTTTATCATTTCATTTATCGCCATCACCATTGGCACCACTCTGACGCTGGCGATCCTGGTGCTGAGTGGTTCAATCGAATTTATGCCAATGCAGGTGATCCCGATTTCCGGCATGATCGCCGGTAATGCAATGGTTGCCGTCGGGTTATGCTACAGCAATCTTAACCAGCGCTTTGCCGATAACCGACAGAAAATCATGGAGATGCTGAGTCTCGGCGCGTCGGTTAAAATGGCATCCGCCACGCTAATCCGTGACAGTATTCGTGCCGCAATGATCCCAACCGTGGATGCAGCGAAAACCGTTGGGCTGGTCAGTCTGCCTGGCATGATGTCGGGGCTGATTTTTGCCGGTATTGATCCGGTAAAGGCGATTAAATATCAAATTATGGTGACATTTATGCTGCTGGGAACCGCCAGCCTGTCGACCATCATCGCCGGTTATCTGGCTTACCGTCGCTTCTATAATGCGCAGGCCCAGCTGAAAACATTAAGCTAGTGCTCCCCCCCTCTGTTATGCAGAGGGGCTTTTCGCGCAACGAAATGGACAGAGATAATATAAACCAAAGTATTAAATTGAGACTTGTCTCTTAATTAAATACATGGGTTTTGTTTTGCTGAAGTCACGTATAAATAGCGAGTTTTGTGTAATATTTTATTTACAGTAACCGGGCGGCGCTAATATAAACTGATATATCAATACGTTGTGATTGCTATGTAATAGTAAACTCTATTTTATACTAAAACTTGCAGATATTAACTTTGCTGCCAGAATTATTATTGCAAAACGCCCACTGAGAAATGATTCTTAGTGAAAATAGCAAGCACGAAGAGGAAATGTTATGACTGAACATCGTGGTGGATCAGGTAACTTTAGCGAAGATCGTGAGAAAGCATCAGAAGCTGGCAAAAAAGGCGGTCAGCAAAATAGTGGTTCATTTAAAAATGATCGCGATAAAGCCTCCGAAGCAGGTAAAAAAGGCGGCCAGAGTGGCGGTAACAACCGCTAGCTATTGAAAATACTCTTGTTTTTTTTACGGCAATTTAACCCCGTTACGTCGCAAGCGTAACGGGGTTAAATATTTCTTTTTTCCCAAAATTAAAATTTGTGATCTGCACTTATTTATAATCTTAAAATCAGATGAAACGTTAATAAATACAATGAAGTTGTGCTGGTTTACTCCTGAGGTGATTGTATTTATTATCGGATCATAGGGTAAGGCGGGTGTAAGTTTTCCTCTCTTAAGGTAGCCCGGTCGGCAATATTGCCTGACGTGTTTAACTTAACGAGGGAAAAATATGCGATCGATAAAAATTATCCTGCCACTATTAATCTTAGGAAGTTATACCGTAAATTCTTTTGCCGCAAGACCAGTTACTTCTGATGAGGGACTGACAAAAATAGGGACTATTTCCGCATCGGGAGAGACCACGCTTTCTGATCTGGAAAATAAACTGGCGCTGAAGGCGGATGAGCGCGGCGCCAGTGCTTACCGCATTATCTCCGCAGGCGGTGAAAATATGCTTTATGGCGTTGCGGTTATTTATAAATAATCTGCAGCAAAGTCCAGGGAGGGGGTTTTCCCTGGACTGATAACGGGTGTGTATAAATCGGCATATAAACCGTTATCTTTACTGTCCGCTATCCCCCTGCGCCAGGCAACAGCCTGATTAATGCCTCCAGCTGTGGCGTTTTGGCCCCGCGTCGCCAGATTAGCCAGGTATTCAGCCAGCGCCAGTTCTCATCAGGAACGCATATCATCACCTGTTCATGTCCCGGCATACTCTCCAGCATGCTGCGCGGCAGCATCGCCATGCCCGCGCCAGCGATCACGCAGGCCAGCATGCCGTGATAAGACTCCATCTCGTAAATCTTACCTGGCGTGGCCTGATCGCCCAGAAACCAGTTCTCAAAGTGGCGACGATAAGAGCAGTTCTCACGGAAGGCATAAATGTTATGACCGCTTACATCGCGCGCACGGCTGACCGGCGCAGAACCGGCGGGTGTAATAATTACCATCTCCTCCATAAAAACCGGCATCCCTTCAATTGCCGGATGCATCACCGGTCCGTCAATAAAGGCCGCGGACAGATCACCTGCAAGTACCGCATCCAGCATGGTTCCGGACGGGCCGGTGCTCAAATCCAGTTGTATCATCGGATAACGCTGGTGGTACTGGCCGAGAATAGCGGGGATCCGTACTGCTGCGGTGCTCTCCAGTGAACCCAGGGTAAAGATCCCCTGTGGCTGCTGTCCGGTCACCGTCTGGCGGGCTTCGGCAACCAGCGCGAGAATCTGGCTACTGTACTGCAACAAGCTGTGGCCCGCGGGTGACAGCCGCAGCCGCTGGTTTTCGCGGATAAACAGTTCCACCCCCAGATCAGCCTCCAGCTGGCGGATGCGTGTGGTGACATTGGACGGTACGCGATGCACCCTGCGTGCCGCTTCCGAAACGCTGCCAGTTTCAGCCACTGCAGAAAACATCTCGAGCTGGGAAAGGTTCATGCCGTTCTCATTTAGTGAAAGGTAGTAGCTTAATTATTCACTTTTTAAATGGCCCTCACAAGTTCAGAATCATCACAACGCTAATTAACCACGGACATCACAATGACCATTACCAATCTGACTCATGCCATTTCGCTCAATCCGGCCAGTGCGGAAAAACTGGCTGAATACCCCTTTGATACCAGCACGCAGGTTGACCAGGCGATTGCCGCTTGTTTCAGCGCGGGCAAGCAGTGGGGCGCGCTGCAGGTGGCGCAACGTGCTGATAAATTGCGCGATCTTGGCAATGCTTTACGTGAAAACCTCGAACAACTGGCACAATTGATCAGCCAGGAGATGGGTAAACCGATTAAGCAGGCGCGCGGTGAAGTGGCGAAGAGCGCCAGCCTTTGCGACTGGTATGCCGAACACGGGCCGGCAATGCTGGCGACAAAGCCCACCCTGGTTCCGGACAATCAGGCCGTCACCGAATTTCGTCCTTTAGGCACCGTGCTGGCGGTGATGCCGTGGAATTTTCCGCTGTGGCAGGTGATGCGTAGCGCGGTGCCGGTGATGCTGGCCGGTAACAGCTACCTGCTGAAGCATGCGCCGAATGTAATGGGCAGTGCTTATCTGATCCAGCGCATTGTTACTGCTGCAGGTTTCCCGCAGGGTGTATTTACCGTGATCAACGCCAGCAATGACGGGGTCAGCCAGGCGATTACGGATAGCCGCGTGGCGGCCGTTACCTTTACTGGTAGCGTCAGGGCAGGGGCCGCCATTGGTGCTCAGGCTGGTGCGGCACTGAAAAAATCGGTGCTGGAACTGGGCGGTTCCGATCCCTTTATCGTGCTGAAAGATGCCGATCTGGATCAGGCGGTTAAAGCGGCAGTCGCAGGTCGTTATCAGAATAGCGGGCAAGTCTGCGCCGCAGCAAAACGCTTTATTATTGAAGAAGCGATTGCCGAAGCGTTCACCGCGAAGTTTGTCGCGGCGGTTGAGGCGCTGAAAACCGGCACCCCTGATGATGAAGATAACTATGTCGGTCCAATGGCCCGCTTCGATCTGCGTGATGAACTGCATGCCCAGGTAGAAGCGACTCTGGCCGAAGGCGCTGTGCTGCTGAGCGGTGGCTACAAAGTACCCGGCAAAGGTAACTTCTATGCGCCGACGGTTCTGGGTAACGTCCAGCCGCATATGACGGCTTTCCGCCAGGAGCTTTTTGGTCCGGTAGCGGCGGTGAGCGTGGCGCGTGACGCCGATCATGCCGTGGCGCTGGCCAACGACAGTGATTTTGGCCTGTCGGCCACGATCTACAGTGGCGATGAAGCGCTGGCTAATGAGATTGCATCCCGACTGGAGTGTGGAGGTGTGTTTATCAATGGCTACAGCGCCAGCGACCCGCGTGTGGCTTTTGGTGGGGTGAAGAAGAGTGGTTACGGACGTGAGCTGTCAGTGTATGGCTTGCATGAGTTCTGTAATATTCAGACCGTATGGAAAAACCGACAGGGCTAAACTTTAACCGTTGCACTGACCGGCGAGAAATTTATCTGACCAGACAACTGTCTGGTCAGCATCGAGGGAGGCACGGTCAGTAATCAGGATCATCAGGCGTGCGGCTGACAATCAACTCAAGCGCAAGGCGGTAAATATCCTGGGTGACCACATCAGCGGTGGTTTCTAACTTTTCAATCAGCTTCAGAATAATACCTTTATGGGTAACATGATTGCCGGAGGCAACGATTTCCTTAATGACGGCGCCGATAACTTCCGCTTCAGACGCATAAATCTCACCGGCTTCATTCAGATATTGAGAAAGCTGAGATTCCGTCGACAACTCCTGCATGGTTCTATCCTCTTAATGGCTCTGGCAGCTGCATAGCTGGCCCTGTTTGCGAGTAAAGCATAGAAGAGAATTATCGTTGCTGCTCAGTGTTTTCTCGAACCATCCGCTGGCCCTTCATTGGTGAAAATATGCACCACGTTATCGGTGTCACGGATCTCCCGCGTTACCCGTTTACGGTTTTCTGGCATATTGCCGATCACTTCATGAATTGCGCGCTTACAGGCACGGTACTTTACCGGGTCACTCTCCATTTTCGCCATGGTCTGCAGTTGCTTAATCAGCGAAGCATTATTGATTGCTCCGCCTGCATTAATCAGCGCAAGGACGGCTTCACCCATCATAATATCGATTAATTTTTCTTCGTCACTTCTGGTCATAACAGCTTCTCTGAATCAGGCGTATGACTTAGTCTCTGCGTCCAAACAACATGCCAATCAGCTGCTGATAATGCTTTTCCTGCTCTTTACTTGCGGACAGCTCAAGGCGGGTCAGCAATTTGGCGCAAATCGCCTTACGATTGATACTCTTACCCGAACGCAGGATCTCCACAACAATCTGACCCAGCGTCTCCTGCTGAGACGGCAGCGTGGCCTCATTAAAATAGTGGGCGATATCTGAATCTGACTTAGTGTTATATCCATCCTGATGCATATTACTGCCCTCAGCGGTGAAAGATTAATATGTACCCAATGATTCTGCGGGACCAAGTTATACAGTTTTTGAAAACATGTACAGGATATTGCTGCTGATACGCAGGTTTTTTTTGGCAAAAAATGCTATTCGCTTAGCTGGAAAGCTGAATTCTTATGCAATAAATCAACATGTTCCGAATTGTGGAGCGATGCCGGCACCCGGACGGCCAAATTTCTGATAGCTGTTATACTGTGTATATAGCCATAGAAAGGAGGTGCAGTGCCTGACAGATATCGGGAAGACCAGCAGGAAATTTGTGCCGTGATCGGCAAAGCGGTGTTTGACCTGATTAAAACGGGTCAGGCGCTTGAGGTGCGTAATATCATTCTGGTGTTACAGCTGCAGGGAGCGCAGGCCTCCAGTGAGCGGCTGAAGAATATCTATCTGCTGGCCAGACGCTACGTTATGCAGGATGCGTCAAAAGACCGGAACTGAAAGCTGTGGTCGGTTAACGCCTGGTCTCACAGGCAAAAAAACGGTATTTTAGCGATCGGCTTAAGACTCAGTATGGATAAAATGCAAGGATAGTGTTGATGATCGTCTGGAATGGCTTCGGTTTTTTTATAGCGGTATTTATCTCTCTGGCTTACCTGTTTTGCAAATGGCTGTTTAACACTCTCTGGCAGGCTGACTACTATTCGGCGCATCACTGGACTATCGGCGTCACTATGTTGCTGGCGTCTCTGTTATCGGCGCTATTTGTCTGGTGGCTGACGCTGCCGTCCACGCAGCTGTTTATATCCCGCTTTTCTGGCGCTCAGTCGATGCAGCAACCGCTGCAAAATCATTCATTCTTTTTTATTCCCATCGCTTACTGGTCAATAATCCTGTTTTTACTGGGATTGGGACTCTGTATTTACGACCTGAAACCATAATCAGACCTGTCTTGCCGGCACTGTTGTCGCCTGCAATGCTGTTAAAAATGGAGATACCAATATTATGGCAATTAAAAAAACAGTGGGCATGCTGAGCCTGCTTGCAGCATTATGCGGCGCCAGCACGATGGCTGCTGCCGCGCAGACTGCGATGCCTGTCGCCAGTGTCCCTGCGGTGCAGAAGATCTCGCTGCTGAACGGCAAATTAGCTTTCGATTTGCCAGGCTATGAAGTGCAAGCTGTCCCTGGCGACGCGCCGGGAAAAATGTATGTCAATAAGCAGGACAAACGCGTACTGATTATTGGGGAAGAGCCCGTTCCGCTGATTGCGCGTGGTGGTAGCGATGCTGATTTCCTCGAAGGTATGAAGGTTATCAGGGATAAACAAAAGCAGGTTTCACCTGACTATAAGGTGATTAGCGAAAAGACCGAGAAGGTTAAAGGACTGGATGTCTATCATATTGAAGCCACCAATGTGATGGGAGGCAATCATGTCGTTCAGACCACGCTGCTGGCGGCTGGCGATGATAAAATTACGGTTATCCAGATCATTTCTGGCGCCAGCAATCAAGCCGCGCATCAGCTGGCGGTAAATAAGATCCTTGCTAAATAAACAGCCGTCAACCTTCAGGATGAGCTGATGGCTGTCTGATAAAATCGATAAATGCCCGCAGTGGCGACGGGATCAGGCGGCGATCCGGGTAGTAGAGATATGGCCCGGAAAACTGCGGCCACCAGCGGGTTAAGATTGCTTCCAGCTCGCCACTGTCAATGGCCGGGCGCAGCCACTCTTCAAACAGATAGATCACGCCGCCACCGGCGATGGCGGTTGCCAGCGCCAGATCCATCGCGCCGCCAATACTGACCAGCAACGGTCCGCTGGTCTGAACGCGAACCGTTTCACCCGCATGCTCGAATTCCCACTCCGGCACCACGCCGCTGGCGTAACGTCCGCGAATACAGCGATGTTGCATCAGATCACGCGGATGCTCAGGGCGGCCATGCAGGTCCAGATAGGCCGGTGCGGCGGCAACGGCAAAGCGTTGCTGACGCGGACCAATCGGTAGCGCGATGACATCCTGTTCCAGACACTCATCGTAGCGGATACCCGCATCACAACCCTCGCGGAACACATCCTGCACATTACTCTCCGCCACCACTTCCAGCTTAATATCCGGGTAACGCTGGAGAAAGGCAGGAACGATGGCCGGTAAAACCAGCCGTGCCGCGCTGACCGGGACATTCAGCCGCAGCGTGCCGCCTGGCGTCGCGCGATAGCGATTGATATCATCCAGCGCCGCATCTATTTCGTTCATTGCTGGCAGCAGCCGCTCCATTAAGGTTCTGCCAGCTTCGGTCAGCACCACCGTGCGGGTCGTGCGGTGAAACAGGCGTATGCCTAACTGCTGCTCGGCACGCCGCACTGCGTCGCTGAGCCGCGAAGGGTTACTGCCGGTGGCGCGCGCCGCCTGACGAAAACCACCGGCTTTTGCCACCGCCACCACGGCGTGCAGCAGAGCGATATCGAGTTTCATTGTCCGCCACCTCGTACAGTTTGTCCTGATTTAGCCAGATAATTGCACAGCGATCGGACTGATACAATCAATGCTCACTGACTCAGGAGGTATTGAATGTCTCAGCCCACACTCACCTACCCACTTGGCGATTACCAGCCTGGCCGTATCGGCTACGGTGCGATGCAACTGGCCGGCCCCGGTGTCTTTGGGCCACCCGCCGACGAAGCGCGCGCCATCCGGGTATTGCGCGATGCGATTGACGCAGGCGTTCGTCATATTGATACCAGCGACTTTTATGGTCCGCATATTACTAATCAGCTGATAAAAAAGGCGCTTTATCCTTACCCGGATGATTTGTGTATTGTCACTAAAATCGGCGCGCGGCGTGACCAGCAGGGGAGCTGGCTGCCAGCGTCTGACGCCGGAGATCTGACGCGGGCGGTGGAGGATAATCTGCGTAATCTGGGGCTGGATACGCTGGCGGTGGTGAATCTGCGCAGTATGCTGAATACCCATCAGCCAGCTGAAGGTTCACTGGAAGCGCCGCTGGAGGCGCTGGTGCAGCTGCAGCAGCGTGGTCTGATTCGTCATATTGGCCTCAGCAATGTGACGGCAAAACAGATTACCGATGCGCAAAAGATGACGCCTGTTGCCTGCGTACAGAATCTCTATAACCTGGCGAACCGGCAGGACGAAGCGCTTATCGATCAGCTGGATGCGCAGGGTATTGCCTGGGTGCCGTTTTTCCCACTTGGCGGTTTCTCACCTTTGCAGTCCGCTGAACTTAGTGAGGTCGCACAATCGCTGGGGGCGACGCCGATGCAGGTGGCGCTGGCATGGTTGTTACAACGTGCGCCGAATATTATGCTGATCCCCGGCACTTCATCCCCGCAACATTTGCAGGAAAACCTGGCCAGTGCACAGCTGCTGCTGCCGGCGGAAGCGCTGGAGAAACTCAACAGTATCGGCCAGCGCTAGTTAGCGGCGCAGGGCAGGGATGCTTCCGCAGCAGTGATTTTGGACTATTATGCAATTATATTGATCAGTATTTGTTATTTACTATCACGTAATGCAACGAAATAGTGTAATAATTATTGCAAAATCAAATCAGACTTTTATCATGACGATAATCATTATCAATGGATGGATAAGATTACTTTATGATTTATCAGCCTGAACGCGCGGCAACGGATATGACCGCACTGTGCTCTCTTACTGTCTTATTGCCTGCAACCCGCCGCTGGCGGGTTCCTGATGCACAACCTGCAGCCTGGCTTCTCTGCTTCCTGATCCCGCTGACTAACGCGACTGAGCGCCGTTTCACGCTGCGCTATGGGCGTCAGTCAGATTCGCAATATCTCTCCAACCCGCCGTATCTGGCTATCCGGGAGTTAACGCAATGACTCAGCCTTACGATTTTATCGGCATCGGCATCGGCCCGTTTAATCTCAGTATCGCGGCATTAAGCCAGCAAATTTCTGACTTCTCCTGCCTGTTTCTTGAACAAAAGCCGCAGTTCTCGTGGCATCCGGGGATAAGAGTGCCGGACTGCCAGATGCAGACCAGTTTTCTGAAAGATCTGGTAAGCGCCGTTGCACCGACCAGTCCCTACAGCTTTATCAGCTATCTGGTGGATCGTAAGAAATTCTACCGTTTTCTGCACACCGAACAGCGCAGCGTCAGTCGTGAAGAGTTTGCTGATTACCTGCGCTGGGCCGCTGAGCGTCTCGACTGTCTGATGTTCGGTCAGCAGGTAAAGCACATCACTTTTGACCATCACCAGCGCTTGTTCACCATTCTCACCCAGAATCGCCGCTATCAGGCGCGCCATGTCTGCCTCGGGATTGGCAAACAGACGCGTCTGCCTGCCTGTGTCAAGGAGCGCAGCGACAACTGCTTTCATGCCAGTGAGATGGTGTTGCGCAATCCGGATCTGCGCGGCAAGCGGGTGGTGGTGGTGGGCGGCAGCCAGAGCGCCGCCGACCTGTTTCTCAATATCTTGCGCGCAGAGTGGGGGCAGCCCCGGCAGCTGAACTGGATCTCGCGGCGCAATAACTACTATGCGCTGGATGAAGCGGCGTTCGCCAACGAGTACTTCACACCTGAATACGTAACCAGCTTTGCCACGTTAAATGACGAGGTTAAACGTCAGATGCAGGATCAGCAGAAAATGACGGCGGACGGCATCAGCAGTGAATCGCTGCTGACCATTTACCGCTCGTTGTATTACCGCTTTGATGTGCTGGGCGAAACGCCGTGGGTCACTCTGCAACCGAGCCGCTCTGTTACCCGCATCATCACCCTTGGACAAGGGTATCGCCTTACCACGCGCCACCATCTTGATTATGGCAAAGAGCAGCTGGAGTGTGATGTGGTGATTTTCGCTACCGGCTATCAGGCGATGAAACCGGCATTTCTTAATCCGCTGGCGGAGTGTTTGCAGACCGATGAAAACGGCGACTATCGCATTGATACTGATTTTACCCTCGACTGGCAGGGACCTGATAATAACTGCCTGTTTGCCGTCAACGGCGGAATGCACAATTCAGGCATTGCAGAGCCGCAGCTGAGTCTGATGGCATGGCGATCCGCGCGCATTCTTAACCGCGCCTGCCCGCATCATCAGTTTGAACTCAGCCTCTCCCCCGGTGTGATTCAGTGGCGTACTCCGATGGCGACTGCGGTCCCCCCGGTCAGGAAGGCATCAATGATTTCAGGGCCGTAATGATACAGCCCTGAGTCTCTTTTGCTGCTGCTTGTCAGCGGTGCCAGCGGACCTGATTACCCGGCCGCCAGAATCGCCAGCCTGAGATAACCGCGCTGTTCCAGCTCGGCGGCAGCGCGCGCGGCGCGTAGTCCGCTGGCGCAAACCAGCACAATGCGTTGATCGGCAGGAGGCTGCCACTCCGCTATCTGCTGAGGAAGCAGCCTGATGGCATGCTCAGCAACACTCACCGGCGCTTCTTCAGGGCTGCGCAGCTCAACAACACAATCTTCGGCGGTTAACCGCTGCGTATCAATAAAGGGGATCTGCGGGCCGACCGGCTCCGGCGCGTCGTCGAAACGGAACTGACTGAAATGCCAGCGGGCAAAATCGCAATTCACCATACACCCCAGCGGCGAAGGGGAAAGATTAAGCAGTACACTTAACGCCATCTGCGCCTGAATCGCTCCCAGTGTGGCGACTGCGGGTCCCATTACCCCAGCGGTATTACAGTTTGCCGCTGTGGCGGGCAGGCTGGGGAAAATGGCGCGATAACTCGGGGCGCTGGCGCAAAATCCGCCGACATAGCCGCGCCGGCCAAGTACCGAAGCGCTGATCAGCGGGATAGCGCGTGGCTGGCAGCCATCGGATAGCGGGTAAGTCACCGCAAAGTTATCCGCCGCGTCGATCACCAAATCGATATCTGTCAGTGCTTCCGCCAGGTTATGCAGCGAGAGCCGCTGTTGCACCGCATCAATCTGACAGTCAGGATTCAGCTGCTGTAATGCACGGCTGGCGCAAAACACTTTCGGCAACTGGATATCGTTCATGTCATACAGGGTCTGGCGATGCAGGTTATGCACCTCAACCCGATCGGCATCATAGATACGCAGATAGCCAACCCCCGCACCCGCCAGCAGTGGCAGTAAACTGCTGGCCAGGCCACCGGCGCCGACCACCAGCACCCGCGCTTGCGCCAGCCGTTGCTGCCCCTGCGAACCCATTTCCGGCAGCATGGTTTGTCGTTGATAGCGCGTCATTGCCCGAACTCCGCAAGGCCGAAAACTGGCGTGGAGGCCACCGCCATATCGCGTTTTTCCATCAGACCAGCCTGCCATGCCTGCTGACCGGCGCGGATGGCATGCTGAAACGCGGAGGCCATTTGAACCGGATCGCGCGCTTTGGCGACGGCGGTATTTAACAAAATACCGTCAAAGCCCATCTCCATGGCCTGCGCCGCCTGACTGGGCGCGCCAATACCGGCATCGATAATCAGCGGAATATGGTTAAACCAGGCGCGCATGGTGCGCAAACCTTCGATATTGCGCAGCCCCTGGCCGGAGCCAATCGGCGCTCCCCATGGCATCAGCAGCTGACAACCCGCTTCCAGTAATTTTTCACCAATTACCAGATCTTCGGTGGTGTAAGGGAAGACCTGGAAACCGTCATCAGAGAGAATGCGCGCCGCTTCAACCAGCGCAAAAGGGTCGGGTTGCAGGGTATCGGCATGTCCAATGACCTCAAGTTTGATCCAGCGGGTATTAAACAGTTCTCGCGCCATATGGGCGGTGGTCACCGCCTCTTTCACCGTGTGGCAGCCAGCGGTATTGGGTAATATGCGCGCATTCAGCTGTTGCAACAGTTCGCGGAAAGCCCCGCCTGCGGCGCCCTCACGCCGTAAGCTGACGGTGATAATCTCCGTGCCCGAAGCAGCAATCGCCTGCTGTAAAATATCTGGCGACGGGTAACCGGCGGTGCCTAATAAAAAAGGTGAGGCTGGCAGGAAATCATAAAATTGCATATTAACCCCCTTGCATCGGTGACAGCACTTCGACCTTACAGCCTTCTGCAATCTGGCTGCTGTCGTAACGGCCGCGCGGAACAAAATCGCCGTTTACGGCACAGGCCACGCAGCTGATATCCATCTGCTGGTCACGCAGTAACTCGGCCAGAGTGGTGGCCCCGGTAACAATCGCCTGACCATTCAGTTCAATTTTCATCACAGTGTCTCCTGCGCCAGTTGGTGCATCAGTTTTTCCGCCATCACCGGTGCCAGTAAAAAGCCGTGGCGGTACATGCCATTAAGATAAAACACGCCATTCTGATAGCGGATTTCCGGCAGGTTATGGCGATAGGCCGGACGTAAACCGCTGCCGGTTTCAATGACCCGCGCTTCGGCGAACGCGGGATCGATGGCATAAGCCGCACTAAGCAGTTCCATCATCGCTCGCGCACTGACCGGGCTGCTGTCATCGCTCTCCACCATGGTTGCGCCCAGCATAAATCGCCCTGCAGCACGCGGAACCAGATAGCAGGGAAAACGCGGATGCAGTAGCCTGATGGGGCGCGACAACTGAATATCGTTACTGTGTAAAATCATCATCTCACCGCGTACGGCGCGCAGATCTGGCAGCGTATCGGCGGCATGAATACCCCGGCAATCGATCACTCTGCCGGAAGGTTTACCGCTATGGAAACTGACGCCCGCCTGCAACAGTTTTTGTCGCAACTGTTGCAGAGCCTGGCGCGGATCAAGGTGGGCTTCGTCGGCAAACCAGAGTCCACGGGCAAAACGCCCGGCCAGACGTGGTTCAATATCACCGGGTGTCACCCACTGGTGGGCGCGGGTCATACTGGCAAAGCGAGTCAGCTCCATGCTGTCGCGCGGCGGCGCCAGCACCAGCGTTCCCTGCCGCTCGACGCCGCTAACGCGCGCCTGCCACCAGTCAGCAGATTGCTGGCCCTCATTCACCACTTGCTCTGGCGCGCTTTCGCCTTCGCACCAGGGCGCCAGCATACCGCCCGCCCAGTGTGATGCAGGGCAATGTTGATCAGAGGTGATGACTTCCAGCGACTCCCCGCGTTCGGCTAACAGTGTCGCGACACAAAGCCCGCTGACGCCGCTGCCGATGACTGACCACTGGCTCATGGCAGAGCCTTAGCCGGTTGACGCAGCAGCAGGAAAAAATTATGCATATTGGCCTCGCAAAAAAAATTTCGCGACCCGTGACAGTGAGAAGGGAGAGTATCGGTGGCGTAACGCCTGCGCGATCAGTGGCGCTGGCAAAGGGATGGCAAACGCTCCGTCTTCCTACGCCAGTATCAACTGGGTCAGGTTCGAAGGGTCGCTACACCGCGATAAATCGCTATTAGCCTCTCAGTCTCTCTGGCGAGACTCCCCTGACAGTTTCAGTTTTAGGGTATTTGACGCCTTATCGTCAAGCTCTGCGACATTTTATTGTGCAGACTTCCGCTTACTTCACATGAACGGCAGGCAGATGGCTGATTTGATTTCGCGCAAAAAATAATCTGTTAACTCTTGAAAATGGCAGCGATGGCTATAGATAATATCCGGGCATAAAAGGCCGTTCGCCCTATGAGCTTTTGAATAAATCACTATTCAGGAGGTTATAATTATGTCAATCCACAACTTTTCCGTTTTCCCTGCTGTCGCCGACGCCCTCTTTTCTGACCGTTTCAACCGGATTGACCGGCTGTTCAGCCAGCTGACCGGCGACACCCCGATGGCGGTGACGCCAGCCTATGATATCCGCCGCGTGGATAACGACCGTTACGCACTGACCGTCAGCGTGCCCGGCTGGAAAGAGAGTGAACTGGAGATTGAAATATCCGGCGGTCAGCTGGTTATTTCCGGTAAACGCGAGGAAAAAAGCGATGCAACTGATGAAGCAAGTGGCTGGATCCATCGCGGTATCAGCCGTTCCGATTTCCGCCTGAGTTATGCGGTGCCGGAACATGTGAAAGTCACCGCTGCGAAGCTGGCTGAGGGTATTCTCTCCGTGGAGCTGTATCAGGAAGTCCCTGACAGTGATAAGCCACGTAAAATCCCGATTGAACATGTCACGCAGGCAATTGAGCATCAAAGCTAACTGAATCGCATTACGGCAAACAGAAGGGCGCCTGCGGGCGCCCTTCTTGAGATGATCTGTCAGACCAAAGCAGGGTGCGGGCGATATCATGATGAGTCGCCCGCCAGCGGGTTTATCTGACAGTAAAACTGTAGTTGCCTTTGGTTTTATGACCATCGGTGGAGAGGACATGCCAGGCTACCTTGTACTGGCCTGACGGCAGCTGAGCGTCAAGCGGAATATGCAACACGGTGTTATCACTGCTGTCGACAGCGGCTTTACCGCTGGCAATCGCTTTGCCACTGCTGCTGAGCACTTTTACTCCACTGAACGCCGGTTCGATGCCTTCGGTAAATTTCAGCGTTAATTCTGCGGGTGATTCACTCACTTCTGCCTTATCCGCCGGTGTAGCGGTAGCCAGATGCGCATGCGCCAGTGCGGATTGTGATGCCAGCATGGCGCTAACTATTGCTGTAGCGGCGATAAGCTGTTTGATTCGATTTAACATGGTGATGATTCCTTGCATATAATGACGAAAGCTTCGCGTTGATTTATTTCGCATGCAGTTAATCCTGTGCCGGGCACATATTAAAAAACGGCATGACTTGTATCCGTAAATTAAACAGATAATAAAATAATAAGGTTATTTAAACCTGAGGAGAAAAGGCGGGTGGGGCGCGCGGCTGCGCAACGCCGGGAAAAAGAGAGAGGGGATAAAAGGTTATTTTATGCCATGGCGGTGGCGGTGAGATCAGCAATATCAGCCAGATTAAGGCAACGAATACCCACAACAAAAGCGGGAAATGCACCAGTAGCTGGCAGTAGCCACAGGCAAAATAATCGGCCAGGCTGTTATCACTGCTGACCACAGGCGTAGTATCAGCGGTGCTGCCGTGATGTGCGGACGGCGGCGTGGTGAGCATCGGGGTATGATCCATGGTCATCCCTCCCATTGCCATGTCGGGCATACGTCGATATTCCAGAGTCTTTGAAATCTCCGGGGCGATAAACAGCAGCAGAATGGCCAGGATGGCAATCAGTGCTGGTATCCGACGTTGCGACAGGCGAAACAGGGTAACCAAATTCGGTAATCCAGGATAACAATAAACAGATGGCAGCCAGTCTAACGGCTTTTAATAGCGATGTTAAAAGTTTATTTATATTAGTGGGCGCTTTTTCACGTTATTTAGCACATTAAGGCGCAACAGATAACGCGTCATCATGATATTCCACGGCTAATTAACATTGCATTTACATTGCAGTGCGTTTCATTAAACAGCGGGAAATAACCGTTTATTCCCCGGTGATTATGCTAAAGCAGACAGCCGGTGAAAACTTAATGGGCCAGCTGCGTGGTGTAATTGGTTGCCACCCAGCGGTAGCCGCTGGCCTCTTTTTTCACCTGTCCCAGCCCGGGGAATGCAATATGGGCCGCCGCCACCCAGTAACCCTGTTGCGCTGCCTGCGCCAGGACTTTTTTGCGGGTCTCTACTGCCTGCTTCTGATTAACATCAAAATGAATTGCGACATGCGGATCGGGCATCTGCACCGCTTTTGCATGAATGATATCGCCCCATAGCACCAGCACCTGACCGTCACTCTCGACCCGATACAGCACGCTGCCTGGTGTATGGCCAGCGGCCGGAATGGCCTTGATCCCGGCCAGCAGCGTGGCAGGCGCGTTAAACGTGGCTAAGCGGCCGGCACTGAGCACCGGCCCCAGAGTCTGTTCCGACTCGGCAAAAGTATGTTTCTGGCTGGCCTCGACTTTGCTGATATTGGCGCGATTTAACCAGAAATCCCGGTCCTTTTGCTCCACATACACCCGTGCATTGGGGAATGCCAGTTTTCCGCTACGCGAAACGCCGCCAGAATGGTCGGCATGGATATGTGTCAGCAGCACCGCATTGATGGTTTCCGCCGGGTAGCCTGCGGCCGCCAGATTCCCCAGCAAATGGCCGCCGTTATGACCAAACAGATCGCCAGCGCCTGCATCAACCAGAATACGCTGCTGTCCGTTATCGATCACAAAAGCATTGATTGAGGTTTCCGCCTGCGGCGTCATGGCATCGTCGGCCATACGCTGACGTAATTTTTCTGCGGATATATGCGTCAGCAGCTGCTCCAGTGGCACGGTCACCGTGCCGTCAGAGACAGCGGTGATACGCAGCTTGCCCAGCATCATACGGTAATATCCCGGAGCCTGTTTATCAGGTGGCGTCTGCGCTTCTGCAGCCATGGCTGCGCCGGAAATCATCAGCGTGGTGACTAAAGTCATCAGTAATTTCATCATATCCTCACTAACTGTTGTTATTGCTGGGGAGTCGCCAGTATCCTGATGCAATTCACATCATTCAAATTGATTAAAATAATGAGCAATATCAGGGAAAATGATTTTAGTCGTATTGATCTCAATCTTCTGACGGTGTTGCTGGTGTTGCACCGCGAAGGCAGCGTATCGCGCGCGGCAGAAAAATTGCACCTTGGTCAGCCCGCAGTCAGTGGCGCACTGGCGCGTTTGCGCGAAATGTTTCATGACCCGTTGTTTGTGCGCACCGCCAGAGGAATGACGCCGACGCCACGCGCGGAATCGCTGGTGGCATCGTTGTTACCGATGATGGAGCAGATGCAACAGCTACTTTTCCAGGCGCCATCATTTTCTCCGGTGCAGGATCGTCACTTATTTCGTCTTGGCATGAGTGACTGGCTGGAGAGCTGGCTGATGCCGGATTTACTGGCGCGTATTGCCAGGGCCGCGCCGGGGGTAAATTTGCAGGTCAGCGCTACCGATCCCTTTAAGGATGTCGATCAGGTGCAGGAGGATAAGGTCGATGTGGCGATTTCGGTGGGCGAGAGTGGCGCTGCGGGCCTGATCAGAGAGAGTGTTACGCAGATGCGTTTCTGCACGCTCTGGCATCCCGGTCAGCTCAGGTTAAGCACGCCGATAAGCATCGATCAGTTTGTCGCCCATGATCATCTGCTGGTTTCTTACCGGGGCTCCAGCCAGAGTATGCTGGATGAGCAGCTGGCGTTGCAGGGGCGCGAACGCCGAGTTCGTTATGTCACACCTCATTTCTCCTCGCTGCCATTAATACTGTCGCAGGTTCCGGCGCTGGCGACGGTGCCACAAGGGGTAGCGGCAGGATGGATTAACCATTACGGGCTAAACAGCACTGAGACGCCGGTAACGCTTACGGCATTTAATCTGTCGCTGCTATGGCATAAACGCCGCGATAACGATCCGGCGCTGCAATGGCTGCTGGTACAGTTGCGCGCGGTAATGGGAGGATAAAGTAAAAAATTTCAGGTATTAATGAGATCATTTATTCAGCCAAAAAGCGAAGCATCCTCTTTTCTCGCCTCGGCCGGATTTAAGAGGTACTGTCATCACGCTTTTATGTCAGTTTTTTGCTGTAAACTCAACAAATCACTGGTATTGACAAAGTAAAATTAGTATTCAATATTATGTCTTATAAATTAAGGTTTTCTAACCAATTTCAGTCTTGTATCAGTTAAGAATCACAGCATGGCAGTCTTTTGCCCGTGTATGCTAATGACGTACCCGCATTTTTCATAGCAGGTTTGGCACTTTTCATTTTGGCACTGATGGAGTATGCGGAGCAGTTAATGGCGAAGAATTATTGATTAACACTCTGATTTTATTGTAATAACCATATTGGCGAAAAATCATTTTTTACAATTGATTTTAGCTTTGAAAATAATATAAAAAATATTTAATGGTGAATTATGGATATCTTAGATGAGTTGAATTCGCTTTCCAGCAAAATAAAGCAACAAGCTGCTATTATTCAAACCGAAGAAGCGACGAAAAGCGCATTTGTTATGCCATTTATTAATAAGATTTTAGGGTATGATGTTTTTGATCCCACTGAAGTTATCCCTGAATTTATTTGTGATGTTGGGACGAAGAAAGGAGAGAAAATTGACTACGCTATTTTAAAAAATGGCGAAATACAAATTCTTATTGAGTGCAAAAAGATTGGAGAAGCGCTAAATATAAATCACGCCTCGCAACTTTTTAGATACTTCCATGTGACTAGTGCACGCATATCGATTCTTACTAATGGTCAGGTATATAGATTTTACACGGATCTTGATGCTCCAAATAAAATGGATGAGAAACCTTTTCTTGAATTAGACCTTCTTGATATTGATGAGCATGTAGTTCCAGAACTGGTCAAGTTAACTAAGAGTGCTTTTGATGTTGAGTCGATCGTCAATGCTGCTGGTGAACTTAAATATGTCAGTCAAATAAAGAAAGTAATTTCCTCTCAGTTCAGTAACCCTGAAGATGATTTTGTTAAATTTTTTGCTTCAAGAGTTTATGACGGTATTATCACGCAGAAAGTGAGAGAGCTTTTTCTGACGCTGACGAGGAAAGCGGCCAATCAATGGTTAAATGATCAAGTTAATGAAAGACTTAAATCTGCAATTAGTGGAACGGTTCAGCCTGTACTGATCAGTGAAAGTACAGAGGTTGTTAAAGCTGAAAAGAGCGAAGCGGATGATGATGGTGTATTTACCACAGAGCAAGAAATTGAAGGGTATCATATCGTTAAGTCAATAATTAGAAAAGAAATCAACCCGGAAAGAATTTCTCATCGTGATACCAAAAGCTATTTTGGTATTTTAATTGATGACAATAACAGAAAACCTATTTGTCGACTACATTTCAATCGCAGCCAAATGTATATTGGGGTTTTTGATCCTCAAAAAGTTGAAACTCGACATCCAATCGCGTCACTTAACGATATCTATGATTTCAGTGAAATATTGAAAACTACAGCAACCAGCTATTCTTAAAAATAAAAAGGCCAGAAGAAACCCCTTCGGCCTTTATCAATTTATTTTAGGGCCAGCATTGTGCTGTATGAAGTATACGTAAAATAATTATTTTTTTAGATGGATTCGATAAACCATAATATAATGCGGATGAACAACGATTTCTCTTGTGCCGCTAACTCTGCCTGCTTATGAATTTCGGGGTACTGGCAGGCTAAATCAGCGGCAGCTTCGAAACGGTCATCCAGTTCGGCAGCCGCGCCGGGGTTATCTTTGGCGATATAGTCCATTATTGCGCTTCTGTCTGCGACAGATTGCGCGCTCCATTTTAATCTCATTGGCCTCACCGTTTACGAAGCAGGGCTTTGCGCTCCGAGAAATGTTGTTTTACTTCACCATCTGCGAGTGCAGGACGCGGATCGTCTAGTGCTTCCTGCACTTTGGCGCGAAACCAGAGATCATAAGTTTCAGCATCCGTGGTGAAGCCGGGGGGTAATCCACCTTCACAAGCTACACGAGTGAGAAGAATACGTACGGCATCAGAAACGGTAAGTCCTAATCGTTCCAATACTGCCGTGGCTTTTTCTTTCACCTCGGTGTCGATGCGTGTCTGAACCAGACTATTAGCGGCCATAAGTCACCTGTAGAGTTGAATGCAACTTAGTTAATGTAATTCAATTGAATGACAAAATCCAGATATCAGACTAGCTTGCAGCCAACTTCTTTGTTCACTGCTTAGCCAGATTACCTAATGCCTCACCATAAAGACGAAAATGGAACATACCGTCGAGGATCTCGCCTCCCAGCGAGGTATAGAACTGCTTTGAACCCTGATTATTTTTCTCTGACATCCAGTCGAGCGTCAGACAGTCGCGTTCTGTCGCCATTCTGGCGATAAATTGCATCAGTTTTCGCCCGATGCCTTTTCCGCGATGAGTTTCAGCAATAAACAGCTCTTTAATAAACATCTGCCCTGAGTATCTGGGTGAAGGATAAAGAATGCTTACGCAGGCAAAGCCAATCACCGTTGGGCCTTGCTGCACGCGGATAACGGTAACGCCAGATGCCGAGGCGAAGACGCGAGAAGAGAGGTATGTCGCCATTTTCTCTTCGGCGATAATCCCTTTGCCGTAGTAATGCTCCTCCATGGCGGTGAAAATGCCGACCATTTTATCCCAGTCATCTTTTTCACAAATGGTGACGGATATATTCATGCTGCCCATGCTCCCTGTTTTATTAAGCCGAATCACGTTCAACCATCGTAAAGCCGATATCAATAATCGGTGCCGCGATCTCCAGACCGGCAATGCGGTCCGCCAGCAGCGTCGCCGCTGTCCGCCCTATTGCCGCACGATCAATATGCACAGTGGTGATTGCCGGTTGATTCCACGCTGCAAACGCCAGATCGCCAAAGCCGCTGACCGCCAGCTGTTGCGGAACGCTAAGCTGACGCGCCTGCGTTTCCATTATCGCCCCCTGCGCGAGGGTGTCGGAACTGCAGACAATCACATCGCAGCCTGTTTGGTTATCCAGCAAGGCTGCCAGCGCCTCGCGTCCCAGCTGTAGCGAGGCGGGCAGCGGCACGCTTATCTCCGCGCTGATGGTGATCCCGTGCTGATAAAAAGATTCAATCACCCCCTGTTTACGCAGCCTGCCACGACGATCGTCGGTCCAGATCAGCGCCGGGCGGGAGTAGCCTTTTTGCGCCAGAAAGTTACCAAGGCAGTGACCGGCCTTCTCATGAGAAAAACCGACCAGCATATCCAGCGGCGTCGGCGTCATATCCCAGATCTCTACCACCGGTACCGCCGCCTGCATAATCACGCGCTTCAGCGCCTGGGTATGGTGAATCCCGGTTAACACAATGCCATCCGGACGGCGTGCAAGGATAGTGGCGACACTATCGGCTTCGGTAGTTTCGCTGTATCCGGTGACACACAGCAGCAGGGTATAACCACGTTGCGCTAACGCGTCATTCAGTGCCTGAATGGTATCGACAAACATCGGGTTGTTAATTTGCGGCACCACCAGCGCGATCAGCCGGCTTTTACTGCTGGCCAGTCCGCCAGCCAGCGCATTAGGGATATAACCGGTAGCGGTCACCGCCGCCAGCACTTTTGTCACCGTGGCGGGACGGACCCGCTGCGGCGTATTAAGCGCCCGACTGACGGTCATTGCAGAGAGACCTGCTGCACGTGCGACATCATCGAGAGTCGGCGCACGAGCACTGCTTTGACGCAAATGTTTACCCATTTTTATATGTCTTTTTAAGGTGAGTTTTATGGCGGATGGCTAATGTTATCGCAAACATTATGGGCAAATACCTGAAGAAACCGAAACTGTGATCGCCTGCCGCTTTATGCCTGTCAGAACGCGATAAATGTGATCGTTGACGGATTTTTAAGCGATGCTTATAGCTGCAGAAATTATATTAACTCAATAATGTTAGCGCAAACATTAACCGCAGGAGAACCGCAATGCTTAGCGCTAATTCAGATGCCGTAACTTATGCCAAAACCACGGGTGCGCGCACCGCTGCTGACAGCGGCGATCGTATCGCATGGGTGCAGGTCTCGCTGGCTTTTCTGCCGCTGGCGCAGCCGGTCAGTGATGCCAAGGTGCTGACCGGGCGGCAGAAGCCGTTAACCGAAGTCGCCATTATCTTTGCCGAAATTTGTACCCGTGATGGTTTTGAGGGAGTGGGATTCAGCTACTCGAAACGTGCCGGTGGGCAGGGTATCTATGCCCATGCGTGCGAGCTGGCGGATAATCTGCTGGGTGAAGATCCGAATGATATTGATAAAATTTACACTAAGCTGCTGTGGGCGGGCGCTTCAACAGGACGAAGCGGTATGGCGGTACAGGCGATCTCGCCGTTTGATATTGCGCTATGGGATATGAAAGCGCGCCGCGCCGGTCTGCCGCTGGCCAAACTATTTGGTGCCCATCGCGACGCGGTACAGTGTTACAACACCTCCGGTGGTTTCCTGCATACGCCGCTGGATCAGGTACTGAAAAATGTGGTGATTTCGCGCGAAAGCGGTATCGGCGGCATTAAACTTAAAGTCGGTCAGCCCAATACCGCAGAAGATCTGCGTCGCCTGACGGCAGTGCGTCAGGCGCTGGGTGATGATTTCCCGCTGATGGTGGATGCCAATCAGCAGTGGGACCGTGAAACCGCTATCCGCATGGGACGCAAAATGGAGCAGTTCAATCTGGTATGGATTGAGGAGCCGCTGGATGCTTATGATGTCGAAGGTCATGCCGCACTGACGGCGGCATTAGATACCCCCATCGCCACCGGAGAGATGCTGACCAGCTTCCGCGAGCATGAGCAGTTGATCCTCGGCAATGCCAGTGATTTTGTGCAACCCGATGCGCCACGCGTTGGCGGCATTACGCCGTTCCTGAAAATTATGGATCTGGCGGCGCGCCATGGTCGTAAGCTGGCGCCGCACTTTGCGATGGAAGTGCATATCCATCTCGCTGCCGCCTATCCGATTGAACCCTGGCTGGAGCATTTCGAATGGCTGAATCCGCTATTCAATGAGCAGCTGGAGTTACGCGATGGCCGCATGTGGATTTCAGACCGCCATGGCCTCGGCTTTACCCTGAGCGAGCAGGCGCGCAAATGGACCACGCTGAAGGCGGAATTTGGTCAGCGTCCTTAAGCCAGCCCGCCATTGGCGCGGATCACCTGTCCGTTAATCCAGCCGCTTTGTTCACTGGCGAGAAAGGCGACCACCGCAGCGATATCGTCGGGCTGACCGAGACGTTGCAGTGGCGCCATATTGGCCATGGTCTGCACCTGCTCTTCACTTTTGCCATTGAGAAACAGGTCGGTGGCGACCGGGCCGGGGGCGACGGCATTAACGGTGATCGCGCGGCCACGCAGCTCTTTAGCGAACACATGGGTAAAGGCTTCAACCGCGGCTTTGGTGCCGTTATAGATTGCATAACCCGGCATATTCAGCGCCAGCGTGGTGCTGGAGAGGTTAATAATGCGGCCGCCAGCGCTCAGACGCTTACCGGCTTCGCGCAGGGTATTAAAGGTTCCCTGCACGTTAATTGCAAAGGTACGGGCAAAGAGTTCATCG
Source organism: Winslowiella toletana (assembly GCF_017875465.1). Taxonomy (NCBI): domain Bacteria; kingdom Pseudomonadati; phylum Pseudomonadota; class Gammaproteobacteria; order Enterobacterales; family Erwiniaceae; genus Winslowiella; species Winslowiella toletana. The sequence continues at coordinate 4,398,686 of NZ_JAGGMQ010000001.1, forward strand.
GAGTGCTCAACCAGTGGCAGCGTCTGCAGGATCCCGGCGTTGTTGACCAGCACATCAATCCGTCCAAACGCCTGCTGCGTGGCGTCAAACAGTGCGCTGACCTGATCGGCCTGCGCGATATCACCTTTGACCGCCAGCGCATCGACGCCGAGGCCTTTCAGCTCTGCCACTACCGCTTCGGCTTCAGCCGTACTGCTGGCATAGTTGACTACCACGTTAAAACCACCGGTCGCCAGACGCCGGGCGATTTCTGCGCCAATACCGCGTGATGCGCCAGTAACGATAGCGACCCGGTTATTTGCTGTTGTCATGATATTTGCCCCTTCGTTTTTCAGTTGGTGTAGATACAGCATGATTGATTGTGCGCAAAAGATAATCAGTGCTTTTTGCGTAACATTGTTCCATTCAGGATGACAATCCAGCGTGCGGCAAAAAGATTTGAAACTGCGAAAACTGCATGTTAGGATTCGCGCCATTGTTAAAGGCACACTGCAACTGTGGTGTTGTACAACAGTAAGCGGCAGTGATTTGCAAGACCGGCTACCAAAGCATGGCGACAATCGCGACAGCCGTTAAAAGAATAAATCAAAGCAATATGTAGTAATGTCGTAACCGCCGCAAGGCGGTTTTTTTACGTCTGAAATCCACCACCACCTGCATTTTCACCCACATCAGACGCAGAGCTGATGTTGTTATCTATCTGGAAGGGATATGTCTTTAATTTCGCGTCATTCAACAAAGCAACAGCGTCGGGTCGAGCTGGCATTAGCCGTCGGTGGATTTGGCCTCGGCACCGGTGAATTCGCCAGTATGGGCGTATTGCCCGATGTGGCGCATACCCTGTCGATCACCATTCCGGTCGCCGGCTATACCATCAGCAGCTATGCCTTAGGTGTGGTGGTTGGCGCACCGGTGATTGCCGTACTATCGGCCAGTCTGAACCGTAAGGTATTGCTGTTACTGCTGATGGCGCTGTTTACCGCTGGCAGTCTGGCCAGTGCATTCAGCCAGGGGTTCAGTTCACTGATGGTGGCGCGCTTTATCAGCGGTCTGCCGCACGGCGCCTTTTTCGGCGTCGCTTCCGTGGTTGCCGCCTCAATGGCCGGTGTCGGTCAGCGCGCCAAAGCGGTGGGGCGGGTGATGATGGGGCTGACTATTTCGACGCTGCTCGGTTCGCCGCTGGCGACCTGGCTGGGGCAGCTGGCGGGCTGGCGCAGCACGTATCTGCTGATTGGCGTCTGTGGCCTGGTGACCATTGTGTTGCTGCTGCTGTGGATGCCGGGACAAAAACAGGCTCAGGTGTCAAATCCGCTGGCGGAACTGGGCGCGCTGAAAAAGAAACAGGTGTGGCTGGCGCTGGGTATTGCAGCCGTCGGCACCGGCGGGCTGTTCTCGGTGTTTAGTTATATCGCGCCAACTATGACGCAGCTGACCGGTATTCCGCAGGCGGGCGTGCCTTTTGTGATGGGCATATTTGGTGTCGGCATGATCCTTGGCAATATCGTTGGTTCACGGATGACCGATAAATCGGTGATGAACACTATCGCCTGGTCGCTCGGTTGGGTGATGGTGATGCAGCTGGCCTTCTTCTTTTTCGCTGATATTGCGTGGATCGCCGTGCCGCTGGTATTAGCGATTGGCGGCAGTTTTGCGCTGGTTCCGGCGTTGCAAACCCGACTGATGGATGTGGCCGATGATGCCCAGACGCTGGCGGCTTCGCTTAACCACTCGGCGCTGAATCTGGCGAATGCGCTGGGTGCATGGCTGGGAGGAATGAGTGTGGCGCTGGGCTTCGGCTGGTCTTCCACCGGGATGGTCGGTTTTATTCTGGCGGTGGCCGGTTTTGGCCTGTTCTTCTGGTCAAAATCGCTGGACAGCGCGCGCAGCCCGGCCCCACTGGCGGATAGCTGAGCAAAAAAAATGCTGGCGTGAGGGCGCCAGCATTGTGTGGTTGCGACTTACTTAATAGTTTTGCTGAACGCATCAACACCGATCAGTGCGCTGGCGACCTGTTCCGCACTCAGAGACGAGTCGAGATTCTTCAGCGTATCGCCATCACTGTTCGCCAGTGCGCCGATTTTGACCAGATTTTCCCATGGCTCTTTATCGAGATGCATTTCCGCCAGCGTCGTCGGCATGCCGATGCTGCGGTAGAAACGGATATATTGCTCGATTTCCTCATCCGGACGCTGCTCCAGCACCATTTGCGTCAGGGTGCCGTAGGTCACTTTCTCACCGTGGGTCAGATGATGAATATCGCCACTGATGGCGGTAAAGCCGTTGTGAATCGCATGCGCACCTGCCAGACCGCCATTCTCAAAGCCGAGTCCCGATAACAGGGTATTGGCTTCCACCACCGCTTCCACTGCAGGGGTCACGCGTTTTTGCTGCACTGCCTGATAAGCGCTAAAGCCCCAGGTCAGCAGTGTCTCTTCGCAGGCGCGGGCAATCGCCATCCCGGCGATGGTCGGAGTGCCGCTGACCATTGATAAACTGTGGGTGCGTAACACCGCCTGCGCTTCCACATATGTCGCGAGGCCATCAGCAATACCGGAAGCAAACAGACGGGCCGGAGCCTGCGCGCATACCCAGGTGTCAACCAGCACTAAATCAGGATTTTTATCGTAGAAACGATAGCTTTCAAACACCCCTTCATCGGTGTAGATCACCGACAGCGCGCTACAAGGCGCATCAGTAGAGGCGGTAGTTGGCACGATAATCACCGGCACTTTTAGCTCATCGGCAACCGCTTTAACCGTATCCAGCGTTTTACCGCCGCCGAGGCCGACCACCATATCGGCGCCCAGGCTGCGCGCCGCTTCGGTCAGACGTACAATTTCATTGCGTGACGCTTCGCCATTAAACGCCTGATAGTTAAACGCCACTGCGGCGTCCTTCAGTGAGCGGCCAGCCGTCTCACCAACGATTTTCCAGACAATATCATCGGCGATCAGTAACGCCTGTTTGCCGCTGGTTTGAATATATTTACCCAGTTCACTGAGAACGCCAGCACCCTGAACATATTTTCCCGGTGACGAAAAAATGAATCTGCTCATAAGCTTAGTCCTTATTTGTTGGATGGATTTAATAATCATATTAATTAATTGTTAGCTAATTAATTACATCAAAAGCTTATGCGCTAAAAGAACGCATCATGCGGTTAACGTGCTGTATGTGTTTTTTGTGATCCAAGTCACTTTTTGTTCAGTGTGGCGTGTAATTATGCGATTTTTTATGATTTGAAAACAACGGGATATGTTAATGCTTTGTTATGAGTGGTGGTCGGGCCAGTAATGCGGGGGCAGGACATCACCCGTTGCGGGTGATGACCTGTATCAGATCAGACGGATTTGACGCTGCCAGATACCAGTTTTCCCTGATGGAAGGTGGCTTTTACCGGTGAGACCCGTGCTACAGCTTCCGCTGAGCAGCTGGCTTCGACCAGCATCATTTCTGCCGGATCATCAACGGCTGGCCACTGCCGCTGGCCCTGATGATTCAGTGGCAGGATATCGCCGGTGGCAATCGCCAGCGAACGGGTCAGGCCAAATTCGTCGGAATTACCATACAGCTGGGCATACAGCGAGGCTTTATCCAGCATGCTGCCGCTGCCAAACGGCGACCAGTGATCGATAACGCTGTCGGTGCCGGTCACTACCCGCACGCCTTGCGCGCTAAGCTGTGGCAACGGCATGGTCAGTTTTCCCAGCGGCACCGTCGAGGCAACCGTAAACTGCTGCTCAGCCAGACCGGCAATCACCGTATCCAGTTCATTACCGCTTAAGGTCGCCAGCGCAAAGCCGTGGCTCAGGGTGACTTTGCCTTTGAGCGCCGGATTCTCTTTCACCGTCCGGATCATATAGTTAATTGCCGCCACCCCGGCCGGTGTGGTTTCATGCAGATGAATATCAACGCCTTTATCGTTGTCGAGTGCAATGCGGAACATCGCATCAAGGGAGTTCTCCATTGCGCCATCGACATTGGTCGGATCCAGCCCACCGACAAACTGCACGCCCATCTGCATCGCTTCGCGCATCAGGCCATCCACTTTTGAATGCAGCAAGCCGTGCTGCGGGAAGGCGACAATTTCACAGCTAAAGTCCTGCTGATGCTTTTCCAGCGCCAGTTGCAGATGTTCGAGACTTTTCAGACCACTAACCGGGTCAATATTGCAGTGACTGCGTGCGACCGTGGTGCCGCGGGACTGCAACAGCGCGATAATCGCTTCGGCGCGCGCCACCGAGGTGGGCAGCAGTTGCGGGATCAGCTGCTGTTCACGCGCAATCATATCCATAATGGTTTTGCCTTTGCGCGGACGCGGCGCCTGCCAGGCGCCGCCATAAAAGGTCTTATCAAGATGAATATGCATATCGCGCGTGGCGGGCAGCAGCAGTAATCCCTGCGCGTCAAAAGTCGGCAGGGCGGAATTGCTGGCGGTTGACGCCGGTTGCAGCGCGATGATTTTACCGTGATGAATTTCGAGGTGATACAGTCCGGTACGCGTGGCAATCACCGTGTCGCCTTCGCGTTCGAAGCCCTCCTCCAGACGCACATTAATCAACCGGTAATGCGTGGCGTTTAACGCCTTTACGCTGGCAGCGCTGTCGGCGCATGCAGCTGTAACCGGTGTGGTGGTGGCTGCTGCGCTTATACCACTGGCCAGCATCGCGCTGCCAGCGGTGACCAGTGCGCTTTTAGTAAGAAAGTTGCGGCGACTCTGTTGTTGAGGGGTTTGCACATCGATTTCCTTTAAACTGACCAACGGAAGAGGTTTCACCATAAAAGAAGTGACGGCGAATGGCTGTGATATTTCCCACTGGCTGGCAGTGGCAAACGCACTGCTAACTCAGCTGGCAGAATTGCCGCAGTTTTTCCGCCAGCGCCAGCTGTGCCGCAGAGGCGTTATCACGATAAAACAGCGCCAGCTCAAAATTATCACTTGGCGGCAATCCGTGCTCCACGCCCAGTACCCGGTGTTGCGGCAGGCGGCAGCTGGCGGGCAGCAGCGTCACCCCTAATCCTGCGGCACTGGCGGCCACCAGCGCCGCCAGGCTGGCGCTGCTGTAACTGATGCGCCAGCGGCGGTCAATCGCATCCAGCGCCTGACATAATTCATCGCGGTATAAGCCATTAAGCGGAAACAGCACCAGTGGCACCGGGGTCTGTTCAAAGGTGGGCCAGGCCGCGCTGTCCAGCCACAGCAGCGGCTCGCTGCGTGCGGCCTTCGGTTTATCGCCTCTGGCCTGTTTTATCAGAATAATATCCAGCTCTTCGCGCTGCCAGGCGTGGCGCAGTTCATTGCTCAGGCCACTGGAGACATCGAGCCGCAGCTGTGGATGGCTGCGGCTGAATTCCGCCAGCAGGGCGGTGGTGGGTGCGGCAAAATCCTCCGGCATTCCCAGCCTGACAACGCCGTCGCGCCAGATATCGGTTAACGCATCATGGGCTTCGCCATTCAGCGCAATAATGCGCCTGGCGTAGCCCAGCAGTTTTTCACCTTCTTCCGTCAGCTGCACCTGATGGGAGGATCGTTCCAGCAGCGCTTTGCCCAGCATCTCCTCCAGACGGCGTACCTGCTGACTGACCGTTGACTGTGAGAGAAATACCCGTTCGGCGGCGCGGGTAAAACTGCCGCTCTCACAGACGGCGACAAAACTCAGTAATTGCTGCGGGCTGAACATCGGATAGCGATTCATTTTTCCACTGCTGAAGGAAACAATATTCAATTATGCAATAGTAGCCATCACCATCTTGCTGGCAAGCACTTATCGTAACGTAATGAATTGTCAGGCAGCTTGAGCGCCACGGGCGGGCGGGGTCTAATGGCGGTTTTGTAACAAAGGTAACCAATTATGTCGCGTCGCGCATTGCTGTTAATTAATCGAAATGCCCGCAATGGCGCCGATTCCGCCGCGCTGGCGATTGATGCATTGCGCCGTCATGATATTGCGGTTATTGAACCCGATGCCGGATTATCGCTTCATGATGCGGTACATGCCTGCGCTGATCGGGTGGACTGCGTGATTGTCGGCGGGGGCGATGGTTCACTGAATAGCGTGGCCGGAGCGCTAATCGCCACCGGTTTGCCGCTGGGGATTTTGCCGCTTGGCACCGCCAACGATCTGGCGCGCACCCTGAATATCCCGAAAGATCTGACGCGGGCGGCGGCAGTGATTGCTGCCGGTGAACGGCGTCCTGTCGATGTCGGTATGGTCAATGACCGGCCTTTCTTCAACGTCGCCAGTATTGGTTTTTCCGCCGCGCTGGCGAAAAGCCTTACCGCTGAATCTAAAAAACGCTGGGGCGTGCTGGGCTATGCCTTTGCCGCCAGTAAACTGTTCCGGCAAAGCCGCCCGTTCAGCGTGCAGATTGAGCATGATGGCGTCTGCGAAACGGTGAAAACTATTCAGATTTCGGTTGGCAATGGCCGCTATTACGGCGGTGGTATGACTGTGGAGCAGAGTGCCGCGCCGGATGATGGTCAGCTGGATGTCTACAGCCTTGAACTGGATCACTGGTGGGAGATGCTGGCGCTGGCGCCCTGGCTGCGACGTGGCACCCATGGCAAATGGCGTAAGGTGCGGGCGTTTCCCGCTACCGCCTTAACCATTACCACCCGCCGTCCGCACGATATTAATGCCGACGGTGAGATTGTCGGCAAAACCCCGGCGCACTTCTCGGTTCGTCAGCATGCGGTACAGGTGTTTGCCCCGATAACGCGCTAAAGGCTGGTGCTGCAGTGGCGCTGATAGTGTGCCGGGGTTAACTGATAAGCGCGTTTAAACCAGCGTCCGAGGTGGCTTTGATCGGCAAAGCCCAGCCGCGCCGCCACCGCGACCGGCGCGATGCCGCTGGCCAGCAGGCGACGCGCCTCGGTCAGGCGCAGCTGAATCAGCCAGGCGTGCGGCGGCAGGCCATATCTGGCCTGAAATTCGCGCGACAGACGAAAACGATCGACGCCTAATGCGGCGGCCATCTCGCTCAGACCAATATTTTCCGTAAAGCAGCTGTGCAGATAGTCGCGTGCCTGCTGCGCCAGCAGGCTGTCGGCAGGGGAGGCGCTGCGGGCTTGCTGCCAGTGATGATGACGGGTCAGTGCGGCAAACAGATCCTGCAGCGCCGCTTCTTTAACCATTTTCGGCTCATTATCCTGCAATGCCTGATAAGCATCAAAAGTGGCGTGCGCCAGTTGTGTATCCTGGGTCAGCGTGGCGGCGAAATTCAGTTCGAAATGCTGCGGCAGATGGCTGTAGAGATCGCCCAGCTGTTGCTGCATCAGCGCCGGATCGATATACAGCATGCGGTAGGTAAAGCCGCGGTCATCAATGGCATCGCCATCGTGCAGTTCACCGGGCTCCAGCAAAAATACATTGCCCGGGCGACTCTGATGTTTCTGCCGCCGCGAGTGAAACTGCTGTACGCCCTGTTCGGTAACCCCCACCAGATAGCTGTCATGCCAGTGCGGATCGTAGGCGTGGCCGGTAAAGTGGGCGCGTATCGCTTCAATCTGCGTGTCACTGTCACGGGAGATTTGCACCCAGCTCTGCGCTGCCTGTTTCATCTGTCACTCCTCTCCCGGTTAAACGATGCTTAAGGGTATAGCGGCTATACTCTGCCAGGCAAGCAGAGAAATATGCAACGTTTTGCACAAAAATAGTGGGGATATGCTCTTCCCAGTGGCTTTTGGCGTTGCGTATAATCAGCGCCATTAATTAGTTAGAACTCTAATCATCAGGCCTCTACATTTTGGATTCTCAGCATCGCAACTTCTCCCGTCTGCTTCATCTTACTGCCCATCAGTGGCGGCTGGCGATCGATCGAAGGTTAAAAGATAACGGCCTCGGTATGAGCAGCTGGCTGGCGGTGGCCACTATTGCCAGTGAAGCGGAACCGATGACGCAGAAGGCGCTGGCGCAGGTGCTGGGCCTCGAAGATGCCAGCGTGGTGCCGCTGATTGATCGGCTGGTCAGGCAACAGCTGGTGCAGCGCATCCAGCCCGCGGAAGATCGGCGTAAGCGCCTGCTGCTGGTGACGGATCAGGGCATGGAGCTGTTTCGCAAAGTGAAAATTGAGGCCGATGCCCTGCGCAGCGAGCTGCTGGCTGATATCGACCAGCAGGAACTGGTGATCACCGAACGAGTGTTGCAGCAGCTATTAACCGCAACCGGAGCAAGCTGAAGTGGCGAAGAACAGTCCTTACGTGGTGCGTGAATGGCAGCCCCATGAAAAACCGATGCTGCCGGGTTCACCGTCAACGCCGCTGCATCCAGGGCATAAGCGCATCGCTTTTGGCCTGATTGGTCTGCTGATTTCGATTACCGGCGCACTGAGTAATGCGCTGGTCACTGCCAATCTGACCAATCTGCAGGGCACCTTTGGCGCTTACTCTAATGAGATCGCCTGGTTACCGGCGGTGTATGTGATGGGCAATATCTCCATTAACTTACTGCTGGTGAAGTTTCGTCAGCAGTTTGGCCTGCGCATTTTTACCGAAGCCTTTCTGGTGCTGTACGTGCTGGTGGCGTTCTTCCATCTGTTTGCCAACGATCTCAGCTCAGCGATTATCGTGCGCGCCGCGCACGGCATGGTCGGCGCCGCGCTCAGTTCGCTGGGGATCTACTATCAAATCCAGGCGTGGCCGGCGAAGCATCGGCTGAAAGCGCTGACCATCGGCATCTGCGCCTCGCAGCTGGCGATCCCGCTGGCGCGACTGTTCTCCACCGAATTACTGCAACTGGATGAGTGGCGCGGCCTCTATCTGTTTGAGCTGGGTCTGGCGCTGATTGCGCTGGGCTGCGTCTTTCTGCTGAAACTGCCGCCCGGCGACCGCAATAAAGTGTTTGAGAAAACTGATTTTCTCACCTTTATTTTGCTGGCGCCCGGTATGGCGCTGATTTGCGGCGTGCTGTCGCTGGGGCGGATTGAATGGTGGCTGGAAACGCCGTGGCTGGGGATCTGCCTGGCGCTGGCGCTGGTGCTGATCGTTGCTGCGGTACTGGTGGAACATAACCGCACCAATCCGCTGATCAATACCCGCTGGCTGGGGAGTGGGGCGATTGTGCGCCTCGGCATTGTGATGATTATGATGCGTATTGTGCTGGCGGAGCAGAATACAGGCGCTATCGGTTTTCTCCAGCAGATCGGCCTGCAGAATGACCAGATGCGCGGACTGGCGCTGGTAATTATCGCCGGGGTGATCGTCGGCATTATTGCCAGCGCGCTGACGATCAAACCGGGACATCTCAGCTGGCCGATTGTCACCTCGCTGCTGATTATGATGATTGCCTCGCTGATGGATGCGAATTCCAATCCGCTGACGCGCGCGGACAATATGTATCTCAGCCAGTTTCTGCTCGGCTTTAGCAGCGCTTTCTTCCTTGCGCCAGCGATGTTGCTGGGGGTCGGCAGCGTGGTGACGCAACCGAAAAACCTGGTGAGCTTTGTGGTGCTGTTTGGCATGAGCCAGAACCTCGGCGGCTTGATTGGCTCGGCGATCCTTGGCACTTTCCAGACATGGCGCGAAAAATATCACTCCAGCCTGCTGGGCGATCAGCTGTCGCTGCTGGATCCCAACGTCACCGAACGCCTTAGCCAGTACAGCGCGTTGTACAACAGTCTGCTCGGGGATGGCATCCTGCGCAATGCCGAGGGCGTGGTGCAGTTGCAGACGGTCGCCACCCTGCAGGCCAATGTACTGGCGTATAACGATACCTATTTACTGACCGCCGCGATGGCGCTCTGCACTCTGATGTGGGTGCTGTGGCGCTTAACTCGTCTGCGTTATCTCAACTGGCGCCAGGCGCAGCGTGACGCGCAGGCCGCACAACTTACCCCCGCCATAACTGATTCAGGCACGGAGAAATAATGAGTCAACAGGAACACGCGCAAGCCTCTGAACGTGAGAGAAATAATAAGCTGCGCATTTTGTCGATTGCTGTCGGCAGTGGTATCGCCATTGTTGGTGTACTGGTGATTTTATACGCCTGGCAGTTATGGCCGTTTACCAGCAGCGCGCAGAGCACCGAAAATGCCTATGTACGCGGGCAGATCACCTTTATCAGCCCACAGGTCAGCGGCTATATCACGGCGGTGGATGTGCTGGATTTCCAGCCGGTGCATAAAGGCGATGTGCTGATGACCATTGATGACCGCATCTATCAGCAGCGCGTGCATCAGGCGCAGGCGCAGCTGGAGATGAAAAAAGCCGCGCTGGCGAATAATCTGCAACAGCGTCGCAGCGCCGAGGCGGTGATTGCGCGTAATCAGGCGGCGCTGACCAATGCTAAAGCGCAGGCGGTCAAAAGCGCTCTGGATCTGAAGCGGGTGGAAAATCTGGTGGCGGACGGTTCGCTGTCAGTGCGCGAGCGCGATGCTTCACGCGCCAGCCACAGCCAGACCGATGCCGATGTGCAGCAGGCGAAAGCCACCCTTGACGTTTCGCATCAGGATCTGCAGACGGTGATCGTTAATCGCGCCGCAATGGAAGCCGATGTCGCCAGTGCGCAGGCGGCGCTGGAACTGGCGCAAATCGATCTGGATAACACCCGGATTATCGCGCCGCGCGACGGTCAGCTGGGACAGATTTCGGTACGTCAGGGCGCGTATGTGACCGCCGGTACGCGTCTTACCTCGCTGGTGCCGGAGCAGATGTGGGTGATCGCCAATATGAAAGAGACGCAGATGGCGCGCGTCAGGCCGGGCCTGCCGGTAACCTTTAGCGTCGATGCGCTGGACGGTGAGCGCTTTAGCGGTGAAGTGGAGTATATCTCACCGGCGGCGGGTTCAGAGTTCAGCGCTATCGCCGCCGATAATGCCACCGGCAACTTTGTCAAAATCGCCCAGCGTATTCCGGTACGTATCAAAATCACCAGTGAAAACTCGGCGCATCTGCGGCCGGGGATGTCGGTGGAACTGACCATCGATACCGCTGCAGCTGATAAGGAGAAGCCGTAATGCGCTGGCAACCGGTGCTGCTGGCGTTGCTGATCCCGCTGACGCTGACGGCCTGCTCAACCGAAGTAAGCAAAGCGCCAGCGTCGCTGTTGATTCCGCCACAGTGGCGCAATCAGGTGGGGCCAGCTTCGCCGCTGGAGGCGCACTGGTGGCGCGCCTTTGGCGATCCGCAGATGAACAGCCTGGTGGAGCAGGCGCTGCGTAATAACCCGGATATTCTTACCGCGCGCTCGCGTGTCGATCAATATCGGGCGCAGCTGCGCGCGACGCAGGGGGATAATTTCCCGACGCTGGACGCCGGGGTCAACGTCAGCCGTGCGCGCACCCTTTCTTCGGTCACTGGTCAGCCGATTCAGAGCACCACTTTCCAGGGGGTGTTGCAGGCTAACTATGAGGTCGATATCTGGGGCGCACGCAGCAGCAGCATCGGTGCGGCGCAGTACTCGCTGGCGGCCCAGCAGGCGGCGGCTTCGGCGGCGGAGCTGACGGTGGCCAGTTCGGTCGCTTCCGGTTACCTGACGCTCTGTGCGCTGGATGAGCAGCTGCGCGTCACCGAATCGACGCTGGCCACGCGTGAAAACTCATTGAATCTGGCAAAGCGCCAGTATGAGACCGGTTATACCTCGCGGCTGGAGTGGGTGCAGGCGGCATCGGAATATCAGACCGCGAAAGCGCAGATCCCGCAGCTGCAGCATCAAATCAGCGAGCAGGAGAATGCGCTGAGTATTCTGGTGGGGATGAATCCGCGGGAGATTGCGCGGGCGTCGGGCTTTAACCAGATTAAGCCGCAGCCATTGCCGACGGTATTGCCATCGGAACTGTTACAGCGGCGGCCGGATATCGTGCAGGCTCAGCGCCAGCTGCTGGCCGCCGATAAGACACTGCAATCGTCGCAGGCTCAGCTGCTGCCATCACTGAATCTGACCTCCACCGGTACGCTGCAAAGCTCGGTGCTGCATCAGCTGGTGGATAATCCGTTCCGCTTGTGGAGCGTCGGTGGCAGTGTACTGGCGCCGCTGCTGAACCGCGAAGCCCTGACGGCGCAGGTGGATGTGTCGATGGCTGAGCGCAACCAGGCGTTGTATAACTACGAAAAAGTGGTGCGCAGCGCATTCAGTGAAGTGAACAATGATGTCGACGCTATTCAGCGTACGCAGCAGCAGCTGACGGAGCTGGAGAAGCAGCAGGAGATTGTCAGCGAAGCGCTGCGCATTGCGCGTAATCGTTATCAGAATGGTTATGCTTCCTATCTTGATGAGCTGGATGCGCAGCGCACGCTGTTCAGTACCCAGCTGAGTGTGGTGCAGCTGAAAAACAGCCTGTTGCTGGCGCAGATTGATCTTTATCGCGCGCTGGGCGGTGGCTGGAATCAGCAGTAAATGATCGGCAGGAGGGGCGTGCGTGTTTTGTAGGGGCGGCGTTCTCGCCGCTCGTGCCGAAGGTTTGCAATGAGCCCGCCATTTGAACGGGAGCCGAAAACGGCTCCCAAAAGACAGACTTTTCTTTATCGTTAACCCGTTTGCATCACACTTCTCACCTCTTATATTGTTCAAAATGTGATCGCTGCTGATAAAGACGCCAGCAGAACTTGTATGGTAGTAACCCGATAGCTAGTTTTTTCCTGTACCCATAAAAATGTCGCCATTGAGCGGCGTAACTACGAGGTTGCCATGATTAATCGTGCGCAGGAAAAGCCCATCGGGCTGAAAAATATGTTGGCGTATGGCGGCGGGGACGTATTCGGTGGCGGCAGTTTTGCCGTTCTCGGTCTCTGGTTAATGTTCTTTTATACCACTTACGGCGGCTTAAGCCCTGCCGAAGCGGGCGCGGTCATCGCCGTTGCCCGTCTGCTGGATGCGTTTTTCGATCCACTGATGGGCTACGTTACCGATAATTTCTATCGTACCCGACTCGGTCAGCGCTTTGGCCGTCGCGGCTTCTTCTTTTTGCTCGGCGCCCCACTGGTGTTTATCAGCTATGTGGTGATGTGGATCAGCGATATGGGCTTCGGCTATTACCTCGCCACCTATATCCTGTTTTATGCTGCCTATACGTTGGTGATCGTCCCCTACGAAACGCTGGCGGCGGAAATGACCCATGATTTCCGCGTGCGTTCAAAGCTTACCGGTGTGCGGATGTTCTTCTCAATGGGCGCCGGGATCCTTGCCGCCTGGCTGCCGGGGGCGATTATTGCACTGCTGGGTGAGGACTCTTCAGCCTCCTTCCTGTATATGGGCATTATCTTTGCCACGCTGTTCGCCATTGTGATTGTCTGCCTCTATCTCTGGACCTGGGAACGGCCGATCGTGCTGGAACGCAAGCCGCAGCCGGTGGCGTTTAAACGCGATATGGCGGCGCTGTTCCGCTCACTGTTATCGACCTTTAAAGTGCGTACCTTCCGTCAGCATGTCGGCATGTATCTCGGCGCCTATGTGGCGCTTGATGTGCTGGGCGCGGTGCTGGCGTATTACATTATTTTTGTGCTGGGCCACAGCACTGTTGATGCCGCCAATGGCATGACTTTTATGTCGGTGGTGCAGTTCTTCTGTATTGCCGCATGGATCCCGCTCTCGATCCGCATTGGCAACGGGGCGGCGTACAAACTGGCCCAGTTCTTTATGCTGGCGAGTGTGGCGCTGTTTATTAGTATCTATGCCTTTGAACTGCCATCTGCGCTGTGGCTGGTGTGGCTGGCGGCACTGATTATGGGCATGGGGCGCTCTGGCACGCAGTATGTCTGCTGGAATATCTACAGCTTTATACCTGACGTTGATGAAATGCTGACCGGCGAACGGCGTGAAGGGATCTTTGCCGGGGTGATGACCTTTGTGCGCAAGGCGGTACAGGCGGTGGCGTTGTTTATCGTCGGTATGGTGTTGCAGGCTTATGGCTTTGCCGGAAAAGGGGCGGCGGTACAGCCTCCCGAAGCGGTACATGGCATCGCGCTGGTGTTTGCTGTCGGCGCGGTGGTTTTCCTCAGTATCGGCGTGTTCAGCTCACTGAAATTCAGCCTCAATCGTCATAATCATGCGCTGTTAATTGGCGAGATCCAGCGCCGTAAACAGGGCGGCGGCGCGGCGGCAGTTACGCCGGAAGCGCAGGCGGTGGCGGAGAAACTGACTGGCTGGCCTTATCAGCAGCTGTGGGGAAATAACGATATTATGCGCACCATCAACCCGATGCGACGCACACCTGACATTCAACGGGAGATCAAACATGACGCGAATAGCCTTTGAGCAGATGAAATTCACCATTGAGCAAGCCTTGCTAAAGGCCGGTATGGCGGCGGAGCAGGCGGCAATCTGCGCGCAGGTGCATACCGAATCCAGTTGTGACGGGATTTACTCACACGGGCTGAACCGCGTGGCACGTTTTGTCGATTATCTGCAAAAAGGGTGGGTTAACGCCGATGCCTGTGCGCAGCAGGTGAAAGCGTTGTCGGTGATGGAGATCTGGGACGGTCAGCAGGGTCCTGGCATTATTAACGGATTGCTGGCGGTGGATCGCGCAATGGCGCTGGCGAAACAGCACGGCATAGGTCTGGTGGCGATGCGTAACAGCAGCCACTGGATGCGAGGCGGAACTTACGGCTGGCGCGCCGCGCAGCAGGGCATGGCAGCAATCTGCTGGACCAATACCGAAGCCTGTATGCCCGCCTGGGGCGGTAAAGATGCGCGTATCGGCAACAATCCGTTTGTGATGGCGGTGCCGGGCAAGCCAGGACCGATGGTGCTGGATATGGCGATGTCGCAATACTCATATGGCAAGCTGGAAGTGACACGGCTGAAAGGCGAGCAGCTGCCGTATGCCGGAGGTTTCGATCAGCAGGGGAACCTTACCAGCGATCCGGGGCCGATTGAAGCGTCGAAACGTATTTTACCCACCGGTTACTGGAAAGGGTCTGGCTTTGCCATTCTGCTTGATGCGATGGCTGCGCTGTTATCAGCTGGTAACGCTACGCCGCAGATTGACAAAGTCGGACGCGGCAGCTGCACCGGCGCCAGCCAGATCTTTATGGTGTTCGATCCTGAGCAACTGGGCGGTGGTGATTTTACCGAGCGGATGACGCAGAGCATCGGCGATTATGTTAACAGTTCCGAACCTGCGGAAGGGGTGTCGACGGTCACCTGGCCCGGTCAGCGCCAGCGCACCACGCGGGAAGAAAATTTGCGCCTCGGTATTCCGGTCGATGATAACGTCTGGCAGCAGGTGCAACACCTGGCGAATAACCCGGCAGTTAACCGCAATTAACCGATTCTGTTGGCGCGAGGTTTACTCTTTTAGCGCCAACAGAACCTGCAATGGGCTTCACATTTCTTTACATTTAATGCTATTATCCCCGCGCTTTATTGACCATAAATGTTGAATAATTCTCAGGGAAATTATGAATAAGCATCATTTTTTTGCCATCGTCGTAGCGCTCGCTACGCTGAGCGGCTGTGCCTCGCGTACTGCACCAGTACAGAATGTTGAACGCACTATCAATACCAGCGCCCAATACAGCCCGGAGCAGGTTAAGACTGCGATTCTCGAAGCAGGCCTGGCCCGTAAATGGCTGATGACCCCGGCGGGTCCGGGCGTGATTAATGGCCGTTACGCGCAGCGTAATTTCTCCGCGGATATTCGCGTGAATTACAGTGCGACCAGTTACAGCATTAATTATGTCAGCAGCCAGAACCTGAAAGCCGGTGGCGGCCAGATTCATCGCAATTATAATAACTGGGTAAATAACCTCGATCAGGACATCCAGCTTCGCCTCTCCGCGCAGGCCCTGAAATAACCCTGATGGTCAGGTTTACTGGCTTAAACCTGACAATCATCAGTTAATAAGTTATTTCCGTTAAAGATTTTCGTATTACAGTCGACAACCGCTAATAACCCTGCGCATTTGCTGCGGCGATGGAGTGTGGGAATTATCGCAAATGCGGTTAAATCTTATCGCATTCAGGTGGGCGCGGCGTCATGCTGGGCTATGCGGCAATCAGTAATGTCTGAAGAAGAACCAGGTTATGAATCTGCTTTACAATCTAATCGACTGGCAGGCCAGCGCGCCCGGTTTGTCGACCGCTGCTGACTGGCTCAGCTGGGCGCAGCGCGAGGCGGCGCTGGATGCTGACCAGCCGCTGGCTAAATGCAGCCAGCTGCCGATGATGACTGCGCGTCGTCTGAGCAGCGGCAGCCGCGCGGCGGTTGATTGTGGTCTGGCGCTGCTGCGCCGTCAGCAGATTGATGCCATTGTGTTTACCAGCCGTCACGGCGAGCTGGAGCGTAATCTGCGTATTCTCAACGCGCTCGCTGCCCGACAGAGTCTGTCACCCACCGATTTCGCCATGTCAGTGCATAATTCGGCGGTCGGCAGCCTGACCATTGCCGCCGCTGCGCCGGTGGTCTCGACCTCGCTGGCCGCGGGTGTGGATACCTTCCAGCAGGGGCTGGTGGAAGTGACGGCGCTGCATGCCGCCGGTTATCAGCAGGTGCTGCTGGTCGATTTTGATGGCCCGGTGCCGGAACCTTATCAACCCTGGCTGAGCGGTGAAACGCTGCATATCCCTTATGCGGTGGCGCTGGTGCTGGCCAGCGGTGAACAGCTGCGCTGCAGGTCACAACCGGCGGCGTGCGCCACGGAAAGCCACTGGCCGCAGAGCCTGCAATTTCTGCACGCCTGGCAGGCGCAGCAGCGCCGCTTTACGATTGGCGGCGGGCGTATTAACTGGCTGTGGGAGCGCAATGATGTCTGACTCGCTGTTGCGTATGCCGCACACTTCACGGTTTAACTATCTCTGGCGTCTGCTGGTGACCGCCTGCAGCTTTACGCTGTTTAGCGTCGGTGGTCTGCTGCTGTCGCTGATCTGGTTTAACCTGCTGCTGCTGGTGCAGCGCGACGGCGATCGCCGCCGTCAGCTGGCGCGCAAAAGCATCTCTTTCAGCTTCCGCTGCTTCCTGCGCTTTTGCCGCGCAATGGGCGTCTACGACTACCATATTGAAGGGGCGGAGATACTGCGTGCCGATCGCGGCTGTCTGGTGGTCGCTAACCACCCTTCATTAATCGATTATGTGCTGATTGCTTCGGTGATGCCGGAGGTTAACTGCCTGGTCAAAGCCGAGCTGCAACACAATATCTTTTTCCGTGGCGTGATCCGTGCGGCTGATTATCTGATTAACAGCCAGGCCGCTACCCTGTTGCCGGAAAGCCGTCGCTGCTTACAGCGCGGTGATGCGCTGCTGATTTTCCCGGAAGGCACGCGTACGCGCTACGGCGAACCCTTACAACTGCAACGCGGCGCGGCCAATATCGCGGTGCGTTGCGGCTGTGACCTGCGCATTGTGCATATTACCTGCACGCAACGTATGCTGGATAAGCAGAGCCGCTGGTACCAGATCCCGGCGGAAAAACCGGTGTTTACGGTGAGTGTAAAAACACGGATCGACAGTCAACAATTTATGGCGCAGGACGAGGACGCGCAGCCGCTGGCGGCACGTCGTTTAACACGTCATTTGCAGCAAGCTTTAACACCAGAACAGTCTTAGTGACGTGGAAAGAACGTATGAAACAACTCATCCTCGAAATTAAACAGATGATTATTGATACGCTGAATCTTGAAGATATCAGCAGCGATGACATCGAAAGCGATGCCCCGTTATTTGGTGACGGACTGGGCCTCGATTCAATTGATGCACTCGAATTAGGCCTGGCGGTGAAAAATCGCTACGGTGTGGTGCTTTCCGCCGAAAGTGAAGCGATGCGTCAGCATTTCTACTCTGTTGCCTCGCTGGCGGCTTTTATTGCTGCCCAGCGCACAGCGCAGAGCGCCTGATAATCTACCCGACGAGTGTGATTTATGAATAAGCAAGAAATCTATCAGGAAGTGAGCGGACTGCTGGTCTCCCTGTTTGAAGTGGAGGCTGATGATATTCAGCCTGAGTCGCGCCTGTATGAAGATCTGGAGCTGGACAGCATTGATGCGGTCGATATGGTGGTCCATCTGCAAAAGCGTATTGGCCGCAAAATTAAGCCGGAAACGTTTAAGACGGTGCGCACCGTGCAGGATGTGGTAGACGCTGTTGATCAGCTGATCCGCGAAGGTTAAGCACCCGCGCCCGCCGTGATGCGAATTCTGTGGTGGCTGATAACCCTTGGCTGGCCGTTTCTGGTCTGGCTGGCGATCACCCATCCGCAGCTGCACTGGCTGATACCGCTGCTGGCGCTGCTGTTCCTGCTGCGCTTGCTGGGATTGCGGCGCAGCGGCGGGGCGTTTTCCCGCGCTGCTCAGCTGCTGGCGCTGGCAGGGGTAGCCTTATGCCTCGCCAGTTATCTGCTGCGCAGCCATCAGCTGTTGCTGTGGTATCCGGTGGCGGTCAGCGCGGTGATGCTGCTGCTGTTTGGCGGCTCGCTGTTCAGTGCGATGCCGATGGTTGAACGGCTGGCGCGGATTCGTGAGCCACAGCTGCCACCGCCCGCCATTCGCTGGACGCGCCGGGTGACGCAAATCTGGTGTCTGTTTTTTATCTTTAACGGTAGCGTGGCTACCGCCACCTGCCTGGCGGGTAATCTGCACTGGTGGACATTGTGGAATGGAATCATCAGCTATCTGCTGATGGGATTATTGATGGCGGGCGAGTGGTTGCTGCGTCAACGGATAAGAAGGCAAGCCTGAGTATGCAACGCGCTTTAGCCATCGCTGACTGGCTCAACCCGTCACGCGCGGATTATATCGTCTCCTGCTGCGGCGGTCAGCCGATGTCGCTGTCGGTGCTGCGCCAGCAGGTGCAGGCGCTGTGCAGTGCATTGCGTGGACGCAGTGAGCAGCGCTGGGCGCTCTGTTTTGAAGACAGCTATCTGTTTACCGCCGGGTTGCTGGCGGCGCTGCATGCCGGTAAAACGGTGATTATTCCCGGTCACTGCCGTCCGTCGCTGTTGCAGGAGCAGTCGGAGAGTTTTGATGGCGTGCTGAGCGATCTCGATCTCTCCGTTGCCTGTGCGCAATTACAGGTTGAAGCGCCGCAGCAGGGCGACTGGCCGCCGCTGCCCGCGATCAAAGCCGATGCCGAAGTGGTGCTGTTTACGTCCGGTTCCACCGGTAAGCCGCGTCAGGTGCACAAACCGCTGGCCTGCCTCGACCATGAAGCGCAGTGGCTGGCTGCGCTGTGGGGGGAACGCTTACAGGGCTGCTGGCTGCTGGCGTCGGTCACTCATCAGCATATGTACGGTCTGGCGTTCCGCATTATTCTGCCGATGGCGCTTGGCCTGCCGTTTGCCAGCACGCTGGTTCTGTACAGCGAACAGCTGACGGCGCAGCCCGTTGATCGCCATTACGCTTTTATCAGCAGTCCGGCATTTTTACGCCGCCTCGATTTTTCCCTTACGCCACCCAGCTGCAAACTGATTGTTTCCGCCGGCGGAGCGCTGCCTGCGGAAGCTGCCGATGGCGCAGGCAGCTGGTTTGGTCAGGTGATTGATGAGATCTATGGCAGCACCGAAACCGGCGTCCTGGCCTGGCGCTCGCGGCGTGACGCTGCGCCGTCGTGGCATCCGTTTAACGGCGTGCGTTTCAGCCGTGATGCGCAGCAGCGCTGGCACGCCTGTTCGGCGCTGATCCCGCAGCGCGAAGGGCTGATGCTGGATGATAAGCTGGCGTTCGATGCAGACGGCAACTTTCAGCTGTGCGGTCGTCATGATCGGGTGGTGAAAATTGAAGATAAGCGCATCTCGCTCAGTGATATTGAGCGACGCCTGCTGGCGATCCCTGAAATCACCGATGCGGTGGCGTTGCAGGTTGCGCGTCATGGCCGCAGCGCGATCGGGGTGGTGCTGGTGCTGGCGGGGGAGCCGGATGCCGCGCAGCTGACGCAGTTAAAACGTCAGTGGAAACAGGAGTTACAGCGCTGGCTGGAACCGGTAGCGATGCCGCGTTTCTGGCGGGTGGTTAAGGTGATTCCGCATAACAGCCAGAGCAAACGTGCCTGGCCACAAATACAGGAGCTGTTTTATGCTGCCGGTTGAACTGTCATCCAGCCAGCAAGCGGCACAAGCCGAGTTATTGCTGCGTGTGGATGCCGATCTGTTCTGGTTCCGCGGCCATTTCCCGCAGCAGCCTTTGCTGCCGGGGGTCGCGCAACTCGACTGGGTGATGCACTACGGCACGCTGCTGCTGGCCAGCGGCAAACAGTTCTCTTCGATTGAGAACATCAAATTTCAGCAGCCGGTGCTGCCCGACAGCACACTGAAACTGGTGCTGACGTGGAATGCGCTGAAGAATCAGCTGAGTTTCCGCTATCTGCTACAGCAGGGGGAAAGCGAATCGGTGGCCAGCAGCGGGAAGATTAACCTGTGTTAGGCGGCGATTTTAAACCCTGCGTGGTGATCCCCTGTTATAACCATGGCGCCACCATGGCGGCGGTGCTGGCCCGGTTAGCGCCCTTTGCGTTGCCGGTGTTTATCGTCGATGACGGCAGCGATGCCGCGACGCAAAATCAGCTTAACGCGCTGGTTTGTGACGGTGTCACGCTGCTGCGGCTGGATAATAATCGCGGCAAAGGCGCGGCGGTATTCCACGGTTTACAGGCGGCGCAGCAGCAGGGTTACAGCCATGCCTTGCAGCTGGATGCCGATGGGCAGCATCAGATTGAAGATGCGCCGCAGATGCTGGCGGAAGCGCGCAATTATCCTGATTGTCTGATCTCCGGGCAGCCGGTCTATGACGATTCCGTGCCGAAAGCGCGTCTGTATGGCCGCTACATCACGCATTTCTGGGTCTGGATTGAGACGCTGTCGCTGTCGCTGAAAGACAGCATGTGTGGCTTCCGCGTCTATCCGCTGACGCCAACGCTGGCGCTGATGCGGCAGCGCGCCATCGGCCAGCGGATGGATTTCGATACGGAGATTATGGTGCGCCTCTGCTGGGCGGGTACGCCGAGCCGTTTTCTGCCGACGCGCGTTACCTATCCGCAGGATGGCATCTCGCACTTTGACGCACTGCATGACAATTTACGTATCTCATGGATGCATACCCGGCTGTTTTTCGGCATGTTGCCGCGCATCCCGTCGCTGCTGCGACGTAAGCGGCAGACGACGCACTGGGCGGGCGTCAGCGAACGCAAGGGGCTGATGGGCATGCGTATTATGCTGGCGGTCTATCGCCTGGCTGGTCGCGGCCTGTTTACCCTGCTGTTGTGGCCGGTAACTGCCGTTTACTGGCTGAGCGGACGCCAGCAACGCCAGGCTTCGCAGCAGTGGATTAGCCGGATTAAACAGTATGCCCGTCAGCAGCAGGTGCCGTTGCCGCGACCGCTGAACAGCTATCACCATTTTTTGCGTTTCGGCGACGCGATGCTGGATAAAATCGCCAGCTGGCGCGGCGATTTGCGCTGGGGCAGGGAGATTGATTTCGCCCCGGGAGCCGAGGCAGCGATTAATGCCGCTCAGCCCGGTGGACGGCTGATTCTGGCTTCGCATCTCGGCGATATCGAAGCCTGCCGCGCACTGGCGCAGCAGGTCAGCGGTCTGGTGATTAATGCGCTGGTATTTACCGATAATGCGCAACGATTCCGTCAGCTTACCGAAGAGCTGGCGCCGCAGGCTGGCGTCAATCTGATTCCGGTCAGCGATATCGGCCCGGAAACCGCGATGATGCTGCACGATAAATTGCAGGCCGGTGAGTGGGTAGCGATTGTTGGCGATCGCACCGCGGTTAACCGCCAGCGCGGCGGCGTGCGGCGGGTGATCTGGAGCGATTTTCTTGGCCGACCGGCGCCGTTTCCGCAGGGGCCGTTTGTGCTGGCTGCCGCTCTGCGCTGCCCGGTATTACTGATGTTTGCTCTGAAACAGCAGGGCAAACTGCGCATTTACTGCGAATCTTTTGCCGATCCGCTGCTGTTGCCGCGCGCCACGCGCCAGCAGGCATTGCAGCAGACCGTCGACCGCTATGCCGAACGGCTGGCGCATCACGCGCTGATTTCGCCGCTCGACTGGTTTAATTTTTTCGATTTCTGGACGCTGCCCGCAGCGGAGCCGGAGAACAAGGAGTAAGCGTGAATAACGATCGACGATTTTCCATCGAGATTGAACTGACGGTGCCGTTCCATGATGTCGACGCGATGGGCGTGGTGTGGCACGGCAACTACTTCCGCTATTTCGAGGTGGCGCGCGAAGCATTGCTGGCGCAGTTTAACTACGGCTATCGCGAAATGAAGGCCTCCGGCTACGTCTGGCCGGTGGTGGATACCCATGTGAAATATCGTGGCACGCTGACTTTTGAACAACGCATCCGCGTACGCGCCACTATTGAAGAGTATGAAAATCGTCTGCGTATCGCCTATCAGATTTTTGATATCGCCAGCGGCAAACGCACCACCAGTGGTTACACCATTCAGGTGGCGGTCGGCATTGAGTCGCAGGAGATGAACTTTGTTTCGCCTGCGGTGCTGTTTGAACGTCTGGGAGTGACGCTATGAAAGCGCTGTTAGTGGCCGCGCTGGCGCTGTTCTGCCTGAGTGCGCAGGCGGTGACGCTGGAAGATCTGCAACAGCGCTTTGCCAGCCAGCCGGTGGTGCGCGCCGATTTCAGCCAGCAGCGGTCGATTAAAGGGATGGCGCAGCCACTGAAATCGAGCGGCGAGCTGTTGATTGCTCAGCAGCAGGGCCTGTGGTGGCATCAGGCGAAGCCGTTTCCGCTGACGCTGGTGCTGGATGACAAACGCATGGTGCAGGTGATGAATAATCAGCCGCCGCAAATTGTCACCGCCGACAGCAATCCGCAGATGTTCCAGTTTAACCATCTGCTGCGTGCGCTGTTCGAGGCCGACCGCGCGGTGCTGGAGCAGAATTTTGCTATTGATTTCCGCGACCTCGGCAGCGACAGCTGGCGCATGGTACTGACGCCGAAAACCAGCCCGCTGGATAAGCTGTTTAATACGATTACCCTGCAGGGTAAGACGTACCTCGATGTGATTGAGTTAAATGATAAACAGGGCGATGTCACCCATATCAGCCTGAGCAATCAGCGCCTGGAGCCGCGGACCCTGAGTGATGAAGAGAAGCAGCGCTTTGTTTTCTAAGCGTCTGCGCCTGGCCGCCGCGGGCTGGCTGGCGGTCTGTCTGCTGTTGCTGGTGACGCTGGCGCTGTTGCTGCCACGCGCCACGGTAAACAGCAGCGTGTTAGCGCTGTTGCCGAAACAGGCGATGGGAGCGGTTCCCGACGATTTACAGCAGGGTTTTATACAGCGTCTCGATCAGCAGATGGTATGGCTTATCAGCCCCGGCCAGCAGGCCGATCCGGCGCTGGCCGCCCGTTTCCTGCGCGCGTTGCAGGCGCTGCCGGAACTGAAAAATGTTAAAGGGCCGGTGGATGCGGCTCAGCAGCAGCAGTGGGGCCAGTTTGCCTGGCAGCAGCGTAATGGTCTGATCGATCCCGCTACCCGCGCACGACTGGCTGACGGTGGTGGCGCGCAGGCTGACTGGATCCTCGCCCAGCTCTACTCCGCATTTGCCGGGGTGAGCGGTCAGGAGCTGAGCCACGATTCGCTGATGCTGGTACGCGGTTCGCAGCTGGCGATGCAGCAGAGCGCCAGCCAGCTGGCGCTGCGTGATGGCTGGCTGACCACCCGCGATAAACAGGGTCGGCAGTGGTATTTTATCCACGGCGAACTGGCGAATCATTCATTTGATATGCAGCAGAGCCACCAGGTGGTGCTGCGTTTACAGCAGCTGGAACAGCAGATTAAACAGCACTACCCGCAGGCGCAAATACTGACGCGCGGTACGGTGCTGTACAGCGATTTTGCCAGCCAGCAGGCGCGGCATGATGTCTCAACGCTTGGCGTCGCCACCATCACTGGCGTGCTGCTGCTGGTGTTCTCGGTGTTTCGTTCACCGCGTCCGTTGCTGTTATGCGCGTTATCAGTGTCAACTGGCGCGCTGGCTGGCACGACTCTGACGCTGCTCTGTTTTGGTGAGCTGCATTTGATGACGCTGGTGATGAGTATCAGCATTATCGGTATCTCCGCTGACTATACGCTCTACTACCTTAGCGAACGGATGGTGCATGGCGCCGAAGCCACCCCCCAGCAGAGTCTGCAAAAAGTGATGCCGGCGTTATTGCTGGCGCTGGCGACGGCGGTGGTGGCTTATCTGATTATGCTGCTGGCGCCGTTTCCGGGCCTGCGTCAGCTGGCGGTATTTGCCGCCAGTGGTTTAACCGCTTCCTGTCTGACGGTGATCTGCTGGTATCCGTGGCTGGTCAAAGGATTGCCGGTGCGTCCGGTGCCAGCGATGATTCTGCTGGCGCGCTGGCTGGCGGCCTGGCGTCGTCAGCGCTGGCTGAAAGTGGGATTGCCGCTGCTGGTGGCGCTGATTTCCGTTAGCGGCCTGGCGATGCTGAAGGTGGATGACGATATTTCGCAGTTGCAGACGCTGCCGCCGAAACTGCTGCAACAGGATGCACAACTTACCGCGCTGACCGGGCAGGGCGCGGATCAGACCTGGTTTATCGTCTGGGGCGACAGCGCCGAACAGACGCTGCAACGACTGGAAGCGCTGACGCCGCAACTGCAGCAGGCGCAGCAGCAAAAATGGCTGGATAGCTGGCGTCAGCTGCCGCTTTCATCGCAGGCACAGCAACAACGTGATCTGGCGCTGTTGCAGCGTGCGGCACCGGCGGTAGTTGAGAAGCTTCACCAGGCGGGGATCGGGCTGGCTGCGCCGGATCTGCGCGCCATGCCGGTGACGCCAGAACGCTGGCTAAACAGCCCGAACAGCGAAGGCTGGCGGCTGCTATGGCTCAGCCTGCCAGATGGCCGCAGCGCGGCGCTGGTGCCAGTCAGCGGCGTGCATAACAGCGCAAAACTGGCGCAGCTGGCGCAGGCGCAACCCGGTGTGGCGTGGATTGACCGCAAGAGCACTTTCGATACGCTGTTCAGCTTCTATCGCGTGATGCTTGGCTGGCTGTTGCTGGCGGCGGTGGTGGTGATCGCCATCAGCTATATGCTGCGTCTCGGCGTAAAACGTGGTCTGGTCAGTGTATTGCCCTCGGTGCTGTCACTGGGTGGCGGACTGGCGGCGCTGGCGTTTAGCGGTCACTCGCTGAATCTGTTTTCACTGCTGGCGCTGATTCTGGTGCTGGGAATTGGGATTAATTACACCCTGTTCTTCAGTAATCCGCGTGGCACGCCGATAACCTCGTTACTGGCGGTGTCGCTGGCGATGGCCACCACGCTGCTGACCTTAGGCATGCTGGTGTTCAGCACCACTCAGGCGATCAGCAGTTTTGGCATTGTGTTGTGCAGCGGTATTTTCACCGCCTTTCTGCTGGCGCCGCTGGCGTTACCGCAACCGAAAAGGAGCAGACGATGAAATCATGGTGGAGGGCAGCGCTGATGGCGTTGCTGCTGAGCGGTTGCGCCAGCCATAGCGATCCGACGCGGCCCGAGGCGTGGCTGAAGCCCGGGGTGAAAGTGACGTTGCCGCCGCCGGGCATTACACCGGCGTTTAATCAGCAGCAGCTGTTAACCGGCAGCTTTAAGGGCAAGCAGCAGTCGCTGCTGGTATTGCTGAGCGCGGATCAACAGCAGCTGACGCTGGCCGGGCTGTCATCGCTGGGCATTCGCCTGTTCCGTGTCAGTTATGACCGCAGCGGCATACATAGCGAGCAGTCGATCGCTTTACCGGAAATGCCGCCCGCCAGTCAGGTACTGGCCGATATTATGCTCAGTCACTGGCCGCTTGCCGTCTGGCAGAAGCAGCTGCCCGCGGGCTGGACGTTGCAGGATCACGGCGATGCGCGTCAGCTGCGGGATAATGATGGCAGGCTGATTACCGAAATCCGTTATCTGCAGCGCGGCAACCAGCGACAGCCGATCAGCGTGCAGCAGTTTGCGTTTGGTTATCAGATCCTTATTCAACAACTGGATGCCTCATGATCTATATCTCTGCCGTTGGCATGCTTAATGCGCTGGGCAACTCGCCTGACGAGATTAGCGCTAATCTGGTGAGCGGCGAGGCGCCGGGCATGCGCCCCGCCGACAGCTGGCTGCTGGCCGGACGCCGCTGCTGGATTGGTCATGTGGATGGCGAATTACCGCCGGTTCCGCCGTCGCTGGCATGCCATAACAGCCGTAACAACCGCCTGCTGCTGGCCGCGCTGGCGCAGATCCGTCCTGACGTGGACGCCGCAATTGCGCGTTTTGGCGCTGACCGCGTGGCGGTGATCCTTGGCACCAGCACAGCGGGTGTCGATGAGGCGGATCGCTTTGTCAGCGGTGAGCTGGCGGACTATCACTATGCACAGCAGGAGCTGGGCGATCCGTCACGCTTTCTGGCGGCTTATCTCGAACTGAACGGCCCGGCTTATACCCTGTCGACCGCCTGTTCTTCCAGTGCGCGCGCACTGATTAGCGGTCAGCGGCTGATTGAAGCTGGTGTGGTGGATGTGGCGATTGTCGGCGGCGCTGATACCCTGAGCCGGATGCCGATCAACGGTTTCGACAGCCTGGAATCGCTCTCCGCAGAGCGCTGCGCGCCGTTTAGCGCACAGCGTGACGGCATCTCGATTGGGGAAGGGGCGGCGCTGATGCTGCTGACACGCGAAGCGCAAGCAGTGGCGCTGCTGGGGGTGGGCGAGTCGTCAGATGCCTGGCATATGTCAGCGCCGCATCCGCAGGGCGAAGGGGCGATACGCGCCATCACCATGGCGCTTAACAGCGCCGGACTGCAACCGCAGGATATTGGCTATATCAATCTGCATGGCACCGCCACGCGGCTTAACGATCAGATTGAAGCGGCGGTGATCCATCAGCTGTTTGGCAATCGGGTGCCTTGCAGTTCAACCAAACATCTGACCGGGCATACGCTTGGCGCTGCCGGGATCTGTGAAGCGGCGATCAGCTGGTTGCTGTTAACGCGTCGGTTGCCGCTGCCGCCCCAGGATTTCACCGATTGCGACCAGGATAGCAGTTTGCCTGACTGCGGGCTGCTGACGCACTCCGGCCAGCTGGAAAAACCGCGCATCCTGTCCAATTCTTTTGCTTTTGGCGGCAATAACGCCTGCCTGATTTTAGGAGCGCCACATGGCTGAGTTACTGAGCGCTGAGCACTATTTACCCCATGCCACGCCGATGGTATTGCTGGAACACGTGTTGCAGGTGGATGATGAAAGCGCCGACTGTCAGGTGCATATCACCGCCGACAGCGTACTGGCGCCGTTTCTGACGGCCGAGGGTGCATTACCGGCATGGTTTGGCGTGGAAATTATCGCCCAGACCATTGGTGTCTGGTCGGGCTGGCATGCACGTCAGCGCAATGACCGCAAACCGCGCCCCGGCATGCTGCTGGGCGGGCGCGGCTATCGCTGTAGTGCGCCGCAGTTTCCGGCGGGGGCGCAGCTTGATGTGCGCGTAACCCTGCTGATGCACGACGACAAAATTGCCAGCTTTGACGGTGAGATCACCATTAACGGCGAGCTTTACGCCAGCGGCAGGCTGAATACTTATCAGCCGGATGAAGAGGAATTTAATAAAATGATGCAACAGGACAGCAACTGATGACGCGTTCAGTATTAGTCACCGGCGCCAGTAAAGGCATTGGCGCTGCGATTGCGCGCCAGCTCGGCAGCGACGGTTTTAGCATTATTGTGCATTACCACAGTGACCGCGCCGGCGCGGAACAGACCGTCGCCGACATTATGCAGGCGGGCGGCAGCGCGCGCGTGCTGGGCTTTGATATCGCCGATCGCCAACAGTGTCGCGCGCAGCTGGAGCAGGATATGGCGCAGCATGGCGCATATTACGGCGTGGTCAGCAATGCCGGTATCACCCGCGACGGCGCTTTCCCGGCGCTGAGTGAAGATGACTGGGACAGCGTGATCCATACCAATCTCGACAGCTTTTATAACGTGATCCATCCCTGTGTGATGCCGATGATTGGCCTGCGGCAGGGCGGACGGATTATTACCCTGTCGTCGGTGTCCGGCATCATGGGCAACCGGGGCCAGGCTAACTACAGCGCGGCGAAAGCCGGGATTATCGGCGCCAGCAAAGCGCTGGCCATCGAGCTGGCGAAACGCAAAATCACTGTTAACTGCATTGCTCCCGGCCTGATCGATACCGGCATGATTCAGATGGAGCCGACGGCGCTTGACGAGGCGCTGAAAATGATCCCGATGAAACGGATGGGAGCCGCCGCAGAGGTGGCCGGACTGGCCAGTTATCTGATGTCGGATATCGCTGGTTACGTCACGCGTCAGGTGATTTCAGTTAACGGGGGTATGCTGTGAACCGCCGGGTAGTGGTAACCGGAATGGGCGGCGTCACCGCTTTCGGCGAGAGCTGGGAAAGCGTTTCCGCCGGACTGCGCGCCGGTCAGAATGCAGTGCGCAAAATGCCGGAGTGGCAGGTCTATGACGGCCTGCATACCCTGCTGGGCGCGCCGGTTGATAACTTCAGCGTGCCGGAACACTATACGCGTAAACGTATTCGTTCGATGGGGCGGGTTTCGCTGATGGCGACGCGCGCCACGGAACTGGCGCTGGAGCAGGCGGGCCTGATCGGCGAAGCGGTGCTGACCAACGGTGAAACCGGCATTGCCTATGGCTCCTCCACCGGCAGTACCGGGCCGGTGAGCGAATTCGCCACCATGCTGACCGAGAAGCATACCAGCAATATTACCGGCACCACCTATGTGCAGATGATGCCACATACCACCGCAGTGAATGCCGGGCTGTTCTTTGGTCTGCGTGGCCGGGTGATCCCGACCTCCAGCGCCTGCACTTCCGGCAGTCAGGCGATTGGCTATGCCTGGGAAGCGATTCGCCACGGCTATCAGACGGTGATGGTGGCCGGTGGCGCAGAGGAGCTGTGTCCGTCGGAAGCGGCGGTATTTGATACTCTGTTTGCCACCAGTCAGCGCAACGATGCGCCGAAAACCACGCCATCGCCTTTTGACCGCCAGCGTGATGGCCTGGTGATTGGCGAAGGGGCGGGCAGTTTAGTGCTGGAAGAGCTGGAGCATGCGCAGGCGCGCGGTGCGACTATCTATGCGGAGATTGTCGGTTTCCATACCAACTGCGATGCGGCGCATATCACCCAGCCGCAGCGTGAGACCATGCAAATCTGTATTGAGGGGGCGCTACGCAGCGCCGGGCTCAGCCCGCAGGATATCGGCTATCTGAGTGCGCACGGCACCGCCACCGATCGCGGTGATGTCGCCGAGAGCCTGGCGACTGCCGCCATCTTTGGCCGCAATACGCCGATTTCCTCGCTGAAGAGCTATTTTGGTCATACGCTCGGCGCCTGTGGCGCGCTGGAAGCCTGGATGAGTATTGAGATGATGCGCGAAGGCTGGTTTGCGCCAACGCTGAATCTGACTCAGCCTGCCGAAGATTGCGGCGATCTGGATTATATTATCGGCGAAGCGCGGCAGATTGAGACTGACTATATCCAGTCAAATAACTTCGCTTTTGGCGGCATTAATACCTCGCTGATTTTCCGCCGCTGGCGTTAACTGCTGGCACGGGCGGCGATAACGCCGCCCGTACGCTGGAGTAACTGCAACACGGCAGGAAAGCCGTTTTCGGCTCCCGTCTGCATTGGCTTCACTGCGTTCTTGCGGCATACTGCGCCCTTCAAATCACAATAATAATCATTTCTATTCCATGACTATTGCTGAAAACGCGGCGGACCGACGCCAGTTTCTTAAGTGGATGGCGCTGTCTCCGCTGATATTTTCCTCACTGACCCGGGCAAATGATCTCGATCTGTCGCGCATTATCGTACTTGAATGGCGGCCGGTGGAACTGTTAATGGCGCTGGGCGTGACGCCGCTGGCGATTGCGGATATTCCCAACTACCGCCGCTGGCTGGTGGAGCCTGCGCTGCCGGATAGCGTGCTGGATGTCGGCTTACGCACCGAACCCAATCTCGAAATGATACTGCGGCTGCGACCCTCGCTGATCCTGCGATCCAATGGCTATGGCCCCAGCGCAGAAGCGCTGGCGCCAATTGCGCCGCTGTGGGGCGGGGATTTTACCGATGGTAAAACGCGGGCGATCGAACTGATGCGCCGCGATATTATCCGTCTTGGCGCACGACTTAATCGTCAGCAGCAGGCTGACGCACATCTGCAACTGATCGATGAGCGTTTCAGCCACTACCGCCAGAGCCTGGCCGCCTTCGCCGATCAGCCACTGTTAATCTTCTCCTTTCTCGACAGCCGCCGGGTGATGGTGTTCGGTCATAACAGCCTGTTTGCCGATGCGTTGTCACGGCTCGGGCTGCAAAATGGCTGGCATGGCGCCAGCAGCTTCTGGGGCAGCACCATTGTGGGCATCGAAACCCTGGCGCAGGTCAAAAATGTGCGCGCGATTGGTCTGACCCATGGTGACGACGATCCGTTAGGGCAGATTGCGCAATCACCGCTGTGGCGCAGCATCCCCTTTGTCCGGGAACAGAAACTCCATCTGATTCAGGCGGTATGGTTCTACGGCGCCAGCTTTTCGGTATTGCGTTTCTGTCAGTTGCTTGAGCAGACGCTGCTGGAGAAAGCATGAAAATCCTGATTCTGCCGCTGTTATTACTGCTGGCGCTGCTGCTGACCCTCAGCAATTTTCAGCAGCAACTGGCGCTGCCGTTATGGCGCGGTGCGCTGTTTACGCCGGATGAACGGGATATTAATCAGATGCTGTTTCATTACAGCATGCTGCCGCGCACCGTGCTGTCGCTGCTGGTGGGCGCCGGGCTGGGCGTGGTCGGGGTGTTGTTCCAGCAGATCCTGCGCAATCCGCTGGCCGAACCCTCAACCCTTGGCGTGGCCGCCGGTGCGCAGCTGGGTCTGACGCTGGCGACGCTGTATGCCGCCAGCTGGGGCGAATCCGGTCAGCAGCTTTCTGCGCTGGCAGGGGCGGTTGTGGTTGGCGGGCTGGTGCTGATAGTGGCCAGCGGCAAACGGATGTCGCCGGTGACGCTGATCCTCGCTGGCCTGATGGTCGGGCTGTATTGCGGTGCGGTCAAAAATTTACTGGCGCTGTTCAATCATGAACGGCTGACGAGTCTGTTTATCTGGAGCAGCGGCATGCTGAACCAGAATGACTGGAACAGCGTCAGCTTTCTCTGGCCGCGCATGCTGCTGGCGCTGCTGCTGGTGCTGGTGATGATCCGCCCGCTGAATCTGCTCGGCCTCGACGACGGGGTGGTGCGCAATCTCGGTATGCGTCTGGCGCTGGTGCGTTTTAGCGGTCTGATGGTGGCGGTAGTGCTGAGTGCGGTGCTGGTCAGCGTGGCCGGGGTTATCGGTTTTATCGGCCTGTTTGCGCCGTTAATGGCCAGACTGTTTGGCGCCCGGCGGCTGGGGCCACGGCTGGCGCTGTCGGCATTGATTGGCGCGCTATTGCTGTTGCTGAGCGATCAGGCGGTGATATTGCTGGCGCGTGTCTGGCTGGAGATCCCCACCGGCGCGGCAACGGCGATGGCGGGCGCGCCGCTGATGTTATGGCTGCTGACGCGTCTGCGGCATCAGCAGATCAGCAGCAACGAACGTGGTCATCAGCAGCGTGCGGAAAGGGCGCTGACGCCGCTGATGGCCGGCATGATTTTTCTGCTGCTGGCGTTGATGGTGCTGCTGGCGCTGTTCAGCGGCGATGGTCTCAGCAGCTGGGTGGACAGTCAGGCGGTGTGGCAATTCCGCTGGCCGCGCGTGCTGGCGGCGCTGGCGGCCGGAGCGATGCTGGCGGCGGCAGGCACCCTGATCCAGCGGATGACCGGTAATGCGATGGCCAGTCCGGAAGTGCTGGGCGTCAGTGCTGGCGCCGCCTGCGCCATGGTGCTGCTGATGTTTATCGTGCCGGGTGATAATTCCGTCTGGCAGTTTCCCGCCGGTTGTCTCGGCGCAGCGCTGACCATGCTGGTGATTATGTTGCTGGCGCAGCGTGGTGGCCTGTCGCCGACGCGGATGCTGCTGACCGGCGTGGTGCTGAGTACGGTGTATGGCACTATCCTGACGCTGTTTCTGGTCAGTGGCGATCCGCGTATCAGCTCGGTACTCAGCTGGCTGGCCGGTTCCACCTACCGGGTGACCGCCAGTCAGGCGCTCTGGACTGCCGCACTGGCGCTGGCGCTATTGCTGCTGACGCCATTAATGGCGCGCTGGCTGACTATTTTGCCGCTCGGCAGTTTTACCGCGCAGGGCCTTGGCATGCCGCTAAAGCGTTCAAGAATGCTGATTCTGCTGCTGGCGTCAGCGATGATTGCCGCAGCGACCCTGTGCGTCGGGCCGCTAAGTTTTGTCGGCCTGATGGCGCCGCATCTGGCGCGGCTGGCCGGTTTCCGCCGCGCGCTGCCACAACTGCTGGTGGCGATCCTTGCCGGGGCAGGATTAATGCTGCTGGCGGATGCGCTGGGACGGATGATTATCTTCCCCTATCAGATCCCGGCCGGGCTGCTGGCAACATTTTTGGGCGCGCCATGGTTTATCTGGTTATTGCGTCGCGGTTAAGAAACAGCGAGTTATCTAGCGGCGAAAATTATAGCGACATATTCGGTAATTTTTTCTTGCAATTGTGAGGGCGCTAAGGATAATCGCAAATCTCAATAATAATGATTCTCACTACTACTTTTTTCCAGGAATACACAGATGCATAGCACACTGTTTGCCACCAGAGGTTTTAAGCCGACACTACTGGCGGTTTTAATCGGCTCCGTGACTTTCCCGGCACTGGCCGCGACCGATACTGACACCAGCAAAAAAACTGAATCGACCATGACCGTGGTGGCCGCGCCGGAAGATAGCTTTAAAGCCGGTGGCGATGAGCTGGTGCCCGCTTATCTTGATGGTCAGGTGGCGAACGGTGGCCGTATGGGTATGCTTGGCCAGCAAAACGCGATGGATGTGCCGTTTAACGTGATTGGTTTTACCAGCAAACTGATCGAAGATCAGCAGGCGAAAACCATTGCGGATGTGGTGCGTAACGACGCCGCCGTGCAGAACGTGCAGGGCTATGGCAACTTCGGTGAAAGCTACCGTATTCGTGGTTTCCAGCTCGATGGCGATGATATGACCCTTGGCGGTCTGGCGGGAATTATGCCGCGTCAGGTGATCTCCACCGCGATGGTGGATCGCGTTGAAGTGTTTAAAGGCGCAAACGCGCTGATGAACGGTGCGGCGACCACTGCGGTGGGCGGCATGATTAACCTCGAGCCAAAACACGCCGGTGATCTTCCTATGGCGCGTGTGGGTATTGATTACACCTCCTCTTCGCAGATTGGCACCTCCGTCGACGCTGGCCGTCGTTTCGGCGATGACGATCAGTTTGGCGTGCGCGTTAACCTGCTGCAGCGCGAAGGTGAGACGGCGGTCGATGATGAAAAACGTCGTACTACGGTCGCGTCCATCGGACTGGATTACCGCCAGGATAACCTGCGTACCTCACTGGATATGGGTTATCAGAAACAGACTTTCCATGGTGGCCGTATTGGCGTGAATGTCAGCGGTGCCGATTTTATTCCGGCCTCACCTTCAGCGACTCACAATACCAGCCAGAAATGGGTGTACAGCGATCTGGAAAGCCAGTTCGCGATGTTGCGCGGCGAATATGATGTTGCCCAGGACTGGACCCTGTATGGCGGGGTGGGTTTACAGCACTCCCATGAGAGCGGCGCGTATGGTTCACCGACGGTAACCAGCACTGATGGTTCAGCGACCATGGGCCGTATGGATGTGACCAATATCAAAGATTCTTACAGTGGCATGTTTGGTCTGCGCGGCGCATTCGATACTGCGTTTGTCAGCCATAAAGTGAATGTGGGTTACTCGGCGACCACGTCACGCTCGAAAGCCGCCTATAATATGGCGCTAACCGGGGTGCCGAGCAATATTTATGACACGCCGGATATCAGCTCGCCAACCCTTAACTTCTCAGGCGGTGATATGGATGAGCCTGGTGTACGTGGACGTACCCGTACCCAGGGCATTTTGCTGACCGATACCCTCGGTGTGCTGGATGATAAAGTTGAACTGACGCTGGGCACGCGTTATCAGAAAGTGGTTACGCGTGAATATGACTACAATACTGGCGCTGAAATCGGTGATTCGAGTTTCGAAGACAGTCGCTGGACGCCGGCAGTCGGTGTGATGGTGAAGCCCTGGGAACATATCTCTCTGTATGCTAACCATATTGAGTCATTGCAGCCTGGATCCTCTGCGCCAATCGGCACCGCCAACTACGGCGAAAGCACCGGTGTGCTGCATTCCAAACAGAATGAAGTTGGCGTAAAAGTTGATTATCAGCGCCTCGGTGGTTCACTGGCGCTGTTTGAAATCAAACAGCCTTCAGCCGTAACCAACGCCAGCAATGTTTATGCACTGGATGGCGAGCAGCGTAACCGTGGTATCGAGCTGAATCTGTTCGGCGAACCGGTACTGGGCCTGCGTCTGAACGGCAGCGCCACCTGGATTGACGCCCAGCTGACCAAAACCGCCAATGGCGCCAACG
This sequence comes from Winslowiella toletana, assembly GCF_017875465.1. Lineage (NCBI taxonomy): Bacteria > Pseudomonadati > Pseudomonadota > Gammaproteobacteria > Enterobacterales > Erwiniaceae > Winslowiella > Winslowiella toletana. The sequence continues at coordinate 4,433,109 of NZ_JAGGMQ010000001.1, forward strand.
ATGGCAACACGGCGGTCGGTGTACCAAGTTATAATATGGTGCTTGGCGCAGAATATGATATTCAGCCGGTTGAAGGTCTGACCGCTACCGCGCTGGTGAATCATAACGGCGCGCAATATGCCAATGCGGCTAACACCAAAAAGCTGGATAGCTACACCACGCTGGATCTGGGCGTGCGTTATACCACCAAGGTACAGGACAACGATATGGTCTGGCGTGTTGGCGTGGATAACGTCACCAACAAGTCTTACTGGTCGAATGTTGATTCCAGCGGCACCTATATCTACCAGGGCGAACCACGTACGCTGAAAGTGTCGATGTCTTACGACTTCTAAATATTTTCAGGCAGCAAAACAACAGCGGACGGGGGCTAACCTTCCGCTGTTTTTTTAGCGCTGTCGGTGCTGCAAGACCGCATGCAGCAGTTCCGGCGCCAGCGAACGTGAAAACAGCCAGCCCTGAAAGCGGTGGCAACCCATCTCCGACAGGGTGCTGAACTGCTGTGAATTCTCCACCCCTTCCGCAACAATATTGATATTCAACGCCTGGCACATCGCCACGATACCGCGGATGGTCAGCATAAAATCACTGTTCTGCGCCATCTGTAACACAAACGAGCGATCAATTTTTACCTCGGTGATTGCCAGCTTACGTAGCCCGGTCAGCGACGCCATGCCGGTGCCAAAATTATCCACGGCAATATTAATATTCATCTCACGCAGCGCACTGAGCTTACGCTGGGTATCCGGCAAATTTTCGGTAAGCGCATTTTCAGAGAGTTCAAAACTGAGCTGACTGGCATCAATCCCGCTTTGCAGCACGATGCGTTCGACAGTTTTCAGAAAGTCAGCACGCTTAAGCTGCCGAGGGCTGATATTCACCGCAACGCCCAGCTTGTCGAGCTGCGGCTGATTCTGCCAGTTGCGCAGTTGCGCGCAGGTCTGTTCCAGCACCCATTCGCTGATATTCAGGATCAGGCCCGAGTTTTCGGCGATCGGAATAAAGGTCGAGGGGGAGATAATCCTGCCGTCCGGTGTCTGCCAGCGCAATAACGCTTCCAGGCTGGTGGCTTCACCGCCGCGCGAATATTGCGGCTGGTACTCAAGATAGAACTCACCGTTATCCAGCGCGCGGCGCAACCCGGTTTCAATGGCATCGCGCTGACTCTGTTCTTCATGCAGCTGCGGTGACCAGAACATCCATTTGCGCTGGTTCTTTTTAGAAAAATACTGCGCCATATCTGCTTTATGCAGCAGTTCGGCCACCGGACTGCGGTCCTGATTAAACAGGTAGATACCCATACTGGTAGTGACATTGACCACCGTATTATCCAGCGCCATATCGCGGCTGATATTTTCCAGCAGACGATCAACCAGGATGCTCATCCGCGTTTTCGCTTGCTGCAGACTGGTACCCAGGTTCCCAATCAGCAGGGCAAATTCATCGCCGCCCAGACGGGCAAGCGCATCATCACTGCGCACCGTATTGCGCAGACGCAGCGCGACTTCTTTTAGCAGGGTGTCGCCTGCGCCGTGGCCGAGGGCATCATTCACCTCTTTAAAGCGATTGAGATCGAGATAGAGCAGGGCGAGATACTCGCCACTGTCGATACTTTGCTGGCGCGCCTGCTCCAGCTTGTCGTAAAAACGTGGCCGGTTATCCAGTTGAGTCAGCGGATCGTGCCAGGCGAGATTATGCATCTCCTGCTCACGCTGTTTTTTCTCGGTGATATCTTTAACCTTACCGAGCATCTCAACCGGTTTGCCGCTGTCATCGTGGCGTACCACTTTGCCATGGTTCTGTACCCAGAGTTGCTGCTGCTGAGCATTGAGCAGTCGATATTCACAGTTAAACATCGCTGTTTCGCCGCGTAAATGCTGCTGCAAAGTGCTGGAGAAACGCCCGATATCTTCAGGATGAATCAGACAGGTGATATCGCGCTCATGATGTTGTAGCGCGCCATCCTGCAAGCCGAAAATGCGACTGAAAAAATGGTTATGCGACACTTCGCCATCAGCAATATTCCATAACCAGAAGCCTTCTTCGGTAATTTCCAGCGTCTGTTCCAGGCGGCGACGCAGATGGAACTCTTCCCGTTGTGCAAGCAATTCAGCACTGATATCGGTGCCAATAAACAGATGATGCGGAGGTTTACCGGGACCATCACTGATCACGCAATGCGAGCGGATAAAGCGTGGCTTGTTTTGATCATTGATATCCAGCACCTGCTGGTCGCCGGTTAGCGCGGCTTCCAGCTGTCCGTTGCGGATCAGACGATGAAACAGGATTTCACCATGACGATTAGCAAAAGAGAGATGAAGATTACCGTCAACCAGAAAAATAGCATTGGTGCTGTGTTCAATAATCTGTTCGAAAATAAGCAAGCTATCTTCAGGTATGCGGTATCGATGCATGTTAAACCATGGTTACCGGGGAGGGCGGAGAGAAAATGTTCATTGTTTTTTCGCGCTATTATCAGGATTTTTTCAGATTTAGTCTATGCGTGCTGCAGATTACAGCATGAGCTGGCCCACAAATAGTTAAACGCACTATTTTGTGCCTGCTAATCCTGCGTTTATCACATCATTTCAGGCAATATATCAGACTGACGCATCAATCTGCTGCGCGGCGTGATAGTTAAGCGCGCTTGATACACCCTTTTCAGCCAACAAATCGCTATCGCGCAGCAGTAATCCTGCAAAATCAATTTGCAGGTTATTTTCTGATGGCGATATGTTAAAGTGTGCCGGAAAAATCAGGCGATAATTTGCCGCAAATTGTGGCCAGACGTGATAAAAATATTAATGTTTCTTATTTGTTAGCTGCACAAAAAAGATGCAGTTTACTGTTTGCTTCTTCGCATCAGAGATCTACCCGACTTAAGGTTATGGCAACTGAAGTCGCTTGTTAAATTATGCGCTTGTTACTTGCTACGAAAAAATGAAAAATATTACACCACCTGAGCCAGAAAAAGAGCCGCGGGTACCCCTTGATGATGCGCAGTTTGCGATCGTGGTACTTGCAGTGACCTCTTTTACACTTATAATCTTCGTCCTGATGATCACGTTGTGGATGACATAGGCCTGTCAGCAACATGATTACAGTTATGCAAGGAGATCAGAATAATGGAAAACAGAGATGACAAGCTAATTGCCCTGATTGGTTTACTCTCTGCCTGCCTGATTAGCGTGATCTTCCTGTTCGCCATGACCTGGCTTTCCGATGTTCGTCGTCCGCCTGAACAACTTGTCGATACGCAATCCTGCTATGCAAAGCCGGGTCAGACGGTACGTCCCTGAGCGCCGCCGCTCATTTTGATTTGCTGACTGCGCAGCTCTAATGCCAGCGGTTCGTAGACGGTGCGATTGCCATTTGGATCCGGCAGACCCAGTAACGCTCCTGGTGAACGACGATCATCAGCCCATGCCGGATACTCCACCACCGGGTAGATCGATACGCCTTCCACTCCGACGCCATTCTCCAGCGCAATATTGACCTGCTCCATTACCGTGTGCAGCCAGCCGGTACGCGCTTCACCCTCGGCGCCGGTTTCCGCCAGCAACAGGGGACGCTGATAGCGTTGCCAGACTTCCGCCAGCAGCTGATGCAGCGGACGATAAGCCGCATGTTCTGGCGGCAGCAGATCGCCATTAATAAACCACTGGTTATCGGGATAGTAGTTAACGCCGATAATATCCAGATAGCGCATATTGCCACCCAGTTCCGGATGCAGACGGCCGCTGAGCATATCCCAGGCTTCAAATTGCGCCAGATGCTGATGCTCTGCTTCCTGCTGGCTGGCCGCGGAGTTATCGGCGGCGGCAACATGCACCAGCGGATCGGTCAGCACAAAACGCGCCTGTGGCAGCACTTCGCGAATTGCATCCATCGCCGCAATGCTGGCGCGCACCAGCTGCTTTTTCAGTTCTTTGCCACGTCCGCTGGCATTCGGGTTAAGCCAGGCAACATCGGCGCCGGCCCATGACCAGAAGGAGATCTGATTGACCGGGGTAAAAAAGGGCTGACTGAACCCCTCATCGCGCATCACTTCCGCCATTGTCCGGGCAAAGCGGGCAAAACTGTCGATAAAAGCGGGTTGCCAGATATCGAGATGCGCGGGGTAGCCAAAATGCGCCAGTTCCCAGATCATTTCGATATCGTGCTGCTCGGCGGCATGCAGCATCGGGGTAAAGGTTGACCAGTCGTAGACACCGGGTTGTTGTTCAATCAGATACCAGCGCGCGCCGTCGCGGGCGGTCAGCAGATGGTGAGCGACCAGCGCCGCATAGTCTTTATCCAGCAGCATATCGTGACCGCTATTGCTGACCAGATCGACCCGCTTGCCTTCACTGCGGCAGGCGGTGGAGCAGGCAAAGCTGCCCTGGAAAAAGCTACTAAACAGCTGAGGCTGATGGCGCTGCGGTGGCGAATTTTGTGGTGGTAAGGACATCGGACGCTCCTCCGGTAGCGGATTGCTTCGCTAAGTTTAGACGAAATTGCACTGAAGGCTTGTGATGTCCTCCCGCCGGTATGGCTGAGGGCGGGAGGATCAGCGTCAATCGATGGCTGGTGGCGGTGCGCGAAAATCAGCAGCAGATTTTGTTTGCTGACGCGCGCCAGTTCTGTAATGGCATATTTTTGTTGTACCATCGGGATAACGTTGTTGAGTGTGGCTACTTAAACGATAATTTCGTACTTCTGCTTTATGTTATATTAACAAATAGATTGTTACCTAATGCTAAAGACATTGGGAATAATTTTTCTGGAATTCTAAAATTTTAATCTCACCGTTTTATCGGAACTACGCTGGTCATTAGCAACACCCTGAATTCTGCGAGTTTGATATTGATGCTGACTAAAAGTGACACCTGCGCCAGAGTAGCCGGTAACTGTTACTTGTGAATAACCTTTGCGTTTGAGCGCCCTGCTTAATGAAAGCGCAAATGGTGCAGTTTCTGTGGTTAACAGACCAAACAGGCTACGCCATCCTACCGTTCTCTCTTTAAAAACAGTGGTTGTTCTGAGTAACTCTTCCTCAGTGAAGGAGATCGGAGCAGTAGCGTTCGCACTGTAGCAGGCTATAACACGTATATCTTTGAAATCAGAAGGTAAGTGACCTGCAGTTAACTGCATTGCAAGAGACTCCGATGTGATCAGCCCATGCGTGAGGTTTTCATCAGCACCAAGAAAATCCATACCACTCAACCCATGCCCCAGGATATAAAGTTTGTCCTTTTCTGATAAAAGCTTTCTTAAGGCTTTTCCTGCATTGTTGCTTATAACTTTCATTTTGCTCAGAACATTTCGTTGATTGGATAATCTGTCAATCTGCTGCATAGTCTCGCTGTATATTTTAGGGGTGACAAACTCTATTAATCGTTCCTGAGTCAATAGATCAAACTGCCTGAGTTTCGACTCTATATTTTGGATGGGTTTTCGTAATTCGCTGATTCTTTCATTTAAACTAAACATTTCGCTGAGAGTGTTTTTTTCGAATTCCAGCAATGCATTCGTATCAGTAACGATAACTGGATATAACGACTTGCCTTTATTATATCGGGTTAAATTAACCCCTAATGCTTGAGTTACCATATCGGATGATCTAAGTGGGCTATAAAGATATCCTTGTTTTTCAGTCCCGTCATTGACCGTAACAGGAATCAATCCATCACCATCAAACCAGGTCACCGGACTATTCCTCACCATCCGGAACAGATTTAGCCCGTCCAGAGCACTTGCCGGGTCGGCAGATAACCACCTTCCCACCCACGGCTGATAATAGCGATAGCCAAAGTAGTACAGTCCTGTGGCATCCCGTTCTTTGCCGGAGTAACGGAGTGTTTTATAATCCGCCTCCACCTTACTGCGCGCGGTCCAGACTGCGGTGCCGCCATAGGGGTAGTACTCCTCCAGGCTGATAATCTGTCCGTCGCCATCCAGTTCCAGTTCGCTGCTGCCCAGCAGATTATCGTAGCTGTAGCGCAGCTGGTTGTCGGTGATGCCGGCCGGCAGGCCGCTTTCCCAGTTCAGCACCCGCACCTGCGCCCGGCCGGCTTCACCGACGGTGATCACCTGCAGATTCTCCTTCAGCGTATCGCCGCTTTTCAGGGTGTGCAGCTCCAGCCCCGGCAGATATACCACCCGACGCGTGTTGCTGCTGTTGCCGGTCAGCCGGGTGGTGGTTTTGACCAGCCGCAGGCTGCCGGCATCGTAACGATACACTTCGCTGTCGGATGCCTGGCCGTCGCGGCTGACCGGGGTGACTTTGCGCAGTTCATCGCGCAGCGTCCAGCTGAGGCTCTGGCCCGGCTGCAGCTGCTTCTGCTGCCCGCCAGCGCTGAACAGCGCGTCCACCTTCGCCGCATCTTCCGTCAGGGTGCTGAGTACCGCGCGGTTGCTGCGGCTGGCGACGGTCAGGGTGGTGGTATAGCTGTTGCTGCTGGCCGGCGCATGATGGCGTATCTGCGCCAGGTTGCCGCCGCGGTCATAGGTATAGCCGCGTGTCCAGGCGGCAAAGGCGTTATCATTAACCGGAAGCGGAATTTTTGCCGCGGGCAGGGGAAAGGACTGCTGGCCGCGGTCAGCCATCTCGCGCCCGGTGGCGGTAACCAGCTGGTACAGTGTGTCATAGCGGTAGCTGTTTTCCGCCACCACTTTCTGGTTGCGCCAGAAGCGGGTGGCTTCCGCCGCGTTGGTTACCTGCAGCACATTGCCCACCGGGTCGTAGGCGTAGTGCAGATCCTGCAGCACCTTCGCCCCGGCGCGGTGTCCGGCGGGGCGCTCGGTTTTGATGGCGGCCAGCCACTGATTCTGCGGGTCGTAGCTCCAGGTTGTTACCACGCCGTTGGCATGCTCCTCGCGCAGCTTCTGCCCGGCGGCGGACCAGCTGAGGGATTTAACGATAGCCTGCTCGTTGTCGCCTTTCAGCTTCAGCCAGCTGCCGCTCAGGCGTCCCGCCACATCATATTCCAGCCGCTGGATATTGCCGCGGGCATCGTTGCTGGTCAGCGGCGCGCCGCTGGCGTCAGTGGTATTCCGGCTGGTATAAGACTCTGCCGCCAGCAGATCTTTCCATGCGCTTTCATCCGCTCCCTGCCAGTCGGCCTCTTTGTTATCCGGCAGCAGCTGGCGGGTAACTGACAGCGGCGTGCCGCTCAGGGCAATGCTGGTGACCTGCTCCAGACCGGCGGTGTCGTAGTGGCGTACGCACTTACCGGCGAGGTTATATTTTTTCTCGTCATCCGTTTTGCCCGCCCAGACAAAGCGCTCGGTAATCAGCGCAGCCGCACCGGCCGGTTGTTCGGTGATACTCAGCAGGCGGCCGGGCAGGGTATTGCCTTCGTACTGCCAGCTGCGCACCACACCGCCGGCGCTGACGGCGAGATGGGGTCGATCGTTGATATCCGCTAAAGCCAGCTGATCCCCGGCATCGACACTGCTGGTTTTCAGTACTTCGCCGCTCAGGGCGCTCAGATAACTGAAGCTGGCTTTTACGCTGCTGTTGCTCTGCTGTAAGGCATACAGACGCGGATCGATACTCTGCGTAAGAAAACCGCGCGCACTGAACTGATAGCGGGTGATGCGGGTGTCCGTCTCGCCGGATTGATCCGGATGGCGGTGGTACGCTATTTCGCGCACGATCAGCCCCCGGTTGTCCTGCACGGCAACCGCGGGCGTGCCACGGTAAAGGGTGTAATCCGGGCTGCTCATCACGACGTCTCCTGTTCGATTTCCGCAGCGGTGTCATTTTCATCCTCGCTCACCACAAACCATGGCGTATACAGCCGACGGCGCAGCCAGCCTTTTGCCGTTTTTACTTCAGTTTCGCGCCCAATCGGGTCGTAATAATGGGTGTCGGCGTAGAGATCTTCGCGCGCGCTGTCGTCACGCACATATTTCCAGCCATCAAGGAAAAACGGCTGATACTGGCGCACCAGCTGGCCTTTATTGTCATATTCTGCCCGTCCGCTGATGGCCCAACGGTGAGTCGTGTTCACCTCCACCAGCTGGCCATGACTGTCCGTGCTGAGCGAGTTATCGTCATTTTGTTGCCATGCCGCGCCATTCTCCTGACGAACCGAGACCTGCAAAACCCGGCCAAAGCCATCGTTAAACACTATCTGCTGACGGATTTGCTGCGCCGGATCGCTGTCATAGCGATCCGTGGTCAGGATCACCACATGCGGCGGCATTTTAGCTCCGGCCTGCCGCGTGGTTGACCACCAGCTGTCGGCGATATAAGCAACGCATTGCGCCACCGGTAGCGAACCTTTTTTTACCAGTTCAAAGGCATCGCTGGCGCTGACGGGGATCGTTACGCTGGCGTTACTGTAACCACTCTGCTGGCCGTTCTCGGTGCCGCTAAACCGCATGGTGGTCACCCGCCCCAGCGCATCAAAGGTCACCGAGTACTGGTTATTATTGGCATCCGTTATTCGGTAAGGCTGCAGAAAGAGCCAGTTATAGTCGGCGGAGATCGTTAAACCACTGGCATCGGTAAGCTGTTTAATCGCGCAGTCATAGTCCGTACGGGTGACGGTCACCTTGCCGGTCAGCTGGGTCTCCTGATATGACACCGGCAGCCAGAAGTTATCTTTTGAGGCATAACTGAGATAACCCTGGCGCGCGACCCATAGTTTTTTGTCTTTCTCGCTGTCACGGGGAAATAAATAATCTGCCTGTTGCCAGCCCGCCTGGGTTAAATGGCTTTCCGTCACGCTCCCTGCCAGCTGGCTGACCATCTCCTGATCCAGTTCGGCGCTCTCAATAAAGGCGACGCGCGGCGGAAAAGCGGGCGCGCGGGTAGAGGGTTGTGACTGCGCATTGAGATACCAGATCTGTTGTTGCCCCGTCAGGACAGAGGGCTGTTGCGGCGCCACCAGACTGTCGCTTTTCAGCAGATGCTCCAGAGTAAGCCCGCCGGTGGGTACTGAACTGGCGGCATAAGTATAGATATCACCACGGCTGCGATCGGCCAGTCCCAGCCGCCAGATGCCGTTGGGCAGATTGCTGAGATGGTGCTGGCTGCTCTGTTGCAGCTGGAGCCGCAACCACTGTTGCTGATCGTCGTAGCTGTCGGCGAACAGCGATGCCGGTAAACTATCCGGCCACGGACTGGTCGCCGGACGTGCGCGCCGCGGATAATTGACAGTCAGCTGGCGCAGGGGCTGGCCATACTCATCACTGGTTAAGACAATCTGCTCACTGCACTGTGGATCGCTGCTGACGCGTTCATAGAGATAAGTGCGGCTTACCGCAACCGATGACCACACTACCGGATAGTTGCCTTTACTTTGCACCAGCCGTACCTGCGGACGATTCTCCGTCACGCTGTAAGGCACAGTGGCCTGGCTGCTGCCATCATGACCATAGAGTTCACTGCGCAGCAACAGGCCTCTCAGCCCGCGCTGAAGCCAGTATAGGCCGGGATTATCGGCTTCGAGCGCCTGTTCGTTGTCGCCGCTATCCGCGGTGAAACGCGGCGTGAAACCGGCAAACGCCGCCTTATCGCCCTGCCAGTACTCGTTTGTCAGCTGTTTATCCAGCTCAGGCAAACCGGTGGCGTACCAGCTGCGCTGTACTGCAGGCATACTGATCTCTTTGGCTGATCCTGCGGCGGCAACGGTATCGGTATCACTCACCTCCACCCAGCCAAAGCCGCGCAGCTCGCGCGCTTTTCGATCCCAGGCGCCGTGACGATAGCGGATGCTGCTCACCAGCAGATTGCCGGTGATTTCATCCTGCACTTCCACGCGTTGCAGACAGTGCACGGCAAACGGCAGATAACAGGAGGGAATCGGGACGCTGGTCGCCTGCGCCGCCGCTTTCTCATCCAGCCAGAACTGCGCGGAGCTGCGGTAAAAGAAGCGATGGCGCGCGCCCATATTGTTATTCATACCGCTTAACAGCCCGGATTTGGCCGTGGACAGGTTGCATAGCCAGTGGCGCGGGGTGGGGTGGGGAACGGTTAGCAGCAGACTGGCGACGCCCAGCCCCTGAAGATCCGCCAGATAGAGATAACAGGTGCGGTCATAGCGCACACCGGCTGGCAGCCGGACAGTAAAAGGGGCGGCAAAGCGGTTGCCGCACTGATTACGCCAGATTTGCAGCTGATCGCTGCGGAGATAAATCAGGTCGGTGGTGCCGGTGCCATCAATATCCGCGAGGTAGAGCTGGTCAGGGTTAAAATCGCTGACGGTAAAGCCAGGCATCGCGATGGGCTGGCCGAAACGGCCGTGTCCCAGGTTTGGCCAGTAACGTACCCCCTCTTGACGGATTTCCACCAGTTGCTGCTGTCCGCTGCCTGCCATATCACTAAAGGCGACCAGCGCCCGGGCATCTGCACCGGGCACGGGCAGGGTGATATCTTCAGACTGCACCACGGTTTTGCCACGCGCCCAGCCGTCACCTTGTGCGGCATAGAGCCGCACGCTGCGTGGTCCTATTAACAGCATATCGCTCAGACCGGCGCCGAGGATATCCGCCAGCTGCGCGCGCGGATGGCGGTATTCCGTCGGCAGCGCCGCTAAGGGTGTAAAGTGCAGCCATCCGCTTTCAGGCGTGCGCTGATAGCGACCGGCAATGCCAGGGGCGGTGATCACCCATTCCAGATAACCGTCGCCATTGAGATCAGCGAGCGTACCACCGGCGCGCGCTGCAGGGATAACCGGCACCGGCGTGGCGTTGCCCCAGCTGACGGCATCAGAAACATTACCCGCTTGCCGCTCGGGTGCGCGATACCACCAGCCGCCGCTGTCCTGGTACAGAATCCCCGCCATGCCTTCGCCATTCAGATCCACCAGTTGCCAGGGTTGCAGCGGATTCAGGCCGCCCAGCGCCTGCGGTTGCCAGCTCACATTAGTGGGAGTGTCAAAGGAGTGCCAGTAGAACTCATGCTGCGGCAACTGGCGCAGGGTCCGCGTACCTTGCTCATAAGCCATCTGCTGCAGCCAGTTGAGGGTGGTTAACGAGGCATTTTCATTATAATCCAGCAACAGGCGTGAAATAAGCTCCAGCGGCTCACCTTCATTTTTGGAGCCTTTCAGCGTATTAAGACGGTGAAACAGCAGCACCTGGCGCGCCAGGCGGCGTGTGCGCAGATTAAAGCCGTACTGATAACGGGAAAATACGTCTCTGCGATATGCCCAGTCGCCGTAGGTAGGCCGTTGCCAGGAAGGGGGGCTTTCTTTGCTGGTAACCCGCACGCCGTAGTCAATTTTTACCACAAATATCCAGTCATACTCGCGCACTTGGGTGGTTAGCGCGGGTAAACTGCGTGCGGCTTTTTTATTACCGTAGTAAGCGGCGACCAGATAGCGCTGTGCACCATCATAGGCTCGGCTGTCGGTGTCGATTTCTGCGGCGCTGCCGGCATCAGGATGGGCTTTGAGTTCTGCAGCGTCACAGCCTTTGTTATCTTCGCCGCGATACTGATAATAAATTTGTTCGCCGCTGGCTGAGACGGAGGATTCCAGTAACCAGGCGGCGGTGTGCGCATGGTTCTGCGGATCCCAGATGCGTGCCTGCGGGTTTCGTCCCAGCATGTGTACCTGGCCATCCGGGAGGTACAGTACCCAGAAGTCCAGTCCGGAACCACCGTCTGGCGTCCAGTACTCCAGACGACTGAAATCGCTTTCGCTGCGCGAGCGGTAACTGCGTACGGTGAATTTCCCCAGCGTGTCGCCACCTTCCAGTAAACTGCTGGCGGTACGCTTCTCTTCTCCGCTGCTGGTCTGTACCGCAACCAGCACTTCGCCATCTGGCCCGATAAACTCATCGCTAACATCATACAGCGGCACGCCTTTATCGCTGCGCCGCCGTACTGACGGCAGATCCAGATCCCAGCCAATACCAAAAGGACCGTTGCCGCGCTGGCTATGGTAGCTAAGCGCCAGCGCCGGGGCGTAACCGCGCCCGCTGCTGACGGGCAAGGCAATACTCAGGCTGGCGGCGCCGTCAGGAGCGGCGACCGGGGTATCGCTTTTCAACCCGCTAATCGCTCCGCCGCCGGAGGGCAATGAGGGTGGGTTAAGGCGTAACGCTTCAGTGGTTTGCATTATCTCCTCCCTGCGGGCCGCAGACAGACGCGTTTAGCTGATAATGGTGTAGCGAATATGCAGAATGATATCGTTCAGGCTCAGTAGCAGATCTTTCTGCTTACTGGTGGCGTCAGGGAAGCTCAGGGTAAAGGTACCGGTGTCATTGACCGGGATCCCTTCAAACGGCAGCCAGCGGCTGTCGTTAAAGTTAAGCAGGAACTGACCGCTGTCATCCAACCCTTGTGAGACCGCCAGCGCATTACAGCCACGCGGCAGCATACTGGCGCGACCGCCGCTATAGCTGAGCACGGCGCGAATATCCTGGTAAGGGCCTACCAGCGCGGGCAGAGTGACGCCGATTTGTTTAATCCGCCGGGTTTTACCCACCAGTGCATCCGGATAATCGTTCTGGATCTGCAAATCAGCCAGTTTCAGCGCGACCTGCAACCGTTTGTCGTTGGTCATCGACGGATTACCGCTGTTGTCCTCTTTATCCGCAGTAATCAGCGCCCTGATTTTATCCGCCAGTTTGTCATCAAGCGTCGTCAGGCAGACCGTGCGTACCACCTCTTTTTCCCGCTCCTCTTTTTGCAGGTAACTCTGCTCCATCTGCAACAGATTTAGCATCAGGGTTTCACCCGCCAGCAGCCCCGCCCAGGCGCCTTGCCATGCGCCGGGTTTAATAAAGCTGGCTTCCGCATCACTGACATTTAATGCCCATTTATAACTCTCCTGTGCCATCAGACAGCGGGAGACAGATAAGTCATAGAACTGGTAGTAAATTGCCGCCAGCCTGCCGCGCAACCAGTTATACAACGCCCGGTTGCTGAACTTATTCTGCAAAAATTGCAGCTGAGCCTGGGTCTGCACCTGCTGGGTTTCCAGCCAGGTTTTCTGTAACAGCGCGCCTTCGCGCCGCACTGCCAGCGTTTCCAGCTGCGCATCAATCTGCTTCACTTCCGCTTCGGCATTGTTACGCTGGATCTCCCACTCCTCACGGCGGCGGCGATAGGTTTCGGACTGGCTGGCTTTCTCGGCGCTAATGCGTTTTACCGTGGCGGTAATTTCCAGCCCGATACCGACGCCGCGCGGGATTGCGCCCCAGCTGCCACCGCCATTCGCCAGACCGAAGATATTAGGCAGGGCATCGGCGATAGCGGCTGCGGTATAGGTGCTGCTGGAACTCATTGAGAACCAGGCGGAATCAGCAAACAGATCCATCGCCTCTTTCTCCATGCGGTTGACGTCCTCCTCATACAGCCGGGTGTAACTTTCGAAGCGCGACTGCGCACCCGCGCGGCTCTGTTGCAGCGCCTGACGATCGGCCGCGATTTCAGCAATTGCGCTGTCCTGCATGGCGATATTCTGTCGGGCCAGTTCGCTGCCCTGGTTTTGCAGCAACTCGGCCAGCGCTTCTGCATCCTGGCGTTCAATCATCGACAGCAGGGCGCCGCCAAACTGGCTGAGCTGGTTGACCAGGCTTCTGGCGCGTTCAAGGATTTCCGGAAAACGGTATACCGGCATTTGCGCCGCCGGCAGGGTTGCGCCTCCCTGGGCGGCGTGAACCGCCGCGCTGAGCAGTGCTGCGGGTTCCAGCGGTGTGGCGTAGAGGGGTAGCGACAGCGGCTGGCCATCAATCGAGAGATGATGGCGCAGGTTGAACAGCCGCTGTTCCAGCGTACGCCAGTAAAGCTGCAGTTTTTCATTTAGCTGCGGTAAAAACAGTGTACTAAGGCTGCTACTGGAGGCTGAGGCCGCCGGTAATGTCTCTGCGCGCACCACCAGCATTGCCTGCAGGGCAAGAAGTTGCAGGGTCTGCGCTGCAGCGGCTTGCAGGGTCGGATTTGACCAGCGGGTACTCTCCGCCAGGAAGGGCTCGTCACCCATAATCGCCAGCGCCTGCATATACCACATTTGTGCTTCATGCAGCGTGTCTGGCTCCAGCTGGCGATAGGCCGTGTCGCCGCGCGCAATCAGCAGATCCAGCGTGCGCATAAAGGTGGCGACTTTATAGTGCATCGGATCCGCCTGCGCAACGGCATCCGGATCAACCGAATCCAGCGGATCGCTATTCCAGGTAGTGTCTTCTTCCAGCGGGCGTACATTCCACTTATAAGCGGCAGGCTGGCCATTCACCACGTAACCTTCGGGGCTCCAGATAAATTTTATCCAGCGCGTTGCTTCATCATAACGTTGCTCCTGCAACAGGCGCTGAAACACCATCATTGGCGCGTAATAAAACATTTCCCAGAAATAGAGCGCATTGGCGCCGCTAAAATCCATCGGTTCGCTATCCATCGTCTCAAACAGCCGGGTGGTCAGTCCTCTGGTCCGGCTGGCATTTTCGCTGTCGGCGACAAACTTAGTGGCATCAGCATTGTATTTAAACTGCTGCATGGTCGTGTAGCTGCTGGTGAGATTGGCATCTGAATAGATTACGCCGAGATAAAGAATATCCTTCTCACTACCGGTTTTCGCGGTGTTATACGGCAGAAACAGAGTCAGGCTGTTGCTACGATCGGCAGATAATTTGCCTGCTGCGCAAAGATGTAAAGGCCGCCCGGAGCCGATGTTATCTGCGCCGCCAACATAGTAAAGCTGATAGCTGCCATTGCCATGCAGCGAACTGCTGTAGCGGCCAAAATCTACCTGGACATAACTGCCTGGCCCCAGTTGCGGTTCGGCTAAATACTGGGTCTCCATGGAGAGCACTGCATTTAACCCGCGACTGGCTCTCGCCACTAACTGACGGGCAAACAGGGTATTTATGCGGGTGCGCCAGGGGCCATTTTGCAGATATTGCTCACCTTTCTCGCCTTTAATAATCAGGAAAGGGGGAAGGTCTAATTGCTGACTAATCGTCAGTGAACCCCATTGCAGCGCAATGGCGACATTGTGATACTCGCTCATTTCAATGGTGAGTCTGAAACTGACCTCGGCTTTGCCATCAACAAACTCCGCGAGGGGAATGTCCAGTTTCACTCCCCGGAAGGGATAGATAGTGCCGGAAAATTGCTGTGCTGGCAGTGTCTGCCCTTTATCCTGAATATCCTGTTTTGCATCAAAAAATTTTATTGTATTGCCGACCGTTGCCCGGATTTTAATTTCCGAGGCTGCAAAGCCGGTTTTTAGCTTCCAGCCGCCGAATGCCACGGTGGCAGACTTATTATTATCATTAAGATACATACTCGCATTCATCAGGGCATCATTATCAGGATACTTATCCTGATTAAGCGCGACGTAAAGTGCCGTGCTGGTTGAGGTGAAAGTGTGAGCCGGGGTTAATGCCGGCCACTTTACTTCCAGACCTGATGCGGACGCCTCGCGATACACCAGGATCCTGCCGCTGGTCATACTGTTCTGTTTCAGGTGGTACACGGGAAAAATGCGCTTGCCGGAACTGTTGCCACTGTCCAGCGCAAAATTTTCGTAAATATAGAAGCTATCGCCCATATTATTATTGGCGAGGTTTTTCAATATGTTGCAGGCGATATCATACCTGCCAGCCATACTCTGGAAGACCACCCTGAGATCACAGTCAAATGACAGGGTTAAGTTATTATCCTGGCTGGCAGGGGCGATCTTACAGTTATATAACCGGCTTTGAGAAAGGGTGGCCAGAAAGCCTGGCTCGAGGGTGGCGCTACTCAGTGTCACAGTGGCTGGCGCCGAGTAATTTATGATATAGGGCTGATTGATCTTTTTTTGTACGGTGGTGTCAAACTGTTGCCACACGGCGGTCCGGTAAGCGCCAGGATTGCTGAGAAGGGTGGTGAGATGGTCGGGATTAATCAGCAAGCCAATGGTGGGCGTCGATTTATTCTCCTCGTCTTTGGCTTTTAGCTCATAGAAAAGAACAATCAGCGAGCCACTGGTTTCATCACGGGAGCAGTACATGCCCATCGCATTGATTTTAGTCAACTCGTCAGCTTTAAAGTAATCAGAGAGTTTAACCGTGGTGATAATATTCCAGGTGCCATCATGGCGAATAAATGTATATTTCAGCTCATGGCTGGCGATACGTTTACTGCTGTTGCTGTCATCGGCATCGGCGATCTCTTTTTCTTCCAGCCAGACCGAATAGAGTCGCGAATTAAATACCACCGGACGCACCAGATTATTTTTCGCCTGCATGCCGGTGGTGATCTCTTTCCATTCACTCCATGCGTTGGCGGGATATTTTCCTGCGTCGAACAGGTTTTGATTAAGTGTGCGCCAGTAATAATTTTCATCGTTAACGGATTTCCCCACCAGATAAGTTATGCCGCTATTAATACTGTTGTTATCGTGAAAACCGCTCACCACCTCCAGATTCGCCACCTGTTCAAAACGGGTCATATAGGTTTTAAAGGCGTCTTCTACCGTATCGCTGGTCAGCTGACTCTGGCTGATGGATTGCAGCATCTCATCCATCATCGCGGTCTGGCCGTGGCGCACCGTGGGGTCAAGGTAGTTTTCGGGGTAGTAAACCAGCCGTGAAACCCCTGCCCAGCTGCTGTAACGTTTGTTGTAACTGTCCCAGAACTGGAAGAAGTTACGTGAACGTACCGTGCTGACCACCCCCTCCTCCAGGCCGGTTAGTGCCCGGTTGATATACAGCTGCATACTGGCAATCGCTGCCGCCAGTGGGGTGGTTTTTACCTGCGCGGAGACCTGGTTATCGAGCAACAGGTAGTTATACAGTTGATTGCGGTCAATCACCCAGCTGGGGGTAATGTTTTTATTCTGGATAGCATAGGCGCTGAACGCGGCGCTGCTGCTTTCATCCAGCTGATGCTGTAACTGCACGCCTTGCTGGCTGTTGAGTCCGGCCTGCAACGCTGTGGCGATCTTTTTCCAGTCGTCATACGCCGGTACCGGGGCGGAGCTGGCCAGCAGTCGGGCGACATCTTCCGGAGCGATAGCCAGGCTGGTGGCGATATTTAACCACTGTAGCGTCTCGTCCACCTCAATCCAGCTGTTAAAGGTTGTAGCGTTTTTTCTGACCTGGTTTAGCCCCTGTATTACCCACTGTTCATCAACGTTGAGCGCCTGCGCCAGCAGTACTGGCGTCAGCGTTTTGCCGCTTAAGGCGCCCAGCACTTCGCTCGCGAGGGTCTGGCACTGCTGCAGCCAGTAATGAAAGCGCGCCAGGCTATATACCGTGACGATAGTATGTGGCAGCACCTCTGCGCTCTGAAAGAATGTTGGCTGCGTCACTGCCAGTGACAGCTCGCTGGCGGATAGTTTCAGCGTACGTGCGATCAGCGCCAGTTGCGCCAGTACATGGCAATAGGGCGCCAGTCTGGCAGACTGTGGGTTGGTAAGCAGCAGATTAAGAAACGCCAGCACATCGAGGCTTTGTGGTTTCAGCCCGTTTAGCCAGTACAGAATGGCGTGGGCGGTCTCTGCGGAATCCAGTTGCATCGCGGCGGCAATATAGGGGGCGGCCAGCGTCAGTGCGTTATCGCTGGTTAATTGCTGACCGGCAAGGCCATTTTGCAGGGTAGCGATAAGATTACTGAACTCTGGCGTCAGCGTACTGTTGCTACTGGCGGTGGCCATCAACAGCAGATCGCTGACGGACAGCGAGGCCGCTTGTAGCCAGCGGCTGTACTGGCTAAGGAAGCTAACCAGACTGACCAGATCCCCGGCGCTCAGGCTGCCCAGCGCGCGGCCTGACCAGCTGGGGGAGAGTGATAACAGCACGCTCAGCTCAATAATACTGAGACCATGGCTGCTGGCCAGCAGCCGCGCCCGGTACAACGCGGAGAGGCTGGACAGCGTGTTTTTGAATGCCGCCGGGCTGGCTTTGCCATCCACCAGCGCCCATAACAGATAAAGCGCACTGTCGCTGACTTGCAAGGCGCGTTTCAGCACGCCGGTGCGAAATGTGTCAGTGATTTTGCCAGGGGTCAGCACCACATCAGCGTTGTCATCTGAAAATGTCTGATTGTCCAGCAGTGGCCGGTTAAACAGCTGGTCAAACTGACTGGGCAGTTCACCCACACTGATTTTGCTGATGGCGGCGCCAGAGAGGATCCAGGCGTCAGAGACATCAATTGCGTAATACTGGCAATAGTATTGTATCCACAGTAACTGGCTGACTATCGCATCGGTGATATTGAATTGATTGTTGTTACTGGCAATCACGCGCCAGATATCTGCCGCCGCCATGCCGCCAGCTTTACTGAAGCGGATAAGCTTGTTGAGTTGCAGCATAGCGAGGGCGGTGATCTGCAACGGGTCGAAGTTATTATCATACTGGCGCATAACCGCATAGTATGTCGTCAGTTGCTCTTCAGTGAGTTGATAATAACGTGCCAGAAACACGGGGTTACGCAGGGTCTCTATGGTGATGGCGCCAAAGTTATCTTTAAACTGCTGAGCTGATGATCCCGAACTCAGCGTTTCAGTCAGGATGCTGTATAACTCAGGTGAGAGACCTGCGGCAACGCGCAACAGAGCTTCGGCGCCTGCAGGCTTGATCACCCCGGCATTACGCGATGACAGATCCAGCGTTTTATCGCGCAACAACAGACTGTAATGGGCGGTGGTAAACGGCAAATGAAAGGGCGTCGCGCCGGAAAAACGCCAGCTGGCGAGCAGTTTGCGTACCTCTTCCGCCGTTTTGCTGATTTTTTTACTGATAACATCCAGCGTCAGCTGGTTGCTGAGCGTCAGCGTTGAGACTTCATCATCCATATTGCGCTGTGACAGCACCAGGCCAGCCAGGTCCGGGCGACGGGTAGTCAGCCGGTATTCCGCGTTTTCTGGATGCAGATTGATCCCTTCGCGATAGAGCTCGGTAAGGTAGCAGGCGGGCGAAAACATGGAGGCCACTACGCCTGGTTTGACATATTTACTGGCGCGGCCGCCAAACAGTTCATCATAGCCCAGCTGTTCGGCGTTCTGCTGGATAGCGAGGCGAACCGCGTGCGCCAGTTGCGGGTTGGCGTGGCTTAAAATTCGTGCTTCGCTGAAGGTGTTCTGTTTAAGGGCTTCCTGCGCCTGCTGGTATAGGAAATTTTCTTCGCTCCAGGCCAGAGTATCACCAGCCAGCGCGTCCACCTCCGGCAACGAACGGATCATAATATCGGGCAGGGTGACTTTGGGCTTACTCTGGCGTTGAAGCTGACTGTTAAGTTTTTCCAGAACCTCATCGGTACGATACATTTGGCTGACCCTCTTCGTGGTTTTATCAGGTTGCCAGCCCCCCAGCAGTCTGACGCGGATCTCTTCGCGGTGCTGGGAGCATTTTGAGAGAATTATTTGCCAGTACTGAGGGGTTATCCATTAGCAAACAAAGTGTTGCCGTTGCGTATTTGAGTGATTTCAGTTTGTTAGTAAAATGATTTTTTGGTGGTTTTATATTGCGTGATGCTTTTTTATGGTTTTTTTGACCAGATAAATCATGTTTGTATAGTGTTATTTTGCGTTTTTTGGTTTTTTTATAGTTGTTGACGCCATTTGGTTTTTTTTGCGGGAAGACTCTAATACTGTGGATGCTTGTTGCCGGATGCGGGTCGACAGGCCGCGACTCACGACAAGGAATCATCATGTCCGAAGCTTTTGCCGCCGATGCTGATCGGGAGGATCCGCGCCACGCCACCCGGCTGGCGCGTGCGATTACGCCGCGGGTGGCGCGCCATCCGCACCAGAGCGGCATCTATCCGCTGGGTGAGGGACTGGATGCTTTTGCCGCGCGTTATCTGCTGATTTCGATGGCGGAACGTACCCTCGACGTGCAGTACTATATCTGGCAAAACGATATGTCTGGCCGTTTGCTGTTCAGCGCCTTGCTGGATGCGGCGGAGCGCGGCGTAAAGGTGCGCCTGCTGCTGGATGATAACAACACCATGGGGCTGGACCAGACCCTGAGTGCGTTAAACCGCCATCCTGATATCGAGGTGCGGCTGTTTAATCCGTTCTCGTTTCGCACCCTGCGTGCGCTGGGTTATCTCACCGATTTCGCTCGCCTTAACCGCCGCATGCATAACAAGAGTTTTACCGTTGATGGTATCGCCTCGATTGTCGGCGGCCGCAATATCGGCGATGAATATTTCGCGGTCGGTGATGAACCGCTGTTTTCCGATCTTGATGTATTAGCCGTCGGCCCGGTGGTGGCGGAGGTCAGCGCGGATTTTGAGCGTTACTGGCGTAGCCGCGCCGTCTCGTCACTGCGGTCGGTGGTGGAGCCGGACGGCGACGATCGTCATTCGGCGGTGCGTCTGCCGGAAGCCTGGCGCGACAGTCCGCAGGTGCAGCAATATCTGCAACGGCTGGATAATTCCTCTTTCGCTGCGCAGCTGGAAAGCGGCGACCTGAAGTTAACCTGGGCAAATACCCGTTTGCTCAGTGACGATCCGCGTAAAGGTCTGGGCCGCGCCCGCGCCTCCTCCCTGTTGCCGCAGCGGATGCTGGAAGTGATCGGCGTGCCACAGCAGCAGTTCGATATAATCTCGGCCTATTTTGTGCCGACGCGCGCCGGGGTGGCGCAGTTACTGGCATTAAAACGACGCGGGGTGAGAATCGCCATTCTGACCAATTC
Organism: Winslowiella toletana; assembly: GCF_017875465.1. Taxonomy (NCBI): domain Bacteria; kingdom Pseudomonadati; phylum Pseudomonadota; class Gammaproteobacteria; order Enterobacterales; family Erwiniaceae; genus Winslowiella; species Winslowiella toletana. The sequence goes on from NZ_JAGGMQ010000001.1 coordinate 4,453,677, forward strand.
GCTGGCGGCTAACGATGTCTCGGTGGTGCATGCCGGTTATGCCAAATGGCGCAAAAAGTTATTACGCCGTGGCATTGAGTTGTATGAGTTAAAACCGCACAACGATAACCGTGATGCGCCGCACGATCGCGGCCTGACCGGGAATTCCGGCTCCAGCCTGCATGCCAAAACCTTTAGTGTCGACAATAAGAAGGTGTTTATTGGCTCGTTTAATTTTGATCCGCGTTCGGCGGTGCTGAATACTGAAATGGGATTTGTGATCGAAAGCGAGCAGCTGGCGATCTCGGTGCATCAGCGTTTTGTCAGCCGCCTGCATGATAAAGCGTGGAAGCTGCGGCTCGATAAATGGGGGCGGGTTAACTGGATCGAGTTCGAAGGCGAAGCGGGGGAGGTGGTGCATAAGCACGAGCCACGCACCCGCTTTATACAGCGGCTGCTGGTGCGGCTGGTATGGCGACTGCCGGTGGAGTGGTTGTTGTAATCAAAACGGCGAGGGTGATCCCTCGCCGGAGTGAATCAGGATTTCGCCGCCTGCGGCGCTTTGGCCGCCCGTTGCGGCTTACCGGAGAACAGGAAGCGCAGCAACGGAATACGCAGATGAATCTCATACAGTATAAAGGCGATGCCGAAGACCGCGATCAGGCCAATAAAGAAGCCCAGGGTATTATTGCTAATCAACGGCGTAATAAAGATGCCATACAGTAGCGTTAAAGGATGGTGCACCAGATAGATAAACAGTGACGCATTAACCAGATAGGTAATGCGCGGTGAATGTGAGTTCAGCAGCTTATAGCCGAAGGAAAACACCACATTCACCATCCAGATCCCCATCAGCATGCTGACCAGCGTCTCAATCTCATACAGCCAGCCCTCACCGACGTTGTAGCGTTTATTCAGCATATAGGCGACCAGCGCCAGGCAGGAGCCAACCAGTGTCCATGGATTAAACTTCACAAACAGCGCTTTAATCGCCGGATGTTTCCACGCCAGCGCGCCCAGCATAAAGAACGGCAGATAGAACAGCGTCTGCATGACGGCAAAATTAAACAGGCCATCCATCAGCAGATTCGGCTGGAAAATAAATACCAGGCGACGAATACAACCCCAGATCAGACCAAAACCAACAAAACTCAGCGTAAGTTTGCGCCAGTTTAGCTCGGAATAGTCTGCTTTTGTTCCTTTATCACTGTGGCGATCGCGCAGCAATTTGAACGCCAGCATGCCGAGCGTGGTGAGGATCACCAGCACCAGCAAAAACCATAAATGGGATACCAGATTCCACACCAGCGCATTGTACTTTTCATACAGTGAAAAGCTGTTCCAGTCGCCGATGGCCGGGGTCCAGTGTTTCAGCAAAAAGAACTGCGGCAGGGTCAGCAGCGGCACGGCGGTAAGCATCGGGATCGCCACGCGTTCGACGCGCATCTTCAGCCAGTGCCCCGGCTGGTAGCGCAGGTAGAGCATATAAGAGAAGTAGCCGGAAATAACAAAGAACACCTGCATGCGGAAGGCATGGATAAAGTCATTGAGCGTCGTCAGCCAGAAGGTCGGCTCGGCGCTGTTGACCGCCCATTGCTGACTGGAATAGATCAGCGACAGATGAAAGGGCACACCGAGTAGCATCAGATAAGCTCGAATTGAATCGAGGAAATATTCGCGCTGTGGTTTTTTTATACTCATAGATGTCCATTTATTTATCAGTTTCACCTCTGATTCGCCCTGAATCAGCCTAAAGCATGGGCTTACTTTACTGTAGCAACAAAGAGTATACTATCAGCCGAATCCGTATCGTCTAAACGCTTGAGAAATCGGCGCTTAGAGGAAAGCAACAAGGGAACATAATCCCGCTCAGGCTGTCGGAAACCTGAATTATCCATTAAGATTGATGGGATTGAATTAAGCACCCGAAAGGGGGGGATGTGCTAATTAACATGAAAAATAAACCGAAACTGATGAAGATGCGCGTAATCGGCGCGGCAGTTTTGCTCTCGCTGTATGCAAGCTCCAGCTGGGCTTTCAGCATCGATGATGTGGCGAAACAGGCGCAGGATTTAGCCGGAAAAGGCTTTGAAGCGCCCAAAAGCAATTTGCCTTCACAGTTGCGCGATATGAAATTTGCTGATTATCAGCAGATTCAGTTTAACCATGATAAAGCGTACTGGAGCAAGCTGAAAACCCCGTTCAAGCTTGAGTTCTACCATCAGGGTATGTATTTCGATACGCCGGTGAAACTGAACGAAGTTACCGCGTCCACCGTTCGTGAGATTAAATATAATCCCGACTATTTTAATTTTGGTAATGTTAAGCACGATCCGGAAACCGTAAAAAATCTCGGTTATGCCGGTTTTAAAGTGCTTTACCCGCTTAACAGCAAAGATAAAAACGACGAAATCAGCAGCTTCTTAGGCGCCAGCTATTTCCGGGTGATCGGTGGCGATCAGGTTTATGGTCTCTCTGCCCGTGGTCTGGCGATCGATACCGCCTTACCGTCCGGTGAAGAGTTCCCGCGCTTTAAAGAGTACTGGATTGAGCGACCAAAACCGCAGGACAAGCGTTTGGTAATCTATGCGCTGCTGGATTCTCCACGCGCGGCCGGTGCTTACCGTTTTGTCATCACTCCGGGTAAAGAGTCGGTGGTTGACGTGCAGTCGAAGATTTATCTGCGCGACAAAGTCGGCAAGCTGGGCGTGGCACCGCTGACCAGTATGTTCCTGTTTGGACCGAATCAGCCTTCTCCGATGGTGAATTACCGTCCGGCACTGCATGATTCTAACGGTCTGTCGATTCACGCCGGTAACGGTGAGTGGATCTGGCGTCCGTTGAATAATCCGAAGCACCTCGCGGTCAGTACCTTTACCGTCGAGAATCCGAAAGGCTTTGGCCTGCTGCAACGTGGCCGTGACTTCGCGCAGTATCAGGATCTGGATGACCGCTACGATCAGCGCCCAAGTGGCTGGATCGAAACCCAGGGTAACTGGGGTAAAGGCCGTGTCGAGCTGGTAGAAATTCCTACTGCGGATGAAACCAACGATAATATCGTCGCTTTCTGGACCCCGGAATCGCTGCCGGAGCCGGGTAAAGAGATGAATTTCAACTACCGTCTGCACTTTACCCGTGACGAAAGCAAGCTGCACTCGCCGGAAACGGCTTATGTGAAGAGCACGCTGCGTTCTACCGGCGATGTGAAACAGTCGAATCTGGTGCGTCAGCCGGACGGCACCGTCGCCTTTGTGGTGGACTTTGTCGGCCCGGATATGAGCAAGATGCCGGCTGATTCCGCAGTTACCCCGCAGGTTAGCGTGGGTGAAAACGGTGAAGTGGTCGAACAGAGCGTGCGTTATAACACCGTCACCAAAGGCTGGCGTTTAGTGTTGCGTCTGCGTGTGAAAGATAACAAACAGCCAACCGAAATGCGTGCTGCACTGGTGAATGGTGATAAGCCGCTGACGGAAACCTGGAGCTATCAGTTGCCTGCCAATGAATAAGTCTACCGTAACCCCTGCTGATTACATCGACTTGCTGCCTCTTTCCGCTGAGCGGAAAGAGGCGCTTCAGCATGCTCTGCCCGCTGCGGGCGAGAATGAAGAAGTTTACAGCAAGCTTCATCACCAACTGGGCGGGGATGGCCCGGTTGAAACGCGTCCTGATGACGCGCCGCTGGAGTCGGTAAAAGCCCGTATTGAAATGGCGTGGCCTGACTCTGTTGCCGGTGGTGAACAATTCGATAAAGATTATTTAGATCGCACCACGCTGAAAGCGACGCCGCCGGTTAAGCGCTCGCTGATGTTTCCTGAAGCCTGGCGCACCAACCCGGTCGCCCGTGCATGGGATTCGTTGCGTGGCCGTAAAACCACTCATCGCTATGCCAGTGCGGAAGAGCAGAAAACCGAGGATAAATGGCGTCATGTGGGTTCGATTCGCCGTTATATCCTGCTGCTGTTAACTTTAGCGCAGACGGTGGTCGCCACCTGGTATATGAAAACCATCCTGCCGTATCAGGGCTGGGCGCTGATCGATCCGATGGAGATGATCAACCAGAACTGGCAGCAGTCGGTACTGCAGATTCTGCCGTATGTATTGCAGACCGGGATCCTGTTCCTGTTCGCGATTCTGTTCTGTTGGGTCTCGGCCGGTTTCTGGACCGCGCTGATGGGCTTCCTGCAGCTGCTGATTGGCCGCGATAAGTACAGTATTTCTTATCTGAGTCACCGGGACGAACCGATCGAGATTAATCCCGAGCATCGCACCGCGCTGATTATGCCGATCTGTAACGAAGACGTTGAACGGGTGTTTGCCGGTCTGCGCGCTACCTGGGAATCGGTGGTGCGTACCGGTGAACAGGCTAACTTTGACGTTTACGTGCTGAGCGACAGCTATGATGCGGATATCGCCATGGCGGAGCAGAAAGCCTGGATGGAGCTGGTGCGTGATGTCGGTGGTGAGGGCAAGATTTTCTATCGTCGCCGTCGCCGCCGTGTGAAACGTAAAAGCGGTAACATCGATGACTTCTGTCGCCGTTGGGGCAGTCAGTACAGCTATATGGTGGTGCTGGATGCGGACAGCGTGATGAGCGGTGAATGTCTTACCGGTCTGGTGCGCATGATGGAAGCTAACCCTAACGCCGGTATTATCCAGTCTTCGCCGAAAGCATCCGGTATGGATACGCTGTATGCGCGTTGTCAGCAGTTTGCCACCCGGGTTTACGGGCCGCTGTTTACCGCGGGTCTGCACTTCTGGCAGCTGGGTGAGTCACACTACTGGGGGCATAACGCCATCATCCGTGTGAAGCCGTTTATCGAGCACTGTGCGCTGGCGCCGCTGCCAGGCGAAGGCTCGTTCGCCGGTTCTATCCTGTCGCATGACTTCGTTGAAGCGGCGCTGATGCGTCGTGCGGGTTGGGGCGTGTGGATTGCCTACGATCTGCCGGGTTCTTATGAAGAGCTGCCGCCAAACCTGCTGGATGAGCTGAAACGCGACCGTCGCTGGTGTCACGGTAACCTGATGAACTTCCGTCTGTTCCTGGTTAAAGGGATGCATCCGGTTCACCGTGCGGTGTTCCTGACAGGCGTAATGTCCTATCTCTCTGCGCCGTTGTGGTTTATGTTCCTTGCGCTCTCCACTGCATTGCAGGTAGTGCATACGCTGATGGAACCGCAATACTTCCTGCAGCCGCGACAGCTGTTCCCGGTCTGGCCGCAGTGGCGTCCTGAACTGGCGATTGCGCTGTTCTCCACCACGCTGATCCTGCTGTTCCTGCCGAAGCTGCTGAGTGTGATATTGATCATCTGCAAAGGGGCCAAAGCGTACGGCGGTGCGATTCGCCTGTTCTGCTCGCTGCTGCTGGAGATGCTGTTCTCAGTGCTGCTGGCACCGGTGCGTATGCTGTTCCACACCGTGTTTGTGGTCAGCGCATTCCTTGGCTGGGAAGTGGTATGGAACTCACCACAACGTGATGATGATGCGACGCCATGGAGCGAAGCCTTCGCCCGTCACGGTTCGCAGCTGCTGCTGGGTGTGGTGTGGGCCGTCGGCATGGGCTGGCTGGATCTGAACTTCCTGTGGTGGTTAGCGCCGATTGTGTTCTCACTGATTCTGTCACCGTTTGTCTCGGTGTTCTCCAGTCGCGCTACGCTGGGACTTGGCTCGAAACGCGCCAGACTGTTCCTGATCCCGGAAGAGTATGATCCGCCGAAAGAGCTGCTGGACACTGAGGCTTATCTGCAACTGAATCGCGAACGCGCGCTGAAGCACGGCTTTATGCATGCACTGTTCCATCCATCGTTCAATGCGCTGGCCAGCGCGCTGGCGACATCACGTCACCTGAAGAGCGATATTCTGGAATATGCGCGCGATCGTCGTGTAGAGCAGGCGCTGAGTGATTCGCCTGCTAAACTCAGCCGCGATCAGCGTCTGAACTTGCTGAGCGATCCGGTGACGCTGGCGCGTCTGCACTACAGACTGTGGCAGAACGCCGATAAGTATCATGACTGGGTTGAGCAGTATCAGAAATTACAGCTTAATCCACTGGCGATACAGTCAGTGAAATAAAGCGAAAGGCGGCAGAAATGCCGCCTTTTTTGTTTTACGCTTAATTTACAGATAATTTGCATATCACACCGGACGTTGATGCTCAATGCGCATTAGAATAAGCGCCCATTTATCATACGAGAATAAAATGATCGCTAAATCTGGCCGACTGCTGCTGCTTGCTGGCTGTATGCTCTGTTTAACCGGCTGCGGCAGTATTATCAGCAGAACAGTATCAGGGCAGGGGCATGGTAATCAGTACTATCCTGGCGTGCAATGGGATGTGCGTGACACCCCATGGCGCTTTCTGACGATTATCGACCTGCCGCTTTCGCTGGTGGTCGATACGCTGCTGTTGCCGGTGGATATCAATCATGGGCCATACGAGTAATTAACGCTCGTCAGCACCATACTGGTTATCGGAGTCAGTGTTATCATCTTCCCACTCATCGGCAGCGGCCTGACCTTCTTCGCTGTCCAGTGGCGGCTCCAGCTGGAATTCACCTTCATCCCATTCATGCAGCGTGTTTTCTGACTGCCACTCCTGACGCAATTCAATCTCATCAAAATCGCCATCAAAAATCGCCTGCGCCGCTTCGCCGCTACTGACCGGCAGGCATTCACCGCTATCGCCTTCATCGGTGAAAAACTCAGCCTGCCACATAATATCGCCATCGCGCATCACATACTTTTGCAGATTGAACTGGCTTACCGCCGCTTCGTCTTCACTGATGTCCGGGTTATCCGCCAGATACACTTCACGCGCGTTTTCGATAGCCTCTTCCAGTGTTGAGAACAATGACATACTTCACTCCTTACCTGAGAAACGTTGTTTTTAGACAAGGATAGTCGAAGATTGCCAAGGTAAAAGGCGGCGAGGTAAAAAAATTAGTGTTGATCGATCAGTGCGTTATCAGTCATTTTTTCTTACAGGTTATGACGGGTCGTTGCCCGGTACTGGCGCGGTCACGCATCAGCTGCCTGCGCGACCCGCAGCAGCCATGAGCTGCTTAATCAACTGATACTATTGCACTTTCGGATTTTTACCTAAGCGATCTTCCCATACAATAAGTGATGATATTATTATTAAACAAAATTGTTGAGGGTATTAACGATGGACTATATGAAGGAATCTGCTTACCACCATGTTGAAGAGACTCAGTCAACCGTGACCATTACCCGCAAGCAGGGGACAGGTTGTGAGCATTTTAAGAAAATCGTTGAGCAGGTACTGGCTGAACACCTTGATGCTATCACCCATATCGACAGCGAAAGCGGCAGCTATGACAAGGTGATTATCCTGAAATAGTTCCAGGGGGCGGTCTGCCCCCGGCGCCGTGTGCTATGGCGCGCCCGGTCTGCGGCGCTGACGCCAGATCACCCATGAGTAAATTGCGTTAAACAGTACCACCGCGGCGGTAACCAGAAATACCGCGCGAAATCCCCAGCTGGCGGAGACGGCTGCACCCATCAGCGGGCCGCTGACATTGCCGATATCACGAAAAGACTGGTTATAACTGAAGATCCTGCCGGCAATCTGGTTGCTGGAGTTATAGATCAGCAGGGTTTGCACTGCGGGGAGCAGCGCGCCGTCCGCTGCGCCGAGCATAAAACGCAATATGCCCAGCTGTAACGGTGACTGCACAAATGACATCGGGATTAAAATCAGCACTGAAACGATCAGCATAAAAATCAGAATCCGCTCCGGACCGATACGGTCGCCCAGCTGCCCCAGCCGCGGGGCGCTTATCAGTGCCGCCACGCCGGGAACCGACGCAATCAGTCCACTGATAAATGCCAGATTCTGAGTATGTCCGGCCAGTTCACGCACATAGAGCGTCAGAATCGGCGCGATCGAGCCGGTGGCGACCTGGATAATCATGGTGGTGATAAACAGCGCCAGTACCAGACGGGGATTTTTTAGCGAGGAAAATACCTGACGCAGGTGCAGTAAATCCTTTTTCTGTACCGGGGTAAAGGATTCGCGGATGCAGTACTGGGTGATAATAAAGCAGAGAAACAGCAGGCCAGCAGTAATATAAAATACCGGACGTAAGCCAAAATTATCCGCCAGCAGGCCGCCAATCAGTGGCCCGATCAGCGCGCCGCTCACCGCACCGGTCGACAGGGTGCCCAGCGCCCAGCCGCTCTTATTGCGTGGCACCTGGGTGGCAATCAGCGCATTGGCGTTTGGCACAAAACCACCGAGCAGCCCCAGCACCGCACGCAGCGCCAGAAACTGCCAGATATTAGTGGCCAGTCCCATCAGTATCATCACCACCGACATGCCAAGCGCTGAGCGCAGCAGCATGATTTTGCGTCCTTTACGATCGGCCAGCCCGCCCCAGAAAGGTGAGGCAATCGCCGAAAACAGAAACGTGATACTGAAGACCAGGCCCGACCACATATTAAGTTGTTGCGGGTCGGTGACGCCAAGCAGCTCGACATACAGGGGAAGAAAGGGCATAACCAGACTAAACGCCATGCCGGTCAGAAAACATCCCAGCCAGGCAACATACAGATTGCGCTTCCAGTTAATCGGTACTTCGTCCGCAGACATAGACCTGTCTTCCCTCAGGATGGCTAAATAGTTAGCAAGATAATCATATTAGCGTTCAGGCGGTTAGATACAACTGTTATTTTTATGTTAACAAATTTGCCTGGCGGCATTTGTGCGGGTGGGAGCCGATAACGGCTCCCCTACTAATAAAGTGGCGCTTCCCCTTCCGGGCGCGTTTTAAAGCGGCGATGGAGCCACATATATTGCTCCGGCGCCATCAGCACCCCTTCTTCTACTACCTGATTCATGCGTGCGGCGGTGGCAGCTTCATCTTCCAGTGGCATATCGGTTACGTCCGGTAAAATGATCAGCTCATAACCTTTGCCGTGCGGCAAACGACGCGGCACAAACGGGATCACCGCCGGTTTACCGCTGCGGATCAGCAGATAGCTGCCTTTGGTGGTGGCCGCTTTATCCACGCCGAAAAACGGCACAAACACGCTGCTGCGCGGGCCATAGTCGTGATCGGGCGCATACCAGATAATATCGCCATTTTTCAGTGCGCGGATCATCCCTTTCAGATCGCGGCGATCCAGCATGCCTTTATTGGAACGCATACGTCCCCAGGTTTGCAGCCAGTCGATCAATTTATTGTTGTTAGGTCGGTAAACGCCAATACCCGGATTATGGATGCCAAAAATACGCGCGCCCAGCTCCAGCGTCAGAAAGTGCATGCCGATTAACAGCACCCCTTTGTTTTTTTGCTGCGCATGGGCGATATGTTCCAGACCGCTGACGGCAAACCAGCGTTTAATGCGCCAGTCTGGCCAGAACCACGCCATACCGGTCTCCAGCAACCCCATGCCGACGGATTCAAAGTTGCGCACGACCATTGCTTCGCGCTCCGCGTTCGGCATGGCAGGAAAACTCAGTTCCAGATTACGGCGCGCGACATAAACGCGTTGTTTAAGAAAACGCATCGATAAGCGTCCCAGGCCGCAGCCGAGATAGTACAGCACCGGGTAGGGCAGTAAGACGATTAAATACAGCCATCCCACGCCGAACCACATTAACCAGTAACGAGGATGTAATAATTCGCGAGAAAAGTGTGGCAACTGAGTCATATTCTTCCAGCTTAAATTTTATGAACCACTATTATGACGTTCATCGATTCCGTTGATTATGGCCTATTGTGCCATTTATTGGCGACCAACTGAAATAAGTGGCTATTAATGTAAGCTTTGTGGTCAAAAACAGGGCTGATCGGCGGGAGAAATTGCCTGCGAGAAGATATCGCAGGCAGAGTGGTTATGACTTAAACAATCCTTTAACTTCATGCGGCTCGGAACGCCAGTATTGTGGCGGCGCGCTGACTTTGGCGCCAAGCTGCGCGGCGGCATGCCATGGCCAGCGTGGATCATAGAGCATGGCGCGCGCCAGCGCGATAGCGTCGGCCTGGCCCTCCTGCAATATCGCCTCGGCCTGTTCTGGCTGGGTAATCAGACCGACGGCAATCACCGGTATCGCCACCTGTTGTTTAATAGCCTGCGCAAAAGGTACCTGATAGCCCGCACCGATGCTGATTTTTTGCTGTGGTGACAATCCGCCGCTGGAAACATGGATATAGTCACAACCCAGCGCCTCCAGTGCTTTACTCAGCGCAATCGACTGCGGCAAATCCCAGCCGCCATCCACCCAGTCCGTGGCGGAAATACGCACGCCCACCGCTTTGTGGGCCGGTAAGACCTGGCGAACCTCGTGGAAAATCTCCAGCACGATGCGCATACGGTTTTCCAGTGAACCACCATAGTTGTCATCGCGCTGGTTAGCGAGCGGTGACAGGAACTGATGCAACAGATATCCATGCGCCGCGTGGATCTCAATCAGATCCAGTCCAAGGCGGTCAGCGCGGATGGCGCTGTCGATAAAAGCCTGTTTCACCGCAGCGATACCGCTTTGCGAGAGCGCTTCAGGCGGATTATCGCTGCTGTTAAATGGAAGCGCTGAGGGGGCGTGGGTTTGCCAGCCGCCCTGATCGGCAGGCACAAAGTGACCGCCACGCCATGGAACCTCAGTCGAAGCCTTACGCCCGGCATGACCGAGCTGAATGCCGATCGGCATCGCGCTGTATTTTTTTACATCCTCAATCACTGCCGCCAGCGCCTGCTCGGTAGCATCGTCCCACAACCCCAAATCCTGCGCGGTAATACGCCCCGCAGCTTCGACCGCGGCCGCTTCCAGAATCAACAGCCCGGCGCCCGATAGCGCGAGGTGACCTAAATGGATACGGTGCCAGGCGGTCGCGTTGCCCTGTTCAGCAGAATACTGGCACATCGGTGCAATCACGATGCGGTTCTCCAGCGCTAACTGGCCTATTTTCATCGGGGTAAACAGCAGACTCATCAGGTTTCTCCATCTTATTCACGTTAGTGAAAGTAAGCACGCTAAGTGATTGCCGGTCAAGTCAGGAAGTGCGGTGGTGAAAGGATAGCCACTGTTGCGCCAGGTAACAAAGTCCGCCGGGCGTTAGCAATTTGCGCTGAATCAGGTATGATATCGCCGCTAAAATTTCTCTCTGTTGCTTACAGGAACGTACACCATGCCAGTGTTACATAACCTCGTTTCCAATGAAGAGCTGAAGGCGCGCATGCTGGCCGAAAGCGAACCGCGCACCACAGTCTCTTTTTATAAATATTTCCATATTGCCGATGCAAAAGCGTTCCGTGATGCGCTTTATCTGGCATTTACCCGCCTGAAAGTATTTGGCCGCGTCTACGTTGCTGCGGAAGGGATTAACGCGCAAATCAGTGTGCCGCAAAGTCTTTACCCGCAAATGAAAGAGATGCTGTATGCCTTTGATCCGGCGCTGAACAATCTGCGGATGAATATCGCCCTCGACGATGACGGTAAATCCTTCTGGGTGCTGCGTCTGAAAGTGCGCGATCGGATTGTGGCGGACGGGATTACGGATGACAGTTTTGATGCCAGTGATGTTGGCGCTTATCTGAAAGCGGCGGAAGTCAACGCCATGCTTGACGATCCCGATGCACTGTTTGTCGATATGCGTAACCACTATGAATATGAAGTGGGCCATTTCGACCAGGCGCTGGAGATTCCGGCCGATACGTTCCGCGATCAGCTGCCGATGGCGGTGGATATGTTGCAGAGCGAAAAAGATAAAAAAATCGTCATGTACTGCACCGGCGGGATCCGTTGTGAGAAAGCCAGCGCCTGGATGCGGCATAACGGCTTTGAAAATGTTTATCATATTGAAGGCGGCATTATTGAGTATGCCCGTCGTGCGCGTGAGCAGGGTTTACCGGTACGGTTTAAAGGTAAAAACTTTGTCTTTGATGAGCGAATGGGTGAGCGTATTTCCGACGATGTGATTGCGCATTGCCATCAGTGCGGCGCGGCCTGTGATACGCACGTCAATTGTAAAAATGACGGCTGTCATCTGCTGTTTATTCAGTGCCCGAGCTGTGCTGAGAAGTTTAAAGATTGTTGTAGTCCGATCTGTATGGAAGAGCTGGCGCTGTCGCCGGAAGAGCAGCGCGCGCGTCGTGCCGGACGCGAAAACGGCAATAAGATATTTAATAAGTCTCGTGGCGCATTAAACACCACCCTGAAAATTCCTTCACCGGAATAGGGGGGGCGTTTGAACGGGAGCCGATAACGGCTCCCCTACAGTGTGTCAGATATTCTGCAGGGGCGGCGTTTTTGCCGCCCGTAGTTAGCAGAAGCCGATTACTGGCGAATACCTTCGACGGAGATCATCAGCTGAACTTCCTGTGAAGCCGGACCCAGGTCGGTAGTGATATTAAAGTCTTTTAACGCAATCTTGCCTTCCGCTTCAAAACCTGCACGCACGCCACCCCATGGATCTTTACCCTGACCCATCAGTTTCGCTTCCAGCGTTACCGGTTTGGTCACACCATTCAGCGTCAGATTGCCGGTAATATCCAGCTCATCGCCCTCTTTTTTCACGCCGGTAGAGACAAAAGTCGCCTGCGGGAATTTCGCCACATTAAGGAATTCTGCGCTACGCAGATGCTTGTCACGCTCGGCGTGGTTGGTATCGACGCTGTTGGTATTGATGGTGACATTCACTTTATCGGCAGCCGGATTGGCTTCATCAAAAGTGAAAGCGCCGTCAAAGTCCTTAAAGGTGCCGTACAGCCAGCTGTAACCCAGATGCTGAATGCGGAACTGGACAAAAGCATGCTGACCCTGTTTATCAATTTTGTAGTCAGCCGCGACGGCGGTACCGGTACTTAAAATCAGTGCCGCCGCTAATCCTGCTATGCTCTTCTTCAACATGGTAGTTCTCCATTTACAAAGGTTAATCGATGCGATGACCCAGCATCCGTTTCAATGTGATATCACGGTCGATAAAGTGGTGTTTCAGTGCAGCAAGGCCATGAAGTACGGAGATAATCACCACGCTCCATGCCAGATAAAGATGAATATCGCCAGCCAGATCCGCCTGCTGCGCATTCCCGGCGAAGGTTGCCGGCACGGCGATCAAACCGAACACCTCAATCGGTTTGCCCTCGGCGGTAGAGATCAGGTAGCCGGTAAACAGAATGGCGAACAGCAGCAGATAAAGCAGCAAGTGTGCGGCGATGGCGCTGATACGCACCAGACGCGAGTAGCTGCTAAGGGGTTTGGGGGGTGGCGAGACAAAACGCCAGATTAGCCGCAAAATCATCACTGCAAACAGCACCATACCGATGCTTTTATGCAGTTCCGGCGCCTGGTGGTACCAGTTGTCGTAGTAGCCGAGCGTAACCATCCACAGCCCCAGCGCAAACATGCCGTAAACGGCCAGCGCCACCAGCCAGTGCAAGGTAATCGAGAGCCAGCCAAAGCGGGTCGGCGTATTTCTGAATGGCATGATTCAGCTTCCCAAAATTCACAATTAGCAACGAGACTGAACAACTGGAAATCAAAAATCAACAGTTTGTTTACCGCAGGAACAAATTAGCTAATCTTGTTGATTTAATTTGAATAACAAGCCGTTGTTGAGTTCAGAATTATCGTAAAACTGCTGTCCTGGTTTCCGTTAGTAAGCTTAGCGTTACGCTGTGAGATGCCTTATGAGCAGTCTCTTTGATTATTACTTATTTCTAAATATTTGAATGAACATTCAGTTAATGTCAGCGGAGTGTTATTTAATGTAAATTTCACACTCTGTTTTCACCCTCAGTGGGGGGAGGGTAGATTGGCTGTGATTGTGTAAATATCCAGCGAATGACGCCAGAAATTTGAAAAAATCCCCTATTTTGTATAAATTAAAGAAATGTAAATCAAACTCACTTTATGTGTTCAGCATAAAGAATCTGCATATCACCGCTGCGTTATAGCTTTCTTCCCCTTAGCTTACCCAGTTCATCGCGACAGGCGACGAAAGCTATGATGCTGTGAAATTGGTCACGTTATCTTTGAGAGAACGATATGAACGATTCATCAGCTAAAGATGGCCAGAAGAAGCATTTCTGGAACAAAAAAGGCAAAAAAGAGCTTACCTATGACGATATCACTATCGTTGACAAGGATATGCTGAAGCGCGCCGTGGGTGCCGCAGCACTGGGTAACGCCATGGAGTGGTTCGATTTCGGCGTGTACAGCTTTCTCGCCGTGACACTGGGTAAAGTCTTCTTCCCCGGTGGCAGCCCGGCTGCACAGCTGCTGGCGACCTTTGGCGCCTTTGCGGCCGCCTTCCTGGTGCGACCGATTGGTGGACTGGTATTTGGACCGCTCGGTGACCGTATCGGCCGTCAGAAAGTGCTGGCGATCACCATGATTATGATGTCGATTGGCACCTTCTGTATCGGCATTATTCCCGGCTATGCCACCATCGGCATTATGGCGCCGGTGCTGCTGCTGGCGGCACGTCTGTTGCAGGGCTTCTCGACTGGCGGTGAGTACGGCGGGGCGGCAACCTTTATCGCAGAGTATTCCACTGATAAGCGGCGTGGTTTTATGGGCAGCTGGCTGGAGTTCGGTACGCTTGGCGGCTATCTGCTTGGCGCTGGCCTGGTCACCGGCCTGACGGCGGCGATGTCGACCGAGGATCTGCTTAACTGGGGCTGGCGTATTCCGTTCTTTATTGCCGCACCACTGGGTCTGTTTGGCCTCTATATCCGTCTGAAACTGGAAGAGACTCCCGCGTTCCAGAAGCATATGGAAAAACAGGAACAGCTGGAGCACAGCAAGCCGCAAATGGGTATCTGGCAGATGCTGAAAAAGTATCGCGGCCAGATGCTGAAGTGTATTGGTCTGGTGCTGCTGTTTAACGTATCCAACTATATGCTGACGTCCTATATGCCCAGCTACCTGACCGGTATCCTTGGCCTGAGCGAACTCAGTGGCCTGATGCTGATTATGGTGGTGATGTTTGTGATGATGCCGCTGACGCTGTTCTCCGGCCACTGGAATGACCGTCTCGGCCATCGTCCGGTGATTGCAATGGGGGCGATTGGTATTCTGGTGCTGGCGATCCCGTGTCTGATGCTGATCGGTACCGGTAATCTGGTGCTGGTGTTCCTTGGCTTGCTGATTCTGGGTGTGGTGCATACCTGCTTTAGCGGCACCATGCCTTCCGCGCTGCCGGCGCTGTTTGCCACGGATATCCGTTACAGCGCACTGGCGATTGGTTTTAACCTGTCGGTCTCGCTGTTTGGCGGCACCACGCCACTGATCACCACCTGGCTGGTAGAGCGTTCACATAACCTGATGATGCCGGCTTACTATCTGATGGGCGCGGCGGTGATTGGCCTGATCACCGTATTCTTTATGCGGGAAACCGCCAGTAAACCGCTGCATGGTTCTGCTCCGGCGGTCGGTTCGGCAGCGGAAGCGCATAGCCTGATTAACAAACTTAAGCGTCGTCGGCAGAAAGAGAAAGAAGCGGCCGCGGTCACGAAGTCATAGCGGTAATAATGCCGCCAGCCCGAAGGCAGGCGGCATTATTAATCAATAAACCTGGGCGAGGGATGAAATGATAATTAATTACCGTCTTATTGTTTGTGCAGCAATTCGCGCACAGTCGGCTTATGGTTTAGTCAGGGAAATATTATCCGTGGAATTATCACCTGCCTGAGGGTTTAAACCACAATTTTATTGTGCCTAAACCCGTAAAATAGCCTGAGGGGAATATTATTTAAAACGCGATAGGGCAAAAGGCGTTAAATCGAATTCAGATGGCTTGCCACAAGCAAACTGTGCGGCAATTTCCCCTAAAACGCTGGCAAATTTAAATCCATGGCCACTTAATCCGCTAATCACTAACCGGGTGGGCTGACCGGGCAGGGTATCAATAATAAAATCTTCATCCGGCGAGTTATCATAAGTGCAGGCGGCGCCATGCAGGCAGACGCCAACGCCCGGCAGGAAACTGCGCATAAAATTAAATACTTCACTACCATCTTCCGCACAGCTGCCAAACGGCAGGCGCTGTTCGGGACGGTCAATCGCTTGTCCGCCCTGATGTTTACCCACCTTTAGCGCATTGTTATCGGCAGGAAAGCCGTAGTATTGCAGGCCATCGCTCATTTCAACGGTAAAGGCCGGAAACTTATTGTTTTCACTATAACGGCCATCGGCCTGATGCCAGGAGAACACTTTACGTACCGGTGTTACCGGCAGTTCCGGACACAGCGCTTTAACCCAGGTTCCGGCGCTGATCAGCATTTTGCGTCCGCGGAAACGGCCATCAGCGGTATTGACGATATCAAAACCGCCTTCTTTTTCAATGCTATGCACCGCACAGTTAAACAACTGCGCACATCCTGCTTTTTCCGCCAGCGCTATCCAGCTGCGAACCGCCACTTCAGACTTCAGGTAACCGGAATGCGGTTCAAATACGCCGAGGTAGCCGTCCGGTACGGTAAACAGCGGCCAGCGTTTGCGGACTTCATCTGCCTGCAATACCTGAATATCCAGCGAAAATTCCCGGGCGCTGTCGATCACATTATTAATAAATTCAGAGGCCATCGGGGCAAGATTCAGCACGCCGCTACGCTGCATAATGCGTTCGCCACTCAGTGTTTCCAGCTGGTCCCACAGTTTTTGCGCGCGCAGCACCAGCGGCACATAGCGCGCCCCTTCACCGTAAGCGTGGCGGATTAAGCGGCTTTCACCATGATGGCTGCCCTGCGTATGTGGCGGATGTGCGCCGTCGATCATCAATACCTTCAGACCCGCCTGCGTGGCATAAAAACCTGCGGCGGCGCCTACGGAACCACTGCCCACAACGATTAAATCGTAAACCATCTATCCGGCACTCCTTACAGCTGTAATCGATTTCATCAGAATAGCAAAAACCTGGCGGCAATAAAAAGGCACCCGCATTGGGTGCCTCAAAGGATACATAGCATAAAATTAATGCTTTTTGTAATCACGATCCTGGTATTCAGTTGCTTCTATCTTCGCGATGCCAGCTTCTAAAATGGAAATAAACTGTCTGGCAACATCAGTGGTTAACCAATAGGTCTGTCCCACTTCAGCTTCATCGGCGGGTTGCTCACCCGATGAAAGCGAATGCAGACGCAGCATCATGGCGTCATAGCTGTCTACAGTGCTGATATCCCATCCAACCAGGGGATGTGTTTGGATTACATCTTTGTTTCTGTCCATTATAACCCCCTTATTACTCGCGAAAACGAAGTGATTTATCGAGGTTCCAATGCGGCTTTTTTTTCATAGAGCGAGTTAATTATAACAGCTTATTTAGCATTGATGGGGTGAAAAGTGTGCAAATAGTAAAATGAGTGTTGGTCGGAAAATATTCAGCGGGAAGGGTTAATTATGTTTATCAGCACAAGAAATAAAAACTCCCGCCATTGCGGGAGAATTTTATCAGGCTGTTGCGTCCGGCTGGGCTTTTACCAGTCCGTTGCGCTTTTCCAGCTCCCCGGCGAGGCGGTCGAAATGCTGCTGCATTCCCTCATCATGGTTCTGGTTTTGTGCTTCCAGACGCAAACTATGAATCAGCAACTGGTTCGATTTTTCGTCCAGACAAAAAGACAGATAGGAAAAGGCATTTTCCAGTACCGATAAGCGGCGCTGTTGATCGCTGATCAACGCCAGCAACTCACCAAAGGTCATCGCCTCTTCTGGTTTCTCTGCAGTCATGGGTAACACCTCCTGTAAAGCATGACAGGCGCAAGAATATGCCATCATCAGATAACAGTCTATACCCGCTCAGCGGGGATGCAGCACAACTCACCGCGTTTTGCGTGCTAAATGAACAAAATTGCAGGGTTATGCTGACTGCAGAGGGGGTTATGGCATAAATCGCGGTAAAGCGGGCGTTGGGGCGAGAGAAAATAAAAAAACCGGATGGCGACACCCGGCAATAAACCCTTCATCCATAAAGTTCGCAGCACGGGCGGCATAAATAACCGCCCTGCACATGCAGGGAAGCCATTAATGGCGCCCGTTTAATCGGTGATAAACCAGTCGTCTGCGCTTTCCCATGTCTCTTGCAGAATATCGCTGATGAGATCTTTTTGTTCTTTTCCGCTGCCCAGCACGCTGAGATTATTCGCGCTGGCATAGCGCACCGATACGCGGTTGTCCGATTCCGGAAACTGCTTATCGATACGTTTAGTGAGTTCCTGCGTCAGCGCTTCAAGCGCACCAGCGGGAAGGGTAGTGGTTTTTGCAACAGTGACTTCTACACGCATGAGAGCCTCCGATAAGTATACTGTATATTTATACAGTTATGCGTTAACGGAAGCAACATAAAAATGGAAAAGTTGACGCTTTCCGGCGTGAAATCAGAGTTCGACTGACCAGTTCAGCGTTTCACCGGCAAGGAAAGGCACCAGCGTATCGTCGCCAAGCGGGATGTTTTCGCTAACGGTATAAGGTTTACGCACCAGTTTAATTTTACCTTCATTCAGCGGCAGGCCATAGAAACGCGGACCGTTTTCTGAGCAGAAAGCTTCCAGGTGTTGCAGCGCATTCATCTCTTCGAATACGGTGGCGTAGGCTGGCAGCGCAGTTGGCGCATTAAACACTCCGGCGCAGCCACAGCTGGCTTCTTTACGCTGACGGCTGTGTGGCGCGGTGTCGGTGCCGAGGAAAAAGCGCGGGTTACCGCTGGCGATAACCTGGCGCAGCGCATCCTGATGCACATTGCGTTTCAGAATCGGCAGGCAGTAGAGATGGGGACGGACGCCGCCCACCAGCATATGGTTACGGTTAAACATCAGATGCTGCGGCGTAATGGTGGCGCCAAGGTAGTTATTCCCTTCGCTGACATAGGCGGCGGCTTCTTTGGTGGTGATATGTTCAAACACCACTTTCAGCTCCGGGAACTGCTGACGCAGCGGATCCATCACGTTTTCGATAAAGCGCGCTTCTCGATCAAAAATATCGATATGGGCGTCAGTCACTTCGCCGTGGATCAGCAATGGCATGCCGATTTTCTGCATGCGTTCCAGCACTGTCGCGATAGCGGCAATATTGGTGACGCCATGGCTGGAGTTGGTGGTGGCGTGCGCCGGGTAGAGTTTGGCGGCGGTAAATACCCCTTCGGCGAAACCTTTTTCTACTTCATCAGGGTCCAGCGAGTCGGTCAGGTAGCAGGTCATCAGCGGCTGGAAATCATGTCCGGCTGGCAGCGCTGCCAGAATACGCTGGCGATAGGCAATAGCGCTGGTGACGCTGGTGACCGGCGGCACCAGATTCGGCATAACAATCGCGCGACCGCACACCGCGCTGGTAAAGGGCAGCACGGCCTGTAGCATCTCATCATCACGCAGATGGATATGCCAGTCGTCAGGGCGGCGAATGAGTAATTGCTGGGGTTGTGCAGTCATCAGTTATGCTCCGGCTTGGAAGGGAATTTATCGGGTGGTTTTAGCCGGGTACTAAGGATAGGGATAAAAGCAACCGATTGCACTTGCTTTATGACGCCAGATTAAAAAAAGCCCCCGTTCTCACGAGGGCGGCAGCTTAGTCGGTAAACGGGATCACCAGTTCGCCGGGTTTGACCTCTAAACCTTTGGCAAACTTCTTCGCCAGCGACTCAGCTTTGCTGCGGTCGCTGCTCAGCACATAAGCCGGTTTCTGATCAAAATAGCTTTTCAGCGACTGATCCAGATACGGCGTCAGGGTTTTCAGTACTGACTGCATTTTTTCCGGCTGCACCTGGGCATCAACAATTTGCAAATCCTTCAGGAAGATCGCGCCCTGCTGCTGGTCAAATACTGGCTGGGCTTTCATCGTCAGCTTCATATCTGCTTTTTGTGGGCCAAATAGTGAGGTGATATCGACTTTCGCCGTGCCGGTAAGGGTAACTTTATTCGGTTCTTCACGGCCTATCTGGCTGCTGAGATCGGTCAGCACGATATGCGCATCCGCCAGGCCGGCGACGCCAATCTGTTTCTCATAATTATTATGCTTTTGCAGGGCGTCATTGACTTCCTGCTCACTGATGCTGTACTGCGTCAATTGATTACAGCCGGCAAGCAGGCCGACGAAAATCAGGGCAATCAGCCCGGGAAATACCTTTTTCATTACTGTCCTCGGTTTTTGTCATCACGCAAACTCGTGCATAGCTTGCCCCAGCCGGGCGCCAGAGTCACCAGGAGTTCACCGAAAGCCGTGAAGAAATGGGCAAGGAAATGTGCGGGGGAACAGCTGAACCGGTCAGATTCAGCTGTGGAGGCAGGGAATCAGATAGCGACAGATGAGAGCAGGTTAACCTGCGTCTGTTTGGCCATATTGTCGCGGTACTCCGCAACCCGCGTCGGGTAGTCAATGCCGGCGACCAGTGACAGCGAGCGCAACAGCGGGAACAGATGAATGTCATCTTCCGACAGCTCACCATTTACTGCATTGGGCTTCACAATCAGTTTATCCAGCTGGCGCAAATCATCGCTGACCTTTTTAATCAGTCCGGCGGAGTGCTGTTCCAGCTCATCAAAGCTGCCGATGCTGGCCTCTTTTTTATTTTTAAAATAACTACGTGCCTGCGGAGTGGCGAATTCAGCAAAAGGCGCTTTTGCCATGCGCGGCAACAGCAGCTTATTAACGTATTCGTTAACGTGGCGCAGCCAGGTGCTGATGGCGGGATTGGTCTGGCCGGTCAGCAGCGGTTCACGATCTTTTTTATCGATAAAGTACACGATGTCCATGCTTTCCGGCATGCAGCTGCCATCTTCTTTCTGCAGGATTGGCGCCATCTTCTGACCAATCAGTCGCTTTGGCGTCTCCTCATCATCGTTGAGCATCACCACCAGTTCGATTGGTAAGTTTTTCAGGCCGAAAATCATGCGTGCTTTGACGCAGAATGGGCAGTGTTCATAGATATACAGTTTCATCGGACTTTCTCCTTAAGCACCGCTGGCGGCTAATGCTGCCAGCAATGTTTTGAATGTATTAAAGAAGTATGGGTCAGATTAGGGGAGAGGGCAAACCAACGGTTAACTGCCGCTGAGGATCACCGGCGCTACGCTGCGAGGGTTGAACTGCCACCAAAGCGCAATAAGTGTAATGAAACCAATGACGCCGAGCAGTAACCATGGCAGTGCTGGCATGGCTAAATCCTGGCCGATATCAAACATCCAGCCGCCGCCGCTGTAGCCCAGCGCGCCACCCAGCGCCAGACCTAAGCGACTGAAGCCCATATAGCTGCCGCGGGCACGCGCGTTCGCCAGTGACGCGCTCAGGGTTTCACGCGCCGGTTCGGCAATAATTGAGCCGATATAGAATGTGCAGATCAGCATAAATACCTGCTGCAGGGTGCTGGCCAGCCCGACCGGGATCAGGCTCAAGGTCATTATCAGCAATCCGGCCATCAGGCGCTGCTCCAGGCGAAAGTGCTTTTCGCTCCAGCGCGCCAGCGGATAAAGCAAGGTAAGCGACAGCGTTGCCTCTATTGCATACATCCATTTCACCGCCTGCGGCGCGCCGGCGATCTGATTGACCACAATCGGCAGCATCAGCATCACCTGTACCGCCAGCGCATAGTAACCGGTCAGCGTCAGTACATAGATACAAAAGCGCCGATCTTTCAGCACCCGCGCCATGCCTTCACGCATCGGGGTGCGTACCGTCGAGATACGCCATGCCGGCAGCAGCAACGCATTAAACAGCGCCGCCAGCACAAATACTGCCGCGCCAGCCCAGCACACCAGACGGAAATCATATGCCAGCAGCCAGCTGCCGATCAGCGCGCCAGTCACTGCACCAGCGCTGTCCTGCATCATCAGCAGCGAGAAAAAGCGCCCACGCTGTTGCGGCCGAATCAGTTTAACCACCAGCGCGGTGCGCGGCGGATCAAACAGCGTGCCGCCCAGTCCTGAGAGTAAACACGAGAGCCACAGCACCCAGGGATCATGGGCCAGCGCCATACTGGAGAAACCGGCGGCGCGCAGCAGCATACCGGTGATAATCATCGGTTTCGCGCCAAAACGGTCGGCGATAGCACCGCCAAAAATGCCGAGTCCCTGCTGCACCAGCTGTCGCAGGCCAAGGGCAATCCCCACCAGCAGTGCGGCCCAGCCCAGCTGGTCGACAAAATGGATCGAGATCAAAGGAAAGACGACAAAAAAACCCAACACCACCAGCATGTTGTCTAATAACAGAAAATATTTACCGAGGCATCGTGCCCGCGCGACCCGAGACATGCTTGTTCCTGCATAAAGAGAGAGGGAAAACCTTCCAGTTGGTCTATTTTCCTCCTAAGTTGCTGGTTTTCACAGCAAATACCGTATGATATTTTTTTATCATCATGGTGCAATAAGTGCGCTTTTATGACTGCCGCAGGCAGAAAAAGCGCCGGCCTGTAATGTGGTGTTTTACCCAGAGAGGAGATGACGGTTATAGTAAATGCTGGTTGGCGCGAAATGGCCGCTGGCGCCGGTGTTGTAGCCCGGAAACGCCGTCGTCTGATGTTCAATCAATTTCTTTTATCGGCGATGGAATTCAGGAGAGAAGATGTTTGGCTATCGTTCTGCTGCACCGAAAGTGCGCCTGACAACCGACAGATTAGTGGTACGTCTTGTCCACGAACGTGACGCCTGGCGGCTGGCTGATTATTACGCACAAAACCGTGCCTTTTTAAAACCCTGGGAGCCGGTTCGTGACGAAAGTCACTGCTATCCTTCCGGCTGGCAGGCGCGGCTGGGTCTGATTGCCGATATGCATAAGCAAGGCAGCGCGTTCTATTTCATTATTATGGATCCGGAAGAGACTGAAGTGCGTGGCGTGGCTAACTTCAGCAATGTACTGCGTGGCTCTTTCCATGCCTGCTATCTTGGCTATTCGTTAGGGGAAAAATGGCAGGGGCAGGGCATGATGTTTGAAGCGTTGCAGGCGGCGATTCGCTATATGCAGCGACAGCAACGGATACATCGCATTATGGCCAACTATATGCCGCACAATGCCCGCAGCGGCGGCCTGTTGCAGCGTCTCGGTTTTGAGAAAGAGGGCTATGCCAAAGATTACCTGTTAATTGACGGTCGCTGGCAGGATCATGTGTTAACCGCTTTAACCACCCAGGATTGGACGCCGGATCGCCGCGGACAACAGTAAAAGAGGTTTTGTGATAACGGCACTTTGAATGGCAGGTTCATTTTGTTAGCATAAGAAACCCTTAACTATATGGATATTGTTATGAGTGCTTTATCTTGCCGTCTTTTGCTGACCAGGCGTGAATTTGCTCAGTTAGACTGCCCCTCGCTGGGAAGTTTTCGGGTTTTTACTGGTCAAAAGGAGGGCAGAAATAATCCTGATAAAATGGGCGTGCCAGATATTGGCCCAATCCCAAGAGGTCGGTATTTCATTGTTGAAAGACCAGTAGGGGGCAGGCTTGGCCCAATTAAAGAGTCATTTCTGAAGCGTGTCTATGGTACAGATCGTTCTGAGTGGTTTGGTTTGTATCGCGATGATGGGAAAATTGACGATTACACCTGGCTACAAGGTATAAAACGTGGCAACTTTCGACTACACCCTATTGGCCCCCTTGGGATATCGGAAGGCTGTATTACCTTTGCCTCATCTGCGCAATATAGCATTATGAAAGACAGACTTTTGAGAGATGGTGCTAATTTAAATATTCCCGGTAGCCAGCTGAAAGCTTATGGAACAATAAAGGTATACTAATGAAAAAAATAATTATCTTGATGTTTTTTTTTGCGGGGCTGTTTTTTTGTATAATTAAATCTGTTGCTGTGATTGTACCTGTTGATTTTACATACGCTGCTGCTAAGTTTTTTGGCATTAATGGCGATGAGAAAATCTATGATTTCTTGATTTATTTTAATTTAATGATTTCATTTGTTTTATCGGCATTGTTGACGGTTTTTGTGTATTTTATATGGTCACGAAAAAAAATATAACCATTAGCCTGGTGTACAAAATCATATTGCTGAGTCGGTATTTACGCTTTGTGTGAAAGGTTGAGATTTAATTGCCGAGAACTTAGTAAAGTTAGCCTCGCATTTTTGCGGGGCTTTTTTACATCGATTATTGGTAAAACATGGTGTAAAACATACCGTGATAATGGATTTTATACCAGATATAATTACACTAACTCAAAGAGTCAACTCTATGTTTTCAAAAGGTTTTAGGGGAATTATCTTCACACCTGTCGAGGCGCGCGTTGTTGGCTGCCTGCTTGAGAAGCAGGTTACGACTCCCGACCAGTATCCGATGTCGCTCAATGGCGTGGTCTCCGCCTGTAATCAAAAATCCAACCGTGATCCGGTTATGTCGCTGAGTGAAAGCGCCGTGCAGGAGTCGCTCGATCTGCTGGTGCGGAAGCATCAGCTCAGTACCCTGAGCGGCTTTGGTAATCGGGTGGTGAAATATGAGCAGCGTTTTTGTAATTCAGCATTCGGTAACCTGAAACTCAGCAGCGCCGAGGTGGCGCTGGTGACCAGCCTGCTGCTGCGCGGACCGCAAACGCCGGGCGAATTACGTACCCGCAGTGGCCGTATGCATGAGTTTAGCGAGATGGCTGAAGTGGAGCAGGCGCTGGAAAATCTGCAAAACCGTGAAGATGGTCCATTTGTGGTGCGGCTGGCGCGTGAGCCGGGCAAACGCGAAAGCCGTTTTATGCATCTGTTTAGCGGCGAAGTGAATGAGCTTGATTTTGCCGATTCTGCACCATCTGCCAGCGACAACAGCGAACTGGAGCAGCGGGTAACGCTGCTGGAAGCGGAAGTGGCCAGCCTGAAACAGCAGCTTGCGACGCTGTCAGCCGAAAAAGGAGCCTGAGATGACCAGACCATTGCGGATTGGCGTAGTGGGTTTAGGCGGCATTGCGCAGAAAGCCTGGCTGCCCGTTGTCAGTAAAACCGACGGCTGGATATTAGCCGGGGCATTCTCGCCGAACCAGCAAAAAGCACAGATCATTTGTGACAGCTATCGCATGCCCTGTTTTTCCGCTCTGCAACCACTGGCTGAACAGTGTGATGCGGTATTTGTCCACAGCAGCACTGCAACACACTTTGCGATCGTCGGTGAACTGCTGCGCGCCGGTGTCGATGTCTGTGTGGATAAACCGCTGGCCGCCACGCTGAGTGAAGCTGAACAACTGGTCGAACTGGCGCATAAACGTGGACGCAAGCTGATGGTGGCGTTTAACCGGCGCTTTGCACCTCGCTATCTGCAACTGCGCGACAGTATGGTAAATCCCGCGTCGATCCGCATGGATAAGCACCGCAGCGACAGCGTTGGCCCGCACGATTTACGCTTTACGCTGCTGGACGACTATTTGCATGTGGTTGACACCGCGCTGTGGCTGGGCGGCGGTGCGGGCAGTCTGCGCCACGGCAGTTTACAAACCAATGAGGCGGGCGAGATGCTGTATGCCGAGCACCATTTCACTGTCGGCCAGACCCAGGTGACCACCAGTATGCACCGGCGCGCAGGTAGCCAGCGTGAATCGGTGATCGCGGTGTGTGACAGCAGTGTTTATCAGATTAATGATATGCGCGACTGGCAGCAGGAAACCGCCGGGAAGCTGCTGATGGATCCGATTCCGGGCTGGCAGACTACGCTGGCGCAGCGCGGATTCGAAGGCGCGGCGCACCATTTTATCGCCTGCGTGCAAAATCAGACTGCGCCGCAAACCTCGGGCGAGCAGGCGCTGCTGGCGCAGCGTGTGGTGGAAAAAATGTGGCGCGACGCGGATAAGGAATAATCTGTTGTAACAAAGCGTTGTGGTTATTTCCCGCTATATCCGTAGACTACCCGCTGTTTATCCGGCGAGCGTGCTCTCGCCCCCCGGGATCACTCCACGGACTCTCTTATTTCAGGAAGCGCAGTAAACCATGAATTTGTTGAAATCTCTGGCTGCGGTCAGCTCGATGACCCTGTTTTCGCGTGTGCTGGGCTTTGCCCGCGATGCCATCGTGGCGCGCGTATTTGGCGCCGGAATGGCGACTGACGCCTTTTTTGTCGCCTTTAAGCTGCCTAATTTGCTGCGTCGCATCTTTGCCGAAGGCGCATTTTCGCAGGCATTTGTGCCAATTCTGGCGGAATATAAAAGTAAGCAGGGCGAAGAGGCGACAAAGGTGTTTGTCGCCTATGTTTCCGGGTTACTGACGCTGGTACTGGCGATTGTCACCTTTATCGGCATGATCGCCGCACCCTGGGTGATTATGGTGACTGCGCCGGGCTTTGCGGATACCGCCGACAAGTTTGCCTTAACCTCTTCGCTGCTGCGCATCACCTTTCCCTATATTTTGCTGATTTCGGTGGCGTCACTGGCCGGGGCGATCCTTAATACCTGGAACCGCTTTTCAGTACCGGCGTTTGCGCCGACCTTACTGAATGTCAGTATGATCGGTTTTGCGCTGTTTGCCGCACCGCACTTTAATCCACCGGTGCTGGCACTGGCCTGGGCGGTGGTGGTCGGCGGGGTGTTGCAGCTCGGATATCAGCTGCCGCACCTGAAGAAAATCGGCATGCTGGTGATGCCGCGCCTGAATCTGAAAGATGCGGGGGTCTGGCGCGTGATGCGTCAGATGGGGCCAGCAATCCTTGGGGTTTCTGTCAGCCAGATCTCGCTGATTATCAACACGATTTTTGCCTCGTTTCTGGTCTCCGGTTCGGTGTCATGGATGTATTATGCCGACCGTCTGATGGAGTTTCCGTCGGGAGTATTAGGCGTGGCGCTGGGCACTATCCTGCTGCCGTCGCTGGCGAAAAGTTTTTCCAGTGGCAACCATGATGAGTATTCACGTCTGATGGACTGGGGGCTGCGCCTCTGTTTCTTACTGGCTCTGCCGAGCGCTGTGGCGCTGGGCATTCTGGCCAAACCGCTGACGGTGGCGCTGTTTCAGTACGGTAAATTCACCGCTTTTGACGCCGCCATGACGCAGCGTGCGCTGGTGGCTTATTCGGTCGGGCTGATGGGCTTGATTGTGGTGAAGGTGCTGGCACCAGGTTTTTACTCGCGTCAGGATATTAAAACGCCAGTGAAAATCGCCATTGTTTGTCTGATTATGACCCAGCTCATGAACCTGGCGTTTATTGGTCCGCTAAAGCATGCCGGACTGGCGCTGTCGATTGGCCTGGCGGCCTGTCTTAATGCGGCGCTGCTTTACTGGCAGTTACGTAAACAGAAAATCTTCCAGCCGCTGCCGGGTTGGTTTAGTTTCCTGTTGCGTCTGTTTATTGCGGTGATAGTGATGGCGGCGGCGCTGGTGGCAATGAATATGGTGATGCCGGACTGGGATGTCGGCAATATGGCATATCGCCTGCTGCGTCTGGCCGGGGTTTGTGCGGTTGGCGGCGGCACTTATTTCCTGATGCTGGGCATTATGGGCTTTCGTCCGCGTGATTTCGCCCGTCGTACCGTGGCATAGATTATTGATGTTGTGCATGAGAAAGGGCGGCGAGAACGCCGCCCCTACGCCTGCAAAACCACAGGGGCGGCGTTTTCGCCACCCGCCTCAATATCAGACTTTACGGCTGGCGAATGCGCCTGATTTAGTCTGTCCGTCCGGGCCATAGAATGGCTGACTGACCTGCGGTTTCAGCACCGAGAGCGCCTGCTCATTATATTCAATTTGCAGGTTGAGCAGCATGCCACTGTGGCGATTGGTGTTGTGCAGCCTGGCGGTCTGTTTCTGAATCATTTCCCAACGACGCGCCAGATCCGGCTGAGTCGGGTAGGGCGCCTGCAGGCCCAGACGTTTTTCCGCCTGATTACGCATACCATCAAGATAGTTGACAGTATTCAGCAACGAGCTTTTATCTTCAGTAATTCGCTGGAGTAAGTTACTGTTGATCCGACCGGCAGAGAGTTGCTGCTGCTCGGCATCCATGACTTCCGTCAGCGACGAAAGCACTTCCTGCATTTTATCCAGCGCGGTCAGTAAGCTATTCATTGCAATTAATTACCCTGTAAGTAGTCTTTCGTTTCCTGAATCAGTGCATCGGCAATTTTGCCGCTGTCCATTTTCAGTTCGCCGTTACGGATGGCGGTTTTCAGTTGTTCAACGCGTGCGGTATTAATGTCCTGACTGCCCGGTTGCATCAGCTGTGACTGTGCGCTGCTCAGTTTTACCTGAGTGGCGGTAGTGCTGGCTGCGGTAGTGGCAGTCGTTTCGCTCTGGCGCACTTTGCTGCCGGAAGCGTCATTGTTTTCACGTTGCTGGACAGTGGCAACGGGTTTCATTGGCTGGGTTCTGTCGATACTCATAATCTGGCTCCTGCAAGTTCGAGCGATGAATGATCAAATAGTAATATATTGCTTAATTCCACTATCGGCAGAAAAGCAGGCAGCTTTAGTGCTTTATAGCGATATAAGAATATTCCCATCCGCATCCACCTTGCCACTGACTATCTGACCGTTACCCATCCGTACTCTTACCGCCTGCGCAGCAGTGGCGTTATTCATTGCGCGCCCTTCGCCGCTGGCGTTAAAGCCATCCCCTTGCGCAATCACCATCACGTTCTGACCGGCTTTTACACGCCACGGCTGACGCACCATCGACAGGGTAATCGGCTGGCCTGGCAGAATATCACGCACAGTGATGGCATCTGTTGCTTCCAGTGGATCAACCACCGCGCGTGAAGGCAGCGTATCGAGGCGTCCACGTTTAATCGTCAGATCTGCGGCGCTGACTGCACTGCCACGGGTTATCTGACGCGCCGCCACCACATAATCGCCAGTGACCTGTACCTGCACCTGCAGATAGCGGCGTTCCTGACCGCAGTTAGCTGCGACACTGATATTGCCCCACAGGCGGCTGTTGCCCGGCAGCGAGAACTGTGGCGTCTCACACTGTGGCCATTGCGCCGTCGGCGTGCGGAGCACAACCTGCATGCCTTTCGCATGGGCGGCATCACGCGCCTGAAAAAATTGCGTTAACTGAGCGGTCAGATCAGCGGCCTGTAGTTGCAGGCTGAATAAGCCGAACAGCCCCGCCAGTAAAGGTATTACCCCACGCATTGTCATCTCCCCCTGTAGCAGTATGGCGGAGATTTTACGCGCGAATGCCACAAGTCAATGCGGAAAATAGCGCCGGTTTTTAGCGCTATTCATTCGATAGTTCTTCCCCCCTCCCGCTTATCCTGTCCGCTCGAAATTCTCACTTTGCGGAGGAAGCATGCTCGACAAACTGGACGCAGCACTCAATTTTGGCACTGAAGCGCTAAACCTGCGGGCTCAGCGTCAGGAGATCCTGGCGTCCAATATCGCCAACGCCGACACGCCGGGTTACCAGGCGCGTGATATCGACTTTTCCAGCGAACTGAAACGCGCGGTGGAACAGGGTCGTGCGCAGGGTTCAGGGCTGTCGCTGGCGTTAACGTCGGCACGCCACATTCCTGTATCCAATGCGCAGGCGCCGGATCTCGATCTGATGTATCGCGTTCCTGACCAGCCAGCGATGGATGGCAACACGGTAGATATGGATCGCGAACGTACGCAGTTTGCGGATAACAGCCTGAAATACCAAACGGATCTGACACTTATCAGCAGTCAGATTAAAGGCATGATGAGCGTCCTTCAGGGGCAATAAGTTATGGCACTTTTAAATATTTTTGATATCGCCGGTTCGGCGATGACTGCACAGTCACAGCGAATGAACGTCAGCGCCAGTAACCTGGCCAACGCCGACAGCGTCACCGGGCCGGATGGTCAGCCCTATGTCGCTAAGCAGGTGGTGTTTCAGGTTGATGCCGCGCCAGGCGCGGCGACTGGCGGGGTGAAAGTCGCGCAAGTGGTTGACGATCCGACGCCCGCCAAACTGGTTTACGAACCAGGTAATCCGATGGCCGATGAGAAGGGTTACGTCAAGATGCCTAACGTCGATGTGGTCAGTGAAACGGTTAATACCATGTCCGCATCACGCAGCTACCAGGCAAACGTTGAAGTTCTCAACACCGTGAAATCAATGATGATGAAAACCCTGACCATGGGTCAATAACGGAGAAAAATAATGAGCGTATCGGTTAACGTCAACGAATCAACAGCACTGACCAGCACCAGTACCAGCACCAGTTCTGCCAGCTCCACCGCCAGCGACTTACAGAGTAACTTTCTGACGCTGCTGGTGACGCAGTTAAAAAATCAGGACCCGACCAACCCGATGGAAAACAGCGAGCTGACCACTCAGCTGGCGCAGATCAACACCGTAAGCGGGATTGAGAAGCTGAACACTACCTTGTCTTCGATCTCTGGCCAGATTAACAGCAATCAGGCGTTACAGGCCTCGTCGCTGATTGGTCAGGGCGTAATGGTTGATGGTTCGCAGATTCTGGCTGGCAGCGGTGTGACCACGCCGTTTGGCGTTGAGCTGGAAAGCGCCGCGACCGCCGCCACAGTCACCATTAAAGATTCCACTGGCGCAGTGGTTCGCACCATCGATCTGGGGGCCGTGACCGCTGGCGTCCATAGCTATACATGGGATGGCACCCTGGAAGATGGTTCGACAGCGCCAGACGGCAAATACAGCTTCACCGTTGCCGCCAGCAGTGGCAGCACCCAGCTGGTGGCGCAGCCACTGAATTATGGGCTGGTTAATGGTGTAACCACAAACACGGATAGCGCAGTGCTGGATCTCGGAACCCTGGGAACCGCCACGCTTGACGACGTTCGCCAGATTCTCTGACAGCAGGTTTAGATTATGGATCACGCGATATATACCGCTATGGGCGCTGCCACGCAGACGCTCAATCAGCAGGCAGTGACCGCCAGTAACCTGGCTAACGCCTCAACGCCAGGTTTCCGTGCGCAGCTGAATGCCTTACGCGCGGTGCCGGTTGAAGGACTGTCACTGCCGACCCGTACGCTGGTCACCGCTTCCACTCCGGGCGCTGATATGACTCAGGGCGCGATGGATTATACCTCTCGTCCGCTGGACGTGGGATTACAGCAGGATGGCTGGCTGGCGGTGCAGACCGCGGATGGCAGTGAAGCTTATACCCGCAACGGTAACATCCAGATCAATGCCACCGGGCAGCTCACCGTGCAGGGCAACCTGGTGATGGGTGACGGTGGTCCGATTGCGGTGCCGCAAGGTTCGGAACTGACCATTGCTGCTGACGGTTCGATTACCGCGCTGAATCCAGGCGAGGCTGCCAATGCCACCGTGCAGCTGGGGCGTTTAAAACTGGTTAAGGCTGAAGGCAAGGAACTGACGCGCGGTGATGACGGTATGTTTCGTCTGACCGCCAGTGCTCAGCAGCAACGTGGTGCGGTATTGCAGGCCGATCCGACGATAAAGGTGATGCCTGGCGTGCTCGAAGGCAGCAACGTGAAACCGGTGGCCACGATGGTCGATATGATCGCTAACGCGCGACGTTTTGAGATGCAGATGAAAGTGATCTCGGCTGTCGATGAAAACGAACAACGCGCGAACCAGATCCTTAACATGTCCAGTTAAGGACACAGGAAAACAATATGATTCGTTCTTTATATATAGCTAAAACCGGTCTTGACGCTCAGCAAACCAATATGGACGTTATCGCCAACAACCTGGCCAACGTCAGTACCAACGGCTTTAAACGCCAGCGTGCGGTGTTTGAAGATCTGATGTATCAGACCATCCGTCAGCCGGGCGCCCAGTCATCCGAACAGACCACCTTACCGACTGGCTTACAGATCGGTACTGGTGTGCGTCCGGTGGCCACTGAGCGTCTGCACAGCCAGGGTAACCTGTCGCAGACCAACTCGTCGAAAGACGTGGCGATCAATGGCCAGGGTTTCTTCCAGGTACAGATGCCAGACGGCACCGTGGCTTATACCCGTGACGGTTCGTTCCAGACCGACCAGAACGGTCAGCTGGTGACCAACGCTGGTTTCCCGGTGCAGCCGGCGATTACCATTCCGGCGAACTCCCTGAGCATGACCGTGGCGCGTGACGGTACCGTCAGCGTCACTCAGCAGGGACAGACCACGCCAGTGCAGGTAGGGCAGTTAACGCTGAGCACCTTTATCAACGATGCGGGCCTCGAAAGTATGGGTGAAAACCTGTACCAGGAAACGCAGTCATCCGGTGCGCCAACCGACAGTACGCCGGGGCTGAACGGCGCTGGCCTGCTGTATCAGGGTTATGTGGAATCCTCTAACGTCAATGTGGCGGAAGAGCTGGTCAACATGATCCAGACCCAGCGTGCATATGAAATCAACAGTAAAGCGGTCAGCACCTCCGACGAGATGCTACAGAAGCTGTCGCAGCTTTAAGCCGCTGATTTTGCAGTAAGGGCGGGGCTACTCTCGCCCTCATAACAGACTTTTAGAAGGTAGTGAATCCGTGGCGAAGCAATTACATCTCAAGCCTGGACGTTGGTTAGTAGCAGGTTTGCTCCTGACCCTTAACGGTTGTGCCTTAGTTCCGCGTACCCCTTTAGTGGAAGGCTCGACAACGGCTCAGCCGCTGCCAGCTTCGCCGCCGGTGGTTAACGGTTCAATTTTTCAGGGCGTGATGCCGATGAACTACGGCTATCAGCCGCTGTTCGAGGATCGTCGTCCGCGCAATATTGGCGATACCCTGACGATTACGCTGCAGGAAAACGTCAGTGCCAGTAAAAGCTCTTCAGCTAATGCCAGCCGCGATGGCAGCACCAGCGTCGGCCTGACTTCAGTGCCAAGCGCACTGAATGGTCTGCTGGGTGGCGATAAAACCGCGGTTGAAGGCACGGGCAAAAATGATTTCGCTGGTAAAGGCGGCGCATCCGCTAATAACACCTTTACCGGCACCATTACCGTTACCGTTAATCAGCTATTGCCGAATGGCAACCTGAAAGTGGTGGGTGAGAAACAGATTGCGATTAACCAGGGCACCGAATTTATTCGTTTCTCCGGTGTGGTTAACCCGCGCACGATTAGCGGTAGCAACGCGGTTGTCTCCAGCCAGGTGGCAGACGCACGCATTGAGTACGTCGGCAACGGCTATATCAACGAAGCACAGAACATGGGCTGGCTGCAGCGTTTCTTCCTGAACGTCGCACCGCTGTAAGAGGTAACAATGCGTAAACTATCTATTCTTCGCGCAGCATTTTGTCTGCTGCTTGGCGTCAGTTCACTGGCTTCCGCCGATCGCATTCGCGATCTGACCAGCGTACAAGGCGTACGCGGTAACTCGCTGATCGGCTACGGCCTGGTGGTTGGCCTTGACGGCACCGGTGACCAGACGACGCAGACGCCTTTTACTACCCAGTCGCTGAGCAACATGTTATCGCAGCTGGGAATTACCGTGCCGGCCGGCACCAATATGCAGCTGAAAAATGTGGCGGCGGTGATGATCACCGCCAGACTGCCCGCCTTTGGTCGTCAGGGGCAGCAGATCGATGTGGTGGTCTCCTCAATGGGTAACGCCAAAAGCCTGCGTGGCGGTACGCTGCTGATGACGCCACTGAAAGGTGTCGACAACCAGGTGTATGCGCTGGCGCAGGGCAATATTCTGGTCGGCGGTGCCGGAGCTTCTGCAGGTGGCAGCAGCGTGCAGGTTAACCAGCTGAATGGGGGGCGTATCACCGGTGGCGCCACCATTGAACGCGAACTCTCGACTAACTTCGGCACGGCGAATGTGATTAATTTGCAGCTGAACGACGAAGATTTCTCCATGGCGCAGCGGATCAGCGACGCGATTAACAGCCGCAGCGGTTATGGCTCGGCGCAGGCGCTGGATGCACGCACCGTGCAGATTCGTACCAGCGCTAACAGTAGCGCGCAGGTGCGTCTGCTGGCCGATATTCAGAATATCGATGTCTCCGTGCCGTTGCAGGACGCGAAAGTGATTATCAACTCACGTACCGGTTCGGTGGTGATGAACCGCGAAGTGATGCTGGATAGCTGTGCTGTGGCGCAGGGTAATCTCTCGGTTACCGTCAACCAGTCGCAGAACGTCAGTCAGCCGACCACGCCGCTGGGCGGAGGTCAGACGGTGGTGACGCCACAGACGCAGATCGACTTACGTCAGGAAGGCGGCGCGCTGCAGCGGGTGAACGCCAGTGCCAACCTCAACAGTGTGGTGCGTGCGCTGAATGCACTGGGTGCAACGCCGATGGATCTGATGTCGATTCTGCAGTCGATGCAGAGTGCCGGTTGTTTACGCGCCAAACTGGAAATTATCTGATGAATGCTAACTCTTCGCAATCGCTGACCAGCGCGGCGTTTGACAGCCAGTCGCTTAACGATCTGAAACGTGAAGCCGGTAGCGACCCGAAAGGGAAAGCGCTGCAGGTAGCGAAACAGGTTGAAGGTATGTTTGTACAGATGATGCTGAAAAGCATGCGTCAGGCGCTGCCGCAGAACGGTCTGCTGAGCACTGAACAGACGCGTATGTTTACCTCAATGTACGATCAGCAGGTTGCGCAGGAGATTGGCAATAAAGGGCTGGGACTGGCGGATACCATTGTGAAACAGATGGCGCCGTCGGTGGCGCCGGATGAGACCGCCGGTACTCTGCCGATGCTGCTGGATAAGAAGTTTATTAATACCTTGCCGCCGATCGAGCTGGAGCAGATGGTGCGCCGTGCGATGCCGAAACTGCCCGCGGCTGGAACCGGCAGCATGACGCTGAGCGGCGACAGCAGCGACTTTCTCGCCACGCTGGCGCAACCAGCGCAGGCGGCCAGCGCCGCAAGCGGTATTCCGCATCACCTGATTCTGGCGCAGGCGGCGCTGGAGTCCGGCTGGGGCCAGCGGCAGATTATGACCCGCGACGGCAAGCCGAGCTATAACCTGTTCGGGATTAAAGCTAACAGCAGCTGGCAGGGTGAGAAGACCGAGATTACCACTACCGAATATGAAAATGGCGTGGCGAAAAAAGTGCAGGCCAGTTTCCGCGTGTATGGTTCCTATACCGAAGCCTTAACCGACTACGTCAAGCTGATCAGCAATAACCCACGTTATGCCGCGGTTGCCAATGCCAGTACCCCCGAGCAGGGTGCGATGGCGCTGCAGGCCGCAGGTTATGCCACCGATCCTAAGTATGCACAAAAATTGATGGGAATGATCCAGCAATTCAAGAATATGGGCGAAAAAGTGGTGAAGGCTTACAGCAGCGATCTCAGTAAATTGTTCTGATTATTTTTCTCAAGTTTCACTTAAAAACGCCGATAACCATTACAGGCCGGAGGTGAGATGACACTTCTCCGGCAACTGTTAGCACTAATGCCGGCCCGAACATTGTGCGGGAAAACGAGGAACCGACATGTCCAGCTTAATTAACTCCGCAATGAGCGGTTTAACAGCCGCCCAGGCTGCGCTTAATACCACCAGTAACAATATCAGTAACTACACGGTTAGCGGCTATACGCGTCAGACTCTGGCGCTGAGTCAGGCGGCCAGCACCCAGGTTGGCGGCAGTTACTATGGTAACGGTGTCAATGTTGTCGGCGTCAATCGTGAGTATGATAGCTTTATCACCACCCAGCTGCGCGGCGCCAGCGCCTCAAGCAGCGCGCTCAGTGCGCAGTACAGCCAGATTTCCAACATTGATGATCTGTTCGCCAGTTCGACGACCAGTTTGTCAACCTCGATGCAAAGTTTCTTTACTGCCGTGCAAAACGTGGTGAGCAGTGCGGATGACGCTTCCGCGCGCCAGAGTATGCTGAGCCAGGGGCAGGGACTGGTCAGCCAGTTCAAAAGCACCGATGAATATCTGCGCAATCTGGAAAGCGGGGTCAATACCACCATCACTTCCAGCGTTGAGCAAATCAATACCTATTCCACGCAGATTGCCAACCTGAATAAGCAGATCACCAAACTGACTGCTGCAGGCACTGGCGCAAGCCCGAATAACCTGCTGGATCAGCGCGACCAGTTAGTCAGCCAGCTGAACGACATTATCGGTGTGACCGTTTCTGAACAGGACGGTAGCTACAATATTTCGATTGGCAATGGCACCCAGCTGGTCAGCGGCAACACCTCAAAGCAGCTGGTGGCGATGGCTTCCAGCAGCGATCCGACAAAGCTGACGGTGGGTTATGTCGATAATACCGCAGGCAATGTTGAGATCCCGGAAAAACAGCTGACCACCGGTTCGCTGGGTGGCACGCTGGCATTCCGTCGCGAGGATCTCTCCACTGCACGCAACCAGCTTAATCAGCTGGCGCTGGTGTTCGCGGACTCCTTTAACGCCCAGCACAGTGCGGGCTATGACACCGATGGCGACACCGGTATCGATTTCTTTACTGTTGGTTCGCCATCTACGGTCGCCAACAGTAAAAACAGCGGCACCGCCAGTCTGTCCGCCACTATCACCGACTCCAGTGCGGTGCAGGCGACGGACTATAACGTCTCTTATGATGGCTCCAGCTGGAAGGTGACCCGTTCATCGGATAATACCTCGGTCAGCTACACCACCGGCACCAACAGCACTACCGGTGATCCGACGCTGGTGTTTGATGGTCTGGAAGTCAGTATCTCTGGCAGCACGGGCGCCGCCGCCAAAGACAGTTTTGTGGTTAAGCCGGTCACTGATGCAATTGTCAATATGTCGGTCGCTATTACCGATGAAGGACAGATTGCCGCCGGATCGGCCGCCGGTAGCGGCGTAAGTGATAACACCAATGCGCAGAAGTTACTGAACCTGCAAACCAGCACTCTGGTCAATGGCAAAAGTACTTACAGCCAGGCTTACGCCACAATGGTCAGTGTTGTCGGTAACAAAACCAGTTCGCTGGAAACCGCCAGTACCACTCAGGATAGCGTGGTAACGCAGCTGACTACCCGCCAGCAGGCGATCTCGGGTGTCAGCCTCGATGAAGAGTATGTCAACCTGACGCAATTCCAGCAGTATTACCTGGCGAACGCCCAGGTGCTGCAGGCGGCATCGACTATCTTTGACGCGTTGATCAACATCCGTTAATGAATCAGAAATAAGGATTTAACGCTATGCGTATTAGTACCAGCATGATGTATAGCCAGCAGACCAAAGCGATCATTGACGCGCAGTCATCCTGGCTGAAAGCGGGGGAGCAACTCTCCTCCGGTAAACGTGTGGTTAACCCGTCCGATGACCCTATCGCCTCGGCGAATGCGGTGCTGCTGGCGCAAACTCAGGCGCAAAGCAAGCAGTTCGGTCTGGCACGTGACTTCGCGACCCAGAACCTGTCGCTGGAAGAGAGTACGCTGCAAAACGTCACCAGCAGCATTATCTCGGCGCAGAGTCTGGTGGTTAACGCTGGCAACGGCACGCTGAGTGACGATGACCGCGCCTCGCTGGCGACACAGCTCGAAGGTGTGCGTGGACAGCTGATGAACCTGGCGAACAGCACAGATGGCAACGGACGTTATCTGTTTGCCGGCTATAAGACCGATGCTGCGCCATTTGATGACAGCACCGGCACCATGGTCTACAACGGCGGCGATCAGGCTATCACCCAGCAGGTTGACGCTTCCCGCTCTATGACCATCAGTCATACCGGCAAAGAAATTTTTCAAACGCTGACCAGTACTGCAGAAGCAGAGCCGGATGGCAGCGCCAGCGAAACCGATCTGTTCAAAATGCTGGACGATGCGATTGCTGCGTTGAAAGTGCCACAAGATGGCGCTGATGAGACGACCACAGATGCTTATACCGCGGCGCTGGGTAAAGCGACTCGTGGTTTAGCCAATTCACTGAATAATGTGCTTAAAGTGCGTTCTGAGACCGGTACGCAGCTGGATGAGCTGGAAAAACTGGATGACCTGAGTGCTGATCGCGATCTGAGCTATACCACCCAGATGAGTAATCTGGTGGATGCCGATTACACCAGCTCTATTTCCTCTTACACCATGCTGCAGTCAGCGTTGCAGGCGTCTTATTCCACCTTTAGCAGTATGTCCAAGATGTCGCTGTTCCAGCTTAACTCGTAAATGATCATCCAAATTTGAACGTGCTTAAACCGGGTACGTTTTTTTTGTCCCGTTACTCGCTCACCAGCGGTTAACGGGATTTTTTTTGCCGGTAATCTGTCAGTCAGTGGATGCGATCTTTTGCTGGCGGGGAGATGCAGACTTGCAGAGATAAAAAAATCCCCTGACAGCATGCGCTGGCAGGGGATTTTTACGGGTAACGCCCATCGGTGAGATGGGCTGTTACTGCCAACAAGTTAAGGCTTGGTCGCCGGCGCCGTGGCCTGATGCGTTGCCGCATGGCCGCCTGCGGAGCCTTTACCCTCAAAGGCGTAGTCCGGACGTACCCAGTCGCTGTGACGTGCAGGCTCCTGCTGCCACTCTGGCGCAGGTGCTTTGGTCATCGGCGCGGTTGCGTGATGCTTAAAGTTAACCGATGCAGCCACTACTGGCGCGATAGCGGTATCACGTGCAGCAACCGGTGCATGTGGCTCACTGACGGCGATAGCTGGCGCTTGTGGCGCGCTGACTGCGGTAGCCGGTGCTTCAGTTTCCACTGCCGGCTCTTCGGCAACCACGTCTGCTGCGGCAGTCACTTCTTCCACTTCGGCGGCAACTTCTTCACTGACATCCGCAACGTTGTCGCTGGCGATCTCACTGATGATTTCAGCTACCGGCTGTGGCGCGTCCTCAGTCACTTTTGGCGCTTCTTCAGCGGCTTCCAGTGCTTCGGCTACTGCTTTGCTGGCGTCATCGGCGGGCTCAGCGGCGGCGGCAGTCTGTTCAGCAACCGCTTCATCTGCGGCGGCAATCACGGCAGGTTCTTCGTTTACCGGCGCTTCAATCGCTGCGGTCTCTTCAGTCTCCACCAGGGTGACTTCCGGTTCTGGCAACTGCTGTGGCTCAACTTCCGCTACCGGCTGCTCAGCATTGATGCTTTCCGCAGCAGCGGCGACGGTATCGCTCTCAGGCAGCGCGACAGCTGCGGCGCTCAGTTGCGGCTGCTGCTCTTCAGCTACGGCTTCTGGTGCGCTATCAACCACGGTCTGCTCGTCCGCACTCTGTGCCACCGGGTAGGTGATCCACACTTTGCCGGATGCCATTTCTGGCGACGCCGCGGCGAAGCCAAGCGGCATCGGTGACTGTGACGGGTAACGCTCGTCACGGTAACGGCGACGACGCTGACCACTGACACGCAGATGGCGCGGCGAACGACGTGAACGACGTGGCATGCTGTCACGGTTTTCTGCGTCATCTTCTTCGGCACCGGTCTCCACTGGCGCAGGCTGCACCACAGGGAATTCGCGCTCGTCTGCCAGCAGCGGCGCTGGCGCGGCTTCTGGCTCTTCAGCAACGCTGGCAGCCGGAGCTGATTCGAAACGAATTTTCTGGCTCAGCTGGCGCGGCTTACGACGCGGCATCACCTGCACGTTCTCTTCGTTATCTGCTTCAGGCGCAATCGCGGCGACAGCGGCGGGTTCTTCAACTACCGGCTGCTCGCTCTTCGCTTCCTGCTGTTGCTGACGCTTCTCGTCCTGACGACGACGCTGGCGTTCCGCACGTTGCTCGCGACGCTGCTGCTGTTGCTCGTCACGCTGTTGCGCGCGGGCTTCGTCACTCTGCGCCGGTTGCAGATCGTCACGCGGCTCTGCTGCTGCGACTGCGGCGGCAGGGCGTCTGTTACGACGATTATCTTCGCGGCCTTCACGACTTTCGCGATTATCGCGGGAATCACGATTATCGCGGTTGTCACGATTGTCACGATTGTCACGATTGTCGCGGTTGTCACGGCTTTCGCTATTACGTTCGCGGTTGTTGCGCTCACCACCACGTTCGCCACTACGATCGCGACGGTTGTTGTTATTGCGGCGATTGTTGCGACGGTCGTTACGCTGAGGCGTCGCTTCAGTCGCAACTGCTGGCTCGCTGACTTCCTGCTGCGGCTGGGCGCTGCTGCTGGTTTCTTCAGAAGCAAACAGTTTCTTCAGACCACCCATCAGACGGCTGAACAGGCCCGGCTGTGGCGCGGCGGCGGCGGCTGCATGTTGTACGGCTGGCGCTGGTTGCGGTTCTTTGGCCGGCGCAGTGCTTTCCTGCGGTGCAGGTGGCGCATCTGGCATGACAAAGGCGGCAAGGGCAGGTTGCTCAGGACGTTTACGCTCGGCATGCTCTTCTTCAGAAGGCAGCGCCATTTCAGCTTCATGCAGCTTCGGCAGGTGGTAGCTGAGGGTTTGCGTCTCTTCACCAATGCGTACACGCAGGACTGAGTAGTGCGGCGTTTCCATCTGATCGTTCGGCACGATGATCGCGCGCACACCGCCCTGGCGTTTTTCAATCGCACTCACTGCATCACGTTTTTCGTTCAGCAGGTAAGAGGCGATTTGCACCGGAACAATGGCATGCACTTCTTTGGTGTTCTCTTTCAGCGACTCTTCTTCAATCAGACGCAGAATGGAGAGTGACAGCGACTCGTTATCACGAATAGTGCCGGTGCCGCTACAGCGTGGGCAGACGTGATGGCTGGACTCACCCAGTGACGGGCTGAGGCGCTGACGCGACATCTCCAGCAGGCCGAAGCGTGAAATATGGCTGATCTGGATGCGCGCACGATCCTGACGTACCGCTTCACGCAGACGGTTTTCTACCGCGCGCTGGTGGCGTACCGGGGTCATATCGATAAAGTCGATAACGATCAGGCCACCCAGGTCACGCAGACGCAGCTGGCGGGCGATCTCATCGGCCGCTTCCAGGTTGGTGTTGAATGCGGTCTCTTCGATGTCGCCGCCGCGGGTGGCGCGTGCGGAGTTGATATCGATAGCGGTGAGTGCTTCGGTGCTGTCGATAACGATAGAACCGCCTGACGGCAGGCGCACTTCACGCTGGAAGGCGGACTCAATCTGCGATTCAATCTGGTAGTGGCTGAACAACGGGATTTCACCGGTGTACAGTTTAATTTTGCTGCTGAAATCCGGACGACCAAGGGCGGCGATATGCTGACGCGCCAGCTCCAGCACTTTCGGATTGTCGATCAGGATTTCACCGATGTCCTGGCGCAGATAGTCACGGAAAGCACGGACGATAACATTGCTTTCCTGATGGATCAGGAATGGAGCAGGGCGGCTGTCGGCGGCTTTCTTAATCGCTTCCCAGTGTTTCATACGGAAGCTGAGATCCCACTGCAGGGCTTCGGCAGATTTGCCTACGCCTGCGGTGCGCACGATCAGACCCATGCCATCCGGCAGTTCCAGTGAAGAGAGCGCTTCTTTCAGCTCGGTACGGTCGTCGCCTTCGATACGGCGCGAGATGCCGCCCGCACGCGGGTTATTCGGCATCAGTACCAGATAGCTGCCCGCCAGGCTGATAAAGGTGGTTAAGGCTGCGCCTTTGTTACCACGTTCTTCTTTATCAATCTGAACAATTACTTCCTGGCCTTCACGCAGCACGTCTTTAATATTTGGACGGCCATGAGAATTGTAATTCGCAGGGAAATATTCGCGGGAGATTTCTTTCAGAGGTAGGAAACCATGTCTTTCGGCACCGTAATCGACAAATGCAGCTTCAAGACTCGGTTCAATGCGGGTGATCTTTCCTTTATAGATGTTGGCTTTTTTCTGTTCGTGTCCTGGGCTTTCGATATCCAGATCGTACAGTCGCTGTCCATCAACCAGGGCAACACGCAACTCCTCCTGTTGAGTTGCGTTTATCAACATTCTTTTCATCGTAACTTACTCATTATTCTTACATTAGTGACAAAGCTACGGGCATGGTAACGCTGGACAATGAACAACCGATGGCCCCGTGTCTGTTCGCAAAGTCGTCAACCTCACGGTTGTCGCCTGCTAAGGGGCGCAAAATCTCGGCAGCCTGTTTTTCATACGGAAAAAACAGCGCTTTTACGAGGGGAACCACTACTGAATTACCAGAAAGAGTCAATCCCGTCTTATCGTCCAGGCTGCAACCCGCAGCCCGCTAAATGCCTGATTTCACAATACGTCTTACGCCATTGCTGCGTGTGTGTGCTATCCGGCAAAATTCCTTTATACCCTTCGTTCTTGAAGCCGCAGCGGCGTTAGCTGCGCTCACTCACCCGAATCACTGACCTGAGTCAGCTCGCCGGGATTCGTTCCCTTGCTGCCTTGCTGCAACTTCAATTACTTTGGGTAGATATTTGCTTGTTTTAACAAGGTACAGCGTGAAAAAACGCTAACATTATTCCATTGCTAACCTTGTTATAGCAAGGTTACTTTTACCGCCTTGAGAAGTTTATTCCAGCTTTATTGCGTGTTTTTCCGGAGTTACAAGAAAACCGTATAAAAAGCGCTCATATAGCGTACTTAACCCGACAGACTTTCAGTTAAGCACAGAAAAAGAGGTGGCGCTATTATCCCTCACTAATTAGAATCGCCGACCATGAAAACCAATACGCCATCCGTCAAAATGATTACCATCTCCGCTGATGAAGCGGGGCAACGTATCGACAATTTTTTACGCACCCATTTAAAAGGTGTGCCTAAAAGCATGATTTACCGCATTGTGCGTAAAGGTGAGGTGCGGGTGAATAAAAAACGCATTAAACCTGAGTACAAGCTGGAAGAGAATGATGAGGTGCGCATTCCGCCGGTCCGCGTGGCGGAGCGTGATGAAGATGCGGTTTCGCCGAAGCTGGCGAAAGTCGCCTCTCTTGCTGATGCCATCCTGTATGAGGATGAGCATATTCTGGTGATGAATAAGCCTTCCGGCACTGCAGTGCATGGTGGCAGCGGCCTGAGCTTCGGCGTGATAGAGGGATTACGCGCACTGCGGCCGGAAGCTCGCTTCCTTGAGCTGGTGCACCGTCTTGATCGCGATACCTCCGGTATTTTACTGGTGGCTAAAAAACGCTCAGCGCTACGTTCGCTGCATGAACAACTGCGTGAAAAAGGGATGCAGAAGGATTATCTGGCGCTGGTGCGTGGCCAGTGGCCGTCGCATCTGAAAGTCGTGCAGGCGCCGTTGCTGAAAAATATTCTGCAAAGCGGCGAGCGTGTTGTGCGCGTCAGTAGTGAAGGTAAAGCTTCAGAAACGCGCTTTAAAGTGGAAGAACGTTATGACATGGCAACGCTGGTAAAAGCCAGCCCGGTGACCGGACGTACCCATCAGATTCGCGTACATACCCTGCATGGCGGCCATCCGATCGCTTTTGATGATCGCTACGGCGATCGTGATTTCGATCGCCAGCTGGCGGGAAGCGGACTGAATCGTCTGTTTCTGCATGCGGCGGCGCTGCGTTTTACTCATCCCAACACCGGTGAAGTGATGCGGGTGGAAGCGCCACTTGATGACGGTTTAAAACGCTGTCTGGCTTTTCTTCGTAATAAAAAAGCGTAATAAATAAGCTGCTGGGCGGCGAGAATGTATAAGCGCCTGGGCATCTGCAACACCGTAGGGGAGCCGTTAACGGCTCCCGTCTGAATGGCGGGCGCGGTGCTAATCGTTCTGCAGCCTCTGCGACAGCAACGGATCCATCCCCGCCTCACGCAGCATGGCGCACAAGGCAATCAGCGGCAATCCAACTAATGTATTGGGATCACGCCCCTCTAAGCGCTCAAATAAAGTAATCCCCAGACCTTCGCTTTTAAAGCTGCCCGCACAGTTCAGCGGCTGCTCTCTGGCGACATAAGCAGCAATTTCCGCGTCACTTAAGTGACGAAAATGGACAGTAAAGGTTTCACACAGGGTTTGTATCTGCGCCCGACCGCTGGCGTAAAGAGCCAGTCCGGTATAAAAAATAACAGACTGGCCGCTTGCCTGGCGTAATTGTGTACAGGCATTTTCAACGGTATGCGGTTTTCCGGTTATTTGTCCGTTTAATACGCAAACCTGATCGCTGCCTATTATCAGATGATCAGGATAGTGCCGCGCAAGCGCCTGCGCTTTGGCTGCCGCCAGGCGCGAGACCAGCTGTGGCGCGGTTTCCTGCGCGAGTGGCGTCTCATCCACCTGGGGCGCAGCGGTGATAAATGGCAGGCCAAGTTTATTTAACAGCGCCTGGCGAAAGGGTGAAGTTGAGGCTAAAACCAAATTAGTCATAATTTTTTGCGGAATATATAGCGAATCGGATAAAGGCATTTTAAACTATGCGCCGCACTGGATGCGAATAATGGGTGAAAGATGCTGTTTAACGGCCTTTTTCTTTGACTCTACGTCGTTACAAAGATAATATGCGCGCCCTATGCAAAAGGTAAAATTACCCCTGACTCTTGACCCGGTACGTACGGCTCAAAAACGCCTGGATTATCAGGGCGTCTATACACCTGAACAGGTGGAGCGCGTCGCCGAGTCGGTCGTCAGTGTGGACAGTGATATTGAATGTACTATGTCGTTCGCGATCGACAACCAACGTCTCGCGGTGCTGAATGGCACTGCTGAGCTGGCGGTCACTCTGTCGTGTCAGCGTTGTGGTAAATCATTCCCTCACGCCGTCCACGTAACGTATTGTTTTAGTCCGGTGGTCAATGACGATCAGGCTGAAGCACTGCCGGAAGCGTACGAGCCGATCAACGTCAACGAGTTTGGCGAAATTGATCTGCTGGCATTAGTCGAAGATGAAATCATCCTCGCTTTGCCTGTCGTTCCGGTTCATGATTCTGAACACTGTGAAGTGTCCGAGGCGGACATGGTGTTTGGCAAACTGCCTGAAGAGGCGGAGAAACCAAATCCATTTGCCGTATTAGCCAGTTTAAAGCGTA
Source organism: Winslowiella toletana (assembly GCF_017875465.1). Taxonomy (NCBI): domain Bacteria; kingdom Pseudomonadati; phylum Pseudomonadota; class Gammaproteobacteria; order Enterobacterales; family Erwiniaceae; genus Winslowiella; species Winslowiella toletana. Next base: position 4,498,198 of record NZ_JAGGMQ010000001.1, read on the forward strand.
AGTAATAGGAGTAAGGTCCATGGCCGTACAACAGAATAAACCAACCCGTTCCAAGCGTGGCATGCGTCGTTCACATGACGCTCTGACCACCGCCGCTCTTTCCGTAGATAAAGTTTCTGGCGAAACTCATCTGCGTCACCACATCACTGCGGATGGTTACTACCGCGGTCGCAAGGTCATCGCTAAGTAATATCTTGCGGTCACGCAAGGCGATACTTTGACACGTTTGACCCTGGCGATAGATGCCATGGGCGGGGACTTCGGTCCCTGCGTGACAGTGCCTGCCGCAATGCAGGCACTGGCCTCTAATTCGCAACTGCATCTTCTTCTGGTCGGTGACCCCGACAAAATCTCGACATCACTTGCCAAAGCTGATTCCGCTTTACAGGGGCGTGTGCAGGTCATTCCTGCAGAATCGGTTATTGCCAGTGATGCCAGGCCTTCTCAGGCGATCCGCAACAGTCGCGGCAGTTCGATGCGCGTGGCGCTGGAGCTGGTGAAAGAGGGCAAGGCACAGGCCTGTATCAGTGCCGGTAATACCGGCGCATTGATGGGGCTGGCAAAATTATTGTTAAAGCCGCTGGACGGGATTGAACGTCCGGCGCTGATGACCGTGTTGCCGAATCAGCAGCAGGGCAGGACGGTGGTGCTGGATCTTGGCGCCAACGTTGAGTGTGACAGCGCTCTGCTGGTGCAGTTTGCCATAATGGGCGCGGTGATGGCGGAGCAGGTGCTCGATATCGCTAACCCGCGCGTGGCGCTGCTCAATATCGGTCAGGAAGAGACGAAAGGTCTCGACAGTATTCGCGATGCTGCAGCAATTCTGCGGGCATCGCCAGATATCAACTATATTGGTTACGTTGAAGGCAATGACCTTCTGACCGGTAAAACGGATGTCTTAGTCTGCGATGGTTTCGTGGGCAACGTCACGCTGAAAACGATGGAAGGCGTGGTGAGAATGTTCCTTTCGCTGTTGCAATCACCGGGCGAAGGTAACAAAAGGGCGTGGTGGATGACATTGCTCGGACGCTGGATTAAAAAACGTCTGGCGAAACGCTTTGGTCACCTCAACCCCGACCAGTACAATGGCGCTTGTCTGTTAGGATTACGGGGCACCGTAATTAAGAGCCACGGCGCAGCGAATCAACGCGCATTTGCTGTGGCGATCCAACAGGCAGAGCAGGCGGTGCGGCGGCAAGTTCCTGAGCGAATTGCCGCCCGCCTTGAGGCTGTATTACCTAAGAGTGACTGAGCGTACATGTATACGAAGATTATCGGTACGGGTAGCTATTTACCCGAACAGGTGCGGACTAACGCCGATCTGGAAAAAATGGTGGATACGTCGGATGAGTGGATTGTCACTCGCACCGGGATTCGTGAACGCCGCATTGCCGGTCCGGATGAGACCGTCGCCACGATGGGCTTCCACGCCGCTGAGCGCGCGCTGGAGATGGCTGGCATTGATAAAAATGAGATCGGACTGATTATCGTCGCGACCACATCGTCAAGCCATGCTTTCCCCAGTTCGGCCTGTATGATTCAGCAAATGCTGGGTATTAATGATGCGCCAGCATTCGACCTCGCCGCAGCCTGCGCAGGGTTTACCTATGCGCTGAGCGTGGCCGATCAATATATTAAAAATGGTGCGGTTAAGCATGCGCTGGTGATCGGCGCAGATACGCTGGCGCGTACGCTGGATCCTGACGATCGCGGCACCATTATCCTGTTTGGCGACGGCGCCGGTGCGGTTGTTCTCGGCGCCAGCGAAGAGCAGGGCATTATCTCTACGCATCTGCATGCTGATGGCCGTTATGGCGAACTGTTAAAGCTGCCGTATCAGGATCGCGCTAATCAGCAGGATGTGCCTTATCTGTCGATGGCGGGCAACGAAGTATTTAAAGTGGCGGTCACTGAACTGGCCCATATCGTTGATGAGACCCTGCAGTCGAATAATCTGGATCGTGAAGCCCTTGACTGGCTGGTGCCGCATCAGGCCAACTTGCGCATTATCAGTGCGACTGCCCGTAAACTGGGTATGGACATGGATAAAGTGGTGGTGACCCTTGATCGTCATGGCAACACCTCTGCGGCTTCCGTGCCAGCGGCGCTGGACGAAGCGGTGCGTGATGGTCGTATTCAACGCGGTCAGCTGATTCTGCTGGAAGCCTTCGGTGGCGGCTTCACCTGGGGTTCGGCGCTGGTTCGTTTTTGATTAACAGGAATTGATGATGACGCAATTTGCAATGGTATTCCCGGGACAGGGTTCTCAGACTGTCGGCATGCTGGCCGACCTCGCTGTGGAAAATCCAGCGGTTGAGAACACCTTCCGTGAAGCTTCCGCTGCGCTGGGTTATGACCTGTGGCAGCTGACCCAGCAGGGTCCTGCCGAAGAGCTGAATAAAACCTGGCAAACCCAGCCAGCGCTGCTGGCCGCTTCGGTCGCAATTTATCGCGTATGGCAGGAAAAAGGCGGTAAAGCGCCAGTAATGATGGCTGGTCACAGTCTGGGCGAATACTCTGCTTTAGTCTGTGCAGGCGTGCTGGATTTTGCGGAAGCAATCAAACTGGTCGAACTGCGTGGTAAGCTGATGCAGGAAGCGGTTCCGGAAGGGACTGGCGCGATGCAGGCGATTATCGGCCTCGACGATGCCGCTATTCAGCAGGCGTGTGAAGCCTCTGCGCAAGGTCAGGTGGTTTCGCCGGTGAACTTTAACTCGCCGGGACAAGTCGTGATTGCTGGCAATAAAGAAGCTGTTGAACGTGCAGGTGCTGCCTGTAAAGCCGCGGGCGCCAAGCGTGCGCTGCCATTACCGGTAAGCGTGCCTTCACACTGTGCGTTAATGAAGCCTGCTGCGGATAAACTGGCGCTGGCGCTGGAAAACATTACGTTTAATGCGCCCGCCTTCCCGGTGGTGAATAACGTTGACGTAAAATGCGAAACCTCGCCAGAAGCGATTCGCAGTGCTTTAGTGCGTCAGCTGTACAACCCGGTGCGCTGGACCGGTTGCGTCGAATTTATGGCAGCGCAGGGCGTGACTTCGCTGCTGGAAGTGGGTCCGGGCAAAGTATTGACCGGACTGACCAAACGTATTGTTGACACCCTGACAGCGGCGGCGGTTAATGACCAGGCCTCACTGTCAGCGGCTATTGAACAATAACACGAGGATAAACATGAGCTTCGAAGGCAAAGTCGCACTGGTAACTGGTGCAAGTCGCGGCATTGGCCGTGCTATCGCGGAAACGCTGGTAGCACGCGGTGCTAAAGTAGTAGGTACGGCGACCAGCCAGAATGGTGCTGACGCGATCAGCACTTACCTGGGTGATAACGGTAAGGGCATGCTCCTTAACGTCACCGATGCGGCCTCAATTGAGAGCGTGTTGGAAAATATTCGTGCTGAATTTGGCGAAGTGGACATTTTAGTCAATAATGCTGGCATTACGCGTGATAATCTTCTGATGCGTATGAAGGATGATGAGTGGCAGGATATTCTGGACACAAATCTGACTTCGGTATTCCGTCTTTCTAAGGCGGTAATGCGCGCGATGATGAAAAAACGCGTGGGCCGTATCATTACCATCGGGTCTGTAGTTGGAACCATGGGTAATGCGGGCCAGGCAAACTACGCTGCAGCAAAAGCGGGTTTGATCGGCTTCAGCAAGTCACTGGCGCGTGAAATCGCGTCACGTGGCATTACTGTTAACGTTGTGGCTCCGGGCTTTATAGAGACGGACATGACGCGTGCGCTGAGTGAAGATCAGCGTACGGGTATTTTGGCGGAAGTGCCTGCGGGTCGCCTCGGTGACGCTCAGGAAATCGCCAATGCCGTTGCATTTTTAGCCTCTGACGAGGCCGCGTACATCACTGGTGAGACGCTGCACGTCAATGGCGGAATGTACATGGTCTGATAATCACGAAAATTATTTGCGTTATTTGCGGTAAAAGCCGCAAAATAGCGTAAAATCGTGGTTTGACCAGCCGGGATTTAGTTGCATCTTTTTCAACATTTTATACACTACGAAAACCATCGCGAAAGCGAGTTTTGATAGGAAATTTAATAGTATGAGCACTATCGAAGAACGCGTTAAGAAAATCATTGGCGAGCAGCTTGGCGTTAAGCAGGAAGAAGTTGTTAACACTGCCTCTTTTGTAGAAGATCTGGGCGCTGATTCTCTTGATACCGTTGAGCTGGTAATGGCTCTGGAAGAAGAGTTCGACACTGAGATTCCGGATGAAGAAGCCGAGAAAATCACGACTGTTCAGGCCGCAATTGATTATATCAATAATCATCAGGCTTAATTGAACATCATCAGGCGGTCATTTGACCGCCTGAGTTTTATTGTACGTCCCACACAGTGTCAATATTTTCCCTCCCTGGAGGACGAACGTGTCTAAGCGTCGTGTAGTTGTGACCGGTCTTGGCATGTTGTCTCCTGTCGGCAATACCGTAGAGTCCACCTGGAGTGCTCTCCTTGCCGGTCAGAGTGGCATCAGCCTGATCGACCATTTTGATACTAGTGCCTACGCAACGCGTTTTGCTGGCTTAGTAAAGGATTTTAATTGTGAAGAATTTATCTCGCGCAAAGATCAGCGCAAGATGGATGCCTTCATTCAATATGGAATTGTCGCTGGCATTCAGGCCATGCAGGATTCCGGCCTGGAAGTAACAGAAGAGAACGCTGGCCGTATTGGCGCAGCAATCGGTTCTGGTATTGGCGGTTTAGGTTTGATCGAAGAGAATCACACCTCACTGGTTAACGGTGGCCCGCGCAAAATCAGTCCGTTTTTTGTTCCTTCTACCATTGTTAACATGATTGCCGGTCATCTGACAATTATGTTCGGCCTGAAAGGTCCAAGTATTTCGATTGCCACTGCCTGTACTTCCGGCGTGCATAACATTGGTCACGCTGCGCGTATTATTGCGTACAACGATGCTGATGTGATGGTCGCTGGTGGCGCAGAGAAAGCCAGTACCCCGCTGGGTATGGGTGGCTTTGGCGCAGCACGAGCGTTATCAACGCGTAACGATAATCCGCAGGCGGCGAGCCGTCCGTGGGATAAAGATCGCGATGGCTTTGTGCTGGGCGATGGCGCTGGCATGGTCGTGCTCGAAGAGTATGAACACGCGAAAAAGCGCGGCGCAAAAATCTATGCAGAAGTGGTGGGTTTCGGCATGAGCAGCGATGCTTATCATATGACCTCACCACCTGAAGATGGTGCGGGCGCAGCGCTGGCGATGGAAAACGCACTAAAAGATGCGCAACTGTCTCCGGAGCAGATCGGCTATGTTAACGCCCACGGCACTTCAACGCCGGCAGGTGATAAAGCGGAAGCCCAGGCCGTGAAAACGGTATTTGGCGCCGCGTCGCGTAGCGTGATGGTGAGCTCCACCAAATCTATGACCGGTCACCTGTTGGGTGCGGCGGGCGCCGTTGAGTCTATTTACTCAATTCTTGCCTTACGCGACCAGGTTGTACCGCCAACCATCAACCTGGATAACCCGGATGAAGGTTGCGATCTCGACTTTGTACCACATACAGCGCGTCAGGTGAGTAACCTGGAATACACCCTGTGTAACTCTTTCGGTTTCGGCGGCACCAACGGTTCCCTGATTTTCCGCAAAGTGTAACTCTGTGGCTATTGATCGTACTGAAACGGCTTCCTTTACAGGAGGCCGTTTTTCTTTAAGCGGTTTAAGCGCCAGCTGAACCGCACGACGTGAAACAGAGTCTGACCACCAGCAGTATCGACTATCTGCAGCGCTGCCGGCGTATCGTTTGTTACTGATACACTGTCCTGGCGATTACAACCGGGACAGTTCGTAAAGCATCAGCGGAACAGCTTCTGCACAAAACTGGCATACGCCGGACGCCAGACATCCATTTCATGACCAAGCTGCGGATAAGCCTGATAGTCGAATTTGATTCCTTTCTGCTCCAGCGTCTGTTTCAGTCCGGCGATATCCTTGCCGGTAATATTGTCAGTTTCACCCACCACCACGGTGAAATTCGTTAACTGACGATTAATTTCCTGTGGTTTCGCCAGCTGGGCGGCAACGTCGGCATTGGGCACGGTGGTGGTGCTGACGCCACTAAAGGTGGCCAGCGCCGTAAAATAGTCGAGATGGGACAAGCCCGACACCAGCGCCTGATAACCTCCCTGCGACAGACCGGCGAGAGCACGGCCACCTGCATCGCTACGCGTATTAAAACGTTGAGTGATTAGCGGAATAATATCGTGAATAAGCTCACGGTCGGCAGCACGCGCATTGGCCGGGTAAAACACGTTGCGTCGATCCTGCGGTACAAAGTGCTCCGGCGTGGTGCTGGCGGTATCGGTTTCGGTATCAGGAATGACCACCAGCATCGGCTTGATTTTCCCTGCTGCCAGCAGATTGTCCATTATCTGCGGAATCCTTCCCTGATCGACAGCCGAGCGCCCGCTGTCACCAAAGCCGTGATAGAAATAGAGCACCGGCAGTGGCTGCTTAATCGCCTCATAGCCCGGCGGTGTCCATACTATCAGCTGGCGTTCTCCGTCCAGTTCACGCGAATGATAGGTGAGGGTGCGCACCTCGCCATGCGGCACTGCGGTCACATCCAGCAGACTGCCTGGCACCAGCACCTGACTGGTATTCACTTGCCGCTGTGGTTTGGTGATCGCGCTGCCGGTATCGATGCTACGGAAGCCATCTACATTAAAAAAGTACTCATACAGGTTCGGGGGCAGCACCGCCGAGCGGTAAGTCCAGATGCCAGCAACATCCCTGCTCATCGGGTGCGAGATATAGCTTTCCGGCGTGGCGCCGGTAAACAGCGTGACCTTTGTTGCTGTTGGGGCAAACAGGCGGAAAGTGACGCTGTTATCGGCATTAACGCCGGTAACATAGTCTTTTACCGCGCGATCCTGTGGCGGCAGCGTCGGAAAATCTGCCGGTAGCGAAGCGGCATTCACCGCAGCCGCCGACGTCAGGAGTACACTGGTCACCAGCAGTGTTAAGGCGCTCTTATTCATCACTTTTTTCCTTCAGACATATTAGTAAGACAAAGCATTACCACCACACCTCTGCCTGTACGCCGACGGTAAACTGGTCGTTTTTCTCGTCCGCAAAGCTGTAGCGGGATAACTCGTTATCCAGTAAATGGATATAAGTGCCGTAGAACCGAATTTCCGGGCGTGAGTTGAGGATACTGGTATCCACCTTAAATGCATGATAAAGGGTGGATTTCCAGGCAGACTCTTTCAGGTTTGTGCCATTCTGCGTTTTATTGGTCTGGGTAAACCAGCCAAGTTCAACACCGGTCTGATTAAACTGGTCCCATATCCATGCCGGACGCACCACGGTACGCAGGCTTTCAAAGTCACTGTGGGCGCCGCTCTGATAGCTGTAAACGTCACTACCACGTGAGTAAACCAGCGCGTTGGCCATAATAATGCGGTCGCTCAGATACATTTCGCCTTGCGAATAAGCGCGGAATGCGGTGCCATTGGTGTGGTCGCCGTAGTAATAGCCGTTGACGCCCAGTGACGGATTGGCTTCTGAATAGTTGGAGAAGTTACTGGCAATGGAGTTATTCGCCCCTTGCAGGGTTAACTCATTAAATCCTTTACGGCTGAGAGCCTGACGTAGTGAAGCCGAGGCCAGCCAGGCATCTTTTAACGCGTAGTAACTGTTATTATCTTCATTCTCTTTCTGCGTGTCGGTTTTGTTCGCCATCGCGTATTTGCCCATCAGGGTTAACGAACCTCCTTCCCATAACGGAATATCGCGGTAACGAATATCAATCGAATTAGTATTCATTTGGGTGGTTGCCGTCAGGTCGCGATTATAAACGTCCAGATCTTCACGCGTCAGCGACATATCCAGCAGGCCCGGACCCAGCTGCATATTTTCAATGCCGACACCGGCGCCGGAGTCCTGGCGATAACCTTTCCAGTCGAGCATCTGAATTTCATAGTTTGGCAGATGATGTTTACCCACCCAGAAATCTGCTTCCGGCGCAAATGGCAGGAAGCCTTTGGTGGTCAGATAGATATCAGAGAATTGCAGAATATTTTCATTACCGCTATTTTCGCCAAACCAGCCGGAGGAGTACTGCTGGCCAACATTGCCATCCAGCTGAATCACAGCCTGCGCGCTTTTACCGTTTTCATTGTAAACCCGCTGCTTCAGCCAGAGATCAAACCAGCTGCTGTATTCATTGCCGAAACGACCCAGTGAACCAATGGCATAGGATTTGGGAGAGCCGTTACTACTGGTGCCCCAGCCACTGCGGAAATAACCGGAATAGGTAAAACCAATATCATCCTTAACATACTGACTGATCTCTTTCAGCGTTGGCTGGTTTCTGCTGTTGCTGATGTCCGGCGTCACTGGACTGCTCGCTGGCTGTGGAGAAACCGGCGCACTGCTGGCGGCGGCCTGCTGTTGTTCGGTTCGCTGTTTGTAAGCGACAAATTCCGCTCTGGTTTGTTGTAACGCCTGTTTATTGCTGGCCAGCTCTTTTTCCAGCAATTCCAGTCGCTGTTCAACCGTGAGTTTTGCTGCAGTGGCATATTGCGGCGCTAATATTGTCGCGAGCAGTACGGCAATTAATTTCAGAGGATATGAGGTCATAATGAGCATCCTGTCATTAACAGATAAACCTGTTCTGGTTAAGGGTTAAATTTTTATTAATTTCAGCTCAGGCTGTGGTGGCACTTTTTATTTGGTTATATTTTTTTCAGGCAACAGAAATTCGTCATCATCATCTGATAATGGCGTGTGCTGCTTCAGCCGCTGTACAGGGGTTCTCCGCTGGCATGCTCAGGTATAACGCATAAATCCTCCTTATTGGCATGGGGGGGTACCGGATTCAGACCAAAAAAAAACCTAAACCCGGCGGGCTGCATTAATAAAAATGCCAGCCCGCCGGGTTTAGGTTTTGCCTGAGAACAGTAACAATCCTAAATAATATTGGCGGATTCTGCCACAGAGCAGCGTTAAAACAAGCGGTGATGCAATACAGTGTTAGTTTTTGTGATAACAATCAAAAATAATTAACTGCAAATAGTCAGTGGGACATTTTTCCGCTGCACAAAAATAATAGCGCAGCAAAATTGCTGCTATTTGGCTTCAGACGGGCACTCAGGTAATCTGACAGCGCAGGCGAATTGAAAAAGGGCAAGGCATGGTTTGGATCAATGGTGAGGTGCAGGATCGGCTGGCGGTCAGTGATCGTGCGGTGCAGTTTGGCGACGGCTGTTTTACGACCGCCCGGGTGCGGGACGGCGAAGTTGACTGGCTGACTGCCCATTTGCAGCGCTTACAGCTGGGCGCGCGCCGGCTGCTGATTGAAGGCGTTGACTGGCTGGCGCTGGAAGCTGAAATAAAGGCAGCGGCACAGCAGCAGGGGGACGGGGTGCTGAAAGCGGTCATCAGCCGTGGCAGCGGCGGACGCGGTTACAGTGCAGCAGGCTGCTCGTCGCCAACGCGGATTGTCTCACTGGCGCCTTATCCGGCGCATTATCACCGCCTGCGTGACAGTGGCGCGCGTCTGGCGCTTAGTCCGATACGCCTGGGGCTGAATCCGCTGCTGGCAGGCATCAAACACCTGAATCGTCTTGAGCAGGTATTAATCCGTACGCAACTTGAGCAGACTGGCGCAGATGAGGCGCTGGTGCTTGACACTGCGGGTAAGCTGGTGGAATGCTGTGCGGCCAATTTGTTCTGGCGCGTCGACCAGCAGGTATTTACGCCGCTGCTGACGCACTCCGGGGTCGACGGCATTATGCGCCAGCGCATTATCAGTTTGCTGGAACAAAAGGGATATCACTGTCAGGAAGTCAGCGTGGAGATGAGTGTGCTCTCCCGTGCCGATGAAGTGCTGATTTGCAACGCACTGATGCCTGTTTTGCCGGTTTATCAGATTGAAGAGTGGCGTTATGCTTCCCGCCAGCTGTTTGATCTGATCAGCCCACATTGCTAATTAAATGGATATTGCATGACAAAAACGCGCAAAGTTATCGCCGCAGCGATAGTCATTCTGGCGCTGATTATCGCCACCTGTTACTGGCAGATTCGCCAGTTTGCCGCTTCACCTTTGACGATTGACCAGGAAACCATCTTTACACTGCCTGCCGGCACTGGCCGGGTGGCGCTGGAAGCGCAGCTGGTGCGCGATAAGATCGTACCGCAAACGGTCTGGTTTGGCGCGCTGCTGAAACTGGAGCCGGATCTGGCGAAATTTAAAGCGGGCACCTATCGTCTGACGCAGGGAATGACGGTGCGCGAGATGCTGGCGCTGCTGGCCAGTGGTAAAGAGGCGCAGTTTCCGATTCGCTTTGTCGAAGGCACCCGGCTGCAGGAGTGGCTGGCCGCGATGCGCGCCGCGCCTTATATCAGACATACTCTGGCTGATGACCAGTTCTCCACCCTGGCGCAGGCGCTGAAGCTGGACAGCGCTGACGGCGTTGAGGGCTGGTTCTATCCGGATACCTATCTCTATACCGCCAACACCACTGATATCTCGCTGCTGAAGCGGGCACATCAGCGTATGGCAACGCTGGTCGACAGTGTCTGGCAGGAAAAAATGGCCGATCTGCCGTATAAAACGCCGACCGATCTGCTGACTATGGCCTCGATTATTGAGAAAGAGACCGCAGTAAACGATGAGCGCAGTAAAGTGGCTTCGGTATTTATCAACCGGCTGCGACTGGGGATGCGTCTGCAGACCGACCCGACGGTCATTTACGGCATGGGCGAAAAATATAACGGCAGCCTGACGCGCAAAGATCTTGAGACGCCAACCGCGTATAATACCTATACCATCAGCGGATTGCCGCCAGGGCCGATTGCGATGCCGGGCAAGGCGTCGCTGGAGGCCGCAGCGCATCCGCTGAAAACCAGTTATCTCTATTTTGTTGCCGATGGCAAAGGTGGACATACCTTTACCACCAACCTTGCCAGTCATAACCGCGCGGTTGCTGTTTATCGTCAGGCGCTGAAGGAAAAGAATGAACAGTAAATTCATTGTTATTGAAGGCCTTGAAGGGGCGGGGAAAACCACCGCCCGGGATGCGATTGTTGAAGTGCTGCAACAGCATGGCATCGGTGAGCTGGTTTTTACCCGTGAACCTGGCGGCACGCCACTGGCGGAAAAACTGCGTGACCTGATTAAGCAGGGCATTGAAGGCGAAAAAGTTACGGATAAAGCAGAACTGCTGATGCTGTATGCCGCACGCGTGCAGCTGGTGGACACGGTGATCAAACCGGCGCTGGCGCGTGGCGCGTGGGTGGTGGGCGATCGTCACGATCTCTCGTCACAAGCTTATCAGGGTGGCGGACGCGGCCTCGATCGTCAGCTGATGGAGACGCTGCGTACTACGGCATTGGGTGACTTTACGCCGGATTTAACGCTTTACCTCGATGTGACGCCGGAAATTGGTTTGCAGCGTGCGCGTGCGCGCGGCGAGCTGGACCGTATCGAACAGGAGTCACTGAACTTCTTTATCCGCACCCGCCAGCGTTATCTGGAACTTGCCGCCGCCGATCCGCGGATTAAAACCATCGATGCGACACAAAAAATCGAAGATGTGACACTGTCACTTAAAGCGGTGTTGCAGCAGTGGCTGGCGGGGCAGGCGTAATGAACTGGTATCCGTGGCTGAATCAGCCTTACCGGCAAATTGTCGGGCAGCATCAGGCTGACCGCGGTCATCACGCGTTACTGATTCAGGCTTTGCCGGGGATGGGCGACGACGCGCTGGTCTGGGCGCTGAGTCGCTGGCTGATGTGTCAGCGCCGCGACGACATAAAAAGTTGCGGTGAATGCCATGGCTGTCAGCTGATGCAGGCGGGCAACCATCCGGACTGGTATAAGCTGGAAGCGGAAAAGGGTAAAAGCTCGCTGGGAATTGATGCGGTGCGTGGTGTAACAGAAAAGCTCTATCATCATGCCCAGCAGGGTGGCGCGAAAGTGGTCTGGCTACCGGACAGCGCCCAGCTTACTGAAGCTGCCGCCAATGCTTTGCTAAAAACGCTGGAAGAGCCGCCGAAAAATACCTGGTTTTTCCTCAGCAGCCGCGAACCGCAGCGCCTGTTAGCCACGCTGCGTAGCCGCTGTTTTAACTGGCATCTTGCACCGCCGGACGAGGCGCAGTGCCTGCGCTGGCTGCAAAAACAGAGCCAGGCGGTCCAGCATGACTGCACCAGTGCGCTGCGCCTGAGCAGTGGCGCACCGGCCGCTGCGCTGGCGTTGCTGGATGAGAAACTGTGGGCGCAGCGCCAGCAGCTGTGCAGCACACTGGCGACGGCATTGCAGCAGGATCTGTTGAGTCTGCTGCCGGTGCTTAACCATGATGACGCCGCTGCGCGTATCGGCTGGCTGTGTGCCTTACTGATTGATGCCATGAAGTGGCAGCAGGGCGGCGGACAGTTTATTGCCAATGTCGATCAGCAAACGCTGGTCGGGCAAATCGCGCAGCAGCTGCCGTCATCTGCGCTGGACAGCAGCCTGCGCAGCTGGATGACCTGCCGCGATCGGCTGCGCCATGTGGTGGCGGTTAACCGCGAGCTGCTTCTGACTGAACAGCTGTTAAGCTGGGAACAGATTTTTTTACCGATAAGCGGGAGCCGGTAACCTCGCCCGAACCGATGGATGTAACCTTATGTTTTTAGTTGATTCCCATTGCCATCTTGATGGCCTGGATTACGAAAATCTGCACAAAGATCTGGATGATGTGCTGGCGAAAGCCGCCGCGCGTGATGTGAAATTTATGCTGGCCGTCGCGACCACCTTGCCAGGTTATAAGGCGATGCAGCAGCTGATTGGCGATCGCCACAATGTGGCTTACTCCTGCGGCGTCCATCCGTTAAATCAGGCTGAAGAGTATGACTTCGCCGAACTGCGTCAGCTGGCGGCGGACCCACGTGTGGTGGCTCTGGGCGAAACCGGTCTGGATTATTACTACCAGCCGGAAACCAAAGCGCGTCAGCAGGCCTCTTTCCGCGAACATATCCGCGTTGGACGCGATCTGAATAAGCCGGTGATTGTACATACCCGCGATGCGCGTGAAGATACGCTGGCGATTCTGCGCGAAGAGCAGGTTGAAGGCTGTGGCGGCGTGTTGCACTGCTTTACTGAAGATCGCGACACCGCAGGCAAGCTGCTGGATATGGGCTTCTATATTTCGTTTTCCGGTATTGTCACTTTCCGCAATGCGGAAGCGCTGCGTGAGGCGGCGCGCTTTGTGCCGCTGGACCGCATGCTGGTTGAGACCGATTCACCTTATCTGGCGCCAGTGCCTTATCGTGGCAAAGAGAATCAGCCGGCTTATACCCGTGATGTTGCCGATTATATGGCGGTGCTGAAAGGCGTCGATACAGAAACGCTGGCGGCGGCGACCACGCAAAACTTCTCAGACCTGTTCCATATTCCCCTGTCGCGCCTTGGCGCTGCGCCGCTGGTCTGATTTTTTTAGAGCTCGTAATTAATAAACAAAAGTCGTAAAGTGCTGCGCCCTGAAAGGGGCGCGCACTTTTTTTGTTTAAAAAACTGGCAATAATTAAACATTTTTTAAGATTTTAAGCTATAGCTTCAAGGAAACGTGATAGCCATCAAATAAAATAAGCTGGAATTATTTTACTCTCCGTAATAAATACCGAGAGCGCTAAAACGCTCCACCCGTAAAGGGATCCTCCCCCCTTTACAACGCGCACTGCGCGGTAAAAAAGCAATCATACTCAGGAGCTTCACAATATGTTTAAGAATGCATTTGCAAACCTGCAAAAGGTCGGTAAATCGCTAATGTTGCCGGTATCGGTGCTGCCGATTGCCGGTATTCTGCTGGGCGTTGGTTCAGCAAACTTTAGCTGGTTGCCGGCTGTTGTCTCCCATGTTATGGCAGAGGCAGGTGGATCGGTGTTTGCCAATATGCCGCTGATTTTTGCTATCGGCGTGGCGTTAGGCTTTACCAATAACGACGGTGTTTCGGCACTGGCTGCCGTGGTGGCCTATGGCATTATGGTGAAAACCATGGCGGTGGTCGCGCCGCTGGTTCTGCATCTGCCAGCCGCAGAGATTGAAGCGAAGCATCTTGCCGATACTGGTGTGCTGGGCGGGATTATCGCCGGTTCCATCGCGGCCTATATGTTTAACCGCTTCTACCGTATTAAGCTGCCTGAATACCTTGGCTTCTTTGCCGGTAAACGTTTTGTGCCGATTATCTCCGGTATGACGGCGATTATTCTGGGTGTGGTGCTCTCCTTTATCTGGCCTCCGGTCGGTGCGGCAATTCAGGAATTCTCCCAGTGGGCGGCGTATCAGAACCCGGTGGTCGCTTTCGGCATTTACGGTGTGGTTGAGCGTTCGCTGGTGCCCTTTGGTCTGCACCATATCTGGAACGTTCCTTTCCAGATGCAGATTGGTGAGTTTACCAATGCGGCAGGTCAGGTATTCCACGGTGATATCCCACGCTATATGGCGGGTGACCCAACCGCAGGTAAACTGTCTGGCGGCTTCCTGTTTAAAATGTACGGTCTGCCAGCTGCGGCGATCGCTATCTGGCACTCGGCGAAGCCGGAAAACCGCGCCAAAGTGGGCGGTATTATGATCTCCGCTGCGCTGACCTCTTTCCTGACCGGTATCACCGAGCCTATCGAATTCTCCTTTATGTTCGTGGCGCCGATTCTGTACGGCATCCATGCGATTCTGGCCGGTCTGGCATTCCCAATCTGTATCCTGTTGGGTATGCGTGATGGCACCAGCTTCTCACATGGCCTGATCGACTTTATCGTTCTGAGCGGCAACAGCAGCAAAATCTGGCTGTTCCCTATCATCGGTATTATTTACGGCCTGATTTACTACACCGTATTCCGTGTGCTGATTGCCAAACTGGACCTGAAAACACCGGGCCGTGAAGAGACTATCTCTGAGCAGACTACCGGTACTTCAAATGAGATGGCCGCTAACCTGGTCAACGCTTTTGGTGGCAAAGAGAACATCACTAACCTTGATGCCTGTATTACCCGTCTGCGTGTCAGTGTGGCGGATGTGGCGAAAGTGGATCAGGCTGGCCTGAAGAAACTGGGCGCTGCGGGCGTAGTGGTTGCAGGCTCTGGCGTGCAGGCTATTTTCGGCACCAAGTCTGATAACCTGAAAACTGAAATGGACGACTATATTCGTAATCATTCTTAGTCTTTAGCCGGTGATAAAAAGGGAGCCTAAGCTCCCTTTTTGACGTTTAAAAACGACAACTTAACAGTATGAGGCTTTCATCAGTGCGTCGCTGATCCACTGATTAACGCTTTTTCCTGAGACTTCAGCGGCAGAATGAATCTCCGGCGGGATCCGCAGGCTAATTTTTCCACTGGCGGGACGCAGAGGTTGATGGCCGCGTTCTGCGCAATAGACCAGACAATCATCAACCGCTTCTTCAAATGCTTTACGCAGATGGACAACATTATTGGCATGAAAGCCAATAACATCCCAAATGCCAGCTACATGTCCCACAAGGCATTGATCTTCATTGCTGTATTCAATTTTTGCCGCATAGCTATGACATGGTATTTATTGTGGTGTCACTGCTGTTGCTGTAAGTCGAGGTGAGCGGGAGCGGGTGATCAGAGGCGGAATTGGCGTAAAGCTAGCCATCTGGCAAAAGAAAAGTCACCTGAAGGTTGAAACAAAACAAATTTCTCGCTCATACTGCCATAACTTCTCTCTCCGCTAAGGATCTGCACCATGGCTGAAGAAACTATTTTCAGTAAAATCATTCGCCGCGAAATTCCGGCTGACATTGTCTATCAGGATGAGCTGGTGACCGCGTTTCGTGATATCGCCCCGCAGGCGCCGACCCATGTGCTGATTATTCCCAACGTGCTGATTGCCACCACTAACGATACGACAGAAGCGCATGAGCAGGCGCTGGGGCGTATGATTACCGTGGCGGCGAAGATTGCCAAAGCCGAGGGCATTGCTGAAGACGGTTACCGTTTGATCATGAATTGTAATCAACATGCCGGTCAGGTGGTGTACCATATTCATATGCACCTGGTTGGCGGCCGTCCTCTCGGGCCTCTGCTTTCTCATTGATAACTCAGCGGACTCCCCCTATGCGCGCTCTGTTTACCGGTATTGCCGTGCTGCTGGCCCTCAGCGCTTGCAACAGCAAGCCGCCAAAGATCAATACCTCGCAGTCTCTGGTCATGGAGTCCTCAGTGTTATCCGCGGGCATCACCACGGATGAACCGACTATCGGCGAACGCGACGGGCAACAACGCGCCGCCAGCGTGCTGGATAATCAGCAGGAAAAACCGGTGGAGGTGAACTATCGCTTTTACTGGTATGACGATAAGGGCCTGGAGATTCAGCCTTTTGAACGTCCGCGTAAAGTGGTGGTGCCTGCACATGCTAAAGTCGAAATCGCTTCGCAGCTGGGCAATCTTACCGCCAGCAAAGTGCGACTTTATCTCTATCTCTAAGGGGAACATTTGTGACCAGCAGTATCTATAAACTTTCCGGCGTGATGTTACTGGCGCTAATCCTTAGCGGTTGTGTTCGCGAACAGCAGCAGCCACAGCAGCCAGCTCCGGTCGAACCGGCCCAGCCAGCGCAACCGGCGCCACCAACGCCGCAACCGGGTGTGCCGGTTCCGCAGCCGCCAAAACTGGTCTCCATTGACTGGGATGCCAGCGTTCAGCCGTTAGTGGCGAAAATGTTGCAGGCTGATGGCGTAACGCAGGGCAGTGTGCTGTTAGTCGATCGGATTAAGAACAGCACCAATGGCAATCTGCAGACTGCCAAGGCCACTGCCGCACTGCAAAATGCACTGGCGAATAACGGTAAATTCACCCTGGTGACCAGCCAGCAGCTGAATGTCGCCAGACAGACCCTCGGCCTGTCGCCGGAAGACAGCCTGACCTCGCGCAGCAAAGCGATCGGTCTGGCACGTTATGTTGGCGCGCAGTATGTGGTTTACACCAATGCGCAGGGCGATGTGAAAGCCCCTGAACTGCAAATGCAGCTGATGCTGGTGCAGACTGGCGAAATCATCTGGTCGGGTAACGGTGACGTACAGCATTGATCCGGCGCTGCAACAGCTAATTGTCAGACAGTTTCCGGCGGCTCAGGCCGCCGGTTGCTTTTCGCCGTTAGCCGGGCTGACTGGTCTTACCGCGAAAGTGACCGTCGGCCAGCAACCGATGCTGGCGCGCCGCGAAGCGCCGCAACCAATCCCGTTTGTCAGCCGTCGGCGTGAATATCGTCTGTTAAAGCGTCTCGCCAGCAGTGGTCTGACGCCGCAGGTGTATGGGCAACATCAGCAGTGGCTGCTGCTGGAATGGCTGCCGGGTGAGGTGCTGGACGCCAGTCAGATCCCGCGGCATCTGGATGAACTGGTGACGGTGGTCAGCCAGCTGCATCACCACCCCCTCAGTGGTTACCGCTTACAGATGTTGCCGCTGTTGCAGCGTTACTGGCAGCAGTGCCGCCAGCACAATATCCACTGGTTACGCGCCTTGCAGCAACTGGCGCGCCGCGGTGAACCGCAACCGTTGCGTCTGGCGCCGCTGCATATGGATATCCATGCCGGCAATATTTTGCAGTGTAGCGATCGGCTACGGCTGATTGACTGGGAATATGCCGGTGACGGCGATATTGCGTTAGAACTGGCGGCCATTATTAATGCCAGTGATCTCTCCGCTGCGCTCAGCGGCCAGCTGGTGGCGGATTATGCGCACCGGAACCAGCTTGATGGCCGCAAGCTGACGCAGCACATTGCCCACTGGCAGCCCTGGCTGCGCCTGCTGATGGCCAGCTGGTATCAGCTGCGTGCCGAGCAGAGTGGTGACCATCATCTGCAGCAGCTGGCCGCCGCCGCCTGGCGGGCGCTGTAAACCACGTTTTTTCCCGTTTCCCCTCCTGCAAATTACGTAACAATCGCCTATGATGAGCGCCTGCTTTGCAACAGGAATACTATCTATGATGGAGTTGACCACGCCTGGCCCGGTAATGCTGGATGTCCAGAGCTATGAACTGGATGCTGAAGAGCGCGAAATTTTACAGCATCCGCTGGTGGGCGGTCTGATTCTGTTTACCCGCAACTATCACGATCCTGCCCAGTTGCGCGAGCTGGTACGCCAGATCCGTGCGGCTTCGCGCAATCGTTTAGTGGTAGCGGTGGATCAGGAGGGCGGGCGCGTGCAGCGCTTCCGCGAGGGATTTACCCGTTTACCGGCAATGCAGTCATTCGCCGCGCTGAATGACAGCGCCAGCGCCGGTGAACTGGCGCAGCAGGCGGGCTGGCTGATGGCATCAGAGATGATCGCCATGGATATCGATATCAGTTTTGCCCCGGTGCTGGATATCGGCCATATCAGCGCGGCGATTGGCGAGCGCTCTTTCCATCAGGATCCGGCGATTGCGCTGGCGGTAGCACGTCGTTTTATCGCCGGGATGCATGAAGCCGGTATGAAAACCACCGGTAAGCACTTCCCGGGACATGGCGCCGTCAGCGCGGATTCGCACAAAGAGACGCCGCGCGATGAACGCGACGAAGCGCTGATCCGCGAGCATGATATGCAGATCTTCCGCCAGCTGATTGACGAGCGGGCGCTGGATGCGATTATGCCTGCGCATGTGATCTACAGCGACGTTGATCCGCGTCCGGCCAGCGGTTCGCCGCACTGGCTGAAGCAGGTATTGCGCACTGAACTGGGCTTTGATGGCGTGATCTTCTCTGATGATCTGTCGATGGAAGGGGCGGCGATTATGGGCAGCTATGCTGAGCGCGGCCAGGCTTCGCTCGATGCCGGTTGCGATATGATTCTGGTGTGTAATAACCGCGCCGGAGCGGTGAGCGTACTGGATAATCTGTCGCCGGTGAGAGCCGAACGCGTCAGCCAGTTGTATCACCAGGGTTCGTTCAGCCGTCAGCAGCTGTTGCAGTCAGAGCGCTGGAAGAGTGCAAATTACCAGCTGACGCAGTTGCATGAGCGCTGGCTGGCGCATAACGCGCTGCGCTAATCACGCCGCGGCGCTGTTGAGGTGGATAATCTGTCATCGATCAAAGCAGCGCCGCTAAATAAGCTCTATCTTTAGTGTGGGTTTTACCGTAACCAACGCTGAGGATAACGATGATCATCTATCTGCACGGTTTTGATTCAAACAGTCCGGGGAATCATGAAAAGGTGCTGCAGCTGCAGTTTATTGATCCCGATGTACGTTTGTTAAGTTACAGCACGTTGCATCCGAAACATGATATGCAGCATTTGTTAAAAGAGACTGACAAAATGCTGCAACTCAACGTCGATGAGCGGCCGCTGATTTGTGGCGTAGGCCTTGGCGGCTACTGGGCAGAACGTATCGGTTTTCTCTGTGATATTCGCCAGGTGATGTTTAATCCTAATCTTTTCCCCTTCGAGAATATGAGCGGCAAAATCGACCGGCCGGAAGAGTACCTGGATATCGCCACAAAATGCGTCAGTAATTTCCGTGAAAAGAACCGTGATCGCTGTCTGACCATTCTCTCCCGTCATGATGAAGCGCTGGATAATCAGCGTAGCGCCAGTACCTTGCATGATTATTATGAGATCATCTGGGATGAGGTCGAGGGGCATAAGTTCAAAAATATTTCCCCGCATTTACAACGTATTAAAGCTTTTAAGACCCTCGGCTGACGGTGTTTAACGTGGCCGGAGTGCGCCGGCCATCGCCTGCAAAATGCGTATTAATCTGAGTTTTACGCTTTAAAATTGACCCTGATCAATTTTGGTATGACCTGCTTACCCCGCCATGTTATCCTGCCTTCAGATAGCGATTTAAGTTCGCCAACCCTATGTTTACTAAGGATATTATTTTAACCTTTAGTTAACGATTGGTTCACATTTGAGGGGGTCTTTTGACTACACCACTAAAGAAAATTGTCATCGTAGGTGGCGGCGCAGGAGGACTTGAGCTGGCTACCCAGCTGGGTCACAAACTGGGCCGTAAGAATAAAGCGGAAATTACGCTGGTTGACCGTAATCATAGTCATTTATGGAAACCGTTGCTGCATGAAGTGGCGACCGGTTCTCTGGATGAAGGTATTGATGCGCTAAGCTATCTGGCGCATGCCCGTAATCACCATTTCCAGTTCCAGCTGGGGACGGTGACCAACCTCGATCGTGAATCCAAACGTCTGCTGCTGGCTGAAATCCGTGATGCGCAGGGCGAATTGCTGGTGCCCGAGCGTGAACTGGCGTATGACACGCTGGTGATGGCGCTGGGCAGCACCTCCAATGACTTCGGTACGCCGGGCGTAAAAGATCACTGTATCTTCCTCGACAACCCGAGCCAGGCGCGTCGTTTCCATAACGAGATGCTGAATCTGTTCCTGAAATTCTCTTCGAATGAAGGCGCGCGTGAAACGGTCAATATCGCTATTGTCGGCGGCGGCGCCACCGGCGTCGAGCTGTCCGCTGAACTGCATAACGCAGTGAAGCAGCTACACAGCTATGGCTACAAAGGGCTGGATAACTCTGCCCTGAACGTGACGCTGGTGGAAGCCGGTGAGCGTATCCTGCCAGCGCTACCGCCGCGCATCTCCGCGGCCGCGCATCAGGAACTGACCAAGCTGGGCGTGCGGGTGTTAACCCAAACCATGGTGACCAGTGCTGATGCGAAGGGGCTGAATACCAAATCTGGTGAGTTTATTGAAGCCGATCTGATGGTATGGGCTGCCGGTATTAAAGCGCCAGATTTTATGAAAGAGCTGGGTGGACTGGAAACCAACCGCATTAATCAGCTGGTGGTGAGCGAAAACTTACAGACCACCCGCGATGAGAATATCTTCGCCATCGGCGACTGTGCTTCCTGTGCATTGCCGGGTGGCGGTTTTGTGCCGCCACGCGCGCAGTCAGCGCACCAGATGGCCTCCCGGGTGCTGGGCAATATTCTGGCGCAGATCAAAGGCCAGCCGCTGAAACCTTACGTCTATAAAGATCACGGTTCACTGGTTTCGTTGTCACGCTTCAGTACTGTCGGTAGCCTGATGGGCAACCTGATGCGCGGCTCGATGATGGTGGAAGGGCGCATTGCCCGCTTTGTCTATATCTCCTTATATCGCATGCACCAGATCGCGTTGCATGGCTACTTTAAAACCGGCCTGATGATGCTGGTGGGAAGTATCAACCGGGTTATCCGCCCGCGTCTGAAACTGCACTAAGCGCCAGTGGCGGGGTTATCCCCGCCATTTCAGTCTGTTAACCGCAATTTGTTACCCGGTCACCATCACTTTATCCTCTGAAACGTCGTGCAAACTCCCCGATAAGAACACTCTGAAAAGGATTTTCTTATTGCTTTCGTCCGGTTGTCTGATTGTCGCGTTTGGTTACTTTCTGCAAACTTCAGGTTAATGACCACGGCGCGTCGCGCACGCCGGGAATGCCAAAGCTGCCAGGGAAATGGCAGTGGGAATAGATGCGCGGTAACAATTCAGGAGGATTTCCTGTGAATAAATCAATGTTAGCGGGTGTAGGTATTGGCGTGGCAGCGGCATTAGGTGTAGCCGCCGTTGCAGGTATGAACGTCTTTAGCAGCAGCCCGCAATATGCTCAGGTGCTCTCCGCAACACCGATTAAAGAAACCATTAAAAATCCGCGTCAGGAGTGTCGTAATGTCACGCTGACCCATCGCCGTCCGGTACAGGATGAGAACCGCATTACCGGTTCCGTACTGGGTGCGGTCGCAGGTGGAGTATTGGGTCACCAGTTTGGTGGCGGACGCGGTAAGGATGTAGCGACCGTTGCTGGCGCACTGGCAGGCGGCTACGGCGGCAACCAGGTGCAGGGCGCCATGCAGGAGCGGGATACCTACACCACCAGCGAACAGCGCTGTAAAACGGTCTACGATAAGCAGGAAAAAATGCTGGGTTACGACGTAACCTATAAAATCGGCGATCAGCAGGGCAAAATCCGTATGGAGAATGATCCCGGCACGCGCATTCCGCTGGATAATAAAGGTCAGCTGGTGCTGAATAATCAGGCCTGATTAGAAAAGTAATAAGATTATCCTGTTACAGGAATCTATATTAAAAAAAAATCCGTTTGCATCGATATGCAAACGGATTTTTTTTTGCATTGATAAAAGTCAGCGTGGATCACAGGGTATTTACAAAAAATGGCAGTATTACAAAATAAAGATCAGATATTATCGGCACAGAAATAGCAACAGGGTAGTTAAAAATCAATTTGGGTTTTCCATATGACAAATTTTATTATTCACGCTATTCGCCGCTTTTAAAATGAGGCGCGGCGATTGGTCAGAAAAAGATTGGGAAAAGGAATTACGTCAGAAATCGGTCTTGAACCCTAAAGGAGAGGAAATGTCTTACGCACGCCGCAAAGCTATACAGGAACGTCCTGCAGAAATGCAGGCAGCAACAGACAAAGCTGGAGCAAGGATGCGTCTTATCCACGAGGCGCGTATATCAGGGAAAATGGTTCCGGCAACACTCTAACAAGTGCCGGAATGTAATCGCGCCACCCAACAGGAGGAAATACGCCGGCAGGCGATGCGGAATCCCGCTGAAAGGATAGTGTTTAAATGTGATATCTGCGCCAGAGAATATATTCCCGTGATGCAGGTAGATCATTAACGCCCGCCAGCGGGAAAGTCAATTTCAGCAGGAAGCAACAATCAGCGAAACACATTGTTGCTTCCCCTGCAAACTTTCTCCAGCAGGAGAAAATATCAGGCCGCATTCTCCAGCAGCTGACCCATAAAGTCGCGTACCCACTTCATACGTACCTTACGGTCGCCCAAATCGCGAATAAACTTCAGACGTGTTGGCCCATCCAGACGCCAGTGCTGTGGCTCTTTTTGCAGCAGGCCAATCAGCCAGCCGGGATCGACGCGGTTTTTTTCGGCGAACTCGATAAATCCGCCTTTTTCACTGCCATCGATGCGACGTACGCCCAGTTTCTGCGCCACCAGACGCAGCGCGGCAATATCCAGCAGATTGCGAGCCGCATCCGGCAGCAAACCAAAGCGATCAATCAGCTCAACTTTTAACTCATCCAGCTCGCCTTCACTCTGCGCACTGGCGATGCGCTTGTAGAACGACAGGCGGGTATTCACGTCAGGAATAAAGTCATCCGGCAGCAGCGCAGGCATACGCAATTCAATATCGGTCTGATTGCTGGTCAGATCCTCCAGCGACGGTTCGCGACCCTCTTTCAGCGCCTCGACGGCATTTTCCAGCAGTTCCATATACAGTGAGAAACCGATGGTTTCCATCTGTCCGCTCTGATCTTCGCCCAGCAGTTCACCGGCGCCACGAATTTCCAGATCGTGAGTTGCCAGCGCAAAACCTGCGCCGAGATCTTCCAGCGAGGCTATCGCTTCCAGACGTTTATGCGCATCGGTGGTCATCGCTTTTGGATGCGGCGTCAGCAGCCAGGCATAAGCCTGATGATGCGAACGACCAACCCGGCCACGTAGCTGGTGCAGCTGCGCCAGACCAAAGTGGTCAGCACGTTCAATAATAATCGTATTGGCGGTGGCAATATCGATACCGGTTTCAATGATGGTGGTACAGACCAGCACATTAAAACGCTGATGGTGGAAATCATTCATCACCCGTTCCAGCTCGCGCTCGCGCATCTGGCCATGGCCGATGGCGACGCGGGCTTCCGGAACCAGTTCCGCCAGGCGCTGCGCGGCTTTTTCGATATTTTCCACATCGTTATACAGGTAGTAAACCTGACCACCACGCAGTACCTCACGCAGAATCGCTTCGCGCACCACCAGGTCGTCATACTGACGCACAAAGGTTTTTACCGCCAGGCGACGCGCCGGAGGCGTGGCAATAATCGACAGATCGCGCATACCGCTCATCGCCATATTCAGCGTACGCGGGATTGGCGTCGCGGTCAGCGTCAGAATATCGACATCGGCGCGCATCGCCTTGATGCGCTCTTTATGGCGCACCCCAAAGCGGTGCTCTTCATCGACAATCAGCAGCCCCAAATCGCGCCATTTAATTTCGGTCTGCAGCAGCTTATGGGTACCAATCAGAATATCAATCTTGCCTTCGGCGGCCTGCTCAAGGATCTGCGCCTGTTCTTTCGCGGTGCGGAAGCGGGACAGCATTTCAATCCGCACCGGCCAGTTGGCAAAGCGGTCACGGAAGTTATCAAAGTGCTGCTGCGCCAGCAGGGTGGTCGGCACCAGCACCGCGACCTGCTTATGGTTCTCGACCGCAAGGAAGGCGGCGCGCATCGCCACTTCGGTTTTACCAAAGCCGACATCACCGCATACCAGGCGATCCATTGCCAGCGGCTGGCACATATCACTGAGTACCGCATTAATCGCCTGCGCCTGGTCTGGCGTGGTATCAAACGGGAAGCTTTCACAGAACAGCTGATACTGTTCGCGGTTATGTTTAAAGGCAAAACCGGTTTTGGCGGCACGCTGAGCGTAGATATCCAGCAGCTCAGCCGCGACATCGCGCACTTTCTCCGCGGCTTTCTGCCGCGCGCGTGACCAGGCGTCACTGCCCAGTTTATGCAGCGGCGCATTTTCGTCGGCGCCACCGGCATAGCGGCTAATCAGATGCAGGGAAGAGACCGGAACATAGAGTTTTGCGTCGTTGGCATAGGCCAGCATCAGATATTCAGCGGTGATGCCACCGGTTTCCAGCGTGGTCAGGCCAATATAGCGACCGACGCCGTGCTCCAGATGCACCACCGGTTGTCCGGGATGCAGCTCGGCAAGGTTGCGGATCAGTACGTCCGGATTAATGGTGCGGCGGCTGTCCTGACGGCGGCGGGTCACGCGCTCACCAAGCAAATCGCTTTCGCAAATCAGCGCGCGCTGGCGCAGGCCATCAATAAAACCGCGTTCGCTGGCGCCGACAATCAGATAATGGCCGGGTTCGCTGGCCTGATCGAGGCGCGAAATGGTTTTTGGCAGCACTTTGATGCGCGCCAGCAGCTCCTGCAGGGTTTCACGGCGGCCTTCACTCTCCACGGAGAAGATGACTGCACCGTTAAAGCTTTCGAGAAAGCGGCGCAGATTATCCAGCGGCGCTTTGGCCTGCGCCTGTACCGCCAGGTCCGGCAGTGGCTGATAGTTGAGATTGGTACTGGCGGCTTTATCCGCCAGTCGTTCGCTGCTGAGCTGCACGCGTGGCCACTTTTTCAGCTCGCTAAACAGCTCGTCGGTACGCAGCCACAGTTTTTCCGGTGCCAGTAGTGGGCGCATCGGATCGACCCGGCGGTTTTCATAGCGCGAAGTGACATCCAGCCAGAAGCGGTCGGCGCTGCTTTCCAGATCGCCGGTATTCACCACCAGTGTATTATCCGGCAGATAGCTGAACAGCGCCGGGAGCGGCTGATCGAAAAACAGCGGCTGCCAGTATTCGATGCCGGCAGGCAGCGTACCTTTGCTGACCTGCTGATAAATATGCTCGGCTTCACGTTTGACGTCGAACTGTTCGCGCCACTGGCTGCGAAACAGTTCGATGGCGCCTTTATCGGTAGGGAATTCGTGGGCGGGCAGTAAATTGATCGCCGCCACTTCCTCCAGCGTACGCTGAGTATCGACATCAAACAGGCGCAGGCTGTCGATTTCATCATCAAAGAAATCGATACGGTACGGCTGTTCGCTGCCCATCGGGTAGAGATCGAGCAGGGCGCCGCGGGTGGCGTATTCGCCGTGGGCCATCACCTGGTCGACACTGCGATAACCGGCCTGTTCCAGCTGACTGCGTAGGGTATCGCGCGACAGATGCTGACCTTTCTGCATCACCAGCGCGTGACCGTGCAAAAAGCTGTGCGGGCAGACGCGCTGCATCAGGGTGTTAACCGGCAGGATCAGTACGCCGCGTTGCAGTGTCGGCAGCTGATACAGGGTCGACAGGCGCGAGGAGATAATTTCCTGGTGCGGTGAAAAGCTGTCAAACGGCAGCGTTTCCCAGTCGGCAAGGCTGGTGACCGGCTGGTCGGTAAACTGCTGGATCTCATCCTGCAAGCGCAGGGCATTTTGCATATCAGGTGCAAT
This sequence comes from Winslowiella toletana, assembly GCF_017875465.1. NCBI lineage: Bacteria > Pseudomonadati > Pseudomonadota > Gammaproteobacteria > Enterobacterales > Erwiniaceae > Winslowiella > Winslowiella toletana. Next base: position 4,524,217 of record NZ_JAGGMQ010000001.1, read on the forward strand.
TAACATCACCGGCCCGCGATGACGTTCAATGATTTCAGCGCACTCAACGGCACAAGCCGCACCGGTCAGCTGCCCAAGCAGGGAGCGATCGCCGGCTTTCACAGGCAGGGAATAACGAGTCTGTTCTGGCATAGTCGGTTCGACGTTCTCTTAATTATCCATATGGCGTAATGATTTCACAGAACGCGCCAGGGGTCACCTGATCGCGAACGGAATTTTGTTCTGATCAATCAAGCGTCAGCCACGGAGATTATCGGCAGAGGGTGGGAATCGCGCGGATGGCAAGCTCACTTGGTCGATTGATGAGTGTAATGCATTTTTGGCCGATCGATATTGGCCCAGCACAACTCGTGCTCAACATGATAGCTGTGATTGCCGTCATCCCATTTAACGTAATAACCGGTTGGTGAGTCTCCCTGTTCGAACACATTCACCACTTCGCCTTTGATTTCACCGGATTTATGTTTAACGATACTGCCTTTTGGATATTTGAACATCGTACCACTCCAGCGCCGTTAAAACGGCAGTAATACTCAGGCCACATACTGTCATTATAGTTTATGCGCTTTGCGGGCAGACCCATTCGCCTGATAAGGCCGTATTGTTGCTGCTTTTTTACGCATTCAGGCTTCTGTCAGCACGATCTTTACAGCCTTTGCCGCAGACTCAGAGGCTTAGAGGTTCCATAAAGCGAGCCGCTCCTTTATCATCCTTGATCACTTTGCCTCAGCAAGCGCCACAAGACGGATTACATGTATCAACCTGTTGCCCTATTTATTGGTCTGCGCTACATGCGCGGACGCGCCTCAGACCGCTTTGGCCGGTTTGTCTCCTGGCTCTCCACTATCGGCATTACGCTGGGGGTGCTGGCGCTGGTTACCGTACTGTCGGTAATGAACGGTTTTGAGCGCGAGCTGGAAAACAATATTCTTGGTCTGATGCCGCAAGCGCTGGTCACCAGCGACAAAGGATCGATTAATCCGCAGCAGATTAGCGCCGACAGCCTGCAATTGCAGGGCGTGAGCCGCGTTGCGCCGCTGACCACCGGCGATGTGGTGCTGCAGAGCGCGCGCAGCGTGGCGGTCGGGGTAATGCTCGGCGTGGAGCCACAAGAGCAGGATCCGCTGTCACCGTATCTGGTTAACGTGAAGCAGTCCGATCTGCAAAGCGGGAAATATAACGTTATCCTCGGCGAGCAGCTGGCCGGACAGCTGGGGGTTAAGCGCGGTGACTCCCTGCGCCTGATGGTGCCTTCCGCCAGCCAGTTTACCCCGATGGGACGCGTGCCGAGTCAGCGCCTGTTTAATGTTATCGGTACTTTTGCTGCTAACAGCGAAGTCGATGGCTACCAGATTCTGGTTAACCAGCAGGATGCGTCACGCCTGATGCGCTATCCGGCAGGCAATATCACCGGCTGGCGCTTGTGGCTGAATGAGCCGCTGAGCGTTGACACTCTGAGCCAGCAAACGCTGCCGCAAGGGATGGTGTGGAAAGACTGGCGCGAACGCAAAGGCGAACTTTTCCAGGCAGTACGTATGGAAAAAAATATGATGGGCCTGCTGCTGAGTCTGATTGTGGCGGTCGCGGCATTTAATATTATCACCTCACTTGGCCTGCTGATTATGGAGAAGCAGGGTGAAGTGGCGATTCTGCAAACCCAGGGCCTGACGCGACGCCAGGTAATGCTGGTGTTTATGGTGCAGGGCGCCAGCGCGGGCATTATCGGTGCGCTGCTCGGCGCCTTACTCGGCGTGCTGCTGGCCAGCCAGCTCAATAATCTGATGCCAGTGATTGGCCTGTTCCTTGATGGCGCTGCACTGCCGGTGGCGATTTCGCCGTGGCAGGTGGTGGCAATTGCCGTTACCGCGATGGCGGTGGCGCTGCTGTCGACGCTTTATCCTTCCTGGCGCGCTGCCGCCGTACAACCCGCTGAGGCTTTACGCTATGAGTAATTCGATCCTGTTGCAGTGTAATGATCTGTGCAAACGCTATCAGGAAGGCAGCGTGCAGACAGATGTATTGCGCAATGTCTCTTTCAGCATTGAGCCGGGTGAAATGATGGCGATTGTCGGCAGCTCCGGCTCCGGCAAAAGTACCCTGATGCATCTGCTGGGCGGACTGGATTCACCGACCTCCGGTGAGGTGGTGTTTAACGGCAAGTCGCTGAACAGTTTATCTTCATCGGCGAAAGCCGAACTGCGTAATCGCGAGCTGGGCTTTATCTATCAGTTCCACCATCTGCTGCCGGACTTCACCGCGCTGGAAAATGTGGCGATGCCGCTGCTGATTGGCAAAGTGCATAAAACCGAAGCGCAGGAAAAAGCGCGCGCCATGTTAGCGGCGGTCGGGCTGGAGAAGCGTGCGACCCATCGTCCCTCTGAGCTTTCCGGCGGTGAGCGTCAGCGCGTGGCGATCGCCCGTGCGCTGGTTAATAATCCGCGGCTGGTGCTGGCGGATGAACCGACCGGTAACCTTGATGCACGCAACGCTGACGCCATTTTTGATCTGCTGGGTGAACTCAATGTGCGCCAGGGCACCGCGTTTCTGGTGGTGACCCATGATATGCATCTGGCAAAACGCCTGAAGCGCCAGATGGAGATGCGTGATGGTCAGCTGAGTGGTGAACTGACGCTGGCAGGAGCGCTGTAATGGCATCTTCTTTATCCCTGTTACTGGGATTACGTTTCAGTCGCGGCCGTCGCCGTGGCGGTATGGTTTCGCTGATTTCGGTAATCTCTACCGTCGGTATCGCGCTCGGTGTGGCGGTGCTGATTGTCGGCCTGAGCGCAATGAACGGCTTCGAACGCGAGCTGAATAACCGCATTCTGGCAGTGGTGCCTCATGGCGAGATTGAGCCGGTCAATCAGCCAATGACCGGCTGGCAGGCGATGTTGCCACGTATTGAAAAGGTGCCAGGTATTGCCGCCGCCGCGCCCTATATTAACTTTACCGGCCTGATTGAAAGCGGCGCTAAACTGCAGGCGATTCAGGTGAAAGGGGTTGATCCGCAGCTGGAAACGCGGCTAAGCGCGCTGCCGAAATTTGTGCAGAACAACGCCTGGTCGAGTTTTACGCCGGGCAAGCAGCAGGTGATTATCGGCAGCGGCGTGGCGAAATCGCTCAATCTGCAGCAGGGCGACTGGCTGACGATTATGATCCCCAACAGCGACACCGGGCATAAACTGTTACAGCCAAAGCGCGTGCGCCTGCAGGTTAGCGGGATTCTGCAGCTTAGCGGCATGCTCGATCACAGTCTGGCGATGGTGCCGCTGGCCGATGCGCAGCAGTATCTGAATATGGATGATAATGTCACCGGCATTGCGATTAAAGTTAACGATCCCTTTAGCGCCAATAAGCTGGTTCGCGATGCCGGTCAGGTAACGCAATCCTATGTCTATATCCGCAGCTGGGTCGGCACTTACGGCTATATGTATCGCGATATTCAGATGATCCGCGCGATTATGTATCTGGCGATGGTGCTGGTGATCGGCGTGGCCTGTTTCAATATCGTTTCAACGTTAGTGATGGCGGTCAAAGACAAGAGCAGTGATATTGCCGTGCTGCGTACCCTCGGGGCGAAAGATGGGCTGATCCGCGCTATCTTTGTCTGGTACGGACTGATGGCGGGTCTGCTTGGCAGCGTTAGCGGCGTGGTGGTCGGTGTGCTGGCGGCGTTAAATCTGACGCCGCTAATTCGTGGCATTGAAACCCTGCTCGGTCATCAGTTTCTGTCCGGCGATATCTACTTTATTGACTTCCTGCCGTCAGAATTGCACTGGCTGGATGTGATTTCGGTGCTGGCGACGGCGATTGTCCTTAGCCTGGTAGCAAGCTGGTATCCGGCGCGGCGCGCCAGCCGTATCGATCCGGCACGCGTGCTTAGCGGGCAGTAACTCCGGGAGCCGTTAACGGCTCCCCTACGGATTTGTCGTAGTGGCGGCGTTCTCGCCGCCTGTGCCGATGATTTATACGACAGGTAAGGGAAACGGGTAAGCACATGTACTATGGCCTCGATATGGGCGGCAGCAAAATCGCCCTCGGTGTGTACGACGCGCAGCGGCGGCAGGTATGGAGCACGCGCGTGCCAACCCCGCGTGATGATTATCCGCAACTGCTGGCGGTACTGGAGCAGCTGGTGCGCGAGGCCGATAAACGTAGCGGCGGGCAGGGCAGTGTCGGTATTGGTGTACCGGGGTTGCCGGTGCCGGATGATGGCACGCTGTTTACCGCTAATGTGCCCGCCGCGCGCGGTAAAACGCTGGGCGCCGACCTGTCGCAGCGTCTGCAGCGTGAAGTGCGTATCGATAACGACGCCAACTGTTTTGCCCTCTCCGAAGCCTGGGACGATGAATTCCAGGTTTATCCGGTGGTGTTTGGCCTGATCCTCGGCACCGGCGTCGGCGGCGGCTTAATTGTCGAGGGCAAACCGGTCACCGGACGCAATTTTATCACCGGCGAATTTGGTCATCTGCGTCTGCCGGTCGATGCCCTTGAAGTGCTGGGGCGTGATATCCCGTTGCAACAGTGTGGCTGCGGCAAGCGCGGCTGTATTGAATCTTATCTCTCCGGAACCGGCTTTGCCTGGCTCTGGCAGCAGCAGTATCAGCAGACTCTCAGTGCGCCTGATATCATCACCCGTTATTATCAGGGTGATCGGCAGGCGCTGGCCCACACCGAGCGTTATCGCGAGCTGTTAGCGGTTTGCCTTGGCAATCTGCTGACGCTGATCGATCCGCATCTGGTGGTGCTGGGTGGAGGACTTTCTAATTTTGATGCACTCTATGAAGGGCTGGAACAGCGTGTGGCGAAGTACCTGTTACCGGTTGCCAGAACGCCTCGTTTCGCCAAAGCCCGTCATGGAGATGCCGGAGGAATGCGCGGCGCCGCTTTCCTCCACCTCAGGTAACTAAAGGAGCTTTTATGCGCACACCCCGTCGCCGACTGCGACTCGCACGCTACAAGAAGACTAAGCGCCAGATCCATCAACGTTTTCGCCAGCGCATTTTTGAGCGCGATCGCACTGCGGAACTGCTGGCCCATCCGCTGCCACGTGTGGTGATCCTGACCGGTGCGGGTATTTCCGCTGAATCCGGGATTCGCACTTTCCGCGCCGATGATGGTTTGTGGGAAGAGCATCGGGTGGAAGATATCGCCACGCCGGAAGGCTTTGCGCGCGATCCGGAGAGGGTGCAGGCATTTTACAATGCACGTCGCCGCCAGCTGCAACAGTCGGAAATCCAGCCCAATGCCGCCCATCAGGCGCTGGCGGAACTGGAAGCGGCGCTGGGCGATAACTTTCTGCTGGTGACGCAGAATATCGATAACCTGCATGAACGCGCCGGTAGCGAACGGGTGATTCATATGCACGGCGAGCTGCTGAAAGTGCGCTGCCCGGGCAGCGGGCAGATTTTTGAGTGGCTTGAAGATGTTAATCCTGGCGATCGCTGCCACTGCTGTCAGTTCCCCAACCGGTTACGCCCGCATGTGGTGTGGTTTGGCGAGATGCCGCTGGAGATGGAAGAGATCTATCAGGCGATTGAAAAGGCGAACTACTTTATTGCCATTGGCACCTCAGGCCATGTCTATCCGGCGGCCGGCTTCGTCCATGAAGCTCGCTTACAGGGTGCGCATACCGTTGAGCTGAATCTGGAGCCAAGCCAGGTGGGTAGTGAGTTTGAAGAGAAAAAATACGGTTTAGCCAGCGAAGTGGTGCCGCTGTATGTGCGGACGTTTTTACTGGGGCTGTATAAATAAATTAAAGGGGAGCCGTGCTGGCTCCCCTTGCAATTAGCGTCCTGCTTTTAACTTCTGGAACAGCGTCTCGTACTGAATGCTGGCGTCGCCGACATCATCCTGCCATTCGCCTTTTTTAATCACCTCATCGCCGGGATAGAGTGACGGATCGCCGGAAACCTCTTTTGGCAGCAGCTTCTTCGCCGCCAGGTTTGGCGTCGGATAACCGATGGTTTCTGCGACCTGAGCCGCCACATCCGGGCGCAGCAGGAAGTTAATCAGCTTCAGCGCGCCGTCGACGTTTTTCGCATTCGCCGGGATCGACAGGCTGTCCATCCAGAAAATACCGCCTTCTTCCGGCCAGATGATTTGCAATGGCGTGCCTGCCTGCCGGGCGACATAAGCCGACCCATTCCATACCATGCCGAGATTCACTTCACCTTCCATATAAGGATTACCCGGGTTGTCCGAGTTAAAAGTCAGCACATTCGGCATCAGTTTTTTCAGCTCGGTATAAGCGGCTTCAATCTGCTCAGGGTCTTTACTGTTGCCCGAGTAGCCCAGCTTACGCAGCGCGATCTGGAACACTTCACGCGCATCATCGGTCAGCAGCAGGCTCTGTTTATATTCCGGTTTCCACAGGTCGGCCCAGCGGGTAACGCTTTTGGGATCAATCACATCGCTGTTCAGGCCGATAGCCGTGGCGCCCCAGATATAGGGGATTGAATAGTCGTTATTGGGATCAAAAGACTTATTCAGCAGCAGCGGATCGAGGTTATGGAAGTTGCTAAGCTTACTTTTATCAATCTTCTGGATCATGCCTTCGTTGCGCATTTTGGCCACAAAGTAGGTTGACGGCACCACCAGATCGTAGGCGCCGTCTTTATAGGTCTTCAGCTTGGCGTACATACTTTCGTTGGATTCATAGGTGGAGTAGATCACCTTGATACCGGTCTCTTTGGTAAACTGCTCCAGCAGTCCGGGCGGCACATATTCCGTCCAGTTGTAGAAATAGAGAGTTTTACTGTCGTCCGCCTGTGCGCTCTGTAAACCTAACGCCAGCGCCCCGGCCATCAGCCAGTGTGACCATCTTTTCATTATCATTTCTCCCAAAGGTTGGGACTGCACGCCGTCGCAGCCCCGATTTATTATCGCCGCGATTATATGCCAGCGGGCTGAGGGGTCAAGGCGCAACCACCCGACGGGTTTTATCACGCAGCAACAGCTGGCTGGCGGCAACCATCAGCAGTGACAGCAGCATCAGAATGGTGGCCAGCGCATTAACCTCTGGCGAGACGCCCACTTTGACCATTGAATAGATCTTCAGCGGTAAAATCTCGTAGCTGGGGCCGGTGACAAATGATGAAACCACCACATCATCCATCGACAGCGTAAAGCTCAGCAACCAGCCCGCCGCCACCGCCGGCAGCGCCAGCGGCAGAATGATTTTACGCAGAATTGTCAGTTCGCTGGCACCCAGATCTTTCGCCGCTTCCAGCATCCGCACATCAAAGCCTTTCAGCCGCGAGAACACGGTGATCACCACAAACGGCAGGCAGAAGGTGATATGGGAAAACAGCAGCGACCAGAAGCCGAGGGAAATGCCCAGCAGCATAAACAGCACCAGCAGGGAGATCGCCATTACAATATCCGGTGACATCATCACCACAAACAGCATACCGCCGACAAAAGGCTTACCGCGGAAACGGTAGCGATAGAGCGCCACCGCCGTCAGCGAGCCAATCAGCGTGGCGAACGTGGCGGAGAGGACGCCCATGGTCAGCGAATGTTTTGCCGCTTCAATCAGACTGTCGTTATTCAGCAGCAGGCTATACCACCGGGTGCTGAAACCCTGCCAGTTGATACCGAAGCGGGATTGATTAAACGAGTTAATAATCAGAATGCCAATCGGGATATATAACCAGGCGTAAATAACGGCCATAAAGCCGCCGCGTAACCAGCGCGCGATCATTCTGGCACCACCTTATTATTCAGCAGACGTGCAGCCCGCCAGTAAATCAGCAACATCAGTCCCATAATCAGCGTCAGCACCACGCTGGTGGCGGCACCGAACGGCCAGTCGCGGATATTAAGGAACTGACTTTTAATCACATTGCCGATTAGCAGGTTTTTCGCGCCGCCCATCAGATCCGAGACAAAAAACAGCCCCATCGCCGGTAGCAGCACCAGCAGACAACCGGCGACAATCCCCGGCATCGTCAGCGGCAGAATAATGCGAATAAAGGTCTGCAGTTTGCTGGCGCCGAGATCGCGCGCCGCTTCGAGCAGCGGTTTATCCAGCTTTTCCAGGCTGGAATAGAGCGGCATAACCATAAACGGCAGCAGAATATAGACCAGCCCCAGCACTACCGCTTCCGAGCTGTACATAATGCTGAAAGGTTTATCGATCACACCCAGCCATAACAGAAAATCGTTCAGCCAGCCGCGGGTGCTGAGAAATATTTTCAGACCGTAAATGCGGATCAGCGAGTTCGTCCAGAATGGCACAATCAGCAGAAACAGCATCAGCGGGCGCAGACGTGCGGGCAGACGGGTCAGACACCAGGCGAAAGGGTAGCCGAGCAGCAGACAGCAGAGGGTGGCGATAAGCGCCATATTCAGCGAGTGCAGCAACACCGAGGCGTAGAGCGGATCGGCGAGGCGGCTGTAATTATCAAGGGTAAAAACCAGCTTCACAAAACTGCTGTCATCACGGGTGAGAAAGCTGGTGGCGAAAATCATCAGATTGGGCAGAAAGACAAACAGCACCAGCCAGCTGACTACGGTCAGAATCACCCCTTTCTGTAAGCGATTACGCGTCGTTTTCATCTTTCAACACCACTTCCCAGCTTTCAACCCAGTTCACCGCCATCTTCTGATTCAGCGAGTGGTCGAAATCGGGATCATCTTCGTTAAAAAATTCACTGACGGTGACCAGCTTGCCATTTTCCAGCTCGACGGTCGATTCCAGCGTCATGCCTTTGTAGTTACGCTCACGCACGTAGCCAATCAGGCCGTCAATGGTATTGTCATCATTGATCTCTTCCACCCGCAGATCTTCCGGACGCAACAACACATGCAGTCGCTCGCCGGGTTGCACCGCGAAAGGCACCTGAATATCGCACTCACGTCCTTCGACGCGCGCACGCACGCGCTGATGACCGAGATCGGCGATCACCTCGGCGTCAAAGACGTTAATTTCGCCAATAAAGCGGGCGACAAACAGGTTGCGCGGCTCTTCATAGATTTCACGCGGCGTGCCGTCCTGCTCAATACGTCCGTCACGCATCACCACGATGCGATCTGACATGGTCAGCGCCTCTTCCTGATCGTGGGTGACAAAAATAAAGGTGATGCCCAGTTTGCGCTGCAATGCTTTCAGTTCGTTCTGCATCTGCTTACGCAGCTTATAGTCGAGCGCCGACAGGGACTCATCAAGCAGCAACACTTTTGGCCGGTTGACCACCGCACGGGCGATGGCCACACGTTGCTGCTGGCCGCCGGAGAGCTGATGCGGGCGGCGTTGGGCAAACTGATCCAGCTGCACCATTGCCAGCGCGTCATTAACCCGGCTGATAATCTCTGCCGCCGGCGTTTTCTGCATACGCAGACCAAAGGCGACGTTTTCAAATACTGTCATATGCGGAAACAGCGCATAACTCTGAAATACGGTATTGATATGGCGGTGTTCCGCCGGGGTGTCGGTGATGGTTTCGTTGTCCAGCACTATGTCGCCGCGATCGGCGTTTTCCAGTCCGGCAATCAGACGCAGAATGGTGGTTTTGCCGCAGCCTGACGGACCAAGCAGCGTAATAAACTCGCCATGATTAATGGTGAGGTTGAAGTCGGCGATAATTTCTTTGCCGTCAAACGCTTTGCCAATCGAGGAAAGCGTGACCAGTGGCTTGCGCGCGTGGGTTTTCATCATCTTCGCTGCCAGGTTTAAAATTTGGGGGTGCGATGATACCTGAAAAAGTCGCAGCCCGCCTGAGTAAAGCCTGCGGGCGAAGCCAATGTTGCCTGATTCGTGGCTTTTGCGGCAATTTTAGCCATCTGATCGCGATGGTTAGTTATAGCTAATTGCTGACAATAAAATAATGATGCGAATCGCAGTCACTCCACGCAGTGCTAATCTGGACTAACGTTATGCTAATAAATCCATATTAACGTTAGCCGCTTATGACTTTACGCAATACTTTCACTGGCAAGGCTCAGCATAATAATCGGCAGGCACTCAGAGGGACGACAGATGGACAGATTACTCGATCGCTTTTTACACTACGTTTCTTACGATACGCAATCAAAAAGTCATGCCCGCCAGGTTCCCAGTACTGACGGCCAGTGGCGGCTGGCGGAAGTACTACAGAACGAGTTACGGCAACTGGGTTTTCAGGATGTCACGCTGAGTGAATATGGCTGCGTGATGGCCAGTATGCCAGCCAATGTGGCGTGGCCAACGCCAGCGATCGGTTTTATCGCGCATATGGATACCTCGCCCGATTTCACCGCGAAAAACGTTAATCCGCAGATTGTGGAGAACTACCGCGGCGGCGATATCGCGCTGGGCAGCGGTGAAGAGATCCTGTCGCCGGTGATGTTTCCGGTGCTGCACCAGCTGACTGGTCATACGCTGATTACCACCGACGGCAAAACGCTGCTCGGCGCGGATGATAAAGCCGGTGTCGCCGAAATTATGACCGCCATGGCGCGGCTGATGCAGGGCGATATCCCGCACGGCAAGATCTGTGTGGCGTTTACCCCGGATGAAGAGATTGGCAAGGGCACCGCCCATTTCGACGTGGCGGCGTTTGGCGCTGACTGGGCTTACACCATTGATGGTGGTGGTGTCGGCGAATTTGAATTTGAAAATTTTAATGCCGCTTCAGCTACCATCAGGATTACCGGCAATAATGTCCATCCGGGTTCTGCCAAAGGGGTGATGGTCAATGCGCTGGAGCTGGCGATGCGTTTTCATCACGAAGTTCCGGCGCAGGAAACACCGGAACACACCGCCGGGTACGAAGGTTTTTATCATCTGCATCAGATAAAGGGCAGCGTCGAACGTGCCGAACTGCACTATATAGTGCGCGATTTCGATGCGGATAATTTTGCCGCGCGCAAAAAAACGCTGCAGGATATTGGTAAACGTCTGAGCCGCGGTTTAACGGCGAATTGCGCGATTGAAGTCACGCTGGAAGACAGTTATTACAATATGCGCACGAAGGTGGAAGCCCATCCGCATATTATCGAGCTGGCGCTACAGGCGATGCGTGATTGTGATATTGAGCCGGAAGTGAAACCGATTCGTGGCGGCACGGACGGCGCCAGTCTGTCGTTTAAAGGGCTACCTTGCCCGAATATCTTTACCGGTGGCTATAACTATCATGGCAAACATGAGTTCGCCTCACTGGATAATATGGAAAAGACCGTGGCGGTGATTATGCGCATAGCGCAACTGGCGGCAGTGCGGAAATAAGTCAGGGCGGCATTAGCGCCGCCCTGGTAGTTTATTCGTCGCCGAAATACCAGTAGCCGCTGTTTACCAGCGCCGCCAGCTGGGCGAGGAATGACGGATCGTCCAGCGCGTCGCCAAACGCATCCAGTCCGAGTGTTAACTGGTTGGCCAGCGCGGCCAGTGCTTCCGTATGTGCGCTCTCCAGCGGTTCGCCATTGATAAACACCGCATTGCCAATGCACAGCACGCGCAGGCCTCCGAGGCGCGTCAGGGTATCGCCCTGCTGCAAGGCGTCGTAAATCTCATCCGGCTGGTAAGGCGGTTCCGGCGGCGCCACATCCAGTTCATGACGGGATTGCGAAATAAACTCGCCAAACCACTGGTTAAAGTGTTCTGGCTGATTAATCACATCCAGCATCATCTGGCGGATGCCGTCGATCTCCTGCGGCAGGATATCGGCCGGACGATCGCGCGTGGCAACATCCGGATCGCTAAAGCGATAACTGCCCAGTTCATGCGCCAGTACATAATCCGCGAAGCCGCTGATCAGTTCACGTCCGCTTGGGGCGCGGAAACCCACGGAATAGTTAATGGCGTTTTCCAGCGAGTAGCCTTCATGCGGGAAACCCGGTGGAATATAGAGAATATCGCCCGGTTCCAGCTCTTCATCGATAATGGCGTCAAATGGCTCGACCTGTAGCAGGTCCGGATGCGGGCAGTGCTGTTTCAGTGGCTGCTTCTCGCCGACACGCCAGCGACGGCGGCCGGTGCCCTGCACAATAAACACGTCATACTGATCGAAATGAGGACCGACGCCGCCGCCCGGCACAGAGAAAGAGATCATCAGATCGTCGGTACGCCAGTCAGGCAGAAAGCGGAAAGGGCGCATCAGCGCTGCCGAAGGTTCGTGCCAGTGATCCACCGCCTGCACCAGCAGCGACCAGTTATTCTCGCCGAGGTGGTCATAGCTCTCAAACGGGCCATGGCTGACCTGCCATTTGCCATCCTGATGGCTGACTAAGCGGCTGTCGACTTCATTTTCCATCGCCAGACCGGCCAGTTCATCGGGAGAGATAGGATCGACAAAATTTTTAAAGCCGCGCTTAAGCACTACCGGGCGTTTCTGCCAGTAGCGTTGAATAAAATCGGGCCAGTTAAGATCAAGCTGATAATCCATAATAACGTTCCAGTTCAGGCGGTAATTTGCTGGAAGTATATACCTTCGCATCTTAAGTTGCAGTGCGGCTTTCGTTATTCGCCGCTGTGCACCACTTCCTGACGCTGGAACACCACCTCCATGCGTGCGCCGCCCAGTTCACTGACGCCGGTGAGAATATCGCCATCATATTGTTCCAGAATATCGCGCGCTACTGCTAAACCTAAGCCCTGACCGGGACGCATGGTATCGGCGCGCTGACCGCGCAGAAAAATCAGGTCGCGTTTGCTTTCCGGAATGCCCGGCCCGTCATCCTCAACGATAAGGTAAAGCGCGTTATCAGTCTGGCGGGCGGAGATCTCAACAAATTCCAGGCAATATTTGCAGGCGTTATCGAGCACGTTACCCATCACTTCCATAAAGTCGGTCGGGTCGCCGACAAAAGTGATTTCCGGCGACAGATCCAGCGTCAGCGAGACCCCTTTACGCTGGTAGACTTTATTGAGTGCCGAACAGAGGCTGTCGAGCAACGCGGAGACTGAATGCAGCTCGCGCTTCAGCGGATTGTGATCCGCCTGCATACTGGCGCGATGCAGATAGTAGCCAATTTGCTGTGAAATACGGCTGATTTGCTCCAGCATTAGCGGCTCGGCTTGCTCAATCGAATACGTTTTGCTGCCGCGCAGCGATCGCAGAGTACTTTGCAGCACCGACAGGGGCGTTTTCAGGCTGTGTGCCAGATCGGAAAGGGTGGTGCGGTAGCGGGTATAGCGCTGGCGCTCGTTATCCAGCAGCAGGTTGAGGTTGCGTACCAGACTGCGCAGTTCCTGAGGTGGATAAGGATCAAGCGTTTCACGGATGCCGGTTTCCAGTTCGCGCACCTGGCTGGCCAGTTCGCCAATCGGTCGCAAACTCCAGTGCGCCGCCAGCCACAGCAAGGGGATCACCAGCAGCAGATTTACCAGCAGCACATAGTTAAACCACACCCAGACCATATCCGACTGCTGCAGCTCTTGCGGAATCGAATCCACTACAACAATGGTCAGCGCGGGCAGGTTGGTAGTGGCATCGTAGCGGTTGACAGCCACCGAGTGGGTAAAGGAGCTGCTGCCGTCATCGTCGTAGGCATGCAGTTTGCTTTGCGCATCTTTGTTATTGCCCAGCGCTTCGCGGCTGGTGCTGCTGTTGGTATCGATTTCGTAGAAGTCAGGCTTACGCAACCATTCTGGCTTTATCTTATTGCTGATTTCCGGCACATCACGCTGTTGCCACAGCAGGCGACCGCGTTCGTCATAGATAAACACCAGCGTCGGAAAGTTAAGCGTCATACGCTCCGGCTGAGCGATGGATAGTTTGCCATCCTGCCACTGTGCGAGGGTAAAGAACAGATTGCTTTCACCCCGCATCACCCGATAGGTATTTTTATCAAAACTGACCACATACCCAACAACTGCCACCATGCCGTAGGAGAGTGAAAGAACCAGCACTACCGCGGCGGTTGCCAGCAGGAATCGGGCGCGCAGGGAGTAAGGGATAAAGCGTCGCAGTAGTGACATTGCTCAGAGGTCGAAGCGGTAGCCCTGACCGCGGACAGTGGTGATCACGTCTTGCGGGTATTCCGCGAGGATTTTCTTTCGCAGACGCCCCATTAACACGTCAATGGTGTGGCTTTCACGCAGTTCAGCATCCGGATAGAGTTGCAGCATCAGCGAATCTTTGCTGACGACTTTACCGTTATTACGGATAAGCGTTTCAATAATGGTGTATTCAAAGGCGGTCAGCTTAATTTGCTGCTCATTGATGGTCAGTTCACGACGTGACAGATCGACCTGGAAGGGGGGCAGCGTAATAATCTGCGAGGCGAGCCCGCTGTTGCGGCGCATCAGCGCCTGCATACGCGCAACCACTTCTTCAATATGAAAAGGTTTGGTGACATAGTCATCGGCGCCAGCTTCCAGCGCAGCCACTTTGGCCTGCCAGCCATCACGGGCGGTCAGCACCAGGATTGGCTGCTTCACTTCCTGCGTGCGCCAGCGGCGTATCAGCGTCATGCCATCTTCATCGGGCAGACCCAAATCCACCAGTGTGATATCCGGGGTATGTTCATTGAGAAAATAATCCGCTTCTTTGGCATCTTCAGCGGCATCAACCTGATGTCCCATATCCCGCAGCTGTACTGCCAGGTGATGACGCAGCAGGGCATTGTCTTCTACAACCAACACGCGCATAAGCCTTTCCTTTATGAAAACACTAATAATATATGCCGAGTATAGGTTAAAGCAGCTAAACAACAGGTTAACATGGGCTGACTTGCGCCAGCCCACCGGACATTATTTCAGATCATCAACCATCTGAATAGCCCGACCGATATAATTTGCCGGTGTCATCTGTTTCAGGCGGGTTTTCTCCTCTTCCGGCAGCGCCAGGCTGTCGATAAAGGTCTGCATGCCCGCCGCATCCACGCGTTTGCCGCGCGTCAGCTCTTTCAGCTTCTCATAAGGTTTTTCAATGCCGTAACGGCGCATCACAGTCTGAATCGGCTCAGCCAGCACTTCCCAGTTATGATCCAGCTCGTCCAGCAGACGGTCGCGGTTCACTTCCAGCTTGGAGATGCCTTTTAGTGTGGCCTGATAGGCGATCAGCGCGTAGCCGACACCCACACCAAGGTTACGCAGCACGGTGGAGTCCGTCAGATCGCGCTGCCAGCGGGAGACTGGCAGTTTGCTGGCCAGATGCTGCATTACCGCATTCGCCAGCCCCAGGTTGCCTTCGGAGTTTTCGAAGTCAATCGGGTTAACTTTATGCGGCATGGTGGAAGAACCAATCTCACCGGCAATGGTTTTCTGTTTAAAGTGATTCAGCGCAATGTAGCCCCACACATCGCGATCAAAATCGATCAGGATGGTGTTAAAGCGCGCCATGCAGTCAAACAGCTCAGCAATATAGTCGTGCGGCTCAATCTGGGTGGTGTACGGGTTCCAGGTAATGCCCAGTGAAGTGACAAACGCTTCACTCAGCTGATGCCAGTCCACTTCCGGGTAGGCGGCGATATGGGCGTTATAGTTGCCTACCGCGCCGTTGATTTTACCCAGCACTTCAACCCGCTCCAGCTGGCGCAGCTGGCGTTCCATACGGTAAGCCACATTAGCCATCTCTTTGCCTAAGGTTGAAGGCGTAGCAGGCTGACCATGGGTGCGGGAGAGCAGGGGAATATCGCGATATTGCAACGCCAGATCTTTCACGGCGGCAATCAGCTTCTGCCAGTACGGCGTGATAACATCACGGCGTGCGGTTTCCAGCATCAGCGCGTGCGACAGGTTATTGATATCTTCAGAGGTGCAGGCGAAGTGAATAAACTCAGAAACCGCATGCAGCGCAGGCACTGACTCCACTTTCTCTTTCAGAAAATACTCAACCGCTTTGACATCGTGGTTGGTGGTGCGCTCAATGGTTTTAATGCGCGCGGCGTCATCTTCATTGAAATTAGCGACAATAGCGTCAAGGTAAGCGTTTGCGTCGGCGTCAAATGCAGGAACTTCCTTGATCTCTGCGGTCGCGGCCAGTTTCTGTAACCAGCGAACTTCAACCTCAACGCGGAACTTCAGCAAACCGTATTCGCTGAAAATAGCGCGCAGCGGGCTGACTTTGTCGCCGTAACGACCATCGACAGGTGAGACGGCGGTCAGAGAGGATAATTCCATCAGTGCAACTCCTGGATCGTTAACAAGGTATTGGGCTGAATACCCGGCGCTATTCGGCCGGGATATCTGCCGGGGTGATATTGGCTAAAATTCTTTTTGCTTCATTCGCAAGGCGATTGCGGGAAAACATTAACTGCAGGCGGCCACCGCCAACCTGCTGCCACAGCACCGCAGAACGAATACCCGCCAGCAGAGTGGCGCGCACTTTGCTCTGGATCTGTGAGTTCTGTAACACTGCCGGCGAACCGGTGACCTGAATGCGCGGTCCGAGCGGGCTGATAACATCGACGTAAATCGCCGCCATCGCGCTCATCAGCGTTTCGGATTCCAGCTCATAATGCGCCAGCTGGCGATCAAGCTGGGAGATGCGGCTGGCCAGCTCATTCAGCGCCGACTTATTGCTGTTGAGCTTACGCTCCAGCACCATCAGGCTCAGCGTGTAACGCGTCAGTTCGGCTCCCAGCCCCTGACGGTTGCTGGTATTCAGGATCGCCAGCATGCTTTCGAGGCCAAAGCGCAGATTAGCTTCGTTATTACCATATACCGCCAGCGTGGATGACGGATTTAAATCCAGTAAACTTTGCAGCGAAACCTTCAGAATTTCGCTGTCGCAATGCCCCTGATGCGCCAGCTGTTGCACCAGATGCGCCGACTGACAGATGCCAGCCATCGCTAACGTGATATCGTAATAGTTCTTAGCCACGGTTACTCCTGTTTACGCGTCGCGCGCATTTGATGCTGTGCAATTCATCGGCACGGGCGGTGAGAACGCCGCCCCGGCCTACAGTAGCGGTAAACGCTGTTCAATGATGCCGCCACCAAGGCAGACATCATCCAGATAAAAGACCGCTGACTGACCGGGAGTAACCGCGGCAACCGGTTGGTCAAAACGCACTTCAATCGTATCGTCATCCAGCGGGGTGATCACACAAGGAATATCCGCCTGACGATAGCGGGTTTTAACCACGCAGCGTAGCGGTTCGCGCAGATTTTCACGGTCGACCCAGTCCAGCTGACGGGCAATCAGGCCAACCGACATCAGGCGCGGATGCTCGCCGCCCTGGGCGACAACCAGCAGGTTACTGGCGACATCTTTGTCCACTACATACCATGGGTCGTCGTTGCTCTCTTTCATGCCGCCAATACCCAGTCCTTTACGCTGACCGAGGGTATGGTACATCAGACCCTGATGTTCGCCGACGGTCTGACCATCGACAGTGACAATCGCGCCGGGCTGCGCAGGCAGATAGCGGCCCAGGAAATCGCGGAATTTACGCTCGCCGATAAAACAGATACCGGTGGAGTCTTTTTTCTTCGCGGTGATCAGATCCAGCTCTTCAGCAATGCGACGCACTTCCGGTTTCGCCAGTTCGCCAACCGGGAACAGGCTCTGGGCAATTTGCTGATGGCTTAAGGTATAGAGGAAGTAGCTCTGATCTTTATTGTCGTCGAATCCGCGCAGCAGGCGGCTTTTACCATCGACATCCTGGCGGCGCACATAGTGGCCGGTAGCAATAAAGTCCGCGCCAAGATCTTCTGCGGCGAATTCAAGGAAGGCTTTGAATTTGATCTCTTTATTACACAGAATATCCGGGTTTGGCGTGCGACCGGCTTTATACTCTTCGAGAAAATGTTCAAACACATTATCCCAGTACTCGGCGGCAAAGTTGACTTTATGCAGGCGCATGCCCAGTTTATCGCAGACCGCTTGCGCATCAGCCAGATCTTCAGCGGCGGTGCAATACTCCTCACCGTCATCTTCTTCCCAGTTTTTCATAAACAGGCCTTCTACCTGGTAGCCCTGCTGTTGCAGTAACCAGGCGGAAACGGAAGAGTCGACGCCGCCGGACATACCGACGATCACTTTTTTCTGGCTGTTGTCAGACATGACACACTCACGATAAGGAAATAAGGAATAAAACAAGCGGCGTATTCTATCACGCGTCGCGGGCGGGCGCACCCTCGCAAAACGGCCACTGAAACGCCTGTAAAAGCGCCAGCGGATAGCGCTCTGCGCGTTGCCAGATACGTACGCTTTCCGCTACCAGCGGCGAACGCAAATTACTGGCCTGCAGAATCTGTTGCGGTGGCAGCCACCAGCAGCGGTCAATATCGCTATCCTGCGGCGTCGTTGGCAGGCATGAAGGCAAATCGAGGGCGAACAGTACGCGCAGAAACGGCGTATTATCCGGCGCGATCCACTGATGAATGCGCAGCAACCACTGTGGCGACGCCTGAATGCCGGTCTCTTCCAGCAGTTCGCGCTCAGCGGCCTGAATCAGGGTTTCATCCGCTTCCAGATGGCCCGCAGGCTGATTCCAGGTGGCGACGCCGTTAATGGTCTCTTCCACCACCAGCAGCTGTCCTTCGGCCTGCACCACACAGGCGACGGTAACATGGGGTTTAAACATGGTGCTCTCCGTGATAGTTAACCTGTGGTTATCGATTTCAGCTGCTTATGTCGGCGCTGATATCGCGCCATTCACCGGGTTGCAGATCGCCCAGCTGTAAAGAGCCCATGGCGAAACGAATCAGCCGCAGCGTCGGGAAGCCAATATGCGCCGTCATGCGGCGCACCTGGCGATTACGGCCTTCGTATAAAGTGACTTTCAGCCAGCTGGTGGGAATCGCTTTACGCTCACGAATCGGCGGATTACGCGGCCATAACCAGGCGGGTTCGGTCACCCGTTCGATGCCTGCTGGCAGGGTTGGGCCATCTTTCAGATTAACCCCAGTGCGCAGCGGCTGTAGTTGCTGCTCTTCCGGCACGCCTTCCACCTGAACATAGTAGATCTTTCCGGTGTTTTTACCTGGTTGCGTCAGCTTCGCCTGGAGTGCGCCATCGTTGGTCAGCACCATCAGTCCTTCACTGTCACGATCAAGACGACCCGCGGCGTAGACATCGGTTACCGGGACAAAATCTTTGAGCGTTGCGCGTCCCGCTTCATCGGTAAACTGCGGCAGGACATCAAAAGGTTTATTAAAAACAAGCACCCGACGCGGGCCTTTTGGCGCACGGCGGGCGTCAGCACTCTGGCTGAATCGTTTAACGCGGTGATTTTTAACAGGAGTTTTCGGCATGGTCTTTGCAGTTTGTGACAATAAGCGCATTATAACGCAAACCCGAGGTGATTGGCGCGGAGTTAATATTCGAGTAGTATTGACGCGCATCTTACAAGTCATTAACAAAAAAAGCGCTCGAAGGAGAGGTTAATGGAAAGCAAAGTAGTTGTTCCGGCTGAAGGTCAAAAAATCACCCTGGATCAGGGAAAACTGGTTGTTCCGAATAACCCTATCATTCCTTTTATCGAAGGCGATGGTATCGGGATTGATGTTTCCCCAGTGATGATCAAAGTGGTTGATGCCGCAGTACAGAAAGCCTATAACGGCGAGCGAAAAATCTCCTGGATGGAGATCTATACCGGTGAGAAGTCCACCGAACTGTATGGCCCGGATGTCTGGCTGCCAGAAGAAACCCTCGATCTGATTAAAGAATATCGCGTTGCCATCAAAGGCCCGCTGACCACCCCGGTCGGTGGCGGTATTCGTTCTCTGAACGTTGCCCTGCGTCAGCAACTCGATCTCTATATCTGTCTGCGTCCGGTCCGTTACTATCAGGGCACCCCAAGCCCGGTAAAACGTCCGGAAGAGACCGATATGGTGATCTTCCGCGAAAACTCTGAAGATATCTATGCGGGTATCGAATGGAAAGCGGGCTCTGCGGAAGCAGACAAAGTGATTAAGTTCCTGAAAGAAGAAATGGGTGTGAAGAAAATCCGTTTCTCTGAGCAGTGCGGTATCGGTATCAAGCCGTGTTCAGAAGAGGGCACTAAGCGCCTGGTTCGTGCAGCCATCGAGTATGCGATCACTAACGATCGTGACTCTGTGACGCTGGTACATAAAGGCAACATCATGAAATTCACCGAAGGTGCGTTTAAAGATTGGGGATACCAGCTGGCTCGTGAAGAGTTTGGTGGTGAACTGATTGATGGCGGCCCGTGGCTGAAAATCAAGAACCCGAACACCGGCAAAGAGATCGTGGTAAAAGACGTGATCGCCGATGCGTTCCTGCAGCAGATCCTGCTGCGTCCGGCTGAGTATGACGTTATTGCCTGTATGAACCTGAACGGTGACTACATTTCTGATGCCCTCGCGGCACAGGTTGGCGGTATCGGTATTGCTCCGGGTGCTAACATTGGTGACGAGTGCGCGCTGTTCGAAGCTACCCACGGTACGGCACCGAAGTATGCTGGTCAGGATAAAGTGAACCCTGGTTCAGTGATCCTGTCGGCAGAAATGATGCTGCGTCATATGGAATGGTTCGAAGCCGCCGATCTGATCGTCAAAGGGATGGAAGGCGCTATCGCAGCGAAAACCGTGACTTACGATTTCGAACGTCTGATGGACGGCGCTAAGCTGCTGAAATCATCAGAGTTTGGCGATGCAATGATTAAGCATATGTAATTCAGCTTGATCAGTATCAGGCCGGTCAGGGGGGAACTTCTGGCTGGCCTGATGTGTTTTAAGGCCTTTTCCCAAAACTCTCCGCCAAAACCGGTTGTAAAATGTAATGACCTTAACCTCAATCATGAATTTTTCTGGAAAGTCACTTCTTATGGTGATCGTAAAAGTTCAGTTTCTGGCTGATTTCATATTGTAGTGTTTTTTTATAAACCCGAATTATGTCATATGAAAATCCAGGGATATTCTACAACGCCAGACAAAAGGTATATAAATTTTATAATTTCAATATTGTATATTCTGGAGTCAGAATATTGAAAAGAATATATTATAACCATCAGGAGGGTTTGAAGTGAAAATCGATGCCAGTATGATTTATACGATAATTCTATGGTTAAAATAAGTAATGTAATATGGGTGTTACATGGCTTATAAAACAGCAATTTTAAGTGTAATTATCTTCTGTGGTATATATTCTGTGATTGTTTTTTCTCGGTTATTTCCATTTAATGGATAAACGAGAGAAGAAATGGGGCAGTTAAGGGACTTATGGATTTTTGATGTTGTTTTATAATTTTTTGGGGGCGCATGGGGAAAAATTTGAAAGATTCGCGATTGATTATGCGATATTCTCCAATATTCCATTGGAGAAGCTTGTTGCAAAGAAACATGTTCTTCTAATCGATAGAAAATTTTTTGGAAACCAAAATATAGCTAATTTCTTAGCTGAATAATAAAAATTCCCGTATTGATGTGCGCCAATGTTAAGCATTCAAATATCTAAATAATTGAGGGGCCTTAACTTCGCCCCTATGCTCGCAAGAGGTTTTGGGGAATATTATCCTCTATTATAATTTTACTCACAAGTACACTAAAACGCGGCGCCGTGGAAGACGACACAGCCAGATCTCAAATTTTCACATCAGAAGGATTATGTTCTTTTAGCCACTCCTTCAATGCTGCATCAATACGAGGCTGCCAGTTGCTGCCAGTCGCGCGGAAAGCCGCGATAACGTCAGGAGAAAACCTGATCGTTACTTTTTCCTTTTTAGTGTCCGCTACGGGACGCCCACGCCCGCTCTTTTCTCGCAGCGACTTCAGCGGTATCAGTTTCCTCGCAGGATCTTCCAGAAGCATGGCATCAGGATCAGACGCCACAGCTTCACGGATTTTTGCGTCTTCTTCATCTGTAGGGAAGATAGTGCCGGGTTTAAGCTTCGGCATAACGTTTCACCTCCTGTTTAGTTGCAAGGCGCAGGCTGATGATCCTGCATGTCTGAAAGTCGTCTGATTCGGTGAAACAAACCGAAAAAATCCGGTCACCAAGCCGGGCAAGCCCATAGGTTATGCCCACATAGCGAGTTTCACCGTAATCCATTCTGTCGTCTTCCAGAACGACCATTTCATTCCAGTCGAGTTTCTCTGCATCAGACAACGAATAGCCATGCTTTTCTTTATTGCTGGCATCCTTTGCCGGGTCGAAAACAATGTCCATATTTATTGTACCTACATTAAATGCGGAGTTCAAAGTCTGAACAGCATTACTATGCCATATTACAGCTTCGTTGCGGGAGATTGAAATCCTCTAAAGCAGCGATTTTCTTTCCGCAAAAAAACAGTTAACTAACTGGTAATAATAGTATTTTAATGCGTCTCTGAATGCCCGTTCTGCATGTCAATGAACCCAAATAAAGATTTATTAGAATCAATTGGCCGTAATTATGCTGCGTCATATGGAATGGTTCGAAGCAGCCGATCTGATCGTAAAAGGTATGGCAGGCGCTATCGCAGCGAAAACCGTGACTTACGATTTTGAACGTCTGATTGACGGCGCTAAGCTGCTGAAATCTTCAGAGCGTATCGCCAGAACATCTTCAATATTGTTGCCAAAACGGTTTATAAAACGATTAATCACAGGGGGTAATCAACCCATCTTTTCACCATTAATCAAAACATCTGTCCGTGATCTTACCGATCTAAAGAATAACAATTTCCGGTAAATATACGGTGTTCTGTTATCTCTTCTTCACAAAATTGTTTTGATTCATACCAGTTAAGCAATGCCTCAACACAGGTTGTGCCATCAGCTGGACAAACAGTAATGATTAAGGCAAATAACCGACTCATGCAGTTACCTCGTTATTGATGCGTTCTTTCCCGCCGTCAGAACAAATCGCTGAGCTACTGCTGTGCTTAAATTGACTGCGATTATTGGGTCATCATAAAAGGTCGTATTAAGAGCTTTGGTTTCAGGCTTAAGACCGTTAAACCCTGCAATATCGCACCTGCCGTCATGTTCATATGCCTCAGGCTGGCTACTTAGCTTCAGACTGCGCCGGGTTAACTCGTGGTATTGCCCCGGCATGTTCAGTTTGCCGCGAGGGATGCTTTGCTGAAACTGAATTTACTAAACGATAAATCATAAGTAAAGTGTATGATAAACAAAATTGAACCAACAATAAAAAAACCAGCGCTATGCTGGCTTCTGTATTGCAGGGCGCAGGCTCAGGTTTGAGCCGCCTGACGAAGGCGGGCTAGCTCATCAAATAGTTTATCGTATCCTTCAGCTTTCTCGCGGAAAAGAGTAAGCACCTCTTGCTTACCTGCGTCAGGAAAACGTCTGAAATAGCCGATTAATTCCTTTTCAGGCGCGCTTAGCTCCAGCTGAAATGCAGTATCGACGCCGTTCATCAACGTATCGAGGTGCTTCAGCGGCATCCCGTAATCATGCTCAATTCTGCGCGCTGCCTTTTCACCAAAAGACGATTTGCCGTTTATCAGTTGTGATAAATAGCTCTTTTCATTTTCCGGAAGCGGTTTACCAGTAAACCACTCTTTAAGGCGGATTCGCCTGATTTCTCTTATGTCCATAACTCATTCTGATAACAATGTGCCAAATAAGCAAATGCTTGATGTTTAGTTTAGTGTTTAGTAAACTTTGTGGTGTTTACAGCAGCAAAAAATGCATTTAAACAGTCTGCTCATCAGCGTAAGCAGGATGCGGCAGTTAATTCAGCAAAGTGTCTGGCACCTTCACTCTGTTAACACCCGCGCGGCTCAGGTTCACTCACAGAGCCAGATAAGTCTGGGCGAAACCGGCTCAGGTAAAGGTTTATTATTTTAACGTTTTGATATTTATTAAATTAATAATTATATTTTTATCTATTTATAACGACAGGTTTACAGTGCAAGTAAAAAAACAGAATCGTTTTACTCTGCCACTTTGTACTGAGGGTTAAGAATATCTTAATTTTACAGGGTTGGAATGGAACCAACAGCAAGCTGTAAATTTGCATGGAGAGGTAAAATGATTGACAGAAAACAACTGATCAAAAATCTCCCTCGAAACGGTATGACAGTCGTACATACGGGCGATGGAAAGATTATTTCAGTACGGTCATTAAGCAACAGTGAACATATTGCAACTGTTGCTGAATTTATTGAAATTGCCCGCGCGGCGGGCTATAAATGTCATATTGTCATACCTAATGACCAACGTTACACTGCTAAATAAACTGGCCTGAACAACCAGTGCTGAGTGACTGCTGTGCCTTCGGAGGATATGATGGCGCAGCTTCAGTTTATACAGATAAGTCAAAATATATTCACCCCGGCAATGTCCGCGGCCAGTGAGCTCCTGCACAGCATTAAAGCTGGCGCCGGGTCAGATGACGATTTTATACCTGGACGCAATAATAAATTGTCTAATAATCTTTTTCGCCTTAACAGCATATCCGGTATCTTCCGGCTTGCTGTGGGCATTTTCCGCATAACGGAAATGCTACGCGAGGAGGCAGTATGATGATTTATCCATCCACTGTCGGTAAAGCCGATGCCAGTGACATTCGACTCTGTACTCTCGAAACTGTCTGGATACAAGGCAAGTTAAGAATGTGGGGGCGATGGTCTTATATAGGGGGAGGGAGTGTCAGTAATATGTTTAATCAGTTGCTTGCTTCGGGAAAAATAACCCAAAAGGCGATAAGTGAAATTTTGCACAATCTGAAAAAATCCGGATTAAGTAAAGATGAATTAGCTGCTTACTTTCGTGAGCTTCTGGCAAGTAAACACAAAAGCTCGCTGGTATTCTGTACCGACCACGAAGCGATGATTATCGACAGAGTCGTTAGCGAAGTTCTTTTCCATTATCCGCAGCTTATCAGATTGCTGCATGACCGTTTCGACGGACGCGGCAAAAGCAAAAAGCAGTTAGCGCGTGAATTCAATAACAGCCATCCCGAGCGGAGCCTGAGAACCTGTGAAACTCGAATCGATATCTGGCTTAATATTGCAGAGTCTATGCTTTACCGGCCAATGTGCGATGCGTTCGAAATAAACAGTGAAAGATTTCGCTTGCACGGCTGCGCAAATAGTGATTAACTTTATATACGCTTCGCAAAGCTGTATTTACTGAGAGCGAAAATCAAGGCCCTGATTATATGTCAGGGCTTTTTTATTGGTCGATTTTAATTTATCTGATTAATAATTTGGGCATGCTGATGTCTGAATAAGGTAAGGGAATATATTATCCCTTTCTGAACTGGTTTATTTTCCCCTTCGTACGCAAAGCCGCTCATTCAGGGAGGACAGGATGCACTCCACGCCGTCGGCACTGCTGGAACAAATAATAAAATGGATAGCAATTAATTTACCTTCAATCTATGCCGGTCTCTGTGCATTGGGCATTTCCGCCTTAATCGATGTGCGCGCCGGGAAATCAAAATTGTATACCGCTACGGGCGCATTGATTTGCGGCATCTTCGCGTTGGCTATTTCAGTTTTATTAGAGTATCTCGGGCTTCCGGCAAACTCTGGTGCTTTTGTTGGCGCGCTGGTGGGGTTTATTGGCGCGGATCGCCTGCGCGATATCGCATTGACACTTATTGCGCGCCGCACTCGTATGGACAATTCAGAAAAATAATTTTCGTTTCTTTTTTGTCATTCAACTGGTGGCTGTTTTCCGCGCCGGACTTACTGTGCGCTGGAATTGATCCCGCCCGATGCAGGATGAACTCAGTTGCTGATTATTTACCCTGACTTTTTTGCATGGACAGATAATGATGCCGAGCCTTGACGACATTGCCGGGAACACCGGTAACCAGCTTGCCTCTGTACTTCAGCCAGCAGGCGAAATCCTCTCCTCAAACCAGCAAATCACTTTTCGTCTTTATATAAAACAGCTGCTGCCGCTGGATGGTTTTGCCTGCTGGGTTAGCGCGGCAATCATCAATCGGGACGTACTAAAGCGTCTGAATATCAATAACCGTTTCACAATAACGATTAACGGCAGCCTTCACCGCCAGCTGATCCCGGAACCAGCAGAAGCCGTCTCCCGCATGCTCAACAGCATCATCTTTACGCCGACTGAGCAGATTGATGATTTTAATCTGCAAAGCCCCGATGCGATCTGGTTAGCGGAATTTTCCGGTACACAGTTTGCCTTTGCCCGTATGGATAGCGCTTACGGCCAGGCGGGGATCTTTCATTATCGGGGCACGGCAATAGTACCGACGATGCGCAGGCAACTTATCACTGACCCTGAGGATATTTCTGATCAGCAGGTGTTATCCAACAGTATGCCGATCTGGTTAAGTCTCAATCAGTTTGCTCCGGTTTATCCGTCATTTCTCAACCCAGCCAGGCTGGAGCCGCCGTATATGATTGCCGATATCAGCGAGAGCCAGCCTTTGCAGGCCGCGCCTTATAGCCCGGGCCGCTGGCAGCACGCACAGGATCAGGTACGTATAACCCTGTATGGCCTGAATAACTCCGTCGCGCTGGAATACCTCGACTATGTCGTGCACAGCGCGCTGGAGGATGGAAATTTCGGCATAACCAATATCCCGGTCATCACCGATGACATATCAAATCAGACAGAGATTGACGTGCTGGAGAATAGAAAATTTATCGATTTTTCCGCCAACTATTACCAGTCTGCCGCGCGGGACATCGCCAGACAGCTGATTAAAGAAGTCATCTTTAACTATGAGGTAAAATAATGAGTTACAACATTGTTACTGTTAACGTTTCACAAACTATCGGTGCAACGCCGTCAAGCCTGCAACAGATGTCCGCTATTATCTCGCATGGCGCCACGCTGCAAAAAAATGGCAATCCGCTACTGATTACGCACAGTGCTGAAATCACCGGGCTGGTGCAAAATACCATCGGTTCGCTGGAGGCGGAACCCTCCTCATCCGGCGCAGATGTGACACTGCGCCTGCCTGCGGGGGAGGTTATTGAGCGCGATACGGGGAGCGAAATTGATATCATCATTAGCGGTTGCGCGCCATCGGCGTGGAACGGTAAATATACCGCGACGCTGACCGCCGATGGCATGCTGAAATGGACCATCGCCCCTTCAACGTTGTCAGGAAAACCAGTAACGCTGGGTGTATTTACGCTGGCAAGCAGTGAAGAGCTGGTTACGGCGGTAAATACTTTTTTCGCCCAGGGGAATTCTGTTGGTACTTATCTGCTGGAACTGGGTGATCAGGGCGGGAAAACATCAGCACAGGTCGCCGCGTTAAAGCGTTATCTGGAAGAACCAGCTAAGCGCTTTTATGCCTGGCTGGTTCCGTCTCACTGGGACGGCGATGCTGATTTTATTGCACTGGCCAGGTTATATACCGGTAATGAAGCGATGCACTATTTTTTCACGCTGACCGCCGCACCGACTGAAGCCAGTTACAGTAGTCCATACGCCAATATCAAATCGGTTGTCGCGGTTTGCGATGACAGCTGGCCGGTGACCAACGCAGCGGCAGCCGTAATGTGGAATCTGGTTTCCGCCTCGCCTGGCGAAATCAATAAAGTCCCACCGATGGCTTTTCGCTTTCTGCTGGCGGTCAATGCCTGCCAGGCAAAACCGTCACTTCTTACCACCATGCTAAAGAATCATATCAACTACGTCGGCACTGGCGCAGAAGGAGGGATCGCCAATACCATGCTGGTTAAAGGGGTGACCAGCGACGGCAACGATATGACGTACTGGTACTCAGTGGACTGGGTGCAGATCAACGTCGATACGATGCTGGCGAACGCGGTAATCAACGGCAGCAATAATCCGATTAACCCACTGTATTACGATCAGGATGGCATCGATCGTCTGCAGATGGTTGCCCAGGGCGTATTTAATACCGGTATGGCTTACGGCCTGGTTAACGGTCACACCGCGGTTAACGCCGTACCATTTAAAACCTACGTAACGAATAACCCCAACGATTACGGAATTGGCCGTTACGCAGGGCTGTCTGCGACTTATACCCCTATGCGCGGTTTTGTGGAAATTATCTTCAACATTAACGTGACGATGCAGCTGTCTTAAAAAGGAACTGAACAATGCATAATCCAATGATCAGCCCCGGCGTGCTTAATCGTGTGAGGGCCAGCGCTAAATTTACCGATCACCCTGAACTGAATGTCTCCGCCTCCTCTCTCGCGAAGGAAGGTGTCGAGATAACCTTTCAGGGCAATATCGTTGAAGCTCTACCGGCAATGACCGGAATCGTGCAGTCGCCTCAGCCTTATGTGCTGGTGCAGGCCAAAATTCATCTGTTACGCAGCCAGGCGATGGCGGCTCGGTATAAGAAGCAGATCGAAAATGATGGTCTTATCGGGGATGTGCGTCTTTATACCGACAGCAGTACTTTTGGCGAGTTTGATATGGCCAATACCGCGATTACTTCGGTTGGCGATATGACCTTTGCCGGAGGAGACCCGGGGGTGGTGATTACGCTTACGGGTACTTATTACATCAACTCGGCCTTATGGGAGCTCTGATGAAAATCTCGCGTGTAATGAATCTGATTGTGCCGGTAGAAACGGAGTCGGGAGCGGGCTGGATCCATTCAACGCCAATTTCCCGGGAGATTTACAAACAGCATTTCCTGATCCTCAGCAAAACTTTTGCCGCCATTTTTACCGAAGGGTTAGGCACCGTGGCCGGGCCGCGAGTCGCCTGTCTGATGCTGGAGAAAATAGCTGTTGAAGCGGGTGTCTGGGACGGTGCGAATGGTGTGCGCAATACGCTGGTGGGGGAAATTATCCGCCTTTCAAACCTCGTTTATGCGCAGGAAGGAAAAGGCTGGCAGACTCAACCGCTGGATGTGGCTATCGAAAAAGGCATCGTTGTGCTGGATGAGATCATTGGTGAACTGGTTTTTTTTACCTGTGTCTCTGCGATAAACAAACCGGATCAGGCGAGGGGACTTATGGAGGTGGTGGCTGGTCTGTGGAACAGTGCCACCACATCATTGAGCCTTATGGCCTGGATCGATTCATTAGTGATATCGAAACCAGGCGGCAATTCTGGCGGGATGGAGAACACGTCGTTAGCGACATCCTCGACTACTGTGCCGGTGTAGGTTTTCGCCAGTTATTTATCGATACCCCGCTGAACCTGAAAACAGCAGCCCAGCTACGTGAACTGCTGAAATGCACCCCTCCCGGAGGCTTTTAATGGCCGGAAACCCGCTCCCCGTTGTTACCCTTGATATCGATGACGCAAAGATTCGCCAGTTGCAGAAAGTAGCGGAAAAATTTAAGGCAGCTTTCAGTGTAGGTCCTGGCGGATCTGACAGGCTGCGAAGCAGTAACATCGATATCGGATTTAATACGTTTCTGCAAAATCTTAATCAAGAGACTCAGGACACCCTGAAAGCTTTTGCTTTGATCAATAAGACACTGGAGGTCACCACCAGAACTTTAAAAGGACTCTTCGCAACAACCTTATCATGGGGCAGCAGACTGGTTTCGTTCAGGGTTGCGGGGCCATTTGGCTATGGCCTGTTCGCCAGGCAGGCAACCAGCCAGCACCGGGATGCCCAGGGACTGGGGGTGACGACCGGGCAGTTGCAGGCGGCAAAAAGCGTTTATGGCTCCCGTATCTCTGCTACGGATAACATCATGCAGGCTCTGGCCGCTGCCCGCAATAATCCCGGCCATCCTGCCTATGGTGGAATTATGTCTCTGGGTATGAATCCCAATGCCAGTGTTTACCAGAATCTGCCAATATTTCTCACCAAAATCACCGGGTTATTAGAGAAGCATCAAGATACCGGCACTGCACAAGCCATTCTGCATGCAAAAGGGCTGGATTTTATTCGTGCTGCCGATGCTAATCAGCTGATGGCAAATCGCGACAGTCTGCCTCTGGTTAATCAGCAATATCATGAACGGTCACTCTATCTGGATGCAGCGATTGGCGATGGTAGCCAGGGCAGGCTGCAGCAGGTGTATTCCAGCCTTGCGTATAACGCAGATCGGCTCGGCAACACTTTGATTAAATCACTCAGCGACCTTGCGCCCGCAATAATAAAATTTTCCGATTCAATCACTTCTGGTCTGGAGCAATTTATCCGAGGTGAGAACGGTAAAGCGCTTTTCGAGCTGCTGGGCAGGGGACTGAATTCGTTAAGTAACTGGCTTGGCAGCGAACAGTTCCAGAAGGATCTGCAAACCTTTGCCGACAACATTAAAACCATTGTTGTCGTATTGGCAAAAGCGATTGGGTGGATCGCCGGCAAAGTATCCAGTGTTGAACCTGGCGGCAGCGGAACCGGGCGAAACAGTGCGGCTCCTGAACTGGTGAATTTTGGCGATAAGTATCTGGGTGGCAAACTGCCTGGTGCTAATCCACTTAACCAGTACACCAGTATTTTTTCTCAGGAGAGGGTGTACGACAATTATCAGATGCCTGACGGTCTGAAAAAAAACATTAAGAATTTTGTCGCGCAGATGAATGATACGGCGAAATTACCCAAAGGGTTGATGACGGCGATTGCGCAGACCGGATCCTCCTGGAATCCGCTGGCCAGAAATAGGTTATCCGGCGCCGCCGGTTTATTTCAGCTCCTGCCAACAACCGCTGCCGCTTACAGCCTGAGTGAAGAGCAGGCTTTTGATCCCAATAACGCCACTCTGGCGGCAGCAAAATATTTGCAGCACAACATGCAGCGTTATAACGGCGATATTGCAAAGACTCTGGCGCAGTATAACGGCGGGCAAATTGATCAGGACGGCAACCTGAGCCTTAAAAAACAGACCGTAGACTATCTGCTGAAAACTCTGCCGCAAGTGGAGGGGGGGCTGGCGCAGCACCCCGGCATCATACCCAAATTAAGAGAGGCGAGTTACGCACTGGCGCGCGCGCCTGACAACGTCCGCGCCACCATTCAACTTGATATTAACCAGATGCCGGGATCCGATATCAGCGCCCAGGTGAAAGGCATGTACAACACTCCGGGGTAAAAATGGCATTAAATTATTTCGGCAAGGCCTGGCAACTGGCATTTGAAATCTCACCAATCATGCTGGTTGATGGGCTGGCTGCCACTATTCCCGGCGGCACATTACCCATTGCGGCGTTTACGGAAGGGCTAAGTGTTGTCAATGGGCTTTTACACGGTGAACTCGGCACCGGACCTACCGCACGTTTTATGCCGATGGCCGGGACCACTCTTATTCAACAAGATATCGGCAATCTCAATTTCTATAACCAGACAACGGCAGCTAATGCCGTCGTGAACAAACCCAATCGGATCCTGATGCAAATGCAGCGTCCCGTCGCCACCCGCGACGGCGGCTATGCGACAAAATCACTGACGTTTACCGCACTGAAAATGGCGCTTGATAAACATAATCAGTGCGGCGGCAGCTATAACGTGCTTACTCCGGCCTTTATCTATACCGGATGCCTGTTGCGCGCAGTAACAGATAACTCTGGTTTCTCAACCCAGAACAAACAGGTGCAGCACGCCTGGATGTTTGAGTTTGAGCAGCCGCTGTTAACCCTGTCCCAGCTTGAGGCGGTGCTTGGTAACCTGATGAACAAATTTGAATCAGGTTTGCCCGCAACCGGCGGGCTGGGCTGGACAACCCATGGAACTCAATTAGCGGGGCCACCGCCATTATGA
Organism: Winslowiella toletana; assembly: GCF_017875465.1. Classification (NCBI taxonomy): domain Bacteria; kingdom Pseudomonadati; phylum Pseudomonadota; class Gammaproteobacteria; order Enterobacterales; family Erwiniaceae; genus Winslowiella; species Winslowiella toletana. The sequence goes on from NZ_JAGGMQ010000001.1 coordinate 4,555,639, forward strand.
CCACTTATATTCCGTTCAGACCCAACGACCAGCTACCGTTTTCGTTTCAGGCAACAATTGGTGGCGTGGATCTTTTTGCCTCTGTGCCGTTTAACCTTTATGCCAATCGTTTCTATCTGAAACTGGTCGATGGCCAGGGAAACACTGCCGTGTATCTTCCTCTGATAGATTCACCGGATGATTACGACATCAATCTTGCGCTGCCCTGGGCGCCGGGTTCACTGGTTTATCGTGCTAGCAGCCGCCAGTTTGAGGTAACTTAGGATGAGATATTACAGACTGGAAATCGCCGACAAATATGGCAGACCGGCAATCGCCCGCGACGGCACGTTAATCGGGCCATTCGACACATCAGTCAGTGCAGGCAGTGGGTTGCATATTGATTTCGATGCGACGATTGCCGGTTACGATATTGTTAAAAGCGGAACCAGGATTACCCTGTACGGTTTGCCCGTTTCAATGCTGAGTCAAAGCGTCCAGCTTAGCGGATACTATTTAAAACTTAAGGCCGGTTTTACTGCGGGATTGCCTTTAGCGAATCGGAATCAGGCAGACTGGATAATCAGTGGTGAGATTTATAACTGTTATGCGAACTGGATCGGTACAGAACAGTCACTGAATTTTATCGTTAACCCCTGTCCGCTATTTAACGACGAAGGGCAAGCGCTCTGTATTACGCTGTCGGGAAAGAAAGGGGATAATCTTGGTGAGGTGGTGAAACAGGCGCTAAAAGGAGCTTACCCAAACACTGATGTGATAACCACAGTCAGCAACAAATTAGCATTACCAGAGGATGCCACTGGCGTTTGCCCACGAATGGAACCATTTTCCACCATGGTACGCAGTCTGTCGAAAAGTATCATTAAAGACGATGGCTATAGCGGCGTGCAGATCGTGAGGCAAAACGGGGCTATTCATATTTTCGATAACTGGTGGGTTAGCAGGGACGACGCTAAACAGATATTGCCGCAGGAATTAATCGGCCAGCCAACATGGGCAGGATTGAACCAGGTTTCTTTTACATGCCCTTTAAGAGCCGATCTGCGCTGTGGCGAAAAGATTAGCCTGCCGCAAAATATTATTTCCGGCCCTTCATCTTTGCTGTCGGTTAATAACCAACACTCCAGCCCCATGCTGCGGAATAATGTGAATTTCTCCGGAATATTTTTGATTTCCTCTGTGCGTCATGTCGGCAAGTACCTTTTAGCTGACAGCAGTAATGCCTGGGTTACCATTTATGAAGCGCTTGCGCAGCATCGTGAGGCCGAAAATGAGTGATGCGCAGAAATTCCCCTTTGCTAAAGCACTAACCAATATTCTCACCACTGCGGGGCAGAATAATGACGCGTTACGCGGCCGTGCATTACCCTGCCATGTAGTGGCAGTAAAAGGGCAGATTGTTACTGTCCAGTTCGATCTGCTGCCTGAGGGGGTTCACTACCCGCAGATAACCATACCGATCGCAACCTTTGCTTATATTCGCTATCCGGTTCAGCCCGGTGATAAAGGTGTCACGATTCCCGCCGATGTCTCGCTACGCGGGGTATCCGGTTTGGGTACAGGCATTGCCAGCCTGTCTCTGTCGCCTTCACTGACGCCGCTGTTTTTTGTTCCGCTCGCTAACGTCAACTGGTCTGATGAAGACTCACAAAAGGTCACCCTGTATGGCCCGGAAGGGGTGATTTGTAAAACTGTTGGCGGGGATGCATCGGTAATCATTGAGCCAGGTAAAGTGACACTGAAAGCTGCCCATATCTGCCTTGAAGGGACAATTCATCTTAACGGCCAGATTGTTCAGGATGCAGAGCAGATTAGCGGCGATACTGCCGCATCACTAATTGGCCCGCTCAGCGTACAGCACGATGCAATCATCAACGGTGTCAGCGTCAGCCAGCACGGCCATGACATCAAAAATGTGCAGGGCGGTAGCAGCACCATTACTTCAGAAAAACCCAATTCCGGAGGCAGGCAATGAGAACCTGGGGAAGAATCACTGACGAACACGGTCAGGCAAAATGGATTGCGGTGGAAGCCGATGAGAAAGGGGATTTCTCCTGGGGCTGGTTAACCACGCTGATCCAGACGCTAAAACTTAGCCTGGGTGAATCCCCGTTCTACGCCCAGTACGGTATGCCGACGCAGCAGTCAATCGTTACGCAAATACATCCCGATTACTATGTCAACATCACGCAGCAGCAGTTTGCTGGCTACTTTGCCTCGTTATCGATCAGCAAAACAGAGGGGGCTGACCGTCCCACTTATGAGATACAAGCCGTGTTTCTTAACGGAGCATCATTCAGCGAGCGTATCGCGGTTTAGTCCTGAAGCTGACTAACCCTGCACCATTACCGCGATAAAGGTAAATGGATTGCTGATTAATCTCGGTGAAATATTGGTTCCATCTCGTTAAACATCCTTATGCATATAACAGGTAATCTATGTCAGATCTCCCCGTCATTATTACTCAATCCGGCGCACAACCCACACCGCCCAGGACATTGCTGTCCAACCTTATTACCCATGTTGCCGCAATCGTCCCCGGTTACACTGCAAATCTGCCTGCTGGTTTAATTACTGATTTAGCCAGCACGGCCACCGGTGCAATTGCCCTTATCGACAGCGCGATGGTAGAGACTATTAACGCCGTCACGCCCTACGGTGCTAATCTGCCAATGCTGATGCAGCTGGGGCATATCTACGGCATTCCGCAGGGAAAAGGCTATAATACCTCGGTTAATGTCACCTTTATAAGCCTGCCGGGGTTTGTGATCCCCAAAGGTTTTATTGTTTCTGATGGAAACTACCAGTATGTGGTACAAAATAATACTGTGGTGCCAACCGGCGGGCAAACGAAGCCCGTTTACTGTCTGGCGACAACCGGAGGGAGCTGGGCGGTGCCTGCCGGCTCGGTCACGCAGATTATTACCTCAGTGCCCGGCACCATTACTTTGACTTGTACCAACGTCACTGCGGGGGTTCCCGGCGCGGAGAAACAGTCCGAATCCTCGTATCGCGCTCAGGTTATGCAGGCCGGGATGGTAACCGCTCAGGGAGTGCCTGGCTTTCTGAAAACCCTGCTGCAAAAAGTATCCGGCGTTAAAAGTAATCTGATCGCCTACAGGAATGTGAGCACCGGCAAATGGGCGCTTATTGTCGGCGGCGGCGATCCCTACGAAGTCGGACTGGCCGTCTATAATGCTATCCCTGATATTTCGGTTCTGACTGCGGACGTGCTCGATGGCGAGGGGAATAAACCCGATAGTATTACCATTACAATAACGGATTATCCGGATAACTATAATATACCGGTTATCCTGCCGACGTCGCAAATGGCATCGGTGATCCTCACATGGAATATTCGGGTTGCTGATCAACTGGATCCTGATAGCGTCTCTGTCGTCGCCATTACGCCACTGGTGGACTATATCAATGATATTCCCATCGGCGAGCCGATAAACACATATCAGATCAAGTCGATATTTCTCAGCGCAATCTCGCCCCTGATCAGCCCTACGCAGATATCACTGATTGACGTCAGTATCGGTATCAACGGCGTTGTTGTCCCACCCTTGACCGGGACGGGGCTGATATACGGTGGTGAGTATGGTTATTTCACCACAGACCCATCACGCGTTACGGTGCAACGATATGGCAAATCCGATTGATAAAATCATTCCATCCTATCCATTTGTGCAATACAACGATGATCCAAATGTTGTGGCCTTTTTTACTGCATACAACACAATGGCGCAACACTACCTGACCGCATTTAATAAACTGACATTACCTTACTGGCCAGACGATGGTATCAATGGCTATCTGCTCGACTGGATTACAGCAGGTATATATGGACATGGCAGACCGTATCTGAAAATTTCCACGGAAAGTATAGCGAAGGGAGCCTATAACAGCGTGGAGTATAACACGGTCCCTTATGCAAAATTAAAAAGCTACTGGCCGGGACAAACACAATATCTGCCAGATGAATACTTTAAGCGCATACTGACGTGGAATTTTTATAAAGGGGATGGTTTTCAGTTTTGTACCGGCTGGTTAAAGCGGCGTATAGCAAGGTTTATATATGGCAAGTCAGGTGGGGATTTTACCCTTCAGAGTGCATTCAATATCAGTGTGTCGAGTTCAGCCGGAACCTTTAATCTCACGGTGCCTGAATATGGTGACGGGGTTGGGCAATTTCTGAAAACGGCAATTGAGCAAGGGTTAGTTAATCTTCCCTTTATTTACACCTTCAATGTGACGGTAAATAAACCATGATTACAGGATTCGGTAATAATGTGGTGTCTTCGCTCGCATCTGATATCACCGCGACACAGACAATATTTGCAGTAAAACCTGGCTCAGGCGAGCAGTTTGCTAAATTGTTGACGACGGATATTGCCAATCCCGACAGTCTGCATCGAATTTATGCAAAGCTTACGCTCACGGATGCTCAGCAAACCGTGTTTGAAATCTGCCATCTGATGGCGGTATCACAGGACGCCTTAACCGTCATTCGCGGACAGGAGGGAACCAGGGCGAAGGGCTGGTCGTTAAATGATGCGGTAGCAAACTTTGCGACACGCGGTTCCGAACAAAATTATGTGCAGATTGAGCAGCTGCAGGCGGGAGACTTCACGACCGCCAGCGCGGGCGGCACGGCGAACGCCCTGACGGTTTCTCTGCCCTCAACGTATTTTAATAACAGCGCGACAGACTGGCAGTTAAAAACGCCGCTGATTATTACCCCGACAGCAGCGAATACGGGGAGCGCTACATTGCAGGTAACGCTTTCAGGGATCGTACTCGGCATATTTCCACTGTATAAAGGTAACCGAAGGGAACTTGATAGCGGTGATTTAGTCAGTGGGGTGCCGTTTTGCTGTTTACTCGATCAGAGCAAAGAATTCTTTAATGTGATAAACCCTACCGCTTTATATCACTATTCGGTTGATCAGATGTACCCAGTAGGAATCGTGACCTGGTTTGCACAGAATAAAAATCCGAACCTATTATTCCCCGGCACAAGCTGGGTATATATCGGTGAGAACAGAACGATACGCTTAGCAAGGGCAGATGGCGCCGATATTATGACAACCGGCGGTGCTGATGCCGTTACGCTGGCTTCTGGGAATTTACCGGCACATAGTCATAGTTTCTCGGCTAATACCAGCAGCTTTGATTACGGTACGAAGACCAGCAGTAGTTTTGACTATGGGACCAAAACGACTAACTCTGCGGGGGCGCATACCCATAATGCCTGGCAGTTTACCTTAGATGGGGCGGTACAAAGTTACAGAATTTCTTTGCATGATCGATGGTTCGGCAATAACGTGGCCGCTACCAATAGCGCGGGAGCGCATACGCATACTGTCGCTATCGGGGCGCACACCCATACAACAGGCATAGGTGCGCATGCTCATAGCGTATCAGGAACAACCGAAAACACTGGAGGCGATAGTGCATTTTCGGTTGTTAACACCTTTGTGAAACTTATGGGGTGGTACAGAAGCGCCTGATTATGTCTGGTTGTGAGCCAGAACGCGTGAGCGCAATGCAATAAATCGGTTGTAAACCTCATCAACGCTCAATAACCCGACATTCCTTTCCGGAGCCTCTAACATTTCGTTTGCAACCCCCCATGGTCCCCAGAACCAGGCGTCGCTGTCGCCAAACATGGCAACAGTCGGGACGCCAGCCCCAGCAGCAATATGCAATGCACCTCCGTCGCTTGTAAGGATCTGATCGCAGAGTGACATTGCCGCCATCAGCTCTCTGAGGCTTTTAGTCTCGACAGCAGTGATAAACGAACCCTCTAATGCCGCGATGATTTGCTGTGCTTTATTATCATCCCCGGGGTGCTCTTTATTACTGGTTTTGCCTGGTGACCAAAAGAGCAGAATATGGCATTTTTCACGCTGGTTCAGCCGCTGCGCGATTTCGACGAATTTTTCTGCCTGCCAGCGTTGCATTGGCTTTCTGGCGCTGATCTGTAACCCATACACTGGCAAATTTTCAGGAATGGACAGTCGGGTTTGTATGAAGCTGATTTCCTCCGCTGTGATATAAAGCTCCAGTGGCCCTGGCTCCCGGTAAACGCCGATGGGTTTTGCCAGTTCGGCAAGTAACTGTACGATATGACGCCTTTCTGTCGGCTGCGGGATAAGGTCTGTAATCGCCGCCGGTGAATTATTACCGATAGCGATTACCCTTTTGGCGCCGGATAATCTGGCCCACTGAAGAGGGCGTTTATCCCATTTTTCGCGTGCGATTATCGCCACATCATAACGTGCAAGCCGCAACTCAACACAGGTTTTCAGACGGCGCAGGATCACGCCCAATGCTGACTGGTGAGGTTTACGATGGTGTAGTTTGCTATAAAGATGTCTGCGTCCAATATGCGGATTATTGTCCAGAACAGATTGATTGTAGGTATTAACTAAAACATCGACTTTAGTGCCGTAAACATGCGCGATGCAGGCTATCAGCGGAGTGGTTAACACTAAATCACCGATGTTATCCCTGCGTATAATAAGTATTTTCATTCCCATTCCTTTGGTATTGAAGAGAAGAAACAACCTGTTTCTTGTCAGGCGTTTTTTATAAAATCGTCTGAAGATTCTACCAGCGGACAGGCGCGATAAAAATGCTGCCTCGTTTCGGCATGCTGATAAAAATGAGATCAATTTATAGCTATGATAATTATAAATCATCCATTATTATCATTGGGGTTAAAATTACGCGTAATATATGTGTATTCTAACTGGATGAATATGGCTGCTGAGTATATCGCACCCTGATTTATTAAATGCAGGGTAATAGCTTAATCTAGCGAAAACATTACTCGGGGGCGTTACATGATATGGTCTGGCTGCAGGCGGCGTTTGCGAAAGTGCCGTAAGTGAGATTAGTAAGTGATGCCGAAATCCTGCTGATAAATGGCGCAGAATTTCGGCACAGGTTCAGAGCTTGAGCATTTTCACCGTGGCATCCACGTCAATCTCATCTTCTGAGAAGATTAATGTCGTCCCCTGGAAAGTGGTAATCGCCAGTTTTTTCAGTGAGCGCATTTCACCCGGCTTAGCGGATGATTTCGGCCTGATACTACTCATCAACACCCCTACAGACAGCACCGCATTTTCTTTATCAATACGGGTATCGGCAGGCACTTCTTCGCTGTAAACCACGTAAGACTTGAGCGAGGTAAGCTTAAGGCGCTCACCTGCGATATAGATGTATTTGCTTTCCGCTGCGACTTTCACCGCATAAGCTGATAAACCCTTGTTATTCGTCGTAGGTTCAAAAGTCACCGCCGCATCTTTCTTAATCAGCTCAGGATTGGCGACCTTTATCACATGAAAATATCGGTTATCACCGTTCTCATCTTTGATAAATCCAAAACCTTTATCTTTAAACCAGGTTGTGATCGTTCCGTTCATCGCCATTACCGCCTGTTAAATCGTTTATCTACTCAGTTTTTGCAGCGCGCAGTGTAAAACACATTGCCTGCGCAGACTACGTCTTTGGTTTAAGTCTGGATGATAAATTTCAGGTACGCGAGGGGCGACTGCAGGTGAAGTTGTAAGCGACGTAAGGTGAAATGCTGTGCTCAGATTGAATCTGACCAATGGCAAGCGCGAGAAACGGGCATTTTGCGGGATTCATAACCTGATATGATCGCGAAATAACAGGGCTTCGGCATCTGCCGGACGGCCAGATTCGCCTGTCGGCTGAAAATTAGTTATTATCCGCTCCCACTCTCCAGCCGGGCAGCCTGATGTCTGTGATTTACGATAGCTTTATTGCCCCGCCGTGCCATGAGCAGATAGAGATTCTCTATCAGGATGAGCATCTGGTGCTGATTAATAAACCCGCCGGGCTGCTCAGCCTCTCAGGGAAAAATCCACAAAATCTCGACTCGGTACATCGTCGGCTGGTTCAGATTTTTCCCGGCTGCACCCTGGTCCATCGCCTTGATTTCGGGACTTCCGGGTTGATGGTGGTTGCCCGCAATAAGGCTGTTAATGCCGCCCTCTGTCAGCAGTTCAGTCAGCGCACAGTGACCAAAGTGTACAGCGCATTGCTCTGCGGACATCTGGATAAAAATGAAGGGGTGATAGACGCTGCGATTGCCAAAGACCCGGCGCTGTTCCCGCTGATGTCGATTTGCTCAATCCATGGTAAGCCCGCTCGCTCCCGCTATCGGGTCGTTGAACGCTTTTATCATGAGCAGGAAGACAAAAGATTACTGCCGTTGACGCGAGTACAGTTAACGCCAGAGACCGGGCGCACCCATCAATTACGCATTCATTGCCAGCAGCTGGGCCATCCTATTTTGGGCTGCGATCTGTATGGCGGTCGTCTGCTGGCAGGTGCTGAACAGACGCCGCGGCTGATGCTGCACGCCAGTGAGTTGCATTTCGTTCATCCCATCAGCGAAGAGCGAATCAACGCCCGCCATGCCTGCCCGTTCTGACCGCGGAAGTCTCTGTAACGATGTCGCCGCGAAGACGCCGGGCGTGGCGGCAGAATGGATACGAAAATGCCTGATCAAGGGATTTCGATTGTACAAACCCGACATCTGCAAAAATGAATTACCACATCAAATCATCAGGCACTTTAAAATCAGCATACGGATCTTCTTCATCCTGCTCTTCCTGACTCAGCGCACTGTTTAAGATAATACTGTTCGCATCTCGCTGCGCAATTTTATCAGCTACGCTCGCAGGAATAATCGCGTATTCACTCTTACCACTTTTATCAACAACCAGACGCGCGATGGCGAGACGACCACTAATCAGCTGAGTCTGAGTAGTCTTATCCACAAATATTTTTTTAATTAAATTATTATCAGTGAAGTTGAAACCAATATCACCTTTTGAAACGTCGATTCTGTTCATTTCAATCAGCTGCTTCACCTGATGCTCATATTCTTTAGATAAAACAGCTTGTTTCTGTTGTTCGCTTAGCTGTTTATCACGCTCAAGTTGTGCTTGTTTATTTTCTTCCACCGCCTCTCTTGCCTCACGAGCCTGAACCCGGGATTTTTTAGCGGTTCTCTGGACTTTGGCCATTTTTTTGCTGGTCACTAATCCAGCTTTTAGCATCTGCTCTTGTAAGGTGAGTTTTGTCATCTTCGTATCTAAACCAGTTGAATAATTTGTGGGATTATACCTGTATTTCCTGAGTCTGCACCAGACCGCAGGAGCTGATCACTGTGTGGTGGCATGAGCGGCTCTCAGGATCAGAGACAAATCTATCGCCAGAAGCGCGTGGCAGTCTGTAACATCAGATTGTACTCAAATCAGCGAAAGTGTCAGATCGAGCTTGAGTCAGTATACCGAACAGCCTGAACAGGACTGGTTTCGGGTGAAAACATGTGAGCACAGTGCAGGAAAGCGGTTGCAGACCGCGTCAGCATTCAGGAAGAGTTCAATAGAGACAGTAACAAGTTTTTTGTCAGGCACTTGGGGTAACATTTCCGGAATATGTTATTGGTGGCAATATGCAAAAAAATCCTTGCTTCGGCATGCAGATGAAAATGGTATTATTTATAACCGTGCTAATTATAAATCGGCTTTGATTAAACTAATCTGTAAAATTAGTGTTTAGATATATTTTTGGGGTGGTTGATTAATACCTGGCTCTTCACCGTTTATAGTGGATGTGATACGGTTTTGCCCAAACATTTTCCCGAATTATATGCGAGGATCCTGCATGCGTCTGATTACTCAAATCTTCTCATTCTGTACGTCTGTCGCGTTTCTTATTACGCCATTTTTCACAATGGCGCAGGGGAGTAGTACTGCTGGCATTAAAGTTGAAAAACTTCTTGAAACAGAACAATCCTGGGATGGCGTATTTTATACGGCTTATCCTAAAGGAACTCCTCAGCTTTCGGTGCTTAAAATTACTATTGCACCTGATACCTGGCTTGCCTGGCATGAACACCCAATACCTAATGCAGGCTATGTGCTGAGTGGGAAATTAACGGTAGAAAATAAAGCTACCGGCGAAAAGCGCCTTTTGAAAGCTGGAGAGGTATTAGCTGAGATGGTTAACAGTGCTCATCGCGGCTACACCGGTAAAGAGGGCGTTACCCTCGTGGTTTTCTATGCAGGGCAAAAAGGGATACCGCTTTCTGCTCCTGCTGAATAAATACGGTCGCCGGGATTTCCCCGCCGCTTTCACAACCAATGAAAGCCTTTTGCCATCATCCCGGCAAGCCCCATGGCGACAGTAATCATTGCACCGAACAGCATACGAAAATCTGTTCTGGCATCACGCTTGATCTCGCGGATGTCATCATTAATACCTTTTATTGAATCTTTCATATGCTCGACATTCGATTCAAGCATTGCTAAACGAACTTCAGGCATACCGCCTCCTTCCTTGTCATCATTAAAGTATATGCCCTGAATAAAACTGGCTTTTATATTACCTGATGTAAGGATGATACGACTAGTGGTTGATCAAAGAAAAAATATCACAGACTTGATTACAGAAGTAATATCACCAGATTTATGCATTACCCGGGATGTTTCATTGTTTTTTTGAGAAGTGGCTCGAATTTCCTGACACTGTTTTTTTATATTTAAATTAATCGATTGGTAATTATTTCAATGCAATAAGTGCCAAAGTAGATGCTGTCATAAATAAATGTATTAATACGAAAATCTGTCAAGCGCTCAACCCTATCGCGGCATTAATCACTGCGGCGGTCATGAAACAGCTTCCGGCATACAAAAAGGCTTTATGTTTACTCGATGCAGCAACGATAAACATCACTACCGCGTTGATAAAGAACGGTATAGCGATCAGGGTAAATGTTGACATACTCTCTCCTTAATTCCGGTCCTTTTTCTGCCCGTTTTGGTCTTAAAATGGTCTGGTAAATTAACAACATTACAGTGATTATCTGTTAACTACAGTTCAGGAGTAAAGGAAATGCTGGAACTCAGACCAAATTGTGAACGTTGCGACAGAGATCTGCCGCCCGACTCATTAGCAGCAAGGATTTGTTCTTTTGAATGCACTTATTGCGCTGATTGCTGTGACCACCAGTTGCAGGGCGCCTGTCCAAACTGTGGCGGCGAGCTGGTGCGGCGCCCCGTCAGGCCAGCCGGCAAGCTGGCTAAGTTCCCGCCCTCCACACAACGTGTTGGAAAACCATACGCATAAGCCCTCAGGAAATATGCAGTACTGCGCCGGGGATTTTCAGCAAAGCGAACATCTCCTTCTGGCTGGCGGCAGAAATATCCCGGGTACAATCAGGATTGCTGTATTGCATTGAAGTTATCCGCCCCAGCTGACGCCAGACGATAATTACCGACACGATTAACGAGCAGTGTTCTCCTCCCTGCATGCAGAGCAGAGTGTAATGCCAGCGCTCATCAAGCTCGTTGGAGAAAAACTGGATAGCGGCCGCAGGCAGCAGCGCGCGCAGATCCTGCAGCAGAATATCGCTGACTCCCCAGGAGAGCCGTAAAGTTAATGTGTGCTGAATCAATATGTTGCCCCTGCTGCTGAGTATTGCCCTTGATAACTTACCTTTTAATCGAAAAGAGTACAGATAGCCATAGCCAGGCCGTTTTTGGCAAGTAAATCAGCCGTGGCTGGCGAGCCTTTGCTAAGTAAGATCAATTTTTTAGTTAAAAAGTTTCGTTACGATATTGTGGCGGACAGCGATCGGGCACAACATACAGTCTCTGCTGTTGACTGACTGAGTTTGCCAATGCTGATTAGAGTTGATGAAGCCAGAACGATTATTACTGATAGTCGTTTAGCCTGTACTTTAGCCTTTGTTGCCGGCGCACTGAATACTGCTGCATTTGAAGCTGTGGGGTTCTTCTCAGCGAATATGACCGGCAATGTCTCTTCACTTTCCGATAATCTCGCCCATGCCAGATTGCAGGGCGGCTGGTTTTTCTTTGAGATTGTCGGCCTGTTTATCCTCGGCTCGCTGTTTTCGGCGATGGTGATCAATGCCGGACGGCGGCGCAATATTCGTTCCATCTATGCGCTGAATATTCTGATCGAAGCCTGTTTGCTGACGACGCTGGGCATCATCGAATGCTGGTTGCATCCGGACTCTGCCGGTGTGCTGCTGATTCTCAGTCTCAGCTTTCTGATGGGATTGCAGAATGCGGTGGTCACACGGATATCCAATGCGCGGGTGCGCACCACCCATGTTTCGGGTACTTCAACCGATATCGGCATTGAGCTGGCGATGCTGATTGATATTCTGCTGCGCAAAGAGTCGCCGAAGGATGCTCCGGCCTGGCTGCAAAAGCTGGCGCTGCATAGCAGCACCGTGCTGGCTTTTCTGACTGGCGGCGTAGCGGGGATCTGGTTGTATCGTATGATGGGCTATGCATTTCTGATTTTATTTGGCCTGACGCTGTTGCTGATTGCACTATCAGCGATTCTCAAAACCCGTAATCTGCTGGTGAATCCGCAATAAGATCGGCAAAAAAAAAGCACCTCCGCAGAGGTGCTTGTTAATGATTACGGCAGTCGCAGCTTTTTGGCTATCCAGTAAATCACCCCGGCAACCACCAGCGAGGTTATCGTTGGTACGCCCCACTCAACATTAAGACCGACGATACTGCCGATGATGCTGGCGATAATCGCGCTCCAGCCAATCACTGGCAGCTCTTCAGGCAGTACGCCGCTTTTGCGCGATGCATCCAGTGCCGCTCTGTGGCTGCGTAACAGATAATAATCCACCAGCATAATGCTGATAATCGGTGGAAATACCACGCCAAGCACCGTCAGAAAATCCACAAATCGATCGAGAATACCCAACACCGACAGCAGGGTGCCGATCAGGCCGATAGCGACAGTGGTGGTGGTATAGCGCAGCTTTTTGCCGGTAATGCCTTCGACCGCATTGACAATGCCCAGCGCGGATGAATAGAGGTTAATGTCATTAATACGCAGGGTGGAGAACACCACCACCAGCAAGCCGATGCCTCCGGCAGTTTGCGCCATAATGGTGACGACATCCGCAGAACCGAGGGTTTTTGCAATCAGGATCGCCAGACCGTTAACAATAAATTCGCCGGCGATAATGGTAAGCAGGGTGATATTAAATACCTGCTTGCCATTCTTTGAGTAGCGGGTGAGATCCGGTGTAATCAGGCTGGCGACAATTGCGCCGCCCACCACCATGGTAATTCCTGCGCTGATGGAGATCGGCTCACCCGGTGGCAGCAGGCCAAACACCTGATGGATATTGATGCCGGAGAGGGTGGTTACTGAGATAAATGCCACCAGCAGAATAAACAGCGGCACCGCAATTCTGGCGGTAATACGCAATGCCTTAAAGCCAAAGGCCACCAGAATAGTCAGGAAAACCCCGGTCAGGGTTGCGGCCCACGGGAAACTGATATTGTCGTGCAGGGCAAAGGTCAGCGAACGGGCAAAGATGGCGTTCTGAATACCAAACCAGCCTAACAGGCTGACGGCAATCACCACGCCAATCAGCACCGAGCCGAGACGGCCAAAGCCACACCAGCGCGCTAACAGGCTGCCGGAGATACCTTCACGCATACCGGCGTATCCCAGACCAAAGGTGACAATGCCAAAAATCAGGCTGCCAATAAAAATAGCGGTGAACGCATCGGTTAAGGTCATTGAGTGGCCGAGCACTGCACCCAGCATAAATTGATCTAATGCGGTCAGCATACCCATATGCACGACAGCAACGCTGAGAAAGGAGACTCTCTTATCCTGTGGCACACGGCTTAAAGGATAATCTTCAATCTTTAGCACAATATTCTTTCCTTGATTTAATTTAAATAAACAGGATGCCTTTAGCGATCAGACGGTCAGGGATATAATTATCTAAATTGTTATGCTTACAGAAGCCTTCAAACTGGCGCAAGGTATGAACGCCCGCTTTTTGATAAATATTGTAGACGCGGTTTTCGATAGTTTTATGGCTGACATCATAAAGATTAGCAATCTCTTTGGTTGAAAGACGTTGCAGCATCAAAAATATAATATCCAGCTCTGATTTAGTAAACATATCGGTGCTGACTTCGGTGGTCAGAACACTGGGTTTTTGCTTGTTGATATAGATTAACGGCGACAGGGTATTGAGCGGCCGTGCATTCCACACCAGCGCGATAACCTGCTTTTGGTCATTGAAAACCGGGATCTTTTCGCTGACAAAAGGCATCAGGGCGTCTTTGCCATACCAGTAATGGGTCTCAATCACCGCCACGCGATTCTGCGTCAACGCCGTTTGTCGATCATGCTCAATAAAATTATCAGCGCTGTCTGCCCAGTCAGCAGGGAATTCATTATCAAGCTTGCCTTCAATCGAAAAATCAGCTGGCGTATTGGTATAGAGAAACGCCGCTTTATTCATATAAACATGGCGTGATTCTAAATCCTTAATTCCCCACGGCTCACTCAGATGCTCAGTCATGGCAATCAGGGTATTAAAATAGAGTGCGTTATCTTTGTGAGAAGAATCCATCTTTCACCTCATTTTCTGTCTGAAAATGATTATAAGTTCTTCGCTAAATAGTAACGCACATGCTTATGGGCATATTCGCCTAATTTACCGTAAGCCTGATAACCTAACTTTTCATAAAAGCCTTTCGCCTGAAAACTAAAGGTATCGACATAAGCCATATGACAGCCGCGGTTAATCGCCTCCTGTTCCGCCTGCTGCATCAGCTGCAGGCCAAGGCCGTTTTTACGGTGTGCCTCACTGACCCACAGATATTGCACTTCCAGACCTCCCCACCAGGTTCTGGCGACCAGTCCGGCAATGATTTTGTGCTGATCGTCGGTGAAGGTGAGAAACAGCGGGCGGATATCGACTTTCTCGATGGTGTCGTTATGGGCCCACAAGCTGTCAATGACAAATTCTTCGTCCTGCGCATTCGGTGTATCGGTAATATTAATTTTCATTTGGATTTCAGATTAGTTATGAGGATGTTTGAAATCATTGGCTTTTCTAACCAGCTAATTCGCCATGCATTTTTTAATCTTGATTACAAGGGTGAATTGCACCCCTTCCGTGATTAGTTAAAAATATTTAAGATTAAGATATACCGCGATGGGGAGAGGCTACAAGCCCTCCTGCGATAAAAAGTTACCATCGCGGAAAGCGTCACTTTAAGCCATACCGGGGAATTTTCAGCTACTGCACACCGTGATATCCGCCATCATGGCGGGCCAGTGGTAGTAAACCATCAGTTAACTCAGTGCGGCTTTACTGCGTAACGCACCTGGGCTTTTGCCATTGATACGCTTAAAGGCGCGGCTAAACGCCGCCAGCGAGCCGTATCCCAGACGCCAGGCAACAGTTTCAATCGCTTCACCATCCTGACTAATCCACTGTACTGCCAGCTGCATGCGCAGTTCTGTCAGATAACGCAATGGCGTCATTCCGGTCACCGTTAAAAATCGCTCAGCAAACACCGTGCGAGAACTTCCCATCTCTGCCGCCAGCAGCGCCACCGTCCAGTTGCGTCCCGGATCGCGATGCAGCGCGACCAGCGCTTTGCCCAGCCGTGGATCACGCAGCGCCTGCAACCAGCCAGCAGTATTACCACACCCGTTTTCCACCCAGCCGCGCACGATAAAAGCCGCCACCACATCGGCCAGCCGTGAGAGAATACCGGCGTAACCCGCGCGCCTGGCCTGCGATTCGCGCTCCATCGCATCGAGCATTGGCTGAACTTCGGGATACTGATGCATCAGGGTGCTGACCAGCATCAGTTCCGGCATCGCCCTGATCAGCGGCTGCATTCCCCCCAAATCAAACTCCATACAGCCACTAAAGATCAGGGCACCCGGCGCATTGCCGACGCCATCCGCACCGGATTGAATACAACAAACGTTGTCGCACACTGCTGTGGCGTCAAAAGCGGTGATATCGGTGGCGGGGATGTCAGGCGAAGAGAGCAGCAGGTGATCGACGCTTTGCGGCAGTAATACCGCATCGCCGCTGTTCAGCGTCCAGAGTTCACCACTGGCGGTACGCAGCAGCACGGGTCCCCGGCTGACAAAATGGAACTGCGCGCGGCCTGGCGCACTGGCAAAGTGGATGCCAAACGGCCGCGCCATTTCGATACGTTTGTACTGGACGCCCAGCAGGCGCATTCCCAGTAACAATTCACTGGCAAGATCGTGACTCTGGCTTATCTCTGACATGGGACGGCATACTCCCGGACGAATAATCAATAATCACGGATTTTACATCATAGACCATCCGGCGCCAGCGCTTTAACCTGTGGCTTAATTTAAATTCGCCGGGATATCACCAATGAACAACGCGAATCACCTGAGGACAACGTCTTCCGCGCAGCAACAGCCGGCATGGGGGGCGGTATTTTCGATGGCGCTGGGCGTCTTCGGCCTGGTTACCGCTGAATTCCTGCCTGCCAGTCTGCTGACGCCGATGGCCGCCAGCCTCGAGGCCAGCGAAGCATTAACCGGCCAGGCGGTCACTATTACCGCCGTCGTGGCGTTAATCACCAGCTTTGTCAGCGCCAGCGCCACACGTAAAATGGATCGCCGCTGGGTATTACTGGCGTTTTCTGTGATGTTGATTGTCTCCAATCTGCTGGTGGCCTTTGCGCCACAGCTGTCATTTGTCTTTGCCGGGCGCGTGTTGCTGGGGGTGGCGATTGGTGGGTTCTGGACCCTGTCGGCTGCGACAGCGATGCGGCTGGTGCCCGCAGCACTTATCCCGCGCGCGCTGTCGATTATTTTTAGCGGGGTTTCCGTGGCCACTATCGCTGCCGCGCCGCTGGGCAGTTACTTTGGCGATCTGATCGGCTGGCGTAATGTGTTTATCGCCGCTGCCGCCATTGGCGCGCTGGCACTGGTCTGGCAGATCGCCAGCTTACCGAAAATGCCACCGGCCGCTGCGGGCCACACCAGTAATTTTTTAACGGTGCTAAAACGACCCGGTATTCAGATGGCGATGTTCGCCGTTATCCTGGTTTTCTCTGGCCATTTTGCTTTCTTCACCTATCTGCGTCCGTTTCTGGAGAATGTCACTGGCGTCGGCGTGAACGGGCTGTCGGCGATTCTGTTGGGTTTTGGCGTCGCCAATTTCGCCGGAACGTTGCTCGCCGGGCTGCTGCTGGAACGCAATCTTAATCTGACATTGATGATGACGCCGCTGGTGATGGGAATAATGGGCGTGGCGCTGGTGCTGCTGGGATTCGCTCCGATGATCGATGCGCTGCTGATTGCACTGTGGGGAATGGCGTTTGGCGCGGTGCCGGTTGGCTGGTCGACCTGGCTGACGCGCACTATGCCTGATGATGCCGAAAGCGGTGGTGGACTGATGGTGGCGGCCGTGCAGCTGGCGATTGCCGTTGGCGCTGCAGCAGGCGGGGCGATATTTAATCTCGGGGGCGCCAGAGGGGTGTTTATCGGTAGCGCGCTGGCGCTGCTGATTGCGACGGTGACCATCTATATCGCGTTACGGCCAAAGCCGGCGATGGCTTAATTTATCTGCATCTGGCGCAGGCAAATGATACCTGCGCCGTCATTCTGCTGAGAAGCTTCTATACTGAGAGTACATTCAGAAGCAACCGGAGGATTAAATGACCATTCATAAAAAAGGACAGGCTCACTGGGAAGGTGATATCAAGCAGGGCAAAGGTTATATTTCTACCGAGAGTGGCGCACTTAGCCAGCAACCCTACGGATTCAATACCCGCTTCGAAGGTAAAGCCGGTACCAACCCGGAAGAGCTGATTGGCGCGGCGCACTCAGCCTGCTTTTCAATGGCGTTATCGTTAATGTTAGGCGACGCCGGTTTTGTGCCAGAGAGTATTGATACCACCGCAGACGTTTCGCTGGATAAAGCTGATGGCGGATTCGCTATCACCCAGGTGGCGCTGAAAAGCCAGGTTAAGCTGCCAGGCATTGATAAAGAGACTTTTGATAAAATTATCAATCAGGCTAAAGCAGGTTGCCCGGTATCAAAATTGCTGAAGGCGGAAATCACCCTTGAGTATCAGCTGGACAACTAATTACTGTTGCCCGCGCGCCTCGATGAGGCGCGCATTGAGCGGAAATTGATATCGCTGCGACCGGTTGCCTGCTACAACGTATGGCTAAATATATCGCTGAATTAACTGACCTGTAATCAATAACAAATGGAGCTTGTTATGTCATCTGTAACTTCCGGTTCATCCCCTTCATCCCCTGAAACAGTTAGCTACCAGTCTGTGCAGAATATCAATGGCAAAAATAATAGCGCTGAACCTTCGCTTTTGAGCCAGATACGATCTGCGGGCAATTGCGCGCACACTCTCCATCTTGGTCCCGGCCCATCTTCAGGCGTTGCTGGCGATTCAACCTCGCGTTAACCGCATCTGCTCTAATGGCAGATATAAGTCACCATCTGATTTTTCGGCGAGTCGATCAGGCAATAGCTGTTATCAGAAAGGCGCTGGGCAAGATAGCCTTCACGGGTCACCGCTGAGGGCAGATATAACCGGCGGTCGGTGGTTTGTAGCGGCCCGCTATTAATACTCCTTTCGGCGGTGGTCACGGTAAACGAGCTATAGCGGTCGACGACCAGCGCCTGCGTCTGGCCCAGCGGCTGTCCGGATAAACTTTGCACTCTGCCAACGCACTCCTTGCCCTGATAATCAGAGGAACAGGCAGCCAGCGTCAGCGTTGTGGCGACCAGGGTTATTTGCAACAGCTTCATCTTCTCTTCCTTAACGCAAATCTTTATCTCGCCCAGACCTGTCATGTATAGCGTAGTGGATAAACGATGATATCGCCGAAGCTGTAGATTATTTCGCGCGGTTGCACGGTAAACCAGTAATTACTGGCGCTGATAAATGATGACGAATAGCTGCGGGAAACGGTATGCTGACAGCATTATGCGCGAAATGACTTAACAGGGAGGACTGCATGAAAGAAGAAGAAGCCAGTTTGATGATTATCCGTAATGCCGTGGCGTCTTTAGCAGAAGACCAGCAACAGCGCGTCAATGGCTGTGTCAGCGCCATCCGTGATGTGATGGGACAGTACGATGAGGAAGATGCGGGTATCGCACTGATGTTAATTGCCGCAGAAGTGGCGGCAGAGTAAAGCCAGAGTTAGCCCGTTATCGGGCATTTGGCTGCTTTTAACGACTCCAGCTGGTTTAACCTGTCATCGGCTTTGTCAGTTGCGCGGTATTTTGCAATACCATTACCGATACCAAAATCACCGATAAATCCCACCACTGTCAGTGCATCAAATGAGCCGGTGCGGGAGATCTCCTGCTGCACACTGTGGGATTTGGCGATCTCACGCTCAATGGCCGGACAATCCAGCGAGGCGGACTCCTCAGCGCTGAGCTGCGGTGATTGCGGGTACTGCTTTAAGGCACAGCCGGAAAGTAACAACGCCGCCAGCGCGAACAGAATTTTATGCCTCATTTTCTTACGTCTGCCTTGTGGTGATCTCTCTGTCAGATTATCGGCCAGCCAGCCTGCGACTTTAATATTAGTCGTCTTTATCTCTCTTCACCTTTTTCCCCCTTCAGAGTTGTCTGTAAACCATAATGTTGCGCACCAATGCCTAAAAATACGTGGCGGGAATTGTTACTCTTACTGTGAATCTGACAAAGGAGCTGAAACATGACGTTAACGATTAAAAAGACACTTTTAGCCGCGGCAACCCTGACTGCGGGTCTGTTCCTCGCCGGTTGTGCCAATGATCACGTTATGCATACCAATGACGGGCGCACCATTGTGGTTTCGGGCAAGCCGGAAGTGGATAAAGACACCGGGATGATCAGCTACACCGATGAGCAGGGTAAGCAGCAGCAGATTAACCGCTCAGAAATTAAAGAGATGTCTGAGTTTGACGATTAAGTCAGTCTGATATTATCCCCTGAGCGACAGGCGTTCAGGGGAGGTCTCCCGCCTTACTGCCAGAACTTACGCTTACTGGTTTTACCAATCCCTGGATTACAGCTGTTGGTTGGGTCAAGATGGCGCATATGCAGTTTATATTCGTCAGAAGCCTGATACAGATGACCGACATTATGCTCTGCCGGATAGCGCGCACCGCGCTGATCGAGATACGTCAGCACCTGATGTTTAAACGCATCGGCATCCACGCCGGGCTTCAGAATATAATCCTGATGATTAACAAAGCAGAAAAAATGGCCGCAGCAGGAATCTTCCTGCACCTGCGCCTGCAACTCTGGCGGTAAATTAATGCGCCACTGGCTGTCATTACGTCGCAGCGCCACGTCAAAGGCGATCAGCCGCTTATCAGGATCAATGGCGTAGTAATCGCAGTAAGAGATAGTGCAGCCTCCGACGCCAAAGCGTACCAGAAACGCATCCTTTTCCTCCCGATCGTCACAGCGGAAAAACGCCCCGGGCTGCGCGCTGAAAAAGGTGGTTAACAGCTGTTGTAACTGCACGATGTGGCGGGATTCGGCTTTAATCATCAGATGATGTTCGTAACGATCGCGATAATCGAGAAGGCGTCGGGCTACCATTTTGGGCGTCAGATTATTCACCAGTTGCAGCGCCTTATCGACAAAGTTGTGCGGCAGAATGCGCAGCTTTTTCACCCGCAGATCCCACTTCGCCTTGCCTGCCATTAACGACGGCAGCGCTTCCGGTCCCAGCCGGTTAATCGCCCAGTACATATGTTTGGCGTATTTCACCGTGAGATCGAAGGCGTTACGATGGATATACTCGGCCTGCAATGGCAGTTCATCGAGGTTCTCCAGCAGATAGCGACGCAGCGCTACCAGCTCGCTCTCCTGGTGAGTGCCGATATAAAAGGTCGCGGTTTTATCGCTGGCGTCAAAGGTGGAGAGGCGCACGGCAAATACCGCAATCTTTCCGGCGCTACCGGCGCTGTCATGCAGATACTGTACATTGCCGTTATAGCGGGTTGGCGTATCGGCACCGACATCACGCAGAATCGAGGCGTAATCATCCGCCCAGATCTTGCCCTGCCAGTCGGCGGCGACGCCGGTGACATACTGCTGCTGCTCCAGCCGCGCGATCATCTCTTCCGGCGTATCGCCAAGGTCGACGCCTAAATGGTTGACCAGCGACAGGCTGCCGTCGTGATTGATTTGTGCGAACAGCGATTTTTCGGTAAACGCCGGGCCACGCCGAATTAATGATCCACCAGAATTATTACAGACGCCGCCAATCACCGACGCGCCAATACAGGAGGATCCAATCACTGAATGCGGTTCTTTATGATGCGGCTTAAGGGCATTTTCCAGTTCCGTCAGCGTGCTGCCGGGAAAGGCAATCACCTGCTGCGCATCATCAATCACCTGCACGCCCTTAATCCGTCGGGTGCTGATAATCACGATTTCACGGTCGTAGTCGCTGCCATCCGGCGTTGAACCGCCGGTCACGCCGGTATTGGCCGCCTGCATCAGAATAATTTTGTCGCAGGCGACACAAGCCTGTAAAACCTGCCACAGCTGCATCAGCGTTTGCGGGATGGCCACCGCCAGCGCCTGACCTTTGCCAACCCGAAACCCTTTGGTGTAGTACGCTTTATCGTCTTCGCTGGTCAGCAACTGGTCAGCTGCCAGCAGACGTTGCAACTGCGGAATAATGTCCTGATCCTTCGCCATGCCAGACTGCTCCTGAGCTCATCAAACCGAGGGTTCACATTAACGCGCGTGCGGCATTGTAACCATTGCCGCGGCAGAAAAATGTCGTTTCGGTGCTAAAATTGGCTTTCACTGTTTTTTTACAAGGGCTTAAGCATGCTGAAATTGACGCGTCATCTGTTGCTGACGACGGTACTGACCACTTTTGCCGCCAGTGCGCAGGCCGCACCGCAATACGGTCAGGAGTTGCAGGGTTTCGCTATGCCGTATCCGCTGCAGCACTTCAGTTTTACCTCGCAGTCACAACAGCTGAGTATGGGCTATATGGATATTGCGCCGGAAGGGCAGGCCAACGGCCATACGGTGGTGCTGATGCATGGTAAAAACTTCTGTGGCGCCACCTGGCAGGAGACGATTGCCGCGCTGAGTAAGGGCGGATACCGGGTGGTTGCGCCGGATCAGATTGGCTTCTGCACCTCGACCAAACCTGCCGCTTATCAGTACAGCTTCCAGCAGCTGGCGCAAAATACCCAGGCGCTGCTGCAACATCTGCATATTTCACGGGCGATTATTATCGGCCACTCCACCGGGGGGATGCTGGCGACGCGCTACAGCCTGATGTATCCGCAACAGGTTGAACAGCTGGTGCTGGTCAATCCTATCGGTCTGGAAGACTGGAAAGCCAAAGGTGTGCCGTGGCGCAGTGTTGATCAGTGGTATCAGCGCGAGCTGAAACTGTCGGCGGAAAGTATCAAGCAGTATGAACTGAAAACCTACTACGTTGGCAAATGGCAACCGCGCTATGACCAGTGGGTGGATATGCTGGCGGGGTTGAATAACGGTCCGGGCAAACAGCGCGTGGCATGGAATTCGGCGCTGATCTACGACATGATTTTCACCCAGCCGGTCTTTTACGAATTTAAAGATCTGCGTATGCCTACCACCCTGATGATTGGCACTTCAGATACTACTGCAATTGGCAGCGATATCGCTTCGCCACAGGTGAAAGCGCAGGTGGGGAATTATCAGGTTCTGGGCAAGCAGGTGGCGGCAGTGATTCCGCATGCGCGGCTGATCAGCTTCCCGGGTATGGGACATGCACCCCAGATGGAAGAGCCGCAGAAGTTCAATCAACAGTTGCTGGAGGCATTAACGCATCCACCAGGCAGGGAGTAAGTGGCGGAATTCTGGCGGACTGTGGCAGCCCGCCAGGGCGATTTACATGACTTCGCTCAACAGGTTATACATCGCGCGGAAGGCGCGCTTGCTGGCCTGGTCATGATACATGCTGATACCCGCCACATTCGCCTGTGGATCGGTAAAGGAGTGTACCGCGCCGCCAAAGCTCAGCAACTGCCAGTCAACACTGGCGGCGCTCATCTCTGCCGCAAAGGCCGGTAACTGTTCACGTGGCACCAGCGGATCTTCCGCGCCATCCAGCACCAGCACTGAACCGGTAATATTACTGGCGCCATGGCGGTCAGTGGTATCCAGCGTACCGTGGAAAGTCAGCGTCGCTTTCAGTGGTGCGCCGCTGCGCGCCAGCTCCAGCACACAGTGACCGCCAAAGCAGAAGCCAAAGGCGGCGAGTTTTTCGCTGTCGACCGGGGCATCAGTTTGCGCCACCAGGGTATCCAGCGCTGCCTGCATACGCGTACGCTCCAGCGGTGTATCTTTTACCGCCATCATTGCCGCACCCGCTTCTTCAGCATTGGTGGGACGCACATCAGCGCCGTAGAGATCGGCGATAAACACCACGTAACCCTGAGCCACCACCTGGCGCACCAGGTCGACCGCTTTATCGCTGACGCCCATCCAGTTTGGCGCCATCACCAGTCCTGGCAGTTTGCCATCCTGACCCGATTGCCAAACCAGACGTCCCTGTAAAGCCTGGCCATTGGCCTGATAATCGACGCTTTTAACTACAATATTGCTCATAATGGCCTCTGCGGCTGTTGTTATGGGTGATTGATTTTGCAGGTGATAATTGTAAACGACACACTTAATAGCAATATATGTATATTGTTAGCAAGCTATTTAAATGGTTAGCAGGGGTGTCATAGCGGGTGTTGTGCATGGGGAAGGGTAGCGGAGAAGCCTGATGAAGCTTTCCGCTACCGTGCTGCCTGAGCCGCGAAGGGAGCGCATTTAACCGGGATGCGCAATAATCAGGCTACCTTATTATGCGGATACTGATTTTTAATATTTTCGGCAAAAAACTGTCCTTTTGACTTCGCTGCCATCAGTAAATGGAAAATAGTCAGCGGGACATGCCGGTAACGATATATTTCCTGTTGCTGAAACTCTATTTCCAGCAGTTTATTATCCATATCGTAGCCAACGGTATGAATTTTAGTGGAATTAACATTTCGGCGTTTCATAACGATTCCTCCTTATTACCTGACATGGCTTTATCCTGTAACCTGCTGCTGCGCCACGGCTTAACTTTGATCAATTTTTGCTCATTAATATTAGCTCATTTTGCGGTTTTAGGATTTTTCCGGAAATAGTTTTTTGATATGTTAAGCTGTGGCTGAAAATAACGTATAAATTCAGAGAGAAACAATCAGCAGCGGAGAATGACACCTATGTCTTATTCAGCACTGGCAGCGTGTCTGCTGGCTTTTACCCTATTTCCGGCACACGCCGACAGTGAGTTTCAAATTACCTGTCCGGGCCGCGCTACGATGACCATCTCCCGCGCGCAGTATGGTCTGACCACCGCCATGTGGCCGGGCCACCACTTCCAGATTGCCTCTGGCCGTCAGCGTTCACAAATTAACGGTGGCGATAGGGTCACTATCACGCGCTTTCGTAATGGCGATCAGCTGATTGTCGATAAAAGCAGTGATGAAACTTTTTTCGCCTTTAATAACAGCAACGAACTGGTGCCCTGCGCCCGCAGCAGCGATCGTGAAAGCGATGCCATCTCGCTGGAGCGTTACGCCGATTCGGCTACAGACCACTCTTAAGCTATCTGTAACGTTGGTTTAATGCTGGTGTGCCAGGCTGGATCGCAGCATTTTCTCAAGGTCAAGGAGCAGTATATGGAACTTAAAATTACCGCCACCCCCAGCCATCAGGATCTGGATGAAATAAAAGCGGGATTGATGGCCTTTAACGCCAGACATATTGATATCGATGAAATTAAATCGATAGCGGTATTTGTCTGCGATAAACAGGGTAAAAAGCAGGCGGGACTGACCGGTTCGACCTCCGGCAACTGGCTGCGCATTGATATGTTGTGGGTCAGTGACGCTTTACGCGGGCAGGGCGTCGGTAGCCAGCTAATCCAGGCGGCGGAGCAGGAAGCGCGTGCGCGCGGCTGTATTTATGCGCAGGTGGATACCGCCAGTTTCCAGGCACGCCCGTTCTATGAAAAGCAGGGCTATCAGCTGCGCTTCTCGCTGGATAATTATCCGCGCGTGCATCAGCGCCACTATCTGACCAAATCCCTGCAGGCTTAATAGTGCGGGGCGTCGCGCATATCCAGCGGCGACTGCTCCGCCTGATTAATCGCATCCTGCCACTGCTCGCGCGTCACTTCCTGCCAGGAGAGATGACCGCGCGTGGTGCTCATTAACACCACATCCGGTTGCAGAGTACGGTAGTGCGCCAGCGTCTGTTGCAGATCGGCGGCGTTGCTGTCGGCGACGGTGACGGTGATCCAGCGTCCTTTATCCTGCGTCAGCGTATCACCAACAAACAGGTAACTTCTGCCGTAGGGCGAATGATAAAAAAAGCTACAGCAGCCTGGCGTATGGCCGGGTGACGGCAGAATATGGAAATCGCCAAAATGGCTCTCCATGGTGTTCAGAGTAGCATCCGGCTCCAGTACCAGACTCACCGGACCGAGCGCGCGCGTATGGCAGTAAAGCGCGCTGTTAAAACGCTGCTGGATCGCCAGCGCACCGGGAGCCGCTTCATGCCAGTGCGTCAGGTAGTGGCGCATCACGCCGCCCAGATCGGCTAATGCCTGATGATCTTCCGGATGTTCTACCCGCGCAATCAGCAGGTTGCCGCGCGGATGCTTCAGCATAAAGCCGTGCATCATTAATTCAGGCTCAGTTTCAGCCGCGGGAAATTCTGGTGTGGAGATCCACAGATCTTCATACAGCGGCTTCATCGTCATTTTCCTGATGCATAGAAAGAAATTATCTGAGCGTCGGATGTCCCTTAATGCTCAGCTGACTACAGCCCTGATTTACCTGTAATACGGCTTGCGCCCCCAATGGCAGGGTCACGGTATCCTGATGATGACCAAAGGCCAGATCGGTGATCACCGGTAATCCGCTCAGCTCGCGTATGCGCTGCCAGACATCGGGGAAATCAAAGCCATTGTCATATTCGCTTAGCGTCACACCGGTAAAACTGCCGGTGATAATTGCGCGCTGCCGCGCCAGAATGCCGCTCTGATGCAGCTGCAACAACATCCGTTCGGTGCGAAACGGATGTTCATTTACATCCTCAATCACCAGAATGCCGTCATCACCCTGCGGCAGCCATGGCGTACCGACCAGCGAGGCAATCATCGCCAGATTACCGCCCCACAGCGTCCCGCTGACCTGCGTATCGGGTGCGGTTGTCTGCCACTCTACGCTGAATTCCGGCTGAGTGATCGCCCGCCAGAAGTGTTCGATGGTGAAATCAGACAATTGCTCAGCACCAAAATTGCTGCACAGCATCGGACCACTGAAGGTTATCAGGCCACTTTGCGTCAGCAGCGCCAGTTGCAGGGCGGTAAAATCGCTGTGGCCGCAGATTGCCAGCGGTTGTCCTGCCAGCTGACGCAGCGCCGGATAATCGACCTGATCAAGCAGGCGGGTGGCGCCATAGCCGCCGCGCACCGCCAGCACAATATCCGGCAGCGCGGACAGGGTGGCGAGCGCATTAATATCCTGCAGACGTTCGCGGTCATCGCCAGCAAAACGCTGAAAACGGCGGCTGATAACGGCGCGATTCTCCACGCGATGGCCCGCTGCGCTTAGCCGCTCGATACCCCGCCGGGCGGCAGCCTGGTTGTGACAATAACCCGATGGCGCAACCAGATGAAAAAGTCGGGAAGTTCCAGACCTCATGCTCAGTTATCTCCCTCTAAGCGGTCAATGACGACGAATGGTGTGAATAGTCATGGCCAGACAGCCTGGCGCGGCAACCGACCTGCTGTAATAATGTCTGTTGTTCGCACCGCGCAGATTGGATGATTTCGCGCATTGCGCTGTCCGGACACGCTGATGATGACGAAAAGTGGGCGCGAAGTCACCTCCGGCCCCGGATTTCCAGGCAATTCAGATAAACGGCAATATTTAACTTTAAGCCAGTCAGTATGATTGAACGCGAATAAGTGGCTGCGAGGAAGAGAATAGCGTGAAAACCCGATCGCTGATTTTATGTGCACTGTTACTGGCGGGATGCGCCAGTGAAACCCCGCGACATGCGCCACCCGAGCGGCAAACACCGTTAACCAAAGCGCCGCCGGAAAAAGTTTCTCAGGCCTGGTCAATGTTTACTGAAGACGCGGCCAGCCATTATGGCGTTGATGAACGGCTGATTAACGCCATTATCAGCGTCGAATCCGGTGGCAATCCAACGGTAGTCAGCCGTTCGAATGCCATTGGGTTAATGCAAATCAAAGCCTCCACCGCCGGTCGCGAAGTGTACCGTGCGCGCGGTCAGCACGGTCAGCCGAGCGGATCTGAGCTGCGCGATCCGGCACGCAATATTGATATCGGCACTGCTTATCTGCGTATTTTGCAGTCACAACAGCTGGCTGGCATCCGTGACCCGGAAACCCTGCGCTATGCCACTATTGTCTCCTACGCGAATGGCGCCGGGGCGCTGCTGCGAACCTTCTCCCGTAACCGCGACCGCGCGATTGCGATGATTAATACCATGACGCCGCAGGAGTTTTACCAGCATGTGCAGGAAAAACATCCGGCCGCTCAGGCGCCGCGTTACCTGTGGAAAGTGACCACCGCTTACCGCACCATCTGACCTGCCGCCACCTGCTGCAAGGTGGCGCGTGCTTCTGCTTAATTTCTCCATAATTCAACGCTTTTTACCGTTTAGTGTTAAACGTGATAACAATGCTTATAAATGTATTGATAATCATTATCATTTATATATTATGGCCGACATAAAAATCAGATCGTTCGTTTCACCTTCTGTCGTTTGCGCAGAAGGGCGCTTTTTGTTTGTCTTTTTTTGATGGAAGTCACTGCTGAGCACATACCAATAATTAAGCAGGATATTGCTATGCGCACTTTTACACCACACCAGATGTTAGTAAAAACATCGTTGTTAACCGGGGTATTGCTGACGGCAACGTTTAACGTCAGCCTGGCCCGTGCAGATGATAAAACCAGTAATAACGCCGCCGATCAAAACACCACCCTGAAAATCACCACTAAGCGTCAGAGTGAAACGGTAATGACCGTCACCGCGCGTGAACCGGAAAAAGAAGCGGGCAGTAAGGTGGTTTACAGCGCCGAAGATTTGCAGAAGAAGGGCGCCAATGATTTCGGCTCGGTCATGCGCTATGAAACCATTATCAGTGCGATGGGCGTAAACGGCGGTTCATCGTCGGGAAAAAGCGGTTTCGATCGTAGTGGTTATACCGGTTTTAATATTCGCGGGCTGGAAAGCAACCGCGTGGGGATTGATGTTGACGGGATTCCGCAGCCGGATGCCACCGGTCGCAGCTATGTCAGCCGCGCCGGTCTGAATACCTTTGGTATCGGCAGAGACTATCTCGACCCCTATATGTATGGCCAGGTTGAGATTGAAGCCGGCGCCACCAGCGTCTCACGCGCGAATACTTCCATTGGCGGCGCGGTCTCCTTCCTGCCGAAATCGGCGGATGATTATCTCTCGCCAGCCAGACCCACTTACTTTGGCTACCAGAGTGACTACGACTCCGCCAGCCACAGCTGGCACAACGGCATTACCGCCGCCGCGGGCGATGAATACCTGCGTGGCATGCTGGTCTACAGCCGACGTGATGGCCAGCAAACACGCAATAACAGTGATTCGGTATCTGCATACCCGGCTAACTGGCACTCCAATGCATTGCAGGCCTCGGCTATCTGGCAGCCAGACGATGAGCATAAACTCACCGGCATCATTGATTACTACGATAAAACCAACCATACCCACTATGACAGCTGGGACAGCAGTGGCAACAGCGTGCTGGGCACCGCCGTGCAGCAGAGTAATACCCGTCGCTGGGGCATCAGCCTGAAGGATGAGTGGACGCCGTATAATGACTTTGTCGACAGCCTGCTGAGCAAAGTATTTTATCAGCAGACCCAGGCGCATGATAATACCTGGATGCCGGACGGCAGCAACGGTATGAAGCGCGTCTACTCTGATTACAATGTTGATACTTATGGTTTTGAGACGCAACTGGCGAAAACCCTTGGCCGTCATCAGCTGAGCGGCGGCCTGAACGGGCGCATCAGTGAGACTGAGCGTCCATTCCGCCAGGAACCGGTGCAGAGTATCTACAGCACCATTATGCAGCCGGAAGCGGACAGCCGCAGCTATACGCTGGGTGCGTTTGTGCAGGATAAAATCCAGTTTGATCTCGACGGACACGGTTTTAACGTGGTGCCGGGTCTGCGCGTCGCCCATCAAAGTACCAAGGCGCAAAACCTCAGCAGCCTGACCACGGAAAGCACCGTGCTGACCACTTCTGACGTAGAAACGCTCTATGGTGAGACCAACGCCGATACCCAGCTGCTGCCTTCCATTAGCTTTAACTACGATCTGACGCCAAAGCTGATGACATATATCCAGTATAAGCGCGGCGCGCAGTTCCCGAATGCCAGCCAGCTGTACGGCTCATGGAATCTCGGTTCCAACTATATTCCTGGCGCGCAGTATGCGCTGATCGGCAATCCCGATATGAAGACTGAAACCAGCAATAATTTTGAGTGGGGCATGAAAGGGGAAGTGACCGACGGCGTTACTCTTCGCAGTTCACTGTATTACAACACCTACAAAAACTTTATCGCCTACAGCCGCTATACCCGTGCCGCTAACCCGGACCGCTTCAGCAATGTGCCATCCAATATTTACACTATTTATCAGTCAGAAAACCGCGATAAAGCCTTTATCTATGGTGGTGATATCAGCGCGCGCCTGAACCTTGGCACCTGGTTCCGGCAGGCTGAAGGACTCAGCGCCGCACTGGCCTTCGCGTACAGCAAAGGTGAATCGAAATCGAGTTACGCCGGTGACAAATATGTCGACCTCGAAAGCGTCGCGCCGATGAAAGCGGTGGTCGGACTGGCATGGGATGCGCCGGCGAAAGCCTGGGGCACGGCGGTGACCGCGACCTTTGTTAAAGGCAAACAGGCGACCGCCACCAATCGCCAAAGCTACTCGAACAGCGGCAGTGCGATTACCGACTCCAGCAGCGAATATATGCGCGTGCCGGGTTATGGCATGGTGGATATGACCGCATACTGGCAGGCGACGAAAAACGTCAAGCTGAGCGGGGGCCTGTATAATATCACCGACCGCAAATACTGGGACTACCTCAGCAGCCGCGACCTGACCAGCGGCACCGCCCAGGACGCGAACGATCAGGCGCTGGCGGTAATGCCGGGCCGTACCTTCCAGTTAGGGGTTAATGTCGATTTCTGACAGGGAAATATCAGATTCTAAGCCGCGCACTGCGCGGCTTTTTTATTGCGGCGGATTGTCGCTTTTCTTCTCGTTATGTCCGAGATCGCGATCGGGAAAACATTGCGCCCGCAGCCGTCGTTTAATCTCCGCCGCATCCGGAAAGCCGCCCATGGTTTTGCGATCCCAGATAAGCTGATCGTCAACGGTAATCTGGTAAATGCCGCCTGTCGCCGGAATCAGCGTTACCTGCGCCAGATCGGTACTGAAGGTGCTCAGCAGTTCTTGTGACATCCAGGCAGCGCGCAGCAGCCAGTTGCATTGTGAACAGTAGGTAATCGTGACTTTGGGAAGGGTTTTCATGGTGGCAAATCCTGCATCAACAGTAATACCGCCAGTGTGCCCGATAGCTGTCGCCTTATCATCATCATTTTTACCTGATGGTTTTCCATCATCAAAGTGATACCGAGGCCGTCAGGCTGCTGATTATAGTGGTCGCCTGCATTACCACTCGGGAGCAAGCAGATGACAACAGCAGGGGTACAACTTGGCGTAAGTCCACTGTGCTGGACCAATGATGTGCTGGAGGATCTTGGCGGTGAAATCCCGCTGGAAAACTGTCTGCAACAGGCAGCGGCAGCCGGATATCAGGGAATTGAACTGGGGCGCAAATTTCCGCGCAGCGTCAGCGCGCTGGCGCCGCTGCTCTCCGCGGTCGGTTTGCAGCTGGCCTCGGGCTGGCACAGCGGGTTTCTCGCCGATCGCAGCGTAGAGGAAGAGATTGCCGCCGTGCGCGATCATGCGAATTTACTGCGCCAGCTGGGCGCTACAGTGATGGTCTATGGCGAATGCGGTCAGCTGCCTGGCGCGACGCCGCTGGATGAGCCGATATCGCGATCGCCGGCGCTCAGTAGCATCGATCTGGCCCGCTATGCCGCCAGAGTCAATGCATTTGCCGATATATTGCTACGCGATTACGGCCTGAAAATCGCTTATCACCACCATCTGATGATGCTGGTGGAACACGATGACGAACTGGACAGTTTTATGCAGCACACCAGCAGCAATGTTGGTCTGGTGCTGGACACGGGCCATGGCTACGCCGGCGGTGTGGATATCGCCCGTGTATTGCAGAAATATGGTTCGCGCATTGTGCATATCCATCTGAAAGATGTGCGGCCGCTGATTTTGCAGCGCGTTTATCAGCAGGATTTAAGTTTTAACGATGCGGTGCGCGCCGGACTGTTTACCGTTCCGGGCGAAGGCTGCATTGATTACGCGCCGATTATTGAATTTGTCAGCCACTCGGGTTACCAGGGCTGGCTGATTGTTGAAGCTGAGCAGGATCCGCAACAGGCGCCACCACTGGCAACCGCCACCCGCGCCGCTCACTGGGTCAGCCAGCAATTTCAGCTGCCGCTTAGCCTTAAGGAGACAGCATAATGCGGAATACCCTGAATATTGGCCTGATTGGCTCAGGCTTTATGGGGCAGGCCCATGCCGATGCTTACCGGCGCGCGGCGATGATCTATCCCAACCTGCCGAAGCAGCCGCTGCTGTATGCGGTGGCGGATCAGAATCAGGCCATGGCGGAGGCGTCGGCGGCACGTTTTGGCGCGCAGAAAGCCTTTGGCGACTGGCGTGAGCTGATTAACGATCCTGAGGTGGATGTGGTGGATATCACCTCGCCAAACCATCTGCACTGTGAAATGGCGCTTGCCGCCATCGCGGCCGGTAAGCATGTTTATTGCGAGAAACCGCTGGCGGTCAGCACGCAGCAGGCGCAGGAGATGACCGCTGCGGCACGCCGCGCCGGAGTCAAAACCATGGTGGCGTTTAACAATATTAAAACGCCAGCCGCGCTGCTGGCGAAGCAGATTATCGAACGCGGTGACATCGGCACGCCGGTGCGATTTCGCGGCACCTTTGATCAGGGCTTCTACAATGATCCCTCCTTGCCATGGTCATGGCGCTGTTCGAAAACCCTCGGTGGTAGCGGATCGCTCGGCGATCTGGGCGCGCATACGCTCTCGGTCGCCCAGTTTCTGATGGGCGGCATCAGTGAGGTCACCGCCAGCGCCCAGACATATCTGCGTCAGCGTCCGGTGCCGCAGGTGGATGCCGGTTACGCCAGCCGTACCGATGCTAATGCCGAAATGCGTGAAGTGGAAAATGACGATCAGGTGCAGTGTCTGGTGAGCTTTGACAGTGGTGCTTCCGGGGTGATCGAAGCTTCCCGTATTGCCGCCGGGCGTATTTTCGGCGTGTACTGGGAAGTCTCCGGCACCGAAGGCACACTGTATATGGACGGCGAGCGCTTTAACGAGTTGCAGGTTTATCGCTTCAATGATGATAAGCATGATCGCGGTTTTAAAACCCTGCTGGCTGGCAGCCAGATCCCGGCCTATGCCGGTTTTTTTGGCTTCGATTTTGGCGGTGGCGGGCTGGGGTACTTTGATATCAAAGTGATCGAGGTCCACGACCTGGTGCAGGGCATCTGTAGCGACCATGACTGCTATCCGAATTTTGCCTTCGGCCTGCAAAACCAGCAGATCCTGACGGCCATTGAACAATCAATGGCGTCACGCCGCTGGGTGCAGGTTGCTGCAGGCGAGTAATCTGATAAAAACAACCACAGGAGAGACTATGTTTCCTTCCTCATTACCCGTACCCCGTCGCCCGGCGGCAGGCGCTATTCCTTCACTGCGCTGGGGGATAATCGGTCCCGGCTGGATTGCCGATCACTTTGCCAGAGCGCTGTGTGAATACAGTGCGCAGCAGCTGGTGGCGGTGGCGTCACGCAGTCAGCAGAAAGGCGATGCCTTTGCCGCCCGCTGGGGGATTCCGCAGGTGTTTACTTGTGTTGATGAGATGCTGGCGCGGCCGGATATTGATGCGGTGTATATTGCCACGCCGCATAATCACCACTATCCGGACGGACTGAAAGTGCTCAGTGCCGGTAAACATACCCTGATTGAGAAGCCGCTGGCGCTAAATGCGCGTGAAGGGGCGGAACTTCAGGCGCGCGCCAGGCAGCAGGACGTCCTCTGTATGGAGGCGATGTGGTGCGACTTTACACCAAAATATGATGTGCTGAGTCAGCTGCTGGCAGATGGTGTCTTAGGCGACCTGCATACCCTGATTGCCGATCACGGCGAGTTTTTTACCCCCGATCACCGTATCTTTAATCCCGAGCTGGCCGGTGGCCCGATGCTGGATCTTGGCAGCTATCTGATTGCGTTGAGTATGAAAGTTGGCGGCGCGCCGGAAAGCATTGTCGCCAGCGGCCAGCCGGCGCCCGGTGGCGTTAATGGTCAGGCATCGATGTTACTGACCCATGCTAACGGCATGCACTCAGTATTAAACACTACCCTGTTTAGCAATACCCCCGGCGGTGCGGTGATTGCCGGGCGTGACGCCACTATACTGATTGACGGGCAGTTCTACGCACCTGGCGCCTTTACCCTGACCGCCAGCCAGGGGGGCAAAAGTTTACGCTGGCAAGAGCCGAACAACCGTTATGCCCAGCTGAGCCATGAAGCGGAACATTTTGCCTGGTGCGTCGGCCAGCGCCTTAACGACTCACCGATCCGCTCGCTGGATAGCGCGTTGCTGACGCTGTCAGTGATGGACGAAGCGCGTCGGCAGATGGGCATTGTTTTTAATGAAGAGAAAGTAGCAGGTTAACCGCACGGGCGGCGAGAACGCCGCCCGTTCCGCTTAAAATACGATCCGTTCGATATTACAGAAGCGTTTCTCCGCCAGTGACTGCACCGCCGCTTCGGCAATCGCCTGCGCCTGCAAGCCATCCACTAATCCTGGCAGATCCGCCACCGCCTCACCGTTTAGCTGACGCACAAAAGCATCCAGATGCTGATAGTACGTCTCGCGCACCCGGCTAAACCAGTCCGGCCACAGGCCCGGCCGGGTGACCTGCGAACCCTGCCATAGTGTCGCCCCTTGTGGACACTGACTGGCGGACTCCGCCATTCCGCGCTCGCCGATCACGCTGATACGTTCATCATAGCCATAACCGGTGCGTCGGGTGTTATCCAGCTGCGCCAGCGCGCCGCTGTTCATCTGCATAATCAGCACTGAAGTATCAACATCACCAAACGCGCTGATTTCCGGCAATGCCAGCGCCGCACCCAGCGCGCCAACACGACTGACTTCATCTTCCGTCAGCCAGCGTAACAGATCGAAAAAATGAATCGCCTGGTCGCGCATCTGACCGCCGGAGGCTTGCAGATAGCTGAGCGGCGGCATTTCAGAGGCGCGGCATACCATCTGAATCAGCTCGGTACGGCCAATGGCGCCCTGTTGCAGATGGCGCTTAAGCTGCTGATGGCTGTTATCAAAGCGCCGGTTAAAGCCAACAGTGATCGGCAGATTAAATGGCAGCACCTTTTCCACCACGCGTTTTGCGCGATCCAGCGACAGGTCGATTGGTTTTTCGCAATAGATCGCTTTTCCCGCGCGGGCGGCGGCGGCCAGCAGTTCAGCATGGCTTGGGGTGGCGCTGGCGATCAGTACCGCATCAATCGCATCACTGTTAATCGCCTGGGTGACGTCCGCCACCTGCGCGCCATAGCGCCCGGCAACGGCTTGTGCGCGTGCGGCATCAGGATCGGCGACCAGCGCCAGTTCCACTTGCGGATGCGCCGCCAGATTCTGTGCGTGAACCTGACCGATAAAACCGCTGCCCAACAGGGCAAATCGTTGCTTTGCTGCCATTTTTTTGACTCCGGATATTGAATAATGTGAGCGCTATCGTGCAGCGTACATTGTGAAAATACCTTCAGCCGATACACTTGAAGAACGTGGTTTTTGATGGAATCCCCTCAACGCTGTGCGGGATGAAATGGGCAGGATGAAAAAAATTACCCTCGAAGCGCTGGCTAAAACCGCCGGTGTCGGCGTCGCCACAGTGGATCGGGTGCTGAACGAACGTGGCGGCGTCTCGCCAGCCACCGTGCGAAAAGTACTGGAAGCGGCGCGCGCTGCGGGGCTGAATCGTATTTTGCCGGAAGAGCATCGCCATCCCTGGCAACTGGAAGTGGTGCTGAGCGGTAATGACTCCTTTTTCTTTAAGCAGCTGGCGCAGGATTTTAGCGAGGTAGCCAACGGCCTCGGTTATCGCCGCCTGACCCTGCACCGCACCTTTATCCCGGAATCGCGTCCCGATAAACTGGCCGCTCATATTGTTGCCTGTAGCCATAAACGCGATGGTCTGATCGTCTTTGCCCACGAATATGCTGCCATCTATGATGCGCTGGCGTTATGTAAACAGCGTGGTGTACCGGTGATTACCATTGTCAGCGATCTGCCGGGTGCTGAACGCTTATGCCACGTCGGTATTAACCAGTTGCAGGCAGGGCGTACCGCCGGGCTGTTAATGGGAAAAATGCTGCATACGGCCGGTGAAGTGATCATGATCAGCGGCCGCTTTGATTACATTGCGCACCGCTTGCGTATTCAGGGGTTTCGCGATGTATTGCAGCAGGATTTTCCGCATATCGGTCTGCGTGAAGTGCTGGCGGGGCAGGAGCAACGCGATACCATCAGCAAGCTGCTGGAAAAACAGCTGAGTCAGGCGGGCAAAATCACCGGCATCTATAACACCGGCCTTGGTAACCGCGAAATCAGTGAGGCGCTGGCGCGCCACCGGATGTTGGATAAAAGCGTGTTTATTACCCATGAGTTATATCGCTCCACCCGCGAATTGCTGGCAAAAAAAGCGATCTCCCTGACTATCGACCAGAACACCCGCCAGCATGCCCAGCTGGCTACCGATATTATGGTAAGGCATCTCGACAGTGGTGATCTGCCGGAAACCTACGCCAGCGGCAAGGTCGAATTTATGCTGTTTACCGGTGAGAACTACAATCAGGCGCTGACGGTAACTTGATGGGTGGCACTGGCATCATTAATTGTTATGTTATAACATAACAATAAAGCATGCTGGATGCTGAATCAGGAGAGTTATCATGTCACAGATTATCGCAGAGCATACTGCGCTACGCCGCCTGCCGGTTACCGTACTGTCCGGTTTTCTCGGCGCAGGTAAAACCACGCTGTTAAATCACATTCTTAATAATCGCGAAGGCCGTCGGGTAGCGGTGATTGTTAATGATATGTCCGAAGTGAATATTGATGCGACGCTGGTCAGAGAGGGCGGCGCGCAGCTGTCGCGCACGGATGAAAAACTGGTTGAGATGAGCAATGGCTGCATCTGCTGCACGCTGCGTGAAGATCTGCTACTTGAGGTGACGCGACTGGCGAAAGAAGGGCGCTTCGATCAGCTGGTGATCGAGTCCACCGGTATTTCTGAACCGCTGCCGGTAGCGGAAACCTTTACCTTTGCCGATGAGGATGGCAGCAGCCTGTCAGAAGTGGCGCGGCTGGACACCATGGTGACGGTGGTGGATGCCGGTAATTTTCTGCGCGATTATCAGGCGCATGAGAGTTTGCAGGCTCGCGGGGAGTCGTTGGGGGAAGAAGATCAGCGCACGGTGGTCGATCTGCTGACCGACCAGATTGAATTCTGTGATGTGCTGGTGCTGAATAAAATCGATTTAATCGATGCGTCGCAGCGCCAGACATTGCTGGCGATTCTGCACAGTCTGAATCCACGTGCAAAAGTCGAGTTAGCCGAGTTTGGTCGCGTGCCGCTCGATCGTCTGCTGAACACCGGTCTGTTTGACTTCGATGCTGCTGCGCAGGCACCGGGCTGGTTGCAGGAGCTGCGCGGTACCCATACGCCGGAAACGGAAGAGTATGGCATCCGCAATTTTGTGTTCCGTGCACGTCGTCCTTTTCATCCACAGCGCTTCTGGCAGCTGTTCGGCGGCGATCTGCCTGGCGTGATTCGTTCCAAAGGCTATTTCTGGCTGGCCAGCCGTCCGGGTTATGCCGGTAACTGGTCGCAGGCTGGCGGTGTGGCGCGGCAGGGCATGGCCGGGATGTGGTGGGCAAGTGTACCGAAAGCGCGCTGGCCACAGGATCAAGCGTCACTGGAGATGATTAAGCAGAACTGGGTCGAAGGCAGCGGTGATGCGCGCCAGGAGCTGGTGTTTATTGGCATTGAGATGGATGAAGCGCAGTTGCGGCGGCAGCTGCATGCTGCATTGTTAACCGAGCGCGAGATGGCGATGGGACCTGCGGAGTGGGTGGCGTTTGACGACCCGGTTCCTGACTGGTTTATTCATTAAATCATTTTGCGGCTGGTTCAGGCAGAGCCAGCCGGATGAAAGCGCTTACTGGAAACGCATCGCTTTATCGCGCGCCAGGCGCTCAAGGGCGAAGATCACCTGCTGCAACTGACGCTCCTGCACCGCAGTCAGCGCCACAAAGCGAAAACTCAGACGCGGCGTGCTCACCGTTTCATTTTTACTGCTGACGGTGGTGCGCTCACCGATATGTATCAGCTGAGCATCAACGGTAAACTGACCATACTCCCCCAGCTCCACATAAAGATTGCGCAGAATATCGCCGCTGCTGAGTTTCTCCGGCAGGGCGCCAACCACCAGCACGCCGATACCACCAAGGGAAAGATCCTGCAGACGAAAACGCGCTTTGCTGCCGTCGGGCCACTGGGTTTCACAGAAGAACACCGGTTCCAGCGGCGCATTAACGCGGAAAAACTCCCGGCGTTGCAGCATCCACAGCTCATCGGGCAGCGGGGCGGCAAAGGCCGGTAAACCTTCATGTTCAGTCGCACTGAGTGAGGGCAGAGAGAACTCAACTTTTGCCCCACGGGTTTCGGCTGAAATCTGCAGATCTTCTGACTGCAACGCCAGCTGATTGTCATACTGACTACTGCCGTAATCGACCACCACCTGCTCTTTATCGACAAACAGCAGGCGGCTGATAAATTGTCCGCGCGAACTGGCAACCCTTACCGGGGTCTGGTGTTTTTCAAGATCGCGCAGCACGCCGAGAACCGCCAGCGTGCCACGCTTAAGATACTGCTCTTTATCTTCCTGTTTCACATCCTGCTCCGCTACGGTTAATCACAGGTTATTGCACTTATCCAGTCACTATCGGCGCTAATCCAGCAGACTTTAACGCTTTTGCTTTTGCCGTCAGGCTTTTTAACGACAAAGTTTGGATTCAAATCACAGAGTTAGAAATCTCGCCTATACTTATTCCCAGTAATGGCAACGGGATAGCCGTCAGCCTGGATAAAGGAGAGTGTAATGTTTTCTAAGCGTGAAGCCCGTAACAATCTTGAGCAGGTGCAGGAATATTCCCGTGAGAAGGGCAGTGAACTTTGTGGTGAACTGAAAAGTGTCGCCAGTGATTCCTGCGACTACCTGAAAAAAAATCCGTGGGCTGGCGTTGGCATCGGTGCCGCGCTGGGTCTGGTGGTTGGCGTGTTAATTAGCAAAAAATAAGGAGCAGAAAATGGGATTTTTTTTGTGGATCATTTTTGGTCTGATTGCCGGGATTATTGCGAAATGGATTATGCCAGGTAAAGATGGCGGTGGTTTTATTATCACTGTGATTTTAGGCGTTATTGGCGCAGTGGTTGGCGGCTGGATTAGTACTCGCCTGGGTTTTGGCACCGTAGATGGCTTCAACTTCGGTAGTATGGTCATCGCAGTGCTCGGTGCCATTCTGGTGCTGTGGATTTATCGTAAAGTCAGAAGTTAACCACTGACTGCAAGAACTCAAGCCCGGGTGAAAGTGGCCATCAGCAGATGCGGTGGCCTGCGGTCACCCGGGCTTACTTTATCTGGCGTCAGCCATTACTGCGTCATCAGCGCTTCCAGCTCGCTGACCCGGGCGGAAACCATGCCGCCGCGCCGTCATCGCAATCACGATCCCCACCGCCAGCAGTAGCGCCGCCACCCACGGAAATACCGTGATGCCCCAGCTATCCAGCAGCAGACCACCCATCACTCCCGCCGCTGCAATCGCGCCGTTCCACGCCACCACATTCATCGACAATGCAACATCAGCTGCGCTTCCCGCCGTATCCGCCAGCGCCGTCTGCAACAGCGTGGCGGCGCCGCCAAAGGTCAGCCCCCATAGCGCCACACCACAGTAAATCACCTGCGGTGAGGCGGCCTGCAAGCCAAACAGCAGGCAAATGGCGGCGAAACTCGCCATGCTGATTAGTACCGCCGCGCGCAGAAAACGATCCACCATTTTGCCGGTTACCCAGATGCCTGCCAGCGCCGCGAGGCCGAATACCAGCAGGATCTGATCCACCTTTTCCGCCAGCCCGGCGGTAGTGACAAAAGGCGCAATATAGGTATACAGCAGGTTATGGGCCAGCATCCAGGCAATCACCACCGCCAGTACCGGACGCACACCCGGCAGAGTAAATACCCTGCGTAGCGGCAGTTGTTGATTGCTCTGCTGTCCCGGATAGTCGGGCACTTTGACCAGCACCCAGATAATCAGCAACAGGGTGAGCAGGGACATCGCGCCGAAGGTGGTGCGCCAGCCCAGCAGCGCGCCCAGCCAGGTACCCAATGGCACGCCAACTGACAGCGCGATGGGCGTTCCCACCATTGCCAGCGCCATCGCGCGTCCCTGTTGATGCGGCGCCACCATGCGTCGTGCATAACCTGCCAGCAGACTCCATGCCAGTCCGGCGGCCACGCCAGCGAAGAAACGCGCCGCCAGCGTCAGGCCGTAATGTGGCGACAGCGCCGTAATCGAATTAAACAGCAGGAAACCGGCGATGCTTAACAACAGCACATTGCGACGGCGCCAGCCGCGTGTGGCAATGGTTAGCGGGATGGCGGCCAGCAGCGAGCCAAGCGCATAGGCAGTGACCATCTGTCCGGCCAGTGATGACGAAATACTTAGCCCCTGGGCGATTTGCGGCAGCAGTCCGGCGGGCAGGGTTTCAGTAACGATGCAGATAAAACCGGTCATTGCCAGCGCCAGTAGCGCGGAAACCGGCAGACGATCGCTGGAGGATCGTGCCGATGATGCAGGTGAAATAGTCAAAACAACATTCCTTTTGCAGGTGCAGAATAAGGGAGAAAATCACTTATGTATCGATCGGTATAATTGTTGGGGGATCGCTGGCGGGTTGTCAATGACTTTTGTATCGATTAGTATATAAATAATCATCATAAGGAGTTTGCTATGGCGCAGATGGGGCGTCCTCGCCGCTTTGACCGGAGACAAGCTGTTGAACAGGCAATGCACCTTTTCTGGCAGCAGGGCTATGAATCCACCTCGCTGAGCCAGCTAAAGGCCGCAATCGGCGGCGGCATTTCTGCGCCCAGCTTTTATGCTGCTTTCGCTTCTAAAGAGGCGCTGTTTGCTGAGGCGGCGCAGTGTTATTTAGCCAGCTATGCACAGGTGACGGCGTGTCTGTGGGACAACGATCTGGCACCGCGCCGGGCAATTGAGCAGGCATTAAGGCAGTCGGCCAGCATGCAGTGTGAACCAGGTCATCCGAAGGGATGTATGGTGGCGCTGGGGATAATGAGCGCGCCAACGGCGGAGTACGCCGACGTTGTCAGGCCGCTGACCGAATCGCGTAGCCGGACGCGCGCCGGGTTTATTGCCTGTGTCGAACGCGGCATTGCCCGTGGTGAATTGCCAGCAGAAACGGATGCGCGGGTTATGGCGGCGGTATTCGATAGTTTTCTGCTGGGGCTGTCTACGCTGGCAAGGGATGGTGTTGAGCATCAGGTGTTTGCGGCGGCCATCACGCAAATTTTGCAGCTATGGGATACGGCGGCGTGCCGGTGAAACAAGGGAGACATGATGTCTCCCTTTCGCTTATCAGAAATCGTAGCCGATGGTAGCCATCACCGTGCGTTCTGCCCCTTTGTAGCAGTAACCGGTGCCGTAACAGGCGGCGATATATTCGCGGTCGGTCAGGTTGTTGGCATTCACCTGCACAAATGCGCCTTTTAACTGGCTGTCCCATGCGCCAAGATCGGCGCGCAGCGAAGCATCAAACAGCGTCACCGAAGGCAGACGGGTGGTGTTTTCGTTGTCCGCCCACTGTTTGCCGAGATAACGCACGCCGGTGCCGACGCTGATGCCATAATCAAACTGATAATGCGCCCAGGCAGAGGCCATCTGATTAGGGGTGATATAAGGCGTATGCCCGCTGTTGCCATCTGGCGATTCTTTAAAGCGCACATGGTTTAGCGTGTAACCGGCGATAGTGCTCAGGCGCGGGGTTAACTGATTGCGCGCCTCCAGCTCGATCCCCTGCGAATGCACTTTACCGGCCGGTACGTTAATTCCTGATACCACATCGCGGTTAGAGATATCTTTCTGCGTCAGATCGTACGCTGCGATGGTGTACATATCTGAGGTACCCACCGGCTGATATTTCACCCCGGCCTCGTACTGCTCGGCGGTGCTCGGTTTGAGCAGATTGCCATCCGGGCCGGACAGCGAGCTTGGCGTGACGGCCTGGCTGTAACTGACATAGGGCGAAACACCACTGTCAAAGGCATACAGCAGTGAAGCCCGGCCACTGATATGATCGTCCGAGCGGCGACGTGAGGTTTCATCGGTATCGTTGACTTGCTTAGAGACAATACGGTCATAGCGGCCGGACAGATCAAGATGCCACTTATCCAGTTTCATCTGGTCCTGCAGATACAGCCCGGTCTGATGGTAGCGGCGGGTAATATCATCATTTTCATAGAAATTCAGCGCTGTACCGCCTGACACCCCGGTAAAGGGATTCAGATTACTGGCGGTAGCCTGGCCATCCCACATATCATTTTTGTACTGATGATATTCTGCGCCGAGCACCACTTTATGCTGCAGATCGCCGGTGGCAAAATCGGCTTCCAGCTGGTTATCAATCGCCAGTGCGTCGAGGCTGGAGCGGTTACCGGAGTAATAACGCCGCATCTCATCGCTGTCAGGGCTGACCCAGCCGGCCTGATAGACCTGATCCAGATTGATATTGGAGTGGGTATAGCTGGCGTTGGAGCGGAATGCCCAGGTTTCGTTAAAGCGGTGGGCGAACTCATAGCTGTAAATCTGCTCGCTACGCTTGTACTGATCGACTGAACTCTCGCCCTCATAGAAGCTGCGGCTGAGGGTTTTGCCGTTGTGCGAACTGGTGGTGCCATCAAGTGGCACCGAGCCATGATAGCCGCCGGAAGGATCTTTCTGCAGATAGGCCTTCAGCAACAGTGAGGTGTCTTCGGTCGGCTGCCATAACAGCGCGGGCGAAATGGCGTAGCGCTCTTCACGGGTATGATCGTACTGGGTATCACTGGTGCGGGTCATGCCGGTAATGCGAAACGCCCACTGGTCATTAATCGCATTGGTATAGTCAAAAGCGCCGCCTTTGGTATTTTGCGTGCCTGCCGACAGGCGGAAATGCCCCTCTTCAGTAAATTGCGGCCGCCTGGAGGTCATATTGACCAGCCCTCCCGGTACGGTCTGACCATAAAGCGCGGAGGAGGGGCCTTTAATAATATCGACGCGCTCAAGGAACCAGGGATCAACCTGCAGGACGTTGTGGCTGC
The DNA here is from genome assembly GCF_017875465.1 of Winslowiella toletana. Lineage (NCBI taxonomy): Bacteria > Pseudomonadati > Pseudomonadota > Gammaproteobacteria > Enterobacterales > Erwiniaceae > Winslowiella > Winslowiella toletana. The sequence goes on from NZ_JAGGMQ010000001.1 coordinate 4,598,326, forward strand.
CGCCATCACTCATTACCCGCAGTCCGTCAAGGAAGGTGTTATCGGTGTCGCCGCCATGGAAACCACGCAGCGAGATGGTATCGAAACGTGAGGCTGCCCCGGCGAAGTTAGTAAATACGCCCGGCGTGTAGTTCAGCACCTGATTCAGGTTGCTGGCGCCCTGATCGTCGATCTGCTGGCGGGTGACCACCGAAACGGACTGGCCGGTGGTGATCAGTGGCTCATCGGTTTTGGTTGCGCCTTTACTGGTGGTCGCGGTGTAACCAGAGGTCGGAGAGTCCGCGGTTTCGGCGGGTTGCGCACTGACGACGATGGTTTCGGCAGCAAACGAAAGGTTGGGAGCGGTAACAGCAAGTGAACAGAGCAGAACAGAACGCTTTAAAGTAAAAGACATTCTCATTATTTCCTATCCTTTATTTTATGGTGATTGAGCCACACTCCAGAGGGGGAACCGCGGCTAAGGCGCAAATTTATAGCAATTGAGCAGATTTTTATCAGTCTAATGATAATTATTATCTTTCTCGTTTGTGGTTTCAAGCATTGATTTTACTTAACTATTCACACAATAAGATCGGGGTATTAACCAAATGGCGTGGAAACGGGCAGGAAGTGTGTCAAAAGGTTACAGTGGCGCGCGATGCGCGCCTGAGGGCAGGATTTAGCTTTCCAGGTCGCGCAAATGGTCGTCGGGGCGCAGGGTAAGGATCGCCAGCAAGCTGATTAGCGAGATAATCACCACATAGTAAGCCGGAATATTGATATTGCCGGTCTGTTTAATCAGCGAAGTGATAATCAGACCGGCACAACCGGAAAACACCGCGTTGGAGAGCGAATAGGCGAGACCTAAACCGGTATAACGCACGCGGGTGGGGAACATTTCGGCCAGCATCGCCGGACCGGGCCCGGCCAGCAGACCGACCACCGCGCCAGCCAGCATTACCGCCAGCCCTTTCAGCCACAGTGACGCCTCAGGTTGCTGTAAGATCGCCAGTAACGGGAAAGTAAACACAATCACGGCGCTAATCGCCAGCAGCATAATCCGGCGACGGCCATAGCGATCGCTAAGGCGACCGGCCGGTAAAATGGTCAGGGCAAAGCCAATATTACCCAACACCGTGGCGACCAGTGCCTGCTGAAAACTGGCATGCAGCGAGGTTTGCAGCCACGAGGGCATCACCACCAGAAAGGTATAGCCTGCCGCTGACCAGCCCATCATGCGGCCAATCCCCAGCACAATGGCTTTGAATACGCCAGGCAGCGGCGCACTGGCCGTCTGCTGCTGCGCCTGCTTAAAGGTTGGCGTTTCGTCCAGCTGCAATCGCAGCCACAGCGCGACCAGACCCAGCGGCAACGCCAGCAGGAACGGAATGCGCCAGCCCCAGCTATGTAGCTGCGCGCTGCTGAGCAGAGCTCCCAGCAGCGCAACAATCCCGGCCCCGGCCAGTAAACCCAGCGCCACGGTAAAAGATTGCCAGGCGCCGTAACTGCCGCGTTTGCCGCGCGGCGCAAATTCGGTCATCAGCGCCACCGCGCCGCCAAATTCGCCGCCAGCAAACAGCCCCTGCAACATGCGCAGCAGTGTCAGCAACAGCGGCGCGGCAACGCCCAGCGTGGCATAGGTCGGCATCAGACCGATGGCGGCGGTCGCCAGCGTCATCATAATTAATACCGCGATCAGCGTTGGCTTGCGGCCAATGCGGTCGCCGATACGACCAAAAATAATCGCGCCAATGGGGCGGCAAAAGAAGGCAAGGGCAAAAGCGGCGTAGGTGAGGATCAGGCTGGTGATTTCGCTTTCACCTTCCAGCCGAAAGAAATTACCGGCAATCACCGTGGCAAGAAAGCCGTAAACACCAAATTCATACCATTCGATAAAGTTACCGACCGAACCGGCGACCAGCGCGCGGCGGTTTGAGCTTTGCATGTTTGCTCCACGGTTTATAAAAAGGCGGGCGGCGATAACGCCGCCCCTACGACAAAGCTGATACAGGGCGTCGATAACGCCGCCCACAACATTTACCGTGTGTTAGTGATATCACCCACGTTATTACAGGTGACATTTTTCGGGCAATACATATCCATCAGTTTCAGGGTGACGCCATTGGTCCAGCCAAAGCCGTCCTGCAACGGATATTCACCGCCGCCGCCGCCGCCAAGGCCTTTACCTTCCACCACATATTTTTCTACCAGCTTATGCTGCTTATCGTAAGTGCCCTGCACATTATTCAGGAAGCGCATGCCGATATCTTTTGCCAGCGTCTGCTTACCATAGTGATTAAGACCTTCCACCGCTACCCACTGTAATGGCGCCCAGCCGTTGGGGGCATCCCACTGCTGGCCATTATTCACATTGGTGGTAGCCAGTCCGCCCTCTTTGACCAGCTGCTTCTCTACCGCCGTGGCAGTACGATTAGCCTTATCTTTATCAGCCGCCTGCAGGAACAGCGGGAACAGCGTGGCGGCGGTCAGCTGTTTGCGCACGCTGTTTTTCTTCCAGTCGTAGTCAGCAAACCAGCCATCCTGCTCATCCCACAGATAGTGGTTTATCGCTGCCTGACGTTTTTTCGCCAGATCGGTAAAGCGCTGGCTGGCGTCATCCTGTTTCGCCACTTTGCTGGCATGGGCGAGGGTTGTTTCCAGCTGGAACAGCAGCGCATTAAGATCGACCGGAATAATCTGCGTGGTGTGAATGGTTGACAGATCGCCCGGTTTATCAAACCAGCGCGAACTGAAATCCCAGCCCGATGCCGCACCGGAACGCAGATCGCGATACAGCTCCGCTTTATTACGATCCGGCGCTTTGCTGGCGGTGGCGATATCGTCCATATACGACTCGGTACGCGGCACATCGCGCGCATCCCAGTAGCGGTTAAGCAGGGTGCCATCTGGCAGCTTTACTACCCGCTTGCTGGCTTCACCGGCTTTTACCGTCGCGGCGTCCGCCATCCAGTAATCATGCTCTTTCTGCAACTGCGGCAGATATTTGCTGTAAACCTGTTCGCCGCCATGTTTCGCCAGCAGCTCAACCATCAGGCTAAAGAACGGTGGCTGGGAGCGGCTGAGATAGTAGCTGCGGTTGCCGTTGGGAATATGGCCATATTTATCCAGCTCATGGGCGAAGTTATCGACCATATCCTGCACGCGATCCCAGTTCCCGCTTTCGGCAAGGCCGAGCATGGTGAAGTAGCTGTCCCAGTAATAGACCTCGCGGAAACGTCCGCCGGGCACCACATAGGGTTTCGGTAGCGGCAGCAGCGAATCATACTGGCTGGCCTTATCGGTGGTGCGTGTCAGTACTGGCCACAGGCCATTAATATGCTCACGCAGACTCTGTCCTGCCGGTGGAACATATTTTTCACCCTCTGCGGGCAGGGTAAAATTAGTGTTCACAAAACGGCGCAGATCGAAATTGCGCTGCGATTTCTGCATCTGCCAGTCGGCGACAATCGACGCGGGATCCGATTTCGGTACTGCATCTGCAAAGGTCTTCTGATCGGGGAAGAATTTGGCCGATTGCACCGCGTGATACAGCGGGCCAAGTCGCACATCAGGGGGTTGCGGCACGCTACTTAACATGCGTTGTTGGTTATTTTCCCCATCCGCATGGGCAGTTAACGTAACGCCTACCAGCGCACCGCTTAATATCAGTGGTACGACTAATGCCGCTCTCCATTGACGGCTATCAACTCGTTTCATCATCGGCAGTTCTCCTTGTCCAGACCAGCATGATCTGTAAGTTATTGACCATGCGAAAAACTTTAGACGAAATTTGAGCAACTGGCTGTAATGAGGGTGTGAAGTGTGAGGTAGCTAATGAATTTAGCGTTTCGCAATGCGCAGGGTTGCCAGGCCCGGCGCCGGTGTTTAGCCGGTCAGTAACGCACGTTTAAACGACAAAACATGCTCACGATTTGCGGCTTCGGCGGCCTGACGATCCTGACACGCCAGCGCAGCAATGATCGCCTCATGTTCGGCAATCACTTCCTGCATATGGCTTTCGTGCGACAGGGTTGTCGCCCAGAAGCGCTGCGCCTGGGCATGGATAACGCTAAGAATATCAATCAACCGGCTGTTGCCGGCGATGCTGGCCAGCAGATGGTGGAACTGGCGATCGAGCAGCATCATACTGATGCGGTCGCGCTGCTGACTGGCGGCGGCAATCTGCTGATTAATCGCGCGCAGCGCGGCAATATCACTGTCGGTGATGCGCTGACAGGCGAGGGCGATACAGAGAGACTCATTGGCCAGCCGGACTTCAATCAGCTCCAGTGCGTCATCAATCGACAGTGGTGCCACCATCACCCCTTTACGGGGGATCACCTGTAGCAGTCCTTCACCGGCTAAACGATGAATCGCCTGGTTAACCGGCGTACGACCCATTTCGAGATCCGCCATCACCTGCGCAGTATTCAGGTAATCGCCAGGCTTATAGCTCAGGGTGATTAGCGCCTGCTTAAAGCGTAAATAAGCCAGTTCATTTAACGATAATGCGCGCGGGTTTTCACCCAATTGCATAGTGTCGCTGCTCACATTTCACTCCGACGATTTGAACTCTTTCACATTCTACACAAAAACATGGCATGAAAATCGCTTATTTAAGGTTAGTGTGAAATTTCACAGTGATTTCAAATAAGGATTAGATGTGATGAAACTGAGCTTTAGTTTACCTGCAAATCAGACTGATACACTAAATACCGATGTAAATCAGCTGGTTATTGCTGGCTGGACCGGTCGTGACCATCAGGCAATTATGCACCATATCAGTGAGCTGGAGGCGCTTGGCGTGCCCCGTCCTGGTGCAGTGCCGCTGTTTTATCGTGTCGCAAGTAATCAGCTGACGCAGGCTGACTGCATAGAAGTTGTGGGTGAACACACCTCCGGCGAAGCGGAACCGTTGATCTTTACCGTTGAGGGCGAGTTGTATGTCTCACTGGCCTCCGACCACACCGATCGTCAGCTGGAAACTTACAGCGTGGCGATGTCCAAACAGGTCTGCGTTAAGCCGGTGGCGCAGCAGGCCTGGGCGATGAAAGAGGTGGCCGGTCACTGGGATAGCCTGATTTTACGTTCCTGGATCCGTGAGCAGGGCGAATGGGTACTGTATCAGGACGGCACGCTGGCCACGCTGCGCACGCCGCTGGATCTGCTGGATCGTTACACCAGCGCAGCGGCGACCGGTGGTATCCCCGCCAATGGTCTGGCGATGACCTGCGGCACCCTTGGCGCTATCGGCGGTATCCGTCCGGCCAGCGAGTTCCGTATGGAGCTGGTGGATGAAACCCTTGGCCGCACCATCAGCCATCAGTACCGCAGCACTGTGCTGCCGGTTGTCGCCTGAGGAGCCGCATATGAAAAAAGTGACTCTGAAACAGGCCAGTGAACAGCTGGCGCAGGGCAGCCTGCAAGCCAGCGAATTACTGCAGCAGGCGCTGAGCCGGATTACCGCGCCGGATGGCGAAGGCCAGCGGACGTTTACCCGCGTGTATGCCGCAAGCGCCACGCAGCAGGCACTGGCCGCCGATACGCGCCATGCGCAACAACAGCGGCTCGGCGCGCTGGATGGCATTACGGTATCCATTAAAGATCTGTTTGATGTCGCGGGCGAAGCCACTACCGGCGGTTCAGTGATCCTTGCAACGGCAGACGCCGCCAGCGCCAATGCGGCAGTGGTTGATCGCCTGTTGCAGGCCGGTGCAGTGATTGTCGGCAAAACCAATATGACTGAGTTCGCCTATTCGGGTCTGGGCATCAACCCGCATTACGGCACGCCAGCCAATGCTTTCGATCGCGCCAGCCGTCGTATTCCTGGCGGCTCCTCTTCCGGTGCGGCGGTGGCGCTGACCGACGGCATGTGTCTCGGCTCGGTGGGCACCGATACCGGGGGATCGGTGCGTATTCCTGCGGCGCTATGCGGACTGACCGGCTTTAAACCGACGGCGCGCCGTATTGATGCCGCCGGTCTGCAACCGCTCTCGCCGTCACTCGATTCCATCGGTGTGCTGGCGCATAACGTCAGCAGCTGCCTGCTGCTGGATGCCGTGATTGCCGGTGAGCCATTAGCGGCGGTGGCGCAGGATTTACGTCATGCACGTTTTGCTGTACCGCAAACCCTGGCGCTGGATGGGCTGGACGAAGCGGTCAGCAGCGCGTTTTATCAGGCGATTGACCAGCTTAAAGCGCAGGGCGCTACCGTGGATAGCCTGCCATTAAGCGAATTTGCGGAGCTGGCGACCATCAATGCAGGCGGCGGTTTTACCGCGCTGGAGTCCTGGCAGTGGCATCAGTCGCTGATTGCCCGCCAGCCGGAAAAATATGATCCACGGGTGATCTCGCGGATCCGTCGTGGCGCTGAACTGACAGATGCCGACCGCATCACCCTTGAACAGCAGCGCGCCGACTGGCAGCAGCGCGTCAGCGCTCAGCTCAGCGGCTATCACGCCTTGCTGATGCCGACAGTGCCGACCATTGCGCCAGCTATCGCCGAACTGGAAGCCGATGAAGAGCGCTACTTCCGTGTTAATGGCGCGATGCTGCGCAATCCGTCGATTATCAACTTCCTTGACGGTTGTTCCATTTCTCTACCCTGTCAGCCAGCGGGTGAAGCGCCGGTTGGTCTGATGGTTTCCGCATTACCGATGCAGGACAGCGAACTGATGGGCTGGGCGCTGAGTATCGAACAGGCCCTGACAAGGGCGTAATTTTTATTTACCGGGCATATTGCAGGAGAAAAAATCATGAATCGTTCTGTCCAGGGAATGCTGTTTGTTGCAACGGATGTTAATCCGGCTGATGAAGCTGACTTTAACCAGTGGTATGACCGTGAACACGTGGAAGAACGTGTGGCGATCAGCGGCTTTTTAAGCGGCACGCGTTATCAGGCGCTTGACGGCAGCCGTAAATATCTCGGTCTGTATAAAACGGGTTCGCTGGCCGATTTCACCAGCGATGCCTATCATGCCGCTTTTACCCGCCAGACCGCCTGGTCGGTCAGCAATCTGAATAAAATGATCGATCCGATGCGCCGGGTGTGCGCCATTGAGGCGAAAGTTGGTTTTGGCAGCGGCAGTCATCTTGCCATTCTGACGCTGAAAGCAGAGCAGGACAGCGCCAGCGTGCGCCATCTGGGAGAGCGCCTGTTTGCCGAAGCGGGTTTTATCAGCTCCAGCCTGCTGCTGCCGGACAGTGAACTGAGCACGCCGCTGCCGAAAGAGGCGCGCGAAAACCGCCAGTTATTACCGATGATGTTAATTGAAAGCAGCAGCGCCGACGCCAGCCAGCGTCTGGCCGCGCTTGCCGGTGAGTTACTTAATGCCCACGCCAGTTTTTACGCGCTTAGCTGGCAGCTGACCAAGCAGGAGATGCCATCATGACGCTGTTAAATACTGATAATCCCGAGCGTGAAGCGCAAGTTACGCCGAAAACCGGACGGCTGGCCGCCGCCAGCTCAATTGGCACCGCGCTCGAATGGTATGACTTTACCGTCTATAACATTATGGCGGCGCTGATCTTCAACCATGTGTTTTTCCCGTCGTTTGATCCGCTGGTAGGGACGATTCTGGCGTTTTCTACCTATGCAGTTGGTTATATCTCACGTCCGATTGGCGGCATGGTATTTGGTCATCTCGGCGATGTGCTTGGCCGCCGCTTTGTGCTGGTGACCACGCTGGTGATTATGGGGGTTACCACCGCGCTGATGGGGCTGCTGCCAGGCTACGCCAGCTGGGGTATCTGGAGTCCGGTACTGCTGGTGGCGCTGCGCTTTGTGCAGGGGATTGCCCTTGGCGGCGAGTGGGCGGGTGCAGTACTGCTATCTATGGAGCACGGTAAACCGAATCAGCGTGGCCGAAACGCCTCGTTTGCGCAGGTCGGGCCGTCATGCGGCACGCTGATGGGAACCGGCCTGATCACCCTGATTACCGTGATGATGACCGCCGAACAGTTTCAGCAGTGGGGCTGGCGTATCCCGTTCCTGCTGAGTCTGGTGCTGGTGCTGTTTGGACTCTGGCTGCGTCGTGGCGTGGGCGAAACGCCAGCGTTCCTGAAGCTGGAGAAAAGCAAAAAAACCACTCATACCCCACTGAAAGAAGTGTTTGTTAAGCATCCGCGGGCGCTGCTGATTGCTGGCGGCTCGCGCATTGGTTCCGATGTGCTGTATGCGCTGGTGGTGGTCTTTACCCTGACCTATGTCACCACGGTGCTTAATCTGCCGCGTCCGCTGGCGCTGCTGGCCACCATGCTCGGCGCGGTAGGCAATGCGATTACCGTACCGATGTTTGGCGCGTTGTCGGATCGTATTGGTCGCCGTCCGGTGTATATGATTGGCGCAGTGCTGGCGATGATCTGGGCATTTGCATTCTTTGCCCTGCTCGACAGCGCCCAGCCGTGGTTAATCTGCCTCGGCGTGATTGGTGGCCTGCTGATCCACGCGATAATGTACGGTCCGCAGGCGGCATTTGTTACCGAACAGTTCCCGACCCATGTACGTTACGCTGGTTCCTCACTGGCCTATACGCTGGCGGGAATTATTGGTGGCGGATTCGCGCCGTTGATTATTACCACGCTGTTTAAAGAGACGGGCAGCACGCTGTGGGTATCGCTGTACGTAGTGCTGGCGCTGCTGATTACTTTCGTTGCGTTATGGAAAGCGCAAGAGACTGCTCATAAGCCCTTGTAATTACATTGTTATAACTGACATCTGATTGACACAACCATGACACAAAACTGTCATGGTTGTGTCGCAAACTGGCTCCCTGAAACCTTTGGCAAAACTTTTTCATGGAGATACGACGTAATGCAAAACAACAAACTGTTTACTCTCACGCTGCTCGCCACGCTTTTTTCCGCCCACTGTTATGCTGATGTTGCTGCTTATAGCCGTGCCGCGCAGGGTGATCTCACTCAGCCGGGTGGTGCGCGTCGTCTGACGGCAGATCAGACCGAGGCATTAAAGGCGTCGTTAAAAAACAGCACGGCGAAAAACGTTATTCTGCTGATTGGCGATGGTATGGGCGACTCTGAAATTACTGCAGCCCGTAACTATGCCGAAGGTGCGGGCGGTTTCTTTAAAGGCATTGATGCGCTGCCGCTGACCGGTCAGTACACCCACTACGCGCTGGATAAAAAAACGCACAAGCCTGATTACGTGACCGATTCCGCCGCTTCCGCCACCGCCTGGAGCACCGGGGTAAAATCCTATAACGGTGCGATTGGCGTTGATGTCAATGGTAAAGATCACCCGACCATTATGGAGATGGCCAAAGCGGCAGGTAAAGCGACCGGCAATGTCTCCACTGCCGAACTGGAAGATGCCACGCCAGCTGCGCAGATTGCGCATGTCACCTCACGCAAATGTTATGGCCCGGAAAAAACCACCGAAGTCTGCGCCACTAATGCGCTGGAGAAAGGCGGTAAAGGTTCTATCGCTGAGCAGCTACTGAATGCCCGCGCAGATGTGACGCTGGGTGGCGGCGGGAAAACCTTTGGCGAAACAGCAAAAGCCGGGGAGTGGCAGGGCAAAACGCTGGAAGAGCAGGCTAAACTGCGAGGCTATCAGCTGGTCAACGATCTTGACGGAATGAACGCCATCAGCGTCGCAGATCAGGATAAACCGCTGCTCGGTCTGTTCGCTGCGGGCAATATGCCGGTGCGCTGGAAGGGACCAAAAGCCAGCTATCACGCGAATCTTGAGGGTAAACCTGTGAGCTGCGAAGTGAATGCTGAACGTCCGGCTGCTGTACCCACGCTGGCGCAGATGACGGATAAAGCCATTGAGTTGTTAAGTAAAAATCAGAATGGCTTCTTCCTGCAGGTTGAAGGCGCGTCGATTGATAAGCAGGATCATGCGGCCAATCCTTGTGGTCAGATTGGTGAAACCGTGGATCTGGATGAAGCGGTGCAGAAGGCGCTGGAGTTTGCGCGTAAAGATGGCAATACGCTGGTGATTGTTACCGCTGATCATGCGCACTCCAGCCAGATTATTGCCAATGACAGCAAAGCGCCGGGTCTGACCCAGACACTGAATACCAAAGAGGGTGGCCTGATGACCATCAGCTACGGTAACTCGGAAGAGGATTCGCAGGGCCACACCGGCACCCAGCTGCGTATTGCGGCTTACGGCCCGCATGCGGCGAATGTGGTGGGACTGACCGATCAGACCGACCTGTTCTATACCATGCGTGCGGCAATGGGCATTAAGTAATGCAGATCCCTCCCGCAGAAATGTGGGAGGGGTTAAGTCTCTGACAGATAAGTAAAGATAAGTGAAATATCCGGGAGGAATATTGCATTGCGTGGCGAATTTGCTGATTATTTGCGCTATGCATAGATTAAGGGAGTATTACTGATGGTTGCGATTCCCCTCGACGCCCCAGGGCTGGCGGCATTTATTGCGGCGATGAAATATATTTTCGTCAAATAAAACTTAGCTAAATGATTTGAGATCGCCATTGCAGCGATCTCTTCTGTAATCGGCAGGAAGCAAAACTTACAGGATTAAACGGTTATCGCTTTCCTTCGCTGCATCATCACTGACAGTGTCACCAGCACAACAATTCCCAGCAGCAGTGTGGCTGATGCGCCATAGCGGCTTAGCTCTAATCCACCTTTACTTAACGGTTTATCAAGGAAGTCGCCAATGACGGCGCCGAGTGGTCTGGTGAGAATAAATGCTGCCCAGAACAACAATGTGCGGGAAAGACGGGTGAACTTATAAGCCAGCGCCAGCGCGATTAATGCGCCACCAAAGACCACGGTACTGCCCGCATAACCAAAGCCTGCATCATCGGCCATCCAGTCACCCAACGCGGTGCCCAATGTCTGAGAAAACATAATGGTCAGCCAGTAGAAACGCTCTGCTTTAGGGGTAGTGATATTATCGCAGTCAATTTTACCCACTGATACATACCAGACGCCAAATGAGATCAGCATCAGTGTTAACAGCAGGGCTGACCCCCCGGCATAGCCAATGCCTATTGAGCGGTCGGCAAAATCGGCCAGCGTGGTGCCGACGGTGGTGGTGGCAATAATCGTAAACCAGTAGAGTGCTGGTTTATAGTCGGTGGCTTTCACCTGAAAGGTGACAGCGGCAATAAAGATGGCGGCAAAGATAATGGTACTGACAAGGTAGCCCAGCTCCATCGACATGGAGAGCGCATCGCCGCCAGTTTCTCCCAGCGTGGTGGCTAAAATTTTAATCAACCAGAACATCATGGTGATTTCCGGTACTTTACTGACGATATCGAAACGTGTTGAATGCATGATGTTCTTCTTCCGCTGGTGAGGTTGGTCAAGGCTAATATAACCACGCAGGATTAAGATAAACTTAAGAAGAACTTTATTTTTGCTGGCAGGATAAAGCTGCTGTAATGACGTGAAGTACATTCCTGTCAACACATTGGCTGCTATTAATAACTTAAGGTACTGTTGAATTCATCCAGCTTATGAGCAATATCTCTTAATACAGTGAAGCTGGCTGATGAATGTTAAGTCTAATTTCAGTTGCCAATGTTTGTGCTTCGCTGACACAGTGCATCTGGTTAAAACGCTTGTGCCATGAGCCAAATGTTTGGCAGATTTGGCTCAAAGTGGCTCGCTGCGGGAGAAATCATGTCAATATATTGGCGCTGTTTACGTTATTTATTCTATTCCAGCTCATAATCTCTCTCGCCGGTATAGTTATAGTAATACTGAACCGTTTGCAGCATAACATGCCCGTCAACTATCTGGCGCATTCTGTCGCGAACCTCATCAAGGTTTAATGAGGTGATTAAATCGACATCATTATCAGGGAAGTATTGCATTTGTGTCTGAATGCTTATTATATCCGCACCCATTAATTTTCGCAGTTCATCGACATCATGTGAACATTCAGATCTGAATTTATAATGCCTGGCCGCAGCGCCATTAATACCAAAGGCCTCAATCATATACTCTAAGTCTGACCGAATCAGAGTAAAGACGTTTTCAAAACTCTGGGTTATCTCCAGCAGAGCAGAATCGTTGCTTAACTGATTATGGAACGCCTGATTAGCACTTTCGCCGAGGGGGGATTGTTTACAAATCTCACTTAACAATAACATTAATTGCGTTTTATCATGGCTGAACCGGGTTTTCTGCGTGGCTTCAGCAGCATCTTTTAATGAGCTAAGATACATAATATCAATGATTTTAACGTTATCATTAGCATCAATTAAAATATTTTCATCATGCAGATCCATATGCACCAGGCCCTGAGCATGGATATGTTTAACCCCTTCAGCGATCTCATGACCCAGTTTATATGCTTGCTGATTAGTCAGCGTTTGTGTGAGGCGCGTCTGCAGGGTTATACCGTTAATATGTTCCATAACGATACAGGTATCTTCAATATATTCCGTGAGGGTGCCAATATCTTCGCCAGCTTTTGGCATCTTCAATGTTTCGACAGAATAGATATCGACAACATTTTTATGTTTGGATCTTACCAGCGCCTGAGCATGTTGCAATATAGTCGAGACACCTTTCCCTTCTTCGCGCAATATTTTTACTGCAACCTGCCGGCCAATTTCATCGCTGCCCAGCCAGACATCGCCAAACCTGCCATCACCAATTCGCTTAATGAGATTTACTTTCAAAGGTTCAACCTCTGGATCATATCCAATGAAGTGAGGAGCCTTGCTCCCCGTCGCTCCCAGCTTAAACCGGGTAATTATTGTCGGGGGTAACCTGCGCTGGCAAGTCGTCGTTCGCGGGAAACACAAAAAAAGCCCGAACCTGAGTTCGGGCTTTCTCTTAAATATGGCGGTGAGAGAGGGGTTCGAACCCTCGATACGTTGCCGTATACACACTTTCCAGGCGTGCTCCTTCAGCCACTCGGACACCTCACCATTTGTCGTCAACAAGCCGTATGTCGACGGGCGCTAATGTAGGGATTTCCGCTTATCGCGTCAATATTCTTTCTTCATCTGCTGATGCGATCAGACAGTTTTGCAGCATATTGTTGCGAAATTCAGCGAATAGCGCAGATTTCCCGGTTCTGCCATTCGCCGTTTAATGTGTGATTCAGATCAATTATTACTTGCCAGCACGACGATTTTGCCTGAGCCTTGAGAAAAAAAGAGGAGCGACTGTGGACATTATTTTTTATCACCCATTCTTTAACGCCACTACCTGGATCAACGGGTTACAGCAGCGCCTGCCGCAGGCTACTATCCGCAAATGGCTGCCGGGCGATGAGGCCCCGGCCGATTATGCATTAGTCCGCACGCCGCCCGTGGCGATGTTGCAGGGGCGCAATCAGTTAAAAGGCGTGTTTGCCCTTGGCGCTGGCGTGGATGACATTCTTTCCCAGCTGAAACAACATCCTGAAATGCTGCCTGAACATGTGCCGTTGTTCCGTCTGGAAGATACCGGTATGGGCCTGCAAATGCAGGAGTATGCGGTCTACACCGTGCTTGGCTGGTTCCGCCGCTTTGATGACTATCAGCTGCAAAAACAGCAGGCGCTATGGCAGCCGCTGGAAAACTACAGCCGCAAAAACTTCACTATCGGTATCCTTGGCGCCGGAGTTTTAGGCAGCAATGTTGCGCAGAGCCTGAAAGCCTGGGGCTTCCCGATTCGCTGCTGGAGCCGTTCGCCGAAGCAGATCGACGGAGTCACCAGCTATCATGGCGACGATCAGCTTAATGATTTCCTGAACGGCACGCAGGTACTGATTAACCTGCTGCCAAATACCCCGCAAACCGTTGGCATCATTAACCGACAGTTGCTTAGCCAGCTGAATGATGGCGCCTTTGTGCTGAATCTGGCGCGCGGTGCGCATCTGATTGAGGATGACTTACTGGCGGCGCTGGAAGCGGGAGCGATCAAAGCGGCGGCGCTGGATGTATTCGCCCAGGAGCCGCTGGCGGAACAGAGCCCGCTCTGGTCGCATCCGCGTGTAGCCATTACCCCGCATAATGCGGCGGTAACCCTGCCGGATGAAGCGATGGATTATATCGCCAAATCGATTCTGCAACGCGAAGCGGGTGAGATGCCGGAAGGAAAGGTTGATCTCGCACGCGGCTATTAATTAGCGCAAAACCTGGTAAATGCGATTTCAAAGGCGCCAGCTTGCTGGCGCTTTTTTTATTATACCAATCAGTAACCTGTATCGATATTGACAGCCTTATTGAAAGATTAAAAGATATCCGCTTAACCGGCCGTGGATGCGCTGAGCAGAGGTTTTGACGACTATGAAATACTCTGACAAACTACCTGAAGATCATCGCTATCTTTTATCCCTATCCCGGAGGCTCCCGTGGGAACTCGTTATGAAACTGATGTGCTCGCCTGGTCAACCGAACAGGCGGCATTACTACGTGCCGGTAAATTCTCCCAGATCGATATTGAACATATCGCCGAGGAGATAGAGGACGTGGGCAAAAGTGAAAAGCGCGAACTCGAAAGCCGGATTGAGTGCTCTTCCCGAAAAGTGTATCTGGTCTATGGAAAAGATACTTTCGGACGATTTCTATCCAGAATCGTAAGAGATTTGGAATATCAAAAACGCTGTTCTGAGACAGCGTTTTTCAGCTGGCTGTAACTGAAAGATGCTATCCTTGCGTTAACCCGTAAGGAGAAAATAACTATGTACCCCGTTGATCTTCATATGCACACCGTTGCCAGCACCCATGCCTACAGCACCCTGCACGATTACGTGGTGCAAGCCAGAACCAAAGGTATCAAACTGTTCGCCATTACTGACCACGGCCCGGATATGGCCGATGCGCCGCACGCCTGGCATTTTATTAATATGCGTATCTGGCCGCGGCTGGTGGATGGCGTGGGGATTTTACGCGGTATTGAAGCCAATATTAAAAACACCGCCGGTGAAATCGACTGCACCGGACCGATGCTGGACGCGGTTGATCTGGTGGTGGCGGGCTTCCATGAGCCGGTGTTTCCACCGCAGGATAAAGCCACCCATACCGAGGCGATGATTGCGGCGATGGCTAATGGCGATGTGCATATTATTTCCCATCCGGGCAACCCGAAGTTCCCGGTTGATATTCCGGCGATTGCCGCCGCTGCCGCTAAATATGATGTGGCGCTGGAAATCAATAACTCCTCTTTTACCACCTCGCGCGCGGGCAGTGAACCTAACTGCCGGGCGATTGCCGCCGCAGTGCGTGATGCTGGCGGGCGTCTGGCTTTTGGCTCTGACTCCCATACTGCGTTTACCCTCGGTAATTTCGAACACTGCCTGCGTATTATGCATGAAGTAGATTTTCCGCAAGATCGCGTGTTAAATGTCACGCCGCGCCGCTTGCTGGATTTCCTTGAACTGCGCGGGCGCTCGCATATTGAAGAATTCGCTAATTTGTGACGCTGTCACGTTGAACCTCTGAATGGACTGATATCAATGAATGAGTTTTCCATCATCTGCCGCATTCTCGGCTCGCTGTTTAATCGTCAGCCGCAGGATCCGTTGCTGGTGCCGCTGTTTACCATGTTGCGTGAAGGCAAGTTGCAGCAGCACTGGCCACTGGAGCAGGATGAGCTGCTAACCCGCCTGCAACAGCACAGCGACCCACAGGCGCTGGCTGCGGATTACAATGCGCTGTTTGTCGGCAGTGACTGCAAAGTGCCGCCTTACGCTTCGCAGTGGGAAAATGGCCCGCAGGAAGCAGAAGTCCGTGCTTTTTTACAGCAGCGCGGCATGCCACTCGGCGATGCGCCGGTAGATCATTTTGGCGCTTTACTGCTGGCGGCGTCATGGCTGGAGGATCAGTCGGAAGAGGATGAGAGTCAGGCGCAGATTGCGCTGTTTGACGACTATCTGATGCCGTGGTGCGGTCAGTTCCTTGGCAAAGTGGAAGCCCATGCCAGCAGCGTCTTTTACCGGACCCTGGCGGCAATCAGCCGTGAAGCCGTGCAGGCGATGCGTGATGAGTTAGCTGAAGAGTAGAAGAGTAATAACAGGGCGGCATAACGCTATGCCGCCCTGTAGCAATGTTAATTAGTTAACCGCAACGGTTTCTTCACAAACAGGCCATAACTGATCGCCCCCAGCATCAGCAGTGCTGCGCCCAGCAGGAACACGTTAGTAAATTTCCCCGTCATATCCAGAATAATACCAGTCACAATTGGCGCCATCGCCGCACCAAGGAAGCCTCCAAAGTTCTGAATCGCCCCCAGCGACGCCACTTGCTCTTTTGGCGCAATATCGGTCGCCAGCGTCCAGATTGCCCCTTGCGGCATCTGTGAACAGAAGTAGCCCAGTGACAGCAGTGTAATCGCCAGCGGCGTACTGCTGACAAACGGGATCGGCGCAACAAAACAGGCCGCCAGCGCTGCACCCAGCACGATTGGGATCTTACGTGCGCCAATGGCTGCCATGCCACGGCGTACCAGGCGGTCGGAGAGCATACCACCCACCAGCACACCGAGAATACCGGCAAGGAAAGGAATTGAGGCAATCCAGCCAGTGGCTTTCAGGCTGAAACCGAGCGATTTTTCCAGATAGCTTGGCAGCCAGGTCAGGTATACCCAGATGGTAAACATAATCGAGAAGTTACCAATCACCATAAACCAGGTGGTTCTTTGCTTAAACAACGTGCCCCAGCTGACTTTGACCGTGCCCTGCGTATCTGGCTCGGCGACGGTGCGATGTCCGGCATGGATCAGCGCATCTTCGCGCGCCGTCGGGTCGCGGTAGAACTTCAGCCACGCCACAATCAGCGGGATGCCCATCAGGCCGATGGCGATAAACATCCCACGCCAGCCAAGGGTCAGCAGCAAGACGGTCAGAATCGGCGGCGCAATAGCATTGGCAATCTGCGAGCCGGTATTAATAATTGCCGTCGGTAAACCGCGCTCTTTATCGCCAAACCAGCGGTGGGTGATCTTAATCCCCGAGGTGAAAAATGGCGATTCGGAAATGCCCAGCATCATGCGTAAGCCATAAAACATCGAGTAGCTGTTAACGAACGCCGCCATCACCGTAAAACTCGACCACAGGCCAAGCGCCCATGAGAACATCCGTTTCGGGCCAAATTTATCCACCAGCCAGCCTGCGGGCAGGTTTGCCAGCGCATACGGCCAGAGAAACGCCGACAGCAGTAATCCCATTTCAGTCTGCGAGAAGCCAAATTCGGCAGCGATGGTGGTATTGGCGATACTGAGGTTGGCGCGATCCAGATAATTGACCACCGCGGCAGTCAGCAGAATCAGAATAATGCCCCAGCGCAGACGCGTAACCACCGGCGTCGCGGCTGTTGCTGCTGTGCCGGGCAGGGCGCCGGCAGCCAGAGTTGATTGACCGTTTTTCATCATGGGTTCTCGTGGGTGAACAAGCTCAGGTGAATTTTAATAACCGCTTTGCGGATCGCCGATTCGCCGTGGGTTTGACAGCAGGGACGATGAACATCATGCGGAAAGAACACGGCAAACATGCCGGGTTCGAGGGCAATCATCGATTCATTAATGGTGTGCTGATAGAACACGATATCGTGCTGCGCAGCGCGGTCTTCGGTTACACGGTGTTCAGGATGGGCACGCGCGACGCCAATGCTCTCCTCGCCTTGTAACAGATACTGAATATCAACGTAGCTAAAATGCGACTCGGCGCGCATCTCAGCGGCAGGCACGGTATTCATCTCCTGCAGCAGGCAGAACATTTTATTGTCCGGCAAAATGTCATATTTACCGGTGGTCAGGGCAGTAAAATCGGTGTTGTTAATCCAGCTAATAGCCTGGCTGATGACCGGATGGAGGGCATGTTTTTCCCTCGCCCAATCCTGGCGATCACAAATAATCATGGTTTGTATTCCCGTATAGTTATCGTTAGCGGGTATTTGGGTACAGCGGACGGCGCATTGCTGCGCCATCCTTCCACAGGGTTAACCCGCGATTTTCTTTTGCCACAGCGCCGTGCCCTGCTGGATTTGCTCCAGCAACACGCCAAGGCCCCAGAATTTCTCCAGCACGTTATCTTTGTTTACCCGGCAAAATTCACTGTCGAAGGTGCCGAGACGCTGGTGATAGATCTTGGCGTTTTTCGGGTAGCCAAGGGTTTCGGTGACCGCAGAAAGAGAGAGGAACAGCGACAGTTCATGCGCCAGCTCCGGCTGTTCAGCACCGTGGTGATACAGCCAGTGATACAGCTCCGGATGGAAATTGGTAAATACGCCGCTAAATCCTTTCGAACCGGCCTGCATCGCGGGCCAGGCAATCGCGGCATTGGCGTTAATAATATTCAGCGGAGTACCTTCAGCAAGGCGCACGCGCTTCTCAACCGTCGGCAGATCGCAGCTGACATCCTTCAGCACCACAAAGCGGCCGCTGCTGGCGCAGAAGCTAAACTCTTCATCGCTGAGCAGACGGCGATAAGGGGCCGGACACTCATACAGGCCAAGCGGCATTGAGGATGGCAGCGCTTCCAGCAGCTGGTTCAGGGTGCGATAAAACACCTCACTGCCTTCATTTCTCGCATCAAGATGATTGGTCACCAGCACCAGCGCATCGATACCGCTGTTTGCCATTGCGGTCAGCTCAGCAATCTGCTGCTCAATCGCATCGCTGATATGGCCGGAGGCAATCACCGGCACGCGTCCGGCAACCTTTTTCACCACAAACTGCGCCAGTTCCACGCGCTCCTGCAAGGAAAGGAACTGCATTTCGCTCGACTGGCAGACCGCAAACAGCGCATCAACGCCCTGTTGCAGATACCACTCAATCAGGCGCTCAAGACCGGGATAATCAATCTGGTTATCATCGGTAAAAGGCGTCAACATCACCGGCACAATGCCTTCAATCTGTTTCATTGTTCTCTCCTGGCGACAGAGGTTCTGCCGCAAATGGTTAAATAGTGACGCTATCAGCGCTGGGCAAGACGGGTAGCGACCTGCTGATGATCGGGCATATTGGATGCGCCTTCGCGTTCGACGGCCAGTGAAGCGAAAGCCGAGGCGTAGGTGGCGGCTTGCGCAATGGTGTCGCCGGAGGCAATCGCCGCCGCGAAAGCGCCATTAAAGGCATCACCGGCGCCGGTGGTATCGACGCTGAGCGCCGGGAAGGCGGCAATATGCTGGAACTGATGGTTGTCATACAGCAGGGCGCCGCGCGACCCCATGGTGATAATCACCCGGCGCGCGCCCTGGCGCACAATCGCCAGCGCCGCTTCTTTTGCGCTCTCCAGATCGGTAACTTCAATGCCGGAGAGCAGCGACGCTTCGGTTTCATTGGGCGTCACCACATCGGCATACTGCAGACAGGCGATGATGTCGCTGGAAAATGGCGCCGGATTCATAATCACCTGCACGCCAAGGGTATTCGCCAGCTTCATCGCATTAAGGGTGGCGGAGAAGTTATTCTCCAGCTGCAACAGCAGCACATCAGAGGACGACAGCTCGTGGGTCAGCTCCGCCACTTCATCATCGGTGATGGTTTTATTCGCGCCGGAGTAGATGGCGATCATGTTCTCGCCATTCTCCTGTGACACATAAATAATCGCGTTGCCGGTGGGTTCGACATCGGTCTGATAAAGCTTAAAAGAGTGAATATCGGATGCGGACAGATGGTCAAAGGCGAACTGACTGAACTGATCAGTGCCCACTTTGGAGACAAAATGTACGCGCGCACCGGCGCGACTGGCGGCCATCGCCTGATTTGCCCCTTTGCCGCCCGGACCTAAAGTGCTGCCGAGCGCCAGCAGTGATTCACCGCCTTTGGGAAAACGCGCCACTTTGGCCACGATATCGACGTTAAACGAGCCAAGAATACAGACCTTTCCCTTCATACTTTTACTCCGTTTGCGCTGATGCTGGTTTTTCTGACGCTGATCTCCCAGCCGTTTAAGCAGCACTTCAAAATTGCCGCCGGTTTCGCTAATTAACTTTGCCTGCAAGTTGCGGCGCACAATAATCGCGCCGCCGTGGCAACGCTGGACCAGACCCATCCGTGCCAGCGCGCCTAAATCGCTGCGAATGGTCTCTTTGGTGACCGCAAACGTTGCGGCGAGCCAGGCCACACTGACGCGTTCCAGATCGTCCAGATAATCGATAATTTTTTCGCGGCGTTCTTCAAGAAACATTGTCACCTCAGCAAGTTAGTTAAAGCCTAAGGGAGCGCTTGCGGGTAAAAAGTGACAGCGATCATATGTGGCGGTGAAAAACGGAAGGAAACAAAAATGAAACCAGGTGGAAGAAATGAGGGGTAGATCACACCTTGCCGGGTGGCAGTCGATCCGCCCGGCAAAGTGGCGGTTTAACTGAACAGGTTCAGGTTGATTTTGATCACTGCTTTACGGATGGCTGAAGTGCCATGGGTCTGACAGCAGGGACGGTGTACATCATGGGGGAAGAAAACTGCAAACATGCCTGGCTCAAGGTGAATCATCGACTCATTTACCACCTGCTGGTAAAACACGATATCGCGTTCCTGCGCATAATCTTCGGTAATTACATTCGCCGTATTCGCGCGTGCCACACCGATACTCTCTTTGCCTTTTAACAGGTACTGAATATCAACATAGTTAAAATGCGCTTCCGCAGGACGGTCGGCGGCGGGTTCGGTATTCATCTCCTGCAAAATACAGAACATCTGATTGTCGGGCAAAATGTCATATTTGCCGGTGGGCAGCGCGCTTAAATCAGTGCTGGCAATCCAGCTGATTGCCTGTTCTATCACCGGATGAAAGGCGTGTTGTTCGCGCGCCCAGTCGTCACGATCGCAAATAATCATGTGGCAGTCCCCGTAGAGTGATTGATGGTTTATTGGTCTGTATCATCAGGAGACTAAGGGAGAGACCGCCGGGAAATAATGACTGCGATCATATTTATTACCATCGGCGGGGTTACCGGGTGATTAATTGCCGCTATGCAGCCATTGCCGGTGCGCGGAACCCGCAGGCGCCGCGCGGGATTATTCCGTTTTACGTCGGCGCGGCAGACGTGGAAAGCGGGCATGCATACGTAGATTACGCAGATTGATCACCGAAATTGCCGTGCCGAAAATCACCAGCAGTGCGCCCGCCACTTTAAACAGATTCATACTGTCGCCCAGCACCACCACGCCCATAATCACTGCCAGCACCGGCGTTAACAGCGAGTAGGGCATAATCAGATTGACGTTATATTTCTTCAGCAGCGCATACCACAGTGAATAAGCGACAATCGATGAGCCGATCGCGCTGTATAAAATACCGAACCAGCCGCGCCAGCTGGAATGGGTTAACGCGTTAAGCTGATCCGACTCCATCAGCCAGGATGCGAGGCCGACAATTGGGATGGCGAGAAACGAGATCCAGCCGGTCATGGTGAGCGGTTTTATCGGCGGCGACTTTTTGACAATCATATTACTTATCGCCCAGCCTGCGGCGCTGCACAGCAACAGGCACAGCACCCACCAGCTGGGAATGGTCGGGCTGCCGGTCAGCACCACCACGCCGGTCAGCGAAATGGCAATACCAAAAATCTGCATCAGCGTCAGCTTCTCATTCAGGATCACCATCGCCAGCAACATCGCAAACGGCGTGCCGAGCTGAACCACAATCGCCCCGGTGCCGGCATCGGTATAGTTGATGCCGACAAACAGCAGCGAAAAGTGCAGAAAGCCAAAGGTAAATGCCAGCGGCGCCAGATAGCGCAGCTGTTCGCGCGTCACCCGGGTAAAGGGGATCAGCAGAACAGCCACCACCACAAAGCGCATGCAGGTCATAAACAGCGGCGGCAGATCCAGCAGGCCCCACTTTATGGCGACGTTATTAAATGCCCAGAGAAATACCACCAGTAAAACCAGAAAAAAATGACGCAGTGCCACGACGCAGTCCTTAGTTTTGCGTTGTTAACTCACGACTCATCATGACACGAATATTTGTTGCACGGGGCAAACGAAACAGTAATTTTTTAACCGCAGCGGCATAAGGTCCTCAGAAAAAGTTATGAGACGCGCAGCCTAACAGCTGGCAAACTGGTTTACCGATACCTGACTTACTCCGCACGCTGATTTTGCGTTAACCGACAAGGATCCTGATTCGGCATGTCTTATTTAGCCAAAGCGCCTTTAGCTATTATTCAACTGGAAGTGCCTCCTGCCGATGTCAGCGCGCAGGTTGGTGAGCAGAGCCACTGGTTTGTGCAGGCGCTACAGTTACAGCCGCAAGACTATATTGTGGTGCGTCCACATCTGGGCGAACAGCTTCCCGATTTTGATCAACTCTCCGCCGCCATTCTGAGTGGCTCCTGGGCGATGGTGACCGACCACGCTGACTGGAGTGAACGCACTGCGGCCTGGGTGCAGGGCGCGATTGAGCAGCAGTTGCCGCTGCTGGGCGTCTGCTATGGTCATCAGCTGATGGCCTATGCGCTGGGGGGTGAAGTGGCGGACAATCCGCGTGGCTGGGAGCGGGGCTTAAAGCCGGTGGAAAATCTGGCGCCGGGCGATGCGTTGTTGTCAGCACTGCCAGCGCAGTTTGAAGCCTGGCTCTCACATCGTCAGTCGGTCGTACAGCCGCCTGCCGGCGCGCAGGTGCTGGCGCGCTCCGCGCTTGATGAGTGTCAGATTATTCGCTACTCGCCGACGGCATTGTCAGTGCAGTTTCATCCGGAATTTGATGCGCAGATTATGACCGCCTGCCTGCCCGCCGGAGTCAGTGATGATGGCGTCGGGTTGCAGGGCGCCGACTGGGCGCGCAGCCTGCTGGAAACCTTCTACCGCAGCGCGCAGCCGCGTCAGGTGCAGACGGGCTGATATGCTTATCCTGTGACCTTCAGTCAATGGCTGAAGGTCACAGGTTATATAACCGTTTTGCCGAAATATTAAAGCCTGCTTCACATTTTTATCTCAAGTTAACTGACATTCGCCATACCCTCTGCCAGTGTTAAATATTCGTTATTCGATTGTTAATAAAAACACTAATCAACAGGCAGGAGAATAGCCATGCGCTATGCATATCCCGGATACAAAGATTCGCTGATCGCTCTCCAGCAACGTTATGGCAACTATATCAACGGCGAATTTGTCCCACCGGTGAATGGCGAATATTTCACCAATACGTCACCCGTCAACGGTTCAGCTATCGGCGAGTTTCCCCGCTCAGCCCTGGAAGATGTCGATAACGCGGTAGATGCGGCTCATGCCGCTGCCGAAGCCTGGGGCAAAACCTCCGTGCAGGTACGCTCGTTAACCCTGCTGAAAATTGCCGACCGTCTGGAGCAGAATCTTGAACGGATGGCGATTAATGAAACCTGGGACAACGGCAAACCGGTGCGCGAAACCCTGGCTGCCGATCTGCCGCTGGCTGTCGACCATTTCCGTTATTTTGCCGGTTGCCTGCGGGCGCAGGAAGGCAGCGTGGCGGAGATTGATGAGTTTACCGCCGCCTATCACTTCCACGAACCGCTGGGCGTCGTAGCGCAAATTATTCCGTGGAACTTCCCGCTGCTGATGGCGGCATGGAAGCTGGCGCCAGCACTGGCGGCCGGTAACTGTGTGGTGCTGAAACCGGCGGAACAGACGCCTTTGTCGATCACGCTGTTTGCGGAACTGATTAACGATCTGCTGCCGCCGGGCGTGCTGAATGTGGTGCATGGCTACGGTCGCGAAGCGGGCGAAGCGCTGGCGTCGCATCCGCGTATCGCCAAAGTTGCGTTTACCGGCTCCACCGCCACCGGCGGTCATATTCTGCAGCTGGCGGCGAAAAGTCTGATCCCTTCCACCGTTGAGCTGGGCGGTAAATCGCCGAATATCTTCTTTGAAGATATTATGCAGGCCGAGCCGTCATTTATTGAAAAAGCTGCGGAAGGGGTAGTGCTCGGTTTCCTTAATCAGGGGGAAATCTGTACCTGTCCGTCGCGTGCGCTGGTGCAGGAATCGATCTACGAACCCTTTATGGCTGCAGTGCTGGAACGGGTGAAAACCATTAAGCGTGGCGACCCGATGGATAGCGAAACCATGGTCGGCGCGCAGGCGTCACAGCAGCAGTTCGATAAAATTCTCTCGTATCTGGAGATTGCGCAGCAGGAGGGGGCGGAAGTGCTCACCGGCGGCGGCATTGAAAAGCTGGAAGGCGGGCTGTCGACCGGCTACTACATTCAGCCGACATTGCTGAAGGGCAACAACAGCATGCGTGTCTTCCAGGAGGAGATTTTTGGACCGGTAGTGGGGATCACCACCTTTAAGGATGAAGCGGAGGCGATTGCGATTGCCAACGACTCGATCTACGGCCTTGGCGCGGGCGTCTGGACGCGGGATATTAACCGCGCTTATCGCGTCGGCCGGGCGATTAAAGCCGGACGCGTCTGGACCAACTGTTATCACCTCTACCCGGCGCATGCCGCTTTCGGTGGCTACAAAAAATCCGGTATCGGGCGTGAAACCCATAAAATGATGCTCGATCATTACCAGCAAACCAAAAACCTGCTGGTCAGCTACAGCGTGCAGCCGCTTGGTTTCTTCTGAGTCTGCGCGTTGCTAAGTCACGGGGCGAATCTTCGCCCCGTTTTTTTTGCCGATCATATCCGTGCGTTAGCACATTGCATGGGTGGTTTATTACCCGCTAAGAAATATGATACTTTGCCAGTCAATAATCAGGGATACAGGCAAAAAACAGGAGTAACGGGTGAAAAAAGCGTTATCTTTCGCGCCGTTGTTGATATGGATCGCGATATTTATTTATGCACTGGCTTTTATCGCCATTGTTATCCAGCAAAAATCACCGGCTGACGAACTGATTCCCTGCGCAATATTTGCCAGCATGCTGATACTGGTGCTCTATATTGTCAGTTATGGGGTGGCAAGCGGCGAGAGAAAACAGCGCGAAGCCGACAAACTGGCCACTTTTTTTCTGCTGCATAAACAGGGACGCCTGCACGGCGTCATTAAGTCTTCACGCTATTCACTGATACTGTATTTGCTGGCAACACTGCTGTTTCTTGCGCAGGATAATACCGCGGCGCGGGCGCTATTAATGCTGTCCAGCATTGTCATCGTGATGGTGATTGTAGACTTCTGGTTTCTGCACTATCAGCAGATTGGTGCGGAATATCGCGCCCGCAGCTGGAAAGTACTGGCGATCTGTTTTTCTGCAATATTGTTCTTCGCCAATATGCTTTCGTCACAGTTTATTCTTGAGGCATTTGATATTGAACCGGCACGGCTGAATTTTACCCGCTGGTCGTTTTCGCTGATTATGGTGCTACTGCTGATGTCGCCGGTAAGCTATTTTGTGCTGTTAATCCATGGCGCCTTTATGCGCGTCGCCAGACGCAGCCGGCGTCAGGCGATGATGGCGCTGTTTGATAGCGTAACCGTCACCACGCTGCTGTTTGGCATGTCGCTACTGCTGCTGATTACCACTAAACTGCCGGTGCTGGGTAATGCCATGACCGGCTATTTTTATCATTTCGATACCCGCACCACCTTTTCCTGTAAACAGCAGTACCATATTATCCCGCGTCTGGGTGACCAGGCTGGCTATATCAAAGTGGCCGAGGGGGAATACCGGGCGATTTATCAAAAACAGGGCGGCGTTTACGTAGAAACGGTGATCTGTCAGCCGGATGGCAGCTATAAGTTAAATGACATCAGATACGCCAGCGATATCCGGCGGCTTAATCAGCGCATGGCCGCCAATGGCAGTTAAATTATGCGGGCCGCAGAAAGGGCCCGTCAATTACCGAATCGCGGATAATCAGATCCGATAAAAAGATATTCTCTTTGGATAAGTAGCCGCCATCCAGCATGGAGATCAGACGATTAATTACTTCATTAATCATATCGCTGATCGGATCTTTGACACTGGAGAGCGCCGGATTAAGGAACGGGGCATTGGGGATATTGTCGAAACCGAGCACCGACACCTGCTCCGGCACTTTAATGCCCGCTGCGTTCAGCGCTTTGATTGCGCCAATCGCCATATCATCATTGCTGGCAATCAGCGCGCTAAAGGGTTGCTGCGTAGCCAGCAACGCTTCGGCGGCCGCCGCGCCGCTGGCCGCAGTCCATTT
The DNA here is from genome assembly GCF_017875465.1 of Winslowiella toletana. Classification (NCBI taxonomy): domain Bacteria; kingdom Pseudomonadati; phylum Pseudomonadota; class Gammaproteobacteria; order Enterobacterales; family Erwiniaceae; genus Winslowiella; species Winslowiella toletana. The sequence goes on from NZ_JAGGMQ010000001.1 coordinate 4,624,290, forward strand.
GCCTTCCACGACCAGCGACGGCTGAAACGTCACTGCATAACTGCTTAACGCCTGTCTGTAACCGGTAAGGCGCTCCATGGCGGTCGGGGAATCCAGTGAACCGGTAATAAAAGCGATTTGCCGATGGCCATGCTCCAGCAGATAGCGGGTAGCGAGATCGCTGGAACCCTGATGATCGCAGCAGATACAGTGGCTCTGATGTTTCCGCAGTCTGCGGTTGACCACCATAACCGGCTGTTTATGCTGTTCGACAATCAGATCGAGGGCATCGACGGTTAAAAAGCGCGGATAGAGAATAATGGCGTCGCAACGTAAATCGAGCAGAAACTGAATCGCTTGCTGCTCTTCGGCGGCGCTGTGTTTGCCATCCACCAGAATCAGCTGACGACCGTTGGCTTCTAACTTTCTCGCCGCCTGCGACAGCAGCTCGTTAAAGTAACTGCCGTTATACAGGGTGTTGGTCACCACCAGGCCAATACACTGAGATTTGCTGCTGGCCAGATTGCGCGCCAGCAGATTGGGCCGATAGCCGGCCTCTTCAATAGCCTGAAATACCTGCTGTTTAGTGGCTTCACTGACATAGCCTTTACCTGACAGCACACGGGAGACCGTGGCCTTTGAGACGCCAGCTTTCTTTGCCACTTGCTGCATGGTAGACATCGCTACTTCCTGAATTGATTCATATTCGCGTTATTCTACACATTTCAGCAGGGTAACGGGCGGCGTTTTTCGCCGCCCGCAGCCATTACAGCCCGCGTTTTTCCATCCACAGCGCCAGATCAACCAGGCGATTTGAGAACCCCCACTCATTGTCATACCAGGCGAGGATTTTGACCATTTTGCCACCGATCACCAGCGTCGACAGACCATCAATAATCGATGACCGTGGATCGCCGCGATAGTCGCTGGAAACCAGCGGTTCGTCGCTGTAGCCGAGAATATCCTGAAGCGGACCTGATTCCGCCGCCTGACGGAAAGCGTTATTGACCTCATCGACGGTGACATCGCGTTTCAGGGTCACCGTCAGATCGACAATCGACACCACCGGCACCGGAACGCGCAGCGAATAGCCGGTCAGGCGGCCATCGAGCGACGGAATCACTTTGCCCAGCGCTTTCGCGGCGCCGCTGGAGTAGGGCACAATCGACAGCGCGGCAGCACGTGCGCCACGCAGATCTTTCTCCGGCTGATCATGCAGCGCCTGGCTGTTGGTGTAGGCGTGAGTGGTGTTCATCAGGCCATGCTCAATACCAAATGCCTGATGCAGCACCTGCGCCGCCGGGGCCAGCCCGTTAGTGGTACAGCTACCGTTACTGACTACCCGATGCTGAGCCGGGTCATACTGCTGGTGGTTAACGCCCATCACCACCGTAATATCATCATCTTTGCCGGGAGCGGAGATAATCACCCGTTTAGCGCCGCCTTTGCTGATATGCACTTCGGCTTTAGCTTTTTCGGTAAAGAAACCGGTGGCTTCAATCACGATCTCCACGCCGACGCTGCTCCATGGAATCAGTGCCGGATCGCGCTCGGAGAATACCTTAATAGTTTTGCCGTCAACCACCAGCTGACCTTCAGCGGCTTCCACCGGCGCGGGTAGCTTACCCAGCAGAGAATCGTATTTCAGCAGATGGGCGAGGGTTTTACTGTCCGTCAGATCATTAATCGCCACCACCTGAAAGTCGTCGCGGCCCAGTGCGGCGCGCAACACATTACGACCGATACGGCCAAAGCCGTTGATGCCTACTTTTACCATGATGAGCTCCTTTGTTAGCTGTCTGATACCAATCTAGGCCGGTAAAGGTTTGGCGTAAATGACAAATAAGGATCAATTTACGCCAGGCTGCGCGCGCAGAAGCGTTCGCGGTACTCACCGGGCGTCAGTTGCAGATTCCGCTCAAACACCCGCCGCAGATTGAGGCTGTTGCCGAAGCCGCTGGCGCTCGCCACCTGCTCCAGCCCTTCGCTACTCTGTTCCAGGCGCTGGCGGGCGGCGGCCAGACGGGCTTCGGCCACATATCTGGCGGGCGTTGCGCCGGTTTCACGGGTGAAGACGCGGGTAAAATTGCGTGGACTCATGGCGACGCGTTCCGCCAGCTTCTCAACTGACAGGTCACCGGCGAGATTTGCCAGGATCCAGCTTTGCAGATCGTTAATCGGGCCGGGTCTGCGCGCCTGATTCAGCAGAAAGCGGCTGAACTGCGCCTGGCCACCAGGGCGGCGCAGATACATCACCAGATCCTGCGCCACATCGCGCGCCAGACTGAAGCCGTAATCCTCCTCTACCAGCGCGAGGGTCAGGTCGAAGCCGGTACTGACGCCTCCTGACGTCCAGAACGGCCCATCCTGCACATACAGCGGTCCGCTGGCGACCTTCACCTGCGGGTAACGGCTTTGCAGGGTTTCCAGTAACCGCCAGTGAGTGGTGGCGTTACGCCCGTCCAGCAGTCCGCTCTGCGCCAGCAGCATCGCGCCGCCGCAGACGGATACTACCCGCCGCGCATGTGGTGCGGCATAACGCAGCCAGTCGACCACCGCGTCACCTTCCTCCGCGCTGACGCCTCTGCCGGTAATCATAATGGTGTCGCGTGGCTGGGTCGGATCGAGTTCCGCCAGCCGGTTGTCCGCCAGTAAATTGAGACCCGACTGGCCGTGAATCACATGATGGGGTTGGGTGGTGGCAATCGTCAGCTGATACAGCGGCTGATTTGCGCTTTCCGCACGCAGGCGGTTGGCTTGCATCAGGATATCGGCGATACCCGCCGCTTCAAATAGCATGCCCCCATCGGGGACGATAATCAGAATGGTTTTCATGTCCTGAAAATACAAAACTGACAAAATAAGTCAAGTTACAAACGCTTAAGCGGCTGACCAATTGATAAGCAAAGCGGCGTGTCACAGCCAATAGCGATCATTATCACAAAATTGAAAATATCATTTTAATTATCTTGAACTATTGATCGCATATAAACATTCTCGTGTGGAACCGGTTACCTGGTTCGCTCATGTTTTCTGCGATGCAGCGGTTTTCCGGTCGCTGATACTACTAACCAGAGAGTCATCACTGATGTCACAGAATTTTACTGAAGTGTCAAAATCGATTGTCGATGCCATTGGCGGCGTGGAAAACGTTACTGCTGTGACGCACTGTATGACGCGCTTACGCTTTGTACTGCATGATGACAGCGCGGTGGATAGCGCCCGGCTGAAGTCGATTAAAGGCGTAATGGGCGTTGTACATAATGAAAACCAGTGTCAGGTGATTATTGGTAATAATGTTGCAAAAGCGTATGCCGAAGTGGTGATACTGCTGCCGGCAGGCGCGGTCGCCGGGCGTGCAACCGCCGTGGATGGCAGAAATAAAATCACTCTGAAACGCATCGGCGCGGGCATTCTTGATGCGCTAATCGGCACCATGTCACCCCTGATCCCGGCGATTATCGGCGGCTCGATGGTTAAACTGCTGGCGATGATCCTCGATATGACCGGCATCTTTGAGAAGGGCGCTTCGACGCTGATTATTCTCAATGTGATCGGCGATGGCGCGTTCTTCTTCCTGCCGGTGATGGTGGCGGCCTCAGCGGCGGTGAAATTTAAAACCAATATGTCGCTGGCGATTGCGATTGCTGGCGTGCTGGTACACCCTAATTTTGTCGACCTGATGGCAAAAGCGGCGCAGGGGCAGCAGGTGTCATTTATCGGTTTTGATATTACCGCGGTGAAGTACACCTATACCGTGATTCCGGCGCTCTGCATGACCTGGCTGCTGTCGTATATTGAGAAGTGGGTCGACCGTATTACGCCAGCTGTTACCAAAAACTTCCTGAAACCGATGCTGATCGTGCTGATTGCTGCGCCGGTTGCGATTATGTTTATCGGCCCGCTGGGTATCTGGATTGGCAGCGGCATCTCGGCGCTGGTCTATACCGTACACAGTTATCTCGGCTGGTTATCGGTGGCGATTATGGGCGCCATCTGGCCACTGCTGGTCATGACTGGTATGCATCGCGTATTTACCCCAACCATAATTCAGACCATTGCGGAAACCGGTAAAGAGGGCATGGTTATGCCATCGGAAATCGGCGCTAACCTGTCGCTTGGCGGATCTTCACTGGCGGTAGCCTGGCGTACTAAAAACCCGGAACTGCGTCAGACGGCGCTGGCCGCGGCGGCATCGGCGATTGTGGCCGGGATTTCTGAACCCGCGTTGTATGGTGTCGCGCTCAGACTGAAACGTCCGCTGGTTGCCTGTCTGATCAGTGGTTTTATCTGCGGCGCTGTCGCCGGTATTGGCGGACTGGCCAGCCACTCAATGGCGTCGCCAGGACTGTTTACCAGCGTGCAGTTTTTTGATCCGACAAATCCAATGAGTATCGTCTGGGTGTTTGCGGTGATGATCCTGGCAGTGGTGCTCTCCTTTATCACCACCTTGCTGCTGGGCTTCGAGGATATTCCGGTTGAACAGCCAGCAAATGACAGCGTACCGGCTGCCCCTTATGCCGCATCGCCAGACGTTGTAAAAGTTAACTGAGATAAGAGGACTTTATGTCAACAGCAACATTTCCCGATGGATTTTTATGGGGCGGCGCACTGGCCGCAAATCAGGCCGAAGGCGCTGCATTTGAAGGCGGAAAAGGGCTGACCACGGTTGATATGATCCCTCACGGGCCGCAGCGTCTGGCAATAAAACTTGGCCAGCAGAAGCGCGTGGCGCTGCAGGCGGATGAGTTTTATCCCAGCCATCAGGCAATCGACTTTTACCACCGCTATAAAGAGGATATCGCCTTAATGGCGGAGATGGGTTTCACCGTATTTCGCACCTCGATTGCGTGGAGTCGCATCTATCCCAATGGCGACGAACTGACGCCGAACGCTGAAGGCATCGCTTTTTACCGCGATATGTTCAGTGAATGTAAGAAATACAATATTGAGCCACTGGTCACCCTGTGTCACTTCGATGTGCCGATGCATCTGGTGACCGAATATGGCTCCTGGCGCAATCGCAAAATGGTGGAGTTCTTCGCCCGCTATGCCCGCACCTGCTTTGAAGCCTTTGACGGGCTGGTGAAGTACTGGCTGACCTTTAATGAGATCAATATCCTGCTGCACAGCCCGTTCTCTGGTGCTGGTCTGGTCTTTGAGCAGGGAGAGAATCAGCAGCAGGTAAAATATCAGGCGGCGCACCATGAGCTGGTGGCCAGCGCCTTAGCCACTAAAATTGCCCATGAGGTGAACCCGCATAATCAGGTAGGGTGCATGCTGGCGGGGGGGAATTTCTACCCGTGGTCCTGCAAGCCGGAAGATGTCTGGGCGGCGCTGGAAAAAGATCGCGAAAATCTGTTCTTTATTGATGTACAGGCACGCGGCGCTTATCCGGGTTATACCCGACGGTTATTCAAAGAGAAAGGCGTGACACTGATTACTGCGCCAGAAGATAACGAAATCCTGCAGCACAGTGTCGATTTTGTCTCCTTTAGCTACTATGCATCGCGTTGCGCTTCGGCCGATATGAATGAACACAACAGCAGCGCCGCCAATATCGTCAAGTCGCTGAAAAACCCGCATATCGAGGCCAGCGAATGGGGCTGGGGCATTGATCCGCTGGGTCTGCGCATTACCATGAATATGATGTATGACCGCTATCAGAAGCCGCTGTTTCTGGTGGAGAACGGACTTGGCGCCAAAGATGAAATTAACCCGCAGGGCGAAATCAACGACGATTACCGCATCAGCTACCTGCGCGAGCATATTAAAGCAATGGCGGATGCGATTGAGGATGGTATTCCGGTGATGGGCTATACCTCATGGGGCTGTATTGATCTGGTGTCTGCGTCAACCGGTGAAATGAGTAAGCGCTATGGTTTTGTCTATGTCGATCGTGACGATCAGGGGCAGGGGACATTAAACCGGATGCGTAAGAAGTCGTTTTACTGGTATCAGAAAGTGATTGCCAGTCATGGCGCGGATTTAGGTTAGCCCGCTGCGGGGATCGCATTGAAAAGTGAGATTCCCGCTGTAATCTGCTTTGCTCTGTGATTAAGATGGCCTGATATCAGGTGATTAATATCGACTGAACTGCGTTTTCCACGTTAAACCGCATCACCGCCAGTGGGACAGTGAGGTTCGATTTAATAATCGAAATAAAGGACATACATGGACACTCCTCTTCTGGCAATTGACAGTAACTTTGCCACCCTTAACGACAGTGAAGTGACGGCGGCGGTGATGGATGCTTATATCCAGTCGATGTCATTCAACTTCCTCGAATTCCCGAAAAGAACAGCGCAGATTCTGGAGTTAGTGACGCATAATCCTGCCTGGTGGAGGCGGTTAATTCATTCTGCAGATCAATTGTTGTGGATTAAAGATAAAGGTTATGGCTGGGCAGTGTACCGCCAGACCACATCCTGCGGTTTTATCCGTTTATATCGGTTTAAGCCATCTGCGACTACCGACCACACTAAAACCACGCCCTGGTCTGAAGGGAACTGGCAGACGATAAAGAGTGAGTCGGAACTCGCTGCGCTGCTGGCTACTGAAGCAACGGTATTTGTGTTTGAGCAATGGAAAAAACATCAGCTGGAAGTCAACCGTATCCCGGCTGATTTTGCCCGCGGACGACTGGCTAATACCGCGGTTTCTCAGGCTATAATTGTTGCTAAAGGCAATGGCTGCGCTATTTGTGGTGATGCTGCAACGCATCGCGCCTCAACCACCATGGGCGCTGAACAGGCGGTAATGTTATCGGTTTCGCTGTGCGCGCAGCATGAAAACGACGTGCAACAACATCCTTGTGTACTGGCTTTTTTTGCGAGTTTATTTTTTCTGAAGTTGGATATCCCGGATCTTATTAAGCTGGATTATATTCCGGAGACGCTGACAGAACCGATGTTTGCGCTGATTGCGGCAAATTTACAGGCCACCTTTACGCCGCCAGAGAAAAGGTCACGAGGATGGAATGTGAAATTTTGTATGGCAGATGGCTGGTCATGGCGATTACGCATTAACTCACTAATGGACTACGCATATATGTTGTTTGATGCCGACGACAAGCAGCGACATCGAATAGATTCTGCTCCTGACCATCCGGACGTTCCCTGGGGACCCGATCATCAGCATTACGCGCCAAAGCCCGGCAAGAAGCATCGGATTGAACCAAGTTTTACCTACGGAGTTCCCATCTTTGATTTTCCACTGCTTGAGAAAGCAAAGCAGCACTATCAAAACCAGCAGTAGTGGCGTTGCGCGGTGATAGAAAAATCCGCGCCGTGGCGCGGATTAAACCGGTTATTTCGCGGCCGCGGCGGCCTGCTTCACCCAGCCATCAAAGGTAGCCTGATGCGCTTTAATCCAGCCTTCGACATGCTGCTGGATATGTTCGGCGGAGGATTCGCCGTCATGCATGCGCTGGTTCTGCGCATTTACATCGGCCAGCGGCAGTTTGACAATCGCAAAGAGTTTCGCGGCTGCCGGGTTTTTCTGCGCCCACTGTTTGTTGGCCACCACATGTTCGTTATTGGCGATAAAACCGTAATTTTTGCCATTCGCTAATTTGGTATCGAGATCTTTTTGCGAGCCTGGCGTGGCGGAAAACGGCACGGTTAACCAGACCACATCTTTACCCGGCTTCAGCACATTGCTGACCCAGTAAGGTGTCCAGGTATAATACAGCACCGGCAGACCCGCTTTATAGCGAGTTAAGGTGTCAGCAATAATCGCCGAATAATTTCCCTGGTTCTGCTGCACGGTATTGCTCAGACCATAAGCTTTCACCTGCGCCTCGATGACCGAACCACAAACCCAGCCCGGATTACAGCCCGCCAGATCGGCTTTGCCATCACCATCGGCATCAAACAGCTTTGCCAGCTTGGGGTCTTTCAGCTGCGAAATATCGGTGATGTGATATTTATCGGCGGTTTTTTTATCGATCAGATAGCCCTGTGCTGCGCCGCTAATATAGGTGCCCTGACGATAGAATTTCTGGTCGCCACCGGCGGTCTCATACATATCTTTTTGCAGCGGATCCCAGTTTACGGCCAGATAAGTGGCATCGCCTTTGGCAATCGCGGTGTAAGCCACGCTGTAATCCACTTCCTGAGTGGGTTGTACGTCGTAACCCAGTTTTACCAGCGCATGATTAATTAATTCAGTCTGAAAGGACTCTTCCGGCAGGGTGCTCTGCACCGGATTGACTGTTACGCCTTTCCCGGGTAAATCGGCGGCAAAGGCGGCCGGAGCGGCAAACAGAATGGCAAGGGTGATGGCGTTAATTCCAGTGGTGCGCATAATAAGAACCTTATTATTTTTCACAAGTTAAGCCTGTAGTGGCAGGAATATTCCCGGATTGTGGTTTTGTTGGGAATGAAAATTGAAAATGGGGAGTGACGAGACGGGTATATCTGATCAGCAACAGGATAAGTTGCAGACAGTGAAATGCATGCGGTGAGAGCTGAGGGTCAGGGTAACGCTGATTATTAGCAAATATCATGCGGGTAATGTGGGGTGAGCGCTGTCTTACAGGGTTATCGTTTAGCGGGTAAGACTCACCGTTATTCTTCCTGGTTATATGTTATCGGTTTGTTTATACCCTAACACACTGAGCCGGGCTGGCAAGTGTTACTGCCGCCATAGCGCTGATTATCCGGTGGGGTAATGGTCTGAAAGGGCATCGCGTAATTTTGCCAGCTTGCGATACCGGTTTGATTTATCAGCTTTTTTATCGGCTACACTTCCGGTTTAGCATCATAGCCAGGAGAGTCGATGATCATTTCTGCTGCAACGGACTACCGTGCCGCGCCGCTGGGACGCGTCTTTGTCTGTGCGCTGGTCGCCGCAGGTGAGGCGGAGGTGATTAACCTGCTGGCGCTGCCGGAGCAGCCGCCGTGTAAATTCTTTCTGCAAAAGGGGAGTGGTGAGTTATGGCGTCTTGCGGGAAATATTTCGCCCGGCATCCGCGGCAAGTTTGCTGATATCGAACAGTGCAAGGGCGGTGATCGCGGCGATAACCACAAACCCCAGCCTGAAATCCATGCCGCGTCCGGCGGGAAGTTGCAGCCAGCTGGTTAACCAGGCACCGGTGCGAATACTTAGCGCCCCCAGCGTTACGCCAAGGCCGCTGGCGAGCTGCAACGAGGTGCTGAATAGCGTATTCGCCGAGCTCATCTCCTGCGGCGGCACCTCCGCAAACGCCAGCGAACTGATGGCGGTGAACTGCATCGAACGGCTTAGCCCGCCGATAAACAGCAGTACCAGCGTGATGATTTCTGGCGAGTCAGGCGTCAAAAAAGCGCAGCCCAGCAGCGACAATACGCAGACAATGCCATTGACCATCAGCAGCTTTTTAAAGCCAAAGTGATGGATTAGCGGGGTGGTGGCCGGTTTCATCGCCAGATTACCGGCAAACACCGCCAGCACCAGCGTACCGGCCTGAAACGCATCCATACCAAAACCAACCTGAAACATTAACGGCAACATAAATGGCGCTGAGCTGATGGTGGCGCGCAGGATAAACCCGCCACGCATCGTAATGCGAAATGAGGGAACCGCCAGCGCGTTCAGACGGACAAGCGGCGACTGGCTGCGCCGCAAATGTCTGACTGCCCAGAGCAGCGCCAGCAGGCCGGCCGCCATCAGCGCTACTGCCGACGCAGGGTTCAAATTTTCCTGACTAAACATCTCCAGGCCCGCCACCAGACAGAGCATGGTGATACCCAGCGAGACAAAGCCGATAGCATCAAACGGGCGCTGCTTATCGGCGCTCTGGTTCGGCATGATACGCAGCGTCAGTATCATGGCGATAATGCCCAGCGGCACATTCAGAAAGAAGATCCAGTGCCAGCTGGCCCAGGTGGTAATAAAACCACCCAGCGGCGGGCCAAGGATGGGCGCAACCAGCGCTGGCCAGGTTAAGGTGGCAATCGCCTTAATCAGATGCTCTTTTTTGGTGGTGCGCAGCACCACCAGCCGTCCGACCGGCACCATCATCGCGCCGCCAATGCCCTGCAAAATGCGCATCAGCACAAATTCGCTGACGTTATGCGTCAGGCCGCAGAACAGGGAAGAGAGGGTAAAAATCAGCAGCGCGAGGCAGAATACATTGCGGCCGCCAAAACGCTCGGCAACCCAGCCGCTGGCAGGGATCAGCACCGCCAGCGTTAACAGATAAGCGCTAATGCCGATATTAAGATCGACAGCGCTGACGCCGAAGGCGTTAGCCATCTCTGGTAAGGCGGTAGCAATTACCGTTCCATCAAGGAACTCCATAAAAAAGGCGCTGGCAACCAGTAGCGCCACCCCTGAAATACGCCCCGCATCCGCATCCGGCTGCTGCCGGTGTGGTGGTCTTTCTGCTAAACCCATTCCACATCCTCTGCCTGTCCAATAACCGCGCGCCAACAAAGGTATGATAAGTTTGAAAACCTGTTACACCAAAAAATGCGCAAATGCGTCGGTAGCCGCTCGATTAAATAATTAGCAGTTTAATAAAAACCCACGAAATCTCAGTTAGTTGTTAAACTAATATGAGTTTTTAAATGGGAGTTGTTATGAAACTGGGCTTTGCTTGTAAATTCCTGAATGCAGAACTATCGCAGCCTTTTCCTTTCAGAGCGACGACGCGTAAAAGGTTTTTGGGACTAAATAATCAAGAGCGGATGGCATTGATATCTGAAATTTCAGCCTTCAATTTGACCAACCTGTTGCAGGTTCTCAGACAGCTGGCTTTAGCGCCGGAAGCACTCAGGATGATGAGGATCGGCAGTGATCTGCTGCCACTCTATACCGTGCCGGAAGCCACCATTTTATATCATGACTTTTTGCCTGAGTTATATCCCCTGTTTGCCGAGTGTGGTGATATTGCCCGCGAACATAATATACGGCTCTCTTTTCATCCTGGTCAGTATACGGTGCTGGCATCAGATAACCCATTAGTGGTCGAAAGAGCGATTGAAGATGTTGAGTATCATGCGCTGTGCGCACAGCTTATGGGCTATGGGAAACATTTTCAGGATTTCAAAATCAATATTCATATGAATGGCAAACTGGGTTTCGCCGGGTTTAGCACTGCTTTTGCTAAATTGAGCCCTGCAGCAAAGCGGATGTTAACGGTAGAAAACGATGAGATTTCCTGTTCGCTGGACGACGTGTTACAGGCCGCCGGGTTATGTCCGGTGGTGCTGGATATTCATCATCACTGGGTAAAGGAAAATACATTTATCCTTCCTGATGATCCGCGTATCGCCTTAATCAAAGCGTCATGGCGCGGCGTAACGCCGGTGCTGCACTATTCGATCTCTCAGGAGGGGTTGATTCCCGCACAAGGGTTCCCGGACCAGACGATATCCGGCTTATCTAAAACCAAATTCAGGGCGCATTCCGATTACTATTTTAACGATACGCTGAATGACTGGGCTTTATCATTTACTGAGTTTGATATTATGTGTGAAGTGAAAATGAAAAATATCGCCAGAGATCGTTTATATGATTATGCACGGTTGCATGCACTGCCGTCCGCTGCGCTCGCCAGCCGCTGAGGAAAACACCCCAGCAGCCAGTCGATAAACACCCGCAGACGATAAGTGACATGGCGGTTTTGCGGATAGACGACATGAAAAGGATAGGGGGCTGGTCGCCAGGCTTGCAGAATCTCCACTATTGAGCCGTCTTTCAACAGCGGATCCAGCGCGTAAGTAAAGGTCTGAATAATCCCCAGTCCGGCAAGCGCTGCTGCGAGGTGGGCGTTACTTTCATTCACCCCTATCCGGTGTCCGGTTTTAATTTCACTCTTTACGCCGTCACGCTCGAAACGAAACGGAAACGCCCGACCACTCTGTGGCGACAGGTAGCTGACCAGCCGGTGACCATTTTTAAGTTCTTCCGGATACGCTGGCACACCATATGCTTTTAAATACGCCGGAGTGGCGCAGGTAATCAGCGTGGCATCACCAATATGGCGGGCAATCAGTGTGGAATCATGAAGCGGCCCGCCCCTGATTACGCAATCGACATTGTCGCTGATAAGGTCGACCGGACGGTCAGATACGCCCAGATCAATGTGGATATCAGGATAACGAGAAAAAAAGTCTGGCAGCGCCGGAATCAGCACGTCGCGCGCGGTCGAACCGCCAATATCAATGCGAAGCTGTCCACGGGGCTTACTCTGCACCGCGGTAAATGAGGCGTCGATATCTTCCAGATCGCGCATAATGCGGGTCGCCTTCTCGTAATATTCATGTCCTTCCGGCGTCACCGTGACACGACGGGTGGTGCGCTGTAACAATCTGATCCCCAGATGTGCTTCAAGTTCCTGAACCATTTTACTGAGTGTCGCATTAGGCATATTCAGCGAGTCTGCTGCACGCGTAAAATTTCCGGTTTCCACCACCCGGGCGAAAGCCCGTATTGCCTGCAACTGATCCATTGGCGTCCTCCTCTGGCGTGTTGATTATCCACGCAGGTGAATAGTGATTCCCATTTTACCGTATTTTTCCCTAAAAAAGTTAACGCTACATTAGCTTCATACCCGGCACGATACGCCGGGTGAATATTCTGACCCACTACTTTATCTGGAGAGAACACGATGAATCAGCCACTGAATGGAAAAATCGCCCTTGTCACCGGCGGCACTACCGGCATCGGTCTGGCAAGCGCGCAAGAACTGGCAGCTCAGGGAGCACAGGTGTTTATCACCGGTCGTCGCCAGCAGGAACTAGACGCTGCCGTCGCCACCATCGGCGCTGCAGCAACAGGCATTCGCGCCGATGCTTCGCTGCTCACCGACCTCGACGAAGTCTATTCCCACATCGCCAGACAGGCGGGACGACTGGATATCCTCTTCGCCAATGCCGGTGGCGGTGATATGCAGGCGCTGGGCGCAATTACGGAAGAACACTTTGATCGTATTTTTGCCACTAATGTCCGTGGCGTACTGTTTACCGTACAGAAAGCGCTGCCTTTACTCAGCGACAGTGCTTCGGTGATCCTGACAGCATCGACCACTTCGATTCAGGGAACCGCCGGATTTAGCGTGTACAGCGCCAGCAAAGCTGCGGTGCGCAATTTTGCCCGCTCATGGGCGCTGGATTTGAAAGGTCGCGGCATTCGCGTCAATGTGGTCAGTCCCGGCCCGGTACGCACGCCTGGTCTCGGTGGCCTGGTAAGTGAAGAGCAACGGCAGGGCTTGTTCGATGCGCTCTCTGCGCAGGTTCCGCTTGGTCGTCTGGGAGAACCGCAGGAGATCGGCAAAGTGGTGGCATTTCTTGCTTCAGATGCCGCCAGCTTTATTAACGCCAGTGAAATGTTTGTTGATGGTGGTATGGCGCAGGTCTGAATCTGCTTTAGCCGGGCAGGTGAACGGGGAACGCCGCTGAAAAGAAAAATCCACGCATTTGCGTGGATTTTTAATGGGTCTGGTTTAAGGCCGCCTGAACAGTGCAATACTGCGGCCTGCCAGCTCAAAATCCTTTTCCCGGGTGATAACCATGCCGTGCTGTGCGCTGTCACAGGTGGTGAGTTCCAGCACCCAGCCGCCCTCGCCAAACTGGGGAATACGGAACGGCACCGTACCTTCGAAGGGATTAAGCAGCATCAGAACGTCGTGCCAGATGCCTTCTTCAGTTTGCAGATCCGGGCGGCCGATATAGACACCGAGTGTCGATCCCTCATCCCAGTGTTCAGACTGCTGGAAACCGCCGCCGGCATTAAACCATTTGATATCCATACCATCGCGCCAGCTCTCGCGGCGCAGTAGCGGCTGTTCGGCCCGCAGCCGGATAACCTGGCGGGTGAACTCGCGTAGCGACTCGCTGCTTTCCGGCAAATTATCCCAATGGATCCACGAAATCTCGCTGTCCTGGCAATAGCCGTTATTGTTGCCCAGCTGACTGCGGCCAAACTCATCGCCAGCCAGCAGCATCGGCGTGCCATGAGAAAAGAACAGCGTGGCGAGAAAATTGCGCTTCTGACGCTCGCGCACCGTATTGATCTCGTTATCCGTCGTCGGGCCTTCGACACCATAGTTATACGAACGATTGTCGTTATGACCGTCGTTATTATCTTCGCCGTTCGCCTCGTTATGCTTTTCGTTGTACGAAACCAGATCGTTAAGCGTAAAGCCGTCATGGGCGGTAATAAAGTTGACGCTCGCCCACGGCCGACGCCCGCGCTGATCGTAGAGATCGCCTGATCCAAGCAGACGGGCGGCGAAATCGGTGGAAACATTGTCTCCCAGCCAGTATTCGCGCACCGTGTCGCGATATTTATCGTTCCACTCGGCCCAGCCTGGCGGGAAGCCGCCGACCTGATAGCCCCCCGGGCCGATATCCCAGGGTTCGCCAATCAGCTTCAGCTTTGACAGCACCGGATCCTGCATTATTGCATCGAAAAAGCCGCCGCGTTCATCAAAGCCTTCCGGTTCGCGGCCAAGAATGGTGCCGAGATCGAAGCGGAAGCCGTCGATATGCATCGATTCCGCCCAGTAACGCAGCGAATCCATAATCATCTGCAACACGCGCGGATGCGAGGTATTAACGGTATTACCGGTGCCGGTATCGTTAATATAGTAGCGGTGCTGCTCAGGCATAGTGCGGTAATAGGAGAAGTTATCAATGCCTTTTAGCGACAGCGTGGGACCCAGCTCGTTGCCTTCTGCGGTGTGATTGTAGACCACATCAAGGATCACCTCGATACCGGCATCATGGAACGCCCGCACCATATCGCGAAAGCCCTGGATACCGTTTGGACCGAAATAGCGGGATGCTGGCGCAAAGAAGGCGAGGGTGTTGTAACCCCAGAAATTTTTCAGCCCCTTATCAAGCAGATGATGATCGTCGGGGAACCAGTGAACCGGCAGCAGTTCAACCGAGGTGATACCGAGGCTTTTAATATAATCAACCGACGCCCGGTGACCCATGCCTTCATACGTTCCGCGCAACGCTTCCGGCAGAGCGGGATTAAGCTGGGTAAAACCTTTTACATGGGTCTCATACACCACCGTTTGCGGCCAGGCAACGGTCGGACGGTTCTCGTCATGCCAGTCGAATTCATCTGGATCGATAACCCGGCACTTGGGCATAAACGGCGCGCTGTCGCGTGTGTCGAAACTCAGGTCTTTATCTTCATGCAGCAGGTCATAGGCGAAGTGCGCATCATCCCACTCGATATCGCCAGCCAGTTCGCGCGCATAGGGGTCGATAAGCAGCTTATTCGGGTTAAAACGATGGCCATTTTCCGGGTCATAAGGGCCATGCACGCGATAGCCGTACAGCGCGCCGGGTTGCAGACCAGGTATATAGCCATGCCAGATCTCATGGGTGTACTCCGGCAGCTCAAGTTTTGCGATTTCGATTTTGCCGCTCGGATCGTACAGGCAAAGCTCGACCCGCTGCGCATGTGCCGAGAAGATCGCAAAATTAACGCCCTCGCCATCAAAATTGGCGCCGAGAGGGTGACCAGACCCGCTGGTGATGGTGAAAACAGTATCATTTGACATTCGTCCCTCGCCATTAAATGAAGAAAGTTCACTAAATACTTTGATTTATAACGTTTTTATTTCAATAGTGTCATTCACTCAGCAGGATAACTGCTGCACTACCCTCAAATAGCGCCAGCCTGATATGGTCATCGGTAACAATCTCTTCTCCGGAAAGAATGTCACGGTAGCGGCGATTCGCCAGCCGCGCGGGGAGGGGGATTTCTGTCTGCGGCCAGCGTATTGCATAAGGCCCGGCCGGACTCGATTCAAGCGCTGCAAACATCAGGCGAGGGGCGATAACAATCAGCGCATCGTCGTTTTCTGCACGGGCGAAGGCGATAACGTTTTCCGCTTGCTGGCCGCTGGCGGCCAGCGGTAAGTAGTCACCGTGACGAAACAGCGCTGGCGCATGCTGGCGGCAGCGCAGCAGCCTGGCGATAATATGCTGATTAAGACGACCGTTCAGCCAGTTCGGTTGCGCGGAGAAATTTGGTTTTTCATTTTCAGCCAGCTGCAGGGCCAGCGCCGCGAAATCGGGTTCACGCCGGTTATCGGGATCGACAAGGCTGAAATCCAGCGCCTCGCTACCCTGGTAGATATCCGGCACACCGGGCGCGGTTAACTTGACGATGGTCTGGGTAAGACTGTTGACCAGCCCGGCGCGGATAAACGGCTGCAATGCGGCGGCAAAATCCTGCAAAAAGGTCTGGTTGGCCGGTGACAGCAGCTGGCGGGCATAGTCGATCACCGCCTGCTCATAAGCGTCGTTGCTGTCACCCCAGTTGGTGCGTTGCTTGGCTTCCCGCAGTGCCTTCTCTACATACACCACAAAACGTTCTTCCAGCGCTTTCAGGCCCGTCTCGTCGATGGGCTGCAGCGTTGTCGGCCAGACACCGGCCAGCGCCTGATAGAGCATCCATTCGACCTGCGGTTTTGGCGCCACGCCATCGTCGAGCACCCTGACGCTGGCGTGGTTCATCTCGCGCCAGCGCGCGATACAGTCGGCCCAGCGTTGCGGCGCTTCGGTCAGCGTACAGAGCCGCGCGCGGGCATCTTCGCCGCGCTTGGTATCATGGGTGGAGGTGCCGGAAAGCGCGTCTGGCTGCTGCTGCAGTCGTGTTTTCATCTCTGCATGAAAGCGATCAAGCGAGAAGGCAGTCGGCACCGGTTCAGCGCCGACTTCGTTAAGCGCCAGCGCCATATTCTGGCGGTAGAACAGGGTGTCCTCCACCGATTTCGCCATCAGCGGGCCGGTCAGCTGCTGGAATCGGGTGCGGAAGATGGCGGCATCAGTGGCAGCCGTGCCTGATACTTCACCGCGAAGAATGCGGAGAATAACATCCAGTGCCGCAGGATCCGGCGCACTGCCGCTGGCTTTAACCTTATTCGCCACCTTTTGCAGCAGCTGATTGTCAGCCGCGGTCATCCCTTGCGGCGTACCATAGGTGCGATAGACCGGAAAGGCGATCAGCAGCTCGCGCAGAGCCGCACGGGCGGTGTTCTCGTCCAGCGTGAGGGTATCGCTGCTGGCAATTCTGGTCGCCAGCTTTAGCAGCGTAGTAAATTCACCGGCGAAATTCTTATCCACCATCAGCAGCTTCGCCGCGCGCAGTTCGGCTTTCATATCTACCGGCCTGCCCACCACGGCCTCATAAGCTTTGCGCAGGCTGTTGATCTTCGTGCCATCCACCAGCGCATCGGTGAGCGCGGCCATAAATTCGTAACCGGTGGTGCCGGAAATCGGCCACTCTGGCGGAAGATGTTCACCTTCGCCAAGGATCTTTTCGACCGTGATATAGCAGGCAGGCCCGGCCTGCTGACGCAGCAGATCGAGGTAAGCTTTCGGGTCGGCAAGGCCGTCGATATGGTCAACGCGCAAACCGTCGACCGCGCCGCAATCCACCAGTTCAAGAATCAGCCGGTGGGTATCGTCAAATACGGCCCGATCCTCCACCCGCATGCCAGCCAGTCCGGTCACCTCAAAGAAACGGCGATAGGAGAGGTCGTGCGACGCATCGCGCCAGCACATCAGCCGCCACGGCTGGCGATCGTGCAGTTCAGCAATCTGCGTGTTGTCGCTCAGATTCAGCACTTCGGCTTCGCGACCCTGCCAGCTGGTCGGGGTCAGCGGGTAGAAGTTGTCGTAACAGGCGAAAGCGGGCTTGCCGCTGTGCGGATCAGGTTTAACGGTAATTTCGCCGTTTTCCAGCAGCGCCGCAAAGGTATCGCCAAGGAACGGCAAGGTCAGGCGGCGCGACCAGTCGATATCAAAATGGCGGGCAAAGCGGCTGTTTTCGCCATTCTCGATCACATCACGCCACCACGGGTTTTCCAGCGAGGCCGCCATATGGTTTGGCACGATATCAAGGATCAGACCGAGACCGGCGCTGTGCAGCGCCGTTACCATACGGTCAAAGCCTGCGCGACCGCCAATTGACGGATCGAGCTGGTTAACGTCGGTCACATCGTAGCCATGGGTGGAGCCTGATGTGGCAGTGAAAACCGGCGAAGCATACAGATGGGTGATGCCAAGCCGCTGTAAATAGGGCACCAGCGCTGCCGCGCGGTCGAAAGTCATGCCGTTGCGGAACTGAATACGGTAAGTGGCGCCAGGAATATTCATGCTGCGGCTCCTGAAGCAAGGCGGACGACAATGGCATTCGGCGGCAGGCTATCGGTCGCCTGCGGCGAGGCGAAGATGATGTCGCCGGGCTGGTCGGGAAGCGGTCGGGCGTGGGTGCCGATATTCAGCGCTATCGACAGCGTGCCCAGCGGGAAACGCCAGCTGACGGCAAAAAAGCCTGGCGCGGTCGCGACGATATTGCCCGCATTGCCGCCCGCGCTGGCAAGCAATGGCACGATATATTGCTGACGCAGCGCCAGCAGCTCACGGCTCAGCGCCAGCCATGCCTTACCCTCGTTACTCTCTGGCTTGCGCCAGTCCAGTTTCGACTTTTCGAAGGTGCTGCGGGCATTGGGATCGGGCACGCTTTCGCCCTCGTGACCCGCATGGTCCGCAAACTCCCTGGCGCGCCCCTCGCGTACGGCGCGGGCGAGGTCGCCATGAAAATCGGTGAAGAACAGGAAAGGATTGGTTTCGCCATACTCTTCGCCCATAAACAGCAGCGGGATATGCGGCGACAGCAGCAGCGTGGCTAGCAGCAGTCTGGTGCGATCGACGCCAGCCAGCGCAATCAGCCTTTCGCCCTGCGCGCGGTTGCCTGTCTGGTCATGGTTCTGGATAAAATCGACAAAGGCGGTCGGCGGCTGGCTGGCGCTGCTGACGCCGCGCGGCTCGCCGCTGTGTGGTGAAACCTCACCCTGATACGCGAACCCCTCCGTCAGTACCCGGGCGATCAGCTTTTCCGGCTCGCTGGCAAAATCCTGGTAATAAGCATGGGTCTCGCCGGTGGCGAACACATGCATGGCATTGTGGAAGTCATCGTTCCATTCACCGCTGAACAGCGGTACTGAACCGTCCGGTTCACGCGGATGCAGGAAAATCACATTGCGGCTGTCCTCGGTGGTCAGATGGACAGGCCGGTCAGTGATCGCTGCGCGGATACGTTCAGCGATTTCGATTAACAGGTGCTTAGCGGAAGGATCCTCGATCTGGTCAATCGCATCGAAGCGCAGGCCATCAAGGTTAAATTCCGTCAGCCAGTAAAGTGGCGCTTCAACGATATAGCGGCGCACCGCATCGACATCACAGGCAATACCTGCGCCCCACGGCGTCATCCGTTCTTTATGGAAGAAGTCCGGCGCCAGCAGTGGCAGATAATTACCCTCCGGGCCGAAATGGTTGAGCACGATATCCAGCACCACCGACAGGCCATAACCATGGGCGGCATCGACAAAGGCTTTTACATCATCCGGTGTGCCATAGGCGCAATGGGGCGCGTAAAACAGCACGCCGTCATAGCCCCAGCCACGGTTGCCGCCAGACTGCGCCAGCGGCAGAATCTCAATCATGGTGATGCCAAGTTCAGCGAGCCATGGCAGTTTTGCTATCGCGGCCTGCAATGTGCCTTCCGGTGTAAAGGCGCCAATATGCATCTCGTAGACGACGGTTTCTTCCCACGGACGGCCGCGCCATTCGCTGTGCTGCCAGTGATAGCGGCTGGGGTCGATAACCAGCGAAGCACCGTTTACATCGGTTTTTTGCGCGCGGGAGGCCGGATCCGGCACCACCATGCCATCGGCGAGGACGAAATTATATTCTGCGTCAGGTAAAACGTCGGTTACCTGCAGTTCGAACCAGCCATCGCCATTCGCGTTCATCTGCAGATCTTCGCCGGACAGCCGGAGTGTAACGCTGTGCTGGCCGGTGGCCCAGAGACGAAAGCGAACCGTACCGGGGGCAACGAATTCTGCGCCCCAGCTTTTCAGAAATGCTTTGGATTCCATGCAATGGCCTCTTTTAATCCAGCAGTGAGCAACGGATGACAGCCCGTGGTAGTGGTTCCGGTAATCCGGATGCCGAAGTGGCCCGGCCTCAGGCGACATACCACCAATAATCATAGACTAAGAAATCGACAAGCCTGCATCTGCTGATCGGTTATCATTTCTTGTTGCTCACTACTCACCAGAACCGGCATCGCAGATGCACGCCGACCCGGGAGGGGATCTTCCGGAGGGTGACCGACACGCACGGGTTTATTTTGTCCGGCAGGTGGCGGTGAACTGATTGGCGGTAGGTGTTCAGCACTTCTTCTACCGAAGTAAACTGACAATCGTCACGGTCATAAAACCCTCGCTTCAAGGGACTTTGCGCAGAAAAAACAACATATCAGATTACTTATTGCAGGCTGATCATCAAGGTTATCGGGATATCTGTCTGATTTACAGATAAGCACCTATTGATGAATCTGGCTCATAACGGCAATGCTCTGTCATGCATTATCCGGCGACTGCCAGCTGATAACATAAGCTCATTCATTCTGCCTGGAAATTATAATGGATAACGCACACCAGCGTATCAACACCTTCACTGTGAAATCGAGCGGGTTTACTTTTGTTCTTATTCTTAGCGCATTAATGGCTTTTACGTCGTTATCCACCGATATTTACCTGCCCGCCATGCCAGTGATGGCAAAAGAGCTGCAGGGTGATGCCGAACTTACCATCACCGGATTTTTAATCGGCTTTTGTCTCGCGCAGTTGATATGGGGGCCAGTCAGCGACCATTTTGGCCGTAAAACGCCACTGTTTATTGGTCTGGTGTTATTTATGGTCGGCTCAGCAGGCTGTGCGCTGTCAACGGATATCATGCAAATTGTTTTCTGGCGCGTTTTCCAGGCGCTGGGCGCCTGTACCGGCCCGATGCTGGCTCGCGCGATGATTCGCGATCTGTTTGGCCGCACCCGGGCCGCGCAAATGCTCTCAACCCTGATGGTGATTATGGCTATCGCGCCGATTGCCGGGCCGCTGCTGGGTGGCCAGATGATCAGGGTGACCTCGTGGCACAGCATATTCTGGTTGCTGGCGGGAATCGGCGCTTTAATGCTGGTTTTGGTGTGCTGGCTGCCGGAAACCTTAGCAGCAGAGAAAAGGGTTAAAGCCTCTCTGGCTGGCGCATTCAGCAACTATTACCACTTGCTGAAAACTAGCCAGTTTATGCGCTTTACGCTCTGTGTGACCTTCTACTACGTCGCCGCCTATGCGTTTATTACCGGTTCGCCTTTTGTTTATATCTCTTACTTCGGCATCGATCCGCAGCACTATGGCTGGCTGTTTGCGGTCAATGTGATGGGCTTAATGGCCGTGAGTATGGTGAACCGACGTCTGGTTCATCGCTATCCGCTGGAGTCACTGCTTAAATTTGCGGCGGTGATTGCCGCTGCTGCCGCCATCACGCTGGCAATCAGCATAAAACTGGCTTTCGGCGGGATAGTGATGATTATTATCCCGGTGTTTATTTTCTTTGCCATGAATGGAATTATCGCCGCCACTTCAACGGCGGCGGCGATGGATGCTGTGCCAGATATGGCTGGCTCCGCATCCGCATTAATTGGATCTCTTCAGTACGGCAGCGGCATTATCTCTTCTTTGCTGCTGGCGTTATTAAGTGACGGCACTCCCTGGACCATGAGCTGGATAATCGCGCTATTTACCCTGGCGAGTGCCGTAATGGCGTTAACGGCACCTGGGACGGTTAAACCCGTTAGCTAAATATTGTTATCGAAGAAGGGATCCAGCTGGCTCATCGCCTGATCGACATAACGAGGCACCCAGTAGGTCTCAATATGGGTCGCGCCTTCGATAAGATACAGCTTTTTGTTACTGGTGCCGGTGGCCTGCTTAAACGCACTTTCGGTCATATAGAGTGAGTCGGCCTTGCTGCCTGCCATCATCAGCAGCGGCTGATTGATCAACGCCATATTGCTTTGGGCGTCAAAACGCATCAGGTCGAGCAGGCTGCTGGTGGTATAGCGGAAAGTAGAATTCGGATGGGCATGGGTTTTGCCGTAATACTCATAGCCCTGACGATAGAGATCAAAAGGCAGTCTGGCGATTTGCTCATCTGTCAGATTCGCATCGCCTGAGTAAGTGATTTCACCGGTCGTGGCCTCTTTGATTCGCGCGTCTGTGGCCACTTTCAGGCGATCCTGAATCGTTGCCAGCTGGGAATCCTGATAGCCGTTGCGGCGCACGCGGCCGGAGTCAAACATGCTCAGGGTGGCTAACGCCTTAAACCGCTTGTCTGTCTGGGCGGCTTTGAGTGAATAACCGCCGCCGCCACAGATACCGAGCAGGCCAATACGTCCGGCATCAACGCCCGGATACTGACTGATATAGTCGGCCATGCCGTGAATATCCTCAATGCGGTTAGCTGGTTTGTCCACGCTGCGCGGCATGCCGCCGCTGGCGCCCTGATAAGCCGCATCGGCGGTGATAGTGATATAGCCATGTTCTGCCAGTCGCTGTGCATACAATCCGGCAACCTGTTCTTTAACACCGCCGTTTGGATGCGCCACCACCACCGCAGGGTATTTTTTCGCCGGATCATAACTGGCAGGCGTATAGATATTGGCCGCGATTTGAATGCCGTGCAGATCATATTTCACCGGATGAATATTGACCTTGCCCTGAACATTTTCGCGAATCGCCCCGTCATACACCAGGGTAAAGGGGTTCTGCTTGTAATCCGCGGCCTGAGCGGTTGAAGCCAGTCCGGCCATTGCTGTCAGCAGTAGTGCATTTAAAACGTTGAGTTTCATGTTATCTCCAGGGGTAGCGTCGCGGCGCGACAGTGATAGTGCCCGCTTAGCTTAGGGAGAGAGGTCTGTCAGCATCATGACCAGAGCGTAACAATTTTGTCAGTTATCGCTGTCGCCAGCAGCAGCAGGGGTTTTCTGACAATTTTGTCAGCAAATTGTCAGCCTGCTGTTGGCAAACAGAGCAGAAAGTGAGGTAGCGCAACAGGCTGTTCAGCGCCTGGCGCGCTAAAAATCTCGTTACAGATAAGGAAGTACGCGCTATGCGCTTATTGTTAGTTGAGGATGAAGAGAAAACCTCATCCTATGTCAGCCGCGCGCTGGCAGAGTCCGGCTTTACCGTTGACGTCTCCGCCGACGGTGCGGAAGGTCTGCACTATGCGCTGGAGTTCGATTATGACGCGGTAATCCTGGATGTCATGCTGCCGGGTATCGACGGCTACCGTGTGCTGGAAGGGATTCGCGGCAGTAAACAGACGCCAGTACTGATGCTGTCTGCTCGCGGATCGGTCGATGAACGGGTTAAAGGGTTGCGACTCGGCGCGGATGACTATCTGCCGAAACCCTTTTCACTGATTGAGCTGGTCGCGCGCATCCAGGCGCTGGTTCGTCGTCGTGCGACAGATGGGGTGGATATTACACAACTGCAAATCCACGATCTGCATCTGGATCTTCTGGCGCGCCGGGTATTTCGCGCTGGCAACCGGCTGGAGCTCACCGCCAAAGAGTTTGCGCTGGTCAGCCTGCTTGCCCGTCACCAGGGAGAAATCCTGTCGAAGATGATGATTGCAGAACAGGTCTGGGATATGAATTTCGACAGCGACGCCAATGTTGTCGAAGTGGCGATTAAGCGCCTGCGCGCCAAAATTGATGCTCCCTTTGATGTCAGATTACTGCACACCGTGCGCGGGATGGGATACGTACTGGAAGTCAGGTCGCATTCGCAGCCATAAACGGAGACTGATTATGTTTAAGCGCTCCATTTCCGGGCGTCTTGCTTTGCTGTTTGTTCTGAGCATTGTGCTGATTGTCCTGACGCTGGGTCTGCTGTTACGCAGTTCATTACACAACTCATTGCAAAAGCAGATGCATAACGAGCTGCTGTTTCGTGAGTCACTGATGAGCCCATGGATAACCGCGCGGACCTCAGCTGAGGGATGGTCAGTTCTGGCGAATAAGTTTACCGATTTGGCCAGTTCCGAAGGCGAGCGGGTGCGTTACTGGATATTGAGTGACGACGCCCGTTTCAATATCGGCGGCGCGCCGCCGATGGAGGTGAACTGGGCCTCGCTTCACGAGGGATTAAATAAAGTACCTGGCGCGTCTGACGGCTCCTGCTCGCTGTTCCTGCTGGTAAAAACCATTCCGGCCAGAGGAGAACGGCCAGCGCTGCGCTATGTGGTGGCCATCGATTCAACACCCTATATGGGAACGCTTGATGCTTTTACGCGCGCGCTGCTGGTTATCTCCGCCTTTGGCGTATTTATTGTCGCATTACTTGGCTATGGCGTCTCACGTTTTGGTCTGCGTCCGCTGGGGGCATTAAGCCAGCAGGCCCATCATCTGGCTCCCGGCGATCACGCCCGGCGACTGGAAACCAGTGCGTTGCCGGAGGAACTCAGGCAGCTGGCTTCCTCATTTAACGGCGTACTGGAACGGCAGGAAATCGCCTGGCGACAGCTGGAGAGTTTTAATGCTGATGTCGCCCATGAGCTGCGCACACCGCTGACCAATCTGATTGGTCAGACGCAGCTGGGATTATCCCGCCGCCGTGCGCCGGAGGAGCTTGAAGAGTTACTGGGTTCCAATCTGGAAGAGCTGGAGCGGATGACCTCCATCGTAAACGATATGCTGTTCCTGTCGCACGCGCATGCGGGCGAGCATGCGTCACAACTTACGCAGGTTTCTTTACGCGAAGAAACCCTGAAAACCGCTGAATACGTTGAGCCTTCTTTTGCTGAAAAGCAGCTTTTATTAGCGGTTGAGGGTGATGCGCTGGCCCATATTGACCGGCGGTTATTCCATCGTTCGCTGGCCAATCTGCTGGAAAACAGTGCACGCCACTCTGCGCCGCAGAGTACGGTGACCGTCAGTTTAAGCGCAACCCATAGCCATGCCACGGTAGCGGTATCAAACCCCGGCGCCCCGGTTGCGCCTGAGCATTTACACCGTCTGTTTGAGCGCTTTTACCGCGTCGACTCTTCGCGCGCCAGAAGCGATACCCATCACGGTCTCGGGTTATCGATTGTTCGCGCGGTGGCGATCATGCATCGGGGAAATGTCTTCGCGCGTAGTGAGCGAGGCATCAATACCTTTGGCCTGAGCTTTGCTCTCTCTTCCGCCAGCGAGCAGCAACACCCGACAGCAGAGCAGTCGCAACCTCTGTTTCAGGCACTTACTGACAGGATTGTCAGCAAACCGTCAGCCTGACGACATCGACCGGTGGTTACAATCATTGCCACGTTTTAACCACATGGACGCAATGTATGACGGGAAAACCACGCTGTCTGGGGCTGTTGCTGGCGGTTATCACTTTCTCATCTGTCGCGCAGCCGCAACACGCTTCAGGGCATATCGCAGTCGCCGGCAGTCAGAAACCGGTTGCCGGTCCGGCTGAGAACTTTACCGGCCGCGTGCGGGTCGATCCGCTGTTTGTGGCGGATAACGCGATTGCGGCTTCGGCAGCCTATGTCACCTTTGAGCCGGGGGCGCGCTCAGCCTGGCACACACATCCTGCAGGTCAGCGACTTATCGTCACCTCCGGCGTCGGTTTAACCCAGCAGGAAGGGCAGTCGGTGCAGATTATCCGCCCCGGAGATGTGGTCACTTGTCCGCCGGGCGTTAAACACTGGCATGGCGCCGCCCCCGACAGTGCAATGACGCATCTTGCCGTGACCGGTCTGGTGGCAGGCAACAGCGTAAAATGGATGGAGAAAGTGTCAGATGAACAATATCACGCGCATTAAGCAGCTTACCCCGGCGATTTTATTGATTTGTAGCTGTAGCCTGGCGTCGCAGGCGGCAACCAGTGACGCGGCGACCGCATCGATAAATCAGTCGCAAGCGGCTGGCGAGACGCTAACGGCACGCCAGCAGGCCATCCCGTTGATGGCGGCATTTATGGCAAGCAGCCAGATGGAAAAACTGGATAAAGCACTTAATCAGGGTCTGGATGCCGGATTAACCGTCAACGAGGCCAAAGAAATTCTGGTACAGCTTTACGCCTATACCGGCTTTCCGCGCAGCCTGAATGCGCTGAATGTCTTAATGCAGGTTACGCAGGCGCGTAAGCAACGCGGCATCCATGATATTCAGGGCAAAGAGCCAGTAAAACCTGTTCCGGCTGGCGATGAACTTCGCCGTACAGGTACGGAGAACCAGACCAGAATCTCTGGCGCACCAGTGCAGGGGCCGCTTTTCGAGTTTGTTCCGGTGATCAATCAGTTTCTGCAAACCCATCTGTTTGGCGATATTTTTGCCCGCGACAATCTTGACTGGCAAAGCCGTGAACTGGCAACGGTCGGCGCATTAGCCGCCACGCCGGGTGTGGAAGCACAGCTACTGTCCCACACCCGCGCCAGTCTGCGCGTGGGACTCAGCCGCGGGCAACTGCAACAGCTGGTGAAAATTTTGCGTGATAACGGTGAACCACAGGCCGCGGCACGCGCTGAACAGGCACTGCTTAGCGCGCAGGCCAGCGCCGATAAGGAGAGTAAATGATGGCGGACTCGCATGATTCCCACCGCCGAATGCTGCTTAGCGCGCTGGCGGGCATAACGCTGTCGAAGGTTATTCTGCCGCCTGCCGCGGCCAGTACGCTGAACACCGCAGATAACCGCGGCACCCTGGTGGTGTTTTTTTCCAGAAGCGGCAATACGCGGGTGATCGCCGGGGTGATCCATCGCAGCCTTCATACCGATCTGTTCGAAATTGAACCCGCGACGCCGTATCCGCAAGACTATTTCCGGACGGTAGAACTGGCGAAAAATCAGCGCGATGGTGGCGTAAAACCTGCGTTAAAAAATAAGGTCGCCAGTATCGAACAATACCAGACGATCTATTTAGGCTTTCCGATCTGGGGCACCACTGTGCCACCGGTGGTCCAGACCTTTCTGAGTAACTGTAACCTCACCGGTAAGCTGCTGATTCCTTTTATTACCCATGGCGGATATGGCATCGGTGACAGCGAGGTGATTTTAAGCCGTCTGGCGCCAGCCGCCAGGCGCGAGAAACCACTGGTTATTGAGTGCTATCAGGAAAGAAAAACCACGGAAGCTGTAACCAGCTGGCTGGAAGCGATTCGTAGCTAATATGCGTTATTAATGAAACCGGTAAATAAGGCCAATCTGCCTGACTACATAATTATTGCTGCAAATAGCGTTATGATTTAAACGCTGAAAATCACAGAGGAAATATCCTTGAAGCTACTATTAAAAATATTGAGTTTATCGCTGCTGGCGGCAGGCGCTGTTGCGCATTCCGCGGAGCGTGAACCGCTGGTTATTCAGCAACAAGGCAGCTTTGCGGCGGGTGGCGCGGTGACGACAGCGGCTGGACAGTTTGATGCCAAAAAACCGCTGGATTCGGCCGGACAGAGCTATCATGGCGATCATGCTAATGTGTTCTGGCAAACGCCGCAGAAGCCACATAAATATCCCATTATTATGTTGCACGGCGCCGGGCAGTCTTCACGCAGCTGGCAAACCACTGCGGATGGCCGGGAAGGCTTTCAGAACATTTTTCTGCGTCGGGGATTTTCCACTTATCTGGTCGATCAGCCACGCCGGGCCAGTGCGGGCCGCAGTATGGTCGAAAGTAGTGTGACGCCGAAACCGGATGAGCAGATGTGGTTTAATCAGTTCCGTCTTGGCGTCTGGCCAGCGTTTTTTAAAGGCGTGCAGTTCTCTGATGATAAACAGGCGCTTAACCAGTATTTCCGCCAGATGACGCCCAATACCGGGCCTTTTGATATTAACGTTATCGCCGCTGCCATGTCGGCGGTGGTGGATAAAGCCGGTCCGGCCATTCTGTTTACCCACTCTCAGGGCGGCGGGCCGGGCTGGTACACCGCAATAAGAAACAGCAAGGTGAAAGCCATAGTCGCATTTGAGCCTGGCAGCAACTTTGTCTTTCCTGAGAATGAATTGCCGGCGCCGATGCCCAGCGCATTTGATACGCTGAAAGGTGAACCGGTGCCCATGGAGCAGTTTTTGGCATTAACCAGAATTCCTGTTCTGATCATTTACGGCGATAACATTCCGGATAAACCCGTGGCAATGCCTGCCCAGGATAGCTGGCGCGTGCGGCTGGCGATGGCGCGTAAATGGCGCGATGTCGTCAATCAACATGGCGGTGATGTCAACGTGCTCCACCTGCCGGAAATCGGAATTAAAGGCAATACGCATTTTCCTTTCTCCGATCTGAACAATATTCAGATTGCCGATCAGGTCAGCCAGTTTATTCAAGAAAAAAACCTGCAATAACGCCAACAAGGATCATGATATGCAAACGGTAAAACTGAATAATGGTATCGCAATGCCCCTGCTGGGGTTTGGCGTATTCCAGATGACGGATGCCGCTGAATGTGAGCGTGCGGTTATCGATGCCATTGACACCGGTTATCGCCTGATTGATACCGCGGCCTCTTATCAGAATGAAACCCAGGTGGGGAATGCGCTGAAACAGAGCTGCATCGCACGCGATCAGTTATTTGTGACGACAAAATTATGGTTACAGGATACCAGTTATGCTGGCGCCAAAGCGCAGTTTGAACGTTCACTGAACCGTCTGC
This sequence comes from Winslowiella toletana, assembly GCF_017875465.1. NCBI lineage: Bacteria > Pseudomonadati > Pseudomonadota > Gammaproteobacteria > Enterobacterales > Erwiniaceae > Winslowiella > Winslowiella toletana. The sequence continues at coordinate 4,652,767 of NZ_JAGGMQ010000001.1, forward strand.
AGCTGGATTATGTCGATCTCTATCTGATTCACCAGCCATACGGTGATGTCCATGGCGCATGGCGTGCGATGGAGGAGTTATATCAGGCAGGTAAAATCCGCGCCATTGGCGTCAGTAATTTCCAGCCTGACAGACTTGCCGATCTTATCGCTTTTAATCACGTTGTTCCGGCGGTCAATCAGGTTGAAGTTAACCCCTTCAATCAGCAGCTGCACGCCGTGCCGTGGATGAAGAGCAGAGGTATTCAGCCTGAAGCATGGGCGCCGTTTGCGGAAGGGAAGAACGGTCTGTTCCAGCACCCGCTGCTGGCCGCGATTGGCGAAAAACAGGGCAAAAGCGTGGGGCAGGTTGTACTGCGCTGGATTCTGCAACGTGGCATTGTCTCGCTGGCGAAAACCGTGCGTAAACCACGAATGGAAGAAAACATCAATATTCTGGACTTCGCGCTTAGCGACGATGAAATGCTGCAAATCACCGCCTTAGATACCGTAACCAGCGCCTTCTTCTCGCATCGTAACCCGGCGATGGTTGAGTGGCTGACAGCGCGTAAACTTGATGTTTAATCCGATGCAGTGCGCCGCAGCACTGGGGTGATCCCGGTATGCGGCACCTGGCGTCGGGGGGCGCACCTTTGTCAGGCGGTTAAACGTAACGCTTCAATCATTAACGCAAAGGCGGGTGGATGTTGCTTGCGACTCGGATAATAGAGGTAATAGCCGGGAAACGTCGGGCACCACTCGTCGAGGATCTGAATCAGTTTGCCTGACTGAACGGCTGCCGCCACCCGGTCTTCAGGAATACAGGCAATGCCAAAGCCGGAGATGACGGCATCTATCCGTTCTGCCAGATGATTAAAGATCAGCTGTCCTTCCACGCGAACCCGCAGCGGTTTACCGTCCTTTTCAAACTCCCAGTGATATAACCCGCCAGCGGTGGGAAGGCGCATATTAATACAGCGGTGGTGCTGGAGTTCATGCGGCGTCTGCGGCGTACCATGCGCAGCGAAATATGACGGTGCGCCTACCACTGCCATCCGCATATCGGGGCCAATTCTGACGGCGATCATATCCTTATCGACGCTTTCTCCCAGACGAATCCCGGCATCGAAACGGCCCTCGACGATATTAACAAAACCATTGTCCACCACCAGTTCGACATTGATATCCGGGTATTCAAGCAGAAATGGTTTCAGTTTTGGCCATAGCAGACTGCTTGCAGCATGTTCCCCGGCCGACAAGCGGATATTGCCTGATGTCGTGCCATTCAGCTGCAGCAAGGCCCCCAGCTCCTCTTCAAGATCGGCAAGGCGGGGTTCGAGGCAATTAATAATTTTTTCGCCGGCCTCTGTTGGCGCGACACTGCGCGTGGTCCTGGTCAGAAGTCGCAGATTTAAACGTGCCTCAAGCGCCTTTATTGCGTGACTCAGCGCCGATTGTGAAACCCCGAGCTTACCTGCGGCTTTGGTAAAACTGCGTTCACGCGCGACGACAAGAAAGATCTGAAGTTCATTAAAATTTTCTTTAAGCATTGCGCGTTTTCCTTATTGATATCGTCACTGCTGATAGCGCTGATGAATATTATTCACAGATGGGGCTATTTTAGCCTGTTAAGGTGCATGAATGGTAATGCAATTATAACGGCCCAGTTTAGCGGGAAGGGCGTGAGTCAACCGCGGGTTGTGGTGAAAAACGCGGGCTTTGACGGGGCAGACGATTGAATCAAAACTGCTGGTAAAAGCATCAGCAGTAAACATTTTAAAATCTTTAATGGCGTCGCACTAAACCAGGAATTTTTACCTGTTGAAAGAAGCGAAAACACAGTAAATTTGCCGCGAAGGAAATGGCCAGACGCCATGGAGTTGGCGTGTAAAAATACAATCCTGTTTGCGCTATTACATTCCATTAATATTAATGGTGATGGGGTTTTTGATGCTTTTAAAACGCAGTTGTACTGTTGCTATTGTTTTACTGGTCACGCTTTCTGTTTCAGCATGCGGGATGTCCCATCGTGGCCGGAATACCGCCATCGGGGCGGGTGTCGGCGCCGTCGGCGGCGCGGTATTAACCGGCGGCAGCACCTTTGGCACCCTGGGCGGCGCGGCGATCGGCGGCCTGATTGGACATGAGGTAAGCCGCTAATTTCAGCGTGTTATCAGTTTTGCCTGCCTGAACGATGGCGTTGAAACTGGTAGAGTATACTCACCTTCGTAGTTATTTTATGCCGCACCAGCAGAAAGTATTATAAAATAAAAATCCACGCAATTGCGTGGATTTTTTGTTATTACCCGCGCCCTGGTGCGGGGCTTTGTTAAGCTGCATAGTCTGCGGTGTCAGAGGTCTGACAGTAATTTATTAAGCAGGCAGCGGCCCACGACCACGGTGTGCTGTGATTCTGGTATACAGCGTTTGCACAGGAATAGCGTACTCATTGCTGATCTCTTTAACTGAATACCCTTGATCATACACGTATTGCAGTAAAGCGTCCTGATCGCGGCGAGGCATGTTTTTCAGGCTGCCACGGTTAATAGTTTTTTGAATGCCAATACCAAACATATGTTCTCCTGGTGTTCGTCTCTGATGAATACTATGTTCGCCTGTATGCTGAACAAGACTGATTGTGCCTGGAGATGCTGAATGGTTATACCGGAAATTTGAGGAGGCGGGTGGATTTTGTTGTCTTCTTTTTTAATGTATAATAATCAATAAGATACACTTTTAAAAATAGCTGTGGGGCTGTTTATGTATAAAACTCCAAGGTTCTATTCTTTCATAGATGAGTTGGCGACTGTTCTTGATTTGTTCCATGATCAAAGCCGAAAACGTGCACTTTCTGAATCAAGAACCTTTTATCAAAAACAAATTTACTACCAGGATTTTTCAGCACGCCTGCAGCAACGGTTAGAGATAACTGATGGCGAAAAAAATTATCTGTCAGGGGTTTTATCAAGGCTGGAGAATCTTCTTTCTGTTCTGGCAAATATTCCTGTTTATTCAACCACAGCGCCTGCGCAGGCATCAAATAGCTTCTTTAATTTATTTACTTATGTTTTCTTTATTAATCTGGCATCTGAAATGGCAAATAAAAACGCCAGCCCTTTCGTTAATTATTTTCACCGAATGTCAGGGGGCGATTTTACAAAGCCGATATCAGTTGATGCGCTTTTATTACATGCCAGGAAAATAATCAAAGAGGAAGTTGTCAATGTACTGGAAAATAGAAAGCTGGCAAGCAGCTTATCAGTATATTTAGCCAGACTTGATAAGCGTTCCTTCCCGAAAGTCAGTTCAATAATAAAACTGAAAGAAGATTTTTGCAGAGAGGCCGTTTTCTTAAAAGAGAAGTCAGCTGAATGTTATGCTTCTAAAATTTATACAATTCTGCTGGCTTGTCGGGTTATATTTCACCTGAGAAAAGGTGCGGGTGAAAGTCCCATGAAACTTTCATTATATGATTTGGCTATTCAAAATAAAGCATCGGATTTTATTAATAACACTGTTCTGCATGAAAAGGCTGGGGCTGATCTTTCAGCGATTGAAGATGATAATGATTATATAGCATGCAGAGAGTACTTTTTGCGTTTAATACAACAGCAGGACCCGGTGAATTATCTTAAGCAGCATGATACAAGAGCGTTATGGGGGCATGATAATCAGGTTTTTTTGAGCTACTGCATGCGTGAGCAGTTGTATAGCGATATTAACAAAGGAAGGTTAATAAATGGTACTGCTGGTAATTTTACAAGAATCATTGAGCTGCTTAGCGACAGGCAATCTGGAGAGGATGGGCTGTATATTGCAATGTTTGGTATTGTACTGACCTTAAGGCAGCAGGAATCGGTAAACTATAACTTACTCGAACCACTGGTTAATTATTACATTGATTGTCAAAATATAAGGAATATATGGTACTTCGAATTCAAAACACCATTTGAAAATTATATTCCATCTGATCTTACAGTAAGGGAAGTCAATCTTGCATTAGCAATACGAAGCTATAACCGATCGGTAGACGAAGGTAAAATAAATGCTGAATATTGTAATCCGCTCCGTCCATTAGAAAAAATACTAAAGTCTTATTTTTTGGCGAAAAAGTTTACAAGTAAGAATCTTGAAGTTTCGCCTGTTCAGGGTGTTAAAGAAACGATTTATGATTCTCTTAAAAAAATTAACTTTCATATAATGCATTATGGACTCCACAAAGAAATTAGCGTCCATGATAATGGGTGTATTTCAGTGCTGGAATCTTTAGCAGGCGAATATATTAATAAATTTTTAAAACTTAATCAAAGTCAGAAAATGGATATCATGCGCGATGTCTCACCGGATGAGTATAATTTAGATGTTAAACGGTGTAAGTAATACTCGCGCAATCCTGCTCGCGGATAATCTAAGTCGGCGGTAATAATTACTTTATAGATAGATCGCTGGTGTTGAGTTCTATGCTTATATTTGTTCTGTCAGAACATGAAAAGGATTAGAGCTCGCAAACCTTATTTAAATAAATGTTTCATAAGTTGGTTAATCTGACACAGAACAAACACTTTTCGCATTTTCTTACAGGCTGCCCTCCACCCAGCCTCAGCCACTGGCAGATGCTGCAAAGCGGTGAACTGGATCTGAAGCACCCGTGCTCAGACCGCCATTGACGCCGGTAACCCAGCCTCCATCGCATGGGGTCAAGGGTTGTACAATATTGATGGCTTAACCATTCCACATGGCAGTCCGAAGCAGGAGGCCGCCCGTAAGTTTATACAGTTCTGCATGGATGCGAAGCGCCAGTCAATGTACACCAACGATCTGCCCTGTACAATCCGGTTGTCATTTCATCAATCTAACCAGGGCTTCAGTACAGTTTCAATCCAGTTGGTGAATACACGTACCCGACAGGAAAGGTTACGCCGATGAGCGACAACAAGTGATGCGGTGAGAGGCGACGGCCGCAGGTCGGGCAAGATTTCTGTCAGCGTACCTCGTTCGGGATGGTGTCTTAGTGCCCAGTGACCCGCCTGGATTAAACCAATACCTGCCAGAGCGGCCTCATGATAAGTCTGAACACGGTTAACCTGCATCACGCCAGACAGCCGAATCGATGAATATCCACCGTCTTCGGGATACTCCCATCCTGCAAGTCTGGAGCCAAATGTCGTGTGTAATGAACCATCTGATGTTTTTGATTAATCAGATCGTTAATCGCGTGGGGTATGCCATGGCGTTTTAGATATTCAGGGCTTGCCACATTTATCATTCGCAGTTGCCCAAGGGGGCGCGCAATAAGGGTTTCATCCACAACTGGCCCAAATCGGATAACACAATCAAATCCTTCCTGAACAAGATCGACCCGACTGTGGTGACGTTGATCCCGTTCAGAACGGTGAGCTTTCCGTAGTCCCCGCCATCGTCGACGGAAAGTATGTGGCTGTAAAAGAAGGGATGACTCTGCAACATTGCAGAATCAGCACTGTTTATTCTCATGTAAAGCTGCTTGTCGGGCAGACGCCATAACGCTCATCATTGACCACAACATGATCGAAAGGCCCTGTAGTGAACGTCGTTAAAAAGTAATAAAAAATAATTTTAAGATTTAATTGAATTCACACATTTTTTGAACTATTAATTAATATATTGTTAACCTTGTCCAGAGGGCTGGCATATTTACTTGCGTGGATACTAATAACGTAATGAAATAATGATTTCCTGTCATTATTTGTTTTTAACGCTGTTCTGCATTATCAATAAGGATGTTGTATGTCTGGATTCTCTGAGTGGTATAGCAAAACAGAAGACTGTCAGTATGCTGTCGATTTATGGTGTTTTTTAGGAAAAGTGCCATGCAGGTATCATCGATGGTGATGTTTTTTTACTTTTTGTAATATATAAATTCATTGCTGGATTTTCATTCAGTAAGACAGTTTATTATTCAATGAATATGGTTTGGTTTTTTCTTCGAGCAGCGAAAATCTTGCTTCAGATAAAACTGCAGAAACCAGCGAAACTGCTTGCATTAAATTAAGAGTTAAATGATAAATAAAAACGTATAAAACTATTGAATGTCAATGGTGGAGGCGCTATGGTTTAGAAGGATATATATTTCAGCATGTTATTTAAGGCGGTGATATGCCAGTCTCTTTTATGTCCGGTGAGGAGAGGATGCTGTTATTTTGCTTCTCGCCGTGGATCAGGGCCGCAATGCTGTCAATTTAAAATATTTCCCTTACTGAATGGATTTTTCAGCAGGAAAGTGTGATTGTTATTTGAAAAGTAACGAGTCCATTATAGTGATGTACTGGCTTTAACGTTGGTGGCTAATACTTAAAGATAAATTCTGGCATATTCTGTTGCAGAATAGTGTGTGGAACCTTTCGCCAAATTAATTTCTGTTGAAGTTAAAATGGAGGTGTTTATTGCGTAGATGTCAATTATTTAAATGAATAGTTGTTTGACTTTTTCTCATAAACATTAATTTTGGATAGGTAAATGGAAAATATATCACACAAAGAATCAACTCTTCGTGCTCTTGGTGCGCTTGAAAACTATGCATGGCAGAGCGACACTACCAGTCCTAAGCATTTTACGATGTCTGCTGAGGTGGGAGGCAGTACGACGTTAGATGAATGGTCAGCAGCGCTTAAAAAAGTTCAATCACGGCATCCACTGATCAACGCCAGAGTTGATACCGGCAAAGATGGTCGACTGCATTTTTTCCATGGCCAGGCTATCGACATCCCGCTGCGTATCGCTCACCTGAATAAAATCGTGTCTGTTGAAAATGAAATTAAAAGAGAATTCTCGGCGCCATTCGGCACAGGCGATGTTGCTTTGTTAAAAGCCGCACTTCTCTATAGTGAAGATCGCTGCGTTATTATTATCACCGCACACCATGCGATCGCCGATGGAAAGTCTCTGACACATTTTATTCATGATATTCTTGAGACGCTGACGGGAACGATTCTGCCTGACCTGGCTTTACTACCTTCAATTGAAGATGCATGTTCATTAGATACAGAATGTGCGGGTGACATCAATATGCCAGTGCTTGCTGCAGAGCCTGTCCCTTACACAGAAAGAAGCTTAGCCAGACTTAATATCTCGCGACAACAGCTTTCACCTGAGCTTTCCAACCGCATCCGGGATCGAGCTAAAAAGGAGAATACAACCGTTCACGGGGCGTTGTCAGCCGCTTTCGTTATGGCATTCTATAAATCACCTGCCTGGCCTGACAGACCCGTTCGTATCTGTACACCCATCGATGCGAGGAAATATTCTGGTCTGGACTATGGACTCAGTTTTATGGCGCTGTTTCCCACTTATCACTACGAAGCTGGAACCTCTGAGGACTTTTGGCATATTGCCCGAGCGGTTACTGAGGACCTTGACGCCTATCGAAAAAAATCCGGAATGGCGGCCTTGATCGAACTTGTTGAGCCATTAATGAATAATCATGGCCTCAGTGAAATGATCAAGTTTGACCGGGAATGCTCTGCTGCTGATGTTCTTATATCAAATCTGGGTGTGCTCCCATTTAATAAGAAAATTGGCAATTTAACTCTGGAATCCCTGTGGGGGCCGAGTGTTTTACTGGGTACTGAAGGTGAACAAACTATTGGTGTAGCAACGATCAATAATTGCATTCATCTGATTCATACTTCTTATCAACCAATTTCTGATTTTTTAGAGCATGCTAAAAATGCACTCACTGTAGCGACAGGTATTACGGAGCTCCAGGTGCACGGATGAAGTAAAGAATGACGCCTGATATAGAAAGCCAGTAAACATCTGCTCAGTAACGCATGATTTCTGTGCCAGGGTTTTTAATTCAGGCGTCACTTTTTTCTACCGATAAGTCATAGAGCCGGCAGAGTTTTAGCTGGTTGTGATGAATCATAAGGCTTCATCGAAGCCTTATGAAAAATACAAAACCGGTCAGACGTTGAACAGGAAATTCATGATATCGCCATCTTTAACGATATAATCTTTCCCTTCTGAACGCATTTTGCCGGCTTCTTTCGCGCCTTGCTCGCCCTTATAGGCGATAAAGTCATCAAAAGCGATGGTCTGCGCGCGGATAAAGCCTTTTTCGAAATCGGTATGGATTTTACCGGCCGCCTGCGGGGCAGTGGCGCCAACCGGAATGGTCCAGGCACGCACTTCTTTCACACCTGCGGTGAAGTAAGTCTGCAAGTTCAGCAGCGCATAACCGGCGCGAATCACGCGGTTCAGGCCTGGCTCTTCCAGACCCAGCTCCGCCATAAACTCTTCACGGTCTGCATCATCCAGTTCAGCGATATCTGATTCCACTGCGGCGCAAATCGCCACCACGACTGAACCTTCTTTCTCTGCAATCGCACGCACCTGATCGAGGTACGGGTTATTTTCAAAACCGTCTTCGTTGACGTTAGCGATATACATGGTCGGCTTCAGCGTCAGGAAGCTCAGGTAACGGATAGCGGCCAGTTCGTCAGCATCCAGTTTCAGTGAACGCAGCATGCCCGCTTCGGACAGATGCGGCAGACATTTTTCCAGCGCAGCCTGTTCGGTTTTCGCGTCTTTATCGCCGCCTTTCGCTTTCTTCTGGACGCGTTGCAATGCACGTTCACAGGTGTCGAGATCCGACAGCGCCAGCTCGGTATTGATCACGTCAATATCTTCCGCCGGGTCAACTTTGCCCGCTACGTGGATAATATTGTCGTTTTCAAAGCAGCGCACTACATGGCCGATGGCTTCGGTTTCACGAATATTGGTCAGGAACTGGTTGCCAAGGCCTTCGCCTTTTGACGCGCCTTTTACCAGACCCGCGATATCAACAAATTCCATGGTAGTCGGCACCACGCGCTGTGGCTTAACGATGGCCGACAGCTGGTCAAGACGTAAGTCTGGCATTGGCACCACGCCGGTATTCGGCTCAATGGTGCAGAACGGGAAGTTCGCTGCTTCAATTCCCGCTTTGGTCAACGCATTGAACAGAGTGGATTTACCCACGTTAGGCAGGCCCACGATACCGCATTTGAATCCCATGTTTGAATCACCTTAATAGCTTGATAATCAAGGTATTTAAAAATACCTCAATAATGACATAGAAAAAACTTCCGGCATTATACACGTAATTATTACCGGTATGGCGGCGATTTCACCCTGAACGCTAAGTAAAGACTTGTGATCGCGATCTGATTTTCCGATACTTGTGGCCGAATCGCTCAGTTGCAAGGCACTCGCTGTTTTCAGTCACCTGCTATCAATAATAAGTGAAAAATCTATGTTTAACCTGAATCTCAGGGCCGCCGACGTCAAAAATGATGTGCTGGCAGGCTCTGTTGTCGCCGTGGCGCTGATCCCGGAAGCCACCGCCTTTTCGCTGCTGGCGGGCCTTTCGCCGACTATCGGCCTGCATACCGCCTTTATTCTCGGTCTGGTCACCGCATTTTTCGGCGGAAAACCCGGGATGATTTCAGGCGCTGCAGGATCAATTGTTGTGGTGTTAATCAGCCTGATTAATCAGCATGGTTATGAGTATGTGCTGCTGGCCTCGATTCTGGCCGGGGTGTTGCAGGTGGCGATTGGCGTCCTGCGGCTGGGTAAATTTATTCGCCTGGTGCCGCAACCGGCGATATTTGGTTTTGTGAACGGGCTGGCGATTGTGATTATGCTGGCGCAGCTGCCGATGATTAAAGATCAGGGACCGATGATGTACGCGCTGGTGGCGCTGGCGATGCTGATTGTCTGGCTGTTTCCTAAATTCAGCAAAATTATCCCCGGTTCACTGGCGGCGCTGATTGCGATTAGCGCCATTGCCATCGGTTTCCATCTCGATACTAAACGCGTCGGCGATCTGGCGGATATTTCCGGTAGTTTACCGATGTTCCATCTGCCGGATGCGCCGTTAAGCTGGGAAACGCTGAAAATTGTTCTGCCTTATTCGGTAATTATTGCGCTGGTCGGGCTGATTGAGTCGCTGCTTACGCTGGCGGTGCTTGATGAGATGGGCAGTAAGAAGGGCGCAGGTAATAAAGAGTGTGTGGCGCAGGGTATCGGCAATACTCTCTGCGGCTTCTTTGGCAGCTTCGCTGGCTGCGCGATGATAGGCCAGTCGATTATCAACTTTACCTCTGGCGGACGCGGGCGCATTTCCAATGCGGTCGGCGCCATTCTGCTGATTCTGTTTGTTGTCAGCCTGTCGCAATACATTGCGCTGCTGCCGGTGGCGGCGCTGGCGGGGATTATGTTTGTGGTCTGCATTAAGACTTTCGAATGGAGTTCGATTCGCCGTCTGAAGCGAATGCCAAAAGCCGATGCGGTGGTGATGATTGCCGTGACGCTGGTGACGATTTTTACCGACCTGGCGATGGCGGTGATTTGCGGGGTGATTATCTCGGCGCTGGTGTTTGCCTGGCAGCATGCGCGGATTACCATTCTGCACCAGCAGCAAGAGGGTGACAGCAAAACGTATCAGCTGGAAGGGCCGCTGTTTTTCGGTTCCGCCAGTGCTTTTGCTGAGTTGTTTACTGTGGAAAACGATCCGCAAAATGTGGTGATTGATTTTGCCCGTACCCGGGTAATGGATTCCAGCGGTGTGGAAGCCATTGATAAACTCAGTGCGCGCTACCAGCAGGCAGGGAAAAGCTTGCGCTTACGCCATCTGAGTGAGGATTGTATCAGTCTGCTGCGTAAGGCCGGGCCTTATTGCATGCATGAACTGGACGATCCGAATTATAAGGTGGCTGCCGACGACGCCTGAGTCGCTGCTCCCCCATCCCGGCCTTCCCTCGTCACTCACGGGGGAAGGCGCCGCCAGCCGGTTATTCGGCTTTAAAGGTATGCAGGCGGTTCATCGCCTTCAGGCGATCTTCTTTCAGCCACACTTCGGTGCAGCGCACGGCTTCATCGACGGCATCATCAATCAGCTTCTGCTCCGCGGCCTGCGGTTTGCCCAGCACAAAACCCACCACTTTATTACGATCGCCCGGATGACCGATGCCGATACGTAAACGGTGGAAATCCTGGCTGTTGCCCAGCTTGCTGATAATATCTTTTAAGCCATTATGGCCACCGTGGCCGCCACCCTGTTTAAACTTCGCCACACCCGGCGGCAGATCCAGTTCATCATGCGCCACCAGAATCTCTTCTGGCGTAATACGATAAAAGGTCGCCATAGCCGCTACCGCTTTGCCACTCAGATTCATAAAGGTGGTTGGCACCAGCAGGCGCACATCTTCACCGCCGATATTCAGGCGCGCAGTGTAGCCGTAAAATTTGCTCTCTTCTTTTAGCGACTGATTGTGACGCTCAGCCAGCAGGTCGACGTACCAGGCGCCTGCGTTATGGCGGGTTGCGGCGTATTCAGCGCCAGGGTTGGCAAGGCCAACAATCAGTTTAATGCTGCTCACGGTGGTGGGTTCCTGATAAGTGCTTAAGCAAAGGGCGATAGTTTACTGTGCTGACCAGCAGAACACAAAAATCCCGCGCCACTCCGCTACATGCGTAATAGTTCAGTGTCGCGATAATACATTTTCTATCGAAATTCAGGCTGTTAGACGTAAAGAATTGTCAAAATTAAGCGCATATTGTGATCAACCCCGCAACGAAATGGCCGGTCATTTCCTAAACTTATGGCAACCAGGCAATTTGTGCTATTGCCGCTTTACGCAGGTAGTGGAGGTGACAGATGAAACGTAAACACGCGAGTTTTGCCGGGAATGGCCTGATGATACTGGGCTTGCTCACCATGGTGGTTGGCGTGGGTTACTCCATTCTGAACCAGCTGCCACAGCTGCATCTACCGCAGTATATGGCGCATGGCGCAATATTCAGCATCTTTATTGGCGCGTTGCTGTGGCTGGCGGGAGCAAGCCTGAGCGGGCGGGAAAAAGTCGCCGACCGCTATTACTGGCTGCGTCACTGTGGCGACAAACGTTGCCGTCGTGACAGCCATCGCCATTCATAGTTACAACTTCGGTATATACTGCGGGGCGGCAACGTTGCCGCCCTTTTTACTGGCATACATTTTAGCGTTACTGTGAAACTTTATGGCGCAGACTAATCTGCACCAGCAGCGCGCACAGCAGGGTAATCGCCATTAACAGCAACAGTAACTGATTAAACGCCTGTAGCCAGATCTGTTGCAGCGCGGCAACCGGTAGCTGTAGCGAATGTGCGACTACCGTCAGATAGCCCGCAGCGAGGTACTGCGCTGCGTGGCGGGCGCTCTCCTCCGGCAGTAACGCTGTCAGCGGGGCGGCTATCAGTACCGTTAACAGGCTGGTCACCAGTGCCAGCGCCACGCCTTCTCCCGCCACGCGGATGGTGCTGAAAATACCGGTCGCCATTCCGGCGCGCTCTTCCGGCACCACACTAACCGACAAACCATCCATCAGACCCCATGGCAGACCACTACCGCAACCAATAATCAGCATCGCCAGCAGTTGCAGCGGCAGATCCGTGCTGCTATCCAGCTGACTCAGCAATAACAGACCGCCGGCAGCAATCACCAGGCCGCTGCTGGCCAGCGTGGCAGGGGAAAACCAGCGGGTCAGGGTTACGGCCAGGCTCGGCACCACGAGGATCGGCGCTGAAATCGGCAGCATCAACAGTCCGGTAGTCAGCGTGCTGTAGCCATCAATCCCCATAAATCGTACCGGCAGCAGCGCCAGTAACACGACAAAGCAGTAGCAGGTGGCGATCGGCAGCAGCTGGATGCCAAGAAAACGGCGATAGCGAAACAGCGTCAGATCCAGCATTGGCTGACGACTTTTCAGTTCGATAACCATAAACAGCAGGGAAAACAGCAGGGCACAGGCGAGCAGGGCGATCACCAGCGGATGGCGCCAGCCGTCTTCGCTGAACTGCAGGATGCCCCAGGTAAAGGCGGTCAGCGCCAGGCTGAAGGTGATAATGCCGCCAGTATCGATCACGGTACGTTGTGAGGCGCGCGATTCGCGCATCCGCCAGTAACTGATTAACGCAGCAGTGCCGCCCAGCAATGCGGGTAGCAGAAACACGCTGCGCCAGCCGCCATGATCGATCAGTAATCCCGCGACCACCGGGCCACCGGCAATGCCGACGCCGAAGCTGGTTCCCAGCAGGCTGAAGGCGCGTGCCTGCGCCGCGCCGCTCCAGCTATCGGCCAGCGCTGCCGCACCACCTGCCAGCGCGCAGGCGGCGGCTATGCCTTGCAGGGCGCGCAGTAAGTCGAGGATTAACACATTCGGCGCCAGACCAATGATCAGTGAAGTCAGGGTAAAGAGTCCCACGCCACTGAGGAACAGGCGTTTTCGTCCCAGATGGTCTGCCAGTGAACCGGCGGCCATCAGCAGGCTGCCAAAAGTCAGCATGAAAGCATTGGTGATCCAGCTAAGCGCCAGCGGCGAACCACCTAACTCCTGTGCAATCGCCGGAGTCGCAATCACGCCTCCGGTAAAGCTGAGTGGCAGGATCATCGCGGCAGTGCAAACCGCCAGTAAGGTCCAGCGCGGGCTGGTCTGTTCAATAATAAGCGTGCTCATAGCGTGCGTCCGTGGTTAACCTGTGCGAGGATGGCAGGATAAAATGACCGGCTATCGTTAAAAACAGGCCGTAGTTCGTGACTGAAAGGACAAAAACTCCGCAATGAACGCACTTGAGAGTCTTAGCGGGTTAACCGCGCTGGTAAAGGCCGTGGAAACCGGCAGTTTTATTGCCGCATCGGAACGTCTTGGCGTGTCGGCATCGGCGGTTGGTAAAAGTGTGGCGCGGCTGGAGAACAGTCTCGGCGTCAGCCTGCTTAATCGCAGTACCCGTAGTATCAGCCTGACCGATGAAGGAGCGCTGTTTTATGAGCGTGCGCGGCGGATTGTCGCTGAGATCGAGGAGGCGCAACATGAACTGTCGCGGGTAACGGCAAAGCCAAGCGGCCGATTGCGCGTCAGTTTGCCTGCGATTGGTTACCGTATGCTGCTGCCGCTGTTGCCAGAATTTATCGAAAAATATCAGGATATCGAGCTGGATCTTGATTTTAGCGATCGGCTGGTGGATGTGATTGCTGAAGGTGTCGATGTGGTGGTGCGCAGCGGCAGCTTTGACGATTCGCAGCTGCGGGTAAAGCGGCTCGGCAGCTACCGTTTGCTGCTGGTGGCATCGCCCGCTTATCTGGCGCGACATGGCGTACCGCACTCTGCGGCTGAACTGATGCACCATGCCTGCTTACGCTATCGCTTTAGCGCCACGGGCGCAGTACAGCCCTGGCTGTTTAGCGACGCACTGCATGAGCCGCTGCCGGAAAAGCTGGTATTTACCAATCTGGAAGCGATGATTTCGGCGGCAGTAAGCGGGCTGGGCGTGGTGTCGGTGCCGGATTTTGCTGTGGCGCAGGAGCTTAAAACCGGAACGCTGGTTACCGTACTGGATGACACAACCAGTGGCGGTGGGCAGTTTTCGTTACTTTGGCCGGGTAATCGACATCTTTTGCCTAAGTTGCGGGTATTTATTGATTTTATCCATCAGAATCATCTGCTGGGGGACTAAATAGCTAAAAGAATTTGCAGCCAATATTTAGTTTTTACCTGTAACAAGTAATCCCATTGGCGTCCGGTTAAACGTCGGGTAAAGACTATAAAAAAAGCCGGGCAAGCCCGGCTTTTTGCGCTCTGTCAGATGCTTAGTGTTCAAACATCGCAGAGATGGATTCTTCATTGCTGATACGGCGAATCGCTTCGGCCAGCATGCCAGACAGCGTAAGGGTACGCACGTTTGGCAGGGCTTTGATCTCTTCCGGCAGCGGGATGGTGTCACATACCACAACTTCGTCAATCACCGAGTTGCGCAGGTTTTCCACCGCGTTGCCAGAGAAAATCGGGTGCGTGGCATAGGCAAACACACGTTTTGCACCGCGTTCTTTCAGCGCTTCCGCTGCTTTACACAGCGTACCGCCAGTATCGATCATATCATCAACCAGCACACAGTCACGGCCCGCCACGTCACCGATGATATGCATCACCTGAGACACGTTGGCGCGTGGACGGCGCTTATCGATAATCGCCATATCGGTATCGTTCAGCAGTTTAGCGATAGCACGAGCACGCACCACGCCGCCGATATCCGGAGAAACCACAATCGGATTGACCAGACCGATCTGCAACATATCTTCAAGCAGAATCGGGCTACCAAACACGTTATCAACCGGGACATCAAAGAATCCCTGAATCTGTTCTGCATGCAGGTCCACGGTCAGAACACGGTCAACGCCAACGCTGGAAAGGAAATCCGCAACCACTTTCGCGGTGATCGGCACACGCGCTGAGCGGACACGACGGTCCTGACGCGCATAACCAAAATAGGGAATAACAGCAGTAATACGACCAGCGGAAGCACGACGCAGCGCGTCAACCATTACAACCAGTTCCATCAGGTTATCGTTGGTTGGGGCACAGGTGGACTGGATGATGAAAATATCACCACCGCGTACATTTTCATTAATTTGTACACTGACTTCACCATCACTGAAACGACCGACAGCGGCGTCTCCCAGGCTGGTGTAAAGGCGGTTGGCAATACGTTGTGCTAGTTCCGGCGTAGCGTTACCAGCAAAAAGCTTCATATCAGGCACGAGAAGAACCTCAGGCTTTGCGTCCAGAGAATGAACATAACTGTAATTGGCTACGGGCGCCACAATATTACAGCTGTTTCATACGGGTATGTTAATGCGCCACATGCAGTGTCAGGAACGGGTGACACTGTCACGTAATCGCTTACTGCCCTGAAAGGTTGCGATGCAGCGGTGAGACGTTAACGCCTCGCGCTACAAATCCCCGCAACCAGTTCGGGGCCAGCTCAAGCACCTGGCGGGCAGCGGACTCAGTGTCGAATTCAGCAAACACACAAGCACCGGTTCCAGTCAGGCGCGACGGCGCGTATTCTAGCAGCCAGGAAACGAGCTGTTCAACCTCGCGAAAACGTTTTCTTACTGCTGGTTCACAATCATTGCTAAAAGGTGACTGCATAATGTGCGAAAAAGCGCGTAATGGGGTGTCACGTTTCAGCTCGGGATCGTTGAATACCAGCGGTGTCGGGATGCTAACGCCTGCATGCGCCACCAGATACCATTTTTCTGGCGGATTTACCGGTTGTAACTGTTCACCGACGCCTTCAGCGAAAGCGGCATGGCCTTTTACAAACACCGGCACATCAGCGCCAAGGGTTAATCCCATCGTCGCCAGCTGATCGAGAGTGAAACCGGTCTGCCATAGCTGGTTCAGCGCGACCAGCACCGTGGCGGCGTTTGACGAGCCGCCGCCCAGTCCACCGCCCATCGGTAACTGCTTATCAATGGCGATAGCGGCGCCAGCTTCGCCGGGCAGGGTGCCCGCCTGCGTTGCCTGCTGCATCAGCAGGCGCGCGGCGCGCACGATCAGGTTCTGCTCGTCGGCCACACCGTCGATCGGCGTCAGCAGACGAATAGTCCCGCTGTTATCCGGCGTAATATGCAGCGTGTCGCCGTAATCAAGAAACTGAAACAGCGTCTGCAGATTATGGTAGCCGTCCGCACGACGCCCGGTGATGTAAAGAAACAGGTTAAGTTTTGCCGGAGCAGGCCAGGTGGTGATCATTATTTTACGGTCCAGCTATCCATACGCAGTTTAATGCGCTGCGAACCTTCGCGCAGTTCGAGACTGGCGGGCAGCGCCGGATTAACTTTGCTGTCGTAATCCTGCCAGCTGACTTTCCACTGCTGACCGTTGCGGCTGTAGTTCAGCTCGCGCAGCTGATACTGATCGTTCAGCTGATAATCGGTCGCTTCGCCCGGCAGACCCATCATCCATTTGCGCAGATTTTCCAGCGGAATATCCATGCCGGTCAGCTGTGAAATCATTTTTTCCGCGTCATTGCTGACATAGCGTTTACCGTTGCTATCGACCAGCTGCACCACCGAACCCTGTGCATCCAGCTGTAATTCGGTGCTGCCTAGCGGGTTGGTTAACAGTAAACGGTAGCGATCCGGCGCAGTTTGTTGCCAGTTAAAGCGCGCATAAACTTTTTGCTTATCGGAAAGATAGGCAAAAGCGCCACGCGTCTGGTATTGGGTGATTTTTTCGACACTTTGCTGATGTTGTTGCCACTGTGGAGAGGTAACACTTTGACCAGGACCCTGCGGTTTATTGGCGGTACAGGCTGCCAGTAACAGGCCTGCAAGCGGCAGCAACCGCATCAGGCGGGGCTTGCGTACGTACATAGGTGGTCATCTCCTCAGACACATTCAGGGCATGCTTGCCCAAAGTTAACCGTTAACGCTAACCATCCGCGTTTAAGCAGTCAATGCTCAAATTGTCTTAATTAACTGCAATTGCGCAGATCAAGGCACAACCTGGTACAGACATATGCTCTGTATGGCTTTTATTGATCTCGCTCATCTTGTAGAATGCGCCTCACAAAACCACAATATCAGTGTGATAACCAAACCGAACTCACCATGACCCTGCTGGCCCTCGGAATCAATCATAAAACAGCACCTGTTGCGCTGCGCGAAAAAGTTGCTTTTTCGCCGGATACGCTGGAACAGGCGCTTAACAGCCTGCTGGCGCAGCCACTTGTGCAGGGCGGCGTAGTGTTGTCTACCTGTAACCGCACCGAACTGTATCTCAGTGTTGAACAGCAAGAGAATCTGCAGGAGCAGCTGGTGCGCTGGTTGTGTGACTATCATCAGCTCAGCGCCGAAGATGTGCATAAAAGCCTCTACTGGCACCATGATAACGAGGCGGTCAGCCATCTGATGCGCGTCGCCAGCGGACTGGATTCGCTGGTTCTCGGTGAGCCGCAGATCCTTGGCCAGGTGAAAAAAGCCTTTGCTGACTCCCAGCGCGGCCATTCGCTCTCCAGCGAACTGGAACGCATGTTCCAGAAAACCTTCTCCGTCGCCAAACGTGTGCGTACTGAAACCGATATCGGCGCCAGTGCGGTCTCGGTGGCGTTTGCCGCCTGTACACTGGCGCGACAGATCTTTGAATCACTATCGACGGTGAATGTCTTGCTGGTGGGCGCGGGTGAAACCATTGAACTGGTGGCGCGTCATCTGCGCGAGCACAAGGTTAAAAAACTGATTATCGCTAACCGCACCCGTGAGCGCGCCCAGCTGCTGGCGGATGAGGTGGGTGCTGAAGTGATCAATCTGGCGGATATTGATGTGCGTCTGGCGGAAGCCGATATCATTATCAGCTCTACCGCCAGCCCGTTGCCGATTATCGGTAAAGGTATGGTTGAACGTGCGTTAAAAGCGCGGCGTAATCAGCCGATGCTGCTAGTGGATATCGCCGTACCGCGCGATGTGGAGCCGGAAGTGGGCAAGCTGGCGAATGCCTATTTATACAGCGTCGACGATCTGCAGCAGATTATCGAAAAAAATATGGCGCAGCGTAAAGCCGCCGCCGTACAGGCTGAAAGTATTGTTGTGCAAGAGAGCGGCGAGTTTATGGCCTGGCTGCGTGCGCAAAGCGCCGTTGAGACCATCCGTGACTACCGTTCGCAGGCCGATCAGATCCGTGCCGATCTTGAAGCACGGGCGCTGGCGGCGCTGCAACAGGGCGGTGATGCGCAGGAGATTATGCGCGATCTGGCCCATAAACTGACTAACCGATTGATCCACGCCCCTACCAAATCTCTCCAGCAGGCCGCTCGCGATGGCGATGACGAACGACTGCAGATCCTGCGCGACAGCCTCGGGCTGGATTAGCTGCTTCACAACCGATTGTGTGACGCAGCTGTATTACTCGAACTCCATTTACAAGGTAAATAACACCACATGAAGACTTCTATTGTTGCCAAACTGGAAGCCTTGCAGGAGCGCCACGAAGAAGTGGAGGCGATGCTCGGTGACGCTGGCGTGATCGCCGATCAGGACCGCTTTCGTGCGCTTTCCCGTGAATACGCCCAGCTTACTGATGTCAGCCAGTGTTTCCGTCAGTGGCAGCAGGTGCAGGAAGATATCGAAACCGCTGAAATGATGATGGCTGACCCGGAAATGCGCGATATGGCGCAGGAAGAGTTAACCGAAGCGCGTGCGCAGAGCGAGCAGCTGGAGCAGCAGTTGCAGGTATTACTGCTGCCGAAAGATCCCGATGATGAGCGTAACTGCTATCTGGAAGTCCGTGCCGGTACCGGTGGTGACGAAGCGGCGATTTTCGCCGGCGATCTGTTCCGTATGTACAGCCGTTATGCTGAATCGCGCCGCTGGCGGATTGAGGTGATGAGCGCTAACGACGGTGAACATGGCGGCTATAAAGAGATCATCGCCAAAGTGATCGGCGAGGGTGCCTATGGCCGTCTGAAGTTCGAATCCGGCGGTCATCGCGTACAGCGCGTGCCGGAAACCGAATCGCAGGGCCGCATTCATACCTCGGCTTGTACCGTCGCGGTGATGCCAGAACTGCCGGAAGCCGAACTGCCGGATATTAACCCCTCTGAGCTGCGTATTGATACCTTCCGCTCTTCTGGAGCGGGCGGCCAGCACGTTAACACCACCGACTCGGCGATCCGTATTACCCACCTGCCAACCGGCATTGTAGTTGAATGTCAGGATGAGCGTTCACAGCATAAAAACAAAGCCAAAGCGCTGGCGGTGCTGGGTTCACGTATCCGCGCCGCAGAAGTGGCTAAACGTCAGGCCTCAGAGGCGTCAACGCGCCGCAACCTGCTGGGCAGCGGCGACCGCTCTGACCGTAACCGCACCTATAACTTCCCGCAGGGCCGGGTCACTGACCACCGCATCAACCTCACGGTCTACCGTCTGGATGAAGTGATGGAAGGTAAACTGGACGCGCTGATTGAGCCGATTGTCCAGGAGTACCAGGCAGACCAGCTGGCCGCGTTGTCCGGGCAGGATTAATGGATATCCGCAGCTGGCTGAAAGCCGCCACCGCTGCGCTGTGCGGTGGCGACAGCCCAAAACGCGATGCGGAGATTTTACTCGGTTTTGTTACCGGCAAATCCCGCAGCTGGCTGATCGCCTTTGATGAGACCGAACTCACTGCGCCGCAGCTGGCGCAGCTTGAAGCATTGATTGCCCGTCGTGCAAACGGCGAACCGGTGGCGCATCTGACCGGTGAACGTGAGTTCTGGTCACTGCCGCTTAGCGTCTCAGCCGCCACGCTGATCCCGCGTCCCGATACCGAAATCCTTGTCGAGCAGGCGCTGGCGCGTCTGCCATCGTCCCCTGCGCAGATCCTCGATCTGGGCACCGGTACCGGTGCAGTCGCACTGGCGCTGGCCAGTGAGCGTGGCGATTGTCAGGTTGTCGGCGTTGATCGTATTGCTGAAGCCGTCACGCTGGCGCAGCATAATGCCACGAAATTGCAGCTGCCAAACGCCCGTTTTCTGCTCAGCGACTGGTTTTCCGCGCTGGAAAATCAGCGTTTTGATCTGATTGTCAGCAATCCGCCCTATATCGATGCTGACGATCAGCATCTGCAACAGGGTGATGTGCGGTTTGAGCCGTTAAGCGCGCTGGTGGCCGATGAGCAGGGGCTGGCCGATATCCGTCGCATTAGCGCCGCGGCGGCGCAATATCTGCAACCTGCTGGCTGGTTATTGTTTGAGCATGGCTGGCAGCAGGCCGCCGCGGTACGCGATATCTTGCGCGATCACAATTTTTTGCAGGTGGAAACCTGTCAGGATTATGCAGGCAACGATCGGGTCACGGTTGGGCAACTATCAGAATAAGGAATCTCAATGGCCGCTTATTACGCCACAATTAAACATTTTCATCTGCTGACGGTTGCCATCACTATTGTGATGTTTATGCTGCGTTTTTACTGGCAACAGGCCGGTTCCGCAATGCTGCAACGCCGCTGGGTACGGATTGTTCCGCATCTGAACGATACCTTATTGTTTGTTTCCGGTATTCTGTTGGTGAGCATTACTCATTTTTATCCGTTTTCACCGCAAGGTAGCTGGCTGACTGAGAAGCTGTTTGGCGTTATTATCTATATCGTGCTCGGCATTATCGTCCTTGGACGCCGTCCGCGCAGCAATAAAGTGCGCTGGATCGCCTTCCTCGTGGCGCTGGTGGTGATCGGGCTGATCATCAAGCTGGCCACAAGTAAAATGCCACTGTTGGGGATTGTATGACGTCAGTAGCGAAATTTGATATTTCGCAATCGCCGCTTTGTGAAGCGGTGATTGCAGCATCGCGCGAGATCCGCGCCGATTTTCCCACGGAAGATGTAGGAACGCAGCTTCGGGCGCTGGTTGCCGAAGCGCAGCAGTATGTTGCTGCCGAAAGCGAACAGGATGCCAGGTTAGAAAAACTGCTGGAACTGTTCTATAAACAGTGGGGGTTTGGCGGTGCCAGCGGCATCTACAAACTGTCCGATGCTTTATGGCTGGATAATGTGCTGGAAAGCCGTCAGGGCACCGCAGTATCGCTCGGGGTGATCCTGCTGCATATCGCCGGTGAACTGGAACTACCGCTGATGCCGGTGATTTTCCCGACGCAGCTGATTCTTCGCGCCGACTGGCTCGATGGTGAAATGTGGCTGATTAACCCATTTAACGGCGACACACTTGACGAACATACGCTGGAAGTATGGCTGAAGGGCAATATCAGCCCAACGGCGGAGCTGTATGAAGACGATCTGGAAGAGGCCGAATCCACTACGGTGATCCGCAAAATGCTGGATACGCTGAAGTCGGCGCTGATGGAAGAGAAACGCATGGAGATGGCGCTGAATGTCAGCAATGTGCTGCTGCAGATCGATCCGCACGATCCGTATGAGATTCGCGACCGCGGCTTGATTTACGCCCAGTTAGAGTGTGAACATATCGCGCTAACCGATCTGACCTATTTCGTTGAGCAGTGTCCGGAAGATCCGGTCAGCGAAATGATCAAAGTACAAATTCATTCGATAGAGCATAAGCAGGTTACGCTTCATTAATCGGAGCCGATCTGCAGAAAAAAAAGGCGAAGGCATGACTCAGAAAGTAGTTAATATCGGCGACATCAAGGTCGCAAACGACCTGCCATTTGTTCTGTTTGGCGGCATGAATGTTCTTGAGTCGCGCGATCTGGCGATGCGTATCTGCGAACATTACGTTACCGTCACCGATAAACTCGGTATTCCTTACGTATTTAAAGCGTCATTTGATAAAGCTAACCGTTCATCAATTCGCTCTTACCGTGGCCCGGGCCTGGAAGAGGGAATGAAGCTGTTCCAGGAACTGAAGCAGACCTTTGGCGTGAAAATTATCACTGATGTGCATGAAGCCAGCCAGGCGCAGCCGGTTGCTGACGTGGTTGATGTGATTCAGCTGCCCGCGTTCCTTGCGCGTCAGACCGATCTGGTTGAAGCGATGGCGAAGACCGGTGCGGTGATTAACGTTAAGAAACCACAGTTTGTCAGCCCGGGTCAGATGGGTAACATCGTTGAGAAGTTCGCTGAAGGCGGCAACGATAAAGTGATCCTGTGTGACCGTGGCGCTAACTTCGGTTATGACAACCTGGTGGTTGATATGCTGGGCTTCAATGTAATGAAGCAGGTGACCAACGGTAGCCCGGTGATTTTCGATGTGACGCACGCCTTGCAGTGCCGTGACCCGTTTGGCTCAGCTTCCAGCGGCCGTCGTGGTCAGGTTACCGAACTGGCTCGCGCCGGTATGGCGATTGGTCTTGCGGGTCTGTTTATCGAAGCGCATCCGGATCCGGCGAACGCGAAATGTGACGGTCCGTCCGCACTGCCGCTGGATAAACTGGAACCTTTCCTGAAACAGATGAAAGCTATCGATGAACTGGTGAAGAACTTCCCGGAACTCGATACCAGTAATTAATTGTCGTGATAATATACAGAGGCGCCCAAGGGCGCCTTTTTTGATGCCAGGTTTTTATCAAAATGGATAGTCCCGTAAAGGAGCAGTAAGATGAAAAAAATCCTTCCCATGGCGTTGCTGGCCCTGATGGTCAGCGGCTGTAATCAGCACGCAGATTCCGCTCTTGATGCGCAGCAGCTGGCCGACCAGCGTTTTATCTTGCAAAGTGTTGACGGTGTCGCGGCGCGCAGCAACCAGGGTCAGCAGCCGGAAATCGCCTTCAGCCACGATTTACGCCTTAGCGGCATGATGTGCAATCGCTTTTTTGGTCAGGGTGAGTTAAGTCATAATCTGCTGACGGTAAAGCAGCTGGGTTCAACGCGCATGGTATGCAGCGACGAGCAGTTAAGTCGCTGGGACAGGGCGGTGGCCGAAGCCCTGAGCAACGGTGCGCAGGTGACGCTGGAGCAGGGTAATTTAACGCTGAAAGGTGGCGGTCATACGCTGAAGTACAAAACAGCGCAGTAATATCACGTCTTAAATGTGGCCGGGCATCATGCCCGGCCATTTTTTTACAACATAATGGTCATCAGATAGCCGACAAACAACGCCAGATGCGCCGCGCCGTTGAGTACATTGGTACGGCCGGTAGAGAACGAGATATGGCACAGGATCAGCGTCGCCATCAGCATCACCATCTGCGGCGGTTCAAGGCCGAAAATCAGCTGCTGATTGGTCAGGGTGGCAATAATCGACACCGCTGGCACCGTTAACGAAATGGTCGCCAGTACTGAACCAAAAAACAGGTTCATCGCGCGCTGCACCTGATTTGCCAGTACCGCCCGAATCGCGCCTAAACCTTCCGGTGACAGAATCAGTAGCGCCACCAGGAAACCGGTAAACTGTGCCGGCGCATTAAGTTCCGTTAACAGGAACTCCAGCGGATTGGCATTCATTTTAGTTACGCTAATGACCGCCACCAGATGGATCACTAACCACAGCGCATGCCGCAGGCTACTGTGCGCCGAAGGTTTACCGTGATGCGGGTCGTCACCGTCGCCTTCATCTTCATGTTCATAGATAAACAGGCTCTGGTGGGTTTTGGTCTGAATCAGCAGAAAGACGCCATACATCGCGGCAGAAATAGCGGCGATTAACAGCGCCTGACCCGTGGTAAAGTTGCCGCCCGGTAACGCATTGGGAAACACCAGCACCAGAATCGCCAGCGGAAAGATGGCGATCATATACTGCTTAACACCCGCAAGGTTCAGATACTGGGTGGCAAACTTATTACCGCCCAGCAGCAGCGCACAGCCGACCAGACCGGTACTGACAATCATAATAATCGAGTAGAGGGTATCGCGCATCAGCGCCGGCGCGGCATCGCCAGTGGCCATCAGCGCGGAGATCAGGCTCACTTCAAGAATAACCACCGACAGACTGAGGATCAGTGAGCCATAGGGTTCACCTAAACGGTGCGCCAGCACGTCGGCATGACGCACCACGCTAAAGGCGCTGCTAAGAATCGCCACCAGCGCCAGCAGGTTGATAGCAATAACTACAGGAAAAGAAGTGGATGAGCCCCACATTGTTAGCACCGCCAGGGCGGCAATCGTCAGAATCAGTGTGTATTCGGTATGACGCGTCTTTGAGCCTTCATGTGCTCCCATAGGCATTCATCTCCTTTTATATCCAAATTTGGCAGAAACCCGAGTGCAGGCCTCTAAGCATTATCACAGTTTGTTTATTTTACCAGCGCCGCCAGTGTAACAAGTTAGCCGCATAATTATTTAATTTTTACGTTATTTTACCCGTTAGCGCTAAAATTAGCGCAAGGTTGCGATAATGGCAGGATATCGTGAATATATGATGGTATTTAATGATGTTAGACACGGATTCGGCAAACTTAAACCTGCTTTTTACGCGATTAATACCGTAAATAACCAGAGTAAATAGTGACTATTCCCGCGTTTGCGCTAACCATACCACAACTGTGGCTTTGCACTCTGGAGAGAATAAGCCAGGCTTAATGGGAGTTGAATGAAAAGGAGAGAAATCATGCCTTATCAGACGAAATCCGAACTGCCGGAAAGCGTTAAAAATGTGCTGCCCGCCCATGCGCAGGAGATCTATAAAGAGGCGTTTAACAGCGCCTGGCAGCAGTACAAAGACAAACAGGAGCGGCGCGGTGATGAGTCACGCGAAGAGGTGGCGCACAAAGTCGCCTGGGCTGCAGTTAAACATCAGTATCAGAAGGGGGGTGATGATAAGTGGCATAAAAAATAGTTCCGCCCGCCCTGTGAGCAATCACCTCATGTTGAAAAAATTTGCCTTAACCCACTCAAGAATAATGGTCGCCTGCCGATGGCATTTATGACACTTTTTTTCTTTTGTGATCGCCTTCAAACTTGATCGTCGGCTGATAAATGAATAAGGTCATAGGGTAAACACAACGAAAGTTGTTCAAATAACTAAATACTGAGGGAAAAGTGGCTGTCTGTTACAGGGAAGTGGAGCTGTGGCGTGGGAGGTTCATATGTTAACGCGGGATTTCTTATTAAAAGCTGATTGTAAAACTGCTTTTGGCACCATCGAGGAGTCGCTGTTATGGACCTGCGAACAGCGCGCATCGTCGCTGGCGGCAGCGCTTGCCTGTCGCCCGGATCATAGTCCGGTCTGGATCTTCGGCTATGGCTCGCTGATGTGGAATCCGGTATTTGAATCCGATGAGGTCGCCAGCGGTACGTTGCGGGGCTGGCATCGTGCATTCTGCTTGCGCCTGACCGCCGGGCGCGGCACCCATAACCAGCCGGGACGGATGCTGGCGCTGAAAGAGGGCGGCCAGACCAGCGGGCTGGCGTTTCGTCTGCCGGAAGAGAAGCTGCATGAAGAGCTGGAGCTGCTGTGGAAGCGTGAGATGATTACCGGCTGCTATCTGCCGACCTGGTGCGAACTGGCGCTGGAGGATGGACGTAACGTCACTGCGCTGGTGTTTATTATGGATCCGCGTCACCCGCTGTATGAGGCTGATTCCTGCGCCAGCACCATTGCGCCACTGATTGCACGCGCCAGTGGACCGCTGGGCACCAATGCACAGTATCTGTTTTCGCTGGAGCAGGAGCTGGTGAAGCGCGGTATGCATGATAAGTGTCTGACCGATCTGGTGCAGCAGGTACGGGAACTGCAGTCTTCGCATCCGTATGTCTGAATGGGCGCTGCCCTTGCGTCAGTGCACTGCTGTAGGGGCGGCGTTCTCGCCGCCCGTGTTATGACCCCGGATTAATCAGCCAGGTTCCGGCGCGATCGATTTTCAGCGTCTGTGAATGCACGCGATCCTGCTGCTGTACTTCAATTTTATATTCGCCTGCCGCCAGATTAAGCGAAGCATAACCGCTGTTGCTCGGCTTCACATCCATCACTTCACCGTTAAGCTTGATACTTTCACCGCTTTTCAGCTTCAGATAGACGGTGGCCAGCGCTGGCGCACTGGTTGCGCTCTTCGCACCGCCGGCGCTGCTGGCAGGGGCTGCGCCCGCTGAGGCGGCATGTTCAATATCACCGTCGCTGTCGCCACGGTTCAGAAACAGCGTCAGGGCAATCACCGCCAGTAGCGCCACGCCGCTCAGCGCCATCAGCACCGGAGAAAGACGACGGTGCAGCGGCAGGGCGACATTCTCTGCGGCGCCTGCCGCCGGATTAACCGCCAGTATCACCGTATCCGCCGGTTCGATAGCCTCAGCTTCCGCCTGCTGATAAGCGGGGGCGCTGACCGCCGTCATCAGCTCCTGGACTTCGCTGACCGGCAAATCAATCAGTGCCGCCAGCTCATCAATACTTTGCGGGCGATCCGCCGGTTTCATCATCAGCGTACGGTCAATCGCGTGCAGCAACGGCAGGGAAAAACCTTGCGGATGCAGCTGCGTCAGCGGCTGGTAGCTATCTTCAATACAGCGCACCACGCTGGCCGGTGGCGGCGCGCCGGTCACCAGCGTATGTAATACCGCGCCCAGCGCGTAGATATCTGTCCACGGGCCTTGTTCGCTGTCACTCTCTTCGCTGTATTGCTCAATCGGTGCGAAACCCGGTTTCAGCATGATTTCGGTTTCATCCGAGAGGTTGCCGATCTCTTTCCGCGCCGAGCCGAAATCCAGCAGCACCGGCAGCTGGTTTTCCTGAATCTGGATATTATCGAGCGAAATATCGCGATGCAGATAGCCCGCGCGATGGATGGTATTAATCGCGCCGAACAGCGGCGACAACAGCTGGCGGATCCAGTTCTCATCTATCATCTGCGGGCTGGTCAGCTGCCACTCTTTTAGCGTCATGCCGCTATAGTAGAGGGTGCCCATATAGGCGGTGCCATTCTCTTCCCAGAAGCGCAATACATGCAGCAGGCCGGGATGATTAAAACGCGCCAGCAACCGTGCTTCCTGAATAAAACTGTTCAGACCGGCATGGAATATTTTATGGAAACGCTCGCCGCGCAGGCCGAGGCTCAGATCCTCGTTGCGTACTGCCAGGGAGATCGGCATGTACTCTTTGATGGCGATGGTGCGTTCTAATAAATGGTCCCAGGCGCGGTAGACGATACCAAAGCCGCCGCCACCGATAACCTCTTTAATCTCGAATTCATTAAAACGATGCCCGTTGGGTAATGCATTTGGCACATTTTTTTGATTCTCGTTTGCCGACATATTTCACACTCTCTGAGAACTAACGGCCTGACTACAGCAGGCGTTACGCCTGCGATTAATTAAGGGTACGGTATGCGCCAATCGCCGGGTCGGCAAGATCGGCATGCAGTTCGTCGATTAACAACACCGTCAGTTTAACTTTCGGGTCGTATTGCGCTGACCAGCTCTTCTTCAGCGCATCAATCCGCGCTTTCACCGTTGCTACGTCAGCGGCATCGTCTTTGTTCATTTTCACCAGCAGCGTGCCGTTAAACGACCAGACGTGCAGACGCGGATCAAACGGCAGCACCAGCCAGCTGTCAGCGGCCTGTTTATTGCCGACAACCATGCGCTGGTTAT
The DNA here is from genome assembly GCF_017875465.1 of Winslowiella toletana. Taxonomy (NCBI): domain Bacteria; kingdom Pseudomonadati; phylum Pseudomonadota; class Gammaproteobacteria; order Enterobacterales; family Erwiniaceae; genus Winslowiella; species Winslowiella toletana. Next base: position 4,680,554 of record NZ_JAGGMQ010000001.1, read on the forward strand.
TAATCGCCACCACTTCCAGCGCATTTTTGCCCGGACGCATATTCTGTAACGGATAACCCTGGTAGAAATTGACCGGAATCGGCGTGGCGGCGCCTTCACTGGAAAGCGTCAGCTGACTGTAACCTTCCAGCCAGCCTTCGGTGGAGCAGCTCATCGCGCGATCGTCAGGAATAAACAGCGACTGGCCGTTTTCATCCCACCAGGTGCGGAAGTGGCAACCGCCGGGCAGATCGAAATGTTGTAGCGGCTGGCTATCCGCGGGGCGCGACAGGTCGAGCGGGGCGGCGTTGCTGGCATTGGCGGTGGCGGTGGCATCGGCCGTGACAATTGGTCGCCAGCCTTGCAGTTTGGCGGCAGTGCCGCCAGCCAGCACTGAACCTTGTTTATCGGTCATCTGCCACGGCAGTTCATCCAGCTTGCCGCACTGGTTGGCCAGCAGGTTGCCGACGCGTGGCAGGAAGCTGTCTAACACCTGCGACTCTTTACTCTCGCCGGAGACAATCCGCAGATGTAGCGTCTGTTTACACCAGTCCTGCGGTGCGTTGCTCTCAACGTTATCAATATAGACTTCCAGCTCAAGGCTCGGGGAATAGACCACCCGATAGTCCTCTGCGCTGGCGGCAGAAGCCATCAACAATGTCATAACGCCGGGCAACCAGTATTTCATATCGTTCCTTGCTGTTAATCGCGAGGCGGCAGAAAGCGTGCCGAATCAGACTGTGATTGTAACAATGTCGTTTCTTGCGGTGAGCCAACCCATACCGCGACTGCGCTCAGGTTATCGCTTTTGCTGCTGCGATTGATGGCCGTTTGCATCAGGGCCAGCCACTCGTCAGGCGAGTTAACCATGCGCAGCGCCTGCTCCATCTCCTGAGGCGCCAGGTTTAACCAGAAACCATCGGTGCAGACCAAAAAAGCATCGCCATCTTCCAGCTCCAGCACATCACTGTAACTGGCTTCACGCTCGGCTTCCGCACCGAGTGCATTATAAAGTAAATTACTGTTAATTCCGGTATTTTCATAACCGGCATCTTTCATCTGTTGGGCCAGACTATGGTCACGCGTCACCTGATGGATATAACCGCGACGCAGGTGATAAACGCGGCTGTCACCGGCGTGGGCCCACCATGCCAGCAGCCGGTCACGGTCAATAAACAGTGCTGCGAGGGTGGTGCTCATGCGGGCAAGTTTCGGATTTATCTGCTGCACCTCGCGGATGGAACGCGCGCTTTTTTCCACCGCCTGACGGGTTTCCTGCGGCGAATAGCGGCGATCGTCACTCAGTTCACTCAGCAATCTGTCGCAGGCGATCTGCGCGGCTTTATCGCCGCCGGGTAAACCCGCGACACCATCACAGACCAGAAAGCAGGCACGGTGTTCGCCCGGTAAATTGCCGGTGATATCCTGATTACTGTCGCGTCCGCCAATCTGCGAAGTGGAAGCAAAGGTTATTTTCATTCGTCGTCCGCTCTTAGTTGTGAATCCTTGTACTGGTTCACCTCGACATCATAAGCATGCAGAAATGCCTCACCAAACAGGGTATGGAAGTCATCTTCAATCTCGCCGGAAGTTTGCTGGAAATTGCGGACAAAATAGTCCCACATCGCCGCTTTACGCGTTGAGGAGAAACTCATTTTCGGCTGCACGCCATCGCGCCGCGCACTCTCTTCCAGCCGTTGCGGGTTAAAGGATTGCAGCATGGCGGCAATAATCGCGCGGATACCGGCAATCATCCCCAGCTGATGCGCCTGCAGATCGACCAGCGCATCGCGCACCGCCTGTTCAGGTTGCATAAAGCCTGGCATCTGGCTCTGATACATCTGCATCAGCACCGTTTTGCCGGAGGGCAGGATTTTAAACGGGTTGTTGGCCTCGTTGAGGATCATCGTCATCTCGGCTTTGACGCCGCGTTTCAGAATTGAACGCGAAGAGAGCAGCGCCACGGTGCCCTGTGAGAACAGACTCAGCATACGGCCGGTCATCATCATATCCTCTTCGGTCAGCAGGGTGCTGTTCTGGCTGCTGTCGAGTCCCATGCCGGTCAGCAGCGCCTGAATCAACTTCTCATCGCTGCTGGCGCTGGTATAACCGTTGCGCTCGCTGGCGTCGTGCGGCAGCGGATCGATATCCAGCCGCGCACCGCTGTGTCTGACAGGGCGCGCCGCGGCCTGTTCCGGATGAATAATGTCATGATCGCGGCTGATAAGCGGCTCTTCTGCGGTGAGAATGCCCAGCGGGTCGGGGGTCTGCGTTGTATTGTCGTGAAACAGATCGAGCGGATCCAGCGACTCCTGATTAGTTTCAGCCACACGGCCCGGGTCGCTGACATCAATCTGATAAGCGCCAATCCCCAGCGCATCGCCATGTTGCAGTTCAACCTGACGACCACACTCCAGCGGTTTTCCGTTCAGCACTACCGAGGTGACGCTGCCGCGGTTGGTCAGGCGGCATTCGCCGCTGGCGGAGATATGCACCAGCGCCTGCAGGCGCGAAATAGCACGATCTTCATCAGGCAATATCAGGTCGTTGTCAACGCTGCGGCCAATGGTCCCGCCTGGAGGCAGGAAATCAAAAGCCGTCTGCGGCATCGCTGTTTTGCTCTGCACAATGGTAAATCGCATGAGGTATCCTGCATTAAAAAGCCAAAAAGCATGACGCTATTCAAACATCGGCGGATAAAGCCCGTTCCGCCCCGGCAGCGCGCCGGCCGCCGGGTTGAAGAGTAGCGAAAACAGCTGTGCGGTAAGGTTGCCGCTATGCTTGTGTGTCGCATGTGGGTAGCCGTCGATGCGGTTACTCCACCAGTAACTGATATATTGCTGTGGATCGAAACGGTCCGCGACCTCGCGCCAGCTCAGCGTGCAGGGCAGATCCTGATAGCCAATCACATCCATAATCGCTGAGCGCTGTTTTTCCGGCGCCGACAGCGGCGCCAGCGCCAGCAGACTGGTTTCCAGCGCCTCTGGTGACAGACCATTGCGCACCCCGCGCCATAAGGTATCGCCCAGCTCCTGATACCACTGACCGGCAATCGCCAGCTGGGCCGGATGCCAGTCACTGAGCGCAAAGCTGCGCAGCGCCAGCAGCGGCCAGGCGCGGCCAACGCGATCGCGCGACGGCAGCAGGCAGCCCATCTGGATCCGTTGTACGCCGCTGGTGGCCGGCAACACAAAATTCCACACCGGCGCGCGTAAGAAATCATCGCTGGTGGCGCCGGTATGATGGTGCCAGTGGGTCAGCCCCTGCTGGAACCAGTTTGACCAGCTGGCGACGATCGGTTCAGGCAATCGTCGCTGGATAAAGTCACCGGTGATCGGCAGCTTGCCGTACCAGCCGAGACTTAATCTCTCTGCCATAACCTTATCCTTCGGATTAGTGAGCGTTCCGGGTAACTGACGGAAACAGCACGCCAGGCGTTAACGCCAGCGCGGTGCCGTTCTGGCCCGCTTTATCCAGATTATCCGCCAGTTTACGCATCATTAATGCGTTATCGCGTGCATAAGGTGAAGTCTGAATCTGACGATCCAGCAGCTGGCTGAGGTGCCAGTCGAGCTGCTGCAAATCTCGCGTGGTCACGTCCGCCGGCAGGGAACGCTGGAAATTCTGCATGACCCAGCCGCGCAGAAACTCGCCGTCGTAATTGCGCGGCTGATACAGCATCTGATAAGCCCGCAGTGCATTACGGCTGAATTCACTGTCACCACCTTTATCATTGCGCAGAGTGGCGGTAATCTGACGCGCTACGCGTGGCAGCAACAGTGAGCGCAACGCGTTCTGATACAGCGTCCAGGCCGCATCACTGATCTGGTCACCGCGATACAGCCCGGCGCGAATGCTGAGCGGTGGACTGTCGAGCGAAAATTCCCCGGGTTGCGGCAACTTCACCAGATTGTTTAAGAAGGGTAGCAGATCGATAATATCGCCGTTCTCAAGCTGCGAAAAATGTTCAGCCTGCTGCGACAGCGCGGGAACCCGCGCCTCTATCTGCTGCAGATAGTGCTGATTCTGGTAATAGCTCAGCAGCCACCAGCCACTGGCGACCAGCAAGGTCAACGCCAGCGCGCCATAGCCAACCCAGTGCATCAGGCGGTTACGGTATTCCCATGAGCGGTCGCTGCCGGCAAGCCCGCTCTCTTTAAAAATCACTTCGCTCAGCAGGTCGCGGATAAAGAAGCTCTGGCCTTTATTCGCCGGAATTGGCGCAGCGCGGTTAACGCTGTCCCAGCTGGCGATGGAGTGGCGTCTTGCCTGCGGCAGCTGTAATTTGCGCGTCAGCTCACCCATGACGCGGTCAAACGGCAATCCTTCCTGAGTGCCGCTGGTAAAGAACAGGCCACGCGCTGACCACGCCACTTCACCGCCGTCTGGCGAAAAGACAATATCAAGGTATTCGGCCAGCAGCGGCCGCAGCGAAGCGAACTCCTGCGGAAACAGAAAACAGTCGGCGCGCTGGGTTAAATCATGTTCCTGCGCCATCTTGCAGGCTAAATCGCGGGTTAAGCGATTGGACAGCGTCAGGAACTGCTGATCAAACAGCTGATTAAGCGCCCGTTCGCTGTCACGGTTAGGCTCCCACGGGAAGGTAAAGCCCCAGGTCTGTTCGCGTTGTGACTTGTCGAGGGTCGCAAAGTAACTCATAAACCCTTTCAGCAGGTCGGTCTTGGTCACCATCACATACACCGGGAAATGGATGCCGGTCTGCTGATGCAGTTCAGCCATCCGGCTGCGCAGGGCGGTAGCCTGCGTAAAGCGCGCTTCGGCGGAGTCGCTAAGCAGATCGGCGACGCTGATGGTGATGATCACGCCATTGATCGGCTGACGGGCACGGTAATGCTTCAGCAGATTGATAAAGGTTTGCCACTCGCTGGCGTCGCGGGCGCGCATGCTCTCCTGCAAAGTGTAGCGCCCGGCGGTGTCCAGCAGCACTGCACGGTCGGTAAACCACCAGTCGCAGTGACGGGTGCCGCCAACGCCGCGGATTGCCTGCTTACCCATACTGTCAGTCAACGGAAACTCGAGGCCGGAGTTAATCAGCGCGGTGGTTTTACCGGCGCCGGGCGCGCCGACAATCATGTACCAGGGCAGCTGATAGAGATAACGCGCACTGTAGCGCTGGAACCAGCTGGAGGGCGGGCGCTGGTAGAAGTGGGCTTTTTTCAGCAAGGATGCCGCTTCGTTAAAACGCGAGGTTAACAGCTCCTCGGTGGCCATCATCTCGCCGTGGTCGACATTGTTGTATTGCAGATTATGCAGTAGCTTGCTGTTAAACCAGGCGCTGTAGAGATGCGGGATAAGCTGAAACAGAATCCACAAGAAGTAGCTGATGCCGACCAGCACCTGACGGTGCAGCGGCGCTTCCAGCGGACGCAAATCGTTAACGGTGACCAGCGGACCGAGCATCCAGATCACGCTGGCAAGCGCGGTGATGCCGATAAAGCCCCACAGCAGGCGGCTGGTAAGCAGTGAAAACAGTTGGTTACGCATCACGGCGTTCCTTTCTTAACCGAGCTGGCCGCTTCTGGCGCGGCAAACAGGGTAATTTCTACGCGGCGGTTATGGGCGCGATTTTCCTTGCTGTCATTCGGCATCATGGCATCGCTGTCACCGCGTCCTTCTGCGCGGATATCATGACCGGGCGACAGCTGCTGTTGCAGCTGGCTGGCAATGGTGCGCGCCAGCGCCAGCGAATATTCGTAGTTTGAAGCAAAGCGCGCGCTGCGCAGCGGCTGATCGTCGGTATACACCGTCACCACAATTTTACCTTTGATATCATCCATCGCCGCCGCCACGCGGCCAATCAGCGCGCGACCGACGGCATTCAGCGTAGTGGCGTTGTCGTCGAACAGCTTGTCGTTTGACAACAATACTTTACTGCCGAAAGGCCCGTCGCTGACCTCCAGCTGACTGGCGGCGATCACATCGCTTAAGGCTTTACGCAGATCGAGCAGGCTTTGTGGTGAACTGGTGTTGCGTCCGCTGGTGACCTGCGGCAGAGGCGTCTGATAGATCTTACGCAGCAGAGGTTCCGCTGAATTGCCCAGTTGCCAGTTCAGGCCGCTGTAGACCATGCAGGCGATAAAAGCGGTAACCGTAAAACAGGCCCAGAGGGGGACCGGCGGACGCCACAGATTGCTCTGTTGCGGACGCACCACCACCTGCGCCGCCAGCGGCTGCTGCGGCGTGGTGCGAGTACTGTCAATCAGCTGAGCCAGACGGTTGCGAATGGCATCGCACTGTGCGCGGCCATGTTCCACGCCGCGATAGCGGCCTTCATAACCGAGCAGCAGGCAGTAGTGAATGACTTCCAGCAACCACAAATGCTGTTGTGGCGACTGCGAAATACGTGACAGCAACTGGAAAAACTTCTCGCCTCCCCAGCTTTCGTTGTGGAAGGAGACCAGCAGGCCATTACCGGACCAGACGCCGCGCGTGCCCCATGGGGTCTGCGCCGCCGCCTCATCCAGCACGCTACATAAGCAGTAGCGGGCGCCAATTATCATCTCAAACGGTAAATCCAGCTGCTTACAGCGAGTTTCAAACAGGCGGATCTCATCCACCAGCTGGTGGCGTAGTCCGGCCGGGTCATCATGCGTTGCGGCCAGACGAATTTGCACAATGGCATTTAGTAAGGGCGCAGCGGCGGCGAGTAATGGGTTTTCGGCGCTCGCATACGGGGTATCACGGGCGGCAAGTTCCGGCGTCATTGGCTGTGGTAAATCCTGGCTCAGCGTCTGTTCCATCAGGCGATTTCACGTGTTGTTCAAGCAGTAAGGCGCGTCACTGCGCCTTGCGAAGCAGCATGGATCATTCAAGGATCCAGGTTGCGGTGTCTCTGTTTTTGCAGGCTTTGCTGGCCCCGCCGACATCCACACAAACTTGCTGTTTTGCCGTTTTACGCGGGCGTGGCCGATCGTTACGCAGGGTGGCGTCATAACGTTCGCTTTTAACGCCCGCTTTCAGCGGTACATAACCGATTAACTGCTGCTGATCTTCTTCAGCAATCGCCAGCCAGTGGTTTTCAACTTCCCCTAATACGGTAAATGGCTTGCCGTTGTCGAGATAGCGCACAATTTTGCCGCTATAGTCCGGCGTGGTCATTACTGATGCATTATACAGCGCGCGCCAGTTTTCGTTGATCGCCGTAAATTCCTGCGGCGGCTGGACGGCATAACGGTGAGTCAGTTTTACGCCCGCTACCTCACTGGTCACCAGCGTATCATCGGTCAAAGGTGGCGGAGGTGCCTTACATCCGGCCACGGTAAGCACAGCTAACAGTGTCAACGCGATACGAATTTTCACAGTGATCCTCGTGAATATCATCAGGGAGTCTGGACTATTGCAGACATATTGGCGCATTTCTGCGCAAAGTAAGCTTATTTTTTGACCAATTCGTGCGGCGCGCCCGCCCGGAAAATTGCTTAGTTTTACATAAACATAAAGTGCGGTCAGTCTACCTGACACTTTTGAGATTTAAAACCATTGCATGCAAATCATTATCATGTTAGTTACCCGCGCACGGCTAAGTGTCACTGCGGCTGAGGGCTGACAGGGCGGTGCTTTGATTAAACGAATTTATGCTTAAAAATTTGGCGGGCAGGGCAAAGAATGTCGCCATCGACCGAGGGAAGTGGCCCTGAAACTTATCTTATTAACAAATCTGATATGTTTTACGGGCGGCAGCGCCACCGCCCGATGCTAAAAAAGTGAAATAATTCAGAGTTTACAGACGAAAATGCCCCGCCGTTTCTGCCAGTTCATTGGCCTGGAATTGCAGCGCACCTGCGGCGGCGGCTGATTCCACCACCAGTTCGGCATTTTGCTGCACCATCTCTTCCAGACGACCGACCGCGAGGTTGACGCCCTGAATACCCTGCATCTGTTGATCGCTCGCCTGAGTGATACCGGCGATAATGCCGGAGACGCTGGCGACGCTGCTGACAATATCTTCCATGGTTTCACCAGCCATCTGCACATAGCGCGATCCGCTGGCCACCCGTTCGGTGGTGGTGTCAATCAGGGTTTTAATCTCTTTCGCCGCCTGCGCGCTGCGCTGGGCAAGATTACGCACCTCACCGGCCACCACGGCAAAGCCACGACCCTGTTCCCCGGCGCGAGCCGCTTCAACCGCCGCATTCAGCGCCAGAATATTGGTCTGGAAGGCGATGCCGTCAATCACACTGATAATGTCGCCAATCTTCGCTGAAGCATGTTCAATATCATGCATGGTGCTGATCACATTCGATACCACCTTGCCGCCACGCTGCGCCGTTTCTGAGGCGGTCGCCGCCTGCTGATTCGCTTCGGTGGCCGAGGCGGTGGAGTGGGTGACCGAAGCGGAAATGGCATCGATGGAACTGACGGTTTCACGCAAGTTAGACGCCGCCTGCTCGGTGCGCGCAGAGAGATCTTTATTGCCGCTGGCGATTTCGTTGGCGGCCACCTGCACCGAGGCGCTGGCATCCCGCAGCTGGCCCATCACGGTGGCCAGCTTATCGATAAAACTGTTAAACGCCACCGCAATCTGTGTGACTTCGTCGTGACCATTTTCCGGCAGGCGCTGGGTTAAATCGTCATCGCCGGAGCTGATCGCCAGCATCGCATCGCGGATGGTCAGCAGGCGGCGCATCAGCGCACCAATCAGCAGACTGATTAACAGCGCCGCCGTCAGCACCAGCAACACCAGCGACAGCGCTGAGGCACTAAGCAATGACTTCATGCCGGCGGTGGCTTCCTGTTGATCCAGCGCCACCACCAGATACCAGTCGGTACCGGCGACCGGCATCGCGCGCAGTAGTTTGGCGACGCCATTAATATGCGCCAGCAGCGGTTTATCGGCGGCAATCAGCGCCGCGACATCCAGGTCAGGCAGCAGATCTTTCACCGGTTTTAACGCCATGCTGGCGTCGCTGGTGGTGACGATGGTGCCATTTTTATCGATTAACAGCCCTGAACTGGCCGGTGTCGGGCGAATCGAGCTGACGTTGGCGACAATACTGTCCATCGCCACATCGGAGCCGACCACCGCCGCATTGCCATTGACCGGCGCAACAAAACTCACCACCAGTTTGTTGGTGGCCATATCCACATAGGGAGCGGTCACCATCGGCTTGCCCAGCTTAATGGCGTCAATATACCAGGGGCGCACAGTAGGGTTGTAGTCGGCGGGAATGCCGCCCGGCGAGGAGAATCGGGCGGTGCCATTGGCGTAGCCCGCGTAAACATTGATAAAGCCACCGGCAGCGGCAATCTGCTTAAACATCGGCAGCGGATCGTCACTCAGCGTCACCGCCTGCAACGAGGCAATCATGGTCAGTTTACCGTTGATCCAGTCGCCGATGGCTGCCCGGTGGCTGCCGGTTACCGCGTCGAGCGTGCTGTTAATCGCCTGCTGATTGTACTTGCGGGTTACGGAGTAATTGATGCTGGTGTTGATAATCAGAGCGATAACCACACAACCGATGGTGATCGCCAGAATACGTGCGCGTATCGATGCAAGTCGCAGCGATGAAAGCCGGGAAATGGATAACATACAGACCTCATAACAGACAGGATTTTGCCTGATATCGGCTCAGATGCTGGCTACTTGAGCAGGATTTTTGGCTTATAAGAAAAGCCTATGGCTGATGCTTCGCAAAGGTGAAATAGTTGTTGTAACCAGGTTAAGCGGCACGACTCTTGCTTGATCTGGCCATCACTTTGCGCCTCCCGGAGCGAACCCATGACGGCAGCCACACCTACAGCCCTCAATTTTTTACTGGCATCACGACAAAGTGAGATCGCCAGCCTGCGTAATCTGCTGCATACCGGCCAGCTGATTGGTCAGCTCAGTCAGCTGATCCATGTGCTGCAACGCGAAAGGGGCGCCTCCAATATCTGGCTCTGTTCGACCGGCAAACTGTTTGGCGATGAGTTGCCGCAGCGCGAGCGCGATGTCAGCCGCGAATTAGCCAGCATGATCCAGCTGCTGCCGCGTCCGCAGAGCAGTCCGCTGGCGGGCAACAGCCGCCTGTATGCGCGTATCGCGGCGGCATTGCATGGCCTGAGTGAACTGGAGCCGCTACGCCAGCAGGTACGCGATCGCACCCTCAGTCATGCGCTGGCGATGGCGCGTTTTAACCAGATTATTCGTCAGCTGCTGAACCTGGTATTTGAAGCCGCCGACGCCGCCAGCGATGCGCAGGTGTCGCGCGCGCTGATCGCCATGTTCAGCTTTATGCAGGGCAAAGAGCTGGCGGGCCAGGAGCGCGCTACCGGTTCCGCCGGATTTGCCGCCGGCGTATTCAGCGCCGAACAGAGTAAACATATTGTGGCGCTGATTGAGGCGCAGGATCGCTGTTTCAGCACCTTCAGCCAGTTTGCTGATGCGCAGAGTCTGCAACAGTGGCGCGAAATAGCCGAAGCTGAGCCGGAAGTTGAGCGTCTGCGCCGGGTCGCCTGTATGAGCAGCCACACGGGAGAAGCGGGGGTGTCACGCTGGTTTCAGCTGCTAAGTAAAAGGCTGGATGGCATGAAGGTGGTGGAAGATCGGCTGGAAACCACCCTGATGCAGTGCTGCCGTGACACTATCCGCCGTGCCGAACAGGCGGATGAAATCAGCGATCTGAGCAGTCACTTGCAGGCGATAAACAGCGAGCAGGGTTACAGCCTGTATGTCGCAGGCGCCGACTGGAATGGCGGCCATAGTGTGGCGCTTGATGCTGAGGGCGTTGCGCCGCAGCTGGGGCGTGCGGTGTTAACGCTGATCCAGCAGCAGTCGCAACGTTTGCAGGCGCAGGCCGATGAGCTGGCAAGCATGCGCGCCAGTATCAATGAGCGGAAACATATTGATCAGGCTAAATTGCTGCTGATGAAACATCAGGCTTGCAGTGAGGAGCAGGCGTGGCAAACGCTGCGCAAAATGGCGATGAACCAAAATAAACGTGTGGTAGATATCGCGATTGCGATGCTATCTGTCGCCTCTGCCTTCAGCGAGCAGGAAAAATAGTTAAATGCACAATGAGTGTGCGTTTATTGCTTCAGCATAGTGCGTGGGTTGTGACCACTCTCTGACCGCTGAAACGGCGACAGGCGATAAGTGCCTGTAAAAGGCAACTTTCTTAGCCGCCAGCAAATCTGGCACACAGCTTGCAACATTATTACGACAAATAATGCATTTGTTTCGCCAATGGCGGTGCAACGAGTGCTTTGGATAAAGGCGTCCTGCCGCATGCTTTCGAGCATGTCGGAGGACGCCTTTTTTTATTTCTTTTTTCCAGGAAGCAAATGATGAGCAAAGACCGTTTTCCGCTGTCACGACGCCGATTTCTTGCCGGGAGCGCCGTGCTGAGCGGCAGTTATCTGCTGCCGGGTTTGATGAACAGCGTCTGGGCCGCCGGATCTGATGCGCCGGAGAAAACTGAGGTAAATGTCGGCTTTATTCCGCTGACCGACTGTGCGCCGGTGATTATGGCGGCGATAAAAGGCTTCGATAAAAAGTATGGCATTCGCATTCTGCCCAGCAAAGAGGCGAGCTGGGCGGCGGTACGCGATAAGCTCACGTCCGGGGAGCTGGATGCCGCCCATGTGCTGTATGGCATGTTGTATGGCCTGCAACTGGGCGTTGCCGGACCGCAGCATAATATGGCGAACCTGATGACGCTGAACAATAACGGCCAGGCGATCACCCTGTCGAATCAGCTGAAAGAGATGAACGTCACCGACGGTGTCAGTCTGCACCAGGCGGTGGCGGCTAAACCGCCGGGGACTTACACCTTTGCCCATACCTTTCCCACCAGTACCCATGCGATGTGGCTCTATTACTGGCTGGCCAGTGCCGGTATTAATCCTTTCGATGACGTGCGCACCGTGGTGGTTCCGCCGCCGCAGATGGTGATGAATATGAAAATCGGCAATATGAGCGGCTACTGTGTCGGCGAGCCGTGGAACCAGCGCGCTATCAGCGAAAACATCGGTTTTACCGCCGCTACCACGCAGCAGATCTGGCCGGACCATCCGGAGAAAGTGCTGGGCACGCGCGCCGCCTGGGTGCAGGAAAACCCCAATACCGCCCGCGCACTGACCGCCGCCGTGCTGGAAGCGGCGCGCTGGATCGATGCTTCCGACGACCATCGCCGTGAAACCGCACAAGTTATCGCGGGTCGCGCATATCTCAATACCAAACCCGACACCATCGAAGGCCGCATGCTCGGCCAGTATGAAAACGGCCTCGGGCAGCGCTGGCAGGATCAGCACGCGATGCGCTTCTTTCATGATGGGGCGGTGAGCTTCCCTTATCTCTCCGATGGCATGTGGTTCCTGACCCAGCAAAAACGCTGGGGATTGCTGAAACAGGATCCGGACTATCTTGCGGTGGCGAAACAGGTTAACCGCATCGATATCTACCGCCAGGCGGCCAGCGCGGTGGGCAATGTGGCTTTGCCCGCCAGTGAGATGCGCAGCAGCACCTTACTGGACGGCAAAGTCTGGGACGGCAGCAATCCGGCGCAGTATGCCGCCAGTTTCGCGATTAAACGTTGAGGAGAGTAAAGATGAAAAATGAAGCGCGCGTGGTAGTGCTGAATGCTGACAGTGTGGCAACCCGTGCAGAGGTGATTACGCTGAAACCGCCTGCAACAGCGGCAGTTAAATTACGCCGCAACGGGCTACGGCGCTTAATGCAGCGGGTGATCCCGCCCTGCTGTGGTCTGCTGCTGCTGCTGGCGGTGTGGCAAATCGCCGCGCTTTACAGCCGTGGTTTTCCGACGCCATACAGCACCTGGCAGGCGGCGCTGACGCTGTTTGCCGATCCGTTCTATAACGCCGGTCCTAACGATCAGGGGATTGGCTGGAATGTGCTGGCGTCACTGCAACGCGTGGCGATGGGCTTTGGCCTCGCGGCGCTGGTGGGCATTCCGGCTGGCTTTCTGATTGGCCGCTTCACTTTTCTGGCGCGCATGCTGAATCCGATTATCGCCTTACTGCGCCCGGTCAGCCCGCTGGCGTGGTTGCCGATTGGTCTGCTGCTGTTTCAGCGTGCCGAACCAGCCTCCAGCTGGACGATTTTTATCTGCTCAATCTGGCCAATGGTGATCAATACCGCCGAAGGGGTGATGCGTATTCCGCAGGACTATCTCAATGTGGCGCGCGTACTGAAGCTCTCCGAGTGGACGGTGATGCGCAAAATTCTGTTTCCGGCGGTACTGCCGGCGGTGCTGACCGGCGTGCGGCTGTCGATTGGCATTGCCTGGCTGGTGATTGTCGCCGCCGAGATGCTGACCGGTGGACTGGGGATCGGTTTCTGGATCTGGAATGAGTGGAACAACCTGAATGTGGAAAACATCCTGATCGCCATTCTGATTATCGGTGTGGTGGGGTTGTTGCTGGAGCAGGGGCTGATGCTGCTGGCTCGCCGTTTTAGCTGGGAAAAATAAGGGGAACATCGTGAATCCAATAATTCAGATACAGAATATCAGCCAGCGCTTTGACACCGCCAGTGGGGAGTTTCTCGCGCTGGATAATGTCAGTTTTAGCATCAGCGAGGGCGAAACCGTCAGTCTGATTGGTCACTCCGGCTGCGGTAAATCGACGCTGCTGAATTTAATCGCTGGCTTAAGCCAGCCGACTTCCGGCGTGCTGCTGTGTGACAACCGGGAAATCGACGGCCCTGGCCCGGAGCGCGCGGTGGTGTTTCAGAACCACTCGCTGCTGCCGTGGCTGACCACCTATGACAATGTGGCGCTGGCGGTAAGTCAGGTGTTTCGCGCCACGATGAGCAAAGCGGAGATGCGCGAGTGGATTGAGCACAATCTGGAACTGGTGCAGATGGCGCATGCGCTGAATAAACGGCCAGGCGAGATCTCCGGCGGCATGAAGCAACGCGTCGGCATTGCCCGTGCGCTGGCGATGAAGCCACGGGTGCTGCTGATGGATGAACCCTTTGGCGCTCTAGATGCGCTGACGCGCGCTCACTTACAGGATGCGGTAATGCGCATCCAGCAGAAGCTTAACACCACCATTGTGCTGATTACCCATGATGTCGACGAAGCGGTACTGCTTTCCGATCGCGTGCTGATGATGACCAACGGCCCGGCGGCGACGGTCGGTGAGATCCTTACTATCGACCTTGCGCGGCCGCGTTCGCGGGTGGCGCTGGCGGAAGAGCCGCGTTACCACCATTTGCGCCAGCAGGTGCTGCATTTCCTCTATGAGAAGCAGGTCAGCGCGGCATAAGGAGCGGGCAATGGTCGAACATCTGCTGGTGATTGGCAACGGCATGGCCGGGATGCGCATGGTGGAAACGCTGTTACAGCTGGCGCCGCAGCGCTATCGCATTACGGTGATTGGCCGCGAGGCGCTGGGTAATTACAACCGCATTATGTTGTCGCCGGTGCTCAGTGGTGAAAAAGCGTTTGCCGCTACGCTGCTGCATGCACCGCAGTGGTATGCCGATCACGGCGTCACACTGCTGAGCGGAGAAACCGTGCAGGCGGTGGCGATCGCCGATCGCCAGCTGGTGACCGACAAGCGTCAGCTGAACTGGGACCGGCTGGTATTTGCCACTGGCTCGCTACCGGTGATGCCGCCGATTGCCGGTATTGATGCGTCGCATGTGAACGGTTTTCGCCGGCTGGCGGATGTTGATCAGATGCTAAGCAGTGACGGGCCGGTGGTGGTGCTGGGCGGCGGCGTGCTGGGGATTGAAGCGGCAGCAGCGCTGCGTCTGCGTGGACGCGCGGTGGCGCTGGTGCATCGTCAGCCGTGGTTGCTGGATCGTCAGCTGGACGCGCAGGCCGCAGCATTACTGCAGGATTCGCTGCAACAGCGGGGTATCGCCTGCTGGCTGAATCAGCAAATTGATGCCATTCATAGTGACAGTGTCACGTTATCCGCTGGGCAGCAGCTGCCTGCTGCGCGGGTGGTGATCGCCACTGGCGTTACGCCGGATCTGGCGCTGGCAAAGGCGGCAGGGCTGGCTTGTGGGCGCGGTATTCAGGTTAACGCTCAGCTGCAGACTAATCAGCAGGGCGTCTATGCGTTAGGCGAATGCTGTGAAATCAACGGCGAAACCTTTGGCCTGCTGGCTCCCTGTCTGCGTCAGGCGCAGATTCTGGCCCATCAGCTGGCGGCACAGCCGCTGGCTGATTTTAAGCCGCAAGAGAGCGCCATCCGGCTGAAGGTCACCGGTATCGACGTGTTTAGCGCCGGGGATATCCGGGAAGACCCGCACAGCCGCTCACTAATCAGTTTTGATCCAATCAGTTCGCACTATCGCCGCTTGCTGCTGCGCGACGGCAAATTAAGCGGCGTGCTGCTATATGGCGATATCAGTCAGGCGGCATCGCTGATGAAAAAATTACAACGCGCAGAGGCCGTGTCATCTGCCGCGCTTTTTGATGCTGAAGATAATGACAGGCAGCCGCTGGCTGCAGGGAACACTATGATGAGCAAACCGCAATTAGTTGTGATTGGCCACGGGATGGTCGGTCATCATTTTCTTGAACAGCTGGTGCAGCGTGAGTTGCATCATCACTACCAGGTGGTGGTGTACGGCGAAGAGCGCCATCAGGCTTACGATCGTGTCCATCTCTCAGACTATTTCGCCGGCAGCAGCCATGCAGATCTGTCGCTGGTCAGCGAAAACTTCTTTGAACAGCACGGCATTGAGCTGCGTAGCCACAGCGAAGTGGTGGCGATTGACCGTCAGCGAAAATCTGTCCGCGATGCCAGCGGCCATGAGATGGCGTGGGACAAACTGGTGCTGGCCACCGGATCCTCGCCATTTGTGCCGCCGATCCCTGGCGCTAAAGCAGCCAACTGTTTTGTCTACCGTACGCTGGACGATCTTGATGCGATTGCCGCACGGGCTAAACAGGCGACGCGCGGCGTGGTGGTTGGCGGCGGCCTGTTAGGACTGGAAGCCGCCAATGCGCTGCAACAGCTGGGACTGGAAACCCATGTGGTGGAGTTCGCACCACGGCTGATGGCGGTGCAGCTGGATGATGGCGGCGCGCAGATGTTGCGACATAAAATCGAAGCGCTCGGCGTGCGCATTCATACAGGCAAAGAGACGCGCGATATCACTGAGCATGCCGACGGCAGTATGACGCTGAACTTCGCCGATGGTGAAACCCTGACCAGCGATCTGGTGCTGTTTTCCGCCGGTATCCGTCCGCGCGATCAGCTGGCGCGTGATGCCGGTCTGGCCACTGGCCCGCGTGGCGGCATTATGATCGACGATAGCTGCGCCACCTCCGATGCGGCAATCTTTGCCATTGGTGAATGTGCGCTGTGGCACGGGCAGATTTTTGGCCTGGTGGCGCCGGGTTATCAGATGGCGCGGGTGCTGGCGGCCACGCTGGCCGGAGAAGCGGCAGCGTTTACCGGCGCGGATATGAGTACCAGACTTAAACTGCTGGGGGTTGAGGTGGCTTCGCTCGGTGATGCGCATGGCCGCACGCCGGACTGTCAGAGCTATCACTGGACCAACGGGCCACAGCAGATCTACAAAAAAATGGTGGTATCCGCCGACGGGAAAAAGCTGCTCGGCGGAGTGCTGGTTGGGGACAGCAGCGAGTACAGCACGATGCTGCAGATGATGCTGAATGATATCGCGCTACCGCAGGCGCCGGAAAGCCTGATCCTGCCGCAGGCGAGCGGCGCGCCGCTAAAAGCGCTGGGCGTGGCGGCGCTGCCCGACAGCGCGCAGATCTGCTCCTGTCATAATGTCAGTAAAAGCGATATTTGTGGTGCGGTGCGTGATGGCGCTGGCGATATGGCGGCGGTGAAAAGCTGTACCAAAGCGGCCACCGGCTGCGGCGGTTGCGCCGCGCTGGTGAAGCAGGTGATGGAGTTCCAGCTGACGAGCCTTGGCGTGGAGGTGAAGAAAGATATTTGTGAACACTTTGCCTGGTCGCGTCAGGAGTTGCACCATCTGATCCGCGTGAACCAGATCAAAAGCTTTGATCAACTGCTGGCGCAGCATGGTCGTGGCCACGGTTGCGAAGTCTGTAAGCCGCTGGTGGCATCGCTGCTCGCCTCCTGCTGGAATGAATATCTGCTAAAACCGCAACATCTGCCATTGCAGGATACCAATGACCGCTACTTTGCCAATATTCAGAAAGATGGCACCTATTCGGTGGTGCCGCGTATGCCTGCCGGTGAGGTGACGCCGCAGGGACTGATCGCGATTGGTCAGATTGCCCAGCGTTATAACCTCTACAGCAAAATCACCGGTGGCCAGCGTATTGATCTGTTTGGCGCGCGTCTCGATCAGTTGCCGGAAATCTGGCAGCAGCTGATCGACGCCGGATTTGAAACCGGTCATGCCTACGGTAAATCGCTGCGAACGGTAAAATCCTGCGTCGGATCCACCTGGTGCCGCTATGGCGTGCAGGACTCCACCGGTTTCGCCATTGCGCTGGAGAACCGCTACAAAGGGCTGCGTGCGCCGCACAAAATCAAAATGGCGGTCTCCGGCTGCACCCGCGAATGCGCCGAAGCGCAGAGCAAAGATATCGGCGTGATTGCCACCGAGAAGGGCTGGAATCTGTATGTCTGCGGCAATGGCGGTATGAAGCCGCGGCATGCCGATCTGTTTGCCAGCGATCTCGACGATCAGACTCTGCTGCGTTATGTCGATCGCCTGCTGATGTTTTATGTACGAACCGCCGGGCGGCTGCAACGCACCAGCGTCTGGATGGACAATCTGCAAGGCGGACTCGACTATCTGCGGGCGGTGGTGATTGAGGACAGCTTAGGCATCGGCAGCGAGCTGGAGCAGGAGATGCAGCGGGTGGTGATGGCATATCAGTGCGAATGGCAGACCACGCTGGCGACGCCGGATCGTCTGGCGTTGTTCCGTCCTGCGGTGAACAGTCAGGATGCCGATGAGACGGTGCGCCGGGAAAGCTCGCGCGGGCAGATCCGTCCGGCGACCGGTGTTCCGATCCCGCTGACTGAAGTGCCAGCCGAGCCGTGGAGCGCCCTGTGCCAGTTGCAGGATATTCCGGCGCAGGCCGGAATTGGCGCACGGCTTGGCAGCCAGCGCATCGCGCTGTTCCGTTTTGGCGAGCAGATGTTTGCTCTTGATGATCTTGAGCCGGGCACGCAGGCCAGCGTGATATCGCGTGGCATTCTCGGTGACAGCGATGGCGAAGCGATAGTGATCTCGCCGCTGTACAAGCAGCGCTTCCGCCTGCGGGATGGTCAGAGTCTCGATAATCCCGCGTTACAGCTGCGCTGCTGGCCGGTGAAGCTGGAAAATGGCGTGGTGCTGGTGGCGAATACCCCGCTGGCGGTGACGGAAACGGCGCTGGCGGTGGCGTTATGAACAGTACCTGCCCTTACTGTGGGGTCGGTTGCGGTGTCACGCTGAATTCACTGCCTGACGGCAAGGTGCAGGTGAGCGGCGACAGCCGCCACCCAGCCAATTTTGGCCGCCTGTGCGTTAAGGGCGCGGCGCTGGGTGAGACCCTCGGTCATCAGGGACGCTTGCTGTGGCCGCAGCTGAACGGCCAGCGCGTCAGCTGGGAGCAGGCGCTGGATCGGGTGGCGCAGGGGCTTCAGCAGGTGATAGCACAGCACGGTCCGCAGGCGGTGGCGTTCTACGCTTCCGGCCAGCTGCTGACTGAGGATTACTACGCGGCGAATAAGCTGATGAAGGGCTTTATTGGCAGCGGCAATATCGATACCAATTCCCGGCTCTGCATGGCGTCGGCGGTGGTGGGGTATAAACGCGCCTTTGGCGCCGATGCCGTACCCTGTTGTTACGATGATTTCAGCCACAGCGATCTGATTGTGCTGGTGGGTTCCAATACTGCATGGGCGCATCCGGTGGCGTACCAACGGCTGGTGGCGGCAAAAAAACAGCGGCCGGCGATGCAGGTGGTGGTGATCGATCCGCGCCGCACCGCCAGCTGCGATCTTGCCGATCTGCATCTGCCGCTACGTCCCGGCAGCGATGGCGCGCTATTTGCCGGTTTACTGCACTGGCTGGCGCAGCATCAGGGCATCGATAACAGCATGCTGGCGCATCTTTCGGGCGTGGAGCCGGCGCTGGCGGCCGCAGCGGAGTGGCACTGCGAGGCGGTGGCGGCGTTTTGCCAGCTGGAGCTGGCGCAGGTCGAAGCCTTTTATCAGCTATTTGCCCGCAGCCCACAGGCACTGACGCTCTATTGCATGGGTATCAATCAGTCGACCAGCGGCAGCGATAAGTGCAATGCGATTATCAATGTTCATCTGCTAAGCGGCAAACTGGGGCGTGCGGGCAGTGGGCCATTTTCGCTTACCGGCCAACCCAATGCGATGGGGGGACGCGAAGTGGGCGGTCTGGCAAACCAGCTGGCGGCGCATATGGCGTTTACGCCACAGGATATCGATCGTCTGCAACGCTTCTGGCACAGCGATCGGGTGGCGCAGCAGCCGGGGCTGAAAGCGGTGGAGCTGTTTCAGGCTGTTGAGCGCGGCGAGGTGAAAGCCGTATGGATTATGGGCTCTAATCCGGCGGTATCGCTGCCGGATAGTCATCAGGTGGCGCAGGCGCTGGCGCGCTGTGAACTGGTGATCGTCTCTGATGTCAGCCAGCACACCGATACTACCGCATATGCCGATGTTCTGCTGCCCGCGCAGGGCTGGGGCGAGAAAAACGGCACCGTCACCAATTCGGAGCGCCGCATTTCGCGTCAGCGCGGATTTGTCGCGGCGCCGGGTGAGGCGAAACCCGACTGGTGGATGATTGCCGCCGTCGCGCAGCGTATGGGATTTGGCGCTGCTTTTGCCTGGCGACATCCGGCGCAGATCTTTCGTGAACATGCGGCGCTGTCCGGTTTTGAGAATCAGGGCGCGCGTGCTTTTGATATCAGCGGGCTGGCGACCCTTACTGATGGCGAGTGGGATACGTTGCAACCGATCCAGTGGCCGGTCAATGCGCACTATCCGCAGGGCTGCGCGCGGCTGTTCAGCGATCGACGCTTTTTCCATGCCGACGGTAAAGCGCGGCTGCTGGCCATCAGGCCGCGTCTTCCCGCCACGCAGGTCAGCGACGCCTGGCCACTGCTGATGAACAGCGGGCGCATTCGCGATCAGTGGCACACCATGACGCGCACCGGCAGCGTACCGCGTCTGATGCAGCACCGGAGTGAACCTTTTGCCGATCTGCATCCGCAGGATGCGCAGCAACATCAGATTAACGAAGGTGATTTAGTGCGTGTGCAGTCGGCCAGCGGCTGGATCGTGGTGCGCGCCCATCTTACAGACGCCCAGCAGCGTGGCACGTTATTTGTGCCGATGCACTGGACGCAGCAGTTCACCGCCGAAGGCAATGTCGATCGGCTGGTGGCGGCGCATCTCGACCCGCATTCCGGCCAGCCGGAGAGTAAGCAGACCCCGGTACGCCTGCGTCGCTGGCAGAGTGACTGGCAGGGGATGTTACTGGTTGGTGACAACGTCACTATTCCGCATGTCGGCTGGTGGGCGCGGATACCGCATCAGGTGGCAACGCAATATCAGCTGGCTGCTGACGGCGATCCCCAGCGCTGGCTGGCGCAACAGTGCGACCTGAGTGGCCTGACAATCCAGTATGCTCAGGGCGAAGGGGCTTTTTACCGGCTGCTGGGCTGGCGTGACGGCATGCTGGTGGTGGCATTTTATGCCGATGGCTTACGTCCGCAGATTGATACTGCGCTGGTGGCGCAGGCATTTCTTCAGCCGCCAGCCACCGCCGCCGCACGCCATGCGTTGCTGGCGGGACGCGCTGCCGATGGCGCAGGCCACGGCAAAATCATTTGCAGCTGCCTGGGCATCGGTGAACAGCAAATCATCACGGCGATTGCCGGTGGCTGCGACAGCGCGGCGGCGCTGGGCAAAACAGTAGGCTGCGGCACCCATTGCGGCTCCTGTATTCCTGAGTTAAAACAGTTAATTGCCCGTTGCACGGCAATGCAACCGGTCTGACGAGGTATCTGATGACAGTGGCGTTCTCTTCTCTGAATAAATTACTGCGTGGTACGGCGCAAGGCGAACAGCCTGGCGCGGTGTGGCTGGTGGGCGCCGGACCCGGCGATGTTGAACTGCTGACGGTGAAAGCGCTCAGGCTGATCGAGCAGGCGCAGGTGGTGGTCTACGATCGGCTGGTAAGCGCCGGGATTCTGGCGCTGGCGCCCGCCGGTGCGCTGTGTATCGATGTCGGCAAAACCCCTGGCTTTCACGGAATGAAACAGTCGCAGATTAATCAGCTGCTGGTGGATTTAGCCCGTGCCGGTCAGCAGGTGATTCGCTTAAAAGGTGGCGATCCCTTTATCTTCGGGCGCGGCGGCGAAGAGATGCGCTGGGTACAGCAGGCGGGTATACGCTGCCATGTGGTGCCGGGGATCACGGCGGCGACGGGCTGTGCCGCAGCCAGCGGCATTCCGTTAACTCATCGGGGGATGGCGCAGTCGGTGCGTTTTATTACCGGCCATGGCTGCGATGGCAAACCGCAGCCGGACTGGCAGAGTTTACAGGATCCGCGTCAGACGCTGGTGTTTTATATGGGACTGACCTGGTGCGAAGCATTAAGCCAGCAGCTGATTGCTCATGGTCGCGATGCGCAAACGCCGGTGGCGATTATTGAGCGCGGCACCCGGCACGATCAGCGAGTCATTATCACCCGCTTAAGCGAACTGGCCAGCTGCGTGGCACAGCAGCTACCGCAGTCACCGAGTCTGCTGATTGTCGGCGAGGTGGTGACACTGTACCGGCCCGCTTATTCCGCCACCAGTACTTTGACGCCCAGCGCTTCAAACGCGTTAATCGACAGCTGAGAGATGCCGCTGTCGGTGATCAGATAGTGGATATCGCTCCAGTCGCAGGGCATGGCAAACATCGACACCTTATCGATTTTACTGGAATCGGCCACCACATAGACGGTGCTGGCTGATTTCATCATCGCGGTTTTCACTTTGATATCGGTCTCGCTGGGGAAGCTCAGCCCGAGGCGCGGTGAGATGCAGGCGGTGGCGAGGAACAGTTTACCGGCCAGCACATTGTCAAAAAATCCGGCGGCTTTTTCACCTGAGGTGGAGAGCGTGGGGAATTTAAAGGTGCCGCCGGTAAGCAGGATATTGATCCCCGGCTCGCCGCCCAGCTTCAGCGCGATATTCACTGCGGTAGTGATAACCGACAGCTTTCGAATATGGCTCATATGATTAGCGATTGCGGTAGTGGTGGTGCCGGAATCGAAAATCACCGTATCGCCATTCTCAATATGTTGCGCCGCCAGCCGGCCAATGGCGTCTTTCGCCTCCAGATGCGTCTGGCGTTCCAGCAGCAGCGCACCGGTATTCTGCCTGCCGGTCATTAAGGTGGCGCCGCCATGATAGCGCTGGACATGCCCCTGCTGCTGCAGACTGCGCAGATCGGTGCGGATGGTGGCTTCGGTCAGGTTAAAAGCCTCTGTCAGCATTTTTACCGTGACGGTGCCGTCCTCCCGAATCATCTCCAGGATCTTATCGCGGCGTTGCTGCATATCAGCCAGCTGTTCACTTTTGCTTTTCAATCGAAATACTCCCTTTTCCTGATTGTCGCGCTCAGGCTCGGCTCAGTCGCTATTACTGCAGCAAATATTAACGCCGCTGGTGAGTTAAAGCGAGATGGCTTTAATGCACATAACGCTTTCGTTCGAAAATGTTATGGATGAAATGCGATTGATTTATCACGCTTTTCACGCTTATTTTTCCATATGGTCTGTTTTTGGAATTATCACTATGCTAATAAATCAGTGGTTTAACAGCAGTTGTGGTTTTTATTTGAACTATGATCTGCGCCACAAACCATTAACAATCGATAGCGTATATTTTTATTCGAAAATCAATAGAGCCGTTTCGTCAGTAGTGCCAGAGCATAAGGAGAGCCGGGATGAGTAGTGAATACGATGTCAGTCTGCGTTACGGCGTGGATATCAATCTTGATTTGAGCGGAAAAGTGGCGGTGGTCACCGGTGGCCTCGGCGGCATTGCGATGGCCAGTAATCAGATGCTGCTGGCGAAGGGCGCCAGCCTTGCACTGCTCTATCCGGCATTTGAGCAGGATAAAGTGGCGGAAATCGCCGCACAATTCGATACCGCCCGCGTGCTGTTTGTTTCCTGCGACGTCACCGATCCCGCTTCGGTGGAGGACGCTTTCCGTCAGGTGGTCGCCCACTATGGTCATCTGGATATTCTGCTGAACTGCGCGGGCTATGTAATGTTACAGCCGGTACTGGAGACCGAGTTTGCCGAGTGGCAAAAACAGCTTGCCGTCAATCTGACCGGTCCCTTCCTCTGCTCGCAGGCGGCGGCCAGGCAGATGATTGCCGCCGGTCGCGGCGGCAAAATCATCAATATCGCCTCACAGGCGGCTTCCATCGCCATCGATAACCATGTGGCCTACACCTCAGCGAAAGCCGGGCTGCTGGGCATGACCAAAGTGATGGCGAAAGAGTTTGCGCCGCACAAAATCAACGTTAACACCCTGTCACCGACCGTAGTGCTGACGCCAATGGGTGAAAAAGCCTGGCGCGGTGAGAAGGGGGAAGCCATGAAAAAATTAATTCCACTCGGCCGCTTCGCCTTTACGGACGAGATCGCCGCAGCGGTGCTGTTTTTCGCCAGCAACGGCAGTGACATGATCACCGGCGCCGATCTGATGATCGATGGCGGTTTCACCATTTGGTAATCAAAAGGGAGCCGAGAACGGCTCCCTTACAAAACCCGTAGGGGCGGCATTCTCGCCGCCCGCGTAAGCACCAGAACATCGTTTTACCCTGCATATAACAAATAGAGAGAACATCATCATGAAAACGCGTTTATTGCTGTTAGCCGTTGCCACGGCTTGTAGTTTCTCCCCGGCGCTGTTCGCCGCGGAGAAAGGCACCATTATGATTATGGTTAACTCACTGGATAACCCTTATTACGCCTCTGAAGCCAAAGGCGCCAACCTGAAGGCGCAGGAGCTGGGGTATAAAACCTCGGTGCTTTCGCATGGCGAAGATGTGAAGAAGCAAAGCGAATTAATCGATGCTGCCATTGGTAAAAAAGTCCAGGGCATTGTGCTGGATAACGCTGACTCCACCGCCAGCGTGGCGGCGATCAAAAAAGCCAAAGATGCCGGTATCCCGGTAGTGCTGATCAACCGTGAAATCCCGGTTGACGATGTGGCGCTGGTGCAAATTACCCATAACAACTTCCAGGCGGGTTCCGATGTCGCCAACGTGTTTGTCGAGAAGATGGGCGAGAAGGGCAAATATGCCGAGCTGACTTGTAACCTCGCAGATAACAACTGTGTGACGCGATCCAAATCCTTCCACCAGGTGCTGGATCAATACGCCGATATGCAGAGCGTGGCGCGCCAGGATGCTAAGGGGACGCTGATTGACGGTAAACGCATTATGGACAGTATTCTGCAGGCACATCCGGATGTGAAAGGGGTGATCTGTGGTAACGGTCCGGTGGCGCTGGGGGCGATTGCCGCGCTGAAAGCGGCTGGCCGTGACGATGTGGTGGTGGTGGGTATCGATGGCAGCAACGACGAACGTGAAGCGGTCAAAGCCGGCACGCTGAAAGCTACCGTGATGTTGCAGGCGCAGGCGATTGCCGCGCAGGGTGTGACCGACCTCGATAACTTTATCCAGAAAGGCGCCAAACCCGAGAAACAGCGCGTGATGTTTCGCGGCATCCTGATTACGCCGGAGAATGCCAGCAAGGTTCAGGACTTTAACTTTAAGTCGTAACCTGTGACCCATTGCTGTCGCGCCCGCCTCGCGGGCGCAAAGGAGAGTAACGATGTTCAGAAGTGTCTGGCTGACGATTGCCGCACTGGCCTTAGGTGGCTGCCGTATCGTGTCCCAGCAGGAGCTGGCCGCATTAAAAAATCCGCCGAACCCGAAGATGGCGGATGTTCATCAGGTGTTTCAGCAAAAAATCATTCCGCAACTGGCCAGCGAGGCGAAACCGCTTGATGCGCTGATGAAAGATCTGGCGGCGGCGAAGGATTTTGACAGCGCCTGCCAGGCATTCGGTTATCGCGCGCAGGCGGAGAATCCGTGTGTGTTTACCGTGCTGGTAAAGGGCGCAGTGGAGAACGTCAATACCACCTCGCGCAGCGGCAAGATGACAGTGAAAGATGTCAGCGGTCTCAGTGCGCCAGTACAGATCGGGCCGATTATTCGCGGCACGGCGCTGCGCGATGCTTATAAAGGCGCAAGTTATCAGGATTTTAACGACCAGGTGCTGTTTGGCGACTATGGCCGCGCGATCAATAACCAGGCCTCCGACCAGATGAAAACGCTGCAACCGAAAGTGGGCGATAAGCTTGAAGTGGTGGGGGTATTCAGCAGCTGGGATATTCCGCAGACCGTACCGGATATTACCCCGGCGCGGGTAACGCGTCAGTAAGGAGTGAGTGATGGCCCAGATGCAAACCGAGCAGGCGCAACCGGCGGAAGTGATTATCGAGACGCAGAATGTGTCGCGCATCTATCCCGGCGTTATCGCTCTCGACCAGGTCAATTACCGCGTCTATCGCAATCAGGTCAATGTGCTGATCGGCGAGAACGGCGCGGGTAAATCCACCATGATGAAAATGCTGGCCGGGGTGGAAACGCCCTCCTCCGGACAGATTTTCCTCGACGGCGAACCTGTCCAGCTGCACTCCACTCAGCAGGCGGAAAAACATGGCATCAGCATTATTTTTCAGGAGCTGAACCTGTTTCCCAATATGAATGTGATGGACAACATCTTTATCGGCAATGAGTTTTTCCAGCGCGGACGGATTAATGAGAAGTATCAGTATCAGCTGGCGAAAGCGCTGCTGGAGCGGCTGGAGCTGGATGTCGACCCCTATGCCTCGCTCGGCGAACTGGGTATCGGCCATCAGCAACTGGTGGAGATCGCGCGGGCGCTGTCAAAAGATACCCGGGTACTGATTATGGATGAGCCGACTTCGGCGCTGAGTCAGTCGGAAGTCAAAGTGCTGTTTAACGTGATTGCGCAGCTGAAGCGACGTGGCGTCACCATTATCTATATCTCACACCGGCTGGAAGAGCTGATGGAGATTGGCGATCACATCACCATTTTTCGCGATGGACGTTTTATCAGCGAGCGCGATGTGCGCGACGCCAGCGTGCCGTGGATTATCGAGCAGATGGTTGGCGATAAGAAAAAGCATTTTGATTACTCCCCGGCCAGCCAGGGCGAAACGGTGCTGGCGGTCAGCGGTCTGACGGCGCTGCATCAGAACGGCGGCTACAAGCTGAACGATGTCTCATTTACCCTGCGCAAAGGCGAAGTGCTGGGCATTTATGGCCTGCTGGGCGCCGGACGTACCGAGCTGTTTAAAGGGGTGATTGGCCTGATGCACTGTCAGAGCGGCAGCGTCACGCTGAATGGCCAGTCGCTGGCGAAATACAATTTTCAGCAGCGGCTTAAGCGCGGTATTGCGCTGGTGCCGGAAGATCGTCAGGGCGAAGGGGTGATCCAGCTGATGTCGATCAAAACCAATATGACCCTCTCCGATGTCAGCCTGCGCGCATTTTATCGCGCACTGGCGCTGCTGCGGCCCGGCAAAGAGCAGAGCCGGGTCAGCGATATGATCCAGCGACTGGCGATCAAAGTCAGTGATGTCGAGTTGCCGATCACGTCCCTGAGCGGCGGCAATCAGCAGAAAGTGGTGCTGGGTAAGGCATTAATGACCGGGCCGGAAGTGGTGCTGCTGGATGAGCCGACACGCGGCATCGATGTCGGGGCAAAAACCGATGTTTACCACCTGATTGGTTCGATGGCGCATCAGGGGCTGGCGGTGATGTTCTCCTCTTCCGAACTGGATGAAGTGATGGCGCTGGCCGACCGCATTTTAGTGATGGCCGATGGCAGGATCACCGCCGATTTACCGCGCGCCGAGGCGACGCGCGAAATGCTGATAGCGGCGTCAACGCCGCATGACTGACCGCGCTGAGGATAATAAGATGAACCAGAAATACCTGCTTTACATGTACTTACTTAAAGCGCGCACCTTTATCGCCCTGTTAATCGTGATTGGTTTCTTTAGCATTATGGTGCCGAACTTTCTTACCACCTCAAACCTGCTGATTATGACGCAACACGTGGCGATTACCGGCCTGCTGGCCATCGGCATGACGCTGGTGATCCTCACCGGCGGTATCGATCTGTCGGTCGGGGCGGTGGCGGGGATTTGCGGCATGGTGGCGGGCGCTCTGCTGACCAACGGCATTCCGCTGTGGGGCGGCAATATTCTGTTCCTTAATGTGCCCGAGGTGATCCTGCTGGTGGCGGTGTTCGGTGTACTGATTGGCCTGGTCAATGGCGCGGTGATCACCCGCCTGGGCGTCGCACCCTTTATCTGTACGCTCGGCATGATGTATGTGGCGCGTGGCGCGGCGCTGCTGTTTAACGACGGCAGCACCTATGCCAACCTGGTCGGCCTTGATGCACTGGGCAATACCGGTTTTGCGATTCTCGGTTCCGGCACGGTATTCGGCGTCTATATCCCCATCTGGCTGATGCTGGGATTTCTGCTGCTGGGTCTGTATCTGACGCGTAAAACCCCGCTGGGGCGCTATATCTACGCCACTGGCGGCAATGAATCCGCCGCGCGCCTCGCCGGTGTGCCGATTATCAAAGTGAAAGTGTTTGTATATGGCTTCTCCGGGCTGTGCGCCGCGCTGGTCGGGCTGGTGGTGGCCTCACAGCTGCAAACCGCCCATCCGATGACCGGCAATATGTTCGAGATGGACGCCATCGGCGCCACGGTGCTGGGCGGCACCGCGCTGGCGGGCGGACGTGGCCGGGTTTCCGGCTCGATTATTGGCGCCTTTGTTATCGTTTTTCTTGCCGACGGCATGGTGATGATGGGCGTCAGTGACTTCTGGCAGATGGTGATTAAAGGCCTGGTGATTGTCACCGCAGTGGTGATCGACCAGTTCCAGCAGCGTTTACAAAGTAAGGTGGTGTTAATGCGTCGCCATGAAATTAAACAGCAGGCAGCGTGATGGCCACCCTCAACAGGAGCAGAATATGAAGCGTGATTTTAGCGGGAAAACGGTGGTGATCACCGGTGCCTGCCGTGGCATTGGCGCCGGGATTGCAGAGCGTTTTGCCGGGGATGGCGCCCGGCTGGTAATGGTTTCTAATGATGGTGAGCGGGTGCAGGCGACGGCAGAAAAACTGCGCGCGCAGTATGGCGCGGAGATTCTGGCGCTACAGGTTGATGTGACCGATGAAGCGCAGGTGCAGGCGCTGTATCAGCAGGCGGCAGAGAAGTTCGGCAGCATCGATGTTTCGATTCAGAATGCCGGGGTGATCACCATTGCAACTTACGACACTATGCCAAAAGCCGATTTCGAGCGCATCCTCGCGGTGAATACTACCGGCGTCTGGCTCTGCTGCCGCGAAGCGGCGAAATATATGGTGAAGCAGCAGAGCGGCAGCCTGATCAATACCTCTTCCGGCCAGGGGCGTCAGGGCTTTATCTATACGCCACACTACGCAGCCAGCAAAATGGGGGTGATCGGCATTACCCAGAGCCTGGCCCATGAGCTGGCGCCCTGGCATATCACCGTCAATGCCTTCTGCCCGGGAATTATCGAAAGTGAGATGTGGGACTATAACGACCGTGTATGGGGGGAGATTCTCAGCAACGACAGCAAACGTTACGGCAAAGGCGAACTGATGGCGGAGTGGGTTGAGGGTATCCCGCTAAAACGCGCCGGGCAGCCGCGCGATGTCGCCGGGCTGGTGGCGTTTCTGGCGTCCGATGACGCGCGCTATATCACCGGACAGACCATCAATGTCGATGGCGGATTAATTATGTCGTGATCAGTTACTGTAACGACCAATAATCCCGGCCGCGCCGAGGGCGTGGCCTTTAAGTTTTGCCAGCAACGCTTCGCGGGTTAAACCATGTTGCAAGCCGCTGGCGGGCAGGTCGGTGGCAATCAGCGTAAACACATAGTGGTGTGCGCCGCTGCCTGCCGGTGGACAGGGGCCATGGTAGCGGTCATTCCCCGGGGTGTTTTTACCGCCGGTATAGCCGGTGCCCGCGGTAAGCTCACCCTGTGCAAAGCTGCTGCGCTCAGCGGGAATGTTATAGGCCACCAGATGCGACACGCCAAGACCTTTGGCGCCTTCCGGATCAAACACCAGTAACGCGAAACTTTTGGTGCCCTGCGGCGCACTGCTCCAGCTAAGCGCCGGTGAGACGTTTTTGCCGGTGCAGCTGGCATTGCCTGGCGTGGCGCCGGCAAATTGTTGCGCCAGCAGCGCATTATCAGAAAAGTCCGGCGAGCTCAGGCTGAAGACCTGCTCAGCACCCGCGCTGGCGGTGGCCAGCAGCAGGCTGGCGCAGAGTAGCGTTTTCTTCATGGTCAATCCTCTTAAGTGAGAAACTGGCTAAAGTCTGGTCGATAATTCAATAAGTTGCCATACGCATTTTAGTTATGCTGATTATCTTTTCCGCTGGCCGCAGAGTAGCGATTTTTCGAAATACGCCGAACAGTATGTTAAGCTGAAGTCTACTTTTTTATGTCAAGTCCGTGAGATCGGTCATAAATTGGTGAACCCGACAGCTAAACGGTAGGTGTAATGGCATTACTGCAGCGCAAACAGACAATCCCCGTGGTACTGATGCTCAGTGGCATCGGACTCACCGTGCCCGGCGCTTACGCTCTGCAAACCAACACGCAAGTTCCCGACTATCCCTTTGAAAATCCTGCGCGTTTTAGCCAGCTGCAAAGCAGTCTGCCTGACCTGGGTAATGCCAGCGCCAGCAATGACAGCTTTGCCAAAAATCTGGCGACGGTGGCCAAAGATATTGGCGAGGCCAGTATGGACAGCGGCAATGACGATCCGCTGGGCAAGCAGGCCGGGCAGTGGGCGTTTAACCATTTTCGTGATGAAGTGGCGGAGCGAGTGGTTGACCGCGGGCAGAGCCTGCTTTCGCCATATGGCACCGCCAACCTGTCATTGCAGGTGGATATGGACGGCAACCTCGATGGCAGCAGCGCCCAGTTGCTGACGCCGTGGCAGGATAAATATCAGTACCTGACCTTTACCCAGCTTGGCGTGTCGCAAACCGATGAGGGTGCGGTGGGCAATCTTGGTCTCGGTCAGCGCTGGTTTGCCGGTGACTGGATGCTGGGTTATAACACTTTTGTTGATCGCCAGTTTGACAGCGGTATGCAGCGCGCTGGCGTCGGCACCGAGGCGTGGGGCGACTTCCTGCATTTCTCCGCCAATTACTACCATCCGCTTTCCGGCTGGCGCAATCGCAGCAGCAGTTCACAGATGCGGCTGGCGCGTGGCTATGACATCACCACCCAGGGCTATCTGCCATTTTACCGCCAGCTTGGGGTCTCCCTGACTTATGAGCAGTATCTTGGTGATAATATTGACCTGTTCAACAGCGGCAGCAGTTACCGTAATCCGGTGGCGGTTAAAGTGGGTGTCAATTACACCCCGGTGCCGCTGCTGAGCTTTACCGCTGCGCATAAAGAGGGCGAGGGCGGCGAGTCGCAGGATCAGTTTGGCATGAAGGTTAATTACCGCATTGGCGTGGCGCTGAGCCAGCAGTTGTCGGCAGACAATGTCGCTGCCGCGCGCTCGCTGAGTGGCAGTCGTTATGATGTGGTGGAACGAAATAACACCCCGGTGCTGGAGTTCCGGCAGCGTAAAACGCTGGGAGTGTTCCTTGCCACGCCGCCATGGCAGTTACAGAGCGGCGAAACTCTGCCGCTGAAATTACAGATTCGCGCCAGCAACGATATTACCCGCGTCAGCTGGCAGGGCGATACGCAGGCGCTCAGCCTGACGCCACCAGCCAATAACAGCGACCCGCAGGGCTGGTCAATTATTATGCCGCAGTGGGACAGTTCAGCTGGCGCCAGCAATGAGTACCGGCTGTCGGTCACGCTGGAAGACAGCAAGCAGCAGCGCGTCACCTCCAACTGGATCACCCTGAAATTGTCACCGCCGATGACGCTACAGAGTGCCGGTAACACGAGCTACGATCTGATGGCGCCGTAATCTGCACCACGCAGTTGCCAGCCATATCACAACCGCGTGATCTTTCTGCGCCTATATTAAACAGGTAAATTTGCTTGTTTAACGCTGGCAACAGAGAGAGCAGCTATGACCGACAAGACGCTGTCTGAGCGTGCAGAGTTGGTGCGCCAGTTTAACCGCTTCTATAGCCGTCAGATCGATAAGCTTAACCAGCAACTGCTTAGCAGCGAATTCTCACTGACTGAAGTGCGGGTGCTGCATGAACTGCTGATGCATCCTCAGCTGACCACGTCCGCTATCTGCCGCCAGCTGAGCCTGAATATTGGCTATCTGAGTCGGGTGATTTCTGGTCTCGAAAACCAGCGACTGATCACCAAAACCCGTTCAACCGAAGATGCCCGCGTGTTGCAGCTGCAACTGACAGATAAGGGACTGACACGCATTGAGTTGCTTAACGCGCTGGCGCAGCAGCAGCTGATGGCGATGCTGGAGCCGCTTTCCGCCACGCAGCAACAGCAGCTGACCAATGCGATGAACCAGATTGAGGGGCTGCTTGGCAGTCCGGCGCCGGGATATATTTTGCGCGATCCGCAGCCTGGCGATCTGGGGATGGTGGTGCATCATAATGCGCTGCTGTATGCCACGGAGTATGGCTGGAGTAGCGAATTTGAAGCGAGGGTGGCGGAGATTGTGGCGAAATATCTGCGGGAATTTGTACCCGGTAAAGCGCGCTGCTGGATTGCTGAAAAAGCCGGCAAGCTGGTCGGCTCGGTTTTTGTGGTGCGTGAGGATGATGACACCGCGCGTCTGCGGGTGTTGTATGTTGATGCCAGCGCGCGCGGACTGGGGATCGGCCATCGACTGGTGGAAGAAGCGCTGACCTTTGCCCGCCAAGCCGGCTATAAAAAAATGGTGCTGTCGACTTACAGCATACTGATTGCGGCCGCGAAAATTTATCAGCAGACTGGCTTCAGGCTGACAGAAGAGCAAGCGCGGCACCGCTTCGGTAAGGACCTGGTGGATCAGCTATGGATCCGCGATCTGTGAAGTCAACAAATGCGCTATAACCTGTCGCCATAAAAATGTGACTGATATCACAAAATAGTCCTTTCCAGCGGCATGGCTTTTTGCCACAATCGGCGAAAATTACAACCACCTGCACATCATGATCATCCGCCCCCATCGTCACTGGTTTATCCGCCTGTTTGCCTGGCACGGCTCGGTGCTGCCCGGCATTCTGTTTCGTCTCGCTCTTAATCTGGCGATGTCCGTTATCGCCATCTTCTGCCTTGGCTGGTATGAGTCGCTGGGCGTGAAGTTAACGCTGGCGCCTTTTAGTCTGCTCGGGGTGTCGATTGCTATCTTTCTTGGTTTTCGTAACAGCGTTTGCTATGCCCGTTTTACCGAAGCGCGCCAGTTATGGGGCGGCTTGCTGATTGCCTGTCGCACCATTCAGCGTCAGGCGCTGGCAATCTGTCCCCATGAAGTGCCACGCGTCACCACCTTGCTGATGGCGTTTTGTTACAGCATGAAGCACCAGCTGCGCGGCAGCGATGCGCGCGAAGATCTGACTCGCTATCTCGGCAGTGAAGCAGAGATTGTGCTGCAACGCCGCGCACCGACCAATTTTATCGAGTTACAGCTGTCGCAATGGCTGGCTGAGCAGCGCCGGCGGGGCAATGTGTCCGATATGGTGTATGTCAGTATGGACCAGAGTCTGAATCAGCTGACCCAGGTGCTGGGCGGCTGTGAGCGGCTGGCGAGTATGCCGGTGCCCTTTGCTTATGGCCTGCTGCTGCATCGCACGGTATATCTGTTCTGTACGCTGCTGCCGTTTGCACTGGTGCCGGACCTGCACTATATGACGCCGCTGGTATCGGTCTTTATCGCCTATACCTTCCTGTCGCTGGATACGCTGGCGGAAGAGCTGGAGACGCCGTTTGGCTATGCCAGTAACCATCTGCCGATGGATGCCATGTGCACCAATATTGAGATCAATCTGCGCGAGATGAATAACGAAACGCTGTTGCCGGATGCCATCCGTCCGGATGCGCAGTTCCGTGTAACCTGAGGGCTGACGGCAAAAGAAAAGGGCAGCGTTTACACGCTGCCCTTTTTTATTTGCGGTTTGTCGACACAACAGAACCGCAACCAATGAGAGGGAATTAACTCAGAACTGGTAAGTCAGGCCAACACCGGTGACATCATCGTTAGCCAGGCCGAGGGCGTTATCGCTATCCAGCAGGTTAATTTTGTATTCTGCGTAGAACACCATGTTTTTATTGAAGTAGTAGTAGGTGCCTACTGCAACGTATTTAAACAGGTCGACACTGCCGATCTCTTCAACATCTTTGGCTTTTGATGACACATAGGCCAGAGACGGACGCAGACCGTTCAGGAACTGGTACTGGGCCACGGCTTCGAAGTTCTGCGCTTTGTTGGCGTAGCCACCGCTGATTGGGGTGGCATTCAGCGTTTCGCCATACATGGTCGCCAGGTAAACCTGGTTAGCATCGTACTTAACCGAGGTTGCCCATGACTGCGCGCGCTCGCCTTCACCGCGCGAAGCCGCGTTCTGGCCTTCAGTGCGGTCAAGACTGGCGAAAGCACCGGTAAATGACAGGCCGAGGTCAAGGTTGTAAGCCGCAGAGAGCGCATAACCATCACCGTTCGAGCGGCGAATACCGTTAGTATCGGTGCCACGATCGTTTTTACCCTGATACTGCAGGCCGATATCCAGGCCATCAACCAGACCAAAGAAGCCGCTGTTACGGTAAGTGGCTACGCCCGTGGAGCGACCGGCGAGGAAGGCGTCAGTGTAGCCGGAGTCGCCACCAAATTTTGGCAGCATATCGGTGGAGGCCAGCGCGTCATAGATCAGACCGTAGTTGCGGCCGTAATCGAATGAGCCCAGGTTGCCATATTTCAGACCTGCAAAGCCTAAACGGGTTTTGTTGCCGCTCTGCGCATCCGCATCACTCTCGGAATTGTTGCCCTGGAACTGGTACTGCCAGCGGCCATAGCCAGTCAGCTGGTCGGTGATTT
Organism: Winslowiella toletana; assembly: GCF_017875465.1. Classification (NCBI taxonomy): domain Bacteria; kingdom Pseudomonadati; phylum Pseudomonadota; class Gammaproteobacteria; order Enterobacterales; family Erwiniaceae; genus Winslowiella; species Winslowiella toletana. The sequence goes on from NZ_JAGGMQ010000001.1 coordinate 4,714,606, forward strand.
GCGTCTCGCCTTTAAACCCTAAACGGATATAGGTGGAGTCGCCATCGCTGTTATCGTCTTTGGTAAACACATGGCCAGCGTTAATTTTACCATCCAGCGCCAGCTTATTACCGTCCTTGTTATAAATCTCTGCCGCCTGCGCACTACCGAGCCCCAGCAGCAGAGGGACTACCACTGCAATTACGTTATGCTTCATCATAAAAAGTATCCTGTAAATTATTTTTATTTGTGACGCGCTTTTGCGACCAACATGAAAATGTCACAAATAATAAATTTACAATAAGAACATAAGTGTTACAAAATGTAAAAATATAGCATTTATCAATAATAACGATGGTTAAACACGTTTTTTTCATGTGTTTATCATTTTTTCTTATTATGGCTATTTCCTCATTAGATCATCAGGTAACGCGATAACCTACTGTTAACAGAAGGTTATTGTTTAAATGTTGTTCGTTTTTGCTTTTTCGTTTAGCTGGCATTTAACTTTGCGAATTTTGCAAATAGTTCACATCTTATGTTCAGTAACAAAAAAGATTCGCGCGAATTGAAGCTTTATTTTCATTTCTACAGTTACAAATGTTTCTTGTCTGAAATATAAAATTGTGCAGCAGAGAATTAACATTACAGAATTGATATCAGAGGGGATAATACAGCGGGGTGTCAGTAGTGTGCTAATTATCAATGCAAGGTAATAAATAAAGCAGCGGTGAAATCCTCACCGCTGCTGGCAGGTATGATTAAGATTAATGAAGTTTTAAACCGGCGGCGCTCATTAATGCGCGAAACAGGCTGGCGATAATAAACAGCGCCAGTACACTGCCGAACCAGATAATCAGCATCCAGTACACTCTCTTCCACCACGGCTGTTTCAGGTTCTTCTGCGTCATCCGCTGGATAAATTGCATAGTCAGTTCCTCAGTGATAACCGTGTTCTGGTTTAACCTTGCCGCGGAACACATAGTAACTCCACAGGGTATAGACCAGAATAAGTGGGATGATAAACAGCGCGCCAACCAGCATAAAACCCTGGCTTTGTGGCGGTGAGGAGGCGGCGCGGAAAGTGATATCCGGCGGGATCAGGTTCGGCCAGATGCTGATGCCCAGTCCGCTGAATCCGAGGAACACTAACCCCAGCGTCAGCATAAATGGCGAATAATGGGCGTCGCGGTTCCACGCGCTGCGCCACAATCCCCATGAGACCAGCAGCACCAGGACCGGTACCGGCAGGAAAAAGAACAGATTAGGGAAGCTAAACCAACGTTCGGCAATTGCAGTGTGTGACAGTGGTGTCCAGGCGCTGACAATCGCCAGAATCACCAGCAGCGCCAGCAGCAACGGACGGGCCAGCTTACGCATCCGTAACAGCAGCTCACCTTCCGTTTTAATAATCAGCCAGCTGCACCCCAGCAGCGCATAGGCGACCACTAATCCCAGCCCGCAGAACAGACTGAAAGGGGTCAGCCAGTCAAACGCCGAGCCGCTCCATGTGCGTCCCGCCACCGGAAAGCCATTCAGGAAAGCGCCGAGCACCACGCCTTGCGCAAAAGTCGCCACAAAGGAGCCGCCGATAAATGACTTATCCCAAAACGGGCGGTGTGCGGGTGTCGCCTTAAAACGAAATTCAAAGGCAACGCCGCGAAATATCAGCCCGATCAGCATAATGGTCAGCGGAATGGTCAGCGCATCGAGGATCACCGCATAGGCGAGGGGAAAGGCGCCAAACAGTCCGGCGCCACCCATTACCAGCCAGGTTTCATTGCCATCCCATACCGGCGCGACGGTGTTCATCATCACATCGCGATCCTCCGTGTCCGGCACTAACGGATAGAGCAGGCCGATACCGAGGTCGAAACCATCCATCACCACATACATCAGGATGCTGAACACGATGATGATGAACCAAATCAGAGCAAGATCGATACCCATTACTGTTTCCTCTGTGGTTGATCAAAAGCATCATCGGCGGCGGACAGCGGACGCGCAGGCGTGCGCGGCGTGCCAGGTCCGCCTTCCGGCGCATGTTCTTCATAAGGTTGTGGGCCGCGCGCCACCAGCTTCAGCAGATAGATCAGACCAACGCCAAATACCGAGCCATACACCAGCACGAAAGCCAGCAGACTGACCGACATTTGTAACGCGCCATGGGCCGATACCGCATCGCGGGTGCGCAGCAGGCCATACACCACCCACGGCTGGCGGCCAATTTCGGTGGTAAACCAGCCAGCCAGAATCGCCAGCAGACCGGACGGCCCCATCAGCAGCACAAAGCGGTGGAACCAGCGCTGATCGTACAGACGGTGACGCAAGCGCAGCCACAGACTCCAGACACCGGCGGTGATCATCAGTAGTCCCAGCGCCACCATAATGCGGAACGACCAGAAGACCACAGTGGAATTTGGCCGATCCTCCGGCGGGAAGCTTTTCAGCGCCGGTATCTGTTTGTCGAGGCTGTGGGTCAGAATCAGGCTGCCGAGGTATGGCACTTCAAGCGCATATTTCGTCTGTTCCGCCTGCATATCCGGCCAGCCAAACAGAATCAGCGGGGTTGGATCGCTGTTTTTATTCTCCCAGTGACCTTCAATTGCGGCGATTTTCGCTGGCTGGTATTTCAGGGTGTTTAAGCCATGGGCATCCCCGATACCGGCCTGAATCGGCGCCACGATCAGCGCCATCCACATCGCCATGGAAAACATGCGTTTTACCGCCGGACTTTTATTGCCGCGCAGCAGATGCCACGCTCCTGAGGCGCCGACAAAAAAGGTGCTGGCAAGGAAAGCGGCGGTAGCCATATGCAGCAGGCGATAAGGGAAGGAGGGGTTAAACACTACTTTCAGCCAGTCGACCGGGATCAGCTGATTATTGACAATCTCATAGCCCTGCGGCGTATGCATAAAGCTGTTCGACGCCAGAATCCAGAAGGTCGACATCAGGGTGCCGAGCGCCACCATACAGGTAGAGAAGAAGTGCAGCCCCGGTCCCACCCGGTTCCAGCCAAACATCATGACGCCAAGGAAGCCTGCTTCAAGGAAGAAAGCAGTCAGTACCTCATAGGTTAATAGCGGGCCGGCAATGCTGCCGGCAAAAGCGGAAAAACCACTCCAGTTAGTGCCGAACTGATAGGCCATCACCAGTCCGGAAACCACCCCCATACCGAAGTTAACGGCAAATATTTTGAGCCAGAAATGATACAGATCGCGCCAGGTATCGTCTTTGGTCTTCAGCCATAAGGCTTCCAGCACCATCAGGAAGCTGGCCAGCCCGATAGTGATCGCCGGAAAAATAATATGGAAAGAGACGGTAAAAGCGAATTGTATCCTTGCCAGTTCGAATGCGTCTAAACCGAACATAGGCACCTCATTAGTGTCATTGCATTGCTGCCAAAAAGCAGAAAGAAGGGGCTGAACCAGCAGCGTTCAGTCACTACAAGTGTAGAAGAGCTTTCAGTTAAACATGGCGCAAGGAATGATAACAGACACAGTTATTTGAATTAAAGCTATAACAGATTGCTGTTCAGGTGCACTTCTCTGGTGCGCAATGCGCCAGAAATGTGCAGTAACTGCTTCTTAATACAACCAAATCCCATCATCGATCACAAAAGCCATATTTAATTTTGCTAATGCATAATTCTGCTTTTTTATGTTCCGCCAGTGGCCTGCTTTCGGATTGTTATTCACTTTTTATGCGTTAACACTGCATATGACATTGACGTAACTTATTGATATTGGGTTCTCTCAATCATTTTATGCATTTTTAGCGCTGGCTGGCACGATGCGTGCAAATTACAGTAGAGCCGTGGTGAGTTATTTTATTAACATTTTTTAAACTTTTCGTTCACTTAGGGTGAGCAGTGAGGCCGCTATGCAACAGTCAGTATCACGTGAGAATTTTGATCAGTGGATGGTGCCAACCTATGCACCTGCCAGCTTTGTACCGGTCAAAGCCGAGGGGTCTACGCTGTGGGATCAAAACAATAAAGATTATATCGATTTTGCTGGTGGCATCGCAGTGAACGCGCTTGGCCACGCTCATCCTGAATTACAGCTGGCGTTACAACAGCAGGCGGCACGCCTGTGGCATACCGGTAACGGTTATACCAACGAGCCGATTTTACGTCTGGCGAAGCAGCTGATTGACGCCACCTTTGCCGAGCGGGTGTTCTTCTGTAACTCCGGTGCGGAAGCTAATGAGGCGGCGCTGAAGCTGGCGCGTAAATATGCCCATGATCATTTCGGCAGCCAGAAGAGCGGTATTGTGGCGTTTAATAATGCCTTCCATGGCCGCACGCTGTTTACCGTGACGGCGGGCGGTCAGCCAGCTTACTCCCGCGATTTTGCTCCGTTACCGGAAGCGATCAGCCATGCGGAGTTTAACAATTTAGCCTCCGCCGCGGCGCTGATTAATGATGATACCTGTGCGGTGATTGTCGAACCGATTCAGGGCGAAGGCGGCGTGTTGCCAGCAGAACCGGCCTTTTTACGCGGGCTGCGTGAACTCTGCGATAAGCATCACGCGCTGCTGATTTTTGATGAAGTGCAGACCGGCGTGGGCCGTACCGGTTCGCTGTATGCCTATATGCACTATGGCGTCACGCCGGATGTGCTCTCCACTGCTAAAGCGCTGGGCGGCGGTTTTCCGATCGGCGCGATGCTGACCACGGAAAAACTGGCGGCTGTAATGGGTGTCGGTACCCACGGCACGACCTATGGCGGTAATCCGCTGGCCGGGGCAGTGGCGGGGAAAGTCATCGAACTGATTAATCGCCCGGATGTGATGGATGGCGTGGGTCTGCGTCACCGCTGGTTTATCGATGGCCTGAATGCGATTAATCAGCGCCTGCATCTGTTTAAAGAGATCCGTGGCTTAGGCCTGCTGATTGGCTGTGTGTTGAACGAGGATTACAGCGGTAAAGCCAGACAGTTTAACCTCGCCGCCGCCGAACTGGGGGTGATGGTGCTGATCGCTGGCGCCAGCGTGGTGCGTTTTGCGCCGTCACTGGTGATCAGCGAACAGGAAGTGAAGCTGGGTCTGGCGCGCTTTGAGCGTGCCTGCGAAGTGGTTGTGAAAGGAGCAGGGGTATGATGGTTATTCGTCCCGTTGAGCGCGACGATTTGCCGCAACTGCTGGCGCTGGCGGGTAAAACCGGTGGCGGTCTGACCTCGTTGCCTGCCGACAGCGATACGCTGTCGGCGCGGATCGAACGCTCAATCCAAACCTGGCAGGATGCATTGCCGCGTGCGGAACAGGGATATGTCTTTGTGCTGGCTGACAGCGACAGCAACCGGGCGGTGGGCATTTGCGCCATTGAGGTTGCTGTGGGTCTGCAGGATCCCTGGTATAACTTTCGCGTCGGCACCCAGGTGCATGCGTCGAAAGAGCTGAATGTCTATAACAATCTGCCGACGCTGTCCCTGAGCAATGACCATACCGGTAGCAGCGAACTCTGTACGCTGTTTCTCGATGCGGATTATCGCGACGGGAAAAATGGCTATCTGCTGTCGAAATCACGCTTTCTGTTTATGGCGGAATTTCGCGATCGTTTTATGGATAAAGTGGTGGCTGAGATGCGCGGCGTCAGCGATGAAAACGGGCGTTCTCCTTTCTGGGACAGTGTCGGCAGTCGCTTCTTTTCGATGGCCTTTGCGGATGCTGATTTTCTCAGTGGCACCGGGCAGAAATCCTTTATTGCCGAGCTGATGCCGAAACATCCGCTGTATATCGATTATCTGTCGCCGGAAGCGCAGGCGGTGATTGGTCAGGTGCATCCGCAAACCGCCCCGGCGCGCGCGGTACTGGAAGCGGAAGGCTTTCGCTATCAGAACTATGTCGATATTTTTGACGGCGGTCCGACGCTGGAGTGCGATATCGATCGGGTGCGCGCGATTCGTAAAAGCCGCCTGCTGACGGTCGCTATCAGTGATGCGCCAGCTAACGAGACGCTGCCGCTGTGTCTGGTGGCCAACAACGATTACCGCCGTTTCCGCGTGCTGTTGCTGCGCGCCGATCCGAAATGCGACGCCATCACCATTAACCCTGAAGTGGCCGCAGTGATGGCGTGTCAGCCGGGCGACAGTCTGCGGGTGGTGAAACTGTTTACCGAGGAGAGAAAAGCATGACGCACTGTATTAATGGTCAATGGATCACCGGTAGCGGTGACAATGTCACTAAATGTGATCCGGTTGACGGTGTTCAGCTGTGGCAGGGGAAAACCGCCAGCGCCGGACAGGTGGTTGCCGCCTGCGAAGCGGCGCGTGCAGCTTTCCCCGGCTGGGCGCGTCGTCCGTTTGCTGAACGTCAGGCGATTACTGAGAAATTCGCCGCGCTGCTGGAGCAGCATAAAGACGATCTGACGGCCACTATCGCCCGCGAAACCGGTAAACCACGTTGGGAAGCGCAGACCGAAGTGCAGGCGATGATCAATAAAGTGGCGATCTCGGTGAAAGCTTATCATGCCCGCACCGGCGAGCAGCAGGAGGGCGAAAGTGCCTTACGTCACCGGCCGCACGGCGTGATGGCGGTGTTTGGCCCCTATAATTTCCCCGGGCATTTGCCGAACGGCCATATTGTGCCGGCGCTGCTGGCAGGGAATACCGTGGTGTTCAAACCCAGTGAACTGACGCCGCTGACTGCGGAGAAAACCGTGCGTTTGTGGCACAGCGCGGGAGTGCCGGGCGGCGTGCTGAATCTGTTACAGGGCGGGCGCGATACCGGCCAGGCGCTGGCGCAGGATAAACAGGTTGATGGCCTGCTGTTTACCGGCAGCGCCAGTACCGGCTACCAGCTGCATCGCCAGTTCGCCGGACAACCGGAAAAAATGCTGGCGCTGGAAATGGGCGGGAATAACGCGCTGATTGTCGAAGATCCGGATGATATTGATGCGGCAGTGCATATTGCTGTTCAGTCGGCGTTTATTACTGCCGGACAGCGCTGTACCTGTGCGCGCCGCCTGCTGGTTAAACGCGGCGCCAGTGGCGATGCCTTCCTGGCGCGTCTGGCGGCGGTGGCCGGGCGGCTGCGTGTCGGACGCTGGGATGATGAGATGCAGCCGTTTATGGGCAGCGTGATCTCGCCGCAGGCGGCAGAGCGTATTTATCACGAATGGCAGGCGCGCGTGGATGCAGGTGGCAAGGTGCTGCTGGCGATGCAGTGGCCGCAACGCGACAGCGCCATCCTGACGCCGGGGATTATTGATGTCACTAACCTGAAAAATCTGCCAGATGAAGAGGTATTCGGGCCGTTGCTGGCGGTGATCCGCTACGACGATTACGACCATGCGATTTATCTGGCTAATAGCACACGTTACGGTCTCTCATGTGGTTTGATCTCGCCTGACCGGAGCAAATTTGACCGGCTGCTGATTGAAGCGCGCGCCGGGATCGTTAACTGGAATAAACCGCTGACCGGCGCTTCCAGTAGCGCGCCGTTTGGCGGTATTGGCGCCTCCGGCAACCATCGCGCCAGCGCCTGGTATGCGGCGGATTACTGCGCATGGCCGATGGCGTCGCTGGAGAGTCCGCAGTTAACCCTGCCCGCCACTCTGTCACCGGGACTGGATTTTAGCGCAACAGGAGAGCAGAAATGACCGCCCGTGAAGTCAATTTTGATGGTCTGGTGGGTTTAACCCATCACTACGCCGGGCTGTCGTTTGGTAATGAAGCCTCGACGCGTAATCAGCATCAGCAGTCCAATCCCAGACTGGCGGCAAAACAGGGGTTGCTGAAGATGAAAGCACTGGCGGATCTCGGCTTTGCGCAAGGAGTGATCCCGCCGCATGAGCGGCCCAATATCGCCGCGCTGCGTCAGCTGGGTTTTAGCGGCAGTGATGCGCAGGTGCTGGCAAAGGCGGCTAAGCAGGCGCCAAAATTGCTGTTGGCGGTGAGTTCCGCTTCGGCGATGTGGGTAGCGAATGCCGCCACCGTCTCGCCCTCGGCGGACAGCGGCGATCGCCGCGTGCATTTCACCGTCGCCAATCTGAATAATAAATTTCACCGGGCGATGGAAGCGCCCACCACCGAGGGATTGCTGAGCGCTATTTTTCGCGATGCGGATTATTTCTCCGTGCATCCGGCGTTACCGCAGGTCGCGCTGTTTGGCGATGAAGGAGCGGCCAACCATAACCGCCTTGGCGCTGAGTATGGCGATCCCGGCGTGCAGCTGTTTGTCTATGGTCGTGAAGAGGCCAGCAGCGGCCTGATCCCGGCGCGCTATCCGGCGCGGCAGACCCGTGAAGCCAGCGAGGCGGTGGCGCGTCTGCATCAGTTACCGGCCAGCAGCACGCTGTTTGCTCAGCAGAATCCGGCGGTGATTGACCAGGGCGTGTTTCATAACGATGTGATTGCGGTCAGTAATCAGCAGGTGCTGTTCTGTCATCAGCACGCTTTTCTGCATCAGCCACAACTGCTGGCGCAGCTGCAACAGCGGGTTAGCGGTTTTTGCGCCATCGAAGTACCGGATCATCGCGTGTCGGTCAGTGATGCGGTCAGCACCTATCTGTTTAACAGCCAGCTGCTGAGCCGTAGCCCGGGTGAGATGCTGCTGGTGCTGCCGGAAGAGGCGCGTCAGCATCCGGGTGTCTGGCGCTATCTGAATGAATTAGTGGCGAGTGGCGGGCCGATCCGCGAGATGAAAGTGTTCGACTTGCGCGAGAGTATGTGTAACGGTGGTGGCCCGGCCTGTTTACGCTTGCGTGTGGTGCTTACTGCGCAGGAGCAGGCCGCGGTGAATCCGGCGGTGATGATGAATGATCATCTGTTCGCCACGCTCAATCAGTGGGTAGATCGCTACTACCGCGACCGTCTCTCTGCCGATGACCTCGCCGATCCACAATTGCTAAGCGAAGGGCGCGAAGCGCTCGATCAGCTGACGAAGCTGCTAGACTTAGGCAATGTGTACGATTTTCAAAAGTAACCATGGATGAAAGCTCAGGGCGCTGACGTTGCCGCGTAACGCCCTGTTTATCAGGGAGTCAGAATAATACAAAGGAGAACTAATGCAGGATTTTTTACAGCAAACGCTGTCAGGTGAAACTCCGCAACAACTATCAGGCGAGAATGCCCATCTGCGCTGGTCGTGGTGGGATGAAGGTATTATCGAGTTCACACCGCATCAGGCTACGCAGCAGGCGATCGTGGTGTCCGCCGGTCTGCATGGCAATGAAACCGCGCCGGTTGAGATCCTGAATCAGCTACTGACGCAGCTGCTGCGCGGCGAAAAAGCGCTGGTGCCGCGTCTGCTGGTGATCCTCGGCAATCCGGCGGCGCTGCGTCAAAACAAACGTTATCTGCGTTGTGATATTAACCGGATGTTCGGCGGTCGCTGGCAGCAGTATGAAGACTGTCCGGAAGCCCGACGCGCCTGGCGTCTGGAACAGGCGATGGAGACCTTCTGGCAGGCGGGCGATAATCTGGAAGTGTGCTGGCATATCGATCTGCATACGGCGATTCGTGGTTCATACCATCCGCGTTTCGGCGTATTGCCGTTAAACCCGCGCGAGTGGCCGGACGCGTTTATGCAGTGGCTGGGCGCCGCCGGACTGGAAGCGCTGGTGTTCCATCGCGCGCCGGGCGGCACCTTTACCCACTACAGTTGTGAACACTTTAATGCCGCCAGCTGTACGCTGGAGTTAGGCAAAGCGCAGCCGTTTGGCGCCAACGATCTGTCGCAGTTTGCCGCCGCTAAACAGGCGCTGGCAGCATTGCTGTCTGGTGAGCCGCTGCCGCAGAGCGGTGAAGCGCCGCGTCGTTATCGGGTTTCGCAGCAAATCACCCGTCTGTCGCCGGCGTTTAAACTGCATATGAGCGCCGAGACGCTTAACTTTACCGCCTTTCCGCAGGGCACGCTGCTGGCGGAAGATGGCGAGAAGCGCTATTTTGTGCAGCAGGCTCGTGAGTATGTGCTGTTCCCGAATCCGAACGTCGCCAGCGGTTTGCGCGCCGGTCTGATGCTGGTGGAAGATAACGCCCATAACGAAGCCTTAAGCTGCTGATGGTTTTTACCGGGCGCGCGGTGCGCCCGAAACCATGCCACTGGCGCTGACATAATCTTTCCCAAACCCTGCCTGAAGCGTTACACTCCTCCATAATTTCTGCTAAAACCGCGGTAAATTCATATTCGTTAGCAATTCCTCACCTTATTCTTCTTATTCTCTTCATGATTGTTCCTTTCCTGTCTTTTATGCTTTCAGGGCTTTACCAACGCTCTGAGTACTTGACGTTCAGCGCTCTACACTTGATTTCGAACTCGCGACACAGGCTGTCGTCATGAAACTGAAAAGTAAGGACAATATTATGCGTAAATTAACATCCCTTTTTATTGCAACAACTCTGGCCCTGGGTGCAGCTAATATCGTTCATGCTGCGGCTGACAACCTGACGCCACCGCCAGCAGGCGCAGAAAAACCGATGCACAAGCCACCGATGCATCGTGGTATGCACGATATGTTTAAAGGTCTGAACCTGACCGACGCGCAGAAAGAGAAAATGCGCAGCATTATGCATGAGTCACATAAAGATTTTAAACGCCCTTCGCTGGAAGAGCGTCGTGCCAGCCATGCGATTATTGCCGCAGACAGTTTCGATAAGAGCAAAGCGGAAGCCCAGGCGGCTACCATGACCGCTGACGCCAAAGAGCGAGCGCTGGCGATGATGGAAACTCAGAACAAGCTGTATAACGTGCTGACACCTGAACAGAAAAAGCAGTACAACGCTAATTTTGAGAAACGTCTGACGGAAAAGCCGCAGCAGAAAGGTAAGATGTTGCCACCACCAGATGCACCGGCTGAGTAAGCCATCCTGCATTAAACGTGGTTAAAATTTGAGACCGCCGGTGTTGCCCACATTGCCTGTCAGGCCGTGGTCAACACCGGCGGTTTTACGTTTCTGTCAGCGGAATAATGGTATAGTCGCCGCTCAGCAGCGGGCGACAGAGAATTTTATAGCCATCCTGATCAAATCCCTGCGGTGTGGCATTCAGCGCGCTGGCTTCGCGGATATCGCTGACGGAGCCGAGATAAAACCAGTGATCGATTATATGGATCTGGGTTTCTGCGACGCCTTGCTCCACCAGTCCGACCGCGCCCGGCCATGGCCAGCACATTACCCGCACCTGTTCCAGCGCGCTCAGCAGACGCTGCTGATGCTCCGCCACACTCTCTTTACCGCAGCAGGCCCCGGCACAGCGCCCGAGACTGGCGCGAAAGCAGCCACGCCCTTTACTGAGGCTTTCCAGTCCTAACAGGCCATAACAGAGCCGCTGCTCGTCAGCCACCTTCTTTAAGGTTTCCAGCGCCGCATAACGGCTGGCATACAGACCAAATAAATTGGGTGAGCGGGAGAAATCCAGTTCTTTGGCATAGACCACGGTCGGTTTATCGCCATTCAGTTGCAGCGAACAGAGCTGACGATTTTTGCGCAGCCGTTTATTAAACAGCGGCTGGCGGGTTTTAATCATCTGCGCTTCCAGCAGCAGGGCGCCAAGCTCTCCGGCGGTAGTGATCCAGCTAATTCGCCGCGCCTGGCGCAGCATTTTCGCCGCATCCGCATTGCGGAAGTGGGACATAACACGGCTGCGAATATTGATGCTTTTGCCGATATACAGCGGCATCAGTTCACTTTCGCCATGAAACAGATAGACGCCCGGCAGATTAGGTAGCTCATCCAGCCAGGCGCGCAGATGCTCGGGATATTGATAGATGGCCGCCGGTTCAAATTCAAGGCGATGGGTGACAACACGTCTTACCACTGGAGACTCCGCTTACATCGGTCGGCGATAACGCCGCCCCTACAAAATCTATCATAGTCTGTAGGGGCGGCGTTATCGCCCACCGTGTCGATGAATTGCACAATTTATTCTGCGACGCGCGGCAGATTGCGCGTCGCCAGCCAGCAAATCAGTGAACCGGCGGTAACCATCGCCACCCCCTGCCAGAAGCTTAATGAGGGTGACAGCTGAAGCCACACGGCCGCCAGCAGGGTAGAGAATACCGGCGTGAAATAGGAGGCGGTGGCCAGCAGGGTCAGATTGCCCCGCTGAATACCGCTGTTCCAGGCCGAGTAGGCAATCGCCGCCGATGCGCCCATAAACAGCACTTCAGCGATGGCGCGCAGCGAAAAGTGCAGACTGTGCGGCGTCGACGTAAGCGCAAATTTGAGCCATAACACCAGCGCGGTAACGATAAAAAACAGCGTCACGCCACTGGCGCCGTTGGCGTAGCGTTTGGTGATATTGTTATACAAGCCCCATAACAGCGCAGCGCTAAACGCCAGGCCATACGCCAGCGGATTCGACTGAATATTGTGCCACAGCAGCGCCGGTGTCCAGGCGCTGTCGCCTTTCATCACCCAGATAATCCCAAGCAGCGACAGAGCCAGACCCGGCCACAGCCAGATGCGATACTGCTGCTGATTCAGCGGAATAGCCAGCAGGATGGTCAGGCAGGGCCACAGATAGTTGATCATCCCCAGTTCCAGCGACTGGCTACGGCTGCTGGCCAGTCCGATCGACAGGGCCAGACAGATTTCATAGCTGACAAACAGCAGGCCGCCAAACCACAGATACACAGGCGGAAACTGGCGAATTTTCGGTATACCGCGTACGCCGCAGAGAAACAGCGCGCTGGCGCTGTAGATTAAGGCAGCACCGGCGGTGGCGCCCAGCAGTTCACTGATGCTGCGGATCATTCCGACCGATGTGCTCCACAGCACAATCGCCAGCAGTCCCATCAGGGTTGCGCGTTGCGACAGAGATGACATTGATGTTCCATTACTAAACGGGCGACGCCTGCGTCGCCCTGAGAGACTGGGGCGGGGTTATTTTTTCCAGAAATCGTCAAACACGGTGATCGGTGGGCGACGTTTATGCTCGGTTTTCAGATACCAGCCTTCGATAATGCTGGCGCTGGCGGCATCAATTGTTTTGCCTTCCAGATACTGATCGATCAACTGGTAGGTGACACCCAGCGCCACTTCATCCTGCAGCCCGGGGCGATCATCTTCCAGATCGGCGGTTGGGTGCTTCAGCCAGAGATGCTCAGGGCAGCCGAGGGTTTTCAGCAGCTGCTTGCCCTGACCTTTATGCAGACGGAAAATCGGATTGATATCGGTGCCGCCATCGCCGTACTTGGTAAAGAACCCGGTGACCGCTTCAGCTGCGTGATCGGTGCCGACCACCACACCGGCATTCATCCCGGCGATGCTGTACTGCGCTTTCATCCTTTCACGGGCTTTTTCATTGCCGCGGATATAGTCGGAGAGGGTAATGCCGGCATCCTGCAACGCTTTCTCACTGGCCAGCACCGCTTCCTTAATATTGACCTTCAGTACGCGGTCGGGCTGGATAAAGTCGATAGCATCCTGACAATCCTGCTCATCGGCCTGCACGCCATAAGGTAAACGTACGGCGATAAACTGATAGCTGGCATCGCCGCTCTCGTCGCGCAGCTCGCTAATCGCGGTCTGGCACAGTTTGCCGGTCAGCGTCGAATCCTGGCCGCCGCTGATGCCCAGCACCAGCGATTTAATAAACGGGTAGGTTTGCAGATAAGACTTCAGAAACTCAACGCTGGTGCGGATCTCCTGCGGTGCGTCAATCACTGGCTTAACGCCAAGTGCCGCGATAATCTCTTGTTGCAGTGCCATGAACCTCTCCTCAAGTCAGTTGCGAAATCTTCTTCTGTTAAGCTAACGCGCATGACGCCAAACGACAAGAAACAATCGGTGTTGTTTCGCGTCAAACGCTGTTAAATCAGGCAGTTTTCGGTTTTTTCGCCAGCAGGGTGAACAGGGTGATCGCCAGCATATAGCAGCCAAAGATGGTCATTGTCATGGTCAGTACCGAGGTGCCGCCAATACCGGTAACCGGCACACTGATGGCGCCAAGGGTAAACATGGTGACGCCAATCACCGCCGAGGCGCTGCCTGCACGATGCCCCTGACTCTGCATCGCCAGCGACGATGCGGTAGTGGCAATCACGCCATTGCTGGCGACGCTAAAGAACAGCGCGACTAATACCAGCGGCAGCGGCGCGCCGGTGATCCCCGCCAGCAGCAGGCTGCCGGAGGCGATAAACGCCAGCGTCAGGCCACCTTTCAGTACCCGGTATTCACCCCATAACGGACAGAGACGCGCGCTGGTTTGCGAGGCGATAATCAGACCAACGCCGTTGGCCGCGAAGCACAGGCTGAACGCCTGCGGCGACATGCCGTACAGCTCCTGCAATACAAAAGGCGAAGCACCAATATAGGCAAACATACCGGACATCATAAAGCCCTGCGTCAGGCAGAAGCCCATAAACGGCCGGTGGACGACTACCTGGCCCAGCGCCGCCCAGGCGGAAAACAGACTGCCCTGATTACGTTTTTCCTGTGGCAGCGTCTCGCGTAATTTGCTGCGCGCCAGCACCAGCAACAGAATGGCAATCAGCGCCAGCACCATAAACAGTCCGCGCCAGTCAAGAAACGCCATCAGTGCGCCCCCCAGCACCGGTGCGCCGATGGGCGCCAGTCCATTAACCAGCATCAGCAGGGCAAAGAAGCGGGTCAGTTCGTGGCCACTGTACATGTCGCGCGCAATGGCGCGCGACAGCACCGCGCCGCCTGCGCCAGACAGGCCCTCAAACAGGCGCGCCAGCAGTAGCTGATGAATATCCTGCGCCAGCGCGCAACCGACCGACGCGATAAACAGCAGTACCAGCGACAGCAGTAATGGCCGAATACGGCCATACTTGTCGCTCATCGGGCCAAAAATCAGCTGACCCGCGCCGAGTCCCAGCAGTCCGGCGGTCAGGCTCAACTGCGCGGTGGCGGTGGGCGTGTTGAGATCGCGCGCCAGTTCTGGCAGCGCGGGTAAATAGAGGTCGATACATAGCGGGCCAAGGGCCGCCAGCAGGCCGAGTGTAATGGCATAACCAAGGCGGTTGGGGTGTGCAGGTGTCATTTATCCTCTGTCTCTAAAAGTTGTTTAAGTAATTGCTGATAGATCGGGTAGAGCCGGTCCGCGGACGCTTTCTGTGGCGTCAGTCGGCGAAAAGCGGTGCCTTCAACCATCACCGCTAATACTTCCACGCAGGCGCGAATTTTGTCGTCGCTAAACTGCGGATGTTCCTGTTGCATCGCTTGTCGCGCATGATTAAACATGCGGCCATCGGCTTCGCTAAGCATGCTGGCGACGCGGGGATTGCGCGTAGCTTCCGCCGCCACTTCCAGCATCAGCGCTTCATCGTCTTCATCGATCACTTTGCGCCATGCAAGCAGCGCCGGTAATTTAGGCGTATGCGTGCTGTTACTGATCTCTGCCATGCGCTGATCAATAATGCGTTTCACCATCTCTTCAATAATCGCGTCTTTATTAATAAAGTAGCGATAAATCTGCCCGACGCTGAGCTGCGCTTCACTGGCCAGCTGCGCCATGCTGGCGCCGTGAAAGCCGGAACGGCGGAAGCAACGGCGTGCGGCAGCGATAATCTCATCCTGACGCTGGCGATGGCGCAGATCGCGGGCGGTGGGTTGTGGCGTCATGGTTATCTCCGGGCGCAGAGCCATTGCTGGCGTTTGTGAGCGATCGTTCTCATTTTTCGCATTATACGAATCCGGCAGGGGATTCCCACTCTTTTCTCGCTGCCGGTTAAGCGGCGGCCGGGGCAGGTATCAGTGGAGTCCTAAAAATCACAAAACGCGGCCATAAATTTGATTAATCAGCGTTTATATCCCAGGATTAATGTCACATGGACAATAAATGAGGAATAACAAAATGACTAAAGTAACGGGATTGATTGGTGCTGCTGTGGCTCTGGCTGTGTTATCCGGTTGTAGCGCGTATGATCGTGCGGAAAGCTATGTCACCAAGCCAGTGGTGCAGGATGTGAAAAAAGGTATGACGCGTGAGCAGGTGCGTCAGGTTGCTGGTGCGCCTTCCACTGAAATCACTATGGTTCATGCCCGCGGTACCTGCCAGACTTATGTGCTGGGCGAGCGTGACGGTAAAGCACAAACCTACTTTGTTAGCTACAACGATACCGGTCGCGTAATGAATTACGGTTTCCAGAGCTGTAAAGATTACGATACCGATCCGCAGGCAGCACAGTAATCGGATCACTGGCGTGGCGTTAATCAGATCGACAGGTTATCGTCAGTAACGTTTAGCGATTACGCCACGCTGATAGTGAAGTCCGCAACCTTTCAGGTTGCGGACTTTTTTATATCTGACAATCTGGCGTTAAGAATTTATTCTATTCCTTAACAGAAATTCCTCTGGCGATAATAACTTTATTCTTAGTTGCAGCTGATTTACAATCCCCGCCGCAGAAAAACAGATTGTGTCATGATAAAATTATGAGAGTGATATGATGGAGCTGTTAATTAAATATGATGAATTAGTATAGTTACCATTATTAATGGACGGCCTTTTTTACAGGACATGTTGTGAACGCTAAACGTATTGCTTTATCCTCACAGGTATTCTTTTATCCTGAACACTCCTGTGTGAAATCCGCAGATTGTGAGGATATTTATCTCTCTCCAAGCGAAAAAAAATTGCTGGAGATCGTGCTGGAAGGTAAGGGAAGCAAAGAGAATATTCTGCAGCAGATCTGGCTGAATAACGGCACCATCGTCGGCGAGTCAAGCTATCACCAGCTGGTGAAAATGCTGCGGCGTAAATTGCTGAAAGCGAACCTGCCGGAGACAGTGATTAAAACTCTGCCGCGTTTCGGCATTATTTATCTGCGGCCTGATGAACCGCAGGACAGCGCTGTTGCGGAATGGCCCCAGACGCTGTCAGCTGAAGAGCCGCTGACTGGCGGATTCGCTCCGGCCACAGATGCGCAGGCGACTGTGCCGGTACGTGTGGAACGCGCCCCGGCGCGCGTGGTGCTTCGGCTCAGCGTTGTGGTTCCTCTCGCTATGCTGATGTTGCTGTTGCCGGTGGTGGGAGTACTGTTCTGGCTGCCGAAAGAGGAGAACTTCCCGGCGCAGCGTATGGTGCAGGGGGTGGTGATTCACGCCAGCCGCAGCCAGCTGCTGGCGCCTGAGGTCCTGCAGAAACTGCTTGGCACCCCCGAGAAAACGCTGCGGCATATTTATATTGCGGAAAATGGTCCGAGGATCTGGATCGCCAGATGTAAGGATGAAATTGCTAAGGTCGATAACCAATGTCAGTATCAAAATCTGTCGCTGTATTAGTTGTCAGCGCACTTACCGGCGTACTGCTGGCGCTGATCCTTCATCACTGGCATCTCAGCGCCAGCGTGCCGCAAAAGCCCTGTACCAGCACGATTACGGATGGCCAGTATTTCGATGATAATCATCAACCTTATACCTTTAATGGCAGTATTAGCTGGTGGCCTGATAGCCATAAAATCACTATTAATGGTGTAAAGCAGGAACAGGATCACAACAGTATTATGATCAGACGTACCCTGACCTTAAATCAGGTAATACAATATAATAACGTGATTAGCGGTCGGGTAGCGGCAGTGGATATTTCGCCTGCAGATAAGTCAGGCAGTCAGCGAGTTATGCTCAGTGCCAAAGATGAACCGATGCAAATAATGTTTAAAAAAATTAATGCTAAATCCTGGTTGCTGATGATGAATGATAACTGGATATTAATGTGCAGCAATAAATAATATTAATTATTATTTTTCCCGCTACGTATCGACTTATAAGGGAGGCGGTTTTTCAGGAAGGCATTCAATGATTAAACGCTAACCCGCAAACATCACTGCTTGCGGGTGGGGGACAGCCGGAAAATTACAGACCTGGCGGGCGTGGCACTTCAAGATATTCACCGGAAATATCACGGCGATAATAGTGACCGTCCGCGACATAGAAACGCTCGCCGTCGTAATCAAGCGCGCGCATCGGCGCCGGAGAACGATCTTCCGGCGGGCGATCTACCACCACATAAGTGTCGCCCTGACGCTGATAGTAACTGCCGTTCAGCAGATAATAAGTCAGGCCGCTAATCAATACGGCTTCGGCTGCGGAAGGCAGAAAGTTTAATGGTCCGGGTCCACCGCCGCCATGCCAGCCAGGGCCTGGGCCACCAGGTCCCCATCCGCCAGGATGTGCGCTGGCTAGCAGCGGGCTGATTAAGGTTAATGCCAGTAATGACGCGATGATCTTTTTCATAGTGCAACTCCTGCGTGTACTCCGCTCACATTAGCCCGCAGAGCAAAAAACACAAGGCGTTACTTGTGGTTGTTATTCAATGCTTACAGCGCTTAACGTTATTCTGACTGTTCCCCGCCTGTCTGCGTCAGTGATGCTGTTTACGTTGGCCATCAGGCATAAAAAAAATGGCCGGATTAACCGGCCACGGGAGGAGGGGGAATAGTGCGTTACGCCGGAACCGACAGTGCCTTCTGGCTGCGTGACCAGATACGGTGAGCGGCAAGGAAGGCGATAAACTCACTCATAAACAGTCCTTCGGCTTTGCTGTCTTCAACAATACCTTCTTCCTGTTCATCATCCGCCAGACCAAACTGCGCTTTAAAGCGGCGAGCATCGCCGCTCAGGCCGATCACTTTCAGATGCTTATAGGCTTCCAGCAGATAATAGCGCGCGTCGCCACTTAGCAGCAGGGCGTCAATATTGCCATCCGGCACAATCACCGCATCAAAGGTCAGTGACGGTAAGCCGCTAAAGGTAGCGTCTACCGGCAGCACTGAGCCATCGTCGGCGCGCACCTGGCCCATATGCGAAGCCAGCAGTTTGGCGTGTACGCCGTTGAGTTTCAGTTCCTGCAGAATCGCCAGCACATCGGCTGCTTTCACGCCGTCACTGATCAGTAATGCCACCTGGCGGCCTTTGATATTGCCACTAGGCACGGCGTACAGGCTCAGGCTGGCATCTTTTTTCAGGCCATTGACATCTTTTGGCGGGGCGGTATGCAGCTTCTCATCAGAGAGCGCAATACCGAGATTCTCCGCCACTGCATGGGCCAGCGAAATATCAATACGCACCAGATGATCAACGACCCGCTCACGGATATAGGGGCGCGACAGCTTGCCAAGTTCAAAGGAGAAGGCATCAATAATATGTTGCTGCTCCACCGGTGTCTGACTGGACCAGAACAGACGGGGCTGTGAATAGTACTCACCAAATGACGGACTGCGCTCGCGCACCTTATGGCCTTCAATCCGCTCCTGGTAGCTTTCAAAGCCGCCGCGATGCGGCGCTGGCGGCGTTTCGCGCGGCCAGTTATCGTTAATCGAATTCGGTTCGTAGTTAGCCGGATTATTATCGATATCCTGGCGGTGCATGCCGCCGCGCTGGAAATTGTGGTACGGACAGACCGGGCGGTTAATCGGAATTTCGTGGAAGTTGGGGCCGCCAAGGCGGCTAATCTGGGTATCGGTATAGGAGAATAACCGTCCCTGAAGCAGTGGATCGTTGGAGAAGTCGAGACCGGGGACAATATGACCGGGGTGGAAGGCGACCTGTTCAGTCTCGGCAAAGAAATTATCCGGATTACGGTTCAGCACCATCTTACCGATCAGATCTACTGGCACCAGTTCCTCCGGAATCAGCTTGGTGGCATCCAGCAAGTCGAAATCGAACTTAAACTCATCCTCTTCCGGCACCAGCTGCACTCCCAGCTCATATTCCGGGTAATCGCCTGCTTCAATCGCTTCCCACAGGTCGCGGCGGTGGAAATCAGGATCGCGTCCGGTGAGTTTTTGCGACTCGTCCCACAGCAGCGAGGCTTTACCGGCTACCGGTTTCCAGTGAAAGCGCACAAAAGTGCCTTTCCCTTCGGCATTGATCATGCGGAAGGTATGAATGCCGAAGCCCTCCATGGTGCGGTAGCTGCGCGGAATACCGCGGTCCGACATCGCCCAGAAGACATTGTGCAGCGTTTCCGGTTGTAGCGAGACATAGTCCCAGAAGCTGTCATGGGCGCTCTGCCCCTGCGGCATCTCGTTATGGGGTTCAGGTTTCACTGCATGCACAAAATCGGGGAATTTATGCGCGTCCTGAATAAAGAATACCGGCGTATTGTTACCCACCAGGTCAAATACCCCTTCCTGGGTATAAAACTTGGTGGCGAAACCGCGGATATCACGCACGGTGTCGGCTGAACCGGCGCCGCCCTGTACGGTAGAGAAGCGCACAAATACCGGGGTGACGGTGTCAGGGTCGCGCAGGAAGTCAGCTTTAGTGATATCGGTCAGTGCGCGGTAGGGCTGGAAATAGCCATGCGCGGCGGAACCACGCGCATGTACGATGCGCTCCGGGATACGCTCGTGATCGAAGTGGGTGATTTTTTCGCGCAGGATAAAGTCTTCAAGCAGCGTCGGGCCACGTGTGCCGGCGCGTAGCGAGTTTTGGTCGTTGGCAATTCGCGTGCCCTGGTTGGTGGTTAGCGGGAAATTTTCGCCGCCTTTACGGTGTGCGTCGAGCTGGTCGAGTTTTGCATTGCGGGTATCAGGTGATTTCAGGCTGCCTGGCGCGGTCGGTTGTTTGCCGGGGGCGCTGGGTTCGGCTTTCGGTTGATGAGAACCATCTTCAGGCGCCAGAGAATCCAGTCCGGGTTTTGCCGACTCGGGGCCTGTCGCCGGTGCATTATGGCTCAGCTCCTTGTTATCTGTTTCTTTCGACATTGTATCTTGCTCCCGTAGATATCGTTATTAGTCATCCTTAACTATAGAACAGTGGGAGATATACGCCTGCAAACTACATGGATAACAGCAGGTAAGCGGGGGAATGGCAGGGCTGAAAGGCTGTAAGCAAGTATTACGATGCAAAAAAAAAGGCCGGTAAAACCGGCCTCTGGACGATTACTGATGGGAGAGTTCGGCCTGCTCGTCACTGTCGAGGATCTTTTTGTCGGTCATCTTTAACCAGCGGCTGGTTAATGAACCGGCGGTCATTGATCCATTGACGTTGAGCGCGGTGCGGCCCATATCAATTAGTGGTTCGATGGAGATCAGCAATGCCACCAGCGTCACCGGCAGTCCCATCGCGGGCAGTACAATCAGCGCTGCGAAAGTTGCACCGCCGCCGACACCGGCAACACCGGCGGAGCTTAAGGTAACAATACCGACCAGGGTGGCAATCCATACCGGATCCAGCGGGTTAATCCCCATGGTTGGCGCAACCATTACCGCCAGCATCGTCGGGTAGAGACCCGCACAGCCATTCTGACCGATAGTGGCGCCGAACGAAGCGGAGAAGCTGGCGACAGACTCTGGCACACCTAAGCGGCGGGTTTGCGTTTCTACACTCAGTGGGATACTGGCGGCACTGGAGCGACTGGTAAACGCAAAGGTGATTACCGGCCAGACTTTACGGAAGAAGCGTAGCGGATTGATGCCGTTAACTGACAGCAGCAGAGCGTGAACCGCAAACATAATCGCCAGACCGAGGTAGGAAGCAACCACAAAACCGCCCAGCTTGATAATGTCCTGCAGGTTAGAACCGGCAACCACCTTGGTCATTAGTGCCAGTACACCGTACGGCGTCAGTTTCATAATCAGACGCACCAGTTTCATCACCCAGGATTGCAGGGTGTCGATGGCTGCCAGAACGCGCTGTCCTTTAACCTGATCATCTTTCAGCAGTTGCAGAGCGGCCACACCGAGGAAGGCGGCAAAAATCACCACGCTGATAATAGAGGTCGGATTAGCGCCAGTGAGGTCGGCAAACGGGTTCTTCGGTACAAACGACAGCAGCAGCTGCGGTACGGTTAAATCGGCGACTTTGCCGACATAGTTGCTCTGAATAGCGGCAAGACGGGCGCTCTCCTGCGTGCCCTGCACCAGACCATCGGCGGTCAGGCCAAACAGCTGGGTAACAAATACCCCTACCAGCGCGGCGATCGCCGTGGTAAACAGCAATACGCCAATGGTCAGTACGCTGATTTTACCCAGTGAGGAGGCGTTATGCAGACGCGCAACTGCACTCAGAATAGAGGCAAATACCAGTGGCATCACAATCATCTGCAACAGTTGCACGTAACCATTACCTACAATGTTAAACCAGCCGATCGACTCTTTCACCACCGCAGAGTTTTCGCCATAGATCAGTTGCAGCGCAAGGCCGAACGCCACGCCCAGCAGCAAGCCGCTGAGAACTTTTTTCGACAAACTCCAGTTGGTGCGGCCGGTACGCGCCAGCAGTAACAATAGCGCGACAAACGCCACGATATTCAGAATCAGAGGTAGATTCATCCCATTTCTCCGGTGAAAGGTCTGGCGGCTGGATATGCTCCGCTCAGACTACAAGGCGATATTTTGAATCGCGTAACAAGCTTTATTCGCGCGCATAGTACCAGTTGCTGTTGGTGCAGCATTATATTCAAAAGTAATGGGTTATAACTTTATTAATTTATTTGTATTATTATTGCGCTGATTGTTTGTTTATTACCCGATTAAGGCTGCTTTGCACCGAATTAATTAACTGGGCGGGCCAGCCGTTCGCACCAAAATGCGGCATGTCCGGTGAAAACCACATTGAATACGCCACCAGTGCCATACAGAGTGTTCGTTCCAGCTGGTTGCCTTTTTGGCTGTTGAGGATCGGCAGACGGAAGCGCCAGCGGCAGGGCCATAGCAGCGGCACACCCGCGGGCGTCAGCATATCAGCGGCAATATGGCTGAGATAACCCAGCACCATCCCCTGCAACACATCAGCAGGCAGTGGCCCGTCGGCAGGAACATTCATCTGGAACAATGCCAGGCCACCCAGCACCGCCAGCAGGCTGTGGGTAAAGCCGCGATGGCCAAAGGCGCGCGCCACCGGAACAGAGATCCATTTCAGCCGCTGTCCCAGCACCGATTTCGGATGGTCAATATCCGGTAGCAGGCAGGTAAGCAGTGCAGCAGGCACAATATGCCACCAGTCGCCGTTCGCCAGTTCTGGCGTCAGCTCGGCGCGCTTAGCAAAAATCGCACTGGCGATGGCAAAAATAATATGGCCTTCGGCCGTCATGAGGGTAACCTGGCTGCATAACTGTCAATGCATCCAGTATAGGGGATATAACCAGTAGATTAAATATGTGACGCTGTAACTAAAGATGAATATTTTGCCCGGACGACGCCGGGCAAAATCGCGTTAACGCGCCAGCCAGCCGCCATCCACCGCCAGGGTATAGCCATTGATATAGTCTGCCGCCGATGAGGCGAGAAAGACTACTGGCCCTTTCATATCTTCCGGCTTACCCCAGCGCGCGGCAGGGATACGTCCGAGGATCTCCTGACTGCGGCCTTCATCCTGACGCAGCTGTTCGGTATTATTGGTGGCCATATAGCCGGGCGCAATGGCATTCACATTAATGTTATATGGCGCCCATTCATTGGCCATCAGGCGGGTTAAGCCCATCACAGCGCTCTTCGAGGCGGTGTAAGAGGGCACGCGAATGCCCCCCTGATAAGAGAGCATTGAGGCGATATTGATGATCTTGCCGCCCTGGCCCTGTCTGATAAACTGACGTGCTACCGCCTGTGACAGGAAGAACAGCGTCTTGCTGTTGATGTTCATCACGTCATCCCAGTCCTTTTCGCTGAACTCCAGCGCATCGGCGCGGCGGATAATACCGGCATTATTCACCAGAATATCGATATGGCCGAAGGCGGCTACCGCCTGTTCCACCACCTGCGGCACGCTGGCGCTGTCCATCAGATCAGCATTAATCGCGTGAAAACGGCGGCCAGCGGCAGCCACAAGGTCCGGGGTGTCATCCGCGCTATCGCGGTTAACGCCAATAATATCGCAGCCTGCTTCAGCGAGACCGATGGCCATTCCCTGACCTAAACCGGTGTTACAGCCGGTTATCAGCGCTACTTTGCCTTCCAGATTAAATGCATTAAGGATCATATTCGCTCTCTTTGTCTTCGACCATCTCAACAGCTACAGACTGGCTGCGGGGGTTAACGCAATTCACTCACTTTTACGTGGTCCATATCATCAAATACCTGATTTTCACCGACCATACCCCAGATAAAGGTATAGCGTTTGGTGCCAACGCCGGAATGGATTGACCAGCTTGGCGAGATCACCGCCTGCTCGTTATGCACCAGCAGATGGCGTGTCTCCTGCGGTTGTCCCATCATATGAAACACCGCGGTTTCCTCATCCATATCAAAGTAGAAGTAGACCTCCATGCGTCGATCGTGGGTATGGCACGGCATGGTATTCCACAGGCTGCCTTCATCCAGTTTGGTCAGTCCCATGGTCAGCTGGCAGGTCGGCAATACATCAGGAATGATAAATTTATTGATGGTGCGGCGGTTACTGGTGGCCGCATCGCCGAGAGTGGCAGTGGCCGCTTCTTCGAGAGTGATTTTGGTATCGGGATAAGTGGTGTGGGCCGGGGCACTGTTGTAGTAGAACTTTGCCGGCTGCGCGGCATCGGCGCTGCTAAATACCACCGATTGCGCGCCCATGCCGATATACAGCGCCTGTTCGTTACCGATCTCCCAGGTTTTGCCATCCACTTCAATCAGGCCAGGGCCGCCGATATTGATAACCCCTAACTCACGGCGCTCAAGAAAGTAGCTGACGCCCAGCTGTTTACCTACTTCGCTGCCGATAGTGACGCTTTTGCTCACCGGCATCACGCCGCCGACAATAATGCGGTCGATATGACTGTAGGTCATGGTGTAGTTATCGGCGTCGAAGATTTTTTCGATCAGGAATTCGCTACGTAAGGCGTGAGTGTCGAGCTGTTTAGCGTGCTCGCTGTGGATGCTTTGACGAACTTGCATGTCGATGCCTCTCTGATTCATTCAGGTTAAACGTGCTGCCCGCAGTTTATGCGGGCGGATAACCAGATGATAGGCATGATGGGACGTTAATTCAATAAAAATGAAATGCTGTTTTACTTATTATGTCACTCAGATCATATTTTTGGCGCGACGGCCTGCGCTTTACAGTGCCGATCACCCTTGCAGATGCTGCAGATTTAACTGTTCAAGTGAATCGAGGCGCACATTGGCCAGCGACCAGCGCGCATCCGCGCGCAATTCAGCCGCGGGTACCACAATCGAGCGCATCCGTGCCGCTTTGGTGGCAATCATGCCGTTAAAGGAGTCTTCCAGCGTGACGCAATTAAGCGGATCAATCCCCAGTTTCGCCGCAGCATCCAGATAGACCTGTGGATGGGGTTTGCTGTAAGGCAGCGTTTCGGCGGAAGCCAGCGCGTCAAAGTAGTGACGCAGTTCGAACATCTCCAGCACCCGCTCCAGCATATGCAGTGGCGAAGCTGAAGCGAGGCCGATTTTCAGACCCTGATCGCGGCAAAGTTGCAGTGCATGTTCGACGCCAGGCAGTATCGGGCGCTGCTCCTCCACCAGTTGCAGCGCGCGGGCGATAATGCGCCGGGTGACTTCGGCCTGGTCTGGTCCGCTCCATGGCATCGCTTCATACCACATGCGGACTACCTGATCGATGCGCAGGCCAAGAGTGTCTGGCAGTTCGTCACGGCGCGAAAGATCAACCCCGAGAGTGGCGAAGATATCCATCTCAGCACGGTCCCACAACGGTTCAGAATCAATCAGCAGACCATCCATATCGAAAATCGCGGCCAGCACTGGGCGGGTATAAGGCATATCACGGCTCCGTTTTACAGTTTAATCCACCTTAACATGAAGCCCCGAAGCGCTGAAGAGGGCATTAAAGCCGTCGGGATCGGCAAAATTACGCCGGATTAACGTTTTTTGCAGGCAGTTTTCGTCGTCAGCGGGTAGACTTACAGCGAAACAGAAGGTACCAGGAGAAACCATGACTTATCAACAAGCTGGCAACGTCGCCATTCTGAAGCGCATCGCCGGCTGGATTGTGTTTATTCCGGCATTGCTGTCGACATTTATTTCACTGCTGGGCTTTATGTTTAAGCACAGTGAGAAGCAACCGGGCATTGACGCCGTGATGCTGGATTTTGTCCATGTCATCATTGATATGATCCGCTTTAATACACCCTTTCTGAATATATTCTGGCATAACTCGCCGGTGCCTGATTTTAATGGCGGCAGCAATCTGCTGTTCTGGCTGATCTATATTCTGATTTTTGTCGGGCTGGCGTTAACCACTTCCGGCGCACGTATGTGGCGACAGTCGCGTCATCTGAAAGAAGGGATTGAGGATCAGCTGATCCTTGAGAATGCTAAAGGCAGTGAAGGGCGCAGCCGCAAGCAGCTGGAAGAGAAAATTGTTGTGCCGCGCCACACCATTTTCCTGCAGATTTTCCCGCTCTATATCCTGCCGGTTATTGTCGCCGTCGCGGGTTACTTCGTCCTCTCACTGCTGGGTTTTATCCGCTAATCGATATCAGTGCTGGCCTGATAACCGTATCAGGCCGGTCTGACCTGCCTTTGCCCCAGCTCATCCAGATCCAGCAATGCGCCCACCGCGCGTTGCGCCTCACCCAGCCAGCTGCCGCCAAATACATTGGCGCGATTTAGTAAAAAGTAGAGCTGATACAGAGGCTGACGTTGCAGAAAGTCATGCGGCAGCGGCCATACAGACTGATAACCGTCATAGATCTGTGGCGGCAGATGGTCATACCACGACAGCATGGCTAAATCACATTCACGATCGCCCCAGTAGCAGGCCGGATCGAAAATCCACGGGCCGGTATTGCTGCCTGCGCAGTTAGCCGGCCACAAATCGCCATGCAGCAGCGAAGGCTGGGGATGATGGGCAGCCAGCGCCTGTTGCACGCAGTCAACAATCAGATCCATATCGCCGTACTGAATGCCTTTCTCCGCCGCCAGTTGCAACTGCCAGCCGATACGCTGTTCTGCAAAAAACACCGACCAGCGACGCAGCCAGCTGTTAGGTTGCGGGGTGGTGGTAATATTATTATCGAAATCGAGGCCAAATTGCGGTTGATCGCTCCACTGATGCAGCCTTGCCAGCTGCTCTCCCAGTTGCCAGGCGCTGTGGGCATCGAGAGGTTTGATCGGCAGGTATTCCAGTAGCAGGAAGCTGTACTCGCGGTCACTGCCCACGCCATACACTTTCGGCACCCGCACCGTCTGGCTGCGCGCCAGCAGTTCAAGCTGATCAGCTTCCCAGGTGAAAAGCGCCAGCATGTCGCGGTTATTACATTTTACAAATACGTCATGATCACCGTAGCGAATATGCCACGCAGGATGCACATCGCCCCCGGGAAGCTCGGTACGCTGATGGATTTCGGCATTGCCTAACTGCTCACTCAACAGACGACTAATGGCTGACCACATTGGGCTTTCCTCTATTTCGCTGCGTAATGTCAATTCTAACGCTTAAATATTCACCGAATCCAGCGTTCTGCACAGATATTGCACGATTTTACAGAATAGCGCAGTTATTTTTGCTGCTGCTGATATGCCTCCCAGCTGAGTACTTCAACTTCCGGGCGCTCGCCAAGCGCAATCTCGCCAAATCCGGCGGCCAGTTGTTTGATTTCATCCTCTTCCAGCGCACTGATAATGCCAAAACTGTTGGTGCCAAGCTCATGAGGTTTGCCCTCATCGTCATTCAGCGTGGGCGAAAAACCGGCTTCTGTCATCGTGCTGGTGAGCTTATTCAGGTCACTGAGACCTTTTTCCTGGTAATGAAATGTAACCACATAACGGGTTAATGATGTTGAGCTCATGGTTTACCTCATTGTTATCGCGGGTGTTTTTAGCATAGACCATAGGAGGAAAAGGGGTTAGCAGGCCATAACGCAGATTTGATAATGCAACTAATAATCATTACCATCATGCTGCTAACAATCTGATCCTTAAGGAGCTCGATGTGCAACGCGCATGCAAACTGGTTTCGCTGGCCTCGCTGCTGGCCCTCTCTTCATCGGTACTGGCATCGACTTACCCGCTGACCCTGACCGATTCCGACGGCAAACAAGTGACACTGAAGCAGGAGCCAAAGCGTCTGGTGGTGCAGGACGGGCGCGATATTCTGTCGCTGGCGCTGCTGGACCGTGACAATCCCTTCCAGCGTGTGGTGGCATGGAATAACCTGCTGAAGAAAAGTGATGGCGCCACCTGGCAATTGATGGATAAAAAATGGCCGCAGGCGAAAAAAATTATCGATATGGGCTTCAGCGATAAAGGCGAAGTCAATCTGGAAAGCGTGATTGCCGAGCGTCCTGATCTGATGGTAGCGCAGTTGCGTTCCAAACCCTCGCTGACGCAAACCGGCGTGCTGGATAAAATGAAGCAGTTAGGCATTCCGGTGCTGTTTATTGATACTTTCCAGAAACCGGTTGAAGATGCGCCTGAAAGCATCACCTTGCTCGGTAAGGCGCTTAACCGTGAAACTGAAGCTAAAGAGTACACCGATTTCTATCAGCAGCACTACCAGGCGATTCTGGATAAAGTGCGTGACGTTCAGCCGAAGCCGCGGGTGTTTATCGAAGCCAAAGCCGGACTGGGCGGGCTTGATTCCTGTTGCTTTACCCATGGGCATGTCGGCTGGGGCGCAATGGTCGAGGCTGTAGGCGCAACTAACCTTGGCTCTGATCTGCTGCCTGGCGCCACCGGTGATATTTCGCTGGAAAAAGTGATTGCGATGAAACCTGACGCCTATATTGTCTCCGGTTCGCAGTGGGCCAGTAAAAATAATGCCGCCGTGCCGTTTGGTTACGGTGTCACTCAGCAGCAGGTTGATGGCGCGTTTGAAAAAATGAAGCAGCGCCCGGGCTTTGCCGAGCTGCAGCCGGTCAAAGACGGACGTTTCTACGGTCTGTATCACAATTTCTATAACCATCCGTATAACATCGTCGGTCTGGAGTATCTGGCGAAGTTTATCTATCCGCAGCAGTTCAGCAATCTCGATCCGGCGAATACCTGGCATCAGATTCTGACCCGCTTCACTACCGTGCCGGAAGGTAAGGGCGTATTAGGTTCTCAGGCGCCGAAAAACTGATTAGCGGGCGGGCGCTTTTAACCGCGCTCGCCCCGGAAAAAATCTTCTTCCGCCCCCGCTGTAAGTTGCGCTAATAACCTCTATAATGCGCGCCGTTAATCAGAAGTATCTTATAAATGAAGCGTTTCACTGCGAATGCCTGGTAAAAAGAGCGATTTCATACTTTTTTACAAAAATTACCGTAAATGGCATTGATCGTCCTTCAAAACGCTTCAGACTCATTCCTTTTGAAACTGCCGTACAGGTCACATTTATATGAAAGCGCTTAAAAAGTTGTCTGCTGTTCTTTTGCTCTCAGGGATGTGTTGTCACCAGGCTCTGGCTGATAACTCCGTCTTTACCACCATGGATGACCCGTCTACCGCTAAAACGCCATTTGAAGGCAGCGCTTCTGCCGGTTACCTGGCGCAAAGTGGCAACACCAAAAGTTCTAACGCCACTGCGGCAACCAATATGACCTGGTATCAGACCAGAACCGCTTACAGCCTGTGGGGCAACGCATCGAATGCGTCGTCCAACGATGAGCGCTCTTCTGAGACTTACCAGATTGGTGGTCGTTCACGTTACAACATGACTGATTATGACTACCTGTTTGGTCAGGCCAGCTGGTTAAGCGATCGCTTTAATGGTTACGATGGTCGTTCCATTCTGGCTGCCGGTTACGGTCGTCAGATCCTGAATGGTCCGGTGCATTCACTGCGTGTGGAAGCGGGTCCTGGTGTGCGTTACGACGATTACCATGAAGGCGGCCATGATACTCAGCCGCTGGCCTATGGCGCAGTCAGCTATAACTGGCAGCTAACCGATAACACCAAGTTTATCCAGGGTGTATCAGTGCTGGGCAGTGACGATACCACCGTCAACTCTGAAACCGGTCTGCAGGTAGCGATTAACGAGCACTTCTCGCTGAAGATGGCGTACAACGTGACCTGGAACCAGAATCCGCCGGAATCTGCGCCGGATCATACCGATACCAAAACTACCATTCTGCTGTCCTACGCGATGTAATTTCCATGGGCCGAATGTTTTCGGCCCGTTTCTCTACTGCCCGCCACTTATCAGCCGAACAGCCCGTCCAAAGTGATATTAATTGCGTAATCAGTGACCTGTAGCCTGATGTTAATATCAGCCCGCGTCTCACAGCCCGTGCATTTAACCGTCCCGGCGTGTAAGATGTTCCCGCTTAAAGCGTTTTGGTTTTTTATCCCGCTTTAACACTCTGTACCCAGGCCGAGTACCAAACTGACAATTGTGAGTTGGTTTCAAGTCTCATGCGCCTGATGTATATAAATAAACGATGATTTGTATGTAGCCTTTCGTGTGGGTTACCACTGCAATTAAGGATATAAAATGCCCGTTATTACTCTTCCTGATGGAAGTCAGCGTATTTTCGACCACGCCGTTAGCGTGATGGAAATTGCTCAGGACATCGGTCCAGGTCTGGCGAAAGCCTGTATTGCTGGTCGCGTAAATGGTGAACTGGTTGATGCCATCGATCCGATTACCGAAGATGCCCAGGTCGCGATCATTACCGCGAAAGACGAAGCCGGTGTGGAAATTATTCGCCACTCCTGCGCGCACCTGTTAGGCCATGCGATTAAGCAACTGTGGCCGGACACCAAAATGGCTATCGGTCCGGTTATCGACAACGGTTTTTACTACGATGTTGATATTGACCGCACCCTGACGCAGGAAGACCTCGAGCTGCTCGAAAAGCGTATGCATGAGCTGGCTGAGAAGAATTATGACGTCATCAAGAAGAAAGTGAGCTGGCAGGAAGCGCGTGATGCTTTCGCGGCGCGTGGTGAAATCTATAAAACCACCATTCTTGATGAGAATATCAGCCACGACGACCGTCCTGGCCTGTATCACCACGAAGAATATATCGATATGTGCCGCGGTCCGCACGTACCGAATATGCGTTTCTGCCATCACTTTAAATTGCAGAAAATGTCCGGCGCTTACTGGCGCGGCGACAGTAATAATAAGATGTTGCAGCGTATTTACGGCACCGCATGGGCCGATAAAAAGCAGCTGGCGGCTTATCTGCAGCGTCTGGAAGAAGCGGCGAAACGCGATCACCGCAAAATTGGTAAACAGCTCGACCTGTATCATATGCAGGAAGAGGCGCCTGGCATGGTGTTCTGGCATAACGATGGCTGGACGATCTTCCGTGAACTGGAAGTGTTTGTGCGCACCAAGCTGAAAGAGTATGACTACCAGGAAGTGAAGGGTCCGTTTATGATGGACCGCGTGCTGTGGGAAAAAACCGGCCACTGGGAAAACTACAAAGAAGCGATGTTTACCACGTCATCGGAAAACCGCGAATATTGCATTAAACCGATGAACTGCCCTGGCCACGTGCAAATTTTCAATCAGGGTCTAAAATCATACCGCGACCTGCCGCTGCGTATGGCGGAGTTTGGTAGCTGTCATCGTAATGAGCCGTCAGGCGCGCTGCATGGTTTGATGCGCGTGCGTGGCTTTACTCAGGATGACGCCCATGTCTTCTGTACTGAAGAGCAGGTGCGTGACGAAGTAAACAGCTGTATTAAGATGGTGTACGATATGTACAGCACCTTCGGTTTTGAAAAAATCGTGGTGAAGCTGTCTACCCGTCCGGAAAAACGCATTGGCAGCGATGAGATGTGGGATCGCGCCGAGCAAGATCTGGCGGAAGCACTGCAGGAAAATGGCATCGAATTCCAGTATCAGCCGGGTGAAGGGGCGTTCTACGGTCCGAAAATTGAATTTACCCTGCATGATTGTCTGGATCGTGCGTGGCAGTGTGGTACCGTACAGCTCGACTTTTCTTTGCCAACACGTCTGAATGCTTCATACGTGGGTGAAAATAATGATCGTCAGGTGCCGGTGATGATTCACCGCGCCATCCTGGGTTCCATGGAGCGCTTTATCGGTATTCTTACCGAAGAGTACGCCGGTTTCTTCCCGACCTGGCTCGCTCCTGTACAAGCAGTGATAATGAATATCACTGATGGTCAGTCCGAATATGTCGCAGAATTGACCCGTAAACTGCAGAATGCGGGAATTCGCGTCAAAGCGGACTTGAGAAATGAGAAGATTGGCTTTAAAATCCGCGAGCACACTTTACGTCGTGTCCCTTACATGCTGGTCTGTGGTGATAAAGAGGTGGAAGCAGGCAAAGTTGCCGTTCGCACCCGCCGTGGTAAAGACCTGGGAAGCATGGACGTAAATGATGTTATCGAAAAGCTGCAGCATGAGATTCGCAGCCGAAATCTTCATCAATTGGAGGAATAAAGTATTAAAGGCGGAAAACGAGTTCTACCGACGCGACCAAATAAAATTAACGGTGAAATCCGTGCTACAGAGGTGCGTCTGACAGGCATCGAAGGCGAGCAGCTGGGTATTGTTAGTCTGCGTGAAGCTATCGAGAAAGCTGAAGAAGCAGGTGTTGATTTAGTTGAAATCAGCCCTAACGCCGAACCGCCTGTATGCCGTATTATGGATTACGGCAAGTTCCTCTACGAAAAAAGCAAATCTTCTAAGGAACAGAAGAAGAAGCAAAAAGTTATCCAGGTTAAGGAAATTAAATTCCGTCCTGGAACCGATGATGGCGACTATCAGGTCAAACTACGCAACCTGATTCGCTTTCTGGAAGATGGCGATAAAGCCAAAATCACGCTGCGTTTCCGTGGTCGTGAGATGGCGCACCAGCAGATCGGTATGGAAGTGCTTAACCGCGTCCGTAAAGATCTGTGTGAAGATCTGGATTTGGCCATTGTCGAATCCTTCCCTTCGAAGATCGAAGGCCGCCAGATGATCATGGTGCTCGCTCCCAAGAAGAAGCAGTAGGCCATTCAAGTAGTTTACCGCGCAGCGTTCGCGCTGCACGGTGACTCGCCTGTCTGATTCATTTTATTAACAATGCGAAGTGGAAATTTTTGAAATGCCAAAGATTAAAACTGTACGTGGCGCGGCTAAGCGCTTCAAGAAGACCGCCTCTGGTGGCTTCAAGCGTAAACACGCTAACCTGCGTCATATTCTGACCAAAAAATCTACTAAGCGTAAACGTCATCTGCGTCCGAAAGGCCTGGTGTCTAAAGGCGATCTGGGTCTGGTTATTGCCTGCCTGCCGTACGCATAAGTAAATTTTTTTAAATTCAGAATATTAAACAGGAGAGCTAAATGGCTCGTGTAAAACGTGGTGTAGTTGCTCGCGCACGTCACAAAAAAATCTTAAAACAAGCCAAAGGCTACTACGGTGCACGTTCACGTGTTTACCGCGTTGCCTTCCAGGCAGTAATCAAAGCTGGTCAGTATGCTTACCGCGACCGTCGTCAACGTAAACGTCAGTTCCGTCAGCTGTGGATCGCGCGTATTAACGCAGCAGCTCGTCAGAACGGCCTGTCTTACAGCCGCTTCATCAATGGCCTGAAAAAGGCTTCTGTTGAAATCGACCGTAAGATTCTGGCTGACATCGCTGTATTCGACAAAGTGACCTTCTCGGCACTGGTTGAAAAAGCGAAAGCAGCTCTGGCGTAAGCCAGAATACCCTGAATAGTTTGAGCGGCAGCAATGCGTCTGCCGCCCGAAATATGACGGGTAGGTGAGAGAGGGAGCTTGTCTCCCTCTTTTATTTTAAGTAACTCAAGCAAAAGATTGACATTTGTGGCTGCTGGCTTTTCAATAGAGCGGTTCCGATGACTGATATGACTCTCTATAAAGGTAATGCAAGCATGAATGCTGCTATTTTCCGTTTCTTTTTTTACTTTAGCGCCTGACCACCGGGGGCTTTTGCGCAAAGAGAAGAAACGAAAAATCGCGCTAAAAGCCTCCCTCGTGGAGGCTTTTTTGTTTTTGGCGTCACGATAATCGGACTTTGAGTCCCAACAAAAAAACAGACCGGCCATCCAGGCTGGAAGAAGAGGAAACAATGTCACATCTCGCAGACCTGGTTGCCAGTGCTAAGGCAGCCATAGAAGATGCCCATGATGTCGCCGCGTTAGAGCTGGTACGCGTCGAATACCTGGGAAAGAAAGGGCATCTTACGCTCCAGATGAGCTCCCTGCGCGACGTGCCAGCGGAAGATCGTCCGGCGGCCGGTGCGGTAATTAATGATGCCAAACAGCAGGTGCAGGAAGCGCTGAATGCGCAGAAGTCGGCATTAGAGTCAGCAGTGATGAATGCCCGTCTGGCGCAGGAGACCATTGATGTCTCCCTGCCTGGTCGTCGCATTGAGAACGGTGGCCTGCATCCGGTGACCCGCACTATTGATCGTATCGAAACCTTTTTCGGCGAACTCGGTTTTGCGGTGGCAACCGGGCCGGAAATTGAAGATGACTATCATAACTTCGATGCGCTGAATATTCCGGGCCATCACCCGGCGCGCGCCGATCACGACACCTTCTGGTTTGACGCCACGCGCCTGTTGCGTACTCAGACCTCTGGCGTGCAGATCCGCACCATGAAAGATCAGCAGCCGCCAATCCGCATTATCGCGCCGGGCCGTGTCTACCGTAACGATTACGACCAGACTCACACCCCGATGTTCCATCAGATGGAAGGGCTGATCGTTGATAAAAATATCAACTTCTCCAACCTGAAAGGAACACTGCACGAATTCCTGCGCAACTTCTTTGAGGAAGATCTGCAGGTGCGTTTCCGCCCATCTTACTTCCCGTTTACCGAACCCTCCGCTGAAGTGGATGTGATGGGTAAAAACGGCAAGTGGCTGGAAGTGCTGGGCTGCGGCATGGTGCATCCAAACGTCCTGCGTAATGTTGGTATCGATCCGGAAATCTATTCAGGTTTCGCCTTTGGTATGGGCATGGAGCGTCTGACCATGTTGCGCTATGGCGTAACCGATCTGCGCGCTTTCTTCGAAAATGATTTACGTTTCCTCAAACAGTTTAAATAAGGGCAGGTTATACCAATGAAATTCAGTGAACTCTGGTTACGTGAATGGGTAAACCCAGCCATTGACAGTGAAGCGTTATCCGATCAAATCACCATGGCGGGACTGGAAGTCGACGGCGTTGACGCCGTTGCCGGTGACTTCCATGGCGTGGTGGTTGGCGAAGTGGTTGAATGCGGTCAGCATCCCAACGCCGATAAACTGCGTGTCACCAAAATCAATGTGGGCGGCGAACGCCTGCTGGATATCGTCTGCGGCGCACCGAATTGCCGCCTCGGTCTGAAAGTGGCGGTCGCCACCGTTGGCGCGGTGCTGCCGGGCGATTTTAAAATTAAAGCGGCGAAACTGCGTGGCGAGCCGTCTGAAGGCATGTTGTGCTCTTTCTCTGAGCTGGCGATCTCTGCCGATCATGATGGCATTATCGAACTGCCTGCCGATGCGCCGGTGGGTACTGATATCCGTGACTACCTGCAGCTGAACGATAACACCATCGAAATCAGCGTAACGCCAAACCGCGCCGACTGCCTGAGCATTATCGGCGTGGCGCGTGATGTGGCGGTGGTGAATCAGCTGCCGCTGACCGAAGCGGAAATCGCGCCAGTCGTCGCCACCATCAGCGATACCTTCCCGATTCGCGTCGATGCCGTTGACGCCTGCCCGCGTTATCTGGGCCGCGTGGTGAAAGGCATTAATGTTAAAGCCGAATCACCGCTGTGGTTGCGCGAAAAACTGCGTCGTTGCGGTATTCGTTCTATCGATCCGGTGGTGGATATCACCAACTTTGTGCTGCTGGAACTGGGTCAGCCGATGCACGCCTTCGATCTGGATCGCCTTGATTCCGGCATTATTGTGCGCCTTGCAGCAGAGGGTGAAACCCTGACCTTGCTGGACGGCAGTGAAGCGAAACTGAGCAGCGATACGCTGGTGATCGCCGATCATCAGCAGGCGCTGGCGATGGGCGGCATCTTTGGCGGCGAGCACTCTGGCGTCAATGAACAGACCTGCAATGTGCTGTTTGAATGTGCATTCTTCAGTCCGCTGGCGATTACCGGCCGTGCGCGCCGTCAGGGTCTGCATACCGATGCTTCACACCGTTACGAGCGTGGTGTTGATTCGGCGCTGCAATATAAAGCGATGGAGCGCGCTACCCGCCTGCTGCTGGATATTTGTGGCGGCGAAGCCGGTCCGGTTATCGATGTGACCAATGAAGCCTCGCTGCCCAAAGCGGCGACCATCCGTCTGCGTCGTGAAAAACTCGACCGTCTGATTGGCCATGTGATTGCTGACGATCAGGTGACCGATATTCTGCAACGTCTGGGTTGCCAGGTCACCGTCACTGACGGCGAATGGCAGGCAATTGCACCGAGCTGGCGTTTCGATATGGAAATCGAAGAGGACCTGGTAGAGGAAGTGGCGCGTGTATACGGCTACAACAATATTCCTGATGTGCCGGTACAGGCCAGCCTGGTGATGACTAAACATCGTGAAGCGAACCTGTCGCTGAAGCGCGCGAAGATGATGCTGGTGGATAAAGGCTATCAGGAAGCGATCACTTATAGCTTTGTCGATCCAAAAATCCAGGCGCTGTTGCACCCGGGCGAAGAGAATCTGCTGCTGCCAAGCCCGATTTCGGTCGAGATGTCGGCGATGCGTCTGTCGCTGTGGAGTGGTTTACTGTCAGCGGTGGTGTATAACCAGAACCGTCAGCAGAGCCGTGTACGCCTGTTTGAGAGCGGCTTACGCTTTGTGCCTGATACACAGGCAAACCTCGGCATCCGTCAGGATCTTATGCTGTCGGGCGTTTTAAGCGGTAATCGCTATGAAGAGCATTGGGACCTGGCGCGACAGGCAACAGACTTCTATGATTTAAAAGGTGATTTAGAATCGGTTCTGGATCTGACGGGTAAACTGGAGTCTGTTTCGTTCCGGGCCGAAGCCAATCCGGCTCTTCATCCGGGTCAAAGTGCGGCAATTTATTTGCACGGTGAGAAAATCGGATTTATCGGTGTGGTGCATCCTGAGCTGGAACGTAAGCTGGATCTTAACGGACGCACCTTAGTGTTTGAACTGCTTTGGGATAAGGTCGCAGACCGCGTGCTGCCTGAAGCGCGCGAGATTTCACGCTTCCCGGCAAACCGCCGTGATATCGCTGTTGTCGTGGCCGAAAACGTGCCCGCAGCAGATATCATCGCCGAGTGTAAGAAAGTTGGCGTAAATCAGGTAGTTGGCGTAAACTTGTTTGACGTGTACCGCGGTAAGGGTGTAAATGAGGGTTATAAGAGCCTCGCTATCAGCCTGATTTTGCAAGATACCAGCCGGACACTCGAAGAAGAGGAGATTGCCGCTACTGTTGCAAGATGTGTAGAGGCACTGAAAGAGCGATTCCAAGCATCCTTGAGGGATTGAACCTATGGCGCTTACAAAAGCTGAAATGTCTGAATACCTGTTTGAGAAGCTTGGGCTTAGCAAGCGGGATGCCAAAGAGCTGGTTGAGCTGTTTTTCGAAGAAGTGAGACGTGCTTTGGAAAATGGTGAACAGGTCAAATTGTCCGGTTTTGGCAACTTTGATCTCCGCGACAAGAATCAACGTCCGGGACGTAACCCAAAGACTGGCGAAGATATTCCGATTACGGCACGGCGCGTGGTGACGTTCCGCCCGGGTCAGAAGCTCAAAAGTCGGGTTGAGAACGCCTCGCCGAAAGAAGACTAATCTCTGCTATATAAAAGGCCGCGCAAGCGGCCTTTTTCATGTTCTGCGTCCACGGTGGCGATGTTTTTTGCTGCTGTTATCACTCCACGCTCCCTTCACAATGTCAGGATTTCGTAAGTTACCGGAAAGTATGATGAAAATCATCCGTCAGCTGATAGTTAGCAGCATAAGGTATTGCTATAACTTGCCCATCTTATAAAGAGAGGTAAGACCGATGAAAAAAACGGCTATGTTACTTTGCGTCCTGTCATGGATGCCGCTGCTGGCGCAGGCCGGTGTTTCCATCAATATTAATACACCGGGAGTCTCTGTATCGATTGGCGATCGTAACGATCGCGGTTACTACTGGGATGGCTATGACTGGCGTGAGCCGGCCTGGTGGCAGTCGCACCATGGTCGTCGTGTCGGCGAACGTGGCCCGCGTGGTGACTACTGGAATGGTAATGGCTGGCAGAAGCACTCGCCTGCACAGCATGCCGCGAAGCCGAAGCCACAACCCCAGCGCCAGCCACAGCAGGTTGCTCAGCATGAGAGTAATCACGGTAAGCCGCAGCAGGGCGGCGACCAGAAAGGTCAGGGTAATAAAGGCAAAGGTGATAATCACCAGCCTGTCCCGCCGCAGGATCAGCATCGTTAATCATTTCCCCCGGAGCCAGCATTGCTGGCTCTATCTTTTTCTGCCGCAGCCACTACAATTAAAACCCTGTTTTCTTTGATAAAGAGCCATCAATGACGCTGCTTTCGCACCTGTCGCAGCGCGCCGAACGCTATGGGCGGCGCTGGCTGGGGTTGTTGCTGGCGCTGACGCTGCTGGTGACGATAATTAGCCTGTGCGCCGGTGACAGCTGGATCGCGCCTGACGCCTGGTTCAGTCAGCAGGGGCAGCTGTTTGTCTGGCAACTGCGTTTGCCACGTACGCTGGCGGTATTACTGGTGGGGGCGTCACTGGCCGTTGCTGGTGCGGTGATGCAGGCGCTGTTTGATAATCCGCTGGCGGAACCGGGATTGCTGGGTGTTTCCAATGGCGCTGGCGTCGGGCTGGTATTAAGTGTGATGCTCGGTAGCGGGCAACCCTGGAGCCACAGCCTTGCCGCCATCGCTGGCGCGCTGCTGGCAACGCTGATTCTGCTGCGCTTTGCCCGTCATCATCTCTCCAGCAGTCGTCTGCTGCTGGCCGGTGTGGCGCTGGGGATTATCTGTAGCGCGGTGATGACCTGGGCGGTCTATTTCAGTAGCAGCCTCGATCTGCGCCAGTTAATGTACTGGATGATGGGGGGCTTTAGCGGCATTGACTGGCGTTATCGCTGGCTGATGCTGGCGCTGTTGCCGATTCTGTTATGGCTGACCGCTCAGTCACGCGCGCTGAATTTACTGGCGCTGGGGGAGGTTTCCGCGCGTCAGCTGGGCCTGCCGCTGGCGTTATGGCGTAATCTGCTGGTGATGGCGATTGGCTGGCTGGTGGGCGTCAGCGTGGCGCTGGCCGGGGCCATCGGCTTTGTCGGCCTGGTGATCCCGCACATATTGCGGCTTAACGGGCTGACCGATCACCGCATACTGTTACCGGCATGCGCGCTGGCGGGCGCCTCAGTATTACTGGGCGCAGATATTATCGCCCGTGTGGTGCTGACGTCGGCGGAACTGCCGATTGGCGTAGTGACCGCTACGCTGGGCGCGCCGATCTTTATCTGGTTATTACTGAACAACCGTCGTCAGCACTAGCTGGCAAACTCAACCCTGACACAGGAAATCCGCATGAGTATTTATGATACAGAACTGGTGACGCTGGATGGTGAGAAAACCACGCTGCAACAGTGGCAAGGCAAAGTGCTGTTAGTGGTTAACGTGGCGTCAAAATGTGGTTTAACCGCGCAATATGAGCAGCTCGAGCAGTTGCAGAAAGAACACCATCCGCAGGGCTTCGATGTACTGGGCTTTCCGTGCAATGCATTCCTTGAGCAGGAGCCGGGCACTAACGAAGAGATTAAAACCTTTTGCAGCACCACTTATGGTGTGACTTTCCCGATGTTCAGTAAAATCGAGGTTAATGGTGATCATCGTCATCCGCTGTATGCGCAACTGACAGCCGCACAGCCGCAGGCGCTTGCTCCGGAAGGCAGTGGCTTCCTTGAGCGTATGACCAGCAAAGGCCGCGCGCCAAAAGCCAGCGGCGATATCCTGTGGAATTTTGAAAAGTTCCTGATTGGACGTAACGGTGAAGTGCTGCAACGTTTCTCGCCAGATATGACGCCGGATGATCCGATTATCGTTAACAGCATTAAGCAGGCGCTGGCCGGATAAATGCTGCTGGAGATTGATGGCGCTGCGGTGGCCGGACGTCTGGCGCCCTTTAGCGCTCAGGTCACCCGCGGACAGCTTATCCATCTGCTCGGCCCCAACGGGGCCGGTAAAAGCTCGCTGCTGGCCCGGTTATCGGGTTTGCTGGCGGGCAGCGGACGGATTCAGTTTCTCGCCAGACCGCTGGAGAGCTGGAGTGGCCAGCAGCTGGCGCGTCATCGCGGCTGGCTGCACCAGCAACAGCTGCCGCCCGGTCTGATGGCGGTATTCCACTATCTGCAACAGCATCTGCAATATGCCGACCAGCCTTATGACAGGGCATTAGCGCATATTCTGGCTGAGCTGCACCTGGAGGATAAACTGGCGCGACCGCTTAATCAGCTTTCCGGTGGCGAGTGGCAGCGGGTGCGGCTGGCGGCGGTGCTGTTACAGATTACACCGCAGGCCAATTCCCACGGCAAACTGCTGCTGCTGGATGAACCGATGGCCGGGCTGGATGTGGCGCAGCAGGCGGCGCTGGATCGTCTGCTGCTGGCTCAGTGTCAGGCGGGCGTAACGGTAATAATGAGCGGGCATGATCTCAACCACAGTCTGCGTCATGCGCAACAGGTCTGGTTAATGAAGGCGGGCGCGGTGATCGCTCAGGGCGATACGCAACAGGTGATGCAGCCTGAGCAGCTTGAACAACTCTATCAGGTGCCATTCCGTAAACTCACGGTTGAAGGGCAGCAAATTCTTACCACGCTGGTGGATTAGCGTGGGAGCCGTTCTTGCCGTCCGTGTCGATGGTTTCTACTCGTTGTATAGTATAAAGTTATTTTTATCTTATTTTTCCGGGAACTGCTGTTATGCGCATCTGGCTTATTATTGTCGTGCTTATTCTGGCTGGTTGCAGCAGTCATGCTCCGCCGCCAAATGGACGACTGTCAGATTCGATTACGGTTATCGCCCAGCTAAATGAACAACTGGGCCAGTGGCGCGGCACGCCTTATCGTTATGGCGGCATGAGCCGTGGTGGTGTTGACTGCTCTGGTTTTGTCTATCTTACCTTCCGCGACCGCTTTGATTTGCAACTACCGCGCACCACTGAAGCCCAGACGGATGTTGGCACCCGCATCGACAAAGATGACCTGTTGCCTGGCGATTTAGTATTTTTCAAAACCGGCAGCGGGGAAAATGGCCTGCATGTTGGCATTTATGATACTGACAATCAGTTTATTCATGCCTCAACCAGCAGGGGAGTGATACGATCTTCGCTGGATAATGTTTATTGGCGAAAAGTATTCTGGCAGGCGCGCAGGATTTAAAATGATTGAAACTATTTAATAGTCTGCGAATAGTTTCAGATAAATGCGCATTTAATCAGCGACAGAAAAAGGAGATAATCATCCCAGGTTTTTCGGCGCTGTGAATGATACTATTTCAATTAGACGATTTTTTTATATTCCCTTAACTCAGATTTTCCCGCTTCGTCACTCACTACGATAGAAGAAAACCTTTCCGACGCGTACCTGCTATCTGTGGATAAGCACAATTTGTGACTTTCAATCGTTAATTTTATTTACGTTTTGCCCGGGACTTTTCTGTCTGTGCAAAGGAGGATGCAGCTGAAGGCCCATTAGCGCTATTGATTGTCATAATTTGTTGTTATAGGATGCGCAAACTGCCACTTAATAATGGCTTAACAAAATGAAAATCCATTTAGCTGCTGACTATGATATTAGTGCAGCATTTTATCCTATTTACACCCTGACGGGTCAGTTGACTGCCGTGGAACTTATCTCGTGGTTCTCGCATGAAACGGCTAATGTGGCGATCCCGGTTGAGATGCTGATTGCGCAGCTTACCTTTGAGCAACGCATCGCACTGCTGCAAAGCCAAATTAGTTTAGTAGAAAAACATTATGATTTCTTTAGTCATCATGATCTGCATGTCGCTATTAATATTGACGAAATGATCGCCCAGGCGATTTTAGATAGCGAGTTCCTTTTACACAAAATGGGGTTGTTGGATTGTCTCGAACTGGAAATTAATGAAAGCTTCGCGAATTTATCGGAAGGCAGAGATAATCCTTTGCTGACGGCGTTAAGCGATCAGTTTTATCTTAGTCTGCAAAATTTTGGTGCGGGTAAAGCCACACCAAAAGCGGTTTATGACAACCTTTTTTACCGGGTGAAATTAGATAAGACTTTTATTCAGCACAATATCAGGCGTCTCTCTTTTGCACCTTTTATAAATGCTGTGTTGAATAATATTGCTCCGCACTGTCAGCAGATCATTGTTCAGGGCGTTGATGATGCAAATGGGCTGGAAGAGATCAGCAAGTACCCTTTTTCCGGCATCCAGAGTGCATTGTTTCCGGCAGTAGATGAAGCATCGCTGGGCGCATTAATTCGGCCACCAAAAGAGCTTTCGGATTTCTACGGTTAGAAAAGCCGGTTCACCCCCTGTCTATTGAAGCAGGCAGGGGGTAAACTGAAAAAATTGGGCCAGTGAAAGCATCATTTCCTGTCTGATTTTTATCAGAAATTGCCTCGATTTTTGCTTTTAAGGAGGCTGCATGCAGTTCAATAATAGCTGGTTTAATGAGCTACCCGGCTTCTATAGCGCACTTAACCCCACCCCATTAAAAAATCCGCGTCTGCTGTATTACAGCCACTCTGTTGCGCAACTGCTGGGCCTCGATGACAGCTGGTTTAGCGCGGATAAAGCCACCCTGTGGAGCGGTGAAACCCTGCTGCCAGGGATGCAGCCGCTGGCGCAGGTCTACAGCGGCCATCAGTTTGGCGTCTGGGCCGGACAGCTGGGCGACGGGCGCGGTATTCTGCTCGGCGAACAGCAGCTTGCCGATGGTCGTAAATTTGACTGGCATCTGAAGGGAGCCGGACTGACGCCTTATTCGCGGATGGGCGATGGTCGCGCAGTTCTGCGCTCCACGCTGCGCGAATTTCTTGCCTCCGAGGCGATGCATCATCTCGGCGTACCGACCTCACGCGCGTTAACCGTGGTGACCAGCGATGAACCGGTATACCGCGAAACCACCGAGCGCGGCGCGATGCTGCTGCGCGTGGCGGAAAGCCATGTGCGGTTTGGCCATTTTGAACACTTCTTCTATAACGGCCAGCAGGAAAAACTGCAACAGCTGGCTGACTATGTGATTGCCCATCACTGGCCCGCGCTGGTCGGCGCTGCTGATGTATATCTGCAGTGGTTTACCGACGTGGTAAAACGCACCGCGCGGCTGATTGCCCACTGGCAAAGCATTGGTTTTGCCCATGGCGTAATGAATACCGACAATATGTCGATTCTCGGTATTACGCTGGACTATGGTCCTTATGGCTTCCTTGACGACTATCAGCCGGACTTTATCTGCAATCATTCCGATCATCAGGGACGCTACGCCTTTGATAATCAGCCGGTGGTGGGGCTGTGGAATCTTAACCGTCTGGCGCACGCGCTTTCCGGGTTGATGAGCAGCGAACAGCTGAAACAAGCGCTGGCGGAATATGAACCCGAGCTGATGCGCAGCTGGGGCAGCAAGATGCGCGCTAAACTGGGGCTGCTTACCGAGGATAAAGGCGATAACGATATTCTGACCGGTTTGTTATCCCTGATGACCAACGAGGGCAGTGACTATACGCGCACCTTCCGCCTGTTAAGTGCGACGCAACAGGATGAGAGCCGTTCACCACTGCGCGATGAATTTATTGACCGTGACGCCTTTGACCGCTGGTACAACGACTATCGCCAGCGGCTGCAGCGCGATCAAAGCAGTGATGAGGTGCGACAGCGGCTGATGAAGTCGGTTAACCCGGCGATTATCCTGCGTAACTACCTGGCCCAGCAGGCGATTGAACGGGCGGAACAGGATGATATCAGCGTGCTGACGCGGCTGCACCAGGCGCTGGCCCGTCCGTTTGACGATGCGCCTGAGTTTGCCGATCTGGCGCAACGCCCGCCAGACTGGGGGAAAAAAGTTGAGGTCAGCTGCTCCAGTTAACGGCGCAGCGCAATCTGCGGTACGGCCTCACTGGCATGGGGAAGTACCTGCAGATCGGCCCGATACCAGCGCGTCAGTGTCGCTTCGGTCATCACTTCCGCCGGCGTTCCGCTGGCCACCAGACTGCCCTGATGCAGTAGCAACATCCGATCCGACCACAGCGCCGCCAGATTAAGATCGTGCAGCACGCAGCATACTGTCAGTTTGCTCTGACGCGTCAGCTGGTGCAGTAAACGTAAAGCATGTTGCTGATGATAAAGATCCAGCGCCGAGGTTGGTTCATCAAGAAACAGCCAGCCCTGGGGGCCGTCCTGTTGCCATAACTGCGCCAGCGCGCGCGCTAACTGCACCCGCTGCTGTTCACCACCTGACAGCTGACGATAATCACGTTTTGCCAGTGCTTCACAGCCGGTTAACGCCATCACTTCTCTGACCACCGGCATCACCGGTTGTTGCGGCCAGGGCGCGCGGCCCATGGCAATCACATCCTGCACGGGTAGCGGAAATACCAGCGTACTCTGCTGGCGCATCACCGCGCGCTGGCGCGACAGCTGCTGTTGCGACCAGTCAGTCAGCGCGAGGCC
Source organism: Winslowiella toletana (assembly GCF_017875465.1). Classification (NCBI taxonomy): domain Bacteria; kingdom Pseudomonadati; phylum Pseudomonadota; class Gammaproteobacteria; order Enterobacterales; family Erwiniaceae; genus Winslowiella; species Winslowiella toletana. Next base: position 4,758,941 of record NZ_JAGGMQ010000001.1, read on the forward strand.
ATGCAGCTGGCAATAACCCGCCGAAGGGGGCAGGTAGCCGGTTAGCAGGCGCAGCAACGTCGATTTACCGGCGCCGTTTGGACCGATCAGCGACACCATCTCCCCGGCGTGCATCTGCAGTGAAACCGACTCAATCAACCGGCGGCCACCCACAATGTAACTCAGGCCATACGCCTGTAACAGATTATCCACGATTGCCTGCCTGACGGCGCAAGATTAACCAGAGAAACCACGGACCACCGAGCAGACTGGTCAGCAGACCCACCGGCATTTCAGCCGGCGCCACCAGCGTGCGCGCCAGCGTATCGGCAATCAGTAACAGAATCGCGCCCGCCAGCAGCGAACCGGGCAGCATCCAGCGGTGATCGGCGCCGAGGCAGATACGCATCAGATGCGGCACCACCAGGCCAATAAAACCAATCACGCCACTGATCGCCACCGCCGCCGCGACCAGCAGGGCGCTGAGGATCATCAGATGGCGCTGGGTGCGCTGCACATCGACACCCAGGTAGTGCGCTTCCTCTTCGCCAAACTGCAACAGATTAAGACGCGATGCGCGCCACTGGATCAGTAGTGCCGCCGGGATAATCAGTGAGGCGCAGGCCAGCACTGTTGACCACTGCGCCTGACCGAGACTGCCCATGCCCCAGAGCGACAACTGACGTAACTGCTGATCGTTACTGATCCACGAGAACACGCCCACCGCTGCACCACACAGGGCATTGATCGCGATCCCCACCAGCAGCAGACGTGACAATCCGGTCTGTCCGAGGCGGCTGAGGGTGAAGATCACCAGCGTAATCGCCAGACTGCCGATAAACGCCGCCAGCATCGGCACATACAGCGCCAGCATTGCCGGTAACGCCAGCGGCAGCACCACCGAAACAGCCACCGCCAGCGCCGCGCCGCTGCTGATCCCCAGCAGGCCAGGATCGGCCAGTGGATTGCGAAACAGCCCCTGCATCACCGCCCCTGACAGCGCCAGCGCGGCGCCGACCAGCATTGCCAGCAATACTCGCGGCAGACGGATATTCCACCAAATCTGCCACAGCATACTGTCATGCGGTGCGCGCCAGACCATCGGCAATGACAGGCGCATGGCACCCAGGTTAGCGGCCAGTACCGCCAGCAGCAGCAGGCTAATCAGCATCACCGCCAGCCAGCGCAGGGGAAAACGAACGATCATCTGGCTACCGCTTCCGCTGCCTTACGCAATTTAACAATCGCACCCGGCGTATCAAGACCAAAACCGAGCAGCGCCATATCATCCACCACCAGCAACTGCTTATTTTTACCGGCTGGCGTCATCGCCAGACCTGGCAGTTTCCACAGATTCTCCTCACTGCCGATCTTATCCATCCCGGAGACGCTGACCACTACCAGATCGGGGGCACTGGCAATCACCCCTTCCTGTGACAGCGGCTGATAACGCTGGATATTGCCCATCGCATTCTGCACCCCGGCGGCGCTAAAGGCTGCATCGGCGGCGGTATTACGTCCGGCCGCCATCGCAGTCATACCGCTATGGGCCAGAATAAACAGCGCTTTTACCGGCAACGGTTGTGCAGGCAGCGCTGACAGTTGTTTATCAATGCGCTGTTGCAGATTCTTACCGGCGTCCTGACGCTGTAGCGCCGTGGCGATAGTGGCAATTTTACTGTCGATAGCCTTCAGATCGGTGGCGCCGGTGATCGTCACCACTTTGACGCCAGCTTGCTCTACCTGTTGCAGAACCAGCGAGGGCTTCGCCAGCTCGCTGGCCAGCACCAGCGTGGGTTTCAGCGCCAGAATACCTTCGGTATTCAGCTGACGCATATAACCGACATCGGGCAGTTTAGTGACCTGCGCCGGATGCAGGCTGGTGCTGTCGCGACCTACCAGATCCTGCTGCGCATCGAGAGCATAAATAATCTGTGTAACGTCACCGCCAATCGATACCACGCGTCCGGCGGCCAGTGCGGAAAGTGGCAGGGCGATCAGCGCTATCAGCCAGCGTTTCATGCGCTTACTCCTTCGCCGCTTAACGCCGCCAGCTGCTGGCGCCACTGCATCTGCTCCGGCTGGCCTTCAGTACGCTGACCATACAGTTGCGCAATTTGCGTGCCGTCGGCGGCAAACAGTTCGAGGCTGGTGACCATGCCGTCGGCGGTTGGCTTGCGGGTGATCCAGCTTTCAGCGATAGCATCTTCAGTCAGGTGCAGGGTAAAGTGCGGATTAAAGATATTCAGCCAGTTGTCCATTGGCACAAGCTTTTCAACCGTGCCGGTAAAGATCTGCACGCAGCCGCGGTTGCCGACAAAAATCATAATCTCATTGCCGTCGCTTTTCGCGGCCTCCAGCAGCTGGCGCAGGGCGTGATTGCCGACGCGGATCGCCAGATCCTCAGGCACTGCATGAAATGCCTGCTGACGACTGATATTGTGTCGTTTCAGCAGACGGAAGAACTGATGAACATCGGTCATCGCCCGCCATTCGTTTTCAATCAATGCGGCATCCGGCGCAGCGCTTTGCGTCACGGCGACAAGCGGCGTCACGCTCAGTGCGCCAGCAGCGGGCTGCGCAAAACGGGCAATCAGCGCATCCCATGCGGCAAAATCAGTCTGCTCAGTGGTGTACACTTTCAGTACCGCATCACCGTGCGCATCAAAGAACTGCAGGCTCTGGCGCTCGCCGCGTGGACTTTGCTCTTTCAGCGCAAAGGCGCTGTGCCAGCTATTGACGAACAGACGCAGATCCAGCGCGCGCGGGTTCAGCACCAATCCGGCATGATCACCGATATTCAGATTGGTATAGTGGCCGATATGTTCATGCACGGCGTACTCGTTACGGGTGATGGATTTGGTTTCCCCCACGGCTTCCAGCGCCTGCAAAATCTCGCGCATTTCATTACGTAACTGCTGCGCATCATAACCGACGCGGGCATGAGTCAGTTCTGCTTCGCTAATTGCCATGTCGCGCGCCAGATCGCGGGCATATTTCTTCGGTTGCGCCGCCTTCAGATCCTGATATTGCTGATAAAGTGTAGTCATAAGTTGCTTCCTGTTTTAAATGCCCCTGCGGCTGCTGGCAGGGGGCAATCATTACCATTGATAACTGACGAAGACCTTTCCGTTGATCCCATCTTGTGGAATGCCCTGCGAAGAGTAGTACTCTTTATCAAAGGCGTTGCCGAGTACCAGCGTGGTGGCAATGCCCTTGTAGCGATCCTGCCCCTGGTAGCGCAGATAGAAATCGTTCACCGCATAACCCGGCTGGCTGGCGTACTGGGCGCTGATATGGCTGGATCGCTCAGCAAAGGTGCCGACCCAGCCGACGGAGAACGGACTCTGCGCCAGCGGAATATCGACCATACTGGTGACGGTGTCCGGATTGAGGCTGGAGATCCACTCGCCGCTATTGCTGTCTTTGCCGCGCGTACGGTTATAAGCCAGATTCCAGCTAAACAGCGGGTGGTTATATTTCAGATTCATATCCCAGCCCCAGATTTTGGCCTCTGGCAGGTTGGTGTTATACGTGGTGCCCGCCGGGAAATTCACTTCCGGATAGATATAGTCTTTCGCCCGGGTGTCAAAGTAGCTGGCTTTAAACTCAACATCATCACGCGCCGTCAGCAGATCGTCGAAACGCAATCCGAAGCCCGCCTCACGTGTGGCGTTGGTTTCCGGACGCAGGTTGGGATTGGGCACCCAGCGATTAACGTAACCTGGGAATGAAAAGTGCACACTGTCGTTATACAGTTCGCCCATGGTCGGGGCGCGGAACGCCTGGGCATATGAACTAAACAGCATCAGCCAGTCAGCAGGCGTGACCGACAACGCGGCGCGTGATGACCATTTATCCGCATCGACATCGGCATGACCGGCGCTGCTGCCGCTATAGCTGTCGAAGCGACTGCCCAGCAGCAGGGTAACCGGCAGATCGCGCAGGGTGATTTCATCCTGCAACCAGCCGGAGGCGAAGTCGATTTTCGCCTGCGGGAAACTGGTGGCGTTACCGCCCGGCTGCTGCTCCTGACGATAATATTCCCCCCCGTACGTCAGCTGATTCGCGGCAATACTGTCGCTGAACAGGCGGCTGTGGTTGTCCAGTTTCAGCCCTTTGGTGGTCTGCTGGCGCGAATCGCTGCCGGTTTCCCGCGTACCGGCATTAATACGTGTCTCTGACCAGTAACCGCTGACGCTGGCATCCAGCCAGGGGTTATCGGCCGGCTCGAGATGGTAACCCAGCTGCATATCGCGCTGAATGGTGGAGCGGTCAGTCATCGGGTTACTGACGCCCGGCTGACTCGCCTGCGGATTGCGTGGCTCCTGTGCGTTGTTATTGTAATAACGCAGACTGCCATTCAGGGTTTGCGCCTGATCCAGTTGCCAGTGACCTTTCGCCAGTAAATTGCTGATGCTTTCATCATTAGGCGCGGCGTCGCCGCTGCTCTGGCGAATATCACCGCGGTCGCGTGAACTCCACGCCAGTACGCCGTCGAGATCGTCGCTGCGCGCAAAGGCGCTGGCACCAAGTCCGAGGCTGTGATCGCCGCTGGCGCCGGTAGCAAACACCCGGTAACCACTGTTTTTTCCCGGCGCCAGCAGGTCGGCGGCATCAACGGTGTCAAAGGCGATCACCCCGCCAAGCGCGCCGCTGCCATACAGCAACGCCGCCGGGCCACGCACCACTTCTACACGTTTAATCAGCGCCGGATCGAGAAACACGCTGTTCAGGTGGCCGGTATCAGTTCCCTGCCGCACGCCGTCCACCAGCGTCAGCACGCCGCGCCGGTCATAACCGCGCATACTCAGATCCTGGCCGTTAGTGCGGCCGCTACCACTGACGGTGATACCGGGCACGCGACGTACCATATCGGCTGCGGAGGAGGCGGTTCTGGCTGAGGGCGCATCGCCGTCAATCACTGTCACCATCATCGGCGCTTCAAAAGTGCTGCGTGGTGTGCCAGTCGCTACCACTGTCATTTGTTCGGTTTTTTTGCGGGTGCTGTTTTCTTCACTGGTGTCAGTCACAGCCTGCGCGAAACAGGGCAAGCTACAGGTAATAGCCAGAGTCAGGCGCGACAGGCGCAGTCCGGCTGAAGGTAAGTTAAGCATCAGTGCAACTCTCCATATTGTACTTTATGCAGGAATTTGCTGGCTGGGTACCACGTAACCCCAGCTGGCGGTTGATAAATTTATTCGTGGGTAAGATCACCGCTCCGTAAACCCACCTGTTTAGTAATGCTAATTGTTTTCACAATGATAATCATTATCAACAAATGTTTCATTCAGGCAAGAACAAAATGTTAAAGGAGACGTGATGAAAGGAAGGAAATGTGAAATTGTGCAGTAGCGCTGGCCCTGACGGGCCAGCGCAGAAGATCAGAAACGACTGTCGACGGCATCCGCCAGCAAGGCCAGCACCGCTTCGCTGTCATCCCAGCCAAGGCAGGGATCGGTAATGGACTGACCGTAGGTCAGCGGCTGACCGGCAATCACTTTCTGCGTGCCTTCCTGCAGGAAGCTTTCAATCATCACCCCGGCAATGGCGTGGGAGCCGTCGCGGATCTGCCGGGCTACCGAAGCGGCGACATCCTTCTGACGGTGATGCTGCTTCAGGCAGTTGGCATGGCTGAAATCAATCACCAGCTGTTCAGGCAGATTAAATTCGCGCAGGCTGGCCGCCGCTGCCGCGATATCATCCGGGTGATAGTTGGGCTGTTTGCCGCCGCGCATAATAATATGCCCTGACGGGTTGCCGCTGGTCTGGTAGATGGTCATCTGCCCCTGTTTATCGGCAGATAAAAACATATGGCTGGCGCGCGCTGCGCGAATGGCATCGACCGCAATCTGTGTGTTGCCATCGGTACCGTTTTTAAAGCCGACCGGGCAGGAGAGCGCGGAGGCCATTTCCCGGTGAATCTGACTTTCCGTCGTGCGCGCGCCAATCGCGCCCCAGCTAATCAGGTCAGAAATAAACTGGCCGATCACCATATCAAGAAATTCAGTGGCGGTTGGCATGCCGAGCGCATTGATATCCAGCAGCAGCTTACGGGCAATTTCCAGCCCCTGATTTACGCGGAAACTACCATCAAGGTGCGGATCGGAGATCAGGCCTTTCCAGCCAACTACCGTACGGGGTTTTTCAAAGTAGGTGCGCATCACAATTTCAAGACGATGCTGATGCTTTACCCGCAGGGCGTTCAGTCGCTGCGCATACTCAACTGCAGCGACCGGATCATGCAGCGAGCAGGGGCCAATCACCACCAGCAGGCGTTTATCCTCGCCAGACAGGATACGCGCAATGCGCTTGCGTGACGCTGTCACGTTTTCTGCAATCGCCGCAGTAATCGGATGTCTGGAAGCCAGCTGTTCAGGCGTAATCAGACTCTCGATGCGCGCGGTTCGCAGTTCATCTGTTTTGTTCATTTAATTCTCTGAAATTTTTTCTTCGCAGCGGCAGAAGTGCCGGGAAGTGATGGTGATCACAATAGAGCAAATAACGATGAATTCAAACCGCAGGGATAGTAAAACGCGCTTTCTGACACAAATTGCCGCATAAAAAGCCGCCCTGATCGCTGGCGGCGCAGATAAAAGCAGCACTTCAGTACATATGACGGTTCAGACCCATAATATCGAGGATTTTTGTCGCGATCTCTTCGACCGAATAGTTAGTGCTGTTCAGATAGCGAATTTGCTGCGTACGGAACAGGGCTTCCACCTCACCGACTTCCATCCGGCACTGCCGCATTGAGGCGTAACGGGTGTTTTCCGCGCGCTCCTGACGGATTGCCGCCAGACGCTCGGGATCAATGGTCAGTCCGAACAGCTTCTGCTGATGCGCTTTTAGCGCGGGTGGCAGTTTCAGATTATCCATATCATCTGCGATAAACGGATAGTTTGCCGCACGTACGCCAAACTGCATTGCCAGGTAGAGGCTGGTGGGGGTTTTACCGCAGCGTGAAACGCCTAACAGAATCACCTGAGCGTCTTCCAGACCGCGCAATGAGATACCGTCATCATGGGCCAGCGCGTAATCAATCGCTGCAATGCGCGCATCGTACTTACCAAGATTATTGGCCGTCAGACCATGGGTACGGTGGGCTACCGGCGCGGGCGCCATCCCCAGCTCCTGCTGCAGCGGGGCAACCAGTGACTGCACGATATCCTGACAAAAACCGTCGCTTTGCATAATAATTTCGCGCACATCCGGCGTCACAATCGAAAAGAACACCAGTGGGCGGATGCCGCTTTGCTGATAGATGGCATTGATCTGGCCTTTCACCGCCTGCGCACGCTGCACATTTTCCACAAAGGGCAGCGTCACGCTATTCATTCCCACCGGGAACTGCGACATCACCGCATGGCCGAGCACTTCCGCGGTAATGGCGGTGCCGTCAGAGATGTAAAAAACACTTCGTTCGCCCGCTATGTCCATTTTATCTCCTGAGCTGTGCTTTTTGTTAAGAGTGAATGCGCCGGTTCAGGCGGTGCTTATAGTGATTATGCTGGTGAACTGAAATAAATCATTCAAAACCAGGAAATGAAAACTCCGTTTTTATCAGATTCGACTGAAAAGGGAAACATAACAAAATGAAATGACGTTTCTGTTCTTTTACCACAGTGTAGCGCGTAACTGGTGACGGAAGGGTTATTTCCGCCATCATTCCGTTGCGCAAATAAAATAGCCCATTTCTTACTGAATCTGTTAACAGCTGTATGATTTTAAAGTATTTATGTTGATATTAACGCGTTGCGCAACAAAATAAATAAGCGCGGAGTTTTCTTAAAATCGCATTTTTTGCCTGCTTGAACGATTCACCTCTTTCTCTTTGTTAAATGAATGTGCCAGGCTGAGGATGCGTTATCAGCGCGTTTAAATGCTTTTTAGTACCCCCCATTTAAATCTGAAAAGGATTGCTTCAATGTCCAATATAGGCGAAGTGCCGTTAGTACTCTGGTACAACCAGCTCGGCATGAATGATGTTGATCGGGTGGGAGGCAAAAATGCTTCTCTGGGTGAAATGATTACCAATCTGTCCTCACTGGGTGTGTCAGTGCCAAATGGCTTTGCCACCACCTCCGATGCTTTCAACCAATTCCTTGACCAAAGCGGCGTTAATCAGCGCATCTATGAGCTGCTGGATAAGACCGATATTGATGATATTGATGAACTGGCGAAAGCCGGTAAACAGATTCGCCAGTGGATCATTGAAACCCCGTTCCAGCCCGAACTGGAGCAGGCGATCCTGACGGCTTATCAGCAGCTCTCCAGCGATGATGCCGACGCCTCATTTGCGGTGCGTTCTTCTGCGACCGCAGAAGATATGCCCGATGCTTCGTTTGCCGGTCAGCAGGAAACCTTCCTTAATGTGCAGGGCATCGATGCGGTGATGGTGGCGGTAAAACACGTCTATGCCTCGCTGTTTAACGATCGCGCCATCTCTTACCGTGTGCATCAGGGCTATGATCATCGCGGCGTGGCGCTGTCAGCTGGCGTTCAGCGTATGGTGCGTTCGGATCTCGCCTCTTCAGGCGTAATGTTTACCATTGATACCGAATCCGGTTTTGATCAGGTGGTGTTTATCACCGCTGCGTTTGGTCTCGGTGAAATGGTGGTGCAGGGGGCGGTTAATCCTGATGAGTTCTATGTGCATAAACCGACGCTGGCGGCTAACCGTCCGTCAATTGTGCGCCGCAATATGGGCTCAAAAAAAATCCGTATGGTGTACGCCGACTCAAAAGAGCATGGCGAACAGGTGCGGATTGAAGATGTGCCGCAGGACGATCGCGACCGCTTCTCGCTGACCGATGACGAAGTGCAGGCGCTGGCGCGACAGGCAGTGCAGATTGAGCAGCACTACCAGCGTCCAATGGATATCGAATGGGCGAAGGATGGTCATACCGGCAAACTGTTTATCGTGCAGGCGCGTCCGGAAACCGTGCGTTCGAACGGACAGGTGATGGAGCGCTACTCGCTGCAGGGCAAAGGCAAAGTGGTGATCGAAGGCCGTGCCATCGGTCATCGCATCGGTGCCGGTGAAGTGAAGGTGATTCACGATATCAGCGAAATGAACCGCATTGAAAAAGGCGATGTGCTGGTCACTGATATGACCGACCCGGACTGGGAACCGATCATGAAAAAAGCGTCGGCGATTGTCACCAACCGTGGTGGGCGTACCTGTCATGCGGCGATTATCGCCCGTGAACTGGGGATCCCGGCGGTGGTGGGCTGCGGTGACGCCACAGAGCGACTGCAAGAGGGCCATAAAGTGACGGTCTCCTGCGCCGAAGGCGATACCGGCTATGTGTATGACGAGCTGCTCGACTTTGATATCACCAGTTCGCAGGTCGATGAACTTCCCGCGCTGCCGCTGAAAATTATGATGAACGTCGGTAATCCGGATCGTGCTTTTGACTTCGCCTGTCTGCCAAATGAAGGCGTTGGCCTGGCGCGTCTGGAGTTTATTATCAACCGTATGATCGGCGTGCATCCAAAGGCATTACTGGAGTTTGATCAGCAGACGCCGGAACTGCAAAAGCAGATCAAAGCGCTGATGAAAGGTTTTGACGATCCGGTCGAATTCTATATTGGTCGCCTGACTGAAGGGATCGCCACGCTGGGCGCCGCCTTCTCGCCGAAGCGGGTGATTGTCCGTCTGTCTGACTTTAAATCGAATGAGTACGCCAACCTGGTCGGTGGCGAGCGCTACGAACCGCAGGAGGAGAACCCGATGCTGGGCTTCCGTGGCGCCGGTCGTTATGTTGCCGACAGCTTCCGCGACTGTTTCGCGCTGGAGTGCGCGGCAGTAAAACGCGTACGCAATGAAATGGGCCTGACTAACGTCGAGATTATGGTGCCGTTTGTCCGTACCGTGGCGCAGGCCAAAGCGGTAGTGGAAGAGCTGGAGCGGCAGGGACTGAAGCGCGGCGAGAACGGGCTGAAATTAATTATGATGTGTGAGATCCCGTCTAACGCGCTGCTGGCTGAACAGTTCCTGCAATATTTTGACGGCTTCTCGATTGGTTCGAATGATATGACCCAGCTGGCGCTGGGACTGGATCGTGACTCCGGCGTGGTATCCGAACTGTTTGATGAGCGTAACGAGGCGGTGAAAGCACTGCTGTCGATGGCGATTCGTGCAGCGAAGAAACAGGGTAAATATGTCGGTATCTGCGGTCAGGGACCTTCGGACCACGAGGACTTCGCCGCCTGGCTGATGGAAGAGGGTATCGACAGTTTATCTCTGAACCCGGATACCGTGGTGCAGACCTGGTTAAGTCTGGCGCAGATTAAATAAGCCTGATATCTGACCTTTATCCGCAGCGGGAAAAGCGCCACAGTCAATGTGGCGCTTTTTTACTTTTCACTGGTCCTGAAATGATAAATTTGTCAGACGAAAAGTGGTAAAAATAACGGCCAGATGCTGAAAGGATGCACAATAAAATTATTGCCATTAAATCAACAGGATAGAGTGACGGGGCGGGGTGGGTGTTCTGCGCCGGTTCAGACGGCAAGCGGCAAAAAAAAAGCCCATCACATGGGATGGGCAAAGACTACACACAGCAATTCTTTACTTTACTCAGGGTAAAAAGGTTGTTTAAAAATCAGGGGTTTGATCCCGAACATGTGATTCATACTATGCACCATCGCTCCAGGCGTCTTTAAGAATCCTCTTATTAGTTTAAAGGCAATAATCCTTTGTGACACGCCAGGTGCAAATCAGACGACAAAACTGTCTGGAAAGTAATCAATTAAGCAAATTATCAACTGGAAAGGGCAAAATGAGGCTTTTACAGGTAAAAGATACTAATCAAAGTTAATTAAGACGTGACGTGTAAATTTTTCGGCGGCCAGTGGCAACTGGCCGCCTGAGAGGATTACTGTTTATGATCGGACTCTGACGCGGCGGCTTCGTTTTCAATTTCCGCCAGCTCTTCGACCACATCGTGTGGGTCTTCATTGGGCGGCGGCGCTTCATGCATCCACACTGAAACCAGGCGGTAAGAGACGGCCAGCACCACCGGGCCGATAAACAGACCGATCATGCCGAATGCGAACAGACCACCAATCACGCCGGAAAGGATCAGGATCATCGGCAAATCGGCGCCCATGCGGATTAACATCGGTCGCAGCACATTATCCAGCGTACCGACCACGCAGCTCCACACCAGCAGTACGGTGCCCCAGGTGGTGTCGCCGCTCCAGTAGAGCCAGATAATCGCCGGCACCAGCACCGGCAACGGGCCGAGCTGCACCAGACAGAACAGAATCATCAGCACGGTCAACAGGGTGGCGTAAGGGATGCCGGAGATCGCCAGTCCGATTCCCCCCAGCACGCCCTGAACCAGCGCGGTAACGACCACGCCGAGCGCCACGGCGCGTACCGCCTGACCCGCCAGCAACACCGATGCGTCGCCGCGACGGCCAGCCAGACGCCAGGCAAAGTGACGAATGCCATTGCCGACCTGCTCACCACGCCAGTAGAGCAGAATGCTGAACAGCAGCATCAGACCGAGGTGCATCATAAAGCGGCCAAAATGACCGGCCTGCGCGACAAAAAAGCCGGTAGTGCGACCAACATAGGGCTGCACTTTCGCCATCAGCGCTGAACCACCGCCATCAATCAGCTTGTGATAGCTGGCATACAGCTTATCGCCGGCCATCGGGATCTCCTGCAGCCAGCTGAGCCGTGGGATCTGCAGATGGCCGGACGTGGCCCAGGCGATCACCGGCGCGCTGTTATCAATCAGACTGTTGACCAGAATGGCGATCGGAATAATAAACAGCAGCAGTAAAAGCAGCGTCATCGCCAGTACCGCCAGCGAGCGTCGTCCCCACAGCCAGCTCTGAATCTTAATCATTAACGGCCAGGTGGCGATCACCACCATGCTGGCCCAGGCGAAGCCGAGAATAAACGGCTGCACGACCCAAAAACACGCGACGATTAAAATAGTAATAAACATCAGCGTAAACATTATCTGCGGTAAATCCGTACCACGTTGCAGGTTTTTCATACGAAAATTAACACCTCAAAAATTTCCTTCACAGTTGCATTCCATGATGTCAGCCATCAGGGCTACCTGAATAATAATGATGCATAGATTGGGTTTGTGACAGTGGCGTAAAAAAACAGTTTTTACCTTTTCTGAAAAAACGACAGGTCATATAAAAATGTGATAAAACGGATAACTTACAAAATTATACGCAAACGTTTCACTCAACATGCTGGTCACCCGATAATGATCCCACAGATTTCTCAGGCACCTGGCCTCATTCAGCTGGTGCTGACGTTTTTGGAAACTTTACAGCAGCAGGGCTTCACCGGTGATACGGCAACCAGTTATGCCGATCGCCTGACAATGTCGACCGATAACAGTATCTATCAATTGTTGCCCGATGCGGTGCTTTTTCCGCGATCCACCGCTGATGTCGCGCTGATTGCCCGTATTGCCGGTGAAACACGTTTCAGCAGCCTGGTGTTTACCCCCCGCGGCGGCGGCACCGGCACCAATGGCCAGTCGCTGAACCAGGGCATTGTGGTCGATATGTCGCGCCATATGAACCGTATTCTGGAAATTAACCCGGAGCAGGGCTGGGTACGGGTGGAAGCCGGGGTGATTAAAGATCAGCTTAATGCTTACCTGAAACCCTATGGCTACTTCTTTTCACCGGAACTCTCAACCAGTAATCGCGCCACCCTCGGCGGGATGATCAATACCGATGCCTCCGGTCAGGGGTCGCTGGTGTACGGTAAAACCTCCGACCACGTACTGGGCCTGCGAGCGGTGTTGCTGGGCGGCGAGATCCTTGATACGCGTGAAATGCCGGTAGCGCTGGCGGAGAAGCTGGCGCAGGACGCCACGCCAGAAGGCGAGATCTATCGCACGGTACTCGCCAGCTGTCGCGATCAGCGCGCATTGATTGTCGAAAAATTCCCGAAACTGAACCGCTTTTTAACCGGTTACGATCTGCGCCATGTACTGAGTGACGACCTGCAACGTTTTGACCTGACGCGCATCCTGTGTGGTGCCGAAGGGACGCTGGCGTTTATCAGCGAAGCGCGGCTGGATATTACGCCGCTGCCGAAAGTGCGACGGCTGGTCAATATTAAATATGACGCCTTTGATTCGGCGCTGCGCAATGCGCCATTTATGGTAGAGGCCAAAGCGCTGTCGGTGGAAACCGTTGACTCAAAAGTGCTTAATCTGGCGCGCGAAGATATTGTCTGGCATTCGGTGAGTGAACTGATTACCGATGTGGCGGATCAGACCATGCTTGGGCTAAATATTGTCGAATTTGCCGGTGATGATAAGGCGCTGATCGACAGCCAGGTTGAATCACTGTGTGAACGCCTGGAAGGGCTGATGGCGGCGCGCGAGGGCGGAGTGATTGGCTACCAGCTGTGTAACGACCTCGACGGCATTGAGCGCATCTATGCGATGCGTAAAAAAGCGGTCGGTCTGCTGGGCAATGCCAAAGGGCGCGCCAAACCGATTCCGTTTGTCGAAGATACGGCGGTGCCGCCGGATCATCTGGCGGATTACATTGTGGAATTTCGCGCCTTACTCGACAGTCATAACCTGAGTTACGGCATGTTTGGCCATGTCGATGCCGGCGTGCTGCATGTCCGTCCGGCGCTGGATATGTGCGATCCGCAGCAGGAGATGCTGATGAAGCAGATCTCTGATGAGGTGGTGGCGCTGACCGCGCGCTACGGCGGTCTGCTGTGGGGCGAACATGGAAAAGGTTTCCGCGCCGAATACAGTCCGGCGTTCTTTGGCGAGACGCTCTATCATGAGTTACGCCGGATTAAAGCGGCATTTGATCCCGCCAACCGGCTTAATCCGGGCAAAATCTGTGCGCCGCTCGGCGTCGATGATCCGATGATGAAAGTCGATGCGGTGAAGCGTGGCACTTATGATTGCCAGATCCCGGTGAATGTGCGCAGCGACTGGCGCGGCGCCATGGAGTGTAACGGCAACGGCTTATGCTTTAACTTTGATGCGCGCAGTCCGATGTGCCCGTCGATGAAGATTACCCGCAACCGCATTCACTCGCCAAAAGGACGCGCTACGCTGACGCGTGAATGGCTGCGTCTGCTGGCGGAGAAAGGCGTCGATCCACTGCTGCTGGAGAAACAGCTGCCGACCGCCGGTGTCAGCCTGCGTGGCTTGATCGAACGCACCCGCAACAGCTGGCATGCTAAGCAGGGCGAGTATGACTTCTCCCATGAGGTGAAAGAGGCGATGTCGGGCTGTCTGGCCTGTAAAGCCTGTTCCACCCAGTGTCCGATCAAAATTGATGTGCCAGGTTTCCGCTCGCGCTTTTTGCAGCTCTACCATACGCGCTATCTGCGCCCGCTCAGTGATCATCTGGTCGCCAGCGTCGAGAGCTATGCGCCGCTGATGGCGCGTGCGCCGAAGACCTTTAACTTCTTCCTGCGCCAGCCATGGATCCGTGAGCTGAGTAAAAAACATATCGGCATGGTCGATCTGCCGCTGCTCTCGTCACCCAATCTGAAACAGCAGCTGGCCGGGCACGCTGCCGGTAAAGCTACGCTGGAGAGCCTTGAGCTGCTTAGCGCAGAGCAACGGGCGAAAATGGTGCTGGTGGTGCAGGATCCCTTTACCAGTTACTACGAAGCGCAGCTGGTTGCTGATTTTGTGCGCCTGATTGAAAAACTGGGTTATCAGCCGGTATTGCTGCCGTTTTCGCCCAACGGCAAAGCGCAACATATCAAGGGCTTTTTGCAGCGTTTCGCCCGCACTGCGCAGAAGACCGCCGACGTTCTGAATCGCGTCGCCCGTTTGCAGATGCCGATGGTGGGCGTCGATCCGGCGCTGGTGCTCTGCTATCGCGATGAGTACAAAGAGATCCTCGGCGATAAGCGCGGCGACTTCCATGTGCAGCTGGTGCACGAGTGGCTGCAAAATGCGCTTGATCTGCGCGATGCGCCAGAAGCCAGTGGAGAAGCCTGGTATCTGTTTGGTCACTGCACCGAAGTTACCGCGCTGCCGTCAACGCCAGACCAGTGGCAGGGAATTTTCGCCCGTTTTGGTGCCAGGCTGGAAAATATCAGCGTCGGGTGTTGCGGTATGGCGGGAACTTACGGCCATGAGAGCAAAAACCTTGAAAATTCGCTGGGAATTTATGCGCTGTCATGGCATCAGGCGTTGCAGAAATTACCGCGTCAGCGCTGTCTGGCCACCGGTTACTCCTGTCGCAGCCAGGTGAAACGTATTGAGGGCAATGGCATGCGTCATCCACTACAGGCTCTGCTGGAGATGGTGTAAATGGCAATCTGGAAACGTGAAACCACGCTGTTGCAGCTTAATCAGCGCAGCGCTGGCTGTATGGTCGAACATCTTGGCATTCGCTTTACGGCGTTAACCGATGACAGCCTCGCTGCGATGATGCCGGTTGATCATCGCACCACACAGCCGTTTGGCCTGCTGCATGGCGGCGCTTCGGCGGCGCTGGCGGAAACGCTGGGTTCAATGGCGGGTTATCTCTGTACCACCGGGGATGACTATATTGTCGGGCTGGAGATCAATGCCAACCACATTCGTTCGGCGCGTGAAGGCGAAGTGCGTGGCGTCTGTCGGCCGCTGCATCTTGGCCGGTCGCATCAGGTGTGGCAGATTGAGATTTTCGACCAGCAAGACCAGCTGTGCTGCATTTCACGCTTAACCACGTCGGTGATGCAACGGCAATAATCTTGCGCACGGGCGGCGCTCGTCGCCCGTATTACATATTCCACGACGCGTGCTTCACAAACTCATTCTGCAATACCGTGGCTTTGTCCCACTCTCCGCTAATCGCCAGCTGATGGCACAGTTGGGTAAGTGAGTGACGCGCCAGCTGCCAGGCTTGCATACGGAACAGACGTTCACGCTCGCTATTTACCATCTCGGAAACCAGGCGATGATGCAGTTTTCCCAGCGCATGCAGATAGCTCTGGTCGTCGCCGTTGATCTGGCACAATTCGGCCATATCTAAACAGGTGTCGCTGAATTTGCGTAGCTGATCGAGTGAGCAGTCCGGACGGTTGAGCTTAGCCTGCGCCATATAGAAATCGACGGTGATATCGCGCATCGAAAACTTGTACTCATCAATTTTGTACTGCAGCCAGGCACTCATCGAGACATTCATGCAACCATCCAATCACGTTAATGATAATCATTATCATATTATAATCAGCACGATCTTCAAGATATTCCAGAAACTTATTTACCGATAAATGCTGCCTGTTAATTAAATTGATATAATCGATACCTGACGCCCGATAAACGGGTAAAATAACTATTATTCATCTTCGTTACTTTGTGTTAACGAATGAGTTGTTGTTTTTTAACAGATTATTACTTCAGTTTTGCAGTATGAGGCGCAGAGCGCAATCCTCAGTACAGGGTCTATCCTTAGTAAAACAGGTACGAAAAAGACCATTTCAGCTATATCCCTGCAAAACAAGAGGTTGAAGCATTAATCATTATCACTAACATAGGGATATTAGCCCTCATGGGCTATCGCATCGCGAGGTACTTTTTTTATGCAATCTGCAAATCCTGCATCATTCTCTCCTGACGACTTTGTCTGGAAGGGACTTAAGCTCACCGACAGCGCGGCGCAGCAAATTATTGCGCTTTCCGCCAGCGATCCACACGTTAAGGGATTAAAGCTCGGCGTGAAGCAGTCTGGCTGCGCGGGTTTTGGTTATGTGATGGAACTGGTGAAAGAACCCGCTGAAGACGATCTTCAGTTCACCCATCAGGGAGCCAGCTTGTTTGTCCCGCTTCAGGCGATGCCGTTTGTCGACGGCACCGAAGTCGACTTCGTCCGCGAAGGCCTGAATCAGATTTTCAAATTTAATAACCCCAAAGCTCAACACGCCTGCGGCTGTGGTGAGAGCTTTGGCGTAGAGTAACTAACGTTATGTCGCGACATACTGAAGCATCTGACGATGTACAAATCTGGGAAGGCAGCCATCAGAACTACAAAGAGGGCTTCTTTACCAATCTGGAAACCGATGAACTGGCGCACGGCCTCAGCGAAGAGGTGGTCCGCGCGATTTCCGCTAAACGCAATGAACCTGAGTGGATGCTGGAATTCCGTCTGAAAGCCTATGAAGCCTGGCTGAAGATGGAAGAGCCACACTGGCTGAAGGCTAATTACAAATCGCTTGATTATCAGGATTACAGCTACTACTCCGCGCCATCCTGCGGCAACTGCGACGACAGCTGCGCCTCTGAACCCGGCGCGACCCAGGCGTCCGGCGCTGAGCCAGCCAACTATCTGACGCAGGAAGTGGAAGAGGCGTTTAAACAGCTGGGTGTGCCGGTGCGTGAAGGTCAGGAAGTGGCGGTCGATGCTATTTTTGACTCTGTATCCGTTTCCACCACTTACCGTCATAAGCTGGCGGAGCAGGGGATTATTTTCTGCTCATTCAGCGAAGCGATTCATGACCATCCGGAGCTGGTGCAGAAGTATCTCGGCACCGTGGTGCCTGCCAACGATAACTTCTTTGCGGCGCTTAACTCCGCAGTGGCTTCGGACGGCACCTTCGTCTATATCCCGAAAGGGGTGCGCTGCCCGATGGAGCTGTCGACCTATTTCCGTATTAATGCGGCGAAGACCGGTCAGTTCGAACGCACCATCCTGGTTGCCGATGAAGACAGTTATGTCAGCTATATCGAAGGTTGTTCGGCGCCGGTGCGTGACACTTACCAGCTGCATGCGGCGGTAGTGGAAGTGATTATCCATAAAAATGCCGAAGTGAAATACTCAACGGTGCAGAACTGGTTCGCCGGCGGTGAAGCCGAAGGCGGTATTCTGAACTTCGTCACCAAACGCGCGCTGTGCGAAGGCGATGGCAGTAAAATGTCCTGGACCCAGTCAGAAACCGGTTCCGCCATTACCTGGAAATATCCGAGTGTGATCCTGCGTGGCGACAACTCGATCGGCGAGTTCTTCTCGGTGGCGCTGACCGCGGGTCATCAGCAGGCCGATACCGGCACCAAGATGATCCATATTGGTAAAAACACCAAGTCGACGATTATCTCTAAAGGGATTTCCGCCGGTAAAAGTGAGAACACTTACCGTGGTCTGGTGAAAATTATGCCGACCGCCACCAACGCCCGTAACTTCACCCAGTGTGACTCCATGCTGATTGGTGCTGACTGTGGCGCGCATACCTTCCCGTATGTTGAAGTGCGTAACAACACTGCCCAGCTGGAACATGAGGCGACGACCTCGCGTATCGGTGAAGATCAACTGTTCTATTGTGTGCAGCGCGGTATCAGTGAAGATGACGCCATCTCGATGATTGTGAATGGCTTCTGTAAAGACGTCTTCTCCGAACTGCCGCTGGAATTTGCTGTTGAAGCGCAAAAACTGCTGGCCATCAGTCTGGAACATAGCGTGGGTTAAACCCGCGTCGCGATAAGAACCGTTGCCGGAAGGCAATGTGAAGGAAATTCTATGTTAAGTATCAAAAATTTACAGGTAAGTATTGAAGATAAGCCGATTTTGCGCGGTCTGGATTTAGAGGTTAAACCCGGCGAAGTCCACGCAATTATGGGCCCGAATGGCTCAGGTAAGAGCACGCTTTCCGCGACCCTGGCCGGACGCGAAGAGTATGAAGTGGTTGGCGGTGAAGTAAGCTTTAAAGGCAAAGACCTGCTGGAACTGGCGCCGGAAGAGCGCGCGGGTGAAGGTATCTTTATGGCGTTCCAGTATCCGGTTGAGATCCCGGGCGTCAGTAACCAGTTCTTCCTGCAGACGTCGGTCAACTCGGTGCGTAAATACCGCGGTCAGGACGCGCTGGATCGTTTCGATTTCCAGGACTTTATCGAAGATAAAATTCACCTGCTGAAAATGCCGGAAGATTTGCTGACCCGTTCAGTCAACGTCGGCTTCTCCGGCGGTGAGAAAAAACGTAACGATATTCTGCAGATGGCAGCCCTGGAGCCAGAACTGTGTATTCTTGATGAGACCGACTCCGGTCTGGATATCGATGCGCTGAAAATTGTCGCCAACGGGGTTAACACTCTGCGCGATGGCAAACGCTCATTTATTATCGTTACCCACTATCAGCGTATCCTTGATTATATTAAGCCGGATTTCGTTCACGTGCTGTATCAGGGCAAAATCGTTAAATCCGGCGACTTTAGCCTGGTTAAACAGTTGGAGGAGCAGGGCTATGGCTGGCTTACCGACGAAGAGTGAAAACGCGCTGCAACAGTGGCATCACCTGTTTGAGTCGCGCGGTGAAAACCGTTCGCTACAGGCGCAACAACACTGGCAGCAGCTGCTGCGTTTAGGCTTACCGACGCGCAAGCAGGAAAACTGGAAATATACGCCGCTGGAAACGCTGTTTGGCGAAAGCTTTGTGCTGCCAAAAAATGGCGATGTCAGCGCTGACGCTCTGGCGCAGCTGACGCTAAATCTGGATGCGGTGCGCCTGGTGTATATCGATGGCAAGTTCAGTGCTGAATTTAGCGACAGCAGCTTTGACCTGTTTGATATTCAAATCTCCCGTGCTGCCGACCGTCGCGCTTTTGACGCGCCAGTCCAGCCGGAAGTGTTTCTGCACCTGACCGAAAGTCTGGCGGAAGAGGCCACGACCGTGCATCTGGCGCGCGGCAAAGTGGCGCCACGGCCGTTGTATCTGCTGCATATCAGCAGCGGCAGCGGCGCTGCGCAGATGAACACTTCACACTATCGTCATCATCTTCAGCTGGAAGATGGCGCCGCAGCTGAAGTGATTGAACACTATGTCAGCCTGAATGACGCGGTGCATTTCACCGGCGCGCGCATGACGATGGCGCTTGGCAACAATGCCCAGCTGAATCACACCAAACTGGCGTTTGAGAATGTTGGCAGTTACCACTTTGCCCATAACGACATTACGCTGCTGCGCGATTGCCGGGTTAACAGCCAGAGCTTCCTGCTGGGCGCGGGTCTGACGCGTCATAACACCAGTTCACAACTGAATGGTGAAAACAGCAACCTGGTGATCAACAGCCTGATTCTGCCGGTCGATAAAGACGTGTCCGACACCCGTACTTATCTTGAGCACAATAAAGGTCATTGCCAGAGCCGTCAGCTGCATAAAACCATCGTGCGCGATCGCGCGCGCGCCGTGTTTAACGGCATGATTAAAGTGGCGAAGCATGCGCTGAAAACTGACGGACAGATGACCAACAATAACCTGTTGCTGGGTCGTCTGGCGGAAGTAGATACCAAACCGCAGCTGGAAATCTATGCCGATGACGTTAAATGCAGCCATGGCGCCACCATTGGTCGTATTGACGATGAACAGATGTTCTATCTGCGTTCGCGCGGGATTGATAAAGAGTCCGCAGAGCGCATGATTATCTACGCTTTTGCCGCAGAGCTGACGGAAGCGATCACTGATGAAACGCTGAAAGAGGTGGTGTTGCACCGTATCTCCCGGCGTTTCCCGGAGGCAACGAATGAATTTTGATCTTGCGCGCGTCAGAGCGGACTTCCCGATTCTGTCGCGCGAGGTCAACGGCCAGCCGTTGGCCTATCTCGACAGTGCCGCCAGCGCGCAAAAACCGTTAGCGGTAATTAACGCAGAAAGCCATTTCTATCAGCATGGCTACGCCGCAGTGCATCGCGGTATTCACACCCTGAGTGCTGAAGCCACCACGGCGATGGAGAATGTGCGCAATCAGGCGGCGCGTTTTCTTAATGCCGCTTCGCCGGAAGAGATTGTGTTTGTTAAAGGCACAACCGAAGGCATTAACCTGGTGGCCAGCAGCTGGGGCGGCAGTCAGCTGCAGGCGGGTGATAACATTATTATCACCCAGATGGAGCACCACGCTAATATCGTGCCATGGCAGATGGTGGCGAAACGTGTGGGCGCGGAAATTCGCGTACTGCCGCTGACGCCGCAGGGTGAGCTGGATGTGGCGCAGCTGCCGTCATTAATTGACAGCCGGACGCGCATCCTCGCAGTGACCCAGGTTTCTAACGTACTTGGCTCCATTAACCCGGTCAAAGCGCTGGTTGCTGTGGCGAAAGCCGCCGGGGTGGTGACGCTGATTGACGGCGCGCAGGCGGTGATGCATGAGCAGGTCGATGTGCAGGATATCGACTGTGATTTCTACGTGTTCTCCGGCCATAAGATCTACGGCCCGACCGGGATTGGCGTGCTGTATGGCCGCAAAGCGCTGCTGGATCAGATGCCACCATGGGAAGGCGGCGGTTCAATGATCGCCACCGTCAGCCTGACGGAAGGCACCAGCTTTGCCGCTGCGCCATGGCGCTTTGAAGCGGGTACGCCAAACACCGGTGGCATTATCGGTCTGGGCGCCGCGCTGGCCTATGTCGCTGCGCTGGGACTGGATAATATCCAGCAGCGCGAGCAGATGCTGATGCGTTATGCGCTGGATAAACTGGCATCGGTTCCCGATCTGATTATCTACGGACCGCAGCAGCGGGCCGGGGTGATTGCCTTTAATCTCGGTCGTCATCACGCTTATGACGTCGGTAGCTTCCTTGACCAGTATGGCATTGCGATCCGCACCGGCCATCACTGCGCTATGCCACTGATGAATTATTACCAGGTACCGGCGATGTGTCGCGCTTCCTTTGCCATGTATAATAGCGAAGAAGAGGCTGACCGGCTGGTTGCGGGTCTGCTACGTATTCATCGTTTGCTGGGCGGCTGATGCCACCCAGCAGGCAAGGGAGGAACTGATGGCGACATTGCCAGACAAAGATAAGCTGGTGCGCAATTTCAATCGCTGCGCCAACTGGGAAGAGAAGTATCTGTACGTGATTGAATTAGGCGCGGTTCTGCCAGAATTGTCCGATTCATTGCATCAGCCCGAGAACACCATTTCCGGCTGTCAGAGCCAGGTGTGGATTGTGATGGATCAGGCCAGCGATGGTAAAATCCAGTTACAGGGCGACAGCGATGCGGCGATTGTTAAAGGACTGATTGCTATTGTCTTTATCCTGTATCAGCAGATGACCGCGCGTGAGATTGTTGAATTTGATGTGCGACCGTGGTTTGAACAACTTGCCCTGACCCAGCACCTCACTCCGTCCCGTTCACAGGGGCTGGAAGCGATGATCCGCGCCATTCGTCTCAAAGCACAGACGCTCGTCTGAGCTACACTTTCTCGTTGAACACCTCGTTTCGCTAAGCGGGGTGTCCTTCATTGATAACGAGAGAGTTGCGCATGAAACCTGTGTTACACCTTGCCGGATTTTTCCTTCTTAGCCTGCTTGCCGGGACGCGCACTGCCAGTGCGACAGACTACCCTTTACCTGCCGAAAACAGTCGCCTGATTGGCGAAAACAGCACCTATATTGTGCCGGGTGATAACCGTTCGCTGGAACAGATCGCTGCCGGGTATAAAATTGGCCTGCTGGGCATGCTGGAAGCCAATCCGGGTACCGATCCCTGGCTGCCGAAAGCCAACAGCCAGCTGACTATCCCCACCCAGATGCTGCTGCCGGATACTAAACGTGAAGGCATTGTGGTTAACCTCGCCGAATTACGTCTCTATTACTACCCGAAAGGCGAGAACAGAGTCGTGGTCTATCCGATTGGTATCGGCCAGCAGGGCATTATGACGCCGCTGGTAGTCACCAGTGTTGGCCAGAAAGTGCCCGATCCCAGCTGGACGCCGACCGCTAATATCCGCAAGCGCTATGCGCAGGATGGCGTGACGCTGCCGGCGGTGGTGCCTGCCGGGCCGGATAACCCGATGGGGCTGTATGCGCTGCGTCTGGCGTACGGGAAAGGCCAGTATCTGATCCATGGCACCAACGCCAACTTCGGCATCGGTATGCGCGTCAGCTCCGGCTGTATCCGTTTACGTCCGGACGATATTGAAGCGTTATTTAATGCGGTGCCAAAAGGGACGCGGGTGCAGATAATTAATCAGCCGGTGAAGTACGCCATTGAGCCAGACGGCAAGCGCTATATTGAGGTGCATCAGCCGTTGTCGCACCACGAGAGTGATGACCCGCAGACCATGAAGCTGCCGCTAAGCAAAGCGGCGCAGACGTTTATCAACAGCAGGCACAGTGACAGCGCGCTGATTAAACAGACTCTGGCGCGCCGCTCCGGGATGCCGGTGCTGGTAAATCGTGGTGAAGCGGTGGATGAAAACACGCCACTGCCAGCGATTATCCAGCAGCAGACGCATTCTGAGCCATCAGGCAGTCAGCCCGCCACCATCTCACAGGCAACTGGCGAACGACCGGCAGAATAGCGCTGAGAGAGCAGAGGGTAAGATATTCGTAACGGGCGGTGAGAACGCCGCCCTTGCTGATAACGGATACATGAGAGGCATAAAAGAGCTAAAAAACAGACAAAAAAATGGCGCACAATGTGCGCCATTTTTAATACCAGAACGCGCTTATTTTTTGTAAGCGTGAGCCTGGTTGTCCAGACGCTGGTTAGCGCGTGCTGCGTCGTCTTTAGCAGCCTGAACGTCAGAACGCACTGCGTTCACGTCGTTGCTCAGCTGGTCAACTTTAGCGTTCAGAGTCTGAACGTCGGTAGACAGTTGGTCGATTTTAGCATTGCTAGAACAACCAGCCAGCATAGTTGAAGCCAGGATTACCGCGCCCAGTACCAGTTTAGTACGATTCATTATTTATACCCTCTAGATTGAGTTAATCTCCATGTAGCGTTACAAGTATTACACAAAGTATTTTCTAATGAGAATAATTTTTTGATGAGAACGTGCCTAAAGTTGATCGTTCGCTCAAAGAAGCATCTGTCTGGCGAAAAAAAACAAAAAATTAAAAGAAAACAGAAAGTTTTAATCGGATTAATCTTTGTTATTTCCGAATTTGAATAGTTATTTTCGATTGGAAATTTCTTAGAAACTGTTTACTGAAGTTGTAAAAAAAGCGCCTTAAAGGCGCTTTTTGTCTGCGAAGGGTAATCTTTAATTACAGAACGTGAACTGACGCGGTATTAGTAGTGCCACTTGGCACTAATGCACCGGATACCATCACTACCACTTCGCCTTTCAGCGCATAGCCACTTTCCAGCGCCGCTTCTTTACCAATACGGTAGAAATCGTCGGTTGAGGCGATCTCTTTCACGATATGGGTAACGATACCTTTGCTCAGCAGCAGCTGGCGCGCGGTCTGTTCATTGGTGGTCAGCGCCAGGATGGTGGCGTTCGGGAAGTACTTACGGATCGACTTGGCTGATTTACCGCCTTCGGTGGCGACTACAATCAGCGGCGACTCCAGTTTTTCCGCAGTTTCTACCGCACCGCGGCACACCGCTTCGGTGATGCGCATTTTGCGGCTGTCGTGCTGCGAGTCAATACGGCTCTTCATCACGCGGTCGGTACGCTCACAGATGGTCGCCATAATGGTGACCGACTCCAGCGGGTATTTACCCTTCGCACTTTCGCCTGACAGCATCACCGCATCGGTGCCGTCGAGGATGGCATTAGCCACGTCGCCAGCTTCCGCACGGGTAGGGCGTGGGTTTTTGATCATTGAATCGAGCATCTGGGTGGCGGTGATCACCACTTTACGTGCGCGGTTACATTTTTTGATCATCATCTTCTGGGCGAAGATCACTTCTTCCACCGGAATTTCCACGCCGAGATCACCACGCGCCACCATAATGCCGTCAGAGGCATCCAGGATTTCGTCGAAGTTATTCAGGCCTTCCTGGTTCTCGATCTTGGAGATGATCTGAATATGCTCGCCGCCGTGCTGCTTCAGGTGCTCACGGATTTCCAGTACATCGGAACGTTTACGGATAAACGAGGCGGCAACGAAGTCAACGCCTTGCTCGCAACCGAAAATCAGGTCGCGTTTATCTTTTTCCGCCAGCGCGGGCAGCTGGATGGAGACGCCTGGCAGGTTAACGCCTTTGTTTTCACCAAGGTCACCGTTGTTCAGCACTTTACATACCACGCTGTTTTCGGTGACTTCAGTCACTTCCATGCCGATCAGGCCGTCATCAACCAGAACGGTATTGCCGATTTTCAGGTCCGCTGCAAAGCCAGGGTAAGTGACTGCCACACGCTCGGTGTTGCCGATCACCGACTGGTCGGTGGTAAAGGTAAAGGTCTGACCCGCTTTCAGAGAGGCATCAACGCCGCCTTCCAGCTTCATAGTACGGATTTCCGGGCCTTTGGTGTCGAGCAGAACTGCCGCCTGATGGCCGGTTTTGCTCATTACATTGCGCAGGTTAACGATGCGCTGACCGTGTTCGGCATAATCACCATGGGAGAAGTTAAGGCGCATTACGTTCATACCTGCGTCAAGCAGGTTGGTCAGCATTTCTTCCGATTCGGTTTTTGGACCGATAGTACATACGATCTTGGTCTTTTTCATGAGCAAGTTATCTATAAGTTGTGATGGATGATAAAGGATTGATTTCGATGGCGTGGCCACCGAAGGAGAAATTTGTGCCTGGTAACAAGCGATCTGCGATACAGAGTAAGAATAGGTGACAGATATAAAGCGTGCAGAGGAAGTTGTGCGGATGGTTTAGCTGGCCCGCCGGGCTGTGTTGCGCAAACTGTGATCGTTGTAAGTATCGACAGGTCAATTGGCTGAAACCATTCAAGTGAAACAACGGATGGTATTATAGTCGCTAAGTGTGCGAAAACCAATTAAAAAGCGGTGTAACAACCTCGCCAGGATCAAGAAAAAGTGAAGTTGCGCAAGCGTAAGGCAAATTTCACGCCGTCAGATTTTTACCAGGAAAAAGCTGAAAATGCCAGCGAAGCAGCTCTGCATGAGCCGCCTGCGCCAGCCGGGTTTACCCTTTGCTCTCAGATGGCAGTGCATCATCAAGGAATCTTACGGCGTTACGTAACGCCTGGTCTGCTTCAGGAAGCAGCCCGGCAAATAAATGCCAGACGTGGAACATGCCAGGCCATACCTCAAGGGAGGTTCTTACGCGGTTTTCTGCAAGATGAGAGGCCAGCTGCATCGCACCACTCAACATCACTTCATTTTCACCGATTTGGATCAGCACCGGCGCAAGACCGCGAACATCGGCAAAAACCGGTGAGGCATCGGGATGCGTTGGCAACTCCCCGGCGAGGAAGGTAGCTGCCAGCTGGTTGAGAAACTCAGTGCTGCACAAAGGGTCAATACCATCTCTGACTCGCGCCGAGTCGCCGCTATGGGTCAGATCTGCCCACGGCGAAATAGCCACGGCGGCGGCAGGAAGCGGCAGATGAAAATCTCTCGCTTTGCGCATAATGGTTATCACCATCGCCCCGCCTGCTGAATCCCCGGAAATGGCCAGCGCGCGCGGATCAATGCCGCTATCCAGCAATGAACGATAAGCGGTGAAGGTATCTTCAATCGGGGTCGGGAAAGGGTGTTCCGGCGCCTGGCGGTAGTCAGGCACATAAACCCGGGCACCAAGCAGTCTGGCGTAGTTCCCGGCCAGGCCCTGATACGCTTTTACACCGCCGTGAACATAACCGCCGCCATGGATATAAAAAAGTACACGGCCATCGATAAGGTTATCCGGCGTCACCACCATTGTCGCTACACCACCCAGATCAACCCTGGTAAAGGCCACGCCCTCCGTCGCGGGAAAAAGACGGTCAAGCCCGTCAACATAATCCGCGCGCGCCGCGGACCAGCTTTGGTCGCTTTGACCATTTATTTTCTCTACAACTGGCATGGCAGCCGCTATCCAGCCATTCAACGCGTTTTGCGCATTAACAGGTAACATTTAACTTCTCTCCCGGTGAATTATTTTCTACGCTGATAATGTAATCCAACAATTCGGGAAAGGGTTTCTACAATGAGCAGCCATAAATTCCTCACCGGGCATCACCTTAGCGGCGGGATTGAACTCAATACCATGCGCACCTTTGTGGCGATTGCTGAAACCGGCAGCATTGTTGCCGCTGGTAAAGCGCTGGGGTTAACGCGTTCTGCGGCGGGAAAGTCGCTGGCGCGGCTGGAGGCGCATCTGGCTACGCGGTTACTCCATCGCACCACGCGAAGTGTGTCACTGACCGCTGATGGGCAATACTTTTACGAACGATGCATCCAGATACTGACTGATATTCACGAGGCTGAAAGCAGCATCAGGCAGGATAATCCCCAACCGAAAGGCACTTTACGTCTGACGGTCACTTCGGCTTTTGGCCGGATAGCGATTCTGCCGCTACTCAATGATTTTCTTGAAAAATGGCCCGATCTGGATGTCGAAATCAGTTTTACCGACAGGCTTGTCGATCTGGTCGAAGAAGGATTTGATCTCGGTATCAGAATGGGGGATATGCCTGACGATTCGATGATGGTGGCACGGCCGATTACCCGCTACCGTCCCTGGATTTACGCCTCTCCGGCTTATTTGCAGAACCATGGGATGCCGGAAAATATTGCTGAACTGGGCGCACATCAGCGGCTGATCTATGGGCTTCAGGCTGGTTCTGGTATATGGCGACTGGCTAACGATGACGGCGTTGAGGTTTCAATTAGCGGAAATCGCCGCCTGCGCTTTGATAGTGGCGAAGCGATCAAAGATGCCGCTGTTGAAGGGATGGGTATTGCGCTAATGCCCTCTTTTCTGGCTGCTGATGATCTGCATAACCATCGTCTGGTAAAATTATTTCCGCACTATGCAGGGAAACAGATCCCCATCAATGCCATTTATCCCAACCGGAAACATCTGGCGGCTAAAATCCGGCAATTTATCGATATGCTGGTGATAAACTTTCAGGCCGCTGATTCTGCATAATGCCGATCGGAAACAATTGACGGCGTGGTGATGAAAAGGCAGTTTTCTTATCCCAGGCAGAACCGAAAGAGATGTTTATGTATAACCGCGATACGATTTTTCACTCCCACAGCTGCGGCGACTACCGCATCCAGCTGTGCTGGCCGGATGAACCTGCACCGGAAAATGGCTGGCCGGTGATCTTTCTGCTGGATGGCGCCAGCTATTTTCCGATTGCCGAATATCTGCTGCGCACGCTGGCCCATCCGCGCTGTTGCCTGCTGCCGGGCGTGGTGGTAGCGATTGATTACCCGGACAGCAGCCGGCGGGAAAAAGATTATCGTCCGGCGGTGGCGCAGCTGGTCGCGGAAGCCAGTCCGCATGGCGGCTTTTATCCGCCGGGGATGGCAGGACAGTCGGCCGCGTTTCTCGACTTTATTCAGCATCAGCTTAAACCCTGGCTCAGCAGTCAGTTGTCGATCGATAACCGTAATACTGCGCTATTTGGTCACTCCTATGGCGGGCTCTTCACCCTGAATACCTTGTTTACCGCCAGCGACAGCTTTCGCCACTACTATGCCTCCAGTCCGTCAGTATGGTGGAACGATGGCTATCTCAGTGCCATGGCCGCGCGCTTTGCCCTACGCTCGGATATCGCGGAGCAGAAGGTGCTGTTGCTGTCGGTGGGGGAGTATGAGCAGTCGCTGCAACGTTTTGAACTCAGCCTGGATGCCGCAACACGTGCAACGCTGGTGCAGCATCGTCGGCAGCGGCGGATGGTTGATGGCATTCGCGAACTGGCGTGGCAGTTACAGGCGGGACAACAACAAAATGTGCGGACGGAATTTGTGCTTTATGCGGATCAGTCTCATCAGTCAGTGCCGATGCTGGCGCTGCAAAAAGCGATGATGCATCATTTTCAACGTTAAGGGGTGATACAGAAACAGAGGGGAAAAAAGGAGTGGTGCGTTCTAGAGGACTCGAACCTCCGACCCCCACCATGTCAAGGTGGTGCTCTAACCAACTGAGCTAAGAACGCTTTGCTGCAACGATATCTGGTGCGTCCGAGTGGACTCGAACCACCGACCCCCACCATGTCAAGGTGGTGCTCTAACCAACTGAGCTACGGACGCATCATTTCGCTATCGTGTTGACAACGGGGACGAATATTAACGGCAGTGTCCCCGCCTGGCAAGTGGAAACATCTATTTTTGTTATCGACTGCTGCGCAACTGTGCAATCAGCGTTTTTTTTACACGTTAAGGGCGTAAAAACGCCCGGAAATTAACGCGCTGCGCGCGCCAGGATCACTTCTGCCGGCAAGCGTTGCAAACGACGCATGCGCCAGATCATCATCACCGCTGACGAGGTGAGACCGATAATAAAGCCGCACCAGAAACCGGCGGGACCGAGCGCCGGCACCACCAGATTCGTCATCGCCAGCACATAGCCGCTCGGCAATCCCAGCACCCAGTAGGCGATAAAGGTGATATAGAAGATCGAGCGGGTGTCTTTATAGCCACGTAAAATACCGCTGCCAATGACCTGAATCGAATCGGAGAACTGGTAAATCGCCGCCAGCAGCATCAGCTGCGCCGCAAGGGTCACCACTTCCGGATTGTCGTTATACAGCAGCGCAATCTGCTCGCGGAAAATCACCGTAAAGGTAGCGGTCGCCGCCGCCATCGCCACGCCAACGCCCTGAGCGGTCCAGGCAGCGACGCGCGCGCCTTCCGCCGAACCCTGTCCGAGACTGAAACCGACGCGAATGGTGGCTGCCACGCCTAAAGAGAGCGGCAACACAAACATCAGTGAGCTGAAGTTCAGCGCAATCTGGTGACCTGCCACTTTGACAATACCCAGCGGTGAGACCAGCAGGGCGACGACGGCAAACAGCGTCACTTCAAAGAACAGCGCCAGCGCCACCGGCATCCCGAGGCCGGTTAAGCGTCGTAGCGCCGCCCAGTCCGGGGCGTCAAAGCGGCGGCTTAAACGGATATCTCGCAGCGAAGGTGCGCGGCTGCTCCACGCTTTCATCAGGATAAACATCACCCAGTACACCGAAGCGGTGGCGACGCCACAGCCGATGCCGCCCAGCGCCGGCATGCCGAAATGTCCATAGATAAAGATATAGTTAACCGGAATATTAACCAGCAGACCAATAAAGCCCAGCACCATACCGGGTTTGGTCTTTGACAGCCCTTCACACTGGCAACGCAGCACCTGGAAAAACAGGTAGCCGGGCGCCCCCCACAGCAGAGCATGCAGATAGCCGACGGCAATCCGCGCCATTTCCGGATCAATATCTTTCATTGCTGAAATCATAAATCCGGCGTTATACAACACCAGCATAATCAGGATGGAGACAAATCCCGCCAGCCAGTATGCCTGGCGCACCTGATGTCCAATGCGGTCGCGTCGCCCGGAGCCGTTTAGCTGCGCCACAACCGGGGTTAACGCCAGGATAAGGCCGTGACCAAACAGTATGGTCGGCATCCAGACAGAAGTACCGACGGCGACGGCGGCCATATCCGTGGCGCTAACGGCACCGGCCATAATGGTATCGACAAAACCCATGGAGGTTTGCGCAACTTGCGCAAGGATCACCGGGATTGCGAGGGCTAATAATTGACGCGCTTCAGTCAAATACTTCTGCACACAAACACCTTGTCCGTTTTATTAAGGGTGAACGAATTTAACGCCCTGATGAGCGCTAAAATAGAGATCAGAATATTAAGCCGCGTAGTGTAACGGGGGGAGCGGATTAAGCCAATCATCTGACCAGACAATCGCTCTTTATGTTATACAGTTAGCACAGCTTGCTGTCGGCTTTTATCCGTGCGGCATTGCAGTTGTGTTAAGATTGTCAAAAAACAGACTGAGGCTTAAGCATGTTTACCGGAATTGTGCAGGGCACCGCTGAGGTGCTGTCGATTGAAGAAAAAACCAATTTCCGCACCCATATCGTTAAATTACCGCCGGAGATGTTGCCGGGGCTGGAATTAGGCGCGTCGGTGTCGCACAACGGTTGCTGCCTGACGGTGACCCATGTTGAAGGCGACCAGGTCAGCTTTGATTTGGTGAAAGAGACCTTGCGCGTGACCAACCTCGGTGAATTACAGACCGGTGATCGCGTAAATGTTGAACGTGCGGCAAAATTCAGCGATGAGATCGGTGGGCATTTAATGTCCGGCCATATTATGACCACCGCTGAAATCTGTAAGATCATTAATTCCGAAAATAACCGCGAAATCTGGTTTAAACCCCAGGATACAGAACTGATGAAGTTTATTTTGCGCAAAGGTTATATCGGTATTGATGGTATTAGTCTGACGGTGGGTGAGGTCAGCAAAAGCAAATTCTGCGTGCATCTGATCCCTGAAACGTTGATGCGTACCACGCTTGGCAGCAAAAAACTGGGGCAACGGGTCAATATTGAAATCGACCCGCAAACCCAGGCGATAGTGGAAACGGTTGAGCGGGTACTGGCTCAGCGCGAAGCGGCGCTACTGGCAACCGCGGCAGAGCATTTACAGCCATAAGGCATTGGGCGGCGAGAACGCCGCCTCTACAAAAAATGCTGAACCCTGTAGGGGCGGCGTTCTCGCCGCCCGTGTCAATGATTCGCGCGACGGCGTTACCGCCGCCCGTTAATCAGTGCGGTACTCTTAAGCCACCTTCCACACCATGGCTAAATACCACCTGCCATAGCTGAATATCGCGCGCGCGAAAAGCGCCGGCGCAGGCATTCAGATAGTAGCTAAACATCCGTTTAAAGCGCTCACCATAGTGTCCGGCCAATTGCGGCCAGCCCTCAATAAAACGCTGATGCCATGCCATCAGGGTAGTATCGTAATCCGCGCCAAAATTATGCCAGTCTTCCATCACAAACCAGGGTTCACTGGCCACGCTGATATGGCGTGCCGAAGGCAGACAGCCATTGGGGAAAATATATTTATTAATCCAGGGATCAAGATTCATATCGGTTTTCAGCGCGCCAATAGTGTGCAGCAGGAAAATGCCCTCGGGCTTTAAGTTATGGTTGGCAACGGCAAAATAGGTGGCGTAATTTTTCGGCCCGACATGCTCAAACATCCCGACGGAAACAATGCGGTCAAACTGCTGGTTCAGATCGCGATAATCCTGTAGCAGAATGGTGACATCCAGACCCGCGCAGCGCTGTTGCGCCAGTTTCTGTTGTTCGGCCGAGATGGTTACGCCGACCACGCTGACGCCATAGTGGCGCGCGGCAAACTCCGCCAGACCGCCCCAGCCGCAGCCGATATCCAGCAGCGACATGCCCGGTTGCAGCTGGAGCTTATCGCAGATCATCTTCAGCTTAGCGTGCTGCGCTTCTTCAAGGGTCGTGGCGTCTTTCCAGTATCCGCAGGAGTACTGCATATGCGAGTCGAGCATTAATGAGAACAGATCGTTACCCAGATCGTAATGCTCTTTACCGACAATCCACGCACGTTTTTTGGACTGCAGATTGGTCAGGCGCGCCGCGGCGATGCGCAACGTATCTTTGAAGTGGTGGGGGAGTTGCTGGTCGAGTTTATGCTTTAACACCCGATGAAAAAACATATCGAGGCGTTCACACTCCCACCAGCCGTCCATATAGCTTTCACCCAGTCCCAGCGAACCTTCCTGCAATACGCGACGAAAGAATTCGGGGTTTTTAACCTGAATATCCCATGGATGTGAACCGTTCACTGCAATACCGGCGGTTTGCAGCATCTCGTGAACGATCCGATACCAGTGGTTTTCTTCCAAGCTCACTTCTTCTATACACGATGAACTCATAGCTTCTCCATCACCTGCTGTGATTAGAACCTGAGAAATAGGATAGCCAATTTCTGCAGGATTGTGAGAGAACTCACGGATGATCCGTGCGCCTGATATCCGACGTTAAACAGAGGATTGAAATTGAACGAAAAATATCTGTTTTCACTGAGACCACAACCCGGCCGTTATAAACAGCTCCGGTATCGATGCTGAAATATCAATAAATTCAGATAGGGTCCTGCAGAGATGCGTCGCGAATGCCACGCCGAAAAACACCACGACAACCCTGTCAGGTCTGACTAAAAAGTGTTGATTTATTGTTATAAAATATTGCCTTAGATGAGTATATGCTCACGGCAGGCAATATTCAATATAATATTGTTAGCATGCTAACCAAATGATTTTACTGCCGAACCGGCTTTTACTGCTTTACGTTGAAATTGTAGTGCATATCCTGCCAAAGCAATAATTATGGTAAGCAGCATAATGGCGGTGGTGGTCAGCAGCACATTGGCGATCAGGGTTGATACCGCCATGCTGGCGCAGAAGCAGAGTCCCAGCTGCAACATATTCTGTAATGCCGCCGCTTTGCCGGTGGCATGCGGGAACGGCAGCAGCGCGTTGGCCACCACGATGGGATAGATAGCGCCATTCGCCATTGCCATACCGCAAAACGGGATCAGTAATGCAGTTAATGTCACCTGATCTGAAAGTGCGACGGCAAAAATGGCGCTGATGCTGACGCCATATCCCAGCAGCAGCCACGGCAACAGAGTCTTGCCATCCATACGTTGCAGCAGCGCGCGGCAGCCAAAGCCGCCAGTTAAAAATGCCAGCGTCTGCGGCAGATAACTCAGACCGATATCGCCGGGCGTCAGGCCCAAATCCGCCAGAATAAACGGCGAACCGGTAAGCCAGGCAAAAAAGCTGGCGGAACAGGCGGCATAGATCAGCACATTACCGCTGTAAATTCGCGATTTTAGCAATGACAAAAAGCTGACCGGCGCTTGATTGTCAGAGGCGGAGCGGTTGGTCGCCGGCTTAAGGCGCAGGGTCGGAATCAGCAGCGCCAGCGCAATCAGCAGAAGAGCGACAAAGATCGCACGCCAGCTAAAATGGTTTAGCAGCCAGGCGCCCAGCAGTGGCGCCAGCGCCGGGGAGAGCGCCACCAGCGGCATAATGGTGGCGAACACCCGGTTGGCCTGCGCGCCGCTGTAACGATCGACCACCAGCGCCTGCCAGCTTACCGCCGCTGAACAGACACCGACCGCCTGAATAAAGCGCAATACCAGTAGCATGGTGGCATCCTGTACCGCCAGCATCCCGGCACAGCCAAGTGCAAACAGACTCAGGCCAATCACCAGCACTGGCTTACGACCAATACGGTCGGACAACGGCCCCCAGATCAGCTGCGCACAGGCAAAACCGGCGAGAAAGATACTCAGACTGGCGCTGATTGCGCCGGGATGGGTATGCAAATCCTGTTGCATCGCGCCAAAGGCAGGCAGGTACATATCGGTAGCAAGAAAACCCAGCATGCTTAACAGCGCCAGGTAAACAATAAATCCTTTTGATTTGATCATCAGATAACTCTTTTTCTTATGCAGGTGATTTTAACGCGCTGAGTGTAATCGGGTGCATGCCAGCTTGTGAAACGCTAATATTTGCGTATTGCATTCAAAAAATTTGCAGGCAACTTATGTGGTCAGAACATTCTCTGGAAGTGGTTGATGCCGTTGCACGCAGCGGGAGCTTTAGCGCCGCCGCCAGCGAGCTGCATCGCGTGCCGTCGGCGATAAGTTATACCGTGCGGCAACTGGAACAGTGGCTGGCGGTTCCGCTGTTTGAACGGCGGCATCGTGATGTGGTGCTCACAGATGCGGGCAAAGTGTTTATCCAGGAGGGGCGCGCTGTTATCAAAAAAATGCTTGCCACCCGGCGCCAGTGTCAGCAAGTGGCTAATGGCTGGCGCGGGCAACTGAGCATCGCCGTCGATTCGATTGTGAAACCGCAGCGCACGCGCCAGCTGGTGCTGGATTTCTATCGCCACTTTCCCGATATGGAGCTGCTGGTTTCCCATGAAGTGTTTAACGGCGTCTGGGATGCGCTGGTGGACGGGCGGGTGGATATGGCGATTGGCGCCACCCAGGCGATTCCGGTCGGCGGACGCTTTGGTTTTCGCGATATGGGCGCGCTTAACTGGCGCTGTGTGGTCAGTGCAACACATCCGCTGGCGCAACAGCAGGGGGTGATTGATGAAGAGAGTATTCGCCAGTGGCCGTCGCTGGTGCTGGAAGATACCTCGCGCAGCCTGACCAGGCGTATTACCTGGACGCTGGATAACCAGCGGCGACTGGTGGCGCCGGACTGGGACAGCGCGTTTGATTGTCTGCTGGCCGGGCTGTGTGTTGGCATGGTGCCGGGGCATTTTGCCGCGCCGCTGATCGCCAGTGGCGAACTGGTGACCCTGACGCTACCTGCCGCTTTCCCTGACAGCCCATGTTGTGTCAGCTGGGCGCAACAGAGCGCATCACCGGCGCTGAACTGGTTACTGGAGTACCTGGGCGATCCGGAGACGATGAATGAAGAGTGGTTGCGCGAGGGAGATTAACCGGCCACTGCGGTGGCCGGCTGGCAGCTTAGCGGCGATAGTCGCGGAACGGACCATCAGCCACTGAACGCCGTTCGATCAACGACGGATGGACTTCGATAGTCTGGGGATCTTCACGTTTGCTGGTAATACGGTCCAGCAACATATCGAAGGCGGTTTCGCCGAGGCGCTCTTTCGGCTGATGTACGGTGGTCAGCGCTGGCGTGAAATAGCGCGCGTTGCGCACATTGTCATAGCCGATCACCGAAATATCCTGCGGCACGCGCAAGCCCATCTCGTCAGCGGCGCAAATCGCCCCCATCGCCATAATATCGCCGCCGCAGAAGACGGCGGTAGGACGCTGTTTCTGCGACAGAATTTGCTGCATCGCGCGGTAGCCGGATTCGGGTTCAAAATCCCCCTGTACGATCCACTCATCACGCAGCTGGATATTGGCTTCATTCAGCGCCTTAAGGAAACCCGCATGGCGTCCGCCACCGGTGTTGCGCTCCAGCTGGCCGGGAATCGCGCCAATATCGCGATGGCCGCGATCGATCAGATAGCGTCCCACCATGTAACCGCCTTCAAAGGCGTTATCCAGCACAGTATCGGTGAAATCGCCGCGCGATTCGCCCCAGTCCATCACCACCATCGGGATATTGCGATTCTCTTCCAGCATGGTCAGCAGTTCGTCCGGGTACTCCGAGCACATCACCAGCAGGCCGTCGACGCGCTTCTGCGCCATCATCGACAGATAAGCCTGCTGCTTTTGCAGATCGTTATGGGCGTTACCCAGAATCAGCGTATAGCCTT
Source organism: Winslowiella toletana (assembly GCF_017875465.1). Classification (NCBI taxonomy): domain Bacteria; kingdom Pseudomonadati; phylum Pseudomonadota; class Gammaproteobacteria; order Enterobacterales; family Erwiniaceae; genus Winslowiella; species Winslowiella toletana. Next base: position 4,794,829 of record NZ_JAGGMQ010000001.1, read on the forward strand.
TGGCAAAGCAGCGCGTTTCGATGGCTTCAATAATTTCAGCAAAATAAGCTGCTTCACTGGAGGTCGCCAGCAAACCAATCGACTTGGTATGGTTAACCTTCAGACTGCGCGCAACGGCGCTGGGCGAATAGTGTAACTCTTTGATGGCGGCCCAAACCGCTTCACGCGTATCTTCCGCGACAAAGCGTGTTTTATTGATGACATGCGAAACGGTGGTGGTTGAAACACCGGCGCGTTTCGCCACATCTTTAATTGTTGCCATTAAACTGGTACTCCTGCGCTTATCTCAACGCATTGATAAATATCATGTTAAACGTTTGCGTCAGCCACGCGTTTTTCAGCCGACGATCGGTTTCTTTGTTGCATTCTGAGTGACGTCGGGAAGGGGAATGACGTCAGGAAACACGGCAAGTAACGCGGTGTTGCAGTTGTTGCGCAACGGAAAAGCAGAATTCTAGCAAGGCTGTGACAAGAAAACGAGATTTTTACCCGTAACTATGGGAAAATCTATACCGCTATTAATCCCAGGGTCTTTAAGGAGTAGATGTGGATACTAATCTTAAGTTGTCTCTGATGACCACTGTCGGTTCATTATTAATGATTATCGCTTTTAGCTTTGTCGCCGTGATGAACTGACGCTGTTTCTGCAGCGATAAAAAAACGCCTGATGCATTACTGTATCAGGCGTTTTTTGTTGCGCAAACCGGTGGTTTAACGAATGGTTTTTGGCGTCATCATTCGACGGGCGCCGACATAGTGGCGCTGCCAGTACTCTTCGCTTAATGCGCTTATCTGAATATCTTTGCCGGTGCGTGGCGACTGGATAAATTTGCCATTGCCGAGATAAACGCCAACATGGTCGGCTGCGCCGCGATTGTTGATACGAAAGAACACCAGATCGCCTTTTTCCAGCGAATCGCGTTTAATTTGTGCGGCGTCATTCAGGTGATACATCTCGTTGGCGGTGCGCGGGATCTTGAACTTCACCAGATCTTTATAGGCGTACCACACCAGACCACTGCAGTCGAAACCGGTACGCGGTGAAGTGCCACCCCACTGATAAGGTTTACCCAGCTGTCCCATCAGTTTGTTCATCGCGGTTTCACGCGCTTTCTGATAACGCACCCGATGCTCTTTGCTCATTTTTAACGGACCGCTGTTGGCGCTGATGCTGGCGAGCGCCTCAGCATTTTTACCACGGCGCTGATGACCATAGTGTCTGGTCAGTTTCTTCTTTGCGCTAAGGGGCATCTTAGTTGCGGCAGTATGCTGGGTGGCTTCACGAGGGGCTTTTTTATTTGCTGTTGTTTTTTCTACGCTGGTCTGGCGGTTTTTTTTTGTCGGGGTTCTCAGCTGGCGTTTTTTACGGCGTTCATCACTTCGTGCACTCTTTTTTTCCACCTTTTGCTGATTTGCATTCACAGGTGCCTGTGGCGATGCGTGCGCCATATTTAAAAACAACTGTGCAAAAGCCAGCATAAAGAGTGTGATGAGTAAACGCATTATCCGTTTCTGGTTAGGCTCTCACGTAGCAGAGAGGACCGCATAGACAATCCCACGGCTGCCCGACGCATAATGTCAAAGCATAGTAGGGGTTTGAAGCGACAACTGGCGCCCAAAGAAACAGGGCCAGGCAATTCTAATCTAACTTTTTCCGAAAAGGTAAGGTCTTTTTCAATTAATCAGTTTATAAAGGTGATTAGTGGCTGAAATGAGCCAGATCAGTCGCTTATCTCACCAATATTGTTGCTATTTATTAATCTGTTAACCATGTGTAATGATAAGAGACGGTTATTTAGCCACGACTTTTGGCAAAATGGGCCTTACACCTGCGTCTCTGTATAAAATGTCGTTTTCAGTCGGCAGACAGAATCGTTACAATGAAACGTCGCTACAATAAATAGACACGAAGTAACGCATTAAGGAAGGCAAAAATGAGTACTGTTGAAAAAATTCAGCGCCAGATCGCAGAAAACCCGATCCTGCTGTATATGAAAGGTTCACCGAAGCTGCCAAGCTGCGGCTTCTCTGCTCAGACCGTTCAGGCGCTTTCTGCTTGCGGCGAGCGTTTTGCATATGTTGATATTCTGCAAAATCCGGATATTCGTGCTGAACTGCCGAAATATGCTAACTGGCCAACTTTCCCACAGCTGTGGGTCGATGGCGAGCTGGTTGGCGGTTGTGATATCGTGATTGAAATGTACCAGCGCGGCGAACTGCAGACGCTGATCAAAGAGACAGCCGAGAAATTTAAAGAAGCTGAATAACCGTTGATGTAAACCATCAGTGCGAGTGCGGGCGGCGAAAACGCCGCCCCTACGCAGATCTCATGTAGGGGCGGCGTTTTCGCCGCCCTTTTTATTCTGCGTTTTCCGCGTTGTCACCCTCGGCGCTATCCTCTGCCGCTGGTGGCAGTGGCCAGCCACCGAGGCGTTTCCAGCGATTCACCAGCTCGCAGAACAGGTCGGCGGTTTGTTCTGTGTCGTACAGCGCGGAGTGCGCCTGAGTGCTGTCAAATGGCAGGCCAGCCGCTTTACAGGCTTTCGCCAGCACCGTCTGTCCGACCACCAGGCCACTGAGAGCGGCAGTATCGAACGTGACAAACGGATGAAACGGATTGCGCTTCAGACCGGCGCGTTCAGCGGCGGCGCTCATAAAATTCAGGTCGAAGGTGGCATTATGCGCCACCATAATCGCCCGGTTACAACCCTGGTCTTTAATCCCCTTACGCACCAGCTTAAAAATGGCGTGCAGTGCATCGTATTCACTGATGGCGCCGCGCAGTGGGTTATGCGGATCGATACCATTAAACGCCAGCGCTTCCGGCTGGAGAATTGCCCCTTCGAACGGCTCAACATGGAAATGCAAGGTTTCGTCTTTTTGCAACCAGCCGTTCTCATCCATTTTTAAGGTTACCGCGGCAATTTCCAGTAACGCATCCGTTTTCGCATTGAAACCGGCGGTTTCAACATCAATTACTACCGGGTAAAAACCGCGAAAACGGTCGCTAAGGGCATTCAATTCTTTCGATTCAGGCATCGGGATCTCGTTGACGGAAAAATGCAGCGCGTATTATGGCAAATTTCAGAAAGGCTTGCAGCAGGGGAAGCGAGGAGAAGGGGGCCGCAAAGCCCCCGTCGGCATCAGTTGCCGAGGCCGTGACCGGCGTGTTTATTTTCGATCAGCTCAATTTTATAACCATCGGGATCTTCGACAAAGGCGATAATGGTGCTGCCGCCTTTTACCGGACCCGCTTCACGCGTCACATTGCCGCCATCATTGCGGATGCGATCGCAGGTGGCTGCCACGTCATCGACGCCCAGTGCGATATGGCCATAAGCGTTACCGAGATCGTAGCTGTCGACGCCCCAGTTGTAAGTCAGCTCAATCACCGCGCCTTCACTCTCTTCGGTATAACCGACAAAGGCGAGGTTGTATTTGTATTCGGTGTTCTCACTGGTGCGCAGCAGGCGCATGCCCAGTACTTTGGTGTAGAAGTCGATGGAGCGTTGCAGATCGCCGACACGCAGCATGGTATGAAGTAAGCGCATAAATATCCTCTTAACGCGAGTATTGCCATCGATTCAGCGATGACTGAAAAATCCTGCTAAGTATAGCGACGATTAACCGGCTTGTTAACGAATTGCCGCAACATAAGGGTTGCGGCATCACGCTTACAACGTTGGGTAATCGGTATAACCCTCGGCGCTGCCGCCGTAGAAGCTTTCTGGTTTTGGTTCATTCAGTGGCGCCTGTTTATGCAGACGCGCCACCAGATCCGGGTTGGCGATATACACGCGACCAAAGGCCACTGCATCAATCAGACCTTTTTCAATCAGCTCTTCGCCTTTCTCCGCGGTATAGGCGCCAGCGCCAACAATGACGCCCGGATAAACGGCGCGGATGGCCTGACGGAATGACTCTGCATACGGCTTGCCGCCCGCCCAGTCTGGCTCGGAAATATGCAGATAGGCCAGATTACGTTTCGCCAGCTCAGCAATATAGTACAGCGCAGCGGCTTCCTGATCTTCGCCGTTATCAAGGCCGTTAAACGGACCAAGCGGCGAAATACGAATGCCAATGCGGTCTGCGCTCCAGCCGTCAATCGCTGCGTCCACCACTTCCAGCGCAAAGCGGGTGCGATTTTCAACGCTGCCGCCGTACTCATCGGTACGCTGGTTAGAAGCCGGAGAGAGGAACTGATGAATCAGGTAGCCGTGAGCGGAGTGCAGCTCCAGCAGGTCGAAATCAGCGGCTTTGGCATTTACGGCGGACTGGCGGAAATCTTCGACAATTTGCGCGATCTCAGCGGTTTCCAGCGCACGTGGCGTGGAAGTCTCTTCACGGATCGCACGGCCCTGATCGTCACGCAGTGAGGTACGGGTCTGGGCGGAGATGGCGGACGGTGCGACCGGCGCCTGCTGGCCTGGTTGCAGGCTGGTATGGGAAATGCGGCCGGTATGCCACAGCTGCACGGCGCTATGGCCGTTTTCGGCATGAATGCCGGCATTAATCGCTTTCCACGCGGCAATCTGTTCTGCGGTGTGCAGACCGGGCGCACCGGCATAGCCTTTAGCCTGGAAAGAGATTTGCGTCGCTTCGGTGATAATCAGACCGGCACTGGCGCGCTGGCGATAGTACTCGCCCATTAATGGGGTGGGGATATCGCCCGGTTCAATGCTGCGCAGGCGCGTTAACGGCGCCATAAAAATGCGGTTTGGTACGGTGATGGCACCCACTTTCAGGGGGGTAAACAGTCTGGTAATTTGCATAAATAATCCTGTATTAGACCGGTCGACTAGTAAGGGTGTTTTTTTAATTGGCTGCGGGCAGCATACGTGTAATTGCCGCGTAAGCCCAGCTTAATGGCGTCACGTCACGCCGGATTTTGCATTGCAGGCTGGCGCCGAGCCACAGCATGTAACAGGTTTCCGCGCTGATCTGCGCGTCAGTGTCCAGCCGGACCTCGCCTTGTTCCACCGCATGTTGCAGGGTGGCGGCGAGGGCCGCGATAATTGCCTGCGAACCCCTTTCGAGCGCAATCCGCATCGGTTCCGAAAGATCGCAGACTTCCGCCGAAAGTTTCACTGACAGACAGGCGGCAAACGCGCCGTCATGACGAAAATTTTCGTAAGCTGTGTGGTAGTAATCAAGCACGCGCTGACGGGGATGTTGCGGGTCAGCCGCCAGAAAACTGCTCACCTGATGGTGATAATGGGCAAAATAACGCTCCAGCATCGCCACACCAAAAGCTTCTTTCGAGCGGAAGTAGTGATAAAACGACCCTTTCGGCACCTCTGCGACCGACAGCAGCTCACTGAGCCCCATGCCGGTAAAGCCGCGTTGCAGGCACAGCTGCTCACCAGTGGCGAGCAGATGTTCACATGTGTCGTGTCGGGTCGTTTTGTTCATCACCACAGGGTAATAGACCAATCGGTCTAATGCAACCCGTTGCCTACGCCTGGCACACTTTTAGTATATCGAGCGCAGGCTGATATTCGCTGGTCTGGATATTCATCATGCCGAGCAGGGTATGGAAAATATTGTCCTGCGACACCGCATCGCTGGCGGCATGTTGCTGTAAGCACTGCTGATTAATGCCAAAGGTGTGTGCATAATCCGGCGACATCCACAGCAGAAACGGAATATGAGTCTGCTGGCTTGGGGCAAACACATACGGCGTGCCATGCAGGTACATGCCGTGTTCACCCAGTGACTCTCCATGGTCCGAGAGATAGATTAGCGCCACATTATATTTGTCGCTGTAAGACTTCAGCAGATTAATGGTGTCACTGAGCATCGAGTCGGTATACAGCAGGCTGTTATCATAGGTGTTAATTAATGCCTGATGATCGCAGTCCTGAATCTGGTTACTGTCGCAAGTCGGGGTAAATTTGCGCATCGCTGGCGGGTAACGCAGATAGTAAGCCGGGCCGTGGCTGCCCATCTGATGCAGGACAATGACCGAGTCATCTTTAATGCTGTCAATATAGTTATTCAGGCGATGCAGCAGCGCACCATCCAGACAGTAGCCATCGCGGCACTGATCGGGCAGCGTCCATCGGGTCATATCAGTATGCGGCACGCGGTCACAGGCTCCTTTGCAACCGCCATCGTTTTCACGCCACAGCACATTCACGCCTGCATGCGCCATAACATCCATCAGACCTTCCTGGTGACGGGCGAGGCTGGCGTCATAATCGACGCGCGGCATATTGGAAAACATGCAGGGTACCGAGATAGCTGTTTCGGTGCCGCAGGAGCTGGCATGCGGATAATAAATCACCTGCTGCTGTTTCAGTTGCGGATTGGTTTCCCGGGCATAGCCGCCCAGCGAGAAGTTCTCGGCGCGTGCGGTTTCACCCAGGACAAACACTACCAGCGTTTTTTTCCTGCTGGCGCTGATCAGCGGGCCTTTTCTGGCGTCCAGCCCGATCCGCACCAGTGACTGATCGCCAGCGAACCAGCGGTCATGAATATAGTGGCCGCTGCCGCTGATAATATTGGCTGGCGTTATCATCTTTACCAGACCTTTATTATTGCGGATCACCGAAGCGTAATCCTTATAAAACAGCGCCGCGACCAGCAAAATCACCAGCAATGCGCCAGTACTGCTCACCGCGCGTAGCGCCAGACCAAACCACCAGGGGCGATGGCGGGTAATGCGCACCATACACAGCAGCAGCGCCGGCAGCACCCCCATCAGGGTCATCCAGGTCAGATAGCGGGTATTAAACAACGCCAGCGCTTCCTGCGCGTCGGTTTCAAACACGTTTTGCACCATATTGGTGTCAATAACGGTGCCAAAACTAAACATAAAATAATTGGCAGCGGCGCTGGCCAGGATCAGCAGTATCAGCAGCGGTTTGCGGATCCATGGCAATGCCAGCAGATTAAAAATCAGCGTAAACGCGCAGATCAGGACAACGGGCAGGGTAGCGGCAAACAGATAGTCGCGCAGGGAGATAAAAGGAATGATTTCCCAGACACGAATAATAAACAGGGCATTCAGTATCAGAGCAAACCAGAGCGCTGCAACCAGGTTAAACGTAAATTCATTGCAGTGTAACTTTCTTACTAGTTTCATATTTTCCGGTAAAAATAACATTCATTACCAGAAGCATAGGCGTAAAAGCTTAGCGCTACCTTAACAGAAGCTAAACATTTGATGGCCCGCACAGGGCGGGCATAGTAGTTTAGTAACCAACCGTAAACTGCTTTTGCAAATGTTGTGGCGACTCGATTTCATCCAGAATCGCTACCGCTAAATCCGCGACGCTAATTGATGCCGGATGGTCGCCGGACATCAGCAGTTCAGTGCTGCCGACACGGAACTGTGCGGTGCGCTCGCCGGGTTGCAGCAGCGCGGCGGGTGACAGATAGGTCCAGTCGAGATCGGCGGCGCTGCTTTGCAGTTTATTACGCAGCTCGCGCGCGCCAAGTGCGCCGGGTTTAATCTCTGCCGGGAAAGCATCGGTATCCACCAGTTCGACACCCGGCGCCACCTGCAGGCTGCCCGCACCGCCGACCACCAGCAGACGTTTAACCGCCGCAGCTCTGACCGCGTCGAGTATATGCGCGCTGCCAGCGGTGAATTTCTGATACAGGTCGCTTTCTGCCCAGCCCGGGTTAAATGCGCTTATCACCGCGTCCTGCCCCTGCAACACACTACTTAGCCACTCAGTGTTATAAATATCGCCAGTCGCCAGCGTCAGGTTGTCATGCTGTGGCAGATTCTTGCCGGATCGTGAGACGGCAGTGACCTGATGGCCGCGCGCCAGCGCTTCTTTTACCACGTCCGGACCGACAAAACCTGTTGCGCCAATAACGGTAATTTTCATTATGTTCACCTTATTTACGATTGTGATACTCAGTAATTACACTTTAATACTTAACAATAGTGGCGATAAGTGCCATATTTCCACTTTCACAATGAAGTTATACTTACGAATGATGGAAAACCTTAATCGCATGGCGGTGTTTGCCACCGTGGTCAGTGAAGGCTCTCTGGCCGCCGCCGGACGTCGGCTGGGCATTTCGGCATCGGCGGTCAGCCAGCATTTACGTCAGCTGGAGACGGCGGTCGGGGTACCACTGCTGCACCGTTCTACCCGCAAGCTAACCCTGACTGATGCTGGTGCAGCATTCTTCCCCGGTTGCGAAGCGATGCTTGGCAGCGCCCGTGAGGCGGAACAGCGGCTGGCGGAGATGCGTGATACCCTCAGCGGTGAGCTGCGAATCTCTTCCACCGTCGGCATCGGCGGGAAACCGCTGTGCGAAGCGCTGACGCCATTACTGCAACAACATCCCGGCCTGCAGTTACGGATTATCGCCACCGATCAGGTGCTGGATATGATTGAACACCGTATCGATATTGCGCTGCGGGTGAATCGCCAGCTCAACGACACCACCATTATTGCCCATCAGTTAGTAGCGTGGCCGCTGGTGGTTTGCGCATCACCACGCTATCTTTCGCTGCATGGCGTGCCGGAAACGCCCGAAGATCTGATTGCTCATCGCTGGATCACTGGTATGCCTGCCAGCGGTGTTAACGCACGCAATATAGAACTTCATCATAGTCATTATCCTGCGGTACGTCTGCGTATCGCCGAAGGGCAGGTGATAAGCGACAGTATGTCGGTGATCCGCGACTTTACCCTTGCCGGACAGGGCATTTCGCTGCAACCGCTCTATGAGATTCAGGATAAATTGCGGAGTGGCGAACTGATGCTGTTACTGCCGGAGTGGCGTCCGGCATCGCTGAGACTAACGGCGCTAACCCTCGAGCGGGTGCTGCCGGAGAAAACCCGTCAGGCGCTCCAGGTATTGCGTGACTATTTCCAGCGAATTGACGCCGCAACACTTGCGGAACGCGGCTAAGCGATCTTCAATAGAGTCTGCGCTGTTATTCAGGAGTTCAGGTGGCCGAGCAACTCGAGTTTTTCCCGGTTCCCAGCCCATGCCGGAGTATATGCCAGTCAGATGAGCGCGGTTACTGCCGTGGCTGTATGCGTAGCCGTGACGAGCGTTTTAACTGGATGAAGTTCAGTGATGCACAAAAACGCGAGGTGCTGCGTCTGTGCCGTCAGCGTTTCCTGCGTCTGCAGCGCGGCGGAAAAAATGATTTGCCGGACGAACCCGAACAGCCGTCATTGTTTTAGCGCCGGTTTTTTCTCTGCTGACCGGTATATACTGATGCGCAATTCCGTTTCAGTTAACTACGCAGGGAGAACAGCATGCTACAACGTCTGCAGATTGCACCACAGGGGCCGGAATTTTCACGTCTGGTGATGGGTTACTGGCGCCTGATGGACTGGGGAATGACGCCGCAGCAGCGCGTGACTTTTATTGAACAGCATCTAGAGCTGGGGATCACCACCACTGACCACGCCGATATCTATGGCGACTACCAGTGTGAAGCCGCCTTCGGTGAAGCGCTGCGACTGGTGCCGTCTCTGCGGCAGAAGCTGGAGCTGGTGACCAAATGCGGTATCGCCACTACCGCGAATCCTGACCATAAAATCGGTCATTACATTACCGAAAGCCGGCATATTCTGCACAGTGCAGAAAACTCACTGCGTTATTTCAACACTGATTATCTTGATCTGCTGCTGATCCATCGTCCCGATCCGCTAATGGATGCCGATGAGATCGCCGAAGCCTTTATCGCGCTGCATCAGAGCGGCAAAGTGCGCCATTTTGGCGTATCAAACTTTACTCCGGCGCAGTTCTCGCTGCTGCAATCCCGTCTGCCATTTACCCTTGCTACTAATCAGCTGGAGATTTCGCCGCTGCATCAGCCGTTACTGCTTGATGGTTCGCTGGACCAGTGTCAGCAGCTGCGGATTAAACCGATGGCGTGGTCCTGCCTCGGTGGCGGCGAACTGTTTACCGCCGCGCAATATCAGCCGTTGCGTGATGAACTGACAGCGGTCATGGATGAAACCGCGGCGGATAATATCTTGCAGGTGGTCTATGCCTGGGTGATGCGTCTGCCGTCACAACCTTTGCCGATTATCGGTTCGGGGAAAATTGACCGGGTGCGCGCGGCAGTGCGGGCAACGGAAATTACGCTTACCCGCCAGCAGTGGTTCCGTATTCGCAAAGCCGCGCTTGGTTACGATGTGCCGTAAAGAAACGCAAATCGTCACCTTTTATTGTCTGTAATGCGAAAAAGCGACCAGACTTAGTGGGTCTGGAAAACAACGCAAAGGAGTTACGATGAAAGGTTACGGTTTAGCAGCACTGACGCTGCTGGCATGCGGTTTTGCGCAGGCCGCCAGCGAACAGGTTGAACTGCACGAAGCGACTAAGCAGGGGACTGGCCCGTCCATCGGTCAGGTAACGATCAGTGAAACGCCGTGGGGACTGGAATTTACGCCGAATCTGCACGGGCTGCCGCCAGGCATACACGGTTTCCATGTGCATGCCAAAGGCAGTTGTGACGCCGCCACCACTGACGGTAAAACAGTAGCCGCTGGCGCAGCGGGCGGACATCTTGATCCATCCCATAGCGGCAAACATCTCGGGCCTTATCAGAACGGCCATTTAGGCGACTTACCGGCGCTGTTTGTCACTACCGATGGCAAAGCAACTTATCCGCTACTGGCGCCACGGATAAAAAAACTGTCTGAGATTTCCGGCAAGGCGTTGATGGTGCATGTCGGTGGTGATAACCATGCCGATATGCCAAAACCGCTCGGTGGCGGCGGTGACCGCTTTGCCTGCGGTGTGATTAAGTAATCAACAGGCGCTGGCCAGCCAGCGCCTGTTAACCCATTCATTCTCTCCGCTTCCTGCCAGACCGCCACGCCTGATATTGCTGCGCCGAAAAAAAGTGTGGCAGCATACCCTCTGCTGGCTGCAATAATGCGTGCTTACTCGAAATTTATACACTCTTTCGCGTGTCTGTTAGCTCAGAATTTGTATTTTGTCCTGTAAACTCGCAGAATAGTCTAGAATCAGGCTTGATAGCTAGCAAGCTAATTATAAGGAGATGAAATGGATACGCCACTAGGAACGGACCTGGCACGATTGGTGCGCATATGGCGCGCTTTGATTGATCAACGGCTTAAGCCATTAGAGCTGACGCAGACCCATTGGGTCACGCTGCATAATATTCATCAGTTGCCGCCGGAGCAGTCGCAAATTCAGCTGGCGAAGGCAATTGGTATTGAGCAACCCTCGCTGGTCAGAACGCTGGATCAGCTTGAGGAGAAAGGGCTAATCACCCGCTGTACCTGTGTCAACGATCGTCGTGCCAAACGCATTAAACTGACGAAAGAAGCGGAACCGATTATCAGTGAGGTGGAGCATGTTATTGACGCCACTCGCGATGATATTCTGGCCGGTATTTCAGGTCAGGAGATCGATCAACTGGTCACGCTGATTGCGCGACTGGAGAAGAATATTCTCGAACTGCATCACAAAGCAGAATAACCGGTAAATCTGAAAACCGGCGTGTTCGACGCCGGTTTTTTTTCGTGCAGATTAACGTGGGGAGACGGTAACCTGACTGCCGTTGGAAGCCAAAGTGACACGCTGGCCCACAGCATAACGACTGGCGGCCTGTTTCTGCACCACCATGATAGTATTGCCATCATCCTTACGGATTTCCAGCTCCACACCATCGGCCTTATTCACCGCGCCCTGTACGCCCTGACCCGCCACGCCACCGAGCACCGCGCCACCAGCCGTGGCCAGACTGCGTCCGCTGCCGCCGCCAATGGTGTTACCGAGGAAGCCGCCAAGCACCGCGCCACCGATGGCGCCAATCACGTTGTTCTCATCGCCACCCTGAATTTTCACCGGGCGCACGGAAACCAGCGTACCGTAAGTCACATTTTGTACCTGTTTGGCTTCAGACGCGCTATATACGTCACCGGAAAGGGTATCCGTATTGGTACATCCAGCCAGCGTCATCCCGGCTAATGCCACGATAAATAAACGCTTGATCATTGTGGAGCTCCTTATTACTCAGTTGCTGCGCAAAAGCGGCAGCGATAGACAACCATAGTATATGGCACAAGTCCGGCCTGATGCGGATTTTAGTCGAAAAAGGCGACGCGCGCAGCATACCGGAGGGCGAGTAAACAAAAAAGCAATGACAATGGCGCGCGTCAGGATTATGACGAAAAAGCGTTACTCGCTTCAAAAAACAACAATTAATCATAGAATTACAGCGGCGTTTTTGCCAGGCTGCATTATATGCCCGCGAATGTGGCGCGAAACTAAGGCAATAAAATGAAATCAGGACGTTATATCGGTGTGATGTCCGGCACCAGCCTCGATGGTGTTGATGTCGTGCTGGCGGCTATTGACCAGCGTATGGTCGCGCAACAGGCAAGCTATACCCATCCGATTCCGGCCGATCTGCGTCAGCAGGTGCTGGCGATCTGCCAGGGGCAAACTCTTACCCTGTCACAGCTGGGTCAGCTGGATACCCGGCTGGGCCGCCTGTTTGCCGAAGCGGTGCTGGCCCTGATGCAACAGCAGGGGCTGGAAGCATCTGATGTCACCGCCATTGGCTGCCATGGTCAGACCGTCTGGCACGAACCGCTGGGCGATGCGCCAAATACCCTGCAGATTGGTGATAATAATCAGATCGCTGCCGCCACCGGGATCACCGTGGTGGGCGATTTCCGTCGTCGTGATATGGCGCTGGGGGGGCAGGGTGCGCCGCTGGTGCCGGCATTCCATCAGGCCCTGCTGATGCACGCTACCGAACGACGGATGGTGCTGAATATTGGCGGTATCGCTAACCTTTCGCTGCTGATCCCCGATATGCCGGTGCGTGGCTACGATACCGGCCCTGGCAATATGCTGATGGATGCGTGGATCTGGCGTCAGCGCGGCAAGGGCTACGATAAGGATGGCGCCTGGGGCAGCAGCGGCAAAGTGGTGTTGCCGCTGTTGCAGTCGATGCTCGCTGATCCCTGGTTTGCGCGTCCGGCGCCGAAAAGCACCGGCCGTGAATATTTCAATCTCAGCTGGGTTGAGAAGCAGTTGCAGGCGTTTCCGGCGCTGGCGCCACAGGATGTGCAGGCGACGCTGGTGGAGCTTAGCGCCACCACCATCGCCGAACAGGTGCTGCTGAGTGGCGGCTGCGATCGTCTGATGGTGTGCGGCGGCGGCAGCCGCAATCCGCTGCTGATGGCGCGGATCGCCGCACTGCTGGCAGGCACTGAGGTGATCACCACCGATCAGCTGGGGATCAGCGGCGACGATATGGAAGGACTGGCGTTTGCCTGGCTGGCGTATCGCACTTTATCGGGGCAGCCGGGCAATCTGCCCTCGGTCACCGGCGCCAGTGAGGCCTCGGTATTAGGGGCAATTTATCCCGCCAATCGCCGCGCATCACACTAACGAGGAGTTACCGATGAAAAAGTGCCTGATCATCGCCACTGCATTATCCACCTTATCGGGCTGCGGCCTGTTATCACAGCCACAGGGCGATCAGATTCAAACGCTGCACTACCGCTGTGGCACTCTGCCGCTGACCGTTAAGCTGAATAACAGCCAGCAGCAGGTGAGCCTGATTATGGACGGCACGCCATTAACCCTGAAGCAGCAACCCGCCGCCTCCGGCACGCGTTACAGTGACGGTAACTATGTGTTCTGGTCAAAGGGCGAGGGCGCCTTTATCGAACGCAACGACAAAATTATCGTCGATGATTGTCAGCTGCAATCGGGCAGTTAACTCGTTGAAGTTCATCAGGGTGAAGCGCACAATGGCTTTACCCTTTTTTATTGCCAGAAACCTTTTCTATGACCGATAGCGATAACCTGCAACAGATTGCCCATCTGCGTCGTGAATATACGCGTGGTGGTTTGCGCCGTAAGGATCTGCCAGAGCAACCACTGGATCTGTTTGAACACTGGCTGCGTCAGGCCTGTGACGCGCAATTGCCCGATCCGACCGCGATGAGCGTGGCCACCGTCGACCAGCACGGCCAGCCTTATCAGCGTATCGTGCTGCTGAAACACTATGATCAGCAGGGCATGGTGTTTTACACCAACCTCGGCAGCCGCAAAGCGCAGCAGCTGGAACATAATCCGCGTATCAGCCTGCTGTTTCCGTGGCATATGCTGGAGCGCCAGGTGATGGTGCTGGGCAGCGTGGAGAAACTGTCACCGCTGGAAGTGCTGAAATATTTCCACAGTCGCCCGCGCGACAGCCAGATTGGCGCCTGGGTCTCGCAACAGTCGAGCCGTATTTCAGCGCGCGGCGTACTGGAGAGCAAATTCCTCGAACTGAAACAGAAGTTTTTGCAGGGTGAGATCCCACTGCCGAGTTTCTGGGGCGGATTCCGCATCAAAATTGATTCGATGGAGTTCTGGCAGGGGGGCGAACACCGCCTGCACGATCGCTTCTTCTATCAGCGTGACGGTGAAGGCTGGAAAATCGACCGACTGGCGCCGTAAATTGCTGAAATACGCTGGCACTGAGCGCCGCCGCGCTTTATTCTATAACGCATATTTTTCTTCCGCGTGCAGCGGAAAGCTGTGTACCAGCTTAGGTGCAGTCGTTTTTACATGGAGTCTTTGATGGCCAGCAGTAACCTGATTAAACAATTGCAAGAGCGGGGCCTTGTCGCCCAGGTAACGGATGAGGACGCGTTAGCAGCACGACTGGCGCAAGGGCCAATCGCACTCTATTGCGGCTTCGATCCGACCGCCGATAGCTTGCATTTGGGGCATCTGGTGCCGTTGCTTTGCCTGAAACGCTTTCAGGACGCCGGACACAAGCCTGTGGCGCTGGTCGGTGGCGCAACCGGGCTAATTGGCGACCCAAGCTTCAAAGCAGCTGAACGCAAACTGAACACCACTGATACGGTTAATGAATGGGTCGAAAAGATTCGCCAGCAGGTTGCGCCTTTCCTCGACTTTGACCGCGGTGACAACAGCGCGATTGCCGCCAATAACTATGACTGGTTTGGCGGCATGGGCGTGCTGACCTTCCTGCGTGATATCGGTAAGCATTTCTCGGTTAATCAGATGATTAACAAAGAAGCGGTGAAGCAGCGCCTGAATCGCGACGATCAGGGCATCTCCTTTACCGAGTTCTCCTACAACCTGCTGCAGGGTTATGACTTTGCCTGTCTGAATGAGCGTCACAATGTGGTGCTGCAGATTGGTGGTTCCGACCAGTGGGGCAATATTACCTCCGGTATCGATCTCACCCGTCGTCTGCATCAGAACCAGGTGTTTGGTCTGACCGTGCCGCTAATCACCAAAGCGGATGGCACCAAATTCGGTAAAACCGAAGGCGGGGCGGTCTGGCTGGATGCGAAAAAGACCAGCCCGTACAAGTTCTACCAGTTCTGGATTAACACCGCTGATGCTGATGTCTATCGCTTCCTGAAATTCTTCACCTTTATGAGCATTGAAGAGATCAATGCGCTGGAAGCGGAAGATAAGACCAGCGGTAAAGCGCCACGCGCGCAGTATGTGCTGGCGGATCTGGTAACGCGTCTGGTACACGGTGAAGAGGGTCTGGCGGCGGCTAAACGTATTACGCAGAGCCTGTTCTCCGGCGCAATGAGTGAGATGACCGAAGCGGACTTCGAACAGCTGGCGCAGGATGGTATGCCAACCGTCACCCTGGCGGCGGAAGACGATCTGCAACAGGCGCTGGTCAATGCGGAGCTGGTGCCGTCTCGCGGTCAGGCACGCACGATGATTGCTTCCAATGCGGTCACCGTCAACGGTGAAAAGCAGGCGGATGCCGAATACCGTTTCAGTGACAGCGACAAACTGTTTGGCCGTTTTACCCTGTTACGCCGTGGCAAAAAGCATTACTGCCTGGTGTGCTGGTAAGACTTAATCATTCCCGGGGCGGGGGATATCCTCCCTCGCCCTGAAGCCGGACACTCCGGCATTTAACTGGCAAGGCTGTGCAGGTCCCCCGATAATGAAAAATATCCTTTCTATCCAGTCGCATGTGGTGTTCGGACATGCTGGCAATAGCGCGTCTGAATTTCCTATGCGGCGTATGGGCGCAAACGTTTGGCCTCTGAATACCGTGCAGTTTTCCAACCATACGCAGTATGGTCACTGGACCGGCGCGGTGATGCCGGCATCCCATCTGACCGATATTGTGAAAGGCATTGCGGATATCGATCGGCTGAAAACCTGTGATGCGGTGCTGAGCGGCTATCTTGGCTCTGGTGAACAGGGCGAGCATATTCTGCAAATCGTCAACCAGGTGAAAGCGGCCAATCCTGATGCCTGGTATTTTTGCGATCCGGTGATGGGCCATCCGGAAAAGGGCTGTATCGTGGCGCCGGGCGTGGCGGAGTTCCACTGTAAATACGCGTTGCCTGCCAGCGATATAATTGCGCCGAACCTGCTGGAACTGGAAATGCTGAGCGGCAAAAGCGTGGCCAGCGTGGAAGAGGCAGTATCTGCAGCGCGCGAACTGATTGCCGTCGGCCCGAAAGTGGTGCTGGTGAAGCATCTGGCACGTGCCGGTTATCGCAGTGATCGCTTTGAGATGCTGCTCATCACCGCTGATGAAGCGTTCCATATCAGCCGT
This sequence comes from Winslowiella toletana, assembly GCF_017875465.1. Classification (NCBI taxonomy): domain Bacteria; kingdom Pseudomonadati; phylum Pseudomonadota; class Gammaproteobacteria; order Enterobacterales; family Erwiniaceae; genus Winslowiella; species Winslowiella toletana. Next base: position 4,811,366 of record NZ_JAGGMQ010000001.1, read on the forward strand.
CCGCTGGTGGATTTTGGCGTGCGTCAGCCGGTAGGCGTGGGTGATCTGACCAGCGGTCTGCTGCTGGTCGATCTGCTGCATAAGATGCCACTGCAACAGGCGCTGGAGCATGTTACCGCCGCCGTGTATGAAGTGATGATTAAAACCCATGAAATGGGTGAGTATGAGTTACAGCTGGTCGCGGCGCAGGAGGGGATTGCTCATCCTCAGCAGCACTTTGCGGCAGTGAAGCTGTAAAACGCTTGCGGGGCTGGCGCCGCCAGCCCCCTGATCTCAGGCCATCTCACGCTGACTGGCCGCTGACACCACGCCAACCAGACGATTCGCTTTATCCACCAGACGATCAAACAGGGCGATTAGCGCTGGTGTGTCAAGCTGCACAAAACGTTCCCGACTCCAGAGTATCAGCGTGCGGTTTTCGCCGAGCACCGCCAGCGAGATGGCTGGCGTCGGCTGTTCGACACTGTTTTCCGCCAGTAACCGCCAGGGAAGCGATTCATCCATCTGTGCCGGTAAAGCGCCGAGGCTGGCGACCATCAGCAGTTCCTGACTCTCCAGCGGCGTAAACTGGATTTGCAGGTGGGCAAAGTCGACCTTAATCGCCTGACCAGCGCCAATCGCTGGCGCTGTGACGTTAAGGTGGCGTAACAGTGGCTGCATCAGCCGCGCAAAAGTGCTGCTCATCATTCTACTCCCCATCAGTGTTACGCAGATGCTGGCGCGCCAGCTGGGTGCCGTACGCCTGGCGCTCATACTCTTCGCGGTTGGCGACATTTTCATGCACCTCCTGCGAATTATCGCGGTTCTGGTAGCGTACGTCGAGATTAACCATGCCGTGGTTGCGTTCAAATAAGCGCACGCGGGATGGATCGGCCAGCGCCTGCTCATAACCCGGCGTCTGCTTACGCTGGTTAATATGCGCGATTCGCTCCTCACTAAGTGGTGTGATTTCACCCATTTGATCGAGTTCCATCTTCGGTGGCATACCTGGCATATGGATATCCAGCGGCCTGCTGGTATCTGGTTGAAATTGCGCGTTATTCATCAGATGCGCGCGGGCGAAGACTGGCCAGGCGTCGACGACCACCGCTTCGCCAGGCATACGCAGGTCGCCAATAACATTAAACTGATGATCCGGGTTATTTGCCGCCGCATAAGTTGCTATCGGGCGATCCAGCTCCATCGCGGAAAGATATGCCATCGTCAGCGCCGAGTTTTCACCGCAATTGCCGGTTTGCGCGGCGAGAGCGGATTTCACAATTGCCTGATTATCGCCGCGAAAGTCGGCATCGCGCACATGCCTGGCGGCCACTTCACGCTGATAGTTCTGGCCTCTGGTCAGCATAAACGCGCTTTTGCCGTTGCCAGGCCCGAAGCTGAGATGCTCTTTAGTGATATCAAGGACGCTTTGCGCAGTCTGCAATTCTGACATCAGGCTGGCCGACACCTCGACGGTTTCGCCGCGATGATTGCCAGGCATTGCCTGCCAGAGCTTAACGGTTTGCTGGTCGCTGCTTTTTAACAGATGCGGTGCGGCGGGAATGGCTGGGAACATTAATTTCTCCGTTGAACGCTTTAGTCAGCTATGTGCAGAGAGCGGGAGAAAAGTTCCTTATTGAGGGCAAAACTGGCAAAGGCGGCAAGCTTGCGTGATTAATTGCGTCCTGATATGCTGTTGCTTGTGGCGCAACAGGGATCAGGGAGTGCAATGGAATGATTAAAAATTTCAAACACAAAGGGCTGCGACTCTTTTTTGCAAAAGGAATAACCAGCGGCATCAATCCCCGACACGCAGATAAACTCCGCCAGCGTTTGGCAGTGATTAATCAGGCTGAAGCCGTGGGAGAAATAAATCTTCCTGGATATCGTCTTCATCCTCTGACAGGTGAGCGACAAGGATTATGGTCGGTAACGGTTTCCGGCAACTGGCGTGTGACATTCGAATTTATCGATGGTGATGCGTATATCGTTAATTATGAGGACTATCACTGATGAAAATGTTTAATCCCCCACACCCGGGTGAAATTATTGCTGGCTCTCTGGAAGAGTTGGGACTGGGAATCCGTGATCTTGCCCGGGCACTGGCCGTGGCGCCTTCCACTGCTCAACGCCTGGTAGCCGGTAAAGCCGCAGTTACGCCTGAGATGGCGGTTAAACTGGCGACAGTACTGGGCAGCAGCCCTGAAATGTGGATGAGACTGCAGGAAGCCTGGAGTCTGGATAAAGCGGTAAAAACGGTTGATACCACGAAGCTCACGCCGCTATTTACGGTTGTCTCTATTTCCCAGGCATAACGCCTGGCGTATGGTTCAGGGCGGCGTATCGCCGCCCCAAATAATTCAGATCGCCGGGTAATCACCGGTGCCTTCCGGCCATGGCGTCAGCAGATCGAAACCTGTCGCGGTCACCGCAATGGTGTGTTCCCATTGCGCGGAGAGGGAGCGATCTTTTGTCACCACCGTCCAGCCGTCGGAAAGCACGCTGGTTGCCGCTTTGCCGACATTAATCATCGGTTCGATAGTAAAAATCATCCCCGCTTCCAGCACTCTGCCAGTGCCCGCTTCGCCGTAATGCAGCACCTGAGGGGCGGTATGATAGATCTCACCGACGCCATGGCCACAATATTCACGCACCACGGAAAAACCCGCCCCTTCCGCCAGTTGCTGAATGGCGGCGCCGATATCACCCAATGTGGCGCCCGGACGCACTACTTTAATTCCGGCCACCATCGCCTGATAAGTGATATCTGTCAGGCGACGCGCCCGTACCGAAGGTTCACCAACAAAGTACATTCGGCTGGTATCGCCATACCAGCCATCTTTGATGATCGCCACATCGATATTAACGATATCGCCTTTTTTCAGTTTTTTATCCGAGGGGATGCCATGGCAAACCACATGATTAACTGAGGTACAGACGGTGCGCGTATAGCCTTCATAGCCAATATTCGCCGGAATTACCTTCAGTTCATTGACCAGATAGTCATGACAGATGCGGTCAAGGGCATCGGTAGTGACGCCAGGCTGTACAAAAGGCGTAATCATTTCCAGCACTTTAGCTGCCGCATGACCGGCTGCGCGGGCGAGTTCAATCTCCGCCGCAGAGTGAATTTTTATCGATTTCAACAGGTTGCCTCAGCTTCTGCGGGTGCGTTGAGGATAGTGGCGATATCCACGCCACCCTGCATTTCGGCTTTCACCAGCGCACGCGCCAGCTGATGATGGGTAAGCTGCGGATAAAGCTCGGCCAGCATGCCGATTTTCAGCCAGTGCTCGGCCTGCGAATTAATCGAGCGGCTCATGGCATTGCTGGTGATGCGCAGATTTTCATGCATCAGATCGGAGATTTTAACGATTCCCATATTGCACCTATACGAAACATATATAAAACGTATATTGGCATAAGCGGGCAGGGTCATGCAATTCTCTGTAGCAAATTGCCTGATATATCAACCGGGCCGGGTTATGGCGCACACTCCTGTTCCTCCGCCATTCTGACCAGCATGCGATGCCCGATATCGTTATCCCAGTTAAAACTGTTCTGCAACACCACAATGGCGGTTTTATGTTTAACGTCCATGCCGATATAGCTGGAGTAGCCGCCAATAAAACCGGACTGATAAAAAATGGTCTGTCCGCTAACCCGATTACTAAGCCACGCCAGCGCGGAAGAGTCGTGATCAGGTTGCCGGAAACGCACATGGGTGGCGTCGGCAAAAGCGCGATCCAGCCGGGCATCACCACTGCCATACAGATGGGCATCAAGATAGCTCAGCAGATCGTTTGCGCTGGACCACAGTGATGCCGCGCCAACCATATAACCGGAGAAATGCCAGTCCGGCACCTGCTCGCCGCGCCGCATAAACTTCGGCTGATCGCCGGCATGACCATGTGCGCGTTGCAGGTAGCCGGGCAGTTTTTCTGGCTGATAGCCAGTGTGATTCAGTCGCAACGGCGCAATAATCTGCTGGCTGGCAATCTGCTGTGGCGTCTGCTGTGTATACTGGCTAATCACGTAGTCGAGGATGGCATAGCCGAGGTTGGAGTAGATTACTGACTGCTGCTGCGGCCTGACGAAGTCGTGCAGATAGTTGAGAAACTCACCGTCATCAAGATCGTCGTAAAACGGCGCGCCATTAAACAGGTAACGCGTCAGGTTGCCGAACATATGCAGAGTGGTCATCTGACGTGGCAGGCCGGAGGTGTGGGTGGCCAGCTGCAGCAGGGTAATCTGCTGTGCGTCCTCACTCAGTTGCAGCCGATCGCCGAGTAATTCCCCCAGCGTATCGTCCCAGTGCAGCCTGCCATCCTGAACCAGCAACGCTGCGCTTTCGGCAGTAAAACCCTTAGTCAATGAGCCAATGGCAAACAGCGTATCGCCAGTCACTGGGGTGCGGCGATCGCGATCGGTAAAGCCATAACGGTAAATATGGCGCTGCTGGTCGGCGGTTAATAGCGCCACCACCAGGCCGGGCGTACGCTGTTGATCGATCAGTGGCTGCGCCAGTGCATCAATCTGTTGCTGTAGCGGAATATTACAGCTGGCCAGCAGACTGGCCTGCCGCGAGCTATCAATAGTGTTACTGGAGAGCGACGCACAGCCGCTGGCCAGCAGGCAGCAAAACAGAATATAAAAATTGGGTTTACGCATGATATCAGGATTTATACCGGTAATTTCCAGCGCCGCGCGATAGTTAACGTGATAGCGAAAATTTCAGCCGATTTCCTGCTGCGGATTTTCTTTAATACCAACAATTTAACGGATTGTATTGCCAAAAAGAGCAATAAAAATAACAGGTTATTAGCGGCGCATTTTATACTGCGTCAGCGGAGGGGGCAAGAGAAGGATAGTTTCTGCATCATCATTCACTGAATGCCGGGCGACGCGAAATGCCGCCCGGCGTGCTTAGTTTGCGTTCTGCTGGTGAACGGCGATATAGCGTTGATAACGTGTCGCTTTCAGCTGGGTCAAATCCACCAGCACCAGGCCGTCAATACAGTGGTTAAAATCGGGATCGCTGCCGAAATCGATAAACTGTACGCCGCCCGGCTCACAGAGTTCAGAATACTGTTTATACAGCGGTGGGATCGCGGTGCCGAGATTATTCAGCATGCGTTTTAAGCGTTTTAAATCTTCCTGGTAGTTATCGCCGGTAAACTGCGCCAGTACCGCAGGCAGGGAAGCCGGGTAGGGACGGCGTGAAGTTGCCAGCGGCAGGTTTGGCGCAAAGTAGAGTCGGTAGAATGCCACCAGCAGATCGCGCGCCGCCAGCGGCAGTCCACCCGAGATCGACACCGGGCCAAACAGATAACGGTACTGCGGATATTTCGCCAGATAAGCGCCAATGCCCATCCACAGATAATCGAGTCCACGCTTGCCCCAGTACGCAGGCTGGATAAAACTGCGTCCCAGTTCAATACCCTGCATCAGTACAGCGTTCATCTGATTATCATAGTGGAACAGGCTCTGGCTGTAGATGCCATCAACGCCTTTGCGCGCCAGCTGCCCGGCGGTAGGCAGAAAACGGTAAGCGCCAACCACCTCCAGCGCTTCCTGATCCCACAGGATCAGATGGTAATAGTCGTCATCGTAATCATCGAGATCGCGACGTTTGCCGCTGCCTTCGCCTACGGCACGAAAGGCGATCTCACGCAGTCGTCCCAGTTCGCGCAGAATCGGCACATAGTCTTCGCCGTTGCGCCGGTAAAGATAGATGATTTTGCCGTCAGGCAGTTTCCCCAGCACTTCACACTCTGCCAGCGCCCGCTTCAGCACCGCGCGATCTTCGGCGCGGGCAATCGCCGGTTCAGTCTGAAACAGCGCGGATTTCTCCTGACCGAGACGATAAAGATGGCGCCGGAAACGCGCCGCCAGCTCTTTTGCTGGCGTCCGGCCGTCGTGCCAGCTGGCATAAGGAATACGTGCGCCAATTTTAAGCTTCAGTCGCTCGCCGCGATGCTTAAACATTTCACGCACCAGCAGCAGCATTGAGAGTGGCTGATAAAGCATTGAGGTGAGATAGAACAGGCCGCTGTTGTGCCCGCTGACGTGGACTGGCACCACTGGCGCACGAAAACGGGCGGCGAGGCGCAGAAAGCCGTGGCTCCATTTACCATCTTTGACGCCCTTGCTGCCGAAGCGCGACACTTCGCCTGCCGGAAAGAAAATCAGCACGCCCTGATTTTCCAGCTGATCCTGCATCTGCGTCACCTGCTGACGGCTGGTGCGGTTGCCCATATTGTCAACCGGCACCATCAGGCTGCGCAGTGATGTCAGGCAGTTTAACAGACGGTTGGTAACGATTTTAACATCGCGCCGCACCTGAGAGACTGCATGCAGCAGCGCCAGGCCATCGAGGGTGCCCAGCGGATGGTTAGCGACAATCACCACCGGTCCGAGACTGGGGATCTGCTCCAGGTCGCGTTCACTGAGCTCACAACTGATATCGAGATATTCCAGCACCTGTTCCACCATATCCAGTCCCTTCAGATGGCGGTGCTGCTGGTTAAACTGCTGAAACTCCTTTTCGCGCAGCAGTAGTCGCAGAATATTTTTCTGCCAGCCCGGGGTATTTCGCTGAGGATAAAGGTCGTCGAGTACAGTTTCGATAGTAAACACAGGCATCTCTCCGGCGGTTTTAACGCGACACTAAAGAGACAGAATGACGGTTTGATTACCGGCAGATGACAAAATGGGGAATGATCCGAAACGGGGGAGAGTAAAAACAGGTATCTGGCAGGATGAGAACATCAATTTATCGCAGGCGATTAATAATGCAATTTGTAACGTGATAACCTAAATAAAATCACTTTCAATACTCAACGTATAAACTAATTGGTCGCTTAATTTTTTTATATTCATAGGTGATTAATTTATTATGTTTGAATGATTTCTGTGTGGTTATATAATTGGCTGTTGTTGTGTACCGGTCACTATTTACAAAAAAATATATTGTGTTTGGTCACGGCTGCTGATAGATTTTTTATATTCTTAATGTATTTTTTGCTGTTGTAATGGATATCGTAAGCCATAATAAGTGTTACTTGTTCGTGTAACCGATATTTTATAAATTAATCTAGTGAAGACTATTTTTCATGGAGGATAAATTATATGTCATCGACTTCTATTCGTGAGTTAACAACTGATGAAGTCTCGGCCGTTTCTGGTGGCGGGGCGAATACATCTCATGACATTAGTATTGGTTCCCACCATGGCGCTGCTGCACTTAATGGTGGCGGTGGGGCACCGCATAGCTGTAATAACTCTGCAGGTGCTGGCGCTATTATTGGGGCCCTGGCTGGTCTACCGATGGGCGCTGGAGGGGTTATTGCAGGTGCAGTCGCAGGTGCCGCACAGGCATCTTTGTCCTGCCCAAGTAATAGCCCGTACAGCAGTAATAGTGGCAATCATAGTGGTTCGCTTGGTGGCGATGCTGACAGCAATAGTGTCAATGGTCAGTGTCATCCGTGACAGGAAAATAATAAAAGGTAGTATATTGCTGCCTTTTATTAAGAATATGTTCGATATAGTGAGAGGGACGTATGAATAAAATAGCAAATAAAACGTTTTGGTACCGGGGGGGATTTAAAAGCAGAGAGTTCTGGGGGCAGATGTGTTGGATAATGATGAGTGGGGTGCTAATTAACTTCTCTTCACTTAAGCTGGTTCAACCCGACACACAGTACCTGGATGTTGTTTTGCTGTTTTTTATCGTGATGGGTGTTAAGTATTCTATTTTATGCCTGTTCAGATTTATTGATTGGTATCATTCACCTCTCACTGATATGCGGCACTGCCGGAAAAATGATGCTGTACAGAAAAGAGGCAATTGAACACCGAAAAAATATCTGGTCAGGAAAGGCTCTACTGCTCTCAGGCGTGCCTGTGTCTTATATGACCATTTTTACGGTTATCTTCTTTACCTGCTTTCTCTGCCTGCTTATTTTCGGCTCCTATACCCGCAGGATCAATGTTAGCGGAGAAATAGTTTCCTCGCCACGTGCCATCAATGTGTTGTCAGCACAGCAGGGCTTTGTTGTCCGGCAGATGGTAAGTGCTGGCGAAAACGTAGAAAAAGGTCAGCCGATCTATCAAATTGACGTTAGCAGAACCACCAGCTCGGGCGTAGTGAGTAAAAGAATAAGTGAGAGTATTCAACAGCAGATCAGCACGCTCAATGAAATCGCTAAAAAGATAAGGGAAAACAAAAAAATCACTCTTGATACCCTTAATCGCCAGAAAAGCCATTATGAAAATGCGCTGCAACACTCCTCTGCTATTTTGACTAAAGCGGAAGAGGGATTGCGTATAATGAAGGCGAATATGGACAACTATCATAATTATCAGGTGCAGGGATTAATAAACAAGGATCAGTTGGCCAACCAGACTGCATTATATTATCAACAGCAAAATGAACTGCTTAATCTTCATAGCCAGAACCAACAAAATGCACTGCAAATAGTTTCGCTTCAGAGCAATATTCAGACCCAGGCGGTAGATTTTGATAATCAGTTGCATCAGCTGGAGATACAGAAAAGTTCGCTGCGCGGGCAACTCACCACTGCCGATGCAGAGAGCGAGCTGATTATTACCGCGCCGGTGGCGGGGAGAGTGGATTCGCTGAGCGTCACTACCGGACAGATGGTGGCCGTTGGCGACAGTCTGCTGCAAATTATCCCGGGCGACACCACCCGCTATTCTCTGATTCTGTGGGTGCCTGACACCGCAGCGCCTTATCTTGCCACCGGAGACGGCATTAATATTCGCTATGATGCATTTCCCGCGGAAAAATTTGGCCAATATTCAGGACAAATCATTGCGGTTGGGCGCACGCCTGCCTCGCTACAGGAAATGGCGACTTACCCGAGTGCACCTGCCAGAAGCGCTGATAATCCACAAACCTGGTATAAAGTGGTGGTGAGTCCTGACAAAGATCGATTTTATTACAAAGATCACTGGGTTGACGCTGAGAATGGCATGAAGGCCACCAGTACGCTTTTTCTTGAGGAGCGCAAGTTGTATCAGTGGGTGCTTTCACCCCTTTATGACCTGCGCAACAGCGCCGGGGGGCTGGCCAGTGGCAAATGATACCTTTGACTGGTATTGCCTCGGTTGATCGTGTGATCACTCTGACGCAAGGCGACAAGGCGTAATTTAATTTATCTCTCGCTGCAACCGCGCCTGCAAGTCGCTGGCAAAGCGTCTGACCCGTGGCGAAAGGTTGTTCTCCTCTTTAAACAACATCCATGCGCGATAGGTATCCATCCGCCAGCCGGGCAGCAGGCGCGTTAATTTACCGCTGTTTAACGCGTCCTGAGTCATATAATCCGGCAGATAGGCGATACCGGTGCCCGCCAGCGCAGAGCTCATCAGCGCGACGCTATTATTGGCGCGAAAGCGGCTGCGCACCTCAATATCCAGCTTCTGCTTATCTTTGCGAAACGGTAATGAAATGGTATGGGCCGGGCCGCGGAACAGAATATAGTCATAGCGCGGCAGATCTTCCGGTTTCTCAATTTTAGCATACTGGCGCATATATTCCGGCGTGGCGTACAGGCCCCAGGTAATATCAACCAGCGGCTTTACCAGCGCATGTTCCGGGGCGTCCCGACCAATGACAATCGCCATATCGTAGTGATCGTCCTGCATATTTACCGGCCGGTCGGTTAAATCGAGATCGACGCTGACATGAATATTACCGGCAATAAAATTATTCAGCACCGGTACAATACACTGGCAGCCGAAGGTCACCGGCGCCGCAAGTTGCAGGTTGCCCATCGGCTCTTCATGGAAGTTGCGGATAAAGCGCTCGGCACTTTTCACTTCATTGAGGATGCGCTGGCAGTACTGATAATAGCTCTGGCCCAGCTCAGTCACCTCAATGGTACGGGTGGTGCGTTTCAGCAGTTGCGCGCCAAGACGCACTTCCAGCTGCGCAATTTCACGGCTGACAGAAGATTTCGACAGCTGCAACGCGCGCGCGGCTTCGGTAAAACTCAGGGTTTCCACCACGCGGGCAAATGCCACCATTGAGGCCAGATTTTCAATGTTGCTCATTTTATACCCTGCGGCTTTTTTGCTGGAGAAGGGGGCATAATCTAGCACATAAATACAAAAAGGTCTGAGTCCTGTGAACACAGAACTCAGACCTTACGCGGTATTAACTCAGAGGGGTAAAACGTGTCTCAGGGATTAATAGTAATCGCCGTGGCGGTAATCCCAGGTGGTGAAGATATCAGACATCATCGACATAATTTTATCGACATCCAGACCTTTACGGATCAGCACCGGGCAAGGGGTCACTTTACGTTCGCCTTTCTGCTCTGGCACCAGTTTACCGTTGGCATCAACCATCGAAACCATCACACCCTGCTCGTAACGGGTTTTATTGGTATCGTTTGGCTGGATAGATTTCACATAGTCATTCGCGCCAATAATCAGGTCGGCACGCTCTTCGATACGATCGCCAATCCCTTCAACCAGGCCGCGGTTGCCTTTGCCTGACGGGTTAGCGGAGCTGGCGAAGGAGAATTTGCCATGGTTTTCCCACAGCTCTTTCGCCAGAATCTCACCCGGCTTACCGAATTTGATCACGAAGCAGCTGGTCTGACGGCCATCCATCATCAGCTCTTTGGAACCGTCATCAGGAATACGCGCCAGGGCTTCTTCTTTCCACGGCAGGATGCAACCCAGCAGCACGTCAGCGTCCCAGTGCTGCTGATACAACTGCTCGATTTCCGGGTTCAGCTGGGCCAGTTCTTTCAGCTGTTCCAGTGAGCCACACAGCACAACGCCAGGTTTGTTACGGTTACGCTGTTTGGCTTCAAACTTGCGCTCCAGACCGGCTTTGTCAGAGGTCATAATGATGTAGCCCACTTTCGTCGGGCAGACAATCATCCCGCCGTCTTTCGCCAGAATTTCAATTGCTTCCGGCTGCAAGCCACCATTCCACTCTACTTTTGCGTTGCTCATAGGGACACCTTTTACTCAGATTCAGATTACATCAGCTTTTCAGCTGTATCGGGTATAAGTCAATCCTACCTCGCTTTCGCTGAACGGCAAGCGCTGCGCAGCAAAAGCGGGGATTGTTTCATATTGGCAACAATGGTGATGAAAATTACAGGGAATGAGGGGGTTGGCGCTGTGAGAGGCAGCGCCTGAGACTGGCGAAGCTTGACGCAGAAAAAATCGACAGCGGAGGAGAAAATGATCTGCTTAAACCAGCCCCTCTGCTTTTAACGCCGCAATCACCGCGGGACGTTCCGCTACGCGCGCAGCCCAGCTATTCAGCGCATCCAGACCGCTAAGATTGAGTTTCAGCGCCACGGCCCAGCGGGTAATATTGTAGAGATAAGCGTCGGCGACGCTAAAACGCAGGCCCATCAGCCACTGTTTCTCCTCCAGCTCGTCATTAACATACGCAAATCTTTGTTCCAGCGCGGCGCGTAGCGTCGCTTTATATGCGTCCGGCACGGCGGAGTCAAAGAGTGGGTAAAAACTTTTATGCAGCTCGGTGGCGATATAGTTAAGCCATTCGATGGTGTGGTAGCGCGTCAGGCTTCCGGCCGGGGCCAGCAACTGGCGATCGGCTTTCAGGTCGGCAAGATACTGAATAATCGCCACTCCCTCGGTCAGTACGCTGCCGTCATCCAGCTCCAGCGCCGGAACCTTGCCTTTGGCATTAATCTGGCGGTAATCGTCACCTTGCTCGGTGGTTTTGCGGGCGAGATCGACCTTTACCGCGGTGAAATCGAGGCCGCATTCATGCAACACAATATGTGGTGAGAGAGAACAGGCGCCGGGGTGATAAAACAGTTTCATCAGTTGCTCCTTGGGCTGTGCGCAGAGGGATCTGATTAGCTTAGTGCCGGAAGTAAAAATTGTCAGTGAAGCTGGCCGTTACGCGGCGATTTTTCTCCGTCTGCGGCGCAAAAAAAAAAGCCGCCTGATAAACAGGCGGCTGCACAGGTTCAGGCAGGCGATTAGTTTGTCGCGTTGGCCTGTTGTAGTTCAGCGGCGTCGTCACCCTGCGTCATACGATTAAGCAGCGGGGCGGTTAACATCATCAGGATGGCAATCACCCCGGTGGCGATGCCAATTTTCAGGAACACATCACCATAGACGTGCAGCGATTGCAGCGGATCGGTAACGTTTTCTGGCACTGCCATCAGATTGGCGATTTTACCGGCGATAATCGCCGCGCCAGCGGTGGTCAGGAACCATGCACCCATAATAAAGCCCATCAGACGCTGCGGAACCAGCTGCGCCACCATCGCCAGACCCAGACCGGAGATCATCAGCTCACCAATACTCTGCAACGCATAGCTGAGGATCAGCCAGTTAAGCGACACGATACCGAGATCGCTGGCGAATTTGGTTCCCAGCGGCAGCACCAGGAAGGCGCCGGAGCAGAGCACCATGCCGATGGCAAATTTATGCGGCATTGGCAGGCGGTCGCCCATTTTATTGTACAGCGCAGCCAGAATCGGGCTGCCGATCATAATCCAGAACGGATTCAGCGCCTGGAACTGCTCCGGCTGGAAGGTAATCCCCAGCATGCTGTGCTCAACGTTACGGATGGCAAAGAAGTTCAGCGAGGTTGGCATCTGGCTGTACAACACAAAGAACACCACCGCTTCCAGCATCAGCATAAAGGCGACAATCATTTTGCGGCGCGCGGCGCCCTGCATGGCAAAGGCTTCTTTACCAAACAACAGCACGATGCCAACCACGATACAGCCAAGGGCGATACGGGCAATCTGCTGGTTATGCAGCAGCCAGGTAGCGGCAGTGATCACCAGCACAATGCCGACGAGGGTCATCAGCAGTTTGCCAATATTTACCGGCGCGAAGTCAGGTTTAGAACCGTAGTTTTTCACCCAGCGACGACAGATCAGGAAGTTAACCAGCGTAATCAGCATGCCGACAAACGACAGGGAAAACGCCACGCTCCAGCCATATTTCGCCGCCAGCCAGGGTGTGGCCATAATCGAGAACAGGGAGCCGATATTGATCGCCATGTAATACATGGTGAAAGCGCCATCAAGACGCGGATCGTCTTTTTCATAGCAGGTGGAGAGCAGTGAAGAGGGGTTGGCTTTAAACAGGCCGTTACCGACGGCGATGGTCGCCATACCGATATACACCATGCTCTGATCGTGACCAGACCACGCCACCAGACCATAACCGGTCGCCAGCACCAGAATTCCCAGCACGATTACGCGCTTGGTACCCAGCACTTTATCACCCAGCCAGCCACCCACAGCGACCAGACCATAGACCAGCGCGCTGAATGAGGAGAACAGAGTGATGGAATCAGATTCAGTCATCCCCAGCATTTTAACCAGGTACACCGCCATAATGGCTTGCAGACCGTAGTAACCAAAACGTTCCCACAGTTCGATGGTAAAGATCAGATAGAACGATTTGGGTTGTTTGAACGCATTGAGGCTAACCTCATCAGTGTGTTTGTTTGCAGTAGACACTTGTACCTCTGGATAGATGCCAATTTCGCATCGGGAATTAAGCACGCGTAATAGCGCGAATCTATTCGGTGCGTTGTTATAAGATGGCAAAAACGGCGGTTAATTTCGCTGATCCGGCGGCATCAGGCAAGCCTTTTTTCATTCTCTGCAAAATCGGACAGTAGCGACGTTAAATAAGCGCAACAATGATGTTAAATGGTGTTAAATATTGATTTGTATTTATATGGCGAAATAATACACCACCACCCTGCGCAGGTTTTAGCCAAAAGAGGGTAAAGTTGCCATGGTCGTTAAACGCCGCGCAAAGCTGGTTTAAAATTTAATTTAACAGATTAAAATTCTGTTAATAGGCTGGCTGCTGATTTTATATGCGGGTTGCGCTTTTTTTAGCTTAAAAAGCGCGGTGTCGCGGATTGTATGTGAGCAGGATCACGAAACGGAATATTATTTCAGAACAAAAAAAAAGTTATCACCGCTTATTTTGCCTGTTGTTGCGCCGACAGTAATTGCTGGCAGGTAGCATCATTATCGCCTGCGCGCTGTTGCGCTGCCGGGGTGAGCTGCATCCAGCGGGCGACCACTTTTTTGCCAAGCGCCGGAATAAAAACAACCTTTTTCAGCGCATAATCGGAATTACCGCCTTCAATCACCTTTTGCATATCATCAAGAAAGCGCGAACGGTTATCGTGGCTGATACTGCAAAATACCGCGACGTAATAAGACTCATCTTGCTGGCTGTAATGCGGGGTCAGCCACCAGCCAGCAAGGGCGGCCACGGCCAGCACGGGAAAAAGTAATCGTAGTTTAGGAAATGTCATCGAAGAGAAAACCGTTATTAAAGCAGTAGCAGGGGCGCTACGGTAACAGGATTTGCCTGAGGGTTCGAGCCGGACGTCTGCCGCTGGTTAGTCGTTAATCACCGGCAGCCATGGCGTGCTTAGCGCGGATACCCGGTTACGGCCATTACGTTTAGCGGCATACAGCGCGCGGTCCGCGCCCTCTTTGATCCGGCGCACATCGCCCGGATTACCGCTGGCGGTGAGGGTAAAGCATCCGGCGCTCAGCGTAACCACATGCTCCGGACGGTCGCTGCTTTGATGGGATATTGCAGTTTCCCGCACCACATCCACCGCACGCTGTGCGATCACCCGAGCTTCCTGCAAGGTGGTATCGTGCAGCACAATAGCAAACTCCTCACCACCATAGCGGGCAATCAGATCCGCCTGACGATGCGGCATGGCGCGTAGTATTTCTCCCACCCGCTTCAGGCAGTTGTCGCCTGCCACATGACCATAGGTGTCGTTGTAGCGTTTGAAGTAGTCGATATCCATCATAATCAGCGATACCGGCTGACCATTGCTGGCGGATCGCTGCAAACTTTGCTCCAGCACCGTATCAAACTGCCGTCGGTTGGCCACCCCGGTCAGGCCGTCAACCAGCGCCAGCGCCTGCAACGCATGGTTAACGGAAGTCAGCTCATCACGCAGATGCGCCAGCTCACTCTGATTTTTAATATTGGTGCGCACCTGACGTAACACCGAGCCGCCCATAAACAGGATACTGATCAGTAAGGCGGCGTTCAGCGCCATATCCTGTAGCCGCTCCTTTAGCCACTGATCGATCAGCGTCGCGCGGTCATAACCCGCCGCCACCACCAGCGGATAGCGCTGTGAGCGGGCGAAACCGAAGATCCTGGGCTGACCATCCAGCACCGAACTCCACTCGCCGCTGCCGCGATCCGATTTGATCAGCATCTGGCGGAACAACGGGCTTTCCGCCAGGCTCATACCGATATAGCTGTCGGGCATCGGGCGGGCATACAACACGCTGCTGTCGGCCAGCATCAGCACCAGCACATCCTTGCTGCCCATTTCGTAGTAACTGTAATACTGGCGGAAATAGTCCACGCGAATGGTCGCCAGCAGCACGCCGGCAAATGCGCCTGCGGCGTCATTCATCCGCAAGGATACCGGGATCACCAGGTCGCCAGTACTGCGGCTACGAATCACCGGGCCGATATGGATGCCGGTGTGGCGATTGTTGCGGTGAAAATGGATATATTCGCGGTCGGCATTGTTAGCGCCCACTGGTTCACGATCCACCGAACGGGCTACCCATTTGCCTGACGCGTTAAAATAGAACAGGCCATGCAGCTGCGGCAGACGGCTGCGCAGTTCACGCATGGTGTTGCTCAGCGCACTGGCATCAAGGCTTGTAAGGTTACCGGCCTGGATATCGCGCTGAATATCTCTGAGGGTAATTTCGGTTTGCAGCACGGTATCTTCCGCCTGACGCGCCTGCGAGAGTGACAGATTGACCGCGGTCTGTTCCGCATCGCCAACGGTGCGCTGCCAGGATTCCTTCAGTGACCAGAGATTGATAATTACCACCGCCACAAATAACAGACAAACAAATACCGTAATGCTGCGCCCGAGTGAAGAGTTCAGAAGCAGTGAAGCGGACAGGCGGTTACTGAACCTCATTAAGTCATTCCTGATAAAAGCCATAACTAAGTAAAGCACAAAAGAAAAAGGGAGCCTGTAAGGCTCCCTTTTTAACGACGGATACGATTAACGAATCAGATGCAGGAACTGCAGATGGCGTTCATAGTGGTCGAGGATATCATTGATGATCTGCTCCTCGGTATACCCCACCAGATCGTACTCCTGGCTGCCTTCCCACAGATGTACTTCCGCGCGGTAGTAACGGCTGGCGGTATGGCTGAGATTGCCGCCGCTGCGCATAAAGGATGGCGTACTGTAGCCACTCATCTGCACACCGTAGTGGAAGGGCGCTTCGTCACCGTGGGAAACGCGGATGCCGAGGGTAAAGTCCTGCGGCGACAGATCGCTTTCCACCAGCAGACCTTTCTCCTCCAGCACCTCTGAGACCTTGCTGAGCGCCGGACGCACGGTCTCATCCATAAAGCGATACACCATATCGCGTGAAGGATAAGAGATGGCGCGGTTCAGACGACGACGCCAGCTGCTGGTATGGCCGGGACGATGGCGGTCCAGCAGTAACGGCGAGGCAATCGCCACTGAACGGCTGCGATCTTTCTGCTTCTCATGGTGCAGTGCGCGGTACATGGCAATCACAAACAGCACCAGCACCAGCGAAAACGGTAACGCACTCAGCACCACGGCGGTTTGCAGCGAGGTGTAATCACCGGCAAACAACAGTGACAGCGTCAGCACACAGACCGATACCGCCCAGAAAATGCGTAACCAGTTAGGCGCATCCTGAGCGGCGGTATCACCAACGCAGGAGAGATTAGCCACCACCAGCGCACCGGAGTCAGCGGAAGTGACAAAGAAGATAAAGCAGATTACCACCGCCAGCACAATCACTGGCGTCGCCAGCGGGTAGGTGGCCAGCATATGGTAGACCGCCATCGCCGGATCGCTTAACGCCACATCGCCGAGCTTATCCATACCTTTCTGATACAACGCCAGCGCGCTGTTACCAAACACCGACAGCCAGGCAAGGGTAAAGCCCATCGGGATCAGCAGGACGCCGATCACGAATTCACGCAGGGTACGGCCACGGGAGATACGGGCGATAAACATACCGACAAAGGGTGACCAGGCAATCCACCACGCCCAGTAGAATACCGTCCAGTTGCCGAGCCAGGTGTCTTTATTGCCGTCGCTGTAAGCATAGAGATCAAAGGTTTTACGCGGCAGGCTGACAAAGTAGTCGCCAAAGTTCTGCACCAGCGTGTTCAGCAGATGGCCGGTGGGACCGGCAAACAGCACAAAAGCGAACATCAGCACTGCCAGCAGCATATTCACTTCTGACATGCGGCGAATACCCTTATCAACACCACTGACTGCCGACAGGGTGGCCGCCCCCATCACAATCATAATCAGGATCACCTGCATGGTATGGCTCTGCGCAATACCGGTCAGGAAGCTGATGCCGGAGTTAATCTGCATCACCCCGATGCCTAGGCTGGTGGCCAGACCGAACAGGGTGCCGACAATACCGAACACATCCACCGCGTGGCCAATCGGACCGTTAATCCGGTCGCCAATCAGCGGGTAGAAAGCCGAACGCAGCGCCAGCGGCAGATTGTGGCGATAGGCAAAGTAGGCGAGGGACATCGCCACCAGCGTATAGATCCCCCAGCCGTGCAAGCCCCAGTGCAGCATGGTTAATACCATGCCGTCACGGGCGGCCTGCGCCGAACCGGCAACACCATCGGGTGGCTGCAGCAGGTGATCGAGCGGCTCTGAAGCGCCAAAGAACAGCAACTCGGAACCGATGCCGGCGGAAAATAGCATCGCTGCCCAGGTGCCATAACTGAAGTCCGGTGTCGAGTGGTCCGGCCCCAGTTTGATATCGCCGTAGCGTGAGAAAGCGACAAACAGAACAAAGCCGAGGTAGAAAGAGACCACCAGCATATAGTACCAGCCGAAGGTTGCCGATGCCCAGGATTGAGCGCGCGACAGTAACGAACTGGCCTGTTCGGGGAAAAGCAGGACACCACCTGAAAACAGTATCACTACCAGCGCGGCGCTAAAGAACACCGCTTTATTGAGTTTAACCGGCTGAAGTAACAGCCGATCCTGAGTTCCCAGCATTGAAAATCCTCATCAAAAAATAGCGAAGTTTGGTTGCGTTTATCCTTACAAAGAGCATGGAATTGTTATCCAGTTGTTACCAAGTCTAGTTTTTATTGATTGAACGTTCAATATAAAAAAGTTATTATCTCTCTCATTCAATAGTCGGAACCGATGAAACGATGCCAAAAGTTGGAATGAAAGCCATCCGTCAGGCGCAGCTGATTAACGCAACATTGACGGTTATCGATCGGGTAGGGCTGGCGGACGCCAGCATTGCGCTGATTGCGAAAGAAGCCGGTGTGTCGACCGGGATTGTCAGCCACTACTTTGGTGACAAAAACGGGTTGCTGGATGCCTGTATGCGCCAGATCCTGACGGACCTTTATCTGGCCGTTGAGCGACATCGGGTACGGGCTGCAGATAATCCGCAGGCGCAAATCCGCGCGATTATTGACGGTAACTTCGATTTAACTCAGGTGGCGGCACCAGTACTGAAAACCTGGCTGGTGTTCTGGACCAACAGTCTGCATCAGAAAAATTTGCAGCGTTTGCAGCGGGTTAATGATCGCCGACTGCACTCCAATATTACTGCGCAGTTTGCCCGCGAATTACCGCGTGAGCAGGCGCGCCAGGCCGGTAGCAGTATCGCCGCCTTGATTGATGGCTTGTGGCTGCGCATGACGCTGGCGCCACAGCCAATGGCTCACGGCTTAGAAGATGCTCGTGAGCTGTGTTATCAGAATCTCGCGCTCTGGCTGAACAGGCCGGAACGCTAAACCCCTTATCAGAGGAGGAGTCATGGCAGAACTCAATCGCCGTGGTTTATATATCAATGGCCGCGAACAGCAGGGCCAGGGTGAGGTTTTCACCAGCATTAATCCGGCCAATGGCGAAGTGATTGCGGAAATTACCGCCGCCAGCCAGCAGGATATCGACAGCGCCGTGGCTTCTGCACTCGCCGGTCAGCGCATCTGGCGCAGTTACACGCCGGTTGAGCGTAGCCGCGTGCTGTTAAAAGCAGTGGCGCTGTTGCGTGAACGCAATCAGCAACTGGCTGAGCTGGAAACTGCCGATACCGGTAAGCCGATCAGCGAAACCGAAGCGGTGGATATTGTTACCGGCGCTGATGTGCTGGAGTACTACGCCGGTCTGGCGGTGGCGGTGCAGGGTGAGTCGATCCCGCTGCGCGATACCGCGCTGGTGTACACCCGCCGCGAGCCGCTGGGCGTCTGCGCCGGAATTGGCGCCTGGAACTACCCGATTCAGATCGCGCTATGGAAAAGCGCCCCGGCGCTGGCGACCGGCAATGCGATGATCTTTAAGCCAAGTGAAGTGACGCCGTTAAGCGCACTGGAACTGGCGAAAATTTACAGCGAAGCCGGTCTGCCGGATGGCGTATTTAATGTGGTACAGGGTGCGGGCGCAGTGGGCAAAGCTCTTAGCCAGCATCCGGATATTGCCAAAGTCTCCTTCACTGGTCAGGTGGAAACCGGTAAACGCGTGGTGGCCGATGCCGCGTTGTCGAATCTGAAAGAAGTGACGATGGAACTGGGTGGCAAGTCGCCACTGATCGTCTTTGAGGATGCCGATCTTGAGCGCGCGGTAGATGCCGCGATGATGGCTAATTTCTACAGCAGCGGCCAGGTATGTACGAACGGCACGCGGGTATTTGTCCACCGCTCGCTGAAAGCCAGTTTCGAACAGCGTCTGTTACAGAAGCTGGCCAATATCAAAACCGGCGATCCGCGCGATCCAACGGTGAACTTCGGGCCGCTGGTCAGTGAGCAACACTGCCAGAAAGTGGTCTCTTACCTTGAACTGGGTCAGCAGGAGGGGGCGCGTCTGCTGGCGGGTGGTCACCGCATCACTGAAGGGCCGCTGGCGCAAGGCTGCTACGTCGAGCCGACGGTATTTACCGACTGTCAGGATGAGATGCGCATTGTGCGTGAAGAGATCTTCGGACCGGTGATGAGCATCCTGGTGTTTGATGATGAGCAGGAAGTGATTACCCGCGCCAATAACACTGAACTGGGTCTGGCCGCGGGCTTGTTTACCCGTTCGCTGGACCGCGCGCACCGCGTAATCCATCAGCTGGAAGCCGGTATCTGCTGGATCAACAGCTGGGGTGAGTCACCCGCGCCGATGCCGGTTGGCGGCTATAAGCAGTCAGGTCTGGGTCGTGAAAACGGTGTTGAGACGCTGAAGCACTACACGCGCACTAAATCGATTCTGATTGAGATGGGCGAGTATCCCACTGCGTTTTAAGTGATGAAGTAAGGTTTACTGGCCGGCAGCGTCTGCTGTCGGCACTGGTTTTTAGCTGGAGGTTTAATGCAGAAATTTGACTATATCATTATTGGCGCCGGTTCCGCTGGCAATGTGCTGGCGACCCGCTTAACTGAGGATGCTGACGTATCGGTACTTTTACTGGAAGCAGGTGGTCGCGATCATCGCCTTGATTTCCGTACCCAGATGCCAGCCGCTTTAGCTTATCCGCTACAGGGTAAACGTTATAACTGGGCGTTTGAAACCGATCCCGAGCCGCATATGGATAATCGCCGTATGGAGTGTGGCCGTGGCAAAGGGCTGGGCGGCTCTTCGCTGATTAACGGCATGTGTTATATTCGCGGCAATGCGATGGATTATGATAACTGGGCAGCGAAAACCGGTTTCGCTAACTGGTCATATCTTAACTGCCTGCCTTACTTCCGTCGGGCGGAAAAGCGTGATATCGGCGAGAACGACTATCATGGCGCTGAAGGCTATCTGAGCGTCACCACGCCTGCCAGCGATAACAATCCGCTGTACCGCGCGTTTATCGACGCCGCGACCGAGGCGGGTCACCATGAAACCGACGATCTGAACGGTTATCGTCAGGACGGCTTTGGTCCGATGGATCGTACCGTGACCGCTGATGGTCGTCGTTCCAGCACCGCGCGCGGTTATCTGGATGTGGCGCGTCAGCGCAGCAATCTGACAATTATCACCCATGCGCAGACCGACCGTATTCTGTTTGACGGTAAAACCGCCACTGGCGTGAAGTGGCTGGTGAAAGGCCAGCCGCAGCAGGCTGAAGCCACGCGTGAAGTGCTGCTGTGCGCCGGTGCGATTGCATCACCGCAAATCCTGCAACGCTCTGGCGTCGGCCCGGAAGAGTGGCTGCGCGAGCAGGATATTGATGTGGTGCATGCGCTGCCTGGCGTGGGGCGCAATCTGCAGGACCACCTCGAAGTCTATATGCAGTTCCGCTGCAAACAGCCGATCAGCCTCTATCCTTCGCTGAAGTGGTGGAATCAACCGGCGATCGGCGCTGAATGGTTGTTTAAAGGCACAGGTGTTGGCGCCAGTAACCAGTTTGAAGCCGGTGGCTTTATTCGCAGTGATGACCAGCCAGACTGGCCGGATCTGCAATACCACTTCCTGCCGGTGGCGATTAACTACAACGGCAGCAGCCCGGTCAAAGAGCATGGTTTCCAGGCGCACGTCGGGCCAATGCGTTCAATGAGTCGTGGCCGCATTAAGCTGAAGTCGACCGATCCTTATGCTGCGCCCTCGATCTTCTTTAACTATATGTCCGAGGAGCGTGACTGGCAGGAGTTTCGTAATGCGGTGCGTCTGACGCGCGAAATTATGCGTCAGCCAGCGCTGGCTCCATATTGCGGCGCAGAAATCCAGCCCGGTGTCGCGGTACAGAGCGACGAACAGATTGATGCGTTTATTCGTGAACACGCTGAGACCGCCTATCATCCATGTGGCAGCTGCGCGATGGGCAGTGACGAAATGGCGGTAGTGGATGAAGCCGGGCGCGTACACGGTATGCAGCAGCTGCGGGTGGTCGATGCCTCGATTATGCCGCAGATTGTTACCGGCAACCTGAATGCGCCGACGGTGATGATTGCCGAGAAGATCGCGGACGCCATTCGCGGCAAAGCCGCATTAGCCCGCTCGACCGCCGACTATTACCAGATAGCCGGATAATCGCTACACGGACGGTAACTCTGGCCTGCATCCCGGGCCAGAGTAATCAGTTGAATAATTTATTCAGATGACAGGCCAGGCTGACAATAAGAAAATCGTCTGGATGATTGAGGTTTAAACCGATCATATTTTCAATTTTTCTGATGCGCTGATAGAGCGTATTAACATGGATATTCAGCGCCGCGGCGCTATTAATTGTCGAGCAGCGATGATAAATATAACTGCTTAAAGTTATTAACAGGATTGCGTTTTTTTCTCCCTCCGCCATTAACGGCGCCAGAATATCCGCCACAAAACGTTTAAGCTCCTCCGGTTTATGATGAATAAACAGTCTTTCGATACCGGTTTCATGGAAAAATAATACTCCCTCTTTCTTACGTGTCTTCAGTACTTCCAGCGCGGTGCTGGCCTGCTGCCAGGCAAGTCTGAACTCATGGCGTTTAACTATTTCACTGATCCCCGCTTTACTGATTGCCGTTAGCGATAATTCCCTGGATATTCTGTCGGTAAATTCTTTTAATTTAACGCTGTGCAGATCGGAAATATAGACTGTGATGCTGGCACTGTCGGCATAGCTGAATACGTTGCGGCGTGAAAACAGCGTATTTAATTTATTGAGAGTGGCTAATGAAGTGACATCCTGGTTGACGGAGTCTTCCGCTTCCAGCCTGATGCAGATAATCCAGTTTTGCAGTACAAAGCCGTATCGGGAAAAAGTCTGCTCGGTTTCACTGGTTATGCCACGGGAAAAAAGCTGTTCGATTAGCGCAGATTTTCTTTTATGTTCCAGCATCAGACTGCTGGCTTTGCGCATAATCTCCATCACGATAAAGTCACCCAGACGCGACAGAATCAGGCGAGTCGCGTCGCTAATCGTGTCGCTATGCAGAATAAAAAAGCCAACCGCAAGCGCATCATGTTTCAGCGGCTGGATAAAATAATCGCCGTCGGTGAAACCGCTCTCCGCTGCAAAACGGCTGGTCAGATCGTCCCAGCGATAAGGAAAATTCACGGTGGCGGCATGACGATTGCCGAGGATATCAATATAACCTGCTTTCAGGTTTACCCGCTCACAGATAGCAACAATAAATGCAGTTAAGTTATTGACTCTGGTGGATAAACTGACCATTTCATTATGGAATTCCACGCTTCCTTTCAGCACCGCGTTTTGCCGCTCCAGCTGCTGGCGCAGCGCATCAACCTCATTCAGGCTGGATATTTTTTCGTCATGAATTTTGGCGTTGCGCCATGCCAGCGCCACCTGTGACGCAAAGGTCTCCAGCAGGGAAACCGCCAGTGAGTTAAAAATAGAGTGGCGGCTAAATGACAGCAGCGTCAGGGTGCCATAACAGATCTGTTTATCCTGCACCGGCACACAAACCAGTGAACTGGCAATTGGGTTATTTTCCATTACCGAAGCGCGCAGCGCGGACTGATGCGTCACTGAACCAATAATCGCTTCACGGGAATTGAGCGTGACCGATTGCCGGCTGGCAAATACCTGGCCGGATAGTGACTCCTGAGGGGATACCGCATAATCATAATAATTATCTTTAAAGCCGGAAAGGGCGATGGGGATCAGCAGATTTTTTTCCTCATCGTAAATACGAAAGATCACTGCATCGCTGAATGGAATGGTTTTTAATGCGCCATCGACTACATGTTGTGTAATACGCTTATGGGATAAACCGGAAGCCAGATGCCAGGTATTATCGCTGATGCTGCGAAACATCTTTTTTTGCTGCTGTAATATTTCGGAGAACAGATAAATTTTAATCTCATTTAATAAACCATTTAGCTGATTATCTGCACAGCCATGTTTATCACACGTGATGGTAATTATGATTGAGTCGATATACAGACAGATGGCTTCAATAACCAGATTTCCGCCATTAAAAGAGTGGGTGAGAATAAAGTTTTCATTTAACTCATCCATCTGCTGCTGATTACCCTGAATCAGATCGTCAAAGCGGTTATCCGAAGTGGCGACAGAGAAAATCGCTGACGGAAAATATTTACCGATCACTTTTCCCAGCGCAATAGTATAATCCTGCATTTTATCGTCCCGTATAAAGCCACATATAATTTATTTAATCAGTGTGTGAATCTACATAGATATGTATCACTTTTTTTGCAAATGTAGCAAGGCAGTTATTGATTTAATGGCGACCCTCCCTGAGGAAGTATCTATGAGTGACGTGAAGACGAGTAACAGAAACAAACTGATTATCTTCATTTTGTTTTTATGTTGGGTAGTGGGATTTATCGATAAAACAGCAATAAATATTGCCATCATTCCCATCAGTAACGATTTTGGCCTGGCCAGTGACCAGACCGGCATGATTATCAGCGGTTTTTTCCTCGCCTATTCCTTAACCCAGTTGATTGGCGGCTATCTGGTCGACCGGCTCGGCAGTAAAACTATCCTTACCGGCGCGGTAGGACTGTGGTCTGTGGCGACCGCCTGCACCGGTATGGCGGGCGGAGTGGTCAGTCTGGTGGTTTCCCGCTTCTTTGTCGGTATGGGCGAAGCGGTGTTTCCTTCCGGCAGTTCGGTGGTGATTGCACAGAAATTCGAACGGTCAAAAATGGCGCGGGCGAAGGCCTTTCTGCAATCCGGCGCTTCGGTGGGCTTTGCGGTTGGCTCGATTGTGGTGTCGGCGCTGATCGCGTTCTATAACTGGCGCATTATGTTTTTTGTGCTCGGCCTTGCGGGTGTGGCGCTGGCGCTGCTGTTATGGCTGGTGTTGCGTGAGCAGCCGGTCAGCCAGTCACAGCAGGTGGAGATCAGCGCGGCTGAACAGGCGCGCAAAGGGTCAGAGAAGAAACGCCTGATGGAGATTATCACCCGACCGCTGACCTGGCAGGTTGCCGCCTGCTACTTCTTTACCAATATTGTGTTCTGGGGACTGCAATCCTGGCTGCCTTCATACTGGGTTAAAGTGAAAGGCATGAGCATGGTGTCGATGGGCGCCTGGTCGGTACTGCCGCCGACGCTGGGCTTTATCTCCTTCCTGACCTGTGGCTGGCTGCTGGACCGGTTCTTTAATGGCCGCGAAAAGTACCTGATTGCTATCGGCGCAGCGGTATCGGCACTGTTTATCTGGCTGATGTTTAATGCCTCCTCTATCCCGCTGGCCTTCACCTGGCTGTCGCTGTCGAACATTTTCCTCAATGCCAT
The DNA here is from genome assembly GCF_017875465.1 of Winslowiella toletana. Lineage (NCBI taxonomy): Bacteria > Pseudomonadati > Pseudomonadota > Gammaproteobacteria > Enterobacterales > Erwiniaceae > Winslowiella > Winslowiella toletana. The sequence goes on from NZ_JAGGMQ010000001.1 coordinate 4,836,577, forward strand.
CAGCATCAGCGTGTTTGTCACCATTATCAAACAGTTCCCGAAAGACTCAGTCGGCACTGCCACCGGCCTGATTAACTCGGTGGCGCAGATCGGTTCATTTCTGTCGCCGCTGGTGATCGGCTACATCCTGAAATTAACCGACCAGAACTATTCGTCAGCTTTTTTGATGATTATCGCCTGCGCCATCATCACCTGCCTGATTTCCCTGTCCATTAAACATCAGAACGCCCCGGTCGACGCAGAGCTGACTGCCGGCCCTGCACGCTAAAGAGAGAAACAGATGAACTACTTAGACATTATTAAGCACACCCTGGAAAAAGAGCGCGCGCGCATTGTGGCGGTAAGCGATCAAATCTGGGAATTTGCCGAAGTGCGCTACGAAGAAGAGCAATCCGCAGCGCTGATGGCGCAGACGCTGGAAGACGCCGGTTTTGCCGTGACGCGTAATGCCGGTGATATCAGTACCGCGTTTGTCGCCAGCTTTGGTGAAGGGCAGCCGGTGATTGCCATTCTCGGTGAGTATGATGCGCTGCCGTCACTGAGTCAGGAAGCGAATCGCGACTGCTATGCGCCGGTGGTGAAAGCAGGGCATGGACATGGTTGCGGGCATAATCTGCTGGGTTCCGGCGCGCTGGCGGCGGCGCTGGCGGCCAAAGCCTGCATCGAAACCCTCGGACTGGGCGGCACGATTAAATACTACGGTTGTCCGGCCGAAGAAGGCGGCGGGGGTAAAGCCTATATGGCGCGCGCCGGTCTGTTTGACGGTATTGATGCCGCTTTTACCTGGCATCCATGGGATGAAAATCTGGCCTATAACGCGCGCATGCTGGCCACCAACCAGGTGAAGTATTCGTTTAAAGGCAAAAGCACCCATGCCGCTTTTAGCCCGCATCTCGGACGCAGTGCGCTGGATGGGGTTGAGCTGATGAATGTCGGCGCTAATTTCCTGCGTGAACATATTATTCCCGAAGCGCGCCTGCACTATGCGATTACTAACGCCGGTGGCAGAGCGCCAAATGTGGTGCAGTCCGACGCGGAGGTGCTGTATAAAATCCGTTCGCCAAAAATGCAGCAGGTACGCGAAATCACTGAACGCGTCCATGATATTGCCCAGGGAGCGGCGCTGATGAGCGGCACCGCAGTCAGTATCGAGTTTGATGCCGCCTCGGCTGATCTGATCCCGAACGTGACCCTTGCCAGCATGCTGGACGAAGAGCTGGCGAAAGTCGGCGCGCTGACCTTTACTGCAGAAGAGAAAGCTTTTGCCCGCGCCATTCAGCAGACGTTCTCGGATGAAGAGAAAAGACTGCTGGCGAAACGCGGCGATGTGCTGGCGGAACAACTGACGCCGCTGCGCAAAGAGCCTGACTTTCTGAATGGTTCCACCGATGTGGGTGATGTCAGCTGGCTGGTGCCGGTTGGTCAGGTGTATATCGCCACCTGCGCCAGAGGCACGCCGCCGCACTCCTGGCAGATGGTGACGCAGGGTAAAACCAGTTACGCCCATAAGGGGATGCTGCTGGCGGGCAGCGTGATGGCGGCTGCAGTGGTACGGGCGCTGACCACACCAGAATTAATTGCTGCGGCACAGCAGGAGCATACGGAGCAGCTGGATGGCGAAAGCTATCGCTCACTGCTGCCAGCGGAGGCAAAGCCACGTCCGCTTAGCGATTAATTAATTCTGTCTCGCCTGAGTGGGCGCCAGCCCGCTCAATAATAATATTAATAATAAACTTCAGATGATGAGGCTAAAATGAGTGCAGGCAAAATCTCCATTATTATGGGGGCGTTGTTAATTTCTGGCGTTTGCGGTGCGGCGGAAATTTATAATAAAGACGGTAATAAACTTGATCTGTATGGCAGCATGCGCGCACGCCACTATTTCAGTGATGATACCAGCGTCGATGGTGATAATAGTTATGTGCGTTTTGGTTTTCGTGGTCAGACGCAAATTAATGATAAATTAACCGGCTATGGTCAGTGGGAATACAGTATTCAGGCCAATAAAGCGGAGTCCGAAGGAACCGAAGGGACGAAAACGCGTTTCGGTTATGCTGGCCTGCGTTATGGCGATTTAGGCTCGCTGGACTATGGCCGTAATGCGGGTGTGCTGTATGACGTTGCCGGTATTACCGACTACGCGCCGATCTTCGATATTATGACCGACAGCTATACCGATGGCTTTCTTACCGGACGCGCCAATGGCCTGCTGACCTGGCGTAACAATACGTTGTTTGGCCTGACGGATAAGGTTAAGTTCGCGGTCCAGTATCAGGGAGCGGAGGGCGATGACAGCAACAGCAGCGGTCGTTCGGTGTATACCACTAACGGCGAAGGCGCCGGGGTGTCGGTCAGCTACGACTTCGACTGGGATGGCACTCTGCTGGCGGCTTATGGCAACTCAAAACGCACTGCCGCTCAGCAGGCGCTGGCGTATGGCGATGGTGAACACGCTGAGATGTGGGCCGCCGGATTTAAATATAACCCTGGCAAGTTCTATGCGGCCATTAAATACTCGCAGGGAAAAAATATCACCCCGATTAAAAATTATGGCTACGCGAATAAGACGCAAAACTTTGAAGCTTATATGCGTTATGTTGCCGACAGTGGGGTGATTCCGGGAATTGGCTGGTTCCAGTCAAAAGGTAAACAGATTGAAGGCTATGGCGACGTCGATTTAATGAAGTACCTTGATGTAAGTGTCTCGTATTTCTTTAATAAAAACTTCTTCACCTATGCCGATTATAAAATTAATCAGTTAAATGATGACACGCCGTTTGGTATTTCTGGCGATGATACCTTTGGTGTGGGTATGACTTATCAGTTTTAACACGACACAGAATGCGTCAGATAATGACGCATTCTGCGGACTATATCTCGACCTTGTCGCTATATTCGCAAAGATCTTCAATCAGACAGGAACCGCAACGCGGTTTACGCGCCACACAGGTGTAGCGGCCATGCAGAATCAGCCAGTGATGACAATCAACCTTAAACTCGGCAGGCACCACTTTTAACAGCTTCTCTTCCACCTGCTCGACATTCTTGCCCGGCGCGAAGCGGGTACGGTTACTGACGCGGAAAATATGCGTATCCACCGCAATCGTCGGCCAGCCAAAAGCGGTATTCAGCACCACATTGGCGGTTTTACGTCCGACACCCGGCAGGGCTTCCAGCGCCGCGCGATCTTCCGGCACTTCGCCATTATGCTGTTCCAGCAACATGCGGCAGGTTTTAATGATATTTTCGGCTTTACCGTTAAACAGCCCGATAGTCTTAATATACTCTTTGACGCCATCCACCCCCAGCGCCAGCATTGCTGCCGGAGTATTGGCAACGGGGTAGAGCTTTGCCGTCGCTTTATTGACGCTGACGTCAGTGGCCTGCGCCGACAGCAGCACGGCGATCAGCAGCTCAAAAGGGGAGCTGAACGCCAGTTCGGTGGTGGGATGCGGATTATTGTCGCGCAGACGGCTAAGGATCTGCTGGCGTTTCTCTTTGTTCACATTGCCTTCCCTGGATGGCCCTCGGGCGTTGCCTGGGTTGCGGCAATACGCAGCGCACGCTGTTTCATCTTTTGATCGATCATATATTTGCCAGCCAGCATCATCCCCAGACCGATAAAGGCGCCTGGCGGCAGCATCGCCAGCAGCATTGGCGAATCGAAATGCACCACTTCAACGCGCAGTACTTTTGCCCATGGACCCAGCAGCTGGTCAGCACCGTTAAAGAGGGTGCCGTTGCCGATAATTTCACGCAGTGAGCCGAGTACAAACATCGCACTGGTGGCGCCCATACCGGTGGCAAAGCCATCCAGCGCCGCCAGCGGCACGCTGCTTTTCGACGCCACCGCTTCGGCGCGACCAACCACAATACAGTTGGTGACGATCAGCGGGATAAAGATCCCCAGCGACTGGTACAGGCCGTAGGCATAGGCGTTAATCAGCATCTGCACACAGCTCACCACTGCGGCGATAATCATTACGTAGATTGGAATACGGATTTCCGGCTTCACCCAGCGGCGCGAGGCGGAAATGGCGCTGTTAGTACAGATCAGCACCAGCGTGGTGGCAAGACCCAGTCCCAGCGCATTGGTGGCGGTAGAGGTCACCGCCAGCAGCGGACAGAGGCCCAGCAACTGCACCAGCGCCGAGTTGTTTTTCCACAGGCCGTTAATTAACAGGGTTTTAGCTTCACTACTCATTGGTGTCTCCACAGTCAGGCAGCGACGTGAGTCTGGCCGGCAGCGTTTCTACATACAGGGCAGTGCGTCTGGCTGCATTCACCACTGCGCGTGGGGTAATGGTGGCGCCGGTAAACTGGTCAAAATCGCCACCATCTTTCTTTACCGCAAACCGTTTATCATCCGGGCCGGAAAGCTGTTTGCCATTAAAACTGTTAATCCAGTCGGAAATGCGCAGCTCAATTTTATCACCCAGCCCCGGAGTTTCATGATGTTCCACCACACGTACGCCGTACACTTTACCGCTGAAGCTGGCGCCGACCAGCATCTGAATCTCTCCAGAATAGCCGTCTGGCGCGGTAGTCTCAATAGCCACCGCCACCGGTTTATCCTGCATGCGCGCCAGGTAGAGATGGTGAGGTTTGCCATTACCCAGCGCCTTATCAGTGACAACGTAACATTCCTGCTGGATGTGATTACTGTAAATCTCTGGCGGCACTACCTGATCCAGCAAGATTTTCTGCTGCACCGCGGTCTGATGTTCAATCGTCGGTTTGGTTACGGCATTAATCACGGCGGTGACGCCAGTGGTTACCGCCGCAAACAGCGCCAGGGTTACGCCATTTTTCCTGATGGAATCCAGCATGCTCATGATTGCTTATTCCTTGCGATGGCCGTAAACGCGCGGCTTAGTATAGTAGTCAATCAGCGGCACGGTGATATTGGCCAGCAGAACCGCAAAAGCCACCCCATCCGGATAGCCGCCAAAACTGCGGATCAGCCACACCAGTAAACCAATCAGTACGCCAAATATCAGACGCCCTTTATTAGTGGTGGAGGCGCTAACCGGATCGGTCGCGATAAAGAAAGCGCCAAGCATGGTCGCGCCGGAGAACAGATGAATGACCGGCGACGCCAGGCTTTGCGGTGCAATCAGCCAGCCAAGCGTGGCGCAGAAGGCCAGCGACAGCAAAAAACTGACCGGGATATGCCAGCGAATACAGTTGGTCCACAGCAGAAACAGGCCGCCGAGCAGAAAGCCGATATTGATCCACTGCCAGCCTAAACCGGCAATCACACCGCTATAGATCGGCTGCGCTAACAGCTGTCCGGCGCTGTGTCCGGCGCGCAGACCAGTCTTAAAGGTATCCAGTGGTGTGGCCTGGCTGACGCCATCAATGCCGACTTGCAGCTGCTGCATGGTTTCACCGGCCAGTGTGTGGTGGGTGAAGATCATGCTAAGGGAATCGAGAAAACCAGGGGTGATCGATTGCAGCGAATCCGGTGGTAACCAGCTGGTCATCTGCACCGGGAAGGAGATCAGTAACACCACGTAGCCAATCATCGCCGGGTTAAACGGATTCTGCCCAAGGCCACCGTACAACTGTTTGGCAATCACCACGGCAAACAGCGTACCCAGCACAATCAGCCACCAGGGGGCGAGAGGCGGAATGCTGATACCCAGCAGCAGGGCGGTCAGCAGCGCGGAGTTATCACCGAGATTCGCCGCCAGCGGTTGTTGACGCAGTCTGAGGATCAGACCTTCAGCCGACAGGGCGACAATCGCCGCCAGCGCCACCTGAATCAGGTTGCCACAGCCAAAGTAATACCACTGGGCAGCCATGCCCGGAATCGCCGCCAGTAGCACCAGCAGCATAATGGTGCCGGTGCTGCGACGATTGTGGGTGTAAGGCGAACTTGCAATACGAAAAGCCATTTATTCCTCTTGCACTGAATGCTGCTGCGCGGCTTTGCGCGCTTTTACACGAGCGATGGCCGCCGCCACTGCCGCTTTACGGGGATCGTCGCTTTCAGTTTCGCTGACAGCGGGTGCAGGTGATGCCGTTGGTTCAGTGGGTTGCTGAGCCGCCTTCTTCGCTTTGGCACGGGCTACCGCTGCTTCAATCGCTGCTTTACGCGGATCAACCTTTTCAGGCTGCTCAGCGGTTTCGCTGACTGCAGGGGCCTGCGCCGCTGCTTTTTTCGCTTTAGCGCGGGCAATTGCCGCTTCGACGGCCGCTTTACGCGGATCAACCGTTTCAGGCTGCTCAGCGGTTTCGCTGACTGCAGGGGTTTGCGCCGCTGCTTTTTTCGCTTTAGCGCGGGCAATTGCCGCTTCGACGGCCGCTTTGCGCGGATCAACCGTTTCAGGCTGCTCAGCGGTTTCGCTGACTGCAGGGGGGTGCGCCGCTGCTTTTTTCGCCTTAGCGCGGGCAATTGCCGCTTCGACGGCCGCTTTGCGCGGATCAACCGTTTCAGGCTGCTCAGCGGTTTCGCTGACTGCAGGGGGTTGCGCCGCTGCTTTTTTCGCTTTAGCACGGGCAATTGCCGCTTCGACCGCGGCTTTACGCGGATCCGCACTCTGACGGGTAACCGGCTCGGTCTCAGCCTGTTTTTCCGCCTGACGGGCATGCGCCTGTGCTCTGCGTGCTTCACGCTGTGCCATCACTACCGCGCTATCCGGCTCTTCAACCGTCTCTGTGGGGGCGCTGGCGGCATTTTTCGCTTTCACCCGTTCCAGCGCGGCCGTGATTTCACCCTGATCGCTGTTGCTGACTTTGCGTTTGGCCTGTTCATGGCGTGCTTCACGCGCCTGTTTCTCCCGCTCAAGACGCTGCTGACGCGCTTCAAAACGCGCTTTAGCCTGCGCGGTGCGCTGGGCTTCAAGGTCTATCGCCCGCAGCTCGGCTTTTTCCTGGCGATAGTACTGCACCAGCGGAATATTACTCGGGCAGACATAGGCACAGGCGCCGCACTCGATGCAGTCGTCAATATAGTGCGCGCGGGCTTTTTCATGATCGGCGCCCTGGCTGAACCAGTAGAGCTGTTGCGGCAGCAGATTGGCCGGACAGGCATCGGCGCAGGCGCTACAACGAATGCAGGATTGCTCCGGCTCGTTGTTGCCCATTTCGCTGGCGGATGGCGCCAGAATGCAGTTGGTGATCTTCACCATCGGTACATCCAGCGCGGGCAGGGTAAAGCCCATCAGCGGACCGCCCATCACCACCATCTGACCAGCCGCCGGGGTAAATCCAACATGGTGCAGCAGGTGGCTGACCGGGGTGCCAAGCCGGCCCCACAGGTTACAGGGTTGCGCCACTGATTCGCCAGTCAGGGTGACTACACGTTCGGTAAGCGGTTCGCCATCAATGATCGCGCGCTTAACTGCAAAAGCGGTGCCGACGTTCTGCATCAGCACGCCAATATCTGACGAACGACCACCGTGCGGCACCTCTTTACCGGTCAGAATTTTGGTCAGCTGTTTGGCGCCGCCGGAGGGGTATTTGGTCGGAATCACGCGCAGTTGCAGATCGCTGGCGCTGCCAAGGGCCTGTTTCAGCGCGGCGATAGCTGCGGGTTTATTATCTTCCACCCCGATCAGCACCTGCTCTGCATGCAGCACCCAGGCGAGGATACGCGAGCCTTCGAGAATTTCGTCAGCATAGTCCTGCATCAGACGGTCATCGGCGGTGATATAGGGTTCGCACTCGGCGGCATTGATAATCAGGGTGTTGACGCCGCTCAGTCCGCCTTGCAATTTGGTGCCGGTGGGGAAACCGGCGCCACCGAGACCGGCCACGCCCGCCTGGTGAATACGATTAATCAGTTCACTGCGATCCAGCTGGCGATAGTCGCTAAGGGTTTCGCGCTCAATCCAGCGGTCTGCACCATCCGGCGTAATAAATACGCACATCTCAGACAGCGCCGAGGGATGAGCGGTGATATGCGGGGCAATAGCTTCGACGGTGCCGGATGTTGGCGCATGCACCGGCAGCATCCGTCCGCGACCAAAGGTCAGCGGCTGGCCGCGCAGGACTTTGTCGCCCGGGCTGACGCACAGTTCACCTTCATGACCGATATGTTGCTTCAGCGGCATGATAAAGCGTTCCGGCAGCGGGATTTGACGCAGCGGCGTGCCATTAGACTGGGTCTTCATCTCCGGCGGGTGAATGCCGCCTTCAAAATCCCAGATCTTCTCTTTTTTCAGAAAATTAAACAGATTACGCATGACTTTCCACAGGAATAACCCGTACCGGAATGGTGTTCAGATCCCACTTCCAGTTGGCGGTAGTGGTCGCCACCGGACGCATTTCAATACAGTCGGTTGGGCAAGGGGCCACGCAGAGATCGCAGCCGGTGCAGACGTCGCTCAGCACGGTATGCATCGCGCGGGTGGCACCGACAATCGCATCGACCGGGCAGGCCTGAATGCATTTGGTGCAGCCGATGCAGTTCTCTTCATCGATCCACGCCACGGTGCGTACCGGTTCCTGCGCCGCCGCATCGCCATCAATGGGCTGTGGATCGACGTTCAGCAGTCCGGCCAGTTTCAGCATGGTCTGCTCGCCGCCCGGGGCGCATTTATTAATGGCTTCACCGTTGTTACCGACCGCTTCCGCATAGGGGCGGCAGCCAGGATAACCGCACTGGCCACACTGGCTCTGCGGCAGAATCTCATCGATTTGTTCGACAATCGGATCCGCCTCCACTTTAAAGCGGCGCGCGGCGTAGCCCAGCAGAGCGCCAAACACCAGACTCAGGGCGCTTAACGCAATAATCGCAATCCAGATGGCTGACATCAGAACTTCACCAGTCCGGAGAAGCCCATAAAGGCAAGAGACATCAGACCGGCGGTGATTAGCGCAATCGAAGAGCCTTTAAATGGCGCAGGCACATTGGCCAGCACCAGTCGTTCACGCATCGCGGCAAACAGCACCATCACCAGTGAGAAACCAATCGAGGCGCTAAAACCATACATCGCCGCCTGCATAAAGCTGTGATTCAGGTTGACGCTCAGCAGCGGCACCGCCAGCACGGCGCAGTTGGTGGTGATTAACGGCAGAAAGATCCCCAGCAGGCGATAGAGCGCCGGGCTGGTTTTACGCACCACCATCTCGGTGAACTGCACGGTAACGGCAATAACCAGGATATACGCCAGGGTGCGCAGATAAACCAGATCCAGCGGCAGCAGAATAAGGTGATTCACCAGCCACGCACAGATTGAAGCCAGTGTAATAACGAAGGTGGTGGCGAGTCCCATGCCAATTGCCGTTTCCAGTTTTTTGGAAACGCCCATAAAGGGACAGAGGCCGAGAAACTTCACTAATACGAAGTTATTCACCAGCACTGTGCCAACAAAAAGAAGCAGGTATTCGGTCATGGTTACGCCTGGAGGAAAAATAAAAGCCGCTTATTATCGGGCATTCGCGGCGGTATCACAATATCTGCGCCCCGGCGTGGGGACGGATAGCACTCAGGATTAAATTACTGACGATTTTGACATCACTTATGGCTCAATAAATGTTGTCTTAACCCGCTGAGAACGTTTGAAATAGGGTGCCAGAACCGATGCAGCCAGCAGTGCGATCAGCAAAGTCCGAATTGCCGTGCTGTCGCTCACCGGCGAGAAGGCAAAGGTTTTAATCGCCAGCACCACCGTCAATAGCAGCCAGATAATGTAGTGGCGCGGCAAACGCTGCGAGCGTTTACAGAACATCCAGGTGACCCAGATGCTGTAAACCCACATCGCCAGCGAGGTACCCAGTGACAGCGTCCACTGCAGGGTAAAGGCGTGAGTGTTATTCAGCAGTGCCTGACGCAGTTCCGGATTAAATAACGCGCTGAGATACATCGCCAGCACCAGCGCGCTGGTCAGCAGCGTCATAATCAACCAGGCCAGCGGCACAATAAGCCAGCCGCCAATACGTGGCGCAGAAGGTTGCACAGACATAATTACATTTCCTGACTGAGATAAACGGCGATAAGTAAGGCGAGGATTATACAGAAAAAAGGGGCAGATAACATCACAGGGCGGCGATTGCTGCCGCCCGCGCAGCGTTACGACTATAACACGTAGCGCCAGACCGATTTCGGCACACAGCCCAAATCAAATAAGCGTCCACCGGAAACTAATTCGGCGCGACGATGATCGGCAGCGCGATACATATTCAGAATCTCACTGTCATCGCTAAGCGAATAGTTAAGATGATCAAATAATTTTTCCAGGGTTTCTAAATTACTCACTTTACGAAATTTCAACAGGTAATCTTGTGCTGTCATAGTTGTCGTCGGATCAGGTAGGGGACAATAAGCTTCCAAGTATAGGGAGACGGTTAAAGCTGTCTATACCTCAAAGCGTAAACAGGCGTCAGAATCAGAAAAATGCGCCCCAATACCTCACAAAATGCTGCTTTTAAGAGTTTTCTGCACGCAATGGCCGTTCTGTTTGCCTTTGTGCAACCTAAATACACGCTTGTCAGCGACTAAGCGGCCAGGCTGAATCGAATAAAGCTAGCCCGATCATCATAAAAAATAACCCGTAAGCCCACTCCCTCGCCATTACAGGCAAAAAGGTCTTCTCCACCGCAGGCGTAAATAATCGCTTTCTGCCGTTGCCGCCATTTTTTCCGCTGTTACCGGTAAAAACAACAGTAAAGCTTCCAGTGTGCGACCAGTCACAGATTAGATAATTTTTTTTATGCCTGACCATGGGAGCGAAATGACAGAACTTTACGTGGTGCTGTAATCGCTTCCAAATGCTGGTGTGTTAACCGCTTCTGTTTATTACGATTATTCAGCCGCGGTTAAATGAGTGGCAGGAAAAAACTCCATATGTGAGGCGGCGAAATCTGCCCCGTTTTTACGTAACTCATTTAATTCGTGGCATTTTGTGAAGTAAGTCGAAATTGTTTTCACCCGGATAGTCCAGGCTTGAGTGGCTTTGTCCCTATACAGCAATCTCCCATCAGAGGAAAAAAGATTATGTGGAAGCGTTTACTCTTAACCACCCTGGTGAGTGCCGCACTCTCCGGTTCTGTGCTGGCAGCCGATATGACGGTCGGTTTTTCGCAGGTTGGCTCTGAATCGGGCTGGCGCGCGGCCGAAACCAGCGTGGCGAAAAGCGAAGCGGTTAAACGCGGCATTACGCTGAAAATTGCCGATGGTCAGCAGAAGCAGGAGAATCAGATTAAAGCGGTGCGCTCGTTTATTGCGCAGGGCGTAGATGCCATTTTTATCGCCCCCGTCGTGCAAACCGGCTGGGAACCGGTACTTGAAGAAGCAAAAGACGCTAAAATTCCGGTCTTTCTGCTGGACCGCGCCATCGTGGTGAAAGATAAGTCGCTGTATGAGGCGGTGGTCACCGCTGATAACGTACTGGAAGGAAAACTGATTGGTGACTGGCTGGTAAAACAGGTGGCAGGCAAACCCTGTAACGTCGTCGAGCTGCAGGGCACCGTTGGCGCCAGTGTCGCTATCGACCGTAAGAAAGGTTTCGCTGAAGCGATTGCCGGCGCCAAAAATATCAAAGTAGTCCGTTCCCAGTCTGGCGACTTTACCCGCAGTAAAGGGAAAGAGGTAATGGAGAGCTTTATCAAGGCGGAAAACAACGGCAAAAATATCTGCATGGTTTATGCCCACAATGACGATATGGCGATTGGCGCTATTCAGGCGATTAAAGAGGCAGGCCTGAAACCGGGCAAAGATATTCTTACCGGATCGATTGACGGTGTACCGGATATTTATAAAGCGATGCTGGCGGGTGAAGCCAACGCCAACGTCGAGCTGACGCCGAATATGGCTGGTCCGGCATTTGATGCGCTGGAAAAACTGAAAAAAGATGGCACCAAACCGCCGAAAATTATCAAAACCGAGTCAAAACTGTTCCTGCCAGCCGATGCGCAGACCGAGTTAGACAAGAAAAAAGGTATGGGTTACTAAGCATAGCGCCGCCTGATTCACAGCCACCCCCCCTTTAGCAGCATAAGGGATTGCGGGGCAGGCTATGCAATCAGGCGGTTTTTTTCATGTTTAAGAGGCGACGTTTATGACCACGCAAACAGAGGAGACGCTGTTAGATATTCGCGGCGTCAGTAAGTTTTTCCCCGGCGTAAAAGCGTTGGATAATGTCTCTTTTAGTATCAGGCGTGGTGAAATCATGGCGCTGCTGGGGGAGAACGGCGCCGGTAAGTCGACGATGATCAAGGTGCTTACCGGCGTCTATCAGCGTGATACCGGCACCGTGACGCTGGACGGGCAGGCGATCAATCCACATAACACCGCGCAGGCGCAACAGATCGGTATCGGTACGGTGTATCAGGAAGTGAACCTGCTGCCCAATATGTCGGTGGCGGATAACCTGTTTATTGGCCGCGAACCACGACGCTTTGGCATGATCGACCGAAAGGCGATGGTGCGGGATGCGACGAAATTACTGCAGAATTACGGTTTTGAACTGGATGTGACCCGTTCGCTCGGCCAGTATTCGGTGGCGATGCAGCAGATTATCGCCATCTGCCGCGCGGTGGATCTCTCGGCGCAGGTGCTGATCCTTGATGAACCTACCGCCAGCCTCGATGCCAGCGAGGTGGAAATGCTGTTTACCCTGATGAACCAGCTCAGGGCGAAAGGCATGAGCCTGATTTTTGTCACCCATTTTCTCGACCAGGTGTATCGCATCAGCGACCGGATCACCGTACTGCGCAATGGCCAGTTTATTGCCACCCGCGAGACGAAAAGCCTGCCGCGTATAGAACTGATTAAACTGATGCTCGGGCGCGAGCTGCTGGAGACCGCGTTGCAGCGTGCTGGCAGTACGCTGCGCAGTAATCAGCCGGTCGTGGAATTTACCGATTACGGCAAGAAGGGCACCATTGAGCCGTTTAGCCTGCAGGTGAGGCCGGGCGAGGCGGTAGGCCTGGCCGGACTGCTGGGATCTGGCCGCACCGAAACCGCCGAACTGCTGTTTGGCATCCGGCGGGCCGATAGCGGTAGCGCGAAGGTCAAAGGCAAACCGCGCACCATCCGCACCCCGGCGCAGGCATCGCGTCTGGGAATGGGGTTCTGTCCGGAAGATCGTAAAACCGACGGCATTATTGGCGCAGCTTCGGTGCGCGAAAATATTATTCTGGCATTGCAGGCGCAGCGTGGCTGGCTGCGGCCGATTAAACGGCGTGAACAGCAGCAGATTGCTGAACGCTTTATCAAAAGCCTGGGTATCCGTACTCCGGATGCCGATCAGCCGGTGGAGCTGCTCTCCGGTGGTAATCAGCAGAAAGTCTTGCTGTCACGCTGGCTGGTAACGCGGCCGCAGTTTCTGATTCTCGATGAACCAACGCGCGGCATTGACGTGGGGGCGCATGCTGAAATTATTCGTCTGATTGAATCACTCTGTGCCGACGGCCTGGCGCTGCTGGTGATCTCTTCGGAGCTGGAAGAACTGGTGGGCTATGCCGATCGGGTTGTGATCCTGCGCGATCGCCGTCAGGTGGCGGAAATTCCACTCGAACAGCTCTCGGTAGCGTCAATCGTCAACGCGATTGCTGACGGAGGGGCGCAATATGCTTGAGACACACCTGACCCCGGAGAAGCCACGTATGCTGAAACGTAAACTGCCGCCGGGTATGCCGCAAATTGCCGCTCTGATCCTGGTTCTGCTGGTCGACAGTCTGGTTGCCAGTAACTTTTTTGCCATCCATTTGCAGGATGGCCGCCTGTTTGGCAGTCCCATTGATATTCTCAATCGCGCCGCGCCGGTGGCGCTGCTGGCGATTGGTATGACACTGGTAATCGCTACCGGCGGCATTGATCTGTCGGTGGGGGCGGTGATGGCGATTGCCGGCGCGACGGCGGCCACCATGACGGTGGCCGGTTACAGCCTGACGCTGGTGATCCTCGCCACGCTGGGTACCGGCATCGCCTGCGGCCTGTGGAATGGCGTGCTGGTGGCATTACTGAAGATCCAACCGTTTGTTGCCACCCTGATTCTGATGGTGGCGGGGCGCGGCATTGCTCAGCTGATTACTCAGGGACAGATTGTCACCTTTAACAGTGATGCACTGGCGCGGATTGGTAGCGGCACCCTGTGGTATTTGCCGGTGCCGGTATGGATCACTTTGCTGGTAGCGCTGCTGGTGTGGTGGTTAACCCGCAAAACCGCGCTCGGTCTGTTTATTGAGGCCGTGGGGATTAATCTGCGCGCGGCTCGCAATGCCGGGGTGACCGGCTGGCTGGTGGTGATGTCAACCTATGCGATTAGCGGGCTGTGCGCCGCAGTGGCAGGGTTGATTGTTGCCGCCGATATTCGCGGCGCCGATGCCAATAATGCCGGGCTGTGGCTGGAGCTGGATGCAATTCTGGCGGTGGTGATTGGCGGCGCTTCGCTGATGGGCGGGCGCTTTAATCTGGTGTTGTCGCTGATTGCCGCACTGATTATTCAGGCGATGAATACCGGTATTCTGCTTTCCGGTTTTCCACCGGAGCTGAATCAGGTGGTAAAAGCGATAGTGGTGATGTGCGTTCTGCTGTTGCAGTCGCCGCGCTTTATCCAGTTATTTAAACGAGGGCGTCGCCGTGATTAAACGTCATTTGCCATTAATGATTACCCTGCTGGTGTTTGTCGCCGGTTATCTGTTTTGTCTGAGCCAGTTTCCCGGTTTTGCCTCGACGCGAGTGATCTGCAATATCCTGACCGATAACGCTTTTCTCGGTATTATCGCGGTGGGCATGACCTTTGTGATCCTTTCCGGCGGTATCGATCTCTCTGTTGGGGCGGTGATCGCCTTTACCGGTGTATTTCTGGCACGGGCAATTGGGGATTTCAATCTGTCGCCGTGGCTGGCATTTAGCCTTATTCTGCTGGCCGGTTCGGCGTTTGGCGCCATGATGGGCTGGCTGATTGATGCGCTGAAAATCCCGGCATTTATTATTACCCTTGCCGGGATGTTTTTTCTGCGTGGTTGCAGCTATCTGGTGGCGGAAAGCTCGATCCCGATCGATCACCCGCTCTATTCCACGTTGTCTTCAATGGCGTGGAAAATTCCCGGCGGGGGGCGGCTCAGCCTGCTGGCGCTGATGATGCTGGTGGTGGTGGCGGCTGGAATTTTGCTGGCGCACCGCACGCGCTTTGGTAATCAGGTGTATGCGATTGGCGGCAACGCCACCTCGGCGCAGCTGATGGGGATTTCGACCCGCGCCACCACGGTGAAAATTTATATGTTGTCCTCCGGGCTGGCGACGCTGGCCGGAATCGTTTTCTCGTTGTATACCTCGGCAGGCTATGCGCTGGCGGGTATGGGCGTTGAACTGGATGCGATTGCCTCGGTGGTGATTGGCGGAACCTTGCTATCTGGCGGTGTAGGGACGGTGCTGGGGACGCTATTTGGCGTACTGATTCAGGGACTGATTCAGACCTGGATTAACTTTGACGGCACGCTGAGTTCCTGGTGGACCAAAATTGCCATCGGTATTTTGTTGTTTGGTTTTATTGCGTTGCAACGGCTGTTAACGGTGATCTGGGATCGGCAGCAAAATGCGCCGGTGAAGCGGTTGCATTCGTAAGCGGCAAAGAAAAGGCTCCTGACGGAGCCTTTTCAGGACTAATGGTTAGCTGAAAGCATCAGACCGACTTGACGCAAACATAGCCTTCAAAATCAATGTTTACATCATTAATAACGCCATGGGGTGATCCAATGGAATTGAGATCAGCCCCTTTGCCGTGACCGGTGGTCCAGTTGTCAGATATTTTATACGCCCAGTCCTGGAACTCATCCGCTACTGACTGGGTGGCGAAATCGGCTTTGCCGGGGCCAAAATCATTGACATCAGAGCTGTTTAACAAGCGCCCACCACCGTAGTTTTGGCAATTAGCAAGGGCAACTGAAGCTGGCGCACTATTACTAATCCGGTGATCCCTGATCAGGGTCCAGTAATATTTACCGTTGGTCTGCAGTACCGCACGGATGCCGATATCCATGGTTGCTGGCGTACCAATTGTCGCCTTAGCAGAGACTTTTGCCGTAATATCAGTGGTTGCCGCTCTGACTGCACTCAGGGTAATCTGCGTTTTACCGTCGCTATCGGTGGTTGAGTTTGGATTATAGCTACCTGCATTTGATTGCCAGGTAACTGTCGCACCCGGCACCAGATTGCCTTTCGCATCTTTTACCGTGGCAGTAAGCTGCGCCTCTTCACCACCAGTACCGGTTATTCTTGTCTTATCGCTGGTTAAAGTAACCACTTCCGCGGTGGTGATATCAGCAATAAAACGGGTGTCAACCTTCGCATTGATGCCGCCATTAGCGGTCAGCGTGGCATTCACGGTGACCGTCTCGGCAACGGTGTTGGTATAGCTGATGCTGGCCTTGCCCTGATCATCAGTCACTATCTGTAACGTATTGTTGACCGGTATTGCACTACCGCTAAGCGTAAAGTCCACCGCGATACCCGGGATTGGGTTGTCGTTGGCATCAGTGACAATCGCATCAACCTGGTTGGTCGCTACGCCATCTGCCACGCTGCCAGTAGTGATAGCAACGATGGTGTCACCTTTAAAGTGCGCAGTGCTGATATCAGCGGTCTGCTGCACGGTAACTGCTTTTAAGGCGGTGCCGTTAAATGATGGTGTCACCACCAGGCTGCCTACGCGGGTGCCTGACGTTAAGGTGGCTTCATATACGCCAGGGGCGTTCTCTTTAACTTCACCAATCGCCGCATGCTGCAACTTCATTGCCCGCTGCGCTTTCGGCTGATCCTTATGCTGGGTTTCTACCAGCGCCATGGTCATCGCCGGCGCCATATCGGTGATTGGCTGACCGTTGCCGTCAACCATCGTCACCTGTACCAGTGAGGCGTTGGTGCCGTCAGCGATAATGCTGGGCGGCGTCGCCGTTGTGGTACTGCCATCAACGCTGACGTCGGCGATATCCACCACAATCTGGCTGGTGGCGGTATGGGTATTGCCTTTCACATCGGTAATGGTGCCGCTCAGGGTATAGTTGTTGGTCCCCTTTATCTGCCAGGCGGGCAGGGTGATATTCAGACGGCCTTCACCGGCTGGCGTAATCACGCCGCCTGCCGCGGTCAGCGCGGGGGATTCCCACTTGATGCCCTGTATCGCATAACTATTTTTTACCTTATAGCTTAATGGCAACAGGCTATGGCTTTTACCCGTGACGCTTTCCGGTAGTCCCAGCGTCAGGTACTCCTGTTTACGATAGTCGAGCACAATGTTGTTATTACGTTCCACCAGATCCAGACGGCTGCCGCTTAACAGGCGGGCGGCATCGACACGCGACGGGTCAATCTGCGACTGCCAGGATTCACCAAGACGGTAGTTCAGCGCGAGATTAAGCTGTGAATCCTGTTTACCGCTCTTGCCAGCACGATGCTCCGCGCCAACGGTGATCAGCGGAACCGGTGTATAATTTACGCCGCCGGTAAACGCCCATGGATTTTTCTGGCGATTATCTTTGCCAAACAGCGCAACTTCATTCCCCTGGTACTGTTCATACATGACTTTGGCGCCGAGCTGCGGATAAGCGGGAAGCCAGCCTTCTGCACGGACATCATAGCCATTGGCCGGGCGCTCATCATAGTCAGCAAAGTCCCGTGACTGATGCCAGTTGTTCAGACGCCAGTAGCTGTTGCCGGATAATTTCAGGTAGTCGCGCCAGGCTTCGACGCCAACGCCGAGTCGGCGGTTTTTACCAGTAAAATCATTGTCATAGAAAGTGTTAACTCCGAGCATCCAGTCCCCGGTCATGGTACGTACACCGGCGCCGATATTGCCGGTAGTACGCTGGTCGGCATTACGCAGACCTAACTGGGTAAATAACAGCGTGTTGTTGTTATCATACATCGGCAGCAGTACATCAGCCTGGCTGCCCTGCAGGGTGAATTTCTCATCGAGATTCAGCTGAACCTGAGCGGTACCAAACTGATTGAGCCAGCCTGAGAGCGCATTGTTCATTTCGCCAGTGGCGGCGGAACGCGCCATCCCGGCTGCAGCGGCGGCAGAGTTGTCCTGCGCCAGCAGTGAGCCTGCGGTAGCCAGTCGATCGCTCTGTTTCTGGTACAGCGCCTGTTCTTCCGGCGTCAGATTACCGCTCTGGTACCACTTCAGCGGCTCTTCTTTGGCGGTGGCGCTGTGAATATAGAATGGGGAGATAGCCAGCGCGATCTGCGCGGCTATCTGTGAAAGTACAAGGAACTTACCAGTTCTGCTCCCTGGGTTTTTAGCAATAGGGGAAAAACTTTTCTGTTTCATTAAATCGCTCTGCTTTAATTATGCATTTATATGCGAAGAAATAACTGGCCACTGCTTTGGGGCCGTTCCTCTTCAGTAAGAAAATTTATTAACCGCCTGGAAATCTGCTGGCGGGCAGAAGTAATAAACGACTTAACATGCAGGGTGAAAATGAAATTTACTTATATTTAAATGGTTTAGGTGTTTATCATGTCTTTATCAGAGTATTATCATGAGTGATTTGCAACCGACTTATTGCTAAACGGCGACAGATAACATCGATGTCAGAAAAACTTAGCAATAACCCTTTCCTTTTTTCATATCAGATGAGAGAAAATTCCTAACGACATCAGGGTGAAAATTAACGTGAGCCATTGTTGTGAGTTTTTCAGGCTAATTAATGGTAAATGCCGTCAGGCATATTAAGCGATAAAAAGAAGGGGGAGGCCTGTCATTCTCTGAGCGGGTTAAACATCTTAAACCTTATTTCAGCATGAAATGGCTGGCTGAGTGATGGGTGTGCGGACAATTCCGGCATTTATATTCTCCGCATCGGATGTTCTTACTGCGCGGTGGTTATTATCGGATGGCGGAAAGTTAGCTGCCGATCGAACACTCTTTCTGTGCCATGCAGTTATCGATGGTGTGGGAAATCTCTGACGGTGGGAAGCTGAGTTTGCTGGCGGGAAGGGGGCTGGAGGAGTTTGCTTCAGTGCTGATACTGGCAAGAAAAAAGGCTCCTTGCGGAGCCTTTAGCATTTAACTAAATATTTTTAACACAGACATATTTCCATGAGCCCTGGTCAAGTTGACGATCGACCGTGGTGCCAATAAGGCCCGGGCCGTCCTGCGAACTGAGGTAAGCTCCGGTGGTTCCCCAGCTGCCCACCAGCGGATAATAGCCGGGTTTAAACTCTCCCTGCACCTGCATATTGCTAAAGTCTATCTGACCGGCAGCGGTACCGAAATCGCTTAAATCACTGCGCTCAAGCATCCTGTCAGCACTGCCGCGACTCCTGCAGGCCAGGATGGCGTGATCTTCCAGATCGGTGCCATAGCGGGTGCTGAGTGTCCAGTAATATTTACCCGAAGCTTGCATAACCGCAGTGATCTCCACCAGCTGATTGCCGACAGGCTGATAATCTGACCCATCGATGCTGGTGGTTACTGTCGCCATCGCATTCTGTGACGCAACCAGAACCGGAGCTGTCAGGTAAACCGTTGCCTGACCACTGCTATCGGTTTGTGAGGTTGCGTCGATGCTACCCAGGTTACTGCGCCATATGACCGTAGCATTTGGTATCAGGTGACCATAGTTATCCTCAACTCTTGCGGTTAATTCAGCCCGTTCCATACCTGTACCGGTAATTTGCGACTTGCTGGATTGCAAGCTGACTACGCGCGCCGTTTTGATGTCGACTGTAAAAATGACCGGTTGTGCATTGGCGCTTTTACCGTTAACTGTCGCCGTCACCTGTGCATTGCCCAGTGCTGTGCTGCTCAGGGTAATGGTTGCCACACCATTATTATCAGTGTTGCTGCTATTGCTGCTATTGCTGCTAAGGTCGCCATGGCTGGTTTGCCAGCTGACGCTGATATCCGGCACCAGGTTGCCAGCGGCGTCCTTAACGGTTGCGGAGAAGGTCGCCTTATCACTGCCGTTGGCCACAACCTGGGTCTTGTCTACGGTAACCGCACCGTCGATCTGTCCACTGTCGCTATCGGCGGTAAAGTTAACCAGCGGGGCATTGACCGCCGCCCGGGCGCCAACTCTGGCCGTCACCTGCGCTTCACCTGCTGAGGTGGAGCTGAGCATAATCGTCGCTTTGCCGTTCGCATCGGTAGTGCTGGTTCCCCCAGTCAGCGCGCCGCGGTTGGTGGTCCACTCAATGGCAATATTCGGCACCAGGTTGCCGCTGCCATCCTTAACGATAGCGCTGTAGGTCACCTGCTCGCGGCCATTGGCGACAGCGGTGGGTTTATCGCGGGTCAGATCGCGACTGTCGATACCCGCCTGGGCGCTATCGGCGATAAAGGTTACCGCTTTAGTGATGCCTGCACCGTTTACCGTTGCAGTAACTTGTGCATCCTCTGCCACCGTGTGACTCAGCGTGATGGTAGCTTTACCCGCTGCGCTGCTAATGCTGCTGGCGCCGCTAAGCACCCCGGCACTGGTGCTCCAGTTGACGGTGATCCCTGCCAGCGGCTTACCACTGTCGCCGGTTACCAGCGCAGTAAAGGTGGCTTTATCAGCGCCATTGGCCGGTAGCTGATCTCTGTCAACCGTCAGGTTTCCGTCTTTAAGCGATGCATTTTCGCTGGTCAGCTCAAGGGTCATCGTTTTTAACATTATGCCGTTAATGGATGGCGTTACCACGACGCTGCCATTGCGGGTACCTGAGGTGAGCACTGCTTCGTAGACACCTGCGGAGGTTTCCTTCACCTCAGTGATGGTTGCATTCTGCTGCTTCAGCGTACGCTGCTCCTGCGCAAGGGTCTGTTTTAATGCTATTTTCAGCGCAGACGCCATATCTGTCACTGCTTTAGCATCTTTATCCAGCAGTGTGACGGTCACAACCGAAGTGCTGGCGCCATCAGCCGGGATAGCTGGCGGCATGGCGGCAATGCTGCTGCTGTCGGCGCTGATGTCGGCGATTTCCACCATAATCGGCATGGCGGCGCTGTGGCTGTTGCCTTCCACATCATAAACGGTGCCGGTCAGGGTATAGCTGTTACTCCCGGTAACCTGCCAGGCGGGCAGGGTAATATTAAGACGCCCGTCACCGGCTGGAGTAATAATGCCGCCCGCCGTTGTCAGCGCCGGTGAGTGCCAGTCAATGCGCTGTATCGGATGGGTATTTTTCACCACAAAGCTGACCGGCAGCACACTGCGGCTTTTACCACTGGCTTTGTCCGGCAGGCCCAGCGTCAGCAGTTCGCGTTTACGGTAATCCAGCACAATTGTGTTATTACGTTCAACCAGATCGTAGCGGCTGCCGCTTAGCAGGCGTGTGGCGCCAACGGCGGAGGCATCAAGCTGCTTATGCCAGGCTTCGCCCAGACGGTAGTTTAGCGCCAGGCTAAGCTGAGAATCCTGCTGACCGTTTTTACCGGCCCGGTGTTCAGCGCCGACGGTAAGCAGCGGGAAGGGCGTATAGCTGACGCCGCCGGTAAACGCCCATGGATTTTTCTGGCGATTATCTTTGCCAGACAGCGCAACCTCATTCCCCTGGTACTGTTCATACATAACTTTGGCGCCGAGCTGCGGGTATGCGGGCAGCCAGCCTTCCACGCGCAGGTCGTAACCATTTGCCGGACGTTCGTCGTAGTCGGCGAAATCACGCGACTGACGCCAGTCGCTCAGTCGCCAGTAGCTGTTGCCGGACAATCTCAGGTAGTCGCGCCAGGCTTCGACGCCAACGCCAAGACGGCGGTTATTGCCGGTAAAATCGTTGTCGTAGAAAGTGTTAACGCCAAACATCCAGTCGCCAGTAAAGGTACGGACGCCCGCGCCGAGGTTGCCGGTGGTGCGTTTATCCATCCGGCGAACACCGAGCTGGCTGAACAGCAGGCTGGTGTCATTTTCATACAGCGGCGCCAGCACATCGGCCTGGCTACCTTCCAGAGCGAATTTTTCATCGAAATGCAGCTGCACGCGGGCATTGCCGAACTGGTTCAGCCAGCCAGAGGTAGCGTTACCAAGTTCAGCGGCGGCGGCGGAGCGCGCCATCCCGGCAGCGGCCTGACCCGGATTATCCTGTGACATCAGGGTCGCTGCAGTGGTCATCCGTTCGCTTTGCAGGCGATATTGCGCCTGTTCCTGCGGACTAAGATTGCCGCTCTGATACCACTTAATATCCGCTGGAGTGGCGGCAGCCTGCACGGTGGGAAGATAACAAGGGCTGATAGCAACGGAAATCTGTAATGCTATCTGGGATATTACCACCAGCCTGCCCCAGCCCCGGTCAGTTTTTTTTGTAATGTCTGAAAGAGTTTGCTTAGTCATCATATTCTGCTCAAGTCTTAAATAATAAAATCGATTATTTTGTCCGCAAGGGTTTGCAAAAAGCTCGCGTAAATAAACGATCAATGCCTGAGCAGATAAATACGTTTTACATATGTTTTAACAGTCACCTGTGTGCTGAGGTTTTTTTCAGGTTTTAATCAGATGATTCATAGAGAAATCGGTTTAAATCTATTGATGATTGATGCAGGGCTGGAGGGGAGCGGAGAAGTTTCGTGATACCACCCTTATTTACTGCAGCGTGGAGGAGACGATTCTTATCGACTGGATGTCAATTATATGACCGCTATTTTAGCATGTAAATAGTAAGGCAGTTTATTTATGGTAATAAGGTTATTAATATTGCGCGGGAAACAGATATTAACCTTGCGGGTGTAAATTAAAAGGCGGGGTTTAATCCGCCTTTTTAATAATGCTGTTAAGTATAGAGTTTATTAGTTAACGCATATTCAGACGATAATAAGCCTCGTTCCAGCGCAGCGCATCCTTAAATGCTGGCAGGGTGGTGTCGTTATCAATCACCAGCACTTCAATACCATGCATTTCAGCGTACAGGCGCATATCCTCCACATCCAGCGCCTGGCTGAATACCGTATGATGCGCGCCGCCGCCGAGAATCCACGCCTCCGCTGCGGTTGCCAGCGTCGGCTGAGCGCGCCAGATGGCACGTGCCACCGGCAGTTTCGGCAGTGGTTTCGGCTGTTCAATCGCATCGACCACATTAACCAGCAGGCGGAAGCGGTCGCCCATATCCACTACGCTGGCATTAACCGCCTGTCCGGCAGGCGCCGAGAAGATCAGACGCGCCGGATCGGCTTTGCCGCCAATCCCCAGATACTGCACATCAATTAACGGTTTCTCCTCACGGGCAATCGACGGGCACACTTCCAGCATATGGGATCCCAGCACCAGGTCGTTACCTGGTGCAAAGTGATAGGTATAGTCCTCCATAAAGGAGGTGCCACCTGGCAGGCCCTGCGCCATCACTTTGAAAATATGCAGCAGCGCGGCGGTTTTCCAGTCGCCTTCACCAGCAAAGCCATAGCCCTGCGCCATCAGACGCTGCACCGCAAGGCCCGGTAACTGCGTCATACCATGCAGGGTCTGGAAGTTAGTGGTAAAAGCATGACAATCTTCCGCCTCGAGGAAGCGCTTGATGCCAAGTTCAATACGCGCCGCATCCAGCACGTTCTGGCGCTTCTCGCCATTCACCGCCGCTACGGCGGTAAATTGATACTGGCTTTCATACTCGTCGATTAGCGCACTGACGTCGCCATCGGAAACCTGGTTAATCACTTCCACCAGATCGCCGACGCCCCAGCCATTGACGGCATAACCAAACTGGATCTGGGCGCCCACTTTATCACCCTCGGTGACCGCCACTTCCCGCATATTGTCGCCAAAGCGCGCCACTTTCAGCTGCTGACTGGCCCGTTTCGCCGCCGCGCCGCGCATCCATCTGGCGATGCGCTGGTGGCTGAGCGGATCCTGCCAGTGGCCGGTGATCACGCTGTGCTGCAGATGCATGCGCGCACCGATAAAGCCGAACTCACGACCGCCGTGCGCGGTCTGGTTGAGGTTCATAAAGTCCATATCCATGCTGTCCCACGGGATCGCCGCGTTAAACTGGGTATGGAACTGCATCAGTGGCTTGTTGAGGATCGACAGGCCACCAATCCACATTTTTGCCGGCGAAAAGGTGTGCAGCCAGGTGATAATCCCGAGGCAGCTGTTATCAAAATTGGCGTCACGACAGAGTGCCAGCGCTTCATCCGGACTTTTCACCAGCGGTTTCAGCTGCAGTTTAAACGGCAGACTGGCCTCGCGATTTATGCCGTCAACCACCTGCTGCGCGTGCTGCTCTACCTGGCGCAACGTTTCGGCGCCATAGAGATGCTGCGTGCCAATCACAAACCACACGCTAAGCGCGTTAACCTGTTCCATAAAACCACTCCTTACATATCGGATGAAGTGCGCGAGGCAAACTGCGGTTCAGCAGCCTCACACCAGTGTTGGTAGCGTTGATACAGTTGCTCGAAGCGCGCGACGCGCCCGGCGTCCGGTTGCAGGGTGGTGGCGATCGGGCTGGCCATCTGCTGCTGCGCGCTGGGGATATCGGCCCAGACACCGGCGGCAACCGCGGCGAAAATGGCGGCGCCGAGCGCGCAGCACTCATCGGAAGCGACAATATCAAGTGGACGGTTCATCACATCACTGCATACCTGCATAATCGCCGGTGATTTGCGCGCGATACCGCCGAGGGCCAGGATGTTTTCTACCGGAATTTGTTGCTGTTCAAAGCACTCCATAATCGCGCGTGCGCCAAACGCGGTGGCGGCGATAAATCCGCCAAACAGGGTTGGCGCATCGGTGCCTAAATTAAGGTCGGTGATCACCCCTTTCAGACGCTGATTGGCGAACGGGGTGCGGCGGCCGTTAAACCAGTCCAGCACCACCGGCAAATGATCCATATTGGGTTTCGCCACCCAGGCTTCGGTTAACTGACGTAACAGATCCTGCTGGATGGCTTCCAGCTGGTGCGCCAGCTGTGGCTGATCTTTTGCTGCCTGTTGCAGTGGCCAGCTCAGTAAACGGCTAAACCAGGCGTACATATCACCAAACGCCGACTGGCCTGCTTCGAGACCGATGGTGCCCGGCGTCACGCTGCCATCCACCTGACCACAAATGCCTTTAATCGCCCGGTCGCCAACCTGTTGCGCATCGGCGATCAGAATGTCGCAGGTAGAGGTGCCAATCACTTTTACCAGCGTGTAGGGTTGCGCTCCGGCGCCTACAGCGCCCATATGGCAGTCGAAAGCGCCACCGGACAGCGTCACTGTCTGCGGCAGACCCAGACGCTGCGCCCATTCGGCGGTCAGGGTGCCGACCGGGACTTCGGCAGTCCAGGTGTCCGTAAACAGCGGGAAGTCGAGATCGCGCGTCAGCAAGGGATCGAGCGCATTAAGGAACTCCGCATCCGGCAGACCCTGCCACTCCGGGTGCCACAATGACTTATGTCCGGCGGCGCAGCGCCCACGGCGGATGGCTGCCGGTGCGGTGGTACCGCTTAACAGCGCTGGCACCCAGTCGCACAGTTCAATCCAGGATACCGCGGCTTCGCGTACTGCGGCATCTGCACGCGAGACATGTAAAATTTTCGCCCAGAACCACTCGGAGGAGTAAACGCCGCCGATATAGCGGGAATAATCATTAAATTTGCCGCTATGACACAGCTTATTAATCGCCTCGGCTTCTTCAATCGCCGTATGATCTTTCCACAATACAAACATCGCATTGGGATTGTCGGCAAACTCCGGACGCAGCGCCAGCACCCGGCCTTCACGGTCGATCGGGGCAGGGGTGGATCCGGTTGAATCGACGCCGATGCCGACCACGCTGGCGCGCTGTTCCGCACTTAACAGCGCCACCACGCCGACAATCGCCTGTTCCAGCGCATCAATATAATCCTGCGGATGATGACGAAAGCGGTTGGCGCTTGGGTCACAATATTTCCCCTCTTTCCATCGCGCATAGGCAATTACCTGTTTTTGCAACTCGGCGCCGCTCTGGCAATCTACCGCCAGAGCGCGCACCGAATCACTGCCGAAATCAAGACCAATCGTAATAGCGCCAGCACGCATCGGGACTCTCCTGTTAATCCTCAATCACTGCAGATAACCCTAAGAAGATGGCGGTAAAGCGGTTAGTCGCCTGCGGCTGCAAATATGCACATTTCTGCCATCCTGTTGCGATCTGTGACCGACATCAAAAGTTAACGGACGGTTAAATTTGCTGAATGTATGGAGGATTCTGCTGTTATTCCACGATGTGATAGCGCTCTACATTTTTTGTGATATTTCTGCGTACAACTAGCCCAGCGGTTGTTCAGCGAGTGTGCAGTTTGCACGCTAATTAACTGATTTATAGTCGCTGTAAAGTTCAGTCGACTGACTGGTATCGGTTACACCGTTTCGCTTATCTCATGCAAAAAACATCATTGAGCCGGAGAGCATCATGCATAAATTCACTAAAACGTTAGCCGTCGTCGGGCTGGCTGCCGTTATGTCACATTCGGCTATCGCCGAAACCCTGAAACTGGGTTTTCTGGTCAAACAGCCGGAGGAACCCTGGTTTCAGACCGAGTGGAAATTCGCTGATAAAGCAGGCAAGGATTTGGGCTTTGAAGTGATCAAAATTGCCGTCCCGGATGGCGAGAAAACCCTTAATGCTATCGACAGTCTGGCGGCCAGTGGCGCCAAAGGTTTTGTGATTTGTACGCCGGATCCAAAACTGGGATCGGCGATTGTGGCCAAGGCGCGTAGCTACGATCTAAAAGTGATTGCCGTCGATGACCAGTTTGTCACCGCTAAAGGCAAACCGATGGACACCGTGCCACTGGTGATGATGGCCGCCACCAAGATTGGCGAGCGTCAGGGGCAGGAGCTGTACAAAGAGATGCAGAAACGCGGCTGGGATGCGAAGCAGACCGGCGTAATGGCGATTACGGCTAATGAGCTGGATACCGCGCGTCGTCGTACTGGCGGTTCAATGGATGCGCTGAAAGCCGCCGGTTTCCCGGAAAAACAGATCTATCAGGTGCCGACCAAATCCAATGATATCCCAGGCGCGTTTGACGCCGGTAACTCACTGCTGGTGCAGCATCCGGAAATCAAACACTGGTTGATCGTTGGTATGAACGATAACACCGTGCTGGGCGGCGTCCGCGCCACTGAAGGCCAGGGCTTTAAAGCGGCGGATGTGATCGGTATTGGTATTAACGGCGTCGATGCGGTGAGTGAGCTGTCGAAAGGCAACGCCACCGGTTTCTACGGTTCGCTGCTGCCAAGCCCGGACGTGCATGGTTATAAAAGCAGCCAGATGCTGTATGAGTGGGTAACCAAAGGCGCTGAGCCCGCCAAATTCACCGAAGTTACCGACGTGGTGCTGATCACCCGCGACAACTTTAAAACTGAACTGGCGAAAAAAGGGCTGATGTAATCAGCGCCGTGTTACGGGGCCTGCCAGTCAGGCCCCGGTCTGCGTAACAGAGTGATTAACAGGGAGACCACCATGAGCACTGAACCCGCTTTTCTGTCGTTTCATGGCATCAGCAAAACTTTTCCCGGCGTCAAAGCGCTGCAGGACATCAGCTTCGCGTGTCATGCCGGACAGGTTCATGCGCTGATGGGCGAAAACGGCGCCGGAAAATCGACGCTGTTAAAAATTCTCAGCGGCAGCTATCAGGCGACCAGCGGCGAGATCCGTATTAAAGGGCAGCAGATGCACTTTAATCAGGCCACTGACGCGCTTGACGCCGGGGTGGCGATTATTTATCAGGAGCTGCACCTGGTGCCGGAAATGAGCATCGCTGAAAATATCTATCTTGGTCAGCTGCCGCAGCGCGGTGGCTGGGTAAATCGCTCACTGCTGCGCTATGAGGCCGGACAGCAACTGCAAAATCTCGGCATGGATATCGACCCGGATACACCACTGAAGTATCTGTCGCTTGGTCAGTGGCAGATGGTGGAAATCGCCAAGGCGCTGGCGCGCAATGCCAAAATTATCGCCTTTGATGAACCGACCAGCTCACTGTCGGCGCGTGAAATCGAACAGCTGTTTCGCGTTATCCGTAACCTGCGCGATCAGGGCCGGGTGGTGCTGTATGTCTCGCACCGCATGGAAGAGATCTTTGCCCTCAGCGATGCGATTACGGTGTTTAAAGACGGGCGCTATGTGAACACCTTTACCGATGTCGCTAATACCAATAATGACCAGCTGGTGCAGGCGATGGTCGGCCGTGAAATTGGCGATATCTATGGCTACAGCCCGCGCCCCTGTGGCGAGGTGCGTCTGCAACTGAATCAGGTGCATGCCCGCGGCGTGCGTACGCCGGTTTCGCTGCAGGTGCGCGCCGGCGAGATTGTCGGTCTGTTTGGTCTGGTGGGGGCCGGACGCAGCGAACTGATGAAAGGGCTGTTTGGCGGCACGCGGATTAAATCCGGAGAGGTGTGGCTGGATGGCGAACAGCTGAAAATCAGCGAACCCTCCGACGCCATTCGTGCCGGCATGATGCTCTGCCCGGAAGATCGTAAAGCCGACGGTATTATTCCGGTGCACTCGGTACGCGACAATATCAATATCAGCGCCCGCCGCAACAATGTCACCGCTGGCTGTCTGATCGATCATCGCTGGGAAGCGAAGAACGCCGACAAACATATCCGTGCGCTGAATATCAAAACGCCGTCAGCAGATCAGCTGATTATGAATCTTTCCGGCGGTAATCAGCAGAAGGCGATTCTTGGGCGCTGGCTGTCGGAGGAGATGAAGGTGATTTTGCTCGATGAGCCGACGCGTGGCATTGATGTCGGCGCCAAACATGAAATCTATAACCTGATTTATGCGCTGGCTGCGCAGGGGATTGCGGTGCTGTTTGCCTCCAGTGACCTGCCGGAAGTGATGGGTCTTGCCGACCGTATTGTGGTGATGCGCGAAGGTGAAATTGCCGGTGAATTAAGCCATGACGAGGCGACAGAGCAGAAAACGCTGCGTCTCGCTATGCCGAAAACCTCTCAAATGGCCGCTGCGACGGTCTGATTAAGCATTCAGGAGTGCTGTTATGTCTTCATCAACGACCTCAAATACCACGCCACCGACGCAACGTTCCGGCGTCAATCTGGGCCGCATCTGGGATAACTTCGGCATGCTGGTGGTGTTTGCCGTGCTGTTTATCGGCTGCATGATTTTCGTCCCCAATTTTGGCAGCTTTATCAATATGAAAGGGCTGGGGCTGGCGATGTCGATGTCCGGTATGGTGGCCTGCGGCATGCTGTTTTGCCTTGCCTCGGGTGATTTTGACCTCTCTGTGGCGTCAGTGATTGCCTGTGCCGGAGTCACCACTGCGGTGGTGATCAATATGACTGAAAGTTTATGGATCGGTATCGCTGCGGGTCTGTTGCTCGGTGTTGCCTGTGGTCTGGTTAACGGTTTTGTGATCGCGAAGCTGAAGATCAATGCGCTGATCACCACACTGGCGACCATGCAGATTGTGCGCGGGCTGGCGTATATCTTCTCCGATGGTAAAGCGGTTGGTATTGAAGATGAGCGTTTCTTTGCGCTGGGTTACACCAACTGGCTGGGTCTGCCAGCGCCAATCTGGCTGACCATCGGCACCATGATTATCTTTGGTTTTCTGCTGAATAAAACCACTTTTGGTCGTAATACGCTGGCGATTGGCGGTAACGAAGAAGCCGCGCGGCTGGCCGGGGTACCGGTGGTGCGCACGCGAATTATTATTTTCATTCTCTCCGGACTGGTGTCGGCTGCGGCCGGGATTATTCTGGCGTCGCGTATGACCAGCGGCCAGCCGATGACCTCGCTGGGCTATGAGCTGATTGTGATCTCAGCCTGTGTTCTGGGCGGCGTATCACTGAAAGGCGGGATTGGCAAAATCTCTTACGTGGTGGCCGGGGTGCTGATTCTGGGTACGGTTGAGAATGCGATGAATCTGTTGAATATATCGCCGTTCTCACAGTATGTCGTACGAGGTTTGATATTGTTGGCGGCAGTGATTTTCGACCGCTATAAACAGAAAGCAAAAACCCATTAAATCTACCGGCGGTGAAAATGCCGCCGGTAATGATGATTTTCTCGCACCTGCAAAATTCACCACCGGAGGAAACATGTATCATCGTCTGCCTTCAGCTATACAATCCAACCCGTTGCTGCCGGGCTATCCGTTTAATGCCTGGCTGGTGGCCGGGTTAACGCCAATCAGCGCCAACGGACCGCTGGACTTTTTTATTGACCGTCCGCTGGGGATGAAAGGTTACATTCTGAATCTGACGATCAAAGGGCGAGGCCGGGTATTTGATGGCGAAGCGGCCTTTGATTGTGAGCCGGGTGATCTGCTGCTGTTTCAGCCAAAAACCCCGCACTACTATGGCCGCTCAGCCGAAAGCGACTGCTGGTTTCATCGCTGGATCTATTTCCGCCCGCGAGCCTACTGGAGCGACTGGCTTCAGTGGCAGGATGAAACCCAGGGAGTGGGACGTCTGCGCCTGCCAGAATCGCTGCGTGGCGAGTTTGACCGCCTGTTCGCTAATATCGAACAGACTCATAACTCCGGTCGTCGTTTTGCCGAAGAGCTGGCGATGAACCTGCTGGAACGTCTGCTGTTGCGCGCGGTGGAGGAAGATCCGCGATCGCATCAGCAGGTGCGCGATCCTCGGGTGATCGAAGCCTGCCAGTATGTCACCGGGAATCTGGCGGCTGAGGTGAAGATTGAAGAAGTCGCGAAGTATGTCTGCCTGTCGCCATCACGGCTGGCGCATCTGTTCCGCGAGCAGATGGGGGTTAATCTGCTGCGCTGGCGTGAAGATCAGCGGGTGATCCGTGCCAAACTGCTGCTGCAAACCACTCAGGAGCCCATCGCCAGTGTCGGACGCGATGTGGGCTATGACGACCAGCTCTACTTCTCGCGCGTATTCCGTAAACGGGTTGGCGTCAGCCCCAGTGATTTCCGCCGCCGTAGTCAGGATGCACATGATGCGCTGGTGGCCCAGGAGAGCTGGGATCTGCCGCGCACCGCCGGATAGCGATATTTCAGGCGAATCCGCCTTGTTCTCCGTGGCCGATTGGTTTTAAATCATTGAGGTAACGCTCTGTCGTCAGGCAGATCCCGCCCTGGCGGCAGAGCGCAGAGTGAACAAGAGGAAGACTAATGAGTGATAAAATTCGTGTCGGCCTGGTGGGCTATGGTTTCGCCAGCAAGACGTTTCATGCTCCGCTAATTGCCGGTACCTCAGAGATGGAGCTGGCTGCTGTCTCCAGCAGTGATGCGACCAAAGTTCACGCCGACTGGCCTTCGATGCAGGTGGTTGCCGATCCGCAGGCGCTGTTTGATGACCCGACGCTGCAACTGATTGTTATCCCCACGCCTAATGACACCCATTTTCCGCTGGCAAAAGCCGCGCTGAATGCCGGTAAGCATGTGGTGGTCGACAAACCATTCACCGTGACACTGTCACAGGCACGTGAGCTGGAAGCGCTGGCGAAAGCCAAAGGTCTGCTGCTGTCGGTGTTCCATAACCGTCGCTGGGACAGTGATTTCCTGACGCTGAAAGCGCTGCTGGCTGATGGTACGCTGGGTGAAGTGCGTTATCTGGAATCCCATTTCGATCGTTTCCGTCCGGAAGTGCGTCAGCGCTGGCGTGAAATGAAAGGTGCGGGCAGCGGTATCTGGTTTGATCTTGGTCCGCATGTTATTGACCAGGCGCTACAGCTGTTTGGCGCGCCGGTGGCGATTAATGTTGATATGGCTGAGCTACGTTCCGGCGCGCAAACCACCGATTATTTCCACGCGGTGCTGACTTATCCGCAACGCCGGGTGGTGCTGCATGCCAGTATGCTGGTGGCGGCAGAGTCAGCCCGTTTTCAGGTGCACGGCACCCGCGGCAGCTATGTGAAATATGGTCTGGATCCACAGGAAGACAGTCTGAAAGCCGGCGCGCGCCCACCGCTGGAAGACTGGGGTTATGATATGCGCGATGGTGTGCTGACGCTGGCCGAAGGTGACGTGATGGCCGAGCAGACGCTGCTGACCATTCCGGGCAACTATCCGGCCTATTACGCGGCAATCCGCGATGCGATTAATGGTAGCGGCAGTAATCCGGTTACCGCCGCCGAGGCGATTCAGGTGATGGAACTGATTGAACTGGGATTACAGTCTGCCGAGAAACGCCAGACACTGTCACTGAAGTAAGCGGACTGGGCAGCGGGCGGCGATAACGCCGCCCCTGCATCAATATTTCCGTAGGGTCGGCGTTATCGCCGCCCATTGGTGATCAGGCTGCAACCTTCGCGCGAATCTTCGCTTTCTCTGCTTCAGTTAAAAACGCAATCTTCAGCCCATTTTCCTGTGCGGTACGGATCTGCTGCGGGCTAAGACCTGCCTGCGGCGCTGCCACCTGATACTCATGCGCCAGCTCAATTCCCTGCACCGCCGGATCGTCAGTATTAATGGTGGCCAGAATACCGTGATTAAGGAAAGTCACCAGCGGATGGTTGCTGAGCTGCGCCACCGTACTGGTCTGAATATTGGAAGTGAGGCAGGATTCAATCCCGATCTGATGCTCAGCAAGGAAATCCATCAGCGCGGCATCTTCAATCGCTTTAACACCGTGACCGATACGCTCGGCGCCCAGTTCACGGATCGCCTGCCAGATGCTTTCCGCACCGGCCGCTTCACCAGCATGTACTGTGATACGGAAACCGGCATCGCGCGCGCGCGTAAAGTGGCTGAGGAACTGACTGCCCGGGAAGCCCAGTTCGTCACCGGCCAGATCCAGCGCAGTAATACCGTCGCGATGCGCCAGCAACGCTTCCAGTTCACGCAGACACGCCTCTTCACCAAAGGTGCGGCTCATAATACCAATCAGGCGTACCTCGATATCATGTTGCTGGCAACCGGCTTTAATGCCGTCAATCACTGCTTCCACCACGCCCGCCACTGGCAGATTATGCGTCATCGCCATATAACCCGGTGAGAAACGCAGTTCGGTATAGTGAATACCCGCGCGTGCCGCATCTTCGACATTTTCTCTGGCGATACGACGACAGGCATCCAGCGAACCCAGCACTTTGACGCCCCAGTCCAGTTTCTGCAGGAAACTGACCAGATCCGGTTCGTTTTGGGTGACCTGTACATGGGGACGCAGGGTTTCCAGCGTAGTGGCAGGCAGGGAGAGGTTAAATTCGCGACCTAAATCGAGAATGGTTTGCGCGCGAATATTGCCGTCAAGATGGCGATGAATATCAGTCAGGGGAAGGCGGGTATCGATCATTTCGCACTCTCTTGGTTATTTTAAGTAAAGTGCAGAGAATTATAAAAACAACTTGCGCAAATACGCCAGAGAATTGCGCAACAGGGCGGTTTAACTGCTGGTTAATTGGCCGTGTCGCGCGAAAGTCCGTGGCTGGCAGCCGAATCGGCGCAGGATTAGCGATTCTGGCCCGCCATCAGCACATATTTCACCTGCATGTACTCTTCAATACCGTAGTGTCCACCTTCGCGGCCATAGCCGGATTGTTTGATGCCACCGAAAGGGACTGAAGCAGTGCCGACTGAAGCAGAATTGATAATCACCATACCCGCTTCCAGCTTTTTCGAAAGACGGAAGGCGCGGCCCAGATCACGTGTCCAGGCGTAAGCCACCAGGCCGTACTCGGTATTGTTGGCGCGGCGGATCGCCTCTTCTTCGCTGCTAAAACGGTAAAGGGCAAAAACCGGGCCAAAAATCTCCGTATTATGTACTCCGAAGCTGTCGTCCAGATCGCCAAGGATCGTTGGCTGGTAGAACAGCCCGCCTTTTGCATCCCGCTTTCCACCCAGATGTACGGTAGCGCCACGCGACACCGCGTCATCCACCAGTGAGGTCACTTTATCCACTGCCTGTTGATTAATCAGCGGTCCAACGACAAATTCATCCTGCATCCCCTGATCGACGCGGATGTTCGCCACCGCTGCCGTCAGCTGCTCAGCAAACTGCTGATAGATACCATCCTGCACCAGCACGCGGTTAGGTGAAATACATACCTGGCCGGAGTTACGCAGTTTGGCGCTAATCAGCCCGCTGACGGCATCGTTAAGCGTGGCGTCGTCAAATACGATAAAAGGGGCATTACCGCCGAGTTCCAGCGTCATTTTTTTCAGCGCGGCGCCGCAATTACTGGCCAGCAATTTGCCGACACGGGTGGAGCCGGTAAACGAAACTTTGTGAATGCGCGTATCGCTGGCAAAAGCTTCGCCGATAGCTTGCGGATCGCCGGTGACCATCTCAAACACCCCCGCCGGGATACCGGCTTCGCGGGCATACTCCAGCAGTTTCCAGGCGGTCAGCGGTGTCTCTTCTGCCGGTTTGATAATCATGGTGCAGCCTGCCGCCAGCGCGGTGGCAATCTTGCGGGTGATCATCATAAACGGGAAGTTCCATGGGGTGATCGCCGCCGTCGGGCCAAGCGGCTCTTTAACCACCAGAATTGAGGCATTAACATCGTGCGAAGGGATGGTGTCGCCGTAAACTCGTTTCGCCTCTTCGGCATACCACTCAATAAAGCCGAGGCCGTAGTCGATTTCGCCCATTGCCTCACTCAGGCATTTGCCATTTTCTTTCACCATAATTTCGGCGAACACGCGTTTATCGGCACGCACCAGATCGTACCAGCGACGCAGGATATCGCTACGCTGTTGGGCTGTTTTCTCAGCCCAGGCAGGAAAGGCGGCGCAGGTGCGATCGATAGCCGCCGCCACTTCTTCTGCGCTCATCATCGGTGTTTCTCCGACAACTGAACCGTCGGCAGGATTAATTACTTTAATCATCGTCTTTTTTTCCTTACTGATTGCGTTGTTGATACGCAGACGATTTTGTGTCGTTTGCCATCTGACGACAATCGATTAAAATTGCTCAACCGTTGATTAAAACTAAATGGTTACACTGTAATGCGTGAACTGCCTCCCCTGAATGCACTGCTGGCTTTTGAAGTTGTCGCCCGTACCGGCAGCGTGCGCGCCGCGGCTGAAAGTATGTCCGTTACCCCGGGTGCGGTAAGTCGTCAGCTGCGGCTGCTGGAGGAGCACTTTGGCACCACGCTGTTTCAGCGCCAGGGACGTGGTCTGATGCTGACGCATGCCGGCAACGCCTATTATCAGCAAATTAGCGGTCATTTTGACGGGCTGCGGCGCGCCGGACAGGTTTTGCAGCGCAGTGCGGGGCGCGCGGTGTTGCGCCTGCACTCGTTCACCACTTTTGCCACCCGCTGGCTGATCCCGCGCTTGTCCACCTTCCAGCTGGCGCATCCGGCTATTGAGGTGCGGCTGACGACTGCTTCGGACTGGGATGATGCCACTGACTTTGATGCCGCCATCCGCCTTGGCCATGGCGACTGGCCGCAGCAGCATGCCACAGCGCTGGTGGAAAACCTGTTATTGCCGGTCTGCCGGCCCACGCTCACGCGTAAGGCGATATTCAATACGGCAAACCTGGCGCAACACACATTGCTTAGCGTACGAGGGCGTCCTGATGACTGGCAATTGTGGTGTGAAGCCTTTGGCGTGAATATCCATGCTCTGCACAACTGGCGCGAACTGGAAAGCTCCGCGCTGGCTTATCAGGCCGCGCTTGAAGGGCAGGGGATCGCGCTGGCGCAGCGGGTACTGGTAGAGAAGGAACTTGACGAGGGAACGCTGATGGCGATGGAACAGTGTCAGCTGGACTGCGGCAATCTTACCTATTATCTGGTATGGCGTGACGGCAGTCCGAAAGAAACCAATCTGTTGCGGCTGGAGAAATGGCTTACCGGCAGGCCTTAATGCCGTTAGCGGTAAGTGGGTCAGTGAGTGGCCGCTGTAGTCTGGCCACTCGTTGCTCAGCGGTTCACGGCATCGGCTCTTCTGGATCATAATCGCCACTAAAACCAATACGTTTATTCGAAACCAGTCGTTGCGGCAGATAGCGATGAAGATTGCGTGCTTCACAAAATTCGCGGAAATCATCAAGGTGATTGACGCCAGCTTTTTGATACATATTTGCCAGCCGGTTTTCGATAGTTCGTGGGGAGAGATAGAGAAGATTACCGATATCTTTACTGCTCATTCCCTGTAATCGGAAGAAAATAATTTCACACTCTTTCTCGGTAAAAAAATCATCAGGTTTATTAAGCAGCAGTGACCCCGGTAGCCTGCCACGTACAAAATCATTAGGTGTGAAAACTTCAAGATATTTGACGCTGAGAAAAGCCCCCACGCACTGGTTATCATTATTATAAAAAGGGACCTTCCGACAAATATAAGGGCAGTCTACGGCATCAGGATGGATTTCAAGCATGGCTAAATATTTCCTGTTTTCAATAATATTTTTGTCCTGATCCCGCCATGCTTTGAGCGTATTTTCATTTTCAAACAGTATTGATGGTACTTCATAATCCAGGCGGCCGACTATCTCTCTGCCTGATTTAAGACCGGCCAGTTTAAGCATTGCCAGATTGGCATAGATTACCCGGGTGTCCGGCGTCCGGATGCAGTATGGCTCTGGCAACAAATCCAGAGAGCGGCTGAGCATTTCAGGTACGGCAATCTCATTATTCGTCCTTGACGGGTTATGTGAGTCCATTTTTTCCTCTCCATTTTATAACAGTTAGTTTTTCGTGCGAATTCCTTTCCTGGTTAAATAAGTTAAGCTGGTGCAACACATTAATTAGTGACGCTGTTAATGGTTTTGCTGATAAGGTTATTTACTGTCTGCTGAATTTGTAAGCCTCGTGGAATATAGATCATCTCATCTGTTTGCTCAATTTTATTTGACAAAAAAATACAGGAATGAGAGATGTTGTGAGAAGTGTGGCATTATAACCACAAAAGAGGGCGAGGAAATCCCCGCCGGTGACCATAAAATAGGAATGGAGTCTAATATTGTTGCTCAGGAACCTGATGTTTTCCCTGGTGTTGCAACCGCAACAATGGCGATAGTAACAACTGGGGCTGAAGGAACAGAGACTAATTAGTACCTTGAGGTCGGAGTATGTAATACTTGGTTTAAACCAGGCTGTCAGCTTTACTGCCATTTACTGTAGAAAACCGCATTTAACTGACATCGATTTCCTCGTGAGTGGCCATTTTACGTTCGGAAAGCACTCTTTTAGGCAAATAGCGGTGTAAATTCCGACTCTCACAAAATTGCCGAAAATCATCAAGGTGATTTACGCGAGCTTTGGTATACATCTGCGCGATACGATTTTCAACCGTGCGCGGCGACAGTCCCAATATCTGACTGATTTCTTTATTACTTACCCCTTGTAACCTGAAGAATATAATTTCGCACTGTTTCTCAGTGAAAAAGTCATCAGGTTTATTCAGCAATAGCGAGCCAGGTAGCTTGCCTTTGATAAAATCGTTGGGCGTCAGGACTTCAAGGTATTTAATTGTGCAAAAAGTACCAATACACTCATCGTTGTGACTGTAAAAAGGCACCTTTCTGCACAGATAAGGCGAGTCGACCGCACTGGGATGAATTTCCAGCATGGTTAATGGCTTTCTGGTTTCTGAAACCGTTCTGTCCTGCTGACGCCATGCTTCGAGATCTTCCTGATTATCAAACAGCAGTGAGGGAATTTCATGATCCGGCCGTTCCATCATGATATGAGGCGATCGCAATCCAGACAGCTTCGCCATCGCCATATTAGCATACAGAAAAAGACCCTCTGCGGTCCGAATGCAATAAGGCTCTGCTAATAAATCCAGTGACCGCATTATTGTTGCATTATTAATAATATCACAATTACTTAATCTATCATTTGAATACATAGTTTCCCTGCTCCATATCGGGGTATTTTAAAGTGCTGATTCCATTTCTACACTGCAGATGCCGTCCTGAGAAAGAGGGCGCTCTATATTAAAATGATTTTTCTATTAATAACATGGCTTCATTAAGAAAGGGCGAGGGGATCCTCGCCCTGAAGAGCAATTATTCTGCTGGCAAACCTTGCGGCTGTGCAGACATGCCACCCAGCATATAACGTGACAGGAACTGGTCGAGCGGCATTTTCTCACCGTTCATGGTGACCTGGCCGCTGGTGTATTGCAGGCTGGTAACGATATTATTATCCTGCTGCGTGGTCAGCTTAAACATCTGGCCCATCGCCGCCAGGCCTTTCACCTGTTGTTCCGCCAGTCTGGCGGACTCTTCCTGCGAATGACCTTCAGCTATCGCCACATGGGTCATCAGCTCGGTGGCCATATCCATTGAGATCACCAGTTTGCCGTCGAGGCTTTTCAGCACGCGATCGGCGGCCTGGTTGATATTCTGCGCTTCACCGCTGGCGGTGGCCGGATCTTTAAAGTTAACCGCCAGGTTAAAGCTGCTCTCACCTTTATCGTTCTTCCAGCTCAGAGGCGCGATGGTGACGATCGGGTCGCCTTTCAGCAGGGTTGGCAAATTGGTAGCCAGGATCTGGTTCATTCCTTGCTGATAACGCAGTGGATCTTCGGCAATGCCTGGTTGATTCAGCAGCGCCTGTACCTGAGCATTGTAATTCTCAGAGAAGGTCTTCAGCGCCTCACCGTCGAACTGCGACAGTTTCATCGCCAGTTTACCCTGACCAAACGACTGGTTCTGCATTTTCAGGTTATCAAGGGTGTAATCAATCTGACCGGACACCGCTTTATTATCAGAATCAAAGCGCGAATTGCCTTTCAGGCCTTCCAGCGTCACCGCTTCCTGACCATTAACCGAAGCAGTCAGCTTTTTCAGATCGATGCCCTGATCGCCAATACGCACGCCCTGTGGGCTAAGGTGAGTATTCGCCGTCGCTTTCAGGCCGTTCAGCGTAAACAGCACTGGCATACCCATCTGATTTTTGCTGGTGATTGCGACACTGTCGAGATTGCCATCAAAGCTGACTTTATCGCCTTGCGCATCAGCATCAACATTCAGCGTACCGCCATTCCACGCAAAGCGCTGTCCGCTGGTGGCATTCTGATAATCGAGCGGCAGCAGGGTGATTGCCGAAGCGGTGGCGCCGCTGTAACCAATGCGGGTATCCGCCTGAATCACGGAAACACCTTTGGTCACTTCAAACAGTCCTTTAACCGCTTCAGTGTTTTCCAGCTCGGTATGCACTGACGCCATACTCGGAATCAGGTTAAATTTTTTCAGCTGGGCGAACGGGAAGGGACCATGGTCGATGGTTTCGTTCAGCACGATGCTCTGGCCCGGCTTCAGCAGCGCGTTATCTTCCGTCTGCGAGCTGGCCTGCACCACCAGTTTAGCGTGGCTGCTAAACAGACCGCGCTGATAGTCCTGATAGCTCACTTTCAGGCGACTGTCGGGCGCAATATTGTTCAGCTGGGCATTGGCGTTCTGCACCAGGGTATCCATATGGCTTTCGAGCTGCTTGCCGGTAAACCAGGCGCCGCCGGTCCAGATAATGCCCAGTGCAACCACTACACCTACTGCAATCTTGGTCTTTTTCATCTTAATTTGTCATCCTTTCACTGATGTCAGCGCTGCCCACTCTGTCCCGTCACCGGCAGCGAAGAAAAACGCCACGCGGGCGTTTTCTGATTAATAGCTTGAATAATAATAGCAATTGCCCCGGCTGGCGTCAGTCGGATTAATTACAAAGTATTATAGGCCTGTGCGATGCGTCCGCTGCCGCTGATGGTGACAGACGTCTCATCGGCCGCGATAAAGCAGGACTCGCCAGGCTGCAGCACCAGCTGCTGATCGCCATTCGCGATAACCGCTTCGCCTTCGATACAGAACAGAATTGCCGCGCTCTGCTGGTCTAAGGCTGCAGGCGTCTTATCCAGCGTATGGATGGCGAAGGCAAAATCATCAACCGGAATCGGGAAGTTCAGGCTGTTGCCGTTAACTTCAGGTTGCGTCAGCAATCCGGCGAACG
Organism: Winslowiella toletana; assembly: GCF_017875465.1. Lineage (NCBI taxonomy): Bacteria > Pseudomonadati > Pseudomonadota > Gammaproteobacteria > Enterobacterales > Erwiniaceae > Winslowiella > Winslowiella toletana. The sequence goes on from NZ_JAGGMQ010000001.1 coordinate 4,876,261, forward strand.
GGCTGGCGCTAAAGCGTACATTTGCCAGCAGTTCAGGGATATCGATATATTTTGGCGTCAGCCCGGCACGTAAGACGTTATCAGAGTTGGCCATCACTTCCAGCGCGACACCCTGCAGGTATGCATGTGGCGTTTCGGCAAACAGGAACATCGCTTCGCCAGGTTGCAGCTCAATCACATTCAGCAGCAGTGGCGAGAACAGACCGCTGTCATCCGGATAGACTTCCGCAATCGCTTTAATGGTATCCCACGGCTGGCCCTGCTGGCTGCTAAGCGCTGATTTCAGCACGCCAAGCGCCAGCGACTTCTCTTCACCGTCCAGCGAAAGCAGACTGGCAAACAGCTGCGCAAGATTTTCGGCATCGGGCTGCTGCAGAAAATGAGCAATTGCCGGATGCGCGCCCGCGACCGGTTGCAGCAGGGAAACAATTTCGCGGTTTTCACGGAAGCCGTTAATCGCGAGGAACGGCGTCAGGGCATACACCAGTTCAGGTTTGTGGTTAGCATCTTTATAGTTACGGTTAGCCGCGTTCAGATCGATACCGGCCGCGTTCTCTTTCGCAAAGCCCACTTCTGCGGCGGCTTTGCTTGGATGCACCTGAATCGATAGCGGCTGATCGGCGCACAGGACTTTAAACAGAAAAGGCAGTTCACCAAAACGTTCGGCAACTTTTGCCCCCAGCAGACGCGTTTTATCACTGTCGATCACGCTGCGCAGGCTACGCGTTTCCCCGTCAATCTCTACCGCAGAACTGCTCTTCGGGTGCGCGCCCATCCATACTTCCGCCATCGGCAGATTGTCGGGATTGGCAATACCATACAGCTCGGTGAGGGCAGTTTTGCTACCCCATGCGTAGTTTTGCAACGAATTGAGCAACTTTTGCATCATTTATCCCTGTTTAAGATGAATTTAACTGGGTTTATTAAAACAGAAACTACCCTGATAAATACAGTCGAAATGCAATAAGGACGATTGAGTCTCATAATGTTAAATTATTGTATGGCAGAATATCGCGCGCCTTTGTTGCCCGTAGCGAATACCGTCACGGTTAACCGGGCCTTTTAAATCAAATGTATGTGCTAAAGGAGACAGGAATGGCCGCTAATCGCATTGAAAAAGACTCAATGGGACCCATTGATGTACCGGCTGATAAACTTTGGGGCGCACAGACACAGCGCTCACTTGAACACTTTCGCATCTCTACGGAAAAAATGCCGACCGCGCTGGTTCATGCGCTGGCGCTGACCAAACGTGCCGCCGCAAAGGTGAACCGTGATTTAGGCCTGCTGGCGGATGAACGCGCCGAAGCGATTATCAAAGCGGCGGATGAAGTCCTTGCTGAACAGCACGTCAATGAATTCCCTCTTGCGATCTGGCAGACCGGTTCCGGTACCCAGACCAATATGAATATGAATGAAGTGCTGGCCAACCGGGCAAGTGAAATTCTCGGCGGCGAGCGCGGCATGTCACGTCTGGTGCATCCAAATGATGACGTTAATAAGAGTCAAAGCTCCAATGATGTCTTCCCGACCGCAATGCATGTGGCGGCGGTTATCGCCGTGCGCGAACATCTGATCCCGCAACTGCATACGCTGAAAAAGACCCTGCATGCCAAGGCGGAAGCTTATAACGATATCGTTAAAATTGGCCGTACCCATCTGCAGGATGCAACACCGCTGACGCTGGGTCAGGAGATTTCTGGCTGGGTGGCGATGCTGGAACACAACCTGAAGCATATCGAACAGAGCATTCCGCATGTGGCGGAGCTGGCGTTGGGTGGTACCGCAGTAGGCACCGGACTGAATACTCATCCGGAATATGCGGTGCGTGTGGCTAAAGAGCTGGCAGAACTGACGAAACAGCCTTTTGTCACCGCGCCGAATAAGTTCGAAGCGCTGGCTGCCTGTGATGCACTGGTGCATGCTCACGGCGCGCTGAAAGGGCTGGCGGCTTCACTGATGAAGATTGCCAATGATGTGCGCTGGCTCTCTTCCGGTCCGCGTTGTGGCATTGGCGAAATCGCCATCCCGGAAAACGAGCCGGGCAGCTCAATTATGCCAGGCAAAGTTAACCCTACGCAGTGTGAAGCGATGACCATGCTGTGCTGCCAGGTGATGGGTAACGATGTGGCGGTCAATATGGGTGGCGCATCCGGCAACTTCGAACTGAACGTGTTCCGTCCGATGATTATTCATAACTTCCTGCAGTCCATTCGCCTGCTGGCGGACGGAATGGATAGCTTTAATCATCACTGTGCGGCAGGCATCGAGCCAAACCGTGATCGTATTGAGCAGTTGCTTAATGAGTCACTGATGCTGGTAACGGCGCTGAATACCCATATCGGCTACGATAAAGCGGCGGAAATTGCGAAGAAAGCGCATAAAGAGGGACTGACCCTGAAAGGTTCTGCGCTGAAACTCGGTTATCTCACGGAAGAAGAGTTTGATGCCTGGGTGCGACCGGAAGATATGGTCGGCAGTATGAAGTCGTAATATCCGGCCTGATCGCCGTAAGGGAGCCAGCTGGCTCCCTTTTTTATGCTGCATTACACCAGCCGATCGCTATACAAATGCAGACGCGGAATGATGGCAAACAGCTTCTGCGCCTGTGGTTTATAACGATGTTTTACCTGTCCTGCATCGTAATTAAGCAGTTCTCCCAGTGCTGGCACCTGATTTTTATCGGTACAAAGCACCAGCAGTGGCGAAGAGCAGGCCAGTTGCGTCTGTTTCTGTTGCTGTATATTCCAGGTGCGGGCAATCGGCTGCACTTTTACCGGACGCTTGATCTTCAGACGGGCGGAGGCGGGCAGGGAACGAATCGCTTCAATCTCCTCCAGCAGTTTCTCGGCCCACTGTTCACGTGACCAGGGCGCCACCGCACGACCGGCTTTCAGGCCACGCTCCAGTTTTTCCAGTACGTCTTTATGGCTCAGATTCTTCACAATATGCTTATTTGCCCAGCCAAAGCGCACGGTGTCGGGTGCATCAAGCAGGGTGATGGCGCGATAGGCGTTAAGGGTAATCAGTCCGCGCAGATGAGTATGGACAAAATCAAAGCGCTCTTCACTTTCGACGCCGGACTCGACGGTAATAATCTGTTCCAGCCGCGCTTTAAGCTGATTAACCCGCGCCACCTGCTGGTGGAGCAGGGCAGACTGCGCCGAATCAGCAGCAAAACAGAGCGCGCCCGGCAGGCGTACGGCGGCTTTGGTGCTGATCTGTTCCGACTGATGCTGCATAAATAGCCGACAATAGTGCTCTAATCCCAACTGTAGCGCTTCGCTACCGAGGTGTTGTCTGACGTCGATCGACGTAATGGCATCATGCTCTTTGCCTTTAACCACCGGCGGCAGGCTAAATACCCGGCCAGCCAGCAGGTGCAACGACTGTAACTGTTGTTGTAGCTGATTCAGTTCAGCTTCAAGTTGATTTACACACTGATGTAGCGCGGCGACAGCGTCATATTGGTTCATAGATCCCTCTTTAGTTACAACATACAAAAACTATAGTCGGTATTGGCGCATATTTCAGCATCAGAGTCGTTTATTTTTCAACAGGGAAGATCGGGAAAGGTAAAAGCGGGAGAAGGTATTCGATGAGCAGTGGCCATAATGAAATTAATCATTATGGCCATGCTGTCATTACAGCTGGCGTTGCTTTAAGCGGAAACCGACCAGTAGCGCCAGTATCAGCAAGGTCGCGATAAACGCGGTAATTCCCGGCCAGCCATAATTATGCCAGAACACGCCGCCGAGCGTACCGGCAACGCTGGAACCGGCATAGTAACAGAACAGATACAGCGAAGAAGCCTGGCCGCGGGCGCGACGGGCGCGCTTGCCGATCCAGCCGCTGGCGACCGAGTGGGCGGCAAAGAAACCGGCGGAAAACAGCATCATGCCGATAAATATCAGCCACAGCATATTAAATGCGGTCAGTAATAAGCCACTGAGCATAACAGCGGTAGAGAACAGCAACACCTTACCGCGACCAAAGCGTGCAGTCATCGCGCCCGCTCTCGGTGAACTCCAGGAGCCAGTGAGATAAACCACTGACAACAGACCTACTACCGCCTGACTGAGAAACCATGGCGCACTTAACAGGCGATAACCGATGTAGTTAAACAGAGTGACAAACGCGCCCATCAGCAAAAAGCCTTCGGCAAACAGCAGCGGTAAACCCGCATCACGCCAGTGCAGACGGAAATTAATCAGTAAATTGCGCGGACGCAGCGATGCCGGACGAAAATGGCGTGAGGCCGGTAAAATTTTCCAGAACATCAGTGCGGCGGCGAGAGAGAAACAGCCGACGGTGGTCACCGCCACGCGCCATGAGGAAAAGTCAGTAATCACCCCGGTCAGCAGGCGACCGCTCATGCCGCCAATCGAGTTGCCGCTGATATATAACCCCATTGAGAAAGCCACCACGCTGGGATGGATCTCTTCACTCAGATAGGTCATACCCACTGCCGCCACGCCGCTCAGTGACAGGCCGATCAAGGCACGCATCAACAGAATGCCATGCCAGCTGGTCATGGTTGCTGAGATCAGGGTGCAGATCGCCGCCAGCAGCAGCGCGGTAACCATCACCGATTTACGACCAATGGCGTCAGAAAGCGGGCCGGTAAACAGCAGCCCCAGCGCCATCATTCCCGTCGCAATCGACAGCGAGATACTGCTCTCTGCGGGCGAAACGCCAAACTGTTGCGATAACACCGGCAGAATCGGTTGCACGCAGTAAAGCAGCACAAAAGTGGCCAGTCCGGCGGAAAATAGCGCTAAGGTAACGCGCATAAATTGCGGCGTACCGCGGGAGATATACAAGTTTTTTGCTGATGCGGGGGTGGAGACGCGTTCAACGCTGGAGTCGTCCAGCGTAACGGTCTGGGATGAGCGGTTCACAACTGTTCCTCAGGGAATAAAATCAGAGTGTTAACCTTAGGCAAGCTGGATTATGATGTCTAATATATTAATAATCTCAAATAAGACGTTTAAAGTATGAATATCGAATTGCGCCATCTGCGCTACTTTATTGCCGTCGCCGAAGAACTGCATTTTGGCCGCGCCGCTCAGCGGCTGAATATCTCTCAGCCCCCCCTCAGCCAGCAAATATTGCTGCTGGAACAACAAATTGGCGCACGTCTGCTGGCGCGCACTAATCGCAGCGTCAACCTTACCGCGGCCGGTGAGCAGTTTCTGACCGATGCCCGGCAGATATTACTGAATGTGGAACAGGCGGCGGATAAAGCTGCACGTCTGCATATGGGAGTGGAAGGAGAGTTGCGCATTGGTTTTACCTCGTCTGCGCCATTTATCGCCCCGGTTTCTGATGCGCTGTTTATTTTTCGCCAGCGTTATCCGCAGGTTCATATTCAGATGCAGGAAATTAATACCCGTCAGCAGCTGGATCCACTCAGCGATGGGCGCCTTGATCTGGGGGTGATGCGTAATACGCCGCTGCCGGATAATCTCGACCATAAGCTGATTCTGCGCGAACCTTTATATGCGCTGGTGCATCGCGCTCATCCGCTGGCGCAGAAGCAGAGTATTCCGTTGCAGGCGCTGGCCAGCGAACCTTTTGTCTTTTTTGACCCGCAGGTCGGCACGGCGTTATACAGCGAAATTCTCGGTATGCTCAAGCGCCACCAGATCGAACCCTATATCACTCAGGAAGTGGGCGAGGCGATGACCATTCTCGGGCTGGTTTCTACGGGTCTTGGGGTATCGATTCTACCAGCGTCATTTAAGCGTATTCATCTTACTGATGTGGTCTGGTTGCCACTGCAACAGCATGATGCCTTATCTGAAGTCTGGCTGGTTTGGGCGAAGCAGCGTGAACAGAGCGCGGTACTCCAGCATATGATGGGCCTGTTGTTAAAGTAGCGGCTGACAGGCTGGCTGACGGTTTTACGCGCATTATAAGCGCTTTTGTGTGCAGTAAATCACATATCGAATCAAATATTTGACGCAACCCGCCAAGTGTTTCACCATAGCGAAAAGGGTTTATTTTGAAGCGCGAAAATAAGCGGGAGCAGGGTTGTGATAGCGGATAGTCAGCCTGGGCATATAGACCAGATAAAGCAGACCAATGCTGGCGTTGTTTATCGCCTGATAGATCAATTTGGTCCGATTTCGCGCATTGAACTCTCCAGACTTGCGCAACTGGCTCCGGCCAGCATTACTAAAATTGTGCGCGAAATGCTGGAAGCTCACCTGGTGCAGGAGACGGAGTTCCAGGAGATGGGCAGCCGCGGACGGCCAGCGGTCGGTCTGATCCTCGATACTGCCGCCTGGCACTATCTTTCCGTGCGTATCAGCGCAGGGGAGATCACCCTGGCTCTGCGCGATCTGAGCAGTGCGCTGGTTATCGAGCAGCAACTGCCGTTGCCGCAGGAAGGCCGTGAGCCGCTGTTAACGCGCATTACCGCTGAAATTGACCAGTTTTTTATCCGCCATCAGCGCAAGCTTGAACGCCTGACCGCGATTGCCATCACTCTGCCGGGCATCATTAATACCCGCAGCGGCATTGTACATCGTATGCCGTTTTACGACGTGGTGGATATGCCACTGGGGCCGGAGCTGGAACAACGCACCGGCTTACCGATCTATATTCAGCACGATATCTGCGCCTGGACCATGGCTGAGTCGCTGTTTGGCGCCTCACGCGGCGCGCGCGACGTGATCCATGTAGTGATTGATCACAATGTCGGCGCCGGGGTGATTACCGGTGGGCGTCTGCTGCATAACGGCAACAGCACTCTGGTGGAGATTGGTCATACTCAGGTCGATCCTTATGGCAAGCAGTGTTATTGCGGCAACCATGGCTGCCTCGAAACGGTGGCCAGTATCAGCAGCATCCTTGCCCTCGCCGCACAACGTATGGTGTTAGCGCCAGCTTCCACGCTGCATAACCAGCCGCTGACGGTGACAGCACTCTGTGATGCGGCGCTGGCTGGCGATCAGCTGGCCAGAGATATTATCGCTGGTGTCGGCAGCAGCGTTGGCCGCATTGTGGCGGTGATGGTCAATCTGTTTAATCCGCAAAAAATTCTGATTGGTTCGCCGTTAAATCGCGCCGCAGAAATCCTCTATCCGGCAATAACCGCCTGTATTCGCCAGCAATCGCTGCCCGCTTACAGTACGCAAATCGATGTCGAACCGACGCAGTTTGTTAATCTGGGCACCATGCCTGGTGCGGCGCTGGTTAAAGATGCGATGTATAACGGGTCGCTGCTGGTCAAACTGTTGCAGGGCTAATCCATTGCTGCTTATCCACAAAAGCTTGCGCTAACGCAAACTGGCGTCCGGCGCGCTACTCTACAATTTTCCGACACAAACCTTTGAGCAAAATCATTAATTTCAGGTTGTTGGCCTGTCGGAGACGCACCCATGTTTAGTCGTATATTCGTAACCGGTACGGATACTGCTGTCGGAAAAACGGTGGTTTCCCGCGCACTGTTGCAAAAACTGGCCGCTGAGTACCCACGCGTGGTGGGCTATAAGCCGGTAGCCAAAAGCAGCCAGCAAACGGAAGAGGGCTTACGCAACAAAGACGCGTTGGTGTTACAGGCGTCTTCCAGCCTGCAACTGCCGTATCAGGCAATAAATCCGTTCACCCTGCAGGAAGATGAGATCAGCGCCAGCCGCGATCATAAAATCAGCTACAGCCAGTTGAGCGCCGGTTTGCAGCACTTATGCGAGCAGGCGGATGCGGTGGTGGTTGAGGGGACGGGCGGCTGGCGCAGTCTGATGAATGATCTGCGTCCGCTTTCTGAATGGGCGGTACAGGAGAAACTGCCGGTGGTGATGGTGGTTGGCATCCAGTCTGGTTGTATCAGCCATGCACTGCTAACCGCAGAATCGGTGATTAATGATGGCCTGCCGCTGCTGGGATGGGTTGCGAACCGGATTAATCCGGGACTGGCGCACTACGCAGAGATTATCGATGTGTTGCGCGATAAGATCCCGGCGCCACTGTTAGGCGAGTTGCCCTATTTACCGCGGGCCGAACAGCGTGAACTGGCGAAATACCTCGATTTATCGGCGATTAAATAGTGTAAAAAAGGCGGCGTTATCGCCGCCCGTCTTACCGATTTCTACAGGCCCAGCGCACGCCGCGTACGGCCAGAACTGAGATAATCTGCAATATAATCCTGCGAAATCTCACCGCTGTAGCGACCCTCTTCATCAACAATCGGCATCCACACCAGATTGTGCTCATAGAGTTTGGAGAGCACCACGCGCAGGTTCTCTTCGGCACGGCCGGTCACGGTAAACTGATGCAGCATTTCCGCGCAGACGCCGCTGGCGCCGCGCGCTTCGCGGCGTTTAACAAAGCCCAGTGGCTTGCCGTCATCATCCACCACGGTAACCGAACGCATATCATTATCGTCCATGGTGCCAAAGGCGTCTGACAGCGATGTCGATTTCTGTACGGTAATGGTCGGCTGCTGATCGGTAACGTCACCCGCCTGCACCAGCAGCAGGCGTTTCAGCGTACGGTCCTGACCAACAAAAGATCCGACAAACTCATTGGCCGGTTTCGCCAGCAGCTCATCCGGGCTGGCGCACTGCACGATTTTACCCTGGCCAAATACCGCAATACGGTCGCCAAGCTTCAGCGCTTCATCAATATCATGGCTGACCAGCATCACGGTTTTCTTCAGCTGGCGCTGCATATCGAGAAACTCATTCTGAATCACTTCACGGTTAATCGGGTCTACCGCGCCAAAAGGTTCATCCATCAGCAGCACCGGTGGATCCGCCGCCAGCGCACGGATCACGCCGATACGCTGTTGCTGGCCACCAGACATCTCTTTGGGATAACGGTGCAGAAACTTAGTCGGGTCCAGCGCCACCATGCTCATCAGCTCACTGGCGCGATCTTTACAGCGCTTTTTATCCCAGCCCAGCATGCGTGGCACCACGGTAATATTCTCTTCAATAGTCATATTGGGAAACAGACCAATTTGCTGGATCACATAACCAATATTACGGCGCAGGGTAGTGGTATCGAGGCTGCTGGTATCTTCGCCATTAATCAGAATCCTGCCGCTGGTTGACGGGATCAGACGATTAATCATCTTCAGCGTGGTGGTTTTACCGCAGCCGGACGGGCCAAGCAGCACACACATCTCGCCCTCAGGCACATTCAGGCTGACATTATCGACGGCATTAAAAGTGGTGCCGTTTTTCTGGGTAAATTGTTTAGTGAGATTTTCCAGTTTTATCATTATCGAATCCCCTTAGGAGTCAGCGCTAACTGCAGACGATGCAACAGCCAGTCAAGAATAATCGCCAGCAAACAGATCATCAAAGCGCCGGAAACTAACATGCGGATATCACTGCCGCTGATACCATCAAGTAACAGCAGGCCCAGTCCGCCCGCACCAATCACTGCGGCGATGGCCATAACGCCAACGTTCATGACGACAGCGGTACGAATACCGCCAAAAATGACCGGCAGCGCCATCGGGATTTCCACCCAACGCAGACGCTGCCAGAAAGTCATACCAATGCCGCGACCAGCTTCACGCAGACCGCCGGGAATATTCTCCAGTGCGGTATGGGTGTTCCGCACAATCGGCAACAGCGAGTAGAGAAACACTGCGGTTACTGCAGGCACGACGCCAATCCCCTGACCGATCATCGAAAACAGCGGAATCATCAGGCCAAACAGCGCAATAGAAGGGATGGTCAGCACAATGGTCGCCAGTCCCAGCACCGGTGTCGCCAGCCATTTAAAGCGCATAATCAGGATGCCAATCGGCACGCCGATAATAATCGCGCAGCCGACAGCCAGCATTACCAGCCACAAATGCTGCCCGGTAAGGCTCAGCAGGTAACCCCAGTTGTCGACAATATAATGAATCGTATCCATAGCTTCTCCTTAAAGCATGCCGTGAGATTTCAGGAAATCGCGCGCAACCTGCTGCGGAGATTGATGATCGATATCGACCTGTTTGTTCATCTCGGTAATCGCCTCATCGGTAATCAGCGGCGAGAGCTGATTCAGCGCTTCCGCCAGACCAGGATGGGCATCCAGCGTATCCTGGCGTACCACCGGCGTAACGGCATAGCTCGGGAAGAAGCCTTTATCATCCTTCAGCACCTTCAGGTCGAAGCCTTTAACCCGGCCATCGGTGGTGTAAATCAGACCGGCATCGACGAAACCGTCGCGAATGGCGTTATACACCAGCCCCGGGTCCATCTGGCGGATCTGCGGACGATCCAGCTCCAGTCCATAGGCTTTCTGCAACGGTTTCATACCGTCGGAGCGGCCAGAAAACTCCAGGTCGAGGCCCAGCATCCAGTTATTGTCCGGATCGGTCTTACGCACCTGTTCGATTTTGGCCACCAGCTGCGACATGGTATCGATATGCTCTTTATCCGCGCGGTCGCGCTGCATGGCGAAGGCGTAGGTATTATTCATTGGCGCCGGATCCAGCCAGATTAATCCTTTCTTACCGTCGAGCGTCTTCACCGTCTGATACGCTTCTTCCGCGCTCATTGGCTTTTCAACATGGTTAAAGATAATCAGCGACGTACCGGTATACTCCCAGGTCATATCGATCTGTTTACTCAGCATTGCACTGCGCGTAATGCTGACGGCAATGTTGGTTTTCGGTTCAACCTGAAAGCCTTTTTTCGTCAGCCACAGAGTGCTCATCGCCGATAGAATATGCTGCTCGGTAAAGCTTTTAGTCGCCATAATAATCGGCGCGGCTGAAGCGGCGCTGGTTAGCGCCAGTGTGGCGCTGAGGGCGAGAGTGGTGTGGCGGACCCAGCGGGTCAATTTATTGGCAGATGCCATAGCAAAGCTCCTGTTATTGTTTTAGACCGCCGTATGTGGGCTTAACAAACGACCCAGACCGGCCAGCAACATATCGAGGATTAGCGCAAACAGCGCCGTTGCCGCAGCACCCAAAATCAGCGTCGGGAAATCGTTCAGATAGATACCCGGGAAGATCAGCTCGCCATAACTGCTGGCGCCAATCAGAAACGCCAGCGGGGCGGTGCCGACATTGATCGCGGTGGCGATACGTATCCCGGAAAGAATCACCGGCGAGGCGTTAGGTAACTCTACCTGCCACAGACGCTGATTTTTAGTCATGCCAATACCGTTAGCCGCTTCCAGTAACGAAGGCTGCACCGAGCAGAGTCCAGCGTAGGTATTGCGCACAATAGGTAATAACGAGGCGAGAAACAGCGCGAAGATTGCCGGGCCATCGCCAATACCGATGATCACCATTGCCAGCGCCAGCACCGCTAACGGCGGCAGGGTGTTGCCGACGTTAAAGATTTGCATCACATATTCGGCCCAGCGACGGGCGAAAGGACGGCTGAGAAAAATTCCGCTGGGAATGCCGATCAGCAGGGCGAAGAACATCGACCAGAACACCAGCATCATATGCTGCTGACCGAGATAGACTAAATCGACCTGACGTGCGCGGATGGTATCGAAGCCAAGGCCATAAACCAGCAGCCCGACCACCACCATAATAAACAGCACCGCAAGGGCTGCACGCTTAGCCAGCGTAGAGTTTTGCATAAACAGGATTCTCCCTGAAACGTCATTAATCAGGTCGGACTTCCATTGGGAGCCGGAAGCCTGCCCTTGTTATTTCATTCAGTTAGTGAATCGACAGATATCGCCAAAACTGAACGCCATATCCAATACCGAAATCACCGCTTTAAGCAGACAAAAAAACTATTTTCCACCTTTTTTGCATGATAAAGGTTAAAAATGGCCTCTGAATCTATAGCAGTGTGTTGCTGATAATGGCAACTTTTACGGGCAAAATCAGCAGGATAGTTTTTCGCCAGATCTGGCTGAGAGCCGCGTCTCAACTGGCGCAAAGCGCATAAATATAAATTTAACCGGGGGAAGTGACCCTGTCACTATAAGTGGCGCACAATACGGAAACTATTGCCAGGCGGGATAAGCTAGCCTTAAAAGAGACACAGGAAAGGAATACTATGACGGAAACTATTGATCATCAGGTCACGCATCGCCACTGGATTCTGATTGCCGCGATGTTGGCGATGTTTATGGCGGCGATTGAAGTCACCATTGTGGCCACAGCAATGCCCACTATCGTGGCGGAACTGGGCGGCTTTTCTCATTTTGGTTGGGTATTCTCTATCTATCTGCTGACGCAGGCGGTTAGCGTGCCGATTTATGGTCGTCTGGCCGATTTGTGGGGCAGAAAGAAAGTGTTCTTTATCGGTACATCGCTGTTTCTGCTGGGTTCGGTCCTGTGCGGCTTCGCCAGCAGTATGGGCTGGCTGATTCTGTTTCGTGCATTTCAGGGACTGGGGGCCGGGGCGATTATGCCGCTGACCTCCACTATCGTCGCAGATATCTATTCGCCAAAAGAGCGCGCCGGTATTCAGGGCTGGCTCTCCAGCGTCTGGGGTTTTGCGGCGATTATTGGACCGCTTTCCGGCGCCTGGATTGTGCAGCACTTTAACTGGGCGTTAATCTTCTGGGTTAATGTGCCAATTGGCCTGATTTCAATGCTGATGCTGGCGCGCTTTCTGCCGGATATGCAGGCGAAGCAGCAACATCGCCTGAATCTGGCGGGCAGTGGCTGGCTGATGCTCTGTGTCTCATCACTGTTGATCGCGCTGTTGCAGGCGGAAACCCTTGGCTACTGGTCGCTGGCGTTTCTGGCGTTGTCACTGCTTTGTGGCTTTGCGCTGGTAAGAAATGAGCAGCAGGCGAAGGAGCCGCTATTTCCGCTGGCTATCTGGCGCAGCCGGGTGATTGTGGCGGGTAACGCCGGAAATCTGATTATCGGCGCGGCGATGATGGGCATCAGCGCATTTCTGCCGACCTGGATCCAGGGCGTAAATGGCGGCACGCCGTTACAGGCGGGTAGCGCGCTGGCGATGATGTCGATTGGCTGGCCCATTGCCAGTGCGATTAGCGGTCATTTAATGCAACGCACCTCCTATCGCTTTACTGCGCAACTGGGCGCGTTGCTGCTGATTGTAGGTTGCGGGCTGTTGCTGACGCTGCAGCGTGACAGCAGCATGCTGCACGCCGCACTCTACGCCTTTATTATTGGCACCGGCATGGGCATGACCAGCACTACCTTCCTGGTTTCAGTGCAGAACAGCGCGGAGTTTCATATTCGTGGTATCTGTACTGCATCGATTATGTTCAGCCGCATGCTCGGTTCAGCGCTGGGGACGGCATTAATGGGCGCGGTGCTTAATTATAATTTGCTGCTGCGCTTGCCCGATCAGCAGGATCCGGTACAGCAGATAATGTCCGGAAATGAGCGTCAGGCATTACAGCACGACACTTTGCAACAGATGGTGACGCAGGTTGCGGCATCACTGCACTGGGTGTTTGTTGCTGCATTGCTGATTGCGTTGATGAGTCTGCTGATTGCTCGCGTGATGCCGCAGCGGCGGCCTGAAGACCTGTAGAAGGGCGGTGTGAACACCGCCCGCTGCGGTTATTGCGCTGGGGCGTCCTGCGTACTGCCCGCGTCGGCAGGCACATTGGTGTCGCTATCAGTGGTCATGCGTTTATAAACAATTTTTTGCGTATCGTTTTCGCAATGACCGACGACCTGGCCACCGGCCTGGTCGGCCTGATCGTTAGGGACAATATCGAGGGTGAAACCCGATTCAGGCACACCGTTACTGATGATTTTTTTACTGATATCGGCTTTAACCGTCTCACAGGATGCCTGAGCAGCCAGCGGGGCGAATAAACAGAGTGCAGTGAGCATCAATGTAGACGTTTTCATCACATCATCCTTTTGTTAAAAACTGTCGTAAGCATAGCATCAGTCAGCCGATTATGGCGCTACCGGACGTCCGGTGCGGCGATCAAGGCAGCGCAGGGTGTTGGCTTCCCAGTACGCGTTAACGTTGTAGCTTTTATCGCAGGCATCACGGGTATCAAATGCGCGGTCAGATTTATCGAACTCTTTTTCGACGCGGCTGTTAACTTTTTTTCGTAGCATACGCGTATCGTCCCACTGCTCTTTTTCCTGACGCGCCTGTTCGTTGCTAAGGGCGGCGTTGCCATTCTCGATAATCAGGCGATCGGTTTTTGCGCCTGCGGTGGCTGGTATTACCAGCGCTGCGCCCAGCAATGTCAGAGGCAGAAGGGCGGAGACCAGGCGTTTATGCAGAGTTTTCATCATTACATCCTTAAGTTATTGCCGCAGCCAGCTACTGCTGCTGGGGTCACTATCTCTTTTATTATATCATTGTCGTTCAATTGCTCACCAGTCGCAGTTCCGGCCTGTTTATAGTTCTGAGAGATATTTTACAAAATGATCAAAACTTCGCTGCTGTTTTTTCTTACCGCGCTGGCGGAAATTATTGGCTGTTTTTTGCCCTGGCTATGGCTGAAGAAGGGCGCATCGGTTCTGTTATTGATCCCGGCAGCATGCAGTCTGGCGCTGTTTGTCTGGCTGCTGACGCTGCATCCCGCCGCCAGCGGGCGTGTCTATGCCGCCTATGGCGGTGTCTATGTGATGACCGCGCTGTTATGGCTGCGTTTTGTTGATGGTGTGCGTCTGACGCATTATGACTGGCTGGGCGCAGCGGTAGCGTTTAGCGGGATGCTGATTATTGTGGCGGGCTGGAGTAAATAGGCGGCAAAATAAACCCCGTATATTCACCACTGGCAATATACGGGGCAAAAAAATCAATCCTTATGCACCTTTAGCCCTGCCAGCGTCTGGCTGACCGGCATCATCTCAAGGGTATTGATATTGACATGTTTTGGCAGGGTGGCGACCCAGTACACCGCTTCGGTAACATCTTCCGCGGTTAGCGCGGTGGTGCCGTCGTAAACTTTACCGGCTTTATCATCGTCGCCTTTAAAGCGCACATTGGAAAACTCGGTGCCGCCGACCAGACCCGGTTCGATATCGGTCACGCGCAGCGCAGTGCCGTGCAGATCAGTACGCAGATTAAGGCTGAACTGGCGTACAAAGGCTTTAGTGGCGCCATACACATTGCCCCCTGCATACGGCCAGCTGCCGGCGATCGAGCCGATATTGATGATATGGCCAATATTGCGCTCGACCATCGCCGGTAATACCGCGCGGGTCATATACACCAGACCTTTATTGTTGGTGTCGATCATATCTTCCCAGTCATCAAGATTCGCTTTGTGCGCCGGTTCGATACCCAGCGCAAGGCCCGCGTTATTGACCAGCACATCGATATCACGCCATTCCGCAGGCAGTCCCGCCAGCGCGGTCTCAATACCTGCACGATTGCGCACATCAAGTTGAAGAGTGAAAAGATTGTCGCCCAGCTCATCTTTCAGCGCCTGCAGACGTTCAACGCGGCGGCCCGTGGCAATCACTTTGTGACCATCAGCGATAAAGCGGCGGGTGATACTTTGACCAAAACCGGCAGTAGCGCCGGTAACAAAAATAATCATCTCACTGTTCCTTAACGTATTTCAGGTATCTGACACCTTATCACTTCGCTGCGTGGTCGTTAAGAAATGAATCCTGCTAACAGTTCGCAAACTATGCACATCAATGGTGCGGATAAAGCAGGGCATGCGTCTTAACAGTGCAACGAAATAACCTGATTTAATTAAACTGAGGGCTGATATTAATCACAGCCAGCAAAGCAAACGTTTGCAAATTATAGCAACCGTTTGCGCGGCATCTATTTGGTTAAATCATGTAATTTATTCTCAATCTCAATATCTAATTGATATTTAACAGTAAATATATTTAATTCATTCTGGCATTGGTTTTGCATTTCCAGTCATAAGCCATTTACCTGCTATTACACAGTGAGAAAGCGAAGCCCTTTCTCAAAAGGAATTGCTATGTCAGTGAAATATACGCAAGCCATTCGTGGCCGCTTTTTCGATATTACCGCTACGGTTAAGCAGCCAGAACAACTGGCTGATAAGGCGCGCTATCTTGAGGATGGCCTGCTGCTGATCGATGAAGGGCGCATTGTCAGCCTGCAGAGCTGGCAGCAGGGACAGAGTTTGCTGAACGATCAGCATCAGCTGATTGATTATCGCGACAAACTGATTGTGCCGGGCTTTGTCGATTGCCATATTCACTATCCGCAAACCGAAATGATCGGTGCTTTCGGTGAACAGCTGCTGGAGTGGCTGCAGCAGTACACTTTCCCGGTGGAGAGCCAGTATCACTGCCCGCAGCACTCGGCCAAAATGTCGGCGTTCTTTTTGCATCAGCTGTTGAGCAATGGCACCACTACCGCACTGGTGTTTGGTACTGTGCATCCGCAATCGGTCGAAGCGCTGTTTACCGCGGCGGAACAGCTTGGTATGCGACTGATTGCCGGAAAGGTGATGATGGATCGTAATGCGCCGGATGACCTGACTGAAACCGCCGATGACAGTTATCAGCAGACGCGCGCGTTAATCGAGCGCTGGCATAACCGTGGGCGGCTAAGCTACGCCTTAACGCCGCGTTTTGCGCCAACCTCATCGCCGGAACTGCTGGCCAATGTGCGTCGCCTGCGACAGGAGTTTCCCGATACCTGGCTGCATACCCATTTAAGTGAAAACCCGCAGGAAGTGGCGTGGGTTAAAGCGCTGTTTCCGCATAACAGCAGTTATCTTGATGTTTATCATCAGTATCAGCTCACCGGCCGGCGCAGCGTGTTTGCACACTGCCTGCATCTGGAAGAGCAGGAGTGGGACTGTCTGCATCAGACCGCATCTTCCATCGCTTTCTGCCCGACCTCCAATCTGTTCCTTGGCAGTGGTCTGTTTGATCTGCAGAAGCGCTGGCAGAAGCAGGTGCATTGCGGCATTGGCACCGATGTCGGCGCTGGCACCACCTTTAATCTGCTGCAAACCCTCGGTGAAGCCTACAAAGTGGCGCAGCTGCAACGTTATAAATTGTCGGCCTGTGAGGCTTTCTATCATGCCACGCTGGGCGGCGCGCAGGCTCTTGATCTGGACGATAAGATTGGCAACTTTAATGCCGGCAAAGAGGCGGATTTTGTGGTGCTGGATCCGGCGGTTTCCGCGCTGCAACAGCTGCGCCACGGCAACAGCCGGGATATCTGGGAACAGTTGTTTGTACTGATGACGCTGGGTGACGACCGCAATATCGCCGCCACCTGGGTTAATGGCGCCTGCGTCTGGCAGCGCGACAGCGTGGAGAAAGCGGCATGATTCAATTTTTGCTTAATCAGACGCTGGTCAGTGAGCAGGATATCGATCCCAATCTGACGGTGCTGAACTATCTGCGCAACCATAAACAGCGTTGCGGCACCAAAGAGGGTTGCGCCTCCGGCGACTGCGGCGCCTGCACCGTGACGCTGGGCAAAGTCGTTGATGGCGGGATGCGCTATGAAACCATTAACAGCTGCCTGACGCTGGTCAGCACTTTACAGGGCAAACAGCTGATTACGGTGGAAGATCTGAAGCAGGGTCAGCAGCTGCATTCGGTTCAGCAGGCGATGGTTGACTGTCATGCGTCACAGTGCGGCTTCTGTACACCGGGCTTTGTGATGTCGTTATTTACCTTGCAAAAAAACAGCCAGCGCTGGGATCGTCACCAGACCGAACAGGCGCTTTCTGGCAACCTGTGCCGCTGCACCGGTTATCGTCCGATTGTCGATGCCGCGCGCCAGGCTTGTGATCATCCGCAGGAGGACAGTTTTTCCCGCCAGCAGCAGCAGGTTGCACAGCGCTTACTGGCGCTGCAATCGGATCAGCTACAGGAAATTGCGCGCGGTGAAAACCGCTGCCTGTTGCCGAAAACCGTCGCGCAGCTGGCAGCACTTTATCAGCAATATCCGCAGGCGAAGCTGCTGGCAGGTGGCACCGATCTGTCGTTGCAGATCACGCAGCAGTACCAGACCCTGCCGTTACTGATCGCACTGGAGCAGATTGATGAACTGAAGCAGTGCCAGATTGGCGAGCAGGAGGTAGTGCTGGGTGCTGGCGCTTCACTAACGCACTGCTATCAGTTACTGAAAGAACATATCCCCGGTTTTGCCGCTATCCTGCAACGCTTTGCGTCATTACAGGTGCGTAATCAGGGCACGCTGGGCGGCAATATCGCCAATGCCTCGCCGATTGGCGATGCGCCGCCGATGCTGCTGGCGCTCAATGCTTCACTGATTTTACAGCAGGGCGAACAGCAGCGCCGTTTGCCGCTTGAACAGTTTTTCAGCGGTTATCGCCAGACGGCACTGCAACCCGCAGAGTTTATTCGCGCCATTGTGATACCGCATGTGACAACGTCACATAACTTCCATGCATGGAAAGTGTCAAAACGGCTGGATGATGATATTTCGGCGGTATTCGCGGCGTTTAACCTGCAAATTGAACAGGATGTGATCGTCGATGCGCGCGTCGCTTTTGGCGGTATGGCGGCAACGGCTAAACGCGCCAGCGCCTGTGAACAGCAGCTTATTGGCCAGCACTTTAACGCCGCCACACTGGAAAAAGCCTGCCGCGCGCTGGAACAGGACTTCCAGCCGCTCAGTGATTTCCGCGCCAGCGCCGGTTACCGCTTGCTGGTAGCCAAAAACCTGCTGCGCCGTTACTACCATCTGTTATGCGGCGAACTGAATGTTACGGAGGTATCAGCGTATGTCTCGTAACCGTCCGGCAGTGGCCGAAGAGGTGGTTGAACAGCAGTATCTGGCGGGTATTCAGACCGGCGTTGGACGCAGCAATAAGCATGAAAGTGCGGAAAAGCATGTGGCCGGTGAAGCGATCTATATCGATGACCGGCTGGAGTTTCCCGGTCAGC
Organism: Winslowiella toletana; assembly: GCF_017875465.1. NCBI lineage: Bacteria > Pseudomonadati > Pseudomonadota > Gammaproteobacteria > Enterobacterales > Erwiniaceae > Winslowiella > Winslowiella toletana. The sequence continues at coordinate 4,895,009 of NZ_JAGGMQ010000001.1, forward strand.
TGCATCTCTGCCCGCGCCTGAGTGAACACCCGCACGCGCTGATTACCCGTATTGATACCAGCCCGTGCTATGCGATTCCCGGCGTGGTGCAGGTATTAACCTGGCAGGATGTGCCGGGTGATGGCGATATCGGTCCGCTGGAACCTGGCGATCCGCTGATGGCGCAGGATCGGGTGGAGTATGTCGGTCAGGTGATTCTGGCGGTGGCGGCGGAAACACCCCAGGCGGCGCGTCAGGCAGCGCAGGCGGCGATTATTGAATATCAGCTGCTGACGCCGGTGCTGGAGGTGAAACAGGCGCTGGAGCAGCGCAGTTTTGTGCAGGAACCGCATATCCACCAGCTGGGTGATGCGGATGCGGCGCTGGCCCGCGCGCCACATCGCATCAGCGGCGAATTTCATATTGGCGGACAGGAACATTTCTATCTGGAAACCCAGATTGCGCTGGTGATACCGGGCGAAGACGCCAGTTTACAGGTGTTCTCCTCCACGCAGAACCCGACCGAAGTGCAGAAACTGGTAGCTTCAGTGATGGGCATCAGTATGAATAAAGTCACCATTGATATGCGCCGCATGGGTGGTGGCTTCGGCGGGAAAGAGACTCAGGCGGCGGGCGTAGCCTGCCTGTGCGCAATTGCCGCGCGCAGCAGCGGGCGGCCGGTGAAAATGCGGCTGGCGCGTCGCGATGATATGCAGATCACCGGCAAACGCCACCCGTTTTATGTGCGTTATGACGTGGGATACGACGACGACGGGCGCTTTTGCGGGGTAAACATCGAGCTGGCCGGTAACTGTGGTTACTCACTTGATCTGTCCGGTTCGATTGTCGATCGCGCCATGTTCCATGCTGATAACGCTTATTACCTTGGCGATGTGCGTATTACCGGCTATCGCTGCCGCACCAATACCGCATCCAATACTGCCTATCGCGGTTTTGGCGGCCCGCAGGGCATGGTAGCGATTGAGCAGATTATGGATCATATCGCACGGGTGACACGGCTGGATCCGCTGGAAGTGCGTAAACGTAACTATTACGGCAAAACCGAACGCAATATCACCCATTATCATCAGCGGGTGGAAGATAACCTGCTGGATGAAATCACCGCCCAGCTGGAACAGAGTGCGGATTATCAGGCGCGCCGCCGCGAGATCAGCGCGTTTAACGCCAGTAGCCGTTTTATTAAACGCGGACTGGCATTAACGCCGGTAAAATTTGGCATCTCTTTTACTTCCAGTTTTCTTAATCAGGCCGGGGCGCTGATTCTGATCTATACCGACGGCACGGTGCAGCTGAATCATGGCGGCACCGAGATGGGACAGGGACTGAATACTAAAGTGGCGCAGATTGTCGCAGAAGTGCTGCAAATCGATGTCGATAATATCCAGATCACCGCCACCGACACCGGCAAAGTGCCGAATACCTCGCCAACCGCCGCCTCCAGCGGCACCGACCTGAATGGTAAAGCGGCGCAAAATGCGGCGCAGATCCTGCGTGATCGCATGGTGGAGATGCTGTGCAGGCTGCATAACTGTCTGCCGCAGGCGGTCAGTTTTAGCAATGGCATCGTCAGAGTGGCCGATAAGCACTTCACCTTTGCTGATGTGGCGCAGATGGCCTGGCTGAATCAGGTGCCACTGTCGGCCACCGGTTTCTATAAAGTCCCCGGCATTCACTACGATCGTCAGGCCGGACGCGGCACGCCGTTTTACTACTTTGCTTATGGCGCCGCCTGCGCCGAAGTGGTGATCGATACGCTGACCGGCGAATACCGCCTGCTGCGCGCCGATATTTTGCATGATGTGGGTGCCTCACTCAATCCGGCGATCGATATCGGTCAGGTCGAGGGCGGATTTGTGCAGGGCATGGGCTGGCTGACCACGGAAGAGCTGGTGTGGAATGATCAGGGCCGTTTGCTGACTGATGGCCCGGCCAGCTATAAAATTCCGGCAATTGCCGACGTACCGGCCGATCTTCGGGTTACGTTGCTGGAAAACCGCAAGAACCCGAAAGATACCGTGTTTCATTCGAAAGCGGTGGGTGAGCCGCCGTTTATGCTGGGGATCTCGGTCTGGTGTGCATTGCAGGATGCAGTGGCCAGCGTTGACGATTATCAGACACATCCGCTGCTGGATGCGCCAGCGACACCGGAGCGGGTATTCTGGGGCGCCAGCCGCCTGGCAGGAGGCGCTGATGATTTATCATGACTGGATTAGCATCCTCGGCGAGCTACGCGCCAGGCGCGAACCCTGTGTGCTGGTCACGGTGCTGGAGGAGAAAGGCTCGGTGCCGCGCGACAGCGGCAGTAAAATGGTGGTCACCGGTGATCACAGTTTTCTGACCATTGGCGGTGGCCATCTGGAATATCAGTGCATCGCGCAGGCGCGAGCGATGCTGCTAAGCGGTCAGCAGACGCCGCATAGCGAGCATTTTTCCCTTGGCGCGCGTCTCGGGCAATGCTGCGGCGGCATGACCACCATTCTGTTTGAACCGCTGATGCAGCAACAGCCGCAAATTGCGGTATTTGGCGCCGGGCATGTCGGACAGGCGCTGGTGAATCTGCTGTCGACGTTACCCTGTCACGTAAACTGGATTGATGAGCGTGCCGGGCAGTTCGCGCAGGTGCCCGCCGGTGTCAGCGCCTGTCATGCCGAAGACCCGCTGGATCAGGTCGCCGCAATGCCCGCTGACAGCTATTTTGTGGTGATGACTCATCACCATCCACGCGACCTCGAGCTGTGCGAGGCGATTCTGCGGCGTGGCGACTATCGCTATTTTGGCGTGATTGGATCCGCGACTAAACGCCAGCGCTTCGATTATCGTCTTGAGGGTAAAGGCTTCAGTCAGCAACAACTGGCGACCATGCGCTGCCCGATTGGTTTAGCGGACGTAAAAGGAAAATTACCGGCGGAGATTGCGGTGGCGATTGCTGCTGAAATTATTGCGGTTTATCAGCACGCGCAGTGATTTTAATTTAGATTATTACTCTGGAGAGTAATAAGGAGAACACCGTCATGTCAGCCGAACGCCAGAATCCGTTTAGTCAGCCCAGCAGTTTACCGTTCCAGACGCCCGCATTTGATCAGATCCATGACAGTGATTATCTGCCCGCCATTGAGGCCGGGATGCAGCAGAAGCGCGAAGAAGTCCAGCGCATCGCCGAACACCCTGACGCAGCGACCTTTGATAATACCTTTGTGGCGCTGGAGCGCAGTGGTCAGCTGTTAACGCGTGCCCTCAGCGTGTTTAGCGCAATGACGTCGGCGCATACCAATGAGCTGCTGCAAAAAATTGATGAGGAAACCGCGCCGAAGCTGGCTGCCCTTGACGATGAAATCAAACTTAACAGTAAACTGTTCGCCCGCCTCGACAGCGTTTATCAACAGCGCGCCAGCAGCCAGTTAACGCCGGAGTCCCTGCGTCTGGTTGAAGTCACCTGGCAGGCATTTAAGCTGGCCGGTGCGACGCTCTCTGCCCCCGAAAAACAGCAGCTGAAAGGGCTGAATCAGGAAGCGGCAACCCTCAGCACCCGCTTTACTAACCGGCTGTTAGCCGCCAGTAAAGCCGGGGCGCTGGTTGTTAGTGATAAACAGCAACTGGCGGGACTGAGTAGAGAAGAGATCGACGCCGCTGCTGATGCCGCCAGCCAGCGTGGTTTACAGGATCGCTGGTTGCTGGCGTTGCAAAACACCACTCAGCAACCGGCACTGCAAACCCTCAGTCAGCGAGAAACCCGTAAAGCGCTGTTTAACGCGTCATGGCAGCGGGCAGAACAGGGTGATGAAAACGATACGCGGCAGATTATTGCGCGCCTGGCGCAGGTGCGCGCGGGTCAGGCGCAGTTACTCGGTTTTAACAGTTACGCGGCGTGGAAATTGCAGGATCAGATGGCGAAAACGCCTCAGGCGGCGCTGGAATTTATGCGAGGCATCGTTCCGGCGGCCCGCGCACGTGCCGGACGTGAAGCAGCAGATATCCAGGCGGTGATCGACCAGCAGCAGGGCGGTTTTAAACTGGCGCCATGGGACTGGGCTTTTTATGCCGAACAGGTGCGTCGCGCCCGTTACGATCTCGATGAGGCGCAAATTAAACCTTATTTCGAGCTGAATAATGTGCTGGAAAAGGGGGCGTTTTATGCCGCCAGCCAGTTGTATGGCATCAGCTTTCAGTCGCGCCACGATCTGCCGGTTTATCATCCCGATGTGAATGTCTATGAAGTTTTCGATGTTGACGGCAGTTCGCTGGCGTTGCTGTATACCGATTTCTTTAAGCGCGACAGTAAAGGCGGCGGCGCATGGATGGGCAACTTTGTCGATCAGTCAAAACTACTGGGCACCAGGCCGGTGATCTACAATGTCTGTAACTACAATAAGCCGCTGGCCGGACAACCGGCGCTGCTTAGCTGGGATGAAGTGATCACCCTGTTCCATGAGTTTGGCCATGCGCTGCACGGTATTTTTGCCGATCAGCACTACCCGAGCCTCTCCGGAACCGCCACGCCGCGCGATTTTGTTGAATTCCCGTCACAGTTTAATGAGCACTGGGCCAGTGACAGCCAGGTGTTTAAAAACTTTGCCCGTCATTACCAGAGCGGTGAAGCGATGCCGCAGGCGTTGCACGATAAGATCATCAGGGCCGATAAATTTAATAAAGGCTACGATATGACGGAACTGCTGGCGGCCGCGCTGCTGGATCTCCACTGGCACAGCGTGCGGGCGGAACAGTCGTTACCGGATGTCGATCAGTTCGAGCAAAGCGCACTGCAGCAGGAGCAGATTAATCTGCCGGAAGTGCCGCCGCGCTACCGCTCCAGTTACTTCCAGCATATCTGGGGCAATGGCTATGCCGCAGGTTACTATGCCTATTTGTGGACAGAAATGCTGGCCGATGACGGTTTCGCCTGGTTCAGCGCACATGGCGGTTTAACGCGTGAAAATGGTCAGCGCTTCCGCGAGGCGATATTATCCAGAGGAAACAGTAGCGATCTGAAATTATTGTATCATCACTGGCGCGGTCAGGAGCCGGATATCGAGCCGATGTTGCTGAATCGAGGCCTGAAATAACCCTTATCGTGGACGGGGCGTAAGGATCCGCCCCATAGCATGGAGCATATAATCATGTCTGTTTTATCGCTTATCCGCCGTCGTGGTCTGCTGGCAGTCGCCGCTTGCGCCATCACTTTACTGCTAACGCCACCATCGGTGCTGGCGCAACCTGAGACGCTGGCGCAGCAGCTGCGCGCGCTGGAAAAATCAGCCAATGGTCGGCTCGGCGTCGCGCTGATTGACAGTGGTTCCCTGCGAGAGCTGCATTATCGTAGTGATGAGCGCTTTGCTATGGCCAGTACTTTTAAGGCGCTGCTTGCTGCCGCTATGTTGCAACAGAGTGTGAAACAGCCGGATCTGCTGAAAAAACGCATCAACTATAAGCAGAGCGATCTGGTGACTTATTCCCCGGTGACTGAGAAAAATCTGAAGCAAGGGATGACGATTGCTGAGCTGTGTGCCGCAGCCATTGAGCTTAGCGATAACGCCGCGGCGAATTTGCTGCTGCGCGAAATTGGCGGTCCGCAGGCCATTACCCGGCTGGCGCGCGAGTCAGGCGATATGAAAACCCGCCTCGATCGCTGGGAGCCATTACTGAACAGCGCCATACCGGGGGATGCGCGTGATACCACCACGCCGCGCGCGATGGCGTCAAATTTGCAGCAGCTGGCGCTGGGGCAGGCGCTACCTGCCGCCCGGCAGCAGCTGTTGATAACATGGTTGAAACAGAGTCAGACCGGGGCGGAAAGTATCCGTGCCGGTGTACCGCAAGGCTGGGTGGTAGGTGATAAAACCGGGGCAGGAGCGTATGGCACCACCAATGACGTGGCGATTATCTGGCCACCAAAAGGGAAGCCGTTAATACTGGCCATTTACTTTACCCAGAAACACCAGCATGCCGAAGCGCGACGCGATGTACTGGCCAGCGCCACCCGCCTGGTGCTGGCGGAATGGGAAAAGGATTAATCCGGATAACGGGGCAATCAATATTGCCCCAATAATCTCATCAGAAATAGCGAAATGTAGAAGGCGGAGTATATGTTCCCCACTATGATGCGCAGAATTATCATAGCGATAAAGGAGCGCAGCCATGACGGCGATGATAAGTGCGGTAGGTTTGACACCAGTAAATTTACTTAAAACACCTCTTTTAGAGAATACGGCAAGGTTAATAAAAAATATTATTAACTGCACTAATACACTCATTTTTATGACCAAAAAGGGGACGAATTTAACGGTAAGGTCTTATGCTCAGGAAAATAACAGTCACACCGTCTTTATGGGAATAAAGAAGATTGAGATATGTACCACACATGTCAATAATAAGCAAGGCTATGATTCCTCAGCGAAATTATCCTCTGCTGAATATGAGAATAAAGCTGACTTACAAACTGTCAGTTTTCCAGACTCATTAACCGAGTGTAAAATAGATACCAAAGAGATAGAGAAAATGAGGTATCTAAGTAGTCGTAATAAACTCCTGGTGGAATTGGAAAAGACAATCGAAGAGAAAAACAAAATCAATATGGTGCAGGCAAGGCATATCCGACTGGAAAATAAATCTTACCTGCCATGTAACAAGGTATTTGCCAGCGTGCTGTCTGGCTTATCTTCTGTAAAACATAAACGAACCATCGCTGATGTCAAAAGTAAATATGGAACCATTCAAAAGAAAGAAATCTTATCAATTCTTGAAAGTAAAATAAATTCGTATTCTGATGAAATTGGTATGCTGAACTTTAAATTAAAGAGAGTGCATAGGGAGATATATACTAATCGTCAAAATATGCTTAGCCCTGAATAAAAACGGATTTTTTGATCCCACCAGTGCAAACCAGATATTTCACGGGCCACTAACTAACAGTGGCCCGCAGTAAATCCGATGATTTTAATCAATATTGCCCATTATTCCCTGTAAAAAAAGCGAATTTTAGAAGAAAGAATATCAATCTTTCATTAGCATGCGCATAATTATATAGCAATAAGGAAAAGCAGCAGTGGGAACGGCGAAGATTGTAAATTTTGGGGCGCCGCAACAGTTATATTCAAATTATAATGTTGCGGGGGTAAGTGAATCTAATATAGCAAAAGGGATTGTATCATTAAAAAATCAACCAGTTAAATGCAGTGTGAAAGTTGCAGATTGTTCATCTTTACAGAACCGGATCTATAAAAATAACAATCCTCGTCCCATCGTAGAGGAAAAACCGCAAACGATGGATGAATGGAAGACGCTGGTTAATAATATAGCAAAGCATTACAGGAATATTGCCGTTAACTCAGGTGATTATAATACTGCCGCAAAAATACCACCCTGTAATGTTAGCGGCGATACCGCCTTAGAAATGATATCTTATCTGGATAGGTTTATTGAATCTGAAAAGAAGGCAAAAGTTAGCGAGCAAGGGATGTATGTAAAAGATCATAGTAATACAGCAGGAAAAATAAAGGCCATACAAGCCAAGGTGAGTGCTATTGATAAGATCGTGACGGATCACGTCCGGCTTGATAAGGGAGTTTATAAATCCTACAGCAGGAATTATTTAGACATTCTTGATAGATTTTTTTCAGTCAAATATAAAGAAAGTATCAAAAAAATTCAGATCGACCATGACACCTCTCGCAAAGATAAAATATTATCAAACCTCAATAAACAAATAACAGACTTTTCAATAGAAAGTGATAATGTGAGGCATAATTTAGGCAGGGTAAATAAGGATATTCGCAGTTATAATCAGGATTTAAAAATACTGAACGATGCGAGAGTTTTTTTCTCAACCCCACCAAAGTAAACTCAGATAGCATTGAAGGCCAGCCACTGCTGGCCCGCATCATATCCATTACTGCAACGGTCCACCGAGAATCGTCTCGCACATACCAGCCAGAATACGTTCCCCGGTCTCCTGCTCCAGTTCTTTATACCACTGCTCGGTGACCGCCATCTCTTTGCCATGAGTAACATCACAGCGTTTGCGCGCTTTCAGCACCAGATCTTTTACCCGTACGGCGCGTTTGTCCTGATAGCGCAGCAGCGCATCTTCAATGCCCAGCGAATGGGTTTGCAGCACTGTCGCCAGCACCACCGCATCTTCCATCGCTGCACAGCCCCCCTGACCAATATCTGGTGTGGTGCTGTGCGCGGCATCGCCCAGCAGCGCTACCCGGCCTTTAACCAGCGGCATAAAAGGTTCGATATCGTGAATCTCAATCCGGTTGGTGGTCTCCGGATTGATACTGGCAATCAGCTGCTGCACCTGTGGCGCCCAGCCGCGAAAGTAACGTTGCAGATCGGCGCGTAGCGTGCTGCGATCTTCCGCCAGCCCCGGCGGCAGTGGCACATCAAAGAAAAAATAGAAGCGATTACCACTGACCGGCATCAGTGAAACCCGTTTGCCTTCGCCGACAAAGGTGGTCCACTGATTGGCCGGGGCAATACTTTCGTCAATCTCCACCAGGCCGTTCCAGTTAACATAACCGGCGTAACGACGCTCCGTCGGGTAACCTAAAACATGCTGACGGACCACCGAATGCGTACCATCGGCGGCAATTAACAGATCGCCATGCGCTTCACTGCCATCGTCGAAGAATGCAGTAACGCCACTGGCGGACTGTTCAACAGCGGTTACGCGTTTACCGAACTGCACGGCATCGCGGCCATAGTTATCCAGCAGCATGGCCTGTAACTCAGCGCGCGCCACCGGGTAAGGGCGTTCACCCACGCTTTCGATCAATGGATCCATACTGAAGCGGGTCAGCGTTTGTCCCTGCTGATATTCGTTATAAGCCATATAGTGCATTGGTCCGCCCAGGGCGCGCAGGGGTTCTTTCATGCCAAGGTAGTTCAGGCATTTCACGCCGTTAGGCCAGATGGAAATTGCCGCGCCAACCGGTTTTATTTGTTTAACTGCCTCGTATACAGCAGTTTCGATACCAAAACGTTTCAGCGCAAGGGCTGCACATATCCCACCAATCCCGCCACCAATCACGATCGCTTTCATTGCATTCTCCTGTAAGTCTCTACAGTAAAAAGCAATTTCTGTACCAGTTTGCGCAATGGCGGGTTATCACTTGTATACAATTTTGAGGGAAATACGCAACCGTTTGCTGGGCAACCACGGTGCGCCGTGCTGGCGCAATGAGCAATCATGGTGCAGCAGCACGCGATAAAAATTGCTGGTAATCAGCGGGGCAGGCAGAGATAGTTAATATTTGAATTTGTGAGGATTAATGATGAAAATTGCCTGCTTACATGCTGCCGAAAGCAATATTGCGCTGTTTCAGCAGAGCCTGCAGCAGCTGGCGGCGCCGGGCGTTACGCTGGCGCATCAGGTTGAAGCGCAACTACTGGCGGATGCAGAACAGGCGGCAGCGATGACTCCGGAAATTATCGGCATGACGCAACGGGTCATTGCAGAGCTGTGCCAGCAGGCCGATGCGGTGATTATCAGTTGTACCACGCTGGGGGGGGCGGCAGCGGAAAGCCATCGGTTCAGTAAGCCGGTGCTGCGTCTGGATGCGACACTGGTGGATCAGGCTTTTAGCGGCAGCCACCATATTTTGGTGCTGTGTACGGCGCCCACCACGCTGGCTCCGACCCGTGCGCTGTTTTTACAGCGGCAGAGTGCCAGCCGGCAGGTCACGGTTGCATGTGTTCCCGATGCCTGGGCGCAGTTTAAAGCCGGGAATCTTGCGGCTTATCATCGATGTATCGCCGGACACGCCAGTGATTATCTGGCTCAGCATCGCGATTGTGATTGTCTGGTGCTGGCACAATCGTCAATGAGTGACGCCGTGGGTTATATTAATACCAGGGTAAAAATACTTACCGGCCCGACGGCCAGCTTGCAGGCCGCCATTGCTCTGAACAGCAGCGGTCAGCAGGGTTAATCTTGCGTTTTACTCTCCATCACCTGCAATAACGTATCCAGCAAGCCGGGAAAGCGGGCGTCAAGATCTTCCCGGCGCAGCGAAATTAAATTCTCGCGTCCCTGTGGCCGCTGCCAGATCACACCGCTGTCGCGCAATACCCGCCAGTGGTGGGTCATGGTCGATTTGGCCACATCCCGTCGCAGCAGGCCGCAGGCCTGTTCACCCTGATTCGCCAGCGTCTGTACGATCTCCAGCCGCATCGGGTTACCGAGCGCAAAAAGCACATTTTCCAGGCGGAGTTGTTCACGTTCGGGGTGACTGGCGATCATAATATTCCTGTGGCGATGGTGGTTTGCTGCGGAGCGCTAATATAGCAAAGTGTGGCAGCAATACCAGCGCAGCGGCAGATCTCTCCATCGGCAATATCAATGGCTCAAATAGTTCGTATATACTCGTACTATTGTACTATGATATTCGCCAGCAACAACCCAATCAGGCCGGAAAAACAGAATCTGGCCATAACCTGTCATACTGACTAAGGACGCATCATGCCCCGAACCATCCCCATTGAACGTTATCGCAACATTGGTATTTCCGCCCATATTGATGCCGGTAAGACCACCACCACTGAACGTATCCTGTTTTACACTGGCATGAGCCATAAGCTGGGTGAAGTTCATGATGGCGCAGCGACGACCGACTGGATGGCGCAGGAGCAGGAGCGCGGAATTACCATTACCTCGGCCGCAGTCAGCTGCTTCTGGCCGGGTATGGATAACGGTTTCACGCCGCATCGTATCAATATTATCGATACCCCGGGGCACGTCGACTTTACCATTGAAGTAGAACGCTCTATGCGCGTGCTGGACGGTGCGGTAATGGTCTATGACTCGGTAGGAGGCGTACAGCCGCAGTCGGAAACCGTCTGGCGTCAGGCGAATAAGTATCATGTGCCGCGGCTGGCATTTGTAAATAAAATGGACCGGGCCGGCGCGGATTTTTTCCGTGTGGTGCAAATGATGATCGATCGACTAAAAGCGAATCCGGTACCGGTGGTTATCCCGATTGGCAGTGAAGAGCACTTTGCTGGCGTGGTCGATCTGAACAAAATGCGCGCCATTTACTGGGATGATGCCACTCAGGGCATGACCTTTAATTATGCGCCGATCCCGCCGGCGCTGGTTTCCACCGCGCAGCTATGGCGCGAGAAAATGGTGGCCGCGGCGGCGGAAGCCAGCGAAGCGCTGATGGATAAGTATCTGGAACAGGGCGATCTCAGTGAAGAGGAAGTGACGCAGGGTCTGCGTCTGCGCACTGTGGCCGGTGAAATTCAGCCAGTGCTGTGCGGCAGCGCATTTAAAAATAAAGGCGTGCAGCGCATGCTGGATGCGGTGGTGGAGCTGATGCCGTCGCCGCTGGATATCCCGGCGGTGAAAGGCATTGATGAACGGGGTGAGCAGGTGGAACGTCATGCCGATGATAATGAAAAATTCTCGGCGCTGGCGTTTAAACTGATGACCGACCCGTATGTCGGCCAGCTGACTTTTGTACGCGTCTATTCCGGCGTACTGCATAAGGGGGACAGCGTCTATAACCCGGTAAAAGGCAAGAAAGAGCGTATCGGGCGTATTGTGCAGATGCATGCCAATACCCGTCACGAAGTGGACGAGATCCGCGCGGGAGACATTGCCGCCTGTGTTGGCCTGAAAGAGGTCACCACCGGCGAAACCCTGTGCGATCCGAACGCGGTACTGACACTGGAGCGCATGGAGTTTCCGGACCCGGTGATTTCACTGGCGATTGAACCAAAGACCAAGGCCGATCAGGAGAAAATGGGCATCGCACTGCAACGGCTGGCGGCGGAAGACCCGTCGTTTCATCTGCATACCGATGAAGAATCCGGCCAGACGATTATTTCCGGTATGGGAGAGCTGCATCTGGAAATTATCGTTGACCGGATGAAACGTGAGTTTGGCGTCGAAGCCAATATTGGTCGTCCGCAGGTCACCTATCGCGAAACCGTACGAAAAACGGTTAAGGATGTGGAAGGCAAATTTGTCCGCCAGTCCGGCGGTAAAGGGCAGTATGGTCATGTAGTGCTGACGCTGGAACCGCTGGAAGCAGGTAAAGGCTTTATCTTTGACGATGCAACCAAAGGCGGCGTGGTACCGCGTGAGTATATTCCTTCGGTGGAAAAGGGCATTCGCGAAGCGCTGAACAGCGGTGTGGTGGCGGGATATCCGGTGGTGGATATTAAAGTGACCTTAACCTTCGGTTCGTACCATGAAGTCGACTCTTCGGAGCTGGCGTTCAGAATGGCGGCGATCTTTGGGTTTAAAGAGGCGGCGCGGCAGGCCAGCCCGGTGATTCTGGAACCGGTAATGCACGTCGAAGTGGAAACTCCGGAAGAGTATGCCGGTAACGTAATGGGCGATCTCTCATCACGGCGCGGTATGGTGCAGGGTATGGATGAACTGCATGGTGGCCGGGTGATCCGCGCCGAGGTGCCGCTGTCCGAGATGTTCGGTTATTCGACTACCTTGCGCTCGATGTCACAGGGACGCGCCACCTATAGTATGGAGTTCCATCATTACGCCGAAGCGCCGCGCAATGTGGCGGATGCGATTATAGCCGCACGTAAAACGCAGTAAGTTGTTTCCGTAGGGGAGCCGTTCCCGGCTCCCATTTTAAATCATCGGCACGGGCGGCGAGAACGCCGCGCCTACGCAGCTTGCCTGTCTCTGCCCGGACTTACCACCAGCCATACCGCCACACAGACGATAATCGCGCCGGCGATAAAGCCCTGGTTAATGGTTTCACCCAGCACCAGATATCCCCATAAAATAGCGAAAGGCGGGATCAGAAAAGTCACCGTCAGCGTGCGCATTGGACCGATATCGGCCACCAGGCGGAAATAGAGAATATAAGCAAGGGCCGTACAGATCAGCCCGAGCGCCAGAACACAGAGCCAGACCAGCGGTTGCCCCCACGAAACCGGCGGCTGCGTGGCGATGGAGAACAGAAAAAACGGCAGCAGAAACAGCGTGGCGCCGATCTGGCTGCCACATGCCACAATAACCGGATCAAGACCGCCGCGTTCGGAAATCCAGCGGCGGGCCAGATATCCGGCAATGCCATAACATCCGGTCGCCACCAGACAAGCTGTCACACCGGCAATCACAAAGCCTGTGGAGTGGACTTCACCAGTCGTGGTGATCAGCATAATGCCGCACAGGCCGATAAATACCCCCAGCCACTTTTTAATATTTAGCTTCTCCGCAAAGAAACTGAAGCCAATCAGCGCCCCCATTAAAGGCGTGGTGGCGTTCAGGATCGCCGAGTAACCGGCCGGCAGCCATTTTGCCGCCAGGCAATACATCAGAAACGGCAGGCCGGAATTGATAACCCCCAGCAGCAGTGCCGACCTGAGTTTGCCATGAAACTGTAGGCTGGAGCGTAACAGCAAAATAATGGCGCCAAGCCCGATACAGCCAAACAGCACACGCAAAAATGCGGTGTTAATCGCGCCAAAGGCGGGCGCTGCAATGCGCATAAACAAAAAACTGGCGCCCCAGATGGCGGCTAATAATAACAGTCGGATATAGTCTGATTGGCGCATCTACTTTCCCTGAGAAAATTTATTGATGTAAATCATAAGGCCAACTGGCGAACAAGGCTACTGCGCATCTGTTTCCTTCGTAAATCCGTCTGCATCAGAATATTTGCACAAGGCCCGGGCAGTCAGTATGGTGTGGGCAATTATTGTTGGTTACCGGATTGATTATGACTGCCCACTCCTCAAAAGACCCGCTGCATGGCGTTACGCTTGAAGCCATTGTTAACGCCCTGGTGGCGCGCTATGGTTGGGCGGAAATGGCCAAACGCGTCAATATTAACTGCTTTAAAAGCGATCCCAGCGTCAAATCCAGCCTGAAGTTTCTGCGCCGTACCCCCTGGGCGCGCCAGGAAGTGGAAGCTTTGTATATTGATTCACTGAGTGATCCGCAGACAAGCCGCGACGAATTGCCCGCAGACAGTCCATGGGCTAACTGGCAGGGTAAGAAATAGCGGCCTGGCGGTCACAGGCTTGCATAAAAAAAGCCGATAACCATGATAGTTATCGGCTTTTTATCTGTTGCAGCGCGGAGTATTAAGCGGTCAGCAGCTGTTGCGCGGTGGTTTCAACCAGCGCCAGCAGGACTTTAATATCTTCCAGCGTCACCGTCGGGTTCAGTAACGTCAGTTTCAGGCAAGTAATGCCATTAAACTCGGTTACCCCGACATTGGCGCGACCGGATTCCAGCAGCGCATCGCCAATCTGCTGGTTATGTAATGCTACGGCAGCGTCGCCGCTGTTCGCCAGCTGTTGCGGGCGATAGCGGAACAGCACGCTGGCCAGCTGTGGCTGCATCACCAGCTCCAGTGATGGCTGCTCAGTGACATAGTGCGCAACCTGCTGCGCCAGAGTAACGCCATGATCGATGATCGCGGCATACTGTTGCTGGCCTAACGCTTCCAGTCCCATCCACAGTTTTAACGCATCAAAACGACGGGTGGTCTGCAATGATTTCGACACCAGGTTTGGCACGCCCTGCGCTTCGTCAAACTCTGAGTTCAGGTAAGCGGCCTGATAACGCATCAGCTCATAGTGACGTTCTTCTTTTAACAGAAACGCGCCGCAACTGATGGTCTGGAAGAACTGTTTGTGGAAGTCCAGAGTAATGGAGTCCACGAGTTCAATCCCGTCCAGATAGTTACGATACTGCTCAGACAGCAGCAAAGCGCCGCCCCAGGCGGCATCCACATGCACCCAGATCTGATGTTCTGCCGCCAGCGTGGCGATGGCGCGCAGTGGGTCGATGGCGCCGGCATCAGTGGTGCCCGCAGTCGCCACAATCGCCAGAATCTGCTCGCCATTAGCCTGCGCCTGCGCCACTTTATCGGCAAGATCGTTCAGATCCATACGCGCAAAGCGATCGGTTTTCACCAGCGTTACTGACTGATAACCAAGGCCGAGTAAAGCCATATTCTTCTGCACCGAGAAATGGGCGTTTTCAGAACATAACACTTTAATCTTTCTGAGGTTACCCACCAGACCGTCTTGCTGGATCGAGTGGCCCTGACGCGCAAAGAAGGCATCACGCGCCAGCATCAGACCCATCAGGTTGCTCTGAGTGCCGCCGCTGGTGAATACACCAGCATCGCCAGGCTGATAGCCCACCTGAGTACGCAGCCATTCAATCAGCTTCATCTCAATGATGGTAGCTGACGGGCTTTGATCCCAGGAGTCCATACTCTGGTTAGTGGCGTTAATCAGCACTTCAGCGGCCTGGCTAACCACCAGGCTTGGGCAGTGCAGATGCGCGACGCACTGTGGGTGATGTACCGACAGGCTGTCTTTCAAAAAGTATTCAATTGCGCGTTCAATTGCCGCCTGGTTGCCCAGACCCTGAGGATTAAAATCCAGCGTAATGCGTTCACGCAGTTCAGCAACGGTTTTTCCCTGATACATCTCAGGTTGTTGCAGCCACTGCACGACGGCTTCGCTACTCTGGGCAATCGCCTGCTGGTAGGCTTCAGTGCTTTGCGCAGAGGCCGCCAGAATCGGGTTTAACCTGGACATCGAATTCACTCCACTCAAACTGGTTTTACGCCAGCGGAAAGCAGGGCGTTTTCAAATTTATCCAGGAAAATTGCTAATTCTTCATTGGTAATCAGCAGTGACGGCAGCAGGCGCAATACGCTGCCATGGCGTCCGCCACGCTCCAGAATCAGTCCGGATTCAAAGCATTTTTTCTGCAGCAGGGCGGATAACTGACCATCAGCCGGGTGACAACCCATATGATCCTGCGCTTCTTCGGGTTTAACCATCTCGATACCGATCATTAAGCCCAGACCGCGCACGTTGCCAATCACCGGATAGCGTTGCTGCAGTTCGGCCAGTCTGGCTTTCAGCCATTCACCCTGGGCAGCCACTTTCTCAGCGATCTGATGATCTTTCAGATACTGCAGCGTAGTCAGGCCAGTGGCCATCGCCAGCTGGTTGCCACGGAAGGTTCCGGTATGGTGACCAGGTTCCCAGGCGTCAAACTGTTTTTTGATGCCCAGTACCGCCAGTGGCAGGCCACCGCCCACAGCTTTTGACATCACGATAATATCTGGCTGAATGCCGGCATGTTCAAAGGCAAAGAATTTACCGGTGCGGGCAAAACCAGCCTGAACTTCGTCGATAATCAGTAAAATGCCGTGTTCCTGAGTCACTTTACGGATTTTCTGCAGCCATTCCGCCGGAGCCGGGTTCACACCGCCTTCGCCCTGAACCGCTTCCAGAATCACCGCCGCAGGCTTGCGCACGCCACTCTCAACATCATTAATCAGATTTTCGAAATAGTATGTTAATGCTTTAACACCAGCTTCACCGCCGATACCCAGCGGGCAGCGGTACAGATGCGGGTAAGGCATAAACTGCACTTCTGGCATCATGCCATTGACGGCTTCTTTTGGCGACAGATTGCCGGTAACCGCCAGCGCGCCATGCGTCATGCCATGATAACCACCGGAGAAGCTGATCACGCCGCTACGGCCGGTGTGCTTTTTCGCCAGTTTGATCGCGGCTTCTACCGCATCAGCACCGGAAGGGCCGGTGAACTGCAGGCAGTACTCTTTGCCTTCGCCTGGCAGTAAAGAGAGCAGGTACTCGGAGAACTTGTCTTTTAACGGGGTAGTCAGATCAAGTGTATGTAACGGCAAGCCGCTGGTAATGACATTTTGGATGCTTTGCAGAACATCGGGATGATTATGACCCAGCGCCAGCGTACCGGCGCCCGCCAGACAATCAAGATATTGATTATTCTCAACATCAGTGATCCAAACGCCCTGAGCTTTCGCAATTGCTAACGGCAATTTACGTGGGTAGCTCCTGACATTCGATTCAAATTCAGCCTGACGCGCTAAATAGGTTTCATTGTTTCCATGTAATGAATTCGCATCTAAAGTATCAATACGGACTTTATCCGTCATCATATCTCTCCTACAACCATGGGCTTTAACGCCACAGTTGAATAATTAAATGAATAAGTTAACTACAGTGTGAAAAAACGCGGCCAATATATGGCTTTTTGCCCCGCGACTCAATAATTAATTTTGTTTAAATTTGTTTATGATTTTGTCATATAAATCATAGTGTTGGTGGTTTTGTAATCGATAATATCGCCGTAAAGGATTTACAGGGTGATTAATAAGAGGGGCAGAGAGTCAGCGGACGGCTAAAGCAGGGTGGTTTTTACTGCCAGATGGCATGAAAATTTACTTTATATGATACCTGTTCAGGGCTGTAATAAAAATGAAATACACAATAGCCATGCTATTTATATGGGTTAAGTGCAGTCAGTTTAAAGCCATCACCCCGTTTTGCGTGATGGCCGTTGCCTGGTAGTATGTCGATGCAACGGCCATTACCCTTTAACGTCCCTTTTTCTTACGGCCGGGCTGGTTAAAGCGTTTGCGCGAAGCCGAATTACCCTCCGCTTTTTCGGCGTTTTTTGCCGCGCCAGTAACCGGTTTTTTCGCGACGGCGGGTTTAGCCTGGGTCTTTTTAACTGGTTTTTCTTCGGAAGAGGAGTTTTCAATCAGCTTAAATAACTCGATCAGTTCATCGTCAGTCAGATCCCGCCACTCGCCCTGCGGCAGCCCCTTCAGATTAACGTTCATAATCCGCGTACGTTCAAGTTTGGTGACTTCATAGCCAAAGTGTTTGCACATACGGCGAATCTGACGGTTAAGCCCTTGCACCAGCGTGATACGAAACACAAAGGTCGCTTCTTTCTTTACTTTGCATTTTTTGGTCACCGTGCCCAGCATCGGCACACCGGCGCCAAGGCCAGTAATAAACTCATCAGTCACCGGCTTGTTGACGGTCACCACGTACTCTTTTTCATGGTCGTTGCCAGCACGCAGGATTTTGTTAACCAAATCACCGTGATTGGTGAGGAAAATCAGTCCCTGTGACTCTTTGTCCAGACGGCCGATCGGGAAGACGCGCTTGCTGTGGTTAACGAAATCAACAATATTATCCTGTTCACCCTCTTCCGTGGTGCTGATAATGCCAACCGGTTTATTCAGCGCGATCAGGACCAGATCTTCTTCGTCACGCGGCTCGATAAGCTGACCGTTAACCTTCACCACATCGCCGGGAGCGACCTGAATACCCACCGTGGCACGCTTGCCGTTAATAAAAACATTACCCTGTTCGATGTAGCGGTCGGCATCGCGGCGTGAGCAGATACCGCTCTCGCTGATATATTTGTTAAGGCGAATGGATGAGTTGGTCAGCATGGTTCCTCCGTAAAATGCGGACTATACCTTAGCGCGCACAGATTGCGAAGCCTCACCGGGGAGCGTCAGGCAGAGTTGTAAAAAAAATCCTGCCAGGCGCAAATATTTTTACTGCTGATTCGTCTACCTCTGTAGCTAAACAACATAGAGTAGAGAAGATGAACGATCGTAAATTTAAAATAGTGGTGATGATTGCAGTGGCGGTTATCGCGGCGACCACGCTGGTGATGTTGCTGTGGAATGCGCTGCTGCCGGATATTTTTGGCGTAAAAAGCATCAGTTTTTTCCAGGCGCTGGGCTTACTGATCCTGAGTAAAATCCTGTTCGGCGGTTTCAGGGGCCATGGCCTGTTTGGACGCCATGGCCGGGAGCTACGCGAACACTGGATGGCGATGAGTCCTGAGCAGCGTGAGGCGTTTATTAAACAGCGCGGCAGGGGGCGCTGGCATGGTTGCTGTCATCGTAAGGAACAGGATAATCAATCGCGTAGCGATGAGAGTGGCCAGGCATAATGACGAAAACAGCTACGGAGCGGAACCTTGATCTGATCGCTGCTCTGCGTGGCTGCCAGAGACGGCTGCGGGCGTTTATTGCCAGACGCACCGCCAGTATTGCCGATGCGGAAGATGTGTATCAGGAGATCAGCTATCAGTTGATTAAAGCTGACAGCTATCTCCATCCTGTTGAGCAGGTCGCCGCCTGGCTCTATCGCGCCGCACGTAACGAGCTGATCGACAGATCGCGTAAAAAGCGGGAATTACTGTTATCCGATATGCTGGATAACCAGTGGCCTGCTGAGGAAGCGTTCGGGGAGATATTGCTTAATCCGCAAAACGGCGCCGAAGATCAGTATTTAAGTCAGCTGGTCTGGCAGGAGCTGGAACAGGCGCTGGCGGATATGCCGTTGCCACAGCGTGAAGCATTTGAAATGACTGAACTTCAGGGCTATTCCTTTAAGCAACTAGCCGATGAAACAGGGACTGCGGTTGAAACCCTGTTATCGCGTAAGCACCAGGCGGTGCTGTTTTTGCGACTGCGGCTACAGGTGCTTTATGATGCGCTGATCGACACCTGAATGCCCGGCGTATAATCCAATTACCGGGAATTATAATAATGTTTCATCTGATTTTTAGCCTGCCCAGCTGGTATGCCATTGTGCGTTTTATTGGCCCGTTACCCTGGCCGCCAGCGGTAAAAGTAGTGGTTGCCTTACTGATGCTGATCTCTTCACAGTATCTGCTGTTCAGCAAGTTTTCATCGGGCAGTGCAATGTCGCCGGAGATGCCCAGAGCGGTGATTATCCTGTTTAACTGGGCGTTCAGTACGGTGTTATTTATCGCCATTTCTCAGCTGCTATTGGACGCGGTAACGCTGATCGCGCTGCTGTTTCAGCACCCGCTGGAGATGGTCCCCGCCGTTCGCTATGTGCTGGGCACTGGCGCGATGATTGTCGCGGCATTTGGCGTTTATCAGGCCATACGGGTGCCGCCGGTAAAAGATATTATTATCGAAGTTAAAAACCTGTCGCGTCAGTTTGAGGGCTATCAGCTGCTGCAACTGACTGATTTGCATATCAGCAGGCTATTTAACAGCTTATGGACGGCACGCCTGGTTAAACGGGCCAATGCCCTGAGTGTGGACCTGATTGTTATCACCGGAGATGTGATTGACGGCACCCTGGCAAACAGGAAACGGGACGTTGATCCGTTACGCGGCCTGCAGGCGCCAGACGGTGTTTTTACTATTACCGGCAATCACGAATATTTCTTTGAACAACAGGTATGGACTGAACACCTTGATTCACTGGGCATGAAACCGCTGATTAACAGTCACACGGTGATTGAGCGGCGTGGAGAGAATCTGGTGCTGGCTGGGGTGACGGACTTATCGGCGCCACGCTCAGGTTTCCCCGGTCCGGATCTGGGCAAAGCGCTGGCGGGCGCGCCACAGGATGCGGCCGTGATGCTGCTTGATCATCAACCGCGTAATGCACGACTGAATGCGGCGCAGGGCGTCGGCGGTCAGTTATCTGGCCATACCCATGGCGGGTTGATTGCGGGTTTTGATCGGCTGTTTGCCCGCGCCAATGGTGGCTTTGTTTCGGGGCACTATGAAGTGGATGGCATGTCACTGTATGTCAATAACGGAACTGCGCTCTGGCCGGGGATGGCGATCCGGTTAGGCCGTCCATCCGAGCTGACCCGTATTACGTTAACACTAAAAAACTGAGCGTGACTGCCAGTCAGCAGCGAGGAAGCAGCTAAGTCGCGAAAGCTGCTTTCCCTCGTTTATATCTATACGAATTATTTATTTCAGAAACCTCAGCCAGGTCATTAAGGCTAACTTTAAGCTATGACCTGCTATCTCTGCGATTTTTTCTACTTCTCCGTTTAAGCCGCACCGCCGCTGATGCGGGCAGGCATTATCCCATCTGCACGCTTCTCACCCCGACCATGGCTAAAAAATAAGCTTTGCTTATTTCTCTGCCGTTCAATGCCAATAAACTTATTTTTAACGCAATTCGCCGCAAAGTCGCGTGGTGGACAAATGGTATACAAATAGAATACAAAAAATAAGCAGCACAAAAATCATGCACCTGGCAGGCGAGGATTAAATTGACGAAATTAGCCCCAACCAGCGATCAGTCGTTAACGCAAAATGCGTATAACGCCGTGCTGCATATGATCCAGAGCGGCGCGCTCAGTAATGGCGAAGTGGTCAATGAACGCCGACTGGCAGAACAGCTCGGCCTGTCGCGAACGCCCGTTCGCGAAGCGCTCGGCCGGCTGGAAGGCAGCGACTATCTGCGTCGATCCGGCAGAACGCTGCTGGTGAATGGCGTGGAGTTAAGTGAAATCCTGGAAATTATGGCGGTACGCATTTTGCTCGAGGCTGACGCAGCACGTAATGCTGCTGGCAAAATGTCGGCGGCGAAGCTGGCAGATATCCGCCAGCGTCTGATGGCAATGACCAGTCCCGATCAGGTGACCGCCAGCGACCATTGGGAAGTCGACGACTTTTTGCATCTCAGCATTGCTGAAACCAGCGGCAATAAATTATCTCTGCGGCTAATCAGTGAACTGCGCGCCCGCACAAGGATGTTTGGTAAAGAGACGGTGCCGACGCGCTTTGAGTCCGGACGCGACGAGCACCTCGCCATTATTGACGCCATAGAAGCGGGTGATGGCGATCGGGCTGCACAGTTAATGGTTCAGCACATCGAAGGGGCACGTTACGGCATTCTTCAGTCGTTCACGGCCAGCAGTTTGCGATAAATCCTGACCGCTTACGGCGGTCCGTCAATCCGTATCAGGGGGAGTGAATGGGTCAGAAGCGTCTGCTTTATCTCCATAATGGCAAATCGAAACAGACGATTGCCCGGCTGGAGGAACGATTTGCAGCATGGGGATTAGAGGTCGATCACTACTGGGCGTGGCAAAACGAATTTCCTGACGATCTGCGCGGTTACGACGGTATTTTTCTCTCCGGCAGCCCGCACGGCGCGTATGAAGATATTCCTTTTATACACCGTGAACATCAGTTAATCAGCGAAGCCGCCGCGCTGGGTATCCCGATGCTAGGCATCTGTTTTGGCAGCCAGATCCTCGCCTCAGCATTATGTGGTAAGGACCAGGTATTCCGGCGTGAAACCTGTGAGATCGGCAATAAATGGCTACAGGCAACGCCCGCAGCCGCTGAAGATAGTATCGCCGCCGGCATCGTGCCACAGGTGTATATGTTTGTCTGGCATAACGATGAAGTACGCGCCACTCACCCGGATATGACCATTCTGGCCGCCAGCGACCAGTGTCCCAATCAGATCTGGCGTTATAAAGATCAGCCGATCTGGGGAATCCAGGGCCATCCGGAAATTACGCTGGAGCAGGCGCCACTGTGGTTTGAACAGAACCGCGCCACGATGGAACGCGATGGCGGCGATATCGCACAGTTAATCGCTACCGCCGACGAGGCTATCGCAGCCAAGTCGATGCTTACCCGCTTTGTGACATTTATTTCCAGATAACCATTTATCGCCCGGTGCGGATCACTGATAAGTGACGGTACCGGTCTTGATCAATTAATAAAGGGAAAGATGTAATGACAAGATTGCATGCAACAGTGCCCGGTATGTTAGTTGCCTTTTCGGTGGTTTTCTCGCTGGCAATGCCGTTAAGCGCCACCGCCGCGGATGAAATGACCTTCGCCAGCTGGGGCGGGGCTTATCAGGACGGTATCCGCGAGGCGTGGATGAAACCCTTTACCAAAGAGAGCGGCATCGAAATTATTGAAGATACCAATCCGGTTATCGCGCGCATCAAGGCCATGGTGGATATCCATAAGGTGGAGTGGGACGTGGTGACTGCAGGCGGCGCCAGCCTGATGCAGGGGGCGAAAAGCGGACTTTTTGAGAAGATCACGCCGGAAATGGTCAATGAAGAGAATGTCCTGCCGGAAGCACGCAATGACTACGGTGTGCCGTCTGAAATTTTCTCCACGGTAATCGGTTATTCAACTAAAGCCTTTCCCAACGGCGGTCCGAAAACGTTCGCTGACTTCTGGGATGTAAAAAAATTCCCGGGTAAACGCACGCTGCCGGATAAACCCGATACGGTGCTGGAAGCCGCACTGCTCGCCGATGGCGTAGCCCCCGCAGATGTCTATAAAACCCTTGATACTCCCGCAGGTATGAAACGGGCGCTGGATAAGATCCGCCAGATTAAACCTGATGTTGCGATGTGGTGGTCATCCGGCGCGCAGCCGGTGCAGGCGCTGGCCAGTGGCGAAGTGGTGATGGCGCTGGGCTGGAACGGTCGCTTCCAGGCCGGGATCGATAGCGGTCAGCCGATTGCGATGTCCTGGGATCAGTCGGTGGCGCAGGTGGGCTATTTTATGATTGTCAAAAATGCACCGAACAAGGCGCAGGCGGTTAAGTTCCTTAACTACATTATCCGTCCCGACGTGCAGGCCCGTTTCAGTCAGTATGTGGCCTACGGTCCGGTTACCCCTAAATCCATTCCGCTGATCGATAAAACCCGCCAGGCGCGGCTGCCTTCGACCCCGGAGCGTTTGTCCAATGCACTGTTTATGAATATCAACTGGTGGGCGGATCACTCGCTGGCGGCAGGCGAAGCCTATAACACCGCGATGCAGCAATGATCGTCAATCGATTAAAGGGGGATATGTGATGGTGGCAACCAGCTACTGGTTTGAAAAAACAGAGTATGAGCAGCGCCTGCAACGGGTGCAGCAGCAACTGATCGAAAAAGGTTATGACGCGCTGCTGGCATTTATGCCGGAAAGCGTGACCTGGCTGACGGGATTCTTTACCCGCGCCTACTCCTCTTTCCAGTTTGCCATTATTCCGGCAAACGGCGAGCCGACGGTGATCTGCCGCGACGTGGAGGAATATTATCTCGACAGCACCTGCATCTATGGCGATCGGGTGATGTGGAACGACAGCGACGATAAAACGGATATCGCCGTGCAGGCAATCCGCGCGCGACTTGGCCATTCACCGCGCCTGGCGGTGGAAATGGGCGCATGGCCATTGTCGGTGGCGCGGTTTAATGGCATCAAGGCTGGTTTACCCGCAGCCCTGATGCTCGATGAAAGCCAGCTGGTGACACAAATGCGTTTTATAAAATCGCCCGCGGAAATTGCTTATCAGCGCCGCGCAGCCCGGGCGGCGGAGGCGGGCATGTCAGCAGCGATAGCATCTGCCCGTACTGGCGTCAGCGAACGCGAAATGGCGGCTGAAATCTGTGGCGCAATGATCCGTGCGGGCAGCGATCTGCCGGGGCCGGGAGTGATGTCATCAGGAGAGCGGGCGTACCATCTGCATGGCGGCTACAGCGATCGGGTGCTGGCACACGGCGATATCGTGCAGATTGAAACCACGCCAAACGTGCGTCATTACCATGCGCGTTTTATGCGACCAATCCGTGTCGGGCAGGCCAGCGATGAAGACCAGCGCGTGGTCGAACAGCTGATTGCTATTCAGGATGCCGCGCTGGCGGAGGTCAGGCCGGGTGTGGCGGGCAGTGTGCCGGATGCCATCTATCGCGAGGGGGTGCTGGCGGCAGGGTTACGAGAAACCTATACCAATAAAACCTTCTATTCGGTCGGCCTGCTGCTGGCGCCCAGTGGTGGCGAGCCACTCGAGGCGGCTCCGGGTTGTACATGGCATTTTTCTCCCGGCATGACCTTCCATACCTATGTGCTGGCGCGGGGGTTCGGTATGTCCGAAACCATCACCATTACCGAAGATGGCTACGAGCGATTAACCCAGTATCCGCGCAAGTTATTTATCAGCTAGCCGTGTTATCGCAAGCCGGAGAGACGACGTGAATAATGTATTCCAGACGCGCAAGGAGGGGCTATGTCATCAATAACGCTAAGCGCCACGGCGAGTGAAAAGGGAATCAGACGCTTTTCCCGCCTGACGCTGCTGGCTTTACCGTTACTGGTTTTCCTGGCGCTGTTTTTTATCTGGCCGATTATTGAGTTGCTGAAACAGGGCTTTTACAGTCATGGGGCGCTATCGGCCGATAATTATCTGCATCTGTGGAATGTGCCGATCTACCGTATTGTGCTGCAGAATACGTTTGTCATTGCCGCAGTGGTGACCTGCTGTTGTGTGGTGATGAGCTACCCGCTGGCTTACCTGATGGCCTCGGTGCGACCGGCACTGTCAAAATTGCTGTTTTTCGCCGTATTGCTGCCGTTCTGGTCCAGCGCGCTGGTGCGCACCTCGGCGTGGATTGCGCTGTTGCAGCAAAACGGACCGCTGAATACGCTGCTGGTCACCACCCGGGTTATCGATCAACCGATTGCCTTTCTTTATAACTTTACCGGCGTATTGATCGGCATGACGCATGTGCTGATGCCGTTTGTGGTGTTGCCGCTGTACGCCTCATTTCGCGCGATGGATAACTCGCTGGTGCAGGCCGCCCAGAGTCTGGGCGCTGATGCGATTGGCATATTCACCCGGGTGATTTTACCGTTAACCCGGCCAGGCGTGGTGGCGGGGGCGATTATTGTTTTTATGAACGCCATCGGCTATTACATCACCCCTTCGCTGATGGGAGGGCCAGCGCAGCGGATGATTGCCGAGCTGATCTCGCACAATATCAGTGATGAGCTGAACTGGGGTATCGCCGCTGCACTGGCTGGCGTGCTGCTGGTAACCACGTTGCTGGCGCTGTGGTTGTTTAATCGCCTGTTCGGCCTCGACAAACTGATGGGCGGCCAGAGCGGGAAGGGCAACCAGCCGGGTGGCGCGCGGCGAACCAGCGGCGGGCGGTTCAGCGCCATGGCGGGCGTGTTATGTGCGCTGTTTCTGATATTGCCAATACTGGTGGTTATTCCGATCAGTTTTGGCACCGGCAACTTCCCGACCTTCCCGCCACCGCAATATGGGCTGCGCTGGTATAACAACTTCTTTGCTGATGCGAAATGGATGGCGGCGTTATGGCAGAGCGTTAAAGTCGGCGTTGTCGTCACCCTGTTATCGCTGATTCTCGGGGCCACTGCAGCGCTGGGCGTCTATAAAATGCGTTCAAACCGCAAAGGGTTGCTGGAAATATTATTTATTATTCCGATGTCCGTACCGGCGATTATTACCGCCGTGGCGCTCTATTACCTGTGCGGCCCACTGGGACTGATCAATAATTCGCTGGCGCTGATTTTCGGCCACACCGTGCTGGCCACGCCCTTTACCTACATCACGATGCGCGCCGCGCTGCAACGTTTTGATCCCAGTCTCGAACTGGCGGCGCTCAGCCTCGGCGCCAGCTGGCCGCAGATGTTCAGACGCGTGATGTTACCGGCGCTGCTGCCAGGCATGATTGGCGGGGCAGTGTTTGCCTTTATTACATCGTTTGACGATGTGGTGATGGCGCTGTTCCTGACCACGCTGCGTAATCGCACCTTGCCAAAACTGATGTATGAGGGATTGTCGTTTGATTTTGATCCGACGGTGATTTCCGCATCCTGTGTGCTGATTGGCGCGACCGCGCTGATCTTACTGGCCTGGAGTCTGTTCGGTCGCCAAGGAGAAAAGCATGAAACAACAACAAGGTAAAGACGTCACGCTGACCGGGATCCGCAAAGTCTACGGTGACGTTATCGCTCTGCCGAACGTAAACCTGTCAGTGCGACGCGGGGAGTTTTGCACGTTACTTGGCGCCTCCGGTTCCGGTAAAACCACCTTACTGAAGATTATCGCCGGGTTTGAAACGCCGGATCAGGGCAGGGTATGTATTGCCGGTAAAGATGTCAGCCGCACGCCGATTGCCGATCGCAATATTGGTATGGTGTTCCAGAACTACGCGCTGTTTCCGCATATGTCAGTGTTTGAAAACGTGGCGTTTTCGCTGCGTATGCGCCGGTTAGCTGAAGTGGATATCGAACGCAAGGTTTCCGAAGCGCTGGCGCTGGTCAGCCTGGAGGAGTACCGCAAGCGCATGCCGGGAGAATTATCCGGTGGCCAGCAACAGCGCACCGCGCTGGCGCGGGCGCTGGTATTTAATCCGGATATCCTGCTGATGGATGAACCACTGGGGGCACTGGATAAAAATCTGCGCCAGTCGATCCAGTTGCAGATTAAACAACTGCATCAGGAGCTGGGGCTGACCGTGGTGTTCGTCACCCACGATCAGGAAGAAGCGATGAATCTGTCCGATACCATCGTGATTATGGAGAACGGTAATATCGTTGAATCCGGCGCGCCGGAACACCTTTACCGCCAACCGGGTACGCCTTTTGTCGCCGGGTTCCTCGGTGAGTGTAATTTTATCCCGCAGGAAGGGGCGGCGACGCTGGGCATTCGTCCGGAACATTTGTTGCTCGGTAGTAGCGGCCAGCCAATGTCTCAGCGGCATCGCGGTGAAATCCAGATGGCGACATTCTGTGGTATGCACTGGAAACTGTTTATTGCCTCGCTGGGGCAAACCATTATCGCCTATGCGCCACCAGATATTCCGCCGCTTGAGCGCACGCCGGGGCAGGTTATCGACTGGGGGTTCCGGTCACGGGACGCCATCGCTTTTGCTGAATAATACGCGCCTTGCGCATGCAATCGAGGTAACGATGAATAACAAACTTAATGAACAGGCGAATGGCGTCTGTATTATTTCTGCGACACCTTTTACCGATAACGGTGAGCTGGACCTGGTCAGCACCGACACGCTGACCGATTTTTACCTGCAACAGGGGGTCAGCGGCATCACCATCCTTGGAATGATGGGCGAGGCCTCCAAACTGACGGAAGAGGAGTCGCTGCTGTTTATGCGCCGGGTGCTGGCAAGGGTAAAGGGACGCGTGCCGGTGGTGGTTGGCGTAAGTCATGCATCGCATCAGCACGTGAAACGTTTAAGTGACAGCGCGATGGAAGCTGGCGCTGCTGGCGTGATGCTGGCGCCGATACCTAATCTTAAAACTGATGAACAGATTAGCCAGTACTACCTTACGCTGGCGGAGTGGCTGGGCCGTGATGTGCCGATTTGCCTGCAGGATTTCCCGCAGTCCACCGGGGTGCATACTTCAGTGGCGGTGATTTTGCGTCTGATTGAGGCATTGCCGCAATTGGTGATGCTGAAACATGAAGATTTACCCGGCTTGCGCAAACTGAGTCAGGTGCGTGAACAAAGCGCCGCGCGCGGCCTGCGACGCATTAGTATTCTGGTCGGTAACGGTGGGCTGTTTTTACCGCAGGAGATGCGGCGTGGCGCCGATGGGGCGATGACCGGTTTTGCTTATCCGGAAATGCTGGTGCAGGTTTGCGCGCTGTTTCAGGCGGGCAAGCCTGAAGCCGCTGAAGATCTGTTTGATATTTATCTGCCGCTGTTACGCCACGAGTTCCAGTTCGGCATTGGCCTCGCTCTGCGTAAAGAGACGCTGCGGCGGCGCGGTGTGATCCGCAGTGCGACGGTGCGTCAGCCTGGACCGGTGCTGGATGGCACAGATCTGCGTGAACTGGGGCAACTTATCGCGCGGCTTGAATTACGCTTACGGGATTCTGAATTTGGTGCTGTAATCTCGTAAGATTGTGGCTATAAAAAATATTGCCAGAAAGGATTCAATATAAATGTTCCATATTTCTGAAACAGAAAAGCATTCAGCAGAGTTGGCGATACTCGTCGCTGAACTGGATGCGTTTCAAGCTAAACTTTATCCTGCCGAGAGCAATCATTGCCTTGAACTGAGTACTATCAAGGATGAGTCGATTCGCTGTTTAATCGTTCGCGATCAGCATGGAAATCCTGCCGGATGCGGCGCGATATTTCTCCAGGGTGATGGCAGTGGGGAAATCAAGCGTGTCTATATTCGCTCTGAATACCGGGGCCAGAAAATCGGTGAAAAAATAGTGGGTTACTTAGAAAACCTCGCGGTTAAATCTGACTGCCATCTCTTGCGTCTGGAAACAGGTATATATCAAAAACCGGCGATAGCGCTGTATCAAAATTGCGGATACGAATTTTGCGATCCATTTCCACCGTATAGTGAAGACCCTCTGAGTGTATTTATGTATAAAAATCTCAATAATCCGGTTGAGAGAGTAATTATTGGTTAAGCATATATTCACGCATAAGCGTGATTTGCTGCTGTAGCATGGCTCTGCCATAGTGAGTTGGATGGCCTTTGCTTTCAGCTTGCTGAAGTAATGGTGTTTTTTCCGGATAAATAATGATGTCGCAAACCAGGGTAGTGCTGTGCAGCTTTTCAAGCGAAAAGGGCGTGTTGCCATCATTACCCATTCCGACTGACGTGGCGTTGATGGCAATATCGTGATGCTCTGGTTTCGCGGAACCAGAATTAACGACTATATCAGAGTACTGTTTTTGCAACGCTTTTCGCAGAATCTCCGCTTTATCCGTGCTTCGGTTATACAGCGTAATTGTTGCTGCACCATAGCTTGCTAACGACATGGCGGATGCTATCCATCTTGACGGAAACTTTTTTTAGAGGTTTTTTACACGGTTTTGTTTCGTTGCCTGTCGACTTCTACTATCTCGGTTATGACTTTATCGACACCGACAAACGTTGGGAAAATCAATATGATAGAGAAAGGTTTATAAGGCTGATAAAAAGCGGCGTTGCGTCAAGGCAGAGCCTTGAGAAAATCGTTAATGTGTTTATGGAAAACTTTCTTAACCATGTTGATTTTCAGAAAGTTAAAGAGCTTTCAGCAAAGGGGGGAGGTAGCTTTCTCGGAAGGATGACATTTAATCAGTTGGCATCGGCCAATATGGGATACGTACTTTCATCCAGATTAGTACCGCGTATAGCATCAGGACTGGCAATAGGTAGCGTATTATCTGCGGGTGCCGCCATTTCTCGCTCTATCTATGTTTCGCGTGACCTCAATCGACGCAACCCCAAGATATACGACAGACTAAAACAACTGGGTAACCTTGACCTTCTTTATTTTATGGTTGAGGAAAAAACCAGGCCGTTTGAACAGGCTGTTAACTTATGGTCTACTGACAGAAACAAGTTTAATCAAACGTGTTGTTATTTCTTTGAGAAAGTTTAACCATGAAAAAATTTTTACTTGCTGCAATTTCGCGTATCGTACAGGGGATTGGCATTGGTGTGTGTGGATTATCTCTCGCATATGCAGCGTGGTTTATCTTTTTATCGGAAAGTAGCTATCGATACTATCTTGCAGCGCTGACGCTGCTGGGTTTGATTTTGGGTTACTACATCTTCAAATTTGCTGTGCGAATAATATACGACGAAGCGCCTGAAGATTGGTAATGCTATCCCGCGATGCTTCGGATGGATAACGGCCCGGAATTTATTTCGCTGACTCTGGCTGAGTGGGCAGAAATGCACGCAGTGAGGCTGGAATTTATCGAACCGGGTAACCGACTCAAAATGCATTTATTGAACGCTTTAACCGGACATACCTCACTGAAATACTCGATTTCTATCTGTTCAGGGCGCTGAACGAAGTACGGGAAATCACAGAGCAGTGGCTTTCAGAATATAACTGTGAACGTCCACATGAATCACTGAACAACATGACACCGGAGGAATGCCGAATACAACACCATCTGGCCGGGATCTCAAAAAGTGCGTGGAACTAAAAAGGGTCTATTTACACAGACATTAGGATTGAGCCAGAAATAGACATTAGCATTGAGCCTCTACAACCTTGGTGCGCATAATGTA
The DNA here is from genome assembly GCF_017875465.1 of Winslowiella toletana. NCBI lineage: Bacteria > Pseudomonadati > Pseudomonadota > Gammaproteobacteria > Enterobacterales > Erwiniaceae > Winslowiella > Winslowiella toletana. The sequence continues at coordinate 4,925,431 of NZ_JAGGMQ010000001.1, forward strand.
TATTATGTTAAATTCAGTATCAGGTTACGAACCGTACAGTCGGCATTCTTGCTAACCTTCTCTGCTGTCTGCTAATGGTCTGTTTGATCACTGATAATTTGCCGGCTTAGTCCGCTGCCGGTGTTCCCTGATGGAAACGCATCTGCCAGTTGCCATCTTCTGACATCACCCAGATTGATGAGCGCAGTGTTCGCTGGCTGATCTCCTCTGTGCTGTTGTGCTGACAACTTTTATATGTCAGCAATGCCACACCATCCGTAATCATTGCCAGGGCAAAATCGCTGGCCTCTGTTTCTGCCTGAGAACTTTCCGTCGCCAGCGCCGCTATGGTTTGCTCGCGTGTATAACTCTGACCCGAGCGGCCAATCTCGACAAACTCCTTATGCAGCAATTTATTCACCAGATGCACATCACGGCGAGTTTTCTGTTGATGCATATGGATTTCCAGCTGCTGAATTACAGGCAGTAACTCTGCTAAGTCTGTCAACATATCTCCATCTTTCTATCCTGATGAATAATAAGGATAAACAGTAATTGATCGCGCTACGTGAATTCTGTGATTTTAGCAGCACACCAGTGCATCAGAATTTACGCAGAAGCGGCCAAAAAAGGGCGCTTCCCTGCCCTTTGATCATGTATATTTTTCATTGGCTGTGTCCGTCTGCTTTCCTCATGGCATCACGCGATTCAGAAACTGATCAAACAGAGGCACTGTAAACGCCGTGTCACCATGTGATGGACTCCAGATCATCCCCTTATCTATCAGACTTTGCCGCACAGGCCCTAATGACTTCACGTTCTTATCCAGTTCACTGGCAATATCACCAGAGCGATGTGGGCCGGGGCCAAGTACAGACATTGCTTTTAGATACTCTTTTTCTTTCGGGGTTAAGCGATCAAATCTAACCATAAAGAAACTGGCATCCAGCTTGGCCATTGTTTCTGGCGTTGAGACTTCAACATCTTCTTTGGTAATTGGTGATGCGTGAGCTATATTCCAGGTATGGCTGCCCCATTCCTGAATGAAATACGGATAGCCATGAGTGTTTTCGAAAATGCAGTCAATCGCATCATCATTAATCGACTCGTTTTCCGCCTCAATCGGTTTTCTGATCGCATCAATACAGTATTCTTTAGTCAATGGACCGATATCAACAAACTCAAAAAGCCTTTCAGCGTAAGACTTAGCATCACCCATCCGTCCTCTTAACTGAGGGAGACCAGCCGCAATAATGGTGATCGGGTATTTTTTTTGTGAGCATCTGTGCAATGCGGAAATAAGAGCTGACATCTCCTTTTCCTGAATGTATTGCAGTTCATCAATAAAGATCACCAGTGCCGTTCCGGCCTTTTGGGCTGCAATTCCGACCTGTTCGAGAAGCGCCGTCAGGTCTATCTCTAAATCGCCGTTGTCAGCTAATCCCGGTTCCGGTGCCAGATCTAATCCAACCTCGATATCGCTGTAAGTGACCTTTAATTTCGAGGCAAATCCAGCAAGCGCAGCTAATCCACGTTGAGCCAGCTCTTTAACTTCTTTCATCCGGCTCAATCTCAAAAGCGCGGTTCGAATGTCTGGAGCCAGCATCGCAGGGAGTGATTTTCTTTCAGAGGCTTCAATGTTGATGGTATGAAAGCCATTTTCCTCTGCGGCAGTCAAAACTGTCTGAAGTAAAACAGTTTTACCGACTCCACGCAGCCCGACGAGGATTACGCCCTGACTGTTTCTGCCTATGCGGATTCTCTCCAGATTTTCAGCTATTTTGGTCTGGATTTCCCCCCTTCCAGCCAGCTCCATTGGTACAGCACCTGCACCTGGGGAAAAAGGATTCATTACACGGTTCATCGCTTTCCTGTAAAGTTTAGGGAGTTTATGAAAAAAAGATAAACATCATAAACTGACTATAACTTATCGACATTCTTTTGCAAGGCATCAATAAGCGTACAGCCTGAACCGTATTATAACGTCATGTTTCACAGAACAAATCTGTGCTAAATGCGGGGAAAGGGCCTAAAATGGCTGTTAAGATCGCGCAATACATCAATATTAGTCCTGTTGAACGTGGTGGCATATAACATTGACTTTAATCTGGATAATAAGAGAATGCTTCTATATCAGCAGCCAGCAGAAAACAGTGGAGTTAATTATTGCCATCCCCAGGGTTATCCGAGCTAAAAAGCCAGCCGCACTGGTTGCCGCAGCCTTGTTACTTGCCAGCTGCTCCTCCCCGCCGCCAAAGTCGCTGGTCACCCCGCTTCCACCGGTAACCCGGCAGCCTGTTGAGAGTAAACCAGTCAGTCAGCAGCCGGTACGTGGGGTGTGGCTGGCCACCGTTTCCCGCCTTGACTGGCCGCCAGTAGCATCGGTAAATATCAGCAATGCTGCGCTGCGCAACAGCCAGCAGCAGAAAGCACTGACCGATAAGCTGGATAAACTTAAAAACCTCGGCATAAATACCGTGTTCTTCCAGATAAAACCTGATGGCACCGCCCTGTGGCCATCAAAAATTTTGCCATGGTCGGATATGCTCACGGGGACTATTGGTGAGGATCCCGGCTACGATCCGTTGCAGTTTATGCTGGATGAAGCGCATAAGCGCGGGATGAAAGTTCATGCCTGGTTTAATCCCTATCGCGTATCGGTTAATACCAAATCCTCAACCGTCACTGAGCTAAACCGTACCCTGTCGCTGCATCCGGCCAGCGTATTTGTGCTGCATCGCGACTGGATCCGTACTGCCGGCGATCGCTTTGTCCTTGACCCAGGCATCCCGGAGGTACGTGACTGGATTACCAGTATCGTGGCCGAAGTGGTGGCGCGTTATCCCGTCGATGGCGTGCAGTTTGATGACTACTTTTATGCTGAATCCCCCGATTCTGCGCTTAATGACAGTCAGACCTTCAAAACCTATGGTCAGGGATTTACCGCAAAGGCAGACTGGCGGCGACACAATACTCAGCAGCTGATTGAACAGGTTTCGCGCACGATTAAGCAGCTAAAACCCGATGTTGAATTCGGCGTAAGTCCGGCTGGCGTGTGGCGCAACCTTTCCCACGACCCGGCGGGTTCCGATACACGTGGTGCGGCGGCCTATGATGAAGCCTATGCCGATACCCGTCGTTGGGTACAACAGGGGTTGCTGGATTATATTGCTCCCCAGATTTACTGGCCCTTCTCACGCAAAGCGGCCCGTTATGATGTGCTGGCAAAATGGTGGGCGGAGGTGGTGAAGCCGACTAATACGCGCCTGTATATTGGCGTCGCACTGTATAAAGTGGGTGAATCGTCAAAGAATGAACCTGACTGGACGGTAAATGGCGGCGTACCGGAGCTGAAAAAACAGCTCGATTTAAATGAGTCCGCGCCAAATATTAACGGCACGATTCTGTTCAGAGAGAACTATCTTAATCAACCTCAGACCCAGCAGGCGGTCAGTTATCTCAGAAGCCGCTGGGGCGGCTGACGTTGCCATTAATCTCAAACTATCTCAAAAAATGAAATTATTGAGATAGTTTGAACGGTACAACAGCTAATCCGCTACCGTGATCACTATTTTACCCATCGCGCCGCTTTGCAGATGCTCCAGCGCCTCCATCAGTGAGGCCATCGGATAGCAGCGATCTATTACCGGTGCGATGCCTTTGCTGTCACAGGCCGAAATCAACCTTTGCAACGCGTGGCGATGACCGGTGCCAATGCCGTAAATGGTGAGATCCTTAAAGATCAGCGGCTCCAGTGGCGATGAAACGTCAAAGCCTTCCAGCGCGCCAATCAGATAAATTTTTCCGCCAACTGCCGACATTGTCGCGGCTTTACCGAGATGCGCACCACCGGCAATTTCCAGTACATGGTCAACGCCTTTACCTGCTGTCAGTTGCAATACGGTTTCTGCGACATCCTGGGTCTGGCGATCGATCACATGCGTAGCGCCCAGCATTGATGCCGCCTCCAGTTTACCGCTACTGGTGGTTAAAATGGTGGTGGCCCCCCGTAAGCTGGCAATCTGCAAGCCCGCCAGCGCTACGCCGCCGGTGCCTTCAATCAGGACTGTTTCTTCCGGCTGAATATTGCCGCGTTCAACTGTAAGTATCCCGATAAAACGGTCCATTCACTTTTAGAGATCTTCCGACATACTGATTATGTCCTCTGAGGAGATCGCCATGCGTAAAGCCCGATTCACCGAACACCAGATCATTGCCGTTCTGAAGTCTGTCGAAGCCGGACGTACCGTTAAGGACGTCTGCCGCGAAGCGGCAATATCCGAAGCCAGCTATTACAACTGGAAAGCAAAGTACGGCGGAATGGAGGCTTCAGATATCAAAAAGATGAAAGATCTTGAAGACGAGAATCGTCGCCTGAAGCAGATGTTCGCCGACCTGAGTCTGGAATGCCGGGCGCTGAAGGACGTTATCGAAAAAAAGCTCTAAAACCAGCGATAAAGCGGGAGCTTGTCAGCTATCTGACTGCACAATTTTCCATGAGCATCCGCCAGGCATGCAGGACAGTATCGCTGAGCAGGACGGTGTATTTTTATCAGCCCGATACCCGGCGTGATGAACCGGTGATCCTGGCGCTGACTGAACTGGCAGAACGCTATCCGCGATACGGATTTAAGAAGCTTTTTCAGGTACTTCGCAGGCAGGGTAACGCCTGGAATCATAAGCGTGTTCACCGGATTTACTGCCTGCTGAAACTCAATTTTCGCCGCAAGGGGAAACAACGTCTTCCGGTGCGCAATCCGGCTCCTCTGGCAACGCCGGAAGCACTCAACCAGAGCTGGTCGATTGATTTTATGCACGACGCGCTGACATGTGGGCGACGTTTTCGGACTTTCAACGTCGTGGATGATTTTAACCGTGAGGCTCTGGCCATAGAAATTGACCTGAATATCCCGGCGCAGCGGGTTGTGCGGGTGCTGGACAGGATAGTGGCAAACCGTGGATATCCGCTGAAGATGCGGATGGATAACGGCCCGGAGCTGATATCACTGGCTCTGGCACAATGGGCTGAGGACCATGGCGTGATGCTGGAATTTATCAGGCCAGGCAAACCGACACAGAATGCCTTTATCGAACGCTTTAACCGGACGTACCGGACAGAAATCCTGGATTTTTATCTGTTCAGAACGCTGAATGAAGCACGGGAAATCACAGAGCGCTGGCTGACGGAATACAACAGCGAGCGGCCTCATGAATCCCTGAATAACCTGACGCCGGAAGAATACCGGCTGATGGCTGAAAAACCGGAACTCTCAAAAAGTGTGTGGAACTAAAACAGGTATGCTTACACAACCAGTGCAAACCAGGCGGTAAGACCGGCGCAAGGTAAAGTGCTGGCAGCCTGATGGCTGAGTGTTAACGGTTTATTGATCAGCCAGCTGGCCTTCATCACCACATATTCGGCCAGCACTCCCGGGTAAAATCCGCCCAGAGTCTGATAAGCGTGCTCGCGTGCATTACCGGGGCGGAGACCCTCAACCCAGTCCGGGGTAAATACCGAGATTACATCATCACCGACCGTGAATCCGGACACCGCCGCGCCGGTTGCCACTACGGTACCGGACAGGTCAGAACCTGGCGTAAAGGGAAAACGTAACGGTAGTCCACGCCCGCTTTCAATCACCATGCTGTCACGGTGATTAAGTGCCACGGCGATGACTTTCACCAGCACTTCATCTGCCGCAGGCTTCGGTATCTCCACGGTATTAAGCGCGAGTGCAGCCTGCCCTAACCCATTCATTTCCCAACGTTTCATCATCTTCATTATCGGTTAAACCTCGTTATCTGCCAGGCGGCTATTATCTTCCTGCCGCCAGTATTAATTAATACCGTATAATCAGCATGAACTGATGAATAAGAGACACCAATATGAAAGGTACAGATTACGCCGAACTGATGGCTTTTATGACTGTTGCTGAAGAGAGCAGCTTTCGGCGTGCCGCACAGCGGCTGGGTCTGTCGCCATCAGCGGTAAGCCATACGATCCGTGCGCTGGAAAATCGCCTGCGGGTCAGGCTGTTCAACCGAACCACTCGCAGTGTTTCATTAACCCAGGCTGGCCTTACGTTTATGGAACAGTTAACGCCAGCGATAAGCGCACTGGAGAGCGCAGTGCAGAACGTGGGGGAAACCCGGCTGACGCCGCGTGGCGCTTTGCGAATCAATATGCCGCGTCTGGCTGGTCACCTTGTGATGATTCCGCTCATCGAGGGTTTTATAAACCAGTACCCGGATATCCGGCTCGATCTGGTGATGGATGATCATCTCGATGACGTGGTTGGCGCTGGTTACGATGCCGGGATTCGTTCTGGTGATAAGGTGCCGAAGGATATGATCGCTGTCAGATTGACAGCGGATTTAAAAATGGTGGTGGTTGCCTCACCCCGTTACCTTCAGTCTGCAGGTATCCCCACTACTCCGGAGGATCTGAGCCAGCATCGCTGTATCAATTACCGCTGGCATAACACCGGCGCGCATTACCGCTGGTTACTGAGCAGTGAAGAGAAAATGGTCGATGCGCAGCCAGAGCCAGCGTTAACCTGCAACGATATTGATATGCTGCATGCGGCCGCTGAGCAAGGCGCCGGACTGGCGTTGCTGGAGGAAAGAAGCGTGGCGCATGCACTTAACAGCGGCGCGCTGGTACGTGTGTTAACCGCCTGGTGCAAACCGGTTGCCGGATTTCATCTCTATTTTCCCCGCAATGCGTTTATGACGCCTGCGATGCGCGCTTTTGTCGATTTTATCCGCCTAAAATAAAAAAGGGAAAGCTGCTGCGGCACAGGCTTTCCCCATAGATAACAATCAGTGATAACTTACGCTGCCAGATCAGAAATTATAGGCCACACCGACGCGAAAACGACTCTGCCGCTCATCGGTGGTGCTGCTGCCAGCAACATTGGCGACCTGCACATAAGGCGTCCAGTTTTTATCCCATTTATACGCTAGCTTAATATCATGGGACCACTCGTCCTTTTCATTGTTGGATAAGACCACATCCTCAGACTTTTTGTATTCCAGCTCATATTCCACCGTATAGCTTTCGAGGAATTTATAACCCAACACCATGGTCAGCGTATGCCCGTTCTCATCGGTTTTGGTTTCAGCTGGCTGGTTGCGTTTAAAGTACGGACGATAGCGCAATGAGGCTGACAGATCGTCGGTAATATTCACCTTACCACGCAGATAGGGACGATAATTATTTGAATCAGAGGAGGATTCCAGCGAGAAACCCGGCTCCAGCGAAAAGGTATTATTAAATTTATACAGATAGCTGGCGACGACTTCAGTGCCATTACTGACATGCTCATGAAATGGCTTATTTGGTGTGGTGTCAGAACTGTGCTGCCCCCATTTTCCTTCCAGTGATAAACCAAAGCCATTGGCAAAGCGGTTAGAGAGCAGCAATCGATCTTTATGGTCAGATTTACTGGTATCTTTCATTTCATGTCGATAGTCAATGGTTGTCGCGACAGCGTTTAAACTGATTACCGAGCTCACAGCCATTGCCAGAATTGTTAATGTAGCTTTCATTTTAATATCCCAGAGTTATTAACAGGTAAAAAATTTATACAAATCCCCTGATCGCCGAAGGATATCTCTGGCGACCTGTTTATTTATCTGTAGTCTTTTTATATTGCGATGTAATTTGCGGGGGTTATAAAACTAAACAACAAAATTAGTCTGCCGCCGTCATTGTTACAGGCTATCTTTAGCGCATGGCTCTTTTTAGTATTCTGTTCCCCTGTTGGTTAAAATAATCAGCTGCTTCAGCCACTGTTTTATGGCCGTAATCGATTGACTGCAATACGTCGCCAAACAGTGCAACCATCTGTGGATCATCGAAATAAGGTGAAGTTTGCATTTCATGTGGCAGATTTAATGCCAGCTGTAAGCCGGATACCGCAGGATCGTCATTATTAATAACGCCATTTTCGCGAAGCTGCTTCACCGCTGCGGCGCTTAATGGCACCCCGCGCTCCAGACCAAGCGCATCTATGCCCTCTTTGCTGTTCAGCAAAAAGTTGATTAACAGCGCGCTTTCCTCAGGATATTTGGTGGATTTACCTATCGACAACATCTGAGCCGGTTTAAAGAACAGTCCCGCATCTTTAGCGTCTGCCAGCATGGGATAAGGACCCAGTTCGAGTCTGGCCGGTTTGGTCAGGTTATCGGAATATTTGGTAATGGTGGAGTTCCACATATAGGTTCCACCCCACTCGCCATTAATCCATGGCTTCATTTCATACATATTGCTTTTACCAAATGAGGCGTAATATTTGGTTGAAGGCATCACATGGTTATCGACCATGGTTTTATACAGGGTAAAGAATTCGACCCATTGCGGCTGGCTCCAGGCGAATTTTTTACCACTCTCATCAATAACTGGCGCGTTGTATTTTTGCGTCATATAAGAACGCAGCAGCGACAGCGTATCCTGATGTTCAAGGATAATCGGATAATACTGGTCGCCGAGTTTTCCCTTAAACACCTTACCCGCAGCGATCAGTTCATCCCAGTTAGTGGGATATTTCAATCCTGCCCGGCTCCAGGTCTGGTCATTAAAATAGAACACCCTGGCGGTAACCGAAATCGGGATACCGTTCAGCTTGCCATTTACCGTGGTTTGTTGCAGCTCTTTAGGGGCAAACTGGCTCAGGTCCAGCTGATCTTTCACTTTGTAGAGGTCATAAAAACCATTACCGTCTTTAGAAAAAATCGGCAGCCAGTTCCAGTTGGTTTGCATCACATCGGGTTCGGTATTACCGGCAATCTGGGTGGTCAGGCGGGACAGATGACCATCCCAGCCGGTATATTCGGCTTTAACATTGATATTCGGGTGCTGCTTGTGAAATGCTTCCAGCGCTTTAAGCGTCACCTGATGACGGCCATTGCCGCCCCACCACGACATGCGGATATTTACTTCGTCCTGCGCAAATGACGGACAGGATAATATCGCCAGCGTGGAGGCAATCAACGTGCTGAGGATTGCTGTTTTCATAAGTTACTGCTCCTGTTAAAGAGAGATGTTATTTTCTGTTTTTGCATCAAAAATATGACATTTATCCATATCAAAACGAAAACAGACCGTCTGGTGCAGTCCTCTGGCGACAATATCTCGCGCCTCATCGGACGGCATACGGCAGGTCAGCTCAAAATCATCGACCTTGATAGTCATAAAAAACTCATGACCCATATTCTCAATGCGCACCAGTTCGCCCTGCGAATGGTTATCGCTGAATGGCGTCAGGGAAATATGGATAAACTCCGGACGCACGCCAAAGAAAACCGACTCTCCGACATACGCGGACACCCTGCTCTGCTGCTGCGGGTTTAATATCAGGGTGTAATGCCCTACTTTCAGACCAATTACACCATCGTGGCGGGTCAGCGTGCCCGGCCTGATATTCATTTCCGGCGAACCAATAAAGCCGGCGACAAACATATTGTTCGGATAGTGATAAAGATTGTCCGGGGTATCGACCTGCATAATATGACCCAGCTTCATGACGCAAATTCTGTCGCCCATCGTCATCGCTTCCGTCTGGTCATGGGTGACATAGACGGTGGTCGCCGGTTTGCCGCTGCTCTTCAGATGCTTATGCAGATCGGAAATACGGATACGCATTGAGGCGCGCAGCTTGGCGTCAAGGTTGGAAAGCGGCTCATCGAACAGAAACACATCGGGCTTTTTCACGATGGCGCGCCCTACCGCTACACGCTGCGCCTGTCCACCTGACAACTGCCGCGGCAGACGATCGAGCAGTTCATCCAGCTCGAGGATTTTTGCGGCTTCAGCAACCTGGGCTTCAATCTCTTTTTTGGGCAATCGGTTTAACTTCAGACCAAATGCCAGATTTTCGCGCACCGTCATATGCGGATACAGAGCGTAGTTCTGGAATACCATCGCAATGCCGCGCGATTTCGGCGCCAGGTTATTTACCACCCGTTCACCAATACGCACTTCGCCTTCGCTGATGGTCTCCAGCCCCGCCAGCATACGTAGCGTGGTGGATTTGGCACAGCCGGAGGGACCGACAATCACCATAAATTCACCATCGCGAATGGTTAAATCGATACCATGTACCGCTTTAAATCCGTTGGAATACACTTTGCCCAATTTACTAAAAATAACTTCAGCCATGATCAATCCTCAATTAGCCTTTTATGCCGCTGCTGGTGATGCCCTGAACGAAGTAGCGCTGGGCAAGGAAAAACACGATGACCGACGGCATGATCGAGATACTGGCCATCGCCAGGATTTCATTCCACGGCGCCCCCTCCGTGACATCAATCGACATTTTCAGCGCCAGGGCTATCGGGTATTTATCCACGCTGTAGACATAGATAAGCGGGCCAATGAAATCGTTCATTGACCACATAAACTGGAACAGCGCCACCGAGATCAGCGCCGGTTTAAGGATCGGCACCACGACATACCACAACACCTGGAACGAGTTGCAGCCATCGATTTGCGCCGCTTCCTCCATATCGCGCGGCACACCGCGTAAGAACTGGATCAGCATAAAGACAAAGAAGCCCTGAGTGGCAAAGGCCAGCGGCAGATACAGCGGTAAGTAACTGTTCAGCATGCCCATTTCGCGAAACATAATATATTGCGGGATCAACAGCACGGTGCCCGGCAGCAACATGGTGGTAATCAATGTGGCAAACCAAAATTTCTTCCACGGAATATCAAACCGCGCGAAACCGTAGGCCACCACCGTTGATGAAATCACCGTCAGCACCACTTTCGGAATCACATATTTAAAGGTATTCATCATATAGTGACCAAAGTTGTATTCGGTGCCGGTTTTCCAGCCATTAACAAAGCCATCACGGGTGGCGTGTTCCGGCCACAGTCCGAGGGTGGTAAAGATCTCATTATTCGGTTTAAACGCGGCGGAAAACATCCACAGCAACGGATAGAGCATCAGTAAGCCGACAATAACCAGGATGGTATAACGCACTGCCGCGCTCATTTTCTCTTTACGCTGCGTGCGGTTAATCTCGCTTGTCGCAATGACATCATTATTAACCGATTTATGATTATGGATATCAGTCATTTTTCCCTCCCTTATCGGCGGAGTAAAATACCCAGTATTTCGACGATTTAAAGGCGACAGAGGCAAAAACAGCGACCACCAGGAACAGTATCCATGCCAGCGCGGCGCCATATCCCATATCGAAATATTTAAACGCGGTATCATAGATATAGAGCGAGAATAAATAGGTGTAATGGGTTGGGCCGCCACCGGTAATCACATAAGGTGCGGTAAATTCCTGAAACGCCTGGGTAGTCTGCATAATAAAATTAAAGAAAATTACCGGGGTGATCAGTGGTACCGTGACTTTGATAAACATCTGCCATTTGGATGCGCCATCAATCATTGCCGCTTCATACTGTGATTGCGGAACGTTTTGCAACGCAGCGAGGAAAATTACCATCGCTGAACCAAATTGCCATACCCGCAGCAGCGTGACGGAAGTCAGCGCCAGTGCCGGTTCTCCCAGCCAGTTAACCGGCTCAAAGCCTAATACACCGATAAAACCATTCAGCAGTCCGTCGATAGAAAATAAAGCGCGCCATAACACCGCGATAGCCACGCTACTGCCAAGTATTGACGGAATATAAAACGCCGTGCGGAATAACCCGATAGCGCGCAACTTAAAATTCAGAACAAAAGCGATCCCTAAAGCAAAAGCCAGTTTTAGCGGAATAGTCAGAAGAACATAGGCTAATGTCACCCACATCGATTTCCAGAATAAATCATCTTCTGACAACATATGGCGATAGTTCTCCACCCCGTTAAACCGTGGTGGATTCATCAGGTCATAGTCGGTAAAACTCAAAAACAACGATGATATAAAGGGGAAAGCCGTAAACACTATCAGTCCTAAAATATAGGGCGATATCCAGGCTAACCCGAGCATTCTGTTCTCATTCATCATGCTTACCTGTGTTAACTACATTAAAAATAAATTAATGACGCCAAAAAAGAATGTTATTAACCTCAGCGTTATTTGGGAAAATGCTTCGCCACGGCGCTGATAAGCAGAGACCAACGTCATCTCTGTGGCAGCACCGTCTTTAATCAATGTTGGCAAAAGAGAAAGTGTTAAGCAGTCAAGAGTGACCACACCGCAGCTATAAGAGAGTTGTATCGATAACCAGAGATTGTCATCTCCTGCCAGCCTCACCTCCAGCTCTTTCCCCAGGTAAACCAAAACAATGTTTCAGTATATTAGGTCCAGATTTTTGTGTAGTCATCGACCATTTGATAAAATTGTGATCAATATCGAAACGTTGTTTTAAAATAATCAGATTAACGTTTCATTTACAATTTCAGTACTAACTATTTGATATAGATCGCAAAATATTGATGATGAATTGCGCATACTGCAGGCCAGCTTGCCATGTCGGCCTAACGGTATGCCTGCTGACTGCACTACTTCTTCGTTAGTTTCATGGTTTATCTCGTTGCATCGGTGCCATTAATGATGCAATTTCTTCAGTCATTAAAAACCTTTTTTAACACTTTAAAATATTTTGAATTATCATAAAAAATGATAGCTACCTTCACAGCCATAAAAAAAGGAGCTGGCTTAACGCCAGCTCCTTGCTTATCTGCGGTGCAGCTTTAACCACGAATCTGTTATCCCTGAGGTGTTGCTGATGTCTCAGTTGATTCGGTTTTCTCAGTGGCTTGCGTTTGTACTACCTGTGGCTGAGTGTCGGTGTCAGTTGCCTGAGTTTCGCCAGCGCTGGCCGGGGTCTCACTGGATGTTGCCTGCGTTTCAGTCGTGGCTGCCGGGGTTACGGTGGTGCTTGTCTGCGTGTCCGAAGTGGCTGCCGGGGTTGCAGTGGTGGTTGTCTGCGTCTCTGTGGTTGCCGCCGCCGCCGGGGATTCTGCTGCGGCTGTCTGCGCTGCTGCGACGGGTGACTGCGGCTCAGCTTTCGCTACCGGCGTCTGAGGTAACGGCTCATCAGCCAGCTGGGTAAAGTTTGGCTTACTCTTGGTTACCGTATAGGCGACATGTTTGGCAGTGTTGCCCGAGGTGGTGATCTCCACCGGTGCAATCGTTACACGGCCAATGATCGAACGCGCATAGCCGCCGACCTTATGCTTACCGGCGGGCACATGCAGTTGCATGCTTTCGCCATAAGGCAGTGCGCCAGCATCATTACCATCAACGGTAACATATACGGTTGCGCCATCTGAGGTACGGGCAGGAACATGCGTCACGTTAAGCAGCGTCGCGCCAGTTGCAAAGTCGTTTGAAGGTTCGTTGACGGAGTGTTTTGCGCATCCTGAAAGCGCAAAAGCTGCCGCAATGGCGGCAAGAGTGAAACGGTTAATCATAACGCGGTACTTCCTCTGATGCTTTTTGTGATCTTACGCGTAATATAACGGATATCGATATTGAGATGAACGTATCAGATGAGATCTCGGAAGAATCTCTTGTATTGCCTAAAGCAGCGTTCTTATGGAAATGGAGTCAATGATGTCCTCACTGCGTTTACTGTTGTCCGAATCGTACGATCCCTGGTTTAATCTGGCGGTTGAAGAGTGCATTTTTCGCCAGATGCCCGCGACTCAACGAGTGCTGTTTTTATGGCGCAACGCGGAAACGGTGGTGATTGGACGGGCGCAAAACCCGTGGAAAGAGTGCAATACGCGGCGGATGGCGGAAGATAATGTCCGGCTGGCGCGTCGCAGCAGCGGTGGCGGCGCGGTGTTTCACGATCTGGGAAACTGCTGTTTTACCTTTATGGCCGGCAAACCCGAATACGATAAAAGCGTCTCCACCAGCATTATCCTGCGGGCGCTGGACACACTGGGGATTGCGGCGGAAGCCTCTGGCCGCAACGACCTGGTGGTCAACACCCCCGACGGCATACGCAAGATTTCCGGCTCCGCCTACCGTGAAACCCCGGATCGTGGTTTTCATCATGGCACGATACTGCTGAATGCCGATCTTTCACGGCTGGCCGATTACCTTAATCCGGATATTAAAAAGCTTCAGGCCAAAGGCATCACTTCAGTGCGTTCACGGGTGGCGAATCTTGAGGAGCTGAAACCGGGCGTCAGTTATGAAAGTATCTGTGCGGCGGTGACCGAAGCCTTCTTTGCCCATTTTGGCACGCGCTGCGAACCTGAGCGCATCTCACCGGAAGCACTGCCTGACCTGCCCGGCTTTAGTGAGCAATTTGCTAAACAGAGCAGCTGGGAGTGGAATTTCGGCCAGGCGCCAGATTTCTCGCATCTGCTGGATACCCGTTTTAGCTGGGGCGGCGTGGAGATTCACTTTGATGTCGAGCGCGGAATCATCAGCCGCTGCCAGATTTTCAGCGACAGCCTGAATCCCACCCCACTGGAAGCGCTGGCGTTAAGGTTGCAAGGCGCAGCCTATCGCCCGGAAGTGCTGGCGCAGCATATTCAGCAGTTAATAAGCGAATTCCCTCAGCAGCAGAGTGAATTGCAGGAGCTTGAGCGGTGGATTAGCGAGAGTGTTAGTTGATAGAGTGCGGTTCGCCGCATTTTCTGTGTAATAAGTTCATACTTCAGAACGTGCTTATTTGACTTAGTAACATCCCGGCGTATGCAAAACCATTATTCGCAAATATATTTTCTAGTACGTTCTCAAGGGTTGGATATGATCTATTTCTTAGTCGAAGATCAGCTCAGACCGTATATGGAATATATCAGAGGTAATAAAAGATTCTGTGAAAGGGTGGATAATGAAATTTGCAAAAAAAATTGCTAATTTTTCTAGCTGGTTAGCCGCTCATTTTATTGAAGCGATGACTACCGGAATCACAACATTTGCGGCGATTGCATCACTGTTCCTGGCTGAGTCAATAGTGATGAAGTTAGCTTGTTTCTTGGGATTTCTCGCGCTGGGTTTTGTAATTTCGATTGGCCTGGCAAAGTCACGCGGTGAAGATAAAGAGTTTTAGCGCGTGACCACCATGTCCAGCAACTGCATCTGCTGGTAAACGCGTCGGTGACTTCGCCGCCATCGCACCGCTGGAAAACTTGTTGGATGACGCGAATTGCTTTTTCAAGATCCCTCGCTATGTTACGGTCTGCTTCTAGCTTCATTTTAAGATATGACATAAGAACTTCTCTCCTTGAGTGTATACTCCTGATTCATAAGATTATATACTGAATAAAACCCGTTGCAAGGATGTTCACAGATGACAAAGTTGAAAAAAAATCTAATTTTTGTAGCTTCAGCATTAATATATTTCTTTATGCTTCCGGAGATATTATTCAAACACCTGTCAGATGATGGTTATCATTTTGTTGCAGGATTAACAAACCCATTTAACATATTCGGCTCAGATGCTAACTCTCTTATTGTCACACTAATTATTATGCCTTTATTATTTGCATGGTTAACCGTGACTGTTTTTAATAGAATTTTCTCAAAAAAATAGGTCAACAGCTTTGCATTCGGGTCTGTAACGCATAGCCAACCTAATCAATTAATCTGTTTGTTGCCACAGCTGAGCTGACGCGCCTGGCCAACGGCTTACATGCCGAAGAAAGCGCCAACGGTGTACGCGTTGCCACCGATACGCCGATGAATCAAAAAAATCGTAAACGCGTCGGTGACTTCGCCGCCATCGCACCGCTGGAAAACAGTCTGCCCGCTTCGATTGCTGCTGCGGTGCGGCTGGTGATTAATGCCAGTGAAGAAACTCAGATTACTGATATTAATGTCAGACCGCACCATGCCGCGCTTTGTTATGTTGCGCTGATAACGCTGATACAGTCCAGTAACTGCTGAAGACGGCGCTGGAACCGGTTAATCAGTAATCCACTGCCGCTGCCCGTTTCTCTTATAAGTTTTAAATATTGATGTTTCGTTTAAATTCCCCGGAAAATAATACTTCATACTAAACCGATAGCTTTTCTGCTATGGAGTTTATAAATATGACTGAAAATCAATCAATTAATATAACTTTTATTCCGGGAAGATAGCACCCGCCGCCAACAAATAACTATTTCCACAAGGGACAAGAAGCACCATGAGTCAGAGACTCCATCCATCTATATTAACGCAGTACATTAATTCACCAAAGAGTTACACTTATTTATCTATATTAATTATTTCATCATTAATTATTATTTCAGATAATTCTCCGGGTGATATCTATCCGCTGGTCACCACCGCGAGTGCCTTTATTTTTTGTTGCGGGCTACTGTATTTACTCTCCGCAAAAGCGGTTTTCGCTTTATCGATCAGCAGCCTGCTGGTGATTGCGTTGCAGTTTATTAACCAGCTCAAGGTGCACTACTACAAAGACCGACTAGTGTTCCCCGATCTTTATATTATGACTGACGTCTCAAATGCCGCCACCCTGCTTCATTATCCGTCCGCCGGACTGGCGATAGTCGGACTGGTGCTGTTTGTGATGCTGACGCTGGTTGTTGGTTGGCGTGCAGTGCCCCGCCGACAAGGTGTGGTTCCAATGCTGATTGCCGTGGGTATGATGGCGGCCAGTGGCGCGTTACTCAGCCAGTGTATTACCCGCTACCAGCAAGACTGGGCCGGCACCATGCCGGGTGGTACGGGCGTGGTCTCCAACCTGGTGATGTCAGCCCGCCAGCTGCACTACCACCCACCGTCTTTCACTGAAGAGACTGCACAATATTTTACCACCCGCGCCGCCGCGCTTAACAGAGCACCTCAGGCATCCGCCAGTGAGCATCCTGATATTGTTCTGCTGCTGCAGGAATCCACCGCCGACCCGCGGCTGTATAAGCTGCCAGCGCCAGCGCGGTTGCCCCATTTTTCCATGTTTGAACCAGGACCGGCGGTGAAAGCGCATACGCACATGCGGGTGCAAACTTTCGGCGGAGGAACCTGGCTGTCGGAGTTTTCGGCACTCACAGGACTTCGCAGCGATGATTTTGGCGCCATGAAAAATGCGGTATTTTATTCAATCATCGACCATGTCAACGACAGCTTGTTTAAGCAGATGAAAGCCAACGGTTATTATACGGTGGTCCTTACGCCGTTTAATAAGTCAGCCTATAACGCCCGTCACGCCTATACCATGATGGGGGTTGATAAAATTATCCAGCCGCAGGAACTGGGCTATCCCGGCAGCCTGCAGGATAATCTGTGGCATATCACAACAGCCGACATGCTGAGTTATGTCAAAAAAATCATGAGCACCTACACCGACAAACCGCTGTTTATTTATGCGCTGACTATGAGTGAGCATGGCCCTTACGATGCGGCTCATAAAGACGACTATCAGCTGAGCACGGTAGTGAAAAATGCGGATTCCGCAGGAAAATTCAGCCACTATGTAGAGAAAATTAAAAATTCAGATACCGCCATGGCAGATTTTTTCCAGTTTGTCGACCAGCGTCACAGGCCGACAATGTTTATGTATTTTGGTGACCATCAGCCTGCCATTAACTGGGCAAACGGGTATGCTTCGCCGCTACCTGATGCCATGCACCTCACGCAGTTCAGTCTGCGGGATAACGTCAATATGCCGCAGGTGTCTGGCCTGGGCACGGTAACTGATATCGCCTTTCTCGGTGGAATATTACTCGAACAAGCCCGGCTGAAGGTGTCGCCGTTCTATCAGGCCAATATTGACATGCGTTATCTGTGTAAAGGTCTGCTGAACGAGTGTGCCGACAAACAGCTGTTTAACAGCTACAGGCATTACATCTATAACCGGCTACGGGTAGCCTCATAGCGGTTCCTCCTGCTGTTTACCGGCGTATTGTGGCGCGTCCTGCGCCACATAGCGGTTGGTTTTAAACGGAATATTCAGCCGTCCACGCAGCGTGGTTTCTGTTGAAGGCTGCCAGTAGCCGCGCGCGGCGAGGATCGGCAGCACATGCCCGGTGATATCCGCCAGCGCCTCTACCAGTACCGGCCCGCTGATAATAAAACCGCTGGCGCCACCCTCTTCAACCCAGCGGATAAAGGTGTCAGCCACCTGCTCCGGGGTGCCGAAGAACTCGCCGCGTGGCAGTACGGTTTCAAAGGCGATCTGTCGCAGCGTCAGTTGCTGCTCTCTGGCCCGCCGTTTAATGCTGTCGGTAGTGGATCGGAAGGTGTTTTGTCCCAGATCGCCCAGTTCCGGGAATGGACCATCCAGTGGATACTGGCTGAAATCATGGTGGTCGAAGAAGCGTCCCAGATAAGCCAGCGCATCATCTGCTGACAGTAACGACAGCAGGTGCTGATATTTCGCCTCGGCCTCTTCCGCGGTTTTGCCAACGATCGGGCTGATGCCGGGGAAGATCCCCACCGCGTCACGGCCATTTTTCGCCACTTCCGCCCGTAATCTGGCGCTATAACCCTGCGCTTCTTCCAGCGTGCGGGCATTGGTAAATACCGCATCGGCTGATTTGCCCGCCAGGCTAATACCGGTATCGGAAGCGCCTGCCTGGAAGATCACCGGTTGCCCCTGCGCCGAACGCTGAATATTTAACGGTCCCTCCACCGCGAAGAATTTACCCTGATGATTCAGTTTGTGCAGCTTTGCCGCATCAAAGAATACGCCGCTGTCACGATCGCGCACAAAGGCGTCGTCTTCCCAGGAATCCCATAGCCCCTGCACCACACCGATATACTCTTCGGCGATTTGATAACGCAACGCATGCTCCGGATGTTCCTTACCAAAATTACGCGATGATCCGGCCAGCGGTGAGGTCACCACATTCCAGCCAGCACGGCCGTTACTGATGTTATCCAGGGAGGCGAGCTGGCGGGCAACGGTAAAGGGATCGCTGTAAGAGGTGGAGATGGTGCCAGCAAGACCGATGCGATCGGTGACTGCCGCCAGTGCCGACAGCAACGCAATCGGCTCAAAGCGGTTAAGAAAATGTGGCAGTGACTTTTCATTGATATGCAGGCCATCGGCGACAAACAGAAAATCAAACTGCGCTGCTTCGGCGCGTTGCGCCAGTTCGGTGAAATAGCGGAAGTTAACGCTGGCGTCGGCCGGGGCTTTACGGTGACGCCATGAATTCATATGACCGCCCGCGCCATGCAACATCAGACCGAGTTTAATATTGGCTTTGCTCATCAGGTTTCCTTACTCAAAGAGTGGGTTCTGCCGCCAGCTGGCGTAACAGAGCGGCGGCCTTGATCTGGCCAATGCTTTGTTGTGGGTCAAACAGGCCGGTAGAGAGATAGGTCAGGCCGCTGTCGGCAAGGATCACCACCATGCGCTTACCGGCGTTTTCCGCCCGGCGGGCGATTTCACGCGCGGCATACAGCACCGCGCCGGAGGATTCACCGACCAGAATCCCGTCTGTCGCCGCGACTTCGCGCGCGGTCTGAACTGCCTGCCAGCTCTCAACGGCAAACGCCTCATCGCAGAGCTGACGATCCAGCGTCAGCGGCACCCGCTCCGGCAGTACGCTGCTGAAAGCATGCACCCCGGTGATTTCACGCGTCTCGGGATTGTCATTATCAGGAATGGAGAATTCGCCCGGCTCCACGCCAATCAGCCTGATGGCCGGATTCCGCTGCTTCAGATAGCGCCCGACACCTGACAGCGTGCCGCCGGTGCCAACCGAAGCGATCAGCAGATCCAGCTGGCCGTCGGTTTGCTGCCAGATCTCCGGGCCGGTGCTGCTGAAATGGGCGGCGGGATTCGCCGGATTCTCCAGCTGGCAGGTAAAGCAGATATTGGCTTCTTTCAGAATCACATTGTCCGCCAGCCAGCGTGCGGCAGCGACAAAATCGCCGTCACTGTCGGCCATCACCTGCTCAAAACCGGGCACCTGACTGAAGGGAATAATTTCCGCGCCAAAGGCATTAAGGATGGCGAAACGTTCGGCACTGAGCTTGTCATGCAGATAGACGCGAAATTTATAGCCTTTCGCCGCTGCAATCGCCGCCAGGCCAATGCCGGTATTGCCGCTGGTAGTATCCACCAGCGTCATGCCTGGCTTTAATTTACCGCTGCGTTCGGCGTCTTCAATCATCGCCAGCGCAATACGATCTTTAATACTGTGGTTGGGATTGAAATATTCCAGTTTGGCGACCAGCTCGGCATTGAGCTGAAATTGCTGACTGAAACGGCTCAGACGTAATAGTGGCGTCTGACCAACCAGCTCAGTGATGCCGTTGTGAATCGTCATAAGATGCTCCGGTGTCTGTCAGGCGGTGGGGGCTTCAGCCCCGAGCAGATGCAGCGCCCGGGTGCGCAGCTGGATCAGCCGGGGATCGTCACGACGTCGCGGCCAGGGCAGCGTGACATCGATAGTTTCAATAATACGGGCCGGACGTGGGCTGAATATCACCACCCGGCTGGCCATTAACAGCGCCTCTTCAACATCGTGAGTCACCATCAGCGTGCTGAACTGCTGCTCGCGCCATAGCGCTACTAACTCCTGCTGCATACGGATTCGCGTCAGTGAATCGAGCTTGCCCAGTGGTTCATCGAGGATTAGCAAACGTGGATGATTGACCAGCGCCCTGGCCAGCGCCGCGCGCTGCGCCATGCCGCCAGACAGCTGATGCGGCCAAGCGCTGGCAAACTGCGTCAGGCCCACTTTCGCAAGGATATCGTCAACCCGCTGGCGTCCTGCGGTGGTTAGTTTGTTGCGCGTTTCCAGCCCGAGGGCGACATTGCGCCACACGCTGCGCCACGGATATAGCGTCGGATCCTGAAACACCACCACCCGGCTGGGATCCGGCCCCTGCAACGGTGCGCCGTCTTCGGCAATCTCTCCGCTGCCAGGGGCTTCCAGACCCGCAACCAGCCGTAACAGCGTGGATTTGCCACAGCCCGATGGACCCAGCAGCGCAACAAACTCACCCGGCGCCACCGTCAGTGAAACATCATCCAGCACCTGCAACGTTTTGCCCTGCAAATAAAATGCATGGCTGACATGATTAATATTAAGCGCCAGTCCGCTGGCGGGCGTTATCGTTTCGGCCAGTGACATGATTTATCCTTTCTTTGGCGAAGTTCTGGTTTAAATATTCCGGTTTAAATCCTCAAGGTAAATAAACAATTACGGCATAGTTAAGCTGCAATCTGTATAAGCCGGGAGTGGAATTATTAATGCACTATTGTTATTTCCCCGTCAGATCGAAGCCTGCAACAGTTAAGCGATAATTCATCCAGCAGGGAGACATCATGGCCGGGCATTCCGACTTTTCACGTCGTTCTTTTATACAAAAAATGGGGTTAATGGGCGCAGGATTAAGCCTCTCTTCGGCGTTGCCGGTGTGGGCCGCCGCGCCGGATGGTCAGCTGACCACGGTTAAACTCGCCTGGGGGCAGACGGCGGTCTGTCAGGCGCCAATTTCCGTGGCGCTGAAACAGGGTTTCTTCAAAAAATATGGCCTGAATGTGGAACCGGTCAATTTTAGCGGCCCGACCGATGCCCTGTTGCAGGCGATCGCTACCGGCCAGGCCGATGGCGGCATTGGTATGGCGTTGCGCTGGCTGAAGCCGCTGGAACAGGGTTTTGATGTCGATCTGACCGTTGGCACCCATGGCGGCTGTATGCGTCTGCTGGCGCCGAAAGATTCCGGCATTAACAGTGTGCGCGACCTGGTGGGCAAAAGCGTGGCAGTGACCGACCAGGCCAGTCCGATCCGCAATTTCTTTGCGATTCAGCTAGCTAAACTCGGCATCGATCCGGATAAACAGGTGAACTGGGTGCAGTATCCGGCAGATCTGTTTGGTGAAGCGCTGCGTAAAGGCGAAGTGCAGGCGCTGGCCACCGACGACCCGCAAGGCTGGCTGATCAAACACCATGATGGTCTGGTCGAAGTCGATAATAACCTGAAGGGAGAATACGCCAGCCTGACCTGCTGTGTGCTCGGCCTGCGCGGCTCACTGGTACGTGATAATCCTGAGGTTGCAAGGGCGATCAGCCAGGCGATTGTCGATGCACAGCAATGGACTGCCGATCACCCGGCGGAAACCGCTAAAATCTTCGCGCCTTTTGTGCCGGGCCAGGTACCGATCGACGATATTACCGCCATGCTCAGCGAGCATACGCACCATCATCATTCCACCGGTGAACAGCTGCGCAAAGAGGTGGCGGTGTATGTCAACGAACTGAAGATCATCAACGTTATCCGCCCTGATACTGATGCTCAGCGTTTTGCTGAGCACTATGTGCCGGATCTGTTACCGGCTGCTCAGCATCATATGGCCTGATAAGGAGGCGTGATGTCCAGTGACACTTTTGCACCTCTGAATGCAGCCACCCGTCGCCCGTCAGCCGCCCTGACGCCTGCACTGCTGCTGGCGGGTGTAGCCTGGTGGGCGCTGGCGGCGCTAATGATTGTCTGGCCGGATAAACCAGCGGGCTTTGCGCCGCCGCGCTTTGTCAGTGAAACTCATCAGCTGTTTATTCTGCTCGCCGCATTGCTGACCGTGGCGGCGCTGATCGGCAGGTTACTGAGCTGGCGCCTGCTGCTGGATCCGTTGCAACAGGCAGCGCGCTGGCTGGTTGCGCTGGCGCTGCTGATTGGCCTGTGGGAAATGGTGACCGCCAAACTGGCGCTGTTGCCTGCGCCGTTCTTTGCGCCGCCTCGGGCACTGGTTGAAGCTTATGCCACCGACTGGTTCCGTCTGGGCGACAGCGTGCTGAATTCGTTGCGTCTGCTGGCGCTGGGCTTTCTGTTTGGCAGTCTCAGTGGTTTTGTTACCGGAGTGGCGATTGGCTGGTCTCGCGGACTGGGTTATTGGGTGCATCCGCTACTGCGCTTCCTCGGGCCGGTTCCCTCCACCGCCCTGTTGCCGCTGTCGCTCTACTTCTTCCCTTCCAGCTTCTCCGCCGCCATTTTCCTGATTGCGCTGGCGACCTGGTTCCCGGTGACGGTACTCACCTGGTCTGGCGTCAGCAGCGTCGATAAGCGCTATTACGATGTTGCCCGCACCCTTGGCGCCAGCAATCTGTTTCTGATTCTGCGCGTTGCGGTGCCTGCTTCATTACCGCATGTGTTCGTTGGTCTGTTTATGGGACTCGGCGCTTCATTTTCGGTACTGGTCGCCGCAGAAATGATGGGGGTGAAGTCCGGGCTGGGCTGGTATTTGCAGTGGGCGCAGGGCTGGGCCGCCTATGCCAATATGTATGGTGCGCTGATTGTGATGGCGGTGCTGTTTTCATCGCTGATTACGCTGCTGTTTGCGGTGCGCGATCGGTTGCTGAAGTGGCAGCAAAACGCAGTCAAATGGTAATCCTCTGACGCCGGGCAGATAAACTGCCCGCGTTTATTTCCTGTTATTTTTTATTTACCTCCCTTCGCCATTTTTCTTCGCTTCTTGTTACAACAACAATTAAAGGTTTTTGCGCTGCGGGCGATAACCATCAATTAATCAATGGCAGAAACTCATCGCCGTTTTTATCCGTAATATCGCGTCATGATCGCGCGAGGATCAGGCTTTTCAGCCCTCATGTTGTTCACCCGGATATTTCGCTCTTAACCACAGTAAATTAACTCTATACAAAACAAAGGTATAATTATGTCTTTATTAATGGCGATAAAAAATATTTTGCCAGCTTCGCTGACGCGCAGCAAACATCGCCCCGCCAATGGCATCTATGATTGCCAGCATCTGCCGGATTCATTATCAGCAGTGGGCCTGAGTAATAAAGCATCCGGCATTCTGATGACCTTTGTTCCTCCTTATGGCGATTTTTCCCGCGTCAGTCAGGCGTGGCAGCGTTTTACCTCCGCCGATTTAACCGTGCTTACGCTTTCGTCAAACGGCGCGCTGAGCAGCAGTGGTCGTGAAACCACCTACTGTGACGGCGCCGGACAGCAAGGCAGCTGGCTGTGGCTGCCCGACAGCCTGATTGCGCAGCACGAAGTGCATATTGTCGACCTGCACGTTGGCGATACCCATAGCGCTGCCGATCGCATTCAGGCCATTCAGCGCGAGCTGCAAACCCTGCAGCTACGGATGCCGCTGTCATCGGATCGTACTTTCGCCATGATTTATTGTGATGGTCTGTCGGCTTCCGAGGGCTTCCTGATGCAGGCCTGGTATAACAGTGGCCGCTTCCCCTGCCTGGCGATTGGCGGCTCTGCGGGCGGCAAGATTGAGTTTGATGGCACCTGGATGAGCGTCGGCGGGAAAATCCTGCAGGGCAAAGCGGTAATTGTGTTTTGCCAGATGGCGGCGGGCAAATCCTTTGCACCATTTAAAAGTCAGAACTTTACGCCGCGGGATAAAAGCTGGTTGATTGCCGAAGCCGATCCGGTGGCGCGTAGCGTAACATCAGTATTTAATCAGCAGGGACAGCAGCAGTCGTTTACCAGCGCGCTGGCGGAATATCTTGGCTGCAATGAGCAACAGCTGACCGAACGTCTGCAGGGATTGACGTTTGGCGTGAAAGTCGGCGCGGAATATTTTATCCGTTCGATTGCCAAAATCGAAGGCGGTCGCGTCCAGTTTTTCTGTGATCTGGAATTTGGCGACCGCCTCTATCTGCTGGAAGAAAACGACTTTAAACAGAGCACTTATCAGGACTGGCAACGGTTTATCACGCAGCGTGGCAAACCGGCGGCGATTCTGATGAATGACTGTATTCTGCGCCGCGTTGGCAATGACGGCCAGCTGCACAACGCGCACTTTTTTAAAGGTCTGCCCGCCGCCGGTTTCTCCAGTTTTGGTGAAATTCTCGGCGTGCCGATTAACCAGACGCTATCGGCACTGGTATTTTTCCATCACGACGTCAAGGCGATGGTGAATTTCCCGGTGGAGTATGCCGGTTATGCCGGACATTATGCGCAGCGCGCCCTGCGTCGCTGGGAGACGCTGAATGCGTTTCAGACCCGGGTGCTGAATCGTATTGTCTCTTATCAGCAGGAGCTGGCGCCGCTGATGGAGGCGCTGCCGATGCTGGAAAGCGCGACGCAGAGTCAGAACGAAACGCTGGGCATGGCGGAAAACAGTATTCGCTCAATCAGCGATATCGCCATCCAGAGCCAGCAGGCGCAGAACCGTCTGGTGGAGGGACTGGACGATCTGGAGAATATTTCGGCTGGTATTAATGACATTACCAGCGGCATCAGCAATATCGCCTTCCAGACCAATCTGCTGTCACTTAACGCGGCGGTAGAAGCGGCGCGCGCTGGCGAAGCCGGACGCGGGTTTGCGGTGGTGGCGGCAGAAGTGCGTCGTCTGGCGCACTCTTCGAAAGAGCAGGCGGACGCCACCGCTGGCAATATCAGCGATGCGGTCAGTACCATTTCGCGCATCCGCACGGTTGCCAGCGATACGGTGCAGACCGCGACCAATATGGCGCAACACAGTATTTCCGCTGCCGATGCCATTGCCGCAATGGGGCATAAAACCAGTAGCGAACGGGAAAGCATTGCCAGACATCTGGGCAGTCTGCGCACTCTGACTGCGGGTATGGATGCGATGCAGGATGCGGTGGCGCAGTTAACCGTATTGCAGCAACTTTCTGGCGGAAAGTAGTGCTGAGAAACGCCCTAAATTAAGGGCGTTTTTTTTTGCCCTAAAGCTTCGGCAATGCAGGCCGATAGTCAGTTAATTCCCGACTATGATGATGCGCCGAGGCAATGATGAAACTCATCTGTATCACTCTTTTGACCGCCAGCTGTGCGTTGATCACCGCCTGCGGTTCCAGCAGCAAACAGCCTGACAGCTTTACGTTTGTAAACCGTGCGGCGACGCAGTGCACTACGCAATTACAGATCGAAAACCAGTATGTCACCGGTAAAAAAACACTGGCGCCGATTTTCTATGTAAACCGTCAGTTTACTCAGACGGTGGAAAATAAAGGCGCAGAGTTCCATGTCCGCGCGATTCCTTATTTCGAAGCCAGCGCGCTGGATAAAGGATCACCGGGCAGCGCCTGGCGTACCTGTATGGCCCGCCGGGATGCGAAGATGGCATCGGCTTCGGTTAGCTGAATGTTGAAAAGGCGCGGAGCCGCACGGCCCTGCGCTTTACTCACTCTCCAGACGCTGGCGGCGGCGCAGATGGGGAAACAGTTTCATCCACACCGCCACCACCACCAGCGTGCCCACCCCACCTAATACCGCAGCGGGCACCGCACCCATTAATGCCGCCAGCAGACCCGACTCAAACTCACCCAGCTGGTTGGAGGTATTAATAAAGATGCCATTAACCGCATTGACGCGCCCGCGCATATCATCGGGCGTGTCCAGCTGCACCAGTGCGCCGCGGATCACCATACTGATCATATCGAACCCACCCAGCGCCGCCAGCGCCAGCATAGACAGCCATAACTGATTCGACAGGGCAAAAATTAGCGTAGCGACGCCAAAACCGGCTACCGAGCCAAACATAATCATGCCGACATTTTTTTCCAGTTTGTTACGGCTCAGCCAGATGCCAACCAGCAACGCGCCGACTGACGGTGCGCCGCGCAGCATCCCCAGCCCCCAGGGACCGGTATGCAAAATATCTTTGGCAAAAATCGGCAGCAGCGCGGTGGCGCCACCCAGCAGCACGGCAAACAGATCGAGTGAAATCACCCCCAGCACATCGCGACGGGCGCGAATAAAACCGATACCGGCAAACAGGCTTTTTAGCGTGGCGGGCAGACGTGGCTGCGGTGGTCGCTCGTAGCGAATACGGCTTATCATAATGATCGACAGCAGATAAAACGCAGCCGATACGCCATATACCACATCCGGTCCGGCAACATATAAAAAGCCGCCGATGGTCGGGCCTACGATCACCGCCGCCTGTCCCCCTACTGCATTGGCGGCCGTCGCGCGCGCCAGAATCCCCGGCGGCACCAGCGAAGGCAGCATTGACTGCATTGCCGGTCCTTCCAGCGCTTTCGCCAGCGCGATCAGAAACACCAGCCCCCAGAGCGCATTTTTATCTGACCACTGATAAACCGTCAGCAGGATCAGTGCTACCAGGGCACCCCACTCGAGGATCTGTCCGCATAACACAATACGACGACGATCGTACTGATCCGCCAGATGTCCGGCTGGTAACGCCAGCAGCACTGAAGGCAGAAATTGCATTAAGCCAATCATACCCAGCGCCATCGCGCTGTTGGTCAGGGCATAAATTTGCCAGCTGACCGCCACTGAAAACATCTGAAAGCCAAACGAAGAGCAGGTACGCGCCAGCCAGAAAGCGACAAACGAGCGGTGTCGCAGCAACGAACCATCAGTTGCTGTTGCAGGGGAAGCCATATTTTATCCTGTGAAGAGTGCAGCCATGATGCCCTGGGGCCGCATTTACATTTCGTAGCCTGGCTTTTTCACTAAGGTGTCCAGATGAGGTTTTAACAGCGGATCATAAACCTCGGTTTTCCACTGTTCTGGCGGGATTTCCGTCATTGCCACGGAGAGAGAACTGTCTTTGCTGCCGAAATGCTGTTTCAGCACATCGGCCATCGCTTCAGCGATAGCGCTTTTCTCTTCATCGCTCAGTTCTCGCGGGAAATATTTAATATCAATATGTGGCATTGTTTTCTCCAGTTCATATCAGGGTTACGCATCTTTTCTGACATTAGCATTACTGCGCCCCGGGCGTAATCTCCTTTGTGCGGTTCACCCTGTTTTACGCCATCAATGGCTAAACCAACCTGCTGATCTGACTAAAGTTGCCGCTAAATCTGCCGATAACTGTGTCGGTTTATTAGGTATTACCTTCTTCATCCACAATGGGTAACGCAGGGGAATAAATAATGATAACAAGTCTGGTATCCCGATTACGTAATAGCAGAATCTCGTACAAACTTTCTCTCGGCTTTGGTCTGGTGCTGTTGCTGGTGGCGCTGGCCACCGCCCTCAGTGTTGTAAGATTTAACGCCATCCGTCAGGTTTATGAAAAAACCAATCTGGTGTATGACATCAATATTGAGGTGTTTCAGGCTAAAATTAACCGCCTGAAATATCTTTATAACGGCGATGAGAAGTCCGGCAAGGTCATGGCCGATTTTGTTACCCACGCCTCGCAGTTAACGCAACAGGCAAATCAGCTCGACTGGGCTGGCGAGCAGAAGCAACTTATTAACGATATTGCCGGTCATCTCGACAGCTTTCAGCGCAGCATCACCGCGATGAGCGCCGCCACGCAAAAATTAACCGCCCTGCGCGCTCAGCTTAATAGCGACAACAGCAAAGATCTCTCCGCCAGTTATGCACTGTTAATTGGCACCCCGCTCGCCGACCAGGCGATTAGCAGCGCGCTGTTTACGCAGCTGCTGGCTATCAGTCAGATTCGCGAAGAAGCTTATGTGCTGACTTTTAGCGCCAGTGATGGATTACGCCAGTCGTTAAACAGTCACTTTGCCAGTGGTCAGCGTGCGATGGCAGGTCTGATGGCGCAACTGCCGGTTGAAAGCCAGCAGGCGCTGCAAAGTCTGTGGAATAATGCCGTCAGCTACAAACAGCTCAGTGAAGAGTATCAGGCCAGCTATACGCAGTTACGCGCAGCGGAAGATTTAGTGAAAACTGCGGGCGATAAGAGCAGCGCTTCGATTAAGCAAATCATGAGTCTGGTCAAAGCCGAAAACGACAACCTGACCTTTGGCTCCGCCAATATCATGTTAATGATGGGCGCGCTGGCGATCCTGTTTGGTATTCTGGTCGCCTGGTCTATCATCCGTCAGATTACCCGACCGGTGATGCAGAATCTGGCGCTGGCGGAGCGTATCGCCAGTGGCGATCTCAGTTCTGAATTTAATACCAACCGTACTGACGAATTAGGTCAGCTGACGGCGGCGATGGGCCGCATGAATCAGCGTCTGCGCAGTGTGATTGGCGATGTGCGTAACAGTGTGGTTACGGTCGCACACGCGTCCAGCAGCATTAACAGCGGCAATACCGATCTGTCGACCAGAACGGAGCAGCAGGCAGCGGCGGTGGTCGAGACGGCGGCCAGCATGGAGCAGCTAACCTCGACGGTAAAAAACAACGCTGATAACGCCCGTCATGCCAGCCAGATTGCCGCTCAGGCATCCAAAACCGCCATTGATGGCGGCGCTGCGGTGCGTGATGTGGTGAAAACCATGGGCGATATCTCTGCCAGCTCGAAGAAGATTGCCGATATCACCGCAGTCATTAACAGTATTGCATTCCAGACCAATATTCTGGCGCTGAATGCTGCCGTAGAAGCGGCTCGTGCCGGTGAACAGGGGCGCGGCTTTGCGGTGGTCGCCAGTGAAGTACGCAATCTGTCACAGCGCAGCTCACAGGCAGCAAAAGATATCGCCCAGCTGATTAGCGAATCGGTCACCCGCATTGACACCGGTAACGCGCTGGTCACCCGCGCCGGTGACACCATGGAGAACGTGGTCAGCGCGATTACGCGGGTCAACGATATTATGGGTGAGATTTCATCGGCTTCCGAAGAGCAGAGCCGCGGTATTGAGCAGATTGCCCGCGCGGTCGGTGAGCTGGATACCACCACGCAGCAGAATGCCTCGCTGGTGTCTGCCTCTTCAGCGTCGGCAAACGCGCTGGAAGAGCAGGCAGTCCTGCTGGAGAACCTGGTTAATCACTTCCGTCTGGAAAAAACGGCATAACAGGTAGCGGATACAGAGGGAGCCATTTCTGGCTCCCTTAACTGGCGGGTTTAGCGCTCAGGACATTCAGCCCGCCACATTCGCCAGAGTTAAATGCCCGGTCTGGAACAGCGTCGGTTTGATTACAATCTCAATATCACAGCCTAACCGGTTCAGACAATCCATCAGCTTACGCTCGGACAAATTGGCAAAATCACCCCGAAACAGATTGGAGACTTTAGCCTGACTGATCCCCATTCTTTTACCTGCCGTGGCCTGGGTCAAATTTAGTCGCCTGATGGATTTGATAATTTCAATCGCGAGGCCTGATTTGATTTTATGTTTCTCTGCATCGCGGAAGCCCAGATCGGCAAACACATTGCCGGAACTCTGTTCTACCGGGATATCGTTAATAATTTTCTGTTTCATTTCTCATCTCCAGAGCTATTTCTGCAGCCACTTTCAGTCGCTTGCGGATGATCTCCATATGTCTCCATCCCTGATATACCTTTTTTGGTATTGACCCGTTAAATATACCGCAAATGGTATAAATAGCAATCCCAACGTCAGAAATTCGGGCAGTAAAAAATGCCACTATTTCCTCCCCCGATGGCTTAACAGATACGCCGCCGGGATCACCAGCATCGACAGCAGTGGCGCAGTCACCATGCCGCCAATCATTGGCGCGGCGATACGCTGCATCACTTCGGAACCGCTGCCGCCACCCCACATAATCGGCAACAGTCCGGCCATAATGGTGGCGACGGTCATCGCTTTTGGCCGCACACGCAGCACCGCGCCGCGATGAACAGCCCGATGCATCGCATCTGACGATAACGGCTGGCCATTGTCACTCTCGCTGGCTATCGCCTGGTTAAGATACAGCAGCATAATCACGCCAAACTCCGCCGCTACACCGGACAGCGCAATAAAGCCCACCGCCGCCGCCACTGACAGGTTATAACCCAGCAGCCAGAGCAACCAGACGCCGCCAGGCAGCGCAAACGGTAACGTGGCCATAATCAGCAACGCATCCCTGATGCTGGAAAACGTCACATACAACAGCACAAAGATAATCGCCAGCGTCAGTGGCAGCACCACCTGGAGTTTTGCCGTCGCGCGCTGCAGGTATTCGAATTGCCCTGACCAGCTTAGCGACACCCCTTCCGGCAGTTGCACCTGCTGCTCAACCGCGTTCTGCATCTCGGTGACCGCAGATTTAAGATCGCGTCCGCGCAGGTCAACATAGATCCAGTCGGAAAGCCGGGCATTCTCACTTTTGAGCATCGGCGGACCGTCGCTGATGCTGATGTCCGCCAGCTGTTGCAGCGTGAGCTGAGCGCCGCTGGCGGTGATCACCGGTAATTCGCGCAACTTATCTAGTGAATCCCGGATTTCACGCGGATATCTGACGCTAATCGGATAGCGTTCCCGCCCCTCAAGCGTTTCGCCAATATTGTCGCCGCCAATTACCGCCGCGACGATCGATTGCAGCTCTGCGACCGATACGCCATAGCGCGCCGCTTTGCGCCGATCAATATCGATATCAATATAGCGCCCACCCGCCAGCCGTTCCGCCAGCGCCGAGGTCACGCCGGGCACTTTTTTCACCACCTGCTCAATCTGCTGCGCCACCTGTTCGATCGCCGCAATATTATTACCGTTCACCTTAATGCCGACCGGGCTCTTAATGCCGGTCGCCAGCATATCCAGCCGGTTTCTGATCGGTGGCACCCAGACATTGGCGATACCTGGCACGCTGACAACACTGTCCAGCTCATTGATCAGCTTGTCCATGGTCATACCGGTGCGCCATTGATCACGTGGTTTCAAACGGATGGTGGTTTCCAGCATGGTCATCGGCGCAGGATCGGTGGCACTGTCGGCACGCCCCGCTTTACCCAATACCGAAGCTACTTCCGGCACTGTTTTAATCAGCCGGTCGGTCTGCTGTAACAGACGCGACGCTTCCCTGACTGAGATGCCGGGCAAGGTTGACGGCATATACAGCAGGTCGCCTTCGTCCAGCGCGGGCATAAATTCGCTGCCAAGCTGACTGAGTGGCCAGGCGGTGGCGGCAAGTACCAGGCTGGCAATCAGCAGCGTGATTTTCGGCCACGCCAGCACTCGCGTTAACAGCGGCTGATATATCCGGATAAGCAGGCGATTTATCGGATTGCGCTGTTCGTCCGGGATCTTGCCGCGTATAAAATAGCCCATCAGCACCGGCACCAGCGTGATCCCCAGTCCGGCGGCGACCGCCATCGCCCAGGTTTTGGTAAACGCCAGTGGCGCGAACATTTTTCCCTCCTGCGCCTCAAGGGAAAATACCGGAATAAAGGAGAGCGTAATAATCAGCAAACAGCAGAACAGCGCAGGTCCCACTTCAACAGCCGCTTTCTCGGTTATTTGCCAGTATTCTGCCGCGCCAGGTGTGCTGCCGGGGTGTTGCTGCCGCCACTGCTCCAGTACTTTGTGCATATTTTCAATCATTACAATTGCCGCATCGACCATTGCGCCAATCGCGATGGCGATACCGCCGAGCGACATAATATTGGCGTTTACCCCCTGATAATGCATCACAATAAAAGCGCCAAGAATGCCAAGCGGCAGTGAGATAATCGCCACCAACGCCGAGCGAAAGTGGAACAGAAACAGTGCGCAAACCAGCGCCACTACCACAAACTCTTCAAGTAATTTGTGTGACAACGTCACTACGGCTCGCTCTATCAGCTGTGAACGGTCATAAACTGTGACAATCTCCACTCCGGCTGGTAATGATTTTTGCAACTGACGAAGCCTGACTTTTACCGCCTTGATGGTTTCCAGCGCATTTTTACCGCTGCGCATCACAATAATGCCGCCAGCCACCTCGCCTTCACCATTCAGTTCCGCCACCCCACGCCGCATCTCTGGTCCGATGCGCACAGTGGCCACATCCGAGAGTAAAACCGGGATGCCGTCGCGCGTTGCAATCAGCACATTATTGAAATCATCGCTGCTGCGCAGATAGCCGGAGCTTCTGACCATATATTCCGCTTCACCCAGCTCCAGTACTGAACCGCCCCCGCTCTGACTGGCGCTCTGCACTGCGCTGATGACCTGCTGATGCGTGATATTACGCGCGCGCAGACGGTCAGGATCGAGAACCAGCTGATACTGTTTCACCATGCCGCCAACGCTGGCGACTTCCGCCACATCGGGCACGGTTTTCAGTTCATATTTCAGCATCCAGTCCTGCATGGCGCGCAGGTCCGCCAGGCTGTGCCTGCCGCTTTTATCGGTTAATGCATACTCATAGATCCAGCCGACGCCGGTGGCATCCGGGCCGAGGGTGGCACGTGCTGTGGCTGGCAGTGTCGCCTGCACCTGGCTGAGATACTCCAGCACCCGCGAACGTGCCCAGTAAGGATCGGTGCCATCGGCAAACAGCACATAGACATAGGCATCACCAAACATCGAATAGCCGCGCACGGTTTTCGCGCCCGGCACCGACAGCATGGTGCTGGTCAGCGGCCAGGTCACCTGATCTTCGACCAGCTGCGGAGCTTTACCCGGATAGCTGACGCGGATAATCACCTGCACATCTGACAGATCCGGCAACGCATCCAGCGGCGCTTTCTGTAGCGCCCACATTCCCCATGCCGCCATAAACAGCGCTGCCAGCAACACCAGCAGACGATTACGCAGCGACCAGCGAATAACGGAAGCAATCATCAGTGATGCTCCTTATGCGGCGCGGCTTGTGCTGAGGCGGATTCTGGCTCCTGCATCTGCGCTAAACCACTGCGCAGGCTGGCTTCGGAATCGATCAGAAATTGCCCGGACGTCACGACCCGCTGGCCGGGCTGCAATCCGAGACTGATCTCCGTCCAGCCATCCTGCGAGCGGCCTGCGGTCACCGCGACCGGCCGGAAAAAACCATTATCCTCCGCCAGCAGTACCCGGTTATCGCTACCGCTGCTGATCAGCGCTTCCTGCGGAATCGCGATAACCTGTTGCGGCGCGTCATCCGCCGCAATGGTGGCGGAGAGTGTCATCCCCGGTTTAAGTTTCAGATCGCGGTTGCTGATTGTCACTCTGGCTTGCAGGGTGCGGGTATTGCTGTCGAGAGCGGGCAGCAGTTCAGTGACCTCGCCGTAAAACTGCCTGTCAGGCCAGCCCTCAGCGCTGATTGTTACCAGTCTGCCGGTTGTCACGTTGCCGGCGTCGCTGGCGGGATAGTCGATAACGATCCATAGCGGATCGAGGCTGGCGAGTTCAAACAGCGCCTGCATACTGGCAACCTGTGAGCCCTGACGCACCGCCAGCCTGCTGATATAGCCATTCTCCGGCGCGCGGATCACCACACGTGGCTGTGGCTTTCCGCTGCGCTCGACTTCACCAATAATCTGCTGCGGCATAAATAGCAATGCCAGGCGCTGGCGTGCAGCAGCGTTGAGCGCGCTGTCGCCCAGCTGGCGCACTGCCAGATACTCCTGCTGCGCGGCGGCCCATTCGGGGATCCATAAACGCGCCAGCGGCTGGCCTTTATGCACCTGTTGCTGGGGCGCGCTGACATACAGTTCTTCTACCAGCCCGCCTGCGCGGGCGGCAATGATCTGCATATTGCGCTGATCATTCTGCACCGTGGCAAAGGCGTGGATCTGCCCGTTCAGTACCTTACGTGTTACTTCTGCGGTTCTGACACCGAGGTTTTGTTGCTGGCGGGCAGTTATCATCACCCCGCCCTGCGGCGTCTGCGCATCGGCATAACGCGGCACCAGATCCATATCCATAAAGGGTGACTTTCCCGCTTTGCTAAAATGCTGATCCGGGCTCATAGGATCGTACCAGTAGAGCACGCGCTTTTCGGCGGGCGTGCTCTGTGCAACGGTTTCAGGCTGCGCGCCCTTGCCCGAAAAATAGCCAGCGGCAATTGCGCCAGCCAGTAACAGTGCGCCAGCGAAAATTTTGTTTGCTGATTTCATAATGAGTTGTCCTGCGGGTTGAGATAGCGGATAGCAGCCCATAACGAGGCCATCTCTTGTTCCGCACTGTTTTTATCGATTTCACTGCTCAGTAACGCCCTGCGTGCATCCAGTACCGCCGCCAGATCGGATTTACCGGCCAGATACTGCGCATTCAGGATACGTACGCGATTTTGTTGCAGAGGGAGGATGGTTTCCGCCTGACGACGCCACACCGCATTTGCCGCCTGATATTGCGCCAGCAGCGTATCCAGCTGCGCCTGATGCGCGCGTAGCTGTAAAGTCAGCGCATCGTTCGCCTGCCAGCTGCGGGCGATATCGGCGGCATGATCTTTATCCTGACGGCGCGAAGTAAACAGTGGCAGATCTACCGTTACCATTACGCCAGCCATATCGTCATAGTCGTCGGCGCGTCTGGCGTAATACAGTTCGACGCCAATATCCGGAATCGCCGCAACTGCTGACTGTGCTGACTTCGCCTGCGCAGTTTCGCTTTCGCGCCGCGCCTGGATAATTTCCGGATGGGTTTCGATGCTTTGTTGCAGGCTCTGCTCGCTGGCGGGCAGTTGCTGATAGCGTGGCCACTCACCGCTGACGCCACC
Organism: Winslowiella toletana; assembly: GCF_017875465.1. Lineage (NCBI taxonomy): Bacteria > Pseudomonadati > Pseudomonadota > Gammaproteobacteria > Enterobacterales > Erwiniaceae > Winslowiella > Winslowiella toletana. The sequence continues at coordinate 4,960,492 of NZ_JAGGMQ010000001.1, forward strand.
GACCTGTTGCCCGGTCAGCTGGCGCAGCTTGTAACGCGCCAGCGCCACATCACGCGCCGCATTATCCTGCTGATTGTGCATCGCTGACAGTATCAGCTGGCTATCCAGCAGCATGCTGGCGCTACTCCTGCCCGCAGCCAGCGCGGCGTGCTGCGCTAAAATCTGTCGGTTACTCTCCGTCACCAGTTTATTTACCGCCGCATAACCCTGCAGCGAAAGCGCTAACGCCAGCCATGCCTGCGCCGTTTCCCGTTGCAGGCTGGCGATCATCACCGCCTGACCGGCAGCGGTTTGCTGCGCCTCGGCGTGAATAACGGCGGCTTTTTTCTCGCGTTTAGTACTGCTGACATAATCCTGCATAACACCAACGCGCTGCATGGTCATGCCTTCGCGCGTCAGGCGATGCGCATTGCTGCCGCCCAGCGGCAGATTTTCGATGCCGAATTTGAGTTTAGGATCGGGCAGTTGCATGGCGGACTCGGCCATGTTGTTCAGGGCATTGACCTGATGACGGTTAGCGGACAGTTCGGCTGAAAAGTGTTGCGCCAGCCTGAGGGATTGTTCCAGTGACAGATCCGCAGACCAGACCACTGGCGCAACCACGGCAAAAAGTATCCCGAACAGGATTTTTGCGTGCTGCATAGGTTATCTCCAGAAAAGAGTAAGTTGATTAAAACTGATTAACTCACTGATTTTCTGGTTATTCTCTGAAACGACAGAAGCGGATCTCGGCGGGGGGACCGGTGACCGGCGGACGCAGCCAGTCGAACTGAAATTTCTTCGCCGCGACATCACAAACCGCCAGGCGTAGCCCCGGGTCGGCAGCGACTGCCACCATATGCAGTGAAGGATGATCATCCGGCGACAGGTCGGGCGCGCAGTGTTTATCGCACAGCGGCGTTTGCGTCAGCATATGCTGGTTGTGCTGCTGCTCGCTGGCAACCGCCATACAGCTAAAAGCGATGGCGCAGTGATGGGATGCCAGTGCTAACTGGGCGCTAAATAACAGCCAGCACCAAACGCAAAGCAGGATTAACCGTCGCTTCTTTCTGCGCATCAGTGATATGACGATATTTATTAAGCGCCTGAACATGCTTGTTCACCTGCATAAAACACCGGTGAATTATAGACACGGTTATTTTTTTAAATAAAGGCAAATGTCTGGTTAACAAAGGAAATTAGCGATTACTTTTAACATTAACGCCTGATAATTAATATCAGGCGCCAGAATGTCGCAGCTGTTTTACTTTATTTCTAATATTAAGTAATTAACTTAACTCATCCAGCACCCTGTCCAGCACGCGCAGGAAAATATCGGCGTGTTCGCGGTTAAACGGTAACGGTGGACGGATCTTAAGAATATTGGCGGCCGGACCGGCACTACTGACCAGTACACCATTGTCACGCATCAGATTCACCACTGCGCTGGCCATTTCGCCATCCGGCGTTTGCTGGCCGTCATCCTGCACCAGTTCGAGCGCAAGAAACAGTCCGGCGCCTCTGACGTCACCCACCGCGCGGTACTTCTGTTGCAGACTGCGCATGCCGGCCAGCATATATTCGCCGGTGCGGACGGCGTTCTCCATCAGCTGCTCTTCTTCGATAATATCCAGCACCGCAGTAGCCGCGGCAATCGAGATATGGTTAGCGCCAAAGGTGTTGAAATAGCGTGCGCTCTCGGCAAATTTACGCTGTATCTCCTCTTTAAACAGCGTGGCGGCAATCGGCAGACCATTGCCCATTGGCTTACCAATCACCACCATATCCGGCACAATGCCGTGACGCTGGAAGCCCCACATATGCGAGCCGGTCCGGCCAAAGCCGGGCTGTACTTCGTCGGCGATATAGAGCGCGCCGTGGCCGTGCACCACCTCAAGAGTTTGCTGCAGAAACCCTGCCGGTTCGGTAAAAATGCCATCGCTGGAAAAGATGCCATCCGCAATAAACGCTGCTGGCTTAATGCCTCGACGGCGCAGAAAAGCAAAGGCGCTGGCGACATCGGTCGCCAGCTGCTTAGCCACGTCCCCGCCTGCTGCCCGGTAACTGTCGGGCGCTGGCACGGTGACCACATGCTGACCCAGCGCCACATTTTCGCCCAGCGAGGGAGAAATCTCCGCCGCCGCCGCTGTGACGCCATGATAGGCGTTGGCAGTGATCACAATACCGCTGCCGCCGGTGTGACTGCGGGCGATACGCAGCGCCAGATCCACCGCTTCACTGCCGGTACAGGTATACATAATACGGTTGATCGCCGCCGGAAAGGTTGCCAGCAGACGTTCGGAATAGTTAAGCACCTGCTCGCCCAGATAGCGGGTATGGGTATTCAGCTGCGCCGCCTGCGCAGCGATCGCCGCCACCACTTGCGGGTGACAGTGTCCGACCGAAGGCACATTGTTATAGGCGTCAAGCAAGGCATTGCCCGCATCGTCATACAGCCATACCCCTTCCGCCCGCACCGGATGCAGCGGCTGCTGGTAGAACAGCCGATAGGATGGCCCCAGCAACGCCTGGCGGCGTGCGACCAGCGCGCGGGTTTTCGCTGATGGTTCGCCAGCAGCGATATTAATCTTTTGCTTCATCTCAGTTTCCTCGGCAGGCGGCGGTAAAACGTGCAAGGACCTCTTGCGGGGCAATCGCTTCCAGCTGCGCCAGCTGGCTCTCTACCAGCCGGTTATGCCGGGTAAGACGTGCATGCTGCTCCGGGAACAGCGTGGCGCGCCACTGCGTAATAGTTAAGCGCATCACCATGCGCATCACAATCGCCGGATACAGCAGGTTAATCTCGGTGGCGCTCAGGCTTCTCAGGGTAGCGTAACCCGCGAGGAAGTCGCAGATATCACTCAGCGCATCCTCACCCGGACCGATCTGATAAGAGGCGGCGATAGCGACATCAAACAGCACCGGCGCATGCACCATATCGCCGAAATCGATAATACCGCTGATCTGTTCTGGCTGATCCGCGTCGGTGAGAATGTTTTCAATATTGAAATCATTATGAATCACCTGCATCGGCAGCTCTGCCATCACCGGCAGCACCTGCTTTTCAAAACGCTTAAGGGCGTGTTCCAGAGTGTGACGGCAAGCGGTATCGCCAAACGAAGGCAGTAACTCACGCATCGCGCTGGCATGTGACATATCCCAGGTAATACGGTGATGCGCCGCCGGATGGTGAAAACTTTGCAGCGCATTTTGCAGACGCGCCAGCATTACGCCGACGTTATAGCGTTGTGCTGCCGATGGCAGCGCACGGCGCTGTGCAATGCCGGGCAGAAACGTGACTAAACGTACGCTGCGCTGCTGGCCCGATTTATCGGTAATCAGATGATTGGCTTCGCCCTCCAGCGTGGCAATCACCCGCTGGACAGGAATGCCGCCATCCACCTGCTCCACATGCTGTAAAGCGGCGCTGTGCATGGCCGAAACCGCCGGATCTTCCGCCGGACTGAGGATCTTCAGCAGGTACTCGCGCCCCTGTTGCAGGGTTAAACGATAATTGGAATCCTTCTCTCCCCATAACCATTCCGCACGGCCATCAAAACCATAAACTCTGCGGGCAATCGCCTCGGCTTCAGCGGCCTGCACAATCACCGCACTGGTTGTCAGCTCTGCTCCCATCGCCGCGCCCCTCTCGGGGGCTGTCGGTGCTGTCATTGGGTTATCTCCTGTCATTTTTAGCACGAGTCTGGTCGTCCCTTCGCGAAAAGGGATCGAACCAGACCGGGTTATTATTGGTGCAGTGGCGTACTGATAAAAGCTTCAGGCCAGGCTGCCTGATACGCAGCGGCCAGCTTCAGTACAATATCGTCACGATAACGGGCGCCGACAAATTGCAGGCCAACCGGCAAACCGGACTGGTCGAAACCGCAGGAGACGGAGACCGCGGGTTGTCCGGTCATATTAAAAGGATAGGTAAACGGCGACCAGTCAGACCAGTCTTTACCTTCCTCGCCGCCCGGGAAATCCACTCCCGCTTCGAAGGCGGTCAGCGGCATGGTCGGCAGCATCAGCGCGTCATATTTTTCATGGAACTGCGCCATAGTCACTTTCAGATCGGCGCGCACCTGTTCGGCGGCAATATAGTCACGAGTACCCAGCGCCTTCGCCTTTTCACAAATGGTCAGCAACCCCGGATCCATCAGGCTTTTCTGCTGCGCCGTCAGCTTCAGCTGCTCCAGGGTATAAGCCTCGGCGGCATACCATAGCGCCAGCATTGCATCCTGCGGATCGCTAAAGCCCGGATCGACCTCTTCAACAATCGCCCCCATCTCACTTAACCGGCGCGCGGCGCGTTCCACTGCCGCAGCCACATCCGGCTGTACGCTGGCAAAACCGAGATTGCGGCTGTAGCCGATGCGCATGCCTTTTACCGAGGCGTTTTTAATTGCCGCTACCCAGTCGGGTACCTGATCAGGACAGGAGCCATAACGGGCTGACGCCGTCGGCCCGGTGGTAGCATTAAGAAACAGCGCCGCATCTTCAACGGTACGGGTTAACGGCCCGCGGTGCGCCAGCTCCATCAGTGGCGTAACGGTATCCGCCGGGATCCAGCCGTAGGTCGGTTTAATGCCAAAGATGCCGCAGAACGAAGCCGGAATGCGGATCGAACCTGCGCCGTCGGAGCCTTCGTGCAGCACCCCCATATTCAGCGCCGCCGCCACCGCCGCGCCGCCGGAAGAGCCGCCGGAGGCGCGATCGGTACGCCATGGGTTGAGGGTATTACCAAACGCCGGACCATGAGTAACACCCTTCCAGCCAAATTCCGGTGAGGCGGTGGTGCCAAGGATCGTGACCCCGGCAGCGCGCAGGCGCTGCATAATCAGGAACTCTTTCTCCGACGGCTGCGTCGAACCCAGCGCCGAACCACGACGCCACGGAATGCCCTTCACCGGGGTTAACTCTTTAATGGTGGTCGGCGCGCCATCCAGCGGGCTTAACTGCTGGTCTTTCTGCCAGCGCGCTTCGGACGCTTTTGCCTCTGCCAGCGCCAGCTCCGGCACCACATATGCAAAAGCATTAACCTGCGGGTTAAAACGCTCTATACGATCGAGCGCGGCCTGTGCGGCCTCTACTGGCGAGGCTTTGCCACTGGCAAACAGTGCCGACAGTTCGGCGGCGGTCATTTCACCCAGATCGGTTTTTTCGGTGAGACTCATAACGGGCTGCTCCGGTTATTGTGATTCAGCAAGACGATTAAGCGCACGGCTAACGCCAGCGAACATTTCACTAATCTGCTGCTCAGTGATAATCAATGGCGGGCAAAAACAGATCGCCTCACCGATATTGCGCACCATCACCCCTTCCGCCTGACAGGCGGTTTTCAGCGCGGCGGCGGCGATACCGGCTCCGGCGGACCATGGCTTTATCTCCAGCGCGCCGATCAAACCGACACCGCGCGACGAATGCGCCAGTGGATGTTCAGCAAGGGCGCTGAGTCCGGCGAGGAAATGCGATTCCATGCGCGCCGCATGGCCCACCAGATCGCGTTCGAGAATAATCTTGATATTTTCCACAGCGACGGCGGTCGCCACCGGATGACCGGAGGCGGTAAAGCCATGGCCGAAGGTGCCCTGACGGACGGATTCATCGGCAATGGGTTGATAGACGGCGTCATTCAGCAGCACCGCCGACAGCGGCATATAGGATGAGGAGATCTGTTTGGAGAGCACCATCATATCCGGTTCAATGCCGTAGGTTTCGCAGGCAAACAGCTTACCGGTGCGGCCAAAACCGGTAATCACCTCATCGGCGACAAACAGGATGTCATATTTGCGCAGAATGGCCTGCACCCCCTGCCAGTAACCCGCAGGTGGCAGCAGCACCCCGCCCGCACCCATTACCGGTTCGCCCCAGAAAGCGGCAATGGTGTCCGCGCCCTCTTTCAGGATCAGGCTCTCAAGGTCGTTCAGCATCCGTGCGGTAAAGCTGGCTTCGCTCTCTCCAGGCTCTGCAAAATGCACATATGACGGGCAGGACGTGTGGATCATGCGATCCAGCGGCAAATCGAAGCTCTGATGATTACGTGCGATGCCGGTAATCGACGCGGCGGCGATGGTAACGCCGTGATAGCCCTTAATACGTCCGATGATTTTCTTTTTAGCGGGTTTGCCCAGCGCATTTGAGCGATACCAGACCATTTTGCAGGCGAGGTCATTGGCTTCCGAACCGGAAGAGGTGAAATGCACTTTTGACATCGGTACCGGCGCCAGCCTGATCAGCAGCTCAGCCAGATCGACCGACGGACCGTGAGTTTTATCGTTAAATGTATGATAATACGGCAGCTTCGCCATCTGTTTTGCCGCCGCCGCTACCAGTCGTGGCTCACCAAAGCCCAGCGCCACCGACCACAACCCCGCCATCGCTTCGATATAGCGTTTACCCTGATTGTCTGTGACATAGATACCATCACCGCTTTCGATAACCAGACCGCCGGTCTTCTCATACTGGCGTAAATCCGTATTCTGATGCATCTGAAAAGCGATATCGCGGCCTTCAATCGAATCTGAGGGAAATGTCATTAATCACTACTCCGGGTTGAGAATTAAATCGATTAGCTGGCCATCAGCGCTTCTTTGGCGCGTCCGGGGATCGCCGCGATCAGTTTTTGCGTATAGGGATGGGCCGGCGCATTAAAGATAGTGCTACCGCTTCCCAGTTCGACCACCTGCCCCTGCTGCATCACCATCACCCGGTCACAGATTTGCGCCGCTACCCGCAGGTCGTGGGTAATAAACACCAGTGAAAGATTCAGTTCGGCTTTGAGTCGCGCCAGCAACTCCAGTACCTGCGCCTGAATGGAAACATCCAGCGCGGAAACCGCTTCGTCGGCAATAATGATTTCCGGGTCCAGCGCCAGCGCACGGGCGATACCGATACGCTGCCGCTGACCGCCGGAAAACTCATGCGGAAAACGACTGGCGCCACGGGCATCGAGTCCCACCATCTCCATCAGTTCGGCGGCGCGTTTCATCGCCACTGCATGGTTTTCACCGTAGGCTATCGGCCCGGAGGCGATAATCCGGCCAACTTTTTCGCGCGGATTAAGTGACGAAAAGGGATCCTGGAATATCATCTGAATACGACGGCGTACCGCACGCAGCGCATCACCTTTCAGATGCGCCATATCGTTATCGTTCAGCAATACGCGGCCACTGTCCGGATCCTGCAGCCGCACCAGGCAGCGCCCTACCGAAGATTTGCCGGAGCCGCTTTCGCCGACAATCCCCAGCGTTTCACCGCGACCCAGCGTAAAGCTGACATCCCGTACCGCATGGACGGACTTCGCTTTGGCAAACATCCCATCTTTGATGTGATAGGTTTTATTCAGCTGTTCCACCTGCAGCAGGGGTTCACGCTCCACATTCTGCGTGACGCCGCTGGCCGGACGCGGGATCGCGGCAATCAGCTTTCTGGTATAAGGATGGCCGGGCGACAGCAGCACTTCATCGGCGGTGCCCTGCTCGACAATACGTCCCAGCTGCATAACGGTGACAAAATCAGCAATTTCCGCCACCACGCCAAAGTCATGGGTGATAAACATTACCGCCATATTGCGCTTCAGTTGCAGGTCACGGATCAGGTGCAGAATCTGCGCCTGAGTGGTGACGTCCAGCGCGGTGGTCGGCTCATCGGCGACCAGTACCTGCGGTTCCAGCGCCAGCGCCATCGCAATCACCACACGCTGACGCTGACCGCCGGATAACTGGAAAGGATAAGAGATCGCTGCGCGCTGCGGGTCCGGCAGCCCGACCTCGGTTAACAACTCGAGGGCTTTCTGCTTGCGCTGTTTCGCCGTCAGCAAACCGTGGGCGGCAAATACCTCTTCGATTTGCGCCGAGATTTTCATCAACGGATTCAGCGCCGACATCGGTTCCTGGAAAATCATCGCCACCCGCTGTCCGCGGACCGCATACATCGCCTCGGCAGGTTGTGTCAGCAGATCAACTTCCTCCAGCAGAATACGTCCCTGCGCCACCCGCACCGTATCCGGCAGCAGACCCATCAGCGCATTGGCCGACATCGACTTGCCGGAGCCACTTTCGCCGACCACACATAGCATCTCGCCTGGATGGATTTTAAAACTGACGCGATCCACGGCGTACAGGCGGTCAGCGCCCTCGGGTAAAGCGATGCTCAGGCGGTCGATATGTACGATCGGCGTGCCGCGATCGATCAGCGCCCCCGGATGAATCACTGGCTCGCTAGCCTGTTGCTTGCTCATCACTATTTCCGTCCTTTGCGTGTAAGTCGTGGATTCAGCGCGTCGTTCAGCCCTTCACCGACCAGATTCAGCGCCAGTACCGTCAGCAGAATGGCAATGCCCGGAAAGACGCTGATCCACCAGGCCTGGCGGATAACCGTGCGACCCGCGCCGATGATATAACCCCACGACATAATATTGCGGTCACCCAGACCGAGGAACGACAGCGCGCTTTCAATCAGAATCGCCGCCGCCACCATCATTGATGCCAGCACAATAATCGGTGAAAGCGTATTCGGCAGGATCTGCCGCCAGATAATGGTGCGACTGGTCTGCCCGGAGAGGATTGCCGCCTCGATAAACTCACGAGAGCGCAACGACATCACTTCGCCGCGCAACAGACGCGCCACCGGCGGCCACGAGACAATGGCAATCGCAATTACAATCGACGTAATCGATGGCTGGAAGATGGCCACCAGTACTATTGCCAGCGCAAAGCTCGGCACGCTCTGGAAGAACTCGGTAAAGCGCATCAGCACATCATCAACCCAGCCGCCGAAGTAACCTGCCATCGCGCCAACCGGAATACCGATCAGCAGCGATACCACGGTAGAGATCAGGCCGATTAACAGCGAAACACGCGCGCCATAAGCCAGACCGGCCGCCAGATCGCGCCCCAGCGGATCGGTGCCGAGGAAGTACTGTGCGACGGTAAAAGGCGGCAGAAAGGGTCGCTGCACCATCGCCCACGGCGACTTTTCATACAGAAACGGCGCGGCGATGGACAAGATAACCACCAGCAGCAGAATCAGCAAGCCAATTACCGCGCCACGGTTTTGCGAGAAACGTTGCCAGAAATCTTTCATGAAGCCACCCGAATTCGAGGATCAACCAGCCGGTAAAGGATGTCGGTGATCAGATTGAAAAACAGCACAATCGCCGCAGAGACCACAAACACGCCAAGCAGCAGGTTATAGTCACGCTGGGTCAGCGCATCAAACATCAGGCGGCCAATCCCCGGCCAGGCAAATACCGTCTCAATCAGCACCCCACCGCCGACCAGCTGCCCGGCCTGCAATCCGGCGAGGGTGACCACCGGCAGCATTGCATTGCGCAATACGTGGCGACGCTGGATCTGCCCCGGACGCAACCCCTTAGCTTTGGCGGTTTTAACAAAGTCCATCTGATTGACCTCTAACATCGAAGCGCGCGTCATACGGGCATACACCGCCATAAAGAACAGGCCAAGGGTGCCCGCCGGTAAAATCAGATGCTTCAGTACATCAAGCGCATAAGCGATACCGGTAAAGTCACTGCCAACGGTACTGTAGCCAAAACCTGGCAACCAGTTCAGCTGGACCGAAAACAGCAGCACCGCCATCAGCGCCAGCCAGAACAGCGGCGTGGCATAGAAGATCAGTGCCACAAACGAGATCAGTGAATCTGACCAGCGTCCCTGACGCGCCGACGCCACATTGCCGCCGAGGATCCCCAGCCCGAGTGAAATCACAAAGGCGGTAAACGACAGCAATAAGGTGGCCGGCAGGCGATCAATAATCAGCTGCAATACCGGCAGGCTCTGACGATACGAAAAACCAAGGTCCAGATGAATCACCGACGACAGGTAAATAAACAGCTGCATATACAGCGGCTGATTAAGACCAAACCGTTCACGGAGCTGATCGACGAATATCTGATCGCTATCCCCGGCTTCACCCGCCATCACCATTGCCGGATCGCCCGGCGCCATATGAATAAGAAAGAAATTTAATATGGTAATACAAAGAAGTATCATCACTGCTTTCAGGAGCCGAACAGCAATAAATCGGATCATGAGAGTCTCCGGCGTTAATGATTATTTAACAACAGTCAGCCGCGTTATTTCTTAATCCAGGCATCACGCAGTGAATCGGAGAGACCATTAGCGGTGGTGATCAGATCCTGATATTTACAGTTGTAAATCGTCGGGAATCCCAGATCCAGTAACCAGGCAACCGGCACATCGTCACGTAATTTCGCCTGCACCTGGCTATAAAGCTTCTGCCGTTCTGCAGAAGGAAATGCCATCGCCGCCTGCTTAAATAACTGATCAACTTCCGGGTTAGAATAACCTTCAACATTATTCCATGGATTACCTTTGGCGATTTGCGAGGAGATATAGTTGCGCTCTACGCCAATTGCCGGATCGCCATTCTGGAACATATAAGTAAAGGCAATATCATAATCCCATGAAGAAACACGCTGATTCCAGCCCGCCACATCGGCGGATTCAATGGTAACCGGAATACCGACTTCCGCCAGATTCTGTTTTACCGCTTCAGCCCAGCGCTGCCAGGTTTCGCCATACGGTAATGGCAGCAGACGTAATGTTTTACCGTTATAGCCAATCTCTTTTAACAGTGCTTTGGCTTTTTCCGGGTTATGTTCATATTTCGCGCCGACATCAGCATAAAACGGCAGTTTTGAAGAGAACGGACCGGTAGCGACTTTGCCATAACCGTTCCACAACGCATCTCTGGCAAAATCCCGATCCAGTGCATACATAATAGCCTGACGGAATTTCACGTTATTCATCGGCGCCACCCGATTATTGAGCCACAGAAAAGAGAGTGGCGAAGTATATTCCCAGCCCTTTTCAGTGGTGCAGGTATTAGCCAGTGCCGACAGGCGTGGAATATCGTAATTTTCCACTGATCCACCAGGTAAAATATCTACTGTGCCGGTTTCATAGGAAACGGCACGCGAAGCGCCATCCGGGATAATATGATATAACACCGCATCAAGATAAGGGCGTCCTTTCAGATAATAGTCAGGGTTTTTCACCAGCTTAATAAAGTTGCCACGCTGCCATTCGGCAAATTTAAACGGACCGGTGCCGATTGGTTTTTCATTGGCCGGATTGGTCGTATAGTCAGTACCTTTATAGATATGTTCCGGCACAATCGGCATCGCACTAAAACTGAAGCTGCGGATAAACGGCTCATACGGATGTTTTAGCTTAATTATGATGGTGTTAGCATCTGGCGCAGTAACGCTGCTGACATGCTCCATGGTGCTGCGATGGCGCGGTTGGGTTTTCATCAAAAAATCATTCAGAGAAAACAGCACATCTTCCGAGGTCATTGGCTGACCATCATGGAATAATACATGTTCCTGCAAATGAAAAGTATAAGTTAATCCGTCATCGGAAATCGTCCATGATTTCGCCAGCGAAGGCTGTGGTTGCAGATTACCGTTATAACGCAGCAGCCCTTCATAAATATTGCCGCCAACCAGCTGGCTGGGGCTATTTGTTGTTATCCCCAGCATTAAACCGGTGGGTTCAGGTTGCACAATCAGATTTGCCGTACCTCCTGGCTGAGGGGCGGCATTTACACCACTGGCAAGCATAACCGAAATAAATAACGCCGAGAAAACACTTTTCATAAAGCGGCCCTTATTAGTTGCTTTGGATTTTTGATGGCTTCCTGAAACAAATAATAGTGTATTGCTGTTTTAATTAAATAAGTAATATTAAAAACCTATATTACTTATTTATTGAAAGTGATTTCTTATGGCATTTAATTTAATCAGGTTACCATACCTGAGTGGCAATAAATTTTGTCACCAGATACTCTTCTAATCCTTCAATTCCCCCTTCGCGGCCAAAGCCGGAATCTTTTATCCCGCCAAACGGTGCATCCGGCAACGCGATCGGCTGACCATTAACCGAAATCATGCCCGACTCAATAGCATCAGTCACTCTGCGCGTGCGTGAGTATGAGGTGGTATATAAATAAGCCGCCAGACCATAAGGTAATCGATTCGCTTCGGCTAACGCTTCTTCTTCCTGATTAAAACTATTAATAATAGCAATCGGGCCAAAAGGCTCTTCATTCATAATACGGGCAGATAAAGGGACGTTACTCAGAATAGTTGGCGCATAGAAATAACCGTCACGCTCAATTCTTTTACCACCACTGACTAAAGTTGCGCCTTTTTCCAGCGCATCCTCTACCAGCGCGGTGATTGCCTGCAGATGGCGCTGGTGAATTAATGGCCCCATCGTTGTCGCTTTATTCAGACCATCGCCGATCCTGATGCTTTCTGCTGCCGTTTTAAATGCTGCAGTAAATTCAGCGAAAATCGTGCTCTCAACCAGGATGCGGGTCGGCGAAACACATACCTGACCTGAATTGCGATATTTAGCGGGCGCCAGTGAGGCGATAACTTTATTCAGGGGCGCATCAGCAAAAACCAGCACCGGCGCATGTCCGCCTAATTCCATGGTGGAGTATTTCAGATGATTGCCAGCGGCCGAGGCCAGCAGACGGCCAACGGGAACCGAGCCGGTAAAGGACACTTTGCGAATTTGCGGCTGGGCGATCAGAATTTCAGAAATCATCGCCGGATTACCATACAGCAGCTGTAATACTGACGCTGGTACACCAGCATCAATAAACGCCTGCACCAGCTCAACGCCACAGAATGGGGTATCTTCCGCGCCTTTCAGGATCACTGAACAACCGGCGGCCAGAGCGGCACCCAGTTTGCGTGATGACTGCGACAGCGGAAAATTCCATGGCGTAAAAGCAGCCACCGGACCAATCGGCTCTTTACGCACCACCAGTTCGGTCGCGGCGTCAGCGCCTGGCAGCACGCGTCCACAGATGCGACCGGCTTCCTGCCCGTACCACTCAATATTATCGGCGCTGCGCAGCACTTCGGCACGGGCTTCAGCCAGCGGCTTGCCATTCTCGCGCGTCAGCGTGCGCGCCATGGTTTCACAGCGTGACCTGATCAATGCAGCTGCGTCGATCAAAATACGTGCGCGCTCCGTTGCTGCGGTTTTGCGCCATAACTGAAACCCCTCATCTGCCACCGCCACTGTGCGCAGTATTGTCGCTTTATCGGCGATGGCATGGTGGCCCAGCAGCTTTTCACTGGCGGGATCCAGCACCTCGCCCTGCGCTAAGCCAGCAGTCAGCCACTCCCCGGCCACATACAGTGGTGCGTGAAGCAGTGAATCACTATTTTCAGCCGTGCGGCAATTCTCAACCTGGTGTGGGTTAGTCATAGTTATCATTTCAGTTTTACTGTGCAGGATTTCACCATATCATCAATCAACTTGCTTGCAAGAAAAACTTTTATTGGATATAAACTTTTATATGAATAAAGAAAACACCCCCCCAAAAGCCCCCGGGCTACGAGAACGTCAGCGCGCCGCACGCCGCCAGGGTATCCTGTTTGCTGCCGGTGACTTATTTGAAATCAATGGCTTTGAGTCAACCAGTCTTGAAGATGTGGCGGTAAAAGCGGAATTATCGATTCCGACGATTTACAGCTTCTTTAAGTCGAAACAGGATCTGTTGCTCGGGCTGATCGAGGAAGATCGCTATCTGTCGGTACCGAAGCTGGAAGCGTTGCTGGAAGATCTGGCTGACGATCCGGTGGCGGTATTCGTTGAGTTCGGCAGGATTATGTTTATGCATGGCTACGACTTCCGCCACAAGAAGGTGTGGCGCGAGATTATGGCAGCTTCCTTCCGTGTTTCGGAAGATCAGAACCGTTATCGCGAAATGCAGTTGCTTAATGGTCAGTATATCCGTGCCGCGATTGATAAGTTGTGCGACAAAGGCAGTCTGCGCGCCGATCTGAATCGTGACAGCGCCCTGCGCCTGTTACAGAATAATTTAAGCCGGGTTTTCCAGCTCTATATCTTAAACGAAGAGATGACCGTGGAAGAGATGATGGCGATGCTGCAGCAGGATTTGTCGACGCTGATGAGTGGCATGAGAGAAGCTGCTATCTGAGCCGTTCTCTGCCCCCCTTCTCCGGCAGTTGCGTCCCGGCCAGACCAGGCATCACCGCTTTCATCAGTTCGAGAAACTTACGCAGGCGCGCCGGATAATAACTGGCATAGGGATACAGCAGATAAATCGGCAGCGGTGCAGCCTGCCACTGCGGCAATAACTGCTGTAAATGCCCCTGCCGCAAATCATCCTGCACCACCCAGGCGGAGACCATCGCCGCGCCCATTCCATCCAGCGCCGCTTTACGTACTGCGTACAGACTGTCGGTGCTTAAGCGCGGCGTAATCGCAAAACGGTAAACCTGCTCGCTGCTGATATGACTGAGAGTGACTTCATTACGGTAAAAACTGTTTAGCGCCAGCCACGGAAATTGCGCCAGATCCGCGACCTCATGGACTGCGGCATAGCGTGCAAGCAGCGATGGCGCCGCCACCACAATGCGCGGGACTTCCGCCAGCAGCACCGCCACTACCGCGGGATCGGTGGCGGCGCCAACATGGATCGCACAATCGACGCCTTCGGCAATAAAATCCGGCGAATGGTCATTCAGCGTCCACTCGACACTGACTTGTGGATAGCGTTGCAGATAGTCGGCCAGTGGCGCAATCAGCTGATCCTGGCCAAAAGCATGTGGCGCGCGTACCCGTAATACCCCAACCGGTTCATCGCGCACCGCGCTGACTTCATCTTCCATAATCTGCCAGTGTTCGATCAGCTTATACGCCTGGCGATAGCAGCGTTCACCATCATCGGTCAGTTTCATGGTATGGGTGGTGCGCTGGATCAGTTTGACGCCCAGCAGCTGTTCCAGGCTTTGCAGGCGGCGGCTGATGGTCGGTTGCGAAGTGCCGATCTGGCTGGCGGCAGCCGAGAGACTCCCGCTCTCAACGATACGCACGAAAGTCTGCAACAGTGATATACGGTCAGCAGTGGCTGGAGGATTTTTATTCATACGTATAATGTATAACAGTATTACCCGCAACAGGACTACAGTTTCTTATCTTTAGCGGCAAGAATAGCGCCACTTTCACTTATTTCGGAACTTTTCATGAGCCAGGTTTTATCCGCAGATAAAGATGCTGCCCGCGCCGGACAGGCGCTGTCGACCAAAATTGTTTTCCTGCTGGCGGCTGGCGCCGGGTTGAGCGTGGCCTCCATCTACTACAGCCAGCCGATGCTGAGCATTATCGGCGGTGCCTTTCACAGCAACGTCAGCGATACCGGTATGGTGCCAACGTTGACACAAATCGGCTATGCGCTTGGCATTCTGTTGCTGGCGCCACTGGGTGATCGTCATGACCGGCGCAAAATTATTCTGCTTAAAGGCGTACTGCTGGCAGTCACGCTGCTGTTATGTGGTTTCTCCGCCTCTTTTCCATTGCTGCTGTTAAGCAGTCTGGCGATCGGACTGATGGCCACCGTCGCCCAGGATATTATTCCGGCAGCAGCCACCCTCGCTTCGGACAGTCAGCGCGGAAAAATGGTCGGTATGGTGATGACCGGGCTACTGGCAGGCATTCTGCTGTCGCGGGTATTCAGCGGCATCGTGGCGGAGTATTTTGGCTGGCGCACGGTATATGTGCTGGCAGCGGCGGGCGTATTGCTGATTACGCTGACGATCTGGCGGGTGCTGCCAGCGTTTAAGGTACAGACCAGCTTAAGCTATCCGGCGCTGCTGCGTTCGTTAGGGAAATTATGGCGCGACCATGCCGAATTACGTCATGCGGCGCTGGCGCAGGGTCTGCTGTCGGTTGGCTTTAGCGCCTTCTGGTCGACGCTGGCGCTGATGCTTGCCGGGCGTTATCAGCTCGGCAGCGCGGTGGCTGGATCCTTCGGCCTGGCAGGCGCTGCCGGTGCGCTGGCGGCGCCACTGGCGGGAATGCTGGCCGATCGTCACGGTGCGAACTATGTCACCCGTGTTGGGGCGGCGATTGTGGTGGTGTCATTTGCCCTGATGTTTTTGCTGCCGCTGCTGCCCTTACCGGCACAACTGGCGCTGATTGTGCTCAGCGCAATCGGTTTTGACCTGGGCGTGCAGGCGACGCTGGTGGCGCACCAGACTATTATTTATGCGATTAATCCGGCAGCGCGCAGCCGCCTGAACGCCATTATGTTTACGGTGGTATTTATTGGTATGGCCTCCGGCGCGGCGCTGGGCAGCAAAGCGCTGGAAAGCTTTGGCTGGCCAGGCGTGGTGGCGCTGGCAACGCTGGCCGCGGTGGGTGGGCTGATGATTCGTATCTTCGAGCATGCCCGCAAATAAGCGGGCGGGCATACTCAGTTCGTTTACGGCAATGGGGTAATACGCGTGCCAGGGATGGTTTCGGCAAAGCCGTCACCGAACAGGCGCGCGGGGGTTTCAAAGCCTGGCCGGGATTCGCCTGCCAGCACCCGGCGCGCCGCCTCGATTGCCGCCAGTGGCGTAAAGGTATAGCCATTTACCGTTTCAATCACCGCACGCACAATACCACCATCCGCACCGCTCACCTCTGCCACCGCAAAAGCGCGATGAGCGTCACGCTCTGCGGCGTCTGGGCCATCCGGTAACTGCGACAAATCCCCCTCAGGAAAAGCATCGCCAGTCACGTGGACAAACATCGCGATATTGGCAATTGCGGTTGAGCGCCAGCCGGTAATCAGATCGCCAAAAGAGAGCGGATAACAATCAACCGCACCTGCGCCAAAATCAAAGCTGGCGGGCTGCGCCTCCGGGGTGGCGACCAGCTCGCCATTCACCCGACTGAGCAGTCCGGCGTTGATAATTTCTCCGGCGCTGATCGCCGAACCGCGTGACATCGAACCAGAAACCTGAAGCGCAATGCGCAGTGACTGCGGCTGCTTAACACGGCGCGCCAGCTGCATCGCCAGGCAGTCGGTCGGTACCACATCCCAGCCGACACCCGGTAACAGCATCACCTCAGCCGCCGCCGCTTGCTCAGCTAAACGTTCAGCCAGCCGGTATACGTTAATCTCGGCGGTGATATCCAGATAGTGCGCGCCAGTCTGCATACAGGCGCGCATCAGTGGCTCTGCCGTATGGGCGAAAGGACCGGCAAAGTTCAGCACCACCGCGACATCGTTTAACGCCTGAATTACGTCTTTATGGTTAGCCAGCGAAAACGCCCGATACTCAGCGCCCAGTTCGGCGGAAAGCGCCGCCAGTTTTTGCCCGTCACGTCCGGCAACAATAATATCCAGCCCGGTTGCCAGCGCCCTTTCTGCTGCCATCCGGCCCGTGTAGCCGCTGGCGCCGTAAATCATCAGCCGGCTCATGATGCGTGCTGCCATGATTTATACACAAATTCGATACTGTAACCGTCCGGATCGAGGATATTAGCTGCATAGTAGCGCGGATCGTAATGCAGCCGTGCGCCAGGCGCACCGTTATCGGTCGCGCCGTTGGCCATTGCAGCGGCATAGGCCGCATCAACTTCACTGCTGCTGGCGGCGACAAAGCCGATATGCGCCGCCTGCCCTTCGACCACGCCTTTACGCAGCCAGAAAAAAACGCGTCCCTTCGCGCCAAATCCCTTCAGATCAGGATGTCCCGGCGGACCGTCTTTGCCGTCGTAATCATGACGGTCACGGATGCCCAGTGGCGCCAGCGCCGCCGTATAAAACGTTATCGAGCGTTGAATATCGCTCACTGACAGAAAAATATGATCCAGCATAAAACTCTCTCCGTAATCAGATAATGTAGCCGCCACCAACTTCAATGTTCTGCGCGTTGACCCAGCCGTTGTCAGCGGACAGCAGGCTGGCGATCACCCGGCCCACATCGTCCGGCTCACCGATACGGCCAAGCGCGGTTTGCGACGACAGTAATTCAACAAATTCCGGGCTCTGATCGAATGCACCGTTGGTCATATCGGTGCGGATGGCGCCGGGTGAAATTGAGTTGGCACGGATCCTGCGCGGGCCGAACTCCTGGGCCATATAGCGCGTCAGCACTTCCAGTCCGCCTTTAAATGCGGCGTAAGGCGCGGCGCCAGGTGTGGCGACGCGGGTAGTCGCGCTGGTCATATTGATAATCTGTCCACCGTCAGCGATTAACGGTAGCAGCGCCTGGGTCAGAAAGAACGGGCCTTTCAGATGAACATTTAGCAGACCATCGAATTCCGCCTCGGTGAGCGCTTCGATCGCCGCGAAATTTCCAAACCCGGCATTGTTAACCAGACCATGGATGCGATCGCTATCCCAGTGGGTGGCCAGTGCCGCCGCGACATCAGTGGCGAACCCGGCGAAAGAAGCCACATTGCTGACATTCAGCGCCAGCGCCACAGCTTTGCCGCCCGCCGCGTTAATCTTACTGACCACGGCTTCCGCTTCTTCCGGGTGGCTGTTATACGTCAGGATAACGCCCATTCCGCGGCTGGCGATCTGGATTGCGGCGCTGGCGCCAATGCCCCGGCTCCCCCCAGTAATAACGATTACGCTCATAGTTAACTCCGTACTAATTAAGGTGTACAGCTATCATAGGCAGTGCGCCTTACCAGAGCCTGCCCATTACTACCTGAAACCTGCCTGTTTCTGCTGTATGCTGACGACAGCCTTATCCGCAGATTAGACAGCAGCCATGAATAATCAATTGCACGAACTCAGACGTTTAGCCGCAAAAGCGGAGAACCGGCTGACCGAAACCGGTATCCCTCGCGTGGCGATGGTTCAGGGCGCGATCCCTGAACATGAGCTGGCGGCGGTTTATGCGCCGATGGTGAATCTGGTATTGCAGGGAAGTAAATCGATGACGGTGGGTGACAGTACGCTGCACTACTGTCCTGCTAACTATTTCCTGATGTCGGTGGCGTTGCCAGCGGTGGGCACTATCTGGCCAGCGACAACGGGTGAACCCTACCTTGCCGTCGCCCTGACGCTGGATCCTGCGGTAGTGACCGATCTGCTGGCGGATCTGCCGGATTACACGCAGAGCGAAACGGAAACCGCCGCCTTTTCGGTCGCCGAAGTGACGCCAGAGCTGATGGATGCCTGGGTGCGTATGCTGCGGCTGATGGAACGCCCGGCCGATATCGCGGCGCTGGCGCCGGTGTATGAGCGTGAAATTCTCTATCGTGTGTTGCAGGGGCCGCATGGTCAGATGCTGCGCGATATTGCGCTGCCTGACAGCGCCGTGGCGCGGGTCAGTCTGGCGATTCAGATGATCCGTCGCGACTACGCAAAGCCGCTACGTGTGGAGGAGCTGGCAGAGAAAGCGGCGATGAGCGTATCCGCTTTCCATCGCCACTTTAAGGCGGTCACCACGCTGAGTCCGCTGCAATTTCAGAAACGCATCCGTTTATTGCAGGCGCGTATGCTGTTGCTGGTCAGTGGTAAAAACGTCACCTCGGCGGCGCTGGATGTGGGTTACGAAAGCACCACCCAGTTCAGTCGCGAATATGCGCGCGCCTTTGGTCTGCCGCCAACCCGTGATGCCACGAAAATACTCGCCAGTATCCGCAATATGAACAGCGATCGTCACGCTGATCTCAGCCTGCCATAACCTTCTGTTAGCCCGGTAGGTGGAAACGTAAGATCGCCTGCTTAAGCCGTAGAGTTTTGTTGGTTTAAGAGTTATATCAATGGGGTGGACCTGGGTGTGAATGAGCTGCTGTTGTTACCCTGAAGTCGGCGTGTAATCGACCTGGACCAGAACAGTATTCATATCAGTGACAGTACTGACAACAACCACCTCGGTTGGGTCGCTACCTTTCCAGCAAACAATAAAAAAAACCGGACGTTTAGCGTCCGGTTTTTACGTTCTGGATTTACTGAACCTTAGTACTGATGGAAGTACTGCTGGATCAGTTTTGGATCACGGGTTTCGGTTAATGCGGTCATTAACAGAATTCGCGCCTTGGCCGGATTCAGTGAATCGCCGACCAGGCCAGGCTGACTGCTGTCCTCCGGCACCACACCACTGCCGGTGCGGGAAGTTCGCACCACAATAATGCCCTTCTTCTCCGCTTTTTCGATCCCTGCGCGACTTCTCTTCGAGACCGAACCCGCGCCGGTGCCTACATAGATAATGCCGTCGGCATGGTTGGCGATCGCCGCGTCCCACATATATTCCGGATCATCCTGGTAACCGTAAATAATCACCACCTGCGGCAGCTTTTTCAGACTGCGGACATCAAACACCGAACGCAATGTGTTGATTTTATCTGAACGCGTCTCAAATTGCGGTTTACCGCCAACAAACACCCCAAGATAGCCCTGCTCAGGCGCTTTAAAGGTATCAATCGTGGTGGCGTTAGTTTTGGTGACAAAGCGCGCTGCACCAATACGATCATTAAGCACCACGGTGACGCCCCGTCCGGCAGCATTCTTATCGGCGGCAAGAGTAACAGCTTCCAGCAAATTCATCGGGCCATCGGCGCTAATCGCCGTCGATGGTCGCATGGCGGCGGTAAATACTACCGGCTTATTGCTTTTAACCGTCAGGTTAAGGAAGTAAGGGGTTTCATCGAGGGTATCCGTACCGTGGGTAATCACCACGCCATCAACATCATCCCGCGCCAGCAGCTCATTGACGCGGTTCGACAGCTTCAGAATCACATCACTGGTGATCTCGTTACTGCCGATATTGGCAACCTGTTCGCCATCAACTTGCGCCACATTTTTAATCGCCGGAACCGCATTGATCAGGGTATCAATGCCGACAGCGCCCGCTTTATAGCCGACAGTCTGGGTATCAGAAGGTGCTGAACCGGCAATAGTGCCGCCGGTAGCAAGAATTACCACATGGGATAATTTTGCCATGGCAAAACCGGAACAGCAGAATGCAAGAAGAATGGAAGATGCGACAGCCTTAAATTTCATAAATGTTTCCTTAACGAAAACACTTAATTAGCAATATCTGTGCCATTAAAATATTCAGATCATTATTTATATCACTGATATTAATGGGGTTTAGTTAAAAAATAACCAATAAGCGTGGCATTGATCATTTTATCGCCACAGTGATTGGATAACAGGCAAAAAAAAAACCTCCCTGAAGGAGGCTGAAAAAAAATCGTTACAGTGAGATATCACTAAATAGTTAGTCACCTTAGTAACAGAAAAGTTCTCTCCACCGACACTTTTTCTGCCCGTTAAGCTTAGTTGCCTGCTTTTTAAACGACTTTATGGATATTACCCATGAGTATAGGGTGTCGCGCGGTTATAATAGATTTCTGCCAACTTAATAAACCTGAAGGATCCTGTTGTGAATAAAGTGCTTGCCTCACTGCTAATAGCCACATCCGCGCTGTTGTTATCGGCCTGCTCTCCTGATGATGAAAATAAAGTCAAGGTGGCAATTAATACCGGGCCAGACCAGGCGATCTGGGACGTGGCGCAGAAAGTCGCAAAGGAAAAATATAACTTAGATCTCGAAGTTATATCATTTAACGATTACGTGTTGCCCAATGAAGCGCTGCAGAATAAAGATGTCGACGCTAATGCCTTCCAGAGCCTGCCTTATCTTGAGGATCAGTCGAAAGAGCGTGGTTATAAATTTGCCATTATCAGCAAAACCTTTATTTTCCCGATTGCGGCTTATTCACATAAAATCAAAAATATCAGCGAGTTGAAAGAAGGTTCAACCATCACCATCTCAAATGAAGCCACTACGCTGGGTCGCAGTTTATTACTGTTACAGGCACAGGGGTTAATTAAGCTGAAGGATGGCGTCGGCTATCTGCCAACCAAACTGGATATTACCGCCAACCCAAAAAAGCTGAAACTGGTTGAAGTGGACACGCCACAATTAACCCGTACGCTTGATGATCCTGATGTCACGCTGTCGGTTATCAATACTAATTTCTCCGCCCAGGCGGGATTATCAGCTTCGCGCGACGGATTATTTATGGAAGGCGCGGCTTCACCCTATGTTAATGCGCTGGTATCGCGCGAAGATAATAAAGACAGCGAGAAGCTACAGAAGTTAAAACAGGCTTTCCAGTCGAAGGAAGTAGAAGAGAAAGCGATCGAAGTCTATAAAGGCGATGCAATCAAAGGCTGGTAATATTCCCGTGTAAAACAGATGGCGGCTTCAGGCCGCCATCTTTCTGTCAGACCTCTTCCGCTACCGGTTTCAAAGCCACCGCGCGCTCAATACAGGGTTGCAGCAAACGGGCAACAGCGGCGAACACCGGCACCACCACGCTGTTACCAAACTGCTTATAGGATTGCGTATCTGAGACCGGGATAATAAAACGCTTCTCCCCCGGCTGCTCAAAGCCCATCAGTCGGGCGCATTCACGTGGCGTCAGGCGTCGTGGCCGGTTTTGCTGGTTATCAGCGTTTGCAAAATCCTGCTCGCCCAGCGCCAAATCCCAGCCACGATCGATCAGGATTTCGGAACCATCTTTGTGATAACGCGCGGACAGAGTGCGTGCCACCGCGTTTTTATTATGCGGATTCACCAGGCCAAAGCCAAAGCCGTTGCCTTTTGCCTGATGTTTTTTAGCGTAGTTGTACAGATACTCCCACAGCTTCGGCGTCAGGATATATTTTTCTTCTGCCGGCACATCCAGCAGATCGGCGATGGCCGGACGCGTAGCGGGATAGAATTGCGCAATATCGCGCAGCGTAAAGCCATGATGAATATCCAGATCGCGACGGAAACCCACCAGTACAATACGTTCACGATGTTGCGGCAGAAAATGTTTGCCATCCACCACCTTCGGATCATCTTTGCCGGCCTCGGCTGCATCCGCAACTTCGTAGCCCAGTTCGTCAAGGGTTTGCATAATCACCCTGAAGGTATTGCCCTTGTCATGGCTCTTTAAATTCTTCACGTTTTCCAGCACAAACACTGCTGGCTGTTTGGCGGCAATAATGCGTGCGACGTCGAAAAACAGCGTGCCCTGGGTATCACACTCAAAGCCATGTTTTCTGCCGAGGGAGTTCTTTTTACTGACCCCTGCCACGCTAAACGGCTGACAGGGAAAACCAGCCAGCAGCACGTCATGATCGGGGATCGCGCTGTCGATATGGCAATAAGCGTCTTCTTCGCTGATCTCCGGCTTCGCGCTGAGGGTAACATCACGGATATCGCGGTTAAAAATATGCCGGCCGGGTTCATTGTACCAGTTGGCTTTATAGGTTCTTACCGCTTCGGGATTCCACTCGCTGGTAAATACACACTGGCCGCCAATGGCGTCAAAACCTTTACGTATACCGCCAATACCGGCAAACAGATCAATAAAACGAAAACCATAGTTGCCAGCTTTTTCTGGCGCCGCAGGCAGCATTTTGTGCAGCAAGGTCTCTTCAGCATGGCTAAGCCGTTTCGGCTGGCATTTGCCTTTGACCCAGCGATTGATGCCTTCACGGGTCCACTCGGTATGACTCACCTTGCGCAGCAACTCAGCGACATATTTCTGTCCGTAAATCTCCAGAACACGTTGAATCAGCGCCAGATCCTTCTGTTTCTTATCTTCCATTTCCACACTGGCCTGAAGCGCCAGCTGTTCAGCGATTTGTGTCAGATCGGACATTACAGGTCTCTGGGTTAAGTAAGTGATGACGTATCACTTATCATATACCTCTGCGCCTGATGAGACCATAAATAGTGGCAAATCAGCATGATAATGCCCGTACTTCAGGATAAGACGCTGTTATACCTTTTCCATTCAACCATATGAATAACCAATGGCTGGGTAGCATAAAACCAGATTTATCGTTAACTATCAGTTAATTGTGTTATTTCCTGTGCAAGTGCGATGATAAAAAAGGAATTTTGATGCATCAAATATCATGTAGATTAACTTCTGCGCTCGCGGGATGACTCAGCATGGCAGGAGCAGAATATGAATTTTCAACAGCACCAAATGGACACCTTTTTAATCAGCGGCATGCTGACCTCACCGCCGCCGCAAATTTCTGGCGCAACAGCTGAACGCATCGCGCATCAGCACTATGGTCTGGCAGGTGAAATCACCTTACTCAGCGGCGAACGGGATAAAAATTTTCGTTTGCAGTGTTCCTCAGGCGAGGCCTGGGTAATGAAATTTTATAACCGCTGCGACGATGCCATTACCCGTGATTTTCAGGAGCAGGTATTACTGCATATCGCACAACGCGCGCCATTACTGCCGGTGCCACGTTTAATCCACACTCAAAGCGGTCAGCGTGAGTTTGTCTGTCATGACGAGTCCGGCAACCCGGTGTATGGCGTAGTGATCACCCTGCTGCCAGGCAGAACGCCAGCATTAGCCGATAACAGTCCGGCGCTGCTCGACAGCCTTGGCAACATCATGGCGCAGCTTAATCTGGCGATCGGCGATTTTTCCCATCCGGCGCAGCAGCGCACCATTCTGTGGGATCTGATGCATAGCGGCAAATTGCATACGGCAACCGGCTATCTGCCCGCCGGTGCGCGTCGTGACTGGATTATTCAGTTTCTCTCTCACTTTACCAGCCAGCTGCTTCCGCAACTGAATTCGCTGCGCAGACAGGTGATCCATAACGATCTGAGCGGCAGCAATATTCTGATTGATCGCCAGCATCCTGCCACCGTGAGCGGCATTCTTGATTTTGGCGATATGGTCTGTGCGCCGCTGATTAATGAGATCGCCACCGCAGCTTCCTATTATATGCAACCCGGCATCAGCGATCCGCTAATGGCGGTGGCGCAGATAGTTCACGGTTACCAGCGGCTGATGCCGTTACAGCAACAGGAACTGATGCTGCTGTATGAGCTGATACTGGCGCGTCTGACAATCAGGGTGCTGATTACCGAATGGCGTTCGGCGCTGTTTCCGGAAAACCGGGACTATATTTTGCGCCACAATCCGCATGCCTGGGCGCTGCTCGATCATTTTCGCGCCCAGTCGCTGACAGCAGGTCGCGACCAGCTGATGGCGCTTTGTTGTTAATTTAACGGGAGATTTAACGATGAACGCGGATACCGCAACCCTGATGCAACGTCGCGCCGCCCTGCTCGGCCCGGCTTATCGCCTTTTTTACCAGTATCCTAAACACTTTGTGCGCGGTGAAGGGGTGTGGCTGATCGATTCCAGCGGCAGGCGCTACCTTGATGCCTATAATAATGTGCCCGCAGTGGGCCACTGTCATCCTGCAGTGGTGGCCGCGCTGCATCAGCAGGCGACTACCCTCAACACCCACACCCGTTACCTGCATGACAACGTGGTGAACTATGCGGAGAAACTGCTGGCAACCTTTCCGCCGGAACTTGGCCACGTAATGTTTACCTGTACCGGCAGCGAGGCCAACGATCTGGCGCTGCGCGTCGCCAGCACCGTCAGCCAGGGACGCGGCATTATTATCACCCGTAATGCCTATCACGGCGTCACCTCTGCGCTGGTGGATATCTCTCCGGCGCTGGATAACACCACGCCCACGGCGCCTCATGTCCGTATGGTCGATGCACCGGACAGCTATCGTAAAACCCCGCAACAGGCCGCCGCCGACTTTACCCGTGATGTACAGGCAGCAATTCACGATCTGCAACAGCACGGCATTGCACCGTCAGCGTTGATTGTCGATACGCTGTTTGCCAGTGATGGTCTCTACAGTGAACCCGCCGGGCTGCTAACCGGCGCAGTGGCGGCGATGCGTGCGGCCGGTGGCCTGTTTATCGCCGATGAAGTGCAGGCCGGGCTGGCGCGCGCAGGCAGCCATATGTGGGGATTTGCCCGCCATGGCGTGATCCCGGATCTGGTCACCCTCGGTAAACCGCTGGGTAATGGTCATCCGATTGCCGCCTTAATCGCCAGACCGGCGCTGCTGGCAGAGTTTGGCGCCCGTACCCGCTACTTTAATACCTTTGGTGGCAACCCGGTCTCCGCCGCCGTGGGTATGGCGGTATTGCAGGTGATTGAAGATGAACAGCTACAACAAAACGCCTTAACCACTGGCGCGTATCTGATGGATGGCTTACGCAGCATTGCCGATGACTATCCGTTAATTGGCGATGTGCGCGGTGCGGGTCTGTATGCCGGGCTGGAGATTGTCAGTAATCCGGCAGAAAAAACGCCGGATAGCGGCATGGCAGCGCAGCTGGTCAATCAGCTGGCGGAAAACGGCGTGTTGGTCGGCGCCAGCGGCAGCCATGGTCAGGTGATTAAAGTGCGCCCGCCACTGCCGTTTAAACCCGCGGATGCCGACCATTTTCTTGAGATATTGCGTCATACTTTGCAAACGCTGACATCCCGTTAATCGCAACATACCAGGGCGATCCATGAATTATCCACTTAGCTCGATCAGTCACTCTTCGCTGGGCACCACGGTATATGACATGCTGCGTCAGGCGCTGATTTGCGGGCAGTTCAGGCCTAATGATCGCCTGAAAATTCGCGATATTGCGATGCAGGTTGATACCAGCGTTACGCCGGTCAGGGATGCCATTCTGCAGCTGGCTAAGGAGCAGGCGCTGGAGATGCGCACACCGAAAGATATTCGCGTGCCGCAGCTGGATGCCAGTCAGTACGCTGAAATTCGCACACTGCGTCTTGAAATGGAGGGTTTTGCGGCGGAAAAAGCCGCTGAACTGATTACTCCGGCAGATCTGCACGCTATTGAGCGCAATATCAGCGATAATATGCAGGTGATTGCCGCTGGCGATCTGTCACAGGCGTTGCGACTCAACAGTGAGTTTCATCTGCTGCTGGCGTGCAGTGCGCAAATGCCGTTGTTAAGTCACTTTATCAACTCATTGTGGATGCGCGCCGGACCACTGGTGGCCGAAGCCTATACGTACTTCTCCCAGCGCATGGCGATCGAGCATCATCACGATATTCTTCAGGCGCTGAAAAACCGCGACGGCCAGGCAGCACGGCGCGCGATTCAGGAGGATATTCTGGATGGTAACCAGAAAATGGTGGAGTTTTTGCGTGCCAGTCGCGGCTGATTGTTATATCAGACGTATCGCATTTACGTTGAAAACTTGAGGCGCAGGCCGCAATTTAGCACGCCAGACCTGAGGAACTAAAGGATATAATAGGCCCCAGGATCGCCTAAAAAGCGAAACCCCGGGAGGAACCTGAAAAGGTTTGTCCCGGGGCTCTGATTAGATTGTTGGTGGCGCGTGGTTATATAAAACCAGAGGGGCCGTTCCAACTGCTCTGAAACGGATTTTAGATAACCATGGCTGAAAGTCAAGCACCCTATAATTATGACTGCACTGGCGCCGGACTTATTGCCAGCCTGTCTGTTCAACGTTTCAAACCATACCTGGTCAGCGCTGGGCACAATCAAGACTATGCATTCGGTCTTTATCTATATAATGCCCGAATGGCAAAGGCATTTCTCTTCCCGTTACAGATACTTGAAGTTACCCTGCGCAACAGAATAAACGATATATTCTGCCGGGCTTTTTGTGAAAAATGGTGTTTTGACCACGGTCTGCGGAAAATTCTTTCTAAGGCAAGTCTGGCGACATTAGACAGAGCGATCAACAGAGCAAAAGCAACCAACACAGAGGACATGGGTGTCGTTACACGAGACAGTAACCCGGAATCACAGTTGCAAAACCATGTGGCAGCTACTAAAAAATATCAGACAGTTTATGAAGGCTGCGTCGCCCTTCCCGGGCAACAAACATAGGTTGGTAAAAATGGAGCGATATAATAGGCTCACCTATTTAGCGACCATCATCTTAAGAATAAGATGACTGTGACATTGCCCCTGTAATTCCTGTGCTTTCTAATATAAAATAAATCTCAAATAAGTTGACAATGGCTACCTATAAGTCAGTCAGGGAACGATAAAGGAACAGATAATGCGTGGGATCGCTAAGCCATTAGAACTTTTTCGCAGTAGAAAACCCTTTAATGATCGCCGTGCTGATGACATGCTCTACGGAGACATGTCAGAGGAAACACTCAAGCAGCGTTATGGCCTTATAGCCGTATCTGATCGTGTCGATTGCTACACCTTCAAAAAGTTGCACCTTCCCGCTTATGGAAATATGCCGATTCTGAGTCGTGAACAGGCTGCCGCGAGACTCTTCGATCAACTGCGTTTCGAAGCTTCTCGTTTCGCCTTCTGGGGGCCATACACCAACATCGTTCAACGTATGTTCAAACACATGCAATACAACGACGGTCGGGACTTCAATGATGCTCAGGTGAACCTGGCATACAAACGGGTGATTGAGACCAATAATTCGAAGACAAGCACTAAAATGCTTATTCGTGACACTCTTTCAAAATTTGTCAGATGGGACCAGGGTTTAACTGGCAGTGACTTCAAGGAAAACCTTTTGAAATCACATCTGCCTAAATTCGACAGATGGATCGACCGTATTAATGGCTTAGGCATCAGTATCCATGAAGTAAACAGTACTAAGATCACTCTTGAATCTTTAAGGTTCGAAGGCAATAAATTTACTGCTGTGATTCATTATAAGGGCCAGGATCATTTCGGTCTGGACACCACAGATATACAGGATGCACGATTTAAGTACCTTTTGATGTTTAGAGCCTGGTTCGTATTACAGCGTTACCATAAACTTGCCTATAAGCCTTTCTTAGTAAACATGGAAGCTCGAATCACGATTACTGGTGAAATTATGCTTAAATTTTCAAAAAAAAATTACGTTATGTTAGCAATTTTGGTTGCTATCATATTATTTTTTTCCTTTCACAAACCATCAAGTGAAAACGTGATTGTGACTGTTTTCGATGGCCTTGTTTTTCTGAAGAACCCACCAGCTACTAAAGAGAGTAAGTTTGAGTGGTGGAAATCCAATGAAAGTATACTGAAGAGCAAGTACCATCTTGTCCCTGACGATAAGTTTTTCACTATCCCGATAATGGATTTTGGCGAGGGTTATGAAAAACTTCCCCACTCTAATTTTTTGTCTGGTGTAAGTGAAGACGATTACATCTGCGATGATTCAATTAAAGATGAAAAAAAGTGCATTAAAAAAGAGTCCGTTTTCACAATTTCAGGTGATATTACGAGAAAAGTATTTATCGATGTAGGCGATGAAATGTACATCCAGACACCGGACGGTAATACAAAGTTAGTATCAAAAAATTGATAGCATTATTATTCTCCCATCGCACAGATACTGTCTTATGACGGTGATCATTGGGGGCATTTTCTTTTTTATATTATTGTTCGCGACGGTGAACTGCACCGCCACTCTGCATGGCGGTGCATACTCATTCAGCGAGCGATACGCTGATTCCACACTTTATCGGCCACTGGATCACCGTTAAACGTCACCTTCATGGTGCCGCTGACGATAAAGTGCGTCAGGTCGCTGCGCAACTCCAGCACAATATCGGCTTCCGTCCACCAGCCTTCGCGACCGATTTTCATTGTCTGCGTCAGCAGATAGTGCGCAGAAAGCGGATCCTGATTGCTGACGCTCAGCTGACGCCGCAGGCTGTGATCAACCGTGGTGTCGATATCATCAAAGCGGTATACCCCTTCACCAAAAACGCCGCCAATCCCTTCGGTCACGCTGGTCCAGCTGTCGCTCAGCACATCGTAATGCAGGCTACGCTCAACGCGTCCCGGTGATAACAGCGTGAGTGGCGTATTCGCCGCCGTTTCCGGCTGTGGGTTTGGTCCGCTAATCGCCTGCGGATTCGCGCAAACCGGCAACGTCAGGCTGGCGCTGGCCAGGTCGAGGGTTAAGGTCGCCTGCTCCGCCATCGGCCAGATCATGGGCCAGAAGGTGGTGGCAACCGATACCCGCATGCGGTGACCGGCGGCAAAGCGCCAGGCGATGCCATCCAGCTGCACCTTTACCTTTACCGTTTCGCCCGGCGTCAGCGGCACATTTTTATCCTGCCCCTGTAAATGGGCCAGGTTCATCCAGCCGTGAGTGACGCGGTTCACCGCACCGTCCGGTGAGACGTCGGAAAGGCGCACATACAGCATTGCCGCCGGTTTATCGCTTTTCAGCAGCACCTCAAACTGCGGGAAGCCGAAGAACGCCAGCGGTTCGTCCAGCGGTTCACCGTCGAAAATTTCCGCCTGACCATCGTCAATACGCTGATCCGGCGGACTTTCACCCAGCACGCCTGCCCCCATCCACTCACCGCCCATCAGGCCGTGGTTCTGCGGTGAACAGACGCTATACCAGCAGGCATCAGGGTTCGCCACGCGATTCAGCTGTCCGCGATCCAGATACCAGTGGCGATCGGCCACATTATCGGCGCTGCCGCTGTTAAAACCGACCCACTCGCCGCGCACGGTTGGCCGCTGTGAAGAAGGTGGCTGGCTGTCATTCAGCCATGCCTGCACGCGTGGTCCCGCCATCGCGTCATTGTCCGCACCTTTCAGCCAGTGATCCCACCAGCGCACGCCCTCCTGCAGAAAACCAATCGCCGGTTCCGGCGTGCCATCCTGCGGATAGATATGCGCCCAGGGGCCAATAATTGCCCGGCTCGGCACCTGAAGGTTATCCATCAGACGGAATACCGCATTACTGTAAGCATCCGCCCAGCCGCCAATCGCCAGAACCGGGCACTGAATGGCCGACCAGTCCTCACATACCGAACCATGCTGCCAGTAGGCGTCACGCAGCGGATGTTCCATCCACAGCGCCGGGAAGAACGGCATATTATCCAGCCGCGCCTGCCAGTCTTGACGCCACTGCTCGCCAGTCAGTTGCGGATCCTGCGGACGACTCTGATAAGCCAGCATAATGCCGCCCCACCACAGATTGTCATTCAGCAGGCAGCCGCCTTTATAGTGAATATCATCGTTATAGCGATCGTCGGTGGAGCAGACGGTAATAATCGCCTTTAGCGCCGCAGGACGACGCGCCGCCAGTTGCAGGCAGTTAAAACCGCCCCACGATTTGCCCATCATGCCGACCGCGCCATTGCACCAGTGCTGACGGCTGATCCAGTCGATCACCTCCAGCGCATCTTCCTGCTCCTGCAACAGATACTCATCAGCCAGTAAGCCATCAGACTCGCCGCTGCCGCGCATATCAACCCGCAGTACCGCATAGCCATGGCCGGAAAAATAGCCGTGCATTGGCTCATCGCGCGTACGGGTGCCATCACGTTTGCGATAGGGAATGTATTCAAGGATCGCCGGAACCGGCGTGATGCTGGCGGAGTCCGGTAACCACATGCGCACCGCCAGGCGTGTGCCATCGCGCAGGGTAATCCACAGGTGTTCGGTCACGGTCACCGCATGGGGAAAATCACTGATGATCTGTTTCATAATGTTCCTGTTGATAACGTAGGCGTCCGTTTACTCAGCACTTCATCCAGCCAGCCTGTGTGCATTTCGGGTACTGAGTTCAGCAATGTTTCGGTGTAGCTGTGCATTGGCTGGCTGAACACCTGTTCAGTTGGCCCCTGCGCCACAATATTGCCCTGATACATCACCGCGACATCATGGGCAATGCGCCGCACGGTGCCGAGATCGTGCGTGATAAACAGATAGGCGAGTCCCAGCTGCTGTTGCAGGCGGCGTAGCAGATTCAGCACCCCTTCTGCCACCAGTGGATCCAGCGCCGAAGTGGCTTCGTCACAGACAATCAGATCCGGCTGGGCGGCCAGCGCGCGGGCGATACAGACACGCTGCTTCTGCCCGCCGGACAGTTCGCGCGGATAACGATCCAGCAGGTTAAGCGGCAGTTCGGTAAGCTGCATCAGCTCGGCGACGCGCTGGCGCACCTGCTGCGGGTTATGACCAAAATAGAAGGCTACCGGACGCCCAATCAGCTCCGATATGGTCTGCCGCGGATTAAGCGCTACATCCGGCAGCTGGTAGATCATCTGGATGCGGCGCAGCGACTCTTTATCCCGCTGCTGATAACGTTTATCCAGTGGTTTGCCTTCAAACAGCATCTCGCCTTCGGTATCCGCCAGCAGGCCGGTCAGCGCACGCGCCAGCGTACTTTTACCGCTGCCCGATTCGCCAATGATTGCCAGTGTCTGGCCGCGACTAAGTGACAGCGTAACGTTATGTACTACACGCTGGCGATTGTAGCCGGTCGACAGCCGGTTAATTGCCAGCAGCGGCGTTGCCTGCGGATCGGCGATCTCCTCTTCCAGCTCAAAGCTGTGCACCCGCTCAGCAACCAGCTGACGGGTATACGCCTGTTGTGGCTGTTGCAGAATGGCCTCGGTGGTATTGGTTTCCACCTCTTTGCCCTGTCGCAACACCATAATGCGGTCCGCCAGCTGGGCGACCACTGCGAGATCGTGGGTGATATACAGCGCCGCGGTATTAAACTTGCGCACCAGATCGCGCAGCATTACCAGCACCTCAATCTGGGTAGTGACATCCAGCGCGGTGGTCGGTTCATCCATCACCAGCAGGTCCGGCTTGCAGGACATCGCCATCGCCGCCATCGCGCGCTGCAGCTGTCCACCGGAGAGCTGATGCGGATAGCGCTTGCCGATATTGTCCGGATCCGGCAGATCCAGCGCGCGAAACAGCGTCACCGCCCATTCCTGCGCCTGCGCCTTGTTCATTAATCCATGCCGTAATGGCCCTTCACACACCTGCTTACCAATGGTCAGCGCCGGATTAAACGCCGCCGCCGCGCTCTGCGCCACATAGGCCACTTTTTTGCCGCGCAGCGCGCGCCGTTGCGCCGATGGCAGCTGCATAATATCTTCGCCATCCAGCAGAATCTCGCCGTGACTGATGCGGCAGCCCTGACGCGCATAGCCCAGCGCCGCCAGCCCGATGGTCGATTTCCCTGCGCCTGATTCACCGATCAGACCCAGCACTTCGCCGCGTTTCAGCGTCAGCGAGATATCCTGCACCAGCGGCGCGCCCTGCAGGGTTTCGATCGCCAGATGGCGCATTTCCAGAATGTTGTCACTCATTATTCATCCCCCAGAGAGTGGTTATTGCGCACCAACAGCCAGTCCACCACCAGGTTGACGCCAATGGTTAACAGTGCAATCGCCAGAGCGGGATAAAGCGGCGCCATCTGCCCGAAGTTAATCGCCTGAGCATTATCACGCACCATGCTGCCCCAGTCGGCGTATGGCGGCTGAATGCCAAGGCCAAGGAAGCTGAGACCAGCAATAAACAGGAAAGTGAAGCAGAAGCGCATACCAAATTCAGCCAGCAGTGGCGGAATGGCATTTGGCAGGATCTCCTTACGCAGGATCCACAGCATACCTTCACCACGCAGACGCGCCGCCTCGACATACTCCAGGCAGACAATCCCCTGCGCCACCAGACGCGCCAGGCGATAGACGCGCGTGGCATCCAGTAAGGCGATAGTCGCCACCAGCACCGGAACAGAGGTCCCCATTACCGACAGCACAATCAGCGCCAGAATCAGCACCGGAATCGACATCAGCGTATCGACAATACGCGTCAGCACCACATCCACCCACTTGCCACAGATGGCGGCGGTAAAGCCAGTAATAATGCCAATCACAAATGAGCTGAAGGTGATGGTCAGGGCGATAGCGATGGTGGTGCGCGCGCCGAACAGAATACGCGACAGCATATCGCGTCCGAGGTTATCGGTGCCTAATGGCATCTGCAGTGACGGCAGCATCCAGATATCGCCTACCTGATCGGTTTCGCTATGTGGGGCAATCCACGGCGCAAACAGCGCGCCCAGCAGATTGAGGGCGATAATCAGCAAGCCAACAATCGCGGTTAACGGCAGCGTAGTGCCTTTGATTCGTTTCATGGCTTACCTCGCATGCCGTAGTCGTGGGTTACACCAGATAGCCAGCAGATCGGCAACGGTGTTCAGCAGAATATAGGTGCCGCCAAACAGCAGTCCGCACGCCTGTACCACCGGCAGATCGCGCTTGGTGACCGCATCGACCATCAGCTGACCAATACCCGGATAGACAAACACCACCTCAACCAGAATCACGCCCACCACCAGGTACGCCAGGTTAAAGGCGACCACATTGATAATCGGCGCCAGCGCGTTAGGCAACGCGTGGCCCAGCACAATCCGCCATTTCGGGATCCCTTTCAGTACCGCCGTTTCGATATAGCTGCTCGACATCACCGCCCCGACCGAGGCGCGCGTCATCCGCAACATATGGGCCAGCACCACCAGAACCAGCGTCAGCATCGGCAACGTGCAGTTATACAGCTGCTCGCTCAGGCTGGCATCCGGGTCGACCAGCGCCAGGCTGGGAAACCACGTCAGACGGATGGCAAAGAAGATCACCAGCAGATAGCCGACAAAAAACTCCGGCACCGAAATGCTTAGCAGTGTCAGGGTATTGGCCAGCCGATCAAACCAGGATCCGCGCCAGATAGCGGAAGCAATACCCAGCATGACCGCCAGTGGGATAGCAATCACCGCCGCATAGGTGGCAAGAAACAGGGTATTAGCCAGACGTGGCAGCAACTCATCACTGATTGGACGACCACTGGCCAGCGAGTTGCCGAGATCGCCATGCATTACGCCAGTCAGCCAGCTCAGATAGCGCTGGAATGCGGGCTGATCCAGCCCCAGCTGCGTGCGCAGCGCGGCGATGGTTTCCGGCGTGCCATTTTGTCCGAGAATGGCGCTGGCGACATCGCCCGGCAGCAGCTCGGTGCCGGCAAAAATCAGCACCGACACCAGAAACAGTGTTAGCACCCCCAGCAACAGGCGGTGCAGAATATGCTTTCTCATTATGACTCCAGCCAGACACGTTCAGCCAGGCGGCCTCCCATAAAGTTAAACATCGGGTGAGGTTTCACACCGCCGACTTTATTGCTGGCAGCATCGAGATAGTCGCCAAACAGGGGAATCATCGCGCCGCCGTTGTCGGAGACAATGCTCTGCATCTCGC
This sequence comes from Winslowiella toletana, assembly GCF_017875465.1. NCBI lineage: Bacteria > Pseudomonadati > Pseudomonadota > Gammaproteobacteria > Enterobacterales > Erwiniaceae > Winslowiella > Winslowiella toletana. The sequence continues at coordinate 4,995,180 of NZ_JAGGMQ010000001.1, forward strand.
CGTACAGCTGCGCACGCTGACCTTCATCCAGCAGCGAACGCGCCTGCAATAACAGAGCGTCAAACTTCTCGTCCTTCCAGTGAGAATCGTTCCATTTAGCGGTGGACATATACGCGGTGGAAAACATCTGGTCGGCCGTCGGACGGCCGCCCCAGTAGCCCATCGAGAATGGCGCTTTCATCCACACATCGTCCCAGTAGCTGTCGGCTGGCTGGCGCTTAATCGCTACCTGAATTCCGGCTTTGCTGGCCTGCCCCTGGAACAGCGCGGCGGCATCCAGCGCACCGGTAAAGGCGGCATCGGATGAGGAGAGTTCCAGCGACAATTTGTCCAGACCGGCTTTCTTCAGATAAAACTTCGCCTTATCCGGATCGTAGCTGCGCTGCGCCAGCTGATGATTGAAGAAGCGATCGGTTTTCGGAATCGGATGGTCATTACCCAGCGAGCCGTAACCACGCAGTACTGTGGCCAGTAGTTTCTCACGGTCGATACCGTGTTTAATCGCCATCCGCACATCGTTGTTGTTAAACGGTGCGATACGACAGTCCATCAGGAAGGTGAAATGCTGACCACCGGCGGAGCGGATAATCTGTAGCGCCGGGCTACGCTTCAGGAAATCGACGGTTTTAAAATCAACGCGGTTGATGGCGTGAACCTGGCCGGAAATCAGCGCATTGGTGCGTGCGGTGGGATCGTTGATCACCAGCACTTCTACCGCATCTACCCAGGCGCGATCCGGCTTCCAGTAGTTTGGGTTACGTTTAAACAGCGAACGAACACCCGGCTCAATGTGTTCAAAAACAAAGCCACCGGTGCCAATCGGGTGCGACCAGTCGGTAAAGCCATTGGGCACCACCACCAGGTGGTAATCGGCCAGCAGGAATGGCAGATCCGCATTGCCGCTGTCCAGCGTCAGAGCAATCTGGTCGTTACCGCTTTTCTCCAGCGAAGTGATGGCATCCAGCTGGGTTTTAATCGCGCTGCGTGATTTATCACCACGATGCAGATTGATCGAGTAGATAATATCGTCGGCATCAAGGGTTTTGCCGTTATGGAAAGTGACGCCCTGACGCACTTTAAACAGCCACTCTTTCGCGCCCGGTTTAGCTTCCCAGCTCTCCAGCAGTTCCGGTTGCGCCTGGTTATTTTCATCGATTTCCACCAGGCCATTCATCAGCATATAGGCCTGATTCAGCGGCACCCAGTCGCTGTACAGCGTCGGGTCGAGGGTATCACTGGTATTACCGCCGGACATGCCCAGCTTCAGCGTGCCGCCCTTTTTCGGCGCGCTGTTCTGCGCAGCGAAAGCGGACAATGGTGAGAGCGATAAACCGGAGGAAACCCCTAATAATGCGGCAGCAGTAATAAATTCGCGCCGATTAATCCGCCCATCCTGAAATAATGTTCTTGTCGGTGCTTTATCGTTCTTCATTTATTTTTCTCCATAGTGTCATACCTGGCCCGCCCGGTAATAAGCTCACTTGCCGTAAAAGCGGTAAGCATGATTTATATCAAACCAGCATGTTGTGTTTGTATGAGTATTTATCATGATAGTATGCAAAAAATGCGCGGCAAAACACCCCTGAAAGCGATACTTTTCCGGATATCGACTTTTTACCGGGGAATTAACACGTGGAAGTGCACACTTTTGTGGGCTTAATTGGGGTATTCTGCTACCTGCTGGCGTATGCACTGGTGCAGATGAGGAAATTGCTAATCAGCTCAGACAGTTATGCTGTTCTCAATATTATTGGTGGTGTTTTTGGCTTGTATTCTCTGAGCCATGACTTTAATCTTGCAGCCTGTATTTCGCAAACCATGTGGTTAATTTTCACCCTGATCGGTATGCATGCTTCGAGAAAAAGACGTTATGCCGAAAAAAATACCCATCAGTTTTAAATGGTTTTAAACCGGGTTCATCATTGGCAAAAAAATATATTCTTCAGATAATCTCAGCCCCCGCTAAAAAATAATACCACCGGTCATATAATGACCGGAATTTATAGCGGGGATGATCATATGATTTTCTTATATTACTCTTTTAGCGATAACTGCAGCCATTCAACCAACCGACGAATAACCGGACGGGTAAATCGTTCCTGCGGGATCAGTAAATAACATTTACCGTCGACCGCCAGTTTATCCGTATGGGCGGGCACCAGTTCACCGCGATTAATATAATCCTGTACCAGTCCTTCCCAGCCAAGCAAAATGCCGTCCCCCTGCACTGCCGCCTGCACCAGAAAGGGGTAATTGTTGGCCCGCCATGTCAGGCGCGGAAAAAAGCTCGCCACATCCTGTGCGCCAAACCAGTCGCGCCAGCCGGTCCATTCCCGTTGCGGATCGTCCTGAATCAGCAGCGTATGGTTTAACAGCTGCTCAGCATCGGCAAGGGGTTGCTGAGTGGCAAGGTAGCCGGGGGCGCACATCGGGTAACAGACTTCATCAAACAGCGGAATGGCCTGGTATCCGGGCGGCGCTGTGCGCAGATAATAGATCGCCAGGTCAAACTCGGAGGATTTCAGTTCGGCAAAGCTGTCGGAGATTTTCATTCGAATTTGCAGCTCGGGCATTTGACGCCGCATGGCGGATAAGCGCGGCGAGAGCCATAACGATCCCATTGCGCTGGTGCAGGCCAGCGTCACTTGCGGTAAACCATTCCAGCCCATCACTTCAGCGGTGGCCTGCGAAATTTCCGCCAGCTGCTTGCGGATCTGCGCCGCATAGCCTTCGCCGCGTGGGGTCAGTATGACCCGGCGCTGGGTGCGCTGAAAAAGCTTACAGCCCAGCATCTCTTCCAGCTGAATAATCTGGCGACTGATGGCGCTCTGCGTCAGGCTCAGCTCGTCCGCCGCACGGGAAAAGCTGCAGTAGCGGGCGACACACTCGAAAGCGATCAGGGTGTTTAACGGCGGTAGTGGTTCTATCTGCATAAAAGTGACATCAGGACACGGTAAGCATGGGTGGGTTATCATGCCGTGAACGGCGGCGTCCAGCAATTCACATTTGCATAACATCCTCGCCCATTGCTGAGTTTCTCACTCTCCAGCAGGCAAACAGGCAAATTACTGTCCCCGTTCAACCCGGTGCTGAATCTCAGGCTTTGGCACTATGGCGCTGACAGAAACCATAAAACAGATGATCGAGGATAATATTAGTGGAAAAGCGAATACGTCCTCCTGCCTGAGAGGATTTTCCAGATCAAAAATAATCACCACAAAAAACAGGCTGGTAGCAAACGTTGATGATGAACAGACCGTGCTCATTTTATATTGCAGGTTGACCAGCGAAAATCGCGGCGTTGCGGTTGAAAATACATCCCAAATAATATGCACCAGCAGATAAGCGATGCAGATTATAAAGTAGAACTTTGTTAGCTCAGCATTGGTTTGCGGAAGATACCAATGGGTTTCGGCGAGTAACGGCAATTTATTTTACCAACCCCTTTAAAACCAGCACCACCGCCAGTACCGCGCCAGCTGCGGCACAGAGATAAGCCATTTCAGTGGTGACGTTTAATGAAGGGATTATCATCGACACGCCCCCCAGCAGCGCAAAGCCTAAACCGGCGCCACCGACCACTGATTTAGTTAGCATAATAATATCAAAACTCATTATAACCTCCTGAATATCAAGCATAAGCCATCCTGACCCTCAGGGATATTACTTAAATTCTGACCATTTTCAATAGCGGAACAGAGAGTAAAACGTGTAAATATTTGTAGGTGAAAACCCGATATCTGTGGTTTTAATTTAAAGCTGCCAATATAAGTTTCGAGAACGTCAACCACTAATCCAGTGCCCGAGGGGAATACCATGCTTATTGCACAAATAACCGATATTCATGCGGCACCTGATAATGACAATCTTGCGCGTTTACAGCGTGTCATAAACTGGATTATCACGGTTAAACCCGATCTTTTGGTGGTCACCGGCGATCTGACCGATAATGGCTGGTATGAAGGATATCGGGCAATTGAAACCGAGCTACAGCGCGCACAATGCCGCTATCTGGTGCTGCCGGGCAATTCTGATGATAAGCAAATGATGCGTGATTGTCTGCAAGCCGCAGTGCACTGGCGTTCAGATACCGCGCTTCACTTTAGTGAGGTCGTAAATGGTTTTCCGGTTATCGGGATTGATACCACAATCGATGGCGAAGCCCGCGGCGATATTACCCGACATCTGCAATGGCTGGCGACAGAACTGAATAAAAGCACCCAGCCCGCGCTGCTGTTTATGCATCACCATATTTTTCCCTGTGGCATCGAACCGCTTGATGAGGTTATCTGCACAGGCGCAACAGAACTTAGCCAGCTGATGGCCAGCTGCAACACGCCGCCGCTGGCCATTTGTAGCGGTCATATCCATCGCAGTATGGCCGCGATGCTCGGCGGGGTGCCCGCTTACATTTGCGGTTCTGTCTGTCCGGCCAATCCATTAATGCTGGATAAGCAACGCGTTCCACCGGTAACCGATCCTGCGGCGCTGATGATATATGATTTGAGTAAAGGCTATCCGGTGAGTAGCCATATCAGTGTGTAAGCTGGTTTAAATCGGTGCAAAAAAAAAGCGCTTAGCAGAGTACTAAGCGCTTAGCGGATTAATTTAACCGATTAGAACGAACTCCAGTTTTCACCTGAATCAGCCAGCACCAGATTTTTCTTTGGCGCTGACTTCGCCGTACTCATCGTCGCCGCCGGACGGGTAACCGCGCTATCGCCCTGCACTTTAAATGCGCTGACCAGATTGCTCAGCGTTGCCGCCTGTTCCTGCAGAGATTGAGAAGCCGCAGACGCCTCTTCAACCAGCGCGGCGTTTTGCTGGGTGACGGAATCCATCTGCCCAACTGCCAGATGTACCTGCTCAATCCCCTGGCTCTGTTCTGCCGTTGCCGCCGCCATTTCGCCGACAATATCCGCAACCTGGCGAATCGATCCCTGCACTTTGGACATATTCTCGCCAACATCCGCCGCCTGTACCGAACCACTGGCCACCAGTTGTGAAGAGGTAATAATCAGATCCTTAATCTCTTTCGCGGCAGTGGATGAACGCTGCGCCAGATTGCGCACCTCACTGGCCACCACGGCAAAGCCACGCCCCTGCTCACCGGCGCGAGCGGCTTCAACGGCTGCGTTCAGCGCCAGGATATTGGTCTGGAACGCAATGCCTTCAATCAGGCCGGTAATATCAGAAATTTTCGCCGAACTGCTTCTGATATTTTCCATGGTGCCGACCATCGCCGCGACCGAGTTGCCGCTGCTCAGCGCCAGCTCATTGGCGCTGCTGGCCAGCATGCTGGCCTGTCTGGCGTTTTCAGCATTCAGTTTCACGGTGTCGTTTAGTGTGCTCATACTGGCTGAAGTCTGCTCCAGTGATGCCGCCTGCTCTTCGGTACGCGCCGAAAGGTCTTCGTTGCCCGCCGCGATTTGCGTCGACGCTGAACTCACCGACTGGGCCGACGAGGTTACTGACGCCAGCACGCCGGAAACGCGCGAGGTCAGGTGGTTAAATGCTGTCGCCGTTTTACCAATCTCATCCTGACGCGCACTGTCTGCCTGCAGGGTCAGATCAAGGGTTTCACTGACATTTTCCATCACGCGCTGAATACTGTTAAGGCTGTTACGCACGTTAAAGATGGTTCTGAACGCCAGTGCGCCAACCAGTAAAATCACCAGTACCGCAGCGACTAACATTCCCCAAAATGTGGAAGAATAGATGGCGGTATTCTGCTTGCGCAGCTCATCACCAATATCAATATTCAGCTGGATCTGGCGGTTTAATTCATCAATGGTTTTACGCACCGCTGCACCGACACCATTATCACTTTTAATGGTATTCAGGCTGGCAACATCATCGTGCGCGCGTGAAGCAGCGATAAAGTCGGGTAATGCAGACTCAACAGCAGCGATATTTTTAAACGCATCCTCAGTCATGGCTTTATCCTGGTCGCTGGAGATATCATGTGCCATATAATATTCGGTCTGTGATTTTAACTGACCAATCAGATCGCTAATGCGTTTTTCAATATCGGCCTGCATACCACTGTCAGCCGTCCCTTTATGTTCGTAAATCGCTATTCTCAGCTGATTACTGGTGCTGATGGATTTATTCAGATCTTTAATACTCGGGATCGAATTCATCTGCACATATTCAAATCTGTCCTGAAAACCGGTAATCACATACAGTGAAACCGCTGTCAGGGTACAGAGAGACAGTGCCAGCAAGGTAAAAATAAAAAACAGTCTTTTGGTGATTGTCATGCTAACCCTCGATTCTTATTTAGTTTTTGGACGCGAGCGATCGCGTTATCCCTGATTTTTAATGAGAAAGACTTAACATAGGGGCTGGATGCAGGCCGGTAATCACCTCAGTAAACTTTCACTTAATGTGAGTTATCGGTAAAGATGATTCAGGGCTTTAAGCATTAATTTTTACTGGCAGGACTTGCTAATTTTATGGTGTGCAGACGCTGAGGGTTATAACGAAATTAGCGGCTTTAAAAACAAAAAAAAGCCCGGACAATGCCGGGCTTTACAGAGTATTCGCTAGCGTCAGCGATTATTTTTTCAGGCGGAAAGCGACTACCGCATCACCGGCGGTGGTGCCCAGTGAGCCATGACCACCGGCCGCAATCACCACATACTGCTGGTTATCCGTGCCGAGATAGGTGGACGGCGTTGCCTGGCCACCAGCTGGCAGCTCGGTTTGCCACAGCATTTCGCCGCTGTTGATATCGTAAGCGCGGAAGAAGTTATCCGCTGTCGCGCCATGGAATACCACATCACCGGCGGTCACTAACGGTCCGCCATGCGCCACCATCCCCATCGGGAAGCCAATCGGGAAACGACCCGGCAGGAAAGAGGTTTTCAGGTTTTTAGTGTTACCGACGCGACGCAGCCATTCGGTTTTACCGGTCGTCAGATCAACGCCCACCATACGGCCCCACGGTGGCGCAATACATGGAATCCCCAGGCTGGAAGCCAGCTGCTGGATATGAATGGCATAATCGCCTTCAAAGTTTTCATTCCAGTAAGGTGTGCCATCTTTGGTAAACAGACGCTTATCCGCGGTTTCTGGCGTACGCTTAATCAGGTTGTACTTGTAAGCCAGACGTACCGGCGAGGCGATCAGAATCTGACGCTCCGGGTCGATAGCCACTGAACCCCAGTTAAACACGCCAATATTGCCCGGGAAGATAATCGAGCCTTGCTCGGTTGCCGGTGTCCATGGATTGCCGTCATAACGCAAAGATTTAAAGTCGATACGACAGGCCATCTGATCGAATGGCGTCAGACCCCACATCGATTTTTCACTTAGCGGATCAGGAATAAAGTTCAGTTTTGACACCGGCTGCGTGGCGGAGAATTTCTCGCCCTTCACGCCGCCTTCTGTGGACACATCCACCTGATTAATCGGATATACCGCCTGACCAGTCAGACGATTCAGCACAAACAGGTTGCCGGTTTTGGTCGGTAAAACGACCACCGGCTGTTTGCTGCCCTGATAATCAATATCCAGCAGAGAAGGCTGTGACGGATTATCACGGTCCCACAAATCGTGTTTCGATGACTGGAAGCGCCATTTAAAGGTACCGGTATTCAGATCCAGCGCCACCAGAGTATCGCGGAACTTTTCGGTATTGCTGTCAGGGTTACGCTCAATTCCCAGCTCATCCGGGGAAGCATTACCAAACGGCACATACACCAGGCCATTTTTCACATCGGCGCTCAGGGTGCCCCAGGCAACCGGTGTATCCTGCGGATAATTCTGGTCAGCGGCAATTGGCTGGGTTTTTTCCGGGTTCGCCGGATCAAAATTCCATACCAGACGACCGGTGATAGCGTCATAAGCGCGGATCACACCCGATGGGTTACCGGCGTTATAGCCGTTATCCATCACTGAACCGCCGACGATAACCAGATTACCGGCCACCAGCGGCGCAGCAGTCTGCATCAGTGCATGCGGGCGAATAGTGCCCATATTGGCACGTAAATCCACCACACCATTATTACCGAAGTCTGCACACAGTTTGCCGCTGTCAGCATCCAGCGCAATCAGTCTGGCATCGGTGCTGGCGTTAAAGATACGTTTACGGCACAGCGCAGGGTTCTGCAATGCTGGCTGAGCGTTAGCTTCAGCGGATGGCGTGGCAACCGGTGCCTGATAGTAGCTGACGCCACGACAGGTCTGGTGTTGTTGCAGATAAGAACGATCTTTTTCCGGCTGATATTTCCACTTCAGTTCGCCGGTTTCCGGATTTAACGCGTGCACTTCATTATGCGGCGTACATAAATAGACGGTATCGTTCACCTTGAGCGGCGTGGCTTCAAAGGTGTATTCGGTCGCATCTTTATCGGCATCACGCACATCACCGGTGTGATAAGTCCAGGCCACTTCCAGATTATTGACATTATCTTTGGTGATCTGTTTTAACGCGGAGAAACGCAAACCGTTGGTGGTGCCGCCGTAAGCGGTCCAGTCATTCTGCGCGACTTCAGTGTCGGTAGCGTTACGTTTAGTGGTGATGTTGCCCTTCTGTGGATAGGGATCATAGAACATCAGTCCAATCACCACCGCAATAATAATCACCACGGTGCCGCCGAGGAAAGGATGGAATGACCGTTTTTCTGCTTTATACAGCGGACGTACCACCCATGGCAGCGCCAGCCAGACGCCGATAACGCCAATCAGATCGCCACGTGGGATCCATTGCCATTTATCGAAGCCGACTTCATAGATCATCCATGCCAGCACGATCCACATCAGCACTGCATAAATGGTTAAAGCCACTTTCTTGTTTTTAAACAGGAAAATAGCCGTAATCAGTAAACCGATTGCCATAATGGCGTAAAATGGCGTACCGCCAATCAGCAGCAGTCGTCCACCCATGTAGAGCATAGCAATACCAATAATTGCTATAACAATACTCGTTAATTTGTTAATCATCTGGTTCTCTCAAAGTATACAAGCGGGCAAAGTTCGCCCTTACGAAACATTACATTTCAACAACGTAAATTTAACGAAAATACGATTGAAAAAAAACACTTTTTAATTTATGTATTTAGAGAAACTATTACGGTGCGTTAATAATTTTTCTGTAAATTGTTTCAGTCAGTAAAGAGAAAGGATAATTTGAAGAGTGTAGCTGTAGAATACAAAAGCGCTTAACTGGCGTCAGCATGATCGGTCGCGAACAGCCTGCTACCAAGGTCTCGCGCGCTTTGCAGATGGTTTTCTACCTGCTCCTGTAACAGCAGCGTTGAGCTTTTTACCGGCGCACCACAATAATCAAAAATACCGTGATCGACCTGAGTACGCATCGCGACATCGTAACCGTGGCGCTGCCAGGTGCCACGGTCAGCAGCACCAATTGCCACAAGATGTACCGGAAGATGGCCCAGTTTTTTTACCACCCGGCCATCAGCCTCTTCATAAGCCCAGCCATTACTAAATACGCGTTCGATCCAGCCTTTCATTAACGCGGGCATTGACCACCAGTAAACCGGATAGACCAGTACCAGTGCATCCGCGGCGTCAATGCGTTGCTGTTCGGCGATAACATCTGCCGGAAAAGCAGCCTGCCGGTTAAATGCGGCGATATCCGCCTTGCCAAAGCGGGGATCAAAACCGGCAGCCGCAAGGTCGGCAATTTCCGCGCTGTGAGTTACCGCGGACTGGCTGACGCCTGCAGCGATCTGCGCCGCCACAGCATGGGTAAGCGAAGCGGTAAGTGGATGAGCAACAACAATAAGTGCGTGCATAAACAGGACTCCTGCTTGCTTGTGAAAGGCCAGCGGCGTAGCCTTATACCAACAGTAGATTACCTTTAGTAACTTACCTTTGGTATATAAGCATGTCAACCCGTGAACCACAGCAGGCCGTTAAAGGCAATCAACCGCGTATTCGTTTAGCACGAGAGGATCGGCTCCAGCAGCTGCTGGAAGTTGCCTGGCAACTGATCCGCGCTGAAGGCAGCGAAGCCTTAACGCTGGGTCGGCTGGCGACGCAGGCTGGCGTGACCAAGCCGGTGGTGTATGACCATTTTGGCACCAGGTCCGGCCTGTTTGCCGTGCTTTATCAGCAATATGACGCCAGCCAGACCGCGTTAATGGATGCGGCCTTTGCCCGCAGCGAGGCCACGCTGGCTGCCAGAGCTACGGTGATCGCCGTTTCTTACGTCGACTGTGTCTTGCACCAGGGGCGTGAAATTCAGGGGGTGATTGCTGCCCTGACCGGCACGCCGGAGCTGGAAAAGCTGAAGAATGAATATCAGAAACTGTTTATCAACAAGTGCCATGTGATTCTTGCGCCTTTTACCAATGGCGCCACCCTTCCCGCGGCGGCGCTGTGGGCGATGCTCGGCGCAGCTGAAGCTCTCTCCGGGGCCGCCGCCAGCGGTGAGATAACCCCCGGGGAGGCAAAAGATGAGCTGTTTGCCACCATTGTTGCGATGGTAGAAAGAAGCGCTGCGGCTGAATGATGGCTGCTAACGTCCAAAGGGAATACAGAGCGGCGTGGCGAAAAAAGGATCGGCGATAATCCGGCAGTTCAGACCGAATACCCTGTTTACCAGTTGTTCGGTGAGGATCTCCTGCGGTGCGCCCTGCGCATACACGGTGCGGTTATGGATAGCGACCAGATGGTCGGCATAGCGGCAGGCCAGATTCAGATCATGCAGCACCATCACAATGGTCTTCTGCTGGTTACGATTGAGTTCACGTAGCAGATCCAGCACCTCCATCTGATGCGCCAGATCGAGAAAGGTGGTTGGCTCATCCAGCAACACAATATCGGTATCCTGCGCCAGCGTCATGGCGATCCACGCCCGCTGCCGCTGGCCGCCAGAGAGCGCATCAACCGGCCGCGCCGCAAGGCTCGTCATCCCGGTCTGTTGCAGTGCGTGACTGACCTGCTCTTCATCCTGCGCCGACCACTGCTGTAACCAGTTCTGATACGGATAGCGGCCGAGGCTGACCAGCTGGCGCACCGTTATCCCTTCCGGTGCGCTGGGCATTTGCGGCAGGATCGCCAGTTCACGCGCTACCGTGGCAGTCGACTTTTGCCGGATATCGCTACCATTCAGGATCACCGTTCCCTGTTGCGGTTGCAGCAGACGGGCGAAAGATTTCAGCAAGGTGCTTTTACCACTGCCGTTGCTGCCAATCAGCACTGATACTTTGCCGGGCGGCAGGCTGAGATCAAGCTGGTCAATAATAGTCTGACGCTGGTAACTCAGGGTCAGTGAATGAGTCGCAATCGACGCCATAATTCAGTTTCCTTAATGACGTTGTCTGATCAGTAAATACAAAAAGAACGGCGTACCCAGCGCGGCGACAAAAATCCCGGCGGGCAGATCGGCGGGTAAAAACAGCACCCTGCCGGTAAGATCCGCCAGCATCACCAGCATCGCGCCGCACAACGCGGCCATCACCGCCTGACCGGCAAAACCTGCTATCTCCAGGCGCCTGGCGATATGTGGCGCAATCAGGCCAACAAACGCCATTGCACCGCCCCACGCGATCGCCGCGCCGGCCAGCGCAACGCTGACCAGCAACAGCCCGACGCGAACCCACTCAACACGCACACCAATCCCGATAGCCAGCCCGTCATCCAGCTGCTGCACCCTCACCTGACGGCTCAGCACTATCAGCAACGGCAGACAGGCCAGCAGCCAGCAGGCAAGCGACGTCGTTTCACGCCAGCTGGCGCCGTAAACGCTGCCGGTCAGCCAGACATACGCCGATAAGGTGGTCGTCAGTGGGCTAAATACCAGTAAAAAGGTGGTCACCGCGCTCAGTAATGCCGACACGCCGACGCCAGTCAGCACCAGCCGTAACGGCGATGCCCCCTGCTTCCACGCCAGGCCATAGACCGCCAGCGCCGCCAGACCGCCGCCGCAGATTGCCGCCAGCGGCAGAAACTGCGTGCCGAATGTCATACTGAAGAAGGAGAGCCAGAACACCGCCGCCGCTCCGGCGCCACTGGTAATCCCCAGCAGATCCGGCGAAGCCAGCGGGTTACGAATAATACTTTGCAGAATTAATCCGCTAACACTTAACGCCGCGCCGACCTGGGCGGCCAGCAGAATGCGCGGCAAACGCAGCTGTTCCACAATAAAACTCAGACTGGTGTCCTGAGCAGAAAACAGGATGCGCAATACGGTAATCGGTGACATTGTCACCTTACCCGACATCAGAGAAATGAACATCACCAGTAAGGCGGCAAGCAGCGCCAGCAGCAGACGCAGCAGAGTTGCCAGATTGATCTGACGTGAAAAACGGCGGTAACGGAGGTTGATAATATGCGCCATTACCCCCTCCCGCGCCGCGCCAGCATAATAAAGAAAGGCGCACCAAACAGCGCGGTCATTACCCCCACTGGCACCTCCTGCGGCAGGATCACCACCCGCGCCAGACTATCCGCCAGCAACAGTAAACTCGCTCCGGCCAGCGCACTGCCGGGCAATAACCAGCGGTGATCGATTGATAACCCCTTGCGCACCATATGCGGCACCACCAGACCAATAAACCCGATGCTGCCAGCCAGCGCTACTGCACTTCCGGCCAGCACAATAATCGCCAGACTTATTAGCAGACGAATCAGCCCGGTACGCTGACCCAGGCCACTGGCAATCTCGTCACCCGCATTCAGTACATTTACCTGCCCGCCAAGCAGCGTCGCCGCCATTACGCCCAGCAGACAGAGGATCAACAGCGGCAGCGCCTGTTGCAGGCTACGTTCACTTAACGAGCCAGCCAGCCAGAACAGCACGGTATCCAGCCCTTCCTGATCCATCACCAGCATTGCCTGACTGAAGGCAGTGAATAGCGCGGTAATCGAGGCTCCGGCCAGCACAATCCGTAACGGACTGAGGCTGCCGCGCCCCATATTGCCAGTCAACCATACCAGCCCACCGGCAATCGCCGCGCCACTGAATGCAAGCCATAGCCAGGCATTCAGTGAAGCAAGGGAAAACAGCGAGCTGCCCAGAATAACCGCAAAGGTAGCGCCGGCATTGACGCCAAACAGGCCTGGCGAAGCCAGCGGATTGCGGGTCAGCGCCTGCATCAAAACTCCCGCTACCGCCAGGCTGGCTCCCACCGCTACCGCCACCAGGGTACGCGACAGCCGTGTGCTGGTCACCAGAATATGGCTGACATTCAACGGGTCAGGATGCAGAAAAGCGGCGATCACCTGTGATAACGGGATCCAGCGCGCCCCGCTCATCAGGCTGATAAACATTGCCAGCAGCAGCACGCCAGCGACACACAGCAGTTTCAGACCATGACTCATCAGCTGACACCCGCCAGCATCTGATGTTCAATATCATCCAGCATCAGATTCGCGCCAAGAATGCCGCCGGAGAGACTCCAGGCGACCCCATCCACCGGCCACACCTGGTGCTGGCGCGGAGCACGCATCTGCTGCCACAGCGGATGTTGTAGCAGACGGTGGTAATGCTGCTGCACTGCCGCTTTATCGGCGCGTAAAAAGACAAAAAAGATATCGGCATTCACCACCGGCAGACTCTCTTTACCGCTGAGTTTGATCGATACGCCACTGGCGGCGCGTGCCCCGGCGCTCCAGCTGAAGCCCAGTTCACTCAGCACCGAGCCGGGAAAACTGGCGGGCAGATAGCTGCGCAGATGATCTTCACGGATATCCAGCACTGACACCGTGGGCGGCCATTGAGCGGCGAATTTCTGCTGCAATCGCTGCCGTAAACCCGCCACCCGTTGCTGCCACTGGTTAAGCAGATGCGTGGCCATCTGCTGCTGGTTAAGCGCCGCCGCTGTAATCTGCAGCGTTTGTTTAAATTCAAATACCGTATCCAGCATCACCAGCGGCGCAATTTGCTGCAATAGCGGCGCGATGGCCTGATGACGAAAGCGTGAACCGATAATCACATCCGGGCGCAGCAGCACGATATCTTCGAGGCTGGGTTGTGTTTCCAGCCCGACATGCGCCACGCCCTGCAGTGCCGGACGTAAATAGCGATAGGTCGGTTTTTCACTCCAGGAGTCCACCACCGCACAGGGGATCACCCCCAGCGCCACGGCGCTGTCGGTTGCTCCCTGGAACAGGGTGATCACCCGTAACGGTGAAGAGCAGGATTTTGCGCGTCCCGGCAGCACCAGTGTGCTGACAAACAGACCCGCCGCCAGCTGCAATAGCCTGCGCCTGGCGCGTTCATGATTACGCATCAGAAATCAACGTTATATCCCAGCGTCAGCGTCCGGCCACGACCGGCAAAATAGCGATCCGGCTCAACCAGCGCACTCTGCGAGTAGTAAGTGATGTACTGCTTATCCAGCAGGTTGGACACCGCGAGGTTTAGCCGTCCTCGCGGCAGCTTGTAACCGACCGCCGCATCAATCAGCGCATAACCGCTAAACTCTTTATCCTCTTCATCGAAACTGCGGCTTAATGCCCAGTTGCCCTGGATAAAGGTTGACCATTCCGGCGTCCAGTTAGCGGACCAGCTGGCGATAATGCGGTCTGGCGAGACGTTCAGGCCATCCATTTTGGCGTCGAGGCTGCCATCATCGTCACTGTCATAGCGGCCACGCATATGGGAGTAGCCCAGCTTCAGTTTCTGGTTTTCCGTCACCGCATAACCCACTGCGGTTTCAATACCGTCAATCTCGGTTTTTTCACGGCGCGTGACATACATATCACCAACCCGATCAACCCGGCTGCCCAGTTTTGAGGTCGATTTATAGTAACTGACTTCCAGATCAAACGGCTGCTGCTGGAAGCGGAAACCGACCTCGGTATTATTGGTGACAATCGGTTGCAGATTGAGGAAGCTGTCAACACTCATGCCGGGAGTATTGATACCGCGCAGCACGCGTCCGACATCCGGCATGGTAAAGCCCTGCGAGTAGTTGGCGAACAGGCTCAGTTGTTCAACCGGCGTCCATACTGCGCCAACGTTATACAGGGTTTTATCGAAACTCGGCTTGCCGCCGCCCACCGTAACGCTGTTGGCGGAAGCGATAGTCTGATAACTGTCGATATCAAGGCGCGCATACTCATAACGCACACCACCAAACAGTTTCACCGATGCCAGTGGCGCCACTTCCAGCTGCATAAATGGCGACAGGTCGGTGTATTTCACTTCCGGCACATAGGTGCGATGGGTGCCCCACAAATCCTGTTTTGAGGAATCAAACAGGGTATCAAAGCCCAGTGTCACCTTCAGATAGTCATCCCACAGATCATCTTTGGTCAGTGACATTTTTGTGCCGTATTTAGAGGTTACCGCGCGCGACTGATCGTATAACGTGCCAACCGGCGCAATCGTCGGATCCTGGAAGGAACCGGAGATAGTCGAACCAAACAGCGCTTCATATTGCTGATAAAACGCCAGCGCATTCAGCTTCATGCCAGCCAGATTATAGTTATCGTAGGTAATGCCGGTGGTCCATACGCTGTTAAACGGCGCGTCGCCAGGCGGCGTGCCCTTGACGGAACCGGTCGGTATACCCTGTTCGCGATCGCCAGTGACGCTGAGGTATTGATTCTTGCCTTTTAGCTGGTAGCGGTTAACGCTTAGCTGAATACGCTGATCGTCATCCAGCCAGTAACCGACTTTGCCGAGAATATCGTAAGCGCGCGAATCCATCAGGTCGCCCTGCGTGTTATCCACCCCGACCGGCTGGTTATTTCCGTCGAGAAGCAGGCCCTGATCCTCATAACTGACGGCAAACATATAATCGAGATACTCTTCGCGGCCATCGACCGCGTAAGTGGTTTTGTAACTCATGGTTTCGCTGTTCAGTTGTGAAGTCGGCGTCGTCGCCTCGACGCTAAAGTGCTGATTAAACGAACCGGGCGCAGGCCGGCGGGTTATCAGATTGATTACCCCACCCGATGCGCCGATGCCATTGCTGGCGTTGGCGCCATGAATCACTTCGATCCTTTCGATCATCGACGCATCGATGGTGTGCATCTCACGCCCGGTAGGCCGCAACGGGTTGGACTGCGGTATACCATCCACCAGCACCAGCGGAATACGGCCACGAAAAGTCTCCCCACTGCCGCTCATTTTCTGACGGCTGGGTGAAAATGCCGGTAACAGGTTGCTGAGAATTTGCGAGGTGTCAGAAGTAAGCTGTCGTTGCTGTTCAATCTGCTCTTTACTGATGATGGTCACCACCTGCGGAGAGTCTTTCTTCTCCGTAGCAGTACGGCTGGCGCTGACCACCATCTCGTTATTATTGTCATCGAGCGGATCCGCCCGTAGCGGAAAAGCCAGCAGCAGCGGCATCAGCGAAACGATCGCCCTGAGCTTTATGCGGCGGTCGCTGGAGGGAAAACGGGATAACTCAGGGGAACGCAACGCATTGATAAACATCATTTGAGCCGGTAATTGATAATGAGAACGGAATTATTATCATTATCAACTAATGGTAACAAGCTGAAAATATTTGAGATATGAGGTTACGTATTGCTCACCAAAACCTTACAATTAATGGCGTATTGACGCCAATAAACTGAAATTATTAGTTTATTAATAATTTTTAATAAATTTTGTCTGCTGTCGGAGGCAGACAGCAGAAAAGGGAATTTGTGACAAAGATCACTATCTGGCAACGCACCATGCGCAGATTTTCAATCCGGCGGCAGCGCGTTAAGGATCCGTTTCGCATCTGCCGCAGTCAGATGATAATCAAAGAAGCGCTGATAGAAATCCTGCGTCGCTTTCACCAGATCGAAATCGGCAAACAGTTCAGGATGCAAAGTGGCGGCAGCCCACTGAATCTGTAATGCCGCTTCTGTGCCGTAACGATCCCACGGAAATACCCCTGCCGGGTTTTGCCATACCTGATGCTGCTGAACTGCTTTCAGGTTGCTGAACAGCGCGGCGTAATCTGAACCGGCAATGGTGCCCGCCCCTGCGCCAATAATAATGACGTCAGGTTGCCAGAACAGCACGTCCTCGGCGGAGGTCTCCTTCATATTACCGTCAACCTGCTCTGCCGCATTGCGCCCGCCCGCCAGCCGGATCCAGCTGTCGATAAGGGTGTTGCGGCCATCTACTTTTAGCGGGTGCAGCGACTGGATATGCAGCACACGCGGACGCTGCTGGTCACTCAGTTTACCGGTGCGGGCGGCTATCCGCGCCACTTGCTGATCGAGATAAGCATTGTAGGCCTGCGCCCGCTGACGCGCCTGTACAGTGCCAACTACCTCGGCAGTGGTCAGCAATGAATGCTTCATTGACGGGAAATCATCAAAGCGCATCACCAGCGTCGGCAAACCGGCCTGGCGATAAGCCGCCGCATCGCCATCTTCCGCCGCGACAAACACCGTATCAACATGACGCACCAGCAGAGTTTCGCTGTTAAAACTGCGTCCCGGCACCGACAGCGCCTGATGCAGCGACGGCTGGATCTTAAACATCCATGGCCGATCTTTGGCATGATTGACGGTGGCGACAATACGATCCCCGGCGCCCAGCGTCATCAGCAATGAGTGATGCGCATACCAGCCATCGGCAATGCGCACCGCCTGCGGCGCGACCTCTACGTGATTACCCGCATCATCCGTTACCTCGCGCGCAGCGGCCAGATGGCTGGTGAGCGTGAGGCTAAGTGCCGTCAGCAGCGGCAGAATCAGACGCTGTTTCATATGTCCCTTATTAAAACTGAGTTACCTTCCGATATATAATAAAGTATACAACGAATGGCAAACAGAAACTAACCGTTCACCACCAGCCACCACCCCTGCCGCTGCTGCACCATCCGCTGGTAAAACTGATACAGTCGCGCCGGGGTGAGCTGACTAATGGCGGCGGCGTTAAGAGGCTCCGCATAGCCCTGCTGCGCCAGCCACTGTTCGCGATAACATTCATCCGTATCCTGATAGTGCGTCGTCAGGCTGGCGTGCAATCTCTGGCACTGTTCAGCAAACCACTGCGGATCCATGGCGGCGAGGGTTGTATCCATTTGCAGAATAAAATCATTAATATGCGCGAGGATTGCGATATTTGAATGGCTGGGCGACTGCACGGCGAACAGCAGTCCGCTCACGCCACTAAGCTGTTGAAAACGACAGCTGACCACATAGCCGAGATTTTTTTCCACCCGCAGCTGACGGAAGAAAAGTGGTTCAAACAGCGCGGCCATTATGCGCCACGCCGCCACACAGCTGGCGCCCGGCTCAACCAGCGGGCAAAACAGCAGCAGCGCCGCATCTTCACCGCCGGTTGACAGCATATAACGGGCCTGTGCGGGTTGCGGTGCAGTAGGCCGCGGCCGATCGGCATTAATCGATCCCGGAAAACGGTTTAACAGCCGCGCCAGTTGCTGATGCAGAACGCTATCCCCGCCATACAGCGCCGCCCGCCACATAAGCGCAGGTTGCCCATGGTCGCCGTTGATGATCAGTGGTAAGCGGGTTAATAACGAACGCACTGCGATCTCCGACTGCCACTGTTGTTGCAGCTGCAAATAGTGCCGATCCCCCTGCGCATTCAGGCTCAGCGGCAGCTGCTGCAAAATACGATTAAGTGTGGCAAGCATCACCGCACTATCCGCCCGTAACTGCAGCAGCCAGCTGCCCTGATGGCTGGCAAAACTGAGACAGCCGCCAGCATGAGTGCATTCAGCAATTATTGTCCGCAGAGTGGCGTGCATCGTCACAGCACGGCGCAGGGATAGTGGGTCGTCGGCGGCTGGTGAGATTAGCAGTGTCCCCTGATCGCCGCCTGCAAGATGCGGCAAATTAACGGGCTGCGACGGTAACTCAGGCGTCGATATCGACAGGTTAAGCGGATAAAACCGCCACGGCGCGGGCGGCGTGGCGACAACCTGCGCTGGCCAGCTGACTGTGGTTAGCGGCAAAGTTAATCCCTGTGACTGGCGCGGTTCAGCCGTTAATCCCGCCGCCACTCGCAGCCGCGTCAGATTTTTAACCCTGAGTTGCGCCAGCAATTGATGCCACTGGGTGTAAAAATCCGCATTCAGCGCTTCCGGCGGCGGCAAAGCAAAAGCCCGCGCCCGTAACTGATCGACCGGTGTCTGGCGGGCGAACTGCTGCTGCGCCAGCCGGGCGTAATGTTGCAGCTGGCGCGCGCCGAGCTGCGTCAGCGATTGCAGCCAGCTGAAAAACAGGGCTTCCAGCTGCGCGCAGATCGCCCTGTCGTCGGTACATAACTGAAACTCAATGCTAAGAATACTCTGCTGCTGATTGCAATAAGAGAGCAGCAACTGCACACCGTCGCTCCAGCCACGCTCACGCAACAGCGCCAGCAAACCTGATGGCGCTTCATCGCTTAAAAACTGCCGCAACAGGGTCATTGGCTGGCGCTGCTGTTCACCGCTGTCGCTCAGGCAGAAAGAGAGGCGCAGACGCGGATTGCCATCGGCGCGTAAGTTAAAATAGCGTGCGGCCTGCAACCTTAACGCTGGCGGAGAGGGTTGCGCGGCGGCGCCAGCGGCAAAACGCGCGGCGTAAGTTTCAGCCAGGGTCGCCAGCTCATCCAGCGACTGTGGCCCCTGTAACCATAACGTCAGATTGCCGCCGCAAAAGTGCTGCTGATGATAGTCGCGCAGCGCCTGCTGCAATGCCAGGTGGTCAGCACCAAAATAGTGCGCATTGCCGATATGAAAAGCCTGTAACCCGACGGGGGCAGCAAAACCGATACGCATCGCTGCGGCGCAGAGAGTGTCACTGTCGCGGGCCAGCATGCGATATTCAGCATCAATCACCGCCACTTCCTGAGCAATTGCCTCCAGCGCCAGCAGTGGATGCGCCAGCATATCAACCAGCCGCGCCACGCCCTGTTCAAGCAGCGCGGCGCTGACATCAAAAAACCATGCGGTGCGAGTATCGCCAGTGGTGGCATTCAGTCGCGCGCCGTGGCTTTGCGCCCAGGCCATCAGCCGCGCATCATCCTGATAAGCGCGACTACCGGCAAACACCAGATGTTCCAGCAGATGCGCCAGACCGGGCCATGCTGGCGGCGCGTCATGGCTGCCAGCCGCCAGCTGAACCAGCGCCGCCGCACGCGTGGCCTGCGGGTCATGCAGCAGATTAACCTGCACCCCGTTGGCCAGCGTCAGCTGCTGCATCAGGAAGGCTGCCCTTTAAAGATCAGCTGTGAGTTCGCGCGATTGCGGAACTGCAACTGGCTAATCTGCATATTGGTGCAGTTCGCCTGTTCACGCGCCGCGAGGATCTTGCCGTGATGCGGGGATTTGCTGCATACCGGATCGGCATTATCGGCATTACCGGTCAGCATAAAGGCCTGACAGCGGCAGCCACCGTAATCTTTCTCTTTTTCTGAGCAGGAGCGGCAAGGCTCCGGCATCCAGTCGAAGCCGCGATACTTATTAAAGCCAAAAGAGTCATACCAGATGTGTTGCAGATCATGCTCCAGCACCGACGGGAACTGCACCGGTAACTGGCGGGCGCTATGGCAAGGCAGCGCCATCCCTTCCGGCGTGACGCTAAGGAAAATCGCGCCCCAGCCGCCCATGCAGCCCTTTGGCCGCTCTTCGTAGTAATCCGGGGTGACAAACAGCAGATTCGCCAGGTTACCCTTATCGGCCATCTTCTCGCGGTAGTGATGCACCACCTCTTCGGCACGGGCAATCTGCTCGCGCGTCGGCAACAGACCCTCACGGTTAAGCTGCGCCCAGCCATAGAACTGACAGGTTGCCAGTTCGACATCATCGGCTTCCAGCTCAATGCTGAGTTCAATAATGCGGTCAATCTGGTCGATATTATGCCGGTGCAGCACAAAGTTCAGCACCATCGGGTAGCCGTGGGCTTTTACCGCTTTCGCCATCGCCAGCTTCTGCTGGAACGCTTTGGCGGAACCTGCCAGCGCCGCATTCAGCGTTTCATCGCTGGCCTGGAAACTGATCTGGATATGATCCAGTCCGGCTTCGGCAAAGGTATCAATCTTCTTCCCGGTCAGCCCGATACCCGAGGTAATCAGATTGGTGTAAAAACCGAGATCGCGCGCGGCGCGGATCAGCTCCGGCAGATCTTTGCGCACCAGCGGTTCACCGCCGGAGAAGCCCAGCTGGACAGCGCCCATCTGCCGCGCCTGTTCAAACACCTTAATCCACTGTGCAGTGGTCAGCTCCTGCTCCTGCTTAGCAAAATCCAGCGGATTTGAGCAGTACGGACACTGTAGCGGGCAGCGGTAAGTCAGTTCTGCCAGCAGCCAGAGCGGCGGTTTAACCGCAGGTTTAAGCAGGTTCACGGAAAATTATCCACTTCTGTTCATAAGCCTGGGCGAAGAACTCATTCACATCGTCATCAACGCCACCGGCTTCGGGAAAACGCTGGTTCAGCCCGGCGGCAATGGCGGCAAGCGAGATTTTGCCATCGACCAGTTGCAGGATCATCGCTGCGCTTTCGTTAAGTTGCGCCATTCCTTCCGGATAGAGGATCACATGGCAATCCTGCGTTGGTTCCCATTGCAGACGAAAACCACGGCGAAACATCGGCACCAGTTGCGGGTTAATCTCAATCACAGTAAGTGTCCCTGATGCCACACCGCGTCCTGCGTCACGCTATGGTACGGCGGGCGTTTAAGTTCATAGGCCATGGTCATCGCATCCAGCATGCTCCACAGGATATCCAGTTTAAACTGCAGGATTTCCAGCATCCGCTGCTGTTTTTCTACCGTATCGCACCAGGTCAGCGCCAGCGCCAGACCATGCTCGACATCGCGTCGCGCCTGGCTCAGACGGCCACGGAAATAGTCATAGCCTGCTGCTTCAATCCACGGATAGTGCTGCGGCCAGCTGTCGAGGCGTGACTGGTGAATTTGTGGCGCAAACAGTTCGGTCAGTGAGCTACAGGCCGCTTCCTGCCAGACAGCGCGACGCGCAAAACTGACATAAGCATCAACCGCGAAACGCACGCCAGGCAGTACATGCTGTTCAGAGAGCAGCGCGTCACGATCCAGACCTACCGCTTCACCAAGACGCAACCAGGCTTCAATGCCCCCTTCGCTGCCGTCATAACCATCATGATCGAGAATGCGCTGCACCCATTTGCGGCGGGTATCGGCATCCGGACAGTTAGCCATAATCGCCGCGTCTTTCAGCGGAATACTGGTCTGATAATAGAAACGGTTCGCCACCCAGCCCTGGATCTGCTCGCGCGTCGCCTGACCATTATGCATCGCAATATGGTACGGGTGATGGATATGATAAAACGCGCCTTTCGCCCGCAGCGCCTGTTCAAATTCGGATGCGGTCATCAACACAGCGGAAGTCGTGCCACTCATCGGGGTTCCCCTAAATTTCAATACGCATACCATCCCAGCTGACCTCAATACCCTGCTCAGTCAGCGCCTGCCGTTCGGCAGAAGATTCATCAAGAATCGGGTTGGTATTATTAATATGGATAAGGATTTTACGTTTTGCCGGCAGTGAGGCGAGCAACGCCATCAGCCCCTGTTTTTCCGCCAGCGCCAGATGGCCCATATCCTTACCGGTATTACGTCCGACGCCGGTATTCGCCAGCTCATTATCCCGCCACAATGTGCCATCGATCAGCAGGCAGTCAGCGCGGTTCAACCATGCCATTAAGGCGTCGTCCGGCTCACCGAGTCCTGGCGCATACAGCAGCGATTTGCCGCTACGGCTGTCCTCAATAAACAGCGCCACGTTATGGCCCGGCAGCGGTTTACCGCGATACTGCGAATAAGGCGGCGCATTGCTTAACAGTGGAATGGCGGTAAATTTCAGCGCCGGACAGACAGCGACGGAAAACGGTTCCGCAGGCTGGATCGCATGGTGGACCAGACCGCCATTCCAGTGCGACAGCATCGGAAAGACCGGGAAACCGGTCGACAAATCCTGATGGACCTCAGGAGTACACCACACCTGATGCGGGCAACCTTCACGTAAATTGAGCAAGCCTGCGCTGTGGTCGATCTGGCTGTCGGTAAGAATAATCGAACCAATCGCCGTACCGCGTAACACGCCATGCTTAATCAATGCAGGTGTGGCTGCAATCTGCTGAGCGATATCCGGTGAGGCATTGCACAGCACCCAGTCAATACCATCATCGCTAATCGCGATCGAGGATTGGGTGCGCGCCGAGGTTTTTATCGTACCGTTACGTACGCCCTGGCAGTTGTTGCAGTTACAGTTCCACTGAGGGAAACCACCGCCCGCTGCGGAACCAAGAACATTAATCTGCATGTGTAGACCAGCAAAAGGAAAAGAAAAATGCCCACAGCAGGCTGCGGGCATCGGGATTAGCGGTTAGAAATGTACAGCGTAACTTCTAAGCCCAGGCGTAAATCAACAAATTTAGGTTTAGTCCAGGTGGTCATATTCAACTCCTCTTCATGGTGGTTTAAAAACACCGCAGTACTATGATTGCGGCAGACAGGTTGCTTATTGTCAAATTTTGGCAATCCGGGGCGCAGATGTTGCTCCCGACGCCGGGCGATATCAACCCTGTAAGCAGCAGGGAATTAGCGGTCGCCAGTCAGCTGCCCCAGGTTTTCTTTAATACTGTTAACCAGTTACGCCATGCGATTTTCTCGATCAAGGCGCGCTCGTAACCAGCGCTGTGCATCGCTTCAATCAGCAGTGGCAGTCCGGCGACATCACCCAGCGCCGCCGGTACGCCGATACCGTCGAAGTCGGAACCAAAGCCCACGCCCTCTTCACCCAGTTTTTCCAGCAGATAATCCAGATGTCTGACGATTTGTGACAGTGGCGTGTCGGCGTCACGTTTGCCATCAGCACGTAAAAAAGCATTGCCAAAATTAATGCCGACAAAACCGTTACGCTCGGCAATTGCCGCCAGTTGTTTATCAGTCAGATTACGCGGCTGCGGACAGAGCGCATGAACATTTGAGTGGCTGGCAACCAGCGGCGCATCACTGTAGTTCGCAGTTTGCCAGAACGCTTTCTCATTCATATGCGACAGATCGATGAGGATCTTACGCTGATTACAGGCGTGGATCAGCGCCAGCCCGGCTGGCGTTAAACCGTCGCCGCTATCCGGTGAACCGGGAAAATCGCCGGTTACGCCATAGCCAAACTGGTTCGGCAGATTCCATAACGGCCCGATACTGCGTAACCCGGCATCATAAAACTCATCAAGCTGACTGAGCGAAGCGTCGATTGCCTCCGCGCCTTCAATATGCAATACCAGCGCCAGCACGCCCTGCTGCATACAGGTTTCAATCTCAGTCACTGTGCGGCAGACTTTTGCCCTGCCGCCGGAGCGGGTTTCAAGCTGCTGCAGCAGTGAGATTTGCGCGCGGGTAATCGCCAGCGCATCGTGCGGCTGGGGCGACGCCTGTGGTTTAAGCTGTGGCATATATGACGCGGGAGGAATAAATACGGCAAACAGGCCACCGGCAAGGCCACCGCGCCGGATACGCGCCAGATCCAGATGTCCGTCGAGGGCGCCATCAAGAAATAGCGCGGTCGCATCCCGGTCATCGTCCAGCCACAGGCGTAACAGCAGATCGTTATGACCATCAAAGATCGGGGGTGTGCAGAAAATCGGGCGGTCAGTCATGTTACTCAGCAGATAATATCGCTAAAATCAGGGAAAAAATGATACGGCAATGTTACCTGATTGTTGTCGGCAATTTCCTGCTAAAAAATGCTAAAACGGCAACGATAGCAGTAGCATTGCACAACTTAAGCCAGCGGCTTTACTATGGTGCCTTCAGTGGCGTGGGTACTGTGGCAGTATTTGCGCTTTTTTCTTTTTGGGAGTTAAAAACCACCTATACATATTACTAATATCATTATGAAAGGATATTAAATTAAACATTAGTTTCTGCCATTTAATTTGCTAAAAGACATAGCATCACTCGCCTGCCTAAAATTAATGAATTATCATGGAGGGAACTTTTAATAACCGGGTAAGCTGTTATAGTAATTATAAAAACATTGAATTATATCGTTTAACTCAGCAAGTGTGTTGGTTGAAAAATCACATAAAGAATAATTAACCATAAAGGTAGCTTGTTAATTAAATAATATGGACTTTATAACAGGTTGAATCATGGCGATAAATTTCAGTCCAAAAGTTGGCGAAATACTGGAATGTAATTTTGGTAACTATCTTGTAGGTAATGATGGTCAAATCGTCACAAATTTTTACGATGGGCACCTGCCTCCAGAAATGGTAAAAAATCGGCTTGTCGTAGTGCTTAACGGGAAGCTTAATGGCAACGCCTGTATTGTAGTGCCACTCTCCACTACACACGACAGGGAAAAATGTAATCGTGGCATGCATGTTGAGATTTCTGAAGAAGTTATAGAAATGCTCCGCTTTTTCAGCCAGCAAACACGCTGGGCAAAGGCCGATTTGATGCAGCAGGTTAGCCGTAGCAGGCTTAACCGAGCAAGAACAGATAGAGGTTATCTCAATCAGTGCCTGCCGCGCGAAATTGTTGCTGAAATTCAGCGGGCGGTGATCAAGTCTATTAATGCGGCATGGTTAATTAAATAAGCTGTTGACGACATCGTCAGCAACAAGGATAATCACTTTGTAGCCCTTCGAGGCCCTTAAGTTTTATCCCCTTAGGGGACCTGCAAAGCCCAGCCGTCAAAGCTGGGCTTTGCCATTTCTGATCACTTACTCACTATCCCAATCCATTACCCCCCTAAAGATTATTTCCAGCAATCTTTAGCACATTTCCTTGCTTCTCTCCGCTCGCGTCTGGTCAGAAGATAACTGAACAGCTCAGACTCGTTGATAATAAAGGAATTCACCATGCACACGTTTTTTCGCCTGAACAGGCTTCAGCGTTCGCTGGCCTCAGGCGCCCTGTTTCTGTCGTTCGCCGGGATCAATACCCTGTATGCCGCAGAGGCGGTAGTGAAAGGAGGCACGCTGATCTATCTGGAACAGCAGGCGCATACCAATCTCTATCCACCCGCTGGCGGTTTTTATCCCAACGGCGGTTTGCTGAATCAGATCACCGATAAGCTGACCTGGCAGAACCCGAAAACCCTGCAGGTGGAACCCTGGATTGCCGAGAGCTGGAGCACTAACGCTGATAAGACCGAGTACACCTTTAAACTGCGTCCGGGGGTCACCTTCTCCGACGGTACGCCGCTGGATGCTAATGCAGCGGCGAAAAACTTTGATACCTATGGGCTCGGCAATAAACAGAATCGTCTGCCGGTTTCGGAAGTGATTAACAATTATCAGCGCAGCGAAGTTATCGATCCGCTGACGGTAAAGTTTTACTTTAAAAAATCGTCGCCGGGCTTTTTGCAGGGCACTGCCACCATTGGCTCCGGTCTGGTGTCGCTCAGTACGCTGGCGCGCAACTTCGATGCCCTTGGTGATGCACGCCATATTATCGGCTCTGGCCCGTTTGTGGTGAAAGATGAGAAGCTGGGGCGCGAAGTCGATCTGGTCGCACGTAAAGATTACCAGTGGGGACCGAAAAACCTCGTTCAGCAAGGCCCGGCCAATCTTGATGGCATTAAAATAATTGTTACACCGGAAGATAGCGTGCGTATCGGCGCACTGCTGGCCGGTCAGGCGGATGTGATTCGTCAGGTGCAGGCTTACGATGAAAAGCAGGCCAGCGATCAAAAATTCCCGATTTATGCGGCGCCCACCCGCGGGATAAACGACAGCATCAGTTTCCGTCCGGATAATCCGCTGGTTGCCGATCTCAATGTGCGCCTGGCGCTGCTGCATGCCACCAATGCGCGTCAGGTGGTCGATACCCTGTTCTCACCCAACTATCCGCAGGCCACCTCGGTAGTGGCGAAATCTGCCGCGGGTTATGTCGATTTGTCCGACAAGCTGAAATATGACCCCGAGTACGCTAAACAACTGCTGGATAAAGCGGGCTGGAAAGCGGGTAGTGACGGTATCCGCCAGAAAGATGGCCAGCGGCTGGTGCTGAATATCTACGAATCGCTGCCGCAGCCGCAAAACAAAGAAGTGTTGCAGCTGATCGCCCAGCAGTGGAAGCAGGTTGGCGTCGGTCTGACGGTACGCGCGGGTGATGCCGGCAGCAAAACTCTCGATAGCCTCGACCCGCTGAAAACCCCGCTTACCGTGTCGGAAGTGGGTCGCGCCGACCCGGATGTGATTAAAAGCCAGTTCTATCCTGCCAACCGCGACGCGTTGCTGCAAAAAGGCGGATCCAGCGATAAGGTGCAAAACTTCCGCGACGACAAGCTGAACCAGCTGCTGGTTGATATCTCGGCTGCCACCGATCCGCAGCAGCGTCTGAAACTGGCCGGTGACGCGCAACGCTATCTGCTGGATAACGCCTATGTGATCCCGATATTTGAAGAACCGCAGGTGTTCGCTGCCGCCCCCTGGCTGAAAGGCATTAATTTTGAAGCCGTTGGTCGCCCGAGTTTCTACGGCGCCTGGCTTGAAAAACACTAAGCCTGAGGAGAGACGATGAAACGCTATCTTACCCAGCGTGTCGGTCAGGCCCTGCTGGTACTGTGGGCGGCGTTTAGCGTCTCCTTTGTGCTGTTGCAGGTGCTACCGGGCGACGCGATTCTGATTAAATTTCAGAATCCCGATCTCGGTCTCAGCCCGACGCAGATTGCCGAAATGCGTGAAGCCTACGGGGTCGACAGCCCCCTCTGGCAGCAGTATCTGCATACTCTGGTGGCGATGCTGCACGGTGACTTTGGTTATTCAGTGCAGGCCGGGGTGCCGGTCAGCGAGCTGATTGCCACTAACTTCCCCGAGACCTTAAGCCTTGCGCTGCCGGGTTTTGCACTGGCGGTGCTGATTGCCGCAGTGCTGGCCTTTGCCTCTAATCTGGTGGGTTTTCGCTGGCTGAAAAATGCCCTGCAAAGTCTGCCGTCGCTGTTTATCTCGATTCCCACTTTCTGGCTGGGTATCGCACTGATTCAGCTGTTCTCCTTTCAGCTGCGCTGGATCCCGGTGATCAACCCAGGCCCGTTGCAGGGACTGATTCTGCCAGTTATTACGCTGGCGCTGCCGATTTCCGCGCCGCTGGCGCAGATTCTGATCCGCAGTCTCGATCAGGTGCAAACTCAGCCATTTGTCGCCGTGGCGCGGGCTAAAGGCGCCAGCTACAGCGGCGTGCTATGGCGTCATGTCACGCTAAATGCGTTGTTGCCGGTATTAACCGTTGCCGGTTTGCTGCTGGGTGAATTAATTGCCGGCGCGCTGATTACAGAAACCGTATTTGGCCTTAGCGGCCTCGGTCAGCTGACCCAGCAGGCGGTCAACAATCAGGATGTAGCGGTGCTACAGGCAATTGTGATGATTTCGGCGACTGGATTTGTGGTCATCAATCTGCTGGTCGATCTGATTACCCCACTGCTGGATCCACGCCTGCAAACCTACAGCGGAGTGACATCATGAGCCTTGTAGATCATCTGAGTCGTACGAAAATCACCTCGGTGCGCCGCTCGCCAGGTTATCGCTGGCAGGCTGGCGCGCTGCTTGCCTGGCTGGTGCTGCTGACAGCGATCCTCGCCGCTATCGCGCCGGGACTGTTTACCAGCTTCAGCGCCACCGAAGGTATCGCCGGGGCGCAGCGCCTCGCGCCACAGGCCGGACACTGGCTTGGCACCGATCAGCTGGGACGTGACCTTTATGCCCGAATCATCTATGGCGCATCGCACTCGCTGTCCGGCGCACTGGTCGCGGTGGCGCTGGGACTGGTGGCTGGTACGCTACTTGGCGGGCTGGCTGGCGCCACCGGCGGCAAAACCGAAAGCGTGGTGATGCGTATTATTGACGTGCTGTTGTCGATTCCTGGCCTGCTGCTGTCGCTCAGCGTGATTATTCTGCTGGGGTTTGGCACCGTTAATGCGGCGATTGCCGTCGGTATCACGTCGGTCGCCAACTTTGCCCGTCTGGCGCGCGCTGAAGTGGTGCGGGTGCGACACAGTGATTACGTTGAGGCGGCTTATGGCAGTGGCGGCGCCTTTTTCGCGGTGTTATGGCGGCATATTTTGCCCAACTCGCTGACCTCGGTAATTGCTTTTTCCGCCCTGCAATTTGGCAATGCCATTCTGGCGCTGTCGACCCTGAGCTTTCTCGGTTACGGCACCGCACCGCCAACACCCGAGTGGGGACTGTTAATCGCTGAGGGACGTAATTACATCTCAACCGCCTGGTGGCTGACCACCTTTCCCGGTCTGGTGGTGATCGCCGTGGTTTTAGCCGCCAACCGCATCAGCCGACAATTTTCAGGAGCACGCCGATGAGCACGGCTACCACCCCGCCACTGCTGGCACTGGAAAATCTCAGCTTAAGCTATCGTCGTGGCCATGAGCAGCACCAGGTGGTGCACAGCGTCTCTTTCCAGCTGCAGGCGGGCGAAATGCTGGCCCTGGTCGGCGAATCCGGTTCAGGTAAAACCACCACCGCACAGGCGATTATCGGCCTGATGCCGGAGAATGGCGTACGCGAATCCGGCCGTATTCTGCTTAACGGCGTGGATATCAGCAGCTGGTCGCAGCGGCGGCTGGACAGCCTGCGCGGCGCCAGTATCAGCCTGATCCCGCAGGATCCTGGCAGTTCACTGAATCCGGTAAAAACCATTGGCGCTCAAGTGGCGGAAATTCTGACGCTGCATCAGCGCCTCAGCCGTAGCGATCGCGATCGGCGGGTTATTGAACTGCTCACCCGCGTTGGCTTAAGCCATCCGCAGCAGCGTGCGCAGCAGTATCCGCATCAGTTATCGGGCGGCATGAAGCAGCGGGTGCTGATTGCCATCGCCATTGCGCTGCAACCGGCATTAATTATTGCCGATGAGCCGACCAGTGCGCTGGATGTGACGGTACAGAAACGCATTCTCGATTTGATCGATGAACTGCGTCATGAGTCTGGCACCGCGGTACTGTTTGTCACCCACGACCTGGCGCTGGCCGCACAGCGCGCCGATCGACTGCTGGTGTTTCGTGACGGTGAAATTCAGGAACAGGGCGACACCCGTACGGTGATCAATGCACCAGCCAGCGCTTATACCCGCCAGCTATTCGCCGATCTCAGCTCGCTGGCGCCGCCTGCCGCCATCACTCCGGCGGCCCGCTTCTCATCACCGGCGATTACGCTGCGCAATCTCAGTAAAACCTTCGCCTCTGGCAACCGCCACGCGCCGCCACTGCGTGCGCTGGATAATGTTTCCTTTAGCGTCATGCGCGGCACCACCCATGCGCTGGTGGGTGAGTCCGGCTCTGGCAAAACCACCCTTGCACGAATATTGCTCGGTTTTCAGCGCGCGGACAGCGGTCAGCTGCTGCTCGACGATATCGATGTCACTGATTTGCGCGGTGAAGCGCTGCGCCAGCTGCGGCAGAAAATTCAGCTGGTGTATCAGAACCCCTTTGCCTCACTCGATCCAACACAAACGCTTTTCGATATTATCGCCGAGCCGTTACTGAACTTTGCGCCACTGAGCAAACGTGAGCGTCAGCAGCGGGTTGAGCAGGTGACGCAACGCGTCGCCCTGCCGCTGACGCTATTAACGCGAAAAGCACGCGAACTGTCCGGCGGTCAGCGTCAGCGCGTGGCGATTGCCCGCGCGCTGGTGTTACAGCCCGATATTCTGGTGCTCGACGAAGCGACCTCAGCGCTGGACGTCACGGTGCAGGCGCAGATCCTCGGCCTGCTGCAACAGCTGCAACAACAGCTGGGGCTGACCTACCTGTTTATTTCGCATGATCTTGCCACCGTGCAGCGTATTGCGCACACCATGACCGTCTTGCGCGCCGGTCAGGTGGTGGATCAGGGTGATGTCGCCACCCTGTTCAGCCAGCCTGGCAGCGACTACACGCAGGAACTGATTGACGCCATTCCTTTACTTGCCTTACAACAGAAGGATTTCGCATGAGCCAGAAACGCTTAGGCTTCTTTACCCGTTTGCTGGATAAAACCGGGCCACAACAGCGCTATCGTCTGGCGCTGGAACAGATTCAACATGCCGAGCGTCACGGTTTTGATACCGCGTGGATCGCCCAGCACCATTTTCATGAAAATGAAGGTGGTCTGCCTTCTCCGCTGGTGTTTCTGGCCTATGCGGCAGCCCAAACCCGACGTATTCGTCTTGGCACCGCAATTATTACCCTGCCGATGGAGAATGCACTGCGCGTCGCCGAAGATGCGGCGGTGCTCGATCTCCTGGCGCAGGGACGGCTGGAGATTGGCCTCGGCTCCGGCGGCACGCCAGCTTCATTTCTGCCCTTTGGCCTGAGTATTGACGAACGCGGGCCGGTATTCGCTGAACATCTGCAACTGCTGCTGGATGCCTGGAACGGCAACACCCTCGCTCACGCCGATAACCGCCTGTATCCACCTGCGCCACAACTGGCTTCACGGGTGTGGATCGCCACCTTCTCGGTTGAAGGCGCAGCACGCGCGGGCAAAGCGGGACAAGGCCTGATGCTGTCCCGCACGCAACCGCGTCCACAGGGGCAGCCGCGGCTGGCGCTGGATGCGATACAGAATCCAATGATCGATGCCTATCTGGCGGCGTTACCGCCGGGCATCGCGCCACGCATTCTTGCCTCACGCAGCGCGTTTGTCAGCGACAGCCGTCAGCAGGCGCGCACGCTGGCGCTGCCGGGATTAAGCGCGCAGGCGCAGAACCATCGCGTGGCGGGCCATCAGGTAGAGGGCGATACGCTCGACGACTATATTGCCGCTTTTGATGTGCATCTCGGTACGCCGCCAGAAGTCAGTGCGTCACTGGCGACTGACAGTACGTTATTGCGCGCTACTGATATCTCCTTCCAGGTACATTCCATCGATCCACCACATCAGGAGATCCTGCGTTCGATCGAACTGATTGCCAGCGAAGTGGCCCCCACTCTTGGCTGGAGTGCTGCACTCCCGGCCGTTGCACAAGGAACACCTGCATGACTCAGACCACTGATTTACTTGCCGGACTGGCTGAAATTGATCCCGCTTCGGCGCTGGCGGCCGCCCGTGAGCAGCGCGCGGCCGCCAGCATCCACAGCCAGGGCAGTTACCTTGCGCTGTTCAGCGCAGATGATGCTGATTTCCCGCGTAATGAACGTTTTATTCTCGCCGCGCAGGTGGCGCTCTGGCATCAGGACAGCATTCTCAGCGCGCATTATGCGCAGCAAGCGGACAGCACGCCGCCGGATGAGCGTCTGCAACTGGCGCTGGATCATGCCGCGCGCCTGACTTTTCAGCCGGTAACCGCCACCGCCGCCCATCTGGCCGCCCTGCAACAGGCGGGCTGGACGCTGAATGCTATCGTTACCCTGTCACAACTGGTGGCGTTTGTCAGTTTTCAGAGCCGCATTTTGCATGGTTTGCGTTTACTGGCCGACCGTCCGGTGGCGGTCAATGGCAACCCGACGGTGACCGCCGGTGTCTGGCATACACAACCATTAAGCCACAGTGGTAACACCGCGCCAGTGGCCTTTACCCAACGCGAGCTGGAATGGGAACCGTGGATAGCCGCTAAACCGCTGGCCGAATTTAATCAGCAGCAGCAGCAGACGCTGGCGCGTTTTGGTCATAGCGATTCCGATTACTTCCGCCTGCTGGGACGCAATCTGCCACTGCTCGAACAACGTACCCTGACCGATAAAGGTATTTTCTTTACCTCCGGCGGCCTGCCACGCGCCGAGCGGGAACTGGCCGCGACTGTCGCCAGCAAAGTGAATGGCTGCATCTACTGCGCCTCGGTGCATGCACGTAAAGCCGCGCAGCTGTCAAAACAGCCAGAGAGCATTCAGCAACTGCTGGATGTGGCGCCAGGCAGAGGGCTGAGTGAACACCAGTCGCCACGCTGGCAGGCGGAAATCGAATTTGCGGCGGCGATCTCCGCCACCCCGACCAGTGCCGGGCCACAGCATATTCAGACGCTGCGCGATCAGGGGTTAACTGAGCTGGAACTGCTCGACTTATTACAGTCCACGGCGTTTTTTGCCTGGGCCAACCGCCTGATGCTGACGCTGGGTGAACCTTATATTGCAGAGGAAAAATAACATGAGCCAGTTAACCCCGATAGTCGACCATGTGGTGATTAACGTTGCCGATCGGCTGGATGAAGCCAGCCAACTGTTTCGTCGTCTGGGCTTCCAGCTAAGCGAACGCGGCCACCATTCACTGGGTTCCAGTAACCATCTGGCGATTTTTGGCGAAAACTATCTGGAACTGCTCGGCTACGAGCCGCAACGCGGCAATCTGCGCAAGGAGTTATGGCACTCCCCACTCGGCCTCAGCGGACTGGTATGGAAAACTCAGGATGCCGACGCGGTGTTTAGCCATCTGCAACAACAGCAGCTGGCGGGCGATCCCCCAGCGTCGTTCTTCCGGCCGGTTACGCTACCGGATGGCAGTGAACAGCAGGCACGCTTTCGCACCACCCGACTGCGCGCCGATAGCGTGCCGAATGGCCGCAGTTTTTTCTGTCAGCATCTGACGCCAGACGCGGTGTGGCAGCCCGCCTGGCAGGTTCATCGCAACGGCGTCAGCAATATCACTGCATTTATGATTGCCGCCGATAATCCGGCGGCAGCGGCGGAAGTCTATAGTCAGCTGTTTAGTGCCGCGCAGATTGTCGCCGCGGAAAATGGCAGCCTGCAATTACAGGCGGGAGCAACGCGCGTCCGTTTTATTAGCGGCGATCAGGCGCGCAGCGAGCTGGGCGATCTGCCGCAAGATTATGATGGTACGCCACGCATGGTGGCGCTGGGCTTTCACACCACATCACTGGATCAGGTCAGACAGAGTCTGCTGGCGGGAAATATTCGCTTTAGCGAACAGCCGCAGCGCATTACAGTCAGCGCCGCTGATGGCTTTAATCTGGCTCTGGTGTTTCGCGGTTAACTAATAGATTGCCGGTTAATGATTAACCGGCATTGTTTATCAAATTTTCAAATGGGGTTCTACGCCGGAACACCAGATTTTTCCGGCTGTCTGATCTATCACCGATTGGATAGCTTTGTCCCGTCAGCTCGCAGCTGACCATCTCCGCATCACCGCCACCGAAAAACTACCGCTCTCTCATAACCTTCAGCTGGTGCCTTCATGCGCTGACGCGCATAAGAAAATGGAGTTCCGTCTGCATTTTCAATTCTTTCGGCAGGGCCTGACGACGCATTTGTTGATATGATCGCGGTAAATTCAGGAATAAAGAAGCATCATATGGATAATAAAAGCAGATCGTGTTAGCCATGTTACCAGTTAAGATGGCACCGACGTTCTGGATGTCATATGAAAATCCACGGAAACTCATGCAGTCGAGTAGTTTTATATCCACGCAGGATGCAGAAATCCTTATTTCAAAGGTACTGAGGAACAATAAGAACCAAATTGCTATTTTGGCTAAAAATGTCCCCTCCGGGCAAAATCTTAGAATGGTATTTAATGGGCATTTTGCCAGAAAGACTGGTATTTCAGTCAGTAGGGGTTCCAGAGAAGCTCAGGATTGTTATAAGATCCGGCTGGTTCTGAAATTTGAATACTGGCATGGGAAGCCATATTTCCTCCTGACATCTTTTCCGATGGCTTAGCTATGAAAAATATAAATACGTTCGGGCTGGACAGTCTGATAGCAATTTATTTTGGGCAAGATTACGATTTGTTTGGTAGCGGCGAAAGTGTCAGCGCTCAGATTGATGCCTGGATTGCTGACACCCCTGTTGCCTTCAGAGAAGGAATAATTGGTGATATAGACCAGTTTTATCAGGAATGTGACAATTTCGAACAAGATTTTCAGGCACGATATAGTGATGATTTCTCGACTGAATTGTGGGAGACGACGCCGGGCGATTTTCTTGAATTACTCAGGGTAAAAGTAAAAGCATCGCTACCTGACCCATTGTGAGCGAGTGCGCAGTTTTACATAGCTGAATCGTTAATATGACAACACTGCCATAATCAGCTACAGAAAATTCCATGTATCCTGGTATACCGCCTGTCTTGTCGGATTGGTTGTTGTGTACGTACACAATTTGCAGATCAGCGTTCCTTGCGTCATCGGACACCGTATACAGATCCGTATGTACGGCGGTAATGGAAGGAGGCTGGTCGTGAGAACAGCCCCTGTCCCGATTTAGCGATAGCCCGCAACCGCGATATCACTGTTCAGCCAGCCATTTTGCTGCTCCAGCTGCCGGGCGTACTGCAGTAAGGCATTGCGGTCGACCTTGTTAGTCCCCGCCCACGGCAGCTCACTGACAAAGGCGATGCGACGCGGATGCTGATAAGCGGGCGCCAGCCGCAACGCATGTTGTTTCAGCTCCCCGACACTCAGCTGGCTGCCTGGCTGCAATACCACAAATGCCACCGGCATCTGACTGCGCTCCTCATCCGGCAGCGGCACCACGCACGCCTGGCGCACCAGCGGATGCGCTTCCAGCGTTTTTTCCACTTCGACCGGGTAAATATTCTCACCAGAGCAGACAAACATATCGTCAGCACGGCCGACAAAATAGTAGAACCCCTGCTGATCGCAACGCATCACATCGCCACTGTTATACCAGCCATCATTCAGCACCTGAGCGCTTTTCGCCGCCAGACGATGGTAACCTGGCGTCACCGCCGGATTGCGCATCCGCAATACGCCACTGAACGGCGCGTCTTCACCGATTAACTCAACCTCGCCCTGCGCCAGTGGATAACCCAGTGCCAGCGGTGGCGTCGGAATACCCTGCGGATGCGGGCCAAATACTGCCGGACCGGCTTCAGTCGTGCCGTAACCGTGACTAATCTGAATCGCCGGGAACGCGTTTTTGATGCGGTCCAGCAGCGCCAGCGTCATCGGCGCGGAACCGAGCATCACTTTCCGCAGTGCGCTAAAATCATACTGCGCCAGTAAACCCGGGTCACGCAGCAGACGGGCAAACATGGTCGGTACAGCGGTGACGATATTAATGTGGTAGTCGGACAGCGCCTGCAAATAGCTGTCAATATTGAACGCTGGCAATACCACCAGCAGACCATTGGCGGCAAACACCCGTTTGGTCAGAAAAAGCCCATTCATATGAAACAGCGGCTGTGCCACCAGATAGCGATCCTGTGCGCCATCACGCTCAACGCCGCCAAAACGGGTGGCCTCCAGCGCCCAGCGCTGTCCGGCATGGGTTAATGGTACACCTTTTGGCTGCCCGGTCGAGCCGGAGGTATACAACATCATCGCCAGTTCGTCCGCCTGCGGCTCGACGCTGGTAAACGCCTGCGGTTTAATCCGCTGTGAAAATCCGCCAGCGTCACTCTGGTCAAAATTAATCAGCGGCACGATCCCGGCCAGTAACGACTCGCGTTCATTATCGACAAAGGCGAGCTGGATGCTGGCGTCGGCAATAAAATAGTGCAGCGTCTCCAGCGGCACTTTGATATTCAGCGGTACCGCCACCAGCCCGGCGCGCATAATGCCAAAGTAAGTGGCGATATATTCCGCCCGGTTCAGCGACGCAATTGCAATACGGCTGCCACGCGGATAGCCCTGCTGTTGCAGATAGTGCGCCACCCCACCCGCCAGCCGATCAATTTGCTGATGAGTGTAAGTGCGCGGCTGCGCCGGATTAAGCAGATCAATAATCGCCGGGCGATCCTGCGGTAAACGCCGGTCAATCAGATCGCCAAGGTTAGTCTGTGGTGTTGT
This sequence comes from Winslowiella toletana, assembly GCF_017875465.1. Lineage (NCBI taxonomy): Bacteria > Pseudomonadati > Pseudomonadota > Gammaproteobacteria > Enterobacterales > Erwiniaceae > Winslowiella > Winslowiella toletana. The sequence goes on from NZ_JAGGMQ010000001.1 coordinate 5,031,748, forward strand.
CATGGTGTTGCTCCGAATTCAGCTCAGGTGAAAGTGACAGGCCACCTGTCGCTCAGATGTCAAAGGGGTTAATGGCGGACGTTGCTGGCGGCAGATAGCCTGCGCATGGGGGCAACGGGTATGAAATGCACAGCCGTCAGGCGGCGACAACGGGCTGGGTAACTCACCCTGCAACAGCGGCTGCATGCGCGGCTGACGTGGATCGGCCACCGGCGCCGCCGCCAGCAACGCGCGGGTATAAGGGTGCGCGGGTTGCCGCCAGATATCGGCAGTCGGCCCGCTTTCAACAATCCGCCCGAGATACATCACCAGCACCCGATGGGCGAGATACTCCACGACCGATAAATCGTGGGAGATAAACAGATAAGCCACGCCCATACGCTGCTGGATATCACGCATCAGATTGATCACCTGCGCACGCACGGATACATCAAGCGCGGATACCGGCTCATCACAAATCACCACCTGCGGTTCCAGCGCCAGTGCGCGCGCAATGCCGATGCGCTGCCGCTGACCGCCGGAAAATTCGTGCGGATAGCGTTGCGCCGCTGACGCCGGTAAACCGACCTGATCCAGCAGTTGCGCCACCCGCTGCTCAATTGCAACGCGCTTCCAGCCCGCCACCTGTAACGGCCGGGCAATACTGGTGCCTACCGGCTGGCGCGGATTAAGCGATCCCTGCGGATCCTGAAACATCATCTGTACCTGACGCCGGAATGGCAGCAGCTGTTTACCGCTCAGTTCGCTGATATTACGCCCATCAAGATGAATCTCGCCTGCGGCCGGAATCAGTCGCATCAGTGCTTTACCCAGCGTCGATTTGCCGCATCCCGACTCCCCGACCAGCCCAACGGTTTCACCGGCATTCAGCGTCAGGCTGATATCTGACAAGGCAAACACCTCGCCGTCGGCGCTGGGATAGCGCACCGTCAGCTCACGCGCTTCAAGTAATCTGCTCATCAATACCCTCCAGCCCCGGCGACACGCGCCAGCGGTTGCGCCTGCTGTTGTGCGACAAAGCAGGCGGCGATATGTTGCGGATAAAGACTGACCAGCGCTGGCTGCTGCTGGCGGCACTGCGGTTGCGCCAGCGGACAGCGATCGTAAAAGGCACAACCCGCCGGTAACTCCGCCAGTTGCGGGACGCGTCCCGCAATATCAGTCAGCCTTTCGCCCGGCCGGCCAGAGGTCGGCGTCGCGCGCAGCAACCCCTGGGTGTAAGGATGCTGCGGCTGATCGAACAGCGGCAACAGCGGCGCTTCTTCCACTTTTCTGCCGGCATACATCACCGCCACCCGCTGCGCCATCGCCGCCACCACGCCAAGGTCATGGGTAATCAGCATCAGCGCCATGCCGCTCTGCTGCTGTAACTCACGCAGCAGCGCAAGGATTTGCGCCTGAATAGTGACATCCAGCGCGGTGGTTGGCTCATCGGCAATCAGCAGCACCGGTTCGCAGGCAATCGCCATCGCAATCATTACGCGCTGCGACATACCGCCAGAGAGACGGTGCGGATACTCACGCATCCGCCGCATCGGGTCCGGAATATGCACACGTTTCAGCAGTTCTACTGCGCGATCCCAGGCGGCCTGCCGTCCCAGCCCAAGATGCAGACGCAGCACCTCGGTTAACTGCTGGCCCACCGTTTTCACCGGATTCAGCGAACTCATCGGATCCTGAAAAATCATCGAAATACGTCGTCCGCGCAGCCGCTGCCACTCACGCTCGCGCAGGTTGACGAGGTTTTGCCCTGCGAACAGGATTTCACCGCCGGTAACGCTGGCCACCGGGCTGGGCAGCAGCCCCATCAGCGCCAGCGCGGTAAGCGACTTACCACAACCCGACTCACCGACCACCGCAAGGGTTTCACCGGGATACAGCCTCAGTGACAGGGAATTCAGCGCCGTGACCCGCGAGTGGCGGGTGCGTAGCTCGACATTGAGCTGATTAACTTCCAGCAAAGGTGTCATCCGCGCTCCCTCAGTTTCGGGTTGAGTGCATCATTCAGGCCGTCGCCAATCAGATTCAGCGCCAGAACCGCCAGCATAATCGCCACACCGGGGATGGCGCAGATATACCAGGATGAGCGGATCAGGGTGCGCCCTTCGCCGACCAGGCGTCCCCAGCTGGCGAGGTTGGCATCGCCAAGACCGAGAAACGCGATCACCGACTCATACAGAATCGCGCCAGCCACCACCAGCGAGGCCAGCACAATCACCGGCGGCAACACATTGGGCAAAATTTCACTGATCACCGTGCGGCTGTTGCTCATGCCACAGGCACGACAGGCCAGTACAAATTCACGCTGCTTAAAGGATAAAAACTCGGCGCGGGTTAAGCGGGCGATGGGCTGCCATGAAACAAGGCCGACCGCAATAATGATATTGACCATCTGCGGCCCGAGCACTGCGACAATGGTCAGCACAAACACCACATTGGGGATAATCTGAAACAGTTCCGCGATGCGCATCAGCAGCTCATCCACCCAGCCGCCAAACCAGGCGGCACAGGCGCCGACCGTGACGCCCAGCGTAGTGGCGGCGAAACTGGCTACCAGGCCAATCAGCAGAGTGGCGCGCGCGCCATGTACAATCAGCGCGGCAATATCACGCCCCAGTGAATCGGTGCCCAGCGGGTAGTGGCTGTCGGTAAAGGGCCAGATTTCCGGCATCGCCACAATCCGTAACGGATCGGTGGGATAGAGCCAGCCAGCGCTTAGCGCCGCAATAACAATCAGCAGAATAATCAGCGCGCCAATAACCGCGCCGCTATGACGGGAAAAACGGCGTAACCCGGGAAACAGGTCACGCGACGATTTCCCCTGTCTGGCAGGGATAACCGACATGTTTAGTTCCTTATACGCGGGTCGAGACGGGAGTAGATCACATCCACCACAATATTGGTCAGGATCACCAGTAACGAACTCAGCACCAGCACACCCAGCACCACCGGATAGTTGCGACTCATCACGCTGTCGAACAGCACCTGGCCAATGCCCGGCCAGCTGAATACCGCTTCAATCACAATACTGCCGCCCAGTACCGTGCCCAGCTGCAGACCAAGCAGCGTCACCACCGGTAACAGGGCATTGCGCAGCGTATGGCCGATAATCACCTGCGCCCGCCCCAGCCCTTTGGCGCGGGCGGTACGGACAAAGTCCATCTGCCACACTTCCAGCATCGAGGCGCGCATCACGCGGGCATAGGTAGCGGCATAGAACAGTCCTAACGCCAGCGCGGGTAGCACCAGATGATGCAGAATATCCAGTGCCCGCCCCCACAGCGTTAAGTTGCTGCCAATGGTTTCCATGCCACCCACCGGGAACCAGCCCAGTTTGACCGCAAACAGAATGATCATCATGATCCCCAGCCAGAAACTGGGGGCGGCAAAGCAGAGCACCGCCAGCGCCGAGATCAGAGTGTCCCACAGACTGTTGACTTTGATCGCCGCCAGCACACCCGCGCTGACGCCGACAATGACCGCCAGCGCAATACTGGCGAGCATCAGGATCAGCGTGGCGGGCAGATGCGCCAGAATCACATCCAGCACCGGCATGTTCTGGCGATACGAGAAGCCGAGATCCAGCTGCAACACCGAGCCAAGATAATGCAGCAGCTGCATCAGCGCTGACTGGTCCAGACCGTACAACTGACGTAATCGCTCAATCATTGCCGGATCGGTCACCTGCTGTTCTGCGGACATCACATCCAGCAGGCTACCCGGCACCGATTTAATCAGGGCAAAGTTAATGATAATGACCCCGAACATCAGCGGGATCCCCTGCAATAAACGTCGAATAATCAAACGCAGCATGATCTACTCCGCCAGCCAGACATCATTCAGCGCCGTCCCCTGCACATTGGCGTCAGTGGTGAAGTTACGCACGTTACTGCGCGCCAGGCTAAAAGACTGCATCTCCACCAGCGGCACAATCGGTACTTCGCTGCTGGCCAGCCTGGCAAACTGATGCACTAAGCTTTTGCGTCTGGCTTCATCAGTTTCGATGGTGATCGCCGCCACCAGTTGATCCATTTCCGGCAGGCTGAATCCGGTGGCATTGCGGAATGCGCCACCTTTGACGATGCCGTCAGTGGTAAAAAACTGAGTGACGGTCGGCACCGGCTCGATCGGCGCGGTAAAGTTGGAAATGGCGATATCATAGTCATAATCGCTGTAGATACGTTTCAACGCGGTAGCGCGATCGACCGAATCGAGGCGTACGCCAATGCCGACATCTTCCAGCGCCTGTTTCAGGTACTGCCCCAGTTTGGCGTTCTCCTCAAACCAGGCTGCCGCCAGCAGATTCACTGTAAAACGTTTGTCGCCGTTTAACGGTAGTCCGGCCTGATCCAGCAACTGGCGCGCTTTGTCTGGATTAAAATCATAGGTCGGCACATCAGCAGTGAAAAACAGCGAGTTGCTGCTAAAGATCGGCGAAACTGCCGCTTTACCACGACCGAAATAGATAGTGTTAATAATAAACTGGCGATCGATGGCATGCAGAATTGCCTGGCGGACTTCACGGCGTTTAACATGTTCACGACGCTGGTTAAATTCGGCGGTAACTGTCCAGGCGGAGTTTTCATAGCCGCGCGTATCCAGCACCACTTTGCCGGTTTTCACCAGACGATCGATCTCTCGTGCTGGCACCGGATTGGAATAACCGACGCTCAGTTCACCGGTTTCCAGCGCGGCGGAACGGGATGCCGCATCGCCCCACCAGCGAACAATCAGCTTGTCGAGCCAGGGCTGCCCGGCAGACCAGTAAGCGTCATTGCGCGTATATTCAACATGGCTGCCGCGCACCCAGTTGCCATATTTCCACGGACCTGTACCGATAAGACGGTTGTTAGCCGGATTGGTCAGCAGATCCTTGCCGGCATACAGGTGTTTTGGCAGCACCAGCTGATACTGCCCGGCGAGGGTCGATTTCAGGAAAAACTCCGGCACCGGGACGGAGAAACTGAGCTTAACCGTATGCGAATCCAGCGCTTCGGCGGATTGCAGCGACTTCAACGCAATACCGGCGGAGATTGCTTTCCAGTGCTCCAGCGCGTTAAACACCACGTCTTCTGCGGTGAAATCCTTGCCATCGTGCCATTTAACATTCTGACGCAGAGTGACAGTGTAACTTTTAAAATCCGCCGCTGGCGTGACCTGCTGCGCCAGCGCAGGCTGAAAGACCAGGTTATTGTCCAGTTTCAGCAGACGTTCGAGGATCTTCGTTGAGGTCTGGAAAGGCGCGGAACCCCCACCACCGGGCACATACAGCGCCTGCGGTTCAAGCCCGCCCCAGGAGATCACCAGCGTGCCGCCTTTTTTTGGCACCGCGGCGCTGACCGCCGCCGCGTTAGCGGTACTGAGCAGCGAGAACGCGCTGAACTTACCGACAGCCGCCAGTCCGGAGCCAATAGCCGCCACCGTCAGTAAACGACGACGAGTGTGATTGATAGTCATGAATTTTTCTCTCCGGAAATAACCGTGGTGGCATAGCTGGCGCGACCGATGGCCAGTAACTGCCCCTGCTGATTAAACACATCCACATCCGCGACGCCGACGCTGCGGCCAAGACGGCGCACGCGCGCCACCACCTGCAAGTCGGTATTCGTTGCCGGACGCAGATAGTCGACACGGAAGTTAATGGTTGGCAGACCCCTTCCCAGTAACATGCCAAGGGCGAAATCGCCGACGGTATCGATAATCGAAGCCAGCGGGCCGCCATGCCACTGGCCGCTGCCGGCTTTGCGCTCAAATTCCGCGCGCATCGGTGCCGTGACAGTAAGGGTTTCGGTGGTGTAATCGACCTGCTCAACGCGCAAATTAAGCCAGTGAATAAACGGAGAGTTTTGGAAAATAGTTTCGATTTGTGCGACGGTTAGCTGCTGACTCATGCCACCACCACCTTGCCAAACACCTGGCGTTGTTCCAGCGCTGCGAGGGCTTCCGCGCCCTGCTCCAGTGGCCACTGGCGATCAATCACCACTTCCAGCTGCTTATCGGCAACCAGTTGCAGCAGCGCGTGTAAATCTTCACGCTCCCAGCCGTTAGAGCCGCGGATTTGCAGTTCGTAGGTCCAGATATAGCGCAGATCCTCCTGTGGCGAGAAACCTGCTGTCGCGCCACAGGTCAGCAGGCGTCCACCAATGCGTAGTACACGCAACGACTTCACCCAGCTATCGCCACCGGTAAAATTCACCACCACATCGACGCCACCAGGCTGCGTTGCGCCGCGTCGCCGCGCCGGTTTACCGTGGCGGGCAAAAATCGTCTTCATAAAATCTTCATCGCGATACAGGATCACTTCGTCAGCACCCAGTTCGCGCAGACGGCTGGCTTTCTCTTCACTGCCAGCACAGGCAATCACATAAGCACCTGCCAGTTTCGCCAGCTGTACGCTACAGACGCCAACGCCACCGCTGGCGCCGAGAATCAGCACTTTTTCCCCCGGCTGAATCTGGCCGATGCGCTGCATCATGCGATAAGCGGTGCCATAAGCCACCGGCAGCGCCGCGGCTTCGGCATAAGTAACGCTATCCGCTAAGGCTATCAGCTGATGTGCGGGCACCAGACAGCGCTCCGCCAGTCCGCCGTGGGTGGTTTCACCAATCAGGCCGCCGTCGATACGGTTGATGGGATCGGCTAATACACGATCGCCAACATGCCAGTCGGTGACCGCTGCGCCAGTGGCAATAATTTCACCGGCGACGTCCAGACCAATTATCACCGGAAAGGGTAAATTAATGCCAGGCATGCCGCGGCGGGTAAAGATATCGTGATAATTGAGGGAAGAGGCTTTCACGGCGATAATAACGTCATGTTTGCCTGGTTGCGGATCCGGAAAATCATTTTCAAGGCGTAACTGATGGTTATCACCGTGTTCTCTTAATACAATGGCTTTCATTTTTTCCCCGAAAAAAACATATCTAATTAGCACTACACCAGCCGGGAAACAGTTATTGTTACCCGTGCGTTATTAAGTTAAAAATCAGGAACATCACTGCGGTTGTTTACTCTGGTGACAGCTTTACCATTCCCCACAGCCTGTGTGGAAATGAAATATTAAGCTAAGCTAAGTTCGAAAATAGCAATTAACTCGATTACTGCGGGCATCGGTGTGGCACCTTGTAAATCTCTATTTATACTAAGCAAAGTTCATTTAATGCTAATTAGCCATTTCATCCGGTTTACCATTTACGCAATGGGATGAAATCCATCCCATTGCAATTTGTGGAGATTTATATCTCAACCGCGATGATATTAGTCACACGCCCTGTAATAGGGTCAGTACCACTCTCTTTACTGAACATCAGATGATGCAATTCCAGCATTAATTCATTTTGTCGCACCTGTAACTGGTCTAACAGCCCCATCAGCATTTGCTGTCGTGATGTCAGTTGCTGTTGCTGAAGGTGGATCCTTGCCAGTTTTTGCTTCTGAACCCGTAGTTCATACGGCGTCAGTTGACCCGACCATACCAGCATTTTCTCCATCAGCATGCCAATCGCATTGCTGCGTGCAATACACTGTTGTTGTGCCTGTAGCGTCTGCAGATATTGCATTTTCAGTTCCGCGAGGCGAAAGCAGAATCGCCCCTCACTTCGCGCTTCCAGTTGCAATATATTGTACGGTTTTACTTCTTCCCCTGGCGCTACACTACTTCCTGTTGCTGCCCTACGTCGCATGATTTGTCTCCTGTATTGCGGTTAGCAGACTGTTAATTTCTGAAAAATAGTGGTTAAATTAACAGCGACAAAAAAGACTATGGCAAAGAAATAATAAATCCGGTTTTATCAGGACGGTTTATATTGCATTCAGTCTGAATAAGTCACTATCAGTAAAAACACTGATATATCGATTATCATAAACATTCATAAATTAATTATTGTGATTTAGTTAATAAGCATATTATTCATTGTAAGTAATGCGGGCACGGGTGATTTTTCACAAGGAGACACAATATGTCCGAACACAAAATATTGCTGGTAGATGATCATCAACTTATTGCTAACGGTATTGTTAGCATGCTAGACCCTTACCCCTGTTTCAGGATAGTAGGGTATATCAACGACGGGCTGGCAGTATATAAGGCCTGTCGTACTTATCAGCCGGATATTATTCTGCTTGATACCAGCCTGCCGGGTATCAATGGGCTTGATATGTTGCCACAGTTACATAAGCGCTGGCCGCAAATGCAGATTTTGGTCTATTCCGCCAGTAATGAAGAGCATCTGGTAGTACGCGCGCTCTGCGCTGGTGCGTCAGGTTATGTACTGAAAAGCAGTTGCCAGAAAATTTTACTGGCAGGGTTACAGTGTGTGGCGATAAAAAAAACCTATATCGACCCGGCGCTTAATGCCGTCGCGATCCACAAGGCAATATGTGATAATCTGAGGCCGCATCAGCTACTGACGCCGCGCGAAAGCCAGATTCTGCAACTGATTTCTGAAGGGCATACTAACCGGCTGATTGCCGAACAACTCTGTATCAGCGTCAAAACTGTGGAGACTCATCGGTTGAATATTATGGGCAAACTGAATGTGCATAAAGTTACCCATTTGCTTAGCTGTTCACGACGTCTTGGTTTAACCCTGTAATCAGCGCCTGCCCTGACCGGCAGGCACTTTTAACGCTTAAGGTTGCGCGCCAGTGACACGCCAGACGGTATCACCGGCATCATCCGCAATTAACAGCCCGCCCTGCTGATCCATCGCAAGGCCAACGGGGAGCCCTCTGACTTGTTTCTGGTCGGCAGTAAGAAAACCGCTAACCACCGTTTTGGGCTGACCAACCGGTTTGCCATCTTTAAACGCGACCCAGGCCACACGATAGCCATTTAGCGGTTTCCGGTTCCAGCTGCCGTGCTCACTGATAAATGCGCCGCCACGATATTCAGCCGGCAGATTGTCGCCGGTATAGAACCACAGGCCAAGCGGTGCGACATGCGAACTGAGGGCATAATCGGGTTTGAGCGCTTTTGCCACCAAATCAGGCCGCGGCGGCTGTACGCGCTGATCGATATGCTGACCAAAGTAGCTGTACGGCCAGCCATAAAAGCCGCCTTCCTGCACCGAGGTAAGATAATCCGGCACCAGATCCGCGCCAATTTCATCACGTTCGTTCACCACGGCCCATAATTTCCCGCTTTGCGGTTCCCATTGCAGTCCGGTGGGGTTACGCAAGCCACTGGCATAAATCCGGCTGGCACCACTTTTTGTGTCCACTTCCAGAATGGCCGCCCGGCGATATTCAGCGCCGATGCCGTTCTCAGTGATATTACTGTTAGAACCGACCCCGACATACAGCTTGCTGCCATCAGGGCTGGCCAGCAGCGCCTTGGTCCAGTGGTGATTGATGGGGCCACCAGGCAGTTCAGTCAGTTCGCTGCCGGGATCGCTGATTTCCGTTGCTCCGCTCTGATAATGATATTTCATCAGCCCGTCAGCATTCGCCACATACAGCGTATCGCCGATCAGTTGTACGCCGAACGGAGAATGGAGATGTTGCAGGAAAATATGTTTTTCCCAGTTTTTACCGTCACCGCTGCTGTTACGCAGCAGAGTAATGCGGTCACCGCCTTTACCACCTTTGCCGGACGCTTTCTGTACCATCCCCATAATCAGCTGTTTAGGCCTGGTGGTCGGTTTAGCCGGTCCATTGGCTTCGACCACCAGAATATCGTTATTCGGCAACACATAGAGCTGACGGGGATGCAGAAATCCGTCAGCCACCTTGTCAATTTTTAGCCCGTCGGCGACCTTCGGCATTTCGCCCTGCTGCCATGGCGTGCCTTCCGGCACCTGCATCGGTGGCAACAAAAAGTTCTGCGCTTCCGGCAGCACCGGATTAGCGCCGGTCTGCTGTTCCGGCGCGACTTTTGCACCGTTATCGCAAGCCGTCAGCAGCAGTGGCAGGGTCAGGATCACACCTGTGATTCGATTCATAACATCTCCTTAAGCTGTGCGCTGACGCAGGGCGAGTTGCAGATTGGCGAGACTTAGCAGAACCACCACCAGCGTGGAAAGCGTCACCCCTGCGGGCATCGCCGCCCATGCATCACGACTGTGAATAAAGGCGTTAACGATCGCCAGTACTATTGCCAGCGCATTGGCCCAGAAATGAAATCTGACGCCAGGCTGTGGCAGGATGCTGCGGGTGATCCATAGCTGCGCCAGATTAATCAGTCGCGGAATAATCGCCAGCAGTAAACCCATAACAATCAACCAGCTGGCGCCCTGCACCCAAAATATTTCATAGCTGTAGAGATAAATAATGTCGAATATCCAGCCAGCGACAAAAAAGCCGAGTGGCAGCGGGTTTAACAGTTCATAAATCGCGACGGCCAGCGCCGAATGCTGCCTGTTACCATTGGCCTTCATTTACAGACTCCTTTAGCATCATCAACATGCCTTACGGCGGGAAGTTCGCCAGCAGGCTTTTTAGTACTGGTAATATATTAGTAAAATTAATCAGATTGCGTAAATTAAAAGCGCAAACAGATTAAGCGCGTTGACCCGCCAGCCACTATCCTGCAGCATACTGGCGCCAGCAATTAACAGGAGCAGGTTATGCAATATCCGCGGGTAGGCGTCGGGGTACTGATTTTTCGCGAAGGGAAGATACTGCTGGGTTGTCGCAAAGGCAGCCATGGCGCAGAAAGCTGGTCAGCACCGGGCGGACATCTGGATTTTGGCGAGTCAGTTGAACAATGCGCGCGGCGCGAAGTACTGGAAGAGACCGGTTTACAGCTGATGACTCTCCACACCGGCCCGGTGACCAATGATATTTTTGTCGGGGAACAGAAACACTATATCACCCTGTTTGCACTGGCTTATGCACCCGCTGGCGAGCCACGGCTGCGCGAACCGGATAAATGCAGCGGCTGGCAGTGGTTTGCTACTGATGCACTGCCCTCACCGCTCTTTTTACCGCTGCAGAATCTGCTGTTACAGCACGGTGCTGACACACTTACCCGCCTGGCGCATCCCTCGCTAATCGGTTAACACCCGCTTTCACTATCATGCCGTGCGCCAGGCTGTGGTTCCGCAGCCTGGGCGTGACAATAGAAGAAGGGAATATAACCAACTCCCAGCATCAACCCGATTACCATGCTTTTAAACACATCGGCAAACGGCACCGCATTAACCCCTGAATAGACTGAACTGAACTGCGATGCTCGCGCCGCTACCGTCGTCAGCAGCCGGTCGGTAGCGGTCTGATAATTGATCTCGTGCAGCGGACGCACGCGCAGATCAAAGCTGACGGCAGTATTATGCTGCGCCTGAGCGCTCAGACCGCGGTAGGTCATTTCATCCGCCGTTTCACCAATGGTATTGATGATCGCCTTGCCTAACATCGTGGCGACTGCGTTACCCAGTAACGGCTCCAGCGCTCTGACCAGCAGGGTCATACCTTCGGATACCAGCATCTGATTGCCGCTGTAGGCAATGGCAGATTCGCCACAGGCTTCCAGATTCAGCCCTGGTTTACTGTTGTCCGACAGTTGCAGAAAATACTGAGCGGTATCGCGCAGCGGGACATAAATAAACACCGCAGCAATTAGCGCATTAGCGGCCAGAGCAATCCCGGCAGTGGCAACCAGCGCAGAACCCGCCCCAGTGATTAACGCGATATTAGCCAGCCGCGCGCTGAGGCTGGCGGCGGTCTGCGTTCCCGCATGCAGATCGCGGGCAATGCCCGCCAGCTGGAGTGCGACAGGCATCGCAATGGCAATCGCCCCCATGGTGATCGAAGCGGAGACCGGCGCATTCTTTAATAATACCGGTAATAGATTTTTTGCCACATACTCACGCAATGCAGTAGGGATGGCCACTGACACCAGGTTACGACTAAGCGCTAAACCAAAGTTTCTGCCATGGCGCTGTAAAGAATCCAGCCTGCGGACGCAGGAGGCAGAGGATAAATAATTAAGGCCCTGCGCATTCTGACTGATTGCATCCTCCGGCATAGCGATGTGGGTTTCTTCTTTTACTGATGTCCCGTTCTCATGGAGGTAATTGTTATTTCTGCCTGCCAGCGGTGATGACGAATGAATATCATCAGGCATATTGATGACGATATAATCAGCATGTTCTTTGTTTATCCCGCGGGGCTTATATTCCGCCAGGAAATATAATTGCTGACACGAAATGTTTTTGGTCAGCGTCAGGGTATCGGCCAGCACAGAATGCGCCGAAATTTCAGCGGGTGGCAAGGCAAACGATAACAGATTATCAGGTACCGACAATGTACGGCGTAATTCTGTCAGAAAGTGTTTCGGCGCAGGTGATGAAGATAGATCCGGCATACTCAGATAATGCCCGGCAAGATATTTATTGTTGTTGTCAGTAATCACTTAACACTCCTTAAACATTATAAGGAGAAATTAAACGCCCTTTTCTCCCCTGAATGGTTAAGCGTAGAGGGCAAAATCTGACCGACTTATAAAAAAAGCTCATTGTGATATACATCACATCATAGGAAATACTTATCTGTCATCAGCAATGCAATCATAAATTGTTTATATTTAAGAGCAGCACCGGTAAATATTACTGCTCTTAAATTTTACTGCAGCGGGTAAAAACTGTTATGGAATCAATTTTTCCGCACGCAGTTTCTCAAACAGATCGATAAAGGCATCGCGGGTACACTGATAACCGTTAAAGCCTGCTTTGCGACTTTTACTGATATCCGTAATCACTTCCATTGGACGCCCCAGATCGGCATCGGTATGCCACCATGACGCCAGCCTGGTGATATCCGCCTGCTGTAAATCATGCTGCTGCGCAATGTCCCGCCACTGCGCAGCAGCATCCTGCATGCGCCCTTCCAGCGGTTGCATCTCTCCGCTAAATGGCGCCGCTTCAATACCGAAGTAATCGGCAATCTGCGACCACATCCACTGCCAGCGAAAAACATCGCCGTTAACCACGTTAAAATCTTCGTTTACCGCCTGCTTACTGCTGGCAGCCCACAGCAGCTGATCGGCCAGCAGCCGCGCATCGGTCATATCCGTGAGGCCAGCCCACTGCTGAGCCGATCCCGGAAAAACAAATGGCTGCCCGCTCTGTTTGCACAGCGTGGCGTACACCGCCAGAGTCTGTCCCATATTCATCGCATTACCCAGCGCATATCCGATGATGGTATGCGGACGGTGGACACTCCAGCTGAAACCGTATTTTTCCGCAGCCGCAAACACTTCATCTTCCTGCGCATAGTAGAAATTATCGACCGGCTGACGTCCCTGCTCTTCACGGAACGGTGTCTGCGGCACTTCACCTTTACCATAGGCATCGAACGGGCCAAGGTAATGTTTCAGACCAGTAACCAGCGCCACGTGACCGCCGCGCAATTTATTACCGAACGCGTCAAGCACATGGCGCACCATTGCGCCATTTACGCGGATATTCTGCTGTTCATTTTCCTGACGCGCCCAGACGCTGAAAAACACCTTATCGACTTCAATGTCCTGCAACGCCTGATTTACCGCCGCTTCAGAGGTGAGATCGGCAGTCAGCGCAATACACCCCTCTGGCACTGGCGTATTACCGCGCGACAGACCATAAACCTGCCAGCCCTCGGCCAGCAAACGCGTCGCCAGCGCACTGCCCACTACACCGCTGACGCCCACAATCAATGCACGTGATTTCATTTTTTTGCTCCTGTAAGTGATATCAGCAAGCTTAATATGGAATTTAATTCCTATCCCGGGTATAAATTCATAAATTTCACGACAAAAATTCATTAATTCATGATCTCCAGCGACCGCCTGAAAGGCATCACCCCTTTTGTGATCAGTGTGGAAACCGGCAGCTTTACTGCCGCGGCAGAGAAGCTACATCTGAGCAACTCGGCAATCAGTAAAAGTATCGCCAGACTGGAGGAGCGCTTAGGATCGCGCCTGTTTGATCGCACCACCCGTAGCCTGGTGCTGACTGATGCCGGTCAGGCGTTTTATCAGACCTGTAGTCGGGTACTGGATGAGCTGGCGGAAGCCGAATCGGTGCTGGCGGCACAGCGTAATCGTCCGGCGGGTCGCCTGCGTATCGCCCTGCCACACTCCTTTGGCCGCCTGCAGGTGCTGCCGCTGCTTAATCGCTTCTGCCGTGAATATCCGGATGTGCAGCTGAATATTACTTTTACTGACCGCTTTATTGACCTGATTGAAGATGGCATTGATATCGCGGTACGCATTGGCGGCCCAGCCGATTACCCGGCATCACTGGGATATCACTATCTTGGCAGTGAACAACTGATATTTTGCGCCGCGCCGGACTATCTGCAACAGCACGGCGCCCCCTTATCCGCCGATCAGCTGAGTGCCCATCGCTGCGTAGCCTACGCCCGTCATGATGGCAGCACCACGCCCTGGACATTTACCGCCGCCGACGGACGCACCATGACGCGTGAGATTTCACATGCGATGGCGCTGGGCGATGGCGAAGCCTTGCTGACAGCGGTGGTGGATGGCATGGGTGTGGCGCAGATTGCCAGCTGGCTGGCGCGCGAACCGCTGGCGCGTGGTGAACTGACGCCACTGCTTGAACCGCTGGTGGTTGAGGGGTTGCCGCTGTATCTGCTATGGCCACAGAAAAAGCAGCTGACGCCGAAGGTTGATGCCCTGTTACAGGCCTTAAAGCAGCTTAAAATCCATTAGTCAGCGCGCCAGCGGGTAGTGGATAAGATCGTGCAGACGTACGTTCTCTGTCGTTGCATTGCGATAGGTATGGGCGCAGTCCGCCTGGAACCGTAGCGCATCACCGGCCGCAAGCTGATGCCAGATATCATTGACCATCAGCTCCAGCTGACCTTCAATCACAATAACATGCTCAATCACCCCCGGTTCATGGGGTGAAGAGGCGCTGACCGCGCCGGGCGCCAGATCGACCACAAACATATCAAAGCCGAGCTGAGGGTCGAAGGGAAAAACCGGCACCACGCGCATATCGGCATTGGCCTGACTGAAAGCCGCCAGATTGTGGTAACGCTGCACGGTGATCGCCGCAGGCGTCACCGCCGGTTCGATAAAAGCGGAAAAGGCGACATTAAAACCGGTGGCGATTTTCCACAGGGTCGCCACCGTCGGACTGGACTCCGCGCGTTCTATCTGGCCAAGCATCGCCTTACTGACACCGGTGCGCGCTGCCGCCTCGGTTAAACTCCACTGGCGTTCTGCACGCAAATGCTTAAGCGTTAACGCCAGCTGCTGATTAAGTTGCTGCATCATTCTCCTCACTGTTCTGCCTGCCAGTGTAGCGACTTGTGCGTTATAACGCACGGTGTTATGTTGTGCGCTATAACGCACTAGCAGGATTAAAAACCATGCGCTCAGCGATCTCCGAATCTCATTTCACCCCGGCAATTATCGCCGGTTTTGTTGCGGTACTGGTCGGTTATTGTAGTTCGGCGGCGATAATCTTTCAGGCCGCAGCGGCGGCTGGCGCCACGCCGCTGCAAATTGGCGGCTGGCTCACCATGCTGGGACTGGGACAGGGCTTGACTTCAATCGGACTCTCCTGGTACTACCGGATGCCGATCCTTGCCGCCTGGTCGACGCCCGGCGCCGCGCTGCTGGTCACCAGCCTGCCTGGCGTGTCGCTTAATGAAGCGATTGGCATTTTTATCTTTGCCTCCGCGCTGATCCTGCTGTGTGGCGTGACCGGATTATTCGCCCGCCTGATGAACCATATTCCGCAGGCCATCTCCGCCGCCATGCTGGCCGGGATTTTACTGCGTTTTGGCCTTGATGCGTTCGGCGCACTACAGGTCAATTTTGCCCTGAGCGGCACGATGTGTCTGGTATGGCTGCTGGCGCGACGTTTTGTCGCACGCTACACCATTATGCTGACGCTGGTCGCTGGTCTGTTGGTGGCGATATTACAGGGCGCCATTCACTTCCCGCAGCAGTCGCTGCATTTTGCCTGGCCGCAGTTTATTGCCCCGCATTTTACCTTAGCCACCCTGCTGGGTATCGGCGTGCCCTATTTTATGGTGACTATGGCATCGCAGAATGCGCCAGGTATCGCCACGTTAAAAGCGGCAGGCTATCCGGCGCCGGTGTCGCCGCTGATTAGCTGGACGTCACTGACCTCGTTGCTGCTGGCGCCTTTTGGTGGTTTTTCAGTCTGTATCTCGGCGATCACCGCGGCGATCTGTATGGGTTCAGACGTGCATCCTAATCCGCAACGCCGCTATATCGCCGCGATAGCCGGGGGGGGATGTTATCTGCTGGCTGGGGTGTTCGGCGGCGCTATCGGTATGCTGTTTAGCGCCCTGCCTGCGGTGCTGATCCATACCATTGCCGGACTGGCGCTGTTGGGGACACTTTCCGGCAGCCTGCAACAGGCGCTGAGTGACAGTAAGCAGCGTGATGCCGCTATAATTACCTTTCTGATTACTGCCTCTGGCGTCACGTTGCTGGGCATCGGCGCAGCCTTCTGGGGCCTGATTGGCGGTGTGCTGGCCCATCTGGTTTTATCGCTGCCGCCACGGACGCGATAATCGGTAATCTGCCGTCTCTGCGGGACTGGCGTATCGCTTTTAGGCCGCTTCAGCGATAAAATAGCGTGGAATTTTGCGGCGTTATCATCTGCGTTCGTCGCAACAGGAGTATCGACGTCTGCGGTTAAGCAGAGGCAAGGACAGAGGAGAGAGCGGTGAATCAGCATCAGCGTACACATATTGCTACGGTGGTTGAATCCATTTACGGCAAAGGCGGCGGTATGAGAGTGCCAGAGGTGGATCCGCTGATCCGCGACTCATGGCAACGCTGTGTTGATTCTCACGGACTTGATCCCTTTCGCATGCAGCAGGCGCAGATTCTGTCTGCTGCTGAACTGCATGCGCATCGCGAGCCACTGGATGAGTTTCGGCGCTTTGCCTGGCACGGCATGACACAGCTCTGGCAACAGGTAGCGCCAGCGGGCTATATGGTGCTGCTGACCAATGCGCAGGGCGTTACCCTTGATTATATCGGCGATAAAAATGCGGCGATCCGTTTACGTCGTGCGGGTCTGTTTGCCGGCGCGCAGTGGACCGAAGCCAGTGCGGGAACCTGTGCCGTCGGCACTGCGCTGGCAACCGGCCTGCCGCTGACCGTTCACCAGCAGGATCATTTTGACGCCACCCATATTCCGTTAACCTGTAGCGCAGTCCCGCTGTTTGATCCTGACGGCCCGCTAAAAGCGGTGCTGGATATTTCGGCGCTGCGCTCGCCGCAGCCAAAAGAGAGCCAGCATCTGACGCTGCAAATTGCGCAGATGGCGGCATGGCAGATTGAGCAGGCGTGGTTTAACCATCATCACCATGATCACTGGGTGCTGAAACTGAGTCTCACCCCCTCATTTGTCGATGTCAGCCCTGACTTTTTGCTGGCATTCGACGCTAATGGCCGTCTGACAGGCCATAATCATCGCGCGCAACGTATGCTGGAAACGGAAATGGGTTTTGCCCGCGCGGAATTAAGCGCCATCAGCGCGCTGATTGGCTTACGCTTTGAGCAAATTTTTCAGCAGAGTTTTGACCGGCTGCCGGGCTATCTCAGCGCCAGCGGGCAGCGCCCGGCGCTAATCGCCCTGCTAAACAGTAGCCGTGCGCTCTGCCTGAGCGTCGTCGCCCCGCCGCAACGCGCGAGCGCAACGTTATCATCCGGCGACAGCTCCCTGCCTGAACCACTGGCGGCGCTGAATGGTGGCGATGCCAGCCTGCAACGACAGTTACAGCGTGCCGCTAAGTTGCTGAACAGCCCGATCAATCTGGTGGTCCAGGGTGAAACCGGCAGCGGTAAAGAATATTTTGCGAAAGCCTTTCATCGCGCCAGCGATCGCGCAAACGCGCCTTTTATTGCGGTGAACTGTGCCGCGATCCCCGCTACGCTGATTGAGAGCGAGCTGTTTGGCGCGATGCCTGGCAGTTTTTCCGGCGCCAGCAGCAAGCCCAAACGCGGCCTGATTCAGGAAGCCAGTGGCGGCACCCTGTTCCTTGATGAAATTGGCGATATGCCGCTGGAGATGCAGTCGCGTCTGTTGCGCGTACTGGCGGAGCATGAAGTGTTGCCGGTCGGCGCATCAAGGCCAGTGGCGGTGGATATCAGGGTGATTTGCGCTTCGCACTACCAGCTGGAGCAACGCGTCGCTGCCGGTCATTTCCGTGCTGATTTATATTACCGCCTGAATGGCGCGCAGATTACCCTGCCACCCCTGCGCCAGCGCAGCGATCTTGAGGTGGTGATTGAACGGATGCTGGCGGGAAAAAGGGAGCTAACCGCCGCAGCACGCCAGCGACTGTTGCAGCATCGCTGGCCGGGAAACCTGCGTGAATTGCGCAATGTGCTCGACTATGCCCGGCAGATGGCAGAGCAGCACCATATCGCGCTTGAGGATCTGCCGGACAGTTTCCAGCATCCCGGCATTTTGCCCGCAGAAGCAGAAAGCGGACACTCTCCCGTCAGCGATAGTGAGGCGCAAAGGCTGATGCAGTTACTGGCGGCGGCGCAGTGGAATCGCGCGGCGGTCGCGCGCCAGATGGGCATCAGCCGGATGACGCTTTACCGTCATATGCGTCGTCTGGGCATCCGTTCCCCGCTGATCGGGGAACAGTAATAACAGCCGGGTGACAGCACCCGGCTGGAGCGCTTATTGCGGTGGACGCACCAGAATTTTAACCTGCTGCTTTTCACGCACCAGCGCATCAAAACCTTCCGCCACGATATCGTCCAGCGCGATTCTTTTGGTGACCAGTTTATCCGCCTGGAAATAGCCCTGGGTCATCAGCTCCATCACCGCCGGGAAGATATTGCGATAGGCGATAATGCCTTTGACTGAACGCTCTTTCAGTACCAGCGTATTCGGATTGAATGCCGCTTCACCTTCCCAGATCGACACCACAATCGTCTCACCTTCATAGCGGGTGCTGTTGATGCACTGCTTCAGCACCGCCGGCACGCCGGTGACTTCAAAGGCCACATCCACGCCGCCGTCGGTCAGCTGGCGAATCACTTCAACCGCATCTTCTTTAGTCGGGTCGATCACCCGACGAGCGCCCAGCTCCTGCGCTTTTGCTGAGCGCTGTGGCGATAGCTCAACCACATAGATTTCGGAAGCACCGGCCGCGCGCAGCGCTTCAATCAGCAACAGGCCAATCGGACCCGCGCCAAACACCGCCGCTTTGCCGCCCACTTTCAGGGTGCTCATCCGCACGGCATGCAGCGCCACTGCGGCAGGTTCCACCAGCGCGCCCTGTTCAAAGGAGAGCGCATCCGGCATACGGTGAACCATATGCTCCTGCACCACGGTAAACGAGGCAAAACCCCCGCCACCACCGGATAAGCCGTGAAAGCCCATCCCTTCACACAGGTTGTATTTCTTCTCGCGACAGGGTTCACATTCACCGCAGGATAGGATGGGTTCGACCACCACGCGGTCGCCGGGCTTCACTTTGCTGACGCCCGCGCCAACTTCCACCACTTCACCGGAAAACTCGTGCCCCATAACAATCGGCGCGATATCGCCGCTGATTGGATGCGGCTTTTCTACCGGCACAAAAATCGGCCCGGCAAGATATTCATGTAAATCACTGCCGCAGATCCCGGTCCAGGCGACTTTGATTTTGACCTTTCCGGCGGAAACCTGCGGTTCATTAATCTCTTCTACTTTAATATTGCGTGCCTGATGCCAACGTGCAGCTTTCATCAACTTCTCCATTTCGACAAAAAATAAATCATCCCTTACCGGCGCCACAAGTGCAGGTAACGGTGTCCCTGTCGGATATAGCGAAATCTGTGCCAGCTTTGATTAATGATAGTAGCGGTAAAGATAGTGATATTTTTCATTAAGTTGAAATTTATCGTCTGGCAGAAAATAGTGATATTTAGTCACGCTGTTACAACTGTAACGGGTTACTGTTGTAACAGCGTGATGATGTGAAATATTTGCTATTTTTACCATCGATAAACCAGTGGTGCGTCAAAGAAGCGGACTGGCGCTAACCAGTCCTGGCATTAATTGATGCTGCATGGATCCACTACTGCGGCGGATTATCCTGCCGGTAACTATGTTGCGGATTAATCACCAATTGCCTGACCTGCTCCTCAAGCTGGTTACTGTGGTAGAGATCGAGGCACTTGAGTAAATCGAACCTGACACCCTTGACCTCTGATTCCGTAAGTGGATTATGATAGTCACGCCGTAGATACTCCTCTACCAGCGCTTTTACCCGGTCGGGTGATTTTGCCAGATCGTAATAAGTCCAGTCACGCAAAGCGCTGACACTGCTTCCGGCGTCAGTGGCGACATCTTTATCGTTGCGCCAGGCAGTAGCAATGCATGTGGCCAGCACCATATCTTTATAGTTCTGAGCATAACTGCGAGTTGCCGCCTGCGGCGATGACTGAGGATAATCTTGCGCATGACTGATATAAGGAATGATCATCATGATTAAAAGCAGGCTATTGAGTTTTTTTATCATGGCAGTCTCCAGAAGTTCGCCCTCTCAGTACGGTCGGTGCATACACTCATCCTTGTGGTTTGCTAATCGGCCCGGGCTAATCACATTGCCACAGGCATCCCTCTGTTTTGCCAGCCAACGGGTCATTGCAAAACAGCGATCGTCTGAAATTTAACCACAGCAACATTTCTGTCAACCGTTTTTCGCCCCTTCAGCAGCTAATATGCCCTCCACCCCCATCGATGCCCCAGAGAGTTGTCACTTTTAGCGCTTATTCCGGCGTTTGATTTGTCATTACCAGAACTAAAGTAATAATAATCTTGGATAACACATTATTTTCTGCCTCAGGCATCGTCATAATAAGGGCCCTGATACGTGGCAAAATCATTTTTACGCAGCGGAAACCTGGATGCGGTACTGGCATTAGGGGAGAATGGACAACCGGTTTACGCCTCCGCCCTGCAACTTCGCGAAACCCTGCGCCTCAGAAAACAACAAAAAATTGCCGACTGTCTGGCGATCCCGCAAGCCAATGAGAACGGCGATCGTATCGACTGGTATGCGCCCTTCAGCGGACGGGTAAAATCCTGGATCGCCGCCAGCGACAGCGAGCGCGCCTCCGCCATCAATCTGCTGGAAAACTGCCAGGACAGCGTCAATGAGATCAGCCAGCGAGCGCAGAGCGCCGAAAAACCGGCGATGCAGCTGTTTGGTGTGTTACTGAGTAAAGCCTTCCAGTTTCCTGACCAGAACTACATCTATCTGGTTGATGGCAAGCCGGTCATTACCTTTTGGGGATTTGTCGATCTCGATAAAAAATCCCGTGTTGATGCGCTCGACTGTCTGCGCGCCACGCTACAGGTTAACCTGCCGCCGATTGTGCCGGTCTTTGTCGAACCACCGCCAGTAGTCACGCCGGTTGCCGTTCCGCAGCCAGAGCCAGAACCCCCGGTGGCAGAGATAGCGCCCCCTGCACCTGAACCCGTTACGGTGACGCCAGTCAAAAAAGCGCCTGCTTCATGGCGCCGTTTCGCCTGGTTGTTGCCGCCGCTGGCGATTGCCGGCGCTTTCGCCATGTATCAGCAGCAACGCCCTGAGCCGGTAGAACAGCCCGCAGCAGAAACCGCCGCGAAGCCTGCGCCGGTCATTGAAGTTAAACCAGCTCCGGTAGAAACTGTCGCCGCTGCGCCACAACCCGAGGCGAAAACCACGCTGCCGCTGGCGCCTGCCACCCATGACGAAAGCCTGGCAGTGGCCACTCCTGCGATTGAGCCACCAGTTGCAGCCGCGCCCGCAGAACCTGCGGCGCCGGTCAGCAAAGATGCGCTGGTGATGCCTGCTGATGCAGTAAAAATTGGATCGACTAAGTTCCTTAACGGTAACTGGCGTGTCACGCTGGATGTGAAGAATCTGCCAACCGGTAAACCACCGAGCCTGAAATATCAGCTGAAGAATGGCAAAGGCACGGCGCGGATTGTTCAGGGTGACGGCATCAGTTGTAAAGCCGATATTACCGCCGGCTTAATGAGTTCCGGCAATCTGGTGATTAACAGCCGCTATACCGCACGTTGCAGCGATAACAGCCGCTATAAAATGCCGGAAATCACCTGTAAACAGGGTGCAACCGGCGCAGCCGTCTGTGAAGCCAGCT
Source organism: Winslowiella toletana (assembly GCF_017875465.1). NCBI lineage: Bacteria > Pseudomonadati > Pseudomonadota > Gammaproteobacteria > Enterobacterales > Erwiniaceae > Winslowiella > Winslowiella toletana. The sequence goes on from NZ_JAGGMQ010000001.1 coordinate 5,053,838, forward strand.
ATGGTAGTGATACGGTCTTTCCGATGACGATTAAACGCGAGAACAAGTAATTATGCTGGCGACCCTTACCGATTTTAATCAAAAAGTGACTCTGATTCAGGATAGCGGTATCCAGTTTCTTGATTTCGCCGTTAAAGCCGTAATTGACCCGGAAATGCCAGGCAAGTTTGTGCGTCAGACCGCTAATGGCCCGCTGCTGTTACTCGAGCATGAGGCAAAAAGCGGTAAATATCTGCTGCGGATGACCAGTGGCCAGGCGCCTGAAGTGGTCAAGCCGGAACTCAGTATTGCGCTTGAGCAGTCACTGGCGCTGCTGGAAAATATCTGGCTGCCGCTGCCGGTACTGCGCTGTACCCCGCCGCGTAACTTTATTGGCGGCCCGGAAAACTGGGCGCGGATGCAGATCTGTAAGCTGGATACCCCGGATCAGGAAGGCCACACCCACCGCGTCTGTCTGGCGTTCGACACCCAGTGCTGGCCGGAAGGTGATGAGCTGGAACACCTGGCGCTCAGCGTCAGCGATGCCAGTAACGGCGTAAACTTTGCGCTGGCATGGCGTAACCATGAGTTAAGCGAGTTTCTCGATCTGACCTGGATTGACGGCTGGTTGCGTGAGGTCTTTACCCAGCAGGCAGCAGAACGTGAGCAGCGCCACGCTGGCAGTCTGAAAGTTGCCCTGAAAGAGTTTGAATATCAGGCGCACTATCTCAATCTGCTGAATTTGCTGGGCAGCCAGCTGCAGCTGAACGAAATTAAAATTCATACCGCCACGCTGCAGGAGCCAGTGGTCAATGTCGATCTGATCCTCGATGTCGGCAACTCACATACCTGCGGCATTCTGGTGGAAGATCATGCCGATGAGAGTAACGGCCTGAAGCAGACCTATGAACTGCAACTGCGCGATATCGCGCAACCGCACCACGTCTATAACGAAATGTTTGAAAGCCGCGTCGAGTTTGCGCAGGCGCGCTTTGGCAAACAGAACTTTTCGCTGGAGAGTGGCCGTGAAAACGCCTTTGTCTGGCCGTCGCTGATCCGCACTGGCCGCGAAGCCAGCCGTATGGCGCTGCAACGTCTTGGGACGGAAGGCGCCACCGGCATCTCCAGCCCACGCCGTTATCTGTGGGATGAAGAGAGCTGGCAGCCAGGCTGGCGCTTTAATCAGGCTGCCGGTATCACCAGTGATGAAGCACCTGCCACCGCCGCGCCGCTGATGAATCTGCTGAATGATGACGGCCAGCCGCTGTATGCTTTGCAGCCCGACGATCGCCTGCCGGTATTCTCACCGCACTACAGCCGCAGTTCACTGATGAGTTTTATGCTGTCAGAACTGCTGGCGCAGGCGCTGATGCAGATTAACAGCGCGGCGCAGCGTATGAAGATGCCGCACAGCAATGCGCCGCGTCAGCTGCGTAATATCATTCTGACGCTGCCTTCGGCGATGCCGAAACCGGAACGCGAGATTTTCCGTCGCCGCATGATCGAAGCTATTGCGCTGGTATGGAAAGCGATGGGCTGGCATCCGGCTGATGAGCCATTCAGCAGCGCCAGTGATAAAGCGAAAAGCGCCAGACTGGTGCCGGAAGTGCAGATGGAGTGGGATGAAGCCACCTGCGGCCAGATGGTCTACCTGTTTAATGAGACCCAGGTGAATTTTGCCGGTCGCGCCGAAGACTTTTTCGCCAGCATGGCGCGTCCCGACCGTCAGCGCGGCGCAGATGAAGCGCCGGGCAAAACCTTGCGTATCGCCTCGATTGATATTGGCGGCGGCACGACTGACCTCGCCATCACCCAGTACGCGCTGGATGACGGTATTGGCCATAATGTGAAAATCAATCCGCGCCTGCTGTTCCGTGAAGGCTTTAAGGTAGCGGGCGATGATATTTTACTCGATGTGATCCAGCTGTATGTGCTGCCTGCATTACAGGATGCGCTGAAAAGAGCCGGGCTGGTCAGCCCTGACGTGCTGATGGCGAAGCTGTTTGGCCATGACGGGCGTATTGACGCCCAGTCCACGCTGCGTCAGCAGGTAACATTACAGATCTTTATGCCGGTGGCGCGCGCCATTCTGGAGAATTACGAGCGCTTTGACCCGCTGGACAGCAGCGCAGAGATTGATGCGACTTTTGCCGAGCTGTTGCAGCAGGTGCCAACCGGTAAAGTGCTGGAGTATATCAACGGTGAACTGCAACGCGCGCTGAGCGCCGATATCAGTTTCGATATTCTGCAGGTGCCGTTGATTCTCAAACTGAGCAAGTTGCATGGCGAGTTTTTATCCAATCGCATGACCATTGTGCAGACCCTGCGCTCGATGGCCGAAGTGGTTTCGCTGTATACCTGCGATGTGCTGCTGTTAACCGGCCGTCCGTCGCGTTTTCCCGGGGTGCAGGCGCTGTTCCGCCATCTGCAACCGCTGCCAAACAGCCGTATTCTGTCGCTGGAAGGTTATCACACCAGCGACTGGTATCCGTTTAATAAGCTGGGACGCATCGACAATCCCAAGTCGACCGCAGCGGTCGGCGCGATGCTCTGCCTGCTGGCGCTCGACCTGCGTCTCTCCAGCTTCTATTTTAAAGCTGGCGATTTTCAGCCTTACTCCACCATCCGCTATCTGGGGATGCTGGATGCCGATAATGTGCTGAGCAGCAGCAATGTTTACTACAGTGATATCGACCTTGATGAGCCGGAATTTACCCTCGACCGTAAGTCCAGCTTCCAGATCCGCGGCGGCTTATGCCTCGGTTTCCGTCAGCTGGATAACGACCGCTGGCCCGCTTCGCCACTCTACAGTCTGTCGATTACCGATCAGACGCTGGCGCGCAAAATCGCCGGTGACAGCGTATTACGCGTCAAGCTGGCGGTAGCGCCGGGTGAAGATCCGCGCAGTCCGGAGCGTTTTGAGATTGCCGATGCGCGCCTTGCTGACGGCAGCCGGATTCCGCTGCACCATTTACGCCTCAGCCTGAACACCTTATCCGGCAGTGGCAACAGCACGGCACAATACTGGATCGACAGTGGGAGCGTATTTAAGAAATGAGAGCCATGACGCCTAAACAGTTAGTCAGCCAGCAGGGTAAACAGCTGCTGGCGATCAATGAAGGGATCGACATGGCGCTGACATGGCTGGAAAGCAGCCGTAACAGCGCACTGCGTCTGGATATGGAAGCGGACGGGGTGAAAATCAAACTGCGCCGCTGCCGCAACCAGGCGCGCCATCTCAACGCCACGGCGGCTTCGGCCAGCACCCTCGCCTTTTACGGCCTGTCGCAGCCCGGCAAAGCCTGGCTGCTGACTTCAATGGTCGCCGATGCCAGCCAGCGGCTGGAAACGGTTATGGCAGGCAAAACGCTGGATTACTTTACCCATATTAATCCCGGTAATCAGGATTGCGGCATTGTCACGCGCTTCAGCCGTCAGGCGGAAATAAAAAATAAAAGCTGGCCGTTTGAACTGACGCTGTTTAACGAAGCGGACATGACCTGCATGGTGCTGAGTGCGGCATTGCAGCAGGCGCAGCCAGGCTTTGATGAAGCGCAGCTGTTACAGCAGCTGAGCAATCTGCAACGTCACCGCCAGCCGGAAGCAGCAGATGGCATCACCAGCGACCAGATGGTGGCGATTTGGGACTTTATGCAGCGGCACGATGCGCCACGGCAGAAACTGCTGGCAAGTCATTTCTGGCCGGTAGCCTGTGAACTGGCGCCATGGCTGACCATCGACGATCGCGCGCGCCTGTTCTCGCTGCTGTGGGGGGGCGACGCTGCTCTGACCAGCCTGTGGCGTCAGCTGGCGCACACGCTGCAAAATCTGTCCGGCGCCAGCAAGGTGCTGGGGCCGCTAACTCTGTTAATCGACGAGGCGCAACTCCCCGCCGATGCGCTGTTTAATCCGGGTGCTATCACCAGCCTGAATATGGCCGATGACCGTTATGTGCAGGTCAGCCCGCGCATTGGCGGTCGTGCCGGTAAAGCCGTAGATATCTCCCTTGCCGAGCTGGCGTTATTAACCGTTGAACTGCTGCTGCCACTCCACTCCACTCCGCGTGAAGCGCTGTTTGAGCAGACTGATGTGCTGGATATTCCGGGTAACGGCGAGCCACTCGATGAGTCACAACGGCTGGAAGCGCAACGCGCGCAGCAGCAAAATCCGCTGGCGGCGCGGCTGTTGCGGGCCAAGCGCGGTTATCTGCTGGAGTATTACAGCGATCGTCAGGCCATTAATTTACTGATGGTGTGCAGTGCCGCGGGCAGCCGTGATGAGGTGAAGGCGGTCAGTAAATCACTCGACTACTGGGTTAAACAGACCCAGGGTGAAAGCGCCGAAGTGCGTAACGGACGTAAACCAGGCCTGATCTGGGCGATTACCCCGCACGATCAGCGCCATTTTCAGCAGCAGAATCATGATGAAGCGGTACAACGCCGCATCGGCAACCCCGGCGATATGTGGGGTTCAATGCTGGCGCTCGATCGCGGTGGCATTCAGCGCATGGCGGGCTGGCTGGAGAATGAAGTCCGACGCGAAGTGAAAACCGCGCGTATTGGTCAGCAGCTGCATGAGTTACAGCGTGAGGTGGCGGATAACCTGCTGGGCAGCTGGCATCAGGTTGACAGCGATGCCGGTCAGACGCAGAAGAAACAGCAGATCGCCGAAACCCTGTTAAAAGCGCTGCAAACCCGCACCGGTCTGCATGGCGAACTGCTGGAGCGTCTGCAACCGTCGCGTGATGAACTGCGTCGTCTTTATCTGCAACAACCGCAACAGATCAGCGAAAACCCGGCGCAGGCCAGCAATAACAGCCATTTTGGCATCGGTATTGAGATCGATCTGTTCAGCGAGCTGCCGGATGCCCCGCTTAGCGAACAACAGGTCAGCGCTCAGGAAGATGATGACAGCCAGTTTGCGCGCCAGGTTCAGCGTTATTGGGTAAACCATCTGCGCAATCTGCCGGAAAATGCTTCGCTGCTGGAGCTGCTCGATATCAGCAAAGCCACGTTGCAGATGCTGGTTGAAGAGCTGATTGTGGCCAGTTTCCGCCTGAATATCGGCGCAGCGCTGCGTAAAATGTTAACCGAGAGCGAAGCCAGCAGCGCCAGCCGTGAAGGCAAAACCGATCGTCAGGTATCGCGCGCACTGACCGTACTCGGCGACTTTGTCGCCTGGCTGGGTTTTCTGCAACAGAGTAGCGATAAGCGTCCGGAAAGCCGAATCAATCGTGGCCAGAAGATATTCGCTCAACCGGCCACTCCGGCGGTCAGTTTTGGTCACACCCAGCGTCTGACGCGTCTGTCAGCGGCGCCAGCCAATACCACAGCATTTTATATTTATGACTGGCTGGTAGGACTGAATGCCCTGATTGTGCAGAACAGTGGCTATTCCGCGGCCAGCGAACTGAAACCGGCACAGCGTCAGCAACTGGCAGAAATCGTTGCGCTCATTAAAGCTCCCTGAGCTGACGGGGCGACGTTCTGCCCCGTTACGGTTCTATCGTTAGCTGCAACTCGCCGGCTAACGCTTCTTCCGCCTGTTGCAGGGTGGCGATAATCGCCGCGAACTGCGCGCTATCGGCATGCTGTGACAGATGGCGCAGCCGTATGCGTGCCGGCAGTGCCATCTCGCCGGTAACACTGTCCCATAACGCATCAAGATTAGCGCCGAAGGTGGTGCTTAGCTGACATCTGGCGGCAAACTGGCGGTAAAAGTCCGCAGTATTGCGGATATGGCGAAAATCGAGCGTGACGTTTAGCATCGCTTAATCCACCTGATTAAAGCTGCGGTAGTGATCTTTAGTGACAAAGATCAGCCCATCGCTGGAGTAAAGCAGACGGTCGGCGCTGCGATGACCGCACTGGTAATTCACATCCGCTTCATACCACTGACGTCCCTGCCGCTGCGGCAAGCGCCCTTCACGGTTGGCAAAACGGTCGCCACCAATGGCTTTTCCCGGCAGCGTAGCGCACAGATTGCCTTGCTGTGGTTGCCATCCCTGACGTCGGGCCTGACTTTTGCTGATGTAGTAATCGGGTAAACGCTGGTGCTGTTGCAGATAGCTGGCAACCCGACGTTCCGCAGTAAGCGCGCTGATATCGGCATTTGTCGTCGGCTGCTGATATCGGGCGGCAGGTGATACGGAGTTTGCCGGTTGCTTACCGGGTCTTAATCCCGCGACCGCAGCGACAATTGCCAGCGCCAGCGCGATCCATAATTTTTTATTCATAATCTTGCCTGCGTGATGTATCCGGACAGCACTATACCTGAGTAATCAGCGTGGCAGGAAGGCGGCAGGCGGGGGAAACTTTTGGCGCAGAAATATCGCGGTCAGCGGCGGGAGGGAAAAGTCGCGGGCCGGATGGTTCCGGCCCTGGCGCTGAATTAACTGTGCATGCATTCCGCTTGCTGCGTATGGCTGACGGTTCTGCGCCACGCGCCTGGCGCCTGACCATACTGGCGTTTAAAGCTGCGGTTAAACGACTGCTGAGAATCGAAGCCAAGAGAAATCGCCACATTAAGAATCGGCTCATCACTGTTGGTCAGTCGATCAGCTGATTTTTTTAACTTTTCGGCGCGAATATATTCGCCCAGCGGCAGGCCGGTATGCTCTTTAAACATGCGTTGCAGGTGCCATTTGGAGTAGCCCGCACGTTCAGAAACGGTATTGAGATCCAGTCGCCCTTCGATATGGTTGTCGATCCAGTCAAGCAGATCGTGAATGAATGCATCACTTCTCATTGTTCTCTCCCGTCACGCTGACGAATAGTAATAATATCAAGTACACTTTAATGCTGAGCGATCCTTAGACTAAATGCAAGTTTTATTATTACATTTAAAACCCTGCCAGATGCAGGGTCTTAACAGCGCAAACAGCCTTACTCTCTGCCCCGCCAAAACAGCACATAAAGTGTATCAGTAATTCTTGCAGTTAATTTAGTGCCTCCCTACAATCGCCCGAATAAGTGTATCTGTCATCGATACGTTATTTATGGCATTGGACAATCTGTCAGGCGGCTCAAACCGCCTTATTAACCGGGAATATAATAATGTTAAGCCTGCAAAAACCTTGGGTTACCTATGGGCAGCGACTGTTGGGGTCAGCGCTGCTTATCACCCTGCTGAATGGCTGTGATAACAGCGAGGCACAGAATGCCGCGCCGCCAGCCCCTGCGGTCAGCGCGGCGGATGTGGTGGTTAAACCGGTCAGCCAGTGGGATGCCTTTAATGGCCGCATCGAAGCGGTGCAGAGTGTTCAGCTGCGTCCGCGCGTATCGGGCTATATCGATAAAGTGAACTATCAGGAAGGTCAGGAGGTGAAAAAGGATCAGCTGCTGTTCACCATTGATGACCGCACCTATCGCGCGGCGCTGGAGCAGGCGCAGGCGGAACTGGTGCGCGCCCGTGCCGAAGCAAACCTGGCGCGCAGCGAATCCGGTCGTACCGAAAAACTGATTAACAGTCAGGCGGTATCGAAAGAGATGTGGGAACAGCGTCGTTCGGCAGCCTCGCAGGCGCAAGCTGATGTGCTGGCGGCACAGGCCGCCGTCGATATGGCGCAACTTAATCTCGACTTCACCCGCGTCACCGCGCCGATTGATGGCCGCGCCAGCCGCGCGATGATTACTGAAGGTAATCTGGTGACCGCCGGTGACAGCGCCAGCGTGCTTACCACCGTGGTTTCGCAGAATACGGTGTATGTCTATTTCGATATTGATGAAGCCACCTTCCTGCGCTACCAGCATCTGGCGCGAGATGGTCAGGCAGCCAGCACGGAGCACACTGCCCTGCCGGTCGAAATGGGTCTGGTCGGCGAGCAAGGCTACCCGCATCAGGGCAAAGTGGATTTTATGGACAACCAGCTGACGCCAGGCACCGGCACTATCCGGATGCGCGCCCTGTTTGATAACCGTGAACGTCAGTTTACACCGGGGTTATTTGCCCGTGTACGCCTGCCGGGCAGTGCTGAGTTTAATGCGATGCTGGTCGACGATAAGGCGATACTCACCGACCAGGATCGTAAGTTTGTCTATGTAGTGGATGCCGCAGGTAAAGCGCAACGCCGTGATATCGAAATCGGCCGTCTGGCGGAAGGTCTGCGCATTGTGCAGAAAGGCCTGAAAGCGGGCGACAAAGTGATTATTGACGGCATGCAGAAGATCTTTATGCCGGGAATGCCAGTAAAAGCGCAAACCGTGGCGATGACTGCCCGCTCCGGCACACCTGCCGTTAACTGATGCTAACCAGAGAATCCTGACTGATGGACTTTTCCCGCTTTTTTATCGACCGGCCAATCTTTGCGGCGGTGCTGTCGATCCTGATCTTTGTCACCGGATTAATCTCGATTCCGCTGTTGCCGATCAGTGAATATCCCGATGTGGTGCCACCGAGTGTACAGGTTCGCGCTGAATATCCGGGCGCCAACCCGAAAGTGATTGCCGAAACCGTGGCGACGCCACTGGAAGAAGCAATTAACGGCGTCGAAGGCATGATGTATATGAAATCGATCGCTGGTTCCGATGGCGTGATGGTGACCACGGTGACCTTCCGCCCGGGCACCGATGCTGACCAGGCTCAGGTGCAGGTGCAGAACCGCGTGGCGCAAGCCGAGGCGCGACTGCCGGAAGATGTGCGCCGCCTTGGCGTCACGACCCAGAAGCAGTCATCGACCATGACTCTGGTCGTTCATCTCTCCTCGCCTTCCGGGAAGTATGACTCGCTGTATCTGCGCAACTACGCCACGCTGAAGGTGAAAGATGAGTTAGCCCGTTTGCCGGGCGTCGGGCAAATCCAGATTTTCGGTGCCGGCGAATATGCGATGCGCGTGTGGCTGGACCCGAATAAGGTGGCGTCGCGCGGTCTGACCGCCTCCGATGTGGTGACCGCCATGCAGGAGCAGAATGTGCAGGTGTCCGCCGGGCAGCTGGGCGCTGAGCCGATGCCTAATCAGAGTGATTTCCTGCTGTCGATTAACGCGCAGGGCCGTCTGCAGGATGAAGAGCAGTTTGGCAATATCATCCTGAAAACCACCGACGATGGTTCAATTGTGCGGTTGCGCGATGTGGCCCGTATCGAAATGGGATCCGGCAGTTATGCGTTGCGTTCGCAGCTGAACAATGAGGATGCTGTTGGTATCGGTATCTTCCAGGCGCCAGGCGCCAACGCTATCGATCTTTCCAATGCGGTACGTAGCAAAATGGATGAACTGGCGACCCGCTTCCCTGAAGGTATGCAGTGGCAGGCGCCTTACGATCCAACGGTATTTGTTCGTGACTCGATAAAAGCGGTGGTGCAGACCCTGCTGGAAGCGGTATTACTGGTAGTACTGGTGGTGATTCTGTTTCTGCAAACCTGGCGCGCCTCGATTATTCCGTTACTGGCCGTACCGGTATCGGTAATTGGTACTTTTAGCGTGCTCTATCTGCTCGGCTTCTCGCTGAATACCCTGAGTCTGTTTGGTCTGGTGCTGGCAATAGGGATTGTGGTGGATGACGCCATTGTGGTAGTGGAGAACGTCGAGAGGAATATTCAGGAAGGCCTGACGCCGCTCGCCGCAGCTCATCAGGCGATGCGCGAAGTATCCGGACCAATTATCGCCATTGCGCTGGTGCTCTGTGCGGTGTTTGTGCCGATGGCATTCCTTTCTGGCGTTACTGGACAGTTTTACAAACAGTTTGCCGTCACCATTGCCATCTCTACGGTGATCTCGGCGATTAACTCGCTAACCTTATCCCCGGCGCTGGCGGCGCTGTTACTGAAACCGCATGATGCCAGTAAAGATCTGCCAACGCGTATAATCGATCGTCTGTTCGGCTGGCTGTTCCGCCCGTTCAACCGCTTTTTCAACAGCAGCTCGGCTGCTTACCAGCATAAGGTATCGCAGATCCTCGGACGCCGCGGCGCAGTATTTGCCGTCTATCTGCTGTTGCTGGTCGGCGCTGGCGTTATGTTTAAAGCGGTGCCGGGCGGCTTTATCCCTACTCAGGATAAGCTGTATCTGATTGGTGGCGTTAAGATGCCGGAAGGTTCGTCGCTGGCGCGTACCGATGCGATGGTTCGTCTGATTAGCAAAATAGGGATGGAGACTGAAGGCGTATCTTATGCCGTCTCTTTCCCGGGGCTGAATGCCCTGCAGTTTACTAATACGCCGAATACCGGGACGGTGTTTTTTGTTCTGAAACCGATTGAGCAGCGCAAGCATAACGCGGCGGAAATTAACGCCGAGATTAATGCTAAAATCAGCCAAATCCAGCAGGGTTTCGCTTTCTCCATTTTGCCACCGCCGATCCTCGGCCTTGGTCAGGGTTCTGGTTATTCGCTGTATGTGCAGGATCGTGACGGACTGGGCTATGGCGCGCTGCAAACCGCCGTCAACACCCTTTCTGGCGCCATTATGCAGACACCGGGCATGCACTTCCCGATCTCCACGTACCAGGCCAATGTGCCGCAGCTGGATGCGCAGATCGATCGTGATAAAGCCAAATCGCAAGGTGTGCCGCTAAATGAGCTGTTCAGCACGTTGCAGACCTATCTCGGCTCGTCGTACGTTAACGACTTCAACCGCTTTGGCCGCACGTGGAAAGTGATGGCGCAGGCTGACGGCCAGTTCCGTGACAGCGTGGAAGATATTGCCAGTCTGCGCACCCGTAACGATCAGGGCGAGATGGTGCCGATTGGCAGTATGGTTCATATCACCACCACCTATGGCCCGGACCCGGTGATTCGTTATAACGGCTATCCTGCGGCCGATCTGATTGGCGATGCCGATCCGCGGGTGCTGTCATCCGGAGAAGCGATGGCGAAAGTCAGCGGTATGGCGGCAAGCCTGTTGCCCAATGGTATGAATATCGAATGGACCGATCTGAGCTATCAGCAGTCAACCCAGGGCAATGCCGCGCTGATTGTCTTCCCGGTAGCGGTGCTGCTGGCGTTCCTGGTGCTGGCGGCGCTGTATGAGAGCTGGACATTGCCGCTGGCAGTGATACTGATTGTGCCGATGACCATGCTGTCAGCGCTGTTTGGCGTCTGGCTGACCGGAGGCGATAACAATGTGTTTGTGCAGGTAGGACTGGTGGTGCTGATGGGACTGGCATGTAAGAACGCCATTCTTATTGTTGAATTTGCCCGCGAGCTGGAGTTGCAAGGTAAAGGCATTGTCGAGGCGGCGCTGGAGGCTTGTCACCTGCGTCTGCGCCCTATCGTGATGACCTCAATTGCCTTTATCGCCGGTACCATTCCGCTGATTCTTGGCCATGGTGCCGGTGCGGAAGTCCGTGGCGTTACGGGGATTACGGTGTTCTCCGGCATGCTGGGCGTGACGCTGTTTGGTCTGTTCCTGACGCCGGTATTCTATGTCGCACTGCGCAAAATGGTTTCGCGTAACAAGGTGGTTGCCGAAACTCAAACGGCCTGATGCGTTCGCAGGCTGAAATAAGGTAGCAATAAATAAGGCCCGTGAGGGCCTTATTTATTTTATTACCAGAGTGAACCAGGGGTACGCGGAGGCTCTGGTGTGGGTTGATAGTTTTTACCCCGAACCAGCTTGCCATCTTTTCGCTCAAGCCACCCTGTTTCCAGCCAGTGCTCAACGGCTTCCTGTACAACAAGCTGCAAAATACGCCGTTTCTCTGGCGTTAGCGGATTAAAGTTCTGAACAGATGATGACATATCCCCTCCCATCTCCACATAATCCATTGTAGATCCTCCAGTCTGCCGGTATATGTTTATACGCAAACTTGCCATTTCTTTTTGCTTTCAAACCTGATAATTGATTATACGTTTTTTAAATCTGTCACTCGGTTATCAGAATTCTGTGCTGCATAAAATAAATAACCACCAGGTTGTCGCGCCGTATAATGAAGTTTTATTATTCTGACAACTTTCTTCAGCGTTAACGGAACAACGCCTGATAGTGATATATGCCGGAAGGAACCAAAGTTATCTATTCCATTGCCAATAATATCAAAGTAAAGCTCAACCATACCATTTTCAGGAAAGCCGATGGCAGGCAAATCAATATGATACTGTTTTGTACGCATCTCCTCTACTGTAAGGATATCGTTAAACACCAGGATAAATAATACATCTCCGACGTCAAAACTGGCTGTAATATAAGGTTTTCCATAATTAGAGTTGATCCTGAAACCACGCGGATAAGTTGTTTTCCCATACGTCACTTCTTCCATGAATTTATTACCTGAACTCACTTTCCTGTTCTGTTGTGATATTTGCGAGAGTGATTCAGACAAAAAATAATCGATAACAAGGTATTCAGCTGCTTATGTGATATAAGCCGCAAAGGAAGAACGCCGGACGAAGCAAAAAAAGGATAACGCAGAGGAAACCGACCGTTACATTAACGGCCGGTTTTTTTGCACTCATGCAGTACGGCATCGGGCTCCAGCAGATCCATACAACCGCTGGTATCGCCCTCGCGTAATGCGGCTAAAGCATCGGCAACGGTACGACCCGCCAGCACATTCAGTGATGCCTGCTCAGCTTCATCAACAATCGATTTAAAATACCAGCAGGCATTGGCGCTGACCACGCAACGTGCGGCCACTTCCGGACGTGCCGCCCAGATACGCTTGTCTTCAATTACCGAGCTGTAAATATCGCGCAGGGTAATCTCTTCAGCCGGACGACCAAGATGTATTGAGCCGGTCCGGCCAAGAGTGGAAAGGATAATGCCATCGCGAGTCAGCGGTACCATCAGTTTCCGGATAAAGCTTGGGTTAGCTTCCAGACCATAGGCCAGAATGGCGCTGGTCGAACGTTTACCCAGTTGCTCCGCCATCGCTACGCTGAGAACCATCTGCAAAGCTGTCGGGAAGCGATAATCTAACATACAGTCATCCTGGTTCGGCGAATCTTCTTTTTGTTGGCGCCGTTGCTGTGAATAATCAATAAGCAATAATATAACAAACACAGTTGCTTTTTAGAAGTAAGCCCGGTTGCGCAAGGCACATATTCATCATTCTTACCCTCGCCCGCGGGCGCTGATTTACTGCCGTTCAATCCTGCAATCGCCACGCTGCTGCGCGCAACAGACTTAATTTACACTTAAAATTAACACCCTGCCCTGCTGCCGTTATGATTGTTGATTGCGGTCAATATTCAAACGATTTATGCGCGTATATTGTGCGCACCTTCACCAGTAAACAGCTATAAAAGGCATAAAAATAAGATGAAATCCGCAAAATCACTCTTTACCGCAGTTTCAGCCTGCGTACTCGCTTTAGCCGCCCTGATTATCTGTGGTGGCGCGGTTTACCAACGCCTTATCAGCGGCGCAACGCTGTCATGGGCGCAAGCGCTAAACAACCATTTCCATTGGGGGATGGCGTTTGTGGTGCTGTATGGCGTCAGTATTGCCTTTAGCTTATTGATCGCCAGAGCATTTTTTGCCGAATCGCTTATCAGCAGCTCACGACGTGCCGAGTCTGCCGCTCTGCTGGAAAGCGAGTAACGGTTTACAATTTATTGCGATCAATTATTGGCTTAATATTGTCCAGTTCACGCACCTGCCGCGCAATGGCCATAATTTTTGGCGTATGTTGAGCAAACCATGCCTGTCGTGGTCGCCAGGCGATCATCACCGCCAGATAAGCATCCAGTAACGAAATCTCGCGACCAAATAAGTACGGCCCCGGCGGCGTAATCTGACTTTCCAGCCAGAGCCATAACTGCTGGCGATAACGTTCCGGCAATTCAAAGCCATTGACATCGATAAACTGATAAGGCTCCCCCGCCAGGGTATAGATGATTTCGATAATCGCTGAACCACACCCTGTGGCGCCATATAACTGCGTAATAGCTTGTTTATCATTCATATTACTCCTCAGTAAAAGTTATACTCTTTTTCAGCGCAATCTCTGTGTACAGACGGCATCACTGAAACAGGTGTCGTTACTCCTGCTCGCGAAAAAAAACGCTATGCCCCTGATCCTCGTTATAAATTTTGATTTTTCTCGCTGTAAAGCGTGTAATTAGTTTGTTTTTTTCTTCTGCTGTGAGTGTCAGTTTTTTAACTTTTTTAGCATTAAAAATTTCAGTGACATTCACATCAGAAGCGAGAAGAGTTTCGGTTAAAAGCGGATCTGCATTTTGCGTTACTTTATTAACGATTAAATGATTAAATGCCTCTTCTGTGCGAACTATAATTTTCAATTTTCGTTTTAATTCCTTTTCCTCTGAAAGAGTAAGATTTCTTGCATTTTCAATAACTTTTTGAACATACTTCATATCTGCTTTACAACCTCTCTCTGTCAATTTCAGCAGCGCAGATTCTGCATTTTCAAAAGCCTTTTGAACCAGGATTTCTCGTTTTTTCACCTTCGATTCAACCGCCTGTCTGAACTGCTCTGCATCTGCTGTATTTCGCGGCTGGAGTGGTCTGTCGATGGGGGCCTGGTTATCCGTTATAACCTGATGCAAAGTACCCGGTTCCAGAGCGCGGATTTCATTTAAAAATTCCCGACTCCTAATTGCTAACCGCAGACGGCTCCCGGTATCTATAGCAACCAGTGCATGTAATACACTACAATTATTATTTTTCTCCTGATACTCTGTACCATCAGGGGTTAAGGATTCTTTAAGCGCTTTTACCCATTCGTTATGGCTAAAAGTCTGTTCCGCATATTGTTTATCTATTGCCGACATAAAAGCATTTTTGTTTTTTACATCTGCAAGGCTAAATATTGGAGAGAAATCACCAACTGCCGTTTTTTTAGTAAGTATTGCATCAGCTATTGTTTTCAGTGAAGCTTCTTGCATCTCTCTCAATGCCCTATTTTTAGGACGCGAAGGATAATCATCAAGGACATATTTTAATTTATCGACCATCGAATAACTTTTAGATGCTTCCATTAGAGATGGCGGCACGCGGTGATATGTTCGACTTAAGTGAAATGTCAGTGCTTGTGGTGTGTTAATTATCTTTTCAATATTCAAGGGAGTTTCTCCCCTTGTCTCATAATGACTGTCCTTTTTCGATGAAGTAGTTTCTTGTAAAGCATCTATATTCATCGGAGTATCTCCTTTATATAATTAAAAAAGATAATTAATTTATATTTAAACGATATTAACAACATAAATAACGGGTTTTTACTAAAAGTAACTTTATCGTATCAGTAATATGCATCGTGAAATGAGATACTGCCATCAAAATAAGACCATCGGCGATGGGTAGTGACTTAGCAGGTAGAGTGCGTCATAGCTCAGTCACCTTGTAGCCCTATGCCGGATTGAAAAATACCCGCTTACCATTCCCTTCCAGCAAATCGCGTTTGCCGTCTACAGTTAAGTCAATGTCCACCCAACTGACACCACGATAAATGAAGCTGTTGCCCCCCTTTAAGCACTATTATCGGGCACGTCCCCGACTGCTGGTCGCCCTGCTGGTGGCCATCGTCAGCTTTTTCTTTTTGCCTGCCAGTCAGCCACTTGAGCAGCGGCTATTAATCAGCTGGAACCTGCTGGCCTGGTTATATCTGTTTTCTCTCTGGTGGATGATGATGAAAACGCCCGCAGCGGGGATAGCGCAGATTGCCCGCGCCGAGGACGAAAGCGCCGCTACGGTGCTGGCGCTGGTTTGTATTACCTGTCTGGTGAGTATTCTGGCCATTCTGCTGGAACTGGGAGCGGTAAAACATCTTTCGGGGACGGAGAGGGCTCAGCATATTGCTCTTACCGTCACCACGCTGATGGTTTCCTGGTCTTTACTGCCTACCACTTTCGCCATGCACTACGCACATATGTACTATCTGGTCGGTGATACAGCGAAAAAAACGCTGCTGTTCCCCGACAAACTTCCCGATCCAGGCTACTGGGATTTTTTATACTTCTCTTTCACCATCGCCGTAGCGGCGCAAACCGCTGATGTGGCCACCGGCAGCACCGCGACCCGACGTATTACCTTATTACAGGCGGTGTTGTCGTTTATTTTTAATCTGGCGATTCTGGGGCTTTCAATTAATGTCGGCGCGGGCTTGCTGAGCTGATCAGGCTGTCAGTTTTGTCAGTGCGGCGGCGCTGAGCTCGTCATCAGGTACATACACCAGCAGACGATCGCCATTACGCGGTGTCGACCACCAGTTATTCTGCCGTAGCGCCATTTTGCCGACTTCCGGGCGCCAGAAATGTTTGATCCGATTGTCAAACCCTTTCAGTTCATAGCGCTGCCAGGTCTGACGGAACTCTGACGAACTGGCCATCAGCCGCGCCAGCATCTCTTCCCACGCCGGATCGCCCAGATGCTCCCCCATCTGGGCGCGAAACAGCGCCACCATATGCGGCATCACTTCGTCCCAGTCAGCCATCGTGTCACGCCACGCCTGGTTGTTAAACGCCAGCCAGATACAGTTACGCTCTTCCGTCGGGATGGTGCTTAAATCAATGCCCATCAAACGGCACCAGGCGCGATTATACGCAAGAATATCAAAGCGCTGGTTTTCAATAATTGCGGGTAACGGATCGAGGGCATCCAGCATGATCTGGCTATGCGCCGAAACTTTAGCGCAGGCCTTAGCGGCGGCAAGCGTCGGATGCTGGTAGCCCGCCAGACGCAACAGATGACCGGTTTCGGTTTCGTTACACTGTAACGCCAGTGCTATTGCCGCCAGGGTTTTCGCCGATGCTTTAATATCACGTCCCTGTTCCAGCCAGGTGTACCAGGTCACCCCTACATCGGCCAGCTGCGCTACCTCTTCACGCCGTAATCCCGGGGTACGACGGTTACGCATCCGTGGTAATCCAAGGCGACCAGGATCGAGACTTTCGCGACGCTGACGCAAAAATGCGCCGAGCTGCAGCCGGTTACTTTTTTCCGTCAGAGAAAAGTCACTGATTAACGACATTCGCAGGTGCTCCGTAGTCAGGCAGGTAGTATTTATACCATGATAAGCAAGAACTGGTACCCGTTTAAAAGATATCTGATGCTATGCCCCATCATCATTAAATACAAGGTTAAGCATCATGAACTCCACTACGCTGCAGCGTTCCGGGCTGCTGGTTCTGCTTGCGGGGCAGTTACTGCCAATGATTGATTTTTCGATTGTTAATGTCGCGCTGGAGTCAATGGCAGCGTCATTACACGCCTCGCCACTGCAACTTGAACTGATTGTTGCAGTGTATGGCATCGCTTTTGCGGTCTGTCTGGCGATGGGCGGACGCTTTGGCGATAACCTCGGGCGGCGAAGGATTTTTACCCTCGGCGTGCTGCTGTTTGCCCTCGCGTCGCTGCTGTGCGGCGTAGCCAGCAATGTCGGGACAATGCTGGCCGCCCGCGCGTTACAGGGTATTGGCGCCGCGCTGATTGTGCCGCAAATTCTCGCTACTCTGCATGTCTGCCTGCATGGCCGTGAACATGCGCGCGCGATTGGCCTGTACGGCGGTATTGGTGGACTGGCGTTTATTATTGGTCAGGTGCTGGGTGGTTTTCTGGTGGGCGCCGATATTGGCGGTTACGGCTGGCGCAGTGTGTTTCTGATTAATATCCCGATCTGTCTGATGATCTTAGTGCTGGTTCGCCGTGTGGTGCCGGAAACCCGCAATGCTGAGCGCGTCGGCATCGATTTAGCTGGCACCAGCTTGCTGGGGGCAGCGATTGCCAGTCTGATGATTGCGTTATCCCTTGGCCCGCTGCTGCACTGGTCATGGCCCTGCCTGCTGTTGCTGGCGCTGTTCCCGCTATTACTGAAACGTTTATGGCAGGCGGAACTGCGTCTCGAAGCGCGTCAGGGTGTTCCGCTGCTGCCGCCCAGTCTGTTGCGGCTTTCTGCAGTGAAATTTGCGATTGGCATGGCGGTGCTGTTCTTCTCCAGCTGGAGCGGATTTATGTTTGCAGTGGCGTTAACGCTGCAAACCGGCATCGGCCTGAGCGCATTCCAGTCCGGTAACGCTTTTATTGCGCTGGGTGTCGCCTATTTTCTCGCTTCACTGCTGACCAGCGGGATGATTGAGCGGCGTGGCAGACTGACGACCCTGTTAACCGGCTGTGCGATCCAGATGTGTGGATTAGTGCTGCTGATACTGACCTTCCGCTTCGCCTGGGGGCATATCGGTATTGTACAGTTGATACCGGCCACAGCGCTGATCGGTTTTGGTCAGGCGTTTATCGTCGGCTGCTTTTACCGCATCGGTCTGGCGGAGGTACCCAAAAATCAGGCCGGCGCTGGCAGCGCGATGCTCTCTACCGTGCAACAGGCGGCGTTTGGCCTTGGCCCAATGTTATTGGGGTCAATATTTAGTCAGGTATTGCAACACCAGGCCAGTTATCAGCATGCCGTGATTGCCGCACTGACGGCTGAATGGTTGATTATGCTGGTACTGGTGGCGTACGCGGTGCTAACACGTCGCCAGCTTCTGCCACAGCCTGACTGCTAATTACTTCCTTCTGTCATCGTTCAGGGCCGCTGATAACTGGCCCTGAACCACACCTGATCGTTACTCTCCGACTTTTGCTGGTCTTATTACCCTACAAAATTAGCGCCATTAAAAAACACGGCTCAATTATTGACTATATTTTAAACATAAGACCTTGTTGATTTTTTGTTAATTTTTAACACAGCAAACAGGAGTTGTAATGAGCCATTACTATTATGTTGATACCAACCACAGCTATAATGATGCGCATGTGGTACACACCTCGGGTTGTCGCTATCTGCCAGCAGTCAGAGATCGCCGCTTTCTGGGTACCTTCTACACCACTGCAGACGCCCTGCTACAGGCAAAAAAATACTTTCGTAACGCCTATGGCTGCAACGACTGTTGTCCGCTGCCAAAAGAGAAAAAAGCGCCTGGCCGCAGGAAAAATGTGGATCTGCGACCTTTACAGTAAATCTTAATTTGCACTCCTGGCTTTCTGATACACGGGTTAATAATCAGAAAGCCATATCGCAACATCTGATGGATCTAATCATGAACAATAAGTATGCGCCGACACAGATCACCCTGCACTGGCTGGTAGTGATATTGCTGATAGTGACCTATGGCACAATTGAACTACGGGGTTTTGCTGAGCGTGGATCGCTGTTGCGTAGCGTGATGATCGCCACCCACTTCAGCTGTGGCGCGACCATTCTGCTGCTGATGCTGGCGCGGCTTTTCCTGCGCTATCGTCACACTGCACCGCCGATTACGCCACTGCCGCCCTTCTGGCAGCGCGCACTGGCGCATCTGCTGCATGCTATTATTTATCTGCTGTTTATCTCATTGCCGATTCTGGGCCTCAGTTCACGCTATCTGCGCGGGAACGACTGGATCATGTTTGGCCTTTCGATGCCGGTTGCCGATCCGGCGAACCGCGAACTGGCAGGTCAGTTAATCGATCTGCATGAAACACTGGCGCCGCTGGGTTACTATCTGATCGCCCTGCATAGCGCCGCCGCCCTGTTTCACCACTACCTGCTGAAAGACAATACGCTGTTACGCATGATGCCGGTTAAGCGCCAGAAATAGCGTAATTTTCCCGCAGTGATTAACCCGCTCTTTGACCGGGTGGGATAAATCACAAAAAAACTGCCGGGTTTAATGATTTTCTGGTTTCACTCATCGCATAAATAAAACACAATAGCGATTCTAAACGTGATGGACGTCACTATTTTTTGCGTCCCTGCGGATTTCGCCGAGTCGAAATGAACTTACCTCTGACATTCTGTTAATCCAATGCAATCAACCACTGTTTCACGCAAAACGGCCTGGCTACGCGTCGTTCTGCTTTCCATTGCGGCATTTATCTTTAATACCACTGAATTCGTGCCGGTGGGCCTGCTATCGGATATTGCCAGCAGCTTCGGCATGAATAGTCCTGACGTCGGGATTATGTTGACGATCTATGCATGGGTGGTGGCGCTGATGTCATTGCCGCTGATGCTGGCGACGCGGCAGGTTGAACGCCGCCTGCTGCTGATGGGAATTTTCGCGCTCTTTATTGTCAGCCATGTGCTGTCGGTGATGGCGTGGGATTTCCGCTCACTGGTGGTCTCACGCATTGGCATTGCGCTGTCCCATGCGATTTTCTGGTCAATCACTGCCTCGCTGGCCATTCGTGTCGCTCCGGCTGGCAAGAAAACCCAGGCGCTAAGCATGCTGGCGACCGGTACGGCGCTGGCGATGGTGCTGGGCGTGCCAATAGGTCGCATTATCGGCCAGTACCTTGGCTGGCGCATGACCTTTGGCATGATTGGTATTTCGGCGCTGGTGCTGGTGCTGATTCTGGTAAAACTGCTGCCAAAACTGCCCAGCGAACATACCGGCTCGCTGAGCAGTGTGCCGATGCTGTTTAAGCGCCCGGCGCTGGTCAGCCTTTATCTGCTGACTACGCTGGTGGTCACCGCCCACTACACCGCATACAGCTATATTGAGCCGTTTATGCAGGTGGTGGCGGCGATGGGTGAAAACTTCACCACCTTCCTGCTGCTGATTTTTGGTGCCGCCGGTATTCTTGGCAGTGTGATTTTCAGCGTTTTTGGCAACAAGTTCCCTTCCGGGCTGGTGATTGGCGCCATCAGCTTGATCACGTTATGTATGGGTCTGTTGCTGTTTGCCGCTATACATCCACAAGCGATTTCACTGCTGTGCATTATCTGGGGCATGGCGATGATGATGATTGGTCTGGCGATGCAGGTGCGGGTATTGTCGCTGGCTCCGGATGCCACCGATGTGGCGATGTCACTGTTTTCCGGCATTTACAATATCGGTATTGGCGCAGGTGCGCTGCTGGGCAATCAGGTCAGTCTCCATCTGAAGATGTCTGACGTTGGTAATACCGGTGCCCTGCTGGGGCTGATTTCACTGTTCTGGTGTGTATTTATCTTCCGCCGCTATCCGCAACTGCGCAGCAATGGCTGACAACAGAAAAGGCTTCGTCAGTCATTGGTGACTGGCGAAGCCCTTGTCCTGCTGAATTAATGCTTAGTTATAGATTACTGCGGTGCCATGCAACTTGTTCTGACCAGAGGTCGAAGTGATGCGGAATGACTTTGCGCCCGCGGCCTCAGCTTTCGCTGATAACTGGCTTTCCAGTGAGGTCAGATTTGAACTACCGGTCGCGCTCACCACTCCCACTTTCTGCTGATCGGCAGGCGAGATATCCACTTGTTGCGCGGCGACACCGGCAAATGAAACGGTGCTAAGAACCAGCGCGGCGACTGCATATTTGATGTTTTTCATTACGATACCTTTAATTTAAATTTTCGAATTTGTTGTTTAACGACGACTTACTGATAGATCACGGCAGTACCGTGCAGGTTGTTCTGACCTGAAGTCGACGTAATACGGAAAGATTTGGCGCCGGCAGCGCTGGCTTTCTCACTCAGCTGCGCTTGCAGTGAATCCAGGTTGGTGCCGCCGGTGGCGGAGATCACGCCAATCTGTTGCTGATTTTGCGGTTCACTGTTGACCAGCTCTGCGGCGAAGCTGCCAAATGACAGAGTGGACAGCGCGATAGCGATAACTGCAGTTTTAACGTTTTTCATAATCTTCTCTCTCTCAGATTCGGGTAGTTTCATGTTTGCGTCGTTATTAACTTAACGATCGATAACTAAATGCTAAACCTCCACCCTGCCTGTCGTCAACTCTATTTTTTAATGATCGTTAATTTAATCACTACCTCGATGATTTTACTGCGATTAAAAGCTGAAAATAATTTTCCCGCCACCGTGTTACAACCGCAGCGCACAGGATGTTAAGCAGCTTCTGTTGATTAAAATTTCTGTTCGACAAGCGGGACTTGATTATTTTTATAATGATCGGTAATTTAATTGCATAGGTTGTAAGCAGGATAAGTGAGGAGTTATGAGCAGCAATGAGGAACTCTGTATAAAAAAAGGTCGCGGACGACCAAAACTGTTTGACCGCGAAAGCGCGCTCGATAAAGCGCTGGCGCTGTTTTGGGCGCATGGTTATGAAGCGACATCTTTAGCCGATTTAGTGCAGGCAACCGGCGCGAAAGCTCCGACCCTGTACGCTGAATTTGAGAATAAAGAGGGACTGTTTCGTGCGGTGATGGATCGCTATATCGAGAAGTTTGCCGCCCAGCGCAAAGCCGCCCTTGCCTGTCCGGAACGGAGCGTGGCACAGGGCATTGAAAACTATTTCCGCTCTACTGCCGCCTGTTTTACGGATGGCGATAAGCCCGCAGGTTGTTTCTTTATCTGCACCTCAACCGCGCTTTCCGCTGACTCCGGTGAAGTGGCGGAAATGCTTCGCACACGCCATGATTTGCAGGAGGCCACGCTGCTGGAGTTTTTACAGCAGCGTCAGCAACAGGGCGAGATCGACGCAGCGCGCGATGTAAATCAGATTGCCAGCTATCTCTCCTGCGTATTGCAGGGCATGTCGGTGCGCGCCCGTGAAGGCGCCAGCCGTCATCAGCTGGATGGAATTATCGATACCATGATGCGGCTATGGCCAACGCTGGCGGGCAGTGCCTGTTGTTGATTTTTATTGCCTGGATACAGGGTGAGAATACGTCAGCACCATCATTTTTTTGCCGGCAAGCCCGCAATGCAGGCATTGAAACTTCCCCCGGCAATACGAGATCGACGATGTGATACCGGGCTGCCCGTTTAATAAGGCGTCAGTAAGTTTCCGCGCAGTAGCGGGAAGTCGCTGGCGCCACCGCTCAGCAACTTAATAGCCCGTTGCGCAAGGGTTTCCAGCGGATAAGCGATCAGCGGCAGATGCGGCTGACCATACGCGGCCGCAGAGCCATCGAGGCTGAATACCATCACCTCCTGCGGCACCGCACGCTGATAACGTTTCAGCAGATCCGCTACCTCCAGCCCCTGGTAGTAATCGGTCACCAGCAGCGCATCAAAAGCGATATGGCGATTGATTAGCTCCTGTAGCGCCACACTTGCCGACGGCTCTTCCGCCATAATTAACTGGCGATTAAACGGCATCGCCATACTTTCCAGCGCACTGCAGTAGCCCTGTAACACCTGATCCGCAGCGTCGCCCGGATTAAAATTAAACAGTGCGATTTTTCGGCGCTGCTGTGTCAGCAGATAATGCGTGGCGGTCTGGCTGGCAAACTCGTAATCAATGCCTACCTGCTGTCCACCACTGGCGTCCAGACAATCAATCAGCACCGCCTGCTGCGCCGCGTCCGGCAGCGGAAAGCGCGCGCCCACCACCATAATGGCATCACATAAGCCAGTGCTGAGTTCGGCGCAGGCTTGCGCCACTGCACTGCTGCTGTTAGCAAAACGCAGCAGCAGATGCTTTTGGTGCAGACGGAGCTGTTTCTCCAGCGCTTGCAGGTAGCCGGTGGCCTGCTGCATATGCTCGGTGGCGCAGATCACGCCAATACAATGGGTTGTCTGACTACTGAGTGACTGCGCAATGGCATTTGGCTTGTAGTTAAGGATTTCCACCGCACGCAGAACCGCCTCGCGACTCTGCTCTTTTACGCCACGGCTGCCGCTCAGCACCCGTGATACTGTGGCTTTTGACACCTGCGCCAGACGCGATACATCATTAATACTCGCCATTGTTCTCTCTTATCCCCGTCATACTTCAGACGGCATCTTTGTGCGCTGCGCCTGAATTATTTAGGGGAATATGTTAACCGGAAACCCGTTCTCAGCAGCGGTACGGGCAAACCATTCACCGCTTTTCTTGATACTGCGCTGCTGGCTGGCCAGATCGAGCTGCACAAAACCGTAGCGGTTTTTATACGCATTACACCAGGACCAGTTATCAATAAAGGTCCACATATGGTAACCGAGACAGTTACTGCCTTCGGCAATGCCGCGATGCAGCCACTGCAAATGCTCGCGGACAAACTCGATACGATAATCATCCTGGATCTGACCGTGCTGTGCAAAACGCTGTTCGTTTTCCACCCCCATCCCGTTTTCTGAAATAAAGCAGCGCGGATTACCGTAGTTCTCGCGCAGCAGTGTCAGAATGTCATAAATCCCCGGTTCATAGATCTCCCAGCCGCGGTAAGGATTCATTTTTCTGCCCGGCATTTCATAGTGGTCGAAAAACCACTCCGGCATAAACGGGCTGTCAGGATTGACCAGCGAATCGCGACATTTGATGCGTCGTGGCTGGTAATAGTTAATACCCAGCAGATCGACCACGCCCGCCGCCAGCAGCTCGCTATCGCCAGGCTGACAAAGCGGCAACTGCTGATGCCGTTTCAGCAGCGTCAGCAGTTCAGGCGGATAACTGCCCCGCAGCGCCGGATCGAGGAAACTACGGTTAAACATTAAATCAGCGATATTAGCCGCCTGTTTATCCGCCGGATGTTCAGAACGGGCATAGGATGGCGTCAGGTTGAGGATAATGCCAATTTCGCCACCCTGCTGGCGTTGACGATAATTTTTCACCGCCAGCGCATGAGCCAGCATGGTGTGGTACGCCACCGTTGCCGCGCGGCGGAAATCGACCACATTCGGGTAGTGGAAATCATACAGATAACCGCCTTCAACCGGCACGATCGGCTCGTTAAAGGTAAACCAGTGTTTAACCCGATCGCCAAACAGCTGAAAGCAGTGATCCGCATAGCGCGCATAGGCATTCACCACCTCGCGGTTTTCCCAGCCGCCCGCCTGCTGCATCACCAGCGGCATATCGAAATGAAACAGATTGATAAATGGGGTAATGCCCTGCGCCAGCAGCTCGTCGATCAGCTGATTGTAAAAACTCACCGCCTGCGGATTGACCGCGCCGCTGCCATCGGGGATCAGCCGTGCCCAGGAGAGGGAAGTACGAAAACTGTTGTGGTTAAGCTGCTTCAGCAAGGCGATATCTTCACGCCAGTGCCGGTAAAACCCGGAAGTCTCTGCCGGACCAATCTGCTGATGGAAGCGCGACGGTTGCTGGCTGAACCAGTGATCCCAGATGGTGGCGCTTTTCCCCCCGTTCAGGCTGTCACCTTCGGTTTGCGGCGCCGAGCTGGCGCTGCCCCACCAAAAATTATGCGGAAACTGATAGTGCATAACACATGCTCCTTATTAACGGGCGCTGATTTCCGCGCCTTGCGCGGCGACCGCCGTGGACTTTTCGGCTTCCTGCTGTAGCAGACTGCGTTCATACACCCGCAGGAAAGGCAGATACATCAGCGCCGACATCAGCATACAGAACAGACACATCACCACCGGGCTGAATGCCCAGTTGGCCGCCCATGAAGCGCCAATCGGTCCGGGCGTGGTCCAGGGCGCCATTGATACCACCTGCGCGACCCAGCCCAGTTTGGTGGCGGTCCAGGCGAAGATGGCGTTAATCATCGGTACAAAGATAAACGGCAGGAAAAACAGCGGATTCATAATAATCGGCATGCCAAACAGGATCGGTTCATTGATGTTAAAGAAGCTCGGCACAATTCCCATTTTACCGATGGATCGCAGATGCACCGTGCGGCTGCGCAGCAGCAAAAAGGCCAGCGGTAGCGTGGACCCAACGCCGCCGATCAGCAGATAAAAATCCCAGAAACCCATCAGATAGGTGTGCGGTAAGGTACTGCCTGCCTCCAGCGCGGCCTGGTTAGCGGCAAGATTGGTCAGCCAGAACGGATTCATAATGCCGGTGACAATCAGCGCACCGTGAATACCGGCAAACCACAGCACCTGGCATACCAGCACCGAAAGCAGCACCGCAGGCAGCGAGTCTGATGCAGAGACCAGCGGCGCCAGCAGATGCATTATCGCCTGCGGAATAATCATCCCGGTCCAGGACTCGATCAGCAGATTGAGCGGATGCAGTGTGGCGACAATCACAATCACCGGGATCAGAATTTCAAAAGAGCGCGCCACGCCGGTCGGCACCTCTTTCGGCAGGCGGATGGTGATATTGTGACGCTTCAGCCAGGCGTACACTTCGCTGCTATACAGCGCGGTAATGATGGCGGTGAAAATCCCCTGGCCGGAGAAGTAATCAGTGGAGATTTTACCGTCCTGATAAGGAGCAGCCACCAGCAAAAATCCCATAAACGCCAGTAAGCCGGTCATCACCGGATCGAGTTTATAATGTTTGCCCATACTGGCGCCGATGCCAACCGAGATAAAAAAAGTCATCACCCCCATACTGAGGTAATACGGCAACATCAGCTGTGCCCGGTGATTCAGTGAAAAGTCGAGCCAGGCGCGGGCAAAGCGCCATGTGGTATCCTGAGAAAATGGCGGAAAGATAAACACCAGCATAAAAGAGCCGATAATCATAAATGGCAGTGCGCTGACAAAGCCATCGCGAATGGCGATGACATGGCGCTGCTGCCCTACTGCGCCGGCCATCGGCGTGATATGGCGCTCGATAATGGTGACCAATACCTGATAGACGGAGCTCATCTCGCGGCTCCTTTGCTGGCAATCAGCTCGAGGGCGAAATCAAGCACGTTATCACCACGCTGCATGCCGTAATCCATCATATTGATCACGGCGACCGGAATACCCTGTTCAGCGCCTTTTGCTTTCAGGTTATCGAGCATATATTTGATTTGCGGTCCTAACAGTACCACCTGATAGTCGGTAAAATGGTCGCCAAACTCGGTGGCGCTGTAAGCGCTAATCTCCACCGCCAGTCCACGCCGGTCGGCCTCTTCCAGCATCTTACGCACCAGTAAACTGGTCGACATCCCGGCGGAACAACAAAGCATAATTTTGTGCATGGTGTTTATTCCCTGTCAGTAATCCAGCCCTGAGTGGAAACGATATGGAAACCGGTTTCCATAGATGCTGCGCAATTATGCGAGCAGCTTCAAGAAATGCCGCTACTTACCATAACAGGATGTGAAATACATCACGAAGACTTATGCAATCAGGAACGATGATTGCCGCAGCAGCGTCTCATTTCAGCAGGTGGCGCCAGCAAAATTGCTGGCGCTGATTAACCGCTCCCTGTTACCTCGGCGCGCCGCTATGTTTGCCAGTCAGCCGCGACAGCAAATGCTGACGGTCAATCTTGCCATTTGGCGTTAACGGCAGCTGGCTGACCACCTGCATCTGCGGCAGCATATAGTCAGGTAAACGCTGTTCAAGCCACAGCGCCATCTCCGTTTTACTGAATGCATCAGGGGTATTCGGTACAATAAAGGCCACCAGTCGTGGTTCTGCACTGGTTTGCCTAACCACACAGACCACAGCGGCCTGTAACAACCTGCTTTCCAGTAACTGAAACTCAATCTCTTCAATTTCAACACGATGGCCGCGAATTTTAATCTGGTTATCGCTGCGTCCGGCAAACATAAATACCCCGTCGCTGCGCTGCCAGCCCAGATCGCCACTGTCATACAGACGCATGGATTGCACGTGCCCCTTCATGCTGACCAGAATAAACTTCTGCATATTGATGTCCGGTCGCTGCCAGTAGCCACGCGCTAACCCTTCACCGCCAAGCCAGATATTGCCAATCGCGCCGGGGGCTACCGGCTGTCGCTGATCATCCAGAATAGCCGCGCTGGTGTTATTAATCGGCAGACCAATGGGCACTTCGCCGCTGAGCGAGGTGCAGAGCGTCAGATCGTGATAAAGCGCAAATACCGTACACTCCGTCGGGCCATATACCGCCAGCAGATGACGTGGTCGCGCCGCCTCCAGCACTTTATTTAGCATCGCCGGATTGATGGCTTCACCGCCTACCAGCAGATAGTTCATATAGCGGAAGGCGCGTGGACAGGTGGCGGTAAGCAGATTAAAGCGCGCGGTGGTGATAAACATAATGCTGACTGAATATTGCTGAAGTGCGGTTTCAAAACGCCAGGGGTCCGCGATCGTCTCTTTGCCTATCAGCACCATGGCGGCGCCATTCAGTAAGGCGCCCCAGACTTCAAACAGCGAGGCGTCAAAAGAGGGACTGGCAATCGCCGCCAGCCGATCCTTAGCGGTAATAACAACATAATGGCTGTTAACCACCAGACGAATAATGCCCCTGGCTTCAATTTCCACCGCTTTTGCCTGGCCAGTGGAACCAGAGGTGAATAACAGATGAGTACGGTGAGTGAGCTGCCCGTCAAAACAGGTTAACGACAGCTCCTCCGGTGCATGGTCGGCGATATTATCCAGCAGCACCGATTCAGCAACGGACCACGGGCGTTGCCATTGCTGGTCGGTAATAATCAGACTGATATGCAGATCCTGCAGCATATGACGAAGGCATTGCTCAGGCAGCGTGGGATCGAGCGGCACGCAACTGCCGCCTGCCCATAAAATAGCAATCTGGCTAATGATTTGCTTAATACCTGGCGGTAATAAGATCGCCACCGGTTGTTCCTGTCGCAGATCTTTTTCACGCAAATATATTGCCAGCGATTGGGCGCGCCGTGCCAGTTCAGCATAACTTATCGTCTGATCTGCGGTGATGATTGCAGGATGTTGTGGATTAATTTCAACTTGCTGCAAAAATAGCGCAATCAGGCCTTTATCATGGGGATAGTAGGATGAGTGGCCTATATTAAGTATATCCGTGCGGACAGTATATTTTTCCATAGTAAATCACCTCAACACTCCAATGTGAAATGGCAGTATAAGGTAATTTTTTCGCCGCAAAAGCCCCTGTTGATTATTTTTTGTGCGCGTTAAGTTTCAGAGCAATGTGCAGCATAACTGAACTATCCTGCTACTGCTGCGTGTACATACGATGCAATTAACTCTCACGTTGCTGCCACAGCAGCCAGCCTTCAACCTGTACCGATGGCAATGGACGTGAGTAGTAAAAGCCTTGCGCCTGATCACAGCCGTAAGCGCGCAGCGAATTGGCGGTCTCTTTATCTTCCACCCCTTCAGCCAGCACCACATAGTCCAGCTCTTTCAGCATGCTGATAACGCTGCGGGCAATAATACGGCTGGCAGTGTCGCTCGCCAGCCGGTCGATTAACGAACGGTCCAGCTTGATAACGTCCATCGGGATGCGTCGCAGGTAACTGATATTGCTGTAACCGGCGCCGAAATCATCCAGCGAAATGCGAAATCCACGCAATTTCAGCATATCCAGCCCGTTTAACGCCGCACTGCTTTCCAGTACTTTTTCCGTTTCCAGGCATTCAATACCTAAATCGTCGGGCTGAAGCCCCATACGCAACATTTTCTCTTCCAGCATATCGGCAAAACCAGGGCGCGAGAAATCACTGACGGTGACATTCACCGACACCGGAATGCGTATTCCTTTATTTTTCCACTGATGCAGCTGTTTCAGGGTGTTATCAATCACCCAGTCGGTCACTTCGCTCATCAGACTGGTCTTTTCCACCAGCGGAATAAATTTGGCGGGCGAAAGCTCACCTAATAAAGGATGCCGCCAGCGAATCAGCGCCTCAAGCCCGACGGTTTTTCCGCTTTGCAGATTCACCTTCGGCTGATATACCAGATACAAGCCACTGTTACTCTGCAGGGCAGCGGCCAGGTCATTCATCAATAAATAATCCTCATTATGCTGATTGTCGACCACGGCGTTGTATTCAAGGAAGTTCTGTCGGCTGCTAATCGCTTCGTGCAGTGCACTTACCGCCCTTCTTAAGGCTTCGGTGGCATTAATTTCACCAGCGGTAAAACGCACCATGCCGGTAAAAACATCAAGACTGACCGAGATATCATCGGTTATTTGCGCGCGGATGCCTTCCAGTTTACTACTGACACTGCTGCCGGTCAGCGTGCTTCCTTCGCTGACCAGTAAGGCAAAGCGTCCGGTCGCCGCCGTGTACAGCACATCACCCTGTTTCAGACGCAGACGCAGTCGCAACAACATCGCGATATCACGCAGCAACGCCTCGACGGCGTTCATCCCCAGCGTTCTCGCCATCTCATAAGCGCGCGGCATATCAATACAGTCGATTAAAATCAGCTGCTGCGGCGGCTGTTTGTCGCTTTCGGCAAGCAGTTCGATATCGCGCAGCAGGCGCTGACGATTGGGCAGCAGCGTAACAACATCAATATAGCCGGCTTTATACCACGCCTGCAGGTAGCCGGTGACCAGACTGCCAAGCAGTTCCAGCGTCTCGATATCCTTCGTCGAGAATGGGTGCGGTTTGGTATCGGTCACGCAGAAAGTGCCAATCACCGCCCCTTCTGCCGTTCGTAGCGGCACGCCGGCATAGAAACGAATCCAGGGCGCGCCAAGCGTAAGCGGGTTGCGGCTAAAACGTTCATCGCTGAGCGTGTCGTAACAAACGGTTACTTTTCCCGACTCGGCAGTATGACGGCAGAATGCATCGTTAATTGAGCTTTCGGTCAGGTCAAAATTATGTGAAACCCGAATATACTGGCGTTCATCATCAATAACCGAGACAAAACTGGCTGGAATATCAAGGACTTCACTGGCCAGCCGAATAAATTTCTGCAAAATATCATCGCGCGTGCTGTCCGTGGATTTCAGCATTTCCAGTGCGGCAATACGTTTTAATTCTTTATTGTGCTCACTTACCATTTTATGCATCACCGAAAAATATCGGGAATTAGGATTATTCCCACAGACAGGCCGCATTCAGGCCGCGGCCTGCAATAGTAACCTTTCGCAAGCAAATAGCGAGTGTTATTGCTGGCAGGATTATGTAATTTTTTGGCTAAGGGATAAAAGAGGCAGGATTGAGCAGTAAGTGGTGGAAGCAGCATCGCTTCCACCTAAGGGAATAACGCTTACGACAGACGACGCTGACTACGCAACAATGCCCAGCCACTCAGCAGCGCGAGGATCATCAGATAGTAGCTCGGCGCAAGGCTGGTGCCGGTCGCGGTAATCAGCAGGCTGCACACCAGCGGCGCAAAGCCACCAAATACCGTAACTGCGATGTTATAGCTAATTGCCATCCCACTGGCGCGGGTTTCCATTGGGAACAGATCGGCCATTAACGAAGGCACCGTGGAGAAGTAGATGGATTTCAGCAACGCCATCCAGCCCACCAGCAACATCAGCGTCATTGGCGTGGTGTGATTCACTACCAGCAAAAAAGCCGGATAGATAGTAATAATCAGCAAAATCAGGGAGCCCCACATCAGCGGAATACGCCCGACTTTTTCCGCCCATAGCCCCATCAGTGGCGTCACCACGGTCAGAATCACTCCTGCCAGCAGCGTGGCGCCGAACGCTACCGAACCCGGCAGATGCAGATTCTTTGTCGCATAGGTTGGTACATAGTTCAGCATGTAGTTAATCGCCGTGGAGATCACCATCAGACCGATAGCCAGCAGCAACAGCTCTTTCTGGCGTCCCGCCAGCGTTTTCAGCGGTGCGGCATGCTTCTCTGCCGGTTTAAAGCTGGCCGGTTCATGCAGATGGCGACGAATATAGAGCCCGACTGGACCAATAATCAGGCCAAAGGCAAACGGAATGCGCCAGCCCCACTCCTGAATTTGCGTTTCTGTTAACCATGCGGTTAAACCGAGGCCAAATGCCGATGCCATCAGAGTGCTTGCGCCCTGGGTTGCAAACTGCCAGCTGGCGATAAAGGCTTTACGCTCAGGAAAGTGCTCAACTAAAAATGCGGTAGAACTGCCGAATTCCCCGCCTGCTGAGAAACCCTGAATCAGTCGCGCCAGCAAAATCATTATCGGTGCGGCAACACCAATGGTGGCGTAAGACGGCATAAAGGTGATGATGGCGCCCCCCACCAGCATCAGGCTGATGGAAACCAGTAATGCTTTTTTGCGGCCAACCCGGTCCGCATAGTTACCCAGCACTATCGCGCCCAGCGGACGGATCAGAAAGGAGACGCCAAAACTGCCCAGCGCCAGCAATAAAGACACTGAAGGATCCTGGCTGGGGAAAAAAGCGTGCGCAATGTAACTGGCAAAGAAGCCATATACTGCAATATCAAACCACTCCAGCGCGTTACCAATGCAGGTGGCGAACAGGGTTTTATGCAGATTCGGCTTTTCCACGCTGGCGACTGGCGCGCGCTGGCTTAATTCACTCATGATTTTTCCCCTGACTGCGCCTGATGCGCCTGATGCCGGGCGATCAACTGCGCGCCCTGCTCACCCAGATCCCACAACAATGCCGTCATCATCTGTAAACCTTCGCGGGCGATCGACTTCAGCATATGCTCATCAACCGCATGCTGCCCGCAGGCAGGATAGGAGTGAGGGATCCACAATGTTGGCAGGCCCAGAATGTCAGAGAACACGTCATTCGGCAGCGAACCACCGAGATTAGGCAGCAGCGCCGGTTTTTTGCCACTGGTGGATTCCATCACCTCCAGCGCCCATGACACCAGCGGATCGGTCGGATTCAGGCGCGTGGCGGGCGTGCCGCGGATCACGTCGACTTCAACATAGTCAAAACCGTGCTGACGCAGATGCGCGCTGATATGACCGGCCAGATTTTCCCAGTCGGTTTCAACTACAAAGCGTAACTGACATACCGCAGTGGCTTTGCCCGGAATGGCATTCATCGGACGGGCCGGATTGCCGGTCAGGAACGACAGCACTTCCAGCGTATTCCAGCCATACAACCGCTCGGCGCCACTGAGTCCCGCTTCACCCCACTGGTTGTCGATGTCCGGATCATTTTCATTACCGCCCACTGCAATATCGCTGAGAATCGCGCGTACCTGAGCGCTGATTGCCGGCGGTTTTAGCGCCGCAACCTGTAGCTGCCCCTGCTGATTAACCAGACAGGCAATGGCGTTCGCCAGTTGCGTGCCAGGATTACTGAGCAGACCACCCCAGTTGCCGGAGTGATAGTCCCTGGCCCGCGCATTGATGCTCAGGCGGAAATTGACGCAGCCACGCGAGCCGAGAAACAGCGTCGGGCGCACAGCATTAAGACGTGGGCCATCGGAGGCAATAAACAGATCGGCGCGCAGTAAGTCGGGTTGCTGACGGCATATCTCCGCCAGACCCGGCGAGCTGATCTCTTCGCCCATCTCAAACAAGAAGGTGCAGTTAAAGCCCAGCTTGCCGCCGCGAGCCTGATAAACCTGCTCCAGCGCCGCAATATTTACGCTGTGCTGACCTTTATTATCCGCACTGCCGCGTGCATACCAGCGGTCACCCTCTTCGACCAGCTGCCATGGCGTCAGGCCAGCGCGCCAGTTTTCATCGTCGCCAAACACCACATCGCCATGGCCGTAGCACAGCATGGTGGGAAGCTGAGGATCTTCAATCCGCGTGGCAATCATAAACGGGCGGTTTTGCGCCTGCGGATTGTCAAACTGATGGAGGGTAAAACCCAGCGCGCTCAGTGCTGGCGCGATCTCTTCATCAAGATAGCGTTGCAGCAGCTGATCACGATCGTCACGCTGGCTTTCGGTAGCCAGCGCTACACGCCGCGCCAGAACCCGCTTAAATTCCCCACTGTCGAAATACGCTGTTGCCAGCGCGACTGCCTGTTCACCTGTCATAATCTGTCCGTTGTGTTTATCTGTTTTGTTATCAGATTTATCTAAGCTAAAATCGCGCTTTGCCACAATTGTTAATTTGTGAAACTAGCTTTGCTTTGAAAGCAAGTCTTACATGCCCGATAACAAGGCATGCACCGTAACGAGGCAGCATTATGCACAGCAGTGAAATTCGCTATTTTCTGGCGGTGGTTAACACCGGTTCACTAAGCGCCGCCAGTGAACAGCTGTTTGTCGCCGTCTCGGCGATTAGCCGTCAGATCCAGCGGCTGGAAGCCCGGATTGGCGTGCCGCTGTTTGAACGTCACGCACGCGGTATGATTCTGAATGAAGCCGGACAGATTTTTGAAAATCATGTGCGCAAAAGCCTGCTGGATATGGAGCATGCCATTGCCGAGATTAAGGGGTTGCACGCGGTACGACGCACCCTGATTCGGGTGGCCTGTACTGACGGTATGGCTTTTTATCTGCTGCCTGCCCTGTTTGCCCGTTTCCGCCAGCTAAATCCGGCGGTGACGTTTAGCCTGAGGGTGCTAAGCGGTAAACAGGTGGCGGAAGCCGTACGTGATGGCGACTGTGATGTGGCGTTCCAGTTCAGTTTGCACCCGGAACGTGGCGTTGAGGTGATCTCATCGTATGCTGCGCCCGTGCTGATGGTAATGAAAAACGATCATCCGCTGGCCCGGCAGCAGGTGACGCTGAACGATTTAAGCCATTATCCGCTGGCGTTGCCGGAACCCGGCACCACGGTACGGCAGTTGTTCGATCTTGCCTGCCGGATGAACGGCACCTTTATTGAGCCAGTGCTGACCTGTAACTTCTTTTCCAGCCACTACAATTTTCTGCTGCATTCGCCTCAGGCAGTCACCCTGTGCAGCCATTTTACCGTGATGTACCAGGCGCAGGAGCACGGTCTGATGTTAAAAACCTTTGGCGTCGATCAGCTAACCCAGCGCACGCTACAGATCCAGGCGCCACCGGGCCGTCAGCGTAGCGCAGCGTTAAATCTGTTTCTGCAATTTTCCAGTGAGCAAATGCAGCAACAAAGTGAGCGGGTCCGAAAGGTGTTTGGCTTTTAACAGGCAAAACTGTTACGGCATCAACTTTCTGATGACCTGTAATTCAATGCCGATGCTGATGGCATGTTTTGCATTTTTGACTCCAAATTTGCGCACCACATTCGCCATATGAAATTTTACCGTGCTGGGGGTGATAGCAAGAATAATGGCAATTTCCTGATAGGTTTTTCCAGCACTGGCCCAGTATAAAATTTGATTTTCGCGTACTGATAATACTTCGCGAGGCGGACGCTGCTGATTGTGAAAATCATTACAAAGCGTATGCATTTTTTCATGCGTTTTTATTAACAACATTTGCATAGCATAGATTTCTTCGGGTTTATCATTGAAGTCGCAATGACATTCTTTACCCTTCATAAATGACAACACAGCCAGATTATGCTGCTGATCATGTATAACAAAGGTATAGCCATTGGTAATATCATATTCTCTCGCCATATCAAGTACGGTCAGTGGCGGTTTCTGCCAGAATTGTGTCATGCTGTTTTCATCCCAATAGAATGGGGAGATGCGATGTGAAGCGGTCAGCATTACAGGATCAATTAGATGATA
This sequence comes from Winslowiella toletana, assembly GCF_017875465.1. Classification (NCBI taxonomy): domain Bacteria; kingdom Pseudomonadati; phylum Pseudomonadota; class Gammaproteobacteria; order Enterobacterales; family Erwiniaceae; genus Winslowiella; species Winslowiella toletana. Next base: position 5,088,731 of record NZ_JAGGMQ010000001.1, read on the forward strand.
TTTATTTTCGTTATACACTTCAAACCAAGAAGGGTTATTGGAAATAACGATGAACTCTGCCGGCTTTTTCTTATTCATTATCGCGTAAGCAAAATTGATTTCATTAAAATCCCCGAGGCAGCCTTCCAGATAATGCTTTATTGCAGTGTTAATCATGTCATTTTTATAAAACAGTTCAGCCATTACCCCTCCGGAACTAATAGAATAAAACCTCAAAACAGAAGTAGCAACTCGTGTAAAAGCCAGATAGTAACCTCGTGTTATTAAAAAGCCTTCATCAGCGATATAGTTAAGTCTAATATTACCATAAAATATTTTCATTGTATTGCCATCCTCTCAGCTGATTCAAGCAACCTCTCACCAAGTCCCTATCACATTGATTATTAATGCTTTTAATTCTTCTCTACTATTTCTTACTGTATTTTTTTCGGAAAGCAACCATCATAATGGTTCAATATAATACAAGCTTCTTTATTATTTATTCTTATAGAAAGAATATTTATAATGATTGGTGAATTAATATTTTTAACTATTATTAAACATGGATAATGCTGCTTAGATAATTTACCAAATGAAGATAGCTAAAAACCTTTTTTCGAACAAAAAACAAACACCAACAAACAATATTTTCGATCTAAATCACGTAACAACATCAAAACACTTTGACTCAGCAACATTAATCTGATCAAATTTTGATCAGATAATTATAAATGAAAATAAATACAATAATAAGCTAGAAAATCATTTACTAAATAAGTAAAATAAATTATCCCCTATGTGAGTAGCAATGTATTTTCAGGAGGCAGTATGTTAGAAATCTTTGACGTTAGTTTTGATATGATTTCGAATAATAAAATGGATGAAATGTTCACGCTAAGAAAAGGGACATTTAAAGACCGACTAAACTGGGCGGTTAAATGTACGGGTGAGATGGAATTTGATGAGTATGATGGTCAGCACACTAATTATCTATTGGGCATAAAAGATGAAAGTCTGGTGTGCAGTGTTCGTTTTATCGAAATGCAATATCCCAATATGATCGATGGCACTTTTTCGTCTTTCTTCAAAGATGTTAAGATCCCGCAAGGTAACTATATCGAATCCAGTCGTTTTTTTGTTGACCGGACCAGAGCAAAAAATCTTAACCCAGGGAAGAACCCTGTTGCCATCATGCTGTTTTTGGCGATGGTTAATTACGCCCAAAACTATCATTATGATGGCATACTGACGATTGTCAGCCATCCGATGCTCACCATATTAAAACGTTCCGGCTGGGGCATTAGCGTTATTTCTCAGGGGATATCTGAGAAAGACAAACCTGTGTATTTATTGCATTTACCAGTTGATAAGGAAAATCAGCAAATCCTGATTGACCGTATCAATCAGCATAACCGCATCGGGTCCGGCGCCTTCAATAAGTGGCCATTAGCGTTACCACTTATAAAGGAGCGGGTTGAATAAGTTGCAGCTCCACTCCCAGTCGTATTGCATGTTTTGCGTTAAGCACGCCTAATTTTTTCACAACGTTGCCAATATGAAATTTTACCGTGCTTATTTTTATCCCCAGAATCACAGCAATTTCCGGATAGGTTTTACCGATGCTGGCCCAGTAAAGAATTTCATTTTCTCGTTGTGAAAAAATATCCTTTTTATTAATTGCTTTATTCTTTTCACTTTCAATAATATTTTTATAAAGCGAGGTTATTTTTTCGTGCGCCTCGATCAGCAGCATTTGTATTTTATTTTTATTACTTTTAATAACCTCTTCAATGCTACTACTATCCTGCTCATCAAGCATCAAAGATAATGTCGCCAGATTGGAATTATTATCATGCAAAACAAAGGTATAACCATTAACGATATTATATTGCTTTGACAGATTAAAAATACGTGAAAATTTAAGTCTGGAGTTCACTACCTGGTTATCATCCCATGAAAATGGCGATATTTTATTTATCGCAGTCAGAATCACCGGATCAATATGCTGATAATTATTTTCTAAATAGGTATCCACCCACTCCTTCGGGTAATTGGAAATAATAACCACTTCAGATGGATTTTTTTTGTTCATTATCATATAGGCATATTTCAAATTGCCATGCAATTCTAACTGCCTGTTAAGGTATTCATTTACGGTAGTGTTAATGACTTCGTCATTCGAGAAAAGCGCTGACATTTGCCTGACCTCAACCTTACTGTGACATCCGCAAAACTATGCTGGATGCATGCTTAGTACCAACCTGTACCTTAGTCTAACTAGCTAAGCCAGCTAAAATAACTTACTGTTTTCGGCGCCAGCAGCATATCAGAAACATTAACAACTGCTGCAATGCGTTGCATAGGCTAAACCTGACATTGGTTATAACAGGTTATCACTCCGCCTTCACCAGGGAAACCAGTAGGTCATTATCTTTTGAATCATTAGGTAGTCAAGTGCTTTCGCCATAAGGCGTCTCAACGCCAGTCCAATCGAGAGCATTTGACTACCTGATCCTGCACAGCCAAAACCTTTTGATTTCCAGAAGCCCCTCCCATTACAGGAAGAGCCCCCCGCTTACTTCATATCCACCTGATAGAAAATATGCTTACCAAAGGGATCGATCTCATACCCAGAGACCTCTTTGCGTACCGGTTCAAAAATGGTGGAATGTGCAATCATAACCGCTGGCGCCTGATCGTGCATCACTTGCTGCGCCTGCTGGTACAAAGCAATACGCTTATTGTGATCCTGCTCAGCACGCGCTGCGGTAATCAGCTTCTCAAAGGGCTGGTAGCACCATTTTGCGGAGTTCGAGCCGCCTGCGGCGGAGGTACAGCTAAACAGCGGACCAAAGAAATTGTCCGGATCGCCAGTAGCCGTCGTCCAGCCCATCAGCGCCGCCTGATGCTCGCCGTTTCTTACTCGTTTCAGGTACTCGCCCCACTCAAAGCTGACGATATTGGCTTTGACGCCCACCTGCGCCCAGTCTGACTGTATCATCTCCGCCATGCGGCGCGCATTCGGGTTATAAGGACGCTGCACCGGCATCGCCCACAAGTCGATAGTGGTGCCCGCCGGTAAACCCGCCTCTTTCAGTAACGCTTTAGCTTTCTGCGGATCATAGTCGTAATCCTTTAGCGACTGATCGGCGCTCCAGACACCAGGGGGCAGCAGATTTTTCGCCACCGTACCGGTACCCTGGAAGATAGCATTGATAATCGCGGGTTTGTTAATCGCCATGGTCAGCGCCTGACGCACTTTGACATTGTCCAGCGGCGCTTTTTGCGTATTAAAAGCGAGGAAACCAGTATTCAGCCCCGCCTTCTGCATCAGGGTAATAGCTTTATTCTGCTCCATCCGTTTCAGATCGGCCGGATTCGGAAATGGCATAACCTGGCACTCATTCTTCTCCAGCTTGGCATAGCGCACTGAAGCGTCTGGCGTAATCGCAAACACAATGCGATCCAGCTTCGCTTTCCCCTGCCAGTAATCCGGAAAGGCTTTATACAAAATGCGTGAATCTTTCTGATACTGCACCAGCTGGAAAGGACCGGTGCCAATCGGTTCCATATCAACTTTTTCTGGCGTCCCGGCTTTAAGCATCGCATCGGCATATTCAGCAGAGTGGATCGAGGCAAAATACCATGCCAGATCGGCAAGGAATGGCGCTTCAGCATGGGCCAGTGTAAAACGCACGCTGTGATCGTCAACTTTCTCGATTGAGGTGATCAGCGATCCAAACTCCAGGCTGTCAAAATTGGCATAGGTGCCGCCAGAGACTTTATGGTAAGGGTTGCTGGCATCTTTCTGACGCATAAACGAGAACAGCACATCATCGGCATTAAAGTAGCGTGTCGGGGTAAACCACTTATTACGATGAAACTTCACCCCTTTACGCAGGTGGAAGGTATACACCTTGCCATCAGCACTGACATCCCAGCTCTCCGCCAGGCTGGGAACCAGCTCGGTGGTGCCCACTTTAAAATCGACCAGACGGTTAAATACCGGTACGGCACTGGCGTCAACGCTGGTGCCAGAGGTGTAAATTTGTGGATTAAAATTTTCCGGCGATCCTTCGGAACAGAAAACCAGAGTTTTGGCGGATACCGTCGCCGATAACGCCAGCGTTAATGCCGCCAGCGCAAACCTTGTAACCGTTTGTTTCATCCACAACCTCGCTTTTTGTTGACTTACCAGGGTTCAGGTGAGTAAAACCAATACACATCTGTTTAATAAATAACATGATTTGGCACCATACCGAACATGAAATCCTTTCGACAAATAAGGAAACGTTATGAACCAGGATTTGGCCAACCAGTTAAGCCGTCGCTTTTACCGTTATCTGGCGGTCAGCAGCCAGAGTGATGCACAAGCGACGGTATTACCCAGCACACCTGAGCAGCACGAAATGGCAAAGATGCTGGCCGCAGAGTTGCGCCAGCTTGGTTTACAAAATGTGGTAATCGATGAGTTCGCTACCGTTACCGCAGTTAAACCGGGCAATTGCCCCACCGCGCCACGAATCGGCTTTATTACGCATATTGATACGGTGGATGTGGGCTTATCCCCCGATATCCATCCTCAGACCTTGCGTTTTACCGGCAGTGACCTCTGCCTTAATCAGCAACAGGATATCTGGCTGCGCACCGCCGAGCATCCGGAAATCCTCGCCTATCAGGGTCAGGATATCATTTTTAGTGATGGCACCAGCGTACTGGGCGCGGATAATAAAGCGGCGGTTACCGTGGTGATGACGCTGATGGAGAACCTCAGCGGTAAACACGGCGATATTGTGGTGGCCTTTGTGCCCGACGAGGAGATCGGTTTGCGCGGCGCTAAAGCGCTGGATCTGCAGAGTCGTTTTGACGTTGATTTCGCTTATACCATCGACTGTTGTGAGCTGGGTGAAGTGGTATATGAAAACTTCAATGCCGCCGCTGCTGAAATCGTGCTGACCGGGGTTAGCGCCCATCCGATGTCCGGCAAAGGAGTACTGGTCAATCCGCTGTTAATGGCCCATGACTTTATCAGCCATTTTGACCGCCAGCAGACCCCGGAACATACCGAGGGACGCGAAGGTTATATCTGGTTTAACGACATCAACGCCAACGCCAATCAGGCGCGACTGAAGGCATCGATTCGTGATTTTGACCTGGCGAATTTTGCGCAGCGTAAGCAGCAGATTGCCGATGTGGCGGCGAAAATTGCCGCGCAGTATCCAACCGGCAAAGTGGAATTTACCATTAGTGATACCTATAGCAATATCAGTAATGCGATCACTGAGGATCGTCGGGCGATCGATCTGATTTTTGCCGCGCTGCAACAGCTGGATATTGCACCGAAGGTGATCCCGATGCGCGGCGGCACCGATGGTGCGGCGCTGTCGGCAAAAGGCTTGCTCACGCCGAACTTCTTTACCGGCGCACATAACTTCCACTCAAAATTTGAGTTTCTGCCGGTGCCCTCGTTTGTGAAGTCCTATCTGGTGGCCGAAAAGCTCTGCCTGCTGGCCGCAGAAAGCGCGGTGAAATAGCGAAACAGGGCGACTGGCGTCGCCCTGTTTATCCTGGCAGCAGGTAATTACTTCACTGATACATCAATACCCGGGAAGAATTTCTTCGCCAGCGTCGCCACAGTGCCGTCCTGCTGCAGTTTAACGATCGCTGCGTCCAGCTGCGTTTTCAGTGCGGCATCATCTTTGCGCAGGCCAAAACCAATACCTTTACCAAGAATGGTTTCATCCTCAACCGCCTTACCCACAAATGCGAAGCCCTTGCCCTGTGGTTTATTCAGGAAGCCGGACTGACCGGCAGCGGACATCACCAGCGTGCCATCAACACGGCCGGCAACCATATCGTTATAGACCTGATTCTGATCCTGATAAGAGGTCACAGTAACGCCTTTGGCTTCCCAGTGCTGTTTAGCATAGGTTTCCTGCACCGACCCCTGCAGCACGCCAATGTTTTTACCTTTCAGGCTCTCTGCGGTTGGCTGCAGATTTGAACCCTCATGGGCCACCAGCTGGCTTGGAATGCGGTAGATTGGCGTGGTAAAGCCAATGCTTTTCATGCGCTGCTCAGTGATATTCATCGCCGAATTAATCGCATCGAACTTTTTCGCCGCCAGTCCCGGGATCAGCGCATCAAAGCTACTTTCCACCCAGCTGCATTTCAGATTAGCGGTCTTACAGATAGCGTTACCCAGCTCGATATCAAAACCTTCCAGTTCGCCCTGCGCATTACGACTTTCAAACGGCGGGTACTGCGACTCAAGACCATAGCGCAGCGTGTCCTGCGCCATTACCGATACAGAGGACAGCATCCCTACCGCAACTAACAGAGCATTCAATTTCTTCATCAACTTCCCCTCAGGATGGTTATTTTAGCGAGGCTTAACCTGGCAGAGCGCATCAGCGCCCGCCTGCAAAGTAGCCTCGTCTTTGGCGAACGAAAGGCGGATCAATTTATTGTCAGTACCATCGGTATAAAACGCCGATAGCGGAATAGTCGCCACACCGTGATCGACAATCAGACGTTTTACCATTTCGCTGTCTGATTCGTCACTAAAATGACCGTAACTGGCGAGCATAAAGAAGGATCCTGCCGAAGGCAGCAACCTGAACGGCGAATCCTGCAACAGCGTCGCCAGCATATCGCGTTTACGCTGATAGAAATCACCCAGCGACAAATAGTTTTGCGGCGTGCGCAGATATTCAGCAAAAGCAATCTGCATCGGCGTATCGGCGGAGAACATCATAAACTGATGTACTTTCACAACCTCTTCCATTAACGCCGCAGGCGCCAGGCAGTAACCCACACGCCAGCCGGTCACGTGGAAGGTTTTACCAAACGACGAGACAATCACGCTACGCTGCGCCAGCTCCGGATGCGTTGCCATCCCGAGATGCTGACGGCCATCAAACAAAATATGTTCGTACACTTCATCGGAGAGCACCACAATATCGGTGTTACGCGTGATCGCCGCCAGTTGCGACAAATCATCAGCGCTCAGCACCTGCGAACTCGGATTATGCGGGGTATTAATAATAATCATGCGGGTGCGCGAGGTTATTGCGGCGCGTACTTCATCCCAGTTAATGGCGAACGCCGGCACCTGCAACTTTAAGCCAATCGCTTTCGCACCCTGCAAGCGGACAATCGGCGCATAGCTGTCAAACGCCGGTTCAAAGAAAATGACTTCATCACCGGCATGCACCAGCCCGGCAATCGCTGCATAGAGTCCTTCGCTGGCGCTGGCGGTAATCAACACCTCACTGCCCACTGCGTATTGCTGACCGTACAGCGTGGCGACCTTCTCCACCAGCGCCTCTTTCAGCGCGTAATGGCCGGTCATCGGCGCATACTGGTTATGCCCCTGCTGCATCGCCTGGCTTACGGCATTAACCAGCGCAGGATCGCAGGGAAAGTTTGGCGCGCCCTGGGATAAATTAATTGCATTATGTTCGGCGGAAAGCTGGCCGATCACACTAAAGATGGTGGTGCCTACATCAGGTAATTTTGAGCGCTGTTGCACCGTTGAGGCGATAGTCATGAACACTCCAGTATCAGCATAACCAATTAAAAAAAGCAGATTTCTATTCAACGCGCTGGCGCTTGAGCCGACAAGGGAAATGTTGTCATAATAGCCATGCATAAAAATCATAGCTCAGAGGCTCACTATGTCACGGCGATCGCTGCCATTAAATGCCATTCACGCTTTTATCGTTACCGCACGCCATCTCAATCTGACGCATGCGGCAGCCGAATTGTGCATAACGCAGGGCGCCGTCAGCCGTAAGATTGCCGCGCTGGAGTCATGGCTGGGTTTTTCATTGTTCGATCGTCATGCCCGGGGGCTGAAGCTGACGCCGCAGGGAGCGGCGCTGTTGCCGGAGCTTAAGAGTGGTTTTGAGCAGATGGTGCATGCCACCGACAAAGCCAGCAAATCTAACAGTTCAGTGCGACTGAAAGCCCCCACCTGTGCAATGCGCTGGCTGTTACCGAAGCTGGTAGAGCTGGAGCAGTTGCGCCCCGATATCCATATTTCTCTCACCACTACTGTTGAGCACAGCCGCCAGCTGGATAATTTCGATGCGGCGATTGTTTACGGCGCACCGCTGGAGCAAGGTTATCGTCTGTTTGATGAAGCGCTGACGCCGGTGATCTCCGCCAGCCTGCTTAAGCAGCAACAGCTGACACCAGAAGATCTGACGCATTTTACTTTTCTGCACCCCACTGCCGACAGTACCGACTGGCAGCTATGGTTGCGCGCGCAGCAGGTGGAGCTGCTGATGAAGCGCAATCAGCATTTCGCCACCATGGACTTAGCCATCAGCGCGGCGATTCAGGGTTACGGGGTTACGGTTGCCGATGTCACATTGATCCAGGCGGATTTAGCCATGCAACGACTGGTCGCGCCGTTTAAGAACAGCGTAAAAACCGGGGCGGTTTACAGTTTATTGCAACGGCCAGATAACGATGCGCCACCGTTCCTTGCGGAACTGGTGGCATGGTTATGTTTAGAAAGCGATCCACTCATCAGCAACACCGGCTGATGCGGCGGCGGGCTGTTTCAGGCTGGCGGTTTTCACCGGTAAAGCTTTGGCTGCTGACTTCGCCACAGCGGCACTGTCATTATGCGACAAACGGAACTTCGCTACCGAACTCTGTAGCTCTTCGGTCTGACGTTCCAGCGCGCTGGCCGCCGCAGAGACTTCCTCGACCAGCGAGGCGTTCTGCTGGGTGACGCTGTCCATTTCAGAAATGGCGATGCCTACCTGTGAAATGCCTTTACTCTGCTCTTCCGATGCCGCAGCAATCTGCTTCATGATATCCGTGACATCAGTCACCGAGCGCAGGATCTCACTCATGGTGGTACCGGCTTCATTAACCAGTCGCGAGCCATTGTCGACACGCTGGACGGAATCGGCAATCAATCCTTCAATCTCCTTCGCTGCGCCAGCACTGCGCTGCGCGAGGTTACGCACTTCACTGGCCACCACGGCAAAGCCGCGTCCCTGTTCACCGGCGCGAGCAGCTTCCACCGCCGCATTCAGCGCCAGAATATTGGTCTGGAAAGCGATACTGTTGATCACGTTAGTGATCTCAGCAATTTTCTGCGAACTGCCGGAAATACCCTGCATTGTTGTGACAACGTCACTTACCAGCTTACCGCCTTTGCTGGCGGTAACTGAGGCGCTGTCCGCCAGCACACTAGCCTGGCGCGCGTTATCGGCGTTAAATTTCACCGTCGCCGTCAGCTGCTCCATACTGGCGGCGGTCTCTTCCAGTGCCGCCGCCTGCTGCTCGGTGCGGGAAGAGAGATCGTTATTACCCGAGGAGATTTCCGTCGCGCCACGCCAGATATTCTCGGTACCGCCACGAATCGCGCCAACCGCATCGCGCAGACTGTCCTGCATGGCATTCAGCAACGGCACCAGTTTACCCACGCAGTTACGACCAATATCGTGCACCGGCTGGCTGAGGTCGCCTTCAGCAATCATCTGGAAATGCTGGCGCAGGATGGCAATAGGTCGCACCAGCATAGTGACCAGATAACGGTCGGTAAACAGCAGAATTAACAGACCGGCAATCACTGCCGCAATAATAATGACTTTTGTCATCTGGGTCAGATGATCAACAGTGATCCGCGTATCATCCAGCATCCCTGAGGCCGCCAGATTAAACTTCTCTGCGCTGGCGCCAAATGCCCGGCTGAGTGGCGGCGTAACATTACGTGACTGCTGGCGATAAGCATCCAGCGTTGCCTGCTGCGCGCTCTGCATCTGTGGCACCACACCCTGATCGAGCAGTTTTTGCCAGTTTTCAGTGACATTATTGACCACTTCCGCCCCGAGCGGACCCGGGGAGAGCTGCTTAAAATCGCTCAGCAACTTGCTCATATTATCCAGCGACTTTTGCGCCGCGGCCATTTCAGCCGGATCGGCGGCTGCGCCAGTCTGACGGGCTTCGACAATCCGCGACAGGCGGGTGACAAAGCGGAAATATTGATCGTTACCCTTACTCAGTACAGTCATCTGATTAACGATATGACGATCGACTTCATTACCTTTTCCCAGGGCATTTAAAGAATAAACGCTGTAAAGACCGACACACAGCCATAACAAACAGAACAGGCCAAGTATCCATAACATCACCGCGCGTATGGTGAAATTTTTTAAAATGTTCATAACTGCTCCAAATCGGTTGATCACCGGTTATATCGCCATGGCTATGCCAGGGTTCTTTACCGTTATCGGCAGTTAAGCTGAAAGAATACAAATAATTAACACGATATTTTTTTTAGTTTCTAAACCTTACTTTGTTTATGGACGTTGGCTAACTCACTGCCATATCGACAGTTTTTGCTGATTTGGCGTACAGGAAAACATCATGCGAATTTATTAATTCAGCATGAAAGCAATGAAATAGTGGCCCGATCACAGTGTTGAAAAATAATAATCAGTGCAATACGCTTAATTTAACCGCACCAGCGTGCGCATCAGCAACCTGAACACCTGCATTCTGCGCTTCATAAAGCGCTTTTCCAGCGCGATCTGCGCCATTCCCTGATGGCCAAAGCGCATGGTGTAATCGTCGCCGGGATGCCAGGCAGGCCATGGCACTTCACCGTCAATCTTATGCGAGAACTCAGTAACGTCGCGGGCAAAACTCAGCCAGTACTCGCTGACGCGCCAGGCAAAATGACGATCGTTGTCCGTAAAGGGACGATCTGTCAGATTCATATTATTCAGCGTATCGAGCACATAGGGGACTTCATTGCCATGCCAGGTGCCGCAGGTATAGAGATCGCGCGCGTTCTCCGATACGTAATCGAAATAGTAACGCCAGCCTGGCGCCCCGGTACGATGCTGCGCCATCACCGCCACATACCCCATAGTGGTAAAGGCAATATCACGCGCCACCTGACGGCCCAGCACCGCATCGTCACGGGCGTCATACAGCCATTTAATCAAGCGCCAGGCAAATTTATGCTGCTGGCGAATGCGCGCGATGGTTGCGGCGGCGTCAATGCCGAAGTACTCCAGCACGCTGGCTTCATCACTGTTGCTGCCAATCATCAGCGGATATTTATGCTGCCGCGCAGCGTTAAACACGCTGACTGACGACTGCGGCAACACCCGATCGCCGGCAATCGCTACCGGGCCGTTCACCAGCGGCGGTTTGAGTGACCAGAAGCCGTCGGCGGGCAGCGCGCGCAATTCCGCCGCCGTGGCGTCGCTCAGATTGAAATGGCGCGCCACGGCTTCCCCGGTCTGCAGCGCTTGCTGGCGCGGCGTATCGGGTAGCGAGTAAGCACTCTGCACAATGCCTTTGTGAAACAACCCATCCGCCAGCGGCGAAGCAAACAGCGACAGTACGCTGCGGCCACCAGAGGATTCGCCCATTATCGTGACGTTGCGACGGTCGCCGCCAAACACGTGGATATTGCGCTGTACCCATTGCAGTGCGGCAATCTGGTCAAGCAGCGCAAAATTATTGATCTCTTCGCCACGGGGATACTCTGCGTCCAGCGCCGGATGGGCGAAAAAGCCCAGGTGTCCCAGACGATAATTCAGTGTCACCATCACCACGCCACGCGCAGCCAGTGGCGCACCGAGATAAGGCGCCAGACTGCCAGCGCCGATGGTATAGCCGCCGCCATGGATCCACACCATCACCGGCAACGGACGCGAAGGCTGGATATCCGGCGTCCAGACATTCAGGTAAAGGCAATCTTCACTCAACTCACCCGGTTCACCGCCGCCGATCGCCAGACACTCGGCGCGGTTTTGCCAGCTGGAATCTCCCCAGCTGACAGCATCACGCACCTTTTGCCAGTGCTGAACCGGTTTTGGCGCTTTCCAGCGTAATGGCCCGGTTGGCGGTGCAGCATAGGGGATCCCCTTAAAGACAAAAACCTCCCCTTCCATAGTGCCGCGCAGTTCTCCTTCAGCGGTCCTGATCCTTAAGCGTTGCTCGTTTTTCATTATTTTTTCCGTAGCATTTTCAACATCCATTATTTGCAGGCCACTCTATATTGTCCACTCTCACGGCCACTTTGCAGATAAAACCGATGTTTCACGGAATTTACTGAACGATATAGTCAACTAAATTGAATTTGATAATGGTCTTAAATTGACTACATTCTGTGAAACCCTTTCGGGAAAAGGAATTAAATATGTTTAGTGCGATCAATAATGGATTTTCACGCATGGCGGATCATCCTGATTTTGGCAAGCTGCTGCTGCGCCTGACCTTTGGCATTTTATTGCTGTTTCATGGCGAAGCTAAGGTGCATAACGGCGTAGGCTGGATTGCGAAGATGCTGACTGCACACGGTTTTCCAGGTTTTATCGCTTACGGTGCTTACATTGGGGAAATTGTTGCGCCAGTGATGGTGATTATCGGTCTGTTAACGCGCCCTGCGGCGTTTGTTATCGCGATTAATCTGCTGGTGGCAACCCTGCTGGTGAAAACGGGCGCTATCTGGTCACGCACTGATGTCGGTGCGTGGGCGCTGGAAACAGAAGCGCTCTATTTCTTCGGTGGCGTGATTATCATGCTGCTCGGAGCCGGGAAGTACACGTTAATTCGTAACCCGCGCCTGCAATAGTTATTATAATAGTGTCAAAGGGCCAGTGATTCACTGGCCCTTTTTATTGTCTATAACAGACCGCAGCGCCGCAGGCTTGCCTGCTCACGCTGCGCGTACAGCTCAATCTCATCATGCACCGCCGCGCCTGATGCCTGCTCAAATTGTTCGCGACTGGCATGTCCCTGCGACCGCGCACGGGTTTCACTGCCAAGGTTTGACTGGAAAATACCAGCGGCGCTCACCGGCAGAAAATCTTCATAAATAATGGGTTCGGCGGTGAGCATCCCCTGAGCGATTAGCTGCTCAATATCGCTGGCCGGGGTAATCGGATAATCGCGCCCCTGAGCGGTACGTCGGTACTCAAACCACGCCAGCTGCTGCTGCCGCAAAGTGGTTTCATCATCAGGAAATGCAGTAAATACTTCCGCCAGATGCTGCTGATGCTGCTGGTTATCGCCACCGCTGCCGGCCTGCGCCAGCAGGCGATCATACAGCTCACGCCCCTTACGGGTTAATGCTACGCCACGCTGTTCAATCTCACCAAAGCGCGCGGTATGCGTACCCTGCTGGCCGTCGCGAAAACGCACCGCCTCATCCAGCGCTTTAAAGCTGGTCTGCCGCAGCAGGATCGGCACCTGTCGCTGCGGTGGCCCCTCGATAATCGCTTTCGGGGTGATCCCCTGCTGCGGCATCAGCGCCTGCACCCGATCAATATCCAGCGTACGCGGTGTCAGATGATTGATATGGCAGCCCGGGAAGCAGACCACATCAGCAATCAGCCGATGCTGCTGGTTAAGCGCCTGCCAGGTGGAACTGTCAACGGTGGTTTGCTGATGCCAGCGGAAGGTTTCCAGCGCTTCGCTGACAAACTCTTCGGCCTGCTCCGCGCTAAAACCGCCCTGCTGCTGATGCAGCGCAACCAGCTGACGACAACGTGGGGTAAAAATATCGCGGGCGGCAAGAATCTCGCTGGCTTGCTGACGTAGCGCCGCATCGTCAATTAACTCCAGGCGCAGCAACGAGGTAAACAGGCGAAACGGATTACGGCGCAAAGCAGCGTCATCTACCGGACGGAAGGCGGTGGAGTGTACCGGCACACCCGCTTGCGACAGATCGTAATAACCCACCGGATACATCCCCATAATCGCAAACAGCTGGCGCAACATATTCAGCTCGGCAGCAGTGCCCACGCGGATCGCGCCATGCCGCTCCACGCTAATACGCTCCAGCTCATCCGCCTGCGTCAGACGTTGCAACAGCTGCGGATCCTGCGCCAGTACCTGCTGATTTACCTCCGCCACCAGGCGTAGCAAAGCGCCATACTGCGGTACTTCCTGCTGATACATCGCCGACATCGCGTGTGAAAAACGTTCGCGAATACTGTCTGTGCTGACCCAATGCGCGTCCATAGCTTTTACCCCGCAGAAAAGGAACTTGCTGAAAATGTAAATGACTGGCGGCAGGATGGGAAAAATTATGCGGAATTTGTGATCGGCCACCAGAAAGAAAGTTACAGTTTCTGTGGCCCTGGACTGAATAGTTACAGTGGTCGCTGATAACCATAAACCGATTTTACCAACAGCATCACCGAGGTCAGCAGCGCAGGGATCGCCAGTAGCAGAAACACCTGACTGAAACTCCAGCCCAGCGACAGCATCTCAGCGCCGGCAAAAGCACTGAGTATGGCGCCGATGCGTCCCACACCGTGCATCCAGCTGGAACCCGTTGCACGGGCATGTGTAGGATAATAGCTGGCAGAGAGCGCATTCATACCGGTATTGGCGCCATTAAGGCAGAAGCCGCTACAGAACGCGATTCCACTTAACACCAGCGCATCCGCTGGCGCAAGCCCTATCGCCACGGTGGCGATAGCGCCGCAGCCATAGATCAGCGCCAGCGCCCGGTTAGCGTTGATCTTATCCATCAGCCAGCCAGCAAACAGCGAGCCGACGGTGCCACCCGCCTGATACATAGCGGTGATCAGCGCCGCTTGCGTCACCGTCATGCCAATATCTTTAATCAGCGACGGCAGCCAGCTGCCAATCAGATAGACGAGGAACAGCCCCATAAAATAGCTGCCCCATAACATCAGGCTGCCGGTCAGATAGTTGCGTGACAGCACGGTGCGCACCGCCCCTTCACACTGCCGGGCGCTGGCCAGCTGAAACTGCATATCGGTTGCAGTGCTGCCGGGCTGCATTTTTTCGATAATCGCGCGGATCCTGGCGGCCGGGGCGCCACGAGTGATCAGAAAACGCACCGACTCCGGCAGATAACGCAGCAACAGCGGCACCACCAGCAAAGGCAACAGGCCGCCTATCAGCAGTACCGAATGCCAGCCAAAACGCGGGATCAGCCATGAGGCGGCAAAGCCCCCTGCCGCCGCGCCAAAGGTAAAACCGCAAAATACCACGGTGATAATAAATGAGCGTTTGCGCTCGGGAGAAAATTCCGCCACCAGCGTGCCGACATTAGGCATCGCCGCGCCCAGCCCTAAACCGGTAAGGAAACGGAATAACATCATCTGTTCGGCGTTTTGCGACAGCGCGGTAGCCAGCGTCCACAGTCCGAAGAAAAAGACGCTGGTGATAATAATCGCCCGGCGGCCAAAGCGATCCGCCAGCGGACCGGCAAACAGCGCACCCAGCGCCAGCCCAATCAACGCACTACTGATCACCAGCCCGAGCTGATGATTACTGACGCCCCAGGAGGCTTTCAGCGCCGGGGCGATAAATCCCATCAGGGCGATATCCATGCCATCCAGTGCAACTACGATAAAGCAGAGCAGGATAATACGTTTCTGATAACCGCTTAGTGCAGCTGAATTAATAAGCTGGCGAACGTCTATCGCCTCACTAATACTCAAAGGTATCGCTCCCGGATAAGCCGAAACTCCCTGCCAGGCGTTCGCCACTTCATCCGTCAGGTTGCAAAAAAAAGTGAGCGCTATAATAGCGGATCACAAACCTGCTGACCTGAGAAAATGTAGTTTAGTGAGAATTATTCCGTCAGCCCCTGTTCCAGCCAGCGCAGCGAGCGATAGCCATCGGCGGCCGAACTATGCAAAGGGGAAGTGACCATCTGCTCATTAAAGATTTCCAGTGACCACGGCCCCTGATAACCCTGCTGGTGCAACTGCCGGGCAAAATGTTGCAGATCAAAATCCCCCTGTCCGGGAAAGCAGCGATAGTGCCGGCTCCAGGTCAGTACATCAAGGTTAAGCTGCGGCGCATCGGCAAACTGTACAAAGGTAATCTTGTCAGGTGGCACCTGATCGAGCGCCTCCAGTGAATCGCCGCGCGACAGAATATGAAAACTGTCCAGCACGATCCCCAGACTGGCATGGTTAACCTGTTTTACCCGCTGCCACGCCTGCTGCCAGCGATTAATATGGCGGCCCCATGCCAGCGCTTCATAGCCAATCTCAACCTGGCAAGTGGCGGCCAGTTCGGCCAGCGCATGCAGATCGTCAATCTGCTGCTGACTGTCACTGCTGCAACTGGCGCTGGCGTTGCTGCATAGCAATAATTTCTTACAGTCAAGCTGCTGCATCAGTTCAAATTGCTGACGCGCCCGGGTCAGCTGATCGCTGCTCTCGCCTTCGTAATTGCGAAACGGTTGCAGTAAGGCAATAGTCAGACCATTGTCGGCAACCCGCTGGCGCAACTCACTGGCCGACCCTCGAAAGCCAGCCAGGTCTGGCTCAAACAGCTCGATACTGTCAAAGCCTGCGGCGGCAATTTCCTCAAGTTTATGCTCCAGCGTGCCGCTGATGGAAATGGTGGCGATACAACGTTGCATGCTGTTTTCTCTCTGCTTTGATATAAGTTGATGTCAGTTATTGACCCTGCGGACGCTGGCGTCAAATACGGTCACCCGATGCAACGACTTCATTAATGGCGATATTTTGTGCAAATGCAGTAGATGTTAAATAAAATTTGCAATAAGGTTAACAGAATCCACTCGTCGCGCTTGCTTCAGATCTTCAGACCTCACTAACCTGTGATATGGATAAAAATTACGTTTTTAATCAGCGCATTCGCTTGCGCCATCTGCATACTTTTGTCGCCGTTGCCCAGCAAGGGACGCTGGGGCGTGCGGCAGAAACACTCAGCCTTAGCCAGCCGGCGTTATCAAAAACGCTGAATGAGCTTGAGGAGCTGGCGGGCACCCGTCTGTTTGAACGTGGCAGGCTCGGCGCCCAGCTGACAACGATGGGTGAACAGTTTCTGACTCATGCGGTAAAAGTGCTGGATGCGCTTAACCACGCCGGACAGTCTTTCACCAGTAATATGAGTGATGAACCGGTAGTGTTGCGCATTGGCGCGCTGACCACCGCCGCGATGGGTATGCTGCCATCGATTCTGGACCGTTTTCACCAGTTGCAGCCGCAAGCCACCGTACAAGTGGCAACGCTGCATAACAATGTACTGATTGCCGGGCTCAAAGCTGGCGAGTTTGATATTGGCATTGGCCGGATGGCTGATGCCGATATGATGACCGGATTAAGCTATGAACTGCTGTTTCTGGAATCATTACGCCTGGTGGTGCGTCCGGATCATCCGTTATTAAGTGACAACGTCACACTATCCAAAGCCCTGCAATGGCCGGTGGTGATTTCGCCGGAAGGCACCGCCCCGCGTCGCATTGCGCAAGCGATGATGGATGAACAGGGCTGCTCATTACCCGCCAACTGTATTGAAACCTCATCAACGTCACTGGCGCGTCAGCTGGCGCAACGTTATGACTATGTCTGGTTTGTGCCGTCCGGCGCGATCAAAGAAGATTTACTGCATAATTCGCTGGCGGCGTTGCCGGTGGCTTCACACGGGCCGGGGGAACCGGTAGGTATTATGACCCGCTCCGGCAGTCAGCACTGCCTGAGCGCAGAGATCCTGCTGGCCACCATCCGCAAGTGTCATTCTGGTTAACTTTTCAGCGACTGTGTTTGGCGTGCCTTTCGCGGTTATCGCTGCGCGCCTGCTCGGTTTTGCGCAGACCGACATACAGCGCGCCGCTACCGCCATGAAAAGGCTGAGCCCCGCAAAAGGTCTGCACATCATCAAACTGTTGCAGCCAGCGGAACAGATAGCTGCGTACAATATTGGCGTGTGAGCGGTCGTCACGTCCTTTGCCATGGATGATCAGCAAATTGCGCAGATTATCCTTGCGCGCCTGCAACATAAAACTGAACAGTGACTGACGACAGCGGGCCACCGGCTGACGCAGCAGGTTCAGACTGGCATCCAGCGGATATTTCCCCTGACGCAGCTTATCCAGCACCCCCTGCTGAATGCCTTCGGCTTTATACTCCAGCGGCTGTATCAGCGGAATGGCGTCGATAAAACCGTCGATAAGAAAATTGTTCTCTGCGTCCAGCGGCTGCTGACGCGGCGTTTTAATCTGTGGGGTTTTTAACCAGTGAATACTGGCGCAATCTTTTAAGGGGATGACATCTTCCATGGCGTCTTTAAACAGATCGTTTTCGTCAGGGTTCATCGTCACTCCTTAAGCCGCGCGATGGAGGGGTTGCTGCACGGCAAGAAGAAAAAATAGTCGTTTTGTCCGCCTTCGACAAGCCTTTGCTGGCATTAAAAGGCAATAAAAAAAGCCACTCGTAAGTGGCCTGATACTCTGCGACGATCATTAACGCCGGGGTGGTCGTGCATTGACGGAGGCAGACCAGTCAAAGTCGTTAACCTCACTGGCCTTGAGACTTTTTTGCCGCGGCTTACGCACCACTTTCACCGGTGCCGCTTTCTCTTTCGCCAGACGCGCTTTCATCACCTGTTTCTTCGCTTCTTTGGTAAACTCTTTCAGCTGCTTTTCACCAGGGGTGGTGCCTGATTTAGCGATCAGGTTTTTAACCTGCTGTTCAATAATAATTTTTTCATTATCGGTAAACGCATCTATCGATATTTCCTTGTCATTTTTCATCATTTGGCTCCGCCTGGGGTCACTTTAAACAGGTATGGCGCGGGTCCATACGGTTAATGCCGATCGAAATCACGCCGGAAAAGGCGCAGACTGGCAAATCTTAGTACTGTCGCTAACATAACTCTGATGCTGTTTCGTTGCCATGACTTCCCGCGACATTTATTGTGCTGGCCGTAGCGGCAACCGGGGCTGTGTTGCTGGAGAGGAGCAACACATTGGATCTAACTACTGTCTGGGATGGATAACCGTTCGCATATCATGATGACATTACTGGAAGACACGATCAGTACGCCGCTCGGGCAACTGATTATCGTCAGTGACGAGCAACAAAACTTGCGCGCTGTCGAATGGGAAGAGTTTGGTGCACGGATGAATCGCTTGCTGAAGATTCACTACGGCCCGCAGGGCTTCCGACTCAGGCAGCTGGAGAATGCCGGCGGCCTGAGCGCACAGTTAAGGCGCTATTTCGAAGGGGATTTATCGGTACTTAAACAGCTGTCTGTCGCCACCAACGGCACCGACTTTCAGCGATCGGTATGGAACCTGCTGCGCGAAATCCCCTGTGGCAGCGTACTGCGCTACGGCGAGATGGCGGCGATGTTAGGGCGTGCGGGTGCAGCGCGTGCCGTTGGCGCAGCCAATGGATCCAATCCGATTAGCGTAGTGGTGCCCTGTCATCGGGTGATTGGCGCCAACGGTACGCTGAGCGGTTATGCCGGTGGCGTATCACGTAAACAGTGGCTGTTGCAGCATGAAGGTTATCTGCGGGTATAGCCTTAACCGGCTAATACGGCCCTTGCACTGGCTTCATCGGTCACCAGCCCGCTAATCCAGCCCCCCTTCAGCACCGCCGCAATGGCGCGATGTTTCTCTTTGCCGCCGGAAAAGGCAATGATATTGCGCGCGGTGTGGGCTGTCAGGGTGACGCTGGTCAGGCGTTGATCCAGTTCACTGCTGACGCGCTCACCGTCTTCACCGATAAAATGGCCCAGCATCTCCCCTACCACATGCTGTCCCTGCAGGGTGGCGACCTGCTCGCGGGTGATAAAGCCATCGGCATTCAGCGGGCAACCAATATCAACATGACCAATGCCAAGAAACATGACATCGGCCTGCTGGGCTTTTTCCGTTACCGTGCGGTAAATACGGTGGTTGCACCATAGCGTGCGGTCATCCGCGCTGTCGGCATACAGCGGTGCAGGTAAAATAAAATAGCGACCCTGCGTTTTTTCCGCCATCCACAGCGGTACATCGTAGCGGGTACAGGAACCGTCGCTGGCGATAGCGCCGATCAGCGACACGCAGCTATGCTGAGGCCGATCAAACTCTGGCAATTCATCAATTGTCGCGCGCAGCATCCGTCCGGAACCGACAGCGATAACCTGCGGCTCACTCTTTTTCAGGGTTTGCGCCATCACTTCCGCCCCCGCCACCGCCACCATCTGGTAAATTCCGGCATTATCGACGCCGTCAGAAGGCACCACCTGACAGATGCGCAGGCCAAAACGCCTTTTTAGCTGCTCTGCCAGCGACATGCACTGCGCAACCGGATGGCTGATATTGACGCTTACCAGCCCCTGCTCGGTCGCCAGCGCCACCAGCCTCTGCGCTACCTGACGTGAAACGCCCAGTTTTTCGGCAATATCCTGCTGCGTCTCGCCGGCAACGTAATACATCCAGGCCGCGCGCGCCGCCTGATCCAGCTTCTTATCGTGCTTACTCATTGCGCAATCAGCCCTCGCTTTTTATCTTTCCAGCATACTCTGAATTTTTGCCCTCACTGCGGGCAATTGTTAGTTTTTGTGATCTGCGACGCAGACAGGCGGGCAGATTTTGCCCAGGCTAACGGCAACTTCAGGCATAAGCTCACATAAAGGGCATTTGCTCATTTCTTTATGCAACACGCAGGAGAGAAAGATGACTCACACAAGCGAAAATATCTGGATGCATATCGGCGCCGGTTCCTTCCACCGCGCCCATCAGGCCTGGTATCTGCATCGTCTGTTACAACAGGGAGACGATCGCTGGCATATCGCCCTCGGCAATATTCGCGATGATGCATCTGCGCTGCTCAACAGTCTGAGCGCCCAGCAGGGTGAATATACGCTGGAAACCGTCACCCCGGAAGGTGAACGCCGCTATGAAAAGATCACCTCAATCAAAAAGATACTGCCATGGGATGCTGAACTGAGCGCACTAATTGCGCAAGGCAGCAATCCGGCCACTAAAGTGATCGCTTTTACCGTTACCGAAGGCGGCTACTACCTCGACCCCGACCATCAGCTGGATCCACGCCATGCCGATATTCAGGCCGATATTAACGGCGGCGCACGTACATTATATGGCGCGCTGACACGGATCCTGCTGGCGCGTATGGCGGCTCATGGCAATCCGGTTACCCTGCTTAATTGCGATAACCTGCGTCACAACGGCGAGCGTTTTCGCCACGGTTTTCTCACCTTCCTGCGTCTGCGCGGTGAAACCCGCCTGCTGGAGTGGGTCTCTGAACACACAACGTCCCCCAACACCATGGTGGACCGCATTACCCCGCGACCTACCGCCGATATCGCACCGCGGGTGCTGGCAGAGACCGGTTTTCATGATGCCGTGCCGGTAATGGGCGAAGCCTTTATCCAGTGGGTGATCGAGGATGATTTTATTGCCGGACGTCCGGCGCTGGAAAACGTTGACGTTGAACTGGTGACATCGGTATTGCCATGGGAAGAGGCAAAAATCCGCATTCTTAACGCCAGCCATAGCTGCATCGCGTGGGCAGGCACTTTAATCGGCCAGTCTTTTATTCATCAGAGCACCCAGACGCAGGCGATTAAGGAGATGGCATGGGAATATGTTACGCAGGATGTTATCCCGTCACTGACGCCCAGCCCGCTGGATTTAGAAGCTTATCGCGATGTGGTGCTGGCGCGTTTTGCTAACCCCTATATTCAGGATACCAACCAGCGCGTCGCCGCCGACGGCCTGTCAAAAATCCCCGGTTTTATTACCCCAACGCTGGTTGAAACTTATCAGCGCGGTGATGTGCCGCGTGCTACTGCCGTATTACCGGCACTGTTCTATCTGTTCCTGCAGCGCTGGCATGATGGCGATCTGCCTTACAGCTACCAGGATGGCGCACTGGATGAAACTGCGCTGCATAGCATGCTGGCATCTGAGCAGCCCTTAGCCGCTTTTGCCGCCGATCCGGCGCTGTTTGGCCCACTGGCAGAGAAAGCAGAGTTCGCCGCCCTGCTGCAACAGACCGTCAGCAAATTGCAGCAGTGGGCCGCACAGCCACAGCCGGTAAGCGAGTAAGGAGAAGATCATGTATCTGGGAATTGATGCCGGTACTTCAGAAATCAAAGGGCTGGTGATCGACAGCAATGGCGACACCCTCGCCAGCGCGGGCGCGTCACTGACCGTGCAGCGCCCGCATCCGCACTGGTCAGAACAGGACCCGGCGCAGTGGTGGCAGGCAACGCAGCAGGTTATCAGCCAGCTACGGCAGAAAATCGGCGCCAGCTGGCCGGAGATCCGCGCCATCGGCCTTTCCGGCCAGATGCATGGCGCAGTGTTGCTGGGCCAGCAGGATGAAGTGCTGCGTCCCTGTATTCTGTGGAATGACACGCGCAGCGCCGACGAATGCCAGCAGCTGACCGCCGCTGCGCCAGAATTACACGCCGTTGCCGGTAATCTGGCGATGCCCGGCTTTACTGCGCCCAAGCTGTTATGGCTGGCGCGCCATGAACCGGCGGTTTTCAGTCGTATCGCCAGCGTATTGCTGCCTAAAGACTATCTGCGCTGGATGATGAGCGGTGAAAAGATCAGTGATATGTCCGATGCCGCAGGCACCCTGTGGCTGGATGTGGCGCAACGGAAGTGGTCTGAGAGTCTGCTGGCTGCCTGCGGCCTGACGTCAGAGCAGATGCCGCGTCTGGTGGAAGGCTCGCAACCGGCAGGCAAGCTTAAAGCCGATATTGCCCGCCAGTGGGGACTCAGTGACGAGGTGATTATTGCCGGCGGCGGTGGCGATAATGCCGCCAGTGCGGTAGGCATCGGTGCGGTTAATCCCGGTGATGCGTTTATTTCTCTGGGCACGTCCGGCGTACTGTTTGCGGTAAATGACGGTTTTCGCCCTAACCCACAGTCGGCGGTTCACGCCTTCTGTCACGCCCTGCCGGATCGCTGGCATCAGATGAGCGTGATGTTGTCCGCCGCCAGTGCGTTGCGCTGGCTATGTGAGCTGCTGGGTTGCAGTGAAACCACTCTGCTGGCCGATGTCTCATCGCTGAGCCGCGCCGAACAGCTGCGCGCGCCGCTGTTTTTGCCTTACCTCTCCGGTGAACGCACGCCACATAACGATCCGCAAGCCAGCGGCGCTTTCCATGGCTTAACCCATGGCAGCCAGCGTGCATCGCTGGCCTATGCGGTACTGGAAGGCGTCAGCTTTGGCATGGCGGATGGCTTAAAAGTGCTGAATGACGCCGGAACCAGACTGACCAGTTGCTCACTGATTGGCGGTGGCGCGCGCAGTCCATGGTGGGCCCAGCTGATGGCTGATGTGCTGAACCTGCCGATTATTACCCATCGCGGCGGCGAGGCCGGTGGCGCGCTGGGCGCCGCCCGTCTCGGCTGGCTGGCGGTTGGCGGCGAAGA
The DNA here is from genome assembly GCF_017875465.1 of Winslowiella toletana. Taxonomy (NCBI): domain Bacteria; kingdom Pseudomonadati; phylum Pseudomonadota; class Gammaproteobacteria; order Enterobacterales; family Erwiniaceae; genus Winslowiella; species Winslowiella toletana. The sequence continues at coordinate 5,111,898 of NZ_JAGGMQ010000001.1, forward strand.
GCAGCAGGTGTGTCAGAAACCGCCGCAGTTGCAGCGTTATCTGCCTGACGCCACCCGCCATCAACAGCTACAGCCACGCCTGCAACAGTTTCGTCAGCTCTATCAACAACAGCGCGCGCTGCGCCAGTAGTCACTCTCTGCCGGTCGCCGGTGCGATCGGCCCACTGCCAGTCAGAGGATAATATTATGCAAGCAGATAAAAGCCTTTTCGGGCTGCCGAAATCGCTGTTCTGGGGTTATGTCGCTATAGCGGTGTTTATGAGCGGTGACGGCTTCGAAATGGCCTTTCTTTCCAAACATATTACCGATTTAGGTTTCTCGCCTTCCCAGTCGGCGCTGGTATTTACCCTGTATGGTGCGGCGGCGGCGCTGGCGGCATGGAGTTCCGGTGTAGTGGCGGAAATTATCACCCCGCAACGTGCAATGCGCATCGGCTTTATTCTCTGGGTAGTCATGCATGTGCTGTTCCTGACGCTGGGACTGGGCATGCGCAACTATCCACTGATGCTGCTGTTTTACGGCATTCGCGGCCTGGCTTATCCGCTGTTTATCTATTCGTTTGTGATGCTGGTGGTGCAGACAGTGCCAAAACATCAGCTGTCCTCAGCGATGGGCTGGTTCTGGGCAATGTACTCGGTGGGGATCGGCTGTATTGGCAGTTATCTGCCCAGTTTTACCATTCCGTTTATCGGGGAAACCGGTACGCTATGGTTTGCTATTGCCTGGGTGGTGGCTGGTGGTCTGATGGCGATGGTTCTGCTGCGCAATGTCGGCAGTGAGAGTGAGAAAGCGCATCTGTCCACGCGTGAGAAGATGACCGAGTTATCGCGCGCGGTGACCATCTTATTTACCAACCGCAATATTTTTCTCGCCTGCCTGATTCGTATTATTAATACGCTGTCGCTGTTTGGCTTTGCGGTAGTCATGCCGCTGTTATTTGTCGGCCGTCTCGGCTTTTCCATGTCCGAGTGGTTGCAGATTTGGGCAGTATTCTTCTTTGTCACCATCTTCACGAATGTGATGTGGGGGATTCTCGGCGAATATATCGGCTGGATCCGTCAGGTGCGCTGGTTTGGCTGCCTGGGTTGCGCCATCTCCAGTCTGGCGTTCTATTATCTGCCGGTGACCTTTGGCCATAACTACTGGGTAGCGATGATCCCGGCGATCATGCTGGGGATCACCGTCGCCGCCTTTGTGCCGATGACCGCGGTGTTCCCGGTACTGGAACCGAAACATAAAGGGGCGGCGATTTCGATTTATAACCTGTCTGCGGGTCTGAGCAACTTTCTGGCCCCGGCCATCGCCTCACTGGTATTGCCATTCTTTGATGTGGTCGGGGTTGTCTGGACCTATACCGCGCTCTATCTGGTAGCCGGTATTTTGACCCTGATTATCAAAGTGGAACAACCGGCGCGTATGGCTAAAAACGCCAAAAAAAGCGGTTATTCCACACCTGTCGCCGCCGAGAACAAGTCATAAAAGTCATCACTGACTGGCTGTTATCAGGGATGTCCGCCGTCAGGACATCCCTGATCTTTATGTGCCTAAAACTGCTCAGATGAGTTTCTTTCTGTAAGCGAAAAATGTTAAAATTGACCTCAGTCAATTATCGTCTGAGCGTATATTATGATTCCAGAAAAACGCGTTATTCGTCGCATTCAATCTGGCGGTTGTGCGATCCACTGTCAGGATTGCAGCATCAGTCAGCTTTGTATTCCGTTCACCTTAAATGAACACGAGCTGGATCAGTTAGACAACATTATTGAGCGCAAAAAACCGATTCAGAAAGGCCAGACGCTATTCAAAGCCGGTGATGAGCTCAAATCGCTGTATGCCATCCGTTCCGGCACCATCAAGAGCTACACCATTACCGAGCAAGGCGATGAACAGATTACCGGCTTCCATCTGGCAGGTGATCTGGTCGGTTTTGACGCCATCAGCAGTGCCCATCATCCGAGCTTTGCCCAGGCGCTGGAAACCGCGATGGTGTGTGAAATCCCGTTCGAAACCCTTGATGATCTTTCCGGTAAAATGCCGAGCCTGCGCCAGCAGATGATGCGTTTAATGAGCGGCGAAATCAAAGGCGACCAGGATATGATCCTGCTGCTGTCGAAGAAAAATGCCGAAGAACGTCTGGCTGCTTTTATCTGGAATCTTTCACGCCGTTTTGGCCAGCGCGGTTTTTCACAACGTGAATTCCGTCTGACGATGACGCGCGGTGATATTGGTAATTATCTCGGTCTGACCGTGGAAACCATCAGCCGTCTGCTGGGTCGTTTCCAGAAAAGCGGAATGCTGGCGGTGAAAGGTAAATACATTACTATCGAAAATCATGAAATCCTCGCCGATCTGGCAGGCCACAGTCACTGATTATCGATTCTGTCTGCCGGGTCAGCATTTGTTATTTTATTGATCCGGCAACAACTTTTTCGCTTTTTACCTGAGCGCTATTGGGCTATCTTTAAACAGACACCTCGTCGTGTATGGAGAACCCAGTATGGTTAAGTATCAAAACATTCTTGTGGCGATCGATCCTCAACAGGATGACCAGCCTGCGCTACGTCGGGCGGTGTACCTTAATCAGCGCATCGGCGGCAAAATCAAAGCCTTCCTGCCTATTTATGATTTCTCCTACGAAATGACCACCCTGCTGTCGCCTGATGAACGCACCAATATGCGTAAAGGTGTGATCAGCCAGCGTACTGAGTGGATCCGCGAACAGGCCCATGCTTATTTAGAAGCTGGCGTTGAAATAGAGATTAAAGTGGTATGGCATAACCGCCCGTTTGAGGCGATTATCCAGGAAGTTCTGAGCGGTAAACACGATCTGGTATTGAAAATGGCGCACCAGCACGATCGTCTGGAAGCGGTGATTTTCACCCCTACTGACTGGCATCTGTTACGTAAATGCCCGTGCCCGGTGTGGATGGTGAAAGATCAGCCGTGGCCGGAAGGGGGTAAGGCGCTGGTGGCGGTTAATCTCGCCAGTGAAGAGCCGCATCATGATTTACTCAATCAGAAACTGATCAAAGAGACGGTGGAACTGGCCGATATGGTCAATCACACCGAAGTCCATCTGATCGGTGCATATCCGATTACACCGATTAATATCGCCATTGAACTGCCTGACTTTGACCCCAGCATCTACAACGATGCGATTCGCGGCCAGCACCTGGTAGCGATGAAAGCGCTGCGGCAGAAATTCTCGATGGATGAGAAGTTTACTCATGTCGAAAAAGGCTTACCGGAGGAAGTTATCCCTGAGCTGGCGGAACATCTGGATGCCGGTATCGTGGTGCTCGGCACCATCGGGCGCACCGGGATTTCAGCAGCTTTCCTCGGCAATACTGCGGAACAGGTGATCGACCATCTGCGCTGTGATTTGCTGGTGATTAAACCGGACGGTTTTACCACTCAGGTCGAGCTGGATGATGATGAGGATGACTGAGTAATAAAGGGCGGCGAGAACGCCGCCCCTACAGTTAAATGATTTGCAGGGGCAGCGTTCTCGCCGCCCTCGCCATTACAACGCTTTCAGAATCGCTTCCACACTGGCTTTTGCATCGCCAAACAGCATCTGCGTATTCTCTTTAAAGAACAGCGGGTTCTGTACGCCAGCATAGCCGGTATTCATCGAGCGCTTAAATACCACCACGTTCTGCGCTTTCCACACTTCCAGCACCGGCATGCCGGCGATGGGGCTGCGGGGATCTTCCAGCGCCGCCGGGTTAACGGTATCGTTAGCGCCAATCACCAGCACGGTATCGGTATCGGCGAAATCGTCGTTGATCTCGTCCATCTCCAGCACCACGTCATACGGCACGCGCGCTTCGGCCAGCAATACATTCATATGGCCCGGCAGACGTCCGGCGACCGGATGGATACCAAAGCGCACTTTGACGCCACGCGCACGCAGCTTCTCAGTGATTTCCGCCACCGGATACTGCGCCTGCGCCACCGCCATGCCATATCCCGGGGTGATTATCACCGATGACGAAGTCTTCAGCATTTCTGCCGTCTCTTCTGCGCTCACTTCACGATGTTCACCCACTTCGTCGCTTTCACCGGTTGAACTGCTGTCGGTACCAAAGCCACCGGCAATCACGCTGATAAACGAGCGGTTCATCGCTTTACACATAATATAAGAAAGGATGGCGCCGGAAGAACCGACCAGCGCACCGGTTACGATCAGCAAATCGTTGCTCAGCATAAAGCCCGCTGCCGCTGCCGCCCAACCGGAATAGGAGTTCAGCATCGATACCACTACCGGCATATCCGCGCCGCCGATGGAGGCCACCAGGTGCCAGCCGAACGCCAGCGCAATCACCGTCATCACCAGCAGCGCAAAAGTCTGCGCGCCAACGCTGTCAGAACGCACAAAAATCAGCAACAGCGCGAACGAAACCACCAGCGCCAGCAGATTCAGTTTATGGCGATGTGGCAACATCAGCGGGCGCGAAGAGATTTTGCCACGCAGTTTACCGAACGCCACGATCGAACCGGTAAAGGTCACCGCACCGATAAAGATGCCGAGGAACACTTCGGTCAGATGGATATTTTCCATCACCGGCAGCAGCCCTGGAGCGTGATCGAGGTAGCTGTTAAAACCAACCAGCACCGCCGCCAGACCGACAAAGCTGTGCAGTACCGCCACCAGCTCTGGCATCTCGGTCATTTCGACCTTTTTCGCCAGCCGGATACCAATCGCGCCGCCAATTACCATCGCCAGCAGAATCCAGGCGACATTGCCGGTATCCGGTCCGAAGATGGTGGCAATCAGCGCAATCGCCATGCCACTCATGCCAAAAAGATTGCCTCGCTTTGAAGTCTCATGTTTTGAGAGACCGGCAAGACTACAAATAAACAGAATTGCGGCAACAATGTATGCTGCAGTCACTAATCCGCCAGACATATTGTTAACCCTTAGTTCTTACGGAACATTTTCAGCATGCGCTGAGTGACGGTGAATCCACCGAAAATATTGATGCTGGCAATCAGCACCGCCACAAATGACAGGAAGGTTACCCAGCCGCCGTGACCAATCTGCAGTACCGCGCCAATCACGATAATCCCGGAAATGGCGTTAGTGACTGACATCAGCGGAGTGTGCAGCGCATGGCTGACATTCCATACCACGTAATAACCGACCACGCAGGAGAGCGCAAAGACGGTAAAGTGCGACAGGAACTCGGCTGGCGCGACATTGGCAAGGCAGGCAAACAGCACGATCGCCAGCGCGATCAGCACGTATTTGCGTACTGGCGAGGCGGGTTTTTCCGGCTCGGACGCCAGCGGTTTAACCTCCGCCTGCGCCGCTTTCGGCGCCGCAGAAACCTGAATCGGTGGCGCCGGCCAGGTGACTTCACCTTCACGGATCACAGTCACCCCGCGCACCACCACATCATCGAAATCGATAACGATTTCGCCGTTTTTCTCTTTGCACAGCAGTTTCAGCAGATTCACCAGATTGGTGCCGTACAGCTGTGAAGACTGCGTCGGCAGGCGGCTTGGCAGATCGGTATAACCGATAATCTTCACGCCGTTGGCGGTGGTGATGACGCTATCCGCCACTGTCAGTTCGCAGTTGCCGCCGGTCTGCGCGGCGAGATCAACCACCACGCTACCGGGCTTCATCGCAGCGACCATGTCGCTGGTAATCAGCTTCGGCGCCGGACGACCCGGGATCAGCGCGGTGGTGACAATAATATCCACTTCTTTCGCCTGAGCAGCGAACAGCGCCATCTCCGCCTTAATAAAGGCGTCCGACATCACTTTGGCATAACCGTCGCCGCTACCCGCTTCCTCTTCAAAATCCAGCTCAAGGAATTCGGCGCCCATACTCTGCACCTGCTCTTTGACCTCAGGACGGGTATCGAATGCACGGACGATGGCGCCTAAGCTGCCAGCAGCGCCAATCGCCGCCAGACCGGCGACACCCGCGCCGATCACCATCACTTTTGCCGGCGGCACTTTACCTGCAGCGGTAATCTGGCCGGTAAAGAAGCGGCCAAACTGGTGTGCGGCTTCAACAATCGCGCGATAACCGGCGATATTGGCCATCGAACTGAGCGCATCAAGGGATTGCGCGCGCGAAATACGCGGCACTGCATCCATCGACATCACCGTGATCTGACGCGCCGCCAGTTTCTCCAGCAGCGCCGGATTCTGCGCAGGCCAGATAAAGCTGATTAAGGTGCTGCCTGCACGGGTCAGTTCAATCTCTTTATCGTCAGGTGCATTGACCTTCATTACAATATCAGCCTGCCAGACGTTGACCGCATCCGTAATGCTGGCGCCTGCCGCAACGAAAGCCGCGTCATCAAAACTGGCCAGCTTACCTGCGCCGCTTTCGACCGCCACACTGAAGCCAAGTTTTAACAGCTGCTCGACGGTTTTTGGCGTCGCAGCGACTCGCGCTTCATTGGGCAACCGCTCTTTCGGTACTCCAATTAACATAGTATTCCCTTTCATCGGTTATCCCCTCGGTCAGCAATCTCGCCAGCACTGACCTCGGATTCGAAATGGATGGTTTGATTTAACTTGCCGCATTTCTGATAAACGCAGCATGGGTGTTACAAACTGTTTATAACCTACTGAAAATATGTCTCTCGATCCAGACGCAGCGCGTAATTGCCGCCAGTTTCACACAAAAATTCAGAGGCAAGAGGCAAAAGCACTATATTGGCACTGAATTTAACAACAAATTGCGCATAATCTGCTATGCAGAATCGCTTCATTACCTATTTACTACCAATAAAAATCATTATTTAACAATGCATTAACTAAATAACTAATATCAATCATCGTCATAAGTGGTAAGCCGCGCGCAATTCGTTCTGTTTTTGCTTTATTCACCGTTATCCTGCAGGTGACCTGGTCTGGCGCAGTGAAATGGCATAAATTGCCTGAGACAGCAGCCATTATTACATGCAATAATCGACGGCTAATCTGTTACACATCAAGAGTCCAGCACGTTTTCGTACTCATTTTTTGCGTAAGGCGAAGGATTATTTTTATGAAGCTGAAGAACACCATTCTGGCGACCGCCCTGTTGTCTCTTACAACATTAACCGCGCACGCGGCACAGGAGTTGTCTCCGGAAAAAGCGGCCTCGTTAAAGCCATTTGAACGTATCAATGTCTCTGGCCGTTTTAACGCCATTGGCGATGCCAGCGAAGCCGTGTCAAAACGCGCTGACGCCATGGGCGCCGCCGCTTACTATATTCAGGCGATCAACGATACTAACGGCAATGGCGGCAACTGGCGCGTCACCGCCGATCTGTATAAAGCTGATGCTCCTGCGGCAGATAACAGCCCCCAGTATCGCGTATTTAATGGCGTGAAAGAGCTGCCGAAACCTGAAGCTTATGAGCTGGAGCCTTTTGATACGGTCTCTGTCAGCGGTTTCTATCGCAGTCAGCCCGATGTCAATGACGCGATTTCGAAAGCGGCGAAAGAGAAAGGCGCAGCCTCCTTCTTTATCGTCCGTCAGGTTGACGCTAACAGCGGCGGTAATCAGTATATTACCGCTTATGTGTATAAAGCCGATGCGGCGAAACGCAAGGTGCAGAGTCCAAACCTGATCCCGGCGGACTCTGAAGCTGGTAAAGCCGCGCTGGCCGCGGGTGGCGCGGCAGCGAAAAACGTTGAGATCCCGGGTGTGGCCTCCTCTGATACGCCAAGCAGCAAGGTGGGACGTTTCTTCGAAACCCAGACCACCACTGGCCAGCGTTATACCGTCAAACTACCGAATGGCACCGAGATTCAGGAAGTGAACAATATCACTGCCGCACAGATGCAGCCATTTGACTCGGTGACCTTTACCGGTCATTTCAGCACCCCGACTGAAATTTCACACGAAGTAGCACGTCGTGCTGCTGATAAAGGCGCGAAGTTCTACCATGTAACCCGTCAGTGGCAGAACCAGAGTGGCGGTAACCTTACCGTGACCGCTGACCTGTTTAAATAAGCTTAAATCAGGGCAGCATGATGCTGCCCTGCTCCTTTCTGAATAATCCGTATCTCTTTTTGCATACTCAGTCATTGCACTCCGCCTGTCCTCTCCGTAAAATCGGCCGCCAGTTTTAGCGGTTTCGCTCGACAAAACCCTTCATCCATTGGGTAAAATTCGTTCGTTATCCTGTTAATTAGTTATTTATGCTGTAGTCAGGACGTTTTCTTGGATAAAAAATTAGGTCTTACCGCCCTCACCGCGCTGGTGCTCAGCTCAATGCTGGGCGCCGGGGTGTTTAGCCTGCCACAGAATATGGCGGCGGTTGCCAGCCCTGCAGCGCTGCTGATTGGCTGGCTGATTACCGGCGTTGGCATTTTGCTGTTATCACTGGCGATGCTGCTGCTGACGCGCCTGAAACCTGAGCTTGATGGCGGCATCTTTACCTATGCGCGCGCCGGGTTTGGCGATCTGGTGGGCTTCTGCTCCGCCTGGGGCTACTGGTTGTGTGCCGTCATTGCTAATGTCTCCTACCTGGTGATTGTATTTTCGGCGCTGAGCTTTTTCACAGACTCGCCGGGACGGGTGGTATTTGGCGACGGCAATACCTGGCAGGCGGTGCTTGGTGCTTCGGTGCTGCTATGGATGGTGCACTGGCTGGTACTGCGCGGCGTACAGACCGCAGCGAGCATTAATCTGGTGGCGACGCTGGGTAAGCTGTTGCCGCTGGGGCTGTTTGTGCTGCTGGCGATCGCGGCCTTTAACCTTGATCGCTTTAGCTTTGACTTTAGCGGCGTGGCGCTGGGCAAGCCGGTGTGGGAGCAGGTTAAACAGACCATGCTGATCACCCTGTGGGTATTTATCGGTGTGGAAGGCGCGGTGGTAGTTTCCGCGCGTGCGCGCAATAAGCGGGATGTTGGCCGCGCCACGCTGCTGGCGGTAGTTGCCGCGCTGATTGTTTATCTGCTGGTGACGCTGTTATCGCTGGGAATTGTGCCGCGAGCCGAGCTGGCGGAGATGCGTAATCCATCAATGGCGGGGCTGATGACGCGTTTGATCGGCTCCTGGGGCGACGTGGTAATTGCTGCCGGACTGATTGTATCAGTCTGTGGCGCCTATCTTAGCTGGACCATTATGGCGGCAGAAGTGCCGTTGATCGCGGCACAGCAAGGCGCTTTTCCACGCTCGTTAAGCCGGCAGAATCGCCGCGGCGCCCCGGCAGCCTCACTGTGGCTGACTAACGGCAGTGTTCAGATCTGCCTGATTCTGATCTGGCTGACCCATGCTGATTACAACACCCTGCTGACCATTGCATCAGAGATGATTCTGCTGCCTTATTTGCTGGTCGGTGCTTATCTGTTGCAGCTGGCGCGCAAACTCAAGAAACCGTCAGTAACGCTGGTTGCGCTGGGAGCCTGCGCATACGGTTTATGGTTGCTGTATGCCTCTGGTCCGCTGCATTTGCTGCTGTCGGTGGTGCTGTATGCGCCGGGTCTGCTGCTGTTTCTGTTTGCCCGCCGCGGAGGACGCGCGCAGCAAAACCTGAGCCGTGTCGAGTGTGGTTCAATTGTGCTGCTGATGCTGGCAGCCTGTCCGGCGATGTGGGTATTAATCAGATAGGGTTTAGTGGGCGGCCGTCAGAAAATGGATACTGAGGCGGTCGTCATGCTGACTAAGGTTCAGCGGCTTACGATACTCTTGCTGGATGGTATCAAGCTGCTGCGCCGACAGGTGATAAGGGAGTAAAATATCCAGCTGATCGATCTGCTGCTGTTCGGCAAGCGTGATCAGACGCGCAATATTAATCTCGTCACTGACCTGTGTTGAAATGATTTGCAACGCTAATTCTTTCAGATGATCTGCGGAGGCATGTTGTGCATTGCCTGGCTTACGCGTCACCATGCCAAAAATTGGCAGGACACCGTAGATGGCATCAACAAAGCTCCAGCGTTTTTTACAGGAAGCGGAGAGAAAATCCATATAGTTGAAGCAGATGCGGTCACTGTATCCGGCTGACGTCAGCTCTTTTTCAGACACCCTCAATCTCCTCCAATGGAAAAATAAATGGTTTACGCATGGAACAACCATGCGAATATAATGGCATATTTTGCGGTGTCTGTACTATACATCTTGAGTTATTTAGCGCGGGATAATAATCCCGTGATAGTTGTTCCACATCACAAAGGATATGCTGCTGTCATCGCAGACAGACGCACAGCATTATGAGCAAAATTGTATTCGTTGAAGATGACCACGATGTTGGCGAGCTGATTGCCGCTTATCTCGGGCGTCATGGAATTGATGTTATTGTTGAAGGTCGTGGCGACCGGGCTGAACAGGTGATTGCCGAAGCCACGCCGGATCTGGTGATGCTGGATATTATGTTACCCGGTAAAGATGGCATGACGCTGTGTCGCGACCTGCGCGCCAGCTGGTCCGGCCCTATTGTGCTGCTGACCTCTCTCGACAGTGATATGAACCATATTCTGGCACTGGAGATGGGCGCCAATGACTATATCCTGAAAACCACGCCGCCAGCGGTGCTGCTGGCACGCCTGCGCCTGCATTTGCGCCAGGCGGGCAGCAACAGCGGCCGGGAAGAGATAGCCCCGATGCAGTCAGGCCATAAAGCACTGCGCTTTGGTTCGCTGTTTATCGATCCGGTTAACCGTCAGGTCGCCCTCTTTGAGGAGAATATCACCCTCTCCACCGCCGACTTCGACCTGCTCTGGGAGCTGGCGACCCATGCCGGACAGACTCTTAACCGTGACGCGCTGCTGAAAACCTTACGTGGCGTCAGCTATGACGGTATGGATCGCAGTATTGACGTCGCTATCTCACGTCTGCGTAAAAAGCTGCACGACAGCGCCACTGAGCCTTACCGGATCAAAACCATCCGTAATAAAGGTTATCTGTTTGCACCACACGCCTGGGAAAGCCACAGCGCATGAGAAAGTTATTTATACAGTTTTACCTGCTGCTGTTCGTCTGTTTTCTGGTGATGGCGATGCTGGTCGGACTGGTTTACAAATATACCGCCGAACGCGCCGGACGTCAGTCGATGGACGACCTGATGAAAAGTTCGCTCTATCTGATGCGCAGTGAGTTACGCGAGATCCCGCTGCGTGACTGGAATAAAACCATCAATAAGCTCGACCTGAATCTCTCATTTAAACTGCATATTGAACCACTCAGTAAAATTAAGCTGGATGCGCCGGCGATGCATCGTCTGCGTGCCGGTGAGATCGTCGCGCTCGACGATGAATATACCTTTATGCAGCATATTCCTCGCAGCCACTATGTACTGGTGGTCGGGCCAATCCCCTATCTGTTCTTCCTGCACCAGATGCGTATTCTCGATATCGTGCTGCTGGCGTTTATCGGCCTGTCGCTGGCGCTGCCGGTATTTATCTGGATGCGCCCGCACTGGAAAGATATGCTGAAACTGGAGTCCGCCGCGCAGCGCTTTGGTCAGGGGCATCTGAACGAACGCATCCATTTTGACAGCGCATCCAGTCTGATCCGCCTTGGCGTGGCCTTTAACCAGATGGCCGACAATATCAACACGCTGGTGGCCAGTAAGAAGCAGCTGATTGACGGCATCGCCCATGAACTGCGCACGCCGCTGGTGCGCCTGCGCTACCGGCTGGAGATGAGTGATAATCTGACGCCAGCCGAGTCCGCCGCCCTTAATCGCGATATTGGCCAGCTGGAAGCCCTGATTGAAGAGCTGCTGACTTACGCCCGTCTCGACCGCCCTAAAGTCGACCTGACGCTGCGCCAGTTCGATCTGGCCGAATGGTTGCAGGAACGTCTCGACGATATTCGCCCGCTGCATCCCGGGCATCAGATCACCCTTGATACGCCACAACGCGAAAATGTCGGCATCGCCGATGCGCGTCTGATGGAACGGGTGCTGGATAATCTGGTGAATAACGCGCTGCGCTATGCCGATAAACAGCTGCGCGTCGGACTGTGGTTTGACGGTAATACCGCCTGTTTACAGGTTGAAGATGATGGTCCGGGTATTCCGCTGGCCGAACGTCAGCGGGTATTTGAGCCTTTTGTACGTCTCGATCCCAGCCGCGATCGCGCCACTGGCGGGTGCGGTTTAGGTCTGGCGATTGTCCATTCCATTGCCCAGGCGTTGGGCGGTTTTGTGATTATTGACAGTAGCGCGCTCGGCGGCGCCAGCGTTCGCTTTTGCTGGCCGGTTGATTTACCCTTGCGGAACACAGAGCCGGCATAATTTATCTCAAGGAGAGTTAACGTGACATCTGCTTATCAGCATCTGAGCAAAACCTTCCAGCGCCTGTCGCGCTTTGGCCATCTGTCAGCCATTGCGGGCTGGGATATGCAAACCATGATGCCCGCAGGCGGCAGCCAGGCGCGCGGTGAAGCGCTGGCGGAACTGAGCGTGCTGCAGCATGAAATTCTGACGGCAAAACAGGTCGGCAGCTGGCTGGATCAGGCGGAACAGGAATCGCTGAATGATGTTGAGTCGGCTAACCTGTCGGAAATGCGCCGTGCGTGGCAGCAGGCTGCCCTGTTGCCAGCAGCGCTGGTAGAAGCCAAATCGATTGCCGGTTCACGTTGCGAACACGCCTGGCGTCAGCAGCGTCCGGCCAATGACTGGCAGGGTTTCTCCGCCAATCTGAAAGAGGTGGTGAAACTTAGCCGGGAAGAAGCGGAAATCCGCGCGCAGGCCAACGGTTGCTCGCGCTATGACGCCCTGCTGGACGTGTTTGAACCGGGGATGACCAGTGCGAAACTGGATAAAACTTTTGGTGATTTAAAACTGTGGTTACCTGAATTGTTGCAGCGCATTGTGGCAAAACAGGCGCAGGAACCGGTTGAGCGTCCGACCGGCCCCTTTGCTATCGAAGCGCAGCGCCAGCTTGGTCTGAGCATTATGCAGCAGCTGGGCTTTGATTTTAATGCCGGCCGCCTCGACGTCAGCGCCCACCCGTTCTGCGGCGGCGTGCCGGAAGATGTGCGCATCACCACCCGCTATAAACAGGATGAGTTTCTCAGCGCCATGATGGGCGTGATTCATGAAACCGGCCATGCCCGCTACGAGCAAAATCTGCCGAAGCAGTGGCTCGGCCAGCCGGTGGCGCATGCCCGTTCCACCGCGATCCACGAATCGCAGAGTCTGTTTTTTGAGATGCAGCTGGCGCGCAGTGCTGATTTTCTGCAGCTGATTCTGCCGCAGGTGGTGGCGCAGATGGGGGCGCAACCGGCATTAAACCCCGGCAATTTTGTGCGTCTTAATCAGCGTGTAAAACCTGGTTTTATTCGCGTTGATGCTGATGAGGTCAGTTATCCGGCGCATGTGATCCTGCGTTATGAGATTGAGCGCGCGCTGATTGGCGGTGAAATTGAGGTCGACGATATTCCGGCTGTCTGGCAGGAGAAGATGCAGGCGTATCTGGGGATTGATACCCGCGGCAATTATCGTGACGGCTGTATGCAGGATATTCACTGGACCGATGGCGCCTTTGGCTACTTCCCGACTTACACGCTTGGCGCGATGTATGCCGCCCAGCTTTTCCAGGCCGTAAAACGCGCGCTGCCGCAGCTTGAGAGCCAGATTCGCAGTGGTGATTTACAGCCGATCTTTGACTGGTTACAGCAAAATATCTGGCAGCATGGCAGCCGTTTCAGCACCCAACAGCTGATTACCCATGCCACGGGCGAAGATCTGAATCCGGCATATTTCCGTCAGCACCTGGAAAACCGTTATCTGCATAACTAACTAATCCCTCTGAAAACGGACGGCGTTCACGCCGTCCGTACCCTTTTCTGCGGTTTAAATTCAATACCTTACCTTTCGTACATTCGGTTACACGCCGATACCAAACACTCACGGAAACTCTCGTCCGGTTTACATATAGTACTTTCACCGGCCCCGCAGTGGGCTAATAGATGAAAATACATTCGAGGGTTTTACAATGAAAAAATTAGTTTCTCTGGTTGTTGCCGCTGCTATGGGTCTGTCTTCAGTTGCTTTTGCTGCTGAGACCACACCAGCTCCGGCTGCTGCGCCTGCAGCAACCACCGCAGCGCCAGCTAAAGTTGCTGCACACAAAACTGTGCATCACAAAAAACACAAAAAAGCCGCTGTGCAGAAAGCACAGGCAGCAAAAAAAGTGCATAAGAAAGCCGCTAAAAAACCTGTAGCGCAGAAAGCTCAGGCAGCGAAAAAAGTGCACCACAAAAAAGCCACTAAGCCAGTTGCCCAGAAAGCGCAGGCAGCAAAAAAACTGCACAAGAAAACCGCTAAGAAACCTGTAGCGCAGAAAGCGCAGGCAGCGAAAAAAGTGCACCACAAGAAAGTCGCCAAAAAAGCTGCTGCCACTCCAGCCGCATAATCACCGCGCGCATTAGCACGCATGGCATGACCTGACTATGACAAACACCCGGACTCTCCGGGTGTTTCTTTCCCGGAGTAGCGGAAATGGTGCGTCGCTATCTGTTCGAAATCATCCTTATTGCGATGATTATCTGCGGTATCATTACCGCCAGCTTCTGGCTTTAAATGCTGTAGTCTACTGATATTCCGTATTAAACTCCCTTTTTTGCTGCTCACCGTCTATAGTTAACGCTTAACGCGTAATAACCGCTATTTACATAGTTTTCGCCCTTCCTGAGAGTGATATGCGCATAACGGCTGTGTTGTTGATGGGATTGCTGTCACTGGCATTTTATTCCCATGCTGATGATGATTCGCTGAGCGAAGATGATGCTCAGACTCTGTTTTTTGGCCATGACGATCGTCAGCCAGTGGCTGCGACGGCCAGTGTACCGTGGGAGGCGATTGGTCAGCTGGAGACCGCAAGCGGCAACCTGTGCAGCGCCACTTTAATTTCTGCGCATCTGGCGCTGACGGCGGGTCATTGTTTACTGGCGCCGCCCGGTAAGCTGGACAAGCCGGTGGCATTGCGTTTTATCGCCAGCAACGGTGACTGGCGCTATGAGATCCACGATATTGAAGCGCGGGTTGATCCGGCGTTAGGCAACAAGTTGCAGGCTGACGGCGACGGCTGGATCGTGCCCGCTGCGGCGGCGCCCTACGATTACGGCCTGATTGTGCTGCGCAATCCGCCATCGGGGATTACGCCAGTGCCACTGTTTGCTGGTTCACGTTCTGACCTGACGGCGGCGTTAAAAGCCGTCGATCGACGCGTCACGCAGGCCGGTTATCCGGAAGATCATCTCGACACCCTTTACTCACACAGTGATTGTCTGGTGACCGGCTGGGCCCAGCGTTCGGTGTTATCGCATCAGTGCGATACGCTGCCGGGCGATAGCGGTTCGCCGCTGCTGTTAAAGACCGACGATGGCTGGCAGTTAATTGCGGTGCAAAGTTCAGCACCAGCGGCGAAAGACCGCTACCGCGCCGACAACCGGGCAATTTCCGTCACTGCATTCCGCGATCAGCTGGAAAAGTTAGCGCTGTAATTTGCCAGTCCTGTATTGATTCCTTTCGCTCCAGCCGTATACTGTCGCTATACAGCCGAGGAACGGATGATGATTAAGAGCTTTAAACATAAAGGACTTGAGCGCTTCTTCAAAACTGGCTCTACTGCAGGCATTCAGCCAAAGCATTCGGTAAAAATACAGATTCAGCTTACCGCGCTTAACGCGGCCAAACGGCCTGACGATATGGGTGCACCTGGATGGCAGCTGCACCCACTTAAAGGTGTAGAACTAAAAGGCCATTGGGCGATTTCAGTTAATGGTAACTGGCGGATAACATTCCGATTCGAGGGCGAAGACGCAATACTTGTCGACTATCAGGATTATCACTAAGGAGTGAATATGACCAGAATGCATAACCCGGCACACCCGGGAATTGTTCTGCGTGAGTATCTGGGCGATGTCACCATTACCCACGCGGCGGAAGCACTGGGTATTACACGGGCGGCACTTTCCCGTATCCTTAATGGTTCAGCTGGCATTAGCGCAGATATGGCTTTACGTCTTGAAACCGCAATTGGCACCAGCGCCGAAATGTGGATGGTTATGCAGGGACAATATGATATCTGGCAGGCATCGCAGAAACCGCGTCCGGAGATTAAACCGATTATTCAGCATGCCTGAATCCGTTCAGAGGCTAACCTTTCGGTTAGCCTCTGCCTGAGCCTGACATCAGTTTACACCGCAATTTGCTCTATCGCCTGCAGAATGCGTTTATCAGAGACAGGGTATGGCGTCCCCAGCTGTTGGGCAAAATAGCTGACACGCAGCTCCTCAATCATCCAGCGAATATCCTGCACATCTTCATCATCACGACGCGTCGGCGACAGTTTATGCAACCAGCTTTGCCACGCTTTCTGCACCTGTTCCACTTTCAGCATGCGCGCACGATCGCTGTGTGGGTCCACCGGCAGCTTCTCCAGACGACGTTCAATCGCCTGCAAATAGCGTAGCGTATCCGGCAGGTGCTTCCAGCCGTTTTGTGTCACAAAGCCAGGATAGACCAGCCCACTCATCTGCGCTTTAATATCGGACAGCGCCAGCGCCAGCGCCATATCCACCCGGCCCTTTAGCCGCTTGTTGATATTAAACACCGAGGTCAGAATCTGCTCGACCAGTTTTGCAATCTCCACCACGGTTTCATTCAGCTCGGCACGCACTTTGTCATGCAGCCGGGTGAAGTCCGCCTCCAGCCAGCTCGGGCCACCAAATTCGGCAATCAGCTTATCGACGCCACAGGCAATACAGTCATCAATCAGATCGAGCACTTTGCCGTATGGATTAAAGTAGAGTCCCAGCTTAGCTTTATTCGGCAGCTTTTCATGCAGATAACGGGTCGGCGAAGGAATATTCAGCAGCAGCAAGCGTCGCTGGCCGCGCCACATCATCTTTTGCTGCTCATGCTGACTGTCAAACAGGCGGATCGCCACGCTGTCCTTTTCATCGACCAGTGCAGGCCAGGCTTTGACGCTGTAGTTGCCGCGTTTCTGCTCAAAATGGTCTGGCAGATCGCCAAAGCTCCACAGATGCAGCCCGCGCTGCTCCAGCCCGTCATCCGCTACCTGCGACAGAGTCTCCTGCACTTTACCTTTCAGCCCGGCACGCAGCGCGGCTAAATCTTTGCCTTCCTGCAGCTGGCGATTGTTCTCATCAACAATGCGGAAGGTCATTTTCAGATGATCGGGTACCTGATCCCATTGCCAGGCATCACGTTCAATGGTCACGCCGGACATGCGGCGGAACTCGCGTTCCAGCGCATCAGCCAGTGGCGTCTCCAGTGGTGTAGCGCGGCCGAGGAAGGCTTCAGCATAGTTGGGGGCCGGAACAAAGTTACGGCGTAACGGCTTTGGCAGTGATTTGATCAGTGCGATAATCAGCTCGCGACGCACGCCGGGGATCTGCCACTCAAAGCCTGCTTCTTCGACCTGATTCAGCAGCGGCAACGGAATATGCACTGTCACCCCGTCGGCGTCAGTGCCTGGTTCAAACTGATAGCTGAGACGTAACTTAAGATTGCCCTGATGCCAGAAGTTCGGGTAATCCAGTTTGCTGACATTACCGGCCCCCTCTTTAATCAGCATCTCTTTCGCGAAATTCAGCAGCTCCGGCGTCGCTTTAGCGGCGTTTTTCCACCAGCTGTCAAAATGACGTGCGGAAACCACTTCATGACCGATACGCTGGTCATAGAAGCTGAACAGCGTCTCGTCATCCACCAGAATGTCGCGGCGGCGTGATTTATGCTCCAGCTCCTCAATTTCGCTACGCAACTTAAGGTTGGCTTTAAAGAATGCATGGCGTGTCTGCCAGTCGCCTTCCACCAGCGCATGGCGGATAAACAGCTCGCGTGACAGCGCCGCATCAATCTGGCCGTAATTCACCTTGCGCGCCGCAACTATCGGCAGACCATACAGCGTCACCTTTTCCGTCGCCATCACCGCGCCCTGACCTTTCTCCCAGTGCGGTTCGCTGTAGCTGTGTTTCAACAGATGCCCGGCAATCGGCTCAATCCATTCCGGTTCGATACGCGCGGCAATGCGCCCCCACAAACGACTGGTTTCCACCAGCTCCGCCACCATGGTCCATTTCGGTGGTTTCTTAAATAACCCGGAACCGGGGAAGATCATAAAGCGTGCATTGCGTGCGCCGGTGAATTCCTGCTTATCGGCATCTTTCTGACCAATATGCGACAGTAAACCACTGAGTAACGCGACATGAACTTCGCGGAATTCAGCCGGTTCACTATTTACCGGCAGTCCCAGTTCACGCACCACCTGGCGCAGCTGAGTGTAGATGTCCTGCCACTCACGCACGCGCAGATAATTGAGAAAATCGCTTTTACACAGACGACGAAAATGGCTGGATGACAGCGCTTTCTGCTGCTCCTGCAGGTAATTCCACAGATTCACAAATGCGAGGAAATCGGAATCTTTATCAGCAAAGCGGCGATGCTTCTCGTCAGATGCCTGCTGTTTCTCTGCCGGGCGTTCGCGCGGATCCTGAATCGACAGCGCCGCGGTGATAATCATCACCTCACGCACGCAGCCATATTGCTGCGCCGCCAGCACCATGCGCGCCAGACGCGGATCAACCGGTAGCTGAGCCAGCTGACGCCCCGCGGAGGTAAGTTTATAGCGTTGCCCCTCTTCCTGAGTGATCGCGCCCAGTTCTTCCAGCAGACGCACGCCATCCTGAATATTGCGTTTATCCGGCGCTTCCACAAATGGGAAAGCCGCGATATCGCCGAGGCCCAGCGCGGTCATCTGCAGGATCACCGACGCGAGGTTGGTGCGCAGAATCTCCGGATCGGTAAATTCCGGCCGGTTATTAAAGTCCTCTTCCGCATACAAGCGGATACAGATACCTTCCGATACGCGCCCGCAACGCCCTTTGCGCTGATTTGCCGACGCCTGGGAAATCGGTTCAATCGGCAGGCGCTGCACTTTGGTACGGAAGCTGTAACGACTGATACGCGCGGTGCCGGGGTCAATTACATATTTAATGCCGGGCACCGTCAGCGAGGTTTCCGCCACGTTGGTCGCCAGCACAATGCGGCGACCGACATGCGACTGGAACACCCGGTTCTGCTCGGCATTGGAGAGGCGTGCATACAGCGGCAGCACTTCGGTATGCGGCAAATCGCGCTTTATCAGCGCGTCTGCAGTATCACGGATCTCGCGTTCACCGCTCATAAAGATCAGAATATCGCCGCGACTTTCGTGACCCAGTTCATCTACCGCATCAAAAATTGCCTGCAACTGGTCGCGTTCGCTGTCATCAATATCTTCAGAAACCGGACGATAGCGCAGCTCCACCGGATAAGTACGACCAGAGACTTCGATAATTGGCGCATGGTTAAAATGACGGGAAAAGCGCTCGGGGTCGATGGTCGCCGAAGTGATAATAACTTTCAGATCCGGGCGACGCGGCAGCAGCTCGCGCAGGTAGCCCAGCAGAAAATCGATATTCAGACTGCGTTCATGGGCTTCATCAATAATGATGGTGTCGTACTGCATCAGCAGACGATCCTGCTGGATCTCCGCCAGCAGAATACCATCAGTCATCAGTTTAACCTGGGTGGTCTCGCCCACCTGGTCATTAAAGCGCACTTTATAACCAACACAGCCGCCAAGGCTGGTTTCCAGCTCTTCCGCAATACGATTGGCTACGGTGCGCGCCGCCAGACGACGCGGCTGAGTATGGCCAATCAGCCCTTTGATCCCGCGTCCCAGCTCCATACAGATTTTCGGCAACTGGGTGGTTTTACCCGAGCCGGTTTCACCAGCGACAATCACCACCTGGTGGTCGCGAATGGCCGCAGCAATATCCTGTTTTTTCTGGCTAACAGGCAAATTTTGCGGAAAGGTGATTTTCGGCGTCGCCGCCTGGCGCTGAGTGATACGCAGCTCAGCATCTGCAATCTCTTTGCTCAGCTGCTCGGCAATGCCCTGCTGCGCGGCGGGATTTTTCGTCTTAGCGGCGCCCTGTAAACGACGTTGTAAGCGTTGGCGGTCGCGCAGCATCAGGGCATCCAGACGCGGATAGAGCGCCGCCAGCGGCGAAGTATGTGTATTTTCAGACATGTTGGTTCAGTACCCGTTTAACGCAGCAGCGGTGAGTTATCAGAGTAAGTGCTGCCGCTTCGCGCCAGCGTCGCTGGCCGTAAAAATTTTTCATTACTGGCGCGCAGTTTAGCACAGCGCAATAAGTGTGAGGGCGATCTCTTGGTATGCTTGTTCAATATTTTCGAACATAGCTCTCGAAATATTGCGCTATCACTTACAGATAAATGGCCCTAAAGTGTAAATCATTGAGCGGACAGACTTCCGCGTTAACAGACAGGAAAAGATCATGAGCAAAGTATTAGTTCTTAAGTCCAGTATTCTCGCCGGTTATTCACAATCAAGCCAGCTGGCTGACTTTTATGTAGAGCAGGTTAAAGCTGCCAGCGCCGGTAACGAAGTTACCGTACGTGATCTGGCTGCTAACCCGATTCCGGTGCTGGATGGTGAGCTGGTAGGCGCACTGCGTCCTTCTGATGCGCCACTGACGCCACGCCAGCAGGAAGCGCTGGCGCTGTCTGACGAGCTGATTGCTGAACTGCAGGCTCATGACACCGTGGTTATCGCCGCGCCAATGTACAACTTCAATATCCCAACGCAGTTGAAAAACTACTTCGACCTGATTGCCCGTGCGGGTGTGACTTTCCGTTATACCGAAGCAGGCCCGGAAGGTCTGGTGAAAGGTAAACGTGCGGTGATTCTGTCCAGCCGTGGCGGTATTCACAAAGATACCCCAACCGACCTGCTGACTCCGTATGTGAAGCTGTTCCTCGGCTTTATCGGCATCAGCGATGTGAACTTTGTGTTTGCTGAAGGTATTGCTTACGGTCCGGAAGTAGCGTCCAAAGCGACGACCGATGCGCAGGATGCTATCAAACAGATCGTTGCCGCATAATCGCTTTCAGGGCGGCGGTCACGTCGCCCTGTTATCAGTTTTTCTTCAGCCACTGCCCGTTAATACCGCGTACATACTCTCCGGCAGCCGCACGCTGCACCAGCTTTTCACCGGCGATCCGCGCCACTTCCGCTGTCGACAGATTGTTACGGCTGGCCAGTTGTTGATAATGTTCGGCACGCCCCTGATTAATGCGCGCCACCAGCGCCTGGGTATCACTGTCCTGCTTAACCGGCGCAATATAGCCACTCAGGGTTTCACCTACCCGCCCTTGTTGCCGTGCCTCATCCAGCGATAACGCCCACACTGGCGACGATAACAGCAGCAGCGCCAGCCAGAATAATTTCTTCATTTCCAGCTCCCGTCAGAACAGATCGCTTTGATTTTTGAGCAAAGTTTCCACATCCTTATCCACCTTGATATGAATTTCATGCTCGATCTTCACATTCATATTAATGGTAATGGGCTCTTTCGGCGCGGCCAGTTCGATACGCGGTACACATCCCGCCAGCAGCCCCCACACCGGTAATAGCACCAGCGCTTTAGTTGTCAGTGTCATGACTGTTTTTTTCCTTCTGCGACGGCAAGGTGGCATTTTGTTCCACCCAGGATTGCAAGTTATCGCCAAAGCGCAAACTGCGCCAGAGCTGAAAAAGATTTTCGCGATGCGTGTAGTTTAGCGCCACACGCTGATGCTTATCCCTGAAGCGGCTGTTGCCATCCACCTGCGCTTTCATGGTCAGTTCGCCGAGATTATCGAGATTAATCGTCGCCCATGAGCGTGAAATTTCCATATAACGCAGCCAGTCAAGCGCGGCACCGGCAGCCATATTATTGCTGGAAATCGCATCGGCCATCTGTTGATCAAGCCGCAGCGTCAGGCTGCCGCTATTGGCAACCCAGCCCTCTTTAATCAGCCACTGCGGGTGATTCAGCCATAGTGGTAAAGCGCCGTTAATTCGCCCGGACATGGCAATCTGCTTCGGTTTAATGGCGGTGACCAGTTCACTGAGGCTGATTTCGCGCAACCTCACCGTCGCCGCCTGGTGCTGTGGCAGCGCCAGCTCTTCCAGCGTCAGCTTGCCACCCAGCAGGTCAACACTGACATTGCTGAGTCGTAGCGGCTGTTTTTCACTGTACGGATAGCTGCCCTGCAGATCGGCGCGGATATTGCCCAGTGCAAACTGATTTTTGACTTCTTTGATCCGCAATGAAACCGGACCACGCGCGCCAAAATACCACTGATGGGCTTTCAGCCGGAACGGTAGCGAAAAATCGACGCCGTTAATTTCGTTATCCGGCATCCAGACGCTGCCGTTATTCACCGACCAGTGGCCACCCGCTTGCAACCCCTGATCGGCAGCGGCGGAAAAGGCCACCTGCGCGCGCAGAGTACCAGACTGGATTTTCATCTTCAGATCGTTACTTAACAGCGGCTGAAATACCGTCAGCGACTGTTGCGGCCACCATGCCTGCCCGCGCAGACGTGCGCCATCCCAGCGGCCATTTACCCGCAGCGGGCCGATGGCTTCGGCCTGCAACGCGCCATTAAACAGGAAATCTGCCGGGTCACGCCCTTTTACCTGGAAATTCAGCGTCGATGAAGGTAAATAACCGCCGGAGGCCAGCGTGGTTTCACGCGCGGTCATCTGGAATTCGCCGTTAAAAGCGGGATGTTCCGCTGAACGCTGCCAGCGCAGCGGCGCGTTGAGCGTTAAGCGCGGCGATTTTACATTTACCATGCCGTAACTCAGACGGTCAAAACCGGTCGACAAGGTATTCAGTTCAATGGTGCTGTCCAGCCAGCTGCCGGTGCCTGCCACATCCCACTTCGCCGTTAGCGGCGCCATATAACCCTTGCCCCAGTAGCGCCAGTTCCAGCGCCCTTTGTCCGGCCAGAAATTCGTCGCGCGGCCATCAAGGTGCAGGGTAAAGCGCCCCATACTCGGATCGTGGGCATTGAGAATCGCCTGTAAGCGTCCATCTATTCCGGCGGAAGAGACTTTTACGCCAGCCAGCGGCCAGCGCGCTTCATCCACTTCCAGCGTCGACAACAGACGGCCACGCATCCGCAACAGCGCTCCCGGCTGCAGAGTAACGCGCGGATCCAGCAACGAACCCTGAATCAAGCCCGGTATGGTGGTGTAGAACTGCAACGCCTGAAGTTTACTGGCGCCGGTAAGCCGGAAAGGCAGCTGGCTGTTAAGCATATCCAGATGACCAGGGCCGACGCTCAGCACCACATTGCCTTTACCGCCACGCCCGGAGGTCAGCACATTAATACGCGCGCGGATTTCGGTAGCGGCCAGCCCCTGCTGCCACTGACTCAGCGTCAGCGCGATGCCGCCAGAGACCGGCTGCAGCGCATAAGGCCAGCGCCATTCACCCTGCTGAACCTCAATCTGCTGCGGCGTGATGCTCCAGGGCAGGCTGAGTAATGGCGTGACGTCACCCGGCTGCCTGACCAGCAACTTGCCATGCTGCTGTTGCCAGTTAAGTTGCAGCTGTAGCGGCTGCGGCAGGCCCTGTAATGCCAGATCGCCATGCAACTCGCCGGCCTGCGGTACGCCGTCGGGAATCACCGGCAGGGTTAACTGCCCTGCCAGCGTCACCGGCTGCGCCAGCGCCGGATGATTAATACTGAGTTGCTGAATATCCAGCTGTTGCCCGTGAAGCTGCGCGCTGAAGCGCAGACTGTCGCCCTGATAGTGCAGTTGTTGCTGCTTTTGATCCAGCGACAGCTGCAACTTACCGGCATACTGCTGATAAGGGGTTATCACCAGCTGATTAATGGTCACATCGGCGTGCGGCAGCATTTGCTGCCATGCGGCCAGCGAACGCGGCGCAGCGCTGCTTTCCCCCGCGGGCAGTTTGCTCAGACAGGGAGGATTCACGACGAGGTTATCAGCGCCAAGCTGCCAGCGCTGGTTATGTCGGCTGAGGGTAACGTTGCTGACTGACGCCAGTTCACAATCGCCCGTGTGGTAGCGTACGCCAGGCAGCAACAGCCCGCCGTTATGCCAGCGTGGATTGCCCTCCAGTGCGATAGCGGTATCTGCCGGCAGCCAGATGCCCGCCAGACGAGGCAACCACTGAGTAACGGTGAGCATCAGCCCGAGAAATAGCAGGATTAACGCCAGTAGCGCAGCACAGAAAATGTAAAAGCCCCGACTCATGGCACTGAATATCCGTTGTGTCCGTATTGCATATAGAATAAATGATGGCACGTAACCGCGGTGCGGTGAAGTTTTTATCTATAAATCAACATATACCCGGCAGTTTATCCACCCGTATCGCCCTGTGGTTTACTTCGTATTAAGAATAATGACTAATATGACTTATCTGCGGAACTCAGAATCAGCCCAAAAGCTTAATAACAGGAGTGTAACGATGAAACTTGCGGTGTACAGCACAAAGCAATATGACCGGAAATACCTGGAAAACGTCAACGAAAATTTCGGCTATGAACTGGAGTTTTATGACTTCCTGTTAAATGAACGGACGGCGAAAACCGCTATTGGCTGCGAAGGTGTGTGTATCTTCGTTAATGATGACGCCAGCCGGGTGGTGCTGGAAGAGCTGGCGGAACTGGGAGTGAAATTTATTGCCCTGCGTTGTGCCGGGTTTAACAACGTTGACCTTGAGGCGGCAAAAGAGCTGGGGATCCGTGTGGTTCGCGTGCCGGCCTACTCACCTGAAGCGGTAGCCGAACATACCATTGGCATGATGATGACTTTAAACCGTCGTATCCATCGTGCTTATCAACGTACGCGTGATGCTAATTTCTCGCTGGAAGGTTTAATTGGTTTCAATATGCATGGCCGCACTGCGGGGGTGATTGGCACCGGAAAGATTGGTATTGCCGCCATGCGCATTCTGAAAGGCTTTGGCATGCGCCTGCTGGCGTTTGACCCTTATCCAGGCCCGCAGGCGCTGGAGCTGGGCGCAGAATATGTTGATATCAAAACCCTGTTCCGGGAGTCGGATGTGATCAGCCTGCACTGCCCGCTGACGCCGGAGAATCACCATCTGCTGAATGCCAGCGCCTTTGCGCAGATGAAAGATGGCGTGATGATTATTAACACCAGCCGTGGCGGTCTGATTGATTCGCAGGCAGCGATTGACGCGCTAAAACAGCAGAAAATTGGTTCGCTGGGAATGGATGTCTATGAGAATGAGCGCGATCTGTTCTTTGAAGATAAATCCAATGATGTAATACAGGATGATGTCTTCCGCCGTCTTTCCGCCTGCCACAATGTACTGTTTACCGGCCATCAGGCGTTTTTAACCGCTGAAGCGCTGACCAGTATCTCGCAAACTACGCTGGAGAATTTGCGTCAGCTGGAGAAAGGCGAAGCCTGTGCGAATGAACTGACAACATAATCCTGCCGCGGGGTCACCGCCGGTGACCCTGTTTCAGTTACCTCAGAAACGGGCGCAGCTGCCGCTCATCAATGCATTTTCACCACAACGGCGGCCATTGGCCAGCTGACACATTCCCACTGACGAACCATCAAGCTGACGCGATAACGCCAGCGTGCCCCCGGCATTGGCGCAATTTGAGGCGGCCAGCTCAGACATTGTCACTCTGGCAGGAACGTGAGCGGCGGTTGCCTGTTGCGGCGGTTCATTGTCGCTATTGCTGCTGCATGCTGATAACAGCAGCGCAGCGCCGACAAGCAGAAATGTCACTGCTTTCATAAGTCAGGCTCCGGAACGGTGTCAGGGGAAAAGCTTTGCCAGCATAAGCTACGTTTAACTATAGGTCGATACTTGTTACGATTTCTTACTTAAAAAAAATTCAGAATTACAATAGCCGGGGTTCTGAAAGAGAATATTACTGACAGCTCCGCACGCCGCACGGGTTTTCTGCTCTTTTTACGCAACAACCTGAAGTTGCCCGCCAGCTGTGGCATGATGTCAGTAGTGCTGGCACGGATGGCCGGTTAAGAGGAAAGAACAGAGTCACTACAGAGTGGGCGACATGCATGTCGCTGCGATAACAAAGAAAACAGGAGAGAATCAATGAGTAGTAAAAGCCTGATGATCGTCGCTAAATTTGTCGCCCAGCCGGGTAAAGCCGACGAACTTAAAAAAGTGCTTAACGCTTGTGTTGCCCCAAGCCGCGCGGAAGCGGGATGCATTCACTACGATCTCTACCGCAGTGTTGAAGATGGCAATGTATTCCTGTTTCATGAAACCTGGCAGGATGAAGCAGCAATTGCATTGCACAATGAGCAGCCTCATTTTAAAAAGCTGCTTGCCGGTAGCGAAGGCTTAATCAAACAGGCGCCAGAAGTGATTACCCACTAAAGGCAGTTACCGCCAGAGCCGCTTCACGCGTGCTTTGGCGGCCGTTCCTTTATTTCAGCAGACGCGCACGGCAGGTTTTGCCCTTAATTTTGCCCTGTTGCAGCTGTTTCATCGCCTGACGCGCGGCGTCATGACGGATTGCCACATAGGCATGCGTAGCGGTGATATCGATTTTGCCCACCAGTTCCCCGGAGAGTCCCGCATCACCGGTTAATGCGCCCAGAATATCGCCCGGACGGATTTTCGCTTTGCGTCCGCCATCAATGCACAGCGTGGCCATTTCGGCATCCAGCGGTCGCACATCAACAGACTTCAACGGCGCGCCCTGCTGCCAGTTCAGTTTCATCTGCAGATAATCTTCCAGCGCATGGGCGCGAACCATCTCATCTGGCGCAACAAAACTGACCGCTTTACCCTGCTGTCCGGCGCGCGCGGTACGGCCGATACGGTGGACATGCACTTCCGGATCAAACGACAGCTGATAGTTCACCACCATCGACAGCTCTTTAATATCGAGGCCACGCGCGGCAACATCCGTCGCCACCAGCACACGACAGCTGCCGTTGGCAAAGCGGATTAATACCTGATCACGATCACGCTGCTCTAAATCACCGTGCAGCGCCATGGCGCTGATCTGGCTGCTGTCCAGCGCCTGAGCAATATCATCACACTCGCGTTTAGTATTGCAAAACACCACGCAGGATTTCGGCTGCTGCTGACTAAGCAGGCCAATCAGCATGGTCAGTTTTTCGCGGTTACCGGCTTCATAGAAGTACTGCTCAATTGACGGCAGTTCAGACACATCACCGGTTTCGACCGTTAATGGATCGCGCTGAATACGACCGCTAATCTGCGCAATGCCCTGTGGCCAGGTGGCGGAAAACAGCAGCGTCTGACGTTCTGTGGTGGTATAGCTGATAATGGTATCGATATCTTCGCGGAAGCCCATCTCCAGCATGCGGTCAGCTTCATCCAGCACCAGCGTATTCAGATTATCCAGCTTCAGGGTTTCGCGTTTCAGGTGATCCATAATACGCCCTGGCGTCCCGACCACGATATGTGGCGCATGCAGCAATGAGTCGCGCTGCGCCGCCAGCGGCTGTCCGCCGCAAAGCGTCAGAATTTTAATATTCTGCGTGAAGCGCGCCAGGCGACGCAGCTCTTTGGTGACCTGATCCGCCAGTTCGCGCGTCGGACAGAGCACCAGCGACTGGGTGCTGTACTGCGTCGCATCGATACGCTGCAACACACCAAGACCAAACGCGGCAGTTTTACCACTGCCGGTTTTCGCTTGCGCGCGCACATCGCGGCCTTCAAGAATGGCAGGCAGCGCGGCGGCCTGAATTGGCGTCATCGCCAGATAACCCATCTCTTCAAGGTTAGCGATCTGGCTGGCGGGTAGTTGCGTCAGGGTTGAAAAAGCGGTCACGGAAAACTCTCTGCAAAAATCGGACGGGTTTAATGGCGCGTAGTCTAGCAGAAAAGTCGCCTTTTCCTGCATTATTCCCGCCTGGGGGGTGAAATCCTGCGGGGATGATTAATTGCCTCAGGTGGGTGTTGGGCGCTTTCCTCTATATTGCGAGATCCCCACTCTGGTCGTCCATTTACCTAAAAAATCGTTCAGTTTTCCAATTTCTGACATTGATGTTGGATGCACTGCCCCACGCCCAATAGCAGCTATCGAACTCAGCGCCACCAGCGAACACTTTAAAACTTGCTGGTATTCGCCGCAATCCGTACCATACACGGCATATCCATCCATAGCCGATGTCAGTGGCGAACCTGTAAACTCAGAAACCACTATTTGTTCCTGATGCATGCATGCCCCACAGGTACCCTTAATTTCGTTTGAGCGTCATTTAAATGTCAGAAAATCAAGAGATTACCAAGAAAGAGCAGTATAACATCAATAAACTGCAGAAACGCCTGCGCCGCAACGTGGGCGCTGCGATCGCCGATTTCAATATGATTGAAGATGGCGACCGGATTATGGTCTGCCTTTCTGGCGGCAAAGACAGCTATACCATGCTGGAGCTGTTAAGCAATTTGCAGAAAAGCGCGCCGGTCTCTTTTTCGCTGATCGCGGTTAACCTTGATCAGAAGCAGCCGGGCTTCCCTGCACATATTCTGCCGCAGTATCTCGAAGCGCTGGGCGTGGAGTATAAAATCGTTAACGAAGATACCTATTCCATCGTTAAAGATAAGATCCCGGAAGGGAAAACCACCTGCTCACTCTGCTCTCGTCTGCGGCGCGGCATTCTGTATCGTACCGCCACGGAACTGGGGGCGACCAAAATTGCCCTTGGCCATCATCGCGACGACATTCTGCAAACCCTGTTCCTCAATATGTTCTACGGCGGCAAAATGAAAGGGATGCCACCGAAGCTGATGAGTGACGATGGCAAACAGATTGTGATCCGCCCGCTGGCCTACTGCCGTGAGAAAGATATTGAACGCTTTGCCATTGCGCGCCAGTACCCGATTATTCCGTGTAACCTGTGCGGTTCGCAGCCTAATCTGCAACGTCAGGTGATTGGCGATATGCTGCGCGACTGGGATAAGCGCTATCCGGGACGGCTTGAAACCATGTTCAGCGCCATGCAGGACATCGTCCCTTCGCATATGGCCGATAACACGCTGTTTGACTTTAAAGGGATTCAGCACGGCGCAGAAGTGGTGGACGGCGGCGATCTGGCATTCGATCGTGAATCGCTGCCGGCACAGCCGGCTGGCTGGCAACCCGACGAAGATGATGAGCAGCCGCTACAGCGACTGGATATAGTAGAAATCAGATAAAGATCAGGGGCGCAACGGCGCCCCTTTTTTATACATGTGGCGGCGGGTCAATAATCGGGTGCGGGTCCGGCTCATCAGGTGGCGGATCGGGCATCGGTTGGGGTCGCGGAATCGGTTCGGGGATCGGTACCGGATCGACAGGCACCGGATCGGAAGCGTAAGGTTGTTCTGCATAATCAGTTGCGAACATGCTTTCCTCCTTTGTCAGACATGAAAGTTAAGCTTAGGTGGGATAAGGCGCGCTGGCAAACGGGCAAAAAAAAGCCGGCGAGTAGCCGGCGTCGTACGAATCAAATTGTGCTATGCAGTAATTCAAAAAAGGAAGTAAGACAATATGGAGCGCAACGCCCATCGCTTGACGTTGCATTCACCTGCGGAACAGAGTTTGCCGCGATAGCGTCAATGATTTATTGATATCGATCAGCTTTATTCACGCTTTTGCCTGCCTTTTCTCATAACTTCACAACCATTTACGTCGTTTTAACCACCAGGCAACACCCAGAACCAGCACCACTAACATCAGACAAAAGATGCTGAAACCAAAGCGATAGCTGCCGCCAGGAATACCGCCGAGATTGACGCCAAACAGACCGGTAAGGAATGTGGTCGGCAGAAACACCATTGCCAGCAGCGACATGGTATAAGTCCGGCGGTTCATCGCATCAGCCATCACCGTGGTGATTTCATCGGCCAGCACAGCGGTACGCGCGACGCTGGCATCTAAATCATCCAGTCCACGCCCCAGCCGGTCAGAGATCTCCTGCATACGGCGGCGTTCATTGTCATCCATCCAGCCGAGGCGCTCACTGGCCAGCCGCGCATAGACATCACGTTGCGGCGCCATATAGCGACGCATAACAATTATTTGCTTGCGGATCAGCGCCAGCTCGCCGCGTGCCGGGATGCGCTGTTCGAGCAGTGCATCCTCCAGCTCAATAATCTTGTCATGCAGCTCTTCAATAAATTCACTGGTGTGATCGGTTAAGGCATCACACACATCCACCAGCCAGCTGCCGCCATCCACCGGACCATTACCATTTTGCAGATCGGTCAGCACTTCATCGATGGCATACACTTTGCGACGGCGCGTCGAGACAATAATTTTATCGTTGATAAACACCCGTATCGCCACCAGCTGATCGGGACGCGATTCGCTGTTCAGATTGACGCTGCGCAAAGTAATCATAAAGCCGTCGCCCAGACGACTGACCCGCGGACGCATACTGTCGCCGGAGAGTGCAGCGCGAACCGCATCCGGGATCAGCGGCGTTGATGCCAGCCATTCGGCACTGTCACGATGCGTATAATTCAGATGCAGCCAGCAAGGGCGTTCGCAGTTAATCACGTCGCTATCGTCGATCGGTATCAGCCCGCCTTTGCCATCCAGCTGACAGGAGATAATGGCATCGGAAACCTGGAGCGCTTTGCCTTCAATAACGTTCACGTCTTGCCTCAGTGTGAATATAATCAATACGATACAGTCTAGCGTGCCGCCTGGCAGATGCAATCATCCCGCCGGGGATAACGGTGACAAAGCGTGTCATTTTTGGCGAAAAAATCAGATCCCGGTCACGAATTTAACTGTTCACCCGCTAAATCACTTGCCTGTAAAGAAGCAGTGATGAAAACTCAGGCCAGTTAAACAGGATTGTTACTGACTATCAGGCAAAACCTAAACCACTTGTTTCCGCCCTCTTCTGGCGCAGAGACAACTGGTTTAGGTTTTTTTTTTGGCCTGAACTCAGTAACGCAACGATAAATATCATAACCTCTGGTTTGTTCGGGAGCTAACAGCATGAAATACGGAGATTTATCAGCATCCATTCTGCAAGGCGTGGGCGGCAGGGAAAATATCAAATCGGTCATGCACTGTGCGACACGCCTGCGCTTTAAACTGAAAGATCACGGCAAAGCCGACAGCGAAGGGCTGAAAAATAATCCTGGCGTGATTATGGTGGTGGAAAGCGGAGGCCAGTTTCAGGTGGTGATCGGCAACCATGTTTCTGAAGTTTATCAGGCAGTGGTCAGCCAGACCGGTCTGGGTGAACAGGCTGAAGAGACGACGGACAACAGTAAAGAGCCACTGCTGGCCCGTTTTATCGATATTGTTTCCGGGATTTTCCTGCCGTATATCGGGGTGATGGCCGCCTCCGGGATTATGAAAGGTCTGCTGGCGGTTGCGCTGGCCACCGGCGTGTTAAGTGACAGCAGCGGCGGTTACAAAGCGCTGACCGCCGCCAGTGATGCGTTGTTTTACTTTCTGCCCATCGCCCTCGGCTACAGCGCCGGTAAGAAGTTCGGCGGCAGTCCGTATATCTGCATGACCATCGGCGCGGCGCTGGTACATCCGGTAATGCTACAGGCATTTCAGGCGGAGCAAAGCGGTAACCAGCCGCTCGACTTCTTTGGTATTCCGCTGTTGCTGATCAATTACAGCTCATCGGTTATCCCGATTATCTTTGCCAGCTGGCTCTCCTGCCTGATTGAGCGCAATATCCACACACGTCTGCCCGGGGCAATTCGCAACTTCACTACCCCGCTGATCTGCCTGGCGGTAGTGGTTCCCCTGACCTTCCTGCTGATTGGCCCTGTCGCCACCTGGTTAAGTCAGCTGCTGGCTGATGGCTACCTGTTTGTCTACAGCCTTAACTCCGCAGTTGCCGGGGCGCTGGCTGGCGCCTTCTGGCAGGTATGTGTGATTTTCGGCCTGCACTGGGGACTGGTGCCGATTATGATCAACAACCTCAGCATGCTCGGCCAGGATACGCTGTTACCGCTGCTGATGCCGGCCATTTTTGGTCAGGCTGGCGCCACCCTTGGCGTCTTGCTGAAAACCCGCGACGCGAAAATGAAAGGCATTGCCGCATCCGCATTCAGCGCCAGCCTGTTTGGCATTACTGAACCTGCGGTATACGGCGTTACTCTGCCCAAACGTCGTCCATTTATCTTTGGTTGTGCTGGCGGCGCCATGGGTGCAGCCATCCTTGGTTTCTTCCATACCACCGCGTTCTCATTTGGCTTCCCCGGCATTTTTACTTTTGCGCAGGTGATACCCAAAACCGGTTATGACGCTTCAGTTACCGCCGCCTTTGTCGGTGCGATTGTCGCCTTTGCGTTCGCGGCGATTGCCACCCGCTTGTTTGCGCCGATGAATGAGCCGGAAATCGCAACGCCGCCCGCTGCGGCGCCGGTCACTTCGGTTAATCCGGATTTACTCAGCAAAATCACCCTCAGCAGCCCGATTAAGGGTGAATTGCTGCCGCTGGAACAGGTAAATGATGAAACCTTCGCCAGTGGCTTACTGGGTAAAGGCATCGCCATCAGGCCTGCTGTGGGGCGGGTGGTTTCACCGGTTAACGGCACGGTCTCCTCGCTGTTCCGCACTAAACACGCGATTGGTCTGGAAGATGAGAGCGGCGCAGAAGTGCTGATCCATGTCGGTATCGATACGGTAAAACTTGATGGCCAGCACTTCACAGCCCATGTGCAGCAGGATGACCGTATAAAAGTCGGCGACCTGCTGCTTGAATTCGATATCCCCGCGATTACCGCGGCAGGTTATGACCTCACCACCCCGGTGATTATCAGTAACAGTGATGACTATATCGACGTTTTAGCCGCCAGCCAGCAAAGCCAGGTGGAAGAAAACGCCGCGCTGCTGACCCTGATTAAATAAACAAGGAGAAATACTGATGACTGCACGTTTCCCGCAACATTTCCTCTGGGGTGGCGCTGTCGCCGCGAACCAGGTTGAAGGCGCCTGGCAGAAAGACGGCAAGGGATTATCGACGTCCGATCTCCAGCCGCAGGGTATCTTTGGCGAACGCATTGAACGCCAGCCCGGCGACTTTGGCATTAAAGACGAGGCGATCGATTTCTATCACCGCTATCCCGAAGACATTAAGTTATTCGCTGAGATGGGCTTTACCGTATTACGCATCTCCATCGCCTGGACACGTATTTTCCCCAATGGTGATGAAGCGCAGCCCAATGAAGCCGGCCTGACGTTCTATGACCGTCTGTTTGATGAAATGGCGAAATACAATATCACTCCGCTGGTCACCCTCTCCCATTATGAGATGCCGTATGGTCTGATAAAAAACTATGGTGGCTGGGGCAATCGTCAGACCATCGACTTCTTTGTTAATTATGCGCGCTGCGTGTTTAGCCGATATAAAGACAAAGTGAAACACTGGCTGACTTTTAATGAGATCAATATGTCGCTGCATGCGCCATTTACCGGTGTTGGTCTGCCGGAGGATAGCGATAAACAGGCGATCTATCAGGCAATCCACCACCAGCTGGTTGGCAGCGCACGCGCAGTGAAAGCCTGCCATGAGATTGTGCCGGATGGCAAAATCGGCAATATGTTGCTGGGCGGCATGCTCTATCCGCTAACCTGCCGTCCGGCAGATGTAATGGAAACCCTGCAACAGAACCGCGACTGGCTGTTCTTTGGTGATGTGCAGGTGCGCGGCTACTACCCGGCATATATGACGCGCTTCTTTAAGGATCAGGGCATTAGCCTGGTGATTGAAGAGCAGGATAAGCGCGATCTGCAAAGCACCGTCGACTTTATCTCTTTCAGCTACTATATGACCGGCTGTGTGACCACCGACGAAGAACAGAATCAGAAAGCACGCGCCAATATCCTGAATATGGTGCCTAACCCGCATCTGGCGAGTTCTGAGTGGGGCTGGCAGATCGATCCGGAAGGTCTGCGCTACCTGATGAATGAGCTGTATGACCGTTATCAGAAACCGCTGTTTATTGTTGAAAATGGACTTGGCGCACGCGACAAAGTGGAAGCCGACGGATCGATTAACGATGACTATCGTATTGCCTACCTTAACGATCACCTGGTACAGGTACGTGAGGCAATCGAAGATGGCGTTGAAGTCTGGGGTTACACCTGCTGGGGACCGATTGACCTGGTCAGCGCCTCAAAAGCGGAGTTCTCAAAACGCTACGGTTTTATCCATGTTGATCGCGATGACAGCGGCAGCGGCACCCTTACCCGCACGCGCAAGAAAAGCTTCTGGTGGTATCAGGAAGTGATTAACAGCCACGGCGCATCACTGAAATAATCCTCGCGGGCCAGCCATGCTGGCCCGAAATCACGCCCTCAGGCTTCGTCGTCACCTTCCTGAAGCGCCAGCGTCTCTTTGCGTACCCGTTCGATATGAATGGTCAGAAACATCCGCTCTTCACTGCCCAGCGCATAGGCATACTTCGTCATTACATGGCGATCGATTTTCTGCACACAGAGATAGGCCTGCGGATAGCGGTCGCGCACCACATCATGCAGTGATTCATCGTCACTGTAGACGCCGCGTTTCCCCAGCATCCGCTGCGAGAAGAATTTAAGATGGGTGACAAAACGGTTATAGCTCAGCGAATCGGTCTGATAATCAAGGCTCAGCTGATATTTAACAATATGCAGGATCTCCTGCATAAAACGGGTGATATGCATCACCTCCGGCATTTCACTGTTTAGCTGCGCATTGACCAGGTGCAGGGCGATAAAACCGGCCTCATCCTCCGGCAGGCTGACCTGTAGCCGTTGAGTAATAATCGCCAGCGCCTCCAGCCCCAGCGCGTACTCGCGCGGATAGAGGCTGCGAATCTCCCATTGCAGCACATTACGCATCGGTAAATTCTGCCGCTGCCGCTCCAGCGCAAAGTTGATATGATCGGTCAGCGCAATCGCCAGACTTTCGTGCAGATCGGTGTTCAGGCGCTGTTTTGCCAGCGTGATAATGCATTCGCTGGCGATCACCACTTCCAGCGGGATCTCTGATAACAGCTCGGTTAAACGGCCAGTAAGATCATGGCTTTTCAGGGAAAACACCTTTTCAATCAGCGCCCCATCCAGCTCATCGCCAGAACATTTTTTAAAGGCGATTCCGCGCCCCATCACCACCTGTTCATGGCCCTGTTCGTCATGTACCAGCACAACATTATTATTTAATATTTTTGCTATTTTCATTTCCCGGCCTGAAAACAAAAAAACCTGACCGCCAGAAAGGGAGACTTCCGGCTGATCAGGTTTTGCCTGCTGTATAGCAGTAACAATCCAATGCCATCACCTTAATCAATTATATGCTGGTCTCAAGCGCCACAGGGTGGAAGTGTGATATGGCTCGCGAATTGTCGCCGATTATAGCGGATGTGCTGGTGCCGGATACCCTCTTCGCTACTGAAAATTTAATAACATCAGTAGCATTAACGGCTAAGTGATCAACCCCGGTATTCCGGGGCTGTGATTCGCTATCGTCTTAGTGCTGCAAAATATACATCTCGCGGCTATAAGCAACATCTTCCGGGTTGGTAATCGGATAGCCTTTCACCCATGGCTTAATCAGACGGCCATTGGTGTACTGATAAATCGGCGCAATTGGCGCCTGTTCGGCAATCAGCTGCTCGGCCTGGTTGTAATCATCATTGCGCGCCTCCGCATTGCCTTCACTACTGGCTTTTTCCAGCACGCTATCGTAATTCGCATCTTTAAAGCGCGCGATATTGCCGCTATGGCTGGAAGTCAGCAGGCTGAGGAAGGTTGAAGGCTCATTGTAGTCGCCAACCCAGGAAGCGCGGATAACATCGAAATTACCGGTGTTGCGGCTGTCGATATAGGTTTTCCACTCCTGGTTTTGCAACCTGACGTTAACCCCGAGGTTCTTCTTCCACATAGAGGCGACGGCAATTGCAATCTTCTGGTTATTTTCCGAGATATTATACAGCAGTGTCAGATTAAGGGGTTTCGACGGACCATAACCCGCAGCGGCCAGCAGCGCTTTCGCCTGTGCGTTCAGCTCTTCCTGCGCATGCTGTTGCAGGATGCTGGCTTTCGGCTTAAAGCCAGCAGTCACATCCGGCGTAAAGTGCCATGCCGGTTTTTCACCGGTGCCCAGTACCTTTTCGGCAATAATCTGGCGATCAATACTCCAGGAGAGCGCCTTACGAACGCGCACATCAGCGGTCGGCCCTTTCTGCGTATTAAATGCGTAATAGTAGGTGCCGAGCTGATCCGGCGTATAGACCTCATGCGGGATCTGCTTTTTCAGCAGCTGATAGAGGTTTTTCGGGAATGACTCGGTAATATCGATATCGCCTGCGCGATAGCGCTTGGTGGCGCTGGATTCTTCGTTAATCGGCACAAAGGTCACTTTATTCAGTACCGTATGCGGGTTATCCCAGTAGTGTTGATTACGCACCAGCACCAGCTTTTCATTCACCACCCGATCCTGCAATGTATAAGCGCCGTTACCCACCAGATTTCCCGGCTTTGTCCAGTCATTACCCAGCTTCTCAACCACCTTTTGCGGTGTCGGATAGAAAGCAAAATTGGCGGTCAGACTGACAAAGTAAGGCACTGGTTTATCCAGCGTCACCTTCAGACGATAATCATCCAGCGCCGTTACGCCAAGTTTGTCCGCGGGCATTTCACCTTTGGTAATCGCTCTGGCGTTTTCAATCCCGGCCAGATCGGCAAACCAGGCAAATGAGGAGGTGTTTTTCGGATCAACCAGCCGACGCCAGCTCCAGACAAAATCATGGGCGGTAACCGGCTCGCCATTTGACCAGCGCGCATCTTTGCGCAGCGTAAAGGTCCAGGTTTTATTGTCATTCGTTTGCCAGCTCAGCGCCACGCCCGGTACAATTTTGCCCTGCGCATCCTGATTAGTCAGTCCTTCGAAAAGATCGCGGATCACCTGGATTTCCGGCAGCCCGACAGCTTTTACCGGATCAAGTGAGGCCGGTTCATCTTTAATATGACGCACAATCTCCTGCTTTGCGGCCAGCTCAGTACCGGCAGGAACGGTGGCGGCTGTCGCCGTAAAACAGGCGCTGGCAATCAGCAGCGCGCTCAGAGTTAAGCGAAATGTTTTGGTCATAACCTGTCCTTCAGCTGTCGACATTAATATACAAAAAATGATGCGCCGGGTCGGGGGCGATATCTGGCACTGTAGCGCAAATAGTTGATCGATAAATAGCTATTTTCTAAAACGCCATTTTACGTTAGCTTTATTGCGAACATCTTCACAGGAGCGACATCATGTCTTTATTACACCCGCGTCCGCAGCGCGGCATGCTGGATGCCACCATGAAAAACTATGGCACTTCACAACTGGGCGCGCCGCTGCTGTGGTTTCCGGCACCGAATGCCGATGAGGAGAGCGGGCTGATTCTGGCGGGCACGCATGGCGATGAAACCGCGGCGGTCGTCACCCTCTCCTGTGCGATGCGCACCCTGCAGGAGCCGCACCGACGCCATCATGTGGTGCTGGCGGTCAATCCGGATGGTTGTCAGCTCGGTTTGCGCGCTAACTCGCGCGGCGTCGATCTGAACCGTAATTTTCCGGCGGCTAACTGGCAATCTGGCGATACCGTCTATCGCTGGAACAGCGCGGCCGATGAGCGCGATGTGCTGCTCTCTACCGGCGACTATCCCGCTTCAGAAAGCGAAACCCAGGCGCTGTGCGACCTGATCCATCATTTGCAGCCGCCGTGGGTGGTCACTTTCCACGAACCTTTAGCCTGCATTGAAGATCCCCACAGCAGCCTGCTGGGACACTGGCTGGCAAAAAAAATGGCGCTGCCGCTGGTCACCAGTGTCGGCTACGCCACGCCCGGCTCTTTCGGCAGCTGGTGCGCCGATCTCGGCCTGCCCTGTATCACCGCGGAGCTGCCGCCGATTGCCGCCGATGAAGCAACGGAAAAATACCTGCACGCCATGGTCGATCTGCTTAGCTGGCAGCCGTAAGATCGATACTGCCGCTGGAGAAGTGCAAGCCTGGCTCAACGTCTACCGCCAGCCAGGTAGGCCCGTCCAGGTCGACAAAACGCGCGCCGGGGGCCAGCGGCAACGCGGCGCTGATTGCCCTTGAGGTGCAGAGCATACATCCGAGCATAATAGTGAAGCCCGCCGCCTTTGCCTGCTGCGCCAGCGCCAGCGCTTCGGTCAGCCCACCGGTTTTATCCAGTTTGATATTGATCATCTCATAGCGTTTTGCCAGCGCACTCAGGCTGTCGCGCGTATGGCAGCTCTCATCAGCACAAACCGGCAGCGGATGGATAAAGTTCTCCAGTGCCGCATCATCCTGCGCCGGTAGTGGCTGTTCCAGCATCAGCACACCGAGATCGGCCAGCAACTGGCAGCGTGACGCCAGCCCTTCACTTTTCCAGGATTCATTAGCATCGACTATCAGCATCGCCTCCGGCACCGCCGCGCGGATCGCCATCAGTCGTTCAGTGATCAGATGATCATCCATTTTAATCTTCAGCAGGCGCGCACCGTTTTGCCATAACGCCAGTGCGCTGCTGGCCATCGCCTCAGGCGCATCAATACTGACGGTCTGCGCCATACTGATATGCCCGGGCCGGGTGGTGGCAGTCAGTTGCCATAAGCTGCTGCCGCTCTGCTGCGCCTGTAAATCCCATAGTGCGCTGTCAACTGCATTACGCGCGGCACCAGCGGGCAACAGAGTTTGCAGCTCATCGCGCGTAACGCCGCGTTCAAGTTGCGGCAATATCGCCGCAATCTGCGCCAGCACTGAGGCTTCGGTTTCGCCATAGCGTGGATAAGGGGTACATTCGCCCACACCTTTCACCCCATTATCTTCCAGTTCCACCACCACCACGCCCGCTTCAGTACGCGCGCCGCGCGCAATCACAAACGGAGTATGTAACGGCCAGGCTTCCGGATATACTTTTACCGCTCTCATCCACGTTTCCTTTTGATTTCTTTTGCTTAGTTTTAGCCCATCAGCCGCCGCTGCGCTATCAGGCCAGGCAAAATATTCACCCTGTGCCACGCTTAATGGTTAAGCGCATGTCACGAACATGTCATATAATTTTGCTCTCTTTATCGGGCCAG
This sequence comes from Winslowiella toletana, assembly GCF_017875465.1. NCBI lineage: Bacteria > Pseudomonadati > Pseudomonadota > Gammaproteobacteria > Enterobacterales > Erwiniaceae > Winslowiella > Winslowiella toletana. Next base: position 5,150,774 of record NZ_JAGGMQ010000001.1, read on the forward strand.
TTCACCTGGGCTGGCCGACGTGTCAAACACATGTAAAAGGAACCACTATGTCTCAGACAGTCCATTTTCAGGGTAACCCGGTAACGGTTGCGGGTCAGATTCCGGTGCCAGGCCAGGCAGCAAAGCCATTCAGCCTCGTAGCCAAGAATCTTTCTGATGTTTCACTCTCTGACTACGCAGGCAAGCGTAAAGTCCTGAATATTTTCCCCAGTATTGATACCGGCGTCTGCGCTGCATCAGTGCGTAAGTTTAATCAGCTGGCGAGCGAGCTGGATAATACGGTGGTGTTATGTATCTCTGCCGACCTCCCTTTTGCCCAGTCGCGTTTTTGCGGTTCAGATGGCTTAACCAACGTCGTAACGCTGTCTACTTTGCGCGGCGCTGAGTTTAAAGAAGATTATGGTGTGGCGATTGTTGATGGCCCACTACAGGGTCTGACTGCCCGTGCGGTCGTGGTGCTGGATGATAAAGACCAGGTGCTGTACAGCCAGCTGGTGCCGGAAATCACCACCGAGCCGGATTACGATGCGGCGCTGGCAGCGCTGAAGTAACAAACCGGGCGAGGAATAACCCCTCGCCCTGCAGTTTTAACTCTCTTTTTTCTGACTCAGCCCGTATTCGCGCAGTTTATTGGCGATAGCGGTATGCGACACGCCGAGACGTTTCGCCAGCTTACGCGTGCTGGGATACGACAGATACAGACGCATCAGCACCGAGCGTTCAAAGCGGCTGGTGATTTCATCCAGTGATCCTTCAATCGCATCATCGCCCAGCGACACTTCCATTGAAAACTCCGGCAGAATGATATCCTGCGGACGCAATTCATAACCTTCCAGCTGGGTTAAGGCGCGGTAGAGCGCATTCTTGAGCTGACGCACATTGCCTGGCCAGTTATAGCGGGTTAAAAATGCGTTCAGCTGCGGCGACAGACGCGGGCGCGCCACTCCCTGCTCATCGGCAAAGCGGGCAACAAACATCTCGGTCAGCGGCAGGATATCCTGCGGACGATCGCGCAGCGGCGGCAGATTGATGGTTAATACATTCAGGCGATAAAACAGATCCTCGCGGAACTCGCCGCGATGCACCATTTCGGTCAGGTTTTTCTGCGTGGCGCAAATCACCCGCACATCGACATGCACCTCGTGCTCTTCGCCGACCCGGCGGAACGTGCCATCATTAAGAAAACGCAGCAGTTTGGTCTGCATCCGTGGCGACATTTCGCCAATCTCATCCAGCAATACCGAACCGCCATTCGCCTGTTCAAAGAAGCCTTTTTTACCTTCCAGCGCATTAGGATAGGCTCCGGCCGCATGGCCGAACAGTTCACTTTCCGCCACATCATCCGGCAGTGAGGCGCAGTTAAGCGCGAGGAACGGTTTTTTGCCACGTGTACTGCGCAGATGACAGGCACGCGCCAGCATATCTTTACCAGTGCCGGTATCACCAACAATCAGCAATGGCGCATCAAGCATCGCCAGCTTGCGTGCCTGCTCCACCACCTGACGCATTTTCGGGTTAACCGCGACCAGATGATCGAATTCCGTTTCATCATTTACCGCCAGATTCTGCAGCTGTTGTCCCATCCGCGCCGTGGATTTCAGCATAACGACTGCGCCCACCAGACTGCTCTGCATCTCATTATCGGCGACGGTCAGAATGGGCCGCGCCTCCATCAAGAAATCGCGCCCCTGAATCACCACATGCTGTGTCTGGGGTTCTACGCGTTCACTCTCCAGCCAGCGGGTGAAATTAAAACCGCTGATCAATGAGCTGACGGTGTAGTTACGAATTTTCTGTTCATCGAGATCAAACAGGGTTTGCGCCGCCGGATTCGCCAGTTCCACTTTACTTCTCAGATCAATGGAAAACACCGGCTCCGGCAGCGCCACCAGCAGAGCGCTCAGGGCGCGATGTTCGCGCTCTGAAGGCATAAAAGAGACGGTACGCACATCGGTCACGCCAGGAATGCGGCGGATTTCAGCCATCAGATTACTGAACTGCTCAAAAGCGATGGAGGAAAAGTTAAGATAGATGCGACCAATAGTGGCGATTTCAATACCGCGCAGATCAATACTGCGTTCAACCAGCAAATCCAGCAGTTCGCGCGTCAGACCAAGTCGGTCCTGGCAAAAGACTTCCAAACGCATTGGGTTGGCCTTGTTCAATAATGGAAAAAACGATTACTGAAGATAATACGCCAACATCCGCCAGGTCTGAAGCGATCTGTCATGAAAAGTTGACAGGTGTGATGCGGAATGCCGTCACTGCTGGGTTTTGCTGTTGCCCTGAACTGTATCTTTTAGTTGACCAATTAACTCGCGGCGGAAATCACCCAGTCGCGGTTTATCATCTTCCAGCCACGGCAACGGTCGGCATAACTCCATCGCTTTAATGCCGAGACGCGCGGTAAGCAGCCCAACACCGATACCCTGTGCGGCACGGGCAGAAAGACGCGCGGCGATGTCCTGTGAGATCCAGTCCATCCCCACTTCGCGCACCAGCTCTGAAGCGCCAGCGAAAGCGATATTCAGCAGCACCAGACGGAACAGACGAAGCCGGCTAAAGTAGCCCAGTTCAATGCCGTAAATCGCCGCGATGCGATTGACCAGCCGCAGATTACGCCAGGCGATAAACGCCATATCCACCAGCGCCAGCGGGCTGACGGCGATCATCAGCGTCGATTCCGCCGCCGAGCGACTGATTTCACGCCGCGCCTGACGATCCTGCACCGGCTGTACCAGCTGGGCATAGAGCGCGACAACTTCGCGGTCATTATGGGTTTCATGCAGCGACGCCTGCCAGCGTTGTAGCGCCGGATGCCCCTGATCCAGACCGGCCTGACGCGCCAGCTTCTCGCAAAACTCACGGCCTTTGCCCATACCATGGCTGTGCAACAGCTCGCGGCCAATATCACGCTCTTCCGCACGCTCACGCAATTTGTACAGGCGACGCCATTCAGAGGCCAGCGAACCGACACCCGCCAGCACTATCAGACCTCCCGCCACGCCGCCCGTCAGCGCTGCCCAGTCCTGGGTCAGCCAGGCGTTATGCATCCATTGCACGCCCTGTGCCACCACACTGACGCCAGACAGCGCCAGACCGGCGGTGACCAGTTTACGCCACAGGCTGCGTTCAGGGCGCAATGCGGCTTCTACCGCACGCTCACCCGCGCCCTCTTCCAGCGGCTCCGCCTCTTCCGCCTGCTGGACAATAAATTGTGAATCCTGCCGGGTAAAAGCGACCGCGGGCTTGATCAGCGGCGGCTGCTCAGCTTCCAGCGGTTTGGCAAAATCGATACGGGCCTTCAGCGGCTTATTGTCATTCATCGCAGTTTATCTCCCAGTAAAAATTCCAGCGCCGCATCCATACGAATATGTGGCAACGGCCGATCGACATCAATATTTTGTGGCCGGAACTGTTCAAAGTGAAAGCCCTGCTGCTGCCAGAACGCATTGCCCGGCAGGCGTGGCGGCACTTCGCCAGGATAAAAGGTTAATGGCTCATTATCCTGTAAACGATGACCGCGCAGCGCCGGGATTTTTTCGCCCTGATGATCGACCAGCCCGCTCTGTGTCGCCTGCACTGACGCCAGCCCAACACAATCCATGGTAATGCCTTCAAAGGCGGCATTCTGCCAGGCATCCTGAACCAGCTGCTGCAACAGTGATACCAGGTTAGCGTGCTGATCGGCGGTAACGTGATCCGACTTGGTGGCGGCAAACAGCAGTTTATCGATCACTGGCGAGAACAGGCGGCGAAACAGCGTGCGCTGGCCATAGTGAAAACTCTGCATCAGCTGAGTTAACGCCAGCCGCATATCATTAAACGCCTGTGGCCCGCTGTTCAGCGGTTGCAGGCAGTCCACCAGCACAATCTGCCGGTCAAATTTCAGGAAGTAGTTCTTATAGAAATCTTTTACCACATGCTGGCAGTAGTAGTTAAAGCGCGCGCGCAGGGTGCCAAGATTGCTGTGCTTATCCGCCTGCGCCAGCTTCGACTCGCCGTCGGCATCCACATCCGGCCACGGGAAAAATTGCAGCGCCGGTGCGCCAGCCATCTCGCCCGGCAGCACAAAACGTCCCGGCTGAATAAAGTGCAGCCCTTCCCGCTTACAGCGCAGCAGATAGTCGGTCCACGCCTGCGCAATCTCCGCCAGACGATTTTCGTCAGCGGGCGCCAGCGGATCCAGCCCGGCGCAGAGGTCGCGCCAGGGCTGCGCCCATTCGGCGCGATCGCCCTGCAGCAGGCCGGTCATCTGCCGTGACCAGCTGAGATAATCCTGCGCCAGCATAGGCAGATCGAGCAGCCACTCGCCCGGATAGTCAACAATCTCCAGATACAGCGTTGAGGTCTCTTTAAAATGGCGCAGCAACGAGTCACGCGAACGGTAGCGCAGCGCCAGGCGCATTTCACTGACCCCGCGCGTCGGCGTTGGCCAGTTTGGCGGCGTGGCATACAGTTGCGACAACCCTTCGTCATAGGTGAAACGCTGAATACCCATATCACGCTGCGGTACGCGTTTTACCCCCAGCAGCCGATCTTCCCGCGCCGCCGAAAACATCGGCAGGCGTGCACCGGCGTGGACGTTCAGCAACTGGTTAACCATTGAGGTAATAAATGCCGTCTTGCCGCTGCGGCTCAGGCCGGTGACAGCAAGACGCAGATGGCGATCCACGCCGCGATTTACCAGCGACATCAATTCATTTTGCAGTCGTTTCATTGGTCTCCTTGACGAAGCGCGCCGATACTTTGCGCATCACGCGCGCCAGAATCGGTTCCAGCGCCAGCGTCAGCAGAATGCGCAACGGGCGGCGAGCGACAGATTTTACTGCCCAACCGGCGATACCGCCCGGTCCATATGTGACTGCATTGATAATGATAAATTTACCAGCCGATTTCAACGCGGGCGCAGCGTTACGGCGCAAAGTGTTTTGCCAGTCGCGCATGACAGGTTCTCCCGAAAGGTTAACAGAGGGCCAGGCAACTGGCCCGCGCAGAATGAAATCAGAGCTGACTGAAGCGGCTACGCACGCTGAAGGTTTCGGAGGTGACATAGCGTTCCACCTCGCGTAAGCGTCCCTCGCCAGCCTGTAACTCATTGCTGAGTTCGTTCAGCAACTGGTGTGCAGTTGGCGACGGCTGCTCGTCGTCGGCGCCGTACGGCATCGGATCGAGCACCCAGCTCAGAATAAAGTAGGCGACGATGGTGAACATAAACAGGCCGAAAAACAGCGACAGCACCACGATAATGCGTACCAGACGTACCGGAATATCCAGATACTGGGCGATACCGGCGCAGACGCCTTTGAACTTACCCTGCTGTGGAATACGCCATAACTTTTTTCCTTTAATTGATAATCCTGTCATGGCTGCCTCCAGTGAGGATGTTCTGCATCGAGAATCTCTTCCAGCGCCTGAATACGCTCACGCATGCGGCGCGCATCCTGGGTTAACTGCTGCAGACGCTGCATATCGTTTTGCGATAATTCAGCGCCGCTGTTCTGACGATTGCTGTAGTGCAGCCATAACCAGATCGGTGCCACAAACAGCACAAAAATTGTCAGCGGTATGGCAAGAAATAACGCGCTCATTCACTCTCCTTGACCTTGTCTGCCCGTAAAACGGGACGGTGATGATTCAGCGGGCATCGCGGTCAATGCCCGGGGGCGAACTTATTCGCTACGATTATTCATTTTGGCTTTTAACGCGTTCAGCTGCTCACTGATCTCATCACTGGCTTTCAGTTCGGCAAATTCCTGATCGAGCGTTTTCTTTTTACCAAAGCTGACGCTTTCCGCTTCGGCTTCCATATGATCGATACGCCGCTCAAAGGATTCGAAGCGCGCCATTGCATCATCAATTTTACCGCTGTCCAGCTGACGGCGCACATCACGTGATGAAGAGGCGGCCTGATGGCGCAGCGTCAGCGCCTGCTGACGGGCGCGGGTTTCGGTGAGTTTTTTCTCCAGCTCACCGATTTCACCTTTCATACGCTCCAGCGTCTCTTCTACCTGGCTCACTTCCTGCTTCAGGCTGGCGATCAGATCGGTCAGTTTCTGTTTTTCAATCAGCGCAGCGCGCGCCAGATCATCTTTATCCTTACGCAGCGCCAGTTCGGCTTTTTCCTGCCACTCATTCTGCTGCGTCTCAGCCTGATCGATACGGCGAATCAGATGTTTCTTTTCCGCCAGCGCACGGGCAGAGTTGGAGCGGACTTCCACCAGCGTATCTTCCATCTCCTGAATCATCAGGCGCACCAGCTTCTGTGGATCTTCCGCTTTTTCCAGCAATGAATTGATGTTGGCGTTCACGATGTCGGCAAAACGAGAAAAAATACCCATAATTAAAACCCTCATTAATATTGTCTGTGTTGCGCCAGGCGCTAATTTCTTAATTCAAGATGCGTGCCAGTTTATATGTTATTGATTTTTAATAAGTCACTTGCTTTACATCGCCACAGGCAGCGCGTAAGGTGGTTTCAGACACTAACATCTGGTGAAATTCATCATGAGTGAACAAACAGAGAACCTGCTGGGCGAATCGAATAACTTTCTCGAAGTGCTGGAGCAGGTTTCGCGTCTGGCGCCGCTAAATAAACCGGTGCTGGTTATCGGTGAACGCGGCACCGGTAAAGAGCTGATTGCCAGCCGCCTGCACTATCTGTCCGAGCGCTGGCAGGGGCCATTTATCTCGCTAAACTGCGCGGCACTAAACGAGAACCTGCTGGATTCGGAACTGTTCGGCCATGAAGCGGGCGCATTTACCGGCGCGCAAAAACGCCACCTTGGCCGTTTTGAACGCGCCGATGGCGGCACCCTGTTCCTTGATGAACTGGCTACCGCGCCCATGCTGGTGCAGGAGAAATTACTGCGCGTAATTGAGTATGGTCAGCTGGAACGCGTCGGCGGCAGCCAGCCACTGCAGGTCAGCGTACGCCTGGTATGCGCCACCAACGACGATCTGCCCGCGCTGGCGCTGGCAGGAAAATTCCGTGCGGACCTGCTGGACCGCCTGGCATTTGATGTGGTGCAGCTGCCGCCGTTACGCGAAAGACTCAGCGATATTCTGGTGATGGCGGAACATTTTGCCATTCAGATGTGCCGTGAACTGGGATTACCGCTATTTCCAGGCTTCTCGCGCCGGGCGCAGCAGGTGCTGCTGGAATATCACTGGCCAGGTAATGTGCGCGAACTGAAAAATGTGGTGGAGCGTTCTGTATACCGTCACAGCACCATTGATGAACCGCTGGATACCATCATTATTAACCCGTTCAGCCGTTCCGCCGCCGTCGTTATCCCGCAAGAGACGGCCGCGCCCTTCCCCGATCTGCCGCTGGATCTGCGCCACTGGCAGAATCAGCAGGAAAAAGCCCTGCTGGAGAAGAGCCTGCAACAGGCACGCTTTAATCAGCGCCGTGCGGCGGAACTGCTGAGTGTCACTTATCACCAGCTGCGCGCCATGCTGAAAAAGCATGGGGTACGGGTGACTGATGATGATGATCAATAAGCTGGCGCTGAAGCAAAAAAAAGCCCGCGCAAGGCGGGCTGAAAATACTGGAAGCAATGTGAGCAATGTCGTGCTCTTCTTCGGTAGAGCCACCGTCGAAGCGCAGATGAATAATAATCATTCTCAATATCATCTGTAAAGCACTTTATTGAGAATTTTTCTCATCACCATAATAACCTCAGGTCTGGTGCTCACCGCCGACGGCAAGTGAGCAGTGCAAGATAGTAATAAATTCGCCTGGAAAAGAGGCAGTTACCCAGGCAAACTTTGGGACAATGCGGATAGTGCGATACACTCACCTTATTGCCCGTGAACCCAACATACCCGATGCCAAAATTACTCTCTACCCTGCTACTCGGACTTAGCGTGCTAAGCGCCTCTGCCTGGTCGGCAACGCCCGGTGATATTCGTCAGAGCGGCTTTGTCTATTGCGTCAGCGGCGTGATGAACACCTTTAATCCGCAGCTGGCCAGTAGCGGGCTGGCAGTGGACACGCTGGCGGCACAGCTTTATGACCGGCTGCTGGATGTCGATCCCTATACTTACCGTTTAATCCCTGAGCTGGCCTCCAGTTGGGAAGTGCTGGATAACGGCGCCACCTACCGTTTTCATCTGCGCCATAACGTCCCTTTTCAGACCACCCGCTGGTTCAGCCCGACGCGCCCGATGAATGCTGACGATGTGGTATTCAGCTTTGCGCGTATGTTTGATCGTAAACACCCCTGGCATAATGTCAGCGGCGGCAACTATCCCTACTTTGACAGCCTGCAGTTCTCCGATGCGGTGCAAAGCGTGAAGAAACTGGACAGTGACACGGTAGAAATCCGTCTTAACAGTCCGGACGCCTCGTTTCTCTGGCATCTGGCCACCCACTATGCGCCGGTGCTGTCAGCGGAATATGCCGCGCAGCTCGATAAGATAAATCGCCAGGAGCTGATGGATCGCCAGCCGGTGGGCACCGGCCCCTTTATGCTGAACGAATATCGAGCCGGTCAGTATATTCGTCTGGCGCGTAATCCGGACTACTGGAAAGGCGTGCCGCGCATGCCGCAGGTGGTGGTGGATATGGGCGCGGGCGGCATGGGTCGTCTGTCGAAACTGTTAACCGGTGAGTGCGACGTGCTGGCTTATCCGGCCGCCAGCCAGCTGTCGATTCTTCGCGACGATCCGCGTTTACGTCTGACCCTGCGCCCGGGGATGAATATCGCCTATATGGCCTTTAATACCCGCAAGCCGCCACTTGACCGCCCGGCGGTACGTCAGGCGCTGGCGCTGGCAATCAATAATGAACGGCTGATGGAGTCGATTTATTACGGCACCGCCGAAACTGCCGCTTCTATTCTGCCGCGCGCCTCCTGGGCTTATGATAATGATGCGCGCGTTACGGAATATAACCCTGACAAAGCGCGGGCGGAGCTGAAAAAACTTGGGGTCGAGGATCTGCATCTGAAACTCTGGGTGCCATCGGCCTCACAGTCATGGAACCCCAGCCCGCTAAAAACCGCCGAGCTGATTCAGGCCGATATGGCGCAGATTGGCGTCCAGATCACCATTGTGCAGGTTGATGGCCGTTTCCAGGAAGCGCGGCTGATGGAGATGAATCACGATCTGACGCTGACTGGCTGGGCGACCGACAGTAACGATCCGGACAGTTTTTTCCGGCCGTTGCTGAGCTGCGCCGCCATCAACTCGCAGACTAACTTTGCCCACTGGTGCAACCCGGCATTTGATGAAGTGCTGCATAAAGCGTTACTGTCGCAGCAGCTGGCGTCACGTATCGATCACTATGATGAAGCGCAGCGCATGCTGGCGCAGGAACTGCCGGTTCTGCCGCTGGCCTCGTCGCTGCGTCTGCAAGCCTATCGCCATGATATTCAGGGGCTGGTGTTAAGTCCGTTTGGCAACGCCTCTTTTGCTGGCGTGCATCGGGATAACAGCGAGGAGCCGAAGCAATGATTATCTATACGCTGCGCCGTCTGGTGCTACTGATTACCACGCTGTTTATGCTGACGCTGGTGGGCTTCAGCCTTAGTTACTTTACGCCCAATGCGCCGTTGCAAGGCGCATCGCTGCTGGATGCCTGGCTATTCTGGTTTAAAGGCATTCTGCATCTCGACTTTGGCGTCTCCAGCATTAACGGCCAGTCGATTAATCTGCAACTGCGTGAAGTGTTTCCCGCCACCATGGAGCTCTGTCTGATGGCGTTTAGCCTGGCGCTGCTGGTGGGGATCCCACTTGGCATTATTGCCGGTGTGATGCGCAACAAATGGCAGGACAAGGTGATTAGCGCACTGGCGCTGCTGGGTTTCTCGATGCCGGTGTTCTGGCTGGCGCTGCTGCTGACGCTGTTCTTCTCGCTGAATCTCGGCTGGCTGCCGGTCTCCGGTCGTTTTGATCTGCTGTATGAAGTGAAAAATGTCACCGGCTTTGCGCTGATCGACGCCTGGCTTAGCGACTCGCCGTGGCGTCATGAAATGCTGGTCAGCGCCATCACCCATATGATCCTGCCGGTAACCGCGCTGGCGGTCGCGCCCACCACTGAAGTGATTCGTCTGTTGCGCATCAGCACCAGTGACGTGATCGACAAAAACTACATCAAGGCCGCCGCCACCCGTGGGTTATCCCGTTTTACCGTGATACGCCGCCATGTGCTGCATAACGCGCTGCCACCAGTGATCCCGCGTCTCGGTTTGCAGTTCGCCACCATGATGACGCTGGCGATGATTACCGAAATGGTGTTCAGCTGGCCAGGCCTTGGCCGCTGGTTAATTAACGCCATCCGCCAGCAGGATTACGCGGCGATTTCCGCCGGAGTCATGGTGGTGGGCGCGCTGGTGATCACCGTTAACGTCCTGTCCGATATTCTGGGCGCCATCACCAATCCGCTGAAGCATAAGGAGTGGTATGCCCTGCGCTAGGAAGATAATGAAACAGGGCATTGTGCTGCAAACGGGCAATACAGACATCACAGGTTAAGGACGGATTTGACTCAGCTCATCTTCCGTCAGCCCGGTCATTTTCATAATATTGCCGGGTTCCAGACCTTCAGAAAGCATTTTACGGGCAACCTCCATAATTCCCTCAAGCCGTCCCTTTTCAAGGCCTTCCATGCGACCTTCCTTGCGACCTTTCTCCAGCCCTTTCTCTAGTCCTTCCTGCTTAAGCTTTTCTGCAGCTGTCATCATCAGTTCCTCATATTGGCTCGCGCGCTGTGCCAGCGCGCGCATAAATGATTGCGGATCGGCTGTTTCACCCACCTGAAGCATATAATTTATGGCCGCAATCAGTTGATCCCTTGTAGTGTAATTGCCTTTAATCATCGTTGCCAGCGGCTCCAGCATCTGCATCAGATCACGCTGACGACTGTGTTTATGCAGATATTCCAGCAGCGCCACGCTGCGGTGCGTGAGGATTTGCTCGTCGGGGATCACCGTGATATCCACCAGCGGGAAATCACTGCCATAAATCCGGGCGGCCCGTTCAGGGGCATCGAAGGCTTTCAGCCAGTTCATTGAATACGGATAAGGACTGGTCGCGCCATGATAAAACAACACCGGGATTACCAGCGGCAGACGCTCGTGCCCGGCGTCGAGATGACGCTGCATCGCAGCAATAGCGTAACGCATCAGCCGGAAGGTCATATTTTTATCGGGCGTGCTCTGATGCTCAATCAGGCAGTAGATATAGCCTTCGCCACAGTCGGTATACAATGAATAAAGTACGTCTGAGTAGAAGGCGCGTAAATCCTCTTCAACAAAACTGCATGATTCAAGCTGAAGAGTTTGCAAGTTGCAGCCCTCCAGCAATGCCGGTGGCAGATGGATTTGCAGAAAATCTTTCGCGGTATCGGGCCGAGTGAGAAACTGTTTAAAAACCGCATCATGCGGTGTAGGGGTAGTACCCATTTCATGGCTCCTGTCATCCTGATTGACATCTGCGCACTCTACCACAGAGGTAGACAGTGCAAAATACAACCATCACCACAGACCTGGCATTTCAGGCGCGCGGCCAGATCCCCCCTTTATAAATCTCTAATCGCCGCCCTCTTTGCATGGAAAGCAAAATCTTTGCTGCAAGTTAGGTTTTATCGGCAGCGCGCAGTTTTGTCCCATGTAAATTTCCCATCAGCTCTTTTCCTTACCCGGTTTATAAAATATACAGAACAATCCCAGCATAATTAATATTACGCCGACAAGCGTGCCAATATGAAAAGGCTCCGCAAACGCCGGCAAACTAATAGCCAGCAGCCATACCATCACATAACTAAGGCTAAGTAGCGGGTAAGCCCGGTTTAACGGCATGCGTTTTAAAGTCAGCAGCCAAAAAACCATCGAAAGTCCATAGGCGATTAACCCTCCGGCCAGTACCAGCAAAGGCTGCAGAGGAATATTACGCCATTGCTCTAACGCCCGGACGTCAGGTATTTGCACCATCGACCAGCGCAGCATTAATTGCGCAGCCGTAACCAGAATCACACTGCATAAGGCGAGGAGGTATCCCGTCATGCAAAGATCCCAATTACGGCTACGCCAGCCGCAATCAGCACGGTGCCTGCCCACTGAATATTTGTCATCCGTTCCTGCCAGATAAAGCGAGCCGCCAGCGCAACAAGGATAAAATTAACACTCAGCATCGGATAGGCCACGCTGACAGGCAGCCGTTGCAGCACGTTCAGCCACACCAGCATGCCGCAACCAAGCAGTACCAGGCTGCCAATTAACCAGCCAGTCAGCAATAAGCGTTGCCGCTGGCGCGCCGCCTGTTTCTGACAGAGCTGCCCCGCGCAGGTGAGCAAACTGGTCAGCAATACCAGCAGCAGACTTATTTTCATTGCTTCGCGTGGTACTGCAGGAATAACATACGGTCATTGCGATACACGTCATCAGCAACCGGCAAATTGGCTGGCATCTTTTCTCCACGTTCCAGCATCAGCACCAGCGAAATATTGCCCTGATGGCGATGTTCACTTAACCATTGCCGAAAACCCTCGCCACTGACGTAACGTGACTGCGCATCCGGATAGCTCAGCCCAAATTTCAGCTCGCCTTTATGATCATAAGCCAGGATATCGCTGCGCTGCAGCATCCAGGCAATGGCGGGATATGCCCGGATTGTCGCTGAGAATAAAACGGCTATCGGCCAGCTTTCCGCAATGCTGCGCACGAAACACCTGCGGTTGATTGGTATTCTGCCGCTTTCAGGAATCGCCGAACCAAACGCACAACGCCAGCGTCAGTGGGCAAAGCGCGGCGGCCAGCAGCGGGCAACG